>CAVVAJ010000009.1:0-1705631 GCA_963746255.1 uncultured Chloroflexia bacterium | reverse complement strand
GGAGAGAGAATATTAAGTACAACAACACCGTTATACGCATTAATATTGACAGGTGCTGCTGTAAGTGGGTTGAAGATACCTGCTGCGGCAAATTTTCTCAGCGGATTGTTTATTGCGTTAGGTGGAGTTGCACTCTGGGATCTTGGTCGCTCATGGAACTCGTTTGGCGTGCGCTTGACAGGTCTTCTTCTCTATCCGACATTCCCGCTCCTTCTATCTACGATCAGCTCGGAAACACCGATGTATTTGGCTTTTATTCTAGGTTCTTTTGCCTTCTATGCACGAGGCAGGTACAACCTTACAGGTCTTTCTGCTGCGTTGGCCACCTTATTACGCCCAGATGGTATTCTAGTCGCGTGTGTTCTGGGAGTCCACTTTCTAGTTAGTAGGCGCAGGAAGATACCCTGGTCGGCATTATTAATGTTTGTGGTAGCTACGGGTGCTTGGGTGATTTTTGCCTGGTTATACTTCGGTTCCCCTCTCCCAGTAACTCTCGCTGCGAAGCAACTCCAGAATTCACTTGACATTAGCCAGGATTTCGCGCAAGGGTTAAGTAGAGTCATCAATTGGTACAGCGAGAATTGGCATTACCAGATCGAGGCAGCTCTAGCTCTGCTTGGACTGGTTTGGGGAATATTTAAAAACCGTCTTTGGCTATTATTACTCGGATGGACCACGTTATACTTTCTCGCATATTCAATATTAGGTGTCAGCAGCTATTTCTGGTATTATGCTCCTCTAGTTCCAGGCTTTGTGGTGGCTATTGGGTTGGGCATCGACGGAGCAATCCAGATCGGTACGAAATTTCTTGGGGGATCAAACAAGAATCATTCGAAGATATTAACTAGTTCGCTAACAATCATCATTTGCATAATCGGAATTCAACAAGTAGCAACACTCGTGAAAATTTCCAAGAATATCGATCCACGCATGCATATATATCGAACTGTTGGCGAGTGGATCAACAATCATACGGCTCCCGATGCAACTATCGGTGCACTAGAGGTTGGGATTATTGGCTTCTTTGCTGAGCGCGAAATGATCGATTTTGCTGGGTTAATCCAACCCGATATCGCTGCGCAACTGAGAAATGCCGAAAACTATGAAAGCGCTGCTGTTTGGGCTGTTTCACATTACCAGCCTGACTATCTGATTCTGCAGGATCAAATATTTCCCCATCTTGAAGCAGACTACATTCCGAAATACTGCCAACCTGAAATGACATTTCAAAAGGAGCGGTTTGGTTACTCCAGTGATCTGGTAGTGTACAGATGCACTGGTGAAGAATCAAAATAATTGATATTACAGATCATGAATGGACCGTGAGATAGTTTATAATCCCGGTATGAAATTTATTGAAACTTCCATTCCCGGTATTTTAATTATTGAGCCGAGCGTTTTCAGTGACGAGCGCGGTTTTTTCTTTAAGTCATTCCATGCTCAGCGCTTTGCTGATGCAGGGATTGAGAATAATTTCGTCCAGGATAACCATTCAGGATCCAGCCAGGGCACATTGAGAGGGTTGCACTACCAAATTCAACAAGCGCAAGCAAAGTTAGTACGTGTAATCGCTGGAAAAGTGTTTGATGTTGCAGTCGACGTCCGAAAGAGCAGGCCAACTTTTGGGCAATGGGAAGGTATCTACCTATCATCAGAGAATAAACTTCAAGTTTGGATCCCACCGGGTTTCGCACACGGCTTCTATGTGCTCAGTGAATGGGCTGAAGTTGTTTACAAAACAACAGCATACTACGCACCGCAACACGAACGTACACTGCTATGGAGCGATCCCAAGGTCGGGATTGACTGGCCAATGATAGAAGACCAACCGCCAACTCTATCGAAAAAAGATCAACAAGGAAAACTGCTAAATGACGCTGAAACCTTCGCTTAGAGCATTTCGATATCAGGTGAGTAAATGGAATATTTATTAGTCACTGGTGGCGCAGGTTTTATTGGTGCAAACTTTGTGCGGTACTTGTTAGCGACCGAACCTAATGTTCACATTGTAACTCTTGATCTGTTGACCTACGCTGGTTCCCAGGAAAACTTAGCGGACCTGCCCGACCCAAAGCGGCATACATTCATCAAGGGGAATATCTGCGATCAAGAATTAGTAACCAGATTACTTCGCAAATATCACATAAGTAAAGTCGTACACTTAGCCGCAGAAACACATGTTGACCGATCGGTTCATGGGCCAGCGGCATTTATTCAAACCAATGTTGTAGGTACCTTCACTCTACTTGAGGCTGTGAAAGATTATTGGTTGAATGAAAGAACTACTTCGGAAAGCGCTACCCGTTTTCACCATGTGTCCACCGATGAGGTTTTCGGAACACTCGGGCCAGAAGATCCACCCTTTACAGAGACAACACCTTATGCGCCAAATTCACCCTACTCAGCCTCAAAAGCAGCCAGCGACCATCTAGTGCGAGCATACCATGCAACTTATGGTCTACCAATTTCCATTACCAACTGCTCAAACAATTACGGTCCATATCAATTTCCCGAGAAGCTAATTCCTTTAATGATTCTCAACGCGAATAATGGGAAAGAACTGCCAATATACGGTGATGGAAACCAAATTAGAGATTGGCTGTATGTTGAAGACCATTGTGAAGCGATATGGCGTATCGTGCAAAATGGGGCGCCCGGAGAGACATACAACGTTGGTGGAAACAACCAGCCTACTAATCTGACAGTTGTGAAGACGATTTGTGAGATCCTAGATGAATGTAATCCATCATCACCGTATATCCCCCACGACAATTTAATCCGCCATGTCACTGACCGCCCTGGGCACGACCGGCGCTATGACGTTGATATTTCAAAAATCAAGCAAACGCTGGATTGGCAACCCAAAGAATCCTTGACAACTGGCTTGTTGAGGACGGTAGAATGGTACATAAATAATCCGGATTGGATCCAAGCAATTCATAAACGAGGTGGATACCAGATGTGGATGCAACAAAACTACGCCGAAAGAGGAAGTATCGAGTGAAAGGTATCATACTAGCGGGTGGGCGTGGGACGCGTCTATATCCACTTACAATAAGTATGAGTAAGCAGCTGCTTCCAGTATATGACAAGCCAATGATTTATTATCCACTATCGATGCTGATGCTGGCAGGGATAAAGGAGATTCTCATAATCAGCTCACCAGAAGCTTTGCCTGCGTTCAAAACCCTTTTAGGAGATGGAAAGCAATGGGGGTTGCAATTCACTTATGTAGAACAATCCAAACCTCGCGGCCTTGCAGATGCTTTTTTGGTTCAACCAGATTTTCTTGCAGGAGAACCGGTTTGTTTGATCTTGGGTGATAACATTTTCTTCGGGCAAGGGCTGCCGGAGAAACTGCGTTCAGCGGCAAATCTAACCGATGGTGCATTGATTTTCGCTTACCCTGTCCGCGACCCACAAAGATACGGAGTGGTTGAATTCGACAACCATGGGTTGGCGGTCAGCATTGAAGAAAAACCAAAAAACCCTCGCTCACAATATGCTGTCCCAGGATTGTATTTTTACGACGAACATGTGTATAAATATGCTTCAAGTTTAGAACCTTCAAAACGGGGAGAATTAGAGATAACTGACCTAAATCAGATTTACTTAGAACTTGGTAAACTGCAAGTTGGGGTAATTGGCCGTGGTGTTGCCTGGTTAGATGCAGGCACGCACGAATCGCTACTCCAAGCAGCGAACTTCGTTCAAGCTGTGGAAGACCGCCAGGGGATGATGATCTCCTGCCCGGAGGAAATTGCGTTCCGTTTAGGGAACATAGATCGCGCTCAATTAGTACATCTGGCTCAGCAGATGAACAAGAATGAGTACGGGCAATATTTGATGCGCCTGGCAAAACATCCGTCAGAGATCCAATTCCAATAAGATACATGCGCATTTTTCTATTGGGTAAGTTTGGCCAACTGGGATGGGAACTCCACCGGAGCTTACTACCGCTTGGACCAGTTTACGCCTATGATCAGCCTGAAATTGACCTGAGTGACCCGGTTCGACTCCGTCCAATACTCGAACAGTACCAACCTGATATCATCATAAATGCAACCGCTTACACCGCTGTAGATGCTGCTGAAAGTAATCCTAAAATTGCTTTCGCGATCAACCGTGATGGGGTAGGTTTTCTTGCAGAAGAAGCACGCCGGCTGCAAAGCGCGCTAATTCACTTTTCAACAGATTACATCTTTGATGGGCAAAAAGGCTGCCCGTATACTGAGAATGACCCGCCTAATCCTTTGGGTGTGTATGGAGAAAGTAAACTTGCTGGCGAAAGAGCAATCCAAGCAATTGGGTCTGCTTACTTAATTCTCCGAACGAGTTGGGTCTACAGCCTGCGAAGTGAAAGTTTTGTAACAAAAGTCTTAAAATGGTCAAGAAATAACGAAAATCTAAAAGTAGTTTCTGATCAAATCAGCAATCCTACTTGGGCACGGGTTTTGGCAGAAGCAACCGCGCAAGTTATAACTAAAGCTGACGAAAATACATTCGGTTGGCTCAAAGAGCATCAAGGTGTTTATCATCTGGCGGGCAGCGGGCATACCAGCAGGTACGATTGGGCAAAAGCAATAATCAAGTATGACCCCAAGAAAGATGAACAAATAACCACAACTATTCGACCTGCGCAGACGATCGACTTTCCGACTCCTGCCAGCCGCCCATTATATTCGGCTTTAAACTGTGATTTGTTCAGCAATACTTTTGGTTTTACACTCCCACCCTGGCAAGAAGCTTTGCGACTAGCATTAGAAAACAACTGAAAATTCATTATGGGCACAAACAACATAATCTACGATAGCCAACGGCGAAGACATCCAGCAGTTGATGAGCTACGCGAAGCATACCGATATAGATACTTGATACTCCAACTTGTTCGCCGTGACATCCTCACCCGCTACAAGCGATCAGTTCTCGGCGTCGCTTGGACTTTACTTAACCCGTTAGGCATGATGCTTGTTTTGACAATAGCCTTTTCCCAGGTCTTCAAATTTGATGTCGAAGGATATCCAACCTATGTGTTAAGTGGGTTATTACCATGGACATTCTTCTCACAAACCACCACAGCTGCCATGACGAATCTTATTTGGGGTGGTGATATCTTGAACCGTATTTATATCCCGCGCGCTTCTTTTGCGATAGCCGCTATGGGTACGGGTTTAGTAAACATACTCATTTCAACTGTACCATTATTAATAGTTATGCTCCTGAGCCGGGACACCCATTACCCCAGCGATCGTATTCTTGCCTATACCAATCTTGCTGTTGGCCTGCTTCTCACTGGGAGTTGGTCTACTGATTTCCACTCTAGCGGTGTACTTTCCAGACATCGCTGAAATGTATCAGATTATTCTTATGGGATGGTTCTACCTGACTCCCATAATTTATCCAGAAAACATTTTACCGGAAGCTATCCGGACCATCGTCATCTATCTGAATCCCATGTACTATCTGGCGACTTTGTACCGTATGCCTGTCTATTACGGGCAGATTGCCATCCTTTAGGCTGTTTACAATCGCATTTATTATATCGGGGGTAGCTTTGTTCATCGGATGGTGGGTGTTCTCTATCAAATCAGATGAATTCGCCTATAAAATCTAATAGTTTAATGGACAAAGAGTTGTCTGCTGATACTCAGGGGACTGTTATTCGTGCCAATGGGGTATCTGTGCAATACCGCGTTCCTCAGGAGCGGATTGGCTCATTTAAAGAATACATGATCCGGTATATTCAACGGCAGATAAAGCACAACTCTTTTTTAGCATTAGATAACGTCTCATTGAATGTGAACCAAGGTGAGGTATTCGGGATTGTTGGGGAGAATGGGGCTGGTAAAAGCACTTTCTTGAAATTGATTGCGAAAGTCTTGAGACCTACCCGTGGGCGGATTTGGGTAAAAGGTAGGGTTGCCCCATTGCTAGAGGTTGGTGCTGGATTCCATCCAGAGCTGACAGGGCGCGAAAATGTATACCTTAATGGTGCTATGCTAGGATTCACTCAGAAGGAAATGGATGGACGTTTCCAGCAAATTGTCGATTTCGCAGAATTATGGGATTTTATTGACGCCCCTTTGCGAACGTATTCCTCTGGAATGTGGGCGCGGCTTGGTTTTGCAGTCGCGACCGACGTTGACCCGGATATCCTGATCGTAGATGAGATCCTGTCTGTCGGTGATGAGAATTTTCAAAGGAAAAGTTCGGAGAGGATCGCAGCCTTCCGTGAAAAAGGTGCCACTATATTGCTCGTCTCGCATAATATGAGCTTAATTGAGGAGATGTGTGATAGGGCGGTGTTGTTTGATCATGGTAAAGTGGTCACGATCGGTACGGCGAAAGCTGTTGTGAACAGCTATCTAGAGCGGGTCAGAGGAGAAGAATCTCAACGCTTAGCCGAGCAAGGTATCCTTAATGAAAATAACCGTTGGGGAAATCAGACCATTCAAATCGAAACGGCGAGGATTCGGGGAGAAAATGGAAAAGAACAGTCGGTTTTCCATACCGGCGAAACTCTTATCTTAGAATTCGAATATCGCGCTCGCAAACCAATCGAAGAACCAATCTTCGGAGTGGCAATACATCGACAAGATGGGGTACACATAACAGGACCCAACACTGCATTCGCGAACTTAAAGTTAGGGAGTATCAAAGGTAAGGGAAGAATCTCTTACACAATATATAACTTACCCTTCCTAGAAGGTTTATACCGATTTTCAGTGGCAGCAACCAATTCTAGTGATACTGAAATGTTCGATTATCACGATCGAGTGTACGCCTTTAGGGTAGATAATCATGGCTGGGATGTGGTTGAAAAATATGGCATGATCACCCTGGGTGGTGAATGGCAGCATATTCACTCAAGCTGATGACGAGATTCTCGATCAAGGCAATCACTTGGAAATTCAAAACCGCTGCCATCAAATCTTGGATCAGTCTGCAAGACAGGTATGGTTGGTATTCTTATGCAGATTGGATACAAAAAATCGAAGCTAGTGTTATCAATTTGTCTGATTGGCATTCAAACGAGGACAAAACCGCGCAGCAACTAAATTTGGCTATCATCATTCCATACAGACCCGGGGATGAGGGTTACCTACCGAGAACTTTAGCTTCAGTTATCAGCCAAACCTTTCCACACTGGAAAGTATTATTACTAACTCAATCTTCAGAATCCCCAACCCCCATGGGAATCATAGAATTTATGGATGCGCGTATCGCATCCTGGGATAAAAAGCAGCATACTGCGGGAAAGAACCAATACCAGTATATATTGGATGAAGCAGATCTGAGTGAGGGTTATATTTGCCGCCTTTTGCCAGGTGACACTCTCTCGCCCGACGCGCTTGTTGAAATTGTCCATGCCCTGAAGTGTTAAGCCAGAAATCGATATATTGTATACCGACGAAGACCAACTTAACCAAGATGGCACCTGCAGAAAAAATCCGCTATTCAAGCCTGATTGGTCCCCAGAATTGTTATTCTCATATAACTATTTGGATAGAGCGTTCATCCGCGCTCAGTTATTAACTGAGGTAACTTACCTTAGCACGGATGAAGAAGATTACGAAGATCTTGTCTATCGCTGCGCCGAGGCGGCTGAATGCATTTACCATGTACCACTTGTAGTGATTCACACCGGGAGAGCAAGAAATTCAATACGTTGGACTCCGGCAGCCGAACAACATCTGCGCTGTGTGCGTGATCATGCAATAAGAATCGGCATTCACGATAACCCCCAGGTGTTTTACCCAGCAGAAGGGATATCCCAATTAACATGGCCGGTAAAAGAAAAAGAAGTCGCCATTATCATTCCCACCCGGGATAAACCGGAATACTTGCGCCGTTGTCTTATATCACTAATGGATTTGACAACCTATAACAACTACACGATAACACTTGTAGACAGTGGTAGTCGTGATCTGGAGACACTGAGCTACTATAAAGAAATAGAAAATAATCCGCAGATCAAGATCCTTGAGATTCGAGGTGAGTTTAATTTTTCCGCTTCGTTAAACTTCGGGGCGCAGCATACAAATGAAGAGATACTGATATTTTTAAATAATGATGTGGAATTTATCCAACCAACCTGGCTAGAAGAGATGGTGCGTTGGTCGTGTATTCCGGAAATCGGTATCGTGGGAAGCAAATTGCTTTACCCGGATGGCAAGATTCAACACGCCGGAATTATCATGGGCATGGAAGGTCATGCTAGTCACATCTTCGGGGGAGCAGAGGATGGCGCAAATGGACCTTTTGGCTCAGTGAATTGGTACCGCAATTATTCTGCAGTAACTGCCGCTTGTATGGCAATGCGCCGAGAAGTCTATGAGAAAATTGGTGGGTTTGACGAAGATTACAAATTGGTCTTCAACGACGTTGAGATTTGTCTTCGGGCAATAAATGCTGGCTATCGAGTGGTTTATACACCGTTTGCACAGCTGATTCATCACGAAGGGGGAACACGAGGTCATTATATCCCTTCGGAAGATATTCATTTAGGCTACGAACACATGAAAGACATCGTTGCACAAAGTGACCCCTTTTATAATCCGAACCTCTCGCTTGCCGTCAGAATTCCTACATTGAAGCGGCCGTTTGAAGAGACTTCGGTTCAACAGTTATCCAATATCGTAAAGTGGTATTAGTGGCGTACGCACCTGTGATCTTCAGAAGCATGTGTGGCTAAATCCAAGGATAGTGTTTGCTTGAGCGAAAGCAATAAACCATTAACCATCGCACATTTCTCGGCTGATCGCCTAGAGCATGTTTGTCCTGTTATCCGAGTAACAGGCCCAGCAAACTTGGCTGGGTTTGACGTGCTGAAAGGAAATGACTGGCAAGGTGGTGAATTACATCTACACCCAGAGATCATTAAGTGTGCTGACCTCGTCATGATCCAGCGTGATTTCGCTAAGTTTTCAAAAGCTTATCAGCGAGTTGTTTCCGAATCTCAAATATATCAGAAAAATATTGTTTTTGATATTGATGACCTCTTAATTGAACTGCCTCCAACTCATCCCGACTATAGCACATATAACCGGACTAAAGGAGCAATACTCGCCAGCATAGTTGAGGCAGATGCTATCACATGCAGTACATCAAAAATCGCTGAGAACATTAGTATATACAACCCGAACACGATTGTATTGCCTAACTATCTCAACGATACTTTATGGAAAATAAGAACTGATAATCTTATTCATAGCGACAAGTCCAATCAAGCCCTCGTGATCGGATACCTGGGTGCGCACAGCCATTCCCCAGATTTGGCATTAATTCAACCGGTATTAGAAAAGATACTTCATGAGCATGGTGATGAAGTTGTGCTCAGGATTTGGGGAATGGAACCCCCGCCATCCCTGAAAGGCTACCACCAGGTGGAGTGGCTGGATATAAGTTTAGTCGATTACGCCCAATTCGCTAACTATTTTAGCAAACAAGCCTGTGATATATTCATCGCACCGCTAGTCGACAACACCTTCAATTGCAACAAAAGCAATTTGAAGTTTTTAGAGTACAGTGCTTTAGGCGTTCCTGGTATCTATAGCAGACTTGCTCCTTATGCTTCCGTGATAAACCATGGGGAAAATGGATTATTAGCTTCCTCCCTTGAAGAATGGGAGCAAGCCCTCGAAAATTTACTATCAGATCCAATATTGAGAAAAAGGATGGGCCAGTCCGCCAAAGAAACCATTCAAAAAGATTGGCTTTTGTCTGATCACATTGATAGTTGGGCAAATGTATTCCACTCGATCTTCAAAGAAGTGAACCACCAGGGCTTACCGGATATTGCGATATTCATCGCCCGGAAATTCTATGCATGGAATTGAGAGAGTGCAGCTGAGTTAGCAATTCTAGAAGATGACATTGATAATCAACAAAGAGCGATCGACGCCTTGGGTTTGAAGATAAATGAACAGCAGCGGCTTATATCGCTCTACAACGAACAAATACAAGCTATACAAAACAGCCGCGGGTGGAAGTTGCTTGAATTTCTCTATAGGTTTCGATTAACACTTTTCCCTCATAAAAGCTTCCGAGAAAAAACTGTTCAAGTCATATTCCAAACATTACGAATTCTAAGAAACGAAGGCTCGCGAGCTTTAGGAAGCCGGTTTGCATCATCTATCCGGGGGCGCAGTTTGCACCCAATCATTGATACACGAAAGGATCAAATTTATCAACCAGATATTCAATCGGCAGAATTTCGCTTATCAGACCCAGCAATAAGTGTGATTATTGAAAACAATTCTGTACTACCCGAGTTAGATCAGCAGAGGATATCTAGGTGGGTGAATTCCCAGAGCCTAGTTTCATTAGAAATCGCTGCATGGGATGCAAACTTTGGCAAAGTAATAAATCTTTCAAATGGCAAAAGCTGGCCAGCAACATCTCTCAGATCTGTGTTAGATGGTATTGAAGGTAGGTATATCGTATTTGCCAGCGAAGATTTATTAAGTCAAAGCGAGACATATCTTGAAGCAAATCTAATAACTTTGGAAAGTGAAGGGTTGCTATTTACTATAAACCTATTGGGGGCTTATGATTGGGCGACAGACAAAATCGACCAGAGTCTACTCCCAGGTGACCGTCTGCATCCATTATTCCGTATCGTTGCTCGTAAGGAATGCGTAACTGACAACTATACACTAGATATTACAGGTGCTATGGAAGGTTCCTCTGGATTGTCGGTGCCGGTCGGCAAAGTGATTAGGCATACGACCAGCAGTGCCGATATTGCTGACCAATTCTTACTCGAAACCAAAGTATCCAACGCAAGGTTATTTTTACACCCACCCTACATTTATTCTGGTGCGGAGAACATTCGAGAGAATAATGCGATTCTCCGACAAGTTTTTTCGGTAGATAGTGTTTTGTCGAAAAATCGAAGCATGTCATCTTTACCAACCGTTTTCTTGATCATGCCTTTCCTTGCAGTTGGTGGAGCAGAGCAAATTCACTTAAAGATTATGCAGCAATTGAACAGAGAAATCCGCTTCGTCGTGATCACATTTGAGGCTCTCGATGATGAACTTGGGACTATGGCAGACGCGTTTCGCCAGGTAACACCATTTGTTTACACTTTGCCAGATTACGCACACCCCAGCCAGTACCAATCCCTAATGACCTACTTTATTGAAAAATACCAACCCAATACAATATATATCGCTAATGGATCGAGCTGGATATACGACAACCTAAGCTTTCTTAAAAGAAATTACCCGAATATCAGAATTGTTGATCAAGTATATGATTTAATAGTGGGGTGGATCAATAGATACGACCCAGGAGTGATCCTCAACACCGATGGGTATATTGGCGTTAATTCCAGGATATGCCAAGCATATATTAACAAAGGCGCCGATCCTGACCAAGTTCTTTTGATTGAGAACGGTATTGACGCAACAGAACTATTGCCGAAGGAATATAATCAAGAGAGAATCTCAACCATCAAGGAAAAATTTGGAATTCCAAAAAATAATAAAGTTGTTACTTTCGCTTCACGGCTTCATCAACAGAAACGTCCCTTAGATTTCGTTGAACTAAGTCGTCGTTTTGCTGGTGAGCAAAGGATAACTTTCCTTATGGTTGGAGACGGTCCTTTATCCGAAACCGTAGACAATCAAGTAAAAAAAATCGGGGGAACAAACTTTAGGCGCCTTGGGTTCTATAGACCGATAAGTGATGTCTTGGCAATCTCGAATGTGCTCGTTCTACCTTCTGAGTTTGAGGGCATGCCAATGATAATCATAGAAGCGCAAGTGATGGGAGTGCCGCTGGTAACAACTAATGTGGGTAATAATAAAGAAGTTATCGATTTCTCGGGTGGGGGAATAGTTATCGAACAAATTGGGGACATTGACGCACTCGCCAATGCAACTACCAGCCTCCTCGATACCCCTCCTGATCCAGTAAAGTTGCGCGAAACCATATTGGGCAGGTATGATATTCGCAGAACAGCGCAAAAATATTATTCTGCGCTCCTTGGCACAAGCCATGACTGAAATATCCATCATAATACCTTCCTATAACCATGATAAGTATATCGGGAATGCGATAAATAGTGTTCTCAATCAATCCATAGAAGATTGGGAGCTGATCATCGTTGATGATGGTTCAACTGATAATAGTCTAGAAACTATCAAACGCTTTAGCGACCCTCGCATTCATCTATTCTGCCAAGCTAACAGTGGCGCACACAGCGCAATCAACCTAGGCTTGAGGAACTCCAAGGGTGATTACTTAGCCATTTTGAACTCAGACGACATGTACCACCCTAAGAGATTGGAGCATTTGCTCAGATTGTTTGAAGAAAATCCACGGATTAACTTTGCAGGTTCACACATTCAAATTATTGATGATAGTGGGAAAAAACTTAGCATCAAACATGGCTACCAAGATAGTCATCCTTGGGCTTTAGCACATCCGGAAAAAAGCTTTCGTCAAGAGAGTGACTTGCGTCTCGCCTTACTCACGGAAAATTATTGGGCGACAACCTCAAACTTTATCTTCACCCGTACAATATTCGAAGAAATCGGTGAGTTCAGACCTCTCCGGTATGCTCATGATTGGGATTATGCTCTTCGCGCAGCAGCGATAACACCATTGTTGATGATACCAGAGGCGCTTCTTCAATATCGGATTCATCAATCCAATACCATTAGAGAAGACACCTCAGCCATGATCTTTGAAATATGCTGGATCCTGGCTATGCATCTCCCCCAATATATCCGACGGGAAGACTTCCTCAACCAAGCCAGTTGGGCAGAAAGAACGGACCAATTGCTTAGCTCAATTTACACATACGGTATGGAGCGAGTTCTTTCTGTAATGTTGCTTCAAACCCTTCCGTCACACAGCGATTTTGCCCTCGCATTGCTTGAACCAACTAACCCCGTCCGCGATATATATCTGGACTTTATACGCGAAAACGTAAACTTGAATGAATTAAATTCAGAACAGGTAATGGGATTCTTCTCAAAAGTAAAGACAACATTATCGAGAATGGTCCCGCTCTACTGATAGCAATCGAACAATAATCTTTCCATGACTGACTTGAGCATTATTATGCCTTGCCACAATCGAGCGCATGAACTACTAAATGTGTTAGAGGCGTATGATACACAGCTCGGTGACACTAATTTTGAACTAATAGCCGTTGACGATGCATCAACGGATAACACCTATGATCTACTCTCCGGATATGCTCCATCCCGCTATTCGCTTAAGGTACATCGCCTGGAAAAGAATTGCGGACCGGCAGCTGCACGTAACCACGGAATTGAACGAGCAAAATCCCCGCTAATATTAATTGTTGGTGACGATATCTCACCTGATCGAAAAATGGTTTGGGGGCATGTGGTTGCACATAAGCAATACCCACAACAGAACATAGCGATCCTTGGAAAAGTTGTCTGGCCAAGTAATATCCCCATAAACACGCTCATGAAGCATATCGATGGTATAGGCGCTCAGCAATTTAGCTACCATTATCTTAAAAATGGGGCCGAATACGATTTCCGGCATTTCTATACTGCAAATATCTCTCTCAAATTAGCCATTTTAAAACAGCTCGACAGACTGTTTGACACTGATTTTCGGTATGCGGCTTATGAAGACGCTGAATTGGCCTACCGGTTAGCTCAACATGGCCTCAAAATCATCCATTCTTCAGCCATACTTGGGTACCATTATCATTACCATACAATCTGGTCATTCTCAAAGAGACAGTTCAAAACGGGGTTAATGGCCAATTTGTTTGCTGCAAAACACCCCAGGATGCATTGGAAGTTCCGCGCACAATACATTCGCATAATGAAGTTACTGGCAAAAACAGAGTTTTTCACAAACCCGTTCCCAACAGAAAAAATCAATAATATCGAACAAAATGCCTGTCATTTGGCTAGTTATTATGAGTGGCAAGATAATAACGCATTAGATTCTCTATACCTAGGATTACTTGATTATTTTTACTACGATGGAGTCATTCAGGGATTGTTCAGACGATTACCGATACAACAACGTATTCGAAGCAGTCATGTATGCAGCTATTTACTGCCAACTTTGCAAAGTTTCTATGCGTTGGCACGAAAGAAAAACATCCCAGTGCCGAGAACAATAAATATCGATCCAATGAAAATTATCAGCCTATGATCAATTACGAAATCATCCAAAAGGTTTGATGACATAATAACCCGATCTTAAACTAATCTTAACCAACATCGAGATACACCCGGATAGAATCTCCCTTCAGGTTAACTCAACGGCATCAAAGGGAGCGCTACTTACGAGATCGCAAGTTGACATAACATGGGTGTATTCTGTACAATAGGGTCAAGATACATATACAACTGTTGACTGCGAAAAGGCAAACCCGGTGAAAACCGGCGACGCAAAGCCATGGGTCTAAAGTCATCGTGAGTGACTATGACAGCCAGGTTCCCGAACGAGCAGATAATTTGCTTAGTTCCTGAGAGCCTGATAGTACCAGGCTCTTTTATTTTCGATGAGAGAAAATCGCAGGCGATATCGCATCAACCAAAGAGGATATGATGGTATTCAAAACTAAGGCGATTTCTCAATTCTTTATTGTCATGATCTTAGTTTTCGGGCTTATCCAGGACACATCTGCAGGAGTCAATGGTACGGTTGGAACTGACATCATCCATGTGCCATCGGATGTAAGCGATCTACAATCGGCAATAAACCAAATCCCAAACAACGGTGTAATTGAGCTGGCGTCAGGAACCTATCGTGCTCCATACGGTGGGTATAATATTTCCGATTTGGGTAAGGGTTTTACTGTCCGGGCTACTGAAGGAGCGCAAGTCATACTTGATGGAGGGGGGAAATTTGATATCTTACGGTTCATCAATTCGAGCCTATCATCGGGAAAGCCTGTTGTTTTTGAAAATATAATTTTCGCGAATGGTTACTCTGCGAAGCAAGGTGTTGCTGGGGGTGTAACAATATACCGGGCTAATGCCACCTTTAAATACTGTAAGTTTTTCAATAACCGCGGTAATAGTTCAAGCAGCGCAGGAGGCATCGTAGTCACTTATGGTTCCACGGTATTCTTTATTGATACGATGTGGGAGAGCAATCATGCCAGCCACTATGGGGGTGGTCTAGCACTTGAAGAAAATTCCACAGCATTTATTCACCGCTCAAAGTTTAAGGACAACCGCACGAATTTGCCAGGACATTCAAGTACAGCTGCTGGAGGGGGCATCCACGTCGGTAATTCAAAATTAAGAGTTTCGAATAGCTACTTTGAAGATAATCAGGCTGGGTACGTAGGAGGGGCAATATATGCAATTGGGTCCTGGTCTGACCCCGTAACATCCCCAAACGCAGATGTTATTATATCGAATTCATTCTTCACAGACAACCAATCACAACATGACGCAGGTGTACCAATATCGAATCCTACCGAAGGGGGTGCTATCCACGCGGAGGATCAAACTCTGTTTAAAATATTCACTTCTCAATTCATTAAAAACCGCGCTGAAGTAGGCGGAGCAGTCACTAACTACCGTGCAACAGTAGAGATATACAGCAGTATTTTCCAAGGCAACCAAGTCACCAGTAACGATATTGCCCAAGGTTTTGGCGGAGCAATTTCAGCGGTTTCAAATGATACGGCAAATTTCACAACAAATTACGGACAAATTAACCGCCCTTCTGCCCAACTTACGATCCAGGATACATACATCCAAGGGAACTACGATGGAGTGACTACTGTTGGTCAGACTGGGGGGGGGATTTATACTGCAGGAGATATGAATCGTACCTATGGGCTGAACGGGGTTTCTGCAATGGGGACATTGGATGAGAACCGTGCAAAAGTAAACCTAAAACGTGTGATGTTACACGATCTAGACGTTACGGAGACCCCAGGTGTTCCTGGAACAGGTGTTGGTGGCGGCATTCTAGTAGATTTGGTAGATTTGTCGATTCGAGATAGCTTGGTTATAAATTGTGATGCTATTGGAACTACAAATAGTTCAGGGGGTGGAATCGCAGTAATCAATCAATCCTTTGTGGATATATCGAGTACAACTTTTGCCAATAACTCGGCTGACATTTTCGGTGGGGGGATGTTTGTCCAGGGGTCGACGATCAATGCGAACGATAATAAATTCATAAGGAACACGATAAATAACACAAACTTTGGTTCAGCAATCTTTACCTCCCCCATGGTTGGCAGGAACATCCTCGTAAACGGTGTCGTTCAAGGCTCAGTTATTAGTGATAATCACGGACTACCAATCTATGATGATGATAGGGTAGATGGTCCGATTAATGATGTGCGCTATAACAACAATACATTCTATCATTCTGATATCAGCGCTTCGGTATATTCTGATAGCTTACCATACTATAGTTGGAAAAATGTATCTCAATTAAACGACCTCGTAATCACACGCAGCAATGGGACAGTTACCGATAAATCTCAAATCGACAACTATGCATTGGCTGACCGGCCGGCAACAGGAGCGATAATTGGTACTCCGCCTCAAATTATGAAATCAAGCATCGTTGGAAGCACATCTATTCAAATCCCATCTTACCTGGGGTATATATGGAATGGTGATACAGCAATGCTGGATGAGAAGCCGATAACCTCTGATTACACAGGAGTTATACTCACAGATGATGATGGGGTTCACACACTGTCAGTAGATGGTCAAAACTACTATTTTGGCATCGCTGATACACAACTCCCGGAAGCCGTGCTATACAATTCTGGTGATAACGACTCAACAATCTTGAATTGGGCCATCACTTCAGGCACATTCCTTGATGTTGCCATTGATCAAGGCGTAAAAATAGCTTCCTCACCAACCGGGTCGATAGAAATTCCTAGTGACGCAGGTAGCTCTTACACATTGTATGTAATCACTATTGAAGGCGGCATAATTAGTACTGTGGATACTGCAACACCAGAACTCTATATTCCCCAAGAGTTTTTTGTGTTGGCGGGCTTAAATATCGAGGTAAATGTAGGAGCAATTTCGGTATCCAATTATGGGGGAAACACAATGAGTTGGACAGCCCACACACTCACCCCTGAACTGATAGAGTTAGTCACTACAAGCGGTGAGACACAAATAACCACTCCGCTCAACTTTATCGTGAAGGCTGACAAATTCTCGCCTGGCACATACAATGGCACTATCGTCATTGATGCTGGTGAGGCTGGTACCGAGCAGGTTAATCTATCGATAAAAATTGTTGATGAACTGCATAAAATAAATTTACCGGTAGTTTTGCGCTGAGAACATGGTTTCTACCAAGCGGGATAATTCAAGCCACAACTAATCCCAGTACAAATCACAACACGGCTCTCCCACCTGGTAATCCTCACAGGTGGATTTCGATTTAAAATCGAAGGTAAATGATCAATGCTTTTGACAGCTAAATCTTCAGCACTATTTCTATGATAAACTGCATTAATAATGCACAATATCCACTTAGTCAGTGGGGTCAAAGGCGATACACGCCGCTACCGCACATTTCACCTGTTCGAACAATTCCAGTTGGCAGGAGTTCCCTGCCAGCTTTCTCACATCACCGACCCGAAACTAATCGATAAACTCTCACATGCTTCTATTAGTTTCCTACACCGGGTGACATATGACCCCTTCGTAGAACGACTATTTGCTTTCATCCATCAGAAAAACGTTCTGGGAATACTTGACAGCGACGACTTAACTTTTAATCCCAAGTCGTTCCAATGGATTGACAGTCCAGATTTTGCAGATCCTATCCGCGCTCAACTATACCAGGATGATTTGCGCCGCAATTCCATTACTTTGGAAAACTGCCAGGCAGCAACGGTGTCGACAGAATTATCTCGCTGATCAGATGCAATCCTTTCGGAAACCCAGTTGGGTACACCGCAATGCATTCGATATTGAAATGCTAGATTTATCTGAGGACGCTTATACAGCCAAGAGGGAAGAGGCGAGAAAAGTGATTATTGGGTACGCAAGTGGGACAGCAACCCACAATCACGACTTCACCGTCGCTAAACCTGCCATAAAAAAAACACTTCAAAAATATTCACATACCGAACTATGGTTAATTGGTCCGATTGACCCTGGTGAGGATTGGGGTGATCTTACTGAGAGAATTAGACACATTAATTTGGTGCCATGGCGAAGATTGCCCAGCTTGCTTTGCCAGTTTGATATCAACATTGCTCCTTTGGTGGCAGATAATCCGTTCAGCCAATCAAAAAGCGAAATCAAATATATGGAAGCTGGATTAGTGCGAGTCCCGACGATCGCGAGCCCAATATCTGCTTTCAGGTATGCAATTCAATCAGGGGAAAACGGATGGTTGGCAGAAAGCAATCAGGATTGGGAAAAGAGATTGTCGGAGTTAGTGGAAGATACAAGGTTACGCAAACAAATGGGAAATCAAGCCTATCAAGACGTGATCGCACGCTACCACCCACAAGTGCGATCAAGAGAGCTAGTCTCAACTATATCCCAGATCGTTGAGAAATTAAATTACCCGAAATTTGAAGCGCGACCGCGGATAAATCAAGATCTAGAAAGAGTAACTCCCGAATACGAACGCCATCCAACTTACCTGCAGATGGGTATATACTCACTTCGGAATCGTGGCTGGAAAACATTGCTAAAGCAGATATGGATCTACTTCCGGCGCTTACTTGCACCGATCTTCCCCTTCTGAATACTACTCGTGTTCTATGACTAAAGAGATGCTGCTATCAATTTGTATTGTCAGTTATCAAGCGCGGGGATACTTGCGAGATTGTTTATTATCAATCAGAGAATGCCCACCAGACGGTACTCATGAGATCATCGTTGTGGATAATGGATCAACTGACGGAACCATCTCCATGCTGCGGGAAGAATTCCCAGAGACCTTAGTAATCCAAAACCAAGACAACGAAGGTTTTACCGCTCCAATGAACCAAGCCCTCCATCGGGGACAAGGCAAATATCTATTACAGCTAAATCCGGATACCCTTGTTCATCCTGGTGCACTTAATGAACTAATAAGTTTTCTAAATACCCACCCTGATGTTGGTATCTGTGGTCCAAAGGTTCTGAATACCGATGGGTCTCTACAATCACCATGCAGACGAGGGGAATCACGCCCATGGGCAGTAATCTCTTACTTCTTACGACTCCCTGCATTATTCCCGCGCAGCAAGCTCTTCGGCGGTTATCTAATGAACTACATGGATGAAGATGAAACCCATATCGTGGCTGGAGTTGCTGGATCATGTATGATGATACGCAAAGAGGTTATCACCGGGATTGGATACCTTGACGAGCAATTCTTTGCATACCAGGAGGATGCTGATTATTGTTTACGTGCTCGCAAAGCGGGGTGGAATATATTCTACGTACCATCAGCCCACATCACCCACTATGGAGGGCAGGGAGGCTCGCGGGTACATCCATACCGGTCAATAATTGAGTGGCACCGCTCGTATTGGTTGTTCTACCGCAAGAACTACGCAGGTGATTACTTCTTCATGCTAAATTGGTTGTACTATTTAGCTATGCTGCTCAAATTGGGGGGGGGATTGTTATTAAATTATTTCAGCAAAGAAAAACGTGCCGGAAGGCAAAAACCCCGCTGAAGATTTTCGGATAGTGTTTCACATCATATTTCAATATATACTTATCTGGAATAGATACCTTGCCGGTATCCGTGTCTAATTATGTAGATTTAGTCTGGATACTCGTCTTCACTGATGTCATCACTGTCAAGATAGAGCGTTCGCTTATAAATAACTAAGCCATTTCTTTGACCTGATCGTGTTGACCTTTCAGGTCAATCATTATAAAATCACCGTTCGCGACTTATGAATAACGAGTGGAACGTAAGAAAAACTATATTAGACATTACCCATCGCTGGCCGATCATCATCCTAGTTTTTTTGCTCGGGAGCCTTATCGGTTATGGAGTATCTTACCTCCTACCCTCGCCGTACCAGGCTGAAGCAAGTGTGTATGTGGCATTTAATGCAGATGCCTTCTTCCGCAATCCGGATGATTACAAAAACTGGGAATTGGGCCAATTAAACGCTCTGATTTACTCGGATGAAATACTCAGCGAGACTCTCGTACGCTTGAAATCCAAGAGTAGCGATTGGAACCATGTCAGCCTTGAAGATATCCGCCAATCGCTAGGGACATACTGGCGCAACGCTGGAAAGTGGAGGTTAGTTGCTGAATACCCAGCTGAGGATATGGCATCACAACTAGCTGAGACATGGCGAGATGTGATTGTCGATACAGTGGCAGAAGCCACAAATAACGCTTCCGAAATGCTCAAGATCAGCACAGCGATAGAAGTTAATAAAACCGCAGAAGAACAAATCACTTTGCGGATCATAAAGCTGAAAACTGTTGTGGATGCTCTGTCGTCGTGGAAAAAATCGCGTCTCGCTGAGGAGATAGATGAACCCATCGAGACCCTCGATCGCTGGCATTTGCTCGGAATATTAACCGAGATAAGAAGTGAGAACCTAGTTTATGGGGCGTTTCTCGATACATTTCCCGATCCCGATGCACTAATTATTGAATATATTGATTGGGTTGACCAAGTACTCCGTCTCATCGAGACTAAAAATGAGCAGCTAGAGCCACAAGCCAAGGAAATATACATCCGGGTAGAACAACTCAACCGAGATTGGAAAGATCGGTCAGACGCCTCAAATGGGTTAACTGCCTACCTAACGGTCAAGAAGATCACGGAAGAGCAAGTTGAATCGCATCCGATCCGTACGACCCCACAGCTTGCTCTCACTGGGGGTGTTCTGGCTGTATTGCTTTGGTTGGTTTTTGCACTTTCCGGTGTGTTGAAGGGGGAAAAGCATGAAAGCTGACTTCAGGATCCCAAGCAAAAGAATCTTTCGCATGGTATTGATAGTCTCCTGGGCAGCATTTTTGTTATTTCTCCCTGTGACGAGCTTTCCCTTCATCCCAGGAGTAGCAGGAGGCAGCACATTAGTTCGTCCGCTATCCGTATATCCACTCGTTATTCTAATCTTACTGTTCACACTTCCGCGATTGTATCGAAAACCGGTGCCAAAAACACTGCAAACGTTGATCCCCTTCATTGTTGTTGTGCTGATATCGACACTGCTATCTACTCTGCAAGGCATCTCCCCGCAAATGGGAGTAACTGTTCCCGAACGTGCTTTTCGCACGCTGCTGACCCTGGGGATAGGTGTAGCAATTTATGCGACAGTCGCGTTGTGGCCAAGAGACAAGGATGATCTCAAGGTTGCCTTGCGTTGGATATATCTGGGTTTCTCAGTCTCCCTATTGTGGGGTAGTCTCCAAGCTGTATATATTATCAAATTCTCCCGGTCCTATTTTAATTTTTTACAAACCATGCAAAGCTTTATTGCAGTCCGCCGGTTATTCACCACTCGCGTCTCTGGTATGACCTATGAGCCAAATTGGTTTGCAGAACAAATCACATTTCTCTTGCTGCCCTGGTTACTATCAGCGGTTATTACCGGATACAGCGTGTTTAAATGGCGTAAACGCTGGCTTACTATAGAAATGTTGCTGCTCAGTTGGGCTGCAGTAGTATTAGTGTTCACATTTTCGCGGGCAGGTCTACTAAATATCACCATTATTATCATCCTCGGTTTGATCTTCCTGAGGCCACGCTCTTCAAAAGAAAAACTTGCCCGAGGGATAAATATTTGGCTGCGCCGGATATCAGAAGTTTTGTTGTTGATAATAATATCGTCTGTATTCGTTTTTTCAATTGGTACGCGCAATGAGTTTTTTTCTCGTATCTGGAATTACTGGTTGGAGAAACCGAAACCAACTCTATCAGGATACTTTGAATATCTTGGTTTTGGTGCCCGACTAATTTATAGTCAAGCAGCCTACGACACATACACAAAGCACCCTTGGGTAGGCGTGGGACTAGGCAATTTCGCATTCTATTTTGAAGAAAGTCTGCCAGACCGGCCTTTAGCAGAAATCCCAGAAGTAATGCGAGTAGTCACACCCGTAGAAGGGCGCAGTAGTATGATCACGCCAAAAAACTTTTACACGCGCCTGCTGGCAGAGACGGGCTTATTTGGTATGGCGACTTTTACGGCTTTCATCGTGGCAATCTTTGGTTGCGCGCTTGCTCTTAACGTGATGAAGGATAGAGAGACTCTTTTCTGGGGCACTGGGGGACTATTGGGAGTGGCTGCGTTCCTGCTTTCAGGATTAACATTTGATTCGTTCGCCCTGCCGAATATGTGGGTTGTATTTGGGATAATAACCGCTGCCGCTTCAATATTTCTTACTAAAAACCAATTCCAAGTAAACGAATGGTTGAAAGCCAACCATCAAACACAAATCACAGAAAGTAACTCCCATGATTTACAGGTAAATAATGCAAAGATCAAATAAACTTGGGCTGATATTGCTCAGCATGATATTCGGAACTATTTGCTGTCTATGTATCATAACTGGTGGAGCCGCGGTCACAATATTAACGGCGACCAGGTCTGCCAACTATTTTGACTCAGCACAGATTTTTATTCAAGAATCCTCACCAACACCGGTATTAATTCGACCAACAACCGCCGTCGATACATTAACACCGCAGCTTGGTCAGCAAACAGATCCAGAGAACAAACCAGACGCGAAATTAATTCAAGAGACAAATACCCTAACGACCCTCCGGAATGCAAAAGTGCCAGAAAGTGATATTGCTGATTTAGCTCGGCGGTTGGAAGCTAAATCAGTTATACCCGCCACCCTTATTCCACCCGTAGCGCCGTTTCGGATCGGTACACAAGATATGTTTTGGGTAATAAAATCTGACGGTTCAGAGGTCAATGAGACCTTCCATATCCGGGCGACGCTTGAGTACGTCACAGATCATGCCTATTTCTGGGTAGAGGATGGCTCATCTTTCAAATACCAAGAATTGGTAGACCTTGCCCAAGCTTTTGAAAATGAAATTTATCCAACGAACCGGGCGTTCTTTGGCAGCGAGCAAACACCGGGTATTGATGGTGACCCCCATGTCTATATATTATATGCCCACAATCTTGGCGGTATTGTTGTAGGCTATTTCTCACCGAGAGATTCTTATCATCCGCTGATCCAAGAATATTCGAACGGGCATGAGATGTTTGTATTCAATTTGGATAAAATCTCATTAGATAAAGAGTTCACATATGGCACGCTGGCACACGAATTCCAACACATGATTCATTTTTCCCGCGACCGCAATGAAACAAGTTGGTTGAATGAGGGTTTCTCAGATTTGGCCATGTTCCTAAATGGCTATGATATCGGTGGGCATGATTTCATCTATGTAAAAGACCCAGATATCCAACTGAATGATTGGCCAAACGAGCAATCTCAGACAATTGCCCACTATGGTGCATCTTTTTTGTTCATAACTTATTTCCTAGATCGCTTTGGAGAACTAGCCACTCAAGCCCTAGTAACACGCCCTGAGAACGGACTCGAAAGTATTGATCTGGTAATGGCAGAACTCGGTTTGCGAGACCCACTAACAGGGGCATTAATGAGTGCGGACGATGTGTTTAGGGATTGGGTAGCCGCCTCCTATTTGCAGGATACCGATGTTGGTGACGGGCGTTTTACATACCATAATTATCCGGATGCCCCCCAACCTGGTGATACCGAAACAATTGAATATTGTGATCAACAAACCATAACTAGAGATGTCAAACAGTACGGAGTAGATTACATCAGCCTTCAATGCCGCAACAATGTCACGCTGTATTTTGAGGGCTCTGTCCAGGTGAATGTTCTACCTGCTGACCCATACTCTGGTAAATATGCTTTTTGGTCGAACAAAGGCGACGAATCCAACATGACCCTAACCAAGTATTTTGATTTTCGCGAGCATATTGGCCCGCTTACGCTAAGTTATATGACCTGGTTTGACATAGAAAAAGACTATGACTACTTATACCTGGTCGCATCTGTGGATGGCGAAAACTGGCAAATCATCAATACACCGTCTGGAACAGCAGATGATCCAACCGGTGCAAGCTATGGTTGGGCATACAACGGAGTTAGCGGAGGTGGCAAAAAACCAGTATGGATAAATGAACAAGTCGATCTAACCCAATACGTGGGCAAGGAAGTAGGCATACGTTTTGAATATATTACGGACGCGGCAACAAACGGCGAGGGGTTTCTTTTAGATGATATATCGATTCCAGAAATTGGGTACTCTACAGATTTTGAAATGGATGAAGGTGGTTGGATTCCCGAAGGATTTGTGCGAATACAGAATACTCTACCCCAGGATTTTCTAGTATCCTTGATCCGTGAGAATGGTCAAACAGACGTTGAGTATCTAGAGTTGGCTGATGACAATACTCTGACCGTCGAACTCGACTTCGAAGACGATTTAAGTGAAGCGGTCTTAGTTGTCAGTGGTAGCACCCGGTATACTCGCCAGCCTGCAGCATACAGATTCTCTCTCAATCCCTGAACCACATTTCTTGATCTCATTATTTCGATCGAGGGTATAGAAAAAACGGCTTTGCCGCGGCAAAGCCGTTTTTTCTAGGGCTGCTATGTTTTATTGTGGTAATTCTACCGAACTGGTTGGTTTACGTGGTGCACGCAATTCCGCTAACTGTTCTTCTAGCTCTGCTCTTCGTTCCGCTGCTGCGCGCTTGACATCCTGCTGGACGCGCATGGACTGATCTTGTATCTGAAATCTCAGCTCTTCACCTGAAGTTGGTGCGAAGAGCAAAGCTAAGGTTGCCCCGACAAAGGCACCCATCATAATTCCAGAGAAAAAACTAGCATACCCCTTCATTATAAGCCTCCTCATTTTTTAATACAATCAACCAGATCAATCAAGATTCACAACCGAGCTAATTGAAATTACGCTCGGTTTCCATGATATTATACATTAAACCCCATCATCGGAACATCACACTGTTTGCGTCTCGCTGGATTCCACTCCCATGATCAATCCTCAACTTCCACTTATCGACTTACACCGTCATCTAGACGGTAATGTGCGCCTAGAAACCATTATTGAACTCGGATTGCAACACAATATTGATCTCCCAGCGAATAATGTTGAAGCACTTAGACCATATGTCCAGGTAACTGATCCCCAACCTAGTGTTATGGCCTTTATCGCAAAGTTCAAATGGATGGTAGCAGTCTTGGCGGATTACTCTGCATGCTATCGAATCGCGTATGAGAACGTACTTGACGCAGCTAGTGAGGGACTCGATTACGTTGAACTGCGTTTCAGCCCCTGGTTCATGGCCGAACCTCATGGTCTTGATCCCGGAGGAGTTGTTGAAGCAGTCGTCAGCGGCACCGATGCTGGATCCCAGGAAGCAAATATACCGGTCAATTTGATTGGTATACTCAGCCGTACGTTTGGCGAAGAGATTGCATGGGATGAGTTATCAGCACTGTTGACGCAAGCAGATCATCTGGTTGGGCTCGACTTAGCTGGTGATGAGGCAAACTTCCCAGGGATACGATTTTCTGCCCACTGTAGAAAAGCACAAGAAGCCGGACTCGCTCTCACAATCCATGCTGGTGAAGTAGGCGGAGCAGATAGCGTTTGGCAGGCAATTCGAGACCTGGGTGCTGTTCGGATTGGACATGCAATCCATGCTGTTGAAGATGACCAACTGATGGAATTTATTGTCGCAAACGAAATCGGCATCGAGTGTAATCTAACCAGCAATGTCCAGACCAGCACAGTAGTAGACTATTCCAGTCATCCGATAAAGACATTTCTTGAAATCGGTGCACTCGCAACTATTAACACGGATGATCCTGGCGTCAGCGGGATTACTTTACCCTACGAATATGAGGTTGCTGCGCCTGCGGCAGGATTAACAACCGGACAGATTCAAACTGCCCAACTTAATGCTCTCGAGATTGCATTTCTCACCATGGCAGAAAAAGAGGCACTGTTAGCTAAGAAATCATCAGGCTAGACCCATAAACATACTATCCTTATTGCTGGAGCGATAAAAGAGATTAATGATAATTCTTTCAATTGGGCTGCCGCGTGCTGGTTCAGGCTGGTATTACAATCTAACTCATGATCTAATTAAAGTCTCGGGAGGTCAGGATGCTCGCAGTATTCGCAAGAAGTACCACCTGGAAAAGGTATTAACAGAGGTAAACTGCAATATCGGTACGCTTTCCAGCTGGCGATTATCGTTAGTGTTGATTCCAGCGCTATTGGGAAACACATTCACAATCAAAACTCACTCCGAACCAACGCGGTTGGCACTATGGCTTATCCAAGTTGGCCTCATTCGCCCCACATATATTTATCGTGACCCACGCGATGCAATGATTTCAGCCATGGATAGCGGACGAAAAGCGCGCTCTAAAGGCCGACAAAACGCATTTTCCCAATTGACCGATTTTGATACCGCAGTTGAGTTTATGCTTGATTATCTAAAGATATGGGATGCATGGATTAACTCTGAAGCAACACTGAATACTCGATATGAAAATCTGCTCAGCGATTATGATGCTGAAGTACAGCGCCTGATCGAATTCCTCCCCATACCGTTCAAATCTGAGAAAGTCGATGCTGTACTTGAAAAATACAGACCAGAAAAAGCGCGGGGTGGTCAGATAGGAATCCATTACAGTAAAGGGCGAATGGGACGCTATAGGGAAAAATTCACCGACGATGAGTTGACTATTTTAAATGGTAGGTTCGGTCCCTATTTAGAGCAAATGGGTTATGAAATATCCTAATTCATAAACCCTACCACAGTTCAACGTACAGTTGTGCTTAACGACCAGTCGTCAATCCTTCTCTTAACTGGATATCTAAACTCCGACTATACTTGCGAGAATCCCCAAAATAGGGGATAATCCTCGTACCGCTTGGATCATATGACCGAGACGGATGTTTTTCCCAATAACAATAATCTATATGGCCTCTACCTGAACAAGGAGGGTACCATGCCAAAAAAAACTCCCCCACCCAGTCCACCAACCTTTAACCGGAAGAAAGTAACTGTCTTAACTCTACGCCAGATGAAACAGCGCGGGGATCCAATCGCGATGCTAACTGCGTATGACTATCCTACTGCACGCACTTTGGAGCAGGCTGCAGTAGATGCCATATTGGTCGGCAATTCCCTCGGTATGGTTGTGCTGGGCTATAACAATACCTTGCCAGTCACGATGGATGAGATGCTGCATCATTGCCGCGCCGTGGCTCGTGGGGCAATTACACCTCTCCTAATTGGTGATATGCCTTTCATGTCTTACCAAGCATCGACACAAGAAGCTGTTCGCAATGCAGGTCGTTTCCTTCAGGAAGCAGGCATGGACGCGGTCAAACTTGAAGGAGGTCAAGAACACCTCGCAACAATCAGAGCGATAATTTCAGCAGGGATTCCTGTAATGGGCCATCTTGGCTTGACACCGCAAAGTATCCATCAATTCGGTGGTTTCAAACCACAAGGCTTACTCCTTGATGCCGCTCGAGTTATGCTTGAAAACGCACAGTTGCTGCAGACAGCCGGCTGCTTCTGCATCGTCCTCGAATCCATACCACAAGAACTAGCGACTTACATATCACAGCATCTCAAAATCCCAACCATTGGTATCGGGGCTGGATCTGGTTGCGATGGACAAGTTTTAGTCTCGCATGATGTTTTAGGTTTATTTGACCATTTCAGGCCGAGCTTTGCCAAGCGGTATGTGGATTTACATTCGGAGATGAACAAGGCTTTCACGATGTACATCGACGAGGTGAAATCCCGGCAGTTCCCTAGCGCGGAGCATCAAATTAGCATGCCTAACGATGAGTGGCAAGCATTCCTTGACGAAAACGAAAACTAAACTTAGGGCTTTCTGTGGTAGAAATATAACTATACGACGGCAATAATAAATGCATGGTGGGAAGAGAGACATATGACTGATCCATCCAAATCTATACTGATTGCTGGTACAGGGGCGATGGCTTGCCTGTTTGCAGCCCGGTTGGCTGAAGCGGGTATACCTGTAATTATGTTGGGGACTTGGCCAGATGGAATAGCAGCAATACAGAAGAACGGTGTTAGCCTGATTGATATCAACGGTAACAAAAGCTGTTATGCCGTCACTGCAACCAATGACACATCTCGTTGTGCTGGTGCGCTATATGCGCTGGTTTTAGTCAAGTCATGGCAAACCTGGCGAGCTGCCCGTCAATTACGGGAGTGCCTGGTTCAGGATGGCGTAGTCCTTACATTACAGAATGGAATAGGCAATCGGGAAGCCCTCGCCCAAACACTTGGGGCGAAACGAGTGGCCTTAGGAGTAACGACATTAGGGGCATATTTAGTCGGTCCCGGCCAGACAAAGTTAGCGGGTGATGGTGTGGTCACTTTAGGTATGCACTCCCGCTTGGGTCCTTTAGCAGATATGCTGCGTAAAGCAGGTTTCTTGGTCGAAAACGATCCGGATCCTGACGTATTGTTGTGGGGCAAGCTGGTCATCAACGCCGCTATCAATCCATTAACTGCACTACTTCGGGTACCTAATGGGGAAATCCTGAAGCGACCTACGGCGCGTTCGTTGATGGTTACCGTGGCTCGTGAGGTAGCTGCCGTAGCTGTTGCTCAGGGTATTCGGCTGCCTTACCCAGATCCGGTCGTCGCCACCGAGACAATAGCCCGTCGTACTGCAAACAACCGATCGTCAATGCTCATGGATGTAGAACGGGGCGCACCTACAGAAATCGACTCTATTTGTGGAGCAGTAATCCGCGCTGGAGAGCAAGTAAGTGTCCCCACACCCGCCAACCTAACTATATGGCAAGTCGTGAAAGCGTTGACAACAAGCTCTTATACGAATTGAGCAGCGCTCCACAATCTCTCACCAATGAAAGTCGTTACACCTTTAAGCGAACTGCACGCTGCCAGATACCGTCTCCATGAACCGGTTGGCCTCATAGCGACCATGGGTTACCTACATGAAGGTCACCTATCCTTGGTCCAGGCAGCAAAACAATATTGTGCCAGTGTGGTTGTCAGTGTCTTTATTAACCCGTCTCAATTTGGACCCGGTGGGGATCTTTCCTCTTACCCAAGGAATATCTCGAGGGATATTGAAATGTTGCAAGATGTAGGCGCCGACCTGCTATGGACACCGACCGTAAACGAAATGTATCCTGATGGATACCAGACATGGGTGAGTGTTGAAGAGATCACAAAACCACTCGAGGGTGCTGTGCGGCCCGGACACTTTCGCGGCGTGGCAACAATTGTGGCGAAACTCTTCAACGCTGTTCAACCGCAGAGAGCCTACTTTGGTCAGAAGGACGCCCAGCAAGTGGTAACAATCCGCCGGTTGGTAAGAGATCTTAATTACCCAATTGATATCATAGTTTGTCCAATCATCAGAGAAGTTGACGGACTGGCGATGTCCAGCCGAAATACCTATCTGAGTCCGGCTGAGAGACAGGCCGCGACCGTTCTTTACCGCGCACTATCCAGTGCCAAAGACGCGTTTACTGGTGGCGAGCACAATGCATCTCAACTCCGTGCAAGGATGCAGGAAATCATCGCCGGTGAAGCACTTGCGCAGGCACAGTATATCTCTTGCGCTGATCCTGATTCGCTGGAGGAACTGCAAGGTGATGTTTCCTACGCACTATTATCTTTGGCTGTCTTTATTGGAAAGACCAGATTAATTGACAATATGATCATTAGGAAGAAAGAGTAGGTATGCTATTAACAATCGATGTAGGAAACACAAACATAACGCTGGGCCTCTACATTAAAGGCAATCTAGGACCCCGTTGGCGATTAGCTACCGTGCACGAACGTATGCCAGATGAGTATGGGATCCAATTCCTAAACTTATTCCATAACGCCAACGTGAGCCAGCACGACTTAATCGGGATCTGTATGGCTTCTGTTGTACCGCCACTAACCGGAAAAATCATCGAAGCCTGTCAGAATTACCTTGGTCAAACCCCACTCGTGGTAGATGCGGGTGTGAAAACTGGTGTCCGCATTCGTTACGAGGACCCACGCGCGGTGGGCGCTGACCGAATTGTAGATACGGTGGCTGTACAAAAAATCTGCGGGGGACCAGCATGTATCGTGGATTTCGGGACGGCGACAACTTTCGATGCAATCTCAGCCGAGGGTGATTATTTGGGCGGCGCAATCACGCCAGGAATAGGCATTGCTGCAGAAGCACTTTTTACTCGCGCGGCAAAATTACCCCGTGTTGATATTCAACGACCTCCCGCTGCCATCGGACGCAACACGGTTCACGCAATACAATCTGGATTGCTCTTCGGGTATGTTGCGATGGTGGAGGGAATGGTAGCTCGCTTTAGAAAAGAATTGGGGCCGGATATGAAAGTTATCGCCACCGGAGGCCTTGCAGAAATCGTGGCACGCGAAACCGATGTAATCGAGATCATTGCTCCGTGGCTCACTTTAGATGGCTTAAGATACACATGGGAAATGAACCGCGGGGTACTGCAAGAATAATCTCTGTGGAGTCGGCCACCTCGATTACTTCCAGATATACGGTTTACTCCAAATCATTACAGAGCGGCAGCAAACATCAATGGAAACCATCATAATACCGGCTGGACACCCGTCTGCCATATCGCAAGCACTGCAAACTTTGCACGCTGGGGGCTTAATTGCATTTCCGACTGATACGGTCTATGGGCTTGGGGCACTGATCCGTATACCTGGAAGCATCGCCCAGCTTTATACGACGAAAGGGCGTAGTAAACAAAAGGCGATCCCTGTTTTGCTCGGTGATATTGCCGATTTATCCCAAATTGCAGTCCGCGTCTCCGCCAATGCACGCCGTCTTGCAGAGCGTTTCTGGCCAGGTCCATTAACACTAGTCGTTCCACGACATCCGTCCCTGCCAGATATCCTATCTCCCACCGCTACAATCGGTGTACGGATGCCTAACCACCCAATCGCACTTGGATTGCTAAGGAAAGCGGGGCCACTAGCAGTCACTTCAGCAAATATTTCAGGCCAACCAAGCTCAACTACAGCTGAAGAAGTACTTGAACAATTAGTGGGGCTAATCTCTCTCATTATCGACGGTGGGCATACACCTGGTGGCAGTCCATCCACTGTAGTCCGTTGTACGCAAACGGAATTGGTTATCTTGAGACCAGGACCAATAACCGAAAACAACCTGAAAGCTGTACTTACATGAGAGTTAGCTTTTTTCTCACAATATGCTTATCTTCCCTTCATGGAGTTTTCAGCTAGGTATGTAAAATAATAAGTGCATTCTCCTCACTCAAAACTGCGCCAAGGAGCAAGTTTGCCAGGACTTCTCCGGGGCGCAGTTTGGTTTTAATGACCCTTCAATAACGAAAGGGAATTCATGCCGAGCTACTAATATATCACCCCTCACGCTTTCCCGGATAATTAATCCAACTTCATACTATAGGCGGAATATTCTCCAATTACAATATTACGTAGCACCAGTTTTCTTCTTAGCAGCTAATGCAGCCCCAACTATACCAGCTTCATTGAGCAGTTGAGCAGGAACAACTTTCACAGGTACTGTCAGGTAAGACTCAAAGCGATTGAATTTCTTGCTTCCGCCACCACCTAGGATGATCAGATCAGGCCAGAAGAGCAAATTCAATTGATTTAAATATTGGTCAAAGCGCTTTGCCCACTCTTTCCATGAGAGTTTCTCACGTTGGCGGGCAGCATCCGAAGCCTGCTCCTCAGCATCAAAACAATTCATTTCCAGGTGTCCAAATTCTGTACTGGGTACCAGATGTCCTGATGTAAATACCGCCGTACCTAAACCAGTCCCAATCGTAATAACTATCACCACGCCATCTTGACCCTTACCAGCACCAAAGTTCATCTCAGCCAAACCAGCTGCATCAGCATCGTTGATTACGGTAACCGGGCAGCCTGTATGTTCAGCTAACAGGGCTTCGATATCTGTGTTGGTCCATTTTTCGTTTAAATTACCATGCAACTTTGCAACCCCATTGTGGATAACGGTAGGAAATCCGCAGCCGATTGGGCCTTGCCAGGAAAAATGGTATGCCACTTTGGCGACAGCTCTCGCAATTGGGATCGGCTTCCGCGAGCTTGGCGTTCGAAGGCGGTAACGATCTGTGATTAATTTCCCTTTTTTGGTGTTAACCAACGCACCTTTGATCCCGGATCCACCCACATCAATGCCCAATATCTCCATCTGCTGTACTCCTCTTAGTATGCGGAGTTTATCTCGCATGTCTTATGTGTAAAAGTATATCAATCTATCTTGCTGTTTACTAGTGCTTTGCCAAGGATGAAAGTTTCATTCGATATCCAAGTAAATACGCCCTTGACAAAGCTTAAAGTGATCCGTCGACACTCTATTATTACTGAATAATCAAATTCGATGGAACACTAGTATTGTTTGACCATCATTGATCGATTGCCAAAATTATAGAATTCTTACGTAATCGGCATTATCTGTAATCCGTCTAATGAGGCAAACCGAAACTTTGGCAGATAGCGTCCTGTCCGCTCCCATTTGTGTAGGTAATCATCTCCGAACTACGTGATTAATTGCCCTTCTTCAATCGGTATTCAGAGGTTCAGGACGACAAAGCTTAGGATGAGCAGCACGCCAGCAACAATTCTAAAATGTGTCTCTGTTTCCATAATGATACATATACGAATGAATTATTTTATCAATTAGCTTCAAATATCCAGGTATCATTTTATTAAATCCGGACAAAATAAGTAAACAATTACCCGTGGAAATACGCCAGTCGCACAAATATTACATGATTTATCCACATATACATTGACAAGACACTGACAACCCAATAAAATTTTTGAACAGTCGGCCATTATCTGTACAGGTTTCGAATTATTAAAAAATAGTATCGTCAAAGGAGAGTCCCATGAACCAGCCTTCCAACTCAATGGACCAGAATGTATATTACCCCGCGCCTGAAGTCGTCTCCGCCGCCCACATCAAAAATTACGAGGAGCTGTACAAGCAATCGATTGACGACCCTGAAGGGTTCTGGGCTGATCGAGCGAATGAACTTGAATGGCATAAGACCTGGGACAAAGTATTGGATGACAGCGATCCACCTTTCTATAAATGGTTTACTGGCGGGAAAACAAATATCGTCCAAAACGCTTTAAACCGACACCTCAAAACTCATCGAAAGAACAAACTTGCCTTGATATGGGAGGGTGAACCTGGTGATACACGAACCTACTCATACTATGCTCTCAACCGGGAAGTATGCAAATTCTCGAATGTATTACGCAGCATGGGCGTAAAGAAGGGCGATATTGTAACAATATATTTACCACGCATACCCGAGCAAGTGATCGCTATGCTGGCATGTGCCAAAATCGGGGCTCCTCATAGTGTGGTGTACGGCGGTTTTAGTGTAGAAGCACTTGCCGAGCGCATCGAAGATGCACATAGCCATGTCCTTGTTACTGCCGATGGAGGCTGGCTGCGCGGCAAAATCGTGCCGCTCAAAGACATCGCTGATGAAGCAATTGCCCGGCAGCCTTGCATCGAATCTTGTATTGTCATCAAGCGCACAGGCCAAGAAATATACATGGAGGCTGGTCGCGATTACTGGTACGATGATTTGATGGGATTGCCAATTGCCAGCCCAACATGCGTGACAGAAGATATGGATGCCGAAGATCCATTGTTTATCCTGTACACATCAGGGACAACAGGCAGGCCTAAAGGTGTGGTTCATACCCATGGCGGGTACATGGTTTTTACGTACACCACTCTGAAGTATGTTTTCGATATCAAAGATGAAGACCGCTGGTGGTGTGCTGCAGATCCAGGGTGGATTACCGGCCACAGTTATATTGTCTACGCACCATTGATCAACGGTGCGACCAGCTTCATGTATGAAGGCGCCCCGAACCATCCCTATCCAAATCGCTGGTGGCGGATGATTGAGAATTACGGGATCAGCATCCTATACACTGCGCCCACTGCCATCCGGGGATTGATGCGGTTCGGCGATGCCTGGCCGAACCGCCATGACCTCAGCAGCCTGCGGTTGCTTGGCAGCGTCGGCGAGCCGATCAATCCAGAAGCCTGGAAATGGTATTACACAGTGATTGGAAAAGAACGCTGTCCGATCATGGATACCTGGTGGCAGACAGAGACGGGCGGCTTCATGATCACTCCGCTGCCAATTACACCTCTAAAACCCGGTTCCGCAACGCGCCCGTTTTTTGGGATAGAAGCTGATGTCGTTGACGATGATGGCAATCCAACGCCTCCGGGCGAAGAAGGCTACTTGGTCATCAAATCTCCTTGGCCAGGAATGCTGAGAACGATACTGAAAGACCCAGAGCGGTACAAGGAACAGTATTGGAGTAAGTACGGAAATATGTATCAGGCCGGTGACTCAGCCCGTAAAGATGATGATGGTTATATCTGGGTGATCGGTAGAATTGACGATGTGATAAAAGTCAGCGGTTATCGGCTTGGTACCGCGGAGGTGGAAAGCGCACTGGTTAGCCACCCAGCAGTGGCGGAAGCAGCAGCCATTGGCCTACCACATGAACTTAAGGGCAACGCTATCCACACCTATGTGATTTTGAATGCTGGTGTTGAAAAAAGCGATAACCTCGCCGAAGAACTGCGCAGCCATGTAGGACATGAAATTGGCCCAATTGCCAAACCGGAGGAAATCCAATTCGTTGACAGCCTGCCTAAAACCCGCAGCGGAAAGATCATGCGACGACTGCTGCGTGCCCGCGCGCTGGGGCTCCCCGAGGGAGATGTCAGCACGCTTGAAGATTAAGATGGTTCTTACCGATTAGGCCCTCGGGTACCACGGCGGTTGACCGAGTGTAAACTTTATGGCATAATCGCGCGAAATTTACTTCACTATAGGCAGTGATGGAAACGAGTAGGCCTGTCATGGCATCATCGCCATGCGGAAAGGCAGCGATCTCGGGAATGGTGTGAGCCGGGACGATCCAACAGACCGAAAATCCTTCCGGAGCCGCAATCCGAACACCTGCATTGAGTGGTTATTAAGAACGCCGGTCCCGCCAACCGTTACGTCAGGCGCGAATATAAGTTTTGGGACAATGTCCCAAGACCGTATTCGACCGAGTTGCTCGCTACTGCGAGAAACAGGGTGGTACCGCGGGAATAATGAATTCTTCTCGTCCCTGATATGGGGCGAGTGTTTTTTATTAATCAGGAGGAGCCATGCCGTTTAAAGAAGTACCTAGCAAAGTCAATTTTCCAGTCCAAGAGCGAGAACTGCTTGAATTCTGGGAGAAAAACAAGGCTTTCCAAAAGCTTAGAGATCTCCATGACCATGATGACCACTGGTCGTTCATTGATGGCCCGATTACGGCCAATAATCCGATGGGGGTGCATCATGGCTGGGGGCGCACCTATAAAGACCTTTTTCAGCGGTTCTGGGCAATGCGAGGGCGTAAGCTACGCTATCAGAATGGGTTCGACTGCCAAGGTTTATGGGTCGAGGTTGAAGTCGAAAAAGAGAAAAGCTTTCAATCCAAGAAGGACATCGAGGACTATGGTTTGGAGAAATTCGTGCGCCAGTGCAAAGCACGTGTACTTCGCTTTGCAGCTGTCCAAACAGAACAATCAATTCGACTGGGCTACTGGATGGACTGGAATGACCCCGACCAGCTGCGTATGCTGGCTGAAAAACTCATGGATGATCCCAACCAAGTCATCACCGTTGTAGGACCAGATGGTCCCGTCACAGACAGCGTAGAGCAGATTGTTGGTCGTTTAGGCTTACCGGAACTAGGCGGCAGCTACTTCACGTTCTCTAATGAAAACAACTATATGATCTGGACTTTCTTGAAGAAATGCTGGGAAAAAGGTTGGCTGTACCGGGGCGCAGATGTGATGCCTTGGTGCCCGCGCTGTGCAACTGCTATCAGCCAGCATGAGATCGTCACCGATGGCTATGCTGAGCTGACGCACCGCAGTGTGACGCTGCGGTTTCCGCTGACTAACCCCGATGGCAGTCAAAGGGAGACAGAAGGATTACCTGAATCTCTGTTGGTATGGACAACCACCCCCTGGACTTTGACCAGCAACGTGGCTGCTGCAGTCGGCCCGGAACTTACCTATGCCAAAGTCTTGCAAGGTGAGGAAGTATTTTATCTCTCAGTCGGTACGCTGCATATGCTGCGTGGTGGCTACCAGGTATTGGGCGAATTGAAGGGTGCTGATTTGGTTGGCTGGACATATCGCGGTCCCTTTGATGAGTTAGAAGCAGCCCAAAATGCTGGTGGGCACACCCACCTGAGTGAATTAGTGGCTGGCATAGAACGTTCTGCAGCCGAGGCTCACCAGGTGATCGCGTGGGATGAAGTTGGTGAGACGGAAGGGACTGGTATCGTTCATATCGCTCCGGGGTGTGGTGCAGAGGACTTCCAGCTCGGGCGTGAGCACAACTTCCCCTTGATCGCTCCGCTTGATGATGAGGGTTACTTTGTCGCTGGTTTCGATTGGTTGAGCGGCGAACATGTCTCAGATATTGCGGCGCCCATCTTTGATGACCTTGAACAGAAAGGTGTTCTCTATCTCGTAGAACCCTACACCCACCGCTACCCAACATGTTGGCGATGTAAAACCGAACTAGTATTTCGCCTGGTGGACGAATGGTTCATCAGCATGGGCGATTCTTATGATAAACCGCGTGATCAGCTGACCGCTGAAGAGAAAGAACGCAGCTTGCGCTATCAAATCATGGATGTCGTTGAGCAAATTCGCTGGATCCCTGAATTTGGGTACGCGCGCGAGATGGATTGGCTGCGTAATATGCACGACTGGATGATCAGCAAGAAACGCTATTGGGGGCTGGCTCTGCCGATCTGGGTTTGTGAAGATTGCGGCCATTATGATGTGATCGGCGACGAAGACGAGTTAAAGAGCAGGGCAAAGTCTGGCTGGGGCACATTTGAAGGCCACACCCCACACAGACCCTTCATCGATGCGGTTAAACTCGCCTGTCCAAAATGTAATAGTGAAATGAGTCGCATTCCCGATGTCGGCAATCCGTGGCTAGATGCTGGCATCGTTTCCTTCTCTACTCTCCAGTATCGCACCAATAATGATTATTGGCGGGAGTGGTACCCTGCTCACTGGATCAGCGAATCCTTCCCAGGTCAATTCCGCAACTGGTTCTACAGCCTGCTCGCAATGGCAACTGTCGTCGATAACAGCCCGCCATTCCTTGAGAACTTCAGCTATGCGACTTTGCTAGCGGAAGATGGCCGGGCAATGCACAAATCCTGGGGCAACTCGATCGAATTTAACGAAGCTGCCGATAAAATGGGCGTCGACGTAATGCGCTGGTTGTACTCAGCCCACAAACCGGAAAATGACCTGCTGTTTGGTTACAATCGCGGGGATGAGGCGCGCCGGCGCTTTTTGATCCCGCTCTGGAATGTTTACAGCTTTTTAGTGACGTACGCCCGGCTCGATGGTTGGGAGCCGCAGTTCCCCTTTGATCCAGCATTTCCCGAAGGGCCAACTCCGCGGAGTAGCAACCTGCTTGATCGCTGGATTCTAGCCCGCCTGAACCAAGTGGTAGTGAAAGTTGCACAAGCGATAGAAAATTCCGATCCACTGAGTGCAACCCTATCCCTGGAAGAACTGTTGGACGATATTACCAACTGGTACGTGCGCCGCAGCCGCCGCCGATTCTGGAAATCTGAGCACGATACCGATAAGAATACGGCTTATGCCACCTTGTATCACCTGCTGGTTAAGCTAATGAAGCTGCTCGCCCCCTTCATACCGTTCTTGACCGAAGCCATGTACCAGAACTTAGTACGAAATGTCCGTTCGTCCGCATACCTCAGTGTGCACCACACCAGCTGGCCGGAAACCGATCAGAGCACATTGGATGAACAATTGCTTGAAGGGATGTCTCTGGCTCGTCAGGTCGCCAGTCTTGGTTTGAGTGCCCGCAACAGCGCCGGCCTGAAAGTGCGCCAACCCCTCGCGAGAGTTATCGTGTATGCTGGCGGTAAACGGAGCTTGCAGCCTGAACTAGTGGATATTGTGACCGATGAATTAAATGTCAAAGCGTGCGAGTTCGTTGAACAAGTGGGTGATCTGGTCTCGTACCGGATATTGCCGGACAATAAGACACTAGGTCCGAGATTTGGTTCTGACTTTCCCAATGTACGCACAGCGTTAGCAGAACGCGATCCGGACAAGATGGCTGCCGCTGTCAATGCAGGTCTGCCTATTGTATTGGAAGTACAGGGAAAAAATGTTGAGATTGAAGCGGATGCCATCCTAGTGCAAACTGAACCTGCTGAAGGGTTGGCAGTTGCCTCCGATAAGCTAGCGACCGTTGCAGTAGATGCGACTTTGACCCCCGAGCTGAGAGCAGAAGGACTTGCCCGAGAGGTTGTTCGGCGGATACAAGCAATGCGCAAGAACGCAGACTTCGACATCGCCGACCGGATAACTACCTATTACCAAGGGGATCAAGACCTTGTCGCAGTCATCGAAACCTGGGGCAACTATATCATGGTAGAAACTTTGACGACCGAACTAGTTGTTGGTCCGGTTCCGGATGAGGTTTACCGGGAGACCCACAAGGTAGATGGAAATGAGGTTCTCCTCGGAATCCGACAAAACAACTAGGTCATACCCGTTGGAAGGGTCAATAGCCTAAATCCTCTTAGATTTTCAAATGCCACAGCATCTTCCGCTGTAAATAACCCGCGGAAGGTGCTGTGGCAATATAGCTTCACCCTTTGCGAATAACAAAACATCCTGCAGATTGGGCAAAACCTAATTCTCACCCGATAATCGAGTAAAATCAACTCTATGCGCAGTATAAACCAGCCGACGATTACCGCTAACGGTGTCGTTCGCCCAACAATGGTCAAGGTAAACCTCGACCGTATGAGCGAAAACCTGCGTGCAGTTCGCACACAGGTAGCTCCTGCGAAAGTCATGCCAATCTTAAAAGCCAACGCGTACGGGCATGGCCTAGGTGAAATTGCACATCATATGGTCTCGCAGGGAGTTGACTATCTGGGTGTTGCTGTAGTTGAAGAGGGTATCCTGTTGCGCGAGCGCGGTATACGCGTCCCAATCTTGGTTTTAGGCGGTGTACTAGGCAACCAGGTTCCGCTCTTTCTGCGCCACAATCTTACTATTACCGCATCATCCATCGAGAAGCTGGAGCAAATCGATGAAGCTGCCCAAGTGTTGGGAGTTATCGCCCGCGTCCACCTTAAAATCGACACCGGGATGGAACGGATTGGCGTCCATTATTACAATGCGCAAAGTTTTCTGGAAGCCAGCCTCAAGTGCTTAAATGTCCGGATTGAAGGTATCTTTTCGCATCTCGCCAATGCTGACGCCACCGATATGAGCCATTCCCGGCTACAGTTAGAACGCTTTAATGAAGTGCTTCACTTTTATGAACAGCACAGTTTGCCTACCCCGCTGCGCCACATCGCGAATTCTGCGGCGATACTCAACTTGCCAGACAGCTACTACGACATGGTACGTCCTGGCATCCTGCTCTATGGAGTGTATCCTTCGCCAGAAGTCAAACGCAGTATTTTCGTGCAACCAGCGCTTACCTGGAAATCACATGTGGTGTACTTTAAAGTGGTGAAACCGAACCATCCGGTTGGCTACGGTTCGGAGTGGCAGAGTGACCACATGGTGCGCATGGTGACAGTACCAGTAGGATATGGCGATGGTTACTTCCGCGGTATGTCTCACAAGGCTGAAGTACTCATTCGCGGGAAGCGCTACCCGGTAGCGGGTCGTATATCTATGGATCAAATCACTGTGAACATCGAGTGGGGAACAGCTTATAACGATGATGAGGTCATCCTAATCGGTGAGCAGGAGGGTGTCACGATCTCCTGTGAAGAACTAGCCGAATGGGCTGGTACCATCCCGTACGAAATCTTGACCAATATCAATACCCGCGTCCCTCGTCTCTATACGCGCGACCCAGTTAATCCCCTCCGCTAGAAAGAATACATGGCCTATATTGAATGGCTCCGCAGCCAGGTAGGACATCGCAGGGTTTTCCTTGCTTTTGCCAGCGTAATACTGCGTGATAACCAAAACCATATTCTGCTGCAGAAACGCACAGATTTCAATCTCTGGGGGCTGCCGGGAGGGGTGCTGGAGTTGGGTGAAAGCATCCTGAGCTGTGCCACAAGAGAACTGCGCGAAGAAACCGGTCTCATTCCTGGGGATTTTTCTTTAGTCGGTATCTACAGCGATCCAAAATATGAGGTCACCTATCCGAATGGTGACCAAGTGCAGCAATACACAATCTGCTTGCAAGCCCAGCTGCAAGGAGGTCAGATGCAGGTGGATGGTAATGAAGCGAGCGATCAAAGGTTCTTTGACCCAGAAGAGATCCCAAACGAACAGATACCTGTATGGTACCGGGGCATGCTGCAGGCTGCTATTGCAAGTGGCTTACCATCATTTGAGGCGCCATTTACACATACAAAAACCATCGCACAGATCGAGGATATCCGCAGTTGCATCGGGCGGGCTCCCATTATCGGTGTGGGTTCAGTCGCAGTTCTGCGGGATGATCGAGGACGGCTGCTGATGGTCAAGCGTACCGATGATAGTCAATGGTGTTTACCTGGCGGGTTCTCGAACCTTGGTGAAAATGCTGCATACACTGCGGTGCGGGAAACAATGGAAGAAACTGGTCTGCTGGTGACTCCCACTCGGCTACTCGGGGTGTTTTCCCCACCCGACTTGTGGGTGTACCCCAATGGAGACCAAACGCAATCTCTAATTACACTCTTCGATTGTCATACTATCGGTGGAAATCTGCAACCCGATCAAATAGAGACCAGCGCAGTCGCCTGGATGTCTCCAGAAGAGGTCATCGCCAATACCGCTCACCCGTTGATGCGATCCTTACACAGAGCCGTAGTCGAACACCTGGATGACGGGTATTTCCTGCTGTAGAAACCCCCTGTGAAATTACACCCATCTTATGCGTATTATCCCTGTCAAGCTAATGCTATACAGGTTGCTTTTTAGCGGTGTTGCGGGTTGTGCGAACAAGATATCTGCTGAAACTCAACCAGCGATCAATTCTCCTAGGCCAAACCATCCAGATTTGATCTACACTCCTTCAGCGAGTTTTCCTATTAAGCAATCGACAACTAAACCACCCCCTCACACCAGCGCGCATTTCTAGGATGAGAGTCTTATGGTTGAGATCTTATCGTACAACAATTGGGATCTCGAAGACCTCGAGCGGTACGACATCTTCTTCCCAAAGCCGGTGATAAATTATTTTCAGATCGGTTTGCCCAGAATTGACTGCGAAAAAGCTAAAGCGGAACTCCCCTCCTGAACCAAGCAATTCGCTTTCCGAGATATATTCTGGTTCACCAACGGGTTTAAGGACCGTCGGATCGGCTTCAACAACCTCCCATGAATAACCTGTTGTCAGATTACCTTCAAGAATAACGGTCAGCGTCTCCCCAGGCTCCATTTGGACTGTCTCGCCCATGTCTGTTTGTCTAATAACATGGTTTTCAGAGGTAGCCCCCACACACGCAAAAAGAGAGCACAGGCTCAGCAACCAAAGCAGATTGATCTTGCTTGTTTTAACCATCACGAATCTCCTGATTAATTGTTCTAGATCCACTATTATGATAGACGATCTATTCACCAGAGAAGTTCCAGCGCGAAATCAAACCTGGTGGTTAGACCAATGGTAGTATATTTCGATGTTAGTATATAGATATTGAAGCAAAGAAATGTGTCATAAACATGCCACAAGCGGTGTTGATATTATATATAGTGCTTGTCGGCAGAGGTGTTCATTGGCATTGGCTACAAAGAAAAACATCCAACAGAAGGCAAGTGATAGATCGGATTGGTTTGAAATAACCTTTTCCCAGCATTGGAACAGGGTTTATGGAATAGCATTCTCGTTGGTTGGCGAACATGCTGAGGCAGAGGACTTGGCCTTAGAGACTTTCTGGAGGTTGTACAGAAAAGCACCCGCTAACCTCAACCGTGATCGATTGGGAGGTTGGCTCTACCGGGTTGTCACAAACCTGGGGCTGAATGCGCTGCGGTCACAACAACGCAGAGCAAATTACGAACAAGAAGTCATGTTAGCAGAGCGAGCTGAATATGATACCCAAAATCCTGCCGATCAAGTTGAAAGAAACCAAACCCGCCAGTACGTGCGAGCTGTGCTGGCGCAGCTAAAAAGCCGCTCAGCTCAACTGCTGGTCCTGCGCTATTCTGGATTCAGCTATCGAGATATCGCCACAACATTAGATATAGCGCCCGGTTCCGTAGGAACATTACTGGCTCGAGCCGAGCAGGAATTTGAAGAGCGATATCAGAATTTCGAATAAGCACCTGACGTACCGTGCTAGCCTTGCGGGAAGGAGCAGAAGATGCATATACCGGATGGAAAACTAAAGGCATATCTTGATCATGAGCTTAGCTCCAGCGAAGAAGAGAATGTTCAGGATCATGTAGATAGCTGTCAACACTGCCAACTAGCCCTATCAAATCAAACCTCGCGTACAGAACATGTGCAGACCTTACTCTCAGAAATTACCAAGCATGAGGATAAAAAAGCAAATTCAGCAACTGCTGCCAGACGGCAGCTTGAAAAGCGTATAACCGCGCCGAAGGAAAAGAATATGTTTAAGAAAGTATTTTCTCGCGACTATCGTTCAGCCTGGATTGTTGTGGGTATTATCGTGATCCTAGTGGCAGCGATTGCTTTCTCCCCCGTTCAAGCGATTGCTAACAGCTTTTTAGGATTGTTCCGGGTTCAAAAATTCACCGTGGTGTCCGTAGATCCGAGCAACCTTCAAGGCCGTTTAGAGTCTGCCAACCAACTCGAGTTTATGTTTACCGAAGATATCACCGTAGATGAGAAAGGTGAACCGCAGGAGGTTAACTCGAGCAGCGAAGCGAGCGCTCTTGCTGGTATTCCTGTCAGGCTACCTGCTGGCATGAATAATGAGCTCTACCTGACGGTCATTCCCGGAACAACGGCCAGCTTCGCGGTAAACCTCGAGCATGTACAGGCGGTATTAAACGAGATTGACTTGCCCGATATCAGTCTGCCCGCGGACCTAGATGGTGCAACGGTAAGCGTCGAAATTTCATCTTCTGTTTCAGCTCAATATGGTGAATGTGAATACGACCCCCTGGCTCCCGCCAGGCGCGAATATGACCCCGATGATCCTGAGCAGATGCCGCAGTCGCGCTGCACTACATTAGTCCAAACCAAGAGTCCAACCATATCTGCACCACCCGGTTTGGATATTGCGCAGATTGGCAATGCGTTTTTGCAAATCATGGGTATGTCTCCAGAAGAAGCTGACCACTTTGCGCAAAACATCGACTGGACGACTACATTTGTAATCCCAATACCGCAAAACAGTACAACTTACCAAGAAATGCCGGTTGATGGCGTTGTCGGGACACTTATTCTGCAGGAGTTCAAGGACCAAGAAACACAGTATGTGCTGTTGTGGGTAAAAGATGGTATCGTTTACGCACTATCGGGACCTGGATCTGCTTCTACAGCGGCCAGAATTGCATCAACACTGAAATAAGGTACAATCCGGACTGGATGGGTGAAAATGTCAACGACAGCACTACCCATCCAGCATACTATTCCATCAGATCAATTTCTTGGGTGAACCGCGTCAGACTACCCTTTCCCACCTGAAATGGTCGCAACTTCGTCAAATCATCCAGCAATTAATGTACGCAATCTAAATAAAACTTTTGGTGACAAAGTAGCAGTTGCCAACCTGACCCTGACAGTTGAACAAGGTGAGGTGTTTGGCTTTTTAGGCCCGAACGGAGCTGGTAAAACAACCGCGGTGAAGATGCTGTTGGGTTTGATCAAGCCTACAGCTGGAGATGGGACAGTGCTCAACGCCGCACTGCGGGACCGCCAAACGCGTACCCGCATTGGCTTCCTGCCAGAGCATTTCCGTTTTCATGAATGGTTAACTGCTGAAGAGTTTCTGACGCTACACGCTGAACTATACCACATGCCACGTCCAACCCGGCAAAAAAGAGTCCCAGAACTGCTCGAGCTGGTTGGGTTGGCAGATCACGCCTCGAAGAAATTAAAACAATTCTCAAAAGGCATGCTGCAGCGAGTAGGCCTTGCCCAGGCACTGCTGAACGAACCGGATTTGGTCATCCTTGATGAGCCAACCTCGGGCTTAGATCCCGTTGGAAGACGATTGGTAAGGGATATCATCCGCAATTTACGTTCCCAAGGGACAACAGTCTTTTTGAACTCACACTTACTAAGTGAGGTGGAAATCACCTGCGATCGGGTAGCTTTTATCAAACGCGGTGAAATGCTGCGGATAAGCCCATTAAACGAGTTTATGGGTGGGGAGATCAGCGTATCCTTCCGTGGGCATGGTTTCTCACCTGCAGTGGTTGCTAGTTTATCCGATTGGAGCAAGAATATACGCTTAGATAATGATTTGCTGACAATGACTGTGGTAAGTCAAAGCGTATTACCGGAGATCAACCGATTCCTGGTAGAGCAAGGTGTGGATGTATTTGCCATCCGGCCAGAACAAATCTCCTTGGAAGACTTGTTCATTGAGATTGTGGGGACCGATGGCGGTTTATAGTAAAAGCTACCAACCTAAGGTGCATATAATTTTATGAGCGCATTAATAATTGCCCGCCTGACATTTCGTGAAGCAGCTCGCCGTTGGATCCTATGGGTCGCATTGATCCTAGGTAGCTTGTTCTTGGTGATCTATGCGCTCGGATTTTATGAGATGCAAAAGGATATGCAGGGCAGTTCCAGTTCGACTATCGTTTACAGCGAGATATATAACTTCATTTTCATGGCAGGTCTGTACGCGATCAATTTCATGACCATCATGATGGCTGTACTCACTTCAGTCGACACCTTATCAGGTGAGATTGTTTCAGGAACTATCCACACCATAGTTAGCAAACCACTCGCGTGCTGGGAAATTGTCGTCGGAAAATGGTTGGGGTTTGCTGGCATGCTGCTACTGTATCTGCTGTTGATGTCTGGGGGTGTCATATTAATTGTCTATGGGATATCCGGATATACGGCGCCTAATATTTTGCCAGGACTAGCGTTGATCGGACTCAACGCTCTCTTGCTGCTTAGTGTATCATTACTGGGTGGAGCAAGTTTATCAACGCTTGCCAATGGTGTGCTGGTGTTCGGTTTATACGGGATCGCATTTATAGGTGGCTGGATCGAGCAGTTTGGTTCATTCCTCAACAATCAGGCCGCGATTAATATTGGTATCATCAGCAGCCTGATCATGCCCAGTGAAGCCCTATGGAGGCGAGCAGCTTTCGATATGCAGTCCCCTTTAGTATCTGCAATGGGCTTCTCGCCTTTTACTTCGAACTCCGTACCAAGCCCATATATGATTGTTTATGCCATAATTTTTATGGGGGGGACTCTCTTTTTAGCAATCTGGCAGTTTAATAGACGCGATCTTTGATCGGTTTGGCAGATTACTATTAACCAAAAGAATTTTAGGTGAGGTTTCATACCTCACCTTTTTTGTCCCTAGATAAATCCGAATTGCTTGATTTAGCGTATAATTATCTAAATAGTGTAGTTTATTGTTAATCAACCATGGATATAGCTTTTGCAGAAATGCAACACTCTTCTGAAAAAGAGCAGCTGAACTTCTTAACCGAGATCAACCTGCAGGATATATGCGCGTCTTTTGGTCTTGACGACTTTCCGGTCGGCCGAGCGCTACTCCACTGGCTGGGCAGATTGCCAACTCGAAGGTTCGCCCGGCAAATGCTCAATTATGACTGCAGCATTGCTGCGGTTGGGTTGCAAAGTGCATCCCAGACAGCACTGAACAATTACGTCTCAGCCTTCAAAATTAGTGGACAGGCCAATATCCCCCAATCCGGGCCGCTGCTTATTCTATCCAACCACCCGGGAATGACTGACGCGCTGGTTCTTTTTGCTAGCATCTCGCGCGATGATCTGAAAATTGTGGCCGCTGAACGCCCTTTTCTCAAAGCATTACCATATGTGAACAGCAAGCTGATATATGTGAGGGATGCGGCTAGTGAAAGAATGATGGTCGTAAGACAAGCCATTCGCCATCTCCAACTAGGGAGGACGATCCTTACCTTCCCTGCTGGCAAGATTGAGCCCGACCCTGCGGTGATGCCCGGAGCGATCAGCGCACTGAAAGATTGGTCTGAAAGCATTGCGATTTTCGCCCGGATGGTTCCAGAATTAAAAATTGTTACCGCAATCGTTTCGAGTGTAATCTGGCCCAAGGCTATGTATCACCCGCTGACTAAGCTGCGCCAGAAACCTGAAGACCAACAGCGCATGGGAGCAGCTCTCCAGGCTCTATTCCAATCATCATTCCCGTTTTTCCGACCAGTCAATATCCATGTGGCATACAGCAAACCAATCGTTGTGGCAGATCTTGAAAATCACAAGGACTCCAAGGTAATTGTCGAAGAAATCACCTCACGGGCTAAGCTTCTAATCCGGCACAACCAACATTCCATCACCCAGACAGGCTGAACAGAATACAACGGGTCCATCTCACAAGCCCGAAATAATCACCCAACAAACATTACCAACTAACACACCAAACAACTGGCAGAGGTTTCGCTGGACCCATCTGCTTTGGGTATTGATCCCGCTGCTGCTCTGGTGGGCACTTCACGATATCAAACTGGCAGATATTTGGTTTGCATTAAGCCAGATGGGGGTAAGCAAACCGCGATCCTCGTCGGGATCAATGTTGGCATAATCATGTTGATTAGCGCTCGTTGCCCGTTGGTGGATCATACTGCATGCACAAGGCTATCGGATCAGATTTCTGCTAGCAGTTGGCTACCGGGTGGTTTCCTTAGGGGTGAGCTACTTCACCCCTAACCCACAATTCGGCGGCGAACCAGTGCAGGTTTCCTATCTCTATAACCGACACAGCATCCCAGTTTCGAGTGGAATAGCTTCTGTCTCTTTAGATAAAATTATTGAGCTTCTGGCAAATTTCCTATTTCTATTAATCGGCGTGTACTTTGCACTTCAAACTAGAAGCATACTCCAAATATCTAATATGCCAGTCGTCATCACCTTAGCTCTGCCTATCCTGCTTCTACTTGGATATTCGATTGCTATATGGACCGGTAGGCACCCACTGAGCAGGTTATTTGAACGGCTCCCCTTTAATCACAGCTCGTACATCATCATAAAAAGCACCATCGTCTCTACCGAGCAACAGATGAGTGACTTTTGGCAACAGAAACCAGCGGATGTCTTCCAAGCATCGCTTGTATCAGCTGTAATTTGGATTGCGATGGTTATCGAATATTGGTTGATTGCAAATTTTTTGGGTCTCAGATTGAACTTACCAGAAACAATCACCGCCTTAACAGCCTTATGTATCGCGTTTCTGTTCCCCCTTCCAGGTGGACTGGGCGTACTGGAAGCAAGCCAGGTCTTTATTATGAGAATGTTTGCCAACAATCCCGCTTTAGGTATTAGTATCAGCATTATCATGAGAGCCCGCGATTTGTTGATTGGTTTGGTGACTTTGCTCGTTGGACTTTTATTACCGCGTTGAGAAATGGCCTCATCTACCGGTCCAGCAGATAAAAAATCCAAAATTCAAGGAATGAATTGGCGAAATGAGTAATAACAGGATGAAATTCGGTATCATGCAATTTGCGATTATTGGGTTAACAATAGGAGCTGCCATAATCCTTATTATGCTAGCGATCCCAGACAATCTGATTATGTTTTATCTCAACGGATTTGGGTATATAGTGTTGGTTGTACTGCTGTATCTACCCCGGTTAAACTATAATTCGCAATATCTTCATAGCCTACACGGCTGTGACCATCTTGGGGTGGGTGTTCATCGGTGAACGAACGTCAATTGCCTACCTTGATAAAATAATCGAGCTTATCCTGTTGATCTTGCTCTGGATGGAACAACGCCAATCAACGTCATAGAAATATCCGTTATGATGTGGGTTATAAAAAATAAGGCTATACTTAGCAGCATGGTACCATTTATTTACAGGAAACTTTGAAGATTGGGAATTGGCATGGAAAACTGTTTTCCGCAAGTTGATTATGATTTAGTCGCTGAAACTTACAACCAGCGTTTTGCAGATCATACTCCTGACCCAACTCGAGAAGCCTTATTATCGCTAGTTGAAAGGTATCATGCTAAAAACGTGCTAGAGATTGGCTGTGGAACGGGTCACTGGTTATCCGTGCTGAGAAACCCCGGCTTGACGCTGTGTGGAGCAGATTTATCATATGGCATGCTAGCTCAAGCACGACTGCATGTGCGGCCTTTTCACCTAGTGCAAACTCCCGCCGAAAAACTGCCATTGACCAACAATCATTTCGACCTGCTTTTTTGTGTAAACGCTGTACACCATTTCAATGATCCGAGGAAGTTTATATCTGAGGCTTACCGTGTTCTGCAACCTGGAGGCGGATTAGGCATCATCGGACGTGACCTTCACCGCAATAATGACCAATGGTATGTCTACGAATACTTTGACCATGTGCGCCAGAATGATTTGAAGAGATATACACCCTGGAAGCAATTAATCGAATGGATGGAAGCGGCGGGTTTCCAGAATATCCGTCTGGTTCCAGTTGGCAGAATAGTTGCTGATAAAATCGAGCGGGAAGTACTTGAGGACCCTTATCTCAAGAAGAACGCCATCTCCCAGTTGATCCTAGTATCGGATGCTGACTACAACGCAGGGATAGCAAAGATTCTATCTGCTCTCCAGAAGGCTGAGGACCAAGGGTGTGTTCTGGTATTTCCGGTCGAACTCACGTTGGAAATGATTATTGGACAAAAGTGAAACCAAGCAAGCTAAATCGGTATATAAAGACCTGGTGGCGGAATGAGCGCAAGTTTTGATGTAAGCAAAATTGTGGGTGAATTCGAAGGAAGCAGGAAGGCTACCCAATACCCGTTTGTGACATTGAGCTACGCACAGTCTATTGACGGAAGCATTGCTACCCGGCAGCGCACACCGCTTGATCTCAGCGGCGCCGCATCGATGCGCATGACACATGAACTGCGTGCGGTTCATGATGCCATCTTGGTGGGGATTGGCACCATCTTAGCTGACAACCCCGAATTAACCGTGCGTTTGGTGCGTGGTGACAACCCCCAACCGGTGATCATAGACAGTACACTCCGTTTTCCTATGGAATCTAAGCTGCTAAAATCTCAGAAGATGCCGTGGATCGCAACAACCAACCTAATAACTGGCACTCGTGTGCATGCTCTGCGAGAAGCGGGCTGCCGTATTCTGAAGTTCAAACCAAACGATCAGGGAAAAGTGCCGCTGCCAGACCTTTTGAGCACCTTACGGCAGGCTGGAATCCAACGAGTAATGGTGGAGGGAGGCGCTTCCGTAATCACATCGTTCTTGGAACAGAGGCTGGCAAACCTGGTCATCATCACAATTGCGCCCCGGTTTGTTGGGGGTCTAAATGTGATAAGAAGTGGTATGACAGCTTCACTTGAAATCGAGTCACCTGCGTATTCCAAACTCGATCGCGATCTAGTTATTTGGGGGAAACTCACATGAATGCTGATTGCCTTTATTTCACGGGACCATACCAGGTCTCAATCGAGACCGAGCGCATCGATGCCCTTGCGGAAGACCAGGTATTGGTTGAAACACGCTTATCTGCAATCAGCGCCGGTACAGAGCTGATGCTTTTTCGAGGTGAGTTCCCAAAAGACATCCCGCTGGACCACCATATACGGCTGTTGAATGTCGTTTTCAGCTACCCGCTAAAATATGGCTACTGTCTGATTGGGAAAGTGGTCGATTGTGGCCGGCAGGTGGACCCACAGTGGAATGACCAAATCGTCTTCGCGTTTCATCCCCACGCCACATATTTTACTTGTACTCCTGATGAGTTAATCCGTATGCCTAAGGGTGTACCAACCGAATTAGGCGTCCTTTTCCCCAGCATGGAAACAGCGCTCTCATTGGTCATGGATGGTGTACCCATGATTGGCGAAAGAGTGGTCATTTTCGGGCAAGGTGTAATTGGGCTGTTGACCTGTGAACTGCTTGCGCGACTCCCACTCAATATGCTTCTTACGATCGATCGTCATCAATTGCGCAGGGAAGCATCAGCAGCTATTGGAGCGCATGCCAGCGTTCACCCGGATGATCTAGTCAAAATACAAGAGCTGCTTCCAGATGGAGCAGATCTGTCATTTGAGTTATCTGGTTCTCCAGAAGCATTGAATCAAGCGATAAAGATAACGGGCTACAGCGGCAGAGTTGTGATCGGTTCTTGGTATGGAACAAAACACGTTGAACTCGAGTTGGGCGGGCGTTTCCACCGCAGCCATATCAGATTGATCAGCAGCCAAGTAAGCACTATCACGCCGGAACTTCGCGGTCGCTGGGATAAGCAGCGACGCTATGCGTTGGCTTGGGAAATGCTTGGAGACAGCCAAGCCTCACAGCTCATCACCCACCGCATCCCATTTCAACAAGCTGCAGAAGCTTACCAAACACTTGATCAGCACCCCGCAACTGCGATCCAAGTAGTGTTAACCTACCCCAACAATTGACAGGTTGTAGATAGCAGATCATTCCCTTTGAGAAGGTATTAGAGGCTGGGTAGATAAGCACAATGGGCTCAAAATTCTTGTAAACGGTTGGTTAATTATGTACACTGTAGCAGTTAAACGTGATTTTATCGCCCAACATTATTTAGTAGGTGGTGATTGGGGGAAGGAAAACTATCCCCACTCCCACCATTATGTCATCGAACTTCAATTGGAGGGGGAAGAGCTGAACCAAAATGAATTCCTGGTTGATATCGTTGATATTGAGCTTGAGCTTGATGAGGTAATACGGAGGTATCGCGATCAGGCTCTAAACGAGCATCAAGAATTCAGCGGGGTAAATCCAAGCTTAGAATACTTTGCGAAAATATTATGCCAGGAATTAGCGAACAAGATCCAAGCTCCGAATATCCAATTCATCACCGTTAAACTGTGGGAAAATGAGATCGCCTGGGCTTCTTTCCGGATGGAACACTGAACAGCAGAGAAATAAATATCATTAACAGCATAATGAAAGAAGAACGATTTTCTTCGACTGCCCATCCGTAGGAGAGAGTTGAGTTGCGAGTTGGTTTTATCATCTACGGAGGCTTAGAAATTCTCTCAGGGGGATATCTATACGATCGTAAACTGGTCGAATACTTGCATAATCAAGGGGACCATGTGGAAATAATCTCCTTAGCCGTACGAGATTACCCCAGACACTTGACCGACAATTTATCAGGGCAGCTCCTATCACGAATCACCGGTGCACATTTGGACATTTTGCTGCAGGATGAACTCAATCATCCCTCTCTCTTTTGGATGAATAGGAGGCTGCAGAAACGTGGCTACCAACCCGCTATTATTGCGATTGTCCACCATCTGCGAACTAGCGAAAGCCATCGAAAAATGTTCATACCGCTTTATAAATGGATCGAAGGATTTTATCTAAAAACAATCAACGGGTTTGTCTATAACAGCCAAACAACTCGGCGAGCAGTGGAAAAGTTCGCTGGTCCCGCATCAGCAGCCATCGTAGCACACCCTGCTGGTGACAGGTTCAATTCGCGGATAACCTATGGAGAAATTGAGCGCCGTGCATATCAGCCCGGTCCATTGAAATTGATCTTCATCGGCAATCTGATCCCCCGTAAAGGGCTCCATTTCCTGCTACGATCACTCGCACTGCTACCGCCAGAGTCTTTCCGTTTAACGGTTGTTGGCGGGTTGGATATGGATAAGGCTTACGTCACAAAAATCCAAAAATTGATTGAACGATCGGGTAATCGAGGGCAAGTCAGCATGCTTGGCAGTGTAGGTACTAAACAGCTCGCCGAGCAATTTATATCCCACCATCTATTAGTGGTACCTTCCAACTACGAAGGCTTCGGAATTGTGTATTTAGAAGGAATGGGATTCGGTCTGCCCTCTATAGCGACTGATAGCGGAGCCGCGGCTGAAACCATAACTAATGGCTCCAATGGCTTTCTTGTGCAACCAGGAGCAACCGAAGAACTAGCCCAGCGAATCCAACAGCTATACCAGAACCGGGCCCAGTTAGCTGAGATGAGTGTCACTGCGCGGGGATATTTCCTCGCCGCCCCAACTTGGGAAGATACCTGTACCCGTATTTATACTTTTTTACAGAGGATGGCAACCCGAGATGAGAGAACCGGATCTGTATAGCTTCCAAAGATACTTGTCAGCCAAGAAAAGCATTGATGACCGCGCCCTCAACCGACGTGTGTGGGGAACACTAGCAAAAAACCTCCCCCAGACTGCTTCGGGTAAACCCCTACGCGTGCTTGAACTTGGGGCTGGTATTGGAACAATGGTTGAGCGTATCATCGAATGGAGACTGTTGGAAAAGTTTGAATATACGGCGCTGGATAATCAGAACGAAAACACCACCATAGCAATCGACCGCTTGTCCCGGTGGGCGATTACGTCTGGATATAGCTTCGATTGCCAGGGGAACAATATCCACCTTCACAAGAAGAAGAGATCTTACAATGTCCAATTTATAACGTCCGAACTGGAGCACTTTCTCAACCATTATGGTGGTAAGCCATACTGTGACCTGCTGCTCGCCAACGCGTTTATAGATTTGATCGACATCCCGCTCATCTTGCCAGACCTGCTCAGGCTCTTGCGACCGTCTGGTCACTTCTATTTCACGATCAATTTTGATGGGGAGACAATACTAGAACCACCAATTGACACCGAATACGACCGGATGATTATCGCACTTTATCACCGCACCATGGATGAGCGTACAATAGCCGGGGAAAAATCAGGTGATAGTCAGACTGGACGACATTTATTCCACCACCTGCGACAGGCAGGGGCCGAAATCACTGCGGCAGGGTCATCAGACTGGATCGTCTTCCCGATGGATGGGAGATATCCTGAAGACGATTCATACTTCCTACATTTCATCATCAACACAATCCACCAAGCATTGAATAACTATCAAGGGCTAGACCAGACGGTGTTCACAGCCTGGATCACTAAACGTCATCAACAAATCGAGCTAGGTAAATTAATCTATATCGCCCACCAAATCGATTTCGTCGGGTGCCCACCGCAATCTCCCGCATAACTCCGGCAGGTTATCCCCATCGAACCTAAATGAGGCGCATCTCAAGGCGAATACATCAATTGGGGACTTAACAAGTTTATTAGCTGGTTATATCCAGCGATTTTTATCCGTTAATAGAATATACAGTTGAATACGTGTGTGTTCCGGTGTTTGGTAGCGCCAAACACATCAAAACACCAATACACAATAATCTGCACCGAACAGGCATACCCAGTGAAAGCTGGGGACGCAAAGCTATGGGTCTAAGGCCAACACAGATGGCTATGATCGCCAAGCTGCCGAAGAGTAGAGTGACTCTCTTGTCTCCGGAGTATGGCGTGCATGGCCCATACATACCGAAGTAACCGGAGATGAGTCGCATGAAAAGCTTCAACATTACCAGACGACCCAAGCATTTCACATTACGATTCACAAAACAATATCTCACGAATCTCATCAGCTGCTGCTTACTAGCAGTACTACTGCTGTTTTATCTCGGAGTTAATACAGTCGAGAATGGACAGGCAGCTATACTGGCAAACGTTTCGCTCCAATGCCAGCCATTTACCCAGGTGAACGATGATGCTTTTGGCATGGATACAGGATCAAACACAAGCTACTCCAGTGAAGAAGCGTTTGAGGTTTTGGTGTTCAATGGACAGCTCTACCTGGGAATGGAAGGGGATAACATCTACGGGGCTCGTATCTGGCGTACAAAGCCAGGTGTCCAAATCGCGACCAGTCAAAGTAATTGGGAAGAAGTAGCCGCGGATCCACAAGGCTACCCGTTTGGCATCCAGAATGTTGTTGAAGCTGACCATATCGACAGTTTGGCTGAGTTTAATGGGTATATGTTTGCGAGTGTTGCGAATGGCGGCACAAGCAGTTATGGAACCCGAGTCTTCCGCAGCCCAAGTGGCGACCCTGGCACATGGGTAAACACGACTGCGGCAATCGGACCAGGTTTCGGATCCACCAATAATATAAACTTCAAGGATATGCAGGTGTTCGATGGGTATCTGTGTGGCGGCACTCAAAACTGGTCGGTTGGCGCCCAAGTGTGGTGTACCTCTGATGGCGCAACCTGGATGCAGAAAAATCTCAGCGGTTTTGGAGAATCGGCTGAAAATCCACGCAATACTCAAGTGTGGTCTGGTTACGTATACGATGGTGCGTTGTATTTCGGAACGCACCATGTCGGGGCACTTTACAGTAATTATGACGACGATATTGGTAAGCTTTACCGCACGTCGAGCCTCGCTGGCACCCCGAGTTGGGAGGAAATATTCAGCGGTGAATCTGGCAGCTATCGGGTGAACATCTTGGGAGAACTTGATGGGTACCTGTACATATCATCTAGGAACTCGAAAGGTATTGTGATCTACCGCAGTCTAGGGGGGGATCAGGGGACCTGGCAGCAGGTCAATGTACCCGGTATGGGGGATGCGAACAATTACTCGGTCTCAGTTGACACAGCAACCACTTACAATGACGCGTTATACGTTGCGATTACCAATAATATAACTGGCCTCGAATTATGGCGAACCACAGGATTGCTGGATAGCAAAGGTACACTTGTCGTCTGGGAACAGGTCGGAGGCAGTGGCTTAGGAGATTCCAAAAATATCCTTGCCCAACTGATCCAATATAACGGGTACTTGTATGCCTGGACAGCAAACTACTCCACCGGGCAGCAGGTCCTGCAGAGCGAATGTGGTTATGAGGAAATCATCAATGTTACCAACCCGGACGTAGATTACGCATTCGCCCCAGAAATTGGTGCCCAAATCCGGTTTCAAGAGCTTGGTTCTGTGTCTCAGGTAGCGGTACAAGCATACCCTGGAGCATGGGACCCAGAAGGATTAATAATCGATGGCGTGGTACCTGTAAAACGCCACTATATTGTCTCGGTCAATGGTACTGGGTACCAAGCAGACGTAACCTTAAAGTATGATCAGAGTGAATTTGAACAAAGCGATATCGGTGATGAAACCACAACCTACCAGGCGATATGGAGCGGTGTCGAGTGGGAGGCTTGCCCAACGGGTCAACAAGATCGCGACACCGACGCTAACACTGTATCTTGTGTCGATGTTAAAGATCTTACAAAAGTTACTATTTCCGGAGGCACCAGCCCAACCGCTGTACAGTTGATGGCATTTAATGCGGCACCACAGGGAAAGAGCCCTGTATGGGGTCTGCTGCTCATCTCCGTGTTGAGCGTAGGTTCAACCGTATACCTATTGAAGAAGCCATCACTCGTTTCCCGATAACATCCTAAGCCATTTCGATAATCTCAGATACTGGGGAAATCAGGATGCCCCAGTATCTTTAGTATATTCTCCAAATACCCAAATTGTCGCCGACCGCGCTACCGCTACTTTATACTTACCAGCAGAAATGACTAAAAATAAGAGTCAATTATTGCTTCGCTCATCTCCTGGCACGTATATCCTAAAACTCTCACTCCCACAGAACCGACGCATAAGAATCGGACAGCTTGGACACTATTCATTTCAATCTGGCACTTACCTGTACATTGGCAGTGCATTCGGTCCTGGTGGGGTTAATTGTCGCATTCGCCGGCACCTGTGTACTTGGGGTAATCAGCACTGGCATTGTGATTATCTGATGGCACACAGGCAAGCTGAAGCAGTATATTTCAGCTACTCCCCGACAAAGCTTGAATGCAGTTGGACTCGGGCTGTAGCCCAACTGTCCTTTGCTTCATCACCGGTAGCCGGATTTGGAGCGAGCGACTGTAAAGAACACTACCGCGCCCATTTGGTTTACATCTCCGATCCAGCCGGGATGTCGAACCAAGAAAAAATCCTCAATACGCTTGCTTCTCAAACGCCAAAATTGGCAGTATATGTCCAAAGTTGCGCGGTTGCCAAGCAAGCCAATGACCACTCCTGAGGTAAAATGTGGGTCTACAGATATCCACTGAATGCGGAGAGATGGCTTGAAACGAAAGCTGGTTGACTATATTTTCCTTTTTACGATAGCTGGTATTGTGGTCATCTTGGACCAATGGAGTAAAGTGACTGTACGCACGAATCTGGATTTGGGCGAGATGTGGTCACCCTGGCATTGGCTGATACCTTACGCACGCATTCTCTACATAGAAAACTCAGGCGCAGCATTTGGCATTTTCCAGGGGATGAACAGCATCTTTTCCATCCTTGCGGTCCTGGTCGCTATAGCCATAATTTACTATTTTCCCAAGGTACCACCAGAAGACTGGTTAATTCGATTTGCGTTATGCTTGCAGCTCGGTGGAGCGCTCGGAAATCTCATCGATCGAATTAATACCGGTTTGGTAACGGATTTCATCTCCGTGTGGATTTTCCCGGTATTTAATATCGCGGACGCTAGTATTTCTGTGGGTACTGCGTTGTTAATCCTTGGGATGTTGTTGAAAGAACGGAAAGAACGGCAACTACAGCCATCTTCAGAAGAAAAGGTGGCTGAGCAGCTCACTGCATCAACCCCACCTCCGTCTGAGGAATTTCAGGGTGAGTGAACAGCGAATAAAGCTCGAGTATTCAGGCAACCAACCCGAACGCATCGATAAATTTCTGGCAATGTGCCTGCCCGAACTCTCCCGTTCCAGGCTGCAGTCCTTAATTAAAGCTGGATACGTCCGTGTCGAGGGAAGAACAATCTCCAAGTCCAGTGAAGTCCTAAGCGGTAAAGCGGTAATTGATATACAGATCCCGCCTCAAACCCCAAGCTACCTGAAACCAGAAAACATCCCCTTAGATATCATATATGAAAACGACGACTTGATCGTTGTAAACAAACCTGCCGGAATGGTAGTGCACCCATCAGCAGGGCATGATAGCGGCACGTTAGTGCATGCTGCCCTAGCTCACGCTCCAGATATGGAGGGGGTGGGCGGTGAAACTAGACCAGGAATCGTTCACCGGTTGGATAAGGACACATCTGGCATAATTTTACTTGCAAAGAACGATTCCACACACCGCTGGCTGCAAAACCAGTTCAGCGGCCGGCAGGTAGAGAAAATCTATTTCGCATTGGTGGATGGTAGACCACCCACACCCTCTGGGCGCGTCGAGGCGCCAATTGGGCGCGATCCACACAACCGCAAGCTAATGGCCGTGGTAAGCCCTTTAAAAGGGCGTAACGCAATCAGTGAATACCGCACCTTGGAAAATTTCAAGAACCATACACTCCTCGAAGTCCACCCCATTACTGGACGAACCCACCAGATCCGTTTACATATGAAATTCCTTGGATGCCCAATCACCGGGGATAGGATCTACGGCAAACATAAAGCGACAATCCCCATCGCACGCCATTTTTTACATGCCCAGCAGCTGACGATCAAATTGCGAGACGAAGAAGAACCGCACACATTCGAGGCCGCGCTGGCTCCCGAACTCGAGCAAACTATTATCCGTTTAAAATCATCAGAAAAATAAATCCCAAAAACGGCTCATCCATTAAGAGGACATCAGCAGATAGGAGTATAGGAATGGACTTTATCGATCTACGTTCAGACACTGTTACCAAACCAACGCCAGCGATGCGAGAAGCCATGGCAAATGCACCTGTAGGTGATGATGTGTACGGAGAGGATCCGACAGTAAATCGACTGCAGGAGATGGCGGCAGAACGGCTGGGAAAAGAAGCGGGATTATTTGTCGCATCAGGCACAATGGGGAACCTTGTTGCACTACTCGCACAATGCAATCGTGGTGATGAAGTGATACTGGGAGACAAGGCACATACTTTCCTGTATGAAGCTGGCGGTATCTCCGCATTAGGCAGCGTTCATTCGCGACAGCTGTACAACCACCCAGATGGCACCATGTCAATCAAGGATATTGAAGCAGCTATCCGCCCTGATGACTCCTCACTTCCCAATAACCAGGCTGATATCGATTGAAAATACACATAACCGCTGTGGGGGCGTCGCATTATCTGTAGAATACACCCAAGCTGTCGGGGAGCTTGCGCGCCGGCATAATTTGGTGCTCCATCTAGATGGGGCGCGTCTGATTTAACGCCGCTGCCGCGTTGAATGTGCCAGCAAGCGATTTAACCGGACCAGTTGACTCGGTGACTTTTTGCTTAAGCAAGGGGTTATGTGCGCCAGTTGGATCGGTTGTATGTGGTTCGAAGGAGTTCATCAAGCGCGCCCACCGCATCCGAAAGATGCTCGGTGGTGGGATGCGCCAGGCAGGTATCCTGGCAGCTGCAGGCATCGTCGCCCTCGAGACAACAACAGATCGTTTGGCGGATGACCATTTCCGAGCTCAGCAGCTGGCGGCAGGGTTAGAAACTGTGCCCGGAATAATATTGGATCCTGGCACTCCATATACCAATATGGTTTTTTGTGAGGTAGACAACTCCATCCAAGCCAATTCACCCCAAATAGCTGCGAACCTAAGTGCACAAGGACTGCGGGTCGGAGCGGTTGGAGACCGCCGTTTCCGTCTTGTAACTCATTACGGGATCAACAGCCATAACGTCGAGCAGGCAGTGAAGATATTCAAAGCTGTGATGGGATCGAATACTAACTAAAGTACACCTGCCAGCGAAAGCACTAGCATCGTAAAAGCTGTGATCGGAGGTTTAACAGTTGAAGGAACAAACTGAGACCTCAAGTCGAACTAATCGATGATTGCCCGCCTGCGGCCCGTACTAGCTATCTTAAAATATTGGGCATGTTATAATAACTTTCGCTGTTTTGGCGGGGTAGAACGCTCGATTAACGCTGGTAGTGCACGCATCTCGTTTTCTCCTACTACGGCACCATTATGATGCTATTGCCATATTGATCGCCCAGCGTTTATATATAATAGAGGTTGTATTCACGTAAAGCGCAGAAAATTGGAGACAGAATGACCGAGTACTATACACTTGCACAAATCGATGAATTATCCGCCTCAATACGAGAACGAATTCCTGTCCAACCCAAAGTTGGCGTTATCTTGGGGTCGGGGTTGGGTGATTTAGCAGATTCGATCGAGTCAGCAGTCCGGATACACTACAGTGAAATTCCCCCTTGGCCTGTTTCGACAGTAATTGGACATCAAGGTCAACTCGTAATTGGGAATTTGGCAGGTCAAGCGGTCATCACCATGCAGGGCCGGGCACATTACTACGAAGGGTATGACATGCCAACAATCGGGTTGCCCATACGGGTAATGCAGCGGTTGGGTATTGAATATCTTATTGTCACCAATGCGGCTGGAGGGGTAAATCCCAGTTTTGTGCCTGGTGATTTAATGCTTATCACCGACCACTTGAACTTGATGGGAATGTGCGGGTTAACTACTCTTAGAGGACCGAATATTGAAGAGTTTGGGCCCCGTTTTCCAGATATGAGCCAAGCCTACGATCGGGAGTTGATTACGGTGGCTCGCCGAGTTGCCGAAGATCAGGGCATTAATCCGCGCGAAGGGGTCTATGTTTGCTTGGCAGGACCATCTTTTGAAACACCCGCCGATTTATGCTTCCTTCGTGGGGTTGGAGCAGACGCTGTCGGTATGTCTACTGTACCGGAAGTAACAGTTGCCCGGCACGGCGGTACACGTGTTTTAGGGATATCAGGCATCAGCAACAAGGCAAATTTAGATGGTAATACAATTACCACCCACGCGGAAGTTATCGAAGCTGGCAAAGTTATTGCCCCCAAACTGCAAGCAGTGATCAGGGGGGTCTTGCAACAATTATAACCAGGGGTTATAACTAACGATTTGGTATAGTAAAACAATCTAGCGCGAAAGCAGCATAATACTGGTAGATAAGGCATCGCATGGAAGACGCACTGCGCTTTTTACGAGCCTATGAGGTGTGGGTATACTTGTTATTGGGGTTCGGGGGGATAATTTATGTACGAAAATTCATTCTGGCTTGGCAGGAGCTACGAGGGGCGGCCTTTGGTTTGGAGCGTGACAGCGCACAATCGCGGCTCAACCAAGCTGCCAGCATCATTGCCTTGATCCTCACATTAGCATTGATGGAATTTGTTATGGTGTCTTTTGTTGCTCCGACCGTACCCGGTGCAGTACCTTTGCTGACACCAACGTTAGACTTACTGGCATCCCCAAGCATCACAATACCAGCTGGCACTCCAGAAATCGAGGCAACTTCTTCGGCAATCGGGGTTACCAATACACCCGTCCCTACCTCATCCGACACCGGTTGCATCCCTGGTCAGATTGAGATAACTTCTCCGGTCAATGGTGAAGATATCAGCGACGCCTGGGATATTATTGGCTCTGCCGATATCCCAAATTTTGGTTTTTACAAACTCGAAATGAAGAGACCAGAAGAAGAGGCCTGGTTAACCATCCTAGCGGGGAATATAAAGGTGAATGCAGACGTGCTGGGTATTTGGAACACCAGCCTGCTGCCACCTGGGTATCACCAACTCAGCCTCGTAGTAACTGATAACCTAGGGACATCGCTGCCGCGCTGTACAATACAGGTGCGCGTCACTGAAGAAACTACCTAACGAAATAGGAAAAAACTATGCCTGAAATTGAAATCCGTCCCGCTACCGCATCAGATATACCCATCATAAGCAAAATTGAGCACAATTACTCTAGTGAATACGTTTGGCAAATGGAAATCAACGCTGAGGATCACCAGGTTAGTGTGAGGTTCCGCGAAATTCACCTGCCGCGCTCTGTAAGGGTGGAATATCCACGGCCCGTAGCCAATCTAGCTGATGAGTGGACACAAAGGTCTGGTTTGTTGGTTGCCCTTCTCGCAGGCGAGACTATCGGCTATATCAGCGTTATGCTCGAGATTGCACCTGCGACAACTTGGATTAGAGATCTAGCTGTTAACGGTCGTGCTCGACGCCAGGGAATAGCCAGTGCGCTTGTTTTAGCCGCCCAAGAGTTTGGGTTCCGAAATAACACCCGCAGGGTTGTAATGGAGATGCAGCCCAAGAATTATGCTGCTATCCGTTTAGCGCAAAAGCTTGGTTTCGATTTTTGTGGGTACAATGACCGATATTATACAAACAGCGATATCGCACTATTCTTTGGCAAGCTCCTGCGCTGAAATGGTCGCAAGGATATTGACAGATTAGGAGCAAGGAGAAGCCGGCTTCCGTCAATGACAAGCTTGTATTAGATTAACAATACCGAGATGTACGCGAATATCATTACGCCCTTACAGACCTTAAACCAACTATTATCAGCGGGGATTGCGATTACCGCCTTCTCACTGCTGTTATATGTGCTTTCATTTAATCTACGGGACAGGGTAACGCGTTCGTTTGCAATTATCTTGATTAGTCTAGTTGTCATTTACGTTGCTGATGCGATCGGCTCAACTGCCTCGGATTCTTCCACGTTGGATTTCTGGTTACGCATCCAGTGGGTTGGTATAGTCTTTTTACCAGCCGCGTATTTACACTTATCTGATGCACTGCTTGCAACAACAGGGCAGCCTTCTCGCGGCAGGAGGCGCTTAGCTGTAAGGCTAGCTTACTTTGTTTCAGTTATCTTCCTGGTCACTCTTCCTTTCGCATGGTTGGTCGGATCAGTAGATGTCAACGGAGAACCTGCCCCCCATCTTCAAAGAACAGCATTGACTTGGTTCTTCACCGCCTATTATGCCGGGATGATACTCTGGGCGTGGGTCAATATCGTCCGGGCATATCAACGTACATCGACGAGTGCTGGGCGGCGACGGATGGGTTACTTAATGGTTGGCTCGCTAGCGCCAGCACTTGGGTCATACCCTTACTTGCTTTTCGGCTCCGATATCGCCGCTGACCATCAGATAATTTTTTGGGGGACCACCACACTCAGCAATATTCTAGTTTCTATTTTGCTGGTTCTGATGGCATATGCAGTTGCCTTCTTTGGTGTACCATGGCCAGACCGGGTAGTGAAAAGGCGTCTGTTCAAGTGGATAATGCGTGGCCCGGTAACTGCGTCTTCTGTTTTGGCAATCACAACCATAGCACGCCGTATCGGGCAAAGGTATGACCTGCCTTACAATACTTATGTGCCAATTGTTATGGTAGCAACTATACTAGTATTTGAGTACACCATCACCTTGGCAGCACCGGTTTGGGAACGTTGGCTCTTCCATGGCGCTGACAGAAAGGAAATTGAACTTCTACAGAAGCTCGAGGAACGCCAGCTCACCACCGGAGATCTAAAGCAATTCCTAGAATCTGTCTTGGCAGCTGTGTGCGACCGTCTACAATCTCACACCGCTTTTGTGGCTTCAATAGGATTGCAGGGGGTGGACCTGGTCGTTACTGTTGGCGACAAACAGCACTTGGAAAAGGAGGATTTATCGACTGAAGTCTTAGCACAAATTTCCCAGAATGAAGTGGAAGATGGCTTATTCTCTTGGGGAGCATACTGGCTCGTACCCTTATTCTCACAAGCAGACGATGATCGCGAGTTATTGGGGTTGTTAGGAGTAACTCACCAAGACCGGACAGAGATCGATTCTGAGCAGGCAGAGGCGCTCACGCTATTAACTCATCGGGCGGCGCAAGCGATAGAAGACCGCAAATCACAACAGATGGTATTCAGCTCCTTAGAGGCATTAACACCTGATGTTGAGCTGATACAAAGTTTGCGCGCGGCCACTCGCTATGAAGGCCGGAGTTCCATGGCAGACACGTTAGCTGGTCGGCCGATCGCCATGGAAGAGTACAATCTTTCCAACGTAGTTAAGGATGCATTGACCCATTATTGGGGGGGGCCCAAGCTGTCAGAGAGCCCACTCATAAAACTTCAGGTCGTCCAACAAGCTATGGACGAATATGATGGAAACACTACTAATGCACTGCGTGCCACATTACGAGAAGCAATTGAACGCGTCCGTCCGCAGGGGGAGCGGCGATTTACCGGCGAATGGATTTTATATAATATCCTTGAGCTCAAATTTATGCAGGGTCGCAAAGTGCGCGAGGTAGCGCTTCGCCTGGCGGTCTCCGAAGCTGATCTATACCGCAAACAACGCGTAGCCATCGAGGCTGTTGCCCACGCCATCATCGAAATGGAACGTGAAGCAATTAGTGAAAACCAGAAGACTTTGGATATGAATCCGGCTAAAGTTACGAATTCATAAAAAGGTGGGTTTAATGGTAAACAAATCGGCTTATGGATACCAAGAAGACTTAGAAGGCGGGCTACCGCCATTGGATGAATCCTGGTGGGAAGCTGTGTTAACAGAAGACGAACCACAACAAGAAGCATCCACATTCTCAATAGAGATACCTGTTTCGGGTGATGGCCCTTTAATTGAAAATGATGACCCCCCTGCCCTTCAGTCAGTCGACTGGGATGCAGCCCGGAAGTTATATCAACAAGACGAAGTGTGTACGCTCGATGTCAGCGGCCATAATCGAGGCGGTTTGCTTGTCAGTGGGGACGGATTACAGGGCTTCGTACCAATTTCTCATCTTCTCGAAATCTCCAATGATTCGAGCTTAGAGGAACCCAAAGAGGTCCTTGCAGCATATGTTGGTCGACAAATTCAACTAAAAGTAATCGAGTGCGATCAAGATCGGGGCAGAGTTGTATTCTCGGAACGCGCAGCCCAAGCCACACCGGGCAGCCGAAATGAACTGCTTAATAATCTTCATCCTGGAGATACAATCACGGGTAGGGTAACCAACATAACTAATTTCGGTGTATTTATCGATCTAGGCGGTGTTGAAGGGTTAGTCCATGTTTCCGAGCTCTCGTGGGGCAGAGTTCGCCATCCCTCCGATGCGATCCAATACAACCAAGAATTGAGAGTCTTCGTTATCAGTGTCGATCAAGAACGCTCACGGGTTGCGTTGAGCGTGAAGCGGCTTTCTCCAAATCCGTGGGCATCTGCAGCAAAACGTTACTCCCCCGGACAAATCACCGCAGCGACGATAACCAGTGTGGTACCTTTTGGTGCATTCGCACGCCTGGAAGACGGTTTGGATGGTTTAATACATATCTCTGAAATTGTAATGGATGATGACACTGAAATAAGCGATTACTTCTACGAAGGTCAAACCGTTCAGGTACGCATTCTGCACATTGACGCATCAAATCAACGCATGGGGTTGAGCACCAAACTAAACCAATAATCGCCCTGGGGTGAAGTATACCAATAACCTAACAACATAGAAGCACTCCACATTACAAGTTCTATTAGCCGCCTCAGCAGGAGTTAGTGGATGAAAACTTGGTGGACAGGAGCTGGGTTGCTCGTCTTCGGTCTCTTGATCGGATTGCTAGCGACTGGAATCATCCTATTGGTGAGCAACCAGCCTAGAGGTGAGCCGGTGCACTTAATACCGCCACCGACTGTGCCGCCAATTATTGTCCACGTAAAAGGTGCCGTAGTAAACCCAGGTTTATACAGCCTGCCTCCCGGCAGCCGTATAAAAGATGCACTAACGGCTGCTGGAGGGCTGTCCCCGGACGGGGAAGCTACATCCTTGAACCTCGCTGATTTCCTCCAAGACGGTCAATCGCTCTCTATCCCCCAGACAGCGCCGACCAGCGCGTCTAATTTGAATCCACTTCCGACCCAAGTAATTCCAAATGAACCTGGCGAGAGGCCCTGTGAGCAGATCGATATTAACACTGCCTCTTTTGAAGAACTTGATTCCCTCCCTGGTATCGGGCAAGATAAAGCCAACAAGATCATCGCCTACCGCCAAGAAAATGGCCCCTTTCCCACAATCGAGGCAATCCAAGAAGTATCCGGTATAGGTCCTGCAACCTACGAGAACATTAAGGACCTGATCTGTGTAGCTATGTTACCATGATAAAATCGCATGCCTACCTGACCGTAAAAACCCACAACCGATTCCCATCACTTACCGGATACAAGGATGATTGCCCACTACCACCGCCAAATCACTCTCACATCCCTAAACAAAGAATTCTCCCTAGCTGCATTGGAAACGATCATAACCTACAACCTTAAACAAGACAGTCTGCGTGGTTTGATCGGGCATCCAGAATATCATTATGATGGCAGCCTCATCGCAGAGGGGAATGAATATGTCAGGCAGCAAAGACACAGCATCTGGCGTGAATTATCGCGGACAGCTGACCCGACATCTGCCTGGCAGGTTTTCGGACGAATTACACACGCTGTGCAAGATTTTTACGCCCACAGCAATTACATCGCTCTTTGGTTGGAAAAATTTTCTGGGCACGCGGGGAAATGGCAGCCCGCTAATGTCCAACAACCACGGGCCCATCTCATCGAACCGCTGGATACGGACATATTGGAGCACCCGGAATTAAAAATCAGGCAAGATTTACTTCCCTTGGGAAGCGTTGGCGTTCATTCCAATATTTGTCCCCATTTTGAAGCGACTGCTGCCACACGACGCTCATACCTGGATGAATTTCGATAGCCCAAAAAGCGGATCACACTTCTATTTCGCCTATGAAGCGGCTCGCAAACGGACTGCTTATGAATACCAATTAATCCGTCTAAAATTGACTCCAGATCAAGCACTACGCTTTTCTGGCATGTGACAACCCACAATAATAATAAAACCGATAACCGGGCTTTTCCAGAACTACACTTCAGATCAAGCAGGAGCCGGACATATGGCAGATAAGCAACGCAGCCGCACAAACACCAAGACAAGTTCCTTTGGTTCTGCAGGTCGCAGCAGTCATGATGCCAGTGCTTTCTATGAGAGCCGGCTTTACGAAAAGTTACCCGAGCAACAGCTGGGGCCATATGTCGAAAACCCAATCCCTGCAGAAATCCTTGACCAAATTATCTGTGGTAGCGCAGAAAGAATGCACCAAATTCCTGATTGCAGCGTTCACTTGATGGTGACATCCCCACCCTACAATGTTGGAAAAGAGTATGATGAAGATCTCGCTCTTCAGGATTATCTCGAACTTCTCAAACAGGTATGGCGGGAGGTTTTCCGGGTGCTCGTGCCGGGCGGGCGACTCTGCATTAACCTAGCAAATCTCGGACGAAAACCTTATATCCCGCTGCACGCATTAATCATTAAAGACGCTTTCGAATTGGGGCTCCTGATGCGAGGCGAAATAATCTGGAATAAAGCTGCCAGCGCAAGTGCCTCAACTGCCTGGGGGAGTTGGTTATCTGCCGGCAACCCAACCCTGCGGGATATCCACGAGTATATACTTGTGTTCTCTAAAGACACGTTTGGGAGGGTAAAAGTTCCCAATCGGGCGGACACCATCGAGCGTGATGATTTCTTAGAATGGACAAAGAGTATCTGGACATTCCCTGCAGAATCGGCTAAAAAAGTCGGCCACCCGGCTCCATTCCCTATCGAGCTCCCATACCGGTTGATCCAATTATATACATTTGAGAATGAAATAGTCCTAGACCCCTTTATGGGCAGCGGGCAAACTGCTATAGCGGCAATGCGTGCGGGACGGCATTTTATTGGGTACGAGCTTAACGCGGATTACATTAAGCTAGCATGCAATCGCATAGACCAACACATACCCTGAGGATAGAGATGACTTACACTGGAGTAATCCATCGTTACCGAGACCAGCTTGACCTACCTGAGCACACCCAAGTTGTCTCCTTGATGGAAGGTAACACCCCCCTAATCCCTTTACCTCGTCTGGCAGAAGAGATGGGGGGAGGGTTTGAGCTTTTCGCCAAGTTTGAGGGACTCAACCCGACCGGCTCGTTCAAGGACCGCGGCATGACCGCTGCGATCAGTGAGGCCGTCGGCCGCGCTGCCACAGCGGTGATTTGTGCATCAACCGGCAATACGGCTGCCTCAGCTGCAGCGTATGCTGCATACGCGGGGATAACCGCGGTAGTACTCATCCCTTCCGGGAAGGTTGCCCTCGGCAAGCTCGCAGGAGCCATCGCTTATGGTGCAAGAGTCTACCAGGTGTCAGGTTCTTTTGATGATGCACTTGGCATGGTGCTCGCCATTTCAAAGAAACACTCTATTGCTTTGGTAAATTCACTCAACCCTTTCCGGTTGGAAGGACAGAAAACTGCTGCATTTGAGATATGCGATACCCTGGGTACAGCGCCAGATCTGCTCTGCTTACCAGTGGGAAACGCTGGGAATATCACTGCTTATTGGATGGGTTTCAGGCAATATCGGCATGATACTATAAGTGACCTACCACAACTGCTGGGGGTACAGGCAGATGGTGCTGCTCCACTCGTCTTGGGGCATCCAGTCGAAAATCCAGAAACGTTGGCGACTGCTATCCGTATCGGACGTCCGGCGCGGGGCGAACAAGCACTGTCTGCAATCAAACAATCACACGGAACTTTAGTCGCTGTCAGCGATGACGCGATCCTATCCATGCAACAAAAACTTGCCAGGAATGGTGTCTGGGTTGAACCTGCTTCAGCTGCAGGTTTGGCAGGTCTGCAGGAAGAAATCCAGCAAGGCAGACTCGATCCACGTGGCAAACGCATAGTAACGGTCTGCACGGGTCATGGCTTGAAAGATCCAGAACTTGTCACCCGAAATTTCCCAAAACCCGATGAAATCCCGGTTGAGTTGAGTGCCTTAGAGGAGCGTCTGCTGCACGATAAAGTGATCTAGCTTCCCAATTTGTGCAACTTTCCCGCTAGGAGAGCGTAGATAGATATAGAAAATCAGTTTTGAGGAGTGAATACCATGTCTGATGAATATAAAAAACTATATCGATCACGCAGTGAAAGGATGATCGGGGGTGTATGTGGAGGCATCGGTGAATACTTTGGTATAGATCCAACCCTGGTCCGCGTTGCATTTGTAGCATTCGCATTAGCCGGCGGTCCTGGTTTCATTGCCTACATCATCATGCTACTCATTGTCCCAGAGGAACCGCGAATATCGGACGCTGTTGTCGAGACAGTTGATGTACCTGTCAGCACAATCTGACAACAACTGATCACATGACCGGAACACCAAACAAGGTGCGGACCTGAAATTTCCGCACCTTGTAACTTATTAGCAATCAAACACTATCTGTTTTAGCTCAGGTCCCGACTGCATGGGTAACGGTTTGATGAATGGGTAAATACCCTTGGGAGGCTAAGGTTTTGGTCGGAATTGAGGCCTCGTCTGGTTTATCCGACATCCCAAACAGCAGAGCCCCCTCTGCCTGCCAATTTAAAGCGATTTCCCTGACTTCTTGGGTGAGAAGGATTTCTCGTGCTAGCAGTTTTTGAACGGCTGCCCAATCGTCCATATTCCCCATTCTAGCGATTGTGGTTTGGTACTCACGCCGCCGAAATGGTTTAAAAGGAGTTGGATCCCCTACCTGTACATTGGCATAGATATCTGCGTGGATTTCTGCAAGTTCGAATGATAATTCCTGAGATTGATCTTCCACCCGGTCGATGAACTGTCTGAAAGTAGTCATAGATTGACTGCGAATATCGCTCACGACATCTGCCAGCGAATACATCCCTGATCCGATAATTAAACAGATATATGCCAGATAATCTTGGTTGTCTGTCGTAAAGCGGTGAAACTCGACCTGATTAAGTTCATCGTATGCATTCTGGAAATAATGGGCATCAAATTCATCTGCGAGGAAATCTGAAACGGTATCCCGGACCGCCTGCACTCGTGCATGATCGATAGCATGGTCATTACGTCCGCGGGCGCCAATTGCAGTTTTGTCCAAGTCAATTATCACGGCAGTGTGCTCATCGATGACCATACCGTGTTGAAGACAGAATTCGTTAAAATCTGTCAAGAAGGCCCAGCGATTAGAAAGGTACACTTGGCGGTGGTCTCCATGCGAAACAATCTCGAATTTTTGTGGGTCCTTGCTTTCTGAGCCGATGAAAGCCATACCCGGCCAATCACCAGCCCGGCAGATATTTAAAAATGCAGTGCTGTCGTTTAAGCGCGTATCACCGATGAATACAAGGCGGTCGATGCTAACGCGAGAATCCGTTTGCTGAAAAGCCCGCCGTAATAGCTGAACTATAACTTGTGCATATGCTGGTTCACTCTTCCGGGGAACGGTACCGCCGGGTAGGCCAATGATTTGCCGAAGCTCTTCCAGAGAGGCGAGATGCTTATCATAGGGTACCAAATTGCGGTAGACCACTCTGTCTGCTAGGAAATCATGAACAGAAGCCCTACCGTAAACCTTCAAATCATCCATACTGTGCACTTCTTCAAGATAAAACCTGCGCGATACGCTCCAATGCCAATTCAATCTTCGTTAGCGAGGTTGCATAACACAACCGCAAGTATCCTTCACCGAAGCGCCCAAAGTCTGTCCCAGGCAGCACCGCGACGCCTCCCTCATCCAATAGGCGGCGGGCTATTTCCGCGGATGAAATCCCGAATGAACTGACATTTGGAAAAGTATAGAATGCGCCTTGGGGAACCAGGCATTTTACGCCCGGAATCGCGTTCAGACCGGCAACCATGCGGTCACGCCGCTGCTGAAATTCGTCCACGACTTCAGACACCAAAGCTTGATCACCGGTCAGCGCAGCTATGCCAGCTATCTGTGTAAAAGTTGCCGTGCAGCCAACCGAATGTGTGAGCAGTAATGTGACTCTCTCCGCTAAGTCATCCGGCATGACCCCGTAACCCAACCGCCAACCGGTCATGGCATATGTTTTCGAGAATCCATCCACGATAATCGTTCTAGCGCTCATTCCTGGAAGAGCTGCAATGCTGGGTACTGGCTGGCCATCATATGATAAGCGAGCATAAATTTCATCCGAGATCACCCAACTATCAAATTTGACTGCTTGTGTGGCGATATGCTCCAAATCTTCGATTGGAATCACACCGCCCGTGGGATTTGCCGGTGAGTTAAGGATGATCAACTTGGTGCGCTCGTTTACCAGCCGATCAAATTCAGCGATGTCAAAAGAAAAACCTTGCTCTTCACGGACAGGTACGGGTACCGGTATACCGCCGGCTACCGCGACCATCGCGGCATAGGTGGGAAAACCTGGATCAGGATACATAACCTCGTCACCCGGTCCAACCAAAGCCATTGTCGGGAAAAATAGAGCTGGCTTCGCACCTGGACCAACAACTACTTGATTTGGAGCAATGTCAATCCCCCTACGCCGTCCTGCATCAGCAGCAATTGCTTCCCGCAAACCTGGCAATCCAGCCGGAGGGCTATAGCGCGTATGGCCATCTTTGATAGCAGCTATACCGCGCTTGCTGATATGTTCAAATGTGGGGAAGTCCGGCTGTCCAATCTCGAGATGGATTACTTCGCGTCCACGGACTTCCAACTCCTGTGCGCGCGCCAGTACTGCATAAGCTCCCTCGGGTTGTAGATTCACCACTCGTTCATTGAATTTCATGCGGTTGCAACTTGTATGGTAATACTAGAGGCGGAGTTTTGAGTAGCATTGCCGGAAGATTTACATTTTGGGGAGTTCGATCCTCTTCTGGTGTTGGTATTTCCCCTTTTTGTCCGCGTAAGAGGTTTCACATTCACTATCTCCGGCAAAAAATAGCACCTGGGCAATCCCCTCATTTGCATATATCTTTGCAGGTAGAGGAGTGGTATTGGAAATTTCCAGCGTGACGTAACCCTCCCATTCCGGTTCAAATGGGGTTACGTTGACAATGATCCCACAGCGCGCATAGGTGCTTTTTCCCACACATACTGTAAGAACTGTCCGCGGGATGCGGAAATACTCAACGGTGCGAGCTAGCGCAAAAGAGTTAGGTGGGATGACGCATACCTGGCCTTTAAAATCTACCATCGATTTAGGATCAAAATGTTTTGGATCAACAATCGCAGAATGGACATTTGTAAATATCTTGAACTCATCAGTGACGCGGATATCATATCCGTACGACGAGACACCATATGAGATCACACCATCCCGAACCTGACCAGGTTCAAAAGGATCTATCATACCTTGCTCTAGTGCCATTTTTCTAATCCAATGATCGGGCTGCAATCCCATATTTACCTCCAAGTGCAGTTTATCCAGAGAGAGTTTTGAACGCTGCCAATTATACGTCGAAGCCAGAAAATCGGCCGTTTATTTTTTACACCACTACCAACCGCTAGCCCTAAACACTGCGTTGAGCAGCTCTTCGCGTTCGGTCGCAGTCATGGGTCGCGGTCTTGCATAATCAACAAACATTATGGGTAGAAGCTCGGTACTGATATGGCGACCATCATAGAAAACATGGCGGTCAATAAAGCCCTGTCGGGTGGCTTTGCTGACTTCGAATTGGTCAAAAAACAAATTGCCCAACCCGTAATGGAGGAATGCACCATCTACAAAATCAAACGCTTGTGGTTGGTGAGCCTGGCTGCCACTAACGATGACTGCCCCAGCGAGGGCTAAGCGCTTGAAATCGCGCTCCTGACTGGGTTGTGCTTTGTAAGTGTAGTACTCGAAGTGCTGGAAAGTCATAATCGGTAAGTACCCTTCACTGCGCAGCCGGGCGATTTCGCTCTCCAGCCAATCATAATCACATTTCACAGCACCGGGATTGCTAGCAGATGCTTGGGCATAACCACCCCCTTTGGCGTTGCAGCCGATAAAAGCTAAACGGTTTCCATTATGCTCAAGAATAACAGCCTGCCGCGCCTCTTTGCGATTGGCACCGCCGCCATAATACCGCCAACCAAGCTCGCGGTACAAGTCCAGGGTATTGTTCATGGCCGCTGCACCATAATCTTGGAAATGGTCGCCGGTCAGCTCAACGATATCAGTACCCACCTCATCCAAGAGAGAAATATAGCGCGGAGAACTGCAGAAACGCATATCTGCCTGAACAGGATTTGGGAAAGGGCAGTTTTTTGCGAACGGTACCTCGTTGCTGATATGAGTGATATCGGCGGACCGCAATATCTCTCCGACATCGCGCGCAGGGTACTGGATACCACGCTGTTCCATCGTATAAGCCGTCGCGCGCACCAAGGCAGTGACTCCGGTCATCGCTAGGGTAGTGAGTTTGTTTGAGTCCCAATTCGAGGCTGGCGCAAGCGGTTTGGCAGAATCCACCCCAAACAACGTACCGGCGATCGCCAGTAACTGAGGATCACCATCCAGAACCAGAGGTATAGTAATCGGATATATAGCGGGATCGAAATCCGTATGAAGCGGCGATTGCCCGTCGATTTCCAGTACTTTCCAGCGAGGCTCTATACTTTCAAAAGGGATCAAAGCGTATGCTGGTTGATGATCCCAAGCGTACGCCAAAGTTTCTTCCGCTGGGACAACCTTTACCGACCCAGCGGCAGGTTCACCCCAGAATGCCGAAAATGCTGATAAGGTGTTGGAGGAAAGCACGAGCGGTTGCCCAGCCATTATTCCCAAGGCTTGCCCACGCCATGCTTGCAGCAGTTCATCCCCAGAGATGCTATGCTCGATTGAGGCAAAAGGAGCTACAACTGAATAGACCCACTGGCTAACAAGCAGCCCGTCACCAACCTTAAGCATAAGTCCATCGCTCCGTGCGGGAGCCAGCCCATCAAGTTCTACAAGTGAGAGCTCATCTGGGAGGCTCAATTTAGACGCGCAGGCCGTCAGGGATGGACGGGTCAATCCATAAAGCAATACCGTCCACAGGCTTATCAGGAGGAATGGGTGCTGTCGTTGGTGTTGGCCAAATATTTACGGCCTCCTCCTGTTCCGCGGTCGGTTGGAGTGGTTGGAAGGGTGTGAGCGTGGGGGGAAAGATCAAGGAATTGCCAGCATCCGGTTTAGACACAACCGGTGTTGATCCTGCACATGAGTTCGTACTCAAGGAAATTTGAAGAATAGCCAATACATATACACACTTATGCAGCCTGCTTGTAACAATTGCGCTCAAGGCTTTTCCGAGAAATCGAACGTGATAACTGTGAGCTCCCCAGGCTGGATCTGGAACTCGCGCTGCTGCATACCATACTGGACAAAAGATACTCGATACCACCCTGGTGATAGATCACCAACTGCAAAGCTCTCATTCCATGGCGGTTGGCCATTCAAGACGCCTTCCTCATAGGTGCCGACATACACCCTGGAGAGGGCATCACCAGCCTTACCAGTCAACTGCTCGATCACAATAGAAGGGATTTTGAGATAATACCCGGCTGGTGGGATGAGTTCACCGGCTAACGCGCCCTGCTGACTGCCAGTCTCGTCCGGCAATGGCTCTAACCAAAGCTCGGGGTTGCGCACAGCCGCGTAATCGTTTTCACCCAAGCGGACTTCAAAGTGCAAATGACTGCCTGTCGCTGCCCCACTCATCCCGACAAGACCGACCTGCTCACCAGCCTGTACCATGTCTCCCGGCGCAACCGTTACTTCAGAGAGATGGGCATACAGGGTGTACAGTGTTGTCTGCAAATCAGGAACATCGTGGGCGAGGATAACCAGGTTGCCATAAAAGTTATAGTAGGGGCTATACAGTGTTGTCAGATCATCACCTGCTATGATGACCTCGCCATCTGCTGCGGCGAACACCGGTGTACCCAATGAGTTTAGGAACTCTACCCCATGGTGGGGATCACGCCGCCCGCCTTGTGTAGAACCAAAACGGTAAGAACCATCAATTGTGTTCCGTCCCGGCAAAATAATCGGGCGCTCAAGAAGGAATGTGTTTTGGTAACCACATAACTCGTGCGGGCACGTTGCTGGTTCAGCATTCGTTTGGGCAGGGGTTTGGGTACGCGACCTGCTAGGCACAGGAAATGGGGTTGCTGTTAGGGTTGCATCTATCCGGTCTACCTTCTGAGGCGTACGGGTTGTCAAGATATATTGAATAGATGTCGGCGTTCTCTGATGCTTTTCTGTGCCAGCATTAGGAGTAGCGCCATCAACAAAAGCAGCCGCTTCCGTACACGCAGCCGCTTAAATCACAAACATACATACTAGGCACCAACGACAGAATGCCGATAATCTCATGTCAGATGCAATCCCCCACGATTTTGAAGGAGATTGCGCACATTTTTATCTAAATCAGCAGCTCTGGCTTCAAGGTCACTCAACTCTGACTCCAGTGCCTTGGTCGTCGTGGAGTCATTCAAACCGGATAAATTTACTTGCACGTTATAGCCTGCCCCCATCAAGGCAGCACGAGCCATGGCGGCCGCTGTACCACCATCAGTGATGGCATTAAGATTGCCTTGAGCGACAACTTGTTCAGCTAAACCCATCACTGCAACTGCCATACGTGCCACCTGCAGCGGAACTTGGGAAGCATGCATGGTTGCCGCTGCTATTGCTTTAGTACGCACATCAGCGTCCGCCGCTGTCTCCTTAGGCAATTTGAAAGCCTGCATCACTGCTGTGAAAGCGTCAGCATCTTGCTTTACTGCGGCTGATAAATCACGCTGCAACTCTATTGCCTGCTCGAGGACCGATGACATTTGAGCTTCCACTGCTGCGTATTTCTTTTTCCCGATTGTCAACCTGGCAACCATTGCCACCAGTGCTGCTGCGGCAGCCCCAGTGTACGCCGCAGCTGACCCTCCACCAGGGGTTGGCGTCCCGGCGGCCAAGGCATCCAGAAATTCTGCGCCACCAAGGCCGAGCGTGTCCTGGCTGCCCTCTGCCAATGCCGTGCTAAGTCTCCGCTCTAGGATCTGCTCGGGTTCAAAATGATCTAGCTGCAGGTACCATTCGGCCGCATCCAGCAATGCTTCTTCCGGGATGAGCCCAACCAGCTCGCTGCTAGCTACACTGACCCCATAACGCACTGCTTCAAGGCGAATAAACTCAACGACCCGGCCGATTGCAGTCGCTTTGTAGTTTGTCAGGTTCATGGATACTTGCGCTCGCCCGTCAACTAGCATCCCCAATGCTTTTATGTATCGCAACCCACCAGAAGAGTGGCGAACTGCCCTTGCGATCTTTTTAGCGATAGAGACATCTGAGGTGGTGAGATAGACGTTATATGCTATCAGCGGGTATCGTGCTCCGATCACTATCGCGCCCGCGCTGCCGAGTTCAGCTGGACCGTAATCCGGCTCTCGATTCGGGTCATTACCAATCTCCACCTTTAGCCCTTCATACTCCCCGCGCCGGATGTTTTCCAAATTCCGGCGTTCCGGCTGCGTTGCCGCTTCCTCATATAGATAGACCGGGATGTTCAATTCATCCGCGACGCGGCGACCAACCTGGTGAGCCAGCTCCACACATTCAGGCATACCGATCCCTGATATGGGTACAAACGGGACTACATCTGTGGCACCAATGCGGGGGTGCTCGCCGTGGTGGTCATTTAGATCAATCAATCCCGCGGCCATGGCGATGGACTTGAAAGCTGCATCTGCAACTGCATCCGGCGGCCCCGCAAATGTTAGCACTGTGCGGTTATGATCATCATCGCTGTGTCGATCAAGCAGTACCACATGCGGAACAGCAATGATTGATTCGGCGATTGCATCGACAACTTCAACACGCTGGGCTTCGGAATAATTGGCAACACATTCAACTACTGGCGTATTCATGGATCCCTCGCTGGCATGGATGTTGCAATTATACTCCCACGGTAATATTAGAACACACTAAACTAACCCTTGTGCCTGCATCTTGAATCAGGGTAGAATTTTTCCGCGTTTCATGGCAAATAATAATCCAAGAACTTACCGGGGAAAGATAATTCTCGCACTCGCAGGGATTGTCGCTGCGCTGTTGGCCTGTTCACGCTCAGCACTCCCGGGGGATTCCCCCGGATGGCGCGTACCTGACCAGGTAGAACCACAAATTGTATCTGGTCTGCCAACACAAGCTGTCCAACAAGGTGTAACGATCACGCCTGGTGGTCCCTTTCTAACCGCCACTCCAGATGATCCGCATCCAGTACCAACCATGAGGACTGAACCACTGCAGCATTCCGTGCAGGCGGGGGATACCCTGGGGCTTATCGCCCAAAGGTACTCCATCAATCTAGAAGAGCTGATAAATGCGAATGCCCTCGCTAACCCAAATGTCCTTGAAATTGGACAATTGCTAACTGTGCCTGTCCCTACACCCGGCACACCAGGACCGGGATTCAAAATCATTCCTGATTCTGAACTGGTATACAGCCCCAGTTCCGTGGATTTCGATATTGGCGGCTTTATTCAAAGCAAAGGTGGCTACCTGGCACGCTTCAGTGAGGAAATTGACGATAAAACGTATACAGGGGCAGAAATTGTGAGGCGCATCGCTGAAGATTACTCAGTCAATCCCCGCTTGCTCCTGGCAGTGCTAGAATACCAGAGCGGGTGGGTCACACAAGCCACACCCGAGCCAACAACCCTCGAATTCCCAATGAATGTACGCGATTCCAGACGAGATACGCTATACCGGCAGCTCTCTTGGGCAGCCGATAACCTCAACCTTGGATATTATCTATGGAGCGTTAATGGAGCTGGAAACTGGCTGCTCGGTGATGGAAGCGTTGTCCCCATCAACTCAACGATTAACCCTGGAACCGCGGGTGTCCAACAGCTATTCGCCTCTCTATATGGGCGGGATGGATGGGTTCAGGCTGTATCGCAAGAAGGGCTGTTCGTCACTTATAATGCACTGTTCGGCAATCCATTTGCAGCCGGCATTGAGCCGCTGAAGCCTCCCGGTTTGCGCCAACCTCCAATGCAGCTCCCGTTTGAACAAGGTCTCGAATGGGCATACACCGGCGGCCCCCATGGTGCATGGGATGCGGGGTCCGCTTGGGCTGCGATCGATTTCGCGCCGCCTGCTGAGGGGTTGGGATGCATTCCGAGCAAAGAATGGGTGGTCGGGGTGGCAGATGGAGTCATTGTCCGTGCCGAAGATGGTGCAGTGATGCAAGACCTGGACAACGATGGACGGGAGCAAACCGGTTGGGCAGTCTTATATATGCATATTGAAACACGAGATCGTGTGCAGCCGGGGACATTTTTAAAAGCTGGAGAACGTGTTGGTCACCCTTCTTGTGAAGGGGGCTTTTCGTCTGGTACCCACGTACATATCGCGCGCAAGTATAATGGGGAATGGATTCCTGCCGATCAAAGCCTACCTTTTATATTGGATGGATGGGTATCGCGCGGGTCCGGTGAATATTATGATGGGTATCTCGAGAAGAAAGGTAAAATCATAGAAGCATATGAAGGGCGCACTCCAGACAACATCATCACACGTTGAGCACTAAATGAATGTGATAACTGCCTGGGTAAATCTAGTCTGGCGGCCTGGTTCGCTTCTGAAGCGGCTCAAGGATTATTTCGCTGTTTACATAGCCATATTCTTCTCAGTGACGATCTTGATGAGTTCCTGTACCACAAGTGGGTATTGGATTCCACCGAACCAAGCCAGCGCCAGTGCAGGAGAAATCGATTTTATATTCAACACCCCTGTACCAACACACTTGGCTGAGCCAGTCAGCAGCCCACAGCCAGAAAACACTGCTGTGGCTGGTGAAACTTCGGGAAGTGGTTCATCCCTTGCGCCGGAAGGTCAAGCAACCCCCACTATCCCAAGGGCGCCCCAAGCACCAGATACAGCCACACCGGAGCCTGTCAACAGCGCGCCAGTATTATATTATTCACAAGCCGCAGATACATTACCGGTGGTAGCTGTGCGCTTCGGTGTTGCACCCGAAGATATCACCTCCCCCGAGCCATTGCCGGAGAATGAACTTTTACCCCCAAACCAGCTGTTGATCATCCCCCGCAGCCTAGCGAACACCACCTCGTCACAGCGAATATTACCTGATAGTGAATTAGTATACTCACCATCGGCGACTGATTTTGACATTGAAACCTATGTTGCGGACGCCGGGGGATATCTCAGCCGCCACAAAGAATGGTTTCAAAGCACCGGCACACTGACTGGAGCACAGATCATAAAGCGAGTAGCAATTGAGAACTCAATCAATCCCAGACTGCTGCTGGCATTGTTAGAGTTCCAGAGCGGCTGGGTTTTCGGAGAACCGGCAACACTTGCAGACAGTGAGTACCCATTAGGCCACATCAATCTTAGCGAAAAAGGGCTATTCCGCCAATTGATCTGGGCAGTAAATCACTTATCGGTGGGATACTACAGCTGGCGAGAAGGGCGGTTGATCGATCTTAATTTCTCGGACAGTATCTCAGCCAGGCTGGCCCCTGATTTGAATGCAGGCAGCGTCGCATTGCATTATTATTTCGCCCAAATATATAACAGCGAACAATGGATCCAAGCTTTAGATTTGGAAAATGGTTTCCCGCCTTTGTATGAAGAGATGTTCGGGACACCTTGGGGGCGTGCCCAATCTGTCGAGCCGCTGTATCCGCCCGGATTAAAACAACCTCAACTGATTTTACCCTTCGACATGGAACGCCTATGGAGTTATACGGGCGGACCGCATGGAGCTTGGGAGCATGATGGTTCATATGCGGCGGTTGACTTTGCGCCAGCCAGCTCTGAACCCGGCTGTCAGGATTCGAACGCTTGGGTAGTAGCCTCCGCCTCTGGTCTCGTTGTCCGTTCGGGGAAAGGTGTTGTTGTACTGGATTTAGATGGGGATGGGTTGGAACAAACCGGTTGGGTTGTCCTCCACCTACATGTCTCCAATGACAGCAGCGTGCCTATCGGCACCTGGGTGAACATCGGCGATCATTTAGGACATCCATCTTGTGAAGGTGGGATGGCTACTGGTACGCACGTGCATATCGCGCGCAAATATAACGGTGAATGGATTGCAGCTGATGGTCCGATGCCGTTTGTACTGAGTGGCTGGCAAGTCCATGCCGGGGAAGAAGCGTACAAAGGTACGCTGATCCGTGGTAGCGAGACAATCCCGGCCTGCACCTGTGGCTCTTATGAAACGCGTATTATGCGAATGCCTGATGACCCTTATTAAAATATGGCTCAAAATCAGCATTCTCAACTTCATTGCCATCTGCCTGCTGCTGCCCCTTTCTTCATGCCGGTCTACTGCAATTAGCCGGAAGCTTACTTCCACTGCTACCCCCACTCGAGCTAATCCGACCATCAAAGCAACGGGGGTGACAGATACTGCCAATCCAGCCCCAGAGCAGCCGCTAACCGTAATTAATACACCTGCAACCAGCTCACTCACCCCCACATTCGATCCCCCAACACCTGCAGCTACTCAGCGGTCCTATTATCTAATCCAATCTGGCGACAGTCTGCCTGTCGTGGCCGCCCGTTTCCAGTTATCCGAACAGGAACTAACCTTCAACAACCATAACGTGGAAAGCGGTTATTTACCTGCGGGTGAGAAAATTTGGCTGCCTGATGGTACGACTATTTTTGCCGAGATTGAACCATTCATGCCCGACAGCGAATTCCTCTACTCTCCATCAGCAGTGGACTTTGATGTTGCAGCATATTTATCTTTAGCTGGCGGTTTCTTCGCCTCGCACCAAGAATACATGCGTTCAAGCGGCTGGACATCAGCCGCTGATATCATTCAGCGGGTCGCTTTAGAAAACTCAATCAACCCGCGCTTTTTGCTCTCTATCCTTGAATATGAAACGCAAGCTGTGTTCGGGCAACCTGGCGAGAATATCAACATCGAATATATGCTTGGAAATGAAGATTTCCACCGAAAGGGATTATATCTACAGCTCAGTTGGTTAGCAGACCAACTCTCAGTAGGATACTACGGTTGGCGGGCAGGTACATTAAAGGAAATCCAATTGATAGATGGTACAATGTACCGCCCTTCGCCTTACCTCAATGCAGGTAGCGTTGGGCTGATTTATTATTATGCACAAAAACACGTTTTGGCCCAATTAGTTGAGTATGTTGATCCTGAGCGTGGTTTGCCCGGGCTGCACGCCAGCATGTTTGGCGATCCATGGCCGCGAGCCGCAAAAGTAGAGCCTCTGCTTCCGCCAGGACTTTCGCAGCCGTTGATGCAGCTGCCTTTCGAAGTGGGCAAACTCTGGAGCTACACGAGTGGTCCTCATCCAGCGTGGGAGAAAAACGGTGCATTAGCTGCGCTTGATTTTGCACCTGCCAGCGCAGAAAGCGGCTGTGTGTCCTCCAAAGCCTGGGTAACGGCTGTTGCCGATGGTATGATTGTGCGCACTGGTGCTGGGATTGTGATTCAAGATATCGATCCTTTGCCCGGGCAGGATAGTGATGGCTTAGAACAAACCGGATGGGTGATTCTCTATATGCATATTGAAGAACGCGAGCGGATAGAATCAGGCACACGCCTAAAGGCCGGTGACCGGATTGGGCACCCGTCCTGTGAGGGTGGGCCTGCGAATGGAACACATGTCCACATAGCTCGGAAATTCAACGGCGAGTGGATCCTCGCGGGTGGGCCAATTCCGTTCATCCTTGATGGCTGGGTTGCCATTGCTGGCGACAAACCATATGAGGGCATATTGGAAAATGGTTCCCAGATACGGACAGCCCATCCAAACGGTTCAATCTACACCCAAATCACGCGCCCTGATATCATTGAAGCAGAATAATATGTTGTCTCAAACCACCTTCTTGCAAAAAACAGCGTGGCTGATGATTGTAGTATTCATACTGACCGCCTGCCAATCCGATGCTGCTGCCAGCAGGTTCCAAGCCCTAGAGCAAGTATCCTCCCAACCTGAGAGCAGCACGCAGCTAGATGTTCCTAAAACCACAGAGAGACCGATATATGAACCAGGCGAGCTGGTTGAATACATCGCTCAAACCGGTGACACGCTGCCAGCTTTAGCCATACGATTTAATACCTCAGTGGAAGAGATCAGGGAAGCCAATCCAACCATCCCAGAGACGGCTACAACCATGCCGCCTGGGATGCCTATGCAAATACCCATCTACTATCTACCCCTCTGGGGTTCATCTTACCGGATCATTCCTGACAGCCAGTTTATTAACGGGCCGAGCATGATTGAGTTTGACACCCGTGGTTTCTTAGCGACTCAACCCGGTTGGGCCTCCATCTACACAGAGTATGCAGCTGGTGCCAACCGAACCGCAGCGGAGATTGTCGACCTGGTAGCACTTAAATTCAGCGTCAGCCCAAAACTGCTGCTGGCGCTTATGGAGTACCAAACAGGCGCGTTATCCAACCCCGAACCGACAGAAGATGCACGCACCTATCCGCTGGGATATACCTCCCGCGATCGCAAAGGTCTATACCGGCAGTTGCTTTGGACGGCTAACCTGCTGAATAACGGTTACTACCCGTGGCGAGCCGCGTCTCTGACCTCCATCGAACGACAAGATGGTCAGTTGATGAGGTTTGACCCATGGATTAATGCAGCAACAGTTAGTTTGCAGAACTACTTTAACACCCTGCTTACTGGAAACGAGTTCGAGCTAGCAATCTCATCGGAGGGTTTGGGGAAAACATACACCCAGGTATTTGGCGATCCATGGCAGGATGAGGCTCCCCATATCCCTGCCAGTCTTGAGCAACCACCTCTATCCCTACCTTTTGAGCCTGGCAACACCTGGGCTTATACAGGCGGTCCCCATACTGGTTGGGGAGTCGGCGAACCAAGCGCAGCGTTAGATTTTGCACCCCCTGCGGTCGCTTCAGGCTGCATACCAACCACTGAATGGGCAACGGCGATCGCAGCTGGTGTGGTTGTCCGTTCCGAAACTGGTGAGATTATCCTGGATTTGGATGGAGATGGTGATGAGCGGACCGGTTGGAATATCTTCTATCTGCACATAGCCACTGAAAACCGGGCTCCTATCGGCACTATCGTGCAAAATGGAGACCCGCTGGGATATCCCTCCTGCGAAGGCGGCACGAGCACTGGTACCCACATTCATATTGCGCGCAAATACAACGGCGAATGGATCGCTGCAGATGGGGTATTGGCATTTAATTTGGAAGGATGGGTCGCTCACAATGGAGATACGCCCTACCAGGGAACACTTACGAGCCTCTCCCGAACTGTTACCGCCTGTGTCTGCTCAAACCAGGGTAGTTTCATCCAGGCCGCCGAACGTTAATCGATTATTCCAAAAGATAAAACTGCGAACGGTTTGAGGATATTCTCAAACCTTCTTTATTTAATTGATACCTCTTTTATAATATCAATTAAATTCTCTTGACTGTATTAATAATTTTGTTATAATATAAACAGATTCAAACTCGATTACGGAGAGCAGGATGAACACATTACCTACTAATTGCCTAATCTGTGGTGGTGAGATTACAGTAACACGGATCTATTGCCGTGATTGTGATACGACGATTGAGAGTCGTTTTATGACCAGCCCATTTGCCCACCTCAACCCCACCCAGCTGGTATTCGTACAGACATTTATCCGTTGTGAAGGAAAGATCAACCGCATGGAGGGCGAACTCGGATTATCTTACCCAACCATTCGCAATCGATTGCATGAGATCATCCGCGCCATGGGATACGAACCCGGAAAAGATGAGGAGCACAGCGGGTTGTCCGAGGAAGATCGGAAGCACATCCTCGAGGAACTTGAGAACGGGCAGATATCGGTTGATCAAGCCATGCAGCTCTTACAAGAGAAAGGAGGCTAGCAATGGCGGAGCAGAAGTTCCCTGCTGCGGGAATCTCAGAAATCATGCTTGAAAATATCTTAGGCAACCTGCAAGTCAAGGGCTGGGATCACGCAGATATATTGATAAAAACAAGCGCAGCATCAGATTTGCCCACCGAAGCCCAGGAAGGGACTTTGCGCATCGAGACTAAGGGAAACTGTCTCATACGGGCACCGCACGATACGATTATTCGAATAGGCACGGTACGGGGGAATGTTCGTATAAAGCTGGTTGATAGCACTGTACACATTGACCGGATTCAAGGCAGTTTGGCATTGCGAAACGTTGGCAGCACCCAAGCCACAATTATCCAAGGCGACTTGCTCGCTAGACAGATAGTTGGAGACCTGCATATAGATCAGGTAATTGGTAATGCGATAGTTAGGGACGTTGAAGGGGAATGTATGATCGATCAAATTCACGGCAATATTGAATTACGCGACGCAGAAGATGATATCAATGTCAATGCCTCCGGCAATGCTCGCATTCGCCTGTGCATGATGATTGGCAGTGAATATCAGATCAAAGCCGGCGGCAACATCATCTGTAAGATACCAGAAGATGCAAGTTTGCAGGCTGAACTCACCAGCGGCGAGAATTATATTGCACTACGGCTGCCAGAAGAGAAGAATGTTATTAATTCAAGCAGCTATAGCTTTTCACTTGGAGCTGGCGCAGCTAGCTTAATGCTTGTCGCAGGCGGCAAACTCACGGTTGCGACACAAGAGGCTGATTGGGTGGAAATGGATGATATCGAAGCAGAACTTGATGATGCCTTTGCAGGGATATCAAATGACTTCAGCCGACAAATCAATGCTCAAATAGGTGCCCAAATTGAAAGCCAGCTTGAGATCTTAGATAGCCAATTGGACGAGCTGTCTGAATCTCTGGCCACAGCAGGCTTTTCAGAGGCAGATACTGAACGGATCGTGCAGCGCGCCCGCGAGGAATCCCAGCAAGCCTCTACGCGAGCGCAAGAAAAAATGCGTCGTGCCCACGAGAAATTGGATCGAAAAATTGTGTCTGCTCAGCGGAAGGCTGAATTAAAGGCACGCGCTACTGAACGTCGGCAGCGCTCACAGTCAAGCGAGAGCTGGAGCTTCAGCGGTAGCGCGCAATCCGCCCCAAACCCGCCACAGTCGTCTGTTTCAGATGAAGAGCGCTTGATGATCTTGCGGATGTTGGAACAAAAGAAGATCTCACTGGAAGAAGCTGAAAAACTATTGGCTGCAATAGAGAGCAGCTGATTGCTGCATTTGCTACCAGCAATGATTAGGAATGGCCAGATGACCGAAGATGAACGACGAATAATCCTCAAAATGATACAAAGCGGGAAAATCTCCGCTGAAGAAGGCTTACAACTGCTTCAGGCTTTAGATCCTGGTGGGGGTGAAGATCAAACGGACGAGATAAGCAATCAAACCCCTACTAATACATCTGAAACGATGCTCGCTTCAGAGCTAGGATCAACCCCAGCCGAAATCTCTGCTGAGCCTGATCCAGCTCTAGAGGTGGACAAAGCGGAAGTCATCCCCGAGGATGCGCAAAAATGGCGCCGGTTTTGGTCAATCCCGCTTTGGATAGGAGTTGGTTTACTCGTTGTGGGTGCCTTCCTGATGTATTACGCCCAACAATCTGCTGGAATCGGCTTGTGGTTCCTTTGTGCATGGATACCTTTCCTGATTGGCCTAGCATTTGTGGTTATCGCCTGGCAGTCGCGAAACTCAGCCTGGCTGCACTTGCGAATAAAGCAGCCACCAGGAGAATGGCCACAGAGAATTGCCTTGAGCCTGCCGCTGCCGCTTGGTCTCACCGCGTGGTTTATACGAACTTTCAGACCATTCATCCCACACATGGACGACATCGCTCTGGATGAAGTGCTGCTGGCATTACAAGGTACGACTACCAAAGAGACACCGTTCTACATCCAAGTTGACGAAGAAGATGGAGAGCATGTAGAGATTTACATTGGGTAAACCACAAAACAATCTGAGGATAACGATATGGTTACCAGCGACGAACGACTGAAAATATTAAAAATGATTGATGATGGAAAGATTTCCGCTGAAGAAGGTGCTAAACTGCTGGCGGCATTAGCAGAAAGTGGAAAAACCGAACGCAAAGCACCGACCCGCGCCATGGGCGGCACAGCTCGCTGGTTGCGCGTACGAGTCACTGATACCAACAGCGGAAAGACGAAGGCGACGGTTAACTTACCACTCCGGTTGGTCGATGCAGGCTTGAATATCGCTTCGCAATATGCACCCGATGTAGCTTTCGACGAATTAATTGAAGCGATCAATGACGGCGCTGAGGGCAAGATTATTGATGTGTACGATGAAGAAGACGGGGAGCACGTCGAAATATTTATTGAATAACCATCTTACAGAAACGCACACATCTAGCCTGGTATAAGCCCTAAACTGATGTGTACTCTTCTCTAAAGTTAAACTCAACCACCAAAGGATATTTTACGCCACCTATATGTGAGCGTTAAACAGCCCGCCCTTCACTCCCTTGAAGCGCTGATTTTTGCATATACAAGCGCTTCCCAGGGGAAAGTGCTTGCCGAATAGCCAAACGTGCTCGTTCATCAAATACGGCTGAGTGCCCGCGATGGCCGGAAGAATTCTAGCGGGATGCGTACAGGTCATCCGCTAGCTGGTAATGTAGCCCGTACGCTGGCGCAGCACTTTCGTATCGACGAAATGACCCTCGATCTAACATTAACTATTAGTGTTAAAAATAACTTAGCCTGGTAGCGGGCATAAGAAATAGCCCACCAGCTGCACACGGGTGGGCCATGAAACAAAACCTGGTTCTAGGCGTAGGGTTCAGATAACTGTCTTTTCTCGTCTAATTTCTCCGCTGCTAACCAAGATGCGCTCGTCATCCCCTTCTGCCTCATAAATGAAATAGTTCAAAGACATGGGGAACACATCTACAAACATCGCCTGTGCCGGACAATAGCGGATTGCCGATAATTCGATCGCTCTAATTACCGCGTCTTCCTGAATGTCGTGCCCGGTGACATGATATTCAATTACAGCACCAGAAAATACTTTTGGGTGATCATCAGCCTGACATGCATCCACCCGGACCTCATAATCAGTAATATCCTGGCGCTTCTTCTTCAAGATCGAGATGACATCCATGGCAGTGCAGCCTGCGAGGCCAACAGCGATCAACTCCATAGGACGAAACCCATCTTCATCCCCCCCAACCGCTTTGATAGCACCTAAAGGGACTTCAAACCCGGAGCCAGCTGAGCCCTTAAACGTCATCCGCCCCTGCCATTCTACTTTTGCGTCCACTTTACCACTCCTCCACTAAAGGAGTTATATACTCCTCGAGAACATTACGGCTAATTGTCCCAGTCCAAACATAGCGCACCGCTCCATTTCGATCGATAACCGCAGAGTTCGGTAAATTGGGGTTGCGGAAAGCATCCAGAGATTTCTGCTCCAAATCTGGCCATACTGGAAACGTTAGGCCATATTGATCGACGAACTCCGCTACTGCCTCCAGTGAATCCCCGGCTTCAATCGCAACGATGGTGAATCCTTGATCACGATGGTCCTCATAATACCCTTGTAGGGTTGGCATTTCGGCCTTACAAGGTGGACACCACGTAGCCCAATTATTTACCAACACGACTTGCCCCGCGAAATCAGTGAGGCTTACGGGACTTCCATCCAGTTCTGTTAAACTCAGCTCAGGTGCTTTATAGGCAGCAACAGCTGGGATGGCAGAAATTTCTTCCCCGGCCTTTGTGCCACCCGCATCTGGCTTCGGTAAGAACACCCAGGCCGCAAGCCCGAGCAGCAGCAAACCAACGCCAATAAGGGCCATCCCTAGAATCTTATAGCGGTGCTTGTTATTGCGCATTTTCCCGGCCATTGTTTCTCAGTCTTCCATAAATGTACGCCGGCACTTTAAGTTTGCCCTTGGTCAATAGGGACCGCAGGTCACAGGGAATCCGAACCGAGCAAATATTGGTTGAGCCGAGTTCTCCATGATCATACCACCGACATTCGGTTTGAAGCCCAACTTGCTATCAGCTGCGATACTGTGTATCAAACATGGCTGCAAGCGATTTCTTCACAACGATGGCCATTTGCTGGATATCTTTTTATGCCAGCGAACGCTGTATCTCTTCCACCAGGTTTGGTTCAGGTACCGCTCCTACGACCGTACCAGCACCGTCATTGATCGTTGTCTGTGGAACACCTCCAACTCCATGCCGTGTCGACAGCTCGGGGAATTCCATCGCTTCAATCATCTCTGCTTCAACCAGGGGACTCTCCATCGCCATCTGATGGGCGAGGATCACTGCTCGCGGGCAGTACGGGCAAGTTGGGGTCACATATACCTGAAGCAGTACCGGCTCGGTAAGACTTTTTAAATAATCGCGGGTATCAGGGGCAAGACCAGAATCGCGCCCAGATACCAATACCAAATCGTTAATAAGCGAGCTGAATTCATGACCAGATGGTATCCCAGCGTAGCGGATGCCATAATCGATCATATGATCGCCATCTTTTCCCACCAGGACCATTCCAGGCGCTTTATCAACGTGGAACTGCGCGGCAATATCAGCATTATCATCGAGGTCATAAATCTCCAAGTTGAGCTTATCTGAGATAGCAGTAACCTCCTGTACAAGCTGGCGAGAATCTTCGCAGTAATCACAACCATCCTTTTGACCGAAGAATAAAACTGCCACTGGTTCACTCATCTGAGTAAACACATCTTTTACCTGGCTAACTACTTCATCATTCAACAGTTTCTCTGTCATTCTATTTCAACTCCTTTTACCCCACCGGGGCAAATAAATCCTCATCAAGTAAAACAACCACCGAGTGAGTAATCGCACTCAGGACAAGATAGATTCAGCATCCCATCATAGTCGATCCGCCCAATTTGGCATTGTGGGCATATATCACCTGCATACCTCTTGACGTCAATCTTGAGATATTTTGCATTATCCACCCCTGAGATTTTAACAATCTCAGCATAAGGCAGATCAGTTTGCTCGGGTGTCATCGGTAATCTTCCGGATACCACTTGCTGTAAATGTGTGTTTTAATTTAGCTAATTCGGCGCTCATGCATCATCTTCACTTCCACCCTTTTAGATGCAGTCTGTGCTCAAAGGTTACATTGGGAGAAATTACTTCGGCAGCAAATCTTCCAGTTCCAAACTGCGGAATAATCTATCTTTAACCCCTTCGGGAATTGAGTCCTGCTCAGCAGATGCATGATACAGGTAGATTGTCTTTTGGAGCGAATCAACCACGATCCGGCAGTCATCACACTCTGCTAGATGGCGTTCAATCTCGGCACAAACATCAATTTCCAATGAGCCGTCGACAAACTCAGACAAAGAACCCATTAGGTAGCGACAATCCTCGTGACTCATCATGCTTAGCTTTCCTCTACTGCTTTTTCACCAAAATACTTTGAGAGCAGCTCTCGCAGCTTGAAACGGGCACGCGAAAGGCGAGTTTTTACGGCTATCTCGGTTAGATTTAACACCTCGGCAGTTTCCCTGGTCGATAAACCTTGAATATCCCTTAAGACAAATACCACTCGTAAATTGGGAGGCAAGCTTTCCACAGATTCATCAAGGTGAGCTAGAGCCTCTGCTGACATCAATTCATCCTCTGGCAGGCAGCACCAGTCCACAATATGGGCTGGTTTTTCCAAGCCGTCATCGTTTTCATTTGAATCATCGATGGAGGTTGTGTCTGGGTGCTGGCGGCGCAAAAACATCAATGCTTCGTTAGTTGCAATACGATACAACCAGGTTGATACGCTCGAACGCCCATCAAAGTTTTTAAAATTCCGGTAGGCTTTTATGAATGTCTCCTGGAGTATGTCCTCGGCGTCTTGCGGATTGCTGAGCATTCTTATAGCCAGGCGATAAATCATTTCATAATATGTGTCGACAACCCGAGCAAATTCTACCCGGTCGCCAGAACGTAATGCTGCGAGTGAAAAACCATCGCGGGTTTTCTTGTTATCCATTTGATGCATCTTTTTGTAAAAAGGTTACTTTCAGTATTGACGGCATGAAGACCACAGGTACTATCGTCACCAACAGCACTCTCTACCGCGCGTGGGAAAAATTGTATCACAGCACTGGCTTTATCAAACATAATCGACGTAGAGCTGCACGACAGCAGCTAACTAGCCCTCGTTAAGAGCTGTTTATTCCGGTAAACCAGAAACCAGTTCTGCAGCACCACCATGCAGGTGAGAGACATCTGCCCAGTGCAGCAGTTCACCTTGCCAGGTGTTGTTTATATAACACATGTGCATTTCACTAATCGAGCAGTTATGGTTATGTATTTTCATCAGCGTTGATAAGTCCACACCAGGACATAAGTCAAACATAGTGGTCGTAAACAGACCTCCATGACCGACAATGATTATCGAACAACCATGTTTGTTAGCGAATATATGTTCAACACCTCTTCGCATCCGATCGCGCGCTGTGTAATAATTATCCCCTCCCGGAAAATACCTTTCGGGGTTTCCATTACGCCAGCTTTCAAGCACCTCAAAATGGAGCTGCCAGGCTTCTGGGCTGTTTCCCATTACCTCCAGCTCGCCAACATCTAGTTCGCGGAAGTTTTCCATAGTGACAACTTCTCTACCGATCCACGAACCAATGATTTCAGCTGTTTCCACGGCTCTTATCAAAGGGGAGCAATAGATTTCATCTATTTGCCGGGTTTGGAAATACCTGCCCGTTTGCTCGGCCTGCAGGCGGCCTTTTTCATTCAATGGATAGTCCACCTTGCGACATGACAGTTCTTTTGTGATGTTGGCCTGGTTTTCACCGTGTCGAACAAGGTATAACTGGTTTGAATTCTCTTCTAGATTTGTTTTTTCTGCTGACATGCTGTAAAGTATACTCGATGCACTGTTTTAGATATTCTTTTCTTGGCCCAAGACTGGATATATAAATGATCGAGACTCTAACCAATCGCTACTACCAATTTGAGTTCAATCTATCCAATTCCAACTGGAAGATTGCCATGCATGATATCCCAAACAAGTTAGTCGAAGGTGTGAAACTGGGTTGGCACATTCGCTCATCAAAAAGAGGAAAGCTATCCGCGAATCACTGGCGCTGGTATGAAATAGAACGACCTGAGAATATCCCTTCTCCACACGGTCCTCTACAGCAAATTAAGCTAAGAAGCTATCCCGACCAACACGGATTATCTACCAGCATAACATTTGCACTCCCTCAGCACTACCCTCTATTCCTGTGGAAGCTACAAATGGAAAACATCGGTGCAAATCCGGTTTTCATCGAGCGTTTGGATTCCCTCATAATTGAGCCGCCATCTGGCCGGCTCCTGCTAGATAGAAATACGGACACCCATTTACCGAAGAAATCCTTAACGTTCTTCTCAAATGGTTGGCAATCCTGGTCCTACTGCGGATCGTATCGAGCCAATGATAGACCGGTGCGGAGCCGCCTGGGACCGTTCCAAAAACCGATGATGATTAATCACGGTACTCCGGACCCAAAAATTCGAGGTAGTTTTTCCAGCGATATGTTCGCCATCATTGGTGATACAGTGCAGCGCAGTGCCTGGTTGGTCGGGTACCTCTCACAACAACAGCAATTCGGCTCAATCGAAGCTGATTTAAGGGATAGCGAACCGTTAATCCGAATGTGGGCGAATGGCGATGGTGTGCAGTTGGAGGCCGGAAACCAAATGTCGACTGATTGGGCATGCCTTTGCTCAATCGATGTTGATGATCCTGATCCTTTGGGAGATTATCTGCAAGGTGTCGCTCGCCAGCACAAACTTGACCAATCGATGTTAAAGGATGAAAACGAGAATACGATAAGGTTACCTCATACTTCGATACCGGTGGGCTGGTGCTCCTGGTACCACTATTTCCAAAAGGTAACCGAACGTGATATCCGGAGTAATTTATCCACTGCACTTGCTATACGGAACACGATTCCGTTGGAGTTGATCCAGATTGATGATGGCTTTGAAGCCCAAGTTGGCGACTGGTTCTCGTTCAGCCCAGGTTTTCCGGGAGGAGTAAAAGGTCTGGCCGAGGAAATCCGAGCTCAAGATATGCAGCCGGGTCTATGGTTAGCCCCTTTTATCGTGCACCGCGGTTCCAAACTGGCACGAGAGCATCCTGACTGGCTGCTGCGAGGTCGTTTCGGGCAGCCGGTAAACGCTGGTTTCATTTGGGACACGTTCACTACTGCCTTAGACCTTTCGCACCCAGATGCATTAGGTTACGCCGCAAGTACAGTGGACACAGCCGTTAATAAGTGGGGGTTTTCCTATCTAAAACTCGATTTTCTTTACGCCGCTGCCCTGCAAGGCAGACCGCGGAACAAAACCCTCACCAGGGCACAGATCCTACGCCAAGCCTTAACTGAGCTGCGAAACAGAGCCGGAGATAGTACCACATTGGTCGGCTGCGGCTGTCCACTCGGCTCAGCAATCGGTCTTATAGATATGATGCGCATCGGACCAGACGTCGCCCCACAATGGGCGCCTTCCTATCTAAATAATCAATTCATCTTCCGCGCTGAACCAAACATGCCCAGTGCCAGGAACTCACTCCAAAACACGATCACAAGAGCTTTCATGCACAAGCGCTGGTGGGTTAACGATCCGGACTGCCTGCTTTTGAGTGAGGCAACCGACCTCACCCCAGCAGAGGTGCAGACTCTGGCAACGATAATTGCCATGAGCGGCGGAGCTTTGCTGCTGTCTGACGACCTAAAATCTCTTTCTCCGGAGCGCAAACGCTTTGCAGAAGTAATTTTGCCCGTCATCGGCGCTACTCCCCGCGTGCTTGACTGGTTCGACACAGCATCACCACAACGCTTGCGGATCGACTTAGAGAACTGTACTGGGGCGTGGCACCTGCTAACGCTGGTGAATTGGCAAGATACCGCTCAAAATATGGTATTTACTCCCCAAGAATTCGGGCTCGCAAACACCAAGATGTATTTGATAGCGGATTTCTGGAATAAGCTTCAGTATTTGTCTGATTGGAAAGGAATCACATTCCCAGGTGTCGCACCTCATGGTGTAATCGTTTTGGCGGTCCGCCCATTAATTGAAGGTGTTCCACAGTTCACCAGCAGCAACCTGCACCTGTCGCAGGGTTTAGAGATAACAAGCTGGCAATGGGATGGCACGCTTCTTCATTTCGGGATAAACCGCCCAGGTGAATCTACTGGTCATGTGACAATCAAACTACCTGTGGCACCAAAACGCGCACTTATAAATGGTCGTGACATCGATTGGAAAAAAACTCAGGCAGAATGCTACCAACTCCCTGTACATATCAATCAATACAGCGAGGTCGAAATTCATTGCTGAACCTTCTTATCAACACACCCATATTAGACAACCTGAATAGCAACCTACCACGATACACGGAAATCTGATTATGCCCAACAGCTATGATAATTCGCTCGTCCCCTTTTTCGCACCGCAAGGGATTGCGGTAGTGGGTGTTTCCCGGAATCCGACCAAGCTGGGTTATGGTTTAGCCCGTAATTTGGTCCAAAGCAATTTCCGCGGCGCAGTACACTTCATCAACCCAAAAGAAGGCCATCTCTTCGGAAACCCTATCTACCGCAATATTGCTGAGGCACCTGACCCGATTGACCTGGCGATTATACTGATCCCAGCAAGCGCTGTCCAGCGCGCCATACATGACTGCGGTGAACGGGGTATACGCGCTGCGATAATCGCCTCCGGCGGATTCCGTGAGACTGGCAAGCACGGAGCGGAACTGGAAAGCGAGTGCCTCCAAATTGCAGAGCAGTTCAATATGCGCTTGCTGGGACCGAACAGCATCGGTCTACTAGATACACATCTGCCCCTAGATGCAACATTTCTCCCTCCGCCAGGGCCACTCCCCGGCGAGGTGGCGTTTATATCCCATTCTGGAGCTATTTGTGCGGCAGTAATCGATTGGGCGCGCGGTCAAGGTTTTGGACTTTCACGGCTGGTTAGTTTAGGCAACCAGGTGGATGTCAACGAGACCGATGTGCTGGCACCGGTGGCAGCAGACCGTTTTACGCGCGTACTGACGCTGTATTTGGAGGCTATCAGTGACGGACGCAGGTTCGTATCGGTCGCCAGCCAGCTAACACGTCAAAAACCGATCATCGCAATTAAGGTTGGGCGTTATGCAGGAGGGCAGCGCGCGGTTGAATCCCATACCGGTGCGATGGCTGGGCAGGAAAGTGCTTTCAATGCGGCTTTCCGCCGCGCTGGTGTGATCCGTGCTGACACAAGTGAGGAGATGTTTGACTGGGCGCGGGCGCTCGCCTGGTGTAAACCGCCCAAAGGACGCTCGATTGCGGTATTAACCAATGCCGGTGGTCCAGGTGTCACTGCCGCAGATGCAATAGAAGCTTGCCAGCTACGGCTGGCCAGTTTTTCAAACTCTACTCGGAATAATCTCCATGATATCCTCCCAGAAGCTGCCAGCTTGCACAACCCGGTCGACATGCTCGCGACAGCAACACCTGAACAATATGCCCGCTGCCTGGCAATATTATTGGATGATCCAGGTGTTAACGCAGTGATGGTGATCCTACCGCCCCCCCCGATGCATACAGCGGGGGCAGTTGCTAAAGCGATTATCCCCATCATTCACGAAACCGATAAACCTGTCATCATTGCCTTGATGGGCGAAAAGCTAATTCAGGAGGCAGTGGAACATTTCCGCGCCGCCCAAATTCCCGAATTCCGCTTCCCAGAACGAGCTGCTTCCGCCTTATCTGTGCTGGTTGAGCGTACGGAGTACCTGCAGCTCGATCTCGATCCACCTGCAGAATGCTGTCAAGTCGACCGTGAAATAGTTGCTGCCCTGCTTGCTGGGAGCCAGCCAGGTGCACTAGAAACAGGAGTGCTAGTTAAAATTCTCAGGGCATATGGAATTGCAACAGCCCCAACCGAATTAGCGACCTCACCCGAAAGTGCAATACAGCAAGCCAACCTGTATGGATATCCGGTGGCTTTGAAGATCGCCTCACCAGACATCCTCCACAAATCGGATATCGGCGGAGTGCTGCTCAATTTGAAAAACTCCCAGGCTGTTGCGGATGGCTACGAAAATATTATGTCGAATGCCAGACGTACCCGACCAGAGGCAAACCTGAGCGGAGTCCATGTCCAAAAAATGCTCAACCCCGGACAGGAGATCATTATCGGCGCGCTGCAGGATCCGCAATTTGGTCCAATGGTAATGTTTGGATCGGGCGGTTTGGAAGTGGAGAAACTTGGGGATGTAGCATTCGCCCTGGCACCCGTCTCACACCAGGAGGCCTCATATTTACTTGATAAAACCTGGGCCGGTAAACGACTGTATGGTTATCGCCATCTCCCACCAGCAGATCGTGAGGCGGTATTGGATATGATACTTCGTCTTGGGCAATTAGCGGCGGACTTCCCCCAAATTACGGAGATCGAGATTAATCCACTGCAGGTGATGACGAAGAACGAAGGGGTATTTGCCATTGATGTGCGCGGCAGTTTGCAATCGCAGCCGGGTTAACCATTATTGTTATCCCCTGAAGATTCTAACAACCAAGTGAATTAGCTGTTCCATACCGAGTGCCAAGGGGCGAGTATTGATATATTCCTCCAAAGTATGCGCACCTGCTCCTGTGGTTAGGCCGATGCAGACCGCAGGTAAACCTCGACTTAAGGGGATATTGGCATCGGTAGATCCGATATTGAGGTACGGTGCGATATTCATTTCGTCCAAACATTCAATTGCCAACAGGACCAGTGGGTGCTCTGCCGATATGCTCCCCGCTGGACGTTTACCGATCAGTTCCAGCTGCACCTGCAAACCGTCCCGTTGAGCTGCTTTGGAGATGACTTGTACTTCACCAGCAAGCTGGTCCAGCATCCACTCATCTGTTGACCGCAAATCAACTTCTATAACAGCATGATCGGCGATCGTATTGATCGATGTGCCTCCTGTGACGATACCGACATTGACCGTTGCGCGGGGAGTCTCCGGCACTTTGATGGATGCTATGTTGTGAATGAGCTTACCAATTTCGTGAACAGCTGAAGGTCGTCCATAATCTGCCCAGGAATGACCACCCTTGGCATATAAAGATATTCGATAGCGAGTGACACTGAGGCCACGATGATAAATCTGCCCTAAAGCCATACCCTCCAGGATCACATAGGCTTTAACATCATCCCCAAAACGGTCGACAACTGCCCGCATACCACGCAGATCACCCAATCCCTCTTCACAGACATTGGCAATTAACCATACATCGCCTGGTAATCCGATACCTTGTTGTTGGATACCCCAAAGCAAACCAAATAACCCTGCGACACCAACCGCATTATCGCCAATACCGGGACCATGGATATAATCAACATCACGCACCAAATTAAGGTCAGTATCTAAAGGGAAAACTGTGTCCAGATGCGCGGAGACCACCAGTGGGGGTGCAGCACCCTGCCCCGGGAGACAAGCGACTACATTCCCAATCGGATCAATCGATACATGCGCCAAACCCTCGCCGATAAAAGCATTGTGTACATATTCTGCCCGCGCGTGCTCACCAAATGTTGGGGCAGGGATTTTCTGGATATCTCCAGCACGCTGTAGTATTTTGGCGAGGGTGTCCTGATTCATAATATCCTGACTGACTGGCGCAGTGACTCCAAACGGGCATCCGCTAGACCAGGGAGTGCATCCAATGCGTACAAAGGACCGCTGCCTTCCACAGCAAGTGATGCAGAAATATTTCCATGCAGCGCGGCTTCCAGAGGATCATAAGTCCGGCGAAACCCTGCTAGGAAACCACCGCAAAAAGTATCCCCAGCACCAGTTGGGTCTACCATCTTAGAGGGGTAAGCGGTTACCTCCCATCGCTTGTGGGCTGCAGCATCCAGCACCAGCTGCCCCCCCTCCCCACGCTTAATCACGATTAGTTCACATCCATAGGAAGCCAAGGCATCGGCCATTTCCCATAAATCCTTGCTTTTCCCTTCAAATAAGTAGCGCAGCTCTTCTTCTGATGGTAAAAAGGCTGTTAGTCCAGTGACCAGCGATGGCACGTCACTCCAAAAAGTCGGGTTCATGTACCCGGCTGCAGGATCGAGCGTAACAGTGGTGAATTCAGCTTGGCGCAGCTCTGCTGGGATCAGGCTGTGGGTCAAAAAATCCATGGGGCAAATATGTGCAGCGGTAGCATCGGTATAGGCAGGGATCAAATCACCTTGGCGCAGCGAGGTTGGTGACAGATTGGTCTTACTATCTATCTGTGAACTGAGGCTCCGATACCCTAACAATGCTTTAGGGAAAGGAACGCCCAGTCGAGAGAAATGTGAGACAGGATCTTCATCCGTACGGGATTTACGTGACGTATAGGCGGCAAACGATCGCACGTCTACCTCATGGGGTAAGATATTTATGCCCCGCAGATCAAATCCCCGCTCACCAAACTCCTCAAGCCAAGATTGAGGGTAATCCTCGCCGATTCTCGCTACTAAAGCTGGGTGTGGTTCTGGTTCCCAAATGGCGGCACCAACCGCTGCATAGAGTACGTTTCCACCTGGCACATCTAATAAAACACGCCCAGAAGGCAGGATGGTGTAATCTCGACGCAGCTTACCCATCAAAACAAATCGGGGAGTTGATGGTTCCATACAAGAATTATACGCCAGCTTTTTTATATCATTGCAGCTGAGTAATCGGGCGTTGCAAGGGATAGAAACACATCCTCAAAAGACGGTTCTACTTCCCGTACCTGAATATCGACCATCCCTTCGGCTGCCAGGTGATTTAGCATCCCCCTTGCGCTGATATCAGCTGCGGTAATTGCCCGCAGGTGGTCTCCTGCCAGCCCTGCTCGTTCTACAAATCCACAGTTTTCTAAGGAGAGCAATGCGGGCAGCAGTGGCTCAGCAAAGACATCCCAAGCCTTACCCGGTAAAGCAGTCGCTTTCAAATTCGAAGGCGAATCTATCGCCAGCAATCGCCCATCACGCATAATACCAACCCGCCGGCAGTATTCCGCTTCATCCATATAATGGGTAGTAACAAATGCAGTGACCCCTTGGTCTACTAATTGGTAGATTAAATCCCAAAAAACCCGCCGGGCTGTAGGGTCTACACCACTGGTCGGCTCATCCAAAAACAACAGGCGCGGACTATGCACTATCGCTATCGCAAGCGCCAGCCTTTGACGCCAGCCCGTCGAAAGGTTCTCAACTCTTTCCTGCTGGTAGCGCAGCAGCTCAACTTGTTCCAAAACCTCATCCAGTCGACGGCTACCGCGAACACCATAAACCCCAGCATAGAAAGCAAGATTCTCACGAACAGTGAGCTCATTGTACAATGCAAATTTTTGGGACATGTAGCCGACATTAGCGCGAATACGCTCGGGATTTTCCACGACATCGTAGCCCAGCACATGAGCAGTACCATCAGAAGGCAACAGCAACCCGAGTAGCACCCTGATGGTGGTTGTCTTACCAGAACCATTTGGCCCTAAATAGCCAACAACCTCTCCCGCTTCCACTGAAAATGAAACGTGATCTACGGCGGTAAACTCTCCGAAGCGGCGAGTCAAATTTTCAGCATGAATTACTGTCTTCACAATATACTCTCATCTCCCTCAACTAGGGCGTGGAATACATCTTCTAATCCGCCAGGAATTTGGCGTAAACGAAAATCCTCACCAAGCCGACCAGAGATATACTCAGACAGCTCGTCCTGAAGGGTCTCTATTTTATCTGTCTTGACCCGCAAATGCATCCGGTCACCGAACATCTGTACAGATAGGATATCTTGATAATCTTCTGCAATCTGCCGTAATGCTGACATATCAGAGCCACGCAGCTCAAAAATCCTCCTTCCCAACTTCTCCAACAGCGCTCGCGGTGTCCCTTCCACGATCATCCGTCCCCGGCGCATGAATCCAACACGCGAACAGCGTGCAGCTTCGTCCATATAAGGTGTGCTCACTATCACAGCAACGCCCCCTTTTTTTTGATCACTATTGGCTGCCAGGCGTATAATGAGCTGCCAAAAATCCTGTCGTGTAACAGGGTCTACTCCAGTGGTTGGTTCATCTAAAAGGAGTACTTGGGGCTGGTGAACCAGTGCAGCTGCCAGTCCCAGCTTCTGCCGCATACCGCCGGAGAGATTCCCGGCGCGGCGATCAATAAATTGATCTAGTCCGACAAAATTAAGGATATCCATACAGCGTGGTCGCCACTCACGAGCCGCTAGTCCGCGTATTTCGGCGAAGAAACGCAAATTCTCCAATACCGTTAACTCCTCATATAACGAGAAGCGCTGGGCAAGATACCCGATCCTTGAACGGGCTTGTTCTGTTTGACTTGATATATCAAACTCGCATATCCTGATTTCTGATTTTCCAACCACCTCCATATGAGTTGGCTGAAAAGCTCCACAAAGTAGCCGAAGGGTCGATGTTTTTCCAGCACCATCTGGTCCGACTAAACCATATACATCTCCCTCCGCCACCTGCAGGTTGAGATCGTTTACTGCCAGGTTATCACCAAAAGCTTTATTTAAGTGATGAGCTACAATGTGCATCAGACTGAATTATCCGTTATCTGTATCAAAGTACACATCGGCTGGCATGCCTGGTTTCAACTTTCCCGGGGGGCTCTGGACCGACAATTCGACCGCAAAAACTGTTGATTTGCGGCCTTCTTCTGTTTGAACATTGCGGGGGGTGAATTCCGCCTGGTCGGCAATCCGCATTACAGTTGCTTCAAACTTCTCACCGGGAAAAGAATCCACCCTAACCAAAGCTTTCTGCCCAAGAGATATTGCCCCATATCGATCTTCAGGAATGTAAACCGTGATCGTAAGATCATCAAGGCGAGCTAACGTTAATAGCGGTGCCCCCGGTGCGACGACTTCCCCCGGCTCTACCGAACGATTTACAACAATACAATCCAGCGGAGCTGACAGGATTAATTTCGTAATCTGCGCCTGGACGACATCTAGTCCAGCTTGGACAACCCCGACCTGAGATTCAGCTAACGCTAGTTGCTCTGGACTCGGCGCAGCCTGCGCCGCCGCCAGGTTAGCTTGAGCAGTTACAAAGCGCATCTCCGCTAATACCAATAAATCAGGATCAGGCCCATCACTGAGCTGCTTATACCGCTGTTCAGCATCATCCAAAGCCGCTTGTGCAAGTCTTAAATCCGCCTCAGCCTGTGCGATAGTAATGTCATTGGGACCTTGCTCTAGATAATTAAGTCTCCGTACCGCCAAATCGTGCTGCTTCTTCAATACCGAAACAAGTAAAACCGCAGCCGCCCTTTTGGGATTATCCTCCGGTTTAGCAAGCAATCGTTTTAACTCGCGTTCAGCGCGTTTTATTGCGGCGTCAGTAAGAATGACGGTCGATTTCGCGATATCAAGGTCAATCTCGGTGGCTGGTGCTAGGAGTCCGTTCACGCGCCGTTCTGCTAGTCGGACAGAGTTCCGCCCATCAGCGTTCTCCTTCGCAGCCTGGGCGGCCATGAGCTCTGCCTTATCGTATAATTCATCGATCGCCTGCTGTGCATGAATCACCTCTAACTCTGCTGAAGCATTTGCGACATCGCGTTGGGCTTTCGGTAATCCAGCAGCCACGAGAGCAAGGTTCGATTCAGCTTGCACCACTGCCGCTGCAGCCTGCGACAACTGAGCTTGCAGTATCGCATCATCTAACTGGATCAATTCCTGCCCTATCTCAACTTGATCACCCGGATGAACATTAATTACAACCACTTGACCGCCAATCTGGGAGGTAATGACAACTTGGGGCGCTTCGATGGTCCCTGAGGCATACAGCCCCTCCTGTTCAGCACTCGCGCCATAATCACTAAAGTACCAATAAACCAGGGCCACAATCGTCAGAACGAATACTAGTGGGAGAAGCTTACGCAGCTTACTTTTCATTTTCCACCTCCAAAAACCAACCTGCGTTAATCCAAACGCTTCCGAAACCGCATGGCTGCGGTGATCATGATCGCCAACCCGAAGATGGTTAACGCCATCACTTCATTCCATAACGACTCAATCCCAACACCTTTTAATAAAATCGAACGGATAATGACCAGATAATAACGAAGGGGAGAGAGATAAGAGACCAGTTGCAGCGCAACCGGCATAGCTTCAATGGGGAAGAAGAAACCCGATAGAAATAAGACCGGCAGGATTAACATGAAAACACCCAACATCGCCTCTTGCTGTGTCTTTGCGACTGTCGAAGCCAACAGCCCAATCCCTAGACTGGTTAACAAGAAGATGCCCGACAAAGCGAGCAGCAAAATTATACTTCCCCTGAAAGGCACTTTAAACCACCACGAGCCGAGGAACAGCACTTCGAAAGTATTTAAAAATGCCAGAATTATATAGGGCAGTAGCTTGCCAACCACAAGCTCCCAGGAACGAATGGGAGTAACAATTAACTGTTCGATCGTGCCGCGTTCCCGTTCTCTCACAATGGAGGTAGCCGTCAAAATAGATGTTATCGAGAATAAAATGGTGCTGATCACACCCGGGATCATGAAATATGCGCTCTTCAAATCGGGGTTGTACCACACCCGCGTCCGTACTTCGACAGGCATCTGGAAGGACGTGAACAGTCCGCGACGCGCAAACCGGTCAAGGAATATCTGGGTAGAGTGCTCTTGACCGATAAGCTGTGCGGCCGACAGCGCTGTGGAAGCGACAGTTGGGTCGCTTCCATCCAAGATAAATGCAACTTGAGAGCTGCCGGCGCTGTGTAACTGGTAGCTATAATCCGGCGGGATGATCAAACCGACGCGCGCTTCACCTCCATCGATCAATTCACCCAACTTAGCTTCTGAGTCAGCTTCATATGCAAGATCAAAATAGTCTGCCGCGCGATAAGAGTCCAACAGAGCGCGCGCCTCAGGACCGCGATCTTGATCAAAGACAGCCAGAGACACATTGCGTACATCGTTGGTTGCCGCATACCCCATCAAGAACAGCTGCATGATCGGCATCACCAGTGCCAACATCAACGTGCGCGGATCGCGGACGATCTGGATGAACTCTTTACGAACGAGTGACAACAATCGACCGGTAAACATCTACTTAGCTGCCGCTATTTCCTTTGAAATCTTAACAGAGACGGAAAATGACCAAGCTGCTTTTGTATGCGATATCCAATTTACTAACAAATCCGTTCATGGTGTGAGGATGAACTCGGCTACTCGGTGGACCATTAATCATACTTACTGTCGGTTGGGGCAGCGGGATCTTCTGATATGGAGGTTCGCGCTGACAAGTCCATGGTTGGAGATCATTACTAAGGCGAGTACAGCAAAAGACCACTCCAATATATTGGGCAAGTTTTACCTCTTCGAAACCTTTGAATTGTTAATTCACTCACATCCGCCATCTCTTAAAATGCCATGTAAATATACATTGATAAAAGCATCCCAGGCATAATCGCTAAATGCCTCTGGAGCATTATCTGCCATGATGATTTCGGTCAGGTAATATCCAAACAATATTCCAAAGTACACCCGGATCAAGAGCAGCTGGGGAATAGGTCGCAATTTGGCATGATCTGTTGCTTGGATCCGTTCAGCCAACATTAGTAGTTCTGGGAGCATCTCGCTGAAAAGTTGGCGAATGTGCGTACTGTTAAATTCAACCACTTCAATAAACATCAGTTTCATAAAATCCGGGCGGCGCTCGAGCGTTTCATGCATACGAGCAGCCACCGCGCTGACATATTCTTCGATTGTCTTTCCCGAAGCAGCTAGTACCGCCGGCAGGACTTCATGATAGGGGTGGTATTCCAAGAAGACGGTGCTGAACACAGCATCTTTTCCAGAGAAGTGGTTATACAGACCACCGAGCGCAATCCCAGCTTGTTTGGCTATCTGGCGCATTGAGGTACCATGGTACCCTTGCTGAACGAACAACATATGAGCTGCACGGATGATCTCCAACCGGGTTTGTTCACCGCGCTGAATATTGTCGCTTACCATGGAACCTCCCACATATGACATGTGAACGAACGTACGTTCATATGTATTTTACAGAAAATATCCCCTTCTTGTCAATAGAAAAACCTGGTTGCATTCAAGCACAACCAGGCAAATCCGTTATTAATTTGGTCGTGTAACAGGCAATATCGAGGGTCAATCCTCCAGCTGCGCAACCTGTCTCAACAAAGTGAAGATAATTACTCCTAACTTCACCCCCTTGCCAACAGAGAAACTGATCTGCTCATCTCTACTTTGCGCCCGCTGGACAATCAGATATGCTCCCGCAACACCGATCATTGCACCTAATGCGCCGCCAATTACAATCGTTTTTGTTTTCCAGGATTTATCAGCCTGATCTGACTCGATAATGTCGCTGTCCCTCATACTATGTCCCTTTCTCTATTTATTTGTCATTCTAGGATTTTGATTATCAACCTTTTATCTTAGGAGCCAGCGCTTGTAAGACAGGATTATTGTTTGCGGAACAAAGCTAGAAAACCAGCCTTGTAGCTGCTGGATCGCATGAATGGCTCGACCGCCTTATCTGATATGGCGCGAACACGGTGTTCTGCTAATATGAAGAAGTCCTGGATCGAACTTGCCAAGGGTGGAAAAGCAATAACAATTTTGACCACCAAATATGTGAATCCAACTAAGACCCAAAAAAGAAAAAAACCACCCGCAAGCGTAATCAGGATAAGCCAGATTGTGGATATGTCTGCCCACCGGGAGACCTCTGTGCTGCCATTGACACCCGAGGCAATTACCGCGGCTGACAGACCAACGACAATCGCTATTCCTACTAGCAATGGCAAGGTGATTTGCATAAACACCTCATGGCGGTGTGCCTTTTGGGTAATTGGATTCCTTGCTGTCAGGGGCTGCTTTGGTCCGTTGGTTGACATGTCCCTATTGTAGCATAATTCGACAAGCCCTCAGAAGCTTATTATCCTAGAAGCGGCTTGCCGCGAAGTTGACCACCCTGGAGGGACATGCTAGAATCTGACCATATTTGAAGTATAAGTTTTTAGGGTGCGATAATGGGCGCTGAGCATGTAAAGGTATTATTGGTAGAGGACAACCCAGATTACGCTTGGGTGCTACAGACCATTCTGTCTCGCTCAAACTCAGACAGATTCGAAGTTCAGCACGTGGAAAATCTTGACACAGCGCAACAGCTTGCATGCTCATACAACTTTGATATCATCCTGCTCGATCTCACATTACCAGACAGCAAAGGATTCAGCACATTTGATGCCATGTATTCCCTCGCACCACACATTCCTATCGTGGTGATGACTGCCATCAATGATAAGGCGCTCGCGCTGCGAGCTGTTCGCGAAGGAGCACAGGATTATCTAGAGAAGGGGGCGATGGAAGCGGATCAGCTCATTAGAGCGATGTTATTTGCGCTTGAGCGCCACCGATCGCTAGAGAACATGCGGCGCATGTCGCTTGTAGATGAACTTACGGGGCTGCTAAACCGGCGTGGTTTCCAGTCGTTAGCCTTGCAGCACATTAAAATCGCCCAACGCTCAGATCGAGAGTTAATCCTCTTTTTCGCCGACTTAGACGGTTTGAAGCAGATCAATGATAATTTCGGTCACACCGAAGGTGACAGCGCCCTGAAGACAGTTGCATCCATCATGAAATCAACCCTACGCTCTTCCGACCTAATCGCACGGTTTGGTGGTGATGAGTTTACCATCCTGGCAATCGATGCCCCCCAGCATAACATCGAAACCATACTCGCCCGCTTACGCTACCAGCTGGAAAAAAGCAACCAGAATAATCAGCAGTACCAGCTCGCCCTAAGCATAGGTGTGGCCAAATTCGATCCACAGAACGGCGCTAAGGATATTAACAAAATGTTGGCACAAGCGGATAGGGCACTATACGAAGAGAAACGCAAGAAGAACCGAATCCTGCTGAATTAATATCACAGAATTTATCAGGCACAGTCAGGTTCTCCCTGGCTGAAGTAGGGTGGAGATAAAATATCCACAGAACTTCAATTGGAGAATCATAAATATGAAATCTGTGTGTGTTTACTGCGGATCAGCTGACAATATGGATCCAGTCTATCTTGATGCAGCGCACGAGATGGGCGCGGCGATTGCCAATCATGGTTTAAGCTTGATTTATGGAGCAGGCAGCACGGGCTTAATGGGCGCAGTCGCGAATGGCGCATTAGGTGCCGGAGGAGAAGTCATCGGTGTCATCCCGCATTTATTTAACACAGCCGCCTTAGCTCACAGAAATTTGTCTCATTTGGAAGTTGTCGATGATATTCACATACGCAAAGCGCGCATGATTGAGCTTGCGGAGGCATTTATCGCTTTGCCAGGCGGGTTTGGAACGCTGGAAGAGCTGTTTGAGGTACTCACTTGGGCACAGATCGGGCTGCACCAAAAACCGATCGGGCTGCTCAATACCCGCAACTATTTTGACAGCTTATTGACTTTCGTCGAACATGCACGGGGAGAAGGGTTTATCTATGATGAACACCGGGGGCTGTTCACCCACACAGATCAACCTGAAGCTTTGCTAGAAGCCCTAGTACACCACAAACAGCTGAGCGGGTTGGGCCGGTGGTTAACCCGCGAGAATTAACTAGTCAAGATGACAAGCAAAACACTTCCTTTTCTTCCCCCAAACGGATTACTAATCCTTTGCCGCAACCAGCGCTACCCAATCTGCAGATTGATAGCGTCCGACCATTTGCAACCCGCTCTCATGAACGGCAGCTTCAACCTCTGATATCTGAGTCTCCAATATACCGGAAAGGATCAGTTTACCCCCACAAGACACCAAATTCGACAATCCACCCTGCAACAGCCGCACAATTATCGGGGCCAAGATATTCGCAACGACTAACGCAGCCTGTTTGTCCCCGAAGATCCCAGCCTGGATTTCGGCAAGTGACCCCACTCCTAACCGCAGACTACGCTCGATTCCATTTAGTTTTGCGTTGTCGTGCGAAGCTTTAATCGCTTGAGCATCGGTATCAACACCTAATGCGTGTGATGCACCCATCTTCAATGCCGCAATCGAAAGTATTCCAGATCCACATCCGACATCGATGAGTGAAACTGTCTCCGGGGGCGTGTGTGTGGTGAGCGCGTCCTGGATTTCGGTTTCCAGGAGTTCTAGGCACAGCTGTGTCGTTGGGTGGGTCCCGGTTCCGAAAGCCATCCCTGGATCAATACGCACGACAATTCGATCCGGGGTGGGCGATTCCATCCATGCAGGAACGATCACTAGATTCTGTCCAATTTGGATCGGTTGGTAGTGCTCTTTCCAGGCCTCCATCCAGTTGGTTTCTTGTATAGTCGCATATTCTGGGGCAGGTAGAGGCTGAATACGGCCAAGGTACCACAAAGCTTCTTCAATCTGGCGGCGCTTCTCTTCTAATTCACTATCGACCGGCAGATACCCGCTTACTTTCAGCGGGCCAACTGGTACCCCGGTGCTTAGATCAGTGGTGTTCTCAATCGCAGTTGATTCAATCACAATCCCATTCGGTAGATAACGCGCCAATACTTCTGCAACTGCCTCCGCCAACTCGCCATCCACGGAAAGAGAGATTTCGATCCACCGATTATCCATCATTCCACCAAAGGAACCTGGTTCAACTGCAATAATGAAAAGACGAACAGTGCTCCCTGCTCACCATTCGTCCAAACTGCATAACTGCGCCAGTCTACCCGGCCAGTGTCTCTTTCAGCCAATCGAAGAAGCTCCGCTCCTGAGGCCGCACTTCACTCCCCAAGCTTTCGGCCAGTTGTTCAAATAACGCACGCTGTTCACTGTTAATTCGTGTCGGGATATCAACATTTACGACGACTAATTGGTCTCCACGTCCGTTACCGCGCAAATGAGGGACACCTTTATCCCGCATGCGGAGCACTTTTCCTGGTTGGGTACCGGTGGGTATCTTCAACTTAACGATACCATCGACCGTTGGTACATCGACTTCCGCCCCCAGGGTCGCCTGAGCGATATTAACATCGATATCCAACAAAATATTGTTCTCACGGCGCTTGAAATACTTGTGCGACATGACATTGATCGCGATATAAAGGTTGCCTTGTGGCCCACCGTTTAAACCCGGTTGACCTTCACCCGCCATCCTGATTTGAGTGCCTGTATCAACACCGGCGGGGATACTCACAACTTTCTTGCGTACTTTTCTTTCTAACCCCCTACCTTTGCATGAAAGGCATGGAGTCGAGATGGTTTCACCCTGCCCGTTGCAGGTTGGGCACGTGGCTACCTGGACCATTGACCCCAACAGGGTTTGCCTGACCTGACGTACTTCACCCGCGCCGTTACAGGCAGAACAGCGTTCTGGTGAAGTGCCTGGCTCAGCACCACTGCCACTGCAGTTGATGCAAACCTCATCGCGAGTGATCTCAATTTCCTTCTCTGCACCGAATACGGCTTCTTCAAAAGATAAATCCACGCGGTACTGCAGGTCAGCGCCTCGACGGGGAACATTGCGCGACCTTCTCCCTGACCGGCCAAATCCTCCAAACCCAAATAGGTCTCCGAAGATGTCAGCGAAATCGGTGAAATCTACGGTGAAATCGGCTGCCCCACCTGCGCCCTTTACACCAGCATGTCCAAAGCGGTCGTATGCCGCTCGCCTATCTGCGTCAGACAAGACGGCGTAAGCTTCGTTTATTTCCTTAAAGTGCTCTTCTGCATCCGGTTCTTTATTCACATCGGGGTGATACTGGCGCGCAAGACGACGGAATGCCCCTTTTAGTTCGTCGTTGGAGGCATTCCGAGCTAGACCAAGAACTTCGTAGTAATCACGTTGAGTCATTATCGATCCGCAGGAGCTTTAACCCCAACCAGGAACTTAAGTATATATATTCCTGGCAGGGTGACAGCATCAAACATTCCGGAACTCACCATCTACGACATCTTCTTCATCCGAATCTATCTTTGATTCATCTCCACCATCAGATTCGGGCGCTTGTGCTTGCGGTTCCTCTTGTTGGTAAGCACTAGCCCCAATTTCCTGGATTACCTGGTTGAGGGCTTCAGTTTCTCTGCGGAGTGTCTCGACGTCTCCACTATCCAATACGCCGCGCACTTTGGCTACTTGATCTTCCACTTTCGTCTTGACATCGGCGGGCACCTTATCACCGAGATCACGTAATGCTTTTTCCGCTGCATAAGCCGAGTTATCTGCCGCGTTGCGAGATTCGATCAATTCCTTCTTTTTTGCGTCTTCATCCGCGTGTTCTTCAGCCACCTTGCGCATGCTTTCTACTTCGGCCTCGGATAATCCTGATGAGGCAGTGATGGTGATATCTTGGCTGCGTCCCGTTGCTTTATCAACGGCAGTCACCTTCAATATCCCGTTCGCATCGATATCGAAGGTGACTTCGATTTGTGGGACACCACGTGGTGCTGGGGGGATACCATCCAAGATAAAGCGTCCTAAAGATTTATTGTCGCCAGCCATCGGGCGTTCGCCCTGAACGACATGGATCTCAACCTGCGATTGGGTGTCGGCAGCCGTGGAGTAGATTTGGCTCTTGCGAGTAGGAATCGTGGTATTCCGTTCGATCATCCCGCTGGCGACACCGCCCAATGTCTCCACCGACAATGTCAGCGGTGTCACGTCAAGCAGTAAGATATCTTTCACCTCGCCACCTAAGACACCTGCCTGAATGGCCGCACCGATCGCGACAACCTCGTCCGGGTTTACACCTTTATGCGGCTCCTTATTGAACAACTTGCGGACCGCTTCCTGGACAGCTGGCATACGGGTCATGCCGCCAACCATAATGATCTCATCGATATCAGCAGCTTGGAGATCAGCATCTTTCAATGCCTGTCGCACCGGGGCCAATGATCTTTCGATTAAATCAGCTGTCAACTGCTCTAATTTGGAGCGGGTCAGGGTCATTACCAAGTGTTTTGGCCCGCTGGCATCGGCAGTGATATACGGCAGGTTGATCTCAGTTTGCATCATGCTGGATAATTCGATCTTAGCTTTTTCAGCCGCTTCTTTTAGACGCTGCAACGACTGGCGGTCCTTACGGAGGTCGATAACATTCTCACGCTGGAATTCATCCGCGATGTAATCTATGACGCGCTGATCGAAGTCGTCGCCACCCAAAAACGTATCACCGCTGGTGGAGCGAACTTGAAATACACCATCGCCAACATCAAGAATTGATATATCAAATGTACCGCCACCCAGATCGTACACAGCGATCACTTCATCAGCCTTCTTGTCTAGTCCATAGGCGAGAGATGATGCTGTGGGTTCGTTGATAATTCTCAGGACTTCCAAGCCAGCAATTTTTCCAGCATCCTTGGTTGCATTGCGCTGCGCATCGTTGAAGTATGCTGGGACTGTGATCACCGCTTGGGTAACCGTTTCCCCTAAATAGGCTTCGGCATCGCGCTTAATTTTGCTCAAGATCATCGCCGAAACCTCTGGTGGAGAATAATCTTTACCGGCCATGCTTACCCGTACGTCTCCATTGGGGGCATCGGAGACTTTATAAGGAACACGATCGACAGCTTTCTGAACAACAGCGTCCGAGTACTTGCGTCCCATGAAACGCTTGATTGAGGAGATCGTATTCTCGGGGTTGACAACAGCTTGATTGCGAGCAACCCGTCCCGTCAACCGCTCATTGTTTTTATTGACTGCCACCACAGATGGAACCAATCGTTCCCCTTCTGCCGAGGGGATAACCACTGGTTCACCGGCTTCCATAACGGCGACAACTGAGTTTGTAGTTCCTAAATCGATTCCTATTATTTTTGCCATGTTAATATCCTCCGGATAAATCCTGATTATTTATATATGAGAAAGAATGGTAGCACCCATTCTGTTACGTTCATTGGGCAACACGCACCAGGGCTGGGCGAAGTACTTTATCCCCAACCATATAGCCATTTTTAAGCACTTCGATAATTTGACCACTCTCGCGCTCTTGTGTTTCTTCACTGGAGATGGCTTCATGGAAATTTGGATCAAAGAACTGACCCTGAGTAACCATAACCGTTATGCCATCTGCCTCCATATTCGAGAGCAACTTGCGGTAGATCAGCTCAATACCTGATGACCAGGCAGCACCTTCGCTTTCCTCTGGGCGATCCTTCAGCGCACGCTCTAAATCGTCAATGACTTCCAGATAATTTTTATAGATATTGGCCGCTGCCATCTGGCGAACTGAGGCGTGGTCACGGTCAACTCTCTTCTTATAATTTGCGAATTCTGCCCGGGCGCGCTGCCAGCCATCCAAATACTCCTGGGCTTTGGACTCCGCATCCACTATCTCTTGTCGTATGCTCTGTAATTCTTCGTCTGGAGACGCAAGCTCCTCTTCTAAATCCTCAAGGATTTCTCCCTCAAGAATAATTTCCTGCTCATCATCAGTAATCTCTGACTCGAGCTGCTGGTGGTTCAAATCATCTGACATGTTTACACTGTACTCCTAAAGGTATCCTGATCTGGGGATAATTATTCTGTATGTAGGTCTATAACTAAATCGCTCAATAAGCCCGCAACGAAACGCACTGTGGAGATTGTCCGGCCATAGGCCATGCGGATTGGACCTAAAACACCTATAGCGCCAGTCGCGTAGCCCGGGGCACCATATCGAGCCAACACGACTGAACAATCACTTAACTCTTCCCAGGTATTCTCACCCCCAATCAGAACTTGAACACCATCCATATTCGTAGTCAGCACAGTGCGAGTCAATAGGTCCTCTAGCAGAGAGCGCTCTTCTAAAATGCGCAAAGCTCGGCGGGCGACATCAACTTCAGCAAACTCTGGTTCAGACAGCACATTGGTTAGACCATCGCGGTATACTTCACCACCCAAGATATCACCTGAATGGTGCATATCTTCAAGTATTAGCTTGATCACATCCTGCCCAAGTACGTCCATTTGGGGTGCAAGTGCGGAAATTTGCTCAATGTCCAGCGATTGTCCAAGCAAGCTTAGATTAGCCGCTGTTGCACTCAATTGGTCCTGTGATACAGGCTCCGCCAGCGAGAGCATCTGCTGGCGCACCTGCCCTCCAGCTAATACCAAGACCATCAATACTTGACGTCCTTGGGTGGCAATCAGCTCCAGGTGTTTAAATCTCGGCTTCTCGGTGTGTGGGGAAGTGACCAGAGAAGCGCCTTGCGACTGGTGTGCTAGAACTGAAGCTGCTAAGCGCATCCAGCGATCCACATCCTGTCCAGCCTGGTAAAACTGGTGGCTGATCGTGCGTCTAGTGTTTTGAGGAAGCTCAGTCTGACCCATAAGCTGGCGTACAAAATAGCGGTACCCTTCTTCAGTTGGCACTCTACCAGCAGAGGTATACGGCTGACGCAAATACCCCAGCTCTGTCAGCACAACCATTTCATTTCGCAACGTCGCCGAACTGAAATCCAGGCTGTACTTATTTACCAACCGCTTTGAGCCAACTGGTTGTACCGAGTCGATATACTCCCGTATCACCAGGGCCAAGATCAACTTTTGCCGTTCGCTTAGCCTATTTGCCATAATTTAGTCCGATTTAGCACTCTCGAATTGAGAGTGCTAATAATCCGGATAAAATCATACCATGCAGACCAATACGCGTCAAGAAAACCCCCTGGGCTGAGAATGGATTCTGATATTTATCTAACAATACTGCCAGGAATTATTCAGGTTTCAGGCGGCCGATAGTTGGCTTTTGATTGCATGAGGAAAAATCATCCGGATAAGGCGCTTCTATAGTCATCGCTATTTGAGATTGCGGGTGAGAGAAATTAAGCCGAAAAGTGTGCAGCGCCAATCGCACGATAATCGAATCCTGTCCTTCGTCCTTCACAACAGTGTTTTCCTGCATGTTGACGTCAATAGCACACCCAAACACCCCCTGCAATGGGTCCGCCGCGATCGTGTACCGTCGAGCAGCAGCATGGGCGCTTATCTGGTGGGTCCGTCCAGTTTCCGGACGCGCTTCCATTAAGGTGTATTTCCCAAAGCGCTCCAAAACCGAGAAATCTGTACTAGCTGATTTACCTGCCACGTGGTCCACAACCGTGCGGTGCCGCCGGTCTCCGTTCGGGCGTAGTGAGTGGTTGATTCGCTTTCTCTGCCAGGCGGGATTACCACACAACAATGCGTGGTAGGTTTTGTAGATTTGGCGACCAGAAAACTGAACGTTCAGCGCACGGTGAGCAGATGCACTGCGAGCCAACAACAACACCCTGCTCGTTTTGCGATCCAGACGAAGGACAATCCAGAGCCGTCCATAAGCTGGTGTAAGAACACTTTTTATATGGGGTGGTTTTGAATCATATCCATCAGGCAGCGTCCGCACAAACCAGCTGGTTTGTTTAGCGTCAGCAAGAACTCATCAGCCCACAGGAGCATATCAGCGGGTACTCCCACATCACTCCCTGAACTATTTGTCGTTACACATTTTCGAGCTCTGCCGTTTGGGGATTGCTGGTCTCACGTACCCGGAGCATAAAGAATCCCGCCAACAACATGGCTATTGCGGCAAACAGGAACATAATACGGTAGTTGCCTTGAGTCAAGTCGATTAGTACACCGACTCCCTGGGGACCGCCGACAGCCGCCAGATTAGCTACCAAGTAATACAGCCCTGTAAAAGCACCGATGCGCATATCACCACCCACATCATATACCATCGGAAGTGAGTTAACGTTAATCAAGGCCCAGAAGAAACCGGCTGGTATGAGCAATGTGATCAACATCAATTCATTGCTAACAAAAAAGCCGTATGCAAACAGCACCGCTAAGCCAACGATACCGATGAGGATGATACGCTTGCGTCCAAAACGGGTTGCCAGCAAGCCGCTTGGAACTGCAAAAATGACAAACGCTAGCGCCAATCCCGAGGTCAGGATCGACATGCGTCCCTCATCAATTCCAAGGGAAAATTTGCCAAATGAGGAAATCCAGGTTTCTAAAGCGTTATACCCTAAAAACCAGAACAAGATTGCCAGCAAGATCATTAGTCCGGACTTATCAGCAGATTGAAACACCTCCTTTAGGTTATAGATAAAACCTTTTTCTTCCCCTTGCTTTTCTTGAGCTGGTGGCGCTTGCGGCTCGCGAACAAACAGCAGGACGACGCCGATCGCGATAAGGAGCACAATACTCCCGAACACGAATGGTGCAATCCGTCCCATACTGTAAAGGATACCGCCAATTAGGAAGGCTGCAATCGCCCCAAGCCCCCCCATCAAATTGATGATCCCGTTTGCTGTGCTACGCTGCTGTGATGGGAACAAATCGCCCAGTAAGGCGACAGTCGGTGAGCGAAACAGCGCCATCCCAATATTAGTCAAAAGGATCGCGAACATGATACCAATTGGGGAACCCATGAGCGGTACCGCGATGAAGAACACCGCTGCGAGAGGAGCGCCAACAATCATCCAAGGCTTCCGCCGCCCGATGCGTGTGCGGGTATGGTCAGAACGTTCCCCAACCACCGGCTGTACGAACATGTTTAAGTAATTGTCCCAGGTCATGATAAAACCGATGACCGTGGCTGATAACCCGAAATCTTCTTTTAGAAAGATGGGCACATAATTGTTGAAAATCGGCCAAATTAGACTGATACCAAAGAATCCAAAGCCCAACACCAGGGTTCTGCCATAAGGGAAGCGCTTATTCACGTTGACCTCCAGTATTCATTGCCATTGGGTAGCTATTTATGGTGCAAAAACGCGGATATATGTCAGCTGGGATGAGGATTACTGATGTAGATTTATCCTTCTTCGTATTCAGAAACCTGGTCGATAATAGGTAAACTCTCTATAAATGCTCGGTCCGATTCTGATAGCGATGCTGATGCCAATAAATCTGGTCGTCTGTGCCAGGTCCGTAATAATGCCTGCTCGCGCCGCCAGCGTGCGATACGGGCGTGGTCGCCTGAGGTCAGAACTTCGGGTACCCGCCAGCCCCGAAAGTCGGCTGGACGGGTGTAGTGTGGGTATTCAAGTAAACCTGAGGCATGCGAATCGTCCTGCGCCCCTGTAGGATCACCCAACGCACCAGGGATCAATCGCGTGACCGCATCAATCAACACCATAGCGGGGATTTCCCCGCCGGTCAGCACATAATCGCCAATCGATATCTCATCCGTTACCAGGTGCTGACGGATACGCTCATCGACCCCTTCATAACGCCCTGCCAGCAAGGCGATGTGCGGATGCTGGGCAATTTCCTGGGCTACTTGCTGGGTGAACAACCGGCCTTGTGGGGTTAACATGATTACTGGACACTCAGGTGGGTCTCCCAAGACACTCTCGATCGCGGCAAAGATCGGTTCAGGTTTCATGATCATCCCCCCACCCCCTCCATACGGCTCATCATCGGTGATATGGTGTTTATCGGTGGTCCAATCCCTGATGTTATGGAACCGAACTTCAAGCAAGTTTCGTTGGCAAGCGCGTTTCAAAATGCTTACATCCAGGTACGGTTTGATTACCTCGGGGAATAACGAAAACACCTCAAAACGCATATACCGATTTTAGCCGCGAGCATATGGGTTGGCAAGTAGCTGGATCACCACAAGACTTATAACCCATACTAGCGCTCACCAAACGCTAATCCCTGAATGTATTGACGCCCTATTTGTGAAAATGGTAATATGATCGTATGTATCTTAAGGGAAATCGCTGGAACATGACAAAACGCCCGAAGAAGCATTCGAGCCCCTGGCGGATTCTGCTCCTGCTAGGGCTGATTGGCATATTTTTTTATCTCAACCAAGTTGTCGTTCCTGCTACCCCACCGCTGTTCATTCCGACAGCAACTCCTACCCGCAGTCCTGAGTCGTTCCTCAATGAAGCTGAGCAAAATTACGCCCAAGGGAAACTCCCTCAATCGATCGCATCCTATAAGCAGGCCATCGTAGCCGATCCGAATAACCCAGCGATTTACGTCGCGTTGGCACACGCACAGGCTTTTTCCGGCGATTATGAAGAAGCAATTGTCAACACGCAGAATGCACTGCTCAAAAATCCCAATAACCCGCTGGCACATGCTGTTCAAGCATGGGCTCACAGCCAATTAGAGGACCATCTGGCTGCCGAAGCTGCCATTAAGAAAGCAGTAGAACTTGACCCAAACAATGCGCTCGCGCGAGCGTATTATGCAGAGATATTGATAAACAAAGGCGATTTTGGTGATATCGACAAAGCGATTGAGGAATCTAAAGCGGCGATGCGCCTCGATCCTAACCTGCTGGAAACACACCGCGCACGAGGCCTCGTCCTGTTGAGCACACAAAACGTCGATGAAGCGATCCAGGAGTTTAAAACTGCCATCGCGATAAACGATAAAATTGCTGACCTGCATTTGAGCCTCGGTTTTGCTTATCGCCTCAACGGCGAAAATGATCTGGCCGTAGAGGAGCTGCTTACTGCCTTCGCCCTCAACCCGGACTCCCCAATTGCGCCAACAGAAATTTCGCTGGCATACGCCAATGAAGGCCAGTTCGGGAAAGCAGTCCAGTATGCCGAACAAACCGTTAAAGTTGAGCCTAGCAACACAAGATTGTGGGGCAATCTGGGCGTTATGTACTACCGTAATCAGGAACTAGCAAAAGCTATTCCGGCGTTGGGGTTAGTTGTCCATGGCGGAACAACTGAGGAGGGTGTCGTTGTTGAGGGTATACCGTTAGATTACACAACTGTCCCCCAATATTACTGGTTTTACGGGTTCGCATTAGCGAAAAGCAACCGCTGCGCGGAAGCTGTACCGGTCTTCCAAGCCCTATTAAGCGGCGTTCCCGACTACGAACTAGCGGTAGAAAATGCGCAGGCAGGCATTGCACTATGCCAGGAGAATCTTGATGAACCGATCGAAGGGCTGGAACCCACCGAAGAACCCGAACCAACTCCGACCCCCTAATCAGCTTACACCACCTATCGATCGATCAGCAGCATGGTGAACTCACCTCGGTCAAATACTCCCGCTCAATAAATATCCACGACTATGGACCGCGATCTCAAAGGTAAACGCCCCACCTTCCGCCCGCAAAAAGCAGGCTACAATCCATACCGCGTGATGCTGTGGATTGCCCTGATCATGGCAGGCATTTGGGTATTAATGCAAATTGAGGGTGGAGAAATAAAACCCGTATTGGAACCAACTCCCACACCCACACGGATTGCTGGCTCCTATATCCAAGAGGCACAAGCCTATTTTCAAGCCGGTAAACTATATGACCCAGACCCCCCAGACCCCACCCCGGCGCGTTATGATGCTATCGACACCTACGAACGCGCCCTGCAGGTTGACCCCGGGAATGCACATGCGTGGGCAGAAAAAGCCCGGATTGAAGCTTACTCAATCACGATGCTCAGCAATGATTCCGAGCGGCTCACACGCCTACAGAAAGCGCGCAACTCGATTGAAAAAGCACTGGAACTAAGCCCCGACGACAGCACCATCCGGGCTGTCTACGCCTTCGTGCTAGACTGGTACGCCTCGAGTCCATTGATCTCTGAAGAGGAACGCCAGAATCTGCTGCTGGAAGCAGAAAGCGAGGCTGTACGGGCGTATGGCTTGGATCCCGAAAACGGTTTGGCCTTGGCTTACTACGCTGAAGTACTTTTGGATCAGCAAAAATGGTCACAGGCTGAACAAAACGCTGCCAAAGCGGTATCCATCTCGCCTGACTCAATGGATGCCCACCGCGTCTACGGTACAGTGCTCGAATCCCTTGGTCAGTACAACAGCGCGATCAAACAATACCTGCGCGCAACCGAAATCAACCCAAACCTGACCTTTCTGTACGTCTATATTGGCCGCAATTACCTCAGCCTGAAGCTGTATGACCAAGCGTTAGAATATTTTGCTAACGCGGCTGAAATCAACAAGCAGCTTGGGGTCAACAACCCGATACCCAACATTGAGATTGCCAAGACGTATGCCCAGCAAGGTGAATTCTTCATTGCCGCTCGGAATGCAGAAAGTGCTTTAGCTTTTGATCCGACCAACGCCAACACATATGGCCAATTAGGCATCATCTACATCCGTTCCCGCAATTATGAAGGGGCGATGCCCGTCTTAAAATGTGCGGTTTTGGGCTGTTCAGCGGAAGAAAATGAAGTCGGCGGCTCTGCAGTGGAAGGTCTAGATTTGACGAACTTAACCGTTGCCTACTATTATGTTGAATATGGGACAGTACTTGCATTTCTCAGCCGTCCCAATCAGAATTACTGCAGCGAAGCACAGTCGGTGTTGGATCAGGTACGCGCAGATTATCCGGATGACCCAATCCTGATGAGCATTGTGGAAGACAGCGAGGGGATTTGCAAGCAATTGGGAAGTACATCCTCTGAAAGCCCAGCCCCCACCCCTGAACCCGCTCTCCCTACTCCGACAGAAGAGGTTGGCGAATCCATGACGGGCTGAGCCAACAATTATTGATACGGCTCGCTTCATACGTGTTTGTGACAACGAGTTCTCAACCCTGAACAACCTCGGGGAAAATATCAGAAGTTTATAAGAATTTGTGTTTAACCCCTTGACTTACTAGACAAAAATAGGTATCATTTCGTCACAAGTTAGCACTCTATACGAATGAGTGCTAACTTGAAATCATGTCCACAGGGAATCAAATCCAAATCTATCAGGAGGTTTAATATGTCTATGTCCCTAAAACCCTTAGGAAACCGTGTAGTGGTGGAACCGGAAGAACAGGAAGAAATCACTGCTGGTGGAATCGTGCTTCCAGAGACTGCAAAAGAGAAGCCACAAAAGGGAACTGTTCTCTCTGTAGGCCCAGGTGAACGCGATGAGGATGGGAAGCGCATCCCGATGGATGTTGCCCCGGGAGACAAAGTCTTATTCGCGAAATACGCTGGTACGGAGATCAAAGTCGAGGGTCAGAAACTGCTCATCTTAAAAGAGAGCGACCTACTAGCAATTGTTGAAACCAAGTAATTCCGCTTTAGAAAATTAAACGAAGGAGAAACAAAATAATGGCAGCAAAACAATTAGCATTTTCCGAGGAGGCGCGTCGCCGCCTTCAGAAAGGTATGGATCTTCTGTCAACTGCCGTCGTGACCACCTTGGGTCCCAAAGGCCGCAATGTGGCCATTGACCGCAAGTTCGGCTCCCCGACCATCACTCACGACGGTGTGACAGTTGCGAAAGAAATCGAGTTGGAAGACCCCTTTGAGAATATGGGCGCGCAGTTGCTCAAGGAAGCCGCCACAAAGACCAACGATATCGCAGGCGACGGAACTACAACGTCAACTGTTTTAGCGCACTCGATCGTAACCGAGGGCATGAAGAACCTCGCCGCTGGGGCAAACCCCATGCTGCTCAAGCGGGGCATCGAAGCCGCAACCATAGCCGTAGCCGATAAGATTAAAGACCAGGCAATTGAAATCACAACCAAAGAAGAAATCGCCAATGTCGCCTCCATATCTGCTCAGGATCGCACGATTGGTGACCTCATCGCCGAAGTTATGGACAAAGTCGGTAAAGACGGCGTGATCACTGTGGAAGAGTCGAAAGGCCTTGAGTTTGAGACTGAGTACGTTGAAGGTATGCAGTTCGACCGCGGCTATATCTCGCCTTACTTCATCACCGATCCCGAACAGATGGAAGCTGCAATTGAAGATGCCTACATACTGGTGCATGACAAGAAAATCTCCGCCGCGCAGGATATTGTGCCGCTGCTCGAAAAACTCGTCCAGATTGGCAAACGCGAGCTGGTAATCGTTGCCGAAGACATCGATGGCGAAGCTCTTGCCACCTTGGTCTTGAACAAGCTGCGTGGTATGCTCAATGTGTTGGCTGTCAAAGCCCCAGGCTTTGGCGACCGCCGCAAAGCCATGATGCAAGATATCGCCACCTTGACTGGCGCCACAGTAATTTCTGAGGAAACTGGCCGCAAACTGGAAAGCGCAACCGTCGAAGACCTTGGCCGTGCAGAAAAAATCGTCTCCACAAAAGATGACACCACTATCGTCGGTGGCAAGGGTGAAACCAGCCAGATTAAAGGCCGTATTGAGCAGATCCGGATCGAAATCGATAAAAGCACCAGCGACTACGACCAGGAAAAACTGCAGGAACGGTTAGCCAAACTCTCTGGCGGCGTTGCGATTATTCGCGTCGGAGCTGCGACGGAGACTGAACTCAAAGAGAAGAAGCATCGTGTTGAGGATGCACTGTCTGCAACCCGTGCCGCTGTTGAAGAGGGCATTGTCCCGGGTGGTGGTGTAGCGCTGATCAACGCCATGGATGCCGTGAAAGACTTGAAGGTTGACTCGGACGACGCTCAAATCGGTGTCAATATCGTACGCAAAGCGTTAGAAGTCCCCATGCGCAAGATCGCTGAGAATGCTGGTAAAGATGGCTCTGTGATCGTGGAGAATGTCCGCCGCGCTCAGGCTGAGAAGAAAAACATCAACATTGGCTACAACGTGCTCAGTGAAGAGTACGTGGACATGGTCAAAGACGGCGTGATTGACCCTGCCAAGGTTACACGTGGGGCACTAGCAAATGCTGCCTCGATCGCAGCAATGATCCTCACAACTGAAGCGCTTATAACTGATGTGCCTGAGAAGGATATGCCTGCGGCTCCCCCGATGCCTGAATACTAAGATTGAACTGGCATCAAACAGAACATAAACGAGGTTTGGGAACGCCAAACCTCGTTTTTTTATTACCTGCGAAAAAGAATCGTACAATATTTATTAGAATTATTTCATAGTTTTTAACATTCTTTGACAAAAATCGCAATACGTGCTAGAATCCACACCGTTAGCAAATCAATCTATCAATCTATGATAGGGAGATCTAGCCCGGCCGGTTTTCCGGGCTTCACTTAGTTACATTGAAACAAACACTCTCCATAGGGAAGTGAATCTACCCTATTATCCGTGGCAGCTTCAACGAGTAACAGTAAGCCCTGGCCGGTTAGAGCAAACCGATGGTTTGTCTCCCGCCAGGTTTTTTTATTAAGTTGGCGGTTCAAAACTTATATACAAACCTTACCAGGCATTGTCGTTATTGAATTTTCACAGGACGAACGTAGCCCAGGATTGGGTTTAAATATTATAAAATTACATAATGCAGACGAAAGGGTGCATTATATTGATAACAACTACTATAACAAAGGAAAAAATGAGTAATAAGAAGTTTCGAATTATTCCCCTGGGGGGCTTAGGGGAAGTTGGTAAGAACATGATGGTCTACGAGTACGGCGAAAACATTCTCGTGGTAGATACTGGTCTGATGTTCCCGGAAAATGACATGTTAGGAATTGATTATATCGTTCCCGACTTTAGTTATTTGATTGAAAACCGGCACAAAGTGCGCGGTATCATCGTCACCCATGGTCATGAGGATCACACTGGTGCCATCAAACACATAATTGAGCAAATCAATGCCCCGATTTATGCAACTCCGCTTACGCGTGGTTTACTCGAGATCAAATTATCGCGCGGCGGATTATTGGACAAAACCCAGCTTGTGACCGTGAATGCGGGCGAGCAGGTACAGATAGGACCATTCCAGGTGGAGTTTTTTCATGTCTGCCACTCCATACCTGATGGAGTCGGGTTGGGGATCACAACCCCAGCTGGCCTAGTTGTGCATACCGGAGACTATAAGTTTGACCATACACCAGTGGACAATTGGCCGACTGATTATGCCAAATTGGCCGAATTTGCTGGGCGAGGGGTGTTAGCCCTGTTAGCTGATTCGACCAATGCCGACAAACCAGGTTGGACACCATCCGAAAGGGTGATTGATCCTGCTTTTGACGAGGTATTTCGAACTGCAGAAGGGCGTATCATCATCTCCAGTTTTGCATCACTGATTTCACGCATGCAGCAGGTAGCGAACGCCGCCCAACGGCATCAACGAAAATTAGCGTTTGCAGGTATGAGCATGGTGGAAAACGCAAAAATGGCTCGCAAGTTGGGGTATTTAGACATACCCGACGATCTGATCGTCACGATCGACCAAGCCTTGAATATGCCTGCCAAACAAGTAACCTTGATGACGACTGGCACCCAAGGAGAACCCACTTCGATCTTGGGCCGGCTGTCAACTGGTACAAACCGCTTGTTTGATGTCATCCCCGGCGACACCATCGTGCTCTCATCACACCCCATCCCGGGGAACGAGGAGAGCATCAGCCGCACGATCAACCGTCTTTTCCGGCGCGGCGCTTATGTGATTTACGAGGCAATCGCACCGGTGCATGTCTCGGGGCATGCCAGCCAGGAAGAGATGAAACTGTTGCTGCACCTGGTTAAGCCTAAATACTTCATCCCCATTCACGGAGAATTAAGACACCTTAAACAGCATGCTGCCTTGGCGCGGGAGATTGGCATCCCAGATGAACGGATTGCCGTGGTTGAAAATGGCAACATTGTTGATTTCGTGGATGATGAGATGAAGATTGGTAAACGGCTACCAGGAGGCTATGTCTTCGTTGACGGCGCAGGTGTCGGTGAAATCGGCCCAAGCGTGGTCCGAGAACGAGAAATACTCGCCCGCGATGGGTTTGTGCTTGTGAACTTGATGATGGATGCGAGTACATGCCAGCTGCTAGACGAGCCGGAAATCATCACCCGTGGCTTCGTCTACTCACGTGAGGCTGACGACCTGTTGGACGAGACCCGCACAATCGTTACTGACGCCATCAACTGCGCCAGCAACGGCAGGCTGCAATCTGATCTTCAGCAAACCCTGAAATCATTCTTCTACAGCAAGACAAAACGACGCCCGATGGTGTTTGTCACAATCAGCCAGGCGGAAAAAGCCCGAGCATAATCATCATCTCCTACATGCCAGTTGCTGATCACTGAACCATGAGAGACTCTAAAACATAAATAGGGCCGATGATACCGGCCCTATTTCGATTAATCAATTACTGCTGAAATTTTCAAAAACCTCCCCAACGCTTTTTATCCCAGCCGTATTTACCCATCAACGGTACAAAAGCAACCGGCGTCAATTCGTCATGAGTGAAATCATTATCTGTCCGGCGCCAGAGCTGCAGCGCTTGGTTGAACCGGCTGCCGACCGGTATAACCAAGCGCCCACCTTCCGCCAGCTGCTCCAGCAGTAAAGGCGGCACTTCTGGTGCGGCTGCCGTAACTATTACTGCATCATATGGCGCAGCAGCGTACCAACCTTGAGAACCGTCTCCGAGGTGGACATGAACATTTTTATAGCCAAGGTCGCCAAGCAATGAGCGGGCATTATCTGCCAATTGCCCATGTCTTTCGACAGTGTGAACTTCAGCTACTAGATAGGCCAGGATGGCAGCCTGGTAACCCGAACCGGTACCAACCTCCAGCACTTTTTCAGACCCTTCTAGAGAGAGCAACTGGGTCATAAGCGCAACAATATAAGGCTGAGAGATGGTTTGCCCCTCTCCGATGGGGAGCGGTCCATCTGAATACGCAAGATGGCGATAATCCTCTGGAACAAATGCATGCCGGGGAACCGCACGCATTGCATCCAATACACGCGGGTCGCGTATATCGCGCCCGATCAGATGGTCAACTACCATGCGCTCACGTTCAGCTGCGGAAAAGGCCATATTATCCATTGATTTAAACTGCTGCTATTACTTTCGAAAGCCGTCCACCAACACTTGCCAAAACTCATCTCGTTCACCCGGAACGTATGGTTTGTATAAAGATATCCGATCCACCAATCCCTCATAGCGAGCTGCCAGCGATTGCGGTAAATGATCACGGTCAGTTATCACTGCAAAGGTCGCCAGCATCTCATCCGATATCAAACTAGGCATCTCTTCCCATTTTCCCCGGGCAGCGAACCCAGAAAGTCGTTCTGCCGTATCTTCCCAGCCGTGCAGCGCCATCACAGGACGATAAGACGGTGTCGAGGCATAGAAAGACAGCTGAGATCGTACAAAAATCTCATCTTCTGGGTCTGAGATGACAAACACGGTTGCCGACAGCTTTATTTCGGTATCATCGCGCTGCACAATATCAGCGCCAGCCGCTATCGCAGGCTTTAGCACTTGCTGCAGATATTCTCTGGAATGGAACGGATGCACCAAGAAGCCATCTGCTACCTCGCCAGCCAAGCGCGCTAAACCAGTATTCACTCCGGCAATATATATTGGGATATCAGGGTGTTTTATTGGGCCAGGGTTGAAAAATGGTGCCATCAAGGTCAGTTTGTAGTAGTCGCCCCGGTAGTTGAGGCGCTCGCCAGTCTGCCAGCTCTGCCATAATGCACGCATTGCCCCTATTTGTTCACGCAGCTTACCAACAACGGAATCGGGCCATGGCATCCCGAAACGCCTGACAATGTGTGCCTTCACCTGAGTCCCCAATCCAAGAATAAACCGCCCATTGGATGCCTGCGACAAATCCCAGGCTGTATAAGCCAAGGTTGTGGGGCTGCGCGCAAAAGACACTGCTATGGAGGTCCCAAATCGCAGTCTTTCAGTCTTGACTGCGATAATCGCTCCCGGCAAGAAGGGGTTATGGATCGTTTCTGCTGACCACAAAGCCTTGAACCCGACATCTTCTGCTGCCCTGGCGATTGGCTCGACCTCATTAAGCGGCACTAACGGTAACACTGCATCTAGATCCATAGAATTAACTCCGGTTGCGGCTCTGTTCGACTCATGAGTCCAATAAATACGCCATGATCCAATTCGTGGTAGCAATTAAGGATTCGACATGGGTGCGCTCATAATTGTGCGACGCATCCACACCTGGTCCAATTAGGGCAACTGCGACATTTCCACCTGCTCGCCAGTAAGCCTCGCCATCTGATCCATAATATGGGTATATATCAACCTTATAGGGAATCTCATACTTGTCAGCCAGACTGCGCAGGCGATTGCTCAGGTCATGATGGTATGGACCCCCCGAATCCTTCACGCAGATCGTGGCATGAAATTCGTCGGAGGCCTGACCCTCACCAATGGCCGCCATATCGACTGCAACCAACTCTGCCAAGTCGGCAGGTAAGCCAGCTGCTGCGCCGTGGCCAACTTCTTCGTAGTTGCTGAAGTGAAATGTTGTTGTTTGGGCTGGTCGTACATGAGCCGCAGTCATCGCCCAGAGAGCTGCCAATATGCAAGCCACACCCGCTTTGTCATCTAGGTGTCGAGAGCGGATAAACCCATCTGTTTGCTCAACTCGCGGGTCAAAACTCACAAAATCGCCAACTTCGATCCCCAACGACCGGGTTTCTTCCGCAGTTGTTGTCCTTGCATCGATACGCACTTCCATATTACCTGCATCGCGCTTGATTTTTCCTACCTTGGTGCCATAAACATGGGAGGAAGCCCTACTGAGCAAGAAGCTGCCGCGTTGGGTGTTCCCGTTGGACGAGATTATCGTACACCCCTCACCTTCGGTGGTGTTCCAGGCAAATGAACCGATATTGGTAAGTTTCAAGCGCCCGTTTGGCTTAACCTCTTTGACCATCCCTCCAAGGGTGTCTATATGAGCGGTGAGCGCCCGTGGTCGGTCAATGCACTCTCCTACCCAGGTGACAACCAACGCCCCTTTATGAGTGCGATGGGTGGATAAACCGGAGTGAACCCACCCCTCGATACCCTGCACCAGGAAATCGACCATATCCTCTGTATATCCGGTCGGGCTGGGTATATTGAGTATGCGGATTAGCGTTTTTAGCAGGTATTCGTTGTTAATCTCAGGTAGAGACATCATCACTCCATATCCGATGTACGATAAAATTCAATAGATTATTCCCCGGGCAGGCTGTCGAATTCCTTCATTGCCTGGCGCCAATCCGCTGGTATTGGGACGGTCTTCCCAACGTGATAATCGTAAGCTACAAGCACACTCTTTCCGGTCGCAAACAACTCCCCTGTCTGGCGCTCAGTGATTTGATATTCCATGTCTAGGCTTTTTTGACCGAGGCGGGTTGCACGCACACCAACCTGAACCTGGTGTCCAAAATGAATGGGGCTGAGGAAGGTCACCTGGACTTCAGCTAGGATAAACCCAAAATCAAAAAATGAGCCGCCGCTCCACAAACCCAGATGCCGCACGAAATTCACCCGGGCTTGCTCCATATATGTCAGGAATTTCGCGTTGTTGAGGTGTCCTTGTGGGTCAAGGTCGCCATAACGGACTTCTATCGGATGGTAAAAGCGGAAATCAGTCATAATAAAATTATACACTTTCGTTGGCGACCCGGCAGTACCGGTATGTTAACAGAGAAAACCCCTCTGCGGTATAATGGTGCGCATGCAAAATGACGATTTATCGCAAACACAACCCAACCAGATCGATGGTAATAGCTCAAATGATGCCGCCGATCTCGGTTTAACGTGCCCAGTGGACACATCCGAAACCATAGGACGCTCTGATTTAGGACAGACAGTACCACTCGCAACCGACATGGATGACGAGCCCGACTCAGGTTTCGAGGCCACAATCCATCCCGGCGACAACCAGCCTCTAGAAAATCTGGACAGTAACGCAGATGCACCGTTCAACACCGGAACGCCTCCTGGTAGCCCACCTATTGATGTAGATCCGGATTTCTCAGCAAAAAAAACCTTTCCTATAAAATGGTTGGCTGTGATCGGAGTACTCGGCGTGCTGCTGATCGCCGCAAGCAGCACTTTTGCCGGGTACCAAAGTGGAATTTCAGACCGGAAGAGCGCGGAAGCAACCCAGGTTTCCGCAGTCGCAGACGAGCAGTATGCCCTCGGCATGCTTGACATGGAAGCCAAGCACTATGACCTGGCGAGACAACGCTTTGAATATGTCATCCAGATCAACCCAAATTATCCGGGCGTTACCGAGCAGCTTGCCCTTGTTTTATTAGAAATAAATACAACCGCCACACCAACTCAAAAACCAACCCCGACCATCACAGCAACACCGGATATGCGCGGGGTTGAGGATCTCTTTGTTCAAGCACAGACGGATCTGGCGAATCAGGACTGGACGAACGCGGTCAATACATTGCTTTCCCTACGCAAAGCAGACCCAAATTATCAGCCGGTCTGGATTGACGATATGCTCTATGTAGCCTACCGCAATCGCGGCAAAGACAAAATCTTAAAAGACGGTAATCTCGAAGGCGGCATCTATGACCTCACCCAGGCAGAACAAATTGGACCATTGGACGCGGATGCCAAAGGGTATCTGACCTGGTCACGTCTCTATATCACCGGAGCAAGCTTTTGGGAGATTGATTGGGGCCAGGCCGTCTACTTTTTCGCCCAGGTAGCTCCCGCTCTCCCAAACCTGCGGGATGGTTCGGGGTGGACCGCTACCGAACGCTACCGGATCGCGTTAATTGGGTACGGTGATTTCCTGGCAGACAACGAAGATTGGTGCGCGGCAAGAATTCAATATGAGACATCGCTCTCGTTGGGAACAGACGAGCTCGTGCAGGAAAAATATGTATTTATCGTTACAAAATGCTCGGATGAGGGTGAAAGCAGCGAACAACCTCCTCAGCAAAGTGAACCAACGCCCACTACACCACCTACTGTTGAGAATCCCACACCGACAGTACCGCCTGTGGTTGAGCCCACGGCCACCACAGCTCCACCCGCGGAACCAACCGCCACACCAGTTCCAGAACCTACAGCCACAGAACAACCTGGTCAACAGCCCTCCCCGACACCAGGCACATGAACACCCCTTATTGGGCATTGAGCATCGCATATTGGCTGCATATGCTGGCAACAGTGATTTGGATTGGGGGATTATGCGCACTGGCGCTGCTGGTGCTCCCTGCGGCTCACAGGTCCCTCGACTTTACTGCCTATGCGGATCTCCTGGCCGTGATCCAGAAAAGGCTCAATCCATTGGCCTGGTTGAGTCTTATGATTTTGATGGCTACGGGGATGTTCCAACTGAGCGCAAACTCGAACTACCAGGGTTTTTTGGCAATAGATAACCGCTGGTCGCTTGTTATGCTGCTAAAGCATATCGCATTCTTGCTCATGGTGATCATCAGCGCCTACCTGACGTGGGGGCTTTTGCCGAGGATTCAGAGAACAGCGCTGAAGAAAGCCCAAGGAATTGAGTCTCCGGAGTCGGCCCTGCTTCAACAAAGAGAACAAGCGATTATCAATTTAAACCTACTTCTTGGCGTGCTAATATTGGCTTTGACTGCCTTGGCGCGAGCGGCTTAAACGGGACCAATTAGCGGGATAACTAATCTTGCCCCCCTGTCGGACGGGGCCTGCCATAAAAAACATACGGTTCATCAGGATAGTAATGGATCACAGTGCGATCGGAATAATCAGCGATCAGCGCTTGGTCGCTCGCAGTTCCACGGCTCATAGCAAAAATAAAGGGGGTATCCAGGTAAGGACTCTGCAGCTCTAACAACGCCCCATATGACATCCAGCGTTCAGGATGCACGATGACGAGAGCGGGGGTCAGACCCTGGGCTTCAGCCGTTGAAAATGGGGTTAACCTCGACCGGGAAATCGTGTATAAACCCTGCAAACCTGCCAGTCGCCGGGGGGTATAGAATATCAAGTTTGTACTAATTAACACAGCCACGAGCCCTGTCACCAGCAGCGGTCTGGCGCGCTGCCAACCCGTGTACGTTTTCCACGGCAAACCGGGAAGAACAGGCCAACCCGCTAACCAAGCAATCCCTGCTGCGCTGACTAGGGTTAGACTAAATAATCCTTCGTAAAAATACCGTGGGCCATACAGCCACGAGCCAATCCAATAAGCCATGTACATGAGCACCAAACTTGGCAGCACACAGGCGATCATCAAGCCCCGCCAATTCCGGCACCTCAGGATCGCGATCAACCCGAACGGTAAGAAAATCCACGAGTAACCGAGCCAACCAAATAAGTCATGCCTGCCAACCCAGATGCTGAACTTGGTGTTTGTCCAAGCTTGGCTCAATGAATGACCACCCTCGGCACGTCCGACAGCGGGGCCAAAACCGATTCGGTCATACTCCCACCACAACGTATAAGGATTTACAGTAGGATCACCCGTGACGGCATACTGCCACAGGAAATGCAAGCCCATGAATGCCAGAATGGTTCCCAAGAATGCAAGCAGGCGTTTTCGATAAGCTGTATTGCCGCGCAAAAACAAGTAGAAACCGTGAATGATGAACGGGATGGAAACAGCTACAGCCGTCAAAGGACGTGTCAGGATCAAAACACCCATCATCCCCGCAGCAGCAACGAGTGCTATCTTATCCCGTGCTGAGGCAGGGTTTTCCGGTCTACTCCATGCATCAAGCCAGGACAAAGCGAAAGCTGTGCTCAATACCAATCCGAATGGATGAGACAACAAGGAACCGGAGTTCATCATAAAAAATGGGGAGGTGACCGTCAACAATGCCGCCAGGGTACCCACAATCTCACCGAAGACCTTTTTCCCCAAACGGTATGTCAACCATACTGCGAGACCTGCCAACAGTGGATTAACGATCGTCCGCATACCCAGGGCGACGCCAACGCCCATCAATGTCGGCCAGCCCAATGGATACTTCGCAAACCGCTTCCCATCGTGGTCAACTACGAAAGGAATCAAAAAACTTTTAGCGTGAGCGGGGGAATCGATCTTAAGTTTGCCATCCGCAATCAGGCGTGCCTGCCAGGCAAAAGCTATCTCATCCTCGATGTGCGGAATGGCCTCGAAAACTCGCACAGCTACAAAGTAGCTTAGTAACACTGCGATAATGCTCAGGATTAAGGAAACGCGATCGGCGCGGGACATCTCTTTATGGAAGATATTGGATGATTGCCATGGACATTATTTACGCCTGAATTTTGCGCAAGCCCGCTAAAGCGATTTCGTGCAGGAGAGAATTGGAGGCAATGACGCCACGGTTGGCTGCCAGAGTCCGCCCTGCGCTGAAATCCAAGGCTTTTCCATCCAAATCTGTTATCCGGCCTCCAGCCTCCTGGACAATCAGCGAGCCAGCAGCCTGGTCCCAAATTTTTTCCCGGTAATTGGGATTCGACGGCGAAAGCAGCCGCAACAGCAAATCTCCTTGCCCAGCTGCTAATACAGCATATTTCGCCTGGCTGTCCATACGCACCGGATCAGCCTCAATGCCGATATACTGTACAAACTCATCAATCTGGTCTGTATTTGTATGTCCGGATTCATAAGACCGCAACAACCTGGCTTGCTGTGGAGCACTTTGTTGAGATACATGCAATCGCTCAAAAACAGTCGACCCGGATAAAGGCTTTAGCCATGTTCCTTTACCTTGCTGGGCACCAAGCAGCGAACCTGGACCACCGATATATGGCATATATCCATCCCGCAAGTTGGGGCAGCCCAGAACGCCAATCCTCGCCACGCCATCAATAATCAGTGCTAAGGCAACGACATACTGCTCACCACGCAAAAATCCCTTCGTGCCGTCAATAGGATCAAGCGTCCAAAAACGGCCCGAGGGGGCGGCGTTTCCCCGATCAATCCATGCAGCTACTTTTTCAGGAGCAGCTTGGGGGTGATAATCGGCCACAAAACGAGAAATTTGCTCCAATCTATCCCGTTCTGCCGGAGTGCGCAGAGCGGATGCATCTTCCTCGCCAACCAAGCTGTCATCCGGGAATGCCGCTGCCAAACGAGCTGCCACCAAGGCTTGTGAGGCGAAATCAGCTATCGTGACAGGCGAACGATCATCTTTCGTAAGCGTCGAGCTAACCATTTCAGATTGCACGCGCTGAACCAATTCAGAAGCCTCTGCGACCACATCCAAAGCGAAGCTCATCTCTTTACTGTTTAAATCCAGCATTTATCCATCCATCATTGTGTAGTTGATTCCAATTTCCCAGACAGATCATAAACCATGGCACCATTGATGCCTACCCGGACAATCTCACCAATCGGGGCAGCACCTTCGATAATCACCATGCCATCAATTTCAGGGGCATCACGATAGGAGCGGCCCAGAGAAATCTGCTCGCTAGATTGCCCCCCTTGTTCGTCCTCGAGTACACCTTGCCCTTCAATCAGCACGTCAAGCTGCTTGCCAACGAATGCCTGGTTTCGTTCTAATGATATCTGCTGCTGTAAACTCATTAGCCGCTCCCAGCGCTCTGTCTTGATTTCAGTTGGGATTGGATCACCTAAGACTTCACTTGAGGTACCAGCTTCGAAGGAAAACTGGAAGGCGCCCACACGATCAAAGCGAATTGAACGGATGAAATCCAGCAGGGTTTGGAACTCTGCCTCTGTTTCGCCGGGATAACCGACGATAAATGTTGTCCGTAAAGCTAAGTTCGGCATCGCTTGGCGCATACTCTCAAGTGTGCGGTAAACCCAATCGACATTGCCTGGACGGCGCATACGGCGCAGTACTGCTGGATGGGCATGCTGAAGCGGAATATCCAGGTATGGGAGCACTTGTTGATGAGTTGCCATTACTTCAATCAAGCGCTCGGTTACATATCCCGGATAAGCATACATAACTCGCAGCCAATCGACGTCTGGAACTGCTGAAACGAGTTTTTCAAGCAAGAGCGCCAGGCCATTTCTTATCCCCAAGTCATGGCCAAAATCAGTTGTATCCTGGGCAATTAGAATAATTTCGCGGATACCTTGGTCGCGCAAATAGCGTGCTTCATCCAAGATTGCATCCAATGGCCGGCTGACAGCAGTCCCTTTGATTAAGGGTATCGCGCAAAACGCACATGGTCGCCGGCAGCCGTCAGCGATTTTAATATAGGCACTCACGCCTTGAATGGCAAATCGGTAGGCACCTCTTTCATCACTGCCCACAGAGGTCGTATTTGGCAAGTGATAGAGTGGTTCTGGGTGGTGGCTATCGCGCAGCTGCTGTACGACCGACACAATATCCATCCAGCGTCTTGTACCGAGGATGCCATCAATGCCAGGCACCTGATTAGCAATTTCGCTGCCATAGCGCTGAGTGAGGCAGCCTGCCGCGATCAAAACCTGGTCTGGGCGTTTTTGAGCTGCCAATTCATCCAAAACCTTAAGGGACTCGTCTTTCGCTGGACCAATGAAGCCGCAAGTATTGACAATCATGACATCAGCCGTTTCGGGACTCTCGGCAAAAAGATACCCCGACGCTGCCATTAACTGTGCCATCGACTCTGAATCAACAATATTTTTCGCACACCCTAAGGTGACCACGTGAAATGATTCTTTACCCATCGTTTGTAATAATTCCCTTATATAATCAATTATGATTATTGCGATCTGTACCGGAGCACACTAGTGCTTTCTCAAGGATGGAATTATCATATGATATCCAAGTTCAAACGCCCTTGACAAAGCTTAAAGTGTTCCGTCTACCTCTACTCTTGTTATAAAATCACATTTGATGGAACACTAGTTCCCGCTAGTAGCCGTCACCAACGGTGTACTGCTTGGGCGCAAGGTACGGGTGGGGGTTGGCGTGACCGTTGGTGTGGGAGTTTGGATCCCATCCAAGGTATAAACAACTCGAATGACTTCACCATACAAACCTAAGGGACCAAAATCGCGCTGATTATAAAATATCTGCAGACCAGCTGCGTTCCCGGTTAATATCTCTACGTAATCGTTGCCAGTGAACTGGTAGGCATTTCCGGGCAGCACACGTCCCTCAAGCTCAACCTCCCCATCTACTATCACCCGGGTCCAGGTACGCTGACGGATTGTCACGTACACCCGCACTCCATCACCGCCATCTTCGGCTATCTCTTCTGCTAAGCCATCTGTCCGTCCTTCAAACTGCGCTAAGACCGGCAGTGTAGCGGTTGGTGGTACGGGGGTATAGGTCTGTGTTGGCGTAGACGGTGCTAGGAGAACATCTGCAATGGATGGCGCAGTCGGTGAAGGTTCGGTATCCTCACGCATAGCAAAAATACGCGCAGCCCCCCACACAGTAAAAATCCCTAAAGCTACAACAAGAAACGCGGCGAGCAGATATTCAGCCGAAAATAATTTCTGCAAAAGGGAGGGTGACCGCGAAACAGGTTGAGTAGTCCGTCTTTTTGGTTGGGTGGGAGCTTGGGCTGCCTTTTTTGTCTGCAGCTCTAGCTGAAGCCCCTCAGCGAAACGCAGCAACAGCGGTTCTGGATCAAGGCCGAGGAAGGTAGCATAATTGCTGAGCATTCCTCGCCCTTGTACGGGGGATGGCAGCGCCGTGAAATCGCCATCCTCCAATGCTTTCAAATAGTGAACACGCAGGTGTGTATGGCGTTCTACATCCTCGATTGATAAGCCAAGCTGTTCACGCTGTTGGCGCAAATGGTTGCCAATATCAATATGTATAGCTTCAACCGAATCCACATCTTCAAACTTGCTGGGGCGAGTTTGCCCCCGTGCGGGTTCTTCTACCGGGGAACTTGGTTCATCTACCTCTTGTGAGGCGAGCGCTATCTGTTCGGAATCTAGCCCCAGAAAACTGGCGTATGAGCGAAGAAATCCGCGGGCTTGAGCTTGGGAAGGTATAAGATCCAGTTCCCCTTGTTCTAAAGCCTCAAGGTAATGTACGCGAATATGTGTAGCCTGGGAAGCGTGCTCCAAGGATAGGGATTGGGCAGTGCGCGCACTGCTTAACTTTTTGCCAACCGTGTTTGTCATGATGGCTCGTGGTACAGATTGAAACAAAGGGCGGGGTCCCCTAAAACTGGTGGGGGTACCCCGCCCGCGGCGGACTCATTGTGAAGATATCTGCATCGATCAATACCTCAATCGAGATTAACCTTGTTCAACTACATCATCAGCCTCAATCTGAGCGGGATCTTCAACATCGATTTCTGCTTGATATTCTGTTTCACCTTCAGGTTCTGGTGTGGTTTCGGTGTCAGAAGTACCTTCTTCAAGCTCCGCTTCTTCCAGGGCTTCCAGCTCAGCAAACATGGCTTCTGGGGATTCGCCCTCGCGGTAGACCAACACTTTAAACTCGGGGATCAAGTCCACTGTCAAGCGAGCATAAACCATGTGCTCTCCTAGGGACCGGATTGGCTGAGTATCTAGTTGGCGGCGGTCAATATCAAATCCCAAGTCCTCTTTGATCCTATCAGCAATCATTTGGGTGGTGATGGAACCATATAGTTTTCCAGTTTCACTCGCTTTTGCAGGGAAAGTTAATTCAACCTCAGCAAGCTGCTCAGCTATACCACCGAGCTCTTGATTTAAAGCTGTTCGCCGGGTATTTGCCTGTTCACGAATATGATCCGCTTGTTTTAGAGCGCCTGGCGTAGCCAATACAGCCAGGTTTTGGGGAAGCAGGAAATTACGTCCATAACCATCTGCTACTTTCTTAATATCACCAGCTCTTCCCAGATTATATACATCTTCTAACAGCAATACTTTCATTTTTCAAGCCCTTTCTATATCAGAATTTGGATCTGCATAAAGCAGGCCCGGGCGAAGGGTACAACGCTCCGGGCAGTGGGATTCTACCAGATGGGAATATGCTCGTCAACAAGCCTCAAGTATAATCTCAGCATGCATACACGAGAGCGCTCTGTGCGCGTTGAGGCTGTAATTCTAAGCCACTACGACTGGGGAGAAACGGACCGATTGCTGGCAATATTTACTCGCGAGCTGGGCAAAGTCCGGGCAATCGCAAAAGGGGCGCGCAAACCCCAATCCCGTAAGGCTGGACACATTGAACCTCTCATGCGCTCCCAATTGCAGTTGGCGCGCGGGCGCGATTTATTTATTGTCACCCAGGCGGAGAACATAGAAGCTTATGATCAGCTGCGCACGGATCTCACATTATTGGGATATGCTGCATATTGCATCGAGCTCCTCGATCGCTTCACCTATGAAGAAGGTGAGAATCGACCACTTTACGATTTAATAATAACTACACTCCTGCGGTTATCAACCCAACCAAATCCTGTTTTCACTCTACGCTACTTCGAAATTCAACTCCTAGATTTATTGGGTTTCCGCCCACATTTATTTCACTGTGCCAGATGTGAAGCAGATATCGAACCGGAAGATCAGTTTTTCTCTGCCGAGCAAGGTGGGATCCTGTGCCCAACCTGTGGCCGCGGAACAGGCGGTGCCAGACCCGTTACGATGAACGCATTGAAATACCTGCGCCATTTTCAGCGCAGCAGCTATAGAGAAGCAAAACGGGCTGTGATACCCCCAAGCACCCACCGCGAGATGGAGATACTTATGCAACACTACTTGACTTATCTCCTGGAACGCAATCTTAACACACCCAGCTTTCAGCGCCGAATACAGAAAGGCGAGGCCATTGACTTGGGAACTCCCAAAGAATAATCACATGCAACATCGAGTAAACGCCGCGATGATGGATTCCCTACATATTGACCTAGATAATTAAATGGACAATTATGATAATTATCATAGCACTTGAAGGATAAAGATACGTTGACAACAATATATCGCTTTGCTACAATGATGTCTAAGCAGGTAAAAATTACGTATCGCTCTACACATCGAGAACTTGATCGCCACTAGCCACCCAATTATTCAGGCGGTCCATCGCTCTTCAGACTGATACCACCGCTCTTTCTGCAATGAGCAGGGAGGGCGGTGTTGGATTATTTCTAGATACAACTTAAATCCGACCATCTCACCTAGCTGAAGCTGGGAACATTACAACTGAATAATATAATCGCCACTGTCCCCTTACCTTGAAAGTGTGTGAGATGTACTACTAAGTAAGATACACCGTTCACATAGCATTGGAGCAAAAACCATGCAAGCGAACAATCTTTCGAATGTACAGCAAAAACCCGCCGCCGCTTTAGTTGTCGGTGGGGGTATTGGGGGTATGCGCGCTGCACTCGATCTAGCAGATGCCGGGTTAAAAGTATTTCTGGTGGAGCAAACACCTTGCCTGGGAGGGCGCGTCGCCCAACTTGGCTACATGTTCCCCCAACATGATTGTGTGCTCTGCCGTGGAACTCCTGATCACGGTTATGGCTGTACGCGCCCATCCATTTCCCCTGCATATATCCAGCATAACCAACACCCCAATATCGATATCCTGACCAATACCCACGTGATCGATGTAGAAGGCCAAGCGGGCGATTTTTCCGTATCTTTACGCCAGGAACCGCGCTATGTCAATGCTAGCGCCTGTATTAACTGTGATTACTGTACTCAGGTGTGCCCAATTGAGTACCCAGACCCCTACCAGCAGGGCATGGTCATGCAGAAAGCCATCCACAAAGTCGCGGCTCGTGCGGCACCGGATGCATACGTTATAAATCGCAGGCCATATTGCGACGAGTGCGGAAAGTGTGTTGACGTCTGTCCAAGTAATGCGATCGATTTGCACGAAGCCCCCCGTTTACTCACCGTCGAGGTGGGGGCGATCATCCTGGCATTAGGCTTCCAAGCATATGACCCCAGCGAGATCAGTGAACTGGGTTATAAGCGCTACCCAGATGTCCTGCATGCCATGGAGTATGAAAGATTAGCCAGCCGCTCGGGCCCAACCGAAGGAACCATTCTGCGACCTTCAAACCGCCAGGCACCACATTCAATTGCTTGGTTGCAATGCATTGGATCGCGGGACCAGCAGAACAGTTATTGTTCATCAATATGCTGCATGTATGCGACAAAAGAAGCGATTCTCGCCAAACAGCGTCTGGGAAATGATATCGATTGCCACATCTTCATCATGGATGAACGAGCTTTCAACAAGGAATACGCTAGTTATTTTAGTAAAGCGCGTCAAGAGCACGGAATCCACTACACCCGCTGTAGAGTTTCAGCGATCCGTGAGGACCCGACCTCAAAAGACTTGATCATCCAATATGCAGATCCAGGTGGCACCCCGCAAACAAAACGCTTCGAAATGGTCGTTCTGGCGACCGGACTGCAGCCACCAGAATCTGCCCACCACTTTACCCAAATGTTAGATCTAGAACTAAATGAATACGGCTTCTGCCAGACAGACAAGTTCACGCCGTTGCAAACCTCACATTCGGGCGTCTTTGTTTGTGGCGCTTTTTCATCGCCGAAGGAGATTTCCGAGACGATCATCGATGCAAGTGGGGCAGCGGCAGAAGTAATGCGCCTGCTCAATGATCGTCTTAATGCGTACCCCTTCACCCGTGAATGGCCATTTCTTGCTGCAAACAACTTGATTCCCGAACGGGACGTAAGCGGCGAACCGCTGCGAATTGGTGTTTTTGGCTGTACTTGCGGGAAGACGATCGATGAAGTGCTCGGTGTAACTGCTCTATTAGAACAATCAAAGCACTGGCCTGACGTAGTAGCTGTCGAACGTTTGGAATTCGCTTGTTTCCCAGAATCAATCCAGGATATCCAGAGCAGCATCCAATCCAACAACCTCAACCGCATCGTAGTTGCGGCCTGCAGCAACCGGACACATGATTCGCTTTTCCAACGGGCGATCAGGCAAGTTGGATTAAATCCTTTTTTCGTAGAATTAGTGAACTTACGTGAACAGTGCAGCCGGGTGCACCGCTGGCAGAAGGATCTCGCCAACCAAAAAGCTCAGGAGATGATCCGTATTGCAGTGGGGCGAATGAGATCAGCCCAGCCAGTTAAGAAAGAGCTGCACCATTCTCGCCCATCAGCCCTGGTTATCGGAGGGGGTGTTTCAGGACAAACTGCGGCGCTGACAATTGCAGATAGCGGTTATGACGTCCACCTGGTTGAACGTTCGGATAGGTTGGGCGGGAATCTACAAAACCTGTACTATGTCGCTGAGGGATACAACCCGCGCCGTCTAGGCCGCGACCTGATCAATCGCGTACGCTCGCACCAACGGATCAACGCCCTCACGCGTACCGAATTAATCGACCACCAGGGACACGTTGGTTTTTTCCGTTCCCGACTACGTACAACCCGACCAGATGGATCTACCGACGTTTATCAGATTGAACATGGCGTCACAATCGTCGCTACTGGCGGTGATGAAACCCGAGATCACCCCTGGTTGGAGTTGCCACAGGTCATTACACAGCGCGAATTAGAAGAGAAGATTATTCACAGCCCAAAGGAGATCGCTAACCTGCGCGACGTGGTTATGGTCCAATGCGCCCAACCCGATGGGGAGCTGCAGTATTGCTCACGGGTTTGCTGCACCAACACAATGAAGAATGCGATCCGGCTGAAGTTGTTCAATCCTAACTGCCAGGTGACTGTGCTATACAAGAATATCGTCACCTACGGCTTCCGGGAAGAATACTATAACGAAGCACGACGATTGGGCGTTGTTTTCATCCGCTACACCGACGAAAACCCACCCGAATTAGTGTACTCCGCACAGAAGATCTCGGTTCGTGTAAAAGACCTGTCGCTGAACCGCTGGTTCGACTTACCGGCCGACCTGATTCCGCTCAGCATGCGGATCGCCCCCTCACAGGGCACCCAACAGCTGGCAGAGATGCTCCAGGTGCCCCTCTCCAGCGAGGGTTTCTTTGCCGAAGCACAGATGAAACTCCGTCCGATGGATTTCATGCGGGAGGGTATATTCGTTGCAGGTATGGCGCATTATCCCAAATTCATCGAGGAGAGCATCAGCCATGCTCAAGCAGCGGCTGCCCGGGCAATTACACTGCTCTCGAAGGGTGAAACCCTATTCTTAGGTGGAGTTGTTGCGGTGGTTGATGCTGATAAATGTGTTGGTTGTTTGACCTGCACCCGCACCTGCCCATTTGCTATACCAGTGGTTATCGAAGAAGAAAACCGTCACGGGGTTGGGAATCTCGGCGGTGCTGCTTACATTGACGCTGCCCAATGCCAGGGTTGCGGCACTTGTACCGGTGAGTGCCCCGCCAATGCAATCCAGCTAGCCAGCTACAGCGATGATCAGATCATGCTGCGCGAGATTGGCGGTTTAGGAAGCTGGCAAACCGCATCTGCTGAAGAAGAGGTGCTGCAATGAGCTCACATCTCGACCCAAATTTTGAACCGAAAATAACCGCTTTTTATTGTATCTATTGCGGATACATGGCAGCTGATACAGCAGGAGCTTTAAACATCCAATATCCGGCCAACGTTAAGTTTGTTCGCCTGCCCTGCACAGGGAAGACCGATATCCGCTACTTATTGGAGGCTTTTGAACAAGGCGCGGATGGCGTATATGTTGTCGCCTGTCCGATTGGCAACTGCCATCATGTGCGCGGGAACGAACGCGGTCTGGCACGATTGGAGCGTGCAAAACTAATCTTGGATGAGATTGGTTTGGGTGCCGAGCGCTTGGATATGTTCTTTATGTCTGGTTCTCAGGGTCATTCTTTCGCGATGGCGGCCCAAACCATGACCGACCGCATCCGCACGCTGGGCCCCAATCCCTTACGATGCTACAACTCGCATGGATTAGGTGAGCAAACCGCGCCGAATATTGAAGAGGAAGAAATCGGATTTAGAGGTAGACGACACCAATGAACGATAAAGCCCCCCTAGCCAAGTACGACACGCATCCCTTTGGACATGCTGCCAGCCCAGTTGGGGCAGTCATGGTCGTTGGGGGAGGGATTGCCGGTATGCAGGCCTCGATAGACTTGGCGGACCAGGGATATAAGGTCTACTTGGTGGAAGTGCAGTCAGCGATTGGCGGGAAAATGGCCCAATTGGACAAAACATTCCCTACCAATGATTGCGCCATGTGTACGATTTCCCCCAAGTTGGTGGAGACTGGTAGACATCCAAACATCGAGGTACTTACTAACACCGAAGTCCAAGAACTTAAAGGGCATGCCGGTGACTTCACCGTCAAGCTCAGGACTGCCCCACGCTATATCGACACCACCCGTTGTATCGCGTGTGGCGATTGCACAGCGGTCTGTCCGGTAGTCATTCCAGATAAATTTAACGAGGGTTTGTCAGCCCGCCGGGCAGTATATAAACTATACCCTCAAGCCGTCCCGAACTCGTTTGCCATAGAGAAACGTGGCATCGCCCCTTGCCGTGATGCCTGTCCCGCCAGCCAACGAGCTCAGGGCTACATCGCTTTGATCCGCGAAGGCCGTTGGGGAGATGCCCTGCGGGTGATCAAGATGGACAACCCCTTTCCCGGCATCTGTGGACGTATTTGCAACCACCGCTGTGAAGACGCATGCAACCGCAACCTTGTCGACGAACCGATAAATATCCGAGCACTCAAACGATTTGTAACTGACAAAGTATACGTAGAGCCACGCCCACCTGTCGAAGCAGCGCCACAAATCCATGACCAACGGGTTGCCATCATCGGGGCAGGCCCTTGTGGATTAACCGCCGCCCAGGATCTGGCACTGGAGGGCTATCGCGTTACTGTTTTTGAAGCTATGCCAGTCCCCGGCGGCATGCTACGCTTGGGGGTGCCTGAGTACCGCTTGCCAACGGTGATAATCGAGCGCGAAGTGCAAGACATCCTGGACCTGGGAATCGACCTGAGATTGAACCACCAGATCAACAACTTGGATGAAATCTTTGCCGAGGGGTTTGACGCAGTACTAATCGCGGTCGGTGCGCATGAGGGAGTCCGGTTGCCCATCCCTGGCGCAGACGCCGAGGGGGTATTGGTTAACACTCATTTCTTGCGCGATGTCAGATTAGGCAAATACGATAATGTCACGAATAGCGGCTCCAACCTTGGTCAGCATGTGTTGGTCTTAGGGGGCGGGAATGTAGCCATTGATTGCGCCCGTTCTGCGCTGCGCTTGGAGGGCGAGCACGGTCAGCGGGAAGTGCAACTTGCCTGCCTAGAAGGCCCCGCACAAATGCCAGCCCATCCATGGGAGGTCACCGCCGCCCAGGAAGAAGGTGTCCTACTGCACCAAGGGCGGACATTTGAACGCATCCTGCAGGATGAGGGGGGGCGAGTCAGTGGGGTGGAGTGCCAGCGCGCCGCCAGTTTCAGTTTTGACGAGCGCGGACGCCTGCATGTAGAAAAAATCCCCGGCTCAAACCACATTATCCCGTGTGACACGGTAATCTTCTCTGTCGGTCAGAGAGCCGGTTTGGCCTTCATCCCGGATGACGCCAATGTTGGCCTCACTGAGACGCAAACAATTGCGATCAACCCCAACACGCTGGCGACCTCCCGCCAGGGCGTTTTCGCCGCTGGAGATTGTATTTCTGGGACAGCCTTTGTGATCGAGGCAGTCGATCGCGGCCATAAAGCCTCGCGCTCAATTAGCCACTACCTGCGTGGTGAACCCCTTGAACCGCCACCCGAACCAGAACTCCCGGTCGTTAAGTTTACCCAGAGAGAGATTGACACTCGCATCGAACAAGGCGAAGTAACACATCAGGGTCGGGTTCCTTTACCAGAGCTGCCCGTTGAGAAGCGTATCGACAATTTTTCTGAGGTTGAGGGGGGGTACGACGACAAAAGCGCTCAGGCTGAAGCAGCGCGCTGTCTGGCTTGCGGGATCTGTTCAGAATGTATGTCGTGTGTCTTCGCTTGCGGCAGAAGTGCGATTGACCACGATGATGTCGAAAAACACCTGGAGATCAATGTCGGTGCCGTAATTCTCGCTCCCGGTTATCAAATCTACAATGCGCATCTCTCGCAGGAATATGGGTTGGGGCGCTATCCAAATGTAGTGACGGCACTGCAGTACGAACGCATGCTTTCCGCTAGTGGTCCCACTAGCGGACACGTCCAGCGCCCATCGGATGATGGCAGCCCTCGCCGGATAGCTTTTCTACAGTGTGTTGGCAGCCGCGACCAGAGTCATGATTACTGTTCTTCGGTATGCTGTATGTATGCTGCGAAAGAAGCTATCATGACCATCGAGCATGCCCATGCAGAAGCCCGTTACGGTAGTGGGGATGGGAGAGTCGAATGTCAAGTGTTCTTTATGGATACGCGGGCGTACAGTAAGGGCTATGAAGAATATTACCACCGCGCCCAGCATAAGTACGGGATTGAATATACTCGCTGCAGGCTCAGTGACATAAAAGAGGATCCGGATACAAAAAATTTGAGAGTTCGTTTTGCAGCCCCTTTTGATGGCCGGGAACGAATCCAGGAAAAGGAATTTGACCTGGTGGTCTTGTCAGTGGGTATGGAAATATCCGAATCTGTCAGACAGCTCGGGCTGAGATTAGGCGTAGAACTCGATTCTTATGGGTTCTGCCATACAACACTTTTCGATCCGCTGCAAACCAGCCGCCCTGGAATCTACGCTGCCGGTCCGTTTCGGGAACCGAAAGACATTCCTGAAACAGTGATCGAAGCTAGCGGTGCCGCAGCTAATGCCGCTCGACTGCTCGCACCGTCTAGGCACACCCTAGCAAAAGTCTTGGAATATCCACCAGAGCGCGATATCAACGATGAAGAAGCGCGTATCGGCGTATTCGTTTGCCACTGCGGAACGAACATCGGAGGATACCTGGACGTCCCTGAGGTGGCTGAATTCGCCAGTTCACTTCCTGGTGTCGTCCACGCAGAAGACAACCTCTACACGTGTTCACAAGATACGATAGTGCATATTATCGAAGAAGTCAAATCGAAATCGCTCAACCGGGTTGTCGTTGCTTCCTGTACTCCGCTGACCCACGAACCGCTCTTTCAAGATGCCGTCCGCGCCGCAGGTCTCAACCCTCACATGTTTGAAATGGCGAATATCCGCAACCAGTGTTCTTGGGTGCATTCTAGCGAATGGGCGCAGGCAACGAACAAAGCCAAGCAGCTAACCCGCATGGCTATTGCGCGTGCGATCGAACTCAAGCCGTTGAGAACTACCGAGGTACCGGTGAACAACGCAGCGTTAATCATCGGTGGCGGTGCTGCGGGCATGACTGCCGCACTGAACCTAGCAGGACAAGGCTACCCCGTACATCTGATAGAACGCGAGTCCCAGCTTGGCGGCAACTTACGGAATTTGCGCTACCTAGTTCCCGATTATCATAGCAACCGAGAGCCCCAAGACTGGTCTCCCGAGCACTACCTAGCAGAGATTATGGATAAGGTACACCACACCTCCTCTATCCAAGTCTACCTGAACACCGAATTAGTTAAGACATCCGGCTTTAAAGGCAACTTCACTACGACGGTCGCAGAGAATGGGATTATGCTGCAGATAAAACATGGCGCATCCATCATCGCTACCGGGGGTGTGGAGTACAAAGGAGATGAATATAACTACGGCCAAGACCCGCGCATATTAACCCAGCTGGAATTCGAAGACCGGCTGGCGAACTCTCGGAATAACGGGCATCTACCGCACTCGGTCGTGATGATCCAGTGCATTGGTCCGGCTGAAAAGTACTGCAGCCGTATATGTTGTTCAACCGCTCTAAAGAATGCTCTGAAACTCAAAGAGCTAAATCCGCAGGCCGAGATCACCTTAATCTATAGAGATATCCGTACTTATGGCTTTAAAGAGCGCCTTTACAGCGAAGCCCGCCGGAAGGGGATTCGCTTTATCCAATATGAATTCGACCGAAAGCCGGAGGTAACCAGCGCCCCGAATCAGCAATCCGGGCTACAAGTCCACTGCTGGGAACCAATACTGGGAAGAGAGCTTCTCTTGCAGCCTGAAATGATTGTGCTCAGCACACCAGTAGTCCCTGCTCCAGGCACCAAGGAGCTAGCCAGCCTGTTAAAACTGTCGACCGATATGGACGGCTTTTTCCTGGAGGCCCATGTCAAGCTGCGCCCAGTGGATTTCGCCGCTGAAGGCATCTTCATGGCAGGCGTTGCTCACTATCCGAAATTCCTGGATGAATCTATCGCCCAGGCGCAGGCGGCAGCATCTCGTGCTGCTAGAATTCTCTCACAAAAAACTATCCTCACCAATGCCCGTGTTGCGCAAGTCGATCCGCTTAAATGTGTTGGCTGCTTAACTTGTGTGCGTATTTGTCCTTATGAAGTTCCCCGGATAATCAGTACGGAAAGCGGTGTGGGCGGCATCTTGGGAGCGGCCTATATTGAAGCAGCTATCTGTCATGGCTGTGGTACTTGCGCTTCAGAATGCCCGGCACAAGCTATCCAACTTAATCACTCGACCGATCGACAAACTCTCACCAAGTTGGATGCCTTGTTTGGGAGAAGTATGTCGGAGATCAGCTTTGTACCCCTGGAAAGCATCACAACTTCACTTCGGGAGCCGCTATGACTGGGGAACCGTACCATCCAGAAATTATCGCCTTTTGCTGCCATTATTGTGCTTATGCCGCCGCAGACCTGGCGGGCTCAATGCGTCTCGAGTACCCACCAGCCATCAAAGTTATCGAATTACCTTGTTCTGGGAAACTGGATGTGCTCTACGTCTTACGCGCCTTTGAAGATGGAGCGGATGGTGTCATGGTCGCAGGTTGACTGGAGGGTGACTGTCATTACCTGGAAGGTAATATCAACGCCCGCCGGAGAGTGAAATATGCACGGAAGATTATGGACGAAATCGGATTGGATGGCCGCCGTGTCCAGATGATCAACCTATCGTCTGCGATGGGAGGGCAATTTGCCATTTCTGCAACGGAATTTACTGACGAAATTATCCAAATGGGACCTAACCCGCTTAAGGGTGTACTACCAAGCCAGAATGCAGAAAAGCAAGACGTTGGAGCTGATGAAAAGATGACCGATATTACTAATAAAACTGGTTAGCTAGAATTATCGATCGCCCAGGAGGTAGTTTAATGATAGTTGCCGAACAAAAACCACTCAACGAACTAAAAACCTTAATTGGAGGTGCCGATAATGTGCTGGTAGTTGGCTGCGGGACATGTGTCACTGTCTGCTTTGCGGGTGGATCACGCGAAGCCGCAATCACCTCCGCATCGCTGCGTATGGCAACCAAACTAGATGGCAATGGCCGTAACGTCAGCGATGTAACGGTTCAACGCCAGTGCGAATGGGAGTATCTAGATCAAATCGCAGACCAGGTAAAAGAAGCCGATATCCTACTTTCACTGGGCTGCGGTATCGGAGTCCAAGCAATCGCAGAGCATTACCCTGATACATGGGTAGTGCCTGGGCTTAATACTACCTTTCTCGGCATACCTTTAGAGCAGGGGGTATGGGCTGAGAGATGTGCGGCATGTGGTGATTGTGTGCTGGGCTTGACTGGTGGTATTTGTCCAATCGCCCGCTGCTCAAAATCCTTGCTGAATGGCCCCTGTGGGGGGTCAGAAGCTGGACACTGCGAGATAAATCCAGACACCGATTGTGCTTGGCAGCTAATCTATGACCGTCTGAGCAGCAACAATAGACTGGATCTACTTCTCGAGTTACAGCCTCCAAAAAATTGGCGTACTTCACGCGATGGTGGACCGCGTAAAATCATCCGTGAAGATCTTCGATTAGTGCCCGAGGAGGAGTGAGCAATGACAGAAAACCCAAGAAATAACGGCTACCTGTCGGGATCGAACCTTGAGAAAATACTGTCCGCTGGTCAATTTGCAGTGACTGGTGAGCTTGGCCCACCTCAAAGCGCTGAAACAAACGTGATTAAGGAAAAAGCCGCTCTTCTACGTGGATATGTCGATGCAGTAAATATCACCGACAACCAAACTGCTATCGTGCGCATGTCCAGCATCGGAGCAGGGACAATCGTAGTTCAGGAAGGTTTAGAACCCGTTATCCAAATGACCTGCCGAGATCGCAACCGCCTGGCGATACAAAGCGATTTGCTCGGAGCATATGCACTGGGTATGCGCAACCTATTGTGCCTGACAGGGGATCACCAAACATTCGGCAATCATCCAGATGCTAAAAACGTGTTCGATATCGATTCGGTGCAGTTGGTTAGCATGGTATCGGCAATGCGAGATGAGTGCATCTTCCAATGCGGCGATAAATTTAAAGGGATTGAACCGCGCTTTTTCGTTGGCGCTGCGGCAGCCCCGTTCGCAGATCCAATCGATTTTCGCCCCTACCGTCTGGCGAAGAAGGTCAAAGCGGGTGCGAACTTCATCCAAACCCAACTTGTCTACGACATCCCGGCTTTCGAGAGATATATGGAAAAGGTTAGAGATCTGGATCTGCACAAACAAACCTATATACTGGCGGGAGTTGGACCGTTGAAAAGCCCAGGTATGGCACGCTACATGAAGAACAACGTCCCAGGCATCCTGGTTCCAGATGAGATCATCTCACAAATGACCGATGCCGGCAGTCCGTGGGCGAGCAAGAGTAAAGATGATCTAACCAAAGAAGATAAGCAAGCGCGCACAAAGGCCTGGAAAGAAACCGGCATCCAGATATGTATCGACCTCATCCGACAATTACAGAATATCGAAGGGGTTTCTGGCGTGCACATCATGGCTATTGAGTGGGAAGAAGCCGTGAAACCCATCGTTGAGGGGGCAGGGTTATATCCGCGCCCTACAGTTGAGCAGCCAGCTGCGGTAGCATAGGAGCACCCATATGGAAAATACCCAAGCGAAACACATGGAAACACATACCATCAGCTCAAATCTAGCCCAGCGCATTATTCAGGACATTGGTGAGAACGTCTATTTATGTTACCAGTGTGTGAAATGCACGAGCGGCTGTCCGATCGCAGAATTTTTCGATTGGCAGCCAAACCAGGTTATGCGAGCACTGCAGTTAGGGCAGGAAGATATCGCTCTTGAATTGCAGACTCCCTGGCTGTGCGCTTCCTGCCAGACGTGCACTACGCGCTGTCCGCAGGGGATTGATATTACCGGTATTATGGAGTTCCTGACACGTGAAGCCTTAGCTCGCGGCTATAAACCGCAAGTCCCTGAAGTAAATAATTTCAATAATGCTTTCCTGCGTGAATTACGGTTCTGGGGTCGCGCATATGAGCCAGGGTTAATGGCAGAGATGATACTCCACAAGCCAAAATCCTTGCTTGATGATCTTGATCTTTATACCGTAATGTTGAAGAAGATGAAAGTGGCGTTCTTGCCCAGCCCTACTCGACCTCCACGTAAGGCAAAACCAATACCAAACGCTGCCGAAGCTGTTGCATACTACCCGGGTTGTTCGCTACATTCAACTGCGCCGGAATTTAATACCTCAACCAAAGCAATCTGTGAAGCACTGGACCTGGAATTGATCGAGCCGCGGGGTTGGGTATGCTGCGGAAGCAGCGCAGCCCACCGCGCAGACCCGGAAATCGGCCTTCGCCTACCTATGGAAAACCTGGCGCTGATCGAACAGAGCGGTTTCAAAGAAGTCACTATGCCCTGTGCCGCCTGCTTCAACCGCCACAAAGCTTCGTTGTTAGAAATCCGAACCGATCAGGAGCAGAAAACCTGGGTGGATGAGGAACTCGGTTACAAGTATCAGGATCAGGTGAAAGTGAGTACCTTGGCGGAGATGTTGTTTGAACATATCGGTACTGAAAAGCTTACTGATCGTGTAATAAAACCGCTGTTTGGTTTGCGAATAGTTTGCTACTATGGCTGTCTGCTTACCCGCCCCCCAGAGGTTACCGGTGCAATGCATCCCGAGAACCCGACTGACATGGACGAGCTGATGCGCGCACTAGGAGCAGAAGTACTGGATTGGTCCTACAAAACGACCTGCTGTGGGGCTGCGCATTCGCTCAGTCGGCCGGATATCGTACTGCAGTTAAGCAGCGAGATTATCAAGCATGCCCAGCAAAGTGGTGCAGATGTGATCACTGTCGCCTGCCCACTTTGTCATGCAAACCTAGATGCCCGTCAGATCCAGATGGGACTCGATGAACCTATGCCCGTTATGTATTTCACCCAATTACTAGCGATCGCATTGGGGCTGCCGGAAAAAGCAGCTGCCCTGCACAAAAACATTATCGACCCAAGAACGCTGCTACACGCCAAAGGAATAATGGAGACAATGTGAATTCTTCTATCTGCTTTGATGGTCAGAAAGTATTGGTAGATCCTGTTTTTATGGAAAGCGATCGGATCCCATTATCTTCTACCAAGGGACAGGAGAAACATCAAGACCATCCTCCACTAGATTGCGATTGAGGAGGTCAAAAAGTGGCTGTTTCTGAACAAGTCTTCGATCCGGTTGAAGCTTTATTTGCCACCCTGGAGAACACCTGGCAGGCGATTTCGAGTGCCTATGACGTGTCTAACTGCCTGCCAGATCTACAAACGCTGTTCGCGTCCGCGAATCTTTCCGCCCCCCAGCAGAGTGCTGAAGCGGTCGTTGCCGCGATGCTGATGGAGGTGACCGAATCTGTCGGGCGTTTCTCACCCTGGTACAAAATGCCGGCGCGTTCATTTGGGCTTACTGCGGTGCGCACAGGAGAGGCAAACCGCAGTCAATGGGTGTTAGCGCCGGAAGCAATTCAGCGATGGCAGCGTCAGATCGATCCGGTCGCTAAGATGATACACCGGTACAGCGGTTTAATTAAGGCAATGGTCCTGGTGGATGACCTGATGCAAGATATTCCCGGAGACCCCTGCGTGACCGCTCATTGTAATTGTTCTCCCGCTCACGCTATCCGGATTCGGAAATCGGTTTTGGTAAAAGCAGAAATTCTATGTGATAAATGCCACCAGCCGTATATTAGCACGGTTATTTGAAAGCTACCCAAAATAATGATATCAACCCAGCCTCGCTTTCGGTCAAAGGGGTGGGTTGAATGGTAAACAATCCATTAGAAAGATGGGTGATTAGAAAACATAACTTTGCTTACGGTGGCGGGTAAAACAGCTTGGTTGTCCACAATCCAATTGTCTTCGATAATAATACTGCTATCCTAACATTCCCTCGTAAAGGGAGTGCTGACCGCAACACACAGCATACCAGCCGCTACAACCGCTTGCACTCCTGGACGCGAATCCTCAACAACCAGACACTCACCCGGTAATACAGCTAACTCTCCAACCACCAGCTGGTAAATCTTCTGATCGGGTTTACCGTGGATGACATCATCACGGGGGACTTGAAATCAAACCTCCCCTGCAGATCCAATATCCCTAGAACCAGTTGTGTCTGCTGGCAATGAGACATCTTAGCTAATCCAAGCTTGTAGCGGCTCCGCTGCGCTTCATCCAAGAGAGGGATATTATGGTCCCATGTATTTTGTCGTTGCACTTCCGGATCTGATATAAGTCTTTGGTAATACTCTGATCGCAGCTGGATATAGGTTTGCCACGGCGTTTTAACTCGGAGATCAAATGAAACTTTCATCCTTGACAAAGCATAAGCGCTGCTTATTGATCTAATCAATATCCTGCCCATCAGCTTGATCAAGCCAGATCTGATGCTCTTTAAGGAGCTGGGCTGAGGATTCAAGTATTGCCGGCATCAAATCTTCGCTCTGGGAAATCAATTCATCCGCTCTAATAGGGGGAGCGAATGTCACTTTTGGATACAAGGTAACACTGCCCGGGAACATTAATTGCTGCATCGTTTGGAAAAATTCTGCCAGTTTCTGACGCTCCCACCCTTTTCGCAACAGCCTGACCAAGGGATTCTGCAGCCACTTTGCAGACAGCATCCCGCTGGCAACCGAAAGTACCATCTGTGTTTCCGGCACCCTGCGTAAGATAACCGCCAAGCTAGCGTGCCAGCGCTCGAGAGCTTTTTCTGCATCAGCTAGAAATGCCGGGTCAGGGTCTAAACGGCCGCTTGGGAAAATTAGCAGTGCCCCTCCCGCTCTCAAATGGTGGATAATTGACCTGACAACGGTCATCCGCTGGTGGGTATCATGCGTGGTGTAAATCAAGTGGTTGCGAGTGGCTTGCAGAGAGCGTGTAAATGGAACACCGCTCAGGACAATTTTTAGGTCATCACGCGGTAAGCTCGCAGCAATCACAAATCCATCAAGAGTGCCTGGATGGTTAGAAGCGATCAACAGTGGGCCTTCAGCTGGCAAATGCTCTGTGCCCCGCGTCCCATAATTTGAGCTGAAATCCTGCAGGAAATTGCGGGTTGTAGCCCGAAAACCCTGCTCCCCAACCTGGCGATCATACTGGGCGATAAGCTGAGCAAAACGGTTTGCCGGAAGATACAGCAAGGGGGTGACCAACCCCTTGACCACCCTCGTCTTTGACAACCCCATAGCGACGAGGGTCTCAGCGATAATCGCCTCTCGTAATGTCTTGGTATAGGCTGTTAAATTATCCATAACGAGATCAATGGTGCCAAATTTACAGAGCCGAGTCCACTGCCGCCAGCACAAGAATCCCATAAAATGCTGGCTGCTCGTCGTTTACCATTCGGCTAGGTAGGTCCTGACATCATGCAAATTGGAGAATATCCGGTATGCCAAATGCTTTGTCTCCTCTGTTGGGGGGATCAGATCCGGTACCATTAGGGGCAACATACCAGCCTTGTGCGCGGCGTGAATTCCGGCGTTCGAATCTTCAATAACAATACATTCATCAGGGGAGACTCTCAGCTTTGCGGCAGCTAAAAGGAAAATGTCAGGGGCTGGTTTCCCCAGGTTCACTTCATCCCCGCCGATAATTTCGCTAAAACGTGCCGGGGTAATCCCCGCCTGTTTGAGGTGGTCAAGGATCACCACGCAAGGGGACGAGCTGGCTAGAGCTTTCACGATATCCTGTTTTTCTAACCAATCCAACAACTCCATAATGCCTGGTTTGAGGGGCACGCCGTGCTTTGCTAGATGCTCACGCATCAGCTGCCGTTTGCGGTGATAAACGTTGTCGAAAGGGAACTCATCTCCAAATACCTGCTGGGTATAAATCTCCACATCCGGGCGCGCTTTACCAATCACTCCCAGGAAAGCATTATTTGGAGTTTGGTAGCCGTATTGTTTAGCGGCTTGTTCCCAAACATGCTGGGCGATTTGTTCTGTATCGAACATCAAGCCATCCATATCAAAGATCACCGCCGAGTATTGACCGGTAGCCATCTTGCTAATCTTAGAAGTCATTGCTTGATTGGGTTCCTTCAAGAATATCTACCCAAATTTCGTGCCGCCTCATACAGCGCACCCACATTTTCGGGTGGGACATCAGGCTGCAGGTGATTGGCTGGAGCAAGGATATACCCACCACCTGGTGCGAGCGCTTGAATACGCTCCTGGACTTCTGCCGTGACCCGCGCAGCATCTCCCTGCAGGGCTTTTTTAATGTCGATTGCCCCCAAGAAACACAACCGGTCGCCATATGTCTGTTTGATCATGTGCATATCAACATTTGGTAATGGCTCAAGGCAATGGAAAACATCCACCTCTAGACCAATCAATCGCTCTAGAAACGGCTCCATGCGACCGTCAGAGTGAAACATGACCTTACAATTCGGGGAGGCTTCCTTCACCAATGAAATCATCCGCTGCCAGGCTGGTGCGAAAAAGCGATCAAACATGCGGGGAGAAATGATGGGGTTTTGCGCTGCGTAATCATCCCCGGGCAGCTCGAATAGATCCAAATATGGTCCAGCGGTATCCATGTATATCTCATTCAGCCGGCAGAGCACATCGGTTACTTTCCCAATCAGAACATCAGCAAATTCCTCCCCCTTCGCCAAGTCCATCATAAAATTCTCGTAGCCGCGCAGTTGAGAGGCGCGCTCAAATGGACCGTATGAGTCTACAGCTCTCCCGATAACCGCATAATCAGTGCGCTCTCTCAAGTAGCGTGCACGTTCACCTAGTTCTTCTCTGCGGATCAACCTCTCGACATCTGGCCAAGGATAATCATCCAAGTCTTCTATAGTTGCCTCAGTCAAAGGGCTCTTGGAAGGGGAAAGATATAGCCCCGCCTGAGCCCACTCTATTCCCCAGGCATCTATTCCGCCTCCATATGGCGGTCCGGCAATATCGGTAAATCCCAACCAAGCGTGCCGAACGTCAATATCCAACGCTTCTAGGATACGATCGTCGTAATAGTTAACACTATGACCACGCCGTATCCTGAATGGCGCAACAGCATCTCCTAATCCCAAATGTTTCAACAATGCGTGATAAACCGGATCAGTTAGCCCGTAGGTGCTGCCCCACAAAGCCGTTGGTACACGATCAGGTTCTTGGTGTTCTATGCTGCAAAGTACTCTTGTGCGGTGATCCATTAAGATAGCCTCGCAGGATATGCGTTCCTATCGCACCCCGATATCCAATATATTTTTCAATTTATTCCCTCAGCTGCGCGGACTGCAAAACTACAACTTTCTGGGATCTATCTGGTCATCAACAAACACAGGAAGTATACGCCAAATCTATCAGATGATCCATTGGCATCAATCTGTGCAATAACCGACTATGATTTTCAAAAGCAACCAGCGGCTTTTATCCGTTCCATGGATTGAACCGCTGGTTATAAGAAAAACACAAGGTGAAGTTGTCGTAGTCTACTCAGTTGATCTGCCACGCCGCACTCAGGGGGAGAGGTTACAGGCCCATAAAGCAGCGCCGATCAAACCAGCATCTGCGCCAAGCGCGGCTTGAACGATCTCAAACTCCTTAGTGGGAACGATAAAAAATCGCTCCAGTACCGTCTGGCGGATAGGCTCAAGCAGCAAATCACCAGCTTGGGCAACACCACCGCCAATAACGATTTTGCGAGGGCCGACGGCGGCTAAGGTACTGGTCGCTGCAATACCGATATAAAATCCTGCTCGTTTAAAGATGTCGTTGGCGATCGCATCGCCCTGCATTGCCGCATCGTAGATCAATTTCGGTGTGATTTTGTTGAGATCATAATCTGCCAGCGAGCCGATATTTGTAGTCAATCCTTGGACAACGGCTTTGACGCCCATAGCGACAATCGCTGGGCCAGAGGCAAATGCTTCCAAACACCCCCGGCTTCCGCAGCCGCATTTCGGCCCGTTCATGTCAATGATTTGGTGGCCGAGCTCGCCTGCCGTCCCATTACTCCCTAGGTGCAGCTGCCCGTTGATGACCAACCCTCCCCCGATGCCGGTGCCAATCGCAAAACATGCGATTGAATCTACTCCCCTGCCAGCACCAAAAGTCCACTCCGCGAGAGTCATTGAACGCACATCGTTTATCAAGTGGGCTGGCAATCCAATACTTGTCTCGATCTTATGGCGCAAAGGGACATTTGGCCAATTGCCGGGCAGGTTCGGCAGAAAGACCACTTCCCCTTTATCAAGGTCAAGCACACCCGGCACACCGATGCCAATTCCACCAATTTGGGATATAGGGACACTGCTTCCTTCGATCACGCTGCATATCAGCTCTGCCATGCGCTCAATTACTGCGTCATGACCGGCACGTGCCCGTGTCTCGATGCGTTTTAATCCTGATACAGTCCCGTCCCCGGTATCGACGACAGCTGCCTTTAGCAAAGTACCGCCCAGATCAACGCCAATAAACTTGTTCATGACTATTTGATATATGGCTTCAAGACATCACGCGATATCAAGAAACCGCGTATGACCAATTCCTCTGTCTTTTCAAAAGCACGGTCTTCGTGCTCAATACTGACCACATAATCATAACCAACCCCGTACAAAGCACTGATGAACTTACCCCAATCCACATCGCCCAAACCGGGCAGCCGTGGAATTTGCCAGCCCATGCCTGCCGACATAACACCGTTCTGGTACAACCCTTCATAGTCGATACGTAGGTCTTTAGCGTGGACATGGAAGATGCGTTCCCCAAACTCATATACAACCCGTACATAATCAATAAACTGCCAGATCAGGTGTGATGGATCAAGGTTTAACCCAAAGTTGTCATCCGGGATGATCTCAAACATCTTCCGCCAAATAGCCGGGGAAATCGCTAGGTTGTCACCGCCTGGCCACTCATCATTGGAGAAAATCATCGGGCAGTTTTCAATGGCAATTTTGACGTTATGTTTAGCGGCGAACTTGACAATGGGAGGCCAGACAACCTTGAAGTTTTCCAGGTTGTCTTCCACATTCTTGTTTTTATCACGGCCGATAAATGTACCCACAATCGGCACCTCTAGTATTTCTGCCGCCAAGATAACTTTCTTTAGGTGGTCGATCACCATAACACGATGCTCTGGGTCAGGATGCAGTGGGTTAGGGTAATATCCCAGCGATGAGATCTCCAGTCCATAATTCGCAAGCACCGCGCGGATCTCTTTGGCATCTGCCGCGCTGAATTCATCAACATCAATATGGGTTACACCTGCATAGCGACGCTCGGCTTTTCCTACTGGCCAACAGGCCACCTCAAGCATTTCAAAGCCATTTCCTGCTGCCCAGGCAGCAACTTCTTCAAAAGATAAGTTAGGAAATGCCGCAGTCATGAATCCCAGTTTCATTTTATGCTCCTTATATTCTTTCTTTTATGATGTTATGTGGTTTGTTTACACGACATCAACCCAGCAACCTTCTTTCGCACTGCGTAGGATCGCATCGCCGATGACCAATTCTTGGTGCCCATCTGCAAATGTCGCAAAATCGGGTTTAGCATAGTAGTCTCCTGCTTCAATATAGCTATAAACAGCCGCATATAACTGTTTAAAGGTGTCTGGAAAACCTTCATTGTGTCCACCGGGGTAGGAAGCATGTTGGCGAGCGAAATCCGACAATAGAGAAGGGTCCTTCATCAGGATTTCATTCGGGCGCTCACGATGCCCCAACCACAGTTCGTTCGGGCGCTCAGAATCCCATGCCATAGCAGACTGGGCTCCATCTATCTCATAATACAGCCTATTCTTGCGGCCAGCACTGACCTGCGAGACGGTAAACGTCCCCCGTGCACCGCCTCTGAAATGCAGCAAAACGGTGGCATAGTCCTCCGTGTGAATTGGCTGTTCAATAAACTCTGCCGCGGTTTGCAGCTTCCCGCCGAAAGTGTCAATGGCCTTAATTGGTTTTTTGCGCACCGTCAGAAAGGTCTTGAAATCTGCGAAGACCGACTCAACCTCTAAATCCGTGATAAAAGTAACCAAATCCAACCAATGTGAACCGATATCCGCGACCGCGCGCATGTCACCACCGAGGCCGGTTTCAAGCCGCCAGTTCCAATCCGTTGGCAGCAGCAGCCAGTCCTGCAAATATGAACCCTGGACGATATATACATCCCCCAGTTTATTTTCCTGAACAATCGACCGGGCTTGGAGCGCTAACGGGTAGAAGCGGATGTTGAAATTTACCACATTGACCAGCTGGCGTTCTTTTGCTAGCTTGACCAATTCGCTTGATTCAGCGGAATTCATCGCCAGCGGCTTCTCGCACACCACATGTTTGCCAGCCAATAAACTCGCCTTGGCATGTGGGTAATGCAGGTGATTTGGGGAGGTGATATGGATGACATCCAAATACGGGTCAGCCACCATAGCTTCAAAGGAGTTGTAAGCCTTTCCCAACCGCAGTTCGGCGGCTTTTTCCCGCGCTCGTTCCGGTGTGTCTTCACTCAGCCCGACCACCTGGATTCCCAAGCGTCGTAACGCTTCGATATGGGCTGGTCCGATGAATCCAGCACCTACTACACCGACTTTTAAATCTTTTGCTTGAGTCATTGCAGCCTCCCTTAGGTCAAGTTTTTCCGTTGTCTCGAATTCATCCAAGATAACTGCTGTAGCTGTCGCCCCGGTCCGGGTTACCCCGACATCGATCACTTCCAGGAGGGCATCCAGGGTACGTACTCCCCCGGCGGCTTTCACCTGCACCTCTGGGCCAACAGTTGCGCGCATTAAAATTAGGTCAGGGATGGTTGCCCCACCCGGCGCAAAACCAGTTGATGTCTTCACAAAATCAACTCCGGCTTGTTCACACAGCTGGCATGCTAGCACTTTCTCCTTATCCGTGAGATAGGCATTCTCCAGGATGACTTTAACTATTGCTTTTCCCTGGGCTGCCTCTACCACTGCATCTATATCTTTCTTGACGTACTCGGCGTGTCCAGAACGCAGTTCCCCGATATTGAGCACCATATCAAGCTCGGTGGCACCTTCAGCAATCGCTTGCTGGGCTTCAGATACCTTGGTCTCCGTAGAATTGCCACCATGTGGGAAACCAACTACTGTGCCAACAGCGACATCAGTCCCTGCTAGCACCTGCTGAGCTAATTTTACATGGTAAGGTTTTACACAAACAGACGCGACATCGTATTGGGCCGCCAGTTCGCACCCGGCGATAACATCTGCTTCTGTAAGCTCAGGCCTCAATAATGAGTGATCGATCGTCTTAGCAAGCTGATGGTATGTGATGGTTTTGCTGTCTAGATTGGTTGTCACTTGTATCTCCTTCAAATGGGAAATGGATATACTAATAAATTTGATAAAACTATCTCGGTTCGCGATAGATTATTGCCCTAACTTGCAATGAGATCATTTGCACGTTCGCAAGTAAGTAGATTTACTTTGGGTATAATTGGGGCCTGCACATCAATGGAACACTTCTCAACCTAACGCATTCGTTGATATCTACCACGCCGTATCGCGCAGCGATTTGTTGATGGTTCTTCGAGTTAGCTTTATATACAATGCAATATATCTAAATCTAGAATATTATAAAGGATAATGGCGCCAGTGGCCCCTCATCGCACACACTCAACCTATTGGTTTGCGTTATCAGCTAAAAAATTCAGAAGCATGCTGAATTGCCCACCTATAAGCGCTCATAATCAACCGGCAATCTCATTTTATAATCAGTTCAACCCCACAAGTGTAAATTACTTATCTGCGTGAAGCCAGTATTCACCACGCTCGGGTGAGCCGCAGATACCTTATTCAGGAGAGCCGCATGTCAAACCCAGATAAAACCAAGATACACCAAACCCCCTTTGCAGTGTGGCGGGTTAATATGCGCACACAGACCTTGTCCAAAGAACCGATCCCTGCTACCTGGGAGCGTCTTGGTGGGCGCGGCTTATTAGCGCGGATTTTGGTCGACGAGGTTGACCCGCGATGTAATCCGCTAGCCCGGGAAAACAAACTTGTTTTTGCGCCTGGCCTGCTCGTCGGGCACATGCTTTCCAGCACGGACCGGATATCGATCGGTGCGAAAAGCCCACTAACCGGTGGGGTTAAGGAAAGCAACGCTGGTGGCAGCACAGGTCTAAAGCTCACTCATCTGGGGATCAAGACCCTAATCATCGAGGATCAACCAACTGAACCGCGTTGGTGGATATTGCACCTGAGTGTCAATGGCGCGCGATTCGAGCCGGCAGATGATCTTACTGGGCATGGTGTCTATCAGACTGCTGAGATTTTATTGGAGCGTTATGGAAAAGATGTCGGCATTGCGTTAATTGGTCCCGGTGGTGAAATGCAGTTTGCTGCAGCTGGCATCCAAAATCTAGATAAGGACCGGGTACCGTCCCGTATAGCAGCTCGTGGTGGGATTGGCGCAGTGATGGGATCAAAGCATTTGAAAGCAATCATTATTGATAATCACAACGGGCAGAAACCACCAATTCACGATACAGCAGCTTTTAAACTAGCGCAAAAAGAGTATACCCAATCTTTAATCACCCATCCACAAACAGCCATCTACCAGGATTACGGAACTGCAGCAATGGTTAAAATGTGTGATAGTTTTGGCGCTATCCCGACTAGGAGTTTTTCTGAGGGTCAATTCGAAGGCGCAGATCGGATTTCAGGCGAATATATGCGCAAAGTCCTGCTTGAACGTGCTGGAGAAAGTGAAACCTCCCACGCTTGCATGGCAGGTTGTACTATACGCTGTTCAAATGTCTACAGCGGGGCAGACGGAAAAAGTATCGTGTCCCCATTGGAATATGAAACAATCGGTTTATTAGGTTCTAACTTGGGCATTGCTGACTTGGATACCATTGCCGCGTTGAATTATGAGGTAAATGATATCGGGTTAGATACAATTGAAATCGGTGCAGCCCTCGGTGTCGCAGTTGAAGCAGGATTGCTAAAATTTGGGGATGGCGAGAGTACTTTAGATATGATCAAAGAAATCCGGCGGGGAACTGATCTCGGCAAGATCCTGGGTAATGGCGCCTCAACAACCGGAAGATCATACGGAGTAGAGCGCGTTCCGTCCGTTAAAGGCCAGGCGATGTCCGCCTATGACCCACGCACCATCAAAGGCACTGGGGTAACCTATGCCACTTCCCCCCAAGGAGCAGACCACACTTGCGGGCTGACGATTCGGGCTAAAGTTGATCATCTCAATCCAAATGGTCAAGTGGATCTTTCCAGAAACGCCCAATACAATATGGCTGGCTATGACTGCCTAGGGGCTTGTGTCTTTGCAGGATTTGGTTTTGCTGCAGCCCCAGGCAGTATTGCCAAGCTGCTGAACGCACGATATGGTTGGGATGTAGACGATGACATTCTCGGGGCTCTAGGCCAAGAAACGATCCAGATTGAACGCGAGTTCAACAGTAGGGCGGGATTCACAAACAGGGATGATCGAATTCCTGAGTGGATGACCCGCGAACCGCTGCCCCCCCTTAACGCGGTATTTGACGTACCGGATGCAGAACTCGATGCGTTATTTGATTAGCAGCTGGCATTGTTGCCCAGATAGATCGTTCGAATCCGAAACAATCAGACCGGAGCGAGCCCAAATGCTTGTGCACATATGAAAATATTCCTGCATCATCAAGCTTTATTATCGTTGTGAGAGAATTGCTTTGCAGATATCTGTCCAGCTACATACCACATTACAAAAGCAAACCCCGGAAGGATTGATCGACCGCGTTGAAGTGGACCTGCCGCTGGGAAGCACACTGCAGGATCTGATAACTGAACTGGAAATCAACTACAGCTTGGATTCGCTGTTGCTAGTGGTCAATGGCAGAGTCGCCGAACCTAGCCTAGCTCTCACAGCAGGTGATCGTGTTAATTTAATGCCCGCAATATCTGGTGGGCAAATCTAAAGAGCCCGGATCGTATTTAGCGATATGCAAAGAGTAAAACTGGCCTACGGCAGTACTTATTTTGGGGTTGATATCCCGGAGCATAATTTTTTAGGGGTTTTCGAACCCCAAGCTGCAGCAGAAGTAAAAGACGAGCACACCTTGCTGCAGAATGCACTTACCCATCCGATCGGCTCGCCGCCGCTGCGAGAATTAGCCCGAACCGGGGGACGGGTCGCGATCATCACCAGCGACCTATCGCGGCCTTGTCCTTCCAAAAAGTTGCTCCCTCATATCCTGGCTGAACTGGAGTTGGCTGGGGTAAAAGATCAGGACATCATTATCGTTTTGGCTCTCGGCTTACACCGAAAAATGACCCTGGCCGAAATTCAGACGGCGCTAGGTTCCGAGATTGTTCAGCGCTTCCGCGTACTAAACCATGATATTGAGGATACTGTCCATGTGGGCACCACTTCTGCCGGGACACCTGTCGAAATCTACCGTCCAGTAATCGAAGCCCAGCTGCGCATCTGCCTTGGGAATTTAGAGTTCCATTATTTTGCCGGATATTCAGGTGGGGCGAAAGCGCTGTTCCCCGGGTGTGCATCGTGTGCCGCGATCGCTGCAAATCACAGCATGATCATGCTCCCCGAAGCAGCTGGAGGGAGATTAGAAGATAATCCACTGCGGGTAGATCTCGAGGAAGCAACGGAAATGATCGGAGTGGATTTCATTTTCAATGTCCTCGTCGACGGAAACCAGCAGATTGTCGGAGCTGTCGCAGGAGATGTCACTAAGGCGCACAGATATGGCTGCCAGCTGGTTGCGGAAAGATGCACGGTTAAGATCCCCCGACAGGCGGATATTGTGCTGGCGTCATCAGGTGGTTTCCCAAAAGATATCAATATCCTTCAAGCCCAAAAAGGTTTGGACAGCGCCGCCTTCTTTGTCCGTCAAGGCGGAGTGATTATCTGGGTGGCTGAGTGCTCCGAGGGATATGGCAACCAGGTCTTTGAACAATGGATGCGAGAAGCGACCTCGCCGGATGACATTCTGGAGAGGAGCCAACACGGGTTTGTCCAAGGTGCCCACAAAGCTGTTGCATTGGTCAATATTCAAAAGCGCGCGGCGGTTTATATGATCACTGCTTTGCCCGATGAAACGATTTGTAACCTACGTGTTACCAGATTTGACTCTCCCCAGGCAGCGTTGACAGCCGCATTTGCTAAGCTTGGCGACGACGTCTCCGTCATTGCGCTCCCACAAGCGGCGTCGATTATGCCAAATACCTGATCCGCGGAAAACCAATTCAGATTCAGGTCACATATTTACCATATCTGATGGTTTCAAGTAGCTTGCGGTTCGAGTCAAGATGTCACCTATAATTGTGCGTGGATTCCCCTGCCATCAACTGCACCGATTCAATTGATACCCACGACATAATGAACACAAAGACGGTTGACAAACAACCAAATTTCTGAGGAGAGTGCCGTGCACAAAATCACGATGTTGGGAACCGGATTGATCGGTATGTTCTACACCATGACGCTGCATGCAAAAAGAGGTCAAGACCGGGTACATGTCGTTTACTCACGCAGCGCAGATCGGGCGGAGCAGTTTGCTCAGGAATGGGATATCCCAAAATCGACCACAAACCTTGAAGAAGCGATCCGCGATCCCGAAACCGATGTGGTTGTGATCGGGCTCCCGAACGACCAACATGCAGAAGCAGCTTTGCTAGCTGCCCAGGCTGGGAAAGCGATCTTATGCACAAAGCCATTAGCTCGTACAGGAGCGGAGGCCAAACGCATCCTGGAAGCGGTGGAGAGTGCGGGGGTGTTCCATGGATACCTTGAAGATTTGGTGTACACACCGAAAACACTCAAGGCGCTGAATTCTGTTCGCAATGGCGCCTTAGGGAAGGTGCTGTGGGTGCGCTCGCGAGAAACACACCCTAGCCCCCACAGCGATTGGTTTTGGAACAAGGAGATCTCGGGGGGTGGCTCGATTATTGATATGGGCTGCCACCGCATCGAGATCGGTCGCAATTTTATAGGTAGGGATATTCGCCCGGTGGAGGTCGTTTGCTGGGCAGATACCCAGGTCCATCCCATCGAAGCAGAAGACATTGCTGTCGGCCTTGTACGCTACGCCAACGGTGCCATGGCCCAGTTTGAAACCGCATAGACATTCCGGTGGGGGGATGGATTTGCGCGATGAGGTTTCCGGCACGGAAGGTACGATCTAGCTTAACCATTAGCTGCGCACTGGGTTTGAAATGTTTACCTCTATCGGTGAAGGTGGCTATGTAGCTGAGAAAGCTGAAGGGGAGACCGGATGGCTGTTTCCAGTTAGCGATGAAGTGGGCGCCCTGGGGTACACCGATATGTTCTTGGATATGTTGGATGCACTTGATGAAGGTCGCCAGCCCATGGGGACTTTCTATGACGGGTACGTTATTAACGCCATCATGGATGCGGCTTACCGGTCGATTGAAAGCAAGTCTTGGGAGCCAGTGCTATTGGATGATTGGTGCGGCTCTGCAGAAACAGATAGCGGGCTCTAAACAAGCGAGTATGATGACGAGCATTACCTGATAAAAGAAGAGAAGATGCGGTGGGCGCACAAAGTTTGACTTAAAGAGAAGTCCAGTGGAAAAATCGTCCAAAAGGTGCTCGAGCACCTTGGCTAATTGCTTCTGCAACCGAATCGTGTTGTGGCTCGGGTAGCTAACTGACGGTGTGCCTTGATTTGTGGATGACCTGAAGGAGAAAAATAGAGCGATGATCAAGCCCTTTCTAGCGAACGAGGCGTTCCTGGCTGATATCGAGCTGGTGAGGAACAAAGACCGGCAAGTACACCTTTGGTGGCTTGGCCAAAGCGGATTCCTGTTGCAGTGGCAGGGCACATACTTGTTATTCGATCCTTACCTCTCTGATTCACTAACCAAGAAGTACGCCAATACTGACACACCTCACGTAAGGATGACCGAGCGTGTAATTTCCCCTGGGCAGCTCAATTTCGTTGACATACTTACTTCTAGTCATAACCACACCGATCACCTAGACCCGGAGACAATCCACCCGCTGCTGCAGGCAAATCCCGCAATGCAGATTGTCGTGCCCGCGGCCAACCGGGGTTCTGCTGCACAAAAGTTGGGGATTGCTGCCAACCGAATTACGACGATCGACTACCAGCAAACACTGAAGACTTGCAATCTCGTAATCAATGCGATCCCCTCCGCCCACGAATCCCTAGAAACTGACCCTCAAGGCCGGCACAAGTACCTTGGCTATATAGTACAGGCGGGTCCCTTTACACTATACCATCCAGGGGATACGGTGCGCTACCCTGGCATGGCGGACCTTCTGCGGTGCTGGGAGATAGATATCGGCATGTTGCCGATCAACGGGAGCGACCCTAGCCGTGGTGTGGCAGGCAACCTAAATGGGGCAGAAGCTGTGAAATTGGCTCATGATACTGGGATGCGAGTAGTGATTCCGTGCCACTATGATATGTTCGAATTCAATACTGCCTCGCCAGACGCATTTATCCAGGCGTCTCGGCAACATTCCCAAGCATACCAAATCCTCCGCTGCGGGGAGCGATGTAGCTACCCACCTGCCTAGGAAGATGCCCACAATCTACTACTAGCAAAACAGAAGCGCACATGAGTGCGCTTTTTTCACTAAATCTCTGCCGGGGTAGCTATTTAATAGGATGGGAATCTTTGTCTCTGTCGTCTGGATGCTCATCAGGGCTGTCCAATGATTGTGTCTGCCGGCGAAGAATATGATTTACTCTTCCAGCAATACTTTTCACCCAATCCGGTCTTGGGAGTGGAGGAGGTGAAGTGGTGGGCTCCAAAGGGGGATATGGCTCGACGCCCACCGTTTTACGGTGCAGATATAGTAATATCAACCGGGCAGAAGCGATCACCGGAGCAGCCAATAACGCGCCGAGAATCCCCCATACGGAAGCCCCAACCAGAACACCGGTCATAATAATCAGCGGGTGCAGCTCAACCGCACCGCCTAAGACTTCGCGGCACGATGAGAGTATTTTCAAACTGTTGGATGAGGATATAAAATGCGATTACGATAAGCGCAAAGATAAAATTGTTTACAGGCAGCCAAGTTGATCCTTGCAGCAGTGCAACGACCACAGCTGGGATTGTGGCCAAAAACGGCCCCAAGTTGGGGATAATCTCTAAAAGACCAGAGATCACCGCTAACGGAAAGGCTCCCGGTAACCCCAGAATAGTCGCTCCCAACCAGACTAATAAGCCAATGATAAACATCAGCGTGATCTGCCCGCGGAAGAATGCATCCCACGTGGTTTTTATACGTCCTAATAAGGTCTCAATCTCATCTTGGTATTGTGCGGGGAAAATACTTAACAACCCATCCTGCAATTTATCACCTGATAAGCTGAGGTAGATGCCCGAAAAGATCAGGTAAATAAAAGCCAAGAAACCCGAAGTGACAGACCCCACCAGGCCAACAGCGACTCCAAAACTAACTGAAAAAGCCGATCCAATCGAGTCGATAATCACTTGAAATGAAGGCAAAGTAGGATTCACATCGGTGGAAGTATTTTGTAGAATCGCTAAAATTGGGTCGATTGCACTATCGAGGTAAACTGCAAAACCAAGTACCTGAAAGCCGCTGTCCTTGAGCGCTAGGAGGCTGTTCTCGGTCCATTGGAAGATATCATTTACCAAGATCTGGTAATCCAACTCGGCAAAATAACGGACTGCTGAAAGGATCGAGGGGATTAGGATGAGTGGGGCAAGCAGCAGGATTACCACCGCTAATAAATAGCTGACGATAACTGCCAGGTTACGGGGAAAACGCAAACGCGTAGATAAAAATCTGATCAGCGGTCTGATTAGAAACGCGATCAAAGCCGATATGACTAGTAGGGCTAAAACCGATCGGCTGATATAGAGTACAAATATCCCAAATATGGCCAGTGCTACCCCGACGATATACTTGGTAGTTGTTCCCCATTCAGTGCTCATGGAAAACCTCTCTTGTCTCATGCGCTACGCTGATCGATCCTAGCTGTTGACACTTTGCCGTACTTTTCTATGCCTGATTTATACCATCTCATCAAGAAAATTATAATCCACACGATAGCAAAAAAGACGGCTCAACCCATAGCTGCAGGGCTGAGCCGAAAATCTTTTCGTATCAGGTTCTTGTGAAACAGAGACTATCCGGCGGCTTTGATCTGGAAAGCAGCAACGAGTGCAAATATCCCACCGACGATGGCGAAGACACCAAACACCCACGGAAGGGCCAAGGAGGCCAAAAAGGCGTTCGCCAGCAGGAAGATACCCAGCAGGATGCTCAGAACACCCAAAAGGCCGGCGCCCCAACCGGCACCCTGGAAAGCCTGGATCAGCTTGACGATACCAATGATTATACCCTGGAGCCCCAGGATGATCACAACGGTTGCAGGGACAAGCGCTGTGCTCCACAGGGGGTGCTGGATAATCAATACTCCAGCGATGATACCCAGGATGCCAGCAAATAGTTTCCAGCCCCATTGGGAACTATCGATGAAGATACTCACGATACCGAAAATACCGCTGACGAACCAGTAGATGCCCAGCACCTGGATGAACACAAAGGTAGTCTTGACTGGTGTGGTTAGCAGTAAGAAACCAATGATGATCGCGGCGATGCCTTCCAATAGCACCAACCACCAGGGAATGGGGCTAACTGCCGGCTTTGGTGTTGCTTGTGTTGCGGTTGCTTCTGTCATATTCGTTCTCCTCTGATTTGACTGATAGATTGATTCTGCCAATTTATTAATAGCAGATTAATTATACCAAGGCGAGGTTAAATAGCAAGATCAAATAGTAGCGTCCTCGCGTGTATATAACACCAATTACGGTTGATGGTCGCGCAATATATCACGGCAGATTTAGCAAACAGCTATCGTCTCAAGCCGTTGCGTCCTTGGCAATTGCTCGGACATCATCAATGACCAACCATATAGCACCCAAACCTAATAGGGCTGCCAGGAAGCCAACCACCCATCCAAGACCAGGTACGAAATTGAGTAGCAACAAGATCACTAAACCAAACAACAACGGCCAGACTCGATGCTCGGCCGATTGGGGTGCAAGCCAGCGCAACAACAGCATCCCGATCATGTATGCAATTATCAACTTGCTCAAGTAAGGGATGATGAAAAAGAATAAAATCAATGCCAGTGCTAAGGCTGAGTACCCCAGTGTGAAGGTAATGATCCCCAAAACCCACATGGACAAGTCAAAAAGCAGTAAACCAAGTGCAGCAATCAACACCGCCAGTACGATGGTAGCAACAAGCACCAACGAGAACATCATAAAACCGCGCCCGGCAGAAAGCAACGGGGATTTGGTGACTTTCACTGCCCAATGATTCAGCTTAACCGGGAATAGCCAGACGGCGAAAAGCGCAAATACAAGCAGTGTAATGAATTCGCGCGCCAACTCTGGGGCTGGTTCGTCTATTTCAACCTGCTGACTGGTTGGGCGAAGATTGGCCGCAGGGTATCCTCCAGATCGAGAGCTATCCTGGTGATCCTGCAGCATGCTGCGTACTCTCAAGCTTTCGATTGGGGACGTAGATTGCAGCACTGCAGAATCTCTAAGTTTTCCAACCGCGAAACGAAAAGCAGGGGGAAATAAATTCGAATACCCAACCTCTGATGGAGCAGTAGCATCTTCACTGGCGCCGATCGTGCCGTTCACATTCAGGAAGATGATCGCGGTGCGCAAATGACGACCGATATCTCCCGCGAGCTGGGCTTGCAGGCCTACTGCGACCAGATCATCCTGCACCATGGCTCCCGAATCGGTGAGTAGGTTTACAGCCAGCGTGTATATATTTCGACCAATAGACGAGTCGCGGCCGAATTCAAGCCCACGGCCAAGCGCATAGGCGCTGCCACCAACCGCACTGCCGATACTGATCTGGTTGCCTAGGGTGTATACGCTGCCCATGACCTCGCCGTTGATCTCAATACTTTGACCAATAGCGAACAAATCCCCGGTGACGTCGCCGTCAACACTGACATTGCTTCCGATAAGGAAGACATCCCCCGCCACCACCTGCCCAGCAGGGATACTGCTGGGAGGCCGGAAGTCCTGGGCGTAAACGGGCTGGGCAGATCCAAATGCAATTATTGCCAGCAGACATACACCAATCAGGCCCCGCAAAAAACGTATGCTTGTAAACATTTTTCACTCTCCTGTTCTGTTACATAAGAAATGATCACACTACTCTGATAAAGAAGTGCCAAATCTTCATCGCAGCATCCTGCGCTAATTTCGAGAATATAATTAGCTGCTCGGTTCTCAAACGTATAGCTCAGACAAGCGTTGTCCGCCTGTGCTGAGTAATTACCGGTCCTAACTGCTTTGCCACCATAATCCCTGAGGATTAATACCGGTGGCAACATTCACGTACAAGGTGTCCCAAGTGTAGACTTCACGTAACCGGTAGTCTACCGCTGGATTTTTAGCATCGAGTGTTCCGGCGATTTCTTGGGCAGTCTTTCCAGATTGGGAGGCTTCAACATCATAGAATGCCAGTGTATCGCCGGTAGTAATCGCTTGTCCACTTAAGACACCTGGTTGGTAGATGCCGATGAGCAGGCGATAATCACCAAAAGTTTCTTTGATCAAACTGTTCAGCAGCAATCGGAAGTCCCCATCATTGGTGAAAACGTACGAAAAAGCAGCGTCATAACCCTGACCTTCATCTTCATTCCAGACCAAGAAATAACGTCCTGCCAAGGTGGGCAGTAAAGCCAAGGGATGACCACCATCACCAACTAATTCTGTTACGTCCGCATTTAAAGCCGCCATCACTTCTACAGGATCATCCTCACGATCCATCAACATGGGTTGGTTAGAAGACAATACCCAGCTTGACTGTTTTGTGCAGGTATACCTATTAATGATTTTCTGCATTCCAGTGCTGCTCAAATTTGCGGATCTGGCTCTGGATATGCGGCGAATAAGGATCGGCAACTGCGCGCCTTTCTGCGATCAGCTGCATGGCTTCATCTACCGAGCTCCCTAACCCAATCAGGATCGCGGCCGTCATCGCCACACTGCGATGGCGGCCCTCTCGACAGTAAATCAATACGCCGTCTCCATTTGCAATCACCGGTAAGGCTTTCTCAACTCCTCTGTTTAACTTGTTTACCGGAATCGGCAGCCAGGGCGAATCGAATGTTCGTAGAGTAAGCAATTGAAAGGGCGGCTGGGAGAACTCGCGCGCTGGTCGGTGGAAGATCATATTGATTACCAGACGTACATTGAGGGCTTTGACACTATTGACATCCGCAGATTTTGGATGCGCGGCGATATAGATTTGGTCGGTTATCACGGAGATTTCCAAACCCACTCCCTTTTCAATTTATCGATTTCACACCCGTTCTATGTCAACATAACACGATACAACCACAATGATCTACTTCCAAGCTGGGAACCGATCCTGGGCTGGGTTATTGCTGAAATTATACGGATTGGCTCCATTGGATTGCATCACAAAGATATCCCAATTACCAGAACGATTGGTTGAAAAAGCTACCCAATCACCATCCGGCGACCAATTTGGTTCAAGGTCATCCGTACTGTTGTTTGAGAGATTCGCAACCCCGGTTCCGTCTAAGTTGATCACGTATACCTCTAAATTTCCATCCCGGTTGGATGTGAAAACGATCCTACCTTCACTATTGCCATGAGGCATGTTGTCCCCGCTGGGATTTAGACTGATATTGATTTGTTCAGAGCCATCGCTGCGCATGGTATAAATCTCTTGATTCCCATCCCGGTCAGACGTGAATGCAATCCACTCATCGTTAGTCAAAAACCGGCTGACACTGAACCAACTAGGCTGTGCATCATTGGCGGGATCGTTGGTGATGTTCTGCAGATCACCGCCATCGCTGCGCATCACATAAACTTCGTTGTTCCCATCGCGGTTGGTAGTGAACGCAATCCATTGCCCATCTGGCGACCATGTTGGATATTGGTCGTTGGCACCGTCGTTTGTCAGGTTGATCTGACCAGTGCCGTCTGAGTTCATAATATAAATTTCATTATTTCCATCGCGGTTAGTAGTGAACGCAATTTGATTACCATTCGGTGACCAAGCCGGTTGGGTATCCACCCCCGGAGCCAATGTCAAACGTGCAATTGATCCATTCACGGCATTGATCGAGTATACTTCCGCGTTGCCATCCCGATTAAACTCCAATGCGATCACGCCAGCAAGTGTTGGCGGCGCTTCGGTGGGCTCTATCGTAGAGGTAGCAGTAGCCGCTGTGGTAGGAAGCACGCTCGTGCTGGTTGGCAGTCCCGCTCCGGCGGTTGCCGTTAGAGAAGGATTATTGGGATCGCAGGGATCAAGATCTTGGCCATCGATGATGCCATCACCATCCGTGTCAGGGTTCAGGGGGTCTGGGCACGGGGGCGATTCGTCTCCATCGATGAGCCTGTCGCTGTCCGTGTCAGGGTTAAGCGGATTGGTGCCGATACGCACCTCTTCTCCATCGTTTAGTTTATCGTCATCGCTGTCCGGTTTGAGTGGGTCAGTGCCGCGCTGGACTTCATCCCCATCGGTCAGCTCGTCTCGGTCAGTGTCTGGGTGGTGAGGGTCAGTTCCCCGGCGTACTTCATCCCCATCGTTCAAACCGTCCTGATCGGTATCTGGGTTAAGCGGGTCAGTCTGTAAGCGCAAGACCTCCTCGCCATCAGATAGCGTATCGCCATCGGTATCTTGGTTTAACGGGTCTGTGCCCTGACGGAGATGCTCTTCTCCATCCCCTAATTCATCTGCGTCGGTATCAGGATTCAGCGGATCGGTCCCAATTTCGACCTCCTGCTGGTTCGTCAACCCGTCCCCGTCAGTGTCTTCTTGGCCGATGGCAGCTGCTTGGGTCATGTTGAAAGCAGCGGTTTGGGTAGCAGCAGCAACCATAATGGTATCGTAGGCGGCTGTTTGGGTAGCACTGGCCGCATCGGACTGGCGGTTGTTATAACTGTTTACCAACCAAATCCCCCCGCACAGCAGCATGATGCACAGCACAAGCACTACCGGCAGCACCCAAATCGGAATGAGAGCGCGGCTGACAACCTCCCCGTTCAGAAGCTTGGTATCCTTTTCTGTCGTTTCTACCCGGGCAACATAATTTTGGATGGCTTCACCGCCTAACCACTGCCGCGCAGCCGGCTGGGCTGAAAATTCCACCGCACCTACTTCGCCTGGCGCAACGCGCAGTTTTTGGACTGCTTCTGGTTCAAAGACAAGCTCATTATCGTTGCTCTGCCACGTAACCGTATAAGTCTCTTGGATGTTGCCCTGATTGGAAACGATGACCCGCGCCGGATCCTGTGCGTCTACTCGCAAAGGATCAATCTCTGCACTGAAGCCGGTGAATGCCGCCACAGTTAAGATGCAGTCAATAGCAACTACCTGGTCAGGGATCTCCTGGCTAACGATACGTAATTTGAAAGGGTGCCGGCCGGCTTTGGTTTGGGAGTCACGCGGGGGTCGAATTATCAGCGTGGTCTCTCTTTCTTCGCCTGGGTCCAGCTTAGTCTGCGGGGAAGAGCTTGACACCCAACTAATCGGGATCCCCTCCACCGCCAACCGGAAGCTGTCTAACTCCAAACCCCGGTTGGTGACCACGATGGGCACCGTGGTGCTGCTGCCAGGAGCCACAGTGAACTGCGTAGTTTCCATCAAGACGCCAACCCGGCCTTGGATCTCTAAAGCGGCCACCTTTAAGGTCAGATCAACCTCGCTGTACTGCTTTGGATCTCCTTGGCTGCTAGCACGCAGTTTAACATCGTACTGCCCGGCTTTAACCTGCGGCGCGGCTTCAGTCTGGATGCTTACATGCACAGTCCGCTGCTCTTGAGGTGCGAGTTGGCTGACCTGTTCAGAGATAGCAACCCAGGTGGATGGGATTCCGCGCACCGAGACTTCGAAATAATCTGTCTCTGCTCCAAGGTTTATGATAACTACCGAAATATCTGTAGTTCGGCCGGGGACAACCGTGTATTCTACTCCGTCAACCTGCAAGCCGATATGTTTTGGCGCTTGATTGGTATTATCGCTCACCATTGCTCTCCTTTAAACGGATCAGTTATTTTATGACTGTTCGGATTATTGCATTCCATGCATTACTACCAAGAGGGAAAGGTTCCACTAGAAAATCTGCAATTTGGGAAGTATCTGCTTTCCACAGAAGCAAATACTACTTGTGTTCTAAAGCTACGCCAAATTTTATCACGACCGTCTAGATTATTCGCTGTTAAACCTGATTGATCAGATGTTGTTACCGCAATCTCCTGGAGAAAACAAAAAAGACAGGGCGAACAAATAGTCGTCCTGTCTTTTAACATCTGCCCATTTTCATCGCGGGTGGTTAGGCGGTTCCCTCTTCTTCAACCAGTTCTTCCAGCGTCTCTTCTTGCGCTTCTTCATTGGCTATAATGTTTTCGATGTACGCCAGCATTTCTTTCCGGGTTTCATCAAGCGCCTGCTGCATAGAATTTACGGCCTTATCAAATTCATCTGTAGCCATCTTCCAGCGGACATCAGCTTCTTCACGGATTTGAGCGCGCAGCTCCTGACCTGAGGCTGGTGCATAAAGCAATGCGACAACCGCACCCACTGCCGCCCCAGCTAGAAAACTTAGTAGTGGAAAACCTTTTTGTGACATGGATAACCTCCTGATCATCTCTCTAGAACTGACCTACCAACCATCTGGTGGGCATATCCTGACGGGGCATACCAACCGGCGATTGGAGATCAGTGACTTGGATTATTTGCTATATCTATTATACATGGAATCCACTATTGAAAGAGACCTTGCAGCGTTCTTAATCTAACTTTCAACTTATCATTGATATATTAGTCGCTGTCTTGAGATGCTGTGTTCTCTGCTATTTGACGTGTGAAATCCGCGATTCGAAATACTACAATGACAAATTCCAAGAATACTCTGAGGGCTACAACAAAGGCCACGAACAACACCGGCGCCATAATCAATGCCCCGATCCCGTACGAGACACCATTCATGAAGCCCACCACCACAGCCACGATGCCAAAAATCGCAAACAAAACGATACCGAGGTAGTAAAGGATTTTAACTAAAGATTCGCTGACAAATTGCGTGAATGAGAAATCCATCAACGCCTGTACAAAACCGATTGATTGAATATCCTGCATGGTGACATCCTCCATTGATTATTAAGTTGTCGTAATATTATAAACTCATCTGAATCAAGCAACAACAAGCCTGCCATTTCTATGCCGGGCAGGCGTAATGAGCATATGTCCTCACGCGCGGTGATCAAGGATTTCGAACCAGGCGCTGGAGTGCAGTGGATTCTACTGCCATCCACTGCTTCAACTCATAACAGCAATTATCCTAAACCGTTTTACAGGCTAAGGCATGGATTACATATATTCGCGAAACTGCAATCCATGACGTTTGCGTGCATCCAACCAGGCTTTGCGCAGTGTCTCGTAGACTGTCTCGGGAGATTTTACATTTCTGAGCACAACCTCCGGGGCAGATGCATCGTGCCCTTTAATGTTCACATCGCCGATCCCCATCACACGTTCGTGCATACCCTGGGATAGGTCAATATCCTGGATGCGAATCAGCTCGAAGTTTTCTACATCCCTGGAAAACATCCCCTTCACAATCTTGAGGCGCTCGTTGGTGATGGCATAGGATTCAACCAAAGAGAGGAATGGGCGTCCTTCCCATAATACTATTTCCTGGTCGTCTTCCAGGCCATAATCGATGGGGGGTACGTCGGGGATATCTTCCATCAACGTATCAACGGTCATCATCACCTGATCGGCAATCTCACTGACGAGCTGCTCCTGCTGATCGTGCGGAACGCTTGAAAGATCAACCTGGCTCTGCGCAATCGCTTTCCATATTGCGCTGACAACCTGGGCGCGCTGTTTTTCTATCGACATTCTGGCCTCCTGGAATTTTGTCCAGCAAATCTATCTACTATGTTTATGACACCATATGGATTCTAATATGAAATTGCATAATTAGTTGTCACACTTAGAATTCACAGTGCAGGGATGCATATTCACTTAATACTACATTATGTAAAAGGATATCTCTACATCCCTTAAATCCAAAAGGAAATTTCTCTGGCCCAAGATCGACTGTAGCTTGTTGCCTCAGTTGCGGAATTGCCTGATGTTTGCTGTCATCATTTAGCCAGGTGAAATATCTACACATAACATATTCGCAAACACTGCCTTAGTGAACCTCTTTTGGCGATTTTCGGGTAACGAATAGATCTCGCAGCAGCAATAGCCCCCCAATACCAATGACAATCACTGACAACGAATATACTGCAAGCGTCATGAGAACGAGCACCCACGGCCACCCACCCGGCTCGGTCTCACCTGAGGCCAACCCTGTGGCGACGGCCAGAACCTGTCCGCCAATCAGCATGGCTGTGGCGATTCCGATGCCCCAGCCAATCAGCTTCTGGCGCGATCGCGCCTGCAACGCCGCCCAGAAGAGCGCTCCTCCACCAACTAGGGCAAATAAGAAGAGCTCGGCAGGCATCAGGTAATCAAACCGGAAGATGTTCGCCTTAATATACCGTGCAGTGGAAAACACGATGGGGGCTAGAATCGGGAACAATACCAGCAACGTACCTATAATTGCCAGAATTTTGGTGAAGGCATCCCTCTTATTCATACATCAAATCCTCTGTGGTGCTGTTGATTTTTGCAGTTACGTTGACGTCCGCTTTTTGCGATGCTTTTTTAGATACGGCTGTTCTTGAGGGAATTTGTTTGACCTGGTGTGGGACCAAGACCTCGCCGAGGCTGAATACGATAACGAATACCCCGGCGACTAATGGCAAACTCACAAGCCACCACCGCTCAGGCTTCGAAGTCAGCGCAATGAGCCCGATAATCCCAGTGGTATACCCGCACGCCATCAGCCCTGAGCAGTAGTAGGCTAGCAGCGGCTGCAGCCAGGAGGAAGCCTACCGAAAATCGTTTGAACACTGGGCATTTGTTAATCATTAGCAGCGTATATAGAACTGTCAATACAACTAACTATCATCCAAGCTGTGTGATTGCCCAAATATAGCTACAATACCGCAGCGATTTATTTAACTATGGAGTATATGCGGGGAAGCTTGGACCCGTAACCAATACTCACATCTTGGTGATATCCGACAACATAGGTTCTTGCCCTTATTATCGCGCTTTCTGTTCGTGTAATCAAGCCATACTCGCTCTAATATTCAGCGCACGCTAACCTAGCGCTATAACAGGAGATAGCCTGGTGCGTACTTTCTGGCACCCCCACATCTATGAAAATTGGGGATTGGATAAAGTTGGTTAGCCAACTAAAAATTAAGACCTGGATTCAACTCTTAAGTGCAACAGACTGTTTATAGAATACCTCAAAAGGTGATTTGAAACCAAGACACTTTCTTGGACGATGGTTTAGCTTATTCATAATCTGTACCAGCTCATGATTTGTGACCGAAGTTAGCTCTCGATTTTTGGGAATATATTGGCGGACCAGCCCATTCATGTTTTCATTCGTGCCCCGCTCCCAGGCGGCATAAGGATGAGCAAAGAAGAATTTGATCCCAAGTTCTTGAGCAATCCGTTCATGCTCAGCGAACTCTTTACCATTGTCTCCAGTGATCGTATGCGAGCGACCTGCAACTGGCAGGAGCAAATCTATCACAGCATCGCTGACCAGTTCGGCAGTGCGGCGATCAACTTTGCGCAACAAGGCAAAACGCGATTTTCGTTCCGTAAGGGTTACGATGGCCTGGTGATGTCCTTTTCCAATGATGGTATCTACTTCCCAATCCCCAATCCGGTGACGTTGATCAACAATCTCTGGTCGTTGCTCAATACTCACTCGATTGGGCAGTGTTCCCCGCCGGTCATAGCTACCATAGCGTTTGCGGCGTTTCTTCTGGCAACGCAGGTGCTTGTACAGCTTCCCTCCAGCACGTTTGTCAGTCAGAATGTACTGGTAGATCCTTTCATGGCTAACCTGGATGTCCGTGTTTTGCCACAACCAGACCGAAATCTGCTCTGGGCTCCAGTCTTGGCACAACTTGCTCTCGATCAGCAACCAGTTCTCTTCCTGAATGCGTGGTTTGGCTTTATTGCGTCTGCTCGAAGCCATATGGTGGGCCTGCTTGGGGCGATAACCTCGCTGACCATGATTGCGGCGCAGTTCCCGACATACTGTCGATTTATGGGTGCCAACCACTGCAGCGATTTCTGTTCGATTGTGACCCATTTTCAACAAGGCAGATATCTGGTATCTTTGTTCTTGGGTAAGCTGAGTATAGGTTCTCATAAGTGCTCCTTTGACTTGGTCGTTAGAGAGGCACTTATCCTACCTCAGCTTACCTCTCTTTCAACCTCTAAAGTTGCACTTGTGAGTTGAATCTAAGATCAATAAATCGTCAGGCGGCCGGTCCAAACGCAGTGAATGGAGGGCAAACCGGAGAAACTGAAAATCGTGCGGTAGAAACGGGAGTGATTTTCATCCTCATGATCAGCGATGGGTGTAGCTCGCCTACGTCCGCGATCACTTTGCCCAGTATATTCCCACGACGCCCACGGTTTCACCCACATTCCTTGATCGGCCCGAAACCTGGGGGAGGACTTCCACGGAAAAGCGCTAAGCTCTGATTGACATCCTGCACCAGATAATGTGAGGTAGGATCGGCAGTCAAACGCCTGCTTTGGGTATAAGCCTGCTAGGGTTATGAGCCTTGTTTTCCATACTGCACAGGCTGCGCCAAGATACTAAGTGGTGATATTGGGTAGAGCGTTTGAAAGCGCCGGAGGACAACTATGACATAGAAGCTGATATCAGACAAACTTGTACCGATGCCAAAATCCTGCTGATAATGCCCCAGCATGCCTTGACAGGTGTAGAGGGGGTATAAAATGAGAGCTATGCGCCTTAAAGGTGAGAGCGCCCAGGACGAACTGACCGATCTCTGTAGCAAACCCCGAGTCATTTCACGTCCATCATACCCCAGCGATTAAGACTGGCGATAATGTGCAGCCTAAGTCACGAAGCATCTCCGCCGCTACGAAGATATTTCGATCTGCGGAGGGAGTAGGTGTCCGCAATCCATAGTTGTTTATAACAATAATGAGCGTGGCAAGACTTGGCATGCATGCCACCGAACTATGCAACCTAATGGCTGCCATTGGCTGCTTCAAAAAATTTAGAAAAGACCTGCGCTCAGCAGGTCCCTTTTTTGTGAGCGCGGCAGGGCTCGAACCTGCAACCAATGGCTTAAAAGGCCACTGCTCTACCATTGAGCTACGCGCCCAGCAGTTTGCATTCTATCATGCCAGTTCACGAGCGTCAACGCGTAACTGTCCATTGATTCAGTACCAAGGTCAGTCTTGACGAATGATGCTGGACTGGTTACTATAAATTTAGCAAGTCACCGAATAATCTAAGATATCCTTATCAGGTTGTTCTGTCACTGATAGAAAGTTCCGGGAGATGAGCATATGGCCGAGATGCAGCATGTCAATGAAGACGATTTCCAAAACGTAGTAATCAACGCCTCCCTACCCGTCCTAGTCGACTTCACGGCGGTGTGGTGTGGACCGTGTAAGATGCTTGATCCAGTCGTCAACGATCTGGCACAGGAATGGGTGGGCAAAGTAAAAGTCGTTAAACTGGATGTGGACCATAACCAAAACATCGCCATGCAGTACCAGGTCATGGGTGTGCCAACTTTGATGCTATTTGTGAACGGAAAAGTGAGTGAGCGCATCACTGGCTACCAGCCAAAGGAACGCATCGAATCCAAATTCAGCCCTCATCTGAACTTGAACTAAGAATATCAATTAAGCTAGAATTCCCGGATGGAGATTATTCTCCATCCGGGAATTATTTAAACCACTGGCGAATTTCGGAAAAATTGGTATACTATTTGTTGCAACTACTTGCAATAGAAAGGATTCGCAATGCCTCACTGCCAAACCATCTTGCTTACTCTTCGCCAGCGCGGTTACCGAATTACACCGCAGCGAGAGATGATCTTGGAAGCTTTTGCTCACAACGCGGACCATATAACTGCCGATCAAATCTTCACTTCAGTTAATCAACGTACAAGCTACCTCAATATCGCCACCGTTTACCGCACATTAGATATGTTGGTGAATGAAGGGTTGGCTACACGGGCAGACCTGAGAGACGGGCAGGTAACCTATACGACCACTCGGCACGGGGAACACATCCACTTGGTTTGCCGGCATTGCGGCGTGGTGATCAAAGCCGAACACCAATTCACCAACTCATTTGGCTCACAACTTATTGCCGAGTACAACTTCACGCCGGACCTCGAGCATATCTCTTTCACCGGCATTTGTGCTAACTGTCATAATGAATCAGTTGTTTAATAAAAGGAGTGCGTGATGTTCCTTACTCCTCAACCTTTGCATATCCCGGATGGGTTTTTATCTATTGTGGTCGATCTGCTGCTGTGGGTCGCTGCCATTATCGTAGTTGGCTATTCCCTAAAACGCGTTGGGCAAGACTTGGGTGAACGCCACGTGCCGCTGATGGGTGTACTGGCGGCGGCGATTTTTGCTGGGCAGATGCTAAACTTCACCGTTGCAGGTGGGACTTCGGGGCACTTGATGGGGTCTGCCATTGCAACAATCCTGGTTGGTCCTTGGGCAGCCATTCTGGTTATGACCAGCGTTGTCGCCGTGCAGGCACTCATTTTCCAGGACGGAGGGCTACTAGTTTTAGGCGCTAATATATTTAACATGGCTGTTGTCGGTGTTGCTGTCTCGTTTGTGGCATACCATGCTGTCCGTAAACTGGCTGGAGGGCGCAGTTGGGGAATATTTGTCGGCGGTTTTATTGCCAGCTGGCTCTCAATCGAGATCACTGCGCTAGCTGTAGCGCTCGAATTAGCATTGTCTGGAACATCCCCGGCAAACATAGCCATACCTGCTATGGGAGGCATCCATGCTTTGATTGGTATCGGGGAGGGGTTAATAACTCTGGGCGCCCTAGCCTTTCTATATGCTTCTCGGCCAGACCTGGTCAAGCAAGGAGAAGATCGCCCGGTCGGTGGGGCTGCGATATGGATCGTAGGCATATTAATTGCCATCGGGCTTGCCTTTATCGCTCCTTGGGCATCGAGCCATCCAGATGGTTTAGAACGGGTGGCAGAGCAATATGGGTTTTTAGAAACCGCCCAAAGCCCCTCTTACGGTATCCTTCCGGATTACATCTTCCCGGGTATCTCTAATGAAGCTGCTGCCACAGTCCTGGCCGGGGTCATTGGTATTGTTCTTGTCTTTGGCGCTGCAGCAGGAGTTGCATACGCAAGGCGTAAGCGACAAACCTCCTCTTAGTGGTTCCCTTATGCACATCCACTTTTTAGACCCCTACAAGCCACGTCCGAGCTTGGTACACGAGCTTGACCCGCGTATCAAGTTTATATTGACCGTGGCATTCATACTCACCACTGCTCTGACTCCTCCGGCAGCCTGGCCGGTCTATATCCTGCTGCTAGCTGTTGTATGGGCTGTTGCCATGCTTTCAGAACTGGGGCTCCCTTTTATTCTCAAACGTTCATTGATCGCTATCCCATTTGTATTAGCGGCTTTTCCGATCATCTTTACCTTGGAAGGTCCGACCCTATTCAGTTTCAACTTTGGTACGTGGACGATTAGCCTATCGCAACCTGGACTCGAGCGTTTCATCAGCATTGCTTTAAAATCTTGGGTATCTGTACAAGCTGCTATTATTCTAGCCGCCAGTACGCCGTTCCCGGAGCTTTTACAAGCCATGCGAGCAGTCAAAATTCCACGCCTGCTTGTTGCGATTTTTGGTTTGATGTGGCGCTACTTATTTGTGCTAGCTGACGAAGCGCTACGGCTGCTGCGCGCCCGTTCCGCCCGCAGCGGGTATGGGGATCCCTCGCGAGAAAAAAGCGGTGGTTCCGTGGTTTGGCGGGCGCGGGTTGCTGGCGGAATGGCCGGCAGCCTTTTACTGCGTGGCATCGAACGCAGCGATCGTATCTATAATGCAATGCTTGCACGTGGCTACGATGGCGAAGTGCGGGCAATCCCTTTGCCAGCGATGAGGCTGAACCACTGGTTCGTCTTATTCATCGGTTTGATCATCCTAGTCATATTGCTCGCCCTATCCTACATTCTATTTGCTTGAGAACATATGCACCATTCTATAGTCATAAAAAACCTGTCTTACACATATCCTGATGGACACCAAGCATTAAATAATGTCTCGCTTTCGCTTGTTCCCAACGAAAGGGTTGCACTTGTAGGGCCAAATGGGGCTGGCAAATCCACGCTGTTGCTTCATCTCAACGGAATATTAAAGGGAGAAGGGTCGATAAAGATCTGTGACCTGGAAGTCAGAAAGGATACGGTTGGGCAGATGCGTTCTATGGTGGGGTTAGTCTTCCAATCACCAGAAGATCAGCTCTTTTCACCGACTGTATATGATGACGTCGCTTTTGGACCTCTATACCAGAACCTGCCCATGCCAGAAGTGGAAGAACGGGTTAGCGATGCGTTAGCCGCGGTCGCGATGCAAGGTTATGCTCGCAGAGTATCTCACCATCTCAGCATCGGCGAGAAGAAACGCATTGCAATCGCCACAGTGTTATCCATGAAACCAGAAGTATTGGTCCTCGACGAGCCGACTGCGGGGTTGGACCCGCGTGCCCGTCGTTCCTTAATAAACCTGCTTCGCGACCTTCCGATGACTATGCTGGTTTCCACGCACGATATGTTGATGGTCGGTGAGATATTCCCCCGAATAATCATCATGGATGAAGGCATTATTGTCGCCGATGGAGCAACCCGTGAACTGATGAATGATATCGAACTGCTGGAAATGCATGGTCTGGAACGCCCGACCATACCGCCTGGCTTTGATTAAGTTCTTCCCCACTCTACCAAAACGAGCCTCTGTTAACTTAGAGGCTCGTCTTTTTATACAAGATCGAAAAGGGATTAGTCGACCGGTAAAGTCAGGTTTTCCGCTATGCCGGCTGCACGGCGTAATGCTTGTGCTCGATCGGTGTTCTCCCATGGCAGATCCAGGTCGTCGCGGCCGAAATGACCATAGGCAGAAATCTGGCGGTAGATTGGTCGCCGCAGGTCTAAATCTCGAATAATTGCTCCGGGGCGCAGGTCAAAATTATCAAGGATCAGTGCGGAAATTTTTTCGTCTGGTAAGCTGCCTGTACCAAATGTCTCGACATTGACACTGAGCGGGTGAGCTACGCCAATCGCGTATGCCACTTGGATTTCGCAACGTTCTGCAAGACCCGCGGCAACCACGTTCTTGGCCGCCCAGCGTGCTGCATATGCAGCTGAGCGGTCGACCTTCGTGGGGTCCTTGCCGCTGAAAGCACCGCCCCCGTGACGGCCCATCCCTCCATATGTATCTACGATAATCTTCCTTCCTGTTACACCAGCATCCCCTTGTGGGCCACCGATGACAAACCTACCCGTCGGATTGACAAATATCTTTTCCGTACCATCAAACAATTCTGCCGGAATCACCGGGTAGATTACGTGCTTCTTAACCGCGGCTTTGATCTCATCCTGGTTGATTTCGGGTGCGTGCTGGGTGCTAACCAGGACGGTATCTACCCGCACAGGCTTCCCAAAACTATATTCCACGGTAACCTGTGTTTTTCCGTCAGGTCGCAGCCACGGTAAAGTGCCATCCTTGCGAACTTCAGTTAACCGCAGTGCCAGTTTATGGGCTAAGTAGATCGGCATTGGCATTAGGGCCGGTGTCTCATTGCAGGCATATCCAAACATCATCCCTTGATCCCCTGCTCCAATACTCTCGATTTCTTCATCTGCCATCTCACCGGTTTTTGCTTCCAAAGCTTGGTCTACACCCATGGCAATATCACCTGATTGCTTGGCGATTGCGACAAGTACACCACAGCTGTTTCCATCCAAACCCTTGTCGCTGCTGTCATACCCTATTTCACATACGACTTGACGTACTAGATCATCGTAATTGATATTCGCCTGGGTAGTGATTTCACCCAGCAGCATCACATAACCTGTCTTGGTTGCCACTTCGCAAGCTACGCGCGAACGCGGGTCTTGTTCCAGGCAAGCGTCCAACACAGCATCGCTCACCTGGTCGCAGATTTTATCAGGGTGCCCCTCGGTCACCGACTCGGATGTGAACAAGAGCTGCGCTGAATTCATAAATGTGTTACTCATAAGAAAACCTCCGTATATATTTAAAGAAAATACCCCTTCTAGCAAAGAGAAAGGGTAGAAAATTTTACTTATTCCCTCTCATCTTCCAGAATATCCGCCTGCCGGAATTGGCACCTTCCTGCTGGATAACTCCTGTCAGGGGTTGCCGAGGCTTCTCAGGGCCGGTCCCTCCGCCTCTCTGGATAAGAGTGCCTTACGGGGCTCTTAATTTATTTCGACCGTCATGTTACCACGCCCAGCGGGTCCTGTCAAACAGTGCACATCCTAAAATTGTGCACGATAAGAAAAAGGTAACCTTTCTAGGATTGTTCGTGGACCTAATACACTAACCAGACAATGAGATAGTAGCCAATAACACCTGCCCACAACCAAGAATCAATCCGGTCGAAAGCGCCACCATGTCCCGGCAGCAAGTTGCTTGAATCCTTTACCCCCACTTGGCGTTTGATCATGCTTTCCCCCAAGTCTCCTAATGGTGTCAGGAGGGCTATAGTCAGCCCCATAATAGCTCCGCGGAACGGTGAAATATCCATTTCGGGTCCGATCCAAATGGCCCACAGCAAAGCTAATAAGGCACCGCCAATAGTTCCGAACAGCACACCCCCCAGATATCCTTCCCAGCTTTTCTTGGGACTCAAACGAGGGCTCATCTTGTGCTTCCCAAAAGCTCGTCCGATGAAATACGCCCCTGAATCCGCCAGCCAAACTGCAGGCAGTACTAACAGCACCCACCATTGTCCTTCGGGCAGTTCGCGCAATGATATTAAATATGCACCGATCCAGCCAAAGTAGAGTATCCCTGCCAGGGTCACCCCGAAATCTGTGCCAGCCTGATCCCGGCCTCTTTCGAAGGCTATCAAGTGATAAGTCATACTGGATAGCACTAACAAGCTCAACAACCAATCGGCTTTATCCCACTCCCAAAGGTAACGGCATATGACCAAGGCTAAAGTACCGAGCAATACCAATACACCGGCAGGTTGGTACCCTCCCACTCTAAACAACTTGACATACTCCCATGCGGCTAGGCACAAAATCAACGCGATCATCAGCGCATAGGGTACTCCTCCATACAAGATGAGCAGCACCCCAATGGGAAGCAGTACAATGACGACCAATACCCTTTTAAGCAGCATCGGACATTTCCCCCTCATCTCTGGACGCTAGTCCTCCATAGCGACGTTCGCGGTCGGCGTATTCAAACAGTGCTTTACGCAGTTCTTCCTTACCAAAATCTGGCCAGTAGGTAGGCGTGAAGTACCACTCCGAATAGGCACCTTGCCAAATCAGAAAATTGCTCCCTCGCAGCTCGCCAGAAGTACGGATAATTAAATCGGGATCAGGAACACCAGCAGTAAAGAGGTACTTGTTTACCAAATAATCCGACACGTCTTCTGCTGCGACCCCATCTTCGATCATGCGTCGAATGGCACACACGATCTCATCGCGCCCACCATAATTGAAGGCAACATTTAACACGAGGTTCGTGTTATCCCGTGTGAGTTCAATCGCATCTTGAACTTTTTGACGCAGATTTGGGCTGAGGCGGTCCAGATGCCCGATATGGTGCAACTGTACGCCTTGTTCATGAAGCTCTTGCAGCTCACGATCAATAACGTCCTCAAGAATTCGCATCAAGCCGCTCACTTCTTCCGGTGGGCGTCCCCAATTTTCGGTGGAAAAGGCGTAGATCGTAAGGTACTGGATGCCAAATTCAACACAAGCTTCGATCACTCGCCGCAAGTTCTCAGTACCCGCACGGTGTCCAGCCAAGCGCGGCAGTCCGCGCCCAATCGCCCAGCGGCCATTTCCATCCATAATGATCGCTACATGGGTGGGTATTACCTTTGGCAGGACGCCAGGATCTTGGCTCTTTTCCTTTCGTCGAATGAGCTTGATCAAACTTCTAATATCTCCTTCTCTTTCCGCTCGCCGATTTCGTTGACTTCTACGATATAGCGGTCTGTGATCTTCTGGAGTTCTTCTTCGCCCCGTTTAAGGTCATCCTCCGAGATCATTTTCTCCTGCTCAAACTCGCGTAAATCACGAATGCTGTCCCTACGCACATTACGAATTGCTACCCGGCTTTCTTCCAAGCGATTGTTGACGACTTTCACCAATTCCTGACGGCGTTCATGCGTCAATGGCGGAAGGTTAAGCCGGATGGATTTTCCATCATTATTGGGTGTTAGCCCCAAGTCAGAAGCGAGGATCGCTCGTTCAATGGCCTTCAAAGTCGAGGGGTCAAACGGTTTGATCATTAACGAACGTGGTTCCGGAACACTGATGGTGGCCAGCTGAATAAGGGGAGTGGGGCTGCCGTAGTATTCAACCTGCAGCTTTTCAATTAATGCTGGACTTGCACGCCCTGTGCGGATAGCGGCTAAATCATCCTCCAAGGCCTGGACTGCACCCCTCATCCGCAGCTCGGATTCCCGGTAAATATCTTTCAGCATAGAAGCCTCCATGATACCTAAACGCTACTGCACGTCGTAATATGACAGTGTATAACGCTTATTTGATGTGCCCTTTCGCAAATGATGCACTAATAAGCTTTATTCAGCAGAACCTGCCCTGCCATACCGCGATATTTTTATATAGGATACCCGAAAAAGCACACTGAGAAAAGGGGGAAAATGAACATCCCGCTCGTGTTTCGATAATCACACGAGCGGGACCGGTGAGATCCAGGGGGATCATCTCAATCATTCACCAGGGTTCCGACATCTTCCCCAAATACAGCCTGGCGCAGCACATCCGGCTGCCATAGGTTCAGTACTAAGATCGGTAAATGATTATCCATACACAGCGAAAGAGCGGTGCTGTCCATTACTGCCAGACGAAGGTTGATGGCTTCCATATATGTAAGGCGGTCGAACCGGATTGCATCCGAGTTCTTCATTGGGTCGCTGTCATAAACGCCATCAACTTTGGTCGCTTTTATCAAGACATCTGCGCCAATTTCCATTGCTCGCAAAGCCGCGGCGGTGTCCGTAGAGAAATAGGGATTGCCCGTTCCTCCACCTAAAATGACCACCCGGCCTTTTTCTAGGTGACGGATCGCGCGCCGCCGGATATAAGGCTCTGCCACAGCATGCATCTCAATCGCAGATTGGACACGCGTGATCATTCCCATGCGCTCCATGGCATCCATTAACGCGAGCGCATTCATAACCGTTGCCAGCATCCCCATATAATCAGCAGTCGCTCGGTCCATGCCGCGATCTAGCCCCGCTTTTCCACGCCACAGATTGCCAGCGCCAATCACGATGGTGACATCAACCCCGAGTTCGCGAACAACATGAACGCGTTGGGCAATATCTTCAGCTCTCTTTGGATCGACTCCATATCCTTCAGGCCCGGCTAAGGCTTCACCACTCAACTTGAGCAAAATGCGTTTGTATCTCAGTTCGCTTTCCATGATCTGATAGCTCCTTATTTGCCAGCCAGAATTTTTTGTGTGTTCATATTCATCTTGCAGAAAAAAGACCAACCTGGCGGTTGGTCTTGATTATCTTCATTCAAAATCGGTAGAACTCTCTTCCCCGAGCTCCCAGCGCACAAACCGCCGGACGATCATGTTCTCGCCAATACTGCCTACATTCTGCGAATGCAGCTCTTGAATAGTTAGGCTATCATCACGGATATACTGTTGGCGCATTAAACATTCTTCATCCAAGAATTTATTCACCCTTCCTTCAATGATTCGCTCGATTACTCCTTCGGGCTTGCCTTCTTCGCGAGCATAGTTGCGAGCCTTTTCTCGCTCTTCTTCAAGTACTGAGTCTGGAATATCCTGCTCGGATACGTACTGTGGACTCCCAGCAGCAATCTGCAGGGCTAACTCGTGAGCATAGGTGCGGAACTTCTCGGATCGCGCCACAAAATCAGTCTCACAATTCAATTCCACCATCACACCTACCCGGCCATCTCCATGAGAGTATAACTCAACGATACCTTCGGAAGCTTCTCGATCGGCCCGTTTGGCAGCTGTTGCCAAACCCTGTTCCCGCAGAAAGTTCAGGGCTTTTTCATAATCGCCATCCGCATCCTGGAGCGCTTTGCGGCAATCCAATATCCCCGCTCCGGTCTCTTCACGAAGGGCTTTAATCTGTTCAGTGGTGATAGCCATGCTTATTCCTCGTTGTCGTTTTCTTCTGTTTGTTCTTCAACCTCTGCATCAGGCGCTTCATTCTCAGTCTCTGCGGTTTCCTCATCCTGGGGAGCATCAACCTGGTCAGCTTCCTCTGCAGAAGTGTCTTCTTCGACAGTCTCCATCTCAGGTTCTACACCCAAGACAAGATCTACCTCGGCTTCTTGCTCTTCCACAGGGGCTTCAACGGCCTCCGCCTGTTCTTCATCCTCTATACCAGGCGCTTCTTCCTCGGCATCTGCGGTTTCCTCATCCTGAGGAGCATCAACCTGGTCAGCTTCCTCTGCAGAAGTGTCTTCTTCGACACTCACCGTCTCAGATATTACATCCGAGTCGACATCTGCCTCAGCTTCTTGCTCTACCACAGGGGCTTCGACGGCCTCCGCCTGTTCTTCAATGCTGGAGGCTAATTTCGCTAATGTGGCCGCACCCAACAGCTCTTCGTCTGCGAGTTCTTCATCTTCCATATCGACCCGCAGCACACGTGGAGTGGGTTCGACCTCATCTTCTTTCCGCGTAGCCTTGCCTTCTAGGACAGCATCTGCCATTTTTCCTACGATTAATTTAATCGCCCTGATAGCATCGTCATTGGAGGGGATAACATAGTCAATGGTATTTGGGTTACAGTTTGTGTCCACCATTGCAACTATAGGAATTTTCAGCAAATTGGCTTCGTGGATGGCGGTCTCTTCTCGACGTATATCGACCACAAACAGCAAATCTGGCACGTTTGCCATGCTTCGGATTCCGCTGAAAAGCATATCCAGACGTTCGATCTTGCGGCTGAGCAGTAGGGCCTCTTTTTTTGGCAAGCGCTCAAAATCTCCCTTTTCGCGCATCCTTTCCAAGCGCTCAAGCTCATTAACGCGCTGCCGGATAGTCCGCCAGTTGGTTAACGTGCCACCTAACCATTTATGGGTGACGGAAGGCATCCCACAGCGTTCAGATTCATCCAGGATCGTCTCCTGTGCTTGGCGTTTCGTTCCCACAAAAAGCACAGTTCCCCCTGCAGATACCGATTCGGCAACCAGGCTGTAAGCCTCTTCTAGGGCTTTAACTGTTTTTTGTAAATCAATGATGTGGATATTGTTGCGTTCGGTGAATATATACGGCTTCATGGCCGGGTCCCACTTGTGGGTACGATGTCCAAAGTGGACTCCGCTCTCAAGAAGCGCTTTCATAGATACAATGGCCATTGTGAATTACTCCTTCGCGTTTTTCCTCCGCATCCATCTCCCTTGCCCATCGCCACGGCCTAGGCACGCATGAACAAGTCAGGAAGCGTGTGTGATTGACGACTCCACCAGGAGCCGGCGCCCGTTTGGGGCACAAATTTTCCCGCCTTGGGACGGGAGCGGAGAAAGTATATCATGCGCATTGAGAATCGTCCATGAAAATAGGGCATGTGTTAGTGCAAAGTAGAGATGTCCTATTATTGGATTTCTCCAAGGTAGCAAAAGTAGAGCCTGCGGGAAAGTGGTCAGAAAACCACTGACCACTTTCCCATAGGACATTTTAACTTTGCACAAATAGGGCTCTACTACTTTGCGCTTGCGTGAAAATAGGACATGAAAATAGACCTTGACAAATTTCATCTTATATGTAAAATTATTATCAACTTATTCATAAATAAACCTGGAGTTAATATATGAGTCTTTGCATGTGTCTAGGGCGGGGTAAGTAACCACCGCCTCGTCCAAAAACCGTTTGGTCAACAAGATGGCGATGGGTGGTTGCGACCCCGCATAAACAGCAGTGTTGCGGGAGCTGTGGCAATACACTACTCCATTTTCCTTGTTGACCTTTTTTTTAAACGCAAAATTAGCGCATACATGTAATCACTCGGAGAGTGTCTGATGTCCGACCAAACAACCAAAACGCAGGTCACCTTGGCCAAATCACTAGTGGTTGCCCCTCCTGCGCCGCGCGGTCTGGAATACAGTGTGGGAAACACGCCCATGTTGCCGTTGCGCCGGGTAACAGCGTGTTTGCCTGCTGCCGTTAGGGTTTTCGCAAAGGCAGAATGGTTTAACCCAGGTGGATCGATCAAAGACCGCCCTGCATTTAATATCCTGCGCACCGGATTGGCAAATTGTGACCTGATCCCTGGGAAGCGCCTGCTGGACTCAACCTCTGGAAACATGGGTATCGCCTATACAACCTTGGGTGCGGCCATGGATGTCCCGGTCACCTTGGCTTTACCTGCCAATGCCAGCCCAGAACGAATCGCTATCTTGCGCGCTTTGGGAGCAGACCTGATCCTAACAGATGCCCTAGAGGGCTCTGATGGAGCAATTCGGGTAGTACGCCAGATGGCTGCGGAGCACCCGGATCTGTATTACTACGCCAACCAATACGACAATCCCGCTAACTGGCAATCCCATTATCTGACCACTGGTCCTGAAATTGCTCAGCAAACCAGCGGGGATATCACACATTTTGTCGCCGGTTTAGGCACTTCTGGCACCCTAACTGGCGTGAGCCGCTACCTGCGCCAGTACAATCCTTCTATCAAGTTCATTGCTGTGCAGCCGGATGCGGCATTCCATGGTTTGGAAGGACTCAAGCACATAGCATCTTCCATTCAGCCCGGTATTTTCGACCCGCAATTGGCAGACCAAACGGTGGAAGTGACAACCGAGCAAGCCTATGAGATGGTGCTGCGGCTCGCTCGTGAAGAAGGCCTTTTTGTTGGCATCTCCTCAGGCGCGGCCACGGTAGCAGCATTGCAGGTTGCCAGCATGCTGGAATCAGGGCTGGTCGTCACTGTGTTCCCGGATGCTGGATACAAGTATCTGAGCGACAAAGCCCTTTGGGGTGTAAGCAAGTGATCCAAAATTTTCTGAATGAATACAAGGTAAAAATGTCCATCACAATCTCATCTACGCTGTTACAAGAAATCCACTCCCACGGTGAACGGGCTTACCCGGAGGAGGGTGCTGGTTTGCTGCTAGGGACGGCAAGGGATCAGGGTAAAGTAGTAACAGAGATCTTAACGCTGGAAAACGCCCGCGAGTTGTCAGCCCGGCACAACCGCTACCTGCTGACAGCGGAAGATTATATGCATGGAGAAAATGAAGCCGCCCGGCGTGGACTGGATGTGCTGGGTGTGTTCCACTCTCACCCAGACCATCCCAACCGACCCTCTGAGTTTGACCGTGAATGGGCGATGCCATGGTTTTCTTACATTATCACATCGGTTCACGCTGGGCAGGCAAAGGCGAGCTGCTCGTGGCGTTTGGTTGATGACCGTTCCCAGTTTGTTGAAGAAACTTTGTCGGTAGCAGATCCGATATAGGTGGTTTGGAGGTATAAAATGTCGCTATATTTCGTTCGTCACCAGCACGACGCTGCAACCTGCCCGGCGCAAGATCCCGCGGCTGGAAATATGCTGCTGGAACATATCAGTCCATTTAATGCTCGCAAGTACGATGTGCAGATTAAGAGTGACGCGGTATTGGATGGGCAGCACACCTTTGTCTTGATCCTCGAAGCTGACGGACAGGAAAAAATCGAAAAGTTCATGGAACCATTCAGGCAAGCCGGCTCAGTCGAGATATTCCCAGCCTCTTTATGCGAGACAGTGGTCGAACGAGCGGGTTGTTAAAGAATATAATCTCTGCTGGAACTTATAATTATAAAGAATAAGATTGATATGCCAAGGAGAACAAACTATGCCAAAAATGAGAATCCCTACCCCGCTGCGTACATATGCTGACGGGCAAAGTGAGGTTGTCGTAAGCGGCAGAACGGCTGGCGAAGCCTTGAACGACTTGACTGACCAATATCCTGCCTTGAGCCCTCACCTTTTCAATGCTGATAGGCAGCTGCGCCCTTTTGTTAACCTTTTTATCAACGAGGAGAATATCCGCGACCTGCAAGGTCCCGATACGCCCATCCAAGAAGGTGATACCTTGATTCTGATCCCAAGTATTGCAGGAGGTAAAGGAACGAGAGAATAGCTGGCGGCGCGATTACTTCCTACCAGCATATCGCTCAAACCCTTGGTTAACTATGTTACCAAATTTATCCCACGAAGAGATCCTGCGTTATTCACGCCACTTGTTAATCCCTGATGTAGGCCTAGAAGGGCAGCGCAAGCTGAAAGCCTCGGCGGTTCTGGTCATCGGGACTGGTGGACTTGGCTCACCGGTGGCTCTTTACCTGGCAGCTGCTGGCATCGGACATATCGGCTTGGTAGATTACGATGTTGTCGATTCATCGAACTTACAGCGGCAAGTTATCCATGGTACTGCCAGTATTGATAAACTAAAAGTTAAATCGGCGCGTGAACGCATGCTGGACTTAAACCCCGCTATCCAGGTCGAGATTTACAACGAACCCTTCACATCTAAAAACGCCCTGAGCATCGCCAAGGAATACGATTTATTGATTGATGGTACCGATAATTTCCCAACGCGTTACCTGACCAACGATGTCTGTGTGATGTTGGGGATCCCAAATATATACGGCTCAATCTTCCGGTTCGATGGCCAGGTCAGCGTTTTTGACGCCCAGAAAGGGCCTTGTTATCGTTGTTTGTTCCCTGAACCCCCGCCACCTGGGCTGGTACCATCCTGCGCTGAAGGAGGTGTACTGGGTGTGCTGCCCGGAACCATCGGTACACTGCAAGCGACTGAAGCGCTGAAAGTTCTGCTGGGGATTGGCGAACCATTAATTGGCAAACTCCTACTGTACGACGCTCTTGATATGTCGTTCGATTTCGTGAAGCTGCGCAAGAACCCAAAATGCAAAGTCTGCAGCGTAGAACCCGAGATCACTGAACTGATTGACTATGAAGCTTTTTGCGGCGTACCATCCTATGACCACGATGAGGGCGCTGTCGGCGGTGACTGGGATATCACCGCCCTCGAATTGGCTGATCGCCTGAAAACAGGCCGCCACATCCGTTTAATTGATGTCCGCGAGCCTCACGAGCTGCAGATATCCCATCTGGAGGGGGCAGAACTGATCCCCTTGGGTGAGATGGCTGGACGCATGGCGGAACTGGATAGTGCTGAAGACATCGTACTTTTCTGCAAAGCGGGGACTCGCTCTGCGCGAGCACTGGAACTGCTAGCCAGTGCCGGCTTCCGAAAAATTAAAAACCTAAAAGGCGGTATAAATGCCTGGGCTCACGATGTCGATCCCAGCCTGCCGGTGTATTAATCACTCACAACCGTTTTGAATGGCAGGTCTGGGGAGGTAAAGCTTCCGCCCTCCAGACTTGATAAGGATTGCGGCGGGGATTTGTCACGAGGAAATCTGCTAAACCAGGAAGAACAAATGAAAGATTATACAGATAAGCGCTATTCGCTGGCAGCTGTCCTTGCCCACCCGGACGACGAAACGTTTGGTATTGGTGGCACTTTAGCGTTATATGCACAAAAAGGGGTAGAGATCCATTTGATCTGCGCCACGCGCGGCGAAGCGGGTGAGATGGATCCCGATTGTCTGGAGGGTTTCAATTCGATCGCAGAACGGAGAGAGAGCGAGCTGCGCTGTGCGGCAGAGCAGTTGGGGATAACTAGTGTCCACTTTCTAAATTATCGCGAACTCTGGCATGTCCGGATCACCCGACAATCAGCATCCACAAGCGCTGGTCAACGCCCCGCTAGTAGACGTTACCCAACACATTACGGAACAGATCCGCAAACTGCGCCCCCAAGTCATCATCACTTTCGACCCAATCGGAGGATACAAACACCCAGACCATATCGCCATCCACAATGCGACAGTGGATGCATTTAAGCTTGCCGGTGACGCTCACTACCACAGTGAATATCCACCATACCGGCCAGAAAAACTTTACTTACATCTAATTCCGAAGGGTTTCCTGCGCTGGGCGGTTGGTTTATTGCGTATCTTCGGCAAAGACCCGACCCGCTTTGGCCGCAACCAAGATATTGATCTCGTTGCCTTGGTAAAGGAAGGCAGCTTCCCGATACATGCCATAATAGACTACCGGGAAGTGCAAGTTTCCAGAGATCAAGCCGCATTATGCCATACCAGTCAATTGGACTCGATATCCCAGCGAGGCGGCGCCATGCGTTGGGTACGATATTTTTTTGGCAGCAAAGACTACTATATGCGAGCAGAACCCCTTCCCACGTCTGGGAAAGTAGAGCGGGACCTGTTCGAAAGCCTCTAACTGCTGCTTCCTCCACAGCTCTAGATCAAGCCATGTTAGAATGAAACTATTACGGATCTGTGTCAAATTTTTTTATGTAAGCCTAGTTAGCTGAATAAAGTCATATGGAGAACTTTAAATGGAGATCGAAAGCATGCCTGTCATCGCAGATGATGTTGTTGTTACACTAAAATATTCGGTTAGTGTAGACAGTCAAGTTGTTGAGAGTTCTGCAGACGACAGCCCAATTCAGTTCATTCAAGGACGTGGAGATGTCATTCCCGGGCTTGAAAACGCGCTCTATGGGATGTCCGTTGGAGATCAGAAAGAATTCACTGTAGCGCCGGAAGATGGCTATGGTGAGGTAGATCCCGACGCGATCGCAAAGATCCCGAAAGCTGAATTCCCGCCTGAGATCCCTTTGCAGCCAGGCGTTGAGCTGCGATTGAAGGATGAGCAGGGAGATGAACTTGAGGCACAAATAGTCACCGTAGAAGATGAGATCGTGCGGCTGAACTTCAACCACCCGCTAGCGGGTAAAGATCTCCTGTTTGCGGTTAAAGTGTTAAATATCCGGAAAGCCACGCCCGAAGAATTAGTACATGGACATGTACACTCACTTGAATAAACGCACCGGGGCTGTCAGCACATAACCAACGCTCAACATACGCCAAACCAAATGAACATCCGGCAATTAGCTGGGTGTTCATTTTTATATTATTCAAACATTCATCCAATGGTTTTTATACAATCACCAGATATAGTATGAGATGTAAGTTAAGCATTGTAGAGCACTTTGTCGATAATCAGATAACTATTATTTAGGAGGTACCGAAATGAACAGCATAACCCGTAGAGATCCGTTCCGCGAAATGTTATCACTGCGAACCACGATGGATCGCCTCGTTGATAACTTCATGATCAACGAGCCAACCATTTGGCAGAGGCCAATCGAGTGGAATGTCGCCTTGGACGTCGCCGAGGATGAAGATCAGTTCATCGTGAAGGCTTCTTTGCCAGGCATCAATCCCGACGATTTGAATATCACTTTTACTGACGACACGTTAACCATCAACGGTGAGGTAAAGGGTGAAAAAGAAGAGGAAAGCACCTGCTACCATTTGCGTGAACGCCGCTACGGCACATTCTCACGCAGCATCCGACTGCCACGCGGGGTAAAGAGCGATGGCATCAAAGCCGATTACGATGCCGGCGTGCTAACCCTCCAACTCCCTAAAGTGGAGGAAGTGAAGCCACGTAAAATCGAGGTCCACACTAAAACAGAATCACCGATGATTGAAGGCTCGATCAAAGATATCGTCCACAAAAACTAATCTGTCCATTGAAATTGAATCAAAAAGGGGCTGTCTAAAAAGGACCTTAGACAGCCCTTTATATTTTAATTTGTTTATCTTTTGAGGATGTATTCGCCGATTGGATTGTGGGGGAATTGCTTCCGATGAGATCAAACCTTCCCAAACATCTACGGCCGCCAGCAGCTCAATCAGGGAAAATCTACGAGGAATACTTACGAGTTACCCCACCACCGCAGCACCCGTAAAGCGCGCAAAGTGTTCCAGCGACCCGGCGCTCCTGCCCTTTCAAGATCGAAATAAATCCTTCCCGACGGGCCGCGGTATTGCTGCCAGCGACCATGCGGGCGGCGTTTCTTTTCAATCAGCTCGATAGCATAGCCAAAGCGCTCATCTCGCTCGGCATTGGTCATCTGGAAATAGTCCAACGCCCGTAAGACATCATACTGCCAGCGTGGGGGGAAGGGGAAGCGTGCCATCGTCGGGTGCACCAATTCGCCTGTGCGGTGCGAGCAACACAGTTGGTGGACGAGCAGAAATTCATGGGCTTTCTGACAAGCGTTTTGTAAACCGTTTAGCTGCCCAGGGAATCTTTCCCCGTAGTAAAACAAGCCCTCCAGTACGGAAATCGTGGTATGAAAAGAGCTGTGTGTCGCACCGCGGTACGATTGGCAATTCCAGCCCCCATCTGGCATCTGTTGTCCAGCCAAATGTTCAACGAGGTCATGAATGCGCTTGTCTTGATAATCAAAGTACGCCAGCATCGAGAGCACCATACCGGTTATGCAGGTTTCGCTGTGCCCAGTCGAACGAGAAAAGTTTATTCCACCATCCTCACAATAGCCTTTGCTCAATAATAAATCCGCGGCCTTTCAGCGCCTGCGTGTTTCCCGAGGGTAAGCCTAGAAACCGCAGGGCGAAGAGTGTGTAGTGAGTAGATATCCACTTCGGACTATAGAGCCCGCCTCCCCACACACCCGTGTCATCTTGCCGCTCCAGCAGCTTCGCTCCCCAACCCTGGGTGGCTACCACAGAGCGTGTTATCTCGAACTCTGCTGGCGGCATATCCAGCAGATCACGCTCTACCTGCCAACGCACCGCCGGATCTCCGTCTAGCAGCCACAGCATGATCCCTTGGTCGATCTTCATGATTATTTCTCCCTTATATCACCTTACTCATTTGGCCTCGACAGCATAAAATACACTGGGATCCCCCAGTTAATTAGCGGCGACTAGTGCTGCTCCCTCGTCGAAAGACATCCAAAAAATAATTATAGAGGAGCGGACATGAAATCCCAGCACTAGGACTCGTTTTCTAGTTCCACCAGTGGTCTGGATTCAGGTTATTGGGTGATGAATATGCTGAAATCCTAACCACGGGATATATCATAGACCATAGGCAAACACCTTGCTATAGCTGCCCATTAGATTCGATTACACAACCCAACAACCTTTACCAAGCTCATATTCATTATAGACGATCAATAACAAAAAAACCGGAGCAGCAGTTTGTGCCACTCCGGAAATTAAAGTTTTCGACTGCTGATCACACTTTTACTCTTCGATTACTTCTCCCGCTAAAACAGCGCTGAATTCCAAACCATCTATACCGCGATCGACCCGGATGATATCCCCCACGGAGAAATCTCCAGAAAGGATGCATACTGCCAGGGGGTTTTCCAATTCGCGTTGGATGGCGCGCTTCAACGGGCGAGCACCGAAATCTGGATCATAGCCCACTTCGGCCAGATACTCGCGCGCCGCTTCGCTGATTTCCAAAGTATACCCGCGCTCCACCAGTCGCTGCGCAACAGCGCGCAGTAGGATATCGACAATTTCAGCCAGGTGCTCGCGCGTGAGGGGATGGAAGACAACAATTTCGTCAATGCGGTTCAAGAATTCAGGCCGGAAGTGCGTTTGTAAGATCTGGTTGATCTCTTCCCGTTCGACTTGTCGACCACCTTCCCACAAAGTATTACCAAGGTTGCTTGTCATTATCACGACGCTGTTACGGAAATCCACTGTACGGCCTTGCCCATCGGTCATGCGTCCATCGTCAAGCAACTGCAGCAGGGCGTTAAAGACTTCCGAGTGGGCTTTCTCGATCTCATCAAACAACACGACACTGTATGGGCGGCGGCGAACAGCTTCGGTGAGCTGACCGCCTTCGTCATAGCCAATATAACCGGGAGGTGCCCCGATCAGACGCGAAACGGTGTGTTTTTCCTGGTATTCGGACATATCGATACGAATCATAGCCCGTTCGTCATCAAAAAGGAATTCCGCCAAAGCGCGCGCCAATTCAGTCTTCCCGACTCCGGTTGGACCTACAAAAATGAACGAACCAATCGGTCGATTTGGATCCTGCAATCCGGCACGTGAACGACGAACGGCATTGGATACTGCCTGTAAGGCAGTATCCTGTCCGATTACGCGCTGATGTAGGCGTTCTTCCATATGGACGAGTTTTTCCATCTCACTTTCGAGCAATCGCGCGACCGGTACACCAGTCCAGCGCGAGACGATCTGCGCAATTTCCTCTGCATCTACTTCCTCACGCAGTAAAGCCCCCTCGCGCTGCAGTTCTTTCAAACGCGTTTCCCCTTTTGCTAGCTGAGCTTCCAGATCACGTAGTGTGCCGTAGCGTAAACGGGCAACTTTTTCAAGCTCTGCCCGGCGCTCGGATTGCTCTATCTCGACACGCGTCTGTTCAATCTGCTCTTTTGTGCTCTGCAGTTCAGAAATCGCTTCCTTCTCTGTCTGCCAGCGTGTATGAAGCTGTGCTGATCGCTCACGCAGGTCCGCCAGGTCTTTTTCCAAGCGCTCCAGACGTTCTTTTGAGGCCTTATCTTTCTCTTTCTTAAGTGCCTCACGTTCAATTTCCAGCTGCATAATTTGGCGGTCTACTTCATCCAGGGCTTGAGGCTTGGAATCGATTTCAGTCCGCAGCCGGGCGGCGGCTTCATCCATCAAGTCAATTGCCTTGTCAGGCAAATGGCGATCTGCGATGTAGCGGTTCGAGAGGCTCGCAGCCGCGATCACCGCGGGGTCGGTGATCCGCACCCCATGGTGCACTTCATACCGCTCCTTCAAACCACGTAGAATACTGATACTCTCCTCGACCGTGGGCTCATCAACAATCACTGGCTGGAAGCGACGCTCCAAAGCCGGATCTTTTTCAACATACTTGCGGTATTCATCAATTGTTGTGGCGCCAATCATGTGCAGCTCGCCGCGCGCCAGCATCGGTTTCAACATATTGCCGGCGTCCATTGCGCCCTCGGCGGCTCCTGCACCGACCACGGTGTGCATCTCATCCAAAAAGAGGATGATTTCCCCAGCGGCTTCGGTGATTTCCTGGAGAACGGCTTTGAGGCGCTCTTCGAATTCGCCGCGATATTTTGCTCCTGCTACCAGCGCTCCCATATCGAGCTGGATCAATGTCTTGTGCTTCAGCCCCTCAGGGACATCACCATTCACAATCCTTTGTGCTAACCCTTCGACAATTGCTGTTTTACCCACCCCTGGGTCACCGATCAAAGCCGGGTTATTCTTGGTACGCCGGGACAATATCTGCACGACACGGCGGATCTCTTCATCACGTCCGATCACGGGATCCATTTTCCCCTGCCGAGCTAGAGCGGTAAGATCGCGGCCATACTTCTCTAAGGCTTGGTAAGTGCTCTCTGGGTCCTGAGAGGAGACACGCTGCGAACCACGTACGCTTTTCAACGCCCCCAGGATAGCATCTTTGGTGAGACCATACTGGGAGAGTCTTTTGCCTTCAGAACTCTCGGTCAAGCCCAACAAGATGTGCTCGGTGGACACGTAATCATCCTGCATACCTTTGGCGTAGCGCTCAGCCGCGGTAAGCACATCTGACGTCGGGCGCGCCAAACCGGTTTCCCCAGATCCGCCATACACTTTTGACCGCTTCTCCAGGTCACTGGTCAAATCAGCGCGCAATGCCATCACACTGCCGGCGACCTTTGTAACCACAGCCGGCACCACACCATCTTCTTGATACAGCAAAGCCAACAGCAAGTGCCCAGGCTCGATAGCCTGATGATTGAAATCTTGAGCCAAGCGCTGGGCATTTATCAGCGCTTCTTGAGATTTTTTGGTGTATTTTTCCAAGTTCATTACTACCTCCGAAACTTTTCTCCTTAACCACGGCTAACAGGTTTTTACTATGTAATTTGCGAAGTAAAATTGCCGTGGAAAAAATAATACACAGTATAGCTATTATAGAGAACCAACGTATGAAGCTAATAAACATTTTATTAATGGCTTATAGGAATCGCGTAGGGGACACATTAATTGGAAAGCAGTCCGGCACGCGGATTGGCAATGAAGGGATATACTATACAGGATGGAAAGACCACGATGCGTTGTTCATCGCTTAGGAACCGTACCGTATAAGGCCGCTTGGGATTTACAGAATGAGCTGGCAACGGAGATCGCCGACGAGGTCCGCCCGCCAACCCTGCTTTTGCTGGAACACCCCCATACTTACACTTTTGGACGGCGCGGAGATCGCAAGCACCTGCTGCTGGATGAAGAAACGCTCGCCCAACGAGAGGTGATTGTTCATTGGGTTGATCGCGGTGGCGATGTCACCTACCATGGACCGGGGCAGTTGGTGGGCTATCCGCTGCTGCCATTAGGCACTCCCCAGATGGCGATCCAGGGCGATTCATCCCATTTGCCCCAAGCTGACTATGTGGGTTATGTGCGGCGATTAGAACATACAATCATCCTGGCGCTGGCCGGTTTCGATCTGGACGCCCACCAAGTTGATGGGTTCACTGGCGTTTGGGTGGCACAGGCGGATAACGCCAGAGTGAATCCAAGCGCAGTCAGCGATAATATCCCCTCCGCTGAAGAAAATATCTATACCGGGGTTGCCAAGGTCGCCGCCATCGGCGTTAAAGTAGATGCACGTGGGATCACACGCCACGGATTCGCAATCAATTTGAACCCAGACATGTCATATTGGGAGGGGATTATCGGTTGTGGGTTGGTTGGCTACCCTGTGACCAGCCTGGCCGAATGTCTTGACCCGGCGCCGACGATGTCAGTCCTTATGGATCGTGTCGCAAGTGCATTTGGCAAAGTATATGATTATCAGATAGAGGAGGCGGTATTATGAAGGCATACCGCTCCAGCAGGGTTTGGCTGCTTGCCCCGGCGATTATGGCGACTGCCATCCTGCTGCTCTTTACCTGGCTGGTGGAGCAGGCTGCTGCCGAGACACCGGTTGAGCCTGCACTGGTGCGGGTAGAGTTTCGTGCGCCGGAAGACCTGCTCCTCTTCGCGAAGTTGGATATCCCAATCTATGACTACGCAAGCGGCGCAAATGATAGTGAATATATATTATCTGTGCTTGATCCATTTCAGCAAGCTTATTTGATCGATATAGGGTTCCCGGTACAGGTCCTAGACACCCCATCGCCCGGCAACAAGTATTACCGCATTACAGCCCGCAAACCGGAGGCTTTGGAACTGGCAGAAAAGCTCGTCAAGGTCATCGAAAGGGGAGCCGATGCCAGCCTAATCCAAGCTTCATCCAGGGATGCAGCCCGGTTGGTAAACCTAGGCATTGAACTCGAGCGGCTCAACTTGCACCCGATGGTGCTCCCGCAAGAGGTCGACAAAACCGGTCTAATATCACTGACCGTGGACACAGCTATCTCCGGAATGATCAACCAAGTGCTGACGAGCACGATTTATTCGCTAACCGGTGACCTCACCGGTGAATGGGAGACAATCATATCCGGCGAACCCTATACGATATCGAATCGGTATACCTTCTACCCCTCTCCCCCGAATGAAGACCCTCCAATTAAGAAAGCTGCTAAGTATATCTATCAGGAGTTTGACCGTCTCGGGCTCTCTCCTGAGTACCATTTATGGGAAAGCGAGAGATACCCTGCAGATGTTTATCCATCCGAAAATTACCCCAATGTGATCGGGACAATCACCGGTACTCAGCGCCCTGAGGACATCTTCATGATCACCGCCCATCTAGATGATGCGCCATTCAGTGACCCTGCACCTGGTGCCGATGACAACGCATCAGGCACTGTGGGGGTGCTGGTGGCGGCGGAAATCCTTAGCCAATATGAATGGGACTGCACCCTGCGCTTCGCAACGTTTACCGGGGAGGAACAGGGGCTGCTGGGCAGCAGCGCTTACGCAAAACAAGCCTACGAGCTAGAAGAGGATATCCTAGCCGTCTTGAATCTCGATATGATCGCGTATAACTCGAAAAACAATTCCGACTCCTGATATTGACCTCAATACTCACACCACCCAAGACCAGGTGATTGCCAACCTATTTATCGATGTAATTTCAAGCTATGGTTTAGACCTGGTTCCTGAGATCATCCAGCCTGGAACAGGTGCTAGCGATCATGCCGCTTTTTGGGCATATGGCTACCCTGCCATCCTTGCGATTGAAGATCGAAACGACTTCAACATCTTCTACCACAGCAGAAACGACACCCTGGACAATCTCGATATGGAATACTACACCGAGTTTATTAAAGCTGCCGTCGGTACACTGGCGCACATGGGCTGCCTGGCGGGAACCGAAGGGAGTTTAGCTGGCTACGTTACCGACCTAAGCAGCGGACTGCCTATCGACGGGGCACGCGTATCCGCATCCAACCGCTTCGGACAGGAATGGCAAATCCTTACCGGACCGGATGGCAGTTACGTTCTAAACCCGACTCGCGACTTCTATACTGTTTCTGGAGTAGCCGCGGATTTTGTTTCCGCTACGATCACCAATGTGCAAGTAACCCAAGGGCTCACTACAACTCTTAACCTTGCGCTGCCAGTCATGCACTACATGTATTTTCCCTTGATTCCACAAAAAACCCAATGATCCTCAGGAGAGGCTTTATATGGCGATGTGGTGGAACAGGGGAATGCATAGGTTTTCCGTTTGACAGCCGGTTAAAAAATCAGTACACTTTATGCAGGTTTATTCCAGGCGACATGCCTTTTTACAGCTAGCAATTATCTCAGACCAAATTGAGATTTTTTAGCCTAGTTCTTTCAAATTTGACAGCACACACCTTACAGAGAAAAGTGTGATCAACACAGTGAGGAGGATCAGATGGCTCCACAGCAATTTCAATTTATCATGCGCACAGGTCCCACACCTGGAAAGATCTTTGAGCTGATAACGAACGAGATCTATATCGGGCGCGAAGTAACTAATGACGTCGTTATCGACGAAGCAGAGGTATCGCGCAAGCATGCACGCCTTGTCATGCAGGCGGGTGGCTATTTATTGGAAGATCTGGGCTCTACAAATGGGACATTTGTGAACGGGCAGCGCCTGATGGGACCGCACGTCCTGCGCCCCGGGGAGTTGGTGATGCTCGGTGAGACCGTCAGCCTGGCATTCGAAGCCGGTTATGACCCCGATGCCACCATGGTGGCATCCCCAAGCCAGCTTGATCCGGCGGCCTTCCAGCCTCCCCCCAAGGAAAGCTACGTGCCTGCGGTTCAGCCGCAGCCAGTTCCCCAGCCCCTGCCCCAACCTATGTACAGGGAACCTGTACCTGCCACTTCAGCCCAGCCTTATACAAGCCCTGAAGATGAAAAAAGCAACCGCACCTGGTTGTACGCCGGATGTGGTTGCCTGGTAGTTGTTCTGTGTGTCGCCGTCGCAGGTGCCTTCCTGTTTGACTATTTAAACATGTACTGTACCCCCCCCTTCAATGCGCTGTTCACCTGTCCTTAGGGGGTCCTCCAGACAACAGCTCCCCATGTAAAATAATAATTCCGGGTAGGGAATTTCCCTCCCGGAATTTTATCTGTTCTCATCACTCGTCACAAGGTGTCTATGCACATATCACCAGTAAAATGCCTTTTCTGATTGTAGCAGAATTTGAATGATTTGGCTTATAGTCCGCGGCGCTGGGTCGCTGGTAAAATTGATCACTAAGGTCAGTTTTAGTACTAACAGCTATAGGCATGGAGATCCAGATATGCCCCATATGTTTATTCCCGGGCCAGTCGATGTGGACCCTGATGTCCTGGATGCCCAAACTCAACCCATGCTGCCTCACCGCAGCCGCGAATTTGAGGCGCTGTACCGGCAAGCTGTTGAGAAGACCCGCCCAATCTTCGGAACTAATGGGCGGATATATATCACTGCCTCATCCGGAACAGGATTACAGGAAGCTGCGGTTAGGAACTTCGCCCAGACACGAATCCTCTTCGTATTAATGGCGCGTTCAGTAAGCGTTGGCACGCGGTCGCAACCTCCAATGGAAAACAGGCTGAGGCTCTTGAGTTCGAATGGGCAGAGCCAGTCAACCCTTCCGTGGTCGCTCAGGCAGTCCGCCGAGATCATTTCGAGGCCGTCACACTCGTACATAATGAGACTTCCACCGGTCTGCAGAACCCTGTCGATGAGATTGCTGCTGCTGTACATGAGGCAAGCCCGCAGACATTGATTTGTGTCGATGCTGTCTCTTCTCTTGGTGGAGTAAAGATTGAGATGGACGCGTGGGGCATAGATTTCCTGCTCACTTCATCACAGAAATGTCTCGCTCTCCCTCCCGGCCTCGGATTGGCAGCTGTGTCCGACAGAGCACTTGAATACGCAGCCCAAGTTCCGCATCGCGGCTGGTATTTTGACCTACTCCGGCTGGAGAAGCACCGCCTGAAGGACAGCACTCCTGCCACCCCTGCCGTTTCTCTTATCTATGCTCTTGACCGCCAAATGGACCGCATACTCAACGAAGGACTTGAAAATCGCTTCGCTCGTAACCGGATGTTAGCCATAAGAGTACGTGATTGGGCTTTGGCACAGGGTTTTGGGCTATATGCCCCTGAAGGATTCCAATCCAACACAGTTACAACGGTAATCAATCGATTAAAGCTGAATATTGACGCCCTAAATACTTACCTGCAGAGTCGTGGGATGCGTATTGCGAATGGTTATGGTCCGCTAAAAAACGAGACTTTTCGCATCGCTCATATGGGAGAGACCCAGTCCGACGATATCGAGAAATTAATGACCGCGATAAATGAATTCATCAGCAAGCGTTGATCTAGTTGTTGAAACCTACACCTACGGGGGTGAAGTATTGGGGCGCCTTCCAGACGGGCGCGCTGCTTTTGTCCCATTCGCCCTGGCTGGAGAGCGGGTGCGTGTCAAGCTTATAGACGAGAAGCCGCGCTACGTGCGAGCGCAGCTTATTGATGTTCTAGAGCCATCTCCTGCCCGGGTCACCCCGCGCTGCAGGCATTTTACCCGCTGCGGTGGCTGCAACTACCAGCACCTCAACTATAAAGGCCAGCTAGCTATCAAACAAGCCATCGTGCAGGACCAGCTTTCCAGGATAGCGAAGCTGGACAATGTCAATGTCAAACCAACTTTATCTTGTACCGAGTGGTTTTACCGCAATCATATCCAGTTTCACCTAACACCACAAGGAAAGCTAGGTTACCACAGCAGTGGTTCAGACACGATACTCCCTGTTGAGGAGTGCCATCTACCTGAAGAAGTGTTAAATAGTATCTGGCCCCAGCTGGATTTCGATGTACCTCAAGAACCCACACGCGTTGGCCTGCGAGTAGGGTTCGGCGCTGAGGTGCAGATGATCCTCGAAAGCCACTCCATAACACCCCCCTCCCTGACGGTTGAAGATATGCCGGTTTCGGCAGTCCACATCAGCCCAGCTGGTCTACTGGTTATGGCAGGCAGTGAACAAGTGATTATGGAAGTCAATCAGCGCCTATTTCAGGTCTCAGCCGGGTCATTCTTCCAAGTCAACACCGCCATGACTGGAAAACTGGTTGAATATTTTCTGGAGCGCTTGCCGCTTTCTGCTGAGATGAGTGTGCTGGAGCTCTACTGTGGGGTAGGGCTGTTCAGTGCTTTTATCGCCCCTTTGATTGAACGCTTAGTATGTGTAGAATCATCGCCGTCTGCGTGCGAGGATTTCCTTGTCAATCTTGATGAATTCGACAACGTGGAATTGTACGAGGCGCAGTCCTGGCAGGTCTTCGGTGAAATCGATTGGCAACCCGATATGATCTTGTTGGACCCGCTCCGTTCCGGTCTCGATAAACGTACACTGGACGGTGTATTGGGATTGCGACCGAACGCGATAGCATATGTCTCTTGTGATCCTGCAACGTTTGCGCGTGACGCCAAACGATTAAACAGTGCAAACTACCAACTGCAGGAGATCACACCTTTCGATCTGTTCCCCCAAACCTACCATATTGAAATGGTGAGTATTTGGAGTAGAAGCGATTGACTTGGCGGTAGAAAGCCCTTGACACAGAACATATTTTCTATTATTATTTAGTAGAACATTTATTCTGTATCGGTTCCTGCTCCAAAGGAACTGCACGCTGTCAAGGAGTCTGCTATGGATATCGGTATGCTTTGGTTTGACAACGACCCCAAGATCGAAGTAACCACTAAGATCACCCGGGCAACAGATTTCTACCGTGATAAGTACGGTGAAGAGCCGAACCTTTGCTTTGTCCACCCCACTATGGTTAATAGTGGTTCGATCAAAAAGGAAAACAATCGCCTGCACAGCGGTACGGTTGAGGTACGCACGACCAAATCTGTCCTGCCGAATCACTTTTGGATTGGGGTAAACGGTAAAATTAAACCTGCTGGGCGGTGATTTCAACAACAAAAGTCTCTAGCGCGATATCCGGTTGCACATGACCGCTCTTGATCGCTTCATCAACTGCAAACAATTTGCGGTAGATGGCCTCAAGGCTTGGGAGAGAGAAATTGCGCGCCTGGGTTGATATTTTGCGAGCAACGTAAGGGTGAACCTTCAAGTTTCGAACGATATCTTCTTCTTCCCCACCATTGTTCAGGGTTTCGCGCGCCAGGAGTAGCAGCCGGAATTGTCTTACGACCATCCCATATACAGGTAAAGCATCGCGATCTTCCAGTAAGCGGTGCAGCCTAGCAACAGCCTGTCTGCCATCCAATTTCCCCAGGGCATCAACAAATGCAAAAATGTTTTCCTCGCCTACCGCGGCAGTAAGGAGCTCGACATCATCAACTTCGATAGGTCGTTGGTAATTGGTGTAAGCGAGCAACTTCCGAATCTCTTGTACGGCCATGCGGGTATCTCCATCAACCAAGGATCCCATCCGCGCGGCTGCCTGGGGGGTAATCCGACCACCTTCTTGTTCCATCTTTCCCTGGATCCACCTCCCCATCCCTGTTCCTCTCGGGCTGGGGAAAGCCCGCTGATAAACCCGGCTTCCTGCAGCGTGCGCCCATCTAAGCAGCCAATGATCCTTCTTAGGATTCCCATCTCTGGAACCCAAGTCACGGTTGACCACTAGAACTAGGGCTGTTGTTGAGGGCGCTTGATCCAAAATGGCTGTGAACCTGGCTTGCTGCGGTTTGCCCTTGATAGCTGCTAAAGGGTCATCAACCACGACCAATCTGCGCTCCGTCATGAAAGGCAGCGCTTTGACCGTGTTTTCCAGTTCGTTTAACGAGAGCGTCTTGCCATCAAAGCATGTGATTGAAAAAACCGCTACAGTCGGGTCTCCAAAGCGCTCCTCGATTTCAGCCACAGACTGTGAGAGCGAATACTCATCACTACCATGGAACAGATAGACCGCTGGCGGCTGTTTTGCCATACTGTTTTCTCGTTCGCTCAAATAGATGTAAAACTCACCCGCGTGTCAGTATCCGGTGTGCAGTGACTCTCCCACGGTGGGTAGGTTTGATGGCGACCACTTCCAAATCACCTGGCTTCCCAGAAGTAGTCACTCGTTCCTGCAACCGGTAGCCTAAAGGCTGAGACAAGATTAAAGCCAGAGTCGCCAGAGTCGCTACGAGCGGCAAGCGTTCCAGTTTGGCTCGCCAGCTATGACCCGCACCCCACATGCCGATGAACGCAGCCACTCCCGCAATGATGCCCGATGCGGCAAAATTGGTCCCACAGTTTGGGTGGATTGCCAGTTGATGTTCGCCTGCGCGCATACGCTGCAAGGCTTCTTGGACAGTGCTCGTTAGTTCTTCAGTCAGGACATCTCCAACAATCCAGAATCCACCCATGTCCGAGTGTCCAGCGATTCCACGCCGCGGGTTCCTCTGCGCCAGGACATGCATCGTGGCATGCTCCAGACCATGGTTGCGTTGGATACGGGAGATAATCGGCGGTACGCTAATAATTGTTGATGGGACAGGATTATCGATACTCTTTTTCATATATCCTCAAATATTTTTACGAATCGGTTTTGCAACCCACAAATCATCTACAAATGCGATTTTACCACTACCATCAATATAAATTCCGTGGTGGGCGATTAAACCAAAAACGACATCCTGTGCGAGCAGATCTGCTGCCCCAGAGTGCGTTGTTATTCTTGATCCAAGACCAGTTGGGAATATTTACTGCCGTGAGTTGAGGTTCGGTGATAAAAACTCGCAGGCGGAGGCTAACCCGATCAGCGATTATTTCGATGATATGCCTCATATGTTTCAAGCAGAGTGAGCATGATCTGATCTGTGAAATTGGTCATTTTGCGGAACATGTCGCTCCATGCTATAGGGGAACGAACGGATGCGGCCACATAATCAGTCATCATTGATTCCATCAATAAGTTTCGAAAAAATAAAAAGGCACTTACCGCTTCGGTCACACTCAATCCATAGCGATAACCGAACGATGCATATTCATACCCCAGGGCCTGCGCCTCAGCGCCGCCGGCTTGCTTCTCCACTGCTAGATAACCGATCAACCCCTGCATCAAGGATCGGCTGCTCTTTCGGTACTGGGCACGCGCTTTATCATCCAGCTTCGCATACCAAGATTTGGCGTTTAGCCGCCCTTCGCTGATCTGCATGCGCGTATTCCGCAAAGCATTTTTTACTACCAAGTGGACATCTTCTTCCACGTTGGACGCATTCTGGGCTTGCATCCAAAGGTCGATTTCGCTGCGTAAATAACGGCGGTGCCCACCTTGCGTGCGGTGAACCGGCAAAAACCCCTTATCGGACCAATTTCGAACCGTGCCCGAGTGGACACCCAAAATGCCGGCTACTTCGCTCAGGCTTAACCAATCACTAGGCATATCTCCCTCATCTCTGCTCAACGAGTATAAAAATTCCTGGAAATTGTAGTCGAAAACAAGCTACACCTCACCCGCCATAGCCATACGTTCAGCGAGCGAGGGTTCTTCGAGCGCCAGTTTTCGAAAAGCAGACACATTGATTCGCCCCAACATAAATAAAGATATTAACAGCATCAGTGCTTCAATCCCGAAGACAACAACGTACCCTAGCAAAGCAGTTTGAGTGACCTGGGTGACAACATCCCTGACGACACCTCCCAGAACGGTACCGAGCAAGCGCGAAAGGGCATTTGCCATCCCCCAAGCCCCGATAAAAAGCCCCACATTTGCGGCAATCGTCATGTCCAACATCAACGAGAGATTTGAAACGGTGGATAAACCGGTGCCAACACCCAGCATAATCACACCCAAATAGAACACAGACGAGCTTACCACTAACCCGCTGGTCGGGATCAGAACAAATCCCAAGAATGCGATCCATCCACCTACTTTCGCCACCGTGCGCTTGTTTACCCGGCCTTCAAGCGCTCCTGCGACAAGCAAAGCTGCAAGCACACAGACTCCCCATAGCGAGGTGATGCGAGTGGTGTCTTTAACAGACAAACCAAATGCTTCAGCGCCGAAAGGCTCTAGTAAGATATCCTGCCCCAACAAAGCTGTCAGCAGGATGACTAAATACCAAAAGAAGAGTGTCGCCTGACGGTTGTCTAAAATAGTGCGAAAAAGTGTGCTCCACGAATAGTTTTCCGAGGACGTTGGTTGGAATTCTTCTGTGCGCGGTTCAAGTTTTATAAGCCCAACTAAGCCCAAAAAAAGGGCTGCCAGTGCAATTACCCAAAAAGCCCGCACAAGTGCCGCTGGAGTATATGGGTCAACCAGCTGGCTGAGCGTTATTGCAGTGAGAATGATTCCAGTGATCATCATGAACCACATCACAGCAATCGTTCGGCCGCGCCCTTGCTCACCAGATAATTCAGATGCCAGCGAAATGTAAGAAACCGAAGCGAAATTATAGCCCATCCCCCAAGCACCAAAGGCCAGCAAGCCAACCATAACCCCCGCCCACCAGTTGGTAGCTAGCAAAAAAGCCACATACGGGGCGATGATCACCCCCGCAACAGTTAAAAGCAAACCCAGCAGGATGTATGGCGTACGGCGCAGGCCGAGGAAGGGGTGACGATCCGAAAAAGATCCAATTACCACCTGGATTGGCGCGAACAGATAGGGAAGCGAAGCCAAAATTGCCACGACAGTAGCGGAGATCGCAAGATCTTTGATCATCACCCTGTTCAGCGTGCTGTTGATCGGCACCAGCGTCATGGCTACCGCAACGTGGATCAGACCAAGTTGAATTCGTTTTAATGTCATTGGCTCTCCCTACCAAACCGGGGATTGGCAGATTCCCAATCCGATCCAAATGTATCAGATAGCAGGAATATCCGTCAATGTAAGTTTTGGTAGATTTTTTATAGAGGAAAGTGAAGAACTATGCGTAGTTCTTCAGCTGGCAAATGTCAATGTGTCTAGCAATGCCGTAAATTCATTTTCTTTCTCAGTAGTGAGCAAACGGTGGCGGTCTGTTTTAGAAACTGGCAGTGGGCTGATGTAATGTACGAGATGCTTTCGAAACAAGACCAAGCCGCGTTGCTGACCATAAAAGGCTCGCATGCGGGCGAGATGCTTCAGCATGGTGCGGTGGATCAGCTGCGGGGAGACCTGCTGCCGATCGAAACCAGAGAATATCCATGGGTTGCCGATCGCACCACGGCCGATCATTACACCATCACAACCGGTAATATATTTTAGTGCTGCTATGTCAGCCGTTGTTCTCACATCTCCGTTCCCGAGAACTGGAATGGAGAGGGATTGCTTAATCTCTGCGATCGCATCCCAATCGGCCTTTCCGCCATAGCTTTGCTGTCGCGTGCGTGCGTGGACTGCCACCAGCGCACCACCATTTTCAGCGATAACGCGGGCAACTAGCAGATAGTTGCGATTATTATCATCCCATCCGAGCCGGATTTTCCCGCTGACCGGTACAAATAGCTTGTGGCTTAATTCATTAAATATTTGCGCGATCTTCTGAGGATCTCGCAGCAGGCCTGCTCCTGCACCACGTCCAGAGACCCGGCGCGCTGAGCAGCCCATGTTGATATCGATAATATCTGGTTCTTGCTCTTGAAGTCGGAATGCAGCTTCCCGCAAACGGGCTGGGTCATCATCGTAGAGCTGGAAGACTACTGGTCTTTCTACTGGGGTGTACTTGGTTTTCAGCTGGACAGATGGGGACCCTGCTAGCACATCCCGCGCGTTGATAAACCCGGTGTAACTCATTGCTGATCCTAATTCATGGCAAAGCGATCGAAATGGCAAGTCAGAATAACCTGCCATAGGCGAGAGGATTAAATCACCATGGATTGGAATTTCCCTGACGTAGAAATCTGGTTCAGATGATTCAGGCATCTTAACTCGGTGCTCGCTCCGGCATCAAAGCACTTTGAAGTGCCTGCTCCAAGGAGCGCGTCTCGACTATCTCGATGCCCTCTGGCCAAGCTTCTCCTCTGCGCATGCGCCGGGGGATGACGGCTGTTTTAAACCCTAGCTGGACAGCCTCCCAGAGGCGTGCGGCCGTCTGCCCAACCATCCGCAGTTCGCCAGATAAGCCTACCTCGCCAATTAATACTGTATCCGCCCTTACCGGGATGTTGCGGACTGAAGATGTGATGGCTGTCGCAATGGCCAAGTCCGCAGCAGGCTCACCAATCGTGAGACCGCCAACGACATTAACAAATACATCCTGATCTGCCAACCTCAGGTTTACCCGGCGGGTTAGCACAGCTGTTATTAGAAGCAGGCGATTGAAATCAACACCATTCGGCGTTCGGCGCGGATTTCCAAATGAGGTCGGGCTGGTTAGACCTTGAATTTCCACCAGCAGCGGGCGTGTACCTTCCATCGTTACAGCGATTGCCGACCCCGGCGCATTCACCATCCGCTGAGCAAGAAATGCCTCGGATGGGTTGGCGACCTCAATCATACCGCGTTCGCACATCTCAAAAACACCCACCTCTGACGTCGCCCCAAAGCGGTTCTTCACTGAGCGTAGCAGGCGGTAGGTTTGAAAACGGTCTCCTTCCAAATACAGTACCGTATCAACGATATGCTCTAATACACGCGGACCAGCAATTGTCCCTTCTTTGGTGACATGTCCAATGAGAAAAACAGCAATACCCGAAGTTTTGGCTAGTTCCCGCAGGCGGGATGAACATTCCCGAACTTGTGAAACGGAACCGGCAGAAGATTCCAATTCATTCAAAGTGGTTGTTTGGATTGAATCGACGATCAGCAGACGCGGTTTGAGTTCGTTGACGTGCGCGAATATCGTCTCCAAATCTGTCTCGGTAACCAAGTAGAGTTGATCGGGGAGTTTCTCTGGTGCTGTCTCAGCCCTGTTATCGCCGCTCAATTGAAGCAAGCGGAGAGAGCGCATCTTTATCTGGCGTTCTGACTCCTCCCCTGATACATACAGCACACGCTCGCGTGCCGCCATCTGAAGTGCAACCTGAAGCAGGAGAGTGGATTTCCCAATTCCTGGATCGCCACCAATAAGGACCAGAGAACCGGGCACTACCCCTCCACCCAATACACGTGCGAATTCTCCGATGCTGAGCGGCAGCCTATCGTCGATTTCCCCCTCAATCTCAGATAGACGGCGTGGTGTTGACCGTTCAACGACGCCAAAAGATTTGTGTCGCACTGTAGCAGGGGAGGTGCTGATCACTTCCTCAACCATGCTGTTCCAGCCCCCACATTGTGGACAGCGTCCCATCGGGCGGACTGCGGAGCGTCCACATTGCTGGCATACATATTGTGTGTGGGTTTTTGCCATGCGCGTATTATAACGTAGAGGGTGCACGTTCTTGCTGTGCACCCTCAAAATAATTAGAACTTCTTGTGACTATTAGACAGCTGCCACTGCTTCAGACGGAGGCAATGGTTCTATGGCTTTATCCTCGTGCCGCAGGACGATTTCTTCCTCTTCGACATCCACTAAGATCGTGTCGCCTGCCTGAAAATCACCACCCAACAATGCGTCGGAAAGTTTATCTTCCACTTTCTGCTGGATCACACGGCGGAGTGGACGTGCACCCATCTCCGGATCATATCCCATTTCAGCTAGCATATCGACTGCTTCTGGTGTCGCAGTAAGCTTGATATCGTGATCAACTAGTCGATCAGCAACCTTATTCAGCTCAAGCTGGACAATCTGCTTGATATCACTCCGGCTCAAGGAGCGGAACACGATTACGGAGTCGAGGCGATTGATGAACTCTGGGCGGAAAACCCGCTTGAGTGCATCGAGCAGCTTCTTGCGCATCTCATCATATGCTTGGCGCTCTTCAATGTCTTCATCTTGTTTGAGCGAGAAGCCTATCGAGGTTTGCCGTTTTATCATATCGGCACCAACGTTAGATGTCATGATGATGATCGCATTGCGAAAATCAACTTTGCGTCCGCGGGCATCTGAAAGTTGGCCCTCCTCCATGATCTGCAACAGCATATTGTGGGCTTCTGGATGAGCTTTCTCTATCTCATCAAAGACAACGATGGAGTAAGGGCGGCGGCGGAGAGCTTCTGTTAGCTGTCCAGCTTCCTCATACCCGACATATCCAGGAGGGGCGCCCACGAGGCGGCTGACTGAATGCCGCTCCATGAACTCGGACATATCTAATTGGATGAGCGCATCCTCACTGCCAAACATGAAGCGAGCCATTGCCTTGGTCAGTTCGGTTTTCCCAACTCCCGTCGGTCCCAAGAAGATAAATGATCCGATCGGGCGGCGCGGGTCTTTAAGCCCCGAGCGTGCTCGTCGTACCGCTTTTGAGATCGCCTCAATGGATTCTTCCTGCCCGATAATATATTTCCGCAGTTCATCTTCCATGCTCAGCAGTTTCGCCAATTCTTCCTGTGCCAGCTGCATAACCGGGACACCGGTCCACATCGACACCACTTCAGCGATATCATCAGCTGAAACAACCGGGCTGGTATCGCGATCCCACAAAGTGCGGATGTTCTCTAATTCTTCTTCCAGTTCTTCCTGCTGCACCTGCAGATCTTGGTCTTCATCGAAGCTATCGTTTTCCAAAGCCAATTCGCGTTGCTGGCGGATTTCGCGCAGCTTCTTCATGATTTCTTTAGCGTTCTTCGCGGTCGGGCTTTTGTACATGCGGACGCGTGATGATGACTCGTCAATTAAGTCAATGGCTTTATCAGGCAGGAAGCGTTCGGTAACATAGCGCGATGAGAGATGTACCGCGGCATCTAAAGCATCATCTGAGATGCTGAGACGGTGGTGCTCTTCATAAGCCGGTCGGACACCGTGTAAGATTTCGAGTGTTTCGTCTTCATTGGGCTCTTCAACCATAATTGGCTGGAAACGGCGCTCAAGTGCCGCATCGCTCTCGATGTGCTTGCGGTATTCATCCATCGTCGTTGCACCGATTACCTGCAGCTCGCCACGCGATAAGGCCGGCTTTAGGATATTGGCGGCATCAACTGACGAGCCCGCCGCGCCAGCGCCAACCAGCATATGAACTTCATCAATGAACAAGATCGCACCGGATGCTTTTAGCTCGTCAATAACCCGCTTTAAGCGTTCTTCGAATTGACCGCGATACATTGTCCCAGCGACCAGTGAACCGACATCCAACTGCAATAGGGTCTTGCCTAACAGCGGAGCGGGGACATCCGCTTCAACAATGCGCTGCGCCAAACCCTCGACGATAGCGGTTTTACCAACTCCAGGGTCGCCGATTAATGCCGGGTTGTTTTTTGTCCGGCGGGCCAGGATCTGGATGACGCGCTCGATCTCCATCTGCCGGCCGATCACCGGGTCGAGCTTGCCTTCTTCCGCCATCAAAGTCAAATCCGTTGCCAGCTGATCCACCATGGGGGTCTTCGCCTTTTGTTTTTCCTGGCGAGAGGAGCGTTCTTCCTTTCCCGCGGGGGTTCGTCGCGAGGTGCTGCTTTCCTGCAGTACCCGTCGGGTTTGACGGCGAATTTGTTCTGGTGTAACACCCAGCTTACGTAATACATCTAACGCGACGCCATCGTTATAGCGTACCAATCCCAACAATAGGTGCTCTGTGCCAATATAGTGATGCCCCATCCTGCGGGCTTCTTCGACAGCTAATTCCAGTACCTGCTGTGTACCTGGTGAGAGGTCCAGCTTACCGCCGCTATACTGCCCGGTGCCGGTCAGCCGCTCAACAATCTCTTGAACGCGATCAGCTTCCAATCCCAGCTCGCGCAGCACCCGCCCGGCAACCCCTCCCTCTTCACGGATCAAACCTAAGAGAAGGTGCTCGGTCCCGATATAGTTGTGGCGCATGCGCTCGGCTTCCTGATGCGCTAGACTCAAAACTCTTCGCGCCCTTTGAGTAAATCTCTCCATTCCTGCCAAGGTCGTACCTCCTGCTTACTGACCGTATCTGCTTTCTACCTCTTGATGAGGTAATCTCAAGAAATGTTCCACACTAATATTCATTATTAGTTTACCAACGGCACATCTTTTGTGGAACATATAATTTTGTAAGCGATCGTTTTCCAAATATATTATCGCTAGTTCAATTCCTGGTATAGGGCTGTTTTTGCTTCATCCCTGATTATGAGTTGATTTGTCTGATTTGATTCTACTAAAGTATAACTCACAAGACTTTAGTTTCTGCTTAAAAGTCTACAAGGTTAACAAATTTCTTACTTTCTGTAAATAAAGCGCACCTCCTAAATGGGAGGTGCGCGAAAGGCGATATCTCTTTCGAGATTAGCGTGGCATAGAATTATTCTTCGACTACTTCGACTTCAGCTTCCGTCTCCAGAACATCTTCTGCTTGCTCAATTTCTAACTCGCTGGTTGCTAATTCTTCTGCCACGGGTTCTTCTTCTGCAGGTGCCTCAGATACTACTTCAAGAATTTCTTCTTCCAAATCTGCCTGTTCTTCTGCGATTATCTCCAATTCATCCTCTGCGACCTCTGCAGCGACTACGTCTTCGACATCCACTTCATGAACATCCTGGACATCGTCAGCTTCCGTCTCCAGAACATCTTCTGCTTGCTCAATTTCTAACTCGCTGGTTGCTAATTCTTCTGCCTCGGGTTCTTCTTCTGCAGGTGCATCAGGTACTACTTCAAGAAGTTCTTCTTCCAAATCTACCTGTTCTTCTGCGATCATCTCCAGTTCATCCTCTGCGACCTCTGCAGCGACTACGTCCTCGACAACCACTTCATGAACATCCTGGACATCTTCGACTTCTTCCGCCAACGCAATTTTCCAATCTAGGTCCTGGTATGCTGGCGAGTCAACTTTACGCAGGCTCAATCCGATCCGGCGGCGCTCAGGTTCGATCTTGATCACGCGGAGTGTAACTACATCGCCCTCATTCACAACTTCTTTGGGGTGATTTATTCGCTGTTCGCTGAGCTCAGAAACATGGATCAATCCCTCTAGGTTTTCATCTAAACGAGCAAAAGCGCCAAACTTCGTGATGTGAGTAACTGTTCCTTCAATAAGCTGTCCCTCACGGAGATGTTCGACGTTCTTTAACCAAGGGTCATCCTGCAGCTGGCGCAGCGACAATCCAATGCGTTTCCGATCGTGGTCAATACTAATGACTTTGACCTCAACATCATCACCAACTTCAAGTACCTCACTGGGGTGTTGGATGCGTTCCCATGATATCTCAGAGAGATGTACCAATCCGTCTGCGCCATCTATGTTAACAAAGGCACCAAAATCAGCCACGCTGGTAACGCGTCCTTGACGTACATCGCCTTCATGGATTTCTTCCAGCAAGCGATCTTTAAGTGACTCACGCGTTTCTTGTAGTGCTGCTCGTTCGGAGAGAATTAGACGACGGCGCTCGCGGTCAACCTCGATTACCCGTACCGTGATTTCTTCACCAACCATTTTGCCCCAGCGCTGATCCGGGGTATCCCCGGTTGACGCAGAACGGCGCACTAAGCTGATTTGGGAAGCTGGGACAAACCCGCGCAGTCTGCCAAGGGGGACCAGTAATCCACCTTTGTTGTAGCCGATAATCTCGCTATCTAGTGGGTCTGAATTCGCCAGGAGGGTTTCTGCTTGTTCCCAATCCTGCAGCTCGCGTGCCCGCGAGTAAGATAGCACAACATTCCCATTGGCGTCTTCGGGGGTTACTACGTAGACAGTGATCTCAGCCCCCACTTCAAGGGCTTCTTTTTCATCATCTGAGATATGCTCCAATTCGCGTCCCGAGATCACTCCTTCAGACTTAGATCCAACACTGACGAGGATTTCATTCTCCCCGACACTGGCGATGATCCCGGTCCGAATCTCCCCGGATTTGGGCAGTTCCAATCCTAGTCCTTCCTCCTCCAGGAGGGATTCCATAGAATGTAGTTCTGCTTGCGGTTCACTTTCAGATTGTGCTTCAACAACCTGCTCTTCTTCGGGCTCTTCCCCCTGCCCGTTCACGGCGTCATTTTGCTCCATATAAATTCGTGCTCCAAGGTGAATAAGATATGTTGCACATTATAAAGCCTATAATGGAAGTTGACAACCCGTGTCAAGTTTAAATATAATGTTGCCAAGAGAAGGTTATAATCGCAAGTGGAGCAAGCAGATGCCGCCGATTTATCCATTTACTGCGATCGTAGGACAAGACCGAATGAAGCGGGCTTTGGTTTTAAATGCCGTTGACCCGCGAATTGGTGGGGTTTTAATCCGCGGTGAACGCGGCACGGCCAAGTCTACGGCGGCGCGCGCCCTAGCAGCACTGCTTCCGCAAGTAGCGGTTGTCGGTGACTGCCGATTTGGCTGCGACCCTGACCGCCCAACCACATGGTGTACCGATTGTCGTGAGCGTTCCGCCAACAATGAAACCCTGCCATTAGAGTTAAGGACGACTCCCTTTGTGAATCTGCCGGTATCCGCGACGGAAGACCGCGTCGTTGGAACACTCGATATTGAAAAGGCTATCCAGAAAGGAGAGCGTCACTTTGAACCCGGTGTACTAGCAGCAGCAAACCGAGGGCTGCTCTATATCGATGAAGTCAACCTGCTGGATGACCATGTGGTCGACCTGCTGTTAGACTCAGCAGCAATGGGAATGAATATCGTCGAGCGAGAAGGGATATCTTTTTCCCACCCTGCACGATTTATCCTAGTAGGCACAATGAACCCCGAAGAAGGGGATTTACGCCCGCAATTACTTGACCGGTTTGCTCTCTCCGTGGACATCCATGGCATCCACAATGCCCGCGAGCGCGTATTGATCATGGAGCGTAATCTTGGATTCGAGAGTGATGCTGAAAGATTTCGCGAGAAGTGGCTCCCATTTGAAGATGATCTTTCGCATAAGATTGAACAGGCCCGCACCTTGGTTGATTCTATCGGTTACACAAGTCGCGACCTGCTCTCGATTGCAGCACTAAGCGCTTCTCTCAATGTTGATGGACACCGTGCAGACCTAGTAATATTAAAAACTGCTCGGGCACATGCAGCTTTTGAAGCGCGCAGTTCGATTACTGATCTCGATATCGCAATGGCCGCCGAACTAGCTCTTCCCCATCGGATCAAACGCGGTCCCTTCCACCAAGCTGAGCTCAGCATGGACGACCTGCAGGAGAGGATAGAGCAGCTTCAAGGCGCCGCAGCAAATATGGGGGAACCCGATACCTCCCTTGACGACCAGGGCCAGGAAAGCTTCGAAAAAAAAAAGAACCCTCTGAAACCACAAAAGAAGTAAGGGAAGAAGTCCCCGACCACCCGCCAACCGAAGCCACCCGACAACAGGTCTTTGATTCTGGGTCCGCAAACTGGTGGGAAGGTGGAGAACTCATCAACAGCGGTCAGCCTTTTACCCCTAGGAAATTAGAAAACCCGCTGGACAAAATGACCCGACGCCAGAGTGGTCGCCGGTCACGTACGCGTACAGACCGCAAACGCGGCCGCTATATCCAGGCCCGCCCCTCACCAGGAAAAGCACATGATTTAGCATTCGATGCAACCATTCGAGCAGCAGCCCTATTTCAAAAACAACGCTCCGAGTTAAGAGAAAAAGTTGCTTTCGCTATTCGATCAGACGACTACCAAAGAAAAGTCCGTATTAAGAAATCTGCCAACCTAGTGCTGTTCGTGGTGGATGCATCTTGGTCTATGGCGGTTGCGGAACGTATGGCAGCGACAAAAGGAGCGATATTGTCGCTGCTGGCGGATGCCTACCAGCGCCGTGATCGGGTGGGCCTGGTGGTGTTCCAAAAAAACCGGGCTACCTTGGTATTAACCCCCACAAATTCCATTCAGCTAGCCCAACGTGCGCTCGCCGACATTCCGGTAGGCGGCAAAACGCCCTTGCCAGCTGGATTATTCCTGTCTCACCAGGTCATCCAAAAAGAACGTATCACCCATCCGGATGTGATCCCTTTGCTCATATTACTAACCGATGGTGCCGGGAACGTATCGTTAAGCAATCTGCCCCCCCAAGAGGAAGCTCACCGTATAGCAGATCAAATCGCGGCAGATGAAATTCGCTGTGTGGTGATTAATATGGAGCATGCCGCCTTCGACCAAGGCCTTACCCAAGCTTTGGCTGAGCATCTAGAGGCCCCCTGTTATACCCTCAGCGAACTAAAAGCCGAGACACTATACCAACGCGTCCGAGAAGAGATGGTCGCTTGAGGGCGATTTGCTCAAAGACTTATCATTAATCCCGGTAGTGGATCCCCTGCTATGACCCTTTAAATGTGGGTTGCCTTACTAATACTCGCATCAGCCATCCTGCTGTTCATCACTTAATGGGAGCGGGTTGATGTTGTAGCCTTAGCCGTCTAGGAAAGAAGACATAGTAAAATTTTGCTGTGCGCTACTATCTAGTTTTTCATCGTTTAATCCTGCCATTGCTGCTTCTACTGGTGATAACTGTGGCCTGTTCCCCGGACACTAGTCCGAGTGTCACTCCCGGCACGGTACCTACATCCACCGCACCAGAAAGTTTAACAACCTTTCATACTCCTTTCCCTCTTTTGACAAGCACAGTGCGAACATCGCCAATCGAAGGAGAAGAGACTCAAATCCCATTGCCAAATACGAACTATTCTATTACGGTCGTGATAGATTACAGCCAGCATTTCTTAAGCGTGGACGAAAAGATCCGCTATGTAAACCACTCAGCAGATGTGCTTGATGAAATTGTATTGATGGTTGAGCCAGCTAATTACCAAGATGTCTTTAAATTAATTGAAATCCGATGGGAAGATGGGACCCCGATTGCAGGACTGAAATGGGCTCGCGGCAAGCTCACCTTTCCCCTCCATCAGCCGCTTTTCCCGGGGGAAGAAATAGTTTTCTTACTCAATTACGATTTGGCACTCCCAACCCCAACTCCCTCCGCTGAAACGAGGCCTGTCCCATTTGGCTATACCCCTCGGCAAGCAAATCTTGTTGACTGGTATCCTTTTGTTCCACCGTATATCACTGGCCAAGGTTGGCTTGCTCACCAACCTGGATATTTCGGAGAGTATCTGGCGTACTCAATCGCTGATTTCCAGGTAGATATCCAGTTGCTTGATGAACGGGATGACCTAATCATCGCTGCGAGTGCCCCAGCGGAAATGAGTGCCGGTTGGCATCACTATCGTTTGAACAATGCTCGCAACTTCGCCTGGTCCGTAAGCCCGGAGTATGAAGTCATGAGTGAAATAGTCGGCGAAGTTGAAGTTATGAATTACGTCTTCCCGGTACACAAAACTGCGGGAGAGCGTGTCCTCCAAACAACTGTAGAAGCACTCACCCTTTACAGTGAGCTGTATGGTCCATACCCACGTTCTCACCTAACTGTCGTGGAAGCTGATTTCCTAGATGGTATGGAATTCGATGGTCTATATTTTCTCAGCAAAGGCTTTTACAACCTTTATCAGGGAGAACCAGGGGAATACCTGGTCGCTATAGCAGCTCACGAGACTGCCCACCAATGGTTTTATGCAAGCGTAGCTAATGATCAAGCCTTGGAGCCATGGCTTGATGAAGCGATTTGTACCTACAATGAACGAATTTATTATGAACAGCTTTATCCGGAAGCCTTAGATTGGTGGTGGGCATATCGGATTAATTATTATGAGCCTAAGGGGTGGGTTGATGGGAGTGTATATAATCCAGAAGGGTATCGGGCTTACCGGGATGCAATATACTTGAATGGGGCTGTTTTCCTAGAAGAGTTGCGCCAAGCAGTAAGTGATGAGAACTATTTCTCTTTCATGAAAGCTTATGTAGCGAACTATCAAGGGACAATTGCTACATCGAACGATTTTTTTGACCTGCTCGATCAATTTACCGATGTGGATATCACGCCATTATTAGAAGAATATTTTGAGCATCAATGATTGGTTTCCCTGGAAGTGTAAATAGTATTATTTTAATGATTAGATTAATATAGTAGTCTTAGTAGGGGGTGTGGATATGTGGATAAACTGAATTGTATGCTCACGAAAACATCATATATCAGGGGCTGAATTGAGTGATCCACCAAATAAATGGAGGGGATGGGGAGTCGTGCACTCCAGCAACCTGTGGAAAGGGGGATGACAAAAATTTGCTCTTTATGGGGATAAAGTTGGATTTTACCCTTTTTTACGTTAACGAAAGGTGGGCCGGGATAAATCCACAGAAATTATCCACATGTGTCGTCTATAGACCTGATAAATTGAGCAGGATGGAATGCTCAGTATTCCCCAGTTTTTTTCAATTATCCACAGTTTTTCAATAGTTATCCACAAGAACCTTGCGGAATTGTTAGGTGTATCGATAGCCATAATGTTTTTATTGCCCCTCTTGGAAGCAAAACCAGCTCGATTCTACTGCTGTAACCTTTTCGAAGTATGGGCATCAAATCGTATGGAAGTGATAATTAATAACAGGAGGATATGAATTCATGGAAATTGTGATTGATTTCCCAGGAGGAGCACGCGTAGATGCACATTTTGGTCAATTCACAGTAAAAACCGACCAACCGCCGATCTCGTCAGCACCGACCCCATTTGCTACATTTTTGGCATCAATTGGCACTTGTGCCGGGATATATGTTTTGGGGTTTTGCCAACAGCGGGGGCTGCCAACCGAAGGTATCCGGATTGTACAACGGATGCACAGCGATATATTCAGTGGGATGGTTGGCAAGATAGATCTTGAGATACAGGTCCCACCCACGTTCCCAGAGAAGTATTTACCGGCATTGGTCAAAACGGCGGAGTTGTGCGCGGTGAAGAAGCATTTTGAACACCCTCCGAAATTTGATGTCTTTACTGAGGTAGTTGCCCCTGTTTCTGCATAGAGTCTTTCTCTAGTAGATTAAAGCCATCCAAAAATATAGGTAAATGAACTACCCTGTCCGCTTGAGGCGGTGTAGTTCATTTTTTGCGTTCTGTTTGTTCGCAACGTGGACATTTTGGCATACTCTTATTCTACCCAGACTTTTAACCACTACCTGCATGGCTGGGTTCTGTTTACCCAAGGACTTTTTTATATAAGGCAGCTTACGGATAGAAAGAGCCAACCGGAAACAGAGTGGAACACCGACTAATGAAACGGTAATGAACTTGAGGTAACTTGAGATGGCAATAGGTAGAAATACAACATTATGGCCAGAAAGGATAGTTTGATGAATGGTGAAAACGGTATAAGCCGTGGAGGCCAGTGTAATTGCAGATTTCCCAATCCGGTTAAGTTTTTCCCGGAAATAGTACAGCAAAAATATGATGATTGCCAGCATCATGATGGTTTCCCAAACCTCATAGGTAAAAGCTTGCCAGGTTACCTAAAAGAACTACCCTGTCTAGCAAGAAACTTTTTGTGCCTTTACGCTCCAATGAGAGCGGGGAGCAGTATCACGAGGATGGCCAGGTAGATTCTCAAATTATCCAAATAGGTCATTCTGCTGAATATCGTCCTCCTGTGTAAATTCACACCTCCAAGTGTAACAAGATTTGGGACAGGGACATACGATACGAACACTTTAGAAACACTAGTTGCTTCTGGGGATCTAAACCCGCGTCTATAGTCCAATAACCCCACAATGTATGAGACACATTGAGCCAAGTATATTTGCCAGTGACACCAGCAGGATTCGTCCTGGTTGCGTAGAGATGGTCGAATTCTAGTGGCAAGGCTTTTACTTTTTCTATTCCCGCGAAGCTCAAGATAGACAAAAACCGATCCAAGTCATACTGGATCGGTTCAATTTCGAGCAATGCCGAAGGTGGGAATCGAACCCACACTCCCGAGGGAACACGAGTTTGAGTCGTGCGCGTCTGCCAGTTCCGCCACTTCGGCTGTTCGTAATATCTGTGCAACACTAAGTATATCGAAAGAAACATTCGAGGTCAACCGCCTCTCGTAACATGTTAGTGCAAAGTGGTAGAGTCCCCTTTGTGCAAAGTAGAAAGATCCTGTTTTCATGTCAATGGAGACCAAATGTAACCTGATTGTTGGATACACAGGAAGATATGTTACATTATAATGAACGAGTAGCTCCAAATTGGGTGTTCAGCAGTCTTTTTTCCTGGTTGTGGGGCTAGAATATTGTATAGTCCACTAACCCATAACATATCTGAATAATTTGCCCATGAACTCTTTTCAGACCTTAAACTCCCAAGACCATTTCATGGTCAAACGTATCACTTACGAGCTTTTTATCCAGCTTGTCAGCGTATTTTCATTATCGCTAGTCACTGTCTATTATCTGCTGCCGCTATCCGGGCCGGTTGATGAAGTATTGTCAATCATGGATTCAATTATTGCCCTGGTATTTTTGGTAGACTTTGTCATCCGCCTGGTTGTTGTCCCACGGAAAGTGCACTATATACTAACGGGCGGGATATTAGACTTGCTAAGCGGAATACCTGCGGTTCCACTCCTGCGCATATTGCGACTCCCGCGTCTCTTCGTAACCGTCCGGCGGATAAAACGCCAAACACCTAAGGATGTCCGGGATGAGGCACGGGCACGGTTGGCAGAGAGTACCCTGCTGCTGACATTGTTTGTGGTACTGCTGGTGATCACTATTGGCAGCAGCGCGGTGGTTTCCGTCGAAAGCCACTCCCAAAATGCGAATATCCTCACTGGCGACGATGCGGTATGGTGGGCAGTCGTTACCATGTCCACGGTCGGCTATGGTGATTACGCTCCAGTAACCGATCCTGGCCGGGTCATTGGAGCACTGATGATGGTCGTTGGCGTGAGCGTATTTTCAGTGTTAACTAGTTATATTGCCTCCACAGTGATATCCTTGCGCGGGAAAAGAGACGATGAAGTATCCCAGTTGCGAAGCGATATCGCAGACATCAGACAGATGCTGACTTCGCGGACCAATGATGACCAAAAAACGCCGCAAGGCCGCGCATGATAATTGACCCCCAGTAGAAAAACCATAGCAAAGTTGTCTTATTCATGGATGGGAATGGAAAAATGGGAGAATATACTATTCGCGATCTGCAGGACTTGATGTCCGCTGGCACATACACAGCCCAAAGCCTGACCCAGATGTACCTTGAGCGTATAGAACTGCTTGACAAACAGGGACCTGCCCTGAATGCCATCATCGAACTCAACCCCGATGCGCTGGATATCGCGGCGGCTCTGGACACCGAACGCAGCTTAGGGCAGCTCCGCGGATCACTCCACGGTGTACCGGTGCTGCTGAAGGACAATTTTGACACTGCAGACAAGATGATGACGACAGCAGGATCCCTGGCGCTGGTTGGATCAATCCCGTCGAGCGACTCCTTCGTGGCACGCAAACTGCGTGACGCCGGTGCGATCATTCTGGGAAAGACCAACCTCAGTGAATGGGCGAATTTCCGTTCTACACAATCCTCCAGCGGGTGGAGCAGCCGCGGGGGACAGACGCGCAACCCCTATGCGCTTGACCGCAACCCGTGTGGTTCTAGCTCTGGGTCGGCGGTTGCCGTCGCAGCAGATCTATGTGCGGCCGCGATTGGTACGGAGACAGACGGCTCGATCATTTGCCCATCGCACGCCAATGGGATTGTCGGGTTTGAGCCCACTCTGGGGCTGGTCAGCCGTTCTGGAATTATCCCCATATCGCACAGCCAGGATACCGCTGGTCCGATGACCCGGACAGTGGCAGATGCAGCCCTCATGCTGGGTGTGCTGGTTGGTATCGATCCAAACGATTCTGCAACCACCGCGAGTCAAGGCAAATATCACCACAACTATACCCAGTTTTTGGATCTGCAGGGTTTGCGCGGTGCCAGGATTGGGGTAGCACGCAACTTTTTTGGTTTTAATCCGCAGGTTGACCATATTATGGAGGACTGTCTCGCTGTGATTAAGGAACACGGCGCCGAGATAGTTGACCCAGCAGATGTCGATATAGACGAAGAGCTCGGTGAAACTGAACTTGAGGTGCTGTACTATGAGTTCAAGGCTGATCTAAATGCTTATCTCGAAGGCCTGGGACCTCAAGCCCCGGTTCACTCGCTGCAAGAGGTTATCGAGTTTAACGAGCGCTACCGGGACCGGGTGATGCCCTATTTTGGTCAGGAACGCATGCTCGCCGCCCAGGCTAAAGGAGCACTCACTGAGGTTGCATACACCAACGCACTGGAGACAAACCTGCGGTTAACGCGCGATGAAGGTATCGATAAGACCCTCCGTGACCACCGACTTGATGCGATTATCGCCCCTTCAGGCGGACCTGCTTGGCTGACCGATTGGATTAATGGGGATCACTATGGTGGCGGCAGCTCTTCGCCTGCGGCAGTTGCGGGTTATCCCAACATCACCGTGCCGGCCGGGTATGTCCACGGTTTACCGGTTGGCATCTCCTTCTTCACCGGCGCCTTCCAAGAGCCAACCCTTTTCCGTATCGCTTATGCCTTCGAACAGGCAACCAAAGTACGCCGCCCGCCAATGTTTTTACCGACGGCAAACTTGCAGTAATTTATCCTTGCACTCAAATCTATCTAGATGTAAGAGGCTAAATATTCTATGAGTAGCATTATCACCTATCGCTGGATGGAACCCGATGAAATTGACCGCTTGCGCGAGATCGATCGCACGGAAACCATTCGCGTGGGGTATGCCTGCGAGGATGGTCAGCTCGCACGCATGTCTGTCGATTGGGATACACCAAACTTCTTACTTGATGGCCGAGGGGAACATTCTTTCGCTCATCAGATAGAATTTTGCCAAGGACACCTAAATGCTGGCGGGCGGATGATCGGTGCCTTTGACGGACACGAGATGGTTGGCATTGGGGTGCTGCGTCCTGAAGTACGACCGGGGTTGGCACAGCTAGCATATCTGCAGGTAAGTAATGGCTACCGCCGGCAAGAGATCGCCTCGCTCCTGGCGGAGAGGCTGTTCCAATTTGCTGCTGCAACCGGCGCTGAGCAGGTTTATGTCTCAGCCACGCCGTCGGGTTCTGCGGTTGGGTTTTACCTCAGCCAAGGCTTCAGCCCAGTTGAGCAGCCTCTACCCGAACTGTACTCCTTAGAGCCAGAGGATATCCATATGGTCAAAGACCTACATACCTGATGCCCAATGCCGGCGTAATTTATCGGATCCAATCATTCCACTCACAATCTCCAATCGCATAACTTCTACCAGTCAATAAACCCAATCGGATTTTGTTCATATACATCGCCCGGACCTTGAAAAAAATAACCGCCTGGCCTGGCGGTTATTGGTCAATTAGACACAGGTGTGTTTAATCTGGAGCAGTTTCGCTCTCGTTGTCTTCTGATTGATCGCCCGGACCAATACCGAGAGGTTTCCATTTCTTGGGGTCTTTGAGGCGGTGCTGGATACCACTGCGATCATGCAGCTCGTCAAAACCTTCAGGTTTGATAAACAGCTGTTCACCATCGAGCAGCCCCAAAACTCCGGCTTGCCCGGGTTCAGGGCGTTTTTCACCGGTAAACTTCGCCGCCATGTCCGGAATATAGTCGACCGGCTCCTCGTAGGCTGTAATATAGCCCTCGTAATTACGCAGCACAATCTTATGATCTGACATACTGAGCAAGTAGTTGGGGGATACAGGGATCTTCCCCCCGCCGCCTGGAGCATCAATGATGTACTGGTGCACTGCATATCCGGAAGTGTGGCCGCGTAAGCCTTCCATAATCTCGATGCCTTTGGCTACAGGGGTGCGGAAGTGACCGGCACCCTCCACCAAGTCGCACTGGTACAGATAATAGGGGCGCACGCGGATATGGACGAGATCCTGCACCAGATGGCGCTGGATATGGACATTATCATTCACACCGGCCATCAGGACTGCTTGATTGCCAAGTGGGATACCTGCGCGTGTCAAACGGTCCGTTGCAGTTTCAAGCTCAGCGCTGATCTCGTTTGGATGGTTGACATGGATATTCAGCCAGAGCGGGTGGTATTTCTGGAGCATGTCGGTTAATTCTTCGGTAACACGCATCGGGAGAAATACAGGGACACGCGATCCTATCCGTACAATCTCGATATGCGGTATTTCCCGCAAACGCCGCAAGATCTCCTCAAGGATTTTTGGAGCCAATACTAACGGGTCACCACCAGAAAGCAGTACATCACGTACTTGCGGGGTATGTTTGAGGTACTCCAACTGCATTTCAAATTCTGAACGGGAAAAAGTGGCGGCCGGATCACCAACGATCCGAGAGCGGGTGCAGTAGCGGCAGTATGATGCACATTGGGTGGTAACCAACATTAGGACCCGATCCGGGTAGCGATGCACCAACCCTGGAACGGGCGAATGACGGTCTTCCGCTAATGAATCTTCCATCATCGAGGTGAATGGCACCATCTCGCGTGCGGTGGGAACTACTTGTTTGCGGATGGGGTCATCCGGATCATCCGGATCGATCAAAGATATGAAATATGGTGTGATATCAACACGGAATAGTCCCGCGCTGGAAAGAGCTTCCTGTTCGGAATCGGTTAGCTTAATCACTGTCTCAAATTCGTCAACTGTATTGATGCGGTTGCTTAGCTGCCAGCGCCAGCTGTTCCACTTTTCATCTGGGACATCGGCATAGATTGGCGCTCTTTTTGATGAGAATTTTCGTTTGGACATCCAATATTCTCCTGAGATATAAGTTCCTCTTGAACTCTTTTCGTGTGGGTTGCTTTCAAATCGTGTATATACGGAAAGGAAAAAAATATATCACAGAATCGGGTGGATCGTGATCGCTGCGAAAAAAACCGGCTATGAAGGATGGAAATATGTTCACGATAGCAGTGGGAGTCAGGGGCTGACCATAATTTCTTGGCTGGTTAGGTGGATGATATCGTTCAGGCTGCGCCTCCCTTCTGTGATCACCAACAGCACCGGAGTGGTATTTTCGACAGAGTAGGGGATCTCAGCTGCGAAAGATCCGTAGCCATTTTGGATCGGGTTATCTACGTTCACAAGGCGCATACCCACTTCACTGCCGTCAGTGGCAATCAGCTTGGCCACTAGCGGTTGGTCGCTGCCTGGACGTGCAATCCCAGAGATTAGAACAACTCCGCCTTGGATAAGCGACCTGCGGGTTGGCTGTTGGATGACAATCGGAGCAAGAACATCAATGGGGGGAATGATATCCGGGTCGCCAATCGACATCAAGATCAGTGGTACATAATTCAATGCGGTTGTGCGCCCATTTTCATCTTCCACGCTGATCTGCAGTCTACCAGATTTAGCATTCGCCGCGATCTCAAACTCGATCTCGGTTTGCATTACAGCCCAGGCGCGCGGCGGTAAAGATGAGAAAGTCTTTATCTGGCGCGTCAGCACCCGGCCATCTTCACCAAGCAGTTCAATGCGTACTTTCCCGCCTGCCCCGGGCCGCAAGTAGGCATAGATCGGCAGCGGTGTTGTCACTTTTGACAAGGCTCCTAAATTGCGGATTTCGATTTCGGCGTTGGGGATTTCGCCAATGGCGGTGGGTCCCGGTGAAGGGGTTACTGTGAATGGTGTTACCGTTGCCCTGAGGAGAGTTGCGGTTGGCGGTATAGTAAAAGAGGGTGTTGGTGTTGGACTGACAGTCGGCTTATCAGGTGTATTCAGCACAGGCTGCTCGGTCAAAGCGGGTTGGGCAGTGCTGATTTGCCCTGCTTCAATCGTCATTGCGATCATTGTCGGCAGATATTCTGTCGGGATAGGAGTCGGCAGCCCAGAGTTGACCAGATTGGTACATCCGGAGAGTGTAATTCCAACCATGAATGCGGTTAGCAGTCTCATCTTGATGTGTATATTGATCTGATTCTGGGGCTTCGGCTTGACCATCTGAACTTCTTCTATGAGACCGCTGAGGCTAGATCGTAACCCTGAATAAGCAGTTCTAGGCTTTGCAGTACTCTTCAATTATTTCTTCTAAGGTATCTAAGCGCAGCGGCTTGGCAATGTATGCAGTTGCGCCTGCTGCCAAAGAACGTTCAACCGCATCAATAGCCGGGCTCGCCGAAAGGATGAATATGGGCACGCCATTACAGCCGCCACTCTCTCGCAACCTCTGCAGCAGCTGGAAACCATCGATATCCTGCAGCTGAATATCGCTAAAAATTAGATCAAATGATTGGCTGTTGGCTAATAATAGAGCCTGATCACCGGTTATCGCTGTAACTGGTTCATGGCCTAAGATCTCAGTTGCCCGGCTAAGAGTTTCAAGTGATACAGTGTCGTCATCTACAAACAGGATGCGGGCCATAAGTATCCTTCCCTCGAGCGATGAAACCTGACGCGGATTCTACCATATCGGGGGGCCTCATTTTCTAAGTCTCGCCAACACCCGGTTCATATAACCAGACCTCTGCGGAGACGAAAAGGGTGTGTTCAACTTCCGCCAACACACCCTGTATCTAGAAATCTTCAATATCATTTATAAGTCGTATATTGCCGAGAACTTATCTGTAAGATAGCGGATATACGCGGCTGGTTCGATCTTGGAACCAGTCACTCGCTGAACGAGCTCTTGGGGCTCGAATTTACTGCCGTGGCGATGGATCTTCTCGACCAGCCAGGCTAAGAGGTTCGCAAACTCGCCATTGCGGATTTGATCATCCAGGTTTGGGATATCCTGGTTGATTACCTCCCACAATTGAGCGGACACCAAATTCCCCAGGGCGTATGTCGAGAAATAACCAATCCCGCCAAAGGACCAGTGAATGTCCTGCAGGACACCCTCTTTATCATTGGATGGGGTAATGCCCAGATATTCTTGAAAGCGGGAATTCCAAGCTTCCGGCATATCTTTTGCTTGCAGAGAGCCTTCCATCATACTAATTTCCAATTCCAACCGTAGCATGATGTGCAGGTTGTAGGTCGCTTCATCCGCTTCAACACGGATTAAAGAAGGCTCTACTTTGTTGATCCCTTTGTAAAATGTCATTACGTCAATATTCTGCAGCTGATCGGGGAAATATTCCTGCAAGCGCGTATAAAAATGTTCCCAGAATGACAGGGAGCGGCCGACCATATTTTCCCACATGCGGGATTGCGATTCATGTACCGCCAGCGAAGAACCCCCTGCCAGGGGCGAGCGTGCCAAGGCATGGTCACAGCCTAGTTCGTAAAGACCGTGGCCGGCTTCATGGAGAGTACCAAATAACGCGGTGTTATAGAAGTTCGGATCAATGCGGGTGGTGATGCGGACGTCGTCGATGCCGAAGCTGGTCGTAAATGGGTGGACCGATTTATCCTGCCGGGCGCGCTTCCAATCAAACCCGTATTTTGTGATGACCTCTTCACCAAATGCCCACTGCTTGTCTTCATCATAATGCAGGTGCAGGAACGAATCGTCGACCTGTTCACTCTCTGCAATGGCTTGCACCAAAGCAACTTGCTGGGGCCGTAAAATGTCAAATATCTCTTTGACTTCAGAGGTTTTCATTCCCGGCTCAAAATCATCCAGCAATGGGTCGTAGATATGATCGTAAGGAACGAAGAATTCTGCATAGCGCTGACGCATCGCAATAATCTGTTCTAAATAGGGTTGGAACTTGCTGTAATCGTTCTCTTCCCGAGCGGCCTCCCAGGCGGGATGTGCTGCGGTTGTTAACTTGGCTAGCTCAGCGACGTACGATGTGGTCACCTTGGTTAATTTATCGAAATCACGCTTTGTGACCTTGATTAATCGGGCATCGTTAGAGTCGGGATCTATCTGCTCGGCGAGCGACTGCAGGTCTTCTAGCAGTTGCCCGATTTCCGGGGAGGTGAACTTCGAATGGGACAAGCTCGATATCGTCGCCAGTTGGTCCCCGCGGCCCTCTGCACCACCCGGTGGCATATAGGTTTGTTGGTCCCAGCCAAGCAGTGCGGACGTGGCATTAAGATCTGCAATTTCTGCGAGTTGAGTTTTCAATTCTTCTAGTTTTTTTTTCATCTAATGACCTCACTTGTATCTGTAGTTTGAATCTATGAGTATAGATAAGTAGCAGTCGCTTAAACAACCCGCCAGCGCAGTTGGACACCGTGCAATGCCGCCAGCACTTCTTGGGCGATGTCCACCGCTGTCCGCTCTTGCGCTTCGTGGGTCTGTGCGGCAATATGTGGGGTGGCGATGACACCGGGGTGCGCTACCAGAGCCGATTTGCCCGGCGGTTCTTCGGGGTATACATCCAGGGCAGCGCCAGAAACCTTGCCCGACTCCAATGCCTCAAGCAATGCTGTTTCGTCAATCAAACCGCCGCGGGCAGTGTTCACAATGCGGACCCCGGGTTTCATTTCTTCAAGTCCGCGCCGATCAATCAAGGCCCGGGTACTATCAACAAACGGGGTGTGTAGGCTGATAAAATCTGCACTGCGGTAGAGTTCAGATAACGGTGCAGGCTTCGCCCCTCGCTTTGAAATGAGTTCATCTGACAGGAACGGGTCATGCCCGATTACCTGCATTCCCAACCCAACTGCAGCCTCTGCAACGAGCGACCCGATATTTCCAACACCAATAATACCCAGCACTTTGCCATTCAGTTCAACACCGACCAGTTCTTTTTTCTGCCACTTGCCCGCTTTGGTGGAGGCATTTGCTTGCGGAATCGAACGCACCAGCGCAAATAATAAAGCCAGTGTATGTTCAGCGACCGCTCTGGATGTGGCAGAAGGCGTGTTTACCACCAGGACACCCCGCTGCCCGGCACTAATCAAGTCGATGTTATCGACACCGACACCGGCGCGCCCGATAACTTTTAACCGGCTGGCCTTTGTGATTAATTGGGCATCGACAACAGTCCGGCTACGAACGATCAGTGCATCATAACCAGCGATATCGTCCAGTAAATCCGCCCGGCTGATGCCCTTCAGGTCGGCCACCTCTGCGTGGGAGCGTAATATTGTCTGCCCTGCAGTGTGCAAACCATCAGTGATTAATATTATCCAGGATGACATACAATGTCTTGTCGTGAGCGTGAACAGGATGTAAATTGCTAATCAATTCTACTCGAAAACGATACTTAGGTGGATATAATGGGGTGAAGTTGCCGGGGAACCCGGTAGGGGTATTCAGTTTATTGTCTGGCACCTATCCAGATATTCGGAAGGAGAGCAGTAATGTCTAATGAGCATATTGTGGTGTTGATCACCGCTCCATCGCATGAAGAGGCTGAAATAATCGCCACCATGTTGGTTGAAAGCAACCTGGCGGCGTGCGTAAATATTCTGCCTGAAGTGCACTCGGTATACAGCTGGCGAGGTGAAGTCCACACCGATCAGGAAATCATACTGCTGGCAAAGAGCCGGGTGGAACTGTTCGCGGATAAGCTGCTGCCAGCAGTGCAGGAACTGCACTCCTATGAAGTGCCGGAGATTATTGCCGTTCCAATTGTCCAGGCTCTGGACAGCTATCTTACTTGGGTAACTGAGGAAACAGACGGCTGAAAACCGCCAACTTCCTTTGTGAACAGCCACTGGAACAAATCCATAATGTATACAGGCATATTATGATTTACGATTTTGATGAAGTTATCGATCGCAGAAAATCAGAAAGTGTGAAATGGCATCGGTATGGACCGAATGTGCTGCCGCTTTGGGTTGCGGATATGGATTTCGTATGCCCGGAACCTGTACTGCGAGCATTACAAGAGCGCGTAGCCCACGGTGTCTTTGGCTACCCAGAAGTCATGCCAAGTTTGTCAGAAATTGTCAGCCAGCGGTTAATGCGTCTCTATGACTGGCAAGTGGAACCAGAGGACCTGGTCTTCATGCCAGGGGTTGTGCGGGGTTTCCATTTAGCTTGCCATGCAGTTGTGAATCATGATGAGGCAGTCCTAGTGCAGGCTCCTGTCTACCCGCCGATCTTCAGGGCAGCCAAGACAACAGGTATCCTTCACCAGGAGATGGCACTAACTCTGAATGCAGATGGCTCATATGGGCTTGACAACGACCTGTTCGAGCGGGCATTTAGCCACCAGACCCGCCTCTTTATATTGTGCAACCCGCATAACCCTGTTGGAAAAGTGTACTGCCAGGATGACCTGGAAAAAATGGCCGAAGTGTGCTTGCGTCACCAGGTGATCATTTGCTCTGACGAAATCCACGCGGAACTGCTCTTCTCTGGGCAGAGCCATATCCCCATTGCCGCTTTGGACCCCGAAATTGCACAGAACACGATCACCCTGATCGCGCCGAGCAAGACATTTAATATCGCGGGATTGGATTGTTCACTAGCTGTCATCCAGAATCCTGATTTGCGGAAAAAATACCTGGATGCGCGCAAGGGATTGATGAGCGGTGTCAGCGTCTTGGGATTAACGGCTGCCCTAGCCGCATACCAAGACGGTGATGATTGGCTCCGGCAGGTAATAGGTTATTTGGAAGCCAATCGTGATTACTTGTATGAGTTCGTGGAAAGCGAGTTAGACGGTGTAAAGATGGCCAAACCAGAAGGCACTTACTTGGCTTGGTTAGATTGCCGGCAGGCAGGAGAGGGCATTTCTGCGAACCCGCATAAATTCTTTCTGGAGCAAGCAAGCGTGGCATTGAACGATGGACTTGATTTTGGGCACACCGGTGCGGGCTTCGTGCGGCTCAATTTCGCTTGTCCACGCCAGACCTTGACATCAGCCCTGCACGCCATGCGAGATGCGCTCCACCAGGAAAAGCATTCTTCTGACCAGGTATGAAAGAAAATTGAACCGGGATGCGGTTGTGAGAGCAGCCCGGTAATTATTTTTGACGGGTGAGCTAAGTAATCAATAACCTAATTTACGCAGACTTTCCTGGCTGTTCGTAACCCAAATGCCCGAAAGATAGCTGGTGAATGATATAGTCCCCCGTATTACCTAATAGGTTGCCGACCCGTATCATCCGCAGCAGTAAATTTATCACAGCGGCTTTTTCTTGACCATACACTGCACCTAGTTGGGCTGTCAACTGTGGATCTGGTTGGGCGTTTTGTTCAGCCCAGTGCTGGGCATACAGCAAAGCCTGGATCTCATCTGCTGGGCATCCCTCAGGCAAATGACCACTTAACAGTTGATTGAGTTCTTCTGGAGATATACCAGCTAATAGTGCTTGCTTGGTATGATGATAGCTGCAGTAACGACAACCGTTGACTTCGGTAACCACCAGCATCAACCGCTCCCGAAATGAAACCGAGATCAAATCGCCCTGCTGGGCGCGTTTCAACATCGTGTGCCCCTTAAGCAGAATCCACATGTCCTGTGCAAACTCAGCAGGTGAATGGTAAGTACGTCGGTCGAAAGGTTTCAAGATTTGTCCGATCGAATCTCAACTGCACACTTATTCGTAACGCAGGGCTTCGACTGGCTCGAGGTTTGCAGCTCGATTGGCAGGGTATATCCCAAAGAATAAGCCGACTGCGGTTGAGAATAACGTTGCCAGCAATATGATATCGATCCCGATAGCTGGCGTGATGTCAGCGTTGCTGGCTTCTGCGATCCGTCCTACACCAAAAGCGATCAACCACCCCAACATGATGCCGATGAGCCCTCCAATCAAACTCAGCACGGCAGACTCAGTTAAGAATTGGATCATAATATCGGATTTACGGGCTCCCAAAGCCTTGCGCAAACCAATCTCCCGAGTGCGTTCTGTTACTGAGACTAGCATGATATTCATGATACCAATCCCGCCCACCAGCAGAGAAATCGCCGCAATCCCGCCCAGGAAGATCGTCAATACACCGGTAATCGTCGCGGCTGTATCCAAGAAGTCTTGTTGGGAGAGGAGGGTGAAGTCATCGGCACCGATCTCTGTTCGGTGCCGGGAGCGTAAGATCTGGGTAACTTCCTCTGAAGCTTGAGGTACGGCATCAGCACTTACTGCTTGGACTAGAAGCAGGTCAACTTTATCGCGCGAGGAGCGGCGCAGTAAGCGGGTTTGTGCTGTTGTTAATGGTATAACGATGCGGTCGTCTTCGTTGGAAAACGATGACCCACCTTTAGATTCCAATACTCCAACGACACGGTACGGTTGACCTTCTACACGTATTGTCTCGCCGACTAAACCGGCAGTTCTTCCAAATAAATCTTCCGCAACATCTGGCCCAAGTAATACAACCGAGGCTTGCCCTAAAATATGCGATTCGTTGATATATTCTCCCTCAGCGACCTCGTCATTTCTGACAATAGCATAATCAGGCGTCACACCTGAAACCTGGGTAACGTTTGTCTCCCCACCATACGATACCTTGGCACTGCCTTGCAGAACTGGGGCAACACCGCCCACTGACGGAGCCAGAAATGGATCAGCAATGGCTTCCGCGTCGCCGAGGGTAAGCGGTTCTGGGTTGCGAACATCTTCCGAACCACCGCTAAACACGAAGAGTAAGTTTGTTCCAATACCTTCAATTGACCCGGTAATCGAATTTTCTGCACCGCGGCCAATCGAGATCATCGCGATGACCGCTGCCACACCGATAACTATACCAAGTATGGTTAGTGCGGAGCGCATTTTGTTGGCAGCCAGGCTTCCAAGTGCTTCAATAAATGCTTGCCACAATTTCATATTCTATTCCTCGACAACCACACCATCACGGATGAGGATCGTACGTTGGGTCTGCTGGGCAATCTCCGGATCATGTGTGACAATCACCAGTGTAGTGCCCTGTTCTTTATTCAACGAGAGCAGTAGCTGCATGATCTCTTCACCGGATTTAGAGTCAAGATTTCCAGTGGGTTCATCTGCCAAAATTATGGCGGGGTCATTAACTAGTGCTCGCGCGATCGCAACCCGCTGCTGCTGTCCGCCCGACAGCTCATTTGGGCGGTGATGGATCCGGTCACTTAACCCTACTAATTCAAGCGCAGATTTTGCCCGTTCTTTGCGCCCGCGCGTCATCTCGGAATAGCGCATCGGCAGCTCGACATTGGACAATGCAGTAGTGCGTGAGAGCAGATTGAAGGTCTGGAAGACAAAGCCAACTTTGCGGTTGCGGATTTCAGCTAGCTGGTCGTCCTTTAGATTCGAAACCTGCTCACCATCCAGTAGATATTCCCCCGAGGTTGGATGATCGAGACAGCCGATCATATTCATCAGTGTGGATTTTCCAGAACCTGAGGGACCCATGATGGCGACCACTTCTCCCCGCTGAATCTTGAGCGAGAGACCGCGCAGTGCGTGCACCTCAATATCCCCCATTTGATACACTTTGGTTAGGTCCTTTGCTTCAATAACCCAATCGCTCATGATCCACCCGTTACAAATGGTGGTGGTCCGTTCTGGTCGAATATTGTTGGTGGATTGAGAATGATCAAGTCCCCAGCCGCTAAATCACCTTCAATAATCTCGCTCATCGTCTCTGATGACGACCCTAGGGTGATCATGACTGGTTCGGGTTGGCCGTCTTTCAAAATGTATACAACTCGCTCCCCTTCCAAAATCCTGACGGCGCGATTTGGCACTAACAGGACATTGTTCATCTGATCCGCGACAATGTTCACTGCTGCAGTCATACCCGGTTTTACACTCTCGTCAGGATCAATCAATTCCACTGATACTACGAAATCGACCACCCCTTGGTTGGTCGCACCTACCAAAGCCACATCTGTGACCACTCCTTGGTATTCCCTATCTAAAATTGCGTCAAAAGTCAGAATGACATCCTGGTTTTCGTTGATACGGTTGATGTCAACCTCTGAGACCTGGACATCAACAAGTAAGCGGGAATTATCATCTAAACGGAAAGCTGGTGTTCCTGGCGACACCTGATCTCCGGGCTTGCTCTCCACTGCGGTGACAACACCTGTAAAAGGGGCATCGAGGCGGGTTTGATTTACCGTTGCTTGAGCAGCGGCTACACGCGCCTCTGCAACGGCAATATCATCAGGATCAGGACCATCTTTGATCCGTTCATACTCGCGTTTTGCGTCTTCTAGCTGAGCTTCAAACAGCTTGATATCAGCATCACTTGGGCCATCTTTGACTCTTTCCCAATCACGCTGTGCTTCAAGCAATTGTGCTTTTGCTGTCGCGAGGTTTGCTTCCTGTACAGCGATATCCGTAATGCTGGCGGTGCCCTGCAGGCTGTTTAATTTTCGCACTGCGGCGTCATAGACTTGTTTCGCAGCAGAGTATTCTGCTAACAGCACTGCCCGGGTGACATTATCTTCGGGTCTACCTTGATAAGGCTTGTATTTGTCGTAGGCTTTATCCAAGCGGTCTTTAGCCAATGTAAGCTCTGCCTCAGCTTCGTCGATAAAGCTCTGGCTCGCGGGAGATTTTGCCCAGCGTGTAGACCGTTCAGCGTTTTCAAGTGCCTTCTCGGCTTGCGCGATTGCCTCCAGAGCCCTAGCTTGAGCCAGCTCCGGATTTTGTGCATCTTCAAGCGCTTGTTCAGCGTCTTCAACCGCTTGTAATGCGAGCGCTTGCTGTAATTGTGAATTGAGCAGGTCACCTAATGCTTTTTGGGCACTGACCAGATCAGCTTGTGCCATAATGACATTTTGGGGCAGCGAGGTTTGTTCTAAGGCAGCCAAAATCTGACCTTTGGTCACAGCCTCCCCGACCTGGATGTTGACAAAGTCAACCGTTCCGGATGTTTGCCACAGCAATATAGCTGTTTGGTCTGCACGCACGACGCCCGTGGCGCCAATTGTAGAGGTTAAATCTCCCATTTCCGCAGGCACGGTTTGCATATCGCCCGCGGTTGCATTGCTCTGGCCGCGAAAGGGTCCAAAAAAGTATGCTGCTGCGGCTGCCATTAGTACAACGACAACAAGTACAATAATCCATTTCTTCATAACTACCTCCCAATCAGTATTCGCCTAATTTATTCCGGGCGAACGGCGGATGCATTTCGTTTCAACTGCCAAGGCAGGTTTACCTAATTTCCTGATCTACACCTTTTGATGCTAGCTGCTAGCTGTCAGGGGGGTTGAGCACAATCAAATCTCCGACAGAGAGTTCGCCTGCGGTTACTTGAGCAAAACTGCTATTGGAAACTCCCAGCGTTACTTCAACTGGTATAAGTTCGCCATCCTTCAAAATGTATACGACGCGCTGTCCGCCCTCAAATCTCAAGGCTTGGGTGGGGATTACGAGTGCGTCAGCGACAGTGGTGGTTACAAATGTCACCTTCCCGGACATCCCGGAGCGGATATTGCCATCTCCATCTACCAGTTCAATCACAGTTTTAAAGCTAGCCACACCATCGGTTTCAGTCCCATATAGAGGAACTTCAATGACCTGCCCGTGATATTCTTTATCCCGTACCGAGTCAAAAGTGATATGCGTTTCCTGGCCAGGTTGAATCTTGTTGATATCAATCTCTGAAACGTGGGCATCCACCAACAAATGCGATTGATCGTCCAGGCGGAATGCTACTTCTCCGGCGCTGACTATATCGCCGGGCTTATTATTTATCGTGGTGATGATGCCGCTAAAAGGAGCAGTGATCCTCCCTGCTTCCAATGCTGCTTGGGCAGCCGTGATACGCACTTCTGCAGCGATTATGTCATTCTGGTCAGGCCCATTTTTTATTCGCTCCCATTCGCGGCGGGCATCCTCGAGTTGAGCTTCGAGGACAGCGATATCTACGGTTCGTGGGCCATCTTGGATTCTTACGAAATCCTGTTCGGCCTGCGCTAGTAAGGCTTCTCCGAGTGCAACAGCTGCTTCTGCCAAGGCTACATCACCCGAATCCGGTGGCTCAAGCAAGTTATCATACCTTTCTTGGGCACGTTCATATGCCAACCGGTCGCGGAGCAGTTTCTGGTCTAAGCCCTCCAGGATGCGTTTATACAATTTCTTACTTTCCCAGAACTGGTACATGTTCGGGTTGCGGTTGTATTTGTTCTCGATCTTGTTGTACTGCCGCTGTGTGTCATCGTAAACTCTTTTTGCCATCAACATATTTGCATACGCTTGTTCGATAGCCTCTGTGGATGCTGAACGGCTCACGATCAAATAATTACGCTCTGCTTCTTCCAAGTCTTTTTGAGCTTGAGATACAGCACTGAGAGCGTTCGCCTGGGCAAGCTCTGGATTCAGGGCATCTTCGAGTGCATGTTCTGCCAGCTCAACGGCCTTAAATGCTTCTGCCCGTTGGGTTTCGGATTCATAGAGATCATCAAACTCGCGCTGTGCGTTGACCAAGTCCGCCTGTGCCAAGAGGAAGCTTTGCGGCAACGAAGCATGCTCTAGACTGGCCAGAACCTGGCCTTTGCTGACCAGCTCGCTGACCGCGGTATCGATCCGTTCTACCGTGCCGGGTGCTTGCCAGTCTAACTCCGCCGTCTGGTTCGAATGTAAGACACCATCTGCTTCAAACGTGGCGCTGATATCCGCTCGCCGCACCTCCTCGGTTTGGTAATCACCCATCGCGGCAGCACGGTTATTCTGGACTTGTTGGTATAAAAACCATCCTGAGATTAGGATGAGTGTGGCCAGCCCGATGATTGCTGCTCTCTTTAACACTACCTTACTCCATGTACTCGAATTACTTCCTGTTTCTTGCAGCCAATTAGACCATGGAAAACGCAAACCAAATATAATATTCTTATTAATCTTCCGTCCAGATAATTCCTGGGGAAGGGGATTGCGCACTCCACGAGACATAGACCGGCCCTATAGATGAACACCACTCAACATGTTTCTGTGACAGAGATTTTTGCTACAGCAGTTGACAGTTTCGTATAGTAGATGGGGGATTATCTCTACGGGTGGGATTCAAGACGCGAATTTTGAACACTCATTCACCGGCGTCGTGAAGCGCTTGTATATGCTAATTTCATGGCGAGTGCATTGATGCAGTCTGGATGACAACCGTCACGGTTTAATTCATGATGACTTACATTACTACATGACAACCGTCAACAGGTAATCGTGACATCTGAGACTGAATTTAAACCTCTTTTGTCGCTATTATCTAAATCAGCGAAAGAATTATTTAGAAGGAGTGAAATAAAATGCAAGCAGTACCCAGTGAATTTTTAGCAATTGATCGAAAATCTCGAGTTCGTATCCCTTTTGAAGATGTTGGCTTGAGAGATCCTGAAGCGCGGATATGCGATTTCGAAGATGTGGTTATCCCTTTTTCGGTAGAAGAAGCCGTCCTGGAAGCCTCACGCTGCATCCACTGTCCTGATCCAGCGCCGTGTGTTGAAGCCTGCCCCACCCACAACGATATTCCGTCGGCCATGTGGCTGATTGAGCAAGGACAATTCTTGGCGGCCGCGGCTTTATATCGCCAAACCAGCTCGCTGCCAGAAATATGCGGGCGAGTTTGCCCACACGAGCAGCTTTGCCAGGGTTCATGTGTGCGGAATAAACACCATGAACCGGTGCTAACTGGCGCACTTGAATCGTTTGTCACAGATTACGCCCGCTGCTTAGAGGGGGTGACTGTTCCTGCTGGCAAGACCACTGGCAAGAGAGTTGCTATTGTTGGAGCGGGACCGGCCGGGATGGCGTGTGCTGAGCAGCTAGTAGGAAGCGGGCACCAAGTGACCATATTTGAATCCAAGAATGCACCTGGCGGGCTGCTTCTATACGGGATCCCCAATTTCAAGTTGCCGAAAGATGTCGTCTTGGCACGCTGGAATGATCTGGCTAATGCCGGTGTGGAATTTGTTGGCAATACGTATATCGGCAAAGACAAGACCATAGATGAACTCTTTGAAGATGGCTATGAGGCCGCCTTTGTAGGAGTTGGCACCGGAATCGATGCCCCAATGGAAGTGCCGGGTGAGGATTTGCCCGGCGTCTACCAGGCCACAGAATTTCTTATTCGCGGCAATGTTGAGATGGAGTATCTGCCCGAAGGGTTGCGCTCACGTCCGACGATTGGTCGCAAAATAGCTGTGATCGGCGGGGGTGATACGGCCTCTGATTGCTTGCGTACGGCCTTGCGGATGGGAGCGGAGGAGGTTTTTTGTCTTTACCGCCGAACTGAAGCCGAGATGCCGGGAGGTAAGAAAGACCGCCAGTTAGCGCGTGAAGAAGGTGCTAAATACCAGTTTCTAACGCAGCCGGTAAAATTCATCTCGGGCGATGACGGCAGATTGGCTCAAATTGAGTGCATCCAGATGCGCCTCGGCGAGCCTGACGAGAAAGGTCGCCGCCGCCCAGTCCCTATAGATGATTCAAATTTCATCGTCGAAGCAGATACAGCCATCCTGGCGCTTGGATACTGGCCTGACCCAACCATTGGAGACACTACACCCAACCTCGATACACACAAGTGGGGCCTAATTGTTACTGACCACGGGACTGGTGCTACTTCGCGTTCGGGTGTCTTTGCGGGTGGTGATGCCGTCACCGGTCCGGATTTAGTAGTCACGGCGATGGTAGCAGGCCGCAACGCCGCAGCTGCTATCGACGATTACCTGAGAAGTAAGTGAGCAGCGGTGAGCATATAGCAGCTGCTTCTCCTTCTTCCTTCTTTCGCTACCATGAGCGATCCCGATCCGGGGTCGCTCATTGGTTTAACCCTCGCTCAGCATTAGATTATTTCATTCTCTCTAGGCCAAGTTTGTACCCGTCAGCGAGTATTTTCAACCAGGGTGGCTCGCCCGCGAAACACCTATCGGAGGTATAATTAAGTATTGTGCATTTTATGCGCATAACGACATAAAACACCCCTATCAGAAGGACAACCACATTTATGGAAATCGGAACAGTTCAACAGGTAGATATTGACGAGCAGATGCGCTCCGCCTACCTGGACTATGCAATGAGCGTGATCGTTGCACGTGCGTTACCGGACGTGCGAGATGGTCTAAAGCCTGTCCACCGCCGCATTCTTTATGCGATGCATGATATGGGCATCCGCTCTAGCTCCGCCTATCGAAAATCAGCCCGTATAGTAGGTGAGGTTTTGGGGAAATATCACCCACACGGCGATGCCGCGGTTTATGAAACAATGGCGCGCCTGGCGCAGAATTTCTCGATGCGCTATATGCTGGTCGATGGTCAAGGAAATTTCGGATCAGTTGATGGCGACGCACCTGCGGCGATGCGCTATACCGAAGCACGGTTGGCCAGCATGGCAGAGGAGTTGCTGGTCGATATTGATAAAAACACGGTCGATTTCACACCCAATTTTGACGGCTCCCTGGAGGAACCTGTAGTTCTGCCAGCTCGCTTACCCAACCTGCTGTTAAACGGTTCCTCGGGGATTGCTGTCGGTATGGCGACAAATATCCCCCCGCACAATTTACGCGAAATATCAGCCGCGCTCGTTTATTTGATTGATAACTACGATAAATTTGAGGATATCCCGGTCGAAGACCTGCTGAAGCATATCCCAGGCCCCGATTTCCCGACCGGTGGCATCATCGTGGGTTCGGATGGCATCCGCCAGGCATACACAACTGGACGCGGCCGCATTGTTTTGCGCGGCGCGGCCCACATTGAAGAGATGGGGAACAACCGCCACCGGATTGTGATTACCGAGCTTCCTTACCAGCTGAACAAATCAAGTTTTATCGAGCGGATTGCCGAGCTGGTTCGCCATGGCCGGTTGGATGACATTTCTGACCTGCGAGATGAGTCTGACCGCCGCGGGATGAGCATCGTTATTGAGTTAAAGCGCAATGCTCAAACGCGCAAAGTGCTCAACCAGCTTTATAAGTACACTGCATTACAGTCAACCTTTGGCGTGCAGATGCTGGCTCTGATCAATGGTGAACCAAGATTGGTAACTCTTAAACGGGCGCTGCAGTCATTTGTCGAACACCGCCAGGAAGTCATCACCCGTCGCACAGAATTTGAACTGGAAAAGGCACGCGCCCGAGCACATATCCTGAATGGGCTGCTGATCGCTTTGGCGAACCTGGATGATGTTATCCAGACGATCCGCCAATCTCCAGATGCGGATGTGGCAAAAGAGCGCTTGATATCCCGATTTGAACTGAGCAACCTTCAGGCGCAAGCGATACTCGATATGCAGCTTCGCCGCCTTGCTGCACTAGAACGTCAAAAAATCGAAGATGAACACCGTGAAGTCATGGAGCGTATCGCCTACCTGGAAGACCTGTTAGCCCACCCGCACAAAATCTTGACGGTGATAAAAACTGATTTGGAAGAAGTCACCCAGAAATACGGTGATGACCGCCGGACTTTTATCGCTTACGATGCCAACGAAAACTTCAATGAGGAAGATCTGATCCGTGATGAAGCTGTTCTAATTAGTATTACCGAACGGGGCTACGTTAAGCGGGTGCCGGCGAAAACTTTTCGTACCCAAGGGCGGGGTGGTCGCGGGGTTAAGGGGCACACCACCAAGGATGAAGATGAAGTGGTCATGCTTGTACCCGCTCGAAGCTTGGAGACACTGCTGTTTTTCTCGGACCGCGGGAAGGTATATTCCGAAAAGACATACCAGATTCCGGATGCAGACCGGACTGCGAAGGGGATTCCCATTATCAATATACTGGATTTAGGCCCGGGAGAGAATATAACCGCAGTTGTTCCGGTACCAGATTTCGATGCAGCTAAGTATTGCATGTTTGCCACCCGTAAAGGCCGGGTTAAGCGTGTGGCTTTATCAGCGTTTGCTTCTGTCCGCCGTTCTGGGGTCATTGCTATCAATCTCTCAGAGGATGATGAGTTGGAATGGGTGCGGTTAACGACCGGCAAGAACGAGATCATCATTGTTACGGAGAAGGGTCAGGCGCTGCGCTATCACGAAAAATTAGTCCGTTCAATGGGGCGGACAGCTGCAGGCGTAATCGGCATCCGCATGCAGCGGGGCGATCGGGTAACCAGTATGGAGGTCGTAGACCCGGATGCCTATCTGCTCGTAGTTACCACAGCTGGTTATGGAAAGCGAACGCCTTTGCGTGAATATTCGCCGAAAGGACGCGGAGGGCGCGGGGTGATGACGATTGATAAGAAAGCGATCGGAAAAATCGGTGACATTGCTGCTGCACGTGTGGTCCAGGAAGCTGATCACTTAACGATCATATCCGCTAACGGGGTGATGCTGCGTACGACCGTGAAGGAGATTTCAAAATCCAGCCGCGCAACAAAAGGGGTTACTTTGATGAATATGAAAGAGGGTGATTCGGTTGCCTCTGTGGCTCGTATCGCCTATGCTGACTTACAGCGGGTCGGTGCCGCTGACGCTGACGAGTAATACACTTACTGACAAATGGTCAATCGCCGAGAGGATTGACCCTTATCAGTGGATTGAATGGGGAAAAAGAAAATTATAGGACGACACTTCCTGTAGCCAACAAACAAAACGCGCTTAAAAGGCAAGTGATAGAAAGCAGCAGTATAGCGACAATGAGTCTTTGAGCAGGGGTCATTCCGAGAAAGTTTCGTTGAGGGGCAGCAGGGACATTAAAAATCTCTTCTTCATCAAAATATGACGTGTCGCCGGCTTGTTCACGTAAATCGTCAATCATATTTGGTCTCCACTTAGCTTTTAGATCACTGTTAGCGATTTATTTGGTGCTACAACCTCTGCAAATCTGTGCAGAACAACTTATCCTGTGCCATTATTAGTCATTGGCTGAACCCGGATGATGTAGTCTGACCTCACCAAACTGAAGGCTGTGAACATCCCCAGCTCGGTCACGCACCCGTAGAGCGCCATTTTCCTCAACACCAACGATCTGCAACTCGCGCACAGGTTCGTTATTTTGAGAAATATACACCCACTCACCACGAAACGCCAGTCTTAAATCCCATGCCTTGATAAAGTCCAAAGAAGTGATATGTGTACGCAGCCCGATCATTTTTGTCAGCACCGCATGCAACATGCCCCAGCGATCGATGTTTTGGCCCAATACCGTTTCCACACTTGTAGCAGGAAAATCAATCGATTCTGCTGGCGGTATTGATTGGGGTGCAACATTGATACCGACACCAATTACGACTGACTGTAGCTGATCACCTTGCCACTGTGCTTCTGTCAGGATCCCGGCTAATTTACGTCGATTTGCGACGACATCATTGGGCCATTTAATCTGGGCCGGGAACACGGCTGGAAAAGCATCATTCAGTGTTTCACAGACAGCCAATGCCCCCAGCGCAGTAAATAACTGCATGTTTGAGCGCCCTTCGCTACCTTGTGGGCGGAGAACAAGGCTGAATGCCAGGGCAGAATCGGGTGGTGTATACCATTTACGATCTTCACGTCCACGCCCGGCAGTTTGTTCATTGGAAACGACTAGTGCTAAATCCGGTGCGCCAGCTCCTGCCCAGCGGACAGCCAAATCGTTGGTAGATGTAACGCTGCCGAAATAGCGGATCGCTCCGGGGTTTAAATCCGCCAACTTTGTTTCAAGCGTACGTTGATCCATAACCGGATTTTACCCCAGAAAAAAGAATGCCGGGCGCGTAGTCTTGACCATCAGGCTTGTTACCTTCTAGGATAATTGACAGCAAAAAATCAGCCGCAACCAGCCCTCGAGTATAATCACCCGCAGTACAAACTGCGAAAACTTACCAATAACAAGCGAGGATAATATGGCGATGCCCAACTCTCAAACACGTTGGAGTTTAATCGATCTTTTCCCAGCAAGTGATAGCATCGAAATGCAGGCGGCATTTGAAAAGCTGCAAGCTAGCCTCTCTACGTTCGAAGACCGCCGCCAACAACTGAAGATAGACATAACCTGTGTGGAATTTCTCGAAATTATCCAACAATTCGAAGAGCTATACGCCCTCGCGTACCGCATGGATGGTTTCGCGAGTCTAAATTTCGCGGCGGATACCCAGGATCAAGCCGCGCAGACGTTTGTTGCTCAGCTAGACCAGTTTATGGCAGAAGTCAAAAATCGGACTTTATTCTTCAGTCTGTGGTGGAAAGAACTAGATGAGGGCACAGCTGTCCGTTTGATGGCCGATGCAGGAGATTATACCTACTGGTTGGAGGAAATGAGGCATTTCAAACCTCACACCCTCAGCGAACCTGAAGAGAAAATAATCAACATCAAGGATGTAACCGGCAGAAATGCGCTCACCAATCTTTATGATGCGCTTACCAATCGCTACGTTTTCAAAATAAATGAGGATGGAGAACTAAAAGAGCTGACCCGCGGTGAGCTGATGGTGTACGCATATCATCAAAATCCTGACATGCGTGCGCGGGCGTACCAGGAGCTGCATAGAGTATATGCAGAAGATGGACCGATACTTGGACAAATGTACCAAACTTTGGTGCGCGATTGGCGTAACGAACAGGTAGATCTGCGCAAATTTAAATCTCCGCTGGCAGCACGCAATTTGATCAATGATATCCCGGATGAGGTGGTCGATACCTTGCTAGGGGTTTGTGAGCAGAATGCGGCGGTCTTTCAGCGCTACTTCCACTTGAAGGCGCGCTGGTTAGGCGTGGAGCGACTGCGGCGCTATGACATCTATGCTCCAGTTGCCCAGGCTGAAACAACGTACGCGTTTGGCGAAGCAGCTGAGATGGTGCTGGATTCTTTTGCTGAGTTTGATCCGCAAGTCGCTTTTCTTGCCAAACAAGTCTTTGATGAGCAGCATATCGACAGCGAAATCCGCAAGGGGAAGCGCAGCGGTGCGTTTTGTGCCACGATAAACCCGAAGATTACTCCATGGGTGCTGCTTAACTACCAGAGCAGACCAAGAGATGTCGCCACCTTGGCTCACGAGTTAGGACATGCGATCCACTCACAGCTGGCGGCCCAACACTCGTTATTCACATTCCACTCCTCTTTACCCTTGGCTGAGACCGCGTCCACCTTTGGTGAGATGATGCTGATCGATAAACTGTTGGCATCGGAGAGCGATGAAAATGTCCGCCGGGACTTACTGTTCAAACAAGTAGATGATGCCTATGCAACGATCATGCGCCAGGCATACTTTGCCCTGTTCGAACGTCAGGCTCATGATATGGTAAATAACAATGCTGCGGTCGATGAGCTAGCTGGGGCATACTTGGAAAACCTACATAATCAATTTGGAGGCGCGGTTGAGATTAGCGACGAGTTCCGCTGGGAGTGGGTCTCGATTCCCCATATCTACCACGTACCATTTTATGTGTATGCATACACTTTTGGCCAGCTGCTGGTCTTGTCGCTCTACCAGCAGTACCTTGCTGAAGGAGATTCATTCAAGCCGCGCTACCTCAATATCCTGTCTGCTGGAGGTTCTCAGGCGCCAACTAGCATCCTCTCCGAAGCAGGAATAAATATCACCAAAGCTGATTTCTGGCAAGGGGGCTTCGATATGGTTGTTGGAATGTTGGACCAATTGGAAAGCATCCCGATTAAATAATCGACCCACGGGGAAATTTAAGCAGAACAAACCGGCCTGAGAATTTGGCGGTTTTACGTTTTATCAATGGTAGTTATTCTGCTTCGATCTGTTCTTCTTCGACCGGCTCTTCCTCTTCTGGACGGCGGTCTAAGATTTGCATCTGGTTTGCGACAACCTTCGAGAAGTAGCGTGTCGAACCTTCGTGTTCGTAGCGGTCGGTTTGTAAGCGGCCTTCCACATATACCAAGCGGCCTTTGCTGAGGTAGTCGTTGCAAATTTCCGCTAACCTTCCCCATGTCTCGATGTTGAACCAGTCAGTGGTAGATTGGGCTTCGCCGCTCTTGTTGCGCCAGCGGCAAGTCACACCTAAACTAAAGCTGGTTACATATTTCTCATTGGTTGTCTTGCGCATTTCTGGGTCTTTGCCCAGATAGCCGATCAGTTGCACTTTGTTTAGTGCAGGCATATATCCCTCCCTATTATTACAAATCTTGTACCTTCTACTTCCAGTTTAGCTGAAGATTTCGGAAAGTCAAGCGGCAACCGCGAATATTTATGTGTTATCCAGCTTCGCTTGCACGCTCGCAACTTTTTCAATCAGCGACTGTGTGCGATCGACACGCGTGCCGGCTTTAATCTCGCTGTGAATCCGTGGGACTCCCATCGCGTGCAAACTGTCATGGCAGAGCTTCAAAGCTGAGAATACAGCCTCCCAATCCCCTTCAACGTTGGTACCGTTCGCATGAAGTTCATACTTCAACCCTGACTCGCTCAAGATTTGCTCGCATTTCGCAACATATTGCGATAGAGATAATCCGACCCCAATCGGGATGATGGTAAATTCTGCAATTACATGCATGTTGCCTCCTATCGAGCAGCCCTAATCAGTTGCCAGTCGAATAAATGCTGCTCCGCAGCTAACATTGCGGCAGCAAACCTGTCAAACTAAATCAGAATCTTAACTACTGAATAGCCCATTGGTCTATCAAAGCCGACTTTTTGGGCGACCGCAATAGAGGCGCGATCCCTTTCCCAACAATGCCAGTGGGGAGTGTAATCGTGGGTATCGCAATGTGCTAAACAAGCGGCCGCGACCACTGTCCCCAAACCTTGATTACGGTATTCGGCAGTGGTCACGACTCTTAGTTCATACTGGCGACCGCTTGCATAAACTGTCAGACACCAGCTGGCAATCTGCTGCTGATTAATTACGCAGTAGCCAAAGCCGGTAGTGTTGAAAGAGTGTAGCGTTTCCCAGAAGGCTAATATCCAGCCGCGGACTGAGTCGATGCCGTTGAGCTCATCATTCTCCAGCAGCTTCTGATCAAAGCGAGCCAGCGTATATCCTGGAGGGAGCCGGGCGCGCCAGTTCGGCTTTAGCTTATGTGCAGTGTAAAAACGGCGGTACACTTTCTTGAAGTTCATACCAACCAGGAGTTCGCATATATGGGTTTCCCAAACTATGGGCGTGTACAGTAACGCTAAGTCAGGGATCGTCCTGCGGCGAGCTGTTGGGAAGGACTGTGTGCGGAGCAGGTCTGCCATTTCTTTGCGTACCGATTTTGATGATGCGGATCCAGCCACCAGAAGCATATCCTGCATATTCCACATAACGGCGGACTGGGGCTGGGAATCTTGATCGACATAGATTTCCCCCCGCGTATTGCCAGCAATAATCGAGTCTATGGCCAAGTTGTACTGCAGCCTTGCATAGAGGGGGTGGACATTTGGGAAATGTGAAGGTGATAATTGCTGCATATTGTGTTCATCCAAACTGCAGATTATGTTCTTGCGTGCCGTTAGAGTATAGCTGCCTAAGCATCGGGTTTGACAGCGTGAATGGCCTAAATGAATCCGCCCAAGTGGACATGCTTAATTCTAATATATCTTATTTGGGAATGTTTCGTAGCTATGCAAGCTTAGGGGGAGAAAAACTCGATTGAAATCCGCAAATCCAGCTGACGCGAACATAATGTCGTAGATATAAGTATTCTCGAATTCACCGATTACGAGGTCGGCGGCAGGTCCTTGTGCGTTAACCGGGATAAGCGCTGCGGTGTGGGAATCAGTGGTCCAGTTTACATAAAACTGCCTCCCATCGGGCATCGTGAATGGGCCATCTTCACCTGGTAAACCGCTGGGTATTTCAGTCACGCTCATACCGCCTGTTTCATGGTCTCCGCTAACGATGACCAACGTACGCAGTTCGCTTTGTGCAAACTCAATCGCCTGCGCAACTGTTTGATCAAATCCGAGGGTATCACCAATAGCATTTTCGGCATCCTGTGCGTGGCACGCCCAATCGATTTGGCCCCCTTCCACCATCAGGAAAAAGCCGTCCGGGTCTTGTGAAAGGATGGCAATTGCCATCTCCGTCATCTGCTCCAGAGATGGGGTGTATGGACGCTGTAAACCACCATCAGCAAACAGGCCAATTAACCGGGTTGTTTCGTCCGTATTGAGTGCGGAAAAACCATCAGCATCACACACGTACGTATAGCCCGAGGATACAGCTTCCTCTATCAGGTCCCGGCCATCGGTCCGTTTTCCACTGCCCGGATAGCATCCGTTGGTTGAGTTTGGCAGAAAAGCATCCTCGCCACCGCCCAAGATAACGTCTACCCCTGTACTCAACAACTGCAAGGCAATCGCTTCTGTCATGCTGCGGCTTGGGACATGGGCGCTGAAAGCTGCCGGTGTGGCGTGCGTGACCTGCACGGTCGTCACCAATCCGACCGCTTTGCCGCTCATTTTTGCTCGCTCCAGGATTGTCTCCAGAACTCTATAATCCGGGTCCATACCGATGACGCCGTTGTTGGTTTTTATCCCTGTTGCCATAGCTGTTGCACTGGCGGCGGAATCCGTGATTGGGCTATCCGCTGAGGCGGTATTAGCCGAACCCTGCGTGGATAACCCGTCCATTGCCAGTTGTCCGTCAAGACCGGCACTGTACCAGCGCGCTGCTGTGCGCTGCCCTTCCCCCATGCCATCACCGATCAGCAAGATGATGTTTTGGGCATTAACCTGAAGTGATGTATCCGTTAATGGTTCTTCGGCAGCCTGAACTTCACAAGAAAGCGAGATGATGACCGCGATGGCAATTAAATATTGTATGAATTGTCTACCAGCTTTGGTCATAGTCATATTTTAATCAACAACTGGGGATGGGGTGTCTGTCAATTCTGATAGCAGCCGAGAACGCCGCACATTTCAAGGAAAGCCGCTCAGGGAAATACTTAGCTCTGCTTGACTGGTAGCTGATTGCCAGGTCGTACTTAACCCATCATGTTTCACACAGGTTGATCCGATAGCGGACACGCTTCTGCATCGTACGGGGTTCGCCGAAGAAATCAGATACCTGTTGTGTGAAACATTCATCCACTAACCAGCGGTGCCTTTCGTAAAACTTGCGGGCACAAGTGTTTGCTTGGTGGGTGATAAGCACTGCGAGCGTGTAATTCTGGGACGTCATTAGCGCGGTGATATGCTGCATCAGTTGCCTCCCGATACCATTGCTGAGATAGTCTGGGGCTACATACATCAACCGAAGGCAGGCGACTTATGAGTCTTGATACTGGTATACTTTAAGCGGGGTGAATTCTGGTCCATAGTTAGCCAATGGCTTAAGTGTAACTGTACCGACAATTTGTTATTTAATCGAGGCCGCCCATGTAATTTCTGTTATCGGCTGGGAGCGCACGTAATCAAACCAGTACTGGGTGTAATCGCCCAGCATGCGGGTTTTTATCCACTCTGGAGCTGCGAACTCAGTGAAGGTTTCAGCATGGCTACGGAAGTGCAGTTCACCCAGCTCGATACTGTGTTGGGCACCTACTTGGGTAATATGGACAATAGATGAGCTGGTGCTCATGCTTTCCAGGCCGCGATTCTTTGCGCAGGTAGAATGAGGAGAGATGTGACGTCCTGGTTGGATTTGCAAATGGTTTATTTCCCCACTTCCTCAATTGGTCTATACCGCAGAGCGGATCATACCATACCTGGTTTACCGATACTTGGGAGACAGGACGCAGGCCGCTCCCAGTAAACAATTCCCGCACAACTTCACGGCTTAGATCTGTCGCTACCTTTTAGCTGAGTTTCGGATAGCAAATCCATAAGATGCCATCGAACTCCACCGCTGACAGAAGGGCTTTACCAAGGTGGTTGAAATCTGAACTGCTCTCAATAAAGAGCTGCACAAAGGGGTGTATTCCTTGCGGCTCGCTCACAAGTGTTGTCTCCTCTGGCAGCTCGCCCAATTCATCGAGGTATCCAAGCGGCGGATTGATAATTAATGCCTATTGTTCTGGAGCAAAGCGTAGTTTCTTCGCGGGTGGAGAAACTGTCATAGTTTTCCTTAGTAGATGGTTCAAATAGGAAAAAATCGAATGGATAGTCAGCCGAGTGAGATATCAAATGTTGCGAACCAGAGCCGCGTGAAATGGATACAGCGAGGCTTTCATCAACCCTTTCTTTACAAATGGGTCATTTTTCTCGAATTGATGGGCGGAATCTTCAGAATCCATCTCGATAATCAATATTGCTGGATCCAGCTCATCTGTGGAACGACCGGCTAGGATCATAATGTCAGCCTCCTTAGCTTGTTGCAGATAATAGAAGTGTGCTTTACCGATTTCAAGATCTTCTTCAGTTTACGTGTCTGGGTTTGTGACCATCTATGGGCGAATCGCTTCAAAATGGTATAAGAAATGCTGCTGCTCTTCGTTAGACAAAATGACTCTCCTAATAGCTAGGTGAGAGGATATAAGTCATGGATAACAGGGCGAGTATAGTTCTCGACGAAAGTTACGGCTGCCAGCAACTCTATCATTAATTAAGTAAAGGGCATGGCTTCCATATCAGTATTTTCAACTCCCACAATCTGTCGTTCCGAGTTGATCTCCAATAAGCGACGATAGAATCGCTGATATTAAAGCCTAGTTATCCGGCTTTTTCCCCAGCTATTCTCACCACGGGCAAATTGATCAAAGATGCATATGCTTCGTTGTGGGCGACCGTGATGACCGATTGGCCTTCGGCAGGAATCCGCGCGAAAGTCCCGGCATCATGGCCTGCAATGGCGATGCGAATACGGTGGCCCTTCCTGATCAAAACGGAAGTTGGTAGTAATCCGAAAGTTAGTTCAGATATTTGCCCAGGGGTGAACTCTTCGGCATCTGCCTGATAGTAAGTGTGGTATGGAACTGTAGTGACCAATGGGGGCTCTTGTTTTGACACTTTGCGGTGTATGGCACGCAGCTGGCCTTCGGTTATATAGAAAACATTCCCCTGTGGATCGACATCTTCCAGGTACACATGAAAAGCCCCATCAGCTGCTGTGGAGGTGATATATAAAGTTACAATCGGGTGCCCGGAAATCTCGATGTCCTCTGGCAGCGGTGCACTGGTGTATGTAAGGAGCTTTTTATCTGCAGTTCTGCGATCCGGGTAGATTACCGTCTTGTTTTCGATCCCACCCATCTCCCACCAGCGATTATACGCACCGGTCGAAGCCTCAAAATCGATTGTATACTTGTCTTCTCCAGAACCTGATGGCGGTATATTGGGGGTTAGCATGTTTCCACCGGCGAGATACCAGCGCTCATATGTGACACCTTCGGGCGGCCACTGGTGCGTAATGCGCCATTCTTCTGCACCCATGGTGTAGTAGTACAGCTGCTTAACAGATCCAGCGGTGGTTTCACCATGCTTGAGGTAATCGTCGAAAAAGCGCAGCATCTCCTGCCATTGTCCATGTAAATCTGGAATCGGAGGGCGCGGTGCACTACCGTAGGGACTGGCGTTAAAGCGACCGCCATGCTCCCAGGCGCCAATTACACCGCGCACATTATTCCGGTAAGTTAGAAACCGCTGCAGCACTGCATCGGCAGTGCCAGCATCCATCCAGCTGCCCCAACCGCAGGTGACCGCGCTAGAATTTTCGATCTCCGCACGATATTTATGAATAGTTAAATCATCAGCACAGACACCTACATCGGGATGGAGCTCATCGCGATAAGTTAGCGCTTGTGCCAGACTCAGCGAGTCCCCATTTTGAGCGTGATCCCTTACGGCAAGAGCTAGTTTTTGGCGGTCTTGATCATTATCTACTGGTTTTACACCCTCAACGAACAGCTTCCCAAGCCATCCAAACTCTTGCGGTGTTAGGTTGCTATCTAAATCGCGATCAAAGCGCCCCCAGGTCTCAACAAAACGATGATTAAAGATACCGCCCGGGAAGGCGATTTGTGTGTAAGCATCTGGATGGTTGAACATTGGCATCACAGCTTTGACAGCTGGATGGTTGCTGGCGGCCAACAGTTCAGCAGTACTTCCCAGGTAGGAAATGCCGTGTGCGCCAACAGCCCCGTTTGACCATGGTTGAGAGATGATCCAATCTACAATCTCATACGCGTCTTTGAATGAGTTGTTGTCCCAAGGGTATTCCCAGGTACCGGTGGAAGCGCCGGTTCCACGGACATCAACGATTACTTGGGCATAGCCTTGACTGGCAAAGAATGGCATGAAATCCCTGAAATCCGGATTCAGGATTTCCGCCCGCAGGAACCACCTAAATGGCTTGCGCAGCTCCATGGCTCGCCAGTAGCGTGTCTGTGAGAGCAGGGTGGGTAGCTTCTCCCCGCTGAAAAGGTTCTTCGGCAGGACCACATCAGCGGCCAGTTCAATGCCATCCCGCATGGGGATATATGCTGATTTCGTTACAATACCAGCGAATTGTGTTGGCTGACCGCGGTAATTTCCAAATAAAACTTTGGGTTGTTTATTTTTGGTGCTTGTATTTGCCATATCGATACTCCGCTATTTATAAGCGACAACCCCAAAGGCGCGTGGCTGACGCCGGACGCGATAAAATCCAGCGCGGCTCAATCGTTCTACCACACCACGCGTAACATTTCGCCCGCTGTGGCTATTAGGATCACCGATGTAATGGAACAGCTTGCCGCCAGAGTGGAGAACGCGGTAGAGTTGCTGGTAATAATCAAACCCGTAAAGATCACCGGCCAGGCTCATTACGGGTGGGTCGTGAATGATCGCTGAGAAAGTGCCATCTTCGAATTCGGGGAGAATATGACTGCTGTCTGCGATAACCCTATTAATTTTCCGGTTAATAAATAAGTCGTGCGACCAGGGGTTGATGGACGCGATTTCTTCAACAACCGGTTCTAGCTCAATCGTTGTGATCTGATCGGCATATTTAGCTGCTTTAATTGCGGTATATCCCAGCCCCATCGAAGTGTCGAGAATATGCCCATGAATTGGTTTGATGGCTTTTATTTTCTCCAGCGTGTCAAGGTCAGGAGTGGTGTCCTTGATCCGGTGCATCGGTATACCAGAGACCAGTAAGGTGGGAGCAGCAGATGTTGGCATCAGCCCATAGACCCGGTCCGTCTGTTCAGAGAAGCGAGTAATCTTCTCCAAATCATTACCGTGCAGCATGAAACAGTTGTTTTCAGCTTCGCTGATATCGGCGAGTATTTCCCACCCAAGTGAGTCCCCTGATGGGAGGAGCACACCTTCATCCTGGATAGTGAGATCCACTTTCGTGAGGCCAAGGTCTAGCGAGCAGGGGATTTTGCGACCGATGGCATGGCGCTCGGCCAGCAAAGGTCTGGTCTGGATGTGGGAAATCACGATCGGTGAGAACACGAGGATCCTACAGCGAATTTCTAGTCTGGTCGTAAACTTTTTTTCGAGTTCTTATCGTTCCGATAGATACTATAGCCGAATCATAGATTGCTGCGTACCTGGTCGATTCAACCGACCGGTAGCCAATTATCCATATTGCTGTATTCATGGCAATCCAGTTTGAAGGGCGCCAGCTCTACAAGCTGATCAACCTCGATTAACAACAAATATCTCTTCTCAGCCCAACGCTGGTATTGCGCCTTTGACAGCAAAAGCCTGTCTTGAGGGGCATTGACTAAAGCCATCGATGCTTCAGTGGTCAATTTATCTGAATTAAGCACACAAATTCCAATACCACGGGCTTTGATCATTCCGCTGCCATCGTTCTTGAGGAAGTACAGCGTATCATTTATTTCGACGCGGCCATAAGGCATTTTTCTTCCTGCCACACCGCGGATAATCATATTTTTTGCCCTTTTAGGAGCTTTTCTAATTCATTGGCTTTGTAATCTACAAAGACGACGTGATCCATAGAATTACACTCCGTATGCGGAAGTATTGTTATATTATCCGATAACAGCACTTACTGCGAGATTAATTTCCGGGGTTGACTAATGATTGCGAACCGCAACTACTGCTCGCTGATCAGTTCGCAATTCATAATTGGGATCGTTATTGCTCGCAATTTGGCTGCTTTAAAGGCTAACACCTTTTCCCAGTTTTCGGATTAGATCCATTCCGCCTACCCCATTGATGGGTTATGAATAATCAGCCACTCGGCTGGTACCGTTCACCAGCCGGGATCCGTACCGGAAGATTATTCTGGAGAGGGGCTAATGGGCAGGTGGCAAAAGCGGTGAAGGCGCAGGGTGGATTGTAGGCACGATTGAAATCTAAGCGAACCTTGCCCTCTTCCGGTTTCCCAGTTATTAAGTATCTTCCAGCAGGATATGTCTCATCTGTTCTCGTGTGGTCGGTGAAGATCACGAATAATCCACCCTCTGGTCCCTCTAACGCATCCAATTCATAGTTGGTTCCGCCAATTTCGAAAGTTAAACACCCCATAACTGAATCCGATTGATCATCTCCGGATGTGGATTCCAAGGAGAGGGTTCTGGGTGGATCATAAGCCACGTAATCCGCCCAAATCCGATAGTTAGGCTTTATTGGGTACCAAAGGCGTCCTGGGAAATTTGTCCGTTCGGAGCGCGTGTTGTCCCATAAACGGATCCCATATTGGTGGCCGCGCTGTATTGCTACTAAGGTAAGTTGGCCTAAGGTGAGCATGGTAGGGGTATCGCCGGTATCCGGCTGCAGCACCGTTTCTTCAACTAACAGTCCATTAACTTTGAAACCGGGTTCAGAACCAACCTGCAGCGAAACACAGTCCTTGTCGAGCGTGATATAGCCTGCACATTGGGGTGCGGCCTCGGGTGGGAGCCGGATATCACAGACAGGATCGCTACCAATCGAGTTTATCCCATCCTTCAGCCAGAATAAACCGGCTAAGGCTAGCCAGCTGTTTTCCCTGCGCAGTGAATCATCCAATCCCTGACGCCACTTTTTGATTTCTTCTGAATACGATTCATTCTCAATGTTTGTCATAGGGGTGGTCTACCTGCCATTGATCTAACGCACATCGTTTTCGGTGCGAATGATTGATGATTGTATGCTTATGCCTTAAGGATGCGAGTTGAGGGTAAACTTTATTGGGAGCAGGGACATCGTACACCTGCTGCAACCACCTTCCCAATCGTAGTTAAAATCTAAAGGAGATCATTCTTCTCTTCTGCGTCGAAATATTCAGCTGCATTTCTCAAATTCTCGCTTGAGAAGTGGCGTATGTTTTCAGTGATAACTTTCTTCACGTAAGGTTGATCGTGCTTTGAAATCTCACGCAGAATCCAACCGACTGCTGCTGGAGCGTACTAATGTTGGTTGTGTATATCTTTGATAACATACAATTCTCGGGCAGCATCTCTGTTTAGCGCGTTCTCCATTAATGCGCGCCTCTTCGTGTAGATATGGCTGAAAAAAGCGACCGAATACTGGCGCTTATCGTCCGTTGGATAGTGCGGTTCGAAATTATAAAAGTGAACCTACTGAACAAGCTAGTTCGCTTCTTGGTTGTACAGGGTTGCTCGGGCATACAGCAGTTTTTGATATTTATCTGCTATTTTTTCGCGATCCCCTCGCCGATAGGCTTTCAGCATATCACCTTCAAGCTCCGCAACTTCTAAGCGCAGATAATAGTCGAGCATCTCTTTGAGATGTGCTAGAACGATCTTACCGGTCAAGAGTGGATGGTTGTTGGTCACATTGGCATCTGGAAATTGGATCCCATGCTCAAGTTCCACTTCCAACCCCAACTTGAAATCCGCGACCGGAATTTCAGCTGCTTCACCACCAACTATCTCTTGAATGAGGCGCGCTTCTTCTGTTTGTACGCTGGCTTCAGTTAATTTTGTCCAATCGCGAATGCCTAATTCCCGGCATACTCTTTGGACCTCTACTTTTGTTACGTATTCTGGCAACTTCATATTGTTCTCCTTCGTAGGTAATTGATCGCTCGTTCGATAAGCCACACACACTAAAATTGTTCGGTTTAGCCTGCTTTCCTGTTTCAAGTCACGGAAGGTTATGAAAGAATACTAGATGAAGCAAACTTTTCTGAGATTAGTGTCACTATACAGGTAGCCATTCTAAACCAGATGCGTGAACGGTGACAACTAATCCCCAGCCAAACCCTTCTGAGACGCTTAAATCTACAGATATTCGATGAAGTCCCGCACCCATATTACAGCTGATCAGCTCGCCACCTAATTCGGCATAACCGCGCGCTGCCCGGTCAATGAATCCGGAGAACGTATTTTCGCCCTCGTGGAGTATCTCCCCATCCAGTTTAAGGGAAAGCGAGTCGCTGTAGCCTAGATTGAAGTTTACCTGGCAGGCAGATGACAGTTCAAATGACCACGCGAGGTGTGCTTCTTCGCTGAATGGGAGGTCCAAACGGTTGAGGTTAAGCACGCCGTTTGGTTCACAGTGAACCTTTCCACAGCCATCTACATACCAAGCATCGACTGCACCTTCGGGTGCACTCGCTGCTTGGCCTGGTGGTTGATCTAGTTTTTCAATCGATTGAATCTGCAGACCAGAAAAATATGTTGGCCGGAATGTCCATAAACCGAACTGACCAGTACGGAAAGGATGAGCCAGCTTCTCCACCATCAAAGGCGATTGATCGCCAACAGATATCACCGCCCGCTCATTTAAAAAAGCGACTTTTAAGGTGAACCAGCTGTTCAAAGGCACGTCAGCTACCCCCTGATAGCTCTCCCCATAATATAGCTGCCAGGTGTTCGAACCATTGAAAACCGGGTCGTATTGGATCGCATCCCAAAGACCGCTGCAATGAGGTACGGCGTATGCTAGCTCGTAATTTCGGATGTCTGCCTGCCGAAATACGATACCTGGGTACGCAGGGCCCTCAGCCGCAATGAGCACTTCGATTTCTGCATCGTCCAGTTCGATATTCGGTACGGTTGCCAAACCATTTTCTAGGTGCAGCGCGGGTTTGCCCTGCCAGGTGGTAAGGGCGTGGTTCTGGGCGTCAATTTGCAATTCATGTAAATCAATAGCTTGTGATTCCATGGCAGTACGAAACACTTATTATATGTCTGCGTGAATTACGTAAGCATGTTGAACACTATGAACCCTAGTCCTACAGCTAGTAACACCAGTCCGAGAACTATCGATATGACCAGTATTATACGTTGGTTTTGGGATGCGTTCTGCCGTTGTTCGGTCCTTTTGCGGATATCGATAGCCGCACCTATAGCGATTCCGACACTGGCCCCAATTGCGATGCCTAGAGCTAGGTTGTCAAGCACCAATCCCAGGGTGACGCCAAATCCAGTCCCAATCGGGATTCCTACCGCAATCATGCTTCCTGGTCGATATTCGGGATGATCTCCGTTTTGAAATTGCGACATATTCTGCTCCTTTTTGCCGGTGACATGTTAGTGGAGGTTTGTTAATTACACGCAGGTGATCATGAATTCGAATGAGAGGAGTTAATGTGAGATACGCCTACCGGTTATCTTTACTGCCACCTCTCATAAATTACCTCTCGTAACTTTCTTTGCAGAGCTTTCTCTAAGGATTTGGTGCTCGGTATCCTGTCTCCCTCTACCCAGTCACCAGCAAGTATTGTTGATGAATTATCCATAATATGCATATGGATACTATCCTGATATCAAAACAAACAACCTAGCTGTAAGTACTTTGATTTAGGTTTAGGATATAAAGATTTTAGGGGATTGCGCATCACCTAGTATGGGGACGTAGTAGGGTAACTTATGTATCCCGCCTCGGAGGAGATCTCAATACTAGCATATTGATTCTCCCAATTGTGCGGGATCGAGATAAAGCATTTCATGAGTCCGGTGGATTATCCGTAGAACTATTTTGAGAGCTTGCCCTATAGAATCAGGTTTTGCCCACGGTCGCCATATAGATTGTGAATTCTGTTTCCCCATCAACCTCTAAGATTTGATCCATTTCAACCTGGTTGTAGGCGCCAATTGCGCAGGTACCTAGGGTGATCGATTCGCATGCCAGGTATAGATTTTGGCATACATGTCCCGAATCTTGAGCAATCAGCTTTGGTGCTAGGGGTCCATACCGCCAAGCGGTCCTGTATGGGATAACAGTCCAAATGAATACGGCTGCGCTATCGATGACATATTGCATGTAACTGGCCTGATGAATTTTTTCGGTCAGCTCCGGGTCGGTTCTGAACTGACATAGCTGGTGCGTCAATGGCAGATAGCGGTACAAGCCAAATGGCAGTTCCACAATTGTGTTGGCAAGAATATAGGTCTCAAAAGGGTGCCTTGCCCCGGCTGATGGCACGTTACGGGTCACAGAGTGTGTACCATGTACTTTTTTGTAACGGATTCCCTGAGTGGACCAAAGCAAGTATGATAGTTCGGGAAGCGTCAGCGCCTCCCCGGTGTACTGGCGCCGGCTAATACGCCTTGCAATTGCTTCCCGTACCGGCATATCACCAAGACTGCTACCAGTTATCGGGGCGAGGTCGACAAATGCGGCATCCTCTTGAACGGGCTTTTGAATTGGTGGTGGCGCGAGGCCGCGTTGTTGGTCGGTCGGTACGTTGTCGAAATGTTCCCACAAGTGAGCTTTGAGAATATCATAGTTGCTATTTTGATTGTTCATCCTAATCTCCGGTGGAGCAATGCGGGCAGATTTTCAGGGGCAGTAGAGCGAATAATCACGTCAACATTCATTTTGCAATGCGCGGCGGACAACCATTCATCAAGCGGTTCATAAACTTCTAATCCATTTAGCGAATTTGGATATTGAAACCGCCCTTCGAATACCGGACATACCAGTTCGTTCAGTAAATGGGCGCGATACGGAACTGGGACCTGGTGGTGAAGATGCAGAGGGTAGCTGTAGCTTGTCGGCAGCTGGCGGACACAGTTCCATGCAACCATTTTAAGGATCAAGGCACTGAACGTGGCTTGGTGCAGGAATATTTGGTGTTCTATGTCCTGGCAGTAGCGGTCTTGAAACTCCGTGTCAGTAATCAGGTCATAAAAGACTTCACTCCATCTCTCTAACAGGTGGATGTTAGGTCTAATTGAGAATAAGTGGGTATTGAAGTAGGGCCGGATACTCGACTGGTCTACAAGCGAAATTACACTCAGTGCTGATTCGCGCAGATCAATTTTTTGATAAACAGCCTGCCAGAAAGAATCGATGGGTTCATCCATGGGTGAACCGATATTCTTGATGTGCACTGCTCGTAGCGCGGCGTTATAGTCTGTTCCAAGCTCTAACAAATCAGGTGGTTTTAAGATCATGCTATAGGCGCTCATCCATACCAGAGAATCGATATCCCTCGCTGTAGCCATCATCTCGGCTTGTGCACAGACGTATACTTTGTCACCGAGGATATATTGGCTGTGTTCGGTCTCGATTTCCACGGGGAAGAAGTCGACATCGGTAAGTTCTTGCAGCTCAGGCGGGCTGGTCATCCCATTTGACAGGAAAATCCAGAACCGTGAACGGTTCAACTGACCACCATATTCTCTTAGACTTTCGATTAATATTCTTGCGCTGCGGGCATCATCGGATGACCGCACCAAGGTGAGAAAGACAGGTTGTTTGGTTTGATCCACTATCTCAGGAATTTTATCCAAGTGTGTCATACATTACCTCCGTTTCTATTAAAACAATCCCCAACATGGTCATGCACCGCAACGCTGTTCCCGATTCGCGAAATCCCTACCAAGTGCATCTCTCGAGCAAGATTCCTAAGCTACATGTCGTCGTCCAGGAGAATGTCCATGCTGTACAGCAGAGCAAGTGCTTCTGGTAGAGTAAATTTAGCGCCGGTGAGCTTGTTTACACAAGGGGTAATTTGATAGTTGCGGGCACAACTTAGATCCGCCCCAGACAAAATTGTGTTACCAAAGATGCTTTTGGTCAGGTCGCTGCCAGAAAAATCCGCCTTTGAGAGGTCGGCCTCGCGAAAATCGACCTCTTGGACGCTGCAGTTGAGGATCTTGATACCGGTGAGATCCAGTCCAATGAAGGTGGAATGGTTGATGGCGGATTCTAAGAAATCGATCTTGTTATGGAGGCTTGTTTCTGACCAATTGGCTTGGGCCCAGTTGATACCAATTGCTTTACAGCTTTCAATTTTAACCCTGGTGAAAGTGCAGTTCGCCACCTGCAGCAAGCTTAGGTCGCAACCATAAAAGCTGCAATCAATAAAACGGCAGCCACGGAAACTCGTCCCGTTGAAATCACAGTCTGCAAATGAGCAGCTGTTAAACTTGGAAGAATTTATTGCTGAACGTTCTTGGCTGAGTTGTTGAAATTGCTCGTCAAAGAAAATTTGTTCCGATTGGATCTTCGACCGCAAGTCTTTTCCTCCGAGTGGGTATTGGTGCTTGAAAGCGATTGGTTTACGGGAAAAATCTATATACTAGCGGGCCTTCTTAATTTATTGAGTAATTAATCACAACATCATAATAGCATGCTTTGCAAGCTTTCAGCCACTTGACTGGCGGGAGAGCAGTGTGCATATACGAATAATGGGTGGCTATTCAAGCTGCGGCGAGGTGCGCCTCAGACAAGGGTGTATTCCTGGGTAATTGGCCCTTGACAGTTGTCTGTATTTTGGTAACATACATACAAGAATGTATATAAAGTATATTAAGGAGCGTACTGCATGCGACGAACAAAAGAGGAAGCTGCCCGTACTCGCCAAGATGTCCTTAAGGCCGCTTTGATCATCTTTGGAGAAAAAGGGTATTCAAGAGCTACCCTAGAGCAGATCGCAGTTGAAGCTGGTGTAACACGTGGGGCAATTTACTGGCATTTTCATAGCAAAGCGGAGCTGTATAACACACTAATTGAAAACTATTCAGCCCGCGGCGCCACACTCGGGGAAAAAGCGATAGCCGAAGGGGGTTCTTTTTTGGATATTCTTCGCCGGATATTTATCCGCCAGCTCCAAGCAGTCGCAGAGGATCCAGACTTACGGGCAATCATGGAAATCTACCTGTTTAAAACCGGCTTGGATCCTGAACTGCAGTCAGCCCGTCTGCAGCAAATTCGAAGTGGTCAGGCACTGTTGGAAGAAATTAGTGAGGCGATGCGTATGGGGATTGCGACAGGCGAATTGCGCGCTGACATCGATCCGCTGGAAATGGCGCGTGCCTTTATTTCCTTTCAAAACGGTTTGATCTACCTCTGGTTGCTATCTCCAGATTCCTTTTCTCTGCACACGAATGCAGAATCCATGGCAGAGATCTTGGTAGGAGGCGTTATGCGAGTATACAAATAAAGTTCTTATATCGGTTGAAAACAAATAAAAGGATGTTCATTTCTACGAATAATAATATTGGAGGTTTCAGATGGATAAGAATAGTGTTGTAAAAGTTAGCGTAACATTTGCCTTGTTGTTGGTTGCGGGTGTATGCCTGGGGGTTTTTTGCCCGCCAAGTGGATGATCTGGCTACCCAGATGCTCTTGATCGGCATCGGCTGTGCTTTGGTTGGTGGGAGCTTAGCCTTTTACTTGAATCAAATGTTCACCCTAGAACGCCAAGAGTAAGATCTACCACCTTTGCTTGCAGTGACCGTGTTACTTTCATTGACGGTCACTGCAGATCTTTTTAGAGTAGCTAAACTCACATCCCCCTACTGGAGATTTACATAAGCATTTCCTCCCCCCGTCTATTCCCCGTTGCCACGAACATCAATCGCTGGTATCCTTACCCCTGGAGCGAGACAGTGGTCTGTGAAAGCGCAGGCTGGACGTACCGCTGTTGTTGACCAAATTGCTATTACAGGTAGGGTTATGTATATTGCTATCGAAGGTGTAATAGGAGTCGGGAAAACCACATTAGCGCGCTTGCTGCAGCAGAGCTTTCAAGCCGAACTATGCTTAGAAGTGTTTGAAGAGAACCCTTTTTTGTCAGATTTCTATACCGATCGTGAACGATATGCCTTCCAAACCCAGATGTTTTTCTTGCTAAGTCGCTATCATCAACAGCGACGTTCGATCCCCCAGATAATCGCCCAAGGCACTGCACTAATATCTGATTACACATTTGAAAAGGACAGTTTGTTTGCTCGGATCAACCTGATGGGTGATGAACTTGAAATGTACTACCGGGTACATGCTGCCTTAGCCGAGAAAATACCACTCCCCGATCTGGTAATCTATTTGCGCGCTGATATTGATGCATTGATGCAGCGTATTGCACAGCGGGATCGCCCCTACGAGCGCAATATGGAGCGCGCATATATCGAAAATCTTTCCCTGGCATACGACAATTACTACCTGGGTGATCAAGATGCAAGCACAGAACGTACGGTCTCGGTGCTGACGATCGACACCAACAATCTCGATTATGTAAGGTATGCTGATAACTTGAAGCTGGTTGAGAATCGCATCCGCCAAGCATTAAAATTAGAGCCGTTCCAAGCAGAATTACCGATAAAAAACCCGGTTCAATGACATTCTCACTTATGATTGGTAATGGGATGAGAGATTATCTGCGATGCGAGTAAATCGGGCAACCCTGTTGAAGATCGCGAATGACGCAACAAAGCGCAGCGCACGGCAGGACCGCAGTATCTTTGCCGCGTACTTATGCGGGTCATTATTGGGCGACCGGTATCTTATCGGTGGTACAACCGATATAGATCTGACGTTCATTCACACGGGACCGGTGGAACAGCCACGTGAGATAATACGCTTAACGGATGAAATACACCTGGATATCGGCCATTACGACCAAAAGTCCTTTCGCGATCCACGCCAGCTGAGAGTTGATCCTTGGTTAGGACCGACGATATTTGATTGCCAGGTGCTCTATGATCCACAGCATTTTATAGATTTTACTCAAGCCAGTGTTAGAGGTCAGTTCCATCGCGCCGATTATGTGCTGGAGCGCTCTCGCACGGGCGTTGATACTGCCCGAAAGATCTGGTTCGCTTTCTACCGGGATGTCCCCGATACGCCCAGCGCAGCGGATATCCTCAAATATTTAAATGCCCTCAAGCTCGCCGTTAACGGCGTTGCTAGTTTGGGTGGAGCGCCGCTGACCGATCGCGGACTAGCGGTGATTTTTGCTGACCGCTCAGCGGGTTTAGGTTACCCTGGTTTGCACCCCGGCTTGTTAGGGCTTTTGGGAGCACCACAGGTGTCCCCTGAACATCTATTGAGGTGGATCGGGGATTGGCAGCAGGCGTACGAGGCACAAGCTATAGATAATGGGCTCTGTAACCTGCACCTTCACCGGCTGCACTACTATCTCCAAGCAATTGAGTCATTAATTGCCCGTCAAAATCCAGAAAACGCTCTTTGGCCGTTGTTTTACACCTGGACCCAGGCTGTAACCCAGTTGCTCGAAGACGCAGATTACCTAGAGCCTTGGAATCGTGCCGGGCAGGAGTTGGGGCTATTGGGAGCGGCGTTTGCAGAGCGAATCATAGCGTTGGATGCTTACTTGGATTCAGTCGAAGAGATACTAGAAAAATACGCCCGCGCAAATGGGGTGGAATAACCTGCAAAAAGCAATGATTTCCGGAAATGAATTTCCTAGCTCCCTATGTTTCACGTGAAACATAAGGCTTTTTTGGGGGAGTGATACTTATTACGCATCCAAAATTTGGTGAGTTGCGGTAAATAAATTGACACATCCCAATGTCTCTAGTCGTTTAGGTATGTGTCTAGTGACTGGTATAGTTTCGCGTAAAATCCATGCGGCAAGGGAGTTCTCATGCAATAGATCGGTTGGCGAGATTGATTTCTCACCATATTATGTCCCGGTATTCCCGCCATTAGCTGTACGAATCTGGTTTGAGGTTCAGACACGCATATTCGTAAATTGCTTCATGTGAAAGCGGCGTAGGGGATAAATATAAAGCGCCTTACGCCGTCTGTATATTCTCTATTTACTTTGGATGTTGGCAAAGGAGTGGCGGAAATGGCTGCATCCGATCACGCAAATTAGTGAATACAATCACAAATTGTCACAAGGGATATGGTTAATTATGGGGGGCTGATGTTCGCGGTATACCAACAAAGCAATTGGCATCGTCACACGAAATAGTTCGCAGCTCACCATGGCCGATTCAGTCTAAGTGCCTTACCCACCAGACGCCACAGATTGGTGTGGATTGTCATGCTATCGCCAGCGTGGTAGAATGAAAAAAACTGAGTCGTGAGCAGACTTAGGAGGTACGAAATATGGAACAAGAAATTGCTACATTTGCGGTTAAAAAAGGCCTGGCCCAAATGTTGAAGGGCGGTGTAATCATGGATGTCGTTACACCGGAGCACGCCCAAATCGCCGAAGAAGCAGGTGCTGCCGCAGTTATGGCACTGGAGCGAGTTCCAGCCGACATCCGCGCGGATGGCGGTGTCGCTCGTATGAGCGATCCTGAACTGATCCTCCAGATCATGGATACAGTATCGATCCCGGTCATGGCGAAAGTACGTATCGGCCATTTTGTCGAGGCGCAGATTTTAGAGGCAATCGGTGTTGATTATATAGATGAGTCAGAGGTACTGACCCCGGCTGATGAAGAGCATCATATCAATAAACATGCTTTCAAGGTGCCCTTTGTGTGCGGCTGCCGGAACCTTGGCGAAGCCTTGCGCCGAATTGGCGAGGGCGCGGCTATGATCCGCACGAAGGGTGAAGCTGGGACGGGTGATGTGGTCGAAGCTGTCCGCCACGCTCGTTCGGTCCTGGGGGATGTCCGCCGGCTGCAAAATATGCCGGAAGAGGAGCTTATGGCTTTCTCCAAGCAGATTGGCGCACCTTACGAACTAGTGTATGAAACTCGCAATCTCGGACGGTTACCGGTAGTGAACTTTGCGGCTGGTGGCCTCGCTACTCCAGCTGATGCTGCTCTGATGATGCAGCTCGGCGTTGATGGCGTTTTTGTCGGCTCTGGAATTTTTAAATCCGGCGACCCCGCCAAACGAGGCGCTGCAATCGTCAAAGCCGTCACACATTTCCAGGATCCATATATCTTGGCCGAAGTAAGCCGTAATTTGGGTGCGGCCATGGTGGGGCGGCAGGTATCTGCGATAGCAGAAGAGGAATTGATTGCTGACCGGGGCTGGTAAACCACGCCGGGTGCCATCTTTCTTACCAGTTTGGATCGATGCTGCTGGTATTCTGATCTGGAGAGATTCACCAACATGCGAGTCGGCGTCCTAGCACTCCAAGGTGACTTTGCCGAACATATAAAGGTACTTTTCCGGCTAGGGGTCGAACCCGTCGAAGTGCGTTTACCTCAGCATTTGGTTGACCTCGCTGGATTAATTCTGCCTGGCGGTGAGTCCACCACCATCGGGAAATTGGCGGCAGATTTCGGTTTATTAGCGCCCTTGTGTACATTTGGTCGAGAAAAAGCAATCTGGGGCACTTGTGCGGGTGCGATATTTATGTCGAAAGATGCCCACCGCGATCAGCCGCTGCTTGGTCTGATGGATATCACCGTCGAACGTAACGCATTTGGTCGGCAGGTTGCCAGTTTTGAAGTTGATCTACAGGTACCGGTATTGGCAAAAGTCGACCCGCAGGAGCGCCCCTTTCATGCTGTCTTCATCCGTGCTCCCCTTATCGAATCCGTGCAAGGGACCACGGAGGTTTTAGCCAAATTGGAGGATGGTCGTATTGTAGCCGCTCAGCAAGATAACCTATTGGCGACCGCTTTTCATCCAGAATTAACCGCCGACGACCGCTTTCACCGCTATTTTTTGTGGCTAGCTGATACCCACTCCAATTGCTAGGTTTGGTTTGTACAGGGTCCTATGAGTCGAATAAGTTGGCTTCAGCAGCAGAGAATTAACTGCGCATGAATATTCGTCCTTTCGACTGGCGCGACCTACCAGCCCTACAGCGCAACCGAAAGAAAAGTGTCTATCTGCATAGCTCATTGAGGTTGACGCGAGGTGTGCGGCTGCTGTCCGGGGCAATCATATCTTCGTTTGCATCTTCCGCGGGTATCTTTACTTCGGTAAGCTTGAATAATGGGGATACTGAGGATGCTTTGATTGGTCAAATCACCCATCTATCAGGCTCTCAATTAGCTCATTTATCTTTTTTAACTCCCGACAGGGCGCTTGACTCAGATGGATTGTCTGGGTTGCTAGAGCATCTCTCTGACCGGGTGACTGAGCGGGGAGCATTCCGGGTTTTGGCTGATGTCGATGAGCAGACCAACGCGTATAGTGCACTTAGGATGCATTGTTTTGCAATTTATGCCCGGCAGCGAATTTGGAGATTGTCAGCGCCTGCTTCGAATGAAACTGGCTCAATGTCTTGGCAAGCAGTCAATGAGCAAGACCTGATACCTGTGAAATCCTTATACACGAATCTGATCCCCGGTTTGGTTCAACAGGTCGAGCCTTTTCCGGAAGAACGTCTGCAAGGGCTGGTCTACCGACAGGGAACGGACGTCTTGGCTTTCGCTGAGTTGGTTTACGGACCACGCGGGATTTGGGCGCAGCCATTTGTCCATCCCGATGCCGAGAATGTGGCAAACGAATTATTAGAGCTATTGCGAAATCTACCTGATCGTCGATCCCGCCCGATTTACCTATGTGTTCGTTCTTATCAATCGTGGTTGGAATCGATAGTCGAGGAGATCGGCGGTGAGCCCAGCCCGCGACAGGCGGTGATGGTGAAGCATCTGGCTGCCCCTCAAAAAGTAGTGCGATCTTTCGCAATACCCGCGCTTGAAGGTGGTCAGGCAGAAGTTACAACTCCAATTGTGCATACTGACCCATAAGGATTCCACACAGAATAAGGAGAAGTATTAAGAACCATATGATGCAAAAAAGAATCACCGACGATTTAGAGGCGTTATTTGCTGTTCTCCCAGACAGGGTCACGGCGGCTGCCCAAGACGTCGATGATAGTGATAATTTATTGGAGGTCATCATCGATTTGGGGCGTGTACCAACGGCGCGTTTTGTGGATCGAGAAGTTGTCCTGAACGAGAAAGAAGCCTCACACGAAGATATCAGCTATGTTGTTGAGCGGATTGGTGATTTTGATAGTGATAATCGTGCGGGACTGGAGCGCACGTTACATCGCGTATCGGCTATACGCAATAGACGCGGGCATATTGTTGGGCTTACCTGCCGGGTGGGGCGCGCAGTATATGGGACTACCGATATTATTAAGCGATTTAATCGAAAGCGGTAAGGGTCTGCTCTTGCTGGGGCGACCTGGTGTTGGGAAGACAACTATGTTGCGGGAAGCGGCCCGCTTGTTGGCAGAATCTAAACGAGTAGTTGTTGTCGACACATCGAATGAGATTGGTGGCGACGGGGATGTCCCCCACCCTGCGGTTGGAAAAGCCCGCCGCATGCAGGTCTCCAGACCGGCACTCCAGCATGAAGTTATGATTGAGGCAGTCGAGAACCATTCTCCTGAAGTGATCGTAATCGATGAAATCGGCCGTGAGTTGGAAGCCGCCGCCGCGCGTACTATCGCAGAACGCGGGGTACAACTCATCGGGACCGCTCATGGGAATACATTGGATAACCTACTGCTCAATCCAACGTTATCGGACTTGGTTGGAGGAATCGAATCGGTCACGCTGTCTGATGAGGAAGCTCGCCGCCGTGGCACCCAAAAGACTGTGCTTGAGCGGAGAGCGCCACCCACATTCGATGTCCTGATAGAAATCCAAACCCGTGACCGTTTGGTAGTACATACAGATGTCGCTCTGGCTGTTGATGCCCTGCTCCGTGGCTTTCCGCTGCCGCCAGAAGTCCGGGTGCGTGATGAATTGGGAGACGTGCGCATCGAAAAACCACCCTCAGCCTCGATAGCATATCAGAACAGCCAGGGTTTCCGGCGGGCTCCTAGTGGCACCGGCATGGATTATCAACACCCAGATCGCGGCGCCAGAAGGCCGCCCGAATATATAAGCCGGACTGCAGCAAGATCTTCCCTGGAAACGATCCGGGTCTACCCATACGGGGTTGCCCGTAATCGTTTGATCCAAGCCGCAAAACGCTTGGGTGTGCCGGCCAACATCGTCAATGACCCTGATCAGGCTGATGCGCTTGTAACCCTGAAATCGTATTATCGCAAGCGCCAACGGGCAATTATCGATGCTGAAGATCGCGGCATGCCAGTCTATGTTTTGCGGTCAAACACTGTAAACCAAATGCAGCAGTTCTTAAGCGATTTGTTTAATCTCAGCGCAGTCCCTTCTGATGATTATGAAGGTGATCTGGTTCGGAGGGATACTCAGGCTGCTATCGACGCGGTGTTGAACGGGGAGCGCTGGATTGAGCTGCAGCCAGCTTCTTCTACGATCCGCCGTTTGCAGCACCAGATGGCACGCCGTGCAAAACTGAGCTCTCATTCTTATGGGAAGGAGCCTCAGCGCCGAGTCCAAATCTTCCGGGAATAAGATCCTTGTCATTCCCGGATGCAGGTTTTGAGACGACCGCCAGTGGTTGCTATGTTTATTACATTTGAAGGACCTGATGGGAGTGGAAAAACATCCCAGATAACTGAGCTAGCAGACTTCCTCGCTCAGCAGGGGTTAGAAGTATTGACTACTCGTGAGCCGGGGGGGACATCGATAGGCGATCAAATCCGCGCAGTTCTTTCTGAGCTTGAAAATACGGAGATGCACCCGCGGACAGAGATCCTGTTGTTCCAGGCTTCGCGCGCCCAATTAGTGGAACAGGTCATCCTACCGCATCTCCATAACAAGGGCATAGTAATTTGTGATCGATATGCAAATTCAACCTTGGCATACCAGGGCTACGGACATCAAGTAGATTTGGACCTGTTAAACACAATTATCTCGTTTGCGACGAATGGTTTGAAACCCGATTTGACACTTTTATTTGATATCAATGCCGAAGAGGGGCTGCGGCGGCGTGCCACTGGCGGAGATTGGAATAGGTTAGATGCGTACGAACTCGAATTTCATCATCGTGTACGCCAGGGCTATCTGGAGATGGTGCGTGCAGAACCTGACCGATGGGTAATTATTGATGCAAAACAGCCGCCCGAGATCGTACAAGCGGCTGTCAGGAAAGCGGTCGTGGAGCGCTTGCCAGCGCGATACCAATCACCAGACCTTGAATAGATATTTTGCACATCTATACGGTTAAAATCCAGCCTCCATCCCACCAAATCCCCCACTGTCGTCACCCAAATCCGGTAGCGCCTCTTCAATTTCATCTGGGCTCTGGCCTGATTCTAGCCGGTCAACGACTTCATCGAATTCCGGTCCCAGTTCTTCTCCCATTTCAGAACTCATCTGCCGCATCATGCTCCCCAAAGCTTTTGGATCATCTTCCAGCCCAGCTAGCTTACTTGGGTCAGCCAAATCTTCCAGACGGCTATCTTCAGAGCGGGCGAATCGGATGCGACCAATGCGTCGCTGTACGTCATCACTTTGGCAGTGTGGACAATGGACAGGTAAGGTTCCGTACTGCTCATAGGACATAAACAAATTAAACCGTTTCCGGCATGCCAAGCAGGCATATTGATAAGTGGGCATATTCACCTCTCATAGTGAGTTTGCTTGGAATTATAACCATGAGGGGATTTGTTGCCAACCTCAGCTTAAGTTTGGCTTAGTATTTCCCGGCCGTCCGCCGATTACTAGCGAATCGCGTTATACTTGGGGGCTAACTGGAATACCAGTTGCATATTCTGCTTGGATTGCTTTGAGGGAACTATGACCGATCCTGTATCTTTTAACCCACTGCAGCATGAACCGCTGCTGGTTGTCATCTCAGGACCATCTGGTGTTGGAAAGGATTCGGTCATCCAGCGCATGAAAGAACTTATGTTACCTTTTCACTTCGTTGTGACCGCTACCACACGCCGCCAACGCGCTGGCGAACGGCATGGAGTGGATTACTTCTTCGTGAGTCACGATGAATTTGCCGAGATGATTGAACAAGGCGAATTGTTAGAGTATGCCATTGTCTATAATGATTATAAGGGGATCCCGAAGGAACAAGTGCGCCAAGCATTGTCCAGCGGTAAGGATGTGGTGATGCGAGTGGATGTGCAGGGTGCCGCAACGGTGCGCGAGCTATCCCCAGACGCGGTGCTCATTTTTCTTACCACGCAGAGTGAAGCAGAACTTGAACGGCGATTGCGATCAAGAAAAACTGAAACACCTGAGGGGTTGAATTTGCAAATCGCCACTGCACGCCAAGAATTAAAGCGCATCAAAGAATTTGATTACGTTGTTGTTAATCGCGAAAATCATCTCGATGAGACAGTGGATACTATATTGGCGATCATTACAGCGGAACATAACCGCACACAACAAAGAAAGGTGAATTTGTGAATCAAGACTATCCACCCCCACCGGATGATTCTACCCCATCCATGGGACAAGATCGTGGGGATAGGGTGCGAGGCGCGCGCCCCCCCCAACAAGTTCCTAACAACACAACCCAACAACAACCGATTGTTACCTATACCATCCTGGTGCTGGCAGTTATTATCTATCTCTTGCAATTGGCCAGCCAGAATTATATGAGTGGCACGGATCTACCTGCCTTTTATGGTATGAAAGTAAACGAGTTCATCCTGCAAGGTCAGTACTGGCGCTTGATCACACCAGTATTCTTACATGGCTCGATCATGCACCTGGGGTTCAACATGTATGCTCTATTTATCTTGGGACCGATGCTGGAACGACTCTATGGGCATGGGCGGCTCTTGGGACTCATTTTTGTAAGCGGGTTTGCTGGCAATGTGATGTCGTTCCTTTTTTCCGCGGCCCCCTCATTGGGATCATCCACAGCAATCTTCGGGTTGTTGGGAGCGCAGGGTGTCTTGCTCTATCAGAACCGCCAGTTTTATGGGAGCGTTGCGCAGCGCGCGTTAATCAACCTTATCGTCATTGCGGGGATAAACCTGGTGATCGGTCTATCGCCCGGGATTGACAATTGGGGGCATATCGGCGGATTGTTGGGGGGCACGCTTTTTGCCTGGTTCGGCGGTCCGGTGCTGGCCGTTGAGGGTGTTGCGCCTAATTACCACGTAGTTAATCGGCGACCGATGGGCGATTCCTTCCGCGCAGGTCTAAGTGTTTTTGTTTTATTTGGATTGGTAACGGTAGTCTATGTGTTCCTTCATTTGAGTTGAGGTTGCGAATATGCGAATACTTGTCACTGGGGGCGCTGGTTATATCGGCAGCCATACATGTTTAGAGCTGCTGCAGGCAGGCTATGAAGTAGTCGTTGTTGATAACCTCTCAAACAGTAAAGAGGAATCGCTCACCCGGGTCCAAATGCTGACCGGAAAATCACTCGAATTTCATCAAGTTGACCTGCTGGATTACATGGGGTTGGAACGCATCTTTAAATCCCAGGATATTGACGCGGTTATCCATTTTGCCGGGTTAAAAGCAGTCGGCGAATCGGTTGGAAAACCACTGCATTATTACGCTAACAACGTCAGCGGGACGGTCACACTTTGTCAGGTAATGCAAATGCAGGGAGTGCGTAACCTGGTATTTAGTTCGTCGTGTACGGTGTATGGTGATCCACATAAATTACCAATCCAGGAAGATTTCCCTCGTTCAGCAACTAACCCGTACGGGCGCTCGAAATTGATGATCGAGGATATCCTCTTAGATCTGCATGTGGCAGATTCAAGTTGGAACATCGCGTTGCTCCGATATTTCAACCCAGTCGGTGCTCACGCAAGCGGCAGGATCGGAGAGGACCCCCATGGTATTCCCAACAACCTTGTTCCTTACATCGCCCAGGTGGCTGTTGGAAAGCGGTCCGAATTGAACGTGTTTGGAAACGATTACCCGACACCAGATGGTACTGGTGTGCGGGATTATATCCATGTTGTCGATTTGGCTGTGGGGCATCTGCGTGCGTTGGAAAAATTGCAGACGAACCCAGGGATTGTCCCATGCAATCTGGGAACTGGGCAGGGTGATAGTGTATTGCAGATGGTCGCGGCTTTTGAGCGTGCGTGCGGGAAGAAAATACCCTACAAAATTGTCGCCCGCCGGCCGGGAGATGTGCCAATCAGTTACGCTGACCCATCAAGGGCAGAGCGAGAGCTGCAGTGGAAAGCTGTACGCGGTATCGATGAGATGTGTGCAGACGTTTGGCGCTGGCAGTCTATGAATCCAGATGGCTATCCCTAACCGGTAAGGATTCCCCCCTATTATTTCGACACAATCAAGCGTAAAACCGGGCGGGACGTTTTGCCAGGAAGGCACGTACACCTTCTTGATGTTCCACACTTCGGCTGGCGATTTCCTGTAGTTGGGCTTTGTTATCCAGGACCTCACTTAAGTCCCGGAGCACAGCTTGGTTTAAGGCTGATTTTAACTCCGTCGGTATCTGGAAGTTCAGGACGTTGAGCTTCGGCCGATCGATGGTCAGGCGGAGCACACCATTTTGTTTATTCTCTGAAAAACTACGATTCACTTTCCGTTGCATGAATCCTGGGAAAAGGGCAGCTGTGAGTAAGAAGACATATACTTTGCTAGTTCTCTCAGCTTGCCAACACCTATTAGCTATACTTCTGTGTAGGCGTCGCTTGAAGATGGTATGTTAAATAGAAATCCCGGGATTAGCTCCCGGGATTGTTTGTCTTTCATGCTCTAAAGCAGCATATCTGGCAGATCGTTATCGTCATCCGCTTCATCACCAAAGTCATCGTCATAGTCAATTTCCAGTTCTATTGCCTCATCAACCAGGCGCAACCACAACACCAGAAGCTGTCCGTCATCAACATCCACATAGCGCGCTGCAACGATGGGAGCCTGCTGGAGTAGCCCATCATCGGATTTATATTCCAGGTGGATTGAGTGATTATTGCGCCATGCTCGGTGGCAACGTTCAACAAGCGATGGACCATTAAATGTGCGCAGTCGAGTTACAACGACATCTGAAAGGCTAGGACTCTCATTTAATCCCAACACCCAACCCTCGGATACGACCTCAAATGTGGGGGGAGGGCCTTCGATGATTGTAATTTTATCTTCCATTCCAATTGTCCTCCGATGTCGGAATCATACCACGAATTACACCTTCAATAATAAGAGCAGTATTGGATATTCCAGGGTAATTAAGGTTAATTATTTATGAGTATTTCTCTTGAAATCCTGCTTGGTTCGAAAAAATGGTTTATCCACGCGGTTATAATCAATTTGGGAGACGAGCGATGCACAAGTTATTGATCCTGATTGAACCATCTATAAACTGGCAGACCTTCGAAGAATTATGGCCAGATTTTCTCCATTTAGCTGAGAGCATGCCTGGGTTGCGCAGGGAAGCCACCAGCCGCATTGATACCACATTGTTTGGTAACTACCCGGTGACATTTATTCATGAACTATATTTCGATTCACTCGACGACGCCAGCCAGGCTCTGAGCTCTCCAGAGGGGCGTGCTGCAGGTAAGCTGCTGCAAGAAATGACCCAGGGGCGCGTGAATTTGTTTTTCGCGGATCACAAAGAAGATGCATTGGAGAATATATTGAAATTTAAACGTTCTGCACAACCGGATGAATAGCGGGGAGTGACATCAACTGCACGGCAAATTTACAATGAGTACGGGAAGATCATATCTGCGTGTCACCTTCGCAGTCCTTGCTGTGATATCAATGGTTGCGGGGTACTTCATTTTCCGCGCTTACGCAGCTGGCAGGCTAGCAAACCCTAGTCGTTTGGTACTCTGGCTGCGGGATCCCACTGCGCACCCTGCCTGGAATATCTCTGCCGGACAGCGCTGCGGTGATGCACCTTTTATATTTCCTACACAAGGTTTTGTAGGTTTCGTTTGGGATGACTCATTCCGTATCGGTCACCACCATCAGGGCATTGATGTCTTCGGGGGTAAACCGGTGGGAGAAGTGCCGGTTATTGCAGCTTATTCTGGATATCTGACTCGCTTACCGGACTGGAAATCGACAGTCATTATACGCATCCCGGCAGATCCGCTAAACCCACAGCGCCAGATATGGGCGTACTATACCCATATGGCAGATTCGAACGGGGAATCATATATCTCGTTGGAATACCCACCGGGCACATATGAACACTACGTTGAGCCAGGAACCGTCCTGGGTTATCAGGGTAGCTATTCGGGAGACCCTAACAACCCCACCGGTGTCCATCTACACTTCTCGGTCGTTAAAGACGATGGCAAGGGGAGATTTACGAACGAACTGGAGATTGAAAATACACTCGACCCTTCTCCATACCTGGGTATGGAGCTAAACGGACAGACCAATCAGGGTCAAGTCCCCGTTTGTCAAGAGTGACGTGTTCACCCTCAGACAGTAACCCCGGGGAAGACTCAATATAAGCCTAATTCAACTGCTGTAAACGCCAATCCAGAGCTGTATGCCGGTGAGCAACTTTATCGTTATTGACAGCGATTGCCAGCGCTCGGCGGCTGCCAACCAATACGCATAGCTCTTTAGCGCGTGTGATCGCTGTATAGAGCAAGTTGCGCTGGAGCATGATGTAATGGGATGTCAATATCGGCAGTACAACAGCTGGGAACTCTGATCCTTGTGACTTATGTACCGAGACGGCATAAGCAAGCACAAGTTGGTCGGCTTCTCCCCACTCATAGGTGACATGGTGATTTTCGTAGTTCACAACCAGGGTATGGTTGATCATATCGATGTCTTGGATGAATCCAATATCACCATTGAACACGTCTTTTTCATAGTTGTTTTGAACCTGCATGACTTTATCGCCCACCCGGAAGGATTGACCAGCAAAGAGTTTCTCATTCTTTCCCTCCTTTGGTGGGTTAATCACATTCTGGAGGTTTTGGTTAAGCATATTAACACCGGCGGGGCCGCGATACATCGGTGCGAGGACTTGGATCTGATCGAGTGGGTTTAAGCCAAACTTTTCCGGGATCCGTACGCAAACTACATCTTCCACCCACTGTGCAGCCTGCTCTGGTTCCTCAGCGGAAAAAAGGAAAAAATCACGACTGTCTTTGGCGATTTTAGGCATCTGACCTTGGTTGATGCGGTGTGAGTTGGTGATGATGTGTGATCCAGCCGCCTGACGAAAAATCAAGCTCAGGCGAGAGACAGGTGCAATCTGACTAGTGATAAGATCGCGAAGGATATCACCAGCGCCCACAGATGGTAGTTGGTCGACATCTCCCACCAGCAGCAGATGAGTCCCGGGTTGGATGGCTTTTAATAGGTGGTGGGCGAGCAAGAGATCAAGCATCGAGGCTTCATCCACTACCACCAAATCTACTTTGAGAGGGTGATCAGCAGACAGCTTGAATCCTTCCCGTGGTGAATATCCCAAGAGGCGGTGAATAGTCATCGCTGGTCGGCCAGTGGCTTCTGCGAGACGTTTTGCTGCCCGTCCGGTAGGAGAAGCCAAAGCGTAGCTTTTATGTGCTTCCTCGGCGAGATCGATTAACGCCTGCAGGCAGGTCGTTTTGCCTGTCCCAGGTCCACCAGTGATTACACTAACAGGGGAGCTTATGACTGTGCGAAGCGCTTTTTGCTGCTCTGCGGTTAACTGTGGGTCTAACTGAATGAACGCCGGGGGGATATCAGCAAGTCGGGAGGGTAGCGCATGCATCAATGCACACAAACGCGCTGCCAACCCGACTTCGGCATAATATAAGGGGGATAAGTAGACAGCAACCTGATTTGACGGGGCGAGTGATTGCTGATCAACCGCAGCTTCGCTGATCGGTAAAGTCTCTAGTTTGATATAGCCATCGTCAGCCAAGCAGTCGATGGCCGCCGGTATTAGTTCCGGATTCACATCTAATAAGCCAAACGCGCGGTCGATTAAGTCTTGATACGGGCAAAAAACATGGCCATCATTAGTATACTCGTTCAGTGCATAATGCACTCCGGCTTCAATCCGCGAAGGGTGGTCAAATGGTAACCCCAGCGCTTGGGCGATGCGATCAGCAGTCTTAAATCCCACCCCGTAGATATCACGCGCCATCGTATAGGGGTCATTTTGAACAACATCCAGCGCATCTTGTCCATACTGCTTATATATCTTGATCGCCAGGTTCGTGGTCACACCATGACTGTGCAGGAAGAGCATTATGTCTTTTACTTGTTTCTGTTCTTCCCATGCGGCTGCGATCATCTTGGCCCGCTTTGGGCCGATATCGGGGACTTCAAAAAGCCTCTCCGGTTGGTTTTCGATGATCTCCAAGGTTGACCCTTTGAATTGCTCCACTATCCTTTCAGCCAACTTTGGACCAATACCCTTGATCAGGCCTGAACCGAGGTAGCGCTGGATGCCTGCCAATGTCGCAGGGAGCGCTTGTTCGCATATTTCTACTTGGAATTGTTGCCCATGCTTTGGGTGGGTTGTCCATTTTCCGCGCAGCTGCAGATATTCCCCTGGTGAGATCTCTGGCAGGTTGCCAACGACTGTGACAAGGCTAGTTCGGTTTCCTAATTGGGTTTGAGTGCGCTGCTCCGGATTCAAACGCAGCACACTGTAACCATTCTCCGGGTTGTAGTAAGTGATGCGTTCAACAGAACCGCGCAGTTCGTCCATCAATTTATTCGATATGTAACCTGGTAAGAGTCTTGGAATTTGATTTTGTTGCGGTCAGTGGGTAACCGCCGAGTGAGCTAGCAGCTACTGCATCGGATTCGTGGCTGCCCAATCTGCCCCCACAATGATAACTAAATCTATGTTGCTGGTCGGGTCATAGCGGCTGAATATGCGGTTCTCAGAGATATTCATCGTTTCCACCAAATACTTCATGGTATAGGGTTTACCAGTGTAATCATATACCGATGTGTTGGTGTAAAGTTGGTCGCCATTTCCAGTTTCGGTCACGGAGATGTTTTGGCTCTGCAGGTATTCGGTTGTCAAAGCCGCTAGACCAGGTGTTGAAGTGCCATTTAAGACCGAGATTTTGGCAGCTTCAGCAACTACCAGCTCTTCCAGCGGCATGTTGGCTGTCGGGCTGTAGACAATTTCACTGCTGAAAAAGATTTCGTCCCGCAGTGCTCGGATCTTGTCAGCGATCGGTTTCAGTACATCATCACCATCGGGGGATTTCACCAATAGCACCTGCTCTGGTGGGCTGATAACCCCGCGGGTGATGCTTTCATCCGCTATTTGACTGGCCAACCAAGCTAATTGAATTGCTTGCTCTAAATTAAGGTTCGTGTTGACACCGGCGGATAACTCCTGGTATAGGATAGGCGCTTTGGAGATTAGTGTGGGCAGCATGTTTACAGAGAGTACTCGGTCGCGAATACCCATAATCACCTGCTGCTGGCGTTGGGCGCGATCAAAATCGCCGCCCTCTGTCTTGCGTGCTCGGGCGTAAGCAAGTGCCAACTCACCGGATAAAGTCTGTACACCTGGTTTTAATGTTTTGTTGTTGTTGTCGCCCAATGGGTCGACCGCGATTTTTTCCACAATGTTGATTTTTATGCCTTCGATCTCATCGATAAACCTTACAAATGCGCTGAAATCGATCTGGGCATAAAAATCAATTGGTACACCAAGCAGTTCCTCAACTGTTTCCATTGCCAAACCAGGACCACCACCGGGAATTTGGTAGGCTTCACCAAGGCTGTAAGCAGTATTGATGCGTCCATATTCGAAACCCGGGATGTTCACCCACAAGTCACGTGGAACCGATAGCATCCCCGCTGTTCGCTCGAGGGGATCGATAGTGAACAGAATCATGGTATCCGTGCGTGGTGCGCCTTCTCCAGCCTCCCAATCCCGGTAATCTAGCCCCATGATCAGTACTGTTACCCGGCTTGCTCCGTCCCATGGCTCAGGTGTAGGACCACCTACGGGCTGCAGCGGATTTTGTGGGTTGCGGATAATTCCCTCTGCATCTGGGGTAGAAGTTGCTTGGGCAACCGCAATGCCAGGCAGAGATGTAAGGTCCCAAGTTGTCACAAAATCACGTACCGCAACGAAAGTAAACACGGCGGTGATTAATGCCGCGATCACAAATGTTACGACAACTGCCCACGTTAAACGGGTGGTGGTCTTTGAACGACCAGGTCTTGGTGATTGATCGTAGTCCATAGTTTATGGCTATTGCAGCGCTGCTTATATTTGTAGTTAACGCATCATAGCGGGCGCAATTATATCACGGTATAATATTCCACTGGTTAGGACAGAATTAGCTCCAGAATAAGCCCCGGATTATGCCAAAATCAGTAAATATACCTGCAGTGGCGGTTTCCGAGATGTCATTTAATAAGCAATGTCGCTGATAAACACCACCAATTTATCAAAGTCTTTCGGTGCCACAGACATCTTCTCAGATTTGTCTCTCAGCATCCCAAATGGTGCGCGCATCGCAATCGTAGGTCCGAATGGCATTGGTAAAACCACTTTGCTGCGGATACTGGTTGGGCGGGATGAGCCTTCGAATGGCGATGTACGCCGTGCTCGTGGGATCAAAATCGGGTACCTGCCTCAAGAATCAAGTATCGAAGGCAGCCACACGCTGTGGGATGAATGCCTGCATGCTCTGACTGCATTGCGGGAGATGGAAGCTGAGTTGACTAGTTTAGAAGCAGCGATGAGCGATCCGCGGCAAACTGAAGATGTATTGATGCGCTACGGTCCCCTGCAAGAGGAGTTTGAGCGGCGTGGTGGCTATGTCTACGAGACACGCATTCGACAAACTTTATCTGGGTTAGGGTTCCAAAAAGCGGATTTCAACCGTCCAATTCCACAATTATCGGGCGGTCAGCGCACACGTGGGGTCTTGGCGCGCCTGTTGCTTTCAGATCCCGATATTCTGATTCTCGATGAGCCGACAAATCACCTCGACATCTCGGCTGTGGAGTGGTTAGAGGGATATTTAAGCCAATGGTCAGGCGCAACGCTCATTGTTTCTCATGACCGTTATTTTCTTGATAAAGTTGTTGATCATATATGGGAGATGAACCGCAGTGGGGTGGAAGTTTATCGTGGAAATTACAGTGCTTACTTGCAGCAGCGACAGGGGCGCTGGGAGCAGCGGCTGCAGTTATTTGAAACCGAACAGGAGCGGCTCCTGAAAGAGCTTGACTACGTGAAGCGCAACATCGCTGGGCAGCGCACTGCGCAGGCAAAGGGAAAGCTGCGCCGTTTGAGCCGACAGGTTGAAGCCATTGATAGCCTGGGTTTCGAGGCGGTTAACAGCAAGAATTGGGCAGTCATCAGTGCCGAAGCAGATATCTCTACCCACACAATGCGCGTGGATGAAGTGGAGCGGCGGATAAAAGCATTGCGGTCGCCTGTGAATCGCCCACCCAGGCTGAACTTGGATATTCAGGCGCGCGGTCGTTCTGGTGAACTAGTGTTGCGTACTAATGACGTATTCATCGGATATGAGGATGAAGGTAAACCCCTTTTTCATGTTCCAGATCTGGTGTTAAAAAGAGGTGAGTGCTCTGCACTGATCGGTCCAAATGGCGCCGGTAAAACTACGTTACTCAAAACATTATTGGGAAAGATGCCGCCACTGAGCGGAGAGGTGAGATTGGGCGCAAGTTTAGACATCGCGTATTTCGCCCAGGCACATGAAGATCTCAATCCCAAGCTCACACTCGCACAGGAGATTGAATTGATCGCGCCTCACATGTTGCTGGCGGATATCCGCAGCTATCTAGCGCGCTTTCTGTTTATGGGAGAGGATGTGTTTAAACCAGTTGCAACCCTTTCTGGTGGGGAGCGGGGGCGATTGGCACTAGCCAAGCTCTCACTTTCCAAAGCCAATCTCTTACTGTTGGATGAGCCAACTAATCACCTCGATATCCCTTCCCAAGAAATCCTGCAGGAAGTACTGGCGGATTATCAGGGCACAATTTTGCTTGTGTCCCATGATCGGTATTTGATCGATGCTTTGGCGACCCAAATCTGGGAAATAGAAACCGGTGCGCGAGATATGCGCATCTTCGAGGGTAGCTATAGTGCTTTCCATACTGAACGTACAGTAGAAAAACAGGCACTCGAACAATCAAACGGACGGCGTAAAATTACAACTGTGGCCAATCTCACGCAGAACGGAGTCCGCCAAGCACGCCGGCGCGCAGCACGGCGGCAGCAAATCGAAACAGAAATTGCTGATTTAGAGCATCAGCTGTCGCAGCTATCCATACAGTTGGAGAATCCCCCAGCTGATCCGGATGAGGTCCAGAATTTGGGTGAAGACTATGTGCAGTGCCAAAATTTGATCGATGCCTTATTGGCAGAATGGGAGCACTTGCACAATTGATCTTTTAGACTAATCGGCGCTTGTACCGGCTAATACCGGTTCGTCGCCATTGTATTGCCGTAGAATAGGCCAACGTCGGGCAATCATCCCTGCTGCAACAATACAACCAATACCGCCGCTGATAACCGCGAAAACAGGTCCTAATATCTGCGCAACTACGCCGGCTTCTACCTCCCCAAGTTGCGGCCCCCCCATGAAAAAAATTTGATTGATGCTGGTCATCCGGCCGCGCAAGTAATCGGGTGTTTGCAACTGGCGGATAGTATTTCGAATGATCATGCTGACGGAATCAGCGGCCCCGATCAGTATCAATGCCACAACCGCAACCAGAAAGGTGCGCGCCAGCCCGAATAATATTGTGGCGAATCCGAATACAACCACCGCTGTGAGCAATTTGGCGCCCTGCTGGCGAAGTTCATTGACTTGTGATAAGACCAATGCTGCCGATACCGCACCAATCGATTGAGCAGCTGAGAGCCACCCATATTCCACCGCACCAACATTCAGCACGTCGCGGGCAAAAATCGGCATCAGCGTGTTAGCTGAAGAGAAAAAAGTAGCGAAGAAATCTAACAGCATAGTTGAGAGGATGATCGGGGACGCGAGGATGAATGTAATACCCTCCCGGATTGCTGGCAGGTTGACTCGAACAGGTTTGGTTGGGTCCACCTGTTGTGCAACAGCACCCATGAACAACAATGCTGCTATCACGCTCAAATAAGTCAGTGCATTAATCAGGTAGGTGTAGCCCTGCCCCCAATACGCGATCACCAACCCACTGAGCGCAGGGCCTACAATGGCGCCTGTCTGATACCCAATAGAATTCATGCTGAACGCGCTAGGTAAATCGCGGGTTGGAACAAGGTTTGGGACCAACGATTGACGGGCAGGTGCATCGAAGGCGACAGCAAAAGCTTGTATGGCAGTAAGGAGATAAATTTGCCAAAGCGTTATTCGTCCCGCAAAGGTTAACAAAGCAAGCACGGATGCCGAAGCCATCATAACGCTTTGGGTCACAAACAGGACGCGCCGGCGATTCAATGTATCTGCGAGTGCGCCCCCGATGAGCGAGAAAACAACGATTGGGATCAGACGGGCGACGCCAACGCCTGCGAGAGCAATCGGTTGGTCGGTCAATTCGCGGATGTGCCACAGAATCGCCCAAGTTTGCATGCTTGTCCCGGTGGCGGAGATGGTCAATCCAACCCAGAGTAAACGGAATCGGCGGTGATGTAGTGCAGGCGGAATGTGTATTGGCATGATCAGGATAATATACTGCGGGATGGTTTGGTGTAAAGTTTGCTGGAGTTAGTTGATATCCAGCTCGTTCTCCCCCTTGAGTATCTGACCGCTGATATGTGCAGCAGCATTACTGCATAGCTGCAGGACCAGGGCGGCAGTCTTTCCTTCTGTTAACGGACAGTCATTTGATGTCAATTCTGGGTCCGACAGTAAAGTTTCATGACGCTCATCGCGCGGGGCAGTCCACCAGCTATTACCCCCTCTGTGCAGCACAGTGTTGACTCGGATGTTAAATTCGGCCAGCTCTTGTGCAGCAGCTTGGGTTAACCCACTCAATGCCAGCCTTGTTGCGATCACCCCTGCATTTTCCGATTTGCCCGTCTGATGGTGTTGGACGGTCGCCAAATTGATGATAATGCCGCCGTCTGTCTGGGTTTGCATGACAGGTGCGGCTGCCTGCATAGTAAAAAAAGCAGCACTTAAATTCACATCGATTGTCCTACGCCAATCCCATTCATCAATATCTATCAAGGCTGCGCTCGGGGTTACCCAGGCCCCGTTGATCACGATGTCAATTCGCCCCCATTCGTTCACAATATGGTCGATCATGGCAAGCACCGGCATTTTTTTGGCTACATCATTAACATAGTCACGTACCTCTCCACCTTGCTGCCTGATTTTGCTGACTGTTACATCTAGGTTTACTGGTGTGATATCATTTGCTGCCACCGAGGCGCCGTGGCTTGCGAAGTTCTCAGCAATGGTTCTGCCAACCGGGCGCCCGGCTCCGGTGACCAGCACCACCTTTTCGTTGAAATCTAAGGTCGGCACACGGGGATTCAGGTTTGGTTACCTGATCCTTTCTCAATCTGCTGCTTTTCCCAGGCTAGCTGCCAAGAATCGTAAGCTTCGGCTCGATTCTCATCATTTACAACAAGTTCTTTATCCTGTCCATCGCGGTCCTTGATGAAGAAAGTGATCTCTGGGAGCTCATCATCAATCACACCCACCGTGCAGTCGACGGGTGTAATTTCAGAACGCAGAAAATGCCACCCGAAATGGGATTCGCATGCCGCGTCCCAACAATTACATGAGCGGCGGTCAAGGACAATTTTCATCGCTGCCTCCTCGTGCTGAAGTGATTAATGGATCCTCATGATATCATCATGACTGGGTGAAAAGGAAGCGCCAGGTTCCCCAATAGCGGTTGTTCTCCTGATCTTCACACTCACTGGTTGCTAGATCAGGGATAAGTTCACTGCCCGCTGCAAGCCGGAGCGTGTAAACTACACCCGGTGTCATCACAAAATCCGCGTACCCCAGCCCCAGATCGGGCTTCAATCCGGTGAAAAAGTGATTCTCCCCGCCGTCCCAATTGGCAATCGCCTCGATACCTGGGACGGGCTGCTCAGCTGCATCCTTGACCTCGATCTGGATGAGCGGGCGATCTAATACTTCTTCGCAAACGAATTCCTGTGATCGGAGAGTATAAGGAGATCTGCGAGTAGGAGTGGGTGTCCAAGATGGCAGCGGGGTATTGGTCGGGATGGGTGTGAGTGTTGGGACGAGAGAAGCGCTCATTGTTGACGCCAGGGCTAACGTGTCGGTGATTTCGGTCGTCTCACTGCCGGAACTTTGCTCAACTGCAGCAGGTGAGTTCGAAGGTGTGACTGCTGGTGTCATCGTAAACCCAGGAGTTGACTGTAGCGCGGCAGTTGGTGGTACCTGACCGAGTGCCAATGCAAGTAAGCTTAAGGCGCGTGCCTCGTATTGCGGACTACCATCCGCCAATTTCCTCTGTGCTTGCTCAGTGAGCAATTGGGCTACGTTCTCGTCTTGCAGCAGCTCCAGGCGGGCGCGCGCCCGCACAAGATCACCGTTGGAAGCATAAGCCAGAGCAATGAGGGTGCGGTAGTGATCCTTGAAATCTGTTCGTAACATATCCGGAGATCTAGTTGTAATCTGCAGGGGTAGAACGAACCAGGAAACGCCCCATGCACAACCAAGGCCAATTGCTAATCCAACGACCAATCCAGTTAACAGGTACCAGGGGCCGCGTTTTTCTCTCATGAGCTTGGCATCTCTATTAGGGGCCTCTGGTTTTCGACGTCCAGCAGCAGTGTGCGCATTAAGGCAATATCCGCATCCGTATAGCCTATCTTTTCGGCGAAAATTATTGCCTGGCGGATGATGTCTGTTGCTGGTTCACTACCCAATACCGCCAGACGCTGCAATACCAGGCTGGTATCCTGATCAAGCTGGTAGGATTCGGCTACCATTAGAACGTAATCAGTTTGGTAATCCTCGCTCAGCATTTCGGGTGATAAGTCAACAAACGTAACTGGGTTTATCTTCAATCCGTAGAGAAAGCCCAGCCCGATGCCGATCAGGATTACGAGCAGAAAGCTAAACCAACGCGCCATGGTTTGAGTATTGTGCCATAGGAAACCTACCAAGGCAAGGGGCACGCGCGTTCGTTATGGCGCCTCCCCTTTGTCTAAAGGCATGGTGCTAGTATTTACCGGCGGCAGACTTCATCCAGCCCACTGACAAATATCTCGTTCTCTTCTAGTGTGTTGTAGAAGTACGGGGAAATGCGTACCGCCCCAGGTCTTTTATCAACGATGATATTCCGTTCGGCTAATGAATGAGTTACCTCGAGTGGATTATCAAGCTCAACGATAGTGATACTGGATTGTTGATTCGGGTTGGTCGGGATGCGTAATTTGTATCCGTGTGCCTTGAGACGCTCGACCAGGTCTTGACTGATGGCTGCTGATCGTCGCCGAATCTCCAGGGTGCCAATTTCATTGATGATTTCTAGACCAGCGCGGGCGGCAAATACTGCGGGTACAGCAGGGGTGCCGGCTTCGAAACGACGTAGAGTCTTCTCGATACTCGAGTGTATATGGGTCAAAATCGAATTGGCGGTTGTGGGCGAACCAACCTGTTACAGTTGGCTTGAGGTCAGCGATTAGCTCGCGGCGGACGTACAAGTAAGCCACGCCTGGGCCGCCGATCAGCCACTTCAATCCACCCGATATCAGGAAGTCCACGCCTGCTTGCTTAACGTCAATCGGGATCTGTCCGGTGCCCTGGTAATCGTCAATCAGGCAGAGAGCGCCTTTTTGGTGGGCAATGTCTGCCAGCTGCTGGATATCTTGAATAAAGCCGCTGGTGAAGTATACCCGGCAGGTTGCGATCAGTGCTGTACGTTCATTGATAGCCGCAGCAAAGGAACCCAATGGGATACCGATCTTATCGGCCGAAGGCAATATGAAGCTCTCAACTCCCTGTCCTCCCTTGGCCAAGAAATGATGTGTGATGGTCGGAAAATCTAGTTCGCATGAAACCACGCGTGAGCGATCTGAGAAATCAATACATGAGCTAACGGCAGCCAAAGCAGAGGAGATATTGGGCAGTATGGCGATCTCGTCTTTTTGTGCGCCGATTGTGCGCGCGAATTCCCCGCGTAGCGCATCGACTTCCTCCAACCAAGAGCTGTACCATGCCGCTGCACCGTACGCGGTCCACTCGTCTAAAAAGCGGTAAACTGCCAAGCGCGAGCGCCGCGACAGCTGTCCTAAGGATACGGTATTGAGGTAGGTACTTTTCTGTAGACCGGGAAATTCTTCCCGCCACGCGCTCCAATCAGGTGTAGACATCTCGAAATTCTCCTATGATGTTTAACTCTAATTCGATATTGGACAGTATCGTTTGTACATGCCCAGGGTTTAATGGAACCGATTGCCTGTTTAAGTTTACAACAAATTTATTTGACGTTGGGATTGTTAATGCAAACTTGTAGTTGATTCATGTGCAAAAATCTTGTACAATCATTAAGCACCAGCGAACTAAACTTCACGGTCAACCATGGGCCGAGCGATTATAGTTCAGGGAGGAACAGGGTCATGGACATCATCAAGGTTGCAGGCAAGTCGCGCACTTCTGCCGTGGCAGGTGCAATCGCCGGCGTTTTCCGCGAAAAACAGCATGTCGAGGTGCAAGCCATTGGTGCGAGCGCCATCAACCAGGCGGTCAAGGCAATGGCCTTAGCTAAGAGCTACTTGGCTGAAGACGGTTATAGCATCGTATGCATCCCAGAGTTTGTGGATGTTGTTATCGATGATAAAATTCGCACCGCAATTAAATTTGTCATTGAGCCGCACTAACCCCGACGACACCTGAACGTCTGGTAGAAACCCTCCGTATACTAACCAAATCACTGACAAGAATGTACCGCGCCCTGGATAATTGTATACCCATGGTGTTTTAATTGTTGCCAACTGAGAACTGGCTCAGTCTGTTCTCTTCCATGGACGAGATGCGGAGCTTTTGATACACTCCACCGTGTGAGCACGAGACGATCACCCGGGGTTATTAGCTGTAAACAGCGTAACTTATGGTTTCTGGTTGCCGTAACTGCCCTTTGCCTGGTAATTGCCTGCCAACCACAATTTGTGTCTCCGGTAACGGAGCAGAAGACAGTACCACTTCCAGCTAATCCGCAATCTACAGACCCAAGTCCTTCCCCAACCCGGAGCCCTACCACACTAGCGCTGACGGAAACGCCTGCTATCACGGCTACCGCGACTGCAACCCGTACCGCGCTCCCAACTTTTTCACCAACACCACTTCCATGCAGGCAAAGTGGTGGGCGCTTTGAATATGGCAGCCTAAGCGACCCACGCCTGCCATTGCCGATGGAGTACGCGGTGTATCTGCCTGCTTGCTACGACCAGGAGACGGATCGCCTCTACCCAGTCCTATACATGGTTCACGGGCAAAATTATAATCATGACCAGTGGGATCGCCTTGGAATTGATGAAACTGCGGATGTCTTGATCGCGTCAGGTGAGATTTCGCCGGTGATCATTGTGCTGCCGCGTGATCGCTCCTGGGCGCAGCCTACCGAGGACGCCTTCGGCGCAGTGCTTGCGGAGCAGTTGATACCCTATATCGACAAACATTACCGCACAGTTCCAAAGCGCAGCAACCGTGCAGTTGGTGGTTTGTCACGTGGGGCTGGCTGGGCAATCCACCTGGGCCTCTCCTATTGGGAGCTGTTTGGAGCTATTGGTGCCCACAGCCTACCGGTCTTTTGGACGGATACCAACTATATCCGCGGGTGGCTGAGATTCCATACCTGTAGGGCAGCTGCCGCGAATTTACCTGGATATTGGTGAAAAGGATCGCCCAGCAATACTGGCTTCCGCTATCTGGTTTGCAGACTTGCTAAATGAGGAGGCTATCCCGCATGAATGGTACCTTTTCCCCGGCTACCATGAGGAAGCATACTGGACTTCCCACATAGACCAGTATTTACGCTGGTACACCCAGGAATGGTAGCGACATAATCTCTGGCTTCACCCACCGAGATAAGTTCCCCAAACTCCGCATGTTATAATCTGCATCATGCAGTTGAGCAGAGAAGAAGTGGAAATGATCGCAGAATTAGCACGACTGAAGCTGAGCGCCGCTGAGCTTGAACGCTTCGGACAACAGCTCTCTGCCATCCTGGAATATTTCGCCCAACTGCAGCATTTGGACACGACTGATATCCCCCCAACATCCAGTGTGCTCCCGCTGCGCGGTCACCTACGGGAGGACCAGCCGCGCTCTGGGTTGAGCCCTGAAGAATTGCTGCAGAATGCTCCCGCTACACGAGATAACCAGTTCCTGGTGCCGCCAGTGCTGGAATAATAGCTGTCATCCCGGTTAGGCACTCCCGATCTGCTATGAGTATGTTGACAGACTTAAGTCTTTCCCAGGCAGCTGAAGCACTGCGTAAGGGTGAGATCTCTAGCCGCGCTTTGACTGAGGCATACTTGGAGCGGATAGCGGAGTTTAACGGACAGCTGAATGCCTACTTGACACTCTCGCCGGAAATGGCACTGCAGCAGGCACAAGAAGCAGATCGTACGCTGGCGGCTTGGCGAAAGGAACCTAGTAGATTGATTTCCCCAGTGCTAGGAATCCCGCTGGCGGTCAAGGATGTGTTATGTGTTGCCGGTGTGCGCTGCACTTGCGGCTCACGTATCCTGGAAAACTTTGTGCCACCATACCATGCCACTGTCGTAGAACGCCTAATAGCAGCCGGTATGGTGCTGCTTGGCAAGACCAATACTGATGAATTCGCGATGGGCTCTTCAACCGAGAACTCCGCTTATGGTGTGACGCACAATCCCTGGGATCGCGCCCGTGTTCCGGGCGGGTCGAGCGGCGGAAGCGCTGCTGCCGTAGCCGCCCGCCTTGCGCCAGCGGCGCTGGGCACAGATACCGGCGGTAGTGTCCGCCAGCCGGCGGCCTTCTGCGGTGTAACTGGCCTAAAACCGACTTATGGCCGGGTCTCACGCTACGGCTTGGTTGCCTATGGTTCATCCTTGGATGTGGTCGGTGTATTAGGAACCACGGTCGACGAGGTCGCAGCGCTCTTCTCCATTATTGCTGGACCAGACCCACTAGACGCCACATCCCAGGACCAACAATTGCCTGAGTTAAAACTTAATAACCTCGTTGGTGTCGAGCAGCCGCTGCGCGGCGTACGGATTGGGGTGCCTAGCGAGTACTTTATCACTGGCTTGCAGCCTGATGTGGAGCGTGCTGTCCAGCAGGCCATCCAAAAGCTAGCTTCTCTGGGGGCGGAAATACTGCCAATAAGTTTGCCCCATACAGAATACGCCTTGCCGGTATACTATTTGATCGCCCCCGCCGAAGCATCCGCCAATCTGGCGCGCTACGATGGCATCCGTTATGGACCCCGTCACGCGGCGGATAACTTAGGAGATGTTTATCGTAATACGCGCGGTGCAGGGTTCGGAGCAGAAGTCAAGCGCCGCATCATGCTGGGCACATATGCCCTTTCGGCTGGTTATTACGATGCTTTCTATGGGCAGGCTCAAAAAGTGCGCACATTGATCAAACGTGACTTTGAAATGACCTTTAATCAGGTGGATTTAATCGCCGCCCCGGTAACCCCGACGACTGCCTTTAAGATTGGTGAGCACGGCGATGATCCGCTTTCTATGTATCTGGAGGACATATTCACACTGCCTGCCAATTTAGCTGGTGTCCCGGGGATCTCTTTCCCGGTTGGGTTTGACGACCAACACCTGCCAATTGGGATGCAGCTGATGGCGGCTCATTGGAATGAGGGGCAGCTCTTTCAGGCTGTTTATGCTTTCCAGCTCGCAACAGATTGGCACCAGGCCCAGCCTGAAATGTAACTCTTAAAAAAAGATTTACCACCAAATACAGGATTTGATATGCCAAAACCACTGCCACAAACCGCGCAAGAAATCATGAAATGGCCTTGGCCCAAAATCGAACCCTACTATCAGGAATTAGAAACGCGCTTGCTGAACGCGCAATCCCTGGATCAATGGATGCAGGACTGGAGCGACTTAAGCCGGCTGCTCTACGAGAGCGAACAACGTTTGATGGTTGCGACCACAGTGGATACTTCAGATAGCCAGGCGGAGGCAAATTACCATGCTTTTCTTGACCAGATTTACTCCCCATCGCAGGCTGCGGAGCAGCGTTTGAGAAACAAGCTTATTGATAGCGGACTGGAACCCAAGAATTTTTCTGTGCCGCTGCGCAACATGCGTGCGGAAGTCGAGCTGTTCCGAAGCGAAAACCTCCCCTTGCTGTCGCAGCAGCTCAAGTTGGCAACTGACTATGACAGAATCCTCGGCGCACAATCCGTTCAGTGGGAGGGACATGAGGTTACTTTACTGCAGCTTGACCAGGTTCTTGAAGATCCAGAACGAGCGAAGCGAGAACGCGCCTGGCGGTTGAAGATGGAGCGCTGGCTTGCTGACCGCGAGGCGATCAATGAACTATGGATCAGGCTCTTGGAAGGGCGTCGCCAGTTGGCTGCAAATGCTGGCTGTCCTGATTTTCGCGCCTATCGTTGGAAACAGATGCTGCGGTTTGATTATTCACCGGCAGACTGCGAGACTTTCCACAGGGCAATAGAGACGCAGGTTCTACCAGCAGCTGAGCGATTGGTTGAACGGCGCCGTAAACGGTTGGGCCTTTCATGCGTACGGCCTTGGGATTTATTGACGGATGTAAGCTCTCGGCCACCACTTCAACCATTCCAGACGGTGAGCGAGCTTGATGAGAAAACAGCTTCAATTTTCGCCCAGGTGGACCTTCAGCTCGGCGAATACTACAATGTAATGCGCCGAGAAGGCTACCTAGACCTTGATAACCGAAAAAATAAAGCGCCCGGAGGCTACTGCACGGAGTATCCGGTTGTCCGACGACCTTTTATCTTTACGAATGCAGTTGGCACGCAGCGCGATGTTGAGACGTTGGTGCATGAGGGTGGACACGCTTTCCATGTGTTTGAGAGCCAACAACTGCCTTATTTTCATCAGCTTGAGCCGCCATTGGAGTTTGTTGAGGTTGCTTCTATGGCTATGGAATTTTTGGCTGCACCATATTATGCCAGCCCGCAGAGCTTCTATACACCAGCTGAAGCAGCCCGCGCTCGTATCGACCACCTTGAACAGAGTTTGCTCTTTTGGCCTTTCATGGCAGTTGTCGATGCATTCCAGCATTGGGTCTATACCCACCATGAAGCTGCCAATGAGCCGCAAAACTGTGATGCAAAATGGACCGAGCTGTGGGGACGATTTATGACTTTTGAGGATTGGTCGGGGCTTGATGAGGAATTAGCTACTGGTTGGCATCGAAAGGGGCACATTCACCAGGATCCGTTTTATTATGTCGAATATGGGATGGCGCTGTTGGGAGCGGTCCAGGTATGGCGTAATGCAGTTACCGATCCGCGCAAGGCTGTGGCTGACTACCGCCATGCGCTTTCCCTTGGCGGTACGCGCCCGCTGCCGCAGCTTTACTCCGCCGCAGGCGCTCGGTTTGCTTTCGATCCCGACACACTTGGTACGGCAGTGGATCTGATGGAGAGGACCATCTATGAACTGGAAGCTATAGAGGCATAATCTGGTTGTTACATGTTGAACCTGTGTTGAGAGGAAACCAATGGAATACGTCAATCTCGGTCGTTCTGGAATAAAAGTATCGCGAATCTGCTTGGGGATGATGACCTACGGCAGTTCGCAGTGGCGACCCTGGGTGCTGGACGAAGAAGAAAGCCGCCCTTTCATCCAGCGTGCATTGGAATTGGGGATCAACTTCTTCGACACAGCGGATATGTATTCCCAGGGCGTCAGCGAAGAGGTGATGGGGCAGGCGCTGCGCGATTTCGCGCGCCGCGACCAGGTAGTAATTGCAACCAAGGTCTTCTTCCCAACTGGGGATAGCCCTAACGAGGGTGGTCTATCACGGTTGCACGTCATGCGCGCGGTCGAAGCTTCACTGAAGCGTTTGGGAACTGATTATATCGACCTGTACCAAATCCACCGTGCGGATCCCTCTACGCCCATCGAGGAGACTCTTGCTGCGCTGCACGATCTAGTCAAATCAGGCAAAGTACGCTATATCGGTGCTTCCAGCATGTACGCCTGGCAGTTTGCCAGTGCACTTTACCTGTCGGACCTGCATGGCTGGACACGATTTATCTCGATGCAGAACCACTACAACCTGGTTTACCGGGAAGAAGAGCGCGAGATGATGCCGCTCTGCCGTGCCGAAGGAGTAGGTATCATACCCTGGAGCCCGCTGGCGCGTGGGTTCTTAGCGGGCAACCGCGCTCCGGAGAATTTCGGGGAAACCGTGCGTGCCAAAAGCGATGATTTCGCCCAGCAGATGTATTTCCAGGAGACTGATTTCGAGGTCGTCGAACGCGTCGTACAGCTAGCCGATCGCTTGGAGGTCTCTCCTGCCCAGATAGCGCTAGCATGGCTCTTACACCAGGAAGGGGTCAGCGCGCCCATTATCGGGGCCAGCAAGATGTACCAGCTGGATCAGGCGGTAACAGCCCTGGAAATTGAACTGCGTGCAGAAGATTGCGCCGACTTAGAAGAGCCTTACAGACCGCACCCTGTTTTAGGCCATAGTTAGCCGCGGCAGCCATGTTTCACCGTATTCCCCCCAAAATGAAGCGATGTATGCTCGAGCTTGAGCAGATTGATACACGTGACCGGCAGGATGGCACGCCTCGCAGGCAGCGCTTGCGCCAAATTCCCCACGAGACCGGTCGCTTCCTTGCGATACTTTGCGCCAGCGCTCCACCTGGCACAGTACTCGAGGTAGGGACCAGCGCTGGTTACTCTGCATTGTGGCTCTCCCTCGCATGCCAGGAGCGCGGTGACCATCTGGTTACATTTGAGACTTCTGCGGAAAAAGTCGCTCTTGCCCGGCAAACCTTTCAAAATGCTGGGGTCGCGGACAAGATCGAGTTAATTCATGGCGATGCGCGCGTGGGATTGGCAAATTACCCCCTGATCGGTTTCTGCTTCTTGGATGCTGAAAAAGAACACTACGCGGATATCTATGAGCTGGTGGTGCCGGAACTGGTGGGCGGTGGATTGCTAGTGGCTGATAATCTGACTAGTCACGCTGAAGAGATGCGCCCATTTAACGAACGCGTTGAGAACGATCCCCGGGTCGATGCGCTGGTAGTGGGTGTTGGAAAGGGCTTGCTGCTGTGTAGGAAATTGTGATTTAGATAGCGAAAAAGCGAATATTTGGTAGCGGTTTACCGATAGGGTGATAACTAGTTTTGCGATATTGTGGGGTAACATAAATGATTTTTGCGCGCTTTACTCATTGTTGAACTGTACCATCGGTAAATAGACACATTCAATTTCTTCGTATATTCCCGTAATATTACCACCTGTAGCCACCAAGGCATACGGTTGGATATTTGAACCCTCCAGTGCATCCCCCGTTCCAGGTATATTTGCACCAAAGATATTTATTTGATAAACGCCATTTTGTACATTGGATATGATAATTCCTTCAACATTGTTGCAGGAATCCCACTTTCCATCCTTTAAGCAATCATATGTATCCTCAGGGCTATAGAGACCTTGGTTGCCATAATAGTGAGTACTTCCATCTGGAGCGATTATTTCCAAATCTAGGTCATTAACCAGAGATCTTTTGGATAACGGCTCACCTGGTGGATCGGTCCATGCCAGGGTCACACGAAGGGGATTAATTTCGGGGATAATTCCACAAGGTATCGTGCCTGTAATTGGGTATCCTAGAGTCAATGTGTATGTAGAGCTGATCGAGGTTGTAAGTCCTGGATAAACATCTATCAGCAAAGATTCTTGTGGTAATGATGGGCTAAGACTATTTGTTAAGTTCACCCTTCCCCATCCCGTAACGTTGTTGGGTCTTTGGTTTGGCACCTCTTGGGGGCTTTCATACTGGCCTGGGCTCATATCCTGTGCACCATTGAGTAAAACCGCTTTGATTAATGCTGCGCTTGGATCGATAAACCCTTGTTTGGTTACGAGCCATTCCCGCACAAGAGCGGAAGAACCCGCGACCAGCGGGGTAGCCATGCTCGTTCCGCTGTTCAACACATATCCTTCATCAACTGCGTCACCAGGCTCCGCTAGCCCGACGCTGCTCATTGTTCCCCAATCACCCCCATCGATCCGAATATCGTCAATTTGCCATGTGCTGCTGCTGGAACCACCACTCCTGATTGCGAATCCGATTTGGACAGCCGCAGGCGGGTTTACGAGACCAATTTTCATCGTTCGTAGAGAGTATTGGTTACTCTCACCACTCTCAGCAACGAGGTAGGGTACTAGTGTTAGAGTACCCGGATCAATTACAAGCAAAAGCAATTTATCTCCGGCACTCAGGTTGTACTTGTGCCATACATGTACATCAAATACTGCAATCGGCCCATTAGGTGTACTATATACACCGGCTTTTCTAACATCCATCTCAGGAGTTGCAAGAATAGACATGGCTCCTAATAAGAAATTGCCATCGATGGTTTGCTGCCAATAATTTGGCGGGCTATGCGGATCGTCAATCTTGAACATCCAGCTGCTTGTTCCTTCAGAAATGACATAATCTTCATAACCTTCTTCACTCATGATTTCATCGTTGTAGACATATTGCCTTGAGCGCATTGAGGCGATGAAAGTACTTGGGGCCACGATATCAGGCTTGACTCGACCATCATCTGTGGGTCCTCGCCCAGATGTGGCAGCCATACCATTCACGTTATTCGCCATTCTATCTAGGCTAATTGGAAAACCATTGGAACCGCCCCAGATGTAGGGTAATTCTGGACGGTAATTCTCCGAGCCGCCAACAGTTACTACGTTTTTGGCTGTCCCAGGTTGGAATAATGAATTCAGCATCAATATACCCATCTTGAGGGTTGATATCAACACCCGCATTACCGGCTGCAAATAATACGAGCATATCCTGTTTTTCCCACATCACCGTATCGACTTGCTGGCTGGAATAGTCGTACACTCCATAAGGACCACCGGGTAAATTTGATCCCCCTCCCCAAGAATTTGTGTGGATTCGGGCCGTATCTGTGTAAGCTTCTCGCATCAAGTCTCCGATGTCCCCAGGAAACACAATTAAGCCCGTGTCCGTACTTAACGACTGGATCACCAACTCTGCCTGAGGAGCAACTCCCGCGTATTGCCCGCTTGACTCTGTACCATCTCCCAGGATTGACCCCGCGACATGTGTACCATGGGTGACATAATCGCTCCAATCCCCACACTCGTGCGGTGCTGCTACGTGTCGTCCCCAACATTGCGCACTTAGCACTCGGTTTTTGATGTCCGGGTGTAGCGTTTCCAGGTCGCCGGTATCTAATCCAGAATCTGCTACAGCAATAACCTGGCCTTGGCCTGCCAAACCCAAGCTAGATTGTATGGCATCCGCATGAATAATCTCGCCGGTTGCCACATCGTTCAATAACTGCATCTCTATAAAAGGTTCCACCCACAGCACACCGTCGAGCGCAGCCAGTGCATCGAGCTGTTTCGCTGGTAGGGACAGATATATGTAGCCAGCAACTTGGTTGCGGGCTGCATCAGTCACAGTACCTCCCAGTCGAGTGGCTTGATCTTTAAGCTGGTCGAGGTCCGCATCCGGTAAAGTCTGAATTACCAGAGCTAGGTTTTTGTCCGGTGTTTGTCCTGCCTCCACTTGCAGGGCTCTCTGCACCCGGTAAGCGGGATGGTAGATGCCCACCCAGCGCACGAATGGCAGTGATTGGACTTGGTCGGCGATCGCCGGGCCCATACGAGCGATGAAGGCGAAGTCGGGCACATATCCGTACAGCTTGACGCCGGTGGCCTCAACATCGTCTTTCCAGGCAGGCAGGACCGGGCCGTTAAACTGCAGCAGGTATGTGGGGGGGACTCCCTGCGAAGATTGCCAAATACCCGCCGGCAGCATACTAGGTTCTCCTTCTAAGGGGTCAAAGCTAGCGTACTGCAGCCGGATCCGCGGCGTATGGCTGGCACTTTGAGTCCTCTGGATTGGGACAGACAGCGCCGCACTGATCATTATGGTGACGATGATTACCGTGATGGTTGAGCGGGCAAGTGTCGAATTTCTCATGGTGGGCTCTCCGGGTTGTTATAAAAATTGTACTTAATGGGCGTTATTTCAGCGTGAATAATGGCGATCAGGTAATTTGGATGTGAGATTAGGATGACGGCCTCGCCCGGGATGAATTACCTTTGGATAGGCAGGGTATAATACAAGACCTCTCGTCTTTTCACGTTATTGAGGCAGCAACCAGTCGTGATTGATATCCATCAAATCTTTGTTCAACAGCACTTACTCCAATCGTTATCGGAAGGGGACTGATTTTTTATGGAAAGCTTAAAAGTTGTTATCCCAATGGCTGGCTTAGGCACCCGTCTGAGACCCCATACCTGGAGCAGGCCAAAACAGTTAATCAGTGTGGCTGGCAAGACTGTTCTGGACCATGTTCTGGATACACTATCCACAGTATCCGGATTTACCGAGATCGAGCTGGTGAATATTGTTGGCTACTTGGGCGACCAGATCGAAACTTATATCAAGCGTAATTACCCTCAGTTCAAGTCGCAATTTGTCGTCCAGGAGAACCCACGCGGGCAATCCCACGCAATTTTCCTGGCGCGCGGGTACCTGCAGGGACCGATGATGATTGTCTTTGCAGACACTCTCATCGAGACGAACCTGTCTTTCTTGGCTAGCGAAAGTGCAGATGCTGTAGTTTGGGTCAAACCAGTGCCCGATCCACGCCGCTTTGGCGTGGCCGAGGTAACAGAAGATGGCTGGGTAAAGCAGATGATTGAAAAACCGCAGGAAATGGACAAGAACCTGGCGGTAGTCGGATTCTACTACTTCCACCAAGCCGAGGCCTTGCTCGCAGCTATCGAGGAGCAGATGGCACGTGAGATCCAATTGAAGGGCGAATATTACTTGGTGGATGCCATCAATCTGATGCTTGACGATGGGCTGCGGATGCGTACGGAGCTTGTTGACATTTGGTTGGATGCCGGCACCCCGGCAGCTCTGCTCGAAACGAACCGCTATTTGCTCGAGAATGGGCACAGCAACCAGGACGAAGGGCCGTGCCAAGCTAACGCTGTCTTTATCCCGCCGGTGTATATGCATCCGACCGCCCAGGTGGCGAACGCAATTGTTGGCCCGTATGTATCGATCGGTGCGGATTGCTGTGTGGAATCGAGCATCATCTCAAACTCAATCCTCGAGGATGGTGCGCAGGTTGAAGGTGCGATCTTGACCGATTCGTTAATTGGCAAGCGCGCGACCATCAAACGGCGAGCGGGCGTGGTTAATGTGGGTGACAACACGGTGGTTGTCATTTAGTAGATTGAGTTGGGTACGAAATGGCTGACACGGTGGAGTGCCATTCAAGCAGCGGGTACGCTGATCGCCCGACGGCACTGTACTGGCGAGGGGTGCGAATACCGATTGTCAAAATAATCAAGCAGTGGCGCGTTCCGGAGGGTAAATGTTTCCGTGTGCAGACAATTGGCAGCATGGAATTTGAGCTATGTTACCTTGAAAACGAGCTTGAGTGGCATATCCATCAAGTATAGCACCTTGGGTTGCTAGATTATCGTGGGGTTGTTTTCGGGAATTGAATGAGACTACGTGGGTAGTGCAAGGAGGCGATGTGAGTAAGTACTTGGCGAAACATGTAGCGAGTTTGCAGCCATCCGGTATACGAAAATTCTTCGATATTGTTGCCACGATGGATGATGTTATCTCGCTGGGCATCGGTGAACCAGATTTCACAACCCCGGAACCAGTTGTACAGGCAGGTATTGCATCTCTTCAGGGTGGTGAGACGCATTACACGTCCAACTCGGGACGGTTGGAACTGCGCACGGGGTTGACGGACTATATCGTTCAAACTTACAGAGTATCTTATGACCCTGCAGAAGAACTTGTGATCACGGTCGGCGTTTCTGAAGCGCTTTACCTGGCGCTGAATGCCGTACTTGACCCTGGGGATGAAGTTATTATTCCGACCCCCTGTTTTGTCTCCTACCAGGCGGAAGCAATCCTGGCCGGAGGAGTCCCAATTGAAGTTCCCACATTCGCTCAGAACGATTTCCAACTGCAGGCTGATGCGCTTGAAGCTGCAATCACGCCCCGTACTAAGGCGATCTTGATCAGCTCTCCCAATAATCCGACCGGGGCAGTAGCGAAGCGAACAGCACTGCTGGATGTCGCACGTCTCGCTGAGCAGCATGATTTGGTTGTGATCTCTGACGAGCTTTACGACCAGCTTGTTTATGGTGTTGAGCATGTTTGCTTCGCCTCACTCCCGGGGATGCGTGCCCGAACGATATTGTTAGGCGGCTTCTCCAAGAACTATGCGATGACGGGCTGGCGGGTCGGGTTTGCGGCTGCCCCCGCCAAGCTTCTGGATGGATTGCTGCGCATCCACCAATACACAATTATGTGTGCCCCTACCACCGCACAAGACGCGGCGCTAGAAGCGCTGCGTTCAGGGGGTCCTTACGTCGAGCGCATGGTGGCCGAGTATGACCGCCGACGACAGCTCATTGTCAGCGGTCTCAACCAGCTCGGTTTACGGACGAGTGAGCCGCATGGTGCATTCTACGCCTTTCCCAATATTAGCGCCTCGGGCATGGATGAAGAACGGTTTGCTCAACTGCTGCTGGAAGAAGAACGGGTGGCAGTTGTACCTGGGTCGGCGTTTGGTTCTGGTGGGGCAGGGTTTGTGCGCTGCTCCTATGCCACTGCGTACGAGCAGATTGAAGAAGCGCTGCTGCGGCTGGAGCGTTTCATGCGCCGCCATGGCTGAACTAGACAGCGGGGGGGCTGGCACAGTGATTTTAGATTAATCTTTAGCTCTGGAATGAAATAAAAATGCCTCGGTTTGAAGCAGTCATTGGGTTGGAGATCCACGCAGAACTGCAAACCGCGTCGAAGATGTTCTGTGCCTGCCCGGTGGTTGACACTACCCGAGCCACCCCCAACAGCGCAGTGTGCCCGGTTTGCGCTGGCATGCCCGGTGTCCTACCGGTAGTCAACCGGCGCGCAGTAGAATACGCTCTACGAGTTGCGTTAGCATTGGGGTGCACGGTCGCCCCAATCAGCATCTTTGCACGCAAAAACTATTTTTATCCCGATCTCCCAAAGGGCTACCAGATTTCACAATTCGAACAGCCCTTAGCCCGCAATGGTTTTCTCATCATCCGAACAAGCACCGGAGAAAAGAGCATCCGCATCCGCCGTGTGCATCTCGAAGAAGATGCCGGCAAACTGACTCACAGGGACCAGAATGGCAGCCCATATACCTTGATCGATCTCAATCGCGCCGGAGTGCCCTTACTGGAGATCGTTACTGAACCCGATCTTCGCTCAGCTGAGGATGTGCGCAACTTTGCTGTTGTGCTGCGCGGCGTTTTGCGTTATTTGGAGGTGAATTCTGGCGATATGGATAAGGGGCTCATCCGTATAGAACCAAATATATCACAACGACTGGCGGGAGAGGTAGAGCTTGGTACACGCACCGAGATAAAAAATCTCAACAGTTTTCGTGCCCTTGAGCGCTCAGTGGCGTATGAGATTGAGCGTCAAAGTGAAATGTTGCGCAAAGGACAGCCGATCTCCCAGGTAACATTGGGCTGGGACGAGACTCGCCAGGTGACAGTGCTCCAGCGCAGCAAAGAGGAAGCCCATGATTACCGATATTTCCCGGAACCTGACCTCCCTCCGCTGGTCATTGAAGGACAATGGATCTCAAAAATCCAATCCACTCTACCTGAACTGCCTCAGGAGAAATTTGATCGCTTTCAAGTCGAATATGGGCTTAGCGATTATGATATCCAGCTGCTTGTTGAAGACCGATCAGTGGCGGATTACTTTGAAAACGTTGTTGTACACCCCCAAGTCGATCCGAAATCAGCTGCCAATTGGATCACCGGCGAGCTGTTTGGCTTGATGCACCAGAGTGGGATTGATATTAAGCACTTGGCAGTGAGCCCAGACCAGTTGGCTCAGCTGCTCCATCTGATAAGCAACGGAGAGATCAATCTGACTAGTGCGAAGGCTGTACTGGCGGAAATGTTCGCATCCGGCGGGAACCCTGGAGAAATCATTGCCTCGCAGGGCTTGCGCCAGATTTCCGACAGCTCCCAAGTCAGTGAACTCGTACAGACTGTTCTGTCCGAAAATCCGGAAACAGTGGAGTCTTACTTGGCGGGAAAAGAAACAGTCCGAAATTGGCTTTTTGGTCAGGTGATGCGTGCAGCGAAAGGACAGGCAAATCCAGAAGTTGTGCAAGGCGAGTTAAACCGCCAGCTTACTGAGTTGCAGGCAAGTGATACTTTGCGAGATTAACTGGTCGAGATTCGAATGTGAGTTAAGTCACCATGTTGGGTGGTAGCATTCGTCACTTGACGAATTGTCTGACATTTGCTAGAGTATATTTGATAGGAAATTTTTCATTGAGGCGTGTAGGCATGAGCCTTTTCGCTAACATAGCCGCTGCACCGTCAGCCTTAGAAGCGGGCACCAGACCGTGGTGTCCGTTTATGTTTTAACGAACACGAAACTAGATAAATAGGAGTGATTTACATGACAGAAATGATCAACGCTTTCAAAATGGCCCAGAGACAGTTCGACCAGGTCGCCGCTATGTTAAATTTGGATCCCCAGGTAGCTGAGATGCTGCGTTGGCCGACTCGTGAATTCAAGTTTATGATTCCAGTCAATATGGATAATGGCACAAAACGCGTATTCTTTGGGTACCGTGTCCAACATAGTGACGCGCGTGGCCCGTCCAAAGGCGGTATTCGTTTCCACCCATCTGAAACGCTAGATACTGTGCGCGCCCTCGCTATGTGGATGACCTGGAAAACTGCTGTCGCTGACATCCCATTAGGGGGTGGCAAGGGTGGTGTGGCGGTTGATTCTGCCTCCCTGTCGATTCATGAGCAAGAAAATTTATGCCGTGGATGGATAGACCAGATTTGGCGAAATATTGGCCCACGGCAGGACGTACCTGCTCCCGACGTGGGGACGAACCCGCGCATGATGGGTTGGATGATGGATGAATACTCCAAGCTGGTTGGACACTACACACCGGGTGTGATCACCGGAAAACCGGTAGGTGGAGGAGGGTCCTTGGGCCGGACAGAAGCGACTGGCTTCGGGGTGATCTATACCGTACGTGAAGCCATGCGGCACTTAAACATGGAACCAGAGACAGCCGTTGCTGCTATCCAAGGTTTCGGCAACGTTTCTCAATACGCCGCTATAGGTTTCACCGAGCTGCTGGGTGGTAAAGTGGTTTGCGTCTCATACTGGGACAGGGAAGACCGTATACCTTATACGGTCAGTCACCCGGATGGAGTCAACACCCGTTTTCTGCAATCGATCACGGATGTTTATGGCACGATCGATAAGGACCAAGCGAAAGGGGCCGGTTACATTATAGAGGATGGCGATGCTTGGATAAGCAAAGACGTAGATGTATTGATCCCCGGGGCATTAGAAGGTCAAATCAACGCCGATTCAGTTAAACAGATCAGCGATCGTGTGCGTTTAGTCGCGGAAGGTGCCAATGGGCCAACGACTCCAGAAGCGGATGAAGTTCTGGCACGCAATCAGGTGTTTGTAATCCCTGATTTCTTGTGTAACGCCGGGGGCGTTACGGTGTCATACTTCGAGGGTGTTCAGAATGATATGAATTATTATTGGACCCATGATGAGGTGCTCGAGCGATTGGACACCAAGATTACACTCGCTTTCAACAGCGTCGTTGAGATGGCTGAAGGCGAGGGTGTGGGAATGCGCGATGCTGCCTACATGGTGGCGATTGATCGGGTGGTTAAGGCGATGGAGCTGCGCGGCTTGTTGTAGCTCAACATTCCTGATTGTGGATAACGGCCTGGAGAATTCATCCAGGCCGTTTTTCTTCTGCTTGCATTGCCTACTTAAATCTTATACAATTTTTAGTAGCAATTCATCGGTTTGAATCAGCCGAGGATATTAATGACTTTAGATCACACCGTGGCAATATAATTCCCCCTATCGAGAGCTTTAGGAGTAAATGATGCAGACAATCCGGCGTTTATATCTCTACTCGGTGGCTTTTGTCAGCCTCGAGACAGTCCTATGGGGTGCGATTGGTTTGCTGCGCTCATTTATCTCTGGGGAAACTATTGGGGGGGATGTCATCCGCTTAGCCCAGGCACTTTCGCTGTTGTTAGTTGGTGTACCTGTTTTCGCGTTGCACTGGTGGTTAGCCCAACGCAGTGCGCTTAAGAATCCAGAAGAGCGCTCCAATGCCGTCCGTGCGGTTTTCCTATATGCCACACTGCTAGCAACCATGCTCCCAATAGCACAAAATGCCCTGGCGATCATCATTCGCAGCCTAGCGGTTGTTTTCGACGTGAATTTTGAACGCCTCATGCTGGGTGCCGATCAAACCATAAGCGATAACCTAGTAGCGATTATTGTCAACGGTTTGGTAGCCTTGTATTTTGTATTCGTCCTACGAGCTGACTGGCGTGTGCCGCCAGTCGGAAACGCCTACCAGATCACACGGCGCATTTTCCGTCTTATCTGGGTACTTTACGGCGCCATTCTTTGCATTCTCGGTCTGCAGCAAATCCTGCTCTACAGCCTACGAGTTTGGGAGGAAAGCGGTATCCGCTCCCAGGCCTTGCTGCCGAATGGCATCGCGTTGCTGCTTGTCGGCCTACCGGTTATTGGAGGGGCTTGGTATACGGTGCAAATCGGCTTGACTGCACCTGAGGAGCGCTTTTCACTGATCCGGTTGGTTGGCCTTTTCCTAGCAGTTATCTTCACCGCAACGTTTTCACTGCTCACGCTCACGATCTCATTAGTTGAGGTCTTTGAATTCGCGCTTGGAGCAAGTAGCCAATTGAGCAGTATGCTATACGACTTGGCGGGACCCTTTTCTGTAGCAGTGCCTTTAACAATTGTTTGGATATTGGCTGTTCGGGAACTGCGAGCAGCCAGTAATATGGTGAAAGATGCCTTTCCGGATGAGAATCACGGATTTGCCGTCCACGAAGTTGATAATCTCACTTTGGTTGGGGGATTGGATGATCGGCTAGGGAAAACCGTTCAGCCTTTGATGATTGGGATGTGGCGGCTATATTATTATTTACTTGCACTCTATGGTCTTATTACGATATTTTTAGGTTTGTATTTCTCTCTGCAGACGCTGATCAATGTAATCTTTCAGTCGAATTTCCGTTGGGAAGAATCTTCCCGGAGTGAATTGTCCGGTGCTCTGGCAGCCCTGGTAGTTGGTTTGCCGCTGTGGTTTATCAATTGGAGGTCGGTACAGCGTGAGATCGCCCAGCCCGGTGAGCTTGGAGAACAGGCTCGGCGATCACTTTTTCGGCGTGGGTTTCTATTTTTGGTATTGTTCGCCAGCGTCATTGGGATCATGTTCAGTGCTGGAGCTCTGTTGTACCAATTTATCCTAGCCTGGTTAGGAGATCCTGCTCAGGAAATGCAGGCGCTGGTGGTCAACCATATAAAAACCGTCATTCTGTTTGCGATTTTTGGGTTCTATCATTGGCGGATATTGCGGGGAGACAATGTTTGGCTGGAAGGATATTTATCGAAAATCCATGCCCAATTCCCAGTTTTGGTGCTCACTCCACCTGATGGCGAGTTCGGTGGGACGGTAGCTGCGGCATTAGAGCAGGAGGCGCCACATTTGCCGGTCGCGGTGCATTCGATCGAGGAAGGTGCTCCTGATGAGGCATTTTCCGCCGCCAAGGCGGTAATCCTACCAACTGAGCTGCTGGTTAAACCTTCAGAGGCGCTGCGCCTCTGGCTGCAAGGGTACAATGGTCCGCGTTTGGCAGTCCCCACACAAACGCACGGCTGGCATTGGATTTCTGGTCATGACCCAGGGCTAGATCGCCATGCGCGCCAGGCGGCACGCACAGTAAGGTTGCTGGCTGAGGGCGAAACGGCTGCAGGATTCCGCGAGATTTCCCCCTGGTCGATTGTGATTTACATACTTGCCGGGCTGTTTGCCCTCGAAATTGTATTCGTTGTGATTACGTCACTGATCGAGGCATTTAATTGAGCTAATCAGCGTTCACCGAAATTGGTTTGGGCGAGCCGGGCGAGATGTTCCCAATCTGTAAAAGTGAACTCAGTGCGTGTGATTTCGATTATTCCTTGGGTGGAGAAACGCTGCAAGATCCGGCAGACCATCTCCCGCGTACTGCCTATATGAGCGGCCATCTCATCCAATGTTAATTCGCGCTTAATTCTCTCCCCTCCACTTTTTCCATATTGATCTACTAGAAATTTGGCCAGGCGCCCAGCTACAGGCTGGAATGCTAATTCTTCCAGCACATCGCTGGCACGCCTCACGCGCCAGATCAATAGCCGGCAGAGTTCCCAAAGCGCTGGTCCGTTGTTTATTAATATTGGGAGTAACTGATCGCGCGACCAAAGCAGCAGCTGGCTATCTTGGTCTGCGGTTAGCGATACAGGCATTTGCGCCTGCGGCTCGAAGAAGGCCATCCCCCAGACGATTTCACTAGGCCGGACGGTCTCTACAATCAAGCTGCGCCCTTCGTTGGATTCTTTGATCGCAGTGAGGTTGCCTTCTTCAACCAAGATCAGGTACGGCCAGATATCGCCGGCATACACGACCGTTTCACCAGCCTGATAGCGACGGGGTATTGCTATCTGCAGGCACTGCAGCTGGTCATCTTCGGTCAAGGTGGAAAAAATGGAGTTCTCGGAAATCGGCATCGATTTTTCCAATAGAGTTACCCTGCGCTGGGTTTCTTTCTAAGCTCTATTCTACTGTAAAAATTATTCACCTTGGGGGGCACACATTAGACTGTGATTCCTGGTGTGATTTGCCTTAAAGCAATTACAGCTCGCGCAAGTATGTGCTACATTTCACATATGATGTGCCCCGGTTGTTAGGTGCGTATCATCGGGATTCCATATGTTGAAATCGGCGGTATTGTTAATTTTCGTCCTGCTCGTATCAAGCTGCCAGTCCAACAATACTGTTTGCACTGCGGAACGCGGGACACCCCAGCACATTGCGAATATGGCACAGATCCCTATGTGGACTGCTGCTCCCGGATCAGCACTGACGCCGGCCTTAGTTACTGTTTCCGGGAAGCAGGTAATTGTGGATAAGCTCGTCCAGGGACCGCTGTGCAATGATACCTGGCGCGGGGTGGTTTATGTTGATTGTGATGTCCAGATTGCAGCCTGGGAAGAGAACCCCACATTTCTCCGTGATTGTGACTTGGAGATAGCACCTGGCACGGTTGTGTATGTGGCAGCCCATAACGATGCTGCCTATTACAAAGGCTGCTCGTGCCACGACGCTGAAGAAATCGGACAGGAGTGAACTGTCCTTTTGAGAATATTCTGCATGTGAGGAGTTGGAGAAATGACTCGACAAGAGAAAATTGGTGCGGTTCTAACGACAATCGCGGGCCTGATCGGAATAATCGGCCACTATTACATTTTCCTTAGCTGGTATCACCGCGGTATGGCGGCTGAAGCCGCTGAACCAGGTTGTGAGATACTTTTGAAATGGATCCACCCCGCGCTGACGGATGTGGGGTTGCTGGCTGGAGTCATATTCGTCATCAGTGCCTACGGATTCTTCACAAAAAGCAAATGGGCTTTCCCTCTCTCGGTAATAGCCATGGTGCTTGCCCTGCAGGGCAGCTGGTTCATCAATGTGCCTTTTATGGCTGCTGGTCTCCCGCCGGTTTATTTCTCGCTCTTTTGGCCGTACATGGTCCTATATTTCCTGCTCTTATGGTTGGTTGGGAATGTGCCCTGGCCGCGCATCCTGATTGGACTGGTAGCGGGAATGGCGTTTGTTTTTTGCTTGATGAACGGCATTGCTAGCCTAAGCCGCATCTTCACAATTGGGGCACCGATATTTGTAGCCGTCCAGCGGCTGCATTGGGTCGCGATGATCGGCTGGGGAGTGGTCACCGTGGGCATCCTGCTCCAACCGAGAGAATGGATGCGTGTGGTTGGGCTGATCGCTGGTGTATTGGAGCTAGTGGTTGGCATACCACTAGCCATTGTCACGGCCCAGCAGTTAGGCCGATTCTCGCTCTTCTCTCTCGCCCCGATATCCTGCATTATCTTGGTTGTGATGTTTACGTGGCCTGGTTTGTGGAAGCGTTTGCTGAAGGGCGAAGATGCATCTCTCCAGGTCAAGCCATCAGCGGATGACTGATCCATTTCGGGATATGCGCTGAACCGGTGTGATCTCTTACGAATAAACGCAAGTTTGTGATAAAAATCACTGACTCCAGTTGAATACTATGCCATAATCAAACAAGAATCCGGGGCAACACCTTGTTTCTCTACTGAAGCTCACCTTAATAAGTTTTCCCATAGGAGCAGTGAGCATGACAATCGATAGAATATTCCTCTTGGCGACTGGATTAGTAGCTGTGTATTTGCTGTAGCGGTTTTACTCGCACTACAACAATCAGAAAGCTCTATGATATATATTATATGCTGGGCTTTGCGGTGCTGTTGGTTTCGGGCTTGCTGTTGATCATCTTCGGTTATGGCATTTTGGCTTCGCCCCACGTATTGACCGTGGCTTCCCTAATCCCGTTAGGTATCTCGTTGGGATTGATGAACCAGTATGCCCCCAAGTATAAAAAGGCTTATGCCTGGTTTGCCTTGATCGGTTTCCTTGCGATTGCCATATCGAGTATCGTCGGTCTGGAGGCTCATAAAACATTTGCAGTGCCCTTGTTCTATGGTGTTGCCGGGTTGATCATCTTCCTGCTGCCGATTATTGCCAGTCGTTCGGGCAGCGCGCCAAATGGGTTCTGGTGGGTCGGTGTTGGGGGCGTGCTGATTGGTCTATGGGGCATCGCGCTAGCATTTCTCTCAGTAGGCTCGCAGCTTATATTCTTCTCCCAAGATTCCGTACTTACGATCTTAGCCCCACTGCTCTTTCTCATGACCCTTGCATTTACGTGGGGATTTGTCAAGGATATCCGGCAAATCGAGTAAACTATCCCATGACCATTCGGTTAGAGTCTGGGCGCATTCGACCTAAACGATGATTCAGAAGGTTATATTGGAGTGTTTTTTGGATGCATTGAAGCAGCGCTGGAACTACCTCTTCCGCTCGACTAATGGTCTGGTCCTGGTGGCTATCGGTCTGATCTCTCTGGTTACTGCAGTATGGGGCATGCTCTCTGGACCTATGGCAGAATTTGGTATCCATGACGTCGTCGTTAACACGTTCGGGATGGATATCGTCGAAGCAGAGCGCGAAGGACGGATTATCCTGCTTTACCATGCTATCGCAGTATCAGTGGTAGCAGTGATGGTCTACTTCATCACCGATATTGTCCCGATGAAACCGCATGAGCGCACCCAAATCAACGCCACGGTGACTTTTGGCTATATCATCACCTTGTTTTTTGGGCTGGCATTCGGCTACTTCGGTCACAACTTCATTTTCCATGGTTTATATATCTTTGGTCTCTCGCTGAGCTTCTTTGCGGGGCTGCTCTTGGCCGCGGCACTTTGGCCTTGGCGCAAAGAGTATCATGTGACGGAGCAAGATTACGCCCACACGCTCGGCGGTGTGGATTTAGAACGTGTAGCCTTTTTTACAATGGCGGTCGCAACACTCGGCTCGGCAGCCTTCGGTGCGATCACCGGATCATATTGGGGCAACGGTCATGAGACTTTTCTGGCCGAGGACCTGATCCGCGAGCCGCAGAAAACCATGCTGCAGCGCTCGATTATCGGGCACCTGCACATCATGCTGACCCTGGTTGCCATTTCTTTATCGCTCGTAATTGGCCGCTGGTATGACTTCAAAGGCGTCTTACACAAAATCGCTATGCCGTTAATGATCGTCGGCACCATTGTCATCTCGCTTGGGGCGTGGTCGGTGGTTTGGGTAGAGTGGGCTCACACAACCATTTATGTCGGCTCAGTATTTGTTCTGTTGGCGGCGCTTTTCCTGGTCATCTATGGGTGGGATAAGCTGGTCCGCAACCGACTGGCTGAGCAAAAGATCTCAAAAGCCGGTTTCGTGCAGAAAATTAAAGCGCTGGTGCATGACCCGGTCAAGTTCGGCACTACTTGGCAGATGGTGTTCATGAATTTTACGGTCAGTTTCATCGGCATTTTTATGGCGGTCCGCTTGGACGAGATCTTTCGGGTCTGGCCCCATCGTGAGGAACGTATTATCTTGACCGGTCATTGGCATATCCTCGCAGGGATTATCGCCACGATTATTTTGCTCTACTACTCGGACCGGGTTGGCTTGCAGGGCAAGGCGCGCCGTTGGTTTGGTTGGTTGGTTATCATTTGCTCTGATATCGCTTTTACAGCCGTCACCGTCTTCTCGATGAAACGATTATTTGTCACGGAGGCTGAACAGAACTCATTGGTAAACTGGACGATGCTGGTGGCAGACTTAGCTCTGGCATTGCTGCTGACCGCCTTAGCAGTATTTCTTATCTGGCGGCTGTATGATCTGTTCAAGAGGGACGGGCGCTGGCATGCTGAGTTAGCTGAAATGATAAACAATGAGGATGGTTCCTGATGTCAAAGCCGACCCTCCTAATATTCGCGATCAGCACGATACTTTGTCTGGCGGGTTGTACGGATTACCAGCCAGAATCTATACCGGAAATCGACCCTGGTATGGATGCCACCGCCTGGACCTTGATCCCTGCAGGAGAGTTCTTCATGGGGCTGCATGCCCACGAGACCGATCTGGATTACGATTATGAAATCATGCTAACTGATGTGACAAATGATCAGTTTGCGCAGTTCCTGAATGAGGCCTGGGTGGATGGTGCCATCGGTTTTGAGGATGCCATCCCGGTTGGATACTACCCCGGTGATGAGTTTCACGGTCATGAACATGAAGAGAAAATCGCTGAAGGCATGTACCCATTAGCAGCATTGGAAGATCTTGGGATCAAGATTGAGCTGCAAGGAAAAGATTATTCTGCGGTACCCGGCTTTGGCAACCACCCTGTAACGTTGGTTTCCTGGTTTGGTGCGCGAGCCTACTGTAATTACTATGGTTGGCGCCTACCCACAGAAATCGAGTGGGAGAAAGCTGCCCGTGGCGTAGATGGGCGGCCTTTCCCATGGGGAGATGGAATTCAGCGCCAGAACGCCAACTATTATTCCAGCCACGATATCTTTGAGAAGACTTTTGGTGGTGCTGGTGGGACCACTCCGGTTGGATTTTTCAACAGTCAATCTTACGTAGGTTTTCAAACTTTAGACTCGCCCAGCCCGTATGGTCTTTATGATATGGCAGGCAATGTCTGGCAGTGGACGGGTGATGTGTATCCAGACCAGCACTACCGCTATATGCGCGGCGGCAGCTATCAGAATTACGCGTATAATCTCCGTGTCTGGACGCGCAATTCAGCAGGACCGACATATACTAGCCCGAGTGTGGGGTTCCGCTGTGCACGCGATAGCTGACCACCAGAGAGGCTTTCGCAAAGGACTCAAAGGATGACACTGCGAGCAAAAATTCGTGTATACTGGTCTTTGATCAAGAGCTTGCAAACGGGTTTGCTGCTGGTGACCGGTTGGGCTGGCTTTATGAGCTGTCGCTGCCCGGTGACCAATCTACCGACCCTCTTGGCGCTGACTGGCAGCTTATTCCTAGCGATCAGCGGTGCAACCGTGCTCAATATGTGGTATGACCGCGATATCGATGCACTCATGCAGCGTACCTGCTGGCGACCGCTGCCCATGGAACAGGTCAGACCACGGGAAGCGTTGCTGGTGGGGCTTTTACTAGCAGTTACCGGTGTTGCCTGGGCGCTGGCCATTGATCTCCTTTATGGTGCCATAATCTTCACCGGCGTTTTCTTTGATGTCATCATCTATACCATATGGCTCAAACGGCGTACGCCATGGTCAGTCATCTTTGGCGGGATTTCTGGCGGCATGCCCATTCTTGCTGGGCGCGCCCTGGCGCTTGGATATGTCGATTGGGTGGGCGTTGCGCTGAGTTTAGCAGTTCTCTTCTGGATACCGACTCACATTTTGACATTCTCCATGCGTTTCTTTGCCGATTATGAGAACGCGGAAATCCCCACTTTCCCAGCGGTGTACGGCTTTCAAGCTACCCGCATCGCTATTGCCCTTTCCAGTGTGCTGGCCGCGGTATTTATGGCTGCAGCGGCTTATGGTATCGGTTTGACTTGGGGATATCTGCGTCTGCTGGCAGTGCTCTCGTTGGGATTGTTTATATTAGCGGTCGCATCCACCTTACGTCCCTCAGAAAAAGTGAATTTCGGATTGTTTAAGTACGCATCACTGTATATGCTTGGCGCGATGCTGATTATTATTTTCGAAGCGATCTAACCCGGAAACTCCAATTCTTATTCTGGCACGCGGAACAGCTGCATTGTGCCATATCACTCTTCTCGAAAGGATATTGCTCCTACTGACCTGCCTCCTAGCAGTCCTTCAGGTAGTGTTTGGAATCGAGGGTTCGCCCTCTCTAGCGCTGCTCTGTTATACGATTGGCTTTGGTGTGCTGCTGATGATCATCCTCGGGTTTGAGGTGTTTGAAAGCCCAGTGGTGGTAATCACCAACACAGTTATCCCATTGTCCCTCTCGCTAGGTCTCGTGGCAGAATATTTGCCGCAGCTCACAATCCCCTATCTAATATTTTCCATTATCGGCTTTATCGTTGTTGCTGTGACTCGTTTTTATGCACCTAAGCGGATCACAGTGCTGTCACTAGCGATTGTCCATGATGTCTCTGGTTTTATTATCACCTAGCTGCCGATCATACTCAGCATGCGAGGAGTGGTAGAGCCCGGCTTTGTCCTAGTGGGTGTGGGTGGTGCACTAATCAGTCTGGGCGGTTTGCTGCTCTCTTTTCTCAAGACCGGCTCACCCATCCTTTCGCGCCCGACCATCCAGGTGCTTTTACCGGGTTTGCTGCTATTAACCACGGATGCTTTTATTGCTGGTTTTGCCACCGTCTGAAGATGGGTTATTAATCATTACATTTAATCTGCTGTCGTTCTGGAACATAAGGAGGTATCACCAATGGGAAAAGCCTTACAGATTGTCGGTATTATATTGATGAGCCTGACGGCTTCGTTTACCGTCCTGAGTGGGGCTGGGACGACCTGTGTTGCTCTGGGAGCAGAAGAATACCCCTCTATGGCAGGTATCGTACCGTATAAATGGCTGTATGTCCTTTTTGTGATCGTGACGCTGGCGATTGGCGTGATGGGAGTACGGGCTGTGCTCCTGTTGATAAAAGGTCGCCCGAACGCCTATCGCTATTCGCTGATCGCCTTAATTCTGGGCGTGCTCGTTGGGGGAATCCATATCGGTGCATCACGAGTACTGCGTGGCAGCTCCATGCCAGTCGACGCGGTTTTCTATACGTCTGTATTGACCCTTGTGGTCTTCCTGATCTTTCGTATCCCTTGCATCTGGCAGAAAGTGGATTTCGAGCGTGCTGACGCGAATGGGGATAACCCAGTTGGCGGCATGGCGGCGATTGTGATGGGTGTGCTCTGCCTAACGATCCAAATTTGGATGGGCCCAACACATACATTCTACGGGATCAATTACGCCGATGCGTTACACACAATTATGACAATTAGCGGTTGGGGTCTGATCTTGATCGGGGGGGGCTGGTTGGCGTATACGTTGGTGGATCGGTCAGCATTAAACCGCTATCTATCCACAAATAAGGAGGCTAGCTCTCGCCTTTGCGCCTAGTTATTGGATAACCTTTTTAGAACCATATTTCTGTCAATCTATAATTCTTGTTTTAGCTCATAAAGCTCGACCAGCACACCCTGGGTGCTCTCGGGGTGGATGAAAGCTAGGCGTTTCCCGCCGCTGCCTTCGAGCGGCGTCTCATTGATCAGGTGTACCCCTTTGGCTTTTAGCTCAGCTAACGTGGATTCAAGCGCTTCCACTTGGAGACAGATATGGTGCATCCCCGGGCCGTGCTTCTGCAGGTAGCGAGCGACACCGCTCTTATCTGATGTAGGTTCAACCAACTCGATATCGCTCCCGCCAACTGGTAGGAAGGCTACCAAAGATTGCTGCTCTGGAATGTCTTCAATATGATCCAGTTCTAACCCCAACGCATCATGCCAGAAACCCAGCGCACCCTCGATGTCGTCAACGAGGATGGCGATATGATCTATTCTTTTGATCTTATGCATCATTTATTTCCTCCAATACAATGGTGGATAATCCCGTCTGGTTGGATTTGGCGTTAAATCCAAGCTGGGGGTTCGTACTCGCCCCACACTTGGCGCAGAATTCCACAGATCTCTCCAAGGGTGACGTCTTTCTCCACGCAGTTAATGAGCAGTGGGACCAAGTTCTCCGATCCGCGTGCAGCGATTTCTAGCTGCGTTAAGGCCCCACTTACCTTCTCTGGATTACGCCGTTCCCGTAAAGCTGCCAGCCGTTCTCTCGCTGCTACCTCAATAGCCGGTTCGACGTGCAGCCGCTCCAGTTGGTGTGCCTCCTCTACTTGATAGGCGTTGACACCAACTACAACATCGCTGCCATCCTCTATGGCGCGCTGAGCCTGGTAAGCTGCGTTCTGGATCTCACCTTGGATGTAGCCGCGCTCAATCGCCAGCAGGCTGCCGCCCATTTGGTCGATTCTCTCAATATGTGCGCTGGAGCGCGCCTCGATTTCATCTGTCAGGTGCTCAACCAAGTAAGATCCAGCCAGCGGGTCGATGCTGTCTGCCGCACCCAACTCGTGGGCGATAATTTGCTGTGTGCGCAGTGCCACCATTACTGCTTCCTCGGTTGGCAGCCACAGCGCTTCGTCCTTGCTGTTTGTGTGCAGTGATTGCGTGCCACCTAGCACTGCAGCAAGTGCCTGCAGGGTCACACGTACAACATTGTTCTCGGGCTGCTGGGCGGTCAGAGTAGAACCGCCAGTCTGGGTGTGGAAGCGCAGCATACAGGCACGCGGGTTCTGAGCTTGGAAGCGCGTTCGCATGATCTTTGCCCACATGCGTCGTGCCGCCCGGAATTTAGCAATTTCCTCCAGGAAGTTGTTGTGCGCGTTGAAGAAGAAAGACAGCTGCGTACCGAACTCATCTACATTTAAACCCACATCCACAGCAGCCTGCACATATGCGATCGCATTGGCGAGCGTGAACGCTACTTCCTGCTCCGCTGTTGCACCGGCCTCGCGGATGTGGTAACCGGAGATGCTGATCGTATTCCAGCGCGGCACCTCGTTGTGGCAGTAGCTGAATACGTCTGTGATTAAGCGCATGGAGGGCTTCGGTGGGAAAATATATGTGCCGCGCGCGACGTATTCTTTCAGGATATCGTTTTGAACTGTCCCGGTCAGTTCGCGGAGTTCAATCCCTTGCCGCTTGGCCAATGCGATATACATAGCCAGCAAAACCGCTGCCGGCGCGTTGATAGTCATGGATGTCGATACTTTATCAAGCGGGATATCCCGGAATAAAATTGCCATGTCATCCAGGGACGAGATCGCTACCCCGGTTCTGCCTACTTCCCCAAGTACAATTGGGTCGTCGGCGTCATAACCGATCTGAGTGGGCAGATCAAAAGCTACTGACAACCCCGTCTGCCCATGTTCCAGCAGATAACGGTAACGCCTATTTGACTCTTCTGCGCTGGCATAGCCGGCATATTGGCGCATTGTCCAAAATCTACCGCGGTACATTGTTGGCTGGACGCCGCGGGTAAAAGGGTATTCCCCCGGAAAACCAAGCTGCTCGCCGTAATCCGGGATAGGGTCGGGGGGTGTCAGAATTATTGGCAGTTCAATTCCTGAACTGGTGCGGAACTGCGGTTTTCGCACAGGGTGTCTCATAAGAGCAGGGGTAAGCGTCTCCTCTTCCCAACGTCTTGTTTCGTTCTCTTGTTCCATTGTTCACCTATTATTAGCAGGCGGGCAAAATCACACATATATTAGCAGCCTGAAGACGCTGGTAGTATACCTTATTAGTGAATCGACTACTGTGACTTGAATTGAGATAAATCATAGGAAACTGCTCAATGATTCCCTTTGGAGGCACATGGCTGGGGAAACTGGACCAATCGTGTGGTAAACTCTCCGCTAAACGATCACCGCCGCCATCTGGCATACGGCTATAAGGTGTGTTCACTGCGATGAAAATTCTCTGTGTCGATGTTGGTACTGGTACTCAGGACATATTCTTGTTCGATTCCCAGCTTGACCTTGAGAACGGTTTCAAACTGGTGGTGCCTTCGCCAACCATGCTAGTTCACCGCCAACTGAAGGACGCTACGCGCCACCAACAGGCGGTGCTCTTATCTGGTGTGACCATGGGGGGTGGCCCCAGTCAATGGGCTGCGGAAGCCCACGCCCAGGCGGGTTTACCCATTTACGCCACCGCTGACGCAGCCCGTTCATTCAATGATGATTTGGATGCCGTGGCTGTGATGGGCATCACTGTAGTCAGTGAAGATGAAGCTCTTCGTTTGCCTGATTCGGTGCTGCGCCTGGAGTTGCGCGACTTTGATTTCATGGCGATTGCGGACACATTTGCCAAATTCTCCGTAAAACTAGACGATTTAGCTGCCGTCGCAGTTGCGGTCTTCGATCATGGTAATGCCCCGCCTGGCTACTCAGACCGCCAGTTCCGCTTTGATTATCTTGACCAGCGCCTGCAAGAGACTAAAAATCTGAGCGCGTTTGCCTTCTGCGCCCAGGATGTACCCGGCATTATGACCCGTCTGCAGGCTGTCGTAACTTCGTCTACGGGATTTGACGCACCTTTGGTCGTTATGGATACCGCTCCGGCCGCTGTTTTAGGCGCCCTTTATGACCCCAATGTCGCTGCGCAGCCGCGCAAACTGGTAGCGAATGTCGGCAATTTCCACACATTGGCTTTCCGTCTCGGTCCGGCTGGTGTTGAAGCCGTCTTTGAACACCATACCGGCTTACTCGATCTGCCCAAGTTGGAAACCCTCCTGCTAGCTCTGGCCGCAGGCACTCTCCAGCACAGCGATGTCTTCGATGACCATGGACATGGCGCTCTTGTGTACGATCCTATCCCGCTGGACCTGCGCTCACAAGAGTATGGTGTTATTGTCACTGGACCGCGCCGCGGTTTAATGCGAGCCTCAACCCTGCGGCCTTATTTCGCCGTCCCATTTGGCGATATGATGATCGCGGGTTGTTTTGGTATGCTCGCCGCAGTTGCTGATTTAATTCCTGAGTTCCGTGACCCCATCCAGGCCTCACTCCAGGGCGCTGGCGGTTCAGGCACACCTCCATGGGATGTGGATTGACCTGTTCAGCTTTGTACGCATCTTTGCTGCTTTGAATTCTATTTACCCCCGTATCCCCCGCTAAAAAACCAGCATTATGGGTAAAGGGCAGGCTTGTGTGAACATGTTTTTGATTGCCTGTTTCCCGTAATTCACTTAAAGGGAATCCAGCAAGATATCCATTAACGGCAATGTCTTGAGTTGCCCGTTCTAAACTTTTTGGATATGACCTGTGTGTTCGGTGTCGTAGCCCCTCAGCTGCTGGAGCAGTGTCCGCGCGGTTTGGGTTTGCAGAAATTCCAGCAGGATCTGGAACTTAGAGTTCTCTAGGTGATCGCTCATTAGCACCAAGTCGTAGCGCTCTTTGAACAATGGGATGAATCCCAATCCTGCCTGCCAAGCTGCTGCTTCTAGACCGATGCCGACGGTAGCTTTTCCTTGTTTGATCGTCTGGGCGGTTTCGGTGTGGGTTCGCACCTGGCAGTCATACCCCCGGACATCACTGGAGGTGAGCCCTAGTTTGGTTATTTCACGGTCTATCCACAGCCGCGTACCGGAGCCGCGGTTCCGGTTAACCAGCACCACGTGATCCTGTGTCAGATCGCGGCAAATCCAAGATATGAAGGGGGTTGCCAGGGGCAACCATCAACCCCTGGGTGCGCTGCGCCAGCGTCACCAGCGTTGTTTCTACCTCTGGAAACATGTGCTGCACGATAGGGCGATTGTATTCGCCGCTAGATGGGTCGTAGATATGGCAGCCACTCAGCTGCGCGTAGCCCTGCCGCAGCGCGATCAACCCATCCAGGCTGCCAACTGGCAGCATCAGCAGTTTGAATTTGTGATTCTCGCTCAGTTTTTCAACGATCAGCGTCAAACCCAAATCGTGGCTACCGAAAAAGACCAGCGTACCGGGTTTATATGAAGCCGGTAGAATTACCTTGTTCAGGATCAGTGCCCGTGCATTAGCCTGATAGTATTTTTCTAATACTCCCCCAGAATCCTGGAAGTCCATCAATTCAACCAATCCGGCCTGCTCCAGTTTTTTTAAATGGTGGCGGACCCAAGCTGGATGCTCCCCTAATGCCTGACCGAGCTGGCTCAGCGTGAAGGGACCAGCCATCAGCAGCCTAAGAATTGCCAGCCTGCGTACGTCGGTCAGAATTTTAATCTGATTGAAATCATCAATCGTGGCGATTGTTTCCATTAGGAGCATGTTTAAAGAAAAACTTAATGTTGGAATTGAGTGTAAACCACGCCGATAGGGCCGTCAATGCCATTCTCTACTTGCAGCTGATTTGACAAGTGCTTCGCGGGTATGGTAAACTCCGCCGCAACTGTCACATTGGGTGTTATGATATCTGCCCACTCATCAAGAGAGGTGGAGGGACCGGCCCTGAGAAGCCTCGGCAGCCACTTTCCGGTTATTGCCGGCGGTAGGTGCCAATTCCGGCAGATAGTAAGCGGCAGAACTTGGGATGCATGCTTGCGCTCTGGAAGATGAGCAATCGAGTTTATCGAAGGCGCCTCTCTTCCTGGGAGGCGCTTTGTTGTGAGGTATTAATGGTCCAAACACGCGAATACACAAATCGGACTTATCTTGATGCACTACAGCAACGGGTGCTGATTTTTGACGGCGCGATGGGCACCAGCTTACATGCATTAGAACTGACCCCCGAGCAATTCGGCGGAGAGCAGTATAACGGTTGTATCGATTATTTGGTTCTCAGCTACCCGCAAGCCGTTGAAGATGTCCACCGTTCCTTCATGGAAGTCGGAGTGGATGTGCTGGAAACCGATACATTTCGCGCCAATCGCCTCACACTAGGGGAATATGGTTTATCAGAACGAGTATTTGACATCAACCACGCTGCGGCAGTTCTAGCCCACAGATTGGCGGATGAATTCAGCACGCCTGAAAGACCACGCTTTGTTGCAGGTTCAATCGGTCCCTCAGGGAAACTGCCTTCTGCTGATGACCCAGATCTTTCGGATGTCACCTTTGATGAGCTTGTAGATGTCTTCCGTGAGCAGGCGGTCGCTTTAATTGCAGGGGGTGTAGATGTGCTCTTGGTTGAGACCTCCCAAGATATCCTCGAAGTGCGAGCCGTGATCATGGGAATTCAGTCGGCTTTTGAGGAATCCGAGCGTTACCTGCCAGTCCAAGCTCAAGTAACCCTGGACACTACCGGGCGTATGCTGCTGGGAACTGATATCGCCGCTGCGGCTGCCATCTTGGAAGGGCTCGCAATCGATGTGATTGGTCTGAATTGTTCAACCGGACCTGAGCACATGCGTGAGCCGATACGCTATCTGGGTGAGCATACTACCCTACCGATCTCTTGCATTCCAAACGCTGGTCTGCCGTTGAATGTAGACGGGGAGGCAGTCTATCCACTGCAGCCAGAACCTTTTGCCCAAGCGTTAATTAGTTTCGTTGTGAACAACCATATCAGCGTGGTTGGGGGCTGTTGCGGCACCACACCGGCCCACTTAAAAGTCTTGGTTGAGAAACTGCAGGATCACCCCAGCCCTCCACGCCCACAGCAGGCTGAGGGGCGCCTCGCATCGGCAATCCATGCCATACCGATGCAGCAAGAACCGCGTCCCTTGCTGATAGGAGAGCGCTGTAATGCGCAAGGCAGCCGAAAGTTCAAACGTCTCTTGATGGTTGAAGATTATGATGCCATCCTGGACTTAGCCCGACAGCAGGTGCAAGGTGGTGCGCACGCGTTGGATATCTCGGTCGCAGTTACCGAACGGGCGGACGAAGCAAATTTGATGCATAAGGTCATAAAGCGACTATCTTTTGGTGTGGATGTACCCCTGGTTATCGATACAACTGAGCTCGAGGTGATGGAGGTCGCTCTCAAAACCGCCCCTGGTCGCTGCTTGCTCAATTCCACGCACCTTGAGTCGGGCAGCGGCAAAGCCGACAGCATTTTTACCTTGGCGAAGCAGCACAATGCCGCGGTCTTGTGCCTAACAATTGATGAGCAGGGGATGGCTCAAACTGCCCAACGTAAGTTAGAGGTAGCCAAGCGGTTGTATGATATCGCCGTAAACGGCCACGGATTACGACCAGAGGACCTGGTCTTTGATACGCTAACTTTCACGCTGGCGACCGGGGATAGTGAATATAATGATTCTGCAATTGAGACTATTGCAGCTATCAAGATGATCAAGTCTGAACTGCCTGGAGTGTTCACCTCCCTGGGAGTGAGCAACGTCTCCTTTGGATTAGCACGCCATGCACGACCGGTGCTCAACAGTATCATGCTGTATCATGCTGTTAAGGCGGGTCTTGATATGGCTATCGTGAATCCGGCTCATATTACTCCGTATGCAGAAATCCCCAAAAACGAGCGTACCCTGACGGAAGATTTACTACTGAACAGCAGCCCCGATGCGCTCCAACGTTTTATTGAGTATTTCGAATCTGTCGCTGAGGACCGAACATCTGCCAGTGATAGCGTAGCTGATCCAATAGCAGAGTTTTCCCCCGAACAGCGCTTACACTGGCGGATACTTCACCGCCATAAAGAGGGTGTCGAAGCTGATATCGATAAGATTCTTGCCCGTGAATCCCAGTTGAGTCGTCATGAGGCCGCTGTTGAGATATTGAACACCGTATTACTACCCGCTATGAAAGAAGTCGGTGACAAGTTCGGTGCTGGCGAGCTTATCTTACCGTTTGTACTCCAATCAGCAGAAGTGATGAAAAAGGCTGTTGCTCATGTCGAGAAGTTCCTTGATCGTGCCACAGGGACTACCAAAGGGACGATCGTTCTGGCAACGGTGTATGGGGATGTGCACGATATTGGCAAGAATCTAGTTAAGACCATCCTTTCAAATAACGGCTATACGGTAGTCGATCTCGGCAAGCAGGTGCCAGCAGAAACGATCATTTCCAAAGCCCAGCAGGTCAATGCAAATGCGATTGGGTTGAGTGCCCTGCTGGTCAGCACATCCAAACAGATGCCGCTAATTGTCAATGAACTACAGCGGCGCGGGTTGGATATCCCGGTATTAGTAGGAGGCGCTGCGATCAACCGGCGTTTCGGATGGCGTATGCTCTATACAGAGGCAGGCGAGATATTTCAACCAGGTGTTTTCTATTGCAAAGATGCCTTTGAAGGTTTATCGGTCATGGACCAGCTTACCAATCCCGAGACGAGAGTGGACTTGGTGACTCAACTGCGGCGCAACGCACAGCAGGAACAGGCTCGGCCGGATAGGGTGCGTCAGAAGGGTCCTGGCCAGCATTCTAAAATCAGCCCGCAACCAATTCTTTTACCACAGGATGTGGGCTGGGGGCCGCGCGTTGTCAGGCGGATGCCCCTCGAACTGGTCTTCAAGCATTTATCGAAGAAAGAGCTTTTCCGCCTATCATGGGGGGCAAAGAATGCACACGGCGAGGAGTGGGAACAGTTGCAGCGGGAATTTGAGGTACGCCTGCTGCGTATGCAGCGTGATGCATTACGGGATACGTGGCTCAAGCCTCAAGGAATTTATGGCTATTGGCCGGTTCAGGCACAAGGTGACGAAATAATTGTATATGACCCAACCACGATTACCGGACAGCCACAAGAGCTTACCCGCCTCTCGTTCCCCCGCCAACCAGGGGGAGAGCACCTATGTATTGCAGATTACTTCGCTGGGACAGAGAGTGGTGTAATGGATGTGCTTCCCCTTCAGGTGGTCACGGTCGGTGCTCAAGCCACGGCATATTTTGATCAGCTGCAGATGGATGATGATTATGCAGAGGGGTATTTTGTTCACGGGTTAGCAGTTCAAACCGCCGAAGCTGCCGCTGATTTTTTACATCACCATATTCTGCGCGAGCTGGGATTGGCTGATGGGCAGGGCAAACGCTACTCGTGGGGTTACCCCGCCGTTCCGCAGTTGGAGGATCACCGGGTGGTTTTTGATCTGCTGCCGGCGGAGAATAAGTTAGGCATGTCGCTAACTGAGGCATACCAGCTGGTACCGGAACAATCGACTGCTGCACTCATCGTACACCATCCACAAGCGAAATACTTTAGTATTGGTGAGAGCCGGATTGAACAGCTTTCTGAATGATCATCGCGTAGACCAATACCAGGTATTGTGGATACAATTTTTGCTGTTAGTGAATTTGCTTTTTGGAGCATGTGATGGACGATTTCGAGAAAAATAAATTCACACGTCTTTTAGCAGATACCAGCATACCTTTGTTGAGTGATGGTGCGATGGGAACTGTGCTGAATGCCTACAGTATCGATTTTGGACAATGTTTTGATGCACTCAATTTAACCCACCCCGCCCTCGTCGCGGAAACCCACCGTGCTTATATCGAAGCTGGCGCTCAGATCATCCAAACCAATACTTTCGGTGCTAACTCATATAAACTTGGCTTGCGGGGTCTGGAAAGACAAGTCAACGATATAAATCGCGCTGGAGTGGAATTGGCCCAGCAGGCTCGGGGAGATACTTTTCGAGAAATCTTGATTGCAGGCGATGTGGGGCCTTTAGGAGTCCGTTTAGCGCCATACGGGCGAGTACAGCCCGAAGATGCTGAAACCGCTTTTGCCGAGCAGATTCAAGCATTGGTTGCGCCGGGAGTGGACCTGTTGATCCTGGAGACGTTCAGCGATTTGTATGAATTGATCGCGGCTGTCCGTGCTGCTCGTCAGGTAAGTGATGTACCGGTTGTGGCGTCAATGACCTTCACCCGTGATGACCTCACTCTACTTGGTGATTCGCCCGCAAAAGTCGCCCGCTTATTGGCTGAGAACGAGGTTGATGTGATCGGGGCGAACTGTTCGGGAGGTCCGGCACAGATCTGGCGTATCTTGCGCCAGATGCATCAAGCTGTCCCTTCAGCACGTTTCTCAGTTATGCCAAACGCCGGTTGGCCTGAGCAGGTTGGTGGACGCATCATGTATCCCGCAAACACGGAATACTTTGGTGAGTATGCCTTGGCTTTTTGTGAAGCGGGTGCGAGCGTTGTTGGTGGATGCTGCGGTACAACTCCCAAGCATATCGCAGCCATGCGGTTAGCACTAGATAATACCCGCGAGGGCTGCGCTCCAACTGTCGCTGATCTGTCTATGCCAACTGAACGGGATATCGAGCTGAGCCTCCCTGGAGCACCAATCGCGGCTGGCACAGAAACTTGCCGCAGAGAAATTCGTGGTTTCAGTCGAGATGGATCCACCACGTGGATTATCTGCCCATAAACTGCTGGCTGGTGCCAGCTTGTTGGCAGAAGCAGGTGCGGATGTGATCAATGTTGCAGATAGCCCGATGGCCCGCATGCGCATGAGCCCCTGGGCAGTCTGCGACCTGGTACAGCGCAAGGTGAGCATCGAGACCACGCTCCATTTCCCAACTCGGGGCCGCAATCTGCTACGGGTCCAAGGTGACCTGCTTGCGGCACACGCCTTAGGTATCCGCAACGTTTTTGTCGTCATGGGTGACCCGACGTCAATAGGTGATTATCCTGAAGCAATGGATGATTATGATCTGGTACCTTCCGGATTAATCAAGTTGATCAAGCAAAGCTTTAACATCGGGATCGATCACGCCGGCGCTGATATCGGGCAGCCCACTTCATTTTTTGTTGGCTGTGCGCTGAATTTGACCCCTGCCCAACCCGAACGGGAGATTAAAAACCTACGTCGTAAATTGGAGGCCGGTGCTGACTTCGTCCTTACCCAACCGATCTACGAGCCCAATTTGGCCATGAAATTCCTACATGAGTATGGCGAACAGCATGGTCCGCTGAATGTTCCTGTCTTGGTAGGGGTCTTGCCATTATTCAGCCCCAGACACGCAGCTTTCTTACATAACGAAGTACCCGGAATACGAGTCCCTGCTGCGATACATGCTCGCATGGAATCCGCCGTTGAGCAGGCACCCCAGATAGGAGTTCAGATTGCCTTAGAGTTGATTGATCAGATGAAGTCGTTTGCCAGTGGTATTTATCTAATGCCGCAGTTTGGTCGTTATGATCTGGCAGCTGAAGTGGTGGAAAATTGCCGCTAAGGCCTTACAATAGAGCGAGTGCCTCCCAACTTATTCACAAATAGTATCGGCAGGCTGGTCTCGTGTGACCAACCTGCCTTTTTTAGTTACGAACTGCGGATATGGGCACCAAATTCTCTTTCTAAACGTAAGGCGATCTTATCGCGAATCTTGGCAACCTCTTTATCCGTCAAGGTGCGATCTGGAGCTTGGTAGGTAAGGCTGTATGCCAGGCTTTTCTTACCAGAGCCGAGCTGTTCACCGCGGTAGACGTCAAATAGACGTATATCCACAACTCGATTCCCACCAGTCTGACGCATCAGGTTTGCGACCTGTTCAGCAGGCAGGTTTTCATCTACCACGACTGCCAAGTCTTCAAGCACAGGTGGGTATGGCGGCACAGGCTGCATCTCGAAGCGTGCCGGGATGGTCTCTAAAATCGCAGTCAGATCAAAGTCACCAGCAAGTAAAGGATACTGGGTTGTGCTTGCCGGCAGGTCATACCCCAACCGGACTTGGGGGTGCAGCTCGCCCAGCACACCAACCTGGCGTTCTGACGAGTTGCTGTCCGTGCGGATTAAGACTCGGGCGCATTTACCCGGGTGGAATGTCGGATGCTCGATGGGTTCATAGCGGACTTCATCTATATGGTTACTGCGCAGCAGGATGTCAGTAATGCCTTTGATATCGAAGAAATCCATTGGACTGCTATCGACAGGCTGCCAGCCGACGATTGAACGCGGACCGATCAATACGATTGTTAACCTCAGCAGTTCATCCGGTAAATCATCGACTTCCGATCCAAGGAAAATAGGACTGATCTCAAATAAAGCTATGCGGTCTCGCAAACGGGCATTCCGCTCGACAACCTCCAGGACACTCGAAAGCAGACTTTGTCGCAATACATTGCGGTCGTTGACGATTGGGTTGGCAATTTTCACATAAGGCTTGTCATTGGCAGTTGTATTTGGTGCAAACCGGCGCGCTTCTCGCTGGACCGATGTCATCCGGTAGGTAATCACTTCCTGCAGCCCCAACTCAACCAGGACATCCCGCACACGCTCTTCTTTTTCCATCTGCGGATTGCCAAGCTGCGGGGGCAGTTCGTCCTGCAGGCGCGTCTCTGGGATGTTGTCATAGCCGTATACGCGGGCGATTTCTTCTAGAAGATCGGATACGCCAATAATCCCTTCTCCGATATCCAGTCGGTGGTCGGGTGCTGTTGCCTGAACGGTTTCACCCTCGATGTAGACCTCGAATTCAAGCCGGTTGAGCAGTTTGGCTATCTCCGCAGGTGATAATTGGATTCCTAACCAGCGCTGTACGTCTTTTGGTGTGATGTTCACGGTTGGGTTCACTGGGGGGGTTGGATAGTTATCAACAAGCCCTTTAGCGATTGTTCCACCAGACCATCGCCGCATAAGCTCCAACCCGCGCCTTACCCCGCGCTCTGCCATCGCGGGGTGGACACCGCGCGAGAAGCGATAGGCAGCTTCTGATGGCAGGTTCTGGGCGAGCACAGTGCGGCGGGTATTGATCATATTCCAGGAGGCGCCCTCCAACAAGACATTCTTGGTGTTCTCACTCACCTCCGACTCGGCACCACCCATCACGCCAGCCATAGCGAGCGGACCTTTCTCGTCGCATACCAGAATGGTGAAGTCATCAAGTGTCCGTTCGATGTCGTCCAGTGTTGTGAGTTTTTCGCCTGACCGTGCCTGGCGAGTGTTGATCTTGGGTGATTGCCCTGCGGCTCTTGTAGCAAGGACGTCATAGTCAAAGGCATGTAAGGGCTCGCCGATATCAAGCATCGCATAGTTTGTCGCGTCAACGATGTTGTTGATCGGTCGCACACCACTTAACCTCAATCGTCGCTGAACCCAGTAAGGACTCGGTTTGATTTGGATATCTCTAATCAATCCTACAACAAACCGCGGATTGAGATCGGCATCCGTGATTTCGATCGAGACCATGCTGTTGATGGGGAACCCAGCGGCATGATACTCATAATCCGGATTCCTTAGTTTTTTGTTTGTGATGGCGGCCACTTCGCGTGCAACGCCAAGCACATTCGCATCTCGGGCTATATTTGGGGTGATAACGATGTCGAATACCACATCGCCCATATAATTTGCTAACGGCATGCCGACCGGGGCATCATCATCTAGAAAAATGATCCCTTCATGTTCATCAGAGATACCCAGCTCTTTTTCAGAGCATGCCATTGAATACGATTCAACACCGCGGATCGTAGACCGTTTAAGTTTCATCAGTACAGGTTCAGCCTTGTGCCCATCATAGAGCTGAGCACCCTCTTGGGCGTATGCTACTTTGATAGGTCGGTTGAGACGCCCCATTCCTTTATACGGAAACAGGTTGGGCGCGCCGGTGAGCACGGTGTGTTCGCGATCAGCATCATCCAATTGACACAGCACTAAACGGTCAGCATTTGGGTGGGGCTTAACTTCTTTAATTGCACCGACCACGATTTTTTCTGGATCCCATGCGAGACCAGTGATTTTTGTCTCTGGTCGGAACGATTGATTTATTGAGCCATCAGGATTGGTTCCTGGTAGTCTAACACCCACATATTTAATCTCTTCCACTTCCAATCCTGCCATTGTGAGTTTATGCGCTAACTCCTCGCATGACAGGTCAATATCAACATATTCCTTCAGCCAAGAAAGAGGTACTTTCATCGCCATAGCCTCCTAAAACTGTTCCAGAAACCGCAGGTCATTTGCCCAAAAATACCGAATATCCTCAATGCGGTAGCGGAGCATTGTTATACGTTCAGGACCCATACCAAACGCGTAACCGGAATAAACGGCTGGATCATAGCCTCCATTTTGCAGGACAACCGGGTGGACCATACCGCAGCCCATTATTTCTAACCAACCGGTTTGCTTGCATACCGAACAACCTTCACCATTACACAGAAAACATTCAAAGTCAACTTCTGCACTTGGCTCAGTAAATGGGAAGTGGGCAGCGCGGAAGCGTGTGCGTACTTGCTGCCCAAGTAAACGCCGAGCGAAATCGCTAATTGTACCTTTGAGGTCGCCAAAAGTGATTTGTTTTCCAACTGCTAAACCTTCTACTTGGGTAAACTGGATCTCGTAGCGGGCACTGATCTGCTCATAGCGATAGCACATACCAGGCAAGATGATCCGAATGGGCGGTGGATTATTGGGTGATTGGGCAGTATATTCACGCATTGCGCGCACTTGCCCAGGTGATGTATGTGTGCGCAGCAGTAAAGGATCTTCACCACGGTCAACAGTGCTCTCGATATAATACGAATCTTGCATCTCGCGTGCCGGATGGTGCGGTGGGAAATTGAGCAGTTGGAAATTGAATTCGTCAGTTTCTACCTCACGTGACCTGTAGATTTGGAATCCCATCTCACCAAATATCCGGTAAATTTCTCGCAGCGTTTGTGTTGCTGGGTGCAGCCGTCCTATGGCAATTGGTCGGCCGGGAAGCGTCACATCTAAACGGTCACTTTGCAGTGAGCGGGTCAGTACAGCGTTTTTGATTGCGACAGATTTCGATTCATAAGCTGCTTCGATGGTGCGCTTAACTTCATTGGCTCGTTTTCCTACGACTGGACGATCTTCTTTTGGTAATCCTCCCAGAGTATTAAAGACCTCCATAATCGGGGAGCTGCGCCCCAGGTTTGTCACGCGCCACTGTTCAAGAGCCTCTTTTTCTTGGACTGAATCTAAATCTGTCAATGCTGATGTTTGGATTTGTTCTAGTTTTGTTTGCATGCATACCTCCACTTGCATGTAGAGAAACAAGCCAGCCACGATGATTCTGTGTGGTCTCGAGAGATGAGTCGCTTTCGCCGGGAAACAAAACCCGCCCCTAAACAGGGACGGGATAAATTACCCGCGGTACCACCCAATTTGGCTGCTGTGCTGCAGTCCACTTGATCACCAACGGCGCCACTTATCAATGATTTTAGTGGGCGATTGGTTCCCCTGCTAACGCTGGGGCCACGTCCCATACTACTACTGCCAGATGGATTTCTCCCCAGGCATGTTCACAAGGGCAGCTCGCGAGGGAACTTCGGCCAGTTTCCACCGGGTAGGGGTTTCAGTCGTGGCCCGTACCTCCCTGTCGGATTGTCATGGATCGGAAGTTTCCAACCCAATACTGGATTACTTTCCTCGGTCTAGGCTTTGTTTTCTTAAGTTGTCACTATTATCCGCAAATTAGAAAATCTGTCAAGGAAGGTCAATTTCTAGTGAATGTAGATTTATAGTCCAGTTCGCGCTATTGTATATGCTTATGTCATGTTATTGGTGTTTACGGCTTGCAGCTCAACCAATCGGGGATGATCAGCATAGGCTCCATGATATTTTTGGGGTAAAAGCAGCGCAATCCGGCACATGATTTCGTCACAGTTGCTCTGGAGACTGGCAGCTCGGTCTTTTCGATCAAGGGGTGGTAATTGGAAGGGTTTGCCGATCCGAATGTTCACATGCGGACGGCGAAAATTCAGGAGTTCGTGCATGGCAATTTCGGTGCCGGAGATTGCCATTGGAACGATCGGAGATTTTGATTTTTCTGCCAGATAGGCAATGCCGCTTTTTGCGGGAAGTAATGCGCCCACTTTACTGCGCGTTCCTTCGGGTGCTATACCAAGTACTCCCCCATTCGTTAGGTGTTTTATCGCTTTTCTCAAAGCATTTAGATCAGCTGATTCCCGGTCAATCCAGATTCCCCCACCGGCGTTGATGAACCAACTGAAGAATGGGTATCTCTTATATTTATCTGCTGCTAAGCCAGTGACATCGTCTCGACCAATCATTGCGAAAGACACTGGCACATCGAAACGGCTCATATGATTGGCGGCAACAATGCATGAGCCAGTGGGCGGAATGTATTCCTGGCCAAACACGGTAGTGTGCGACAACCATTTGATTAAGGTTAGTAAAACTTGTCGAAATCTTCGTTGGTCCATGGCTTTGAGCTACAGATGGTCTTCGATCTACCGACAATATTATAGCCTACGGCGATGATTTGATACATGTACTTTGTATCAAATCGGTACTCGGCTTTCTTCTGGTTCTGCGGGTATAATCTGCCAGATGATTGCAATATCCGTAAGCTTGAATCAGTTGTTGTACACAGTGTTGTTTGGATTCATTATTGTGGGCTTTAGCGCGTGTGGCAGTCAAACACCATCACCGACAGACCAAGCTCAAGAAGTCACCCCAGTGACTCCCACCGCGACCGCAGAGGAGAGTGAACCAACAAGCACACCACCACCGCTGGCAGCCAAAGTTAATGGCGAAGGGATTCCTCTGCAACAATACTTGGCTGAAGTAGATCGCTTCTACCAAGCCACTGGCACGCAACTGGCAACAGAAGATGTGGGTAAGATTGTCATGGCTGATTTAGTGAACCAAATGCTGTTGGCACAGGCGGCTAGTGAAAATGGGTATATCGTGGAGAACATTCAATTGGAGCAGCGAATTAACAGCCTGGTTACAAACGTCGGGGAACAGCAGTTTCTCGAGTGGATGGCGAAATATGGCTATGATGAGCAGAGTTTTGGAGCAGACCTGCGGCGTTCCATTGCTGCGTCTTGGATGAGGGATCAGATCCTGGCAAGCTTTCCAAACAAAGTTGAACAAGTGCACGCTCGACAGATTTTGCTATATAATGCCGATGAGGCGAGTGATATTCTTGCACAAATTCGCAATGGTGCTGATTTTCTGACCCTTGCATCCGAATATGACCCGCTTGGCGCAGGGGATCTCGGGTGGTTTCCAAGGGGATATTTAACAGACATAATGGTGGAAGAGGCAGCCTTTAGTTTACAGCCCGGTGAAGTAAGTGATGTAATTGCTACCGATAAGGGTTATCATATCTTGCTCATAGTTGAGCGAGATACTGCTAGAGATATTGATCCCAATGCCCGAATTGTATTGCGTGAACAGGCGATACGAGCGTGGCTGGATGAGCGTAGGATGGACAGCGAGATAGTGATATTAACTAAATAATGGCGAATAGAGTGAGAGAAGAAAATGGATGAATTCGATTATAAGGAACCACCTAATACACGCAGCAGTATTTGGGTGATGATCCTAAATGTACTCACCGTTGCGGTATTGATAGCCACCATGTGCATTGGAGGGTTTTTCCTGGTTATCTTTGTTAATCCACAATCAAGTCTTAACCCTTTCCCTCCCGCTACTTTACCACCGGAGCTAGAATTCCCGACGGCGACACCCACACCGCAGTTAGAGATGCCGGCGACATGGACCCCACAGCCAACTGCAGAGCCCACCACCACCTATACCCCGAGACCCTCCGCGACACTTGAGGCGACCGTAACTCCCTTCCCCATGTTTACTTCTTCGCCAACCGTGGAATCAACAGAAGCAGCAGGGAGCAAACCATTTGTCGTTGATCAGGGAAGTCCAGTGGCAATCTCCAGCGAAACCTTTCATCCAGAATCTGGCTGTAGTTGGATGAGTGTTGCAGGTCAAGTATTGGATATGAGTGGGGCTCCATTGAATGGGGTTGTGATTAAGCTTAGTGGAGTCTTGGCAGGTGAATATAGGGATCAGACCAGTTTAAGTGGAGTTGCTCCCCAATACGGGCAAGCCGGATACGAGTTCTTTTTAACTGATGAGCCGGTTGCCTCCCGAGAAGCGTTGTGGCTGCAGTTATTTGATGTTGCTGGTTTGCCCATGTCTGACAAGATTTACTTCGATACGTTTGATGACTGCAATCGCAACTTAATTTTTATTAATTTCCGGCAGGTACGCTAAGCATTAGTAATTCTGACAGTAGTAAAAAGAGCCACAGGAATTATGTCGCTCTTTTTTTATTATGTGGGATGAGGTATGCAGAGATGGATTTAGTATTGGAACTGTGACGCTTCTAATCCCCTTCTCCTGATAGCTTGAGCCAAGTGTCCCTAACCAACCTAGCATCATTCTCCAGGATGGGGCTTTCCACCAATAAACGACCAGCGCTCTCAAAATCAAGCAGCACTTGTAAAATCGAGGCAAAATCCAAATCTGATCCTTCAAGGGTCAGGTGTTCCCGCTCACCCTTAGCCGAATACTCGATTCCGGAGAGGTGGCAGTGCAGCTCCTTGAGCGCAGATGCTCCTAATTCTCTCCCATACAGTTCTAAGGTCTGCGCCCATTCAACGTAGGTATTGTACGATCCATTGCCTGGCCGGGCATGTAAATGGGCGAAGTCGATGCACGGAGCAACCCCTTCAATTTCCTGGGACATCTTGATAGTGTCTTCCAGCGAACCGAGCATAGCGGATTTTCCCATTGTCTCTGGGCGCAGTGTAACCGGATTGTCGTTTGCACGTAGTTCAGTTATGCAGTCCTGCAATCGTGTGATCGCGCCTGGTAGTACTTCTTCTGGGGCGCGCTCAAAATAGGAGCCCGGGTGAAAAACGATATCGGTTGCTCCCGCTAAGTGCCCATAATGTGCCGCGTCCATAAGCCGTTTGCGTGACTTTGGCCATTCCTCTTCATCCGCGTTTAGGTTGATGAAGTATGGTGCGTGCACGCTGAGAGCGACATCATTTTCTTCAGCAGCCGATTTGATCGCTGCGCATGTTTTTTCTGATACCCGGACGGACCTAACCCAGCCCAACTCAAGCCCGTATAGGCCGAGTTCAGCGCTGTAGATTACGCCACCTACGCTCCCGCCGGGTTTCTTCGGGGTTAATTTAGGTGATCCGACCGTGCCGAATCGAAAAGAAGGTTGGGACATGCTGTCCTCCGAGAACTTGTGCTAGTTGCTTGATCTGTGTTCTAGCTAGTGGATCGGATTATAGTACGAATTATTGTGGGAGAAGGGACTGCAAGCGATGCCAGAATGGAGGCCCAAGCACCAGTATACCAATAATTACCGAGCTGCCAGCCGCGATTAACACTGCGGCCGCACCCACATCCTTGCCAACTTGTGCCAGCGTGTGTTGTTGCTCGCAGGCTAGGTCAACAACTGCCTCAAGGGCAGTGTTAATGAATTCTGCTGTCCATACCATTGCGATAGCCAAAATAATGATCGCCCATTCCAATCGATCTATCTGCAGCCAAAGGCCGAGCAGGATGACTGTCACACTGACCACCGCATGGATCCAGGCGTTTCGCTGCGTACGGATAACGAACCACCAGCCTGAAAACGCATAACGGAAAGACTGGGCGCGAGATTTGAGAAATGACATCATAGATAAGTTGTCCGGTGTGGGTGGTAAATCAAAATATTGTTAGGGAGGGCTGATTGTGCAGCCAAGTTCTTTTAGGATCTCGGACTGGTGTTCCCACATTTCTCGTTTCTCATCCTCCTGGGAGTGATCGTAACCCAATAAATGCAGCACACCATGCACAACTAAAAGGAACAACTCATCTCTAGCGCTGTGTCCTCCGGTTGCCGCCTGCACAAGCGCACGGGGGTAGGAGACGATGATGTCACCCAAGTAGCGTTCACTTGTTTCGGGATCTCTTTCGTCAGCGGGAAAAGATAGCACATCTGTGGGTGCATTAATTTGCAGAAACTCAAAATTTAGTTTCTGTAATTGAGTATCATCGGTCAGTACGATCACTATATTTGCCGTAGAGGCATGCTGTTCATATGATAGCGCAGTTTGAGCGGCATAGATAATACTATTCTGGAGATCGAGAGTAATCTCATATGACCCACTGAGATGTTGATTAAGGTCAAGGGATATCATTGCTGGATATCAAGGGGAAGCAGGTGAATCGGATTGTTGCGTTGCTGTTAGTTCTGGATGGGGGATGGCCTCTGAATCGATAGGGCGGGTGGCAACCGGGTCGGCCGCTTTGGCATTATTCTCCAATTTGGGATATTCGATGCGCGGATGGTATATTCCCCTTAAAGTCGCAGTGAATGATTCGGCAATACTTTCCAAGTCGCGGATTGTCAAATTGGTATTGTCCAGATCACCCTGTGCAAGACGGTTCGTGATGACGGTCTTTATCATCTCATGCAGGATTTGTTCGTTTTCAGGCCGGCCGGCGCGTACGCGGGCTTCACAAGCATCTGCAAGCATCAGCAGGGCTGTCTCACGCGATCTTGGGCGCGGTCCAGGGTAGCGAAACTGTTCGATATCAACTGCTTCCTCGTCCCCGCCAGCAGCCTCAACGGCTTTGACATATTGGTAGCGCGTGAAAGTTGTTCCGTGGTGCTCACGAATAAAGTCCTGGATCCGGTTGGGCAAGCGGTGTTTGTGTGCCAAATCGATCCCATTCTGCACGTGATCAATAATGATCTTGGCACTGGCAAGCGGATTAAGGCTGTCATGCGGGTTTGGGTTTCCTGGGACCTGATTCTCGATGAAGAACATGGGGTTTTTAGTCTTCCCAATATCATGGTAGAGTGAACCAACCCGGGTGAGTAATGTGTCAGCATCAATGCGCTCTGCAGCTTGTTCGGCGAGATTGGCGACTTGCAGACTATGCTGGTACGTACCAGGCGCTGTGCGTAGAACCATCTGCAGCATGGGATGTTCTGGGCGTGAGATATCCATTAACTGCAACGCAGTGGTCATCCCCAAGAACTGAGCCAAGAAAAACTGCAGTGCAACGGCTAAACTGACCGATGCAATTGCATACAAGAAGACTGCACCGATAAGATTCGCTAGCATGAGCCAATCCGTTGTGACTTCTGGTAGTGTGAATATGATTACTACCAGTGCGCCGCTGCTGGCAATTGCTAAAGCAGCCCGGAAAAAAGCGGTAAGCCGGCGGGCTTGCCGTAAGGCAAATATCCCGAATAAACTGCTGAGAATATAAAACAGAGTAAGCTGCAGCGCATCAACCCTGCCATAGGCGGTTAGTATCGCAAGCGACAGCGTAGTGATGGTGGCTGGCTCAGCTCCAAATAGCACGGCAACAGTCAAGCTGTACGCAGCAAGGGGGAATATGAAAGCGATCAAGCTGTCATCCGGCGTCATCAAGCGACCAATTACCAGAAATGCGATAAACAGCACCGCAATGACCGTTATACCGCGCGGGTCATGTGCCAGAAATTTATTGCGAAGCAGGTAGAGTAGGGGCAATGCGATGCATAAAATCGCGATCGCTCCCGCGCTGGCTAGTTCTCGCCAGCCCGGTTGCGGTTCGATTAATCCATACTCTTCAAGCGCTTCCTGGGTCAGTTCGGTTAACACCTGCCCCTGTTGAACAATCGTCTCTCCAGTTTTGTACGAGAGAATGGCTGGAGGCACCGCTGCGCTGGCTGCCTGGCGGGCGCTTTCGGTTAACTCTTCACTATATGTGCTGTTGGGTATAACCAGGGCGCCAACCAACTCAGTTACAATGTCAGTCTGTTCTTGTGACAGTGAAAGGCTGATCAGGTTTGGAATAGTATGTTTGGCATCACTAAGACGGTCCTGGCGGATTGCTCCTCGCATGACCTGCTCAAGCACAACGATGGCTTCTTGCTGGACGGTTTGCCAGCGTGCATCACTCGACGCAAGGATACCAGCGGCTGTTTCGGGAGAAAGACCCAGGTATTCCAACGCGGCTAGGTCATCTAATTTTTGCTCCTGGCTAGCATATTCATCAGCCCGCACGCTCGTGATATACGCCAGTGCTGCCCGCAGTTCTTCTAGCTGCTGGCGCGCAATATTCGTGTCGGCTGCTGTATACACCGGTGCAATTGTTTGGGCTGCTGCTTGGCGTTGTTGTTCAGTGAGGACAGCACTCTCGTAGGTCAAGTCAAATGATGCTTGCATGTGCTGCGGTGCAACCTGACCCTCAACCAAGCTGGCTGATGTTATTGGTTTAAGAATAGGCAGCAGCAATACACTTAATGCTACACCTGCAACAATGAAAACGAGGAGTGCATAAAAGAGTGGACGTTTTCTGGGTACTAACGCGGTTTCCTCAGACATTTGTTTGATTTACAGCGGGCAGGACGAACCCAAATTTAAAGCTGCTGATCTCCTACATTATGCCAGTGTAGTAATTACCCGAGCAATTTCCGTACCACCTGACTAACATCGCCGCCCGCAGCTCTCCCTTGGATGTGCGGCATCAGGACCTTCATCACCCGTCCCATCTCCGCGGTTGATGATGCACCGACTTCGCTGATGGCTTCGCGCGCAAGCGTCTCAAGCTCCACTAGGCTGAGCTGAGTGGGCAAGTACGGTTTTAAGACGGATATTTCTGCTTCCGCCTCTTTGATGAGGTCCGTGCGGTTCGCACGATTCGCGTCGGCGATCGATTCTTGTTGTGATCTGATTTCTTTTTGAATTATGCTGATGACCTGCTGCTCACTTAGCTGATCTCCCTTTTCGACCTCAGCGAGTTTAATCGCCGATAGCACCTGTCTTATAGTGCGTTTGCGTGTTTCATCTTTTGCCCGGATGGCTAGTTTTAAGTCGTTTTCAAGTTGAGTTTGCGTATTCATGCTTTTCATTATACCCATATTCATTTTAAAAGTCACACGCAAGCCTGATCACGCCAGGCTATAGGATCACAGCTGATTATCTGCCCAAGAACTGCAACAGGGCTGTCAGTTATGACAGCCCTGTTGCAGACATAAAAGTTAGTGGGTTTACAGAGGAACTACATTCGCAGCTTGGAGACCACGCGAGCCCTCTTCAATTGAGAACTCAACCATTTGATCTTTGTCAAGCCTACGGTATTCGTCGGATTGAATAGATGAATAATGTACAAATACATCTTCACCACCATCATGCCCAATGAAACCGTAGCCCTTGGAGGCGTTGAACCACTTAACAGTTCCGGTAATACGTTCGTTCATTTTTTCTTACTCTCCATCATTTAAGCAGTATTGGCGCTATTTGGCGTGCCCAATTATTTATTGGAGTTGGAGTTTGATCCACGCCGATTTAAACAGCGCTAAGATTATCATCCTTGGCTTTAAAAGTCAATATTTCGTATTTCGTAATCATTGTGTTATTGTTCATCGAGAACACCTCCCTGTGAGCGAAGAGTAACACTGAGTATGAACGAAATTGGATGGGTGTTAGTACCCCAGCCGGTTTATTCGTTGATCGCTCAATTTCCAACTGCAGCTTGTGCGCATTGCTCTACTTATAGAAAAAAGCCCTCTGCAGAAGTAAGCCAGAGGGCTTCCACGCTCAGAAGTAACGTAAAACCAGGTCTACTCCTTCAACCTAGATTGCAGAGATTCAGTTAGTGCCGGGACGATATCGTATAAATCTCCAGCAACCCCAAAGCGAGCCAATTTGAAAATTGGAGCGTCGGGATCCTTATTTATCGCTACGATTACCTTGCTAGTTCGCATACCCGCCTGATGTTGTATGGCACCAGAAATTCCGCAGGCGATGTACAGGTCTGGAGAGACCACTTTTCCGGTTTGACCGACCTGGTTTTCGTAAGGAATATAGCCAGCATCGACCGCCGCTCGGCTGGCACCGACTGCGGCACCCAGGGTTTGGGCTAAATCACCGATTAGTTTGAACCCCTGCTGAGCACGCCATACTTCGGCTTGTTTTTCATCCATACCATCGGGTGGAGTTAGCGATGGGTTGTTGGATACGCCGCGGCCCCCCGAGACGATTACCGCCGCATCCGTTAAACTCACGCCTCTTTCCGCTTCCGTGTAACCGCTTACTTTTGTCAGAATGTCATCTTCAGCCAGCACAGGTGCGACTTTGTTCACTGCGCCCGTTCGCGATGAGTCTGGCTCAGGTTTGGAGAACGCCCGGATGCGGGTGGTGATAATTTGTGGGTTGCTTGCGCAAACGGTTTTTGCTAGTACTTTTCCGCCATATACCGGGCGCGTGGCGAGTATGCGGCCATTTTCTACTTCCAAGGCAGTCACATCGGGCATTGAACCGGTATTCAAATCCATAGCAGCCATGGCTGCCAGCTCGCGGCCGCGGGATGTTGTAGGCAGTAGGAGCACTTCGGCGTCGCTATCTGCTAGCAGCTTAACCAGAAGGGCAGCATACGGCTCAGGCCGGTATTCTTGGAGGGTAGCATCATCCGCATAGGCAACTTCAGCTGCGCCATAAGTGAACGCCTCATTGGCTACCTGTAGGGATTGGGTGCCGAAGACCAAAGCACTAACGCCACCGCCTAAGGCATTCGCCAATTCCAATCCAGCGCCGAGTGCCTCCCAGGAGGCAAGGTGAGCTGATCCATTGAACTGATCAATGTAAACCCAGACTTTATTTCTCATTACAGCACCTTCTCTGCCATAATTTTGTTCGCTAATTCAGAGGCGATTTCCTGAACGCTGTCTCCAGTGATCATTTCTGTCGTGACCTCACGAGCAGGTGGATTCTCTACAACAGGCCAGCTGACAACGGATATCGGTGCTTCCATGCCGAGATCGGTTAATGACCAGACTGGGATGTTGGCGCGTGAGGCTTTACGAATTCCCATGAATGAAGGATAACGGGGTTCCCCGATATCTTTTCCAACACTGACCACGGCGGGCAATTTTCCATCCACGATTTGCCGCCCTTCTTCAGTCGCACGTTCAACGCGAAACGTTCTTTCATCCGGGCTGACCGCGCTGATTACCGAAACGAGAGATACTACCGGCCAACCCAGTACACGTGCGGTTTGGGCAGCCGTTACACCCATGTCTCCATCAATCGCTTGACGGCCAAAGAAAACCATATCGACATCGCCAATCTTCTTGATTCCAGCGCCGAGTGCGCGGGCCACAGCCTGCGAATCGGCATTTGCCATTGCCGTGTCCGAAATTAATACCGCTTCTTGGCAACCCATCGCCAGAGCGTGCTTTAGGGCTTCGATGGCATTCTCAGCCCCTAAGCTGACCACGCTGACATCACCGCCGTGTTCTTCTGTTTGCACCAATGCGGCTTCAACCGCGTATTCATCCCAGGGGTTGATCACCAGTGGTGCGTCTCCCCAAGTCACTTGCCCGTCATCCACTACAACCTTTGCAGCCGAATCAGGGACTTGTTTGACACAAACCACGATTTTCAAAGCGACCTCCTTTTGATATATCAAATTTGAATAGACTTGCCGGACTCAACAACCCTAATCACTTGTTAAATCAATTTTGTTAAGGCTGAGAATCGAGATAATGTCGCGGCGAGATATCTCACCGATCCGGAAACAAGTTTTTTGAAGCCTACTCCGCAGTAGATTGCCAATAATCTGGATCATAGGGGGGCAGCTCACAACGTAATGGTGCATCCTTGCGATATTCCAGTGCATAGCCAGCTTGCATTAATTGGTGAATTTCACTGGTGCCTTCATAGATTACTGCGCCCTTCGAGTTTCGCAAATAACGCTCGACATCGTATTCGTCACTATAACCATATGCCCCATGTACTTGGATCGCCTGGGATGCTGCTTCAAAGGATGCATCGGTGGCGTACCATTTCGCCAGCGAAGTTTCCTGTGTATTTCGTTGACCTTGATTTTTCATCCATCCGGCCCGCAAGTACAATAGACGCGCTGCGTCATAAAATTGTACCATATGGGCAATTTTCTGCTGGACCAGTTGCATCTTCCCGATCTCACGGCCGAAGGCCTTTCTTTCATGGGCGTACTTTACACTTGCCTCGAGACAAGCTCGGATCAACCCAGTCGCGCCGGCGGCAACTGTGTAGCGACCATTATCAAGACACGACATGGCGATTCTAAAACCTTCCCCTTCTTCTCCCAGACGGTCTGCGATCGGCACCTCAACATCTTGAAATGCAAGCCATCCAGTTGAACCAGCCCGCACACCGAGCTTTCCATGAATATCTCCACTCGTAACCCCCATCAGATTCGAGATCGACCATAAAGGCAGATAAACCATCGTGTGGATCAAGTGCATCAGGGTTTGTGCGAGCAACGACCAGGGCGTGGTGGGCTTTGGTCGCCAGAGATATCCACATTTTTTCGCCGTTTAAAATATATACATCGCCGCTGCGCCGGGCAGTACTCGCGATTGCTGCAACATCGGTCCCAGCATTCGGCTCAGTAAGCCCGAAGCATGCGTATTTCTCCCCCCGCGCTTGTGGTACTAACCAACGCTGTTTTTGCTCATCACTACCCCACTGCAATAACGCCATGCTGTTTAACCCCACATGGACAGACAGGATTACGCGCAGTGTGCTGTCTACGGCTTCCAATTCCTCGCATGCCAAACCAAGCGCAATGTAATCCATCCCTTGTCCGCCATCACGAACTGGGAAGCATATCCCTAAAATACCTAATTCCCCCATCCGCGGCAGAATAAACGGGGCCATCTCTTGTTTGCGGTCGTATTCTTTTATGATTGGCGCAACTTCTCGTTGGGCAAACTCCCGCACCATTTTTTGTACCATTTTTTGTTCGTCACTGAGGGCAAAATCCATTCGCTTCTCCTGAGTTTAGTGAGGTGTCGACTTAATGATTATAGTCAAACCACATGCAGAAAACAACCGGGAAATAATCAGGGATAAAGCTTGTTCTCTAGCAGAAAACATTCTTTAATCGGCTTCTTTCAGGACTTCATCGTGCGGTGTGCTTCTTGCACTCGGCTATAATAATGCAGATGCATCCCCTAATGAACTACCGGCTATTGATTCGATTGCTGATGCCGATGATCCTGATCCCCTTGTTTGGGCTCGCGCCGCGCCCGCACAAGCTATCAGCATTGATCAAGCAAGTTGAATTTGGATTGAGTACAGGTAATTTTGCGCAAGCAGCACATAATCTAGCGGCAATTGCTGAAATAGCCCCAACACACACGGGGCTTTGGGAGCAAGCTGGTTTTGCAGCTCTCCGCTCTGGCAATTATCGAGAAGCCGCAGCATACCTTGATCAAGCCCAACAGCAGCACTCATTGAGCAGCGTTGGTCAAGAAGCAATGGCTGAAGCATATTTGCATCTCGGGCAGGTAGAACGCGCCGAAAGCATCTGGTTAACGCTTGTTCAGACTGACTCGGGAACTACGGATGTTCATACAAGACTGCTCAGTGCCCATCTCTCCCGAAAGGATTTCTCTGCTGCGATAGATGATCTACGTCACCTCGTTGCGCTCCATCCCGACCAAGCTGATTACCGTTATAATCTCGGTCTCCTTCTCAGCACCCAACAACCTGACATCGCTATGCCATATCTGTCACAGGCAGCTGAACTAGACCCTACATATCGGCGAAATGTAGATGTGATCAGCAAAGGGATTCTACGCGGCCAACAAGAAGGGGACGAAAGCTACGCCATGGTTGAAAACGGACGCAGTTTGGCTTCTCTGGGGGAGTGGGAGCTGGCAGCGACCGCATTTGAGCAAGCTGCGGTGCTGCGACCGGATTATGCAGACGCATGGGCTTTCCTGGGAGAAGCCCGCCAGCACCTCACGGAACCTGATATGTCAAACGTTGGTCTGGATGAACTGCAGCAAGCGCTTGTACTGGCACCGACTTCCCTGACCGCCAACACCTTTATGGCGCTTTATTGGCAGCGGCAATCTAAGTATGACTTGGCGCTGGAGCACCTGCAGGCGATTCGCAAGGAGTACCCAAGCAACCCGGCATTAACTGCCGAGGTTGGTAGCACGCTTGCGATGCAGGGCGAACTGTCAGCGGCGCTTGATGCCTATCAGGAAGCGGTGGAGCTGTCATCAGAAGACCCTTTTTACCTTAGCCAGCTGGCGAATTTTTGCGTTCAATATGAGTACTTAGCCCGAGATATAGCGCTGCCTGCTGCCCGTAAAGCCGTACTTCAATCGCCAGGTGACCCTTTTGTATTGGATACTATGGGGCAGGTGTTGTTCTTGTTGGGCGACGTGAATACTGCCGAACGGTATTTTAACCAAGCCTTAGCGCGCAACCCGAATTACCCTTCAGCGCATATCCATATGGGTTTGAGCAAGATGCTCCAAGGAGAAAGTGCTGCAGCCTATCAGCATTGGGATTATATAATCTCGCTTGATCCTGACTCGGCATATGCAGAGCAAGCAAATCGATTAATTTCTACATACTTCGATTGATGAAACGGCATGGCGTTCATCGTGAAGTGCCCGAGTAAATTTGATAGCTCCCCTTCGTTGTCGGGCAAGGTGAAATTGTGGATATGTTAAAATTGTGCCCGAGCACAAATTTTACTGGAAATGTGATCTTGATCTCGGCACATACAGAATTAATTCCTGGGTCTTAGAAAGGATGTCCGTATGAAAACACGAATTGGCTTCAGTTTGATTGTGCTTTTGTTGGTCTTATCGGCCTGTTCACTACCCAATTTTGGGCTTGATGAAGCTGAACAGCCAACGAGCAGTGTGCTGTTTCAGGATGATTTCTCAGACCCTTTGAGCGGTTGGGACCGGATCGAAGAGGCGGAAGGTGTAACAGATTATCATGATGGCAAATACCGGATTTACGTCGGTGCGACAAATACGGATGTTTGGGCTAATCCAGGGCTTGAATTCACCGACAGCTTTATTGAAGTAGAAGCTACGAAGATTGCTGGGGATAATAATAATGATTTTGGCTTGATCTGTCGCTATCAGGATGGTAGTAACTTCTATTTCTTTGTGATCAGCAGTGATGGATATTACGGAATCGGCAAGCTGTCTGGGGGAACGCAAATGTTGATTGGCACCCAATCAATGCCACCAAGCGAAGTCATCATACAAGGGGAAAGCACCAACCATATCAAGGCTGGATGTGTGGGCAGTACACTGACGCTAATAGTCAATGGCGAGACACTTGCTGAGTTTGAAGATACTGAATTTGCCTCCGGGGATGTCGGTCTGCTGGCAGGATCTTTTACCAATCCGGGCACGGAAATCTATTTTGATAATTTCCAGGCCTTGCGTCCCTAATAGATGAAATATGATCAGCCTCAAGTGGATCCAAATTAGATGAAAGTGTACCTGGACACAGTCGGTTGTCGTCTGAACCAGAGCGAGATTGAGAAATTCGAGCGCGAGTTTCGAGCTGTGGGGCATGAGCTTGTCGCCCTGCCAGAAAATGCCGACTTGGTTGTCATTAATACTTGTGCTGTCACTGCGGCGGCGGCTGCGGATTCTAGGCAGAAAATCCGCCAGGCATCCAGGGCAGGTGCGGGTGAAATTGTGGTTACGGGTTGTTGGTCGACGCTACATCCGCGTGAGGCTATCCAATTGCCATCCGTCGCGCGGGTCATCGCCAATAACAAGAAAAAAAAGCTTGTATCGGATTATCTGCAGATCGATGCCCGCGACATAGATTTGGAACCGATAGCCAGGCTGCCCATACCAGGAGTACGTCAGCGCACACGCGCTTTCATCAAAGTGCAGGATGGATGTGACAACCGCTGCACTTTCTGCATTACGACTATTGCACGTGGTAAAGGACAGAGCTTGCCCATTGATCATGTGCTGGCTGATATCAATGCCGCGTTGGCAGGAGGGGCTCAAGAGATTGTTCTCACAGGAGTTCACCTTGGTTCTTGGGGGCGCGATTTCTCCCCCAAACTAACCCTGCGGCATTTGGTGCAGACGGTTTTGGCGGATACTGATACGCCGCGCCTGCGTTTGTCATCAATCGAGCCCTGGGATTTGGATGCGGATTTCTTCAGCCTGTGGGGGGATCAAAGATTGTGCCGTCATCTGCACCTGCCCCTGCAATCAGGCAGCTCTGGGACGTTACACCGAATGGAGCGCGGTACTACTCGCGAGTCATTCGCTAGGCTGGTAAACGATGCCCGGCGTATAATCCCAGATGTCGCTATTACGACAGACGTGATCGTTGGTTTCCCAGGCGAAACAGAGGCTGAATTTGCAGAAAGTCTTGCTTTCATACGTGGGATGAATTTCACAGGGGGACATGTTTTCACATACTCCGCAAGGCCGCATACAGCGGCTGCCAGGCTGCCCCGGCAGATTCCACATTCAATTCGGAAAGCACGGAATGCTCATATTAGATCAGTACTGGCCGAAGCGGCCATTGAATACCAGCAAAAAAATCTTGGAAAAGAGTTATCTGTCCTTTGGGAAAGAGTCCAACCCATCGGTGATCATTGTTGGCGGCATGATGGATTGAGTGATAACTATCTGCGAATTTCTACCAATACATCACAGAATTTGTGGAATCGCATAACCTCCGTCCACTTGCAGCGCATCGACAGCCAAACAATTATTGGGCAAATACTTGAAAAATCACCCTGACTGAAATTGATAAGACTGGCGAATTATATAGTGAGGCACCGTGAACGCATGTATTTTCTGTAAAATTGTCACTGGTGAAGGCGCTAGTGACAATTTGTATGCGGATGGACTGGTTACTGCCTTCCGTGATATCCATCCAGTTGCGCCTGTCCATATTCTGATTGTCCCCAATAAACACATCCCATCGGTGAATGAGCTTTCCCAAGCTGATGAAAAGCTGGTCGGAAGATTATTTATCGTCGGAAGGGAACTTGCCAAGCGGGAGGGAATTGACCAGCAGGGCTACCGGTTAATAATCAATACCGGTGTTGATGGCAGGCAGGTCGTTCCGCATCTTCACCTACATTTAATCGGGGGTCAAATGATGCGCCATCCAATCGGATAAAATCTTTTTTCCCTGCCGCCATATCACTTATGGGCGCAAGCTTTAGTTAAACCGGCCGGAATATAAAGTGTACTGTCAAAAGGGTGGGGGGGACTATAGATTAATCAATACCCAAACAGCGGACGAGAATGCGGCGCTGATGACTGCGGGTACGGTGTTCAAAGAGATACACACCTTGCCAAGTGCCCAGGTTCAACTGATGGTCATCGATTGGAATGGATAGGCTTGTCAATGTGAGCATGGCACGTATGTGTGAGGTTGAGTCATCCGGTCCTTCTAAAGTGTGCCGGAACCAGTTTTGACCTTCTGGGACGAGATTTTCCATAAAGGCTTCGAGATCAATTTTTGCGCTGGGGTCATAGCTTTCACTAACCGCCAGTGATGCGCTGGTATGCTGGATATATAAGTAGCACATACCCTCCGAAATCCCGGATTGCCGTACAATTTCTTGGATGTGGGGGGAAAAAGGATATAACCCTTTACCTTGTGTCCTGATTTGTATCGCGTCTTTATACCAGTTCATTTGGCTCCATTTACCGTTGTATTTTGTTGGTCTAAACGTTTTCTAGTAATTTTACCCTTGGTGGTATTTTTTTCTGAAATGCGAGCATTGTTATGAACATGCCGGATGTGTCTAGCGGTCGCTTTTACTGCAGTGCGGTGTGGTTTTGGATCAACCGGAATTCATAGGGTGAGGTAGCGAAAGCCTGTACCTATCCCCTGATGGAGCTTGTCGGTCCCTGAGGGGTAATAAATAGGAACGCGCTGGTTCAGGCGCGCAGGAACTGTATGGCAATCCTGACGATGCTGTAAACTACCAATCCGAGCAGCAAGTATGCCAACCAGCGCTCTTCTAGCACCTGGAACAAGGTGAGGACGCCGAAAAAGAGAAACCCGACCAATCCCACCATCGCTAAAATGACCGGGATGGCAGTCTGCCAACGGTGGGAAACCAGCATGTCCTTGATCTCTGAAAAAGAATATCCAGCTTGGACACTAACCTGCTCAGCCTTGCCGTGGAATACACTCATCTCTTTACCGATGGAAAGATCAATTCCCTCGATTTCATCGTCGTCAAATATCTCCGCCATCATGTCGGCCCCCACCCCCTCGCCAGATTTCCTCTCGGTTGTTCCTGGGCGTGCCAGCATGAGCACGAAACCGATAATCAACAGGAGCAGGCAGATACTTGTTAGAATGAGAAACAGGATGAACATAGCAGCCCTCCGGTATGTTGGTACAAGGTGGGATGTTGGAGTTGTGCTACAGCACGTTCAAAATAACTTGACATTACCATTGGCTCAGATACAATTTGAAAGCACACTTGCCAGGATTCTTTTCAAGTAGTCATAAGGAACTTGCTGCAGTGAATTGGCTTCGTAGGACTATTTTAGTCTAGGGAGCGTTATTTGTGCGGTAAGAAATAACTCTTTAGTTAGAAAACACTTTTTCTATGAAGGGATCTTTGATGAAGCATTTGTTGGACAATATTCCGTATGATCCAATCCCTCAATTGATGGCCTCTGGTGATGCCGCTTTGATATTTACCGTACAGCGGGATTTGATAGGAGCGAGGAGTCAATCGAGCAAGTCTTTGTTGGATATGCCAGATGCTGTCCGCATCGCGAAAAAGCAGGGCGTTGATGGCTCCTGGAAATATCATGGCAGCGGTCCGCAGCGCCAACCCTTTACAAACTATAACCTGCTGGAGACCTTTCGTTCGCTCAGTATTTTGGTTTCGAAATATCATTTCACAAGGGAACATCCTACAATCCAAAAAGCGGCGGAATACGTTTTCAGCTGCCAGCACCCTGAGGGAGATATCAGAGGGATCCTGGGCAACCAATATATGCCTTATTACCACGCGGTGATTTTAGAGCAGTTAATCTCAGCAGGATATGAAGACGATGCGCGCGTCGTCAAGGGAATTGAATGGCTTGAAACTATCCAGCAAGCTGATGGAGGCTGGCTCATCCCCGCGCAATCAGTTCCACCTGAGAAGAAAACAGAAGAATTCTGGAAGGGGAACCCGCTACCGGTTGATTGCAACCTGCCATCTTCACATCAAGGCACTGGTATGGCCCTACGGGCTTTCGCGGTACATCCCGTTTACAGGAAAAAAAGCAGTGCTCGAAAGGCCGCGCTGTTCTTAAGCCGCCGTTTCTTCAAAGCTGATCTCTATAAAGATCGCCAGGCTTCAAGGTATTGGACAAAGTTCCAGTACCCATTCTGGTGGTCGAATTTGCTGACTGGCTTGGACAGTCTATCGCTGATAGGTTTTCCGGTGAAGGATGACAATGTACAGGCGGGATTATCTTGGTTCGCTGATCACCAACAACCGGATGGTTTGTGGCCAACAGGATATGAAATAGGGCCAAGGGCGGACCAAAACAGGAACTGGGTCGGGCTGGCGGTCTGCCGTATGTCCTTGCGGTTTGGCTGCCAGGAATAAAAAAGAGAAGATTGTGACATCCGCTGCAGTTAGATACCAGCAGTTGCATAAAATAATACTGGTTTGGTATCTGGGAGGTAGGGGCTATGAACTGTCAGAATTGTGGAGCGCCAATGGTCGTTTACGAGGGCCAGGGTTATTATTTCTGTGAATACTGCGGATCTTTCCACTTCCCGCAGGAATCTAACCAGGGTATCCGTATACTAGGAGCAGCAGCTGATGTCGATTCCTGCCCGGTATGTGATGTGAGCTTCGTTCATGCAACGATTGAGGGACTGCCTGTCTTGCACTGCCCTCAGTGTTTAGGCATTTTGGTGCATCCGGATTCGTTTGTCGAGATTGTAAAATGGCGCCGGGCGCGTGCACGCGGGCCAGCCGCTAGGCCAATCCCATTGAACCCGCGTGAACTGGAGCGAGATCTACGCTGTCCATACTGCGGCCAGGAAATGAGCGTTCACCCGTACTATGGCCCGGGAAACATCGTGATTGATAACTGTGTCCGCTGTAAGATTGTCTGGTTAGATTACGGCGAGTTGGGCAAGGTGGTCGATGCACCTGGGCGTGATAGGGGGGATTATTGGCTTGTCCAGCTGGCTGCAGAGGATGAAGATGATCGATAAATCAGAATATATTTCTGCATGATAGATGGTTGTTGACTATTTTCTGCGCGGATTGATCATTGGATTTTCAATCGCCGCTCCAGTTGGTCCCATTGGAGTTTTATGCATTCGCCGCACGATTGCCTATGGGCTGCTTTCCGGTTTGGTTTCTGGTTTAGGAGCCGCGACCGCTGATGCGATCTATGGATCTATTGCTGCTTTCGGATTGACCTTGGTTTCAAGTTTCCTGATCAACCAGCAGGTATGGCTGCGCGTTATTGGCGGGTTGTTTTTGTGCTATTTGGGGATTAGAATTATCTTTTCTCTGCCGGCGGAAGATTTAGAAGATGCCACGCGAGACAAAGGACTGCTTGGTGATTATGCGTCGACTTTTATACTGACGCTTACTAACCCGCTGACAATCCTATCTTTCGCCGCGATTTTTGCTGGTTTGGGGTTGGTTGGCGCTGATCAAGGAAAACTTACCGCAATAGCCATGGTCGTTGGCGTATTCTTGGGTTCGGCAGCATGGTGGCTGCTGCTTAGCAGCGGTACAAATTTGTTTCGCAGGAGGTTCAATAGAACCGCGTTGCGGTGGGTAAATCGTGTATCTGGTGCGATCATCAGCGCATTTGGTGTCGCTGCGTTATTAAGCTTTCTATTGAGTTGAACCGAAAATCTCTGTACCATGGTGTAGGTTTGAGAATCTATTTAGATAGTACGATCTGACCTTCCAGGGGTGTTTCCCCCAGCTTTAATGATAAAGAAGGGCTTGCGGGTCTGATCCGCAAGCCCTCGGGGTTTAGATCTTGTTTTGTACATCCCAACCGTTATGTGTTGGATTACTCCACCATAAAAGTGACGATGGTCAACTTTCCAGGCTCGATTTCAACAATCTTTTGCCGCATCTCATCCAACCAGAAGGAGATTTGATACTCTCCGGGGATTAAACCGCCGGCTCCGAAATTCTCACCCCACGGGGGTTGCCCAGCAATATGGGTGTCGGTATAGGTTTTAAGATACAGCCGGTCGAGAGCTGGTGCTCCCGGTCCCCCGAGACGTTCGAGTACTATATTTGGCATGTGGACAAATTCACCCTCACCATCGATGATCCGGCCGGCTAGCCCGCCGTTGAGCAGACCGTCCTCACCCTCCAGCAGTTTCAACCATAACTCTGGGTTGCGGGCAGACTGGTAGCTGTTCTCACCAAGCCTCACCTCGAAATGCAGGGTGCTGCCGGTTACCGATCCACTCATACCAACAAGCCCAATCTCTTCTCCAGCCGTGACAGCGTCACCACTGCGGACAAAAACCTGATCCAGGTGAGCGTATAGCGTATAGATCTGGCTGGGCAAACCGGGCACGCTGTGCTCGATGACGATCAGATTCCCATATTCGTTCAGGATCTTCCCATATAAATTCTCACTGTCATTCCCGGCCACGAGGACAATCCCATCGGCGGCCGCGAGCACTGGCGTTCCGGTTGAGTTGAGGAAATCAGAACCGTGATGAGCGCTCTTGGTAACCCGCCGATATTCCCCGAACCGATTAGCATAATCAATCGTATTCCGCCCATCCGGACCGATTGGCCTGCCCAGCAGGAATGTCCCCTCTACCATGCAGATCTCCTCAGCGCATGTTTCGATAACGAGCGGAGGAACAACCTCTGGTTCAGGGGAGGTTTTCTCAACCTCTTTGGGTGGTTGTGTGGGCGCTGCTTCTTGAACGATCTCTGTTGCTTTACTCAGTGGTGGGCCTGGGGTTAGTACTCCCTCCACAGATTGAACGGGTTCTTCTTCCTTCCCCAGCAATTTATATGCAAAGTTGCAGTTTATGCTGGCAGCTAGTAATACCGCCGCGATCATGTATAAAGAGAATAACTTAAAGGGTTTCATGAGTCCACCTTATCCTTCTCGTCTGGTTGGTTACACGGACCTGCTCAGATATATTATGACAGGAAAACGCATTCGTTGGCAAGTAAGATTTGGTTAAGAAGTAAAACCCTTTGTTAAACATAGCTTTGGATCAACTTCCTTGCCTTATGAACTGTGCGTGTATCAATTGTCAGGGTGAGTTTTCCCCACAGAGAGGTAACACAAATCAGGTTGCTGCTGGACGGGTGATATACTAAATTTCGTACAAATATAGCCGGAGAGCATGCTCTCCACCGACCTCCGAAACAGAATTTTAGGCTTTGTGGAGATTGCAATGAAAACGATGATGTTAAATCAAATTGTGAGCATACTTGATAACCCAACCCCGTTATCTATTACCGATATCTCTGTACCTTCTCCGGCTGCCGGTGAAGTATTGATACGTGTAACCACTTGTGGGGTTTGCCACACCGAATTAGATGAAATCGAGGGCCGGATACCACCGCGAAAACTGCCGATGATATTGGGGCATCAGGTGGTCGGCCACGTGGTCGAGGTGGGCGAAGAGGTTGAGGCGGTCAAAGTTGATCAAAGAGTGGGCGTCGCATGGATTTTCTCGGCCTGTGGGAATTGCCATTTTTGCCAGCACGGGCAGGAGAACTTGTGTGCTGATTTCAAAGCCACTGGGCGAGATGTTCATGGTGGTTATGCTGAATATATCGCTGCCCCGGCGAATTACGTTCACCCGATTCCGGAAAATGTCACTGCCGAGCAGGCGGCTCCACTGCTGTGTGCCGGAGCTATTGGATACCGCTCACTCAAATTGGCCGTCATCGAGGATGGACAAAATCTTGGACTGACAGGTTTTGGTGCCTCGGCACACCTTGTCATGAAGCTGGTTCGTTTCAAGTACCCACTCACGAATGTATTCGTATTTGCTCGCAGCCCGCGTGAGCGCGAGTTTGCCCTCGAGTTGGGGGCTGTTTGGGCTGGTGACACTAAAGAGTTATCACCGGTGCAACTGCACAGCATAATTGATACCACCCCGGTGTGGGTACCGGTCGTTGAAGCGTTGAAGAATCTTTCCCCGGGTGGGCGCTTGGTCATCAACGCTATTCGCAAAGAAGATGTTGATAAAGAATACCTGCTGCGGTTGGATTATCCACGCCACTTATGGATGGAAAAGGAAATCAAGAGTGTCGCCAACGTGACCCGCACAGACGTACGTGAGTTTCTTGATTTAGCCGGGAATATTCCTATTGAACCAACCGTACAGGAATATCATTTGTCAGAAGCAAATCAAGCTTTATATGAATTGAAGCGGGGAGAGATTCGGGGTGCGAAAGTTCTGCGGATCGGCCATTAAAACATTTATGGTCAGGGCACAGCATTGTTTGATTTGCGAGTTCTTAGAGTGCCAGAACTGCCGAAGGGTTTTTTATCAAGCAAGCCGCAAAAAGTTGACGCACTTTTTGGCGCTGTTTGCGGAGTCTCGCTGTCTCTAATTACGTTCAAGGGCTGGCTTCTTGTCAAAATGGATTCTCATCATTTTCAGACCCTTCGTGGGTGATGGAATTTACCGTGTTTGTGAGTCGTTGATTAGACAAGCGATTTGTGAAGGAGTCCAGGGAGTATAATTGCCGCCGGAGAATCCATATGCGTCTAGGAATAATTGGCCTGCCTCAATCTGGGAAAACAACCGTATTCAATGCCCTCACCCATGGCAACCAGCCCACGATCCGCGGCGGTGGGCGTTTCGATGTCCACACCGCTGTTGTTGAGGTGCCCGATCAGCGGGTTGATCAGCTAGTGGAGATATTTCGACCGCGCAAGACCACCTATGCACAGGTGACTTATGCCGATATCGCCGGGCTCGAAGGCAGCGCGAGCGATAAAGGTATCGCAGGCCCACTGCTGAACCAACTCTCTCAGATGGATGGTTTTGTACATGTCGTACGTTGTTTTGATAATTCGAATGTGCCGCACCCGACCGGAGCGATTGATCCGCTTGGCGACCTTAATGCCCTGCAGGGCGAGATGTTGTTGAATGACCTGCTCGCGGTCGAGCGAAAACTTGAACGCTTAGATGATGAGCTCCGCAGAGGTGGCGGGCGAGAGAAAAAATGGGTCGTGAGCGAAATCGATTTGTTTCAGCGCTTTCAATCGGTTTTAGCAGAGGATAGACCGCTGCGCTTGATTGAACTGACTCCTGAAGAAGAGCGGATGGTCTCCGGTTTCGGGTTTCTCACGCAAAAACCTGTGTTAATCTTATTCAACACCTCGGAGGGGCAAACCACGCCCTGTGTGGACTATCCTGCTGGACGCTGTGAAGTGGTAGCGCTGCAGGGGAAGTTAGAAATGGATATCGCCCAGCTATCTGATGAGGATGCCGAGCTGTTTATGGCAGAGTATCAGATTGAGGAATCGGGCCTCAAACGCGTAATTTCCTTGTCTTACTGTTTGCTGGGATTAGCGTCATTTTTTACTGTTGGGGAGGATGAGGTTCGTGCTTGGACTATAGAGAGCGGCGGGACTGCGTTTGATGCAGCTGGTGTGATCCACTCTGACTTGCAGAAAGGATTCATCCGAGCGGAAGTGATTGGATATGATGAACTGCTCGAATTTGGAGGGCTCTCGGATGCGCGCGTGCACGGGAAATTGCGCATCGAAGGGAAAAGTTACCTCGTGCAGGATGGGGAAATTGTGCACATCCGTTTTAATATTTGAGGTATCCGGTTTAGAAATTTGGTGATGAGACGAATAGTATGTTGTGTGATTGTAGAATCTGTATTCCAGTCAGCACATCACGGGAAAAATTACTGAAATTGGTATAAGCGGCTTAGGATGCGATTTTTACAGTTTGGATTTTTAGGGATTACCCTCGGGTTCGTATTGTGGCTTGGGATTGGAGTCACTGGTTATGGTGATATCTTAAGCAGTGCTTTTTTATCCTCTCCAACCCCTCTGCCTACGTCGACAATGACTGCTAGCCCAACAATGACCGCGACGTTCACTCCTACAAAAACTCCGACATCTACCATAACGCCAACTTCAACCAGCACCGCGACCAGTTCGCCCACCCCAACAGAAACTCAAACTCCAACGATCACTCCGACCCCGACTCTCGAGGTGCCATCCATAACCGCGCTGATGCAGTCATTCTGCCGCTATGGACCGGGCAAAGCGTACCTGTATTCCCATGGGTTATACACAGGTGATACAGGTCGAGTTGATGGACGGAGTTACTCAGGCACATGGTTGTGGATCCAACCGGATAATCTTGACCGGCATTGTTGGGTAGCTGCTTCAGTTGTCGAGGTGACGGGGGATATTTCAACTGTAAATGTGGTTCAATCTAAACTGCCTCATGCAACCTTGTATGGTCCTCCCCAAGACGTGGAAAGTGCTCGTAACGGAGATCAGGTACTGATTGTCTGGGAGCCAGTTTGGATGACGGAAGATGATTTTCGCGGCTATCTGATTCAAGCGACAATATGCCAGAATGGCAGCTTGGTTCCTGTAGCTGTGCATACTGAAGGTAATCGCTACGAGTTCCAGGATGAAAGTAATTGTCAAGGAATTTCAGGTGGGAAGTTGTATGCGGTTGAGAAGCATGGCTATACTGATCCGGTTGAGATCCCGTGGCCATGATAAGGGGATTTCGACATTTTTTATGCAGCCGTTTCCAGCGGAATGCATAAAGTGTGCAGATGGAACCAGATGGCAAGAGTGCTATTGGGGGTTATCCGGTGGATTTACACTTTCTCGATATAGAAGGAACCCAATTGACAAAAGTCGGCAACCAACCGCAGTGCACCGATAGAAGGTTGTGATCCGTTGCTATTCAATAAGCTGTCCTGCAGCGCGTAGACCGATAAGCATGGTAGGAACTGTGGTTGGTATTGATCGAGCGCATATTCCAGGGCATCGGCCAAGTTGAGAGCATCTTCAAAAAGCACCAATCGTGTCTCGTCATCCCAGTACTCGCCTGGTTGCTCTTCAGGTAATACCGGGAAATCCCAGGGTAATGTATCAATGATTGCATCTTGATAATCGTTAACTGTGCCCATCGGATTCCAACCATTATCTTCAGCCATCTGTAGTATGCTGTACCAGGTCAATATGTTTAAACCAATCCGTCGGGTTTGGTCAGTGTGATTACACAACAAAAAGCTCACCTAAATTCTCCTGCGCGCTATGTCGAGAGCGTTTATTATAAGTCAATTCATAGAAGTGCCTGATTTCCCTTTGTGTGAATATTGCCTAAAACCGAATCGAAGATTAATTTCAATTGAACAGCACTGCTGTTATCTCCCACTTCAATCACAACAGTTTGATATTTTAAAAAATGGATAAAGTATTTTCCACTGGAGTGAATCCCCTCCTAAATCAGGAGAAGATTATCCGGCTGGTTTGTGGTTGACCGTTAGCAAAGCCCACCAGCATATTTTTGTTAATTTGGATACACCAGCGATTGGTCCTCTAGTTTGGTCGCCGGATAGGAAATGGATTGGCGCTGAGTTTATAGGGCGTAACCAGGTTGCCTTGCTGGCTGCCTGATTCAAAGGTAATTGTTTTCCCGTATGACATCGGATTGGATTGGATGTTGTATTACGGGGTTATAGACGGATCTGATTTATCCCCAACCCCAATTGATGAATGGGGAGATTATTGCAATTGAAAGCCCTGGGGAGAACTAACGGGAAGGATAACAATCAGGAGAATCAAATCTACCAACTAGATAAAGTATTGCCCCTAAATAATCCTTGATAAGGTTTGCTGATGGTATAACCAGCGCCTCTTAACGATGTGACATGATCACAAGGCACATAAAATGCACCTGAATTCTCCATAGCTAGTGCACTGCCTGGATGTTACAGGACTTTGGTGCATGAAGGAGTTTGAGTATGACTGCCTATGCTGAAGCGAAACAGGCTAAGGAACTGTATAAGGCCAAGCTGTTTCAATTGCCAAATGTGGTCGGTGTTGGGGTGGGATATAGAGAAACGCATGGTGAACGCACGGATGAATTAAGTGTCAAAGTGCTGGTATCGCAAAAACTGCCCCGGCATGCGTTGGATGATCGTAAATCTGTCCCGCGCGATATGGCTGGTGCGAAGACAGATGTGATCGAGGTGGGTATTTTACGGGCCCAAGCAGAGCGCACAGACCGTTGGCGCCCGGCACCTCCGGGGGTTTCCCTCGGGCATTACCAAATATCTGCGGGTACATTTGGGGCAGTAGTCCGTGATCGGGCGACAAGTGAGCGCCTTATTCTTTCTAACAATCATGTCTTGGCCAACAACAATAATGCCGCGACTAACGATCCTATTCTCCAACCCGGACCAGCTGATGGCGGCACTCTGCGCTATGATGCGATTGCCCAGCTTGTGCGCTTCTGCCCGCTGCGGTTTAATTCAGAACCGGGCGATTGTGCCTATGCTGAACTCTATGTGTCCGCAGGTAATTATGTAGCTGGATTGCTCGGCTCGCACCACCGGATAACAGCTTCACGATACAATCCGCAGGCAGTTAATCTGGTTGACGCTGCTCTGGCAAGGCCTGCTGACGAGAGTCACTTAGTAGATGAGATCTTAGATATCGGCCTGGTTGAGGGCACGATGCCAGCCGAACTCGGCATGAAGGTGAGGAAATCTGGTCGCACAACCGGTCTCACGCAGGGGGAGGTGATCGTGATGGATGCAACCGTAAGTATTACCTATGGCACAGATACGGTGGCTACATTTGAAAATCAGATATTGACAACAGCTATGTCGCAAGGAGGTGACTCGGGTTCACTGTTGGTGGCTGCTGATGATAATATAGCTGTTGGTCTGCTATTTGCTGGCTCGACACAAAGCACAGTGTACAATCCAATCCAGGCTGTGTTAGATTGTCTCGAGGTAAACCTATGAGCTCTGACAGCTCGCGAATTGAATATGAGTATGTCAAATCAGTCAAAGATGCTCATGAGCCAGAATTGCTGGCCAGGCAAAATGTCGTCGGTTGTGGGGTAGGATACAAGTTTGTCAATGGAAAGCGTACAGACAAACTGGCAATCATCGTCATGGTGCGCGAAAAGGCACCTGAAGGCTTGTTGGAATTGGAAGAAATCATCCCCCGAGAAATCGACGGCGTTCTGGTCGATGTGCAGGAGGTTGGGGAGTTTTTGGTTGAATAAACGTGGTTTAGCTATCAACCATATGGTTGATGTTGCTTTCATTAATTGCGCAATCTAGGCAAAAACAGTACCGCGATAGTCCAATTCGAGAGGAATTGGTATATTTCGCGCGTTTCCCCATTTTTATTCTAGGGGGCTTTAGTGCTTATTTATAACCTTCAGCTTGTGCTACGGGCTCCTTCACCTTTCAACCGTCAACCAACGAAGAACCACAATACATATAAAGTCGATGCAATAATCATCCCACATAGACTCAAGAGTATATAGATTCTTCTAGTTCTATCGGAGCGCTGTAATATTAATAAAGCAAGACCAATGAATGCAGGATATAAACTATGCACATAACGATTTGCAGATTGTATGGGTGTTGTCAGGAGGTTATGTTTACTTAAGAACAGTAAAAGGGTTACAGAGTTGTATGCTAACAACGAATATTTTTGCTTAAACTCTGGTACAAAAAACAACCATACCGTTATGGCCAAGAAAAGAAATAAAGATAGAGCTTCGGTTATCGCTAACCAATCTTGTGTATTGATTGCGAATACCACCGCAGAAAGCAGTCCACGAAGTGGGTCAATAAATATTATCTTTGAGTACGAATCATAACTTTCAATAAGAGTCGGAATCCCTCTTTGATATCGCCATATGTTGAATAATATGAATCCGAATGGAGCCAATAACAATGCAATCATAGGTTGAAAGGCATGTCTGAAATTTATGGATTTTCTTACACATAGAATCTTAGAAGCAATTGGAAAGACTAGTAAAGCTCCTTGGGTTCTAGTAATGCCTGCAAACATCGCAAACATTCCTGTTAGCAACCAGTTCTGTGTTTCGAGGAAAATTAGGCATAGTATGGTTAGGGCGGCGTAGAGGGAGTCCGTATATGGTGCGAACAGGAATAAGCTGGTTGGATAGATCCCCCAAATGATTATTGTCCACCTTGCTAATTGTTCGTTGTAAAAAAGGATTAGGACTAATTTATAAAGGGCAATGAAAGCAATGATGCAGGCAATTGTCGACACAATTAATCCGCTGATAACCTCAGGCATGGGGATTATATTTTTAAATATCATTACAACATATGGGTACAAAGGCAAAAAATTTGTGTCTCCAATACCTACTCCTTCATAACCGATTCGTGCAATGTTCATATAATGTACAGCATCCCACCTTAACCAAACATCAAAAAACGATCTGCCGACAAGATTTGAATGTGGTGTGAGATTCCCATATGTCTCAAGATAAGCAATAGTGGTGCTTGGAAAATAGGGCTCAATGATTACCCACACAAGCGCCATCCAGAGACTGATTCCCACTCTGATCGAGAGAGCTAATATAATTGGGAATCGATAGGCTTGAATGATGCCCCCTATTCGATAAATGTTAGACCGCAGGATTGAGTCGGTTAATCCCATAATTAAATCTTATGCACTTTCCATGCCCGTCAATGACCGTAAAATCCCTCTTACTCTTCCTCAATAGTAATCTCTATGGAGTCTTTCCTCATAAATAATGGAATTGCCTAATCCAGCTCTACGGAAATTAAAATCTATCTCACAAGCCCTGACATACTACACAATTCAGCATTTTGTTTCACAGATACCTGTCTTGAATTTCCCTGATTAATCATCAACATTCTGTAGAAATGGCGTCTCGCCAGGAATAAGCGGGCACTTCTCGGCGAGCTCAGGAGACATCCAAATCGCATCCTTGAGTACGATTCGATACTCATTATTTAGAAAATCGATTGTATCTTTCATGTACGCGGCGACACCATCTGGCGCTCCTGCGCCTCGCTCGACCCTTATCCACATAATCGCAGAAGGATGGTCTCTCAATTCTGCTATTAGTTCATCTTGCCCAATTTCGGCAACCCAGGGATACATCCACACGTATTTTGATACCGGTGGGATACCGGTGACAAAGTGAACAATCGGGTTAATGGGATATACTCCCAGCTCCAAGCCCTCTTGATTGCAGCCAAGCTGGCGGATATCCTTACCAAACTTTAAATACTGCCAAACATGATTGCTGTTGGCGAACGCACGGGGATTGTTCACAATAAAGTAACCACCTCTTACTGCAGACCACGCCTGCATTCCGCCAATCAATATAAGCAACGATACCCAACCCACACTTGACATACGGAGCAAGGTAGTACCTTTATTAGTGTGGCTCTGTCTGGTTTCATACAGGTAAGAGGGTTTACGAAGCTCGAAGAGCAGATAGAATGCAGCAAATAAACTTACCAGAGTGAATGCAATCGCATAGAGTCCGTCATCTTCCCGAACGAGAAGTGTTCCTGAATAAACATACAGGAAAATCCCAGCCGCGATTTTCCGATTTAAAACTAACCCCAGCGAACATGCCAAGATTGATAAGCGAAACAGAAAACTCGCAAAGATCCATGAGGAATACAGGTTCTCATTCTCGAGTTTTACCGAGCGATATGCTTCCATTGGTAGGAATGGAGACAATTCCCTCATCCAGCGTGAGTCGAGGATGTTTATTCCGCTGAATAGATTATGTTGAATGGCACTCAGCCGGTTTGGGTTAGCATCGACGTACTTCGAGTAGATTTCAGAATTGAACCATATGGCTTCTCGATAGAATTCTGAGATAGTATCTGAATAGAAAAGATATAACCCATAAACCCCGATCACAACAGCAACAAACAATACGGCGAGGATGAGATGACGTAAGCCTACTCGCCAACGTTTGCCTTTGGGGTAGTTCAACCCGGAGACAAGTAAGCCGAGCAGGGCGACACTGATTGGGTAAATCATCAGTGGATCCGTCAATAAGGCTAAACCCAGTAGACTGCCGATCAACACCAATATCCCGGCGCTCACTTTAGGGCTCTTAACCAAAATCCACAGGATGAGAAATAACGCCACCGATATGAATATCCCTTCGAAGGTGGCATAGATTGCTTCCTGCCCGCGGTGAAATTGGTTTATCAGATTCCAAGCAACCGATGTCGTAGCAATTGCCAAATAGTATTTAGTGATCCGCATGCTGACGGCGAACAGCCCAACCTGCAGCAGCAATACGGAAATGCGAACGGCAGCAAAAGAGTTTCCGAATATATTCACTACCATTGCCGCCCAGTAATAGGGCAAGGGGAAGTGATGGGAAAAGATATCGCGATAGAGGACATCTCCTTGGGAGATCAACCAACCGAATGTGATGACTTCCGCCTCATCAACGAACCGTCCAAAGTAAACTTTCGTTAAGCCAATCAAAAAGGAAGTCGCTAGCAGGGCGAAACCCATATTGCTTGGTGTCAATCGCTTGATCAGCCACTGCCAACCAGGCCTGTTCTTGAGTTCAGCCCAAGCATCCCGCCAGTAACCCGTGCCGCGTAGCAGAGTTGTTAATCCGATTAATTGGAGCAGAGCGAATGCGCCCCAAATAAAGAGCAGCTGCCAAGACGGAAAAACATCTTGAAGTTCAAATAATCGGAATATGACATGCCCAAACAAATAAACACTGGCCAATCCGGTAAATGCCAGTCCGATAGAGGAGATCAAGATATGCGGACGGTTAAGCAGTGAATGGATCGTAGAATTTCCACCGAAAAGTGCCCGCATCTCGATTAATGCCAGAATGATGAAGGTAATTATCACTAAACCAGCGATAAAGAGTATCGCCAGTCGGTTAATTGATGAGGGGGAGGTAAATATTGATGATAACGAAGTGTGGCCATTCAAAAAAGATCCCATCACCCAAACACCCTCGATGGCACATATTCCAAAGTAGATCAGCGGTGCAAGTTTTTTAAACATCTGTCTATATGCGATACACGGATTTTGAGCGTGCTGGGTTGAGAAAAATCACGCTCGATAATATACCCTGATTTGACAGTGATTGTATCAACCAGATGATGATATATCTCTATCGATATCACGAATAATCGACATGAATCGATCAATGCATTATTAGTTGTGTTTTAGTTGGCGAAATCTGAGCGATCCTGGTTACTTGTTTGTGCTTAAATTCAATTCAGTCAAGAGCCCCTGAGTGTAGATAGATAGGAATATAGGCTCGCCTTGAAACTGTGTTTGACCGATGAAAACTTTCGACTTTCCCAACAATCAATAATCAAGTCATTTTGGGTTGGATAATTTCTTGCGGTGCGGTGTAAGTAGGGTTGACGAAAAAGATCATCTTGTGCTTCCAAGGGTGTGATAAAACCCTCACAAATGAGACAGACAGATGGCCAGAGCAAGTAAAGCACTAGTCAGAGCAGTTACGACCGAGGGTTACAACAATATCTTCGGCCGGTATTGCAGCGCCTCCGCTAGATGGGTGGGGGCGATTTCATTTTCCCCGGCCAAGTTAGCGATAGTGCGTGCCAGCCTGAGCACCCAGTGGTAGGCACGTGCTGAAAGCTGCATCTGGTTCATGGCAGAAGGGACCAATAAGTGGCCTGTTTCATCCAACTTGCAGAACAGTCGCAGCACCCTTGTGATTAGGATTTGCCCCGTAAATAGGCGAAGAATGCCAATATATAAATGACAGCCCCAATAATGTACAGGTTCTGAACACCCCACCAAATCTGAGCTATACTCCAGAATGCCCCCTGCTACAGATCCGCTGAGATTTGAGGCAAATGCGCCGGATGCCTTTTCACGGCGCCGCAGGCTTTCAGCAAAGATCAGCCCCGAGAAAAATAGAGGCACAGAGAGCAAACTCACGCTGCTAATCGTACGCAGAAGCGGTGCTAATTGATTTAGGATCTCAAGCGGAAAGATATATACTAAGGCCATGCTGATGAAAAGGAAAAAATATGAAAGACGAATATTTATCCGTTTTGTCTTTAAAACGAGTAAATTAGCGAACAAAATCATGATCAAAATACCGCTGATCGCCAGCGCATTTACTAACCAGGTGGTGCCAAAGAGCAGCGCCAATCGGGTAATGCTAGTGAACTCAATTAAGAGGAACGCTGCCCCAAGCAGCCAAAAATGCCAGTCCAGTTTGAGAGCTTCCGGGAAGGATCGTCTCAGCATCAGCAGGACAAGGATGCCTATCAGTAACAAAGACTGCCAATAGGCTGAGGGAATGATCCGTCCTCGAAGATATAAATATGGCCAGTCATCTGTAGGGATAGGTAGCCAATCGTAGTTCGGATCACTCTCCCAAACGGCTAGTTCCAGGTCGCTGGGTAGGATGAAGCTATTCTTCGATCCTATGAAAGCCGTTCCTGATAGTCCATGATGAACCCATACACGATCTTCTCCAAAGACCTGGATCATCATTCGTCCTAAGCGCTCTTCCAGCCATCTTGTTCCAGTCGCAAATGTAACAACGGCGAATCCATCTTGAGATAGATGATTTTTCACCTGTTGGAAGCTTTCCAGAGTGTAAACATATGAATCCAAGCGGACACTGGATAGGCTGGATAGCAGAGAATGTGAGTCCAGCAATCCGAATGCAATTAGGTCGTAAGTCGATACATCTTTTTCAAAAAAAGATCGAGCATCATCCGCGACAGGATAAACTGAAGGATTATCATATGGTTGTTCGGGGTGGAATTGCTTTCCAAGATTGAGGATAACAGGGTCAATTTCTACGGCGGTGACGCTGCCCGCACCATTGCGGATTGCCCCTGCAACATCATTGCCCATCCCGGACCCAACAATTAGCACTTTACTCCCTGGGGGAAGTAAGCGATAAGGCAGATTGTAGGAATTGGCTAACCCCTTCAGATCTTGCACTTCATTTTCCCAGGTGCTCACAAAAGAATTGGAAAGATTAATCGCTGACTGATAAAATACCTGCTGAACATTAAGAATATATCCGGCTTTTACGCTTTTACCATCACTCTTGCCTGGTAGGTATAACTCATCCAGACTTAATCGGCTGTAAGGCGACCACAAAACGCCTTGATTGAAAAAACCCACGAATAGTACCAAACCCATAGCCAGTGCCCAATCAATTGTGGATCGACGATTACGAACGTAGAAATAAACTATGATACCGATAAGAAATACTAAGTACCAGGTGACAGGGGGGAATCGTAAAAAGGATACCAGCGAAAACAGCCAGATGCCGACTAGACTAGAGATGATATTGACAATATAGGCAGAAGTGGGTGGATGCCTGTCCATTTCCTCACCAGTTGCCTGGCCTAATGGGATGAAAAGCAGCGCCGTTAGGAAAAAGAAGATTGCCACCATGCTAAGAAAAACAGCCAGAGATAACCAATACGATGGAGAAGCTGCATACCAAAGCCATTCATCGGTGGTTGAAGGATAAAAAAGTGGGTTTTGCGAACTAACTCTTCCAACTGCTAGGATCAAAATAGTTAGTAAAGCCAACAATGGCATGAGAGCGGATTTGTAGTCACGATTTTTATTGGCCAAGCCATATCCGATTGATAAACCCAAAAATGCGGCCAATAAGGATACATTTTTCAAGTATGAAAATAATCTGACCTCTGCTGAGAGCCAGCGGATGATAGCTAATTCAAGAAATAAACTCAGAGAACTGATTAATACCAGAGGTCCCCATTTTTTTAGATATGTCAAGTTGGACATTATGATTATGCTCCTGGTATCTGATGACTAGGTAAATATGCCTATACTAATATAAAATGATCGAGATCAAGATTCCAGATTTGATAATTAGACTGAAGATAGATTAGGGTGGAATTACTGCATAAAAAACCAGTTGGAATGAATACTCAGGGCGATTACTATTCCTCATAACGCTGAATAAATTATTTCTTTCGGCCGGTACCGCAACGCCTCCGCCAGATGAGCGGGGGTGATTTCATTTACCTCGGCCAAGTCAGCGATGGTGCGCGCTAGCTTAAGCACCCGGTGGTAGGCACATGCTGAAAGCTGGAGTTGGCTCATCGCAGTGTGGATCAGTCAACAACTAGTTTTATCCAGCTGGCACAACAGACATGACTCCGCCGGGATAATGTCGGAGTTGCAGATCATGCCCGCACTGTTGGTAAAGCGCTGTCTCTGATTGGCTTGTGCCCGCTTCTTCTAGCTGCGGATGCCCTCTTGAGAGGTTTTCATCATCCCATTCAAATCTGGTTGTTGGTGACCAACGCCAAACAGACCGGGTATAGCGGGACGGAAATTTTGGAATATAGATTTCCTCAAATAAAAGAGATTTTAACAGTTTTATTCGATCCGCAGCCAATGGGTAAGGAGTAATGAGATAAATTGCTTTGTTCTCCATTGTTACTTGGGGAAGATCTTCCCAGTCAGTGCCATAAAGATTGTCAAGCAAATTTTGCTCTTCATTCAGTACTTGGCTATAGTAGAAGTAATTTGCTACTTCATAATTTGGAATCACCAATACAAGATCCCCAGGTTGCCAGGATTCTGCCAGAATCTGGCTTATTTCTCGTGCCATGCCCTTGTCACCCAAGTAATAGTTGATCAGGGCTGGGAAGCTAATGATCAGTACAATACTCAAAAGTGTATAATCCAACCGTATGGGTAGCAACTTTCTACTGCTATAGATCCCTTTTGATGTTTTATCAAGAAGAACTTGAAAACCTAGAGCAGAGAAAAACAACATAAAAGGGAGAAACATTAAAAACTGCCTTGGTGCGATGAAATAACTTTTTAAAAAGTTGAGCAAGGTTATCCCAGCAATTTGAACAGCAATACTGTAGAAGAGAACAAAAATCCGGTCGAGTGGTTTTTTGGCTAGGTTTTGAAAAAGCCCGATGATCGTCAGAGCCAGAAGTAAGAAACCGGATATCCAGGGGAGAATTTGAATTATCGAGTAAAAGGGGACCCAACCCAGACCAATTCCAATTACAGTAAAAATGGATTTCTCGTCGAGAAGTAATGGAATATCATAGGTATAGACACTTCCGAAGAATAACAGGCCTAGCAGAAAAGCGACGAGTAAAAAAACAACACTCCGCAAGAAAGATTTACGCTGGTGGGAAAATTTTGGATCATTGCCATGGGTTATCCATAACCAGGCAGCTCCATTGGTTACCGATAGTAAAGTATAGACGTGGAAGAAAATTCCGACTAAGGTAAAAAACGTAAAAAGCATCCAGTTCTCAGTTCCGGGTTTTTCGATGGCCCGAATGAGAAACCATGTTGAAAGCAGGTAGAAGAAGACAAGTGCAGCGTAAAAACGCAGCTCTTGCGAGTACTGTATATGTATAGGAGAGATAGCAAGGAAGAGAGAAGTCAGCAGGGCAGTTCGACGGTCTGATAAGTTCTTAAATACGACATAACTCGCAATGAGTGCTGCTGTACCCCACAGAACCGAGGGAAGGCGTAGAAAGAACTCACTAGTATTCAGGCGAGCGAACCCCCAAGCAACGATATAGTCAAAGGGCATGGACATAACGTGATTGTGGGCAATGTGAAGAGCTTCGCTTATGGTTGCCGCTCTCGCTGCATTGGCTACTCCAACCTCATCAATCCAAAAACTGTCAGAGCCAAGCTTGTAGAGGCGCAAAAACAAGCCTAGACAGGCGATCAGAATAGGAGCTGACCTCCAATTAGGTGAGAAGTTTCTAGACATAAAAAGGCATTTCAATCATAAAGTACAATCACCAAATAAAAATGTCTGATAGAAATCTGCCATTAGCCTCCCATTCCTTTCGGCCGGTACTGCAGCGCCTCCGCCAGATGGGTGGGGGCGATTTCATTTTCCCCGGCCAAATCGGCGATGGTGCGCGCCAGCTTGAGTATCCGGTGGTAGGCGCGTGCTGAAAGCTGCATCTGGTTCATGGCAGTTCTCATCAGGGACTGCCCCGCCTCATCGAGTTTGCATTTCCGGCGCACATCTGCCGGTTTCATATCGGCATTGCTGAGGATATCATCGTCCTTGAACCGTTCTCGCTGCCGCAGCCGGGCAGCTTCAACGCGCGCCTGGATGGCAGCTGACGGCTCCCCCAGCTGACCATCGCGCAGTTTGTCGTATGCCACACGCGGCACTTCGACATGGATATCGATGCGGTCTAACAATGGTCCGGAGATGCGTTTTTGGTAGCGGGTGATGACGGTATTTGAGCAGGTGCACGGCTTAGCTGTGTCGCCGTAATAGCCGCAGGGACAGGGGTTCATCGCGGCGACAAGCATAAAATTGGCGGGAAAAGTGAGCGAACCCTGAGCGCGTGAGATCGTGACGACTTTGTCCTCGATCGGCTGGCGCATAACTTCCAGGACGCGCGATCCGAATTCTGGCAGCTCGTCCAGGAATAACACACCCCGATGGGCAAGCGTGATCTCACCCGGGTGGGGCCAATTCCCCCCGCCGACCAACCCAGCGTTCGATATCGTGTGGTGGGGGGCGCGAAAAGGACGCGTTCGCACGATGGGCACATCTTCTTGCAGCAGGTCCGCAACCGAATATATCCGGGTGACATCCAGTGCTTCGTCGATTGTCATACTTGGCAGTATCCCGGGCAGGGCGCGCGCCAACAAAGTCTTCCCGGCGCCGGGCGGGCCAACCATCATTAAATTATGCCCTCCTGCCCCGGCGACCTCCAGCGCCCGCTTGACGTGTTCCTGCCCTTTGATCTCGCTGAAATCCGTATAGCTGCCCGGTGGGAGTTCGTCAGTTTGGATCGGCTCCTGCGGCTCAATGATTTGGTCGCCGGCTAAGTGCGCCTGTAAGGATGCTAAGGACACAACTGGTATGACTCCAATATCTGGGATTAAGGCTGCCTCTGCGGCATCAGATTGCGGGACAAAGATATGTTTAATCCCCTGCTCCCTTGCTAAAGCAGCCATGGCCAGCACGCCGCGCACATGCCGCACGCTCCCATCAAGCGATAACTCGCCAATGATCAGCGCATCGCTGACTGCTTCGGCTGGTACCTGCCCAGTCGCGATCAGTATGCCTAGTGCGATCGGCAGGTCATAGGCCGGCCCCTCTTTTCGCACCGAGGCTGGGGCGAGGTTGATGGTGAGCTTTTTGCGCGGGAAGTATAATGCGGAATTTTTGATCGCCGATTGGACGCGCTCGCGGCTTTCTTGCACTGCTGCATCTGGTAAGCCTACAATCAGGATTTTTGGCAGCCCTTGGCTGGTGTCAACCTCCACCTCAATAATGGCACCCTCCAGACCAATTACCGCGCAAGAGAAAACTCGGGCAAGCATAAATTTAGTTTAGAGGCGGAAATTGGATTTGTCAACTTTTTCTGTCATAGAAGCTGTATTTAAGTGCTGCGAGATACATGCGCTTCCGTGGAAAAGATCCGCTGACTAGAGCCTGGTTGCGAGAAGCCCGCTTTCGTGACTGATGGAAATATCTGCCGACGCAATTGGTAAAATGGGGCCTGTTTTATTGATGAGCAGTTTGGCCATACGTTGATGTCCGTTCAAGGATGCTGACATGGATAAGTCCCCAACTACAAAGCCGAGCTGGCAGGGGTGTTTGGGCATCCGGTCGCAGCGAACCCAACTATTGTGATGCAGGAAGCAGCTTTCCGGCACCTGAACCTGAACTGGCGTTATCTGACAATTGAAGTACGTCAGGGTGATCTCGCCGATGCAATGCAAGGGCTGCGAGCATTCAATATGCGGGGTATCAACCTAACTGTCCCGCATAAAGTAGCTCGGTGCTGCCGTTCTTGGACGAAATCTCGAGCGCAGCCAGGCTGATGGGTGCGGTTAATACCGTCATCAAAGAAGAACAACCGCTTGCTTGGGGAAAATACCGACGGAAAGGGCTTCTTACGCTCGTTGGTCGATGACGCTGGTGTGAACCCGTCCGGGAAGAGGGTTGTGCTGCTAGGGGCAGGCGGAGCCGCACGTGCGATAGCGGTTGAGCTGGCTTAAGCTGGTGCCTTTGAGATGACAGTTCTCAATCGCTCTGCACGACGGGGACAAGACTTGGTGGCGCTGCTGGATTCGAAAACTGCTTTAAAGGCAGATTTTATGTTGTGGGAAAATGATTATTTTGTGCCTGCGGAATGTGATGTCTTGGTCAATGCCACATCTATCGGACTCTATCCGGATATAAACTCAAAACCTAGCCTCGTGTACAGGTCGATATTGGATTCTATGGTGGTATGCGATGTGATCCCCAACCCACCACATACACTTTTTCTGAAAGAGGCGCAGCAGCGTGGAGCCCGGGTATTGGATGGGCTTGGTAAGCTGGTTTATCAAGGGGCAATTGGTTTCAAAATGTGGACGGGGTTAGAAGCACCGACTTTGGTGATGCGGGCTGCGCTGGAAGAAGCCCTGGGGGTTTAATTCTCAATCGGGTGATATCCCTACATCGTACTATTCAACCTGGTTGGACAATACCAAAGCTAAGTTCATCCTTGGTTGGGGTCCCATCTATTATCTTGAGAAGATGGTCGATGAGACCTGGGGATATGTTCGGGCGAGTGAGGATTCGGCGGGTTATCTGGTATCCTGGCTAGGCATTGGCGCCTAATACCCAAGGAAATAGAGTGTTCATGAGGGACAGGGCGATCTGCTAGCTATGTAATTAATCGATCTTAGGTAAGCAGAAACGAGCTCAAATTCCTGCCAGTTCCTTGAGCCGCGCGCTCATCCCGCTAACACATCAAAGGCTTTCTGCACTGGAGCGGGGTTGTCATATCGACGCCAGCCAATTGGTAAAGATCCAGCGGGTACAGCGATGCGCCTGCGCCCAAGAAGTCCAGGTATTTCTGGGCCGCCTTCCGCGGATGTGCGCACCTGGTCCGCTAAAGCGTGCGCCGCGCTGATCCCAACCGCATATTGGAAGGTGTAGAACGGGGCGTACAGGTGCGGGAATTCTGCCCAGGTGATCGATGTGCGTTCAGGGTCATCGGTCATCGTACCGCCGTAGCCTTCGGCGTAGAAGTCCGCCATGATCCCGTTCAGGATATCGGCGTTGAGCGGTTTGCCGGCTTCAGCCCGGGTGAAGACCTCCAGCTCGAAGCGTGCCAAGGTGGGCATCTGGAAGAAGTAGCGGTGGAAGTTGGCGATCGCTTCCTCGATCAAGGCGACCTGCAAGGTGGGGTCGTCCGCTTTGGTTTCCATCAGGTAGGTACGCGTCATCGCCTGGTGGAAATTGGAGGCGGTTTCTGTGACGCTGCTGGACATCATGCTGTAATCCCGGTAGACTGCCGGCTGGCGCTGGGCGGCCAGGTAGCTGTGCATGGAATGGCCCAGCTCATGTGCCAGGGTGCTCACGGAGGTCAATGACCCCCGGTACGTCATGAATATGTACGGGTAGCAGTCAAAGCTGCGCGTAGAAAAAGCACCCTGCCTTTTCCCTTCGTTTTGCGCGTAATCTACCCAGCGCTCTTCCAGACACCCCCGGCGGATGGCGCTGACGTACGCCTCCCCGAGCGGATTGAGGCTGTCACAGATCCAATCGACTGCTTGCTGGAAGTCGACTGTGGGCTGGGTTTCAACGATCGGCGCCCAGATGTCATAGGGGTGGAGCGCGTCAACACCTAGCAGCGCCCGCTTCGCCTCCCAGTAGTCATGCCACACCGGCAGGTTCGCCTGGAAGCTCTCGATCAAGTTGTAGAAGACTTCAACCGGCAAGTTGTAAGGTTTTAACCTCGCCTCCAGCACGGAATGATAGCCGCGCACCCGCGCCTGGAAGACGCTTGCCTTGACATGCGCCAGGTAGTTGCTTGCCAGCGTGTTCTGCATGCTGAGATATGCGTCACAGTAGCTCTCCCACGCCGTTCGTCTGAGTTCCCGGTCCTTGCTCTCGAGGCAGGCATTTATCGTAGCCTGCATAACGGGGTGGCGGGTCCCCTGGCTGTCGACTGCATCGGCAAATTCCAGGTCGCTGTTCGTCAGTTCGCTGGCCGTGCTGTAAATGCTTTCAAACGTGTCTTCCAGCATGCCCAGGACTCCTTCGACCTCTGCTGAGCGTGTGTGCGGCATCTTGCGCAGCAGGTTGTCGAAATAGTGCCGGTAGGGGGTCAAGCGCGGGGTTTCAGCCCAAACGTACAATTCCTCGCCGATCCCTTGGATCTCTGGGTCTGCAAATGCAGCCGCGGCGGAAAATTCTCCCAAGTAGGCTGATAACTGTCCGCGCGCCGCCTTGGCCTTTGAATTATTCGTGTCAACCGCCGTGGACATACCAACATACACCTGCAAACGTGCTAGCCGCCCAACCTCTGCTTGGTAAAGATCAAGCCAATCGGCCAGTGTTTCAGCGCCCTCGCTCAGCTTTCCAGCAGTAGGCAGATAGTTTGGGAAGGGCTGAACGAGCGGTTTCGAGCTCTGCCTGCCATGTGTCCCAATTCTTGAAGAGCGCTTCGGCATTCCAGGTGCTCTCTTCGGGGACATCGGCGCGCTTCGGGTAAATCGGTGGTCTGTGGCATTGAGCTCTCCTGTGCAAACCGTTGTCAGGTTGATCTAGTGTGCAAATAGTAGCAGTGTGCGGACTAAGCGTCCGGAAGCTTTTGTGAGCAGTACGAGTGCTCTTGAACGTAAAAATTATAGCATGCGGGCAGCGCAGGCAGTAATTTTGCTGGTGAGATTTCCTAACTGGTTTTGCATACTCTTATTCACAATATATAATCTTACGGTAATCGACAGGCGCGATTTTTACGCCGCAGAAGGAGTGCTGATGTATTGTCCGTTGTGCCGGCAGGAGTTGGTAACGGATCTGGTCGATGGCCGCAGCCGCTTGGTGTGCCCCGCCGGTGAGTGTGGTTATGTGAAATGGGATAACCCCATTCCGGTGGTCGCGGCGATTGTTGAGTTGGATGGGCGCATTGTCCTGACACGGAATAAGGGTTGGCCCGAGAAGTGGTATGGATTGGTGGCTGGTTACCTCGAGAGAGGTGAGACCCCAGAACAGGCCGTGCTGCGCGAAGTTGATGAGGAATTGGGGCTGTCGGCGGAAATCGTGGATTTTGTTGGGTATTACTCGTTTTACGAACGAAACCAGCTGATATTGGCGTTCCATGTAATGGCTGCGGGGGAGATTGCCCTCGGGGATGAACTGGAGGACGCGCGGCTGGTCGCACCAGAAGAAGTGCGTCCCTGGAAGATCGGTACCGGACCGGCCTTGCGAGATTGGCTGAAAAACCGGGGAATCGAGCGCCCCTCCTAGCGGTGCGTTGACCAACCTGTTAAAAAATGTTTTCAAGTTGTGGGTCTTACTCCGAAGCTAGAGCAAGTATCAGCGGTTCTTGTGATCATATGTAGTTCTCTGCTGAATCATAGGATCTATATATCGAAAAAGGACTGCCCCATATGGCATGGGCAGTCCCTTTATTGGTTCGAATAGGTTGGGCAAGATCTCTGGCGATTAAACCTGTTCCGGCGGCAGGACTCTCACTGATGATTTGTCGACGAGCGCTTTGATAAGTTTGTAAACCATATTGATTGTTTCGAGGGAAACGACAATCAAGGCAACGATGAAGGCTATCCTGAATGCCTGCGCGCTGATGACCTGCACCAGCTCAATACTGGGTGTGCCAATCTCAGGCAGTGCTTCGATCGCCGAGAAAAAGCCTGCATAGCCTTGTACAGCCAGCCAGGCGTTCTGCCCGCTGAGCAGAATGCTGAGTACATAAATGCTGAACAGGTTGGCACCGATCTTAGCAATTCGAGTGCTGGTTTCCCAGCGTCCCCGCCAAACCAAGACCACATCAATTCCGATCCCGATAAGCAGGCTCAAGATGATCAAAGGGATGGTGCGGATAATAACCGGGTTCAGTATGACGCCCGACCACGGATTTATCCTGAAACCGATTTTGTCTGGCCAAAAGAGTAAGATCGCGATGATGATTAACCCGATTGTGATCTCTACGACCAGCCCGCGTCGATCCACATCGTCCTTCGCCTCGATTTCCGGGAGTTCACGCGGGTCCCATTCTTCCTGCTCGAGGTCTGGTTTCACATCCAGCCGCTGGAGCACTGCAAATACCAGCACGACTACACCTATCGTAGTGAATCCACTGCCAACGATGTCGCCGATCAGCTCCAATATCTGAAGGGGTTGTTGGTCGAATATCACCACTACACCAAACAGCACCAGCTGTACGATGACAAATACCAGCAGGGCAATTCCTAAGCTCATCCGGAATAAGGGATATAGTTTTGGTCCGATCAAGTATTGGCTCTCGGGCCAGTAAGATGCAGCCACTTTGTCAGGCGGTCCAAACTCGGTTAAAAGCGCCACGACCTGTTCTTCGCTTGGCTCACCCTCTGAGCGGGCTTCCAAGGTGTCGATCAGAGTAGATTTAAGCTCCGCCTGGATGTCAGCCCGGTTTTTTCGGGGGAGCTGCCGGCCAACAGTATGTACATAACGGTCTATAAGTTCCATGATAGTCTCCTAAACTAGTCTCCTAATATTGGGAAAGTAATTCTTCGATCACACTGACAAGCTGCTGCCAGTCAGCTTTCAAGTCTCGCAACAGCGTTTTGCCCTTTTCGCTGATGACATAATACCGTCGCGGGCGATTGCCCTCGACAATCCATTCGCTTTGCAGCAGGCCTTGCTCTTCTAAGCGGCGGAGCAGCGGGTAAAGAGTCCCCTGCTCTACCTCGAGACCGTGCTGGGCTAGACGGTCAATGAGAGCATAGCCATATTTTGGCTCATCTAACTGGCTGAGTGTGGCGAGTACTAACGCCCCGCGCCGCAGCTCTTGGGTTAGCTTTGCCTGTGTTTCGGGTAGTGGAGTTTGCTTAGCCATGTAATACATTATACTGTATATTACACAGTATTGTCAAGCCCACAATATTATATTAATGATAATCGATTTGTGCGCCTAGATTTGGGGTTCAATCTAAGGGAGAAGACCACTCGGGGAATAACATGTACGGTTGGACTGCAGGGTGTCTATTGAAATGGTCTGGCGGCCAATAAGAATAAAAAAAGAAACCCAGTCTGGAAGCAGCACAGGACTGGGTTTGAGTGGTATTTAATTTTCGTATGAGTAATTTTGCTCAAATATTAATTGGCAGTATCTTTGGGTCCTGAGAAACTGGTATCGTCCAACGGTAATAGAAAAAACGACCTACTTTTCATCGGGATCAAGCTTGTTGAACAGCCTGCGCAGCTCCTCTTCCCAAACATCATCGAGTGGATTAAATTGAATCTCATTGAATTCATTTTCTAGGCGATCCAGATATGCCCGCATTCCTAGCTGGGGCTCATTGCGGTCCATTTCTTCCACCTTGCTGTCCATTAATTCAATCAGGTGGTCGCTTTTTTGCACAAGATCTGATAAATCGAGTTCCAATTTTAGCATGTGGTTAATACGCTTCATGATCCCCAACCACGCCATATAGTCATTTTCGATGCGGATCGTGTTGCCAACCTGATTGGTGCTGGAGAGGTCATAGGTCGGAACGAAAGCGTAGAAAGAGACATACTCAACACCTTGATCGCCTGCTCGCCGGCATAGATACGAGCCTATGCTTGCTCCACCATGGTAGTCCGATAGGTTTACCGCCAAATCAGTTAACTCAGCCTTCAATTTAGCCATACTGTAAATTGATGATACTATACGCTCTTTGTTGTATGGCAGCTCGCCGTAAACTCCCCCCAACCCGATGATTCGTTTCACCTTGAGGGTTTGAACAGCTTGGAGAATGTTTGCGACGTAGCGCTCCACATCCAGATGGGGCTCATCCCCGATAAAGATTACCACCCCGCGCCCTTTATGGCTGGTGAAATACAGCTCATTGCGCTGGGTTTCCAGCCGTTCTGGATAGCCTTCAGTGAAATTTACAACTGGCCGTACTAAATCGTGCGTGCCGGGGATTTGAAATAAATAGAAGCCGTCATTCTGGATGGCACCAATTTGCCTAGCTTTTGTCTGTTCGATAAGATACTGTGGAAAACCGGAGGAGACCGATCCGGCGTCAGCCCATTGACGCCAGCCGATAATCATGTAAATTTCATCTTCCTGCGGTTGCTCCCAAAGTTCCAGCGCCACCGACATGTTTCAAACCTCCACCGATCCAATAGAATATACCGCGCACAAGCCGCCAATTAATTTCTTCCAGTATAGCATAGAGGGGCTATTGATGTACGTCCACAGTATTTCTCTGCTAGATAGCTGATGGGCTCTAGTGCTTTGTCAAGGATGAAAGTTTCATTCGATAACCGAGTTAATACGCCCTTGACAAAGCTTAAAGTGTTCCGTCTACACGCTATTCTAACTAAACAATCAAATTTGACGGAACACTAGCAACACATCGCAGCGTGTTTCTTATCAGCACAGCTGGCAATAGGGTTAGCATTCTGATGCGTAGAGTTGGATATAGTGCCTTAGAACCAAACAGGGTATGCCGCGAAATTATTACCGTGGCACGAATCTTGTTTGTGGAAGTTAGCGCCTACTGGCTGAAGTTTATTCACCGTAATTGTGTAGGTTCGGCTTTGGTTAGAAATCAGAATCGCTTTGCTCTGTTCGATCACTGATCGCTTTCTTGAGCTGTTTCACCAGCAAATCCCAGATTTCTTTGCGTGATCCCTGGCAGTATGCTAAACAGCTGCTTAACCGCATCAACCCGAGCTGGTTCTACCAGGGGTAATGTGTCTGCAGGCAGCTCATGTTTGATAGAAGTGAAGACTTTCAACTTTTTCTCCTCGGTCCGGTCAAGGAGACCTCGTTTAGAAAGACCCTCTTTCACTTCATGGATCACGTTGTTCCAGGGAGAACTTGTGTCCATACCAAGCCAGGTATAGACGATGCGTGACACTTCATTTTTGTCGCCTAATTTTTCTGCCAGCGCATATATCTGGCTTTCAAAGCTGTATTCAGGCCAGACGATGGCTGCGTTCGCCGGGACAACAAACAGGCTATTTACTTTACGTAAGCCAAGCATGGCTTTTTTCGGGCGTATTTCAAGCTTTGTGGTTCCGGAATTTTCATTTGCCAGGAAGGCTGCCGCCAGCATGGCCTGCCCGAGCTGCGGAATTGAGACGCTTGCCTCGCTGTGTAGAAGTTTGATGTTGCCTGCCAGGACTTTGTTCGCAAACTGTTCGCCCGACAGCAAAACCAGTTCACTGGGGGTTAATGCAAAGCTTGGATCAATCGAATTTGGCTTTTCCATTTATTAGCTCCTTATTCCTATGATTTCGATTGGTGTTTTGATGCTGCCTCGCCACCGCGGTAACACATAAGTACTCTTACTCACACCTGGAATACTCACTTATCAACATATACTGATGTGCGCATCTTGCTTCAAGTAGTCTATTCGATCCATCCGAGCATGTCAATAAATTTGAACTTAAAAGCCTGCAGTCCCGCAGATATAAATGCCCTTGGAATTGGATAATGGATTCTCTCGATTTGGGTAGTGCACTGTTGGGGTCAGGGATGAATCAATCGCCGAGGCTGCTGGCGGCAATTGGGGTGATCTGGACTTGGCGATTGAGCCACACGAAACACAAGGCGGCTAAAAAGCCGATGATGCCGACCAGGTACCATAGAATGGTTGAGCCTCCACCGTCCATTAGCATCCCTGCAAGCATCGGGCCAAGCGCGAAAGGTATCCCCCAGGAGAATCCAAATACTGCCATATACCGGCCGCGCATATCCTCTGGTGCAAGTTGGGCGGTTAATGCTTGCGAGACAGGTGCAACCAGCATTTCACCAATTGTGATGATCACCATCGCGAATAAGAAAAGTATATATTGCGAGACAAAGCCGTACATTGCGAATCCGATCGCATAAAATGCCGTCCCGAGTGCCATCATCAACATGGGGGGGAATTTCTCAATTTTACGCGTGATCGGGAATTGAAATAAGACGACCATTGCTGCGTTCAGGCTGAGAATGAAACCATACCCTGAGGTTGGAATCCCTTGTGAGTCCCGCAGGTACACCCCAAGGGTGGTGTTCATATTCATATACACGAACCCCATCAAAATACATGCCCCAATGAAGAGCATAAATATTCTGTCCTGCAGGACGCGAAAATACCCGCGAAAGGTACCGGTCATACTTTCCGGCTGGGAATCAGGACCTGCCTCAGGTTTTGTCTCTGGGATGAAAAAGAATACGATAACCGCGCTGATCAAACTGATCACGGCGTCCGCTAGGAACAGAAACAGGAAGGAATAGCCAGCGATGAAACCACCGATCGCAGGTCCAATTGTGACCGATAAGTTGAACGCCACCCGGACCAGTCCGAATCCTTGGGCACGCTTCTTTTCGGGCAGCATATCCGCGATCATCGCGTTATAGGCCGGTCCGCCGGTGTCCGTGAAGATACCGACCAATAGCGCCAGCACAAAGAAGGCTTCCAGAGAATTCACTAACCCCATCAGGACAGAACTGACCGACGTTGATATCAGGCTGAAGATCACCATCCCCTTACGCCCGAAGCGGTCGGTTAACGCACCACCGAGCATTGAGCCAATGAAACTGGAGGCCGAAAACGCGGCGAATAATATGCCGACCTCGGTCATCCCGACGGAGAATTTCTCGGTGATGTATAAAGCGAAAAAGGGGAACAGCAAAGCCCCGCCGAGCCGGTCGATAAAAGTTACCCCGATCAACGTCCAGAAGGAGCGCGGGTACTCATGGTATAACCCAACGATTTTGTGCTGCTGCTCTTGGAAGAAGTTCATAGATATATTGCTTGTACTCTGTGGTCGTATTCCCACCACTCTTTGTGGATGGCAATCAGCGATAGAAATATGCAAATTATTCTTGTCAACGGTATGCACCACTATTTCACAGTCATATTACACCACCCGCAGCGTATCGGTTCATCTATTGCTGGTGTTATACATTGTGTATCCTTATGTATCGGGACAAAATTGATCATCGTCGATCGCTTTGCTCGTTCAGTTACGATTGGCTATTTCGTGCCAACCTGATGCACAAGGTATACATGGGAATTCGAAACCAGTGCTAGGAAAAACAAATGGAAAGAACAGCGAGATTTTGCTGGGGAGGCGTTAATGTCGAAAAAGCTTAAAGTCATCATCGGGATTGTTTTTGCATTCGTTATCTTAACCGCGCTCGTATGGGGAATCTGGTACTGGTTCACACGCCAGGCATTTCCGACAACGAGCGGCTCTGTCCAGGTCAAAGGGGTCAAGCAGCCCGTCGAGATACTGCGTGATGAATTCGGAGTGGCACATATTTACGCCCAAAACCCGCAGGACTTGTTCTTCTCACAAGGTTATGTCCATGCCCAGGAGCGGTTTTGGCAGATGGAGTTCCAACGCCGGGTTGCCAGCGGGCGGCTTTCGGAAATTTTTGGCGAGAGTACTCTGGAGACAGATAGGTATCTGCGGCACTTTGGTTTCCAACAATTAACCGAGAAATCGTATGCAATGCTAGATGACGAGTCCCGCAGGGTTGTTGATGCGTATACTGCTGGCGTTAACGCTTACATCGCTGATCGCAGCCCAGCCGAACTGGGTTTGGAATTCGGCTTACTTGGCTTGCAGGGCATCGATATTGAGATCGAAACCTGGCAGCCGAGCGATTCCATGATTTGGGCCGAGATGATGATCTTTGACCAGTCGGATCAGCTCTCCACTGAACTGGGTAATGTCGCTCTCTTGGCGGCGGTGGGGGAGGATATGTATAACGATATGCGACCCGCATATCGTGAAGACCGCCCGGTAATCATCGCCACCGAGGAACTCGATTACCTCAGTCAGCAAGATATCTCACCCTTGGCAGCTCTTCCGGATAGCGCCAGGCAGTACTTATTCGATTTAGCCAAAACAATGCAAAGTGTTGATTCGACACCAAAATTACTAGCTGATATGGGGTTTCAAATCAATGCTGGCTCGAACAGCTTTGTTGTCTCAGGTGATCTTACCGAAACTGGTATGCCCTTATTGGCGAATGACCCCCACATGTCAGTCAATATGCCCGCGTTGTGGTACGAAATCGGTATGCACTGTGTTGAGAAATCTGACGACTGCATCTACAACCTGCGCGGCTTCTCATTACCAGGTGTACCCGGTATTTTAATCGGTCATAATGACCGTATCGCGTGGGGGCTGACGAACGCGGCTTTTGATGCTGAGGACGTTTTCATTGAGCGGATAAACCCGCAAAACCCCAACCAATACCAGGTCAATGGCAAATGGGTCGATATGGATATTCGCCGTGAGGAGATCATTGTGCGCGGCAGGGAAGACCCGGAAGTGCTTTTTGTGCGTTCGACACGGAATGGTGTGATTGCCACAGATAACATGGTTGTTGAGTCCCCATATTCTTATCTGGGCGACCAGCTCGATTTGCATGCCCTGTCATACGCCTGGACCGCGCTGGAGCCAATTCGTTCTGCGCAGGCAGTCTTTATGGTGAACCGGGCTCAAGATTGGGGTGATTTTGTGGAAGCGCTCGCCAATTTCGATGCGGGCAAACAGAATTGGGTTTTTGCCGATTTAGAAGGGAATATCGGTTATTACATGCCGGGAAAAATACCTGTGAGAGCGGGTGGAGACGGTTCACTGCCGGTTCCCGGGTGGAATGACGATTTCATTTGGACTGGTTATATTCCCTTTGAAGAGCTGCCGCATGTATACAACCCGGAGCAGGGATTTGTTGCCACGTCCAACAATCCCCAAGTACGCTACGCTGAGTATCCCTACATCATCAATACCAGTCAAGATCGCGGTCAGAGGGCGCAGCGCGTCACCGAGATGATCCGCACTAAAGCTGGTGGTATCACAGCTGAGGACATGCTGGCAATTCAGACCGACAATTACAGCGTGTCGGCCTTTGAGATAATTCCTTATTTGGCCGATATCCGCTTCGAGGACCCCGATGTCGATTTGGCGCGCGACAGGCTGTTCGCCTGGGATGGACAGATGCATATGGACAGCCCTGAAGCGGCTTTATTTAACATCTTCTGGGTGCACTTATTAGCAGCCACTTTCCACGATCAGCTGCCCGAGGATCTTTACCCTGATGGCGACCATATGGTTTCCGACACAATCTATTGGCTGCTGCAGGACCCTGCCAATGTGTGGTGGGATGATATCAACAGCGAAGGGAAAGTTGAGCTGCGTGATGACATCTTGAAAGACGCGTTTGTGTCCGCTTACATTGAAGCTGTAGACACCCTTGGTGACGACGTTGACCAGTGGAGCTGGGGCAGCCTGCACACGATTACTTTCCGTAATGCAACATTAGGGCGGTCGGGGATCTCACTTATCGAAAACATTTTTAACCGCGGTCCCTTTCCAACCAGCGGCAGCGAATCGGTAATCCAGAAAACTTGCTGGAGTACGAATGAACCATATGAAGTGAACTGTATCCCGGCCTTGCGCCAGGTGCTAAACCTGGCCGATCTAAGCCAATCAAATATGATCCACAGTGTTGGACAGTCCGGGCACCCATACCATCCCCACTATGATGATTTTATCGACGCCTGGCGCACATTCGATTATCATCCCTCAAATTGGACACGTGCGGATGTAGAAGCGGGGCAGTACGAGAAACTAGTGCTGGAGCCGGAACGATAACCGCCAAAATCCGTCATGGAAACCATAACGACCGCGGTTGGGTTACTACCGCGGTCGTTTTCATTCTGCAGCTGCATTTATGTCAATGATTGAATTTAACGGAACACTAGGGGTTCTTTCCGTCAAATTTGATTATTTAGTAAAATAGAGCGTAGACGGAGCGTTTTAAGCTTTGTCAAGGGCTTATTTACACGGATATCGAATAAAACTTTCATCCTTGATAAAGCACTAACCCGCTAGAATTTCTCTTAACTTCCGCCAAATCTGGTAGCCGCGATAGTTCAAATACGGCAGGATAATGGCTATATTGAGCTGGCGCCCAGCCAACGTTACTCCGCTGAACGGATACGAGGCTAACGCAGCGTTCTCTGCAAGCACTCTGATCATTCGATCAATCAGCCGTTTCCTTATGCGATTAACCTTCAGCATGTTCATCGCTCCATCTGGAACCGGACAGCCTACAGTTTGATCCGTGACCTGCAGGGCCGTGTAAATGATGGGGCTGCAGTCGTATAATCCTGCTTTTTCTGCCAATCGCCCCCAATCCAGATTTGAAAATTTCCGTACTGTCTCGGCGATATCGCATAGTGACTTCAAGCGGAAGAATCTCTTCCTGCAGCTGTTAATGCATACCGAAATCAGCAGATCCTCCGGAGCCATAAGGTAGACTTGCTGCTCGTACAGTGTAGCTGGGTGGGCATCGTCCCAAATGAGGTCAAAATTAACCGGCAAAGCCCCATTGATATTGAGATCATGGTGGCTGAAAAAATCGTACTCGATACCCGAGTTATGCATTGTGTGCTGTATGTCGTGGAGTTCTTCTGGGGAGATTTCTTCCAGCCTGCGTCTCAGGATCAAGTCGATATCTTGGGCAGTAGTGAACCAGGGTTGGTCGTATACCAGCTGTTCCAAGGCGGTGCCTTTTACCAGCATCACGTCAATTGACCGTTCGGAAAAAAAAGCTAAAGCCTCTTTCAGCCGCTGAGCGGACTTCTTTTTTTCGATTACCTGGGAGTAGGTGTTTAGCTCGAATTTGTGGGTGATAGCCTCGGGGATGTTCAAATCCTCTCCGTCTTTGGATATCACATTGGCGAAAACTAGCGGGGCTACACCGTGTTGGGCGGCGGTCTCATATACCAATCCCCAATCCAATTGGTTAGATCGGACTATGTCCCGTATTGCAGTTTTGTGCCCCTCTTGGAAATCCTGCCGGGTGGCGATATAGAGGAGCTGGTATTCGGGTCGGGTCAATCCAGCTTTCCTTCATGTGGCATTATATGTCTTCCATCTGCCGATAATAACTTGGAGAAGTTTAATCACCAATGAAGATATCGTCATCATACCGCGTCGGACTAATCGGTTGAAAAAACCAAGCTTCTCACCAGTTTTCACCTTTCTCGTATCGAAAACCGCTGAATAAAGCTTCACAACTACCGCCATCAACGATCCAATCAGGTGGTTTGTAAATTGCCATAAGCTGTTGTCCAACCTCATTTCACGGTTATTGCGCCTGATCGCAATGACTTTCCCGATGATCACGTTAGATATGATGGGTGGGTCTGGCACAATACTATTGTCGCCCTTGGTTAGCAAGGTCATGCCATTACCGTACGTCTTCGAAATACGTATGACCCGATGGGTTATCAGTCCGTTTGACTTCTGGAATACAACGATATCGCCCCGATGAAGATCTCCACTTATCTTCTTTATACGAACATAATCTCCAGCTCGTACTAACGGCAGCATACTTATTCCAGAAACCTGCAAATAGTATTCTCCTTCACTATGCTTAATTAGCTCAAGGGCAGTATCCATGACTCTATCAAAAGTATGGGCAACAATTTCGTCTTTAGCTGAATCCTGTGAATAGTTAACAGACATGCGCGGGCACCTGAAGATTCTTGAAATTCGATCTCATCATAACATTGAATAATTATGTGTGGATTTTACACTTTCGATAACACCGCTAGCTTTTGTTTAACAGCGGCAGGAAGTTCATCTCATTAATAGTGAATAGAAGCGCTATTCGCTGTGAGTAAAATTGTTTATTGATTCCCCAATTAATTACTGATAATGATTTGAGTATGATCGGTTAATTATCGTTTGTACTTTCAGCGCAGGAATTTCATTCTTAATAGTGCATCAGCCTATTCGCAGATGAGTGATATTGCTTATAGATTCCCCAATTAATTACTGATAATGATTTGAGTATAATCGGTTATTCGTCCGCCTTATCGTTTGTCTCAATGCCTACCCCAGCATACCTGACTAGCGGCTCTACCGTACAAAGTCGAGTGCGTATTGGGCGTCTTGATAATTGGGGTTCTCGGCTAAAGCCGCCTGAAAGCTTGTTACTGCCGGAGTTGGTATCACCGGCGCGGAAATATCCCCACCCCTGCCACAGCATGGCCTCTTCTGCATTTGGTGTAATTTGGAGCGCGTACTCAGTGAGTGCCATCAAATCATCGATGCGGCGGGTGTGAAAGTATGCCAAGAAAGGACCAAATTGGTAGCGCAGCATGCGCTGTGGTAGACCCAGTTCGCGCGCGCGGTCATAGGCTTGTACAGCTTCCTGGTAGCGGTCGAAATACACCAGGTTTGTGCCCAAATTGAACCAAGCGAAGGAGTCTTCAGGGTTTGATTGAACTTGGGTTTGATATTTACCCAGGGCGAGCTGGCGGTTGGTTTCAACGTCCCAATTCTCGCCGAGGATATCTATTACCGCGGCTTCTTTCTCGGCGGGGTAAACCAGAACATAGACATTGTTGAAGCTGTGCCAGTACTCTTCCAGCGTGTCGTAAGGAATTTGTCGATCTGCGCCATGAAAGCTGTCTTGTCCGGTAAAGGTTTGGCTCGCTTCGTCATAACCGGTTAACAAGTTGTAATGCGCTGCCCACAAGTCATCGTTTGGCCAATACGGATCCTCAAAGTAAAAGCTCTCTTCAATCATGACCGGTATCCCCGCCGCGAGCAATTGTTTGAGGAGTTCTATATCACCGCCAACGCGATACTCGACATTCAACCACCCGGCGCGTGTGCGGACATAATAGGCCAGTTCCTCCACATTTACGTTGCGGTCTTGCCGCTGGGGTTTAAGCAATTCGGCGAGATCGAATTGGTCGCCCTCCCAGCCGTAGTACCTTAAATACATCGCCATACTTGCCGGGCCGCAATTATTGATATCTTGCTTTTCCCAGGTCGGGGGAGTGAGAGAGACCAATTGTGGGAGCGGGGTTTGCGAAGGGCGCGGCGTCTCGGTGCGTCCGGGCGTGGGTTCAATCGCTCCCGCTAAGTTGGGAGTGGGTGTTGGATCTTCGGTGGGGTTGGGTGTGACACCGATAGCCGGCGGCGGTAGAGCGGTGGGCACACCGCTGACCGGATTGATGATGCCGCGCACGTACGCCAGTGCAAAATCCAAACGCCAAGCTGCTCGCTGCTGGATGGCGGGCAGCCGGTACACCAGCAGCGAGATGATTATTAGGATGACGGCAATCAGGAGTGCTGCTGTCCTGTTTCTTTTGACCATGGGGCGTATTTTATCACCCACCCCATATCTATATGTTAGCGTTTCTTAATCGCTTGTGTGAGAGTGATCCTCGAACTCTACTTCGTCCAAGCCTAGATCCCGGTGTAAAGCGGGCACGATTTCGTTGACCTGGTCTTCCGGAATGCAGAACGAGACGTTATATTCGCTTGCTGCTTGAGCAACGGCAATCACGCGGGCGCCGTGGTTGCCCAGAGAGGCAAAAGCATGGGCTACGATCCCGGTTTCATTCCAATCCGGTACACCAACCACTGAAACGGTGGCGACTTTTTCGCGCGTACCCAGGTTATAGCCGTTACCCTCTGGACGGGTTTGAGGGCTATTTTGATCATCTTCCCCGGTACAAGTGGGCGAGATGCTGTTCCCAAATTCTTCGCATAGCAGCTTTAAGCAGTGGTTAAGGTCTTGCTGGCGGACGACAAGGTTGAGACTGTGCTCAGAAAATGATTGTGAGAACATGGGGACATCCAGACCGGCAGCACACAACTTACGCAGCGCTCTGGCAGCCGCATCCGGGGTCCAGCTGTCGTCTTGACTGCCAACCGCGATCATGGTCAACCCGGTTGTAGAAATGATCGCTGGGAGCAGCGTTCTTCCTGGGTTGGGATTTTTCACAATCAATGTACCAGGGTGTTCTGGGTTGAAGCTGTTGCGCAGACGCAACGGTATCTCACTGGCAACCACAGGTCGGATCGTTTTTGGGTGCAGCACATCGGCACCATAGTAAGCTAAATTTGCTGCTTCGTCATACGAGAGCTCACTTAAGGTATGCGCTCGCGGTACCAGGTTCGGGTCGGCTGTCAGAATCCCATTTACATCACTCCAGATCCACACTTCAGATGCGTCTAGGCCAGCAGCCAGAATGGCAGCTGAGTAGTCGCTGCCTCCCCGACCTAAGGTTGTCGTGACCCCATTTTCGGTTGCACCGATATAGCCGGTAATCACGGGTATGATCCCCGATTCCAGCAATGGTTCAAGCCGCTGGTGCAATTTCGCGCGCGTCGCGCTCATTAGAGGTCTGGCGCTGCCAAATTGATCGTCGGTTACGATCAGTTCGGTGGCACTAACCGCCTGGGCCCGCTGTCCATTCTCGCGCAGTACAGCCGCCAGGATACTTGCCGATAAGTTCTCGCCAAACGAACTTACCGCGTCATAACCTCGCATCGTGACTTCTCCCAGGACGGCTATGCTGCGGTAGAGACGCTCAAGTTCGTGCAGGCGGTCTTCGATCAACCCGGCGATTTCCACACGTTCTGCGCGTTGTGAGAGCAGCGTTTCAACAACTTCAAGATGCCTGCGCAGTACTTCTGCCTTGATCTCCCGGAATGCCTGGTCTCTGCCTTCAGCAGCAACCCGAGCTCCAGCAATCAGTTCATCTGTGACACCACTCATTGCTGAAATAACAACCAGCTGCTTGCCAGGTGTATTTGGGGAGGCTAGGTTTTGAGTTTCCTGAATAAACTGATTGTTTAGCAGGATATTTGCCGCATTCGCGAAACGTTCAGCACTACCGACCGATGTACCACCAAATTTATGAACGAGCATTATTATCTCCACATATTTACATATGTTGACGATCAGCAGGACCACTGCTGGCTGATTATTCGAGGTCCTCCAGGGCAGATTTCAAGTCTTCAATCAGGTCGGCAGGATCTTCAATGCCAACCGCATAGCGCACCAGGTTATCCTGCAGACCGGCTGCCTGTCGCTCCGCCCGGTGCAGAGAGAATAAGGCTGCGGGCTGCTGGGCAACGCTCTCAACACCTCCTAACGTCGGACCGATGTATGGGATCTGTAGCCGATCGATAAATCGCCCGGTGAACTCAAAATCACCGTCTATTTCAAAGCTGACCACGCCGCCGAATCCGCTCATCAACTTCTTGGCGGTCTCGTGATCAGGGTGACTGGATAAACCGGGGTAATACACGCGCTTGACGGTGGGGTGCGTTTCTAGAAATTGGGCAACTTTCAAACCGCTTTCGTTTTGCTGTTTAACGCGTAGGTCAAGTGTTTTTAAACCGCGCAGCAGCAGATAGGCATCGTTTGGGTTGCTGATGCTCCCCAAAACCCCGCGCGCTTGCTCGATTTGAGCGAGCTGTATGTGGGAGCCGGCAACAACCCCAGCCAGCAAATCGTTATGCCCGCCGAGATATTTAGATGCGCTGTGGATTACAAAATCTATCCCCAGGTCAAGCGGGAGTAGGTTTATGGGCGTGGCAAACGTGCTGTCTACCACCGTGGTGATTTTATTTGCACTGGTTATTTCAACCAGACGCTCGAGGTCCATCACTCGTAGATATGGATTGGTGGGCGTCTCGGCAAAGAGCATGCGCGTATTTGGTTTGACCAGCGATTCAAGTTGTTCGAGATTGTCGATCTGCAGTAGGCTAGTTTCAATACCCCAGCGATCAAGGAACATCGCAGCAAACTCACGGGTACGGTGATAGCAGTCGCTGGCCATAATCAAATGATCTTCCTTTGATAAGCGTGCTAGGAACACCGTAGTGATGGCAGCCATACCGCTTGAGAACAGCAGAGCTTGCTCGGCACTTTCCAAAGCCGCCAATTTTAATTCGACGGCAGTTTGGGTGGGATTGCTGTACCGCCCATATTCATAGCGCGGGCGGGGCATTTCGTTTTCTTTCGCCTGCATGAAATCAAGGATCTCGGCAGTGTTCGCAAATGTAAACGTCGAGGATTGGACTATTGGGGTGGTCAATGACCCGTAAGGTTTGCGTTTTTCTTCCCCGGCGTGCACGGTGCGGGTTGGTCTGCGGGTAGCCATATCGTTATTTCTCCTCTCTAATCTGGAGGTGTGGTTGGGATGCGTTCAATCTAGGACGGTGGTGAGGTTGAATAAAAAAAACCTCAACCGGGGATGATTGGCTGAGGAGTTAGGCTGAAATAACTTCTCATCTTCCAGAACCCACCGGGGTCTGACGGAGTTGGCACCTTAGCGGGTGTTGATACCGCACTTGGTTGCCGAGGTTTCACAGGGCCGGTCCCTCCACCTCTCTAGATAAGAACTGCATATCCGTTATTGAATTGTTGGGGATAATACCACATGCCATATGCGTAGTCAAACCGAAGGTTTGACCGATGAACTGGTAGCCAGGTATAATTGTGGACATGAAATATCATATTTGGACAGAGGGTTGTCAAATGAATGTGGCCGACTCCCAGCGTGTGGCATCGGCCCTTGAGCAGCTTGGTTATCTGGCAACACGCCGCGCGGATGAAGCGGATGTGATTGTATTAAACACTTGTGTCGTACGGCAGAGCGCCGAGGATAAGGCAGTTGGACGCCTCTCTTCATTACGTCCACTAAAGGCCAAGAAGCCCAATTTGGTGATTAACCTGATGGGCTGCTTGGTTGGTGTCCGTGGTTATGACCATTTACAAGAAAGATTTCCCTATGTAGATGTGTTTTCTCCCCCCTCTGACCCAGGCCCATTAGTTGCGCACCTATCCCAAAATGATTCCCGTTTGCTGGTAGAGTCCGAAACCCAGAAACGCTTCGCAGTGATGGATGGTGAGCTGGTCTTACCAGACAATGAACGCGGCCGGTTGGTTGCCACCCATGTGCCTGTTGTCCTGGGATGCTCCCACGCCTGCACGTTTTGTATCATCCCATACAAGCGAGGTGTTGAGCGAAGTCGTCCAGTTGGCGATATCCTGGCTGAGGCACGGTCGCTCGCTGAACAGGGGGTAAAGGAAATTACTTTGCTGGGGCAAATAGTCGATCGATATGGCAAGGATATACCGGAAGCTCCAAACTTGGCCGGGCTGCTGCGGACAGTTCATGAGATTGAGGGCCTGGAGCGGATCCGGTTCTTGACTTCCCATCCGAATTGGATGACCGATGAGCTGCTGACTGCGGTGGCGGATCTACCCAAAGTGATGCCGCATATCGAAGTGCCTGTCCAAGCAGGGGATGACAAAGTATTGGCGGATATGAAGCGCCGTTACACCGCAGCAGATTACCGCAGATTGGTCGCTAAGATCCGGGATTATCTCCCCACAGGTTCAATTGCGACCGATATCATCGTCGGTTTCCCGGGTGAGAGTTCCACCGAATTTCAAACGACGTATGATCTGCTGGTAGAGCTGAGGTTAGATGTAGCCCACCTGGCGCGCTACTCACCGCGACCGGGTACAGTGTCTGAGCGTCGTCTGGATGATGATGTGCCCGATGTTGAAAAGTGGCGCCGTTTCCGATTGTTGGAAGAGCTGCAAGAAAATATCGCCGGCGAAATCAACGCCCAGCTTATGGGGCAGACTGTTAAAGTACTGTTTGAAGAACGCGTACGAGGGCGCTGGAAAGGGCGCACACCGACAAATAAACTTGTCTTTGTAGAAACGAACGAAGATTTGCACGGCAAGAAAAAGGATGTCCAGATTACTTGGACTGGACCTTGGTCCATGCAGGGTACTCTCCACGATCAATTGCTCAGCGGTGAACCCATCCCTCTGGCTGCTTTCCAAAGTTGAGCCCTACCGTAGCCAACCATACTCAACCGATTTTCCCAGTAAACTGGCCTCCAGGGTTCCCTCTGGAGATGGTTATTGATTTAAATCATCTGCAGCGCGCGGTGGATAGTTGAAATTTTGTGCAACTCAATGTACACTGGTTAACAAGCAATGTAGTTTTACATGGAACAAACAGCAACCAAATATCGTCATATGCACGATGAATGTGAGGCGCATCATGATCTCTCGTCAATGGAAATTGCCATTTGGGGTGGCTTTACTGATGTTGATAATTCTTGTCCCGACCGTTGGATGTAATATGCCGGGGAGCTCGCCTCCGCCAGCGACGGAGGTGGATCAGGATAAATTGTCCACAGAAGTCGCTGAAACCGTCGCGGCGCGGTTGCTCCTCACCCAGGCGCAGGGTGAACTCGTGGTTATACCTAGCGACACCCTCCCACCTGCTACACAAGCCCCGACGGACACACCGGCACCGGTTGTAACAGACATCCCTGTGGCTACCGCAACACTTGCAGTTCCGGTCATCAGTGCGAGTGTAGATACAAACTGCCGTACTGGTCCAAGCAAGCTGTATGACCCACCGGTGGGTGTTTTGCTGGTTGGGCAGACTGCAAAAGTTCACGGACGCCATGCCGATGGCACATGGTGGTACATCGAAAATACACGCAGGGCTGGAAGTTATTGCTGGGTTTGGGCAGAGACAACCTCGGTCAATGGCGATACAAGCACTTTACCGGTTATTACTCCACCACCAATGCCGCCAACGGCAACCTTTACTGCGACACCCAACACAGGATTCACATTGTCGTATTCCACGGTACACAATTGCAGCAGCAACCCGACCGCAATTTTCCAGGTAATTAATGTGGGCAATCAGGTGTTCGAATCATTGAACTTGAAGATCGATGATTTAACTGCCAGCACCACTTTATACGGGGCTACTTCCAGCGATGCGCCCTTTATGGGGTCTTCGGGGGAATGCCCGCCAGGAGGAGACACTTTGGCAGTAGGTCAAACCCTGTATATCGGTGGTGCCATTGGTCCTGGGAATACTGGGCACACCGCCAAAGCTTTCGTCAAACTTTGCACGGAGGATGGATTAGCCGGAACCTGCGTAGATAAAAGCGTTGAGTTCACGATCCCGTAATCGAATTTGCGGATATCTCCTACTGGGAGACACCATTTCCACGCTCCGTATTTAAGGATTCTGTTAATGCGCAAGAATCATTATCGATTGTGGGCAACTATCTTCTTACTTATAGCTGCCCAGCTGGCATGTAATATGCCCGGGTTCAGCCAACCGACAGAGACTGGTGCCAACGCGCTGTACACAGCCGCGGCTCAGACCGTCGCTGCCCAGATGACCCAGGTAAACAACCCGCTCGCGACAGCAATTCCCTCAACAACAGAACCAGGTCTCGGGACGCTTTCCCCGACTGCAGTCGCGACCTCAACACTGCCGCCTGGCGTCACTCCGACTGCAACTGCTACGCCCCGACCATGCAACTTAGTTCAGTTTGTTAAGGATACGACATTTCCCGACAACAGCGAGTTCCCACCTAACACCGAGTATACAAAAGTATGGCGAATTAAGAACGAGGGAACGTGCATTTGGACAACACTTTATGGGCTGGCTTTCGTGGGCGGGGACAAGATGGGAGCACCAGACTACGTGCCTTTATCCGCGAGTGTTGCTCCGGGTGAGGAAGTGGATGTTTCCGTACAACTCATATCGCCGATTGACCCAGGTACTTTTCGCGGCGAATATAAATTGCGTGATGCGGACGGAAAATTGTTCGGTTTGGGGGATGGTTCAAAACCGTTCTGGGTGCAGATAAAAGTGAAGACCAAAACCGGTTTGCTCTATGATTTCCTCAGCCAGGCAAAGAATGCTGAGTGGGTCAGCGGAGCTGGCGGTGAGACCGGTACCGCCCTGCTGTTCAACGGGGATGATAATGACCCAAATGGTGCGGCGAAAATCAAGGACGCCGTGAAGTTGGAAACCGGGGCAACCTCCGGGAAAGTACTGCTCACATTTCCGAAACACCAGCCTGATGGATTCGTGCTTGGTACATACCCGGCTTATTTGGTGCAGAGCGGTGATCGCCTGAAAGGTAAATTGGGTTTTGTATTGAACCCTGGCGATACTTGTGGGAATGGGAGAGTGAAATTCCAAATATACTCAAAATCGGGGACTGAAACCAAACTGCTGCGGGAATGGGGAAAGACATGTGATGGTCGCTTCATTGATGTTGATCTAAACTTATCTGATCTCAAAGGTACATCGGTTCAGTTCATATTGCGATTGAATGCTGATGGACCCTTTGAAGATGATTGGGCGATTTGGAATTCCCTGCGTATCGAGCAGTGAGCTCGATTAGCTCTACTTCAGCTGGAAGAAGAGATATTTGACCGGTTTATGTATCTCTCTGAGCGAATGAGCAGCTGTAATTTTGGTAAGATTAAGCTGCGATGAACATATCTACTTGCACATGTACGAGAAACAGCAAGCGTGTATACTTTGGGCTGTAATCCTGGAGGCAAGATGCTAAAAAAACATTCGATATTAGTTTTGTCTATGGCGGTGCTCTTGCTGATGCTGTCCGCATGCCGTTCACAGGCGGCAGAGGATGCGACCGCTACGCCATTAAATCCAGAAGCTGTCTATACTGCCGCTGCCCAAACTGCGGAAGCTCGCATGACGGAGATGGCAGGGATTACTTCCACTCCCACCAAAGCCTTGCCAACGAAAACCCAAGCAGAAGCGAGTGAAACCCCTGTCCCTGGCACGCCCACACAAACACCCCCACTGAGCCCTGTGAGTGGTGGAATTGATATGGCTGCATTTATCTTTGATGTGACCGTACCGGACGGTGCTAATTATGCGCCTGGAGATACGTTCAAGAAAACTTGGCGTTTGCAGAACATCGGCACAGCGACGTGGACAACAGATTATGACCTGGTCTTCGTCAGTGGCTCACAGATGGGGGGCGCGGCTGCTGTTCCATTGGTCGGTAACACCCTCGCAGGGGGAACGGTTGACATAACGGTTGATCTCGTTGCTCCCGCAGAGCCGGGCACGTATACGGGTTATTGGATGTTGCGCAACGCTGCTGACAAGAATTTTGGGCTAGGTCCAAATGCGGATGGTGCATTCTATGTCATGATAAATGTCGTAACCACGGGAACCCAGAGTGTAGCTACTGCAACCCCTGGTACCGGTACACCTGCCCCTACTGCGACTGCAGGTGAGCAGAGTATCGTGTCCAATGTGACACTCAGTGTTGACGACGGTCAGGTGGAGACAACCTGCCCCCATACGTTTAATTTCTCTGCCAAGTTCACACTAAGTGAAGCAACCTCCGTCACCTACCGGCTAAATGCGGATACGGGTTTTGATATTACGCTGCCTGCCGCTACGACGGTTCAGTTAGCCAGTGGGACACATGAGGTGAATTATGCCCTTGAATTCACAAACGATCTATCAGGATGGGCACAGTTCCTGATAACCGCCCCGGAGGAAAAGTCATCCGCAAAGGTTAATTTCGAACTAAACTGCCAATAGCAGCACATTTCGTATCTGAGATCGCCTCGGGCTGGGCTGCATAAATCCCAACATCAATGTCCATCAAGGAAACAATAATTACCAAAGCTAACCAGTTGGGTTTCCCGCTGGTTGGCGTTGCCGCGCCTGAGCCACCCGAGCATCTCTCGACATATCAACTTTGGATCGAACAAGGATACTATGGCGAGATGGCGTACTTGGCAACAAATCGCGCCCTCATCCGACGGGCAAACCAGCGCGAGATCTTACCGGGCTGCCGCTCGATTTTAGCTTTAGGGGCACCCTATCTGGTTCCGAAGACGAAAAAGGATCCAAGCACTCCCGCTGAGAAACTATCCGGTCGGGTAGCTTCCTATGCCTGGGGGCTAGATTACCATGATATCCTCCTGAAGCAGCTAAAGGAACTTGCTCAATTTATTGTCGCAAACACGCCACCGGGGACAACATGCCGATGGTATACGGACACTGGACCAATCTTAGAGCGCGATCTAGCCCAGCGGGCTGGTTTGGGTTGGGTGGGAAAGAATACCTGTCTAATTCACCCCAAGTTGGGCTCGTACTTCTTTCTGGCGGAAATATTTTTGGATCTTGATTTAGAACCTGACGAACCATTTAACAAGGATTATTGTGGGAGGTGCCGGCGTTGTATTGATGCTTGTCCGACTGGGTGTATTCTTCTGGAGCGGGTACTGGATGCGCGGCGATGTATTTCTTATCTGACGATTGAGTTGAAAAACGCAATCCCGTTAGAACTAAGGCCATTAATGGATAACTGGATCTTTGGCTGTGATGTATGCCAGCAGGTTTGCCCATGGAATGAGAGATTTGCATCGCGATCGGGGGTTTCTTTATTTGCACCGCGCCATGGAGTTCCAAAACCAAATTTGCTTGCAGAAATGGACTTATCGTCGGCCGCGTTCAACGAGAAATTTCGCGGCAGCCCGATCAAAAGGGCTAAACGGCGTGGATACCTGCGTAACGTGGCTGTTGCATTGGGAAACGCGCGAGCTGAAAGCGCCAGCGGTGTGCTGCAGCGGATCATCAAACTTGATCCGGAGCCCCTGGTTCGATCACATGCCGCTTGGGCACTGGGGCAGATTGGAGGGTCAGGTTCGCATGATGCTCTGCGCGATGCTCTTGATCGAGAAGCTGTTCGGGAAGTTGCGGCCGAGATCCATTCCGCCCTCACTCTTTCATCACGGATTCAATAACTATAGCGGGCTTGGATGCAAAATTTGTTTGCACGAAAAGATAAATCATGGCGCATTTGGCAGATCTTAATGCGGATACTCCCGGGCTGCTTTTTGATTGTAGTGTTTGTCTCTGCCTGCCAACCAACACAGCAGAAAACTGATCTCGCCCTACTTCCCACCGGTGTTCCCAATGGCACCCGGGTAAGTTCAAGCACTACAGCGATTCCAACCACCACAGTCCCCACAAATGTTGTCGGTTTGCCAACAGCAACCGCCGAGCCCGAGCCTACTGCGAGTCAGACAGTGACCATCCCAACCGCTACCCAAGTCAGCCAGACCACATTGTTATTTACCGGTGTGATCGTCCCGGCACGCTGCGTCCAGGCGGCGATCGATGAGCGTGGCGACTCGCATTACTTGTATGATGAGGTACGGGAGATCTTAACCGGGGCTGATCTTGCAGTGGGTACTTTAAACGCTACGATAAGCGATTACCCGCCTCACACAGGCTGCGTACCAACCTATGTGCTGGTAGGGTGTTCTGAGAATGCCGACGCCTTAGATCGGGCGGGTTTTGATGTGATGAGTGTGGCGACCAATCACATCAAGAACTGTGGTTTAACGAACTGCGGCGATCGCGCTTTCTTCGATACGATCGCCAATCTTGAACGCGTCGGAATAATACCCGTTGGCGCCGGGGGAAACCATTCGGAAGCAATGCGTCCGGTTGTAGTCGAGCTCAACGGAGTACGGTTCGGTATTGTCTCCCTAGGCCAGATTGAACCCATGTCTTTCGCGGGTGATGACAAGCCCGGTATCGCCGTACTGAATGAGGAGAATCTCCGGGTTGCCATCGCAGCTGCCCGTCAAATATCGGATGTGGTTATTGCGATGCCTCATTGGGGTCCCGAAGATGTGCCTTGGCCGACTTATTTGCAGCGCGAACTAGCTCACCAACTTGTCGAAGCAGGGGCAGACCTGGTTGTTGGCAATCACACTCATGTTGTCCAAGGGGAGCAGGTCATCGATGATGTGCCTGTGTTTTACGGGTTAGGAAACTTCGTTTTCGATCAGTGGCCACGCGATCACCAGCAAGGGGTAATCTTGCTGGTTCATTTCAATGGAGCCGAGTATGCTGGTCATGAGTTTATCCCAACGCACGTGGATAAAGATGGCACCGTCCACATCGCAGATGATCTGGAGGCTGCCGAAATCATTCAACGGATTGAAGACGCCAGCCGGGGATTGAAATAGGTAGGGTGACCCGTCTAAGGACCTTGACAATCATTACAGATACCGAAGAACTGCAGCCAGTGATTGGTGATTTCGAAACCACTATCACCACCAACTTCCTTCATCAGTATATTGATGCCTTCCGGATCTTCGCGGAAAAAATCAACCCGGCCGCAATTTTCGCAGATCAAAATATGCTGGTGACCAGGATGGGCGACGACGAATGATTGGCAACCAGATGGCTGGTGAACACGCTGGATCAAGTTGAGTTCTTCCAGTTTTTCTAAGGTTCGATACACAGTCACTAGCCCTAAGCTGGGGTAATCGTTACGGGCGAGTTCAAACACCTCAAATGGATTGAGCACATGATCGCTGCTTGCAATGGTTTTTACCACTACACTGCGCGGCGTTGTAAGCCGATAGCCATTGTCTTTTAAACGGGTGAGCCATTGTTGAGCTAGGTTATCGGTAATAAATGAATCCGTCGAACGGCCTGATTGCGCGGTCATGCCAATTTGCGCCGGCGCTGTTGGAAAGTTTGGTACATCCAGGCAAACGCAAAAATAATCGTGCAGGTTAATACGATTGCTGCGCCTGAGGCGATGCCGAAATAAAAGGACAGATACAGACCGAGCACGCCCGAAATAGCTGCGATAATGGCTGCCACCCCCATCATTACCAGCAGCCGGCGGGTAAATAAATATGCGGTTGCCGCAGGAGTCACCAACATTGCGACCATCAATGCAACTCCAACGGTTTGTAATGAGACAACAATAGCTAGAGCAATCAAAATCACTAATAGAAGATCCAACAACCTGGCTGGCAGGCGCAGGGTTGTCGCCAGCAATGGATCGAATGATAGCACCAGGAATTCCTTATAAAAGGCAATGATTGTCAGGAAAATCAGAACGGCAAATATGGAACTCAGCAGGAGATCTGTATTGCTTACCCCAAGCACATCCCCAAACAGGAAATGGGCTAAATCCACCGTGTAGCTTCTGACAGTCGAGATGAGTGCTACGCCCAGCGCAAACATCCCGGCAAAGATGATCCCAATTGCTGTGTCTTGTTTGATTTTCGTGCTGCGGCGGATGGAATCAATGGCAACTGCGCTGATTACTGACGTGACCGCCGCCCACCAGAAAAGGGATTGTCTTGTACCGCCGCTCACCAAGAAGCCGATGGCGATTCCAGGCAGGATAGCGTGGGCGAGAGCATCGCCAAAAAAAGCCATTCCCCTTAATACAACATATGTTCCGACGACAGCGCAGACGCTCCCCACAATCACTGCCGCAATGATGCCCCGCACCATAAATGGATACTGGAGCGGTTCAAAGATCACTTCGAGCATTAGCTGCCATCCCCCTCATCACAGCATGAGTCATCATAGGCGATGATGCCCAGGTCTGCATCAATGACATGCATGTGCCCCCCATAGGCCTGAAGCAAGATGTCGGGTTGAAATACTTCCTGCGGTGTACCCAATCCCAACAGCCGTTGATTCAACAACATCACTCGATCAAATCGCTCGCGAGCGATTTTCAGGTCGTGCAGTGCCACCAGCATTGTTACTTCGCGCTGATGCAGCTGCTCGAGGATTTGGAGGATATCTTCTTGGGACTGGATATCCAACCCTGCCAAGGGCTCATCCATTAGCATCAACTCGGCTTCTTGGGCTAAGGCGCGGGCGATGAACATGCGCTGCTGTTGGCCGCCAGACAGCTCGCCAACCTGCCGCTTTTCTAAATCGTCGAGTCCTACTACTTCTAAGGATTCTCGAACGATATCCCAATCACCCGCTTTTGGCTGTCGGAAAAGGCCAAGCTTTCCAATCCGACCCATCATTACCACATCCGCCACATTGACAGGAAAACTCCAGTCGACCTGGTTGCGCTGCGGTACGTAGGCAATGCAGATATGTCCTCCCGGCTCATGCCCGTAGATATGTATTTGTCCCTGAGTCGGGGTGAGGACACCAGCGATCACCTTGAAAAGGGTGCTTTTACCGGCCCCATTCGGGCCAACCACAGCCAGCCGTTCACCGGTAATTAATTCGAAGCTGACATCTTCTAAAGCGACCCCCGCGTCAAACTCAACGCAAACGCTTTGCGCCTGCAGAATTGGTGCGCCTACCTGGTGGATGTGGTGATGCCAAATCAAATAGTTTGTCTGGCGGATTTCATCTAATAGCGACATATTTTCCTGAATATTGTGATTTTCTCATCGTCGGGCAGTTCACTTCCCTTATACGAAGGCTGTAGTGGGTATGTGTGTCACTGCAAGGCTCCTACAATTGCATTGACGTTGTAGCGCATATAGTCGATGTAGTTGCTTGCGTACCCTCCGGGTTCGGTGAGTGAGCCAGTGTGCAGATAAACGAGCTGGCTGCCAGTATCCTCAGCAACCCGCTCCGCGATTCCAGAGGGGGCGGTATCGCTTACAAAGATCACATTTACACTCAACTTTTCGATCGTATCGATGATCTCGGCAATCTGTTGGGCAGAGGGTTCTGCTATCGTACTGAATCCCGGGATCACCGCACCAGCTTGTTGGAACCCATATTCTTCAGCGAAGTAGCCAAAAACGAGGTGATCCATGATAAGTGTCCGCTGCTGAGCTGGGATATCAGCAACTTGTGTGGTAATCCAAACATCAAGCTCACTCAATTTAGCGATATAGCTCTGTGCATTGTGCTTGTATTCTGCAGCGTGCGGCGGGTCGAATTCACTAAGGGTCTCCTGGATGACGTTCACCCAAGCGATAACATTGTTCGGATTCATCCATACATGTGGGTCCCGGACATCGTCGATAACCTGATCCATAGCCTCACCTGAGTCGGTATGCTTATCCGTGGCGAGCAGGTTGAGATTATCAGAAAGGTACACGGTTTTCTCTTCGGTATCCGCATTCTCAATGATTGGCTCTAGAAATACCTCCAATCCCGCACCGTTCGCAAATATCACATCGGCTTTTGATATCGTTACGATATCTTGAGGTGTTGGTTGGTATGCATGCGGATCGCTGTTCGGAGGCAGAAGAGTTGTGATATTGACCTGCTCGTCCGCCACTTGGGTGACAATATCGGCCACGATAGACGTGGTTGCCACGATTTGTAGAGCTTCCCTGGAATCTCTGGTATCGCTCCCAGCAGGTGAGCACCCTGTTAAAAGAATTATCGCTCCGATTAGTGCACTGCAAATTGTCTTCCAGTAAAGCATAGTTTTTCAGCCCTTAATGAAAACGGTTTTCATTATAATGAGGTTGGTTTACCTGTCAATGCTGGCATTGAGAAACAAAAGAGCTTCCATGTGTGACGGAAGCTCTCGCTCGGTGGTGTCTGAAAAAGTCTCTAGGGGGTAGCTGTCGGTGTCGGGGTGTCTAATTGAGGGGTGTTGGTGGGGATGGGTGTCACCAGGTTCACCGGTATCAGCAACAGCTGCCCGATTCGGATATCGTTGGGATTCTCAAGAACATTTTCCTCAATTATTGCGTCCTCGGTGCTGTAAAAGCGCTCCGCAATAATCGCGATGGTGTCACCAGATAAGACATAGTACTCGATGATTGTTCCGCGCCGGATATTCGCTGGCAGCGGCGTCGCGGTAGGCAGTTCCGTATCTGGTCCGGGTATCGTCAGCTGGTCTCCGATATCTATGATTGGATTGTTGGGATCTAAATTATTGATGGCGATCAGGACAAATAAATCGACTTCGAATCTTTGGGATATTGCGAAGAGGTTGTCGCCCTCAACGACTTCATAGACGAATGGTCCTTCAGGCGTGGGTGTGGTAGTCTCAGTAGGTGTAATCGTGATTGTCGGAGTCTCGGTTGGCGTTGAGGTATTTGTAGGGGTCGCTGTACTTGTTGCCGTGGCGGTCGGTGTTGGAGTATCTGTTGCGAATAGTGAAAACGATGGCGTTCCAGAGCCCAGCAGCCAAAAGATGATAAAACCGGCGCCTATCACGAGTAATACAGCAGCGGCAGCAATTAACCATGGCGCTCGCTGCGACAGATGCTGTCGTTTCCGGTAGGCCTCTATCACATCTTGAGGGTTATCTTTATCACTCATAACTCCCTTCCGTCTGGTAGCGGGCTGCATGCAGCAACCCGTGAGTGCATTTTACTCCATTTTCTAGTCAAATGCCAATTTGCAAGATTGAAGTTTACCACAAGGTAGGAACAGTGAAGTTAAGCCCGGATTAGCTACTTTGGGATGGAAATAGCTTATTACGAAGCACATGTAGAACTTGAGGCGTGAAGGTAAGATCTAATTATGCGGTTATGGTACCCAAAGCGGAGCGTAGCCACCGGATACAATCTGATTCCTGTACGTCCCATCAATATTGATTAACCAGACCTCGGGCGGGGTGGTGAGCTGACTTTTGTTAAAACGTGTCAAAGCCAGCAGGCTTCCATCCGGACTCCAATCGAAATCGTAATGATTCTCTTCCGGTTCGCCGGTGATCGCCTGGGATTCTTGATTGTTCGCTTCCATGATCCACAGTTGGCGACCTGGCGTCCAGTGGATGGCGTCTAAATATTTGCGTCCAAACGCTAAATAACCACCATCGGGTGAGAATGCCGGTGAGGCGTCTTCAACATCATCAACACCTGTCAAATCTTTATAGGTTCCATCCAGGCTGTACTGCAGTAAGCGACTGGAGGGAATGGCGCCGAATTCCTCATTCAGTTCAGAATTGGCCAGCTCATTGGAATAGATTTCTGGGAATACATATAATTGCCCGGAAGGGTGCCAGGTACCCGGGATACCCGTCTGACTGGGAAACTGGACTACCTCGTCTTTTTCGATATCATCGATGACGAATGCAGCGCGGTCATGATCATAATAGGAGAGCAGACCTGTGGGAGACCAAAGGGGTTGTTGTGTTCTATGAGTCGGATCGGCAGCAGGGTATGGTTGGTTGCTCCTCTCTTGATCACTACCCTCGTTTTTTTCGAGCGGCAGCAGCATCACCTGGGGTGTATTGGTCTGTCCGGGATTTCCCATCATAGTCTGTTCGTAAGCCAAATAGCGCCCATTCGGTGAAACCTCCAGGTAACGGCAAAGTGCTTGGGTGCATCTCAAAAGCACTTTGCTTTCCGATGTTATGCGGTCCAATTCATATATGGTTGTCCCACCGCCTCCCTGATCGGTGCTGTAATATATCTTTGTACCAGCAGCGTTGACATTGAAATCAATTACCCCTCCAGGGCTATCCGTTAGCTGCCGGATAGCCCCGTTTTGCAGATCGACAGTATAGATTTCTGCCAGCCCATCGCTAGGATACAGGTATGCCAGTAGTGGCCGGCTGATATGAAAAGACCAGGTTTGCTCCTGAAATGTAGGCAAGCGAGGCCAAATGGCTGACCGGAAACCGGCCTCCAGGGTGACGGTTACGGTCCCACCGCTCTCCCAGGGACTATCGGGGGTGAAGATCACGGTATCTCCCTCGACATCAAACACGCCCGCCATTGCGGGCTCGGTTAATAAGTGAGTATGTATCGAAGCGATGTCAACCGGTTTCGAGAAAACCAACTTTAATGGGGTTCCAGCGGGCACATTGCCATCTGTTTCAGTTGGATAGATGTGAACGAGGCAAGGAGTGTTCCAGCGGTACAGCACTACGGCAGTGGTTAACAGTAACAAAAGGGCGATGCTGGTTGCCAGAATGATCGTTCGGGAGCGCATGCAAGTATTATAATCCCGTGACTGTTTACACTGTTTTGTCATTTGAGCATTGAGGTCTCGTTTAGAAATACAAAGGCAGGGCCGCTTAGGATGGTAGAATGAGCGCGATGAAGCGTTGGCAGTTTTGGATAGGTGTGATCGTCAGCATTGTATTCATGTATATTGCTTTGCGCGGTCTTTCTTTGGTCTCTATCCTGGCTGTTTTACCGGGAATTGAGTACTGGTGGCTATTCTTAGGAGTAGCGGTATATTTTATGGCTGTCTGGGCTAGAGCATGGCGCTGGCGTTATTTGCTCAGACCTATCAAGGAACTATCTACTCGAGTGCTTTTTCCAGTCGTTGCTATCGGGTATGCTGGGAACAATATCTTTCCTGCACGGGCTGGAGAGTTGCTGCGGGCAGTCGTACTTAAACGGCGGGAGGCAGTCCCGATTTCCGCATCGCTGGCAACGATCATCGTTGAGCGGGTATTCGACGGAGTCGTTATGCTGGCATTCATCTTTATCAACCTCTCTGAATTGGCGAGCCTAACCGACGACTCAGGTTTCGTGGGCAGTATTCAGACGGTGGCTTTATGGGGTACAGCAGCGTTCTTTGGCGCCTTGGTTTTTTTCTTGCTGGCAGCGATGTTCCCCCAGTACGCAGAAAAAACAGCTTTGCTAATCATCAATTGGGTGGTTCCGGCGAAATACCGGGCGAATCTGCTGGGTTTGGTCGATCGGTTCTTAAGTGGCTTAGCTGCTTTACGTTCACCTCGTGATGTATTAATGGTCTTTGGCACATCTGCGGTGATCTGGTTGTTGGAAACTACCAAATACTGGCTTGTGATGCAAGCATTCCCGTTTGAAGTAAGCTTCTTCGCGTTGATGCTGATGAATGGAATTGTCAATTTAGCGACTACGATCCCCTCGGCGCCAGGTTATATTGGCACCTTTGACGCACCCGGCATTGCGTTATTAACTGCTTACAGTGTTTATCGTCCAATCGCAGCCGCGTACACCTTGGTCCTACACGCCGCCCTTTGGTTCCCGATCACAGCTTTGGGGCTGTATTATTTGGCCCGGGAGGGGATCAGTTGGGGAGCAAGTATGGATGAGTTGAGGGCAGAGGCTTGAAAAAGATCGCAGTTATTGGAGCAGGTATCGGTGGGATGGCCGCCGCATATGATCTGGCCCGCGCTGGCAACCGGGTGACCATATACGAAGCTGCGGGCTACGTTGGTGGACTGGCTGCTGGTTTTAAAGAACCTCATTGGTCCTGGTCAGTTGAGAAATACTACCATCATTGGTTTCAGAGCGACCAGCATATATTGGGATTGATCGATGAATTAGGGCTCAGCGAGCGCGTCATCTTCCCGCGTCCATACACGGTCATGTACCACAAGGAGCGGTTCTTTCCGTTCGATTCGATCCTCAACGCCCTGCTTTTCCCTGGGTTAGGCTGGGGAATCGATAAGATCAGGTTTGGGTTAGTTGGGCTTTACCTGCGGTTAACCAACAACTGGCGTGATCTTGAGAAGGTGACAGTTGACAGTTGGATGCGCAAATGGGCAGGGGACAGCGTATACGAATTGATGTGGGAACCTTTGATGTTGGGGAAGTTTGGCGAACGCTATGCTGAACAGGTGAATATGGCATGGATGTGGGCGCGCTTGAAAGCGCGCACGACGCGGCTTGGGACCTACCAGGGCGGTTTCCAGGCTTTTGCCGATGAGTTTGCGGCACGCTTGCAGGAGATGGGAGTGAATATTCAGTTAGCGTCCCCGGTTGATAATATCCAGCGAGGCGAAGACGAGTCCCTTAATCTGTTAACTTCGAGGGGCGTGGAAGCTTATAACTACTGCCTGGCGACCGTCTCACCGGCCTTGATGTCAGAAATCGCCCCGATGCTGCCCGATTCTTACTTGGCTGGGTTGCGAAACCTAAAGAGTATGGGAGCTGTAGTCCTGATACTGGCACTTACTAACCAGCTTTCGGAAGAGGGCTACTATTGGTACAACATGCCAAAATCAGCTGGTTTCCCGTTCTTGGCATTAGTTGAGCATACGAACTATCTCTCTCCCCAATACTTTGGCGGCGATCATATTGTCTATGTAGGTGATTACTTGGAAGCAGATCATGAATATTTCCGGCTGACCAAAGACGAGCTTCTGGCGCGGTTCATGCCAAGTTTCCGCAGGATAAATCAGAAATTCTCACCAGATTGGGTGCGCAAGACCTGGCTTTTCCGCACCAACTACGCCCAGCCCGTCCCGTTAATAAACCACTCTAAGAATATTCCCGACATCCGCACCCCCATAGCCGGACTGTACTTTGCCAGCATGAGCCAGGTTTATCCCTGGGACCGCGGCACAAATTTCGCCGTTGAAGTCGGCCGGCAAGCAGCGAGTATGATCATGGGTGAGATCGGGGGATAAACTCGCCGGCAAAACAATAACACGTATCCGACGTCAGAAAAAACCGTAAAGAGTAGCTGCCACCGCAACCCATTAGAGGGGGCGAATAGACAGCGCCTGTGAAACGCTGCTTATCCTTTCGGAATCTTCCCAAGCGGGGTTGTTCATTTCGCCGGGAATAAACTCATTGCCCGTTCAGCCATTGCGCTGATAGTCAAGGAGGGGTTGACACCGATACTGGCTGGATCGCAGAGCCGTCCACGAGGAATAATCCAGGGTAGGAAAATACTTCGTGGCGGATGTCTATGACCCCCTGATGTAGGTTTTTCCCGATTTGACATCCGCCCAGGATTTGCGCTGTGACAGACGCGCTGAAAAGACTCTCAAGGAGTGTATTTTGCGGTACGCCACCAGAGTATTGTGCCAGAATGCGCGCTGCTTGATTCGCCTTGGGGAGGTAAGTTGGTGCGTGCTTTCCTGCTGGGGAAGCAAAGTGAAGAAGGGCTCCTATCGTAGGGGAACGCTAGCTGGTTATCAATGTTCTGCATCATGCGGGTCCATAAGATTAGACGGCTAGTGATTGACTATACTGCCCCTCTAGAATGCTGGCATCGAAATCCATGTACAAAGGCCATGAGCATGATGCCGCAAAAACCGTCAACCTGCCCAATGTCTCGTGGGTAATGCTACAATGAGCATGTGAACAGTGATATCAATTTGCTGCTTTCACCGTATGGTCAGCAGGCGCTGCGGTCGGCTGAAGAGTTATCGCCGCGCGAGAGCGATTACTTGGCGTCCTTCCAAACCCTCAGCAGACAATACCCACATGATCTGGCGCGGCGTGCGCTTGAGATTTCTATCCTGCGATCAGAGGCGAAAGTAAAATTCCCATTCGCCGAGCAGCTTTACTTTACTCGCTCAGCCCTAGAGCAGGCTTCATCATGGGCGGTATCTAATTACCGTGCGGCGCGATTTTCCGGCTTTAAGCGAGTGATCGATTTGGGCTGTTCCGTCGGCGGGGATACGATGGCTTTCGCTCAAGCAGCGGAAGTAATTGGCGTCGACCGCGATCCGCAGCGCTTGGCTTATGCGCAGGCCAATCTGAAAGCCATTGCCCTTAACGACAGTGTTCATTTGGTAAGGGCTGAACTCACTTGCCCCATGCCGTTTACCGGTGGACCTCGATCCACCGCGCTCTTTTTTGATCCCGCCCGCCGCCACGCTGGACGCAGGCTGTATTCGGTGCATCATTATCGCCCCCCATTGACTGTAGTAAATGATTGGTTGCCAGATTATCCAGCTATTGGCGTCAAGTTATCTCCGGGTGTTGATCGCGCCGAACTGGAATCTTTCAAAGCGGAGGTCGAGTTTATATCGCTGGCGGGGAGTCTCAAAGAGGCTGTTTTATGGTTTGGACCACTGCAAAGTGCAAGCTGGCGGGCTACGGCTACTGCCTGGGCCGCACAGTCTCGTCGCAGAACCTGGCGCAAGCTGCCCGATTTGTGAACCCATGGCATACGTGTATGAACCCGACCCTGCTGTCCTGCGGGCAATGTTGGTCCAAACCCTCGCAAACAAGCTCGATGCTGGGATGTTAGACCCGGACATCGCTTATCTCACCACGCGTAAAAGAGTAGATACCCCCTTTGCCCGGGTTTGGGCTGTGGAAGAATGGCTCCCATTTAACTTAAAACATTTCCGCGCCTACCTGCGCGAACGGCACGTTGGCCGCGTCACGGTAAAGAAACGCGGGTCACCAATCGAACCTGCGCAATTAATCCGCGACTTGAAACTGCGTGGGGATAATGAGAGGGTGATATTTCTAACCCACCTCATGGGTAAACCAATTGTGATTGTTGCACAACCAAATCAAGCCGTAGCTGGCACCCAAGCGTAGGGCTAAGATTTGAACACCGGTAGATGCCCAAGGGCTACGATATCATTCCATTGATCTCGATCGCCTTCGGTGAATACTGCAGCTTCTGCAACCACTTCCGCGCCGGCTTTCTCCATTAATCTCCGCATACCTTCCAAGGTAGAACCGGTGCTGATCACATCATCCAAGAGAACGGCCTTATTTCCCTTCACCAGCTGGTGGTCTTTTTCATCTAGGTATAACATCTGGGGCGTGCCGGTGGTGATCGATAAAGTCTCCGCCGACAATGCTGCGCCCATATAGGGTTTGTATACTTTTCGCAGGACAATGTAGGGTTTTTTGGTTGCCACCGATAGCGCATGTGCCAGGGGAATGCTTTTTGCTTCTGCTGTAACCACAATATCATAATCATAGTGGGCGATACGTTCGCCCAGCGCATTGGCACACGCTTGAACGAGCTCTGTATCCCCGAGGATATTGAGCACAGCGATACGCAATCCTGGTGCCACTTCAAAAAGCGGCAGCTTGCGTTCTAGACCAGCTACGACGACACGGTACGATTCTCTATGGTCAGACATGGGATTTATTCACCTCGCGGGAATTATTTACGCGCGCCGGTGATTCTATCAGGAAAACGCGTGTCATGGAACCAATGCGCAATGAGATGAATTTGCCAAAGTACTGGCAATCTAAAAGAGTGGCGCGCCCACAGAAGACAAGCCCTACTCCATCTGCTATAATCGCCCTGCACCGACAATCCACCACTGCTGTGATGATCACCAAACAATAAATATCCTATAGGTCTCTTATTGTCCTTAAAAATTACCTGTGGTTTGGTCTTCACGCTGGTCAGCTTTTTCACCGGATGTATCCAGGCATCCATAACTACAATAACCCCAGCAGAGACATCCCCCAGCGAAGCGAGATGGTATTCGGTGTATTTTACCGATCCTCTGGGACCTGCCGCGAACGCATTGCGCGGAGGGCCTGATACCGCGCTAGCCGAAGCCATCGACCAAGCTGTGCTTAGTGTTGATATGGCCGCGTACAGCTTGGATTTGTGGAGCATTCGCGATGCACTGTTACGCGCCCACCGCCGTGGGGTATCTGTCAGGTTGGTTGTGGAAAGCGACAATCTTGACAGCGATGAACTCATCCAAATCGCTGAGGCGGGAGTACCGGTGCTGGGTGACCGGCGCGAAGGGCTGATGCATAACAAGTTTGCCGTGATCGACCGCTATGAAGTCTGGACAGGTTCGATGAACTTTACGGTTAACGGTGCATACCGCAACTACAACAACTTGCTGCGAGTCCGTTCCTCACGGTTGGCCGAGAATTATCTGGCAGAATTCGATGAGATGTACGTTCGAGACCTGTTTGGCCCCGGGTCTCCCGCGGATACGCCATATCCAACGCAAACGATCGACAGCACACAAATAGAGACTTATTTCTCGCCCGATGATCACGTCTCCAACCGTATTATCGACACACTGCAGGGAGCAGAAAGCGGCATCCAGTTTCTCGTTTTTTCCTTCACTGCTGATGAAATTGCGCGTACTTTGATCGAGCAAGCTGCTAATGGAGTGATTGTCCAGGGTGTCCTTGATAGCGGGCAGGCAAACTCAAATATCGGTGGCGAGTACGATAACTTGCGACAGGGTGGGGTTGCAGTGCGGCGTGATTCCGTATCGGGAAAAACACATCACAAGGTGTTCATCATCGATGGCAGGACCGTTATTACCGGTTCCTATAATATGAGCGGCAGCGCAGAGACCCGCAATGATGAAAATATTTTGATAATCCATAACGCTGATATCGCGGGGCTCTACATAGATGAATTTGTGAAGCTGTATGCCAGCGCAGTACCGTGATAATGGCCAGTTGCTGCTGAACTGATACGTAATCTGAGGGAGGTTGGTGGCTGCCAATGTCCACATTCTCTTTGCACTGTCATGTCGCCAATCGAATTAAAAATCTATGCGCCAAATTCTCTCAATGACGGGTAAAATAGTCTTGTTTATTGTTGTGGTGAGCGCACACTGTTGGGAGGTTCAGGGATGATCGAAACCGGTGGTAAATATTATTTGGGGCGGACGTATGATTCCAAGTCTGGTAAAGTAACCGACCAGACCTTGTTATATGATCCGGAAGACCTGACCACGCATGCGGTCGTGGTGGGGATGACGGGTTCGGGTAAAACCGGGTTGTGCATTGACCTCTTGGAAGAGGCGGCATTGAATAATATACCGGCTTTGATGATAGATCCAAAAGGCGATATCACCAATGCTCTGCTGCATTTTCCAGAATTGTTAGCGGAGGATTTTCTGCCCTGGATCAACCCGGATGAAGCCCGTCGTGCTGACAAATCAACTGCTGAACTAGCAGGAGAGATTGCCGAACGCTGGCGCGGTGGCCTTGCCCAATGGGGGATCAGTTCAGACAGGCTGCGGGCGCTGGGTAACTCGGTCCAATTTGCGGTGTACACCCCCGGGTCGGATGCAGGAATACCCGTCAGCATTTTGGCTTCGCTCAAAGCGCCCACACTACCCTGGCAGGAGAATCGGGAACTGCTGCGCGAAAAGATTTCGGGGACAGTGACTGCCTTGTTAGGTTTGGTTGGCCTCAAAGATGTTGATCCAGTCCGTTCACGTGAGCACATTTTGCTCGCAAATATTTTTGAATCCGCCTGGAGTCAAGGGAAAAATCTCGACCTGAGCGAGCTGATCCTGCAGACTCAGAAACCACCGTTTGAAAAACTAGGTGTCTTTGATATCAGCACTTTTTTCCCTGACGATGACCGTTTTGAGCTGGCGATGCTGCTTAATAATATCCTTGCTGCGCCCGCTTTCCAGACCTGGATTGAAGGTCAGCCTTTAGATATCCCAGAACTGCTTTATACGCCTGATGGACGGCCCCGTCATAGTGTATTTTATATTGCCCATCTAAGTGATGCGGAACGCATGTTTTTCGTCACACTCTTGTACTCTGCGGTTGAAACATGGATGCGGACACAACCAGGCTTATCGGCATTGAAAGCAATCTTGTACTTTGATGAGATTTTTGGCTATTTACCCCCCGTGGCAAACCCTCCTTCCAAGGAGCCCATGCTGCGAATGCTCAAACAGGCGCGTGCTTTTGGAGTTGCTCAAGTCCTGGTGACACAAAACCCAGTCGACATTGATTACAAGGCATTATCCAATGCTGGCACCTGGTTTATTGGGAAGCTGCAAACGGATCAGGATAAGCAACGCCTGCTTGACGGTCTCGAGAGCGCCATGGCAGGCAGTATGGATCGTGGGGAATACGATCGCTTGATCTCTTCTCTGGGGAAGCGCGTTTTTCTGCTGCACAACGTGCATGAGAAGCAGCCGCAGGTTTTCCAAACGCGTTGGGCGATGAACTATCTCACCGGACCATTGACTCGGACTCAAATTCCCAGCCTGAACGCGCTGGTAAATGCAGGATGCTGCACTTGACAGAAAAGCTGAAGCAGTAGATATTCGTACGGGAACCACTGGAGTAGCTGCGTCTGCGGAAACGCCAGCGGCAGTTGAATCGCGATCGGCTGGTGATGTAGAACTAGGTCATGCCACCCGACCAGCTGTTCCGAGCGGGGCGCGGGAATATTTTCTACCCCATAATCTGACACTGACTGAGGCATTCAAATCAGCCGGGATGGAATACCCGGAAACATTAAACAGGGTCGGTATTTTGTACCGGCCCGCATTGATTGCACAGGCACAGGTGCGGTTTCTGAATCGCAAATACGATCTTGATTACGAAGAGCATCCGGCTGCGCTGGTAGCTGCACCTGACCGGCAAGGGGTTGTCCGCTGGGCGGAGCATATGGTCTCGTCACTCGCAGCGGATTTTTTAACTGAAGCACCTGACTCGCAGGCGCGTTTTACCGGCCTTGAAATCCCCTTGAATGATGAAAGAGCCATCCGCGCTCTGGAACAGGATTTTGAAGACTGGATATATCATGAGGTTGCAGTAACCGTGCGTGCAAATGAGGAGTTAGCGATCTATGCTGGTCCACAGATATCCCGCTCGGAGTTCCGTCGATTGTGCGCGGAAGCAGCCCAAACAGGCCGCGCAGCTGAGATCGATAAAGTCGAAGATACCTTCAATAAGCGGATGGAACGGATCAAGGAGCGCTTGACCAGCGAAGAACGCGAGCTGCGCAAGGATGAATCCGAACTGTCAAACCGCAAGATGGAGGAATGGGGAACACACGCAGAGAACGTCTTTAGCTTGTTTTCAAAAAGGAAACGCAGTGTACGGACCTCGTTATCTAAAAGACGGATGACTGGCAAAGCCAAGGCAGATGTTGAGGAGTCTTTGGATGCCATCGAAGATTTCAAAAGCGACCTGCAGGAACTTGAAAAAGAGCTCTCCCAAGCGCTGGAGGAAGTAAACCGCAAGTGGCAAGAGATCGTTGAGCAAGAAAGCGAGATCAAAGTGTCGCCCTACAAGAAGGATATCTTTGTCGAGGTGTTTGGTGTGGGATGGATGCCTTTCCATGTGGTCCAGGTCGGCGATGACCTAATTGAACTGAGTGGCTGTGATATTAAACCTGCCTGACCTTCAATAACTTCCCCAAAAACAGGCGTCGCTTAATTCGGGGCGATTGCTGCGATCCGAAGCAATCCGGCATGGGCGTGATTGTTTTATTGAGAGAGATATTCTGGTAAGAATATACCCTGCTGGAGACTAGGAGTTTATGCCAAATGTCGGAAAGCCGGTATCTCCAGACCCATTTCCATGAACCTAGGGTACTTCTAGTTATCAGTAGATACTTAAACTGTTACCGTAGTAGAGCTGCCCAAAATAGAAAATCGGTGTAAACCTGAATTATTTGCCTATGCTGAATTGCTTCTACCGGTTCTTTGGCCAAGATATTACAGTCGGGATGAGATTTTTGTATGGATGAGGTAATCAGTTTACTTTCCCGCCGGGAAATCGAAGCCCGCCTGATTGCTCCTCTACTGGAAGCCTTCAGCGATGAGTTTGGGCGTGACATTACTTTTGAGATTGCCTGCCGGACTATCGTCCAAATGGCTGAAGAGCAAGGACAGCGGTTGGCTGCGGGGTTAGGAGCGCGTGGGCTGCAGGAGTTTGCCGGTATACTAGAATCTTGGACGCAGGATGGGGCACTGGAATTGGACGTAATCGAATCGAACACAGAGAGATTAGCGTTCAATGTAAATCGCTGCCGGTATGCTGAAATGTACACGTCTTTGGGCTGTCAAGAGTTGGGCACTTTGTTGTCCTGCAGCCGTGATTATGCATTTGCAGCTGGCTTCAACCCAGAGATTGAGCTGGTCCGCACGCAGACCATTATGAATGGGCATAGCTGCTGCGATTTCCGCTTTCGGTTAAATTCTTCTGCGGAATAGGCTCTAAAGATTTGACCTTGTGAGATATAAGATGAAGAGCTTGTTGGTTTTACGGCACGCAAAATCAAGCTGGAAACACCCCGAATTGGCGGATCATGACCGGCCATTAAATAAACGTGGTCAGCGCGACGCTCCCCGGATGGGCGAACTCCTACGGGAGCAGGATATGATTCCAGATCTGATCATTAGTTCGACTGCCAAACGTGCTCGTCAGACCGCTGAAATGGTTGCCGATACAAGCGGTTATCAGGCTGAAATTCAGTTTGAACGGTCATTTTATGCTTCTGAGCCGGAAGCTTTGATCGATATCCTCCAGCAGGTCGCGGATGATAACGATTGCGTCATGGTCGTTGGCCATAACCCTGATCTGGAGGAGCTGCTGGAGATGCTGACTGGTAATTGGGAGCGGATGTCAACCGCCGCGCTGGCGAAAATCGAGTTACCCATCAACGAGTGGGTACGGATATCTGCTGAGGTGGCAGGAAAGCTAGTCGACGTGTGGCGGCCGAGAGAGCTGGGTAAATAGGTTGCCGTGATCATATCAAGCGCAATAATCATACTTGCTGTCACCCTCTATGGGGTATTGCACTCCTGGCTCACTTCCAATACGGTAAAGACATATTCCCGGCGTATATTGGGCGTGAACAGTGAACGATATTACCGCCTGATATATAACATTATCGCCATCATAACCTTGCTGCCCATATTACCCCTGGTTGCCCTGCTCCCAGATCGGGTCTTATATCAGGCTCAAACACCATGGCTGTATTTGTTGTTAGCCGGGCAAGTCGCTGCATTGATCGGATTGTTTATCGGTCTGTGGCAAACTGGTCTAAGCGACTTCTTGGGCTTTTCACAGCTGTACGGCGTGCATCGCCAGTTGAGTTCGAACATGCTGGTCGCGAGCGGGCTATATCGCTGTGTCCGCCACCCAATGTACACGGCGGGATTATTTTTTATCTGGTTAATGCCAATTATGACCACCAATCTCTTTACATTTTATCTTTGTCTTACACTGTACATCATCGTAGGAATATATTTCGAGGAACGCAAGTTGGTGCGTGATTTTGGCGACTCTTATGTCATCTACCGGCTCAGTACGCCGATGTTGGTACCAAAGCCATGGTCGAATAACTGCCGTAAACCGGATAGGAATTAGCTGTATTTTCCTTTTCGCCAGGCAAATGATTCTGTTGACGAAATTTGTGATATATTTAACGAATAATTGAATAAGTTTTGTAACCTTCGGGGCAGGGTGACGAGCAGTAAGTGCTTGAACTCCCGACCGGCGGTAAAGCCCGCGAGCGTAGGTTGGTCCTATACCAACCACGCATGATCTGGTGAAATTCCAGAGCCGACGGTATAGTCCGGATGAAAGAGGGTGTTCCTGGCAGACAGGATTCATCATTTTATTGATGTCCGCCCGGCAGGAATGTTAATTCCTTCAAGTGGAATAATCATTGTGTAATGTCCCCGAAAACAGGCCTGTTTTCGGGGACATTTGCTAAAGATCGTTCTGAATGTAGGAATGGTGGAAATTTGCCCCGATTAGTCTAAGAAGTGGGCACTTTTTATTTCTAGGATGTGATGGAACGGTCTGCGAGTTACAAAAAACCTGCCAATGTTCTTATCCGCAGCATCCTGGGCAGCAAGGGTTCTCTGGGTTTTGTCTCGGTTGCCTTTGCTCTCACGGTGTGGTACTTGTACGCGCGCTTTGGTGGGCAGCCTGCCTTTATACTGCCATCTCCCAACCAGGTGGGTTTGCGTTTTCTACAAAGTCTTGGTGATGGGACATTATTCCGCCATGCCATGATCACTACGACTGAAATCCTCGTTGGTTTAGCGATAGGAATGACCGCCGCGGTGCTTATTGGGTACTTGCTGGCGAAATCGCTGACTTTTGAACGTTTGCTTTCACCGTATATTGTCGCCAGCCAGGCAGTACCGATTGTCGCTATCGCGCCGTTATTGGTTATCTGGTTTGGGCCAGGAATATCCAGCAAGATCCTAATTTGTGCTCTGATTGTCTTCTTCCCGATCTTGGTCAATACCATCGTGGGGCTGCGGTCCGTCCCCGAAGACCTTCACGACCTGATGCGTTCGCTGCAGGCTAGCCGCTGGCAAACAATAAAATACCTGGAATTTCCGGCGGCTTTACCTGTGCTCCTAGGCGGGCTGCGGATTGGGGCTGCCCTAGCGGTTATTGGGGCTGTTGTCGGTGAATTTGCCGGGGCGGATCGGGGGTTGGGGTTTTTAATCAGTCTTGGCCGCGGGCAGTATGACACAGCCTTGGTGTTTGTGGCTGTTTTTTCCTTAATCATCCTGGCGCTGACTATGTATGGGATTGTGATCTGGTTCGAATCGCGTTGGATTTCCTGGCAGCAGCGCCCAGATAACTCGAGCACTACACATTGATCAGGAAGGTGAAAACGATGCGAAATATCCTCTTTTGTAGTTTTTTTGCCGCGCTGATATTGGCGGCCTGTGCTGGGCTGTCCGATCAGGGAGACAATGTGGTCCATACCCCTGAAGATGCAACCGAGATGCCGTCTGTCAGCATCCGCTTGCCGATGGGCTATATCCCAAATGTGCAGTACGCCCCGTTTTATGTGGCGTTAGATAAAGGGTATTTCCGAGAGGAGGGGCTGGACATCGAGTTCGATTACAGCTTCGAGACCGACGGGGTTGCCCTAGTCGGTGTAAATGAACTGCAGTTTGCGCTTGTGTCCGGGGAGCAGGTGCTACTGGCGCGCGCTCAAGACATACCCGTGGTCTATGTCATGGCTTGGTGGCAGGATTATCCGGTCGGTGTGACAGCCAAAACGGAGAGCAATATTCGGGCTCCGGAAGACTTATCTGGCAAGCGGATTGGAATACCAGGGCCATTTGGTGCCAGTTATATCGGGCTGCGGGCATTGATGAGCATCGGTGGTGTTTCTGAGTCTGATATAAAACTAGATTCAATTGGCTTCAACCAGGTCGAGGCGCTGGCCGCCGACCAGGAGCAAGCGGTTGTCATTTATGTCAATAATGAACCAGTCCAGCTCCAGGCCCAAGGCTACGATATCGATATTATGCGTGTGGCAGACTATGTCCAGCTGGCATCCAATGGATTGATCAGCAACGAGATCACGATTTCCGAGAATCCAGAACTGGTTGAGAAAATGGTGCGGGCTGCAAAGCGCGGCATCTCCGATGTGCTCGCCAATCCCGAGGAGGCGTACGAGATCAGTAAAAAATATGTTGAGGGTTTGGAACAGGCTGACCAAGCGATCCAACGCGAAGTGTTATACAAATCGATCGAGTTCTGGCGCACAGATCGATTGGGCTACTCACACCAGGCTGCCTGGGAGAACATGCAGGCGGTTTTAATCGAGATGGGTTTGCTGGATGGGGAGCTCGATTTGGATCGGGCTTTTACCAACCAGTTCGTTGAATGAGCTATGCCAGCTTACGGTTACAGTAAACGGTAAAGTAATATGAGCGATATGGCAGCGGCATCTCAACCGGTCATCGCGGTGAGAGACCTGAGTGCAGAATTTCCTAACGGCAACGGTGGCCTGCGGGTTCTGGATAGATTGTCTTTTCTGGTGCATGCCCAGGAATTCGTATGTATATTAGGCCCCTCCGGGAGTGGGAAGAGCACTCTTCTGCGCTTGTTGGCCGGATTGAAGAACCCATCAAGTGGAGAGATTGTCCTCCACGGAAGGAGTATCTCCGGTCCTGTGCGGGGTGTGGGATATGTTTTCCAGCACGCGAATTTGATGCCCTGGCGCTCAGTGATTCAGAATGTGACCTTGCCGCTCGAAGTGATTGGAATATCCCGGGACAAGGCCTACATTCAAGCGCAGGAGCTCATTCAACTGGTGGGTTTAGCAGGGTTTGAGCAAGCGCTGCCGCGTGAACTTTCTGGAGGGATGGCGCAAAGGGTAGCTATCGCGCGTGCGCTAATTCACGATCCGCAGGTACTGCTGTTGGATGAGCCGTTCGGCAGCTTGGATGCCATGACTCGCGAACGGATGGGCGCTGAACTGCTGCGGATCTGGGCGGTCTACCGCAAGACGGTAGTCATGGTCACCCACTCGATTAGCGAGGCACTGTTCCTGGCAGATCGTGTCATAGTTTTGAGTGATCGTCCGGGGAAAATAAACCTGGCGCTTGGTGTCGATATCCCGCGCCCACGTGCGAATGATATCCAATACAGCGCGAAATTCGGCAACTATGCACGGCGTTTACGCGCCGCGATCGTTCCAACTTAAGCGGCGCTTAGGGCATGATTAATCTAGCAGCTGGTTGATAATGGGCGGAGCTGATCTTCTCCTGATCCTGCAGCCGTGGTAAGATTCAAAACCAAATTGTTATGCGGAGTTGATCTTAAATGGTGAAACGGACAACCACATTTTCTTTAGTAGTGCTAACAACATTCCTCCTTGCAGCAGCTATGCTCTGGTCAGTGAATATCGCCGCGGCTCAGACTGCGCTTGACTTAGCGAATTTGGAGGTTGATATCTGGCCAGAGTATGACCGCCCCAGTGTATTGATTATCTACCGGATCACTTTAGCGCCGGGTGTTAGCTTGCCAGCCAACGTCAGGCTGCGAATACCGGCGGTATCTGGGGAACCGAATGCCGTTGCCGCAAAACAGTTAGATGGTGGGCTTTATTCGCTGGCTTATGATCGCCAGGTGAATGGAGATTGGGCTTATATTGATTTTACTGCTACCCTGCCTGATCTGCAGGTTGAATACTACGACCCGCAGATACAGCGCCAAGGGAATGCACGGCAGTACGAATACTTGTGGCCGGGCGATTTCAATGTCGATTCGCTTTCTGTGCAAGTGCAGCAGCCTTCCGATGCCTATGATCTGCGCACCTCGCCTGGTCTGGGCAGTGCCGTAGTAGGACAGGATGGATTGCAATATTTCAGCGCCGAGGTCGGTGCCCTGGATGCTGATCAGACGTTTGATATCACAATCGAATACCTCAAAGACACAAATACGCTTACAGCCGAGAGTTTACAGGTGCAGCCAAGCGCACCAGTTAATGTCACCACTGCCGGATGGCAAAACCAGCTCGTCGCAGCTTTGCCTTGGGGATTGGGAATCCTGGGCGTGGTTTTGATCGTTGGGGGAGGTCTGTGGTATTGGCAGTCAGGCCGTGGTGAGAAGCAAAGTACAAAACCGCCCCGGCGTCGCAAAGCCAGCATGCAGCAGGAAACACTCTCAGAGGAGGAGCACTTTTACTGCCACCAGTGCGGTAAACGCGCCAGCAACAATGACCGATTTTGCCGGTCTTGTGGCACACGCTTGCGCAAGGAATGACACCTATTTGAATTCAACTGTATAACCACGGCACGCTGATATACGGGCAGCAAGATTAACATCATGCTGCCCGTCTGATTCCCTGCGATTATGTGAAAAACCCGATTCCCCTCTTGACAAGACACAAATCCTCTGCTAATATATGCTTATTACCCGATAATACGGGTAATCGGAATAACTGGAATAGTGGATATTACCCATAGGAGTGATAAGATGCCAATCCAGAACGTGATCACCGCACCTCCCACAAATCAAATCCGTGTTGGGATCGAACCAGCTCACAACGCGTTTCACAGTTTGATCTTGCTCACCAGGGCACGGGAACTGTCTGGGCTGGCTGAATGGGTCTATATAACCTGGGATGCGTTGACGAAAGAGGAGCAGCAGGATACCGACTTGGTCATGTATGGTCTGAACTATGTTGTGAAGCCGCTGCGCAGCTTCTCGAGTTTCGAGGCTTACCTGGAGCACCTAAAGGCGGAAGATCCATACGTCCTGCGGGATCGCATGCTGGAGGAGTATGAAAAAATGGATTGCTGTGAAATGGAATCCGAAGAGATTCCCATCAGCAGCCAAGAAGCTCTAGCGCACGCAGATACCTATCTGGCCTACCTCAAACAGCGCTTCCCGGAGAAATTTATTTATCCCGAGATAGAGAGACGCGCCTACACGTATGCTGTTGATCCCCCAAAAATGCAGGCTTTTGTGGTCAATTATATGCAAACCATGTGGGACCGCTTTTTGTCCGCCGAATGGCAGCGGACCAGTCTTATGCTGGAGGATGCCGTAATTGCTTTCAACCAGATAGATTTCTCCCAAATGAGCAAAACCGAAGCCATCCAGCTGGTTGTTGGGCACGAAATGGAGGACAAGCACTGGTTAGCAGATATCGAAGAAGAGACCAACTTGTTGTTTGTACCGAACCCGCACATCGGGCCTTACCAATCCTATTTCCGGTATCGGGATACGTTGGGGATCGTTTTTGGGGCTCGCCTGCCGGAAGGGGTCATGATGGATGCACCGGACTTAAGCCGGAACGAAATCTTGGTACGGTTGAATGCCCTGGCTGATGATACCCGGCTGTTGATCCTGAAGCATGTTGCCGAGAATGGTGAACAGCGCTCTCAGGAGATCATGGAACAGTTAGCGCTCAGCCAATCGTCCAGCTCGCGGCACCTCACCCAGTTGAGCGCCACAGGCTACTTGATCGAGCGGCGCTGTGAGGGCGCAAAATGCTATCATTTGAATCCCGACCGCATCCGCGATACGCTGCAAGCAGTTGGGTGCTTCTTGTTGGTGAAATGATCGCCCTAGAATTGGATTTAGGAGGTGTACACATGAATGACGAAAATGAATGTAATGGGCTTGGCTGCACTAGATGACGGCGACATTAAAGGTAATACCCGGTTGGTTTGGGCAGTAGATTGGTAGATGGATTTGAAAGATAAGGAGTAGCGATCATGAATAACAGTTGGTTTGTACAAGAATTGATAGAAGAGCAGCGGCGCAACGATCACATATTGCGTGCTCAGAAAGAACGCTTAATCACCAGCATCACCAAGGTGAATAACACCGGTGTGTTGGGTTACCGGCAGATTTTGGTCAAGATCGGCGGGTGGTTAGTTGGCATTGGCTATCGCTTACAGTCGCGGTACGATGATTTGGTTGCTACGGGGGTATGCTCGACTACCCCCGCGCCAACTAATGGTCATGCTCCTCCGTGTTGAGTATTCTAGGCTGTGGCGGAATAGAGCAGATCTCCTCGCCGTACCAGGGAGGTCTGTTCGTTTAAACAGCACCTGTGGATATAATATTCGTAGGTTTATATCCAACGATTTCAAGCTTCACCATTGCAGGTCCTTAGGCAGATATTTGCGCCACGGGAGGTAAATAAAAGTAACAGAGCTGGTCATATGGCAGCTCTGTTTGTATTGCTTTCGTTATGCAAATTAAGCAGATTACTGCAGTTCTTCCAAAGAATCATCGAGCAAGGCGTTGGTGTAGGATGAGTTGTAGACACCCATGCTATTGTCCACTTTGAGTATATTGATATAGTTCCGCAGGGCAGCGGCATCCGCCTCTGGGTACAACCCAACGACGTTTTCATCTGGTTCTGCATCCCACATACCCGTGATGGTAGCCACGGGTATGTGTTCTTCAAGCCTTGCTTCAACCTAGGTTTGGGCGGTATTACATCTGCGTAAGCCATATAAATAAAAAAAAGGGCCCCGAGGGACCCTTTTTCCTTACTATGGTGGGCCGAAGCCCACCTGATATTCCTTACTTACTTGAAGAGTGCCATGATCTGATCGATTACTGTGGCGAGTGTGCTGTCAGCATCTTCGCCGGCCTCGATCAGATAACCACCCTGCTCAGTATGCAGGTTAAAGATCGTCAGCCCACCAGCCGAATCCTCGTTAATCTGTTCCGCCCGGTGGCATCCACCACAAGCTCTCGAAGCGGGACCGGTTACATAAGACGGTATCTCTCCGATGTTTCTATCCCAACCATTTAGTGGGGAATCGGACGCCGATTGTAAGCCAGGTAGCGACTTGGACTGATCCGGCGTATTGTAAGCGCCAGCAACGTGGCAGGACTCGCAGTTTGTGTTGCCATGCGTTGGGTACGGGAACCCGATGTGATGCTCATAGTGCATGGCTTCCACCGGATTAGCGAAGTTGATATCGCCAATATCGAACGCCTGGAACGAGTGGATCGCATGAACATAGGAATCGATCGATCTTGACTGCATTTCCAGATGGGAACCGCCGCTCTTGGTGATGTGACACATCCGGCAGACAACGATATTCCCACCTCGATCGGGTGAGTGGAAGGTTGTTGCCAGCGCTTCATGGCAGTTGTTACAGCCATCCGTAACCTTTGCGATTGGGCTGTAGAATTCATCATCAAAATCATTGGCGCCAAGGTCAAAGGTCCTCGATGGAGCATTCAGTGCCAGGGCAACACCATCAGCATTTACCAGTTCCGGCATAACGGCAATTTCTACTCTCTTTACCGTGCCATCCGCGATCAGGTCAGCCCACTGTGACATGTCTAGAACGACTTCCCAGCTGCCGCCTCCTGCCGATACAGTCGAGGCGCGTGGGTGCTCAGCACCGACTTCGTATTCCAGTGCTCTCGAATCGCCGCTGCTACTGGAAATCTCACCATCGCCATTATCGTCAGTTAGTCTTTCATGCGGGCCAACGATGAAATCTTTCGTATCCCAGCCATACATTCCGACCATCACGGTGGGTAGAATGTCTGCCACATCGATCCCGTCAAGATCTGGATCTTCGGCTGCGCTGAACTGGACGGTGATTTTGTTGCCTTCTACCGATGCAGTATCAATACTGACGACTACGGCGTCAGAATATTTCTGATCTGCAGCGGCGTAGATCACCTTGTTATAACCGGTGTGAATCTCACTGAATACAGAGGCAATGCCCTCTTCGCTGTGGCATTCTGAACAAACCGCGGTCCCCAAATCCAACCCGCCGTGAATTTCTGCGGGTAAGATGGTATTTAGTGCCAGCCCGGTCGTATCATAGAGTGTTTCTTCGCCTTCAACAGCTACGGCACCATTCACAGGGTGACAGCTCTTGCAGGTCGCCACATTGAAGTTCTCGTCTGATAACACGACATCAAGTTTGCCTTCGTGGCAGGTTACACAGTTTGCCATCGATTGAGGATAGGGGAATTCCATGGCATGCGACATATGCACGTCATTCATGAGGGATGTCTTGTAAGCGTACAGTTCTAGCTGCTCTGGTGTAAATATAGACAAGTCTTCGTCGCTAGCTAGCCATTCAACAGCCTTTTCAGGATCATCTACCAAAAGCTGCCATTCGAGATGGCCGCCTTCGCCGTTATCCAGATGGCAGGCTTTACAGGTGTAGAAGTCTGTTGCTGGATCCCCATCCACCTGGGCATAAATGTAGCCATGCTTCAGGTAGGGCTCTGTATGGCATTTCACGCAGCCATCGTTATTAGCAGCGGAAACGTAATCTACGCCGGCTCCCGTTTCAAGTAAAGCCGCAAACGGGTATTTGGCTTGGTTGATACGAGCAGGCAGCCGACCAACCGTTTCATCCCTGCCGTACAGGACGATGAGGCCAGCCACATTCCCAACACTGCTCTCGTAGGCGGGACCTTCCCCGACTAAGGTACTCGTGCATCCGCCAGCGCCGTCACACACAACGTCCCCTTTCAGGGTCAGTCTTTCAGCGGCCGGCTCGAACTGGAATGCTGTACCGGTATACGGTACAAAATAAATTCCAACGGACTCTACGGCATTGGCATCAATAGGCGTGCCGTCCTTGGTCATTTGGAAAGTCACGATGTGTGTACTCGGGCCTGAAAACCTGTAAGCCAGATCGGTAACTTGAATGACACCATCCTGATACAGCTCGTTATAGGAGGCCTGGTGTTTTTCGCCGGCTCCGTTATGACACACTCCACAAGTCTCAGGTTGGACAACGAGGGCAGGATCCGGCATAACAGCTGATTCTCCTGGTTCTCCTTGCGGACCTGCTGGTCCGGCTGGACCGGGATCACCCGCTGGACCTGCTGGTCCTGCTGGTCCTGCTGGTCCCTCAGCACCTGCGCAGGCTGCCAGCGCCAGCGCAAGCACGAGGATGAAAATTCCAAAATATAAACGATTGTGTTTCATTAACAATCTCCTCTCAAATTGTGTTCTACGTTCACGAACGGAAAGCGAATAATATATTCCCGATTTTCGAGGCACCTCCTTTCAAGTACTGCAAACAACCCAAATAGATTATAGATAACCCAATACAATGATTGGGGTGATATAACCCCAATCGTTGGACATTATAACCCAATTATTAATCACAGATTAGTGGCAAATGTCCTTTTTTGACATGACAAATATGCAAATTTTCACAATCTTGCCCAATGATCTTCGTTGCTAATCCGTTTAGTTATCTTTTGCACCTTGATTGATCCAGGTAATGATTGGTTCGATCTCACTTTTTGGCAGCTGTTTGCCGGGCGGCATGAGAATGCCATCCATGTGGGTGTCGAGGAGCATCTGCGCTAATATGCTCTGGTCAGCGTCGCCGCGGTTGATCACCGGTGCGTGATTACCGCTAGTCATGATGGATTCATAGGAGCTGGCATCCCAACCGCCAAACGTGCCGTGGCAGACACCACATTTTTCCGCGATGAGCGGAAACACATCTGCCGAGAAAGAGACTGCACTAGCAACTGGTGAGGGTGTCGGCTTGGCAGCCTGCTCTCCTGGAGGGGCAGGTTCCAGCTGGCGGATAAGCTCAACCAACTGCTGGATTTGTTCGCTTGTCAGGATATCACCCCAGGCGATCATTGCGGTTGTTTCGTGCCCGTCGCTGATGGTGGTGAAGATCTCTTCGTCCGAATTTGCGCTTTGAAATTCCGCATCTGCCAGTGCGGGGCCGATACCACCTTCACCATTCACTCCATGGCACTGCGCGCACAGCCCTTGGTAGACCTCCGTGCCACTGAGGCCAGTTTCCTCGATTGCGATCTCCGGGGGCAGCTCAACAGGCGGATTGCTTTCCCAAGAGCGGATATAAGCCACGATCGCGTCCACCTCGTCGTCATCCAATGGGCCACCAAAAGAGCTGCCGAAGGGCGACATACCAAAATTCGGCTGCCCTTGAGTGATGATGGCTCGCAGTGTGAAGTCATCACGGGTTTTTAGATATTCTGCCGTGCTGATCGGGGCAATGACATCACCTGGGCGAGCCGGGTTTAACCCACCTTCGCCAAACTCGCCATGACAGATCGCGCAGTTTGCGGCAAACAAGTTTTGACCGACTTCCAGCGAAGTACCTTTGGCGGTATTCAAGGTATAGCTCACAAGCGCGTCTAGCTGTTCCTGCGTAAGCACCTCACCCCACACTGGCATGGTCTGGTGGCTTCCACCTGTAGCAATAGTTTCTCGCGCGGAGTCAGTATTTTCCGCGGTCGGTATCCGCTCCCCATGACAAGCAGCGCAATAGGTTTGGAATAAAGCCTGGCCTTCAGGGGCAGCTGTTGGATTTACTACATACTTACTGAGCGTATCGAGTTCTGTGTCGCTTAATCTCTCCTGCCAGGGAGGCATTTCCAAGTGCAAGCCGCCAGCACTGATTATTTGGCTTAGCTCGTTTTCTCCGCCCGAATATGCCACGGATTGGCCGTGACAAGGTGAACAGTTAATTGCATATAAGCGCTGACCATCCGGCGCAATTAAGAAATTGAGCAGTACGGTTCTTTCTTCGACCGAGATAGTTTCATTCCAATCTGGCAGATTAACATCGCTGTGTGGTGGAAAATTATTCCCCTGCTCCAAAGCGTTTTTAAGGTCGAGGGGGTTGCCTGCCACAAGCTCGGTAATTGCATGGCACTCGCTGCAGTTATCGGTAAAGAGCTGGTTGCCTCCGGGTGAGGCGATAAAGCCTGCCAGTGCGTCAATCTGGTCGGTAGTAAGGTCGGCGCTCCAGGCAGGCATCCCTTCGTGCTTGCCCTCAGCTATGATCATATGTAGGTTGGCATCGGGGGGCAGGCTGATGCTGGAACCATGGCAGGTCGCACAGTTCTTTGCATACAAAGCGGCGACTTGATCCCCCTCTGCCGCCTCTGCCGGTGGGGGTGCCTCACGCACCGATTGGATTGTCAAAAACACAATCCCGACGACCATGACGGTAGTTACCGCGATTACGATGGGGCGTCCGCCATAGTTTCTCTTCGGACTGCGGTCCAAGAGCGGCAGTACAAACAATAAAAGAATAACCAATGTGGGTAGCACCACAACTCCTAAGACTTCCAAGCTGCCCGGGAAGTACTTCAACAGTTGAAATAAGAAGATGAAATACCATTCTGGCTTGGGAGTGTAGGATGTATCTGCCGGATCGGCTCTTGATTCCAAGGGCGCACCCACAAAGTGCGCCAGGGCAACCAAGATCAGAAATACAATCAATGCAACAACGGCATCCTTAAATATGATATTAGGGTAAAAAGGAAAGCCCTTTTTCTTGGCTTGCGCGTACTTTTCAAGATAGGCTTTTTGGTCTTCTGGTTTCATGCCCTACTCTCCTTTCTTGGGTATCTCTGAGATCCCGTTGCGGATCACCAAGTACAGGTGGAACCCAAGTACGAGTATTAAAGCGGCCGGCAATACCCAGACATGTACACCGAAGAAACGCGCTAATGTTATCGCGGAAAGATCCGCGCCCCCCCGAACGATCCGCAGGATCGTGTCGCCTATCAAAGGCGGTGTGCCGGCAATACGTGTGCCGACGGTTGTTGCCCAGTACGCTTTTTGATCCCATGGCAATAGGTAGCCGGTAAACCCAAAACCGATCACCAGGATTAGCAGTATGACCCCCGTCATCCAGGTGATCTCGCGCGGGAATTTATAGGCACCATAGAAGATGACCCGCAGCATATGCAGGACAACCAGCACCACCATCGCGCTCGCTCCCCAGTGATGCAGACCGCGAATCAGCCAACCGGCAGGGATTTCGGTTGTGATGAATTGGACGCTGTCATAGGCGTGGTCGGGAGATGGCACGTAGTAAATCGTCAGCAAGATACCCGTTATCGCTTGGTTCAAGGCGACGAACAGCGAAGCACTGCCCAGCGTGTAGAACCAGTTTACCTTCGGGATCTTGCGTAGAAAGATGGCGTCCCATACGGAACGCCAGCCCATTCGTTCGTCAATCCAGTTTCCGAGACGAGTAGCCATATTAACCTCCCAGGATGTACAGCTGGTTATCTTCAACTTTGACATCATACCTGTCCAATGGTTCCGGCGGTGGTCCGGAGAGGACCTCACCTTCTTTGTCAAAGACCGCATTGTGACAAGGGCAGAAGAAGCCATTCTGCTCTGCGATCCAGCGTACGCGGCAGCCGAGATGGGTGCAAATATTGGACATTGCGATGTAATTGCGACCATCTTCAGTGAGCACATAGACCGAGATCTCTTCTTCATTTACGATCCACCCTGTGCGCTGCTCGACCTTAGCTTTGAACAGCGTTGGTACACCGATCTCTACTTTTGCTACGGAGCCCAACCGGATCCAAACTTGTTCTTGGACCTTTCGTATCGCCGGACCGATTAAGTAGGCTATGGCAGGGATGGCCATTCCAAGCGCGATCACACCGCCAATCGACCAGATTGCGACCTCCATAAAATTTTTCCTGCTGACCTGATTATCTTCACTCATATGGCTCCTCCTTTAACAAACCGATAAATGCTGTTGCAGCTGTACTGTTGATATCAATGCGTTGTGTGATTGCCAATCTCTATGTGGGTAATAATTAAACGAATTGCAGAATCCACCGGTTTACAGCTACTTTCATACAGCACCATCATGTAAAAAAGTCATCTCAAGTTAATTTGATGACGTGCAGATCGTAGTTGATTTATGACTACGATCTGCTGACAGTAGGGTGTGGGTTTGAAAGTGTGTTGTTTCTACGCCAGCAATTGAAAACAGGCCAATTACTCCGGAGCCCCATCAGCAATCCACTCGATAACCAGGAGCAACTCTTCGGGTGTGAATTGGCCAAAGTGACGCTGATCACCGGTTTGAACTTGGACTAAGGCGCTCCCTTCTGGGTCACCAGGCATAATGACGGGACCCTTGTCGCTGCCTGCCAGCGTGGTTTCATAGGTGGTCAGGTTGAGTCCCGCTGTAGGAATGTCGCCATGACACATCGTGCAGCGTGCCAAAAACAATGCTTGGATAACGGCATCATATGTCAAAGGGGCATTATCAGGGGCTGGTTCTGGGGTAGGTGTGGGCGGCATTTGCGATAAGATGATCTCACGCAGGGCAGGTGCATCGAAGCCGGCGTATTCCCAAACGTTGCCGTGACAGGCGCTGTTGGAGCAGAATGAAGTGTTATCTGTACCCCCCGGATTATCCGTCGTATGACAGTTGGCACAAGTCGGGTCAAATACATCCCGGTGCATCGTAATCCAATTGGAATTGAGGTGGGTCTCGGGTTCTGGGCCGCGGCTGATCTCGATATCACTGACGAATTCTTCCGGACCGGCGACGACTGGAATGGAGTGGCACAGGTTGCATTCCAAACGGATGGCCTCCTGCTCAGGGTTTAAGTGTTTGCCATCATGACAGCGGAAGCAGCCGGGGGTATCCTTATGTCCGATATTATTGGAATGGGTGGTCCAGTCAGAGTTTTGTTCGGGGTATACGCTGTTCCCGTACGCGTCCTGGAGGGCTGCAACGGCAGTGTCTATCTTGTCCAGATTTTCCGCATAGTAGTCAGGATAATACGTTTTGTAAAAACCAGCTATTCCGGACAGTGCCTGGACGCCCATTTCCGTCGTATCGAATACCTGACTGTAGGTATCAACTGCGATGCGGCGGATTTCTGGGATTTCGGGATCGATGATGCCGCGGTTCATCAGCGCATCGACGGTGGCTTCGGGTGTATTAACCAGATGAGTAATGCGGTTGTGGCAAGTGATGCAGTCCATTTGCTTAAGGTCATCGGGATTGATTGTCTGAGGATCAATATCTGCTTCGATATCGATATACTCCGTGATCGACCCATCGTCCTCGAAAACCCGGACATAGGGGATTTCTTGATCTTCGGGGTCGACTTGGCAGGTAATCAATTTGATTCTCGATATGCCAGTGGATACCACGACCCAAGCCCTGGCGTGCGCTGCCACCGCCAGTTTTTACGACCAAGTAGGTTGTCATCGGGGTGTTGTATTTATCCGATTCGAACTGTTTGATCTCACGTAAGCTGTCGTCGGAAAACTTCTCCGGGAAGTGGCATTTTTCGCATGTCTCGCGGGCAGGGCGCAGTTTGTCGGCTCGGATCGGAAACTCGTAGGTATTGAAAGTCGTCGCGAAGACGTGCCGCATATCACCAGCCTTACGAGTGACCCGCTCGGCGAGAAAACCTTTCCCGATATGGCAATCCACACAGTCGACACACGCGTGGGGGGAGGTCAGGTAGGAGGTATATTCTGGCGGCATAGTATGGCAGGTTTCACCGCAGAATGGTGGCGAGTTGGTGTATTCCCATGCATACACGCTGGCTGTGAGCAGCATGATTGTTAATATCCCCAAGACGGCGTACGGCAGAATCCGGAGCCAAAGCGGTGATCCGGTAGGGGGGAAGAAGAAACGTTTAATCCATTTGGTAACTTTGCTCATGATATGTCCTTTGCAGATGGGACTTTAGTCTCTCTAACCCAACCAACAATTTGTGGTTGGGTTATATGCACCAAGAATTTTACCCTAAATACACACGATCTACTATATAATATAGCAGCGTCAGGTCTCTGATAACAAGCGGAATGCTGCCTGCCCTAGTGATATCAGCAGATGCTCAAATATTCGATATCCAACATGCAAGTCCCCGTTCGGGAACCACCCCGGGAGAAGCGATTTTCATGGCTGCCATAGACCAGCAATTCAGCATCGTAATCATATTTTTTATCTACGGGCTGGCGTTCTTCAGCATGGGGCTGGTGATGTCACTAGAGGCTGGTCGCTTCCCATCATTGGTTGATGCTCGTATTCTACTACCATTGGCGTTTTTTGGCATTATCCACGGCAATCATGAGTGGTTGGAGATGGGTCTCTTGGTTGCCAAATGGTTCATAATACCGATCCCAGACGAGATCGATTATCTCAGGTTGGGAATGCTGATTGTCTCTTTTTCTTTGTTAGTGGTCTATGCGATTCAAGTACTTAATCCGCAAGGTCAAAAAATCGAGCGGAAGTATATATATATAGGTGTGGGATTGCTAGCTTTGTATGTATGCTTAGTGGTGTTCATCGGCTTAGCCCAAAAATCCATACCTAGCCATTGGATGGAGGACGCCGATGCGCTCTCACGCTACTTGCTGGCAGTGCCGGGAGCAGCCTTAGCCGCGCTGGCGTTGTGGCGGCAGGCACAGCGTGCTGAATCGCGCCAATGGAATAGCATGGCGCGCAGCTATAAACTGGCCGCGATTGGTTTTGGGCTTTATGCAATCACCCAAATATTCGTTGGGCCAGTGGACTTGTTTCCAGCGAACTATTTGAATACGGTCAGTTTTTACCAGACTGTGGGGATACCGATTCAAGCGTTTCGAGCAGCCCTGGCGGTTCTGATCACATTTGGCTTGCTGCGAGCTAGCCAGCTTATTGAACGCGAGCGGCGAAATGAGATGGTTGCTGCCCAGCGAGCCCAAGTGGCGACGATGGAACAACGCGCGCGTGATTTGATGGAGCGCGAGACTATGCGCAGAGAGCTCTTACGTTATATCGTCGTCGCGCAGGAAGATGAACGTACTCGTATCGCGCGCGAGCTGCACGATGAAACCGCCCAGTTCCTCACCGCACTTTCCCTGGACCTGGCAAGCCTGCGCAATACGATTTCTGAGAGTCTCCAAGCGACCAAGCTGATTGATAGACTGCAGGATCTGAACCGGCAGATGTCTCAGGGCATTTACCGCATGGTACACGATTTGCGGCCGGCCCAATTGGATGATCTCGGTCTTGTCGCGGGGATAAAATACCTGATCGATGAAGAGCGTAGCCGTACTGGGCTAGTAGTTACCCTGAGTTCCGAAGGGGATATAAAGGAGCTTGACCCGCTGGTGGAGACGGTCATTTTCCGGGTAGCCCAAGAAGCGCTAACAAATGTTGCCCGGCATGCGCAGTGTGATCAGGCTCAATTACGCTTGAGTTATGAACCCAACGAGGTGAGATTGATAGTGCATGATGATGGGGTGGGTATCGACTCCCGGCCGGTGACAACTAACGAACGCGGCTGGGGGATAGCTGGTATGCGTGAGCGTGTAGAAGCAGTCGGCGGGCAGATGTTCATTGATTCGACCCCCGGGCAGGGGACAACGGTGATGGCCATCGTGCCATTAGTAAACGAAGAAGTTCGCGAGGAGCATGGACATGGAAACAATTCGATTATTGCTGGTTGACGATCACGATATCGTACGCACGGGGTTAAAGACTTATTTGGACACCCAGAAAGGGATGCAGGTCGTTGCCGAAGCCACCAGTGGGGAAGATGCAATCACAAAAGTTGCGCAGACCCAGCCAGATGTCGTCATTATGGATATCACGATGCCAGGGATGGATGGTTTGGTCGCCACAAGTAAGCTCAAGGAAATTGATCCGGATATCCGCATCCTGGCGCTGACTGTGCATGAAGATAAGCAGTATTTGTTTCAAATGATGTCCGCAGGCGCTTCAGGGTACCTCACGAAACAATCAGCCGCAGAAGAATTGGTGGAAGCGATCCGGGCAGTTGCTGTGGGCAATGTTTACTTGCAGCCAACGCTTGCCCGCTGGTTGTTAGAAGATTACCGGCGCATGCTGCACGGTTTGCCGTCAGAACTCCGTCTCTGCCGAGGATCACACGGGTCCAGCTAAGGATCTAGATGTGCTGAGCAAGCGCGAGAAGCAGGTGCTTGAATTGGTTGCGGAAGGGTTCACCAACATCCAGATTGGGGAGAAGTTGGAAATAAGCCCAAAAACGGTTGCCCGCCACCGTGAGCGCATCATGAATAAACTGGACCTGCATTCCAGCACCGAGCTGGTGAAGTTTGCCATTCGAACCGGATTGATTGTGCTCAAGTAAGACGTTAAGCTTTTATTCCTTTGTATCTCAGAGACCATTAATCTAAATTTGTAAAAATATACAGTAGACTTAAGCGGTTCTGAAGACTGCTGTTTGTTTGCGTGTTTTAATTTCCCATTTGCCAGCAGCAGCTCTGAAGACCAAGCAGTCATCTCGTTTTGGAGGAAGAATTCCTAATGGAGCAAAGTTCAGACACAACCACTAAAATTGGGAGTGCCGGTCGTGCAAAGTTTATTATCGGTGGTTTATTGATCGTCGCGGCGGTTGTCTATTTGATCATTTCATCTACACAAGCTAGTGCCCAATACTTTCTCACGGTAGAAGAGCTTGCGGAACAAGGGGCGAGTGTTGTCGGTCGCGACCTGCGCATATCCGGTGCCGTCATCGGGGATTCAATCGAATACGACCCGCAAACACTAACCCTGAAGTTCTTGGTCGCTCACGTTCCCGGTGATAATAAGGAAATTGAAGCCCAGGGCGGTTTGGCGGTCGTGCTGCATGAGGCGGTTGTTGATCCCTTCCGACCGCAGCTGCAGGTTGTTTACAATGGCGTAATGCCTGATCTGCTGCGCGATGAGGCTCAAGCGATCATGACCGGGCGTGTGGGCGAAGATGGTGTCTTCATGGCTGATGAACTGCTCTTGAAATGCCCCACAAAATATGAAGAAGCGGTCCCCGAACAGAGTGAGGGGTGATCATTCTTACGACGTTTATTACTCATCTAGTGTACTGGTAGAATCCTTCCGCATATGTTCCGGATGACCCTGTAAATACGCTCGCAGGGGCGAAAACCCGGGACATATCCGTCTTGATCAATATCATGGAGAGGGTATGATCGCTAATCTTGGGTATGGTGCTTTATTTATTGCGCTGGTAGTTGCAATCTACGGAGTTGCGGCGGCCATCTACGGTGTCCGCCGGGATGCCCCAGCCTGGGTGGATAGCGCCCGCAACGCAATGCTGCTGACATTCCCCTTGCTTACCTTGTCGGCTGTCAGCATCATTCTCCTGCTGGTAAATGGCAATTACGAAGTCGAGTATGTTGCCTCCGTCACCAGCAACAGCATGCCGATCTATCTGAAGATCACCGCATTATGGGGCGGGCAGGCTGGATCGCTGGTTTTCTGGACCTGGTTGATGTCTGCATTTGCCTCCGCAGTGACCTTACGGAAATGGGATCGCGACCGTGAACTTCTTCCTTGGGTAATCGTGGTTTGCTTGATAACCCTGGCGTTCTTCTTGGTGATGATCGTTTTCTTCGAGAACCCCTTTATGCGCATCTGGCGCACTCCAATGGGGCAACCAGTTGTAGCAATGTTCCCCCCAAGTGGTGCGGAGCTATTAGTGCAGCCTGATGGACGGGGTTTAAACCCGCTCCTACGCCACCCGGGTATGATTATCCACCCGCCCATGCTTTACTTGGGTTTTGTTGCTTTCGTGATCCCGTATGCCTTCGCGATAGCTGCGCTGGTAACTGGCCGCACTGATGATCGCTGGATCCGCATAACCCGCCGCTGGACCCTTGTGGCTTGGCTGTTCCTGGCGCTCGGTTTGATCCTTGGAGGGCGTTGGGCGTATGATGTGCTCGGTTGGGGAGGTTATTGGGGCTGGGATCCAGTTGAGATTGCTGCGTTTATGCCCTGGTTAACGGGTACAGCGTTTCTGCATTCCGTGATGATCCAGGAAAAACGTGGCATGCTCAAGCATTGGAACATGGTGTTGATTATTTTGACTTATGACCTAGTGATCTTTGGTACATTTCTAACGCGTTCCGGAGTGCTCTCTTCTGTCCATGCTTTTGCGCAAAGTGCGATTGGCCCGCTGTTCTTTTTCTTTATAGGTCTTACATTTATAGTTTCCCTTTCTTTGCTGTTATATCGTTGGAACGATCTGAAGTCTGAATCTCAGCTGACTTCCGTGTTCTCTCGTGAAGCTTTATTCTTACTGAATAACCTGCTCTTTATCGGTATCCTAGTAGTCTGCTTCTGGGGTGTCATTTTCCCGTTGATTTCCGAATTGGCAACGGGACAGAAAGTGACTGTCGGGCCGCCGTTCTACGAACGCGCCACCGGTCCGCTCTTTGCTGGTTTGCTACTGCTCATGGGGATTGCCCCTCTGGCAGCTTGGCGGCACTCCACCGCCAAGACACTTGGCCGAGCCATGTGGAAACCGTTCATAGCATCGCTGGTTGTCGTCGGTCTTGTGTTGGTAGCCGGAATACGCCAGCCCGCGGCGCTGCTGGCCTTTTGGTTATGTGCATTTGTGATTTCAGTCACGCTGTACGAATTTTGGCGCGGTGCTTTGGCACGCCACCGCAAATCCGATGAGTCTCTGCCACTGGCACTCTGGCGGTTAATTGGCCGAAATCGCCGCCGCTACGGTGGCTATGTGATCCATCTAGGTGTGGTCCTGATGGCAATCGGGATTATCGGTATCGAGGTTTTCCAGACTGAGACTCAAGGAACCATTGCGCAGGGGGAGTCCATATCTATTGGCCAATATGAGCTCACCTATGACTCGCTAGCGAATTTTGATACCAATGATGGCAGAAACGTGGCCCGGGCGGTGGTAACGGTATATAAGAATGGGGATGCTGTCGGTGAACTATATCCACGGCGCGATTTTTATTATGAATCTCAGCAGCCGATGACGATCCCTGGCGTCCGCAGCACCTGGGAAGATGACTTTTATGTACTGCTCGTTGATTGGCAGCCGGTCTCAACAATTGGGGCGACGTTCAAGATCTATCACAACCCATTGGTTAACTGGTTGTGGATCGGCGGACTGGTATTTATCTTGGGCACCTTGATCGCGGCTTGGCCCGATAAGGATCCGGATATGAGCATGGTTCGCGTGAGCAGTAAAAGTTATGCAGCTGCCAAAGCATGAGATGGTGATTTTTACGCCTTGAGGTTGGTGGGTGAGTTATGAAAAAGAATTTGGTTGCATTACTAGTCATGTTGGTGTTGGCACTGGTATTCAGCTCATCCGGTGCTGCTCAATCGGATTTACCGGGAACTCCAACCGATGATGATGTGAATGCAATTGCCAAACAGCTTTACTGCCCGGTCTGTGAGAACATCCCTCTCGATGTATGCGGTACACAGGCTTGTGCGCAATGGCGAGAATTAATTCGCGAGAAACTGACCCAGGGTTGGACTGAAGACCAGATAAAAATGTACTTTGTGGAGCAGTATGGCGATCGGGTACTTGCGACGCCGCCGGCGCACGGACTCAATTGGTTAGTATATATTATCCCTCCGCTGGCGATATTGGCTGGATTGTACATCTTATTGCGCGCATTCCAAGCTTGGAAGCGCCCGGTGCCGGAGTTTGATCAAGACCCACAAACACCAGATGCAGATACCGATCAGTACGCTGCCCGTCTAGAGGAGCAGCTGCGAAACCGATGATATCTATGCTGCAAGCGTTGATCATTAAGATTGATTCGTAGTAGACAGACTCGAACAGCGATAAAGTAAGCAGATAACTATGACCACAGACATTCCTGAAACCGGCACTTCATCTGAAGAACCCCAAGATTCCCGACGCCCCCGCTGGGGGCGAATCATTGTTTGGGCAGGATTAATTGCCCTATTGGTTCTATTGGCCCTGGGTTTACAGCGTTCGCGCCAAGGTCCGGTCACTGTTGGTGATAAGGTACCTAATTTCAGCTTGAGTACGTTTGAAGGAGAAACCATCGAGCTCGATGTTTTAACAGGCAAAGTCGTAGTGTTAAATTTCTGGGCTTCATGGTGCAAACCCTGTGAGCAGGAAGCTGCTGAGCTCGAAGAAGCCTGGCGTTACTATGAACCGCAGGGTGAGGTGGTTTTCTTAGGTGTGGATTATGTTGACACCGAGACCGAAGCGCAAGCCTACCTGGAGAAATTTGCCATCACATACCCCAATGGCCCTGACCTGGGCACCCGCATATCCCAGGCGTTCCGCATCCGCGGTGTCCCGGAAACATATTTCATCGGGAAGGATGGCATTCTGCGCTATGCACAAATCGGTCCATTTAGCTCGCTTGCCCAGATCAAAGCGACCATCGAACCCTTGCTGGCAGAATGATAGACTGCTTGCTGGCAGATTGTAGAGAATTATGGATATCGGCTCAATTTTCCTGATCCTTGGATTGCTGGTATTGGTTGCCCTATTTATCAGCCGTCCCTTATTTGAAAAACAATCGGTTTCGGTTAGCCAAACCGAGCATGATCTCTCCGCGTTGTTGGCGGAACGGGATCGTATACTTACTGCGCTGCACGAGCTGGATTTTGATAACAGTTTAAAGAAAATCCCCGAGGGTGAATACCCTGCCCAACGAGGGAGGTTAATTCAAAAAGGCGCCGATGTCCTGCGCGCAATTGATGAGCTGCAAGCTGGACAATCCATTGATGATGCTGAAGGAATGCTTGAAGCCGTAATCGCGGCGCGAAGAACGGGCAGCTATCCAGCCGATAGCTCAGACGTTGAACTCGTTAGCAACGTGGGTGCAGTTAGCCCAGTGAACCCTGCTCCGGACGATGATCTCGAAGCACTGATCGCCGTACGCCGCAGAACCCGCAACGAAAAGGCAGGAGGTTTTTGCCCGCAATGCGGCGGGCCAGTGCAGAAATCCGATCGCTTTTGTCCCAAATGTGGCTCGCTGCTGACTCAATGAAGGCTAAACTGCATCAGATGGTTTTGCTAAAGATAGCTCCCGAAAGGATATATTTCTGCGAGTAATTTATTTGTCACCATGAGACGATTCCTGATCCCCTTAAGTTTTTTAGTATTTACCATCCTCAGCGCGTGTTCATTCTCTTTGGCGGAAGATATCAAACCACCTCCCGGTTCTGAAGCGCAGATGCCAGCTGGTCGAACTCAACCGGCAGTTACTTCCGGACCGATGTATCCCATGGTACCCCCTCGTCCCGCCAATGGGGCATCACTCTATACTGAAAAATGTGCCCCATGTCACGGGGTTAACGGACAAGGCGACGGGCCTCGGGCAGCAGAACTGCCAAACCCGGTTGCTCCATTAGGTAATCCGGAGTACGCGCGGCAGGCTGCACCCGCAGATTGGTATGATATGGTCTCGCGCGGCAACTTAGAGCGGTTCATGCCGCCGTTTACCAGTTTGAGTGATCGCCAGCGTTGGGATGTGGTGGCATATTCATTTATGCTTGGCATACCCGCCGATGAAATTGCGGCTGGTCAGGCATTGTATGAAGATAATTGTGCCAGCTGTCATGGCGAGAATGGGGATGGAAAAGGCGCAGATAGCCCATCGCAGTCAGCAGCTCCGGTAGATTTCACTGATCAAGCCTTCATGGCACGCAGGTCAGCACAAGACCTAGTTGAGGCCACTGCCGAAGGAATCCCACCGGCGATGCCCGCTTTCGGAGATCAATTAACAGAAAGCGAACGCTGGGAGATCGCAAGTTACCTGCGGTCGTTGACGTTTTCTTTACCTGCTGAAACCCAAACCGAAGAATTACCCACCCCTCCACCAACCACAGAGAGTGCTGTAGCTGACAATACCCCTGAATCTACGGCTGCCGATACCGACCAGATGACCGAACCAGCTGAGGTTAAAGGCACAATTGCTGGGACGGTGACGAACGCTTCGGGGGGCGAAGTACTGGCTGGATTGCAGGTAACACTGCGTGGTTTTGATGACATGCAGGAAGTGATCACGCAAACAACTACGCTAGCCGGGGATGGCAGCTACCTCTTTGAGGAAGTTGATATGCCGGCTGGCAGAGTATTTATGGCCCTCGTTGAATACAATGAAGCTATGTATGGTTCTGATATCGGAGTCGTACAACCTGATGTACTCAGCCTGGAGCTACCCATCGAAGTGTACGAAACCACCACGGATGATTCCGTCATCAACGTAGACCGCCTGCATTTGTTCTTCGAATTCGTTGATGAAAACACACTGCGGGTGATCCAGTTGTATATCATGTCGAACATATCTGACAAAACTCTTGTTGCGTCTGCTGATGGCCAGCCTACCGTCAAGTTTCGGGTGCCCGATGGTGCTCAAAACCTGGAATTCCAGGATGGCATTCTTGGTGAGCGTTATATAGTTACAGAAGATGGGTTTGGTGATTCAGTGGCGGTTCGTCCGGGTGCTGGTACGTATGAAGTTTTGTATGCTTTTGATATTCCCTACGATGGCAAATTCGACTTATCTCAAGAATTAGATTACCCGGTCAACGCGGTTGTTATTCTGATGCCTGAAGGAGATGTCAAAATAAAAAGCGACAATCTGCAAGATGAAGGTTTGCGGGATGTCCAGGGCAGCCAATACCGGGTCTATAATGGGTCCATGCTGCCGGCTGGTGAGAATCTAGAGCTGGCTATATCCGGCAAACCTGGTGGGGGTGGTTTCAGTCTGTCCAGTGGTTCTACCACTAGTGCGATCATCGGATTAGCTGCGTTCGGATTTGCCTTAATTGTCGCCGGGGTTTGGCTGTATCAGCGCAGCCGGATATCAAATGGAGAACGCGCCGCAGATGATAAGCCGCCAACCGCAGTTGCGGGAGATACAGCCGAGACCGAAAGCGCAGAAACCCTAATGGATGCCATCATCGCCCTCGACGATTTATATAAGGAAGGGGAGCTTCCTGAAGATGCTTACATCAAGCGCCGAACAGACCTGAAGGAACGCTTGCGCAAAGTGATGGAGGTATAGACGCCGCAATGAGCGAAGCACCTGAGATGACCCGCAGCGGGATCATTGATCACCAATTTTCCGCCGCTAGCAAAGGCACTGAATTGCATCCGGTGATTGATGTCCACAAGCTGGTGAAGCGCTTCGGCCTGAAGACCATCCTTAAAGGCTTGAATTTCAAGGTTATGCCGGGGGAGTTTGTCGCTATTCTAGGGCCCAATGGAGCTGGAAAGACGACCTTTCTACGTATTCTGGCCTCGCTGTCGCGCCCGACGATGGGAGAAGTTCACATCGCAGGCCACCGCCTACCATCACAAGCAGCAGCTGTACGCCGCCGTTTAGGGGTGGTTTCACACCAACCGCTGCTCTATGGCGATCTCACCGCAGAAGAGAATTTGCGCTTCTACGGGCGGATGTACTTGATCGAGGGCCTGGACCTGCGCATCGATGAGGTCTTAGAGATGGTGGGCTTGAGTGCTCGACGGCGTGATTTAGTACGTACTTTCTCGCGCGGTATGCAGCAGCGTTTGGCGATTGCCCGGGCGGTACTGCACAACCCCGAGGTGATGCTTTTTGATGAACCCCATACCGGTCTTGATCAGGATGCCGCCGAGATGCTCGATCATGTGCTCAAAGAAGTTGCCGCATTGGGACGCACCGTAGTTATGACCTCGCATGACCTTGCTAAAACCGCAGATTTGGCCACACGTTTTGACGTGCTTACACGGGGCGTTTTCGCACAATCGATTCAGAGCAGTGCGATCAACCCAGATGATTTACTGGCTTATTACCGCCAAGCAATTAGAATATCCTAGCCATGGCAGAAACTTCAACAACGCCCACTCTATCTGCTCACCGCCTCCGCTTCGGATTCCTGCGGGCGATGTGGGCTGTGGTTTGGAAAGATATCGCGGCTGAACTCCGCAGCCGGGAGCTGCTATCGGCCATGCTGGTTTTTTCCTTGCTCGTGATCTTGATCTTTAATTTCGCCCTTGAACTAGATGCCAAGACACGCTCGACTGTTACCGCAGGTGTCCTGTGGGTCACTTTTGCCTTCGCAGGCCAGCTGGGCCTTAACCGGTCCATGGCGATGGAGAAAGATCGCGGCTGCCTAGACGGACTGCTCCTCGCACCTGTTGACCGCAGTGCAATATATTTTGGGAAAGCGATCAGCAACTTGATTTTCATGCTAATTGTAGAGATAATCGTTCTGCCAATCTACAGCATTTTGTACAACATAAACTTATTTAATCCCGGCTTGATCTTGGTAATACTCTTGGGTTCGATCGGCTATGTTGCTGTCGGGACTTTGCTCTCCAGCATGGCCATCCAGACACGCACGCGTGACATCCTGCTCCCTATCCTGCTGTTCCCGGTCATCGTCCCAGTCATGATCGCCTCGGTGAAAGCCAGCGCAGGTTTCCTGCAGGGGATTGAGATCGCAGAGATCATGCCTTGGCTGAACTTGCTGATTGTCTACAACGTCATTTTCACTGCTGTAGCTTTTATGGTGTTTGATTATATTGTTGAGGAGTAGCTCTGCCCGGTTGCTGGAAAATGGGTATGGTAGTATAAACACGAGGGGCACCATAATTATTCTAATGGAGGGTTGCTATGGATCCAAAACCAAAATTACTGACCATACTTGATATCGTCACCGCAATTTTGTTTGCCATAGGTATCTATATGGTCTTCTACTACGCACCAACCGAGGCAGTGATGGGGGATGTGCAGCGCGTTTTTTATTTCCATGTGGCTGCTGGTTGGGTAGGCATGCTCAGCTTCCTGGCTGCTGCGATTGTCGGGATTGCCTACCTGCGCAGTGGCGACCAAAAGTGGGATATCGCCGGGGTAGCAGCGGTTGAGATCGGCATCATTTTCGCCTTCATCAACGTCGTCACCGGTGCGATCTGGGCCCGCCCGATCTGGAATACCTGGTGGACTTGGGATCCACGGCTGACAACCGCGACAATCATGCTGTTGATCTACGCCGCTTATCTCCTGCTGCGCCAGGGTATCGATGACCCCGACCGCCGGGCACGTTTTGGAGCTGTTTATGCGATTATCGGCTTTTTGAGCGTACCGCTGACTTTCTTCTCCGCACGGCTGTTCCGCACGATCCACCCAGTGGTGATTGGCAGCAGTGATCCCTCGGCGCAGGGCGCGTTTGATATGACCCCAATGATGCTGCAGACCTTCCTTTTCAGCCTTTTCATCTTCTCGGTGCTGTTCGCAGATTTGATGTGGCACCGGGTGCGCTTGGGTAAGTTGGCTGAGAAAGTGGAACAGCTGAAACTTATAGCGATGAGATAAATACGAGGAGTATTGCGATGTTCTTCCTACAAGACGGTCCAGCCAACACCACTTCCTATATGATCGCCGGCTACGCGGTGATATTCGGCATGATCTTGATCTATATCATCAGCCTGTATGTCAGGCAGAAAAACCTTCTCCAAGACCTGGAAGTCCTCCAGGAGTTGGAAGATCAGGATCCGGAATCGTAGTGGGGAATCCTCCACTGTGATCATCGGACTTATACTCAATCCTTCTCCCTAGCTGGAGAAGAAGTAGGTAAAAAAACCCTCAATTATTCAGTACCTTCCCCCAGGAATTCTTGGATCTGAGCTTCGCTCGGTTCACATATCTCCGCGAGTTCGGGTGACATCCAGAAGTCGTCTCCGATGATGAAGTATTCATCATCCAAGAATTTTATCGTGTCTGCCATGTAAGCCGCCACACCATCAGGAGACCCGCTTTTCCGAGCCGTGTTGATCCAGACAACTGCGGCAGGATGTTCGCGCAGTTCGGCGATCAGCTCGGCCTGGGCAATCTCAGCAACCCATGGATACATAAAAACATATTTGGACGCGGGAGGGATTTCGGTGACGAAGTGAACGATGGGGTTGATTGGGAATACAGATAGCTCAACGTTCACCTGGTCGCAGGTCAAGTTGTGTATATCATCCCCCAACTTCTCATACAGCGTGACGTGTCGTTTGCTCATAATGGTATTCCAATTTTTGGCAAGGTAAAAGCCACCTCGAAAAGCGGACCAGAACTGCATTGCAGCGATAATAAGCAGCAGTGCATACCACAGAAACTTACCAATCCGCCAAGCTGTTTTTCTCGTAGAATTCTCTTCATCTTTATTGTCAAACAGCCAGCTGGGCTGCCTGAGGTCAGTGAGCAGGTAGAACACGGCGAATAGACTTAGCATCGTAAAGCCGATCGCGTATAGACCACCGTCTGCGCGCACCATGAGACCTGCTGAGTAAGCATACAAGGCAATTGCGCCCCAATATTTCCGGTCGAAGATCAATCCCAACATACAGGCAAGGATAGACAAGCGAGACAAAAAACTGGCGAAAATCCAACCGGAATATTGATACTCGTTATCAAGCTTAACAGAACGGTAGGTCTCCAGCTCCATGAATGGTGACAATTCTCTATACCAGCGGCCATCCGAGATATCCAACCCAGTGAGCAGCTTCTGACCAATGCGCGCCAGTCTCAGCGGTTCGGCGTCTACATATTTGGTGTAGATCTCGTTATTGAACCAAAACGTACTTTGGTAAAAATCTTGCGCTGTTCCGGATAGCGCTAGATAACCGGCATAGACAACCCCGATAAGAATGATCATACCGATAGGGATAAAAACTGCCCATTGGGCCTTCCGCAGTGCCGGTTGTTGGTCGTTCACCTGCCACCCCGCCACAAACAGGGCGAGCAGCGCGATCCCAATTGGATAGACCATCAATGGATCAGTGAGGATTGCCAATGCCATCAGGGTTCCCAACAGCACCAGCGCAGGTTTGCTCAAACGGTTTCTAGTTACCAAAGACCAGAAGATGATGATAAATACGGTCGTCGTAAATATGCCTTCAAAGGTTGCATAAATGGCTTCCTGCCCGCGGTGGAATTGGTTGATCAGGTTCCAGGAGAGCGCGGTGAGGCCAACCGCCAGATGTAAACGGGTGATCCTCATGCTTATTGCGAATAAACCTACCTGCAGTGTCAGGAGGGCGACGCGGATGGCGGGGAAAGAGTTGCCGAAAAAGCTGATAACCAGCGCACTCCAATAGTAGGGGAAAGGGAAATGGTGCGAGAAGATGTCCCGGTATAAGGTATAGCCTTCTGTCAGCAGCCATCCAACCGTGATATTGTCATGCTCGTCAACAAAACGCCCATACCACACCTTGCTGAGCCCGGCAAGAAATGCGAGACCTAACAAAGCCCAACCCGCGTAGGGTGAGTACAAACCTTGTTTTAGCTGCTTTGTGCGTGGGTGGTTCGAAATATCCTGCCAGGTCTCCGTCCAGTAGCTTCTTCCATAGAGAAGCAGAGACATGACAATGAATTGGCAGCCGATCAGGAACGCCCACCAGAGTAGTACTTGGAAGCGCAGCACGTACTGGTGCAGTCTTTCGAAGCGCATCGGTGACAGTGAAAATATCATCACGCTGAGCAGGCTAAATATAAGTAGAACGGTAGCAGCGAGTATTAATCTGCGCTTTGCAAGCAGCCACACAGTGGGTGATTGCGCGTCGGTTCTGGCGCGCCATTCAAGCAGGGCGAGGGCCAGGAAACCAATACTAATGGAGCCGACAACCACCAGCAGGACAAGCCGTAATGGTGGCACACCGAATAACACACTTGGGACGTTGCGTTCTGCCTCTTGCCAGTAGGTGCTGAATACCCACCCACCTTCTATTGCACACAGGGCATAAAGTAGGGTCGCAATCTCTTTTCTGGACATGTCAGGGCGATATTACCTTTGAAGATTAGTGCGGCGCGGCGGGCGCTTAATCCTATTAATTGCGTTTACAAGCGGGGCTGGGAATGGAGAGGATTTTTTCATGAGCATGAAATACCGCCTGGAACCCCAGGCGGTAAGCTGTTAGAGATTGGGACATTATGGTCTGCCCGCGCACATCTGGTTAATCGGGCAGAAAAACGCGGGTTTAGGATTTCGCCAGCAGTTCTTCCAAGACAGCATGGGAGCGCTCTGCAATTACCGCATGCTGGCTGTTGCCGTGTGCATCCATCGTGACGACCGCGGGAAAGTCCTTGACCTCAATGACCCACATCGCCTCCGGCACTCCGAAATCCAATTTATAGACTTCCAGGACCTTAGTCACCGATTGGGCAATTAGCGAGGCAGCACCGCCAACAGCATGCAGGTATACTCCAGGAACTTCCTGGCAGGCTGCCAGTGTTTTGGGTCCCATGCCGCCCTTACCGATCACGCCCTTGATATTGAAGTGCTTCATCACATCGCCCTGATAGGGTTCTTCACGAATGCTGGTGGTGGGGCCGGCGGCTACGAAGCGATAGTCCTTACTGTCCAATCCGGACACGACTGGTCCGCAGTGGTAAATGATCCCCCCAGCAAGAAGCGGCTTGATCGCCTGATATACCTGCAGGTCATCTCCCTGCGGTTGGCGGGTACTCTTAATGAAAGTATCGATCATCCATTTATGGACCGCGTCTCTCCCGGTCATCATAACGCCAGACAGCGCAACGGGTTCACCGACTTTGAGGCTCAGGATGGTGTCATCGGAGATAGGGATGGTAATTGAACGCATATCGTCACTCCTCGATTCTTGAGCAGAGAGCTGGTCCCTGCAGAACTGGCTACTGGTAGGAAACCTGTCCTTCATGCCAAATCATCCGGCGCCGGCGGTATGCCCAGCACATATAGGTAACTGTCACGAAGTAGCTGGCCGGTAAACGATTTAGCGATTTGATCTTGGTCCCCAATACGGTGGTCTCACCGCCAAAACCCATCGGGCCGATCCCCATCTGGTTGGCTTCTTCTGTTAGCTGATCTTCCAGCTCCGCGAGCTCTGGATTGGGGTTTTCGTCATGCATCTGGCGGAACAGCGCTTCTTTGGATGCGTAATACGATGAACCGCGATCACCCCCGATAGCGATGCCTAAGATGCCCGGCGCACAGCCCTTCCCTTGGGCTTGGTAGACAGCATCTAAGGCGACTTTTCGTACACCCGCCAAATCTCGACCAGCGCCCAACTTGTTGTTGGGTAGAGCGTATTGCGCGCCAACGTTCTCGCACCCACCGCCTTTGAGCATCAGGTCTACCGTCAGCGTATCGTCTTCGATCTCTTCGAAGTGGATCGTGGGGAAATAATTGCCGCCCAAATTGTCACCGGTATTCAAACCGCTGAGCGAATCCACCGAATTAGGACGCAGGAATGTTTGTTCGGTGGCTTGTACGACCGCCGATTTCGATCTGCGCCCGAATTTTGCGCGTGCTCCAGCCTTCCGGATAGTACACGTAAAAAATCGGTGTGCCGGTGTCCTGGCAGATCGGGGTGGAATTTTGGCGCGCAAGTTCGACGTTCTTTATGATCGTTTCGAGCGCTCCACGCGCAGCCGAACCATCGGCTTCGTTACCTACTGATTTGCGTAAGGCAGCCTCGACATCGGGCGGTAAATCGGTCGCTGCTAAGCGGATCAGTTCCAAGAAATGTTTAGTGAGATCCTGCATTCAAGCCTCCCTCCGGTATGAATTGGGGATGAGCTATGGAGAAGAATTAGCTCCGTTTTCAACTATGTTTGATGATCTACTGCACCTGAATCATACCTCAAATTCTGAAGCACATCTATCGGCTTTCGTCATAAATGATAATGTTTTCAGCTGTAATTTACCCTGCAGGCACCGAAAAATGCAATTCATCTTCGTCCGAAAGGAATTAATGTTCCGTGAGATTCCATTTATTCCCGGTATTTTTGGAAAGTACGCGGGTAAGTTTAGGCAACTTCTTAATGATATCTAAATTTGCATTGGTTTATTGCGGGCTGTATTTCACCATCATCGCCACCTTATGCATAATTTGTGCTATAGTATATTTAAATTTAATCCAGTATTCAAGCTCCCCTGACCAGCCGGGTGGGTGACATCGCCGGGAGCATTGGATTCTCCTAGCTATATCCATTAATTACAGCTCATGCCGCTGCTCTGGCTGTCTATAGCTTTCCTGGTTGGCATCACCCTGGGTGCTCAGTACGACCTGGGCCTCACTGGTTTGGCGCTGATCTCCATCTTCGCAACACTCGTGGGTTTGTTTTTCCGGCAACTGCGTGGCATACCCACTGCGTTACCCGGGTTGGTGCGCTGGTTGGTCAGCACAGTGCCATTCGGGTTGCTCCGTTTGTATGTGTGCGGCAGTGGAGTTTGGGCGCGCTACAAACCGCCTCTGCCAGTATTTGTCTTGTTGGTAACTCTTGCGCTTGGAGCGCTGCGCTATCAGGTCGGACGACCGGACCTCAGCGCGACCGGTTTTATCACCACCCATATCATCTCCGGTCAGGAATACGTGTTAGAAGGAATTGTTGCCAAACCACCCGACCAGCGCGACAGTTATACCAACCTGACAGTCCAGGTCGATCAGCTGCGCCTGCTGTCGGCCGGGCTGTTCGTACCGGTCGAGGGTTTGTTGTTAGCACAGGTAGCACCATCCGGGGATTGGCAGTACGGTGACCGGGTGCGCCTGCAGGGTGAGCTGCTGGCACCTCCGGAAGGGGATGCGTTCTCCTACCGTGACTACCTTGCCAGGCAGGGCATCCATGCCTACATGCAGCCGCGGCGTGCCGACCGGCTGCTGCGCGGTCAGGGTCAGCTCCCCCTGGGCTGGATCTATGCCCTGCGGCGCAGAGCGCTGGCGATGGTCTACCAGCTGTATCCTGACCCGGAAGCATCTCTTCTTGCCGGTATCTTGCTCGGAGTGGAGAGTCAAATCCCAGAAACTGTGCAGGATGCTTTCCGCGCAACGGGCACTTCACACATCATCGCGATCTCTGGATTTAATATCACAATCTTGGCTGGCTTGTTCTTCCTGGTGGCCCGTCGTTTCAGCGGGCGCTGGTGGGGTGCAGTGATCGCGATCGTGGGGATTGGGCTGTATACCATCCTGGTTGGGGGTGGACCAGCTGTAGTGCGGGCAGCAATTATGGGTGGATTGGCGCTGTTTGCCCGGCAGGTTGGGCGCCGGCAGGATGGGATCAACACGCTCCTTTTTGTAGGGGCTTTAATGGCGCTAGCGGATCCTAATGTCTTGTGGGATATCGGATTTCAGCTCTCTTTCATGGCGACTTTGGGATTGATCCTATATGCTGAACCGTTGAGCTGTTGGTTTGAGGAGTTCAGTACTCGATTCACGACGCCGCAAAGAGCAGCGCGCCTTGCCGGTCCGGTGGGCGAGTTCCTGCTGTTCACCCTGGCTGCCCAGCTGACCACATTGCCAGTGATGGCCTACCACTTCCGCCAGGTCTCGCTGAGCTCACTTGTGGCTAACCCGCTGATCTTACCCGTCCAGCCGGCGGTGATGGTCTTGGGCGGCCTGGCGCTAGTTGGCGGGATGATCTACCAGCCGCTTGGGCAGCTGGCGGCTTACCTGGCCTGGCCGTTTGTCGTTTTCACCATTCGGGTCGTCGAGGCTATCGCTAGCGTGGGTTCCGGCATTTGGTACTTGGGGAAGGTGACCGCGGTTGTGGTGGTCCTGTTCTACGCACTGCTGTTCGGTTGGACCTTCCAGGGAATTCGGGTGGAGGGTTGGCTCGGGGATCGCTTTTCAATACAGGGGGGCGCTCAACTGCAGATCTCGCGTAAGTGGGTGCTAGCGGTCTTTGTAATACTGCTGGTCGTGAATGTAAGTGTGTGGCAGCGGGTGCTGTCCGCACCGGATGGGCGGCTGCACCTGACAGTCCTAGATGTCGGCAGTGGGGATGGGCTGCTGATCCAATCACCAACCGGGCGGGCTGTGCTGGTCGATGGCGGATCGAGTGCCAGCCAACTATCAGACTCTCTGGGTCGACGACTTCCCTTAGGCAAACGCCAGCTGGATTACTTGGTGGTGGCTGCGCCCGGAGATGATAACCTAGACTCTCTAGCAAGTGTGCTGCCGCGCTTCCCACCTGAGCAGATATTGTGGGCAGGTTCAACGCATGGCAGCCGGGCGGCGCGTAATCTGCAGGCGTACTTTGCTGAGATTGGGTTGCGACCGGTTTTTGCTGAAACTGGCCAATCTTTACAGTTGGGTGGTGGTTCGAGTTTGCAGGTGCTGGCAGTGTGCCCGCGTGGGGCAGTTCTCCTGCTTGAATGGGAAAACTTCCGCGCTTTACTTCCAGTCGGAATCGATTTTGATACCCTACAAGCTATCGCGTCCGATCCCGAATTGAAGCACCTAACTGCTCTGCTGCTACCGGAGAGCGGCTACGCCCCGGCTAATCCACCGGATTGGATTAACAGACACTATCCGCAGCTCGTATTGCTCAGCGTCGCTGCTGATGACTGGCGTGGGCGTCCTGCACCGGAGACGCTCGCGGCGGTAGCAGATTACTCGTTATTACGCACCGACCAGAACGGTTGGATCCAGCTCAGCACGGACAGCGATCAGCTGTGGGTAACGGTGGAGCAGCAATAGGCCGCTGACAGCCAGGATGTCGAATGTGGACGCAGATCGGATCTATAAACAGCAGGATAAGACCACCGCCTTCTTCTCGCAGAGAGGCTTTCAGCTTCTCCCGTCTAGCGCATCTCTGCGCACTTCCCAATTGGCGCCTCAAGGGTGACAGGGTTCTTGGCCTATGGCTTCCAGACTGGTTCGGTGTCTTTCCAGTCGTTGTTCGTCACACGAATTGGGTTGCTGCCGTCGGCTGCCATCAGATAAATTTCCCAGTTGCCATCCCGATCCGTCTGGAAAGCGAGCAGGGATCCATCCGGCGACCAGGCTGGCATCAGATCATCCGCGGGATCATCCGTGAGGCGCTGCACGCCACTCCCATCGCTGTTCATAATGTATATTTCCCAATTGCCGTCCTGGTTGCTTTCGAAGGCAATCCGGGTCCCATCCGGCGACCAGGCTGGCGATCTTTCGTGCGACTGGGTGAAAGTCAGCTGCTGCAGGTTGGAGCCATCCGGATCGATCAGGAAGATATCGTTATTGCCATTTTGATCCGAGGCTACAATCAAGCGGCTTCCATCAGGCGACCAGTCCGGCGCCGCATAAGTCTGGTAGCCGGTTGAGTCGGTGATCTGTTGGGGACTGCTACCGTCAGCGTTTATGACGAACAGCTCATAATCAATCCCCGGGTGAGCAGGATTATCGATGTGGGCGATTTTTTCTCCATCCGGAGACCAGTCGGGCTGAGACGGAGAGCGTTTTGTCCTGGTGAAAGGTGCAAATTTCCAGGTAGATCAGGTCGATCACATAGATGGCGATTACATTGCCGCGGTGGCTGGTGAAGGCGAGCTTATTCCCGTCTGGCGACCAGGCCGGATTGGTGTCAAATTGATCAGTCACCAGGCGTTGATCGCTTCCATCGGCATTCATCACGTAGATGCCGGGGATACCGCCGTGCTCGGCGACGAAAGCCAGCACGCCGCCACCGCTGCCGCTCAGCGGCGGCCATGGCGTTGGGGAGGGAGTCTGCGTATCTGTCGGTGGGAGGGCGGTACCGGTAGGTGCGGCGGATTCTGTTGGAGGAGTGGTTGCTGTTGGTTTTTTGGTTGGTGGTATTGTTGCGGTGGGTTGGCTGGGTGAATCTGGGGTTGTTAGGGCTGCCACAGTTTGGACTTCCGGCCTGGGCTGCTGAACAGGCGCTGACGAGTATCCCAACCAGTAAGATGAGAAACGCAGGCATACGTAAAAGAGGATTTTTTGGCATAGTAATCTCCAGGTGAAACCGTTGTCGTCCTTTCAGGGGATTACAGTAATCGTACCATTAAAGGTCATAGCTCAGGTGGGCGAATACAGGCAAACCTCTTTGAGGCTTCCATCACGCCGCGTCTTGCCGTAGGATCAGGACGGCTTAAAATCGCTGCTCGCCTCGGATGCATGGGCATACTGTCCATTGTGCCTTTTCCGGTCAGCGTGTTGAATCTGAGGGCTGATTATTCAGGGGTCATTATCTGCCTGCTGGCGCGAATAATGCTCGCAGCGGCGGTAGATAACTCGCAATTGCGCACCGACCAGAACGGCTGGATCCAGCTGAGTACGGATGGGGAGCAGCTGTCGGTGGAGGCGGAGAGGAAGTAAACGCCTCCTCAATTGCGTCTATCTTTTTTGGGGGTTGATCTCTGGAATGCCGCGCTAGACAATACCCAATACGATGTAATCTGGTGATCGTTGACCAACGACATCAGATCACTGGTCCAAGTTCGAATTCAGAGTAATGGGCAGGTAAATATTGTTGCCCAAACGAAACTCGAACGTCTTTGTGCTCGTAATGTTCATATCACCGAACTTAGCCACAACCAGATTGTTTCCGGCGTTGTACCAACCATTATAGGCTGCATCAAACTCAGCCAATGTATCGTATTGGGGCAGGCCATCACCATTCAATATGACACCAGTGATGCTTTTGGGATCATTTATGAAAAGTTTGACGACATTGTCTCGGCTGGTGGGAGCACCCATATAGGAACCAGATGCGGCTTCAATTGTAACTGTCACACCATCTCCAGTTGGCTGTTGGGAGATGACCGTTGTCCTGACTTCTCCATTCTGATACGCGATAGTTTCTCCATCATCTTCATATAGCGTGAAGCTGCTCGATATATCATCGGCATATACCCTGACGATTAATTCATCACGCCTGCTGCCGTCTGTACGTTTGCCTATGATATTCATCGTTTTATCGTCAACGTACATCTGAGGGATGATAGCGCCAGCTCGTGCAAACATTGGCAGTTTGAAATTCCCGGCAAAGTACTCTGGAAATGGACCGAACCACTCACCTGAACTATGGAACTTTTCATTAGTATGGTAGTTAAACCAGTTCCCCTCCGGCAGGTAGACATTACGTTCAGTTTCACCATACGCGGCCACAATCGCCACCAGCAAATCACGTCCCAGTAGTTTTTCGTGCCCCATCTCTCGCACATTAGGATCGCTCTGGTAATAATAAACCAGGGGCGGGATGACAGGTTCGCCGTAGAGGTATGCGCGGTGGCTTAAAGAATACATATAAGGACTCAATTCATAGCGCTGGCGCAGGTTTTCAAGATTACTTTGCAGGTCGCCGATACGATCTGGTGCAGTCTCCTTGCAATTGCACAGATTTTCGGTATGCGGTCTACCCGGGACATCAAAAGCCATCCCATTAGCAAACCATTGGGTATACATTTCGTCCAGATCGCCATCCAATGCGCTCCGATGGAAGCCACCAATGTCTGCCCCATAATAATCGATCCCAGACATGGACATATGCATCTGCGCATTCAGATGGGTTGCCAGGCTACTCAAATTTGAGCCAATATCGGCTGACCACATGCTAACCCCATATCGTTGGCTACCCGGGGCGCCAGAACGCGCTAGAATGAAAGGCCGTTGAGTGTGTTCATTCTTGATATAACCCTCGTAAATGCTCTGGCTCCATTTTAGATTATAAAGATTGTGAACATCCCCTTGCTGGTGCAATGGTTTGTGGTCGCCTGGAATACCCCAATACCAGGCCCAATTGTTGTACATCTCAGGCTCACCGAGGTCAGTCCAGTGACCGATCACCCCGGTTTCAATCAGTGGTTCTCGTTTCCAATCGTGCCAGAATGAACCGGCCGCGTCATTTGACCAATCGATCATCCCTCCTTTACCCCACCAAGGATTGCTGTCTAGATAGGTAGCCCCGCAGGTTTCGCAATCGCGCGCCAGATAACCACGGCTTTCCAGTTCCGTATGTTCGGTCAGGTTTTTACTGATGTAAGATTCTTCGATCAGGATGATCCCGATGCCTTCGGCATCTCTCAAATTAGTAATTTTCCCCGCTGGGTTGGAAAAGTTGGTCAGGTCCCAGGCCAACGACCCCATCGGGCTATCGTCCGAGTCAGGAATAATCCCGCCAAACCACTGCAAATCCAAAACAAAACCGTCGATGGGGAAATGGTTGCCCTGCAAGGTGCTCAGCTTACCCTCTAATTCCTCCCAGTTATCAAAGCCATATTCAGACACCCATAGACCAAACATCTTTTTTGGAGGTACTAAAGGATGGCCGACCAATTCCATATAGTCTTTTCTCAGATCTTGTAAATCGGGTCCGGTGATTATAAAAAAGCGCAGCCAATCGCCCCACATCTCAGCTGTCCAGGTATTGTTGGTAAAATCCCATTTTTGTCTGTATGGGTTGTCCATAAACAGCGCATAATTGTCATTCTCAATTCCGGCGAAGTAAACGATTGGAAATTGGGTATTGCCGACTAAACCGCCATTCCAATTGACAACAGCGTTTCCCATTTCGCCCCCAGGGGACCGGACTCGGCCGACCCAATCACCCTCAGAAGAGCCTGGGGTAATAAACTCTTGCCCCAATCCATAGGCGTGCGTGAAACTCTCGGGGGTAAAGGTTATTCCTTTCCATGGCTGGTCCAGATTGAGGGGGCAGATTGTTGATAATCGCACGTCGGGATCTTTGGTCTTGTCCGTGGTAGTTAAACAAAGACTGCTTGTATTGACCTGCACTCGAATTTCCGGCGTCTCTAAGGTGCCATTTCCATCGTCAGTCAAGCTGCTCGGCCCAGAGTAGTTAGTTTTATAAACCATGGGAGTGGTATACACCGGTTCGCTGGCATCAGGGCCTGGCCCGAAAGCGGACAGTTCGAAGTGAACTAGATCATCATCCAGGAATTCCACAATCAGGTAATTGTTGCCAGACTGGTATTTCACGCGCTCTACCTGCGCTAAACCGCTCTGGGACCATGAAACGATCATCCCAGCTAGCAAAGGGACGATTAATGGGCAGAGAATTCTTTTCTTGACCAGGTTTTTCATTGTTTGCCTCTGTTTCGGACATCTTTTGGATTGCAATTCATCCAAAAATCGATTCCCTAATATCCGTCGATATCCTGGGATTGTTCAATTCCCGGATTACTTGCATGGAATGCATTGACAACCTATGATAACCAAAGGGTGGTGATCGAACACAGCGGAAAGTTGTGGTGAATTAGTTATTATGGTTATAGCAGAACTATGCACAAAAATCAATCACGCTCTATCCCCGAAGCTACACCTGCGAAACCGCGGTGAGGCATCTGGCAATCTCGTTTCTTGGGGATATCTATCTTTCGAAGAGAAAATGAAGTGTTATCATGTCGAGTCAATAGTTACCACATCTTCATTATGTAAGTATGTTCCAACCAGTTGGAAAAATATATCAATATTGATTTTACATCTTTGGGTTGAATATCACGATCTTGGATGGGTTATTTTTCCTGGTTTCCGGGCGTTTCACCGGGCGCTGGTGGGGTGCAGTGGTCGCGATTGCGGGGATCGGGCTGTATACAATCCTGGTCGGAAGCGGGCCAGCAGTTTTGCGGGCGGCGATCAAGGGTGGCCTGTCGCTGTTGGCCCGCCAGGTGGGGCGCCGGCAGAACGGGCTCTATACGCTGTTCTTCGCAGCGGCGCTCATTGCGTTGTTCGACCCTAACATCCTGTGGGATGTCGGTTTTCAGCTGTCCTTCATGGAAAACCTGGGTTTGCTGCTGGCCGCCGAGCCGATGGTGGATGCTTTCACCCGCTTGGCCTCACGCTTTACACCCCCCGAGAACGCCCGACGCCGGTCGGGGCCAGTGGGTGAATATATTTTAATCACGTTTGCGGCCCAACTGACCACCTTGCCGGTGGTCGCCTACCACTTCCAACGCCTCTCGCTGACTTTGCTGGTCGCCAATCCAGCTATCCTGCCCGCCCAGCCGGTGGTGATGGTGTTGGGTGGGCTTGGCGGTCGTCTTGGGATTGATTTACCAGCCATTGGGTCAGTTGGTCGCCTATCTGGCCTGGTCGTTTGTGGTCTACGCCATCCGGGCCACGGCTTAGCGGCGACAAAAGGCAACGCTCAGACAGTAATTACTCTATCTGACGTCTAAGCAAAAACACAACTGCTGTCGTTCCGGCGATACCCGTGTGGATTGGCATCATTTTGTCAACTTCCCATCCTTGACGTGCCCACTCATTCAACTGGTCGATGTATTGGTCGGGAAGTTTGAGATCGATCCAGCCTTTGGTGCTAACAACCCACTGTCGGTATTCCCATTTCATGATTCAAATTCCTTTCTCTTGATTGGATAATCATAAAGGAAGCGTATGAATGCGACCAACCCTATGAGGAGGATTATACGCTCTCAAGTCCCAGCACGGGCAGGGTTGGCCGTGTTTGCATGGTCAGATCGCGCTCCCCACCCCCGGCGTGGATAGTAGCCTTAATCCGCAGCTGGTACTGCTCAGTGGCGCCGCCGATGATTGGCGCGGACGGCCTGCGCCGGAAATTCTCGAGGCGGCTGCGGATTATCAGCTGCTGCGCACTGACCATGGCGGTTGGATCAAGGTCAGCACGGATGGCGACCAGCTATGGGTGGCCGTGGGACGTAGGTGAAGATCAACATGAATGAAGGCGTTGATGTGAGAGAATCTGATCAGAGCGAGGCATTAAAGTTATGGGAATGTAGTCCGACAAAGATTCTACTGTGCGGTAGCTTGTAGATATGGTAGCATTTTACCTGTGCCGCTTGCTGTCCCTGTAGGATGGTCGAGCAAAATGGAGCAATTCCTTCGGCTGACGGTATCCCTCCTGGCAGGCTGTGAGCGGACCGATCCAGACTGATCCTTTTGTGTCAGTCCATGCAGCGATTTATTCAGGCTCTAGCTGATCATCCACGTAGAGTGCCACATAGTTGGCTTTTGGATAGGGGAATTCACGCACTTCCATATTTACCCCGTTCTGCTCTATGCGAAATAAACCTCTTCCTTGCCCAACTTCTGGGACCCTGAATAGGATCACCAATTCCTTCCCGCTTTGTTCTTCACTGATGATCTGATAAACCCCATACAGCACTATGCCTTCAATATCCTGAATAAAAATGCCTTCATTCGTTTGTGGATTTACTGCTGAAAAATAGTACTCAAAGGTCCGCGATCGCCAATGACCGACCAGCCGGCTGGAAGGCGTGGATAAGTCGCGCTGGTCACAACTTGCTAACACTAAGATGGACAAAAGCAAGAATATTGTCAACCGTATATTTGCTGTAGTTTTTTGAACCATACCGCTACACCATTAAAACTCAGATATCCTCAACAATTGTCTCAGCGCTTGTGCGAGGACTATTTTCATGGATATTCATAGTAACATACGTACGATAATTTACTGGTTCAAGCATGAAAGGATGTGATGGGCAAAGTGATTTTAACTTTTCTCTTGTGTGGGTCTTCTAGATCCTTGTCTGGTTTATCGGTGAATTATCTCCCCAGGAAAGCTATGGGTGGGGGTGGTGCGTGAGTGAATACCCCATCGGGCCGTTTCCATGCTCGTAAACCACTGATCAAGTTCCGCATCCCTTAACATAGCGATATTCTTTTCAGTCTCGCTTATATACTTCGACGGTTGCTTTCCTGGCGCTACAGAACTTAATGTTTAGATTTATCTTGCTTCTCTTAGCGTATCACAAAACAGATAATAGCGGCTGTATTTGTTATAACTAGAGTCAACCAGCCGAGAACTGCGAGACAAATTATCAATAGCTCAATCGGTCCAAGGTTTGGCAGTAGATGCTTCTTCTCCCGGTAACTATAAACTTGCCTTATAGCATCTTTACATAAAAACTTGGATACAACTCACAAGTCCAACTCTGTGGTTTGAAAGAGGGGAAAGTTGAGGTAGGATAAGTGCCACTCTAATGACCAACTCAAAGGAGCACTTACGAGAACCTATACTCAGCTTGCCCAAGAACAAAGACCAACTATATTCCTTGTTGAAAATGGGTCACAATCAAACTGAAAGCGCCACCGTGATTGGCACTGATAAATCGACAGTATGTCGGGAATTACACCCCAGTATCGGGTTATCGCAGCAGTGTTCTTCTTTTGTGAGTTGGGAGACGTGCTGGATTACTGTTATCACAAAGTCCTCATGATGTAGAATTGAAGCTAGTAATCATTGGTTAGCTTTTGGATACCGGCATATCATCTTGTACCACTTAAGTGTGATGAAAGAAAAAATCAGAGTGCTATCGATCATCTTTTTGGTGTTCGTCACGCTATGGTTGCGCTTGGTCAATCTGGGATACTCCGATTATCAAGGAGATGAGGTACAAGCTTTGTATTCATCTTCACCAGGACAGACCCTATGGGCTTATCTGCTGCAACAACGTCGGGGTCCCACCCAATACCTAATCACTTCATTTATCTCACTGGTTGATCCAACCTTCGGGGATGAATTCATGACCCGTTTGCCATTTGCGCTGGCAGGGATTTTATCGGTTTACTTCTTTTATCAATTCCTTAAACTATCTTATGGAAATCGGATCGCGCTATATGCATCCTTATTCCTATCCTTGAATGGATTGTTCATCGGTTTGTCGCGTATTATTCAATATCAGCCTTTTGTGCTTTTGTTTACATCACTAACACTATATACCTTTTCTTTGGCTGTCTACAAAGATTCATGGCGGATTAAGGGTATTTATATCGGCATGCTATGTTGGAGCGCTGCAATTCTGACACATTTCGATAGCATATTCCTTGCCCCCTATGTAGTCTATCAATGGTATCACTGGTACACAGGGTTGAAATCAATGACGGGTGGTGATAAATGGAAGCATTTAGCACTCTCTATCACGGTTGGTGCACTTCCGCTGCTTGTGTTTTATATACCATCGATTTTCTCGACATCTGGAGAAACAGTTACGTATTGGTCTTCGCGATTGGTTGGTCAAGGAGAAGACATTAATCCTAGCAACTCGATATTTACTTTTACACTATATAACCCTACCATCGTTATTTACCTATACGGTTTCTTGCTTTTGTTTTCAATAATTAAGTTTTCAAGGGATTGGAGTATTTGGTTATGGTTCCTGTTCCCCTGGGTGGTCTATGAGTTTGTGGTGTTCGATCCAGGTACACATATCTATACTTATATGATGCCGGCTACAATCTTGTTGGCTTTTGGTGTAATAACCGTTAAGGAGATATTGGATCGGCTATTTAGGAATAATTTATCCCACGTTGTGCACGCCATAATTATGGGAGTTGTGTTTCTTTTTCTCTTTTCCTTGGCCCACTTGATTTTCATAGACCATACGCCAGAATATCCGTGGGAACAACGAAAATTCTTGTTCTGGAAACTGGGGCGCCCAGAGAGCGAGTACCAACTGTGGGTATTTGGATTTCCCTATTACCGGAAGTGGGAGCAAATCGGCGACGTATGTCAACTCCGATGACAATGTAGACTTCTGCTTCACAAACGAAAATTGGTCTATTGCGACATTTTATTTATCCTGTCGCGAAGATCTGGATCGAGCTGGATATTATATTCATATTGAAAACCCACAGAGTCTCAAGAATGTCCAGCGTACTAAGGGCAAGCTGCGGTATTGGACAAAAAATTATGAGCCAGTGCAAATATTTTGGAAGGATGGCCGGGTAGCCGCTGAGGTTTATTTGATGCCTGAAGGAGGTATCAATGATATACGAGAAGCAGGCTATTAAGCGTGGTGGTTTTCCTATAGCAAAATCGATCCCAAAATTGCTTTCCTATCGGAGAAGTAAAGCCAATGATTGGCGCGGACGCCCAGCGTTGGGTGTGCTTGAGGCGGTCGCCGACTACCAGCTGCTGCGCCCCGATTACAGAGGTTGGATCCAGCTCAGCACGGATGGCGATCAGCTGTGGGTGACGGTGGAACGGGAGTGAATCTACTTCCAGGTGAAAACCAGAGGACCGGTTTGCGGCAGGGTGATCGTGATCGATTGGGGAACAACATCACCGCAGATCCCGCCCAGACAGCTGCAGCCCCTGTCCATCGTATTGCTGGTGCAGGCAATGGCGGTATAGGAGACCGCCCAACTGCCGCGGGCCGAGCTGGGCATGAACGCATAGAAGGTCCCAGACTCGTCCGTCATGGCATCGGTGCGCTCGTCGTCCGGTGTATCTCCTTGGGTGAGTGCGAATTGGATGCCGCTGATCGGGTCACCTATTTCATTCTGGACTTGTCCGCGGACTAGCTGTACATTGCTGGGTTGGATAATGGGTGCGAACTGTAGTTCAGCTTCGTTGTCTAAGAGTTTGGCGAACACCCAGCCCTCCCGCCCTTGCGCAGACTTGACAAGGATCCATTCGCCACCGGGTGACCGGCCCAGCACCAGGAATTCTGTCCCTTGGGCTACATTTTGGATAATCGGAAACAGATAACCCGGGTTGGCGCGCACGTTGACATTATCTGCCCAAACCGTGGATGTAAATGGTACGAATGGTGTGGGAGTGAGCGTTTGGGTTGGGATGGGCGAGGCGATCGCGGTGGCACTAGGGGCTTGTGTCGGAGGCGGCGAAGCGGTTGTCGTTGGCGTGGATGTTGGTGGTACCGCAGTTGCGGTGGGTACCGTTAACGTTGTGGACGTGGCTGGTGTCTCTAGGCCGGCGATTGAACAACTCGCCAGCATGATAGCAACAATTAGAGAGCATAGCATACGCACCATAGTGGTCCCCGATAAGAAACTAGACTAAATGTGTTCTCCCGCGTTTGGGGTAATTATACATCTCAGCGGTAAATGCCTATCACCCTCGTGGTGCAGCATAAGGAGATATCACCTAACAGGTTAACCCGTAAATTCACCCCTAATTCCCCCTGGCGTGGGATTGCATCTCAGTTCTCCCCGACATATCCTGGAGGGCGGAGGTGCATGATGGACTTTGAAACGCATAAGCTGCAGCCGCAAACATTAATCCATGGCAAGACTTATCTCCTTAGAGAGGGTAATACTGCCATAGTGGAGTTTGTCGGGTATGATGCTTGCCCTGCAATCGTAATAATTAAAGCCAGTGATGGTGTGAAACACCGCTGTCAGCGATCTTTGCTGCTCAGCACCAATAGAGTGGGGGGATAAATTAAGGACGCGGTATAGATGGCGGGGTCCGGGGGTTTAGGGAAACGTGCTGTAGGAAATTTTGTAGCGGTGTGGTGGGAATATCTCCAATCGGGATAGTGGAGGAGTTGCCATCACGCCAGGCCGAGTAAGCCGGAGAGAGGATTTCAACGCCAGCGGCATTGAAATAGTCTTGGATGCTTTGGTGGAGTTCGGAATACGTTGTCGCCATAAGTTCAGGTACACGTGTGTAGGCGTTGATCTCGTAGGTGATATGGAAGTCGTTCAGGCTCGTCTGGAGGACGAAGGGCGGTGGGTTTTCAAGGATATGCTTTGTAGCCAGTGCAGCCTCAATGAGCAGCATATGCACCTGCCGCCATGGTACGTTGTACCCGATTGTAACCTTGGTATTGAGGATCAGACCCCGATTTTGGGCGGTTGAGCTGAAGTTGACGATATGGCTGTTCAGCACAATCCCGTTGGGTATCGTGATAACGACATGCTTGATAGTGCGGATGCGTGTGGCAAGCAGCGTGCGGTCAACGACATCACCTACTGTTTCACCAATCTGCACCCGATCGCCAACTTTTAAGCCGCGCGTGTAGGTCAGTACAATACCAGCGATGATGTTCGCCACCAGCGAAGTTGAGCCAAGTGATAGCAAGAAACCGATAAAAAGTGATATATAGCGGAAAGCGGGTGAATCCGATCCGGGGATGTATGGATAGGCTGCAACCAATGCGAGGGCAACTGCCAAAAAGCGGATGATTTGGAAGGTGGGCTCAACCAGGTCAGGATGCAGGCCAACTAATTTGACCCGACCTCCCCGGAAACCTTCCGAGAGGAAATTTACCAACCGCAAGCAGTAGCGCGTAATGATAGCGATCATAATCAACGCCAGGATATTGGGCAGCAGCTCCAATAAGCGTGCCCCGGCTGACTGCAGGATCAGCAGGGCTTTTTGAAGGATATCCTGTACTGTGTCGTGTGTGTGTGGGAAATTATTGAGCAGGACAACTGCGCTGATCACCACAATGAAAAAGATGACCACGCTGCGTGAAAGCCGCAGGCACCCAATCAACGCCTCGGTGAATTGATCGGGCACGATCAATTCAAGCTGCAGGATGCATACTTTGCGCAGGTGTGTTTGCCGCCACTTGAATACCAGTGGTATGACCTTGGCAAAGATTTTATTTATCAGGGCAATTGACAGGGGCAGTAGTACTAGCCACAGTAGGATCAACATGAAGTTTATATTCTGGTATCCTTTGAACATAGGCGGTAGCAGTTCCCTAGGCCGGATTTGTTGGTAAATCTGTATGGTCCAGCTCAGGAGCGTTGTTCTTTACGGTGTGATTTTCTTTGTGTTCTCCTGACGGCACCCGACCGGTACGTTTTTTCCTGTCAGTGTTAATCGGCAGTTATTACGGTATCGTTTGCTTAAAATTGTACTCACAACCCAAAAACAATCACCTTTGAATACCTATTCTGCCATAATCACCCCTATAATCCCGTTACATCCCCATTAACCCTACGTTAAACTCTCTTAAGGGTGGCGCGCGAAGGTGTGAATTTCGCTATTTCTAAGCCAGATGCCCACCACTGCACGTGCACAGTTGCTAACCTGTTGTGAGGAAACGAAGGGTTTACATATTTGTGCTTGTGGAAACAGGTGTTTTTTTATAAGGATAATACATTTTAAGCCGTGGTCTCAGCAACTCCCAGATGTGAGGGGATAGCTCAGCAGGTAAATTGGATGATCGTCGACTATCAGTTTGCGCATCGATGATCAGCCGGTAATGGGTATACTACGAATTCATCGTAGCGGAATTGTGCAAAAAATGTTCAGTTCAGCATTTGGACCTTACATTGATGCAAGGATATAATAGGGTATGAATTTGAGATAAGATATTAAGGTGTGCAACATAAAATAGTAGGAAAGGTTATCTATTGTCTCTAGGAGAAGTGGCCTTATGGAAAGACAAGTGAAACGCAGTCAATTCCGGTTTCTATGGATAGCTGTCGTCATGGTTATCGCCCTCATGTCCATAGGGGGGGTGCTCATGATGGCGCAAAATATGGCGATTACGGTCCAAGCGGCACCGATTGAACCGCCGGCAGGATATCCGAAACTGAATCAATCGAGGATGACTGTCGATCCGACCTTGGCAAGTGTCGGTCGGTACGTGCCTGGAGTATGTGATTGAAATCATCAATACCGGCGCGTATGCCGCCTCTGGTGTGAGTCTGGTCGATGAATTGCCGCTTAACACTACCTGCGACAGCGCTTCAGATAGTCTGGGGAACACGCTGGCGTGTGATTCAGGTGAGCTTTCCTGGTCTGGAGATGTGGGATTTGACTCTTCGGTGTTTATCACCCTGACGGTTGATGTAGAAGGGACATTCGAAGGTGTCATTGTTAACCAAGCTGAGATTTCCCACCCAGATATTGGGGACCCTGTCGTGGTAAGCGCCGAGACGGTCGTCACTGATGACCCACTATTAGCGATAACCAAAACCTCAACCCCCGAGAAGCCGGGACCAGGCAAGCTGCTGACCTACATGTTGGAGGTAACCAACGTAGGGCAGCCGGCGAATGGCTTACAGCTCACGGTGACGCGATAAGCTGCCGCTTGATACAACGCTTCCATACAGCTGATCCAAATGGCTCTTTAGCGGCACGACCAAAGATGTCACCTGGGAGCCGGACGGTTGACCTGGAGACGGGTGCGACCAGCGTCTTCACCTTCAGTGTCGATATCAACAGCGTTATCAGCGGCACCGTCATCAGCAATGTGGATTACGGGGTTAGCGCAGAGCAACACGGATGTGGTTCCGGCAGCTGGAGAAGTGTACACCACAACCGTGGTCGATCCGATCCTCTTCCTTGCCAAAACCACCCAACCTGACCCGCCGGGCTCCAACCGGGAGATGACTTATACCCTGACCGTGCTCAATAAAGGTTCTGAAGCCACCGATCTCGTCGTGACAGATGAGTGCCGGTGGGTGTCACCTATCACACGGGGGCGATGCTTATGATGAGAACACAGGAATTGTCAGCTGGTATTTGGACAGCTTGCCTACTGGTGAATGGGCTAACTTTTGAATACGTTGTCTATATTGATGATGTCGCCGATGTTGATGTGGTTAACACAACCTATGATGTTTGCAGCAGCGAAGGGGTTTGCGCAACCGGTGAGGTTTATACCAGCCCAGTGAAAGGTCCGACTTTCGAAGTCGAGGCTTACGTTGACCCGATTGCCCACAAACCGGGTGGCGGGAATTCGCCTGTGACACCAACCCTGGTGATCCGCAACACGGGTCCAGGCAATGCAATCGACGCCGAGGCACAGATCTCATTTGGCAATATCAGTGTCAGCAATGAGAAGAATCTAATTCAACTCCCTTACGAGGCAGGGACGATATCTAAAATTGAGAGCTGTGGCTTGGATAAGTGCTATCAATGGGTGGGAGATCTGGCCTACAATGAGACGATCACAATCACAACTGAAGACCCTCAGAGCACGATTGGTGGTGAAGAAGGCACAACCTATACCGCAACAATTGCGATAAGCGACACTCTGGGACCGTTCGTTACCGAGCCGATATCAGCAACGGCAATCGGGCATGTCACCCATTATGCCAATTTGATACCGACCAAATCAGCTCCCGCTGTAATTGGCGCCGGACAGGTGATGACTTATACGATCAATGTCTTCAACAGCGGACTGAGCACCGAGGAGCCGCCCTACCCAGTGCTGACCGAGACCTTGCCAGCAGGAGTTGCTTTGTGGGAGGTCAGTGACGACGGCAGCTATCAGACCATCAGCGACACAACCACCATCTCCTGGACACTGCCTGCCATGAGCACAGCTGAGAGCTTACAGCGGTGGGTATCAGTCTTGGTCGATCCAACCCTTGTCAGCGGCACCCAGATCGTCAATGATCAATACAGCACAGCTTGGTATGAGAGCGAAATTACAGGCACCATGTCTATTGCAGGCATACCTGTAACCACGACCGTGAAGGAGGTTGGGTTGGTCGACTCGTTCAAGACAGTCACGCCAACCCTGGCACGACCGGGTGAAGATATAATGTTGAACTACAGCATAAATATCGTCAATTCTGGCCCACTGCAGTTATCCGGTGTGAGCTTATACGATCTGCTGCCGTGGGAGCATGCCACCTACCAGCGCGATGCCGGGGTTTCCTCCGGTCAGATTGCTGATGATATCGTGAGCATCGATTGGCAAGGCAGCTTAGCACCCTACTCCAGTGAATTGATCACCTTCAGCGTGGTTGTCGATGATTACTACGAAGGCCCGATCACCAATACCGCTACCATCACCCACCCAAGCTTACTGGATCCGGTTGAAATACAGGCGGTTGCCTATATCACCAACAAGCCAGTGCTTCAGATTTCTAAAACCGACTCGCCCGACCCGGTAAAGCTTGGTGACGAACTCGAATATACGATTAAGATCAAGAATCTAGGACAGCAGGCAACCAACCTCATAATCACAGACACCATCCCGGTCGGAGCGGAGTTTGTCATGGGCAGCACCTCGGGGTCGGGACAGTACAATGGCACGGGTGTCCGCTGGACGCTGCCGGTTCTGGCGCCGGGAGGTTCACAAGAATACCGGTTCAGCGTACGTGTCTCAGACCTGACCATGCGGCGGGTGGTAAACGATTCCTACGCCGTCAGCTCTGCCGAAGGAGTCTCCGCGTACGGTGAACCTGTTTGGACCGAGGTACGTGCTAATCTGATATTCTTACCATTGGTAAGCCGTCAATAATCGAACGGTTAGTATATATTTGCCCCAAACTTCAGTTTTGGGGCGTTTTTTCTGGCAGCTTGTCGGTTAAAGAAATAGGGCTAGCTGGTTCAGTGAAACATCATGAATGCTAGCCCTTTTATCGACACTCGCCCAAGTGTCTATCCCTATTAACGCACCCTGTCGATATATCTTTAGCGCTGCTTGCATATCCGTAAGCTGATGTCTATATTGTAAAAATACTTGCTCCATCTCTAAGCAACAAGGTTAACAGTTGCCTTGACGGGTTGACAGACTCGTCTGGCCCGTGGTTTTGTTGTTTATCGCTACTTGGGGTTAGATAGGTGGTTAGTAAAAATCACTGCCAAGGATAAGGTTGGACCGGGTAGCCGTTAGCTGGCGGTGAAATCTTCTCGATCTAAACCTAGGTGCGAGATGATGATCTCCAGCGGCCAGTGGCGGTGATCTTGAAACGCCGTTATGGCATCTTCCCGAGCGCGTTTCTTTTCTGCTTTATGGCGCACCAAGATACCCGAGACTTTTACCGACTGAAGGTGCTCAGTGATTCCAGAATGGGTGCCGTCGCTGTTTGCCAGCGCGTCATTTATGTAATGGTTTAAATATCCTCGATACAACTCGATATCCATACTTTATCCGCTTCAGCTCAAGCGCTCTCAATGGAGAGTCTCAACCTGTATTACTCAGTTGATGAACATTAGTGTTCCATCAAATTTGGTTGTTTGGTTAGATTCGAGTGTAGACGGAACACTTTAAGCTTTGTCAAGGACGAATTAACTCGGATATCGGTTGAAACTTTCTTTCTTGACAAAGCACTGGTGTTTATTGTAACAAAAATGTTTGCCAAAGATTGATGAGTTGTGTTGCTTCTCCTGCGCTACTCAAAAGCTGCACAAGCTATCGGATAAGTTCATCTGGCATACGCGTGTCATTTTCAATTCCCTGGCTCTATTAGGTTACGCAGACGTCTCATCACGGGTTTGTAGAACACTTCCATTTCGAGGACAAATACTATTACTTTTTGGCCAATTGTTAGAGTCTATTAAAACATTATTGGTAATCACACGCTCAAGTGACGCTGGGGGCTAGGAGTTGATACAGGGCGATTACGAGTATGGAGGCCACCGCAATCTAATCTGGTCACTTCCCGGTACTAGTGTTCCGTCAAATTTGATTGTCTAGTAAGAATTGAGTGAGACGGAACACTTTAAGCTTTGTCAAGGACGTAGCCACTCGGCTAATGAATGAAACATTCATGCATGCCTAAGCACTTGAACACCCCCCTACTCAATTCTTAAGGGAAGTGATCATTTCGTCAATCGGATTTGTTTCAGTGGAACCCTGAGCGGTGATCCAATCGATTACCGGTTGGCGCCAGTCTATTGCAGTATTATAAGCAGCTGGATCGTATTCAGCCAACAAGGTGTAATCATCCCCTCCGGCATGCATAAAGTCGTTCACCAGCACATGGTAAGTCTGCTGCCCATCGAGTGGGGCTCCGGTCCCATCCAGCCACCAGGTGCCTCCTTCCTGGTACATACCGCCGATGGCCAGGCCCATTGGGTCAACTTCGAGCACCTGCAAGAGCTGATCTCCGGTCAGCATGACATCTACCAAGACATTGTTGAACGGCATCACACTCACCACATCAGCGAGTGTGATATCACCAGCGCGCAGGCTGTCACGTATGCCGCCCAGGTTAGTCAGTGCGATATCAGCATTGGGGTATCCCCTCAACCAGCTTTCAGTGATCAAGGCTTGCATGGTCTGGCTGCGTCGGGGGATTTCCGAACGCAAGTATCCAATCGATTTATTCAACTCCAGGTTGGTTTTATCCTGCCACTTTTGAACAATCTCGGCAACTTGTTGGTCTTCAACTCCGGACTTATTCTGTTTAATACCGATATCAGCAATATGGAATTCCTGAGTGTTTGGATCGAATGAGAATGTGGCATAAGCATAGCCAGTATAGTGGTAGCCGCCCGACAGGATGACTGTACCGGCAACTTGTTCTGCCAAGAATTCGTTGCAGTGTCCACCGCCCAGCATAGCGATGCCCAGATCGGATACACGTGCGGCGAGTGCTGCGAGCTCCAATGTGCATATGTGGCTGGGGACTAAAATCAATTCTGCCCCCTGATCCTTTACGACGGGTACGATTTCCCTCAGCGCAGTTTCGTAATCGATGAAATCATAATCGGCGACAATTGCCGGGTTGGTCACCGATGGGGTAAGTGTGGTACTCAAGCCGAGCAGCGCCACCTTAATGCCGTTGACTTCGATGATTGAAAATGGCTCAACACCTAGATCGTGAGGGATTTCCCCGTCGCTCTTATTGCGGATATTGGCGCCTAGATATGGGTAATCGGCTTCTGCTATCCGCTGCTTGAGCGCTTCAAGACCGAAATCAAACTCATGGTTTCCGATTACGGACGCCGAGTAGCCCATCTGGTTCATCACCTCGACCATGCTTTTTCCCTCAAACCAAGTCGAGATGGCCGGGCCGGTCCAGTTATCTCCGCCGCTGAGCAAGATCACCGCTGGGTCTACCTGGTAGCCGTTTTCTTCCTGCAGCAGGCCTAGCAGGTGGGCGGGCCCTTGCCCAGATTGCATGCCCTGCATCCAACCGTGTTCGTCGTTCGTGTACAGAACAGTAATTTCGTGCTGCTCACCAACTGGTGCTGCTTGGCAGGCTGCGAGAGCAATAACAGCAGCAAAGAAGGTTATGAGAAAAGTATATTTGTTATTTTTTTTGAGATCCATCTTCGTTCCCTGTTACATTGCCAAGCAGCGAAGGCCGGCTGCTGTTTAGGGGTATTGTATCAGGATGGGATATTTAATTCGAGCTGCGCCTTGTGAAGCATGGAAGAACGTTGATCCTCGATGAGAATACAAACGAATGTGATTTTTAAGATTCCATCGAGAAGTGAGTTGATCATGGTGTATGATTTGACATAAGCTGGTAAGTGCCGATCATCAGCATGCAATGGAGATTCGAGATGGTCAAAGACCACCGCCCGACAGTTTATTCAACTGATCCCAATTTCTCAAAACGCTGCCCGCGCTGCCAGAAGTTCCCGTGCGTTTGCCGAAAACCAAAGAGCTTACCACCCAGGGAACAAACCGCAGCACTCTACCGTGAGCGTAAGGGGAGAGGGGGAAAGACAGTCACAGTGATCCGTGACCTGCAATTGACTCCCGCTGACTCCAAAGCAATTGCCAAACAGCTGAAACAAATTTGCGGTTCTGGGGGAACGATTAAAGGGACGGAAATCGAGATTCAGGGGGACCATCGCGAAAAAATTGCGCAAGCACTGCGAGAAATGGGGTACAAAGTGAAATTCGTTGGGGGTTAAAGACAGCATTATCTGCGCTGTATAGCTAAATATCAAGCGGATTGACCTGTCTTTCCCTGCAGGGCTCTGTCGATCTGCCCGCAGGTATTGATCTTCAGGATTAAGAAATTGACATCTCTCCTCAATAATATTGATAAAACATAAACACATATTGACAAAATTAAAATAATGTGTAGAATATTTATTAATTATTGACTGTGACATTAAATAAAGTCAATGCAAATCAGTATTCTGTTACCTATCGACCACATTACGAGGAGTTAAGCTATGAGTAGTGAGCAGAGGACCCAACCAGGCGAAAAATGGGCGCTGCCTTTCTTCACCATCTGGAGTGTACAGGCTTTATCCTTATTGGGCAGTCAGCTTGTGCAGTTTGCGCTCATTTGGTGGTTAACGAAAACAACAGGATCTGCTAAAGTCCTGGCATTGGCAACCTTGGTTGGACTGGTGCCCTCGATCATCCTCGGACCGGTTGCCGGCGCGTTGGTCGACCGCTGGAATCGGCGCGCGATCATGATCGTTGCTGATGCTGTGATTGCCGCTGCCACGGTTGGGTTGGCGATCCTGTTCTGGACGGGATATGTTCAAATCTGGCACATATACAGCCTGATGTTTATCCGTTCATTGGCGGGTGTGTTTCACCGCATAGCAATGCAAACATCCACCAGTTTAATGGTCCCGAAGGAGCATCTCGCGCGTGCAGGGCTTAAACCAGATGCTGAACGGGGGTTTGAACATCGCTTCGGCACCTTTGGGAGCATTATTGCTTGAGCTGCTATCGATGCAAAGTATCCTTTTCATCGATGTCTCCACGGCAATTGTGGCTATCCTGCCGCTATTTTTTATCTTCATCCCCCAACCAATGCGAACAAGCAGCCCGTCGGGAGAGGCGGGTTCGTCAATCTGGCAGGAGCTAAAATTAGGATTCCAATATGTGCGTGGTTGGCCTGGATTGCTGCTGATTGGTTTGCTGGCGACCTTCATTAACTTATTACTCACACCTGCTTTCACGCTGATCCCATTGCTGGTCACCCAGCACTTCGGGGGCGGTGCTTTTCAGCTTGCCTGGATAAACTCGATTGCCGGTTTGGGGATAATTGCCGGGGGCTTGCTTTTGGGTGTTTGGGGTGGGTTCAAGCGCAGAATCGTGACTTCTCTCGCCGGCTTGATTGGCATTGGTTTTGGTGCCGTCCTAATGGGTTTGACACCAGAGCATCTGTTCCCTCTGGGTCTCGGGGCGGCACTGATTATTGGGTTTTCCCTGCCGATCACCAATGGACCCCTGCACGCGGCGCTGCAGGCTACAGTAGCACCGGATATGCAGGGACGTGTATTCACGCTTATTGAGAGCGTAGCCAGTGCCATGTCTCCCCTAGGATTGTTGATCGCTGGACCGGTCGCGGACCGGATCGGGGTCCAATCTTGGTTTCTCATGGGCGGTGTCGTTTCTACGCTGATGGGCATCATCGGTCTCTTAACCCCGGCGATTATCCATTTTGAAGATGGTCGTGAATATGTACCGGATTTGGAGATTGGCAGGCGTGACTTGGCGGCGGAAGTTGGTGAGCTTCCATAATCGCGGGGGTTAAGGCTTCCAAGTTTCTTATATCAATGTCCATTGTCGTTTGTATCATAGGGGAATTTGCATCGATTCCGGTGCCGCTGCTGACAGCTTAATTGCTTGTCATATCTGGTAGGATTCAAACGCGCTGGTTGGTTTGACAGCCAATATCTCCACGAGTAAACTATATACGCCATGCATACCCGCTCAAAAAGGTACCGGAAGAGTTTCGAACAGCAGCAGTACGAAGAGCTTTTATCAAGCGGCATCGCCGCGCAGAAGAGCGGTAACCGGGATCAAGCACGAAATTATCTAGATCGCGCCACCGAAATTCTTCCAGCCGATGCGCGCGCTTGGTTATGGCTTTCGGCTACGACCGATGATCTCAACGAGCAGCGAGAGTATTTGGAGATTGCTTTGGCTGCCGATCCCACCAACAGTGCTGCTAAGCGTGGATTGGTTTTACTTTCTGAGAAACTTGATAAGGGGCGTTTGCTCGATGAAGGTCACGAAGGTATTTCCGCGCAGCCCTCAGAACCTGCTGATGCTAGAACATCCACCACGTATCTATGCCCACAATGTGGTGGTCATATGATCTTTGATAATGCTGAAGGTGGCTTATCCTGCGAATACTGCGGATATATCCAAGTAGCTGAAAATACATCAACAGCGGATAAAGGCGGTCAGGTACTCGATTTTGAGCTCCCGACAACCCACGCTCACCGATGGGCTGAAGCGCAGCACCGGTTGGTGTGCGACCAATGTGGGGCAATGACCTTGCTCGCTGAAGGGGAGCGTGTGAAGCACTGCCCGTACTGTGGTTCCCGGCATTTAATTTCCTCTGCCGAGACTGAGGAGTTAATCGACCCACAGTCGATCGCTATAATGCAGATAGACCAGCAGGAAGCTGTTCGCCGGATAAAGCAGTGGCTGTTCAGCGGCAACTTTATTCCTGATGATCTACGCCGCAATGTCCGCTCTTCGACTATCCGGGCGGCATATTATCCTTTCTGGATATTTGATGGCACACTGGAAATGCAGTGGACCTGCGAAGTCAATGATGGCACCAGCCGAACGCCCCAGTGGGATACCCAATCCGGCGTTGAATATGAAAACTTCAAAGATGTGCTGATACCGGGGCTTAAAGCGATCGACCGGAAAAAGCTTGCTGCGATTGAACCCTATGATTTGACTGCAATGGTCGAGTTCAGCCCTGAACACCTTGCTGGGTGGCACACACTTGCATATGATATCTCCATGGCAGATGCCTCGTTATTAGCGCGCGAGCAAGTTGCTCAAAAGATGCAGCGCAGCTTAGGGGGAAGGGTGCTTGCGGGACAATCGCGCCGTAATTTACGGAGTGGCGCTTTGAACTGGAGCGGCATCACTTATCGACAGATTCTCTTACCTATGTGGATTGGTAGCTACGGCTATCGCGGAAAAGTCTACCGGTTGTTTGTCAACGGTCAAACTGGCGTAGTAAGTGGTGATAGACCTCAGGACAAATTTAAAGTGTTTGGTATCGCTGCGATTGGAATCATTGCTGCAGTCATCATTATTTTCATACTCATCGTGTTCCTCATGCGCGCAAGCAACCTGTAGCGCTGCGTGGCGGATCAAATATAACTTGCGGGGAAAATTACCTCGAATTTAGCTGGAGTAGGAATGCCGAAGCCTTTGAACTTCCAATCGATAATCATGAAGTTGCTTGAATTTTGGGCAGAACAAGACTGCTTGATTTGGCAGCCGTACTACACCCAAGTCGGTGCCGGGACGATAAATCCCGCCACGGCTTTGCGGGTTTTGGGACCCGAACCCTGGCGGGTTGCTTATGTAGAACCTTCTATCCGCCCAGACGATGGGCGTTATGGAAAAAATCCCAATCGCATGCAGATGCACTACCAGATCCAGGTGATATTGAAACCTGATCCTGGCAATCCACAAGAGCTTTATCTGAAATCCTTAGCAGCGGTGGGGATTGACCCGCTGGAACACGACATCCGGTTTGTTGAAGATAACTGGGAATCCCCGGTGTTAAGTGCCTGGGGATTGGGTTGGGAAGTGTGGCTTGATGGACTGGAGATCACTCAATTTACTTACTTCCAACAATCTGGTGGTCAAATCCTAGACCCGGTATCGGTGGAAATCACCTATGGGCTCGAACGCATAGCGATTGCACTCCAACGGGTGCATAGTTTTCGTGATATCCAATGGAGTCCGGTCTTGACTGATGGTGATGTCAACCTGCAGGCTGAGCAGGAGCACTCGGCGTATTATTTAGAGACCGCAGATGTGGATCGATTGCGCCAAATGTATGATTTGTTTGAATCTGAAGCTGAGGCCTGCTTAGAAAAAAGGCTTGTTTTACCAGCCCATGATTATGTACTGAAATGTTCCCATACTTTCAACATATTGGATTCACGCGGTGTAATTGGCGTCACTGACCGGCAAGCGTATTTCGGCCGGATGCGGGAACTATCAAAACGTATTTCTGAGGCATATATTGAACAAAGAATGCATCTGGAATTTCCTTGGTTGGATGATGCAGATCCATTGGAATTGGTTACCGAAGTTCGTGGAGTTGAGGATGATATTTACGAAGTTGCTGATAAATCATCCAAGCCATTCTTATTGGAAATTGGTACCGAGGAGCTTCCGGTAGCAGACCTTGAGAGCGCTGTTGAACAGATAAATACCGGCCTCGAAGCGCTTTTGGATGAAGCCCGTCTCGCATATAGTTCAATCAAAGTGTTTGGAACGCCTCGCCGGATTGTCGCGTATATTGATGAACTTGCTGGCCAACAGCCAGATCTTGAGCAAACCGTAAAAGGTCCTCCGGCGGCGCGGGCTTATGAAGCCGACGGTACGCCAACCGGGGCTGCGATTGGATTTGCCCGCAGCCGAGGAGTCCCGGTTGACGAACTGCTGATTCAGGAGCTGGATGGCGGTCGTTATGTGGTGGCCGCTGTCAGCGAGAAGGGGCGTCCTGCTCGGATAGTTTTATCAGAGAAGCTGCCGGAACTAATCGCAGGCCTGCGTTTTGAGAAATCAATGCGTTGGAACAAATATAACGTCAATTTCTCCCGCCCAATTCGCTGGCTCCTCGCGGTACATGGTGACGAACCGGTGCCCTTCATGTATGCAGGCTTAACTTCCGGGCGAGAAACGCGCGGCTTGCGCTTCCTTGAACCCGCTGAAAAACAGATCTCAGATCCACAGGCCTATTTCCAGTTTCTTGAAGAGCAGGGCATCATCTTGGACATAGACCAGCGGCGCGCGGTAATTGAGGGGCAGATGACAAAGCTTGCTGCTGATGTTCATGGAGAGATCGCGGTTGATCAAAACCTCCTGACCGAAGTCACAAATCTCGTTGAGGCCCCAACCGCCTTGCTGGGGGAATTTGATCGCTCTCATCTGCAGCTGCCGCGTGAGGTGTTAGTTTCCGTTATGAAAAAGCACCAACGCTATTTCCCTGTAGAGCGCGACGGGAAACTGCTGCCCTACTTTATTACCATCGCAAATAAACCACCACATAACGGGTATTCAAGTCAGGGGGCTGATACGATCAAAGCAGGCAACGAACATGTTATCCGGGCGCGCTTTGCAGATGCCGAATACTTCGTACGAGAAGATCAGAAAAAACCGCTGGAGGTTTTCCGCGGGGATTTGAGCACGTTGACTTTCCAGGTCCAACTTGGCTCGATGCTGGATAAGTCTCAGCGGATAGAGAAACTGGTTGAAGTTTTTGCGAACCAATTTGATTTTGGCGATGTTGATATCAACGTCGCCAAACGGGCTGCACATTTGTGCAAAGCCGATCTGGCAACTGACATGGTGGTCGAGATGACTTCGCTGCAAGGTGTTATGGGGCGCTACTATGCCATTGATTCCGGCGAGCTTCCTCAAGTCGCAGAGGCTATCTACGAACATTATTTACCGCGTTTTGCTGGTGATGAGATACCGAAATCAACTGCTGGATTTTGGGTTGGGATCGCTGACCGCCTCGATACCTTAGCTGGATTATTCACCGCTGGATTAGCTCCTACCGGGAATAAAGACCCTTATGCCCAGCGCCGGGCAGCTCTGGGGTTGGTGCAGAATTTGATCGCCTGGGATCTTGATCTTGATTTGCGCGCAGCAATTCACACCGCTGAAAAAAACCTTCCCATCCCGGCCAGCGCGGTGGCAGAACAAGCCTGCCTAAATTTCATTATCGAACGCTTGCGGAATTTGCTCTTGGAACAGGATTGGCGATATGATGTTGTTGAGGCGGTCGTGAGCGCCCTGGGCTATAATCCTGCAGGTGCAGCCCGGGCTGCTGATCAGTTAACCCGCTGGACATCACGAACGGATTGGCACACAATACTTCCTGCTTATGCCCGCTGTGTAAGGATTACCCGTTCCACTAAACAAATATATGCAGTGAAACCTACGCTGCTCGTTGAGCCAGCTGAACTTGATCTCTATAAAACCTTATTAACCGCCGAGGCAACTGACCGAAAACCCGGTGCCGTTGACGATTTTTTGAACGCGTTTCTTCCCATGATACCAGCTATAAACCAATTCTTTGATGATGTCCTGGTCATGGTGGATGATGAGGTTGTTCAGGGTAACCGTCTCGGTTTACTGCAGCGAATTGCCGCACTAGCCCATGAAGTCGTCGACTTATCTCGATTGGAAGGCTTTTAGCCGGCGGGTCTTGGGGAAATTTATATGTCAACAGAAAATCACCCGCAGAAATATTTGCAGCAGAAAACTTATCTAACATCAAAACTGTGCAGTCTTGAGGAGAAACTAAGTGAAAAGGACTACTAACCCGCACACGATCACTCTTGAAGTAATCCACGCTTCAACTTGGCAGGAAGACCTCCGCATCCTACCAATGCCCGTACCAGATCCTAGCAATCCGCGGCAACCGGGCAAGCTGGTAGGTGATAAATTACTGATCACAACGCCAGAAGGTATGCAGGAGTTACGAGTGTCGCTCGGGCTCGAGGGCAAAGTCACTCTACGTAAAATTTTCAAAGCTGCTGGCTCGGTGGCAAAATGGCTTTACGAACACCAGATCGAAAAAGTTGCTCTACATCCAGCAGATTTGTCTGGATTAATCAATGAACATGCCCTACGGGTATTTTGTGACGGATTGATAGTTGGTGCTTTTCGATACACTGAGCACAAATCCAAACCCGATCATATTCTGCACACAACTGTCTACCTGCTGGGCGAGGATGATTTGAGTGCGCTGCAGGCGTTGGCTAGAGTGAGTATGACAACGGTAGCGGGTACTAACTATGCGCGCCAGATAGCGCACGAACCACCAAATGAGATTAACCCGATTAGCTTGGCTGAACGTGCCATAGAGCTCGGTGACCAGACGGGTATGCACGTGAAAGTTTTAGGGGACCAGGAGTTAACCGAAATCGGCGCCAACGCAATACTCTCTGTGGGATTAGGCAGCAAGACACCTTCGCAAATGATAATCCTGGAATACCCAGGGCAAGGCGAAGCAGTTGGTTCAGAGCCTGTAGTGGTGATCGGTAAGGCGATTACTTTCGATACTGGGGGGTACTCTCTGAAAGATACGACCAGTATTGTTGGGATGAAGTTTGATAAATGTGGTGGGGCGGCTGTGTTGGGTATTATGCAGGCGGTTTCCAGCTTGAAATTAGCTGTGCCTGTAGTTGGCATTATTGCCGCCGCTGAAAACATGATATCAGAGAATGCTTACCGGCCAAATGACATCATCAAAACACTTTCCGGTAAAACAATTGAGATCATCAGCACAGATGCTGAAGGGCGAGTTGTGCTTTCCGATGCTCTAACCTATGCGCATACCTACTATCCACCACGTGCCATTATCGATATCGCCACCCTGACCGGCGGGATTGTTGTTGCCCTCGGTAAAGTACGAGCTGGGATCATGTCCAACGACGACCAGCTGACACAGTCTCTGCTGGCGGCAGGTGAGCGCACGTCTGAGCGTTTGTGGCGAATGCCGCTAGATGATGAGTATTTTGATTTGATCGAGGGGTATGATAGCGATATAAGGAACTCGTCGGGTGTCCGCCAGGCTCATCCGGTAGTTGGCGGGATATTTCTAAAGCAGTTCGTACCCGATGGTGTCCCATGGGCTCATTTGGACATTGCGGGGCTCGCGTCAACTGGCGACTCTGTGCAGATTGCGCTGCCATTCCCACCGCGCGGGGCAACAGGTTTCGGTGTGCGACTGGTGGTCAATTATCTCCAGCACTTGGGATAATCGTGTCCTGGCAGGCACAAAGGACGAGTTCCTGTACAAATGATATGGGCGGCCAGCTGGCCGCCCGTTTTTATTCTTGGTACTGGTTCATGTATTCGTGTATGGTAGGTATTGCGGTGAGCCTTTCGTGGAAGAAGTTGTTCACCACGTTAATTACCTCAGCCCGGGCAGCTTCAGTTTCAGTAGTAAGTTCGTGATTTGTCTCCTGGTGGCTGAGGCTGTCACGCAGGCGCAGCAATCTCTTGACTATCTCTGTTTCTTGCTCCCCTTCTAGCGCATTAATGACCGCATATATCAGTTTATCGGATTGGGCAAGCATCTGTTCGCGCGTCACAGGAGATGTCGGGTTTGCACAATCGTCTATCGTGCGTATCAATGACCAGACCTGGTAAAGCATCGATGCCGGTTCATCGAACAACTCTCTGATGTAGGCGGCTTCTTCATAAAGCCCAGTGAGGCGGAAAATATTGTACATCCTCTTCGCAGCCTTGCCGTAGTTGGGATCCTTGCTGAGGTATTTGTTGACCTCTTTCTCGAGCTGTATGACATACTCATCCAGGGCATCCCCCGAAACTTGTTTGGCGAGTTTTGAGAATATCGGCACGGATTCTGCTTCCAGATAGACTTCCTGGAAATATGGGTCAAGATAGCCATCTAAAGGGGTAATTGTGCCGTCAGGTGCTTCCCAGGTCGCATCGAGCATATTGCTGGCGTTGGCTAAAGTGCCGCGCACAGGGTCCGCGATGATCCAGTCCAGTTTACACCATCCTGGGTCGTCAGCAACCTCATCCCATTCGATGGGTGCCGGTGTGCCATCAGCGAGTTCAACGGCTATCTGCCCACCTTCAACTTCAGCAGCTGACCAAGATATCGGTGCACCGGCAGCCATGTTGCGGTTATCGCGCAGGACATTGAAGGGATACGAGCCGAACTTCACTTCGATGAGCTGATAGGTTGGCCCTCGTAATGTATCTAAAGCTTTTTGACGAATTATTCTAGCCAATATCTCGCACGCCTCACTGCGAGAATCCGCGATGATATTCACACGCTCAAAATAGTCGGCGTCGCCGGGATAGCTTTGAATTTTTGATTGTGCCGCAGATCCTGATAGAGCTAGGGCAGTTTCGACGACTCCAGGTTCATCGTGGAACTCAACCAAGCGGCCGACTTCCCTGAAGTGCGTTAAATCCTCTGGGCTGAAATCCAGCATCGATACCCGGTGTCCGAATACACCAGATTGGATGTCAAACACAATATTATCCCCCGTACCGTGTGAGGCAGCAATCGCCGTTAGCCACTGCAGCGCTTCTTCTTCATCAAGTTCAACGCCCAAGCGGCTGGCGGACTCGATTATTTGTTTGAGATTTGCTGTGCTTTCGGTCCCATCATTTTGGCTCATTCTTGTCTCCTATAGACACTTGTATATTAAGGCTTCATTTCGTTGTAGATGCTTTCGGTTGCATCAATTGTTTGATCATGCTGTGCGAGCATCATCCGGAAGATTTCTGCCTGGTCCATGGCATCCCGCAGGGCATGATGGGTGAGCTGTCGATCTTCGAGATATTGCGCAATCACATAGCTCATGGCAGTCTCCTGCCAGCTAACCCCAGCTAACCCCATGTAATACGATTTAACATCTAAAGCCGAATGTCCAAAAGGGTTGTAACCCAGAAAACGGTGGAAATAATCATTGACAAACATCCAATCGAAAGGGGCGTTGAAAGCCACGAAGATTGGTCGTTGGTTTTCAGAGGTTTGCTCACTCACCCATTGTTCAAACTGCTGAATAGCTTGTTTAGGTGGCTTGCCGCGCTTGGCAAGCCTTTCCATAGATAAGCGGCTTATTGCTAGTGCTTCTGGTAGCGCCCGCATCGTTTCAGGTTTGAGTTCGACGTAGAATGTACTGTTTGGACCGTAAACTGTACAGGCGCCGATGGTTAATAGCGAGTAGGCACTGGGATTCGGTCCTGCCGTCTCGACATCAACAGAGATATAGACATCAGAACTTGGTGAAGTGTTGTTCATGGCTGAATTATAACCTTGCTTGGCTCAAGAATTCATTCTTTTGTACGCTTGTACATAGCTGTTGGTATAATTCATGTATTATGCCCTTGGGTTATGATCGCCAACTATAACCCTCCCCATTTCGATAGATAATTCTAGGTTGCTCTTGGCTAGGCAGAGAGTATGACCTCAATTGATGAAGTTAAAGCTAGAATCGACATCGTAGATATTGTCTCCGAAACCGTCCAGTTGCGCCGATCGGGGAAGAATCATACGGGGTTTTGCCCGTTTCACTCCAATACCCGCACGCCGGCTTTTGTGGTGTTTCCGGAGACAGGTACCTGGCGTTGTTTTGGGCAGTGCAACGAGGGGGGTGATGTATTCAGCTATGTGATGAAGAAGGAAGGCTGGGATTTTTCGGAAGCCTTGCAGCAGCTCGCGGAAAAGGCAGGCGTCGAATTAACGTCCCCGTCACCTGAGGCGCAAGTCCAGGCTGAAGAGTACGATAATTTGCGAGATTTGCTCGAAGAAGGTGCCACCTTTTTCCAGCACCAACTGCTTAATTCACCAGCAGGTCAGATCGCGTTGGAATACTTACAGAAACGCGGTTTGCGTATAGAAACGATTGAGGCCTTTGGATTGGGTTATGCGCCTAATTCATGGGATGCCCTCAGCAGATATTTCAGGGACAAAAGCACCGCTGTACAGGATTTGATTAAAGTGGGATTGGTTTCCAGTCGCGATGATGTCGATGTCATGAGCACCCAGGATGTTTACGATCGTTTCCGAAATCGGGTGATATTCCCAATTCGCGATGATCGCGGACGTATGGCAGGTTTTGGCGCTCGCATCCTGGATCCCAATGATGTGCCTAAGTTCTTAAATTCGCCCCAGACGGTGGTATTTGATAAAAGCCGTTTGCTGTACGGATTGGATCGCGCCAGGAAAGCGATCCGTAGCCAGGATCAAGCGGTAATAGTCGAGGGATACCTGGATGTTATTGCACTGCACCAGGCGGGGTATGAGACGGCGGTATCACCGATGGGTACCGCACTAACGGATCACCAGTTTCATATGTTAAAACGCTATACACGCAATATCGTGCTGGCACTCGACCCGGATGCTGCGGGTGATAAAGCCACACTGCGTGGGCTTGAGATCGCGCGCGAGACCCTAGATCACGATACCGACCCCGTCTTTGATGCGCGCGGCTTGCTTGGTTATGAAGCTCGCTTGCGGGCTGATATCCGTGTGACCACATTGCCCGATGGTAAGGATCCGGACGATGTGGTGAACGAGGATCCCCAAACTTGGGAGAAGATACTCGCCGACGCAAAACCAGTTGTAATGCATGTTATGGACACGTTATCAGCCAACCGGGATATCCGCGATCCAAAGGTAAAGGTAGAGATCGCGAACCAAGTGCTGCCGCTTATCCAGGATGTGCCCAACTCAATTGAGCGCGATACATACCACCAGAGATTGGCGAGACTGCTGCAGGTCGATGAACGCGCCTTGATGATGGACAGCCGCGCTCAGGCAAGAGATGTACGCCCACAAAGGCAAACAGGGAAGACAGGTATTGGGAAGCTGACATCTGAAGCTTTGACCGCCACAGCAAAAAACGTCCATTCCCTGGAGGCACATATCCTCGGTGTGCTCTTGAGACAGCCGGATATGCTTTACCAAGTCGACCGCCGTTTACAGGAGGAGGGGCTGCCGCGCATTGCAGGAGATGATTTCCAGCATGCCGCACATCGATCGATACTGCAGATAATACGCGCTTCAATCGATCAGCACCAATCAGAACCGAGAGACTTCACCCTAAACAGCTTATCCCTATCCATGATGGAAACCGCGGATGATCTTCTAGCGCGCACGGACACGGTTGAGCCGCGCGAGGGGCGGGTCTTGGGCGATTTAATGCGGGCGCTGTTAGATTTACGGCTCCGAATTATCCGCCAGGAAATTGACCATCTCCGTTTCCTGATGGAAACCGCGCAGGAACAGGGCGATATGAAGGCCACACAATACCAGCAATCTATGGTACAACATATCCAAATTTTAGGCCGGTTGAACCAGGCAATGGGGCACTACACAAGCCGTATGGCGTCCACCTGATTCGCAAGGATGATTCATTAATGCCGAGAAAGCCAGAATCTGTGGAAGTACAAATTCAGCAATCTCCAGACGCAGGGCAAAGCGCTGACGGCGAGTCCGTTGTGCAGCCTAAGGGACAAGGGGGGGAAGAACAAAACCAAGCGAGTAGCGCTCCAAAAACGAACATCCCGCTGGAAGATGCAGAGGTTAATTTCTCCGCCGAACTCGAGGATCTCAACAAAATAGTTCTTGACGAAACACCCGAACCGCCCAGCGATCCGGCGTTGGTCATGGAATTTAGTGAGGATCCGGTTCGCCTGTACTTGAAGGAGATCGGAAATATTGAACTGCTCAATACCGACCAGGAATTTTGGCTGTCAACCCAGATTGAAGCCACACGCCGGATTGACCTGCTTGTCAAGGGACACCCATTAGCCCGGCAAGGTTCTTCGCACGCATACAATGTCTATATCGCCCTTTTTGAAGAATTGCGCACAGCTTGGAAACGTGTCCAAGAGGACACTACACGCTTAGGATTTGATTGCCCCGATTTGGCATTGTGTTTATCTGAGGCACAGATGCTGCGCCAGACATGGCAGAGTGTCGAACCTTCTTACCTCAGAGCGTATCTGGACAACGGTATGTGGGGTAACGACTCTTTATGGGATGGTGTGGCGCGCAATGCTTTTACGGTATTTCTATACCTGTACATGCTGCCAGAGGAGCTGTCAAACCCACTCTTGGATTATATTAATGAACATCGCGATTTCCCGCCTGCGCCGGAGATCGCCGAATTCGATCAAGATCCAATTAGCGCTGAAGATTTCATCGCCCAACATATCCCCTCCGAAGATGTTTTTCAGCAAGAACTGGATAATATCCGGATGCGGGCTAATGAAGCCCACCACGCGATCATCCGTGCAAATTTACGTTTGGTGGTTAGCGTGGCTAAACGTTATATCGGGCGCGGCAGTTCCTTCCTAGATTTGATTCAAGAAGGGAATATCGGGCTGCTGCGGGCGGTGTCCAAGTTTGATCCCACACGCGGCTATAAGTTCAGCACATATGCGACTTGGTGGATACGCCAATCAATCAGCCGGTCAATTGCTGACCAGGCAAGAACTATCCGGATACCCGTCCATATATATGAATCGATCAATCGCTTGGTCCGTGTCCAGCGCCGGCTTACCCAACAGTTAGGTCGCGATCCATCCAGTGAAGAGTTGGCCTTGGAAGCCGGATACCTCGACGAAGATGACCAGAAGGCAATCGCCATCGCCCATGCAGAGGGGATGGCAATTGCTATCGATGTCCAACGCCGCCTACTGCGCGCGGCCTCTAAAGTAAACCGTATTCTGCGCGCGGCAGAAGAGCCGATGTCTTTGGAAAGCCCCGTCGGCAGCGAGGATAGCAGCCAATTAGGCGATTTCATTGAGGATGAGGATGCCTTAGAACCCATGGATGCGGCCGCACGCGAAATGCTGCGCGAATCAGTAAAAAACGCTTTAGCTGTGCTCTCCGAACGGGAACGGCAGGTGTTGGAGCTACGCTTTGGATTGGCAGATGGCAAAGACCATACTCTGGAGGAGGTTGGACAGTACTTTAATGTGACCCGCGAGCGAATTCGCCAGATTGAATCCAAAGCACTGCGGAAACTACGCCATCCCACCCGCAGCCGCCACTTGCGTGATTACCTTGGGTAAGCAACTGTTATTTTTCGCTAAGATATTCGCGTAATGAGCATAAGCTAACCGGGTCAGGCGGCTTTGTGAAATTTGACACCCAATCACCCATATGATAAACTTTCCGACTAGGTCAACAATTTGCAAAAAATCCCATTTAGAGGATAAAGTATGCTAATTGAATATGCTCCGATTGCAGTCTTGCTGGTAATTTCAACAGGGTTGGCGGTCTTGGTTATCATCATCGGGCACTCCTTTGGTCCCAAGCACCCAACTGAAAGAAAATCCATGCCATACGAATTGGGAATGGTCCCAATCGGACCTGGCACCCGGCGTATGCCGGTTCGTTTTTACTTAGTAGCCGTCCTCTTCATTCTCTTTGACATCGAGGTGGTGTTCTTTTTACCTTGGGCGATCGCATTCAGAAATTTGGGCTTATTTGGCTTGATTGAGATGTTTGTTTTTGTCGGTATTTTATTGGTAGGATATGCATATGCTTGGAAGAAAGGAGCTCTAGAGTGGGAGTAGAACAGAAACTCGGCAATATGGGGGTTGTCACACTCAAGCTCGAACAAGCGGTGAACTGGGGGCGGACATACTCGATGTGGCCGATGCTGTTCGGTCTTGCCTGTTGTGCGATTGAAATGATGTCTGCTCAGGCATCTCACTATGATATGAGCCGGTTTGGCATGGAGCTTATGCGTGCCAGTCCGCGGCAGTCAGACTTAATGATCGTGGCTGGTCGCGTCACACGTAAAATGGCACCTGTGCTCCGGCGGTTATATGACCAAATGCCGGATCCAAAGTGGGTGCTATCGATGGGTGATTGCGCCTCGTGTGGTGGTATTTTTAATAACTATGCAATCGTACCAGGAGTAGACGAAGTGGTGCCTGTTGATGTCTATATCGCGGGCTGCCCACCTCGCCCTGAAGCACTGATCCATGGCATCATCACCTTGCAAGAGAAAGTCCGTGGGGAGCAGTTCGTCAACTGGGCGTAGGGTTTACGAAAGCAGCGATATTTGCACGATCAGTAAGTATTCCGTTTTGTGACAACTATATATAAACAATGAGACTTCAAGATGAATGATGACTTCAAACCTGCTGTAAAAACGCTCGTTGACCGGTTTGACGCGCATATTGAAGAGTATCGTGGTGATATCAGTTTGGTAATTCCTCACCAACATGTCGTTGAAACTTGCCGAGCATTACAGGATGAACTGGGATTTGAGATGCTCATAGCGATTACGGCGGTGGATTATTGGCCTCAGCAATCACCTCGGTTCCACTTGGTCTACCGGATGTTATCCATCAAACACAATGTCAGAATATGTCTGCGCGTTCCGCTTGAGGGTAACTACCCAACTGCTGACTCCATAGAGAGTGTGTACCCAAACGCGAATTGGTACGAGCGTGAGGTATGGGACATGTTTGGGATCCGTTTTGAGGGTAATTCCGATTTGCGTCGTATCGTTATGCCATATGATTGGGAGGGTCATCCTTTGCGGAAGGATTACCCCCTCGGCTACGAAGAAGTGCAGTTCAGCTTCAATTATGAAGAGATCGATGAACGCAAGCCGTATGCAAAAGACTAGGTGAAAATCATGGTTCACCCTGTGAAGCTTCGCGGCGAGGTGTGACAAAAACTACTGGACAGCCATGTTTGAAAAAAAAGAAGTAACCCTAGATGAATTAAAGCACTTGATCAGCGATCGGGCACTCGCAGGAGAAACCGTCCTGCTGAACATGGGTCCGCAGCACCCGAGCACCCATGGAGTTCTGCGCCTGTTATTGGAATTGGATGGCGAGACGGTTATCAACTGCATTCCGGATGTGGGGTTTTTACACACCGGCATTGAGAAAAATATGGAAGCCAAATCTTATGAAAAGGCTGCCGTTATGACGGATCGCATGGATTATCTCAATACGGTGGGCAATAACCTCGCCTACTGTTTGGCGATCGAGAAGCTTGTAGACCTGGATGTCCCTCCCCGGGCCCAGGTGATCAGAGTGCTGTTGACTGAACTGCAGCGTATCGCTTCTCACTTGGTGTGGCTGGGTACACAATCGCTGGATTTAGCCGCGATGTCGGTTTTCTTGTACTGCTTCCGGGAACGGGAGTTTGTCATGGATATTATCGAAATGTGTGGTGGGCAGCGCATGATGGCGACATTTTTACGCCCGGGTGGACTGTGGCGTGATGTGCCGGAGGGTTTTGAAGACGCGGTCCGCCAATTTATTGATATTTTCCCTGCCCGTATCGATCAGTATGAAGCGCTGTTGACGAAGAACCCCCTTTTCATAGAAAGGACCGTCGAGATCGGTGTCCTATCAAAAGAAGATGCGCTTGGTTGGGGAGTTACCGGACCCATTTTACGGGCGTCAGGCGTCGCACATGACCTGCGAAAATCGCAGCCGTACTCCGGCTACGAACAATTTGATTTTGAGGTGCCGACCAACACGGCGGGCGATACCTATGCACGCTATTTGGTGCGAATTGAAGAAATGCGCCAATCAGTGAAAATTGTGCAGCAGGCTATTGACAATCTTCCAGATGGCCCGGTAAGGAGCGACAACCGCAAATTTGTACCCCCACCACGTTCTGAATTGGGCACCAGCATGGAAGCAGTAATCCATCACTTTAAGCTGTGGACCGAAGGTTTTTTACCGCCTAAAGGGACTGTTTATAACGCAGTTGAATCGCCGCGTGGTGAGTTGGGTGTATATCTGGAAAGCGATGGCGGTCCGAAACCATATCGTGCATATTGGCGGACTCCATCATTTGCGAATCTGCAAGTTCTACCGATGATGGCAAAAGGGCACTTTGTAGCTGACCTCGTAGCCATAATCGGAACCATTGACATTGTATTGGGAGACGTAGATCGGTGAACACGCTGGCAGAAAAATACGTCGATGATATTCAGGCTGTGCTGGAGAAATATCCGGCTGATCGTAAGCAATCAGCAGTGATGCCTCTTTTATACCTGGCTCAGCGTGAATATGGTTATGTGACCAAGCAGGCGATGCAGGAGATCGCGGAAATCCTGGATATGTCTGCGACTGAAGTCGCCTCGATTGTTGGTTTTTATTCTCTATATTACGATGAAGAGGGCGGTAAGTACCGTGTCCAAGTATGTACGGATTTACCATGTGCACTGCGGGGTGCAGAAGAATTTCTTGAAAAGTTCTGTGAAAATCTGGGCATTCAGGTCGGTGAAACGACGCCTGATGGACTAGTAACAGTAGAAAATGTCATGTGTTTAGCCGGCTGTGATAAGGCGCCGATGTTCCAAGTGCAGACCGGGGAAGGTTTGACGTATTACGAGAACCAAACTGAAGAAAGCGCCTTGAAGCAGGTTGAGCGGTGGCGCATCCAGGAGGATGTTGGATGAGCGAACTAATTCTGCTGCGGCACCGTGTGATACCTGAGATCGATGATCTGACCGTATACCGCCAGAACAATGGTTTCCAACCTTTCCACCAAGTGATTACATCGATGCGGCCCGCAGAGGTGGTTGACATCATCAAAGCCTCTGGTTTGCGCGGGCGCGGCGGTGCTGGTTTTCCGACGGGGCTAAAGTGGTCATTTATTGATAATAACGTTTGGCCGCATTATGTGGTGGCAAACGCTGACGAATCTGAGCCGGGGACATTTAAAGATCGAGAAATCATGGAGCGCAACCCATTCCAGTTTCTAGAAGGGGTGGCAATCGCAGCTTATGCCATCCAGGCGAATGCAGCCTACATATACCTGCGCGGTGAGTTTTGGAAAATCGCCCGCCAGCTAGACCGGCATATCGCTACGCTGCATGCAGCCGGGTTGCTGGGTGATAACTTATTTGGTTCCGATTATGGATTGCGCATCTATACCCACCTTGGTGCAGGTGCTTATATTTGCGGCGAGGAAACTGCGTTATTAGAGTCCATGGAGGGAAAGCTTGGACAGCCGCGATTAAGGCCTCCATTCCCACCATCGTATGGTCTCTTTGGAAAACCAACCGTTGTCAACAACGTTGAGACATTGACCAGTGTCCCGTTGATTATTGAGAAAGGCGCCGATTGGTATCGTTCCATTGGTACCGAACAAAGCACCGGTACGAAGATCTTCAGCTTAAGCGGCAACGTGAATAAGCCTGGCAATTATGAGCTGCCCTTGGGCGCTACATTCCGGGAGCTAATCTTCGAACATGGTGGAGGCGTCCCAACCGGCCGCGAAATCAAAGCAATCATGCCGGCAGGTGCTTCATCCTCCCTGATCGTGGCAAATGCGCAGGCGTTGGATACCCCCATGGATTATGAAAGCGTGCCCGCAGTGGGTTCGTCGCTGGGCTCTGCCTCGGTGATTGTCATCGATGACAGTGTCAGCATCCCCTGGTTGATTAACAAAACGATCCATTTTTTCAAGCATGAGTCGTGCGGGAAGTGTACCCCCTGCAGGGAAGGAAACTACTGGATGATGCACCTGACGGACCGCATCGACACTGGCGAAGCGAGCTGGGAAGATGTGGAGCTATTGTGGGATGTGGCTTCGCAGATTAAAGGCAAGTGTTTCTGCGCCTTAGGCGAATTTTCGATTGAGGCAGTGTTGTCAGGTATCGAACGATTTCCTGAAGATTTCCGGCAGCGCACAGCAGCTGCCCCTCCTCAGGTAGAGGTCGATCCGGAACACGTAGAATGATCTATCTTGAATGGCAGAGTATGGAAAACAAAGCAAACATGGTGCTAAGTTACCTGCACGTGGTGTGGAGCTGATTCATGACAAAGTCGGTATCGCTAACCATTGATGGGGAAAACATCTCCGTACCTGAGGGTACGCTGATCGTGGACGCTGCCAAAAAGATTGGGATAGATATTCCAGTTTTTTGCTACCACCCAAAGATGGAACCTGTCGGTATGTGCCGGATGTGTCTGGTTGAAGTCGGGCGCCCACTGTTTGACCGGGCGACAGGGGACCTGGTTCTGCAGGATGATGGCACGCCGGAGATTCAATTCAACCCCAAGCTGGAAACAGCCTGCACCACGCCGGTATCAGAGGGGATGGTTGTCCGTGGCCTCACTGATAAGGCTAAAGCAGGGCGGAAAGATATTGTTGAATTCCTGTTAACGTCACATCCCTTAGATTGTCCAATCTGTGATAAGGGCGGCGAATGCCCGCTGCAAAATCTAACAATGGGCTTTGGACCTGGTGCGAGCAGGTTTATATATGGTGAAAAAATTGACCTCGCCAAACATGTGTCGCTTGGCGAGCTGATTTTCCTTGACCGGGAACGGTGTATCCAGTGTGCACGCTGTGTGCGCTTCCAGGATGAGATTGTTGACGAACCGGTGATTGGATTTTACAACCGCGGCCGTTCTTTAGAGATCGTCACCTACTCGGAACCCGGTTTTGACTCCTATTTTTCTGGAAATACCACCGATATATGCCCAGTAGGGGCGCTGACGACTGCGGATTTCCGCTTTGGTGCCCGACCATGGGAGATGAACTCGGCGGCTTCAATATGCACCCAGTGCCCCGTTGGCTGCAATATCACCCTTAATGTCCGGCGTGAAGCCAAAACCGGTGGGGGTTGGGCGGTAAAACGCGTAATGCCGCGCCAGCATGAAGCAGTGAATGAGATTTGGATCTGCGACAAAGGTCGTTTCACTTATCACTATGCCGAAAGCGATGAGCGCATAACTACGCCGATGATTAGAAAAGACGGGCAGTTAACTCCCGCCAGCTGGGATGAGGCTTTGGAGGTGGTAGCTGGACGTTTCCGAGAAGCAGGTTCTGGCCTTTTGACACTAGCCAGCGGGCGTCTTTCGAATGAGGACCTTTTCAATATCCGGAAAATGACCGCCGGCGTGGGTGGCAAACCGGCATTATATACGACCATGGGTGGTGGTGATTTGACTCCCACGGTTGGCGTGGGTCAGGGAACAAATTTCTCAGGGATGGGAGAAGAGACCGCTATCTTAGTTGTTGGTTGTGATCTGCAGGAAGAAGCACCGCTTTGGTGGTTGAGAGTCAAACAAGCTGCTGACCGGGGCAGCAAATTGATCGTTTTGAACCCGCGCGCAACCCGGCTGGATAAATATGCCCAGCATCTCATCCACTATGGTTATGGAGAACAAACAATAGCCGTACTCTCTATGCTGAACTCGCTCTCAAAAAAACACCTGGATATCCAGGATGAAGGCGGAAAATTCTCCAAGAATACCGCTCTGCAGGCTGCTGCAGAGGTCTTTGCACAAGCCGAGAACGGAATAGTTATTTTTGGCAGCGAAGGCACTGGTTGGCAGGATACGCAGGAGTTAGCCCAAGCATGCGCTAACTTACTGATCGCAACAAATCACACGGGTCGCGCTAATAATGGTTTGATAGGTGTCTGGCAGCGGGTCAATGAGCAAGGCGCCTGGGATATGGGTTTTCGACCGGTCGATGACATGCACGAGGCTATGCACGCGGCGTCAGCTTTATATGTGGTCGCAGCTGATCCTGCTGGGGATAACCCGAAAATGGCCGAAACAACTGATTTTCTCGTCGTGCAGGATTTGTTTCTTACTGATACAGCAAAATTGGCTGATGTGGTTTTACCAGCCAAGTCCTTTATTGAGCGGGAGGGCTCTTTTACCTCAGGTGAGCGGCGCGTTCAGCGCTACTATCCCGCGGTTCCGGCACGACCGGGATGCCTGGCAGATTTTGAGATTGCCGGACGGTTGGGGAAAGCCCTGGGGATAGAGTTGGAGGATCGGAGTGCATCAAAAGTGATGACCCAGATCGCTCGGGAAGTACCAAACTACGCCGAGATCTCTTATATCAAGCTGACAGAGGTCAGCGAGCAGTGGCCGATTGTCGGCCGCGGTGACCTGTACTACGGTGGGACAACGTATGAGAACCTCCAGGGAATGGGCGCCCAGTTAGCTCCTGCCGCACAACATGGAGAGTCCCCGACCTTATTTTGGACTCCGCCCACGCCAGTCCAAAGATCAGAAGGTCTTACTGCAGTTCCGGTCACCCGCCTTTATGATCGCGGCCAGACCGTGGTTGCTTCTAAGCTCCTTCAATCATGGATACCGCAACCGTATATCATGATTAGCCCCCAAGATGCGAGAGAGCTTGATTTGCCATCCGGCAGTACCATCCAGGTTAATTTAAACGGAACCGCCACATTGGTAAATCTGCGGATTGACGCTGCCGTTCCGGAGGGATTTGTTCTGGTACCGCGCAGCTTTGGGATTCCAATCTTTGCACCCTCCACTATTGAGATCAAACTCTCTGAACCAGTGGCGATGTGAGAAAACACGACCATGCAGACAGCACTTCTTGTAGGCAAACATAATTTAGAGGAATACCGATGGAAGTAGCCTTCTTAATCGAGTGGACGATCAAGTCGGTCATCTTGGTTGTCGTCCTGCTGATTGGCTTTGCATATCTCACCTTCTACGAGCGAAAAGCCCTCGCCCGCATCCAGGTGCGAATTGGCCCAAACCGGGCTGGACCGGGCGGGTGGCTGCAGCCACTAGCTGATGCTGTTAAGCTGATCTTCAAAGAAGAACTTGTCCCAGGGCGATCGTATAAGGCGATCTTTTTCCTGGCACCGATTATTACCGTGGTCCCGGCTTTTATTATCATGGCTGTCATCCCGTGGGGAGCAACAGTAACTATCTTCGGACGCGAAGTCCCACTCTCCGTGGCGAATATCAACATAGGTGTCCTGTACATCCTGGCGATTGCTTCGATATCGGTCTATGGAATTGTCCTCGCTGGCTGGTCTTCGAACAATAAATATGCCATGATGGGCGGCATCCGTTCATCGGCACAGATGATCAGTTATGAACTGGCCTTGGGACTTGGTTTTGTTGGACCAATTCTGCTGGCAAATTCAATGAGCATGTTTGACATCGTCCAAGCTCAGTCACCGCTATGGTTTGTGTTTTTACAGCCCTTGGGGGCGATAATCTTTTGGATTTCTGTGCTCGCTGAGGTGAACCGCTCACCCTTTGATATGCCTGAAGCCGAACAAGAGCTGACTTCTGGGTACCATACGGAGTATTCGGGCATGAAATTCGCCTTATTTTTCATCGCGGAGTATATCAAGATGATCGCTGTCAGCGCGATAGCAGTGACGTTGTTCTTTGGAGGCTTTCGCGGCCCCTTTATCGACAGCGTTCCATGGCTTGGCCCATTCTACCTATTCTTTAAAGTATTTATTATATTGTTCGGGATGATATGGGTTCGCGCGACATTACCGCGTTTTCGCTATGATCGTTTGATGGCTTTTGGCTGGAAATTGATGTTTCCGCTCGCGTTAGCAAACGTCCTATTAACTGCTGTTGGTATCGTTATGGGGATGCTGTGGTTAATACCTGTGTCGACGACCATCTTCTTTCTTTTAACGGTATATGTGGCACGTGGAGCAATAGCTAAGAGAGGAAGTGTTACATGATCACGGAGATACTACAGGGTCTGGGGACCACATTCCGCTCCATGTTTGAAAAAACGGTTACGGTGCAGTATCCGGAGGTCAGACGTCCGGTCACGCGCCGGTTCAAAGGACGGCATGAACTGCACCGTTATGATAATGGATTAGAAAAGTGCATCGGGTGTGCTTTATGTGCGGCGGCTTGTCCTGCAGATGCCATCTTCGTCGAGTCTTCTGAGAATACTGATGAGCGCCGCTTCTCACCCGGCGAACGGTATGCCAGTACTTATGAAATTAATTTTCTGCGCTGCATCTTCTGCGGGTACTGCGAAGACGCTTGTCCAACAGAGGCGATTGTCCTGGGTGACAATTATGAACTCTCGTTTTCCGACCGCCGAAGTGCGATTTATGGCAAGGAAATGCTCATTGTGCCTGTTCTTGAGGATGGCTTGCCCACACCGCAGAAGGTGGAACCCGGGAAGTTTGACCGCGCAATTCCGGTCATGCAGGACCCTGATTAAGAACTAGCACTTAAAGCTTTAGGATTGTTTGCATTTAGGCAGCCGATTGGCTGTTGATCAAAAGAAAGGTGGTTTATGTCAACTGAACTTGTCCTGTTTATCATGCTAGGTACGGTTGCGGTCGCATCGGCTTTAGGAATGCTATTCAGCCGTAATGCGATCTACGCTGCTTTGTTCCTGATCTTGAATTTTGCCACAATTGCCGTATTCTATTTGATATTAAGTGCGCCATTCATCGCCCTAGCACAGGTGACGGTGTATGCAGGGGCAATTATGGTGCTGTTCCTGTTTGTGATCATGTTGTTGGGAGCAGAACAAACTGGACGATCTCCGGCTGTTTGGTGGATGCAGCCGCTGGCGATGGTGCTCGGTGTGATCCTGCTGATTGAAAGTTTATATTTGGTGTTTACCCAGCGCGGCAGCCTGCCGAGCCCAGAGGGAGTACCCCTGCTCTATGGCGCACCGAAAATGGTTGGGGAGACTTTATTCACGCAGTATGTCTTACCCTTTGAAGTGACATCGATCTTGTTATTAGTAGGTATGATCGGCGCAATCGTCCTCACCCAGCGCAAAGTGCGCGGCAAGCTAGGCGGCAGCTAACCGGGAGGCTTTAGGATGTTACCAGTCTCATACTATATTGGACTTTCAGCGGTACTGTTTACGATCGGCGCGGTCGGCGTTCTGATCAGGCGTAATTCAATCGTGATCTTTATGTCCATCGAGCTGATGCTGAACGCAGCAAACCTGGTATTTGTGTCCTTCGCGCGTGTTTACGGGGCAATCAGCGGTCAGATATTTGTCTTCTTTGTGATGACGGTGGCGGCCGCCGAAGTCGCGGTTGGTCTGGCGTTGATCGTCGCCATCTTTAATACCAAGCAAAGCATCGATGTTGATCAAATGAATTCAATGAAAGGCTAGCTGAGTCCATGTCGATGCGTTCATGTTATCAGAGCTAGGTGGATCTAAATATATGTGGAGATGCATATGTTGCTGAGTGAGGTAGCTGCAAACGGACCGCAGTTCTTTTACCTGGTACCCCTCGTTGTCCTGTTCCCGCTGATCGGTTTATTAATCAACCTGATTTTTGGCAAACTTTTCAGCGAGACGATCATCGGTACCGTGGCTAGCACAGCGACAGTGCTCGCTTTCCTGGTGGCGGTTTTGCTGGGGATTTCTCTGGCTAGCCATCCAGAGGGTGCTATCGTGCCAGCCATGACCTGGATCCATATTGGTGAGCTTAATATCCCGTGGGCATTTCAGGTCGATTCTTTATCCGTTACGATGATGCTGGTCGTCGCAGGGGTGGGATCATTGATCCATATCTATGCTGTGGGCTACATGCATGATGATGTCCGTCATAACGGAGACCCCAGCCGTTACCAGCGCTTCTTCGTCTTCTTCAATTTGTTCATTGTTGCAATGATGATCTTGGTCAGTGCGAATAACTACTTGATGCTCTTTATCGGTTGGGAAGGTGTCGGCTTGTGTTCCTATTTGCTGATTGGTTTCTGGTACGACAAGGGTGAGAATGGCATTGGGAATTCACTGGCCGCCAAGAAGGCTTTCATCACCAACCGTGTTGGTGATTTTGGTTTCCTGCTTGCGGCTTTCACCATGTTTGTCTTCTTCGGTACCTTCACGTTCGAAGCGGTGTTCGAACAAGCGCCAGAAGTCGCGAGCGGCGCGATTCTTGCGATCACATTATTCATGCTCTTGGGGGTAGCTGGGAAGTCAGCACAGATCCCATTATATGTCTGGCTGCCGGATGCGATGGCCGGCCCGACACCGGTCTCGGCATTAATCCATGCTGCCACCATGGTGACTGCCGGTGTGTACTTAGTCGCCCGTTCAGCGCCGCTGTATGTGCTTGTGCCGGAGGCACAGAATGTTGTCGCTTGGGTGGGTGCCATAACAGCTCTATTTGCCGCGACGATTGCCGTAGCCCAATTTGATATCAAGAAGGTGCTGGCCTATTCAACGATCAGCCAGCTGGGTTTTATGGTCGCGGCTGTCGGTATGGGTGCGTTTGTAGCAGGGATCTTCCACCTGGTAACGCATGCCTTCTTCAAAGCACTGCTCTTCCTCTCAGCAGGCTCTGTGATCCAGGGTGTGGAACGTGGTGCTCATCATGTGGAACATGACCCGGCATTGCGGAAACAGGCTAAAGATATTCACGATCTGGATCCCCAGGATATGCGCAATATGGGCGGATTGCGGGCACGGATGAAAATTACGTTTTGGGTGTATTTGATTGGTTCGCTGGCTCTGGCGGGCATTCCCCCGCTGGCTGGTTTCTGGTCTAAGGATGAGATCCTGGCTGAGGCGAATATCTTCAACGGTTGGGTTTATGTGCTGCTGACGGTTGCGGCTGTATTTACTGCATTCTATATGGGGCGGCAGGTGTTGATGGTCTTCTTCGGTAAACCGCGTACGGCAGCAACCGCCCATGCCTCTGAGAGTCCGCTTGTGATGACGGTTCCTTTGATTATCCTAGCGGGTCTGACCATCTTGGCGGGAGCGATTAACCTCCCCGGTGTACATACCTTCGGACACTGGTTGGAACAAACCATGGAGGAGAACGCGCATGCCGGGGAGTTTGTCATCTTTGTCGCTGCGCTGTCAACGATCCTGGCGATAACTGCGCTGTTATTGGCCTATTATCTTTATTATCATCGTTATAAGGCTATGCAGAATCTACCAGCTGCCAAGCGTCCAGATGATCCACTGCGCCCCATCCTTGGGCCAATCTTTAAGTTGCTGGAGAACAAGTATTATATCGACGAGCTGTATTCGTTGGTAATCTTGAACCCGTACGTTAAACTGTCCCAATTCTTCGCGGATGTCATCGACTGGCGTTTTTGGCATGACTGGTTCCACGATGTCGTCATCGCCTCCACCTACAATCGTTTTGCATGGTTCTTGTCGATTAAGATCGATTTGGGAGTTATCGATGGCATTGCGAATGGGTTGGCAAGTGTGACCCAGTTGTTTGCGGGTCAGCTGCGGCGCGTGCAGACTGGATTTGTCCGCAGTTACGCTTTGACGGTCTTTTTCGGTGTAGTGTTGATACTCGGTTACATCATTTTGCGCTGAATCAGTTCACCATGCAGGCCGCAGTTGGATACGCGACTACAGCCTGTGTGGCAAGAAATTCTTACGGTCGAGGACGAACAATGAATTTTCTTCTCCATCCCCTAATCCTGGTAACCTTTTTCCCTTTGGTTGGCGTGTTAATTATTTTGTTTCTCAAACCTGACCAGAAGAATATTGCACGCTGGGTAGCACTGGTTACCTCGCTGATCACATTCGGGATATCCATTGCCCTCTTGGTCCAATTCAATGCTGATAACCCCAACATGCAGATGGTGATCAACGAACCATGGATCAGAGTTTCCGATTGGACGATATCTTTCTATATGGGTGTCGATGGCATGAGCATCCTCTTGGTGCTCCTGACCACGCTGCTCATACCGATAAGTATCCTCTCTACATGGACGGCCGTTGAAGAGCGGGTGCGGGAGTTCATGATATTCTTCTTGCTGCTGGAAATTGGCATGACAGGGGTATTTCTATCGTTAGACCTGTTCCTTTTTTACATTTTCTGGGAATTTACCCTGGTGCCGATGTACTTCCTGATCGGGATATGGGGTGGACCCAACCGGATATACGCGGCGATCAAGTTCTTTCTTTATACAATGGCGGGTTCGATCTTGATGTTGTTGGCGATTTTGTGGCTAGGGATCGCGGGCGGCACCTTCTCCTTAACCGAGTTGATTGCTGGCAACCAGATACCACCCAACCTGCAGTTCTGGCTGTTTTTGGCTTTTGCCGCAGCATTTGCGATCAAAGTCCCCATGTGGCCGCTCCATTCCTGGCTGCCCGATGCGCATGTTGAAGCCCCAACGGCCGGTTCGGTAATCCTGGCAGGCGTACTGCTGAAGATGGGTACCTATGGTTTCCTGCGCTTCAACATCTCCTTGTTCCCCAATGCCTCTATACAGCTGGCACCCTGGATCGCGCTTTTCGCCGTCATCGGCATCTTATACGGTGCGATGGTCTCTTATGCGCAGAAGGATGTCAAGAAGCTGGTCGCATATTCATCCGTCAGCCACTTAGGTTTTGTGATGTTAGGACTGTTCGCCCTCAATTCGCAGGGCGTGCAGGGCGGCATCCTGCAGATGGTTAACCACGGCATCAGCACGGGCGCCTTGTTTTTGCTGGTTGGGATGATTTATGAGCGCCGGCACACCCGTGATATGGACGCTTTCGGCGGTTTGTGGAAAGTGATGCCCATTTATGGTGCGCTGACCCTCATCGTGGCGCTGTCATCGATGGGCTTGCCTGGACTAAATGGCTTTGTCGGTGAGTTCACGATCCTCTTGGGTGCTTGGGCGGCGGGCAGCCCAGGCGGTGCTCTGGGTTCCTATTGGTTTGCCGGTCTAGCTGCGATTGGGGTCATCCTAGCGGCGGTGTATATCCTCTTCATGTTCCAGAAGCTGTTCCTTGGTAAAGTCGATAAAGAGGAGAACCGCTCACTACCTGATCTCAACTGGCGCGAGATCGCAGTGCTTATACCTTTATTGATCCTGATCTTTTGGATTGGACTTTACCCAGCCCCTTTCTTTAACTTGATGGGACCGGCGGTGGATAAATTACTGGCTGGCGTGCAGGCCGCGGCACTGGCGATGCACTAGGTTTAGCCTGGTGAGAACCGGATGCTGGAGAGGGAATGTCTATGACGAGTTATGATCTGATCGCAATATTGCCGCTGATTATCCTGGTCTTATGGGTGGTGCTTTTGATCCTGGTTGATTTGGTGCTGCCCAAAGAGCAGCAGTGGATCACGCCGCTTTTGGCCGCGCTGGGGCTGCTGGTAAGCATGGGATTTGCGCTGGCCCAGATCGGGCGGCAGTATGTCGCGTTTGGCGGTATGGTGGTTGTCGATGGGTTTGCCATATTCCTTTCTGTGCTGTTCTTAGGCAGTGGGTTGGTCGCGGTGGCCTTAGCCTATGATTATCTGCAGCGAGTGGATATCGGAGGCAGCGAGTACTATATCCTGCTGATGTTTTCTATCAGCGGGATGATGTTGATGGCTATCGCCGCCGACTTAATCGTCGTCTTCCTGGCTTTAGAGCTGCTGTCGATTCCCTTATATGTCTTGTCAGGCTTCAACCCGCGCAGCAGGGACTCCGAGGAAGCCGCACTGAAATACTTCTTGTTGGGGGCTTTCGCGGGCGGTTTTGTAGTCTACGGAATTGCACTGGTCTTTGGTGCCACCGGTACAACCGGGCTGGCGGGGATCGTGGAAGCGGTCGCGAGCGGCGCCGCCAACCTATCTCTGCTGGCGGTCGGCGGCGGCTTGATCCTGGTCGGCCTGGGCTTCAAGGTGGCAGCTGTCCCGTTCCATATGTGGACCCCCGATGTCTACCAGGGTGCGCCCACTTCGGCAACGGCTTTTATGTCAGTAGGTGCCAAAGCGGCTGGCTTTGCGGCTTTGCTGCGCGTGTTGGTAGTCGCTTTTCCAGCAGTGGCAATTGACCTTGGCCCCGATCCTGTGGGCGATGTCTGCGCTGACGATGATCGTGGGAAATGTCGTTGCGATCGCCCAGCGCGATATCAAGCGTATGCTGGCATACTCAAGCATCGCTCATGCCGGCTACATCATGATGGTGGTCGTACCGTATGCGCAGGTGGGCGTCGTACAAGACGTCGTTGCATCGGTGCTGTTCTACTTGCTGGCGTATGCCTTCACCAGCTTCGGTGCCTGGGCGGTGGTGATCACGCTGGAGCGTGCTGAACAGAAAGGGTTAGCGCTGGAAGATTACGCCGGTCTGGGGCGCAGATACCCCGCCCTGGCCGCGGCCATGACCGTTTTTATGATGTCATTTATCGGCATCCCGCCCACGTTGGGGTTCTTGGGTAAGTTCTTCCTGTTCAACACGGTCATCAAGAGCGGCTATATCGGGTTGGCGCTGATTGGCGTGCTCACATCGCTTGTCTCAGCTTACTACTACCTGCGGGTGGTTGTGTATATGTACATGCGCACGGGCGAACCGGCTGTCAGCCGGGAGACATGGGTGCGGCTCACGGCCGGCGTGGCAGCGGTTGGGACCGTCCTGCTGAGCCTGATTGGTTGGCCGCTGTTCACCTGGGCAAGCCAGGCGGTGATGCTGATTTTTTGAGCGGCAGATCGGTTAATAAATCAAGCCCTCCGACCAGCATTATCTGGCAGGAGGGCTTTGTTGTTAATTAAAAATTTAACTGCGTGAATTCTATCTATGCACCGGGTCCGACATGCAGTACGCGCATCATCTCGTGATCCTCATGCGAGAGTATGTGGCAGTGCCAGACATAGCGTCCGGGCTTGTCGAAAGTGGCTTTGATGCGGGTCACTTGGTCGGGTAACGCAGTAACCATATCCTTAGGTGCGTTTTCTACGTATTCAGCTGGTTTTTCAATCGATCCAACTTTTGTTGGATTCACGATTTTGAAACCCATACCATAAGTAGTCGGATCGCCTACGACTGAGTTGTGTTGCACCGTTGGCTGAGTGACTAAGTAAGTGCCGTCGCCATTCGGTGCTGGTGCAGTTATTCCATCTGGGTCAAGAACCCGATCATCATCATTCGTGGCGCTATCCCAGACAATCTCTTGCCGCCCGAGGACCTCGAAATGCACCAGGTGTAAATGTACCGGATGTGCGTCGCCAGTGACATTCCAGACCTCCCACTCCTCAGTGGAGTTTAGAGCCGGATTTTCAGTTGTGGGACTATGCCATGCGATAGAGCCTTCCATCTGCCCTACCAGACCAACGCTGGCATACACAGGATTGACCGGCCAGTTGATTGCTGCACCGGCAAAGTCGGTGGCTGGTTCGGCAGTGCCCAAGAGCGGCTGCAAACGTCCAAACTCATCCTTGCCCTCGAACAGAGCTACCTTGCGGGTGCGTGTCGATGCTGGGATAACAACAGGTGCCGGATTGATTCCTGTGGGGCTTGCATCAGGCACAGCCTGGTCGAATGGCAGCACAACATCGAACGCCATGACCCGGTCGGTCTCACCATAAACTTGCGGACCTGGGATATCTCCGCCAAACGGCTCATCGCCGCCGATATTCTTCACAATTACTCGGTTGCCAGGCGTAACTTGTTTGAAATCGACGATGATATCATAGCGTGAGCCTGGCTCGCTCAACAGGGTGTCTACGGGTGTTGGGCTGGAAGCAAGTCCCTGGTCGCTGCCGACAACTATGAACGGTAATTGTTGGATTACATTCGTAAAATCGGTGGCTCCGGGCGGAACCTCTACCAGCTGGATCGCCATAAAGCGGCTGTCGGTGCCGTTCAGCAGGTGCAAGCGGTAGTTGCGCGGCTCGACGTCTTCTTTCGGCCAGATCATGCCGTTGACCACCATGTGGTCGCCGAAGAACTCGGCTAACGCGGTCGGTCCGCCACCTGGGAATATGCCGGGGGGTAAAACTGCACCCGCACCGGTGATGAAGTCATCGTAATAGGGGTCGCCGGGGAAAGCCGGGTAGAAAAGCTCGCCGGTCGCGGCGGAACATGCGGTCCTGGATGGCGTAAGCCTTCTCGTATGGCCAGGCCGGCAAATCAAGCTGATTTCCAGGTAGACCGGTGTCAAAGCCATCGCGGATGAAGTAGAACCCGGCCAGACCGGCATAGACATTCAGGCGTGTGATCCCCAGGGTATGGTCGTGGTACCACAGGTTGCCCGCCGGTTGACTGTTATCATAGATATACTTTTTCTCAACCCACTGCGGCCCAACCACTCCCCAGCCGGGGCTGAAGAAGAACTCCGGGTTGCCGTCGTACTGGAAGTCGGTGTGACCACCATGCAGGTGGCTGACGATGGGTACGCCCGAATTTGCTATATTGAATAATTCATAGCCGGGCAGGCTGTACGCCCAGTGCAGCGAAGTATCGACTGGCAGTGGATGGAGCAAGAAGGCACCGGTTACGGGATCGACAAGTTTATTTTCCCACTTTACCTCTATTGGTACACCGCTTTGCACCTCGAAGGTGCGTCCGGGCCAGGTATAGCCGAGATTTGGGAGACCATAACCGAATACCGGTGTGGGTACCGGGGCCCCATCAGCTCCAACCAATCCAGTCATCTGCACCGAGGGACCTACTGCGACCTTATACTTGTTGTTTTTAGATGAAAATTTAAAACCTGGCGCCATGGCATCCGGCACCAGATTGACGAACTTCGGCTGCATGGCGGGATCGCTCAAACCTAGGGCAGCAGGGGCTCCGAAAACATACTGCAGCGCTTGGTACCGGGTCGCTAGTAGTGCTCCTGCACCCATGGCGCTGCCTAACTTTAGAAAACTGCGTCTGCTGGTCATGTATTGCTCCTTTTTATTCGATAATCTATAATTTTTACTCTGCTGTAGAACTTTAATTTATGCCAAAATGCCCGTTGCATAAGCCTTGCATGATTCCGGATGAGAAATCATCCTCATGCGTTTCCCCGATCTTAACCTCACCTCCTTCGATGAATAGACAAAAACCGGCCAGGTCGGGCCGGTTTCGCTACTCGCTCCCCAGTGACCGGGTCTGACTGGCAGACCATAGCGACCAAATGCGGTCACTGGTTCATCGCTCTCCGTTCGATTTAAATAAGATTTAAAGGGTCAATTTGACTGTATTTATTATAATACCATTAAGACTTAATATGTCAAGTTAACAATTGCTTAATAATTAGACTTTTTTATGGATAGCCCACGGAACTATAAGTATTGTAGCGAGATAAAACCTGCCCTTGGGAAATAAAAAAACAACCCGAGTTCACTATTCGGCTGCGGATTGTCAGGATTTCAGGTTTGAACGGATTTAGTCAGAGCAAGTGCTATAAGGAACTGTATAGTTTGCTGTGTACGACGCTCAGCGCGCGCACTTGTTCGGCGGCATGGTAGGAAGAACGCACCAGCGGACCGCTTTCTACCCACTGGAAACCGATCTCGGAGCCATATTTCTTTAATTCGCCAAACTCTTCTAAGGTGTAGTAGCGTGCGATGGGCAGGTGTTTTTTGCTCGGCTGGAGGTATTGGCCGATGGTCAGGATATCGACACTCCATGACACGCAGGTCATCCATGACCGCTTTTACTTCATCCAAAGTTTCGCCTAACCCGAGCATAATCCCGGATTTGGTTAGCACCTCGGCGTCAAGTTCCTTGGCGTTGGACAGGGTGGCTTGGGTCCATGCGTAGCTGTCCTGGGGCTGCACTTTTTTAAACAGGCGCGGCACGGTCTCGACGTTGTGGTTGAGGATTTCCGGCCGGGCGTCCAGCACGATTTTCAATGCCTCCAGGCTGCCTTTGAAATCCGGGACTAGCACCTCAATTGAACATCCGGGGTGCAGCTCACGTATCCTTTTGATCACCATTGCAAAGATCGGTGCGCCGCCATCCTTGCGGTCATCGCGGTTGACGCTGGTGATCACGGCGTGCTTGAGCTTCATCGCTTTGACAGCCTGGGCAACGCGTTCTGGCTCCTGCCAATCCAGTGCTGGCTGGCTGGCCGCGTTTGATATCGCAGAAACCACACGTCCGGGTGCAAATATCCCCCAGCATCAAGAATGTCGCCGTACCCGCACCCCAGCATTCGCCCATATTCGGGCACATCGCCTCCTCGCAAACCGTGTGCAGATCCTTGCTGCGCATCAAAGCTTGCAGCTGTGCGTAGGTTTCTCCGGAGGGTGCCCGCACCTTGATCCAATCTGGTCTGCGCTGCGGGGTGGAGGCGATATCCTCTGGTTTGATGCGGTCACGGGTGGGGTTGAACGGCATTTTTTCTCCGAATTGTTGGTGTTTTTGGTTTCAGGACCGACATTGTACTCCCATTCTAACCCTGCCAGTGATTAATATCGATTAATTCTTTCAAACAGCGTTGTCAGGCGCTGTACTTCGATTATCACTTTATCACTATCTTGCTATAATTAGTTTAGCTTTTACCATGGATTATCACCACCAGCAGGCAGGGGTTCGAGAATGAAGAACGTTTTCGGGAAAGCAATTATTTTCAGTTTGTTTATTGGGGCTCTGTTTGCTTGTGGTAGGGATACTCAAACCCCTACTCCAGAGGCTGGATTATTGGAGACCGCGGTTGAAGGAACTGTATCCGCTCAAACAACACAACGCGCTGTTGAAACCACATCTGCCTTGGTTTTACTTACCAGCCCGACTCCTACTCCAAGCCCTACACCGGTTCCGCTCCCCGCAACGCCTACCCTGCAGCCTGTGGCATGCAACAAGGCAGAACTCGTCAGCGATACTGGCCCGTCTGATGCTCCCGTGCTGGCACCAGGGATGGGGTTTACACATGTCTGGCGGCTGCGGAACTCCGGCAGCTGTACCTGGAGCGCGGGGTACGCGCTGGTATTCACTGGCGGTGAGTTAATGGGGGCAGCGCCAAGGGTGGGATTACCATACGAAGTGCCCCCAGAACGTATCGTGGATATCGCGGTACAGTTTTATGCACCGCAGTATGCGGGTGTTTATACTGGAAATTGGATGCTGCGCAGCCCGGATGGTGTGCTTTTTGGGATTGGACCATCCGCCCAAGAGCCTCTACAAGTAACGGCTCGGGTGGTTGCTCCAGCTGAGAGCGGGACGTATGACTTGGCGCTCAACTACTGCCTGGCACAGTGGCGCAGCCAGAGCGGGATCTTGCCCTGCCCAGGAGCATACCCAGATCAGCGCGGGACGGTCCGCTTGCTGTACCAACCCATCATGGAAGCACCCCACGCAGCGGAGCTTGGCCTATGGACCCGACCGGGTCAAACACTGGATGGATTCATATCTGGGACATATCCTGGCTACCAGATCCGCACTGGCGATCGTTTCCAAGCGAAAATTGGCTGCTTGGTTAACAGCTCAGGGTGCAATGTGATTTTCCAGATAAACTACCAGATCTTAGGCGGGGGAGTCGGGAGCCTTGGATCATGGCAGGAGCTGTTCGATGGAGTGTTAACCCCGCAAAATATCGACCTTTCCTTTCTGGCTGGCCAGACGGTGAGCCTCATCCTTGAAGTGTATAACAACGGCCGTCCTGAAAATGCCAATGCCGTCTGGCTAGATCCGCGTATAAATAGTGCCCCCACCGCTCAGGAGACTGTGCTGTCTTGGCGTCAAGAAGGTGGGATCAACGATATCTGCAATGAGCTGCGCATCGAATTGAATCCTTTCAGTGCCGCGACAGCCTATGCCAGTTCCTGTGAGGTGGGACATAAGCCATTGGGCAGCATCTTGCTGACGAGCGCTGAGGATGAATTACTAACCAGCTGGCTGCGGCGCTTTGCCCCGTATGAAGCCGTGACTTATTCTGCTTCCAATACGGATCCGCTTGTGGCAAATACTGCATTCAACGGTTGGGGCGATGCGGAGGCATTTAGTTCTGATATTGAAGCGATGCAGCGGTTTGCACAGAAGATCTACAATCGGATTGTCAAGTAATCGGAATCCGCGTTAGATTAACCTACTGCTGCTCAACCGGTTTTACGTAAAGGCGCAGCCCGTCCACCTTGATTACCTCAACCTTCTCCCCCATACGCAGCGACATATTACGCTCGACCAGTTCCGCAGTCCACAGTTCACCCCCTAGTTGGATTTGACCGGTTGGCTTGAGAGCGGTTCGCACAATGCCAATGCGACCAACCATGCTTTCCTGCCCCATGCGGATGGGTGCGCGCTGAGCGCGTAATGCGAAGGTCATCACACCAAAAAACACCAAACCAGTGGCAACAGATACCCCAACGACCAGCGGTATAGAGACGCGCTGGAACTCTGGGGTGCCGGGTGAATTGAACAGCACCAATGTACCGATAATTAGGGATGCGACCCCGGCAGCAGTCAGCGCGCCATGGGTTGGCGCTTTGATATCCAGCACAAACAGCACGAAGGCAACTCCCAAGAAGACTAAACCAAAAAGGTTAACCGGAAGTACTCCCAGGCCCAAAGCAGCCAGGGCCAGGCAGACAACGCCGATGAAACCTGCCACCCATCCCCCCGGGCTGGATAGCTCGATTAATATTGCCTGCACTCCGATGGTAAGCAGCAGAAAAACGACATTGGGATTGGTCAGTATGCCGAGGAACTGTTCGATCAAAGAAGGGGGCAGCTCAACGACGTTTGCCTTTTGTGTCACCAGTACGATCTGACTGCCATCGTGCATGCTGACCATGAATCCATCCAGCTGCTCGAGCAGGTCGGCGGTGTTGTTAGCAATGAAGTCGATCAAACCTGCTTGGAGGGCTTCGCTGGAAGATACGGCTTCGGCCGTTTCTATTGTGCTTTCGGCCAAGGTGATGGCTTGTTCGCCTCGGTTTTCAGCCAGTGAGCGCACCGTCGCCTTCAAGATATTTTTCTGTTTCGCTTCTAGAGTTTCACCCAGGTCTTGCCCTTCAGCATCGACCGGGCTGGCGGCACCGATTGCTGTTTCCGGGGCCATCGCCGCGGCATGACCCGCAAGCGTGATCACTGTCCCCGCGCTGCCAGCAATCGCCCCGCGTGGGGCTACATAGACAATCACAGGTATATCGCTGGTGCGGATGGTCTCCACCATATCCTGCATCAAGTCCACACTGCCGCCGGGCGTGTTTAGCTGGAAGATCAACAATTCCGCTCCACGCTGCTCAGCGGTACGCAGACCGCGCTTCAGGTACTCTGCCATGGCAGGTGTCAGCGCGCCCTCCGCGGTGAGCAGCAGGGCGGTCGGGGAAATATCCTGTGCCATTACAGAGAGGCTGCCGGGAAGAATCAGGGACAGGGCCAGCCAGATGTACAGCAGAACAAAAATCAGGGATTTCCACATAATTTGACTATTTCAAAAAATTATCTGGTCTGACACGAATCAAAATTTCAGCGGCAGCCAAATGGTATCAAACACTTGGATTTATTATAGCCGGATTCCCAGGTCAAAATCGTGATGTACAAGAAACAATGGAACACAGGAAAATCAATCAGTCAGACTGGCATTTATCTTGGCTAGGCGCTGTTTGGCATCACTCAGCTGTTCGTCGAGTTCGTCCAGCTCGAGGACGAGCGCGGCTGGGATCGAATGGGCGGGCAGGCGCGCTTTCAGCGCGCGGATCTTTGTTTCTAGCGCACCAATTTCGGTTGTGATCTGCGATCGTACGGAGTGCGAGTTGGGCATTATTTTGAAATTGTATCACCGGGTTGTGCATGGGCAATTATTGTTAGGTATATGTGTAAATTAGGATTAATCGCATCACTTTTGGCGGTGAAAGCATTTTATGATCTATTATTACAAGCCTCGGAATTACATGGTCCGCAAACCAATCTGGGGGTCCATAAACGCTATTCACGTACCGGTAAAGTTATCAGGACAAAGGGCATATTTTCGGGCTACATGGCTCGGATTACCATTCGGCTAATTTCCAGATTTCCGGTTCCCAATCTTCCGTTTGTTGACCGATTTCTGCGAAGATAGTAACAGCTTTCTTGAGCTGTGTCATAGCTGAATCATCCTTCCCGCTGGCGCGAAACGTGTCGGCCAAATTGTTGCGCAAGGCAGCCTCCAGGTGGCGGTCCCCGAGCGCAAGGCACTCATCGAGTGCACCCTGCAAGGTGTCAATAGCCTGCTCAAATTGGCCGAGGTCGGTCTGCGCCAGGGCAAGATTGTTGAGCGCGGCGATCTGGGCGCTGGGGTTTTCAAGCTTGCGGGCAAAACCAAGGCTTTCAGAGAGATGCTCCAAAGCCAGTTTGGGATGTTGATCCGCACGAGCAAGAACCCCCAGCAGGTTGTGCACTTGAGCAAGTGGCAGCGGTGAGCCGCTTGATTGCGCCAAAGCCAGCGCTTCTTGGGCAAGTGGCATTACCTGATCCGTTTTTCCTTCCCGGTAACAGGCCAGGCTCCAATCGCAACGAATTTCGGCCTCGAAGGCTTTTTGCTGCTCCGGCGGTAAGGCAGGGAGATCGTACAGGGCAGCTTCGAAATGGCAGGCAGCCTGTTCCCAAAATCCGCGCCGCAAATTAATGCGCCCAATTTTTTGTTCAATGGTGGGTAATAAGGCCTGGGTCGCTAAACGCGGCTGCAGCTTCGTATTGCTGAATCGCCTGGGGGTAATCACCCTGGAGGAGGTACAAATCACCGAGTTCAACCAATACCAGCGACTTTTGTGGGTATCCTAAGGCCAGCGCAGTCTGAAAATGAGCCAGCGCGTCCGCGTTGGCGTGAACGATTCGAGCAGCCTGCCCGGCCTGGAAATAGCATTCAGCGGCCTGGTCTAGTAAACCTGCCTGCTGGTAATGATAGGCAATCTGTCCATCCAAAGCGTAGGGTGGGTCGAACCGGGCATACTCGGACAGCGCTTCAGCCACTCGGCGGTGCAGCAGGCGTAACGAATCAAACTGATCTCTTCGAGAACCAAGGCACGCACCGAATCATACTTGAAATCAAAAATGGTTGAAGCGCGGTTAAGCGTGGTCTGGATGGGCATCTCGCGAATCAAGCCGCGTGCCAACAGTTCTTCGATGCCCTGAACAATCTCATCCTCCGTGCGCCCGCTGATGGATTGCAACAAATCGCTTTCAAAGGTCCGTCCAATGACCGCGGCCGCCTGCAGGATTTGTAAGGCGGTGGCACTCAAATTCGCTAATCGGGTTTGCAGCATGCCACGAAGACCGGCTGGAAGGGGTAGTTTCCCAGTATCCAGGGTCGTGCTGATTTCTCCCCCCAAGGCAGCCTGTAGATATTCCACCAGAAAATAGGGTAACCCGCCTGATTCTGCAACCAATTGCGCTTTGAATGCTGGTGGAAAGGGTTGATCGGCTGGTTCATAACGCTCAATCAGACTCGTGTGCTTGTTGCGGCGGCAGGGTTTCTAAAGGCAAATGCAGGGCGTAGCCCTGCTGCATTGCATCGGATAGGATCTGTTCCAAGCGTGATACAGCCAGACCTCCATCCTCACGCCAGGCAGCCAAGAGAAAAACTGGACGTCCCTGCAAGCGCCGGACGAAATAGGCTAACAAATCCAGCGTCGATTCATCAGCCCACTCCAGGTTATCGAGCAAAATCGCGCCAGGTGTTGATCCAGCAACCAGGGCAATCAGTGTCTGGCAAATTCCTTCATAAAAACGGCTTTGCGCACCGGGCCCATCGGAGGGTTGCAATGGCGGCAGATCGGGAACCAGCCCAAATACTTCCGGGATCAGCAAGGCGATTTCGCTAATCCAACGTGGGTTTAGATTCTGCCACCATTTCTGCCCCGTTTTCTGGTGGATGCCCTGGCGCAGTAGATCAATAATCGGTCCATAAGCCAGGTTGGTCTCTCCGGCATAGGCGCGCGTCGAGAGGGTCAGCGTACCAGGCTTTGCTAGATACGCAAGGAAATCTTGGGCTAGACGGGTTTTACCAATGCCAGCCTCACCGGTTAGGGCGGCGAAAAATCCGTTTTGACCGATCTGCCCGTATAGTCGGGTAAACATCTCCCATTCTGAATCTCGGCCAACCAGTGGCGGCAGATCCGTAATCAGTGGTCGATGCCCTGTGATTTGCTGCTCGATTTCCACCTCACGACTCACCGAGAACGAATCACCAATCACTCCCTTTTCCAACCGGTTCTCTTTGACCGCCTCGTACAGCCGGGTGGTTTCATCCAGGGGAGGCACACCTAATTCCTGGTCAAGAATCCGAACGCATTGACGGTATTGGCGTAAGGCCGCGTTGCGCTGATCGCTTTGGGCATAAAGCGAAATCAGGGCACGGTGGGCAGTTTCATTGAGCGGGTCTAGGCTCAACCAGCGTCGAGCGTCATCTGTCGCGCCGACAAAATCTGCCTGCGTTTCCTGGATTGCAACCAGCCGCTCCAAAACAGATGCGAATTCCCGGCGCAGACGATCCGTCTCGAAGAATTGCCAGTCATCGAAGCTGACACTATCGCGCAGGCTGAACCCGGCCATGAAATCATCCTGGTAGAGGGCTGCGGCTTTTTGGAGGGGTGCCAGGCAGCGCGGGCAAGTTTGATCTTCAGCGTGACCATGGCTGCGGCATTCGGCCAATTGAGCCTGGAAATCGCTCACATCGCACCACAAAGCCTCTCCCGGATGAATGGCGATCAGCTCACGACCAAAGTCGATGATGTCATCACTGAGCGCGCTTCGCAGGGGCGAAAGCGTGCGGCGCAGGGCAGCGCGGGCCGCGCTTTGATCAGATTCGGGCCACAACAGCGCTGCCAGGGTATCGCGGCTTTGAGGCTGGTTCTCGATCAGCAAATAGGCCAGCAAAGCCAGGGCTTTGCGGGTATCGATCGCCACCGGTTGGCCTTGAACTTCCAGGCGTGGGGCACCAAACAGGTAAAGCCGGGTTTCGGGCATGGCCTAATTTTACCGAAATTGTTACCAAAATGTAAGTCGTAACGTTTGCCGTAACGTTCTAGATACGAGCCTTGACTACAATTCAGATAAATTTCACACAAAATATATTTTGCTTCAGGAGATCGTCGATGAAAAAATTTATCAAATGGGTTGGGATCATTTTAGGGGTTACCATCTTCACAAAAGACAGAAGGCGACTATAATTATGGATAAAACAGGTCTAATTTCAAAAAATAAATCTGGTGTCAGCAATCTCGCCGTGGATGGTTTGATTTACGGTTTGATCAGCGGAGCAGCAATGGTTCTCAGTCTGGCGGCATTCGCTTTGCTCTTCGGTGAAACACCAGGCGCTTACCTGGAACGTTTCAGTGCTGCTGGATTGACCTCACCCATACAGGGTCTGCTCAGCCATCTGGCGGTTTCAGCAATTTATGGAGTCATATTTGGAGCGCTGATCTGGCCGGTGTTGGTACGTTTTTCATCCAGTAAAATGATCGGCTGGTTGGGCGGGGTGGTTTACGCCGTTCTGCTATTAATTTTAGCCCAAACTGCGATCCTTCCGGGCACCGGCTCGCCCCTGGCGCAGCTGCCTATCTGGCAGTGGGCGCTGGGACATGCGATTTACGGGCTGGCATTAGGCGGACTGTTTGCATGGAAAACAAAATAACCTTCAATAGAGAAAAATCACCATGGAAACAACAAGTCCTGACCATCATCTAACCAAAATTTCAAACTGGCCTGAACTGCTGATTATCGCCGGTGGCTTGTTGATGGCGCTGTTGTGGCCCTTATTTACAGCGCTGCACGGGCCGACTTCTTTCAACCAGGATAACCACTTCCTGGGTCAAGATCCGCTTTTCTGGGGAATGCTGATGAGCGCTCCGGCCAGCCTGATGATTTCTGTTGGATTGATCGCCCGGTACCCGCTGCTGGCGCGTGTTGAACCCAAAGCCAAGGTCGGTTTTGTATTGCTCCTGGTTGGGCTGGTTATTTCAGCAACTGTGGACCTGATCACGATTTCGCTGGGGCCGCCTTTTATGGTTCCGCTGATGGCAATTGGGTGTTTGCTGCTGGGTACCTCCCACCGAAAAAAAGATCTTCTCCCGAAAACCAGTTGGCGAATTTTGCTGTTCCTGGCAATATTAATGACCCTTGCAGTTTTATCCTTTCTGATCCCCCTGGAGGTTTTGGACAGATACGATGGTTATCGCCTCTACGGGATTCTGACCAATCTGCTGTTTGGCCTGGGTTGGGTTGTTTTCGGCCTCAGCCTGTGGCGTGACAATCGAAAGAAAGAGAAATCCATTTAGGAAAAATAATGATCATTCTCGAAACCGAACGCCTCACGCTCCGCCACCTGGAACCGGACGACCTAGATGCCTTGTTCGCGCTGTACCGCGACCCGGAAATGCGCCATTATTTCCCGGATGGGACTCGAACACGCCAGGAAACGCTAGAAGAATTGGAATGGCACCAAAACGGGCACCCGCAGCACCCCGAACTGGGCTTGTGGGCTACGATCCATAAGGAAACGGGTCAATTCATCGGGCGCTGCGGTTTGCTGCCCTGGACGATTGACGGGCAATTCGAGGTGGAGATCGCTTACATGATCGACAAAACCTTGTGGGGGCAGGGTTTAGGGATGGAAGCCGCCGCGGGTATCCGGGATTACGCTTTCGAGCAGCTTGGTCTGACGCGCTTGGTTTGCCTGATCGATGAAGACAACCGGGCTTCGATCCGGGTGGCCAAAAAAATTGGGATGGCCTTCGAGAAGGAAGGCCGCGATAAATTGGGAACCTTTCATTTGTACGCAATCAACCCGCTGGAGTAAACTAATTCATGAAAGAAAAACGAAATGCGATTGTTGCCTGGCTGATTTTTGGACTGATTACTGCTTCTAATATAGCAGCGATCATTTCCTTCGTTTCAGGCAGTCCAGAAGGAGAAACCCCTACTTTTTTCATCGTTGTATTTCCATTTATTCCTGTGCTTTTCGCACTGGTCGGCGCGCTGATCATCTCTCGTCAACCCCGTAATGTGATCGGATTGTTGATGATGCTGCCGGGTCTCTCGGTGGCTTTTGTGATTGACGCTTATCTGGCCCCCTATCTCAGCGCACAGCTGCCCCCACCCGCAAATCCTTCACCGCTCTTTCTAATTATTCTGTGGTTCAGCAACTGGAACTGGATTTTGCTGGTTACACCCATCATGTTCATCATGCTGCTGTTCCCAACAGGCCGTACCATCAGCCCGCGTTGGAATTGGGTCATTTACCTGGGTCTTGGAATTGTGTTGATTTTTGTATCATCGATTACTTTTGCAGAAGTTATCGGTCCGGGATCGGATGCCACCATCTTCCAAGTTCCTAACCCGATTGGTTTCCTGAAAGTCGAATGGATTGATGCCTTCGTAGGGCCGTTCGTAGTTCTCTTCCCGATCTGGATTCTACTAAGTGCGATCTCTCTGTTTGTGCGTTTTCACCGGGCGCGGGGGGTGGAACGTCAGCAGATTAAGTGGCTGTTCTACGCTGGCGCTATCTTTGTGGTGTTCTACGCCCCATCTTTCATCGGTGGAAGCCACAGCCAGGCTGAAAACCTCTGGAATTTGCTACTGCCGATTGGAATGGCGACTTTCCCGGTGGCGATTGCGGTCGCCATCCTACGCTACCGACTGTACGATATTGACCTGATCATCCGCAAAACCTTGCAGTATGCCCTGCTGACCGGCTTGCTGGCGCTGGTGTATTTTGGCAGCGTGATCTTGCTGCAAAGCCTGACAGAAAATCTTTTCGGTGAGCAATCTCCACTTGTGATCGTGCTCTCCACCCTGGCGATTGCGGCGCTGTTTAATCCCTTGCGCATCCGCATCCAGGATTTCATCGACCGCCGTTTTTACCGCAAGAAATACAACGCCGAACAAGCCCTGGCCCAGTTTGCCGCCACCGCCCGCGATGAAGTGGACATAGACATGCTCACAGCCGCACTGCTGATCGTAGTAGAGCAGACCATGCAGCCGGAGCAGGTGAGTGTGTGGATGAGGAATCAAGGACGATGAACCCAAGAGTTTCAGCCCGAATCGCCTGGAGTATTTGCACCATTGTGATGATAGGTGCCATTGCTGCCTCGGTATATGAGTTTTCGAACCGCCCGTTTGATGACAATATTTTCAAGATAGCAGAGGATATATTCACTTTTGTTGGCTTTCCAGTATTTGCACTGATGGGTACGCTGATTGTTTCCCGCCAGCCGCGCAATACAGTCGGCTGGCTCCTGATACTGGTGAGCATGTTGGTTTTTGGCTGGCCCTTGGACAGCTACGTCAGTAATTTGAGGACTGCCCCCACCCAGCCATCCGGGTTTCTGCTGATTTCACTTTGGTTCTCTAACTGGTCTTGGACGATGCTGCTCTTTCCAATCCTATATATCGCCCTGCTCTTTCCGACTGGATTACCGCCTGCCCCGCGATGGCATTGGGTAGCATTTGTAGGACTAGGTCTGTGGGCAATCATTGTTTTTTTCATCACCTTTTCCACAACTTTTGGTCCCGCAGACAGCAGTTGGGATGTACCAAACCCAATTGGGTTCATACCCATCTCTGCATTTCCCTTTTTGTTATTTTTTGGAACGGTCATGGCTTTCGCTGTGCTTTGTATGCTGTCTTTATTGTATCGTTATCGGTCAGCCGATCACCGCGAGCGGAACCAGATCAAATGGCTGTTATACGCCGCCAGTTTTTTTGTTCTCAATTTGGTTTTGGGTTTTTTGTGGAGCGAGCTGGGCAATGAATGGGCGAGTTTAGGTAACGCTCTGCTCTTTCTAGCCATTATGTTGATGCCAATTGCCATCGCCATCGCCATCCTGCGCTACCGCCTTTTTGATATCGACATCATCATCCGCAAGACAATACAATACACATTACTGACTGGACTGCTGGTGCTGGTCTATTTGGGTATCGTCATTTTGCTGCAAGGCCTGGTAGAGAATTTGACTGGGGAACAGTCCCCATTGGTGATCGTGCTCTCCACCCTAGCGATCGCGGCGCTGTTAATCCCTTACGCATCCGTGTGCAGGATTTCATCGACCGGCGTTTCTACCGCAGAAAGTACAACGCCGAACAAGCTCTGTTCTATTTTGCCGCTACTGCCCGTGATGAGGTGGATATGGATAACCTGACTACGGCTTTACTGGGAGTGGTGGAGGAAACCATGCAGCCGGATAAAACAAGCTTATGGTTGCAAAAATGAAAAGATCGGGGATTTCCCGCTGGATTGCCATCGCTGGCTGGTCATTGATTACGCTGGTTTTTCTGGCCTACTTTTTGACTGTTCTACAGTTGGATATAGCCCAAATGCTAGTTCCCTGTCAGGGTAGCGATTGTAATTTCCTGGCATTATCAACTGCTGAAATTACTGCGCTCACCTCCTGGGGCATGTCCATCCATGCTTATGCTTATTTTATGTCTGCTTCAACTGTGTTGCTTACGCTGATTTACTGGATCCTGGGTGGGTTGATTGTCTGGCGGCAGGGTGGTACTTCGGTGGGGCTGTCGGTATCCCTGGCCTTGATTATTATTCCAATTTCTACCTATGGGGGTTCTACCGATTGGGCGACAAATTACCCCAACCTAGCAATCCCGGGAATCTTCCTCAACATATTCGGAACATTTGTTGAATTGATTTTCTTTTATCTAATTCCCAATGGTAAGTTTTCGCCGCGCTGGGCCTATATTCCCCTTATCATTACGGTTTTTTTTGTAACCGTGCTAATCCTGATAAGAAATGGGGTTGTACAAGTTTCAGGGTCAGGCGAATCGCTGATCGGAACAATCCTGGTCGGCACGGTTCTCCTAGCAGGGAGTTTCCAAATCTATCGCTATCGCCGGGAATCAACACCCTTAGAGCGCCAGCAAACCAAGTGGATCCTGTTTGGTGTCCTGACTTATGTAATGAGTGTGGTTTTATGGGTTCTCGTTTTTGGCGGCGCAGTACAGTTACCGGCAGGCAAACCGCGCCTGATTGCGGTGATGCTGGGATGGTTCGCCGGCAACAATATTTTCGGGCTTGGCTTACCCGTGGCGATCACAATTGCCATCTCGCGCTACCGGCTGTGGGATATTGACATCATCATCCGCAAGACCCTGCAGTATGCTCTGATGACCGGCCTGCTGGCACTGGTCTATTTCGGCAGCGTGATTTTGCTGCAAAGCCTGGCAGAGAATCTGTTTGGGGAGCAATCCCCGCTGGTGATCGTGCTCTCCACGCTGACAATTGCCGCTCTTTTCAACCCTTTACGAATCCGCATCCAGGACTTCATCGACCGCCGCTTCTTCCGTAAAAAGTATGACGCTCAACAAGCTTTAGCTCAATTCGCTGCCACAGCCCGCGATGAAGTGGATATGGATATATTCTCCGCTGCTTTGCTGGGCGTGGTGGAAGAAACGCTTCAGCCAGAGAAAGTTAGTTTGTGGCTCAAGGAATCCCACAGGATGAATCTTTATGAATGATATCGCGCTTCGTCGCTTCGCCTGGGGAACCGCATTTTTTGCATTTGTCATCCTGATCATCTCAATGATTATGTTATTTTTAGCGCCTGAACCTTCCAGCTTAAATTGGTTGGGAACACAGGGGAGCGGTATTGTGGCAATGGGAGCACCTATCCTGGGAGTGATCATCGCCACACGGCAGCCGCGCAATCGTATTGCATGGCTGTGGATCATTTATGGATTGCTTGTGGGTATACGGTCGCTGGGACATGCCGTCTATTATATTAACGGTTCCCAACCTGCTGAGTATTCGGCCCTGGAATATTTCCTGTTGTGGTTAACCGAACCTGCCAATCTTGCGATACTTGGCTGTCTGATCCTGCTGCTGCTCTGGTTTCCGAACGGGCAACTGCCATCACGCCGCTGGCGGTTTCTGTATATCTGGCTGTTTCTAGCGATCGCGGTCTTGTTTTCGAGTTTGTTCGAACCAGGCCCCAACTGGAATGGGGGTGCAGAAGCTGGAGGCATTGTGATTGACAATCCTTATGGCATGCTATCAGCAAACCCGGTAACTTATTTTTTGGGGTTTCCATCCTTCATTTCTCTGGTACTGATCATGATCCTGGCTGCTGTCTCCCTCATTTTTCGCTACCGTTCAGCCGGACAACGGGTGCGTCTGCAGCTGCGCTGGTTTGTTTTGGGTGGCTTCTTATTTGTCATCTTGGAATTTCTTCCTGTCTTCACGAATATCTCTGAATTAAAGAAGGGGGTCGACTACCTGTTTATTATTCTTGGCCAGGTGGCAATTATTCCGCTGTATCTGGCCGTAGGTATCGCCATCTTGCGCTACCGGCTGTTTGACATCGACATCATCATTCGGCGCACGCTGCAATACACCCTGCTGACCGGGCTACTGGCCCTGGTCTATTTTAGCAGCGTGATATTCCTGCAAACCCTGGTTGAAAATCTGACCGGGCAGCGATCGACGATCGCCATTATTTTTTCCACCCTGGTGATTGCAGCTATGTTCAATCCGCTCAGAACTAGGATACAGGATTTTATCGACAGACGCTTTTTCCGCAAAAAGTATGACGCTGAGCAGGCCCTGGCTCGTTTTGTGGCAGCAGCCCGCGATGAAGTCGATTTGGGCGTCTTGAATGCCAAACTGATCGCGGTGATCGACGAAAGCTTACAACCTGAAGAGATCAACTTATGGCTCAAACAATGAAAAAAGAATACAAATCCGACTTGATCGTGATTGGCGGTGGGCCTGCCGGAGTGACCGCCGCTTTACGGGCTCGTGAATTGGGTGCTTCGGTCGCACTGATCGAACGCAACCGCATGGGCGGTACCTGCACTAACGACGGTTGTGTACCGACCCGCGTGTTGGCTCACACCGCTCGTCTGCTGCGCGAAGCGGAACAATTCCGCGAATATGGACTGATTGGGCAAATCCCTCAACTGAATTTTTCCCAGATGATGCAACGGGCTTCACATGTGGTCTACACCATACACGAAAAGAAGCAGTTGATCGGCCACCTTATCGGACGTGGATGTTGAAGTTTTCAGCGAAGTTGGTGAGGCGCGCTTCCTGGATGGCCACACGGTTGGCCTGCCGGATGGCACCCGCCTCCAGGCCGAGAAATTTATTTTATGTGCCGGTGGACGCGCCCGGCGGCTGGAGTTTCCGGGCGCAGAACTAGCCCTGACTCACAGCGATGTTTGGGCGCTTAAAGATCTGCCATCTTCGGTAATCATCGTCGGAGCGGCAGCCACAGGTTGCCAGTTGGCCTCCATCTTCTCCGCTTTCGGTGCACAAGTCAGCTTTGCTCGATCGCAGTGATCAAATCCTTGGAACGGAGGATCAGGCTGTTTCAGATCTGGTCAGGCAAACCTTTCAACAGCGCGGCATGCAGATCATTACCGGGATAGAGGCTATCCAGCAGATCGAGGTGCGGGAAGCTGTTCGGGTGTTGCATTACACCCAAAATGGTCAAGCGCAACAAGTTCAAGCCCAGGCTGTGATGCTCTCCACCGGTTGGGTGGGCAACCTTTCCAGCTTGAATCTGCCCGCGGCGGGTGTCGAAACTACAGGGCGCTTACATCCCGGTCAATGATTACCTGCAAACCAATCAACCTCACATCTTTGCGGCCGGCGATATCACCGGACGGATGATGCTAGTTCAAAGCGCCGGGTATGAAGCCCTGGCCGCGGCTGAAAACGCGGTCTTGGGAGCAGGTCATCCTGAAAGACATACGATCGTACCGCATGGCGGCTTCACCGACCCGGAATACGGCAGTGTCGGGCTGACCGAAGCGCAGGCTCAGTTGGCTGGCGATTTCCTGGTCGCTCAGGCAGACTACTGCGAACTGGATCGTGCTGTGATCGACGACCGAACCACTGGTCTGTGTAAGCTGATCGTCTCACCTGAAAATCACCGCATCCTGGGTGCCCATGTAGTTGGCGAGCAGGCCCTAGAAATCGTCCACATGGCCGCGGCTGGCATGGCTGCTGGGATGTGGGTGGAACAATTGGCTGATTTACAGATCGCCTACCCGACCTACACCGCCATCATCGGATTGGCAGCCCGCAAGATCAACCGCCAATTCGGGGTCATCCCGCTGGCCCCAGAATGGCGCTCGCTGGAAAAACGCCAGCCAGATAAATCCCTACGTGCTGAGTGGGAACTAGGGAACTCCAACCAGAACTTTTGAACCAAATTAAAAATAAGCGATCTCGTAACGCTACCCGTAACGATTGGCAGACGCAAGAACTCTATAATAGGTGCAAGATGAAAAATAAACCATCACTTTGGAAGCGCATACGCAGAACACCACAGGTTGAACCTGAAGCCGAAATACAGCCAGTGGTTTCGGCAAACTTACAGGGAGAGGTCAAACCCCTGGATATCCCCGCCAATGATCCGCTGTTGGCCTATATTCAAGGCTCACCTGGCGTGATCGATCTGGATCAGCTTAAGCTAGATTCAGCGACCCTGCGCACCATGCAAGAAACCGGAATTCGCCTGGCCCTGCCACTAGTCAGCCAGGGTGAGTTAATCGGGCTGATCAACCTGGGGCCGCGCCGCAGCGAGCAGGATTATTCCAGCGATGATATGCGCCTGCTGCAAAATTTAGCAACACAGGCCGCCCCGGCGTTACGGGTTGCCCAGTTAGTCCGGCAACAGCAAGTAGAAGCTCTGCAGCGGGAACGCATCGAACAGGAATTGCGCGTGGCACGTGTGATCCAGGAGACGCTGCTGCCCGCGGAGATCCCCACCTTCAGTGGATGGCAGATCCATGCCCACTGGCAGCCAGCTCGCGAGGTCAGCGGTGATTTTTATGATTTCCTGCAGCTCCCCGATGGACGCATGGCCGTAATCATCGCCGACGTGACTGATAAAGGAGTGCCGGCCGCCCTGGTGATGGCGACCACCCGCAGCATCCTGCGCGGCGCCGCCGAACGCATGATCTCACCTGGAGAGGTCCTTGCCCGTACCAATGATCTGCTGCATCCCGATATTCCTCAAAAAATGTTTGTGACCTGTCTGTATCTGCTGATCAATCCGCATAATGGCAAGGTTGTATTTGCCAACGCCGGTCATAATTTACCCTACCTGATTTCAAACGGTCAGATCACTGAACTGCGCGCTACGGGTATGCCGTTAGGATTGATGCCCGGTATGCAGTATGAAGAAGTTGAAGCACATCTCTCGGAGTGTGATGCCCTTTTGCTCTCCAGCGACGGCCTGGTTGAGGCACACAATTCCAACCGTGAGATGTACGGGTTCGAGCGCATGGTAAAGGTGATGGAGTCAGAAATCACTACCGAAGAAATTGTCCCAGACTTACTGCGCACCTTAAAAGAATTTACGGGTGAAAATTACCAACAAGAGGATGATATCACCCTGGTCACCCTACTGTATACCGCATCCGCAGTGCAGGCGGACGCAAAACCGGATTGGTCCCTCGTGGCGGAATTTGATATTCCCAGCCAGCCCGGCAACGAACGCTCCGCCAGCGAAAAAGCCCTTGAGATTTTAGGGTCGTTCAACCTGGATGAGGCTGTCAACAACCGCCTGCAAACCGCAGTAGCCGAAGCAACTATGAACGCCATGGAACACGGCAACCAGTACCAGGAGGATTTGCCGGTGCGCATCAAGGTAATGAGCAGCACAGCACAAATCGCCATCCGGGTTCACGATTTTGGGGCAGGTATGCCTCAAGCTGAGATGGTCGTCCCCGACCTGGATTCCAAATTAGCTGGAGAGCAATCCCCGCGCGGCTGGGGGCTGTTCCTGATCAAGAATATGGTCGACGAAATGAACATACTACAAGGTGAGCAAGGCCAAATCATCGAGTTAATTGTCAACCGGCCGGTAGCCTGAACCACACAGAGGTAAATATGACCCCACAATCTTTTTCTGCACAAGTACGAACTGAAAACCAGCGAGTGGTGATCGACCTGCATGGTGAAATCAACGCCCAGGCCGATCAAGCGCTCAACCAGGCTTATGCCGAAGCTGACAACCAAAACCCTGAAGTGATCGTGCTCAATTTTTCGGGTGTCGATTATATCAACAGCACCGGTATTGCCCTAATCGTCGGACTGCTGGCCCAGACCCGCAAAACCCACCGAAGACTGGTGGTCTACGGCTTGAGCGATCATTACGTGCAAATCTTTCAGATCACGCGTCTATCAGATTTTATGGACATCTTCCAGGATGAAACCAGCGCGCTGGTGAATTGAACATGCCAAAATCCCATTAGGTAGGCGACTTTGAGCAAACACATTCATTTATAAAGGTACATTCTTCATGGACAAATCTATCGCTACTTCAGCAAATCATCCATCTCCATTTCTCGTCGCTGCAGGCGAAGACCGCTTCGGGGAGCAGCGTGGACTTGGGCATTAGTTCCATCTCCTTCAAGGTGACTCCCCAGGATTCCCAAGATACCCTGATCATTGAAAATACTTTTCGAGAGAAGGGAGGGCCTGCACGCCACTTACATTACAACCAGGATGAATGGTTCTATGCTTTAGAAGGTGAATTCATCTTCGAAGTGGGGGAAGATAAATTTAGACTCAAGCTTGGCGATTCGTTGCTTGCACCCCGTAAAGTATCCCATGTATGGGCCTATACCGGGGGCGGGCGCGGCAGAATCTTGATTGCATTTATGCCCGCAGGTAAAATGGAAGCCTTCTTTCGGGAAGTTACCAAAGCCAACGCAATGCCACCACAAGATCCGGAACTGTGGAAATCGCACGGCATGGAGTTAGTGGGTCCACCTTTAGCAGTGGCCTAGGGACACAATGATTACGTTGAGATCTGTTTACTGATTATCAGTATCAGAAGTTTTATCGGAACATACAAACTGCCATAGGAGATTATCATGAATCAAGCAAATTTAACCACCGCTGTTCGCAAACCGCAGTCCAATATTGGCATCATCGATATTCAAGGTGATGTGACCGGTTTCGCCGAAAATGCACTGATGGATGCCTTTTCACAGGCCAGCAACGGAAGCACCAGCGCCATCCTGCTCAACTTCAGCGGTCTGGACTATATGAATAGTTCCGGTATCGGCCTGCTGGTAACTTTGTTGATCCGCACCCAGCGCCAGAAGCAGAAGCTGATGGCCTGTGGATTGAGCGCAGCATTACGAGGAAATCTTCAAACTCACCCGCCTGAACGAAGCCATCGGTATTTACACAGACGAGGCCGATGCGCTGGCCGCACTTTCATAAAGTATTTGATCGTTTATCAGGGTGATCAGTGATCGCTGATCACCCATTGCCTGGAGGATATATCATGTCTACATCTGAAACCAATCCAAAAAGTAACGCCGACGGCTGGGCAAAACCAGTCGACAAATTAAAAGTTTCTGAATCTCCCAAAGAAGCCATCAATTTGAACGTTGAAGGACGCCAACTCTCGGGCCTGACCCACGGCTTTGGTCAACTCTGGCAGAAGACCTATAAAGTGCGCCTGAGCGGGATCGAAGTCACACCCCAAGAAGTGATCACAGCCTGGAAGACAAATTTTCCCAAATTCTGGCCGAAGGGCAACGACCTCTATCGTGCCGCTGACCGGCATCCAGTCCGGCGAAGTTGGCCTGATCAACCTGAGTGCACCTGGCGGCATGAAACTCTCAACGGGTATTATGGTGATCTATGCCGACGATGTGTCGTTTTCATTTATGACCCCCGAAGGCCACATGTTTGCCGGGATGATTACCTTCAGCGCTTATGAGGAAGATAACAGCACCGTTGCCCAGCTACAGGCACTGATCCGAGCCAATGATCCGATTTACGAGATGAGCTTCCGCATGGGTTTCGGTCACAAAGCCGAAGATACCTTTTGGAATTCCACTTTGAAGAATCTGGCTACCCATCTAGGCGTTAGCAACCCACAGCCTACCCAGACCAATTCGCTGGTCGATCCGCGTGTTCAATGGGGCGAATGGCGCAATATCTGGCATAATGCTGGTATCCGCTCCGGGCTGTATATGCCGGTGGCGATGGTAAAAAAGGTGTTCAGGAAAACCACATAACAACAGCTTATCTATTTGTTAACGTTTTATGACCCACTACGATGCCATCATTGTCGGCTCCGGTCCCAACGGCCTGGCAGCAGCTATCACACTGGCCCAGGCAGGGCAGAAAGTTTTGGTATTCGAAGCCAAAGATACGATCGGTGGCGGAACGCGCACGGCAGAGATTACGCTGCCAGGCTTCCGCCACGATATCTGTTCGGCGATTCACCCGCTGGGGATCGCATCGCCCTTTTTTCGGGATTTGCCGCTGGCTGATTTTGACATGGAGTGGATCACCCCACCTGTGGCGCTGGCCCACCCAATGGATGATGGCCGTGCTGCAATTTTGTCTCAATCGATCGAAGAAAGCACGGCCAGCTTGGGGGTGGATAGCCGCGCCTACCAACGCTTATTGACCCCTCTGGTTGAATCCTGGCAGGCAATCTTAGCGGATACTCTTGGTCCCTTCCCATTCACGCCTAAACATCCCATCTCGCTGGCTCGTTTCGGACTATTAGCACTACGCTCAGCACGCAGCCTGGCAGAAAGCCGTTTCCGAGGAGATACGGCGCAGGCGCTGTTTGCCGGGCTGGCCGGACACGGTATGCTGCCACTGGAAGAGCCGACCACGGCCTCGATCGCCCTGGTGCTGGGGCTGCTGGCCCACGCGGTTGGCTGGCCGATCCCCAAAGGCGGTTCGCAGGCCATCAGCAATGCCATGGCGGCCTTATCTGGAGTCACTCGGTGGTGAGATCGTTACAAACCAAGAGGTGACCTCACTGGATGCGTTGCCTGAATCCAGGTCGGTTTTGATGGATGTTACCCCTCGCCAAATGCTACAAATTTGCGGAGAGAAGTTGCCTGCTGGATATCGCACTCCGCTTGGAAAAATATCGCTATGGTCCTGGTGTCTGCAAAGTAGATTATGCGCTGAATGGAGAGATCCCCTGGAAAGCAGCAGCATGCGCACAGGCAGGCACGGTCCATTTAGGGGGTACCCTGAATGAAATCAGCGCCTCTGAGAAGGGTGTCTGGCGCGGAGAACACCCGGAAAGACCGCTGGTATTGCTGGCACAGCCAAGCCTGTTCGACAGCAGCCGTGCCCCGGAAGGACAGCATACCGCCTGGGCTTATTGCCATGTTCCCAATGGTTCCCAGCAGGATGTAAGTGAGAGAATATCAGCCCAAATCGATCGTTTCGCCCCTGGGTTCCGTGATTTGATCCTGGCGAAACATGTTTACACCGCGTCTGAAATGCAATCCTACAACCCCAATTACATTGGGGGGGATATTAATGGCGGTGTACAGGATTGGCGGCAGCTTTTCACCCGCCCAGTACCGCGTTGGTCGCCGTATACCACGCCCGTCAAAGATCTATATATATGCTCATCGTCCACGCCACCAGGTGGTGGGGTGCATGGCATGTGTGGATACCAAGCTGCAAAGACAGCATTAAGATTTTTGAATAAAACTAAATCCATTTCCTATTGAACACCCAATCTGTGAACTCGCAGAAGCTTTCCTCTGCCTAGTTGATCGGGAGTGGTGCGCCTGTCGTTAATCAAACATAGGTTACTGCCAGTATTCCTAAAACATGTTGCCATTGCTGACTCGTGTGGCAAGTGCCACTATTTTTACCGCCACTTCCTTTATCAGTAGATATTTTCTCCATTTTCTACCCACTGGACAGTGAGTGTGACCGGTTGCGTGGAGCTCTTTTCGCGAAAAAATTGAAAATCGGATTTCTTGAGCGATATACCAACATAACCACCCCTTCATTGAATATCTTTGACCCGTCTCGCATGGAACCAATTGACTCAGGAGGTTGGAAAATTATATAATCTACTCATACTCATCACCAGATAAAGCAGCATCATTGCATACAGATGCCAGATATTTTATCTGGTTAACATTGAGCGAGCAATTATGATCGTCAAGCGTCGGTCGCCGGCTGCCTTTAATTGCTTGTCACCAGACAGAAGAGAGGAGCGAATATGGACAACGCGTATATGGGCAAAATCCTGCGGGTAAATTTGACCACTGGGGAGATCATGGAGGAAGAACTGCGATGGGATTGGGTCGAACACTTCATTGGCGGAGCGGGTTTAGCCACGCGGTATTTGTACGATGAACTTCCCCGTGACGCGGACCCGCTCGGGGCAGAAAACCCACTGATCTTCATGACCGGTCCCCTGACTGGGACTGCCTCGGCAAGCGCCAGCCGTTATTCGGTGGTCGCCAAATCACCCCAGACTGGCATTTGGGGACAGGCTAATTCTGGCGGTTCGTTCGGGCCGGAGCTGAAGCGCAGCGGCTATGATGGGATCATTTTTAGTGGGGTTTCGCCTTGTCCGGTTTATCTGCAGATCATCGATGGCACCGCTGAGCTGCGCGATGCACAGCCCCTGTGGGGTAAGACCGTGCCGGAGACGGAGGACCTCATCCGAGAAGCTGCCCCGCGCAAAGTAACGATAGCATCGATTGGTCCAGCCGGCGAGAATCTCGTGCGTTATGCTGCGATCATGAACAATAGTCACCGCGCCGCTGGCCGCTGTGGATTGGGGGCTGTGATGGGTTCCAAAAGATTGAAAGCCATTGCCTGTGCTGGGGATCAGCCGATCCAGCTGGCGGACGAGCGCTCTTTCCGCGAGATTGCCCGGCACCAGGTCGAGCTGGTGAACGAATCGATCTTGAAAGTAGGATTCGATGCCTTTGGTACTAATATGCTCTCCGATATGGTCAATGTGCGCGGCGGATATCCGACGATGAACTGGCAGCACGGGGAATTTGAACAGATTGATGAGGTCAACGCTCAGGCACTCACCGATAAGGTTTTTGTGGAAGGTGTAAATTGCTTTGCCTGTCCGATTATCTGCGGGCGCGGCACGGAGATCAAAACGGGAAAGTGGCGCGGCAATAAAGGCGAAGGCCCCGAGTATGAGACAACCAACACTTTAGGGGCAATGTGTGGGGTTGCGGATATGGAGGCCATCACGATGGCCAACTACAGGTGCAATGAGTACGGTCTCGATACCATCAGCACCGGCTCGACAATCGCCTTTGCGATGGAGTGCTACCAGCGCGGTGCGCTCACGCTTGAGCAGACAGAGGGTGTGGCTCTGAATTTCGGTGACGCTGACATAATGGTGGAAATGGTAGAGATGATCGCATTACGCAGAGGTGTGGGCGACCTGCTGGCAGAAGGGACGCAAAAAATGGCCGAAAGGCTTGGTAAGGGTACTGACCATTATGCTATGCATGTGAAAGGGTTGGAACTGCCGGCGTACGATCCACGCGCGGCTAAGATCACGGGGCTTGGTTACGTAACCGCTAACCGGGGCGGCGATCATATGACCGGCTATATTCAGGGACCGACTTTTTTAGATGCACCGTTCTTAATTGTTGAGGAGAGCAGCATCCGGGATCCTTTTACCGCAAACCCTGCCGAAGCCCAGGTGTTGGTCGATATGGAAAATGCCCTCACCGTTTTTGACGCGATCGGCGGCTGTAAGTTTATGGGGATCCTGCTGACAGCCGAAGATATCGTTGGCTTAATTTCCAGTGCAACGGGATGGGACTTCAGTGTCGCCGATTTTCGCCTATCTGGGGAGCGTATCTACAATCTAGCACGGGCACTAAGTGTCAGAGAAGGGGCCTCACGATCTGCTGACATTCTGCCCGCACGGCTGACCCAAGATCCGCTGCCGGGGGGACCTGCGGAAGGGATGCTGATCGAGAGCGAAACCCTTGAGGAATTGAAGAATGCCTATTATGAGGTGCGCGCTTGGGATCAAGTTCTGGGTATCCCCACTGGGGACAAATTGCGCCAGCTAGCATTGGATGATCTCATCGCAGATGTGTGGCCTGCAGCTGAGGGACAGCTACGTTGATTTCAGATCAGAGCAGCATGGATGAAACAATGACCTACCTAGATAAACCATGGCTGAAAAGTTATAAATTGGGTCCTTATAAGCTTGATGAGAGTCTGGCGCCGTATCCTGAGGTGCCGGTCTATCAGGTTTTGGATGACGCCGCGGCGAAGTATCCTGGCCAGACCGCACTGCTTTACCAAGGCAGGTCGCTGAGGTACAGCCAACTGCTGAGGCAAGTTGATCGATTGGCAAACGCACTTGCTGAGCTTGGTGTTGTCAAAGGCGAGCGGGTATGCCTCTTTCTCCCGAATTGTAGCGAGTTTATCATCAGTGATTGGGCCGTATTGAAAGCCGGTGGTGTAGTGGTCCCAACCAGCATCCTGCGTACGGATGAAGGATTGCTGCATGAGGCCGGCAGCTCGCAGTCAAAAGTGATCATTTGTCAGGAAGAGCAGCTCGAGCGGGTATTGGCGGTGAAAGACCATACGGATATCGAACATGTTATTGTTACTTCGACTGCCGGGTATGATCTTGAACCAGTCTCGAAATCTCTACCTGAAAATGTACATGAATTTCGAGAGTTGCTGGCGACCCATGACCCGACCCCGCCCCAGGTAGCGATTGACCCCGCGAGGATTTATGTGAACTAGCTTTTACAGGAGGTGCGACTGGCATCCCAAAAGGAGTGATGATCACCCACTACAACCGCTACTGCTGCCTGCAGCAGGGCTTCCCCTGGTTGTTCAAGTCCTTGCTGCGCGGGATTGCAGGGAAAGCCTCGATCATGATCCCTGTCCCACTTTTTCACGCCTATGGTCACTATATCCATCAGGCCGGGGCAAACCTGGGGTTGCGAGTGATCTTGCTGCCTGACCCACGCGATATGGAGCTGTTTATTGAGCTTGTGAAAGCCCACAGGCCGTTGTTGATCCCGGCGGTTCCGACCCAGTTCATGCGCATTGCACAAGCACAACTGCCTCGATTGAATGTGCTCCTGATGAGCGGGTCTGCCCCGCTACCGCTTGAAGTTGCCCAAGCTGTCAAGAGCAAAACGGGAATGCCAATCTCACAAGGATACGGATTGACCGAAACAGCGCCCCTCACACATTTCAATGTGTCGGCATTTGCCCGGATAACCGGGTTCATGGCTCAAGAAAAAGTAGGAATTGGCATCCCCTCCCCGGATACTGAATGCAAGCTGGTCGATCCAGACACCGGTGAAGAAGTTCCCTTTGGCGCTCGGGGCGAACTGGTTGTGCGTGGTCCGCAGATCATGAAAGGCTATTGGCCTGAGCCGGGCTCTGGGTTAACCAACACCGGATGGCTGCACACCGGTGATATCGCCGAGATGGATGCAGATGGCTATTTTCAACTGGTCGACCGCACCAAAGACATGGTTAATATCTCGGGACTTAAGGTGTATACGACTCATGTTGATGATGTGTTATTCCGCCACCCAGCGGTATTAATGGCAGCTGCATTTGGCGTCCCTGACCCGGAGATCCCTGGCAGCGAGCGGGTGATGGCCGTTGTGCAACTGAAAGATGAGTATCAGGGGAATGTCACACCCGAGGAACTACTGGTTTACTGCCGTGAGCATCTGGAACCGTATGCTGTGCCAACCACGATTGAGTTCCGTCAAGAATTGCCATTGACGGTCTCAGAGAAAGTTTTTAAGAAAGCTTTACGGGATGAAATGATTGCTCGGATGCATGGTACAACCACAGACTAATTACTGACTGTAAAGAGAGGCTGAGAGATGGAGATATACCGCTACTGTACCCCAGAATGGCTGGAAGAAAGCAAGCAGCGTACCAGGAGCCAACCCAAATATCAGAAAGAGCTATCCAAGATAACTGCCAAGGTTTTTTACCGGATAAAAGCAGAGCCGGATTGGGGGATTGAGGCAGACATCTTGTTTGGGGGAGTCGTTGATCGAGGCGAGCTGCTTGAGCTTGGATTTTTCAGTGAAAAGGAAGCCAAGCGCGGAGCTGATTTCATTATGGCTGCTTCACCCCAAGAATGGAAGAAGATCCTGCGCAAAGAACATAAATTCCTGACGGATTTTATGCTCGGTAAGATCGCATTAGAGCAGGGCAGTAAAGTTGGGGTGTTAGGATTGGCGCCCTACGCGCCCACGTTCATCGATGCGCTCACCGAAGTCGACCTGCAGTTTCCGGATGAGATGTCGCCTGCTGAGCTGGAAGAATTCCGGGATTATGTAAAAGAGTTTCGAGCCAATTTAGGTGTTTAGAGCGGCTGGGATATTCCGAATATATCATCCAAACGGTTAAGAGGTACATATTTATGCCGGTGACAGTTAGGGGATATTTGACGTTGCGACCGATAATCGGCGAACGACTTGAAGTCGCGATTAGCGCTGGCGGAATGTCATTAGGCGAATTGGTCAAACACCTTTCGGACCAGTTCGGGGAAGAACTCGATCGCTGGTTATTCGTACCCAAAACTCGCGAGATCAACCGGTATTGCGCAATTTTGATAAATGGGAGCCACTACACCCACCTGCCAGATCACCTTGAGACCCAACTGCAAGATGGCGATGAGGTCGCTCTATTTCCGCCTATCGCGGGTGGGTGAACCAGACATGGCAGCTTGGCGAGGCTGGGTTTGCATTTTTTGGTTACCAGAGCGTAAGAAGCTGGCTGCTCTATTGCTATTGAAGTCTAAATTCGCTATAATGAAATAGTCAGCCAAGATATGAAGACAAAATACAAACGCTGCAGGCGGGAACCGGGGCAGCAAGCCCTCGGGAGCGATATCCTAACAACACCGACCGCTGTTCATGAACAGCGGTATTTTTTTGTCTCCAACATGGGCTGAAAGAAGAGTGGTGCACCATTTATTGTAGAGAAGGAGGATGGTCACATGCCAGTCTATATATCCTTGATGAATATGACCGACCAAGGTGTCAAAGATATCAAGAACGCCCCCCAGCGGACAGCAGATGCCGTAAAAGGTCTGGAAGCGATGGGCGGTAAGTTGATCGATCTGTATTTTGTTATGGGCCAGTACGACTATGTGGGTATCGCTGAAGCGCCTAATGATGAAGTGGCGATGGCATTCTTGGCAAGTTTGGGAGCGGCCGGAAACGTGCGTACGATGACTATGAAGGGCTACCGAGCTAGTGAGATTGGAAGCATTCTTGCGAAGATCCCGTAGTAGAAAAAATCGATAATCAGTTGAAACCGGAAGTTGAGCGGTGCACCACTCACTTAATAGTTTCAAATGTGTCAAAGTTCGATTGCTGTACACAGAGGGGCTGTTACTGGGGGGAATGAAACTTCTTTGAATTGGTCGAGTGAATTATTTAATTGGCAGTGTCATTATTCATACCCTTTTACCCGGATACGGTAAAAAGTGGGCGGACTGCCAGCACGGTCGATGTTGTCTATGTTACTTATCACCCCGGCATTGGTCTGCTGCTAAATTGGAGTATGGAGCGAACGCCTGGCAGGCAGATTAAAGGGTTTGCATTTGATCTTCTTCTGGACAGGCTTGGTATTCGATACAACCGGTACTAGCATCATGATGGATATGGCGGGTGGGATCACCTGGGATATCTATGGGCTGACCGGTGTCGCCGCTATTTTACTGATGCTCATCCATGCGGTCTGGGCGACGGTTGTCTTGGTAAAAAAGGACGAGCACATGATTTTTCCACTCTCGAATGGTACTAAAATTGGGACCTTTACATACCCTATGTGAGCGGCTTCTTCTTGAATATGTGAAGCTGGTGCGATAAATCACTTGGATCAAAAAATCCCAATCACTTGGTTGGGATTTTTTCGTTGTCAATAACCAATCTGAGATTACTTCTTCTTTTTCTTCTTGTCTTTCTTGCCCTTCTTATCATCCTTCTTGTTCTTGTCTTTCTTGGCCATGGCACACTCCTTGATTGGTGGTAATTGATAGTCACTAATGAAATTATTTTATCATGGATGGTGGGCTTTGTCTTACCATCAGCATTTACCATTCAGACGCTAGATGATACATGAAATTAGTAAGACCTTCCTGGAAAGACCCTCTAGTAAAGCGAAGTGGTCTACAAGGGTTTTAAACTTGACCGTTCGCCTGGCATGGAGGTAAAATCATGGACACAACGCGGGCGTCGCCAAGTGGTAAGGCATCAGCCTTCCAAGCTGACATTCGCCGGTTCGAATCCGGTCGCCCGCTCCAGAGGGCCCGTAGCTCAGTGGCAGAGCGGACGGCTCATAACCGTTTGGTCGTAGGTTCGATCCCTACCGGGCCCACTTTTACCCTCCTGGATGTAACCTTTCCCGTCCAACCCCCAGAGTGCAAAATGCCAGCCATACTGCTTACCGGCGAGAGACATCTGAAGACGGGAAATCAGCAGGTTTCTACGCTGGATGCGTGAGAATCCAGCGATCTTTCATCCTCTCTGGGTTTTCGTTTTCCTGTGAATACTTCTGCTGATCTGGATGTGGGGATTGCGTCAGATCTTCCCCTATCCGATTCTCCCAGACCCAATCCAGCGGCCTTACTTGGGTGTGGCCTTCGAAGAAATCCCTGGCTTGAACCCTGGTAGCGCTGGGACACCCTGCACTACTAAGCCATCGCTGAGCGCGGATACGATGCTTTTGATTCAGCCCTTTTTGTCCCACCATTATTTCCCCTTCTCGCTCGTACAGCTGGCTACCTACTGTGGGGTAATTCCCTGTTTTCTGGCATCCTGATTTCGAAAATTGTTTCCTATTTAGCTTGTTCGTTTTCTACCGTCTTGCCATAGAAGAAACCCAATACCCGGAAGACGCCGCTCGGGAAATATTATACTTGGCTATTTTCCCCAGCGCGTGTATTTCGCGGCTTACACGGAATCGCTTTCTCATCTGATTGCCCTGCTCTCTCTGAGTCTCATCCGAGATGGGAAGTTCTGGCAAGTAGGTTTGTGGTGTGGCAAACGAAATATTGTGGTTGATGATATGGAATGGATCCTAAAAACTGGACAAAAAGACTAAGGAAGATTAAACTCCCGAAAAACGGATCCCCAATGACAATACGAAGAAGCTACATACCAGAATACAAAGCTAGAATTGTGCTTGAAATACGGTCAGAGCGGAAGAGCGTACCGCATGGCTAGGACAATAAAGATCATCGGTTTCCCTCTCTTGATTGCCATAATCGCTGCATCTCTATCACTTTGGTGGCAACGCGTCTATTGGGTTGATCTTAATCCTCCGCTCTGCTCTGCCCGTCGGCTATTATCTGGTGAAGATCCCTATTCCGGTTGTCAGACATGGTACATAGACTCCCCTGCTGCCGCATATCCTTTAACTACAATCATTACCTTTATTCCATTCTCGCTACTCCCCGGAAAGGTTGGAGCGGCGGTTCTCTGGGGCGTAATTAGTGGGTTGCTTGCTTACGGCCTAAGCTCTAATGGTAAACCCCACCAATGGCTCATCTTTCTATCATCGCCTTACTGGATTGCTTTTATTTTTCATCAGTTCTCTCCGCTGATGGCTGCGATTATGTTGTTACCCCTATTGCTTCCACTTGCCTTGATAAAACCGCAAATAGGACTTCCGGTGATCTTGACCAACCTGACAAGGCGCCGATTCTTGATAATTATCATATTTTTACTGCTGACCATCTTAGTGTATCCGCGTTGGCCGCTAAGCTGGCTTCTTTCGGTGCGAAGCTTTGACGGCGTTATTCCTCTATTGGTTCTCCCTCTCGGCCCACTCCTACTCTTGGCTTTACTAAAATACAAAAACAAGGATGTGTTATTCCTCTTCTTGATGGCCTGTGTTCCACAGAGATCATTGTATGACCTCACCCCACTTTTTCTTCTTCCAAAGTCGTTCAGGGAAATCCTTATCGCCAACTTTTTAAGTTGGGTTGCGGTAGTTCCTTTGTTGCTGTCTACATCGGCCTGGACATCGCCCACCAACCAGGTTTTACTATCGCTCACGTTTATCTATTTACCCCTACTTATATTTCAGTTTATTCCCGAGCTCCAAACAATCTTCACTAGCGCCCGCAATTTATTACGGACCTAGTAGACCAGCCCTCAGGTGATCATTCGTAATTGTTTCGGGGATCGATTTTTGGGGTGGCAATCTTTCCAGAATAATAACCCATCTGTGAATTCGCTGATCCTGATCTCCATTTTCCCTATCAATATATATGCCCCTAATAATTAATACAACAATCATTGATGCAATAAAATGGACTCTGCTGAAGCAATACTTTCGCTAAAATATGTGGAATAGGCAACCTGTAATTAAGTCATATCCTGCAAAACACGACTACTATAGGATACCTATTATGAATTTATTTGCACTTTTGCAAGGCATACTGCCCTATTGTCGAAAATGTGTTGGTATATGATCAACACCACGTATTATTATGATCTGGAAAATTGGTAAAAATTTGTTGATATGGACGATAATTTGTTTACCGACGTGAGATAATAAAATCAGGGAAGCAAGTTGCCTATTCTTTTAGCCCAATTGGAATTGACCCAATTACCGTTTGGTCAAAGGTTCGATCCCTACCAGGCCCATGGGAACCACTATTTATTATTTACCATCGGCTACTTTAACAAAAGTGGCCGGTGTTGTCTATGAAGAATTATATTGCACAAATGTTCTCCGAATATTATGTAAACAATCAGTATATATGTAAATCATAAGCGTTAGGAATATAAGTTGCACACTTGGGGAAGAAAAATCTGAATATACACGGGAAATTAATTCATGATATTAAATAAGGATGTAACTCAATCTCTATATTTAGCAATTTCAATCCTGCTCTTATTATTACTTCCAGCTACTTGGGATCTTATTGATCCGACTGCCAAGATCATAGCTCTATTTCTGTTGTTGCTTATATTAGTGTCATGGTTATTTGTTGCTATTAGAGTGAGGCATTTACTTACCCTCCCAAGTCTGATTTTGCCTTTCTCGCTGTACTCTCTATTAAATCTTGGTTTTTTAGTTAATTCCCCTCTGCCAGTATATAGTATTTACTGGGTTCTTTCCCCGGTAATATTATTACTAATTTTTGTTTTCGTAATTGATTCTCACAATTATGGTTGGAAGTTTCGAACTTGGGAAAATGCTGTAATACTTGTGGCGTTGGTTATGGCGGCTATCGATTTGTTGCTGGTTGCTGCTTGGTATTTCACTTGGTGGGATATTTCAGGAGCTGGCATCTCCTCCCCTCCTTACAGTGTTCGTTCTCCCGGCGGGTTGCTTGGACATCCCAATTACATGGCTGGTTACATGAATTTGGTTATCCCCTTTGTTATTTTACGGTTAGCTAGATCTTCTACAACTAATAAGCGCATATTGTGGGCAATAATACTGGTAATGTTCCTGTCAGTTATTTTCTTTACTTCATCTCGGGGTGGCTGGTTGGGATTGATATGTGGTTTGGTTGGGATGTGGCTTATGTATTTCGCGCCAAAGTTTCTCGTTGCAATGAAAGCGAATGCAACTGTAATCCAACACCTCCGGATCACTAAGCGTAGGGCACTTGTTATTATTTGTAGTTTATTCCTGATTACGATTGTAGTGGTGTTCGCAATTCCCCAAATTCAACGTGCTGCCCATGGGAGTGTCCAGGGACGGTTCGCGATTTGGCAGAATTCGGTAGAGATGATCTTAGAATCTCCTTGGTTTGGAAATGGTCCGGGCTCATACCCGTTATTGTATGCATCATCAGATGATGGTTTTGGACGGACTTATCTAGTACATGCACATAACATATTTCTTCAAATCGCATCTAATATGGGTGTAATAGGGCTTTTCCTGATTACCTGGATGGTGTTTCTTATAGGGAAGCATATCCTTGAAGGATATAAATTGATAACCCTAAGTCAAGCTAAGCGAGACTATCTCTTAGCATATTGTGGATTAGGGGTGGCTCTAATTGTTCACAATCAAGTGGATTTCTTGTTTTATAAGTATTTTATCAGTATGAATGTGATAATCTTCACCGGATTGTTGTTTTGGGGGAAGATTGAAGCTAGGAAGATTAGGCTGAAGACATTATCTCTCTCACTAATAATGGCTATATGTTTATTGGTAATCCTTATTGGAGGATATTTTACTTATTTAGGAGGTAGAAACATCCCAGCATTCATAAAATATGTGGAGGAAAGTAAATGGTCAGAAGCTAATCAGGAGCTTTGTCAATATACTCAGAAAAATCCTGCTTACACATATAATTCCTTCCAATGTGGTTTGATAAATGCAATTGTTTCGTTTAATAATAATGATAAATCGAAATTGTTAGCAGCAATTGATTATACAAGATCTGGTTTAGAACGTGATCCATATTGGTTCTTGCATTGGGCAAACCTAGCAAGTTATGAATGGCAGTTGGGAAAGACGAATCTCGCAATTGAACACTTGCTTATCGCTACTGATTTTGACCCATACCGGGATTTTTTATGGTTAAATCTCGGGATTATGTTAGAAAATATTGGCCAAGATCATGAGGCCATTACTGCGTATGGAAAAGCTGTTTGTTTAAATCCTTGGTACAAAGAATCTTACATTATCGAAAAATCACCGTTATATGAAAAAACTATGTCTTTTGGGTGTAAAGATGCGTTATTACCGGATACGACTGAAAAAAAACATCGGATGACACTGTGGGAGAGTCGTGAAGCGTATTTGGCAGGTGAGATTATTGGAAGCGAGAATCTGATTTTTCAATCATTGAATGAAGCAGCAAGTAATCCACTTGCATATGCATACTTAGCACAATTAGCATTTGAGAATGGCGATATTGGGAGAAGCAAATCATATATCGATACGGCTATCTTTATCAGTAATAATCAACCAGAGGTATTATTGATTGCTGGAATCCTATATCGACATTTTGGTGATGAAGATCTTGGGTATGAGTACTTGAAGAAAAGCTATTATGAGTATAGATACCGTAGATATTCCAACGGGTATTATGCTGATGCATATCGGCAGTATAGCTTGCCTGTTGATGTGTCTCCTTATTTATATATTGGAGATTTAACCGAAGAGAATGTAGATACTTTTACTGATTTGATTGAATACTTGGAAACGAATGACAATTCCAAACTTGCTAATGATATCCGGCAATGGTTGGATTGGAACAAGAATTCCCATAAAAATGGCTCATAACGGTTTATTGTGATTGTTTGAGAAAAAATCCCCACCAGGGGATTTTTACGTTTTAACGCAACCTTCATCCTCACCCCCACACCCCGTCCCTACTCAAAATAATCCCACTTCGTCCGCAGCATGTAGCCCAGGATCGCCAGCGGCAGGAAGAAATAGAAAACCGACCACATCCCCGTCGCCAGCAAACCAACTACAATGGCCAGCACGGTCGATGCAGCGTATACGTACAGCGCCCAGCGTTTCCAGTACCAGATCCCGATCACGGCGATGACATTCGCGACCCAATGCAAGATCATCAAGCCCAGCAGCACCGGTTTATCCAGTACAGTAGATTGGGAGTAGGCGTAATAAAATATGGCGCCGGCGATCCCGTGCAGTGCCATCAGGATCAGAACCAGGGACAACCAGAAACCTCGTTCATGGTGTGTTTTATTCGACATTGTTAACCTTCATCCTCTCCAGAGATTTTGTTGAATTCTGGCGCAATTTTATCATAGGAGTTGTGTTGTGATCCGCCGATCTCGATCGAGTGGCAGCTCGTAGAGAATTGCGCCTAAATATGGTATATTTGTCCAAATAAATTTGCTGATCCGGGAGGCGATAAATGAGTGAATTGATGGTGTGTGTATTTGAGGGTGAGGAACGAGCCGCTCAGGTTGCCAGGGTCATGCCTAGTGACCTGGCGGGTATGGTGCAGGATGCCGCACTTATCAGTCGTGGAGCAGATGGCAGCGTGCATGCCGAATTAGCGGCCAACTTGGTGGAAAAGGGGAAGTACGGCGGGATCTTCTGGGGCATGATGATTGCGCTCGTTTTTTGGGCGCGCTGGTGGGAAATGTCGATCGGTGGTGCGGTGGGCGAGCTTGGATTGGACGATGATTTTGTTAAAGATGCTGGCGACGCACTGGGTAAAAGCAGTTCCGCCCTGCTGTTGGTGCTGAGTTCAGAGGGAGTAGATTCAGTTGTGGAATATTTTTCTAAAGCTGGGGCCGAAGTGCTGCGCTCTGAATTCAGTCCTCACGATGAAGACCGCCTGACCGCAGTGTTTGGTACTCAGTTGGCATAGTTGACAGCTTGTATCGCTTTAGTGTCAGAGGGGCGGCAGCCGCATCATTCATGGTTGAATTTTGCGATTCAATCAAATTAAATTACGGTGATCTGTGGGTCAGCCAATCTCTCCAGTTGATGAGTAATCGGTGTAATTTTTGGGTGCTGGAGAATTTGGGGTGGCTCGCTATCCGAAGATGAAATTAAATGACCGGGGCTGGAAGTGGCTTGCTGCGCTGGAAGCGGAGACTATCGATTGAGTAAACGATGAGGGCTATCCAAATTAAACAAAAGCCGATCAAATCTACGTTTGAGAAGGCTTCCTTGTATACGTACACACCGAGCAGGAATTGGATGGTGGGCGCGATGTATTGCAGCAAGCCAATTGTTGACAATGGGATTATGCGGACAGCCGATGAGAACAGCAGTAGAGGCGTAGCTGTGACTACTCCGGCAAGGCCGATGAGAACTAAAACGATTGGCTCTTGCTGCCAAACGGGTTCTGCAGCCAGATAATTCACAGTAAACAAGTAGACTAATGATGGGATAAAAAGAATTCCGGTCTCGAGGGTTAGACTATCCAATGCCCGGAGTGGTGCGATTTTGACTATCAAACCATAGAAACCCATCGTGAATGCCAACATCAGTGCAATCCAAGGCAGTCCGCCAGCTAGAATGGTTAAGTATGCAACGCCGATGGTAGCCAGGCCGACCGATACCCACTGCGGTAAACGTAATTTCTCGCGCAGCAAAACCACTCCGAGTAGAACGTTTACCAAAGGGTTGATAAAGTATCCCAGGCTCGTCTCAACCACAAAGCCCGAATTTACCCCCCAGATATATGTAAGCCAATTTACCGCGAGAAGAATTGCTGGTAAAGAGTACAGCAGAAGTATTTTTGGCTGTTTGAAATATTTAAAAAACTGCCCACCGCGCTGGCGCAGAAAGATCACGACCAGGAGAAAGACGAAAGCACCACTAATACGGTGTGCAACAATCTGCAGTACGGGGATAGTGTGGAGTGCTTTGAAAAAAAAGGGAAAGAATCCCCAGATGATATACACGCTGATGCCGTAGAGTACGCCTTTGTTTGCCATATAGTCTCTCAAAGTGGGCTAGTTAAACAGGGGCAATCATAACAGAGAATTCACACTTCGATTATGCTTGAATTCAGATGAAAACTTCTTTGGTGGAACAACCTTTAGCTGCAGAAACAATCAATCCATGTGTGATAGACAAAAATTATTTGTTGTGGTATATTGAAAATCTGGTTAGCAGTGGTCCTGAGTAGGAAGGAAAGTAGTTTCTGTACTAATCTGGAACCCTGTAATAACGTAAGCAAAATTTTGAAAGGAGGTTTCCAGATCATGGCAGAACGTGAAACCGGCACTGTTAAATGGTTTAACGGGTCGAAAGGCTATGGCTTCATCAACCGCGATGAGACCAATGACGATGTTTTCGTCCACTACAGTGCGATCACAGGCGATGGCTATCGCAACTTGGAAGAAGGTCAACGAGTTGAGTTCTCAGTGATGGAAGGTCAAAAAGGCCTGCAAGCGACAGATGTTGTCGCCATTAACTGAGCGCGAACATTGATCACGAATGCGGCATGAATTTCATGCCGCATTTTTTGTTTAATTGTATACGGAAGATTCACTGCTCTGGGTCAATAGCTTTTACTCCATTTGGGAGTGCACAAGCTCGTCCGGAAACAAAAGTCGATAATTTCGATATTCATATCTTGGTCAGTGCGGCCCAGCACGAGCTTTCGTCAAACGTCCCATTTCGCCGACTACTGTGTTGCTGATAGTGTATCGAACCATCACGATCAGCTTTATGTGGTTTGTATTGTGATTCCTCGGGGTAGAAGCAGAAAATTAGCTGCCTTCTCCATATCTCCTGCAGGGGGAGCATCTAACGTAATTGATAAGAGTATGTAACCCAAACTTAACCACACCAAAGCCCATGTTCGTTAAAATGTGGTTAAGGTTGCTGTAAAGTGCGACTCTTATTGACCAATTCCCCGTTATGCATATTCTAGAGAGGTAACTTGGAACCTATGATTGGTGCGATATCCCTAGAGACGATCAGCAAGGCGAAGAACGGTGATGCGCAGGTGCTCACTGAGCTGTATGAAAAGCACAGCCTAAGCGTCTTCCGTTATTTCTTCTATCAGGTTGGGGATAAACATGCTGCGGAAGATTTAACATCCGAGGTATTTGTGCGCATGTTAGGATCAATAGAAAATTACCGTCCGCGCGCGGTTCCCTTTGAAGCCTGGTTGTTCAAAATCGCCCGTAATTTGGTGGCAGATTATTACCGCAGTAAGAAGCATATGCGCCAACTGCCCCTTGATGAGGATACTCCGGCTGCTGATGACGCTGTAACCACTTCTGTCGAGGACCAGCTAACAAGCGAACATTTGGTGAATGCAATGGGATCGCTTAACCAATCCCAAAGAGAGGTCATCATCCTGCGGTTCATAAATCGTCTACCGATTAATCAAGTTGCCAAAATGATGAATAAGAGTGAGAACTCGATCAAAGGTCTCCAGCGACGGGCATTGCTCTCGCTGCGGGAGACACTTACGGATGGGGAGGTCCAAGATGTCTAATTTTGATGAACGACTGCAAGAATATTTATCAGCGGTTGAGACGGGTACGCGCCGTGATTCCAGTGTGCTCCCTGTAGATGATCAGGATGGGGAAATGAAACAGCTGATCACATTAGCGCAATCCATTCGCGCAATGGAGCACCCAAGACCGCAATTATCTCGATTACAAGCGCAGGCTAGTATGAAATCGAAATTGCACCAGCGCAGCCAAAGATCATCACCGCTGCAAATATTATTTGCGAATTCCTGGGCGAAAATTGCCCTTGGCTCCCTTCTGGTCGGATTTGTGGCGATTGCATTCTTTTCGATAGTGGCACTGGCAGCTGCTGGTGTCTGGCTGACAGGTCCGCGTACAGCCCAAGCCGCCACGCTGATCGAAATCGCAGGCGCGGTTGAAAGTATTAGTCATAACGAATTATGGCAGGGGGTTGCGAATGGTGATCAGGTTGGTGAGGGTCAAATTTTGCGAACTGGGGCTGAGAGCTCTGCGACGCTTGTATTTTATGATGGCAGCCGTATGGTACTAGGGCCAGATACTGAGATCGTGATCAATAAACTCGACGGATCATGGGGAAAGTCACTGAAAGCCGAAATTGAACAGGTTTCCGGGAAGACTACAAACAGCGTGGTCCCACTCCAGGGTTGGGGCAGCTACTACCGCGTGCAGACACCCACTGGTATGACGAACGTGTTGGGAACGGTTTTCAGCGTTTCGGTCGACGAATCCGGTACAACGCGCGTTGCAGTGGATAAAGGTGAAGTCCGCTTCAGTGAAGGTAAGCAGGAGGTATTGGTAACTGCCGGACAGGCGACAACCGCTCATCCTGAGCAAATACTTCTTACACCCACCTACCAATTTTCGCTGCAAGGTCAATTGATCTCCTCTCAAGGGGACTTATGGATGGTGAACGATGTCCTCTTTACGGTAACCAGCGAGACGGACTTGGTCGGCAACCCGCAGGTCGGAAACCAAGTGTTGGTTGAAGGAAGGATACTTAGTGAGGATGAAAGAGTTGCTGACCACATTGAAGTAATCGAGGATGAGGATTCCCGCTCGACTTTTACCGGAGTTCTCAAATCCATGGAAGGTTCGCTATGGTTGGTAGATAATACCGAGATCGTAGTCGACCAGGGGACGGAGCGCGATGATTACCTAGAAGTTGGTGATACGGTTGAAGTCACGTTCATTGTCCTAAGCGGCGGTAGCTGGTATGCCTTGGAAATCGAGGCGCTGAAAGAGATACTGGAGGATGAACAAGAACCGGAAACAAGCGAAGAACCGCTATTGGATTCAGAACCCGCAGATCCAGTGACTGACTGCACCGGTGCTGATCCCCACCCCAAAGGACAGGTGCTCGCTGATCGCTATCAGGTTGAATACGAAGAGATCATGGGCTGGTTCTGCCAGCGCTTTGGTTTCGGGGAGATTGAGCTGGCCTACCAGCTGAGCGAACAAAGCGGCATGGCGGTCGAAGATATCTTTGCATTACGTCGTACCGGATTAGGATGGGGACAAATTAAAAATGATTTGCGAAATGTGACTGTTACACCTAGCCCCGAAGTTACAACGACGGAGGAAACGGAGACCACAGAAGAAGTCCCAACAGTGTCGGAGACGCCTGAACCGGGTAAAGAAACGGATTGCACCGGCGCCGATCCACATCCCACTGGACAAAAATTAGCCCAACGATACGGTGTCTCTTATCAAGAGATCATGGGCTGGTTCTGCCAGGGATTTGGATTCGGTGAGATCGACCGGGCGTACAGCTTGAGTGTAATTTCAGGTAAGCCGGTTGGCGAGATTTTCGCCATGAAGAGTTCAGGGATGGGCTGGGGTGAGATCAAAAAGGAACTTGATCCAAAGCCTAAGAAAACGAAGAAGCCGAAATGATATCTGGCTGAAATTGAATTTGCCTTAGCACGCAGACTGCCAGCAAGCATGTCCCTTGCTGGCAGTTTTATATTATCGATGGTGATTTAGCATGAACTGGCAATATTAACCGTTCAGTCCGAGAAGGTTCTGAGATATCTATAACTGCTGCCGCATTACTGGGACCACTCTGTCGGTTCGCGATCCCAGCGATGCTTACGCAGTTTCTGGTGTAAATCATCGCCCAGTGGACCCTTCTCACTGGCAGCCAAATTGCTTTCTACGTGATTAACTTTACGCATACCAGGGATAATAGTGCTGACGGTAGGATTGTTCAAGATGAAGCGTAAAGCCATCTCGGGCATGTCCATGCCAGGCGGAATGATCGACTTGAGGTGGTTGGCGTGCTCGACACTCGATTCCAGGTTTTCTGGTACGAAGTAGGTGTTGCGCCAGTCTCCTTCCGGCCATGAGCTGTCTACCGTCAGGGTTCCGGTCAGCGTTCCCTCATCGAACGGCACTCTGGCAATAACTGCGACATCATGTCTTTCACAGGCAGGGAATAATTCATCTTCGGGGTTCTGGTCGAATATATTGTAGATAACCTGCACAGCATCAATTAAGCCGCTCTCGACAGTCTTGACGCCGTTCCAAGGTTCCCAGCGATTGATGCTTATTCCAACCGCATGGATCAAACCTGCATTCCGCATTTTCTCGATGGTCTTATGCCAGCGATCATCTTCCACCCACCTGTCTTCCCAGGTGTGGAACTGGATCAAGTCCACACTGTCCAGCCCTAGGTTCTCTAAACAGCGATTGATGTATTCCTCGATGTGGTCCGGTGGGAAGCAATCATTAAGGGTAAATTCGCGCCGGCTTGGCCAAACAAAATTTTTCGGTGGCAATTTGGTGGCGGTATATATTTTCTTTCCTGGATTTTGGTGGACGAGCTGACCGAGCAAACCTTCGCTGTGTCCTTCGCCGTATCCCCAGGCCGTGTCGAAGAAATTGCATCCAAGCTCGATAGCGCGCTGCAAGGAACTTAGCGATTGTCTATCGTCCGACCCGGACCAACCTCCCATGCCCCACATCCCATAGCCGATCTCGCTTACTTGCCAATTAGTTCTGCCAAAACGACGATAGTTCATTGGTATCTTCCTCTCTGCCGAGTCATAACGAATCGGATCTATCAGCAGCTGGATTTTCTGCTGATGGTTATTATGTGCAAGTTATTTCAACATTGTACTCAATTAAGAATCTCCCAGCAACTACGCCATAAAACATGCTGGATAAATAGGGTAATCTGTCCAAGCGTTCTAATCCCTGATTTTCGGTTGCTGGTGTACTTGTTCGGTTATCGTTAACATAATACAATAATTTTAAGAAATACCCATTGGAGACCGCAACAATTCCTTGCCTATGGGAAACAATCAACCATATCTATTGCTCATTGAAATTGCAGGAACGAACAATCTACTATGGAGGCCTAATGATTTCAGCAGAAAAGTTAGTGGACTGGTTTGGGTTGAACCTGCGATTAATTACCATGCAAACAGATGGATTATCGCACGCTGATAGCTTAATTCAAACACCATATAATATTAACTGTTTGAATTGGGTGCTGGGACATATCGCAATCAATCGGGATAACGTGCTGCGCCTGATTGGCGGGGAGCCAGTATTATCTGACCTCGCATACCAACGCTACTTATCTGGCTCAGATCCGATTATACAAGGCGGAGAGGGTGTAATTAATTTAGAACAGCTATTGGAATTGCTAAATGAAGGTCAGGCGCGGATCAGCGATGCTGCGGGGAAGCTCTCCGCTGAAGACTTGGAAAAGGAAATTCAGGAAGGGGATACAAAAATGCCTATGATCAATCATCTTTTTGGCTTCTATTTCCATGACACCTACCACACTGGGCAAACAGAGTTGCTTCGCCAGGTCGCAGGGATGAACGATAAAATCGTATAACTTAATTCCTGTTTTGATATTATTTGTGTGCCTGAATTCAACTCTTAAGTGCAACAGACTGTTAATAAAATACTTCAAAAGTTGAATGGCTACAGCGAGGGATTACTGCAGGAGTATCAATTTCACATCGCCAGAAATCGACCTGGAGTAGGAAAACTGCTGGGGGAAAAGTTCAATGCAAAAGTGTGCCTGTTAGATGACGGAGGAAATATATCGCTGATGGGAATCTAGTGTTCGTCAAATGTGACTATTAGGAAGAACAGATCGTCGACGGAATACTAGATGCTTTGTCTAGGGTGAAAGTTTCATTCGATATCCGAGCTATTGCACCCTAGAAAAGGCACTAGCCTATCTAGGGGCTGGCCTTGGATGGGTGGTTATCTGGCTGGCCAAATTTTTTCCAAGCGTAGATAGGGTTGCTCTCGAGAAGCATTCACTTCCACTACCCCCTCTGCTACAAAGGGACCGCGGCCTTGTAATAAATTGCGATGATGGCGGTAGATCAGATTAGTAATTAACACCGGCAAATTCCCTGCCAGATCCTCTAATGTCATTCTGTATAGCACCTCACTGCTGGAGCGAGTTATTTTTCGCCATGTCTCCCGCATACCAGCAACACGCACTCGATTACCAATCCGCAGTATCGCTTCTGAAGAAGTAATTACACCTTGTTCAGCCAATGTATCCACGACCAATTCCAAGGGATGGAAATCGACACTTATCCCAAGAATATTTTCCTGAGCTGTGGCAATTTGCTCTGGACTCCAATCACGGTCTGGAGACGGTGCGTTAGACATGGCAAATAGCTGGTATTGGTGCGCTTGCCAGGAGCGGGATTTCAACTGTTCGAGCAGCTCTGGCACATTTCCGAAATCTTGTAAAGCACCGCATTTCGCCAGGTTCTCTACTTCTCCTGTGCGAGGATCGACACGGACAATAAAATCATTAAGCGATGTAAAAGGGCGTTCCTTTATAATCCGTGTTTGTGTTCTGCGAGTCAAATCACGCACTTGGTTTAGGCCCATATACAGGGTTGGAGTTCCAATAGAGTAGTCCACACAAAACTCGTGCTGGGAGTAATTTACTTGGGGGCCTTTCACGGGTAATTGTAGTCGACGCGCCTCCATCAGATATACACGTTGGCTGTAGTAGCCTCCCCAATTCGCTAATATGGCGGCCAAGAATTCAGCCGGGAAATGAGCTTTACACCATGCAGATCGCCATGCGATCTGTGCATAAGAGGCGGCATGCGCTTTGGGGAAACCATATCCGGCAAAAGCTGCCATCATCTCCCATACCCGTTCACTGGTCTCAAGCGGTATTTGACGGTGTGCTTGCGCGCCAGCGATAAATTTCTCTTTCAAGGTCTGCATTTGTTTGCCCGGATCGAAATGGCTCATGGCGCGGCGCAGCAAATCCGCTTCGGACAGGGACAGCCCGGCTAATTCATGGGCAATGCGCAGCACTTGCTCTTGATATAGGATGACGCCATGCGTGTCAGCAAGCAGCTCTTCGAATGCGGGATGCAGATGTTCTACATCTTCAATGCCTAGATGGCGGCGGACAAAAGCTTCTTTAAGCCCTCCCCGGAGCGGGCCGGGCCGATACAACGCGAGGGCAATTGTGATGTCATCAACATTGGATGCTTTGATTTCCCGCAGTGTTGTACGCATACCTGGGCTTTCGATCTGAAAACAGCCAATCGTCTTACCATTCTTGACCAATTCTGATGTGTCTTGGTCATCAAGTGGTATAGCATCAAGGACGGCTAGGCGCGATTTGTATTCTTGGGCTTGTTTACTTTGCACGGACAGTGCGACATCGCCAAGCACACTTAAACCGCGGATTCCCAACAGATCGATTTTGACCAGTCCTAGCCGCTCTATAGACGCGAGATCGAATTGGGTGATGACGATACCTTTGCTGGCGAGATGCGTTGGGGCAATTTCTGTAAGGCGCTGTGGGGCGATAACTGCTCCACCTGGATGGATGGATAAGTGATGGGGTTTATCGAGCAAAGCCGCGGCAATGGTGAAAATCTTTGTGTAGTGGGGTGAGCTAAAACGTAGCTCTAGAGCTGAATAAGGCGATTCGCCGCGGGAATGGGTTCTTTGCGCTGGTCCCCACTCGCGTCTGGGAAGGGCATCAACGAGCTGTCTGATGCGATCTTGGGATAGACCATATGCTTTTGCCACTTCGCGTAGGGCGGACCTCACTCTGAATTCGATTAACCGTAGCCACCATGGCTACTTTTTCAAGTCCGTACGTCTCGTATACGTATCGGATAACTTCATCGCGACGTTGGGAGCAGATATCCGTATCTATATCTGGAGGTGTGCCGCGGGCAGGATTTAGAAAACGTTCGAAATATAGATTTAATGCTATCGGATCGGGAGTTGTTATGCCGAGGCAATGGGCTACTAGTGATGATGAGGCTGAACCACGGGACGCGGTTGGGATATCCGCCTGGTGGGCAAAGTTTAGGATATCTTCCATGATTATAAAAAATGGTGCGAAGCCTTTCTCCGCGATAACCTCAAGTTCGTGATTTAAGCGCACCTCAATTTGGGATGAGATCTGACCAAACAACTTGCGGGCGCCTGACACTGCTTTTGCTTTTAACACGTCATCTGGCGTGGTTCCAGGAGGCAGCGGCAGTACAGGATATCTCGGTTTACCAAGAGATAAATTGAGCTGGCAGCGTTCTGCGATTTCCATCGTAGATGTTATTGCTTGAGGCTGGTCGTAGAACATTGCATTTGCTTGATCGTTGGTGATGAAATGAGATCCAGTTGGAGCACAGGCTTTACTACTAACACGATTGATAGGTGTGTTGAGGCGAATCGCGGTCACAGATCGTTGCAGCTCTTCACCGCCAGGCGAAATGTAATAAACTGGATGTATCGCTACAACCGGCAAACACATTCGTACTGCGATAGTGTTTAACACCCCGCTTGTGTGTTTATCTTGTGGTGTACTGCGCTGAATTGGGATATAGAAACGCTCAGGAAAAATATCTCTCAACTGAGTTACGAGTTGGGTCCGTAAGTCATGAGAACTGGGCGAATTTGTTGTTTGCCAAGGTTGATATAAACCAGTCGGTATGCAGATCGCTCCGCTAGAATATTCTGAAATAAGATCCATGGATATCCCCCCGCGGCGGCTGATTTCAGGATCGGTTCGTAAAGCGCTGCTCAAGCGGCTGATGTTCCTCCACCCTTCGCTGTCCATTGCTAACAGGATCATCGATGATTGGAGCTCTTCCGGGCCTTTTATCTGAGATGGGTGAAAAAATGGAATCTCAAGACCAATTATTGGTTTGACCCCCTTGTCATAACAGGCATCATAGAACTCAATCGCACCAGTCATCCAGCCATGATCGGTAAGCGCGATGGCTGGCATCCCGGCATCTGCAGCCTGTCTAGCAATGGCGGTGGGGGAGTCCAGCCCGGTCAGGAAAGAATAATAGGAGTGGGTGTGCAGTTGTATGTACATCAATCATAACCATTATATCGTACATATGTTCTGGAATAATAGGGGTCTTCTGGACATTAAGGGGTATTACCGGCACATCGGTGGATGGTCACGGTTATAATCACAGTTGGAAGACAGGACTAATCAAAGCTGTGTTAGTGTCAGCGAAACATCAATGTATACTTTGAGTTTTGTATGTCCCTTGAAATTAGCCTGACAATAATCATGAATGCCTTTGGGGTCCTATTTGCCCTGATTTTCGGTGGCTTTGGGCTGATCTCGATCCGAGAGGGAGAGCACAGGGCTGCCCGGGTGGCGCTCTCCATCGCGTTGATCGGATGTATATCCTTCCTGATTGTCGCAAATCTGCCCCCAACCACCTTGCTGTTAATCGCAACCGTCCTAGCGGTAATTATTGCCGCTGGCATAGTGGTATTCTTTCTGCCAATTGGGAAAGTAGATATGTCTAGGGGTGTCCCTAATGCCCGCTTTGATGAAAGAGAGATCATGTTTGCCCGGGCGAGGTTGATTTCCGGGACAGGAGAATATGAAGCATACTACCGTGGCCATCCGGAGCATAAAATCATCGATGATCGCATTCGCGCTAAACCGGGTTTGCTATCTCCAGGATCGAAGTATTATGATCGTAATTTATTCGTCGCACCGTTAGCCAGCTTTTACTTTACCGGAGCTCTACGGGATGCGGTAAGCGGAGAAGTTGCTGGCGAGCCTATCTCCATCGATCCGGGACAAATTACGGTCTATATTAAGCACCTGGGAAAATATTTCGGTGCACTTGATGTGGGGATTACCGAACTGCGTCCGTACCATGTATATTCGCACATTGGGCGCGGAAGTGGTACTTACGGCGCTCCTATCCCTGTTGAACACGATTATGCCATCGCTATCAGTGTGGAGATGGATTACTCGATGATTGGTGCAAACCCAACTGCGCCAGGGGTGATGGAATTGGCGCGACAATATGTTGAAGCAGCGAAGGTAGGGATTCAGCTGGCCTCTGCCATCCGCCAGCTCGGTTATGGAGCGCGAGCCCATATCGACGGAAATTATCGCGTGATCGCGCCGCTGGTAGCGCGTGATGCGGGTTTGGGTGAAATTGGGCGGATGGGGTTATTGATGACCCCCCGGCAAGGACCACGCGTACGCCTAGGCGTCGTGACCACCAACCTACCTATAATCGCTGACCTGCCCACTCGCGATGGTGCAATAATAGATTTCTGTACAATTTGTGAGAAGTGTGCGTTGGCTTGCCCGTCAAAATCCATCCCCTTTGGAGGGCGACAGGAGATTGGTGGTGCTCTGCGTTGGAAAATCGACGCAGAGTCTTGCTTCCACTACTGGAATGTTGTCGGAACGGATTGTGGACGCTGCATGACTGTTTGCCCATATTCCCACCCGGATAGCGTCAGCCATAACGTGGTTCGATGGGGAGCGCGGCAATCTGGTGGTTTTCGCCGCTTGGGAATGGCTATGGATGATCTGTTCTATGGAAAAATACCTTCTCCGCGACCAACGCCTTCATGGATTAGAGCCGTGGCAAATGATAAGTGATTTGGGAGAATGTGAGGGCTGCTGGTTATGTCAATCAGAAAATATCTAGAATTGTTGCGGGATTTAAGTGAATTAACGGTGATTCGCGTACCGATATCCACTCAGTTTGAAATTGCCGGGGTACTCAAGCAGATGGAACCACAACCAGTGCTGTTTGAGGCAGTCGAGGATTTACCATTTCGCGTGGCTGGGAATTTATTCTGCAGCAAGTCAGCTTTTGCCGCGTATTTCAAGGTCTCGGCTTCAGATATTATTCCCATGCTATCGCTGGCGATAGAAAATCACTCTCCGCCCGAAGTCGTCCCGACTGGTCCTTGCCAGGAAGTTGTTGTCTACGAGCCGGATCTCAATAGACTTCCGATCTTGCGGCACTGTCACGGCGATGGAGGCAATTACATCAGCTCGGGAGTCTTTATTGCTCACCATCCGGTTTACGGTCAGAATATGGATTTCCACCGTGGTATGCAGATATCGAAAGATGAGATGGCTTTACGGGTGGTAGCTGGGCGACATTTCGACAGATATCTTCAGGAATTGGGCGAGGTAGATGTCGCGATATGCATCGGCACTACACCGAATATTCTGGCTGCTGGGGCGACATCAGTTGGATTGGGTGTCGATGAACTGGAAATTGCCAACGCTCTCAAGCCAGTCCGTGTGGTGCGTGCGAAAACAGTTGATCTATATGTGCCAGCTGATGTGGAGTTTGTGCTCGAAGGCACTGTTTACCGCGACCGGAAACACTCTGAAGGTCCCTTCGTCGATCTAACTGGCACGTACGATGTCATTCGGAATGAACCAATCATGAAGGTCAAGGCTATCACGCACCGGGCAGATCCGATTTGGCAAGCGCTGCTGCCGGGTGGCCTGGAGCATAAACTTTTGATGGGGATGCCTCGGGAACCGACCATCTTTAAGCAAGTGAATGAAGTAGTTGAATGTCTTGATGTGCATGTTAATCCGGGAGGCAGCTCTTGGCTGCATACGATTGTCCAAATAAGGAAAAAACACCCCGAGGATGGCAAACGGGCTATCGCTGCCGCTTTCACTGGTCATAGCTCCTGTAAACATGTATTCGTTGTGGATGATGATATCGATATCTACAACCCACTCGATGTAGAGTGGGCGATGGCAACCCGCTTCCAGGGTGACCATGATATGGTTGTGTACGATAAGGAGCGCGGTTCAAGTCTGGATCCAAGCGCAGAGTATGGAACACATCTGACCACGAAAATTGGTTTCGATCTAACCAAACCACTCGGAGGCGCGGCGGATAATTACAACAAAATACACTTCCCAACAGTTGATTTGGATTATTACTTGAATTCCTGAGATATCGAAATAGCCGCAGATAAGGCAACGAAGTTATGGATCTATCACCTGAGCAACACAGCATGCTGACGGGGGATTACGGGAAGGCAACGCGCAAAGCAATGCAGATCCTGGTGAAATTAGGCGAAATCTACGGCGCACAGCGATTGGTGCCGGTATCGTCGGTTCAAGTCGCTGGTGTCAGTTATGACAACCTCGGTGAATCAGGATTGCATTTCCTCTCAGAGATGGCTGACGGTGGCGGGCAGGCACGAGTATTCACTACATTGAATCCCGCCGGTATGGATATTGATAATTGGCAGGTATTGGGGATTGATCCGGGTTTTGTGGTAAACCAGCAGCGTGTGTTAGATGCTTTCGCAAAAATGGGCATCGTGACCACCTGTTCGTGCACACCGTACTTGGTCGGGAATGTCCCTCACTACGGCGAGAATGTAGCCTGGGCCGAGAGCAGTGCGGTGTGTTATGCCAACTCTGTGCTCGGCGCGCGCACAAATCGTGAGGGGGGTCCGAGTGCCCTTGCGAGCGCTCTGACTGGTTATACTGCTGAGTATGGCTTGCACCTTGTAGAGGCGCGCCGGCCTGAAATTAGGGTAGAAGTCCATGCCGAGCTCGTGGACACGATGGATTACGGCGCATTAGGGAAGACCTTGGGAGAGAAGCTGGTAAATGCTGGTAGCAAGCTCATCCCGTATATACAAGGTATCTCACATGTTCCGCTGGAGCAACTGAAATCGTTTTGCGCTAGCCTGGCGACCTATGGGGGGATTGGGCTTTTCCACATGGAGGGTATCACACCGGAGGCTGCTACATACTTGCCACCAGCGAAAAAAATAAGTATTGGTAATCGGGAGATATTTTTGGCGAAACAATCTATGCAAAGCGGGGATCAGGATGAGGTGGATTTTATCAGTCTGGGCTGCCCACACTTGAGTTTGCCTGAGATTGCACGGATCGCTAATCTACTCGAAGGTCAGCGGGTGGAGAAAGAATTCTGGATTACTACTGCGCGGCCTACTAAGCAAATCGCTGACCGCATGGGCTATACGGCTGTCATCGAGGCCAGCGGCGCAAAATTCGCCGCAGACACATGTTGTGTCGTTGCACCGCTCAAAGGGCGTTTTAACGTGATGGCGACAGACAGTGCTAAAGCTTGTTACTATGCCCAAACAAAGAATCGTTTCAAAACGGTTTTTCGACCGTTTGACGAGATCGTCCAGCTTGCGATTGCTGGCGGTTATGTAGAGCAGGGGGGTAAAGCATGATACGCTATCAAGGCCGGATAATATATCCCGGGAATGCCACCGGGGGAGCATTAGTTACGATGCAAGCGATTTCTTTTTTCGGGGGAGTTGAACCTGAGACTGGATTGATTGTCGAAGAAGGTCATGAACTGCAGGGCAAATCGCTGGCCGGAAAGATTTTGGTATTCCCAACCGGTAAAGGCTCAACTGTCGGCTCGTACACACTGTATCGATTAAGCCATAACGGATGTGCACCAGCAGCCATAATAAATGCTGAATGTGAGACAATCACCGCAGTTGGGTGCATTATTTCCGAAATCCCATGTGTTGATCGAGTTCCGATTGAAAACTTGCAATCCGGCATGATGTTGAGTGTAGACGCAGATCAGGGGTGGGTTAGCGTATTAGATCATCCTGAAGGGTGATCGATCAAATATTCTTTTTCAGAAATATACTGACCCCCTTGTATCGCGCGATTAATTACATTGCGGTTCTTGCCATAAGTTAACTCGATCTCAATTCGTTGAAAGCAATGACCCTCACCAATAATGGTCTTGCGGCAAAAATATTTCGTGCCGCCATCATCATAATTGATGCTCAAGTCATTGCTGAGATTTATCCGTGCACGAATTGTTTCTCCGCAGCGATTACAGCGCACGTATACCCATGAACTGCGAATATTTGAGGTTGTTGGTGGGGAGATACTTGCGAAGATCTTCTTAAAAAAACTCATTGGGGGCCTTTTATCCATTCTAGTCTGAAATTCTGTTGTGCCCCATTTTACCAAACCCCACGCTCTATCGAAGGGGGTAAATAATGGCTAATTCCGACTTTAGGGTAATAACAATTATTCATTCGGATTTGCATGTGCAATTTCCTGAGAAATATTATTCACGGATTGGTATAATAGACTTTTGCCAGTTAAATGTTTCCCAAAATGATTTAAATGGAACTAATGTGCTATAATTGTTGTTTGAGCATGTCACTCAAGTGTGAATATAAGGTTTGGTTATGCGACAAGAAGTAATCCGAGTTGTTGGGGCGCGCGTTCATAATTTAAAAAATATAACCGTCGAGATCCCCCGTGATCAATTAGTTGTAATCACGGGTCTATCCGGTTCAGGCAAATCATCATTAGCTTTCGACACAATTTTTGCAGAAGGGCAGCGCCGCTATGTTGAATCACTCTCGGCTTATGCCCGGCAGTTCCTAGGGCAAATGGACAAACCCGACGTGGACTATATCGATGGGTTGTCGCCCGCGGTATCAATCGATCAAAAGGGAGCCTCCCATAACCCTCGTTCAACGGTCGGTACGGTGACGGAGGTCTATGACTACTTGCGATTACTGTTTGCGCGGGCAGGCATCCCACACTGCCCAGCATGTGGGCGTGAGGTCACGAAACAATCTGCCCAAGAGATCGTTGACGAGGTAGAAAAACTTCCGTCCGGATCCCGCCTGGTGTTTTTGGCACCGTTAGTGCGCGGTCGAAAAGGTACCCACCAGGTGGTCCTCGATGAAATACGGAAAGCAGGTTTTGTCCGGGCGCGTGTAGATGGACAAATATATGAATTGGACGATGATGTGCAGATGGATCGCTACAAAATGCATACCATTGAGGCTGTTGTTGACCGTCTGATCATCCGCCCAGATGGTAACGATCACGGTGCCGAGGCATTCCGATCCCGCTTGACAGATTCGGTCGAGACTGCGCTGAAGTTTGGCGATGGATACCTTACGATCCAAGATGTGACCAATCCACAAGAACCACGCGATTTGCTGTTCTCTGAGTATTTGGCCTGTGCTGAACACGGCTCAGTGATTAGTGAGATTGAACCGCGCACATTTTCTTTTAACACCCCCCATGGGGCTTGCCCAGAATGCCAAGGCCTAGGTGGCAAGTTGGAGATAGATCCGGATTTGCTGATCCCAGATAAGGACCTGTCATTGAACGAAGGTGCCATCATGGTATCTGAGTGGCGAGGACCACGTGAGGAGGGGGGTTACTATTGGCAAACGTTAGAGGCAGCAGCACGCGCGTATGACATCAATCTGGATTTCCCTGTACGGAATATTCCTGAAGATAAACTGGATATTGTGCTGTATGGAACGAAGGGGAAAGCGGTAACCGTTAAATACCGCAACCGTGATGGTCGCCGAGCCACGTTTGACACTCCGTTTGAAGGGGTTATTGGAAATCTAGAACGCCGCTATAACGAGACCAGCTCGGAATATATGCGCGATAAAATCTCAGAGTATATGAGCGAGCGTATATGCCCGGATTGCGGGGGGGCGCGTTTGCGAAAGGAAGCTCTAGCGGTCATCGTCGACGGGAAGAATATTGTCGAGGTTACTCACTGGCCTGTCCTGCGCACATTGGAGTGGGCGCAAAGATTGGGGGCTGAAGACACGCCGTTAAACACCCGCCAGCAATATATCGCCGTCCGCATATTGAAAGAGATCCAGGACCGGTTAGGTTTCTTAGTGAATGTCGGTTTGGATTATCTGACCCTAGACCGATCAGCCGCTTCGCTTTCAGGCGGCGAAGCGCAGCGCATCCGTTTGGCGACACAGATTGGTTCGCGTTTGATGGGAGTGTTATACGTTCTGGACGAGCCGTCGATCGGTTTGCACCCGCGCGATAACGCCCGTTTGTTGAACACGTTGAAAGGTCTACGCGATTTGGGCAACACAGTATTGATCGTTGAGCATGATGAGGAGACCATCCGCACCGCTGATTGGGTCGTTGACTTGGGACCAGGTGCTGGCGAACTTGGCGGTCGCATCGTTGCTGAAGGCTCGGTTGAGGATATCCTGAACAATGCTGAGTTGTTGACTGGCGCATACCTATCGGGAAGGATGCGGGTAGACATCCCCAGCCGGAGGCGGCCTGGGAATGGCAGTGCCTTACGGATCGTCGGTGCCCGCGAAAATAACCTCAAGAATATCGCTGTCACAATTCCCTTGGGGCAGTTGATCTGTATTACCGGGGTCTCTGGTTCGGGGAAATCAACCCTGATGGTTGAGATTCTCTATAAAGCTTTGGCGCGCCACCTGCACGGCTCGCGGATAACACCCGGAGAGCATGACTACATCGAAGGCTTGGAGTATATCGACAAAGTGATCAATATTGATCAATCACCAATTGGACGCACGCCGCGTTCAAATCCGGGCACTTACACTGGATTATTTGATCAGATTCGCCAGCTGTATGCCGATCTTCCTGAAAGCAAAATCCGAGGCTATAAACCAGGCCGTTTTTCATTTAATGTCCACGGTGGGCGCTGCGAGGCATGCCAGGGTCAAGGCCAGCTGCGCATTGAAATGCAGTTCTTGCCTGATGTTTACGTGCCCTGCGATGTTTGCCACGGTGCGCGCTTCAACCGTGAGACCTTACAGGTGCATTTCAAGGAATTTAATATCGCGGATGTGCTTGACATGACCATCGATCATGGTATGGAAGTATTTCAAGCTTTCCCAAAGATGCTTAACCGGTTAGAGACCCTGCAGGATGTCGGCTTGGGTTATATTCGGATTGGCCAGCCTGCACCAACTTTGTCAGGGGGTGAAGCCCAGCGTGTGAAACTGGCACGTGAACTCTCGAAGCGATCAACGGGGCGCACACTGTACGTATTAGATGAGCCATCCGTTGGCTTGCACGCTGCGGATGTCCACAAATTGATTGAGGTCTTGCAGCGCTTGGTCGACGGTGGAAACACCGTTCTTATCATTGAACATAACCTCGATATCATTAAAGTGGCAGACCGGATTATTGATTTAGGTCCAGAGGGAGGCGACCTGGGTGGGGAGCTCGTGGCTGAAGGCACGCCCGAACAGGTATGTGCGCAGGACAAATCCTATACCGGTCAATTCCTGCGCCCATTCGTTTGCACGGCAGACTAGTGTTCCGTCAATTGTGATTATGAATTAAGAGTAGATCGTGGACGGAACGCTTTAAGCTTTGTCATGGGTGCAGTAACCGAATATCGAATGAGACTTTCATCCTTGACAAAGCACTAGTGTTTGCGTGGGTATAAGTAAAAGTCCTCGTCCCCGCTCAGGTGATGGGAGATTTCGTAGGCATCGAGTGCCATCACCCGGCTGTTGGCAAAATATTCGAAATTGAACCCGGTTGCATCGCCGGCACATTTTCCGGGTATCGGCATCAAGCGGGCAGTGAGTGGTTTATCAAGCCGCTGGGATAACGCCGCCAGATCAAGCAGCAGCGGGGATATCTCTTCTGCGGTGGAATTTCCCGGGAGCGGGATTGTATCCAATCCTGTGCCGCAGACTGCAGAGTACAGCAACAGATCCTTTAAGTCCAAAACCCCCTGTGCAGCACGTTCCGCCAGAATCGAATCTTCCAATACCGGCAGCATTAAACCGCTGAAGCCAGCGCGCTGGAACTCCGCTTGATCCATCGTGTCAGCCAATATCGCTGCCGCGGCTACAGATCCGTGTTTGCCAATAAACGGTCCACCTAAACGTTCCATGGCTGCCCCTAAGGAGCAGACCTCACCAGGGTATGGTGCTAGTGAAAAATCTATCCCGCCAAAGCTCACACCGAAGCGGATTGACAATATTTCAGCGGCTTGGCTAAGGTTTTGAGCATGTCTATTCATGGAAGCAACCAGACCTTGGCGGGCAGTCGTAAGGTCGCCGGCTTCGGAGAAAGCTTGCACTGCTAAGTCAGCGGCTTCCAATGCTAGTGCAAAGCTCGGCTGGTTGCCTTTGTGGTAGGCAGCGGGAAAGAAAGGCGATCCTGGAGGAACGTTAGCAAGGGCGGCGAAACGCAGGTTGGCGAACCCATCCGCAGAAAGCGGTGCTGCCTTTACGATGATGTCTGCACATGCGCGGACCGCAGTCAAAGATACACCACCATTTGGCAAGGTCATAGTTCCAGAGAAAAACGTGGATTCCGTCATCTCTAGCAGTGTTGGTATCTGTTCGAACTGAGGGGGATTGTGGGGTTGTGCTGGACCGAGCGAGACGTAATCGATGCCAAAATCTTTACTCATTCCTTCGATCTTGCCAACCGTGTCTAGCATTGTATTGATGGTATGCTCGCCGAGAAAACTGGATAAGGGTGTCGTGGCTAGTCGAGTAGTTTGAACCTCATAACCCTCCTGCTCAAAAACTTCCCGGGCAGCAGCCGCGAATTCTCCCGCTTGGGAAAGGCTTTCGACAAATGTCGGTTGAACTGGATTACAAAAATATGTTATAGAGCGTATTTTCATCAGAAATTATTCAATTTACCTATGTACTGAACTGAAAATTATGTTGGGGGGCATTCGTTTGACATGCCCGTGACCATTATTAGTTACCGAAATCCCTTTGTTTGTAAACTTCGTATAGCAGCAACCCGGCGGCAACGGCTGCATTAAGCGATTCAACCTGGTTCAGCATGGGGATATATAGAGATTGGTGGCAGATATTTTGGGGCTGTTCACTCAGGCCGAATGCTTCGCCTCCGACAACAAGGGCAACAGGTTGGCGGAAATTAGCTTCTAGATAAGACGCACTGCCTTCAACATTTGCCAAGTAAACTTGCAGTTTATGCTGGTCAATGGTTTGCTCAATCATTTCCCACGAAGCGCGTATGATCGGAATGCGGAAATGCGCTCCCATCCCTGCGCGAACCACCTTTGGCGAGAATGGGTCCGCTGTCAAGGGGGGAATGTAGACAGCATCCACACCAACCGCGGCGGCTGTACGTAAAATCGTGCCCAGGTTGCCCGGATCGCGTAAATTGTCCAGGATGAGAACAAAATCTAGTTTTGACGGTAAGGTTATTTTTGCGGTGGACAATACTAACAGAATACCTTGAGGCGATTTGGTATTGCTTGCGTTTTGCATCACATGGGGTGCAACCAATTCGACCTCAACACCGCGCTCAGCGAATCCGTCAATAAGCCTTAGCCCATTTGGCTTCAGCCCTTCAGTATAGATGACAAGTTGGATATCCCAATCGGAAGTAAATGCCTCTTCTGCCAGCCGCAGACCTTCCACGATGAAGGCATCCATATCACGCCGGTTATGGCTGCGCGATTGCAAGGCTCTAATATGCTGTATTTTCGGGTTCTTGACTGAGGTAATCATTTTATGTGGCAATAAAATCGTTTTGCATATCAGTTTGTATCATCTGAATAATTACACCGATTTAGCCATTTGGAGGGAAACAACATACTGATTTTCATTTGTGAGTGATTGGCTGCAATACCCTACAAACTTTGTTGAATAAGATCGCTGGAAAGGTATTTTTGTTGTCTGCTCCACAGTTGTGCCAGCATGTAATAATTTCGAGCGGGTGCTGAAAGACGCTGACATTATCCTGGAAATATGATCAATTGAACCATAGCAGTGATTTTAGCATGATAATGATTTTCAGCCCGCGAAAGAAGACCGCATTTCTAATGTGATTTATCAGGCGGGGATATTCTTTGGTCCCGCAGCATTCCTTGCCTGGAGGGCCGTATCTAACCCGGGAATAATGCGACATATAAAGTGACTGGAGCTGCGCCCCTAAGAGATCAGCCACTGAAGCCGGATATGTGAGAAGTACTTAGTGGGCGTGATATTTTTGAGGAAGAATGTCACAAGACTTATTTCATTTGCTAAGTTAAAATAAATGCTAGTACTTAAGTACTGGAGCGCACTGGAACTTCTCCTGCTTTCCATTAAAGTTGGCAGAGAAAAGGAACCAGTCAATCCCTTTTTGAGACCGCAGGATACATTGGGTTCAACATGGAATACCATGATGGCAGAAGATTTCGATGACAAATCAGCCTCCTGTTGACCAAAAATCGCTGCGTAACCGTCGCCAGTCGCGTTGGCCTAGAGTGACCATAGATTTCAGCAACCCGCGCCATCGCCGCTATATCTATGTTCTTGCGGTAGTAGTACTTGCATTGACGAGCGGTTTTGTTTTTGGTGGCTTTAAAGCTTACGAATACACTGAAAGCTCTGAGTTCTGTGGGCGGATTTGCCACCCGATGTTTTCACAATTTGAACGGTTTGAAATCTCCGCTCATGTGAATGTCAAGTGCGCCGAGTGCCATATCGGGCCAGGCGCGGATTTCTTTGTGAAATCGAAAATCGATGGCATCCGGCAGGTGTACGCAACGATCCAGCATTCTTACAGTCGTCCAATACAGAGCCCGGTGCGTGATTTACGACCTGCTAGAGAGACATGTGAAAACTGCCATACACCGACTTCCTACAATGATAATATCGTTAAATCGATCACACATTTTGATAATGATAAGGGGAATACACCGGTCAGATCGACCTTGATATTAAAAATGGGTGGCTGGAAGGAAACAACGGGTATTGCACATGGCATCCACTGGCATATAACGAATAAGGTGTATTACATAGCACCGGACGCACAACGGCAAATTATGAGTTGGGTAGGAGTTGAACAACCAGATGGGACGCTGAAGGAGTATTACGCCCGGGATATGCTGGCCATGGGCAGCACCTCATATGTTGATCGCGCCCGCGAAAGGGGGGAGATGCGTTTGTTAGATTGTATTGACTGTCACAATCGAGCCGCGCATCTGATCCCACCACCAAACGAGATAGTCGATGAGGCTGTCCAGGATGGCATCCTCTCCGCAGAATTGCCATTTATCCGCGCAAAAGGAATTGAGGTCCTATCCCAGTCATACATCAGCACCGCCGAAGCCGATTTCGCGATCAATGAATTAGCCGAATTCTACCGGCTCAGTTTCCCAGACGTATATGAGATGCGGGAACTTGAGGTCTTATCGGCTATTGCGGAGTTAAAACGCATATATCGCAGCACGAATTTCCCGGAGATGAACCTAAATTGGGCCAGCAACCCGAACAATGAAACCCACACCCCAGACCTGGGATGCTTCAGGTGCCACGATGGGAAACATATCCGCCTGGATGATCTGGGAAATGAGATCGATGTAATCAGCGTCAAGTGCAACTTGTGCCATTCCGTACCAATTATTGGACGCGGGCAGGACATTTTAGTTGAGGCCCCAGTGATTGTTGGGGAAGTACCCGAGACACATGTCGACTTCCGTTGGACCATTGAGCACCGCAACATGAGTGATGCTGAGAAACAAGAATGTTATGTGTGTCATGGCCAGGGATTCTGCAATAACGGGGTCTGCCATACATTAGCCCACCCGGTTGATATGCTCTACTCACATGCAGAGATATATTTGGCGGCTGGCGACCCACAAGTGTGTTATCCCTGTCACCAGAATATCACCTGTACCAACTGTCATCCCGGTGGCGTAGTCGACAATCCGTAGCTGATCGGTTTCGGATCGGTGATCGTGTGAATTTTATGAAACTGGATTTTTTTCAAGACTCACGTCAAATCTCGCGGGCTATTTGGGTAGTTTTCGCTCTCATCATCATTGTCTTGATTGTATTCGCGGGCTATTATTACTGGGATCGTTATGTATACTGGGATGATCGAACCCCATTGGAAATCGGCATTCTAAATTTGGAAGAACAAGTGCGTGCTGATCCCGACTCAGTTGAGGCGCGGTTGGCATTGGCCGAGGGGTATTTTAGAGAGCAGCGGTACCCACAGGCGATCGACCAAGCCCTGCAGGTTCTGAAAGTTTATCCGGACAGCGAGCGCGCACAATTTATCCTTGGAATGGCTTATACTTTCAGTGGTGACGCTGGTGCAGGTGTGGCGGCTTTAGAAGAATTTACCGGTAAACGCCGAAATTCCAGCATGGCCAAGAGTGATATGACCCTCCAGGCGAGCTTGTACTATCTTGGTGAAGGATATTTGGCTCTAGGTCGACCTGAAGACGCCATCAGTGCTCTCACCGAGGCCATAGACATTTCTCCCACTGATGCCGATGCTCTCTACCAGCTGGGTAACGCCTATCTGGGCGTAGGCAAATGTGACCTTGCGATCGAGAACTATACCCGTGCCGTCAGTTTTGTCCCCGACTTCCTTGAGGCGTACCAAGGATTAGAACAGTGCTACAAGAAGCTGGATATGGCTGGGCATGTGCATTATGCGGGTGGCATGGCCGCCTACTCAACGAAAGAATATACAGAAGCACTTACAGATTTAGAGCAGGCCACTCTGATGCTGCCCAATTTTGGGCCGGCGTTCGTCGGTTTAGGGTTGGTGCAAGAGGAGCTCGGTGAATTGGATGCTGCGATAATTAGTTTAGAACATGCCTTGGACTTAGATCCCGAAAGTTTTTTGGCAAGTAATTCGCTGCAGCGAATCCAATTGGTACGTAATAATCAATAACATAGTTCTGAATTCATGAACGGGAAAAGTAGTAATAATGACGCCAGAAGAACCGTTTAGCGAAAACACGGATACTCAACCAGGCAGCGAGGGCTCGTTCTCTGATCTGGTTTCGGATCCAGCAGGTACGGATCCTGAAGAGACCGGAGCGCAATCAGAAGTCAGGGCCAATGAATTGAAACAGCGAAGCTGGAAATCGATTCTCCTTGCCCTTTTGATCATTATTTTAATTGGCCTATGCGGTTTTCTTTATTACTACTTCAACCAACCCGCTCCGCTCCCAGAGCTGCTGCCGGTTCCCCTTGACCTGAATTACCCGCCTCATTACTTATTCTCGATCTATGAAGTGGATCGACCAGTAGGTGTGGCGATTTCTCCTGATGGTGAGCGGTTGTATGTGGCCGAGACAGGCGGTGAGCGGCTCATAAAGATGTTTGATCATGATGGCGGACTAATAGGCGCATTCGGGCCTCCAGGGACAACGATCCCCGAGCGTTCGCCGGTTTACCTGGCAGTAACCCAGGATGGGCGCGTCCTGGTTAGCGACCGGGCGCAGCATGGGGTATTTGTTTACGATGCAGATGGGAACTACCTTGACACGTTGCTGATGAGAGAGCTCACATTAAGTGAATACTTGAGCGAGCAGCTTGATGGTTTTTCTCCGCAAGCAGAGTTTTTCTATAATGTCACACAAGGTGAGATCATTTATTCCACACCAAACGATGGGGATGAAGCGTTAATGCCACCCGCGGACAGCGGTTGGGCTCCTTTGGGGGTCCGTTTAGATCAAATAGGGCGGATGCTGGTGACGGATGTCGCCCAGGGGCAAAACGTTGTCTATGTCTACGATCAAGAAGCTGTCGCAGCGGATGAATGGTCAGATTTCCCAGCACCCAGAATAGAATTTGGGCAGGATGGTTCCGAAAATGGGCAATTTTTATATCCGAACAATGCGGTTGTCGATTCGCATGGCAGGTTTCACGTAGTAGATGGCAACAACAGCCGGATATCGGTCTGGGCTCCTGATGGGGAGTTCCTGTTCAACTTCGGATTCGGCGTCGGTTCCGGGGCGCTAAACCTGCCGCGCGGCGTTGCGATAGATGGAAATGATCGCTTATATGTTGCCGACGCGGTCGGTCAGTCAGTAAAAGTGTATGATGTGTCGGGGGATGAGGTGACTTTCTTGTTTTCTTTTGGAGATTATGGCATTGGTAATGGATTGTTTAACTATCCCAATGATATCGTGCTCAGTCCGGATGGACGGATATATGTTGCGGATCGCGAGAACGATCGTGTCCAGGTTTGGTTGTACTGAGCGCTGGATAGTTTATTAGAAAATCGAAATTGATTATATAAATGCTTACGATGTACTATATAATAATTGAAATTGCTCTATGTCAAGAATATTAGGTGGGGTTGTGGGAGGGTGTTTATGAAACGCATTACTGTTTTCCTATTGGTGATAATAATTATTCTTGCGGTTTTTCCGCAGATCGTATTGGCAGGACCTGGTCCACATGGCGGCGGTTATACGGCGACGACGGATGCCTGTGCCGGATGCCATCGCGCCCATACTGCTACCCAAGGGAACCTGCTGGTTACGACCACTGAAGACCTGTGTTTGACCTGTCATGGCAGTACAGCCGCGGGTGCTCAGACAAATGTCACCGATGGTGTCTATGGACAGTACCGCAATTCGAGCGCTGTGTATGTGGATAAAGATGTAACCGAAGCGGAAGGCATAGTTGGAGATCCCTTACTCGGCGGTGGTTTTGATTATTATCAGCTGCAGGGGCAGGCAGGATTTTCAGCTGTAACCTCATACCACGATGTCAGCGGTACCGTGGATTCGGTTTGGGGTTTAGGAACAGCGAATACTGGTCAGACCGCTGCTATGGCTAGCGGACTGACTTGTGGGACTTGTCATGACCCGCATGGCAGCACTAATTACCGTATCCTCCGTACGATTGTCAATGGACATGGCATAAATGTCACCTCACTTGAAGATGGGACATGGGACTATACTGCAGAGCATTGGGCCACCGGCATGAGCAGTTTCTGTGCCGCATGTCATGAGAATTATGGCGATGGCGGACCAATCAATACGGGCGGTGTGGTTCATTTTCGGCATGATATTGATATGAATTACAGTACAGGCGGGAACGTAAATCCCGAAACGGTCGGCTTCGAGGGTTATTACCTGCCATTAGCCAACTCCGGTCAGGGTGATATTGTTGTATGCACAACCTGCCACTTACCGCACGGCTCTTCGGCCGCTCAGGGTGAAAATTCAGCGGCAGCCAACATCACAGGCGACAGCTCCCTGCTGCGGATAGACAATCGCGGTGTGTGTGAGGTGTGCCACCAGAAATAGGAGCGATGTGTAATTTGCCAAGTGATGGATGTCCGCGATGAGACTGCCAATCGTTGATGTGGAGTTACTGCGGCTGCTGCACCTAACTTGCAAACTCTCAATTAATAATATGCTATTGGATTTATATTTGAGGCGGTAGTGTCCCGGGCATTAACTGACCTGATCAGAAAATATATTTGCAGGAACCCTGGCGAGTGGTGTAGGAGAGCCACTCGTATTGGTTTAGGGTTGTTGCTGGTTTTATTGATGTTGTTATTTGGTTGGGCTTATGATGTTCAGGTAGCCGCCTCTTCCCTACCCAACTTGATCCGCCCATTTTCTTTGCAGGCTGACTACAGCAGTCTGCAGCTTGCCGGAACCGCTAAGAGCACGCAAGCAACCCTTCCGCCGACGGAGACCCCTGCCGAGGACTTTACCGAAACAGCCGCCCCATCAGCTGCGGTTGAAGTCCCAACACTCACGAACACTCCGGAAGAACTCATAACGCTCCCCCCGCGGACGCCAGGTGGGACGATCACGCCACTGATCACCCCGACCATACAAAAACCAGTGCTAACAAACACACCGGAGCCCGTCTATACGAGCACCATTACAGCTACTGCCCCGATAAAGCCCTCACCTGCGGCTACTTGGCCGCCAGTTGTCATCGATGGACCTTACGTTCAAGATGAAGTGATCGTAAAGTTTAAAACTGGGCTGCGCAATATCCAACGCAGTGATATTTTCGATGTATTAGATGTAAAAACCCGTGAAATGATACCCGAATTGGGAACTTGGGTGTTAACTGTCCCTGAAGGAAGCGTGCCTGCTGCGCTCAGTTTTCTCTCGAAGAGCCCGCATGTTGAATTCGCGGAGCCCAATTACATCGCGCATGCTTACGCGATTCCCGGAGATCCAAATTGGGGACAGCAGTCATACCTGCACAACATCCAGCTTCCTCAAGCCTGGGATCTCTCTACCAGTTCACCAGAGACCATCATTGCGATTCTCGATAGCGGTGTCGATACCAGCCATCCGGATATCAAAGAAAAGGTTTGGATTAACCCCGGAGAGATGGGTGAAGACTCTGCGCATGAAGATAAACGCAGCAACGGGATTGACGATGACGTCAATGGGTATATCGATGACTGGCAGGGTTGGAATGCGATATCAAATTCAGGTGAAGTACAGGATATCAATGGTCATGGCACCCATATCGCGGGAATTGCTGGGGCGAGTACAAATAATGGGAAAGGCATCGCCGGTGTGGCTTGGCAAGCGCGCCTGATGCCTGTAAAAACCTTAGCCGATGACGGAAAAGGGAGTTACGCTCATATCTCCAAGGCGATCGTCTACGCTGTCCGGCAAGGTGCGCGGATCATCAATCTAAGCCTTGGCGGCAGCCAGTATGGACGGCTGCTGAATCTGGCGGTGGATTACGCCTATACAAACGACGTGAGCGTCATCGCTGCAGCTGGGGATACAAGTGACGAAAAAGAAAATTACCCCGCGGCATTCAGGAATGCTATCGCGGTAGGCGCTACGGATGCAAATGATGAGGTGGCTTCATTTTCGGCCATTGGTGCAACAGTTGATTTATTTGCGCCGGGAGTGCAGATCCTTTCGACAATTCCTGGTGAAGAATACAAAAAACATTCCGGCACATCCATGGCCGCAGCGCATGTTTCGGGAGTGGCCGCTTTGCTGGCGAGCCGCCCGGAGTATGAATCTGCCGAACTTATATACCGCGCTTTACTGACCACCGCGAAAGGAATCACGGCTGACCCTAACGGCCCCCGGTTGGTTCAAGCCTATCAGGCATTGCTGTTCATGAATTTGGGCACACCGACATCTACACCGACACCAACCGAACCTCCAGGGAGACCATTGGCAGTATACCCACTGGCACCGACCGCGGATCTACCACCTGGTGGGCCCACCAGCACGCCAATCTACATCGACCCCCATGTTGATTACATGGCAACTACAGATAGCTGCGCTGGATGCCACCGTGGGCATAGTGCGGTAGGAATTGAACTGCGTTCTCACTGGCCTGAAGAACGGATCTGCTTCGATTGCCACACGGCTGGCGGGGTTGGCACCAATGTCGAAACGGCTTTCACTGCTTATAGCAATTCAACAACGGCATATTATCTGCACGATGTTTATCAAACCAATGGCACACACCGTTCTTGGGAAATGGAGGGCGATCAATTTGGGGGAGTAAACCGGCATGTTGAATGCGAAGATTGCCACGAACCACATGACGCGGCGCGCGGCTACACTGCTCCACCCCGCGTGCAATACGAAATGATAGCGGCATCCGGTGTAGACCCAGTATGGACTGTCGCGGGAGCCCCCACCGATTATGAGTGGATGAATTCCGCCGAGCGAGAATTTCAAATTTGCTTTAAGTGTCATACGAGCTACGCCATCCAGGCCGCTTATCGCCCTGATGGCTGGAATGGCGCGAGCAGTATGGTAAATGGCTTGTATAAATTGGACAATGAGGAAGGAAGACAAAGTCCCGATTACCGCGACTTGGCGATTGAGTTTAATCCCAACAATGCCAGTTTCCACCCAGTGATTACCCAGGGGCGCAATTTCGAGATACCACCTGGGAGCTTCGTCAACGGTTGGACAGCCTCCAGCTTGGTTTACTGCAGTGATTGCCATGCGAATGCGAACGCCTCAACGCAGGGAGATGGCCCACATGGCTCCCCCCTACTGCACCTACTGGATGGCAGCCAAAACTACATTACTGTAGATAACGGTATTGCCCTCTCAAGCGGAGAGCTATGTTTCAAATGTCATGATTACGCCATATATGCAGGAGAAGGATCTGCCAGCAACACACTCTTCAGGAACGGCGACGATAATTTGCACTCCACACACTCTACCGGTGAATCTGCGCCGTGTTATGTCTGCCACGATACACACGGCAGTGAGCAGCTGCACCTGATTAATTTTGATACTTCTGTTGTAAATATCAGCGGCGTTAACCGTGATAGTAAGAATGCCTGGGAGTTCGACGGAACTTCTGGCACTTGCTTCCTCGCCTGCCACCGGCAAGGCCACGGGTTTGGAAAAAGTTATACACCATAGCGACAGGGCAGGTTCCACTTATGGGGATATAGTATTTTCCCCTATTGAAGAATAATCGTATATTGCGGACCAACACGCCTGCTATAATGAGGAAATCCAATAGGCAGAGTGGTTTATTATGGACACGAAGAGCCAGGTATCAATCGACAAGCTGATCTCCGCAGAAATCGATCCGACAATTCGTTCTTGGTTTGAGGTCAGCCAATTAAAAAACCTTTACCGGCGGGGATGGCTGCAGGTTGGCATCTCCGCAGAGCGCTGTGAGAGTGTTGCCGAGCATTCTTTTGGGGTTGCCATTCTTTGCACCCTGCTAATACCGGAGGTCTCCCAACAATTAGATGGTGAAAAAGTGTTGCGAATGGCGCTGCTCCATGACATCGGTGAAGTATATGCCGGTGATATTACCCCGCAGGACGGGCTTACAGATAATGCGAAGAGTATGGCTGAAAGGGAATCAGTCAGCCGTATCCTGGGAAACTTACCATCAGCTCAGACGTATCTGCAGATATGGGATGAATACGAAGCTGGTATAACTCCTGAGGCACGGTTCGTACGCCAGATCGACCGGCTAGAAATGGGATTGCAGGCACGATTTTATGCTGAGCAAGGCTACGGGAACCTTACCCAGTTTTTCAGTTCAGCAACGCAGGCGCTCACCAGTCGCGAACTACGTGATTTGGCTGCGGGAGTGTTTCCGTTAGATAGTGGGTCTGACCATGACTCCGGCTGAGAATTATGGGCTAATTCACATCAGGATACTGGATCGGTACCCAGGTTGGACGGTTGCAAGTAATTGGAAAAATATGGAGACGAATGATACGAGCTTTAATTTTTGATTTTGATGGCTTGATTCTAGAGACTGAGCATCCAATATACCAATCTTGGCGGGAACTCTACCATTCCCTGGGGTGCGAAATCCCTTTTGATATCTGGAGTGACACGATCGGGAGGTCGGAAGGCAGTTTCGATCCATTTGACGAACTTGAGCGCCAGTTAGGGCGCAATGTCGATCGGGTGAAGTTGGGACCCCCGCGTCGCCAAAGGGAACTCGAGTTGATCGCTGATCAGCCGATCTTGCCAGGTGTGGAAAACTACCTGCGGTTAGGTCGCGAGCTCGGATTGAAGATCGGTTTGGCATCCAGTTCCTCCTGCGCCTGGGTTACCGGGCATCTCCAGCGGTTAGACCTAACAGAGTTCTTCGACTCGATCTTGGGTAGCGATGATGTGACAAACACGAAACCTGCTCCTGATCTGTACTTAGTGTCTCTTGAGAAGCTTGGCATGAGGCCTGACCAGGCAGTTGTTTTTGAAGATTCGCCCAATGGTGTGGCTGCGGCAAAAGCAGCCGACATATTTACAGTTGCAGTGCCGAATGTCATTACACGCCAGCTGTCACTTGAACAGGCCGATCTGTGCCTAAACTCGCTGGCGGATATCCCCCTCAACGAGCTGTTAAAACGACTTAACCAACGGGTTCCGTAATTAGTGATAACCTGTATACCAATCTGGACTGATAGAGTAAAGATTGTCTATCGCGCTTTTTGTAGACACATAACCTCATTGGCATGGGCAGATGGTAGTTCATGGATATGGAGGGTGAATGATGAAATACTATATTCCGCGATTAATTATCCCCGCTGTGCTCACGACGTGTGTTTTTCTGGGCTTGTTCATCGTTCTAACTAAGCCAATCGCCGTACGCGGCGACCATTTCTTGCTACCAACCAAACATAGTGAACAGCAAAGCGCGGATTGGATAAATACCAGCAGCGCCGATGCGGTGGATATCCAGATCGTCGTTGATGATATCGTGGCAAGTGGACTCCAAAGACCTGTTCAAGCCACGCATGCTGGCGATGGGAGCCAACGGATATTTATTGCCGAGCAAACAGGGTATGTACGCATTTTCGATGGAGGGGTTGTTATTAGCGAGCCTTTCTTGGCGCTCCCCGAGTTGATTACCTGCTGCGGCGAACAGGGTTTATTGGGGTTGGCTTTTCATCCCAATTACACTAACAACGGATATTTTTACGTCTATTACACACGGTTAGCTGATGGTGCTAGTGTAATAGCCCGTTATTCTGTCTCAGCTGATCCAAACCAGGCAGATTTGCAGAGCGCAAAAATACTGTTGACCATCGACCAACCTTATGCTAATCATAATGGGGGGCAGCTTGCTTTCGGCTCCGACGGCTATCTTTATATCGGTATGGGTGATGGGGGCAGTGGAGGAGATCCCCAAAATAACGCTCAAAACAAGAGCAGTTTGCTCGGGAAAATGCTGCGGATTGATGTAATTAGCGGCGATCCCTATGGGATTCCACCGGATAACCCATACGTTGGGGTTGATGGGCGCGATGAGATATGGGCGTTAGGCTTGCGCAACCCCTGGCGGTTCAGTTTCGATCGTCAAAATGGGGATATTTTTATCGCTGATGTGGGCCAGAACCTGTGGGAAGAAGTGGATTATGTCACCGCTGGTACGTCCGGTGAAATAAATTTCGGATGGCGCTGTCAAGAAGGGACTCATATATACAGCACCTCACCGCCATGTGATGACCCTGTTTTGACCAGTCAATTCATCGATCCGATTGCTGAGTACTCGCATTCTGATGGGCAGTCCATTAGCGGTGGTTACGTCTACCGGGGCAGCGAGTACCCCAATTTGAAAGGACACTATTTTTACGCGGACTTCGTTCAAGGGAAGATCTGGAGTACGTACAAAATCTCCGCCAGCACCTGGTCCACTCCGACCCTGGAATTGGATACTAACTTCAATATCAGTGCGTTCGGTGAGGATGAAAATGGGGAGATGTATGTGCTTGATTACTATGGCGGCACTATTCGGCGGTTAGCAGACGCTCAGGGACCTAAACCTGATCTCAGTACCTCAACGAAAAATCCCCATTCGCCCTACGCTGACCAAGGTGAGATCATCACCTACACAATCAGTTTGATAAACACGGGAACCGCGAGTGCGAATTCGCTGATATTGACTGATAGTGTCCCAGCTGGCTTGGCTTACGTGACAGATTCGCTTAGCGCGTCCCATGGTGTGGTAGACGATTCCCAACAGCCCACCCTGCACTGGCAAGGAGCGCTTCCTGGCGCCCAGGCTGTGACGATAACTTACCAGACTTTAGTAAACGTTGGTTCTAGTGGCAGCATTATTAACCACGCCCAAATTAGCAGTCCTGAGCTCGATCTTCTAACGCTCTCGGCATCCTTGAATATCCCGAAACCGGTCGTCTCTTCAACTAGCAGGGACTTCATCTTCCCCGGCACCCAACCAAACCAATTGAACGATAAGCTGCCCTTGTCGGTTTCCTGCGATCGCTGCCATTCTGAAATGATCTATGATCAATGGCGCGGCAGCATGATGTCCCAAGCCGGTCGCGACCCATTAATGTGGGCGGCTCTTTCAGTTGCCAATCACGATGCTCCCAATGCAGGAGAGTATTGCCTGCGCTGCCACACGCCGATTGGCTGGTTTGAAGGACGGAGCGCTTCACCTGATGGCCTGGCACTGCTGCCAGGTGATATCGAATCAGGGGTTGCTTGTGCAATCTGCCACCGTATGGTCGATCCTACCCCAGATAACAATGCCTCACCTGATGAGGTCTGGGATCGTGATGTGAACATCCGCCAGGCGCTCACAACCACGCTGCCGGCAACTCAATCGGGAAGTGCAATGCTGGTCGTAGACCCCGAAGATCACCGGCGCGGCCCCTTTTCGCTTGGGCTGGAATTTGCCTATCATTTACCATTGAGCACATACCAGACTAATTTTCATGGAAAAGATCAAACCGATTACATAACTCGTTCCCGTTTGTGCGGGTCGTGCCACAACGTGAACAATCCGTTGCTTTCGTGGGATGAAGCGGCACAGGAGTATGTGTTAAATGAGATAGACCAACCAGCCGAATCATACGAAAATGGACAGCTTTTCCCAATTGAGACCACCTATGACGAATGGCTCAACAGCCAGTACGCAACCAGCGGTGTATACGCGCCGCAGTTTGCTGGTGAACTTCCAGATGGTGTAGTGGGAGCTTGTCAGGATTGCCACATGGTACGCAGCTCCGGACGTGCAGCCGAGCAGGGCGAGTTCCGTGATTGCCAAACAAATGGCTGCTTGCCCATTCATGGATTTGTGGGGGCAAATACCTGGACCCCGCAGATCCTGCAGGACAGCCGCTGGCGACTGAACGCGGCGACCGATTCGGCGCACCTGGCAGAGACACTGCAGGCAAGTGAGGATATGCTGCGTAAGGCAGCAATGCTTTCCGTCACACTTCAACACAGCGGCACAAATAAGAGCGCTGTGGTTAAGGTGACCAATGAGTCTGGTCACAAGCTGCCGACCGGCTACGCTGAGGGCAGACGGATGTGGATAAATCTAAAAGCTCTCGATGGACAGGGAAAGCTAGTCTATGAATCTGGGTATTACGATTCGACAAATGGTATATTGGCGAGTGATGCAAAAGTATATGAGATCAAACAAGGCATCACCCCGGATTTGGCGCAGGTGTTGGGCTTACCATCCGGGGAGAGCTTTCATTTTGTGCTTAACAACACCGTGATAAAAGATAACCGCATCCCCCCACGAGGATTTTCGGAGGATGCATTGAATAGCAGGATATTACAGCCTGTGGGCGCGGTTTACCAGCCTGGGCAGTATTGGGATGAGACAACTTTTCAAGTCCCCCAAGAGACACGAGTGGTAACTGCCACGCTTTACTACCAAACCGCATCGAAAGAGTACATTGATTTCTTGCGAACGCGCGGTGGCGTCGATGGATATAATTTGGGGCTCATTTGGGACGATTTGAAGAGCCCACCAGTGGTGATGGTGCGCGCCAGCGACTACGCGTATAAAGTATTTCTACCTTATCAAATTAAATAAACCCTAACATTGCGGTGAGGGGAATCATGGTATAAGACCGCAATGCAAAATCCAACTAAAAGCGTGCATATAAGATGGATTGCACTCGCTTCACTTCTTATGGTTGTGAGCGCGGCGTTAGTTGTTCGCTCGAGCGGGTTAGCACAGCCTGATCTGGCAGGCTTGCCTGTCTGGGGCCGAAAACCTGTCCTGGAGTACTTTTTTTTCACTGCAAGTTTAGCAGATCTGCTCAAAGAGGAGGTGGGATTGAGCGAAGAGCAATTTCTTGCTATTCAGGAGATAGCGTTGCGCGATGGTGAAGAGATCCGCAAGCTGGAACAGGAAAGCCGCGAGATTATTGCCAAGAGTAAATTGAACGATAAGGAGAAGAAAGATTTGCTGGAGGCAACTAAATATAACCAAAAGGTCTTGGATGTCGTCCGTGCCTCCAACACTGAGTTGGAAATCGCATTGGGTTCGGAAATGTACCCATTACTCGTAGAGTGGATTGAGCAGCGTTGGTTGACCGAAAAGGCGCTTCATACCTCTGCATCAACCGAGACCGGCCCGCGTACTTATTCGATATATGCTACGCGTTTCGATTCCAGCGCTTACACGGTCGCCTTGCCAGATAAGTGTGTAAAGTTTTCCAATATCGGGTGGGATGAGGGCTGTTCTGGCTATGGCTATGTTCCAGGTGGTGATTATCGAGTGAAAGTAGCTTATAAAGGTGCAAGCGCAACAGTGAAAGTGTTGGAGGCAGGTCCTTGGAACCTTGATGATACCTATTGGGCAACGATCAACGACCCGACGCCCCGGCGGATGTTTACCGATTTACCCGTTGGCATTCCGGAAGCCCAAGCCGCATTTTTTGATGGTTATAACGGAGGTTTGGATCAGTACGATAGGATTGTCACTGCACCCTATGGTATAGACTTGGCGCGCGATCTCAGCATTGATATTGGATTGCTGCCAGGGAACAACGATTGGGTGGATGTGACTTTTTTGTGGACCGATGGCTGGGACGATCCAGTTTCTCAAGAGGTGGTTGTAAAACAACCGACTAAATTCGAACCGGCCATTGTGGGTGACACATGTGTGGATAATTGGTATGCGATCGATGGCTACGATGGGAATAAAGCATATCTGACGCTGAATGTGAAAACCGAAGCCTACTCAACAAACTCGGCAGAATGGGTGCCAAACCTGCCAGTCGCGGGGAAGTATCGGGTTGAGGCGTATGTGCCGGACCACCCTTCGATAAATTGGTATTGCTTGAGTAGGACGATATACTGGGATACATCGGATGCGCGCTATATGATCCATCATACCGATGGAAAGTCGACCGTATCTCGCGATCAGGCACCGCTGGCTGATCAGTGGGTCGGTTTGGGTACTTTTCAATTCGATAAAGGTACTTCGGGAAAAGTGGAGTTATCTGACTTGAACGGTGAAACAGATTTCAGCAAGACGATTTCCTTCAGTGCAATGCGTTTCAGCCTTCTAGAAGCACCAACTCCGACACCAAAACCTACCAACACACCCACACCGACGCCAACGCCTACACCAACCCCAACGCCAGCGCCGTTCATTTGGACGGGGTATGGTATCGTTGAGCCTGATGACCCAATAACGATAACCATTGGTGCCAGCCACCTCCAGCCGCCGGGTATCGGTGATGCAGTAATAGATCTGAGCTACGATCCCAGCGTGGTGGAGGCAGTGGCGTGTGAGCTGGACCCGAGTGGTTTGTTTGAGGTGGGGAATTGTGACCTGGATTTTGAGCGTGATGGCAGCGCCAGCGATACGCTGCGTTTCAGTCTTTCCTCAGTTTCTGGTGTGGACGGTTTTCCCCATTTGGTTGACTTGATCTTCCATGCTCTAGGCACCGGGGGAGAGATCACACAGCTGCTGGTGCAGCCGGATACTTTCTCGGACCCGCAGGGAAACCCCATCCCGTACAGTGCATATGGAAGCTTTATTTGCGTTGCACCATGTGAGTCGGTCAGTTTTCTCCCGATTGTGCTGAACAGAAGAGGATCATAGAATTATACTTTTGTAAATTGTTGGCAGACATGATTTTTATGTCTGCTTTGTTTTTATGGGACACATACGGGCGATCATGGAAATATGAGCAAACACTAATAATAATACATAGTAAAAACCTTGACAAAATGATTGCATTCCTATAGAATATAGACAAGGTAGATCATTAATATACAATTTAACCGTTAGTGATTTATCAAACTTAATCAACTATAGTTTTGGAGGAATATCATGAAAAGCAAAATCTTATTGGTCGCAATCGCAGCAGCATTAGTACTACCCCTGGCATTCGGAGCTGGGACTGCACTCGCAGCTGAGCACGAAGAACCCACCAGCTTCTTCATTTCTGCTTATCACTACGTGAAGGGTGATGAGATCGGTCTAACCCGTGAAGCTCCGGTATTTGTTCAGGTAGTGCGCAATGGTCAGCCATTGGCTTATCTTCCGATGGAATATTTGGACCGTGTGGAAGCTAATCTGCCCGGTGGAATTTACACTTTGAATTTCCTCGATCAGGGTTCTTTTGCTATGCTCTTCAGCTGTGGACCTTATGACATCCCGAACGGTGCTGATGTCCGCTTGCAGGCTCATGAGCAAGGACCCGGCCGTGTTCCCACCTGCTACGTAAAGTAAGTAAATTACACCATCTGCTAAGCATTCAGAAGACTGCCCGAATAACCGGGCGGTCTTTTTTGTTTTAATCGATTTATTCTGATAAAATCTCTCAACTTGTAAAATCACTATACTAACGCGATCTTGATATTCCAGTCAGGATAAACCAGCATCGTCCGTTCACCAAGATTTATTTCGAACCTGCCTTCGAAATCTAGGGAAGGAGTGGTGTTACTTGATTGAATCCAGATATACCCGCCAAGAATTGAAACGGTTTATCCTGAATTTTGCGATTGAGTTGGTAATTTATGGGGGAATGGTTACCTTCTATTTCCTGCTTGCATTACGGTATTTAGCAGATCCGTTGAAATATCTATATGATAACAATTTAACTGCCTACGCGGTTCTCGCTCTGGTGTTAATTGTCGCTCAAGCAGTGCTGTTGGAAGCATTTACCTCCGCCTTAATAAAAAGGTTTGGGCTAAAGCGCTCCGAGTAGATCAATGGAATTCCCAATTTCTGAAGTCACTGTTAATCCGCTCTATTTAGCCGGTGTTGGCTTTCTGGTTGGTATTCTGGGTGGCTTTTTTGGGGTTGGTGGTGGCTTCATCGCTGGTCCCTTCATGTTCCTCATTGGCGTCCCGATGAACTTCGTGGTCGGTACGGATCTCGCTCATATGACCGGAAAATCCATCGTGGCATCTCGACGGCATAGGGTGTTAGGTCATGTTGACATTAAGCTCGGTTTCATCATGGTTATCGGGACGGTCTTCGGGGTTGAGGTTGGTGCTCAGCTAGTTGAACTGTTAACAAATACCGGTAAAGCAGACCAAGTGATTGGGTGGGCATATGTCTTTATTCTTCTACTGATTGGCAGCTTCACCTTTGTCGAGAGTGCCAAAGCCGTACGCTTGATCCGGACGGAGCGAATTTCCGCTCGCGATGCAGTAGGGTTTTCTGGGTTGGCTCAGCGAGTTCACGGTATTCAAATACCTCCCATGATATCTTTCCCATCCTCCGGAATAATATCCATATCACTCTGGAGTGTGCTGGGGGTAGGTTTGTTCAGCGGACTGTTAGCAGGGTTCCTGGGCGTAGGTGGGGGTTTCGTGCGTATGCCGCTGCTTGTTTATGTTCTAGGCGTTCCCACCCATGTGGCGATCGGCACGGATTTGTTTGAAATCATTTTTTCTGCAGGCTACGGTACGCTCACCCACGCAATAAAGGGTAATGTCGATATCTTTATGGCTCTGGTCATGCATACTGGTGCCGCTGTTGGGGCTCAAATTGGTGCGGTCTCGACCCGTTTCTTTGTTGGTCCGCGTATACGGATGTTATTCTCATTCCTCCCATTTATCGGTGCAGTACTTGTCGTTCTCAGACTATTAGGAATCCTTGGAGGCCAATTCTAAGCAATCACTATGCACACATTATTATGTATCCGGGATTTTCCATATGCGGTACCGACAATTGAATTTGGGAGTCAAATTATTCAAGCGCTTGATTCCGAAGTTTCCCTGTTGACAGCTAGACGAGTGAATGAAGATCCTGCAATCGGGCAACAGGTGCTTAAACAGGCGGCTGATGTCCTACCGTCCCAACCTGCTGCGCGAATTGTCCGCCACGGCACACCAATCGATGAAATTCTAGCGGAAACCTCCATCGATAGATACGATTTGTTTATTGTTGGTACTCGCGAGCACTTCTCTATCAGCGATATTTTTGTCGGTGAGTTAGCAAAGCGTTTAGCTGCCCAAGCAAAGATTTCCGTATTGGTTGTCCGCAATCCGAGCGAACGAATCGAGAACATTTTAGTGACAGATTCGGCCCAGCATGTTGTTGATCCAGCCATCAATCTAGCGGGAAAGATCGCTCAGGGTTTAGCTGCCCAAGTAACGATGCTGCATGTGACCGGCGAACTTCCCGCGATGTACACTGGCTTACAGACGATGGAAGAGACGCTAACCGAACTCCTGCAATCTGATACTCCGATTGCAGGAAACTTAAGATCACATGCAGAACAACTTCGTGCACTTGGCGTGGATACCAATATTGAGCTGCGCCATGGCGCCCCAGCAGAGGAAATATTACGGGCAGCAGAAAGACAGAACCCAGATCTCATTGTTGTCAGTGGATCTAAACAGTATGGTTTGGGTCTATTATTGGTCGATATCCCGAAAGAGTTGGTTTCCCGTGCACCTTGCTCGGTACTTGTCGTACATGGTAGATCTTCTTGACTGCGATGCTCATCCAGCAACCTTTTGTATGATATTCCAGCAAGAATTTTTATAGTTCTAGCGTATTGGTATAATCCTTTGATTATTCAATTACTGTTTCCTGATCGATCAGAATTCCATCATGGGAAGGAAGTTGTCCGATGAGAGATAGCACTGCTCTACCCGATTTGCGGATGCTGCCTAGCCAGTTGTTGATTCCGCACGAGGATTCTGACCCTAGGCGACTGTCAAATCTGGCAGAACGGCTCCGTCAAGATGGTTATTTAAAACACCCACCTATCAGCGCCGCGATACCTGGAACCGATCAGTTTGTTGTGTTAGATGGTGCAAATCGATCGATGGCGATGATTATCTTGGATATCCCGCATATCGTTACACAAATTGTCAGCTATGGCGACCCTGGCATGACCTTGGATACATGGCATCATGTTATTTCGGGGATGTCCCTGGAAGAATTCGAAACCGCTCTGCTATCAGCGGATGACTTGGAGACCATTCCATGCAGCTTGTTGGAAGCTCGTGAAGCTTTGGCAACTAACAATGCACTGGCATATATCGTACTTAAAGAAGGCGTCCGTATTGTATGTGGTCCTCAAGGTTGTCCAGACCCGAATATCGGGATTCTGTCGGCGATTGTTAACGCTTATCGAGGGCGGGCTGACATTTTCCGAGCGTCGAATGATGTTTGGGAATTACAAGAGCCATTTTACCCGGGTATGATCGCCATCGTCGTGTTCCCTCAAATCATGCCCAGTGATATTCTTACAACAGTGAAGAATGGGGGGCGTGTGCCCAGCGGTATCACCAGACACATCATTCCGAACAGAGCCCTGAACATAAACATCCCCTTGGATGTGATGGCAGCGGATTGGGATTTGGACAAGAAGCAAGGTTGGCTGCAGGAATGGTTGATGGAAAAGATGGCTTCCAATTCAATTCGTTTCTATGCGGAAGCCACCTTCACGTTTGATGAATAACAGGCGATTGCTTAGACAGTATGCAAATTAATGCCTGCCGGATTGTCAAATCTCTCTCGCCGTTATATTTTTTATTCGTAAAGTTCCCAATAAGATATATCGGTCACGTAGATCTTCAGGTTTTCGGTATTTGTGCTGCCGATGAAAAGGCCGAACCGACCTGCATCGTACGTACTGTCAGATAATTCAACCAGTAGATAATCATTAGCATACAACTTGATGGTATCGCCGGATAACAATATGCCCAGCTTGTTGGTTTGCTCTCCTCCAGTCAGGATTTTAGTTGAGCTGGTCCAATTCTGTAATCCTTGATAGGTCTCGCCATCCCATTCATATAACCGGAAGCGACCGTCGCAGGAAAAGCCATAGACATAACCCTGGTTTGGATCAGGCGCGCGCACGAGCACACCATACCGGTCTAAACTGGTACATTCATCCCCCGTTGTGAACGAGGCTTCCATATAGAAATCAGTTATACCTGGATGCGTTGATAATCCCCACTCCTCGCCTTGTCCTGGAAGATCTGCAGTCATGACTAAGTGATTATTTTCAACACTGAAGTGAGTATTGGCAGTGTCGAGCAGATACCAATTCGAAGCATCGCTGAAGGTATCTGTCCAGGTCGGATCACCCAACTCCAATGCCGCTACACCTTCTTCAACTTCAATTTCCACCCAAAATGTGTCGTTTGCCTCATCACCGACACCGAAGTTTTCCCCAGCAGGGTTTCGCAGCATCCATTCACTCTTATATTGTCCAGGTGTCTCAGGTGCAGTCATGCTTATTGTTATATCACCCTCATCACCTGGAGCCACTAAATCGGTGAGGGCAACAGCATCGACCGATCCGAGCGGCTCCCCATCGACCAGGACGAGCTCATAGTCCGGTGTCCAAGGGCAGGTGCCTTCGTTGCGCAGGCGCCAGGTTTTGGAAAATTGTTCACCAGTCAGGAAAACTGAGCCATCTGGTACACTGACATCATCAACATACGCGGCTTTGTCGGTGCAGTCAGCAGGGAGTTCATATGACACATCGAGAGATGCCACGATTTGGTCAGCCTCGGATTGTAGCGCAGTTGTCATTTCTGCAGGTGGGGTACCGAAATCCATCAATCGTATTGCGAATTCAATCTCTCCAGCAGAAACTGTGTTGTACCCGTTGTAGAAGACTGCTTGGTCAACGTTGTCCACAACATTGACCATCCTTGGATAACTCTTTCCGAGGATATTTATTGTTCCTGCATCACTCAACTGACTACTTGTCTCTCCAATTTCCCCGATTGAGATACTCTCGTATAGCTTCCTGAATTCGAAAATTAGGTCTAGATTTCCTTTACGGAATGTGACTGCATGAGGCGCCTCAATAAGTCCCCAAGTATTTGGGTACTGGAGTGAGAATTGGTTGGCCTCATTTTCATATAACATAATTTCTGGTTCCGGAGTCTCTGGTGGGGATGGTTGGGTGGCAGCAGGAGCTCTTGGATGATCAAAGGACGCCAGAACCAGATCGACCTCTGCTTGAGTATCATCGGGTATCGCGATATCAGCGTAGTTGTTTTCAGATGTGTCATCTAGCTGGATGTAAAATTCCAAATCCTGAACGCGATCACCGTAGAACACCTGTTTGACTGCATCTTCGTATACCAGGGAGTATTTTGGGATTTCACCATCAAAAAAAGGCACGCTGCCGGCATCAACAACATCACCTGGTGGTAGAGCGCCCGGGCCAAGAATAGTTGTCTCTGACTGGCGTTTATATTGAATAATTAATAGATAACCGTCCTTTGATAGCTGTACAGATGGTGCAGACTCTCCCCCCGCGATTGGATCCCCTCCGGGATGCTCAACGGCTTCCCAGCTATTCGGATAGTTGAAAGAAAAATTGTAGGCCGGGTTGTTGTATGTATCCAATTGACTTGGGCTTTGTGCTATGAAAGCAGTCTCAGTAATTTGCCCAATCGCATCAACGGAGCCTTGCCATTGGATGCCATCCCCTTCGTTGGTGACTTCAACTTGATAGATAACCGCCTCAGGAGCGACAACCGGATACGATACTGTAACGATCCAATTTTCGGCAGTATAGCGCACTGCATTTGACCCTACTAAACCTTCTGGTGTGGTGTTCTCTTCTGTCCAAGATAGCTCTCCCTTAGGGGCGCTTTGAGCATGGTAGATGCGCATGTAGCTTACCGCAGCTTCCCGAGCAAATTTCGGATCAGGCGGTCGGATACTCGAATCATCTGTATTTTCATCGATTGTGCTGCCTGGCGACGGTGAAGCTAGTGGCGAAGGTAGTACACAACCCGCGGCAGATGCCAAGGTGATAATAAATAGGATCACGACAAAGTAATATAGATATTTATGCATATCGGACTCCGATGTATGTTACATGTATGGCAGTCTTTCTACCGCATTATAGACGATATTTGAAACATTGAAGTTCCCCCTTTGTTTCGATCTGGATGGTTTGAGCTATAAAATTGTTCGTTGACAACCGTTACGGCTTACAGTAAATGCCATGGCTGCCCATCTTCTTGGCGCGATCAGCGGATTATACACTCGCTAATATATCTTCAAGTAATGCAGCTAGCTTGAGAGCAATTTCCCGTGGAGTGCCGTTGATATATTCGTGCTGGCGATCACGGTCATCGGCTTCAGCCAGTCCGGTTACAATCGTCGGTGACCCTCGCAATCCGATATACTCAATATTCGCTTCCAAGTCAGCCGCATTCCATGTAATGACCTGCGCATCGGAGAATGCCCAGGATTTTCGTTTAAAGTCAATGAATCGTGGCTCGTTGCATGCGGTCTGTACGGATACAACAAAGGGGATCGGAACTTCCAAAATCTCGTGGCCACCTTTGATATCCCTCCGCCCACGCCCGACCAGGCTAGTGAGATCTAGTTCTAAATTGGAGAGCATCGAGAGCTGTCCAATGTTCAGCCATTCTGCAACGCCTGCCGGAACCTGGCCGGTTGCTCCATCCGCAGATTCCTCCCCGCACAATATTACATCGGCACCCCCCAGCTTGATAATAGCCTGGGCTAATGTATAGGTAGTAGCCAGTGTATCGGCGCCGGCAAATTGGGGGTCACTAAGCAGGTAGGCACGGTCCGCCCCAACCGATAACCCGACCCGCAAATAGGATTCAAAACTTGCGGGTCCCATGGAAAGCAGCGATACTTGACCACCGTAACGGTCTTTGAGCGAAAGGGCCATTTCCAGCGCATTCATATCCGGTGGATTGATTTCGGAGCGCACTCCTTCGCGTATGATTGCCATGGTTTCCGTGTTGACCCTGATTTCTTCGGATTTGGGTACAACTTTTAGGCAAACAATGATGTTCAATTCTGGCATAATTTCAGGCTTTCTTCTTTAGCGTTTCGATAAGTTCGGGGACGATTTGTTTTACATCGCCCACAATACAATAATCAGCGTGATCAAAAATTGGTGCTTTGGGGTCCTTGTTTATTGCGATAACAGTTTCCGCTTTTTCAATCCCAACGACGAAGTGGAAAGCGCCGCTGATCCCGCAGCACATAGCTAATTTTGGGCTGCATACCACACCGGTTTGGCCAATCTGGCGTTCTCGTTCAATGTACCCATCATCTACGGGTGGGCGGGTGGCACCGATCTCACCATTTAAAAGCTTTGCAAGTGCATCCAGCATCTGAAAATCGCCATCAACCCCTCGCCCACCTGCGACCAAAACAGGCGATCCGGTTAGATCGACATAATCCCCTCCAACCTGTTCTACATATTTGGTGTAAACATCCTCTGGCTCAATATCAAAGTTTGGTCTAATGATCGTTTTGGACGGAATAGAAATGGTTTGCCGCTTGGAGAAAACTCCCGGGCGGACAGTCGCCATTTGGGGACGATGTGACTGCATCTCGATCAACGCCAGGACTCCACCACCAAAGCCTGACACCTCGGAAATCAGTACACCAGAATCGGGGTTGATTCTCAGCCCCGTACAGTCGGCGTTTAACCCGGTTCGCAGGCGAACGGCAAGTCGGCCGGCTAGATCTCTCCCATCATGTGTTGCTCCAAGGAAAACAACACTCGGTTTTGACTGGATTAGGATTTGAAAGAATACTGATGTATAGCCTTCTATGGTGAAGTTTTCCAGCAGCTTATGTTCGGCTAACCACACTTGGTCCGCACCATAAATGAATGCCTCTTGGCACAAGTCCTCAACGCTGTGCCCTAATAACAGCGCAACGAGCGGCCAATCCAACTGGTCCGCAAGCACGCGCCCTTCAGAGAGCATCTCTAACGAAACATTTTCCAAGCCGCCATCTGTGTGTTCTAAATATACCCAGATGGCTTGAACTTGGTCTTCGACACCATAAATTGAACTAGCCATGATTTGTTATTGTGCGATTTAGGGTAATATGTATTTTATTCAATTCCCAACCGGGCTAACTCGGCGATATCCATAATTTTCAGTTCGGTTTGCCCCAGGTTTTTAGCACTGTCTTCCAGGCACACCGCACAGAACGGGCAGGCGGTAGCAAGTATTTGGGCTTTCGTTTCAAGTGCTTGCCTCACCCGGTGATCGGCGAAGCGCTCGCCGGGGGCGGTCTCAAGCCACATGCGGCCGCCTCCACCGCCACAACACAACCCGTCCTCACGGTTGCGGCTCATTTCCCTAAACTCCACGCCAGGCAAATGATCTATGATGGTTCGCGCACCGGCATACTCAGCATTGTGCCTTCCGAGATAGCATGGATCCTGATAAGTAACATGCTTGTTAATCGATTGGGTGAATCTCAACCGCCCATCTTCCAATAGCTGACTTAAGTATTGTGTGTAGTGCTGTACTTGTATGGTTTTCGAGATTGAATTATAGTGATTCTTGAAGACATCATAACAATGCGGTGAGATGACCACGAGATCAGATACATCGTGCTGTGTGAATACCCCGGTTGTTTTGGCGCGGATTTCTTCAAAGAAAGGACGGTTACCGAGGCTGAGAACCGCTTCGCCACAACACGGTTCTATATCTCCGAGGTAGCCAAAGCGGATTCCAGCGGCACGTAATGTCTCCACCAATGCGAGCGCGATTTGCTGGGCTCTACTGTCATACGAACTGGTACAGCCAACGTACAGCAAGATCTCGTGTTCATCGGCATTGAATTCAGGAATAGCGATATCTCCAGCCCAGGCAGAACGATATGAGGGGGGTTGTGACCAGGGATTGTTATTCCAGTAAAGGGACCATAATATGGAAGGCAAACCATCAGCGACCGTGCGATTACGCCAAGCCAAAGTGCGGATCGCGCGAAAGACATCTACGATATTAACCCCTCGTGGGCAAAGCGGCTGACATTGCGCACAAGTTGTACATAACCAGAGATCTTCCGAAGCTTGGGATACGCCAATTTGAGCTTGACGCAAGAATGTTCGCACTGAGAAATCCAGATTGGTAAATTGTCCCCAAGGGCAGGCAGCTGTGCATGTGCCGCATTGATAGCAGAGTGCAGCTGCGCCAGCGGTTAAATAAGTCAGCTGTTCCCAAATATCATCATCGATGATGATAGCAGGTTGAGGCTGTTCGTTCTCGATAGTTGTCATTATCCTTTATCGGCTCTTAGACATAATTTCAAGTTTGTCTTGTCGTTCAGTACCAGTATTTCTACTGATCTTGATTATGTGATTGGATTACAACATCCATTATATGCATCTGCTCGGCGAACTCCTTGCCTTCCGCCGCTGAAATCCACCGCAGCTGTAAACGCTCAGGAGCGATACCCTGTCGTTCAAATTTCCGCTGCCAGCGTGTAAATCGTTTCCATGTCAGACGATTGGCATAGTTATAATGGCAATCTGAGCCCGTGTCTGTCAAACGGCAGCCAGTGATCAATACAGCCCCTGCTCCCTTGTCAAAGGAATACTGAACAAATCCCTCTTCGAAGCGTGCCGAACACATTGTGCGTATGATCCGTGTAGAGGGTGGGTATTGGCGTTTTTCGATGCCCGCCAAGTCAGCTCCAGCGTAAGAACACCAGTTGCAGGTGAAAACCAGGCATTTCTGGTGCGGTGAATCACTGAGAGCGGCTTCGATCTGGGTCAAGATCTGTTCCTTGGTGAAATAGGGCATTTCGATCGCGTCGAAGCTACACTCTGCCGCGCAGGTACCACATCCCATGCAGGCAGCTTCTAAGATGCGAATGTTAGCCGTCTCACCCGCCGGGGCAATTTGTTCAATCGCGTTATATGGACAAACACGCACACAGCGCAGACAGCCTTTACAGAGATCAGGGATTAGTTGTGCAGTAAGTGGTTCCTTTTCAATAAATCCGCGCGCCAGTAGCGCGCCGGCTTTTCCTGCTGCTGCCAGTGCTTGCGACATTGATTCGCGCACATCTTTTGGCCCTTGAGCCGCACCAGCCAGGAATACGCCCTGTATTGCTGTCTGCACGGGACCCAGCTTGGGGTGCAGTTCCATATAGAATCCATCTTCACTGCGGGCGAGCTTAAGCTGCTCGGCTAAATTGTCCTCGACGGGTATCAAACTTACGACCAATACGAGCAGATCGGATGGAATGATGATGTTAGCGCCAAGTTGCAGGTCATACATCTCAACTTGACCATCTGTGTAGCGAATAGCTTGTTGTGGTGTCAGGTGCGGGTCGTACCGGTAGAAGCGAACACCTGCGCGCATGGTTTCTTCGTAGAGCTCTTCTGCATGGCGGGTATATGTGCGGATATCTTTATATATGATGTGTACTTTCTTCCCCATCTCGCACAGCTTCTTTGCTTGGTGGAGCATTGAAGTACAGCAATAGCGTGAGCATCCCTGACCATTCTGGCGCGATCCGACACAGGCTACAAAAGTGATGCGCTCAGCCTGGATGGAGCTGGTCTGAAAAAGCTCTTCCAGTTCAAGATTATTGATGACGTGAGGATTTGTGTTATACCCAAATTCATCCGCCGGGTAGATATTTGCGCCAGTGGCTACGACAACTGTCCCGACTTCCAATGCTTGCTCTTCGTGAGTCCCAGACTTCAGCTGGATTTGAAAATTTCCGACAATGCCTGCGATTGTGTCGACTTTTGTGTTAAGGTGGACTTTGATATCGCTAGCTTCAATTTCCCGTGTTTTAGCTGCGGCTAAATCTGCCGCGATTATATTTGCAGGTGCTATTTCACCTAAATGATTGAGCGCGCCGCCAAGCCGGTTGTCATGCTCTACTAAATGGGTCTCAAAACCTTGTCGATCCAGCGCGGTTGCAGCGGTCATACCCGCAATACCGCCCCCAATAACCAGTGCACTTTGGCGCAGTGGTAGGGTTGAGCTTTCCAGAGGAGTCAGTAAACGCGCTTTGTTCACGGCCATTGCCACCATATCGAAGGCTTTCACAGTCGCCGCACTGCTGTTGTTCTTGTGCACCCAGGAAGACATGTTGCGGATATTAGCCATCTCTAGCAAATATGGATTGAGTCCTGACCGTATCATCACCCCGCGAAATATCGTCTCATGGGTTTTGGGAGAACAAGCAGCGATAACTACCCGGTTGATTTTTTCGCTCTTTATCGCTTCTTCGATCTCTTGCTGGGTGTTACCTGCACAGGAGAACATTTGATTCGATACATGTACTACCTCCGGTAGAGTACGCGTGAGGCTAACTAATTCGTCAATATCAATCACACCTGCAATGTTGCTGCCACAATGACAGATGAACACGCCGATCCGTGGGTAGTGGATATCAACGAGTGGCTCTATTGCTGGGGTTTCCGGCCAGGAACGCTTGGCTATGTGACTCAATGCCAGCGCCGCTGCTCCGCTGCCTTCTGCAACGCTATCAGGTATATCCTTGGGCCCCGAAACACAACCTGCTGCGTAGATGCATGGTCGCGAAGTAGTTACCAAGCCTCCAGCTTCTTCAGCCGAAGAAAGAAATCCATCGTCATCCAGTTCGAGGCCCAGGCGCTTTGCCAGATCAGGTAGATCTTTTGGAGGTGTGACCGCATTCGCGAGCACAACCATGTCAAATTCGGCTTGAATGGTGGATTGGCTCCCGAAATCTTCATAATAGACTGATAACCGCTGGTTGTCGAGTGGGGTAATTCTCGCAGGTCGACCACGTATGAATTCTGCACCCTCAGCTTCGGTTCGCTCCCAGAAGCCATCAAAACCCTTACCGTAAGCCCGGATGTCCATGTAGAGGACGGTAACATGCTTTATATGGTGGTCGAGTGCCTGATAGGCATGCTTAATGGAATACATGCAGCAAAACCGTGAGCAGTGCCGGTAATGCCGTTGATCGCGAGAACCCACGCATAATACAAATAATATATTTTGAGGGTGTTCACCATTCGATGGACGGATGATTTCACCCCCCGTTGGCCCGGCGGAGTTAATCAGCCGTTCGAACTCCAACGCCGAAAGAATATCGGGATGTTTTCCATACCCGTACTCGCTCATCGCCAGTGGGTCGAGCATGCTATATCCAGTAGCGACAATTATTGATCCCGCACTTCGTTGGACCTTGGTTTCTCTTGGCATCAGAAAGTCTATTGCTTGGGGTGGGCAGACTTGCTGGCAATGGTTGCAGGGGAGATAGTTCGGTGGTTGATTTAGGCAATCATTGATATCGATCAGATAGGTGCCAGGAACAGATTGTGGAATTGGTGTATAAATCGCCTTTCGAAAGGCCATACCCGAGTCATATTCATTTGGCCGGACAATTGGGCAAATGGTAGTGCATTCTCCACAGCGAGTACATTCCTCACTGATATAGCGTGTCCGTTGGCTTATCTCGATGCTGAAATCGCCTGGGGAGCCCGACACGGAAACCACTTTGGCCAGTGAAAGGACCTCGATATTCGGGTGGAGATCCACTTCAGACATTTTTGGCGCTTCAATACAAATTGAGCAGTCCAGAGTTGGAAAGTTTTTATCCAGAACGGCCATAATGCCACCGATGGTGGCTTCTTTCTCTATCAAAACAACCTTTGCCCCAGCTTCGGCAAGATCTAACGATGCTTGTATACCTGCTATTCCGCCTCCAATTACGACTACAGTGTCACTCATTAAAACTGTTCGCTCCGCTAATCATTATGGATGTACGGGTTCGAAACTGCGGGATTTGCACTGCTTTCATCAGATAGAGGCTGCATAGAATGATGTTATTTCTTTATGTCTTGGATGCAATAGCTTGCCGCCCATATTCATACCCCTGTGAAAACGCAGCTAGATTTAACTCGATCGTTTTCGGTTTGACAGAGTTTTTAATTGATTTTTCCATCGCCTCAATGGAGATATTTACATATACCGTTGTGAGATAACCGAGCATGACCATATTCGCGACGATGCGTTTGCCTAATTGTTCGGCGATACTTGTAGCTGGAATGGAATATACCGGGTCGTTTGCTGTGGGCTGTACTAAATCCTGGTCAATTAATATTAATGCATCCACATCTGTGGAGGGGCGGAATTTCGTATACGCTTCCTGCGAAAGCGTAATCAGGAGGTTCGGCGCTTGGACAAATGGGTAATCTATTGCTGTATCAGAGATCACGACATTCGCGGATGATGCTCCGCCGCGCGCTTCCGGGCCATACGATTGGGTCATTACCGCTTCTAGACCACCATACAAAGCGGCTGCCTTGCCCACGATGAAACCTGCCAGAACGACCCCTTGACCGCCAAAACCTGCACAGCGGATCTCGTACCTCATTGTAATTCTCCAATACGGACCGGTTGGTAGGGTGGGCGATCACAATCGATAAACTTGCCAATATAAATGGGATTGTCCTCCCGTAAATCAATGCCTAACTCATCTGCGCGTACATCCCCATCTCGGATGAGCAGGCATCGCTGACGGTAGAGTTCTAACTCCTCTAAACCATCGGGGATATTATTTGACTTGCCAAAACCGATCGGGCATGGGGCGAGGACTTCGATAAAGGCGAACCCGGGTTTGGAGAAGGCGTAAAGGATATCCTTCATAACCTGTCTAACGTGTAAAACAGTCCACCGTGAGAGATAATTCGCGCCACAAGCAGCCATCAAGTATGGCAGGTTAAAAGGCATCTCTGGATTGCCGTATGGCGCAGTGGTACCGCGAGCACCTTGTGGGGTTGTCGGTCCAACCTGCCCCCCCGTCATTCCGTAGTTGAAATTGTTTATACAAATCACCTTGATATCGATGTTCCTCCGGGCAGCATGGATTAAGTGATTGCCCCCGATGGAGATTAGGTCACCGTCTCCACTGAACACCGTTACCATCAGATCGGGATTTGCCAGTTTCATACCGGTGGCAAACGGAATGGCTCTCCCATGCGTGGTGTGGTAAGAATCGATATTCATATAACCTGCAACGCGCCCCGAGCACCCGATCCCAGAAACAACAACTTGATTTTCGATCGGGATATCGGCTTGCAAGATGGCCTGGGCGTAGCAGCGCATCGCAATCCCGATACCGCAGCCGGGACACCAAATATGCGGCATGCGGTCTTGGCGGATAATGGCATCTAAGGGATGGCTCTCTGTGTGAATTACTGGCATCAGCTTGCTAGCTCTTGGACCTTGTTCATGATGGTTTGTGGCGTAATCATGGCTCCACCGGCGTGAAAAACCCCTTCAACCGGCTTCTTGGCAATCCGCTCAACCTCCAGGCTAATCTGCCCTAAATTCATTTCTGCGACGATGATATGCTCTGCAGAAGAGCAAATCTCATGGATATACGCTTCTGGGAAAGGCCATATGGATATCAACCTGATCAAGCCGACCTTTATCCCCGCTGAGCGTGCCAAGCTGACTGCCCGGCGAGCAGATCGGGCAGTGCAGCCATAGGACACGATGACGATTTGCGCGTCATCTAGGTAGTAGTCTTCAGTGCGGATGATTCGCTCAGCGTTATGTCTGATTTTTGCGCTCAAGCGGCTGACAAGATCGTGGTGAGTTTTGGCAGTCATATCCGGGTAGCCACGCTCGTCATGAGTTAATCCGGTGAAGTGGATCTTATAGCCTTCCCCTGCATGAGCCATAGGAGGTACAAGATCATCATCCTCAATCTGGAACGGTCTGAACCCCCCGTTACACTTATCTGGGGGTAGGGTGGGGCGTTTTCGTTCCCAACATTCGAGTTGTTCCTCCGCCGGGATCACGACCCGCTCAACCATATGACCGACGACTTCATCCGCTAATATCAATACTGGCACGCGGTAGCGGTCGCTTGCATTGAAAGCCTCGATGGTTAGGTCAAACATTTCTTGAGGTGACCAGGGTGAGTATGCGATGATTTGGTAGTCGCCGTGAGAGCCCCAACGAGCTTGCATCACATCAGATTGCCCGGGCATGGTCGGTAACCCAGTAGAAGGGGAGCCGCGTTGGATATCTACAATGACACATGGTAATTCAAGCATGACCCCCAAGCCTATGTTCTCCATCATTAAGCTCAATCCAGGTCCGGAAGTTGCGGTCATCGAGCGTGTTCCAGCTGCTGAAGCTCCTAGGATCGCAGCAATGCTGCCAAGCTCATCTTCCATCTGGATAAATACTCCCGAAACTTCAGGAAGGCGGCGGGCTAATCGTTCTGCAATCTCAGTCGAGGGAGTAATTGGATAGCCACCAAAAAAACGGCAACCGGCGGCGATTGCCCCCTCAGCACAGGCATGATCGCCGTTCATGAAGTGCTTACCAGTAAGACACGTTCGGGATACCATCAGCTGGCAGCCTCCAAGGCAGTCGTGAAGATCGCGAATTCCGGGCATACCAGCGTGCAAAACTCGCAGTGCACGCAGGCCTCATCTTTCCCCGGAGCAATATCTGGGAAATGGTAACCCTTACTATTTGTTTTTCCTGATATGAACAATACGTTTTGGGGACATAACCGCACACAAAATTCGCATCCCTTACAGCGCTCAGGGATAATATACACAGCGCCGCGTGGCGTAGTCGCTTGTTGAATATTCAGTGGTGTGCGTCCGTGGACCTGCATACAAGCTAATCCACATTGATAAGGGATATCATATCGCCGAAATATGGAGATATATCAATAGAGCCTACAAGGCATCAATGTTAGCGCAGTATCGGTAAAAATGCTCCTTTTACCTCAGAGATCGTGCGATATTTCACGATATGGAATTGAATATAAAATGATTATAGAGGCACATCAGCAGTGTGTCAAATTTTCATTACAGCCTGAGTTTACTTTCATACTTCTATGGGGAATATAGGCTCGTGGAATGGGGTAGTTTGAATCAAAGTGATGCTATATGTTAGAATTCCTTGCGATGAATCGGTCACCAGCATATGGGTTTTTTGTCATCTAGTTATTAATGGAAATTATGATAGGAATATCGGTTAGGATCTTGAAGGGGTAAAAATGCCAGTTGAATTAAGTCCAAGCGCTCAAAGGGTGCAGCAGGTATTGCACCAGCTGGGATACTCTTATGAAGTGGTGGAACTGCCAGTTTCGGCGCGGACTGCGATCGAAGCGGCAGATGCAATTGGTTGTCAGGTCGGACAAATTGTGAAATCGTTAGTGTTTAAAACCACCGGCAGCGGTACTCCCATACTCGTGGTTGCTAGCGGGGAAAATCGGGTAAAAGAAGAACGGATCGAGGCTTTGATTGCTGAGCCGCTGGGTAAAGCTAATGCGGAATTTGTCCGCCAGCAGACTGGTTTCGCTATAGGAGGTGTACCACCTGTTGGCCATATCAGGCACATCACGACATTTATCGATCAAGACTTGCTGCAGTATGAGGAAATTTGGGCTGCTGCGGGTACACCGAATGCTGTTTTTAAACTCCGTTCGAATAGCCTCGTGCCGATGACTGGTGGACAGGTGGTTCAAATTACATGAAACAGCATTGTGGAATTTCTTCCACTCTCTTCTCTATACGGTATAATGAAGGTCAAATTTATTGGAATTTATGGTTAAAATACGATGGCTTTAGATCGATTTGGGCGTAACCTGAATTACTTACGTATCAGCCTCACAGATCACTGCAACTTGAGGTGTGTTTACTGCATGCCAGAAGCGATGATTTTTCGGCCGAATGCAGAGCTGATGCAGGATGATGAAGTTCTCGCGCTTGTAAGATTGTTTGCAAACCTTGGGTTTGTCAAATTCCGCTTAACCGGTGGAGAACCGACCGTGCGAGCGAACATTGTCGATCTTGTTCGAGAAATAGCACATACAAAGGGTATCCGCTCTTTGTCCATGACGACCAATGGCATCATACTGACGAAACTCGCCGGGCCTTTAGCGCAAGCTGGACTCCAGCGAGTAAACATCAGTATTGATACCCTCAACCCGGAAAAGTTCAAGCGCCTCACCCGGAGGGGTTCGCTCGAGGATGTTTGGCGAGGGATATGGGCCGCGGAAGAAGCCGGACTCCTGCCGATCAAACTAAACGCCGTTGTTGTCCGGGGGTACAACCAATCCGATGTGATCGACCTGGCACGGTTGACAATAGAACAAAACTGGCAGGTTCGTTTTATTGAAATGATGCCCTTTGCTGGGGCAACAGATTTCCAAATCATGCAGGCAGTGACCGAGCAGGAGATCATAAACCAGATTGAAGCTGAGCTTGGCTCGTTGGAAATGGTCAATGGGGGACATCTGGATGGCGAAGCACGGCTCTACAAGCTCCGCAACGCCCATGGAGACGTTGGTTTTATTTCTTCCGTCACCGAACCATTCTGTGTGTCTTGTACACGCGCCCGCTTAACTGCTGATGGCCGCCTGAGATTGTGCCTTTTACGAGAAGGCGAAGTGGACTTGCTTACACCGCTGCGTGCAGGGGCTTCACAATCCGAATTGAGGGACCTGATCATCAACGCACTCTGGAATAAACCCTGGGGACATGGCTTAGCGGAAGGGATCATCCCAATGAACCGGGCAATGAGTGAGATTGGGGGTTAGTTAACAACTGTTAAGAACATGCTCCACCTGTCTGGAGTTTGAATGTTTACCTGAATTTGGATCGAAAAGCAAACGGCTGTTGTGGATTCGATCAGTAAATATAGTCCGTGGGAGGAAATGTTGCTTTCCGATAATAAGATTACGGGCATTATTTTTGACTTAGACGGAACTTTACGCCATAATAACCCTACCTTTAATGAGGTGTTCTTCAAAGCAGGTGAGTTGTTTGATTTAGCGAACAACAGCGAAAAACGCAAGAACTCTCAACGCTGGTTGCATTATTACTGGGCTCAATCCCCCGAATTATTGGCAGATATGGATGACTTCAAGGGGCATGATGATTTATTCTGGATCAATCACGCCCGGCTGAACCTGATTGCCTATGGGTGCAGCACCTTCGAAGCTGATCAATTTGCGCGACCGGTCTACGAATACATCCGCGAAAATTATTTACCGAGGGATTGGGTTGCCCCGGATGTCCATGAAACACTTATTGAATTGAAGGGCAGAGGCTATGCTTTAGCAGTGCTGTCAAACCGCCGAGAATCATGTACGCTCGAATTGGCAGACTTGGATCTGCTGGATTATTTTGATTTTGTGCTAGTTGCGGGTGAGGTCAATTCCTGGAAACCTGATGCCGAGATTTTCTTGTCTGGCTTGGAAAGACTTGGGACTGTTCCGAAGAGTACACTTTATATTGGGGATAATTATTATGCCGATGTGGTCGGCGCGGAGAAAGCCGGGTTGATCCCAGTGTTGTTAGATCCAGAAGCGATTTTTCCGGATGTGACTTGCCTTGTTATCAAAACTATTGGTGATTTACTCAGTTTATTTGAGGAGTAGTGTATACAAAACTAAGGTCGATAACCCTCCAACCAGTGAACATATGAAATTTACCCAATCATTATTCAACCACCGCCACCCACGGTAGTGTACTGCCTCTGTTCCACATGTATGCAGAGGGTGGCGTTCGGTTTCTTTGTCACAGTTTGGACAGAAGTAAATAGCCTGGATTGTGGCCCCGATAATCGAATCAGCTGTAGAACCTAACAATCCACCGATTATGATGAATATTAACACCTGTATGGGGGATTGTTCGTATTGAATAAGGACTGCCACGAGTCCGATGAGCGCAGAACCTCCAAACGCAGCAAAGTAGCCGTACAAACTGATTCCCCCAGAGCTGCCCTTTTCTACGAGTTTGCCGCTCGTGATTATCCTGGGCTTTCCAGGATTCAAAATGCCTAATTCCGTTGCCCAAGTGTCGGCATTTACTGCAGCAATCGCACCAATGTATGCTATCCAAGGCCAGTTTTGTTCTGGAAACAGGTAAGTGATCAGGACCAGCAGGGTGCCTAAACCACCATTGGCCAAAACCTGACCCCAATCGCGTTGATGTCCTTTTGCGAATTTCTCATAAAGCGAGGTTTTTCTTTTTGAGTACATACGGGAGAGCATGCTTGATGAAATAAAGAATGTGAGTAAAATTGCTGCCCAGGTTAAACCACCCAGACCAAAAATTATTCCACCAGTGAGAGCTGCTGCAAGCGCACCGCTTGCGCTAAGTGCATTTGTGCGCCATGCCAGCAGGGCAATTAAAGTCCCAAACAAAAATCCCGAAATCAGTTGCATACGATCTACAAGTAGGATAGGTTGTTGATAACTATGAGAAATCTGTGGAAAAACCGTTGTTTTCTGGGGATAAATCACCTTCCGGTGTTCAGGATAAAGAATATCGCCAGGCCAAACAATATTGTTGTCAGCAGGCTGCTCGACCATAGTATGTTTGCAATCACCATGTTCGGAACAAGTAGTGCTTCATGTTGTGGAGACTTTTGTGATGGGCTTTCGGTTGGCTGCTCGATTTCGATGAAACTGGTCAATGGATCTTGATATTCTGATGTGGGTGCTGCTTCCAAGAGTGAGCTGTTACTTCTCGGCGATGACCCTTCGGCAACGATATCACGCCGAAAGAAAAATAATCCGATGAATCCGTCTAAGGCGAATAGGAAGGAGCTGATAATAGGAAGAAGCAAAAGCCGGATAGATGGAACGGGTTCCCCAGATGTTGCGAAACCAAGCTGGATCTCATCATAGGATGGTGCTAGTAAACTGACACACACGAGCAAGAGTATATTCAGGATAAATCCGGTAAGAAGTAGGTACCGGGCATATGGTTCAGCCCAAACTCGGGCGATAAGGAAAGTTGGGTACACGGAACGCGGTGCGATGGGAGATAACGAACCCAATTCCATCAGGCGTTTAAAGGTCAGCACAAATTCATCAGCCTCTACTGGTGAAACTGCATACGCTTTTCCCTCAATTGCGATGACAACTAAATTTGAGGTACTTGTGGCGAAGTATTCAATAATTCCAATATTAATGTTGTGGCGAGTACCAATTATCGTTCCAGGCAACCTAAAGATAGGTGTCAATGGCGGGACGGCTAATTCATGTGCGCGGCGGATCCATAACACTTCATCCATGGGTATTTCTTCGCTTCTTATTCCCCATAAAAGATGAATCCCATCGCGCTCAATGACATATCTTGCAGCACGTAATGCCAAGAATCTATACAGCACGTACGAAAATAGCAGCAGTGCGATCAAGGCTACCAGCGCGTAAAGAATGAAGTCAAATCCCACTTGCGCCTGAAATGCTTGCCATATCCCCCAGCCGGCAATCACCAGTAATATACTGGCAGCGATTAGGTTAAATATGAATCCAATCCGGCGCTCAGGGTAAAAAACAAAACTTTCGCTCACGAAAGATAGTTATACCATGGATCACCTGCAGCACTTTACTTCATTACTATACTGAATATCGAACAAGTTTTCGTTTATGTGATGAATGCAGGTTGATACAAATAAGAACCCTGGTAATAATTCCAGGGTTCTCCTGATTGCCAGTTTCGTTTGCGCAAACTTATTGGGTTTAGCAATCGAAGACAAGAGACAGTATTTGGTTATTTTCGGATTAGCTTATCTATTAAAGCTTGTAGCTCTTAGTTAATTACATAGACTACATTTACTTCAGCAGTGATCGTCATTTGCCCGGGGGAGACCGGTACAGCTGATTTAACCGCCATCATGCCGCCACCGCGCCCATCCATGAATGGCACCGGATATCCTGGGCTAAACGAGTTGATATTTTGGATCTCTCCAAGTGTCACACCAGCAGCCTCGGCTAGAGCAAGCGCTTGGCTTTCCGCATCGTCAATCGCTACTTGTCTAGCTTCAGTCACCGCAGTTTCTTTGTCAGCGATGTCGAATTGTATGTTGTTGATTGAGTTGGCTCCAGCGTTGATGACTGCATTTAGAATCTCACCGATCTGATCGAGGTCCCGGATAGTGACGAAGACGGTATTATCGACGACGTAGGTTGTGCTGGTCGGTTCACCATCAAAATTGTACTGCTGCTGGGGATAGATGCTGAAATTTTGAGTTTGGATATCTACTGGCGGGATATTATAACCATCAAGTGCTGAAGCAACTCTTTGCGATTGTGCATTATTATCAGCCACGGCTTCAGCAGCATCCTCGTTTTCAGAACGGACGCCGATGGCAATATAACCCATGTCTGGGGATAAGAAGACCCTTCCCGTACCATTTACGCTCAATGTGCGTTTGTCGCTTCCGCTCACTTGCGCGACTTGAGCGGACTGGACTTGCGGACTACATGCCGAGATGAAAAGTGTGCTTATTATCAAGATTAAGATTAGTGAAAATTTTTTCTGCATATTTTCCTCCAACGGGTAGAAATTGTGATTGTTCATGGGCTTCATGGATAGCCTCCGATTTAAAAAGCTATAACATAATTGGATCTGCTCGCGCATCTATCATACACCAAGTAGACGTCTAGATTTGATGGAATGTTCCAAGTCTGGTATTCGATATCAGCCATTTAAGTATGATTCCCCCGCATTTGGCACCACTTTTGTAGGGTTAGATCTGATTCATATACATATCTTATACGCTGCAAGCACTACCATTATGCTTAGAATGTTATAATTTCTCATGCTATATGTTCAAAAAATCAGCCAATTTGATTGTAATGGCTTGCGAGCGATAAACATCAGGCCGATTTTCTCTCATATCTAGATAAACCTGGCATCAATTCGCCCCAGGAAAGCTTGTCGGCGAAAGAAGGAAAAATTATCATGATGCGATTTGATCGTTTCACCGAGCGGGCACAAGAAGCTGCTCAGCGTGCAGCGGAGATTATTCAGCGATATGGTCATAACCAGATCGACACTGAACATATCTTGCTTGCATTAATTGAACAGCCCCAAGGCGTTGTCCCCCAAATCCTAGAGCAGTTGAATGTCGATGCAGATTCCTTATCTGAGCGCCTGGATTACATATTACGTACCAGCCCCAAGGCAAATATATTCGGTGGTGGCGCAGGGCAGATCTTCATCACCCCGCGTGTCAAGCGAATTATTGACTTGGCAAACGAAGAAGCCAACCGTCTTAAAGATGAATATATATCGACTGAGCACATATTCCTGGCAATCCTAAATGAACGCAGCACGCCGGCTGCCCGGTTATTAGAAGGTGCTGGGGTTACTCGCGAGCGTGTCTACGAAGCTATTCAAAACCTGCGCGGCGGACAGCGTGTAACCGATCCCCAGGCAGAAACCCGCTATAAAACGTTAGAAAAATATTCTCGCGATCTGGCTCAACAGGCACGTGAAGGCAAGTTGGATCCGGTGATCGGGCGTGATGGTGAGATTCTGCGGGTGATCCAGCTGTTATCGAGGCGGACTAAAAACAACCCGGTTCTGATAGGTGAAGCGGGTGTTGGTAAAACCGCAATCGTCGAAGGCTTAGCGCAGAAAATTGCGACTAACGATGTACCTGAAATACTGATGGGTAAGAAAGTCATCGCGCTGGATTTAGGTGCGATGATCGCCGGATCACGTTTTCGCGGCGAATTTGAGGAACGGCTGAAAGCTTCAATTGAAGAGGTCCAGCGCTCAGAAGGGGAGATAATCCTGTTCATCGATGAGCTGCACACAGTTGTTGGTGCTGGTGCTGCCCAGGGTGCCATGGATGCCTCGAATATGTTAAAACCTGCCCTGTCACGCGGTGAGTTGCAGTGTATCGGTGCAACAACCCTCGATGAATACCATAAGCACATCGAGAAAGATGCGGCACTAGAACGCCGCTTCGCACCAGTCTATGTCGAAGAACCCAGTGTCGATGACACGATCGAGATGTTAGGTGGATTGCGCGACCGCTACGAAGCCCATCACAAGGTGAGCTTCTCAGATGAAGCCCTAGTTGCAGCTGCCAAGCTTTCCTCTCGCTACGTAACGGATCGCCACCTGCCTGATAAAGCAATTGACCTGATGGATGAGGCCGCTGCCAAACTCCGGGTTGCACTGTATTCCCTGCCGCCAGAATTAAAAGCACTCAAGAGCGACATTGAACGCTTGGCAGCTGAAGAGGAACAGGCGGGCTTGGAGCGCGATTATGAGCGGGCTGCGGATAAAAAAACAGAACGATTAAAGGTAGAAGAGCAATTTAACAGTAGCCGCGATATATGGGAGCAAGAACACGAATTAGACGAGGTTGTTGATGTCAATGACATAGCCGAGGTTGTTGCCCAATGGACAGGTATACCTGTTTCACAGATGATGGAGACAGAATCTGAAAAGCTGCTCAGTATGGAAGTTCGTCTGCACGAGAACATTGTCGGGCAAGATGAGGCGATCCTAGCAATCTCGGATGCGATCCGGCGCGCTCGATCGGGGCTGAAAAATCCTCGACGCCCAATCGGTTCTTTCATCTTTATTGGTCCATCGGGCGTTGGCAAAACTGAGCTAGCCAAGGCTTTAGCAGAGTTCATGTTTGACGACCAGGATGCTTTAGTGCGAATCGATATGAGCGAGTACCACGAGCAGCATACGGTATCTCGTCTTTTCGGTGCTCCGCCTGGCTATGTTGGCTATGAAGAGGGTGGGCAGCTCACAGAAGCCGTCCGGCGCCGCCCTTATCGGGTGATCTTGTTCGATGAGATCGAGAAGGCCCATCCAGAGGTCTGGAATGCACTGCTACAGATCCTGGACGATGGACGTTTAACAGATGGGCAAGGTCGTATTGTCGATTTCCGGAATGTTGTCTTAATCATGACCAGTAATTTGGGAACAGAGTTTATCAAGAAGGCGGGCACACTTGGATTTTTACCCAACATCAGCGATGAAGAGATACGTGCGTCACATGAGAAGATCGAAAAAGCATTGAAGAGCACATTCCGTCCAGAATTCCTGAACCGCATTGATGAAATTATCACCTTTTCACCGCTGTCGCGTGATCAAATGCGTGATATCGTTGATTTACAAATGAATAAAGTCCAGGAACAGTTAAGTGATCACAATTTGAGTGTGACGTTGTCGCCGGAGGCGCGCGATTGGTTGGCTGAGATTGGTTATGATCCTGATTTTGGTGCGCGTCCTTTGCACCGGGCGATTCAGAAGCATTTAGAAAGCCCACTGTCAATCAGCTTACTGAGCGGTGAGTTTTCGGCAGGCGATTCTATCCTGGTTGATGTTGACCCTGAAGGAGACCAGTTAGCATTCACGAAAGTAGAGGCGGAAGAGCTCGTCAAAGAGGAGAGCCAGGTAGAGGTTTAATCAGTAAATGCTCTAAGTTAACAGGCAGCCCATTTAGCACATTACTTTATCAGAAAGAAAGCTGAACGCCAGAACCCTCGCTCATTCTTGCGAGGGTTCTGGCGTTCAGCCTGGTAAGAATGAGCTGCAGGGATTCCATCAAGCATTGCCGCTGGGTTCGTTGAGTTCATTCAAACCATCTGATTAGGGATCGCTAGTGCTTTGTCAAGGGTGAAGGTTTCATTCGATACCCAGGTTAATACATCATCGACAAAGTTAAAAGTGTTCCGTCCACGATCTATTCTTATTGATCACATTTGGCGGAACACTAGTTTGCTGCGACAAATGTCCTTGGGCAGGTGATGTTTATCATTCCATTGAGGATATTTGCCACTATAAAAAATCACTGGCAATGGTTACATTCTATATACCCCAAAAAGGGGAGTTTATTATGCTTAGTGATTACTACGAACAGCTGCCTTTTTTTGCTGACTTTACGCCGGAACAGTTGGCATTACTTCAGCAAATCTTCATCCCCTGTGATTGTTATGCCGACACAGTTATATTTGAACAGGGTGATCCCGCTGAGCACCTTTACCTAATTATTGTCGGAGAAGTGGTTGTCCGTTATAAACCAGAAGATGGTGCAGAGATTCCGGTGGCGCGGATTAAAGCCGGAGGAATTGTAGGGTGGTCGACGGCTCTTGGAAATCCGCGCTATACTTCAGCTGCAGTCTGCACCGGGTATACACAAATGTTGCGCGCAAGCGGACGGGACTTGCGCAGCTTGTACAACGAGAACCCAGATACTGGTATACTTATCCTTGAACGGTTAGCCGAAGTAATTGCAGATAGGCTTAATGAGACACATGAACATATAGTCGATTTGTTGAAACAAGGCTTTCTGAATGGCTCGGTACGCGTCAAGGAGATTTAATAATGAACCAAGCGAACCCTACTCTAGATGTTGATTCGGAGGAGCGGCTGCAGGCTTTATTGGAGCAGTTAAGTGCTTACATTGAGCAATATCACGGGGGATCCGTAGAGATGGTTGCATTGGAGGGGGACACGTTAAAAGTGCACTTGGGGGGTGCGTGCCTTGGATGTCCATTATCCCAGAATACTCTGCATGGCTGGGTTGAAGGAACTGTCCGTCAATTTTTCCCGGAGATCATACATATTGTCGATGTTTAGGCTAGCTGAGTGAGAATTATAAAGGGCGCCTCGATTGTTGAGGCGCCCTTAAACTTATATTGTTATATAAATTAATACTTGCGATCATGCTGCTGTGCCGTTGCCACCTGCGCCGACAATTGGATTGCGATTCAGGTAATCATCCGCGAAGAGCATATTATCTTTAGACCGCTTTAGGATGCTGATTAAGGTTTCCATGGTGGATATCTCTTCCAGCTGTTCAGTGACGAACCAGCGCAAGAAATCCTGCGCAATGTGATCATTGTCTTTAATCGCCTGATCCATTAACCCGTAAATCTGGTTGGTGACTTCTGTTTCCCAGGCCAGTGCTGCTTCGCCAGCTTCAACGGCCGAAGAAAACACGTGTTTGGGCTGGTCGACAGCAGGAATACGAACCTCAGCACCAGCATCTACCAGATAATGTACAAATTTCATTGCATGCATATTCTCTTCCTCGGCTTGTCGATAAAAGAAAGCCGCGAGATTCGGCAGGCTGTCGGAGTCGAAATACGTTGCGATGTTCACATACTGTAAGCTTGCGCCAAACTCCTGTCCGATTTGATTATTGATAGCCTGTTCTAATGCTTTGCTGATTAACATTTTATTGTTGCTCCCTTCGTCAAGCTTTGTTATTTGGTCTTGAACGTCTAATTTACTCAAATCGCCGTGATTATATCATGGCGATTTGTTTGGTCGTATTAGATCGCTGTAAGAAGATTTACATCCTCATCAAACAAGCACCACTTCAATATGATCGCCTGGAATGACTTCACCGATAACCCAGAGCGGTTGTTTTTCTCGTACGGCATGCTTAAGAAGCCCATCCATATTTTCGGCTGGGACTGATAAAAGCAGACCACCGCTGGTCTGGGAATCGAATAAAGATAACTGTGCGGATTCATCGAGTAGAGTGTCGAAGCGGACGTGTTTCCCGTAAAACAGTCGATTATCAGACGAGCCACCCGGGAAGAGATACTGGCTGGCGTATTCCTTTGATCCTTGGGTAAAAGGGACCTGGCTGAAGTTTATCCGTAAACCTACGCTTGATGCTTCAGCTATTTCCCAAGCGTGACCCAGAAGGCTGAAGCCAGTGATATCGGTCCCGCTCCGCACACCGTGTGACTTTGCCAATTCGGAAGCGGTTTTGTTCAACACTTTCATCCATCGCACAACTTCGGCGACATCTTCATCACTAGCCTTGCCTTGTTTTAGAGCTGTGGTTGTCACTCCGAACCCTATGGGTTTGCTAAGTACGAGCTTATCGCCTGGTTTAGCCCCTTTCTTTGTGATCATGACTGTGGGGTTGACAAATCCCAGGACAATTAGACCGTATTTAGGCTCCGCATCTTGAATGGTGTGACCTCCAGCAATCACAACTCCAGCCTCGTGTGCCTTTTCAGCACCGCCCCGTAATATCTCGCTGAGCATCTCGGTTGGCAGATCGGGAGGCAATGCTGCAACGTTTAGAGCCAAGAATGGCTGTCCGCCCATTGCATAAACATCGGATAAGGCATTGGCGGCAGCAATAGACCCATAATCATAGGGGTCATCGACGACCGGTGTGAAAAAATCGGTGGATACGACCAGGGCTTGGTCATCTGAAAGCTTCCAAACCGCTGCATCATCCGCATCACTCAAACCGATCAACAAGTCCGGATAGTCCTGTGGATCGAAGACCTCCGCGATTGGGCGCAGCACCTGCGCCAGCGACTCAGCGCTTAATTTCGATGCTCAACCGGCACAGTTTGAGAGGCTGGTTAAGCGTATTAGTTTTCCGGATGGTTTTGCTCTATCCATGGCGCTTAAATGGTTGCTGCAATGTCATCCTGTTCTTGTTCTAACTCTTTATACCAGCTGCCTGCTATCACCTATTCCGTTGGTGTGGGCTCAGGGGGTTGAGTGGGTGCTGGGAGCAAAGGAGCGGTCTGTGCAGGAGCTGTTAGATTCGGAACTGGTAAGTATAAGGGGTTGCCGCTTGGCAGTAACATTGTTTGAATACTGGGTGACAGCTTGCTGATATATTGGTATGTCAACAGGTCAGAGCTTGCGTTCAGCGCAATGGCGATGACATTCAGCGCTTCAGCCTCTGCTTCGGCTTCGATAATCCGTGCTTTTGCCAGACCTGATGCATCGATCACGACGGCATCGGCTCTACCTTCCGCTACTTGGCGAGCTTGCTCGGCTTCTTGTTTGCGTTGTTCGACGACGAAACGCGCTTGCTGGGCTTCCTGCTCGGCGATCTGCTTTTGCTCTACCGAGGCAGCATATTCGGGTGAGAAAGTGATATTGCGCAGAACAAAATCTACTAAAGTCAGCCCGTTTTCATCAAATTTGATGGTCAGTTCATCTTTGATCCCTTGGGTCATTTCATTGCGCTTTGAGCTGTATACCTCGGAAACGCCATATTGCGAAACAGCGTCTCGCATGATACCTCGGGATACAGGCCGCACGAGTTCTTCGGTAAAACGCTTCTGCCAGATAATATGCAGGGGGACGACTTGATCTGGATCGATAGCGTAGATTACAGATGCGTCCAGGATAATCTCTTGACCATCGGATGTGCGCGCCGCAACTGAATCATCGCCTTGCATCTGTCCTTCTAAGGGTGCAATGGACATTGTGTATGTTTGGCGGGAAATATCATAGAGTTCTACCCTCTCGAAGTATGGGATGATCCAGTTCAAGCCTGGCTGCAAAGCTTCTTCTCGATACCCATTCGGTTCCAGTGCAGAGATCACCACACCGCGTTCTTCTGGTTGAATAAACACCAAACCAGCAGTTATTGTGGTTAGCAGTACCGCCGCGATTGCGATGACGAGTATCCCGATGCTCATTCCACGCACTTTTTTCCCCCGCGATGCCCTTACCACAACAAGAATTAATAGTCCAATTACGGCCAGCCACATGACGGCAGTAATTCCACGAAGTACATCTACGAAATTCATTTTAGCCTCCTGAGCAATACCAGCGACAGGATTATACCGTATGACGTCATTTTTCAGTGCTATTTTGGGAGGGCGTTATGGCTGTTGTCGCATCAATTAATCCGTGATACCATGCTGACATGCAGGTCGGTGAGGGTGCCATTCACGGAGTCGAACTAGATGTCTCAGGTCAGTTATGTGCTTTGATATCCTGCCCGGCAAGCCTGATTCCAGCACCCGGGCAGTATGTTTTAGCCCACAAATCGATAGATGACTTGCAGATGCTGATGAGCCCGCTTTTTCCGCTGCGCAGAACCTCCAATGGATTCCTGTCGGCTCCGCCCGTGCCAGAGAGCTGGCATCCGGGCACATCTTTGGTCATGCGAGGTCCACTGGGTAGAGGGTTTAAGCCCCCCGTTAATATCTGTAACCTGGCATTATTGGCCATGGGAAGCACGCCCTCACGCTTACTTGTGATTCTGGAGCTGCTCAAAGAAAGTGATGTCGCCAAGGCATTATTTACTGACTTAAGACTTACATCCTTACCCTTCGAGATTGAGGTGCACCCGCTAGCTGCGTTTTCAGAATTCCATTCATGGGCTGACATGACCCTTGTTGATTTACCAGTACAGATGCTTCCTGATCTCAGGAATCTTATTGGAGTACACTCACTATCTGGGCTGACCTGTGAAACGCAGGTGCTGCTTACAACTGACATGCCCTGTGGAGCCATCGCTGATTGTGGCGCTTGTGCAGTGAAAGCACGAAACGGTTGGAAATTGGTGTGCAAGGATGGCCCCGTTTTCAACTTAACGGATCTGGAGCTGTAAGTTGAACATCATAGCTTTCTTTGCACATCCTGATGACGAAACGATGTTGGCTGGTGGAACTCTAGCACTGCTAGCCCGGAATGGCGCGCATACACACTATCTTTGTGCCACGCGTGGCGAGGGCGGAGAAGTTGGTGAACCCCCATTATGTACGTTAGACGATTTGGGGGAAGTGCGGACACGCGAACTCAATTGTGCGGTGCAGGTATTGGGGGGGGAAAGCCTAACTGTTTTGGACTATATCGACCCACGTGTTGGCCCAGATGAAGAGCTTTATCCTTACACAGAAGATGTTTCTGCACTCTCGAGCAAGATTAGTGACCACATTAAGCGCGTCTCCGCTGATGTTGTGGTTACCCATGGATCCAATGGTGAGTATGGGCATCCAGCACATGTGATTTCGCATCAAGCTGCAAAAGCGGCGCTAGCTACCCTTGACGGGAGGCGACCGGATTTACTCACAGTATCCGCCATGTTTCCGGGACACCCACGCCCTCGGCTGGCAAATGAGGATGACCCAGCCGATTTCATTCTTGATGTGACGGCGACACTCAGCGCTAAAATCGAAGCCGCATTATGCCATCGCACGCAACATGCATTGTTTGTGCGCCGTTCTTCGCGTGAAGCTGGAAGGCAAATGACAGTTCCGGAAGTGATTATGCCCGTGGAAAGTCTGCATGTATCGGAATTCGATCCTGATCGAAATCGCCGAGCTGAACTGGCGGCTTTTTTAGAGCCTTGGGTCGTGATCACCCCTCATTGACCGAATTCGGGTAAGATTTAACCGGATCCCACTATGATGAAATATGAGCTTGAATTGAGCACACCCATAATGATCGCGGCGGGAAGCTTGGGATATGCACCAGATTTAAGGTCGCCAATTGACTACAGTCAGTTTGGGGCGTTTGTCACCAACCCGGTCAGTTGGGTAAAACGCAGCCCTGCCAACGCTCCTCGTGTTCAGTATTACCCGGGCGGATTTTTGCTGCATACCGGCTTTCCGAATCCGGGGTTTAACTCGGTTCTACGGCAGTATGTTAGACAATGGGCAGAATCCCCATTACCCGTCATCGTTCACATTCTAGCCGAAGATGCTTTCCGGACTGCCCGTATGGTTGAACAATTAGAATCCTTAGAAGGTGTCGCTGGGATCGAAATTGGTTTGCCCCCTGATGTGCAGCTATCCCATGCCAAAGAGCTGGTTCTAGCGGCGCAAGGCGAACTCCCAGTGCTCGTGCGAGTACCTTGGGAAGGAGCAGAAGAGCTTATACAAGTCTTAGAGGCAGTAGAATTGTCTTCAGTTAGTTTGAGCCCACCCCGGGGCGTGCTCCCTGGCCCGAAAGGGGAGCTGCTTCAAGGCCGCCTTTACGGGCGCGCGCTGCTCCCTATGGCATTGTCTACCGTCAGGCGAATTGCTGCACTTGGTGCTCAAATCATCGGAGCGGGAGGTGTCTATACCAGGGGTGATGCCGATGCAATGCTCGCGGCAGGCGCGAAAGCCGTCCAGATCGACGCTGCGCTCTGGGGGTCAACTTGGTGGCATAAATCTGTTGTGCAAAGCCACTAATCGCGCTCGATCCAAATTGTAACCGGTCCATCATTGACTAACGCAACTTGCATATGTTCACCAAATACACCTGTCTGAGTGGGGATGCCTTTTTGGTGTAGTAATTCGACGAAATGGTCCACTAAAGGGCTGGCAACTTCGGGCAGCGCTGCGGACGTAAAAGATGGGCGCCGGCCTTTGCGAGTATCCGCGAACAAGGTGAACTGGGAAACAACAATTGCTTCACCGCTTATATCGATAAGTGAGCGGTTCATTTTCCCGGCTTCATCTTCAAATATACGCAGATGGGCGGTTTTTTCTGCCAGGTAAGCGGCTTGCTCTTGGCTATCCTGTGGTCCAACGCCAACTAAGATTACCAGACCTAATCCGATTTGGGCAACTTTTTGGCTAGCGACGCTGACACTCGCTTCAGAGACCCGCTGTATAACCAATCTCATCCTATTACCTAGTGAACCATATATTATCGATTGTCCTGGTGAATCGCACACCTTTCTCAGGGCAATCCGATGGCATCCTTTACCTCGCTGATGGTCTGGGCAGCAATAGCAGTGGCGCGCTTCTGACCATCGAACAGGATGTCCCAAACATCATCCGGGTGGCGATCCAATTGGGTGCGCTTTTCTCGGAAAGGCTCCAAATGTGTGTTTAGATTTTTGGCGAGCATTTGTTTGCACTGAACACACCCGATACCTGCGCTGCGGCACTCGCGGTTAATCGACTCGACCTCCTCTGGTGTTGAGAACACTTTATGGAGCGAAAAGACGTTACACACATCAGGATCGCCGGGATCGTCTCGGCGAATACGCTGAGGGTCTGTGACCATCTTCATAACCCGTTCTTGGGTCTCTTCTGGACTCGCCGCGATTTCAATATGGTTATCGAGGCTTTTGCTCATTTTTTGGACACCGTCAATTCCGAGTACTTTCGGGAACTCAGTTGCTATCATCTGCGGCTCGATCAGCACACCCGTGTTATAGCGATAATTGAATGACCTGACAATTTCGCGTGAGAATTCCAGGTGGGGGGCTTGGTCAACACCTACGGGCACCACATTGGCTTTGTATAATAGGATATCGGCTGCCATCAAGACCGGATAACCTACTAAGCCGTAATTGATATTATGGGGTTGTTGGCGCACTTTCTCTTTGAAAGTAGGCATAACGGTAAGCTTTCCAAGCGGCGTGACCATGGAAAGGAATAAGTGCAGTTCAGCTACCTGGGGCACGTGCGATTGGATAAACATGATCGATTCAGCCGGTCGAATCCCGGCAGCCAGCCAGTCAAGTGCCATTTCATATGTGGTTATACGCAAACTCTCTGTCGTTTCAACGGTGGTCAATGCGTGCAGGTCGACGATGCAGTAGACGCAGTCATACTCTTCTTGTAGAGTTACGTAATTCTTGATCGCACCGAGGTAATTCCCCAAGTGTTGTCGCCCAGTTGGACGTGCTCCGGAGAAGACACGGCCTTTCTTTGAGCTGCTTTGGTTAAATATTTGCTCTGATTGGATATCTTTCCTTGTGCTCATATGGTTTCCTAATTCATATTCCTGATTAATTCGTTCACCTCACCCGGCTGGATGTGCCGGGCGGTTTGCAGCTTTGAGTAGATCAGATCCCCGTTCACCGTCACTTCGAATCGTCCACTATCAGAAGGGACTAAAGTCAATGATTCTATTTGCGCCTCAAACTCTGCAAAAATGTCTGCTGTTAAACTAACAGCGCGATTTGTATAATGTCATACTGCGCAGTATTCGATTACGATTGATAGCATCATGTTTTGCCTCCTAGCCATGGTATCGATATTGGATGGTTCCACCAACGTACAACTGTCTATTTAAAAATTGAACCCCGTTGGTGATACGACGGGGTGATGAGCCAGTTTCACTCGATTGGGGTACGGCATCTTGGCTGTACTCGGTTTCCAAAATGGTTATACCCTTTACCAAGATAACGGTGGCACTCCGGCACAGGCTATTATTCAATCTGCCTTTCATATGAAAGACCACAGAAGAAGTTCGCCTTGCAGCTCCAAGGTCCATTCAGCACAGTCGTGCGGGCGGGATTTTCAGCTCAGCACCGCTCTCTGGGCCACCGTCTCTGTGTTTACTATTCCTCTTCAACGCTATTATGTAGTTTTTGAATTGTGTTAGTATAACATAATTCCACAGGTAGTAATCTGAAGTGAGCCTCCTCACCTCTCCCCATACCGTAAATCAAAAAATTCGTGCGGTTGTACCCATGCCCTCCGTTGCTTGTTTCGTGCGATGCGGGTCGTGTGCGTTTGTGGTTTCGGATAAGCACAGAGAGAGTGGTTATGGCGGCTTGGTTGGCGTCAGATTGTGCTAGAATCAAGGCAACAGAGCGAATTGCCATTTATAATGAAAGGAGTTAAGCCATGGCAGCAGCGACTGACTTGCGTCCTTCCCCGATTGCCGGGCAATGGTATTCGTCTGATCCTGGGAAATTGGCCCAAAGTATTGATGGCTATATCACTGCTGCAGGAGAGAGTGATATCAATGGCGAAATCCTGGGCATTATTGTTCCGCATGCCGGGCACCGATATTCTGGACTTGTTGCCGGGTATGCTTTTTCCCTGCTGCGCGGATTGCAGCCTGAGATTGTCGCAGTAGTTTCACCTATGCACCATCCGTCAGCCTACTCGATTCTGACTGCTGACCATGAAGCGTACCTAACCCCATTGGGTTCAATCGAAATCGATCGTGGATTGGTCAACCGCTTGGATGGCTTAGTCAAAGACGATTTGGGTTATGGAATCACGGCGGTTAAAAATGATCCCGAGCATTCTCTGGAAATTGAACTGCCATTCCTGCAGCGCACGTTGGAACCCGGGTATAAGTTATTGCCGGTTATGGTGCGTGATCCTATGGCAGATGTTACCAAAGCTTTGGGAACCGCGCTTGCTAAAGTATTGGCTAGCTGCAATAGTTTATTAGTCGCCAGCACAGACCTATCACATTTTTATTCTCAATCCGTAGCCGAAGTTCTTGATGCCGAGATGATGAGCAGGATAGAGTCATTCGATCCGGGAAGTGTCCTCCAGGCTGAGCAAGAAGGCAAAGGATACGCTTGTGGGCGCGGCGCTGTGGCAACAGTTCTGTGGGCAGCACGTGGTTTGGGAGCGGATAAAGTAAAGATTCTTAAGTACGCGACTTCTGGGGATATCACTGGTGATTATTCCCAAGTTGTCGGGTATGCTTCTGCAGTGATCACACGGACATGATAGTTTTGGATCTTTAATGCTTATATATATCTTGGACTTCGCTTTAATCATCGTTTTAGTCGCCCTGAATGGGTTTTTCGTTTGTGTAGAATTTGCCATTATCGCCTCCAAGCGGGCTCGGATAGACATTTTGGCCGAGAAAGGGAATGCCTCAGCGCAGATTGTCAAAGCTTGGTTAGAGCGACCTGCCACTCGTGACCGCTTGATTGCCGCTTCTCAACTCGGAATCACCATAGTGAGTCTTGCTTTGGGTGCCGTAGGGGAGAATACTTTTGAAAGATTGCTTGAGCCGTATTTTCACGAACTCGCTCTGCCGCTTTATCTGCAGGTATTGACGCCAATTCTCGCCGTATTACCTTTGGTGCTTTCTCTGCTCATTGTCACCAGCCTACATGTCATTTTCGGAGAGCAGGTCCCGAAAGTTGCTACACTGCATGATCCAGAAAGATTCGCGCTGCTCACTGCTCGCCCGATGCGGGTCTTCTCACTGATATTCAAGTGGTTTGTTGACATTTTGGATTGGGCGACTCGGCAGGTACTAGCTTTGTTTGGTTTGAAAATGGTTGGCGAGCATGCACTTGCTTATACTTTGGAAGAGCTGAAACACATCCTCGCCATGTCGGAAGACGTGGGAGTGATCCAACATCCCGAGAAAGAGATGCTCTCTGCGATCTTTGATCTTGGGGGTTTGGTTGTGAGACAAGTGATGATCCCGAGAACTGAAATTATCGGTGTTGAAGCGGACACCCCCTTAGAAGACCTAGTGAAATTGGCGACAGAGTCTAATTTAACCAAGTTTCCAGTTTACGAAGATAATTGGGATCAGATAATCGGCATCGTCCATGTGAACGACTTGCTGAAAGCCATGCGGGAATCAATGAAAACTGTATGCACAGCTCGGAGATTATCACGTGAGCCAATCTATGTCCCAGAGACAATCTCTGTAAGTTCGCTTTTACAGCAGTTTCGCATCGCGCGCCAGCATATTGCCATTGTCCTGGATGAATACGGCGGGACAGCGGGGTTGGTTACCCTGGAAGATTTATTGGAAGAGATTGTTGGCGAGGTAAGTGATCCCTTTGATGCGTCGACCCCAGAAATCCAGGTGCTGCCGGACGGCAGTGTGATGGTTGAGGGATTAGCCTTGACCGTCGATGTCAACCAAGAACTGGGAACCGAGCTTTTTGACCCGCATTACGATACAATCGCAGGTTATGTGTTGGGGAAGTTAGGGCGGATACCACAACTGCATGATGAAATCGAAAGCGATGGTGTACGGTTAAAAGTCGAGGCCATGGACGGTATGCGGATAGACCGTCTATCCCTGGTGCTCCTGCCCGTTGAAACAGATCCAGAACCCACCACTAACAGCTAATACTTAGTTGGCTGCGCATGATAATCGCCGAGCAGGTATATTGGCTTGTAAAAAGATAGATATGTCGAGAACCGAATATGTTGAAGTTGCAGTCAATGTCCCTCAAGTGGCAGATATGTACGATTATCATCTGCCTGAGGAATTGGTGGGCCGCGTTGCTGTCGGGCAGCTTGTGGTAGTCCCTTTTGGCAGCCAATATGTGCAGGGAGTAATCGTTCGTTACCTTGGTCAACCATCAATTCCGGAAACAAAACCCGTAAGCAGTCTAATCGAGCCTGAAGCAAGTTTGACAGCCCAACAAATCGCGTTGGCGCAAACGATGGCACACGCCAACTTAGGTCCACTAGCGGGTTATGTCAATCTAATGCTGCCGCCTGGTCTGGGTCAATATGCAGATGTCGTCTATGAACGCACCTCCGCTCTGCCCCCCAATCAACGTTTAGGCGATGTCCAAACGCGATTGCTATCGTTATTGGAAAAACGCGGCGTGCTGCGCGGACGCCAGATTGATCACGCACTCCCGCGTACCAACTGGCGCGGTGCAGCACGTGGGCTGATCAATCGGGAATTGATCACAACTAGGCCGTTTTTACCAGCACCCACGGTAAAGCCGCGTGCGGTAAGGACTGCCGCGCTGGCTTGCCCTCCATCTGTGGCGGAGGAGGAACTTCCCAGGCTTGGCCGTGTGGGGTCAGCGGCGTTCACAAGGCGCCAGAAAATTGTTTTATACTTGATCCAACAAAAGGGACCAGTAGAAGTGTCTTGGATTTACGCAGAGAGCGGAGGAAATCTCACAGACCTGCGAAAATTAGCCGATCTTGGTTTAGTCACATTGGGGGAAAGTGAAGTGTGGCGCGACCCGGTTGCCGCTTTGGATTTCCTCCCTTCAGAACCACCACCTCTCACCTGCGACCAACATAGATGCTGGCAGGAGATTGAGACCGGGCTTAACGCCACCCTAGCTGGTAAAGCAACTGACCCCTATTTACTGCATGGAGTTACAGGATCGGGCAAGACAGAAGTATATCTTCATGCTGTCGAGTCTGTCCTGCGCGCCGGCAAGCAAGCGATTGTGTTAGTCCCGGAGATCGCTTTGACACCCCAAACTCTGCAGCGCTTCGCCGCCCGTTTCCCTGGGCAGGTTGGTTTGCTCCATTCCCGTTTATCGGATGGAGAGCGATATGATACTTGGCGTCGGGCGCGTGCGGGGCAAATAAGTGTCGTAGTTGGCCCGCGCAGTGCGCTTTTCACACCTTTTGAGAACCTCGGACTGATCGTGCTGGATGAGTGTCATGATAATTCGTATTTCCAGTCAGAGCCACCGTTCTACCACGCCCTTGACACTGCTATAGCTTATGCACGCTCTGTCGGTGCAGTCTGTGTTATTGGTTCTGCGACCCCTTCAGTCAGCAGTATTTACCAGGCTGAGCGAGGGAAGTGGAATTATTTGAGGTTGCCGGCGCAAATCATGGCCCACCGGCAGCAAGTAGAGCACTATGCGAAATATCTGCAGATTGATTCGCAATACACCGACCTGGAAGAACAAGCCCAGTTTATTGATCTACCGCCAGTTGATGTTGTTGATATGCGCGCAGAACTTAAGGCTGGCAACCGGTCAATCTTCAGCCGGGCACTTCAGCTAAATCTCGAGCAGGTGCTTTCCGAAAAGCGCCAGGCGATTTTGTTTTTAAACCGGCGCGGCACAGCTACATACGTATTCTGCCGGGACTGCGGGTATACTTTGCGCTGTTCAAATTGCGATATGCCGCTTACCTATCATGCCCGGCAGCAATACTTGACTTGCCACTACTGCAACTACAGACGAAGGATGCCTAAAACTTGCCCTGAATGTAGTGGAGAACGTATCCGGCAGTATGGGATGGGAACTGAGCGGGTGGAGGCAGAGCTGCAGTCTTTATTCCCGGATGTACGGACATTGCGTTGGGATTTTGAAACAACACGCAAGAAAGGCGCGCATGAAATCATTTTAGAAAAATTCAGCGCTCAGCATGCAGATGTATTAATCGGCACTCAAATGCTTGCAAAGGGTCTTGATTTACCGTTAGTTACATTAGTCGGTGTGGTTCTCGCTGATGTGGGTCTCAATTTTCCAGACTACAGCGCAGCTGAAAGGGTCTTCCAGGTTTTGACGCAGGTTGCAGGCAGGGCTGGCAGAAGCCCGTTAGGGGGGAAGGTAGTACTGCAAACTTTCGACCCTGACCATTTTGTCATCCGCGCGGCTGCACGGCATTCCTACAAGGATTTCTACCAGACCGAGATGCCGAATCGCCGTGAACTTGGGTACCCTCCATTTACACGCCTGGTACGGTTGGAGTGCCGCGAACTGGATCATGACAAAGCGCAAAATCGTGCCCTGGCCCTGCATGCACAAATCCAGGATTGGATAGCAGAGACAGGTACCCGTTCTACAGAAATTGTTGGCCCGGTGCCTTGTTTCTTCGCCCGGTTGAGCGGTTGGTATCGCTGGCAGCTGATCCTACGAGGCCCTGATCCTGCCCGGGTCTTGCATGGTCGTCAGCTGCGTGATTGGCGGGTAGAAGTAAACCCCCCATCTTTGCTATAATTAGGTGATTTTTTATCTGGCCGGCTGCATTATCGACCGGGTTTATGCGTTTGGACAGCGATCAATGATTTGATAAAAAATCTCACAAGGTACGCTAGTCTTCCGTCTAACTCAATTCTTTCTAAACAATCAAATTTGATGGAACACTAGTATTTGATCGCTGACTGCGATTCAGAGGAGATAATTATGAATCCATCACGCCACGAAGTATTGACATGGGAGGAAGTTGATCGGTTAGTAGATCATCTCATCCCCCAATTTGATGTTGAGTTCGAAGCGATGGTATTGATCACGCGTGGTGGCATCGTCCCTGGTGGTTTATTAGCCGAAGCAATTGGCTTGACGCATGTCCTTACCGCTGCGATTGACTTTCCAGCAAAGATCGAGATGGAACAAGCGCGTCTTATGGCTTGGCCGAAGTTTATCCAATTTCCTGATAATGATTTGCTGATTGGCCGCCGGACACTAATAGTAGATGATGTCTGGGGTTCTGGCCGGACAATAACGACGGTCCGCAACCGGGTCTCAACTGCAGGTGGTTTCTCCCACACCTGTGTGCTGCACTTTAACCCATACCGCAATTTGTTCGGCAGCGCGCGCCCGGATTACTACGCCGCGATAACAGATGCGTACATAGTATACCCTTGGGAGATTGATCGCGGCCCAGACAAGGCACTCTTGGACCAACCCCAACCCTCCAATTGACAGAACGACCTTCACTCATGAGATTTGCATTACTTGGCGATGTCCATGCAAATCTGCCTGCACTGCAGGCAGTAGTTGCCCATGCTCAAGAACATGACGTCGCGGGTTATTGGAATATCGGCGATTTTGTGGGGTATGGACCTTTTCCGAATGAGGTGATCGACCTGCTTCGGGGTATCAATGCCCAGAGTATTATCGGGAATTATGATCAGAAGGTGTTGAAGTTCCCTCAGAAGGCAAAAAAGTGGCACAAAAAAAAACACCCCCTAAAGTATTCGGCATTCAGATGGGCATTTGAAACCCTTACGAAAGACAACCGGGAGTATCTGGCTTCGCTGCCTACCAGCTTGGAATTGACCGTAGCCAGTCGCTCAATTCTTCTCACCCATGCCAGCCCACAATCAAATGAAGAACATCTGACTCCAGAAACTCCGCAAGAACGCTTACATGAATTGGCTCGTGGAGTGAGTGCAGATCTAGTGGTGTTCGGTCACTCCCACAGGTCATTTGTGCAGCTCGTTGATGGCGTATGGTTTGTAAATACTGGCAGCGTCGGCCGGCCGGACGATGGCGATCCTAGAAGCTGCTACGCAATATTGGAAATAAATGACCGGGATATTCTCGTCCAGCACTATCGCCTCGTTTATGATGTCGACCGTACAATTGATGCTATCCGTGCCGCGCATCTCCCCGAGCCCTTCGCGCAGATGATGATCCAGGGGTACAACCTCGATGAGATGCTGGAACGAATGGCCCTGAAAGAATTTTAAGGGCGGGGTATCAACCGATTCTATTGTATTAATGAGAATTGAATAGCGTGTATGCCGGGTGTTAGTGCCATCCTCAGCAAGAATATTGGTAAATAAATGCCAGATTATTTAGTTAATCTAAAAAAGGTTGTTTTATAGAACCGAAATAGCTGCAGCTAGGTTTTGGCGAAATTCAGGGCGGCTGAAGTGTTCCCAGGTGTCCTTGAATGTCAGCATTAAGCGGTGGCGCTCAGTGTAGCGGTAAGACAGGTAATCCATGATGGGTTCTGGGCTGTGCCGCTCGACAACCGAGAGTTGAGCTTGTTCATCATCCCACTGTGTTAGGAATATGCGCAGGATCTCGGTAGCGACCTGTGCGTCATTGAGATTGCCCAAGTGATCCTGAACCGTCTTAATATCTTTGATGACCAGATTCGCTTCTGGACCGAGCACTTCCTCGAAATACTCGGTTGTGTAGCGCAGTTTTTTAAATTCAATTCGTAAGGCATGCAACTGGTCGAGTGAGGCGCTGTCAAGGATCGCATCAAAAGTGCGCACTCTGCCAAGACGCGTATAGATGAGTACGGGCGCTATATCGCGTACCAGCTGGGGATGGAAGTCTGTTGCTGGCAGCTGCTTCGCCCCAGCACCCGGAGTAATTAGGAAAGCATAGAATGATTCTTTAAACCTGGCGTACGCCTCACTATCCAGGTATGCGGTCATTTCGGTGCGAGCAAGCTCGCGGTCGCGCTGCCAGGATTGCAGGAGAGGTTCCAGGCCACCGTCCTGCTCGATCACTTGTTCGTCTACATAATGCTGAGCTTTCTCCATAAACACATCCAGGTCGCGGACACGGCCAAGGGCACGACCGGTTGCTCGCAGACCTTTCAGGTGGGGTTTGATAGCTCTTGGTTTGTAAGCTTCCCCAAAGACTTCAAAGGCGGACCGCATGCGGCGTGTCGCCACTCGCATATCATGCAGCTCTTCGATATCTTCGCCCAGGCGGGTACCATTTTCATGCAGCAGCATTTTCGCAAAATGGAAACGCAGTACTTTCCGACCGGCTTCAGCAAGGGTATCTGCAGCTTCGGTGCCGGGAGTTTTATTTTTCTTATACCGTGACGCGAACTCTTTGAGAGAGATCTCTTCTGGTTCGATAAGTTCTAGGCTAGGTTCGGGGAGGATTTCTAACGGCGGTTCGAGAATATCCGCAGTGATCTGCTCATCCGCCAGGTTTTCTGCTCGTGGCAAGTCATCCGTAATGTTTTTAGTTAACCTGCTGATCTCAGGTAAACTTCCCCCAAAGATGGCCATCCCTTCCTTCGCAAACCGCCCGCGCCAGTAGCGGCATCCACTGCGCGAGATGTCCACAGCATCTGCGACCTCGTGTGTCGCCAGCCCTTCGTCATACAACAGGATTACCCGCGCCCGCCGGTATAAGGTGCCGGATGCGTTCTGAGCGAGGATGTTATCAATGTGATCTCTTTGCTCGGCGTCAAGAAAACTTGATGAAGTCATATTCTTTATCCCTTGTGAGCGTTCTGGTGCCAGGTGAGCAGCCAATCCTGTGAGTTGAGTGGCTTGGCTTTGCCGGCGCGCGAAACGCGCTCATATTTGCCATCCGGGAGCATTATGCGTGCCTTAACGTTGTCAGACAAGTAAGTGTTCAACACTTCATTGCGGAGATAGCTAATCAACCGAGGATCATCTACCGGGAACAGCACTTCAACACGGCGATCGATATTGCGGGGCATGAGGTCTGCGCTGCCTAGATAAATCTCTGGATGGCCGCCATTGTGGAAGTAGTAAATCCGGCTGTGTTCAAGAAAACGTCCCACGACGCTGATCACGCGAATGTTTTCACTAATCCCCTCTACTCCAGGCCGTAAGCAGCAAATCCCACGCACCAGTAAATCGATAGGAACGCCACCCTGAGAGGCGCGGTATAACTCGCGAATGATCTTATTGTCCACCAACGAGTTCATCTTAAAGATCAGGTGGGCTTCTTCGCCAGCTTCATGCCGTTCAATCTCACGCCGGATCAGTTCTACCATCCGCTGGCGCAGGTTGATTGGAGCAACCAGCAGTTTGCGATAATCTTGCTTAGAAGAGTATCCTGTGAGGTAATTGAACAAATCGGTCGCATCGGCGCCAATCTCTTCATCGCAGGTGAACATCCCCAGGTCCTCATAGAGTTGGGCGGTGATGGCATTGTAGTTGCCGGTTCCCAGATGCATATAGCGGCGGATGCCTTCACCTTCTTTACGGACAACAAGGGCGACTTTCGAATGTGTTTTTAGCCCGAGTAAACCGTACACCACATGAACTCCGGCGCGCTCCAGCATCCTCGCCCAACCGATATTACTCTCTTCATCGAAACGGGCTTTCAATTCGACCAGCACGGCGACTTGTTTGCCGTTTTCAACAGCTTTTAACAGTGCTTTTACTATCGGTGGATTACCCCCAATCCGGTAGAGTGTTTGCTTGATAGCCAGCACATCCGGGTCTTTTGCAGCCGCCATGAGGAAATCAACTACTGGCATGAATGATTCGTATGGATGGTGCAGCAGATAATCTTGCCGGCGGATAGTGGCGAATATGTTGCCGTCTATTAATTCGTTATCGAACGCGGCCGGGATAGCTGGTTTGAAAGGGGTCTCCTTAAGGTCATAACGGTCAATACCGTGCAGCTGCATCAAGCTGCTCAATCCTAAGGGGTTCTCAAGCGTGAAGATGTCGTTGCGATCCAGCGCCAGGTTTTCAATTAGAATATCACGGATACGCTTGGGCATATCTTCATGTATCGTGACCCGCACAACCGAACCAAAACGCCGCATGCGGACATTTTCTTCCATCGTTTCCAGCAGGTCGCTGGCCTCCAACTCTTGGATCTCCATATCTGCATCGCGCGTAACCCGGAAAGGATGGGTATCTAACACCTCCATCCCGGGGAACAGAGCATCCAGGTTTGCGGCGATAACCTGTTCCAACCAGGTGAAATAGTGGTGGTGGGGGACGGTGCCGTCTTTGCGAACGCTGCCGGACGATCGCTTGATCGGTAAGAAGCGCGGCAATGTATTTGGCACTTTCACACGGGCAAAATGCTGGTCGTTATTCTCGTCGCATATCAGGATTGCCAGGTTGAGGCTCAAGTTTGATATATGAGGGAAGGGGTGTCCCGGGTCAAAAGCGAGCGGTGTCAGGACTGGAAAGACCACTTCGTCGAAATATTTCTTCACCGTTTCCTGCTGCCGTTCATCAAGCTCGTCGTAATTGAGCAAATGGATCCCGGCGTCATTAAGCCTCGGGAGCAGCTGCTCGCGCATACACTCACGGGCGTCGGTCATCAGCTGGGATGCAACCCTGCGGATGGCAGCTAGCTGATCTGCTGGGGAAAAGCCGTCCGGTGGGCGATCGATCACACCCGCGTCGACTTGCTTTTTTAACCCTGCAACGCGCACCATGAAGAACTCATCTAAATTAGAGCCAAGGATTGCTAGAAACTTAACCCGCTCTAGTAAAGGGTTGCTCGCATCCTGTGCTTCCTGCAGGACCCGGTTTTGGAACTCTAACAAGCCGAGCTCGCGGTTAATGTAGTATTGAGGATCTTTGAGATCCAATGCAGGTGCCTCTTTTTCGCTTTTTTTATCGATTGGGTTGGTCATAAGTCCTGCTTCCGTAGAATCGTTAGTGGTTGCATATGGGGTTCTTATTGTACCTTTATCATCGTGAAAATGTATATTGTATGCTGGTCGGAAAAGTAGAGGAGATTTCGTTTTTTTCAAGTGACCAACCGCCTGGCCCGCTTGATTAACCAACTGCCGGAAGAGCGGTTGAGCGGCAATTCATCACTGCGGATTACCCCGGATCAACTCACAGTCCGATCACTCCGGGAGCAAGAACGCAGTGGTGCAATAGAAGTACAACGCCGCATGATAAAAATTGTTGACCAACGCGTTTTAGATAAGTGGATGGAAAATTCGCAGCTATAAATCTGCGTCTGTACTTTACTTGCCTGATGATTATCAGTGAGGTTCTGCTTGACTTTCTCAACAGAACCTCACATGTTTTAGCTCGCCGTATCTTTCTTCATGTACTTCAACTCATCGGGGTCGAGCAGCACGATCAGCCCTAACGCCCCGATGTTTGTAAACAGCAGGGGGGCTAAAGGTGGCGCACCGCGGAGCAAACGTTCTACCAGCAGGGTGCCTTTACTGGTCAAGTCTTCGCTGATGTGTAGATAAAACCCAATCACGCCAACCAACAGCATCAGGCTCATTGCGGCGAAGTAAGTGAAGAGGTCGCCACGCGCTGGTTTCTCGATAAATCCTAAAACTACCGCCACAACAGTAGCAAATACCCCTACACTAGTTGGTATCCACAACCAAGGATTGGAAAAGTCAGTGCGGGCATGGTCTAGAACGCTGCTGATCACGGTGGCCAAGCTGGCCAGACCGACAATGAAGAACAGGGCTCTGGTTGCACTTAAAGGCAGCTGGATGCGCTTACCGCGTAGGATCCGTAAGTTGCCGCTGTCTGGAGGATCTTCTATCCATACCGAGCTGATCCCGAGTAAACCCACCAAGGAAAATGTTAAGGGGCCCAGAATTGGCGGTGCCCAGACCAATAGGGGTACCGAGAATCTCTCTCCTGGAAGCGCAAAGGGGCGAATCGCCCGGATAAAGTGGAAATAGGCTCCCAGCACACCGACCGCTATGCTGGTCAGGAAGACGACGGTCGCGATGACATTTGCCGTCCCCCGTTGCCGTTGAGCGATCAATCCAGCAATTACCAAAAGTATCGCCGCTGTGGGACCAAATAGTATCGGGATCCATTCATAGGGGACGATGGTTCCGCTGATGAGATGGGCGATGAATGTCTCAACACCCAACAGCAGCTCGTTCAGCGCCAGCATGATCAGCATCAGCTGGGCGCGCGAGAGGGGCAGGCGATAGCGCTTGACAGCCGGGAAAAGCGTTGCCAGGTGGTACACCGTCACTCACCCAGCCCAGCTTCATGTAGCTTATCGGTGACCATCTCCTGCAGCTCTGCTAGATCATGGAGCACTTCATAGGCGCCATGCCACTGCGAATAATCGGGGCCTTGCATCCAGACGCCGAATTTCGCAGTCCGCCCCCAGTGGTGCCACAGATTGAAATAAGTGAAATCAATTGGCTCGTCAAAAGGTTCTGCTGTCAGCAAGCCCTGCTCCTTTAGCGGAGCCATGAGCTCGTCGCTTTCTACCACCCATTCATTTACCCGCTCCGTTGCCAAGTCTGCTGAAGTATAAAATTCATCCAGGAAGTTTTGGTTGTGGCACTCAAGGCAAACACCCTGCATGCGTACCTTGTTGTCCTGCCAGGCTGGGCGGCGGGTGCTGATCGGTGAAAAGAGGAACCAGGTCAAGCGATCGCCGACATCATGAGTGGTGCCAACGGTCCCGAATCCGCTCAAATGACAGATGGAGCAGGTTGGAGCAGGAAAGTCCTCTACGCTCAGCGTACCAGGTTCTACCTCCCAGTTCCATTCATGTCCCATCGTTAGGTAGGATATGCCGTGGGGTGATTCTTGGTAGATCTCCCATTGGGGATGGTCAGGACCGATGTGGCAGGCATTACAGGTCTCCGGTTTACGCACCTGCTCCAGGCTGAAGGTGTGCCGCAGGTGGCATTTCTGGCATTGACCGACCGAGTCATCGGCGGCTGGCAGTCCAACATTGTGACAGGCCTCGCAGGTAAACTTGCGTAGTTCGGGTCCTTCCAATTCAGCGATCGCGTTGCGCGATTTATCCGGTGCGTAGCCGCCCTCGGGTATTGCTTCGTACATCGCGAGATGCTCAAGTGACAGATCCTCGGTACCCGCATAGGCAACATAGGCCGGTAAGCTGTGCCGGCTTTGGTTGAACTGGGCTACTTCGGCCTGGTGACATTTTGCGCACATAGCGGTAGTGGGGGAGCGTAGAACGTAAGTATTTTCATGTTCGACAGATCCCGGATAGCCTTGGTTTACCTCGTGGCAGTCCTGACAGGCGACACCAGCTGCCGCCATGGTTGAATGACCATACTGTTGGATGATTCCGGGCGATGTCCGTTCATGGCATACGACGCACTCATCATTGCTGTTTGCTAGTGCGTTCACCTCTTCTTCGGCTGCAGGTACGCCGGCGTTGCTAATCGCCATAATGATCAGAGCTGCGCCTAGAACGACGACCACTGCCACCAAGCCATAGATCAAGGCGCGCGGCAGCCAAGATGATTTGTTTGATTCAGCCATTGCACTTCTCCTCAGACTCTTGCACAGGAAACGGCGAACGTGATCAGGAGTTTGCCATTTCTAGGATAACCTCATGAAAATAATAGCATATCGTTAGTTAGATGTATAGCACTTTTGTTACGTCAGCAATTCTATTGGAACACCTCAGTCATGTGTAGTTAACAATTATGTAATAGTTATAGCAAAATATAGATCTGGTTATGGACAAATTCCATATATTTCCCTACAATAGTATGATTATTACGGAGCAAAAAGGGAAAGTTTCTCCCATAACGAAGACCGAACACGAGCTGTGATAAGTATTATGACCTCTGATGATCTATTAGTACGGGCCCGGACCTTAGAAGCGGATGCCCTGGTACAAATCCATAACACCTATTATCCAGAACTGTACCGCTATGTTCGGTTCCGTCTGGATGATGTACAGGTATGCGAGGATATCACTGCGGAAGTATTCCTGAGGTTGTTGGATGCGCTGGATAAAGGCCGCGGGCCAAACCATAAACTGCGCGGCTGGCTTTTTGGCACCGCCTCAAACCTGGTCAATGACCACCTGCGCCAGAGCTATGCGCAGAAGATTGACCCGATCAGCGTTGATGAGATCGTATTGATCACTGATGATGACCCTGAAGGCGAGTTCGACAAAGCCAGCAAACAGGGGCGTGTCCGCCAGGCGATATTGGAGCTTACCCCTGAGCAGCAGCATGTGCTCGCGCTGCGGTTCTCGGGAGAACATTCGCTTCAAGAGACTGCCGATATCATGGGGAAATCGGTCACGGCGGTGAAGGCATTGCAGTTCCGCGCCATCGCCGCCCTGCAGCGCCAGCTGTCTGAATAATATTCTACAAAAATCAGCGAAAAATGCTGGTGCTGTTAGACCAGCCGGAATGTGCTGCCGCGGGCGGTTTTCTCGACCTCGATGCGGGTGGGGAAAGCATCTTTGAGCTCGTCGATATGGGTGATCACCAATATTTTGGCGAAATCGGGGCTGATGAGATTGATCGCTTCGATCAAGCGCTGGCGGCCAAGGGCATCCTGGCTGCCGAAACCCTCGTCGATGACTAAGGTTTGCAAACGTGCCCCGGCTCTCTGGGCTAAGACCTCTGCCAAGGATAAGCGAATGGCGAAATTTACGCGAAATGCTTCACCCCCCGAATACATCTCATAGGCGCGCGTTCCGGCACTATCGCTGATCTGGATATCAAGCGTCTCGCGCAGGTCATCACGCCGTGTATCTTTATAGGCCGCTTGGGTGATAAAGCGCACCGCCATGCTGCCCTCGCTCAGCCGCCCGAGGATATCATTGGCTTTGGCTTCAATTTCCGGTAGTGCCTGTTCGATTAACAGCGCGGGTACACCATCCCTTCCGAAAGCCCGTTCGAGCTGTTGGTGTTGGCCGATCCGTAAAGCCAGCGCTGCTCGTTCAATTTCCAGTGATTGGCGGCGGGTTTTCAAGCCAACCAAAATATTCACATTTTGCTGGGCGGCACCCACACCCATTCGCAGCTTATTTTCCTGCTCCTGAAGCGTTAGCAGCTCACGTTCAGCAGTTTGCAGGTCCGGAAGCTGGGCTTCGGAGGCAGCCAATTCGGCTGCGGCTTGGTCGTGCTCGGATTCCAAATCACCGAGGGAGTCCTCCAGGGCTTCTATCTGCGCCTGCATCTCGTCCAGTTCGCGTTCCAGCGGCGCCAGCGCAGCCTGGGCTTTTTCGAGGTCATGCAGTTCCGCACCCGCACTGCGTTGGCTGAGCTCTGTACGCCGGATTTCATCGTGCTTGGCAGCATCATAACCGATCGCTTTTAGCTCCTGGTCGATCTCGGCTAGCGCGCTGCGCGCCTCCGCTGCATAGGTCCCACCCTCTAACTGCAGGTCAATCTCCGCCAAACGGGGTACCCCAACCTGCTCCCATTCAGCCTGGTTAGAATTCACCTGATCGATCTGGGCATTTAACTGCGCCACAAGCTGGGTTTGTCTGCGCAAGGCTGCATCAGCCTGGGAGAGCGCCTGGATTTCTCTTTCAAGCTCTTTTAACTTTTGCGCACTATCCTCCAGCAGCTTTTGGTTTTCGCGATACCGGTCGCCCAAATCCTGCCCTTGTTCAGTTAATTCGGCGATCATACGCTCGCGATCGGTTTGGGTCAGTCCCTGTCCGCAGATTGGGCAGAGAGCGCCTTCGACGGCTGAAATCTGGTTGATGCGCTCTTTTAGCTCGGTCATCTCATGCTTCAGGCGCGGATTCTCGGCTTGGGCTTCCGCCTGTCTGGTTCGGGCGGTCTGCAGCAACTGGTCGAGCTCGGTCCGGCGGGCGAGCTGCGCTTCAATATCCTGGAGGTCTGATTCAATTTCAGCCAGCTGTTCTTGTGCTGTACTGCGGGCCTCGTGCTGTTCTGCCAGAGTCAGAGCTTGCTTCATCAGTGTCTCTTGCTCCTGGCGCAAACGAGCCTCTGCGGTATGGATGACATCCAGAGGTGCCTGGCGGCGTTTTTCACTTTCCTTGAACTTTTCCGCGATCGCTTCCCACTTCTCAAGCTCGTGCAAGCTGGCTTGCCAGGATTCGTACGCAGTTTGTATCTCACCTGAACGGGTGATCAGCGCGGCATACGAATCGCGCTCTGCTTGGCGGGCTGCTGTCCTATCCAGCAAATCCTGCCGGTTTTTCGCCTGCGCGCTGACCTGCCGGGCAAGCGCGGCTGCCATCTGGCGCTGAGAGTTGATTGTGTTGTGCAGGGCGCGAATGTTGATGAGTTGGGCTTCCTGCACAGTACGTAATTGGGCTACTCGTTCGAGGTCATCTTGCAGCTCACGCAGTCGCGCTATGCGGGTACCTTCCTCGGCCAATTCTTCGTTGATCTCTTGCAGCTGGCCGTCCAGGCGTGCCAGCTCCTGCTCGATCTTTTTGCGGCGTTCAACGGTGCGCTGCCGGTATGTCTCCCAGACCTCCAGGCCGAGGATGCTGCTCAAGATGCGCTTGCGATCGCCGGCTCGCTGTTGGGTGAACTGGTCGGCTTTACCCTGCAGGAAGAAGGACGCGTTGACGAAAGTATCGTAATCCAAGCGTAAGGTCTGTTCGATGCGCGCTTAAGTCTCGCGCAGGGTGCGTTCGGTGAGCGGTTTCCAGATGCCCTCGCCTAACAATATATCCGCTACCTCTTCGGGCCGCTCCTGCAGGATGTGAAATTCCAGCAGGGTAGTCTTGCCGCGCGGGTTGGTGCGCAGCACGCGGTAGATATTACCTTCATAGCTGAAGGTCAGGCGTACTTCGGCAGCCTCCGACTGGTTGTTGATCAAGGCGTCATCACGGCGGCGAGCCTGCCCAAACAGCGCCCAGGTGATGGCGTCCAGCAGGGAAGACTTGCCGGCACCGTTAGGACCCGAGATACAGGCCAGTTCGAAGTTGGTGAAGTCCAGCTCAACCGGCTCGCGGTAGGACAGGAACCCTTGTACTGTCAGTTGGATGGGGATCATTTAAAGTTCTAGTTGGAAACGAATAGCATACGTGAATAACGAAATGGAAATACAGCTCGTCTATCGGCGTGATTATAACAAAGCTTACCCCATCTCCGGGGGAAAACTCCCCGTGGCTGGCAGCTTAATAGTATTAGACGGATCAGATTTCTCTGACCCGTCTAATTGAATCTATCCTATCACTTGCTGTGAGAAACCACGTTGTTGCAGGTGGTTTCATCCGCAGTGAAACTTAGCGTGTGATACTTGGCAGGAACAGACGATTATTCGCCACGAAGGCACCTGTTAACAACAGGGAATCGCTTGACGAAGTCGACATATCATGCGGTACGGTCACCACGGCGCTGGCAATCGTGCTGTTCCCACAAGCATCGGTCACCTGGTAGGTGATCGTGTAGATGCGATCCTCCTCGCCACCCGCAGCGCTCCGCACGCAGCTTGAAGGTAAAGTCGTCCACGATCACGATGTCGTCCGGCGTGTCGCCGTCGCCCAGGCCATCGTCTGGCTCGTTGGACGTCACCGATACGAGGGTCACGGTAGGATTGGGATCAAAGTTATCGGCAGCAATGACCGTCAGCCTCGCACTTTCACGTACTTGTGATTCACCGGCCAGAGTCTATCCTTATTGAGAGTAATCACTATGGTCGGAGCAATCTCATCACACACGTCCAAACCTGCGATAATCGGATCGTGATCCGAAGAGCGGTAGGCGTCGGGCGCATAGAGCGCGTCCTGCGCATCCAACTTGAAGCTCATGTCATAGTCGATCAGGTCGGGCTCGTCGGCGTTGATGTGCCAGACGGTTACGCCGGTGATCTCGTCCACCAGACCGGCGCTAGCCAGGGCATGATCGAGGTAGCCCAACTGCGCCGTCAAAGACGTAGGAGTAGGCATCCTCACCGATCCATTGGAGGAGCAGGTCGGCGTAATCGTCACCTGTCTCCAAGACATCATCGGCCCCGGCCAGGATAGCGTCAATAGGATCTTCCTTGTCATACGAGTTCAGGTCGCCGATGATCAGGAAGTCACCGTCGCCGCTGCCGGTCGGGATCGGTCGCCAGCCAGTCGACCAGGGCTTTGGCTGCCAGCGTGCGCGTCAGGTTGCAGTTGCCAGAACCGTCGCCAGTGTCTAGATCGCCGATGGCGTTGCAGTCCGAGCCCTTGGACTTCAGGTGGTTGACAGCCACGGTGAAGATGCCGCCGTTGGTATTGTCCATGAAGGTCTGGGCTAGGGCAGGCCGGTTGTAGTCGTCCAGGAAGCGGGGGTCCACGCTGGAATCGAGGATGGCATAGGTCGCCCACCAGGCGATCACCGTGTCCCGGTTTGTAGATAAAGCCTGCCGGATGGCGTCGGTGCCGATGGCGCCGGTGGCGATGTAGTCGTAGGCTCCCGCGCCCAGCGCATCGTTGAGCCCAGCTACCAGGTCGGCCGTGGGCACATCGCCGGGATGGTTTTCGATCTCGATCAGGCCGACCACATCGGCGTCTATCGCAGCCAGGGCGGCGACGATCTTGGCCTTCTGGCGGTCGAACTCCTCCTCGGTGTCAGCGCCGCGGCATTCCTGATCCCCCGACGGGCCACAGATCCAGTCGCCCGTGTCGATGGTCGTAAAGTAGTTGAGCACGTTGAAGGAGGCCACCTTCACGTTGCTTTCGCCTACACCATCCGGCAGCGGCGGTGCGGGGGTTGGCAGAGGTATAATCCGCACCCTGGGTCGGCTGGATGCGGTACAGACCGAAGCCATAGTCCATCACGCCGGTCACGTTCGTAACCGTGTCGCCGCCGCGGAACAGGTTGGTCAGGTCAAAGACGCTGCCGTTGGGGTGAATGGCCGGATCGGGGTTCTGACGCCGTGCGACCGTCGTCGAGCGTGATGCGGCCGAGCAGGTTCTCCTGTGCGAGAGCTATCGCATCGGGACCGGGCTCGACAACCGCGGTGGGTTGGTTCTGGCGCTCTGCGGTCAGGACGATCTCGCCGTAGCGGTCAAAGTTAAAGTACTCGGAGATGTACGAGCGCCTGCGGGAAGGTAACCAGCATGCCTTCGTAAGCCTCCAAGTCGTCGATGATCGTGACCGGCAGCGACAACGCGGTCGGAGCGACGCTATTGCCGGTGGAGCACGACCACAACTGGCTCACTGGTGACCTCGGTCAGACCGTTGTACTCGGACACGGCGCCGCGCACGCGCACAGCATCGCCCACGCTGACATCAGTGGCGCCCGGGGCGTAGACGAAGATGCCATCCGAGGTGGCAGGATCACCATCCCCAGTCGAGTCCTGGATGTGGAAGCCGTTCAAGTCACCGTTGTCAGGTACGCCGTTGTTCTGAAAGTCGCCGACCACGATGCCTTCCGTGGCCACCTCGGTGCCATCCAACGGGACTGGTCAGGCCGCTACCCTGGATGGTATAGATGGGCGTGAAGGGATCGCCGCAACCCTCCTGGAGACTCACAGGTGTTCTGCGAACCGGGCGTGCCCAGATCTCCATCGCCAAAGGGCGTTGTCGACGTGCACCAATTGCCGCCTACGTTGTTGTCGAGCGCCGGATCGATCAGCGACATCGAAGCGCCTGTCGGGTCGGGGAACTGGTCCACCATCATACTCGACCCGGTCGATCTCAGTCAGAGCTTGTGTCAAGCAAGACTACCTCGTCATCACCGTTAGCCAAGGTACCAGTTCGAAGGATAGGCATAATCAATGTTGACACCGCCATTGGTAGCACTGTCCGCATTATTCCCCAGTACCAGATACCCACCAGCGAGAATGACCAGTGGACCGCCATTGACGATTACATGGCTGTCAATACCATCGTCCCTGATCGTCCAGCCATTGATGTCGATGTCGCTGCCAGTCGGGTTGTATAGCTCGAACCATTCGCCAGCTGAATCAGAGACGGCATCCGGGTTCTGGATGATCTCGTTGATCACCACCTCAACAACAGGTGCAGACGCAGTCGTTACCCGTTCCCGGGCGTGCCGAGGTCGCCCTCGCCAAAAGGTGTCTGGCGGTGCACCAATTCGCTCCGACGTTGTTGTCCAACGCGGGATCGATCAAGGACATCGAAGCGCCGGTGGGATCGGGGAACTGAGTACCACCATCATACTCGACCCGGTCGATCTCAGTCAAGGCTGCTGTCAAGCAAGACTACCTCATCGTCACCATTAGCCAAGTACCAGTTCGAAGGATAGACATAATCAACGTTGACACCGCCATTGGTAGCACTGTCCGCATTATTTCCCAGGACCAAATACCCACCAGCGGCAATGACCAGCGGACCGCCATTGTCGAAATTACATGGCTATCAATACCATCGTCCACTGATCGTCCAGCCATCGATGTCGATGTCGCTGTCAGTCGGATTGTATAGCTCGAACCACTCGCCAGCTGAATCAGATACGGCATCCGGGTTCTGGATGATCTCGTTGATCACCACCTCGACAACAGGTGCAGCGCAATCGTTACCCGCTCCCGGCGTGCCCAGGTCGCCAGCGCCAAACGGTGTACTGGCGGTGCACCAATTCGCTCCGACGTTGTTGTCCAAGGCGGGGTCGATCAAGGACATCGAAGCTCCGGTGGGATCGGGCAACTGAGTACCACCATCATACTCGACCCGGTCTATTTCTGTAAGGCTTGTGTCAAGCAAGATTACCTCATCGTCACCATTAGCCAAGTACCAGTTCGAAGGATAGACATAATGCAATATTGACACCGCCATTGGTAGCACTGTCCCCATTATTTCCCAGGACCAAAAAACCATATGCGACCAATGATGAGGGGACCGCCATTCGAAATTACATGACTATCAATACCAGCATCACTAATCGTCCAGCCGTCGATGTCGATTCGCTATCAGTAGGATTGTATAGTTCGAACCATTCGCCAGCGGCGTCAGCAATCGCCGCTGGGTTTTGTATGATCTCGTTGATGACAATATCATCGGGATTTGCTGCATGAACTTGGAATAATCCCAACGGAAATGCTGTCAACAGTAATGCCAAAATGATCATGCCGGATGCTGTACGATAACTGAATTCCTTAATCTTCATTAGACTACTCTCCTCGTATTTGTTAATATACAAAAGTGACTTTGAAGATCACTTGAGATCCTCAATTCGGATGAATACCAATAATGGTTTCTATGAGAAATACCCGTGCCGCCGTGTTCCACTTGATCAGAAACACCCACCTCCTTTGGTAAGCAGGATAAACGCGACCTGCGCTATTGCCCAAAGATACAAATAGGCATGAGCGCAAGAGCACTGGTTATAAATTTACACTTTCCCCCTCGAACACTTGGGCGTACTCTTATTGTATATGCAGCCTAACAAATCCGCAAGGTTTTTCCGCGTAAAAAAGCTTAAAAATTTCTATAGAGTATGTGGAGACTTAAATAAAACAGACAACCTGCCAGCGCCCCACTGGCAGGTTGTCTTGACACATCTGCCCCCCCCGTGTTTAAAACCATTCTCTTTGCGAGGCTATCCAATAGCGCTCAGGTAGAGATTACCTTTACATAGTATGAGACGCTGATTTGCAGGAATGGATACGGTCGCGGGAGGAATTTGTCAACATTAATTGGCCATTGTATATCATTCTAACGATTTAGTGACAGATCGCGTGGGTAGGGATGGGTTTCTTTATCTTGAGTCACGGGTTTAAAGCGAAATATCCCCTCAAACGGGAACTTATATGCGCGGGATCTCGTCTAATGGATATGATTGCTGATATTATGGTATGGACATGGGAGCGAAATGTATGCGCAGGTATTCCATAGTGATTATTGGTTTGGTAATAATCCTGGCTGGCTGCAGCCAGGCGCTGCAGGATGATTTAGACAGCGGCGTCGCGACAATTCTAGCTGATGAACAGTCCTTGGTTATTGAGACCACGTTGCAAGCCGTACCAGATAGTTCACCAGAACATGCCAAGGAGACCTTTGAATTGGAGACCAATCCGGAACCCCTAACAAATGTGGCCCCCAATCTTGAACCGCTGATCGCGCTGGCAATCGTGGACCTGGCAGAGCGGCTGGATATTGCACCAGCTGAGATCACGCTGGTCAGCGCTGAGGCGGTTGTCTGGCCGGATGCCAGCCTGGGCTGCCCGCAGCCGGATATGCTCTACCAGCAAGTACAGGAAGATGGCACCCTGATCGTTTTACGTGTTGCAGACCGGGATTATGCCTACCACAGCGGTAGCGGTCGAGAGCCGTTCCTGTGTGAGCAGGACGAGCCGCAAAAATACCCCTTGATCAAACCAACCAAGGGAATCTACCACCCACCCTGATCCCCTGCGGTCACAACCTGACCTTCAGAAAACCTAAACGGCTGCCCATTTCCGGGCAGCCGTTTTGAGTTGGTATGCTCAAGAATATTTCAATGATTGATTGCTACAATGGCTGCGCATCCCGGATAATGTTTTGTGCTAGCCCAGATAATTGTTCTATCTCTTCCGGATCTGTATGGCTTGCCCGCCAGTAGAGCTCGAGCAGTTCGACGGCGCTGAGACTACCGACCGCCTTATCTTCTGGCAAGCGGATACGAGTATCAATCTGCGGTCTTTTGACCAAGCGAAACTCGAAGGTGTCCTGAGCGAGATCATGCAGGGCGGCTTCATCGATCAGGCTTTCCCAGTCACGCGGGTAGTCAAGCGTGAAGCGGACAATCGCACCTGCCAGCTCTTCCGCAGGTGGAAAAACGCCTCTCAGCTGTTCAGTCACCTCATCTGCTGATTCCAGACGATAGACGATGTCAATAAAAGGACGAATATCCTTGAGCTGGCGCCATTCGACCTGGGCATTTCCTTTGTTCACTTCCGCTACCACAAAGAACTTGTCATCCTGGGCTTCGCCGAAATCGACGCGTTCGATCGAGCCCGGATAGATGACCGGGGGGTGGGCATCTGGATGGAGATCTTGTGGTTTGTGGATATGTCCCAAGGCGACATAGTCCAAGCGCGGATCACGCACCAGAGCACCGGACAGCACCAGATCGCCGCCTAACATGACAGTGCGCTCGTTGCCGTATTGGGCGCCCTGCACCGATGCATGGGCGGTTAAGATCGTGGGCAGGTTCGGATCTGCACTTTCTAACCAGCCGGAGACGAGTTCCGCGATGCGTTCTTCAATCTGGGCGAATACTTTTCCAGGCTCGCTGGCAGAGATGCCCAGATGAGCGAGCAATCCCGAGCGTGCGATCCAAGGCAGCGCGATCACTTGGATCGGCAGGTCACCAAGCTCCGCTGGACCCAGGAATGTGGGCTGGTCTAGCACGCGCACGTACGGTACTTCGAGCGTATCGAAGGATTCTAAGGCATGCGCACGCCCTAGTGCTGGGGATAGATCATGATTGCCAACCAATAATAGTGTGGGGATACCCGCATGCGAGAGCCGCATGATCCGCCGTCCCCACTCGCGCTGGAAAGTCGGTGCGGGGTTGCGGTCTTTATATGCGTCACCGGCAAAGAGCACCAGGTCAACCTTTTCAGCGATCGCAGTATCAATAATTTCATCGAGCGATTTCAGGTAATCCATCACTCGCATCGGCAGACCGCTGTAGGGATCGTGTCGGCCATAGTTGGCGATATCGATATGGGCATCGGCAAAGTGCAAGATGGTTGGCATCGGTTTAATACGCTCCAAGCTGGCTAAGCATTTGGATCCCGGCGGTGAAATTTGGGTTCAGCCGTACGCTCTCGCGAAAATCTGCCAGGGCGTTCTCGGTTTGTCCCAACGCCAGGTAAGCCTGGCCGCGCCAGTAGAGGCTCTCTTCGAGCGTTGGTTCGGAGATCGTTTCGTAGAGAGTGGTCTCTGCTAAATTAATAGTGTCCTGGTAGCGGCCAGAATAAAAGTATGCCCAGTAGGGCCCGGTCTGGTACCACATGATGCGGTAAGGACGCTGGGTATCATCGCTCCCTAATAGCGAGTAGAGCTGGAAAGCCCGGTCGTAAGCTCCAGCAGCCTCGCCATACTGCCCCAAATTCACCAGGCTGGTGCCCTGATTGAACCAGGCGAAGAATTCGTCGATCCCAGTAAGCTGCTCGGATTCGGCCACCGCGGTTTCGAGTGCATGCTGGTCTGCCCAGCTCGGGTCTGCCCAGGGTCCCAATATGCTGAAGACTTCGGTCTCCCGCTCCGGTGGGTAGATTACCATAATGAGGTAGTTGAACGACCGCCACCCTTCGGTAAAGGACTCATAATCACTCAGCATGTCTTGGCCGGGTTTAAGGTACGCATCTTGAACAATGAACGCGCCCTGGGTCTCGTCGTAGCCAGTCACGAATAAATAGTGTCCCAACCAGGCGATTTTCCCGGTGTAATCGGCTTCGTAGTAGCCTTTTTCGATCAGCACAGGGAAACCGTTTGCGATTAAATTCTTGACCAGCTCAAGGTCACCGCCTGAGCGTACGACGATATTGTAGTCTGTATAGTCGCGTACGAAATCCAGCATCTCATACGGCATGACATTCTTGTCGAGTTTGCCGCGCTGGATAAAATCGAGGTTAGGGTCCTCGATCCCTGGTTTAACCACTGCAGCCACATCATCACGATCACCTTCCCAACCCCAGAAATTCAGCGCCATGGTCAGGTTGGCTGGCCCACAATAGTTCCAGCGGTTGTGCTGGTCGACGTAGACAACCCCGTCTAAGGCTGCTTTCTCTGGCAGCGGTGTGGAAGTCAGCGTTGGTGTGGGGGAAGGTTCCCGAGTTGCGGTAGGACCTGTAAGCGTGGCTGTTGCCGGTTGTGGGGTGGGAATCGATGTTTCCGTGGCAGGCGCTGCGGGTGCAGGTGTGCTCTCCTGAGGTAAAAATATAGCTTCATCGGGTGGATTGAGCGCATAACGCACCTGGGTGCGCAGGTTATCTACGCGCCAAGCCAACCGTTGTTTCACTGGCGGTAGGTTATAGATAACAACAAGAAGAACCATACCCAATAGTATGGCCGCGAAGATGGAGAGAATTCGTTTACTCATCATACGATCTTCTAGTTATACCTCTTTCGCTGCAGTTAACGGATGAAATCACAGCGCGAAATCCCTCTACCACCGGTCGCTCATCTACCCTGGAGCAGCAGCTAGCATCTGCTCTAAATAATCTTGAGCAGCGGTGGATGTGGGATTGATCTCGACAGCTTTTTGCAGGTCGGAGAGCGCACCTTCATGATCACCGCTGGCCTCTTTGGCCAGACCCCGCCAGTATAGGGTCTCCTCCAGGATTGGCTGTCTGAAATATGAAAGTGTTGTGTTGGCCAGGTTGATCACATCCTGGTAGCGGCCGGTCTGGTAGTAAGCTTGATAAGGGCCGGTTTGATACCAAAGCATACGCCATGGGCGCTCATTTTCCGGCAGCGCAGCATAGATTGTAAACGCCTGGTCGTATGCCTCAGCGGCCGGATTGTATTCACCTAAAGCGACTAAGTTGGAGCCGAGGTTGTACCAGGCGAAATACAGGTCGCGGCCGGTCAAACGATTGATCTCACCCTGGGCGCGCTGGGCGGCATGTTGGTAGTTGGCAACCGGATCACTTTCAGCACGTAGAATCCCCATTATCTCCGCTTCCCGAGCCGCCGGATAAGCGACCAGGTAGACGTGGTTGAAATCTCGCCACCAGCGCTCACTCAGCTGCTCATACGGTAATGGGAAATCAGCCATGATGTACGAGTCCTGTGTCAGGAAGCGCATGCGTTCGTCATCATACCCATTGATGACTTGGTAGTGGCCCATCCAGTCTTCCTTAGGAGGTTGGAATCCTTTTTCAATGATGACTGGAAAACCCGCCGCGATGAAGCGCTTTAGCAGTTCAATATCGCCGCCAACGCGCACGGCTGCTTTCAGTTCGGTTTGTGTTTCGATGAAGTCAGCCAACTCATCAGGATTGACATTCTTGTCATCTATATCTGCAAAATTAGGGCGCAGATAGGCGCGCGTATCGCGCTGGTCGCCAACCCAACCCCAGTAGGAAAGCAGCGTGGATAGAGTTGCCGGCCCGCAGTTGTTCATTTGCTGGTATTCGTGGGTGAGCCCACTTAAGGTCATGCTGGTCGGAATCGGGGTCGGTGTCAGCGTGGGGGTATATGTCGGAAGTGGGGTAGCTGTGGCTACTACTGGCGTTGGTGTCGAAGTTGAAATCTGTGTGGCAGTCTTTTCTGGGAGCGGATCAAGCGCGCTACCCTGGGTGCCAGGCAGGTCTGTTTGTACATGTTGGGGAATAAAAACAGCTTTTTGGGGTGGGTTGAGAGCGTAAAAAGCCTGGGAGAGCAGCGCTTCCAGTCGCCAACTAGCGCGTTCATGAATTGGGGGATAGTTATAAGCTGCTACCCCAATTAAGCAAACGGAAACGATCCCCAAGATCGCCAGCAGGATGACACGCCTAGGCATGGGCGGATTATATCATCGCGGTTTGGATGGGCTGAGAGGTGATGAGCGAATGTTAATAATGACAGAAACATGTCGATTTGTGGAATTTATTCATCTACAGGTGGGGCTGCAGGGCCATAATCCAGTATCTCGCGTGTCCCTGTGCCTGGGTCCGGGGGTCCAACGACTCCATTCGCCTCCATGAAATCCACCAGCCGTGCAGAACGGGTATAGCCAATCCGCAACCGCCGCTGGAACATAGAAATTGAAGCACGTCCCTGACGTCGTGCGAGCGCAACTGCTTCGTGATACAGCGGGTCCTGGTTTTGCTCGCTTTCCATCTCCTCCCAGAGCGGTATCTGCTTCAATGGGAGATTACCCGGTAAGGCGTCGACTGCGCCTCCGCTGACTGTCGCGCCTGGTGAGAGGGTGCCAGCAAAGCTCAGCCAGTAGCTCACCAGGCGCTGGATCTCTGGCTCGGATACATACGTGCCCTGCAGGCGGTTAGGGGCCGGTGCATCCGGCGCTTGAAAGAGCATATCCCCTCTTCCTAACAACCGTTCTGCTCCGGGTTGGTCCAGTATCACCCGGCTGTCCACACCTGACGCGACAGCAAAGGCGATGCGGGCGGGGAAATTTGCTTTGATCAGACCGGTGACTACGTCGACGGATGGACGCTGCGTAGCGATCACCAGGTGGATACCGGTGGCTCGCGCTAACTGGGCGAGACGGGTGAGTGTGCGCTCGGTCTCATCCGGGGCTAGCATCATCAAGTCAGCTAATTCGTCGATGATGACTACTAAATATGGCAGCTTCTTCGCCCCAGCGGCTTCCAGCTGCGTGTTGTAATCCTTGATATTGCGGCAGCCTGCTTGGGCAAGCTTATGGTAGCGTTTATCCATCTCGCGAGTAATCCACTGCAGCGCACCAACGACGCGCTCTAACTCAACTACAACGGGTGCTAGCAGGTGGGGGATGCCGTTATAACCAGTTAACTCAACCCGTTTCGGATCTACCATCAGCAGGCGTAAATCATCGGGCGTGTTCATTAACAGCAAGCAGGATATCAAGGAGTTGACGCACACCGACTTTCCGGAGCCTGTCGCGCCGGCGATGAGCAAGTGCGGCATCGCCGCTAGGTCTGCAGCAACCGCCATGCCTCCCACATCCTGTCCCAGCGCGAAACGCAGCGGTGACTTGAGCCGTTTGAAAGCATCGCTCTCGAGCACATCGCGAACCGCAACCACGCTGATTTCATCGTTAGGTACTTCAATACCAACGAACCCCTTGCCCGGGACGGGTGCTTGAATACGGATCCGGCGGGCAGATAAAGCCAGTGCAAGGTCGTCGGCAAGTGAGGCAATCTTACCCACCCTAACACGGGTGCGCCCACTGCGCGATTCGATGAAATCAGGTTCGACGCCAAATTGGGTGATGGTAGGACCGCGGCTGATCTCTACCACCCGGGCAGGCGCGCCGAATGAACCAAGGGTCTCCTCGATCAGCCGCGCGCGTTGGCGGTCGATATCGTCATCGTAAGCAACTTCACCACCTTCATCGAGGATGTCAGCAAGCGCTGGCAAGACCCACTCGCGCGGCGCATTGGCGGCTGTGGTGTACAGAGCAGGGCTTTGGGCGGGAGAATCTTGCCCCATGATTTCCTGTTCTGAGGCAGGAACCGGATGCGGGTAGGCTTCCAGTACCATTTGTTCGCGGGCTTTCGCTGTTCTTTGTGTGCGGTATTCATCCAATGCATCCTGGAAGTGGTTGATCCCAGCTGGCAGCCAGGCGAATAAACTTGGCACCGACTTGTCCAGGGTGAGCGATAAGGCGATTAACAAGCCAGCTGCAAGGGTTATCGCGGCACCTCCAAGACCGAAGGCGGTCTGCAAGACACTTAAACCGAGCGCGCCGGTGTACCCGCCTCCCTCACCTATTGATGCAAGGGCAAATGCTTCATCAGAATTGCGCGGCAGGAACACAATGTGGAGTACGGCTTGAGTGATGATGAGAATAACAAACAATCCGACGACGCGCTCAATCGATGGTCGTGGAACTCGATCAAATTTACGCACGATGAGCCAGATTCCACTGCCTATCAGTACCCCAGGCAATATGTAGATGCCCCAACCAAAGGTGACGCGGCAGAATGCTAACCCAACTGCTCGTTAATACACTGCGGCTCGCTGAAAGCAGAGATAGCAGTGTAAGCAAGCCGGTGAAAGCTAGGACGATCCCGGCAATGTCCAGTTTGCGATCTAATGTTAGACGAGGGGATTGAGGGGAAGCTGTCTCCGCTTTGGTTGATTTGGTCGGTGAACTCTTTTTTGCGGCAGTCGATTTTGTCGTACGACTACGCCCCGAGGCAGGTTTCCGGCGGGAAGTTGTTTTCTTGGATGTGCTCTTGGTGGATTTACGGGCCATGGCGCGGTTGTTTTTGCAGTATATAAATCATACGTTCGAGGAGCGGTTCTCGAACAGCCGTTATTATAGCACAAATGGTCGGATTAATAATCACGCTGGCCTCCCGGTGAATTGTAGTCGATCAAGGGAAAGTGGGCATAATTCTGTGATCATTCTCTATGAGCGGGATAACCAACCCGTTTGCAGTGTAACGATGTACGGATGGGGTACAATAAACATTCCACTTGGATCAACTTCAGCAATACCGATAGAACATACCATACCCCCAAAGAGAGAGGCAGCCACATTGTTCGAAATCGTGTTCCTAGGTACTTCAGCCTCAGCACCATCGATTTATCGTGGTTTGTCGGCTCAAGTGGTGATGCATAATGAATACCGTTTTTTGATCGACTGCGGCGAAGGGACCCAGCGCCAAATCCTTCGGGCAGGTATCGGATTCAAACGGCTCAACCGCATCTTAATCACCCACGGACACTTGGACCACATATTGGGTTTAGCTGGATTATTGTCCACATTTTCTCGTTGGGAAGCGATTGACAAGCTAGAGATTTACGGCGGCCGCTGGGCATTGGATCGGATCCATGATCTGCTTTATGGGGTAGTGCTGCGGGGTGCAAAACCGCCGATGGAAATAAATATGGTAGAGATCAAGCCGGGGGTGGTTTTCGAGCAAGGCGATTTCCGGGTAACGGCGTTTCAGGTGTACCACCGGGGACCGGACTGTTTCGGCTACCAATTTGAAGAAAAAGCTCGCCGGCCCTTCCTGGCGGAAAAAGCTGATGAACTCCGCATACCGCCTGGTCCATGGCGTCGCGAGCTGGTAAATGGCCGGCAAGTGACCCTGCCGGATGGGAGAACGATTCACCCTGACCAAGTGTTAGGAGAAGAACGACCTGGAACGCGTTTGCTGCATGTCGGTGATGTGGGACGAGTAGCAGAGCTGGTTGAAATTTGCCAGGGAGCAGACACGTTAGTGATTGAATCTACCTACATAGAACAAGAATCAGAATTAGCGCGTGACTTTGCCCATTTAACGGCACGCCAGGCTGCTGAATTAGCGCGTGATGCCGGCATCAGCAGTCTAATCCTCACACATATTTCGCGGCGCTATCGCGAGCGTGAAGTTTTGCAGGAAGCACAGGATGTGTTCCCCAACACACGCGTTGCGCGCGATTTGGATCACTTTCAGGTGAAGCGCGGTGAATGTATAAAAATTGAACCAGGTGGTAGAACCAAGCAATTTGATTCCAATTGATCAAATTTATTCAAAATGGAATACTCCGCAGTTTGCTACGCGGGTTCCAAGTTTTAGCAAAATCTGTACCCGAAGGGGAAAAATTCCGTAATACGCCGTCCGATTGCGGCGGGGATAGGAATTTGAAGATTTTGCCAGTTTATTGATTGTCAGGGGAGCTGTTTTTATTCCGCAGTCTGATAGCAGCTACCATTTGGAATAAGAATAAAGCTGCGAAGACTAACCATAGAACTTGGACCAGCAATCTGTCATCCGTGGCGGCTAAACCCAGCGAGAATAGCATGCCAGCTAGATTTAAGGCAATTTGCATGCCGGGCAGTTTTAGGTGAGCGGTAAACTTCTGCTTGGTCATGGCTGCCTGAAAGCTGGCAAAGCTCAGGGTTGCTAGAGCGATGGCACAGCCGATGATCCAGAGTGCATTTGCTGCGAGGTTATACCAGTCTATCATCAGTAGGTAATGTAGGAATAATAAGGCGAGCCAGGTTCAGCGGAAGCGTTCTTCGCGCCATATATTAGCATCATTATGGTAGCCGGCTTGCTCCCAGAATCCCAGCCGGTCATCCTGTAAGAATTCTAAGCCGCGCAGCCATTTTGCACCTTTCCAGAAATATGGTACGTCCAGGTCTTCTCGGCCGGGTATTTGGCCAATAATCCCCCGTAAAGGATAGCCATGATCGGGTGTTATGGGTTCCCCATCGAAATGGGTCGCCATGAGGAAATTATCACCCAACATGGTATTCAGCGGCAGGTTGGCAGTAAAACCATATTCAGCATGCTGCAGCACATACTTTGCACCTGGAGCTGGTCGGATTAATCCAGCATCTATTAACGAGCGCAGTGAGACTCCTTCCCATTCCGTATCAAATTTGCTCCAGCGGGTGACACAATGGATATCCATGACCAGCTTAGTGCGTGGAAGTTGGTTGAAATCATACCAGGTCCAGGTAACCTCTTCTTCCACCTCACCCCAAACTCGAAAATCCCATGTGGCAGCGTGGAACGTCGGTACTGGGCCGTAGTGTAGGACTGGAAATTTTTGTGTGAGGGACTGCCCGGGCGGCAAGCGACCTTCCTGCTTAACCTGATTCTCTTGCTCGCTGCGGTTGAAAAAATTCTTCAGCATAATACCTCCGGATGCAGGTAATTATACCAACTCACTCGGATTATCGACTCAGAGTTTTCTACTCCAAACAGGAGAATCTCTACCGGCTAGCTGAGTTGGGGTGCTCGTTTTGTTTTGATTGTTTGCTTTAGCTCTGTCAGCGCTTAATCATTCAAGTGTATAGCTGCCACCCGGCTGCAGGACATGCACGGCAGCATCGGTCTGGGTTTTTACTTGATCTGCCCAGGCGTTGGGATCTTGAGCGATCAAATCCCACGTGTTGTAGTGGATGGGAATCACATGTTTTGGGCGGAGCAGTTTCACCGCTCGCAAGGCGTCCGCAGGCCCCATCGTGTAATTATCACCAATTGGTAGTACCGCCAGGTCAATGCCTTCATCACCGATCAATTCCATGTCACCAAACAAGCCGGTATCGCATGCCAGGTAGATTTTTCGGTCTTCTTTTGTGGTGAGTAGAAATCCTGCTGGGTTGCCGCCATATGTTCCATCCGGGAGGCCAGAACCGTGCAGGGCAAGGGTGAGTTTTAGATAACCGAATGGATGGTGGTAACCGCCTCCTAAATGCTGTGGGTGGGTATTGATCCCCTTTTTCCCCAGCCAACCAGCGATCTCCGCATTCGCGATGACCTGTGCGTTGGTGCGTTCGGCAATTGCGATAGTATCGCCTATGTGATCGCCATGCCCGTGGCTAACCAAAATGTAATCGGCCGCAACTTTTTCAGCAGTTGTGCTGGCAGCCGGGTTTCCGGTGAAAAAAGGGTCAACTAAGATGCTGTATCCAGATGCATCCAAGCCCATAACCGCATGTCCATACCAGGTAACTTTTACGCTCATAATATTCCTCCTAAAATTCGCATGGTTAACTCTAAGTATAACAAGGACAAGCCGATCTGCTTGTGTAGATTCGATTTTATTGCAGACTACTTTGCATCTGCTCGCTTCCATTTCGCACCATTATAAAAACAACATCATCCAAGTCTGAATTAAATTGATTCGGTTACAATCTCAGCATGCTGGGAATGGTGCCAAGAGTCTCCGTATTGATGCCGTGCTATAACGCGGCCGAAACCATACATGGGGCCATACAAAGCCTCGTTGACCAGACGCTGATTGATTTTGAAGTCATCGCTGTCAATGATGGTTCGACCGATAGAACAGGTGAATTTCTGGCGGCTTGGGCAGAAGCCGATAAACGGATCCGGGTGGTTGACCGGCCTCATTTGGGGATCGTATCATCCTTGAACACCGGACTGGCATTTTGCCGCGCAGAATATATCGCTCGTATGGATGCTGATGACTGCTCCCACCCCGATCGCCTATCTCTCCAAGCAGCTTACCTGGAAGCTAATGCACAAATTGCCGTTGTAAGCTGCCTGGTGCAGGGCTTTCCAACCGCAGAGCTGCGGGCGGGGTACCGGATATATATCGAATGGCTGAATTCTTTGTTAAGCGATGAAGACATCCGCCGCGAAATGTTTGTGGAAAGCCCCATCCCTCATCCAAGTGCTATGCTCCGTAAAAAGTGGCTTGATCAAATTGGTGGCTACCAGGAGTATGGTTGGGCCGAGGATTACGATTTATGGCTGCGGTTATACCTGGAAGGAGCCCATTTTGCGAAAATCCCCCAGGTCTTGTTGGATTGGCGGGATCATGACGACAGGATCACACGCACCGATAGCCGCTACTCATTGGAAAATTTCCTGCGTGCGAAAGCACATTATCTGGCTGAAGGACCGCTGGTGGGTTGTGACGCGGTGATAATATGGGGGGCGGGCATGATCGGGCGCAGGCTTAGCAAACACCTGTTGCGGGAGAGCGTTCCTTTGGCAGCCTTTGTCGATATTGATCCCAAAAAAATCGGCCGGACCAGGCGGGGACTGCCGGTTGTCGATCCCGAAGAGCTCCCCCAAATATGGGGCCAGTATTCCCAAGCAGCAATCTTAGCGGCGGTAGGTGCCCGCGGGGCGCGCAAATTGATCCGCACGAGATTAAATGATATGGGGTTCGTGGAAGGCAAAGATTGGTGGGGAGTGGCTTAGCTTTCATGTAAGTAAATGAATTGAGCGGACAATCAATCAGGTTGCCGGTTGGGCTTTGGAGCGGATATGGATCTAAATTCATTAATCCAAGTTGGATTGGAAATCGAAAAAGAATACCAGGTTATCGAGGAGCATTCCGCAATACATATCGGGAGTGGATCGCAGCGGGTCTTGGCAACTCCTTGGATGATCACTTATATGGAGCGCACCTGCCGCGATTTAATTGCTGAGTACTTACCGGACGGATACGCCAGCGTTGGAGTCCATGTTGATGTCCGCCACTTGGCACCTACGCCGGTTGGGGGCATGGTCTCGGTACGAGCTCGGGTAAGCCATGTGGAAGGCTTGCAGGTCCAGCTTAGCATCGAAGCCCGGGATAAATATGAGCTGATTGGGAAAGGAAACCATACCCGGGTGGTGATTGATGAGGCCCGTTTCATGAAGCGGGTCGCTGCCAAAGCGTGAAAATGTGATTGCTATTTGCTTTTGAAAAACCGGCCTGCAAAAACTGCCAGGGCAGCCCCTGCCACTAAGAAAATTCCCCCGATAATTCCTAATAAAGGCGAGCGTCCCTCTTCAGTCGAGATGGGTGCCTCGGCCTGGGTTTCTGAATTGGCTTGGGCGCCAAAATCCAGGTATGTCTCGTCACCCGCTTGGATTTTCAACACATAGCTGGATATTGTTGTCGAGTTGTATCCTTCCGGAATAGCTACGGTAATGTTGTATTCTCCCTCCGGCAAATCGCTGAAGCAATGCGGGTCTAGACCACTGACAGTTGTTGCGGTTAGGGAGATTACACCCAAGCGATCATTTACACTGATCGCGCTCTGAGGGATAGAAGGCTCTTCCTCTTGGCGGATCGCGTCACCATTGGCGTCATCATATACCAGGACGCACAGGATCGCCAACCCTGGTTCGGGTGAAGCGGTAGGAATGGCTTGTGTCGGTGTAGGGCTGGGGCCGGGAGTTGGGGTTATCGCACTTGGGCCACCCAGTCCCAGGAGCAGTTCTTGCCCGGGGACAATGACATCATCAGTCAGGTTATTGAGACCTCGTAATTCGTCTATCGTTACCCCAGCGATCAAGGAGATCCTCAAAATCGTGTCATTTGGTTTAACAATATAGATGATGCGCCCGTCCGGGCCAGGGGTCGGGGTGGGGAATGGCGTGAGCTGGGCTAAGGGCGCAGCCGATGTGTCGAGGATGGTAAGGCAAAATGCCCCCAGAACAACTGCGATGCCCATAATAAGCAGGGCTGGTTTTTGTTTCAAGGTATCCCATAGCAGAACTGATTATACCGGATGACCAAACATTTGGGTTATGGCGGCGTGGTCAGACGAACTGTTTATTTCTGGCCATGCTTTTTCGCAGTTGGGACAGGGCAAAGAGGGCGAATATGTTTAGGATAATCACCACCACACCGTTTACAAGCAGTCCATGTACATACAATTGGCCCGCAAGCGCGGCCCCAAGTGCGCGGCCGATCGATAAAAAGGAGATATTGGCAGCCATTACGGTGGCTCGTGCGGATGGCATGATTTCTGTCATCATCGGGATGGCGCTCACGAGAGTGAATTCAAAGGTCAAATAAAAGAAAAACAGTGCGATAACGGCGCCTAGTAGTGTTGTCCCCAGGGTAGGCAGCATCAGTGCTGCGATACTGTTCGCAAGGATCCCCAAACCGACCGCCCGCGGCTTACCCAAGCGATCGGTCACTGCCGCCGAAACACCTTCGCCAGTCAGCTCGGAAAAGCCGATCACCGCTGAAGCTGCTCCCAGGGCGGCGATTTGCAGGCCGAACGAATCTTCTAACCAAATCCCGAACACCAGGTTGATGATTTCATTCCCCGCGCTGGTCAATAACCCGATGGCTAAACCGGCTAAGGCGGGTGAATATGTTAATACCGCCTTCAGATTTCTCAGCAATGGGGGGCGCTGCTCTACGGCTTTTCCATCACCTGGCAGCAGCCATGTCAACACCAAAAAGGAAAGCGTCCCTAAGCTCAGCAGTAATGGGTAAGGAGCAATCCAGCCTTGTGAGGCGATTAGGAACCCCATAGCTGGTATGCCGATGATAAAGCTGAGCGACCAGCCGAATTCTGTTACCGCAATCGTTCGCCCGCGCTGCTGGTAAGGCACGCGATCACCAAGGTATGCCTGCATGGAGGGGTCAAAGACGAATTTCCCGAGCATGGTTAGTGCTAGCGCAAGCAGGAACACAGGGAATGTCGGCCAAAATACAACCAGTGCAGTTCCGGCAATAAAGATCCCTAGCCCGCTGAGCATCCCCGTCTTACGCCCGCGGCGGTCGGCGACGATGGCCAGAAATGGCCCAAAAGCACCAATTACACCGCGTGCGGTCATGGCTAAGGAGAAAGTCGCCAGGCTGACCCCTAATCCCCGGCTGAAGACCGCCAGGAAGGGATAAACCATCCTGTGCGCAGTGTTGAGCACCAGGCGTATTGCCGCAAATACCAGCGCCTGTCCAATGAAGGACACGGTTGGCTCGTTCTCAGCTTGGGCGTGAGGCGCGGTCATGCCTGGGCTTGGTCGACATCCCGCTTGTACCACCAGCGGGTGATTTGGCTGCCGGCCAGGAGGATCAGGATCAGCAGCAGCACAAAGAAAGTCTGGATGCGTGGGGCATCGGAGTTGAGTATTGGTGAAGGTGGGTGCATGACATTTTCAGTATTGGCCAGGGCGAAAATTAGCGCCAGGAAGTAGGCAATATTCGCGATGGAGGCACCGGCAGGGCTCTCGATCAGGGAAACTCCTACCTGCAGGATCAGGCCCCCAGCCGCGAAAATCATGGCAAATCGCCAGCGCGGCTCAGCCAGGAACAGCCCGTTCCAGTTGGTTTGCATCGCCCACATCGAGAGTGGCAGGTATGTGATCCAGAAGGTTAACCCGGTCCGGCCGAGGGCGCGTGACCAAAGCTGAAGATTGTTCCTGCGCAGAATTAAGCCCAGCGATCCAACCAGTGCGGCTGCCGCAAAACCGAACAGCGCGGCCCATACCCAAGCGCCGTGCAAATAAACAATCCGCACGTTGGCGCCTAACACTTTCTCCGCGGGTCCGCTGGCAGTAACCAGGATGATGGCCAGCAGTAAGATACTGAATAACAATAAAGGGGATTGGTACAGTTTTTTCAATTTATTCCGCCTAAGATTTGGCGCCGCGGTCGTGCTCCCAGGAGCGTAAACCATGCGCAATTTGGAATCCGAAAAATGCCAGGATGATGAGCAAGGCGATGAAGAACAATTGAATTCCGCTAGCATCGGATGAGAGCACCGGTGATACCGGGTGCAGGATGGCTTCGATCGACCTCAAGCTGTATATCAGCGCGACCGCATAAGCGATATTGCCGATGGATGTCCAGAATAGCGGGAAGAATGTCAACCCAATTTGCAGCAGCAGCGCGATGACGGCCAGGTTGAGCGGGATGCGAAAGCGTGGTTCCGCCCAGAAGATCCCGTTCCAATTGACCTGCATAACATACAGCGACATAAGCAGGAAAACAATCCAAAACAGCAGCGCAGTATGCCCGAGGGCGCGCGACCATTCATGGGTAATAGTTTTTCTGGTGAGCAAACCGACCAGACCAATGAGAGCTGCCGCACTGAAAAGCAGTATCGCCACCCACACCCAGGCACCGTGCAGGTACACAATCCGCGCCCCTGCGCCGAGCGTATCCTCCAGCGGCGCGAGAACGGTTACGAGTAGGATGGCACTGATCGTTATCAATAACCACAGGGTAGGTTTAGGCATGCGGAGAATTGTACCCCATGACTTACAATCGTGAATGTGGCTTAGCAATCTGCACCCCACGCCTTCAAGTATGGCAGAAAGATATATAATTGAGAGCGCAAGCGAAGCTGACCAAACATCCTGGAGGTACATATGAGCCTTGATATCACCCGCATCCGCGCCAAATTCCCAGCCTTGGATACCCCCGTGGTTTTCCTTGATAACCCGGCTGGCACCCAGATCGCGCAGGGGAGCCTGGCGCGCATTCAATCTTACCTGCTGGAAACCAATGCCAATCATGCTGGTGCTTTCGCCACCAGCCGGGCTTCCGACGGAACTCATCGATCAGGCGCGCGCCGCCGCGGCCGACTTTCTGGGCGCGGCACGCCCCGAAGAGATCGTCTTCGGTCCAAATATGACCTCGCTGACCTTCAACCTGTCCCGTTCCTTAGCGCGCTGGTTGAACCCGGGCGACACGATTGTCGTCACCCGTCTGGATCACGATGCCAACATCCAGCCGTGGGTGTTGGTGGCCGAAGACCGCGGCTGCGTGGTTCGCTGGGTCGATTTCCATCCTGAAGATGGCACCCTTGATATGGATGATCTGTATGACGCTTTAGCAGAGCGCCCGCGTCTGGTTGCCGTGGGCTATGCTTCAAATGCTTTGGGTACGATCAATCCCGTAGAAAAAATTACCCAAATGGCCCATCGCGTCGGAGCGCTCATCTATATCGATGCGGTCCAGTACGCTCCGCACGGTCCGATCGATGTCCAGGGGTTAGGCTGCGATTTCTTGGTTTGTTCGGCCTACAAGTTTTTCGGCCCGCATGTCGGTTTGCTGTATGGACGCTACGATCTGCTCGATGAGCTCACCGCGTACCGGCTGCGCCCCGCCCCCGCCGATCCACCGGGTAAATTCGAGACCGGTACCGGCAACTTCGAAGGCTACGCCGGCGTGCTCGGTGCACTGGAATACCTGGCCTGGCTGGGAGAGACTTATGGCGAGCACTACGCCGAGAAGTACCACGCCAGGTATCAAGATCGCGCCCTCAAGCTCAAACAGGCACTCAGCGCCGTACGGGCTTACGAATTCGAATTGAACCGCGCCTTGCTGGATGTGTTGGAGGAGACGCCGGGGGTCAAAGTGTATGGGATAACCGACCGGCGGGTGTTGGAACAGCGCGTACCGACAGTGTCGTTTACCCTGCAGGGGCACACGCCCCGCCAGGTCGCCGCGGCGCTTGACCAGGCCGGTATTTATGTCTGGGACGGCAACTACTATGCTTTAGCCGTTACCGAGCGCCTGGGTCTCGAGCAGAGCGGCGGCATGGTGCGGGTCGGACCGGTGCACTACAACACCATAGATGAAATCCACAGGTTTGGTGAGGCGCTGGGCAGGATTGCCGCGCGATAATTTGATGTCGAATTTCGTTGCCTACGTGCTGAGAAAGGAGGTGATGTGCACGGATAGCAAGTTGGACTATTACCCCAAGAAGAACCCGCTTTTTCATCGTCAAGGGCATAGCGTGCGCTGAGGTTTTGTGGATTTCTCGGCGTTCTCAGCAGACATGGCAGTGTGAGGTGGGAACCATACATCGAAGGAGATAAATGATGAATAATTTTCAGAAGATGGGCGGCATTGCCGCACTTTACATGGCAGCAGCATACATAGTGGGTATGATTGGTTTTCTCACCGTAGTGGACGTTTCTGGTGTTGCCGATCCTATCCAGAAGGTAGCTTTAATGGCGGACAACCTTGCCTTCTTGTACATAATGCACCTAATTGTCTATGTGGTATGGGGCATCTTTATGGTTGTCCTGGCGCTAGCACTCTACGAACGGTTGAAGGCCGGCTCCCCAGCATTAGTGCAGACAGCGACCGTCTTCGGGATATTCTGGGGCTGTGTGATCATTATTAGTGGCATGATAAATAACTCTGGCATGGAAAATGTCGTCAATCTCTTTGGTAAAGATCCGGCTCAAGCTGCTACGGTCTGGTTGGCGATTGACTCTGTGATAGAAGGATTAGCCGGCGGTAACGAGATTTTAGGCGGCATATGGATTCTTCTGCTAAGTTGGGCAGCATTGCGAGCAGGAGAGCTTCCCAAGATACTGAACTACCTTGGCGTAGCGGTCGGTGTGGCGGGCATCATCTCGGTTGTCCCGGCTCTCGCCGAGATATTTATTTACATTTTTGCGCTGGGTCAGATCGTGTGGTTCATTTGGCTTGGGATCGTCATGTTGCGCAGCAACACAAGTGCAGCGGCGGCGAGTGCGGCGGCGTAAGAACCGGACGTGTCCGTGCCGCGCCACAGATGGACAACCTTTTCGACTTTAAAACCCAACGGCGAGTAGGAGTATTGGAGAGGGTGGCTCACACCTGACCCAATACTCCGATTTCGGCATACTCAGCCATCGTAAAGCATTGCGATGTCGGTGACAAAGCACCACCAAACACACTCATAGGAAAGGTGAAGCAATGAAACATCCTTTTTGCCTCGCCATCATCCTAGTTCCGGCCTGAGTACTGTCTTAGGATGCAGCACGTCTGAACAGCCTCCGCTGGGTACAGGGGTACCCCAGCCGTCGATCACAGCCGGTAACTTCCCCCGCTTAGACAGTTCGACTTCGGCAGAAGCGATCAGCGCTTCAATCGTCTGTCATTTCCTTGAAGTCGACTGCGAATGGGTGGAATGGATCGGCGGCGACCGGAGTTTCATGCCTGTCTTGGAGGGTTATACTGGCGAGTTCCCTGGATTTATGGTCAGCGGGACCCACCAATCCTACCTCAACCTGGCCGACGGCGCAGCCGACCTCATCTTTGTTGCCCGGGCGCCCTCTCAGGACGAATTGTTGTATGCCTCCGGCAAGAGCGTTGTCTATAATGTCACACCGGTCGCGTTGGATGCATTTGTTTTTATCGTCAATGAAGTACAACCCGGTCAGCGGCCTGACCTCCGACCAGCTCCGGGCGATCTATACTGGCGACCTGCTGAATTGGGAAGAGGTCGGTTGGGAGGATCGTGAGATCCATCCCTACCAGCGTAATGATACTTCCGGCAGCCAGGAATTGATGCACAACCTGGTCATGAAAGGGCTGCTGATGATCGACGCACCTGACCTGACCTTGCCGACGATGATGGCACCCTTTAACGCCATCAGCACCGATGAAGCCGGCCTCGGGTATTCCGTTTATTTCTACGAAGAGTACATGGCCCCGGAGGGGGAACGGGTCAAGCCAATTGCTGTGGATGGGGTGAAGCCCGAGTACGCGAGCATCCAGGCGAAGACATACCCATATACGACTGAAGTGTATCTGGTCACCCGCGCTGGCTTTCCGGAAGATGAACCTGCCTCCCAGCTGCGCGAGTGGCTGCTTACGCCCGAGGGCCAGGCGCTGATTGCGGCGAGCGGCTACGTGCCTTACGCGATACCCTGGTCCGCTGCAGCGAATGGTTAGGCAGATCTGTTGACTTAGAAGATGAAATCCTCGTCTCCAATCCATCTTTCTGCAAGATAGCTCATATAAAAATCAGACCGGTTCATGCCCGATTCATCTCTAAGCCGATAGAGTTCCTCTCTGGATATTGGCCCGCTTTCAGAATTCCGAAAGCGATGAACTACTGCTTTGCCTTCATTTGACACAACTAACGAATCTAATATCCGACGCTTATGCCCAAATATCATCTCACCCGGTAGATCATCCACCGGAAAATACTGCACTTCAACTGTTTCTCCCACCTGCGTCCGCAATTCTCCACCAATTGGGACGGCATTGAAGTGAACAGCATGAATATCAGGAATAGCTCCGATGCGCGAATAGACACCGACTAATCTAGTCAGCTTAACATCAAGCCCTGTCTCCTCCCGTGTTTCACGGAGAGCGGCATCGGCAACTGTCTCACCGAACTCAACGCCGCCACTTGGTAAACACCAGACGTGGAAATCATCACGCATTGTCAGGAGGACTTGATCGTCCTTGATGACCGCAACACTTACTACAATTGGTGGCAAGAGCTTCCCTTTCCTTGAAATTAGATCTGTCTAACGGCTTGTCGTTCAGCCGCCGGGCTTTTCAGCGCTCCGTTGCCGCGACGGGTTGGACGGCACGCTATTTCGGGATCTGATTTCTCTTGTTTGAATGCGAAAGTCACAGCAACTTGCGCCTTCCATAATCGTCTGCGTACGCACAAGCTCCACCTCGGGACTGCCCACTTCCGCCACGTGAAAGTCAATTTCACAGAGCAGAACTACGCCTAGATCGGGTTCGCCAAGTTGCCGGAAGAACTCGGCGTATCGGCAGCGCGTGACATTGAACTCTTGCACTTCAGGCGCTTCCCTGAGGGTTTCGATCTCCAGATCGTTTGCCTGAATTCGTGACACGTTCATTGCCCACAAGGCATCAAACTTATCTTTGGGACTCCCTGAAATTCGCGCGCCAAGCCTCTGAAACCTCTCTCGCGACCACGCTCGTAACGTGCCAATAACGAGGCGGTCGGCACGTTCCTTGCCAAGCTCCGCGCGGACAGCCTTGAGCACAGGAATGAGCACTTGCGCCTGTATCTCAATTTCATCCATCAATGAGATTTCCTGGTTGATCTTGTAATCCATGGTCTCCTCCTCTATTGCCGTCCAACGAGGGCGTAACCTGCCCGGCGATTTTGGCCCGCGACCTTGCTAGCAAGGATTTTTCGCCGTGCCCTCAACAAGGCGGTAGCACAGCCCCGCCGGTTCTCGCTGCGAAGCAGGTCATGGTTTACGCGGGGTTAGGCGGCAGGTTGCCCTCGACTTGCATAACGCGGGACTTGGCGGCAAAAATCGACGTACTGCTCGCCAAAGGTGCACCATAACGGGCATTACACATACCCTGATTTTCTTTACCTAGAAAAAGTATGGCATATACAAACCTGCTACCCTCAAACAACAGTTGTTGTATGAGCAATGGTCACAGTCGAATGTAATTTAGTTCGGGACAAACCATGGCTGGAGCGTGGAAGTTCATTTTTACCGTTGTATAAAACTACACACCTGGACGTGCAGTTCAGCATTTCGGCGGGATATAGATTAATGGGAAATTTAGGTGAAGCAATGAATGATCATGGGACTCGTGGTTCATACCCCATTTCACGAAACAGGTCAGCAATCACAATATCGCCTGCTGGACTGAGATGGATGCCATCACTAATGTAGCCCTTTTCATCTGGATTTTCATCTCCTGTAGGTCCATTGAATGCTGCATACACCGGAACAACCAGGATATTGTATTTCTCAGCCAAGGCGTGAATGCTTTGGTTATATTGTTCAAAGCAGGCTTTTCTTTCGGAAAACAAATCCTCTGCAACTGGTGAAACTCCAGGGTAATTGTAGTGTTCAAGCAGACGGAATACGAATGGATTCCCTTCGCGAAGGGTGAGGATTTCTTTTATGATCTCCTCAAGGATGATTTCATATTCCGCGGTTGGACAGCCTTTAGAAAAATCATTTCCATTTAATGGCCGAGTGCCAGCTTGATTCATGGTCAATATGGTTACGAAATCAGCTTCTCTACTCAACTGTCGCTCGCGTTCATTTTCTCGAAGGCGTTCTAAAAGCTCCTCGCTCACTTGGCCTCCACCGGCTCTATTGTTGAGACGTACATCGACACCCAGGTCCGCCTCAATAAAGCCTGCTAACAATTTGGGCCAAGTTGCGTGCCCGGTCCTCGAATCGCCAAAGGTCAAGAGATTCCATTCAATTTGAGCATCTGTTGGCACTGGTGTCGGTGCAACGGTTGGGATTGGTGTAAATGTCGATAGTGGTGTTTTTTGAGATGTTTGACAAGAGACAAATAACAGCAAGGCCAAGTTCAAGCCAATTAATTGCGCAAATAATCTTTTATAGTCCATCGATGCCTCCCTTTACTTTACGCTCGCAAATTTTCCCAATGGGAGACGAAAACGCTTAGATTGCAATTGGCATAATTATTCGTAAGCTGCCATAGAATAAAGGATAACCGCTCACACATCTAATCACGTGAGCGGCTGTCGTTATTGATTTCGTATTGTTCCCTCGCACCCGGCTGCATGTACCATAACGGGCATATCACATACCCTGATTTTCTTTGCCTAGAATAAGTATAGCATATACAAGCCTGCATTATTAAGAAGCTGTCTGGTTAACCTTTGGCAGCCGCGGCCCGGTAGGTGATTTCTTCCCCCCCCCCCGGTTTGGACTATGCGCAAATTTATACAGAACCAGCGTGCAAGTACCACACACATGGCAATAAACTATATGAACGTTAACCTCCCCAGGGTCGCCCGGCTGCTGCTTGGTCCGGTCGATAGGCTGCCCTTCTTGGCGAAGAACCTCAGATACGCGAAGCCAGCGGCCAGCACCAGTTAAACCAGGACGGAGGACCAGCCCAGGGCTTGATCCCGGGGACGCCGGCCAGCTCGCCACATCGATCCGCTCCAAATCACCCGGCTCCTTCTCGCAGGTATCTTTCAGCTGCTCCCCGGCAATCTGGCCCATCGATCGCGCTTATCCATCAACTCGAAATGGGGCAGGTCCCTCACACGTGAATAATTTTCATTTGCAATTTCTCGAAATGCATGTATGATTAATATATAAACTGGGAGGTGGGGATAGTCATTTATGAATAAGTAGTATTAGCAACCATATTTATCCAATCCAGAAATTTGTGCAATTTTCCGGTACCACACACCGCATGGTTTTTTCTACCATCAACCGCACGGATAAGCACACCCGCATCCTCCTATACTCACTGCGCAAGGCACAGCGCGTTTATATATGACTGGATAGGTTTGGTTGCTGCCGCCGCCCTGGCTCGCTTTTGAACCTTCGTCTATCCAGCTGATCATCAATATCCCCATATCGCCGGATAGTAAGCTGTTTTGAATGGTGTTGTATTGTTGTCTGCTTTTATCGGTTGTAAGAGGCTGATTCACTAAACCAAATAAAGGAGGCACAATGTGTAAGTTAACACGCTCGTCAGTTGCAGTTGTTTGTGTGCTTGTTATGCTGGTATCGTTCTCAAGCACAGCCCTTGCGGCCCAGTCAGCTCCGCCAGCCAAATGGACCGTGATGGTGTATATCTCGGGCGATAACAATCTCGAAGATTATGTCGTCAAGGATATCGAACTAGAGCTCGCTCTCACTGGATCAAGCGATGATGTGCAGGTCGTTGCGCTGGCCGATCGGGGGCCCGGCTACGATACCAGCTACGGCGACTGGCAGACCACCAAGCTGTTCCATGTCACCCAGGGGATGACTGCCGCGCCGGAGAACGCAATCGCCGATTGGGGCGAGCGTAATATGGGGGACCCGCAGACGCTGGTCGATTTTGTCACCTGGACAAAAACCAATTATCCAGCTCACCATTATGCGCTGTATTTTTGGGGCCATGGCTGGAACTGGCATCCAGGCTACGTCATGGGCGATGATACCGATCAGGATTCTCTCGACATGCATGAAATAAAGGCTGCTTTGCCGCAAATCGGATTTATCGACGTGGTCGGGTTTGATGCCTGCAATATGGCCTCGATCGAGGTGCAGCTTCTGTGGCATGGATATGCGACCGCCCTGGTGCACTCCCAGGACTACATCAACTGGGATGGGATCGAATACGATGTGCTGCTAGCTCAGCTCACTGCGGACCCGAATATGACCCCAGACGAGGTTGCGATTTCCACAAGCATGAGTGTGACCAACGATAAAACGATGTCCGCTGTCGCAGTGGACGGGCGATTTGACGAGCTGCTTACGGTGGTGGACGAGTGGTCGCAGGCGCTGCTTGACGGGCTCGATGAGAATCGAAAAAGCTACGACCGGGCATTCCGGTTTACGCAGGATTTCTGGCAGGCTCCAATGGATAAAGACCTGTACGACATGGCTTTTGAGATCGGCAGCCGGGTCAGCAGTGCGGATATAGCAGCCAAAAGCCAGGCTGTAATGAATGCAGTGGAGGCCGTTGTGCTCGAAGAGCATCATGAGGTCTCTCATAAAGACGCTCACGGAATTACCATCAACCACATGGCAAATTCCGGGCATTTGGATGAGTATTTCAGCTACTACCAGACGGTTGACTTTGCATTGCTCACCAGTTGGGATGAGTTCCTGCTGGCTTACGCAAAATAGCCTGCAAGATGCTTTTTTGCTAAATCTTGAAGCAGCGCCCGGTGTGAATGTAAGACGCTGTCGGTCTGATTGACCATTTATAGCCGCGCAGGGTGAGGTAGCAGCTCACTTCGACAAGACATCGATACCTGCTTTGGGGAAATACTCCCTTCACACAGAGTACTCAATCGTGGTCGCAATCTCGATTCAGAGCTTCTTTTCAGGTTTGTCGCGATACGGACAGCCCATCGTCTCCCTCGTCCGTTCTAGGCCCGGATAAGCCCTCGCCAGTTTCTCAAGGCAGTCCACGATTTCAGCCGTACTCGCCACGCGCAATTTCCTCCCGCATGAGCGCCAGGGCGGCCAACCCCGTGGCTGGTTTATCCTTGCGGCAGAAGCGGCAGCCCTGCGGTCCGGCGCGGGCATACAGCTCCAGGATGCCGGGGATGTTCTTGGGGTTCCAGCGGTGCATCTGCCAGTGCTCCAGCGTCGCCTGCCAAAGTTCCAGGTCCTTAACTTCCTCAGCGATCGCCGCCCGCTGGGCCTGGTTCGGGCGCAGTCCCAAAATGGCGTAGTAAGCCCTGACCGCCTCCTTTTCCAGGTTTCTGGAATCGGGTCCAGTTTTCCGGAATTGTGCCTCTCTTAATACCTCCTCCTGATTAATATTTAAATTATTAATATTATTTAAAGGCTTTAAAGAGAGGGCGGGATTCCAGTTTTCTGGACTGGATTCCAGGGGGTTTTCGTCCAGATTTCTGGATTCCAGCGTGTTTGTGCTGAGATTTCTGGTGTTGCGATGCCCGTTTTCAATTCCAGTTTTCCGGACTGGACGATGGCTTATCGTCCAGATTTTCGGAATCAAACCCGGCATCATTTTCCAGTTTTTCGGAATCTGCTCCAGTTTTCCGGACTGATGTTGGGGGCGTATTCCAGTTTTCTGGAGTGGATTCCAGATTTTCGGAATCAAACCCGGGATCATTTTCCAGATTTCCGGAATCTGCTCCAGTTTTCCGGACGGAAGTTGGTGGCGTTTTCCAGTTTTCTGGAGTGGATTCCAGATTTTCGGAATCAAACCCGGGATCATTTTCCAGTTTTTCGGAATTTACTCCAGTTTTCTGGACTGGTGCTGAAGGTGTATTCCAGATTTCTGGAGTGGATTCCAATTTTCCGGACTGGACCGCCGCGGGGAACGAGAAGACCAATTGTCCGGGGGCCTGGTAGCACTGGCGCACCAGCGCCATCCGCCGCAAGACAGCCAGGTGGTCATACAGCGTCGAAGCTGACCGGCCGGTATACGCCACCAGCTCCTGGACGTCGACCGGCGCGCTCTCGGCCTGGTCACCGACCAGCAGCCTGAGCTGCATCCAGGTGTAGACGATGGCCGGTGTTAGCGCGGGGTGCCCCAGCAGCTGCGCGGGCACAAAGACCCCCGCTTGGTTTTGGATAGATTCGTTCATCGCGCCTCCACTGATGGGATGGAAAAATGGTTAGGCAGGGCTTAAAATACCGTCTATGCACAAATATCCCGCTTCCGCGGGAGGTCCTGGTGCGGAGCACAGGCACGTACACGCCACCGAACCGTTAACCGCCACCGGCGTGGATCTGCCGCCTGCCTATGCCGAGGGGTACGCCTCCACAGAGCATTCGGTTCCACGCCGGTGATGTAGCCTTAGGATACCAGAAAAACTAAATTAGCACAAGTGTTCTAGATGATAAGTTTGAATATTTTAAGGTTTCAATTTGCTTACCGCGCATTGATTCATCTTCTCCATCACCCTGAAATAGGGCAGATTCCCCCCAATTTCTAGTGCTACGCACCAGATCCTCTATCGCTATGGAGTTTTGCAGCGACCCGCAGGGTCGCCAAGCAAAAGCTCCCGAGCAATGCGTTAGCATTGCCATCGCCATACCTGCGCGGCCGCCCACCCCTCACACGCTCCGCACCAGTTTGGTAAAGAGAAGGATATAGTAATCACCATGGAAATAAATGCTTCTATCGGATATCAGAGTGTCTTCACCAACTTGGCGCGGGTAGACGGTGTAGATAGTTAACTTAATTATTAAGTAGACTTTTCCCGCAAAAACGATATATATACCTTTTTTCACGGCCTCGCGATAGGCATTAATAGGACCAACTGTCTACTACTGTCTACCCTATCTACTTAATCACTTGGAGTAAGCCGGACTCCACGCTATCAAACAGCGCGCAGGGATTGAGCCACTTAATAATTCCGGCTGACAATTGGCAAGAATATATTCTGCTCTTCAGGAGGCAATGTAGTAAAGTCCCACACTGGACCGCTGCTGGACGCACCGTGTTCGTCCGTTGCCAGGACATACCAGTAATAGTGGGTGTTTGCCATGAGCGCACCAGGATCGCAGGTCGTGGTTGGAACATCGTTACAGAGCAGGTTATCAGGCGTGCTGTCACCGGCTTCGAAGTAGACATCATAGCTGACCGTGTCCCCATCCGGGTCTATACCCGTCCAGCTCAGGTTCACGTTCAAATCCTGATCGACAGCCCCATCATCAGGCGAGGGGTTGGAAGGCGTGTTGGGGGGATTGTTGAGGGTGGTGAAACACCACACTGGCCCGCTGATAGTTCCACCGTGTTCGTCCGTTGCCTCTATCTGCCAACAGTAATCCGTGGCGGAAGACAGGCTGCCGGGATTATAGCTGGTTCCTGATTGATCATTTGAAACCAGGATATCGGGAGTGCTGTCACCGGCATCGAAGTACACATCATAGCTGACCGTGTCCCCATCCGGATCCCCACCCGTCCAGCTCAGGTTCACGTTCAAATCCTGATCGACAGCCCCATCGGCTGGCGAGGGGTTGGAAGGTATGTTGGGAGGGTTGTTGAGGGTGGTGAAGGACCAGAAGGCGGTCGCGGAGTCATTCGAATAAGTTGTTCCAATGCTGTTCACTGCCCGGACGTGCCAATAGTGGGTGGTGTTTGGGCTCAAGCCGCTCAGAGCTACGCTGGTGTTTGTACCGTTGCCCGTCCAATTACTGCAGGCATTGTCGTTAGTGGTGTCGTAGCAGTACTCGTAGCTCTCGGTACCGTTGCTGCTTCCCCAGCTCAAGGTTGGATCCATAGAAACACCCGTTGCCCCGTTTGTGGGAGCAGCCTTGTCAAAGGACCCAGGTGAAGTGCTGGGAGCATTATCGTCCCACCGTAGATCGTATTGATTCCCCTGATCTCCGTAATATACTTCTATGTAATAAGTTCCCCCAACCGGTACGACGATGTCAATATACTCGTCATCGGTTGTCGACTCGGAAGACGATATCATAATGCCCGCCGAGTCGTATAGAGCAATGTTGATGTCACCTTCGCTGTGCGCAAATTGCGCGTCAACGATAACCTCTAAATCGCCTGGGGTAACGTCGATTTGATACCAGTCGCTGTCGGACTGGATGCCGTAGCCATCGATGGTTGACAGCCACACTGTCTCCATAGTGCTTAGGTCATAAGCGGTGGCTAATGTGTCGTTTTCTTCATAATTGTCATCAGAAGGTAGCGCCGCAAGATTGACGATACTCACGGAAAGAAGATCCATCCCCGCATAACTCTCTCCCCAGGTCATCGTGTGGGTGCCGTAGTCCCATGTATCGTGAATGTAAACCGTGTTCGTGGAATCATCATAGCCAACCCCGACAATAGAATGGCCTGCCAGGTTTAGTAAGACAGGTCGCCCGGCATCGATTTCTGCCATAAACATAGCATATGTAAACCCCCCGCTATTATTGTCTGTCTTCTGGTTATAACAGTCCGTTACCGTATATCCCCTGGCCTCGTAAAAGAGTTTTCTCCCATACGTTCCGTCCTCATCATCGATCCACCCTGAAGTCTCCATATACGAACAAGTCAAAGGGGTTGGTGAGGTTGTCCAGTTATAGAAAGCGGTTGATCCATCTCTATTCCCGTAGACTGACTGGCTGGTCTTCATATAATCGCCGATGGCGTCCCCCCAGGTGTGCATGGTCCAACTGTTTGTGATATAAGGGTCATCTGCGCTGCTGTCATACGAAACCCAATAATCGTCGATCGAGCCGCGTATGGTTCTGCCATCCACGCCGTTGTGAGAGGCTACCAACGGGTTATTCGGATACGTGGCGTCCACTCCATCCGTCCAGGTTATCCACCCGCTGCTATCTAGGGGCATAACCCCGCCGTTGGTAGGCCCGGTGTAGATATCCGAGAACCCATTGCGATCATAATATGCGGCGATCATGGCACCGGATACCGCCGAGCAGCCAAAAACCCAATCATAAGCTGGGACGGTTAGCGTATTGATAGCCATGGCCTGGTCGGGTTGGGGTAGAGCAACTGAGACACGCTCAAGTTCATAACCGGGGGGTGGGTTCGGCGGCCCGCTGATGATCATCTCTTCCAAGCTTTTTCCGTCCTCAGTGGTCATCGTACGGATCGAGAAATATTCGCTATTTGTTGATGGTGTTTTTGTTGGTACGGCACCCGGTCCATCGTCCTGGGCATGGGCCTGGATCGTCTCCCTTAAGCCTCCCAAGATAAACAAAAAAGTTACAGCAATATTTATAATTTTCAAGTCCGTTTTCATCACTTCAGCCTCCCGAGAACTCTAGATCCCAGTTGTAACTTTACCCCAACATCAAAAAATGGAAAAAAACCAACAAATCCCATTCACTCTTTGGCTCCATGGCAGCAGTTGGTAGCGAATACATGCAATTTGACGCTTGATAGGTCCAATGTTCAGTTGTTCTTACGTCATGATCGATTGGATACACTTTTCCTATTTCACAAGTTCCTCAACAATCGACGAGAACTGCATCAGCGCAGCCTCTAGGTTCTCTACAATATCCAGCGCAAGTACGTCTGGATCAGGTAGCTTGTCTGCGTCCTCCAGGCTCTACCCCCTGCAGCCAGAAGATATCCAGGTTGAGCTTGTCGCGCTGTACCAACTCATCATATGTAAAACCCTTGAATCGCTCCCTCTTCTCCCGCTCGTAACGGTTATCGGGGTTATAGCACTGGATGAAATCCGCTCAGTCCGCTTCACGCATCGGGTTGGTCTTCAGCGTGAAATACAAATTCGTGCGCAGGTCGTGTATCCAGAGTTTTTCCGTCCAGGGTTTTCCCGACCGCTTTCCGGTCTACGAACAGCACATAGTCTGCTGGTCCCGATAGGGCCTGGAACTCACGCACAGGCACACCCAAACCGGCACCCAGGTTCAGGTCCTTCATATCCTGGATGGTCCAGCCGGCAGCCGCGAGCAGGGCATCAATCTTTTGACGAGCAAGAACTTCAGGTGTTGTCATCCATCCACTTCTGGTTCAAGGATTTCATTATAGGGTTATTTTAAGTAGGGGGCAATATCTCGTCGCCATTATCTATCAGCTTTGTGAATTTGTTTATAACTCGGTTTCAGCAGCAGAACGGATACCAGCACAAACCTGAGCAACAGATACAGCTGCCCCTCACACGCTCCACATCCGATATATCTATATCCCACCTTCCTCTCACCTGGCGACGGGCAAGAAATTATGATGTCTGAAGATGGCTTTACTTACCGGTTAAGTAGACGGTGTAGATAGTTCACTTAATTATTAATTAAACTTCCCCCGCATTTACGGCATATATCCCTTTTTCACGGCCTCGCGATAGGCATTAATAGAATCAACTATCTACACTATCTACACTATCTACTTAATAGAGCCAACCATCTCAAATCCCCCCCATAAACACTTCCTAAAACCCCAGCAATACGCTACAAATGTTCAAATTATTGTTCGTGTCTTTTCCTACTGCCACTACATCGCAGCCAATCATTCGAACAAAGCGCCAAAAATCTATTACTCAAAAATCACCCTGGACTTCTCCGACGAACGTGGGCTCTCGTTGCCCCGCACATCCTCCACAGATCCCCCCATTTTTCTAGCCCCCCAGCGAGTCTATACATACGCATGGAGTTTTGCACCGACCCGCAGGGTCGCCAGGCAAACACTCTCGAGCAACGCTATAGGTTTGCCAACTCTAAGCGATTGACCAGTCATTTGCCTGGTCAGTCGTAATCCGCCTTCCCATCCATGCACCTAGGGCAGTGTGCCCCGCATCTCTGCGAGTCCTTTTCCGAGCCACAGCGATTCCGTGTTCGGCGTAACCTTCTCGTCGGATGGATCGCTGCTCGCTTCCGCCTCCGGAGATGAGACGCTGAGGTTATGGCGGGCGGCAGATGGTGAAATGCTGCACATCCTGACCGAGCACTCTGACGTCATAACCAGCGTTGCATTCTCCCCGGACGGACATACGCTGGTTTCCGGAGCATCGGATGGCGATATACTTTTTTGGGGATTGAGCGAGGCGATCCCGCTTGAAACGGATCTGCAAGAGCAGCTTCCAGCGGATGCTGCGAAGGTTCTCGGGCTAACCAGGTTGTTTACGACCCCTCAAGGAGTTATTACCTACATTTTCATCCCGGGCAAAATCGCGCTTTGAATGGAATATTAATAGCAAAATCAGTTCAGAAATTGAGCTCAACTGCGGTAGGATAAATGGCATGGTCTACGTTCCGCAATTGTATCGTGAAGTATGGTTGGGCCTTGTCTCCTTCATCCTTATCGCATCAGCGTGCAGCAACCAAAAAAGAGACGCAGCTGATATAAACTATGGATGTTCCCAATCATACTAATCTACCCATCCCAAACACATTAATAACAGATCAGGTATCTGGTCCCCAAACTATAGGTGACGCTTGGTATGCGGACACATGTGATTACTCTCAATTTAACGCCATAACCGATTTCGAGGTTCGACAAATTTCAGCCTATAGCGAACCCGCGCCTCGGGCGCCATTTCTTGATCCTGTCTTTGGAACATGCCTGGTGCGCGTTACGGATCGATCCTCGGATTTGGAGCCAGGCGACAGTTCTAAAGGCATAAAAAATGAATATTCACGTGTGCAGTCATTCAATGCAGACGAAAGCCGAATATTAGTATTTACTACTGACGGGAATTGGTACCTTTACGACGCCCGTTCATTACAGCCTCTGGGTCAATTGCCGATAGGGCATGAACCGCGCTGGGATGCTGTGGACCCGGATTTGCTCTACTTTACGGAAGAGACCCGTCTGATGTCTTATCGGATATCTATCGGGCGGCAGCAAGTCGTGCATGAATTTGCTGACGATTTCCCTGGGCAGAGCTTAGCCGCTGTTTGGACAAAGTATGAAGGTAGTCCATCCATTGACGGTCGCTATTGGGGTCTGATGGCTGAAGACCAGGATTGGATGACTGTAGGGTTGTTGATCTATTACATTGATGCGGACCGGGTTGTAGCCATACGGAAAACACCGCCCGCGGAAATTGACTCGGTGACCGTAAGCCCTCTGGGCAATTACTTGCTTGCATATTACGACAATAATTGTGAGCATGGATATTTGGGGAGCGATAACAACCCCTGCGGATTAATGGTCTATGATAAGAACCTAGCGAACGGTCGCGGGATGTTGCGGATTGTTGGTCACTCGGATACGGCTTTGAATGCTCAGGGGAAGGAAGTTCTCGTTTATCAGGACATTGATTCGGATTCCATCAGCATGCTTGACCTTGCGAGTGGAGATATCACGCCTCTTTGGCCAATTGACTTTAGTCATTCAGCGATTGGATTTCACTTTTCCGGTCAAGCTTTCCGTATGCCTGGGTGGGTTCTCGTCTCGACATCCAATGGTACCCATCCATCTTCAACCTGGATGGATGACCAGATCTTTGCCGTAGAACTCGTAAAAGATGGTCGTGTGGTCCGTCTTGCACATACCCACTCACTATATGCTGAAGACATCGATCATGATTATTGGGCTGAGCCGCATGCCAGCGTTAATCGGGATTACACACAAATCGTGTTTACCACCAATTGGGGACGGTCTGGTTCCGAGGATGTGGACATGTATATGCTAAAGCTTCCCACCGAGTGGGTTCCACTCTTACCCTGAAAGAATGCCTTCTCCAGTGACCTGCGCCGTCCTCTGACCCAAGTGGAGTTTCCCCCAATTTCTAGTCCTTCCCATCACCATCTTCTATAGCCATGGAGTTTTGCACCGGCCCGAAGGGTCGCCAAGCAAAAGCTCCCGAGCAACGCATTAGCGTTGCCAACTCCGGAGCAATGCGTCAGCATTGCCATCGTTTGGCCCAGGTGCAGAATGACCTGCATCGCAATGAGTCCTTAATACTAGTGCTTGCTGGTGTGTTGCTCTATCAACCTGGTGTGCTCCTCGGTTAGACTGGTATTCTCCTCGATCATATTTGTATTAATTTCTGACCAGTGTGTAATAACGTTTGTATCCACAGTTACTCCACTCAGGTCTTGAAGCAATTTAATAATTGCCGCAAGTTGGTTTTGGATCACCATCAAGCCTTCCGCCATCAGCAGCGTTTGTTTTGCTTGAATAGCTTCCATCCCACTTAAGAACCTCACTTTTGATTCTAAGTCTTCTACGATCTCCTGAGTACTTTTAGTTGCATCTTCTTGCAGCGCGCTGACTGGATCCACATACTCTGCTTGTTTCTTGAGATATGCCGCTGCTTTTTCTCGGACAAACTCAACTCCCTTAGCAAAATCGTCATCTGTGATGTACATGAAACCCTCCATTCAAGGTTAGTTATTGCCTGATCTATAGTCTATCCCATGGGTTACTTGCCCGTCAACCGTCACCCGTTGGGCGGTCACCCGCTCCCCGGACGTTTGGTTGGTCAATCGTAATTTCCATCCCCTAGAACACCTCCAAAACACCAAAAATATCGTACAGTTGTTCTAGTAATTACCCATGGCATTTCCCACTGCTCCATGCATCGCATCCAATCATTCAGACAAAGCGCCAAAAATCTATTACTCAAAAATTAGCCTGGACTCTGGATGCTATAATACATCTTGGATGTAAAATCGGCGGATGCTCCCCTATATTAAGGGATACATATCATGTCTATCGAAGTAAACGACCTGCAAAAAGTCACTGAGGGAGTAATCGGGCTTGATATCTCAGAGCTGCGGGTAAACCGCGGTGAAGTTGCCGTCCTGCACGGCCCTTCTGGCAGCGGCAAGAAGCAGATCTTCAACCTCCTCATTGGCAACAGCCAGCCAACCATGGGCACTGTGAAAGTCGCCGGGTATGATCCTTATGCGGATAAGCGCCAGATTGAAGATAAGGTCGGCGTCCTTTTTGAAGATGACGCGGTTTACAGGTCTTTGTCACCGCTCGCCAACTTGGAGTTTTCCTGCCGGCTTTACGGGCTACCCAAGACGCGCGCTTCTCATATACTCTCAGTGATCGGTCTGGCCGACCAGGCGAATACAAAAATCAGCGACCTTGGGAGTGGATTAACGAGGCGTCTCGCGATAGGACGCACTATTCTATTTGACCCCGAGGTGCTGCTGCTGTTCGAGCCTTTCGACCGCTGTGACACGACAACGATTTCAGTCATACGTAAGATTATCGCCCAACAGGCAGACGACGGAAAAGCGCTGCTGATCTTCACCACGGATCCTTCCCAGCTGTTGTCTATCGCCGACACGGTGTATACCTTGAACCAAGGCCGGATCGTGGCGGCTCAGCATCCTAAAGATGAGGGGCAAACGAATATTGCTCTAAAGGTACCTGCCAGGGTAGACGACAAGGTGGTTTTGTATAATCCGGCCGATATCCTCTACGCAGATGCAAGTGAAGGCCGGGCATTTCTTGTGACAAGTGATGGCCGTTTACCGACTCAATTCACCTTGACAGAACTGGCAGACCGGTTGGCACCCAGCGGCTTCTTTCGCGCCCATCGCAGTTATCTCGTGAATCTGCAGCATGTCAGGGAGGTCATCCCCTACACGCGCAACAGCTTCAGCCTGCGCTTGGACGACGACGCCCACACCGAGATCCCGTTAAGCAAGGCTGCGGCTGGTGAACTCAAGGAGATATTGGGATATTAGCCATCAAATCCATGCTCCATTCAACCCTAAAATTGCACCATTCACCTGTCCTGGACGCCGTTCGGCGTCTTTTTGTTGCATCCTAATCTTCCATTCTATATACTGTGATCAAGCTGCACAATCGCAAATGGCAGCGATGGAATCGGTCTTGAGCTTTTGGCTGGTTGATTTGCCACAGATGAGATGGAGGTATTTGATGAACGCGATTGAAGTATCAGATCTTATACATGAGTACAATGGGCTGCGAGCGCTGGATGGGATCAACTTCTCAGTTGCCGAAGGTGAAATCTTTGGCTTCTTGGGACCTAATGGCGCTGGCAAAACGACCACCATTAAAAATCCTCACCGGGCAGTTAGAACCGACCTCCGGTCAAGCGTACGTCGTGGGTTGTGATGTCGTCGCCGAGCGCGAGCGCGTTCAGGAGCAGATCGGGGTGGTCTTTGAATCCCCGAATATTTATGAGCGGCTGTCTGCGCGGGAAAACCTGCAGTTCAGCGCCCGGCTGTACGGGGTCAGCGCAAAGCGGGTCGATGTGGTCTTAAAACAGGTTGGCCTGGCTGATCGTGCCAAGGAAAAGACGCAGCGTTTTTCGAGCGGGATGAAACAGCGTTTGCTAATTGCCCGTGCCCTGCTGCCAGATCCGCGCGTGCTGTTCCTCGATGAACCAACCCGTGGCTTAGATCCCAATGTCGCCCGCGAGCTGCGGACATTCATCGCTCAGCAAGCAGGCAAAGGGGTGACAGTGTTTTTGACTACCCACTATATGGAAGAAGCTGATCGCCTTTGCCACCGTGTGGCAATCCTTGATCACGGCCAGATCATTGCTTTAGACACGCCTGAACGATTGAAGACGAAATTCGGTGATGCCGAGCATACATCTTTGGAGGATGTATTCGTAAACCTCACCGGACGCTCACTCCAATTAGAGAGTGTATAGGTAGGTGCAAAGATGAGAGCTGAAAAACAGTCAGGTAGTTGGATTGCAGGCTTGCGGAAACACGCCCGGATAATTGGAGCAATCTCCGCCAAAGATCTGGTCGAGGCTTTGAAAAATAAGAACACCATCGCTGTCATCCTGACTGCTGTTGTCATGGTGTTCATTTATCGTGGATTGCCGCTCCTTGAAACACGGGGAGAACTTCCCCGCGTTCTGGTCTATGACGAGGGCGAGTCCGTGCTGGTGGCTTTGCTGGAAAACAGCACCGCTGTGGAAGTAAGATCCTATGCTTCAGAGGATAAGATGAAAGAGGTGCTGCGCGATCGCGATACGCCCATGCTCGGTTTAATCATCCCGCAGGACTTTGACCGCAGGCTGGAGACCGAGGCCGAAGTAAGCCTGGATGGCTATGTGCTTAGCTGGGTGAATGGCGAGCAGGTACAGGAGATCAAGAGTACGGCTGAGGCTGAAATTGCCTATTTGGTTGGAGCACCGGTCACTATCCTGATGGAGGGGAATATTGTCCACTTGGAGCCCGATTCGTCTGGCATCGGGACAACTGCTGCGATCGCGCTGGTCTTTGTCGTTACCATGATCGGCTTGACGCTGATCCCGCACTTGATGCTCGAAGAGAAACAGGCTCATACGTTTGAAGCATTGCTGGTATCGCCTGCCAATGCCGCTGACATGGTAGTCGGGAAAGCAGTCGTTGGCTTATTCTATGCCCTGTTAGGCGCCTCGATCGCTTTAGCTGTATACAGCTTTCTGGTTGTGCACTGGTGGCTGGCGCTCCTGGTCGCTGTCTTTGGGGCGCTGTTCACAGTCTCGTTAGGGATATTGTTGGGGACCATCGTAGATTTGCGCGGCCAGTTGACATTATGGGCATGGGTGCTGATTATGCCTCTTTTCCTGCCTGTTTTCCTCTCATTGATGGAGGGGCTGGTGCCGGATTCTTTGATCGCGATCTTTAGGTTTATCCCAACGACCGCCATGCTGAATTTGTTGATGACTTCATTTGCGGCCGAAATCCCGCTAGGGAGCACCCTGCTCAAATTGGGTTGGATAGCCCTTTGGGTTGTGCTAGTGCTGGTATTAGATGCCTGGTTGGTCAAACGCAAGAGCCAGCAGGCAGCCGGAGCTCAATCATCCTCCCAAAAGGCGGTCCAGCAGATAACTCCGATTACTACGAGTGGATTACGTATTCTCACACCGCTTGTCACGGGTTGGGTACGAGGGCGAGCGAATCCCGCGATTGATTCCCAAATCGCACCCGAGCTTGATAGCACCAGTGAAGAGATGCGGGACGATGCCCCTCAGGGCATGCGCAGCCTGAAGATTATCTGGGCAATTGCTGCCAAGGATATCCGCGCGACCCTGACCAATAAATTGGCGCTATCGATAGTATTAGGCAGCGCAATGATCATCTTGTCCAATGCCGCTCTGCCGCTGCTGCTGCGGGTTCGTGATACGCCTGCCGCAATCGTTTATGACCAAGGTCGATCAACGATTATACGCAGCCTTGCCGCCAGTGATGATCTGCGCTTAGGTGTAGTGGATTCTCTCGAAGAGCTGCAAGAGATTGTCAGTGAATCGCCCGAGGTGATGATCGGTATCGTCATTCCTGCGGGATTTGACGAGCTGGCTGGCAGTACAGAACAGATCGAGCTTGATGGCTATGCAGTCCATTGGGGTGATTCCGGGGAAATCGAGCAGCGGATTGCATTCTTCGAGACGCAGCTGGGATTGGCGACCTGGGGTTCGGTGGGGATCGGCCTGGCGCCAGATCGGATATACCCGATGGACGAGGTGGGCGGGCAGCTCATAATGACTACGATGATGTACGTATTTGTGATACTTACCCTCGGGATCATGCTGGTGCCGCTCCTAATGGTCGAAGAAAGACAAAACCATACTTTGGAGATGCTGCTGGTTTCGCCAGCAAACATCTACCAAGTCATATCAGGGAAGATGGTGGCAGGTGCTTTTTATGGAGCATTGGCTGTCGCGGTTGTGTTCCTCCTGACACGCTATCTAGTTGTCCACTGGTGGGTTGCATTGCTCGCGGGTCTACTGAGCGTGCTGTTCACCGTCTCAGTTGGGATGCTGGTGGGCGTGCTATCTGACAGCCCAACGACAGCCGGGATGTGGGGATCGTTCTTCATGGTGATTATGATTGGTGCAACGCTCATCAGTGGATATGACATTGTTGCTTGGCCCCCGCTGGTTGAATTAATCCTGCGGTACTTGCCCAGCACCGCAATGATGAAGCTGCTTGGGATGGCGCTGCTCGGTGAGATCGTTTGGAGTGATCTGCTGGTAAATTCTGTGGTCCTGTTCGGCTCCGCGGCGCTATTCTTTGGCTTCGCGATCTGGACAGCGCGGCGCAAATTTCGGTAAATGATTGTTAAAAGAGTTCTCCTACTTCTCGCCTGCATATTGGCTGGGTGCAGCGGGTCCCAATCCGCTGCACCACCAACCCCGCTGGAAGTGCGCCCTAGTGCCCCAGCGGCGGTCTTGGGTGACACACTTGCCGCTGGCGAGTTCTATCCGGCGGCGTGTCCGTTCGTTCTCCCGGAAGATGTGGTCCAGGGTGTGGAGGTAGAATGCGGCTACTTAGCTGTTTATGAAGATCAAACAGACACGCGGGCGGCCGACAGCAGAATCATCCGGCTCGCGTTAGCCATATTCCACCCACCTGCAGGTGCCTCACATGCCGATCCGGTGTTATACCTTTCCGGAGGACCGGGTGCGAGCGCACTGAAAACGTTTGCCCACCAATATGAGATTATGTCGGCGCCAGTCTTCGAGAGTGGCCGCGACCTGATCATCTTCGACCAGCGCGGAATTGGTGTATCGCGTCCCGCCCTGAACTGCTGGGAGTTTAACGAGCTGCTGTTGGAAGTGATGGATCGCGAATTGGACGATCAGGAAATAAATGACGAACAGGCTGCCGAGATGGCGCTGGAGCGCCTGCAGGCGTGTCGTGATCGTTTAGCTATGGAAGCGGATCTATCTGCTTATAACAGCGTTAACAGCGCGGCGGATGTCGAGAATATACGCACCGCGTTGGGGTATGATCAAATCAATCTATGGGGGGGATCATATGGGACGCGCTTAGCGTTTGAGGTGATGCGGCTCTATCCAGAAGGTATCCGCAGCGTGGTATTAGATGCAGTGTATCCCCCAGATGTGGATCTATATCACTCAGCCCCGGCGAACTTCCAACGGGCATTGGACCAGTTGTATGCGAGCTGTGCCGCGAACCCTGTTTGCAGCGCAGCGTATCCGGACCTCGAGCAGGTGCTGTTGTCAACGGTGGCAAGACTAAACCAACAGCCAGTCACACGAGAAATCGAGGTGTATGGCCTGGATAAGACATTCCAAGCCCGGGTGAACGGAAATATTTTATTGGCACAGGTTTTTCAGCTGCTGTATGACAGCAAGATGCGTTATTTCATCCCACGCATTATCTACGATGTAAGCGCAGGGGACTTCGACTACATGGACAAAGTACAGGGCAGTATCATATCGCTGATGGAGATTTCGAGCCGCGGCATGATGCTGTCGGTGCAGTGCCGGGAGGAGTTGGCGTTCAGCGACCAGGAAATGTACTGGAAGGCACTTTCGGTTCACCCACAGCTTAGCGGTATGTTCCGCGATTCGATCATCGGTGGGCTGGCTTATAAGGCTTGCGAGATCTGGGATGTCGGTCAGGCAGAGGTGAGCGCAAACGAGCCGGTTGTGAGCGACCTGCCGGCATTGATCATGAACGGCGAGTATGACCCGGTCACTCCTCCAGAATGGGGCAACCGGGCGGCTGAAACATTGGACAACGTATTTGTTTACGAGTTCCCAGGCATTGGGCATGGTGCGAGTCTTACCCACCCGTGTCCCACAAGCATGTTTGTAGCCTTCCTAACAAATCCGTATTCGGCTCCGGACAGCAGCTGTATAGATGCGATGGGGAAAGAGTGAGAAGTAGAGCGGGCTTGGGGAAAAGGATAGTTTGAATTTATTCTGTGGGAGAAATCTTCCGGCTAACTATAAGATCGGATAAATGGCGGAGTAAGTTCTCTCTAAGGCACTCCAAGATCACATCTGCTCGATCAATTCTGGTCTTCGAAGTAGTAGCCGATGCCGTGCTCGGTAATAATGTAGCGCGGCTGTTTCGGATCGGGTTCAATCTTTGCTCGCAGGTGGGAGACATACACGTGCACATAGGATGGCGTACCGGAATACTCCCAGCCCCAGACATTGACAAGGATCTGCTCAAATGTGCACACGCTGCCGTGATTTTCAACCAGATAGACCAGCAGTTTAAATTCGGTCGGTGTTAGTTTGACAGGCTCGCCGTCCACCCAGATCTTGTAGGCGGTCATATCGATTTTCAAGTATCGATCATGGTAGAGGGGTTCTTCGGATCCATCGTAGTCGGGTTGGGCGCGGCGCATGACCGCTCGAGCTCGGGCCAGCAGAACTTCGCTCTTGAAGGGTTTCGGGACGAAATCGTCAGCACCCAAATCAAGACCTTGGACCATTTCTTCGGGTGCATCCAAGGCTGTGAGCATGATGATAGGTGTGTTATCGCGCTGGCGGATTCGACGGCATACCTCAAAACCATTCATCCCCGGCATCATTAGGTCCAGGATGACAAGATCGGGATGGATTTCGCTGAACTGCTGCAATCCCTGTTCGCCATCTGGGGCGGTGTAGGCGTGAGCCCCCGTTTGATTAAACAGCAGTTGGGTGACTTTTCGCAACTGCGGGTCATCGTCGACAATTAAGATTATTTTGTTTTTCAAGAGTACACCCCTGTTGATCTATAACTAGCAAAGCCCTACAGGCGCTATGAATCAAGCGATGTGACGCGATGGTTTAGAATTAATCCCCTGCAAGTACCGTACCAATGGTTTATTACCTAGTGGATCATCCCAATGTATAGTAGAGCATTATATTAATTTCAGAAGAAGGAAATTTTGGGTTAACGGGTATCTGGCACTCAATGCGCAATCAATGGAATATATATTGTGTGTATATCCAGCAATATTGTTTCTGACGCCAAGATGATATCAGGATCATTCCAGTCACGTGTTTCCATTTCAGCCTGAAAACTGCGCCGAAATACCAACTCGGTTGTGATCTTGATCTGACCATGCGCTGGAGCGGTAAAACCAAACGTTTGACTGGTAGATTGTAGTGCTGGGATGCGGTTGTCACTAAGAATCCGAGTTTGTTTCCAGTAACTAACGACCGGGTAATCTCCGGTAAGACTGTCTTGTAGTATTTTGGCATATATTTGACCTGCTGCGCCAGCTTTGTCGCCACCCCAATTTGGGACCTGCGGACCGGAAACTTGCTGTAGGGGATTGCCGAGCATGTCGAAAACCGAGATCGTGAGGATCAAGTGCCGCCCGGGATGGTCGGTGGGCAGATGATGCCCAGCTCCGATATTCTGTAGTGTAGTGCTGATAACAATCGTGTTGCCTTGCGGTTCTGCTGTGAGCGTCATTGCTACAGATTCCTGCATGAAGGTCAGGTCTTTAATTCCAAGGTCACGGTGGGAAGCCAATCGTTCTGGATTGCGTGCCAAGCCACCCAAATCAGGGGGGACGAAGATTGGGTTTTCCCCAGTTGGCATATGGCAGGTTTGGCATTCGATGCCCTCTTGTGGATAAGGACTTTCTAACCATTCACGGTAGCTTTCGTATATCGGAGTGCCCCAAAATGCGAACTGGTGGCAAGGTGCACAGAAGCGGCTCTGTTTTTCCAACGGTAGGTAGCTGACCCGCCGGGTTACATCATCCAAACTGCCGAAGAATAGCTGGTCTCCGGGAAATGGGCGGTATAAGCGCATGGCGAGTACACCCGGCGCATTGTTGTATGGTAAATCGCTGGCGGGATCTAAATACACGTCACCAACCTTGTGGCAGAACTCGCAGAAAACGCCTTCCTGCTCAACGCCAGTCAGGGTGTTCATATCTGTATTAAAAGGGGCGTCATATGCAGCACCTGGGGCATGACAAGTTGCGCAATTTCCCGCTGTGCCTGGGAAATCCATCTTGTAACCAGGTGCGATAGAGACTGACCCGCTGATATCCGTGCCGTTATAGAGCGAGAAGAAGCGCGGGTTTGTGCCAGCGGCAGCGTGGGCGCTGTGCTGCCACTCGTCATAGGCTGGCAGCATGCAGTGTCCGCAGCCTAGAGCACTATCGGGATCTGGGTATGAGGTATTCCACTCGTAATCCGGATTATCACCTGTTGCATATGGATTAAGTGTGATCGTGATACTTTCGGTTGGAGGTGTTGCTTGAGTCCAGCCCACCTTGTGTCCAGATTGCCAGGCAGTGAGCGTAATGGTCTCGCCCTCGGTTATGTTGGTGATCGTGAAGCTACCATCCTGCTCAGTATAAACGGAATTATCCGTAGTCTGGACGCGTACCCAAGCCCCGACTGCTGGTTCCCCACTAAGCAAGAATATTTTCCCAGTCACGCTCGTGAGGGGGCTGGCTGAAACTCTAAGACTGATCCAAACCAATGCGGTTAACACTCCTCCTAGGCAGCAGATGGATATCAGCCACAAATATCGTAAATTACGTTGACCTCTCGAAATCATCAGCTTCTCGATCTTACATCAGATATCATTCTTTCTTTGTGAGTGGCAGGTAGATCAAAGAACGAGGAGGAATAAAATCACGTCGAAGGAACACCTGCTCGCCAATTAGTACAACCGATGCGGCACGCGGTTGGCTGTCGCTGTCCGCAAAGAAGTGGATGGTAACTTCATCCGCCAACCCTCGCCAACGGCCTTCATGGGACGTCAGGCTGAGCATAGGGAAAACCTTATGCAGTGCCTCGGGATCATAGACGAAGGTGAATTCCCCGGCAGGGTTGGGTGTGAGTGCACCTTGCCCCATCACAATACCCTTGTCGTGGATTGTGTAGTACACGCGGGATGTGCCTATAGGTACGCGGCCTACGATTGGGATGGGTTCGATATGATCACGCGGCCAGGGCAGGAAACCCGGTTCGGGAGATTCAATCCAGAATTCTGGCGAATCTGGTGCTACAACGTAGAACTCGTATTGACCTTGGGTCCCCAATACAGTTCCGGTGTTATTCTTGGTAGGAGCGGGAGCGTAAGCGAGATTGCGGTCGTGTTCGACGAAAACCTCCACGATCCAGCGCCCAGACTCCTCGGCGGGGAAGTCAAAATCTGGATTGTAAAGCCAGCCGATCTTGTTAGCATGCCAGATAGCAGAGTGTGTCTCGCCACTGGGAGAGGTGATTGTGACTTCCACCCGGCTGTCTAATGGTGGTCCAACATGTCCGGAGAAGGAAATTGTGTCGCCTATTTCGAGGATGTCCCCCGGGCGCACCCCCTTGGGCAGGAAAAGCACATTGATTTCTTTATCCAGTAAGGTTAGTATGGGTCCGCCATCTATGCTAACACTGCCGGGGTTTCGGAATGGCGCGGTTACTCGTGCACAGCCGAATTCATCACAGCCATGCGGCAGCAGCACCCACAAAGAAGAATAAATGGCGTATTCATTAATTGGGAAGGTATCAGTTATTGTGCGCAAGACCGCACCGCCGAATTCCCACTTCAGGTCACCGGGTTGGTCGCCATCGGCGGGTTCGCCCAGTTGTAAGCCATACGTATCGTTGAAACGCCAATAAGCGGTGCCCATGCCGTCTTCAGAGATGATCTCACGCACATGCACGTCGGGCCTTTCAGAAGAGCCATACCAATAGCTGAAGAGATCGATCTGTTCGGGTGCCGCAACCGGGTCGACGCCGCTGTAAGTGGTGATAAATAAAGGCGCTTCATTGATCGATATGCGGTCCTCCAGACCAGCCGCGTCGCAATTGTCCGGCGGCCAACGGAAGCAGCTCCTGGAGCGGTCAATATTCTCGCGCAGGATGTTGTAAAATTTTTTCTCTCCAGTGGTATCTTCAATGGTAATAATGGAATGGATCGAATTGCCAGCATCTCCACCGGTTGGGTCCTCATTCCCCCAATGGATGTCACCACTGAAATATGGATAGTAATTCTCAATACCGAGTAAGTCTTTCTCTAGCAATTGCTCATTAGTAAACCAAATTGGGGCTGTATCATCTAGGTCGCCGTGATAGTCCATTCCGCGGCGACCATGCGCAATAAGGAGCGGGTTGCTGTTTTCGACCACATTGCCCCAGGTCATGGTACCAACCCATAAGTTATTGTCGGGGGCCATGTATTCAGCCATGATGTCGACACGGAATTCGCCTGGTTCCGTAAACTGGAATGTATCCCCCAGCGGGGGGTGAAAATAGCCATAGCGGTTCGCTTGACCTTCAAATATATGGGTTAGTGAATTTTCTGGATTGGAATAAGGTAGATGGGTGACCGCAATTGATACCGATGCGGGGACAGGCGGATAGATATGCATCCCGGGTGAGAAATAGTCGCCCTGTACATACGGGGTGGTGGGCAATTGACCAGGGTCCAGATCTAGCACTTGGGCAACGGTAAACTCAAATGTACTTTTGAGCGAATAGGAATTCCCATAAATATCCTGGACATGACCATTTACGAAGAGCGTATGGTCTCCGTACTGGTCAAACTCGTAATCGAAAGCTGGGTCAAGTGTATCGAAGTGCAGGATATCGCCGACGTGCCCAGTACCTTCCTGAAGTTCATCACCACCGCGTGTGGTTGGTGTACGCATCGAGGATTGTTGGATAGGGACTGGTCCGAGCAATGTGTAACCATTCGGCTTAATCACCTCGATTGATAGCTCTCCGGAGGGGAATAAAATTGGCAGGTGTGGGCGGTTTGGCAAACGGCGATCGGTGGCTGATATCCAGTTTGAACCAGGCTCAAGCGAATACGTAATGGGTTCGCCACTCCGTGCGGCCAAACGTGGAATCACAACCCGGTGAGGAGGAAAGAGTGTTCGGGTGGGCATACTGTATTGGCGGACATCTTCTAGCGCCCCGACACCGCGGTGTCCGTTAACTGGGTAATCGCTCAGCACGGTTAGCGGCAAGCGCGGTTGGGCTGGAGAGCCAACAGTTAGTGGTGGCAGAGTGTCAGAATCGGGGGAGTGAAACCAAACAGGTGAGAAAGGTAAATCTGTTGATGGAAAATCACCGCGGAGGAAGATCTCGGGAATGTAAACCCCATCCGGGGTGCCCAATGGAATTTCAAAAACAGCCGTCATTGTCCCTCGAAAAGAGCGGTCTCCCGAACACATTAAATTTGTAAAGGTATCATTGTTCGATACGCCTCGGCCTATTGCCCCGGCTTCATGTTCGATCGGCAAACCGGTGGGTGTAAATAAGTGTGAGCTGAACCAAGTGCCCCACGGCATGGCGCGTCCCTCAGGATTGAACAGCTGCTGGAAGTTGATATCGCTGCTGATATTGTATGGAATAGGCGGGCTGCAGCTGTAACTCGGTGAGGTAACGCGCAAATTGGCTGTAATAGTGATCACATCACCAGCTTGGACATTGAAACTAGACGTATCGGTTCCCGGGGGTAGCTCTAGTGTGCCGGTGATGCCCCAACCAGCCCAGTCGCTATCGGTTTCAGTAAAAAATGCGCCCACAATGGCGAATTCTTGGATATTCTCTTGCCGTCCGGGCAATTCGCCAGCGCGCAGAATTGTACCGGGGGCACCATTGTATTGACCGATAGTTGCATCAAATTTCTTGTCTTGGGCTTGTCGCCAAAGTGCTTGGACGCGCTCCCCATCCAAATCGTGCTTGACCTGCAGCCATGCACCTGGGGGCGCGAAGATGGGTGCCGTCAGAAATGCGCCTTGTGCGTCAGCAGTAGTGGTGATGACAGAGCGGGTGTTGAGGTTTACTATCCCGACATAGGCGTTGGCAGCAACCGAACCAGCCTTGCCAGAAACGGTCGCGTAGCCGTCCGAATCCGCCGCGCTGATACTGATCAAGTCGGCAATTGGATTATCAGGAATAGGTGGGGCTGTTTCTACCGAGATAATGGGATTGGTATTGTCAGCCTGCTCGCTGAAGCTTGCGTTACTGGTTTGGATTTGAACTCCAACTCCTAGAGAGATCAGGAATAATGTTATGGTGATTAGAATGAAAGTTGTTCCTAATCCAAAAGTGCGCTTGGTATTTCTCATTGTATCTCTCCACGAGTTGTTGAATCAGAAGGTTGGGTGAAGGGTATCGCTAAAAGAAATGATACAAGTTCTGAGAGCTCTTGATCGGTAAGATGAGTAGTAATGCCATGTAGATCTGAGCTGTTGTGGGTTGTTAGCACTGCCATAAGATTTGCAGCCCGCCCATCGTGTAGGTATGGCGCGCTGTCGAATAGGAACCGCAAGGAAGGTGTGTCCAGCTGTGGTCCGAACCATTCACCGGGTCCGTCAGCCGTGCCCACATCATGCACCTGCAGGTCAGTGTACAGCGGTGGTGGGTGGCAATCCACGCATTGGGTTTCTGGGCGGTTAAAAAGCACTTGGCCACGCTGTTCAGCCAGGGAAAGTTCATGTGCTCTTGCCGGTAAGGATAGACTGTCAATATAAGACGCTAAACAATCCAGGTTGTAGGAACGCCCTTGGTTTGGCAAGCCCAATGTGGGATGCATATCCCCTTCGATCAAACCGGTCCCGAACTGCTCGAAGCGCACGCTGAACTCACTATCCGCCGATTCATCCCACTCCGCTGACCAGCGTAGTGGATAGGTCTCTACCATCCCCAGCAGGCTAGTAGTGTTGCGGAGGATTAGTGGTTCTTCACCCGGAGGGACTTCACCTAAGAACTGCAGCAACCAGGTTCGCCCATCTTGTTCAGCTTCAATATGGCAGGTGTTGCAGCTGATCCACTTTGCTTTTGCCAGTTCGGGTTGGGCGCTGGAATGGAAGAGTCGTTTGCCGTGCAGGAGTGCTGGTGGGAGTGGAATATTTGTCGTTGTGATGGTTTTTGTGACCGTGTATGTTTCAGTGTCCAGCACGGTAACGGTGCCAGAAAGGGTGTTGTTAACAAACCCAGTACGCTCATCTGGGCTGAGCACAATTCCCCGCGGGTTATCTCCAACCGGGATATTTGCTACTCGTATTGGGCTTTGAGGGTTGCTGATATCGATAACGGACACATCATTCGAGGCTGCATTTACAACCCAAAGCTCAGTCCCCGTTTTCCCAATCGCTGCATCCCAGGGTAGGCCAACTGGCTGGTCAACTTCCGGCAGTGAGATATGCTCGCTGGTCAGGTTGGTGAGTGACGTCAGATCAACCACTGAGACCTTGGGAAATACAGTTGTATCAAACTGGGTGTTGCGGCCTAAACCATTGGCCATTGTTTGTGGCAGATAGGCGCGGGTACCAGGCGGGTTCACGAGGACAGCTGGTGATGGTGCGACATTCGGCAGAGTTACAATGGTTTTGATGAAGTTTATCTCAAGGGGGGGTTCGCTCTGGACTATTAGTAAATCATCTCCGTGTTGGCTGGAACTGATGGCTGAGATAAAAGGCAAGTGTAGTGAATAGGGGGGGTATGTAATAACGGATAGCACGCCGCTAAGCAGGTGACTGACGAGTAGCTGATTCCTTGAAGGTGAAAAAGCGAGGCTGTATGGTCGGTCAAGGGTGTGGAACAATTTCAGCGTATCTAACGTAATTGAATCGATGATCCGGACTGTGTCATCTCCCGATTCGGCGACAGCTAGGTATTGCCCTGCTGGCGAAAACGCAACCGCAATTGGTCGATCTCCGACCGCGATCTGTGAGCTATGCTGGTGCTGGTTGAGATCAATTACCGAAATCGTGTCAGATCCAAAATTAGCTACAGCAGCGAGCTCAGCCGTTGGCGAAACGGCGACACTGCGCGGGTTTTGCCCAACAATTATCTCCTCAACTAATTCCAGTGTGGTAGTGTCGATGAAAGAGAGCGAATTGGAATCGGGATTGACCGAGAGAATAGTATTGCCATCGGGAGTAATCCCAATGGCGGAACTGGAGTATTTGAGGTTTGTGATTGCTGGATCGGAAGATGATGTCACCAGATTGTAATAGCTAGCCGCGCGCATTCCCCAAGATGATGCCGGATACCATAGCAGGAGCAATATCGATAGTAGCAGCCCAAGGCAAACAAATCGAGATCGTCTTCCTGCGTGCATTCTGTGAGCCGTCCAGTGGTGATTAAGGCCCCCGCATGAATTTAAATCCTCTGCAGAGACATTTTCGCAGGGCTATCCCAGCCTAAAACGATGATATGCGGCTGTGTGTGATGACTGCCCATAAAGTTATATAAACAAACAAATTAATGACAGCTGGAGGCGAGATGCGGGGCGACCAGCAGTTTGAATATAGGCTGTAAGCAAAAAATATCGCTTTCAGCATAAATCAGTGGTTGCTCTGTGTAAATACTATAGCAGAAAGATTACCGCCAAGCAATAGGTCTAGCTGTGGTTTGACCCACGGTACAGTAAAGATAACTTGATGTCTAGAGTTGGTAGAAACGAGCGTTTTTCAGGGAATAGATTTGGGCGCAGATAGTTACGCCGAGTCGGGGAAAACAAATGGGGTAATTGCCAATGATTTGATTACTCGTACGCTAGGACCTCGCGGATCGTGAGGCGGGAGGCTTTGCGGGCAGGTAATACGCTGGCGGCGATAGACAAGATTGACACGACCACGAACCATAAAACAAAGCCAGTCGGGGTATACGTGATTTGGGTGGCGGCATCGAAGAGTGCCAAGCTAATGCTGTTGGACATCAGATTGCTGATCGGAAAGGCAAGCAGCGAACCGATTGCCCAGCTGATCGCACCAATGAGAAAGCCTTCGATGATGACCATTAGGGTCAGGATGCCGTTTGAGGCGCCTACCGCGCGCATAATACCAATCTCACGCGTGCGTTCCATTACGTTCATGCTCATTGTGCCAGCTAGGCCAATACTGCCAACAATTGCTGCCAGGATGGCCATAAACAGCAGGAAGGCGGTTAAGATACCAAAACCGTTGGAGGCAGTCTGACTGATGCTGAGACCGGCTTCAACATCCGCGATTTGGTAGCCGCGCGCCTCAAGCAGGGCTTGAATCTTTTGGCTGAGCGATTCTTGCTGGGTGATGGTTAAGGATGGGTAGGCGGATAGGACGCGCACGAGCGCGGCGCGGCCGTTTTGGCCAGTTATACCCGCCAGATATTCAGCATTAGTATATGCCATATAGCCGGAGCTGCTGCCAGCGAACTGGAAAAAACCCACGACAACCCAATCATGTTCCTTCCCGCTGACCTGCAGCTGCAGCGTATCGCCGACCTGGAGGTCAGGGTAGTTGGTGCGGAAAATCTCGTTAAGGGCAATGGCATTCTGGTCACCGGGTAAGAGCCACCGCCCGGCGAGTAGTTTTGGCTGGACCAGCTGGCTGCCGGCAGGCGGAGCCAAAAGCTGGACTGGGTCACCGATCGAACCATCAGGATTTACAAGTTCACTGGCCGCGGCACCCCAGCCTTCGACAAGTTCGACCTCCGGCATACTGCTGAGCTCGGCAGAAATTTCCTCAACCCGGTAGGGGTATGCCAGTGTTATGTTGATGTCACCCAAGAAATATTGGCTGATCAGATCGATATAGTTGGACATCGAGAGCTGGACGTTGAACGTGGCAATAAAAATAGCCCCACCGAGCGAAAGCGTTACCAGGGTGAGAACCATCCGGCCTTTGCTGCGGAAAGTGTTGCGCAGGGAGATTAAAAGCGGCCGCGGGAACATCTTTAAATGCACCCCTCGCCGGGCAGCAGACTTGTTTTTCTGTTTCCCTTGCGTGACACCACTGAGGGCTTCGTGCACTGACATGCGGGAACCGCGCAAGATAGGTATGAAGGCTGCTAATTGCGGCACCAACAGCGCGATGAGCGCCTGGGCAATTATCACTTGGGGTATGATGCGGAACCCTAGCAGCTCGAAATTCAGTTCATATACTAAAAAATCTAGCAAACCGAAAGAAACCCAGCTGGTAAGCGGCACAGCTATTACGAAAGCTAGCATGCCAAAAAATAATATCAACATCATGTAGATACCAGTAATCTGCGTGCGGCTGGCTCCAATTGTCTTCATGATACCGATCTGTTCGACCTGCTGCTGTAGCAGTGCCTGGAGGGTATTGGTAATGAGGAAGGCGCTTAAAAATACGATAAATAAGCCTAATAAGAGCAGAACGCCGGAGATGGCATTGACATATGGGCTGTTCGGATGGTCGCCAGATGCACGCGTTGTCATACTAAGGATGGTTCCGCCGTGGTCTTCAAACTCCTCTCGAACCAGATCTGAGACTGTGGCAAGGTGCGACGCGTTATCGGGGTCACCGGTTACGGTTAGATACAATGTGTTGTAATCATCGGGTAGGGGTTCACCCAACCATTCAAGCGTATCCTGATGAATATAACCCTGCACCGGAGCCATGAAAAAACCACCCCCGCCTGAATATGCGCCGATCGTTTGATCGTGAACTATCCCCACCAGTTCCAGCTCACGGGTCTGCCCACTGGGCGTTTCTACGGTGACCAGATCGCCGACCTGAGCGTTAGTGTCATCGAGTTTATAGCGTTCCATTAAGATCTGGTGTTTACCGACATCAAGTGTGCCTTGCTCGAGCGTTAATCGATTGATCTCGGCGTTGTCGAGTTCTTCTTGAGCACTGACTTCGATTGTGATCCATTCCTCTGGCGCGGATTCCAAACGCAGGCTGAGGGTGCGCAGCCCTTCTGCACTCTGGATACCCTCCACTTCACCCATAGAATCGACCATATCTTCATCGAAGGGCAGAGCACGAATCTGAATATTGGCTGGCTGGACGGCGGCATAACCCGCGCTCATATCCTCACGGATGACAAAATATAAATTGGCTATTACGCCGAAGGCAAATAAGCCAACAGATATAGATGCGATTACGAGCAATGTGCGCCCGAGGTTGCCGCGCAAATCGGATAGGACCTTCTGCCAGCGTGGGCGGTGCATTAGTTTTGATCCTCGGATGTACTGTTTGCGCGCCAGCTGGCAATTCGCATTTCGGCGGCAGATCGGAGCAGGTCCTGATCACCTGCTGCTCCGTGTAACCACTCCTGATAAACCGCGCCATCAAGGACGAGGGCCTGCACAGGTTTTCCAGAGATGTTACGCATGCCGGTTACTTCGCCGTTCATAACCTGTAAATCGGTCTGTGCTAAGTAATCCCCCGCACCCAACCGCACTTTTCTGTTCCCGAAGTAACCGTTTCTGGTTATCAGTTCGACTTGACCTGAGGTGAACAGATATAGGGCTTCTTGTTGACCTGTAGGAAGCGAGACGATTTCACCCTGGTCAAGGCTACGTACCTGCATGTTGTGTGTCAACCAGAGCAGCCTGGGATGAGGAAGGTTTGGAAACGCCTTGGTAATCCAACCGTTGACCAATTCACCATCACTCAGCAGCATGGATCGATCAGTGCGTTGCGCCAACGCTCCATCGTGAGTGACCATAATAACGGTTTTTCCTTGCTGAGCTAGGTTGGTAAAGATTTTGAATACCGCGTCGGCGGAACGGGAATCCAAGTTGCCGGTTGGCTCATCAGCGATGACGATTGGTGGATCATTCGCCAAAGCACGGGCAATCGCGGCGGATTGCTGCTGACCCCCAGCTATTTCGGCTGGGAGTTCATGGGCATGGTCCTGCAGGCCAACTAATTCGAGCAGCTCCCAGGCGCGCGATTCGCGCTGCTGGAAAGGAATCAGCTTGGCGAAATCCATCGGTAGCATGATGTTTTCAAGCAGCGAAAGCATCGGTAAGAGCTGGAAGAATTGGAACACGATGCCCAAATTGCGACCGCGCCAGATAGACATCTCACCTTCAGTCAATTTGTGGATAGTGGTATTGCCAACCCTGACACTGCCCGAAGTCGGGTGATCGATACCGGTGAGCATATTTACCAAGGTGGACTTTCCGCTGCCGGATTTACCAACTACGCTGACAAATTCGCCTTCGAAGAAACAAACATCAACACCGTTTAGGGCTGTGAAGTCACCAGCGCCAGTCTGGAAGATTTTGTAGATGGCGCGCATTTCAATCAGCGGGTTTCCGGCATTGTCCGGACCCGAGCCAGGATCGGTCATATTTTGGCAGAACTGTTCAGACATATTAATTCAATCTTCTCTTTCCCAGCTTGGGGCTTATCACAATCTCACCATCAGCGATTTCCAGGGTCCGCGAGGCGCGTTGGGCTAAACCACGATCATGGGTGACCATCAGAATGGTCTTGCCCTGTTTCTGCAGCGCTAGAAAAATCTGGAAGATTGTCTCCGCGGTGATGCTGTCCAAACGTCCAGTCGGTTCGTCGGCGATGATGATCGGGGGGTCATTAGCCAGGGCTCGCGCAATGGCTACTCGCTGCTGCTGTCCGCCGGAGATGCCGGATGGCAGCTTGAACGCATGGTCTTCAAGCTCGACCTGGGTTAAGAGATCAAGAGCGTGTGCGGCGCTTTGTTTTCCCCGATAGAGCCCACAAAAATCCATCGGTAAGGTGACATTATCAAGCAGTGAGAGTGTCGGCATTAAATAGAAGGATTGGTAAATGATGCCCATATTGCGACCGCGCCACAGGGCCAGTCGGTTCTCACGCATTTTATGAACCGAGACCCCATTGACAAGGACTTCACCGGTTGTCAAGCGATCAACTCCAGTGATCATGTTAATGAGCGTGGTCTTACCGGCGCCCGATTTGCCCGTGATGGCAACAAACTCACCCGGGTATATGTCAAGCTCAAAGTCACGCAGCGCGACGAATTCTCCCACTGCCGCAGGGTACGATTTGCCCACGCGATGCAGCTGGATGATAGGCTTTGCGGTATTTTGCTGATTTTGTTGATCCAAGCGTGCCGGCGCTGGGATCCTACTTCTTGAACTTACTGAGTTGTTAAGCATTTTCTAAACTTCTCGGACAGGTTTTCCGGTACAATACTCAAGGGGTTATTACGGATAAAATGTCTGTAAGTATACATAGTACAATATAATACATTGTGTTATAATAGACAATGTTCGGGATTATAAACGAACGCAATACCTTTGTCAATGGAAATTCGATTAGCCTCGCGTTAGAAATGCGGGTATAGGAGCAGTAAAGTTGGTCTCTGTCGAGGAAAGATCACGAGTAGATCGCCGAGTTCGTCGCACCCGTAGGGCGTTAAGACAGGCGCTATTAGACCTGATGGATGAGAAAGGTTACGACGAGGTCACGGTGGAGGAGATTACTTCCCGTGCGGATATCGGTCGGACAACGTTCTACCTGCATTACCGCGCCAAACAGGATTTGCTTTTAGAGCAGTTTGGCGAGTTGGTTGATGAACTGGTTAGCCAGCTATCGCAAACTCCATTTTCCGCCTGGCTCCAGAGCGGAGAAGTCAAAGCTCTTGAAGAGCACCCAACAAGACCCATCAGCATCATATTCCAGCACGCGGCTGATAACGCTGAAATGTACCGGATTGTGCTGCGCGGTGAAGGGGTTGACCAGGCTTCGGAAAGACTGCGGGTCATAATGACCAATGCCTTAGATTCATTTTTTCAAAACAAGATGGAGTCTGAGGACGAGCAGATGAAGCTGCAAATACCTAAAGAGATATTTGTGAACTATTTTTCCGGTGGGTTGTTAAATGTAATTAAATGGTGGTTAGAGGCTGACATGCCATATGAACCTGAAGAGATGGAAGGGATGATTTTCCAGCTGCTGATACCCGGCACCAGCCAATTACTGGGGCTTGAAACAAAATAAGATCCCACTTGAGGGAAAACCAGACCAGCGGCTCGATGGCACTGCCATCGAGCCTTTTTTTGTCCTGCGAAGAGCCTTGAAAATGAAGTTTCGTGAAGGTAATTTATCCACACTTATCATGGATTTATTCTTATTGATATCGAGATGGGAATAATCGTTGTCTTATAATGTGACGTTGCTGCGAGGTGTTCCCGTTGTATACCAAGCCGAAGAGTGGTCGGGAGCCGCATGCCCAATGTTTTCAAGCTTTCGATGTCTTGCAGATAGCAGTGGTATTGATCAGCGGTGGCAGTACCTCAGATAAACTCTTTTGGAAAAGTCAGCATGTGCTGGCCTCCAGTTTTTATTAACGCACGTGCGTCCAATGTCGTATTCGCCAATAGGCCGTTGTGAGTGATGAATTATCCAGATCCATCCAATGATCTATTGACATTAAATCGAATTATGTGCGCAAGGCGGCAAAATAGAAGGAGATTGGTTGAACCAGATGGTTTACCATGTATAATCGGGTGCTGAGCAAACTACTACCAGTACAATTCAACTCTCACACTTGCAGCGGAAACCAGGATGCTAGCTACTTTTACAGTATTGTAGTTCGTGATTAATGATGAATGCTAACCAGATGATTATCCGAAAATCGCCCTTTATATTCATCAAATACTTGGTGATAATTGAGTTTACCTTCGCGCTGCTCCCATACCTTGTCACGTTGATATTCGGCTTGCGGAACACGTATGACCAAACCCCGCTAGCAGACGGAATATCCTATAATTTATTAGTTTCGATTACGATGACTATCCTGCAGATCTTAATCATCGTAATATCATTCATGGCATGGTACCTACCAAATTATGTAATTACAGATGAGGCTGTTATCTACCGGCGCGGAGCCCTGTTTGAAGAGCGGAAGATGGCAGATTTAGCTTCGGTGCAGCAGGTGAGACTAAAGCAAGGATGGTTAGGGAAAAGGTTGGATTATGGTTCATTGGTTTTAGGAACCGGATCAGCTGTGGGGGTAAATATGATCAGAGATATCCCGAACCCTGGCACGTATACTGATAACCTCAAGGATATGATCAAGCGGGCTCAGGTGCAGCAGCCTTACGAAGCTTCGCTGGATATTCAAGATGTTGGAGCAATCATCGCCCAGGGTGAGACCCAGACGATCGAGTTTAAATCTAGCCTGCAGTGGGATTACTATCAAAACAAGGTTAACAAAGACTTGTATGCACCAGTAATGAAGAATATCAGCGCTTTTATGAATACCAGCGGTGGTACTTTGCTGATCGGTGTTGATGATGATGGCCAGATTTTAGGGCTGGATTTAGATCTGAAATCTATGAAGAAGCAAAGTGTTGACGGTTTCGAGAACGTTTTCAATATGGCTTTCAACCAGATGATCGGTGTGGAATTCCGGCAGCACCTCGAAATAATATTTCCGAAGTTGGATGGGAAAGTGATCGGTTTTATTTCAATCAAACCTGCCCATCGTCCTGTGTATATGGTGCATAAAGGGCAGGAGTTTTTTTACATCCGTGCCGGGAATGCCAGCCAACCATTGTCCGTCAGTACGGCAACCACCTACATCCAGAACCATTTTGAATTATGAGCGGATCGAAGAACAAGTACATAACTGAAAGCGGGTCAAGCTTCCCTTTAGGAGCGTCATTATCTTCTGAAGGAGTAAATTTCAGCATCTACAGCAAGAGCAGTACAGCTGTTGAGCTGCTTTTTTTTGATTCGGTCGATTCGGACAGACCCGCATGTATTCTCCCATTCAATATGAATATGAATCGGACGGCTCACTACTGGCATGCGTTTGTTCCAGGTGTGAAACCCGGTCAAATATATGGCTACCGAGTTCAGGGACCTTATGCCCCCGAAAAGGGACATCGTTTCGATAGTGATAAATTGCTGCTAGACCCGTATGCGCGTGCCGTTGCTGTACCACCCAACTATGATCGTTCAGCAATTGCCCACGGGGAAGCAAGTTTGGGGATGGCAATGAAAAGTGTGATTGCTGATCTTAGTAATTACGATTGGGAAGGGGATCAACCACTGAAGCAACCATTCTCCAAGACTGTAATTTACGAGATGCACGTCGGCGGTTTCACAAAGCATCCAAACTCTGGGATTGCACCAGAGCTGCGCGGGACATATCGGGGCTTAATTGAGAAGATCCCATATTTACAGGATTTGGGAATAACTGCAGTTGAGCTGCTGCCGGTATTTCAGTTTGATGTACAGGAAGCGCCGGAGGGACTGACCAATTATTGGGGCTACAATCCCATCTCGTTTTTTGCTCCGCATTGTGGGTACTGTTCAATAAAAGAGCCTCTTGGTGCGATGAACGAGTTCCGGGATATGGTGAAAGCGCTGCATAAAGCCGGGATCGAAGTGATCTTGGATGTGGTTTACAACCATACTGCTGAAGGCGAAGAAGATGGACCGACGTTTTGCTATAAAGGCCTAGAGAATAGTGTCTACTATCTGCTGGAAGAGGATAAAGCCGAATACGCAAATTACAGCGGGACGGGGAATACATTAAAAGCAAATCACTCCGTAGTACGGCGGTTGATCCTTGACAGCCTGCATTACTGGGTCGAGGAAATGCATGTAGATGGGTTCCGGTTTGACCTAGCATCGATCCTGGCGCGCGATGTGGAGGGCAAACCAGTTGCTAACCCCCCCGTCTTATGGGAAATCGAAAGCGACCCAGTACTGGCAGGCACTAAGCTAATCGCTGAAGCTTGGGATGCAGCCGGGCTCTACCAGGTTGGCAAATTTATCGGCTACCGTTGGAAAGAATGGAACGGTCAGTTCCGAGATGATATCAGGGCTTTCTTGCGCGGGGATGATGGTACAGTCTCGCAGGTTGCAGAGCGCATTGTGGCCAGCCCTGACCTGTATGGCCATCAAGAGCGGGAACCCGAGCAAAGTATCAATTTTGTTACCTGCCACGACGGGTTTACGTTGAATGATCTGGTGTCGTTCAATGTCAAGCATAACTTGGCAAATAAAGAAAATAACCACGATGGCAGCGACCATAATTTGAGCTGGAATTATGGCATTGAAGGTCCAACGCTGGATGAGCGTGTCGAAAAAGTGCGCCGACGGCAAATCAAGAACTTCCTGGCGATCAACCTTATGGCGCTGGGAGTGCCGATGCTGCTCATGGGGGATGAAGTCCGCCGGACACAGGCTGGTAATAACAATGCATACTGTCAGGACAGCGAGACTTCGTGGTTTGATTGGAGCCTCTTGGAGAAACACGCTGATTTTCACCGGTTTGTGAAACGGCTGATAAGATTACGTCTAACTCTTGACATCTTCAAATATGATCATGGAATTAGCCTGACGCAGCTCCTCCGCCAGGCACAAATCCAGTGGCATGGGGTGGTGCTGAACAAGCCAGACCTAGGATTAAATTCACACAGCATAGCCTTCTCCGTGAGGGGGCGGCTGGAGCTTTTTTATGTAATTTTGAATGCATATTGGGAAGCGCTGCCGTTTGAGCTGCCGATGATTCCGATTAACGGTGAAGGTGTATGGCGCCGAATAATTGATACATACTTAGAACCGCCTGAAGATTTCTGTTCCTGGGAATCAGCACCAGCAGTTCGTAGGGACCAGTATCTGGCGCGCCCGCGGTCGGTTATCGTGCTAGTTGCCGATTTAAGAAAGCGTAATCGAAAGTGAGCCCACTAGATTAGGATATGTGTTATAGGAACTCTTTAGCTGCTGTGAATGTAACTGCTCTAACTTTTCTCTTGAGGAAAATATAATGGAATGGTACAGCTTCACAATCGATGAAACTGCCGAAAAACTAGACGCGGATCTAAGTAATGGGTTAAGTACGGAAGAAGCTGTCCGGCGGCAAGATAAATACGGGGCGAATGAGCTTGTTGAACGCGGAACAAAATCACCATGGCGCATCCTATTTGAACAATTCAAAGAAATTATGGTGATCATTTTGATCATCGCCGCGATCGTTTCCGGAATCCTTGGCGAGTATGTCGAAGTAGTCGTTATCCTGGCGATTGTTGTTCTTAATGCAATTTTGGGTTTCATCCAGGAGTACCGTGCCGAACAAGCAATGGCGGCTTTGAAGAAAATGTCTGTACCAACAGTGCGTATCCGGCGGGATGGGCGGGTACAGGAGATATCTTCGATCGATCTAGTACCGGGAGACATTGTACTGCTCGAAGCAGGCAACCTGGTGCCTGCAGATTGCCGGGTCCTCGAAGCAGTTGGTTTGAAAACACAAGAAGCAGCTCTGACAGGCGAGTCGCAGCCGGTATCTAAGAAAAATATAGCGATTGAAGGGGAAACCCTGCAGATCGGTGACCAGCGTAATATGATCTTCATGGGGACAATTGTCACGTACGGGCGGGGGTCGGGGATAGTGACAGCAACCGGGATGCAGACTGAACTAGGCAATATTGCGGATCTGATCCAGGGAGTACAGGACGATCAAACCCCGCTGCAGCGTCGTTTGGATCATCTAGGTAAAATCTTAGCCTGGGTAGCGCTGGTGATTATCGTTTTAGTAGTGGTTTTGGGTTTAATTCGCGGAGGCGAGTTTGAGGTCATCTTCCTCACCGGCGTAAGCTTGGCAGTTGCCGCAATCCCTGAATCCCTTCCTGCAGTAGTGACAATCACTCTCGCGATGGGCGCGCAACGCTTACTGAAGCGTAATGCGCTCATCCGCAACCTGCCGGCGGTTGAGACATTGGGTTCGATCACGGTGATCTGCTCGGATAAAACCGGCACATTAACCGAGAACCGGATGACAGTCACTATACTGGACGTGGCAGGGAACACCGAGGATCTGCCAACCTTGGTTGAGCGAAAAGATAGTTTACTGCGGGCTCGGTTGGATGCAACAGATACCCACCCGACGTTAAATGCGTTAAGCGTACTCGTTCGCGCAGGTGCGCTGTGCAACGATGCGATGCTGGAAAAGGACCCGAGCGGCGAGATACGCGCGTTGGGCGATCCAACCGAAGGTGCTTTGGTATTAGCCGCTCTGCAGCTGGGTTATGACAAGGAAGAACTGGAAGCCGAGTGGCCGCGCATCGCAGAAGTGCCGTTTACCTCCGAGCGAAAGAGGATGACGACAGTCCATAAAGTGAGCACCGAGCTGCGCGAATCAGACCTGCCATGGCGGGATGCCCCGTATGTGATGCTCTCGAAAGGAGCTGTTGACAGCTTGCTGGGGATGACTTCTGAAGTTTTGGTGAACAACGAAATTGTACCGATGGATGACGAACTGCACCATCGCATCCTGGAGACGAATGAACGCTTTGCAAAGCAGGGGCAGCGCGTGCTTGGCGTGGCGTTCCGGATCTGTGAGACTTCGAACATACCCGAAGAAGACGATCTACTTGAAAGAGAAGCGGTGTTTGTGGGCATGATTGCTATGATGGACCCGCCGCGCCCTGAAGTCAAGCATTCTGTTGACCGCGCCAAAAGTGCTGGTATTCGCCCGATCATGATCACTGGTGATCACCCACTGACCGCAGTGCAAATCGCCAAAACCCTAGATATCGCCGAGAACGATAATTACATCACCGGTCAGGACCTGGCTGAAATGTCCGCCGCTGATCTCAGCAAGCGGGTGGGGGATGTCTCGGTTTACGCACGGGTGGCACCCGAGCACAAATTGAATATCGTCGAAGCGCTGCAAGGACAGGGTGAGATTGTCGCGATGACTGGGGATGGGGTCAACGATGCACCCGCGTTGAAGAGGGCTGATATCGGCGTCGCGATGGGCATTACGGGTACGGATGTTTCGAAAGAAGCCGCTGACATGATTTTGCTGGATGATAATTTTACTACAATTGTGGCGGCAATTGAACAAGGGCGTATCATCTTCGATAACATCCGCAAGTTTATTAAATATACGCTCTCGAGCAATACCGGCGAGCTGTTCCTCATGTTAATCGGACCGCTGGTGGGGATGCCGCTGCCGTTACTGCCGCTGCAAATTTTATGGGTTAACTTGATTACTGATGGTCTGCCAGGGCTAGCATTGGCAGAGGAAAAAGGCGAGCGTGGGATCATGACCCGTAAGCCATTTCACCCCAAAGAAAGTGTCTTCAGCCGCGGTATCGGAGCGCAGATCATCTTGATTGGCATTCTGATGGGCATTGTCTCTTTGGCGGTGGGCTGGATTTACTGGCGGATCGATCCCAACAGCCCCTGGCAGACGATGGTCTTCACAGTACTGGTCTTTATCCCAGATGGGCAATGCCTTAGCGACCCGCTCGAGCCGTGATTCCTTATTCACTATCGGGGTCTTTTCAAACCCATTGATGGTCGGTGCGGTTCTGCTAGGTTTCGGGTTACAGCTGGCACTCATCTATATACCTTTTTTGCAGGGTATTTTCTCCACCCAACCGCTCAGCCAATTCGATATGCTAATTTGCTTGGCATCCAGTGCGGTGGTCTTTCTTGTCATTGAGGCATATAAATGGATTGCCCGGCGCAGAAACCTGTAGCCTGAGCGTTCGGTACCTTATGAGTGTAGGCTCAATTCCCACCAAGCGATTCCGTTCTATGATGATGTATACTGTAGGCGGCGAGTGCGATGGGACGATATAAAAAAATCATAGCCAGCCCGTTTAAAGAGAGCCTGCTAACTATACACTGGTGAACAATGCGTTTACGTCCAAGACATCTCCGGCGCTACCGCCAAATCGTTGAGATCTTAGCCGACTACGGTTTTGGTGCGGTATTACGCCAACTGGGTATCAGCGAGCGCCTCAATCTGCCACGGCGGGTCTTTCGCCACCAACCTTCGGTGGAAGATGAGTTGTCAACAGCTCGGCGGGTTCGGCTGGCCATGGAAGAGCTAGGTCCGACCTTTGTCAAGTTGGGACAGATACTGTCAACCCGGGCAGATTTGCTCCCGCCTGATTATTTGGACGAATTAGTTTATCTGCAGGACCAGGTAGCACCGGCTCCATGGGAAGAAGCAAGGGCGGTAATTGAGACAGATTTAGGCAAACCGATCCACGAGCTATTTGCCAGTATTGACCCCACACCGCTCGCTTCGGCCTCAATCGCCCAGGTCCACTCAGCAGTCTTATTTGATGGCCGCGAAGTGGTAGTAAAAATTCAGCGCCCTGGTATTGACAAAGTGATCGCGCTTGACCTGGATATCCTGTATGACCTGGCGCAGTTGGTCCAATCCACTACTACCATGGCTGATCGCTTTGACCCGGTAGGGTTGGCAGAAGAGTTCGCCGCATCTTTACAAGGAGAATTGGATTTCCGCCGCGAAGGTCGCAACGCCGATCTCTTCCGGGTAAATTTCAAAAAGGAAGATTACCTGTATGTACCTCAGGTTTTCTGGGAATACACATCGCAACGCATAATTGTCTTAGAACGGATCTATGGGACCAAGATCTCAGATATCCCCGCTTTGGAAGCAGCAGGTTACGATCGCCACGAACTAGCCACGCGGGCGGCCAATTTCATTCTCCAAGAAGTGTTAGAAGATGGATTTTTTCATGCTGATCCGCATCCGGGCAACTTCTTAATTATGCCGGGTGGGGTATTGGGGGTTCTGGATTTCGGAATTGTTGGTCGATTGGAACCAAGTGATCGCTACAATCTCGGGCGTTTATTTGTCAACGTCATTCAGGTTGATATCGAGGGGATCGTAGATCAATTGATGCGCATGGGGATCGTGGATTACCGTGTTGACCGCGTTGCCCTGCAACGCGAATTGAAACGTTTGTTAATCCAATATTATGGCCTACCGATCAACGAGATTGATATAAAAGAGTTGCTGGATGGATTAGAGCCGATCATCTACCGCCACAAGCTGCAGATACCAAGCGATTACTGGTTGCTGATGAAGACCGTCGCTGTTATGCAGGGAGTGGGATTGGGGTTAGACCCTGAATTTGACATTTTTGAAACCTCCCAACCATATTTAAAACACCTATTCCGGCAAACCTTGCTGCCAAGCGCATGGGGTCCGGAGCTGCTCAAACGGGTCACGGACTGGAACGATTTAGTTTCCGGGTTTCCACGACACGCCAACCGTATATTGGACCAAATGGAACGCGGCGATTTAGGTGTGGTAGTTGAAGTACCCGAACTGCGTGAGGCGATCAACGAGATCGATATCATCGCTAACCGGGTCATTTTCGCCGTAATTATTGCTGCGCTGATCGTTGCCTTGGCGTTTTTGATCCCCCGCTTGGACTTCTCCACCTGGCCATGGCCGTTTGTAACATGGGTCATCATCATCACATTTTTTGTCCTTTTTGCAGCAGGGATGTGGCTTCTGTGGAGTATATTCCGGTCTAGCAGAAGGCGCCGCCGCCGTTAGGCTTAGAACATATCAACACCCTGTTGGCATAGTCCATGCCCTAATAAAGGGCAATTTGTAAGCTATATTAGCGCAAAATATGCTATAGTTTATTTAATACTTCGAGCACAATGAGCAAAGTTTGAGAGGAGAAGCACCATGGAAATCACAAATCGGACATTGTGGTGGATCGTCGGCGGGTTGGTGGTAATCATTGCATGTTTGATTGGTTTCGTGCTGGTTTATTCACTGGTTCTCCAACCACAAACAGTTGAACCGCTGCCAAACGTTGATACGGTGGTGGCGGCAACCCTATCGGCATATGAGACCCTGAATCCACCCACGAATACACCGGTTAACACACCAGTATCGCCAAACACGTATACCCCGTTCCCAACTCGGACCGCGACCGTTGTGCCGAGCGCGACCCCGACGCGCACCCCCTTCCCCTCACCATCAGTTACGATGAGCACAGATGACCCACGCCAGGTATTAGGACCGCCCACCTGGAAAGATGAATTTAACAGCGCTTCCAATTGGACGCTGTTTGACGACCCTTGCTTCCAAACGCAGATCGAAAATGGGAAATTTATTATGAACAGCAAAACGGCGCCCTCAGCAACTTGCTGGGAAGTCACCTGGCCGCGGATCGCTGATTTTTATCTCGAAACGATCGCTCGCACGACCGATGAGTGCTCAAAAGCAGACCGCTATGGGATGATCTTCCGTGCCCCTGATCCATCACAAGGCTATCTGTTTGGCTACACCTGTGATGGGCGCTATGCGATGGCACGCTGGGACCCAGAGGAGAAAAAGTGGGACTGGTTGGTAGATTTTGAACCGAGTGATTACATCAATGTTGGGCCTAACCAGGTCAACCGGATCGGCGTGATGGCGAATAGTGACCGCTACGGATTATATATAAACGGCTACCTTGTCGATGAAGTCGAGGATGACCAATTCACCGAATCTGGATTATTCGGTTATTTCATCGGTGCAGCGGAGACAATCGATTTCACTATTGAGTATGACGAAATCGCTTACTGGAACTTGAACTAGATCGCAACCAAATGGAATTTGAATCGGGATGCCTATCATCTGTTGGGCATCCCGATTTTAGTTATAAACGTTTACTGCAACGATTTTCAAGGCGAGATCTTTTATGCGTGTGATAAGATTATGGGTGGATACTCCCAAGGCACGTTGACGTGCCTGATAAAAAATTTGAACACTTTGTTTATCAGTACCTCCGGGGAGGTGTGAAATGAAAGCAAGACTGACGATTAGTGGGTTACTGCTGGTTGTATTATTCTTGGGGGCATGTACACCCAAGACCGCAACTCAGGATGCGAGTGCGATCTCAACTGCTGCAGCGCAAACTGTTGTCGCGGACATCACGAAGGCGGCACCACCAACCGCTGTTCCACCAACCCCGACCCAAGCACCAACCCCAACACCAGTACCTAGCCCAACAAACTTGCCCAAGGAAGAAATCCCCGCGGCGCTATTCGTGGATGATTTCGAAACGGAAACAGGCTGGATCACTGAGAAAAACGATCGCTACGGGTATGAATGGATTGAAGGGGGCTACTTCATCTACGTAAATGTACCTAGTGCCCAAGTGCACAGCGTGCGCAGTCTGGATGTTGATAATGTCCGTTTGCAGACAGAAGGCACGCAGATCGCAGGGCCAGAGGACGGGTATTATGGTGTAGTCTGCCGGTTCCTTGATGCGAACAACTACTATGCATTTTTGGCCAGCAACAGCGGGTTATACAGCATCGCCAAGATGGAGAACGGGACCTTCAGCACCATCCAGGAAGGGCGAGATGAAACGGGTGATGTCCTACTTCAGGGAGCTGCCAACGCTGTGCGAGGTGACTGTATTGATCAGACCTTGACGTTATTTATCAATGACCAGAAATTGCTCGAGATCCAGGATGGTTCATTTGATGAAGGTGTGATCGGACTAATCGCTGGGACAGGGTTGGAGGGCGGGGTCCGCGTACTGTATAACTATTTCGCGATCTTGCAACCGTAAATTGCTATCGGATAGCCAGCTTACAAAAACCGGCAAAACAGCGCCGGTTTTTGATTCCATTGCAGTGGGATAGTGGTGAGAGCCAGCAAAATAGGGTTCCATGGTCTTATCTAGTCATGACTTTACGTAATTTTAAGATTCAAATCAGCCGTAAATGTTTAGTAATCGACAGGCATTTCCAGATAAGGGGGCTCGGACAATCTAAATCATATCCAAATCAGTTCTTCATAATTTCTAAATATCTGCTTGATATCATTTTATCGGATCCAATTCGACCGACAGTCGGATTTCATGTCACATTTAGTAAAGGAGAAGTATATGAACAAAAATAGTAAGTGGATTTCCCTTATCGTAGGTGGTGGTTTAGTGGTTGTAGTATTGGCGTCGGTATTCGCTTTTAGTTATACAAGCAATGCCTGGGCGCAGGATACTGCACCTGATGCAGAAGCTCCTGATTTCTTCGGGCACCGTGGTGGAAGGGGATTCCCCGTCAACCCACCCGTAAGATTGGATAATGAATTCCTGCTTGATGCATTGGGAATCAGCGCTGAAGAGCTACAAGACGCTGTCGATGAAGCCGGTAAAGCTGCACTAGAGAACGCGGTTGCGGAAGGGCTGCTCACACAAGAACAGGCTGACGCGCTGCTTGCCCGCGGTATAAATGGCCGCTTTGGCATGCTGGGTGGACGAATGGGATTTGCTGAAGGTAGTGATTACATGACATTCTTAGCTGATGCCTTAGGCGTCAGCGTTGAGGAACTCCAGTCAGCATTTGCGGACGCTCAGAGCGCTTCTGTGGCCGAAGCCGTTGAACAGGGCAGCATCACCCAAGAACAGGCAGATATGATGATCGCCATGCAGGCGCTCAAGGACTACATCGATCCGCAAGCGCTGTTTGAAGACGTGACCGGAATGTCCGTTGAACAATTCCAAGAAGCACGGCAGGTTGCATTACAAGAAGCTATCCAAAGTGCGGTAGAAGCCGGGGTTATCACTCAGGATCAAGCCGATCAAATCCTGGAAGGTCCGTTTTGTGCGCAAGGTAACACGCCCTTCTTCAAGGGCCGTGGCGGGCATGGTGGTATGGTACCGCCGCCAGATGGCAAGCAATGGATGCCTCGCTTCAATGCTCCCAGCAGCACCGATACCACTTCTTTATAAAGACTAAAGGAGGTTGGACCAGCTAACCAAATCAAGTGGAGCGCAGCATTACGCTGCGCTCCCGCTTGGGTTTCAGTTTCTGCGAAAATCAGGTATTACGATATTCACAGGAGCAAGCGCTTAACATACAATAGATATTATTGAAAAACCATCTCGGAGTACTGGTGATTGAACTCTAATGACAAAGAAAATACTCGTAATCGATGATAAAAAAGAGCTGCGAGCCCTGCTGAAACAATATCTTTCGCAGGAGGGTTTCGAAGTAGTTACAGCAGCTGATGGGCAGCAGGGATTGTTCACGGCGCGAGCAGAAAAACCCGATTTGATCTTGCTGGATTTAATGATGCCGGAGATGGGTGGGTATGAGTTTATGCGAGTGTACAGCCATGAAGCAGAAACACCAACAATTATCTTGACCGCCAAGATGGAAGAGAATGACAAGGTGTTAGGCCTTGAACTCGGTGCGGATGATTATGTTTCCAAACCATTCAGCATGCGGGAATTGACAGCCCGGATACGAGCGGTATTGAGAAGAGCTGAAAAACAAAAAGTTGACCGTGATATCTTGCGAACTGCAGATATCATGCTGGACCGGGTTGGCAGAGTCGTTATAGTTGGTGAGAAACAAGTAGATCTAACCCCCTCTGAATTTGATATACTAGCCAGCTTAATGGCTGCCCCTGGCAGGGCGTTCTCACGTCTTGAGCTGTTGGAACGGCTGCAGGGTTCAGCTTTTGAGGGTTACGAAAGGACGATCGATGTGCATGTCCGCAATTTAAGAGCGAAAATCGAGCCTGATGATTCTGACCCGCAATATGTCGAGACAGTGTACGGTGTTGGATACCGGTTTGCTTCCCAGCCGCGGATACGAGGTGATTAACCGATGCGTTCCCTAGCGGCTAAGTTGACATTGGCTTTCTTGTTGGTTGGCTTGATTGGAGCCGTGGTCGTAGCGCTTATCGTGCGCCAGCGCACCCAGAATGAGTTTGGCCGCCTGATCCTGAACCAAAACCAACAACTGTTGATCACCAGTTTAACAAATTACTACAAGCATTATGGTACGTGGGAAGGCGTGGAGCAGAGCTTCAGACCAGGTGAGGAAACTTTCTCCCCTGGACGCGATCAGGGTATGAGATGGGAGGCACGCCGGGCATTATTTACTATCGCCGATGGAAGGGGCGTGATTGTATTTGGTGGTGGACCAGATGCAATTGGCAGAGTATTGTCACGAAAAGACCTGCGCAACGGTGTCGTGATTGCGGTTGATGGAGAAAACGTTGGCTGGCTGCTGTTTACACCACAGATTGATCGTTGGATGCCGGGTACATTAGAGGGTGATTTTCTCCTAAATATCAACCAGGCGATCTTGATCAGTGCTGCTATGGCTACCGCAATTGCATTGGTTATCGGTGGTATTCTCGCGTATACAATGACGCGCTCGCTTCGGGAGCTTACCGCGGCGACACACGAAATTGCGGATGGGAAATTGGGCTACCAAGTACAAGTGCGATCCCAAGATGAATTTGGGATCCTTGCTGAATCATTCAACCAAATGAGCAGCGAATTAGCGCGCTCCAATGATCTGCGCAAACGCATGACGGCAGATATCGCGCATGATTTGCGCACCCCGATGAGCGTGATAATGGGGTATACCGAAGCACTGAGCGATGGCAAACTCAACCCTACCCCAGAGATGTTCAGCGTTATGCATACCGAAGCACAGCATTTGAGTCATTTGATCGATGATTTAAAGACGATGGTTTTGGCAGATGCGGGTGAGCTGCCGCTCACATTGCAGGAAGTATCCCCTTCCGTGCTTATTAAACGCACGGCGGATGCCTACTATGTTCAGGCTGACAAGGCAAATATTAACATAGTTGCTCATACCATTGAACAGCTGCCCAACATCGAAGTGGATGTGGAGCGCATGGTGCAGGTGCTGGGTAATTTAATGACGAATGCTATCCGCTACACACCCGAGTGCGGTGAGATTATTCTTTCAGCAGAAGTCAGTGCTGGTGGAGTAGAAATCCTGGTTGCTGACAATGGCTCCGGAATACCTGCTGAAGATTTACCCTGTATTTTTGAGCGGTCATTTCGGGGGGATCGATCCCGACGACAGGCTGAGGGTGAAACTGGACTTGGATTGGCCATTGCCAAATCCTTAGTGGAAGCCCAGGGCGGCAGGTTGTCGGTCACAAGTGAAGTAGGAAGGGGGACAACTTTTACGATTTGGATGCCGGAAAGCTAGTAAGGTATACCTTCGATTTTCTCAGATGTAATTTGATGCCAATGGGGAAAATTACTACTCAACCATCACTAGTGAATAGAAACCGTCTTCTAGAATTTCTAAGAGAATCTCCGGCTCAGCTGAAAGATCTCAGCAGGTCATTGCCCGAAGAGCAACTCTGCGAGAGGCTGCCGAAAAAGAATGGCCATTCAAGGAGCATCTCGCCCATTTGCTGAGCCGCAAGGAAATCACCTCGCAGTCGATTTACTACGCCTTATTGGTTAATGATCCCATCCTCCCGGATATTCATCCCTAACGACAATGGGCCCCGTTAGTCCATTATTCGCATTTCCCGGCCTCGGATTTATTTGGTTACTATAATTTCCGGCGCGCAACCCTCCTGCGAGCATTGGCTGACCTTACCGATGCAGAGTGGGAAAATGCTGTGAGCCGCGCGAGTAATCGCCCCGAAACTATATACCGGTTGGCGCGCTCGTTAGCTCTGCACGAGGTTAACCCCTTGGATGACATTGCTAGCAAGCTGAAAACACGAATACCAAACTTCTAGCGGGAACAAATTTGCCGGATGATGCAGATCAATCGGGAGTGCTATAAAACACTTAATAGACAAAACGGGTATGCCATTTCGGCATGCCCGTTGTTGATTTGGATGGGCCACTGTTTCCCTTACTTTATAATTATGCGGATTGTTCAGCGGCGCTTCGGTCAGCTAGCGGTTTGATTTTCCAGCGACCATATGCCACGAAAGCCAGGATTGCAGCTAACAATAGGTTCAATGCGATGTTTTGGTATTCGCCTCGCCCGACATGGAAAATTACTGCGCCGATCATAACCAAAGTGAGCCCCAGTGCTGCCAGGGGGATAAGATTGGTCCGGATGCGGGTCACGGCGGGTAGGATTAATCCCAAACCGCCCAGGATTTCCGCAATACCGCTGACATAGTGCAGCCAAGTTGGCAGGTCATACATCCAAGCCATTGGAGCTGGCAATCCCGGCGGCACGATAAAGTGCATCACTCCGATCAGAGCAAAGTAAATTCCCAAAAGAATTTGCAGAATCCATAATAAAACATTCATTTGAAACCTCCTGATTAGGCGCCTCTAAGTAATAATAAGATATGATAATTGGGAATACTTCTATTATTATACTATTAACTGGATATATTGGATAATATTACTATACTTACAACCATTATTCTAAACAAATATCATAGAGCTTTTCTCCCGCTTAGACACAATTGGAGTGAGCATTCTTCACTCGATGGGTGCTTTGTCTAGGATGAAAGTTGCATTCGGTATCCGTTTCCTATACTTTTGACAAAGCTTAAAGTGTTCCGTCTGTAATATTTTCTTCATAAACAATCACATTCGAGAGAACACTAGTCTGACTGCGTTTTCAAAAACGCAGTATGATGGGGAGCGCGCTTATGAAATCTCTCGACATCGAAAGGAGTCAATATGGCAAAGGTTTGGTTCTACAATATTCCTTTCCACGGACATGTCAATCCAACTTTACCTTTAATGCGGGAACTGGTCCGGCGTGGAGAGGAAGTCACATATTTCTCTAGTCCAGCTTTCGAAAAGGTGATCTCAGCCACTGGCGCCCGGTATCGCGCATATGAAAACTTGGGGGCATTCGAACAATCGCGCTCCGTAGCCCACATAATTCATTTAGGCAATCTCGTTGCGGATACGACTTATGCATTGCTTCCGGAAGTATTATCAGCAGCTGCGGTAGAGAGTCCAGATTACTTGATCTTCGATATGAGCGCGCCATGGGGAGGCGTTGCCAGCCGCAGGTATGGGATACCAGCTCTGGCGAGTTTCCCCCACTTGCCCTTTTATTGGCGCACGATCTTTAACGACAAGCGTGTTTTGCGTAAAGCCATCCAGAGCATAAAACCGGGTTACGGATATTGGCGGAAACTGCAGCGGCAAACGGCAAAGATCATCAAAGATTTCAAGCTGCGTGACCCGAAAGACATCAACGTTATCTCCAGTTCGGCAGAATTAAATATTGTGTTCGCAACGCGTTATTTCCAACCTTATGAGTGGCACTTTGATGAGTCTTATCATTATGTGGGTCCAGAGATCGAGACAAATCGGAAGGAGGAGCCGCTCGAGATCAGGGTGGATGCGGGACAGCTGTTAATATACATCGCTGTTGGTACGGTTTATCGAGCCAACCTGCAGTTCTTCCAGCACTGCCTGAAGGCGTTCGATGACAAGCGGTATAGTGTAATTATGTCAGTTGGTAAGGCAGTTGACCCTGCTGATTTAGGTCCTGTCCCCCAGAATTTCACGGTTGCGCAGTATTTGCCCCAGCTGGCAGTGCTGAAGAATGCGGACGTTTTCATTACGCACGGCGGCATGAACAGCATCAGCGAGGCGGTCTACTACGGGGTGCCGATGATCGTGGTGCCCAATACAATTGAGCAAGCACTCAATGCTGCTCGAGTAGAACAGCTGCATGCAGGGCTATATTTGGAAACTGACCGGCTTTCTCCTGAAAAGTTACTTCTAGCAGTCGAATCGGTGTTAGCTGATCCAGGGACGATTACCGGATTAAAGGAAATCAAACAATCATTCCTGGAGGCTGGGGGTGTAAGCAGAGCCGCAGATGCCATCCAGATTTTCAAGCAGCAGCACGGCTTGACATGAAGCAATGTAATCCATATTCCCTGCCATAAGGATCATATCACCAAGTTTTGCTGGAGATATTCGATCAATGCATCTAAGAGTGCCGAGTTTATCCCAAAAGTGTTACCATTAATTCCAGGCCGAACAGCACTAGCATCAGCTTGCTGTTCAGGATTCAGCCCACCTTCAATTCCAGGTTCTAGGCCCATACCGCTTGGTTGAAGGCCTGCTAGATCAGCTGGGGAACTTTGACCGCTCACACGCGCCGCTTGCATAGTGACTAGCAGCTCGGGATCCAGATCGGCAAATTGATCCATGCCAAAATCGAGCCCAAGTTCTTCTGCAATAGCTCCGATATCCTGAATGGACAGCTCCATGGCTGTGATAGCTTTCTGCTGTTGAGAAGTGATCGCAGATTGAATCTCGCTAAGCACAGCTTCAGTTTCTTGCTCAGCAGTAGTTTCACTTTCAGATAAACTGCGAACAGCTTTTCACAGCGGTAGAAGTGTTTGAGCTTGTTCAGATGATAGCGGATAATTCATATCCTCGAGTTTGAGGATCTCCATGGCAAGCTCCGTCATCAAAGTCAGCTCGGCTTGATCCCGAGAAGGTGCTTCCGCAGCAATGGAATCAGCTGGGTTGTTTGATTCGGAAGGTATTGCTTGGTCGACTGGCACTTGGTTTTGATTTGATCCAGTGTACGCGCTGAGTAAAAATTCCAAGAACAGTAGTGTGATAGTTGCATAGGATTTGGGGAATTTGGACATAGGTTGCCTCCTCGTGATCAACAGTTTACGGGAGTTCTTATCTACGATTGTTCGCCGTCTTTACTTTATCGAAAAGTTGTTATGAGAATATGAATTTTTGATTTAGAACGTATTCGCTTTAAATAGATTGAGCCGCCCTTCCAACAGGATGAGCAGCTCAAGGATTTGCTACCGAAGTATTATTTACAAAGTTGGCGATCTATTTGTGGGGTGGATTATCCTGTCATGGTGCTGAGATACTCAATGATGGCATCTAGGAGCTGGACAGGAATGCCCAAACCCGCCTGTCGAAAACCGCCGCGCTCCGCAATGGCGGTCTCGCGCTGCTCGGGGGATAAGCCTGCCTCACCACCAAAACCGCCCCCGCCCGGTCCGCGGCTTCCAGGTCCGCCCCCGAGGCCCTGACCGCCCCCAAAACCTCCTTCAGGGAACTGACCGCTCTCACGCATCGCCTGCATAGTTGCCTGCATCTCGGGCGTGATATCACCAAATCGGCCTGCCATGCCAAAGTCGAGACCCAGCTCTTCTGCTATCGCGCCCATATCCTCAAAAGAGAGATCCATGCTGGCGAGGAAATCAAGCTGGGCTGGTGTCATGGTATCTTGAATCTGGGAGACAACTGCCTGCAGTTCTTCCGCTGCGACTGTTTCGCTCTGGCTCAAGCTGCGGGCGGCTTTCCATAAAGTCAACAGCTCTGCAGCCTGCTTGGTGGACAGTGCTTGCTCGGTGCCTTCCAATTTAAAGATCCCCAATGCCAGCTGTATAGCCTGGGGCGTTTCACGGGCGAGATTAGGATCCGGGATTGGTTGCAAATCAACCGCTTCCGATACCTGCTCGACAGCCTGGTTGATATCAGCCTGTACGGACGAGCCGCATGCTGTCAGGATGAACAGACCTGTTATTATCAGACCTATCCATAGTATTGGTTTATTCATGGTTATATTTCCTCTCTTCCTGTTGATATTTTGTTATTGATTTTCTTAAGTTGATACTACACCACACTCTAGCTTCACTCGTGGCGTAAAGCCTCGATTGGGTCGAGCAGTGCGGCTTTGTTGGCCGGATAATAGCCGAAGAAAATACCTATCGCGGCAGACGAGCCAAATGCAAGCAATATGGAAGCAGGCACAATGACAGTGCGCATATCGCCAACTTCACCGAAAATCCAGGCGCCAGTGATGCCGACGATAACACCGATTAATCCACCAATCAGGCTCAATAATAGCGCTTCAGTTAGAAACTGCGAGCGGATATCATTGGGACTCGCACCGACCGATTGGCGGATGCCGATCTCGCGCGTACGCTCGGTAACGCTAACCATCATGATGTTCATAATGCCAATCCCACCGACAATCAGCGAGACCGCGGCTACCCAAGCCAGCAAATTGCGAAAGGCTTCAGTTGTAGCTTCTTGGGTTTGGATGATATCTTGCTGGGTGGTGATCACAAAATCCGGTTCTTCCAGGCTGACATCGTGACGCTTGGCTAACAGCAGTTCGGTTTGCAAGATGATATCTTCGATCGGAACCTGATCATTTACCTCGACATAGATCAGGCGCACACGATCACCCATTACGCGCGCCATCATTGAAGGGGTAAATTTCTGAAAGACAACCGTGATGGGCAGGTAGATACGCGAATCAAAATCTGTATTCCCGACCATACCTTTTTCATTAAAAACACCGATAATGGTGAGCTTTGTGGTACCAACGGCCACACTTTGGCCAACTGGCGGAGTATTACCGAAGAGCTCTTCGGCCAGGGTGGAACCCAGAACGGCTACTTTCTGGTTGCGATCCAAGTCAGTCTCATTGAAGTAGCGCCCAGTTTCAATCGTCATGTCACGGACAGAAGGGAAATCAGGGGTCGTGCCTAGAATGGAAACGCCTTCAAGGGTAACCCCGTCGGCTTTGATGGAGTCTGAGCTGCCTTGTTCGACAGCCACAGCGGTTACGCCATTGACTTCATCTGCAATGGCAAAGGCATCATTATATACCAATCCGCCAGAGCTCTCGAATCCGCCTTCACGTCCCATACCACCACGGCTGAAGTTGGCCTGTACAAAGATCAAATTCGAGCCTAACCCTGTGATTTGATCCTCAATAGTTTGCTCTGTGCCGGTACTGATCGAGATCATGATAATCACCGCCGCGACCCCTATAATGACTCCCAGCATAGTGAGCAGAGAGCGTAGTTTATTCTTTGCCAAGCCTTTATAGGCGATTTGAACTACTTTAGTGAGTCGCATTTTCGACCTCCGGCTGAGCAGGAGCGGGAGAAAAATGCCCATTTTGATGGTCAGTATCGATCGTCCCATCTCGGAAACGGATGATCCGTTGGGCGAAAGCGGCGATGTCATCGGCATGCGTCACCATTACAACCGTCCTGCCCTGGGAGTGCAGGTCTGCCAGCAAGGCCAAAATCTCTTCACCGGATTTGGTATCTAGGTTGCCGGTAGGTTCATCGGCGAGGATGAGTACTGGATCGTTGACCAGGGCCCTAGCGATGGCCACTCGCTGCATCTGCCCGCCGGATAATTCATGTGGCTTGTGCTGAATGCGATCGGATAAACCAACCGCGCCCAATGCTGCCAGTGCTTTTTCGGTTTGCTTTGCGTCAGTGAGCTTGCCGTTGCGATTGTACAGCAGTGGCAGCATGACGTTTTCCAGCGCTGATGTTTGGGCAAGCAGGTTGTAGGATTGGAAGACGAACCCCAAGTTTTTATTGCGAATAATGGCCAGCTGAGTTTTGTTCATATTGCTAACATCTTCCCCGGCTAATAAATAGATCCCTGAGGTAGGCTTGTCCAAACAGCCTATGATATTCATCAACGTGCTCTTTCCCGATCCTGATGGACCCATAATAGCTACGAACTCACCCTTACGAATTGTCAGACTGACTCCATCGAGCGCTCGCACCTGAGCATCGCCCATACCAAAAATTTTGGTAAGGTCTATTGTTTCAATAATTGCATCATCGGTCATAGGTTTCCTCCTGATCTATGTCTACACCGCTGATTGCCACACGCTCTCCTGGCTGCAGCCCGGAGATAATCGCGGCAGTGGTCGGATCCGTTAGACCGACCTGCACTGTGCGGGGTTCTAGCGTGTCTCCAGTAATAATATAGACCAGATAGCTGTTATCTGGTTGTATGTGTAAAGCTTCAAGTGGAATTAATACAGTGTTATTTGCTCCCCCGGCGATGACCTCAACCGCAGCATTGAGGCCGATTGGCAGAGTGAAAAACTGGTTGGGTACTGAATCCAAATGGATAATAGCTTTTAGTGCGGAGCTATTGTTTGTTATTGAGAGTCTGGGATCCACGGCCTGAACATGACCCATAAAGGTCACGTCGGGAATAGCGTCAAATGTTACTGAAACTTGATTGCCCACTTGAGCATGTGATAAATCAATCTCGTCCAAATACACTTCTACGACGGGTTGGGTCATGTCGGCTAGACTGAGGATCGATTTGCCGTTAACCCGGTCCCCGACGGAGCCGTTTAGTGATGTAATTGTCCCTGCCTGCGGGGCAACCATTTCTTCAACAAGCTGGGTCTGTTTAGCCAAGGTAAGCGCAGCTTGGGATTTCTCAATCTGGGCTTTTGCCAAGGCTACCTCGTTTAGGTCTGGACCATCTTTTCGACGTTCCCATTCAGACTGGGCTTCGGCTAATTGGGCTTCTGCGATGGCATATTCGCTGCCGCTTGGACCGCTTTGCCGATCTACTAAATCCTGCTGCGCTTGATTGAGCTGGGCTTGCGCTGCCTTAAGCTGGGCTTCGGCCAGTGCGAGATCCAGTTCGTCAGGCGGGTCGTCGAGCGAATTGTATTTGTATTGGGACTGATCGACTTCTAGCTGTTGGTTTGTGAGTGCCACCTCAAGATTCAATAATTGCTGCTTCAGGCGATCACGAGCCCGATTACTAGGAGCGCTCTTGATCTGGTTCTCAATTTTCTCAATCTGATCCTTTATCTCCTGGAGATCTTTCTCTTTGAACATCAGGCTGGCGTTAGCGATGTCGTATGCAGTCTGGGCGGGTGTTGAGTTCACGATAAATATCATCATTTCAGCGTCTTCGATCGCTTGTTCTGCCAGGCGGACAGCCTGCTGACCGACAGCCAGTTCAAGTTCGATGTCCGCGAGATCTTCAAGATTACGCTGTGCTTCTTCAAGAGCGGTTAATGCCAGTGCGGTCTCCAGTTGGGCATCCTGCTGAACCTGGACTAAATTGCCTTGTGCGCGCAGCAGATCGAGTTCGGCGCTGGAGATTTCGGCAGCTTGCTCCGCGGGTGACTTATCTATTAGCAGGCGGGCCAAGATATCACCGGCTTGAACCTGATCGCCAACACTTACGTTCAATTCAATTAAAGTGCCGTTTTCCTGGAAACTAAGGTCAGCCGTAGATGCAGGAATAAGCTGTCCGGAGCCGCTGACAGATACCGTCAAACTGCCAGTACGAGCGACCCTCGCTTGGATGGTTGTCCTATCATCTGCACCCCCAGAGGCATTTATTTCAGTCGGACCATATGTGCTGTAATAGTAGTAGCCAAGCACCGAAACGAGCGTGATGATTGCAAGACTTATCAATAACAGCGTAATCCGTTTCCTGGTCATGGAATACCTCAGCTTGCCGTCAATTGGTCTCTACCACACCGGTTGTAACGATCTCGCCTGGGTTTAAACCACTGATGATTTCGGCAGAGGTATAGTCCATTATCCCCACAGTGACGATACGAAGTTTGGGTTCACCAGCCTCCATGACAAAAACCGCATATTCGTCTGGACCAAGCTCACGGACAGCTTCGACGGGTACTAGTACCGCATTCTCAGTGCGCCCGCCGATAACTTCAACCGAAGCATTCGCACCAACTGGCAAAGATTGCGGCTTGGAGAATGAATCGACATCAAGTTGGACTTGAGCCATGACTGTTGATGAGCCAGAGATTGTTTGCAGGCTAGGGTTTACTTCAGTAACGTGCCCTGTGAAGATCATGTCGGGCAGTGAGTCGAAAACGACTTCGACGTCATACCCAATCGCGACTTTGTCCAAGTCGGTTTCATCTAGGTAGACTGTCAGTAAAGGATGGCTGAGATCGGCCATGGTGATGACGGCAATAGTTCCGACCGCTTCACCAACGCTGGCATCGATGGCCATGATGGTGCCATCCAACGGTGCGACTAGATCAATTACTGCCTGGTCTTCTAATGCCACGGCGAGTTTTGCCTTGGCATTCGCCAAGTTGGCTTCTGCCAGTGTGACTTCAGTGGGATCAGCACCTTCCTTTAGGGTTTCATAGTTGGCTATGGCTACCGCAAGCTGTGCTTCGCCAAGTGCGACCTCGCCAGGTGTCGGCCCATCAATGGCACGCTCGTAATCTTTCTTGGCTACGGCCAGCTCGGCTAGGGCAGTTGCGAGCTCGGCTTCGGTAAGTTCGAGGTTCAACTCGCTGCCTGTTCCGGTAACTGCATTGTAGTAGCGCAAGGCAGTATCGTAAGCGCCTTGCGCTTGCGATAGTTTAAGCTGTGCGTTGGCTTTTTCAAGGTCATTATCGGGTTTATTGACGTAATCGTTGTATTTCTCTTCTTGGTCGTTAAGCGCCTTGCGAGCCAACACCAATTCGGCATTAGCAGCCGCGATCGTATTTGCATCGGCAGGAGAGCGCGTCCCCCAATAGGAACTCTGCGCCTTTTTTACAGCTTCCTCAGCTTCAGCGACCGCGAGCAATGCTTGGGCATCACGCAGTTCGGTGTTTTGTAGGTCTTCAAGTGCCTGTTCGGCTTCTTCGACCGTGAGCAGGGCTTGTGCTGCATCCATCTGGGCCGAGCCGTTGATATCATCGAGGGTTTGCTGCGCTGTGAGTACATTCAATTCAGCATCAGCGATAGCCAGCGCGACTTCCTCTTCAGTTTTGTTGGTCTGTAAGCGTGCCAGAAGCTGCCCAGCTTGTACCTGTTCGCCCACATTAACTAGAATTTCGTTGATCGTGCCGCTTTCGTCAAATCCAACCCCGACTTCAGACGCCGGGACTACCGAACCAGCCCCGCTGGCATAGACGATTAGGTCACCCTGCCGAGCAACGGCGGTCTGCATCTCGGGTGTTGTGACGGCATCGGTAGTAGTTGGCGCGAAAAAGAGTTGGTAGACAGCTAATCCACCAAGGACTATCACCACAATAGCAGCAGTACCCAACCAGATTCGTTTATTGCGGATTATGTCTCGAAACTTGATACCACCATCATCAAGGTTATTAAGACTTGCAGTTTTCATTCGTCCGCTCCTTAGGTACCATTTACTATGCCCGTAGCTTTGATATTCATCAGGGCACAATTTCAAATCTATATAATTTAGTGATGATTTTATCGCCACCTGCCCGGTTTGATAACCAGACAATAATAAATGCAATCACAAGTATACGGGGCAGGTATTAAGAAATTGTGAAGATGGCGTGTGGAATTTATTTAGATTGAAGTGCGGATAGAAAACCCTGGATGGGAAAAAACCACGCAGGTTTTAACTATTAATACATAATTGGTTTGTTTTTACTTAAAGGTTCGTGGGAATGGGCTCGTCCCCATTCCCCATATCTGTACGTTCTGGCAACGGTGGATCGGGATTGCGGATCAACCGGCGCCACGTATAGTTGACCGTCCATATCATGATCAGCCCAGAGACCACACCAGGTGCCCAGGTGCCTACTGACCCGAGTAAATAACCTCCGGCTGAAGGTGAAATCACCCGGGTTAAGCTTTCAAGCGAAGCGGATAAACCTAGGGTGCCACCTACCTCCTCCGAGTAAACAGACTTACTCAAGGAACTGTTCAATACTGTGTTGAGAACACCACCTGCGAAAGCCAGCGGGGCTAATACGATTAAAAGCAGGATCAAACTGGATACCAAAGCCCATGCGAAGAAGGTGAAAGTCAAAATCACAGTCGAGATAAAGATGAGATTAGCTTCACTATAGCGGTTTGTCAGACGTCCTACCAAGAAACCTTGTACGAAAACGACCAAGAGTCCAACATAGGTCAACACATAACCAGTTGCCTGGGCATTTAAACCTAAGCGATAGAGTGCATATAGTGGAAAAATCGTTTGAAATGTAGCGAAAGCCAAACCATAGAAGAACCGGATATGCAGCAGCGGACCAACACGGGGACGATTAATGGCTGCCCAGAGATTCTTAAAACTGAATTCCTGCCGGCTTTTCCTTGCAAGTGCGTCACGTTGTTCTTCCGTCAGCGATTCTGGCAGGAAAAAGATCACTCCGAGTAAGGCAATCAAGGAAAAACCAGCTGCGATGAAAGCTGGTAAGGCGAAACCATAGACACTCAGGGTGCCGCCGATGGCTGGACCTATGATAAAACCCAGCCCAAATGCGGCGCCCAGCAAGCCTAAACCTTTTGCACGATTCTTCTCGTCGGTGATATCGGTGATATACGCTTGGGCGACAGATATGTTTCCACCTGTAAACCCATCCAGCAAACGACTGGCGAACAACATCCACAACGAGTTGGCGAACCCTAACATTAGAAAGCCGATTAATGTGCCTGCTATGCTGATAATTAAAATCGGGCGGCGACCAAAACGATCCGACATCCGTCCTAAGAGAGGTGCACCGACTAGCTGGGCTGCCGCATAGGATGCGACAAGAAGGCCAATCAGTGTTGGTGAGGCGCCAAATTCTTCGGCATAGAATGGTAGTAATGGAAGGATGAGACTGAAACCAAGCAGATCGATGAACACGATGATGAAGATGGTCGTTAACCGGGACTTTTGCATTTTAGTATTTAGAACTCCAATTTTCGGAAATATTGATAGCTATGATTAATGTTGCTGCCCGGTCACGGATTTTTGAACAGCTTGCTCGGCAATAGCGTTGATCATTCCCGAAAAAATTAGGCTGTGGATAGGGTAGAGAATGTACCAATACAAGAAACCGAACAAACCTTTGGGAGCAAAGAATGCTGTCTGGATTAGAAGTGATTGGTCGTCCGAATCTGGGAGTGATTCGAACTGCAGCCAAGCTCGTCCAGGTACTTTCATTTCAGCTCGAAGGCGGAGAAGTGATGGAGTTTCGATTGCTTCAGCCCGCCAGAAATCTATAGCATCGCCGACGCGCACTTCGGATGGATGGCGACGCCCGCGGCGTAGACCGACTCCGCCAACCAACCGGTCCATCCCGCCGCGGATCCGCCAAGCCCAGCTCATGTACAACCACCCTGTCTCTCCTCCGAGATGTGTGAAGGAAGCAAAGAGATTTTCTGGGGTTGTTTTGACCAGTTTCTGTCTCCGCTCAATGATCATCCCTTCGGTAGTTGTCAACGTGACGCTTTGGACATCACCTTGGCTGGATGAGAGCGAGTCACTCCACCTGGTCTCAATCTGGCTGGCTTGTAAATTGTCCAAAGCAAGCTGGACTGCCTCACGATATCCGATCGGATGAATATTGGGGAATGTATGTCGAGCGAGATCATCGCGTACAATCACTTCGTTTCTCAGCCCTTCAATCAAAGGTCCTGAGATTTGGGCTGGGATAGGTGTCATCCAGTGGACCCAATACGATGACAATCGCGGGGTGAGTACAGGTACAGGGATTAAATAGCGTTTCAACCCGCGTACCTGGGCATAGCCTTGCATCATCTCTCCATAGGTCACGATATCAGCCCCCCCGATTTCAATGACCTTACCCGTGCTGCTTGGGTTTTCCAGTGCTTGGGTAAGGTAGTCCATTACATTTGCGATTGCGATAGGTTGGGTGCGCGTGTATACCCATTGCGGACAGATCATGACCGGCAGGCGCTCGGTGAGGTAGCGAATCATTTCAAACGACACGCTACCGGAGCCGACAATTACACCAGCGCGAAATTCGGTCACTGGCACTCCGCTTTCCTTGAGAGCGGCACCGGTTTCCTGACGAGAGCTAAGATGTTTAGAGAGTTGTGCATCTGGGTCACCTAACCCACCCAGATAGATGATGCGTTTTACCCCCGCTTGTTGGGCAGCTTGGCCGAAGTTTCTAGCAGCTTGGATATCACGCGGCATGAAAATCATCGCTTCGCATCATGCTGTGGATGAGGTAATACGCCACCCATACCCCATCTAACGCACAAATTTCAGTCTCGGATCGAAGCACATCGCATTCCAATATATCTACTTGGTTGACCCATGGGCGCCCTTGCAAGCGTTGAGCATCGCGCACCAGTACTCGCACCCGGTAGCCCATATTAAGTAGGTGTGGAACTAAACGACCGCCCACGTAGCCAGTTCCACCTGTGACCAATACAAGTCGATCAGCAGTTGAGTTGCTCATTTATTTACCATATGATGTGAATCTTGAAGTAATAATATTGATTTCATAAAAACCTTTGTAATGGCACCCATGTCCATATCTCGATGAAGTAGTTCAATGGTATTGGTAATCTTGGAACGCTCCATAACTCTTGATAAGATTGTAGTGCGGCTGCTTGGCGTGGAATTCGACATATATCGATGCATTGTCCAATTCCGGCCAAACTTTAATAAAGTCCCGATCACCGTAATGCAGGGCGATCAATACCATTGGGAGATGCTGGCAAAAGATGTCGTAGCGGAACCCGGGGGTTCCGAAAACAAATCCGCCGCTCACGTGGCAGTGCACATGCAACGCATATACGGGGTTATCGCGCCATTCCGCTAATACCTCATCACGCATGAAACGCGTGTACCAGCCTGAGATTTGAGCCATGTTGTACTCAGGGGCAATGCTCAGGAATAGCTGACCAGTAGAGTCTGAGTGAGTCAATGTGTACATGCGAGGAATCACTTTATCAACGTTTAACTTGGGTGATAGCATGACGTGCAGTTTGTCGGGGTTGAACTCGCTCAAATTTCTATTCCTTCATGTGCTGTAATCGGAAAGCTAAAATTCATCTGGTAGTTAGCCCCACAGTAGAGCGTGATTTGATCTGACGGGCAATCCACAGACCGAGCCAAAAGATACCTGCTAGGATGAACATTGCGAGATATTCAATCAGCGGAATCCGCAGGATCTCATTCATGGCAACCCAACCACGGCTGCTGTATACCCAAAGTGTGGATGCAGCGAATAGGATAAAGATCGCCCACTTAGCCCAGCGGGGTAGCCCCAGACCATGCATCTGAGTTATGATGAAAATTCCCGCGAAGCCAAAAGCAAACATTGGCCAGAGGTTATTTCCTTGCATGACTGCAACCAACGTCCCATGGAATAAGACCGCAAATTCCTGGGCAAACATCCAATAGCGGTTGATGTGAACACGAGTGAAGAACAGGCTGCCTTGCAGCATGAGCAGGAACATGTAAATGAATCCAATCAGGTGTCCAGAGGTAGCCACCATTGGGTGGAACCAGAATGTATAGATGGTCGCCCATGCGAAAAAGTAGCCGTGGTACTTTCTTGCGAAGCGGATAATCTCTTTCGAGATGGGGGCTTTTTTGCCAAAGAAAAGTCCCCGGCGTGAATTCTCCATCAGCAAGATCCAGATCAGCAGAATTATGACGGAAACTTGTGAGCTCCAGATAGACACATCCTGAGCTAGGCCGTCATACCATATATGGGTTTGAATGAAGTGCAATCCGATAAAAAGTGCATTGACGCCCAATGCCCAGATGTTTACTTGGTGTAATTTTGTGGTGTACTTTAAATTGCGTGATTGCGCGTTATAGATCAATCCCCATATGAGAAACTGGTGAAGCAGATATAAGCCCCATACGCTTGCTCGAGTCACGATAGTTGGATTGGGAAGTTTCCAATAATACCAAGAGGCACCTTGGTCAGGGAGCAGTGGGATTGTTTCCAGCCTAGCTCCAGCAAGCCAAATCAATCCGGTAAATGCAAAACTGAATATAATTCCACCTAATAAGACCAGGGTGTCTTGGCGGGTGGGTTGTGATGTTTGTTCTTGAACTTTAGCCAACAGAATTCTCCTGATTGACCAGATCTAAAACTGCGAGTGCGTGCTGATTGGAGACGATATCGCGCATCGTATCGCCATAATGCTTGTAGCGTATGATGCTATTCTTATCGATAATTGCCATTGCTGGCATACGCCCAAACCGGAGCAACTTCACCTGCTGCTGGTAGAGATTAAGCACAGTGTGCTCCGGGTCAGGCAATCCGGTAAATGGTAGGTCATTCTTCTCCCAGTAATCCTGGAATGCCTCCTGGTCATCGGGACCTACAACAAGTATCACTGCATTTCGCTCTCGAAACTGCTGGTAGTCCTGGCGCAACTGCGCCATGTGCCGGCGGCAGAAAGGTCAAAGAAAGCCTCGATTGAGAACAAGGACTACGTTTGCCTTTCCTTTAAAATCAGCCAGGCTAACCGGATTTCCATCGATGTCTGCTAAGATAAAATTTGGAGCTTGTTCGATTTTATCAGCTTGCATACCGACCTCCAGATTTTTCGCTCAATATTATCACCAGAAGGAAATTAAGTCAATGTATTGCAAAGATATTGTCTACATAGGTAGGGGAAAGCCGCCTGGGCTACTAGATGTTTGTATGGTTGGAATTACCCCTCGCAGCGCTCTCCTTGATCAATTCCTGTCGGCGCCGGCGATACTCAATGATTGGACGATCGCCGGGAATGAGTTTCTCGCCGATATCCAGCGCGGATTGTTTGGGTAGCTGCGTTTCTACCACCCAGCGGTCTTGCCGTTCAATAATGAAGTTCCCCAGTAAGCTGAACAAGTTAAAAAGCTCTCTCAGAAGCGGCAAATTGATCGTACGCTGGTAGGTGCGCAGATACATCATCGTGTTGCTATCATCGATCGGTGCAAAGGCAACCACAAGGCGAAAATCGTTGCTGATCCGATTCTGCCAGAGATTTGGAAAGCAGAACTTCAGATTCGGGGGCCGTGTTGGAATAGGTATGAGTCGGGCACTGCGGGCAGGGACACCATCCTCAATCCGATTGTATACCCAAATATTCAGCAGATTGGACTGGGGATCATCATTGAGCCAACTGGCTAATGGTCCATCCACCACTGTCCTGTTGCCACGCCCAATCGTTGTTCTGTGAAGAAAAGGTATATGGACGACATCAAGTTGATTTTCGATCGCTCGCGAGTAATGGCTTCGCCAGTGATCCTGCATCGTGATATGGGCAAAGGAACTATTAATATTGTCGAAAAACGGTACCGGCGGCAGATTTTCACCCGGCTCACCCCACCACAGCCAGATAAATTCGTGCTCTTCCCGGGCTAGGTATTTATGGACTGTGAAAGCCTTCGGCGGGTCTGTAGTAGCGCCATTAGCTGGGATCTTGGTACATCTACCGCTGCTGTCAAATTCTAAGCCGTGGAATGGACACTGCAGGTGGTCGTTAATCAGTTTGCCGATGCTCAAGGCAGCCCCACGATGCGGGCAGATATCGCGAAAACAAGAAATTTGACCTTGCTGGTTACGCCAGAAGACAAGCTTTTCGCCCATCCGTGTTACCCCGATTGGCTTACCGATTTTCACTTCGCTTGAATTGAGGACGGCATACCATTGATTGCGGATCATAATTTTCTCCACATGATAAATTACTACTTCAGCAACAAAACCAACTACTTGATTCTACCTGGAAAAATTGAACTAAATACTGCTCAATACCGTATGTTTTCGGAAAATCATTATATGCTTGTCATGTATACAATTCCACCAAGGATAGTTCTCTGGGTGGTATGTCGATTATATTTGGGGAAAAAGAATTCTATTCCGAGTTCAGCATATCTCGCATTGAAGAATTCCTGGATAGCATTCTGGAAAGTATGTCTGTCCAGCTGAGTCCTAAGATTACGGGTTTATTTGTGGTCCGGCTGCTTCGGTTACGCTGGACTTTGGTCAGCGTGCATTCTGTTGGGCTTTTTTGTAGAAATCAAGGGCCCTCTGCCGCGCGTACGCATGATCGATGATTGGATGGGGGTAATCCTGACCGATGTGGGAGCTGTATTGTTTTTGGTGCTCTTTGGGCATTTCCCATGGGTTGTGGATGTATCTATCAGGCACTTTTGCCAACTCCGGAACCCAGCGCCGGATATATGAACCGTGTGGATCAAATTTACGCGACTGAAGGACGGGATTGAAAACTCGGAAATATGGCGCCGCATCAGTACCCGTTCCAGCGGTCCACTGCCAGCCACCGTTGTTCGCGGCTAGATCCCCATCAATGAGGTTTTGCATAAACCATCGTTCACCCCAGCGCCAATCGATGAGTAAGTCTTTTACCAAAAAAGATGCTACGATCATACGTGCGCGGTTGTGCATCCAGCCAGTTGAAAGCAGTTGGCGCATACCGGCGTCAACGATTGGGTAACCCGTTTGGCCGCGAGACCAAGCGGTAAATTCAGCCTCATCCTTTCGCCATCGGAGCGAACGCAAAGCAGGGCGGAAACTAGTTCGGACCACAAGAGGGAAGTGATACAAAATCGCGAGGTAAAAATCCCGCCAGATCAATTGATTCAACCACGTTTCGGCGCCTTTACGGTGCGAAGCTGTAGGCGCAGAATTTATCGCTTCTAAAGCTGAGACAGCTGCCTGTCGAGCAGAGATCATACCGAAATGTAGATATGGGGAAACCTTGGATGTTCCATCAACATCCACCCGATCGCGGAGTTCATCGTAAGATAATATGGTTGAACAACCTGAGTATGAGTTATTGATATCTTCTGTATGTATAGCGAAGAATTTCCCCAAACTGATGCGTGCGGCTTGTTCCCCGGGTGTAAATGGCAGCCTTGAAATAACACTCATATCCTCTAGGAAGGTTGCTGAATCCACCTCTGACGGAGTTGGGATCCTTTCTGGAGCTGGCAACAAGTTTGAGAACTGTGGCTTATAAATGTCTTTCCAAGCGCGCATATAGGGTGTATAGACGCTATACGGCTGGCCATTTGACTTTAGGACAGCTTGAGGATGGGCAACCCCTGGGCTGCCCACCAATTCAAGGGGCAAGATTTCTGCCACAGAGCAATCGCGCTTACGGGCATAAGGTGAGAAATCGGCTTCGGCAAAGATACCCTCGAGACGGATTTCGGATGCGATTTGCACCAGAACCTCAGCCGGTTTCCCTGCTCGCAGTACTAGTCGTGAGTTCCGTTTCCGAAGTTCCATTTCAAGTTCGCGTAATCCGCCAACCAGAAATGAAAAGCGGATCTGACTGAAATTTTTAGTATTCAGCAGTTGCGGGTCGAGTATGAACACTGGTAGCACCTGCTCCCCTGCTGCGAGAGCGGCGTGCAGGGCTGGATTATCGTTAATCCTTATATCCCGGCGGATCCACCAGATGGATACGCAGTTATTAGAAGGCATAATAATAGTTATTTACCTTTGGTCATGGTTGAATAGGCTGTTTTAACGATCTGGGCGCTTTTTCGCAAATCCGCCTCTTCTTGGTTATCAAGCGTTATCGGCAACTGAATGGTATCCAAGATGCCAGCACCTCCTACGAGGTGAGGTAGTGAAATTGTCACATCCGAAATTCCGGCAACGTCATCCACTGGAGTGCAGACGGTGAGCAGAGAGCGTTGGTCGCGCAATATTACCTCCACGATGCGTGCCAATGCGCTGCCGATGCCGTAATTTGTCGCACCCTTACCCTTGATAATTGTGTATGCAGCCTGGCGGACCTTCTGTGCGATTTCTTGTTTGATTCCCTCATCAGTACAAATATCCCATTGGCGGCAAAACTCATCTAATGGAACCCCGCCAACGGTCACCATGGACCAAGAAAGGACTTCAGAATCGCCATGCTCGCCAAGCACATAACCATGGACGTGCTGTGAATCAACGCCGAGATGCTTTCCAAGCAGAGTGCGAAACCGGGCGGTATCCAGCGTGGTACCTGAGCCGATCACGTGTGCGGACGGGATGCCGTACCCCTTGGCAATCTGCGCCGTGAGATGTGTCATCACATCCACTGGATTTGTGGCAACCAATAAGATTGTATCAGGTGCATGTTGAATGACTTTCGGTACGAGGTCATTAAAAATTTCGGCGTTGCGCTGAAGCAGCTGAAGCCTCGTTTCACTCGGTTTTTGGGCGACCCCCGCAGTGATGATCACCACCCGGCTGTCATGCAAGTCTTCATAATTACCGGAATGGACATATAGCGGGTTCGCGAATGGGACTGCATGAGAGATATCATCTGCTTCAGCCTGGGCACACGCTTGATTCACATCAACTAGAACTATCTCTCGGCCAATCCCTCGCATTACCATCGCATAAGCGGTGGTTGCACCCACCTGCCCAGCACCGAGTATTCCAACTTTCATTTCATACTCCTTGAGTACATCTTGCTGTGACCGCGGTTATGCGGGGGAAATGTCCTTTTGTACTATTTCGGATTGCCTAGGTTGCAATCCGCTCGAGCAGCCTCGGGATAATGATGATTTTTCGGAAAGAATGGCGCGCGCAGTACGCAGCCCACCGAGCATAACGGAGGGGATAGACTGCCCGGGAAAAATCGAATCTCCGACCATCCAGACATCTTTTGCTAGCCGGGGTCCCCATGTTCGGAATAAACTAGTTTGTGGAAACCCACCTACCCATCCCCAGGCACGGCGAGTGAAGCGCTGGAAAGTTACTGGCGTTGCGGGCAGCATCAATTCAATGGCTTGCTGAAGCCCTGGAATGGCATACTCAGCGGCAGAAAGCATACGCGCCTGGTACTTTTCTTTGCGCGTCTCATACTGCTGAGGGTCATCATTCACCAGCTCCCACCACGGAGATAGTTTGGTGTGGGACGAAATGGTTATTGCGCGCTTCCCAGTCGGAGCACGCCCATGGTCCCAGATTGGGCTTATAGACAGGAAAACACTATTGCCCTCCGCAAGCGGTTCATTTGTGACAACCTGATGATGAAGAGGAAAATCGGATGGCAGGGCAGTATCCGTAATACCCAGGTACAGCATGAATGCACCCCATCCATCATGCGGCTGCTTAGGTAGCCTACGTAGCTTTTTGGGCAGCTCTTCCTCGATAAGTCCGCTGATATTCCACGGTGGTAAATTGAAAATCACCGCATCAGCAGTAAATATCCCATCGCGTTTTGTATGGATCTCAGTAGCTGCTGGTGGTTTGTGGATGACACATGTCACCTCATGGCGAAAGCGCACCTCGCCGCCGTACGCCGCGATTTTGTCTACCAGCTTGCTAGCCATACTTCCTATACCACCCATCAGGTGTACTACTCCCTGGCGAGGTAAGTCCAATGCTACTGCCCCATATAAGGCATTTGCGTATGGGCTGGTAGTTTGTGAAGCGATAAGCAGCTGCGCATCAACGAACAACCGCAACCTACCAGAGCGATCGGGCAAATGGGTGGCGACCGGACTGAAAGCATCAGCGACCAAACGGGGAAGTTTCGTGAAATTCCCTGACCGTGTAGAAGTACGGATCCACCCGCTACCAGATTGGATGAGTGAGCACAGCTCGGAAAACCTCTGGGGAGGCCAAAGGGGTAATCGCAAAGCGAAATCCCATAACACGTCGGCAGTGTTCTCTTGCCACTCCCAAAACGGTTCTGTTTGGGTGCCAAACATACGCTGGCGTTCATCTCTCCACTGCTCGCTGTCGCTCCAGCGGTGAATGGGCTCATAATCTAATAAGTGAACCATCATCGGGAGCGAGTCGCGGCGGCCGCCCCAATCAATACCGAAATGCTTTCCTAACAAATCCATCGGGGCGCCGGGTGCAAAACCGCCTGCCAAGGTTGCTCCGGCTTCAAAGATATAACCTTGGTGGTAGAATGTCCCTGCACATCCTCCCGGGTATATATGTGCCTCAAGTACGGTGACATCCCAGCCGGCGCGTGCTAACTCGGCCGCAGTGGTAAGACCGCCATATCCGGCTCCGATGATCACTGCTTTATTGCTCATTCCAAAGCTCGCTTCGTCTTCCAGGCGCGATAGGCAAATAGGATTGGCAGATTGAGCCACATCAAGCGGCTAATAATCCCCCGAAAAAGGTGTTGTGAGGGCAGGGCTTGGATGTGATCGAGTACTTCCGTTTCGTTTTCAGTGAGTTGAACGAAAGAGTGGATTTGCTCCCAGGCTTGAAAGGGTCCCCTTACCTGAATATCGCGGAAACCAGATTGATGGACATCATGATGTTTAGCCACCCAGCGAATAGGTAACGGTCCAAGCCACAATGTAAAATCCGCTATCGAACCTTCCGCGAGCGGTTCAATGTCATTGAAGCATACGATCAGCGGCGGCGGCGTCAATTGTTTTAGCGCGCGCGTATCACCATGGAAGGCTGTAACCTTGTCAAGCGAAGCCTTTACCCGGAAACGGTGGGTATATGATCTCATCCGGTCAAAGTGTCCTGCAAAGCAGGTTCTAATTCAGGAAATTGGAAATTGAAACCGCTCTCTTGCAAGCGCGTTGGTATAACCCGCTGACCATCCAATACTACAGTGGTCACTTTACCAAAAGCGGCTTTCAAAGCAAACCCAGGTACTGGCAGATAATAGGGTCTCTTCATAACCTTTGCGAGTGTCCGGCCAAAATCCGCGTTCGTACGGGGAGTGGGGGAGGTGAGATTGTAAACACCGCTGGTTTCCGGATGTTCGATTAGGAAGCGGATAGCAGCAACCTCATCGTCCAAATGAATCCAAGAGACGTATTGCTGACCGCTACCGAAAGGCCCACCAGCGAAAAGTTTGAAGGGCAGCATCATGCGCGGCAGAGCACCGTTCTCTTTTGAAAGTACGATACCAGAGCGGGTAATGACTCTGCGGACACCAATTTTTTCCGCATATGCGGTTGTCGCTTCCCATTCCTTGCAAAATTTCGCCAGGAAATCATTTCCTACTGGGGCGGATTCATCAACTTTTTGGTCATTGAGCGTGCCGTAATAACCGATAGCTGAAGACTGTACCAAAACTTCGGGCTTTTTTTGGGCAGCCATGATTGCTTCGATGATGGCTTGGCCTGGATCGGTGCGGCTTGCTCGAATCCGCTTTTTTCGTTCAGTGGTCCAACGAGTGGGGAAAAAGCCTTCACCGGCAATGTTTTCGCCGGCTAAATTCACGATTGCATGCGAACCGTTCACCAGGTGTCCCCATCCGCGGGTTGTCATTCCGTCCCACTTAACAACTCGGGCATTCTCTGGCAGCCCGGAAACTTTTCCTGGTGTGCGGCTGAGGATAACAACTTCGTAGTTTTCCGTGACAAGGTGGGCAGTTAAGGCTCGTCCGATCAAGCCGTTGCCTCCAGATATAAGTACTCGCATTGGATTGCTCCTTTTCTATAAACCGTTTTCGATGACCATGTCCAACCAAGCGGTGATCGGTTGAGCACCCTCATCAAGGTGCGCAGCCACACCCTGGCGGTAAATTTCCAAGTATTTGGTCAGCAAGTCGGGATGCATCTCAAAGTTCTCCAATAATTTAGAAATCCAGTGCAGATCAGGCTGGATGAAGTTCAAATCGCCCAACCGCAATGCTGCTGTGATATCTTGGGCGAGGAAGTTATTTGCGTGCGACAAATAGTGCTCTTTGAGCCCGTTCGTCTGGGTGTTTTCCCAAATATGTGATTCAATGAGTTGGAGCTTCTCAATATACAGTTTTAGAGCTAGGTGATAACGTTCTCCAATCGGTGCGATATCTTGCAGCACCTGGGGTGTTGTGAGTAGCTGCTCACTATTTAGAGCCGCATCATCAAGTGATTCACCAATAAAATAACCTGGAATGCGCTTGCGCAGCGCAGGTATCGTATTAAAGATTAAACCACCGTAGGCGACCGGAATGTTGAGTTCACGCGCTTGCACTGCCATCTCGAAAAGGCTGGCAGCGGAGGTCAATTGTTGGGCGGACAGCACTATTAGATTTGGGTTAGACCTTTGTATGGTGGCGGTCCAGCGGTTGCTTGGCACATTCGCGCCGAGGTAGATGACATCCCAACCGCGGAAGCGTAAAAACAGGGTGATTAATAAAGGCGAGAAGGTATGGTCTTCACCGGCCGGGCAGCCAACCAGGATACGTCCGTGCCGTGAGGCAGGAGGTGCAGCTGAGATCAAGGTGTTAATCCGTCGAATTGCCAGCGCGGAGGCGAAATGCTCTTGCTGGACAGTCAATTCACCGCGGTACCACAAAGTCCCGATCTCTGATATGCCTTTACGTAAAACTTCCAAGCAAACTGTTTCCAGCGGGTACCGAGCGAAAGCTTGGGAAATGATACTTTCCGCGGAGGCCTCGTCGAATGCCATGCATGCACTGATCCATTCCTGGCGGATCACATCCAAAGTGCTGCCGGAGAGACGATCAGATCGCGCAGTTGCTCGCCCAAGCGAAGAACTGGTTTGCAGAGCGGAAGCGAGTGGGTCGGTGCCGCTCTGCTCCAGGCTATTCCAGAGATTGACTGCCTGGTGAATGCGCATGCCATCGCCCTGGCGAGCCATCAGCCATTTGATCATTTCAATGTCATAAGTGGAATAAAGACGGTGCCCCCCGGCAGTACGCTCAGGGTGAGGTAGGCCGTAGCGTCGTTCCCAAGCGCGCAGCGTATCCGCTTTTATCCCGGTTTCACGCATGACAACCTTTAAGTTATATGCTGGCTCTTTACTCATTACTGACATATTGCCCTCTCATGACTTCGTATTCCTTGATTTTAGAACAATCATACCATTTATGAGCTATAATGTCAATATATTGCACAGTATTTGCAGTGATATCAACTAACTAGGGTTTGGCGTCCATCGGGCTAGATCATTGATACCCAAAGCGAAGTGGGTCTTGTAAATTGAAAATTTGCAATAACTTGACACAACCTTTGCAATATGCTAGAATTTTGCTATCGATATAAGGAGTGATAGGAATGTCAGTCAGGATTGTCACAGACAGTACGTGTGATTTGCCAGCCTCTCTGCTTGACCAATATACGATTTCAGTAGTTCCGCTCTATATCAATATGGGCGATCAAAGCTACCTCGATAGCGTCGATATCACCCGGCGTGAATTCTACGAAAGAATGCCAAACTACGATCCACCTCCAACGACCGCCACTCCCGGAATAGACGCTTTTATAAATACGTATGAAGACCTTACCGCAGATGGAGTCAGCGAGATTATATCGATACATATATCCGAGAGCCTTAGCTCAACGGTCAGCGTCGCTAAAAAAGCTGCGCTTGGTATGGATAAAATCAAGGTGACGGTCTATGATGCCGGGCAGCTCAGCCTGGGGACCGGGTTTGTTGTACTAAAGGCAGCCCAGCTTGCCGAAGAAGGTGCAGTGTAGCTGAGATTATGGATATCATCCAAGAGCAAGCACAGCGCACTCATGTAATTGCAGCTTTGGGTACACTAGAGTATATTCGAAGAAGTTGGTCGCATGAACAAGTTTATGGCTGGCATCGGCAACATATTGCAGATCAAACCAATCCTGACCATGCACACGGGACAACCAGGTGCGGAACGCGTGCGAACGAGAGGAAAAGCCATTAAACGGGTGATACAGATGGCGGAGGAGTTAGCACCATTGGAAACAATCGCTTTGGTTCATACGAATGCGCCTGAAGCTGCGCAGAGATTTCTGCAGCAAACCAAGGAACTCTTCCCAACACGTAGCGAGCCGCTGTCAGTGGATGTCACTCCGGTCTTAGGCGCGCATATTGGCCTGGGGTAGTGGGCTTTGCCTTAATCACGAGTGAATAGACCGGCATATTTTCGGTAAACGGTAGAATCGCATTAATGGGAAACATTTCCTTTAAATTATTGCAGGATTGGGGACCCCGGGATTAATGGTGACGGACTGGCTTATTCCTCAGCCGCGGGAGGCTAGTGGACTGTCTTCAGCCGATTTATCATGTATCTATTGTTGAGGTTTATCTCAGTAGTGATAATGCTTGAATAATGGGAAGGATTCCAAACTCGGATATGGAGAGTGCATGGAGACAACCAAGGTGTTACTCCATGATTTCCAAAACAGAAGTAAGCTGGCCAAGTAAGATTATTAAACAGAGATATAGAAAAACAAGTTCCAAGTGGAGATGACTAATGCGTACAGCGAGAGTGTTAGCCTGGTTATGTCTGGTGGCGATGTCAGCGGCTTTGATTTATGGATTTATTGTCGGCAGCTTCTTTCAAGACGGACGGGAGCTGCTGTCCAATCCCTGGGGTATTGTGTCTTTAGTTGATCTATATGTGGGTTTCATACTCTTCTCGATTTGGATAGTCTACCGGGAAAAATCGCCTTGGCGGTCGATTATCTGGGTCATATTGATGATGGTGCTGGGTTTTTTCACTGGCGCTCTATACACAGTGATCGCGTTGGAGACGAGCCAAAGGGACTGGCGTCGTTTTTGGCTGGGAAAACGAGCAGTTGATCGGACAGCAGGCGCGGATTAGATGGATCGCTTTGAGGAGATACTCGCAGAGCTCAAGACAGTTTTTACTGGTAGAAGCCGCTGGCTCGACTCGCTCATACCCCCTGTGGTTTTTTTGATCCTCAATAGTTGGAGAGGGTTGACATTCGGTATCGTTGGGGCTGTGACCAGCGTAGGACTCATTACACTGGTACGTCTGATAAAACAACAGCCTATTCGTTATGCGTTGGCTGGCATGGCTGGCGTGGTTGGGGCAACGATAATTGCACAGTATTTGGGGCGCGCGGAAGGATATTATCTGCCAGGCATCCTCACTGGTCTCCTGACGGCAATTCTATGCTTGGTTAGCGTTATGGTGAAACGTCCGCTCGTCGCTTGGACGAGCCATTTAACCCGCCGCTGGCCGTTAGGTTGGTATTGGCATTCACGTGTCCGTCCAGCCTACAGTGAAGTCACATTAGCCTGGATGTTCTTTTTTGGTATCAGGGCTTTCGTCCAATTCAATCTATACCGACAAGGTGCAGCTGATACTTTGGGATTTGTTCAACTGCTTACCGGTTGGCCAGCCATTATCGTTTTGCTGGTGATAAGTTATCTCTATGGGCTTTGGCGTCTGCGCTCCTTAAAAGGTCCAAGCGTAGAAGAATACATTAATCTAGATGAACCGCCATGGCAAGGCCAACAACGTGGGTTCTGATCATCTGGGGGATTTATTGAATAAGTAGTGTATATTTTGACTGATCAGATACCCGTTGGCTTTGTATGGAAGCAATCAAATTTGCGAAGCAAATTGGTAGAACAGGTTAATCCAGTCTATTGCCTCGATGCCGTATTTCTCACCATTGCGCACGATTATCAGATTCTTTCCAGGGGAAACATAAATAAACTGCCCGTAATTTCCAATCGCAAAGAAATCAGCCTCACCATCTGGGCGCTCGATGCCCCACCACATGTACCCGTAGAAGCCCTTTCCATCCTTGAAGATAAATTCGCTCGGATAGTAATTTGCGGGGGCAGGGGCGTTACCTGGTCTGGTAGACGCCGCGATCCAATCTGGGGATATCACCTGGCGGCCATCCCACTGTCCATTACCCAAGAATAGGCGCCCGAATTTCGCGAAATCGAGCGCTCGGGCGTTAAGACCGCTTTCCATTTTTTCGAACCCAGAGCGCTCGCTATCTAACGACCATGATGCCGAATATTGCATGCCGATAGGATCCCATATTTTTTCTTGTAAATATTGTGCGACGCTATGGCCGGTGCTGCGCTCGATAATCAGCCCAAGCAGCAGTGGATGATAGTTGTTATATAAGAAACTCTCGCCGGGGGCAGAAATAATTTCGGTGCCATCAATCGCTAGTTGGCGTAAATCAGGATAATAATAAGTCTTCGCATCATCCCCATTGATAAAGGATGTTTCCACATATTTTATACCCGAGGACATACGCAACAGATCATGGATGCTGATATTCGCAAAGCGCAAGTCTCGCTCAAGAAGCTCGGGGATATATTTAGTAATCGGATCTTGAACACTGGTGATATACCCCTCATCAATGGCTATCCCAATCAGCGCGGAAGTAAATGATTTTGCCATGGAGAAGGAGGTTACGATCGTATCGCTAGCGGTCCCATTGAAATATCCTTCATAAAGAATAGCATCGTCCTGAATGACCAAGAACGCTTGTGTGCCAGTCTCTGTCAGGAATGACTTAAGCTGGTTGACGCTGGGATGCTCTTCAAACAAATTGCGGACACGGTCTTCGTTCAGAGTATATGAAAAGTAAAAATTTTCCGCACTGGACCTGATCGGTCTTTCTGGGAAGCGTGAATAGTCATACACGTCCGCAGATAGCCACGTGAATACTCGTCGAACATATTCTGATGGGTAAATGATGAAAGATATGGTAAGCGTAAAAATAACTATCGCTACAAAGATAGTGCAAATTACCAATAAGATCTTTTTGACTTTTGACATCGCGTATCCCGCAATATTCAAGTCTATGTTCTAGCGGATTATAATTGTCGATTGGGTCCCAAGGGGGTTAGCTGGAACGATTTGATCCCCTTTGACTAGCTGACCGGCATAATTTCGCTCGCCGACCTCAATCTTCCAGCCGCTCAAACTGAAGGGCAGCGGGTCACCGGCTGGTATCCATTCACCGTTATATTTGCGAGCGATGTGGACATGAGTGCCAGTCGAATTGCCGCGTTCACAGGAGGGATGACCAATTTGCTGATCCACGCTGACCATTACACCTTCAGCGATGCGGTCTTCATCGGCGATGTGCAGGTAGAGCACCACCCAACCGGTTTGTTCAAAACCGTCACTATCCAAATCGAGTACGACGACATTGCGGCCCGAGCGTACAATTAGACCCGCAGCGGCAGCGGTTGCCCAGGCGCGTGAAGTAACACATGGGGGTTCACCCGTGACAGGTGCGAAATCGAGACCGCCACGTGGCGTTCCCGTATTCCAGGCATAATGCGGGCCGCCGCTGAAGCTCCAGCGCTCGCCTGGTGGAAAAGGCAGTTCCAAAGCCGGTGGCGCAATGTCAATAGGGAATATAGGCTGGTTCTGTACGTAGTTTGACCACGGATCCCCGAACATCTCCTGATACAGTTCCCAGATTCCGCGCTCATCATAAAGGATGTCCTCCCAAGAATCTTGGTCGTATAGCTTGGCGAATAAATACTGCACAGCGACAGAACCGGCGTTAAGGATCGGGTTGATTCTAACTTTTCTCTGGTCTTTAAAAGTCAATTCAGTCAGCTCACCAGATCGCCAACCGTAGTAGCCGATATTTAATTTTGAAGCAGCAAACCCAAGTTCATAATATAAACCGCGGTACCCCGGTACACGAAATCCCAATGGATAATCCTCAGCACTGCGTTCACTTGACTCGGCAAGTACCCAACCGCTGCGGTATTCCAGAAAGGCAAGCAGGAGACGCGGGTTGATTGAGAAATCTGCCGCGACAAGTGATATGATCTCGGCCCCGCTGATCGTTTCCCCATCCACCTGTTCCTGATATGTACTCAAAAAGCCGTCCTGCTCTTGGATATAGCCGGAGATATCGAACTCCTGAGCAGCTGGCGAGAAGACCACCTCACTATCAGGAAGAAGAGCGGCTGCGTAAGGCGGATTCCCAATAGTATTTGGAATAAGCAAAGGGAGGCCGGCAGGAATTAAACCCGTAGCTGGCAAGTCGGGCGTGGCGATTATGTCTGTCGGCTCAATTTCAAAACGCAATTTAAGTGCTTGTAAGGTGTCACCAGACTGGGTAGTATATTCCCAGTAGCCTGTTGAGGGGATTGGGACTGGTTCGGGAGCAGACCAGGAAAAGGAGTCTTGTGTCTGGGTAGGCTCTTCGCCGAATAGGTTTTCAGGAAGAGTCTCAGGAGTGTTTGGGGTGAGCGTGCTGCCAAAATCTTGCGCTTGTAAAGTCTCCCGTAAATTGCGGGAAGAGATATCCTGCGGGTAAAAGACAGGCGCCGGTAAGTTGCAGGCAAATACTACAACAGGCCAAATACATAATAAAACCCGAAGTTGCTGTTTGTAGCGATGATTTACAGATAGATGGAAATCTGACACGGATTATTCACCAGATGGTTCTTCTTTTTGATTTAATTGAAACTCTGATTATATACCGATTACTAGGCTGATAAGCAAGTAGCATTTGAATGGTGCTGCGTATCGCAACCCTCATTTTGTTGCTGATTTGTACACACTGGCTTAGGTGATGGTAGATATCTGGAGTCAAACTTGACTAGAATACATAAAACGGCTTTAAAATTTTATTCATTCTATCTGCTCTGATAATTCGTAATAATATTTGATCCAAGAGTATTACCAATTTCTCGTATACAATATTTTTGTTAAGATATAATTTATATCAAACCTCGTTCAAAAACCCGTCAAAATAATTCCAGTGGAGGAACCAACACCATGCAAACTCATGAATTTAAAGAGAAACCCAAGAAAACGACATTAATAGTATTTGGTTTTGGGCGCCGATTAGCGGCGATGTGTATTGATGGACTCTTTGTCACGTTTGTTTCGATGTTGTTGTTGGTGCTTATCTACATGCTTGGGATGTTGTGGAGCTTAATTATTAAGGATGAACCGAAATGGATCGATACAATCGTAGGCTATCTGCTTGTATTGGTTCCGCTGTTTCTTGTATCTATCCTATATTTCGTTGCTTATTGGAAGCGTTCTGGTCAGACATATGGTAATTCTGTCATGGGAATCAAAGTTGTTACCGCAGATGGAAATCCCCCCACTACAAACAAAGCCCTGCTACGCTATCTTGGCTACATAATAAGTGCCATCCCATTTTCGCTGGGATTCCTGTGGGTTGCGATTGATAAGAAACGCCAGGGGTGGCATGACAAGATTGCGGGCACGTTTGTGGTTGATGTGGGAGAAGAATTATCGGCAGATGATGCGAACGCTTTAGAACCCTCAGATCCTGGCAAAGGTTGGGTATGGTTGTTGGTGTATGTGGTCTTGGGCTTTGCCGCTCCATGGATGCTGTTTGGAGGATTGCTCTTTTTAGGTCCCTTTGTGGCCCACTTGATTGCCAATCTGTTTGGATTTGGGGGCTGAAATCAGTATAACAATATTCCTTATGAGATTAGAAGATGTCAGCTAGCGCGTGCAATTTTCCATCATTGGCAGATGGGGCAAATGTGCGTGATAATGAGTGCGGACAAGCTGACATAGTCCTATCTGCTAGTGTACCTATATTATTGTGCCAGCCTATTGGTGATATCAAAAATTTCCCTTACGTCATGCCAGGTATTGCTCTAAAAGGGATGAGTTAGCTTAGCGATCAGAAGACAATTAATATTTTCAATCTACTGGTTGCCATTCAATTACACTCCAAAGCGGATAATGGTCGCTTGAGCTGTTGACCGTCACTTTACCACTCTTCTTTACGGATGCCCCGCGAATGTAGATATGGTCCAAGGCAGCCTTGAAGAGAGGCGTTTTTAGCGATGATCCAGCCCCCATCGTTGCGCGTTCGAATCCCAATCGTGCAAACTCAACATCAATCTTCGCGATGCTCGAAGGTGTGAGGGTGTTGAAATCCCCACCAACAATGACAACGTCACTGCTATTTTCACGGGTGTTATGTTCGACATCTCTTAAAATTGTATCAATTTGGTCAAAGCGCTTCCAGCTGCGCAGCCAAAAAGTTTCGGTGTGGACGCTATAAGCCAGGACATCGCTCCCATCAATATCCAACCTGGCTTTAACGGCTATTCGTCTTTGCTGGTTTTTGGGATTTGCATGCGGCAAGATAACTTTTTCGTGATCTTTAATCGGCCAACGTGACAGAATGGCATTACCAAAATTGCGTCGGTGGTGAGTGTGCAGGGAAGCGGGGTAATAAATATAGTTTAGGTTGAGCGCTTTGGCTATTTGGTCAACGCCGTCCTCGTCCATCTCCTGCAGCAAAATGATATCAGGATCTTTCAGTTCGTCGATCTCTATAAGATCCTTTGTGGCGGCAGAGATGTTCCTACCATATTGGATATTGTATGAAATAATGCGGAGTTGATCTGGATTTGCCGTTGCCCCATTCGCATAATCCGTGTGGTATTGGGGCGTGTTTGGGTCAAGGAAGTTCTTCATAGCACTACAGGCGATAGATACCGGAAAAACCAACAAAAAGAAAACGAATTTGAAGCTACTCAACGACATGTCTGAATCCTACGTTTGTCATTATAAGCGAATAGATGTAGTGTATAGTGGGTGTACGAGAAAAAATCCTCCAATCTAATTCTCCCGGGAACCTCTTTCCAGCGACACCAGGGGCGGGTTAGTGCTCTGTCAAGGATGAAAGTTTCATACGATATCGAGATAATACGCCCTTGACAAAGCTTAAAGTGTTCCGTCGGCACTCTTGTTCATACTAAACAATCAAATTTGACGGAACACTCTCATAAAGGCCAGCTTAGTTGAGATTATCACTTTATAATTACAGCTGATTAACTTGTGGAGATTATCAATCATGTCAGATTATTGGACATTGGATTTGCAGATGCCGCCGGGGCAGCTGGTTGACGTTGGAGGCTACCGGTTGCACCAATACTCCTTGGGGCAGGGTTCACCGACTGTCATCCTGTTTGCTGGGGAATATGGTTGGTCGCTTGATTGGCGTTATATCCAGCCCATGATCGCTGAATATACACGAGTGTGCTCGTTCGACCGTGCAGGAATGGGATGGAGCGACCCCGCTCCCTCTCAACGCCGATTGTTGAACATCATTAATGAAGTTCAAATTTTGCTTGAGCGGTCCGATTTCCTCGGCCCCTATCTTTTGGTGGGTTATGGATTCGGAAACCAGCTCACATGGGTATTTGCGAATTTGTTTTCCGAGGAAGTACTAGGAATGGTGTTGGTGAATCCAAGGGATGAGCAGCTCCCTGAAATCTTGTCACCAGCATGGCAATATGAAGATCGCAAGATGGTGCGCAAGCTTCGCATCAGGCATACCTTGGCACAGCTTGGTTTGCTCCCCCTAGCCGCGAAAACATTGGGTGATCGATTTATGCCAAGAAATGGACAGGATTTACCCGCATACGTTAGAGCGATGTATTTTGAGCAAAGTTATTTTGCAGGCATTTTGGCTGAGCGTGAATGCCAAGCCGAGAATGATAGATTAGTATCCCAAACCCGGATATCCAATACAATTCCACTGGTGTTAATCAACTCGATAATGCCTGCATGGTTGCCCAAATATTTTGCTGAAGATCGTGAACAATCTGCGGCTATTTGGCAGGCATCGCAAGAACGGTTTCTCCAAATGTCCACGAAGAGTAAGTTGATCACCTTTGAAGGGGATGAAGAAGCTGTATTGTTGGAGCAGCCTGCGCTAGTGAATGATGCGATCCGCGGGATGATGGCAGCAATGCAACAGTTAGGGATCTGACGCTGGATGATAGAGTTGGAAGCTGTGGCGAAATTCCATTTAGGATCATCTGTCAGGATTGGATAGGAAGAAAGTTATTTGATGGCGTGGAAATACATCTGTACAATCAAACCATATTGGTTGGCCTTTATAAATTAAGTTGTCGGCGACTGCGCAGGCATCGTGATCTATCCGCCAGGGCGGTTGAAAGGAAAAACCCAGATGCAGCACGAGTACAGATTGCAATTATCTTGCTAATGAGGGCATAGAGACAGGGTCTATGAGTAATGAACTTCAGGTAGAAGATGGAAATATGGAAAAGATCCCGATCGGAGACCAATATGAACGGTGATAGTGCTCTTGGGCCGAAAATCCGCATGAAAGAACCGAGAAACCTCTCTCCGCGGATCCAATGGTTACGCGATTACTATTTCCTTGGCGTTGAGCGCCGCTGGAATAATGAGTATGTTGCTTGGACAACCGGAACACCATGGGATTTTCAATACGATGAGCTCACCTTCTATATCGTTCCGGAAACATACGCGTTCTTGCAGACATTTCGCGCTTCATTCAAGCAAACTGCCAGGGATGTCAAATTACATCCAGATTTTTGGGAATGGTCGATACCCGAGCGGCGGGCTTGGTTTTTGCGGGAAGTCATGGTGGAATACATGCCCAAGGAAATCCTGCCTGGGGATTTGGTTGCGGGCGGACGTTTTAACATCATGACCTCGACCTGCTTGGATGAGAACGAAGCAAAAGAGTATTTCCGTCTGGTGGATGGAAAGAATGGTGCGCGTCAAGCGATGAAATGGTTCCATGACCATGGATATGGAAATTCTGGAGCTACAAGTGGGCACCTTATTCCTGATTATCAGCGCGTCATCACAGAAGGGTGGCAAGGAATCCACAGCGAGCTGTCTGAACGCTACCGTGTATTGTCTATGCATGAGAAGCAAAGTCCGCAGGCAGCCCAGCTGAGAGCGATGATGAATGCGGCGACAATGGCGCGCGATGTCGCGCAAGCTTACAGCCAAATGTGTCAGGAGACGGCGGCCCGTGAAAGCAGTGAATTGAGGCAGCGCGAATTGTACCAAATGGCCGAAATCCTCGAACGAGTGCCGTGGGAACCGGCGGGAACCTTCTGGGAGGCGGTCCAGTCGCTGTGGTTGACGCATATGCTCGTAATGAGTGATGAAAATTACCCGGGACCCGGAGTATCTTTTGGGCGGATTGACCAATACCTCTATCCATTATGGGAAAAATCAATCGCCATGGGGATGGACCGGGAATTCGGCAAGGAGATCCTGAAATGCTTCTGGATGCATGCCAATACCGCTTACGATGCGCTGCTCCGAACTGGCGGGAACCAAGGGATCACTGCTGGGTACGGGCAGTTAATCACACTTTCAGGAATGGGGGCGGGTGGAAAGGACATGACGAACGGGCTCACCTATGCCATCTTGGAAGTGATAGATGAAATGTCCCCGATACTGGAGCCAAAACCAAACGTGCGCCTGCATCGCAATACACCCGACGACTTGTATGACGAAATTATTGCGATGATCGCCAGCAGTCAAGGTTCGCCATTTCTGCTCAACTTCGATGAACGCTCAATGGCAGGGTTGATGCTGCAAGCGGAGAAGGCTGGTGTTGAACACTTAATCAATGCGTCGAACGTGCACGAATATGCTCCGGTGGGGTGTTTAGAGAACACAATGGTCGGCAATGATCGTTCTGGGACGGTGGACGCCAACTTGAACCTATTGAAAGCGGTCGAGCTTGCTTTGACCGGCGGCTATGATATGGAACCCTTCTCTGATCCGATGACTGGTAAAACTGACCCCAATAGACCATGGGGACCAGATACAGGAGACCCACGCACATTCGAATCTTGGGAGCAGTTTTGGGGGGCTTATATGATCCAGACGCGCTATATTATCCAGAAGATCGTTGACTTATACGAAAAATCAGAATCGGTACGAGCGATTTTTTCCCCGACTCCCTATCTCTCATGCCTGGTGAAGGGATGTGCAGAAAGAGGATTGGATATCAATCAAGGTGGTGCTGAACTAACGTTTGTGACCATCGAGGCGGTGACTTTTGCGACAACGGTTGATTCCCTGCTAGCCGTAAAGTATCTCGTATTCGATCAAAGAGATTGCACTATGGGTGAGCTGATCACGGCACTGAAAGATAATTGGGAGGGGCATAGTGTCCTACAAGCTAAAGCACTCCATAAAGCGCCAAAATATGGGCGAGATGATGACGAAGCGGATAATATTGCATATCAAGTGATGGAACTTTGGACGGAAGAGACCTGGAAACATAGGACCACATCGACGAACCGTCAGTTCCGCCCCGGCATGTTAAGCTGGAATTATTGGGTCTCAGATGGGTTTATCTTAGCGGCGAGCCCAGATGGAAGGCCGAAAGGGCGCTTCTTGTCGAATGCCCTCTGCCCCTCAAATGGGGCTGATATCAATGGCCCCACTGCTAATGTGAACTCGGTTGGGAAGGTGCTGGGTGGCAAGCGTGACAATGGGGCGGAAGCCTGGCAGGAGTTCAATAATTTGCTGCCAAATGGCGGCAGTCATACCATGACTTTCAACCCGTCTTTGCTGCGTGATGCCGAACATCAAGCGAAATTCAAGGCTTTTCTGCAGAGCTATGTTGAAAACGGGGGTACCGCGCTGCAGATCAATATGGTGGATGCCGACCTCCTGCGTGAAGCTCAGAAACACCCTGAGGAGTACCGCCACCTTTTGGTGCGAGTCACTGGTTACAACGCCTACTTCACTAGTATTGGGAAAGAACTACAGGATGAAATCATTGCCCGGGAAAGCCACTGCATCTAAAATCACTATCTGGAGGTGAGCCTTGTTTTTGTTAGGAAGGTCGATATTACGCCGGATAGTGTGAACAAGGAGAGCGGTTAGATACGATGGTTGATCAGATGACAGGCATCATCCTGCACCTACAGCGCTTGTCTACGGAAGACGGTCCGGGCATCCGTACTACTGTATTTTTTAAAGGCTGCCCGCTGCGCTGCGAGTGGTGCCACAATCCGGAAAGCATAGCGATGTCCCCACAGATCCAGTGGTATCGTGAGCGTTGTATAGGGTGTGATTCCTGTAAAGATATTTGTCCACACGAGAATCTGTGGCGAACCTCAGAAGGTATGCAAATCACGCGCTCCGGGTGTACGGGCTGTGGAAACTGCGCTGAAGCGTGTCCGGCGAACGCAATTGAGGTGCTAGGCACACAACGATCAGTGGAAGAGCTGATCTCGGAACTGGTGAAAGACCGCACCTACTACGAGAAATCTAATGGCGGTGTAACTCTATCAGGCGGTGAACCCACTCTACAGATTGGCTACCTTGTTGAGGTATTGGAGCGATTGAAAGTGGAAGGTATACATACGGCTGTCGATACCTGTGGAATGTGCTCTACCTCAAGCTTGGACCGTATGCTGGAGCACACGGATTTGATTCTTTACGATCTAAAAGAAATCGATTCAGAGCGGCATAAACAGTATACCGGACAACCCAACGAACGCATCTTAGAAAATCTGCAGTTTGTTGGTCGACAGATTAATGAGCGCTGGCCAAATAAGCGACTTTGGGTACGGACACCGTTGATCTCGGCGAAAACTGCTACCCACGAAAACATCTATGGTATCGGGAGTTTTATTGCCAACCAGTTGGCGGATGTCGTAGAGCGCTGGGAGCTGTGCGCGTTTAACAACCTGTGCAGAGATAAATATGCGCGCCTGGATCAAGAATGGGCATTTGCGGATGTGCCTCTGCTGACCCGAGCGGAATTGGGTGATCTGACTCAAGTTGCGTATAGGTCAGGTGTTAGCCCGGATACCGTATTTGCGACCGGGGCGACAAAAGTCCAAGGTTGAGGATCTTGAAAATGGAGCGGAAGATGAGCAGTTTATGGCACAAATCCTTTACGAATGATGACATCCAAGCATTATCAGTCCCCATGAAAATAGGCATCCTGGGAACTGTGAATGATGAAGGATTGCCACATCTGACGATGCTTTCCACTCTGCAGGCATGTGCACCGCAGACATTGACCTTCGGACAGTTCACAGAAGGGTTGAGCAAAGGTCATGTTGTTGATAATCCAAATACCGGTTTTTTAATCATGACTTTGGACAAACTCGTATGGTTGGGAAAAGCTACTTGGTCGCACAAGGAAAAAGCTGGCCCAGAATATGATATGTATAACGATATCCCGATGTTCCGCTATAACGCCTATTTTGGAGTGCATACCGTCCATTATCTTAACCTGGTGGAACAGTCCGGGGGTGAAAGGCTGCCGATGGGTCGAGTGGTTTGGGCGTCGATACAAACTTTAATAGCTAAGACTTTCCACAAAAAAACCCCGGCAGCAGATGTGTTGAACTCCTGGACTCGAGCCCTCTTCAGTAAATTAGACAATTTAAAATTCGCTGGGTATATTGGCGATGATGGTTACCCCGTCATCTTACCGGTGATTCAAGCTCAGCCATTAGATGCAGAGCGCATCGTATTCTCTTTTGGGGCGTTCGGGGATGATTTGAGAAAAATACCCATTGGTGCACCGCTGGCAATTTTTGGACTAACCCTGGATATGGAGGACGTGCTGCTGCGCGGTGAGTATCTGGGTGTACGCAAAGCAGCAGGGATATCGTATGGTTCAGTAAAAGTTAACTGGGTGTATAACTCTATGCCACCTGTACCAGGACAAATTCACCCCCCAGTTCCACTGGAGACGGTAAGAGAGTTCTAAACAATTCCATTTTAAGGGTTTTTTATTTCAGACAAGTGACTGTTATTGACAAGAAAACAGCGGTGATTTCTGATGACCGCTGTTTTCTAGATATTATTTGGATTGTTGCACACATTCATGAGAAAGCATAAGCTGGTTCAAGCACCTGAGGAGCGGAGACCGTCTCAACGGGGATAGCTTCTTCAGGACCGTATTGGCTGCTGGCGGCTAGGGCGTCAATGGCACAGCGGTCGTCGATAATATTCGCTACACGACCATCCACCATCTGGATGACTTTATCAACAAATTTGACCATGCGTAGGTCGTGGGTGACCATCATACCCGCCTTACCTTGCTCGTGGATCAAGTCTGAAAAAATCTGTACAACCTGATAAGCACGTTCGGTATCTAGACTCGCAGTGGGCTCATCAGTTAGAACCAGGCTCGGCTCATGGATTAATGAACGGGCGATAGCAACGCGCTGTTTCTGGCCCCCGGAGAGCTGGCTGGGCAGGTTGTTGAGGCGATCGTCCAAGCCTAAGCGGGTCAGCAATGCCTCAGCACGCTGCCGGCCCTCTTTGTCAAGCTTACCGTTCAGGCGCAGCATCAGTTCAACGTTCTCACGCACATTTAGAAATGGGACTAGGTTGTTGGACTGGAAGGTGAAGCCAATTTTCTTGCGGCGAAATTTGACTCTGTTGCTCTCTTTCATACTGCCAATGTCTTCACCGTCGATGACAACTTGGCCCCCAGAAGGATTCAATAGAGCGGCTAGCATCGCGAGCATCGTTGTCTTGCCAGACCCGCTCGGTCCCACTAGGGCGACGAATTCCCCCCGTTCGACTGAGATGCTGGCTTCATCTACCGCTTTGACAGTCAATTCACCGGTTTGATAAATCTTACTCACATCTATTGTCTCGAGAACTTTGCTCATCACGTATACCTCCGAATTATTCAATAAGTGCAATAATTAGTAAATGCTTTGATTATGATGACAAGCCTACTGCCATCAAAGGTTCGGCTTTGAGTGCCAAACGGACAGAAACTAAACCGCCTAATGGACCGATAATCAGCAAGGAAAGAATCGCAGTAAACAACGCTTCACCAGTAAAGCGGATTGGGACGACCGCGGGCAAACCTTGTGCTAACGCTAGTGTACCGAGGCTGCCTAAGAGCACACCAATCACAGTAACTGCCAAGATTTGAGCTACCACTGACAAGCCAACCGTCCGATTTGATACACCGACTGCCTTTAGCATGCCGATGTTGGGCACCCTCTGTAGAGTCTGTATTTGGAAGAAACCGCCAATTACTAATATACCGATAAGCAGGGTGAAACCACGTTGGGTATTCAATGTGCTTTGTTGGGCTTGATATCCGGGAGAAGATTCATACGCGGTTACGGGATCAACCACCTCGATGCCATCAACATTTTCCTGGATGATTGAAGCCATTGATTCCCAAGAGGTTGGATCATCTAGGCGGACAACCGCGACGTTGTAAGTAATCTCACCATTTGCAGAACCAGTTGCCGCTTGTGGGCGGATCTTATCCCAAATTGTCGTTGACACGAATATTGATGGTTGGAAAAAGAATTGCCTTCCATCTGTGATCCCCGCGACACTCAACTCAAAATACTCATCTTCCGTGCCTTGTATTGATTTGATCGTAAATGTATCACCGACCGATAAATTTGCCCGTTCGGCGACATTGCTGTCGATGACAGCTTCATAGGCTCGTTTATTGCGCAGATTGCGGCCTTCCAATGCCGGTGCGCCGCCTGGTAAATTAGGCTCGATACCAATCAGGGAAATATCTATATTCTCTTCTTCATTCTCTCCAAATATTATCGTTGTGTTCCCAAATCCAACCGGACCGATGGATGAAATTCCATCGACGCGGTTGATTTGACGGATCGTCTTGTCATTTATTCGGCTAGAGAGGGTGGATAGTTTTACATCTTCTTGGAACACGATCAACTCGCCATCCAGTTTAGCCAGGTATTCCCGGTTTGCAGCAGCTAAACCTTCGGCTAATCCAGCGATGAAGAGCACCAAAACAGTGATTAGAGCGATCACCATACTGAATAGCAGGAAACGTCCTTTACTGCGCCAAATTTCTTTTACCGAAAGATAGAAAGCCATCATACCCTCACAGTGCATGCTTGTTTTATCAAAGTGAGGCTATTTTAGCAGAAAATCATATATATGTCAAGTAAATGCAATGATATTGTCTATATATAATAAATATCAAATTTTACCACTCTATAACTAAAAGCTGAGCGGAGGGTATGGTATAGTAGGGCATCGTACCAGATACCCTTGAGGAGGCGAACGATGGACAAGACGGTTTATCGACAGTTGGCACAGCGTTTGGATGCCCTACCAAACGGATTCCCTGCCACAGAGAACGGCATCGAACTGGATATGCTCGCACGCTTGTTTACAGCCGACGAGGCTGAGCTAGTATCCAAATTGAAGCTGGTATATGAAACGCCAGGGCAAATTGCTGACCGTTCCGGTTTGGATGTGAACGAGATTAAACCGCTGCTCAAACAATTAGCGCGCCGGGGATTGATTAAAGCTAGCAGGACAGATGGGGGTTTGGGTTTTGGTATTATGCCATTTGTCGTTGGCTTTTACGAAACACAGATTGGCAGTATCGATGCTGAGTTCGCCCAACTGTTTGAAGCGTATTACCAGCAAGCCTTTAGCCAGGTACTAGGCATCCAGCCTCCAGTCCATCGTGTGATCCCGATTGGGGAGAGCGTCCGTCAAGATTTGGAAGTACAGCCTTATGAAAACGCCATCGGCATTGTTGAGCAAGCCCAATCTTGGGGAGTATTAGATTGCATCTGCCGGGTTCAAAAAAAACTTGTAGGTGATCCATGCGAACACCCTATCGATGTTTGTCTGGCGATGAGCGCAAAGCCCGGAGCGTTTGATCACAGCACAGTGATCCATGCCGTAACACAGGAAAAAGCCATCGCGACCCTGACGTGGGCAGCCGGAGCCGGGTTGGTGCATTCGGTGAGCAACAACCAGCATGGCAACTTCTATATATGCAACTGCTGCACATGCTCTTGTGGAATTTTGCGCGGTATGGCGGAGATTGGAATAGCTAATGTGGTGGCACGCTCCGCATTTGTCAATCAAGTGGATTATAGTTTGTGTATCGGATGCGAGGATTGCGTGGACAGCTGCCAGTTCAATGCATTATCGTTAGCTGGGGATGTTATCCAAGTCAATGCTGTACGGTGTGTAGGTTGCGGTGTATGCATACCGCTTTGTCAAGATGGAGCTCTGGGCTTGGTTCGCCGGCCGGAAGAGGATGTGCTAGCCATACCAGAAAATGAGGCAGCTTGGATGATGGCACGCGCACAGGCGCGTGGGCAGGACTTGAGCAGCCTGCTCTAGCGTTTTGCTGTGTTATCCAACGTGGTGTAGAAAATATTACGGTAGACCCTGAAATTGCGAACCGATGATGAACAGAATCACACCTGCGATCAGCATTATCATTGCGGACCGGTGAGATTGACTCGATTTGCCACTGGGTTGATTTGTAGATTTATGGATTCTGCCCCGACTAGATGTTTGCGTATTGCTTTCAGAAAACCTGCGTTTACTGCCCCGATTCCCGAGAAAAGTAAACAAACCCATGCCCCCAATTGCTATGCCGAACCAGATGATTACTGTGCCATACTGGTAGTAAGTACGCCATCCGGCTAACCAGCAGAGTAAACCCGCTCCCAACAATGTAACGACAACTGCTGCAAATATCTCCGCTGCTATGCGGAATGCAGTGAATAGACGTTCCTTTTCCATACGTTCCTTTATGTCATGCTATGCCGAGATTCTATACGTTAATGTCCATTCTTCCCTGTGGATGGCTGTCTAGGGATTATACTTGTGCTAGGCAAAGAGCCATGGCTCATTTTGCTTTTAATTCTAAGACTCTCGGTGAATTATGACTACTAACATCAAGATTTATACGACTGGGGGATCGATTGACAAGTACTATTCAACCCTGACCAGCGAATTTGAAGTCGGTGACCCGCAGATCCTCCCGATTCTCGACCAAGCAAATGTGGATGTCGAATATGAAATCGAATCCATATTTAAGAAGGATAGTTTGCAACTAACAGACCGCGACCGGTCTATTATCCATGACAAGATTCAAGGTGATCCGCATCACCGTATCCTAATCACTCATGGGACCGATACAATGGTAGATACAGCATTATCTCTCCTCGACATACCAGGGAAGGTAATTGTCATTACTGGAGCGATGCAGCCAGCGACTTTTCGTGAAACGGATGCTCAATTCAATATCGGCTGTGCAGTCATAGCTCTGCAGACCCTTGCTGAGGGCGTCTATATCGTAATGAATGGTCGGGTTTTCGATCCACGCTTCAGCAAGAAGAACCTGCATATGGACCGGTTTGAGGAACTATAAATGTGACAATACAAGCGAGTGGAAAACACCTACCGCCGGACAATGCCTTGCTGATAAGTATAAACAGCGGCTTGGGTGCGGTCAGCTAAATGAAGTTTGCTGAGAATATTGCTGACATGCCCCTTGACCGCTGTTTTCACTGATGTTGAAAAAGCCTCACGGAACACTAGTTTGGCTCTCTGAGCAATCCTGGAAAGTGTTTTTACGGATAATCTCCGCGTATGCTGGGCGAGTAATCTAATTGGGTGAGCTTGGCATCATTAGATCACAGTCTTCGCAATGTATCTAATGCGGTTAAATCTATTTTTACATATAAAAACCTGGCTGGCATGCAACCCTTGGGAGGTTCGGCATGCTACCCGGGAGGGGTTTGCCGTAATATGTAACCTGGTGGAAGTAATTAACTGTCGATATCGGAGGGCGAGTATAATGCATGCAAAATTGCTGACAGAAAATAAGAGACATAGGTATGACAAACTACTCGTATTTCCACAACCTCGAGTGTGCTGAATGTAGCGGTTTATTTCCAGTTGACGAAGTGCAGACCTTTTGCGAAACATGCCAATCCCCATTGTTATCGATCTACGATCTTGAATCTGTCCGACGGAATCTCGACCGGGACCAAGTCGCCCAACGAACGCATAACATGTGGCGCTGGCATGAGCTGCTGCCAGTGTTTGATCAAAAGAACATTGTTAGTCTGGGGGAAGGGGACACACCCCTGCTCAGGACAGACAGATTGGGGGAGCATTTGGGTTTGCGGAAGTTGTATATAAAAGATGAAAGCCAAAATCCAACCGGGACATTCAAAGCACGCGGTTTGGCATCAGCCGTATCGAAAGCAAAAGAATTGGGAGTCTCGAAATTGATCATCCCTACTGCGGGGAATGCCGGCGGGGCATTGGCATCATACGCAGCACGCGGCGGTATGAAAGCAGCTGTCGTTATGCCCAATGACACACCAGTCGCTAATATGGTAGAGAGCCGCATCGCTGGTGCCGAGGTCGAACTGGTCGAGGGTTTGATCAGCGATGCCGCCCGTGTGGTTAAGGACAAAGTAAATCGAGAAGGGTGGTTCGATATGTCCACATTCAAAGAGCCATACCGGGTGGAAGGCAAGAAAATCATGGGGTACGAAGTGGCTGAGAGCTTTGGGTGGAAGTTGCCTGACGTCATAATCTACCCAACCGGAGGGGGGACTGGTTTGATCGGGATGTGGAAAGCATTTCGGGAATTGGAAGCACTGGGTTGGTTAGAAAGCAGTAAACTCCCAAGGATGGTAGTTGTGCAGGCGGCAGGCTGTGCTCCAGTGATAAAAGCTTTTGAGAACAAAAATCCTGCCTGTGAATTTTGGGAAGCTGCCCAGACGCTAGCCATAGGAATGCGTGTGCCACTAAGTTTTGCTGACCGGTTGATAATGGAAACGCTATATGAGAGCAACGGTACCGCTGTCGCTGTGGCCGATGAAGATATCCGCTGCGCCCAAGAGCTGTTGGCGAATTTAGAAGGTGTATTCGCCGCACCGGAAGGTGCCGCAACACTTGCAGGTTTAGAATATCTCGTTCGTGATGGATGGATCCAAACCGAAGAAAGTGTCGTGCTGTTTAACACCGGCAGCGGACTGAAATATTTGACCTGAACCCAATTTATACTCACAGTTGATTGGAATATTCTCCCAGTTCTGCAGAATGATGCTGCTTACGGTAAGCGAATAATCCAATGCCCGCCCATCTAAGCTCGGGACCAATGGGTTTTCCCCTGGACAAATCGGTGTAAATCGTGGGACGAAAAAAACTGAAATTCTGAGGTGATACTGATGTGGTACAACTCGATCATGGAATCGTTGTTGAAGTCTCCAATGCATGGCGTGGTTAGCAAGAACATGATGCTGATCTCGTATACTGGTCGAAAAAGCGGGCAGGAGTTTACAACACCGGTAAACTACTGGCAGGTGAGCGATAGGGATACAGGACTCCTATTGACTACAAGTAAACCTGATAGGGTGTGGTGGCGAAACTTGAGGGGTGGTTGGCCTGTCGTCCTGCAGCTGTGTGGGAAAAGAATTAACGCTCTCGGAACTTTGGTAGAAGATGTCAATGAAAAAGAACGGTTGTTTGGTGTGCTGTTTACCCAAAACCCAGGGATTGCGGGGTATTTCCAGGTTGCGTTGGATGGTAATAACCAACCCGTTGCTGAAGATATCGAACGAACCGCTTTGCAAACCATCTTAATTAGCTGTGTTTTGTCTAATGCATGATTGTATGATACTGCACGGGATTGAAGCATCCACTTCAATTGGGAAGTCAGGATCCTGAATAAAGCGAATTCTTACACCCGCAACTACCGGTTGTTGATTGTACAGAGTAGTCGATAATCCACCTATTGTTGGTGATGTATTGAGAGGTTGCTAGTTTCTGCAGCCTCCCTTCTCATTAAAAGTCAGACGCCTGGGTGAGGGGGGCACCCAGACGTCCGACGGTAATTATTCTACATGATTTTTTTCAAAACGCAAGTCATAGTTTTGTTAGTTTTTTATGGGAATTTGACGCCGAGTAGCTGTTAAGTAAACGCCACCCTACGGGAATTAAGGTGACTATTATCACACGATAAGGTAACCATTGGCTATTGAGGAATCCTATTCAATGATAGATAAAATATGGTAAGCCTAAAAATATACAGCAGAAAAATATGGTTAGCCATAAAAACTTTAGCGAAAATGAGGAGATGTACCTGGTTACGATTGCCAAACTAAACGAGCGCGGCTACGAGAGCCCGGTTTCATTGGTAAAAGTCGCCAATGAGCTAACGATATTACCAGTCTCAGCTAATCAGATAATCCGCAAGCTCGAGAAGAATGGTTTGGTTACGTATTACCCATACAAAGGCGTAGAACTTACTGTGGCCGGCTCCCAGATTGCATCCCGAATCTTAGGCCAACGCCAGTTGTGGGAAGTTTTTCTTGTTGAATACCTGTGTTTTCCGCTCAACGAAGCTGATGAGATCGTCTGCCGGCTTGAGCATATCTTTCCCGAAGCCACAGCTGAACGACTGGCAGATTTTTTAGATTACCCCAGGGTGACCCCGTCCGGAAAGTTAATACCGGATCCATCACCTCAGGTTACACTCGAGAGGCACGCTACCCTATTGTCTACGTTACGAGTAGGCGAATGGGGGGAGATACTTTATATCGAAGCACAAGATGCAACTAGATCTTTCTTACAGGCCGAAGGATTCGTAAGCGGTGCAGAATTGCGAGTAGAGGCGGTTGGAGTGGAAGGTGCGATGCTGGTTGTGATCAACCCAGAGCGTGCCGTACACCTCTCCTCGTCAGTGGTTGGAGCTGTATGGGTCAAACCCACAGTTGATTGATCAGTTAAACCCTTTTTTGACCGGATCAGGTCGGTAGGACCTGCCACCATAGGATGGTCTAGGAACTAGCGTTATCTCTGGAAGTCATCACACAAAAATATTGGAGAGACAATGTTATGTTAGCAAGTTTTCTTTTATCGTTGCGGGAAGGCCTTGAAGCTGCTTTGATCATTGGGATCGTAATCGGCAGCCTGCAGCATATGCGCCGTACAGAGCTAAAAAGGGTAGTTTGGCTGGGTGTATTGTGCGCTGTCCTGCTAAGTCTTGTCGGAGCGACCGCGCTAAACCTAGCCGGCATGGAATTTGGAGGGCGCGCTGAGGAGCTGATCGAATTATCCGAGCGGAAACGTCGAGTACATGCTGCTTTGGTTGAGTTGCCTGATGCACAAAAGATTCCTTTGGCTTACGCATATTTCCATGGGTATTCTCACCGTGAAATTGCCTAGATATTGGAAGAACCGGTCGGCACGATCAAAACGCGCATAGGATTGGGGATGCAAAAGCTGCGAACCTTGCTTCAGGTTGATGAGATCGAAATCTGATAAATCCAAAGGGGGCAAATTTCCGTATATATGGTGATATGGATAATGCAACAGCCATCACCGATAAAACTCATATGTACTATGAAGATTTGCTGCCTGCTTACGCGCTTGGGAAGTCTCGAAACCGACGAGGATCTGCTGGTGGCAGAGCATTTGAGCCAATGCGCAGACTGCCGTGTTGAGCTAGCTGCCTATCGGAGTGTCGTGGCAGAACTGCCATTAGCCATAACAGAAGTCGATCCGCCCAAAGATTTGAAGGCAAAAATTATGGCTCGCGCTCGTATGGGAAATACCGAGAGTGCAATCGTGACAAAACCATCTCTGTGGCAGTCGATCAGCCTGGCCCTTCAGGGTTTACCAACTTTGGCAGTTGCCAGCCTGTTGTTGATCATTGTGTTAGGTATCAGCAATTTGGCTTTATTGGCTCGTCTGGACCAAACCAGCTCAGCTGACAGATCAAAATTACTAACCATCCATCTGGCAGGTACCGAATACTCACCGGACGCAACGGGGCTTTTGGTCATCAGCCAGGATGGCGAATACGGAACCCTGGTTGTTGATGGTTTACCTGATTTGGATCCATCCCGACAGTATCAACTGTGGCTGATACAAGATGGTGAGCGTTCGAGTGGTGGGATTTTCTCGGTTGGAGATGATGGGTATGGATCGCTGGTGGTAGATTCAAACAGGTCGTTGGCGTTCTATGATAGCTTTGGGATCACGATTGAGCCGGTTGGCGGAAGTCCTGAACCTACGGGAGATAAAGTGCTGGGTGGACAGCTCTGAAGCGACCTCACAGAGCAACGAACGCTTCCCGATCAGGAAGCGCTTTTTGTTTGTGATCTACCATCGGCGGTGGCTAGAGAGAAAGACCATTACGGAAGTTGGTCGCACAATCCGGTTGCGGTTGTCGATGGGGTCGTTGTGACGATTGATTACATCGATCAGGGCGCTTAGAAAGCCTGACCGCAGGTGTGTGCTTCACTCCATAGTCTCCTTTCGCCCATTAAACGATCAAAATCGGGAGACGAGTAAGGCTTGGAGTCGCAGATGCTCGACACAATTAGCCCGACGATACTTGCCCTGATTAAAAGGGGTTAAAGTGCTGCAGGGGAAAGTCCTAAATCATTTTACTGATTCTCAGCAGCGACCGGTGCAGACTCATACATCAGGATTATTACCACTACAAGCTGGTAACTGGCTGAGAGAGTAAAAGTTGGATGTAATCTAGGGGGATGGTTAGCGTCCGCTATCATCTCCGAGTAGATCGCCAAACGTTTCCTTATCGCTATTGCTAGCCTTCGGTTTATTGGAACTCATCAGAGTGGCGATCCAGCTGTTGCGGTCATCGGCTTTGAGAACTAATTCCTTGAACAAGAGTGTCATGGGAACCCCGATGATTGCGCCAATGGGTCCCAAGACAACACCCCAAAAGAAGACCGAGAAGATGACCATGAAAGGTGACAGGTTGAGACCTTCGCCCATATATTTCGGTTTGACTACATTTTCGGCGAAACCATTGATCATCATAATGCCGAGAAACACCACCAGCGCAGTTACCGGTCCTGATAGCAATAAAGCAGCAGTGTCGGTGGGATCGCTGCCAGCCAAAACCCGATGGTGGGCACATAGGTGAACATGAAAGCCAAGATTCCCCACAGGAACGCGTTCGGGACCCCCATCGTGATGAACCAGATGGTATCCAACATGCCGGTCGCTAGAGCAACCAATGTAGTGATAAAGATATCCGATCGCAAATGCGAACTGGTATTTAATAGGCGCTGCAGATATGAATTGCCGGCTTCGATACCCGTTGCCAATTTCGTAGGGGCGTTAAATGCTTCTGTTAAATGCTTCTAGTGTTATGAATATCACCAACCGGGCAATGAAGATCACGTTCAACACAGAACCGATCAACTCATCCAAGAAACCCCTGATAAACTCCAGAAGTTGGGTGGGATTAAAAAAAGTTCAAAATGGCACCTGAAGCCCCTGCGGAAAGCCCCCAGGCTTCTAGCTGCTGTTTGATGGCCGCACTCAAATTGTCTATTTCGATAGAGAACTCTGGGACGGCATCCGAGAACGATTTAACAGCTACGACCATGGTCAAAATAAAAACGATAAAAATAACCAGAATTACCAACAAGGTAAGTAAAATTGATAACCAGACCGGAGCACGTTTATCCCGTAGGCGGTGCAGCAGAGGGCTAGCAACCAATACAATCAACCATGCTAGGAAGAGCGAATTGACCATCTTGGCGCCATACTGCAGGGTAAGCATGGCCACACCCAAGGCAGCTATCGTGACCAATACCCTTGTCGAAAAAGAGAGTGATGTGTCGATTTTCATGGCAAGATAACCTTCAATATTCGACTTATTTCATTTCTTAGATTCAACTCACAAGTGCAACTTTAGAGGTTGAAAGAGAGGTAAGCTGAGGTAGGATAAGTGCCTCTCTAACGACCAAGTCAAAGGAGCACTTATGAGAACCTATACTCAACTTACCCAAGAACAAAGATACCAGATATCTGCCTTGTTGAAAATGGGTCACAATCGAACAGAAATCGCTGCAGTGGTTGGCACCCATAAATCGACAGTATGTCGGGAACTGCGCCGCAATCATGGTCAGCGAGGTTATCGCCCCAAGCAGGCCCACCATATGGCTTCGAGCAGACGCAATAAAGCCAAACCACGCATTCAGGAAGAGAACTGGTTGCTGGTCGAGAGCAAGTTGTGCCAAGACTGGAGCCCAGAGCAGATCTCGGTCTGGTTGTGGCAAAACACGGACATCCAGGTTAGCCATGAAAGGATCTACCAGTACATTCTGACTGACAAACGTGCTGGAGGGAAGCTGTACAAGCACCTGCGTTGCCAGAAGAAACGCCGCAAACGCTATGGTAGCTATGACCGGCGGGGAACACTGCCCAATCGAGTGAGTATTGAGCAACGACCAGAGATTGTTGATCAACGTCACCGGATTGGGGATTGGGAAGTAGATACCATCATTGGTAAAGGACATCACCAGGCCATCGTAACCCTTACGGAACGAAAATCGCGTTTTGCCTTGTTGCGCAAGGTTGATCGCCGCACTGCCGAACTGGTCAGCGATGCTGTGATAGATTTGCTCCTGCCAGTTGCAGGTCGCTCGCATACGATCACTGGAGACAATGGTAAAGAGTTCGCTGAGCATGAACGGATTGCTCAAGAACTTGGGATCAAATTCTTCTTTGCTCATCCTTATGCCGCCTGGGAGCGGGGCACGAATGAAAACATGAATGGGCTGGTCCGCCAATATATTCCCAAAAATCGAGAGCTAACTTCGGTCACAAATCATGAGCTGGTACAGATCATGAATAAGCTAAACCATCGTCCAAGAAAGTGTCTTGCTTTCAAATCACCTTTTGAGGTATTCTATAAACAGTCTGTTGCACTTAAGAGTTGAATCCAGGAAGTATAAAATATCAAGATGAGAGGCGGATATTCGCATATATCCAACGCCTCTCATCTTGATTGTTAAATCTCTTCTGTACGCAATTACTCTGCTGGTTAAACCTGCGCGCTTTCGGCCTCTGCGATCTGCTCATCCAGTTCATCGGACTGTTTGTGCAGTTTGGCAGTTTGTCTTTGATACTCAAGCTTGGCGCGCTCGTACTCGCTCTGTGCTTGAGTAGCTAGCTGTTGGCGCATTTCGAGCCCTGACATCGGGGCAAGAAGTAAGGCGGTTGCCGCACCGATCACCGCACCGGTTAGCAAACCAAAGAAGAATGCTACAAATGAACTAGCATTGTTTGACATATTTCACTCCTTTATTTGTAATTAGCGATTATTGTCGGTTTGTAGGTGCCGGTTGGGTAGCTTTGCCTGTCCAGCACGATCTACACAGACGCCGATCAATATCGTCAATATTTTTCCGTTCCCGGACAAGTACTTTTTGTTAGAGTAGCATATCTAGTCGCTATCCTCTTCCAAGGATTCGGCGACCTCAAACGCGGTCGTGGCCCCGCCCACTTCAGCGGCACCTTCAGCAACTTCTGCGACACCAACGGCGTTAAGATCCTTGGCCAGGTCGGCAGCAACTGCTGCTGTTGCCATCTCTTCCACGCCTCGGGCTCCCAGGGTTGCACCAGCCTGCTCTAGTTCTGCACTGCGTTCCGCCATCGCCTGCGATGCCGCAAGCCGGGTCAAGCCTTCTGCGACTTCTTCAACACCCATTTCTTCCAGCTCAACCCCTTTAGCCGCGATTACCTGGGATAAGGCGCTGTTGCTAGAAGCTGTTAGTATCTCATCTACGGCAATTTCCTGAAGCAGCTCGCCGCGTTCTTCTAGGAATGCCGAAAGCACAGGCATATCTAGAAGGTCGACGACATCACTGACCGCCCACAGTTCACCTGCTATACGAGCTAGTTCGAGACCATGATCGAGATCGTCCTCGCTCATCAACCCGATTACTGCGCTTAGCGCCTCGATGTCATCAGATGCAGCCAGCAACTGGGCACCTTCAGCCACATCAACGATGCCGGCTTGAGCAACCAGGCTGCTTAAATTCGCAACCCTTCCGGCGACCACTTTCGCATCAACAGCGCGGGTAAGGTCGCTGGCACCCGCGGCCATTTCGGCTGCTGCAAAGCCGGCCATGTCTTCAGCCAGCCTAACTGTTTCGAGTCCTTCCATGACTTCTTCGGCGCCTTCAATGACCGCCATTTCAGCCCCAAGCTCCAGTTCCTCAGCTGCCTTCTGCAGTTCTTTATTATAATTTTCTGCCATCAGATAGCTCCTTTTTTCTCGATTGATTAGAATTGGATTTCAAAATACTTTCTGCATGCACCTACAATGCGATTTTTGGTGTTTCGAGCAGTATTGCGTCTGCCACTGTGAATTATTGAGCTGCGAATAGCTCAATTGGTGGGAATCATCCCCCTCAGTCAGAGCAAGCGTCTAGAAACGACCCGATAGACGAAGAGCGAATATGCATATAAGTTTACCTACTCTTCCCGTCCATGGCAAGCCTTAACCTTCTTTCCGCTGCTGCACGGGCAAGGATCGTTCGGGTTTGCTTTCGCCAGCGCTTCTAGAAATTCACTGTCTGCTTTTGCTAGGATGCCCATCACTTCATCGGCGTAGCGACCCTGACGCAACAGGGCTGCCATCAGGCGCATTGGGTAGTCTATATGGGTAAAAAATGCTTTATAGCCAGCACACAAGAAATTCAACCCGCTTTCCCCGTCCGGCGTCCTGATGAAACGGTTCCGTGGACAACCTCCATGGCAAGCAAATCGGACTGGACATTCCCGGCAGTAGCGCGGCAGGGTGTCGCGTTTGTCAGTGCCAAATTTACGCTGTTGCTCGGAGGCGACCATATTGAGCATATGCTCTTCCTTGATGTTGCCCAAGAAGTATTTCGGTTCTACGAAGTGATCGCAGGAATATAGATCGCCATTGTGCTCTAACGCCAGGGCATCGCCGCATGTCTCGCGATGGATGCAGACCGAGGCACCCTGTCCTACCCAAGACCCAAGCGCTGACTCAAAGGTTTGGATGAAGACCTGCCCAACGTCGTTGCGGACCCACTCATCGTATATCGCGTTGAGGAAGTTACCCCATTGTTCGGCTTTGACCGAACGCTTGGTTACAAGGCTACCAGTCAAAGTATATAGCGGGCGCTTTGAGCTCTTCGCCATCGGCAGCCCATCGATTTCTTCTGGAGACTGTAGATGCTGATCACCCCAGCCGCGGTTGGCGACCGGAAGTAAAGCGCGTGTAGAGCGCTCAATGATGGGAATGAACTGGATAAAATCGGTCTTTACCTCATCGCGGAAGAAGCGGTAGACCTCCATTGGGTGATCAGCATTCCTGGCGTGCACGGTGCAAAGGATGTTGAACTCAACCTTGTGTTGTTGCAACAGGCGCGCCGCGGCCATGACCTGGTCGAAGGTGCCCTCACCGCGTTTATCCACGCGGTACGCGTCGTGCATTTCTTTGGGACCGTCCATGGACAAACCGACTAGAAAATTGTGCTTCTTAAAGAAGGCGCACCAAGCATCATCCAGCTTCGTGCCGTTGGTTTGTATGGTGTGGTCGATAGTCACACTACCGGTGGCGTACTTCTGCACCAACTGCATGGCACTTTCGAAGAATTCCAACCCCATCAACGTAGGTTCCCCACCCTGCCAAGCGATTGTTACCTGCGGTGCTTGGTGCGATTCGATGACTTGCCGGATATAAGCTTCGAGTATGTCATTCTGCATCCGGAAGGGGCTGCCTGGATAGAGTGCCTCCTTGGACAGGAAAAAACAATACTCGCAATCCAAGTTGCAGATGGCACCGGTCGGCTTAGCCATTACATGGAAGTAGGGTGGGGCATTTGCGGGCCGGGGGGATGGTTTGGTTAGGGTGTCTATACCTGTCACGATTGAATGTTCCTCATATGTTGGTAGGTTATAAGTGCCACTCAGTAATAATTAAAGATGGATGGTATTCCGTCGAATATGATTGTTCAGTAAGAATAGAATGAAGACGGAACACTTTAAGCTTTGTCAAGGGCATATTTACTCGGATATCGAATAAAACTATCATCCTTGACAAAGCACTAGATATCTACTTGATTATGCAAACACATGTTTAGAATTGTGAGCCCCAAAAATTATCCACGGGGGACCGTGTATTAGGTATTTTGCATTCCTAAATTGCCTTGCATAAAGAAGTTGACCATGACGCTTATAACAGTTCTGATCATGACTCATAACAAAACCTCCTGCGACCGCATCCGGTCACAGGAGGTTCAGCGGGAAGACTATTTGAAAATCAAAACAGAGGTGCCGCTAGCGTACAGCACCAATTGACCGCTCTCCGGTGTACATATATTGCAGCTAGTATTACCGCTCACAATATTTTCATCAAAAGCAGAAGTGATCATTCTGCATCCTACAGGTCGTCTATAAGTAATCAGCTCGCAATCCATCAACTGTTTGCCTATTGATTGGATGATGCCGTGGCAGCTGTCGCTTCAGGCGTAGGTGTTTCCGTGGCTTCCGGTTCGGAGGTAGCTGAAGCTGTTGCTTCAGGTGCAAGTGTTCCCGTGGCTTCCGGTGCCAATGTCGCGGTAAATGACGCGGTCGGTGTATCCAGCGGAGGAGCGGGTACAACTGGTACATTTTCGGTGTTCTCAGTTTCGCAATAATTGGTGTTAACCCAGCCCCGTCCCGAGGGAGAAAGGCTCGTCGGCACCACAACATGCCACCATTGTCCGTCTCCGCTGACGCCAACCACCTCAAAGGTGGTGCCAGTCGATACCACACCGTAGGCGAAGTACTCGGTACCGGGTCCACTGCGTACATTTACCGCATCGGTGGTCGTAGCTGTTGGTACACCAGTTCCGGGTGGGGTGGTGTCAACATACGTACCGCCGTTGACGAAGCCCATTGTCCCGGCGTTGTCTTTCAACCCTAGGATGAGACCGCCTGATTCAAAGCTGTAGGTCGCTACGCTGGTGAGTAAAGCGGTGAATTGGGTTGAGAGTGAAGCTTCCCCGCACTCGACCAACGATGCTTGACCTAACGTGATGGTAAGTTGGTTACCGTTGATGGTGTAGGAACCGCTGCCGGTGTTGCAGTCAGCTCTATAGAGAAGCCCACCACCAGATTGGAACACCACATTGTAAAACTCAGGATCCGCGATCACCGACTGGGATGCCGGATTGGTTTGTGTGAGCGTGGTCCAGAGCCATCTGATGTTGGTGAGGGGGTTGCTGGGCTGAGGAGCGTCCGGCTCGGGGCCATATTTCAGCGATGTGATCATTGCATCCAGTGTGTTGAGGTCTGGAATCCAGTCCGAGGTGCTGAGGGTGTTTAGCTGGGTAGTCTTGGCTTCGAGATAAGCCTCGTTATCCTCATCCATCTGCTGCCGCTCCTCTTCTGTGATTTCCTCGGAAGCCGGTAAGGTTGTAGTGGTGAGCGGGTTGAAGAAAGAGATCAGGTACACGCCATCGCTGCTGAAACCCTGGAAAGTGTAGAATAAGGGCGGATTGTCACTGGTGACAGGATTGGGACCCTGAGAGAAACGCGAAACGAAGCGTACACCTTCCCCTTTAGTGATGGTCAGGTATTTGCCTTGTACCTGAATGTCAGGCACGCCCATTACTTCTTCATAGGGCAAAATGGGCAGTCCAGAGGTCGGTATGGGTTCTGGTTTTGTTTCAAGCAGTTCTTTCAATGCCAGCACACTCTCGGCGACACTTTGATTGCCGTTGGCTTGCCACAGCGCAATATATTCAGCGACTGGAACAATGTATAAGATCGGATCGCCCGGTTGTCTTTCCTGGGTCTCGAGAGGATCGAAGTAGACTTGGATATTGTCAGGTAGGCCGATAGTTGTGGGGGGCATCGACTTATCGTAAGCTGTGGCTAGAACACATTCCGCCAGGTAGTTTTCGTACAAGTCCTGGGTATCAATAGAGACGGTTTCTGGGTCAATCCCAGAGTCGCAGGCGCGCGCGGTAGGTGTGGGAATAACCTCCGCAGGACCAGCATTCGCAAACTGCATTTGACCAGCGTTATCTTGCAGGCCAAGAACCATCTGATCGCCTAGCATGCCAAAGGTGGCCACGCTCCCTAACATCGCTATATATTGGTTGTAAAACGATTCCTCAGCGCATTCAGCCATGGTTGACGGACCTAAGCTGAAAGTGATAAAGCTGCCTTCGGCCTGGTAGCTGCCACCGAGCATGTTGCAGTCAGCTTGAGCGCTGAATGTGTTATCGGAACGTAGGGTGAGAGTGTAGTTCTCTGGGTTCGGTACCATGGATTGGGCTGCGGGCTGCGTCTCGATTAAACCGTTCCATTGCCAGATGATGTCCTGCACTGCCTCTGTCGATACGGGTTCGATCATTGGTTGGGGTTCAATGGCTTCCTGCGGTGTATTGGTGGGTGCATCGGTAGTTTCTGGTGTAGCGGTATCACCACCACCGCATGCCGCCAGAAGCAACACCACCAGCATAATCGGTATGAGTAGATATTTTTTATTCATTTGTACTGTCCTTGTCTAAGTTAAATGTTCTCCAGTTTTTTTAGGATCGAAGGAGTTGTGCACCTTTAGCTGTGTTAAATATTTATTGACCTATGATCGGTTCCGTTAAAATCAAGCTGTAGCTGACATCCAACTATCTTCCAAAGCTTTGATTATAGCAGATGTGACGGAAGAACCTGGTAATTATGGTTTACCTGCATAATATTAAATTAATGCTTTCCTCCTTACTTATACAATCTATTACCAGCTTCTGGGATTAAGATATCATTATGGAGTTCAGGTATTTGAACTATTCTACTGGAAATAAAGACTTCAGTGGCGTAAAAATGATAATTAATGATCTCCAGTTGTCCCTACCAAAGACGGCTGTGCCAAGCTAGAGATCGACAGAATGGAGATGTTAACACCCCAATAACAATAGCTCAATTAACTATACGATATGAATCTGCCGGTCTGAACGCGCAAAGAAGACCGGTGAAAGCGGGATGAGCGCAAAAACCTATTTTCATCAAATAGAAGGCGAAAAAATCATGGACCAAATTACACAACAACCCAAGGTATCGCCCATAAATTGGCGTCAAGTGGGGACTTTCTTGGGCTTGACTTTCCTAATCACTATCCTGATTGACCTATTTTTATGGCAGTGGGCAGGATTTGGCGAGGGCGCATCCACGTTGCTGCTCTTACAACTCCAGATGCTGATCCCAGCATTTACAGCCATTGTATTAGGAGTTTTCTTTTTCAAAGATAGTCCAGTATATTTCCGCACCTATCGAGAGCGACCAAGGTTGTTTTTCTACTTGTACATCCTGTTTACCTTGGCATACATCGCGCTGGCGGTACTATCTGTACTGATGCCTGAGCAGGCCATAACCATCAGTACGATCGGCGGCGCACTCAACATCTTGGTCCTGATGCTGTTAGTTGCCATTCGGGTACTCAGCGGGAAGGATGCTTTCACAAAAGCCGGCCTGCGAGGGGGGCGAGTCCTAGACTGGCTTTTATGGGGAGCAGCATTTGTATTGTTTTATGGGCTGCAGGCTGCATTAAACGCATTGTTTGGGCTAGGTGAACGGGTAGATATACCTGAAGTAATGGAGAGTCTAGGAGTTCAATCAGGGAGTATGTCCCCCGAAGTGTTCCTGCTGGTAATGACACTGCAGACTGTCTTGATCGGGGCGTTCTTAGGGATCGTTATGGGCTTCGGAGAGGAATACGGTTGGCGTGGCTACCTGCAAGGCCAACTGATCAAATTGGGAAAGAAGCGCGGTGTGCTGCTGGTAGGTCTGATCTGGGGCGTCTGGCACTATCCGGTGATCTGGATGGGACACAATTACCCTGGTCAACCGCTGTGGGGCACGCTGCTGATGACCATCTACACGGTGCTGTTGGGCTTCGTGCTAGGACATGTTATGCTCAAGACCGGCAGTATATGGCTGGTGGCTTTCCTGCATGCGCTTAACAACCAGGTGATCTCATTCTTCACGATTATGGTCTACCGGGCAAGTGATCCGGTACTGTCATTCAATACTGGAGTGTATGGTTTGCTGACGATGATACCGGTAGTCTATCTGCTGCTGCGCGATCCGGTTTGGAAAGATGATCATATCACCCCATCGACTGACATAACTGGCGAAATAGCATAACCCCACAATCATCATTGAACTAGTTAGTCGTACACATTTTGGCTTTCTGCTTGATGTGTATGGAAATAGTTCGTCAGCGAAAAGTAACATCCGGCTTGTATACTCGAGAGCAATCATGGACTGGATTTCACTGATTACACGAGGCTTTGGTGCGCTTGGGAATATTAAAATACAGCGAACGATCTGGTACGAGAGATTAAAAAATCAACCTGAATAGATGTGGTTTGTTTTCGATTTCATCATCAACACAGCATATACCTCGAAAAGAATGTAGCGATGAGATAATAGTCGCTGCTTATGGTGTGTTGGTAGATGTCATTGGTAATACAGGTGCAAGGGTTGGGCTGGTTGTTGGGGTGGGTGTCATAGATGGATTGGGTGATGCTGTGGAGGTTGCTGTTAGCGTAACTAAGTAAACTTGCGCGATCCAACCGATGCGACCTTCTTCATCCCTTACCTCGATCCAAACGATTCCATCAACAATTTCATGGCGATACAGCACTGTAAGAAGCTGTAAGCTTTGGATTCGGGCGATCTCTGGCCCACCTGCCCATTGACGTAGTGAGAGATCTGGCAGCCGGGTGTTTTTCGCTTGGGCGTAAAAAGGAGTTGTTGTAGACGTAGGAGTGAGGGTAGCAGTTGCTGTGCTTGTGTTTGTCAAAGTTGGGGTAATTGAAGGTCGCGGGGTGCGGGTTAATGTCGCTGTGGGACTTGGTCCTGGGGTGGAGGTCTTTGTGAGTGTTGGTGTAGGTGTCAGTGTTGGAGGGATGAGGGGGTCCAGTGCAGCTGCAAATACTTGGTTTATCACCACTGCAACTGGTAGCTGCAACCGGTTAGCAAGTGCTTCTTGCAGGGCAACGCTATCCTCAAAACGTAGCGGGCTTATTGTCCGCAGGACAAGCGCTATGTTTAAGTGGTCTCCTTCCCGGTCCACCTGCATTTCAATCAGATCGGGATGCCCGAGGTTAGCTACTTCTTCACGAATAGTTGACTCCATTTCCTTCTTCTCATTTGCATCTTTTACGAATTCATAGCTTAAGTAGCTTAATGAGCCCAACAATGCTATTGTTAAGAATCCCGAAATAAATAAACTTCGCGGTGCTTGTTTAGCTTTCGAAACCACACGCGGTGCAAAACCCAACAAGAAAAAGACTGCTGTTGCTGAGAAGGCAATTGTAATGGCATTGGTTATGAACAACAGCAATGCGCCCCCAGCAACCTCTGGGCGTCTCATTGCCAATGCGATGCCGATTGAACATACCGGCGGCATCAAAGCTGTAGCAATTGCCACACCCGGTAGGGCAGCTGATATATTCGGCATAGCGAGAGCGAACGCCGCCGCGCTGCCTCCAGCTAACGCAACAACCAGATCAATCGGACCAGGCCGGGTCCGGGATAGCACTTCGCTGGGTATCTCTTCTAAGATGGTAAAAGGCAACTGCAAGTTGCCCAAGGTGATCAAAATTGAAATAGTTACTGCAAGCACCGCCCCTAAGAACAGCCCGACTAAGCTATCTCGCAACAATCGTTCATTACCGGTTATCGAAGCTAAACCAATACCGATAATCGGCGACATGAGCGGGGCCACCAGCATCGCGCCAATGATAATTGCTGGCGAGTTAACCAACAGCCCCATTGTCGCAATAATGCTGGATAAGACTACCAGCAGGTAATAGCTGAAATCCGGTTTAGATGCCTCGCTCAGGCGAATCTGGACTGTTGCCCGCCGTTCAAGTGTGATTGGCCGGCGGATACTCCGAATGAACAACCGGATTCTTTTCCGTAGGTTGACCCTAGGTGGCTGGTTGCTGGTGGTGTTTGGCATACGATAGATACTGGTTTAGGTGTGTATCATATTGGTAAGTATTTCTCCAACTATTTGAGGCTAGATCGTTCCATACTTTTTGGTGTGGTTTTAGTTGTGTTCTTATCCCGAATTGCTGTTGTGGGGTGACAATTGCATGATCACATTTCTGCGTTACAGCACTGCTTCCCGAAAATCTAGGTTGTTATTAACCATGCAACTTGGTGTATGCGATTAATGGAAATTTCTCTTACCAGTATGTGAGATATTTGCCATTTGGATTTTACTTATAATCCCATGTGCGTCAAGCAAATGTATTTAGTTCATCCTATTCTGTTGCTGCTCGCGGATAAGAGAGTCGTGTACACGCACGTGTGACGTTCACAAGTAACCTACCGATAAATTCAGCGAATGATGGTGAATCTACTTGGTTGAAGGGTGATACTGATCAAAGCAAAAGTAGAAGTACAGTTTTCAAGACTTCGCGATAAATAAGAGATGGAAGAGTACCCCAGGTAGGAGTTGAACCTACAACCACGGCCTTAGGAGAGCCTCGCTCTATCCATTGAGCTACTGGGGCATTTCGCAGCGTGATTATAGCATTCCCAACAACACGCGGCAAGCTCAACAGACAGGATGAAGGTGGATGAATATTATTAGAACAGACTTCATAAAAAAGGGCAGGTTTTGAAGCCTGCCCATCGCAGCCAATTTTCAATCCGGATCGGAATTTGGATCCAAAGGTTATGATAAATCGAGAATGATCGCCTCAGTCTATCTTACCGGTTGCTAGAGCCTTTTTTACCTCCCCGATGGCTTGAGTAACTTCAATTTCGCGCGGACAAGCATCCGTGCAGTTAAATATCGTGTGGCAGCGGTAGACACCCCAGGATTCATTTAGGATCTTCAATCGTTCAGCCCCAGCGCGATCGCGGCTGTCGAAAATAAAGCGATGGGCGTTTACGAGAGAAGCCGGCCCAAGGTAGGCTTCATTAGCCCAATAGGAGGGACAAGAGGTAGTGCAAGCGGCGCACAGGATGCATTTGGTGGTATCGTCGAAGCGCTCGCGTTGTGCGATGCTCTGCTCCCGCTCGCGTTTCGGCGGCGGCTCATCATTGATCAAGTACGGCATGATCGCGCGGTAATTGTCAAAGAATGGCTCCATATCGACGATCAAATCTTTAATAACCCTTAGACCCAGGATTGGTTCGACAACGATCTTGCGGCTCTTCAGATCACGCACGAGCACTTTACAGGCCAAGCGGTTGCGCCCGTTAATCCGGATCGCATCTGAACCGCAGACACCGTGCGCACAGGAGCGGCGGAAGGAGAGTGTACCGTCAATCTGTCCTTTGACAAATTCCAGCAGGTCGAGCACTCGGTCAGTTGGTTCCACTTCGAGCGTGTAGGTATCGTGGTGCGCTTTCTTATCTTTTTCGGGATTGTAGCGGAAAACTTTTAGCTTTATTTGCATCGTCATCCACCTGTCCTAGTAAACTCGTTCTTTGGGTTCGAATTTGGTCAGAACGACTGGTTTGTAGCGCAGTGTGACCTCACCATCCTGCAGCCAAGCTAGCGTGTGTTTCATCCACTCGGCATCATTGCGCTTGGGATAATCTTCCCGGGCATGCGCGCCGCGGCTTTCCTTACGCGCCAGCGCGGAAACAGTAGTTACTTCGGCCAGTTCAATCAGATTGCCCAGCTCCCAGGTATTCAACAGGTCGGTGTTGAAAATGCTGCCGGTGTCCTGGACTTTGACGTGCTTGAAGCGTTCTTTTAGTTCGCGTACTTTGTCGAGCGCCTGCTGCATACCATCTTCGGTGCGGAAGACACCGACATAGTCGTTCATGACACTCTTCATCTCGTTCGCAATCTGTACCACGTTCTCCTGCCCTGAATTCTCGCGCAATGCTGCAAACTGGGCTCGTGAAAATTCGGTTGGATCGGCAGGTAATGGGGTAAAGTTGGCTTGATTTGCGTACTCGGCGGCTTTGATTCCGGAGTATTTCCCAAATACCAACAAGTCGAGCAGCGAGTTTGTACCTAATCGGTTCGCACCATGAACGGATACACAGCCAACCTCCCCTGCGGCATACAGACCGGGCATGATCGTATTGTGTTCGTCGATTACGACCTCACCGTACATATTGGTTGGTATCCCGCCCATGGCATAATGGGCTGTCGGTTGGACAGGCATCGGTTGGGCGACCGGGTCAACACCAAGGTAGGTGCGGCAGAAATCCACAATATCTGGCAGCTTGCCGAGGATCTCTTCTGCGGTTACCACGTAGGGAGAACCATCAGGTCGCTTGCGCCCGTCAAGAGCAGCGTATTTGTTGACCGACTCGGGACGGACATCCAGGTACAAATACCGTTTCCCATTAACCCCGCGCCCAGCTTGCATCTCGAGGAACATCGCCCGGCTGATCACATCCCGTGAGGCTAAGTCCTTAACGGTGGGAGCATATTCGTCCATGAAGCGCTCACCTTTGCCGTTAAGCAGGACGCCGCCTTCCCCACGCACACCTTCGGTGATGAGGATACCTAATTTGTAGATGCCTGTAGGGTGAAATTGGAAGAATTCCATGTCCTCTGCGGGGATTCCACGTCGCAATGTAATCGCGACGCCATCACCACTATAGGCATAGGCATTGGAGGTGATCTCCCAGATACGCCCATGACCGCCAGTTGCAAAAATCACTGCCTTTGCATGGAAAGTGTGGAACTCACCAGTTGCCAGTGCTATCGCGATAATCCCAGTGGTAATACCATCGACGACTAGCAGGTCGACGACGTGATACTCATCATAGAAATTGACATGATTCTTGATGCATTGTTGGTAAAGGGTCTGCAAGATCATATGACCGGTGCGGTCGGCTGCGTAGCATGCCCGGCGGACCGGTTTGCCGGTCTCATTGTTGGTGTGACCGCCGAACGGGCGTTGGGCGATGAGACCGTCCTCTGTTCTGGAGAAGGGTAAGCCCATATGTTCGAGTTCAATTACAGCCTCAACTGCTTCTTCGCACATGAACTCGATGGCGTCTTGATCGCCAAGATAATCGCTACCCTTAACCGTGTCATACGTATGCCACTCTGGATGGTCTTCCTCGATATTGCCCAAAGCCGCTCCGACTCCCCCTTGGGCTGCGCCAGTATGCGAGCGGGTTGGGTAGAGCTTGCTGAGAACGGCGGTATTCGCGGTTTTTGAAGCATGTAAGGCCGCCATCAATCCCGCTCCACCGGCACCGACGACCACAACATCAAACTGATGATTTTTCATGAAGATAATCCTCCGAACCAAACCAGAGCGGTTTTCTTGGATTGAATCCTTGAAGGGGAGAGCATAAATTTGTTAAGATTCATGTTGAAGATGGCAGCATTTATTATGAAGCGAGGATCACATAGATGGCTATGATCAGCGAGCCCAGCCAAAATAAGAAAATCAAACCACGCAGCACAACACGCAACACGCCTTCACCTAGGTAATCTTCTATAACCACGCGCAAGCCGTTGAAGGCATGCGTTGAAGCGAAGAATATTATCAAGATCTGCATTACTTGCCAGAAAGCCGTTGCCCATCCAAGTGTTAGGTCGGGGATCTCGCTGTTTACTACGTGATTAGGGTTGGGAAAAAATGTCCAGCGCATCAAAGTGGGTAGATCCATCTGCAATCGTGCCCCCATATATAATGCCCCCAGCACCCCGAGGAGTACCAGTAGGAACATGCTGAAGCCAGAAAGGCGGGTGAAAACCCACATTATGTATTCAAAAGTCATACCAGGTCGTACTTTACGGGCTTGCATGGGTTGCCTCCTCCTATTCCCCTGGGTTAGCTGCCGATAAGGCTGGTGGAAAATAAGATAATTATCGTCAAGCCATATATCGGTACGAAAATGAACCACTGTAACCAGAGCGCTTCCCGTTGGAAACGCAGGGTCTGGGGCCAGGTGTCCAGCACGATGATGCGCAGCCCATTTAGTGCATGGAAGATTACGATGAATATGACCAGGATCTGGAAGATCCAATTTTCATAAACGATATTGAACGCAGTGCCGATATCGCTTCCTGTTTGCTGCATTAAGAAAGAAGCATAGACGTGCAAACCGACCAGGAGCAAGATGCCCAAACCGGAAAGCCGGTGGAGCACCCAGGCAAGCATGGGTCCACCGCCCCGGTAACTAAGCCCTCGGAAGAAGCCAACAGAACGTTTTTGACCCATGGTGTCTCCTTGTGGACTGATCTTGTTAGGACAAACTATCCGAATTCAGTTATTGGGGTGATAAGATCAATAATAGGGTAAAACAACCAGACCCTTACTGGCAAGTAATCTTATTATTCCACCCGTGGTCGACATAAGAAAAGTGACAATAATCATAGGTTATTAGTTTCAGATGTCCTTATAATCCTGAACCAAATTATCCTACAATTGGGATGGATTCCTGCAACATCGCGCTCGAACATACCAATATATGTTTCGAGGGAAAATAAAACCCAATTCCACAATCGGCACAATGCGAAGTAGGATCATCCAGCATTCCTGCTTTCGAAGTGCCAACGAGATCTAGCTAAGCTTAGTGAGGAAACGTATATGTCTGACTCCCATAATCTTAGTCGCAAGGGTTTTGTCAACGTAGTTCTTGCTTCGGCGGGGGCATTGATGGGGGCGATCATTGCTATTCCCGCGGTAGCGTACTTGATCTCACCAGCGACAAAAATCAAGCAGAAAGAATCCTGGATCTCGGCGGGTCCACTCGAAAACTATACGGTTGGGGAACCGGGACTGTTTAGCTTTACGCAAACCACTATCAACGGTTGGGAGAAAACGGTTAACTCCTATGGGGTGTACGTGATGCGTTTAAGTGAGGCTGAACAGACGGTGTTCTCCAATATTTGTACCCATCTGAGCTGCCGCGTAAAATGGTCAGAGGGTGAACGGGTTTACTTATGCCCCTGCCATGATGCCGCATTCAATGAATATGGCGAGGTGGTTGCTGGCCCTCCACCGAGAGAACTGTGGGAGTATCCCAGCAAAATCGAAGACGGCGTCATCTATTTCCATTTTGGGGCGGTGTAGCCATGACAAACAAAGTGTATACCTGGATAGATGACCGAATGGGTTTAACAGCCATCTATAACACAGTCCTTGACCGCAATGTGCCCAAAGTGAACTGGTGGTACACCCTTGGCAGCGCTTCATTGTTCTTGTTTGTGATGCAGGGTGTGACTGGTATGTTCCTAATGGTTTATTATGTACCATCCCCGGAAAATGCCTATAACAGCATCCAGTTTATTATGAACGACGTCAGTTATGGCTGGTTGATCCGCGGCATACATCATTGGGGCGCAACCTTGATGGTGCTGGTCGTTTTCGCTCACATGCTGCGCACTTTTTACTTTGGGGCGTATAAGTTTCCACGCGAAATCACTTGGGTAACCGGGGTTGTGCTGTTATTTGCTACTCTGGGGATGGGTTTTACAGGCTATCTGCTCCCCTGGAACCAGCGCTCGTATTGGGCAACAACAGTTGGAACTGAGCTGCCGGGGACGGTGCCACTGATTGGTCCATTTTTTACTCAGGTGCTGCGCGGCGGGGCTGACCTGAGTGCGGTGACCTTGACCCGTTTTTTTGCAGTCCATGTCTGGTTCCTACCATTGATTATTCTGGCTATGATCGGCACCCATCTCTACCTGGTAATAAGAATCGGAATTTCTTCCGTCCCGAAAAAAGGCGAATAGGGCAGGGGAAGTGTTAATGTGAACGAAGAACAACAAAAAGAATACATCGAAAAATACAAAGAAGAGAAAGCCCGCGGGGTTAAGTTTTACCCGGATATCATCTACAAGGACATGCTGCCGGTTATCGGGCTATTCCTCTTGCTGGTTGGGTTGGCAGCTTTTTTTGGGGTTGTCAATGAACCTCCTGCCGACCCTGGCGATTCGTCTTATATCCCCAGGCCAGAATGGTATTTCCTGTTCCTGTTCGAGATGCTTAAGTTCTTCCCTGGCGAGATCGAGTGGGTCGGCACATTCGTGCTCCCCACAATCGCGGTACTGGCCTTACTTCTACTACCATTCTATGATCGCAGTCCATTCCGGCATTGGTCAAAGAGAAAATTCGGAACCGTGTTCATGAGTGTGGTCGTTCTGGGAATGATCGGTTTGACGATACGCTCAGTGGTTACAACACCGCCCCAAGAAGAAAGCGAAATCGCGACTACTATCAGCGGGAAAGTGATTTTAGGGCAGGATCTTTATTCTGTATACTGCGTAGAATGCCATGGAGCGGACGGAGAAGGTGGCGAGATCGTCGGTGTTGAGGGGCTGGAGGGGGTTATCGTAAAATCGATCAGCAGCAATGATGAGATGTACACGCGCAGCGACCAGACGTTTTTCCAGGTGATCGATTATGGGCAGCCAGATTTAGGGATGCCGCCGAATGGCCTTGGTTATGGTGGGGAACTTGGCCGGGGTGACATGGATGCAATTGTAACGTTTATGCGCTATACTTGGGACGACCGGGTTGAAATCCCAGAAGAAGCAGCCCAGGCAGGTGCGATCCCCGTACTGATGCCAGGAGAAGTGCCTTCTTATGATGTACATATCGCGCCAATCGTAAAACGATACTGTGTATCCTGCCACCGCCCGGGTAAAGAAAATAATAACTACCTGATGCGAGATTTCGTGGAGACGATGGAATCGGGTGACCACGTACCGAACGTCATCCCCGGCGACCTGAACAGCAACATGATCCTTATGCTTTACCGGGAAGAGATCGAAGCAGGTGGCCCAATGCCGCCGACTAAACCGCTGAAACAGGAGCTGATTGAGATCTTTGAATTATGGGTAGATGGCGGCGCCCCAGAAACAGCCGAGCAAGCGGCTGCGCTCTCTACTCCGCCTGAAGAGGCATCTACCGAGGAACCCGACCTGGCAACGGCTACACCGTAGCATCATCGCAGCCTGCATCGCTCGTTCAACATAAACAACACCGCTTCATCGCTGCCGGATTGTTCTCGGTTCCCCGGATTTGCAAATGAAAACCTCCCTGAAATGGGAGGTTTTCTCTATATTTGCATTGGAGAGCTAGTTACCTGATTAATCATCCATGTGTTGGATGATGGCATCACCGAACTCTGAGCATTTCAGCTTCGTTGCACCTTCCATCAACCGGTGGAAATCGTAAGTAACGGTCTTGGCTGCGATCGCGCCTTCTATACCTTTGATAATTAAATCAGCAGCGTCATGCCAGCCCATATAACGCAGCATCATCTCGCCTGACAAGATCACAGAGCCAGGATTCACCACATCTTTATCCGCATATTTCGGCGCGGTACCGTGGGTCGCTTCGAAGATAGCGTGACCGGTGGTGTAGTTGATATTGCCCCCCGGTGCGATACCAATACCGCCAACCTGAGCGGCTAATGCATCCGATAAGTAGTCGCCATTGAGGTTCATCGTTGCTAGGATGTCGAATTCTTGTGCCCGGGTTATCGTCTGTTGGAATACGATATCCGCAATGACATCTTTGACTAATAACTTTCCATTCTTTAGTGCGGCATCTTGTTCTGCATTCGCGGTTGCTTCACCCTGGGCAGCTTTGGTTCGCTCCCACTCCGTCCAGGTGTATATCTGATCGCTGAACTCGCGTTCTGCTAGTTCATACCCCCAATTGCGGAAGGATCCCTCAGTGTATTTCATGATATTGCCTTTGTGGACGAGGGTGACGCTGCGGCGGTTGTTGTCCAACCCCCACTTGATTGCATCACGCACCAGACGTTCAGTACCTTCTATCGATATGGGTTTAATACCAATCCCAGCAGTCTCGGGGAATCTCATCTTGGCATATTCTTCGGGAAAATGCTCTTTTAACAAGGATTTGAACTGCTGGTTTTCCATCGTGCCCTGCTCGAATTCGATGCCGGCATATATATCCTCGGTATTTTCGCGGAAGACCACCATGTCAACATACTCTGGATGTTTGACTGGTGAAGGTACGCCATTGATATACCGTACTGGACGCTGACAAACGTACAAATCCAAAGCTTTTCTCAAGGCTACATTTAATGAACGGATGCCGCCTCCAATTGGTGTGGTTAATGGTCCCTTAATCCCTACCAGGTATTCTTGAAAAGCCTGTATTGTCTCTTCGGGCAGCCATGCGTCAAACTTATTATAAGCCTTTTCCCCAGCGTAAAGTTCCATCCATGCAATGGCGCGCTCACCATGATAGGCTTTCTCTACAGCGGCGTCAATCACGCGATTTGACGCACGCCAAATATCTCGTCCGGTACCATCGCCTTCAATGAATGGGATAATTGGATTATTCGGAACGTTCAATACTCCATTATCGATGGTGATCTTGGCACCATTTTCGGGTGCAACAATATTCTTATCAGACATCCTCAAAACTCCCTATGATTATTGTTTTTCTTTTCTTTGAAACTCTTACTTTGCGGTATTTTCTTGATCGGGTAGCACGAACATTCATTATAGCATTTAGTTAAGTTGCCTGGTGCGTTGTTATTGTTTCAGATTGGATTGTCCAAAACACTAATCACATTTTAGTATTAAGTAAGTGTTTTCAGGATAAAATTGGGGGAATTTAAAATTCCCGTATTGATAAGATGCAGATCAGACCGGTTTGGTTACACCGGTTGGGTATCACACAAACTATCATACGGTTTTGATTAGTGTCATCACCGGATCGGATTATTATCCAGACAAACGGGATGACACGTTTCCCTGTAGATGATAAACGACATAACATGGGAAAATAATAACCGTCAGTGCTGGAGATCTGAATGATAGGAGAGAGATTCTCGCCCGGGGTAATATCCACTCAAGAAAGAATCGATGATTGGCATGCATTAAAGACTGATGAAGTGCTGCAGCGGTTAGATACACCTTCTGATCGGGGTCTCACCGCGGAACAAGCTGCACGTCGCCTGCAGGAATACGGTCCAAATGCCTTAGCTGAATCTCCGCCGATCAGCTTTTGGCAGATGCTGTGGGAGCAATTTAATAATTTTGTTGTCATGCTGTTAATCGTGGCTGCAGTGGTTTCAGCACTGCTCGGCGATTATATTGAAGCAGCCGCAATTATGGCGATTGTTGTCCTCAACGCGGCATTGGGCATTGTCCAAGAGCGCCGGGCTGAGGAAGCTTTAGCTGCCCTCCGGAAGCTCGCTGCCCCTGATGCAACGGTGATCCGGGATAATTCTCGGCAGATAATTCCCTCGCCCGAGTTAGTTCCCGGCGATATCGTGTTGCTTGAGGCCGGTAATTTTATCCCGGCTGATATCCGCCTGTTGGAAGCGATCAATCTGCGTGTCGAAGAGGCTGCACTGACCGGTGAATCGGTGCCGGTGAGCAAGGACGCAAGTGCCTCCTTGAAGACAGCTATCCCGCTGGGTGATAGGTCCAATACTGCATTCATGGGTACTATGGTGGATTATGGTCGTGGACTTGGTGTGGTAGTTGCGACAGGCATGCGAACGCAAATAGGGATGATCGCTGAAATGCTGCAGTCTGTCCAACAAGAGCCAACACCTCTTCAAAAGCGGCTTGACCAGCTGGGGAAAGTATTAGGTTGGGCAGCCTTAGCCGTATGTGGACTGGTATTTGTGGTCGGTATATTGCAGGGCTCCGACCCATTTGATATGTTCATTATCGCAGTCAGCCTAGCGATCGCAGCAGTACCGGAGGGATTACCTGCAGTGGTGACGATCAGCTTGGCGTTGGGGATGCGGGAAATGATCAAGCGCCATGCCTTAATCCGCCGGCTTTCTTCGGTTGAAACATTGGGCTCGGCCACGGTTATCTGCTCAGATAAAACCGGTACTCTTACCCAGAATGAGATGACAGCCACACGAATGTGGGCTGATGGGCAGTTCTTAAGCATCACTGGGGGGGGATATGAACCGGAAGGGGATTTCTGTATCGATGGCGAACCGGTGAATTTGGTTGAATACCAGGCGGTGCTGACCGCTCTATGGATTGCAGTGCTTAATAACAACGCCGACCTCGAATTGACGGGTACGACAAACGACAAGAACACTTACCGCATTGTCGGGGATGCGACTGAGGGTGCCCTGATCGTAGCCGGCGCGAAAGTGGGCGCTTTAACTAAGGAGCTTAACCAGGCGTATCCGCGGGTGCAGGAGATCCCATTCGATTCGGCCCGTAAGCTGATGACAACATTCCATGGATTGAAGAGTCCCAGAGTCGAGGATGTATCGCCCTTCAGTGATGACGCCAATTTCCCCGCGGGTTATGTCGTCATCGTCAAAGGGGCACCCGATGTAGTCCTAAACCTGTGCAGTCATTACCAGCGCATGGATGATTACAGCATCCCTCTCGATGCTGAACAACGCGAACGCATCTTAGACGCGAATGACCAAATGACTGCAGATGCGCTGCGCGTTTTAGGAACCGCGTATAAAATCTTGCCTGAGCTCCCAACTGAGATAGATGCTGAAGAACTGGAGCGAAACCTGACATTTGTTGGCCTGGTCGGTATGATTGACCCGCCGCGCTCTGAAGTCTCACCTGCGCTAGCAGTTGGTCGCCGGGCTGGTATCCGAACCATTATGATCACAGGCGATTATCCAAATACTGCCCGGGCGATCGCTGAGCAGATTGGTTTGCTGCAACCAGGTCACCATGTGTTGACTGGCGCAGATCTTGATCAAATGGATATCGAAACTCTCCAGAAGCAGGTTAGTACGACGGATGTTTTTGCCCGTGTATCTCCAGAACATAAATTAAGGATTGTCGAAGCGCTTCGTGCCAATAATCAGGTTGTTGCAATGACTGGTGACGGTGTGAACGATGCCCCTTCCATTAAGCAGGCTGATATTGGTATCGCGATGGGTATCACTGGAACTGATGTCGCTAAAGAGAGTGCTGACATGGTGCTGACAGATGACAACTATGCCAGCATTATCGCCGCAGTGGAACAAGGCCGCGTAATCTACAGCAATATCCGTAAATTTGTGTACTATCTGCTCTCATGCAATTTAGCAGAGATCGCGATCATTTTCTTTGGGACATTGATAACTAAACAATCCCCACTGACCGCTATCCAGCTTTTGTGGTTGAACCTGATCACTGATGGGGCCCCGGCATTAGCGCTGGGCACCGAAAAAGGCGACCCCGGTATTATGAAACAGTCCCCACGTCCGCCGTCAGAACCGATCATCAATCGTTTCATGCAAGTGGGAATTGGGGTGCAGACTATCGCGATCTCCGTTGTCACGCTGATCGCTTACTTTTCAGCATTGAGACTGCATCCCGCTCGTCCTGAGCTAGCGACGACGATGGCCTTCGTTACTCTTTCGTTTTCGGAACTGATCCGGGCATATACGGCACGGTCGGAACGCTACCCGTTATTGAAAATTGGGGTATTTTCAAACCGGAACATGAATTACGCGGTGATATCTTCATTCATCTTATTGGTTTGCGTCGTTTACATCCCATTCTTAAACCCGATCTTCAATACGGTGCCATTAGGTTGGGAGCAATGGCAGCTCATTCTACCGTTGCTATTTATCCCTTCGATCGCTGCGGAATTGACAAAATATGCGATCTCATTTCAGGAACGCATCTCTGGGAAGGTTGTCGCCAGATGAAAATCTACTTTGCTTGTTCAATCACCGGTGGGCGTGAAGACCAGGATGTTTATGCTGAGATCGTAAATCAGTTACTTGCTGCTGGACATGAAGTGCCTACCGCAATTCTCGCCAGTCCTGAGGTCATGCTGGATGAGGGCGCACTAGAACCTGCGGAAGTCTATCAGCGGGATGTCAACTGGATCGCAAACTGTGATGTGTTGGTTGCTGAAGTCAGCACACCCTCACATGGGGTTGGATATGAGATTGCTTATGCATTAGGTTTGGGAAAGCCGGTTTTCTGCTGCTACTACCAAGATGCCAAGGTATCGAAAATGATCCTGGGAAATAGCGATCCGAATCTTGAGCTTTGTGGTTATCAAAACGTGGGCACAGCATTAGCATACCTGATCAATTACATAGAGAAAATGGGGTGATTCCGTCACAATTCTTTGTGAGATAAATCACATGGAACACATGATATTTGACAATAAACAGGATACCACTTCTCCATTATGATTGCGGCAAGAAACAGAAAATGAAGCTTTTCTGATGCTCATCGCTGTTTCCTCCTTTGGCGAAAGCCTCCGCCGGCTACATCATCACCGTACCGGCGGAGGCGATTTTAACGGGGTAAGTGAATTTATTTCAGTTTATGGTTGGCAATACGACTGTAAACGTTGTGCCTTGATCGAGGCTGGATTCTGCCCAGATGCGTCCATTATGGTATTCTAGAATGGTTTTTACTATGGTTAACCCCAATCCTGTACCGGGTATATCTACGGGGATATTGCCAGCGCGGTAGAACTTATCGAAGATAAAGGGTAGATCTGCGGTTGGGATACCCCGACCAGTGTCCGAGATCTGTACAAAAATCTGATCTTGCTCCATCCAGGCAAGCACCTTAATTTCTCCCTCTGACGGAGTATATTTTATTGCATTCCCAATTAGGTTGCTGAACATTTGCCGTAGGCGGATCATGGATCCAGTGATTAATGGTAACTTCCCCTCGATCTGCAATGCCAGTGTTTGGTTGTTATCTTGTATGCGACCCTGGTAGCTATCAACAACCAGACCCAGAATTTCTTCAATCGCTACACGACATTTCTGAGCATCGAAACCGGCTTCGATCCGACCGAGATCTAGTAAGTCATCGATCAGTGCAGTGATGTTATTGACACTTAGCTGTACTCGACTGATGAACTCTTTTTGACGTGCGTTGGTTGGTCCGACCCGCGCGATTAATTCGACGTAGCCCAAGATCGCCGTTAGTGGCGAACGCAGATCATGGGAAACTGTTGAGACAAATTCGTTTTTAATGCGGTCAAGCTCTTTTAAGTGGGTTATATCCTGCAGCGTGATTACCATACCAAGACCGCTGAGGGGTGTTACTTGGGCTTGCATCACGCACTTATCCCCTAAGGCGACCTCACCGAGATAGGGCTGATCCGCATTGCCCCTGGCTAGTAATATCAGTAAATCATTGTTGTCGATGAGTTCCTCAACCGGTTGTGCGCTGTTCCCTTGACCATCCAAACTGAACAATTCGTTAGCTTTTGGATTCGCGAAGAGGATCCGGTGATCACAGTCAAGGACCAACACTCCATCATTGAGTCCAGTCAGGATGGTTTCATAGAGGTGGTATCCATTGTTATTTCCACGCTTCATCGGCACTGTCAAGTTAGGGATTATCTGTGAGGTTGGTTGGACAGAACCATTGAGCCAGCGCTGAACGGTCGTGAAGAGTTTCTTTTTTGTGCAAGGGGTACAGATGACATCATTAACACCAGCGCGAAAGGCTTTATTTATAGAAGCATTATCTAGTTTCTCTAGGCATAGGATTATCGATGGGGCTGGCTGCTTGGAGGAAAGTCGTTGAGTTAGATTCAGCAGGTCGTCACCAGCATCCTGCGCAGCGATGAGAGCGAGATCAGGCTTGATCTGGACGGCACGAGCTTCGAAACTTCGCAGATCTCGCTCAATGAAGAGCAGTGTGTGAAGCTCCTCAACAAGAGTTTCCTGTAATTGTGAGGCTAAATTATTATTTTCCGATTCGAGAACGATTATCTTTTTTTGAGTCACAGCAAATCACCAGCGTAACGCGCGCAAATTCCAGTTTGATCAAGAATACCGGGGTTTATTAATTAAACCCGGTATATAAAATAATCCATAATATACTGTATTCGGACGCATAATTATATTATCGACTTTCATAGAAAAATATTTATATCGCTATCACTCTTCTTATGCAACAAAACACGTAATAAGTATTGTGAGAGTGATAGTCGGGAAAATATTCGCTCCTGAAAACTGATGGCGACTCTATCAGCAAATAATTCAGAACAAACCCGCTCTGGTAGGTAAGAGTTCTGTAAGAACCCGGGGATTTGGCTTGACTTTGATACCCTGCCGCGCATACAATCAAAGCAAAGAATAAGAAATTTCACCAATATTGGTGACACAACACTGTTACTGAGTAAACTTGATGGAGTATCGAGACTATTACAAAATATTAGGCGTTGATCGCAAAGCCAGTCCTAACGAAATTAAGAAAGCGTACCGCAAGCTGGCATTACAATACCATCCTGACAGAAACCCGGACGACCAAAAGGCTGAAGAGAAGTTCAAAGAGCTTAATGAGGCCTATCAAGTCTTAAGCGACGAAGAGAAACGAGCGCGTTATGACCAGTTGGGTGATTCTTACACCAGCTGGCAGCAGCGCGGTGGGGCTCCAGGTGGTTTTAACTGGGAGGATTGGTATGCATCTCCTGGTAGTGGTAATGTGCGGGTTGAGGTGGGTAACCTAAATGACATGTTCGGTGGTGCCGGCCTTGGGGATTTCTCCGATTTCTTCCGGACGATATTCGGTGGTATGGGCGGCATGTCGAATATGGGGGGCACGGGACGTCGTACAGGGGCATCTCCACGCATGCAGCAGCCGAAATACGAACAAGAGGTCACCATTACTCTTCAAGAGGCGTTTCAAGGCACGACTCGCCGGTTTGAAATTGGTGGAAAAAAGATTGAAATAAAAATTCCGCGCGGCGCGCGAACGGGCACGAAGGTACGAGCTTCAGCAGCTATATCAACACCAAATGGAAGTAAGACTGATTTAATTCTGGTGATCAAGGTTGTAGCAGATGGGCACTACAAACGAAAAGGGGATGATTTAACCACCGATGTCGAGGTCGACCTATACCGTGCAGTCTTGGGCGGAGAGATTTCTGTACAAACCATGACGGGCAATGTCCTGCTTACCATACCACCTGGAACCCAACCCGGTCAATCTTTTAGACTCACTAAACAGGGCATGCCTACTCTAAAGGATCCCGATTTGCGAGGAGACTTGTACGTCCGGGCAAAAATCGCACTGCCGAAAAAGATCTCTTCCGAAGAACGCGAACTGTTTGAGCGGCTTGCTTCCATGCAGTAAGTGGTGTTAATAGACTGCCCATATGAATCCATAGGCTTTTCATGGACCGAAAATCTAATCTATTCCTAGTAATCTCCTCACTACTCACCTTATTAATAGCATGTCAATCTGTCAGCAGCCGATCGGTAGAGACTGAGATCAGTACACTCCCCGCGCAAGGTGTTCATGAAACTGTAGTCAGCCCTGTGTATATCCCCCCCGCAGTGAATCTCGTAGCCATGGAAGATACGCTCGTGGAGGTTTATGAAAAAGTTAATCCCGGGGTAGTGTCTATCCGCGGCATAAATGGCAGTGATAACAGTTTGGGTTCCGGATTTGTGGTAGATCGAGATGGTCATATTGTCACCAATTATCATGTTATTGAAGATGCTGACCAACTCGAGGTAGCTTTTCCTTCCGGCCAAAAGACACGGGCTGAGGTCCTTGGGACCGACTTGGATTCAGACATTGCGGTGATCAAAGTCGAGCTGGACCCAGAGGATTTATATCCCCTAATATTAAGCGATTCGGATTTAGTCCGGGTTGGGCAAACGGTGGTAGCGATAGGGAATCCATTCGGTTTTCACGGCACGATGACTGTGGGAATCGTTTCAGGTCTTGGCCGTTCTATGGAGTCATTACATGATGCCCCTGGTGGAGGCGTATTTTCCGCTGGGGATATCATACAGACGGATGCAGCCATCAATCCGGGCAATTCTGGTGGACCACTCATCAACCTCAACGGCGAAGTCGTTGGAGTAAATCGAGCAATATATACGGGTAACTTCTCCAGCAGCGGCGACCCGGTCAGCTCTGGAATCGGATTTGCGATCTCAATAAATATCGTTAAGCGGGTTTTACCAGTATTGATCTCAGAGGGTGAATATGCTTATCCATATGTTGGGATCAGCAGTATCAATGATCTCTCACTATTACAGCAAGAGGCACTAAATCTAACTCAGGCGACTGGTGTGTATGTGAACCGGATCACAGCTGGTAGCCCTGCCGAGAGCGCCGGTTTAATTAGCGGCAGCTCATCAACAGCGTATCCCGATTTGAGAGCGGGGGGTGATTTGATTATTGCGATTGATGGATACGAAGTCCTGACTTTTGCAGATTTTATCGGCTATATCATCAAGAACAAGAATCCCGGCGATCAGATTCAGATGACTGTTGTTCGGGATGGTGAAATTATCGAGATTATGTTGACACTCGGCGAACGACCTTCCCAATAGAAAAATCGCTCGCCGATGCTGAACGATGTCAAAATTGTGATATTTCTATAAGAGTATGGAATATGCGAAGAAAGATCTTGATTACTGCATGCGCCTTATGGAACGGGATAATCGTTATCACACCTAAGAACACATTGTGGAAGGAGGTTTACAGTAAAAAACCAAAGGCGCAAGCTCTGATGGTTCAGTTCATTCGATTAAGAGATAGACAACTAAAACCACCAGCATAGAAAATTATGGAGGTAAATATGATTACAGATAATGATCTGCATGAATTGTTAGAGTATCAGGCACCCTCGCCGGTACTTAGCTTATACCTCAATACAGAACCAGTTGAAGGAGGTGTCGAATCTCATCGAAAACGGTTGCGTAGCATGCTCAAAGAAATTGACATGCCGGAAGATGTGCTCGTGGTGGAGCGTTACTTTGAGTATGAATTCGATTGGTCTGGAAAAAGCGTGGTGGTTTTTTCATGTCAAGCTGATGACTTCTTTCGGGGGTATTCACTAGCCCTGCCAGTTCGCAGCCGGGTGAGGCTTGGCAACCGGCCGTTTGTGAAACCGTTAGCAGACCTGCTGGATGCCTATGGCGGGTATGGGGTAGCCCTCGTCGATAAGCAGGCTGCCAGGTTGTTCTATTTTCACCTCGGTGAGTTGCGTGAAGAAGAAGGAGTTCATGGAGAAGCTGTAAGACATACGAAAAGAGGCGGTGGGTCGCAAGCCCAGGGAAGGCGGGGAGGCACAGCCGGGCAAACGAACTATGCAGAGGAAGTTGCTGATCGGAATATCAAGGACGCAGCTGAAGCTGCTGCACAGTTTTTCACCGAGAAGAGCGTAAGAAGAGTTATCATTGGTGGAACGGAGGACACCGTTAAACCATTTCAGAATCAGCTGCCAAAAGCCTGGCAGAGTCTCGTGATCGGGACATTTCCAATCAGTATGACAGCTTCGAAGGATGAGGTTTTGGAGCGTGCAATCCAAATTGTTAAGGATGCTGATGCACGCCGAGATGTTAAGCTGGTCGACGCGGTCATAACTGGAGCTGCAAAGGGACGTGGTGCCGTTGTGCAGTTGGAAGATACGCTCAGAGCCGTACATGATGGTCGGGTGCAAACCTTGCTGATCAAGGAAGCCTTCCGGGCGAAGGGGTATCTTTGCACCGGATGTGGATATGTCACCTCAGAAGAAATCGCGAAATGCCCGTATTGCGACGGTCAGTTTGACCAAATATCCGACGTTGTAGAGCTGGCAGTCAGACAAGTGATGGCTTCTGGTGGTGAAGTTGAGGTGCTGCATGACGACTTAGGACTGGGTAATTACGAACATATCGGAGCGATATTACGTTACTGATCGTTGTCCCAGTTAGTCAATTTCTGGCTCGTGAGGATCACTGCTAGTGTTCCGTCAAATTTGATTGTTTAGTTAGTATGGAGTCTAGTCGGAACACTTTAAGCTTTGTCTAGGGCCTATTAACTCGGATATCGATTGAAACTTATATCCTTGACAAAGCACTCGGCTAATATATGTCTGATTTATTTAAGTTCTGCCCATTTTGCGCTGGTTTACTGCAGCCGTTCTCTGATGGAGAACGGCTGCGGCTTCGCTGCCAGGCATGTGGATGGATCCACTATCGCAATCCGACGGTGGGAGTGGCCGTAGTTTTATTAGAACCGGCTGGTTTGCTGCTCGGGCAGCGTCGGGATGGCGGATGGTGTATCCCGTGTGGTCATGTCGAGTGGGACGAGACTGTTCGCGAAGCAGCTCATAGGGAGATGCTTGAGGAGACCGGATTAGAGGTGCAGCTTAGCAGTGTCCTAGCTGTGCATTCAAATATGCATGACTTACATTATCATACCGTGGGAGTATGGTATCTCGGCCGGAGAATAGGTGGGAAATTGGTCGCCGGTGGTGATCTTTTTAGGGTGGCACACTTTCCTGTACATGCCCCACCAGCATTGAAGTTTATAAATGATACCAAGGTGGTGGAGCTCTTGCAATCTGGGATGCTGTTTGAATTGCCGTGAATGGCGTGGATGATTAATTAAATGAAATACCCGTCGACGACACGATCCGTTCCTAGGTTATAGAAAATGCGGACGACGGGTTTGGGTAAACTGAATTAATAAGTTTTCATTCCCTAGCGATGTTTGAAGTATCTAGGGTTGGGTGAAGTAGTTATTCTCGAGCTCGAGCAGGGCTTTATCTAGTACGTTCAAATCCGACTCGGCTGCATAGGCATCACGCTCAATCTCTCCTAAAACGAGTTCCAAACGCTCACGCAAATTAGCTACGATTTCAGTGTCACCTATCGGAAGCAAGTTTTCCATCTTATCGAAAGACTTTGGAGAACCGGTTAAGATCAGCCGTGCCTGACTAGCGTCATCCACAGCTAACGCCAGTCGTGCATTGGCGATATCGGTTCGTACACTGATGATCACAACCTGCAGCTCTGCCATATCTAATGCATTGTTTAGTTCCTGATTATCGCTTAGAAGTGCATCAAAGCTGTCTTGTTGGTTTTGTAATTCGGTTTCAAGGTCCGCGATTTGGCTCTGCATTAGTTCGATAGTCTGGTTTGCCTGGACGAGGTCTTGCGAACTTTGAGTAGATTTTTGGCGTTCTGGGATGTACAGCAGAAAGATTACCAGTAAAGCCCCGATTCCAATGATTACTACGAATGCAAGAGCAACTCGCAGCGCTTGGCGAAGGAAGCGTTTGCTTCGGCTCTCCACGGCTGGTTCAAGTGCTGGTTCAGATAGCGGTACTCCTTCCTCGGCGGATGGTTCAATTGGTACCAGAACTTCTTCCGGGGACTCTTCGTCCGTCTCATTTGCTGGATCGGATGGATCAATATCAGAATCTGTCATCGCTCGACTCCTTTCTGATGGTGCGGTTTGTGCAAGTATAGCAGGAAATTTGCCATTAAGAGCTTGGTGTGGGAGTTGGCGACAATGTCGCTTTAGGTGTCGGCGAACTAGGGGGAACCGCATCTGCACCAGAGGTTAACGCTGGTTCGGCGGGCAACCCCATCCGCAACAACTGCCAGGCAATCTCGATGTCAATCGCAGCTAAGACCGGGTTATGTGGCAGATTGCTTATGGTCTTATCCAGCCGTTCGATAATCTCGGCAAGCGCATCCTGCTGATTATCTGGTACAAATGGCTGCAGCTCTACAAGTATCGCGTGCGCGGTTTGGATGTCATCCTGGGCTACGCCAAGATTGTTCTCGGCTAAGGCGAAGCTTGCCCGGGTCAGCAGTTCCATTGCTTTGACCAGCTGCAGATCGCGGCGCAACGCAGATACGGGGGCATTCTCTGCCTCGTATAAACCAATTAACTCCGCTATGTCACCATCAAGTGCCGCCAGATCGGATTCCAGCGCTGTTTTCTGGATCCCTAGTGCGTCGATTTCTCCCTGCATTTCTTCGAGCGTACCCTCTAATTCCTGAAACTTTGCACTCGCAGTAGCCTCTGCACGCTGCAACGCTTGCTCATTTGCATCAAGCTGCTCTTCGATGTCAGAGACGCGCACATCAAAATCTGAAAAGGCTTGTTTAGAGTTATCGCTCTGAGTTTCCATGAGAACGATCCGTTTTTGGAGGGAATCCAAGCGCTCACTGAGCTGCTGGTTATATATTTCTTGCGATACCGTTGCATCCTCGAGCGAGTTGATGTCTACCTGGAGAGGGGAGATATAACGGTTATAAAGCCTTGGTGCTGCGAAAAAGATGACTGCGACAATCGCGGCAACCAAGATGACGATGACCAGCAACCGCACCAGAACTTTAATGAAGGTGAGAAATCCGCTTGCTAAGCGGTCTCCAGACGATGGGGTTTGTTCTACAGACATAAATTCCTCCTTTATGATGATGCGTCCCCAATGAGGAGCTTTCGCAGCCCTTCCAGGAAACTTCTGAATCTGGTTGTATCGGTTTGCAGCTCATCGATTTGTCCAGCGAGATCACCCACAGTGGTTGAGAGCTCTTCAAATTTGGTATCTGCATTTTCGACTTGTTTTTGTACTTTGACTAAGCTGTTTTCCAACTGACCTAGCCGCCCACTCAAACTCTCCAGGTTTTCCATCCTAATATACAGATCATCAAGATCAGAATCCAAAGTGTTTACCTGGGCAGTCAGTCCGTCTACCTGGCGCTTAAGTGTCATAAACTCGCGTGGACTGACATATTCAAGTCCACCGTTCGCCGCAACTAGAATTCCCAAGCTTGCTATAACTGACAGGATTACAGCAACAATTGTTGTTCCGATCATCAGCCAAAACGCGCAGCCGCGGGTAATGAACTTAGGTCCCTGCTTTTTAGGGTCTGCACTATCCTTTTGAGGGAAGTCTTGTTTATCATCTTGCATCGGTTTTGAGCTGATTTCAACCTTTTCAGGTGCAGAAGCACCTAGTGCTGCATCGCCTCCATCTCGCTGCTGGGCTTCAGCCAGGTCGCTTTTGGTTTCAATCAGGATATCCTCTTCCGGTGGAAGCAACGTCTCTAGGTCGGTAGAAGTCTCATCGTCTTCGCCGGCTGTATCAAGCTGCTGTGGTTCTTGGCCATTCCCCTGAGGGGCATCACTCGAGTTTGTTCTGGCAGTGGTTTCGGTATTTTCTTGGGGTAATTCCGACCGAGCTTGATTTTCAGAATCATCACCTTCGCCCAATTTGATCAAGGGTTTTAGCTGACCGAACATCGTTTCACCGATCCCTTCAACATCCTTCAGTCCATCGAGTGAAGAAAACGGCCGAGCAGCAATAACACGATCGGCAAGCGCATCACCAATTCCAGGCAAAGTGAGCAGCTGTTCTTTGCCAGCAGTGTTGATATTAATTTCATTGGGATTGTTTGTCATATTAACCTCCAATCTGTTAGCCTCTTGTCTGAGTGGCTATTGCATTATCGCGCAATTATATGGTCCTGTCGATGACGTTCGATAGCTGGGTGCACACGGGGGATAAACAGCCGGTAGAAGAACATGCCGAATAAAAACCCACCGATATGCGCCCACCAGGCAACACCACCCACAGCTGCTGCACGATCTAAACCTAGATTGGATAAACCATAAACCACCTGTGAGGCAAACCACAAACCCAGGTAGAGCAACGCGGGCAGCTTTACGAACCAAGGGATGAAAAATATTAAGATTAAGGTAACTACCTGTGCCCGTGGGTACATGACGAAGTAAGCACCTAAGACAGATGCGATAGCACCACTTGCACCAATGATGGGCACTTGACTGTCTGTGTTATAAATGATTTGTATCAACCCGGCGATCATCCCGCTGCATAAAAAGAATAAGATGTACCGTTTAGACCCCATGCGATCCTCAACATTGTCTCCAAAGATATAGAGGGTCCAGATGTTGCTGAGAAAGTGTATCCATCCGCTATGCAGGAAGATATGGGTTAGCAGGGTGATAAGAGTGGGTAGGAGTTTGGTTAAATCCGGGGTATTTTCTGGATGAAAACTACCTGCTACCAAGCCATACTTACTTGCCAATCCATAATACGTGTCCTCAGGAAGGAAATTTGTGATAAGAAATACTATAGTTATGATGATGATCAGCAGTGTGTTCGCGGTGGGGAAGGTATAAGTGGGTACGGTGTCGCGTATCGGAAACATAATCGCCTACTGATATTATAACCAGCATGTAAGTTAGGTTCGATTTTTGAATTGGGCCTTGTGTTGGGGTGAACTAATAAGAGTAATGTAGGCATCCGATTGGTCATCAGAAATTCTAGGTTGTGATCACTCCCTTTTGGGTCGGAGTACGAGTTAAGGGGAATAATAGTATGTGGATATAATTGTCACATTTATATAAAATATTAATATTTTGAAGATAAATACAAGGTAGAATTTTATATTGTAAGCTTATATACGAAACCAATGAACTAAATTAACTTACTTGGAGACGAAAAATGAGTGAACTAATAGTACTTGCCTTCCAAACCGAGGATGGAGCTCAGGAAATGGGCGGAACCATCAAACGTTTGCAGAAAGCACAATTGATCAATATTACTGATGCGGCGACGGTTGTACGGCGTCAAGATGGGAAAGTGAAAGTCAAACAGGCGACGAACCTGGTAGGCGCAGGGGCATTGGGCGGAGCCTTCTGGGGTATGTTCATCGGGCTCTTGTTCTTCATGCCCTGGTTGGGATTAGCAGTTGGTGCAGTCAGCGGTGCAATCTCCGGCAAGATGACCGATTATGGTATTGATGACGATTTTATTAAAGAAGTTGGTGAACAGGTCGAGCCTGGCGGCTCGGCGTTGTTCTTGCTTATTGAGGATTGGACAGAAGACAAGGTGCTGGATGAGTTAGGTGATTACAAAGCTCAAGTGATCCGCACCTCACTGTCCAAAGATGATGAGGAAATACTCAAAGCTGCTTTTGGAGCCAGTGAAGAGTAATTAATTTCCATATAAACATATTTATAGAAAAGGAGCAATAAAATGAGTGATGTACCTGTACAATTGATTGTGGCAGCTTTCAACGACGAGAAAACTGCTAATGCAGCTTTGAAGGAATTAAAAGCTGCCCAGCGTCAAAAAACAATCCGGATTGAGAACGCCGCAGTCTTGCGGAAAGATGAAAAAGGCAAACTACACATTAAAGAGACCGGCGATATGGGTGGCGGAAAAGGCGCTGCGTTCGGCGGTGTGGCTGGTGCTGCAATCGGAATAATCGCTGGTCCAGCGCTGGTAGTCCCGGTCGCGGTCGGCGCGCTCGTGGGCGGGTTGGTTGCGAAGTGGCGCGATACCGGTTTCTCCGATGAAAGGTTGAAAAAACTTGGTGAAGGATTGAAGCCAGGCTCATCCGCTATCATCGCGGTTGTCGAACATAGATGGGTTGAAGATGTTGAGAAAGCCATGGCTGAGGCTGGGGCAGATCTGTTTACCGAAGCTTTACAGGCGGATATCGCCGAGCAGCTCGAATCTGAGCACGATGTGGCATATACAGCGATTTCATCCGAAGCAGGCTTTGCAGCCGGACGAATCGCTACCGGAGCAGATGATATCGAGGGTGGATTTATCGTGGAAGATGAAGAAGGTGTAACTGCGAGCCAATTTGTAGCCACTAAAGACGGTTTCGCCGTATTGGCTGCCACTGTTGATGAAGAAGGTGCCACTGTAGTTGCAGCTGAGGGCACTTTTGAAGAAGATGCAGAAGAAGTGAGCGAAGATAAAGAAGCGTAGCCCTTAAAGATTACAATTAAATATATAAACTGCCAGACTGATGGAACATCGACATCGTCTGGCGGTTTTTTAATATGAAGCGTATCAGATTGTATCAACCAGCTCATCAAGTAGGACATCTTACATCCGCACACTGGTCGCTTGACACGAGCATCTAAAGTACTTTATACTCTTAATAACAAAATCCCAGTATGCACGGGGAGCCAGGTGTGGCCTGGCTGAGAGGAGAACCACTAGTTCTCGACCCGCGAACCTGACCCGGATAATGCCGGCGGAGGAATCGCAACGATCATCGATCAAACCCTCCTCTGGCAAAGATGGAGGGTTTCATTTTGGCTAAAAATGGAAGAGCCGTGATATTTGCAAATGGCGACCTTGGTGATCAAACCTTCCCAAAGGATATCGTCACCGACAACGATCTAATCATTGCCGCAGATGGAGGGGCAGAATACTGCCGGGTATTAGGTTTTGTCCCAGACTATATCATCGGCGATTTTGACTCGATTGAACGGGAAGATCTGCAATACTTCCAGTCCAAAGGCAGCAAAGTAATTCAGCACCCAGCAGATAAAGATAATACTGATTTGGAGTTGGCTGTATTGCATGCGCAAAGCTGCGGCGTAGATGAAATCTTCGTGTTCGGAGGTTTGGGCTACCGCTGGGACCAATCAATTGCCAACATTTTGCTGTTGGCATCTTCAAATCTTGCAGACCTTGATGTGAGATTGGTGGAAGCTGATCAAATGATCCGGGTACTCCGCCCAGGAAAAAAGTATGAGATCACCGGCAGCCGCGGTGATATTGTGTCACTTATTCCGCTTGGTGGGGACGCGACCGGAATCAGGACCGATGGACTGCATTACCCCCTCGAAAATGAAGACCTTCAGTTGGGTTCGACACGCGGTATAAGCAATATCCTAGATCAAGAATCGGCTTCAGTCGAGACCTGTAGAGGAATACTGTTATGTATTTCCCAGACATCAGGATCACACGACTAAAGGTGCATGCCCGTTCGATCTACTGGAGAAGAAAGTAAGAGGTTAATGATGTTTACTCGATTATCTTTGCATATTCTGGCGCTGTCGATGATCCTGGCAGCGTGCATACAAACCGACCAGGAATCCCCTAAAGAATTAAAGGTAATAACCCACGACTCATTTGCCATATCGGAGGATGTTATCACCCAATTCGAAGAGCAGTACGGTGCAAAAGTGCAGTTTATCAAAGCCGGAGATACGGGGACAGCCCTAAATAAAGTGATTCTCTCAAAAGAGAGTCCCTTCGGGGATGTCTTCTTTGGAGTGGATAACACATTCCTGAGCAGAGCTCTTACGGAAGGGATCTACGATCCGTATAACAGCCCGTTACTTACTGCTATTCCTGATGAATTCAAGTTAGACATTCAAAATCGGGCGCTGCCGGTAGATTTCGGTGATGTCTGCCCCAATTATGATAAAGTGTTCTTCCGCTCAGCCGGGATAACACCGCCAACAAGCCTGGAAGACCTGCTCATGCCCGAATATCGCGGCTTACTGGTGGTCCAAAACCCAGCGACATCATCACCCGGATTGGCATTTATGCTGGCTACTATCGGACGCTTCGGTGAGGAAAGCTATTTGGATTATTGGCAGGGATTAGTGGATAACGACATGTTGGTTGTCAACGATTGGGAGTCGGCATACTATAACGAATTCAGCGTGCATGGCGGTACCCACCCAATCGTAATCTCGTATGGCTCCAGCCCGCCTGCTGAGGTGATATTTGCAGATGTAAAAATTTCGGAACCTCCGAGCGGTGTGCTCGTAGACAATGAAAGCTGTTTCCGTCAAATTGAGTTCATCGGCATCTTGAAAGGAACACAAAATCGCGAACTGGCAGAGAAGTTTATCGATTTTGTATTGTCTCCGAGCTTCCAGGAGGATATGCCGATGCAGATGTTCGTATTCCCGGTCAACCAAGAGGCGCAGCTTCCCGAGCAGTTCGTCGCTTTTGCGTCAATCGCTGAAAGTACGGCAGAGGTTGACCCGAATGCAATTGCCGAGAGGCGAGAAATCTGGCTCCAGGATTGGACTGAAATGGTACTGCGGTGACGGAAGCTGAACTCAACCGATTTAATCTCATACGCTTAATTATAGGGATTGGCTTTTGAACGGTCGGGGCATCAATTTCAAGGTTATGGCACTGTGGATCGCGCCGCTCTTGTTCTTACTGCTGTTCTATTTCTACCCATTGGCAAGCATCATGAGAGTGAGCTTCGCTAGAGCAGGCACGGATTACGCGGAACCTTTTCGAGTGATTTTCTCGTCAGCGAGATTCCGGAAAGTGCTGGAGTTCACTTTTTACCAGGCAACACTATCCACACTGTTGACATTGTGTATCGGACTGCCCGCAGCGTATTTAGTCGCCAGGTATAGGTTCAGAGGCAAGAAGCTGCTGATGTCCTTAACAGCAATCCCTTTCGTGCTCCCCACGGTAGTGGTGGCGGCAGCATTTAATGCCCTCTTGGGACCAAGTGGCTGGATAAACTTCATGTTGATGAATATTTTCGATATCAGCACGCCACCCATCCGGGTGCTCAACTCATTGGGAGCGATCTTGTTAGCACATGTGTTTTACAACACAACGATTGTCCTGCGGATGGTCGGTGATTACTGGTCGCACATCGATCCGCGCGTCTCAGAGGCTGCGTACACTTTAGGGGCAAATAGGTGGCAAACGTTGAAAAAAGTTGTCCTGCCGTTATTAGCACCAGCAATAAGTGCTGCGGCGTTGCTGGTATTTATTTTTAATTTCACCTCGTTTGGCGTGATCCTAATTTTAGGTGGACCACGCTTCGCGACAATCGAAGTCGAAATCTACAACCAGACGATCAGCCTGTTTAATTTGCCCGTCGCAGCCGCCTTATCAGTTATCCAGTTGCTATGCACCTTAGGGTTCACGATCCTCTACACACAACTAACCCGCCATGTGACGAGGCCGCTGAATCTGCGTCCGGTAAAATATACTCAGAAGCGTCTAACCACATGGAAAAGCAGAATTTATGCTGGTTTGATTATTGCCGTTCTGGGTGTCCTGTTCATCGCCCCGATTTTTGCCCTCACGGTACGTTCTTTCAGTAGCTTTGCTCCAAACAAACAAGGTCGTACAGGCAGTGATATCACCATAACGACAGCATACTATCGAGAGCTAGCCATAAACCGGAGGGATTCATTATTCTTTGTCCCGCCGATCAATGCAATATTGGTGTCTTTGAGTTATGCCGCAATTACCGTCTTGCTGGCAATCGCCCTTGGTCTACCTGCTGCATGGTACCTGGCGCGAGAATCAAACAGGAAATTTAGTAACATCCTTGACCCATTGATTATGCTCCCATTGGGCACCTCAGCAGTTACTTTGGGTCTGGGTTTTATAATTGCCTTAGGGAAGCCGCCGCTCAACTTGCGAGCTTCGCCCCTGCTCATCCCGCTGGCGCACACCCTGGTCGCATTCCCCTTCGTAGTACGCAGTCTGGTGCCTTCAATTCAAAGCATCAAACCGCGCATTAGGCATGCTGCAGTCGTGTTGGGGGCTTCTCCTAGTGAAGTGTTCATAAGAATTGATTTACCGTTAGTAGGCCGGGCACTCATCGTTGCGGCAACCTTTGCGTTCACGATATCCATGGGTGAATTTGGAGCCACAGCTCTTCTCGCCCGACCAGAATACCCAACGGTACCTCTAATGATCTACCGCCTGATATCTCAGCCGGGGAGCCTCAATTATGGTCAGGCAATGGCGCTCAGCACGATTCTTATGCTTATCACCGCATTTGGTATGCTGGCAATTGAACGCTTCAGGATTGCTGATATTGGCGAATTCTAGTGATTACTACGCTGCATAATACCCACTTTTCATGGGATCGAGAAACGATTCTGTCGATACAAGTAACCCACTGATGAATGGTCTGCGATTAGATTCGATTACAAAATATTACGATCAGACTCCAGCAGTTGTGAATATCTCGTTTGAGGTGAGTTTAGGAGAAATCCTGGCGCTGCTCGGCCCTAGCGGGTGTGGAAAATCAACACTTTTGTCCATAATCGCCGGGCTGGAGCATCCAGAACAAGGCGCAGTTTATTGGAATGACCAGAAGCTGGATGACATCCCTACTCATAAACGGGAGTTTGGCTTAATGTTTCAGGATTATGCCCTTTTCCCCCACTTAAACGTCTATAAAAATATCGCCTTCGGACTATATTTTTCTAAGGATAAAGAATTAGGCAGTGAAAAGCGGATCAACGAGGTGCTGGAATTGGTAGATCTGATGCACTTTAAAGATCGTGATGTGAATACATTGTCAGGTGGCGAACAGCAGCGAGTAGCACTGGCACGTTCACTGGCTCCGAAACCAAAACTGCTCATGCTGGATGAGCCACTGGGAGCGTTGGACCGCTCTCTGCGTGAGCGGCTTGTCCTCGACATCAATCGGATACTCAGAAAAACAAAACAGACTGCGATATATGTCACCCATGACCAGGAAGAAGCGTTCGCGCTTGCAGACCGAGTCGTATTAATGAATTCGGGTGAGATTATCCAGATCGGCACACCACAAGAAATCTACCGACAACCCATCTCTGTTCTCGCGGCCCGTTTTTTGGGAATGTCCAATATCCTCAGTGGTGAGGCTCTAAAACTAGACGGCGAGAGCAAGATCAAGACAGACATCGGTGTTTTCCATGTGATCCAGGATATACAAGGCCCCGTCGATTTGCTTATCCGTCCTGATATCGTTAATCTTAACCATGAGAGCGAATACACAATTACTGGCAATATTGTTGAAAGATCGTTCCAAGGGAGTTCGTGGAAGATTGTAGTCGATGTCCGTGGAGAACTGCTGGTATTTCGCGTTCAGGCTGGGATGAATGTCCCCCAAGTCGGCGAATCTGCGAAGATAGCCTATGATCCGCAGGGAGATCTCCTAGTATTCCCGAAATCGCGATGAGCCCTCCTCTTGCTTGGGAATATTGGATAGGTTGATGGAATTATGATGGAACCCATCTCAGGATAACGGGTGCCAGCAAGATTTTCAGGGCCGGGATAATATTAGAGCTACTCTAATCCTGGATGGATCAATAGTGCATGATGAAAGAAGACCAAACGATCACCATTTTGAAATTGAATCTCCAAAAAGAAGTCACCTGGCAATATTCTGGAAAAATCTACCAGAAGACACCAAACAAGATCGTAATTGAGGCTTATTTCGATCGAGAAGATATGAGCGTGCAGGGAATGCCTTTATTGAAAGGTGACCGTTTCGTCGAAACCTATTATACAGATCGCTGGTACAATATTTTTGAGATCCATGAACGCGAAAACGATGCGCTGCGCGGCTGGTACTGCAATGTTAGCTCACCAGTCCGATTCGTTGGGTCTGAACTTTCCTACGTTGATTTGGCTCTCGATTTAATCGTCTTCCCAAATGGGCAGCAAATCGTCATGGATAAAGATGAGTTTAACGCCCTCCCCTTATCAAATGCTGACCGAAGACAAGCACTGGAAGCACTAGCTGAGCTGAAGGGATATTTCAGCAAAAGGGTTGGCACAGGTTTAATGGAGACGAGAAATCAAGACAGCATTGCTTAACCCTAGCAATGCTGTCCAATAATTTGAGTGTTCGTGCTACGTTTGATAACTTATTGCAACAGACGCGCTCAGTTTGGGCTGACTTCAGATAGCGAGCAGGAGGGGTACCGAAGATAGTCCCACGAATTGGTCACCAAAAGCCCACGCGCCCCAGATCAGTGAAATTGTGGCGCAGCAGCAGCACATGACGATTAAAATAACCAAGGCAATTATCAAAGGCGTGCTGCTTTTTTTCTTCTCCTCTACGGGCAGATCTTCCACGACATAGTCATCCACTTCAACTACAGATTCTGGTTCCACATCAATCACTTCATAAGGCTCTTCTTCTGGAATGTTCATTACATCTTCTTCTTGTGACATTGTTCAACTCCCTTTTATATAGTTTGTCGATATGGGTTTAGAAAGCCAAGGGTGGAATTTGACTTAAATTACGAACGACATCCTGGGTGAATAATCCGAGTAATCCGCATAGAGATAAGGCGATAAACGCTCCAATACATAATCCGAATACCATCAACGCGATGGCAACCCAACCCAGCACCATACCAGCGGTCGCCATCCCCTCACCTGAAAGTTCGCCGCCGCTTTCGATAATCTCTTTCTTGGCCATCGGACCGGTGATCACTGCCACGATGCTGCCAAGCAGAGGGAAGAATGTTACCCCCAGTACTCCGGCAACAAGACTGATAACTGCCAAATTACTGGTCGCATTCGAAGGGGTTTCTATTTGAGTTGAGATTTCATCAGTCATGGGAGTCTCCTATATGGGTAAACGTACTTCTTTATACCGTTTTTTGTGTATTTGATCGGCGCCAAACTATCCAGATAATCCAGGATGTAAATAGGATAAGCATTATACCGATTAATATGGGGATCATAATTGATAAGATGGAAATTCCGGTAGAGACGATATCTTCCAAGATGCTTACCGGCACATTGCCAGCGCCCGCAGTAGTCGCGGTAACTACAGGTCGAACAGCGAGAGATTTTGTAGCATGTACTCCACCTGCGACCAACAGCCCAGCGGCCATCGAGATCAACGGGTGGATATCGGTGAGCACTTTGGCGCTGGCTGCGAATAAGAGCGCTCCAGCAATGGGGCGAACAAAGGTTTGAATTAGGTCATTGACATGATTTACAGCAGGAAACTTATCCGCGAAGAATTCCACGAGAGTCAGGAAAAGCAGTAAACCAATGATCCACCAGTTCTCTAATGCATCCCAAGGAGCGGATAGCGTGATTAGATTGGTGAAGCGCGACAGTAATGCAATGACCAGTAAAGGAATATAAGCGTTTAAACCTGCACTCGCAGAAAGACCAAATGCAGTAAAAATACCCGCAATGGAATCCATATATTTTTCTCCTGAAATTTCTAACACATGATAACTTAATTCGTTACGCTCAACACATTGTATTTATGTTAAAGGGAAACCACTCCACGTAGCCGTAAAATAATACCGGACCGCATCTAATACCCCGATCTGGACGATCGCTAAGGCAAAACCAGCCAAGAGCGGTAGAGAGAGATCGGAGATTTTCCCGCAGCTATTTTCGCGTTTTAAGACCATCAACCAAACCATACAATATACCATCGTTAGAATAGCGATCACCCCAAGTGAGCTTATGATCGCGAGCGGATAGAGAAACATTGGGTTCTCAGTCAATACCAAGAAATCAACCCCAAGCGCGATCAAGGCTATCACGACCAAACGCCATAAATTTGACACAGCTGGGCGCCGATCAACCCTACTCCACACGGATTGGTTGAAACCGGGATAAAGCAGCACAGCAATAACAATCCCCATTCCCGTCCCTGTTAACAACCGGGGCCAATTCTGAGGTTCATATAAGGTAGGAGCTCCTGGAATGATATGCATAAACGAATTCAGCCCATCAAAGATGAAGAAGAGTACGAGCAACGCGAGTGGTATCCAAGTCGCTCTCACTGGAGCGCCAGTACGCCTGGGTGTGGTCAAACTCTGATACAGTAACCCTATTACAGCCCCTAAATACATCCCCGTGCAACGGGCACATAACGGTAAAGGGCGGTCAGCAATTGCGAAGGAACGCGATTCGATGCGGTGGCAAACTGCATATCCGATAGCGTCTGCTTTACCCAGCAGCCCGGTGGGCGTATTAAGCAACCAGCCGACGAACAACAGGCCAACTGCAAAGATCACCGACCAATTAACTGCAGACGAACGTAGTTTTTGACCGTTCCAAGCGTGGTCCATAACCCTGATTATAGGGGTTATCAATAAAAGCGCAAGTCATTTGGCAAAGACTGACAATCGAGGTATGATACCGGATTACGAAAAAGGTGCTGCTTTCCAAGCACATTAATCATAAAGGAACGAACACATTTCGAAAAACCGGCGAAGACATTCATCGCCAGGAGCCTAAAAATGAAGAAATGGGTACCAATACTCATCGTTATCTCGCTAAGTTTATCCGCCTGTAATACGAGAAAAACAGCGGAAGATGTACTGCCATCTGCTACAAGCACCACCAGGGCAGCTCAAAGATTAATCCCAACCGCAACAAAGAAAGAGCTAACGGCAACTGCCACTCGCACTATTACCCCCACACAAACGCCCACGGCGATGATGGTCCCGCAAGATTACGGCCCAGAAAACTTTCCAACGGACGTCAATCCATTAACCGGTCTGCAAGTTTCCGACGTGCAGAACCTTGAACGCCGGCCAGTAGCGATCAAAATTCAGACTTTTCCACGCGGCCAGCGCCCTGCATGGGCGATATCATTTGCAGATATCGTATATGATTATTATCAAAACAACGGGTTGACACGCCTGCACGCGATTTTTTACACCAATAACTCAGAACAGGTCGGTCCGATCCGTTCGGCGCGCTTATTAGACGGCACCCTCATCAGGGCGTATAAATCGATCTTTGCCTTCGGTGGAGCGGATAGTCGGGTCTTGAACCGGCTGCTAAATGCAGAATATTGGAACCAATTGATCATGGAAGGCAGCAATATCTGCCCAGCAATGTGCCGGATTGATCCCAATAGCTATAACTACTTGGTGGCAGACACAATCGAACTCGGTAAATACGCTGAGTCTCGGGATGTCGAAAACGTTCGTCAAGACTTGGAGGGGATGAGATTCGAGCACGAGCCGCCTGAAGGAGGCGAACCGGGTGGGCAGGTCAGCGTACGCTACTCGATCAGTTCCTATACACGTTGGGAGTATGACCCGGAAACTGGCCGCTATCTGCGGTATCAGGACACTCAAGAGGACACTGGACAGGGGGAAGCTTACGCACCATTCCTGGATCGTGATACCGGCGAGCAAATCGGATCAGAGAATGTCATCATCATCAAAGTTGAACATGACCCCATACAGCAACCTGGCGAAAACGAAATAGTCGAAATCAACCTCGACGGAAATGGTACGGCATATGCTTTTAGAGATGGTCAAGTATACGAGGTCCAATGGAGCAGACCAACTCCTGAATCGCTCGTCACACTCACTTATCCGAACGGTGAGAACTACCCCTTTAAACCAGGGACAACATGGTTCCAAGTGATCGGGCAGTCTTCTGTAGAAATTGATGCCGACAATGATGAAGGGACATACCGCTTCGAATTCCGAATCCCCTAGGAGGCTCATAGCTACTACACACAGGGCAGGTAATTTGCGAGAATAATGGCTCTACCGCAGTCGCTTACAGATCTATCGGGATTGGTGAGCGACTGCTGGGGTATGATTTCAGTATCAATGAGAGCGGTAACCAAACTGAATCGATGAAATACAGCTATCTTTTCGCACTAGTATCCGTTTTCCTGGGGGGGTGTTCTGGGATATTGGCTGCAGACGTATCGAGAGCAGCCAGTGGTGGTATACCATCGAAACAAGTTATCGAACCGTCTTCTACGACGACACCGAAACCTGAAACTTATCTCCCCAACGATCCAACCCTTGCCGCCTCCCCTACCCCAACCGCGGCCATAACTCCAACAGCAACTCTAGAAGCAAACAATCTGACTTATGGACCGATATACTTCCCAGAAGGTATCAACCCCCTGACAGGCAGCCCGGTGGGTGATCGGCAAATATTAGAGCGCCGCCCAATCGTGATCAAGGTAACAAACTTCCCGCGCAGTGTACGCCCACAGTGGGGATTATCGAAGGCAGACCATATTTATGAGTATTATATCGGCGATAACATGTCGCGGTTTGTGGGGGTATTCTATGGCGAAGACGCTGAACGTGTTGGGCCAATCCGTTCGGCACGCCTATTTGACCGCCACATTATGCGGCTTTATGATGCGATCTTCGTATTCGGTTGGGCAGATGATCCGGTGCTAGAATTTTTGATCACCCCAGAGCTGAAACGCCGATTGATCGTTGAAAGAGGGAACAACTGCCCACCATTATGCAGGATCGGACCAGCAGGGGCCTATAACAACCTATTTATCGATACGTCCCAGATCGCAGCCTATTTGGCTGACAGAAAGACCGACAATGAGCGCCCTGACCTCAGCGGTTTACGGTTTGAAGCGGATATCCCGGAGGGCGGTCACGCGGCGAGTAAACTATTCATAGACTACTCAGCGGTTTCATACCACTTTTGGGAGTATGATCAGGAAACCCAGCGCTACTTACGCAACCAGGAAAGTGCGGACCGTGTGGGGGTCGCACCGCGCTATGAAACAATCACTGACAGTCTAACCGGTGAGCAGTTAGCCGCAGATAATATCCTGGTGCTGCTCGTACGTCACGAGTACTACTATAAATCCAGCGACACCGAGATCATCGAACAGCTAATCCAAGGCACGGGAGAAGGTTATGCATTGCGGGATGGACAGGTATACCCCATCACATGGAGGCATGATTCGCCGTATGGGATGTTTAATTTCTCCTTACCGGATAATACCCTCTACCCTTTGAAACCGGGCAACCTGTGGTTTGAAATCATCAGCGATGCCTCACCGGTTGAGCAGTTGGATGTAGAAAGCTGGGGGATCAAATTTGTGATGCCCGAAAATTATAGTGAAGAGATGATGGATTTGACGAGTCCTGGACCACCATAAATCAACCCCGTATAGAGCTGGACCAAAACTGCACCAGCAGCAAGCATATTTTTCGCATCATCAGCATTCATGAGCCCGCCAACCCCGATAATGGGTAGTTTTCCGGCGGTAACTTTGTTGATATGTTCCACCATCCGAACGCTCATCAGGTGAAGAGGGGCACCACTCAAACCTCCCACCTGGTCAGCATGGGCGGACTTGACTCCCGGACGGGCGATCGTCGTGTTGGTAGCGATGACCCCATTTAGTTGATTGGAAAGGACCACATCCAATGCATCGTCCAATTCAGCAGTCGACAAATCCGGGGCTAATTTCACCAGCAGTGGAATATTACGGTCTAGCTGAGCTGAGATTAACTCACGCTCTTCCACCAATGAACTGAGCAAAGCATTTAATTCCGTTCGCGCCTGCAGCCGCCGCAAGCCGACCGTGTTTGGTGAGCTGACATTAATTACCAAGTAATCTGCCCTAGGTGCAAATACCCGCATCAATTCTAGGTAATCCCCCAGCGCGGTCTCGATGGGTGTCGAGGCGTTCTTGCCTAAATTCACGCCCAAAATCAGGCGGGGTGGGCGGTTACCAGCGATCTGATCCGCGACGAAATCAGCGCCTCGGCTGGGAAAACCCATACGATTGATAAGGGCGTGCTCATCAGGCAAACGGAATATACGCGGAGTAGGGTTGCCTGGTTGAGGATGGAGTGTTACAGTGCCCAACTCGATGTGTCCAAAGCCTAACGCAGCAGCACCTTTCCATGCGGTTCCGTCTTTGTCGTATCCAGCCGCCAGACCAACCGGATTAGGGAATTCCAGTCCAAATGCGTGAACAGGTTTATGAGGGGCGCGATAATAACGATGCAGCAAATTACGGAGTGGAGAAATTGCACCCACGATACGCAGCAGGCTGATCGTCAGTGAATGTGCACGTTCTGGATCAAGCTTGAAAAGAAGCGGACGGGTAAAACTGTACATTCCCGATCTCAAGTTAACATCACGGAATCTACACTAGTGATTCTGCTGTAGGAAGCGGCGCGCGGCGTCGATATCTTCCTTAGGGACACTGCCTGTTGACTGCCAATAGTCCAATAAACCGGACAGCTTATATACGGCATGCAGCTGGTAACCAGCTGCCGCCAGGTCTTCCAGCGCACCTGACTCGCGGTCGATAAGGACAACAATATCTGACACGATCAGCCCAGCGGCAGAAAATTTATCTATCGCTTCAAATTTGCTGCCACCCGTCGTAGCTAGATCATCAATGACCAACACTTTTTCTCCTGGATGAAAGATGCCCTCGATATCCGCACGCGTTCCATATTCCTTGATCTCTTTACGTGGATAGATCATCGGCCATCTCCCAAGCAAGCTGATCAAAGATGTAATCGGCAAAGCGGCGTAAGGAAGAGCACCTAAGCGATCGAAGGTCAGTTTATCGATTAGTGGAAGATAGAGTTTGGCGACTCGCTCTAAAATGTTTGGATAACCAACCAACCGTCTCAGATCGATGTAGATTGGTGAATGTATGCCGGATTTTAGGGTAAACTCACCGAATTTTACACACCCAACCGCGAGCAGTTCATCCGCCATGAATGCCAGGTCAGGAGATAATTGAAAGATACGTTCTGCTGGCTTGTCGTAAGTATCTACGGTGAAGCGAGCCACTGCATGCTGAATTTCCGCGTTGATCTCCTGAGCGGCTCGACGGGGGTCCGGAGCTCGTGCAATGCCCCGGGAGACATTGATCAGCAATCCCAAACCGTCGGCACGCAGCCCAGCCTGAACCACCTGCGATATATCCCCTCCTTGGGTACCGATCCCCGGTACCAATATCCAAAGTTCTGGAGCAATCCCGCGGACTGCACGTAATTCATCCGGATATGTCCCACCCACAACAAGACCAAGATTACCATGCTCATTCCACTTCTGGGCAAGCTGGGCAACCCATTCGAATACTCTCATCTGCGTTGGAGCAGGATCGTTGGCGGGAGGAACTAACTCGCGATCTTGAAGATCGCCCGATCCCGGGTTGGAGGTTTTGCACAGAAGAAAGACCCCCTTGCCCGGATCGCGCAAAAACGGAGCGACCCCATCCTGACCGAGATATGGATTGACAGTAACGCAATCCGCGCCGAAAGTATAGAAGGATGCTTGTGCATATGCTTTCGACGTAGAGCCAATATCACCCCGTTTTGAATCGAGGATAACCGGGATATCCTCAGGAATGGATTTAATCATCGCTTGAAGCGCAGCTACCCCTTCGGCACCGTGCAGTTCGAAGAAAGCAGCATTCGGTTTGTAGCTCAACGCCACATCTGCCGTACTCTCAATAATCCGCTGGCAGTAGGCTAGCGCGGCTTGGGCATTGTGAGCTGGTAAATCCTCGGGATGAGGATCTAAACCAATACAGAGTAAAGAGCCAATCTCCTTGGCGCGGGCTTCCAGTGCATCAAAAAAAGTAGGTTTCACAGGGAGATACCTCGAAATCAAGCTTTGCCGAGGACCAGCGCTAACAAAGCCATACGGACGTAGAGACCGTACTCCATCTGGCGGAAATAAGCGGCACGCGGGTCATCATCTACCTCCATGCTGATTTCTCCGACGCGCGGTAAGGGGTGCATTAAGATCATCTTTTGTTTTGCGACAGCCATCGTTTCGGAATCGATGACATAGGCTTGCTTGACTGCTTCATATTCAGCCAGATTCTCGAAGCGCTCTTTTTGAACCCGGGTGACATATAATACATCGCTGTCGGCGATGACTTCATTTAAATCGGTGTATTCTTTTTGTGGGATGTGCTTCTCATTCAACTCGGCGATAATTTCTGATGGCATACGCAGTATATCTGGTGAAACATAATTCAGGTGTATATTGTACAAAGAAAGCAGTCGTGAAAGAGAATGAACTGTACGACCGTATTTGAGATCACCAAGCATAGTTACGGATAAACCATCGACGACATCCAACTCCTCTTGAATTGTGAATAGATCGAGTAAAGCCTGAGTGGGATGCTCACCAACACCATCACCAGCGTTTATGATTGGTTTGCGAGCATATCTGGCTGCGGTAACCGAAGCGCCAACTTCAGGGTGCCGGAGGACGATGACATCCGCATAGCATTCAAGAGTTCGCACGGTATCTGGTAAGGACTCCCCTTTCGATACTGAAGAATAGGTGACTTCATTAATCGGTATCACACTGCCGCCCAGTCTTTCCATGGCAGATGTAAATGAAGACGATGTACGCGTGGATGGCTCGTAAAAGAGATTCGCTAGGATCTTGCCCTTGAGCAGATCGAAGGTGCCAATCCTAGTGACCATCTCGCGCATTTCATGAGCGACGCCGAAGATATAATCGAGGTCAGCACGTGAGAATTGTTTTACGGAGAGTATATCCTTAGCGTAGAACGGCGCACTTTGTTGGTCGCCAAAAGGTATGTATGGATTTTTCATATGATTAGGGGGTAAGTAATTGTTCATATCGCCTCCAGAAAATTTTCAAACCTAAGATAATTAACCTCTATGAACACTCATACTTCTTAAATCTCTACCGCTTCCTGGAGCAGCAAGCAGTTGGCCATCCTTGAACACCTGCTGCCCACGCAAGACAACCTTTGTGACACGTCCCTTGACCTGCCAATCGGCGAAAGGGCTCCAGCCAGCGCGCGAGTGAAATACAGTTGGATCAATGACCCAAGTGTCGTTCAAATCGACATCAATCCAGGTGTCCTGCTGCTCGGGGAGGCTAAAAATGTGCTTTGGATTAGTATGCATTTTTTCGACGAGCTGTTCCACTGTCAGGCGTCCATCGTGAACCGCAAGGAGCATGATAGGTAAAGCTGTCTCCAAGCCAGGGAAACCAGGTGGTGGGTTATCGCTATCCTTTTCAGCTAACATATGCGGGGCATGGTCTGTAGCAATACAATCTATTACCTCGATATTCTGCCAAAGCGCCTGCTGGTCAGCGAGTGTGGCTAAACGAGGACGCACTTCACTGCGACCATCTCCGATAGACGGGATATCGGTTTTTGATAAAAAAAGATGCTGGGGGCAAACCTCACAGGTTACTTTGAGACCTTTTTCCTTGGCGAGTTTTATAATCGCAATTTCCTCTTTCAATGACACATGGGCGATGTGAATTGGCCGATCAAAAAGCGCCGCCAGCAGGATGATCGCGGCCATTGAGCGGCTTTCAGCATGCGCAACAACCGGCCAGTCTTTCGGCCATAGCTTGAGCTGTTCCATCCAAAGCTGCATGTCATCCAAGCGTAAAGGTCCATACGTCTGGTCGAGATACAATTTCAATCCGGCGGTTTGTTGGGCAATCGGGGCTACCTGCACCGCGTTATCGGGGGTCGCACCGATAAATTGGGCGAAATCACAATACGCTTTTGTGTTTGCGATCGACAGCGTTTCGGAAAGTGAAGCTCCCGAAATCACAGGCGGGTTGGTGTTCGGCATTGCCAGCACCTGGGTAAAACCTCCAGACAGTGCGGCAGCGGTTCCGCTCTGCCAGTCCTCTTTGTGAAGCGCACCTGGCTCGCGCATATGCACATGGATATCGATCAAACCGGGGAGCTTCACTTCACCCCTCCTTGAGCTGTCAATAACTCTTGGTTCGTCTCTAACAACATTTTCATCCTACACATCGGCACATAAAAAAAGAGCCGTTAGGCTCTTTCTTCATTTCACAGATAAGATTTCTAGCTATTCTCTCTGTTTGTGATACGGAAAAATAAAAAAAATTGCCCGTTGGATAATAATCCTCTTGGGCAACTCGTATATAAGCGATTTGATGCGAATAATCCGGTTTTAACATCCGGGGCTGATTTTACGTAATTACAATATTTTGTCAAGGGAGTTTATAGGTGATTTCATAAAACGTTCATATTCTCATCTTCATACAAAAGATTAGCTGTTATCCGGAGCTAAGCCTCGCAGGCTATCCATCGAACGATAGGCGGTCAGATCAAGCTGAAGCGGAGTGACCGATATGTATCCTTCAGCAAGGGCACCAATGTCTGTTCCATCTTCGGGAACCCCAGTCGGCGGGGCGCCTCCAATCCAGTAATATGGTTTACCGCGCGGGTCAGCGCGTTGCACCAGCAAATCCCGATAGACACGCAGTCCCTGACGAGTGATTTTTGTCCCTCTGATCTCCCCGGCAGCACGGTAAGGCACGTTCACATTGAGTAAAATCCCTTTCATCAAACCATGATCCCCAACAAAGCTTGCTATCCCTGCGGCAGCCTGTGCTGCTTGAGAGTAATCCAACAATCCCAAATGGTTCTCGGGAGAATCGAGCGATACCGCTATCCCGGGTATACCCCATATCACTGCTTCCATCGCGGCGGTGACTGTTCCTGAGTAGGTGACGTCAAAACCAACATTGGCAGTTGGGTTGATTCCCGATACAAGCAGGTCAATCCCTAATGGGATCAGACCTAACAACGCGAGTGCAACACAATCAGAGGGTGCTCCATCCGTGGTCAACGCGGGGAATCCATCCGCTAATGTCGTTTCGCGCACACGCAATGGGCGATGCATCGTTTTGACATGGCCGGAAGCAGACTAGTTCTTGTCTGGGGCAAGGACATACACTTCACCCAAGTTACCCATATGTTGGCAAAGCGCAAGCAAACCAGGGGCGCGCACCCCATCATCGTTGGTAATGAGGATATTCATTTACGGTACCACCATGATTTTGTGCCAATTGAGGCAGGATCGATACTGACGAAAATTGCAGACCAGCAATGGTAAAATCATTCAGAATTCTGACATCATGCTACTGGGCTTGGAGTTGAACAACTATGAACACCAACATACGAAAAATCTTTTCGATCACTTTAATGGTTCTTGCCGCTATTAGCGTCTTGATCAGCCTGGCGATTCTAGTCCAGGTTTGGAGATTGAAATCACCGGCAATGCACAGGATAACTTCGGCATTAGAGCTTGTTGGCGACACGCTGGAGACCACGGCCCAAGGCTTGGAGATTGCACAGTCATCGCTAAATTCGGCCTCGGCCAGTGCAGAGGGTTTGGTATCGACTTTGGAAGGGCTCTCGAAAACACTCAGTGATACGGCTCCCATGATTGTATCGATCGAAGACTTATTCAGAGATGAACTGCCGAGTACGATCCGCGCAACCCAAGATTCGTTAACGACCGCACAGGCAAGTGCAAAAATCATTGACAATGTTTTGAAAGTCGTCAGTGCGATACCTTTCGTCACCCTCCAATATAACCCAGAAGTACCGCTGCACGTCGCGCTGGGGGATATATCTGATAATATCGACGAACTGCCAGGTAAGTTCTCCGATCTAGAGGATGGTTTAAAGAAAACCCGCCAGAATTTGATCGCCACACGAGTAGACCTCAATCAAATTGCTGCCGATGCAGGCGACATCAGCGGAGATCTTCAAGCAGCAGAAGATGTGGTGCGCGACTACCGGTCCACGATCCGTGAAGTCCAAAGCGGGCTGCGGACAATCATCAACCAAATCCCAACTTGGTTGAATTATCTGGCCTGGTTTATTACCTTCATCATAATTTGGTTGACGATCACCCAACTGAGCTTATTTCTCCAGGGTTGGGATATGCTGCACAGAGAATAAAAAAAGCTGCCGTGAATATATGGCAGCTCCATTTCTTAAAACAATTAGTAAGCCTAATCCTTCTTTCGTGATTGGAACCACAGCGCGAATGCGACTACCAGGGCAAACAAGACGACCAAAACAATTATACCCCCCCAACCGGTGAGGAAAGGATTTGCGGCCGGTTCGGGTGTTGGCGTTGGCATTCCCGGTTGGGTCTGAGTTGGTTTCAACGAGGCTACATAAGCGACCAAATCTTCAATTTCATCTGCTGCAAGCGGACCGCCATATGCCTGGCTCCAGGCTGGCATAGCTGTTCCAGCAATGCCTTCGGCGATCGTGGTGCGAATGCGCAGGTCGGGGCGGATAGAAGACCAATCCTTAGCTAAAGTTGCGCCAATTCTTCCTTCTCCATCCTGCCCATGGCAGACTGCACAATTCCGTTCGAACAGCAAGGCACCATTATTTGGATCCCCTTCGACACCCGGAACAGGAGTAATACCTGAGTGGGGTGCTAGGGTAGATGCAGCGGAAATAGAGTGCGATCCGCCAGTTTCCCAAGATAGAGATATAGACAACCAAGTGCATCAATTTTTTCATCATCCAGAGGACCGCCATTAACCTGACTCCAAGGCGGCATCGCGGATCCAGGCACCCCATTGGCGATAACTGCCCGCATATGTAAGTCCGGTCTGATAGATGGCCAATCTTTTGCGAGCGTTGCACCTACACGCCCTTGACCATCTTCCCCGTGGCATACAGCACAATTCTCAGCGAATAACGCTGCCCCAAATTCGACTTGGATAGGGTCTTCAGATTGAGCAGAAGCCATATGGATGCCGGTAGCCGAGGCAAACAAGAACACGACTGACATGACCAATAGTTTCGGAAAGCGTAGAGATAAAGCCATTATTCCCTCACTTAATGGTGAGCATATAGGATATCAAATCCGTGGCATCTTGAGCTGTCAGTATGTCGCCATAGCTCCCTGGCATTATATTTTCCACATACCCGTCAACAACATATGCATTGGGTAGAACAATTGATTCCAACAAGTAACCCTCTGGCGAAGAAGCGCTGCCGGTATATAGTGGGTCACTAAGGCGTGTCTCTGCACGGGAACCGATCCCTGGTTCGCCTTCAGTTGGCAGCCACCCGGGACCAGTATTCGTGCTGATGTGGCAACCAACACAACCTTGAGAATTGGCTAATGCTTCCCCAACCACTGGATCGCCTTCCGGAAGTACGACTGTGATATCCGTGCCGACACCGGGACCACTGGGGGCTACTGCCTGGGTGCGATCCGGTGCAGAAGTCTCCCAATTCATGACGAATTGGGCAATATTTCGGATTTGATCCTCCCTTAACGGTCCGCCGTAAGCATCCGACCAGGTAGGCATAGCTGGGACACCACCACCTGAATACAGCTCAGGCCGGGTGGAGTTAAGCCGCCCGGTAGAAACAGTGGAGACAATATAATCATCTAAGGAACCACTCCACTTCACATCCTCCAACCGCTGATCAAAGAAATAGCGGTCATTGAGCGGTGGGCAAAGCCCGGGAACCCCTTCGCCCTGCGGGCCGTGACAGCCGCTGCAGTTGATCTCAAATAATTCCGCTCCGACCTCAATTGCTTGGGCTCGCTGTCCTGATTCGAAGGTGGCCATACGATCTTCTTCGTTCAAGCCATAATTAATAACCAGCAACCCGCTGACTAGAATCATGACTGCACCGAGAAAAATTTCAATCTGAATGCGGCTCATTTTAGCTAAAACCCTCCAAATCCCAAACTCAACTTATTCATTGACGCGGTCCTTATGCAAGAAATAATGCTTTTCATAAGACTTCGGTACGGCAGTATTAGGATCATCCCAGGAGATGCGCATGGTTACCTTTTTTAGATCATCCTGCCAATCTGCTACCGTCATCACCCCTTCACCATTTGGCAGCTGCTCATAGTCGGGTAATCCGTCAGCCGTCGCAGCATAGTATATGCGGTCAGAAAAATCCCCGAAAACTTCCGAAAGATCAGGGCAGCCAAAGGTAAGATTGGGGCAGATATCGCGCTGCACTTCTGCACCGGTGATATAAATACCGGATTCCAGCTGATCAAAGGGGACCTCCCGCAAGGGTCCAACGCCCTCTTCCGGGGCGAGGTCCTGTATGATGCGTGTCGCTGCAGGGGTCTGTATATTGTATAGAGGCAAGCCCATGTAGCTCAAGACGACCAGCGCGATAACTGCCAACAGCCCAATGCCGATAGCTACAGGCCGTTTGTATAGGCTGCGATACGGGTTGCGATCGATGTAGGGTATCCCAAAGAGCAGCAAAACGATCACGGTTGGGATAATTATTCCCATCAGTGTCTTGTCGCCGAGTTTAAGCATACCTTGCAGCCACCAAAAATACCACGGTGCCTCGGTGTCCAAGGGTGTCTGTTGGGGGTTGGCGATATTCTCCAGGGGGGCGCTGTAACCGAAGACTGTCACACCTAGTACAATTACCAGTATCCCTAAACTTACCCAGAAGATTTCAGAGGTCAGCAAATCGGGAATGAAATCGACGCGCCGTTTAGCCTCTTTCTTGGCGGCAGGAGAGACATTCCCCTCGACATATTTCGCTGGCAGTGAAATGCCATGTTCCCGCGAGACCTTATAATAATGGATGCTGATCACCAAGATCGCGGCTAAGGGCAGCAGAACAACGTGCAATAAGTAAAACCGCAGCAAGCCTCCGGCAGCAATATCTGGCGCGCCGCGCAGCAGCAAGTTGACCTGCTCGCCAAAGAGTGGTGCCGCTTCAGCCATACTGGTACCGATGGTGACCGCCCAGTAAGCTAACTGGTCCCACGGGAGTAGATAACCACTGAAAGACAGGAAAAGTGTAATACCCAGAAGAACCACACCGGTCAACCAGGTGAACGAGCGCTCTTTCTTATAGGAGCCGGTCAAATACGTACGCAGCATGTGCAGGGCGGTGAATACGACCATCGCCTCGGCACCTAGCCGGTGCACATCTCGCAACAGTTTGCCATAGGGGACATTACTTGACAAATTCAGGATCGAGCTGTATGCCTCAGCAGGTGATGGAGTATAGTAAACCATCAAAATTAAACCCGTGAGCAGCTCGACGAACATAAAGAACACCGTGAAAAAGCCCAGCCGGAATGTGTGCGAAAAGATCGTTGATGCCTGCTCATAGTAACGGGGGCGGATATGGAATAAGAAGCTGGTCGTATGCACCCGGTAGCGGGGATTGGGTTTCTCTGTTGGAGGATCACCACGTAAAACCGCGCGTAATTCTTTGATATTCATACCGGCAGTTATAATCCGCACCCGATTATCAACTGCCTCGCCTATTCGTTTGCGGTAATCCTTGAAATCGAGGGACTTATTCATCAAACCTCCCCGGAGCAACATGCGTGGTAATCATGCCTCTAAGCATGTGGTTCACCTGGAATCTTAACACCGGTGTTTACTTGTATAATTAAATTGGGATTGTCGGGAACAGGCAGCGGTTGGCCGTCAGAGTTTTCAGCTACTACATCCCCAGTCGCTGGATCTACATACTGGACTACGAATTGGTCGAGCGCGCGCGGGGCTGGACCGGCAAGATATTCACCATCCTCATCAAACTGAGAGCCATGGCAGGGGCAGATAAACTTCCCTTCTTGGTTGTTCCAGTTGTACAAGCACCCCAGGTGTGTACATACCTTATACAACGCTGAGACGCCATCTTCCGTATAGGATAACCAGAATTTCGTCTTAGGATAATTGTCCGGAGGCCCTGCAACAGATGGCAAATCGGATACCGAACCAACCGTGATTGTTCCCCCAAACTCGCCTTCCTTGAAGCGCGGCATCGCAAATAAAAACACCGCACCGCCCATGCTGACTGTCAGAAAACCCAACGAAGCCAACCAGGCATAGTTAAGGAATTCACGCCGGTTAATCGAACTCTTCTCGACTGCCTCATCACCTGGCTTGTCTGCCATAGTAGCCGCTCCTGTTGTAAAAAATGTTACTCGATAATATCACTTGAATTTGGATGAAGTTTACCAAAAAGCGATTTTATTGTCTTACCTCGTTCCGTGAACCGCAGTATGATTTTCAAATGCCCAAAGGGGTGATCAAGGCATCACCCGCAATCTTACGTACCCAAATATGGTAATATCTCTCGATATTAGCATAGATGAGGCGAGGAGGTCCTAATGTCGCTAACTCAAATCCACGGCGCATTGGCGAATACCGTTATGTATTACTTTATCATCCTGGCGGTGTGGGGGTTATTCAGGTTCTTCCGCAAAGAAGGGATCAGCAGCAACTATTGGGGGGCGCTTACGATCGGAGAAATCCTATTCTTGGCCCAAGGTGCTTTGGGAGTAATCCTCTGGTTGGGAGGCGCGCGCCCAGAACGAACTTTGCATTTCCTATATGGGGTCATCGCTGCCCTGGTTATCCCCGGGTTGTACCTCTACACCCGCGGTGAAGAACGCCGGCAGGTGATGCTGGTCTACGGGATCTCCTTGCTGATTGCGGTGGCATTAATTATCCGGGCAATTACGACTGGTAGATAGTTGATCGGCACGCGTGTGTAATTATTGAAAGGAATTCCCCAAGCGGATATGGTGCGTTCCCACATTAATCCAAAAAACGCCCTTGCGGTATGATGTGAATCACCCAAGGGCGTAGTACTGGTGGGAGTGGTGGTCTCAAGATCATCATGAGAATGTAGTTGGTGTCAGTAGTATCACTCCTTATGGGGACTGACGTAGTACCAGGGGCAGAGAGATGTAGTATGAGAAGGGGGTATAATCCACATCCAGGCCGCACCAGAAACCAGAACAAAGATCAAAGGGAGCGGTGCTATTTGCACCCACCAGCGCCTGGCCGATGGTGCCCTCCAGTGTGTAGATGCCAACCTCTGTAAGACCACCCCCGCCGCCGATGACGTAACGATCCAGGGTGGGAGCAGTCGGTGCAGCCAGGACGACACTGGCGAGGAGCAGACCGCCGAGCAGTACCAGGGCAAGGGTTATTCGCTTTTGCGTGTTCATCGCTGATCCTTACCCCGCTACGAGTAGACCCAGATGCGGATCCGGACGTTGGGACAATCCGTGTCAGCATCCCAGCGATGAATTGTGATGGCTGAAATGGTCAGGTTGCTCCACCAAGCGCCATAGTATTCAGTCCCGTTTGCGTCGCCGCCTACTCCCCAGTTGTTGACGCCCGAACCTCCAGACCTCTGACAGGTAAGATCAACCACATAGTTGTCCGTATTCCCAGCGAGGTTGTGGGTACAATTCACTGTGGCTCCCTGACCAAGGGACACCCAGCCCGAGTCATAGGCCGGGCGGGGGAAGGCAGCGATGCCTGTACCGCCAAAAGTAACAGCGCCGCTTTCATCCACGTTAAATATGAGCGTGTTGTCTCTGTTGCGGATCTCGAAATCTGCGTCTTCACCGTCACTGTCTTCGTCCAGGTCAATGCGGATACCGTCGTTGGTGATCAGATGGATATCACTGCTGGCATAGTTGGGGTCAGAGACGATCCGGCCATCGTCCCCATATGTTGTATCGGCATTCCCGCCCAGGATGAGGTCTGCTCCTGCGTCGTAGCCGCGCGCATACACACCGGCTCCGTCAGAGGAATTGCTCCGGCCAAAGACACCAAATGCCTGTCCACTGTCAGCAATGGCATAGCCGTACACCCCTCTACCTGAGGTCGCGTAGCTCCGGGCGTAAACGCCGTATGATTCGCCCACGGCGGCCGTGTTCTCGGCGTGGATGGCATCCCAGTTCGTTTGCTCACCAATGATCTTTGCCCCTGGCCGTAAGCTAAAAGCGTAGGGGATGGGCAGGATTTCCTGGCACCCGACAGTTACGCCCTCGATCTGGATCCCCAGCCATAGCCCTTGCCCGTTCAAGTCATTGGGGGATACCGGCAGTTCGACGCTAAAGAGGCTCTCGCTTACTTGCACGCCCGGTATCGAGATTTCGCCGCCAATAAAAGTGGTGCAGGCGTCGTCGGAAAAGAGATGAAAAACCATGTCCCGAGTACCGGTGACCGGGGTACCATCCTCGCGCAGCATGCCCTGGTAGGTGAACTTGCTGGAAACCACCGCTTCGACGGCCAGCGCCCCCTGCGGCTCCTCCCGCTCCGCTGGCTCCTGTGCCAGGCCTGGCCCGAGGGTCAAAGCCAACAACAGCCCCAAAACACAAACGCTCAGATAGATTCTTTTTCCTTTCATGATTTTCTCCTGTATCAATATGGGGGCTTGACCAACTAAAGGAAATCTGTCGATTATTGATTATCTATAGCCTGCTCGATATTTCATTTGCCAAATATTACCTCCTTGGATTGTGGTTTGGAGTACTCGGGGTCTTGCCATTTTCAGAGCTACTGTCAAATGTTGTAAATAAAAGCCTCCTGAAGTGTTTTTGGTGTGCCGTTTAACGATTCTGGATTAATGTGACAGAGAGGGGAAAACCTAAACTTCGGTATATTGCACCACCACATCAATCCGAGTTGAACATAGCCAACCTATGAAAGAAGCTACGCTGTTTGTAATTTAATAGCATACTGCCAACAGTATATTCGACTTCATTGCCAGAATATCTGACATTATTCTACAGCAAAAACGTCATAATCCATCCCTATGGACTGATGAAAACAGGTTACTGCTGACTTTTTTCTTTTACAAGGCGCGAGTAGCCATAGTGGCGAAGCTAGGTTCCAGCTTCCAGTGTTAAAGGGATGAATAATAATAACCTGCTTGCTCATTGTTGGTAGCGTTCGATGGGTTAAATGGTGCGCTGCAAGACCAACGGATATTGACTTCCGGTTGTGAAATCTATATACTGAATTGAAGTCAAACCACTACAGCGAACATCACCGGCGCAGGCTTTTTTCTTTTTAATGAATGAGTAACCCGCTGACGAGCAGTCGGTGTCTATCTATTCACATTGGAGGGACTTCTCAATGAACATCGAACGTCGCATAATCATCATTGGTACAGTTATTATTGCCTTTTCCTTAGTCCTGATGTGCTCATTCTTCCTATCCGGATCACCCGAATTGGTCCATGCTGCCGGTCCCTGGTATGTAGCGCCTGAGGGGAGTGACAGCAACTCATGCGATAGTGCGATTGAACCTTGCGCTACTATCAATGGAGCCATCGGCAACGCCAGCCCTACAGATATAATCTATGTAGCTGCTGGCATATATACTGGGACAACCAGCGAAATTGTGTTAATTGACAAAGATGTCAATATTTCCGGCGGATGGGACGAAACCTTCAGCACGCAAGACAATGTCTCTATCATCGATGGAGAGAATTCTCGACGAGGCATACTGCTAAACAGTGATGTGATTCATCAATTGATCACTTTACCATACAACACGGCTCCGCCAGTGGTGGGGGTGGAATATTCACTAATGGAACCTTGACGCTCGATAACTGCTCGGTAATTAGCAACACCGCATCAAATGAGGGGGGCGGTGTTTTTATCCAAAGCGGAGGTTCGCTGACATTAAACCAGACCAGCATCGGCAATAATGTGGCAAACTCTGGTGGTGGCATATTCAGCTCTGGTGGCGGCATATTCAGCTACTGGGGAACATTAAATATCAACAACAGCACCCTGCATAACAATTACGCCGACGGCGGAGGCGGCATCAATAACCTTGGAGGAACAGTTTCACTCAACAGCACCACGATAAGTGGTAACGCAGTAGGAACGATGGGCGGAGGCGGTATCCGGAACGAAGAAGACGGTTCTGTAACGCTGCAGAACACGATAATTGCCGGGAATTTAGGCGATTTCGGACCGGATTGTCGTGGCGGATTCACCAGTCATGGTTACAACCTAATTGGAGACAATTCAGAGTGCGCATTTACGTCAGGTACAGGCGATTTAGTGAACTCATATCCGGGATTGTTGCCATCATCCATGGGTTCGCCAGCTTACTACGCATTATTGCCAAACGGTCCGGCCATCGATGCTGGTAATCCAGCTGGATGTACAGACCATGAGGGCAGCACGATATCTCTTGACCAAAGAGGCTCACCCAGAGATATCGATGGAAATGGAGATGGCAGCGCACTTTGTGACATTGGAGCTTATGAATACGATCCCGCTAATCCAGAGACTTTTCAAGTGTCCATCCCCTGCATATTTAATAATTACTGTCCCGATTTCTTCGATGATTTCAGCAACCCTGCCAGCGGATGGGAGGTGGTGGATGATGAATTCGAACGGACTGAGTACGTGAACGGTGAGTATCGCGTTGCCCCCTACGAGATAGGCTATACCTATTACTATGCGGCACCGACATGCAGTCGCGAAAACTACGTGGTTGAAGTAGATGCCCGTTGGGCTAGCTCACCTGGAGGCAGCTATGGGATCATGTTTGGCCTGCTTGCGGACTACAGTCGATTCTACACCGTAGAAATAGATACCGATTACAGAGATGTCATTGTTTGGCGCAAAGATTCAAGCGGCTGGACCGAGATTGTGCCTTATACCTCTACACCGCTATCAATGAAGGTACAGCCACCAACCATCTAAAAATCACCCGCAATGGCATACAATTCGCTGTTGAAATAAACGGCACTGCCTTGGGCACGTGGTCTGATGACAGCCTGACTGGTTCAACTCGGGTTGGGGTTGTGGTCTTCCCATACTATGAGCAATCGGCTTACGATGTCCGGTTTGATAACTTCTCAGTGAGCAATTAACCAGGATCTCGATATCCTGAACAGGATTGGTTTACCAGCTTGAAAGTGCATCTGGCCAACTTGAAACTGTCTCCCGAAGATATTCTGGCGCACGCGACATCCGATTAACAACTGATTAGGCAAAAACACCAAACCCCCATAGTGGGGGTGGACGGTTGCCACGACCCATTATGGGGGCTGTAACTTAGGCGGAGAGGGTGGGATTCGAACCCACGTTACCTTACGGTAAACGCGCTCTCCAGGCGCGCGCACTAGGCCAGACTATGCGACCTCTCCAATGAACTACTATTTACTGTTTTTAGCGAGCGAGATTATACCATGGGATGCTTTCAGCGTTGCGTAAAAGCTCACCTAACAGGGAAGAATCTATACCCCCAGTCAGTATTCTTTACCCCTACCCGGGGTACATCAGCGGGAGCAGGTCGGGGGCGTATTCAGCAACCGCCTGCGATGAGATGCCTTTCGTGCGGCAAATCGACTGGTACAAGTCTGCACTAGGGCGTTTACGGCGGGCTTGCGTTTCAACATCTAATTCCCATAAACCAAACCGCTGGGTCCAACCGCGCTCCCATTCAAAATTATCGACCAGCGTCCAGTGAAAATAGCCCTCGATGGGATAGTTGAAGTTGACCGCCCGCCAAACCTGGTGCAGATGCTGGGCCAAGTAACGCGGCCGCAAGCGGTCAGCGGAATCTTCGACGCCGTTCTCTGTGATGAACAGCGGCAGATTGAAACGCTTTGCCCACTTCAATCCCGTCGAATAATCCTTGGGGCATGTTGGCGATCATCCCGGTTTCACTCAACTCAGCTTCGGGAGAGTAAAACCGGCGGGTGAAGAGGTCATTGCCCCGCAGCAAATTGAACGCAACATCCTCACCGCAGAAGTAATTGATCCCCAAGTAATCCTGCGTGTTTGCCGCGGCGGCGATCCGTTTCCGGGTAAATGGATAGTGCAGCTTGCCGGTGGTAAATGCACGCGGGAAAAACTCATTAAACAGGTTGGATAATAATCCAGCCATGCCCCGGTCCAGCGGAGACCAGCTGCGTGCGGGTTGGAAAGGCCGGTAATTCAGCGCGACCCCGACGCGTGCGCTAGGCTGCAGCTGGTGGATGACATGGTATGCAGACGCATGGGCCTGGACCAGGTTGTACATCACTCGCTGGGCAGTACGGAAATCACGCTTTCCGGGCGGAAAATCGCCAAAAATATATGCACCAACAACCAAGACATTCGGTTCGTTAATGGTTACCCAAAGAGACACATACTCCTGCAGGACCTCAACGACTTTGGACACATATTTTGAGAAATAATCGCCGGCGTCGGGATGCTCCCAACCACCCATTTCGCTGAACCACAATGGATCGCTAAAATGATGCAGAGTCACCATCGGCAGCATATCCCGCTCAAGCAGCCCGCGGACCATCTCACGGTAGTGGTCGAGAGCGCCCATCTCCCACTGATCTGGTGTGGGCTGGACCCGGCTCCATTCGATCGACAGCCGGTGGGCGTTCTGGCCGGCATCGGCGGCACGGTCGAAATCCTCTTTCCAGCGCCCACCCCACCAATCACACGCCAAGCCAGATTTATCACCATTAAGAATACGACCGGATTCAGCCTCCCAAGCCCACCAATTGTTATTCGTGTTGTTCCCTTCCACCTGATGGGATGCTGTTGCCGCACCAAACAAGAATTTGCTTGGGAAATAAAAAGTGGCTTCTGGCATGTCTCGCTCCGTTGCTGTGAGATTAATCTCGAGATCGCTATGCAAGCTATTGTATACGCTTGCCGAAAAAATGACAAACGCAGGTCGAGGACCAACCATCTAAGTGCGCATACAGGCGCTTCGTGGTATGCTTAGAGCATGCCTGAAGCATTCATCATCTCGGCTGTCCGCAGCCCGGTAGGTATCGGGAAAGCGGATGGGAAGTTAGCCCACATCGCACCGGTAGATCTGACTGCGAATGTGCTGCAGGCTGCGTTGGAGCAAGCCCATCTCCCGGCCGGGCTGGTTGAAGACGTAATCTGGGGCTGCGTGACCCCAATCGGCGATCAAGGTGCAAATATCGCCCGCCTGGGTGTATTAAAAGCCGGCTTCCCGGTGACTGTGCCTGGGGTCACCCTCAACCGTATGTGCGGTTCCGGGCAGCAGGCGGTCCATTTTGGCGCTCAAGCGATCTTAGCCGGTGACATGCAGATCGTCATCGCGGGCGGGGTCGAAATGATGTCACACCAACCGATCGGCAGCGATTGGCCCAGCACATGGCCGGGTGATTTCCCCTATGAACTCGTCCACCAGGGCATAAGCGCTGAGTTAATGGCAGAAAAATGGGGCTTAACGAGGTCAGCACTTGACGACTTCAGCTACAACAGCCATCTGAAAGCGATGCAAGCGATACAAAATGGTCATTTTTCTTCCCAGATTATGCCCATTACCCTACCGGATGGAGGTACTTATACGATTGATGAGGGCGTACGCATGCCGCCGGACAGGGAAAAGATGGCCACGCTGAAGCCGGTCTTCAAGCCCGATGGCGTGATCACGGCCGGAAATGCGAGCCAGATCAGCGACGGTGCTGCGGCGCTCGTACTGGCCTCGGCGAAAGCAGTGGGAAGGTACAACCTGACTCCGATGGCGAGGATTGCAGCTCGTAAAGTCGTCGGCTCCGACCCGGTGCTCATGCTGGATGGACCCATACCGGCGACCCGCCAGGTCCTAAAACGGGCTGGACTCCACCTTTCAGATATGGATGTAATCGAGATCAATGAAGCCTTTGCTTCAGTTGTCCTGGCCTGGGCTAAAGAACTCGCGCCCGATATGGAACGGGTCAACCCGAACGGCGGTGCGATCGCATTAGGCCACCCACTGGGTGCGACCGGTGCGGTCTTGATGACCAAACTGGTGCATGAGCTTGCCCGCACGAATGGAAAGTACGGCCTGCAGACGATGTGCATCGGGCATGGAATGGCGACCGCAACGATCATCGAGCGCGTATAAGCGATAGGTTTTGGAGTACTCACCTAGAGATGGAACCTGAATTTCACCAGGTATATATTGCCCTGGGCAGCAACGTGGGTGACCGTGCAGCTCATTTCGAGCTTGCGATTGAAGCGTTAGCGGAGTTCGTAACGGTCACGGAGCGATCACCCATATACGAGACCGAACCGTGGGGCTTTTATGACCAGCGGGACTTCCTCAACCAAGTTGTTGGTGGGGAAACGGGCCTCTCACCAAACGACCTAATGCGGCAGCTCAAAACAATCGAAAGGAATCTGGGAAGGGAAGAGAACTTCACCAATGGGCCGCGCGTAATCGATCTGGATCTGCTGTTTTATGACCAGATCGTTATCGAGACTGCCACACTCACCATCCCGCACCCGCGCATGAGAGGCCGGGCTTTTGTCCTGCGCCCGTTAGCCGACCTCGCTCCGGATCTCAGACACCCAGGTTTCAATAAAACTGTTAGCGAGCTGCTTGCTGAAACTGACCAGCAGGGAATTAAACCATTCTTCATAAACGGGACATAATAAGTGTATTGAAATAACCATCGGCCAAGATGCAGCAGAAGGCAACTTTTGCGTTAGAATATAGCTAGAGGACAACAGGACGTCTTGGAAATCCCTTGGGGGCAGCGAACAATTCATTTTATTCGACCGGCGAGCATCTATGCAGGAAGGATAGCTAGAACGCCTAAGAGAGACAGCGGAGGCAGGAAATGGCGGAAGAAAAGATAAAACCCCTTAATTGGCAGGCGGATCCGAATATCGGCTACACGGTAGTCCGGCGACCAGACGGCGGCATGCACTTTACTTTCAAAGATACCAGCCAAACCACAATGGAACACTGGCGCGCGTTCGCCCTCGATCATCTGCTGGACTCGGACCGGCTCACCCGCAACTTGTATGACCTGCGGCAGCTGGACGACATATCGGAAGAAGCGGTGGAATACGCGGTCGAAGTCAACACCGACCCCAGTGTACGCAATATCCGGCTGGCAATCGTCGCCACCAATGAAAAAGTCACCAAAGCGATGCGAAAAATCGGCGGGTTGACCACAGCCCCCGGCGGTGTTGAATTCGCCTTGTTCGCCGGTATGGATGAAGCTGAAGCCTGGCTGAACCGGCCGCTGACCATCGTCGCTTGACAACCGACAGGGAACGGGGAAGCTGATCCGTAAGTACCGGGTGATACAGCCACAGCCGGGTAATTAGCGGTACGAACTTTCCAACACTTAGGACAATGCATCCACTCAGATTGTGGATGCCTTTGTGTCTCTATGCTATACGATAAATTAACTCTCAACGATAAGATCTTCGAGTGGGGAAAGCGCACCTATATCATGGGCATCCTCAACATCACCCCGGACAGCTTCTCAGGTGATGGACTGCTGACGGCAGAGGATCAAGGGGCTGCGCTACTTGAACGGGCGCTGGCGCAGGCCAATGCCTACGTCAAAGCAGGTGTCGACATCCTGGATATCGGCGCAGAATCGACCCGACCAGGCGCCCAACCAGTCCCCGCAGAGCAGGAGATCGAACGGCTGATCCCGATCATCCAGGCGGTTTCAGCCGAAATGGATGTGATAATCTCAGTCGACACGTATAAAGCTGAGGTCGCAGAAGCCGCTCTGGGTGCCGGTGCGCAGATCATCAATGACGTCTGGGGGTTTAAAGTCGATCCAGATTTGGCTTTTGTGGCAGCCCGTCACAAGGTGCCCGTAATCCTGATGCACAACCGCAGCTCATGGGCAAACGCGGAAATTAGGGCCAGCCTGGGCGGCAGGTATGTCGGCGTACCGTATGACGATTTGATCGCCGATATCAAACGCGAGCTGATGGAAAGCGTCGCGATTGCGCAAGAAGCAGGAGTGCAGGAAGACCGGATTATCCTCGACCCAGGCATTGGGTTCGGTAAAACGGTCGCACAAAACCTGGCACTGGTCGCCCGGCTGGGTGAATTCCGGGCGCTGGGCTACCCGATCTTGCTGGGACCCTCGCGCAAATCCTTCATCGGCTACACGCTTGACCTGCCGCCAGATGAGCGGCTGGAGGGGACGGCAGCCGCGGTAGCAATCGGTATTGCCAACGGGGCAGACATCATCCGGGTCCACGATGTGACACAAATGAGCCGGGTAGCGCGAATGGCGGATGCCATCACCCGTCGCTAGCACCATATAGCAGGACAGCTTGAGCAAATAATTTGATACAATCGCGCACACTGAATCAAGCAAGAACGAAGGAGTTGGGATGAGCAACGATATATTTTCCGCCCGCGGCACATTAAAAGCCAACCAGCGGACTTACACGATCTACCGTCTGAAACGGCTGGAAGAAACTGGGTTGACAACACTGGCGCGTTTGCCGTACTCGATCCGGGTGCTGCTGGAAGCCCTCCTGCGCCAGTGCGATGGAAGAGAGATCACGAAAGAGGACGTGATCCAGCTGGCGGGTTGGTCGCCGAACCCCACCGAACGCCCGGGGATGCCCTTCAAACCGGCCCGGGTGATCATGCAGGACTTCACCGGCGTGCCGGCAGTGGTCGACCTGGCGGCGATGCGCTCGGCAATGGCCCGCCTGGGGGGTGACCCGAAGTTAATCAACCCCTTGGTACCGGTAGACCTGGTCATTGACCATTCGGTGCAGGTGGATTTCTTCGACAGCCCGGATGCGCTCGTGAGGAACGCCGAACTCGAGTTCCAGCGCAACAAAGAACGCTACGAGTTCCTGCATTGGGGACAGGGGGCTTTCGATAACTTCCGGGTGGTGCCGCCTGCAACCGGGATCGTGCACCAGGTGAACCTGGAGTACTTAGCACCGGTCGTGCGGGCGGTTGAGAACGGCGGGGAGTGGCTCGCTTATCCGGACACGCTGGTGGGGACCGATTCCCATACCACGATGATCAACGGGCTGGGCGTGGTCGGCTGGGGTGTCGGCGGGATCGAAGCGGAGGCGGCTATGCTGGGGCAGGCGATCGACCTCGTCACCCCGGATGTGATCGGTTTCAAGCTGTATGGAAAACTGAACGACGGGGTCACTGCCACTGACCTGACCCTCACGGTCACGCAGATGCTGCGCGCATGGGGAGTGGTAGAAAAATTCGTTGAATTCTACGGTCCCGGGCTGGATGCGATGAGCCTACCCGACCGGGCGACGATCGCCAACATGGCCCCGGAGTACGGGGCGACGATCGGCTACTTCCCGGTCGATGATGAGACCCTGCGCTACCTGCGGGCGACCGGGCGCCCAGCCGAAGTGGTCGAGCTGGTGGAACGCTACTGCAAGGAGCAGGGGCTGTTCCGCACCCCTGCGATGCCAGACCCGCTCTACAGCGACACGCTGGCGCTGGACATGAGTACGGTAAAACCCAGCCTGGCAGGACCAAAGCGCCCGCAAGACCGGGTCGACCTGGCAGAGATGCAGGCCTCCTTCAAGGGCTACCTGAGCGCTCCGACGGCAGAACGCGGTTTTGGGTTGAGCGAGGAGCAGCTGGGCAACCGGGGGCGGATGGGTACCAATGGCGGCAGCCTGGAGCTGGGTCACGGGGCAGTGGTGATCGCCGCGATCACCAGCTGCACCAATACCTCCAACCCATCGGTGATGATCGCGGCCGGTTTGGTGGCGGAGAACGCGCTGGCGAAAGGCTTATCGGTCAAACCGTATGTGAAGACCAGCCTGGCACCGGGCTCGCGCGTGGTGAGCGCGTACCTGGCACAAGCCGGACTGCTGAAACCACTGGCCGCGCTGGGCTTCAACGTGGTTGGCTACGGCTGCACGACCTGCATCGGCAACTCAGGTCCGCTGCCGGGCGAGGTGGTGAAAGCCATCACCGGCGGGGAACTGGTGGCGGCAGCCGTGCTTTCGGGCAACCGCAACTTTGAAGGGCGCGTGCACCCGTACGTGCGGGCGAACTACCTGGCTTCACCGCCGCTGGTCGTGGCCTACGCCCTGGCGGGTACGGTAGACATCGACCTGCTGAATGACCCGCTCGGCGAGAGCACTGACGGGACTCCAGTTTACCTGCGCGATATCTGGCCCAGCACGAGTGAGGTGCAGGCGAGCCTAGCCCAGGCATTGCGACCAGAAATGTTCGTCGAAAAATACGCCGATATCTTCACCAGCAACGAGACCTGGAACGCGATCTCCGGAGAGGGTGGGGAGCTGTACGGCTGGCAGGCGAGCTCGACCTATATCCAGGAACCGCCCTTCTTTACCGAATTAGATGCCGAAACACCGGTGATCCAACCGGTCAGAGCGGCTCGCGTTCTGGCACTGTTGGGGGATTCGATCACGACCGACCACATCTCACCGGCCGGAGCGATACCGGCGGATGGGCCGGCGGGGAACTACCTGCTGGAGCACGGCGTAAAAGCACGGGAATTCAATTCGTTCGGATCGCGGCGCGGCAACGACCGGGTGATGACGCGCGGCACCTTCGGTAATATCCGCTTGAAGAACCTGCTGGTGCCGGGGGTGGAAGGCGGCGAAACGCTGCATCTCCCGTCGGGGGAACAGACCAGCATCTACGAAGCGGCGATGCGCTACAAGGCCGCCGGGACGCCGCTGATCGTGATCGCGGGCAAGGAATACGGCAGCGGCTCGAGCCGCGATTGGGCCGCCAAGGGCACCAACCTGCTGGGGGTGAAGGCGGTGATCGCCGTATCCTTCGAGCGCATCCACCGCTCGAACCTGATCGGGATGGGCGTGCTGCCGCTGCAGTTCCTCGAAGGTGAAGACCGGGAGACGCTGGGGCTGGACGGGCACGAGGTCTATACGATCGAGGGGCTGGATGACGGGATCAAACCGCAGCAGGAGTTAACCGTGCGGGCGGAGAAGAGCAGATGGGACGGTGGTGGCTTTCAAGGTGATCGCCCGGCTGGATACACCGCTGGAGGTGGAGTACTACCGCAACGGCGGCATCCTGCACACGGTGCTGAGGAATATGCTGCGGGGGTAAGCGAGTAAATACCGCAGGGATAACAAACATTAGATAACCTCCCGTTGCCAGTAGCAGACGGGAGGTTCATTTTTAACCGAGATGGTGAGTAGAGCAAGGCGACATTGACAGGCTTGGGTGAGTGCGGTATCCTCCGGGGCGTGTCCGGGTGGGTCCGGCGCGGCGGGTGCCTGTGAACCCTGTCAGATCCGAGAGGAAGCAGCAGTAAGCAGAGCCATCTGGGTGCCGCCGGGTTGCCTGCCCGGATGCGCGTTAAATGAAAAAGGTGAGCAGCGCTCACCTTTTGTTAATTAATTTAGCATTGTCACTCGTGCAGTTCGAGCTCGGTCGAGACGTACATTGTCACTTCGCCATCATAGGTGATGTTCAATCCGGAGTTTCCACCAATTTTGACCGTGTCGGCGATCAGCTGACCTGCTATTACCTGCAGATCACTAGTGCCGCCAGCGATGATGGTGCCATCCGGGGCATAAATGGTTCCGATGTAGAAGGATGTCGAATTACCTAGCAGGCTGATATCGTTGGTATTGCCATCCCGGCTGTAGATCAGTAATCCGCGTACAGCTTTGCTGCCGGCAGGATGCAGCTCATCAATTGATACAAGATCAGCAGGAAGAGAACCTTCATCATATTCCAGGGCGTTGACCATCCAATCTCCAAATCCAGTCCCAATGGGTTCTTCATCACCACCAAAATACTCGCTTACATAAGATAGATCGGCAGTCTCCTGGGGAGGGGCAGATAGCTTGGCAGTGATTCCACCATTGGTCGTGAACGCGCCACCGGTCAAGTATAAAGTGACACCATGACCGACGATGGCACCCCCATTATCGGTGACGCTACTTGCTATGCAGTATAAACCAGGCCGCAAGTATAAGATATCTCCGGCAGCGTTGACGCGAATGCGATTGTATCTGCCTGGACTGATCACGCCATCCCCTGACCAATTGCCAAAGTCTTCGGCAGCAGAATACTCAGCGCATAGTGCATCCATAACCGCGGGATCAAATCCGAAGTCTTCGCGGGGTATACGATTTTCCTCGGGGAGGTCGGTTGGGTAGGGGCTTTCATCAGCCCCATTGTCAGTGTAGCAAAACTCGTCGTCCGTCTCACCTACACAGGCGATATCGCCACCGGTGACCGTCACTTCCGCGTCACCGTTGCCGCGCATGCAGGCATTGGAAAAGATCCCGCCATCTATTACGGTGGTACTTTCGGTGCCGATGAAATGCACCCCACCGGTGACAGAATTAGGGCAGTCCTCGCGCAGAGCGAAAACAGCGTTACCGTAGGCAAGGTCATGCGGTGGTTCAAGCCGGGTGACCGCTTCGACCGAGTTGGTCAAAGAGCCTCCAAAGACAAAGTGAGCGAAGGAGGTCGGTGTGTCGCGGGTGACGTAAGTGATGACGTCGATATATTTCTGGCTCCAGCCGCCATAATCCACCTCACCACAATCGGTGGAGACACCGTTGAGGTCGGAGATATCCTGGTCGATCGTGTAGCCGTTATCTAACGCTTGGGCGACGGCGGCATTGCGGGCGGCTATTTGTGCGTTAACCAGGTGGGAAATGTTGCAGTTCCAATTATAGATGACACTCTTCGTCGCAGCGTTGTTGAACAACGTTTCTAAAGAATTGGAGGCAGCGCCACCACCGGTCAGCGAAGCCGCGTCGGCGCCGTTCTGGGCATGCCGGCGGTCGGAATAAACCATGCCGCCGTCAATGGCGAATGCCGTGAAGCCGAGCAAAGCGACGATCCCTAAGACAAGTAATATCAGCACCTGTCCTTTTTCAGATGATTGTCGAGTTTTCATCATAATTCTCCTAAATCCTCACTCCAATTACGGGCAAAGAGGCACTAAAACCGTATCGTGAATCGAAGCGGTGATGGTTAACGTTTGTGTCCCCAAGATCGTGCCCATGAAGGGCATGGTCAGCGGGAAGTCAGCGATGGATACACCTATGATGATATCGTCTCCCAGGCAGGGATTAGCGGGGGTGTTGACACTCACAGAAAGGTCTGAAGAGTCGAAAACATTGGAGGAATCCGTGACGCGGTTCTCAATCCCGGTGGTATCCCCAGGATTGACTGTCGCATAGGCGGCGCCTTCCTGGGCGGCTTCACGCAAATCCATGTAGGTGAAGATTGCCCGCCCGAGATCCACAATCCCTGAGATCAACAGAAGCAGAAAGAACAATCCCATCGCAAATTCGACCAGGGCTTGGCCTTGTTGGCTTTGGTTTAATTGTTTTTGCGTGTAATTCGCTCTGTGTGACATATCAAAAGTCGGAAAAATAGATTACGGATAGGCGCCCGGAGTGGGTGTAATCATAGACACATCTTTGATGATCGTGCGCCTGGTAGTCATAGAAAACGGTATCGCAGGCACATTTACGATCGGGACAACCGGCTGGAAACTGGTGGCAACAGTGACGATAACGCGGTCCCCGAGATCGACATATTGGCCGGGTGGGCAAACACTGGAATATGCCGCCGTCCCTGGTCCTTCGTCGTATGCAATTGAAACATCGCCAGCTCCGACGCCGGCAAAAGTGCCGATACGGGTGGCGGCGGCGATGATACCGGCACAATCGCTGTATCGTTCCGTGCCAGTGCCAGGCAGCCGGCCCGCGGCCGCGGCATAACGGGCGCCTTCACGGCTGGCGGCGGAGATCATGCTGTAGGTGAAGAGCAGCCTGCCGAACTCGATGATGCCAAACATGACCAAGCAGCAGGATCGGGAGTACTAAAGCGAACTCGACCATACGCCTGCCCGTTGTCCTTTCTTATTTACGCATAGATTTAACCCAATTCATATACCCTATCATACCGCTATTCTTATTATACACAAGTAAAAATCAGATTAAACCACCAATAAGCAAACATTTTTGCAATGTTTCACTTTTCGTCAATGCATCTCTTGTGTATTCTATTATCGGCAATAAATACTTGGGATGGATAAGCAAATCAAATGATGTCCTATTTTAACACTACTTCCTAAATAATTTCTAAAGATTTGTCAGGTCCTTCGCTGGCAGGGTTCCTGGAATGGCGCCACATCCTTATGCATTACCCTCCATATTAAAAGAATATCACTGCTGGCTCACTTGCTGGCAACGAGATTCTTCCCTCGTTGTGTTACTACCGTTTGAAGAAAACAGGCGTGGGATGAGCGCCACGCCTGTGTTTGATATTGCTATATTGAATTGAGGATTTACTTCTTACCACCTCCACCAGTCCCATTAGCTTTGGGAGTGGGGAGATTGAAGTACTCTAAGAAGGGGTACGGTAATTGCTACCAAACTGGACCGTAGCCGACGTCCGATGGGGTATTCGCCCTTGATTGGTCCTTTTATGGGCTCTTCGCCTTCGCTTCGGCTGGCGCCATTGCCCTGCCCTGATCCAGGACCAGTCGGATCTCCATCGGAGGGTCCAAATGGCCATTTCCAGCTCCTTGCCCACTGCCTTCTATAATAAGATATCCATCTGTGCCGCTCAAGTCGCAGTATCGGAAATGATCTCCGTATCGGTGATCTCATCAGGTTGTGGTTGTCCGGTTTCTTTACCGTTATCCGGCTGGTTATTGCGGAAATAGTAATGCGGTCCAGGCTGTGCAAACTCCCATTCACCTGTCCCTACCCATATCCTCACATACTGGGGCTACTGGGGCTTCTCCGAATGATTCTGGATTTGCCTCGTACTCCACAAGCAACAGCTCGTATGCTGCAAGCTGCTCATAGTAATCCTCTGGAAGGGAGCATTCTTCAATCTCCGTCCAGGCGGCTAGATTCCGCAGCATGTCGTCCCCTTCATTCCAACTGATGCGGTCGCGGTCCCAGATATGCACCCCTACCTTCTCGACAGCATCACTCAGCTCCGGCTCATCGAGATCGGTGATAATATCCTCCAGCAGATCCATTTCAGCGTTCAACCGGACGACTACATCCTCTGGAACCACTTCTCCAGCTCGTGATAACGCCAAAATCTCACCCACCCGGCGGTCGGAGTAGTTCAGCAGCAGATCGATCTCCGCCTGCGCGTCCAGCGCAAAGGCTAAGCGCAGGTCCTCGGTGACGGTTTTCAGCGGGTACAGTGCGTCATTCGGTAATGCATCTTGTGCGGCATACACGGTCGCACCAGCCCCCCCGAAAAACATAACTCCAATTACAATTACAGCGGTAATAGCTTTTAACATCTTATGGCCCTCCCATTGGGTATTACTTCCTAACACTTGGTTAATCCACCCCTTAAGACGCAGACTCGGTGAAAGAGGTACGGGTACAGACAGATCGCGCCCGGGTGCGTGAGCATGCACTTGTGCGAGGAAGCTGGCGCGTGCCTGTGCGGCCTTCGCTGGATCCCGAGCGGGGGTATGCGAAAGCTTGCTCAACTTCTCACGGATATACTCATCCATTCGCTCATCTTTGTGTTTCATGTCAAACCTCTTCACTATTCATCAAGTGTCGCCGGAGAGCTGCGATCGCGCGGTGCTGGAGTGCTTTTATGGCACCGACTGGTCTCTGCATCGATTTCGCTATCTCTCGATTGCGCCAGCCTTGCATGTATTTCAGCACGATAACCTGGCGCTGTTCCGGTGTCAGCTTCTGCAGGGCTGCCCTGATTTCTTCCTGTTCGGCATTCACCTTGAACGCCTGGTCGGGCTCTAATCCCGGGTTGGCATGCAGTTCCGGTTCCAATTCAACGGTTGGGGCCGGTCCGCGGCGGTATTGGTCAGTTATCCAATTGTGTGCAACGCGGTACAGATATGCCTGCAGATACTTCCGGGGGCCTTTGCCCTGTTTTACTGCAATCAAGAAACGGCTGAATGTCTCGGCAACACACTCCTCAGCGAGGTCCTGATCACCCAACAGCCGGGTGGCATAACGGTATATACCTGGACTGTAGCGATCATAAACCTCGGCTAACGCCTGCTTGTCATACTTGTGGGCAAGCTCTATTAATGTCTTTTCGGATGACATTCTTTCTCTCTATGACGCCGAAACATCGATATGGATACGGGTAATTAGAATATCTTTATCAAATTAGTATTGATACTGCCTAGCGGTAGATCACATTGAGATATCAGACTCACTATCTCATCGCCCTTGATTATCCGCCGCGGGTGTAATCTGATAAAATCAGCCCGTTAATGTAGATCACCATCACTACATATCCGCTGTTATGATTGTATCATTACCTAATGCCCGACCCAATTGAACCCACCCCCAGCGAGCCCAGCCCGGACAAAACTGCAAGGCACAACCGGCGCGGCGCTTTCATCAACCTCACCAACCTGTTCACAGGCCAATCGGCACGCGCCGGCTACTTAGCCGGCGCCGACCAAGCCATCATTAGCGTGGCCAATTTCCTGGCAACGATCATCCTGGCGCGCAACATCACCCCCACCGAGCTGGGGGTGTACGGGGTGGGGTTTGTAACCCTGCGGTTAATTAGGGCCGTGCAAGAAGGCCTGGTGGTACAGCCGTTAAATGTATTCGGCGCGGTGATGGATGAAGACGATTTCCGGTCTTATGCCAGCAGCAACCTGCTCATCCAATTGGGGTTAGCGATATGCGCGGCGCTGGCGGTGGCGATTGGCGGGATTGTCCTAACCAATCTGGGCAACGACACTGCCGGACCGGCGTTGTACGCGCTTTGGTTCGTATTCCTGACCTGGCAGGTGCAGGAATTCCTGCGGCGGGTCTTTTACACACGCGGCATGGTGCCCTACGCATTGGTGAACGATACCATCGCCAACCTGACCCGGCTGGTGCTGCTGCTGTGGTGGAGCGGGCAAGGTGCGCTAAACGGTGCGGCTGGATTGAACGCCATCGCCTGGGGTTCGTTCGTCGCGATCGTACCGGGGATGTGGCAGACACGGGGCATCTGGACCCGCAAGTATGACAACCTAAGAGCTACCTTGCGGCGGAACTGGCATTTCGGCCGCTGGCTGACTGGCAGCGCGATCGCCAACTGGGTGGCGATCGAATTCTACCCGATCCTGACCGCTGGCCTGGTGAGCTTCGCTGCGGCGGGCGCCTACCGCGCCCTGCAGAACCTGGTCGCGCCGATCCATACGATCCTGCGGGCCGCCGATACGTTTTTCACCCCGCGGGCAGCGCGCATATACCGCCAGCTGGGTGATGCGGCACTCACCCATTATCTAAAACTGATCTATCTGGTGCTGGGGCCCCCGATTGCAGTGCTGCTGGGCATCGCAGTAACCTTTGCAGAGCCCCTGCTGAACCTGCTGTATGGTGATGTTTACCTGGAATACAGCAACGGCATCCTATGGATGGTGATCTTCTATGCGCTGCTGTACGCATATATGCCGCTGCAATCGATTTTCAAAGCCACCGAGAGATCGCAGCCGATCTTCTATGCAAATCTCGCCGCGATCGCGGCGATGTTCACGATCGGTACCTGGGCGATTACCAGATTCGATGTCTACGGCACACTAGCCGGGCAGGCGCTGAATGCGCTGATCATCAGCTTGATGTTATGGGGATATTGGCTGCGTAGAAGAGAGCGGGGAAATGAACCTGCTGAATCACCAGCGGCATGAATGGTCAGGGGTTTGGGCCGCCAAACCGGATCATCCAGCGCGGCAGGCGGCCATCCCAACGGCGATGCCAGCGGTACCAGAACGTGATCACAAAAGCGAGCGCAATCAGCTTGATGTTATAACCGAGACCCCGGTAGCGAATATACAACCGGTCAAAACGCAGTTTCTGCAGTGGGGTGAGGTAATAATCCCCCGCGACTTGGGCGAGACCGGCTAAACCTGGCAGCACGCGGTGGCGCTGTGCGTAGGACGGTATGCTATCCAGATAGCCGCGCACGAGAACAGTGCGCTGGGGGCGCGGTCCGACGAAGCTCATCTCACCGACCAGGATATTGAGCAGCTGAGGCAGTTCATCAAGCGCAGTCTTGCGCAGCAACCTCCCCGACCAAAGCACGCGCTCATCATCCTCACTGGCCAGGATGGGACCGGTATTCTCCTCGGCCCCGGAAACCATCGTCCGCAGCTTGAATTGGTGGAAGTTAACGCCACCCTTGCCAACCGAATTCTTGACAAACAGCAATGGGCCCGGATCCTCCAACCAGATCATGAGCGAACAAGCCAACCAGACCGGTGCCGACAAGAACAGTCCAAACCCGGCCAGCAGGATATCGAAAACCCGAATAGACATGGGTTCGGGAGCGGGTACCCCGATGATATCTAAGTGGCGCTGGTACACTTCTGCCATGACCTCTGTGGAGGGCGGCGAGTTGTTTTCCCACAAGTGCGCACCCCTGCCAGTCAAGAACAACCCACCACACAGGGCACCTACCCAGGCGAGACAGAGATTGATGAGCAGGATCCAGAAGGGAAGCGCTGACCAATTCAACAGCCACAAGACTGATATGGCGCCCGCAGAAAGGGCAAATGCGAGCCGATAGCTCAGTTTTGTCTTGATCGGGAACAGCTTGAGTGCATTTCCCCCCAAGATGACCACCAGAAAAGCGGTAAGCGCACCGATGACCCCGCCCAGAATACCCAGCGGTAAAAGATATGCCAGCAGGAACCAGGCCACCAGAAACGACCCACACAGGGCAATCCAAGATAAAACCGGGAGTATAACCGGCTGGGAATCATTGGCTGCGGTCACTTCTTTATCCACATTGAAGGGAACCTTGGTCATCATGAAAATTATACCGTAGCGGTGGAACCAGGGGCAGTGAGCTTATCCCCCTCCTACTCTGATATGCTCGTTGCAAGTACCGCGTTTCTGCGGTCATGTCTGGCGTGGTGGTATAATCGCTCTCTTGCATAGCTAGTGTTCCGTCAAATTGGATTGTTGGTAAGAATTGAGTATAGCCGGAACGCTTTAAGCTTTGTCAAGGGTGTATTTCCTCGGATATCGAATGATACTTTCATCCGTGACAAAGCACTAGGAGCGAGCATTTCATAAACGAAAACTCGCAATATAATACTTTCGACTACTTGGGCAAAACAAACTACTGTCGCATATGAAAAAACGAACCATCCTAATCACCGTATTCGGGCTGCTCACAATCGGGGTAATCGCTGTCGCCGCGTTCGGCTACCCGCGATTGCAGGAACAGTGGAACGCCCCGCTTGGACCAGGATTGGAGCTCCCAACATGGACTCCGACTAAGCTTGATAACAACCCGGCTGAAATCGCAAGCAACGCAACCGCCACGGTACCGGAAAAGGCCGCCGCAACTGAGACCAACGTACCAAACGGGGCTGCGCAAGCCAACCAGCTAGACCCGGCTACAGCCACGCAGATACCAACCGCCACCGCGGAACCGCTTTGTGGTGGCCCGCCGACAATGGTCATCCTAGGGGTGGGAGCAGACAGCGGAGTCGATTACCTGTATGGACTTGCAGATGTAATCCGGATCGCGCGGGTGGATTTCGTCACCCCCAAAGTGACAGTCTTGTCCATGCCGCGCGACCTGTGGGTGGAAATCCCGGAAATCGAAAACCCTTATGGCATCGACCACGGGAAATTGAACCAGGCATATTTTTACGGCGGTGAGGGAATGGGCTACTATGACGGTCCGGGGGCGGGACCAGGCTTGCTGGCGCGGGTTTTAGATCACAACTTTGGTCTGCGGGTAGAGCACTACGGCGCAGTAAACATGCAAACCTTCGTCAAGATCGTCAATGCTGTCGGAGGGATCGACTTGTACCTGGCGACTGACGTGGACGGGCGGCCGATCGACGATAAAACCGAGGATATGGGCTACTTCTATGCCGGTCAAAACCACTTTAACGGCGACCAAGCGCTCAGGTTCGCGCGCATACGAAAAAAATATAACGACTTCACCCGCATGGACCACCAGAACATGGTGCTGTGCGCCTTGAAAGAGAAAATCACCCACCCGGCCGTGCTGCCGAAGATCCCCCAAATCATCGCCTCGTTCCAAGACTCGGTCATCACCGACTTGAGCCCTGAGCAGATATCACAATTGGCCTGTCTCGTCCCAAAGCTGAAGCGCGAGAGCCTGCTGTTTACCAGTCTACCGGAAGAGATCCTCACCCAAGGCACCGTTTTCAGCCCGCAGCAAAAAAACAACACCTTCGTGATACAGGCAGACTATGACGTCATACGCGATTATGTGGAGCGATTTATGGCAGGGACTTGGCCGGATAAGCCCAAGGAACCAACCTGTCCATAAATACTTGGGCAGCCGCCGAAAATAATATTAACCGACAATTGGTCCCAACCTATGTCTCCATCCGAACCCCCTGACGTTCACAAACTGCTGAAAAAGCACCAAATCAAACCGACCAAAAGCCTCGGACAGAACTTCCTGACCGATCAGAATTCCCTGCAGGTAATCGTCCGGATTGCCCAGATCGATCAGCGAGACAATGTGCTGGAAATTGGCCCCGGACTCGGCAATTTGACCTTCGTGCTGGCCGCCTGCGCTAAAGAAGTTACTGCTGTAGAAATCGACCCCAACCTGATCCCGATACTTGAATCTATCTTCGCAAACACAGGGAACGTGCACATCATCCATGGGGACATCTTGAAGATGAGGATCAGCGAAATCATCCCGGGACCGGAGTATGTAGTCGTAGCGAATATCCCCTATTACATCACTTCAGCACTTTTCCGCCACCTGCTGGAAGCTGAATACCGGCCGGCACGGATGATCCTGACGGTCCAGTATGAAGTAGCCGAGCGGATCTGCGCCCAACCCGGGGATATGAGCCTATTAGCACTGAGCGTGCAAGTATACGGCAGCCCTGAAATAATGGCAAAAATACCCGCGGCGGCGTTTTACCCCCAACCAGAGGTTGATTCGGCGGTTGTGCGGGTAGACTTATTCGACACTCTGCCGATCGAGAGTGGACAGCTGGACTTGTTCTTCAGGCTAGCCAAGGCAGGGTTTTCACAAAAAAGGAAGACGCTGCTCAATGCCCTCTCAGCTGGCATGGCCTGGTCGAAAGAAAACACAACCGAATACCTGACCCAGGCGGGTATAGATCCCCAGCGCCGGGCGCAGACGCTATCCCTAACTGAGTGGTTTACACTAACAGATGTGATAGAAACTGTTATTGAGGGGAATGCAAACCCCAATTAACTGCTTACATTAAGGTTGAAAGTTAATCAGATATTACTGGGGGAGTTCGGACACCATGGGCTGAAGATTCCGATATTGGTACAGCATCTCCCACACCCGGACAGCTGCTTCACGCTGGATGGCAAACGACATTTTCGATGTCCCCCACCGCCGGTCGGCAAAATAGATGGGGACTTCGTGGATAGTGTAGCCTACCTTGTAAGCAATATATGCCATTTCGATTTGAAAAGCATAACCATTTGATTTAACCCTCTTTAGAGGCATACCCAGCAGCGCCTCGCGCCGCCAAACCCGGTAGCCGCCCGTTGCATCCCGTACCGGGAAGCGCAAAACAGACCGGGCGTACCAATTCCCGAAAGCAGAGAGAGATCGCCTCCAAAATGGCCAGCGTTCATCCACTGCCCCACCGGTCACATAGCGTGAGCCCAAAACCATGTCACAGTTCCGGAGGGTATCAATAAGCTCGGGCAGCTTCTCGGGCGGGTGGGAAAAATCCGCGTCCATCTGAACAACGACCTCGGCACCTTCTAAAAGGGCGCGCTGAAACCCCGTAATGTAAGCCGTACCCAACCCTTGTTTTCCTGGGCGGTGGATCACAGAAAACCGGCCGGTAAATTCCGCAATATATTGATCTGCTAGGTCGCCAGTGCCATCGGGGCTGTCATCATCAACAACCAGGATGTGCAGCGAAGGGATGGCTAAGGCGTACAATTTGCCAACCAATTTGGGCAGGTTGGCAGCTTCATTGAAAGTAGGGATGACGACAGTAATTTTCACGGATGGCGATTGAATCGTTATTGATAGACTGGCCTAGTGTTCCGTCTACGATCAATTCACATTGAATAATCACATTTGACGGAACACTACTATGGGTTATTTGCAGGGATCGTGCCAAATATGAGTATACCTTATGCCGTCATTTGGGAAACGAACGCACAGGGTGTGAAACATCGAACCTGTGAGATAGAAATTTACGTCGATGATCTCTGTCAGCTAAATATGGAGCTTAAATTTACAGCTATGATCGCCCTTGGCGCAGCAGTTTGCTTCCTTGATTTGGTAATCTAGCTCACTATAGATCCAAGTCAAACCCGCCCGCATCATCCCAACAAACATAAAGCACACTGGGTGATCCTGATCATTCCGTCCCCAACAAAACGGACAGGCGGGGTTTTCGAGGATCACCATCCCAGCTTCTTTGTGCAGGGATATGGATTGACCAGTGAGTTGGTTGTACATGCTGGTGACAGCCGGTATACCCTGGTAGAGCATCTCAAACGGCGGTAGATTCACGACATCGTGGATATTTTCTTCCAACGCTGCCGTGCTGCGTAAGAGTTCTTTTTCAAATGCTGCCCGACCTGCCTGGGTCGCCAAACCCCGGCTGCCGCGCAGACCGTAAAGCTCCTCCAACGCGATATTGATCGCAGAAAGGGCAGCAAACCCCACCTCCCGGTTGAGATTGCCTGGTGGGTAGTCCTCAACGAGGTTGGGAAGCTGGGCAAGCCGCAGCAGGGCATGGACTCCATTCCGACCGATTACATCCTCTAGAGCGAGGATGATATTTAATACTATCCGGTTCGGGTAATAATACCCGACCTGAGGGAGAGGGCTCACCGTCCTGCTACTCATATCAGTTTATAAATATCTTCTGATGCTCTACGCATGTCTAAGAATATTAATCCCAATTTGGCCTGATCCCGGGCTAACGCGGTTAGCACCGCTTCGACGCCCACCGCCATCAACAGTACATAACCATCCTTGCCTCGAATGTAAACCTGATCAAAAGCACCGAGATGTAATTCTTTCACGATCCTATCTCCCAATGAAAGCATGGCGGCTGACATGGCGGACACACGGTCCTCTTCAACATTTTGAGGCATTGCAGAAGCGATACTCAAGCCATCAACACTCACGACTGCAGAAGCCTCGATATCGGGCGATGAGGTTTGAAGTTCGCGTAAGCGATCTACCATCATTTCGGATCGTGATTTTGACATGACTAACTCTCCTACCCGCTAAGTGATGCGACTGCCTGCGGCCAACCGTATTGCCTCACCCTCAGGTTAGCTGGTAAGCTATTCGTGACATTGAGGGTGAAGAAGAGCATGCCAGTGTTTCGGTATATCCATGCCGCAAGTGTGCATACTGATGATAATAAATCCTACCTACATATGCTAATAGCTCGATATCGCACGGGCATGCTATAATTGTTGCGCTTTTAAGCACAGCCATGTGAATTACGACGCAAAAGCAGGTACCTTAGGATTGCTATGGAAATTATCGACCTAACATAGCGATTCTTGAGCACCCCAAGGGAGAATACAAAATCGTAATTAATTCAAAGCCAGTAACTGCGGAGTGGTTCACAAATAGAATCTAGGAGCAAAATGAACCGTAAAGTATACCTGTACACGATAACTAGCGTCCTGGTCTTAATCCTTATCCTTGCTGCCTGTTCAACCACAGGCACGACCCCGAAAGAATCGATCGAGAATACGCTCACAATCGCAGTACTGCCGATACTCGATGCACTCCCGCTGTATGTTGCCGAAGAAGAGGGGTTATTTGCAGAGCAGGGGGTCAACGTGGAATTTATCCCAGTGGCTTCAGCTCCGGAGCGAGACCAAATTATCCTCGCTGAACAAGCAGATGGCATGATCAACGAAACCCTCTCGACGATATTATTTAACAAAGCTGACACGCAAATCCAAATCGTACGTCTAGCCCGGGCTGCGACGAAGGAGGCGCCAGTTTTTCATATCATAGCGGCAGGGAGCAGCGGGATAACCACTGTTAAGGAACTGAAGGGCGTTGAGATCGGCATCTCAGACGGCACCGTTATTGAATATCTCACCGATCGCTTGCTGCAAGCCGAAGGATTTGCCCCTGAGGAAATTGGGAAAATTTCTGTGCCCAAAATCCCAGATCGCTTAGCGCTGCTTAACAGCGGCGAACTTGAGGCTGCAATGCTGCCTGACCCCGCATCTTTTGTCGCGATTGGGAATGGGGCAGTAAATGTGCTGGATGATTCCAGCCATCCCGAATATGGCTACAGCACAATTGCCTTCCGAAAAGCGGTCCTCGACAGCCAGCCAGAAGCAGTGCGCGCCTTTCTAGCCGCGGTAGAAAAAGCGGTAGAGCTGATCAATGAAGACCCAGGGCGTTGGAACAAACTGCTCAGCGAGAAACAGATCGTCCCCGATCCAGTATCTGGCAGCTATCAAATCAATCCCTACCCAACAGGGAGTGTGCCAACAGAACAGCAATATCAAGATGTGCTATTGTGGGCACAAAGCAAAGGACTGATTGACAATGACGTGCCCTACTCGCAGTCGATCAACCCAGCCTACCTCCCCTAAGTTGAGAGCAGAACGCGAGCGGATGGGCGGATGACAAGCGCAAACAGGCGTATGATCGGACTCGAAGCGATCACATTCGGCTATGCGTGGACAACTCCGATATTCGACCGCTTTTCATGGGATGTGCCGATTGGCGAAACATGGTCTGTCCTGGGGCCATCAGGATGCGGTAAGACCACCCTGCTGTACCTGCTTGCTGGTCTGGTAACACCCCAAGCCGGGCATGTGTCCATCGATGGCGAGCTTATTAACCGCCCACGTCCGCAAACCGGGTTAATTTTACAGGATTTTGGGCTGCTACCTTGGGCGACCGTGTCCCAGAATGCAGAATTAGGTCTAAAAATTCGCTCCTTTTATGGTCCCGACGGGAAGCATGCCCCTATATCCTCCACCCACAACAGTGATATGGACTACTGGTTGGAGCGGTTAGGTCTAGCAGAACATGCCAGTAAATACCCCGCCCAGTTATCGGGTGGACAACGCCAGCGGACGGCAATCGCCCGAACCCTGGCAATGCAGCCCGATTTGCTGCTCATGGACGAGCCCTTCTCCTCCTTAGATGCGCCAACTAGAGAAAGCCTGCAGCAATTAACTTTACAACTACGCAATGAACACAACTTGACCTTGATTATCGTCACGCACGCGATCGAAGAAGCGGTTTTGATGGGTCAAAAAATACTGCTGCTCGAGGAACCACCAAACAGCCAGCCACAAATCATCCCCAATCCAAACAGCAGCAAACTAGAATACCGGAACTCGCAAGAGTATCTTGAGCTTTGCAAATCCCTGCGGGCGCGCATGGGCGAGGATGAACCAAGCATATGACCATTAAACGGCGCGACATCTTAATCGCCATCCTGGTAATCCTACTCGCTTGGCAAATCATCTCGGTCCTGGTGAACAAACCTATCCTGCCGACCCCGCTGGCTGTCGGTTCGGTTTTTATCGAAGAATTAAACAAGGGGCTGCTCGAACACTTTTTTGTCAGTCTTTGGCGGGTTGTCGCCAGCACTGCTTTAGCGATTGCTATCGCCGTCCCGATCGGGCTGCTCTTGGGACAATCGAAAAAGCTGAATTCCCTTTTTTCCCCGCTGATCTACCTGCTGTACCCGATCCCGAAAGTCGTATTCGTCCCCATCGTATTGCTTTTCTTTGGTCTGGGGGACTTACCCAAGATTTTGATTATCTTTATGATCCTTTTCTTTCAAATATTGGTCTTGGTACGCGATCAGGCAGCTAATTTGAGACCCGAGTTGATCCAGAGCGTCCGAAGCCTCGGAGCGGGCAGGCGCGCCTTGTTCCGTTTCGTCTACCTGCCAGCAAGCATACCAGCAATATTAACAGCGCTGCGGCAGACGGTTGGGACAGCGGTCGCCGTCTTGTATATAGCTGAACTGTTCGCAACCCAACGCGGGTTGGGATACTACATCTATTTAAATGGCAGCACCCTGTATAATTTCCCGGCGATGTACGCCGGGATCGTAGCGATGAGTGTTTTGGGTTTAGGGTTATATTTCTCGGTTGATTGGCTGGAAAAACGCCTCAGCCCCTGGCAGCAGCGCGAGTAAAGGGAATATTAAGGATTTTATCAACCCAAACGATGTATAATCAGTATATCGTATCGGTTCAAAGACCGAAAATATCGCGGTGATAGAGCCATAACCGCGGAAGGAGTTGCTATGTTCAGTAAGCTTGGAAAAATCTGGTTGGTCGTGTTGTTTGTTTTTGTGCTAATTGCCGGCAATACTCCACAAAATGCTTCCGCTGCGACCACCTGCCGGACCTACTACGTCGTGCAAGAAGGTGATACAACACCCAAAATCTCCCACACATTTGACCTAAAATGGCGTGAGATCGCGGATGCCAATGACCTGCCCTATACATGGAAACCAGTTGCCGGCACCAAGCTGTGCATTCCTGGTGATGAATCCAGCAGCAGCAGTTCGAGCAGCAGTTCATCCACATCAACCTCATTTCCTGAAGACAGCAAAGCCAGCTATACTGCCAAGGTAGTGGGCAAGAACGTTTACATCACCTTGTCGAATTTCTCGAAGAAACAGGCCTATTACGTCAAGGTGCGTGATGGTACAAGCTGGATCGGGGGATGGAACAAGATTGGTACGGTCAAAGTCCCGAAGAAAACATCTGTAACGAAGAGATACACGCTGCCGGAGGACCTAAAAGGCGCCATATATATTGATGTCTGCGTGAAGAATGCGACAACTGATTCATTAGTCTGCCGGACTGTAATGCATCAATACTAGACCAAATACAGAACGAATAGTCTTATCTGTACAAAACAAAGAGAGCGACGCGACCGCTCTCTTTGTTATTTAAATGTTGAGTATTAGAGAAGGCGATCGAGCACAAGCCCGGCTGAAAAAAGCAGCCCAAAAAACAGATCAAACTGTCCGGTACCTGCCAGCGCGCGGTTCAAGGGACGCCCGGTCTGCGTAAACACCATTTTCACCAGTTTGTAAGCAAACGGAATAGTACCGAATGCCATACATATCCAGATCGGCATCTGTAATAGCACCCACATCCCGACCAGGCTGAGATAGGTGAGGATCAGGCAAACGAGATACTCTATTCGGGTACCATCAACCCCCATGTGGACCGCTAGAGTACGTTTCCCAGTCGCTCCGTCAGTACGGATATCGCGCAAATTATTGACCACCAAGATCGCGACCGTTATCAAACCGACAGGTATCGAAGACCAGAACACTTCAGCGGTAACGGATCTGGTTTGAATATAGTATGTACCGATCACGGCCACTGGACCGAAGAAAAGAAATACCATTAAATCGCCCAAACCATAGTAGCCATACGGAAACGGTCCACCGGTATAGGCAAGCGCCGCGATGATCGCAGACAAACCGATCACCAATATCGGCCAACCGGCAACTGTAAACAAGTAGATCCCCAAAACACACGCTACTCCGAACACGACCGCCATTGCGATCACAACCTGGCGGGCTGATAACAACCCTGCCGCGGTGACTCGAATAGGACCTAACCTTTCGGGAACATCAACGCCGCGATAGTAATCAAACACATCATTAGCTAGGTTTGCACCGACTTGCAGCAGAAGCGCGGTCAGGAGCGTAACCAGTGCGGGAAGCAATTCAAAGGAATAATGCCAGAATGCTACTGCTGAGCCGACGATCACCGGTGTGGCTGCTGCAGGTAAGGTTTTTGGACGTGAGGCGAGAAGCCATTTACTCGCTGAATTCATCTGCTATTCGACTACAACCAACCTAGCTGATTATCCGATAAGGATCTGCGGTATCTGATCAACCGAAAGTGATCAAATCAAAGACCATAATAATGACCATGGTAAGTATACCTAACCCGACGATCACTCACAATGTTCTAATCTGACATTGGTATAATGCGCTTCGAGACACACTTACTTAAAGATACCTAGTGTTCCGTCAAATTTGATTGTTTAGTAATAGGGTGGCCGGAACAATTTAAGCTTTGTCAAGGGCGTATTTACTCGGATATCGAATGTAACTTTCATCCTTGACAAAGTACAAGAAGCACACACAGATGAATACAAAACTATTAGTCATTGTCATACTGTTGGCCGGATTGTTCGTTTACGCACCACTGGCACTGGTGGAGGCAGCGCAGGGTAGTGACCAGCAGATTCAATCTGTTTACCCTGACGACGATATCTTATGCCTACCCGGGATATACCGCCAAGAAATGGGAAACTGTTCTATCGCAGGTCCCGCTGCATACCGCACAAAAATGGCGGAATATGGCATCGATTTGCCGCTAACACCGCTGCCCATCACAAATCCCGATTTCTCTTTAACTTATACCGATGTCTATTATGGACAGGTCAGGACAGAAAACGCACCCGTATACCCGTCTATTGAGGCAGCATTGAAGGCTGACCGCAAACAGGCTGTACGCCGCATCAACTCACCCTTCAGCTACATCTCATACACAGAAGAAGCAGTCGTCGAAGGAAAACGCTTCTACATGGTAGAGCCGGGAGGCTGGATGACAGCCAATGACGTTATCCGCATCGGATCCGTGCCGCTGTTCCAAGGCATCACCTTCACACGCACACCGAATCACGGCCTTGGCTGGGTCCTGAGCTATCTAAGCAACGGTCCGGTTGAGACGAAAGCAACACCCGGAAACCAAATCGATGACTATACGGGGCATATCTTCCAAAACCGGGATGTCATTCCGGTTTTTGCTGAGACAACTGTTGGGGACTCTGCTTGGTATCTGGTAGGACCTGATGAATGGCTCCCAGAGAATGTTGTCGCCAGAGTGATCCCAAATACCAAGCCTCCAGCAGGTGTGAACGGCAATAGATGGATTGAAATCAATTTGTATGAGCAGACAATCGCCGTATATGATGAAAACGAACTTGTTTTTGCCACATTAATCGCCAGCGGGCTCGATCCTTTCTGGACCAGACCGGGTTTATTCCAAATCTTCGAGAGGCACGACTCAACACCGATGCGCGGCTCCTTTGAAGTGGATCGTTCTGACGCATATTACCTTGAGGATGTCCCCTGGACGATGTATTTCGACCAAGCGCGTGCTTTGCATGGTGCCTACTGGCGAGCAAACCTGGGATTTCCCCAATCGCATGGTTGTGTCAACCTGTCCGTCGGCGATTCCCACTGGATATATGACTGGGCGGAAATCGGTGACTGGGTCTATGTATGGGACCCGTCAGGTCAGACACCGGCCGAGGAAGACCTATACACTGCCGGTGGAGCATGATCAGCAATTCTTCCTCGCCAACTAGTGCAGTGTCTATGGGGAAATTTACAACCCTACGCACTGATACTACCCTTGCCAGAGCTTTAAAGTGCACCGTCAACGGCCAATTCCTGCAAACTACCCGCATCTGATGGAACACTAAATATAGTACAGCTAGCCAGTTAGCATTTTGGCAGGTTTGACAAACCGGCACATTGGGGCGATTGCCTATAGCCGCGGTCAGTTTGGTATAATCCCATCCAACCTTGACGGCACGTAAAACTCGATCCACCACCCAGATACAATGATCTCATTTACACGGAAAAGATGGGGGAATTCTCCAAAAAAATTTTCCCGAGCATGGCCTACTTGGGAGACTGAATGCTAACGACCCCAGAAAAAATTCTTTTCGTCTTTGCTCTGCTGGGATCACTCTACGCGGCGATTAAACTAGCCTTGCTTATTGGTAAAATCATCACCAGAGGCCAGGGAGAAGTAGATTGGGGGATCGCTGTTGATCGCCTAGCAAAGGTCATCCTGAAAACTGTCTCCCTGCAACCGGTATTTCGCTTAAGATTTTGGCCGAGTCTGTTTCATGGTTTTGTGGCGTGGGGATTCATCTTCTTCTTGCTCGTCAATCTCTTTGATATTCTCGATGGGTTAATCCAAGGATTCCACATCCCAGGTACCATTGGAGATATATACCGCCTAATCGCGGACCTTTTCACTGTTGGCGTCCTAACCGGCATGGTTCTGCTGCTCATACGCCGGTTCATCCTCAAACCAAAAACCCTAAATACACGCGCGGATATCCTGCTGCACTCAAAAGCACGCCAAGGGATCAGGAGAGATTCCGCGATCGTGGGTGGCTTCATTCTGCTGCATGTCGGTGCCCGGTATCTCGGAGCAAGCTTGGCGATAGCTAAAAATGGAGGCGATATCTGGCAGCCCTTCGCCACCAGTGCGGCTGGTCTATGGCGGGGCTTCGGATCAACCAGCCTCGATATGGGTATCCATGTCGCATTCTGGCTCGCGATCGGCTCTATCCTAGCCTTTATCCCCTACTTTATCTATTCGAAACACCTGCACCTGCTCGTCGCGCCGCTGAACTTCTTACTTAAACCAAACCGGTTATCACCTGGAGCCCTAGACCGTCTGGACTTTGATGATGAGAATATAGAACAATTCGGCGCAACCCACATTGAGGACCTGGGATGGGAACAGGTGATGGATGCTTATGCTTGTATTATGTGCTTCAGGTGCCAGGAAGTATGCCCGGCGTACAACACCGGAAAAGTACTCTCCCCAGCGGCTCTGGAGATCAATAAACGCTATTTCCTCAACTTTGAGGGAGCAAGGTTTGCTAAGGGACAGCAAAGTGAGAAATCACTAACTGAGTTTGCAATCACACCGGAAGCAGTTTGGGCATGCACAGCCTGTGGTGCCTGCAACGATATCTGTCCGGTGGGAAATGAACCGATGCACGATATCATTGATATCCGCCGCGCGCTGGTGATGATGGAAAATAACTTTCCAGAACAACTCCAAACTGCTTTTCGAGGCATGGAGCGGACGTTTAATCCCTGGAGTATCCCACCTGCAGAGCGGCTGAAATGGGCACAGGGATTGGAAGTCCCAACCATTGCTGAAAATCCTGGAGCGGAAGTATTATGGTGGGTTGGCTGTGCACCGGCTACCGATGCATTGGCACAGAAAACCGCCCAGGCATTCGCCAAAATCTTAAACCAGAGTGGGACTAACTACGCGGTGCTGGGTGAGCTGGAACAGTGCACTGGCGATTCAGCGAGACGGGCTGGAAATGAGTACCTCTTCAACGAACTTGCGACCGCGAATGTCGAAATGCTCAATGAGATAGCCCCAAAACGAATCGTAACTACCTGTCCGCACTGCCTGCATACCCTGAAGAATGAGTATCCGGCATTTGGTGGGTATTATGAAGTCGTCCATCACTCACAGCTCATCGATGAACTAGTCAATACCAAGCAAATCACTGTCGCAAAGCGTGATGAAGAGCTGCTGACATTCCACGATCCGTGCTACCTTGGCCGGCAGAATGACATCATTGAGGCACCAAGGCAAGTTCTCCAAGCAGCCAGCAGTAAATTATTAGAAATGCCTTATACGAAACACAAGTCCTTCTGCTGTGGCGCAGGTGGTGCCCAGATGTGGAAAGAAGAACAAGAAGGCGACCAACGAGTGAATCACGCCCGATTTAACGAGGCCGCTGCTACCGGTGCTGATACACTGGCTGTTGGATGTCCTTTCTGCCTAATCATGCTCAGTGACGCAGCGAAGGATGCAGAAAGTGATATCGATGTCATGGATATCGCCGAGCTCATCGCCGCAAATCTTGATGAATAGAACATCCTGATACTCGTCGGCACCAAAATATCCACCAACAACACAAATTTACCTGCTATATTATCCGCATAGTTCAATCCTTCAACGATCCAATAAAAGAATCCAGCCAAAGCATTGGTTTGTTGGGGCACATTTCAAGCGTGCCCAACTCTTAAATAGCATGAGTCCAGTCCCAGAAATTTCGAACCATTAAGTGAGTTATCATCTTTATCACCAAAAATTGATGGTATAAGCATGGCATCGATGTTATAAGAAGTGTGATTATGCGTGGGTCCAAAATTTCAAGAAGAGATTTCATAAAACTCGCCCTTGTGAGCGTCGGGGGTTTAAACCTTCCATCTTGGGGCCGTGTTCTCGCGCAGAATGATTACAACCAATATGAGCGCCTGGCGCGTGTGGTTTGGTGGGGAACAGAATTAAAAACTCGCCCAGATATATCTAGCAACAGCATACGTGCCTTGCAAGAAGACGAGATACTACCGTGGCTGCGGGAGGTCGTGGGCTCATATCCGATTGACATCAGCCAGCGCTGGGTGGAGACTCCCGAAGGCTACCTATGGTCGCCGCATGTCCAAATGGTGAAGAACCAGCCCACAATACCAGTGGCGACCCTGCCAATGACGAGCCTTGGCGAGGGGATGTGGGCAGAAGTGAGTGTCCCGTACGTAGATTTGGTCTTGGATAACCCGCCAGCTCGGGCCCCCTGGCTCGAATATCGTTTAGCGAACGGTCCCTACCCACGTCTCTACTACTCACAGATCGTTTGGGTCGACCAGATTAAAACCGGCGAGGATGGAGATACCTGGTACCGGGTTAATGAGAAGTTTGGTTACGGTGATATTTTCTGGGCAAAAGCTGAGGCGTTCAGACAGATAACGGAAGATGAGATCACCCCAATTAACCCTGAGGTGGGAGACAAACGGATCGTCGTTAACGTCCCTTACCAAACGTTATCCTGTTTTGAAGGCAACCAAGAGGTATACTTCACCAGGATATCGACCGGAGCGCTCTACAATGCAGTTGGTGAGCGAGTAGATGCCTGGGCGACACCCGGCGGCGAGCACCCAATTTGGAGAAAAATGATCTCGCTGCACATGAGCGGCGACACAACGGGAGGCGGTTGGGATCTACCTGGTATCGGATGGACATCGTTGTTCATCGGGAGTGGTGTGGCAATCCACTCGACATTCTGGCATAACAATTTCGGTGTCCCAATGTCAAGAGGCTGCGTCAATGCGCAGCCCAAGGATGCGAAATGGATTTTCCGCTGGACCCAACCACATGTGGCTTATGATCCTGGTGACGTGACAGTGCCGCTACCAGGAGGCACACCAATCGAAATCGTAGAATCCTAAACTGTATGTCTACTGAACAGAGAGTAAAGCAGAGTTAGAGAATTTAATGCGAAAGAGATAGCCAACAATTACTGTTGGCTATCTCTTTTTTTGTGGTCTATGTTCTAAACTGCGTTCTAACTCTTACCTTTACTGAACCGTACTTGCCAGCTCGTTCTCAATTATTTCCTGGAATACCTCAAATGGCTGGGCTCCCAAAACTGGTTGTCCGTTGATGATAAAGGCAGGCGTGCTTGTGACACCAATGGAACGCGCAACTTCCGCGTCATTTTGAATTTGTTCCGTATACTTGCCTGAGTCAAGGCATTCATTAAAGGCAGTGGTATCTAGATCCAGCTCAGCGGCGAACCCTTTAAGGTTTTCTTGGTTGAATGCACCTTGATTTTCTCCGCCGTGGTTTGCCCATAGGTAATCATGGTACTCCCAAAATGCATCCTGGTCAGCGGCACATTCGCTAGCTTCGGCCGCCCAAAGGGATTCCTGTCCTAAAAAAGGAAAATGAAAATAACCAAATTGAACATCCCCGTTCTGAACATACTCTTCTTCTATCTGACGCCCCGCGTCAGCGGCAAATTTGCCACAGTACGGTCACTGGAAATCGCTAAACTCAAGAACCATCACTGATGCGTCGGGGTCGCCCTTCAGGTGGCGGGTCTGGGACACCAAGAAATCCATCATCTCTTCGCGAGTGGCAGCGTCAACAGGGCTTTCCACAGCCGGTTGGGTATCCTCTGCAAAGTCCGGGAGCGGTGCAGCAGCCTCTGCTGAACTGCTGGAACCCAGAGGGATATATGGGTGCATCAGATATCCGCCCAACAAACCGACGAACAGCATCAAGACTCCGAATATCAATGTCCCCCATGAATATACGTTGATGGTCAAGGTTGGTTTCTTCACCTTTGCACCTTTCCCCTCCCCTTCTGGATCATCATTCGTTTTTGGATTGGCCATATACTCGCTCCTATTTTTTGGTTGAGCCATGGAACCTGCCAGGGCTGTGGGGTGATAAATGTTGCGGCGTCCCCACTAATACTACCATCAAAAGATTGATGTTTTCGAAGATGACACAATGTGCAAGTTTACTCGATAATTTAAAAATACGCCGAAGCTTAATGAAAATACACATCAAGCATTAATCAGGTATTTGTACCCCTATGATCCTTCCGCACCAGTAAGCAGGCCAACCATCCGAGGGTAGATGCGATTGCATCGTCTCGCCAACATCTTTGATCCTGTGGTAAATCACAAGTAAAATAGCAAGAATCGGGTGGCAATAATTCTATAAATACGTATACTAGAAGAGGATGGATGATTCAAGCAGCTTGCTCCACAATGCTCAAGAATATTGAGTAGACACTGTAAAAGGAAATATTGGATGGATGAACAATCACTTGCTTTTCTGCAAGCCAACCGAGACTACCAACGAATTGCCTTGGCAATTAAATATATTGAGGAAAACGCATCTAGTCAACCATCACTGGCTAAAATCGCGGCCAGCATCCATCTCAGTGAATACCACTTCCAACGGCTATTTCAACGTTGGGTGGGTATAAGTCCAAAACGTTTTCTGCAACACATCACAAAGGAATACGCGAAAAAGCTGCTGCGGGAATCAGAGAGCGTACTGGATACCTCGTATCGGACAGGTCTTTCCAGTCCAGGCAGGTTACACGACCTGCTCGTCACCTGGGAAGCAGTGACCCCTGGGGAATATAAAAACCGCGGAGCGGAGATGCGGATCACTTATGGAATTCACCCATCGCCGTTTGGTGAATGCTTGATTGCCATTTCCGAGCGCGGCGTTTGCCAATTGAGTTTTATTGACCAAGATAATCATGCTGAGACGATTACCGAGCTCGAAAAGAAGTGGCCTCTAGCCGAGCTGGTAGAAAGTGCGACCGTGACAGGTGAGATGAATACCCGGTTATGGGAGCATTTTCAGGGCAAGATAACTAGAGCACCACTGCCAATAACCTTACGGGGAACAAACTTCCAGCTGAAAATCTGGGAAGCTCTGCTGAGGATACAGCCGGGGGCAATTGTCACCTACCAGGATATCGCGGTCCAAGTAGGCTTGCCGCGTGCATCCCGTGCGGTTGGCAATGCGGTTGGCAGCAACCCGATCCCCATCATCATCCCCTGCCATAGGGTCATCCGTAAAAACGGTGAGTTCGGAAATTACCGCTACGGTGAAACTCGCAAAAAAGCCTTGTTTGGTTGGGAACAAGCAAAAATTGTGGTTAACGTCAGCTGATCCAAAAAGGCCAGATGAAATATAAAATTTGGGCAGCACTATTAACCGTATATCTAACTTGGGGATTAACCTATCTGGCGATCCGGTTTGCCGTTCAAACAATCCCTCCATTTACTATGGCCGCGACACGTTTCATCATCCCGGGTGTCTTCTTGTACTCCTGGCGGCGAATGAAAGGCGACCCTGCCCCGAAAGGTAATGAGTGGCGAGCCGCGGCCATCGTTGGGGCACTTCTCCTCGTTGGTGGGAATGGTTTAGTATCATGGGCTGAACAATATGTACCGTCAGGGATCACCGCCCTGCTTTATGGATCTGCACCGATCTGGATGGTGCTCATTGATTACCTGAGCCCAAGCGGTAAGCCACCAGGCGTAAAGACTGTTTTCGCGATTATCCTGGGGTTCGTCGGTATTATTCTCTTAATCAGCCCGGGCCGATTTGGTGCAGCAACTGAAGGTGCCCAGTGGATAGGAATCGCAGCGTTAATCTTAGCAGCGATTTTCTGGGCTGCGGGGTCAGTGTACAACCGCGATGCCACACTGCCGAAATCTGCTCTTTTGGGCACCGGCATGGAGATGTTGGTTGGCGGCACCATGCTGCTGGGCTTGGGGTTTATCACAGGAGAATGGTCTCGGCTCGACCCACGCGGAATTTCGAAAGAATCCCTTGTAGGTCTGCTGTACCTGATTGTATTTGGGTCAATTATTGGATTTTCAGCTTACATCTGGCTGCTGAGGAATGCCCCCACACCGCTGGTAGCTACGTATGCCTATGTCAACCCGCTGATCGCCATTTTTATGGGTGCTTGGCTGGCTGATGAACCGCTCTCACTACAGATAATCCTCTCCGCAGTCATCATTGTGGCTTCGGTAGTACTGATAAACTCTACCCGGACAAGTCTATCAGGTAAGGCGGTTATTGATGGACAAGAAACATACACGTAATGATAAATGGCGTGAGGAATTGAGTAAATCAGAAGAGTACGAGCACAATGGTGCCCTACGAAGTGCCAAAATTCTATACCAGGTTGAGGCTGTTAGCGAGAATTTGTGGGTATATAACTAGAATTAATACCATCCGCAGCAAAATGAGGACGGAATTTCGAATCAACTGGGTATCAACTCCTGCCAGGTCTGCCAGATTGGTTCAATATAGCCATTCTTCCAGGTTTCATCAAAGGCTTGCACCACCTGAGGATCATACTGGGTCCCACTACCATTCAATATTTCTTGATGAGCGTCTTGAAGTGTAAAAGCGGCGCGATAGGGGCGATCGATTGTCATCGCATCGAAACAATCGGCAACCGCAATAATGCGGGCGGCTTTTGGTATCTGCTCACCAGTCAAACCATCCGGATAACCCTTGCCATCCCAGCGCTCGTGATGATGGCGAACGCTAGGTAAGGCAACAGTCAAGTACGAGATGTCCTTGACCATATTGGCACCAGTATTGGGGTGCTGCTTAATTTCCAACCACTCCCCCTCGGTCAGCGGACCCGTCTTCAGCAACGTAGTCTCATTGATAAAGATCTTACCAATATCATGCAGAATGGAACCATAGCGTAATTTATCCAGCATATTGCCCTGCCATCCCAACTGCTTGCCAATCTCTAAAGCATAGGCTGTCACCCGTTCGACGTGGCCAAAAGTATACGGGTCGCGCACATCGATTGCATTTGCCAGCACTGACAGACTTGAATCATAAGAGCGCTTCAGCATGGCTAACTGGAGCTGCTGTGAACGGTTCAAACGGGCGTGAACAGCTGATACCAGCTCATCTCGGGTTAAAGGCTTAATAAGGTAATCCTCAACGCCCAGATCCTTACCTTTGAGGACATCTTCTTTCTCGCTCCGGGCGGTGAGAAAAACAAAAGGTATGGTTACCCACTCCTGTCTGGAGCGGACGCTTTCATAAAATTCGTAACCATCCATTTCCGGCATAGCGATATCGGAAATGATCATATCTGGCTTGACCGACTCCAAAACAGTCAACCCTTCGAGCCCGTTGGTAGCTGTCAGCACGGTAAACCCTTCCAAGGAAAGGATATCGCGCAGCCCATCAAGCATTACCGTATTATCTTCAACAATTAGTAAAGTATCATTTTCCATAATGACTCAGTGATCAAACCCTTTCAATGTGGGATAAATTCTAGACGCAGGGCGAGTGTGTTGACTAACGATTAAGAATACGGGAGGTCGACTATTGCTGGTATACCAGCAATAAGCTGCGCGTTTTTTGTAGCGTTGATAATTGCTTCGGCAAACACCTCTGCCGCACAGGCGCCCACTATATTGACATCGGCTGGCAACTCACCACTTGCCAATGCAAAGATGGTGTCGCCATCCAACATTGTGTGGGCGGGGCGTATTGCCCTGGCTAAGCCATCGTGAGCCATCTGAGCTACCTTATTAATTTGCTCTTTATTGAAATCGGCATTGGTAAGGACTGCCCCAATCACGGTGTTCGCGCCACTGGCAAAGTTCAGAATGTTCCGACCAATTTCATTTTTGAGCATTGCTTGGGTGTTCGCAAAAACGCCACCATCGGTCGAGATGTCAAAATCTGGGGGGATGCGAGCGCCAGCCAAGATCGCACCCGTCTGTGGATCAACCACATCTCCAAATGCGTTGACTGCGACAACCGCAGCAACACGGACGCCACCAGGCAAGCCCACAACTGCACAGCCTAATCCAGATTTCACCGCATAGTCCATTCCAAAGAGCTTCCCGACCGTGGCCCCCATCCCTGCGCCAACATTTCCCTGGGCTGGGGGGGCATCTTCTGCATCTATACAAGCCTGATAGCCCATCTCGGGAGAAGGGCGAACCTTTGGATCACCAATTGCGAGGTCGAAGAGGATCGCCGCGGGGACAATAGGTACTTTGGCAACCCCAACGTCAAATCCGACCCCACGCTCTTCAAGATAGCGCACCACCCCAGCAGCAGAATCGAGGCCAAAAGCTGAACCGCCCGATAGAACTACCCCATGTACTTGCTGGACAAGGTGCATAGGTCTCAGAGCATCAGATTCTCGTGTTCCGGGTGCCCCGCCCCGCTGATCAATGCCGCCAACCGCACCAGCCTCACACAGGATTACTGTGCAGCCTGTTATCGCTTCACGATCCTGAGCATGCCCGATGCGGAATCCAGGCATGAAGGGACTTACCGAGTACATATCACGATTATAGAGAGGTTTATATATGAAGGGAATGGCTCTTTTGTCTTATTTATTGGGAAAATGTCCGAAAATAAAGCGATTTAACTACGAAATTCGTATTGACCGCGGGCGATCTGCTATATTATTCAATACACCAGCTGTCCAACATCGCCCGTACGGAACGGGTCATCTCGATCGAGAAATTCGCGCTGAATTTACGGATGTAATTATGCTGAACGATATTTTGGGCACCGTTCGGATATGCGTGCTGCTCAAAGGAATGACTGCCGAAGGGGAGGAACATCTCGTCAAGCTCATCCTCATTGAACCGCTGGTAGCGGTCCTGGTGAACGATGTACTGGCGGTCGAATCGGGGAGTACGCTTTTGGAGCGGTTTATCCTTGGGTTTGCCAAGACACAGCAGAACCGCAGGGAATGTATAGCGCGGCAGCTCGAACATGCGCTGGTGCACTTCCCAATTCTCGACGATGTCACCAATATAGCAGGAGCCGATGCCGAGTGATTCTGCAGCAAGAACAGCTGTCTGGGCTGCAATAAGCGCATCCATCAATGCCAGCACAAGATCACCTTCGGCAGGTGCGCGAGGGGAAATGCCTAGCTCTTGGGCACGTGGTGTACAACCAGCTGCTTGGTACAAATCCATCCAACGCTGGTAATCAGCTAAAAACAGCAATACGTACGGGGCAGCAGCGATGAAGGGTTGGTCATCACAAGTGACAGCCAGCTGATCTTTCAGCACTTGCTCCTCAATCTCGATGATCGTATATAGCATCATCGCGCCTGCAGTGGGCGCACGCATGGCAGCGTGTAGGATCGCATTTTTCTCCTGCTGCGTAAGGGGGGTTGGATCAAAGAGGCGGGTTGAGCGGCGATCGTGGATCAGTTTTAGGGTGGGGTTCATGTTTGTATCCTGGGTTTGGGATAGGTTAATGATGCTAAAGTCGGCTGCCGATTGTAACAAAGCTTCTAATTAATGACGCTGCCACATTATACAGATACCGCCAAAATAGAGCAACAGATTCCCACAGCACAATCTATCTGCTTGCTGAGAAGCAGGGAATATTATCCAGGGTCTTACAAACTGCTCTATTGCAGGTCAGTTTGGGTACCGGCGAGGTGTGGCAAACAAATACCTATATCGTGGAGGGATTAATACTCATCTGTAATTTAAGTCGGTTGGAAATTTATTGATATAATTATGATATTATTTATCTTAATAGTTGTTGGAGGCTTATACGACATGGTAAAAACAATACGGAGAATTAGAGAGATTATTGACCCACAATTTGTAATGGAGGGCGCTGGAGTACGTCTGCGGCGCTCATTTGGCCCATCGCGGGAGAATATATTCGACCCTTTCCTACTGTTCGATCATTTTGCATTCAACGATCCCATCGAGGGGCCACTTATGGGTTTCCCAACTCATCCGCACCGTGGGATAGAAACGGTTACCTATATGCTCGAAGGAAATGTACGCCACCGCGACAGCTTAGGCAACACCGGTATCATTGGTCCAGGTGATGTGCAGTGGATGACCAGCGGACGGGGGATAATGCATGAAGAGATGCCTAGGAGAGGACCAAACGGGCTGGTGAACGGATTCCAACTTTGGGTAAATTTGCCGGCTGCTGAAAAAATGGGCACCCCACGTTACCAAGAAGTGACCGCAGCCAACATTCCAGCTGCTCAGGTGGGTGGGGCGCATGTCCGAGTAGTGGCCGGAGAATATGCTGGCGTCAAAGGACCGGTGACCGAGATCGCAGCCAAACCGCTCTATATGGACATAACCATGGAACCAGGAGCTGAGATCCAACTGACCGTGCCTGAGAACCACCAAGTGGTTGCCTACCTATTCGAAGGAGACGGCGTTTTTGGGCAAGAAGAGATTTTCGTCGAAGCAGTGCGTATGATCGCCTTCGACCAAGGAGAAATCATCAAAGCTCGGGGGGGGGTAGCTGCAGAGACTCGGTTTATGCTCATGGCTGGCGGTCAATTCTGCGAAGAAATTTTTCCTTATGGACCTTTTGTCATGAACACCAGAGAGGAAATCCAACAGGCATTTGAAGATTTGCGAAACGGCACATTCGTACAAAATTAGGGGATCACACCATCAAATAATCTAGCCCCTGTCGTCTAGCGGACTGTTTCAGTTTGTCACAGCAGAAGCGGTTGGCTGCTCTGCATTAAACAAAGCCCCAAACACTCCCAAATATTCTTATAGTCGGGGATATAATCTGGATGCGCGTAGGACCAGTGGTTGAACTCGTGGTTCACTGCGTACCCTTAGGCGTTCGCGCACATCCTTTCCACGGCAGCACATTAGGAGGCGGCTATCCCGTGAGATACCCCGACCACCATTCTTATACTGATCCGGAGCATCCAGAGATTAAGCACATTGATTTCGTTTTAAAGCCAGATTTCGAAACTAAAACTATCATCGGGATTGCTGAATATGAACTTGAAGCCCCGGCTCTACATACATTTTATCTAGATACAAAAAACCTGCAAATTGATTATGCCCAGACGGATGGCATAGCTATCGCCTGGGAGCTGGGCGAACCAGACCTAGTCCTCGGCGAGAGGCTGAAACTAGGTGGAATGGACGGGAAATCCCGATTCAAACTGGGATTCAGGACTCATCCAGAGGCTCCAGCCTTACAATGGCTGACACCCGAGCAAACTATGGGTGGGGAGAAACCTTATCTGTACAGCCAATGCCAGCCGATAAACGCTCGCAGTATTTTCCCGTGCCAGGATAGCCCCTCAGTCAGGTTTACATATACTGCGGAACTGATCGTACCATACGGTTTGTCAGGATTAATGGCAGCTGCACTCGTAGAAGTAGAGGAGAAGAACAGCGAGCTGAGCTTCCACTTCCATATGCCGCAGACCATCCCGGCATACCTTTTTGCACTGGCAGTAGGGAAGATATCCCACCACGATATCAGCTCGCGAGTGCGGATCTATGCTGAACCCGAGCTGCTGCAAGCGTCAAGCTGGGAGTTTGGCAATACGGAAGAATTGGTCACAGAGGCTGTTAAGCTCTACGGCCCTTACGATTGGGAACGCTATGATCTACTGGTGATGCCGCCCTCGTTCCCATTCGGGGCAATGGAAAATCCTCGCTTGACTTTTATCTCTCCCACGACTATTACCGGAGACAGGTCCCATGTCCTGACCGTTGCTCACGAACTGGCGCATTCCTGGACCGGCAACTTGGTAACTTGTGCAACCTGGGAGGACTTGTGGCTGAATGAGGGATGGACAACCTATGCTGAACAGCGAATAATAGAATCAATCGAGGGGCCGGAAATTGCCAGTATGGTCGCAGCTTATAACCAGCGTAAGATGCTGGAGGACATGGAGCGGATCGGCTATGATAGCCCACATACTGTGCTGAAACCAGAGCTGAAAGGTCGCGACCCAGATGGAGCCGCCCCATTAGTCCCATACCGGAAGGGGTTCGCGTTCTTAAGGAGAATCGAAGAATGTGTGGGGCGCGAGGAATTCGATCGCTTTACCCACAAATACATCGGAAAACACAGGTTCACATCGGTCGATACAATGGAATTCCTCGACTTCTTGAACAATGAGCTGCCTACCGTACAAGAGCAGATCGATATCAATGAATGGGTGTACGGTACAGGTTTCCCGGTGGATGCCCCGGTGATCGAGACGAATATGCTGGCGGATATTGATCAGCTTATCGCGGCCTACGAAAGGGGATTAAAACCAGACTTGGTGCAAGTTGAAGGCTGGAGTACATTCCAACGTATGCTATTCCTGCAGTCTCTACCAATAAAAATGAGCGTAGATGATTGCATATATTTCGAAAACTTATTCGATCTTAAGAACAGCCGGGATAAGCACCTGCAGTCGGAGTTCTATAAACGGGCTATAAACAGCGGTTACCGAGAAATCCTACCAGATATCGTGTCCTTTTTAAATACGGTTGGACGCGGTCTGCTCATATTGCCGGTTTGGAGAGCACTGGCGAGTACGGAATGGTCCAAAGCGCTTGTTGATAACCTCTACCAGCAGTGTAAAACAAGGCTGCACCCGATGATGAACCAAGTACTAGAGAAAATGCTGTCTCATACCTATCAGTAAGAATAGATCGTGGATAGAACACTTTAAGCTTTGTCAAGTGTGCAGTAACTGGTTTTTGGGTGAGACTTTCATCCATGACAAAGCACTAGTCTTTAGCTGCCTGATCGAGCTTAATATATGGCGGCTAATACGATCACAGGGATTCCCCCCATTTTCGTAATCGGCATGCGGCAACCCGACCACGTAAATTTCATCGCCCACAACCACAAAACGGGTATTTAGTGCAATTGAACCGCGAGCAAACAAGGAAGTTATCGCTGCTCTTGACCACCGGTCTGATTCTCTTTGCATCGATCTGGATCGGGCGTGGTGTGTTCCGGCTTGGCGATCTGCAGCTGGATATGGACGAAGCGGTGCATTCCCGGCGTGGGGTAGACCTCACCTCGGCAGTGCTGCGTGAAGATTGGCAGACTGTCATGCATGAACTCACCAAACCCGAATGGTATCCACCTGGGCATGGGATGACCCTCGGGATCTGGCTATGGAGCTTGGGAACAGATGTAGAAACCGCTCGGCTTTACAGCACTTTGTGGTTTGCTATCTTGGGTTTAATATTGTGGTTCTCCTTTAATGAACTGCTCCCAGAGGCAAACCCCTTCCTCTTCATGGTTGTACCTTTGTTTATAATAGCTGACGCCCTGCACACGGTCTAACACGGTCTATGCCGGCTTAGCGATGCTGGAACTGCCCGCCACGGCTTTGATGTTTGCAGGATTATTGTTCTTGATCCGTGCTTTGGTGCAGCGCAAGCGTTTCTGATAACGTACGGCAGTCTTATTTGGAGGGCTCAGTCTATTTACCAAATATAATTTCGGCTTGGTCACATTGGCTGCCTACGCGCTATGCTGGCCGTACTGCTCGTAATGGCAGGCTTGATACTCATGCTTGCTCAGCGGCGCTACTTGGTTAGGCTAATACCCTACCTGGTATATTTCACCGCCAGTCTGCTAATTCTGACCGTCAATCTACAGAATGGGCTGCGTTTCGGGATGATGCTTCTACCAGCGTTGTGGATAATGGCTGGAGCAGGAGCCCACTACTTATTCGTTTTGCAAACGCATCCTTGGCTGCGAAGGGCGAGCATCGCAGGGTTGCTGGGTGTGCTGGTAATCGCCAGTTTCAGCAATCTGCGCTCCTTAATGTCGTAGCTTTTCGCAACCCATGAGAACCCCAACAATGGGGTGGAAATGGCGTATGACTATATCGCCACTGAGCTGGTAATTGGGAAAGATCCTGAACTGTATGTTGTGATGCAGGGTAGGACTGACCAATGGAGCGAACCGGCACAGGGATTCAATCTTCAAGCTGAGTGTTTATCATATCGACGTGACTGCAAGATCCATGTCCTGGACACAAGGGAACTGCGCCGGGGTTGGCTAGAGCGAGAGTACCCAGAAGACGATCAGCAACAGCGGGTGCAGTAAGCGCTAGAGCAAGCCGACTACCTCGTACAGTTCACGGGGGTAGCCACACCAATAGATGGCTGGGTACTTGTTTCGGCGCGGGAATTCGTCTTCGAACGGCAAGGGCAGAAACCCACCACGCAAACAGTGGCAATTTTTATACACGGATGAGAGAGCAGCCATGTACAAAATGTAGGATCCTTGGCGTAAACCCTACAAGCGAAAAAATTGACAATGGTATCGTGTCCGTATAAAATTCAGCCAAGTTGTTACGTTGTTATTACAAGATTACATTTTAGCTAATAATTAGTGCAAGCAGCTAACAGAGCCCACTCGGTTCGGTATAGGAAATTGGAGACCAGTACATGGCGAAAGACCTTTTAATGGGTATTGATATCGGAACACAAAGTACGCGCGCTGCCTTGATCGACCTCGAAGGAAAAGTTGTGGCCAGCGCCAGCACACCTCAAGATTTGCATACACCACGCCCAGGTTGGGCTGAACAAGACCCGCAAGATTGGTGGGGGAGTACCATCGAGAACATTTGCGATGTTTTGGAATCTACCGATGCAGCGGCAGAGCGGGTCATCGGCATCGGCGTCAGTGGGCAGATGCATGGCACGATTCCAATAGATGCCCAGGGTGAGCTGTTGAGCCACGGCGTCCAGCTCTGGTGTGATAAACGCAGTGCCAATATGGTTGAGGAATACAAAACCCGCCCCGAGGCAGCGGATGCATACCGTATCGCCGGCAGTCCACCGGTGGCTAATTGGTTAGGTTTCAAGATCCGGTGGGTCAAAGATTTCGAGCCAGAGATCTATGACAATACGTGGAAGTTCATCCTGCCAAAAGACTATATCAACTATAAATTAACCGGCTGTATCGCGACGGATTTCTCTGAAGCTTCCGGGTCATTTTTAATGGATGCCCACAGCAAGCAATGGTCGCCAGAGCTAGCCGGACAAGTGAGTATAGATCTAGAGAAGCTGCCCGAGATCAGACCTGCCTATGATGTGATCGGTACTGTCAGCCGAGAAGCCAGTTCGCTGACTGGATTGAAGGCAGGGACACCAGTGGTGGTGGGGGCTGGAGATATGCTCTGTATGCTGCTGGCGGCAGGTATTACCCGTCCCGGGCGAGCGTCGGATGTGACCGGGACTTCATCCATTCTATCCATATTTACTAAAGAACCGGTCTTCGACAGCCGCTTAATGAACCTGCACCACGTGCTGCCCGGCTGGATTCCCTTTGGGATCATCGACTCTGGGGGTCTAGCATTAAAATGGTTTAAAGATTCACTCTGCCAGACTGAACAACTCGAGGCAGAACGACTGGGGAGAGATGTTTACGATCTCTTGAATGACTTGGCGGGTGAGATCGAACCGGGAGCGGAGGGATTGATGTTCTTCCCATACTTAATGGGTGAGCGAACCTTGGGGACTCCATATGCCAGAGGGGTTTTCTTCGGGCTGACACCGCGGGTAAGTAAGGGAACCATGATCCGGGCTATCATGGAAGGGATAACTCTTGAATTAAGGCGAACGGTCGAGATCGTCGAAAGCGCAGGTCATAAAGTTGATATTATCTATCATAGTGGGGGTGGGGCATACAGCGATCTGTGGTCACAGATAAAAGCCGATATCTATAAAAAGAAAGTCGCTACCTTCGAAACATCGGAAGGCGGTATACTCGGTTCAGCCATCTTAGCGGGCGTTGGCGCAGGTTTGTACAGTGATCCAGCATCAGGTATCGAACACTGCCTGCGAGTTGAGAAAGAATTTTTACCGCGTTTGGAATGGAGTGAAAGGTATGATGAGATGTTTAAGATTTTCAAACACGTTCATAACCAGCTACAGGGACCTTTCAACCGTTTGGCGAATATCCCCTGATCAACGCGAGGCTAGTGTGTGATGCGCAAATATAGACACCCCATCCTGCTCACGATTTCCCTGATGATACTATTGAGCTTGACTAACGCCGGGCGCGCTGACGTCGCTCCTCCAGGTATGCCGCCGGGGGCTAATTTGCAGCCTGGAGAGGAAAGCACACAAGTTAGGATGGTTGCTGAAAACGTGCTGATTGATGTACAGGAAAATGCCATCAATGGTATCTTAGGGACTGCTCACGTGACAGCGGTATTTAAGATGCTGAACCTTGGGGAAGAGATTGAGAACATGGCAGTAAGATTTCCACTCAGCACAAACGATGGTTTCTCCAGGTACCCAGAGATCGATGATCTGGCTGTCGCTGTAAACGATGAAGCGGTAAGTACCCGCCGGGTGACTGAGCTCGATGAATATGATTACCCACTACCCTGGGCAGAATTTGAAGCCGAATTTCTCCCTGGGAAAGAAGTAATCATCGAGGTTAACTACACGCTTACTGGTGTGGGCGAATATCCCTACACATCATTTGCCTATTTGCTGGAAACCGGCGCAGGCTGGCAGGGCACTATCGGGAGCGCTGATCTGACCGTCCAGCTGCCTTATGAAGCCAACGAGTATAACGTCTTCATCGATTCAAGTCCGGGTTGGGGACAAACCACTCCGGGGGCGGTCCTAGCTGGGCGTGAAGTGCGCTGGCATTACGAGGATATCGAACCGGAGGCTAAACATAACCTATCGATTGCGCTCGTTCTCCCCAGCGCATGGATAAATGTTCTCGCAGAACAGGATAATGTCCAAAAGGACCCGTTTGACGGGGAAGCATGGGGGCGATTGGGAAAGCTTTACAAGGAAATCTCCCGGCTCAGAAGGTCGACTCGCGATGATGACGGCGGACAGCAGTTGTTTTCGTTGAGTGTAGCGGCTTACGAACAGGCTTTAGAATTGTTACCGGATGATGCCCTATGGCATGCTGGATACGCAGAATTACTTTTTGACCATTACTATTGGGATGAGTACAACCTAGCAGAAAAACCAGGCTTGCTGCGTGCTTATCATGAAATCGCACTCGCGTACGAATTAAAACCGAATGATCCCTTTATCCTGGCACTGCTCAGCGAAATGAAATCTGCGCTGCCCGAGGCATTGGCGATGGATGGCGAGCGTTATGATTTCGTTTGGTTGACTGCCACACCAACATCACAATTGAGCCCAACCCCATCTGAGACCACTGTACCAACTGTTACTGCAACCCCAACTTTGGCTCCCAACACGCCTTCGCCATCACCTGAAAGGGAAATCATCAGCCGACCTACCTCCACCGACAGCGATAGAACCGACAATTCCCCCGACGGAAACCCCCTCAGAAACTACCAGCCGACCACTGCTCCCAATTTGCGGCGGAGTGCTGCTTGTTCCTTTTACAGCGCTCCTGTTTAGGAAGAAACATCAAAATACCTTCAAATAATCCCTTACCAAATATCCCAACAATTTGACCAGCCTGCAACTGTCAGGATACTCATACTACTGGGCTCTACTTACGCTATTCAACATTGAGCGGAGATCATATGACCCACTATACGAACCCATAAATCTGATCATGCTTGACAAATAGCTCTTACGCGTGCTCCTGCACGAGACTTCCCGCACATAAATCCCGTAGAAGATAATTTTCTAAATTCTCTGTGGTGACGAATGCATTTATCTGGCATTAAGATAACTCTTTGAGAAGGTGTGCTATTATTTCTACCAAACTTATCCTAATTAATCACTTTGCATGAAAACAACAATTTTCCTAATCTTATCACTTACCTGCGCCTATCTGGCAGCCAGCCTCGTTGTGCAACACGTTTCGGCACAGCAGGCATATAGCGCCCCGTTCCGGCTACCTTTTGCCGAAGCACCGGGGCCTAATACGTGGCTGCTTGGTCAAGCCTATGGCAACACCAGCGGCGCGTACCGACAGCGTGCCGGAGCGTATTCCGCGGGACAGGGGCTCCATTTTGGTATCGACCTATCGGCCCGCTGCGGTTACCCCATAGTTGCGATCGGTGACGGTGTGGTCAGTAAAGTAGACGCACTTGAGCACGGCTCAGCGCCTCACAACCTGATGATTGACCATGCCAACGGGTATGCATCATTCTACGGTCATTTGTTTGAGAGGCCCGCGTTAACGGTTGGCCAAACTGTGCAAGCTGGGCAGGTGATCGCGAAAGTTGGTGACCCGGATGGTACCTGCACTTCACGACCACACCTGCACCTGGAGATCCGCAATGCAGGTGTGTACAACCGGGCGTTAAACCCGATCCCGCTGATTGAAGCAGATTGGGACAGCCTCGCCTTAGTCGGTCCATTTGGCAGGGAATTTGCCCGCGATTTGCTGGAGCCGCGCCTCTGGCAATCTTTGTACGACCAGCCAGAGACAGCCTTTTGGGGTCCACGGCTTAACGACTATGACAACCCGTGGCCTCAAGACTGGAGGCGCTGAAATGCGGATGGGTATATTCATCCTCGCGGCGTTCACCCTGCTTACAAGCTGCAGTAGCACAGGTTCTACTTTAAATGAGAACACGGTGCTGGCTGGCGGCAGCGCGACATCCATCCCGCTGAGCCAGGTCGCGACCGCTTCAGCAACCATCCAAGCCTCCTCAACTCCGGCGACAACCCTTACTCAGGTTCCCAGCCCTACTCCCAGCCCAGTACTAACCCAACTGACTCGAGGGGGATGCTGTGTGCAGCCCTTCTGGTCACCTGACAGTGAGCGAGTATTGTACATCGACCGGCCAGCATTGGAACTGCCAAGCGGGATTTGGGGCATTACTATGCTAGGGAGTGAAGCCGAGTTCATCACCGACCGGGTGGGACTGTACTCGGATGATATGAGATTGCGGGCCTTCCTGCAAAATGGACAAACAAAGGTAGAACACATCCAGAGTGGGGAGCAATGGACGATCCCAAGTGAAGGACGAGCCGTTAGTTTTTCACCCGATGGACAGTGGCTCGCCTGGACCGCCGGACAAGCTGGACCACCGTTTGACAGCGCGCAGCGTGATGTATGGGTAAGCCGTATCAATGGCAGCGAAGCTCGGAAACTATTTTCTGTCACAGGGGGAGGTTTCGCGGGCTGGTTTCCTGATGGAAAGCTGCTGGTTTCCGATAGATCGACGCTTGAAGGGAGCGGTCAAGTATTTTGGATTGTCGCCTCCCAAGATGACCAACCGCAGAAGCTGCTCGAGATACCCGCGGATGGACGTATCCGCGGCTTAGAGATCTCCCCGAATGGGAGATGGCTGGCATATATGCACTCGATCAGCAGCGATGAATCCCAGAATGGCCTATGGATCGTTAATACTGAAACCGGTGACCGGCGGCGATTAAACACCTTCGGCGCTTACCAGTGGCGGGACGGTGAAAGGCTATTGGTTATCCCATTGAACTTGGAGGAGACAACTCACCGGCTGCAGCAGATCGAAGCATCCAGCGGAGAGATCACGGCGATCACCGATCCAAGCGTGACACCATTTAGGATCGCCAATGGTGATTGGCATGTCTCACCGAATGGAGCGCGGATTGCGTTCGTATCCGCGGGCGACCAAAATATTTGGGTGCTGGACCTGCCAATCTGGAGATAACCAGCGTATATCAATCCACCAATTAAGAGCATCCCAATGTACATCCATGGGGTAAATCTGGGATTCGTTACCTCTTTGAGTTGTGTGCCTTGGGTCTATAATCTATTGGGGGTTCAACAGTGGTGCTTCATGGTTGATGAAATTGTTGCTTGGGATAGGCGTACCACTGCTCGCGGCGGCAGCGTGGGGAATTTTTCGTGTGCCCAATGATCCAAGCGATGCGCCAGACCCAATCCCAAGTTGGCTCCGCCTGCATATCGACCTAATCCAATTTGCGGGAGCAACTCTGGCATTGTCATCTGTCGGACGCCCAACATGGCCTGGATATTCGGGATTGCCGTTCTGGTCCACTATAATTGGTCTAAACGCATCCTCTGGAAATTAAGCAATAACAGCTATTATGTAGATCTCATCCACGTAGTCTGATGCCTAAATCATATCGCGGAGGTAGTAATGATTATCAACCAGCAGATCGGATGCGCTAACTTCCCCTGCAGCGATGTCAAGCATGATCGATATATCATCCCAACGATCGATATTGACCCCCTCCAAATCAAAGCCACGCTGATCTCCGAGGCCGCGCCGCCAGAAGAAAAAGACTACTATTATGCAGCCGGAGCGCCGCTTTTCGAACAGACTACCGTGCTCGCGTTCCAGAACGCACGAGCGGATGTGGAAACTATTGAAGATCTGCTTCAAATGGGGATATATATGACGACTGCAGTTAAGTGCGGGAAGGTGGGCTACGGGATCAATGCTGGGACAATCAACGAATGCGCGCTGATCTTAGAAAAAGAACTCGCCCAATTTCCCAACCTTAAAGTACTGCTGCTGATGGGTGATGTTGCGATCAAGGCGATAAATGCGATCAGCAGGAAGAAAGGGCAAGGGAGAGTTATTCCAGCGGGATCGACCTATAAAATCCGCCACCAAGAATATTATTTCGACGATATCCGAGTATTCCCCTCCTACCTGCAAGCGGGTCCAAGCTTTTTCATCGAAAAAAGCAAGCGACGTATGGTCGCCGAAGACCTGAAGTATGCCTTAGAAATAATCCGGAACAATCATTAATCCCACCACAAAGCTGATGGCAATGAGCATGGCAATTGGGCTTTAGTCCCAGGACAATAGACGGCGGAGGGCAGGGGAAACAGATCGCATAACGCTAGCCCAATTGTAATATAGCCGTCTACGGGGGAAGGAAAGTTCTTTTTAGACTAACAGCTTGACCAACAGCTCGAATGTGGCCGCACCAGCCAGCTCAAACGACAGCTCCTGCAGGACGGTGCTGACAAGCGGCCAGTATTTCTTCTTGAATACCGGCAGCACACCCTTGCACCGGGGCGATGAAATCAGCATCCTGAGCACCAACCCAGGCAGAGGCAGATTCAGGGGATTCCTCCTGGCCAGGTTCGGCCGCGATCTCACGGGTGATCCAACTCGCCAGACTGGGGGAGAAGAGCAGATAAGTGCCCCTCTCGTTATCCTCCAAAACCAGGCCGCGGCGGGTCAGCGTTGGCAGATCCAACCACGCTTGTTCGTGGACCCGCTTGAGATTTTCCAACGTGGGAGCGTTACGTTTGGAAGGCTTCTGCCGGTTGAGCGACAAATCCGCCAGCAAGCTGATCTTCTCGCTCTCCGTACAGTGCGACCAGAGATACTGGAAATGGGGTGCAGCCTGCTCGTCAAAGGCATTTGCAATCTGCTGCAAGTAGTATCTCACCAATCATACCAAGGTTTAGGAACTCGACCAGATGGTAGCCCGCCATCTGGACGAAGAATGGGTAACATCCGCCCAGGGCGAGGATGGCGTTTTTCATCTGGCTTTGGATAGGGACAAGCCGGCTTCGGCGGTGTAGTCTTGACCAAGCCCTCGGCCTCACCGGCAGAAAGGGTCGCAGGATCACGCTGGCGAAGATATTGAAAAATGGCGAGCCCTTGATCTCATCCGAGTGGCACAGGTCGACCAGCTCGCGGCGGGTAGAGGTCACCAAGACCAGATTCTGGTGGATGGCCAGCGCCCGCAGACCGCCGAAGAAATCGGATTGGAAATTTGGGTTTTGGGTGACATACTCGAATTCGTCCAGAAGCAGGACCACAGTACGACTATAAGCCGAAATCTGTTCGAAAAGGTCTTCCAGATCGAACAAGTCGTAGCTATCCATTGCTAGCAAAGCGTTGATCTCAGCCTGCAGCCCCTGGTCGCAGGCCTCACGGGCGGTGATACGCAGGACGCGCTGCCAGAAACGCTCCGGGGGTTATCTCAGTTAGACCCTGAAAATCGATATACACCAGGCAAAACGCCTGCGGGTTTAGACCGAGCTGGGGTGCGACTTTTGGGTGGGCAAGATACTTCAACAGCGAGGTCTTGCCGACCCGCCGCTGGCCGTGGATCACCAGGATGTGATCAACGTATTTGCCCATCAGCGAGCGTTCAACCCACTCGAAGATGTCCGATCGGCCAAAGAACATGTCGGCTGCCACGACCGGTGCGCCAGCAATATACGGGTTGAGCAGGTCGGTCATGAATTCTCCCCACGTATCTAGGTGATTGTTGAGACCTGTACCGTGCAAATACGTCTTGTTTGAACTACAGCTAAATTGATTATAGCAAAATTTATTGGGAAACGATTGCTTGGAGAAACGAATGTATAATGTCCCCATTAAACAACCAAATTTTACAGATGAACTGCGATAGAACAGACAATATGATCGATGCACCGAAGAAACGACCAGAGATCATCATCATCGGTGGTGGTTTTGGGGGGTTGAACGCAGTGAAACAATTAAAACATTGCCCCGCCAATATCACATTGGTGGACCGGCAGAACTACCATCTCTTCCAACCGCTTCTGTACCAAGTGGCTACTGGGGTGCTCTCGGAAGATAAAATCTCCGCTCCTATCCGAAAGATTTTGCGCAACCAAAAAAATGTCAGCGTAGCCATGGGAAGGATCACCGGGATTGATCTCGAGCGGAAAACAGTGCAGGTTGGGCGAGGCGAAAAACATTACGATTACCTGGTCATCGCCTGCGGTCTGGATCAAGCCTATTTTGGTCATGATGAGTACAAGCCGTTCGCTCCAGGGTTAAAATCGCTCGATGATGCCCTGGAAATCAAACGCCGTATCCTGATGGCTTTTGAAGAAGCAGAGTACGAAGGTGATGAGGCGGCGCGCCGGGGCAAACTCACGTTTGTCGTAGTAGGAGGTGGACCAACAGGGGTGGAATTGGCCGGTGCGATCATCGAAACTGCAACTCATACGCTGCCAAGAGAATTCCGCTTCATCGATACAACTACAGCCCGGGTCTTGCTGGTGGAGGGCGGCGACCGGCTGTTAAAAGGAATGCCGTCCGGGATGGGTGAGCGTGCTTATCAAGACCTTGAGAAAATGGGGGTCGAGATCAAGCTGCAGAGCTTCGTGACCGAAGTGAACGAAACCGGGATCAAGGTTGGCGAGGAGCAAATCCCCGCTGAAAACGTTTTCTGGGCGGCTGGTGTACAGGGCACACAGGTCTCCCAATCGCTGGGAGTACCAGCTGATAAGTTGGGGCGGGTGATTGTACGGCAAGATCTCTCGATAACAGGTCACCCGGAAGTATTCGTGGTGGGGGATGCAGCCCATGTGATGGATGGGGACAGCGGCCAACCTGTGCCAGCAGTCGCCCAAGGGGCAATCCAAATGGGCGAGTTCGCGGGAAAAATCATCCGGTACGAGATCAAGGCTGGTGAGAACTATGAGCGACCCATCTTCACATATTTTGATAAGGGCTCGATGGCTACCATCGGTCGCGGAAAAGCAGTCGCATCCATAAAAGGATCCACGCTGGGCGGATTTCTGGGTTGGTTGGCCTGGGGATTGGTCCACATCATGTTCCTGGTTGGCTTCCAGACCAAGCTTGTGGTAATGCTGGATTGGATCTGGAATTACATGGCATTTGAACGCGGCACCCGGATCATCACTGGCGATCCAAGCATGCAGATAAAAGAAATCCGGGGGGTGGAGATGTATGACCCAGAGTGACAATTTCCGTCACCGGCATCCTAACAGAGTTTCCCTGGCGCGCATACTGATCGGCCTCGTCCTGCTGATCAACCTGCAGGCAGCGATAGCCTTTCTGCTTTGGCCGAGCAGATTCGTCGGCAGCTTCGAGCTGAGCGGTGCGGTAGGCGAAGCGGCGCTGCGCGGCATGGCGGTGCTCTTCCTAATGTGGAACGTGCCGTACGCGGTGGCGCTGTGGCATCCTCTGCGCTACCGGATCTCGCTGTATGAGGCGATCGCGATGCAGACAATAGGCCTGCTGGGAGAAACGATCATTTATCTGACGTTAGCTGACAGCCATGTTCAAGCACGGGCAGCCATATGGCGTTTTATCGTGTTCGACGCTTCTGGTTTACTAGCATTGGTCGCAGCGGCGATGCTAAGCAAAGGGGTGAAAATGCAACCGGAACCGCCATTCCCATAAATCGATTGGACAATGTTGAATATTTGAACCAACTCTGGGTTAGCGGGTATTATAGAAAGAGGGTTTGACTACAAGAAAGCAGGTGTTGATGAACATCCTCCTCCTTATATGGCAATGCTACTGCCTGGTTTTGGCGGTACTGACATTACAGCTCTATACCCGCGACCCATTGCTGCAGCAGATCCGTTCGATCGCCGGGCAAGCAAGATAAGACCTAAGAATAAACAATTTGATTACCAACTAATGGGGGAGGCTGCTGCGTTTTCTTAAAGCTGCGGGCAGTTTTCAGCTAGCGTTTTCCGGGTTGGGCACAGACCCGCAGGCCACTTTCACTGCGCTGCCGCCGCTCTGGAAACTCAAACTTGTATCGAGATCCAGGCCGGTGCTGCCAATTAACTGGTAGCTGTTGCTCAAGAACGCAACCTGCCAACCAGGACATTGCCGGCGCAGTACATTGCCAAATTGGGCATAAAGGTTTCGCAGATCCTTGTTTTTGCTGACACGCATGCCATAGGGTGGATTGGTGACTACCCAACCTGTACCAACCGCTGAGAGTGCCGAGATCGACTGCCAAGCGAAATCTATCGCATCGTCCACCCCTGCCCGGGCTGCATTGGCTTGGGCAATTTCGATTGCACCTTTATCGCGGTCGGAGGCAGAGATACGGGGGGTAGCTGTTCCTCGCATACCACCAGCTTCCAGCAACAGCGAGTCCCACAGCGAGCGGTCGAATTTTGGCCAATTCATGAAGGTAAAGCCCCGCATATGGCCAGGCGGGATATTCCTGGCTACCAGGGCAGCCTCGATGGGAATGGTGCCTGACCCGCAGAAAGGATCGGCCAGCGGTGAAGTATGGTCCCATCCCGACGCACGCAGTAGCCCGGCGGCAAGCGTCTCGCGCAGCGGTGCTTTGGCAGTACCTAACCGGTAGCCGCGGCGATGGAGCAGTGCACCGGATGAATCGATACTGATCGTGCAGTGGTCATGGGACAGCCGCACGATGACCAGTTGAGAGGATTCACCTTCTGCATCCTGGTCGAATTTCACCTGCGGCGGCAGCTTACCCAACCGGTCGCCGATCGCGGCTGCAACCCGTTCAGCTACCGCTGTAGAATGGTAGAGGCGCGATTTTTTGCAGGTGACTTGCAGCGCGACCGGCTGCCCAGGCACGAGGAAATCCTCCCAGGGCAGGTGGCTGGTTTCCTTACGCAGTTTCGAGAATGCAGCCGCATAGAATTCTCCAAGCCGGACTAATACCCGGTTAGCGGTGCGCAGCCACAGGTTGGCACGATAAACCGCTTCCAAGCCGCCTGTAAAGTCTACCCCACCGGGCGAGGGTGGCGTATGTACAGTTGGCGACAATAGTTCCAACTCAGTCAATTCCGCAGCCGTAAAAGCCTGCAGTCCAGGCGCAGTAACCGCGAACAGCTTATACATGCTTAGTTTCCGCTGTGGGGCTGCAAAGAGCGTGGATGGCGACATCACTTTCTCAGCCGACCTTTGGATACAGCGATCTGTTTCTGGCGATTCTTACCCCCGGGTTCCTTTTCAACGTACAGCTGCTGGTGGGTGAAAGGATCCAGCTCGGTATAGTACATCAAAGTTGAGTAGGTTGATGGAGTCGGGGTAAAGATCTGCACCTGTTCGGGGTTCATTTTTAATTTCTGGGAGACAAAACTTTTGAGGGCATGCATATCCCTTTCACGGCTGCCAGGGTGGGCGGCGATGAAATAATAGGTCAGGAACTGGCGCTTCCCAGCCTGGCGAGAAGCATGGTCGAATGCATCCTTGAATTCCAGGAGCGCATCTGTACCCGGCTTGCCCATATACGCAAGCACCTGAGGTTCGCTATGCTCCGGAGCTACCTTCAGTTGGCCGGAGACATGGTGAGCAGCCAGTTCCTGCAGATATGCTTTCCCGCAGGCGTCATCGCCCATGAGCATATCGTAGCGGATACCGGAGGCGACGAAGACTTTTTTCACCCCAGTGAGCGCCCGGATCTCGCGCAGTAAATCTAGCTGCGGCTGGTGGTCAACTTTCAATAGGGGGCAGCTTTCGGGATACAAGCAGCGCTTATTGGCGCAGACACCATGCGCCAATTTCTTATCGCATTCAAAACCATACATGTTGGCAGTTGGCCCGCCCACATCCTGGATATAGCCCTTGAAATCAGCGTGCTCTGTCAGCTGGCGCGCTTCAGAAAGGATGGATTCTCTGACTGCGCCAGCGCACGGTGCGGCCTTCATGAACCGCAATGGCGCAGAAATTACATTCGCCATAGCAGCCGCGGTGGGTGGGAATTGAAAATCTGATCGTGTCGAGTGCGCGCACATGTCCCTGTCTCTCATAATACGGATGCTGGGCGCGTTCGAATGGCAGCGCATAGATCCTATCCAGCTCAGCTTGGGACAAGTAGGGCTGGGGTGGGTTCTGCACCAGGTAGCGGTCGCCATGGCGCTGGAATAGACCCTGCGCGGTGAGCGGGTCATTGTTCTTATAGAAAGAATGGAACATTTCAATGAAGGCATGTTTGTCCTGCAGGACGTGCTCAAAAGACGGCAGTTCCGAATAACTCTGCACCGGCTCAGAGGCGATATAACAAAGCCCGCGCAGCTGGCGTACATCTTGACCGGTCTTTAGCGCGGCGGCAAGCTCCAGCACAGCATTTTCTGCCATCCCATAGAGCAGGTAATCGGCTTTTGAATCGAACAGGATAGAGCGGCGGATCTTATTCGACCAGAAGTCATAATGGGCGATGCGGCGCAAACTGGCTTCGATACCGCCCAGAACAACCGGCTGGGTAGCTTTGAAGTAGCGGCGGATCAAGTTAGTATAAGCAATCGTAGCGCGGTTAGGGCGGCGATCGTTAACACCACCGGGTGTGTAGTCGTCCTGGCGGCGCTTTTTCTTCAACGGGGTATAGTTGGCAACCATCGAATCGATACTGCCAGCGGTCACCCCCCAAAACAGGCGCGGCTCCCCCAGTCGGCCTATGTCCTGGGCTGAGTTAATATCAGGCTGGGCGATCACACCGACGCGGTAACCGCGCTCGGCAAGCAGCTTACCAATCACCGCCGTACCGATATAGGGGCTGTCGATGTAGGAATTGCCGGTTACAAGGATGACATCCAGCTGGTCCCAGCCTAGAGAAGCCAGCTCCACCGGCGTTGTCGGGAGGTACATCCCCCTATTTTATCACTGGGGTCAGCAGATCTGGATTTAGCCTGGAAGAAGCTAAATTGCGTGGTGCGTGTACGAATTCCATCACCAATCTCACAGAAATTAGTCAATCATCATCTCCATGCAAACAGCATTAGACGGATATATCGAACGCACACAGGAATGTGAATAACTGTTGGAGTGCGGTTTTAGCTAGTCAGTGCGATATACAACCTGCCCGGAGACGATCGTCATAGCGATAGCTACCTGATCGTCAAAGATGACCAAGTTAGCCGGCTGACCGACCGCCAGAGACCCGATCCGATCAGAAACCCCCATGGCGCGGGCTGGCACCCCAGAGGCCATCTGTGTGGCTGTATGCAAGGGCACATCCAGCAGCTGGACGACGTTGCGCACACAATCGTGCATACCGGCAGTGCTGCTGGCGATCGTGCCATCCGGCAGCGTTGCGCGGCCGCCCCGCACCGTAACACGGTTGCCTACTAAATCGTACTCCCCATCTGGCAGACCAGCCGCCGCCATCGCATCCGTAACCAGGACAACGCGCTCAGCGCCCAAACAGCGCAGTAGGACGCGCATGGCGCCGGGGTGGACGTGGACATTGTCCGCAACCAGCTCAGCAGTAACGTGGTCGGAAGCAAGAACTGCCCCAAGGACCCCCGGCTCACGGTGGTGAAAACCGCGCTGGGCATTGAAGGTATGGGTGACATGCCGGTAATCACCCTGCAAGGCCTCCCTGGCAGCGGCATAGGTGGTATTTGAATGGCCAAGCGCAACGACGATTCCTGCTTCTGAGAAGAGCTGCGCGACCTGGTCTGCTCCGGGCAGTTCAGGTGCCAATGTAACCTGGCGGATCCAGCCCCGTCCAGCCTCGATCAGCGCCGCGGCCTCATCCAGGTCAGGTTGGCGCAGCCAGGCCGGGTTGAAGGCGCCTTTGCGCTCTGGATTTAGATACGGTCCTTCCAGATGCAGCCCCAGCGGGAGTGCACCAAGATATTTCTTTTCTAGCGCGGGGACAAAGCTGGTCACTTTGTTGATTAACTCTTCCGCGGATGGGGCAGCGATGGAGCACAGGTAGGCGCATGTCCCGTTGCGCACGACCCACTCTGAATAGCGGGTTAGCTCTTGCTCCGGTTCATCTGTACCCCCAAACTGGACTCCGACGCCGCCGTGGACATGGACGTCGAAGAAACCAGTGGTGAGGTTGAGTTCAGGGAGGTCGTAAACGACTCCATCAATCGCTGGTGCCTCGGATTCGGGTCCGATATATTGAATACGTTGATCAGCAATCACTACTGTAGTATCCGGCAAAACCTGATCCGGCAGCAATACATTTAGATGCGAGAGTTTGATGTGCATGAGGATCCCTTTTAATAGTGTAAAGCGGTTGTGTTACCCGCGGCAATTATAGTATGGATTGGGTGCGGTCTAATCGCCGGGGACTGCTTGTCACGATTGAGATCACATATAAAAAGGATAGCTGAAGTTGTGTGTGAATGGCTTTGATGATTGTATCGCTCTCCGGGCACCAGTGAGTTGAAAAGCTAGGATAGTTATCTGTATCCCCCTTCGCTTAGATTTATCTACACTCGATCCCGGCTCAATAACACCTAGCTGAGTTTAGAAAGGCCAGAAGATAGGCAAGACCAGCAGCACTACCACGAGCACAACTAGGGTGAGCGGGATACCGACTTTAATGTAGTCGACAAAACGATAACCACCTGGGCCCATGACCAAGATATTGGCTGAATGGCCGACCGGACTCAGGAAGGCCGCCGAAGCAGAAACCGCCACCGCCATCATCAACGGGTAGGGGGATATACCTAAATCGCTGGCGGTGTTGAGCGCAACCGGGGCCAGCAAGACCGCCACAGCCGGGTTGGGCATCACCTGCGAGGCAAGGGCGGCGAGCAGAAACAGCCCGGCAGTCACCGCCAGAGGTCCCAATCCGCCCACCAGGTTCACCATCCCTTCGGCCAGGAAGCTGGCCGCGCCGGTTTGTTCCATGGCGATACCCAGGGACAGCATACCAGCGATGAGAAAAACCGCCTTCCATTCGATGGCCTGGTAGGCTTCATCCATTGACAAACAGCGGGTGAGCACCATCAGAACAACTCCGGCTACAGCGGCGATGGCGATAGGAATTAAGTCGAGGATGACAGGTACCAGCACAGCGGCCATGATCAACAGCGCCAGGGGTGCTTTGTTCAGCCGCGGCGCTTCCTGGGCAGCTTCGGTCAGTACCAGAAAGTCGCGTTCCGTACCCAACATCCGCAGCCGCTCGCGCGGACCGTACAGCAGCAGCGCGTCGCCAAAACGCAACGCTATATCCCTTAAGTTGGAGCGGTAAGCGCGCCCTTCCCGCCAGATGGCCAGCACACTTAAACCGTACTTATCGCGAAAGTGGATCTGGCGTAGAGTCTTGCCCGCCAACGTTGTGCGGGGTGAGAGGGCGATATCGACCAATCCGACGTGCTCCGACTCCAGTTCATCCAAGCTGGGTGTCGGACCCTGCTCGATCTCCAGGCTCTGCAGCCCTGCCAGCGTGTCCAAATCATCCGGCCGGACCTTTACCAGTAACCGGTCACCAGCTGCCAAGGGTTTGTCAGGGTCAGGTATGAGCAACGTGACTCCATTGCGGACAATCCCCAGCACCCCCACCCCATAGGCATCACCCAGGCGGCTCTCGACCAGCGTTTTATTAACAAGGGAAGATTCTTCGGGTATACGCATCGCTACCAGCCGTTCCTCTAACGAATACTCCTGCGCCGTCCCAACGCTGGAAGGTAGGAAATCGGATTCGGACTGCAGCGCATCGAGCCGGAGACGGGTGCCCTGAACCAGCAGGATATCATCGCGCAGTAAGGGAAGTTTTTCAAGGTTGGTGCGCACAACCCCGCCACCCCGCCGGACAGCCAACACAACCACCCCATAGCGGCGGCGGAAGTTGATCTGCTCGAGGGTCTGATTTATCAGCGATGACTGGGGAGAAAGTGCTAACTCAACTAGTTCGATATCTGCCGATAACAGCTGCTCCACAGCCAGGTGGTCGTCTTCGATCACCAAAATACGCCCACCGCGCAGTTCGTCCAACTTTGCTGACTGGCCTTCAACCAGCAGCCGGTCGCCGGTACGCAGCACCGCAGCCGGTCCGGGTGCTAACTCGTTGCGACCGGCACGCAGGATCGCCAATACGTTCAAGCCAAGTGCGGCACCAAACCGGCTTTGGGCGAGTGACTTGCCAGCCAAGGTTGAGTCAATCGGCAGGCGAATGACAAACAAGCGCTCGTGCAAGCCAAAAAACTCACCTGGGGCGGCATGGTCGTTCTCTGGCAGCTGCTTGATGTCGCGCGAGGGCAGCAGGTGCCGGCCGACCAGTACCATAAAGGCGATGCCAGCCAGCATCACCACGATCCCGGTTGGGGTGTAGTCGAACATGTGAAACGGCTCCAGCCCGTACAAGCGCAGGGCCTCGCTGATTAGGATGTTGGGCGGTGTACCGATGAGCGTATTCAGTCCACCCAGCAGCGCGGCGAAAGCAAGCGGCATCAATAAACGGGAGGGTGGGCGGCCAGTGCGGCGGGCGATATCCACCACCACCGGCAGCATCAGCGCCGCCACGCCGATGTCATTCATAAAGCCCGACAGCACACCGACGACGAGCATGATTAAGGCAATCAGCCGGGCTTCGCTGGCGCCAGCTAGGCGCTGCAGAGGGCGTCCAATCAGGCCTGCCACGCCCGTATGAGCCAGTCCAGCGCTGAGGATCAGCACCGCCCACACGGTGACGACGGCCGGGTTGGCAAAGCCGGACAACGCCTCGCCAGCCGTGACTAAACCGGTCAGGACCAGACTGACCAGCACCATCAAAGCCACCACATCGACGCGGATGCGCTCGGTGATAAACAGCACAATGGCGGCCAAGAGAATGGTGAGAACGATGGCGATTTCGGGTGTCATCGATGTTTGTGTGTCAAGTCAGCGTTCGATCGATCTGCAACGTCATATGGGATTGATTGGATTCAAGCTTGTCCAAGGGTGTAGTAGACAATTTACTAGTAAGAACATGGCGGCTGTTTCATGCCAGCAAGAGATATACAGAAATGATCTTTAATATTTTACTGCATCCGATGACACGTGTAACAAGATCCATGCCAAAGTAGGCTCGGTTAATGATTATGGTCAGCTAACCCGTGTAAAATCCGCCCGCACATACGATGCACACAGGTTGATCGGCCTGACACCTGGTTATAAATATATAGGTGTGAGATGTTGTACCAGCCAATTGAGCGAACTAATCAGGAAGGGGATTGGGGAGGCAGATTAAACGTGCCGCTCAGCTTCACAATCGAATTCAGCCAGCAGCTCGGCAGCGGTCTGCCACAGATCCCGCTCACGCCCCCGTTCCTGTGCCGTGGCGACCACATCTGGCGGCAGGGATTTGGCGGCTGCGGAGAGCTCCCGCCCGGCGATGTCCTCAAACCAGCAGGATTTCGCAACAAATGGATACCGTTCAGCTAGCGCAGAGAGTTCTAAAGCTTTCTCTACCTCCCCTCGATCAGCGATGAGAAGTACGGCGGCGTATAGAATATACAGGATTGTATATACGCCTCTGGTGTCAATACCAATCTGGAGTGTCTCGCATAGATAACGCTCCGCTTGCCGCGATTGACCCAACCCACATTGCGTGTAAACCAATTCCGCGAGCGCTAAGCCCATCTCTTTACGTTGATCAATTTCAAGGTAGTGAGCGACACTCTACCCGCAACAGTTTGAGCAACGTGCTCGAGTTGGATTTCAATACCTACTAAAGTAAAAGCGACAACCTGTGGCTAAGTTGTTGAGCTGTTAAATCATAGCCGAGCACCTAGTTGGGTGGTATAAACACACTCAATCCGAAGGATGCAGTGTACAGGCAATGGCAGGCTACAAAGCAGACTTTCAGAGCTATGCTAGTTTCATAAGTCCAGCGGGTCTAAAAGCAGTATTAGGTGTTATAGAATCATCGATAACCTAAGAAACCTTGGACTCATTCTTTTCCCGTAAGCAGATTCATACTTTGCATCTTGGAAATATTAAATGAATTTCTACTGCAAACTTGTTTTCAACAAGATGTAAGACTTACCAACCTCACTTACCCCACCTAACAACACTTTTGAAAAGACATATATGCTTCCGTGTGGAGGGGAGATAAACACGGTATCGTACAACTATCGATTTTCGGTTCGGCTGAAAGAAAAAGTCTTTAACTCTACTCGTGCACCTAACCTCTTAGAGGCATAAGTAGTTTGGTTTTCCAGGTCCATGCCAGGTTTCCTCTGTTCAATATCGAGCACTTTATCTATACTTAACAAAAGACTCAATTTTCCTTCACCTTTTTCAACCTGGATGCATCCATTCAGTTAGGGGGCTCAGGCTATAGGAGATTAATAAATGAACCAAAGATGGCTTGTGATAGTGAAAGTTATCTCGCTCTCATTCGTCGGTGTGTTTTCCTTGCTCTACGTAACGAGTTGGATTTCACCGGGCAAGGCTGCAACCGGGTTGAAAGTGGCCGATTCAGGAGAATCTCCCGGTGTAACAGCCATTGTGCCAGACTCAGCCCCTAATGATTTGGATACACCGATTGTCATCACTGGCACAGGATTTACCCGCGAATTGTCTGGTACTTCAGTCATTACACTGCCAATGATATCTCTAAATAGCACCCCACTGGTGGATGTTAGCTGGGTGAGCAGTACAGAACTAACGGCAAAGGTGCCATGGGGGCTGGATCCAGGGATCTATACGATTAATGTGACAAATCCGGATGGACAATTTGGTAGCTTGGCTAATGCATTTACGATTACCCAAGGCATCGGAGTATGGACAACCGGTGGGCCGTATGGTGGTGCGGTGACCACTCTTCTGTTGAATCCCGAGCTCACGACCACACTTTATGCGACTGTTCCTGCTGCAGCAGGGTCAGGTATCGGATTATTTCGTAGTATCGATGGTGGAGCAAATTGGGAACTGACCGTCGCCGATATTGGCAGTCAATTCCATGCGGCGGATTTATCTGTACCTACACCTGCTGTGATTTATCTTCACAAGTGGGGAGAGGGATTGTACCGTTCCGACGATGGCGGCGATCATTGGATTACCCTACCGTTTCCGTATCCGAATTGTAATGCACTACGGCCATTTGCCGCCCCAGTGGATCCGCAGATAGTCTATGTGGCCGCAGACTGTGCTTTTTCAGGCGGTTTATACAAATCTGAGAACCAGGGCGCAAGCTGGATTACCGTGACAAAAGGCCTCACCGACACCCATGTGACTGCCCTGGCGTATGATCCCGTGAACCCCCAACTCATGTTTGCAGGCACGGCGGGCGGCAACGTGTTCCATTCCATCAATGGTGGTGCTAACTGGATCCAGATCGGTAAACCGGACCAGTTTATCAGCAGTCTAGCGGTTAATCCCTTTGGAAGTCACGAAACCTGGGCAACCGGGGCAGATGGTAGTGGTCATTTTGGGTATCTCTGGAAGTACGAGGGAGACGATTGGGTGCAGGTTCTGCCGGGAGCAGGGGGAGAGAATAACACGACCAGCATTACGTTCAGCCAGGAGATCTCTGGAACGATGTGGATTGGAACGCTCCAAGGGAGTCTGAAATCCATAGATGGGGGGACCAACTGGGAATCTCTTGGTGGACCGCCTCGCCATGTCAATGCGCTTGTCGTTGATCCAGCCGATTCACAGGTCATTTATCTTGGTTATAACGGTACGGGAATAGCCAAGACGATTGACGGCGGTTTATACTGGGCAGAGATCAACCAGGGTTTGACGGGGGTATACCCGACTGGACTAGCGATCCACCCTAACAATCCAGCCAGTGTCTATGCCACAGCTCATGGTATTGGCACATTTAAAACCAACAATGGCGGCAGCTCTTGGTTAATGCTACTATCGGACAACCTCGTTCCGCGTACTCCCGTTGTGGATCTGTTCAATCCCGAACGAGTGTACATCGGCAATAACAGTGGTGTATGCATTACCGAAAACGATGGCTATACTTGGAACTGCACGACACCTGCCCCACCGCCATCGTATGCGGTTTGCTGCGGGGTCGAGGTGATAACTTTGTTGGGTGTCCAGCAACCGGGCCGTCTTGTGATGGGGGTCGGTTTCCTTAACAACAACGCTTCAAACTTCGAATTCGTTGGTGGAGGTATTTATGTCAGTACAGATTATGGCGTAATTTGGAGATATATCGATATTGGTCAGGTAATAGCTCCGGTTACTGTTCTAGCAACTGATCCGTTAAATCCAACAACGATCTATGCAGGGACTGATAATCACACCGAAGACAGTGGAACTGGAATCTGGAAAAGCGAGGATGGTGGTGAAACTTGGAGTCCTTCTGGCTTACTTGATAAGCGGATAACAGGGATCGCCGTTCATCCCTTCAACTCTGAGCTGGTCTACGCAGTGAGCCTTCAACAATTCTATCTCTCGTCAAATGGTGGTGAAACTTGGGAGCTCAGATCTACACAGGACCCACTGGACTTTGGCATAGAAAAACTACTTGTGGTACCAACCACACCTCCCGCCATATATCTATACGGGTGGAGAGGTGTGATGCGTTCATTAGATGGTGGACTGCAATGGGAACGGGCGGCTGGGTCATTGGGGTATGCCAATATTGGTTCGATGGCAATGACGACGATGGAAGGCCGCGTGGTGCTTTATGTTGGTACAGGAGGTGGAACAGTGACTGAGATGGATCAAGGTATACAGCGTTTGGAGTCCACGTATGATACGTTAGTAAATGCCGGTGTATACAGAAATATCTTCCACACCGCATACTTATACCTACATCAATATTTACCTCTGGTTCGGAAGTGATGGATGGCTAGACAACCCTATCCAGCCAACTCCTGTGCGTGGCGCTATCGAACCGTGAACTTGCACCCTCAACCTGATTTCAGTCTGAATGAAAACACATCCCCTTTTATGAAATCAGTGTTGTCACCCGTTTGTAGCTCAAGGAACTGCCTTCAGTCAACGAAAGATCTACTAAGGCAATTAAAACCAAATTATAGCCTTGGACTTCGATTCCGATTTTCAAAGTCTGATACAGACAATGTCCGGCTGTCTGTCGCTGGTCCAGTCCCCGATGCGCGTAGATAACCATCGTTAGGGACCAAGTTAGCTCGTCCTGTTGATCAATTTCAAGGTAGTGAGCGATACTCTACCCGCAACAGTTTGAGCAACGTGCTCGAGTTCGATTTCAATGCTGCCCAGGCAAAAAACGAGAGCCTCTGGCTGGCGGTGCTGCACTTGAGTTCGATCTTCGTGATACTGATCATCCCGCTGCTGGTCTCGTCGTGGAAGAAAAACCAGAGTACGAAAATCGACGAACAGGGGCGAGCTGTGCTCAACTTTCAAATAACGGTCACACTGATGCTGATTTGCGCAACGCTGCTGTTGGTGGTCGTTTGACCTGCAGCCATCATATTGATGGAGCAGATGGGAAGTGGATTAAACACGCTTGCCTTGGTCTCGTTCGCACTAAGTGTATTGTTCTTAATATCGATCGGGATATTCACAACCTATGAAGGGGTGGCCAACACGATCCGGGTGATGACTGGAAAACAATACCACTACCCCCTCAGCCTACCGTTTTTGAAGGTCTGAAACCAAGCAATCACATAGTGCTGATCAACCGGCCGCTATCCAGGTTCCATCTGTGAACCTGGATAGCGGATTTGTTTCGCTAGGTCTCGACCACGAGCCAGTTTATCGCATCACATTCCTCTCCTCTTCCCCCTCTGCCAATATCCCCTTAAGCATAATCAGACGGATAGATCGGGACACAAATTAATGCCCGTGTTCGACACTCTCCTTGCAGGGAGCCGCATCAGAAAGCTGGCCATTCAAGTATGCCGTGACTGCGGACTGGACCGATCCGGTTGCGCCCGTGGCAGTCTCAATCTTATACTCCTGGAAGAACTGCAGCGCCCGCCTACCCATACCGCCGCTGATCATCACATCAGCACCCTGCTGGTGGATAAACTCAGGGACTTGACCTGGTTGGTGCGTAGAGTAGAACGGGTTAGCTACCACCTGCATATTCTTTACCTCAGTCTCATCCAGGTCCACGAGGGCAAAATAGGGGCAGCGTCCGAAATGGTGGGCAACGATACTCTCTAAACCATTTTCAGTTTCTGCAGATATCGCGATCCTCATAGGGTACTCCTTGTTGATGTATTGAGTCAGCCGCAGGATGTCAGATCCCTGCTGGTGCACTGACCAGTATATTGAGAACCATCCATCAAGTCAACTAATTTATGTGACAATATTACAGCATCACATATTTAATATGACATTTGTTTGATTTGGATATGATCTCGTACGGGAAATAGCGAGCGACAAAAAAACCTCGGCGGATTTCCCCGATCGACATCATAAAAAGGCGCACGCTTCGTTAAGCATAACTGGAAGGGTAACCAGCGATACCCCGGTGGATAAAGTGGATAGCGCAAGATGTATTGCATCATCCTTCCTTAAAAGCCCGTGTGCAGGAGGCTGACTATGAGAATAAGTAGGGTTATCCTTGTAATATGCTCAATATTCCCAGCCGTATACCTGGGTGCTATCAATTTGAGGTGGTTTCAGGCTGAGTATTTCTTCCCGATATATGCGATCGCAAGTGGAATTTACCTTGGCGCATGTATGGTCAGTGCGATGACTTTTCCACTCGGGTGGTCCACGGGCAGCTTCTTTCGTACTTGGCTGGGTTTATGTATCCAGGGCGCAATTTGTTGGCTAGCTGCTTTGCTCGCTCTCGCAGCCGTAAGTCTGACCCCGCTGTGTGTTGGGCAAGATAACGGCGATGGGCACAATACGCTCGCTCTCTGTATGGTGGGTGCATTTGCCGTAGGATTGGTCACGACCCCGCTGGTCCTGATGGTTATCAGCGTCTGCTCGGCAGTGGGGTCCACCGTGCTGGAGGTAACAAGAGTGGGTAGGGTTAGTCCAGCAAAGCGATAAACAAACGACGGAACGATGTTGGACCAGGAGCAGTCAAATATCGTACCGTCTTATCCATGAAAGATTGGGTGTGCTGTGATGGTATTGGTGCTCATTCCTCGGCAGGTATATACTCCAATAAGTCACCAGGCTGGCAGTCGAGCGCGTGGCAGATGGCTTCTAAGGTTGAAAATCGTATCGCCCGAGCTTTATTCGTCTTCAGGATTGACAAGTTTGGCAGCGAGATGTCGATCGCCTCAGCCAGTTCCGAGAGCTTCATACGGCGCTTGACCAGCATTAGGTCCAAATTAACTTGTATCGCCATGGCGCCCTCAAATCGTGAGCGCGCGTTCACGCTCAAGCTCTAAACCATAGGACCAGACCTGCGCCAGGACCAAGATCAGCAAGCTGGCTAAGATCACCTCAGCCTTGAAGGGTGAAGGTAAACTCAATGGCGGTTGGGTAAGTACCAGCCGATCCAAGATGAATTTGGCTGCCAGGTACTCAACCGTGGGGCGGAGGAAGCCAACTGCGAGCACGGCGAATCCCATATTACGCAGCCGCATGGCGCTGTCCTGACCAAATGGTTGCCCCTGTAAAATAGCCTGCAGGATCGACCGCAGCAGGTAAAAACTGTACGCCAGTCCAATCGCGGTCAATAGTTTGGCCAGGTTGCTGGCGGCGATGAAGCTCCAGTTGGTTGTTTCAAGCCGCAGCGTGCCCTGTGATTCGTCCACAAAGGCGCTGCGGATGCCCTTCACGACTGAGCCAACTACTTCCACATCAAATCGGGGCTCAAATCCCTCTCCGATAGCAACCGGCACTGAGGCAGTGATAACGGAATCAGTCGCCCGTATGACGAGGGGTGAGGCAACGATCCACAGGCCCAAAAAGAGCGCCGCACCCACCAACAAGTAGTAAAGCAGATCAACCACGAATTTCGTAAAGCGGTTTAATTTCGGATTGCTGAAAGCAGACATGACACACTCTCCTCACAATTATCGTTAGTAGTTAAGAATATATCGATAATCGATAATATTATAGCGTATATCAATATCTTTGTCAAGTGATATTCTGGAAATCTTGATGAATAGATTCTGCTATGAGAGAATAGGCCCTGGATAGGTAGAAAGTAGGCGGGACAGTACAATACAAAGTGTCAATTAGCGCGTATGGATATCGATGGGGAGTGACCTAGACTGGTTGTAGTGGAGGATGAAGCTTGGGGAATTGTTGATCGAACATGCCAACATCACATGAGCTCGAAAAAATAGCCTGTGCTCCGATAAATCTCAGCGGATTTTCGATGTAATTATTATGATTGGTGCTGGTTCAGCGAGTTTGGGGACAGCAGCCCATGGGGTATCAGAGGGGTTAAGCTCGTTGATGATAGATAAGAAAGCCGCCGGAGGACAAGCTGGCACGAGTTCGCGAATCGAGAACTTCCCGCGATCAGCATGTTTTCGTCGTCGTCGGCGCCAATTCTGCCGGTCAAGCCGCGATGTTCTTCTCGCGCTATGCCAGCAAAGTCACGATGCTGGTCCGCAGCAACGCGCTGGAGAAAGGCATGTCCCAATACCTGGTAGACCAAATATACGGGACAGAAAATATTGAGGTGCTGACCGATACTGAAGTGGTTGAAGCGAACGGGAAAGAGAAACTGGAAGCCTTAACCATCATGAACCGCGAAACTGGGACCACCCAAACACTACCTGCGGCGGCGGTTTTTATTTTCATCGGCGCCGTGCCGCACTCCGAGCTGGTGGCTGATGTGGTAGCGCGGAACTCGGCCGGCTTCATCGTCATCGGATCGGATTTAACGAACAACGGCAGCCGCCCCAAGCATTGGAAGTATAAACGCGATCCATTCCCGTTGGAAACCAGCGTGCCGGGCATCTTTGCTGCAGGTGATGTCTGCCAGGGTGTCGTAAGAAGAGTGGCCTCAGCCGTCGGCCAGGGTGCAATCGCCATCAGCCAAGTGCACCGCTACCTTGAGACGGTGTAAAGATCGGGCTGGTGGTGATTGGGATGATTGCGATGCTTGTTAGAGGCTGAACTTGACAATCAGACACAATTACCTGTTATGGAAATAACGGATACTATAGATTAATCAACCCCACATCTTGGACACATTGGACATTTTAACCACCCTAATATTTGGGTGGAGTGAGGGTTCGACACCTCAAAACAAGCTGGTTGACCGACTAAATAACTCTATCTAAATCAAATGCGGTGCTGTGGCATACTCCTATGATTTCTTGCTTATCTCCACCTCAAAGGGGATGTTTTATCTTTGAAGTTGAGAAACTCGACCTGCACTTCGATCAGGAGGGAAATCTATGAAAAAGATATTCGGCTAAATACAGCAGTCTACCCTCTTTATCTCCGGCCAGATATTCGCTATAATAAGGGGAGAAGCCCGCCGCCCTAATCACCGGGCCTCAATCCTGACCGTACAATTTGGCAGCAACGACGTGCCTCATTCATGACCAATCTAGGCTCAAGCGAACTACCCACCCTGCCGATAACAATCACAAACCCCTGCCGGTTGGCAACGACCTGGCAGACCTGATCAATACACCCAACCCCAAATGTGGTGTGGAGGTGAGCGATACCCAGGACCCATACTGTGGACAAGGATAACTGCACTGACACTAGCAATGGTCTGTCCCTGCGCCTGCTGGGACCCTTCCAAATGTACCTCGATGGAAAGGACCGCAGCAACGCCTTCCGCACGCGCAAGGAGCTTGCCCTCTTCGCCTACATGGCCGCAGAGGCTGGGCACGTCCACCGCCGGGAGACCCTGGCCGAGCTCTTTTGGCCGGAGCGCCCGGAGGGCTACGCCCGCACCAACCTGCGCCAGGCGCTCTACGGCGTGCGCAAAGCCGTCGGCGACGGCGACCTGCCCTACCTGCGCATTACTGACGACCAAGTCGAATTCAAAGCCGACTTCGCCAGCTGCCTGGATGTGGAGGTCTTCACCTCCCGCTACCAATCCACACTACTGCACCCACATGCGAAGCTGACCACCTGCCCGGAGTGCGCTGCTGCCCTGCAGACGGCTGTCAGCCTGTACCGCGGTGATTTCCTAGTGGACGTTTCCATGCCGGGCTCGCAGAGCTTCCAAGAGTGGGTCATCTTCCAGCGTGAGCAGTACCACCGCAGCCTTTTGAATGCCCTGCATATCCTGAGCGAGTACTTCCAGCAGGATGGCGATTTTGACCGCGCTCACAACTACGCCTGGCGGTATGTCAACGAGGCACCCCTAGAGGAAGCCGCCCACCGCCAGTTGATGAACCTGCTGGCGCTCAACGGGCAGCGCAGCGCGGCCATCGAGCAGTTCCACGCCTGCCGAAAGATCCTGCAGGCTGAGCTGAGTATCGATCCCTCCCCGGAGACAGTTGAGTTGTACAACCGCATCCGCACCGGCATCGTGCTCGATCTGGGACCAACCATTGCCGACTTCAAACTGACCAACCTGCCGGCGCAGATGACCTCCTTTGTCGGCCGCCAGGACATGCTCGACCGCTTTGATAGCTGCGTGGTCGACCCCGCTTGCCGCTTGCTAACCCTGGTCGGCATGGCCGGCGTCGGAAAGACGCGCCTGGCTAGGCAGGTCGGCGGCGACCATATCGATAAATTCCCTGATGGCATCTGGTTCGTGCCGCTCGAAAACGTACTCAGCGCTGAACAACTGCCTGCCGCCATCGCCCAGGCGCTGGGTCTGTCCTTGGATTCCGATCAGTCCGTCCGCGGCCAGCTAATAACTATGTTGAAACCAATGCACACGCTGCTCGTCTTGGACCAGTTTGAAGGCTTGCTGGATGCGACAGCGGTTTTGGTTGAGCTGCTGCGCAGTGCCCCACAGGTCAAGATGCTGGTCACCTCCCGTCAGCGGTTGAATTACCGCTCGGCCTGCCTGTTCGAACTGCACGGGCTGCCATACTCCATCCCGGAGGGCGACGATTTCGGCCCCGGTTTCCCAGCCGCACAGCTGTTCCTGGCGCGCGCCCAGCACAGCCGGGCAGGGTTTACTATGACACCCGACAACCAGGCGCATATCCATCGTATCTGCGAGCTGGCCGACGGGCTGCCCCTGGCAATTGAATTGGCCGCCTACCGGCTTCGTGAGTACAGCGCTCGCGAGATCGCTGAGCGCTTGGAATCTGGCCTGGAGATCTTGGCTACGACTGAAGCCGACATCTCGGAACGCCACCGCAGCCTGCGGTCAGCGTTTGAGCCCTCCTGGGGGTCACTGACGGATACTGAGCGGGCAGTGCTGGTTGAGCTGTGCGTGTTTGATCAGGTCTTCACACTGGCTGATGCCCAGGCACGGGTACCCGGGATCGAGAGGGAGGTTCTGCTTGACCTGGTTGGCAAGTACATGCTCAACAGCCCGCAGCCGGGGCAATTCAGCCTCCACCCGCTGCTCCGGCGCTTCGTGTTGGACCAGGTTCAAGACGAAGCCCTCACGGAACCTGTCACCCAACAAAACGGAAAGGCCACCGAGCCAGCCGCACCGGGGCAGCCGCTCGTACCCTACGACCCGCTGACGCGCTTGCCGGGTCAGGAACTGCTCTGGGACCGGCTGGAGCACCTGCTGGCACGCGCCGGTCGCCATCAGCAGATGGCCGGGGTGCTAGTCTTGCAGGTGGATGGCTTGGATGCTATCCGCGATGCGCTCGGTGAAGAGCAGATTGACCGGACTCTGCAGTCGCTGGCGGGATACTTCCGCGCCAGCTTGCGCGGCAGCGACACGATCGCCCGCGTGGCCGAGAACCAGTTCGCTTTCCTGCTGGAGGAGATCGTCAGCGCAAACGCCTGCCTGGTGGTGGCGGAGCGGCTGGCGGAGTTCCTGCCCCTGATCCTGGTTGCGGATCAAGAATTCCCGCTCACCATTCACATCGGCAGCAGCATCTATCCCTGGGATGGGGACCAAGTCGAGACCCTGTTGCAGCGGGCCAGCGTGGCCTTAGGCCGGGCAACGCAGGAAGACAAAATCTGCCAGCTGTACGCTAGCAGATTGGAAAATGAATCCTAATTAATTCGGCAGCTATTTTTTAATCTATTCCGGGGGTAGTTCCACGACCCGCAGCCAGTATTCCCCAACCGCCTTAATCGTCTCGAGCAAGCCGCTGAAGGTAACCGGCTTCGTGACATAGCCGCTGATGCCCATGTCATAGGTATAGCTGATATCTTCTTCGGCATGCGAGGTGGTCAAGACCACAATTGGGATGCGGCGCAGCTCTGGGTCGGCTTTGATCTCGCCCAGCACTTCGCGTCCGTCCTTGCGCGGCATGTTGAGATCAAGCAGGATCAACCCCGGGCGCGGCCATTTCTCCTTCTCCTGGTATTTGCCGCGCTGGTAGAGGTAGTCCAGCAGTTCTTCCCCGTCTTCGACGATGAATAAATCATTCGTGACCAGGTTCTCTTCGAGCGCTTCGCCAATCAGGTAGCGGTCGTCCGGGTCATCTTCAGCCAGCAGGATGCTGATCGTTTTCGCTGCCATGTTAGGCCTCTCTTTCGGTGTGTCTCTCGGGCAGTTGGATGGTGAACGTTGTACCTGCACCAGGTGCGCTCCTGGCGGAGATCGTCCCGTCATGACGTTCCACAATTTTACGGCAGATTGCCAGCCCCATGCCTGTACCGGGGTAATCGTCCCGCCCGTGCAGACGCTGGAAGGGCTGGAAGATCCGGTCGAGGTACTTCTCGTCAAACCCGATGCCGTTGTCGCGCACCGTTATCGCGCATAAGGGGATATTCGCGTGACCATCAGGATCTGCGCTTTGAAAACCTCGCCCATGGATCTCCACCTGCGGGTGATTGCCCTCGGGTTGGAATTTTAGCGCGTTGCTGAGCAGGTTCTGGAAAAGCTGGTACATCTGGATCACATCCGCTTCAATCACCGGCAGCTCGCCCACCACCACTTTGGCTTGCGTCTCTTCGATCTGCAGGTCCATGTCCCCGACAACTCGCTCTACTACCTCAACCAGGTTGATCGGCTCGAAGGGCTTTGCGCGGGTGGTCACCCGGGAATAGGCCAGCAATCCGCGCAGCAAAGCCTGCATCCGGCGCGCCGCTGAGCTCATCCGCGCCAAGTAATCCAGACCCTCCGCATCCAGCGCGGCGCTGTGGCGTGTCTCCAGCAGTTCGGAGAAAGTCTGGATCTTGCGCAGCGGTTCCTGCAGGTCGTGCGAAGCGATGTTGGCGAAATCTTGCAGCTCGCGGTTGCTGATCTCCAGGTCAGCGGCGTATTCACGCATCGCTTTCTCGGCTTGGTCGCGTTCAACCGCCCGCTGCGAGAGTGATTCGGCCATATTGTCGAAAGCCTGTGCTAGCTGTCCCAGTTCACCGTACTCGTAGGGGATATCGGTGCGCGTTTGCAGGTCTCCATGGGCTAACTTTTCGGTGGTCTTAACCAATGACTTGGTTTGCCGCAGGATAAAGACCTCGGCCAGGAACCAGGCCGCAGCCAGCGCTAGCACGATCACGCCCAGCATCAGCAGCAGGTTGCGGAGCAACTTCTGGTTTGCTTCGGCGTAGGCGAGTTCTAAGGGGATCCCGATCACCACAAAAACGCCTTCGTCGGTGCCGCTGAGAGGTTGGAAAGCGAACAAGCGCTGCGTTCCATCCAAACCCGTGCCTTCGATAGTACCTTCCTTAAGTTCGAAGATTTTTGTTTGGATGCTGTTTTCCGGGATTGCTTTTCCAACCCAGGTTTCAGGATCGGGATAGCGTGCCAGGATTACCCCGTTGCGATCGAAGACTTTCAATGTTGCTCCGGGCGGCAGGTTGGTTTCCGCTGCCAACTGGTTGAACCATTCCAGGTGGATGCCGATATTGATCACCGCCACGCGCTCGTTGTCTGGGTTGCGGACCGGGTAGCCCATCGAGATCACACCTTTACCTGTATTACGGCAGAGGTGGTACTCGCTGACCACGAAATCCTCCGCGGCACGCAAATCGAGGTAGTGCTGGCACTCGAGCAAAGCCACAGGTACATCGCCTTGGGGCATGGTGCACATGATATTCCCCTCTAGGTCGGCCACGTAGAATGCGGAATAGTATGGGAAGTGGTCCTGCATGATGTGGGAGAAGATCTCTGAGCAGTTTTGCAGGGCGGGGTCACTGGAGCCAATCGCGTGAGACAGCGCGGTTATGAAGCCGCGCGTGTTCTCGATCAGCAGCTGGTGGTTGACAGTCGTGAACTTAACCAGACGCAGTGTCTCCTGCTGGGCCTCCAACGCAGCTTGGCGGCGCATTTCGACGCCAGAGTAGAGCGTCAAGGCCAGCGCTGGCAGCGAAGCAAGCAGCACGAAAATGATTAACCGTACCCGCAGACTAGAGAAGAATTTTTTCATAGCATTCCAGAAACAAATTCCAGAGGGGCGATGGCTTGCTACCCTTTCTTCCTATGAATGGGAAGAAAGGGTAAGTTGTTCATGCTGTGTCCACCTTTATTATATAGAAATTATGCCCGCTGTATAGCATGATTCGTGCATTTTTTACGCCGGAGACCCCGCGGGTATCAAAATCGTAAGGTTTCCGGAAGCTAATAATATGGCAAGGGGTATCGACTGTGTCCCAAAACTAGTTTACAATGGGTGTATCTTGATTCAGATATACTCTTTTATTCCAGTTTTTAGCAATTCATATCCATCATATGAATACCGGTTGGAAGGAGCAATTTTATGTTTTTTAGGAATAGTGAAAAGGGGCAGGGACTGGTTGAGTACGCACTCATCCTGATCCTGGTATTTTTTGTCGTCCTGGTGATCTTGGTACTTTTGGGACCCGGAATTGGCAATATGTACAGCACAGTTATCGATGCATTACCTTGGTCTTAATATCCATATATAAGTTTCTTTCCATCATTCAGTATCATTTTTAGTGAGAGAGTAGCAATCATGTATTTAGGATGGTACAGAGCGCAAGGCTTGGTGGAGTACGCGCTGATACTGATGCTGGTCGCGCTCATCGTGATCGTCATGTTGGCCTTGTTTGGTTCTGCGGTTGGCAACATGTACAGTGAGGTGATGTCGCAAATCTGAGCTGAACCTCGCCGCTCCACTTGCCGGTATATTGAGCCTCAGGTATAATTTGGCCTCGCAGATAAGCGGGCGCGTAGCTCAGCTGGTTAGAGCGCACGGTTCACATCCGTGAGGTCGAGGGTTCGAGTCCCCCCGCGCCCACCACGCCTGACCGAGCACCGCACGGATACCCATAATCAGGTATCCATGCGGTACGAGGTAAGCAAAACAACCAGAACCACTTCTACCACACACCGCACAGTTTTATAGCACTTCTGAACTCTGGATCGGATAAAAAAAGCCGGTCCTGATTACCGCAGATCCAATTAACAAGATGCAACTTTGAGGGTCGAAAAGGGGGGAAGAATAGATCGTGGACGGAACACTTTAAGCTTTGTCAAAGGTATAGTAACCGGATATCGAATGATACTTTCATCCTTGACAAAGCACTAGCCGCTCTGTTCTGCAGCCTGGGGTAATTCTCGCCAAAAAAATGAGGAAACGAGAATTGCCCGAATTCCGACTGGGGGATTAGAGCCACTTGGTGTTGATCTGATCTGAAGTGATATATATTCGCGCCTGGATCTCCCGATGCGTCACTAAAAGAGGACTACTAATCGTATAAAATGCACTTAAATCGCACTTCAGTTGGTTAACCGTACCTATTTAGGTATCCTTACGTCTTACAGTATAGGATGGAAGATCCTTCTAGTTGGGCCTTGAATAAAGCCATCAGAAAACGGTTTTCATCAATGTCCAAGATCAGGTAGGTTGTCTTAGTTATGAATAAAAGGAGACAAAAAAATGCGTAAGAAACTGATTGTTTTGATAATAGTTGCACTGATTGCGCTGGTCGCCGTCGTGCCGGCACTGGCTGCCGGGAATGGCAACGGCAACGGGGGTTCTGGCAAAGCAACGGCAACGGTGGTTCTGGTCACGGCCATAAGGGTCCTGGCGGCAGAGCTCAACAATACTTCTCCGTCCTGGGCAACATCACAGCTATCGGGGGCAGCACGATCACCGTCGAGGTGTTGGATGGCAGTTGGGCTGTTTTGGAAAATGTTGATGTTGGGGATAATCTAGAAGTAACAGTAACCGATGACACTCTCTATTATGAGTGGACCCCTGACGGACGTAATCCAATAGACTTTGCTGACGTAGACGAGGACGATATTACCAACATCCATGGCACATTGGCTGGTGGTGTTTTCACCGCCGACCGGGTAACAGTGGACGTAGTGTGCCAAAATTAGTCGCAGCTTGAGTAGCGTGTAATCAGCATTCACTGGTGGAGTGGCTCTCGCTGCCGGTATCCCTCTGCCAATCCAAAGTAGAGATGCCCCATTATTGGGACTCTCCACCACAGCAGAAGTAGGGTATGTGGGAAAGTGGCCAGGGTTTTTCTGTCTACTTTCCCACAGGCTATTTTATTGCCATCAATCGGAGGAAATAGCAGGTTCGTCCTGAGCAACCTCTGCGATGGGTTCACCACTTATTCGGTGGCCATATTTGCACCATGGAAGGTCTCCTTGCTGGGCTGGTGTATCTGGATGTAGCGTGATAGCGCCCGGGAAGCAGTCTTACTAAAGGCCTGTCAGATCAAACCAAAAGGGCTCTGCCTCAACCGAAAGATTGCATCGCACCCAGAAGTGGTTTACGGTTTGCTTCTCCCCCGGCAACTCCCCCGATTCTGCCCTTTATCTAGCGATCCCCTCGAGCCCTGGGCCGAGCTGGAGTTTTGTGAAACAAAACTCCCTAGCAATACGATAGCATTGCACTGCTGCTCCACTCCGTTCCGCCCCTGCGCGCCGATCGCCTCCCGCCGCGTTTTATTTGGTCGCAGCCCCAGCACTTCCCGGTATGTTCGCACCGACTCCCGCCCCAGATTTCTGGAGTGAGTTCCAGTTTTACGGTCCAGTTTTCTGGAGTCAACCAGCCCCTGATTTTCCAAATTTTCGGAATAGACCTCTACTGGAAAGGAGAAGACCATCCGCCCCCGCGCCTCAAACCGACAGCGGACCAGCTCCACCCGCCTTAGCGCCACAAGGGGTGAAGCGCAACTCCATCAGTCTACCAGTGGCGTCATCGACATATACCTGCAGGTTACACATCGGCCCCCGCTCCTCAAACCACTTGTGGGGCGATCCATCAATCTTCACCAACTCACCAAAACAAGCCCGTCGTTCTCATATCTGATGTACTGGCGGACGCTTGGGCTTCCTAGGTTTCCACAGCTCTTCGGCAGTCATCAAACTGCGCACACTTTTCGAGCGATCTTCAGATCATGGATTTCCGACAACTTCTCGTGAGCTAAAGTCGGACCAAAATCGTGACAGCGCTCGTAGATCAGATCTCCGGCTTTAGCAACCGCTTCTGGAGCCAATCGATTGTTACTCGGTACCCCTAGCCGCTTGGAGACCAGCCATCTTTCGCCTTCCTGACGGTACGTACGCAACAAACGCCGGATGTACCGTTCACTGACCCTAATATTTCAGCTGCTTTTCTCTGTTTCATTCGTTTTTCTTCTAGCTGATGCAGCACTTCTAATCGAGTGCGTTCTTTTTTTTCATTGTCAGTAGTTCGTCCAATTTGTCCCTGTCCTCTCTGGAGATAATTTCCAAAATAGGACATTTTAACTTTGCACAAATAGGACTCTACTACTTTGCACTTGCAGTTGATATAACCGATTGACAGACTAGGAATTTTCAGTACACTGTATTTAACTATTAAACCCTGAGGCTACGTCTCCTGGGATCAGCATTCATCAACCTAAATTGAGAGGAGAGTGTTGTTATGTGTTGTTTCTTTACCGCATTAGTATTTCTTGGTCCGCGATTTGCATTCCTTGTCTATTGGCTGATCGCTCCGCTCCGGGTTGCTACATCCTTTGCATTCTTTAATTTCCCTTGGTTGGTAAGTTTGCTTGGGCTAATATTCCTTCCTTGGACTGTTTTGATGTACGTTTTGATTTTCCCATTGAACGGCTTTGATTGGCTTTGGCTCGGCCTTGGGATTGCCGCAGATATAGCAAGTTATATGGGCAGCTACCATAACCGCAAGCAGGTACCTTACTATCCGGGACCGTAGGAGCGATTAGCTGCTGCCAAGCAGGGATTGTGTTCAAAATCTGAACTAAATCCGTATTCTATTTAAATGAAATCTTATAACGACTACTGCTTCCTGGTTGATTTCCTGACCAGGAAGCAGTTCGTTTTTTGCCGCCGACCGAATACCCGGTTTAAAACCTGGGGAATATATTCTTTCTATTTAACGGTATAGGTTGGATAGGTTAAAAAATGCGTAGAGATTTATGTAGAGTGGTACCCCTGAAACTGACAACACTGTGGTTAATTACAGTATTCTTCTGTGCCCTGGTCTTCCCGAATATGACATCCGCCCAAGATGCCGGGCAGATCCAGAAGCTAACTGGAAAGATCAACCCTGGCGAAATCGTATTATACATATTGCCGGATCTTGGGCGCGGTTAAATGCTTTACCTCAATGCCAGTGCTCTATCGGGGAACCTCGACCCGATCATTGGCATTACGGCAGGCGCGGTAGACCCCGAAGCGTTAGAAGAAGCATTCGAGAGTGTTGTGGAGCGTGCGCTGGCAGGTGGGTTGGACCCGCTTGTGCTGTTGGATGAGATTCGCGACCGTTATACATTAGTCTGGGATGATGACAGCGGGGGTGGGCTTTCATCTGCCATTGCCTTCGAGGTCTCCGCGGAAGGAGATTACCGCATTTTGGCAGCGGGTGCTTTATCGGTGGTTGGGGGTGAATCTTTTGGTGACTACCAGAACCTGGTCGGTATTGATGCCCCAGAAGTATTGACTGGTGAAGTGACGGCAAATAGTGAATCAATTGCGCAGTTAGATACAGAATCTACGCCACTTGGTGAAGGTATAGACATTGTCACCGGTGAGTTGACTTCTGAAAAAGCCTCAACCTTATAAACGCTGAATACTATCAAAGCTGGTGATACGCTCTATGCCTATGCCGAGGCAATATCTGGTGATCTGCGCCCGACACTTGTTTTGGAGAACTTCACCCGGAAACCGCTCCGCAGCGCCAATCTATCCGGTGTAGCTCAAGAAGCAAGCTTACAGTATACCTTTCCTAGCTGATGCGGAAATTTTCCAATTAGCGATCAGCGGTTCTACCACTGACGAAGGAGTTACCAGTGGAATTTATCGCTTACTGGTGGGAGTAAACTCTCCAGAGGTATTGGATGGTCAGGGAGAACTTGGCGCCAGCGATGTCATTAAAGAGCCCATCGAGGTCGCAATTGGTATCTGGATAGAGCAAATCGTTGATGTAAACCAGGAATCGGAATACTTCACAGCTGTTGTGACTACGCAAATGACATGGACCGACCCTGCCTTGGCTTTTAACCCTGAAGAATGAAACTGTGACTTCCTGTCAATTGAGGGTGATGAATTCAACAACTATGTCACTGAACGAAAAGATCGTTGGCCAAGCTAAACATATCAAAACTAGCAGGGGAATCGCTGGGTACAAAATCGCATCGTGACCTTATTTCCTGATGGTCGTGCGCGTTACGCTGAACGTTTTACTACAAATTTCCAGGTCTAATACGATTTCCGGAAGTTTCCTTTTGACCGGGAAGAGTTTTTCATCCACACGTTCCTGATCCTGCCGGAAGAGTTATATACCTATGTCGAATTAGAGGGCTATAGCGATATCAATCCTGAACATGGTGAAGATGAATTTGACCTAACTGGGTTCGTGACCGAGATCGAAAGTGTTGTGAGCAGTAATGGATTGATCCATTCTAGTTTTAAGCTCATCTTCGCAGCACCACGGCACCTCAGCTACTACATATTGAATATCTTCACTCCGATCTTATTAATCGTGGCCGTATCGTGGATAACATTTTTTCTCAAGGATTATGGACGGCGGATCGGCGTCGCGAGTGCAAATTTACTGCTGTTTATCGCCTTCAGCTAGAGCTTGGCGGATAACTATCCGCGCCTGGGCTACATCACTTTCTTGGATGCGATCATGTTGGTGATGTTTGTGACCAACGCGCTTGTGGTCGTCTATAATGTTTGGTTGAAGCGGATTGAAATGAATGACCAAGCAGTTCTGGCAGACCGGGTGGTTTCGGTATTAGATTGGGTCTATCCGATCGCGATGCTCCTGATGTTGGTTTTCATTGTATGGCGTTTCCTATATGCCTGATCTCGGGAAGCCATCGTATAGCGAAATCTTGTCATTCAGTAAAATCATTTATCTTATATCCTGAGTGTCCATAGGATAAGCGATTTGGCCAGCGGAGAATTCCCGGAGAAAGAACTAGAGAATCAGCCCAGAGGGGCAGTCATTGGAATCAAAAAAGGGAAAGCCTTCAAGCCCTCCCTTTCTAGATGCATAGATGAACTTATTGTTCTAAAACGTTTATCTTGATCGTCTTTGGGCGGTGAGATTCTGCCTTTGGGACACGCAGCATGAGAACGCCATTCTTGATATTCGCTTCGGCTTTCCCAGAGTCTAGCTCGGTCGGTAATGTGATTACTCGGCGAAATTTACCTGATGGCAGCTCGCAGTTCAGGTGCTTGACATTTTCATCTGCCGTAGATAAAAACTCACCTTGCAGGGTGATTGTGTTGTTCAAGACCTCGATGTTAATATCCTCGGGATCCAAACCGGGGATGAGTGCTTTGATCGTATAAGCCTCATCTTCTGCACACACATCTACAGCAAGCATCATCTCACGCTCGTTATTCGGGGCTTCTGCCAAGCTTTCATCTACTAAGCTGTTCATCGCATCACGCAGGTAAGCCATCCGGCGGCGGGGGGAAATGTAAATAGTCATCTTTTTTCTCCTATAAATAAGTATATTATTTTCCAATTGTCAGTCGTTGTACTGATATGATATATCAGCCGTATAAGAGAAGCAGATGAGATATGTTGGTTTTTTGTAAGAAATATGAATTGAGAAGCAAAGCAACATGACCAGCAAACTATTCAATGTTGATGTTTAAAACCATTATCAAATTTGGAGCCCGTAAGGAGTAGGCAGAACGATCGAAATCCCCATACAGCACCTTGATGGAATAGCCAGCTGATTCTATCTCCGCAAGGATAGCGTTTGATGTTTCGATAAAGTGGGTAGTTGATCGATCATATCTTTTCGAGCGGCCATCTGGAGTGAGCAAGTCATAATGCCATATTAAGGTAAAAAGGTCGCTGGTCCGCGTCCAGCTGCTGCTTACCTGGATCATTACGTCTGAATCAGGCCAGGGGAAGGCTTCTTCGATTTGTGGATGGCTATATTCAGGCAGCTCCAGCAGAGCGGCTGGGTTTGGGACACTGATGGCAAAGACACCCCCGGGGGCTAAGTTATGGCGAACGCTGTTTAACACAGCCTGGCGCTTGTCATGGTCAAGCGTACTGTACGTGTTGCAGGGCAGCAAGATGACTTTGAACTTTGCACGAAGATTCATCTGGGTGAAATCTGTCAAGATCACATTCGGTGATAGGTGATCTGCTGCAGCGAGATTTCTCAGACAATTTAACATCTCAAAATCGTGATCCACTCCAACTCCATTGATACCAGCACGCAGAAATGGCAGCAGCACGCGACCCGTTCCACAACCTAGCTCAAGCGTTGGTGCCCCATAGATTTGTGCTAATGCCTGCCAAAATGGCAGGTCTTCCTGATGGCGCTGGTGATGGAGATGGTAGATTTTAATGGAGTCTGAACAATAGTACACAAATTCTCCATGTATTTTGAAACCAGTTGCCGGTACCGTTGAAGAAATTAATTGCTGCTTTCCTCTCCTGATGAAGGCGTAAAACGACTTGACGCCAACGGCAACTTCACATTATACTCACAGCGTTCGGGGCGTAGCGCAGACCGGTAGCGCACCGCGTTTGGGACGCGGGGGTCGGCGGTTCAAGTCCGCCCGCCCCGACACAATCATTTACCAATCCTACGCGCATTATAAATGAATAAAAGGTGAATTCAACTGCAGCTGTGGAGTGAGTCGTATGGCTAAAAACAAGTACGATGGGGTTGTTGAAGCTGTCCATTATAAACCAGATGGGTTGGTCGAATGGGTCCGCGCATATATGAGGCGTGGTGCAACTTTTTCTGACTATGTCTTAATTCCTCGGCCAGAGTTCGTTTCACTCTTGAAATCCGGGCAAAAATTTGTCGTTGGCCAACGGATACATTACCTTGCCGGCACTTTTGAAACCTCACAGACAATCAACTTGATTTCAGTTGAGGAGCGTGAATTAGTTGTGACCGGTGATCGCTCAAGCTCACTTGATGATTTAACAGGGGTGCCGATAATTTAGGGGGAAAAAGAAGGTCGTACTTCACACAGCTTAACAAATTCGTAAACATCCCTCGATTGTCTTAGGGCGTATAATTTTATATATAGTACATGTTGTGTCTGAACGGACAGAGACGGTCTTTTTAATCGCGAAAGAAAAAATGCCCCCAGTGGTTTTTTTGGACTCCAGAGCTGATCTCATAACCATTATTGCTGCAGACACAGGCATTAATTGGTAGTTAACTTGCACCGAGTGTGATTAATTTGAAGGACCGTAAAGGGACGAATTCGCTGGTCATTTGCGGTTGAATTTTGGATTTGGAGTAATGGTGATGAAGATAATCGATTGCTCTCCTGAGACTCAGGAAAACATCTTCACAACAAAAATGAAGGAATTACGGCGTACCTTGTTTTCCGGAAGTGGCTGGCGTGAGGAAGAACAAGCTAAAGAAAAAATTGTTAAATATCTCCAAGGGGTGCTCAACAACCGGTTCTTTATGCTGCTTGAGGTACAGCTCGAAGGGTTTGAAGCCCCCATTCCAGCGATTATTGTTGGCCCAACTGGGATCCATGTGATAAATATCAGCGCTGTTCAAGGTGTATTCCGTGGGAAAGGGGATATTTGGCAGGTGTTGGATACGCGAAAAAACCAGTATGTCTCCGCGAAGCCCAATCTCATCACTCGGACTGCAGGGATGGCACGCTCGATTGAGACCTATTTTGAACGGCGTGGCATTGCAGTGAGCGCGGAACCGGCATTGCTATTCTCATCTCCAGGGATCCACATCGAACTTGAAACTCCGAAAATCCGCGTGATACTGGCAGACTCGCTGCAGCGGTTTGTGACACATTTAGTACAAGGGGACTTGGTTTTGGATAGTGCAGAAGTGCAGAACATTGTCGATGTGCTTAATACCACCATGCGTGAATTCGATGGTGAGAATATTCTAGCAATCGAACAGGACGAATTTGACTATGAGGACGAATATGGTATAGATGGGGGTTCAAGAATACCAACCGTGGATGTTGCAAAATTTGATAAAATCAGCCCATATATACAACAAATGCCTTTCTCTTCCCGCCAGTGGGTAGCACTGGGCATGTTGGTACTGGTAAATGTGGTTGTACTTGCTGTGCTCGCGGCTGTGATTTTATTTACTACATAACATCCCGGAATCCGTTTGGAATCCATATATCTCTCGATCGTTATTCCTATATTTAATGAGGAAAAGCGCTTGCCCAAGACATTGGAGCAAGTGTTTAATTTCTTAAATTCCCAACCCTATCCGGCTGAAGTTATCCTGGTTGAAAACGGCAGCACTGATCGTTCGTTCGAGATTGCACAGGCCCACCTAGATAAATACCCACAGCTGGTTGTGCTAAAAGAGCTACAGCGTGGAAAAGGTTTGGCGGTCCGTCGCGGGATGTTGGCAGCAAAAGGTGCATACCGGTTCATGTGTGACGCAGATTTCTCAATGCCAGCCACAGAAATTCCCCGCTTCCTGCCACCTGTATTGGAAGGCTATGATATCGCAATCGCCTCGCGCGAAGCTGCGGATGCAGTGCGGTTTAATGAACCCTACTACCGTCACTTTGTTGGGCGTATCTACAATTGGCTCATCAGGATATTAGCGCTGCCGGGTTTGCATGATACTCAGTGTGGGTTCAAGTGCTTCAAATCCGCGATCGCGGAGGAATTATTTCGCAACCAGACAATTTCTGGCTGGTCTTTTGATGTCGAGGTGCTATTTATCGCCAAAAGAAAGAATTATCGAATAGTTGAGGTTCCTATCCATTGGCATTTCAACCCAGACAGCAAGATCAGTGTGGTCCGAGATTCCGCCCGTATGGCTTTCGATCTACTAAAAATTAGATTAAACGGTGCCCAAGGCTTATATGATCAAAAAGTTTGATCTGGGAGACATCCCACCCGCACCGGATTTCCAGTTTGAAGAGAAGATTTGGTCGCAAGGTTGCCTGTATGTTGTAGGTGTAGACGAAGCCGGTCGTGGTGCACTTGCTGGGCCAGTAGCTGCCGCAGCATTGATATTCGCACCGGGACCGCGGCTTGTTGAGCAGCTTTTTGGTGTGCGCGATTCCAAAGAGATGAACCCCCGCAGCAGAGCTGAATGGGCAATCCGGCTGTGGGAGCTTGCCCTCGATTTCGGGGTTGGGTATGCAGAAGCAGGTGAGATCGATTCAATCGGAATTGCCCCGGCGACAAAGCTGGCTGTCAGGCGGGCTTTGAAAAAGCTCCAATATCGAGCGCAGCATATTCTGATTGATTATATTGATTTACCAGGTGCAGATTGTCCGGTCACTTCTATCGTCAAAGGTGATGCAAGATCCTTGAGCATTGCCGCGGCGTCGATCCTGGCAAAACACAGCCGCGACGAAATTATGCGGGAATTTGAAGAAGCTTATCCTGGGTACGGCTTTGCCAAGCACAAAGGCTACGGAACGCCCGCCCATCAGGCTGCGTTATCCCGACTTGGCCCGACACCCATCCACCGCAGGAGTTTTAAACCTCTTCGCTCTGATTAACTGCCCAGAATAATCAATCAACTCACTTGCGGTCACGAATATTTACCAGGAAAGGAATATTGGTTATGAGTAAAGTGCCCTTTCAAGAACCGTTTGGATTGTGGGGCAGCCCCATCGGGGCTGATGCTGTTGCTAGTGATCTAAAACTTGGCAGCCTTTCTTGGACGAAGGACAACTGCCTGCTGTGGGTCGAGGGGCGCTCCGGGAGAAACGTATTGGTTCTGCAACCTCCCGATGGACAGCCATTCCGGGATGTTGGCCGCGAAACGAGCGTGCGTGGGTTCTTGAATTACGGTGGCGGAGAATATGGGGTTGGGCACGATTGTGTATATTTGGTTGCGGCAGATTCTGGCCGTATCTTGTGCCAACCCATCAACGTAGGGACTGCCACCGCAGTGACACCAGCTTTTGGGGGCGCCGCGGCTCCAACTGAATCGCCAGATGGTCGCTGGCTCCTCTATCTCCACACATATGAGGATCAAGATTGTATTGCCATAGTGGATACAGCCGGTAAATATTGGCCGCAAAAGCTGGTCAGTGGGAGTGATTTCTATATGCAGCCTTGCTGGCATCCTGGGGGACAGATTTTTTCTTGGATATCTTGGAACCATCCCTTCATGGCCTGGGACAGTTCTAGGCTGCATATCGGCAAACTGTCAATCAATGATGACCAAGCTGGATTGCCAATTATGGAAGATATGGAATGTATAGCTGGTGGGGAGGAGATTTCGGTATTCCAGCCAGAATTTTCTCCAAATGGAAAGCACTTTGGGTATGTGAGTGACGAGAGCGGTTGGTGGCATATATATCTTTATAACCTTCAGGACAAATCTATCTTTCAGGTAACCAGCGGGGAAGCCGAGCATGGGCATCCCGCTTGGGTACAGGGTATGCGGACTTTTAGCTTCTTGCCGGATGGGGAGGGCATAGTATATATTCGTAATCAAAGCGGGTTTGCCACCCTCTGGCACTATGATCTGGGTTCAAATAAACATACCCAATTAGATCTTGGTGCGGACTATAGCTGGCTTGAACAGGTATCCGTTTCACCTGATGGGTGCAAAGTTGCGCTGCTCGCCTCTGGTCCAACCTCACCGGGGCGCATTATCGTATACGACCTTCTATCACATCAGATAAGTATCCAACGCCGGTCTTCGGCTGAAGTCATTTCGGCAAATTATTATAGCCGTACCGAATCCGTAAGATGGCGGGGAATTGATGGCGAGGAAGTATATGGTTTATATTATGCACCCAAGAACCCAAACTATTCCAGTGACGGAGCACCCCCCATGATAGTACTCATACATGGGGGCCCGACAAGCCAGAGGATGGCAGCTTTCTACCCAGAGATATCGTACTTTACAAGCCGCGGGTATGCAGTTTTACAGGTGAATTATCGCGGCAGCAGCGGCTACGGGCGCGTATATCGCAACAAGCTGCGGGGTAATTGGGGGGTATCCGACGTCGAAGATTCGGTCAGTGGGGCGCAATACCTGGTCGACCAAGGATTAGCGGATGGACAGCGAATCGCGATTATGGGTGGCAGCGCAGGTGGCTTTACAGTGTTGAAAGCGATGGAGGAACACCCAGACTTTTTCAAAGCAGGGGTCACATCCTATGGAGTATCTGATATTTACACTATGTCAACTGACACCCATAAATTCGAAGCTCATTATATGGATTTGCTGGTTGGAAAGCTCCCCGAAGCGGCAGCGATATATCGGGAAAGATCCCCGATATTTCACCTCGACAAAATCAAGCGGCCGGTCGCAGTTTTCCAGGGTGCAGACGACCAGGTTGTTGCGCCCAGCCAATCTGAAGAGGTTGTGGCTTCGTTACGGCGAAGAGGCATCCCACATATTTATCACCTGTACGAAGGTGAGGGACACGGGTTCCATAAGCCAGAGACACTAGCGCACTTCTACACGGCTGTAGAGCAATTCTTGAAAAAGTACGTGATCTATAGCTGATCACTAGCTCTCCCACCGATAATTTAGCGATTAAATAACATAGCCCCCAGCAGATTTGCCGAGGGCTAATAGATAAAGATAAGGAGCTGTTGAAATTACGCGTAGCTAAAAGAAAAACGGGGACCTCGCCCTTGTTTCTGCAGCCAAACACCGCGGTGTGTGTCAATATCGGTGCTCAATTTCATCCATTCTGGTACGAGTAGAACCAAACCATCCGCGTTTTTTGAAAACATTTGACTTGGTAAGAATAAGCGTAATAGCCTCGGAGATATCGGGAAAGAATGCAACTCAACGACAACAACGGTCATCCCATAGAATGGTGCCAGGAATTTAGTTTGCGCCCAACTTGCCCGGTTTGGCGGGAAAAGCTGATGGAAATCTGCTGGGTGGGTGTTCCGGATTCGATGGTAGGAGATGTTGAGGCGTAAGAATGGGGTAACGATACGAAGATGCGTATTATATGCTTGGACATAAGCCATTCTCCGGGTAACAAGCGCGACTATGGCGAAGCCTATGGCTACAAACGCACTCACTGCAATCCAAGCATTATTGCCGTGTTCAATAATTGTGGTATCCATAAAGTTTGACCACCACCAGATGAGTCCGAGGAGCACGCCCAAGACAAAAGATGGAAATAAGAGGCGATCCATCATCCGCTTGTTCAGCAGAAGCGTATGCCGAGATGTTTTTCTATTTTTCTTCTTCTTCATACTTTTCTCCCTTCGCACCGTATTTTCTAACTACGTCCTATCATCTTTATAATCTGGTCAATTATTTAACTTGTCACGTTTATGCGGTATCGAGTTTCGAAGAAAGGAAGATTCCCAAAACCGTACTTGCTAGATATGATCTAACGCAGGAATCCAACCCTACCTATATAATGTTATCGAGTATCAGTGAGGTATCTTCAGTTAATGGGTACAAAAGTACTAAGAAGTTGTGAAGCAGGATAATATATTGCTGGCACTCTTTAATTCAAGAGGTTCGGCGAGAATTTCCCCAGGTAAATATTTGGCTGGAGCGTTATCCTGACGAAGCTTGGTTTGGCAGTTCGGAGGCGGCTCGATAATAGTCACATTGATCGGCTAATGGGCACTGCGAACATTTAGGTTTGCGAGCTTGGCAGATCTCACGTCCTAAGCGAATTATATTTAAGTGGACAGCATAATAACTATCGGGAGTAAAGAGTTCTGCCAAGTATTGATGGGCTTGCTCGACATTCATTTTCGACGGGCGCAACCCGATTCTTCCGCTGACTCGGTGTATGTGAGTGTCAACCGGAAACGCCGGTTTATTAAGCGAGAATTGCAGCACAATCGCAGCAGTCTTTAGCCCCACCCCATTAAAACTTATCAACCACTGCTGTGCTTCTTCGGCTGAAAAATCGTATAAGAAATCCACATCAAGCGAGCCATTTTGGTCAGTGATGTTACGTAATATGGCTTGGATACGGGGTCCTTTCTGGTTCGCCAAGCCAGCTGGCCTGATGGTGTCGATGACTTCACCTTCTGCAGCATCCCTGACACCTTCCCATGTTGGATACTTTGAACGAAGGGCAACAAAAGCTCGGTCGCGATTGATATCATTCGTGTTTTGAGAGAGTATTGTAGAGACGAGTTCATCCAAAGGCGGTAATGGATTTCTCCATTCTGGATATCCGTAATACTCCAGCAAGGTTTCATGGACGTCTGTAGCTCGCTTGACAAGGTCTTCTGGCACGTTGAAAACTCCGTTCACATATTATTAGGTTTAATACTATGGCAGCGGGTTAAAAAACCGGGTACGCGTGTCCTACATCCAGTTGGCGCCAGTTTTTGATTGATAATTCTGGACCGTAGATTGAAAGTGTTTCCATATCTTGGCTGGATAATACCCTCAATTCCTGCAGAATCCGCATGGCAACCGCTGGACGAGCGCGATCATTCGGATCCCCGTCGGCAATTTTCAAAGCGACACCGATAGCCGGAGAAATTGGTGAGAGCGCTCCTGGGAATATACCCACTGCCTGGTAGCCTTCAGCTCCGCCTTTTGAGATTACCTTGCCTTTCGCTACCAGCATTAAATCTGTGTCGAAGCGGTCTGGCCCAGCGATCTTCTCTGGATTAGAAGCTATGGCTGCAGTGATAGTCTGGCAAGCTGAAATTCGTTGGGGTGATAATGAGATTGCAGTTTTCTTTGGGTCGCAGAGACGTGCATATCCTAGTGCAGTGGAGTACAGCGGGATGGCAAAGTTGGGGGCTGAGCAGCCATCGATACCAATCGCGATCTGATCCACTGGCACAGAGCACATCTCAGAAATTACATCTAAGATCAATTGCTGGGCAGGATGCTGAGGATTTAGGTAATCCTTACTGGTCGCACCAAGCATCTGTGCGAGCGCAAGCATACCGCTGTGTTTGCCGGAGCAGTTATGCCGGTAGGGACTGGGTTTCTCACCATTCTTGATCAATGTATCGCGGGTTGGTTTATGGATTGGGGGGTGGGATCCACAGAGCAGCTGATCTTGGGATAATCCAACTTTACGATGGATACTCTGCACAAGACGGACATGCTCATCGGTGCCTGAATGCGAAGCGCACGTGATGGCGATTTCCTCTTCCGTCAATGCATACTTCCATTGACCGCCCATTTCTATCAAGGGTAGCGCTTGGAAAGGCTTGGCAGACGATCGGAGAAATGTAGTAGCTTGTGGATTACCATGTGAAGCCAGTAAATTTCCTTCCGCGTCTACCACGGCAAAAGCGCCCCAATGGATAGATTCACACGTATTTCCGCGTGTCAACTCGAAAACTGGTTCAAAATCGGTGTGCTGCGCCATTGAATGCTTGGTATCTCTGCTAACGTATTAGATTTGACCGTACGCTAAAACAGTTCTCATGCGGGAATTGACGGCTTTAGTATGGACTGTAATTGTTTAAACCCCCTTCCGAATTCTGGGGGAGAAAATAATGGTCGTTATAGTATTGGTATAAACCATTTCTTAGGCGTTGAGCACACCTGGTATATTTATCAGGTGGAATCTCATAAGATAAGAGTAGTGTGCTGATGAATTTTTCAGTCTCACCAGGCGGGGCATTTTTTTCTGCAAGCTTATCGAGCCGGGAAACAACCTTTTTAAAGAAACGAATTTGTGCTCGGACATCTTCGATCGTGATAAGACCATTTCGGCCGCCAATGATTGTGTAATCCTTAAAGGACTTATTCAGCAGTTGCAATGTGTCGATCCATTTCTCCAAATCACCGTTAGCTAAAAAAGGCGGATGGTCTGTGATTACTGCATCACCGATAAACACAACTTCTTCTTCTGGGATCAGCACCCAGGTGGCGCCGGGCGCAGGTCCCGGATGGTGTTCTAGCAGTATTTCAGGCCCTCCCCAATGCAGTGTCATTTGTTCAGAGAACGTGATGTCAGGAGGTGCCCATCGGGTACCGATTGCTTCGTGGTATGTTTCCCATATAGCTCCGCTTACTTCCACTTGACCTTTGAAAATGATCGAGCGGTCGAAAAACTTTTGAGCGGTTTCCTGGTGGACTAGGATAGTACTTTCCAAAGAGCGCGCCCCAAGTGCGCGATCCGGATGTGCATCCAACAGGACTAATAAGCGTCCAATACCACCTCGCTGGCTGAGCAAACCTGAGCGCCACGAACGGGCGTCCTCCGGACGCAGTGGGGCATCAATGAGGACAGTCCCATGTGAATAGACCAAGGCTCCTAGGGTGACGCCCAGATGTTGATCTTCAAAGTAGATTCCGGGTTTAATTTGTTGCATATGGCTCCATTATCAATACGATTAGTATCTCGATTTCTTATTTTCGACGATGGGTAAGGTGAAGATAAAGCGCGCCCCGGCGCCTGGAGCATCTTCAATCCGAATCTCTCCGCCATGCTTCTCTACCGCTAGCCTGCAGTAGGACAAGCCTAGCCCCAAACCTTTTGGTCCGCTTTTCGAGTGCAGGCGTGTGTATTTGTCAAAGATTCTTTCACGATCTGCTAGCGGTATTCCGGGTCCATCATCCTGGACATACATTTCGACCATGTCGCCAGATCGATAGGCAGCCACGCGTATTTGACTATCAGCTGGAGTGTATTTAACCGCATTTTCCATTAGGTTGATCAGGATCCTACGGATCATATCGGCATCAACCAGCACATCTGGAAGGTTTGGTGGGATATCTAGATTAAGATCCTGGTTCTTACTTTGGGCAGCTGGGAGTACTGTTTCGATGGCATCAGCGATAATTTGATCTGGAGATGTAGGTTGTAGATTGCCAATCGGTTGACCGGCTTCTAGCTGCCTCATATCCAGCAGGGAATTGGTCAGTCTCTGGATGCGTTGGGTTGAGCGCTCAGCGATGCTGAGCAGTGCTTCTAAAGTGGGGTCGTGTTCTTTTGGTAATATAGTTTCTATTACATCGAGACTTGAGACGATATTTGCCAACGGAGAACGCAAATCGTGATACACCATAGAGATTAAGTCGTTACGTAAATTGTCTAGATTTTTTCTTTCCGTAATATCCCGTAGAATCCACTGCAGATTGGAGATGCCATCCATTTTTGTCTCACGTACGTTAACCTGAACCGGGATCTCGCGTCCTGTCCGCGAATACATGTTTGTTTCATAGGAGATCGTGACCCCTGTGCCAAGCGTGTTGAATCCATCGCCAAGATGGTCTTCGACGGCAATCTGGAGTTCATCGATGTTGAGTTTGAGTAAGTTTTCTTTGTTTTGATCTGTTAGGATGGCTGCTTGGCGGTTGGCCTCCAGTATTACTCCATTCCAATCTGTGATCAGGATCGGATCTATGCTGTCCTCAAATAGTTCACGATATCGTTGGTGGGCAGCTTCAAGGCTCTCAAATAATTGAGCATGTCGAATAGCGGTCCCTGCCAACCCACCGATGCCACTCAATACCAGCAGCGCATCCGGGTCAAATGTTCCATCAACTGGGTTCAATGCTTCTAAAATGCCGATGACCTCACCTTGTGAGCGGATTGGCGCACAAGCGATGGCTTTCGTCGTGATGCCAAGCTGGCGGTCGACTCCATCATAAAAGCGAGGATCAGCTCTGGCATCGGGAACGATGGCACCTTGACCCTCCTTGGCAACCCAGCCTGCGACACCTTGGCCAATAGGTAAGCGTAATCCGACAACACTTTGATCCTTCTGGCTGGTGGAAGCTCTGAACACAAGTTCCTGCGTGTTTCTATCGATTAATCCTAACGACACGGTCTCGACGCGTAATGCATCACTGATCGATTCGAGGATCCTCAGCAGCACATCATCGAGTTTCAAGGATGCCGTGATTGCGCCCGCGCTTTCTGCTAAGGCTGTCATAGCCCGGGCCTGCCGCTGGCTTTCGTCGTAGAGACGGGCATTTAGGACTGCGATACCTGCCTGGTCAGCTATCGACTGAATTAACAGTAGGTGGTCTTGGTTGAATAACCCAGGTGATGGGTGAACGAGGGTCATGACTCCAACGAGTTGGTCACGAGCCAAGATGGGGGCGCTGACGGCAGACTTCGGTCCTGTACGGTCATCAGCATCATCTCGCCGCTGCAGCCAACGGTCATCATGCCGCGTATCAGATACCAAAACAGCTTGCCGATGGCGAATCACCCACCCTGCAAGACCGCGTTCAAAAGTTGCTCGTAACTGTTGGGTCGTTTGGTCATGAACTTTAACCCCCGTAATGATTGCAGATTCAACGGGCAGTCCGTTCGCGTCCAAAACAATAATACTCCCGCTGATCGCTTGAACGCTTTTCATTGAGAGGAAAAGTACCCTTTGCAGCACAGCACGCAGGTCAAGTGCGGCGGCAAGCTCACGGCTGATATTGTATAAGAGCTCGAGTGAAGAGCGAGTGCTTTCACTATCTAGCGTTTGGTTTGAGGGGGTTGGGTTTCTTTCGTTATTCATATTTCAACCAGGGTTGCAAGAGATAGTCAGGAAGCCATTCCTGGATTAATCAAGCAAGGCGGATTAATGATTTATCCTGGTCAATCGTACCTCCCCACCTTTCTGGTCATGCTGTAAGTTCGGGCTTTCTCCCTGGGCCTATTGGTTACTTGAGTATAGCACAATCACAAAATTAGCCTATCACTCCTTCGTCGAAGGGGGCTCATCTTGGTGAGGCAGATCTAACAGTAAAATCTCAAGCGCCAACCGCAAGTTTGCGTTCTTCTGGATAAGTTCCATTGTTTTCTGGATAGCTTTGATGGTTTTGATGGCAGAAGCTGTAGCAACTTGATTGGATAAGCTAGCGATCTCGATTGATTTATCGATATTGATGATTTCGGTATTAGGCTGGATGCCTGCCAAGTAGATATCACGCCAAAAAGATTGCCAAAGTTGGAGCTGGTTCAGCAAGGATTCTCTTGACCCATCTTGGTCAACTTTTTTGACCAATTGTTCAGCATATGCGAATCGTTTCACGCGGGTCGCAGACAGTAGAATGAGGTGATCATCAAGCCATATTGTTCGTTGGTTTGCCATAGTCAAATTTTGGTGGAGAGCGATCGCGAGACCCGGGCGTCCCCCACAAATTTGAGCACAATGGGCGGCATCTTCTGGTGTTAAGTTCCAGTCAGATACCAAACCACGATTAATGGTATCCGTTGGCACAGATCTCAAATTGATCACTTGACAGCGGGAGACAATCGTTGCAGGCAAGCTTTCGGTGCTGTCTGCCGTCATGATAAGGATTACATGTTTGGGCGGTTCTTCGAGGGTTTTTAGCAGCGCATTTGCTGCGCTGTTATGGGCTTCTTCAAATCGTAATAGCAGTGCGATGCGGTAATCCGCTTCATACGGAGTGAGGGAGAGTCTGTGCTGCATTTCACGGATTTGCTCGACTTTTAGTGTACCTCCATGGTGGTCAGCCTGGACAACTTCGAGATCCGGGTGCTGCATTCGCCCAATTTGTCCACAGGAGCGGCATGCACCACAAATCTCGCCCGGCTCGGTAGCTTGATCACAATTTAGTGCTTGGGCAAGACGTATTGCCAATGTTCGGCGGCCAACCTGTTGTGGGCCAGTTATTAAATACGCGTGAGGTCGATGACCTTTCCTGAGGTTGGTCTTGAGTAGATTAACTGCCCAATCGTGCCCGATCATGTTCCACGACATGGAGTGATTTTAGCAAATTCAGTGATCGTTGGCAATGATCCCAAATCATACCTTCGCTTCTGCCTAGTTGACATGCCCATATCCAGAAGTTAGAATCTTTGTTCATGGAATTCTTAAAGCTGCTCAATGAACAACAACAGCAAGCGGTGATGGCCGGTTTAGGGCCTGTACTCGTTATGGCAGGTCCAGGCTCGGGGAAGACGCGTGTTTTAACATATCGGATTGCATACCTGATCCAAATGATGGGGGTACGCTCACAGCATATATTGGCGGTTACCTTTACTAATAAGGCTGCCCGTGAAATGGAAACCCGGGTGGCGGACATTCTTGCAGACAAGTTCTCCGGTGATACGCAAAGCCAAGTGCAGCGACCTTCGTTGGGAACTTTCCACGCTACGTGTGCGCGCATTTTACGTCGAGAAGCGAATAATTTGCCCTTCAATGCAAATTATGTCATCTTCGACAGTGATGATCAAATCAGTGTTGTTAAGCAAGCCATCCGTGATATCGACCTAGATGAGAAGTTATACCGACCAAATGCAGTTCATAGTGTAATCTCGAATGCAAAAAATGAGCTCTTCTTGCCGGATGACTTCCCAATTAAGAACTACCGCGATGAGGTGATGGCTAGGATTTATCGTCGCTATCAAGAACTCTTACTTGCCAGCAACGCCTTAGACTTTGATGATTTGCTTCTTTGGACAGCATTTGTGATGGAGAATTACCCGCAAGTTCGTGATTACTGGGGGCGTCGATTTGAACATGTGCTGGTAGATGAGTTTCAGGATACTAATTTGGCGCAATATGAACTGCTAAAGCACCTAGTTCACTTTCACAGAAATATTTATGTGGTCGGTGATACTGACCAATCGATATATGGCTGGCGAGGCGCGGATTACCGCAATATCCTGCGGTTCGAAACAGATTATCCAGATGCTCAAATGATCTTGCTAGAGCATAATTATCGTTCGACTCAGCCAATCCTCGATGTGGCTATGGCGGTGATCGACCAAAACCCGGCCCGCATCCCAAAACGCTTATTCGCCGAAAGGGGTAGCGGTACGAAGGCGATATTACATGAAGCTTACGACGATCGTGCTGAGGCTGTTTTCGTCGTCGATACTATCGCTGGACTAGTTGCAAGACAGCAGGCTGAACCAGGAGACTGCGCGGTGATGTACCGTACAAATGCCCAATCCCGCCTACTGGAAGAAGCGTTCCTACGGGCAGGTTTGCCCTATAAGCTGGTCGGTGCACAGCGCTTTTACGGCCGTCGTGAAGTGAAAGATATTATTGCCTATCTAAGGTTGATCCACAATCCGAGTGATAGTATTAGCCTGACCCGCATAATCAATACGCCAACGAGGGGAATCGGGAATAAGACTGTGAATACCATCCGTACACTCGCCCAACAATCCGGGGTAGGTATGGTTGAGCTGCTTGAAGATCTGCGAAAGGGAGACGAATCCATTTTTTGGAAAAGATTCCCATCCCGAATGGCATCGGTGGCGGGGGTATTTGGGCATATACTCTACCGCTGGCGCGGTTTGCTAAGCCAGTTGAATCCATTGGAACTCGTTGATCAGATCCTTCTGGACACGGAATACCAATCCTACATTGACGATGGTAGTGAAGAAGGTCATGACCGGTGGGAAAATATTCTTGAACTGCGGCGATTAGCTGCTGAACATGAGCATAGTGGTTTGGAGAGTTTCTTAGAACATATTGCGTTGGTGTCAGACCAGGACACCCTGGTTGGTGAAATGAAAGCACCAACACTAATGACACTGCATGCAGCCAAAGGGTTGGAGTTCCCAACGGTCTTTATCGTTGGTCTGAATGATGGCATTTTGCCACACAGCCGATCGTTTGATGACCCGGAGGCTATGCAGGAGGAAAGGCGATTGTTCTTTGTCGGTATCACTCGGGCTATGGATCGACTCTATCTGGTGAACGCCCAATCCCGCAGTCAGTTTGGATACTCCGAACCAGTTGCCCCGTCGCGTTATATTGAGGATATTCCAGCAAGATTAATTGAAGGCCGATATTCCTCAGCTTCTCGGTGGACAATCAAGAATCGACAGAACCAGGCCGCGCGATGGGAAACGGATCGCATGATTGAAGAGCCCAAAATTACACAGCACTACCATCCGGGAATGCGCGTACTGCACCCGATCTGGGCTGAAGGTATGGTCCTGAACAGCCGGCTGGAAGATGACGAGGAAATAGTAGACATTTTCTTTGAAGGCGTCGGCATGAAGCGAGTTGCGGCATCCTTGGCGAAATTAGAGATAATCACCTAACACGCTTAATTCCCGGCTTCCGCAGCATTGTTCTGGATAGCGGCACGAAATGTGGACGAACAAAATAATCAATGTATAATTTGATTAACCATGCCCATTCTTAATGCAGATTCAGTAGAGTTTATCAGCCGGAGCACTGCACAAACGCGGCGAGTGGGTATGCGGTTGGGAGGTTTGCTCCGTACTAGTGATCTCGTCTGTTTGGTTGGGGATTTAGGGAGTGGAAAGACGACGTTTGTTCAGGGAATCGCCTCAGGATGGGGCTCACTTGACCAAGCTGCAAGCCCCTCTTTTGTGATCGTGAATTTGTACCGGGGGCTGCATAATAACCGCTTATACCACTTGGATGCGTATAGGTTAATGTCGATAGATGAAGCTGTCATGCTTGACATCGACGAAATGCTTGCATCGGGACCGCTTGTGGTCGAATGGGCAGATCAAATTGAAGAGGCTTTACCCAAAGAAGGTCTATGGATCCATCTGCGGATGATCGACGAGGAACAGCGCGATATGCTATTAAGTGCGCGCGGTAAACGATATCACGAATTGCTATCCTTGATCCGCCGCCGGTTGTTTGGAGTCGCCTGATGTTGCTGGCAATCGATACGTCGACCCGCTCAATCGGCATCGGTTTGCATGATGGTTCTCAGGTGTGGGCTGAGTTTGTCTGGCAGAGCCGAAATTACCACACTGTTGAGTTAGCACCGGCAGTTGAAGACCTATTAAGAAAATGCCGGGTTGATGCTAATCGTTTGGCAGGTGTGGCAGTCGCAATCGGCCCGGGATCATTTACAGGTTTGCGGATCGGATTGGGATTTGCTAAAGGGCTTGCCTTTGCCAACAATCTTCCTTTACTTGGTATCCCCACCATGGAAATTCTGGCAGCGGCACAACCCATACAAGATGAGCCCCTGTTGATCCTAGTGCAAGCAGGTAGGGAACGTTTTGCAGTCGGCGACTACGTGGTTGTTGAATCCGCGTGGCAGGTGTCGGGTGACATCCGGGTCATGAAGCTTGAAGAAATCGCTCACTCCATCTCTTCAAGTGTATGGGTGTGTGGGGAGATGACCGCTTATGATCGAGCTTATCTGCAGCAGAACTCTGAGGTCGTATTGCTTACCTCGCCCGCACTTTCCTTGCGTAGACCTTCTTTTCTTGCGGAACTCGGGTGGCGCCAGCTGCGTTCTGGGGTAGTAAAGCCTCCAGAACAATTAACCCCCATATACCTGCATCTTAACGATTCTATCCCAACCGATTGATTGCTTTCTTACGAAACGACCTCCCCGGACTATGATCGTCAACATAACCATCAGACCAATGTGCTTGGATGATGTAAAACAAGCCCATCTCATAGATCGTTTATCCTTTGCATTGCCATGGTCGGAGAATGCCTTCCGCTATGAAATCTTAGAGAATAACCGCTCGATTTCGCGTGTAGCAGAAGTTTCTACCCCCACTGGCAGTCATGTTATTGTGGGGGTGATAGTCATCTGGGTAATATTGGATGAAGCCCATCTGGCGACCTTATCGGTTCATCCGGAATACCGCCGATTGGGGATCGCCAAAAGCTTGCTGACTGAGGGGCTATTTTTTGCTTACCAGGAAGGTGCAGTGACGGCTACGTTAGAGGTCCGCAGCGGGAATGTGAGTGCGCAAAAATTGTATGGCCGGTTTGGGTTCATTCAGACCGGTTATCGAAAGCGTTATTACCGTGATAACTTTGAAGATGCGCTGATATTAACTGCCGATATGATTGAAATCAAGGACAATTTACTGCAAACCCACCAATATCAGACTGATGCTGAGCCAAAAGCGGCAGAATAATTGATTGAATCTACTATGCGAGAGAAATAAAAATACTTTGATGTGCTGTCATGGGCAGGATTTCGTAATCAAGTCAAAGCATACTAAGGGTGGGTAGATGCAGGAAATTCGAAAAACGTGTATACTCAACCTTTGATTAAACGAGGTCTATGCAGATTGGGCAGCAGATAAATTTGTGGAGGTGCGGTTTGGACCCTCAAAAAACGCTAAACCAAATAGCACAAGAGGTGTCGGATTGTCAGAAATGTATACTCCATTATTCCCGGAAGAACGCGGTTCCAGGAGAAGGTCCAGCAGATGCGGACATTATGTTCGTTGGCGAAGGCCCTGGATTTCACGAGAATGAACAAGGGCGACCTTTTGTAGGCGCAGCTGGTAAATTCCTAGATGATCTATTGGCCAGTATCAACCTGAAGCGATCCGACGTATTTATCGCTAATGTTGTCAAATGCCGGCCACCAGGCAACCGAGATCCGATGCCAGAAGAGTTGGAAGCATGCGGCGTCTACCTGGAGAAACAAATCAAGGCGATTAACCCCCAGGTTATCGTGACCCTAGGCAGATACTCAATGGCGCGCTACTTCCCGAACGCAAAAATCAGTGCGATACATGGTCAGCCCAAGGTGGTCAAAGGGCGCTTAATCGTGCCCATGTACCATCCAGCTGCCGCACTTCACCAAGGATCCCTCCGCCCAGTCATCCAAGAAGATTTCGCTCGATTGCCAGAATTAATAACCAAGGCGGAAAAGATTGAAAGCCCGGCGGGAAGTTCTTCCCTACGGGAAGACGAAGAACCTAAACAACTGAGCCTTTTCTAATGGCATGCACTGTTGGCGCTAATCACATAATCGGTTCAATTTTTATTTGAGGCAAAATGAATACACAGAAAAAACAGCAGCTGATCGAGCGTTTACAAACACGGAATGCCAAAGTAGCTATATTGGGTTTGGGTTATGTCGGTTTACCCTTGGCGGCAGTATTTGCGGAATGTGGATTCGAGGTAATCGGTATTGACCCTGATCAGGGCAAAGTCGACATCGTGAATAGTGGCAAAAGCTACATCAAGGATGTGCCCTCAGAACAAGTTGCCCGCTTGGTTGCCGAGAGAAAATTGATTGCTACACATGACTTTGAAGTGCTAGATGAAGTCGATGCGGTCAGCATTTGCGTTCCAACCCCCCTGAGAAAGACCGGTGACCCCGACCTTTCTTATATCATCGATGCCACCAGTGAACTTGCAAAACATATCCATCCCGGAATGGTGATCGTACTTGAGTCCACCACTTATCCTGGCACGACACGGGAGATACTTCTGCCTCAGCTTAGCGAGGAAAGCGGCTTAGAAGTTGGTAAAGATTTCTTCCTGGCGTTTTCACCAGAGCGCGTAGACCCCGGGCGGGAAGATTGGACGACTATAAATACGCCCAAGGTTATTGGCGGCATTACCGCAGACTGCACCGAGGTGGCCGCGACGTGGTATGGTCAGGCGTTACAATCCGTGGTTTCTGTTTCTTCCGCAGAGGTAGCGGAGATGGCGAAACTGCTCGAAAACACTTTCCGTATGATCAATATTGGCCTGGTTAATGAGATGGCCATCATGTGTGATCGTCTGGGCGTAGATATTTGGGAAGTGATCGATGCTGCGGCAACCAAACCATTTGGTTTCATGAAATTTACTCCTGGACCAGGATTGGGCGGTCATTGTATACCCATCGACCCCCTCTACTTGTCATGGAAACTGCGCGCGCTCAATTACACCGCTCGCTTCATCGATTTAGCATCGGAGATCAATACAGGTATGCCACGCCATGTTCTCGGCTTGGTGCAAGACGCGCTCAATGAACACAGTATGCCGTTGAAAGGGAGCGAAGTTTTAGTGCTTGGTGTGGCTTATAAGCCCGATATTGACGATTTGCGCGAATCTCCCGCATTGGATGTGATTGGGCTGCTTGACCAGAAAGGTGCACAGGTAAGCTATTACGACCCGTATATCCCCACCCTACAGCACGAAGGGAAACAGATGGAAAGCGAGCGCGATCTAATTGAGGCAGTACGGAAGGCGGATTGCGTGGTAATTATCACTGACCATTCTAGCTATGAATATGAAGCAATTCTTGAAAATGCGCGTTTAATCGTAGATACGCGTAATGCATTAGGTAAGATCGGGCGAGATAGCGAAAAAGTAATCCGATTGTAGGTATATATCACCCTGATCTCATCAAGCCTGGTTGCTGGCGAGCAAGTTATATCCTCCCAGGATTTGGAGAAGTTGATGTCTAAATATATCGTAACAGGTGTGGCGGGCTTCATTGGTTCAAGAGTCGCAGAGTTTTTGTTAGCTGGGGGGCACAGCGTGATCGGTTTGGATAACATGAATGATGCATATGATGTCCGCATGAAAGAACACCGCCTGCAGTCTTTGCTCTCACAACCTGGGTTTGATTTCATCCGTCTGGATATCGCTGATCGCCAGGCTATTTCCACAGAGGACCGCTTGCAGGGGGGGGATTTCTCGGCCGTCATTAATTTAGCTGCACGAGCTGGCGTACGAAAATCCCTTGAAGACCCATGGCTGTATATGGATACAAACCTCACTGGGACATTAAATTTATTGGAACTTTGCCGCCAGGAAGGGATCCCTAAATTTATCCTTGCGTCAACATCCAGCATCTACGGTGCAGACGCTCCATACCCGACTGCAGAGGATGCTGGGAGTGATCTGCCCCTGCAGCCATATGCGGCCAGCAAGAAAGCCGCTGAAGTCCTCTGTCATTCCTACCACTATTTGTATGGCATCGACGTGACTGTTGTGCGCTACTTCACCGTCTACGGTCCCGCAGGCCGGCCAGATATGAGCCTGTTTCGGTTCACCAAATGGATAACCGAAGGCAAGCCGGTAACTCTATTTGGCGACGGGGAGCAAACTCGGGGCTTCACCTACATCGATGATATTGCACGCGGGACAATCGCCGCATTAACACCTGTCGGATATCAAATCATCAATCTTGGTGGACATGAAAACATCCGTATCATCGCGCTGATTCGTATGTTAGAAAATCTCATCGGCCACGAAGCCCTGATCATTCGAAAACCCGCCCATCCAGCCGATATGCTGGCTAGTTGGGCGAATGTTGAGAAAGCGAAACAATTACTTTCCTGGGAACCAAAAGTCAACATGCAGGAAGGGCTGACCAATCTTGTCGAATGGTATGACACAGAGCGCGCCTGGGCTTCAACAATCAATACCGGCCTATAGCTGTTCGCATCCAGCCCCTCGCAGCATATCTCAGATAGCGGGTGCTGACTTCTCAGGTTAAGTTACCCCTAATAAAATCGATGTGGCAATCTTTTTACATCTGGCTGCAAGAATGCTATCACGGGTTATTTAAGAACCCACTTGTTCGCAGAGTCATCAAGAATTCAAGCTACCTATTCAGTGCCACTGGTGCAGCTGCTGCTATCAGCATGCTGCAGGGAATTTTGGTCGCACGGCTCTTGGGTGTTGCTGGCTACGGGATTTTAGGGACAATCATCCTATTTACGAGTGTAATAAATAAGTTTTGCTCGTTCAGGATGAGCGAGTTTGTTATTAAATATGTGGGGCATTATAACGAGGAAAATGATCATGAGCGCGCAGCCGCGATCTTTAAGACGGCTGCCATTTTGGAGGTTGGAGCCTCGCTGGTTGCTTTCGTCTTGATCATTTTGCTGGCCCCTTTGGGTGCCCGTTTCTTTGCCAAGGACGGCAGTACAACGGCGTATTTTATGGCTTATGGACTGATTGTACTGGCGAACCTCATGGCAGAAAGCTCAACTGGTTTGCTGCAGTTTTACGATCGTTTCCGGTATATCGGTATCCTGTTTGTCGGGCAGTCGCTAGTCACGTTCTGTTTGATCCTCGTCATCTATTTTGCCGACGGTGGTTTCCTGGGAGTACTCCTAGCCTATGTAGTGGGGAAGACATTTGGCGCACTTGGGTTGAGCATCGCAGCTGTCAAGGAGGCAAACCGCCAATGGAACCGTGGTTGGTGGCGGGTTAATATAAATGTGATCCGACCGGTCGCCCGCGATTTGCTGAGCTTTGCCGTCAGTACCAATATCAGTGCGACCATCAACCTCGTAAACAAGGATGGCGATTTGTTATGGGTGTCTTTGTTACGAGGGCCTTTGGAAGCTGGGTACTACCGTTTAGCGATGTCGCTGATAAATATCGTGCAGATGCCAGTGAGTCCATTACCCCAAACGACATATCCAGAGCTGTCGCGCGAGGTCGCAAGTAAAAATTGGAATAATTTTCGCCAAATCCTTCAGCAGGGCTCCCGGCTGGCGGGCAGCTATACATCGGTCGCAGTAATATTCTTGATCGTCTTTGGGAAACCGCTGATAGCTAGACTTTACGGGGCTGATTATCTGCCAGCGTATCCCGCATTAGTGATCCTAATGGTCGGTTTCCTAGTTGCGAATACTTTTTATTGGAACCGGATCGCTTTGTTGTCAATTGGCTTGCCCGAGTTCCCCATGAAAGTTAATTCGATCTTGGCTGTGCTGAAAATCATTGGCATTGTGATTTTCGTACCGATGTATGGATACCTGGCAAGCGCTGCTTTGTTGGCAGGATATTACATCAGCAGTGTAACCGCGGCGGTAATAAAATTGAGGTCTGTTCTCACGCTAAGAGATAATCCTAGTGAGGCATAACTCAAGAATACTGATGATCCGCCTTCAAATGTGAAGATGAAAATCGCGATTATTGCTCCGACCTACCTACCTGCCTTACGGGCAAATACGATTCAAGTCATGAAGATGGCGCAAGCCATGGTTGTCCTGGGTCATGAAGTTCGCGTAGCAGTACCTGGAGCGCCGGAAGTGACTTGGTATTTAATAAGCAGACACTACGGTTTGCATGAAGAGATAAACATTGAATGGCTGCCAATACGCCGTAGCCTGCGGCGCTACGATTATGGTGTCGCCGGTTTGAGATGGGCAAAATCCTGGCGAGCGGATTTGCTCTACACTCGTTTGCCGCAGGCAGCCGTATTCGGCAGTTGGTCGGGCCTGCCAACAGTGTTTGAAGTCCATGACCTGCCTCGAAGCACAACCGGGAAATTCCTGTTCCGATATTTTCTTAAGGGGAATGGAGCCCGTAAAATTGTTGTTATTTCAAAATCGCTTGCCCATGACCTGGTTGATGAGTTTTCATTTCCAGCAAATGGTGCCCAGCTGCTGGTCGCCCCTGATGGAGTTGATCTGGCACGCTATAAGAATTTGCTGAGTATAGAGCAGGCGCGGGAGAAACTAGCCCGGGACTATGATTTTCATCTAGAACAAAGCAAAATGGTGATCGGTTACACTGGACATCTGTATGCTGGACGGGGAGTCGCCATGATGTTGGAGATGGCAGCGAGGCTGCCGGAATACACTTTTTTGATTGTTGGTGGCGATCCGGAAGACGTTGTAAAGATCAGAGATTTAGCCTCCTCTCGGATGCTTGAGAATGTGATTTTGACTGGTTTTGTACCGAATGCTGAGATACCCGTATATCAATTTGCTTGTAATACGCTCATAATGCCCTATCAGCGGCATGTTGCAGCCTCCTCAGGCGGTGATATCGGCCGTTATTTGAGCCCAATGAAGCTCTTTGAATACTTAGCTTGTGAGCGTCTTATCCTATCGAGTGATATTCCAGTGCTGCGCGAAGTACTGGACCCTGAGGTTGCATTGCTGCTACCGCCGGATGACATAAAGCCCTGGATAGCAGCCCTACGGGAAATCGAGATGAACCCAGGGGCATATCGTATGTTTGGTGAAAGAGCACGGGCAAGGGTGGTCAACTATACTTGGGAAAAACGAACTGAAATGATATTGGCAGGACTGTAAAAACCCGGATATTAATTTGGCAAGAAATGGGTAGCCTGCACGATGACTTGGATTAAGCGTAATAAATACCCCATAATAATTACGGCTGGAATACTTGTGCTGATATTCTCACTGTCAGGACTGCTAGCACTTGTCTCTTCCTCTCCGGGCAGCTTCTGGGGGTGGGCACCTTTCTTTGGAGTCTTGCTCGTTGCCGTTGGACTCTTATCGGGCGGCTGGTGGCTTATCAGGGGCGAGCATCCACCAAATTGGTTGGCAGGGTTGCTGCTCGGCACGGCGCTGCTGCGACTTTCAGCTGGTATGTTCTGGTTTGTGGCTTTACCTGTGGGCGGCTATGCATCACCAGCCGAACAGGGCGGTTATATCATGGCCGATGCTTACGATCGAGATGGAACCGCTTGGGAGCTGGCCGAATCCGGTAAACCGCTGTTACGTGCATTTAGTGGAAATTTCCGCCGAGCAGATCAATATGGCGGATTACTTTTTCTTAGTGCTGGCATATACCGTATGTTCGGTGCTCAGCAGCACCAGCCGCTGATGGTCGTTACAATTACAGCGGCTTTTTCTGCGCTGGCATTGCTGTTCACATGGGCATTTGTTAAGCGTGCCTGGGGAACGAGCGCTGCTTTGGTAGCAGCATTGGCAGTTGCACTATACCCGGAAGCTGTCATATTGGGCAGTTCTCAGATGCGGGAAGCCTTCTCCATGACGTTGGTTGCCGGAGCGTTTTGGGGGATGCTGCGTTACTGGCAGGACCGTTCGTTGAGCAGCATTATTGTCATCTTGTTCTCACTTGGCAGCAGTTTGCTAATGTCTCCACCGTTAACAGCGCTGCTGACCATCATGTTGGCAATCCAATTGCTAGCACTCGGGCGGGATACGTGGTTTATAGATCCTCGCCGGCAGCGGCGATTGTGGCTGATCTTGTTGGTGATTGCGCTGCTTGTTTTCGCTGGAGTATGGCTTAGCTGGAGTAGTTTCGCTCCCCAGTCGGTAACCAACCCGCTTGAATTGGTTGGCTGGTGGGCGAAAAAGACCGCGGAATGGCAGGCGCACCTTACTGAGCGGGCGTCCGGTTGGGTACAGAAGGTTTTTGCCGCTACTCCAGATTGGTCACACTCCCCACTGATAATCCTATGGGGCATTGCGCAGCCATTTTTGCCAGCTGCAATTGCAGATGTTACTGGCAGCTTGATGTGGCGTGGCATAGCACTCTGGCGGGCTTTTGGGTGGACGCTTTTGCTGTTTTTGTTGTTATATGCACCTTGGCGGGCAATACGTTGGAATGATAAATGGGAACTGGACTCTAATCGGTCAAGTATAAGTGCGCGCACGTTGGTATTAATTGTCTGGTTAGGAATAGTGATCGCTGCTTTTCGGGGGGGCGGTGATCAATGGGATAATCCCCGCTACCGGGTGGCTTTTATCGGCTTGCAGGCCGCTCTATTTGGATGGGTTTGGGCAGCCCAACGTCTCAGACCTGATAAGTGGTTGTGGCGCGTCTTAGTCGGTATCGCGATCGTCATGATCTGGTTCATCCCCTGGTATCTTGAGCGCTACATCTATCTGAATTGGCCAATTCAAAACGTGTTCTTGCTGCTTTCGTTGGCAATCGCCAGCGTGATCTTGTATTGGGTCATAGATATCCTAAAGGATCGCCGGGCAGGCGATAAATGATTTATTCACGGATATAAATCACAACCAAAATTCTATTTTGGCAAAGGCAGTTGCGATGCCCTCGGGATTTACTCCCACTCGATCGTGCCTGGGGGTTTCGAGGTGATGTCATAAACCACCCGGTTGACCCCAGATACTTCGTTGACAATCCGGTTGGAAATCTTGGCTAATAGTTCGTGCGGCAGGCGGGCCCAATCGGCGGTCATGAAATCTTCCGTCGTTACTGCTCGTATGGCAATAGTCTCCTGGTATGTGCGCTTATCTCCCATAACACCTACGGAACGGATTGGCAGCAAGACCGCAAAGGCTTGTGCTGTACCTTGTAGTCCACCGTGGCCACTTAGTGCCATGTGCAGCAATCCAGCGCCTTTCAGTTCTTCGATTAAGATCGCATCTGCTGCTCGCAATTGTGCCAGGCGGGCGGCATTAACTTCTCCTAAACAGCGAACTGCTAAACCTGGGCCAGGGAAGGGTTGGCGGTTTACTGTTTCTGATGGCAATCCAAGTTCCACGCCAACTTTTCGGACTTCATCTTTAAACAGATAGCGTAAAGGTTCAACCAATTGGAACTGCATATTCTCTGGTAAGCCACCGACATTGTGATGTGTTTTTATTCGCGCCGCTTGCGTACGATCAGGCGCGCTGGACTCGACTACGTCAGGGTAGATTGTCCCCTGGACGAGAAACTGCGGGTTGTTCAAGCGACGAGCCTGCTGTTCAAAGATGCGGATAAAGAGTTCGCCGATCACTTTACGCTTCACTTCTGGCTCGGTGATCCCCCGAAGGGCATCCATAAACTGCTGGACTGCGTCGACGAGGATCAGCTCGACTCCAAGATCAGCATGTAAAACTTGGGTGACCTGCGAGACTTCGCCTGCACGGAGCAGGCCAGTATCAACGAAAATGGCGATAAGCTGATCTCCGATCGCTCGCTGCACCATCGCGGTAGCTACGCTGGAATCAACTCCGCCGCTGACCGCGGAGAGCACTGGGTTGCCACCTACTTGAGCGCGGATGTTGACCACATTTTCACTAATGATTGATGCGGGTGTCCAATCTGGAGTGATGTGGCATATATCGAAGACGAACCGGTGTAAAATCTCTGCACCATTTGGCGTGTGGTGCACTTCTGGGTGGAATTGGACACCGTAGTAGCTGTTTTTTAGATCGCCAATCGCTGCGATGGGGGAGTTTTCGCTCCTGGCAAGCACAGCAAAACCCGGTGGTGGTATTTCAACTCGGTCGCCATGTGACATCCAAACGGGATAGCTCCCAATAGGCAGCAAGGGATTGCTCTCTATTGCCGTCAACTGGGCAGAGCCATACTCACGCTCCTGTGAGCGGGCAACCCGACCCTGAAGAGCGTGGGTGAGCACCTGCATCCCGTAGCAAATCCCCAGGGTGGGTACTTGGCTTTCCAAGATATACTTTGGCAGTTGCGGGGCCGGTGTGTCGTAAACTGAAGAAGGTCCGCCTGACAAGATGAATCCTTTTGGTTTTATTGCGAGGACTTCTTCTGCAGGAGTATCCCAAGGGAACAGTGCCGAGTACACCGACATTTCGCGAACTCGCCGGGCAATGAGCTGGGCATATTGGGAACCGTAGTCCAATATAGCGATTGATTCATGCATATCAATGCTCATTCAGATAAAGTTGGTAGCGGATTTATGCACTGGTATTTAGTTGAGTGGATTATCGAGCTAGCTATTCGTCCTCAAAGGTGATCATATCACCTTCCATGGCTTTGATGCATGCCAAGGCTTTGATTGGCACACCAAGATGGGCAAGTGCGCCGCGACCGCCTTCAAACACCTTTTCGATTAAAGCACCAATCCCAACAACATGTGCACCAGCAGACTGTGCCAGACGGACAAGTCCTAATATGGTTGCGCCGCTTGCCAGGAAGTCATCGATAATTAATACCTTTTCTCCACCCGCTAAATACTCCGGCGAAATGATCAGTTCTACGGTGCGGCCTTTGGTGTGGGAGGGGGTCAAGGTGAGGAAAACCTGGTCGGGCATGGTGATTGGTTTATGCTTTCGAGCATAAACGACTGGTATACCTAAATGCAATGCGGTTGTAACGGCAGGTGCAATACCGGATATTTCTGCCGTCAGCACTTTGGTGGCACCGACATCTTTAAATATCTGCGCAAATTCTCGCCCGCAGGCGTCCATTAACGATGGATCTACCTGGTGGTTGATAAAGCCATCCACTTTTAGGATTCCGCCACCAAGGTATTTTCCCTCTTTGAGGATCCGGTTTTTGAGTTCCTGCATGCAGACTCCTATCTGTTCTAATTGTTTTATCGAGGTGCTGTCCTGGTTCTCTGTCTGAGAATTGCACTTTAGCTATTCTACATTGCCTTTAATGAGATTGCAAAGTAGATTATGTTAGAATCAGCGCCTGATGTTAGTATTGGCTTCGAATTCACCCCGGCGTAAAGAGCTGCTGGCGTTGGGGGATTGGGCTTTCACGGTTAATCCCGTCGATATCGATGAGTCACCATTGTTGGGTGAACATCCAAGAGAATATGTCGAACGTTTAGCTATGCGTAAAGCACATCGCACGGCTGACATCTCTTCAGCAGGAGATATCGTTATTGCAGCGGATACAACCGTTGCGGATGGTGACAGCATACTCGGAAAGCCCGCTGACAACCGTGAGGCTGAACAAATGCTGCGCCGATTGCGCGGACGCACGCATCAGGTCTTTACTGCGGTAGCTGTAGAAATTATCAGCGGTAATGAAATACTTTGTGAATTATGCGAAACAGCTGTACCGATGCGCCCGTATTTAGATGAGGAGCTTTTGGGATATATTGCCACTGGAGATCCATTGGATAAAGCCGGCGCTTATGCAATCCAGCACGCCGGTTTCAACCCCGTTACCGCTCTTAGTGGATGTTTCGCTAACGTGATGGGACTGCCATTGTGTCATTTGGTGCGAGGATTGGCTAAAATTGCCGTTCATTCGACGACAGATATCCCACAAGCCTGTCAAACAAAGCTAGGGTATGAGTGTCCGATCTTCGCCGATGTATTGCGTGGAGCGTATTGAACTACTAATGAAAATGCGAGTGTGGTTTTTCTTGCTCTTGATTGTATTGTTATCTAGCTGCAGCCAGTCACCAGATTCCACTGCTACACTGACGCCACAGCCAACCGCGACATTGAGCCAACCTGGGATCAATACGACCAGCGTTCCCGACCCTGGCCCCGCTGCCGAAGATTACCTGGACGCCTGGCAGGCTGAAAATTACCAGCTGATGTATGATATGCTGACCTCCATCAGCCAGGATGCGATCCTGGTTGAGGATTTTGAACAGTTCTACCGCGGCATCGCCAGCGAAGCCGCATTATCGGACATCAATTATGAGATCCTCTCCTCTTTAGTGCTCGATCCAACTAGTGCTCAGGTTAGCTTCCGGATGCTCTTAGATAGCGTGCTGGTTGGAGAACTGCAGCGCGACACGCTGATGAATTTAACCCTCGAAGATGGCGAATGGCGTGTTCAGTGGGATGACGCCCTTGTGCTGCCTGAACTTGCTGGAGGCAACTACCTAGGCATGGAGCGGTATATCCCCTCGCGCGCAAATATCTATGATCGTGAAGGCCATGCCTTGGTTGCCCAAGCTGACGCGACCGCGATCGGTTTACGGCCAGCAGTCATTGACCCGGGACAGGAAGAAGATCTGTTCACAGTGCTTACTAGTTTAACTGGTCTCTCCTCTGAAGCGATCCTGGCGAAATATGAAAACTTTCCCATCGGTGCAGACTGGTACTTGCCATTAGGTGAAGTGCCGGCTGACGAAATCCAGCGCCGCTTTGGTGATCTATCAGGCTTCAGCGGTTTGGTGCTGAATCCCTATAAATCGCGCTATTACTTTGAGGGCGGGATCGCTCCCCACATTGTGGGCTATGTCAGCCAAATCCAGGCTGGCGAAGAAGAGGAATACCTGCGCCAGGGCTACCGGATTGATGAGCGGGTGGGGCAGGCTGGGATTGAATACTATGGTGAAGGATACCTATCTGGGAAACGCGGCGGCGCTTTATATCTATTCAACCCGCAAGGGGAACTTGTCACAAAGCTGGCAGAAACGCAGGCGGAACCCGCCCAGGCTGTCTATACTACTCTTAATAAAGATTTTCAGCTGGCTGCGCAAAAAGCGATGGAAGGCTATAGCGGCGCTGCAATCGTATTGGAACGCGATACAGGGCGGGTGCTGGCAATCGTCTCTTCACCTGGATTTGATCCGAACGCATTTGAACCGACCAATTATAACTACTACTCATTGCTCACGGATATCTCAGAAAACCCATACCAGCCCCTGCTGAACCGTGCCACACAAGGGCAGTACCCTTTAGGATCGGTATTTAAGATTATTACCATGGCGGCTGGACTTGAGAGCGGACGGTTTACTCCCCAATCAACATACCAATGTGGCTATTTCTTCGATGAATTAGACGGGGTTACGCTTCACGATTGGACATACGACCACTACCAAGAGGATGGGAAAACCATACCGAGCGGTTTGCTGACACTGCCGGAGGGTTTGATCCGCTCGTGCAACCCATATTTCTGGCATATCGGTCTGACCTTATTCAATGAAGGGTTAACATCAGCTGTCGCCGATATGGCTAAAGGTTTCGGATTGGGGGCAGAAACTGGCATTGAATATGTGAATGAAGCTGGCGGAAATATTCCTGAACCAGCAAGCCAAGTTGATGCGACAAACCTTGCCATCGGGCAGGGTGACACTTTAGTTACACCGCTGCAGGTGGCGGTATTTACTGCGGCGTTGGGCAATGGTGGTACGTTGTATCGCCCCCAGGTTGTCGAATCGATCCTATCCCCGGATGGCGAAGAGATTGCAGGTTTTGAGCCGGAAGTTGTTGGGGAACTGCCGGTGAGCCCGGAAAACCTGGAGGTGATTCAGGATGCGATGCGCGGCGTAGTGGCGAGCTCGGACCCATATGGCACCGCGTGGCACCGCTTTACCGGTTTAGATATCCCTGTGGCGGGCAAAACCGGGACAGCACAATCTGGATTTGGAGACCCGCATGCTTGGTTTACAGGTTATACTTTTGCTGAACGAGAAAACAAACCTGATATCGCAGTGGTAGTTGTTATGGAAAATGCGGGTGAAGGATCAGACTTCGCAGCTCCGGTTTTCCGCCGTCTGGTCGAGCTGTATTTCTACGACCGTCCTGCAAAGCTTTATCCATGGGAATCTGGATTTTATGTCACACGGACGCCAACCCCCGAGTTTGAAGAGGGTACTGAGTAGCAATAGAAGATTTGGATCAGAGGTGGGTTCACTCAGCAAGTTCTGATCATTCATATTCACTAGTGCTTTGACGAGGATGAAAGTTTCATCCGATGTCCGAGTAAATACGCCCTTGACAAAGCATAAAGTGTTCCGGCTACACTCTATTCTCACGAAGCGATCAAATTTGACGGAACACTAGATCATTGATTATTTGTATGTATATACGGATATTGTGTCGCCAACAAGCACACGCGGTTTAGTAATTCGTTCGCAATCAGGGTTATACACTGTCCAGAATGATGGTGGACAGTGGGTTTGCCAATTGCGTGGGCGCTTAAAAAAAGGCCGCCGTAAAGGGGATATTGTAGGCCTTGGGGACTGGGTGCGGATCACACCAATTGGAGTAGAACGCGGCGTGATCGACGAAATTGAACCGCGTAAGCGTATGCTCTCGCGCATGGCACCACTGCCGAGCGGTGAGTACCAGCAGATCATCATTGCAAATCCGGATCAGGCGGTATTTGTCTTTGCCTGCTGCGACCCAGCCCCTCGTTTCGGAATGTTAGACCGGTATTTGGTTATCGCCGAGAAACAGGGTGTACCCGCGCTGATTGTCGCGAATAAAACAGATCTGGTCAGCAAATCACGCCCAGGCGAGCTGTTTGGCGTATACTCCGAGATTGGCTATCCGGTTGTGTACACTTCCATTGTGAGCGGCAAAGGCTTGGTTGAGCTTAAAGACCACCTGGTAGGCAAGATATCTATGTTTTCTGGACCTTCCGGCGTTGGAAAGTCGAGTCTGCTCAACACCATGATGCCAGGTTTAGATTTGGCAAACCGCGCCGTGAGCCAAGCGACCAGTAAAGGACGTCACACCACGGTCTCAAAAGATATGTACCCATTGGAAGGCGGTGGGTATATTGCCGATACGCCCGGTCTGAAAGCGCTTGCGCTTTGGGATATGGAACCGGACGAATTGGATGGCTATTTTCCAGAGTTACGAGAGCGGGTGGCAGAGTGCCAATTTAGTGACTGCACCCATGTACACGAACCTGACTGTGCAGTTCAGGCGGCAGTGAATTCTGGTAGAATCAGCAGGCCGCGCTACGAATCGTACTTGCGTATGCGCAGTGGACAGGAAGAAGAGTATTTTTAGTGTAGATATGACAGATATAGTAGACAAAACTTACATTCGAGACTGTTTTTCTTCAACGCATGAAATATAATCGATTATCCTGAGCATGTATATCTATTCAATCAAGTTTTGCTTTGAACCTCGGGTCATCTATTAGCGTATACTATTGAGGAGACGTACACACTCAGCGCAGAGAGTCGTTATTTCATTCATGGATAGAGAAATCGCGCCAAACCTTCAAGACGCCCGCCTTGGGGGTATATAAACAATATATGCTAGCAGATTACAAAACCCCATGCTCATATCTGGTTTTGTATGCTTGGTATGCTATTCCCCTGATTCACCGAACAAACAGAAATTCACACAGTTTGCCGAATAAGCGCGCATATCATCCGGATATTGGCACATCATTTCAGGATCTCTATCTAGATGCAGTATAATGGTTGCTCGTGAATAATTTGGTAAAACTCTGTATCGAAAATAAAGCTCTCGGCTACATTGAATCCACAACAGTGGGAGGATGCTTTGGATAAAAAAGTCATTTTGGACATACAAGACCTGAACACTGAGTTCCACACTCAAGATGGCATTGTTCATGCAGTCAATCATGTCTCCTATCAACTCGGGGAAGGGGAGTCAATAGGGGTCGTTGGAGAAAGCGGTTGTGGAAAAAGCGTGTCCATGCTCTCCGTCATGAGATTACTGCCAGTGCCTCCCGCGGTTGTTAATGCCAACAAAATCGACTTCTTTGGCCGCAATCTGCTTGATTTCTCTGATGCGGAAATGCATAACGTGCGCGGTAGCCAGATCGCGATGATCTTTCAGGATCCGATGACATCGCTTAACCCCGTGCTGACGATTGGCTTCCAGCTCAAAGAACCGTTGAAACTGCACCTCGGTTTAAGCGACCAGGAGGCTGAAGAACGCGCCGCCGAATTGCTGCAAATGGTTGGCATTTCTGACATCCACTCGCATCTAAACGACTACCCGCATCAATTTTCCGGCGGAATGCGCCAGCGGGTGATGATCGCCATGGCACTTTCCTGTAACCCGGCTTTATTGATCGCCGATGAACCAACGACAGCATTGGATGTAACCATCCAGGCGCAGATCGTTGACCTGGTCAAACAGCTGCGCGAACAGTTTGGACAAGCCCTGATCTGGATCACCCACGACCTGGGCGTTGTGGCTGGCTTAGCCGAGCGGGTAATCGTTATGTATGCTGGTTACATTGTTGAAGATGCGTTGATTGATGATCTGTATCTGAACTCGATGCATCCATACACATCGGCACTGCTTAGGTCGCTACCGAGGATCGATGGTTCCCGGGATACAAAACTGGAGACGATCGAAGGATTACCGCCAGACCTAATTGCCCTACCCAAGGGCTGTCCTTTTGCAGCCCGCTGTGATTTTACAAAGGAAAAATGCTTGGAAAAGAACCCACCGCTGGAGATGCGTGAGCACCAGCATAGAGTTGCCTGCTGGATAGACCTAGGAACCGGGGAGCTGCGATGACAGACAATGGAGTATTAGTTAAGGTTGAAAACCTTGTCAAACATTTTCCGATCACACGCGGGATCATCGTCCAGCGTGAGATTGGCGCAGTGCGCGCGGTTGATGATGTCAGTTTTGAGATTAAAGAGGGTGAAACTTTAGGACTGGTTGGCGAAAGCGGTTGTGGGAAATCAACTACTGGCAGGACAATTATCCAGCTGCAGCGTGCCACCTCTGGAAAAGTGTATTACCGAGGTGAGGATCTCACCGAACTGAAAGGGGAAGGCTTGCGCAAGCTCCGCCGCAATATGCAGATCATCTTCCAAGACCCGTATGCCTCACTGAATCCCCGCATGACCGTCGGGGATATCGTTGGGGAACCCTTGGAAGTCCATGGCATCTTGCGCTCGCACAAAGCGCGTCGTGAAAGAACACAGGAGCTGCTGCGCCTGGTGGGCTTAAATCCATATTTCATCAACCGCTATCCGCATGAGTTCTCCGGCGGGCAGCGCCAGCGGATCGGCGTGGCGCGCGCGCTTGCTTTACAGCCCGATTTTATCGTCTGTGACGAACCGATCTCCGCACTGGATGTCTCTATTCAAGCACAGGTTGTCAATTTGCTAGAAGAACTTCAGGATAAATTTGGGCTGACTTATCTCTTTATCGCCCATGACCTGAGTATGGTGCGGCATATCTCTGACCGCACCGCGGTGATGTACCTGGGGAAAATAGCTGAGCTGGTGGATCGGGAAGAGCTGTATAACAACCCGCTCCACCCTTACACCCAGGCATTGCTTTCGGCGGTACCGATACCTGACCCGGTTGCCGAACGCAAAAGAAAAAGGATCATCTTAACGGGCGATGTGCCCAGCCCGGCAAATCCACCTTCTGGCTGCTATTTCCACCCTCGCTGTCCGATTGCCCAGCAGGTTTGCCAAGAAGCAGCCCCCGAGTGGCGGGAAGCAGTACCTGACCACTGGGTGGCTTGCCATTTGGTGTGATTGACCGGAACGAAAGGAGGTGTCACAATACGCGTTCACATATAGTAAAATTGTGGTCAACAAGAAACCGCCGGTTTCTTGAAATATATATGCTTCACGGAGGAGCAAAATCATGAAGAAAAGCATCACCATTATTTTTGGATTGCTGGTTATCGCCAGCATGGTTCTGTCGGCCTGCCAGCCGGCAGTAGAAGAGGTCATTAAGACCGTCGTGGTGACTCAGGTCGTCGAGAAAGAAGGCGAGACGGTCATCGAGACCCAGATCGTTGAGGTCGTAGTGACCCCCGAGCCAGAAGCCGAGGTAGCAGAACCGGTTACCTTGGAGTGGAACTGGGGCACCGAGCCCCCCACCATGGATCCGGCGCTGACCTCTGATACGACTTCAGTCGATGGTACTGAAAACTTTTTCGTCGGGCTGACTGTCCTGACCGAAGCTGGGGATGTGGAACCCTACCTGGCCACCGAATGGGAAGTCGGTGAAGATGCCGATGGGAACCAGACTTACACCTTCATGCTACGGGATGACATCCCCTGGGTGAAGTACGATCCGGTCACCGGTGAGGTGACCCAGGAAGTCGATGAGGAGGGCAATCCCCGCTTCGTCAACGCCAATGATGTTGTTTACGGTGCCCAACGGACAGTTAACCCTGAAACTGCATCAGACTACGCCTATGTGCTCTACGGTATCATCAAGAATGCCTATGAGATCAATACGGGCGAGGAAGGCTACACACTGGATGATCTCGGTGTGGTGGCTTTAGATGACAACACCGTGCAGTATACGCTGGCTAGCCCAGCACCCTTCTTCCCCTCCATCGCCAGCATGTGGGTGCTCAAACCCCAACCACAATGGGCGATTGACGAATGGGGTGTCAAGTGGACTGAAGCCGGTCTGATCGTCACCAATGGCCCATACACGATGGAAGAATGGATCCACGGTGGCGAGCTCAACATGGTCAAGAACACGCTCTTCCCCGAGGGTGTCCTCGATGTGGGTAATATCGAGCGCATTCGTGGTGTGATGATTGTCGAGGCTTCTACAGCCTTCGCGCTGTATGAGAACGGCGAGCTGGACACCACTGCCGTACCGCTGCCCGAGATCGACCGCGTCAAGGCTGATCCCGTGCTGAGCGCTGAGTTTTACAATGCCCCCGATGCCTGCACCTACTACTACGGCTTCACTAACAACAAACCGCCGTTTGATGATGTGCGCGTCCGCAAGGCCTTCACACAGGCGATCGACCGCCAGAGCCTGATCGACAATGTCACCAAGGGCGGCCAGATCCCGGCGACGACCTTTGCGCCTCCCGGTATCTTCGGTGCACCTGAACCCGGAACGTTGGGCTTGCCCTCGGATGCAGAAGCCGCCAAAGCCTCCCTGCAAGAGTACTTAGATGAGATGGGCATGACGGTCGATGACTTCAACGCTTTGGGCGTCACCCTGATGCACAACACCAGCGAAGGTCACGCTCGCATCGCAGCTGCTATCCAGCAGATGTGGGCCGACACCTTGGGCGTGACTGTCAATGTCGAGAACCAGGAGTGGGCAGTTTATCTGACCACGGTCAACAACACAACTCCAATCCAGGATATGCCTCATATCTGGCGTCTGGGCTGGTGCGCTGACTATGCTGATGAGAACAACTGGGTGCACGCGGTCTTCAACGCCACCGAAGGCGACAACAACCTACGCCGCGGCTGTCAGGATGACAACTGCTCGGAGATCGTGGACAGCGAATTCGACGAGATCACCAAGGCTGCCCAAGTCGAGACGGATCCTGCCAAACGCGCTGAACTGTATGCCCAGGCTGAAGAAATCCTCGCCGCAGTGGAAGTCGCTTACGCACCGATCTACCACTACACGGTTGTCAACGTTACCAAGCCGTACTTGCAGCGTGAGTTCTCCCTGATCGCTGGTGAGCAGTTCTGGAAGTGGAATATCAATAAATAAACTGGTACCAGGTCGGCAACCCTGACCGGTCCACCTTACAAACCAGTGGAGGCCGGGGATCCCCCCGGTCTCCAATACTCAGCGATAAGTTTTAACCTTACAAATAACCTTGCGAAGGTTATAAACCTTCGCAAGGTTGTAACCGATGTCAAATTGAGCGCAGCAAAGGATCTTTTAGATGCTCTGCTCCGCTCAGTATGAGATTGCTGTTTCAACTTGAACCTTCCTTAACAGCCTGGCGTATGTAAAACAAACCGGCATATGTAATAAGGAAGATGGAGGTGATTATGACCCGTTATATCATCCGCCGTATATTGGGGTTTATCCCAGTCTTGTTTACGATCACGTTGTTCACCTTTGTGATGATGCGCGCCATCCCCGGCGGGCCGTTCGATTTCGTCGGTGATAAGGCCCTGCCGCCACAAGTGGTCGCCAATATCGAAGCCAAATACCATCTCGATTGGCCGCTCTGGAAGCAGTTCCTCTCCTACCTGATCGGTGATGACTTACTGGGCGAAGAAGGGATATCGCGCGGCGTCATCCGCGCCGATTTGGGCCCCTCGCTGCGCTACCGCGCCCAAACCGTAAACGAGATTATCGCCACTACGTTCCCAACCTCAGCCCAGCTGGGATTGTTATCGGTTATGCTGGCACTGCTAATCGGGCTTCCCGCCGGGATCTTATCCGCACTGAACCAAAATACCTGGATCGATTACACCAGCACGTTTGGGGCCGTGATATTCCTGTCTATTCCTAATCTAGTGCTTGCACCGATTTTGGTCTGGATCTTTGCGCTTAGTTTGGGCTGGTTACCGGTGGCGGGTTGGGGCTCGCAGCAGCCGTACCTGCTCGGTTTCTTACCGCAGCTGTCAGAACTTCTCAGCTGGAATTACTGGTCGCATGCGATCTTGCCGGTGTTCGCACTTGGCACTGCCTCGGCAGCGGGCATCGCCCGCCTGACACGAGCCAGCTTGCTGCAGGTAGTCCGGGAGGATTATATCCGCACCGCACGAGCGAAAGGTTTGAGTGAACGCGTCGTCGTGACGGTGCATGCCTTGAAGAACAGCCTGATCCCGGTGGTGACGATCCTCGGACCGATGTTTGCTGCACTGGTGACCGGCACATTTGTCGTTGAACAGATCTTCGGCATCAATGGGATGGGCAAGCACTTCATAACGAGCGTTGGCAACCGCGATTACCAAGTGATCACTGGAATGACGTTGCTGTTCGGTGTCATGCTCGTGCTCGCCAACTTGCTGGTTGATATCACGTACGCCATACTGGATCCGCGGATCCGGTACGATTAGTAGGAGGCATATATGGCTGTCGCAGAACTTGCACCTGAACAGACCCTAGTCCGCAAGGAACGCAGTCTCTGGGAAGAAGCGATGATACGCCTGGTGCGGAACAAGGTGGCAGTAGTGAGTGGGGTCTTTATCATCGTGCTGTTCCTCGCGGCGATCTTCGCTAACTTCATCGCGCCTTTTGACTATGCCACCCAGGACTTGTTGAACAACAATGCCGTCCCTGAATGGATGTTGTTCATGTTGCCGGATGGGGCTGAGAATTATGCCACCATCTCAGATAAATTCCCCTTGGGGGCAGATCACCTGGGGCGCGATTTGTTCAGCCGCACAATTTACGGGGCGCGCGTTTCATTAGGATTTGCGCTCGTCGCTGCACTCGTCAGCCTTGTAATCGGCACGATCTACGGTATGATCTCGGGGTATGTCGGTGGAAAAGTTGACAATTTATTGATGCGAATTGTTGACTTCTTGTATGCCTTCCCCTTCCTGGTTGTTGTGATCTTGCTGCAAACGTATTTCAAGGCGCTCGAGCGGCGTGGGGGTGCTAGTTTTATTTTTGAATTGAATGACAGTATGGGCGGCATGTTCTTCCTGTTCATCGCCATTGGCTTGATCGACTGGGTCGGCATGGCACGTATCGCCCGCGGCCAGGTGCTGCAGTACAAGCGCATGGAGTTCGTTGAAGCTGCTCATGCGGTCGGCGCTGGCGATTCGCGCATCATCATGAAGCACCTGCTGCCAAACATATTAGGTCCATTAATCGTTGCCGAATCGTTGAATATTCCGACCTACATCTTCTTAGAAGCGTTTCTGAGCTTCATTGGTTTGGGGGTCAATCCTCCCACACCCAGCTGGGGAATCATGATTTCTGAAGCTGTCCAAGGCCTGCGCAGTTTCCCCAACCAGGTGCTGGTACCTGCTTTTGCCCTATGCCTTACTACACTGGCATTTAACTTCCTTGGGGATGGGCTGCGGGATGCCCTTGACCCGAGACTGAAGCAGTAACCTGCAGGCTGCCACAGCCAAAATACCCGGTTGTTCTGGCGATCAGAGGGATGTGATTGCAGAAGAATAGCCGGGTTTTATTCTAATGCGGGAGTTTTTCATGTGCAGAACCAAGCATATCACCAAACGCGTTATTCCAATCATGTTTGTATTGCTGGTTATCAGCCTGGCGATTACATTGACTGGATGCGGACCCACGGTTGAGAAAGGGACAAAGCCTTCCGAAAATTGGAGCCGGGGCATCAATCTGGGGGACACAATCGGGTCCATCAGCCTGGTTGTTGACAGCATCGATCAGAGCACCCACCTAGTATGGCCGTTTGATGGAGAAGAAGGTATTTACCTGCAGTATCTAAAGTTAAGTGAAAATGCGGAAATCATTGGGCAGCAGGAATTGACCTTCCCAGGCAGTCTACGCTATCCACAGTTGATCCTGGGAAAGAACGGGGTTATGCACCTGTTGTGGAGCAGCCGTACATCGGCTGACGAAGGTTGGGCATTGTGGTATGTGCAGCTCTCCAGCGCTGGTTCAACCAGCATGGAGCCGGTCAGATTATCGACGGCAGATGCCAACGTGGTGAGTTACACGCTGGCATCCGACCGGCATGGCGGGGCTTTGGTTGCCTGGGAACAAGGCGCACAGGGCGAGATGTTCTTACTGCGCATTGACCCGGCGGGTGAAATTATCTCCGGTCCACACCTATTCCCCAACTCGGGTTCGTCCCCAACCATGCGGGTTGACCTTGCAGATCAAATCCATCTCGCCTGGCTGGAGGGGAATACCTTCAACTATTCACAGCTGCCCGTATCCGAGCCCATCCCCGGGGATGGGATTCCGGTTACGGACGTTGTATTTGGCAGCGGGAACAGCTTGTTTGGACCCGAGTTAGGTTTGTCGGAAGGCTGGGTATACCTGGTCTGGTCGATCCTCAACCAGACCGGTCTGGAAGCGGGCACAGCCAAAACTGAGTATGTCTCCTTCCCAATCGGAGCAGCCCAGCGAATGAACGGGAAGCCAGTTATCATCACCCCTGACGAGGCGCAACCCTACCAAGTATATTCAGGCAACTTCAATTTACTGCAGTTATCACCAGCGCCAGAAGCTCCTTGGGATTCGAGTAGTTTTATCCTGCACCCTATCGCCAACGATGCGATACCCACCAAAGACTTTGTTGTTGCTCTCGCTGCCCAACAGCTCATGCGGCTGGACCAGCACCTGCAGATTGCAGTTGCCGTTTTCAGGGAAGGAGAATTTGTCGGTTACAGTTATGGTTCGAAGACCGAGGGGATATCAGATAACCCAGTGATATACAGCGATGACGCTGGCGACATCTACCTGGCGTGGCGGGAAGGGTACGGCGGCCGGAATGTGTATTTCGCAGCAACGGCCGCGCCAGTAATGGCAACTTTGGATCGATTAGGTGCTGGAGATTATATCGGCGCTATCTTGCAGGGCAGCATCGAGGGATTTGTGAGCATAGCTTTGACGCCAGTCATCGGTTTTGGCTGGATGCTGCCCGGGTTGATTATCCTGGGCTTGTGGAAGCTGGTCCGCGAAAACGAGTCGCTAACTGACTGGGTATCTTGGTTCCCACTCATTATCGCCATTACCTTTTACGAACTCGTAAAATATATCACACTGCCAACTATCGTTACCTATGTGCCGTTCTCGGCCTGGTTGGCGATTCCATTGTGGCTAGAACCGATCTTGAAGTATGGTGTGCCGATCTTGATTTTTGCGATCGCGGTCGGTGTTGCCGTTTGGGTCCAGGTGAGAGTGCGCACTTCAACCTTGCTGTTTTATGTCGCTTTCACCATAACCGATGCCTTACTTACATTGGCGATCTATGGCGTTAACTTCCTGGGCGTATTCTAGTGTTCCGTCAAATATGATTATTTAGTAGGAGCAGACCGTGGACGGAACACTTTAAGCTTTGTCAAGGGTTTATTGATCGATTATCGAATAAAACTTTCATCCTTGATAAAGCACTAGGATGATTTGGACGAGGCGGAAAATTACAGAGAGACAAGAATTCCTGGCGATCTTGCATATAGGATCTTATCGACCACTATCTGGTCTTAGACAATAAAGATTGATGATTGGGCGATAAAATGTGCTTTACACAAATATATGACAATACCAGAAGTGTGTATTCTATTTATAGGATATTTACATCTACATAGCTGTACACCCCAAAATATGGTATAACAGGAATGAACCACTAACGCTTCTGGATTGTATATATCGTAAAGGACAAAAAGTGGATAAGCCAAGTGACCGTGACCTTGTCTTGCAGCTCCAAGAAGGAAGTCTCGATGCACTAGGTGCTTTATATGACCGCCACCAGCGGTTGGTATATCGGACCTCCCTGGTTATCACCGGAGATGAAGATGCCGCGGCCGATCTCTTGCAGGATGTATTTCTAAGGCTGTTTCGATTCGCACGTAATATCGATCCTCAGCGACCGCTTGAACCATGGTTGTACCGCATGACAACAAACTTGGCATATGATTGGGTAAAGCGCCGCAATCGCTGGCCGAAGCCGTTAGAGGATATCGCTGATTGGCTGGCTGGTACGGGAAAAAACCCACCGTATGAAGAAGTTGAGAAGAAAGACGAATGGGAACAAGTTCAAAAGGCAGTGCTGTCCTTACCGCTAAGCCAGCGGGTTGTAGTTGTCCTTTACTATCTGAATGACCTGTCTCTACAAGAGATAGCCGATTATCTAAGTTTACCGGTAGGCACGGTGAAGTCCCGCTTACATTATGGCCGTATTGCGCTCAAGAAACGATTGGGACTGCAGAAGGAATTGTTACCTGGTTGGAATTATGAACGACCTTGATACATATACTCAATCGGATCCTCTTGATACGAGTATCCGGCAAGCCCTGAAGGGCTGGGCGGCAAGCCGCAGGCTGCCAGCTAAAGGCAAAGCACGGTTGCTACTAGTGGCAGCTTCGTCAAACTTTTATCAAACCAGGTCTTTCCAAGAGATCGATGAGAAACAGCTCAAACGTGTCAAGCTGCTGGAGGCCATCCTCGAGCGCCGATCACGCGAAGCTGCCGTAAATCCTTGGTTATGGGGACAGCATCCGAGTGTTATTTCATTTTGGCAAATTATCTAAATATTGCGGCTGTATCAGCCCAAATTCTAAGATTTTAACGGGTGGCGACACCCGCATATTTTTTAAATAGGTATTGTACGAATTGGCTTCGAAACACTCATCTACGAAAAATTTAATTCTGTTATTTAGTTTATTTTTTTTAATAGGGGCTCTGTCAAGCTGTGGCAATGAGCCTGAACCCGGACCATTGATTCCGACCATACCGGTTAGTACGGCGCCTGCAAACACCACCAAGACTCCCTTCCCAACAGATGCACCACCAAGCTTACTGACCATCTGCATGGGGCAGGAGCCGGCGTCACTATTTCTTTATGATGACATCTCGGCGCCTGCGAGCGCCATCCGGGAAGCATTTTATGATGGCCCGTATGATATCAATGACTTTGAAATGTCACCCGTCATATTGGAACGCAAACCGAGTATTGAGGTTGGAGATGTGCTCCTTGAACCTGTTGTAGTAAAACCAGGTGAGATTCTTGTTGATGTAAATGGAACAGTAACTCAATTAGCAGAGGGGGTGCTCTATTTCCCGACCGGTTGTTCTACGCCCGAATGCGCGCTTTCCTATCAGGGAGAAGCAGACGTGCAGAGCGACCAACTGGTAGTTCGATTTACCCTGCGACCGGACGTGCTATGGTCGGATGGGACCCCGCTCACTGCCGGGGATTCTGTTTATTCGTATGAAATAGCCAGGGAGCTTTTCCCCGCAGCCCGTCCTGAGCTGCTCCGCTATACTGATATATATCAGGCACTCGACGCGCAAACGATTGAGTGGCGCGGGATACCAGGTTATATTGATCCCGCTTATACGATAAATTTCTTTTCTCCCTTGCCGCAGCATGTATTAGGTGGAGTTTCCACCGCAGACCTGCTAACATCAGAAGTTGCCAGCCGCAGCCCACTGGGTTGGGGTCCATATGTGTTGGAGCAGTGGGTAGCTGGCGACCATATCACATTCAAGAAAAATGTGAATTACTTCAGGGCTGATGAGGGGCTGCCCCATTTTGACACACTGGTGTTCAGATTTATCAACAATGCTGATGAAGCCCTGCAGGCTTTACTGAGCGGCGAATGTGATTTTGTGGATGAAACCGTACCGATGGAGTCAAAATCAACCGAACTGCGTGACCTCCAAACGCGCGAGCAGATCAGAGTCGATTATGAAAGCGGCACTTCATGGCAGCATCTCGACTTCGGTATTCTCCCAGCTGATATTGAGCAGGTGAGTAAATTTCGAGACAAAGAGCTGCGCAAAGCAGTTGCGATGTGTATCAACCGTGAGGGCCTGATCGCCCAATTAGCGCTTGACCAATCCTTGCTCTTGGAGAGCTACACCCCTCCGAATCACCCGCTCTTCAATCCGCAGGTTAAACTACCAGCATACGATCCGGAAGAGGCTAGGAGGATTTTGGATGAAATTGGTTGGGTAGACCAAGACAACGACCCATTAACTCCACGCGTGGCGCGTGCAGTCACGGGCATCACGGATGGCACACCATTTGAGGTTGCATTCTTAGCCAGCGATGGCGCTCAACGTGAGCTGACTGCTGAGTTTATCTCCACTGCGTTGGCGGAGTGCGGTATCAAGGTTAATCTTCAATTTGGCTCATCCCAAGAAATATTTGCACCTGGACCAGAAGGGCCGATATTCGGCCGCAAATTTGATCTAGCCCAATTCGGTTGGGTGACAGCACTCGAACCGCCTTGCTTCTTATATACCAGCGCTGAAATCCCGGGTCCTTATCCTGAATACCCGAAAGGGTGGGGGGGTGCAAATGCATCGGGCTATTCTAGTCTTGAATTCGACCAGGCTTGCTCAAAAGCCCAACGAAGCTTGCCTGATTACCCCGAATACCAGTCAGCTCATGAGCGCGCCCAAGCCATATTTGCTGATGAAATCCCAGTGATCCCTTTATACACCCAGGTCAAGCAAGCTGCGATGCGCCCAGATATGTGCGGCGTGCAGCTTGACCCTTCCGCAAGTTCTGCGCTCTGGAATATTGAGGAATTTGCATATGGCGATGCCTGCAGTGATTAAGTTGCAGTTATAATATCTGCCATACTTTCCGTTGTACCCCGGTAACAAAATATTTTATAGTGAGGCTATCATTGTCTGATTACGCAAACCAACCGTTGCTAGAGATCAAGAATCTGAAAACATATTTCTACACAGAAGATGGTGTGGTAAAGGCTGTTGATGGCGTGGATATCTATGTCAATCCCGGCGAGGTGTTAGGGTTAGTCGGAGAATCCGGGTGCGGAAAAAGCGTTACTTCACTATCTATCATGCGGTTGATTGATGACCCTGGAAAGATCGTCGCCGGGGAGATTATTTTTGATGGGCAGAACTTATTGGAATTGTCTGAAAAAGAGATGGTCCAGATGCGCGGCAATCGCCTCTCGATGATCTTCCAGCAGCCACAAACCAGCCTCAATCCAGTTTTTAAAATCGGTGATCAGATCGCGGAAGTGCTGCATGTGCATGAAAACATGAGCAAGGATGAAGCCTGGGAAAGAGCAGTGGACCTGCTGCGGTTGGTTGGGATCGCTGACCCTGACAGCAAGGCGCACTCTTACCCGCACGAGGTGTCTGGAGGCCAGGCCCAGCGGGTAATGATCGCGATGGCCTTAGCTTTGCAGCCCCAACTGTTGCTCGCGGACGAGCCGACCACCGCGTTGGATGTCACAATCCAGGCTCAGATCCTGGACTTGATGCGTGATTTGGAGAGCAAACTTAACACTGCGGTGATCTTGATCACTCACGATTTGGGCATTATCGCGGAAATGGCGGACCGGGTCGCAGTGATGTACGCCGGAAGAATTGTCGAAGAGACGGATGTAAGAAAGCTTTTCGCCAATCCAAAACACCCCTACACTCAAGGGCTGTTAGCATCCATACCGATCCTTGGCCAATTGAAAGATGAATTAGAGGTTATCCCTGGATCGGTTCCCAACTTGGTAGACCTACCACCCGGGTGCCGGTTTGCACCACGCTGCCGGGCGCGTGATGAACATCAGCTCGAAATCTGCACGGAATTCGAACCAGACCTGCTGCCAGAATCAATCGAGCATGAAGTCCGCTGCTGGTTGTATCAGGATTACCAGTTGAATGGTTTTAGAGCTCCGCTTCATGCAGAAGCAGCGAGCAATTAACTTTGTGATTTTCAGCATGGCGGGAGCGGATCGGATATAATTCCACCGCCAACCTGCACTAAAGACTGCAAGGATGATGTAATTTGTCATCGAACTGCGACCGCTGTTTGCATGATGTAGTAGCTATCTGGCATAACAAGAATCCACTTTCAGAGGCAGTGCATGGCAGAACAAGCTATCGTTGAGCAGAGTAGGGATAAAGAATCGCCACAAGAATTAATTGTTGTCAAAGATCTGGTAAAGTATTTCCCGGTGCGGGGTGGTTTACTCCAGCGAGTTGTCGCCCATGTTCAAGCGGTCGAAGGGGTTAGTTTCTCGATCCGCGAAGGGGAAACCGTGGGGCTGGTAGGTGAGTCTGGGTGTGGGAAAACTACTGTAGGGCGGACTATGCTGCGGCTGACCGAGCCGACTGATGGACATGTCTATTTTGATGGCGTGGACATATTTTCTCTGCGTGGCAAAGCACTTAAAGATATGCGGCGCAATATGCAGATTATTTTTCAGGACCCATATGCTTCATTGGACCCGCGCACACCGATTGGGGATTCGGTTGCGGAGGGTTTGAAAATCCACAATATTGGCACCTCACAAGAGCGTTTTGATACCGTAATCGCTATGCTACGTAAAGTTGGCTTGGAGGATTACCACGCCAAGCGTTATCCGCATGAATTTTCCGGCGGACAGCGGCAGCGCATCGGAATTGCCCGGGCGCTGGCACTGCAGCCGAAATTTATCATCGCTGATGAACCGGTCTCAGCACTCGATGTATCGATCCAATCGCAAGTCCTTAATATCCTGAATGAACTGCAGGGTGAATTTGGACTGACCTATCTGTTCATCGCCCACAACTTGAGCGTGGTAGAACACATCTCGAACCGTGTGGCTGTAATGTACTTGGGGAAAATAGTGGAGATGTCGGAGCGCACAGAGCTTTTCCGCAACCCGCTGCACCCTTATACGCAAGCTTTGATGTCTGCGATACCAGTACCTGACCCCACCCTGAAGCGGGAGCGTATCATCCTGCAGGGGGATGTGCCAAGTCCGCTCAACCCGCCGAACGGCTGTCGATTCCACCCACGCTGCCCGGTAGCGATTGATCACTGTGGACAGTATGAACCAACTTTCCGCGAGGTCAGTCCTGACCATTGGATGGCTTGCTGGCGCGTCGAATAACCCCCACATAACAATTTCATTAGGGGACATTCTGCAATTGAAATTGCATCATTCCCCGTGATACAATCTATATAGCATGACCGCCTATACAGTACTGGTTGTCGATGACCAGCACGATTCCAGACATGTGCTGCGGTCTGGGTTAGAGTCACTTGGGGAGTTTGTCCAGGTGATCGATTTGCCTTCGGGAGAGGAGGCATTACTAGTATCTGCGCGCCAGAAGATCGATTTGTTGGTTTCCGATATCCATCTTGTCGGGATGACGGGCTTGGAGTTCATGGAAGTCACCAAGAAGCGCAATCCTAACCAGAAAGTGATCCTGGTGACCGGGTTAACTGATCCAAAAGTCCGTGCCCAAGTCGCCAAAGCTGGCGCGAACGCCTTTTTTTATAAGCCAGTCAATATGGCTGACTTCTTGGATGCTGTTGAACGCATACTGGGGATGGTTCAGACAAGCTTACCAGTGCCGGTATTTGAAGACGAGCTCACACCTCAGACACAGCGAGGGTGTGGGACAATCCTTAGTGAGCTGCGCGAGAAATTCCAAGCACAATCAACATTCTTGTTTGATAACCAGGGGCTAATCCTGGCTCGGTCAGGAGAAACGCTTGATCGCGATAAAGAAACTGCCCTGTTGCCAGTACTGGTAGCAGCTTTTAATGCCACTACTGATGCCGGTCAACTTTTAGGTCAAATACCTGTCGCTGATCTTCACTGGCTTCCCGGGAAAAAAGCTGAGCTGTATTGGACACATATCAGTCAAACGACTGGCCTACTGATCGTCACCCCTTCTATGAGAGACGAAAATAAACGGCTGGATATACTGCGTCTGATGCCGGGTTATGCGCGCGAGTTAGGCATTTTTTCCGATGAGACCGATGAGACCCTCAGCGAATATGCAGAAACGATACCCGTTGATCCAGTATCTATCCCGGAAATTGAAGAGGACATGAGCGAACTAACTGAGCTTCTCGATCAGGTGTTTGGGTCTGTTAACTCTACAGGAGATGCCGACCAATTTTGGGAAACCGCAGTTGATCAAGAGGGGCAAGTGGTCTCACCTAGCGATGGCTCACTCAGCTATGAGCAGGCAAAAAAGATGGGCTTAACACCGGGTAGTAGAAGGAAATAACCTGTTGAAATAGGGATACATATAAATAATACGATTTTAGGTTCACCGACCGCGTGCAAGCTTGCCAGTGCATCAAGCCTTATGATAAAATACTATCCGCTCGGTTAATCGAGTGGCAATGTTGGGGCGTTGTGTAATGGTAGCACAGCGGACTTTGAATCCGTATGTCCTGGTTCGATCCCGGGCGCCCCAGTTTGAATTCTCTTTATGGATATTCAGTGTTAGACGAAGACCCTAGTTTAGGTAGTATAACCCTTCTATATGACAACGAATTCTGTGTTGCATGGTGACAACACTGGGACTCGTTGTTTTTTTGTCAGACCGTCGCGCGCTGGATCCAATTGAGACGATTATCTAAGAGGTGATAGTATGAGGATCGCTGCCGTTATCCTTGCTGCTGGGCAAAGTACTCGCATGCGCTCAAAAAGTCCCAAAGTTTTGCACCCGTTAATGGGACGCCCCTTAATTTCTTACACACTTGAGTCAACTACATTGGCAACAGGAACGAAACCAGTGCTAGTGATCGGTCATGGTGCGGAGCAAGTGCGCCAGAAAGTTGGGGATGCTGCCCGATATGTCGTCCAAGAACCGCAAATGGGGACCGGACACGCTGTCCAGCAAGCCGAGCAAATGCTCAAGAATAACGCGGATATCGTATTGGTGACCTATGCCGACATGCCGCTGATCAAGAGCCCGACTTTCCAGCAGATGGTCGCTCTCCAGAAAGATAACTCCGGACCAATTTCCATGATGACAGTCCACGCAGAGAATCCGCGCGGTTTTGGACGCGTGATCAGAGCTGATGGTGGGAGGATTACGGCCGTTGTTGAGGAGGCAGATGCTACTGTTGAGCAATTGTGTGTCCGTGAATTAAATGTTGGTGTATATTGCTTCCAGGCAGCATGGTTATGGGATGCCTTAAAACGTGTCCCACTCTCTCCAAAGGGAGAATATTATCTAACCGACCTGGTCAAAATCGCCGTTGATGAAGACCTAGCCGTCAAATCATACACACCTGAAGACCCAAAAGAAGCTATCGGCATCAACACCCGTGTGCACCTGGCCGAGGTAAGTGCGATAATGAAAGCAGAAATCAATCAGCAATGGATGCTTTCTGGCGTGACGATTGTCGATCCGGCCACGACTTTTATCGATCATGGGATTGATATCGGCCAAGATACAGTCATCTGGCCGAACACATATATTAAGGGGTACAGTAAGATTGGAGAAAGTAGTGTGATCGGTCCAGATGCATTTATCCAAGATACATTGATTGGTGATCGCTGCAAAGTTTGGTATGCAGTGCTTGAAGGGGCGCAGTTGGAGGATGATGTTGAACTCGGACCTTTTGGCCACCTGCGGAATGGCGCCCATCTAGCTCATGGGGTGCACATGGGGAATTTTGGTGAAGTGAAAAATTCCTACCTTGGACCTGGTTCGAAAATGGGACATTTCTCCTATATTGGGGATACGACAACCGGGGCGAATGTCAATATCGGTGCTGGAACGATCACCTGTAACTATGATGGTGAGCGGAAACATCCTACCGAAATCGGTGCGGGAGCATTCATTGGGAGTGACACGATGCTGGTCGCCCCGGTGAAGATTGGCGAAGGAGCGCATACTGGGGCAGGGGCAGTCGTTACACGCGATGTCCCGGAGAATACACTAGCTGTTGGTATGCCCGCACGTTCAATAAAAAGGCTGCAGATAAGTGAATAATTTTTGGATCATACTGATTGGGTTACTGGTACTTCTGACTTTGGATTTGGCAACTGTCGCGGCCCGGGTGGGTTTGCTCCACACGAGTTTAGCGTGCCTGTTGGCACAGCGCGAAACAGGTGAGGAGAAGATTCAGCCTACATTACATCTCGTACAGAACCTGCCCCGTCTGCAAGCCAGTTTGAATTTGGCGCGCCTGTTCTGGCGTTTCCTAATTGCAGGTCTTATCCCGTTATACCTTTATAGCGTGACCCAATCTCCATCCTTATGGTTGGTGGTTGGTATCTTGCTCCTAGCCGCATTTGTGGTCTTTTGGTTGGAGTGGACTGTAAGTGTCACCGTTATCAAAGAGCCCTTAACCTGGGCTTTCCGCATGACACCTTTCACACGCGCATTGATGTTCGTACTCACTCCCTTGGTCATTCTCCCGCTGATGTCTTCGGGAGAGGTTGAGACAGCCCCGGAAACAACTGGACCATTGGTCATTACTGAGGACGATCTCAAGATCATGGTGAACGCTGGGCAGCAAGAAGGGTTATTTGAACCAGAAGAGCAGATGATGATTTACTCGATTTTCGATTTGGGCAACCGGTTGGCGCGCGAGATCATGATCCCTAGGATTGATGTATTGGCCCTTGATGTGGAGACTGGTTTGGCTGAAGCGGTTGATGTCTTAATCCAAAGTGGTTACTCACGCGTGCCGGTTTACGTGGAAACGGTCGATAATATCCTGGGATTGCTCTACGCTAAGGATTTGCTGACTGTCTGGAGGGAGGGCAATCAAAGCGATTCGCTGCGCGAGCTGCTGCGACCAGCATATTTCGTCCCCGAAGCGAAAAAAGTTGATGAGCTGTTGGCTGAACTGCAAGGGCAGCGCGTCCATATGGCGATCGTTGTTGATGAATATGGCGGTGTAGCGGGCGTGGTTACATTGGAGGATATTGTTGAGGAGATCCTCGGGGAAATCCAGGATGAGTATGATGATGCAGAAGAATCACCGTATGAAGAGTTATCTGCAGACGAATATATATTCCTGGGGCGTGTGGATTTGGATGATTTCAATGAAATTGTCAACGCTGAGCTGCCGAAAGAGGATGCTGATACCCTGGGTGGATTTATTTACAGCCGCTTAGGCCGGGTTCCTTCAGCCGGGGAGAGTGTTGAGGTTGATAACATGCAGCTTACCGTCGAACAGGTCAGCGGGCGGCGAATTCGCAAAGTTCGCGTGCGAGGGTTGCAGGCGGATACATTGCAAGGGATTGAGTAGGGATGATCACGGAAGAGACGAAACAGGAACTGATTGATACCGCCGTTCAGGCGCGTCTACAAGCGTATGCACCTTATTCTAAGTATAAAGTTGGTGCAGCACTCTTGTCGAAGAAAGGGGGATATTATTCCGGCGGTAATATTGAAAATGCCGTTTATCCGCTCACGATATGTGCTGAGCGTGTCGCAGTGTCTAAGGCTATCTCTGAAGGGGATATGGAGTTTGAAGCGATCGCCGTGGTTACCAGCAATGGCGGGTCACCATGCGGTTCCTGTCGGCAGGTACTGGCTGAGTTTGGACTGGACACATTGGTATTAATTGCCGACGAGCATGGTCAATTGGTAAACGAAATAAGTGTAGGCGATTTGCTGCCAGAAGCCTTTAGCAGCCAGGATTTGGCTGCCTAAAAAGAAATTATCAAACTTGGCTGCTATTGTTCAGGGAGGTTATTGCGGTGGCTACCAATTTGGTGCTGGTGTGGCAGTAGCTAACAGCCGCTGCATAATCCAGCCTTCTATCCCATCCGGCGCAAGTACATTTACCCATTCCACACCATCGAAAGTGACCGTGCTTGGTAAAATCTCCAGTAGCGTTCCATCGAAATAACTTTTAAGTACTGTACCGCCCGGCTCGTCCCGCAATACGGCGCCATTCCCATCCGCTGTCAAAATCAGTGCGTACATCGGCGTAGGGGTTGGGGTGATCGTTTGGGAAGCGGTTGGTGTAATTGTAAATGTAAGCGTTGGTGTCAGGGTTGTTGTAGGCGGTACCGGTGTCGGGGTGATCGTCACTGAGGGTGTGATCGTAGGCGTTAGGGTGGGTATTGGCGTTGGTAAGGCCATCTGCCCGCCAACAGCTGCTCCCGCGCCGCTTAGTCCGACGATAACGACAATCGCCCCCAAAGCGAATGCTGCTCCCAGAGTATACCCAAATAATGTCAGCGGTCGAAAGCCAAATATCGCGAATGTTAATGCTCCCAGGATGGCAGCCCAAGCCAGGTAAATGGTAAAGACGATCAGACCATCAGGCCATAAATGCGGTGTCCCACTTGTGAGCCCGAAGCCGGCAACAGCCAGCGGTGTGTAGAGTTCGTACGCCAGAGCGACGCTGGGCAACGCCGGAGGTGGGCTGTTGCGCAGTGCAGCAGCTGCAGTGAATACGGCTCCGATGGCTAACACCAAGAAGTTCGCCCATGAAAGCTGGGCATGATAATGCGCTTGGTCCAATTCTATCGGGGACCAATACTGTGTAAGGTAGCCAGCGAGGCAACCCATACCAAATACCAGCACACTGCCGATTAGCAACGCCCCTAGACTGCGGAAGAAGAAGCGGATTGACCCGATGATCGTTCCAAGTGCTAATCCAACCACTGGCGCCATCATTGGGGCGACCAGCGCACCAAGCAGAATTAGGGCTGGTTCATCGAGCATGATACCGAAGGCCAATACTGCACCGGAAGCCAAGGAGAACAGGAAAAAGTCAAATGAAGGCGAAAGCCGGTAGGCTAATTCTGCCAGGAATGCGGCTCGTTCGTCGCTATCAACTGGTGCTAATAAGCGCTTCGCACGCCTTTTCCTGGCGGGTGGTAAATTCTCAGGGTTGTTTGGGAATTGCTCTGCAGTGGGTAGGCTCATTTTCGTAAAGTGGCGACAATGCGGAGTGGTTTTTCTAGAAGTTCTATGGCATCTTGGATATCTGGCACAGCCAAGTCTGCATTCAGCAATGTATCTACGGCAGTGCCTTCGGGCGACAGTACACAGATACCAAGGGCTGCCGCTTTCAACATACCAGCATCATTCGCTCCCTGGCCGATGGCCACTACTGTTTCAGCTCCAAGCTGGAGAATGTAGTTGGCTTTTTGAGCACTTTCGGCACCTGGACGGATGCGCACTGCGTGTAATCCAAGCTGCTGGTCGATCGCAGTCTGCCGTCCGTGTGTATCAGCAGTTAATAAGTGGATCGTCAGCCTGTCACATAAATTGCGCAATCTCGATGGGATCTCCGCTGCCATCTGACCGTCCAGGGCTAGGGTACCGTTGACATCACATACCAAGTGTTCAAGTTTAATTTCACCGCGCCCAGGTATATTCAATTCGATCATGGTGCAATTATACAGTAGATTCAACCCAAGGCATAAAGCGCAGGTCGTCAAGCAAGTTTTGACCCAAGCTGGCTCATTAAACCATAGTAAAATAAGACGTCTTTGCACCCCCGAATGATCATATCCCTGGATCGCGATGTCAATCAAGCCAACCTCCCCATTCTCCGCAACCAATCAACTGCCATCGACCCCAATCCTGGTGTTGTTATTGATCGGTTTGGTATGGCTCACAGCAGCATGCTCCTCCCCGGTTATCAGCGGTGCTCCAACGGACACGCCTCCAGACGAAGCCACGCAAACAGCGACCCCGGCCGCACCAGCTACCCAAACCCCAACACCCGCCATCGGCACGATCTATTTGGTCGTTGGACATGATGCGGATCCAGCCATGGAAGCAGAGCTGCAGACGCTCTTGCAGGAGCTTGCTGGTAATCTAGGCCTGCGGTTCCAGGTCCGGCAAGAATTAGCGGAAGCGGAGCTGCCATCCGCACCCCTAGTGGTTGTCGTTGCTCCTTATCCAGATTTACCGGCGCATGTGTCGGCAAGCCCTCAGACACATTTCTTGGCCATTGGCTTCCCCGAAATTGAGCCTGGAGCGAACCTGAGCGTCATAAAGGCCAACGCTGTTCCTGTAGACCAGATTGGTTTTATCGCCGGTTTCATGGCTGCTACAATCAGCGCTGATTGGCGGGCAGCGGTCATCACCGAGGTCGACAGTGATATTGGCGAGACGATAAGCGTCGGCTTCATGAATGGCGTTTACTATATGTGTGGTTTGTGCAGGCCGGTCTATCCACCTTTTCCTTCTGCAGGCTACCCCTTATACGTCGAGCTGCAGCAAGATGCTGGACAAACTGATTGGGAATCGGCAGCCAATTACCTGGAAGTATGGGGTGTTCATACGGTTTATATCCAACCCTCGGTCGCCAGTAAAGGTCTATACAGGGTTCTTGCGGAAGCGGGCATCAACATCATCGGATCCACGGCCGCCCCGCAAGAGTTCAGTGATAACTGGGTGGCATCGCTGCGATATTCCGACCCAATCGACTCAGTACTTGAGTTAGTGCCTAATCTGCTCGAAAATCCAGACGGTCAGGGTATCCAAATGCCTTTGTTGGTCACGGATGTCAATCCAACCTGGTTGTCACCTGGAAGACAGCAATCTGTTGAAGAGATGATGGTAGATCTATTTGACGGTTTTATCGGGACCGGCGTAGAGAACACGACGGTCGAATAATTAGGATATCAGCACAATCCATCTGTCTGAAATATGATGAAATACATATTGCCGTTGGCTTACCTTCATGCTAAACTTGATAGAATACATGATGCTCCGAACAGGATAATTCAGTCATTATGCAATCAGCCATGCAGAGCACGCGTTGAGTTTGTCTACTGAATAAAAGGAGGTGCGCATTACTCTGAATAATCACCATTTCTCCACAAGTGAAATCGAATTCAAGCTCCAATATTCTTAACTCTCGAGGAGGAGAGTCCCAAATGTCAAAGAAACTTTTCTCGCTTTTAGTACTTTTGTTAACCTTCAGCATTGTGTTGGCTGCTTGCGGCGGTCAGGCGACCCCGACTGAAGCGCCACCCCCTCCAGAAGAACCCGCTGAACCCGAGGCACCACCCCCTGTAGAACCGACCGATGCACCACCCCCTGTAGAACCAACCGAAGCGCCAATGGAACCTTTCCGAGTTGGTTTCGTGACCGATACTGGCGGTATTGATGACCAGAGCTTCAACACCAACCAATGGGCTGGAGTCCAGATGGCCATAGATGAATTTGGTGTAGAAGGCCAATTCATCCAATCCGATGAAGCCACACAGTATGAGCCCAACCTGACCGAGTTCGCCAGCCAGGGTTATGACCTGATCCATGCTTCCGGTTTCTTCCTGGGAGGCGCACTGGCCAATGTGGCTGCCCAGTATCCGGATGTTAAATTCTCGATCTTCGACTACGCCTACCCCGACGCCTTTGGTGTCCCGGAGGGTGTGGTCGGCAACGCAGAATGCATCCCTAACGTAATGGGTTCCATCTTCAAGACCGACCAGGCTGCATACCTGGCCGGCTACCTGGCGGCGGGCATGACCAAGACCGGCAAGTTGGGCTACTTCGGTGGAGCCCCGATCCCCACCGTAACCATCTTCGGCGTCGGCTTCCAGGCTGGCATGGAGGCTTACAACGAAGCCCATGGCACAGAGGTTGAGCTGATCGGATGGGACAACGAGACCGGCGAAGGGCTCTTTACCGGCGACTTCAGCGACCTGACCAAGGGTAAGGAATCCGCCGAATCCCTCTTTGATGAGGGCGCAGACATATTCATGGGTGTCGGCGGTTTGATTGGTGCCCCCGGTTTTGACGTCGCCCGCGAGCGCGGCGGCTACGGCATCTGGGTAGATACGGATGGTTATAATTCGTTGCCGGGTGTCCAAGATGTGATCCTGACCAGCGTGATGAAGGTCATGGACAAAGCCGTCTTCGCAATAATCGAAGAGACTATGGCAGGAAACTTCCAGGGCTGCGGTGTCTATGTTGGTGATTTAACCAACAGCGGTGTTGGCATCGCTCCATATCACGACTTGGATAGCGCCGTTCCTGACGATCTCAAAGCAGAAGTTGAGGCTTTGGCAGAAGCCATCATGTCCGGAGAGATCACTGATACAGGCTGCGTTTCCTACCCTGCTAGCTGCCCCGGCGGGTTGTACTAAACCCACAAACTCATCCAATGGATGAAGCTATCTCATGATTATTTAGGAAACCAGGCGGTGCCCGAGACAATTTTCGGCACCGCCTGGTGTAAGTTCAGCAATTTTCATAAAACTTAAACCTTCTCAAGACACACTCAAGGAGACGCCAATGCCTCCACTGCTTGAGCTGCGCGGGATCACCAAGCGATTCCCAGGCGTTTTAGCAAATGACAGCATCGATTTGGTGCTGAATGAAGGTGAGATCCTGGCATTATTGGGGGAAAATGGAGCCGGGAAGACCACATTAATGAATGTGTTATATGGTCTTTATACTCCTGACGAAGGCGAAATCCTGGTGCGCGGTGAAAAAGTCGATATCCATGGTCCGCACGATGCCATTGACATAGGGATCGGTATGGTTCACCAGCACTTTATGCTGGTACCGGTCTTCACCGTCACCGAGAACGTGATGTTAGGAGTCGAATCGATCAAGTACGGTGTGTTTTTGGACCGCAAAATCGCCTCCCAACGCATCGAGGAGATATCCGCTCAATTCGGCTTGGATGTCGATCCACAGGTGATGGTTGAGGATCTTTCTGTCGGCGCCCAGCAAAGGGTAGAGATCATCAAAGTCTTATACCGTCAGGCAGATATCCTGATCTTTGACGAGCCAACCGCGGTCTTGACCCCACAAGAGGTGGAGGAGCTTTTCAAAGTAATTCGCTCGCTGGTCGACCAGGGAAAATCGTTGATCTTCATCACCCACAAGTTAAATGAGGTGCTCGAGATCGCCGACCGGATCATGGTGCTGCGCCATGGGGCGATGGTTGGCAGCACCACGCCTGCCGAAGCCACCACTGCTTCCCTGGCAAATATGATGGTCGGGCGTGAGGTGTTATTGGAGGTAGAAAAATCACCCCCTGATTTCGGTGATGTGGTTCTGGACGTCGCTAATCTAAAAGTCTATGATGACCGGCAGCTGCTTGCAGTGGATGATGTCTCATTTGAAGTTAAAGCTGGAGAAATCCTGGGCATCGCTGGTGTTCAAGGCAATGGTCAAACCCAGCTGGTCGAAGCACTCACCGGTCTGCGTGAAATTGATAGCGGCAAGATCAAAATCAATGAGACCGAAACGACTAACTTCTCTCCGCGGGAGATTACTGAAGTTGGAACAGCCCACGTCCCCGAAGACCGGCAGCGAGATGGTTTAGTGCTCGCCTTCTCGGTATCAGATAACCTTGTTCTCAACACCTATTACCAACCCCCATACTCGAAAGGATTGAGTTTACAACAAGCTGAGATTGACAAGGCAGCCGTGGAGCGAGTGGAGGCATTCGATGTACGCACGCCCAGTATATTTGTGCCGGTCTCCAATCTTTCCGGCGGCAACCAGCAAAAGGTGATCGTGGCGCGCGAATTCTCACGACCCATAAAACTGTTAATTGCCTCTCAACCCACGCGAGGTTTGGATGTCGGCTCGATTGAATATATTCACGCACAGATCATGAAGAAACGGAATGACGGCTGCGCGGTCTTGCTGGTCTCTCCAGAGCTGGATGAGGTCATGAGCCTTTCTGACCGCATCGCGGTGATGTTCGCCGGTAAATTCATTGCTATCCTACCCGCTGAAGAGGCTACCCGCGAGAAGTTAGGTTTACTAATGGCAGGTATTCAAGAAACCATACCCGCTTAACGGAAGATATTGAACAATACTAGTGACCGAATCTCTATCCAAGATTGGAGGTCAACTTGAGCCAAGAAAAAGAAGAAATCAAGGCACAGAACACATCCGAACAACCCCCCACCGAGGACGAACGCCCACTTCTCCTCCGGATATTCGTCAGGAAAGGGACCTTTTCAGCGCTGGTCGTCCCGCTGCTAGCCGTTTTTACCGCCATTGTGATCGGGGGATTCATAATCGCGGTTTCATCACCCGAGGTCCTGGCAGCGTGGGCGAATTTCTTCCAGGAACCCATGCAAGCGCTCAAGATCACCTGGCAGACGGTTTGGGAAGCTTATCTTGCGCTTTTCGAGGGTGCATTTGGCAACCCAAGGTTGATCCTCGAAGGTTTCCAAATCTGGATTTCAACCGGCGATCCCAATCTATTGTATGCTTCTCTGCGCCCATTCAGCGAGAGCCTGGTGATCACAACCCCATACATCTTCGCTGGATTAGCAGTCGCCCTCGGCTTCCGGGGTGGTTTATTCAACATCGGCGTTGAAGGTCAACTATTCGTCGGCGGTCTGGCCTCTGCTTTCGTCGGTTATTCGCTCAATGGATTGCCGATGATCATTCACTTACCGCTGGCTATCCTGGCTGGCTTAACTGCCGGAGGTATATGGGGTGCCATCCCAGGCTTTCTTAAAGCTCGTACCGGAGCGCATGAGGTGATCAATACGATCATGATGAACTATATCGCCTTTCGGTTGACTGATTTCCTGCTCACCGGTCCGATGGCGCGTCCGGATGGTCTGCCGATCACCCCCCTGATCAAACCTTCCGCATACCTACCTACTCTTCTACCACCACCGGTACGCCTGCACTGGGGTTTCTTCATCGCTTTGGGCGCCGCAGTGCTGGTTTATTGGTTTTTGTGGAAGACTCCGCGCGGCATGGAGATCCGCATGACTGGCTCAAATCCCCATGCCGCCCGTTACGCTGGCATTCCGATCACATTGATCATCGTGCTGACCATGACCCTCAGCGGGGCTCTGGGTGGCATGGCAGGCACCGTCCAAATCCTGGCTGTCGACCACCAGCTGGTGCGAGCTTTCTCAACCGGTTATGGTTTTGATTTAATCGCCCTGGCGCTTTTGGGAAACAGCCATCCATTGGGTGTCGTTTTAGCCTCGCTGTTGTTCGGCTTCATGCGCGGTGGTGCGGCAAGGATGCAATCTGTGGCAGGTATCCCCGTCGAGCTCATCCGCATCATTCAAGGTATGGTCATAATTTTCATCGCCGCGCCTGCCATCATCCGCAGCCTGTATCGCTTGAAACCACCCAAAGAAGAAGAAGAGACCGTGCTTTCCCGCGGATGGGGTTCATGATGGATACCCAAGGAGGTGTGCATGCAAGCCACTGTCGTTGAAAAAACAACCCGCGATCTGCGTGGTTTTGCGATCGGCATTATCGCATTAATGGCCGCTGCTGGGATAATCCTCATGGCCTTAGGGACAGCTGATCTACAATCAACCTTCGTCCTGACCAGCCATCGTGCTGGCGTGACCATCGCCGCACCTGATCTGGTCATCCCCACCACCGTCAGCCTGATCGTACTCAGTGTGGTTGCCGGTGTTGCCGGGTTCTGGCAAGTATTCAGGGGCTTTAAGAAAAGTGATTGGGTAGTAATATTAGTCGCTGCTTTGTTGATCCTGGCATTTCTCATTTGGGCAACCAAGGGAAAGTCACTTAATCTCACCGGCATGCTGGTCAGCAGTATCGTTCGCGCCACGCCGATCGCTCTGGCAGCCCTGAGTGGTATTTACAGTGAACGATCCGGAGTGGTCAATATCGGCATCGAGGGTATGATGCTGATGGGCGCCTTCACTTCCGTGGTTTTTGCCAGCGTCACTCAGAACATGTTTGTGGGAGTCATCGCTGGTATCCTGGCCGGGATGGTGCTTGGAGCGCTGCACGGTGTATTATCTATAAAATACAAGGTCAACCAGATTGTCAGCGGCGCTGGAATTATCATTCTGGCCTTGGGCTTGACCAGCTATCTACAGAGGTCTATCTTAAATAACTTTCCGCAGCTGAACCAACCGGGTCCCGCCATCGCCTCCTTCTCCATACCAATTCTTTGGAAGATCCCAGTCCTGGGACCGGTATTATTCAACCTGAGCCCGATCATCTACACAATGTTTGCGCTGCTGATTATCACTCAGATTTTGATGAATAAAACTAGGTGGGGTTTGCGGGTTCGTTCTGTTGGGGAGCATCCAAAAGCGGCTGACACCCTGGGCATTAATGTTTTTCGAATCCGCTATATCAGTGTGCTGCTCAGCGGCGGGATCGCCGGTCTGGCTGGCACTTACATGAGCATCGGTGCGGCGGGAAGATTCAACGAAGGTATGTCGGCTGGTAAAGGTTTCCTGGGTCTGGCAGCCATGATCTTCGGCAACTGGAATCCCTTCGGGGCCTTTGCCGGTGCCCTGATCTTTGGTTTCTTCGACTCGTGGCAGGAAAAACTTTCCCTGCTCCAGCTTGGTATCCCGGTCGATCTGCTCGGTATGGCGCCCTATATCGCCACGATGATCGTTCTGGCCGGTTTTGTGGGCCGATCCAGGATGCCTGCTGCTGATGGGATACCCTACGAGAAAGAGTAAGCCCCAGAAGTTTACTGATTTGACATCTAATCTTTCCCAGCAAAAAGAGACACCCGGTTTGTGGTGTCTCTTTTTATCTCCTCCCAGATTGTACCTGATCTTGAGTAAGGGCGAAGCATTCATTGCAACCACATTTAGCTATACATACTCAATTACAGGATGCTTCGCTTCTGCATAGGGTATACTTTTTGCTCAAGAGCTGCAGAGGATAGACACAAGTGGAGCTGATAACTACCGAAATACCGATCCAAGGGATGGACTGTGCCGAATGCACCCAGCACGTTCGCCGTTCGATTAATAGGCTTCCAGGCGTCTCGCATGTTGAAGTATTTTTAACTTCTGAGAAAGCTGTCATCCAGCTGGATCCAGATTTGGTAAGCGAGCGGGAAATTCACAAAGCCATCCGGGATGCGGGCTATGAGGTTGCGACCACTCACGAAGAGGGGGCGGATACTGCAGCGCGCGAGTTCACACGGCCAGTTTTGACATTACTTGGGATCGTTTTTGGGGCGGTGTTGTTTGTTGTTGTGGTGGGAGAGTGGTTGGGTTTGTTCGAGAGGGTCACTCAGCAGGTACCCTGGTACATCGCTTTGCTGCTGATAGGGTTTTTGGGCTACCCGGTCTTCCGCAAAGTGGTTAAGGCTGCACTTCAGAGACAAGTCATTTCACATACTTTGATGACCGTTGGTGTGATCGCGGCATGTGTTGCTGGCGAATGGGCAACGGGCATAGTGTTGGTGTTTTTCATGCGAGTGGGGGATTACGTTGAAAGATTTACTGCCGAACGGGCGCGGCGGGCGGTCAAAGATCTAGCGGCGATGGCACCCCTGACAGCTCGGGTCCAAGTCGATACAACCGAACAAGAGATCCCAATTGGTGAAGTAAAAGTTGGGGATACTGTGATCGTAAGACCAGGAGAGTCAATCCCGGTCGATGGTGAGGTGATTGCAGGTCACGCTACGATTGATCAATCGTCAATCACCGGTGAAGCCATGCCGGTTGAAGCTGGACCAGGGGCGCATGTCTTCGCGGCTACCGTTGCCCAACTGGGCAGCATCCGTGTAAGCACATTGGGGGTCGGCATAGATACAACTTTTGGTAAAGTTATCCAATTAGTAGAAGAGGCTGAAGCCCACCGGGGGTACGTGCAGCGCGTGGCCGATAAATTTTCATCTTACTATTTACCGGTGGTACTTGGTATCGCGGCACTGACTTTGCTTATCAGACGTGATCCTATCGCGACTGTGGCAGTACTAGTCGTCGCCTGTTCTTGTGCATTCGCCCTGGCAACACCAATAGCGATGTTAGCTTCGATTGGCGCGGGTGCCAAGCACGGATTATTGATCAAGGGTGGTAAATATCTGGAGGTATTGGCTAGTGCGGATGTGCTGCTAATCGATAAAACCGGCACCCTTACGCTTGGCCAACCGCAGATAGTTAAAGTTATGGTCAATGATCAGGGCTGGCGCCTCGTGGATACAGTTGAGGTTAAAACCTTGCCTACCGGGAACTTTGAATTCATCCACTTGGCAGCCGCGGCTGAACGCTATTCGGAACACCCGCTTGCTGAGGCTGTTCGCCGCCTCAGTGAGGAACTGGGGTTTACACTCGCTGAACCGGATGACTTCCAGGCTTTGCCGGGGGTGGGAGTACAAGCCAAGGTCGCTGGCAGAGCGGTTGTGGTTGGCAAACAAATTTTGGCTGCGGATCTACTAGGAGAAATCGAACAGTTGACCGCACAGTTATTGAACCAAGGGGCAACGTTAATTTACGTTCATATCGACGGACAGCTACAGGGAGTGCTGGCAGCCCAGGATACTCTGCGACCGGAAGTGCCGCGGGCAATCAAAGAGCTGGTTGAACTTGGTTTCAGTCATGTTGAATTGCTGACCGGCGACAATTCGGCTGTTGCCGCAGATATAGCCAGAGAATTGGAAATCAGCTTCCGGGCAGAATTGCTGCCGGAGGATAAAATCCAGATTGTGAAAGGATTCCAATCTCAGGGTCATACCGTGGTCATGGTTGGAGATGGAGTCAATGATGCCCCGGCATTAGCCCAAGCAGATGTCGGTATAGCGATGGGGGCTGCTGGCAGTGACGTAGCGATTGAAGCTGCCCACATCGCCTTGCTGCGTGATGACTGGAACCTGGTGCCTGATGTCGTCCGCATTGCCCAGCGTACGATGCGCGTTGTTAAGATGAATATCGGTTTTACTGCCGTATATAACCTGATTGGCTTAACCCTAGCAGCGTTTGGCTACCTGCCGCCGGTCTTTGCGGCTGCGCTGCAGTCTATCCCCGATTTGGGTATCCTGGTCAACTCTTCCCGCTTGATCAGGCAGAAGTAGCGATTTTGTTGTAGGTTATTGTCCCGGGGTTGGGAAATTACGGGATGTATATAATATTATTATGGGGAGTATTCGTGAAATACAGTTGGCAGCCAGATTGAATTTTCGCTGTTGAAAGTAATCACTGGGGGTCCAGTTTCCCATGAGATTTCGTCGCTGCTGACTCCATATGCGTAGTTGCTGATCATCCAGCTGGCAGTATTCGCCACCTCTACAATCAGATTAACAGTTGTCGTATATCCTGCAGCGAAGGTATCGAAATCCCAACGAATCACACCATCATTTCTTTGATAAGGACCACTCGCGTCTATGAAATGTGTCCCAGCTGGTAGAGTGTCGCTGATAACTACATTGTGCGTGGGACCAAGCATGCCTGTGTGAGTGATAGCGAGGGTGTAGGTAAGCAAGTCGCCTGGAGAGACGATACGATTTGAAGCAGTCTTTTTAATATCAAAATCATGCATCGCTGCCCAGGCGTCAATCCGTCCCCAGCCATAGGTGTTGTTAGGGAAATCTTTACCTGGGACATCCCCACAGTCTTGCTCAGTGGTCATCGCTATTGCAGATTGTGTGATGCCCTCCTCGAGGGCGTCTACATCACCGCGCAGTCCGTCGTTAGCAGAGATCAGCAAAGCCGCCAGTCCAGCGATATGCGGAGCGGCCATACTAGTTCCCGATAAAAATGTATATCCATCTATAAAATCATTTGTAGCGGAGCGGATATTTTGACCAGGTGCGGTGACATCCGGCTTCAAGCGGTTACTGCCATCAACGATCACTGGGCCGCGGCTGCTGAAATCCGCAATTCCAACTGTCCCGGATAGATCTGGGTCCCAGCCGGTTGCTCCGACAGAAAAAGATTCTTCATAAATGGCAGCCGGATATTGGACAGTGCTGCAGGAAGGTCCTTCATTTCCGGCGGCGTGAACGGTTAATATCCCAGCGGCGCGTACGTTCTGGACCGCTTCGAGCAGTACCACTGGATCAGTACAGCCTTCGTCGATTGTGCATTTCCAGGAGTTGTTGATCACATCGGGCGCAAGATCGATCCTCGGATTCAGGTTATTTAGGTCAGTCGGTGCCACAAACCACTGGTAGCATTCGATGTATGATGCAGGTGTGCCAAAACGGTCGGCCATGTTGCGGCAGCCAATCCATTTCGCACCTGGGGCCATGCCGATCTGGTTATCAGCCCCGTCATCGCCGATCATCGTGCCCATTGTGTGGGTACCGTGGCCGTCATCATCACACGGTTCAGCGCTGTCAAGACAGGGATTGTCAGGTTGGTCATCATGGATGGCATTGTGCCATGAGTAATTGTGATTAGCCGAACTACCATCCCAGCCGCGATACTGGTTCTTCAGTGCTTCATGCTGCCAGTAGTAGCCAGTATCTTGTCCGCCAACTACCGCTCCTTGACCGGTGTATCCGGCAGCCCAAACCTGGGGAGCATTGACCAGCGCAATATTCCATTCCACACCGCTGCCTGCTTCTGCTGATGTGGTTTGCATTTCGGTTTGTGGTAGTTCTAGCTGCACAAGCGGATTGGCGTAGATGCGCTCGACATCTGTTCGCTTAGCTAACCTCTCCACCAACCCTGCATCACCCTTGACCCAGATCATATTCACAATCCAGTAAGAGCGGTGCTCGACCCCTGCCGCTTGCAGGTATTTGACCAGCGGTGCTTGGCTGCGGGCAGCGGTCTCGCTCAGCCGCTGGTAGACAAACTGGCCTTTCTCAGCTTTGGTCTTTAGCTGGCGGGCGCTGCTCAAGTCGGCTCGTTCCCGCAGATATAGCAGAAATTCAGTTTCCCCGCTAGCAGCGGTCTGCCTCACCCAGGGGTCAACCTTTGCTTCCCAGGTGACCACCTGCGTAGCTGGGGTGATGGCTGCTTGTCCAACACTGATCAACAGCAAAGTGATAAGCGCCAGAGATTTTATTATTGATTGCATGCTGCAGCCTTATTGACAGCAAAAATTATATTTGAGTGAAGACTATTAGCAACTACCTTTCCACCAGAAAGATGGTTACTGTCAATTATAGAACTGCCACGTTATAAATGTGTGAAAAAGCGGCTTGTTTACTCATTCTACATGCATAGTCTTAGAGCGTAGCGAGCGTTTTAATTTCTGGCCAGATAAAGGGCAGCACAGCCAATGCGCCCATACCCAGCGCGGCGATAGCGGTGATGATAGGTGGCAGTGGTAATAAGATAACCAGCAGCACCGCAACGAGGCCACCAACGAGTGTGGCGGCGATCACGCGCGGTAAGGTGCGGCCAAGTTTGAGCACCCCATGGAATTTACGGTTGAGCAGGAACAGCAGCAGCAGCGCTTCTCCACTAAAAGCTATTGAATTTGCCAAGGCAATCCCGGCCGCACCGAAAGGCCGTGACAGACCTACCGCTAGAATGGTAAAGGTTGCTGCCATCAAAACAGATGCCAGCAAGGGTGTTACTGCATCCTGTTGGGCGTAGAAACCGCGCGCACCGATCTCCAGCAGCGCGTGACCAACCAAACCAAGCAGAAAGGCGCGCGTTGTCCATACGACGAGCGCACTGCCTAGCGGGTCGAAACCAAAGAGCTCGACCAGCGGTTCAACACCAATCGCAACCAAAAGGGAAATGGGCAGCGTAAATGCCAGCAGCACCCGTACTGCGCGGTTGACCAGGCGGGTAAAGCGCTTTCGCTCATTACGGGTAATTTGTTCCGAGATCGATGGCAGTAAGGCTGTCCCCAGCGCCGTCCCGATCAATGATTCTGGCACCTGCATGATCAACCACCCATAGACCAGCGCGGTGATCGATCCCTCCGGCAAGCGCGAAGCGATGTTGTCTGGGATATATACCAGGACTAGATAGATAAAAAAAACATTTCCGATCCGCGGGATCATGATCCGGAGCACTTTTCGGACACCCGGGTGGTCGAGATTGATTGCCGGTACCCAATGGAATCCGTAGCGGATTAAACCAGGGAATTGGATACCTAAGAACAAGACTGCCCCGAGCACAGTTCCGTAAGCCAATCCATAAACACCTAATCCGAAGGCAGGAAGTGTAATTGGACCAATTTGGTAGCCGGTTTCTGGAGCTAAGATGATCACACCAATCAATGTGCCGATATCATACATGCTCTTCGCCAGTGCCGGCAGCAAGAAGTGCTGGTTAGCTTGTAAACCAGCGATAGCCAACCCACTAATCGAGAAGAGCAGCGTTGCCACCAGGTTCAAGCGCATCAAATCAACAACTAGGGCTTGCTGCTCTGGAGAGAAACCGGGTGCAATTCCGAGGTTCGAACCCACCAACTGCCGGGCGTAAATCGCCACCAGCACAGATACACCCGCAGTTACCAAGAAGACAAGGTTCGCGACGCGTGAAAACAAGTCCCACATCTGCGGGCGCCCGTGCTCTTCAAGATATTCTGACAGTACAGGTATAAACGCGATCGCTAGAGCGCCGCCGGAAATCAATCCGAAAATCAGATCCGGTAGATTATTGGCCGCGTTGAAGACATCCAGGCTTGCTGAGAGTCCAAACTGGCGTGCAATCAACAGCTGGCGTACAAATCCGAGCAACTTCTCGAGGCCCAAAAAAACCGCAATGATCAACGCTGAACGGGCGATGTGGGTCAGGCGCATTGTGGTGATTCCTTATCGGGGCAGGCTATGTGCATCGCATCTAATTTAGTTAAAATCGGTTGTTTACTACGGGCTCTGCAAGTATAGCACGAGATAAATGCAATCAGGCACTGCCAAAGCTGTGTTGTGTTGCAGCGTATGGATAGATGTGATAAAATCACGTCGCCCAGGAGGGATTTCCCTGCTGATTAGTGGAGGGATGGCCGAGTGGACTAAGGCGGCTGTCTTGAAAACAGCTGTGGGTTTACGCCCACCGGGGGTTCGAATCCCTCTCCCTCCGCCTTGCAGAGGGATGACATTGGGCAGGACAATTGGGGAGGTGCCAGAGTGGCTGATTGGGGCCGCCTGCTAAGTGGTTGTCGGGGGAAACCTCGACCGTGGGTTCGAATCCCGCCCTCCCCGCTGATAATCTCGCTCGCATTAATGCGGGCGTTTTGTTATTAATTACTTACCTCCGTACCTTATCAGCTTGTTATGAGTATCAGCACACATTAAATCATAAGCGTGAAACGTTTGGAGATGTATCAGATGATGTATACTTGGGGAAAGTTCTGAACCGATTGGTACCTGAGACAATTAACGGTAGAGTGATGGACGATAACCTGACCGGGACAACCGGTATCGTATTTGACATTAAGAAGTTTTCTATCCATGATGGCCCCGGTATTCGCACAACGGTGTTCCTTAAAGGCTGCCCTTTAGCTTGTTGGTGGTGTCACAACCCGGAAAGCCAATCTATTGGTGTTGAGATTATGCTGCAAGAGCGGCGCTGTATTCGCTGTGGCGACTGCGTGGGAGAATGCCCCAACGGTGCTATCGTGGAAACAGAGGCTGGGGTGCAAACAGACCTGACAGTCTGCACTCGCTGTGGCGAATGTGTGCCAAGCTGCCAGGCCGAGGCGAGGCAGCTTGTAGGGCGGGAGATGACTGTCGGAGAGGTGCTGGCTGAGGTCAGGCAGGATACCTCATTTTATGACCAGTCTGGTGGGGGGGTAACTTTCTCTGGTGGCGAACCGCTTTTTCAGCGTAGATTTCTTATCGCTTTGCTCAAGAGCTGCCAGGATGAAGAGCTGCACACAATCCTTGATACGTGTGGTTTTGCCAGCTGGGAGGTAGTCGATGCGGTAAGACCATACGTGGATACTTTCTTGTATGACCTGAAGCTTATCGATGATGAGCAGCACAGGAAGTTCACTGGAGTCTCGAACCAGCTTATATTAAGTAATCTCAAGGCGCTGGTGATGCTTGACGAGCAGGTGATTGTCCGCATCCCCCTGATTCCCGGAATAACTGATACTGAACACAACCTGCGCGCAATCGCTGAGTACCTTGCCGCTTTACCAAAGAAAGTTGAAATCAATTTGCTGCCGTACCATGACAGCGCCCGGGGGAAATATGATCGCTTAGGCCAGCTTTACAAACTTCCAGAACCGTCAGCCACCAACTCCGGGTCTCCTGCTGAGATGCTTGAAATCTTCAGCCCCTATAATTTCTCGGTCAGTGTTGGAGGGTGATACATGCCGATAAGTGAACGTGTTCGACGCTTACGTGAACAAAGTTTGACTGCCGTCGAGTTGATAACACCAGAACGAGCGGAGCTATTGACCGAATTTTATCTTCGCGATCTCATCGCGGAATCCATTCCGATCCAACGCGCGCGTGCGTTTGCCTACTTGCTGGACAACAAGAATATCAATATTTCGCCTGGGGAATTGATCGTTGGAGAAAAAGGTGGGATTCCAAAAGCTGCACCGACTTATCCTGAGCTGTGCTGCCACAGCTTGCAGGATTTGGATATCCTCAATTCGCGCGATAAAATACCGTTTCACGTATCAGAGCAAGCACGGAATACTTACGAACAATCGATAATCCCTTTCTGGCAGGGAAAATCAATGCGTGATCGTCTCTTTCAAGAGATGACTGCAGAGTGGTTAGCTGCCTACGAAGCCGGTATTTTCACCGAGTTCATGGAGCAGCGTGCACCGGGACACACCGTCCTCGACGACAAGATTTACCGGAAAGGATTTAACGACTTTATAGCCGATATCGAAGCGAGCATCGCGCAGCTTGATTTCTTGCACGATCCTGAAGCGTACGCTAAACAAGAAGAACTCAAGGCCATGCGGATCAGCGCCCAAGCGTTGGTGTGTTTTGCAGAGCGGCATGCGCATGAGGCGCTCCGCTTGGCAGATACCGAGCAAGACCCACAGCGCAAGATGGAATTAGCTAGAATTGCAGACGTTTGTACACATGTGCCAGCCAACCCGCCGCGAGATTTTTGGGAGGCACTCCAGTATTACTGGTTTGTGCATCTCGGTGTGACGATTGAGCTGAATACCTGGGATGCTTTCAACCCTGGTAGGCTGGACCAGCATCTGTATCCTTTCTACAAAAAGGGTGTGGAAGAAGCATCATTAACACTCGATCTTGCAGAGGAACTGCTGCAGTGTTTTTGGATCAAGTTCAACAACCAGCCCGCACCGCCAAAAGTCGGCGTAACCGCGGCTGAGAGTGGTACGTATACTGATTTTGCCCAGATCAACACTGGCGGGGTCAGAGCAGATGGCTCGGATGGTGTCAACGGAATCACATATTTGATCCTGGATGTTATAGAGGAGATGCGCCTGCTGCAGCCAAGCACCTCGATCCAAGTCAGCAAGAAGAACCCCGATAGATTTATCAAACGGGCGGGTAAGATCATCCGCACCGGCTTTGGGCAGCCTTCCGTATTTAACGCTGATTTAATTGTCCAAGAATTAATTCGCCAGGGAAAGTCAGTGGTTGATGCCCGTAATGGTGGTTCAAGCGGCTGTGTCGAGGTAGGTGCCTTCGGAAAGGAAAACTACAACCTGACGGGATATTTCAACCTACCCAAGGTGCTCGAGATCACACTGCACAACGGTGTCGACCCGCGCAGTGGCGAAATGATCGGCTTGGAGACGGGAGATCCAGCCCAATTTTCTTCTTTTGATGATCTCTTTACTGCATTTGAAAAGCAGCTTGAACATTTTATAGATATCAAGGTTCGGGGGAATAATGTGATCGAGAGGCTCTATGCCCAATACATGCCGGCGCCATTTCTCTCGATCTTGATTGACGATTGCATCGCGACAGGTCGTGATTATCACGATGGCGGTGCACGCTATAACACTTCTTACATCCAAGGTGTCGGATTAGGCACAATCACCGATTCGTTTACCGCCCTACGTTATCACGTATTTGATCAATCGAATTTGTCGATGACAGAGTTCCTGGCTGCTCTTAATGCCGATTTTGCAGGTGATGAGCGGCTGCGGCAAATGCTGATCAATAAAACGCCGAAATTCGGCAATGATGATGATTATGCTGACAGCATAATGGTAAGGGTGTTTGAGGCTTACTTCAAGGCGGTTGATGGCCGGCCGAACACAAAAGGCGGCCGCTATCATATTAATTTGCTACCGACTACAGTCCATGTTTATTTCGGTTCAGTAATAAGTGCTACTCCCGATGGACGCCGGGCTGGCAGCCCGCTATCGGAGGGCGTTTCGCCCGTCCAAGGGGCTGACCGCCATGGCCCGACAGCTGTGCTCAAATCGGTTGCCAAGATGGACCATGCCCGGACGGGCGGGACACTGCTGAACCAGAAATTTACTCCGCAGCTGCTCGCAGACGAGCGTGGTCTTGACAGCTTGACCCAGTTAATCAGGACTTATTTCCGGCTCGATGGACACCATATTCAGTTTAATGTTGTTGATGCAACCACCTTGATGGAAGCAAAATTACATCCAGAAATGTATCGGGATTTAATCGTACGCGTAGCCGGCTACAGTGATTACTTCTGTGATTTAAACGAAGCTTTGCAAGATGAGATTATTGCCCGCACAGAACACGAATCTTACGGCTGATATCACCGCACTCGTTTCTCCTCTAAAGCGAGATATTTCCGGAGTTCGCCAAAGGAAATGCGGTTATTTATTGAAATAGACCGGCATGAATAAATGCGATTTCATCAGCGAGCTGATTCAACACCTTTGGAGTAGCATGTGATCAGTATCCCGTTGAACGCCAGACTATATTGCAAGGACGGACCGGGTGGGTTTGTCACCGGTGTGGTCATAGACACGCGCATTGGGAAGGTAACACATTTTATTGTGCGTACGAAATCATCCACAACTGCTAATCAAGTGTTAGTGCCGTTGGATGGGGTGCTCGATACCAGCTCTACCAAAGTTTATCTCTCTTACAGAAAAGCTGAATTAGCAGATCTGGAACCGTTCACCCCGAGTAATTTCAGTGAAAAGGGATTCTCAGCCCCCGAGAACTCGTCTCGCGGTCGAACTGTAGAACTCGCCGCGATTGGCCAGGAAAGTCTAACTGTCAAGCAGGCGCGGACTTCCAGCGGCGAATTAGCTATCCTCCACGGTGCTACTGTAGAAGGGCTGGATGGTTGCGTGGGAGAAATTGCGGAATTCCTGATTGAACCCACCAACTGTGAAATAACTCACTTGGTCTTGACACATGGTCATTTGTGGACAAAGAAAGCGGTAGCATTACCAGTTACGTCTGTTCAACGTCTCGAGCACAATGCGATCTACCTTAGGATTAGTAGGCAGGCGGTCAGCACACTACCTGCTATCCCAGTACGTAAAACATGGGAAGAAGTGAGTATCGAAGATGTTGAGCTGTTAATTGCGATCTTTACTGATGAAAGCACAGGGCGTCAGGTGATTAAAGATATTCGCAAGTTGGGTAGACATGATGATCTAAAAATCCTGAACGCCGCGCTGGTGATAAAAGGGAGAGATGGCAAAACGAATATTTATGAGACTGGCGATGTGTACCCGCGCCGAGGGGCATTTTTTGGAGCAGTAGCGGGTAGCCTATTTGGGCTGCTTGGTGGTCCCGTTGGGATGGTGGTTGGCGCACTTGCAGGGGCTTTCACCGGCCATGCAGTAGCTGGGAAGATTGACATGGGGTTCTCGGAGAGCTATCTTGAAGAACTCAAGCTGAGCTTGGAACCAGGCACTTCGGCCGTCGTCGCTTTGGTAGAAAATAAATGGGTGGCGACATTGGTAGAAACACTTAGTCAGCACGACGCCAAAATCTTCCGTCATACAATCCCGGACGAGGCGGTAGCCAGGATCTTAGCGCTAAGCGAGATAGACAGCGGGGATGATGTGATATGATGGTTGTGATTCCTTCGCCGCTTGCGCTAAAGATTGGAATCTTATCTCTATTGATAGCGATGTTTGCGGTTGAGTTGTGGGGATATCTGTCTGCAAACTTAAGATTGTTGCGTCATCAATTGATCATAGAACGATAACCAATGGAAAGTTCCTCTTCAAATCAGGTGATTTTAAAAAGAGATTTGGGGCTGATATACGCAACTATAGCTTGCGTTACCTGCCCGAAGAATTCCGGAAATTTTAAACCTATTAGCGTTTGTAGTATCAGATGTTATTCTAACTATTCTTAAAATACTCATCGAAAAAGTTATATCAACAACGGGCGGTATACGGAAGGAAAGACAGGAGAGTCGTCTTGGCAAACGGTAATATTCCCCCCTGCTGAATGGCTGTTCAAAAACCCGTATCAACTATTCGTACTTAAGTGCCGTTACAGGAACGAGTGTCGCGGCACGCAAAGCAGGAAAAATGCCTGATATCAACCCCACGATGATGCTAAAAAGTAATGCAAAGATCAGCAACCACACTGGCGTATAAATAGCTAGCGGTGGTACGCCCCCACCATAATATGATTGTTGGGATGATTGCTGTGCAAGATATACCAGGGATAGTACGTTCACAACTTGTCCAACAGCCCACCCAACTAGAATTCCTCCAATCCCACCGATGAAACCGATTCCAGCTGACTCGGCGAGAAATATACTTAGAACATTGCGATTTGTGGCACCAACGGCTTTCATAAGGCCGATCTCCCGGGTCCTTTCAAGGATTGCCATAGTCATCGTGTTCGCAATACCGATGGCGGATACCAATAATGCAATTGCGCCTACTCCACCAAACATTAATTGGAGCACAATATAGAAGCTGTTGATCCCCTGAACGAAGGATTGCGGGGTGTACGCTTGGTAGCCCATCGCGATGATCTGGTCTGTAACAGTGATCGTTTGGCTCAGATCGGTAGTTTTCACCGTGGCCATTTGGTAACCGTCTTTGTATCGGTTCGTGCGGCGACCAAGCCCCCACTCATTCCATGCGTTCAACTCTTCAATTGGTACGTACATAGACCAGTCAGGTTCGTTACGTGTTTCCGCAATCACGCCACTTACCTGTAAGGGAATGGATTTGCGGATCTCCATCCCATCTTTGTCATATTTGATCAGGACTAATTTCAAGTTTTGGCCATATAGATCTGGGGGAGGCGGGGGTTCTTGCCCCGGACGGAGAGTGGGATTGTACAAATTCATTGCTACCATCGAACCCACAACAACTTTTCCACGCTCAAGTGTCAACTCGCCCTGTTGGGCAGATAATCCAAGTTCAGCGAGATCTGTAATGCTTAACCCCAACAGGTTTCCATACCCCTCGAAACGGTTCAGCTGAATCATATTGTTGACAAACAGACTATCTCTCAATATCACAATCTCGACTCCGGGAAGCGCTTGGAAGTCTGCTGATGTTTGGTCGGTGATGGGTTGGGTTATACCTGAGCTGTTTGGGATTGGAACCTCGCTGAAGCCAGGTGAGACCTGAATTTGAGTTAAGTCGCCAATCCCGATTAATTGGGAATTTGCCGCCTGCTGCATTCCTATTGCAAGCGATACCAAAACGACGATTGCAGCTGTTCCGATCACGACACCGATTGCCGTGAGTGCGACACGGTTTTTTCGGCGATTGAGGTTGTCAACGACTAATCTGAGTAGATCTATGAAACGCATAGCAGAATGCCTGAGTTCGTTGTTGATTTCCTAGTAACCCAAATTACGCCCGAAATTTTACCCTTTTCCCGTTGGGCGTACTGGTACTTGCGCTGGTGTGGTTTGATCTGGCGGGGGCTCTACCGGTCCAGGCATTTCGCTTCCGGGAAATACCGGAGTTGGGCCGCTATCCAAGCCTAATAATCCAGCGAGTATTCGTCTTATTACCTGCCAGGTAGATTCTGGTCCAACACCTGTTGGCGACTCACCAGGTACTGCCATTCCGGGATACGATCCGGGATCTGATGACGGTTCCACAACGAATTCTTGTATTTCGAGTGGGATAGTTTCTATAATTGTATGGGGTACATTGAAATCATCGCTATATTCTATAGTTAATTGCAGGTCTACAACCCCAACATTCTCAGGTGAATATACCGCATCTAGGGTGTAATACCCGCCAGGCTCAAGCGCTCCGATAAACAGGGTGCTGTTTTCCATATAACCCGATTCTGCAGATACATTTATGCTGCCGAGGATCGCCGTTTTCTTGCCCATGTTGATAATTTGTATCGGTAGTATATTCGGTTGACTTGCATAAATAGGACCCGGGTCACGGTAGAAATTCATCGTTATGACGGGTAAGGAATATACCATTAGGCTGATGACTTGATCGTCAATGAACAGATTACCTTTCTCATCGCGGTATGCGAAGGATATCTTCAGGGGATAAACGCCAGGATTTGTGCTGACATTGACGATCAGCGGTTGGTTGATGGTCAATTCATCCCCTACAGTAATGTCACCGATGGATTGGACATTTGATAGTCCTGCCGGAGAGAAATTGGTAAATTCACCACCCGATGCAATGATATTTCCAGTGTTTGACAGCGAATCATTACCGGTTTCGCCAACTGGGGACACTGATATCGTAGCACCCCCCACCACCATGATGACTTGATCGGCTGCAACACTGCCAGAGTTTTGAATGACTAGTTGCAGCATGAACTGTATGCCAGGCTGGAGCGTTTCAATGTCTGTCTGGTAGCTTTTTATCACTAATTGGGCGCGTTTATTAAAGCTGGGTGTCGGGGTTGCAGTTGCAGAAGTGGCGGAACCAGTATATATTTTTTCCAAATTGATGGCTATCGTGAAGATTTCATTGTAGATAATGCCATTAGGATCGGTATAGGATAAGTTTATTGCTAGGGTTGCGACTGAATTGCCGGCTAAAGCCATAGTGGCAGTCATAGGCTGTTTGATCGTCGATTTCTCCCCAGTAGATAATTTACCCACCGCTATTACTCCTCCGGTTTCAAGCGGGATTAGGTCCCCGGTGGGAATGGTGATAATCAGATTGTGGGCACTGAGCTGTCCTTGATTCACTAACTTGATTTCCAATGTGAAATTCTTACCAGGTGAGACTAAAGCGGGTTTTGTTTGATAGGCAGAGATAATTATTACCGGACGATAACCTGCAGGTGTTGACGTGGGAATGCTATCAGTTGGTTGCTCTGTTGTTATGGCCGTGGGGGTGGGGGATGCTTCTGGTGTTGGAGTTTGACTTGCCGTAGGCTCTAACTGTTGCTGCGTATCGGTCGTGGTTGGTTGTGGTGGTGTTGGGGTTGTGTCATTCTGAAACGTGTGACCCAGATTGATCCTATTTGAATGATCCGCTGCTCGGGCAGAATTCGAGAAGAGTAACATGGCGAAAGCCATGAAAAGGGCTGTGGCACATTGGTAGAACTTCATTCTATGGTCTCCTAAAGTCAATCATGCAAAAATTAGCTCTCTATTGAATGACTTTTTTGGAATAATCTTTTGGGCTTGATAATCTTGGGCTACATTTTCTAGGCGATTGATTCCCATTAATCTGCTGATAAATTAGCTAAGTGTTTGGATGCACCCGTCCAAAATGTGCATAACGCGCGAGGCATAATTCACCATGCGCGGATCATGGCTAACGACAATAATGGTTGCCCCTTCGAGATGTAAATCGGCCAGGACATTCATGACACTTTCACCGCTGGCAGAGTCGAGATTACCTGTGGGTTCATCTGCCAGAATGATGTGTGGGTTGTTGATGAGCGCTCGGGCGATCGCCACCCGCTGTTGTTGTCCGCCAGAAAGTTCATTAGGTTTATGCTCAGATCGGTCACCCATTTGGATCTGATCAAGGAGCACTAAAGCTCGCGATTTTCTTTCCCGGAATGGTACCCCAGAGAAATATAGCGGATAGGCGACATTTTCCCAGGCGTTTATGCTCGGGATAAGGTTAAAGGATTGGAATATGAATCCCACCTTTCGCCGCCGGTATGCAGCCAATTGGTTTTCATCCAGATTATCTAAAGATTTATTTTCCACAGAGATCGTTCCGTTAGTTGGCCGATCTAACCCACCTAATAGATATAAGAAAGTGCTTTTCCCGGATCCAGAAGGGCCAATCATCAGACAAAATGAACCTTGTTCAATGTCTAACGTAACCCCAGCCAAAGCATTGACCTTCACCGGTCCCATTTGGTAGGTTTTTGTCAGATTAGACATCTGGATATATGGCTCCAGCATGGCAATATCAGAAGAAGAAGGGTCTTGTGATTTGTAGCTGGCCTAGCTTTGCCTGCGTGAGCCCAAACATCAGCGCAAGTAGGATCAGGATGCAAATCGTAGTAGCAACCACAAACCATGATTTCTGGCCGTTCAACTCCCCACAAGACTGGACGGCAATCGCCAGTAAGACAACGAACCAGATGGCATAGATATCCACTAGGGATAACATTTCTGTTATGAGGAGATTCACCTCGGTCAATTCCAGCGGGAGCAAACCCGCTCAGTCCGGGGTATTGTATTGGTTCCTTTGCTATCGTTATTGCAATCGCCCTAATGAACTCGCGCAGGATGAGGGGTACACTTGCCCAGGCCACAATATCCAACGCTCGCGATGTGTTTCCGCGACCTCCACTCAAAGTCATGATCAAATGTAGTAGACTGCCAGTGATTAACCAGATAATCCACACTGTGCCAATTCGCCCAAGTACAGGTAAGATGTAGAGGAAGGCAGGACCGGAGGTGGCCTGTATGGCCGTCATTAGCTGTTGCTGCTGTTCTGGTGAATAGTACTGAAAATCGGGTGGCAGGATAACTTCTCCATTTTGTGCGGCTAGCTGTTTCAAATGACCATTAACGATTACGTTTCCGAGGACTGCAATGCTAAACAGCAGTAATGGGATGAGCCAAACACTTTTTGCTTGCACCACGATTTGCTTAAACGTAAAGCGCGGGTGAAGCCAGATTGACATCATCCAGCTTCTCGAGCGCTGGGACGGTATTTCGATTGGTTGTGCAAGTACACTTGTCATAGGAATTACCTATCTTCGGTTGGTTTTGTCCGCAGGCGTAATAAAACGGGCCTTAATTGGTTATAATCAAAACTGCTCCAACATGCATCCTACTTGACGATACATTCCCATGTTGACTTCAGAAGGAGAGAACCATCCTTCTTTAGTAGGAGGAAACAGTGTCAATACGCATCTTGATTGTTGATGATCACAGTGTTGTGCGGACAGGTTTAAAGATGTTCCTGGCCCTTGATCCAGAGTTTGAGATCGTCGGCGAAGCAACGAATGGAGCTGAGGCCGTCCAGTTAGTCGCTGAGTTGAGCCCAGATGTAGTTTTAATGGACCTGCTGATGCCGAAGATGGACGGGATTTAGGCTACCGGAATCATCCGGGAGAAATATCCTGACTCGGAAGTGATCGCATTAACCAGTGTTTTGGAAGATGCTTCGGTGATAAACGCTGTCAAAGCTGGTGCAATCGGCTATTTGCTTAAAGATACCCAGGCTGAAGAACTCAGGCAAGCAATCAAGGCCGCTGCTGCAGGTCAAGTACAACTTTCACCTGAAGCAGCCGAACGGTTAATGCGTGAGGTCAGGTCACCACAAAGTCCGGAAAAACTGACTGAACGTGAGATCGAGGTACTACGCTTGCTCGCACGTGGTAAAGCGAATAAGGAAATAGCAGTAGAACTTCACATCAGCGAGACCACTGTCAAAACCCATGTCAGTAATATTTTGATGAAACTAGGTGTTCTCAGCAGGACCCAGGCGGCTTTACACGCAGTGCGGATAGGGTTGGTGCCGAATATATCTTATACTTCATAATCGAGAAATCCCGTATGAAATGTCGCATGCTTTTCTAGCTAACAAGATGATGTACTGATCAGAAAATCGTCAACCGGTAGCGCCACACAATCGATCCGCCCTTGTAACTCTATATAACCCCCACTTGGGGGTTATTGTTATATGGGGATCATTGGCTGTAATCCTACTTTAGTCGTAGTCTGATTAGTAAAAATGGGGGGGGAAAAACCGGAAAAAATGATGACCTGTGTGTCAACCGAAATTCTGTGGCGTATATCTATGGTTGGCATAAGATTGAGGTTAATTAAACCAGAATATATTGTTTAAACGGGATAGTTTGCGATAGCTATCCATGGAGTACAGCCATGAATGAACGAAAAAAATCCAATTATAAACTCATTCTTATTTTGAGTGTTTCCGTCCTGCTTGCAGGCTGTGGTATCCTATTACCGGCAAATCAACCGGATACGAATGAGCAAAATGCCACGGAAGTCGCTGATAGAGTGTCATTTCAGCTTACGAAGCAGGTGTTACAAGATTTAGTGGTCCAACTCACCAGCGTAGCAGTAGCATCAACTCCCATAAATACCGCCACACTTCCCCCACCGACCCCTGTTCAGAATACGCCAATGAGCGTGATTCCAACACTACCGTTGCAGCCAACATCGACAGTGCCTACAATCAATATTCCACCAACGGCTACCCCGAATCTCGCCTTATGTAACCACGCACAGTATATCCGGGACGTCAGCATCCCAGATGGGACGGTTCTTGGTCCATCGACAGACTTCACTAAAATCTGGCGAATTAAGAATATTGGAACCTGTGTGTGGGGTTCGCGCTACGCGGTTGAGTTTGTCAGCGGCGACCGGATGGAGGCTAGCCGTAATGTGCCAATTGGTCAGACGGTTTATCCTGGGGATACAGTCGATATAGAAGTAGATATGGTAGCACCTAACAAATCCGGAAGATACCAAGGAGAGTGGATATTAGCTACCGATCAAGGAGTGCGCTTTGGTATTGGGAATCAAGCCAACAGCACTTTTTGGGTAGCGATTAAAGTATTAGCTCCTAATAGCAACTATGCCTATGACTTCGCTGTTAACATGTGTGCTGCTTCATGGAAAACCAGTGCTGGAAATATAGCATGCCCAAGTTTATCTACAGATAGTGACGGTTCCATCGATTTCATGACCAACCCAATATTTGAGACCGGTCGGCATGAGGATGAAGCCACACTATGGGTACGCCCAGAAGCGGTCAAAGGTGGTTGGATAGCAGGGACATATCCGAAATATAAGATCAAGACCAATGATTATTTTGTTGCAGAAGTCGGATGTTTAATTGACAACCCCGGATGTTCTGTCTCCTTCATGTTAGAGTACCTTTTAGACGGGAAGGTTAAAACCCTTGGAGAATGGAACGAGAAATATGATGGTTATACAACGAAGATTTTTTACAATTTGTCAGATTATGCTGGAAAAGAGGTTCAGTTCATCTTAAAGGTGTATAACGATGGCAAGCCGGGAAAAGGAAACGCTTTCTGGTTTGTCCCCTCTATTCGCAATATCTTACCGCCAACCGCAACACCCACAGTAACTCCTGTACCCCCAACGCCGACGGCTACTGCGACACAGGTCCCTCCCACACCAACGGCAACTTTGGATTTCAACACGATACCGGCTGCCATAGCAGCCCGTGACCGTTTAGCGCAGGACCTCGCTGTTGACACGCTGGCTATCATGGTGAATCATGTGGAGAATGTTGTTTGGCAGGATAGCTGTTTAGAAGTTCATTTACCCGAATTGAATTGTACTGCTGCGAGTATCGGGGGGTACCGTGTGATTTTGATTGTTGCTACACAAATGTATGAGGCGCATACCAATGCGGATGGATCGCTTATTTATTGGTTCGCATTATAAACACCTCTACCAATGGTTGAGGTAAACTGATCGGTTAAAGTGTTGTATGGGAATGTCAGAACCCGTTCTCAACTATTCGATGCTTTGAAGCAAGCCGAGATCGCTGTACCGCTTCCAGGGGTACTATCGATTCTCAGTTCACCTTCCAACCGTTCGATCCGCTCGTGCATCGATTTCAATCCGAGATGCCCCGGGTACTCTTTTAAAGCGTCAAACCCTCGTCCATCATCGATGATTTGCAGACAATATCGTTGGTCTTCTTCTGTGAGTAATACGGTGATATGCGAGGCTTGGGCATGTTTAATCGAGTTTTGTATGGCTTCTTGGGCGACACGGTAACAAGCTTCTTTTTTCGAAAGCGGCAGAACTGGTTCTGAAGGATTGTTTAACGAAATAGGAATTTTATACCTAGTCTGAACAGCGGCAATATGCTTTTGCAAAGCAACTACTAACCCTTCTTTTTCGAGAGATTCGGGTCGCAGTTCGAATATTAGCGCTCTCATTTCCGCGAGTGCTGCCTCAACAAGATCTAGGATGTATGCTATCGGTTCTGAAAGCGATTTGGTTGTCTCTGGGGCTTGCCTAATTATTTCATCTGCTGTGCGAGCGCCCAACGCGATCCCGTATAATGCCTGGGAGACCGAATTGTGAAGTTCGCGAGCCAGTTTTTGGCGTTCTTGGGTTGCTGCCAGCGCTTGCGCTTGTCGGTATAAACGGGCATTCTCTATCGCAACCGCCACCTGATTGGCAAACGCAATCAATAGGCGTGCTTCACCATCACTAAAGCTGTGAGGAATCTCATGATCAACTCTCAGCACACCAAGGAATTCACCTTTTAGGATTAATGGGACTCCCAACCAAGCATGGGCGTATGCAAAGGTTGCCTTTGCTTGGGCTGAATTCCCTTCCGGGAACGGCATCCCTTCATCCAAATCTGCCCAGATATCATTGTAAATGACCGATTCGAGCTGGTTCCGTATACATTGGTACCCGCTATTTTCATCTTTGGGAATACGAATCTCTAGGACATGATCACGAGGCGCAGGACCAATATATTCAGCAAAGTAAAAAATATCTTCATCAAGCTCTACAACACCTGCGCCAGTATATTCAACTACAGAATTCAGTTGTTCAAGGATCACTAAAACCAGGTCCGTTAATCCAAGCGTTGAATTAATCGTACGGGAGACCTCAAGCAAAGCGACAAGTTCACGAGTTCGTTCCTGGACACGTTTTTCCAACAATCTGTAGGCTTCCGCTTCCACGCTTATATCACGTAGCAGGGCTAGTGCGTGATCTTGATGTGAGTACCGGAAAGGGGTCCCTGTTACTTGAATATGGAAGTTGGAGCCATCTTTGCGATAGTCGATCCCTTGACCAAGGAAAGGCTGCCCCTGTTTTACTGCATCCAGAAATTGATGAAATAGTGGCATAGTTTCCGGATGAATAAAATCTTCCGCTGATAGTGATCTGAACTCAGTGATTGAGTAGCCATGCATCTTTGCTGCTGCTGGATTGAAATCAACAATATTACCCGACAAATCGAAAATAAATAGTCCGTCGTTTACAGATTCGAAGATGCTGCGATATTGCGCTTCCTGTTCAACCAATTTGCTTTCAGTTTGCTTCCGTTGGGCGATATCCTCCTGTAATAATAAATTAACTTGATTAATATCATTAGTTCTCTGGGAGATTGCATGTGCAAGCTGTGTTTGGCGGTTTACTGAGAGGAAAACAATACTTGTGACAAGAATCATGATAACTAACCCGCTCGCTGCGAAGATGAGCAAGTTTGTACGAATGCTATGCTCCCACCCTCCCGCAGGTACAGCATACAGCTCCCACCAACCATCTGGCAGTTCAATCCGCTGCACCAACGGGTCAATTAAAATTAACTCCTCGCTGCCGTAAATCACTTCATCACGGCTATTTTTAAGTAGCAGTAATGTATCACCATCGAGTTGAATATTAGACCGTTCTAAAATTGGGGCAAGATCCATTACGATGTTAACTAATCCCCAGTATTCTCCGTCTTTGAAGACGGCTTTTCGAGCTACTAGCCCAATCTCGCCCTGATCCAATGCATATGGTCCGCTGAGAACGAACTGACGAGTATCGATTGCCCGCTGTACATCAGTACGTATTTCAAGCCGTGGGTCCTCTAAGGGGTTGTATCCAATAATCTGGACATTTCCCTCCACGGGATAGACATAGTAGATTTCCCCTCCAGGAGCGATGGCAAGGTCACGGATTCCTGGCGTGCTCTCAAATAAATTGGCTGCAAAAGCGTTGAATTTGGTCTCGAAATCGTCCGTCACTTCTACCGCTTGGGCAAATGCATGCAGACCCTCCAGCAGCGCGATGCGCCGGTTTAGGGCAGCAGAGAGAGCATTGACCTGCAAAGAGATTTGTGCGGCAACGATTGAATGTTGGTTCTCAAGCAGTCGATTGCGATACCAGCGTATCGATTGAAATCCAAAGAACCAGCAAAACGGTCAGTACCAGACCGGTGATAAGCGCTGGTTGAATTGAGCGCCTAATATTGTTTTTTGTATCTGTTTGCTTAGTATCCATACCGCTATTTTTTGGCTGGTAGCTATTGACATATCGATTTTATCACTCGCCCTAACACTTTCCCCGCAATTTCATTTTAAATGTCCATATAAATATTGATGCTTCTTTAGCCCAAGCGAGAATATTCTCACGGGTGTTCTACCCAGCACTGCCCAGCCTATTCATGAGAGAAATATCACCAAACCTAGATTTCCATACCTTGCATGCTTTTCTCGGTTGCCAGTTTAGGTGTGCGCAGAGCGTTGATTTCCACTTAGGATAAGTTTCACCAATCAGCAAGGATAGATCCCGGCGGCATCTTTGCATAGATGTGCGTTCGCGTTCTGGGAATGCTCTACCAACAAGAATTGATGCTCAGCAACTCCTGATTTAACGAGTTGCGAACTCCAGCGAATATGGACGCAATATACCAGTCATGCTGCCGAACGATACCGTAGCTTTCCCGATCAAATAGCAGGGATCCCAACGGTCAGTTGGCTTTTACACGCCTAGGATAGGCTGATGATACTGTACCGGTTTTTGGCGACATGGTCGGGGAGCTGAAAGACGCGGCTTGGCAATCACGTTGCTGACCAGGAGCTCCCGTAGGGCTGTTTCACTGACTCCGAGCGGCTGCAGTATGGTAGATGCAGCCCGGATCAGAAGTGTAATGTAGCGGGGTACATCCACTGCCGCAGGATTGGGAGGGGTGGGCAGATTCCAGGCATGTACCCCCGGTTCACCCAGGGTGAAAATGAAGCGCACGCGCTGTCCAGGGCGGAGTTCGGTACCGAGAGCGGCCAGCTGAGCAGCCGCACGCGCCGCCGGTGAAGGAGTACGGTACTCAGCCAGTGTGCGGCTCAGCTTCTGCGAGACGAGCAGTTTCTCCAGGGGGATACGCCCGGAGCGCAACTTTACTAATGTGCGCTGCAGCAGGGCATAGATATCTGGCAGCTGCTGACGCAGTAAGGTGGCTTGGGGTGCCTTTGCTAAGATAGTGAGAATTTGATCCTGCAGTTCGCAGATGAAAGCCGGTGTATCCAGGCGACGCAGCTCGATCCCGCGCACTTTACGGCTGCCGTCCTGGAAGACACCGAAGTAGCGATTGGCAACTGGCACGCGTGCATCGACCCGCGAAGGCAAGAAAGCTATCCAGCGGTAGACGCCTTCCAGCCCGATCGGCAGATCGGTGCGGTCGAGGATTTCGTCCAGCAGCGGCTGGAAATCTGCAACCTGAGCGGCGCCAGGTTTCTTAACCCACAAACCATCGACATACATGTGCAGCACCGTGTAGCCCAGGTCTTCAGCCGCCTCTTTGGCGCGAATCAGCGCTTCGCGCCCGTATGCTGTTACCGCTTCGTGCGCTTCGATACGCCCAAAACGGGCGTTCTTGTATCCTAAGTAACCGAAACAGGTCACCAGCAGCCACTTATGCCCCGAAGCACAAGCCTCATAACGGCGGCGCACTGGGTGCCATGCCGGCAGTGTGGCCATTTGGGTTTTTAGAGCAATCCGCTTTTCGAGCAGCGGTGCCAGAGTCTGGGGGATCAAACCTTGGTTGTCGCGATCGACATACAGCTCAAGTTCTGGGATGTGCTCAGACTGGGAGCGGGCGCTTCCCACTGTCTCCGGCGAGATGTTAAAGTGCACCATGATGCTGGGGTACATCGAGATGAAGTCGATCTCGGCCACATCTTGATGAAGCCCGATCAGCGGCTGGTAGACCAATCCACCCTGGTCGGCATGAAAGAGTTCCAGCGCGGTTTTCAGTTCTTCCGCCTGCTGCTTATGCCAGGGAACCATAATACCCTGCCGCATGGCAGTTACCATCTGCATGGCAGAGATACCGCTGCCAGGAGAGACGCGCGCCACCGTCTGTCCTGGCAGCGAGGTGACGCGGGCTAGCTCGAAGATACCCTCCATGCCATAGTCGTGGAACAGCATAGCGTTGTTGCCGTCGATGTGCCAGCGCCCGAACAGGTGCACCTGCTGGCCGCGATAGATGACCTGCCCGTACGTGAAATAGGAGCGTTCCTTGCGGTAGGAAACCCCCCGCTCTGGATCGCGGTTGAGAGGCAGCGGTATCTGCCAGTGCGCCGATAATTCAAGCAGGTGCGGCAGCAACCAGGTATCGCCCCAGACGGTGAGCAGCAGATCAGGGTCATGGCGCTGCAAAATGGAACGCAGGTTGATCAGGAAGGGACGCGGCGGGTCGAAATCCAGGCGGTAGGAGCGTTCGCGTGTGCGGATGCGCAAATAGGACGGTGGGGCGTGGGCGGGATCGACATCCGGTTCCAGCGAGAGGATACGCAGGGGCGCGGTTTCGGGGTCCAACTCCCAGGGTGAATCTAGCACTCGGATGTCCTGCACCACATCTTGATGATCTGTTATCACCTGGCAGTATGCCAATGGAAAAGTGCCGAAGCGTGCCGCATGCCGCAGCTGGACGGGGACGTCGGCATCGTAATAGGTGAGATCGGGGAAAGCCGCGGCGGCACGCTGAAAAAGCGCCGGCTGGGCCGCGGGATGCTGCACTTGCACGGACAGCAGGTCCAGCGGCTGTGCCGCGAAGATGTCGCGCCGTTTGGCACGCGCCAACCGCACTTGCTCTGGTTGCTGCTCTAAGAAACGCCATAGGGCACGTAAGCCTGCCGCAGGGCCATCCACGTAGAAGGTGACCGGGAATGGCTGCGTTAAACACTGGCGCTGCCCGTCCGTGTTGATAAACCAAATCACCACCCCCCGCTGGGCGTCTTCATACAAATCCAAAAGCCAGCCGCAGCGTGTTTGCGTGCGATCTTCGATGGCTTGCGTTTTGGCCGCGGCTGGATATTGGTTGGCAGGTGTTTCACTCATCCGGATGCAGGTTGGGCTCTTCAATAAGCTGTCGCAGGCGTATGACTTCTTTGCGCTCTTCAAGCAGCATTGCCAGCAGGAATACCTCGAACGGAAGCGCGTGAGATGCGTATGCCGCGGCCGAGAGGTGCTGGTGAGCAGCCGCGAACAGGTCATCCAACACCAGCTGGTCGCTGCGCCGCAGAGCCCGGCGGAAGCGGGAGAAGGACCCTTGCTCCTGCAGGAATACTTGGGTGATAGAAGGCAGTGTGCGGCCCATGATATCTCTCAGAACCAGCTTAATTGGGCGGGCGGCAGCTGCGGTTCCAGGTGCCAGGTGTGGTCAGCGATCTCTTCCAAGACAGACAGCAGATTGCCCGATGCCTCGTCGGGAGGTGGCGAAACACTCACCGCGACCGAGGCCTGGCGGCTCAGGCGCTGCAGCTGTACCCGGCAGGTTTCCAGCAGGCGCTGCCGCTCGACCAAAGGCACGCTCTCGTCGTAGAACGTGCTTAACATCTCCAGCACCATGGTGGGGAAGGGCACCTCTGAGGTGCTGTTGAGCAGCGTCGCTACCTGGTAGCAGGTAAAAGCCCGCGCCACGTGTACGTTTTCCAGAGCGACTTTCAGATCCGGGGTTCCCCGGCGCAGCTCACGCGCCAGGTGGTGACCTTTGAAGCAGTTGCCACCATCCAGCACGCGTATTGGACCCGTCAGGGCGCGCCGGGCGATCAGCGCATTGACCAGCTGGTGCTGAACAGCAGCGCGCCGCGAGGATTAAGTGCAGTTGGCCCGGTTGCAGGGCAGGTAGGTTATCCATGTCCCCAGCTTAGCGGATTCGCTGCAAGAATACAATCCCACTGCGGGGGGAATGCCGGGGGAAAGAAGTGGGTAACCTGTTGGGGGAGCCAGGGATTGGGGTGGGTATTGCTACCCCCCGCCAGCTGTGGGGGCTTGGTGTTTCAGCAAGGGACTAAAGACCGATTTTTCGCCATGCTCCGAAATCCCAGTCGCGCAGTGCGTAGCGCAACTCCATTTTGCTGCGCAGGTTGAACTTGCGCAGTGTGTTGCGGACGTGCGTTTTAGCGGTTTCGACCGAGATGACCAGCTGGTAGGCAATCTCGCGGTTGGTGAAGCCTAGGCAGGTCAGTGCGGCGACCTGTTGCTCGCGCGGTGAGAGGGTGTGCCAGGTCTCTAACCTGACCTCAGCCTCATCTCGCTGCGCAAGCGCGTGCGTGAGCATCTCGGCCGCGAGCTCTTTCTCGGGGCGGCGTTCGCGCTTTGCTAGGTCCCGAAGCGAATCAACCAACTGTACCTCCAGCTCGAGATTCAGCTGGTTGGGGATTTTTGACGGCCTAAAGGCCTGCAGCAAGCGATCCAAGATAAGCATAACAATCCAGCGCACATGTTAAGTAGTGGTAACTTATCTATATTGTAACAGAACAAACGTTCTATTAATATTAAAATTTTCCAAATGTGCTACGGGCTTGGGGAGAAGGCGCGCCGGGATTAGCTGCGTTTCAGCTCGGCGATGTAGGGCAGTGTGCGATGTTTATCGGCAAAGTCCAGACCATACCCAACCACCCAAACGTCTGGGATTTCGAAACCCAAGTAGTCTACCTGGATATCTGGGTGGGCTCGTTTCTTACGAACGAGCACGCAGGTCCGTAGTGACGCGGGGCGGCGGTCGTTCAGGATACGCTGAAGGTAGCTGAGCGTCTTGCCGCTGTCCAGGATGTCCTCAACAATCAAAACATGGCGGCCCTCTATCGGCTCGCGCAGGTCCATCAGGATACGTACTGCACCCGAGGTGGTGGTTTTCCCGTAGCTGGAAAGCGCCATGAAATCCACTATATGGGGAAGGGTTAATTGGCGGGTGAGGTCGGCCAGGAAAATGAAAGCCCCTTTGAGAATACCCACCATGTAGAGATGGTCGTCTTGGTTGTAGTCAGTAGTGAGCTGCTCTGCCAGCGTTTTTACACGGGATTGGATCTGATCGCTGCTGATCAGGATGCGGGCCAGGTCGGGGTGAAGTTTGTCCATGCTGATGTCTCCATGGTGGACGAGGGTGGGTGTACGCTTGGTTGGGCGTACAGAATTACAGTGATGATATCATCAATTAACATCGCTAGAGGTTAGAAATGCCCCATCGAGTGGCAGTCCTCTGGTAAAAGGTAAGGTTTGGTGGCATAAGTTATCAGGGCTGATGGTATGCATCTGGCGTTATAATCACTGCCAATTAGGATGAACGCAAATTTCAAATATCGTAGGTGATTTATGGGATTCCATGGTAGCGGTTGGTGGAGTTATGTACGTTCGGGGGATGAAAAAACTAAGATATCCTGGGGGTTGATCCGGCGTGTCTTAGGCTATGCGCGACCGTATCGCTGGCTGATTATCGGTCTATTCGTGACCATCTTGCTGGGTGCTGGGCTCACTTTGTTGACACCTTTAATCCTGCGGCGGCTTATCGATACGACCATTCCTGCCGGCAATGTGCAGGAATTGGTATGGCTGTCGCTTGGTTTGCTGTTCATCCCCTCAATGGGCGGTGCCTTGGCTGTACTGCAGCGGCGTTTCAATGCTACCATCGGTGAGGGGGTGATATATGACCTGCGGGTGGCATTGTACGCCCATCTCCAGCGTATGTCGCTGCACTTTTTCACCAATACCAAAGTGGGCGAATTGATGAGCCGCCTCAACAATGATGTTGTTGGTGCCCAGAATGCGATCAGTAATACCATTGTGGGTATGCTTACCAACGTCATCCAGGCTGCTGCGGTTGTGACCGTAATGGTGTTATTGGATTGGCGTCTAACGCTGATCAGTATTGCAGTCTTACCGCTGTTTATCTTAGTGGCACGGCGCTTGGGGGCGCGCTTGCGCGACATTGCCCGGCAAGGTATGGACGCAAATGCGCGCATGAACGCCATGATGAACGAAACCCTGAATATTGGTGGTGCCTTGCTGGTGAAGCTGTTCGGGCGTGCGGGAACTGAGAACCAACGTTTCCAATCACGCGCCGCGGCGGTGCGCGACATTGGCATCAACCGCTCGGTGATTGGGAGCACATTTTTTGTGATCATTGGCTTATTAAGTGCGATTGGCACCGCACTGGTTTTTGGGATGGGTGGCTACATGGTGATCAGGGGCGATTTCACAATCGGTACGATCGTTGCGTTTGGCGCGTACCTGACAAGCCTTTATACATCTTTGCAGGGTTTGGCCAACGCACCAGTGGAGTTCGCCACCTCGATGGTAAGTTTTGAACGTGTTTTCGAGCTGATCGATTTGCCACAGGATATCGCCGAAAAGCCGGATTCGCAGGTGCTGTCAGACGTGTCTGGCGAACTTGTCTTCGACAATGTCACCTTCCTCTATGCTGTTGATAATGATGCATTACTCAGTGATGTGCGTCGCTATGGACGGATGGAGAATGTCACTGCAGTGCTGTCGGACGTTGAGGCAGAGGTACCTGCAAAAAGTGCTGGTACTGGCGCAATAGGGGAAGGTATGAGTTAAGCGCGTGAAACCGCACTGCAGGGAATCTCATTCCAAGTTCAACCCGGACAGTTGATTGCCTTAGTCGGGCCGAGCGGTGCTGGCAAAACCACACTGACCTATCTCATCCCAAGGCTCTACGATCCGAATGAGGGGCGTATCCTGTTAGATGGAGTCGACCTGCGTGATGCGACCCTGGCTTCACTGGCGGATCAAATTGGCATGGTGACGCAGGAAACGCATCTTTTCCATGATACGATCCGCACCAACCTGCTGTATGCCCGCTTGGATGCGACGCAAGACGAGCTCGTTGCATCCGCCCAAGCTGCTAATATCCATGATTTTATCGCTGGGTTGCCGGATGGCTACGACACAGTAGTGGGTGAACGCGGCTACCGGTTAAGCGGTGGCGAGAAACAGCGCATTGCCCTAGCACGCGTGATCCTGAAAGACCCGCGTGTGCTGGTACTTGATGAAGCGACCAGCCATTTGGACAGTGAATCCGAATTGTTGATCCAGGAGGCGCTCAAACACGTCATGGCCGGCCGCACCAGCATCGTTATTGCCCATCGTTTAAGCACCATTCTGTCCGCCGACCAGATTTTGGTCATGGATCGCGGCCAAATCGTTGAGCGCGGCACGCACAGTGAGTTGCTGGAGGCGGGTGGGGTTTACCACCACCTATACCAGACGCAGTTCGAACGCCAGCTTGACCAAGCCTAAACGCAGATGGGCGGTCGTATGGGGAATAATGGCGCGAAATTCAAGGTATGGCATGTATTTCTTATTTCCAAGACTTCTCAAGTGACGACAACTGGAACAAGAGTTGGTAGTGGGGGAAGGTTTATTAAGCCCTTACGCAAATGAGTTGAGGCCCTAGCAAAAACATCCCTGAAAATTTGAATTGGGGAGGTTGTTATGATATACCTATTGCGGGGAGTATCTCATGGCTAGCTTTGTTGTCAATTATGCTTTGTCAAGCATTATCTTCTTTTGTGTTATTCTGATCGTTTATGAACGGGTCAGTATAATAAGAGATCGAGTGGTAACCGAAGCAGAGTACCGGAAAGTAACTTGTGTGGTCGCAACCATTTTTGCGGTGGCAGCTTGGATCATGGTTATTGTCTTATTAATTCTTACTACGCGGAATTTATGAGCTTGGGCGGAGAGAGATACATCAAGATCAATTTGATTTGGGCTGATAGTGAGGCGAAAAGCACCTGGATATGTTGCTAAAAATTGATTTTCAGGCTTGTCTAGTGGGGTGATGCTAGAGAATCGCAAGGATGCATGCGCGACAGTATGGCTATCCACGCAGCAACTTATCGAGTTCTCACAGCTGATAAATTACCTACATCAACCAAGCGAAGAAGATCGATGAAACGACCATAAACCAAAACAAGGCGACGATAAAACAGAACCCGATCACCTTGGGTCCGGCCAATTGTTCTTCGGCTAAGCGCTCTTCGTATGTATTCATCGCAACACCTCTACGCCTGTGGAGCAAGAAATATGCCGACTACATTGATTGTGATTGTGCGGTTGAGGTGTTGCCTATGGGATGGGGTTTACCCGGTGGTGGATTGATGGAGATGTTGCTTATTCGTTGCTAAAAAGGTGCTGTTGAGAAAAAGGTTGCTCAATTTGATTGGCCCTGCACAAATAGCTTAGGGGGATTGTCAGTGAAACACGCATAGAAAATGTGTATCATGGATATATGTTCATCCTGGAGGCATTGGAAAGAAGGGGAAGATGCTGCCTTGCCTACAATGTGCTCGAAAAGTGTATGACAATGATTTGATTACCCGCTCTTGCGGTTCTTCTCTGCGTATTGATTCCGGTAGAGAAAGCTCTGCAAATAATCAACCAGAAAACCCCCCTGCGATGCTTAAGATATAAAATTCCTGTAGAGTACAGGATGTATAAAGAAACGGCGCCGCAAATTATTTTCGCGGCGCCTGGTTCTGGTCAATGCTGCTAGGCTGGGGCGCTGTTGCCTAGCAACCAAGGAGTATCTTATCAAAATTGGATGCTGCAATCAATGGGAAGTGAGTACTAAAAACCGCAAAGATCGCCCCAATCCCTGCGGTTCAGATAAGAGTGTCAAATATCCTAAAATTTAGCACTCTTGCCCAATAAATACCGTTAAAAGAGACACAAGTCAATTCCTGGATGTGCGGTATTCGAGATATTCTATACCCTTCATAGCGTAGCTATGAGAAATTTGTAAAATATTTCCATAATGGGGTCGTAGGCACTCACCGTGATAAAATTGCCGGAATACCCGCTCGGCAGGAAAAATGTCTGTAATCCATAGATGATGTAATAGCCGTGGACTCCGGATGTTGGCATAGATGGTTAGTTATGAATGCGACGTGATCGCTTTATCGTTTCAAATAGTTATCTGGTCAGATACCCGGTCATGCTTTTTGGATTAGAAACCAATCAAGAATTAACAAACTAGAAGAATGGAGATGATCTTGGAATCCGATGGATTAACCTGAAAGAATACCAAGTGTTGGCCGCCCGAGGCGAACGCTGGCTGATGGTATCGGCATTAGGATTAGCAGGCGAGGCGGGTGAATTCGCCAATTTGGTCAAGAAGATGACTGCCTATGATCATACTGTCGATCCGCAAGCTCTCGCAGATGAGCTGGGTGATGTCCTCTGGTATGTCGCCGAGGCGGCGTATAGCTGTGGGCTCAAATTGGGTGAGATCGCCAGCCAGAATGTGGCGAAGCTGAGCGAGCGGTACCCGGAAGGGTTTGACGAGGTACGCAGCCGGAACCGGACAAGTTGATCAATCCTTCTATTATTAATGTCTCATTATGTTGTGCTAGTAGGCGGGTGTGATCCGAAAAGCAGGTGCGGTCACCCGCAGGTGGTCTTAAGCAAGCCGGAGGAGTTTTGCATTATGCATGTGGAAGGCTACCTGTAGAATGTCAACCGCACACCGTGAATTCCTGGGCGGGATCAAAGCGGAGTTGCCAATCTTGCTCGGTGTGATTCCGTTTGGGATGATTTACGGTGTCTTGGCATTGGATGCTGGTATCAGCGCGGCGGCATCTCAGGGGATGTCAAGCATCATTTTTGCCGGTTCAGCACAGTTTATCTTCACCCAGCTCTATGCTGGTGGTGCTCCGGCGCTGGTGCTGGTCGCTACCGGAGTGGTGGTCAACCTGCGCCACGCACTGTACAGCGCTTCAATCGCACCATACCTGAAACACCTGCCGGCGCGCTGGAAATTGCTTTTGGCCTATCTGCTGACCGATGAGGCGTATGCGGTTTCCATTTCACATTACCGCACATCGGACGATCCAGCTAATCACGATTCGTTCGGAAATAAACACTGGTTTACGCTGGGCGCCGGGCTGGCATTGTGGACTGCCTGGCAGTTGAGCACAGCTGCCGGCATTTTCCTGGGTGCTCAGATCCCCGCCAGCTGGTCGCTCGATTTCGCGGTGGCATTGACTTTTATCGCGCTGGTTGTTCCTGCGCTGAAAGATAGAACGGACGTGGCCGCAGCCATCACAGCGGGTGTGGTTTCAATCCTGGTATTTGGGATACCGTTGAAACTCGGATTATTGGTTTCAGCCCTATCCGGGATCCTGACGGGGGTTTTATTCGAGGTGCGCAGATGAATATTTGGCTGGTGATGATCATCATTGGGGTGATCACATTTCTCACCCGGCTGTCATTCATCGCGCTGCCGGAAAACTGGCAGATGCCCGTTGTCGTGACCCGTGCCTTGAAGTATGTCCCGACGGCGGTGTTAACTGCTATCATTGTACCGGAACTTCTGCTCACTAGTGGGAGGCTAGATTTTTCATTTGGGAACGCGCGCCTAATCGCCGGGATATTGGCTGGTTTGGTGGCTTGGCGTACGAAGAACGTCTTCCTCACGATACTTGTTGGGATGCTGGCGCTGTGGTTAATGCAGTTGTGGATTACGAATTAGGTGTTATCCAGACGAATTCATGCCCCGGGAAATGAGATTTCGATAATGGATCATATGGCTGTACGTGATGAACATTTGTTATGACTGTTGAACGCTATCTCGTCCCTGCTCGTGAAGCACGAACTGAGCTTAAGGTGGTTAATTCGCGCTTTATCGCCAGTGCAGCACCAGCGTTCAGTGTCGAGGAAGCGAAAGTATTTATCGCGCGCGTACGCAAGGAATTCAGTGACGCGAGCCATAATGTACCCGCATATATCATCGGGCATGGCAGCTCTACGATTAGCCACTGCAATGATGATGGCGAACCTTCAGGTACCGCGGGTCGTCCGGCATTGGCTGTCCTGCAAGGGAGTGGTCTTGGGGACATTGTAGTTGTCTATAACCCGCTACTTCGGCGGTACGAAGCTTGGGACGGGCGGGCTGGTGCGGGCGTATTCAGATTCTGCCCGTTCGGTCTTGCAGATCCTGCCCAGAGCACAAAAGATTCCCACGCACACAGTGAGCATCTCATTGCCGTATGCCTTGTATGAAAGGGTGAAACAACTGGTTGAGACCCATAAAGGCGAAGTGCTTGATCAGGATTTCGCCGCGCAGGTAACGATCACGGCGCGCTTCACTTTCGATGATTTACCCGAGTTCCAGAAAGACGTACAGGAGCTCTCCCGGGGAAAGATTCAGGCGGAGATCATCGCAACAAACCTGGAGACAATTATGCCATTGGCTGATTTCCCATCGGAGGCTGAGTAGGCTATGAACGACCAACAAGTGATTTATTCAATGGTTCGAGTGGGTAAGATCTTGCCCTCCAATAAGCAAATCCTGCGGGATATCTCGCTAGGGTTCTATTATGGCGCCAAGATTGGTGTTTTAGGTCTTAACGGTGCTGGAAAAAGCACACTTCTGCGGATCATGGCAGGTGTCGACCAGGATTATATCGGTGAAACAATGCTGTCCAAAGGCTACTCAGTGGGGCTGTTAGAACAGGAACCCGTATTGGATGCTAGCAAAACAGTACGGGAAGTGATCCAAGAGGCCGTCCAGCCGCTGGTGGATTTATTGGAAAACTACAACACCATCAACGCCAAGTTTTCTGAACCAGATGCGGATTTTGATAGCCTGATTGCTGAACAGGCGCGCCTTCAGGAAGAGCTTGATCGAACGGATGCCTGGACGCTTGACAGCCGCTTAGAAATGGCGATGGGTGCGATGCGCTGTCCGCCGGGGGATACTCCAATCGAGGTGCTGTCCGGTGGGGAACGCCGCCGTGTGGCTCTGACGCGGCTGCTGCTGACCGAACCGGATATCCTGCTCCTTGATGAACCCACCAATCATCTTGATGCAGAGTCGGTTGCCTGGTTGGAGAGGCATCTGCAGCAGTATAAGGGCACTGTAATTGCTGTGACGCATGATCGTTACTTCCTGGACAACGTCGCGGGGTGGATACTTGAGTTGGATCGCGGCTTCGGCATCCCCTGGCGCGGAAATTACACTTCCTGGTTGGAGCAGAAGCAGGAACGATTACGGCGTGAGGAAAAATCGGAAAGCAAGCGCCTGCGGACTCTGGAGCGCGAATTGGAGTGGATCCATATGGCACCGAGAGCCAGGCAATCGAAGGGCAAAGCGCGTGTTTCTGCATACGAGAACCTGCTGAGCCAGGAAGTTGAACAGCGCCGCGCGAACCTCGAAATATACATTCCCCCGGGACCGCGTCTGGGGGACATCGTGATCGAGATAAAAAATGTGTCAAAGGGATATGATGAGCGGCTGCTGGTAGGCGACCTGACGTTGAGCATCCCGCCGGGCAGTATTGTTGGAGTCATTGGACCTAATGGAGCAGGGAAAACCACGCTCATCAAACTGATCACAGGTGCCGAAAGCCCGGATAAGGGCTGTGTGAGGATCGGTGAGACAGTCCAGCTGGCGTTTGTCGACCAGAGCCGAGCGACACTGGATGGGAGTAAGACTGTTTGGGAAGAGATCTCTGGCGGGGAGGAACTGCTGACTTTAGGCAGCCGCAAAATGAATTCGCGTGCCTATGTTGCCAGCTTCAATTTCCTTGGCTCGGACCAGCAGAAGATAGTGGCAGATTTGTCAGGTGGCGAACGCAATCGGGTGCACTTGGCCAAGACACTGACACAGGGCGCCAACGTGATCTTGCTGGATGAACCGACCAATGATTTAGATGTCAACACGCTGCGTGCTCTCGAGGATGCGCTTGAGAATTTTGCGGGCTGCGCGGTTATTATAAGTCATGACCGTTGGTTTCTGGATAGGATCTGCACGCATATCCTGGCCTTTGAGGGGGAGAGCCAGCTGCGCTGGTATGTTGGCAATTGGTCCGATTACGAAGCGGACCGGCGAAAAAGACTTGGTATTGCTGCCGATACCCCCCAACGGGTTAAGTACCGCAGTTTGACCCGCGATTAACCATTCAGCAGCAATCGACGCAAATTTGTCTAACCCCTTTACCATATTTTGCACCCTAATTGGTCATTAAGCCCAATTTCTTGCAACCAATTTCATAAATTCAGCTAATTTCTATTGGTGGCTGGATGCTGCCTGTCACACTATGCGTATCTGAATCGAGATTTTGGCGTCATAAGTGTAAAGGCGCATTGACAGATAAACAATCCAGCTGGTTTCATTTCTGGTAAAGGATGTAGTAATGGATGTCGATCATACCCGGATTAGCAACGGAGGCGCAGTTGTTTACGCCTTCATCTCTGCGATAGCGTTCTGGTTGATTGTCCTAACCGCACTGTTTTTGCACTGGACCTAATCCAGCAACGCTGCAATCCATCGCAAATCTGTATACACTCCCCTGATCTGACAATTGCATAGCTCAGCGTGTGCGTGTTCTGGCTGCCTGCTTAGAATATGTTATTTGACGATTGGCCACGCTCTGTAGAAACCACACCCAGCTATCGGTGTGGGATAACTGGGTGCGGTGTCCCCTTTCCACACGGGTTCTCGCATTGAGCGTGAACATATCTGTGGTTAAGATGGAATAGGGGACTTATGCTTGAATTATAACCAATTTGGCTTTTTAGTGACGACGCTTCATATCCAGCGAGCATGCATCATAGTATTTATTCGATAACAACTGTAACATTGAATACCCTTATGTGATTTCATGATATTTTGTCAATAATTTCGATTAACCTAACAATTTTGTTTGGGGTATTAAAGCCGTATCCAAAGGGAATAATTTGCGTCGTAGTGATTGAGCACACATTACGATCTTCATCCCACAATGCAACCGCCATGGAATTTACTCGCCAATATTTCACGGGAGGGAGAACAGATGAACCGCAGATGGAAGAATGTGTTGATCGTGTTTTTGGTTATGCTGATGCTGCTGGCAATAACTGGGACCGCAGTGGCTCACAAGAATCATAACAATTGGCAGCTAGAAGATTATTATGGGGCGAATAATGGTGCATATTGTCAGTGGACGGCTTATGATGTATATGCAGTTAAACCAAATTGTATAGGTAATTTTAGTATGTATTAATAGAAAAAATCTATGATAATAGATATTTCGTATACGGGCAGAATCCTCAACTGGTAAGGATTTGTGAGCGGATAGAATTTGCTAGAATAGACACCAGCATAACCGCAACCTGTGATAAATGGCGCGATAATTAATATTCGCGCCATATTGTATATTGCGTGTGTATCTGCTTGATTAATTGTCCAATAACAATTTAGTCAAAACAGAGAAGATGGTTAAAGGGTTGGCTAGGTAACGTTTTCTCAAGGAGAAAGATTATTATCACTCGGGAATTCCTTGGTTATCAGATCTAGCACTTAATAAATTACTAATACCAGAGCCATACTTGTGTCAACCTTAAACCATTCCCCATTAATATTCACAACTTCGATATAACATCTTCACAACATCTTCATAGCTTTTAGATATCATATCCAAAAGTGGTTGTTTCAACATGAATTCGTTAAAGTGGAGATGATAAAATGGCTTATCAAAGTAATGTATCCGGTGTAACCAGGCGCAACTGGTGGATCGATCTGAGTTTGTTCAGCAGTGCACTCTTAGCATCGTTATCCGGGATCTATTTTCTTTCCTACCGGTAGGGGGCTATCAGGGTGGACGCAACCCATGGTATGGCATTGATATCCTTATTATGCGGCAGAACTGGGACCTGATCCATACCTGGACCGGTGTGGTGATGATTGTCATAGCTGCGCTGCACCTGATCCTGCACTGGCATTGGGTGGTGAATATGGCCCGGCGCATGTGGCAGGAGCTGCGCGGTCATTCAAGCGGTCTAAATCTTCGCGGTCGCTACAACTTGATTATCAATACCTTGATTGGTCTGAGCTTTATGCTAGCTGCTATCAGCAGTGTGTACTTCTTATATTTCCCCGGCAGCCGCTCAGCAGTCAGTCCGGTGGTTCTTTTCAACCGCAGTGGCTGGGATTTGATCCTTACTTGGAGCGGAGTTGTCATGTTCGTGGCAGCTGTCCTGCATTTTGTGAGCCATTGGAAATCGGTCACAAAGGTCACCCGGAAAATGGCAGCCTCCCTTGGAACAGTACAGAACCATACCATTAAACCAGGAGCTCCTGTACAGGGCTCTCACCAAGCACATTGATATAGTCATGGATCAGCACAGATCCGGAAAGGATCGCAACGATGATAAAGAGAATATTTGGTTGGTCTCTGTTTGTTGGATTGACTGCGGTGTTGGTGTCCAGTGCAATAAACCGTACCAGGCTATTGCCAGCGAGCAAGGATCGGTAGAACGTAATCAAGGTGCCGGAAGGCTGCAAGAATTGCTGAACAACGGACCTCAAATCAGTGCTCAGGGGAATGTTCAGAGTCAAGGGCGCAGTACACTGGAAGGGGGTGTAAGTCCGCAAAATGAGAACCTGGAGTGGTTCAGCCTGCTAGGCAGCGTTCCACTCGTAGCCGCTGATACGTTGATTGTCACCACAGCGGATGAAAGCAGTATGGACATCACAGGCCGGGCTTGGTTTTTACGCACAGGAGATGGGATTTAATCCGCAGAATGGAGATAATTTGCTCTTGGTGAGTTTTTACGAAACGCCTGACCACATGGAGGTCAGTAAGCTGGTTAACCTGACCAATGGTGAGAGTGTGGAGCTGCGCGACGAGAGCGGCCGGCCAAGGTGGGCTGGTTGGCGCCGGGGCGGCTGAACCATTCTAATTAATATACGTTAGATCCCATCCAAACTCTTTCGGAGGGGATTTTTCTTTGGGGCAAACGGGAAAATCTCAAACCGTTTGTAACGATACGAGTGGAAAGAGTTTGACGTTCTCCAGCCTGTGATGTAAACTGGGCGGGTTGCTTGGATAGAATTATGATCCGATATTTGGCTCTGGGTGATTCATATACTATTGGTACCGGTGTCCAGCCAGTTGACTCTTGGCCTTGGCAGTTAATCTCTGCGCTGCGATCAGAAGGTTTTGCACTAGCTGATCCAGTAATCATCGCTCAAAACGGGTGGACGAGTGCTGATCTGTTGGACGGCATTAATCACACTAATCTACAGCCAGGTTTTGATCTCATATCGCTGTTAATTGGCGTCAATGACCAGTATCGTGGTTATCCACTAGCGCACTACCGTAAAGTGTTTGCAGAGCTTATAGACAGCGCAATCTATCTGTGTGGGAACAATCCGGAAAAGATCGTTGTGCTCTCTATCCCGGATTGGGGTGTTACCCCATTCGCGGCCGGCCGCCGAAGGGCTGAGATCGCAGCTGAAATTGATGCATTCAACGATGCCAACCGGATGTCTAGCCAGTGCGCGGGCTGTCAATATATTGATGTTACCCACCTTTCGCGCGCGTATGGTGGTGAGCCCAGTCTGCTGGTAGATGATGGGCTACACCCCAATGAGGAGTTTTACAGGCAGTGGATCGCGCTTGTGCTGCCTGTTGCTCGTAAGATATTATCCAGAGATTATAGGTAGGTGCGAACTATGGATGTTGCTGGGAACGTAATGCAGGGAAAAACTTGTTTGGTCACGGGGGCTACCAGTGGAATTGGTCTGGTCACCGCCCGCGAGCTAGCTCGGAAGGGAGCCGCGGTAATTGTCGCCGGCCGCAGCCAGGGAAGTGCTCAAAGCGCTGCAGATCAGATCCGTGCTGAGACCGGCAGCAAACAAGTTGATTATGTCTGGGCTGATTTGTCATCGCATGCTGAGATCAGAGAGATGGCAGGGGAAGTACAGCGGCTATATTCCCGCTTGGATGTACTCGTCAACAACGCCGGGGCTTATTTCTTGCGCAGGCAGGAAAGTGTCGATGGCTACGAGATGACCTTTTCCACAAACCACCTCAGCTATTTCCTGCTGACCGACCTTCTATTGGATTTGATCAAAGCGAGCGCGCCAGCTCGGATAATTAACGTTTCATCGAACTCGCACTATAACAACCCCCTGGATTTTGATGATCTGCAGAATAAGGCGCGCTACCGTGGAATGCAGCCATATGGTCGCTCGAAATTTGCTAATGTGCTGTTTACATATGAGCTCGCCCGCCGCTTGCAGGGCAGCGGGGTAACGGTGAATGCGCTGCATCCGGGATTTGTGCGTACGAACATGGGCAAAAACAACGGTTGGTTCGCGCGTTTGATTGTTCCCTTGGTTCAGCTGCAGGGAGTTACCCCGGAGGTGGGTGCCGAAACCAACATCTATCTAGCTACATCATCCGATGTGAATGATGTTACAGGTAAGTATTTCGTTAAAAATCGGGCAGTTGATTCAGACCCAGCCACATATGATCAGGCTGCGGCAGTCAGGTTGTCGGAGATTAGTGCTGGTATGGTTGGCAGATAATTTGGAGAAATCGATGAAAAATCATTCCAGATCACCCTCCCGCAAAACGCCTTGGCATATCTTCCCCCCAGATTGGAGGGCGCAGGATTGGTTGGTACCATACGATGGGGAAAATGCGGTTATACACCATGGGCACCGCGATCCTAAAGACCATTCGAAATGCGGTCCCTCGTTATTTTGCTGCGAAAAATCCAGGGAACTGTTCACGAAAGAGTTTCCTAACAGTGCCGAAGCGGGTGCCAGTTGGTGTATCACCTCAGTTGAACACATCGCTAGCTGGGTCGAAGGCGGTGTTTCAATGCTCTATTTTGTGTTTTGTGACCCGGTGCGACCGAAGGGTTTGTTAGCTGGAGGGCTATCTGGTGAGGCTGCAAAACAAGCGCTGTTCAAAGAAATCCCCTTAGAAGATTTCGCTGATCGGGCGACAAGAATCCTCTAACTGAAGTCCTTCTAGACCGAGTCTGTTAGGAGGCTGGATAGGGAACCAATAACGAAACAGGTTTAATAAAGTGGACTGAAGGGGTGGGTAAGTTATCTCCGATTCATATCGGGTGGGAAAAACGACCTATCGATCTGCTGATCGAAGTGTTTACTCGTATTCCAGGCTGCGAGATAACCGCCTAGATCAGGCCCGCTTGGGAAGATTTCTTGTGCAAACCTTGTTTCTCCACCGTTTCCCTTCTTATCATTACATTCAACAATGTCTACCTGGTCAGCGAACTTTGTCAGGAAGAGACCATCTTCAAAGCCGCTATTGCAGCCGCCCACGACTAAGCCCCGTTTGTTTTTGTAAAAGACCCCGTCACATGTCGCACAGAAGTGGATATTGGTTCCGATCAGATTGGCTTCCCCTGGGGCTTCTAATCTGCGGAAGCGTGCACCGATCGTGATCAATAATGCGTGCGTGCCATATTGCGAGTCATCTGCGGTGGTAACACACCAATATGGGCCTTCTTTAAATATTGAAGTCACTTCCTGAGCTTGCAGTACCTCCACCCCAAAGCGGTTCGCCTGCCTTCCTAAACGTTCGGCAAATTCTGATCCGCTGATGCCCTCATCAAACCCGGGGGAATTATCCAGCTTCTGGGTTATTCCAGCCTAACCACCCAACCCGGCTTTCTCAATGACCAAGGTGTTTAACACTTCTCGCGCTAGGTAGAGTGCGGCGGTCAGTCCTGCCGGGCATCCACCGATAATAATTGTGTCGTAAAAATTACGCTCTGCTATGGTGTAGCAATCCTAATTTACTTGCTAACCCTGCATTGGACGGTTCTATCAGCATTGTTCCATCGGGAAAAACAATTGTTGGGATGATGCGCTTGCCTTGGCTCACCTCCTCCACATAAGCCATCCCCGCAATGTTCTCTTCGATACCCACATTTATATACGGTATACGGTGATCACCGAAGAACTGTTTTGATCGCTTGCAGTCTGGGCACCATCTCGTGCTGTAGATGACGATTTCATTATTATTGCTCACATTTTCTGCTGTCATAATGGTATGTTTTCGCTTAAGTGATAATTAATCTTTTTGAATAATTTTTGATCTAATTCTTCGTCCATATGACCAGACGCTCATATGAATGGATATCTTACCGATTTATTTAGAAATATGATACCAAAAGGAATAATTTCGAGTGGTGATTGACGTCAAGAATATGAGCCCTGCTTGGTGCGATAACCAAACTCGCCCAACCGCAAGACTGTTTAACTGATCGGGGTAGAGGCTGAAAAATCGATATCCAGCTCGCGCCACTCAGCATTCGCGGGGATGATCTGCCAGGCTGCTTCTATCGGCATCTGTGTGAAGTGGACTTGGATGAGTGCCAGCGCAAATCCATGTGAGACCAGCGCGACGCGATCCTTTGGATACATTGAACAGATATCAGTTACCACACTGATTACACGGTCGCGCACCTGTATGACGGTTTCTCCCCCCGGCGGAGCGACATGCAATGGATGCTGTTTGCGCTCCTGGAAAGCATTTCCATAGCGTGCTTGGATATCAATTTCCCGTAAACCTTGCCATTCACCTTGGTGGATCTCGCGCAGCCTTGGTTCTCTCTGTATTGGGAGCCCGCTGATCCGGGACAAGGCCAATGCAGTCTCATATGCCCGGCTCAGGTCGCTCGAGTAGATTGCCGAAAAGTTAGCAGTTGCCAACTCCGCCGCTAAGCGCGCTGCCTGCTGGCGGCCGGTAGCATTCAAGGGTATGTCCGATTGCCCTTGCCAGCGCTGCTCGATGTTCCAATCCGTTTGACCATGCCGGATGAGGTACAGGCATGTCATGAGTGCAGTAAATCCAAGTGCTAATTTGTGCCTATGCTTTGATTTGTAGCCAAAATTATGACCTGAAATCACCTTCCATTAAGTAATTCGTCAGCTCACTGACACCTAAATCCGCAATCCCAAGTTTATCCGGTGTACGGCCTCGTCTCCAGTAATCGGTGCGGTGAATGATGCATGCAAGCCTGATTATGCTCTCCATACCACGCACGGAGACCCCATAGCGCGCTCCTAATGCTGCGATTGGCACCAGGCTCATCGGTACATCCTCGGTGATATAACGGTGATTGAGAGTTGCCGGTGCTTGGATTCCCGCGTAGCCGGGCTGGTTGTGGATAGCTTCGTACAGGTCAGCTCCGGTCGCATTGTAAGCCATCTGGAGCCACTCGATAGCAGTACGGGCGCGTATCCCCAGGCAGGCGGCGACTGTCACCCGCTCGCGATCAAGCACCTCCAGAACCCTTGCCACCGATGGGCTGACGCCATCAATGTAGAACTGAAACTCGCCTAAGGTGGTCTCAATACGAGCCGCATTGAGCAGCGTTAGCGCAGGGTGAAATATCGATCCCATGTTGTTAAGCCCAGTGTGCAGTACACTTATTCCATCGATAAATTGGGGATAAGCGGGAGCCAAAGCTTCCAGCACGCGCGGTGTGCGGGTAGCTGGTAACGCTGCTACAGGCACGCTCTCTTTGATCCCAAAAATGCGCGCCTGAGCGGGCCCTTCTGAACGGCTGGCATAGATCAACGTCTCGGCTTCGGCTATCGTGACATTGGCTTTACAGCCCTTCTCGCGGATGTTCTTATAGAACTCTAGTGCGCCTCCCGTCCGACCTGGGTTGAGTACTACAATTTGCCCGTCTTTAAAATGCATAGCCGCCAACCTGGCGATATCGGCATGGGCGGTAGACGGCAGGACGACCATAATAATATCCGCTTCCTCAAGAGCGGCGCGCATATCCGATGTGACAAGTTTAAACTCTCCAAAACCGCGCGGACCACCTTCGAAGCTGGATAAATCGATCCCGCCGCGAGCGTTTATCGCTTCTACATGGTCGGGTGTGCGGTTGTATAAAGTGACCTGGTAACCCATCAACGCTAAATGGGCTGCCATGCCCCTGCCCCCGTGACCTGCGCCGATAACTGTATAGCGCATGGTTTTGCTCATTTTGAACCTCCCTCCTTGATGATACTTGATTTGCTGATTCGCTTGCGCCGGTTGCGGTCTGGGCGAAAATTAACTCTGTATTGGTGTTTGCATCCTTTGATCTTTGGAGTTAGAGACCCAGGCGTAATATTCTTTCCGCTTCGGGTAATACCGCACCAGTATGCGGATCGATCGCAGTGCAAGCGCCGCGCTTATCTATGTATGTTGAGATTGTGCCACGTGCGTACTGATTGTTGGCTAAATGCGGCGCATCTAGCAATCCGCTGCTAACTGCTTTCGTGAGCGTCATCGGGTCGGTCCATGGATCAGGCACAGCAGGATCTGCCAGCCGCAGGAATGCCTCTAAGGTCGTGTTTGCTTCATTGATCAGCTGGTCACAGCGCGCAATGACGAGCGGGTCCTTGGTCATGTCTGGTTGTCCATTAATGGCATTCTCGATCGGTCGGCGCGCAAGGTTTACCGCTTCGATGATATCGTCTGCTGTAGCCGCATGGTGCGCTTCGGTGTGACCGACGATATGCACAATGTGCGGGTTGATCGCCATTTGCAGGTATACATTGGCAGCCAGATTCCCTCGTGCTACGGATGGGTCAAGGGGGTAGCTTAATAAGCCGGTGCGGGTTTGTTTCCAGATCCGAAAGTCAGGACCTGCTAGCGGTGAAATCATCTTCAGGACCGCGAGCATTTTTGCGAGGTCCATCCGATCGGATGTGCCAGGCGGGGAATTGAACATCAATTGGGCGATATAATCGCGCACACCAAATGAGCGTGCATTATAAGCCGAGAGAAAAGCCGCCACCACAAAGATTACATCTGGAGCATCTCGCATCCCCCAGTGATGAGGCTCATTCAATTCGACGGGGATATCCCGCTCGCCGTACCAGGCCATAACTCTTTGGTGTTCGCGAATTGATCCTTCCAAATCCCATGGGCCGCGACCATCCATCTGGTTGAACCAGAACAGCGGGATTGCACACCAAGCGATGTTTATGCTTTCGACATACATCTCTGCGAGACGGATAAAATCGTCTGTGCCCGAATAGGTGCGGAGGAGCGGGTAGTTGCCTCGGCGAGTAGCTAAGTGTAGCTGGCGGTAATCTTCCGGGCTGCGAACGGGTACACCACCAGCTCCAGTCCGCCGGCGATCCTGGCGCTCAGGATGGAAGAAGTTCTCTTGGGCATCCTGGTCTACCCCTAAAGAAATGACGTCCAGCGCACCCGCATCAGCAATCTTTTCGATACCACCGCTGGTATCATCCACCGTTGGGAGGCCGAAGTGATGGCGGATCAACGGGTAGGGGGCCTTCCATCGGATGCGTTCGATCGTGGATTGTGGGTAATCAGCTTCAGTACCTAAGTCAACGCTTTTTCCACGTAGGTATGCCAGGGTCACTGCATCAGGCTCGCCCCCTTCGAATACACGGTCGAAAAAACCGATATCCCGAACTCGCTCAGCGACAGGAGGCGTACCACCAAATGCAAACCGGACGCCGCTGCCGCGGAATTCATCTGCCTGCTCAGCGAAAGTACCGAGCAGGCGTTCCCCGTTCTCCGGCGTCAAACGGTATGAAACACCAACTAGGATCTCATTTGGCTGAATGCCTTGGTCAAATTGCTCTTGGATGCTGGATAAAACACGCTCGATAGGAACGGCAGGTCCTAAAAAAATTGTCCGGTAGCCTGCATTCTCTGCCTGATGGAGAAATTTCATCACACCCGCGACATGTACACACTCGCCTAACGCACATCCGATTGCGGTTTTCAAAACCAACCTCCGAGAGATCACTACAGACGTTTGAGATTTCAAGCAGCAGGTTGTCAGAAAGGAATTTCGGTCATCCACTCGTCCGGCCAATGACCTGCAAAGCTTTACTGCAGAATGCTAGTTTGGGCTAGATTGCTGTATTCTGAGCTATTTAAATGTGGTCATGAATCTGTGGAAGGTTACGGTTTGCGAAGCACAAAGGAGAGCATCCGTACCCTACTGATTTGCATGGGTTAGTAATTTTGCCAGCAATCCCCATTCAGGTTTGTCATTCCTTTGTTCTGAGCAGGGCTTAATTCAGTATAACAATCAAAAGAATGAGCGTCAAGCTGGCTCCGTTGGGTAGACTAATTGCGTAAAGCGGCTGCCACTTGTTCAAGTTCATCTGGGCACCCCAATACTGTTAGCCTATCGCGATACTCGACCTGAACATTGCCATGGGGAATGATGAAATCATTTTCCCGGCGGATCGAAAGAACCAACACATCTCCAGGTAAGGCCAATTTATGCAAGGAGCGACCAATTAATTGTTGGTTGTGCAAGGTAATCTCGCGGATATCGCGATCGTCAGTGGTTGATGTCAATATTGAAAAGACACCTGGGTTGCGCACCATCATGGCTAACATGATCGTTTGGGAGAGCGTTGGCACAAATGTTTGTATACCAGCTTGGCGGAACTCTGGCAGATTAGCAGGGTCATTAACCCGGGCCACAACAGTTGGGATACCACGCGATTTTGCAGATTGACACTGTTTAAGGTTTCTTTGATCATCCGAACAGAGCGCAAGAAATCCTTTGATTGCGAGTGCGTCCAAGACCTGATTCTGGTTTGCTTGATCGATTAATATTGCTGCGAAACCGGACTTTTGCGCCTGTTGAACTGTATCTATGTCATCATCAAGGATGATAACTTTTTCGTCATGGGCAACGAGTTCTCGGGCTACGCTTAGTGCTTCGGGACCTGCACTGCAGATGGCAATACTCCGCGCTTGAATTTCTTCCTGTTTGGGTATGAGATAGTTGAAAAAGATAGGCATGAACAGGACCGTAGTAATTGCGAAAAGAGTAATGACAGTGCTGGTAGATGGGGATAACAGCCCAGTACGAATACCGATAACTGCGACTGCAATCTCAAGCGAAAGATGGGTATTAAGCAGGATCCCACCAGCAAGCATTTGCTTGATAGACATACTACGCCGGAAGGCAACCATTGGAAAGACTTTTACTCCCAAGGCTACCAGGAAAAATAACGGTAGGATGAACAAGGCTTGGGGTGATTCCCATAAGCTTACCAGGTCAAGGTTCACACCTACCAGGATGAAGAATACTGGGATGAAGAATCCGAAACCAAACGCCTCCAAATTATCTACCAGCTTGTCATCCTGAGGCGATTTAATGAGTGAGATTACCATGCCTGCCAGGAATGCCCCCAAGATTAATTCGGCGTTTACGAACTCTGCTAGGACAACAAAACCGAGCATGATCGCTATCGCGCCGCGCACCTTGATTTGGACAGTAGCTCGAGATAGGTCCTCAACGACCCTCCTTACTCTGGGGATATTGATATAGCGAATTCCAAGGCGATAGGCGATAAAAAATAACAGGAACAGCAGGCTGAGAGAAAATATCTCAACATCCAAACCGCGTGCTTGGATTATCAAATAAATTGTCAGCAAGATAACCGTAATGAAATCAGAGATGGTTGCGGTAAGAAAAATTGCTTGCCCAAACTTGGTTCGACCAATATTCTTTTCCTTGAGCACAGGCATGAGCACGCCAAGTGAGGTTGCACTGAGGATGAATGCGAGCAACCAAGGATCTCCTGCCATTCCAGCGCGATTCAAAATTATAGCGCCCACCGCGGCTAGAGTTAATGTAAGCCCATAAGCTATCATGGCATTGATCAGTGGGCTGCGACTGTCAGTTTGCGTATTATCCCGCTGTTTGAAGATTTGATCGAAATCAATTTCCAAGCCGGCCAAGAACATTAAGAATGTCAATCCGATATCGCCGAGAAATGCCAGGATTATGTCTGCCTGTACTATACCCAGACCCGAGACTCCGATAACCACACCAGCGATAATTTCCCCTACCACCACTGGAACAACTCTGAATCTATTGAGCAGTAATGGTACCAGGAAGGCTAGCAGAAACACAATCAATAAAGGGAAGAAATTGAAAGTGGATTCTTCAACCAAGAAAATTTTTGCTGTCATTTGTTTTCGGAAATAGTTGGTTCTGGCAGACTTAGTGCTGGTTCTACTTCACCGATTATACTCGCTTCACATTGCAATCTGATGATATCCCCAGCTTCTAGTTTAATGTCACCATGGGGAATGAATAAATCGTGTCCTCGCCGGATTGACACAAGGACACACGCCCGGGTAATTGTACTTAGGCGATATTTTGTCCTTTTATCCCGGATTCAGCATCGACCTGTACGTTAAGGAACACTGCTTGAGTATTGAGGCTTGTTTCATTCGCTCGGGTAAGACGGCGAGCATCTTCCAGGTGTAATACACCGACCTCATATGCCCTAACCATATCATTTGGGTGGACAACACCAAGCAGCTGCAGTCGGTTATCGCGTGAGACAACCGGTATTCGAAATAGATCACGGGGAGTCATCTTCCGTAGTGCGGTATCCACACTCTCATCAGGGAAGACGCCGATAATATTACGCGAGCATATTTCTCGAACAACTAAAAAAAACAATTTGTCTGATTAATAATGCAGCCTCAATACTCTTTCCTAAACCGACCAGGATCGCTGTGCCTATTAGCCTACTGTTTCCGTTGGTTGGACGCGGGCAAAGAATCTGACGAATATTGGCTTTTAACTGTTCAGTAAATACCGACTATTAGGAGATATATAAACCCCGAGTAGACTTTACAACTCCCACCGATGATCGGTATGGTGATCAAACGAATATCCTTTGCTTCACAAATAAGCCCTATACTCTACGAGGCAGAATAGAGCTCTTGACTAGGAAGTCTTTATCAGCTGTTTTAAAATATCGGCGGTATGCTTTGGTTTCTGCCAGCAACTCGATGATAGAAGCGCTGAGATCTTCCTGGTGAACTGCACCTGACGAGCTGTATTGTGAAAGCGTGACATCATCGAAGTCCGATATGACTACTGAAATTTGGCCGTTCGCTTGAAGCCACGCTAGACCTAGCGCTACTGTCCGGGATCGCTGACCGCATGCTGCTGCTAAGGTTTCGAGATCGGTCTTGCCGCTATATTCTCGCAGGGCATATTTTACTAATCCCAACAGGTATTTTAAGAATTCTTCGATGGTATCGGTAGCCGATGGGTTGGCAAATAGAACTACCTCTCCTGGTTTAACGGTCATCAAAACCTGATGCAGTTCGTCAGGTCCGGGAGGCGCAGACCAGATCACAAGTTTGGTATGGGGTGACAAAGCTTTCCGGTTAACTCCTGGTAAATCCTCCTCACGCCCGGTTTCACTCCACACGATTGTGTCTGTTTGGGCAGCCAGTTTATTCAAATATGCCCGCGGTTCGGCAGTACGGCGATAATCAAGCACTTCTATCTCTATGGGGGCGACATCAAGGCTGATATGATCCGTCACAGCCGGTCGGCTGTCAATCCATTCCAACTGCAGCTCATTCACCCCTCGAAATGAGCTGGATCTGATCTTATATGCTAAATCTATTTTTCCCGTTGGCTCAGGCCAATCAGCTCCTTGCCACCAGATGACTTTCTGTTCACACCCCTGCTCATCTTTGAGCTTAACAATACGGTGAACTTCTCCTTGGCCAACTGTGCGCAAATCCACGAGTTCAAGAGCACGGCTTTGCAGTACAACAGCTGGGTTGCCGGCTCCGAACGGAGCCAGCCGTTCAAGGTCTGCTACTAAGTCAAGCGAAAGCTCGGAAAATGAGAGTTGGGCATCGATCTCCAGATGCAGTTCGTCCGGTAAGTCTTTACGCATAGCTTGCACAGTGCGCGCCAAACCTGAACGGAATGTATCGATCTGCTGCAGGTCCAATGCTAGACCGGCGGCCATCGGATGGCCTCCAAAGCCTTGCAGCAGGTCTTGCTGGCTGGCGATGGCCTGGGTGATATTGATTCCTTCTATCGAACGTGCTGAACCGTGTGCAAGCTCCCCTGCGGGTGTGGAGATTAATACAACGGGCTTGCAGTAGCGTTCAACTAAGCGGCTGGCCACGATCCCAATCACACCGGCTGGCCAGGTTGAATGGGCGAGCACAATCACAGGTAGCTGCCCTAGCTCAGGATTGCTCTCTAATTTGGCTATGGCTCCTTTGAAAACCTGCTCGGTCAGCAGCTTTCTCTCATTGTTCAGTCCTTCCAAGCGATGAGCAACCATCCTGGCTGCACTCAGGTCGTCGGTGGTAAAGAAATCAACTATATCATTGGCATCGGATAATCTCCCTAATGCATTCAAGCGCGGGCCAATCATGAATCCGATATGTTCCTCGGTCAAACTAGCGGTTTGAAGTCCTGCCATATCCATTAATACCTGCAGCCCGAGTCGTTGGTTTTTACGCAGCACCGCTAAACCGCGCTGCAGCAGGTAGCGAGTGTCTGCGCGTTGGAGTGCCACATCTGCCACAATTCCCAACGCAACCAGATCAAGGTAGGATTCGACCTCAATGTCATGTTGATCATGATGGCAGAGTGCTTCGACCAATTTATAAGCTACTCCCACTCCCGGGAGAGTCCCTGAAGGATGTTCCTTAGGTAGCAGTTTCGGGTTTACTACAGCAAATGCCGTTGGTAATTCGGCTGGCAGATCGTGGTGGTCAGTGATGATGACATCAACACCTTCCCGCTGGGCATATTCTACAGCCTCATTCGCAGTGATACCGGTGTCACAAGTCAAGATCAGCTGCGCCCCATTGGCCAGCTCATTTGTCAGCCCAGGCAAATTTACACCATGAGATTCTGTGGCACGCACGGGGATATGGTAGCTGATATCTCCTCCGAGCTCGCGTAGGGCAGAGACCAGCAGAGTGGTTGCAGTTTGACCATCGACATCAAAATCACCCCACACGCAGATCCGTTCTTTGTTGGTTAGCGCCGATACCAGCCGCTCGACAGCTAGGTCGATCCCAGGCATTTCTTGCGGACTGGCTGGTTGATAGTGGTTAGGATCGATGAAGGCAAGTGCTGTGGTCGGTTCGGATAGCCCCCGTTGGATTAGTGTCCGTGCAACAAGCGGATGGCCGCCGACAGCAGTTTGTAGTTCGGTTGGCACCGTGATTGGTTTTGGTTCAGTCCAGCTTCTCATTTGGAGATGTTAAATCAGGCTTCATAAGGTATTATTTCTTGAAATAAAGCAGTGGTTAAAACTCGATCTCGCCGACCTGTTCGAAGTCGATCACAAGATCATGTTCAGCCGCAGTGGATAAATCCATATCTTGCTCATAAAAATCCCCCGCTTCACTGCCCCGATCGCACAGCGAACGATAATTGCAGAACCTGCAGTGATGCTCTTCTCTCGTTTTCGTGAACGCTGTCCGCAGTTAGAGCCTGGACGGATGCGATCGTTGACTGTAAAAAGCGCTGGTCATCATTAAATGTGGTTTGGTTGTATGTGAAGATTGTTGGGCGATCAGGATATTCTGTAAACCAATATACCATCGAGACCGCCTCAGGCGAGATCTCCCTTCCCCTGTTGAAGTGTTCGCCGGCTTTGACGAGCAGGAAGGGGTAAACACGCGTCTGCATCCGCTTGGCAAGCTGGATCCGTTTAGGGTGTACGCGGTTGGTCTTCCAATCTAAGATGATAAAAGTATCACCCTTGGTTTTCAATATAAGATCGTATTTTGCCTGCAGCTGGTATTCAAGCAGCGGCGCGACAAGGGCGATCTCTGGGAACTGCTGGGCATTATGGATTTGGATCTCTGTCTGGTCATCGATTTGGGTTGCGAATTCTACAAATCGCTGCCACCAGGTCATAAGCTGGCCGTCAGCAATCATCTCACCCAGCCGTTCGGCTGGGATCCCGATCAGATACTGGTGAGCGAGTTGGTGAAACAACCTGCCGCGCTGCATATAAAGTTCGTGCTGCAGGACCGGCTCAGACTCAATCGCTGGCCAGGCGAGCTTTTCGATATAACGCAGTTGAAATCGCCGCTTGCAGTCTACGAAGTCCTGCAAACTGCTCTGGCTGAATCTGAAACCGCTTGACAAGCTCATGTCATCTCCGTGTGATCAGTTGATTCATCCACAGTGGAGAGCAGCTCTTGCTCATAAAAACTCAGCAGCGCAAGAAATGGTAAGGCTGGTGGCACTTTTCCATCTCTGCCGCTGTTCCAGGTGATAATCAAATCCTGGCGAGCTCGGGTGATCCCAACATACAGCAATCGCAACCGCTCGCGCACATAATCTAGGCGCGCTTGCTGTGAGGCTTTACCTTCCTGGTACCAATCATATTCGCTGGCGCTGAAGGCTACGTCAAGCTGGCTTAATGCTTCAGCTTGCAAGTTTAGCCTATCGCGGATGAACCAGTTCTCCGCAATATAGCGGTCACCAGCCTGGCCGGAGGGGAAGTTATAGTTGTTAACAGCCATTAAGTAGACCCGATCCCATTCCAAGCCTTTAGCTTTGTGGATTGTGGCCACGACAACTTTTCCTTTATGAGCTTCAGGGTCGAAGCCCGAATCATCCTCGCTGAAGCCGATGAAGCGCCGTTCATTGCGAGCGATCACCGCCAGCTCGTCAGTCAATTCGGGTAAATGCCAGTCTTGGTGGTTGTTGCTGGCTTGGCGCAATAGACTGGCCAGCTTATGCGATAGGGCTAGATCAGTAGGTTCGGAAAATATATCTTGGGCAAGCGTGAGTATGAGCTGGTCAATTGGCAACAGGATCGCAGCTTGCCAGCGGCGCACCAGCTCACGGAACTCAAGCAGCTGGGTGAGTTCGGGCTCATCACCAGCGAACCGTTTGTCGACCAACCAATCCCGGTCAGAACGGGGATACAGATAATCTTCCACCCGGGGGCAGCCTTCCAGAAGCTTGGTGACAAATGTTGTCAGATCTACAGATCCCGGGTCATCCTGATCTACACGACGCCATACGCGATAGACGGTTGCGAGTTTACGGGCTGAACCGGGGTCAGATAGATAGTTCAGCAGGTTGCCCAGTGCTCCCGCGGTTTGTCTGGTTGAAGCACTGGCTCTCAGCAAGCCGTCATGGCAGGGGATATCCCGTTGTTGCAATGCGGTGATGACTTGGGAGGCGCGCATATTCCGAGGGACCAGAACGGCGACAGTCCGTTCAGCGTTCTCGGGCAGCCAGCGCGCAATGGATTCAACCACTGCGTTAATTTCACCACTGGGCGTATATTTGTGGTTGACCAGCTGGACTATTCCATCTGTTGGATCTGGATTCGCCACCTCTGCCTCTGATGACACAGGAGTGATGTACGGGGTATCCAAGGCATCTTGCACCGCAGCAGTTGGGTGCGTTGCTGTTCGTCCAATCGATTATGTGGTTTGCTAACGCGATGATATCCTCGGTCGAGCGTCCAGACTCTGGCAGCTCGCGGCTAGTCACATCCGTCCGCTTGAGAAACCTGCGCAGGTAGGCTGGGCTAGCAGTTGTGAACGTTTCGAATATCGCTTGATTCGGGTCGCCAACCCTAACCCAGTTCCCGGTAGGTCCCGCAAGCATCTCTAAGATCTGCTCTTGCAGACGGCTGCTGTCCTGGGCTTCATCTTCTAGGATGTATGGCCAACGTTTATGCAACCGGGCGAGTAAAGCCTCATCCTGCTGTAAGTTTTCAAGTGCAAGCCGGATCAGGTCATCAAAATCAACTGCATCGCGGTACGCCAAGGCACGCTGATAGGTAGCGTATAGCTCCCAACCCATCTGCGCTAGGGGCAGCGGTAATGGTAGCTGGTCCAGCTGGGTACGCAGTCGCTGCGGTGTGAGCTGGCGATCTTTGGCGAGACGAATGTATGCCAGGGCGATAATTTCGACCAGCTCGGGAAGTTTTTCCCGCCGTACCCACTCCTGACGGTTATCGTCTAGATCGGTGTTGAGATAATCATCCAGGTCATTTGGATGGTTGCGCAGCCAGATCTGAGCCACCTGGCTCCGGATGCGGTTGGCTTCATTTTCATCAATGATCTGAAATGTGTCGCTGAGTCGGGCCAAGTCGGGTCGTTCGCGGACAATGTCATTCGCTAAACCATGCAGCGTCCGCACGCGATAGCCTATGCGGGGCAGTAAACCGGACTCCTTGAGGAATTCGCTGACGCGCTTGTTGAAGTTGTCCACGGCCGAATTCACTAATGTGACGACCAGTACTTCCTGCCCTTCTTCCAGCTTTCCGCTGGCGATAATATCAGCTGCTAACCGTGAGAGAGTCCATGTCTTTCCCGATCCGGGTACCGCGGCGACTCCCATTCGCCCATAGCGATAGGTGAGGACTGCTTGTTGGTGGTATCTTGGCTGGGAACTGCTGTCAATCATTGAATTATTGAGTTACTTAGTGGGTTGGATTTGGTGCAACACCCGGTTGAAGGCATACAATAGCGGGCCGCGCATTTCATAGCCTTGTTCGTTTAACTCACTCATCCCGATAAAGATCCCCTGCCGGCAGCGGTTGGTTAATCCGAGCAGCAAATTCTGGAGTGAAGTAAGACCAGCCTTGTTTTCATCTTCATCCGTCCAGACTTCACCGCGCGGCCAATGCCGGCTGAGGACATAGGGATGGGTCAGCGGTTGGTAAATTCGTTCGAACCAACCGCGGCTGCCAATATCCAGCCAGAATTGGTAGTCAACAGGGTGGTTGCGCATCAGGTAGGTATAGGCAGGTGCGATCAAAACTGAATCGGCTGTATCAGCCTCCCAAGCACGGATGTATTGGGCTGCGATCACACCTTCCTGAACCATGCGTAAATACTCATGACCGATCGGAATGCCGGTCTCTTCAAGGCTGTTGTCTGTCACCCAGCGGAACTTTTGGACTGAACTCGATGAGGTTTGCTGTAATCTGCCCCGCCTGGAAATCGTTGTGGAGGCCATAACCAGGTTGTGAGAGCTGCTCACCGAATAGCCGGCCGAGGAAGTGATCGAACTCTGCCGGTGTAGATTGCCGGTAATCATCTAACCAGCTGCGCAGGCGCTCATAGTACTCACCAACTCGATATGTGATCCGCCCTTGGGTCTCGGGGTTTATCTGCTCGAATGGCGTAAGGATTGGCTGACCATCACTCTGCCGGTAAACGATATCGGTTAGCAGCCGGGCGCGCACCAAGTCGAGATCTTCAAGTACCTGCACGAAGGCGGAAGCGACATCAAATCGGGATGGCCGGTAGCCCCAATCCGGGTGGGCGATCATCGCCAAGGTGAGCAGGCATTCTGTGACCGGTTCCTCGCGCAGAGAGCGGGATGGGCGGTGAGAATGTGCGGGGATCTGGCAGCCAGCCAGGCGCTGGATGAGCGAAAAACGTAAGGCGTCCGAGAGGAACGGTGCTAAGATCACAATTTGCTCGGGCGGTACCGCGTTCTCGTGCACCAGATAAGCAATTTGCTCAGTGACCCAATCGAGCATCTGTGGGTGGTAACGGGTATCATGGAAGACGATATGATCACTCATCGCCTGGGCGATTGGGCTGTTCTGCCAAAATGCCCCTCCTCGGGTTGGCTGCAGCGATTCTGCGAGTCCTGCGCCAAACACCTTTATCGCGAGTGGGCTCGCAAAGGAATCCTCCAACAGCCAGAACTGGTCACATTGTTTTTTCAAGTCATAGCCGCTCTCCGGGTCAGCACCCAGGAAGCGGCGGTACCCAGCTGCATGGTCGTAGATCAGTAGTGCAGACTGGTATTGGGGCAGCCACTGTGCCAGCAGGTCATGTGCTACCGGTACGTCTTCTTCTAAATTGTCGTATATCAGGTGCTGGAATGAATCTCCCAGATACTCTTGGCAGATGGGGGCGCTCACGATCAGGTTCCGAAATACTTCAATCTGTAGAGAATAATCCAAGAGGTTGTGCTCATAACAATACGCACGGAAGCGGTTTGCACAACTTTGCGCGTCAGCGTAAATCCGGGTTTGGCTCTTCTCCCCGATCCAGGCCTCAGTTAAGCGAGCTTCGATCTCGGTATGGAGGAAACCTACCACAGCGGATTTGTTTAGATTATCTAGGATCTGACTATAGAGGCGGTTCGGGCTGATCGTAAGTGAATCGAAGAAGCCTTTGTCCAGCAAAGGGCGCACCAGCTGGGCCATAAAATACTGAGCCGTCTCGAGGGTCAAAAATATGGGCGCTCGATCTGGGTGCTTAAAACCGGCTTGCTCCGCGACCAGCGGCCAGAATAGGTCAACCAGCCTTCTTGCCAAGCCGCCGATGGTCGAAATAGAAACCATCCCACCAGAGACAACACCGGGCATGCTTAGCGCCTGGTAATATGGTGTCCCCAGTGTGCGCTGGGGTACCAGCACCAAGATCTTGTTCCCTGGAACACCCATAGTCATGAGCGCCAGCATGCGCTCAACGCCGGTAGTTGTCTTGCCACAGCTAGCTGGACCTTCTAGAAAGATCCTGCTATCTAGATCAGCGTTTATGGTATCTAGTTGAGTGTCCGTGAGGGAGATTAACTCCATACGTTGATTTTAACCGAATCTTGTTGCATTGCTCGTTTGCCTGCGGATTTCTTGGACGATGTAATCCCTTATCCTGTATTCTTAAGGGATAATATGCTAAAGGTCGATTATCTAAATTTTTGGTGAGGATAAGATCCCCAAAACGGATTTTATCCAAATCAGGTTCGATATTCGAATGGATGATGTGTTAATGTGGAGATATCAAATTAGGAATTTTGCCGATCAACCCGTTGGTGCGCCAAGCAAAGCTTGGCATTTCTTATAGGGTGAAAGACCCTATTGGGCAAGGCCTAACCAGCCACCCATATCGAGTGTTGCAGTTATGGAGGAGACTGGAAAAAAAAACAACAAGTCGAACGAAATAATTGAAGCGTACACAGAGAACCACGTAGGCCATAAGGGAGACCGTACTCCCGGAAGCTTGATACAGCCTCGTTAATTGATAGCAGCGGAAACGCTGTAAAGCAGATGGCGATAGTGTTAACGAACTAGAAGCCAACACAAAGGAACCGATATGGTGAGGTTCTGGAGGGTCTGCCGGGGTCCACGAAGAGCGTGGCATGTGTGGAGAGAAATGTCGAGAACTTGGGATGCCCGAAAGTTCCTGAAGGCGGTGCATTGGGAAGATGTCCACCACAGCCAAAAGGTAGGCGGAACCGAAACGAAAAGTAGGGAAGCCAGAAACGATCGGGAGACAGATCAGTCCGTAGTACTCAGAGACGGTAGGGCCGTTCACACGGGGAAGGGACTGACAGAGATACGCAGCCTGTAAAGGAAACACTGACTGGACATGAAGGATCAGAAAAGAACAGTGCAAACCTCACTGCAGGGCATAGCGAACAAGGCCGAAAGGCAGAAGGGGTACCGGTTTCGCAACCTGTACGGGAAGCTCAACGAGGAAATGCTAATAGATTCATGGCGCTTCATCCGAAAAGACGCGGCATATGGCGTCGACAAGGTTAGCGCCCAAGAGTACGAGCAGAACCTTGAAGAGAACGTCCACAAACTGGTGGAAAACCTGAAAAAGAAGCGATACCGGGCGAAACTGGTTCGGAGGCGATACATCCCAAAGGGGGAAGGGAAGTATAGGCCGCTGGGGATACCAGCCGTGGAGGATAAACTACTGCAAGCGGCAGTCAAGCGGATACTGGAAGCGATCTATGAGCAGGACTTTCTAAGATGCAGTTATGGCTATCGGCCAAACACGGGAGCCTTAGAAGCCGTGGACAAGCTGACGATCAAGCTGCAATTCGGGAAGTACAACTACGTGGTGGAAGCAGACATCAAAGGCTTCTTCGATAACATCGACCACGAGTGGATGCTGAAGATGCTGGCAGAACGCGTGGATGACAAGGCGCTGCTGTGGCTCATCAAGAAATGGCTGAAGGCAGGGATACTGGAGGAGGATGGAGAAGTAATCCATCCGGTGACGGGAACGCCGCAAGGCGGGATTATCTCACCAATCCTGGCAAACGTATACCTGCACTACGTGCTCGATCTGTGGTTTGAGAAGGTGGTGAAACCCCGCTGTCGAGGGGAAGTGTGCCTGATCCGGTATGCGGATGATTTCGTGTGCGCATTTGAGCATCAGGAAGATGCGGAACGCTTCTATCAGGTGCTGGAGAAACGCCTGGGGAAGTTCGGGCTGGAGACATCGCCCGAGAAGACGCGGGTGATCCGATTCAGCAAGGAAGAAAAGCCGGGAAAGAATCGGTTTGATTTCCTTGGGTTCGAGTTCCGCTGGGGAAAAGACCTGGCCGAGAAGCCGCATGTAAAAAGGCGGACAACCCGGAAGAAATTGAGAGCGTCGCTGAAGAATGTCAACCGTTGGTGCAAGAAGAACAAGCATCGCAGACTGTGGGACCTATTTGCCCGACTGAACGCTAAGTTGAGAGGTTACTACAACTATTATGGCGTACACGGGAACTATCCCAGCCTAAACGAATTCTTCGAGCAGGTATTATGGTTGCTGTGGCGACAACTCAACCAGCGCAGCCAGCGGAAGAGCTATAATTGGCAGGGTTTCAAGGAACTGATTGAAGACTACCAAATCGAACGACCACGGGTAGCAGGTAGCCCCCGGAAGAGAGCCATACCTTCTGCAGTGTAGGCTGCTGCGGGAAGCGAGTATTTCTGAAGAGCCCGGTGCGGTAGTTCCGCACGCCGGGATCTGTGCGGGGGCTGTTGGGCAACTGGCAGTCCTACCGCGATGGTGCATGCTATTATCTGAGGTCTAAGGACAATACCCCCCTTGATTGTTGCTAGAGTCAACGCAGCATAAAAGATTTAGTTCTTACCAAAAAAATCGAAACTTAATGAAAAGGGATAACATTAATGAACAATAGAAAAGAGTACAACCTGGGGATTATGTTTAGACGTGAACATGCCCCTGAAAAACTGCCGAGTTTTGCTCGTCGGGCCGAAGAAGCCGGCTTTGATGAACTCTGGGTAGTTGAAGACTGTTTTTATGCCAGTGGGATCGCCTCAGCTGCAACTGCCCTGGCCTGTACAGACTCGATCAAAGTGGGGGTGGGCATTATGCCAGCTGTTGTTCGAAACCCAGTCTTTACGGCGATGGAAATTGCCACATTGGCTCGACTCTATCCTGGCCGCTTCTTACCCGGACTTGGTCATGGAATGGCTGGTTGGATGCGTCAGATTGGCGCCTTTCCTAAATCGCAGCTCAAGGCACTGGAGGAAGTGACTGTCACTATCAGGGAGATGCTCACCGGGGAGCGGCTAACGTTCAATGGAACTCAAGTTCAGCTAAACCAGGTTGAACTCGTGCATCCTCCTGATCAAATTCCCCCAATTGCGCTGGGGGTAAGAGGTCCAAAATCATTGGCTCTGTCCGGTCGAGTGGCTGATGGCACAATCTTGGCCGAATTTGCGGCTCCAGCATACGTATCGTGGGCCCGGGAACAAATCGCAAGAGGGGTACGGGAAGCTGGCTTTGACCGCGAACACCGTTTGACGGTTTTTGCCCTAACCTGCGCTGACTCACCGACAGCCACAGCTCGTCAACAATTGCGCCCTTTAATCGCATCAGCTATAGCTTCCAGTGGAATTGACGCGCAGATTGCCCCGATGGGTATCTTGCCCCAAGTCCATGAATATATGAAAAACGAGGGCCATGAGCGGCTTGAAGAAGCGCTACCAGACGCCTGGATTGACCAATTGGCCATTACCGGCACGCCTGAAGAGTGGCTACTAGCTATTCGTCGTCTCGTCGAGGCAGGCGCTAATACGGTTGTTTTGGTGCCATTACCCGACAAAGGTTTGGATGAGTTGGATGTGTTTACTCGCCATCTTCTACGATAACCTACAAGTATGCACAGTAGGTCATACTATAGATTGTGAACAGGATTGACTACGCCCAACAAGCGCATACAGCCGACGCCGATACACGGCTGGAAGGCAGTAAGGAAATCGTGTCTATAGGTAGTTTGTGGCTGATGTTAATTGCTCTTTGTTGCGGATTGGCTGATGTGTAAATCGTTAGGTCGGCGGGGTGGCGGTTTTGGTAGTAATCTCCCCATCGACACCTACCAGGCGCTTTGATTGGAGCTCTACTACTGTTACGAATTGTGGATGCAAATATCCTGACCGCGTACGCAATTCTACCCCAGGCTGTCCAAATCGTCTTTTGGATTATCATCGGAGTTTGGGTACTCTTCCGGATGACGATTGGTTTGAGCGATTTAATTTCACGATCAGAGGAAGCGGAGAATTAGGGCATTTAACTGGGTAGATGCAGTTTGGTGGCCCCTATCGATATACTATTAGTGGCCTGGAGGGATCGGGTTGAGTACGAGATCAATGATTGGATCGGTATGTGCACTGTGTTGTCGAACTGTCCCCTAGTATCGAATATTAGAGATTGAGCAGCATGACTAATAGGTTGATGTTCATCCACGGGCTTGAAGGCAGCAGCCAGGGGTTCAAAGCGCAACTGCTGCGGGGGAGCTTCCCCGAGATGCTTATCCCGGATTTCCGCGGCAGTTTGGAAGCGCGTATGGAGAAACTATACAAGATTATCGGGGATCAGGATAGCTGGACGTTGGTTGGATCCAGTTTTGGTGGTCTGATGGCGGCGCTCGCAGGGTGTGAGAAACCCGCACAATTCGCAAAATTGGTGCTGCTGGCCCCGGCGCTGATCTGGCCTGACTTTGCGGAGGCATCTTGGCAGCCAATTCAGGTACCGGTCGTGATTTACCATGGAACTGATGATGAAATCATACCTTTGAAAAACGTACAGGACATTGCCCAGAGTGTGTTCCTTAACTTGGTGTTCAACGTAGTGCAAGATGACCACGGGCTGTATCGCACTGCCCAAAGCTTGGAATGGAATAAACTATTGGAGTACCAGTGAAGCAGGCCATATTTATATTTCACAATGGGCTTGAGGTTTTCTTAGCAGCTCGATCTGCAGCACAGGATGTCGTTTGCGCTTTTCAAGGGCGCCAATCGGTCAAACACCTGGTCGAGTCCTTAGGCGTACCGCATGTTGAGATCAAGCGGATCGAGGTGAATCAGGTGCAGGTTAGTTTTAAGTACCTAGTACAGGATGGCGACTTCGTGCAGGTCTATCCCTTCCAACCGGGGGACTTTCTTGGAGATCAGGACCTACCCATGCGCTTTGTCCTAGATAACCATCTAGGACAATTAGCTGCCTATCTGCGCATGTTGGGCGTAGATGCCGAATACCGCAATGACTATGAAGACGGCGAATTAGCGGCTATCGCTTCGCGAGATGGGCGCATCTTGCTCACTCGGGATCGTCGACTACTCATGCGCAGTATTATCGAACAGGGCTATTGGATGAGAAGCAAAATGCCGCGTGAACAGCTCCGTGAAGTGGCAACCCGCTATAATTTGTATTCACGGGTAGTGCCTTTCAGCCGCTGCATGCACTGCAATGGATCGCTGGAAGAAGTGAGTAAGGAGCAGGTTTTGGACCGTCTTGAACCACTCACGAAACGCTATTTCTTTGATTTTCACCGCTGCCCAGATTGCGATCAGATATACTGGAAGGGCTCGCATTATGAGCAGATGCGGCGTTTCATTGACGCGATTATGCTGGGGAAAGGATTCCACTACTTTAGACAGTGAGGGATCATCGTTAGCAAGTGCTTGAGACGGTGAGCTCCAATCCCCAAGCGATGTATAATCTTATACAGATTGTGGCCATGTTCCCTGCCGGCCAGCTTAATATGACGCAGATATTGATAGGTTCAACATGTAATAAAACATAATTAATAGAATATCATCCCGGCGTACCATGAATGATGTGTTTTTTAACTCCCCCAGTTTGACTGCTGTACCTGGTGTATCCAACCAGCTCTTAGGCTCACTATTCAGGTTGGCAGCCGATTTTTTTCGACTTTCCCCTTGGCAAAGCTTCAATTCAGACCTTCCAATCGAGATCAGTTATCCAACAAGTGTACAAAGCCGTGTTGTCGTCGTAATGGGCTCTGCCGGGCAAGCGTTTGGTCTTTCCATCTATGACAGCCGGGGTGATATCCAGCGTGTTTACGACGCCCGCACCCCTCTGGACGGCTTTGACCAGATCAGTTGGTTGGCGCTCTCTTTTGACCCGATCCACTACCTGGCGGAAGAAGATGCCGCAACAATCAAAGAGAATAGCTGGCCAATCGCTAATGAGGCTGCATACCCGGTGATAACGCGTGTCGGTGCTCCCGGACCGGACTTGCATGCCCCAACATTGGCTGATCTTGAATGGCTGGAGGGCGCGCTCAGCGGACTCAATAAGATGTTGGGAGAAGCATATGCATCAGTTGAAGTGGCGCGATATTTTGGCTACGAAGTGACGCTTCGGATCCAAACTTATCGGGGATTGCGGGATATCCAAATCCGGGTCGCCACCGAGGATGCCACTCTTAAACCCGGAGCGCAGTATGAAAATGGATAAACTGCGCGAAAGGTTGAGTGCGATTTATCCTGCCGAACGGCTGCTCACCAATCCAGCCCAGTTGGCGCCATATGAATCGGATGCATTGACTTCCTACCGGGAACGACCGGTAGCTGTCGTCTTAGCGGAGACTCAGGATGAGGTGATCGAAACCGTGCGCATATGCCATGGACTCGGTGTACCTTTCGTTGCGCGCGGATCGGGCACCAGTCTTTCGGGTGGTTCTCTACCTGTACCCGGTGGCGTAGTGATCGCTTTGAACCGTCTGAACCGGATCATCAAGATCGATCCTGAAGAACGGTTCGCGATTGTTGAGACAGGAGTGATTAATCTAGAGGTGAGCAAAGCTGCCGCACCCTATGGTTTGCATTACGCCCCCGACCCTTCCAGTCAACCCATCTGCACAATAGGTGGGAACATAGCGTTTAATTCGGGTGGCGCGCATTGTTTGAAATATGGCATGACCAGCAACCACATATTAAGCTTGCGGGTCGTCTTGCCGGATGGAGAAGTTGTGGATCTGGGAGACGAAAGTGTTGAAAGCATCGGGCCGGATTTTGTGGGGTTGTATGTCGGTTCGGAAGGACTCTTCGGTGTCGCTTTGCAAGCCACGCTGCGCTTGCTTCCCAAACCGGAAGCTTCCCAGACCGTGCTGGCGGCTTACCACTCCTTAGCTGCTGCCGGCGAGGTTGTATCTGAGATCGTCGCCTCGGGATTAGTCCCCGCTGCGTTGGAGATCATGGACAACCTGGCCATCCAGGCGGCTGAAGCCGCAGTACAGGCTGGTTACCCGTTGGATTGTGAAGGGTTATTAATCGTTGAGCTGGATGGGGAAGCGGCGAGCGTCGCGCATGACTTTGTCGAGCTGATGCGTATCATCCATGCCTCGGAAGCCTACCAGGTGGTTGTCGCACAGGACGCAGCAGAGCGCCTGCAGATTTGGAAGGGCCGCAAGAGCGCTTTCTCAGCCGTCGGCAGGCTTAGCCCGGATTACATTGTGCAGGATGGGGTTGTGCCGCGCAGCCGATTGAGTGAGGCGTTGCTGGAAATCCAGCGATTAGGAGGGAAATACGAGCTTCTGGTAGCTAATGTATTCCACGCCGGGGATGGAAACCTGCACCCATTGATCTTGTTTGATGGCCGTACTCCGGGTGCTCTCGATAAGGCTGAACAGCTAGCGGGTGACATCCTCCAATTGTGCGTCGACTTTGAGGGATCGATCACCGGCGAACACGGTATTGGGATGGAAAAACGTGCCTACATGCCGGTGATGTTCAGTGAAGTAGATTTGGACGTGCTGCATGACATTCACCGAAGTGTAGACCCTCATGGACTATCCAACCAGGGAAAGATGTTCCCATCTTGAGACTATCAATGTCCCAGACTGAGCATGACCGTTGCATAAAGCCCCAAGACCTTGCTGAACTCCAACAGAAGGTGCGCAATTCTGCAAAGCTGGTTTTTCATGGTGCTGGCACAAAGACCGCCCTCGCGGCAATCCCAGAAGGATTTGCTTGTCTGGATTTAACCAATTTTGCGGGGATAACGGATTACGAACCAGATGAATTTACTATCACAGTTCTGGCGGGTACCCCTGTTGCTACTGTCACCGATGTGCTGAAGGCGAACGGACAGTATCTGCCGTTCGATCCCCTGCTCGTGAATACTGGGGCAACTATTGGCGGAACTGTGGCGAGCGGATTGAATGGTTCGGGCCGATATCGTTTTGGGGGCGTGCGCGATTTTCTGTTAGGTGTCAAGTTTATCAATTGGAAAGGTGAGCTAGCAAGCGGTGGTGGGCGGGTGGTAAAAAACGCCGCCGGATTCGATCTGCCAAAATTGATGGTTGGCAGCTTGGGTATGTACGGATGTTTGATAGAATTGACTTTTAAAGTCTTCCCTGTCCCAAAAAGTACAATAACAGTTGGTGCCAGTTTTCCAACGTACGATCAGGCAGCTGCAGCTATGGTGCAGCTTACTCTCTCACCGCTTGAAATCATCAAGCTAGACCTCGAGCCGGGGTTACGAACATGCACGCTCTGGATTCAACTTGGGGGAGCGCCCGATGCACTAGAGCAGCAGCGTATCCGCTTGTCCGAATCCCTAAGCGGAGCAGAGATCCAGGAACTGAACGCGGCGAGCGAAAAAGAATTTTGGCACTCAACTGGCGAGTTTTTATGGACATCTCCCAATAATACACTGGTAAAAGTACCACTGACGCCGAAGAATGCCGCTCAGCTGGAAAAGGAGCTTGTTGAGTGCAGACATTCAAGGCGCTACAGCTGCGCGGGAAATGTATTATGGATTTCTTGGGACGCCGAGTTGGATCGTTTGGATAGTTTGTTGAAAACCCATAATTTGGCAGGCCTCTTGATATGGGGGCCAGCTCAGCGCACTGTATTAGGCGCATGGGAACCAGGAGAATTTGCACAGCGTATTAAACGCGCCCTTGACCCGGGTGACAAGTTTTCCAACTTGGCTAAGTGGCCGAGGTCTTGATGTAAAAACAAGCTCAGGCAAGGCGGACATGCAATGCAGCACACCATTCCCATCAACGAATTCGGCGCATTAGGGGTTGCTATGGCAGGCGCAGTAGAAAAATGTGTACACTGCGGCTTTTGCTTGCCGACCTGTCCAACCTATCAGGTGATGAATGAGGAGATGGACTCGCCGCGCGGCCGTATTATCCTGATGAAGTCTGTTTTGGAAGGTGAACTGGCGCTTGATCATGCGCTTCCTTATATTGATCGCTGTTTGGGATGCTTTAGCTGCGTGACTGCTTGCCCGTCTGGAGTACCATATGGCGAGTTGTTGATGCCATTCCGTTCATTCGTAGAAGAGAAGCGCAGCCGGTCGTTCATCGAGAACAGCTCCCGCAAGCTGGTTTTAGATACCCTACCATACCCAACGCGATTTCGCCGGGCAGCGCAGGCAGGTAAGCGTGTCAAGAGTTTTAGAAACGCATTACCGCAACCATTCCGGGATATGCTGGCGCTTTTACCAGCTGAACTACCATATACCCGAACTCTACCAAATCTATATCCTGCGAAAGGTGCCCAGCAAGCTCGCGTGGCACTCTTGACAGGCTGCGTCCAGCAGGTATTGTGGCCAGAGATAAATTGGGCTACTATCCGGGTGCTGGCCGCTAACGGGGTTGAGACCATCATTCCCGAGGGGCAGGGTTGCTGTGGCGCACTTGCCTTACATAGTGGGGAGTTGGCATTGGCCCGCTCACAAGCCTTAGTGAATATCCAGGCATTTCCTCACACAGTGGATGCCATCATCACCAATGCAGCGGGATGCGGGTCCGGCATGCAGGATTATCCGCTCGTATTTGCCGGAACTACTCATGAAGAGGCTGCCTGGGAGTTCTCATCAAATGTGATGGATGTGTGCGTCTTCCTGGACCAGCTTGGGATTAAGCCACCACCTGAACTGTCGCGCGCAATGAATATTGCCTACCATGATGCCTGCCACCTCGCGCATGCCCAAGGGGTGAAGATACAACCACGGAACCTGCTCAGGCAAATCCCTGGTGTAAACTTGGTTAGGCTGCCGGAATCAGAGCTGTGCTGTGGTTCAGCGGGGACGTACAACATTGAGCAGCCGGAAACTGCGCGTGAACTAGGTCGGCGTAAAGCTCAACTAATCCATGATACCGGCGTAGAAGTAGTCGTCAGTGGGAATATCGGCTGCTTGGTGCAGCTTCGTACGCATCTTAATAATGACGGACCCTCCATTCTGGTTATGCATACTCTCGAATTCCTCGACCGGGCCTATCGGGGTGAACTTTAATAACTCCGACTTTAATCTAACATCCGCAGAAATTTATCTTTAGTAGATTGAAAATATGGTCCCTCACCGGATGGTGGTCCTCTTGGTAACATTTTAGGTGGACTAATACGGTCCACTTGACCGGGCGTGGGATATGGTTTAAAATCATGCTCGCAAGCTTATGCTTGCACTAGGAAATTTGCCCCCGTAGCTCAGTGGATTAGAGCACTTGCTTGCGGAGTAAGGGGCCGTGCGTTCGAGTCGCACCGGGGGCGCCAATGTGGGGAGCGGAGTACTCCGCTCCTTTTTAATATGTAGTCCAGTGGCAGCTCAAATTTATAAAGGTTATCAAGTAGTGGAATCAGAAAAAAAGCAGATTTTATTAACCAATGATGACGGCATCCGCTCGCCAGGGTTGTGGGCAGCTGCCGGTGCCCTATCTGAAATCGGTTTTGTCCAGGTTGTGGCACCCCGCGACCAATTCTCGGGCGCTGGGCGCAGCTTGCCAAGCACTTCAGATGGCACCATCCGCATCGAAACCGTAAAAGTAAACGGTAAAGAGTGGCAGGTTTATTCTGTTGGAGGCTCGCCAGCGCAAGCGGTCATGCACGGTGTGCTGGAAATCACCTCCCAAAGACCGGATTTGATAGTGTCAGGGATCAATTATGGTGAGAACATCGGGGAGGGGATAACGGCTTCCGGTACTGTCGGAGCCGCTCTGCAGGGGGCGGCCATGGGCATCCCTGCCTTGGCAGTTTCCCTGGAAACAGCTGAAGAACACCACCTATCCTATTCGGATGAGATCAACTTCTCCTGCGCAGCACATATCACGAAAAAATTTGCGAGTCTTTTGTTGACCCATCCATTACCGCCAGACGTTCATGTTTTGAAGCTTGAGATCCCCGCCGATGCTGATATGGATACACCATGGCAGATGACGCGCCTAGCGATGGAAAATTACTTCGAACCAATTACGGATTTACAGCGTGATTGGACTGTGCCAGGGGGTATCGGTTACCGGCGCAGGTTGGATATGGGAGGGATAGCCCCAGGCACCGATATGCATGCTATCGTTACCGAACGCGTCGTTTCAGTAACACCCCTCAGCCTGGATATGACATCGCGCGTCGATCTGAGAGCGTTTGAGCAGCAGTTGCGCCAAGCGAGTGCTGGAAAACCCCCGGCAAACCAGCAATACCCCAATAACGAATAAACAACATAACTGACGATTTCTCCGCGCGGCGGGGATGGTTTACGCTTCCTGCCAAGGGTTATATTTTATGTGTTCAGCATTTTCTGCAGCTGCTGGTGGATATGAGGGTTGGCGGCCAAGATGGATTGCGGGGAGGCGATGTAATCGGGCTCACCCCGGGCATTAGTAACGATCCCCCCGGCTTGCTCCACGATCAAACTGCCAGCCGCAATATCCCATGTGCTGAGACTGAGCTCCCAGAAAGCGTCGAAGCGACCGGCTGCTACGTAGCACAAATCCAGTGCGGCTGAGCCCAAGCGCCGGACCCCTTGCGAGTTGAGCGCCAAGCGGGCGTAATTATCCAGGTTGTTCTCTTTCCTGGTTCTGATATCGTACGAAAAACCTGTAACCAGCAGGCTTTGATCCAACTTTGTTTGTTGGGAGACATGGATGGGTTCGCCGTTTAACCAGGCACCTTTACCGCGTTCAGCACTGAAGCATTCCTGCCGCATTGGGTCGCAAACTGCTCCTAACTGCATTTCACCACCTTCTTGGTAAGCGATGGATACTGAGAAAATGGGGATGTTATGGGCATAATTGACCGTTCCGTCCAGGGGATCGATATACCATAAGCAGCAATCGGAACCCATCTGCGCCCCGCTCTCTTCAGAGACCACTTGGTGTTCGGGGAAAGCCGCACGCAGTTCCTGTAGGATAAAGGATTCTGAGAGGTAGTCGATCTCTGTCACTAGGTCGATAGCGCCTTTGTGGTCGATATCGTGCTGTTTTCCATAACCAGATCGCAGGATTTCGCCGGCTTGTTTTGCTAGGGTTTCAATGAATTCAATCGTGGGTGGATTTGACATAAGGGATATCTCTACATTCGTTTGTTGTGCTTAATATGCTTATCAGGGTAAGGTTATCCATAATTGCGGGTTTGGAAGTAGATAATGGCACACTTTGCTCGCTCATCCTGCGGACTAGATGGATCTATCGCCAGACTTGGTGTTAACTAGAGTGCGCCCTCCATTTCTGCTTGGAGCTGTTGGAAGTATGCTGTCATCAATTCGTGCCGTTTTCCTGCAAGTTTGCGCCCTGTCTCGGTGTATAGATGCTCCATAATTTTCCGCAGCTTGAAAGTGTACTCATGGTAAGCGCTGTGGGCTTCCGTGGGCAATGTATCGCCCGTCTGTATGAAATGAGCAGAGGGCGTATCGTAGAATGGCTCGCCTGCCATCACGCAGAATGCGATCGCCCGGGCGACGCCCACCGCCCCAATAGCATCAAGTTTATCAGCGTCGAATAGTACTTGTGCTTCAAGTGTAAGCGGTTCAGATTGTTCATCACGGTAGCGGTGAGCGAGGATGGCATGTTCAACTGCATTTATACGTTCCGTGGACCAGCCTTGCTCTGACAGCAACCCGCGGGCAAATACCGCCGCACTTTGATGGTGTTCCTTCCGTTGGGAGGCATCGTTAGCGCTTGGCGGGTGGGCGTCATGCAGCAGCGCAGCGGCACGAACTATTTCGAGATCAGCTCCTTCGGCAATTGCCAGTTGATCGGCTAAATGGTATACACGCTTTACATGTGCAAAATTATGGACTGGATCACCATCCGGATACCAGCTGCGCGCTTGCTCCAGTGTCAGCATAGACTAATTCTAATATGGGATTGACTTTGTTGGGGATGGAAGTTGAGAGGCTATCCCAAAATAATTCATTGTGGGGATGGCTAAGCGCCGGAGAAATACATGTAAATCACGTATAGTACACCGACCAGAATCGCCAAGCTGCACCCCCATGAGATGATTTTCGCGGTGATACGCATAACCCATCGGATGAGGACCCACAGCAGTATTATTCCGATTAGCACAAATGCCAGCTGAAGTGTTAAATCGATCATTGTATTGAATATCTATTCCAGTCGTAAAATCAAGCTTAAGATACGTGATGGACTTGCCCTTGTTTGATCACAGTTTGTACAAGATTTGTACCAAAACGGTAGCCTAAATGACGGTAATCCGGGATATCCAGGATTAGGATATCGGCTTGTTTACCTGCCTCCAACGAACCAATCTGATCAGCGCGACCTATAGCTGCCGCCGCGTTTAGGGTTGCAGCGGCAATCGCCTGGGCAGGAGTTAACCGGAGATAACGACACGCCAGCGCGATTGCGAACTGCATATTCTCACACCACGCTGTACCGGGGTTGAGGTCTGTAGCAAGTGCTAACAATCCGCCTGCCTTGAGGATTGCCTGGGCAGGGGTGTAATGTGTTTCTGCCAAGCCGAAGGGCGTGCAGGGCAAGGCGACGGCGACTGTATTACTTTCGGCAAGGCGGGTGATATCCTCCGGTGAGGTCGCTACCAGGTGATCGGCAGAGGTTGCATTTAAATCTGCTGCCAGGCTGGCACCACCCAGATTATCAAATTCATCCGCGTGAATTTTCAGTGGAAAACCCAGTTCGCTTGCGGTGGTTAAAATGCGCCGGGATTGTTCTAGGCTAAATGCACCGGTTTCACAAAACACGTCAACGAATGGTTTCGATTTTTGTGGGTACAGCTCTTCTTTCCAGGCAAGCAGCTTTGGCAGCATTTCTGTGCAGATTAGATCAGTATATCCATCAGCATCGTGAGCGAATTCCGGGGCTATTGCATGTGCCCCGAGAAACGTGCTCGCCAATTCAATAGGACCTTCTTCATTCAGTGCCATAATCGCATCCAGCATCCGCAGTTCAGATATTATCTCCAAACCATAGCCGCTTTTTACTTCAGCAGTCGTTGTGCCGTGGGCGAACATTACATCCAATCTTGGACGTGTCTCAGCAATCATTTGTTCCAAGGAGGCCTGCCGTGTGGCTTGAACAGTAGAGAGGATTCCGCCTCCAGTAGCGAGGATTTCTAGGTATGATCTGCCCTGGATGCGCATTTCGAACTCGGCTGACCGGTCACCCACCCATAACGCATGCGTATGTGGATCGACAAAGCCCGGCATAACGACTTTCCCCGAGGTATCGAACCGCGGCTCAGCAGGGTACTTGGCCATAAGCGCTGGGCTAATACTGACTTCTTTGATTTCCCCATCTCGGACCAGGATACTGCCGTCTGGGATAATGCCCAAATTGCCTAGGTCTAACCCTCGCTGCGGGCTTCCGGCAAGGGTCAATAATTGGTTTGCGGAATGAATTAACATATGTACACCTCACTTCTCTGCTTCATTGAGTGAATTTGGCTAAATATCACCTGACTTTCCCCATTTTTCATTTAAGGTCGATTAACCACAATCAGTTTTAATATTTAGTATTTCCACTGTCATCGTTAGTATCGCAGTAAATGGCATTATGCCATGCTTAGATTGTCCTGACAATAAATTATCGTGTGCAAGGATTAGCTATTTGTATTACTCTTAATTTTGGTCTGATAACTTGTAGGGCTGGAGTTCGGATTGACAAAGGATAAAGGTGGATAAGGTATAATTTTCTGCGTGGCGAAGAAGAAATCCTTGGAAGATTATTCCGTTGACGAGCTGCGTTGGATGCTGGTCGAGAAAAGACGCGCTGCGCGCGATAAACGCTTAGAACGTTATCGGAAAACTGGTCGGCGTGTGATTGTTGCACCAGACGCTGAAGGTTCTTTGGATGACCTGCACAGCACGATGCTGCCGGATGATGAGAAATTGGCGCCCGAAATTGGCACATCGCGGCGCTCCCTCACGCGTAGAATATTGGATAGTTTCTTGCTGCTCGTGGAAGTAGCGGCAATTGTCGGATTTCTATTTATCCTTTTTAATGGTGTTAATCTGGTACGCGAACTGAATCAGGAGGTTGCCGCAGCTCTTGAACAACCGACGTTGACCCCAACGCCATTGATTGTTGCTGTCGTTCTTCCATCGGGTCACACACCTCCCAATCTGGCGGGCGGTACGCGCCCCAATGAGGCTGAGATTCCAGAGCACCTTCGCCCGTTTGTGCAGTCGCTGGCGGAGATCCCTGTACCAACTCCGGGACCCGAGCAGGCGACCCGCATCCAAATCCCAGAAATTGGAGTTGATGCCCCAGTCGTTCGTGGGGATGGATGGGAACAGTTGAAAAAAGGTGTTGGGCAATATGTTGGGTCGGTCAACCCGGGTGATGATGGCAATATTGTGCTCTCCGCACATAACGATATTTTTGGTGAGATTTTCCGCGATTTAGATCAGCTCAAACCCGGCGATCAAATTACTCTGTTTACCAACCAGCGCGCTTATAATTATGTTGTTGTCGACAATAAAGTGGTCGAACCGACCGCAGTAGAAGTCATGGATCAAACAGAACAGCCGACTGTTACGCTGATATCGTGCTATCCTTACCTGATTGACGACCAGCGGATTGTTGTAATAGGTAGATTACAGGGCGGCAGTTAATTTGCTGGTTGCCTAAATCTAGATAAGCAGATAAAATTGCCAACTGGTAAGGATCATGTTTAATCGAGGAGTGCTCAATGAGCAAAAGTAAAAAAAGACAAGCAAAAAGGCAAAAGTCCACTGGGAATACCAATCTGGGAAATGCGAAAGCGGTCGATAATGGCGACTTCAATCCAGATTATTCTTATGTGATTAAAGACCTCAAACGTATCGGAATATTGGCAGGAACATTCATCACAATCTTAGTGATTTTGGCAATCGCGCTGCCATAAACGGTTTACGCTGGTGATACAACGGGATTTCACTTGTTAGAAGTGGAAATCTGAGCTTGCCAGGTAATTCTCACAGTTCCAGAAAGGTTCTCATTTATGTCACCACATTTAACTATGGTGGCATAATTATTTTAAACCTTCGCATCCAACGGGAAAGAAAATTATTGCTCGGGTTGCAATTTTTATGAGATACCGCTAGAATGATCCTATGACCATAGAATCCCAACGACCCAGCTGGTCTCAACAAACGAAATTGATGGTGGTGGTCATCCTTTTGGGGTTAACCATTTTTTTGTTGTACCAGTTTCGCGAAGCGATTGCACCGCTTATCCTGGCAGTAATCATCGCTTATATTCTCTCACCGGTAGCAAATCTGCTGCAAAATCGTTTCAAGCTCCATCGAGGTCTAGCGACATTCCTTGCTTTTACACTGTTAGCAGTCATTCTTATTGGGATTTTCATGTTGATCACCCCCTCGTTGGTAGCTCAGATCAGCAGCTTAAATGTCGATATCGAGCGCATCTTTTCTCAATTCGAGACAATTCGCATCACAGAATATGAAATTCTGGGTCAAAGCATCAATATTGATGAACTTTCCCAGCAGGTCTTGGGCTCATTAAGAAGTCTTAGCGAACCATTTTTTGGGCAAACGTTAGGCTACGCAGTCGAAGTGATTTCATCACTGGTATGGGTTGTATTTGTAGTGGTGGTTGCCTTCTACTTGATCAAAGACGGGCATGCATTGCGGGAATGGATTGAAGGATTGGTCCCACCTATATACCTGCCGGATTACACACAATTACGGCTGACGATCAGCGAGATCTGGTCCGCTTTTTTCCGGGGGCAGATTGTCCTGGCTATCGTTGTTTCAACCATTTTTACGCTGGTTGGTTTCATTATTGGCTTACCCTTTGCTCTTGCGATGGGTTTTCTTGCTGGGATATTAGAGTTCCTGCCAACTCTCGGTCATGCGATTTGGTTGGTAATTGCATCCATCTTGGCCTTATTTATTGGTTCCACATGGCTACCACTCCCAAACTGGATATTTATGCTGATAGTGATTGGCATGCACATTATCTTCCAGCAATTTGATCTCAATTACTTGCTGCCGAGGATTATTGGCCGCCGTGTCCACCTGCCTCCATTGGTGGTCATTCTGGGAATCTTTGCTGGTGCTTTGCTGGCAGGTTTTCTCGGTATCTTATTGGCGGCACCAACGATTGCCACTGCCAGGGTAATTGGTAGGTATATCTACGCTAACTTGGTGGATATTGACCCCTTCCCGGAAAAATCCATTACTACGCCATTACCACCACCAGACCCACAATGGTGGCGCCGGCGCCCTGATCACGATGCGGATTGACTGATACTCAGACTGCAACGAATAATGGAAAATGCCTCCGATTTTTCTGCGGAGGCATTTTCTGTATGAGAGCAAATGATGTGCTTTATCCGGATTGCCCATATATTCTCTGTCTGATTTCAACGACCTGTCGGCGGAAGCGGTCATCTGTTTCGAGTAAATCGGCTACTCGATCGCAAGCATACATAACTGTAGTGTGATCCCGTCCTCCCAGGGCTTCGCCGATTTTCGGCAAAGATATATTAGCTTCTTCACGCAGTAAATACATGGCTACTTGTCTTGGGAGGGCAACATCCTTGGTTCGTTCCCTGCCCAGTAAACGGTCTGTCCCCAATCCATATTCTCGGGCGACTAAAGCGATTACATCATCAGTTTGAATGTCTGCGCGCCGGGGTAGCAAATCTGCCAACAGAGACTCGACCAGCTGGGGGGAAAGCGGCATGGCACTAATTTGGGAGAACGCCGCAATACGTGTTAGGGCGCCCTCCAATTCGCGGATGTTTGATTGAACTCGACGGGCAATGAGTTCTAATATTTCATCCGTTATATCACTGCCGACGCGCAAAGCCTTCGAGCGCAGGATAGCTACGCGGGTCTCAAAATCAGGTGGTTGGATATCAGCGGCAAGGCCCCATTCAAAGCGGGAGCGAAGGCGCTCCTCCAGAGTGCCCATGGCTTTTGGGGGTCTGTCGGATGAGATGACCAGTTGTTTGTCTTGACCGTGCAGAGTATTGAAAGTGTGGAAGAACTCCTCCTGAGTCGATTCCTTACCAGCGATAAATTGGATATCATCAATTAGCAGCACATCAGTACGGCGGTACTTCTCGCGGAAAGCCTGAGTTTTGTGGGTGCGAATTGCGTTAATTAGGTCATTGGTGAATTCTTCGGACGATACATATAGGACGTTAAGACCATTTTCCGAACACGCATTACCGATTGCGTGCAGAAGATGCGTTTTCCCAAGTCCAACGCCTCCATAGAGAAATAACGGGTTATATGAGTGCGCTGGGTTCTCGGCAACGGCAATTGAGGCGGCATGAGCCAAACGGTTGCTGGTACCAACAACGAAATTATCAAAGGTGTATTTCTGATTAATTGTTAGATTATTTGATGGCTGTGAATCCTGCTCGTTTTGTTCGTGAAGAAGATCAATCCGAGGGGTAGGCAATTCGGATTCAGGTGGATTTTGCCAGACGACAAACCTCACTGCAATTGTCCGGTTCATTAAACCGTTCAGTTTGCGTTTGACTGTGCTTGCCAATCGGGATTCTAACCAATCGCGCGCATAGGCATTCTGCACACCGATGATAAAGCTCCCGTCTTCATATGTGATAAATTCCGTACCCGCAACCCAAGTATCAAAGGCAGCTTTAGGCATCTCCATCTGTAATTGACCGAGCGTAGCCCGCCACGCTTGCTCAGCATTCATAGATAAACTCCTCCTCAATCGAAATTGCGGGCGATCAAATAATCGGGCGCAAAAATCCTATCACCAACGCTGATTCCGGTTGGCTGATGCTTACGATAAGTTCTATTACTAACCGATTTTTCGATCAGATATAGAGAACTGCTATCCCCCTGGACATTTGCGGTCTTTATTCACGCCTCGCAACTGTCACTATTTTAGCAGATAACCTAGTAAAACTGCAATACGTCAACCCTACGATATCCTAAAAAAAAACAAAAATTTAAGATAACCGATTGTTAAAGAATTCGCTGAATTATGCTTAAAGCTAAAATATATTTGAATTTTACTCTACCCCCCAGTGTTTGGGTAGGGCACCACCACACCCCCCGTATATGCCTAACCTCTGGGGGTATTTTTTAACGTAATAGAGAAGAATAATATTTAATGTTAAAAAATTCAATATGCTCAGTCCTCTTATCGTGTATGGGGCTGTCGCTATATCCGGCATTTCATTTTTTTAACATATTTCCGGTTAGCAAAAACCATCCCACATTGAATAAGAAAATTCCCTAAATAGAATAGTTGTGTCCCACTTTTACTTAAAACTGAACCAAAAAATGGGAATGCACTCGCTTTTGACCATTATTGTCCACGTGCCATAATGGCTACTAATTGGGAACCAATAATGTTGATATATATCCTATACACTGTTAACGTTGTTCTTGCAATCTCCGATTAAGCTTAAGTAGTGAAAAATTAGCTTTAGTGAGAGGTGAAAAATGGCAAAAATCATTGGTATCGATCTCGGAACAACAAACAGCGTTGTTGCTGTAATAGAAGGCGGTGACCCAACGGTCATTCCAACCGCAGAAGGTTCGCGCTTGCTCCCATCTGTTGTTGCATTCAACAATAATCGGGAACGACTTGTGGGGCAGACAGCCAAACGCCAGGCGGTTGTGAATCCCGACAATACTGTTTATTCAATTAAACGGTTTATGGGTCGACGTTATGATGAGGTTGAGACTGAAAGAAAAATGGTCCCTTATCAAGTTGTTGAAGGATCTGCAGGTGACGCACGGGTGAAATTACCGATTACCAATCGTGAATATAGCCCACAAGAGATCTCAGCTATGATCCTGGGAAAGATGAAAGCAGATGCAGAAGCCTATTTGGGCGAAACCATCAACCAAGCAGTGATCACGGTTCCGGCATATTTCAACGATAGTCAGCGCCAGGCGACAAAGGATGCCGGTAAGATTGCTGGATTAGATGTGTTGCGGATAATCAATGAGCCTACCGCAGCGGCTCTTTCCTACGGTCTTGATAAAAAAGAAAATGAAACCATCTTAGTGTTTGACCTAGGTGGGGGAACATTTGATGTGAGTGTCTTAGATGTTGGGGACGGAGTTGTAGAGGTGCGGGCGACAAATGGTGATACCCATCTTGGCGGCGACGATTGGGATGAGATCATCGTCAATTGGCTCGCGGATGAGTACAAACGCGAGCAAGGCATCGACCTGCGCAACGATCGTCAAGCCTTGCAGCGTTTGCGAGAGGCCGCTGAGAAAGCAAAGATAGAGCTTTCGAGTGTTTTAGAAACCGAGATTAATCTGCCTTACATCACGGCCGATTCTTCTGGTCCAAAGCATCTTCAGATAAAACTTTCACGCTCGAAATTCGAACAGCTCAGTGAAAACTTAGTCCAGCGTCTGCGCGGACCGTTCAACGCGGCAATGAAAGATGCGAAGCTAAGCGCGGAAAATATTGACGAGATTGTCCTCGTCGGTGGAGCGACCAGAATGCCGATGGTGCAGGAATTGGTACGCTCATTTACTAACAAAGAACCCCATAAGGGCGTTAACCCTGACGAGGTTGTTGCAGTGGGTGCTGCAATCCAAGCCGGTGTATTAGGTGGTGAAGTAAAAGATGTGCTTCTCCTGGACGTTACACCACTATCCTTAGGTGTTGAGACCCTTGGTGGAGTGATGACTGCGCTTATCGAGCGCAACACGACCGTCCCTGTCAAAAAGAGCGAGGTATTCTCTACAGCAGATGACAACCAAACTGCGGTAGATATACATGTGCTACAGGGTGAGCGCCCGATGGCAACAGATAACATGACCTTGGGCCGGTTCCGATTGGAAGGTATTCCACCTGCGCCACGCGGTATCCCTCAGGTTGAGGTGACGTTTGATATTGATGCGAATGGGATCATCAACGTAAAAGCCCAGGATAAGGCCACCGGCAAAGAACAAAAGGTGACGATTACTGCCTCCACCAACCTGGATCAGTCCGAAATTGATTCCATGATTGACGAAGCTCGAGCCCATGAGGCCGATGATCGCAAACGCCGAGAGTTGATTGAAGCCCGGAATACGGCCGATAGTCTGGCTTACCAGACTGAGAAAACTCTTAAAGAGCTGGGTGATAAAGTGCCCGCGGCTGAACGCCAGAAAATCGAGGCGAAGATCACTGCGCTGCGTGAATCTGCCAAGGGTGATGATATCAACAATATCAAATCACTAAGTGATGATTTACAGAACGCCTTGCATGCGCTAAGTCAGCAGCTCTATGCACAGTCCGAGCAGCCGGCCAGCGATTTCAGCCCTGGAGGAAACGGGCATGCGCCAGAAACTCCGATGCCTGAAGATGATGGCGAAGTAGTTGAAGGAGAATTCCGAGAAGCGTAATCAGATTTTGTAAAGAATAGCGCCGGTATCTAGCACCGGCGCTATTTTTGATTCAAAAAGGTATTATAAATTCTCGGCAATCACATCCGTGAGAATTTTAGATAGACCATATTTAGGACTCCATTCGGATATTTTCTGGATTTTGGAGATATCAGGAACTCGTCGGCGCATATCATCGAAATCTTTTGTATATGCTTCGTCATAGGGAATATATTTGATGGGGATTTGTTCGATTGTGTAAGCCCTTTTATCTAAACGCGTAATCTGTTCCAAAACTGCTTCCGCCAATCCTTGGATTGTGATTTCTTCCTGAGAGCCGATGTTATAAACCTGTCCTTCTGCCGCGGGTTTATCTGCCAGGCTTTGGATCGCGGCAACTGCATCTTGCACATGTAAAAAACAGCGCGATTGCTGACCGTCTCCGTAGACAGTTAAAGGCTCTTTCTGGAGAGCTTGCTTCACGAAGCGCGGAATCACCATTCCATAGCGCCCGGTCTGCCGGGGGCCGACAGTATTAAACAGGCGGAAAATTGTTACGGGTAAACCATATTCGTGGTAGTAAGCAAGCGCCAGAAATTCATCCACCATTTTTGAAGCAGCATATGCCCAACGGTTTCTGCTGGTCGGTCCTAATACTACATCGTCATCTTCCCTGAATGGGATCGAATTCCCCTTGCCGTAAACCTCGGACGATGATGCCAGGAGAACTTTAACCCGGTAGCGCAGTGCAGTCCTTAGGACGGCTTCAGTTCCCATGATGTTCGTCTCGATGGTGTGGACCGGTTTTTGGACAATCAGCTGTACTCCCACGGCGGCTGCTAAATGAAAGATCAGGTTGCTTTTGCTGATGAGGCGGTCCATAACGGTTTCGCTGGTGATCGATTCGATCGCAAAATGGAAGCTAGGATTGTCCGTTAAGTGGGCGATATTCTCGAATCGTCCGGTGGACAAGTTGTCGATGATCGTTACTTCATGCCCTTGGGAGAGCAGAGCCTCTGCTAGGTGGCTGCCGATAAATCCTGCCCCACCAGTGATCAAAGTATTGACTGGTAAATTCGTTCGTTTCTGCTCTGAAGTCATCGTAATTTGGATACTCTCGCTATAGTATGTTGATTAATTGAAGGTTCTTTTTACGAGTACTGCTTCATTTTACCCTCAATCGAGCTTAATTCAAAAGCGCCCAATTGACCAGTGGTCACCCGGGCGCCAGATATTCCAATGTTGTTACATTTCAAATTTACTTGCTGCCTTCAACTTTATTCTGCAGTGTTCGACTGAATATGTCGTCCATTTCTTCAGTGTTCTTTATTGATTTAGTTTTCGTTTGCACTGGTGGCTGTTCTTCATTGTTATCGGAACGTTCCATGGCTTCTCGGAATGCGATTTCCATGGCAGTTGGCACTGGGACGCTCGGTTCCTCTTCAACAACCGCTTTTTTCCGTTTAGCGGGTTTTGGTTCTGGAGCAGGTTTAACTTCCAGTGCTTTCATGCTGAGCTTTATCTGCTTCCGGCGCCGATTGACGTCTAAAACTTGAACTTCAACCTCTTCGCCTTCTTTTACAACTTCGTTTGGCGTTTTGATATAGTCATGCGTGATCTCACTGATGTGAACCAAACCCGGTCGCTCTGCACCAACATCTACGAAGACGCCAAAATTTTCAATGCGTGTGATTTTTCCTTTAAGTGTCATGCCTTTGTTGATCTCGCGCCATTCAAGTTCAAGAGGCTCTATCATGGTTAGTTCAATACGATTCCGATTTGGTTCAACACGCTTTACCCAAACATCAACCGTTTGGCCAATTGTGACTACATCTTCAACCCGATTGGTAGGTTCATTTTGAAGCTGCGAGATATGGATTACAGCCGGAGTATCCATGCCGATATCAACCAGTGCACCTGCAAGTGTAGTTTTAATCACTGTGCCGCTGTACTTGGTTTTTCTTTTAATATCCGCTAGGGATTCCGGTTGGTTTGTTTCTGGGGTAGCAACTACATCCGTTTCCATCGAAAATTCTCCAAAAATCGAGATTACATAACCGCCCATCGGGCGGCAATATTTCTATTCATAAAAAATGTTTGGGTTTTATGTAAATGGTGAACCCGCAAGCGTAGATTATACCTTGCGCATGGTGAAATGTCAAAGCACCGTTGTGCGGTGTCCAGGACATACTATACACATTATGGGGTTTGGATATGAGAACTTTATAGAGCAATTGATAGAATTGGCTGGAATCCAAGCGCCCGAGGTTTTTGTTAGTATTCGCACCACGGGATCACCTATAATCTATCCATACCAAAAATATTTAACTTGGGCAAATGCTGTTCGGTTGAAATGTAAGTTAACGTAAACTACAAGACTAGGAGTTGCCAACATGATCGCATGGTTGAACCTTACGCTGCTAACTTTCTCTGCCCTATTATTCTTGTATTATTATGTACTCAGCGTGAGTCCTGCAGCGCTTGAAGCCATTTATGGTCCTGATGCCTACCAGAGGTGTGGTAATTATCGCGTCGTAGCTATCGGTTTTGAATTTCTCACAATAATTAATTACATCGTCTATTTCTATTTCCCTGTCAATTCACCGCTACCACAAACTTTTCCTTGGCCTTGGTGGATATCAGCATCCCTCGCCATACTGATCGGTATACAAGCAGTGTACTTGATGATTGTCGGTATGAAAGACGCTGGTGAGGAGGCGATTAGACCGCGAAAAAGAACATGCCATGTATGGTGGTATCTATGCAAAGCTTCGCCACCCACAGGCGGTTGGTGAAGTGTTTATTTGGTTGGTGATTGCATTTCTGCTGAACTCCCCATTTTTAGCTGTGTATTCCTTATTGTTTATCCCAATTTTCTTAGTAATGTGTTTAGCAGAAGAGAAAGACTTATTGCTCAGATTTGGGGCACCATATGCAGAATACATGCGTACCACCGGAGCGTATTTCCCAAAACATGACTAGCCGGGCTTCTGCCGGTCTGACAGTGGTACTGGTAGCTCGGGATAGTTTTCCCTTTCTGGAATGGGAGGGTCTGTGTCTATCATCGCTAAACAAATCGAGTTGGCTTGTTTGGATAACGGAACAATATGACGACCAGGTCTAAAAGCAAGTATCTCCACTCGCAGTCGGGCAGCTGGCTGGTCTTAGCAGCGGCGATCTGCTGGGGGACCACCGGGACAGCCCAGGCGTTCGCACCCGATGGGGCAAATCCCTCGGAGATTGGCGCAATTAGGCTGGTTATTGGTGGCTTGATTTTGCTTATATTCGCTTTACTGCGGGGGAGTTTTCACCGGGGCGAGCATTGGCCAGTGTTGCCGACTCTGCTAGCGGGAATGAGTATGGTTGGTTATAACCTATTGTTTTTTTCTGGCGTGGCTCGTACCGGCGTTGCAGTGGGCACTATAGTTGGTATTGGCAGTACACCAATCCTGGCCGGATTACTAGGACACATCGTTTTTCGTGAAAGGCCGAATTGTTGGTGGACTATCGCGACTGTATTGGCAGTTATTGGGTGCGGGTTGCTGGTATCAGCAGGCAGCTCTATACAGGGAGATTTGCTTGGTATTATCCTGGCAATAGGAGCTGGCTTCTCATATGCCTTATTCACGGTTGTCAGCAAGGGGCTGCTTGAAGATCATGAACCAGAAGCGGTTATGGGATTGACATTCACAATTGGAGCAGTTATTGTTCTGCCGGTGTTATTCCGTGGTGAGTTAGCTTGGGTATCGAATCCCGCAGGAATTGGTGTAGCACTTCACTTAGGGATCATCACGAATGCCATTGCGTATAGCTTATTTGCGCGGGGACTTAAATTAGTAGCGGTGGCAACAGCTGCGACACTGACTTTAGGAGAACCCCTCACTGCGGGACTACTCGCGATCTTTCTGCTTGGGGAACAATTTACGATCGGTACGTTTGTCGGTATTCTGTTGCTGTTCAGCGGATTGGTGTTGGTAACGTACGGGCAAAATCGCTCACACCGCCCGCTGTTAGCAAATTAAGTCAAATAAATTGTTGCATCGTCTGGTTTCTAGAATAATTGGCTAGATTATTACTCTTGCACTTCCTAAAGTATTCAACGTTTTCCGATTAGTCATTACCCAACACCATCCAAAAGCTCTGTGGCCACCAAGTAAACCCAAGTGTAGGGAAATTCATGGTTCATGTCGTGTTTCGTTGACCACCCTACTATCGGATGCTATAATCTCGCCAGGATTTTCTACCCATGCGCATTCTGGACACGACCCAAGAAAATATGCTCAACCGTGAGCGCAAACTGCTCAGCGATTTGCGTGTCGCCCTGGCTAATTTTGGCGCATCTCAAGAAGACCAAAAGACTTTGGCTAATTCAATCCACCAATTAGATGAGCTGTTTCTACTTGTAATTGTTGGCGAATTTAACGCTGGAAAAAGTGCTTTCATTAATGCGCTGCTGGGGGAAAATGTACTTAAAGAGGATGTAACACCGACCACGACACAGATAAATATTTTGCGGTATGGGTCTGTGTCTGGGCGTAACGTTGAAGATGAAAACCTGCATGTTCTGACCGCCCCGATAGAGATACTGACGGACATCAGTATTGTTGATACCCCTGGAACGAATGCCATAATCAGACAGCACGAAGAGATCACCTCACAGTTTGTTCCCCGCTCCGACTTGGTCTTATTTATCACCTCTGCAGACCGCCCTTTCACTGAGTCAGAACGCACATTTATGCAGCAGATCCGTGATTGGGGCAAAAAGGTTATCGTCGTGCTTAATAAAATTGATCTATTTGAAGATGCTGCCGACATTGAGCGCGTAACAACTTATATCCGAGATAACGCGCGCAAGCTTTTGGATATCACACCGGAAATTTTCCCGGTTAGCTCACGATTAGCCCAGCGGGCGAAAAAAGGTGAGCCTTCCTACTGGGAGGAAAGCCGTTTCGAACCACTCGAAACGTATATCCATGAGACTTTAGACGAGAGCGGACGGCTGCAGTTGAAATTTCAGAACCCGTTAGGGGTTGGGATACATCTCGTTGATAAGTACAGCGTTGAGATTAACGGGCGGTTGGATTTACTACAAGATGACTTCATCACATTGGAAGACGTTGATAAACAACTAAGCGTATACAAAGAAGACATGTATCGCGATTTTGAATTCCGCATGGCAGATATCGAAAATGTACTATTCGATATGGAGCGGCGCGGGGTTGATTATTTCGATGATACCCTCCGGTTGGCAAAGGTATTCGACCTGCTCAACAAGTCGCGAATCGAAAAGGAATTTGAGCAGCGTGTCGTTGCCGATAGCCCACAACAGGTAGAAAGAAAAGTGGGTGAACTTATCGATTGGTTGGTTGATTCCGACCTGCGGCAATGGCAGGCGGTCATGGAACATCTGGCAGACCGCCGGCGGCAGTACAAAGAGCGTATCGTTGGTGATAGCGTTGGCACTTCTTTTCATCACGACCGTCAGCACCTTTTCGAAGCTGTCGGGCGCGAAACAAATCGTGTCGTAGATAGCTATGACAAGACCGCTGAGGCGGAGAAAATTGCTAGTGATGCACAAGCCTCGGTGGCAGCATTGGCTGCGGTTGAGGTTGGGGCAGTCGGGCTAGGCACACTAATTGCAATTCTCGCTACCACTGCCGCTGCGGACGTGACGGGTGTGTTGTTAGCTGGCGTAGTTGCAGCCCTCGGGCTATTCGTTATCCCAGCTCGTAGGCGACAAGCGAAAGCTGAAATGCGTGAAAAGGTTGCCGACATGCGTCTACAATTAATGCAATCTCTGCGTAAGCAGTTCGAGAGTGAAATTGAACGCAGCTTACAGCAAATAAACGGTGCAATTTCACCATACACGCGGTTTGTGCGTGCAGAACGCAATAAACTGCAGGAAGTACGGGCTGAAATGGATGAGATCAAGGTTGGGTTAAACCGCCTTCAGGTAGAAGTCGAAGAACTGTAAGGAGAGTCATTGATCTGATGGATGAACCTGCTTCACCTCGCGTGCGCGTGTTTATACCAGCTGCTGTCGTCTTGGCACTCATCGGATGGGGAGGATTAATCGCTCTTTTTTGGGCAACCCGACCGACTGTGGGACCGCGTTGGTTATTATATTTCCTGATGGTTCTGGCATTAACTGGCTTGCTGCTACCAGTGGTCGCTTTTCTTAATCTGCGATTTCCCAGTAAACCACCCGTGACGCGTGGGGTTATTTTGCGTCAAGCGATCTGGGTGGGCGTCTATGGCGCTACCTTGGCATGGTTGCAAATTGCCCGAATATTGACTCCTTCGCTGGCTCTCTTACTAGCATTGGGATTTGTGCTGATAGAATACTTGCTCCGCTTACGCGAGAAAAGCCAGTGGAGCCCATAGCAGTACATCCTTCCAGGTAATCTCGCTATATTGCAACTGGTTTCACCGAAAACGGATGTCAGATTTACGCTCCTTGCCCTCAGTTGATCAAACATTATCTTCAGACATTGCCCAAGGATGGGTGAGCGAATTCGGACGGCCTTTAACGGTTGCTGCTATCAGGCAAGTATTGGACGAAATCCGTGCTAACTATGTGTTTGGTGAACCAGTACCAGATACAGAAACCATAAATATACTTATTGAGCGCACCTTACGGGTATGGACCGCGCCTTCCCTTGTCCCATTGATCAATGCGACCGGGGTGATCTTGCACACAAATTTAGGACGTGCACCACTTAGCTCGGCTGCTATCCAAGCTGCAAAGGAAGTCTCTGGAGGTTACTCGAACTTGGAGTATGACCTAGCGCGCGGCCGGCGAGGATCACGTTTACTGCACGCCGAAATAATCCTCCAGCAGTTGACGGGCGCAGAAGCTGCCGTTGTCGTTAACAACAACGCCTCTGCGGTTATGCTGTCATTATCTGCTGTGGCTCGCCGCCGGGGGGTAGTGATATCCCGTACACAGCTAGTCGAAATCGGTGGGGGATTTCGAGTGCCGGAGGTGATGAAACAATCCGGCGCCCGGTTAATTGAAGTCGGTACCACCAATAGAGTCCATTTGGGTGATTACGAGTTAGCTCTTGAGGACAAACCAGCCGCTTTCCTGCGCGCCCACCGCTCGAATTTCCAAATTGTTGGTTTCACCAGCGAACCCGATCTTGTGGAGATTGTTTCAGTTGCCCAGCAGGCGGGCATCCCATTCATTGATGACCTTGGTTCAGGGTCATTACTTGACACAACTCAATTTGGACTTGCTCACGAACCCACAGTGCAGGAATCACTTAAAGCAGGAGTTGACCTGGTTTGTTTTTCGGGTGATAAACTGCTCGGCGGGCCGCAAGCCGGGATCATTTTGGGCCGTCGCGATCTTGTTGAAAAAATTAAGCAACACCCTCTCGCCCGCGCGGTGCGGGCTGATAAGCTCTGCTTAGCAGCTCTTTCGGTTACTCTGCTGCATTATTTGCGGGATGAAGCTGTGCAGGAAATACCGATCTGGCAAATGATCGCAGCAAATACCAGGGATCTAGAGGTCAGAATACAGGGTTGGAGAAGTTTATTGGGCTATGGGGATGTAATCAAGGGAGAGTCGACCGTTGGTGGTGGAAGCCTACCAGGGGAAACTCTGCCAACATTCTTGCTGGCATTATCCCCGCGTAGTCCAAAACGATTTCAGGAGCGGTTAAGGACTGGACACCCTCCAGTAATTGGGCGTGTCCTTGAGGACCAAGTTGTGTTTGATGCACGAACCGTTTTACCTACCCAAGATCCTGATTTGCTCACGGCAATCCAACAAGCGTTCACATAAGGTGTGTAATCAGACAATGAGGATAGGAACTACCGATAACGGTGATATAAATTTGGAGCATGCATGAAAACTGACCTCGATTCGTTGATGGAAAGCCATAGTATTGACGCGATCTTGCTTACTGGCCCAGCGGCGCATAATCCCCCGATGTACTACATGACCGGAGGTGGGCACCTCACTCAAGCTGACTTGATCAAGAAGCGCGGTGCAGACCCGGTGCTTTACTACAATGCTATGGAACGGGACGAGGCCGCCAAGACGGGTCTGCCCACCAAAAATTTGGATGATTATCACTTGCTGGATATTCTAAAGCAGTGCAATGGAGATGTGGGCAAGGCGCTGGCATGGCGTTATAAGGCAATGTTGTCAGACCACGGCGTCACGAGTGGAAATATCGCGGTTGCTGGGAAAGTTGATGCTGGTCGGATCATCGGTGTGCTCACAAATCTTCAAGAAGTTCTCCCGGCGGCAAGATTTATCGGTCAGTTAGATGATTCAATAATCTTGCAAGCTATGGCCACAAAAGATGCCGACGAAGTTGGTCGTATCCGGCGCATGGGTGCTATCACCACCTCAGTAGTTGGAGAAGTAGCTGAATTCCTGACCTCGCACAGTGTTATTAATGAAGTACTAGTTACCGCCGATGGAGTGCCATTAACGATCGGTGATGTTAAACTACGTATCAACCTTTGGCTCGCAGAGCGAGGTGTTGAAAATCCCGAGGGTACCATTTTCGCCATTGGTCGAGATGCAGGTGTCCCGCATAGCTCGGGCACCCCGACTGATGCAATTCGATTGGGGCAGACGATCGTCTTTGATATCTTTCCCTGTGAGGCTGGTGGCGGCTATTTCTATGATTTCACCCGAACTTGGTGCCTGGGATTTGCAACCGATGATGTTTTGGCGCTGTACGAAGATGTGCTGGCTGTCTACCTGCAGGTGATGGAGGCTTTGGAATTAGGTGTCCATTGCATCGAATACCAACGCTTGACGTGTGATTTGTTCTCTGGACAAGGACATCCAACATCTCAAGATGACCCGACGACCCAGGTCGGATATGTACACAGCCTGGGGCATGGGGTGGGATTAAACGTCCACGAGCGACCCTGGTTTGGACGGACTGCCACACCTGAAGACCGCCTCGCCCCCGGGGTGGTTTTCACCATCGAGCCAGGGTTGTATTACCCTGAACAGGGACTGGGGATTAGATTGGAAGATACCGTCTGGGCTCGACCCGACGGGCAGATGGAAGTATTAGCAGATTATCCATTAGACTTGGTATTACCTATGAAGTAATGCGGACGCGTGAAATGATGGTTAAAAAAGAACAACGAACCACCGGAACTCAAGGCGCTCCCCGCCCTCCGGCGCGCATCTTGGGGATTGAGACCTCTTGCGATGAGACTGCAGCATCCATTGTCGAAAATGGTCGCGTAATTCTCTCGAGTGTCGTTGCCTCCCAGGTTGATCTGCACGCCCAATTTGGGGGCATTTTTCCCGAGGTGGCGTCCCGCCAACATGTTTTAAGCATTTATTCTGTTGTAGAGAAAGCGCTCCAACAAGCGCATCTCACAATCAAAGATGTTGATGCAATCGCGGTTACGCGCGGGCCAGGACTGCCAGGCTCTCTAGTAGTTGGGATGAATTTTGCGAAAGGCTTGGCATTGGGCAGCAGTCTACCGATAATCGGTATCAATCATATAGAAGGTCATCTGTATTCTCCCTGGCTCTTTCGTGCAGATGAAGAACCAAAACCAGAACCAAAATTTCCATTACTTGCGCTGGTTGTCTCAGGAGGCCACAGCGAGCTGATCCTGATGCAGGAACACCAAACATACCAAAGGCTTGGCGGAACCCTCGATGATGCTGCCGGCGAGGCATTTGACAAAGTTGCCCGGCTGATAGGTCTTTCTTATCCGGGTGGACCAGCGATACAGAATGCGGCTGAAGGTGGCGACCCACATCGCTACGAGTTCCCCCGCGCCTGGTTGGAAGGCAGTTGGAACTTTTCATTCAGCGGTCTGAAAACCGCCGTATTACGTGTGGTGCGGCAGTTGGAGGAGCAGGGGCAACTGCTACCCGTCTCAAATCTAGCAGCTAGTTTTCAAGCTGCTGTTGTAGATGTACTCGCAGGGAAAACCATGCGTGCGGCAAATGAATTCAATCCACGCGAGCTGCTGATCGCAGGTGGTGTTTCTGCTAACCGGTCTTTGAGGCAGGCGGTGCAGGAGCAGCGTGAGTACCCAGTGCATATCCCTCCAATTTGGTTGTGTACGGATAACGCCGCGATGATCGCCGCCGCGGGTTACTACCGCTTTACAGATAGCCATCGCGATACACTCGATATGGATGTTTTACCGAATTGGCCTGTATCAGAGCTGTAGGCGGTTTCTGCCAATTCATCGATACCCATATCGGGTCCCACCAACATCATTTTGGTGACGGAAAGTGGATTCACAATGGGGATTGATGCCCAAAAGATTCTGGAGAGCCGAAAAGCTGTCAACCTGGCCTTGTGGTTTGGACGGGTTGTTCCTGACCGTCTTGGTTACGCCATAACGAATTACATCGTCAAGATTATTGCTCGCCAAAAGCATTGGGGCGCTGTCCGCGCTGCACGTGCGAACCAGTGGGTTATCTCTCAAGGGATACTCTCTCCTGAACAGCTTGATCAGCGTGTCTTGGATACATTCCGTTTCACTGGACACGCAATATTCGAACTAAATCACAATATCCACCGCCCTAAAGCAATTGGTCACTTGATCAAATTCGATTCGCGAGCTGAAGATGTCATCAACCATGAACCTATACCTGGTGCAGGCTCATTGATCGTTTCCACACATCTGGGCAACTTTGATTTTTGTGCCAGAGCAGCCGCCCTGCGCGGTCTGAAGGGGATGGTTATTACTCTCCCTAAGTTCAACAATGGCGGCTACCAGCTGCAGTATGAAATGCGTAAAGAGATTGGTTTGGAAGTGTTTCCTGCTTCGAGGAGCGTTCTGCGGCAGGCGATCCAACGCTTGCAAGCCGGTGAGCTTGTCCTTACTGGGATCGACCGGCCAATCCAAAATGCAAAGCATAAGCCTCTCTTCTTTGGGCGACCGGCAGACTTACCGATGCACCATATTTACCTGGCATTGAAAGCGGCTGTGCCAATTTATGTCGCAGTGGCAGTGCTTAAACCCGATAACCGGTACCATTTCCTGATATCCGATCCGATCCACATGCACCCTGATCCAGACCATAAAACCGAAATGGTGGTCAACGCTGAACGGGTGTTGCGGGTGGCAGAAGGATTTATCCGCCAATATCCAGAGCAGTGGTCGATGTATTTTCCAGTCTGGCCTGACGCGATGGCTGAGGTGTGATAATGCATATTCTTGGATTGAAATGAGGTAGCATATGCGGAATATTAAATCCCATGTTCGAATTAATGATATCCTTCTCGGCCCGCTTGAGCGACCAGCCTTGCAGTGGCTAGCCGCCCGTATGCCCCCATGGATAACACCTGACATGCTGACAGCTGTGGGCACCTTTGGGGCTGTCGTGATCTTAACTGGATATGTGCTGACCCATTCATACAAAGGATATCTATGGTTGGCTAGCTTTGGTTTTTTGATCAACTGGTTTGGCGATAGCCTAGATGGCACGCTCGCTCGCTACCGAAAGACCGAACGGCCAAAATACGGCTACTTTGTCGACCATACAGTTGACTCATTCAACGAGGTGATCATCATACTAGGACTGGGGTTGTCGCCTTATATGCGGTTTGAGATCGCGGCAATGATTTTGATCGGTTATCTGCTGATGTCCATCTTGGTGTTTATCAGCACCAGTGTCACAGGTGAATTCCGTATCTCTTATGGTAAGCTGGGGCCAACCGAAGTGCGGGTCATCGCAATTCTACTTAATACACTGATTTTTTTCTTCGGCAATCCAACTTTCCTCGTTGGTCCGATCACTTTGTCGGTAGTTGATGTGGCCGGCGGGATTGTGGCATTGGTTTTAATTGGAATTTACGTTTTTTCGAGCTGGAAAGAAGCTGCCAAGCTTCACCGGCTTGGCGAATGATGACCTAATAAAATTACTGCATAAATAACTACCAGCTAGCTATAATAGGATAATTATTGTAGAATTAACCCATAAAGTTAGTTCCATTACCTGAGTGATTGGAGGCTGTTGTGAGCGGTGGTTCGACTGTATCGGTAGTGGTTGGCACTCGAAAGGGTGGTTTCATTTTCTCCAGTGATCAAAATCGGGTAAATTGGACGATCAGCCGGCTGCATTTTAAGAGTTGGAAGATCATGCATATGGTGCTTGATACTCGGGATCAGCGCTTGCACGCCGCGGTCGTCCATGATGTCTATGGTGCTTCTACTCACTATTCCGATGATATGGGCGAGACTTGGATCCAAGCGAAAAAAATCCCTCAATTTGAAGTGTCTCCTGCATCTGGGCGCCCATTGTCTACACCGGATGAAGTACGTGTAGCATTCACAGAGGACGAAATACCGACAGCCGCGCAAGAGAAAATTAACCAAATATGGCATATCAAACCGGGTCGTCAAAACGAGCCTGGCGTACTTTATGCCGGTGTTGAACCTGCCGCGTTATTTAAATCTGCTGACCGCGGTGCGACCTGGGAACTTAATTTAGGCTTATACGAGCATCCCCATCGTGCGGAGTGGTTTCCGGGAGCTGGTGGTTTGGGACTGCATACCATCTTACTGGACCCGCGCAGCTTAGACAGGATGTATGTGGCGATTTCAACAGGCGGCTGTTACCGAACTGACGATGGTGGGATCACCTGGGCTCCCTTCAATAAGAATGTCAGGGCAGATTTTATGCCTGAACGATATCCCGAATTCGGGCATTGTGTGCATAAGATGGCAATGCATCCAGAACTCCCGGATCGAATTTACCAGCAAAATCATTGCGGCGTGTACCGCAGCGACGACGCTGCGGCTAATTGGATTGATATTGGTGAGGGGAAACTTCCAAGCCGTTTTGGATTCCCAATTGCTGTCCACCCACATGACCCTGATACGATCTATGTAGTACCCGAAGAGAGCGACGAGTATCGTCTGAGTGTAGATGGGCAGTTCGTGGTTTGGCGCAGCCAAGATGCTGGCGAAAGTTGGCAAAAGTTGACTCGGGGACTCCCGGAGAGTGCATACCTGGTGGTCTTCCGGGAGGCGATGGCCGTGGATACGCTTGCTGATGCAGGGGTTTACATTGGGACTAGCACCGGTCAGCTTTTCTACAGCAGGGATGCCGGTGATACTTGGCAGATTTTGGCTGATTTTTTACCCCCAATTCTCTCTGTTGAAGCAGCCGTAACCCAATTGGGATAATTCACAACATTATCCAACCAACGGCTGGTATCGTCACTTTGACGTGGTAATAGCTGCGTATCACGCCGAGCTTGGAACACTTGATCGCTCAAGGGCACTTCTACCAAATCTATCTCTAATGGCCTGCAAATCTAGCATGCGGCAGGGGGATATTGGCTTGGGGTGCAAAACCAACTTTAGGCCAGTACCGGATTGCAGAATCCAATTTATCAAAAAATAACACAAATGAATAAAAAACAGTGTAAAGAGTATTGGCAAAAATTTATCGCGGAGCAAGTATGCGATGTTGATCACAACGTGCACTACGAGTGCTGGTACTTTGGTGATTCAGAAACCATGGCAGATGAGTTGGGACAGCTGGTCGAGCAAGGAATCAAAACGGCCACCAGCAGCTTGTTGTGGGAATACGAAGCTGACGCTAAAGCGCTGCCAGTGACTGGTGAGTACAGCATTATCACGAACTGGAAAGGCGATCCTATCTGTGTCATCCAGACGATTGATGTGGGGGTGATGCCTTTTGATCAGGTCTCAGCTGAATTTGCGTATGAGGAAGGCGAAGGCGACCGTTCGCTAGATTATTGGCGAACGGTGCATTGGAAGTTTTTCTCCCGGATGTGTAATGTAATCGGTAGAGAACCTTCTATGACTATGCCAGTCGTTTGTGAACAGTTCTGGCTAGTTTACTCGCGCCCCTGAAATACGGTTTTTTGATATCAAAATCGATCGTCCGATTGAGTTCCGGTAAACGGCAACCTATCATGTGCTGATCAGCATTTCACCACAAAAACGCTTTCATTTGGTGCTTCAATTCCTTGTTGCTTGTGCTGAGAATACCCACCCCCAGGAATTAACCTAGCAGCACGAATCACCGTACCCAAGCTACGATGTATTAATAATCAGCCGCTAAACAGGGTACAATTCCCCACATGGAATTACAGAATGAAGCACAAAATGCATACCTAGCCATTATCGGAGCAGGTCCAATTGGTCTAGAATTGGCAGTTAATTTGAAACGCAAGGGTATCGAGTATCTGCACTTCGATGCAAAGCAAGTTGGGCACTCAATCTCATGGTGGCCGCGCAACACCCATTTTTTCAGTACAACCGAATGCATAGAGATCGCCGGTGTGCCGATGCAGATGACCGGACAGCAGCGCGCTACCGGGGAAGAATATTTGGCATATCTGCGGGGTATCGTAGAGCAGTATGATTTACATGTAAACACTTATGAGGTCTTGGTTCGTGTTGAGCAGCAACCGCAGGGTTTCTTGCTCACGACACGATCTATGACAGGCGAGCGGACGTATGCCTGCCAGAAACTAGTTTATGCTTTCGGTGATATGCACCGTCCCAATCTGTTGGGTATACCTGGGGAGAACCTCCCCCATGTAAGCCACTATTTGAACGACCCTCACGATTATTTCCGTCAGCGGGTGTTGGTGGTAGGCGGGCGCAATTCGGCCGTCGAGAGTGCAGTACGCTGCTGGCGAGTTGGTGCGAAGGTCGCGATCAGCTACCGCCGGAAGTGTTTTGATCGTGATATTGTCAAAGATTGGATCCTGCCAGACCTCCTCGCACAGATTGAGCTTGGGAATATCGAATTCTTTCCCGAAACTACACCGCTCGAGTTTAAACCAGGAAACACAACCCTGGAAGATGCAAGCGGGAAGCGCTTCTCTCACGAGGCCGATTTTGTTTTGCTGCACACAGGTTTTGTGCAGGATACGGGACTATTCGAGTTGGCAGGTGTGGCGATTAAGGGTGAGAATAATGTGCCCACATACAACCCCGATACAATGGAAACAAATGTGCCAGGGCTTTACCTTGCCGGTACAGCTGCGGCAGGTACCCAAAAAAGATACCAGTTGTTCATCGAGAACTGCCACGAGCATGTTGGTAAGATCATCCAGCACCTAACCGGTTCCTGGCCTGATGCTATAGGTACGATATCTGCCCGTAAATATTCGCTGCCATTTGAAGAATTTCAAGACAACTAGGTTTGGATGCTTATGCCAAGGGTGATTAGCGTACACGAATATATTTTAAGAGAAGGGATTACAGGCGAAGAATTTGAAGATGCAGTTCACCTTGCACAGCATCGGGGGCTATTCGAATTACCTGGGATGACCTCATGGATATTCCTGCGCGGTGTGCGTGGTAAACGCCAAAATGCGTACGCTGTGATTTGGATTTACGATAGCCTCCAAAGTTGGGAAGCATTGTGGGGCACACTTGACCTACCAATTCCCAAGTCAGCATTTCCGGAATCCTGGCATATATGGGAGCAGGAAATCTTAGCCCCTCTGCTCGACCGCCCACCGGATGAAATTGATTTCACCGCATACATAGAAGTTCAGAGCGGAGAATAACAACAATATCAGGCGTTTTTTCTCCACATATTGAGTAACTTTTGGAGAGAAAATTGGTCCATGGGGACTTGGTTGGCAGGTTTTTGATTTTCACGGGAGACTCATGAGAGATCTGCTGTTTCGAGGACCACTTTCCGTAGTAGGAAGTTGTGGGTAGCGTGTGCTCTGTGACAAGTATCCAGAATGCACAGTTTTGAACAGTCCATATGTATGTTAGTGCGCGTAGTACCTGATCGAGACTATCTCCCGTAAGTGACAATAACAAGCACAAATAACATTTACAGGTAAAGTAAAACATCGAGGCGACATTATGTATTCAAAATCAACTATCTGGGCAGAAGTGGATCAGGAAGGTCGGCTGATTGTACCAAACGAGATTGCATCAGGATATGGGCTTCGACCGGGTGCACGGCTCCGCTTGGATCTGGGAGAAAACGATTTGCGTTTGCACCGGCCGGTTACCCACTTGGCGAAGATTTACCTTGAGCCAACCAACCGGTGTAATTTGACCTGCCGCACATGCTTCCGCAACGATTGGCAGGTCGATCTAGGCCGAATGACAACGCAGACTTTCAATCAATTCTTAATCGGGTTGCTAAAGATCAATCCTACTCCGACGGTTTTCTTCGGAGGGATCGGCGAACCCTTGTTTCATCCCGGTACGGTGGAGATGATCGCCGAGACGAAGCGCAGTGGCGCACGAGTGGAGATGATTACCAACGGCACACTGCTAAATGAGCAGCGATCTCGTGACCTGATTGAAGCCGGTTTAGATATGCTCTGGGTCTCTATCGATGGTGCTCGTCCAGAGAGTTATGCAGATGTGCGATTAGGTGCTGAGTTACCCGAGGTCTTAGAAAACATCCTCCGGTTCCGCACTCTACGCCCGGGTGGGCATAAACCATATCCCGAAATCGGGATCTCCTTCGTAGCCATGCGGCGCAACATTGCAGATCTGCCAGCGGTGCTGGCAATTGGCAAACGCCTGCGAGCTAGCCGTTTCCTGGTAACGAATTTGCTGCCCACAACCGAAGACTTAATCTCAGAAACGCTGTACGAGCATACTTTAACCGATGTAACCTATTTACCCTCCCCGTGGCTTCGCAAGCTCTCTATTCCAAAAATGGATATTAACGATCTGACGAGTTCGGCTTTTCTGAGTGCATTGCAAAGCAACTATAACGTCACTTTTTCTGGTTTCAACCTGGGAGGTCGTAACGATGTATGCACCTTCATTGAAAGCGGCTCGATGGCGATTGGTTGGGATGGAAATGTGAGTCCCTGCCCCCCACTACTATACACACATACCGGTTTTCTGCACGGGAAACCACGTATTTCTTATCGTCATATTGTTGGGAATCTAGCCGAACAGGATTTCCTGTCGATCTGGAATGCCCCCGATTACCAGGAATACCGCGACAAAGTCCAACGTTTTGCTTTTGCACCATGTACTTTCTGTGGAGGGTGTGATTTGTCAGTCGCAAATCAGACTGACTGCTTTGAAAACCTTGCCCCTGTGTGCGGTGGATGTCTCTGGGCCCAGGGCGTAATTCAATGCCCTTAATCTCACTGTTCTAAACAAAATACATACAGCTGCCCAGGACCGTGGACGCCGACTGTGAGTGTCATCTCGATGTCGGCTGTCCGTGAGGGACCGCTGATCAGGACGGTCGAAGATGCCCTGCGGATTTCTTCCAGTGAAAATGCTTGTGCTAGATCCGTTAGAATATCCTCTTCCTTCAGGATCGCCAGGTGAATGTCTGGCAGCAAGGAGGCGGTCAATGGACGGCCTTGTCCAGTCGGTAGTATCAGGCTGCCGGTCTCAGCAACCGCGGCGCGCGCTGCGGTTAGGCCGGCTTTAATTTCTGGATCTGGTTCATGCGTAATCTTTATCCCAGCCTTTTCCAATTCTGGCAACAAGATCTCTAAGAACTGGTCTGTTCCCCAAGATTGGATTGTTGTGATGCCTGCTTGATGCAGGCAGTTGAGGACCTTCTGACTCACATCTGACCGGCTGCAGGAGATGAACTCTCCGCCCAAGGCTTCCAGCTCACGCTTGAATTCCGCTCTCAGATCACCCTGATCCTTCTTGATCTGCTCAGTTGGGCAGTCGGGGTCGACCATCACCTGGGAATCGGGTGTCTCGCTATGTTTCCCTACTGGTCTTTGCGGGATCCGCTGCGGCCAGAGTTGCTGAAACGTCCTTGTCACTGGACGAGGGAAATCTTTGCTGTATCCCCACCCGGTTACGGCGGGAAATTTCATCCAACGGCTGCGCGGTGAAATAATGCGGCTGAAAAACCCGGCCAGCCTCTGGGCGAACTGGTAGCGCGTTGGAGAAGTTGCAGCCCAGGTGTATAACCGCAAACCCGTCGCCAATAACCGTGATGCGTTTGGTTTGTTTGGGGGCACATGAGTGGCATTTAGCTCCCCGGCCCTTATCCGCAGCAGAAGCTTTGGCAGGTCGATACCCACTGGGCAGGCATCCTTACACGCCCCACATAGACTGGATGCACGTGCAAGCTGCCCAAATTCCTCATATCCGAATAGACCGGGTGAGATCACGGAACCAATCGGCCCCGAGTAATTGCTGATCGACCCATTTTTACTGATGTACGAATGCCCCCCGATCTCCTGGAAAATTGGGCAAGCGTTCAAACAAGCTCCACAGCGGATACAGTACAACGCTTCTGACATAAGCGATTCGCGCAGCGCGCGCCGTCCGTTATCAATCAGGATGATATGCCGCTCATTCGGCCCGTCGCCATCATCCGGTTGGCGCGGTGCCCTGATTAAATTAGTGTAGACTGTAATCTTCTGACCAGTTGAAGCTCTCGGCAGTAGAGATAACATCAGCGCCAGTTCATCCAGGTTCCGTACCATCCGTTCAATACCCATCAGGGAAATGTGGACTGGCGGAAGACTAGTGACCATGCGACCGTTACCTTCATTTGTGACGATGCAGAGCATCCCTTGATCAGCGATACCAAAATTAACACCTGAGATCCCGATGTCAGCCTGGAGAAATACTTCGCGCAAAGCACTGCGGGCATAATTCGTGATCGTTGGGATATCTTCGGAGTATGGGACGTTCAGCCGCTCGTGAAAGGTCTGGCCGACATCGCTACGTCGGAGATGGACGGCGGGGGTAATGATATGCGCAGGGGGTTCGTTGCGCAGCTGTACGATGTACTCACCCAAATCTGTTTCTACAACCCGCAAGCCATCTACTTCCAGGGCGCGGTTTAGACCGATCTCCTCACTCAACATGGATTTGGATTTAGCAATCAGCTTTGCGCCATGTTGTTGGGCGATATCGCGAACAATTGCAGTTGCTTGGTTTCCGTCAGCAGCTTGGTGGATTACGAACCCGTTGTTCTGGGCGTTTTCTACAAACTGCGTTAGGATCTGATCGAGGTTGGCAATAATCTCAGCCCGAACTTGGTGCCCTCTCTGGCGCAATCTATGCCAGGGTTCTGGTAAAGAGGCATATGCATGGATCCAAGCCTGCCGCCGGTTTCTTGCATTTAAGTCCAGTGCGATCTGCAGCTGCTCATCGGCAAGGGCACTCCGGATCTGGGTGTGAAATTTATTGGGCATGGGTAGGTTTTGGTCAAATTATGATTGTATAGTGGGATTTGCCCGCGGGGTTATAGGATCCGTATTAAACATCGACGCGCTGATCCAATATTTCCGCAAGGTGCCGAGCACGGGGTGATTCTCGTCGCCGGTTAAAACCACCATTGATGTTGGCTATACAACCCGCATCGCATGCGACTACGACCTGCGTATTGCTGGCATTGATGTTATTGAGTTTGCGGCTTAACATTGCCGCCGAGATCTCTGGGTGTTCAACTGAAAATACGCCCCCAAAACCACAGCACTCATCAGCGCCATGGAGTTCAACGATCTCCGCGCCCTGAACAGCTTGCAGCAAGGCACGTGGTTGGTTATCCACACCAATGTCCCGCAATAAATGGCAGGAAGCATGGTAGCAGATACGCCCGCTAAAGTGTGCTCCGATATCTATGATCCCCAGTTGGTCAACTAGGAATTCTGAAAACTCGAATGTCCGTTCCGCAACAGCGCTCGCGATAGGCAGCCATGTGCGGTCTTCCGCAAATATTTCCAGGTATCCATGACGGATCATCGCTGCACAAGAGCCTGAGGGGATCACGATCGGACCGCTGGTGTCCTTAAAAATTCGGAGCGTGTGCTCTGCCAGCATTCTGGCTTCTTCACGTAATCCGGCATTAAACGCAGGCTGCCCGCAGCAGGTTTGCCCTTTTGGTAGATGCACGCGGGTGCCAGCTCTTTCCAATACCGAAACCACTGCCTCCCCTATCTCCGGAAAAAGCGTATCGATCAAGCAAGTAGCAAATAACTGTACGTCCATAATCATGGGTCTAAGAATGCTGCCGGTGTGGATATTATTGTATCCCTTGGCTAATTCACTGACAAGCGTGAATGACCGAAAGAATTAGGTCTCATATTCGCTTGATCAGGTTGGCGGTCCAACTAGAAAATGCCAATATTAACGACGATGTGGTAACATTGTGCCTGGTTAAATCCAAGCCAAAATCTTTTAGAGAAGAAATGTAATTATGGAACCTTTTAGGACGAAAATCCCGAATAATTTCAGCCTCCCGCGGCGCATTAGCCGCCTGGGAAAGCTGGCGTATAACCTGTGGTGGACCTGGAACCCTGATTCCCAGCGATTGTTTTCGCGCATTGATAAGCAGCTCTGGGATAAGGTTAACCATAACCCGGTTTTATTTCTGCGCCAGGTGGAACGGGCAAAACTAAATGCTGTAACCAATAATCGCTATTACCTCGAATTTTATGACCGCATCATGCGCTCGTTTGACGAATACATGAATAATGATGCGACCTGGTTTAACAAAACACATCCCGATTTATTAAACCGACCAATAGCTTATTTTTCCATGGAGTATGGCATCCATGAGATTTTCCCAATTTACGCCGGTGGTTTGGGTGTCCTTTCTGGAGATCATGTCAAAGAAGCCAGCGATCTTGGGCTGCCATTTTTTGCGGTTGGGATGTTCTATTCTGAGGGGTATTTTATCCAGCGCATTACGGAGGATGGTTGGCAAGAGGCACAATACAAAACACATGCGCTGGATGAGCTGCCAATCCGTGCGGTGCTCAATGAGCATGATGTTCCGGTCACGATCTCCGTTGAACTTCCGGGTAGGGAAGTGATCGCCCGCATTTGGGAAATGCGTGTTGGTCGGGTACCGCTCTACTTATTGGATACCAATATCCCCCAGAATGCACCTGCAGACCGCACCTTGTCCGCACGACTATACAGCAGTGACCTGGATATCCGAATTTCGCAAGAAATACTGCTGGGTATTGGTGGTTTACGGGCTTTAAGAACACTTGGCTATAACCCGCGCGTCTTCCATATGAATGAAGGACACTCAGCTTTCTTACTGCTCGAACGTATCCGAGAGATGATTGAAGCGGGGCATTCTTTCGATATGGCTGCTGAGATTGTTGGCAAATCAAATGTGTTCACCACACACACACCTGTGCCAGCTGGTAATGATGAATTTGCCTTGTGGCTGGTAGATAAGTACTTCTCACAGATATGGCCCGAGCTGCAGTTGACCCGCGATCAATTTGTTGATCTAGCCCGCCATACGGTTGCTTGGGGAGATGCGTTCAGCATGCCTGTGCTTGCTCTGCGTTTTTCTAGAGGACGCAATGCAGTGTCTGAACTGCACGGGCGGGTCGCCCGCAATATGTGGCACTTCCTGTGGCCGGAGAAGCCAGTCGACGAAGTACCAATTACACATATTACCAACGGGATCCATACGGATACGTGGATTGCACGCCGATTAGGACAACTATTTGACCGTTATTTTGGCGCCGATTGGCGTGAATCAATCGATGATCCGGACGTATGGGAAAACGTCATGAATATCCCTGACGAGCAGTTGTGGCTTGTTCGCCGCCATCTCAAACGGAAGTTTGTGGCATATATCAGTGAACGGTCCCGCAAGCAGTGGCTGCGAGGCGACACTCACCCTGTGCAGGTGCTCGCTGGAGGCGTTCTGCTTGACCCATACGCGCTGACAATCGGTTTCGCACGCCGGTTCGCACCGTATAAACGCGCTAATTTGATCTTGAATGACTTAGACCGCTTAACCAACATGCTCAACTGTCCAGGTATGCCTGTGCAGATCATCTTTGCCGGTAAGTCCCATCCTGACCATGAAGGTGGAAAACTGCTAATCCAAGAAGTATACCGAGCAGTAAAACGATCTGAGAGCGGCGGGCGATTGGTCTTTTTGGACGATTATGACATGAGTTTAGCCCGTTACTTGGTCCAAGGGGTTGATGTTTGGTTGAATACACCGCGCCGTCCGAATGAAGCTTCTGGAACATCCGGACAAAAAGCGGCCCTCAATGGTGTGCTAAATTTTTCTATATTAGATGGCTGGTGGCGGGAAGGATTTAACGGATTGAACGGCTGGGCGATTGGCGACGATATAGATTATGCATCCACGCAAGAACAGGATGATGCAGATACAAACAGCCTTTATGACACCTTGGAAAATGAGATCATCCCACTGTACTACACCGAGCGATCATCCGATGGCTTGCCAGGGGATTGGATCCTGCGCATGAAAGAATCGATCAGGACATTGGCGCCTCAATTCAGTATGCGTCGCATGGTTAAAGAATATGTCGAGCAGCTTTATCTGCCCGTAATGGAAGATTGAGCAATGTAATCAGCCACATAGATGGTGGGGGTAGTCGATAATCATTGACGCTTGCATACATTTTTCCTTATTAGTTGATAGTAATTGAGGTTTTATGATGGAAATAGATATCACATCACAAGCCCTTTTGGGAGCAGGTTTTATTTTCCTGCTGCGTGTTGGGGATATGACCCTAGATACATTGCGGGTGTTATTTGTGATGCGTGGGCGGAAGGCTATCGCCTGGTTCCTGGGATTCTTCCAAGCGATCATCTTTGTCCTTGCGATTAGTTCAGTATTGAGCAATCTGGATAATTTTCTAAACATCATTGGTTATGCGGCCGGCTTTGCCACCGGTAATGTCGTGGGGATGTACATCGAAGGAAAACTAGCAGTTGGGCATATCCAGGTTAGTATTGTGAGCCCGTACATGGGAGCGGCGATTGCGGAAACACTGCGGAAAGAGGGCTATGCGGTTACTGAGATCCCTGCGCGAGGCAAGGACGGTGCAGTTTCGCTACTAAGCTGCAGTGTACGCCGCCGAAGACTTGGAAATGTGCATAAACTCGTGAACGAGATTGACCCGGATTCTTTCATCACCGCGGAGGATGTGCTCCCTGTGCGGCGCGGTTTCTGGCGAGCGTAATATTTCCTATGGAACATATACTCTTATCAGCTTTGCTGATCTTCATGCTGCGCATCGTAGATGTCTCGCTGTATATGATGCGCTTCATGATGGTAATGCGCGGGCGCAAAGTGTATGCCTGGATCTTCGCATTTTGCCAATCAATAATCTACATTTCCGTTATTGCCAATGTGATCAAGAATATCACCGAACCTTTAATTTTGTTAGGCTATGCAGGGGGATTGGCGACCGGAATGGTTGTCGGGATGTGGATCGAGAACCGGCTCGCAATTGGTTATACTCATCTACGGATTGTGAGCTCCGGCCTTGGCGCCGATTTAGCTGCTCAGCTGCGTGATGATGGGTATGCCGCGACTGAAATCGCTGGACGGGGACAAAGCGGCATGGTTTCGATACTCAGCTTGAATGTCTATCGCAGTGAAGCCCGGTCAATCATCGCCAAGGTTTCAGAGATTGATCCGGACGCGTTTGTTACAGCAGAGAACGTACGGTCAGTTGACGGCGGTTTTTGGGGAAATAAACGAGCAAAGTATCATACGTAGGGGGTTGATGAGATATACTTTTCCGAACAAATATATTTTTTATGTTAGACCCCCTGATTGAATTCTTTCGGATGCTAGTATTTCGTCTAATGTGATTGTTTAGGAAGAATAGATCGTGGGCGGAACAGTTTTAAGCTTTGTCAAAGGGATTGTAACCGGATTTCGAAAATAACTTTCTTCCTTGACAAAGCACTAGAAGTTTCAGACAAAATTGCATAGAAGACCATAAAGGATGAAAGTCATATGCCCGAAGTGATCAAAGGGTATTGTAGCGCGGCGGTAATTTGCTTACCATATTGGTAAGGAATTGAATTGGGGTGGGAATAACTGGAGGTTGCTGGTGAGACACATTTTCGAGAAAACAGATCGTGGTCCCTGGCGATCGAAAGCAGCGTCTGTCCTCCCAACCCCCCCCAAAGTTGTCAACCACTAGCACTATTAGCAAAGATTTTGCCCATTTACCGCAGGAACGCTTCTAGCAGAGGTTATTTTCAAATACGCATAAACAATTTGGTTATTGGTAACGTTTCGGCTCTACCCTGACTTTCAGCTCCCAGTTCGGAATTTGTTAGCCCAGGAGATTTTCTATGGATGCATTGTTTCTCGCTCGAATGCAATTTGCTTTGATTACGGTTTATCACTTCTTTTTTGTGCCGCTTACGCTAGGATTATCCATCCTGGTGGCATTAATGGAGACGTTTTATGTCCGTACAGGACAGGATATCTACAAACGCATGACGAAATTTTGGGGCAAGCTCTTCCTTATCAATTTCGCAGTTGGTGTCGTTACAGGTATCGTGCAGGAATTCCAGTTTGGGATGAACTGGTCGGAATATTCCAGATATGTCGGTGATGTATTTGGTGCTCCGCTGGCGATTGAAGCTTTACTGGCGTTCTTCTTGGAGTCGACCTTCATCGGGATATGGATATTTGGTTGGGACAAACTGTCAAAGGGGATGCATGCCGCGGCGATGTGGTTGGTGGCTATCGGGGCAAACATCTCCGCCCTGTGGATCCTCATAGCGAACTCATGGATGCAGCAGCCGGTCGGATATATTATCGAGGGTGACCGGGCAGTCATGGTGGATTTCTTTGAAGTGATTTTCAATCCCAATATCTGGTACCAATACCCGCATGTTTTCCTGTCGGGATTGGTTACAATGGGTTTCTTTGCGATGGGGATATGTGCTTACCATATGACCCGTAAAAGGGAAATGGAGTTCTTTAAGAAATCGTTCCAACTGGCGGCGATGTTTGCCACTTTTGGTATTGTTGGGTTGGGGTTGAACGGCCACAGCCAAACTCAACATGTTGCTGAAGTTCAGCCGATGAAAGTAGCTGCTACGGAAGCGCTGTGGGAAACAGAAGACCCGGCTTCTTTCTCATTATTCACCATCGGCTCACTGGATGGTAGCGAGGAAGTCTTTTCTGTGCGCTTACCAGGTCTCCTGAGCCTGCTTTCCTACAACAGCTTAGAAGGGGAAGTACGGGGTATGAACGAACTTCAGGCTGAATTTGAAGCGAAACATGGACCTGGAGACTATACTCCCCCGGCCTTCATTACCTATTGGTCATTCCGCGTCATGGTCGGAGCAGGTCTACTAATGGTGCTGCTTGCATTTTACGGACTATTCCTCGTTATTACAGATTTATTTGAGAACCGCACGAAAGCCCTAAAGTTGTTTATCTGGGCTTTGGCCCTGCCCTATATCGCAAACTCCGCCGGTTGGCTGTTAACCGAAGTGGGGCGCTTCCCCTGGGTTGTTTACGATCTGGTAACCCTATACGAAGGCGTCTCAAATATGGTTTCTGCCAGCATGGTATGGATGTCCCTGATTGGATATACAGTGATCTATAGCTTCTTGATTGTTGTTACGATTTATTTGATGCGGAAGTATGGTCAAGCTGGGCCTGCTTCTACGGATGAAGCCCCCCTGCCAAGTGATGAAATGCCATCATTGGTGGGTGCCCAAGATTAGTATTGGTAGTCGGTTGGGAAATAAAGTCCCCGTTGTACCTGATTGTGGAGATGAAAAATGGATCTTAATACCATCTGGTTTATCTTGATCGCAGTGCTGTATATTGGTTTCTTTATACTAGAAGGATTTGACTTCGGAGTAGGCATCCTACTGCCATTTCTGAGTAAAGAAGATACTGAACGACGGGTGGTCATCAACACCATCGGACCACATTGGGATGCGAATGAAGTTTGGCTGTTAACGGCTGGGGGAGCGACCTTTGCGGCATTTCCAGAGTGGTATGCTACGATGTTTAGTGGATTTTACTTGGCTCTGCTGCTTTTGCTCTTAGCATTGATCCTAAGAGGCGTTGCTTTTGAATTCCGCAGCAAAGACGACCGGCCGAAACTGGCGCGCTCGTTGGGACTGGGCAATCTTTATCGGTAGCATACTGCCAGCCATGCTGCTTGGGGTGGCTTTTTCCAATCTCGTGCGCGGTGTTCCGATCGATGCTGACATGAATTACGTGGGCAGCTTTTTCACCCTTTTGAACCCCTATGCTTTATTGGGGGGTATTGCGGTGGTATTGATGTGTTCATTTCATGGAGCGATTTTCTTGAGCATGAAGACAACCGGTATTGTATTAGAACGCGCTAAGAGAGCAGCGAGCCGCTTTTGGCTGCCATTCGTCCTGGTACTGCTGGTATTCATGGTTGCTACATATATAGTGACGGATATCCTGGCACGGGTGGGTATCAATCCTGGCATTGCCCCCATTTCTGGTATGGTGGCCATACTGCTGGCAGGATACTTCATCCGCAAGTCCCGTTTTGGTTGGTCGTTCATTATGTCCTCGATTACGATCCTGGCAGCATTGATTACTATGTTTATGATTCTCTACCCGCGGGTGATGATCTCCAGCCTTAATTCCCTCTGGAGTTTGACGATTTATAATGCCTCTTCATCCCCGTACACCCTACAAGTAATGACAGTCGTAGCGGTGATCTTTGTACCCGTAATGCTGATCTACCAGGGTTGGAGTTATTATATTTTCCGCAAACGGGTATCAGCCGATCCACAGACATTGACGTATTAATTAAGTTGACATTTTACAGACATCCACCTAGTTGGCATGCATACAGTTTCAATAAAGAGCCAACCAAAAAATGAAAATAGATGTGCGTTTACTCCGCCTGGTGAAAGGGTCCCAGGCGGTTTTCATTCTGACTACGACATTGGGACTAACGAGCGGCTTGTTGCTGATTTGGCAAGCCAGATTGCTTAGCTCGGTTGTGGATCGAGTTTTCCTGCAGGGGGCTGGTTTGGGGGCAGTATACCCATCGCTATCGCTATTGGCCATCGTGATCGTGCTGCGCGGGCTTGTCGTTTGGGGGAAGGATTCATCAGCCGTAGAACTTGCTATCCGGATAAAAACTGATTTACGCCAGCGCTTGTCTGACCATATCATGTCTCTCGGGCCTCACTTCTCGAGCCAGGAGCGGACAGGAGAGCTGACGAATGTCACTATGCAGGGCGTGGAAGCTACGGATGCATATTTCAGACAGTATCTCCCCCAGATTTTACTGGCAGCGCTGCTGCCACTAGGTATCTTAGTATTCATCTATTCAGCAGACAAATTCACTGCCTTGGTGTTGTTGCTAACAGCACCTTTGATCCCCGTTTTCATTTTGCTGACCAGTAGTCTCACAAAAAGTGCGACGCAGCGGCAGTGGGAAAAGCTACGTCAATTCAGTGCCTACTTCCTGGATGTCCTGCAGGGGATAACCACTCTCAAAACATTTGGCCGCAGCCTGGAGCAGGTAAGTCGTATTGCCAGGGTGAGCGACAGCTACCGCCAAGCAACGATGAGCGTTTTGCGGGTGACATTTCTATCCGCATTGACTTTGGAGATGTTAGCTACGATCAGTACTGCTGTGGTGGCAGTAGAAATCGGTCTGCGGTTGTTGTATGGCCGGTTGCTGTTTATTGATGCGTTCTTTATCCTGTTGTTGGCCCCTGAGTTCTATCTACCTCTACGCAGCCTGGGTGCGCGATTTCATGCTGGAATGTCCGGCGTGGCTGCTGCTGACCGGATTTTTTCGATCCTGGATAGCCCACTACCGACTGGAATTGCCCCTATCCATACCGAAGAAAATGAGTACGCTCCGTCTGACTTCAGCATCAAATTTAATCAGGTTTCTTTCTCTTATGAAGGGGACCAACCGGCGGTCGCTGATGTAAACTTCGCAACACCGAGCAACACAACTTGTGCTCTGGTTGGCACGAGCGGTTCCGGGAAGAGCACGCTCACCAAACTGCTGTTTGGATTCGTACAACCAGACCAAGGTGAGATCTGGGTCGGTAGCGAAAAATTATCTGACCTGCCTTTAGATAAGTGGTGGGAGTATATCTCCTGGGTCTCCCAACAACCATTCATCTTCAACGACACAGTTGACGCTAATATCAGAATTGCACGCCCCGACGCCATCCAGGCGGATGTCGTTGCAGCCGCACGCCAAGCGTATGCGCACGACTTTATCCTGCAGCTACCACAAGGGTATCAGACTGTTGTGGGTGAGCGAGGGGCGCGCTTAAGTGCTGGCCAAATCCAAAGGGTCGTTTTAGCCCGGGCGTTTATTAAAGATGCCCCAGTACTGATTTTGGATGAACCAACCGCGCATCTCGACCAAGAATCTGAAGCATTCATTCACAAGGCTTGTGAGAAGTTGTTCAGAGAACGGACGGTGTGGGTTATCGCGCATCGCCTGCCAACCGTCGTTGATGCTGATCAAATCTTAGTAGTCAGGGATGGCAGCATCGTTGCCTGCGGTGACCACCCAACTTTGCTGCGTACCAGTAGTTACTACCAGCAGTTGGTACGCGCCTATCACAACGTGGATTTCAGGGCGGCGACATCCACGCGAGATACTTCACACCGCCATTATGTCGGCGAGCAGCAGGCTGAACAACACGGACAGGAGCCCGTGAGCGCAATTTATCCGGCATCTGAAGCGTCTCGCTGGGGAGATATTATCCGTTTGCTCAAATTGATCTCCCCTTATAAATGGATGGTCGTGTTATCAGTGGTATTAGGTTTTCTGACAATTCTTTGTGGGATTGGGTTAATGGGCACCTCTGCGTATATCATTTCGATGGCTGCACTGCACCCTTCGATTGCTGCCTTGCAGGTCGCGATTGTTGGAGTGCGTTTTTTTGGCATCAGCCGAGGGTTATTCCGTTATCTAGATCGGCTCATAAGCCATGATGTTACGCTGCGGATACTTGCGGCGCTGCGCACTCATTTCTACCAGCGTCTTGAACCCCTCGCGCCTGCACGTATTTCCCAATATCGCAGTGGTGACCTACTAAACCGTGTGATAGCAGATATTGCCTACCTGGAAAACTTTTATGTTCGCGGAATAGCGCCTCCACTCGTGGCAATCAGCGTATCTGCCGCAATGGGGATCTTCATGTCCCAATTTCATTCCTTGCTAGCGGTCATGATCATCTTATTCTTGCTGGTAGTAGGATTTGGTATACCGATGATCACCACGCTTATGAATCGCGGCTACGGAACCGAGCTGCTGCAGATCCAATCCCGGTTGAGCAGTTTGATCGTGGATGGTGTTCAAGGGTTAGCTGATATCCTTCTCCTCGGTCAAAAGGAGAATTATCTAAACAAACTATCCGAGTTTAATAACGATTTGGCCTCAATTCAACGGAAAATTGGGTGGATCGATGCGCTGCAAAATGCTTCAGTCACCCTGTTAGCAAACATGGCGATGTGGTGTGCGTTGTTCGTTACAATCCCGCTGGTTTGGAATAACGAGATCGCAGGGGTCTACTTGGCGGTGATCATCCTGGCTGTGATCACCAGCTTCGAAGCGGTCCTACCATTACCCCAGGCTGCACAGTATCTGGAACGTGATTTAACTGCTGCCCGGCGGTTGTATGAAATTGCTGATCAAGAGCCTGAAATCCACGACCCATTGATGCCATTGCCAGCGCCAGAGTCCGGCACCTGGCAAGCCAATGAGCTGAATTTTTCCTATCATCCTAGCTCAGTGAAATCTACATCAATCGGGGTTGCAGACGACTCTCAAGAACCGGAATTTTCACTCCAAGGATTAAACTTTTCCCTTTCACCCGGTAAGCGTTTGGCCATCATTGGACCTAGCGGCGCAGGAAAATCCACCGTAGCAAATCTGCTGCTGCGCTTCTGGGAGTACAAGTGTGGAGATCTATTGTTTGATCGCCAGCAGCTTCGTTTATATGCTCAGCTCGATATCCGCGAGCGGCAATCAGCTGTCATGCAAAGTGGGTACATTTTCAACACAACCATCCGCGAGAACTTATTGATCGCTAACCCGAAAGCCAATACCGCCGACTTGGATCGAGCAATTGCATGCTCTCGGCTTGACAACTATCTTGATAATTTACCGGCTGGCTATGACACTGTTTTGGGAGAATCTGGAGCCATGATGAGCAGTGGTGAGCAGCAGCGGTTAATTATCGCTCGTGCCGTTCTACGTACGGCACCTTTAATTGTGCTGGATGAAGCTACCGCTCACTTGGATCCAATCACTGAACGTAAAGTGTTGGGCGAGATTATTTTTAAAACGAACGACTGCGCACTATTACTGATTACGCATCGCCTGGTATGCATGGAAGAAATGGACGAGATCCTGGTTATGGATCAGGGAAAGGTTATCGAGCGTGGCAGCCATACTACCCTGCTTGATGCCGATGGATATTACCGCCGTTTGTGGGAACTTCAAGGTGAATTGCTTGCTGGAACTTTGTAGCCTTTCCCGGAAGGGCAGTTTTTTTGGGATGGAGACCAGTCTTTAATCTGTTTCTGGAGGATGAAGAGGATAACAATTTCAACAGACGGTCAGGATAATCTGTAATAATCCCGTCGACCCCCCAATTTAGCAGGCGCTGCATGTCTGCAACCTCATTTACCGTCCAAATATGTACCTGCATGTTCTGGTTGCGGGTGGCTTTTATAAAGTGCGAGGAAATTAACTGCTGATTCCCGCCGTACTCGGGTATTTGAAATGCGTGCACATTGGCTTGGTAGATACCTCCGAGGAAGATCTTGTGCAATGCGTAAGACCGCTTCACTTCACCCGAACCCGCCGCGGTCGCTATCTCAGGGCAGCGTGCCCTATATCGGCGCAGCTGGGGGTTATGAAATGAACCGACTTACACGTTTTCACAGCGATTGTATTCAACCAGGAGTTGGCAGAAAATAGACAACACAGATGGTTCGCGTGGCTTAATATCAATGTTCGAGCGGGTTGTCGGGAAAGCATCCAATACTTCTTGTAGTGTTGGGATCGCACTCCCTAAGCCTCGATATGGGAATGAGCCGCCGCCATCATCGCTCCATCTGGAGCCTGCAGCTAAAGCTTTGATCTCAGCTAATGTTAGATCACGTATCGCTCCTCTCCCATTCGTAGTTCCATCTACCGTTGGATCGTGCCTAACGACCAGATGCCCATCTTTAGTTGCATGGATATCTTATTCTAGGATATTGCAGCCCATGTTTAAGGCACGTTCAAATGCATATATTGTGTTCGGAGGCCAGAGTCCTTGCCCGCCGCGGTGGGCCATAGTTTGTGTGCCTGGATGGTCTAAGTATGGGTGGGCGGCAATGGGATGTGAGCGGCGCTTCAATAACAGACAACCGCTCGCAGTAAGCAGAAGGTTACTAGTTAGACCAAGACTGGTTTTTGGGCGCACGATGTGTATGGCTCCTTTCTCCAAACGTACCAAAGACTAAAAATATTGGGTTCTTGCTTCAAGAGATCATTATCCATAAGGTAGACTTATGTAATGAGAAACACGTCTGGCTTGTTCGTACAATCGAGTTGTGTTAGGTCGCGCAGCTGAATAAATGAATATTCCCAAAATCAAAAAGTGAATTCTCCATTGCGATAGCAGACTTCACCGTCGATTATGATTTCAGCGTCCTGCCGCATATCACAGATCATATCCCAGTGAATCGCACTCTGGTTGACGCTGCCCGTTTCCGGATACCCCGCCCCGAGGGCAATATGGAAACTGCCACCAATTTTTTCATCCAACAATATGCTGCCGGTAAAGTGGTTAATTTCGAAATTCGTACCGATCGCAAACTCCCCGATGTACCGCGCACCGGCATCTTTTTCTAAGGTGGCAAGCAAATATTCCTCGTTTTTCTTGGCTGAAGCTTTCACCACCCTTCCATCCTCAAAGCACAGTTCAACATCCTCAACGATCCGACCTTGGTAAATCGCCGGGTAGGAGTAACGAACCCAACCGTTGGCGGAGTTTTCCACTGGTCCGGTATAGATCTCACCATCCGGCAGGTTATGTTCTCCGCACGCGTTGACAAATTTGCGATCTTTTAAGGAGAGGGATAAGTCGACGTTGGGGCCTCGTAGCTGGACCTTATCACGACCGCTGATCCATTCGATAAACCCCGCCTGATCTCGTTTTACACCCTGCCAATATGCAACTGGGTCAGCTGTACCCTCGTCCGCATGACACGCTCGATAAAACAAATCCTGATAATCTGATAGGCTCATTTCAGCTTCCATGGCGTATGCATGGGTTGGGTAGATTGTGCTCATCCACCGTAGATTTTTTGATGCTCCGCGTATCATCTGGGATTTAATGAATTTGGATTCTACCGCCTCCAACAGAGCTGATCGTGCGGGGTTAATATGGCTCAGGCTGCGCGTGTTGTCGTAAGCTTTGACCTTGAGGAGCACGTCGAATTCCTCAAAAGCGATCCGGTGAAACTCAGGAGTGTAGGATAACAGATCATCACTGGCGTGGGAAAACATCAGGTCATTTTGGTCAGGCAGCTCCAATACGAGATGTGGGTAGGCTTCTCGCTCAAGCACCCTCTGAAATAAAGCTCGAATGACTGGTTCCGCGTTGGTGGAAGATCGGATTGCTACTCTATCACCGGGTTTTACAGCGGTGGAATAATCGACCAGTATCTGGGCAAATTTACGAACGTTGATGTCAGTCATAGAAAGCTCCTGTTCATTATTTGGGACAGTTCGAAAATTATATCATGCAGATTTTATTGCTAGATGACGGTTAGGGCAGCATTACTCGCAAATTCAAATCTTACAAGTGCTTTGTCAAAGATGAAAAGTTCCTTGGCTATCCGGGTAAATACGCCCTTGATAAAGCTTATAGTGTTCCGTCTACACTCCATTCTTACTAAACAATCATATTTGACGGAGAACTAAGCTATTTTTTGAGCTGATCGATTGCGAGGGTATTTTGCCGCATCCAATCCACTCGCATTATAATAAGTGAATGATAACCTTATCGAGTTTGCTGTATCGGAATAAAACCTCGCTATAGAGATAAGCACGAAGAGGATATAACCCAATATGAGAGAACGGACCAACGTTCGCCAACACCTAGAGAACCACTTGATGGCTTACCTGGAATTCCTCCGCCAGATGGTTGCAATTAACTCGTTTTCAGCCAATGCAGCCGGAGTAAATAAAATAGGTCACCTGATCATCAAACAATTTTCAAGCCTTGGGTTTAAACCAGAGTTTGAAAATTCCACCGATGAACGCTACGGCAAACATATTTTCTTGCGTCGCCGCGCTGGATCAGATAGGATACAAGACGCTCCACCATCAGTAGCACTGATCTCGCATCTGGATACAGTCTATCCTTTGGAAGAAGAAAAGCGTAATGACTTCGCGTGGCACGAGGAGAACGGACGAATTTATGGGCCCGGCATTGTGGACATCAAGGGGGGGACACTGATGATCTACATGGTATTAGACTCGCTGTATAACCTCTTCCGGGATGTTTTTGAATCGATCGATTGGTGGGTGTGCTTCAATGCTAGCGAGGAGGTGCTGGCGGATGATTTCTCAAAACACTGCTTAGAAAAGCTGCCCGTGGACACCCGTGCTTGTCTGGTATTTGAGGCGGGGAGATTGGTAGGAGATGACTATTGGTTGGTAGAAGCACGCAAAGGTAGAGCCTCGTTTAAAGCGACCGCTTATGGAAAATCTGCCCATTCTGGAAATAACCACCGCCAGGGTGCAAACGCAATCTTACAGCTGTCAAAAACAATTCAAAAAATTGAAGCGCTTACCGATTATGGGAAACAACTTACGTTCAATGTAGGTGTTGTACAGGGCGGCGTGGTCCGGAATCGTGTTCCATCCCACGCGGAAGCACTGATTGAGATGCGAACTTTTGATCCAGATGTATTTGAGCAGGGTGTCGCAGACATTCTAGCCCTTGACGGCAAGTCAGATGTGAGCAGTGGGGAGGGTTATCCATGCCAGGTTGCCATCCTCCTTGAGGACCGTACGGAACCCTGGCCATCATCTCCGGGATCTGATGATCTGTTAGCTGTGTGGCGGCAATGTGGCAAGGAAATCGGTTTGAATATCCTGTCAGAGAGGCGCGGTGGCTTGAGCGACGCCAATTTTTTGTGGAGCCACTACCCCACGCTGGATGGGTTGGGACCTTCCGGGGGAAATGCACATTGCGCAGAACGCAACGCAGATCGCAGCCTAGACCAGGAATACCTCGATAAATCATCCTTGGTTCCCAAAGCAGAGCTAAATATTGCGGCGATATCATGCTTGATTGGATATCATATCTCATGATTTTCCGACCTTGGCTAGAAATCTGCAAATCTCGTCGGGTATAGAAGACGAGTGTATCTAGGATCAGCTTATGAAACAGCTTTTACAAAATCTACGTTCAGGTGAAACGTTAGTGACCGAAGTGCCAGTGCCGACTCCTAAACCTGGAACTGTTCTAGTTCGTACCGCCGCCTCGCTTGTCTCGGCGGGAACCGAACGGATGGTAGTAGAGTTTGCGGAGAAATCTTTGGCTGCAAAAGCCCGCTCCCGTCCCGACTTAGCCCGCCAGTTATGGGATAAGGGGAAGCGTGAAGGTTGGTTGAGCACGATCGATGCCGCATTTAATCGTTTAGACCAACCCATGCCTCTAGGATATTCATCCGCCGGAACGACAGTCGCGATAGGGGATAATGTTCATGACCTACGAGTCGGACAGCGTGTAGCTTGCGCGGGTGGTGGGTATGCTGTTCATGCTGAGTATGCCATTGTCCCGCGCAATCTCGTTGTCCACCTACCCGATGAAGTGAATTTCGATTCCGCAGCTTTCACGACCTTGGGAGCGATAGCCATGCAGGGGTACCGGCTGGCAGGTGTCCAGCTTGGCGAGCGTGTTGCAGTGATAGGCGTCGGGTTGCTGGGTCTCTTAGCTGCACGCATCGCCCAAGCAGCTGGATGTGCGGTTTTAGGAATTGATATCGATCCTTCCCGGATGGAATTCGCACGTGGCATTGGCGTCGATACGATAAACCGTTCTGATGCAGAAGCTGCTGCGGTGAGCTTCGCGCGGGGCGCGGCTGTGATGCCGTTTTGATATGTGCGGATACTACTTCTGATGACCCGGTAAAACTGGCTGGGGAGATCGCTCGGGATCGGGCGACGATCGTTGCCGTTGGAGCAGTTGGCTTGAACATCCCGCGAAAAGTGTACTTTGAGAAGGAGTTATCCTTCGTCAACTCCCGCTCTTATGGCCCAGGCCGCTATGACCCGGCGTATGAAGAGGGCGGAGCAGATTACCCTATCGGATATGTACGCTGGACCGAAGGCCGTAATCTGGAAGCTGTTGTTGACCTGCTAGCGGCTGGTGATCTTAATGTGTCAGACCTCGTCACCCATCGTTTCTCAATTGACGACGCTCCGAGCGCCTACGAATTAATCACTGGGAAGACCGCAGAGTCTTTCTTAGGAGTTCTTCTGACCTACCCTGGGGCGTATGATGCCTCGGAACCAAGCGAAAATATTATCGATAAGATAACATATTCCGATAGCAAACTGAGAGCGACTGTCCGTTTGGGTGTTATCGGCGCTGGAAATTTCGCCAGTGTAGTCCTACTGCCTGCAATACGCAAACTTGACCATCTTGAATTCATTGGCATCGCTTCGGCCTCAGGGGTTAGTGCTCAGCATGAGGCAAAAAAGTATGGATTTGATTATGCAGTTAGCTCGGCAGACCAAATTTTGACCGATAACAAGATTAATACGATCGCCGTTCTGACACGCCATAATCTGCACGCTGAGCAAACCATCGCGGCGCTGCGAGCCGGCAAGCATGTTTTTTGTGAGAAACCGCTGGCGTTAACTGAGGGCGAATTAACGGAAATTTGGAAAGCACTGCAGCAGAGCAGCAATCCAAGCGCATCAACCGATGAATACCTTGGTGAGGATGGCAGCAATCAAGATGAAGCCAACTCTGGGAATTCAACAAAACCAATGCTAATGGTTGGTTATAATCGCCGTTTTGCGCCTCTTGCCCAGGAGATGAAAACCTCTCTTGGACAGCGGCAGGAACCGATGGTCGTCCAATATCGTGTCAATGCTGGTTATATACCACGGACACATTGGGTTCATGATCAGGAACAGGGCGGTGGCCGTATCATCGGAGAAGCTTGCCATTTTATCGATTTTCTGACATTCCTGGTAGATGCTCCGCCAGTATCCGTCAATGCGTTAGGTCTTCCGGATGAAGAGCACTATATGGAAGATAACGTAATCTTATCGTTTAACTTCCCAGATGGTTCAATCGGATCAGTCACCTATCTAGCTAACGGCGATAAAGTATTTCCAAAGGAGCGGGTGGAGGTTTTCTGCTCAGGCCAAGTTGCGGTCCTGGATGACTTCCGCAAGTTGGAGATCTTTAAAGCGGGAAAACATCGCGTCAGTCGGTCTCGTTTAAGGCAGGACAAAGGCCATTATAGAGAATGGCAAGTTTTTGTGAATGCGATACGGAACGGCGGGCCAGTACCAATACCCTATTCAGAACTATTTGCTGTTTCCCAAGCCAGTTTTGCGAGTGTCACAGCGCTAAGAACAAAACGGCATATTGATATCCCGCAAATTTAGGATTCCCATAATCCATGCCTGCTGTCTCTCAACTGAAAGTTGCCCTTAAAGCGCTGCATCAACTAGGCCCGCGCGTGGTAGGTGCCTATGCCCAATATCAGATTGGATTACGAACCGGGTACTACCGCTGGAAAACCCCTAATCGTTCCGATAATGGCATTGATAGTCCCTTACGGGAGACTCATACAGGGCTTTTATTGGAGAGAGGGTTATTTGAGTTTCCAATCTGTGGCGCTATTCAGTCTATTCTAGGAGACAAAGGTAAACGAAAGCTGCTGCAAGAAGCGGACGAGATCATAGCCGGTACCGGGCGGCTTTTTGGGCGCACTGATCCCACACAATTATCTCTCGATACAGACCATCCACCGCGCCATTGGACGGATTACGAACTGGGACGGGCAGTTCCAAATTGGGGTGATTCCAATCTTCATGATATAAAGCTGGTTTGGGAGCCGGGGCGTTTCGGCTGGGTTTATACTCTGGCACGCGCATATACCATCACAAACGATGATCGTTACCCGACAGCGTTTTGGGAACATGCGGAGACTTTTCTATGTCATAATCCGCCTTACCTGGGTCCCCAATGGATGTCGGCGCAAGAAGTGGCATTGCGGCTGATCGCCCTAGTATTTGCTGGTCAAGTATTTGCATCATCCGTCAGCAGTACTGACCAGCGCATGGCTGAATTAGCTTACCATATCCGGGATCATGCCCTGCGCATCCCTCCTACGCTAAGTTATGCCCGAGCTCAAAATAACAATCATTTATTGCTTGAAGCTTTGGGTTTATTTACAGCAGGATTAGCGATTCCTGGTCATCCTGATGCTAGTGAGTGGCGGGATCAAGGATGGTATTGGATAGAACGATCTTTACAGGACCAGATTGCACCTGATGGCACCTATATCCAGCAAAGCACGAATTACCATCGTCTTATGCTCCAGGCGGCATTGTGGGCAGACTGCTTGGCTAAATCCCACGGTCGCAAATTCTCGCAAGAGACATACGAGCGCCTCGAAGCTGCGACACTGTGGTTGCTGACTATGCTGGATTCAGTTAACGGGCAAGTTCCAAATCTCGGACCCAATGATGGTGCATACATATTCCCTTTAACAATTTGTCCTTTCGATGACTTCCGACCGACTCTGCAAGCCGCGGGTAGCGCATTTTTGTCAGGTAGTCCTTTCCCGATCGGTGTTTGGGATGAGATGGCGAGATGGTTTGCCATTCCGGATCAGCCCGTAAGCACTAAGGAGCTTGCTCGGAATAAGGAGCAAATTGGCCCTAAGGTGATCATCCGACCAACCGGGAGCGAGTCTTGGGGATACCTGCGGGCTGCGAATTTTACCGCTCGTCCCGGTCATGCTGATCAACTGCACTTGGATCTGTGGTGGCAGGGGCAGAATATAACGCGCGATCCTGGTACTTACTTGTACAATGCCCAGCCTCCGTGGTGCAATGCACTTGCACAGAGTTCGGTTCACAATGTCATCACCATCGATCAGCAGGACCAGATGACCTCCGCTGGCAGGTTTCTATGGTTGGACTGGGGTCAGGCTGAGGTTGTCGAAAAAATATACGGGGAAAACGGAGCGCTAATCGAAGTCACTGCTCGGCATAATGGGTACCGGCGTCTAGGTATTGATCATCGGCGGACTGTTTCCGCCCTCTCTGCAGGTAGATGGCATGTGGCTGATGAAATATTGCGCATAAATGACCCTGGATCTCGTAGTAATTGGCCGCCCACTACCCACACAGTTTGTTTACATTGGCAGCTGCCTGATTGGGAGTGGTTGGTCGAAGCTGACTCACCAGAAAGCTACTGCCTGGATTTAAAGTCGCCTTATGGGGAGATTCAAATGAGGGTGTATCTGGAGTTGATAGGAGAACGCACATCCGGTGCCGGAAATCTGACATTGGGAAGGGCGGGGAAAATTGTTTATGGCAGCGGCACCCCAAGCCCAGAAGTAGGATGGTATTCACCGACATATGCGCAAAAAATCCCTGGGTTAACTCTGAGTTTTACCACCACCAGCCAACTGCCGCTGCGGATACACAGTCAAATCGAATTCCCGGAAAAATAATTCTACCGATGCATATTCTGTTAATCCACCAAGCCTTTCGGGCACTCGATGAAGCAGGTGGGACGCGCCATCACGAGTTAGCGCTTTACCTTGCAAAGCATGGGACCGAGGTGACTATCATCACCAGCCCGGTAAGTTACCTTACTGGTACTGCTTCGAGTGGCAGGGTGTCTAGGGTTGAAGAGAAATCGGGTGGGTCTGGGGTTACCATTCTTCGTGTATACACGTATAGCGCAATTCACCGCAGCTTCTTCCATCGTGTGCTCAGCTTTATCAGCTTTATGTTCTCATCATTCGTGATTGGCTTGAGAGTAAAGAATGTCGACTTAGTTTGGGGAACTACCCCACCAATCTTTCAAGGGTTGACTGCCTGGGCGCTAGCGCGACTAAAAGGTGCGGGTTTCTTATTTGAGGTACGGGATCTTTGGCCAGCATTTGCCATCGCAGTAGGTGTGTTGACCAATTCTTGGCTGATAAGGGCTTCCGAGTGGCTGGAAAGCTTTCTATACCGGCATGCTGATCAGGTGGTTGTCAACTCACCTGGTTTTATTACGCATGTTACCGCTTGTGGTGCCGAGCATCCTGTGATCATTCCAAATGGCGCCGACACCAGTATGTTCACACAGCAAGAAGATGGTCGTGAAATCCGGCAGGCAAATGGCTGGGAGGACAAGTTTGTAGCACTTTATGCGGGGGCACATGGCATGTCCAACGATTTATCCACATTGGTCGCGGCTGCCAACTTGTTAGGGGATCAGCCAAAAATTGTCATCGTACTGGTAGGTGACGGGAAAGAAAAGCCTAAGCTGAGAAAACAGGCAGAAGAGATGGGTTTCGGAAATATTCAGTTTCTGCCGCCGCTCGCAAAACAGGAGATGCCGGCTTTACTGGCAGCTGCAGACGCCTGCATCGCAGTTCTAAAGCCAATCGAGCTCTATAAAACCGTTTACCCCAACAAGGTGTTTGACTACATGGCGGCTGGAAAACCGGTTCTTCTTGCTATTGATGGAGTCATTCGTGAAGTGGTTGAGGAAACCCAGGCTGGTATTTTTGTCACTCCCGGAAACCCATATGCTTTGGCAGAGGCAATTCAGCAGTTGGCGCAAGATCCCCAGGAATGCCACGCGATGGGAATGCGTGGTCGCAGCTACGTGGAAAGCAATTTCAATCGTGAAGATTTAGCGGTGCAGCTGCTGGAGCTCTGCGAAGAGCTTGTTAGGAAATAACCGATTTATCTCTAGTTTTGTATCGATTCTAGATTAGGAAAGGGGGATCGATAACCTGACAATACAACGGCGGTCGTTATTTGCGTGAACACCGAATGAATCTGCTAGAGACCGATTTATTTATCACATTCATCATTCTGGGAAATCTGTAAAAGAACCACCAGCTCGTGGGGTCAAAGGTACAGCTTTTGTAACTGCATCCAGGTTCAAAATCCCATAGATATGGGGGTAGGTATCCCCCTCGACTGGTTCCCAGCGGATGGTACCCGAAACTTGGGTAGGGTCTATCCACAGTAGGAGCAAGTCAGTAATGCCGGGGAAATATAAATTGGCAACGCGGAGGACCTGATCGGGTCGCGAACAATGGATGAAGCCTTCGGTTTCTAGTGAGGCTGCGTGGTAGAAACCTGCGGCTTGGGCTGCTTCCCAATCACTTGCTGTGCAGATGTGGCAGATCTTTACCAAATTCATGAAATCCCTATTTCTATATGTAAGTATATTTCTTCGATGCCCTTTATGGGGTAAAACCTGCTTTCACCGTCAACTGCTGGCTGTTGTGCCTTGCCTATCACCCTTGGTGACCCCAAATCACCATTCATCAATAGCCTGCCCTTCCTTCGGTCACGAGTAGATCGCATCTCTCGTAACCAGAAAGGCAGACATTTCCACCTAGAATCTGGAGAACGTGTGTTATCTAACGAGCATCTCTACAACACGCGCGATGATCCGGTCAGCCACATCAGATTTATCCATTAGCGGTAGGGCTTCAGTCTCTCCATCTGCAGCGATGATCGTCACCCGGTTGGTTTCTACCGCAAATCCTGCATCCTTGGCAGTAATATCGTTTGCCACAATTAAATCGAGTTGTTTTTCCTGCAGTTTGGCGCGTGCATTCTCAAGCAGGGCTTGGCTCTCGGCGGCAAACCCAACGGTGATTTTTGGATAGCCTAATCTTGATTTCATGTCTGCTACTTCCAGCAATATATCCGCGGTAGCTTCGAGTGGTATGACTTGTAACTCACTCTGCCCCTTTTTGATTTTTTGAGCAGCACGTTCGACTGGTCGAAAATCTGCTACCGCTGCGGCCATAATTAGGGCGTCAGCGGTGGACGTATGCTCCAAAACTGCATCTAGCATCTCATCGGCGCTGGTTACATCGATACGATTTGCACCTAGGGGGGTTTTAAGCGTGTTTGGACCACAGATCAATATGGTTTCAGCGCCCTGATCTAGGGCAGCTTGTGCGATCGCGAAGCCCTGTTTTCCCGAAGACCGGTTCATAATGCCGCGCACTGGATCGACCGCTTCCCACGTACCCCCAGCAGTAACTATGACTTTACGCCCAGCCAGCGGTCTACCTTGAGCTGTGATTAAGCGGATTTTATCGAAGAGATCGGATGCTTCAAGCATTCGACCTATACCGATCATACCTGAAGCCAAGCGCCCCTCAGCCGGTCCAAGGATCAATGCTCCTCGCTGCACGAGCAGATCAATATTCGCCTGGGTGGCAGGATGAGAGAACATGCCGCCATCCATGGCGGGTGCCAGGATCAAGGGGCAGTTTGCGGCAAGTGCGGTAACCGTTAAAAGGTTATCAGCCACGCCATGGGCAAGTTTCGCAATAGTATTTGCTGTTGCGGGAGCAATCACCAGCAAATCGGCGGTATGCCCGAGAGTTATATGCTGGACATGGTCTGTACCGCCCCACATATCAGCATCCACAAACGCGGATCGACCACTCACCGATTGAAATGTGAGAGTACTGACAAATTGCACAGCTGCCTCGGTCAGGATGACATCCACCAGCGCGCCATACTGATGAAGCTTGGAGGCCAGTTCTACAGCTTTATAGCACGCAATAGATCCGGTTACTCCAAGGACGATGCGTTTCTCAAATAGCGGGGAATTCATCACTTCTAGTTTACCTCCGCATATCAAAAATCGAATTTTGAAATGACGTCATCAATTGCATACCACTGTGTCTTGACGGGGAGAGCAGTGGGCACATGTTTGCGCTATGTAAGATTATAACCAACCCCGTAGTCGATATATCCATACTCCAAAATATTCCTTCAGTGTGGAAGTAGTCAAGGAGATGTTTTCCACATTTGGTACCAGACTGATTACTTTACTAGCCAAACTACCATCAACCAACTGCGCCCAATTCGCCTCTGTAACCGTATAGTCCGTTGGTGCTGGTATTACTTCGAATCCCTGGTGCTCAAACAATGCCACCGCCCGCGGCATATGGGCAGCGGATGTAACCAGGATAATTCTCCTGATACCCATTGGCTCTAACTTATTATGTGTATTAACAGCATTTTCGTAGGTGTTTCGGGAGTCAGGTTCGTATAGTAAAACCTCCGGTGGTATGCCCAGCATGGTTAAGATTTCAGTCATATCATCTGTGGGCTCTGCTCCGCGAGCCAGCCAATCGATACGCCCTCCTGATAGTAGAATTTGCTCGCTGGCACCCTCGTGGTAGAGATGAGCCGCATAGATGATTCGGTCACCTGCTCCGTTTATTTCAGTGATCGGGCGGGGGAATTGGGCTGATTGCGTACCACCAGCTAAAACTACAATTACCTCGGCCTGAGGAGTTTCTTTTGCAGGCAAATAACGCCATTCAAGCGAGCGGGCAGAGACTCAAGGCCACCCATCGATTACCAAAAACAAACAAGATCAGCAGTACGAGTATCAAGCTGGATATTTGGATGGCTGGTTTTTTTCGGGCAAGGATAGCGACAATGATCAGGATGAAGACCAACCCGACGGGATAGAGCAGTAGCGGAAGAAATTTGGATAAGAAGATAAACACCTTTACTAACTCCGGATAAATAATTTACTGCTACTGAGTGAATGGTTGTTCAACCACAATCAAACGGTCTTTTCCAGCCAAGTCTGGTAGTAGATGTATAACAGCCTCCTGAAAGTACTCGGCGGTTAACAACGAAGCCTTTTCTGCGTGGGAGGTGTCAATTTCCATCAGAAATAGACCGCCCGGATTCAAGAGCAAAGCAGCTTGTGGTAATAGAGCGGAGATGAGTTCGATCCCATCCTCGCCACCATCCAATGCGCGCTGCGGCTCACATTGGCAAACGGGCAAGGCATCTAGATTTTGCTTTGGTATATATGGTGGGTTGCTGCAGATGATGTCAAACCGGTAGGGAAGTTGGGCATAGAACGGAAAAGTGTCCCGCATGTCCGATTGAACTAAGTGAACCCTATGTTGGACTTGATGGGCATGGGCGTTGTGAGATGCAACGATGAGGGCTGCATGCGAAATGTCCAGCGCAGTGGCATGGAGTTTCGGGTCGTGCTTCGCTAGTGTTACGGCTATACACCCCGATCCGGTACCGATATCCAGTACATTTTTATCCCCTGGGTGTGCACGTGCCCAGGCAAGTGCGTGTTCGACCAACAGCTCTGTTTCCGGTCGAGGGATCAAAGTATCAGTGGTGAGTTCAAATGTCATGCCAAAAAATTCCCACTTCCCAACGATGTATGGTAATGGCACACCAGCAACCATTTGGTCGATGCCATTAGTATACTGGTTTTCAATTTCAATGTTTACAGTAGCTTCAGGGTGGGATAGGAGCCATGTGCGGGGTTTATTTGTAAGGTGAGATAGGAGCACTTGTGAATCAAGCAGGGCAGATTTACTGGTAGGAACCAGCTTCTCATAACCGAGTTTAATTAACTCTCCGGTAGTATGTGCCATAAGCATAGGCCATCCGAATTCCCCACTGTTGGCGAAGATTGGTAAATGGTAGCTACTCTATCATTCCTGCAGCTGCTAGGCGCTCAGCTTCATCACGCAGTGCCAGTTCGTCAATAAATTCATCGAGATTTCCTTCCATCACCCATGGTAGATTGTGACTGGAGACATTGATGCGATGGTCAGTGACCCTCGATTGTGGGTAGTTATATGTGCGGATCTTCTCGGAGCGTTCACCAGTTCCCACTTGTGAGCGGCGATTTTCTTCGACTTCCTGACGCAGTTTCTCTTGTTCCAGCTCAAATAAACGTGCCCGGAGGATGCTCATGGCACGCATGCGGTTTTGTAATTGTGAGCGTTCGTCTTGGCATTGAACAACAATACCGGTTGGTTCATGGGTGATACGTACCGCAGTCGAGTTCTTCTGGACACTTTGACCGCCAGCCCCTGCAGACTTATAGACGTCTATGTGGATGTCAGTTTCGGGTATTTTTATTTCTACTTCATCGACTTCAGCTAAGACCGCCACGGTTGCAGCGGAAGTATGGATCCGTCCCTGTGATTCTGTCTGGGGTATGCGCTGTACACGATGGACACCAGATTCGAATTTCAAGCGCGAGAAAGCACCCTTACCTTTGAGAAGGAAGACGACCTCTTTGAAACCGCCGATGCCAATCTCATTCGAAGATAGAATCTCAGTCTTCCAGCGATTATTCTCGGCGTAGCGGCTGTACATGCGGAACAAGTCTGCTGCGAAAAGCGCTGCTTCATCGCCACCCGTGCCAGCCCGTATCTCCATGATCACATTCCGGGCGTCACGCTTATCTTTTGGCAGCAACAGGCTTTTTATATCGCTTTCAAGTCTAGTGATAGTTTCTTCGAGTTCAGCGACTTCGGATTCTGCCAGCAACTGCATATCTTCATCTTCGACGTCAATCAAACTGCGTGCTTCCTCAAGCTCGGTGAGCGATTGGCGGTACTGGCGCGCTTTTTGGACAACTGGTTCCAGTTCTGCTCTTTCCATACCTAATTCAGCTGCTTTATGATAATCATCACCGACTGCCATCAGCTCTGTATTAAGATCATCATATCTCTGTTCTATCCCAGCTATTTTTTCAAGCATAATACAAACACCTAAATTTACACAAATATTAACAGAGCACAAAGTTCACAAGGAAACTTTGTGCCCAGCTTCCGACATCTCCGATTATACCACTGGAACAAATGCTATCGCTTCAGCGTCTTGTGGGTAAATGGCTCTTATACAATTATCCGTGTCGATAAAACGGCGGTGTATGATGAAACGAAATGCTCTCGCATTACTAGTTACTATGATTATTGCAGTTACGATTGCCACTGTTCCAGTTGCTGCTGATGGAATCATCATACCCCAACCGCCGATATGTGATCCATGGCCTTGCCCACCGCAGCCGTTTCCAGTTGCCCAGCTCGAAATTCGCTACCATCATGTGACGGTTGAAATAATCGATCAAGTGGCCACTACTCATGTGGATCAGGTCTTTTACAATCCAAATGATTGGCAGATCGAAGGTACTTACATATTTCCTATACCACATGAAGCAGTCGTGACAGATTTTTCGCTCTGGATTGACGGTAAACTAATCCCCGGCACGGTATTGAGGGCTGATGAAGCACGCCAAACCTACGAGCAGATTGTACGTTCATTAAGAGACCCGGCATTATTAGAGTATATCGGACGCGGCGCAGTCCAGGCGAGCATTTTTCCAATCCCACCAGGTGGTGAAAGAAAGATAGAATTTACTTACAGCCAGGTACTGACTGCCGAAAATGGACTTGTTAAATATATTTATCCCCTTAATACAGAGAAGTTCTCAGTTGAACCCTTAGAAAATGTATCCGTTTCGGTGGGAATCCATTCATCGGATGCGTCGATCCGCAGTATCTATTCCCCAAGCCACAGCGTGTCGGTTTATAGGGAGAATGACCGCGAAGTGATCGCGGGGTATGAGGAAAATGATGTACGCCCGGATACGGATTTTACGCTCTACTACTCCTTAGGGGCTGGACAAGCACTCCATTTGGTCACCTATCGTGACCCGGGACAAGGAGAGGGCCATCCCGGATACTTCATGCTTTTACTGGACCCCCAGATTGAAACTTCGCTGGGTGTGCTTCCAAAAGACATAATCCTAGTACTAGACAAGTCAGGGAGTATGGATGGAGAAAAATTCCTACGGGCTCAGAAGGCACTCGGTTATATTTTGAACCATCTTAACCCAGAGGATACTTTCAATATTGTAGCTTTCAGCACTGGGATACAAATATACAGTGAGGAGATGCAGCCTGCGAGTGGGGCAGCTGAAGGGATTGATTGGGTTAATAGCCTGAACGCTCAGGGCAGCACTGACATAAATCGCGCTTTATTAGAAGCCGCAGCGATAGCAAACCCCGCACGGCCAATTTATCTTATCTTTCTCACTGATGGCTTACCAACCGAAGGTGTCGTAGAATCAGAGCAAATATTGGATAATTTTGCTATCAACGCACCTGAAAATATCCGGTTATTCAGTTTCGGTGTTGGATATGATGTCGATACCTATCTGCTTGACTCACTCAGCCAAGGGCATCGCGGTATGACGACATATGTTCAGCCTGGGGATGCACTCGACGAAATCCTTTCCCAATTTTATGCCAAGATATCGACTCCAGTAATGACAGACCTGGCGCTTGATTTTGGGGACGTTGTGGTCTCGGATGTATATCCCGATCCACTACCCGATTTATTTACTGGCTCTCAGATCGTAATCTTTGGCCGCTATCAACGCGGTGGCAGGACAACGATCGAGTTATCAGGGAAGCAGGCTGGAGAGGATGTAGATTTTCAATACCTTGAATACATATTCCCACAAGCGTTCTCTCGGACTTCGGCTGATAACGCAGTGATTACCAGGTTGTGGGCAACCCGTAAGATAGGCTATTGGCTGAACAAGATTCGTCTAGCTGGACCCGACTCAGAAACAATAAATCAGATCATTGAGCTCAGCATTCGCTATGGCATTGTCACACCATATACTTCCTATCTGATCACAGAGAGTGAACCGCTCAGCACGCTAGATCGGGAACGTATTTCAAAAGATGCACTGCAGGAGGCCCAGCGCGCGGCTTCTGCTCCAAGTTTTGGCGAGAATGCCGTTCACGAAGCCGCTGATCAAAGTGCACTAGCAGCTGCCGACGCACCAGCTGAAATGCTCAAAGAAGCCGATGAAATTGTGCGCTATGCCGAAGCCAGGACATTTCTCTTTGTGGATGGAGTTTGGGTGGACACAATTTATTCTCCCGAGCAGTTCCAGACGGTCGAGATTGAATTTTTATCGGAGGATTACTTTGATTTGTTGGTAATCAACCCTTCGTTAGCCAGCGCTTTAGCTTTAGGAGACCGCGTCATTGTCATTGCAGATGGTGTGGCTTATGAAATTGTCATGGGTGAATCTTTAGATGGCGAGATTGGCTGGTCATCGACCACTGATGAAGATTCACATTATCCTGCGCCACAATCAACAAATATTGACCCACAAATAATTCCCCCAGTAGTAACTGAGGCTTTACACGCAGCTGAACCAATCGCCAATCCCAGAACATCTAGCGGTGGTTCGTGTGCCTATGGGTTAGTCCCGCTGGCGTTTGTACCTCTAATCTATATTCGTAAGCGCGCGCGTAAATAGTGCCTCCATATTGAGCAAAGTCGTTCATGTAGTATCTTTCCGAGTGTCCAAGGTTAACTACCCGTCATTGTGATTGCATGGTAAAATTGGAAACTTCCTACTTACAGGTATAATCTGACAACTATATAAAATGGTGTATAATACTTTTAAGGCTTGGGGAACTTATTACTAAGATTTATCCATTTACACGGGATTAATCACACGGATTGATGTAGGTGAAGTGTTTCCCCACTGATACCCCCTTTATGTAACATTTACCAAGTTGTTACCCAAACTATAGCTGGTCGTACTTTTATGCAGCATGCCTCGCTTTAGATAAAAATCGACAAATCACCCCTGCTTTGATTTAAAAGAGACAAACAACATGGACATTTTAGAATTAGAATCCACCCCCTTAGCTGAACTACGTCAAACGGCAAAAGAGCTAAAAGTCACTGGCGCATCCCGGTTGAAAAAAGAAGACTTGGTCATGCGTATAAGACAGGCTCAAGCAGAGCAAGAAGGCCTTGAGATACGAGGTGGGATTTTGGAGATCATGAACGAGGGGATCGGCTTCCTGCGTTCCGGACATTATCAGCAAGGTCCATATGATATTTATGTATCTCAATCCCAAATTCGCCGCTATAAACTGCGCAATGGAGATTTGATAATTGGGCAGGTACGCCCGCCGCGTGAGACTGAAAGACACTATGGTCTGTTGAGGATGGAAACGGTCAATGGTATCAGCCCGGAGAATGCCAGGCGCAGACCGACATTCGAATCACTAACGCCCATATTCCCAGATACGCGCTTTGATCTTGAGACAGACCGCCACACACTTGCACCACGCCTAATTAATTTGGTGACACCGATTGGCCGTGGTCAGCGAGGCTTGATCGTCTCTCCGCCAAAAGCTGGTAAGACCACCATCCTCAAGCAAATTGCGAATGCGATTTCAACAAAGTATCATGATGTCAATTTGATGGTTGCCTTGATCGGTGAGCGTCCTGAAGAAGTGACGGATATGGATCGTTCTGTTGATGCCGATGTCATTTCTTCGACATTTGATGAACCAGTGACTTCACATGTTCGCGTCGCTGAAATGGTCTTGGAACGCGCCAAACGGTTGGTGGAGGTCGGTAGGGATGTCGTCATTCTGATGGATTCCATAACCAGATTGGCCCGAGCCTATAACCTGGTTGTCACTCCCTCCGGCCGGACATTATCGGGAGGTATCGACCCATCTGCGTTATACCCACCGAAACGATTTTTCGGCGCAGCACGCAACATCGAGGAAGGCGGATCGTTAACGATTATCGCTACCTGCATTATCGATACAGGTTCTCGTATGGACGATGTTGTCTACGAGGAGTTTAAGGGCACTGGTAACATGGAGCTGCACCTCTCCCGCAGGCTGCAGGAACGCCGTGTATACCCCGCCATCGACATCGAGCGCTCTTCGACCCGCCGTGAAGAGCTGCTGCTTGGCCCAGATCTCACACCGCGCGTATGGCTCATGCGGCGCATGTATGATCAATTGGTTGCCGCACCCCCTCAAGGGGCTGGGTTTGATTCAGCTTCCGGCACCGAGGCAATCTTACAGCGTATTGCCCGCACTGAGAACAATCAGGAGTTCTTGGAAACGCTAACCGAAGATATGTAATCGTCTGAGGTGATTAACGGCGATTGTCCCCATGAGTGCCATAAAAAATAGGGTGATCTCGTTTGTTGCTTGGCTTGTTGTATTTATATTAACCAGCGTAGCGGTATATCTTGCATGGGGGTTATTCACTGATATCGATCAATCAGCCGCACCTGCCTCGTCAGTAGAGATAATAATAACCGACACCCCGACTCAGGATAATTCCTTAGGGATGTTAAAACCTGCGATCAATTCAGTTGAGGGGAATACAGGGATTCGCCGCAAAGCGCTCTTATATACGATAATTCCGAACCGGCCGCGCCAGGATGTCAAGAAATACAAGGTTTCAACAGGCGATTCAGTATTTGAGATCGCCTCAAAGTTTGGTATACGTCCTGAAACCGTACTGTGGGCGAACTACGAGCAGTTAGATGACAACCCCGATATGATTGCAGTCGATATGGAACTGATGATCCCTCCTGTCGATGGGGTTTATTATGAATGGCAATCGGGAGATACATTCGAAAGTATCGCGGCGAGGTTTGAAGCCTCGATCGATGACCTCCTGTCGTTTTCGGGGAATGAGCTGGATTTAACCGCACCAATTTTAGAGCCAGGGAAGTGGGTGATGGTTCCAGGTGGGCACCGTGAGTTCCGACAGTGGATTATCCCTGTCATCCCTCGTGGACGAGCCGGAGTATCCAGTGCCGTGTATGGTTCAGGCGCATGTTCCGGTAGCTATGAGGGTGCCTACGGAAGCGGGGCTTTCATTTGGCCAGCGGGAAATCACATTGTCTCGGGAAATGATTACTGGTCTGGGCACTTAGGTATCGATATAGCAGCTGGTGAGGGTGCGCCCATCTATGCTGCCGATAGTGGGGTTGTAGTTTTCGCTGGTTGGGCGACTGGTGGGTATGGTAATATGGTTATGATTGACCATGGTAATGGCTACCAAAGTTTATTCGCGCATATGAGCAGCGTTACAGCCGTGTGCGGTCAAAGTATCTCTGCTGGTAGAACAATCGGCTACTCCGGAAGCACTGGTAATTCAACAGGCCCACATCTCCATTTTGAAGTGCGTTATCAAGGCGGATTTGTTAACCCCTGGTTTGTTTTACCTGCACCATAGATATCGTGAGATCGATCTATTGGTAGTATTGAATTTTGATTTGCTTGTTCGGATCGACACAAGGAGTTTAAAGTATGGGAAATGAGATGCAGGATCCCGAAACAGAGATCATATCAGAAACTGAGTCATACCTGGCTTGGCGGGTTGAAGAGCCTGACGGTGAGGTAACCTATCATCTTCAGTTGAACAACTTGACCGTGCATTTTTTTCAGGAAGAATGGGACGAGTTTATCGATTTGGCTCGTCAACTGCTCAAGGTAAGCTAGTCAATTCAGCAGCGGCAAGTAAGCTCATGATTCTAGAATTGGCTGTTCTACCTGGATCGTTGAACAGGCAGGACAGCGCTTAGAGACGGCATTTAGAATTTATGATTGGTTAGTGCGGGGGATATCTTTAGGATTGGTTAATTATAATAGAGTGGAGAATCGGTTTCTGATTATTCTGTGATCTTATCTACATATGGAACCACTCCTTTACAGGTTTCGGTGAAGTTGGAGGCCACATTTTCCCAAGTTAACCATCCATCAGCACTGCGCCAACCCATGTGGATAGCGAACGAAACGCATCCCGGTCCAGCTTGATAATTAGCAATTGTGTAGCGCCAGAGGTCTTCGTAACTGCTGACTGTTCCGCCCCGTTCACCGGTGGCATTGAAGATAATCTGGGCTACTTGATCGCAGTTCGAGCGCAGAATATTTGCGAAAAGCGGCATACTGAAATAGACATTAGTTAAGTCCACACCCGTTGGACATTCCAGGCAATCCGCATTGACCTGTAGAGCGAGAGCGCCTCGCAGGATTGCCTGGTCTTCTGGTGTTATCCCCAGGTAACCTTTGGCACAATTATCTTTCGACAAAACTAATGGGCAAAACTGGTCGAAGAAGGTTGGATTCCACAGTAAGATAGTCTCAGCTCCGTTTGCCGTTAACTGCCCCAATCCGAATTCCCACCGCACTCGAAACATCCCCGGCCAAAATTGGCTCTCTTGAGCAAATAAATTTTTCATCAATTGGGCTGGTACTCCAGTTTCCCCCGCGACTTCAATCAAACTCTCGTCAAACTGGTTTTGCCAGACCTCAATTAATTTGCTTGACTTCTCCAACCCGCAGGTATCGGCATAGCCATTCGGCAGCAGTCCGCCTGATGGGCATGAGGAGGCATCGACGACCTCTTGAGCGATTAAACGCCCTGCCAGGTAGAAATATGCCCCATCAGATGCAAGTACTTCGGGATATTCGGGGGTTTGCAGCCAGGAGGGTAACTTACCTGCTGGGGGGAAAGCTTCCCATGTTTGCGCACACACTGCTGTGCTGCCACCTAGCCATTGTGTACTCAACACATCAACATACCACCCCTCTGCTCCTAGTGTAGCAGTGACACCACTATCTACCACGCGGACATAAGCCTTATATATATCAGTTTTATCTCTATAGCTGGATAGCCCCCAGAATTCTACGACCACACCTTGTGGTGTAGTTGGGCGCAGGGGGATATTGCATATATCCGATTCGCAATAAAATGGTTCGCCAGCGTATGTTCCCTCGATGGCAACAATAGTTTCGTTCGGTAAAGGCTCTTCACCAATCAAAACTAAATCCGGCATTGTTCTACAGAGGTTGCTGTCCTGCAACGCATCACAGCCTTTTAAATCAATCCAAACTACGGGAGATGGCAAGTCGATGATGACTTCTCGAGTAGTGTTGTTCAGTGATGCTAGGTAGTAGTAATAACCAGAACAAGACGATGTATCGCGCCCCCCCTTGGCAACTTTTTTACAAGGTGGGGTGCTGATCCACTCGTAGTATAGATCTTCACCGCACGATCTTAATACTTCCTCACCGGTGGGAAGACCTTCATGATCGCTTATGATTTTACAGACGATTTGATTGTCAGTCCAACGGATTAACCACCACTCATATTCGGTATATGAAACTACGATGGTTGTTTGTCTATCGCTCGCTTGGGCAAGTGCGAGTTCTACTACACACACAGAAATCATCAGTGTGAGAACGAGAATCAAAAAATATCTGAAGTTGCCCTTTTTGCGAGGCATTCTAAGGCAAAAATATCATGGACATTGGTGCTTGTCAACCTTATTCAGGTACCATTTCAAAAATGATGAGTAGCTCGTCTTGCTTGTGATTTCAGCCCGTGATAAACTCTACTCATGACGGCCAATATCCTGCTTGTCACACCCCATTTTGGTTTTGGGCAGTTGCTCAAAAAAAAGCTAGATGGACTAGGAGATTACCGCACCACGCTCTCTAGCGGTATGGCGTCAGCACTTTCACTTGCTTCTCGGGGTATCTATAATCTGGCGATCCTTGACAGCGCATGTGTGGACGGGTCAATCGCCCGAATTAGCACAGAATTGCGCAATCTAAACCCAGGTATTCGACAACTAGCTATCCTCCACAAAGACCAGAAAGCTGCGCCAGGCATTGGGAATATTGACATCGATGAATGGCTATTGCTACCATTCACAATAAATGAGCTTTTCGCAGTTGTTAAGCAGGTGCTAACGGGTACAGCGCAATCGAAAAACAACGGTTTGCCATCATCCGAGAAACGGACTCTGGAAAAGAACAATGTGGCAAAACAAAGCAAAGATGTACTGCTTGTGGATAATACTGATGTGCCAATACGTTGGAGGTTGACGAAAACTAGCGTTGAAGCGCTGCTTGAGCAGCAAATGATTGAATCAGGGGCCCAAGCCGCGTTGGTTATCAAGAATGGCAAATTGTGGGCGTATGCGGGTCAATTCTTACAGGAGGCTGCAGTAAAACTTACTGCTCAAGTGAATGGATATTGGGTTGATCGGAGTTCACATGAGGTAGTTGATAGTAAATCGAACGACTTGATTCGCTATATACAAGTCGAAAACTACCCCGGTGAATCGTTGCTTTATGCAACACAGCTGCGAATTAATATGGTGATTGCCATCATATTCACGAGTGACGCTCAATTCTTCGAGATCAGATCTCAGGTAAAGAATATTGTTGATGTTCTCATCCGGGAGAACCGGGCGCAATCGCTGCTGTATGATGAACCGCGAACTGTTGCATCCCGCAGCGGAGCTGGCGACCGGGTTGAATCGATGGACCATAAGGGTGCAGAGCATCCAACTCCGAGGGAATTTCGGGATACTGATCGTGAGACACCATGGCTTTGGGCGTATACGAATGAAGAAACTCTCCCCGCAGCGCCAGGGCGCAATAGATCAAAACGGGATCGGATTGACGAAGACCAGAATGGGCAAGAAGCGTATGCTCATACTGAAGTCTCGACAGGAGAACAGGATAGAGTTCAAGCTCAGTATGCCGAATCCACCCCAATCGAGATTCAGCAAGCGGTTTATGATGGCGCACGGCGTGGGTTTCATACCTCATTATTTGACAATTTCACTCAACTGAGTACGATGGAATGGCATATATTGAATTATGCCTGCTTGCTGATTCCCCGAATGCCGCACCAAATAATTATTGGGAGCGTCCGGGCGAAGCTTGAATACTGGATACGTGATATTGCTATAGCTTCTGGTTGGCGGTTGGATTACCTTTCCATCCGTCCGGAATATTTGCATTGGATAGCTTCGGCTCCACCCAATCTTGCCCCCCTAACAATTCTTAGCCAAGTTGAGAACCGTACTTCCACGTTGATATTTCAAGTATTTCCACAGTTCGCTCTACAAAACCCCTCCAAACATTTTTGGGCACCTGGGTATGTTCTCGCCTCGGAGTTCGACCCATTCACGCCAGCAGTAATTGAGGGCTTCACCGATCATATCCGCCAAGCTCAAGGCGTTACGGGAGATACTTAACTCTGTAACCAGGTTCATTATGCCCCCTACCCTCTATTTAATTGATGGTCATGCTCTAGCCTATCGTACATATTTCGCTCTTACTCGTGGTGATGCTACTCGTTTCCAAACCAGTCAAGGGGAACCAACAGCAGGTATCTATGGTTTCATCAGCGTCCTATTGCGTATCCTTGAGCGAGAGAATCCTGATTATCTAGCGGTTGCTTTTGATACGGGCAAGACTTTCCGCGATGAAATATTTCCGGATTATAAAGGAACACGGGAAAAAATGCCTGATGACCTGCGATCACAAATCGAGCGCATTAGGCAGATTGTAGACGCATTCAACATCCCACGTCTGGAAGCTGAGAATTATGAAGCCGATGATGTCCTAGGCAGTGTTGCTAAACAGGCAAAGACTCACGGACTGGGGGTTAAGATATTTACAGGAGATCGCGATTTACTACAATTGGTCGACAAGCGGATCATCGTGAATTTACCGGGCAAAAGCCTGTCAGACGCACGGGATTTTTTGGAAGAAGATGTAATCGATTATCTGGGAGTGCGTCCTGATCAAATTGTCGATTATAAAGCACTAGTTGGCGACAAATCCGATAACATACCCGGTGTTGCAGGTATCGGGGAAAAGACAGCTGTTAAACTGCTGCTGGAATACGATACCTTGGATGGAATCTATACCCACATCAGCGATATACAAGGCAGCGCCCGGAAAAAATTGGAAGCAGGCCGCGATTCAGCTTACTTAAGCCGGAGACTGGCTGAGATTGTGACAACTCTCGATATACCGCTGGACTTGGATCAAGCACGCCCCGACCATTTCAATCCCGCCAATGTCGAGTCGATACTTCGTGAACTCGAGTTCCGCACATTAATGGAGAGGTTGCAGGCCTTGAAAAAGGCATATGGTTTAGAAGGCTCCGATATCGGGGAACAGCTGCCGCTCTTTATAGACCGAACGCCAGCTAATGTCAGCATTGGAGTGGCAGAGTCTCAAATTAAAAGTGAGCTGATCGATGACTTGAAGGCGCTTGAGTCGCTCGTCAAACGTTTAGAGCAAGCTGACGAGATTTCTTTTGATACTGAAACGACCTCAACGGATCAGATGAGTGCTGAATTGGTCGGCATCTCCTTGGCAATTGAAGGGGATCGAGGATACTACATACCCATCGGTCACCAACCGCATTTGGGTACGCAGTTGACCGTTGACAGCGTGCTGTCTGCGCTCCGTAAACCAATGACTGCCTCAAAGATTCCAAAAGTCGGTCATAACATAAAATATGATTATGTGATATTGGCACGTTATGGTTTGACTGTTCAGCCGCTGGGTTTTGACACCATGATCGCCGAGTGGTTAATCAATCCAAATTCTAGAAATTTGGGTCTAAAAAACTTAGCTTGGGTGCGCCTTGGCTACCAGATGACAAACATAAGTGAGCTGATCGGCAGCGGAAAGAAACAACTGAGCATGGCTGAGGTCCCCATCGCAAAAGCAGCCGATTATGCTAGCGCAGATGCCGCGATTGTTCTGCAGCTTATCCCGCAATTAAAGGAAGAACTTTCGAACCGTGCAGCAATTCCGATATTCGACGAAATCGAGATGCCTTTAATTCCTGTCTTAGCAAATATGGAGATGGCGGGCATTGCATTGGATACAGGATTTTTGCGGGATATGTCGAAGGAATTAAACACCAGGATTAACGAGATCGCAATCCAGATTTACCAAATAACCGGCGAAGAATTCAACTTGAATTCACCGCAGCAATTATCCCAAGTGTTGTTCGACAGGTTGAATCTCTCACCCCCGGGTAGGGCACGAAAAACTGCGACGGGTTTTTATTCAACAGCTGCGAACATATTGGAGTCTATGTCCGGAGCACATCCGATTATTGATCTGGTATTAGAGTATCGTGAGCTTGCGAAGTTGCAATCAACTTACCTTGAAGCTCTGCCTACCCAGCTAAATTCACAAACTGGGAGGGTCCACACATCTTTCAACCAGACCGGGAGTGTGACCGGAAGGATTGCCTCATCAGACCCTAACCTTCAAAACATACCTATTCGCACAGAAATTGGTCGCAAAGTCCGGAAGGCATTTATCGCTGGACCGGATTATCAGCTGCTATCCGTCGATTATTCACAAGTAGAACTGAGAATTGTGGCACATATTGCTCAGGACGAAGCAATGCTGGCCGCCTTCCGCTCCGGCCAAGATATCCATGCCACTACCGCAGCAGCTATTCATGATATCCCACTCGATGAGGTCTCAAAAGAACAGCGACGGCATGCGAAAGCAATCAACTTCGGTTTGATTTATGGCATGAGCCCGTTTGGGTTGACCCGCACAACCGATCTGACTTTAGCCGAGGCCGAAGATTTCGTACAGGCCTATTTTGAACGCTTCCCTGGCGTGAAGAACTACTTGGACTCCACACGTCGCCTGGCCACTGAACAGAGTTATGTTGAGACCTTGTTAGGCCGGCGAAGATACTTTCCGGGATTAGCTAACCAAACAAATCGCAATACACGCAACCGAGAAGAGCGTGAAGCCATTAATGCTCCCATTCAAGGTACTGCTGCGGATATTATGAAAATTGCGATGATCCGCTTACCGGACGCGTTGAACGCGGCAAAACTGCGTGGTAAGATATTGCTTCAGGTTCACGATGAGCTTGTCCTCGAATGTCCAACGGAAGAGGTCAACCGCACAGCGAAACTGGTCATGCAAATTATGTCAGATGCCTATCCTTTGAGCATCCCCTTGGCAACTGAAGCTCGATCTGGTAAAAATTGGGGTGAGTTGGTGGTAATTGGTTCATAAATCTCAGCATTTTCGTTTACTTGTTCTTCTTGTGCAAGCACAACGATCAAGAGCATTATGCATGGAGCTACTATGAGTGAAAGCGAGGATCGCTATCAGAAGGCGATTGAACAAGGGCATTCGGCTGCTTGGGATCAAAATTGGGATTTGGCCGCTGACCACTACCGCCATGCTTTGCAGGAGCACCCTCACGACCAGACTGCCCTTGCAAATCTGGCTCTATCGCTCTATGAGTTAGAACAATACGATGAGTCACTCCGTTATTATCTTCAGGTGGCAAAGCAAACCCCCAAAGACCCAATGCCATTTGAAAAAATCGCCGTGGTCTGCGAGCAACTGGGAGAGGATGAGCGTGTTGAAAAGGCATCCCTTCGAGCCGCGGAGCTTTACTTGCACAACCGCGAGGTTCAGAAGGCGATTGCGAATTGGCAGCGAGCGATCGAGGTCAATCCTGAAAGCATCCCCGCTCGTTCACGGATGGGATTAATTTATGAGCGTTTGGGGAAAAATAAGGAAGCAGTGAGCGAGTATTTAGCGCTTACTAGTCTTTATCAGCATGCTCAAGAGAATGAGAAAGCATCTGAATTTGCCAACCATGTGTTAGAGCTGGATCCTAATAATCAGCAAGCACAGCAGGCACTGACCTATATACGAGAATATCGACCGCTTCCCAAACCCAAAGCTTCCCGTAAACAGAGCAGCCGTATTAAGACAAATGAGTCGCTGCTTTCGGAAGAGCCAGATATTGCGGCAGTACTCGAAATGGAGAAAGATCCGGTTGAAGAAACGCTGGACATATCTTTGATAGCACTGGCAAGTATTCTATTCGAGGGAGCGGATGATACTGCCGATGAAGGTACATCTCGACGAGGATTCCAAGCGATACTCGGAGGATCTTCTCCGTCATCTTCACAAATTAAGGTTGATGCAAACCGAGTCACACGCCACTTAAGTCAGGTATTGGATTTGCAGACCCAAGGTGACCTGTCTCAAGCTGCGGTTGAATTGGAGCACGCACTTGAAGCGGGATTAGATCACCCGGCAGCATTCTTCGATCTTGGGTACTTGCGTTTTGAAAAAGAACGCTTTGAAAGCACCCAACGGTATCTCCAGAAGGCAGTTCAGCATCCGGATTTTGCACTTGGCTCACGTTTGCTGCTGGGACAGACGCTTTCCCGTTTGAATCGGATTGATGAGGCCGCAATTGAATATTTGCGGGCACTCGCCTTGGCCGACATTTCCCAGATCCCGGAGGAGCAGCGGAAAAGCATTCTGGATGCATATGACCCAATTATCGAAAACCAACGCTTGATATCAGATGAAAATCTTCACCAACGCGTGTGCGATAATGTCTCTGAATTGTTGATGCGCCCCAATTGGCGGACGAGCTTATCACAAGCTCGCCAACAACTGCCTCCACTTGAGGATGGCGGACCGATGATCCCCTTAGCTGAAATGATCACCCAATCGAGCAGCGGTCAAGTTATCGAATCACTGACTAATATTTACAAGCTCGCTGGAGAGGGTTTTTTGAACTCTGCCATGGAGGAATCTTACTTTGCTCTTCAGCATGCACCAACCTATCTGCCAATCCATTCCTATATGGGTGAGTTGTTGGTAAAGCAGGGTCTCTTGCCCGAAGCAATCAGCAAGCTAGGAGTAGTCGCGAATTCTTACAGCTCACGCGGAGAGCCACAAAGGGCGGTTGAGTATTACAAGAGAATTATGCATATTGCACCAATGGAATTGAAACCCAGGAGCCAGCTGATTAACTTACTCATCAGCATCGACAGGCCGGATGATGCATTGAAGGAATACATTAACTTGGCAGAAGTGTACTACCGCATGGCGGACCTAAGTATGGCGCGTGAAGACATTCACCGAAGCACTCCACGTCGCTGAGAAGTTAACAGATGATAAATCTTGGCAGGTAGAGCTCCACAAGCGAATTGCAGATATCGATCTGCAGAAATTGGATTGGCGGCGTGCCCTGGAGGATTATGAACAAGTACGCTCCTTACAACCTGATGATGGAGAAGCCCGGAAAAAACTCGTTGAACTGAATTTTCGCCTAGAAAACCAATCCCAAGCGTTGGCAGAATTGGAGCAATTTATCGCCTATCTTTCTGCAAGCGGGAAAAAGGAGCAAGCAGTCGAATTTGTAGGATCCTTGATTGAAAGCAATCCTAATCAACTATCCCTGCGAATTCGCTTGGCGGATTTGTACCGACAAATGGGTCGCGTCGATCAGGCTGTAGAGCAGTTAGACTCGGTCGGAGAAAGATTCTTGGATTCGGGAGACATAGCCGGCGCGGTGAAAATATTAGAGCGAATCATCGATCTTAATCCACCAAATATCGAAGAATACCATCAATCACTTATTCAGCTAAAAGGGCAATTATAAAATTAGGCTTACTCTTCAGGTTTCAGGCAAACACATAGATAACCTAAAAAAAACAGCCCTCCGTGTGAGCGGAGGGCTGTTTTCTTAGAATTATATGTGGTTAATCCCAAATACGGAAGGAGGTAATAGTCTCGCTCTGCAGCTTATTCGCACGCGCTTGGATGTTAATTATTGTTAGTCCGGTAGGTTGGTCTTCAAACGTGAAGTTGAATTTAGTAATGCCGTTTTTATCCGTGCGGTCAGGGACGATGGTTCGTCTGGTTTCTCCAGATGGTAATTCGATTTCAAGGACTACATCAGCATTGGAAACCGGATAAAGATTTTGATCCTGGACAACGATATACACTGTTTGCAAGCCACTACTCGTCAGTATTGAACTAAATGGGTATGCTCGTACTTTCAGATCAAGGATAGTCAGAGGGCGGTTGTTGCTGATTGATACGGGTACTGGCAGCAGTCGTTTGGGATTTCTCGTCCCGAATCTCAAAGTATTTTTCTCCAAGGTTAGTCAATACGACCCGTTGACCGGCAGGACGTTCCGGATGCCACTCAAAGCGTGCACGCTGGAAGTATTGTACGATCCGGTCATCGTGGATTTCAAAATTTGAGATCGGGTAGCCGAACTGATCGATACCGCCATATTTCTCAAAAAACTCTAAGAAAGCATAGCATACTTGGTAGTTATTACTTGAACCGTTTCCATTATAGGATAGACATGCCGATGTGTTGTTGGGTATACTTAGTTGAGGTCCGGGTTTGTAGGTCAACTCGCCAAGCAGTGTTGGTACAACCCGATTCTCGGGGGGTTTTTCGGTATGCAGTTCAAAACGGGCACGTTCAAAATATTGGATGATGCGATCGCTGGTTAAGTCGTGGTATGCTTCTGTAAGGGGGTAGCCGTAGACAAGTTCAGAATAAGCAATTGATTCGTACTCGTCAAGAAATTCATTTGCGACTTTGTGATGTTTCTGAGGAAAATAACGCTGCCGTTCAGTGGGACCTTCTCCAGTTTGAGCGTAAGTTGAATATCCTCCTGGGATAATCACCAGGAGGATGAAGGTAAGCGTAGCCAACCAACGGAAAAGGACTTTCATTGTATACATTATATGAAGTTGTAGAATGTGTTTCAATAGGACTTTTGGGTCATATTAAGAAATTATTAATAAATTCTGTCCAGTTCTAATATGTTGCTGCGTAAGGATACCAAAGCTGTTTTGGCAGATCTCACCTATTAGGAATAACCAGCTCTCATTTATCTAGTTTAATTATATCTTTGGATCGCGCTTAAACAATTGTAATGCTTCAGTTTTGATCCGATATAATCTCTTGTATAATTTGGAGGATACCATTCACAGCTTGCTTCAAGTATTATCTTTTTATATTTTATCGCGACCTTATGGAAAGTAAAACCTCTCCCATCCAATTTTATAACGAGGTGATAGAGCCCATTTTCGATAACCCCCCCTTGTTTGAGAAGAAACCGGGCTGTCCAGACGGATTTACTTGGCGCGGAGAAGAATTTCGGATTATTACGCTGCACAAGGAATGGCACGATTATCAGCGCCGTGGGCGGATGTCGCGAAATATGCGCCCAACACACGCTGCCACCGCCTCAGAACGTGGTTCGTGGGGAGTAGGACAAGATTTCTATCGGGTCGATACCGACGAAGGTCGAATCTTTGATATTTACTATGACCGGTCGCCTAAAAGTGTAGACAAACGGAAAGGAAATTGGTTCATCTACCAAGAACTACAACTACGGGAATAATATCTTTTATCGAGATTTTATCCTCATAGTAATTCTATTAGATCGAGGCTGAGAAATAATGAGCCGGAAAAACTACTATTGGCTTCTTGTGGGTGATATCTGTGCAATTGCGCTTGTGACGTTAATAGGGTTTGCTAGCCATGGCAGTCTGGATACAGCTGGCTTACATATGTTCACAACATTTGTCCCTTTGCTGGTGGCGTGGTATTTAATCAGCCCATTTCTAGGAGTGTACCAGAATGAAATAATTGCTGATTGGTGCAAACTTTGGAGACCTGCGTTGGCCATGTTATATGCCGCACCGTTTGCAGCCTGGCTACGGGCTATCTTGCTGGATTCGGCAATATCGTGGCTTTTTATCCTTGTCTTGGCTGCTGTCAGCGCAGCGGGTATTCTCGTTTGGCGTGGTCTATTTTGGTGGGTTGTGTGTAGATATAAGGTTCAGAATGGATGAGCTAGCGCTGATTAGTGATGCCAAACGCGGAGAGTTAGATTCATTTAATCGCCTTGTGCTTGAGTATCAAGAGATTGTTTATAACCAGGCATACCGTATGATGGGGGAGGGACCTGCAGCTGCGGATGCAACCCAGGAAGCATTTATCTCGGCGTATCGTAAAATCCGTTCTTTCCGTGGAGGGTCCTTTCGTGCTTGGTTGCTGCGTATTGTAACGAATGCATGTTATGACGAACTGCGCCGCAGGCAGAGACGACCCACCACGCCGCTTGAACCATTAGACAACGACGACGAGCAGATCGAGTCACCGCATTGGATGGTCGACCCAAGTGAGTCACCTGAGCAGACTGCTGAACGTATTGAGCTATTTACTGCAATTCAAGCCTGTCTTGATGAACTGCCAGATGATTTCCGAGCAATCGCGATTCTTGTTGATATCCAGGGATTCAATTATTCGGAAGCAGCCAATGTAATCGGAAAGCCAATTGGTACTGTCAAAAGCAGACTTTCAAGAGCTCGCTTGCAGCTTAGGAATTGCCTGCAATCGTTTTGGGAACTTTTACCATCTGCATTCCGTCTGGTGAATGAGGGTTCACCATGAGTCAAAAGATATCGAGACACGATTGGGATGCTTTATCAGCGTACCTGGATGGGCAGTTATCGGCGAAAGAACTAACCAGGCTGCAAGAGAAGTTATCCGAAAGTACTGAGCTCCGGGAAACTCTGTCAGAGCTGCGCAAAACCCGGCAGCTGCTGCGTAGCCAACCGCGTATCAAGCCTCCCCGCAACTTTATGCTCTCGCGAGATATGGTTGGTTCACGCCCGGAGTTATTACCGGGATGGTTCCGAATAACTCCCGCGTTGCAGTTCACTTCGGTAATTGCCAGCATACTGTTAGTACTCGTGTTTATGGGAGATTTGCTTGCGCTGCGTCCAGCTAACCTGGAGAGGACGATCGCTCTTGATAATGCACCACGGGCCATGGAAATGGTAGAACCATTAGTTGAAATGGACACTGAGGGGCTGGCGATAGAGGAAGCGTTGGAACCACCGCCAGCGATGATGGAGAAAAACATATCAGGGACACCGGGTCCTGCCGATATACTGGAAGGCGAATCTGCGCTGGGTCAAGCACAACTAGCTGAAAAAACTTCTCCTGCCAGCCCAATTCTGGCCGCCCCAGCAGGAGAAGAAATGGAATCGGAGGTTGCCCGTGCCCCAGATGGTTTAACACCTCAAGTTCAAGCCGAACCTGAGCTTGGACTGACCCAATCTACAGAAGCATTCCCGACAGAAGCTGTTGTACTGCTCCCGTACCTAGAGTCCGCTGCAACAGAAGAGCAATCCTCAAGGGAGTTCTATTGTTTTGGTTGACAAGTTTTGGTGGCGTGTAACCGAAATATTTTTGGTCCTCCTTGCACTGGTCAGTGGTCTATTTGCAGTTTATCTGCGTCGAGTGGCAAACCCATGATAGCTTAAGTTGTAAATTCTTGCCCTCTCTGCGGGAGTTCATTAGAAACAGCTCACCGTAATGGTCGACAAAGAAAGGTATGTTCAGACTGCGATTGGATCTATTTCCCGGATCCAAAAGTTAAGTTGCTGCCTGATCACGAAAAGATCACAGGTCTTGCTCGTCAGGTGGGGAAATAATCCAACGCGGCTTTTGGACGCTTCCAGACGGTTTCGTGGATGCAGGGGAAGACCCGATCGCAGCTATTGAACGCGAGTGTATGGAAGAGACTGGATTAACCATCAAAACAACCGGGTTGATCGATGTGCTCTCAGGTCAAGAACACCCGTTCGGTGCGCATAACATTAATATTATTTTATCGTGCTGAGATCATCGCCGGCAAGTTAGCCCCCGCTGATGATGTCGATCAAGTTTCTTTTTTTCGATAGATCTGATATTCCACCGCCGGCATTTAAGACGACTTAAGAAATTTTGCATAACCATACATTCGAATAGCCAACAACTCTGTAAGCTCTTGAAAATCAGTGTAACCACCGGTTTTGGCATGCACGTGGTAAACTTAATTTAGCTTATCTGGATTCTCAGATCACCCTTAACCATAATTGAATGGCTACGCCCCAGGAGTGTCATCATGGATATTAAAAAGTTCAGTCCCTTAATTTTATTTATTGCTTTTTTCTTGGTTGTCAGCCTTGCGTGTAATTTCATGTCTAGTACACCTACTGACGCCCCCGATGTGCCCGCTGCTACGGAAGAAATTGTTGAAACGGAACAACCTGTTGAGACTGAGGATGCGCTTCCTGAGCCAACTGCCGGAGCAGTAGATAATTTACAAGACGTTAAAAATGCTGTCGTTCAAATCGAAGCTCAGGGCACATTTATAGATCCGGAAATCGGTTTAGTAGCAAATGGCGCTGGATCAGGATCCGGATTTATTATTGACCCATCGGGTCTGGCGGTTACAAATAACCATGTCGTAACCGGCGCCGCATTGCTCAAGGTCTGGGTAGGTGGTGAAACGGAACCTCGTAATGCAAGAGTTGTTGCTGTTTCGGAATGTTCTGACCTGGCGGTTATCAAGATCGACGGCGATGATTTCGACTACCTGGAATGGCATTCTGGACCGATTGATGTTGGTATGGATATCTATGTAGCTGGTTTTCCGCTCGGCGATCCAGAATTCACGCTTAATAAGGGCATCGTTTCTAAATCCCAAGCGGGTGGTGAGACCTCATGGTCATCGGTTGATTCGGTGATTGAGTATGATGCCACCAGTAATCCTGGCAACTCGGGCGGACCAATTGTCACACCTGACGGGCGGGTGGTTGCAGTCCACTATGCCGGGAATGCCAGCGTACGCCAAGCTTTTGGCATCTCGCGCGATGTAGCCCGCAATGTTATCCAAGTTCTTGAAAACGGTGAGAACTTAAACTCAATTGGGATTAATGGACAAGCTGTCGGATCAGAAGATGGCTCGATCACCGGAATCTGGGTGGCGTCGGTCGAGTCTGGTTCACCTGCGGATCAAGCCGGGGTACGACCGGGTGATATCCTCACAATGATGGAGAACCTAGTTTTGGCCACTGACGGGTCAATGTCTCAGTACTGTGATGTCTTGCGCAGCCATACACCCGAAGAGACTCTCTCGCTGCAGGTGCTGCGGTGGAGTACAGGTGAAGTCCTTGAAGGGCAGATAAACGGTCGTGACCTTGAAGTGGTCTATACAGATGGGAGTGATACGACAGAGACCGTTGACACCGGGACGGGATCAATAGTTGTGGATCTTAATGCTAGTGAGCCCGGAGATCCTTATTTAGTTACTGATTTCGATGACACTGAGGGTTGGTACACATTCACCGTACCCGATAATACTAGTTACACTGCTGAAGATGATGCCGGTTTGGTGTACGTCCAAGTGGATGATACAAACTCGACGGTTTATATGGTGTATGACCTTGATCTACCCGTTGATGTGCAGATAGATGCGGCGGTAGAAACTGTTGCAGGTCCTAATCGTAATAATATCAGCCTCGTTTGCCGGGCTACTGCCGATGGTTGGTATGAATTCTCGATGAACAGCGGTGGCTACTGGTATATCTGGAAATATGACGATGGGCAATATACAGAACTATCGCGAGGCGCTTCGTATGCGATAAATTTGCAGAAAGAAAACAACGAATTGACCGCCACATGTATCGGGAAGGAACTGGCGTTCTATGTAAACTCGACAGAAATGGGGAAAGTGTTTGACAATCGTTTTAAGGGCGGTGGACAAGTTGGTGTATCTGTAAGTACCTTTGATATCCCTGGGGCGGGGGTCGAGTTCGATTGGTTCGTGGCGAGCGTACCGTAGCAGTTCTCAGACAAACGGATACCAAATTCCATGTAATAAAAACTCCGGTGATTTTTTGCCGGAGTTTTTTCTGGTATCTCTAAATGATAGTTGTATCCAGGAAAGATTACAGTCATCAGCCTCCCGTTGTCAGAAAATGGTTTTTCAGCGTATTGTAAATGTAGTTCTGCCAAAGTCGGACCATGTCATCCTGGCGGTAATTATGCGTGCTGTGGGTTTGGAAGATTAATCGCCCATCGAGACAGGTAGCTACTGTCCCGTAACGAGTTTTTTCCGTCGCAATATTACCGACAAGTAAGGTTGCCTCGCTCCCGGGTGTTAATTCGATGAGATCACCAACATCCCCATGCCAAAAATCAACGTATCTCGTCAAGGACATACCCTCATTTAGTTCGTGAAATACGGGGTGTTCGGGTACCAAGTACCATAAGGATGGACTTTCAGGTTCTATCCAATCCTTCTGAAATTTTATTCCGCAGCGGGTGAGGATATTGCTGATCTTACCGGATGCGATATCATCCAAAGCCCAAACCTCAATGATCTCTGCGGTACCATTGCTGAGGTGGTCATTTAGATATACAAAAAACTCACCCTGGATATTTTTCCTCGCCTCGTTGCTAACAATGATTAGATCCCAATCCGTACCAGATAGGAGCTGGGTTTTAAAATTACCTGAGGCGTCGCCGACATCTGTGTATGACAACCCCATAATATCTAAGGCATTCTTCACGTAGCGCACTTCATATTCACCCGCCATATCCTCGAACAACAGTATCTTGGCTGATTTAACCATCGCCTCGATGTCGGGTGTCGGTGTAGGCGGGATATCGGTCGGGGCTTCAGGTTGGGTTGGATCTGGCGTCGGTGTGAATGTTGGTGTTGGCGGGATATCGGTTGGAGGGGGGTTATCTTCAGCTTGCTGCTCTGCTCGCTCTGCTAATTGTGTGCTTTGCTGACTCAATAAAGTGGCTTGAACTTCCTGCGCAATCTGTGTTGCAGCGCTTGACTCGGATGTGGCAAGCGTGTCTTTTTGGGCTTGCTGCGCTTGGATGGTCGCTTGTACATCTAATGCAGCTTTGGTTGCGTCGAATGGTTGGTTGGAACCAGCGGGCAAATTACACCCTGCACTTAGCAGGATCAAGAGAATGATCAGCAGGATTATTGGTAGTGCCTTTGATTTTCTTTTGAAATTGACTTTGGTATGGGAAAGAGCAGTGTTGATCTTCATGATAGGTAACTCCTAAACAGTGTTATGTCTCAACTTAAAATACATCGGTCATGTCCCTACTAGTTCAAAGCACAGCACACGGTCAGCAAAGTACATAAATTATTATCGGACAAATCGCGAAATCATTTGCGCAAGGCCACTTGGAAATATTAACATGTGCGATATAAAACATATATTTTCCAAGATGCGGCCGGTGTTCATTAAAAGTATAGATTAGGGTATTTATAAATGTCCAATGGGAAATGGAAACGAAAATCTATATACCGCATACGCAGGTTTAGAATCGACGATACTTAGGGCGAATTACCTCCTGGGATTACTGAGAAATCAACCGCAGCTTTTCCAATATTGCCGGCGCGATCGTGTGCAACTACCTCCAATGTATGATTACCAAGTTTGGGGATCCAGGGAAAACTGAAAGGTTCGTTTCGCAGACTGCCAATTAACTCATCATCGAGATAAAAATCAACTCGCTCGATTAAATTGTCTATGATAGTGGTTTGGAAGATGATGTAGAGGTTGCTTAGAGTCAGTTCTTGGTTTTGACCAGGGTGATGGATTGTTACTTGAGGCGCCTGGTTATCGACAGTGACTTGAATAAAATCCGTTTCTACCAACTGCTGTACATCAACAACCATCAACTGCATCGTGTATAAACCGTTTAAATCGCTGGTATCCCACTCGCCTAGCACACCTTTTTTCACGGGTTTGGAGTGGTTATCACCGATTTGTAACCAACTTGTGGGATTAAGTCCCTGCCCGACTTGCAAACGGTAATACTCGAAAGAATTACCAGTTGCGGTTCCGCTTATGAGAATCCTACCAGCGATTTGGGACAACATCTCAGGGGAAGCGATCTGGACATCCGGGGATTTTGTTACGGGTACGCTGATAACGTCGTACGTTTCCGGTGGAGTGGTCAGCCCGGAGGCTTCTGCCCACTGAGCCGCGGAGGGTGGAACAACCAAGTATACCTGTGAATCGATTAATTCTGGTGGAGTTAGAGCGGTTGCCAGCTGACCGGTTTCGCGATTGATCTCAAAGCGTTTATATAGCGTATCGATTTGTGTTGGCTCGCTGCCTGCCAGAAAGACTTCCCGCACAATATTTGGGCAGTCAGCAGACGGGAGCATGCCTGAAGGGATGCACACATCGGTTTGAGTAATGTCGATCGGTTGTTCCAGGCCGTTGGCCGGTAGATCTCGCAACACATATTTGCTGACCGCATGCCAGAGTCCGGCACTTGCCTGCTCGGGCAGTAGAAGGTCTTGATCCGAGGCTGTTGGATCTCTCAGCCCGATCCAGGTGCCGATTACTCTTTGAGGGGTGTAGCCAATTGACCAGTATGCGTTGCCATTCGGTGTGCGCCCATCCTTGACAGCCACCGGACGCCCGATTTCGTACGGGTTAGGATGTCCGAGACTTGGCCAGCGAACGGATTCGTCGCTCAAGATATGGGTAATCAGATAAGCAAGCTGAGGGTTAATGATTGTTCGACTATCATAGCGATTCTCATCGTGTTTTCCTGCAGTGGGATCGAGTAGATCGGCTGGCCTGTCCTCGATGGAGAGTACGGCGACTGGATCATATTGATAGGTCCCGTTTTCAGCTGTAGACCGTGCAGTTTCCCCAACTCCTACCCCGTTATTTGCGAGTACACCATACGCTTGTGCAGTTTGGAGCAGGGAAACATGACGATCCCAAAGTGTTTGGTTGCTATGTTCACCGGACTCGATACCGTATTCCAGTCCCAACTGATTCAAAGTTTGTAGGACATTATTCTCACCGACCTGCTGTAAAAGTTGAAAAGCGGGGGATAGATAATCATTAGCCAATGCGGTCCGCAGCCGCACTGGACCAACGTAATCATGATTTGTGTTCGGGTCAGCAAATCCCTCGACAGGTATATCCCATAACAGAGTTGCCGGAACTCGAGCCGCGTGTCAGAGCGGTCAAGTACAAAAAAGGTGTCAAGATCGTACCTGCAGGTTGATTGGTTGTTTCTGTAGGATCGATACCTGGTTGGGCTTCGCCAACCATGGCAAGGATTTCACCACTTTTTGGATCATAGATGATAACATTCCCGCTAATATCGTCTGCTGCCTGTCCTGATGAATGTGCAATGGTCGGCAGTAACAGAGCGGTTTCACAGTCCTCTAATGAGTATGTATCGTTACCTGAAAGCTTAGCGATTTGAGTTTCGGTTGCGCAGAAAGCTTCCCCCTGCAGTTCGTAGTCAAGAGATGTGATGATATCGATCCCGCCGCGTTCCAATCGAGCAATGGGTGAAGCCTCAGACACACGCTTTAGAACATAGTTTGTAAATGCGGGAGCGATATTCTGGGGTGGCTTTTGTGGGGGGCGGACTTCTACAACCTCATTCAACGCCACTTGAGCTTGTTCTCTCGTGATACGTCCCTGTCCCAACATGGCTTGGATGACAGCCTGCTGACGATCAAGAGCTACCGCATAACTGTCATGTGGATTGTAGGCCGGTGATTCCGATATCGCAGCCAAGAGAGCTGCTTCTGCCAGGCTCAGTTCCGCGGCGGGTTTCCCAAAGTAAACCCGTGAGGCAGCTTCAGCACCAAAAATAAGTCGACCGTAATTGGCGTGGTTTAAATACCAGGTTAATATTATTTCCCGACCGAACTGGGCAGTGATTTGAGCTGCCAATAAGCGCTCAAGAAAATCGCGCTTTAATCCGTTTGGCATATCCCACAATAGGTTTTCTGATACCAATGTTTGAGCTAGTGTACGGTTACTCCTATTGCCGAAAATACCCAAGTTAAATCCAGGATGGTTCCAGAAATTTGGGTCAGAAACAGTGATGGTCGCTGTAATTAGGTTGGAAGGAATATAGTTTCCCTCCATAGAATCTAATGAGAGATATTCTCTGTGGTCTATTCCTGGATTCGAAATTGTCAAGATGATATGCTTTCCAGAGCGGTCGTATATCCTGGTTGGCTCAAGCAGAATACCTGCAGGTGGTGACAGCAGATCTGGGAGGATCGCTGTAGGGGGGATTTCCTGTGACAGGAGCAGATAAATTCCGCTGAGTGAGAGGCCTCCGATCAACAAACCTATACTAAAAACTAACGCGCACCCGAACCCGAGCCATTGCAACGGCCTCCTCCGGTCCGCATCTCTTTGCTTCTGGCGAGCTAAGATTATTGTGGAGATATCTGGCATGGTATGATTTTACATGAATATTTGTGGATAATACAGCTGAAACCGACAGCGATGTGCCCCGGGATAGCTGCTGGTTTCAAGTGTGTAGCTTCCCTGTATCAAAACCCCATACCCACTGCACCGAGTTTGTGTAAGATGTATTATTCTAACGGACATGTGTCGCCAAAATGTCGCCATACACAATTGGGTGCAGAATAATGATGAATAGGCACAGCTAAATCAGCAGCTGCATGTTGTGGCTTAATTCTCTTCACTTTTGCATATAGAATGGGCAGTTCCAGAAACGCTTCCGTTAAAGGTTTCATAATTACCGGGCTGGTTGTTTTTTTCAGCAGTTGCTGCTTGATTTGGGTTGTCCTCTTCTGTGGAAAAGACCGTTCTTGCCTGGTCAGCTTTAAAGCACAATTCAATAAACTATGCGCATGGAGCTCCAGTCATGGGTGCGGTACTTAATTCTTTTTCTATCATTTTTGAGGCTTGTTCATAATGCAAACGCGCTAAAACCGGTCTCCCGCTCTCCAACAGTATTTGCATCATTTGGAAATGTAATTTTTCGTTAAATGAATTTATTTGGAGTGCTTGCTTTGTTCACCGAATTGCCGTCTGCAGCACTCCTTTTACGAAAGCATTTTGGGCAAGTCTTTCAAGGACCCAAGTATAGTGGCCTTCAAATTCCTGGCTAGTTGTTGAAACCCAATCATCCAAGTTCATGGTTCTGGGGAAATTCGCTCTTGCCAGATACTGTGAGTTACACCAAAGTGCGGCTGGTTGTTCTAACCCATGCTGTACTTGAAATGGAAGCGGTTCGTTCGGTAAGAAGGATATGGATTGCCCTCGCGTTTGTACGAACAGCTTGCAGAATTCACTTTGGTCGACGAATACCCGCTCGAAATCTATGCTAACCAACTGAGTGTAAATCAGGATGAGGTCGGGGTCGGGGAGAGACTGCCTCAGACGGCTGAGCGTATTGGTTAATCTTCCCCAGGCTGCTCGTTCAGGTAATTTATCTCAGAGAAGGGCGATTTACTCATCTCGCCCAACCGCTCCCTCGCGGGCTCTGAGATAAAATATTAGGGCACGGAGTGTTCATCGGGTAAAGTGGAAAGGTAAGCCATTGTGCCTTAATTCTGGGGGACCGAGGGCGAGTATTTCGAACTCGTGCATTATTGATGATTGCGATTTTTACTAGGAAGGTATGTCTGCTGCTTGCGGAACGCTGTGCAATAATTCGCGTGCGGATTGCATTGTCGCCTCACTTACAACACCATACATTAGGGCTATTTCTGTTATTCGCTCATCACCTGTTAGCGATTTGACACCGGTTACCGTACGCCCGTCGACGATCCCTTTTTGTACGCTCAAATGCTGCTCCCCATACGCGGCTAACTGCGGTAAGTGTGTGACGCAGAACACTTGGTGGTGTTTACTTAATGTATGTAGTTTTTGTCCAACAACTGCTCCGATCCGACCGCCAACACCCTGATCGATTTCATCAAATATCAAAGTCGGAACTTGGTCAGCGGAGATTAACACATGTTTTAATGCCAGCATCAACCGAGAAGTTTCCCCCCCAGACGCGATTTTTACTAATGGCTTGAAACCTTCTCCAGGATTTGGCGCAATCATGAACTCAACTTTTTCCAAACCTTTGTCATCAAAAGCCACTCGCTCGCCCGTTTCAGCTGGTACGCCAGCAGAATTGAACTGGCGGGTGAAGTCTACCCGGAAGTACGCGCTCTCCATACCTAAATCCCGCAGTTCGGTCTCAACCAAAGCACTGAGCTTCTCTGCCTGGGATTGACGCTCACGTGAGAGAGCTTCTCCTTGCAGTCCGACTTGTTGGAGTAATTGCGTTTCTATTTGTTCTAGTTCAGTTATTCGCTCACCTGCGTTGCTGACAATCTCTCTGCGCTTGCTGGCTTGTTCAGCGTAGATGAGTACTTCGTGTATTGTCTTGCCATACTTTCTTTTCAGGTCATGGATTAACCCGAGCCTCTCTTCTACTTGATTGAGACGCCTCGGGTTGTGTTCAAGTGTCTCAAAGTAACGCCGTAATTCACTCGCAATATCGCTCAGATTATTATTTAAGATGTTTACTTGATCAAATAAGATAGACTGCGATGGATCGATTCGGGTAAGGTTTTTGATGTAATCAACTGCCTGACCGAGTAAATCGGATACCGAAGGTGCATCTGCATTCCCCTCGTCAAGAATTCGAAAAGCGGCCTGAGATTGAACTGCAAGCCCTTCGGCATTTGCAAGCCGGGTGCGTTCTTCATGCAAAGCTTCTTCTTCACCGATTTCCAATTGAGCGGCTTCGATTTCTTTGATTTGATAGTTCAGCGTATCAATTTCACGTACTGCATCTTTCTCAGATCTTCTCAGAGCACTTAATTCTCGGCGCACTTCTAGCAGGTTGTAGTAGGAACCTCGGTACTCGTTTAGGTACTTGCCCAATCCTGCATATTCGTCTAGCAAGCACAGGTGCTGGTTGACCTTCAATAAGGAAAGGTGTTCTGATTGACCATGCACATCAACGAGGAACTCACTGATTTCTTTCAATAACCCGACACTCACTGTCCGGCCATTTACACGCGCAATATTACGACCATTTGTGCGGATTTCGCGTCCGAGGGCCAGGTATTGTGGGTCATCCAGTAAATCTTCACGCTCTAAAATCTCATTAACGGGACCCTGAACAATTTCTGTTAGGGTGAAAATGCCTTCTACAAGCGCATAGTCCGATTGACTTCTGACGAGCGTGGTATCGGCACGTTCACCTAATAGCATTTCCACAGCGTCAATCAAGATCGATTTACCAGCCCCCGTCTCACCCGTGAAAATGATCAAGCCCCTCTCGAAGCTTAGTTTTAGTCGATCAATAATGGCGAAATTTTCTATCCTGAGTTCGGAGAGCATAGCGAATGAATCACCTGCCTAATCGGATGCCGGTTAAGCGATAATAAACGGAAGTGGTAACAATAAATGCATAGACTGCTGGCCAGATTAGGTTTAGAAGGATCCCGAATCCACCTTGGGGCAAGAAGAAAAGTACTGTCATTAGAGCAGTTAGCAAGGTTGGCAGTGTCCCCACTGCCGCGCCGATTGTGATTACCTGATAAAGACGCTTGGAGCGCCTTCTGCGGATCACATAACGGGCAGCCTCTGCGATACCCACTCCTGCAACCGGTGCTAAGAGTATTGTGAAGAAGCCGATAAACGAAACGAGTTGACTGCCAATTAATGACAATATGAACGCGACAATAAATCCGAATAAGTAGTCATACCATTCTGCAGTATTAAAGGTTTTTTGCTGCCCGCGCACACACTCTTTGCAGCGATATCCCGTGGGTGTGGAAACTGCACACTTTACACAGATTGGTTTATTGCAGCGATTACAGCGCAAGCTGGTCTCTGTCTGAGGATGGTTGGCACAGTAGAGTATGATGTCTTCGTCACTCATTTAGCGTTCCTGGTTGATGGATTCTTATACATGTGCGGTGTCAGGTTGCGATAGAAATAGCCTGGGTCCTGAAAGCGGACAAACTCGACTGTATGCTCGCTGGCTCTTACATCCACGCGATCCCCATCTTCCACTTCGATAGGGTCTTGACCATCAACACACAATACAGCCTGGTGGTCTGTATGTACGGTAATAGATACAGATGAACCCTCAGCAAGTACTATCGAACGATCAATAGATAGGTGTGGTGCCACTGGTACCAGCAGGATGTTGCGGAGTTCTGGGGGCAAGATTGGCCCTCCCGCAGCAAGGGCATACGCTGTTGAACCTGTTGGTGTAGAAGCGATCAAGCCATCTGCGACATACGTTGTAAGAAAGCGCCCATCCACATCAGCATCGAGATGTACTGGTCTAACGATTTGCCCGCGGCCAATCCATACCTCATTCAGCACATCCCATTGACCGATTGATTTATTGTGCCGCAATTGATCAGCACAGAGCATCATACGACGCTCTAGCCAGAATTCACCAGCCAGAAGTTTGGGCATAACGACTTCCCATTTGTCACGCTGGATCTCAGTCAGAAATCCGAAGCGACCAATGTTAATCCCTAGAATTGGAACTTTCGCAGGACCACAGATTTGCCCAGCACGCAGCATCGTCCCATCCCCGCCGAGTGCAATCATTAAGTCAAACTCGCCCTGGCGGACTCGTGCTGTGATGGAATCATCCGATAACAAGCCATGTTCTGCTTGCAAACCATTTTCCTGGAAATACGCAGCAATCAGGGCTGATTCTTGATTGGCTTCACCCAACTTTGGGTGGACGCAAATGGCAATTCTCTTAATGGGTGCTAGTTGTGCGGGCATCGAGATCAATTATAGTTGGGTTTGGGAGATACTTCCAATTAATTAGACAGCTTATCATAAGCAGCGATCACAGGTGTGTTTATATCCACAGTTTTGACAGCGAGCAACGATCTCATGTGAACGATCGACATCCTTTTTTCGCTCGATTGATCGCATTTCAACGAGTACATCTAAGATTGCGTGCTCTAATTGGGGAGTGAAATCCACAGCAAAAGTACGTTTATCACGAGCGGTTGGTTGGTAATGGTAATGCAAAATCCCGTATGGAGGTCGCTTACCGATCGCCCTCTCGACTAGTAAGCAATACGCTGCTAGCTGCATGATATGTGAATCATACGGAGAATTGGGAGGCTGGGAACTCTTTATCTCTACCGGGATGACTGTATTATCTCTCTCTATAAGATAATCTGGTTTCCCGGTCAAACCGAGGATAGGATCATACAGCGATTCACTTGTCTTGTGCCAGGTTTGCATATCCTCATAAATGATTCTACCCCCTGGGAGTCCTATCGAAGCTCTTTGGTGTCTTGCGGTCCAGAACAAGGTAAGTGAGATGAGGAGCAGCGCGATTATGATGTATAGCATATCAGCAGTTAATCAAGCATTCGAGTAGATCTATGAGAAGTAGAGCAGAGTAAGATGTACAACCAGGAGAATTAATGCACAGATGAGCGTAGTGTACGCTGCAAATTGTATACAACCTGCTTTTAAATACAACTCGTCCATGACTGGCATGGATCTGTTTTCCCGCTGACAGCTCGGTTTTATTCTCTGGGATGTGTCCCTTAGTTTGCAGCCACCAGGCGCGCTGGCAGTAAATATAGCTGCTAATTTCAGAAGCACGGATGATTTTCATTGGTTAGGAGGCTAGTGAGACTTGGTTTTTAAATAGCTACAGTTTAACCAGATGAGTTGCCCGAGCCTAACTGAGCTTCTAACCGTGACAGGCTATCCTCGAGCTGTGCCTGGCGTAAGCTGATCGTCATGTCACCTCGCGTTCTCTCGATAATGCTGCGGGCAATATCTGTTAACCGCCGCAGTCCGCCAGTGATAGCATCCGGATAGTCCATCGTGACCAGTACCGCGTAGATGTCATCCATATGCTCCAATAACTTTTCTGCCTCATCGGAGTGTCCATGCCGTAGGATATCAAGACAGCGGCGCCTCAATTCTCCCACGACTTCTGCCAAACCTTTAAAATAAGTAGAATAGAGGATATTTAGTTCTTCCGGAGAAGGTAAAAGTCCATCGCCGATAAGGGCATAGACGATGCTAGCTTCCGCATACTCCTTAAGTGCATCTTGCGTATAGCCTGCATGATAAATATCGGGATACTCAAGCAGGTTTTCTGTTAGCGCCTTTGCTAAGTGTTTTGCTTCTTTAAGGTTATCCTGAGCGGTATCAAATTCGTTGCGATGGACTGCCCGGATCGCATTTGCACAGTTGCGGGTTAAGGTCCGCGCCTGTGACAAGGCTTGATCGCGGGCTGATGTACGGCCGTCGAAAGATTCTCGAGCTCTATCGGCTATTGCTTCTAGATTGTTCATCGTCTCCTTCACTATTGAGTGGGTGGATCGGGTGGGCGAAAAAGGTTATCAGCCAGTGAAGATCCCCCAGGCACTGAGATTTCACCAAATGTTGATTCAAATTTGGTAAGGTTTTCATGCAGAGCACGGGCGAATAGTTTTGCTCCGATGGGTGTCATGACGATGCGCGATTGCACCTGCGCGGAAGGGTTTCCAGGTAGTAGCTGGGCAAATTCGAATACGATTTCAGAAGGCGAATGCGCGATTCGCACTAGATTGGCATATTCAACCGCTAGATCTGGGGGTGTCCTGATTGGAATTGGTTTGGGCTTGTTTGGTGGTATTGGGCTTTGCGACATTCCTGCCTCCTGTTCGTATATTTAAAACCGATTACGACGACAATCAATTGTAAATCAGATAGGGATATACAGAATGGCGTCTCCTGAAAACGATCAGAACACGCCATCGCTTAATATAGCAGTGCTGAGGCATTATGAGGTCATGCCACCCCATAAATAATGTCCTCTGCCAAGCCGATAAATTTCAGAAGGGAATATCGTCGTCAGCCGCAACCTGCCCACTGTCATAAGGAATGTCGGCTTCTGCTTCGCCTCGGGGTGTGAGGAAGCGGACCGTGGAAGCATTGACCTCAAATGAAGCGGCGGGTGTGCCGTCTTGGCGATTCCATATTCGGGGTCCACCGGTCGATTGGTCAGGCACTAATCTTCCCTCGACCAACACTTTCATCCCTTTGCGTAGGTATTGGTTGGTTGTCTCTGCTTGTCTACCCCATACTGACACTCTAAACCATACTGTCTCATCAACTCGAGTGCCATCCGAGCTTGTATAGTTGCGACTAGTTGCCACAGAAATATTTGTCACAGCTTGTCCGCTTTGTGTATAGCGCATTTCGGGATCTCTTCCCAGGTTGCCAACGATAATGATGGTGTGATACATGGGGATACTCCTTTCGAATGGGTGAGCGTTCACGTTTTGATACCGGATGTCCACCACCCGGTGAAGTCTGCCATATCGCTCACTAAGTTTTTACAGAACAATTGTACACTAAATTATTGATTATGGGAAGATGATGGTGGCGCGAAGATATCCCCCGATTGTTCAGGTGGAGCAGGTACCGTTGACTTACTCTGTGCTCCACGAGCTAGTTTGGTAAATTGCCGATCTGATTTTGATTAAGCAGATTATGATTTCAGGAATCGAATAAGGTTGATCAGTAATTAGTTTCCCGTCCTAAGATCATCAAAGTCATCGCAAGGGTTTTTCCAGCATCTTCGATCGCTTGTGGCGATAACCTTGCTTTGGTATCTTCCGGTAAGCGTGCATAATCTTCCCATCCATCCCAATACACTCGCAAGATAGGCGCATCTTGACCGGCTTCAAGGAAATGAGAACCTTCATTGTAAATCAGCCCGATATCTATGTTTTCATCCGCACGTTTCACCCGGGCGCCCACTTGCCGGGCGGCTTTCTCTGCGACATTCGCCAGTCTTGTGCTGCCTTCGGCAGATATCATTAACCGATCGCCGCTGCCTCCGCCAAGACCGCGCAGTTGGACAATGGCTTCAAGCTGGAATTTCAGAAAACTTGGGCTCGCTTGGAGGAACTTGTTTATATCTGGTTCGGCGGCCGAATTTCCGCCATCCAAACCTTCACCACTATAAGCGATAAACAGAAAAGATTTCAAAGGCTGGTAATCTGTCTCTTGCAGCAGCCGCATCGCTTCCAGCATGATGGCATTGCTGCTGGCATTGTCAATTGCGTGCTGGTAGATGCCCTCCGGTCCAACAGGCGGGCTGTCGTACGGGACCAGCACAACAATTAACCGTTTCCCTAGACACACTTCACAGAGGTCATAACCCTCGGTCCCCGGGATTAAACCGAGTACGTTATATATCGGCCAATCTTCGACCAATGTACCATCAATAGCCATGGCCACTTTTGATTGCAGTGGGATATCGAAAATTTGTTCAATAGCGTGTTCTTCTGACATCACCTTGAGTTGGTCAACGGTGTAACCATCAGGCGCCAATATCCGGTTCGCCAGGTCTTCAGAGATCCACATATAGGGTTTCTCGGTACCGTGTCTTTCACCTGTGTTTAAATCAAGCCCCAGACCGGTTCTTCCAGACAATGTAAATCGTTTAGCTAACAAGTCAGGATTTTCTGTAACAACCAACAACCCAGCTTTTGGCGGAATTGTAAGGAAGGAGGCTTCGCGATCTGATAAAGTGAGCAATATTTCACTGCTGTAATCTACACGGCCCAAATCCGGATAGTAACTAGTCCATCCTGGTGTCTGCATCATAGCGTCTGCCCCGAGACTGATGAAACGTACCGGTCCAATTGCTCGCCCAGCGGTGACGTTCCGTCCGGGATATGCAGCGAAATCAATGCGATATGCTGGGTCTGGTCCTTCATCAAATATTTTCAGTTGAGGAATAGCATTAAGTTTTTCAAATGCTCTATCCCTCTCTTGGAAATAAGCACGTGCGGTACCACCAGGTTGTACGCCAATCTTCTCGAACTCGAGGGCGTTGTAGAACGCAGCCAAATGCATGCCATCTGTACCTAATGCTCTCCCGTACATGCGCACATGTGTTAGAAAATCAATGTGCTGCATGGTTTTGGGTAAAGAAAACTCTTGGGCGTGCTGGCGGTAGTAAGGAATGGCGCCACTATTAGCGGAGACATAGTTATATCCGAATACCGCCAGCAGCAATAAAATGACCGTATAGCGGTTGACGATCTTGTTGAGCAGCGGGTTGCCTTGTTCTACCAGACGGCGGATGCCCTCCCCGAGCAGGTTGAAGGACAGGATGGCAATGAAAAAGGCCAGCATAGGGTAGAAACCAGTCCAGGGATAGCTGCGGGCTTGGTAGCGTATATTGCTGAGCAGCGCTCCCCACTCGGGAACATCAGAATATAAGATCGTTTCAGCAGGCAGGTGAATTAATGCACCACCACCGATGAATATGGCAATAAACCCGAGTTCGCCGAGCAGCATGAGGACGGCCCCCATTTCGAGGGCGGCGAGAGCGATAAGCGAGGCGAAGAGGTTAGGGAGGACATGTTTGGTAAGCAGGCGCGGGGTGCCTGCGCCGACAGCGATAGCGGCCTCAATAAACTGCTTGGGGCGGATGGTGGTGACTTCAGAGCGCACGAACTGCATGATTTCGCCCCAACCGACGAAACACAGGGCGATGATGAAGGGCTGCATGCCCTGGCGGATGCCGATAGCCAGGATGATGATCATGGTCGCGAGCAAGGCAGGGAAAGCGGCGATGACTTCGGCAAAACCGCTGATCAAACGGTCGGTGAGCGAGCCGTTAGCCCAGCCAGCGATAGAGCCGGCGAAGACACCGATAAGCAAGCGTGCTGCGACGGCCAGGGTAGCGAGGGTGAGAGTGATCTGAGCGCCGGAGATGAGCAGGCTGAGGATGCCGCGGCCGAGGGCGTCGGTACCCCAGGGGAAACCCTCAGAGGGGGGGAAGGGTGGTGGGGTGAGTTTGCCGTCGATCATAACGAGGCCCTGGGTAGAGAAGGGGTCGTTGGGGGTCAGTTTGGGTCCGAAAACGACAATCAGCAGCAGACCGGCGACGACCAGGCCGCCGACGATGAAGGGGAAATTGGTGAGCATGGACTTCCAGGCAGAAGCGGTGCGTGCGGAGAAATTCGTGTTTAGGGTCCCGTTGGATAGGTCGAGGTCGTCGGCGGAGAAGAGCGGCTGGAGCTCGGCATCGGATTTATTATTATGGAGGAGCCTGGCGAACCAGTCGCGGATCGAAGCAGGGATAGCTTTGAGAGTTGAGAGGGTAGATGAACGTTGGGAGGCGGTGATATGGTCTGGTTTGGAGAGCAGTCTGGGGTCGATAATGCGGAAGGAGATGTCGAGCAGCAAGTTGATGAGGATGAAGAAAGCGCCCAGACAGACGGTGAGGCCGATGGTAAGGTACATGTCCTGGTTGGCGATGGCTTTGAGCAGGGTGACGCCGGCGCCGGGCCAGCCGAAGTAGAGTTCTACGACAGGGAGCGAGGAGAGGGAGAAGCGTAGGGAAATACCGATGGTGGTGAGGATGGGGATGGCGGCGTTGCGGAAGACATGGGCAAAGAAGACGTAGTAGCGGTGGAGGCCTTTGGAGAAAGCGGTGCGGATAAAATCTTGGCTGTAGACTTCGCGGATAGCGATGAAGGTCATGCGGGTGATTTGGGCGAGCGGGCGAGCGGCGAGGACAAGTGCTGGGAGGATGATGTGGGCGTCCCAGCCGAAACCGCCGACGGGCAGCAGGGCACGGCCGAAATTACGGGTGATGGAAGTGAAAAGCCACTGCAGGAGGAAAGCGGCGAAGAAAGAAGGAATGGAGATGCCGATCAGGGTGAGGATGAGGATGAAGAGAGAGCCCTGAGGGCGGCTGCGAGCTGAAACAGTGCCGAGGATGATACCGGCAGAGGATGCGATGAGCAGGGCGATAGTGAGCAGACCGAGAGAGCGGGGCAGGCGTTGGGCGATGACGGTGGAGACCGGGACGGGTTTGAGGATCTCGCCGCCGATGTTGGTGTAGCCGAGGTCGCCGTGGAGCAGCATCTGGATGTAAGAGATGGTGCTGGGAATGGCCTGGTGGAAGGCGGGAGCGAAAGGTGTGCCGGAAGCCATCTCAAGCCCGAGATAGCTGAAGAAGATAATGAACAGGATGACCACCACCCCGAAAGCCAGTCTTTGCAGGGTGAATGTTAGAAAACTGAGTAATGTTGTTCGCTGAGTTAACCAGCCAAATTTATCGCTAATAGGCTTAGTAATTCTGGATAACAGATTGGGCTTGGTTTGATGTTTCTGAGCGACTGACATTTGGCCTCTATGTACACTATGCTCTTCGAACTACTCTGAAGCTGGAAGCGGATGCATCATAAGTTTGTCCATCAAAGCTGCGGTAGGTGATTAGACTGCTTTCATGATCTTGATTATAGGCTACACCTCTTCGGACGCGGTCCCAATCACTAAAATAAATGTTTTCTTGACCTTGCTCGGGACCGGTCGGGTTTATTCCAGGTGAGATTGAATAATAATCAGCGGCGTATTTCTCCCAACACCATTCCAAAACGTTACCGCTCATGTCAAAAATATCTAGCTCGTTTGCTGTCTTCTCCATGACAAGATGAGATTGCTGGTTTGAGTTCTTTTCGAACCAAGCAACTTCTGCAATATCATTGCTACCAGCATATTCATTGCCCATGGATAAAGTGCCTCCTCTGGCAGCGAATTCCCATTCAGCCTCGGTTGGCAATCGATACCCGTCCGCGCTGAAATCACACTGGGTAACTTTCCCTTTCCCGCTGCAGCAAGGGGCGTATTCATCCTGATCACTCAACCAATTGCAGCAAGCTACCGCCGTGTTCCAATTGATGTGAATTATTGGGCGATTACCTCTACCCCATCCCTCATCAATAGGGGGGGGTATTTGTGACGCTTGTATGTAGGATTCATATTCATCGAATGTTATTGGTGATTCCCCAATCATATATGGGGAAGAGAGTTCAACCTGGTGGATGGGCTGCGCATCGACAGCCCAGTTCTTCGACCCCATCATGAAGATTCCTGGTTCGACTTTTACCATTTGTGGTTGGATGTTATTGAAGCCTACATTTGGTGATGGGAGAGGTGCTATAGTATGAGTGGGAGCAATTCGCTCTGGACTGATTAGTGTGTTTGATTGTTCTTGGCTGGCGCATAGATATACAGCACCTGATGCTACACCTGCGATCCTAAAAAAATCACGCCGAGTGAGTTTCGCCTCTGAAGTCACTTGCCCTCCCAGAATTTGTGAGCAATTAATATTGTGTTTCTCGACCGAGAATCATTAGTGCCATGCTCAAGGTTTTTCCCGCGTCGGTTAGGTTTTTTACCCTAATGTTCTGGTAGGTATCTGTTGGCATGATGGAATCCTCTTCCCAGCCATCCCAGAACATGCGTACAACCGGAGCTTCAACGCCGCCCTGCAAGAAAGGATTACTTGTGTTATAGATGAGGTTCATATCAATACCTTCATCTTTACGCACCGTTTCGACCCCCATTTGTTGGGCGGCTTCTTCGAAAAGCTCAGCTAGTCTCAGGCTGCCTCCGGCGGAGATCTCAATCCGGTCTCCTTGACCGCTGCCGACACCTCTTAAATGGACGATTGCTTCAATATCGAAATTGGTGAATCCGGTTTTAGCTTGCAAAAATGAGTTTACATCTGGATCGAAAACGTATTCACCACCGTCCAATCCTTCGCCGCTGAAAGCAATAAATAGAAATGATTTGTAAGGTTGATACTCTGTCTCCTGCATGATCCGGATGGCCTCGAGCATGACAGCTACACCGCTGGCATTATCATTGGCATGTTGGTAAACACCTTCTGGTCCAACAGGTGGACTATCATATTGTGCCATGACCACGATTAGATGATTACCGAGACAATCTTGGCAACCTTGCATTCCTGACTTACCCGGGATATGGCCCAACACATGTTTGACAGGCCAACGTTCTTCAAGAGTGCCCTCGACTTTCATTTGGACACCGATTTGTACTGGAATTTGGACAACCTCTTCGATTGATAATTCTTTCGCCATTTTGCGAATTGATTCCACCGAATGTTCAGAGCCTTGCAGTATACGATCTGCCATTTCTTCCGTTATCCAAATTGCCGGTATGTCTCCTCCACTCTCCATTCCGGAAAACGTAAAATTTGTGTTACTGCGGCCGGCGAATGTATACCGTCGTTGCAGTTCTGTTGGGTCTTCTGTCACAACGATTAATCCATCAGCTGGCAAACCGCTAAGTGTCCAGGCTTCCCGATCTGAAAAGACCATCAGGATTTCTCCAGAGAAGTCTGCTTTGAATAAATCTGGATAAGCTGTGCGGAATCCTGTTGCTGTGGATCGTTCACCAAGGGTAAGAATCCTAATCGTTGTTTCAGCTTCGCCAAGCGACATATTACGACCCGGATAGGCGGCGTAATCCTGGTGGAAAATCGGTACACTGGCGCCGTCATTAATATCGAAAAGTGGGATCGAATTTATTCGCTCAAAGGAATGGTTTCTGGTCTGGAAGTAGCTGCTTGATTCACCTGCCGATTGCAGACCAAGGTTCTCGAATTGATTGGCGATGTAATATGCAGCCAAATCTGTGTTCTCACTCCCCAATGCACGACCCTGAATGCGCTGATCAACCAAAACCATCAGGTGCTCCATGGTGTTCTCCCCGCTAAATCCCTCTGCGTGTTGGCGATAGAAAGGGATCGCGCCACTGTTAGCGGAGACATAGTTATATCCGAATACCGCCAGGAGCAACAAGATGACCGTATAGCGGTTGACGATCTTGTTGAGCAGCGGGTTGCCTTGTTCTACTAGGCGGCGGATACCCTCCCCGAGCAGGTTGAAGGACAGGATGGCAATGAAAAAGGCCAGCATAGGGTAGAAACCAGTCCAGGGATAGCTGCGGGCTTGGTAGCGTATATTGCTGAGCAGTGCCCCCCACTCGGGTATGTCGGAGTAATGCATGGTCATAATCGGTAATTCAATTAGTGTGCCACCACCGATGAATATGGCAATAAACCCGAGTTCGCCGAGCAGCATGAGGACGGCCCCCATTTCGAGGGCGGCGAGAGCGATAAGCGAGGCGAAGAGGTTAGGGAGGACATGTTTGGTAAGCAGGCGCGGGGTGCCTGCGCCGACAGCGATAGCGGCCTCAATAAACTGCTTGGGGCGGATGGTGGTGACTTCAGAGCGCACGAACTGCATGATTTCGCCCCAACCGACGAAACACAGGGCGATGATGAAGGGCTGCATGCCCTGGCGAATGCCGACAGCCAGGATGATGATCATGGTCGCGAGCAAGGCAGGGAAAGCGGCGATGACTTCGGCAAAACCGCTGATCAAACGGTCGGTGAGCGAGCCGTTAGCCCAGCCAGCGATAGAGCCGGCGAAGACACCGATAAGCAAGCGTGCTGCGACGGCCAGGGTAGCGAGGGTGAGAGTGATCTGAGCGCCGGAGATGAGCAGGCTGAGGATGCCGCGGCCGAGGGCGTCGGTACCCCAGGGGAAACCCTCAGAGGGGGGGAAGGGTGGTGGGGTGAGTTTGCCGTCGATCATAACGAGGCCCTGGGTAGAGAAGGGGTCGTTGGGGGTCAGTTTGGGTCCGAAAACGACAATCAGCAGCAGACCGGCGACGACCAGGCCGCCGACGATGAAGGGGAAATTGGTGAGCATGGACTTCCAGGCAGAAGCGGTGCGTGCGGAGAAATTCGTGTTTAGGGTCCCGTTGGATAGGTCGAGGTCGTCGGCGGAGAAGAGCGGCTGGAGCTCGGCATCGGATTTATTATTATGGAGGAGCCTGGCGAACCAGTCGCGGATCGAAGCAGGGATAGCTTTGAGAGTTGAGAGGGTAGATGAACGTTGGGAGGCGGTGATATGGTCTGGTTTGGAGAGCAGTCTGGGGTCGATAATGCGGAAGGAGATGTCGAGCAGCAAGTTGATGAGGATGAAGAAAGCGCCCAGACAGACGGTGAGGCCGATGGTAAGGTACATGTCCTGGTTGGCGATGGCTTTGAGCAGGGTGACGCCGGCGCCGGGCCAGCCGAAGTAGAGTTCTACGACAGGGAGCGAGGAGAGGGAGAAGCGTAGGGAAATACCGATGGTGGTGAGGATGGGGATGGCGGCGTTGCGGAAGACATGGGCAAAGAAGACGTAATAACGGTGGAGGCCTTTGGAGAAAGCGGTGCGGATAAAATCTTGGCTGTAGACTTCGCGGATAGCGATGAAGGTCATGCGGGTGATTTGGGCGAGCGGGCGAGCGGCGAGGACAAGTGCTGGGAGGATGATGTGGGCGTCCCAGCCGAAACCGCCGACGGGCAGCAGGGCACGGCCGAAATTACGGGTGATGGAAGTGAAAAGCCACTGCAGGAGGAAAGCGGCGAAGAAAGAAGGAATGGAGATGCCGATCAGGGTGAGGATGAGGATGAAGAGAGAGCCCTGAGGGCGGCTGCGAGCTGAAACAGTGCCGAGGATGATACCGGCAGAGGATGCGATGAGCAGGGCGATAGTGAGCAGACCGAGAGAGCGGGGCAGGCGTTGGGCGATGACGGTGGAGACCGGGACGGGTTTGAGGATCTCGCCGCCGATGTTGGTGTAGCCGAGGTCGCCGTGGAGCAGCATCTGGATGTAAGAGATGGTGCTGGGAATGGCCTGGTGGAAGGCGGGAGCGAAAGGTGTGCCGGAAGCCATCTCAAGCCCGAGATAGCTAAAGAAGATAATGAACAGGATGACCACCACCCCGAAAGCCAGTCTTTGCAGGGTGAATACCCCAAGACTAATGATGGAGCCGCGGTAATCAGCTATATTAAATTTCCTCTCGATCGGTTTTGGAGGTGGTGATTCTTGAGGAAAAGTGTCTGTCAGCTGTGTAGTGGTCATTGAAATTTCATACCTCTGGACATTGCTGGATATGTGCCGCGAACACTCTTTCGTCTCTCCGCATATTGACCGAGGGCTATATAGATCATACTTACCTGCCCAAGTGTTGGTCACCATAACGGAGTATCATCTTGCTCCATCCTGCGGAGGGGTACGTTATATTGAATTATTCGACTGGTCAGCGTATAACTTATTTATGCCATTCTCTCTCACGTTGAGCACTATCTTAATATACCCAGCACTTACTTTCTGAGTTCATTAAAAACCGCAGAAGGACGAAAAGGTCTATTTGGACATGTAAACCAAGATTGAAGGTATATTTTTCGTTCACAAACAAATTCTTGATACATTCTGTATTGATTGGATTATTAATTCTTGTCAAGTATCAGATCATTGTCACCAGTATGTTGATTATTCATTCCGGAATTGCAAACAATAATGGTGAAATGTATTGCTTACCCACGCACTGCCAAGCCCGTACGGCGCTAAACGCTGGTTATCCTGACACCAGATGCGTTCATCCTTCAAAGAATAAGTTTGCCCTAATCGTCGTGCTAGGTCCCAGGCGATTGGATAGATCTTGCCCCCTTTTTTTACATTCTTTACAACGATTGTAAGGTATGCACCTGCTCTGATGGCTGGAGCCAGCGAAGTGTATATTTTTTCCAACCGGTTAATGAACTTTTCATAATCGTGTTCGTTGCCCAAATCATCCGGGTTATCCGAATAAACTACATCTAGATCAGACGTATTACGGCGTTTCTTCTGCGCCTGCGCGCCCTTTGCGTGCAGCATATCCCAATATGGGGGGGATGTGAATACGTAATCAAACTTTGGGAGTTCGTATTCTTTCACTAATGTCGAGAAGGACGCTGTATCAGCGGTGATAACTTCAGTTTGGTATCTGTTCGATTCATGGCCAAGCAGCGCGCGCTCTTCATTAACTAGCTGGCTGGTGATTGCGGCATACTCGGGATTTAATTCTATGCCGTAGCTGTGTCGTTTGGCGCGCAAAGCTGCCACTAATGTGCTCCCAGTCCCAACCATGGGGTCAAGCACAATTTGATCTTCTTTGGTAAAGAACTCGATAAATTCCTGGGCAAGTGTTTCAGGAAATTTCGCTGGATGGCGGATCACTTCCTGTTTGCGAGGTGGGGGGGTGTGGATGAACCATGATTTTTGAAATTTCAACCATTCTTTGGGTTCTAGATCATTCAAGCGGTTTGTGTAACGGCGTTTGGCCATGTCTACTTATCTCTCAAAACAACAATGGATGTCTAATTTTGTATCGTGTTCATCCCAAGCGGTTATGCTCGCTGGAAATATTCCGCTAGCAATATTTCCAGTGACGAAGCATCACCTTACCCGTGGTTCATTGGGGACTTTCTTCTAGTAGTGCTGGTCCAGCATCAGTTGTATAGATTCCCAATTCGGAAAAGCTGACAGTAACAGCATTTTCACCAGCTGAGCGAATGAACATCCCGAGCGTCCCGGCAGTGATAGAAGGATCGTTGACTGAAAATAAGTGTTCGCTATTGGCAAAGAAATGCATTTCTTTGCCTCGAAGCCATACCGCTAACCGGCTCTGACTGGGTGCCCCTGGTGGGATCGCACCACTCATCATGAACGGCTGCGGAGAGGAAGCTCGACCTTGATAGTATTTATCAAGGCGAATCTGCCCATCGCAAGACAGGGAGAACCGATAGAAGTCCAGGGATGGCGATACCCGCAACAGCAAACCATATTCATCTTCTCCCCGGCACAAACTTGGGCTAGCGGTAATCTCGAGATAAAAATCCCGCAAAACAGGTTCATCACGCAGTGTGAATAGATACCCGCCCGGTTGATTTAAGGCTAAGGTGATTTCTTCTTGCCCTAGGGCAACGCTGGTAGTGTTGGAGTGGGTTAATTGCCATGGAGCAGGATCGGTGAAGTCATCATTGAGAATTATATTTCCAACCTGAGGACGTAGATCGATCGTTGGCGTAATGGCTGGTGTTGGGAATATTGTTGCGGTTGCAGTCGGAGGAAACCAAACAATCGTTGCCGTGGGTGTATTCGAAACCTGTATCGCTGTACTGCTCGGTATGGGCGTTGGCTTAACAGATTGAGAAATGCATCCGCTCAAGAAAGTAATTACGATGATGAAGAGTGTAAATGCTGGTAACTTTCCAGTTTGATGTGCCATCTGTGCCGAGTGTTCTGTTGTTCTCCGGATAATGAAATAAACAGCCGATTCAGGGTTTATGTGTTAGTGATTCACAACGATTTGATCGCGTTCCGGACCAACCGAGATATAGCTAACCGGGATTTTGGTGATATTCGCGATAAAGTTAATATACTCGCGAGCGGCTGCCGGAAGATCTAACCAGCTACGGGCTCCTTGAATATCTGTCTGCCAGCCAGCAAGTTCTTCATATTCTGGGTGGAAGGGATCCAAATTATCAGGACCCATGGGCAGTTCTTCATAGTGATGATTGCCAACTTGATACCTTTTGCATAGCTTGAGCGACTCAAATCCACTTAGGATATCCAGCTTTGTAATCGCCAGCTCTGTGAATCCATTGATGCGGACTGCGTAACGCAGTAAGACTAGATCTAGCCAGCCAACCCGTCTTGGCCTGCCTGTTGTTGTTCCAAACTCATCCCATGGGTTCTCTCCGCTCCCACGCAGCCGCTCAGCGTACTTTCCAGCGACCTCGCTGGGGAAGGGGCCGGCACCGACGCGGGTTTGGAAAGCCTTAGTAACCCCAATGATCCGCCCGACATGTTTAATGCCGATTCCTAAACCGCTCAGAGCGCCGGCAGCAATCGGTGTTGAACTGGTAACGAATGGATACGTCCCGTGGTCTAAGTCTAAGAGTGTTCCCTGCGCACCTTCGGCCAGTACATGTTTGCCGTTTGCAAGTCCTCTGTTCAATTCTGCGGATACATCACTGATATGGGGACGGAGATGCTTGGCATATCCCACATATTCCTCAGTTATGGTTTGTGAATCGATTGGATCCGTACGATAATATTCTACCAATAAACGATTGATGTCTTCAGTGTGATAACGGATTCTTTTCTCAAATGCACTGATATCCAGCATCTGCCCAACACGCAGCCCTTTACGGGCTACTTTATCAGTGTATGCAGGTCCAATACCGCGCATCGTAGTACCGATAGCATCCTTGCCACGGGCAGCTTCCTGCGCGGAATCGAGCGCCCGATGAGCTGGGGTGATCAAATGGGTAGCGTGAGAGATTCGTAATCGTTGCGGGGTTACATCAACTCCTGCATTCAGCAGTGTGGTTATCTCTTCCAGCAACGTGCTTGGATTAAGTACAACCCCGTTGCCGATGACACTAATTGTATGCGGGTGGATGATCCCAGAGGGGACTACATGCAGCTTGAAAGTGTTGTCCTTCACCGTTACTGTGTGCCCGGCGTTGTCTCCGCCGTTATATCGAGCGACAAAATCTGCTTTGGCTGCGAGCAGGTCGACCATCCGCCCTTTCCCCTCATCCCCCCATTGAGCACCGACAATAATATCTACTGGCATACCGCTCCTCCTCCATTTTAATACCGAGTAATGGTTGAAATTGTTCTTTCGATAACCTGCAGGATACCGATAAATATACCAATTATGTTTATCTGAGAAGTCCCTGTGATTCAGTGATCAGCATTGGGGTAGGTTTTCGATGTTGTCAATGTGGACGCATGGTAAAGGTGATGTAAAATAATCTAGTCATCTGTAAATCCTCGGGAAACGCATGCTGCGTAATACATCGCTGCAATATGGTCACTGGGAACTATGCAGATATATTCTAGCATAGAGACAACAATCGGAGCAATTCAACCAGCTTCCATGCTGGAACGAAATATACATTGAGGAGCTAAACATGCGCAAGAAAATAGTTCTAATTACAGGGGCAGCGGGGGAAATTGGGCATGCTCTCGTCGAGATCATGGCGAAGGAGTTTTCTGGACAGTTAGTCACAATTGACTTACAGCCTCTACCTGAAGAAATTGCAAAGCTGACCACTCATATACAGGGGGATATTTTGGACCAATCATTGCTCTCGCGCTTAGTAAGTGAATACGAGATAGACACGATTTTCCACCTTGCCGCACTGTTATCGACCAGGAGTGAGTTTACGCCCGAAGCGGCTCATCGCGTGAATGTTGAGGGGACATTGCGGTTACTTCAATTAGCATCCGAGCAATCCGAGTGGCGCGGCTTGCCCGTGAAGTTTATCTTCCCCAGCTCAATTGCGGCTTATGGTTTACCAGACTTGGATACAAAGCAGGCTTATGCACGCGTCCGGGAATGGGAGTGGAACTATCCTCGCACGATGTACGGCTGCAATAAGCTCTACTGCGAACAGCTAGGCATCTATTTCAGCGACCACTACCGCCAACTTGCGGCTGACAAGCCCATCATGTTGGACTTCCGGAGTCTGCGCTTCCCGGGATTAATCAGCGCTCTCACAGTGCCCAGCGGAGGTACGAGTGATTATGGTCCAGAAATGCTCCACGCTGCGGCGAAAGGTGAACCATATGCGTGCTTTGTTCGGGAGGATGTGCGGATCCCCTTTATGGCGATGCCTGATGCTGTAAAAGCCTTGATCCAACTGAGGGCTGCTCCCCGGGAGACACTTGGGCGCCGAGTGTACAATGTCACCAGTTTCAGCTTGAGCGCGATGGAATTCTATGATTGGGTTCGGAAATACTTCCCGGATGCCCAGGTAAGTTTCGAACCTGACCTGAAACGACAAGTAATCGTTAATTCCTGGCCGGCTGATCTTGATGATACACAAGCACAGCGGGATTGGGATTGGCATCCGGAGTATGATCTCGAACGATCTTTTAGCGAATATCTGGTCCCAAATATTATTAGGAGATATACGGGAGAATAGATTTCTCTCACGAGCGGAAAGTGGGGCTAATGGGATATGTCATACTCATCCGTCCCTCGATGAGGAATCGTGGAGGTATTATGAAAGTTCCATCCGATACACCAGCTAGCCCAGGACCGATCATCTTATTCGGATCTGGAGAGACTTCTGCGAGCGGCCGGAAAGTCCTCGATACCGTTCTGCAGGACCTCCGACCCTCACCTAATGTGGCTTTGTTGGAGACGCCTGCGGGGTTTGAATTGAATTCCGCTCATGTCATCGGACGCGTGGCTGATTTTATTGAGCAGCACTTGCAGAATTACCAACCCCAAATAACAATCGTGCCGGCACGGATGCGCGGCACCGATCATAGCCCAGACGATCCGGTTATCTCAGCACCGCTGCTGCAAGCCGATTTGATCTTTATGGGGCCTGGCAGCCCAACATATGCAGTTCGCCAGTTAAAGGATAGCCTGGTCTGGTACAACACGATAGCACGCCATCGGCTTGGGGCGGCAATCGCCTTAGCAAGCGCCGCAGTCATCGCAATAGGCAATCAAGCGCTGCCGGTTTATGAAATTTATAAAGTTGGCGAAGATTTACATTGGAAGCCAGGGTTAGATTTGTTTGGATACTACGGCTTGCAGTTAGTGTTTGTACCCCATTGGAACAATAATGAAGGCGGTCCAGACTTAGACACCAGTCGTTGTTTTATGGGCCAGCCGCGTTTCGAACGATTGATGGAATTGCTGCCCGCAAAGATGACCGTAGTGGGAATCGATGAGCATACCGCCTTAATTATGGATCCTGCACAAGCATGTTGTCATGTTGTCGGTAAGGGTGGTGTGACTCTGCTCCATACTGGGCCCGTGCACCCAGGTGCTACTCCTTTCCAAGATTTGGAAGAGGCAGGTCTAGACGAAGTAGTGCGCATACGCTCCGGACATATTCATCAGTTTCAAAGCGGAGAATCTTTCGAATTGAAGCGAATTGGCATGTTTAAACAGGCAAACTTCGAAGAGATATTACCATCGGATATTTGGCAGCGTGCACAGTCCTTGGTGGTTAGCCAACCACCGGATGTGGAAATCCCGGATGAAGTGTATGACTTGGTTGAGAGAAGGCAAGGCGCGAGGGAGAGTAAGGATTGGAAAAAGGCTGACGTACTACGCGCCCAAATCCATGCGTTGGGTTGGCAAGTACAGGATAGCCCAGATGGATCAGAGGTTTCGCCAATTTAGCTGGATTTATTTGACAAACCATCCATGTAAGGAGATGCCATGATAGATAATATTCGGGTTGGTTATATAGGGTTGGGTTTAATGGGTAAATCGATGGCTCGTAATATCTTACGGGCAGGTTTTCCATTGGTTGTCCATAATCGCAGTCAGGCAGCGGTGGTTGAGCTTGAGGCTGAGGGGGCCCAAGGAGCGGATAATCCTGCCGAGGTGGCCGAGCAGGTCGATGTCGTCTTTACCAATCTACCTGACTCTCCTGACGTTGAGCAGGTTGTATTGGGCTCGGGAGGGATCATTGAAGGCGCCCATCCCGGACTGATATTCGTGGATAATTCGACGATCAAACCCGCGACAGCCCGGTATATTGCGCAGCAACTTCGTTTGCGAGGTGTGACTTCGCTGGATGCTCCTGTTAGTGGTGGCGATATCGGCGCACGAGAAGGTACATTAGCAATCATGGTTGGTGGTGATACAGAGATATTGGAGCTGGTCCGACCCGTATTTAATGTATTGGGAAAGACAATTACGCATGTTGGCGATATTGGCACTGGTCAAATCGCAAAGGCAGCTAACCAAATTATGACAGCTGCACAGATGGTCGCCATGGGTGAGCTGATGATATTTGCGCGTAAAGCCGGAGCTGATCCCGAGAAAGTTGTGGCTGCCATACGAGGTGGGGCTGCGCAGTGCTGGACATTGGATATAAAACCACCGCGTTTATTTGCAGGAAACCGTGCTCCCGGTTTTAAGGCTTATATGCAGGCCAAAGATTTGGCGATTGTTGTTGATACTGCTCGCGAGTATGGTATCCCTATACCTTCTGCCGCTCTCGATGCGCAGTTGTTCAACGCCATGATTGAAATGGGGCTTGCGGAAATGGATAATTCTGCTGTTGTCGAGATATTGGAAACATTGGCTGGCATTTCACTGCTCGATAAGTAAGCTAGCCATTGAAATTTATGGTGGTATCAGCAGAAGTTGCCGGTATAAGAGCCCTATCTCAAAGTCATTTACTTGTTAACAACAATGCTTCTGAGGGGAGTTTTCTGCATCCTAAACAGCCTGGTTTGATGGAAGCGTGATTGTTCCCATGATCAAAATCAATGCCAATCCTGGCGAATCATTGGGTATATAGATACGGGTATGGATATTATCTCGGTATTCTTTAGTAACTTCTGCAACCAAATCAATAATGCTGCGTATACAGTATCAGAGAAGCACCGCTTGACCGGCGTATGGAAATGGTGCTGATCACATGATGAGGAGAATTGTTGTGCAAGACAGCGAAGCCACATTGCTGGCGACTGCTCGGCAAGGTGATCCACAAGCTTTTTCTGCATTGGTAGAACTATACCAAACACCGGTCTATAATTTATGCTATCGAATGCTTAACAACACGGGTGATGCGGAGGATGCTGCCCAAGAGACATTCTTGCGAGCATATAAGTCGATGAAAAAATATGACAACTCACGTTCATTCGCTACCTGGCTGATGTCAATTGCGGCTCATTATTGTATCGACCAATTGCGTAAACGGCGAATGACGATCGTTTCAACCGAAGATTTGCCATACTTTGAAGTTGTTGACGGAAAGCCAGGTCCCGAATCGAGAATGACTCAACGTCAAGAACAGGAAAAGGTTAGGAAGCTGCTTCATACTCTCAATCCCGTCGATCGAGCAGCAGTCGTTATGTATTATTGGAACGATCTTTCTTACCAGGAAATCAGCCAAGCATTAGACCTCACGGAAAGTGCTGTCAAAAGCCGCTTACACCGGGCGCGACACAGTTTGGCGCAAACATGGATAGACCAGCAGCAAAAAATTCAACCGCAAGAGAGAAATCACCATGGCGAGTTACAATCACCAGCCTTTTGAAGATTGGTTGCTCTCCGATAGCCCTTTATCTGAGCAGGAGAATCTGCAGCTCAAAGAACATCTCGACACATGTGAAACCTGCCGCCAATTATTTGCCGCTTGGCGAAGTGTGGAGCAGCAGTTCTCACTAGCTGTCCAAATGTCACCTGCAGTGGGGTTTGCTGAACGTTGGCAGGGCGTGCTAGCAGCTGACCTTGGCAAAAAATTCCGCCAGCAAACGGTAATTACCCTGGCAATTTTCGGGATAGGGACTCTGATGCTGTTTGGATTGTTATCCCTCTTCCTCTTCCCGGTTATCCAAACCCCATTGCCCTACCTGCTGACATCTTTATACCGCGTGACCCTTGTGATCGCTTCGGTAAGCAATTTACTCTCAGCGGTTTCAAAATTGCTCCAGAAATTATTTTCCTTTGCTCCCCCAATTGTTTGGGTCGCGGTTGTTGTTGCGCTGATTTCTTCAGTCAGCATATGGTTTGTCTCTATTCAAAAACTAACCAATATTCGGAGGGTATTACCATGAAAAACAGAACGAGTTTATTTATATTTTTGGCGCTCTTACTCGCTATCGCCTGGCCTGGGGTAGCGTATGCCAAGGACCTACATGAGGATAAAGTTGTTTTAGGGGGATCCTACACCCTTTATAGCGGCGAGACACTGGATGGAAATCTAATTGTCTTTGGGGGAATTGTTTATACCGAGGCTGAATCACTCCTCGATGGGGATGTAATCCTATTTGGGGGGACCCTAGAGGTCAATGGAGAAATTACCGGCGATGTGATCGCAATGGGCGGTGTCGTCGATGTCGGGGACAGCGGTGTCGTAGACGGTGATGTCGTTCTACTCGGTGGGCGTGTCGATCAGGCGCTTGGAGCAGATATTTCAGGAGAGCTGATCGATGGCCTGACCGGACCGCTCTCACTCAGTTTCCCTGCTGGTGTCGAAATCCCTCGTCTTGGCTTTCGCTTCTCACCGGTTTTTGATCTTTTGTGGTTCATCTTCAGGCTCTTCCTTTGGGCTGCAGTCGCTATCCTAGTTGTATTGCTGCTGCCGAAATATACCGAACGTACAGCCAAAACCGCCTTCAAGCAGCCCGTGCTGTCCTGGGCGTTAGGTTTGCTCACTGCCGTAGTGCTACCTTTTGCAGTGCTGCTGCTTTCGATTACGATCATCTTAATACCAGGTGCGATTCTGCTGGTTTTATTAGTCTCTATTGCTTGGGCATTTGGTTTGATCGCTTTAGGGTACGAGATCGGAAAACGACTGAACAGTATGTTTTCCCATGAATGGGCGCCGGCTCTCTCGGCAGGTTTGGGCACGTTTATCTTAATTCTGGTGATCAATGGTTTAGATATGGCGATACCCTGCTTAGGATGGATCTTCCCGGCACTAGCAGGTATGATCGGGTTAGGTGCACTGCTGCTATCGAGATTTGGCACGCAGGACTACCCATCAAGTGATAGTTACTCAGCCACCGCATTTGAACCATCTGCACCACAAACACCACCCACACCCCCTGAGCTATCCACCGGTGGTGAATCAGAGCCATCGGAATCGGGGCAGACGGGTGGGGAACAGACCGTAGAAGATGAGCAAGAAGCAGGGAGTCAAACTGATAGCTGACCGCAGCTGAGATTATCAGTTAATATATCACCCATCAATTCACGTTGTTGACGCCTGCCTCCGGCTATCTGTAATTGAGATGCGGAGGCAGGTTGTTTCTTACAATGGGCAGCTAGAGAAGTTAGTCAGTTTCAGACCGCTGTCGTTTGCCCCCGATTATTTCGCAACTCAATAAATTCTTTGAATCAGCAATTTGCTGGAATAATAGAATCAGGATGACACAGATCAATAGCCAAACCAGCGCAGAACTTTCTCATCGTTGCGCCAGTTCTTCCGGACTTTGACCCGCAAACGTAAATATACTTTCCGGCCGCTCATGTTCTCGATTTCGTATCTGGCAGTGGATCCGATTTGTTTTAACATCCGGCCACCTTTTCCGATCACGATCCCTTTATGCGACTCGCGTTCGACGAATAATGTTGCTTCAATATATGCACCATGCTCGTCGCGCTCAGTGAATTGATCAACCCGGATGGCGATACCATGAGGTACTTCATCACGCAGCAAATTGAGCGCCGCTTCACGGATTAAATCAGCCGCCAGCTCGCGCTCGAACAGATCTGTCACTTGACCCTCTGGGAAGAAGGGATATCCTTCAGGTAGGTTATCAATGATCGTGTTTAGCAGTTTATCCAAGTTGAAATTGCTCAATGCAGATATCGTTACCGCAGATGGCTCATCGAGCAGTTTAGAGTATTCATCAAGACGATTTGCCAATTTGCTGGTTTCTAGTAAATCGATCTTGTTTAATGTCAATATGACGGGTAATCGCGTTATCTGCTTTTTTAGCAGGTCGTTGATCAACCGGTCTTCGTCATCTGGTGATTGGCTGGCATCGGCAATATATAATACTAAGTCGCATTCCTGGAGAGTATCGGCGGCTTCGATATTCATGTTTTTCCCAAGCTTGTGTTTTGCTATATGTACTCCAGGTGTATCTATGAACACAAGCTGGGCACTATCTAGCGTCAGTATCCCCATTTGTCGTTTACGGGTTGTTTGAGGTCGGGGTGAGACAGCAGCCACTTTTTGTCCGAGCAGCGCGTTGATAAGCGTGGATTTGCCTACGTTGGGTTTGCCCATCACCGCGATAAATCCGGCCTTGAAACTGCTCGTATCCTGGGTATTATTCATCGCGATTATTGTATCAGACAAAAAGAGGGCAGAGCATCATTAGAGCGCCCAACAGCACATCCATTTCTTCATCGGTCTACTTTAACTTTAATCAGAATTGGTGGCTGCAGCTGCTTGACCATAAAAATAGTAATGGTATAATACATTTTCGTCAAAAAATAAATATCTATACTATTTGTCATAGATTATCTGCAAAGTGATTGGCGTAAAACGACTCTTGATGGCGTCTGGGTGTGATGAACCCTTACGTTAGTTGTTTTACGCATTTTCATGTTTTTGAAATATTGCCCAATCGCGCTATGCCCCAGGAGACACTTTATGGTGCAAAAATTACCCAGTAAATCTTACGCTCGGATTAACGTTAATTTACCCTTGCCAGCATTGATCGAGGTTCAGCTTGAATCTTTCAAACGCTTGAAAGCCGAAGGACTTGGTGATCTCTTCCACGAGATATCACCGATCGAGTCGTATAACAAAGGGATGAAACTATACTTCCCAAGCCGAACGCCAGAATCCGATGAGTGGGGTTTAACCTATTGGTTTGATGACCCGAAGCATACAGTGGAAGAATGCGTCGAAAGGGATCTGACGTATGCCTCTCCAATGCATGTTTCGGTGTTATTAGCCGGACCGGACGTGCCAGAGCCCATTAAGCAGGATATCTTTCTGGGTGATTTCCCAGAGATGTCTGAGAAAGGTACCTTCATAGTTAACGGTACTGAGCGGGTAGTTGTCTCACAGTTGATACGCTCACCGGGTGTCTATTTCGAAGCACCGATTGATCGTTCCACTGGCCGGCCGCTTGCGATGGCGAAACTCATCCCGGATCGGGGTGCATGGATGGAGTTTGAAACGCGCAAGACTGATTATTTGACACTGCGGTTTAACCGCAAGCGGACCATACCGATTACGATCTTCTTGCGAGCCCTGGCAGTGGTTGATGATGGATTAGAGGATTCACCGATTAAGAAGGAACGGATGAAGAGCTGCTGAAGATCTTTGAAGATGTGGATAACAATCCTGATCGCATGTTCATAGCTTCGACCCTATACCAGGAGCCAGATTGGGATCTTTCAGGTGGTGAAACAGTTGCCGAAGCTGCATTATTAGAGTTTTTCAAGCGCATGCGACCAGGCGATCCGGCCACACTTGAAAACGCACGCGAATTTATGGAGGAGCAGCTCTTTGACCAGCGACATTACGACCTGGAACGTGTGGGTCGTTACAAGCTCAACCAGAAGTTAGATTTACAGGATGAAGTTCCAATTAACCACCGCAATATCACCAAGTGGGATATCGTCCGCTTGGTGCGTCGCATGATCATGATCAATAACGGTGTGGAAGCACCAGATGACATCGATCACTTAGGGAACCGGCGTGCGAAGACTGTTGGTGAATTGATCCAAAATAAACTCCGCATCGGTTTACGACGCATGGAACGGGTGATTAAAGAGCGTATGTCCATCCGCGACCAGGACCAGCTATCTCCGGTGACATTAATCAATATCCGCCCCGTAGTTGCTTCCCTACGCGAGTTCTTTGGTTCGAGCCAGCTCTCTCAATTTATGGATCAGACCAATCCACTGGCAGAACTGCGTCACAAACGGACACTCTCAGCTTTAGGTCCAGGTGGTTTGCGAAGAGAGCGCGCCGGGTTTGACGTGCGTGATGTACACTATTCCCATTATGGGCGGATATGCCCGATTGAGACCCCTGAGGGTCCAAACATTGGTCTCATTGGCCGTTTGGCCTCTTTTGCCAAGGTGAACGCATATGGGTTTATCGAGACCCCGTACCGTTACGTCATTAAATCGATGCAAGTCGACGACCCGCAACTAGTTGGTCGCCAACTGCGAGAAGACCTCAAAAATCCAAATTCTGGCAGAGTGATCGCAGCCGCGGGCGAACGGATTGACGACAAATTGCTCAAGAAAATCAGTAAGACTGACGGGATTGACGAGATCCTGATCGTACCTTTTATCTCTGATGAAGTTGAATATCTCAGCGCGGATGTTGAGGATCGCTATGTGATTGCGCAAGCAAATGCACCACTCGACGAACATTCGGAATTTGTCCGCCCACGGGTTTCTTCGCGCTACCACTCGACTTTCATATTCTCTGCTCCGACCAATATTGATTATATGGATGTTGCCCCACACCAAATCGTCGGCATCAGCGCTGCGCTCATCCCCTTCCTAGAGCATGATGACGCCAACCGAGCCCTGATGGGGTCAAATATGCAGGCGCAAGCGGTGCCTTTGTTGCGACCCGATGTACCGATTGTTTCTACCGGGATGGAATTTGATGCTGCATTAGATTCAGGCCAGGTCGTCATCGCAGAAGAAGCAGGCGAAGTCGTATCTGTCACGGGTAGGGAAATCGTTATCCGCTCATCAGAGGGCAAGATCCACAGCTACCCGTTGCGCAAGTATCAGCGCTCAAATCAGAGCACTTGCATTGACCAGCGGCCCGCTGTGGTCAAAGGGCAAATAATTGCCGAAGGTAATGTGATTGCAGATTCGTCCTCAACCAGCAACGGAATGTTGGCGTTAGGACAGAATGTCGCGGTTGCTTTTCTCTCGTGGGAAGGAGGTAACTTCGAAGATGCCATCCTGATATCCGAAAGGCTCGTTCAAGATGACAAATTTACTTCTGTACACATCGAAAAATATGAAGTTGAATCTCGTGATACCAGGCTTGGCCCAGAGGAGATCACCCGGGATATCCCCAATGTTGGTGAGGAAGCCATCAAAGACCTCGATGAGCACGGCATTATTCGTGTCGGTGCCGAGGTTGGCCCCAACGATATTCTGGTTGGCAAGATTTCTCCGAAGGGTGAAAAGGAACTAACCCCAGAAGAGCGTTTGCTGCGAGCTATATTCGGCGAGAAATCACGTGATGTTAAGGATACCTCGCTGAGAATGCCACACGGCGAACGGGGGAAGGTTGTGGATGTCAAAGTATTTACCCGTGAAGACGATTCCGACCTGTCTGCGGGGGTTGATATGATGGTGCGTGTTTCAGTTGCTCAACGCCGAAAAATTACCGAGGGTGACAAGATGGCGGGGAGACATGGGAATAAAGGTGTTGTATCCAAAGTAGTGCCAGTAGAAGATATGCCGTACTTAGACGATGGCACCCCCGTTGATATTATCCTCAATCCGCTCGGTGTACCTGGACGTATGAATATCGGCCAAGTGTTGGAAACTCACCTTGGCTGGGCGGCAAGCCGCCTAGGCTTCCGTGCAGTTTCGCCTGTCTTTGACGGGGCGCAAGAGCATGAGATCGAAGCCGAACTAGCCCGGGCTTGGATCGTTGACCAATCCTGGAAAGAGATCGGTAACAAAGCCTGGGAGCTGCTCGCAGAAGAAGAGTATGATCCGGAAGCGATCGAGGATGACGATGAGGTACGCCGACTTTACCTCGAATACTGGTTGGGCGAACGCGGTTATGATGTTTATCGCATGAATTCCGATCACCAGTATGCGCGCGAATCTGTAGCACGCGAGTGGCTGCGCGACCATGGTTATGAGCCCGACAAGATTTTTGCTTCCGAAGACCAGGGAAACATTGGATCACGTAATGAGCTTGCTACCTACGCGATTAACACGAGTTTGCGCCTTTGGATCACAATCCAAGGTGATGACGCTGATGGAATTCCCGATGAGGAACTTCGCCACCGTGGGCATGCGGTTACCCTCAAAACGCGCAAGCCAATGCCAATCCTTGGAAAACAAGTACTGCGCGATGGCAAGACTGGTGTACCATATGATTTGGCAGTCACTGTCGGTATGATGACAATGTTGAAGCTCCATCACTTAGTTGAGGACAAGGTGCACGCTCGTTCTACTGGACCTTACAGCTTGGTCTCCCAACAACCACTTGGTGGTAAAGCGCAGTTTGGTGGACAGCGCTTCGGTGAAATGGAAGTCTGGGCATTAGAGGCTTATGGCGCAGCTTATACTCTTCAAGAGATGCTGACCGTGAAATCAGATGACGTCCAAGGTCGTGTCAAGACATACGAAGCGATTGTAAAAGGGGAAGCGATCGAAGACCCCAGCATCCCAGCCTCATTCAGGGTTCTAGTTAAAGAGCTGCAGAGTCTTGGCTTGGCGGTTGAAGCAGTATCGGATACCGGCGATTTGATCAAGTTCGGTAAAGACGAAGAGCGAGCCCGCCCACCAAGGTTGGCAACCGGCTTATTAGGATTGGGTCAGGGGTTTTCGTAAACATAGAAATCGACCGAAAATTCTCTTGACGATGCCATATCGGCGTGGTAAAATTTCAGTTCGTTGCCATTGAAACAAATCGGTAGGGCTCCCCTGCCTGGGCAATATAGCTTGATACTTCGGCGAGGCCATCATGCACAACGATGGCCTCCCTTAATGGAAATGAGTCGGAAATACGCAGAGGATGATTTAGGAGGCGAGAGTGCCAACGACAAACCAATTGGTCCGTAAAGGCCGCAAATCTAAAAAAGTTAAAAGTAAGGCCCCCGCGCTGTTGTACACTTTTAATTCGATGAGGCAGAATCGCACCCGCCAAATAAAGGGCGCCCCCCAGAAGCGTGGTGTTTGCACGGTCGTTCGGACTATGACCCCGAAAAAACCAAACTCGGCCTTGCGGAAAATCGCGCGTGTCCGCCTCTCTAATGGGCTTGAGGTCACCGCTTATATTCCTGGTGAAGGGCACACTCTCCAAGAGCACTCGGTAGTTTTGGTGCGCGGTGGGCGTGTAAAAGATCTGCCTGGTGTCCGCTATCATATTGTTCGTGGACCGCTTGATACAGGTGGGGTTGATGATCGTCGTCAAGGGCGATCCAAATACGGATCTAAGAGGCCAAAAGAGGCCTAAGGAATGGATCAGCTGCAATTGATAGATATCGTCGTCGGTATCGAAAGCTACATACCGGCGATTCTTACCGCAGGGAAGTTTTGAGCAAAGAGTTACACGATATTCGGACGATCAGTCTGGGAAAATTGAAACCGCTGGTTGGCACTTGAAGGAGAAGTTGGATGCCTCGAAGATATAAAGTGATAAAACGTGAAGTATTACCTGACGTACGCTACAACAGCGTACAGGTGCAGTCATTTATCAATCGCGTTATGAAAAACGGCAAGAAAAGCCTCGCAGTCAGCCTGGTGTATGATGCTTTAGCAATTATCGAGGCACGCTCGAAGCGCAATGGGCTAGAGGTCTTTGAAGAGGCGATCAAGAATGTTTCCCCAGTGATGGAAGTAAAACCTCGTCGTGTAGGTGGCGCAACTTATCAGGTCCCGATGGAAGTTACACCCGAACGCCGCTTTGCATTGGCAACACGCTGGCTTCTGCAGTCGACGCGGTCTCGCTCGGGGAAGAGTTTTCCTGAAAAATTGGCTGGTGAATTGCTAGACGCGGCTAACAATACCGGGTCAGCTATCCGCAAAAGAGAAGAAACTCACAAGATGGCAGAGGCTAATCGGGCCTTCTCCCATTACAGGCTTTAGCTACTATAAGGAGCAGGTTCTTCGATCGTTGCTAAGACGATTAGAACGCTGCATTAGGAACTCAGCATGGCTCGGCAGTATCCGCTACAACGTTATCGCAACATAGGCATAATTGCTCATATCGACGCAGGTAAAACGACGACAACTGAGCGGATTCTTTTCTATACCGGCAAGACTCACCGTATCGGATCTGTTGATGATGGCACTACGGTTACAGACTGGATGGAACAAGAGCGCGAGCGCGGTATCACGATCGTATCTGCTGCTGTATCTGCCGAGTGGCAGGGATACCAAATAAATATTATCGATACTCCCGGCCATATTGATTTTACTGCCGAAGTCCAGCGTTCATTAAGGGTATTAGATGGTGGTATCGTTATTTTTGATGCTGTCCAGGGTGTAGAGCCACAAAGCGAAACCGTATGGCGACAAGCAGATCGATACCAAGTGCCACGGATTTGTTTCGTAAATAAAATGGACCGCGTCGGAGCCTCTTATGATCGTACGATCGATATGATTCGCTCACGCCTTGGTGCAAACCCTATTCCGGTTCAAATGCCTATTGGGAATGAAGCTGCATTCAAGGGTGCCGTCGATCTGCTTAAAAATGAAGCAATTATTTGGGAAGATGATCTAGGCAGAGAGCCCCGAATCATCGAAATCCCAGTTGATTTGAAGGCTCAAGCAGCAGAAATGCGCGATCGGATGGTCGAGAAGATTGCCGAGACTGATGAAGAATTAACCTTAAAATTCCTTGAAGGTGAGGAAATTTCTGCTGAGGAACTGGTATCTGCGCTGCGAAATGCGGTAATCACCGGAAAAGCAACCCCGGTTTATTGCGGAAGTTCATTGAAAAACAAGGGTGTTCAACCACTTTTGGATGCAGTGATTGATTTGTTGCCATCACCCGCTGAAATCCCCGCGGTGACAGGGTACAACCCGCATAATGAGGCACTGTTAGAAAGACCAGCGGAAGATGATGCACCACTCAGCGCTTTGGTCTTTAAAATCGTAACGGATCCCTATGTTGGTCGCTTGGCATATTTCCGGGTATATTCTGGTAAGATCAGCCAAGGTTCTACGGTGTATAACTCTACCAAGGATCGTCGTGAGAGAATCGGTCGCCTTATACGTATGTATGCCGACCGTCGGGAAGAGGTCAAGGAAGTGCTGGCTGGTGACATCGGTGCGGTGCTTGGTTTCAAAAACACTTTTACCGGTGACACACTCTGCGATGCATCGAACCAGATCATCCTCGAGGACATTACTTTCCCCGAACCAGTAATATCGGTTGCTATTGAGCCGAAGACCACTGCGGACCAGGATAAGATGTCGGAAGCTCTGCATAAACTTGCCGAAGAGGACCCGACATTTCAGGTGCGTACCGATGATGACACCGGACAAACGATCATTTCGGGTATGGGCGAGTTGCATTTAGAAGTTTTAGTTGACCGCATGTTGCGCGAATTTCGCGTCCAAGCTAGTGTAGGTCGTCCGCAGGTCTCTTACCGAGAAGCCATCACAGTCCCTGTCGAGCGGGCAGAGTTTCGTTATGTCAAGCAGACTGGTGGTCATGGGCAGTATGGGCATGTAGTCCTAGAATTGGAACCTGGTGAACCAGGATCTGGTATTCAGTTTGAGAACAAGATTATCGGCGGAGCTATCCCTCGCGAATATATCCCCGGTGTCGAGAAAGGGGTGCGTGAATCCGCTAGTGCAGGTGTAATAGCTGGCTATCCGATAACTGACCTCAAAGTACGTTTATATGATGGTTCCTTCCATGAGGTGGACTCAAGTGAAATGGCCTTCCGGCTTGCTGGCTCTATGGCGTTGCGTGAGGGAGTACAGAAAGGGTCGCCAGTTCTGCAGGAACCGGTTATGAAGGTTGAGGTTGTTGTTCCAGAGGAATACCTGGGAGATATCATCGGCCAGTTGAACTCGCGCCGTGGCGAAATATTGGGTATGGAAGTGCGACCTGGAAACGCACAGGCAATTCGGGCAATGGTGCCTCTGGCAGAAATGTTCGGTTATGCAACCGATCTACGTTCCGCAACCCAAGGCCGCGGTGTTTTCACGATGGAATTTGATCATTATGCCCAGGTCACTGAGAATGTAGCCCGGACAATTGTAGGTAACTAATACATAACGAAAGTTTGATAGCGATTTTGTCAACTAAGGAGTGCAGTCATGGCAAAGCAGAAATTTGAGCGGACGAAGCCGCACATGAACGTAGGGACGATGGGGCACATCGATCATGGGAAGACGACGTTGACGGCCGCGATCACGAAATATTGTGCGATGTCCGGGCAAGGAGAATTTCGGGCATTCGACTCGATCGATAATGCACCGGAAGAGAAAGAGCGCGGCATCACGATCAACATAGCGCACGTGGAATACGAGACTGATAATCGGCACTATGCACACGTGGACATGCCTGGGCACCGTGACTACATCAAGAACATGATCACGGGAGCAGCGCAGGTCGATGGAGCGATCCTGGTGGTAGCGGCGCCGGATGGGCCGATGCCGCAAACGCGGGAGCACGTGCTGTTAGCGCGGCAGGTGGAAGTGCCAGCGATTGTTGTGTATCTGAACAAAGTCGACATGATGGATGATCCGGAGCTGTTGGAGCTGGTGGAGTTGGAGCTGCGTGAGTTGTTGAACGAGTACGGGTTCCCTGGGGACGAGACGCCGATCGTGCGCGGGAGTGCTTTGGAAGCGTTGGAGAGCGAGAGCAGCGATCAGGATGCACCAGAGTATGAGAGCATCAAAGAACTGCTGCGGGTAGTGGACGAATACATCCCCGAGCCAGTACGCGAGATTGACAAGCCGTTCATGATGTCGGTGGAGGACGTGTTCTCGATCAAGGGGCGTGGGACGGTGGTGACGGGGCGTGTTGAGCGCGGCGCAGTGAAAGTAGGCGAGCCGGTGGAGATCGTAGGCTTACTGGAGAAGAGCATAAGCTCGGTGGTGACGGGCGTGGAGATGTTCCACAAGACGTTGGACACTGGGCAAGCTGGTGATAACCTGGGCTTGCTGCTGCGCGGCATAGACCGTGACCAGGTAGAGCGCGGGATGGTGATAGCCAAACCGGGCAGCATCACACCGCACACGAAATTCATGAGCGAGGTATACGTATTGCGGAAGGATGAGGGAGGGCGGCACAAGGCGTTCTTCTCAGGGTACCGGCCGCAGTTCTTCGTCCGGACGTTGGATGTGACCGGGACGATTGAGCTACCGGAGGGTGTCGAGATGGTGATGCCTGGTGACAGTGTGAACTTGAAGGTGGAGCTGATCATACCGGTGGCATTGGAGCTGGGATCAAACTTTGCGATCCGTGAAGGTGGTCTGACGGTTGGCGCCGGCGTGATCACAGAAATCATAGAGTAGGTGTGATTATGGCAAAACAAAAGATCCGCATCCGTCTGAAGGCTTATGATCACCGTGTGTTAGATCAATCCGCAAAGCGAATTGTAGAGACCGCTGAACGAACTGGTGCACGCGTTGTGGGACCAGTGCCCTTGCCAACCCGTATTGAGCGTTTTACAGTGCGGCGATCAACTTTTATTGATAAAGACTCGCACGAACATTTCGAGATCCGTACCCATAATCGCTTGATTGATGTATTGGATCCAGATTCTAAGACTATTGATATGTTGATGCGCCTGAATCTTCCTGCGGGTGTGGACATTGAAATAAAAATTTAGATATTAAGCTTTTTGTATGCTGGCAGGTTGGAATTTCTCAACCGGACACATACAATTGTTAGGCAGCGCAAGAGCAGTGCTGCTCGCGAACCAAAATACCTGAAGCTTCGCGGCATACTGGCTGACTACACTGCACCCAGGGATGATGCGGCCAGGCCCTGGCTGACAGTCCCTAGACTAAGTATGATAGGAGACAATAGAGATGTTGAAAGGGCTGATTGGCAAGAAAATCGGCATGACACAGATTTTCGATGATAACGGTGCGGCGATTCCAGTCACTGTGATCGAAGCTGGTCCATGCTATGTCACCCAGGTGCGGAAGGTCGATACTGATGGTTACTCGGCCATCCAATTGGGATTTGAAGAAGTGAAACCCAAGCGCCTCACAGCCGGTCAACTCGGGCATCTGAAGCGTAACGATATTTCTCCGTTGCGCTTTCTGCGTGAGTTCAAAGCGAAGAATCCGGATATCGAGGAAGGCAGTTCTATTACCGTTGAAATTTTCAACGAGGGAGATTACGTCGATGTAGTCGGTACCAGTAAGGGAAAAGGATTTGCTGGTGCTGTTAAGCGTTATGGCTTTAGGGGAGGTCCGAAAACCCATGGGCAATCAGACCGCCAACGCGCTCCGGGCTCGCATGGTGCCGGTACAACGCCCGGGCGTGTGTTTAAGGGTTCGCGTGGGCCAGGACATATGGGGCATGAACGGGTTACCGTACATAATCTAAAAATCGTCCAAGTAGACAAGGATCGCAACCTGCTAGCAGTTCGAGGTGCAATCCCTGGTCCGAAGGGCGGTGTTGTGATGATTAAAGGGGCCCGTAAACAGTAAGTGGATTTCTGCGATCAGCCTACTTCTGGCTGAACTCGATATGGAGTGATGTGACAATGGAAGTTGAAGTATTAAACATGAAAGGCAAGAAAGTCGCCACCCATGAGCTGCCGGCAAATATCTTTGAGGCACCCGTAAATGTGGACTTAATGCACCAGGCATATATCCGACAGATGGCGAATGCCCGTTTGGGAACGCACAAAACCAAAGGGCGCAGTGAAGTTGCTGGAGGTGGCCGTAAACCTTGGCGTCAAAAGGGTACCGGTCGCGCTCGTCAGGGCTCTATCCGCGCTGCACAATGGGTTGGCGGTGGGAAAGTACATACTCCGAAGCCGCGCGATTATTCACAAAAGATGCCGCGCAAGATGCGGCGTGCAGCTTTACGCTCAGCTTTGTCGGTGAAAGCTTCCGATCAAGAAATTGTCTTGATCGATGAACTGAAGATAAAAGAGTCCAAAACCAAACTCATCGCCCAGGTCCTTGATAAAGTAGCTGGCGATGCAAGCGTTCTGCTCTTGATCCCAGGGAAGAACGAACAATACGATCAAATTGTCAAGTCTGCAAAGAACCTTGCACTGGTCAAGACCTTATCAGCAAATTATCTGAACATCCGTGATCTATTGTCGTATGACAAGGTAGTTATGCCGGTCGAGACACTTGAAGTAATTGAATCGTATCTTGGGTAGCTTGGAGGATTATTATGACAACGATTTATGACATTCTACGTCGACCAATCATTACCGAGAAAACGAATTACCTGAGTGGTGAACTCCATCAATTTGCTTTCGAAGTAACTTCTAAGGCTACCAAAGGTATGATTAAAGACGCAGTTGAGACTTTATTTGATGTTGAAGTCCTGCGGGTTAATGTGATCAACGTACCACCAAAGCGTTCCCGCCGTAACTTGAGCCGCCGTTTGCTGGTCCGCCGAAGCGGATATAAAAAGGCTATCGTTACCCTTGCGCCGGGTGATTCGATTGATATCTTCGAAGGAGTCAGATAATGGCGGTAAAAAAATATAAACCTACAACTCCCGGCCAACGGGGGATGACAGGCTACACCTTTGAGGAGATCACAAAGAGCAAACCGGAGCGAGCGCTGATCAAACCATTAAAAAAGAGTGGAGGTCGGAATGCTTACGGTCGGATTACTGTTCGGCATCGTGGCGGAGGGCACCGACGTCAACTTCGCATGGTTGATTTTAAGCGTGATAAAGTGGGGATTCTCGCCAAGGTTGCTGCAATCGAATATGATCCGAACCGCACGGCAAGATTAGCTTTATTAAATTATGCCGATGGCGAGAAACGATATATCATCGCCCCATTGGATTTGAAAGTTGGTGACACAGTCTTGTCAGGATCCACTGCTGAAATCAGGCCTGGGAACAATTTGCCGATTTCTAATATCCCAGTGGGTACCATGGTACATAATATCGAACTTTATGAAGGTCGTGGTGGACAATTGGTTCGCTCAGCGGGTGGTTCGGCGCAGTTGTTGGCCAAAGAGGGTGATTATGCCCAAGTGCGGTTGCCATCTGGTGAAGTGCGGTTGATTCGCCAGGAATGCTCAGCAACAATTGGACAGGTAGGGAATGTAGATCACGGAAATGTTAAATTAGGAAAAGCAGGCCGTAAACGCCATCTGGGAGTTCGCCCAACAGTGCGTGGTTCTGCTATGTCTCCGCGGGACCATCCCCATGGAGGTGGTGAGGGTCGCCAACCAATCGGGATGCCCGGGCCGAAAAGCCCCTGGGGTAAACCGACCCTTGGAAAGAAAACCCGTCGTAACAAGAAGACTGATAAATATATCGTTCGCCGTCGCGGGAAGAAGCGTCGCTAGTCGATCCCAGTCCAATGACACTAGTTAGGATTATCAATTACAGATTGGACACACGAAGGATATTGGAGAAATTAGAATGGGACGATCGTTGAAAAAAGGGCCATATATAGCCCCGAAATTACTAAAGAAAATCGAAGCAATGAATGAGCGCAATGAGAAGAAAGTGGTGCGCACCTGGAGTCGAGCCAGTACGATATTCCCCCAAATGGTAGGCCACACCATTGCAGTACATGATGGGCGCCGGCATGTGCCTATCTATGTCACTGAAAATATGGTTGGACACCGGCTGGGCGAGTTCGCACCAACTCGTACTTATCGCGGACACGTCGCCGAGAGAAGAGTCAAGAGAGGGTAGTGAATTATGGAAACCGATATTCAAGCGCGGGTAAAAAACATTCCCTATTCTGCTCAAAAAGTTCGGCTAGTGCTGGATCTAGTGCGTGGAAAGGACGTCCAAGAGGCTCTTACGGTGCTGAAATTCACCCCCAATGCCGCTGCAGGACCGATATCGAAAGTAGTTGCTTCGGCAATGTCGAATGCTGAAGAGAATATCGGTGTCAGTCGGGACGATTTGTATGTGTATAAGATCTTCGCAGATGAAGCACCAACCCGTAAATGGCGCCGTTTTGGAGCAAGAGGTCGTTTTAAACCCTGGTTACGCCGCTCATCACATATCACAGTCGTGCTGCGAGAACGGGAATAGAGATCAATTCGTTGCACTGCAGGCGGGTTTGCCTTGGGGAAAGCTTACCTCGGTGCCTAAGGAGTAAATATGGGTCGTAAAGTTCATCCAATTGGTTTTCGACTGAAGATCAATAAGACGTGGGAAGGCCGCTGGTACGCTGAGGGCGAGAATTATGTCAACCAGCTCCACCAGGATTTTGAATTGCGTGAGCTAATTCGTGGCGAGGCTCCCCGAGCCGGGGTTTCGCGAATTGAGATCGAACGATTTCCTGGGAAAGTTAAAATCCTTGTTCACACTGCAAAGCCCGGGATCTTAATTGGGCGGAAAGGTGAGAATGTAAAGAAATTGCGTACTAATCTGGAAGAAGTAGTCGGCAAGAAGATCGATCTTGAAATCAAAGAGATAAAAGATCCTGATTTGGATGCTTTACTTGTAGCTCAGAATATTGCTGATCAATTACAACGCCGGATCAGCTACCAGCGCGCGATGAAGCGCGCAATCCAGCAGACAATGCGTCAGGGCGCTGAGGGAATCCGGGTAGAGGTATCCGGTCGTTTGAGTGGTGCCGAGATGGCGCGATCAATTAATATGCGTGAGGGTCAAGTTCCCCGCCAAACTCTACGCGCCGACATCGATTATGCACTAGCTGAGGCAGGGACTACCTATGGTCGAATAGGCGTTAAAGTGTGGATTTATAAAGGTGAAGTATTACCCGAAGTAGAAGGAAGTCTGCCAGATATCGAAGGTGTCTACGTTAGTAAATAATCATTGATAAATCATTGGGCGTAAAGCAAGTAATGCTAAGGCCCTCCGGCGTATGTTTCACCCGAGATATTGATCTCGAAATGTTAAAGAGGAAGTAACTATGTTAATGCCAAAGCGTGTAAAGTACCGCAAACAAATGCGCGGTCGCCTTAAAGGGAAAGCCCAGCGCGGGACAACCGTGGATTTTGGGGATTTCGGCCTTCAAGCTCTGGAACCCAGTTGGGTGACAGCACGTCAGATTGAAGCTGCGCGGCGCGCGATCGTCCGCGCGATGAAGAGGCGCGGTAAGGTCTGGATTCGTATCTTCCCGGATAAACCTATTACCCAAAAAGCAGCAGAGACACGCATGGGTAAGGGTAAAGGTAATGTCGAATTTTGGGTTGCCGTCGTCAAACCTGGACGGATTATGTTCGAAATCGGGGGTGGTTTACCAGATGATATTGCCCTGGAAGCACTCCGTCTGGCGCAGTACAAGCTTGGGATTAAAACCAAAATTGTTAGTCGCCAAGGTCAATTGGGAGGCGAAGCATGAATTCCGAAGAGATTCGTGAGTTATCTACAGAGGAGATCAAGACTAATATTGAAGATTCGCGCCAGGAACTGATGAATTTTAGGTTTCAGATGGCGGTGGGAAGTCTGAAAGATTACACTCGAGTTCGTAATACCCGCCGAGCGATCGCTCGTTTATTGACGATATTAAATCAGCGTGAAATGACGGAAAGTCAAGAAGGTGAAGCATGAATACACGCCGAAGAATTACTGGTGTTGTAAAAAGCATCAAAATGGATAAAACAGTCATTGTGGAGATTTCTCGTACCTACCAGCACCGTCTGTACAAGAAAACCGTCAATAGCCGGCGGACCTTGATGGCACACGACGAATTGGGTTGCGAGGTAGGGGATTCTGTCCGCATAGTTGAAAGTAAACCAATCTCTCGTCATAAACATTTCGTAGTGGAAGAGATTTTGCGTCGCGATGTCCAAGCCGGTGCGCCCGAGCTTGATCTGGAGGCAGAGGCATGATCCAACAGGAATCTCGCGTTAAAGTAGCTGATAACACGGGTGCACGTGAGCTATTGGTCATCCAGGTATCTGGTGGCTCCCGGCGCCGCTATGGGCGTGTTGGTGATATTGTTGTTGGCACAGTGAAAGCATCTACTCCCCATGGGGCAGTAAAGAAAAGCGATATTGTGCATGCTGTTATTGTCCGCTGCGCAAAGGAATGGCGCCGTGAAGATGGCTCATATATCCGCTTTGACGATAACGCAGCAGTAATATTGGACACTGATGGTCGCAACCCGAAGGGGACGCGTATTTTCGGACCTGTAGCGCGCGAACTGCGCGAGAAGGGCTTCATGAAAATCGTCTCACTTGCCCCTGAAGTACTGTAAGACCATAGTAGGAGCAACTAATATGAAAATGAAAATTCGTAAGGGCGATAAAGTTGAAGTCATTAGAGGGCGCTTTGAAGACAAAGGCAAACGTGGTGAAGTAATTCGGGTGATCCTGAAAACTAGTCGGGTGGTGGTGCAGGACGTAAATATGCGCCGCAAACACCAATCACAAGTTCAAACACAAGGCCGCACCCTTTCGCCTGGCATAATAGAGTTTGAGGGATCGATACATGTCTCAAATGTCATGCTCGTTTGCCCTAAATGCGATGAGCCTACTCGTGTGAATATTTCACGCCAGGATGGTGAACCGATCCGTGTTTGTAAAAAATGCGAAGCACTGATCGATAGCTAAACCGATATTGGAGTTATGGGATGAAATCGTACTTGCAAGAACACTATCAAGCCGAAATAGCGCCGGCATTGAAAGAATCGCTTAATCTGAGCAATCCTATGGAAGTACCGCGCATGAAAAAGATTGTAGTAAATATCGGCGTGGGTGAAGCTTTGGACAACGCGAAAGCCTTGGATGCTGCTGTAGCGGATATGACTACCATCACTGGTCAAAAACCAGTGATCACCAAGGCTCGCAAAAGTATTGCCAATTTTAAACTGCGTGAAGGCCGTGCCATCGGCGTGAAAGTTACCCTACGGGGCGAGCGCATGTGGTCGTTCTACGACCGCTTGGTGAGTATAGCCCTACCACGTGTGCGAGACTTCCGAGGTGTATCACCTAATTCATTCGATGGTCGTGGCAATTACACGTTAGGTCTCCGTGAGCAGTTGGTTTTCCCAGAAATTGACTACGATCAGATTGATAAACTGCGCGGCATGGAAATCAGTATTGTGACAACTGCTCGCACAGACGATGAAGGCCGGCAGCTGCTGCAGCTGCTTGGGATGCCTTTCAAAAAGGAAGGATAGTAGATGGCAAAAAAAAGTATGATAATTCGCGATCAGCGTCGTAAATATCCAACCAGGGTACGAAACCGATGTAAAGCCTGTGGGCGCCCAAGAGGTTATATCCGCCGTTTTGGGATGTGCCGGATTTGTTTTCGCGAGTATGCCTTACAGGGAATAATCCCCGGTGTGGTCAAGTCTTCTTGGTAACCGGATGGAGGATTGAGAATGAGTGTAACTGATCCTATTGCTGATATGCTGACGCGTATTCGTAATGCTGTGATGGTTGGACACACGACAGTCGCTGTGCCCAGCTCAAAAGTGAAATTAGCAATTGCCCAGATACTACAGGATGAGGGTTTCATTGGCTCTTACGAAGTGGTTGAAGGAAAAGCTGCCGGTTCGAAAGTCTTGCGAATTCGGCTGCGCTACGTCGGTGAACGGCGTAATCGAAAATCGGTAATCTTAGGCCTGGAACGCATCAGCCGCCCTGGTCGCCGGGTGTATACCGGGAAAAGTGAGATACCGTGGATTTTGTCCGGAATGGGGATTGCCATCCTCTCCACACCCAAAGGCGTGATGACTGGTTTTCGCGCCCGTCAGTTGGGTGTCGGAGGCGAGGTGCTCTGTAAAGTCTGGTAATACAGGCTGAGATCCCGCGATACTGAAAAGGGCGCGATCCACAGCGTAAGGAGGTAACCGTGTCTCGAATTGGACGCTTACCAGTAGAGATACCTACGGGAGTAGATGTAAAAATTCAAGGTTCGCATGTCCGCGTTAAAGGGCCAAAAGGTGAGTTGAAGTACACTTTTCCGGCCGCGATGGAGATAAAACTTGAGGGCAATCAGCTCTCAGTTAGCCGACCTTCAGATCTCAAGCATCATAAAGCTTTACATGGTATGACGCGCTCCCTGATTGCCAATATGGTGTATGGTGTCAGTACTGGTTTTGAGAAAATCTTAGAAATAAATGGTGTTGGGTATCGAGCCGAGATTAGCGATAATAACTTGGTACTGCATGTAGGTTATTCACACCCAGTAGAGTTTGAGCCCCCCGAAGGGATTGAATTTGATTGGGACAACCGAACTCGTCAAATAAAAATATCTGGCTACGATAAACAGGTAATCGGCCAAATCGCAGCCGATATCCGCAAGACCCGCCCGCCTGAACCATATAAGGGTAAGGGTATCAAGTATATTGATGAGCGAATTCGCCGGAAAGCTGGCAAAGCAGGTAAGGTGTAGTTCTATGGGTTCAATAAAAACACGTTCAGCAGCTAGGAGACGCAGGCATCTACGTGTTCGCAAGCGCATCTTTGGCACTTCGGACCGTCCGCGCCTGAATGTTTTCCGCAGTGTAAATGAAATCTACGCACAAGTAATCGACGATAAGAATGGCGTCACAATCACTTCTGCTTCGAGCATCGATAAAGAACTGCGTGGGAAGCTAAGTGGTAAAAATAAGACAGAGCAGGCCAGCGAAGTGGGCAAAGCGATTGCCGAGCGCGCAAAAGCACAGGGTATTGCGCAGGTTGTATTTGATCGCGGTGGCTACCAGTTTATGGGACGCGTAAAAGCTCTCGCCGAAGGCGCGCGTACTGGTGGACTTGAGTTTTAACTCATTTATTGGAGTAAAACATGTCAGATTATATGGAATTTGAAAAAGAATTAGATGAGCGCGTTGTAGAGATTGCCCGTGTGGCCAAAGTTGTTAAGGGTGGACGCCGTTTCTCCTTTCGTGTGACTATGGTAGTCGGAGATCACCGAGGTAGTGTTGGTGTAGCAACAGGAAAAGCAAATTCAGTTCCCGATGCCATGCGCAAGGCTACTGATAAAGCGAAACGCGATATGCGTAAGATTTCTTTATATGACACAACAATTCCACATGAAGTTCTCGGTCGGGAAGGCGGCGCACGCGTACTTCTCAAACCTGCCTCAAAAGGTACTGGAGTTATTGCCGGAGGTGGTGTGCGTGCCGTTTTGGAAGCTGCAGGCGTCTCGGATATCCTCACCAAGTCTTTGGGTAGCAGTAATTTATTGAATGTTGTGTATGCAGCTATGAACGCTCTCGACGGTTTAAGATCCCCCGAAGAAGTAGCTGCGCTTCGTGGTATTTCTCCAAAAGAAGTCACACCTTTCTGGGAACGGAAGAGAAATGGCTAAAAAAGGTAAAAAGAAAGAGAAGATCGTCCGGATTACGCTCGTAAAAAGCCCAATCGGTTATTCCGCGCGCCAAAAGAGAACCGTACGGGCGTTAGGCTTACGGAAGATGAATGATGCTGTCGAGCATGTTGACTCGGCTGCTGTTAGGGGCATGATCAATGCGGTGTCGCATCTGCTGGCAGTTGAGGAAGCGTAAATTTTAAGGTCAGGTTTAATCTGTCGAAGACGGAGACACCTGACGCTCGATTATTGAGGAAAAACGATGAAATTGCATGATCTGAAACCGAATGAAGGGTCGAAGAAAAACCGCAAGCGTGTTGGTCGGGGAACCGCGGCTGGACAAGGTAAAACTGCTGGACGCGGAATGAAAGGCCAAGGCGCACGCGCTGGTGGTGGAACACCTTTATATCATCAGGGTGGCAACCTGCCTTTCTTCCGGCGGTTACCATTCTTGCGTGGTAAGGGCTTTACACCGATTAATCGGATAACCTATAACGAAATCAACCTGGATTTATTAAGTGGTTTTGCTGAAGGTAGTGAAATTTCAGCTGAGACCTTATCAGAAGCACGGCTGCTAAGTAATAAGCGACATCCAGTGGTGATCCTCGGTCGGGGAGAAGTAAAAGCTGCCTATACCGTGCGTGTTCACCGAATCAGCAAGAGTGCTGCTGAGAAAATCAAAGCTGCGGGGGGCAGTGTCGAGATTGTTGAATTATAGATTGGCTACGTCAGCCACGAAACCATGGACGGGTTTACAGAACCGTTCGGTTGTAGAAGGAGCCTAAGATATGAAGCGATCTGCCTGGCGCTATCTGTGGTCGGCCCGAGATATTCGGCGTAAACTGCTGATCACCCTGCTGATTTTGGCGATTTATCGTTTTGCAGCGCATGTGCCTGTTCCTGGTGTCAACGGTGAAGCGATCGCTGCGATGATGTCGGGTGGTGGTGCAGGATCGACCCTATTTAGCTTGCTGGACCTATTATCTGGGGGTACGGTCTCAAACTTCTCTGTGCTAGCAATGGGGGTGTACCCATATATTACAGCTCAGATTATCCTTCAGCTATTAGTACCGATCGTTCCTGCAATGCAGCGGCGGATGGAGGAAGATCCCCGTGAAGGCCGGAAATTCATGGAAAAGTGGACGCTAATTTTGGCTATACCTATGGCTGCATTGCAAGCTATCGGTCAGATTAACCTGTTCAACGCCTTTACACCGGTACCGATTCTAGACAATTTTGGATTAACCGGTGAATACTGGTTGTCTTCTCTGACGATTGTGATCAGTATGACTGCTGGTACGTTATTCGCAATCTGGTTGGGCGAGCTGATTTCGGAATTTGGTATTCGCAACCAAGGTCTATCCCTGATCATTTTTGCTGGTATCGTGTCACAAATACCGAACAACCTAGGTCGTATTATGGCAGATGAGCAGTATCGTTGGTTGCTGCTGTCGATAATCGTCTTGGTGATGGTACTGATTATTTTTGCTATTGTGTTTGTCCAACAAGGCCGCCGAAATGTACCAGTGATGTATCCGGGACGCCGCGTTGGGAATCGTATGTCAATGCCCGTTAAAGGCACATTACCGCTCATGGTAAGTATGGCTGGTATGATCCCGCTTATCTTCGCCCAATCTTTAATGACATTCCCAGCGATTATAGCCAGTTTCTTCCTGGATTCAGGCAACGAGCTGGTTGCTAATATTGCCGCGACAGTCCAGACTGCGTTTGGCGGAAACAGCAATTTTTATTGGATTACATTTTTCTTTTTGGTCGTGGGCTTTACTTTCTTCTACACCGACATCTTATTCGCGCAGCAAAACTATGGCGAAAACTTGAAAAAAGCGGGTGCTCAGATACCCGGAGTGAGTCGTGGCGCACCGACTCAGAAGTATCTAACCCGGGTATTGCGGCGAATTACGCTACCAGGTGCTCTCTTCCTGGGTGTCATTGCCATTTTGCCTTGGCTGTTGGGATTGGTATTGCCGTTAGGTCAAAATTCCGGATTATTGCTGGTTTCATCAGCGGGTTTGCTGATTGTCGTTGGTGTTGTTAGGGATACGTTCTTTAACATCGAAGCTGAACTCAAGATCCATGGGTATGATGAAGCACTCCTGATCAGGTAAAGCAGAGTGTTCATGTTGAGATGTATTGTATTACTCGGGCCGCCAGGTGCTGGCAAAGGTACACAGGCACAGTTAGTTGCTGAGAAGCTGGGATTGGTTCATATCTCCTCGGGCAACTTATTTCGCGAGCATCTGCATAAAAACAGCGCTTTAGGTCAACAGGCGCGAGTATATATTGACCGCGGTGAATTGGTACCCGATGATTTGACGATTAGTATGGTACGAGAGCGTTTATCACTTGAAGATTGTCAAACAGGTGCTTTGTTGGATGGGTTCCCGAGGACACCAGCCCAAGCAGAGGCGCTGGTAGATGTGCTCGCAAACCTTGATGGTGGTGTAAGCTCTGTACCCTACATCAGTGTACCGACAGAAGTATTGATCGCTCGCCTCAGCGGGCGGTGGACCTGTAAGGAAGCTGGGCATATTTATCATGAACTGCACAACCCGCCAAGAAAAGCCGGGATTTGTGATTACGATGGCAGCGAACTTTATCAGCGTGAGGATGATAAGGCAGAAACCGTGAAGCGTCGGATCCAGGTTTACCTGAATCAAACTGAACCGCTGATTGAGTATTATAGAGACAGAGGCTTACTGGTCGAAGTCGAAGGCGATCAACCAATAAATGAAGTTACTGAGAGTCTTTTGAAGGCGCTCAATGACAGTGAGAGATTATGAGTGGTCAGCGCGGCATACACATCAAAAAGACAGATGAGCTGGAAATCATGCGTACTGCTGGCAGAATTAATGCTTTGGCATTACAGGCCGTCAGGGATATGATTCGGCCAGGTGTCACTACAGCTGACCTTGACGCGGTCGCGGCCGAAGTCATACGGAAAAATGATGCAAAACCTGCTTTTTTAGGTGTACCGGGTGCATATCCATATCCAGCAACGATCACGGCGAGCATTAACGATGAAATGGTGCATGGCATTCCTGGAAAGCGTAAGCTAAAAACAGGTGATATCATCTCAATCGATTGCGGTACCATTTACGGTGGTTTTGTAGGTGATTCGGCATTTACAACTGGCGTTGGAGAGATTTCCCAATCTGCTCAAGAACTAATTGATGTTACCAAGCAGGCTCTAAATGTCGGAATTGATATGCTGCGCGCCGGGAAACGCGTTGGTGATGTCGGCGCCGCGATTCAAGCATTTGTTGAAGGTAAAGGATATCACTTAACTCGTGAATACACGGGACATGGTGTCGGACGGGCGATGTGGGAAGGGCCTCAGGTACCAAATTATGGTATTGGCGGGCGTGGTCTCGTCCTGCGGGAAGGCATGACGATCGCGTTAGAACCGATGGTATTGATCGGTACTCGTCATACTAAAGTCCTACCGGATCAGTGGACAGTGTCTTCACTTGATGGTTCCCTAACAGCCCACTATGAGCATAGTATCGCTATCACGGAGAATGGACCGCTAATTTTGACAGAAGTCTAAAGATATTTCATTGAGTCTGGACGTAATAAGGTACCACAGGTATAATGGGAGCTTCGGCTTGTGAATGCCGGTTGTGTCTGCTGGATTGTCGATAGGAGTGAAAGATGAAGGTTTCAGCATCAGTAAAAAAGCGCTGTTCAAAGTGCAAAATTGTAAAAAGACGTGGCGTATTGTACGTCATCTGTGAGAATCCAAATCATAAGCAACGACAGGGATAGTGAATTATGGCACGTATTGAAGGCGTTGACCTGCCACGCGAAAAGCGGGTAGAAATTGGTTTGACCTATATCTACGGCATCGGACTTCATCGGTCCCACCAGATCTTGGCAGGTACCGGTGTGAATCCTGATACTCGGGTGCGTGATCTCACCGATCAAGAAGTCGCAACCGTACGCGAATTCATCAACCAGAACTATAAAGTGGAAGGTGATTTGCGGCGTGACGTACAGTTGAATATTAAACGGCTGATTGAGATCGGGAGTTACCGTGGCTTGCGGCACCGGCGAAATTTACCGGTGCGTGGTCAGAATACAAAAACCAACGCTCACACTCGCAAAGGTCCAAAAAAGACTGTCGCCGGGCGCGGACGTCGCCGCGGTTCTAAGAAGAAGTAAGTATTATTCCCGCATTGATCAGAACCGGGTTGGGACCTTCCTCCCTGCGGCTGCCTGGCTCTTGGATCATAGTCGGGGTGGACAATCAGGCAAGTATGTTGGATCACCTAATTTGGTGTCGATAACTTACTAAACCTGAGCCTAACAGTTGATGTAATGATCTAGATAAAAGTGAGGAAATATGGCTCAGAGTGTACGATCAACTCGCCGAAAAGGCGCAAAGAAAACGAAACGCACCCTTTCAAAAGGTCAGGTTCATATCCTGGCTACTTTCAACAATACCATTGTGACGGTCACGGATACAGATGGCAATACAGTTACGTGGGGTAGTGCTGGTTCAGTAGGTTTTAAGGGCTCACGCAAGAGCACACCGTTTGCAGCTCGGTTGGCTGCAGAACAGGCACTAAAAGCTGCTATGTCGATGGGTATTCAGGAGGTTGAGGTTTTTATCAAAGGCCCTGGCCCCGGTCGGGAGTCAGCGTTGCGCGCCGTACAAAATCTAGGCATCAAATTAGCCTCGATCACTGACGTCACACCGGTACCACATAATGGTTGCCGGCCGCCAAAGAAACGCCGCGTGTAATTTTAATAATTGTGTAAGGAAGGATAAGGTAAATAAGCAATGGCAAAGTATCGTGGACCGGTATGTAAATTGTGCCGGAGAGAAGGAGAAAAACTTTTCCTGAAAGGGGAACGTTGTTTCACCCCGAAATGTGCATATGATCGACGCAGTTATGCGCCTGGCCAGCATGGGCGTAGCTCAATGTATCGACGACGCCGGGAATCGGATTACAACCGACAGCTGCGCGCGAAACAGAAAGCGCGCCGCATATATGGCTTGATGGAGCGTCAGTTCCGACGTTATTATGAGGTTTCTCTGCAGCGACGCGGTTTGACAGGTCTAAATCTCCTGCAGATCTTGGAGTCACGTTTAGATAACGTAGTCTTCCGCTTAGGTTATACCGATAGCCGTGCGCAGGCACGACTCTTGGTGACCCATGGTCATTTCTCGGTTAATGGCCGCCGGACGGATGTGCCGTCGATGCTGGTCTCTATAAACGATGAAGTTTCCGTTCGCCAGGGTTCCCAATCACGCACGTACTTTAAAAACTTGGCTGAAGATGCTGGTAGTAAAAACATCCCTGCTTGGTTGGATCGTGATCTAAATACTCTGTCTGGTAAGGTATTACGCCTGCCGGAGCGAGCAGAAATTGATGGAAACCTAAACGAGCAATTGATTGTTGAGTACTACTCACGGTAATATCTTTGGCATGCAAGCGAGATAATTGGTTATTGAGCTTGCTAAACGAGTTATGCGAGGGATGAGGTGAACAGTGATAGGGATGACGAATATGGTTACCCCGAAAATCGAGCGTATTGCTGAAGCTCGTAACTATGGAAAGTTTATTATTAGTCCGCTCGAGCGTGGCTATGGTATCACTCTCGGCAATTCTCTCAGGCGGATACTGCTTTCCTCTTTGGAGGGTGCTGCTGTTACCTCCATGCGTATCGCAGACGTTCAGCATGAATTTAGCGATATCCCCGGAGTCCGGGAGGATGTAATCCGAGTGATGCTGCAAGTAAAACAGCTGCGGGTTAAGATGTATGATGTTGATACTGCCCGTCTGCACCTAGATGTACACGGTGATGGTGTTGTGACAGCAGCAGATATTATGGCTCCACCTGAGGTTGAGATCATTAACCCTGATTTGTATCTCTTCACGGTAAATGATGCTGATACTTCCTTGGAGATAGAATTTACAGTAGAGCGTGGGCGCGGTTACTCCCCCGCCGATGATCGGACAGGACGACTGCCGATTGGCGATTTGCCTGTAGATGCGATTTACAGCCCCGTTAGTCGGGTGAATTGGGAAGTTGGGTATGCCCGTGTTGGACAAAGTACAAATTATGATTCCCTCGAGATGGAAATATGGACTGATGGATCGATTGGCCCTGAAGATGCATTGAGCACCAGCGCCCGGGTGATGATCGATCATCTGCTTCACCTTGCCGGCGTCAGTGAAGAATCGTTGGCGACAGTTGATGAGGCAGAGGAAGAAGCCAGCCGCCTAACGAGTGAAATGATTGAGACCCCAATTGAAAACCTGGATTTATCTGTAAGGGTCTTCAACTCGCTGAAACGTACTGGTATCACCACAGTGGGCGAGGTACTCGAACTCTTGCAAAAGGGCGACGAAGCCGTGATGTCAATCCGCAACTTCGGAGAGAAAAGCCTGGACGAACTGCGTCAAAAGATGGAAGAAAAAGGTTATCTCGATGAAGATGGTGATGAAATTGTAGAAGAAGAGCAAGCGGAGTAATAGGAATGCGACATAAAGTAGCAGGACGTACACTTGGCCGAACAAGCGGCCAACGCATCGCATTGCGACGGATATTGGTCAAACAGTTGTTCGAGCATGAACGTATCCGTACCACTAAAGCAAAAGCACTTGCGGTTCGTGGACAAGCAGAGCGGTTGATTACTTTAGCCAAGCGCGGTAACCAACAGGAAGGTGCCCAGCATGTGCATGCCCGCCGGCTTGTCGCGGCGCGTTTAGGCAACCCTGATATGGTAAAGAAGCTGTTTGATGATATCGCACCACGTTATGAGAATCGCCCCGGAGGGTATACCCGTGTGATTAAGCTCGGTCCACGGAAGAGTGATTCAGCAGAGATGGTGCTGCTTGAATTGGTTGAAGATTAGCTATTGGTTATCGACTGCCAGCGGATAGCTGACAGCGACCATGGAACGTTACCAGGTTATTATTGCCTACGACGGCACCCTGTATAAGGGTTTCCAGCGGCAGGCCCAGGTGCGTACTGTCCAGGAAGTGATTGAAGACGCCCTGCGCCGGCTTTCATGGCGTGGGAAAAGCATCTTAGCGGCTGGACGCACAGATAGCGGTGTTCATGCAACCGGGCAAGTGATTGCTTTCGAACTTGATTGGCGGCATTCTGACGCGGCGTTACGGAACGCGTTGAATGCAGAATTGCCAAGGGATGTATCGGCATTGAAAGTGAAGCGTGTAAATGCCAACTTTCACCCGCGTTATAATGCAGTAGCTCGCCGTTATGTGTATCGGCTGTACTGTGCTGAGGCACGGAATCCTTTGCTGGAACGGTACGCATGGCGATCCTCCCAGGCATTAGATGTTGACCGAATGGTTTGTGCAGCTGCTAGTCTGCTGGGAACCCACGATTTCGCTGCGTTCGGCAGCCCAGTTCACGCAGCGGGGACGACGGTCCGCACAATATTCTCTACTGTTTGGCGGGAAGAAAATAGTGGACAAGAATACCCTGTTTGGGTATTTGATGTGCGCGGCAATGCATTTCTATATCACATGGTTCGGAGGACAGTATTTTTACTAGTCTCAATCGGGCTGGGGCAACAGAGCGTGGATGTGATTGAGGAGTTTCTTGCATCGCCGCCGGAACGACCGATCCAGGGGTTGGCTCCAGCCCGTGGATTAAGCCTAGTAGAAGTAACCTACTAATGAATTTGAATAGGGATTATAGAAAAGTTTGTAGGCACCGGTAAGGTTTAGACTTAGATAACCTGAATGTAATGATGTGGAGATAGATCAGTGGAAAAAACATATTATCCAAAAGCTGGTGAGGTTGAACACAAGTGGTACGTTGCAGATGCCAATGATCAAAATCTTGGACGGTTTGCATCAAAAATTGCTACAATCCTCATCGGTAAGCATAAACCCGAATTTACACCTGGTGTGGACACGGGTGATTTTGTGATTGTCATTAATGCTGAACGTGTGGCAGTTACTGGAAATAAAATGGATGAAAAAATGTATTACCGGCACTCAGGATACCCAGGTGGTTTGAAAGAAATCACTCTGCGTAATCAGCTCAAAAAACACCCCGATCGGGTGATACAGAGTGCAGTATGGGGTATGCTTCCGCATAACAAACTGGGTAGAAAACTGCTCAAAAAACTGAAAGTCTATGCAGGACCGGAGCACCCACATGAAGCACAGAATCCCCAACCGCTTGAATAATTATTCGTCGGTTGAGACTGGAAAACGGCCGCAGCATAAGTAATTAAACTCATTAGGCTGCATCCAGACAACCTTTGAAGGAGAAATAATGTCTGTACAGTATTACGAAGGGATCGGTAGACGAAAAGAGAGCACTGCCCGAGTTCGAATCATGACAGGCTCTGGACAGTTCGTTGTTAATGGCAAGACGGCCAACGAGTATTTCACTCGTTTAGGTGACATGGAAGCAATCGTAGCGCCACTAGAGACGGCTGGTGAAGGTTTATCTACTTTGGATATCAGTGTCATGGTAAAAGGAGGCGGTGTAACTGGTCAGACATCTGCAGTTCAACTTGGCATTGCCCGCGCCCTCCTGCTGATAAATCCGGATTTGAGGCCCCTGCTACGGAAAAACGGGTTTCTAACCCGCGACGCGCGTGTTAAGGAACGCAAGAAACCCGGCTTAAAACGCGCCCGTAAGGCTCCCACTTACACCAAGCGTTAAACCAACTCGCATTATTAATCTACTTGTAATGCGTAATTTCTGTCCCGTGGAGACAGGCTTTGACCTGCACGGATTGGATTTACGCATTACTTTTGTTAAATAGATATCGAGACCTCCCCGAACCAGTAAAATAGTTTTGTGGAATATTTCATCCATTTGAGCAGGTCTCCCTGTGTGTGGATATTGAGTGAGACAGAGTATGGAAACTATAGGTATAACAATCCTCGGTCTGGGACCGGGTAATCCGGATTATCTAACCAGGAAAGCCTGGCGAATCTTAAGCACGGCGGAAGAGATCTATCTGCGTACGTCCCATCATCCCGTTGTTCAGGAATTGCCAACAGGGTTACGGCGCCATTCTTTTGATGCGCTCTACGATGAAGCGGATAGGTTTGAAGATGTTTATGAGCAGATCGTTGCCGAAGTCTTGCGGCTCGGAAAACGTCCCGAAGGTGTAATTTATGCAGTACCCGGGCATCCGTTCGTGGCAGAGGCGACTTGCCCCGAGATTGTTCGTCAGGCGCAGGCCGCCGGTATCTCCGTACAGGTGGTGGAAGGGATTAGTTTCATAGAGCCTTTGCTGACTGCAGTCGGAGTCGATGTTTTGCCTCACACGGCTTTGTTTGATGCATTAGAGCTTTCAAGATACCATATGCCGCCATTCCCACCTTCTGCACCAGCAATTATTGCACAGATATATTCCCGCATGGTCGCATCCGAAGTAAAACTGACCCTGATGGCTGTATATCCAGATGATTACCCGGTTAAATTAGTTCACGCTGCTGGTACCACTCAAGAGATTATCGAAGATCTACCTTTGTTTGAGATCGATCGCAGCAAATATATTGGTTTGTTAACCGCCTTATACTTGCCAGCGATGGACGCGACGACATCCTTCGAAGCTTTCCAAGAGATAATTGCCCATTTGCGTGCTCCAGAAGGCTGCCCCTGGGACCGAGAGCAGACCCACCAATCGCTACGCCCGCATTTAATAGAAGAGGCTTATGAAGTCCTATCCGCACTAGACAACGATGATCCAGATGCTATGCGGGAGGAATTTGGTGACCTGCTGCTCCAGATCGTCCTCCACGCGCAAATCGCTGCCGAATCCGGAGAATTTTCCATGGCTGATATCTTACATGGAATTCACACCAAGCTGGTCAACCGCCACCCGCATGTTTTTGGAGATCTGGTTCTGGAAGAGCCTGATAGTGTGCTCCTGAATTGGGAAAAGTTAAAAGCCGAGGAACGAGCTGCTAATGGGAACAGCAGGGCGAGTTTACTCGATGGTGTTGCGCTCGTATTGCCAGCTTTGGTGCAGGCTGAACAGTTCCAACTGCGAGCAGGTCGTGTTGGGTTTGACTGGCCGGATATCGCTGGGGTTTACAAAAAAATCGAAGAAGAGCTCGCGGAAATCCATACCGCAGTGGGGAAAATTAATCAGAGTGCCGAGATCGGAGATTTGTTATTTGCTGCTGTGAATCTAGCACGTTGGTTGGGAATAGACGCTGAAAGCTCGTTAAGAGAGGCTAACACCCGTTTTCGAAACAGGTTCAGTCAAATTGAAGCTGAAGCTCGCACTCAAGGGCGGTCAGTTTCGGATTTGACCTTAGATGAAAAGGAGAGAATTTGGCAGGCTGCTAAAAACAAGCCTTGGTAATGGTTTGTTAAGTGTGGTTTTATTCTGCTCGCCAACGAACAAAGATCGCTGTAGATATCAATCGTTGAGCGCTCTCTTCTCTCAAAATCAGTTCACCTGCTTGATATTTCCCTACCAACCCTGCCATTTGTCCCTGCAGCAAGGATTGCAAGCTTATTGCCGACATCGGTACGGCATAAGCTGTGATTACGATGAAAAGCGGGTGTTTACTCAAAACTGACCGACAGGCGGATAATAGCGGTGGGAGAAGATCAAAGAATTTCCACGTCTCCCCACCTGGACCGCGACCAAATCTCGGTGGATCTAGGATAATACCGTCATATGTTACTCCGCGTTTGATTTCCCGGTTGATATATTTAAGCGTATCATCAACAATCCAACGGATCGGGTAGCCATCTAATCCAGAAAGATGCTGGTTCTCCTTTGCCCAGCGCACCACTTTCTTGGAGGCATCCACATGGGTAACCCGCGCACCAGCTTTGGCAGCCGCTAACGTTGCCAACCCGGTGTATCCAAAGAGGTTAAGGACTTGTACAGATCGGCTTGCTGCTTGGATAACTTCTGCGATCCAATCCCAATGGACTGCCTGCTCGGGAAATATCCCTAAATGACGTCCACCCGTGGTTTCAGCCTTAAACTTCAGGTCTTTGTAGTACATTTGCCAGCTCTTATTTATCGGGTGAGTGAACTTCCAATACCCCCCACTCTCTGAGCGCTGCGGGATGAAAATCGCATCCACATTTTTCCAAAGTGAATCGTCAGCTGGTCGCCATATCGCCTGAGCTTCGGGGCGTATGAACCTGTACTCGCCATATTGCTCTAATTTGCGCCCACTACCGCTGTCTAAAAGAGCATAGTCTGCCCATTCAGAAGTGAGCAGTTCCAAGGCATCATTAATTTTCATTATTCATGGCATTTTATTACCGGATGGAGAAATGCGGTCGATAAATTAATCTGACCGGTATCCTTCTCCTAGTGTTCCGTCAAATATGATTGCTTCACAAGAACAGAGGTAGACGGAACAGTTTAAGCTATATCAAGGGGGTTTTAACTCAGATATCGTATGATGCTTTCATCCTTGATAAAGCACTAGTCCCTTATGATGAAGTAAATATAACCGAGGGAAAATGTGAGGAATACAAGCAGCGTGATCCATCCTGCCGCATTGGCCCAAATTGAGATTTGCTGTATCGCGGCGACAAACAAACCCATTCCGTTTGTGATGAGCATAGCCATCATAAGGCGTTTGTCGATTGGGAGTGTCTCCGATTCCTTACCGACGTAACCGCTGGCTGCCCAGATCACAAAACCTGTACCGAATAGCATCGCTCCCAACATACGTCCAAAAGAAGCCGCATACCAGTATAACCACCCGATATCGCCCTCAAATTCAAGGATACCGTACAAATCAATCATCAAAGGGCCATAGAGTGCGAAGGCTATCCCGGCACCAATAAAGACAAATGCATTTATGGTCATAAAAAACTTGAGTTTCACAGACAAATTCTCCTAATGAACTGACTGATCCGGTTGCGATGCAGGGTTTCATAGCTCACTGATTGCTTACAGCGGTTCGAAGCGGGCAGTGAAATGCCTCAACAACTTGGGGGCGTAGGTGATCCGGTAGCCGCGCAGATATTCTCGCTGGGCAGCAATTTTTGTCAAAGTTTTAATCACGTAGTTTAGATGGCTTTCAGTATACACTCGACGCGGGATTGCCAATCGTACGAGTTCAAGTTTTGGGTGGATGATTTCACCGCTGGTCGGGTCTGGATGGGCGAACATTACCGAACCAATCTCGACCGAGCGGATGCCTCCCTGGCGGTATAGTTCAATGGCTAGAGTTTGTCCTGGGAATTGGTTTGGGGGTATGTGGGGTAGTAGCCTGCTTGCATCTATGTATACTGCGTGTCCACCGGGCGGTTCAACGATGGGTATGCCGGCGTCTAACAAACCTTCTGCTAGGAAAGCTGTTTGCCCTAGACGGTAGGCAAGATAGTTTTCATCTAACCCTTCCCATAATCCTGCCGCCAGAGCTTCTAAATCCCGTCCTGCCAAGCCTCCATAGGTTGGGAAACCCTCGCGTAAGATCAATTCGTTGCAGGCGTTCTGGTATAAGTTTTCATCATTGAATGCTAGGAAACCACCGATATTTACGATGGCATCTTTCTTGGCGCTCATCGTTGCACCATCGGCATAGGAGAAGATTTCCTGAGCAATTTTCAAGACGCTTCTATCGGCATACTTTGGGTCGCGCAGTTTAATGAAGTAGGAGTTCTCAGCATAGCGGCAGGCGTCGATAAAAAAAGGGATCTGAAAAAGGTGGTAAATCTCAGATACCTGGCGGATGTTATCCATCGAGACCGGTTGGCCTCCACCGGCGTTGTTTGTGATCGTCAGCATACCAACTGGAATGTTCTCTGGTCCTTTATCTTCAATGAAGGTGCGCAGTTTTAGCGGGTCGAGATTCCCTTTGAATGGATTGCGATTGGTTGCCTCAAAGGCTTCATCGATGACGAGATTTGTTGGAATACCTCCTCGTGCAAGGATATTGGCTTCGGTAGTATCGAAATGCATATTTGATGGTACGAAATCGCCGTCTTTCACCAGCAGTGCGCTGAGGATATTTTCTGCTGCCCGACCTTGGTGGGTTGGGACAAAGTACTTATATCCAAAGATCCCTGATACCGCTTCTACCAAACGGTAGTACGAACGCGCACCAGCATAGGATTCATCCCCCATAAGCATCGCAGACCATTGCGATTGGCTCATGGCACCTGTGCCCGAATCGGTCATCAAGTCGATAAATACATTTTCTGCTTTTATACTAAAAGTGTTGTAACCTGCCTCAGATAATACCTGGTCGCGTGCAGATTGATCGATGAGTTGGATTGGTTCCACCATTTTTATACGAAATGGTTCGGGGGGGTGTTCTACCATGGATAGTTGCCTCCGTTGTTGTTTTCTTCAGTGTAGCACGCTTTCTTTTCTATTCCAAGGTGCTGTTGCTAGATCGCAAATAAGCTCTAAAATGATCCTCCCCGCAGCTTGCTGCGGGGTATCCAACAGCTATCCTATCTTACTCAAATAACTTGAGTTGCTGTTCATGTATCTGTTGATATTCTTCTTCCTTTCCTTGTTCTTTCACATATTTGCGGATCGTCTCTTCACTTCCTTGTCGCCCTACCATGCTGACATAGTACCCATTTGACCAGAATTCTCCACCCCATAACTTCCGTTTCACTTCAGGTGCTCGCTTGAATATTTCTCGTGCCGTTAGGCTTTTCACTATCTGTATGATCTTTTTGGGACTGTATATTGGTACTGACTGTAATAGAAAATGTACATGATCCTCGTCTGTACCAATCTCGATAAACTCGATTTGGTATCGTTTTCCTATCTAAAGACATACTTCTCTCAGTAATTCATCCACCTTTTGATCAAATACTACTCTCCGATATTTTGCAGGACACACATAGTGGTACAACAATATTGATACACTATGACTCTTTCTCACCAGCTTGCTCATTGGGTTATCTTACATCATTGTTTGCGCAGCAAGCTGCGGGGAAATGCCCTCATCTGATTATAATATTCGGATGGGTTCCAAGTCCTTGCGGCGATACATAGGGGGGTTATTGATACTGGTGTCTCTCCCTTTAGCAATCTGGGGTATTATGCCTCAGCGCAGCAATATGCAGAGAGTAACCGTAAATTCCCCGGCTCTGCAAAACCAGACTGTGGTTGCGGATATCGATGTGCCGCATTTGATGAGGCTTGGGGAAACTGGCTGGCTGCGAGTAGCTATCTCACTTGATAAGCCAGATCCACCAGCAAACGATGGGAGAGACATCTCCGTGTTTCTAGAAACCGAGCAGGGAGAAACAAGAAGCTCCTCCGTTCTTTCACGGGCGCGTTTCGAACTGGCGCGTCTACCAGTGATACCCACAGGTGAGTTGATAGAAACTTTTAGACATGGCACACCAGGTGTATTCATCTGGCGGATAATCGCTGAAGAGTCAGGCGAGTTTCCTGGTCGCATCTGGCTTTATATTCAACCACAGTCCGGCAAGCCCAATAATGAAGATTTGATTCTCACTGAACCGTTAACGGTTCAGCCGCTAATTTTAAGAGTTGTAAGTATCCTCGGTTTAAGATTAGAATTTATCAAGCTTATTAGCTTTGTAGGCCTCACCCTCGGTGTCCTATTGCTGGGTGACGAATTACATGCGCTCCTGATCAGGGTGAAACGGAAGAGTAGATAATAGAGATGCCGACTATCTTTTTCGGGTTGATCAATATTCGGCCGATGTGCAATTCTATACACACTTTTGGAGAATAAGATGTTAGAGATACATAGTATGGTGCTCGGACCGGTTGTGACGAATGCATATTTGGTTGGGGATTCGGAAACAGGTCAAGCGGTGGCTATTGACCCGGCGGATTCAGGAGAAATTATCGTGCGAGAAGCACAATCGCGCCGATGGGGGATTGAACAGATTTGGTTGACCCATGCCCATTTCGATCATTTAGCGGGCGTGTCCGGTTTAATAAACCATGTCACCCCTACACCAGTGATAGCTTTGCATCCTGACGATAAGCCATTGTGGCGTATGGGTGGAGGTGCGGCGTATTTTGGAATGGATATTGATCCTGGACCAGAACCGGAGATTGAGCTGGTAAACGGCCAGAAACTTGTAGTTGGGCAAACGATTTTCGAAGTACGGCATACACCCGGGCACACTCCAGGGCATGTTGTATTCTATTCTTCAACCGAACAGCTAGTTTTTTGCGGGGACGTGATTTTCCAGGGCAGTATTGGAAGAACCGATTTACCCGGCGGAGATTACGCAACATTAATCGCCAGCATACAAACCCAGATCCTATCCTTGCCGGATGAAACGCGCTTGCTGAGTGGGCATGGACCAGAGACCACGGTCGGTGTGGAGCGCCGAATGAATCCTTTTCTTTCATAAATTGATAATCGTTGCACTCCCAGATTTCACCTGACAGAATCCCATTTAATCGATACCGTAATTGGCCTATTTTTAAACGAAAAAACCCACCAGGCAGATGGTTCTGCTAAAGTGGGTTTTTTTTACTTATGATATTCGGCTATTTTGCGTAATCGATCGCCCGTGTCTCTCGGATAACGGTGACCTTGATTTGTCCGGGATATTGCATGCTTTCTTCGATCTGCTTGGCGATATCACGCGCAAGATTAATGGAATCAAGGTCGTCGATATCTTCTGGTTTTACAAAAATCCGCACTTCGCGACCGGCTTGTAAGGCATAAGATTGATTCACACCCTTGTAAGAGTTGGCAATCTCCTCCAGTGCACGCACACGTTTAATATACTGCTCCAGGCTTTCCCTCCTTGCACCTGGGCGTGCGCCTGAGATAGCATCTGCCGCTTCAACGATCGCTGCTTCAATACCGTCCTGTTCCACTTCATGGTGGTGGGCAGCAATTGTGTTTACAACCCGGGCTTTAACGCCATGGCGGAGGGCGAACTCCGCACCAATTTGGGCGTGCGTACCTTCGACATTGTGATCTAATGCCTTCCCTAGATCGTGTAGGAGCGCACCCGCCTTAGTTATTTCAACATTCGCACCTAATTCTGCTGCTAGGACCGCAGCAATTTTGGAAGTCTCGACCGCATGGTCAAGCTGATTCTGCCCGTATGAAGTGCGGTATTTCAATCGTCCTAGAGTGCGCATGATTTCTGGATGCAGACCACTCACGCCAGCATCATATGCGGCTTGTTCTCCAGCTTCAATAATGATTTGGTTAACTTCTTTTTCTTCATCACGTAATACTTTTTCAATATATGCCGGATGGATCCGCCCATCGAGCACCAGTTTTGAAAGTGATCGGCGGGCAATTTCTCGCCGGACCGGATCAAAACAGGAAATCGTGACCGCTTCTGGTGTGTCATCAACGATGACGTCGACCCCAGCCGCTTGCTCAAAAGCATGTATATTGCGTCCATTTCTCCCGATGATCCGGCCTTTCATGTCGTCCGTGGGGAGTGGGACAGCCGAAGTTGTTACCTCTGAGATGTGGTCAGAAGCCACGCGTTGGATCGCGGTTGTAATCAGCTCTCGAGCCCGCTTTGTGCCCTCTTCCCTGGCTTCCGCTTCGATTTGCCGGATGATACGCGCCATGTCATTGCGGGTATCTTTCTCGACTTCTGCTAATAGGTGTGCTCGGGCTTCTTCTACACTCATCTGCGAGACGCGCTGCAGCTCAAGCATCTCTTCCTCGTGTATTTTTTCAATCTCATTCGCACGCTTGTCAACTGCACTCTGACGCTTATTTAACGCTTGCTCGCGCTTCTCTAAGCGCTCTGTGCGGTCATCAAGTTCTTCTCGGCGTTTCTGGAGACGATCTTCTTCCCGATTGAGTTCTTGCCGGCGTTTTGCTACTTCTGCTTCCGCTTTCTGCCTGACTTCAAGGGCAGAATCACGCGCTTGCAGCTCGATATCCTTCGCCTTCTCGCTCGCTTCTTTGGTGATTTCTCCAGCTTTTGCCTTCTGTGATTCAATATCGTTCTTCGTTTGAATGTGCTTGATCATGAAGCCAATGGCAATCCCGATGAACAACGCCAATATGCTGCCAAGTAACCAGATCCATTGCCCAATCATATTAGTAACCTCTTCTCTGTATTATTCTGTAATAACGACATCATTGGTGAGCTTCAATTCTTCGAATATGCGTTCGGTCGTTTGATTTGCGATTTGATAGTGAAACCCTCTCCTAGCGAGGAATGCAACCATTCTCTTGCGGAATTCGCTCCACTCCAATCCATTGTATTTTCGCGATTGTTTTTGAGCGGCTTCGTAACATGCCTTTTCGTCATCAACCAATTCCAATGTATTTGAAATGATCGCATCGGAGATCCCCTTTTGTATAAGCTCATATCGCAACGCACGCTGGCTCCGCGGTCTGAATTCTGTCCGGTTGGCAATCCACTGTGCAGCAAAGCGTCTATCATTAATGATTTCACCCTTTGTTAAACGATTGATGACGGCATCAATGGTACATTTATCAATATTGAGGTGCGTAAGCTTTTGCCGCACTTCATGCTCGGAGCGGTCACGATAATCGAACAGCTTTAGTGCCCGCTGATAGGCGGTTTCAATTTCGTCTTCTGATCGCAGTTCAGCGATCTTCTCTTCGCTAATTTTCTGACCAACCTGGAGCCAAGCTGCCAAAATACGAGCCAAGCCAAATGCAAACTCACCATTCAGGTAAATATTGACCCGCTTATGATTGCGTTTTTGCAATTTTATGGCAGTAATTTCATCCATCCATATACCAGAATAGTTAAATATAAACAGCCGTAATCTGCCATAGCTAGACACGGCTGAAGGATCAATCTGTATTCGCTCTCAGATATTTGAATTACCGATAGGTGATTACTTTAAATCTAACGTATCAATTTCATCACTATTGAATTGATAAAAACTTCTCCTATCGAGATATTCCTGTTGTTGTATTCCTCGGTCAATGCACGCTGAACTTCACAGAGTTAAGAAATGCATCAGCATGCTCTGGCCAGAAATTCATAAGCACAACAAACCCAGACAAACACCTGAGATTTGGTCCGCAGCCGTGACCGCGCTCCGATATCTACACATAAAAACGCGGCTTTTTCATTCCGTTAATTCACAATTAGCTGTCTAACATCTGGTTTATTAGAGCATTTACCGATAAAATCCAGGTGGGATCACACTCGTTATGAGACTTGAGAGCGGGTTGTGAATTAACATTCGTAAAGTGCAAGATTGCTTTAGTGATGGCAGTTCGTGTAGATCGGTGTATTGTCTATAAATAATTCTAGGAATTGGAGCCATCACATATAAGTATTATACATTATAAACAGTTTTCATGACATAACATTACAAGGTGTATTACTGTCAAGAATTTCCATCTTTACAAGTAATCCATGCAGAGAACTCGTCGATCATGCAATCTTCTTCTGAACTCTTTTACCCAAGTTTGATTTTGGCATGAGCCAGAAAAGAGCAGTAGTGAACACTGCAGCCAACTACCGTATGTAATGGGTTTCTTCCTCTTTGGTGTAAATGGCTGGTCCAGATGGCGTGTTAGCTTCAATGCCAGAGCACGTAACTGTGGTTAGTATCTACATAGTGTCACTATAGCCCGGGCACCTGCTATACGCCAACTACACCCTCTACCTTTCATTCTCCTGGCTACCAATTTATCTACATTGCCTTCAATACACCCAAGACTGAGCGGGTGGCCATTTTCAGACAACAGTACATCTTTGAGTGCATCTTGATTATTTTCGAGATATCGATTGTATTCTACAAGGCGTTCTTTTCTGCGGCCTCTGGCATTCTTTTGTGCTTGATTGAGGTCATCAATAACAGCCGCCTACCCGTGCTGGCACATACTCTTTACCATCTGCATCGTTTCTCGTTTGTATCCTGAGGCTGTCTTGCTGGCTCGTTATAGGTGGTATCGGTCGAGCACGTTTTATCGCTGCTCCACACAAATGTAATCAAATCTTTTCTTTACTCATGCATTGCCATCGCCTCCGGTTATCAGATACTTCACAGCACTTAGGTCGTAATATTTATCGGCCATTTTCTAGATGATCTGCTGCCATTCTTGGCTATTGTGGATGATTTTTGTCATGCACACCTTGTTTTACAGCCTGTATTGCTCCTCTCCAATCGCCTTTTTACCTGTATACAAGATCCCGACTCTGGCTTCAACCTTGCGCCGCCTCTCGCGCTGCAATGCTATCATCACCCCCTCGCTTTCCCCAAACAGAACCGGGGTACTGATTTTCTCCTGCCAACCTGCTGCCCCATCCCAGTGGTTTATCTCGGCTTCTTCTGCATCTGCTAGGGCATTGCCAATTGCCCACACCATGCGCTGGCTCTTGCTGTGTGTGATCTTATTCTTCACCAGGTAGCTTAACCCAACTGCTGCATCTCGGAACGAGTTCTGTGTCGCGAGCTAAACCCCCATCATTCGCACTATATTCTTCTCCCGTTGATTTCTTCCCAACCCCATCTGCTCATCCAAGGGCTTATGCCTTTTCCCTGCCCCATCCCGATACACTCGACGCTTAATTTCTACCTCGCCAATGGCAGTGAGAACCCGGTGCTTTTCTGGCCCAATATTCTTCCAGTCTTTCGCTTCACTCGCACGTATTTGGTCGTCGATGGCTTTCAAGCCCTCTGCAATTGCGGTCATCATCAATTCGACCATTAACTTGTTCAGCTCACCATCTAAACCCGCAGTTCCGACTGATATTTCCCGATATAGTGCTTTGCCATTGACTTTTGTCGTTATACTTATGGTGACAGTCTTTTCTGTCATTGAGAAATCCTTTTTCGGGTTGTCCTGCCTTATTAGATTGGAGTTTGTAGTGGTCCCATAAAGTCGTACAGTTTTAAGGCATTCTTAGGGGGATGCTTCAGTCAATTGAGACTGCCACCAGGCGAACTCAGATACTGCCGGTATCAGGTATACAAAAGATGAATGGATGCGCTTTGTATTGTAAACATCCTCGATAAAACGCCTGATCTGTTAAAGCGCATCACTCCACCAAGCGCATCAAACCCATCTCCTTTAATGGCGTTCACTAGCTCATTCTTGTTGTTAATTTACTAGCACTATTAGCCCTGGTTCATTCCAGCAACCCTGGAGATATCTGCCCCCTTTCATTGAAATCGCCCCGCTGAACAAATTAACACCGGCTTCCCTCTATCAGCGTAGCACTACTTTGGGCACGCATTTCTTAGGATTATCTCTCGCATTGAGGGCTAATATCGTATCCCTTCACTGACTGAAAATGTGGTTACCAAATTGGCTTGCCCATTTTCGTGTTCATCGATAACAGGAATTATGTTCCCCTTGATAGTGAGTATTGACCTTTGACAAACGATAAGCGTTTTGATAGTCTTGTGGTGTAATCCCACTACAAAAAGCGAGGTAACAATATGGATCAAGCGGTTCAAAATTTCATTGATAATAAGAAACTTGCCATCGTCGGGGCTTCACGCAGTGGAAAAAAGTTCGGCAATTCAGCGGCGAAAGAACTAACAGATCGCGGTTATGAAGTTTTCTTAGTTCATCCGGAAGCCGAGACGATCGACAACTTTCGCTGCTACCCCAACTTAGCGGCGCTAGCAAATGAGGTAGATGGCGTATTTGTGAGCGTACCAGCGGAACAAGCAAAAAGTGTATTCAAGGAAGCGGCCGAGGTAGGTTTGCATGATGTCTGGCTGCAGCAAATGGCGGAAACCCGAGAATTGATTGAATATGGCAAAGAGCTCGATCTGAATCTTGTGTACGGCAAATGCATCCTGATGTATGCTGAACCGGTGCGAGGTTTTCACAACTTCCACCGGATGGTATGGAAGTTCATTGGCAAGCTTTAACTTCCGAATCAATTCCGATGGCATCCAAAGAGCAATCCTCCACTCCCCATAAAGCCGCTGACATGTATTGTGCCAACAGCTGTTTGCGGAAACGCGCGGAACAGAAATCAAACTCTCTCACAGCAAGATTGTGGCGCTGGCATACCGGTTGGGGTCCAGGCTGGAAAGAATACCAAACCGCTTTGGCAAGATAAAAAATAAGCTCGTATCGCTCGCATCGTTTCTCCCACAATCATATTTAGCCAATACAGCGGTTCACTTAACCGAGCGACTGAGCCTGAGCTACAGATAATTATCTCCCCACATGTGTTTGTTTATTTATCCATATGTGGGGAGATGACCAATTAACCAGATTTTGTTATCCAATAGCAGATTACCTTGGCGTGAAAATTCAATGCCTGAAATGGCGTATGCTGGTGAATACCATGCTGATACCTGCTACCTTTGCAGCCGCTATTGCTTGATTATCACGCAGCGAACCTCTGGGGGAAATTATTGCCAGGCATACTCTGCGGTTAGCAAGAATGCTTTCCAAGCCAAATGAAGACGTAGCTCATTTTTCGTCATACCAAGAAGTGAAAGTTCATCCAATACCGATTCGTAGTTTATTGGATCGCACAAGACAGGTACACACTGATTATTTTTCGCGGTAGCCCTCATCAAAGCTACACCGCCGACATCGATATTTTCTACAGCAGTTTCGACCAACACTTTTGGGTCAGCAACAGTCTTCTCAAATGGGTATAGGTTTACTACCACCATATCAATCTGTCGGGCAGAGATATTCTGTAATTAATCTTGGTCCTCAGCGGTGGACCGCGCCAAGATACTAGCATGGATAGCTGGATGAAGTGATTTCACCCGCGCCCACTCAGGATCTATGGCGAGCCAGTGTACTCTGCAATCTCCTGAACGGGTATACCAGCTTGTCGCAAGTGGCTGGCAGTCCCTGCGCTTGCCAAGAATTCCCATCCCAACTTGCTGAGCAACTTGGTAAATTCCACCAATCCGGATTTGTCGCTTATGGATATGAGTTCTAATGGCATGTGAGCTCTATAAAGATTAGTCCGATATAGGTGAATACCGTGATATCGATCAGCTCGTAAAAGCAGTAAGAGCTTCCCGGATGACATGCACCAATTGACGGGATCGCTGAGGGGCATCGCCTATATAGTGGTTAACAGCCATTAATTCGCGCACTTCATGCTCCTTCAAGTGCACTCTGACCTGTTCGTCATCTGATATAAGCTCTACCAAGGGGTTCGGTGCTCCGTTTTGTATTTCTGTCCAGGCACCCATGGCATACTGGCGAAACCTTTCGTGCATAACTTGACGATCAACCCCCTTCTTTCCAAGCGCCATCAAGACCGGTTCGATCCCCGCAAAAGGACCATATGTAGCCAAATTCTGAGCGGTTTTGTTTTCATCCAGCTGTAGACGACTGATAATCCTAGTCGTGACAAGCAGCAGTTCATCGGTGATCAGGAACGATTCTGGCAGGATGGACCGGCGGTTTGCAGAATCATCCAAGGTGCGTTCTAATAAAGAATGGGCGGCATTGTCCCAGGCAATTCGCGGCAGCTGAGCTAAAGACCGGGCCAAGGAATCAATTTTCTCTGCTTGAATGGGATTGCGTTTAAACGGCATCGCAGAAGAACCCACTTGAAATTCACCAAATGGCTCAGCCATTTCTCCGATGGATGGGGATTGGAGTAATCGAAGATCGAAAGCAAATTTATACAGACTGGCTCCCAGCCCAGCCAAAGCTGAAAGCAGCTGGTAATCTTGTTTGCGCGGATAAACCTGAGAAGCAACTGGGTAAAATGGCAATCCCAAATAGGTTGAAAGACGGGCTTCAAATTCCGGCATATTAGGTAATCCGACGAGTTGGGCAAATGCCGCTCCCGTGCCGACCGCGCCCTTGAATCCTTTGCCGCGCAAATGAGCGCGCACTCGTCTTAGGTTCTCCCAATCTGATAATAAATCCTGGGCGTACAGGCTAAAGCGGTACCCAATGGTGCTGGTCTCAGCAGGCTGCAGATGAGTGTAAGCAATCATCACCGTATCCGCATATCGTTCAATCTGGCTCGAAAATTCCTCAAGCAGATCAGCGACCCTCATGATGATCAAGTCGATCGATTGGCGTATACGCAAGACGTCGGCATTGTCTTCAATATCCATCGAGGTTGCCCCGAGATGCAGGACACCTCCTGCGTTTGGACATTGCTCGGCGTAAGTTTTCAACTCAGCCATCAGATCATGATGGATAACGGATTCAATTTCCATAGCCCGCGAGATGTCGATTGCACTTACCTGAGCACGCAATTCTCCTAATTGTTCATCTGAGACCAAACCATACTGCGCCTCAACCTCTGCTAGTGCCAGCCAAACTTTTCGCCATAAGCTCCGCTTATATGTTTCGCTCCACAACTTGCGCATTTCAGGTGAACCATAACGCCATGTGAAAGGAGATAGATATGTATCAAAATTGAATTCCATAAATGAACTCCATGGATTTGTAAGTGATAAATGAAATATACAGGCTGCCGATAAAGAATATAAAGGTTTTTACCATGATACAACAACAGACTAGTGCTTTGTTAAGGATGAAAGTATCATTGGATATCCGAGTATATACGCCTTTGACAAAGCTTATAGTGTTCCGTCTACCCTCAATTCTTCCTTTACAATCGAATTTGACGGAACACTAGTCTAGCATGGCAAAGTAATATTTATAAAATCTATCAATCAGCAATATCTCATAATGAACAGCGAAACATTATGTGTGAATGGTAAAATTAGGTACGAAATACCCACAACCGAATCTGATAGAAGAAATATATACTTTTACCTGCATTGGCGACAATTTCATGTATGCACGACAGTATTACGGCTAAGCTGGTTTCGAGATTGGCCAACTACTAAGACAGCAAACGAGCCCGCATATCAAATTATACTTAGTAAAAGTACCGCATGAAGGTCAGACAGTAATTAACTCAGATGATCCAGCAATAGTGGTTCTCCCCAAAAAACCATTGCTGACGAAGCGATCTGCAAGCTGAGCTAACTCATATCCTCACGATGTCTGGCATGAATCAGGCACTTACGGAATAATGATTACAATACGGAGAAATGATCCTGGAAACTCAACGCATTGAGCCAGACCCAGAGCCTGAGCCACGGCGTGGTCCAGCACAACATTTACGGACAGGTACAAACCTAGTAAATCGCTACTTAATCCAGAGCATCATCGGACTCGGAGGCATGGGCGCGGTTTATTCGGCGCGTGATCTGCACTTCCCCAACGTAACCAAGATCGTTGCAGTAAAAGAAATGATCAACCAAGCCCGTGATGATCTTGTTCGGGCAACCATCGTCCGCAATTTCGAACGCGAAGCGAATTTACTTGCCACGCTTGACCATCCCGCTATTCCTAGAATTTATGATTATTTCACCCAAGATGAAAGATCATATCTAGTCCTTGAGTATATCAACGGAAGAGACCTGGAAGCGATCTTAAATGAAGCTGTGGGGTTGTTACCAGAAGAAATCGTAATCCAATGGGGGATCGAGTTGTGTGATGTGCTGTGTTATCTGCACAATCACGAACCTGAGCCGATCATCTTCCGAGACATGAAACCCTCGAACGTAATGGTTAATCAACATCAACATATCGTATTAATTGACTTTGGCATAGCTAAGCCATTTGAAGGGCATCAACGCGGGACGATGATTGGAACGGAAGGTTATTCGCCGCCAGAACAGTATCGCGGTGAAGCAAACCAATTAGCAGACATATACGCCCTGGGGGCGACTCTCCACCATCTTTTGACGAACGTTGACCCGCGTATGGAAGCGCCATTTTCCTTCGAAGAACGACCGATCCGTTCAATAAATCCCGAAGTCAATGTACAAGTGGAACAAGTTATCGAAAAATCCCTCCAGTATGAGCCATTAGAACGCTATCAAAGTGCGGAGGAGATGAGAAACGCCTTGCTGGGAACTGCCCGCCAAACTGGGTTGTTGAATCGTATGCGAGTGCGACCGGTCACAACAAATCTTGACAAGGAATCCGTCAAGCCTATCTGGAAATTCACCGCCGAAGATGAAATCCGGGGAACACCTGGATATAAAGATGGGATACTGTTTTTTGGGTCGTATGACACCAATCTATATGCACTGGATGGCAAAACCGGCGAATTTCTTTGGAAATACCCCACCGAGGGGGGTGTTGTTACGCGACCTTTAGTATATGAAGGGAACGTATACTTTGGCTCTGAGGACGAGAAGCTGCATGTGGTAAGTGCGAAGTATGGCACTGTAACTTGGGATTTCGCGACCGAGGGGCCAGTGCGTTCATCCCCCCATATCGCTGAAGGACATGTTTTCTTCGGCTCTGATGACGGTTATATGTACGCTGTAAACACGTTAAGCGGCAGGAAAGCGTGGAGTTCGGGCGTTGGAGCATCTATCCGCTCAACCCCACTCGTTGCCAACGAGTTGCTCTACTTTGGGTCTGAAAGTGGAGACTTCTTCTGTATGGATTACCGCAGCACTATAAAGTGGCGTTTCTCCGCAAAACGGGCAGTCACTTCATCACCAATCCTATCAAACGGCGTGGTTTACTTCGGGTCCGTTGATACAACTCTCTACGCTATCGACGCAAATACTGGCTGGGTCGTGTGGAGACTCCGTCTTGGCAAACCTACAATCTCCTCCCCATGCATCAGGGGGAACCATATCTATACCGGCGCTGTGGATGGTTTTATCTACTGCATTGACATTCGCTCAGCGAAGGAAGTCTGGACATTTCAAACCGACCACCAAGTTACAGGATCACCTATAATTCATCAAGACACTGTACTATGTGGGTCAGTTGATGGGAATCTGTACTGCATAGAACAGAAGACCGGCAACTTACGCTGGAAATTTAATACGGGTGGTCCAATCACCGGGACCCCGATCACCGCTGACGACATCGTGTATATTGGATCAACAGACAAAAATATTTATGCCCTGCAGGTTTAGACTCCGATCACATCGCCAGGGAGGCATACATAGTGAAGGGTTTTTTCAATAGATTATTCAGGAAGCAGCCTGAACCGTTTTCAGAGCCTGATACACGCCCATTAACCGTGGATGAACTACAAAATCAACTGCTATATAAACATTCAACAAAGCTTGAACCGCAGCAGCTGGTTGTTGGCTGTGCAGCGTCAATTGGCAAACAAAGAGATCACAACGAGGATTCACTTTTTACTGCAACGACCACGCTTTCAAGCAGCAACGGGAATCTGCCTTTCGGGTTCTATATTGTAGCAGATGGCATGGGGGGGCACCAACACGGTGAAATCGCCAGTGGTATTGCCATCCGCGCAATGGCTAGTTATGTCATGGAGCATGTCTATATCCCGTTGATCAGTCTCAAAGGATTGTCCCCCAACGGCTCGATACAGGAGATTATGGCCTCGGCTGTACATGACACCCAACGGTCGATCATCCAAGGAGTACCAGGTGGAGGTACAACGCTTACTGCTTCATTGATCCTGGGAAAGCAGCTCACTATCGCCCACGTAGGAGATAGCCGGGCATATGCGATCAGTAAATCAGGCGAGATGACTGCGTTGACTAAAGACCACTCGTTGGTTAAACGACTTGTAGACCTTGGGCAGATCACAAAAGAAGAAGCAGCGGTTCACCCACAGCGCAATGTCCTCTATCGCGCCCTTGGTCAAGGTGAGCCTATTGAACCTGATATTGTCAGCGTCCCAGTAACCGATGCGGCTTACTTGATGCTTTGCTCTGATGGCTTGTGGGGAGTTGTCCCAGATGAAGTAATGAGTGCGACTATATTAACTGCTCCTACCCCAGAAGCAGCATGCCAAAAGATGGTTGATCATGCAAATAACGCCGGCGGACCCGACAACATAACAGTGATCCTCATTCAACTCCCCGATTGACTACGGGATGGAAAAAGTGACTGATTATTATCAGATATTAGGCCTGCCACGCAATGCAAGCAGTGATGAAATTAGAAAATCATTTCACCGACTAGCTAAGCGGTACCATCCGGATGTAAACATCAACGTTGGCGCGCAAACCGATTTCATCTCCATCCAACATGCGTATACTGTATTATCTGATCAAGCCCAAAAGACTGATTATGATAAGACCCTACCCCCAGAAGTCCAGCACCGTTACCTAACCACCAAGATATTATTCAGTCGACCCGCTCTCATTCCCCTTGACGAACCCCAACTGCTATATACCCTACTACAAATAACACCTCCTGAGGGAGAAGAAAATCCTACTAGGACCGATATCAACATCTGCTTGGTTTTAGATCAATCCACATCCATGCAGGGCATACGGATGGAAATGGTGAAATCGAGTGCAATTGAAATCACTAGATTGTTGATGGATGAAGATATAGTCTCGATAGTTACATTCGCTGACCGGGCGGATGTGCTACTGCCCGCAACGTTTAAACCCAACGAGCGAATTATTTCTGCTAAAATCCGAGATATCGATACAAACGGGGGGACTGAAATTTTTCAGGGTTTGCAGACCGCATTTGAACAAGTTAAAACCTATATAAGTTCACGCCGCACGAATCATATCGTACTGATAACAGATGGGCGCACGTATGGAGACGAAGCTGGATGCCTTAACTTGGCACATGAAATGGCGGAGCTGGGTATTGGTATCAATGTGGTCGGTATTGGTGAAGATTGGAATGACGAATTTGCAGATGAACTAGCTCGTATAACCGGGGGCAGTAGTGAATATCTCGACCGGCCCCATGATCTAAAGCAGGTATTACAGAAAAAATTGCTGAAATTAAGTCAGATTTATGCTGATGATATGAGATTACACTTCATTCCAGACCGATCTGCAAAGATCTGTTATGCCATGCGGGTCAGCCCAGAAGTGAGCAATATACCTGTGGAATCCCCCATCCTCCTAGGCAGCATTACCAACACATTAACAACAACCATACTTTTTGAATTTGAAATTAACCCATTAGGACATGAAACCTCAGAAGTCGCCTTAATTAGTGGATATCTCACAGGTGAAATTCCCGCTCAAAAACCCGCCACTTTCCTAGAACGCGTCAATCTATCCATACCGGTCAAGAATTCAACGGTAAAGTCCCAACCCAGTACGGATATAGTCAAAGCAGTTTCCCGCTTAACACTATTCCGGATGCAGGAAAATATACAGCGCGAAATTCAGTCAAAGAATACAGAAAACGCTGTTCTGCATCTCCAAAAACTGGCCACAAATCTATTATCTGTAGCAGAATATGAGTTCGCACAGGACGTACTCAACGAAGCTGAGCATGTGAGAGTAAATCAAGATCTTAGTAAAAGAGGCAAAAAACAGATAAAATACGGTACCCGCGCCCTGATGATTTCAGCAATCAATCGAACGACAGATACATTAATCATATGATCGAATGCCCGCAGTGTCAGAATGAAGAATACGTTGGAGCGATGTTTTGCAGTGAATGCGGCGCACCACTGCGTCAGGATGATACAGAAGACCGTGATTCGACCCTGCAAACCAACAAAATCACCTTCCCGGAAGAGGTTGACCAAGATTACAGCCCATTCTTAAAACCGCTCAGTCCGGTCGAGGCCGATCCGCCATTTCCAGAACCAACACAGGGTATCGCCAAAGATACCCGAGTACAAGTGATAGTTCCCCAAAGCGGAAAAGTTTACCCTTTGGCAGAACAACACGAATACACCTTCGGTCGTGTTAGCGGAACTCAACCTGTGCTGCCAGATATTGATCTGACCGCTGAAAATGCATACATATTAGGTGTTTCAAGATTACATGCAACCATAAGGTTATCTGAAGATTACGTGACTATTACTGATCTGGGCTCAGCAAATGGGACATGGATCAATGGAAAAGTGATTCGCCCCCACGTCTCACATTTGATTTCAGATGGTGATATCATTCATCTGGGGAAGTTGCTGTTGAAGTTACGGATTTTCGAATAGCAGCGAGAACGGAGGCTGGCATGCCCTATACGATCATCCTACATATTTCAAATTCTGACCCCGTCGTCGGTGAAGTCGAAGAACTACCAACCACCAAAGATAACCTGGTGGCGATTAATAATCCTCGCCGGCTCGATAACAAAGACCTGCCATACCTGGCAGAAAACGTAATGACGGTATATTGGCCAATCGATAGGATTACCTTTATCGAAATTTTGGGGGGTAAAGAAGAAGAAGAAATCATAGGATTTGTTAGGGAGTAAAACAATGGATGATATCAGCTTCAGGAACCGCCGTATCCTGGTCGTTGATGATGAAGAGCGAATGGTACGGTTCATCCGCCTTAATCTTGAGCACGACGGTTTTCAAGTTGTAGAGGCATATCGTGGTTCTGAAGCAATTGAGAGTATGCGCAGTCGCTTGCCCGACATAATTCTACTGGATGTCATGATGCCAGATATCGATGGCTTTGAAGTACTGGAGATGATCCGTGAGATCAGTTCCGTTCCTGTTATCATGCTCACTGCAAAGGGGGAGGAGGACGACCGGGTGAGAGGCTTAGAGCTTGGAGCGGATGACTACATCACAAAACCATTCAGCCCACGTGAACTTGTAAGCCGGGTAAAAGCCGTTTTAAGGAGAACTGAATCAGCATCAGGATCAACCCATGGCTTAATCGAAGTCGACGACCGTCTTAAAATAGACTTCGATCGCCGAGAAGTATGGCTAGACGGAGAACTGGTACAGCTCAGACCAACCGAATACCGGCTTTTATATCATCTTGTACAAAATGCGGGGTGGGTGATTACGCATGACCAGATTTTAGCGAAAGTTTGGGGATACGAATATAGAGATGAGCCGCATTATGTCCGGCTTTACATTAATTATCTGCGCAAAAAGCTCGAAGAGGACCCGTCGAATCCCAAATACATTTTAACAGAACGGGGAGTAGGATACCGCTTCGTTGACTTCCGCCGCACCAGTACCCCTTAACTGGGGCTAAGGCGTGCCTGTTTATTGACGCTGATCCACCTGATCAGCAGGATCCCCGGTGGGCAGTACTTTTTTGACACACTGTAGACCATAATCAGATTAAATTCTTAGAAAAATTCGGTATGATACCTGCTGAATGAGAAACCAATTAAGCAGAGGGGCTAGTAATGCCCATCTATAGATTAATTTTCACAGATTGTGGCGAGAGTTTCGAGAAGCAGCTAGGATTTGATCAGGTGTACAGCGAACAAATCTGTCCTAATGGCCAAAAGAAAGTGCGAAAAGAATTTATCTCCCCGGCGGTTGTTTACAAAGACAACAGTTGGTATTCAACCGACCATCGAGCAAGTCATTGATTAAACCAGCTATTACTTAGTGTTGGATTCCATACAACCACGATAAATTACGAACATGAGTCATTTCGGATATCCCAATATATTGACTGGGGCTGTCCTTGTCATTAATTTGGCTATCGACTATACTCACCGCTGAAGGAGAATTCCGTGCCGAACAAGCAAAGAATATTACTGGTTGACGACCATGAGGTAGTGCGCCTAGGTTTGAAATCACTGCTCGAGAGACATCCAAATTTTGAGGTCGTGGCTGAAGCCAGCACCGCACGCGAAGCAATAGAAGGCGTGGCAAGCCATAAACCAGATGTTGTAGTCATGGATATACGACTACCAGGGGGCTCGGGTATTGAAGTATGTGAAGATATCTCAGAAAATTATCCTGAGACAAAGGTAATTATGCTTACTTCCTACGCGGAGGATGAAATGTTGTTTTCTGCAATCCGAGCTGGGGCTTCCGGATATGTATTGAAGCAGATTGGTGGTGAAGACCTAGTGCGTGCAATCGAGGCTGTCAGTCGTGGCGAGGCGCTACTTGATCCAGCCGTCACACAGCGCATATTTCAAGAGGTCCGGAAAGCAGCGAAAGAAGAAGAAGCGTCTGCCTTTTCTGCACTCACACAACAAGAAAGACATGTATTACTGCTGGTATCTGAGGGAAAAACGAATCGAGAAATAGCTAAAGCCCTTTTTTTGGGTGAAGGAACGGTCAGGAATTACGTCAGCAGCATACTGTCTAAACTGGGGGTTAGTAACCGTGCAGAAGCAGCCGCATATGCTGTCGAACATAATCTACGCGATTATCTCTAACCCGCTAATAAGACGAAAGAAAAATATCTTTAGTTCGCGTTGATTTACACTTGAGGTGGGACTAGTGTGCTAGTGGGGGTAGCGGGATTTCGGTGTGTTTATAAAGGCATCCGATAGTTCATCACGAGTGGTTTGGTAGATCAACCCCCAAAGCCAATCATTTAGATATTTTTCGAGATCCTCTAAGAGCGTAATATTCTTGAGAACGCTCTCGATCATTTCTTGGGAGTTTTCCAGGAATCGGAGGCATTCTACGCGCTCCATTTCGTGTTGCACCCCTTCTTCGAACATCAAAATCATAAACCTTTCGGGCTCAATATCGAGCGGGTTAATCTGCTGAGCGGTCGAATTGGAAACCCCCATTTTGATCAGGCTCTCATCAAGATCGTCGAGAATTTCATGAAAATCATTGTGTAATTGAGATTTCCGGGTATTGAGTTCAGCTATGATCTCCCGCAGAGCAACTAGATTTCGTGGCCCGGCGACAATCAAACTCTCCACCATGTGCTGGATGGGAGCTGGGTCGCCTTGTTCCATACACATAATTAGTATATCCCCTGCTTGCATACGGACGTACGCTCTCTCTACTAATGTATAAACCGGATCGAATTTGTCTTCAAACATTTTTACATTTCAATGCGGCAATCCTGGCAGGGGCAAAGTGCGCGCAGATAATGCCAGTTATAAATGCCGTAGTGATGGCCATCGAGCCACTCGATTGTCATCGCATATGTTCCAACTGCTTCGAGATTACGAATATTCGTCCTGGGTGATTCCTCATCTGGCAACGAGAAAACCTCTGGGTCTGGCAGCGAGCCCATTCGTTCATGCCCACCACGACATTCAGCACACGGGCAAGCGAAGCGCAGCAATGAGAATGGATAACTGCTAGGATGAGTATCACTCCATATGATTATCACTGTACGGGCATTCCGATCGACGGTAATGTTGGTTGGTTTTTCAGTTGACATGCTGATCGTTATCCTGAATCAATCCAAGTTTGGTGTGGCATTAGCTGATAATGATTTAATATAACTATATATCGAAAGTCTAATTTTCGCAAATGGGTGGAGTGCAGCTGGAAAAGGTTATCGTAGGATAACAAGTAGAAGATGTTTATGGATTTTGGACAACAGCCAAAAAGTTGGCAACTCCCCACCCACTGATCACTTCATCGTATGGCGCAACCAAGAACCACCAAGTATAACCATCACTCGAGCGCGGACCATCCTGTACCTGGAATACTTCCGCTTCATATCCCAGAGATTGGATCTCCCCATCCAGGCCGGGGGCAGACCTCAGGCGCAGTCCGTCTCCACCTGTGCCAGCAATCTGGACGAATGCACCAACTGCGATAACACCGGGGGGCGGCGATGGTGGGAAAGGTGTCGTTGGGGTGCTTGTCACAACCGGCGTGGGGGTGTTCACGTCCGGCATGTTTGTTGGCCCATAGATTACATTTAAGATTGCAGTTGCTGTGCTGGCAGGTGCCGTATCAGCTCTGATTATCCATACAGCGAAATAAGTAACCGCCAGAAGCATAAATGTTATCAGCAAAGCTCCGGCAATTACCCACAAGTTAATCAGATTCTTGAACCGTATGATCACCTTAATTATCGCCTTAAATCAAAAATCAATACGATATCTCGCCAAAATTAGATGGAAAAATAATCCCGAATCCTTTACCCTGCTAAAATCTCTTTCCACCGACCGTTTGATGATAATACCCCTGCATGAGCTAACTATACCTAAGTACATGGTACATTTCCAATAATCTCATGCGGTCCATATATCAGCGTGAATCGGATAAGAGCAAGGTTGGTATTATAACAATTAGCCATCATCGCCGAACAACTCCCGCTCAGCATGAGCGGGAATGAGAACCTTCAGCGCCAGGGGGATCACATCGATCGTTACCCGTCCATCCACTTGCACTGGTTCACCGTCGACCTGTATGTAGAGCACTGAGCTTGAGGTGATCTCTAAATGTTTAAATGGAACACGGTGGATGCTTTCAGAATAATGGTGGCGGCCAGATAATAAATCCCATGCAATTTGTAGCGTATCCCCAAGAGTATCTCCTTCAAACAGCCAAAGATCCATGCAGCCGTCGTCCAACCGAGAATCGCGGGATAATTGTACTAGCCCACCCGCATAGAGTTGAACATTACTGACCAGTGCTAACAAATAATGTCCATCGAAGGATTGTTGATCAGCCAATAAATTTAAAGTGATTCCGCGCCATTTAGCTGCTTGCCAAACAGCAGTAGCTGCATAAGCCAAGAAAGCAAAATATCTCTGCATACGCCTGCGAGGTTCAATTCGATTTACGATGGAAGCATCCAAGCCAATCCCTGACCAGAGCAAGAAATATCGATCGCAGCACAAACCGACATCGACACTGCGTACGGTTGGCCTTCCTTGAAGCTTAGCACTTTCTTGTATAGCGGACAAGCGAGTAAATGCCAAACCGGGCATATCCAATTCTTGAGCCCACACATTGGCTGTCCCAGCTGGCAACACCCCTAGCGCTGTATCTCCGCCAACCAAACCCGCGATTGCGTAAGAAATCGAGCCATCACCTCCAGCAACAAAAAAAGCATCCACTTTTGCAGCAGTTGCATCACGAGCAAGCTCAGTAATATGAGTGCCGCTCTGAACGTCTACAATATCAATCGTCCACCCGTCTTTCACCAAGATTTGAGCGGCACGTTCTACGAGCTTCCGAGAAGGGAAGCGACCAGCGGCCGGGTTATAGACGATAATGCCTCTCATATCCACTCGAAATATTGTTATATTCTTAATATGTGCTGCATTCTGGGGTGGTATTTCAATCCAACTGTAGATCATACCGTCACCAAACAAACCAATTCTACTTGATTTTGCTGCCCGGGGTCTTTGCACGATACAAAAAAAGCTATAAGTGGTAGATTTGATTTTGCCCCTGATTCATATTATGAAGAGCGATTTCCCTGCATCTCACTAAGGCTTGGATGGTAAAATTTGATAACCATGCAGGAAAGAGAAATGTCTAGTCCGATAATCCTTGCCAACCGCTACCAGCTTGGGGAAATATTGGGCTCCGGTGGGATGGCAGTTGTTTACCGGGCACGCGACCTAAATTTGGAGCGCAACGTTGCACTCAAAATTCTGCGTCAAGACTTTACTAAGGATCTAGGGCTGCGAGAGAGCTTCCATCAAGAGGCAAAAGCGGCTGCCAATCTAACCCATCCTAATATCGTGACGATCCATGATTTCGGGTTTGATTCCGGACGTATATATATCGTTATGGAATATGTGCTTGGTGACCACCTGAAGAATATTCTAATAAAACATGGCCCATATCAGATCAGTGGCGCACTTGAATTGATGATCCAAGCCTGTGCTGGGGTCGGTTATGCTCACCGTACTGGAGTAGTTCATTGCGATATCAAACCACATAATTTGCTCATTACACCTGATAGACAGCTTAAAGTCGCAGATTTTGGGATTGCCAGAGCGTTGGCAAGCATAACACCCGACGAGAAAGCGGAAGTAATTTGGGGCTCACCGCAGTATTTTTCACCCGAGCAAGCTGCGGGAAAACCACCTTCACCAGCATCAGATGTATACTCTTTGGGGGTCGTGTTGTATGAAATGCTCACTAACCAGTTGCCGTTCAAGGGTGACTCTCCCCAAGAACTAGCACGTTTACACAGGCAAGCTCTACCTATCAGTCCCCGGCAGCATAATCCAGCTATCCCTCCCAAACTTGAAGGAATCATCCAGAAGTCACTGGCCAAAGAGTCCAGCAATCGATACCGTAATGCCAATCAACTTGGCGAAGTAATTAACCAGTTCCTCGACTCAGAAATAAAATCTCGCAGGCATGCAGGGCAATTAAATACCAGCGAAGACGCTGTGATTACCAACATGGCAATCACTACATCCCTGCCACCGAATCCAGTTGAAGATCAGGAGTTGGTAAATGCTATACCTGTATACCCACCAGCAGCTCCGGCTGATAGCGCAGTACCAGCACCAAAATTTTCTAAAGACCCTCTCGACCTGGATTGGATGACGATAGCACTGGGATTGTTGACATTAGTCGCAGTAGGTGGCTTAATACCCCTCTTTTTATGGGTGTATTATCTATACCGGTAAGACGGATGATTTGGTATATAACCACCAAATAACCTTGCAATTATCAGCCCGCACGATTATCATACCTCTACCTATCAATCAACATGTTATCTGAATTATAAAAAAATCACGGTAATTACCGTGATTGTATTTGGTAGGTGATGTTGTTGAATATCAGGTAGTCTTTACCAAAGTCCGGATGCACTTAGTGCATAGAACCTTACGGGATTTGCGACCTTCCTCATAGACACTGACCGTCTGCAAATTGGGTTTGAATGTACGCAGTGTCGATTTTTTCGACCAAGGTCGATTGCGTCCAAAGGATGTCTTTTTACCACAATGCTCACATTTAGCCATGATCTCACTTCCTTCTGTACTTGTCCAGGCGTTAAATTGCCTGATTTAGCTTTATCAAGATGCGGGGAAAATATCCCATGCCGCAAGCCGCACAATCATACCATAATTCTAAACCAATAACAAGCTATACACAGAACGAGAGGTAAAAAATGAAAGGCGAAGATACCGCTTTAGGAAGTATTTACGTCGCTCCACGAGCGATTGCGACAATTGCTTATCAAGCCGCTTTGGAATCTTATGGCGTCGTGGGATTGACATCAAAAAATATTGTCACTGGGATCAGCCATGCATTGGTCAAAGATCCTCCCCATGGTGTTGAAGTCCACTATAACGGAGAAGATATTAATATCGACATCTATATCATCATTGAATACGGTACCAGAATAAAATCTGTTGCTACAAGCGTTGCTAATACAATTCGCTTCCACGTAGAGAAATCTCTGGGGATGCCGGTAAATGAGATCAATGTCCATGTCAGAGGATTGCGGGTGAGTGAGATAGATTGAGCAAACAAGATTTGCTGCTGGAAAGCCTAGCTAATATCGTGTTGGCGGGTTTTCCAGCAGCAAATTCGCGATAAGGAGTAGTTTGATGAGCGGCGATATACAAGAGCAATCCTCAACTGATGGTACGTCTAACCCAGATGTCAAAATCGATGGGTATGCGTTACAGAAATTTATTGAAGCAAGTCTGACTTGGTTGCGTACAAACCAGCAGTTAGTGAATTCATTAAATGTGTTCCCCGTACCAGATGGGGATACCGGCACGAACATGGTTTTAACAATGCAATCTGCTCTAGATGAGACCAAGAACTACCCTCAACACAATTTTGGGAAGATGGCTCATGCTGTGGCTCATGGTGCACTGATGGGAGCCCGAGGGAATTCAGGTGTGATTTTGTCGCAGCTGTGGCGTGGTTTCGCCCGTGGGGTTGAGGACATTGAATTCCTGGACGCTCAAAGCCTCGTGAAGGCATTTGGGGTGGCGAGGGACACGGCTTACAAGGGAGTTGTTCGACCTGTCGAGGGTACGATATTGACAGTCGCTAAAGATCTGGCGGCAGCAGCAGAAGAAATGATCCAAACAATAGATGATCCCATAGAGTTATTTGAATATATTGTCGCAGCTGCCGATAAGTCAGTAGAACGAACACCAGAGCTACTCCAGGTGCTAAAAGAAGCCGGTGTTGTTGACGCAGGGGGGAAAGGTCTTTTTTTTATTCTTGAAGGAATGCTGAGATTCGCTAAAGGGCTGCAGTTAGAGGCCGCAATTACCACAGTCCAGCCAATGGCTGCCATGAACCTTGAAAACGCGCTCGAGGCTATTGAACCCGGTCAAGATATTGAGTGGGTGGTCGATTTTCGACCAAAAGAGGAATTAGATCTAGAAGGTTTCTACTATGATCTGGAAATGATGGGGACATCGATCCAGCTCGGTGAAGGTGAAGGAATGTACCGTCTGCACATCCATGTGCCAATAGAGAACCAAGATGAACCGCTCAACTACACGCGATCATTGGGAACAGTTACCAAAGCGGTCATGGAAAACCTGGTTGCGCAAATGGAGGAGATTCGGGCCGGAGATGATGGATCCAAACTGACGCTTGCACCAGTTGAGCCTGGTCAAATTGCGGTGGTCGCGGTATCACCGGGTGCCGGGATTGCGCGCGTATTTGCCAGCCTGGGTGTAGCAGCCTTGGTCGAAGGGGGGCAGACGATGAATCCGAGTACACAAGATATCCTGAATGCCTTCGAAAATCTACCGACTGACAATATCATTATCCTACCAAACAACAAGAACATCATCTTGGCAGCAGAATCTGCCGCCGAAGTGACAGTTAAAAAAGTTGCGGTAGTGCCAAGCCGCACAATCCCGCAAGGCTTTGCGGCTATGCTGCGGCTTATACCACAAGGTGATTTCGAATCAGTCGTGCAGGAGATGAATTCTGCGCTGAGCGAGGTCGAAACGGGCGAAATCACCATTGCTACGCGTTCGGTCGAGATCGATGGGGTCCAAGTTGAAGAAGGTCAGATAATCGGATTGCTCAATGGCAGGCTGGTAACGGCTCATAGTAAGCTTGAAGATGCATGCTTGGACTTACTCAAGAAAGCCCACGCTAACCACTTCGAACTGATCACTTTGTTTTATGGCGCAGATATCAACAAGAACGATGTAGATAGGATCGCAGACAACATCCGACGAGTGTATCCTGAGCAAGAGGTGGAAGTCCAAAATGGGGATCAGCCGCATTACCAATTTATCATCGCCATCGAGTAAAAATTGATCGAGATGGACTTCACACAAGCCAACACAAACCAAATTGCTATTGTTACTGACAGCACTGCTGACATCCCCCCGGATCTTGTCAGAAAATATCGGATCCACGTTGTTCCAAATATCATTATTTTGGGAGATAGAAACTTCGAAGACGGGAAAGAAATCACGCGCCAAGAATTTTACGAACAGCTCCCCAGCATGAACCCGCTCCCTACCACCGCAACTGCGGCATCGGGGGTTTACGAAGAACTGTACGCGGAATTATTCGCTCGTGGTGCCCAACAGGTGATCTCTATGCATGCATCCAGTAAGCTGAGCGGCATTTTCAACTCCGCCCGCCTGGCAGCCAATGAATTTGATGGGCGAGTAAAAGTCATCGACAGCGAGCAACTCACACTCGGATTGGGATTTCAGGTCTTAGCTGCCGCGGAAGCAGTCGACAGTGGCGCAAGCATGGACCAAGTTGAGGTCATCATCACAAATATCCGGAAACGGATGCGGGTGGTTGCCATGTTGGATACGTTGGAATATGTCCGCCGGAGTGGCCGCGTCTCTTGGGCACAGGCCAGGATTGGTGCTCTGCTGCGGATCAAGCCCTTCCTTGAAGTCAGCAATGGCGAGATCTTGAGTCTTGGGGAGACACGCACATTTATAAAAGGCGTAATCCGGCTGGCAGATATGCTTGTTCGTCTCGGACCACTCGATAAATTAGCCGTGCTTCATACGAATGCCGAGGATGAAGCATTGAGCTTCGCAGAAAAATATACACCGAGAAATAATCCAGCTCCCTTGATCATAAACGTAACTACAGTGATCGGAACGCACGTCGGCCCCCATGGTTTGGGATTTGCAGCGGTCGTCCAATGACGTTACCCAGGATGAAAGTGTAATTCCCTACATCGACCAAATCGAGTTCAGATAAATACCAGAAAGGTTCACGTTGCGCGCCTTTCACCTGGTAAAATACTCCCTAATGAAACCATCGATAAATAAAATTCATAAGATATTCAAGCTTGAAGCCTCACGCGGCTATGACAACCGGGCAGTCGTCGGTGGACTGAACCGGATTCTCGACACCTGGGAAGCTGAAGCCCGGTCTGACGCGATCTCAGAGGATCTAATCGAGGCTATCCGAGTCCGGTTACGCGATTATCCCAATCTAAGTGAAAAATCTCGTGCTGAGGCACTTGACGGGCTCTGGACTCGTTTGCAGGGTGCATCTGAGATACCCGAGACCAATCACATGGTACCTGAACGTAAGCCACAAACACCTAAAGCCCGCCCCAAACCTAAGCTTGCTAAACATGCTGAGCAGATAGAAGAAGAGAGCGCTTCATCCAGTGGAGGCATACAACCTGCCGAGGCTATCTCAATTGAAGTGGAGAGCGCCGTTGCAGACACCCCAACGGAAGAAGAGCCAGCTGAACCTCCTGCAGCTCTCGATGCCCCTGTGACGGTAATTAAGAATATCGGTCCACGCAATGCTAGCACCTTGGCCAGATTGAATATCCACACATTGCGTGACCTGCTGTACAACTTCCCACGCCGCTACGATGATTATTCTTTACTAAAACCGATCAATCGGTTGCGATTCGATGAGGTTGCCACTGTGATCGGGACGGTCGCGAGAGTAAACACCAGGATTCTGCGTGGAAAAAATCAGAAGTTGGTTGAAGCGGTGATCGATGACAAAACCGGTATCATCAGGGCGACCTGGTTCAATCCGTGGGAATCTAAACGTTTAAGGAGCGGGATGCAGATTGCCCTATCAGGAAAAGTGGAGCAGTACCTCGGCCGCCTAGTTTTGAACAATCCTGAGTGGGAACCCATCGACCAGCAGATGTTAAACACTAATCGCATCGTACCAGTCTACTCATTGACCGGGAAAATCACCCAACGCTGGTTGCGTAAAGTAATGAATGAGGTCGTTACACACTGGGCTGGACGTGTAGAAGATCACTTACCTAATGGTATCCGCCAATCTGCAAGTCTGGTCGACCTGCAGACAGCCATTCAACAGATACACTACCCAGATTCATGGGATAAACTGAAACAAGCGCGTGACCGCTTGGCTTTCGATGAGATCTTTCTGCTGCAGCTCGGTGTTCAAAAACAGAAAGTGGAATGGAAACATCGCAGCGGTCGTGTGTTCGACACACCCAACGACTGGCTTATAGGGGAATTTCAAAAACTGCCTTACCAACTAACGGACGCCCAATGTAGGGCAATTGACGACATCAGAAAAGATCTCATTTCCGGACACCCTATGAACAGGCTGCTTCAGGGAGATGTTGGCTCCGGAAAGACTGTCATCGCTGCCCTTGGGGCAGCCATGGTCATCCGGCATGGCTCACAAGCTGCGTTGATGGCACCCACGAGCATCCTTGCCGAGCAGCATTATCAGAACCTAAGTCAGCTCCTCGATACCGCAAATGAGCTGGGTAACGAGCGGCAAATACGGTTGATGATTGGTGCAACGCCGGAGGGTGAGAAGAATGATATCCGAGCCGGGTTGGCAAACGGAACAATCAAATTTGTGATCGGCACCCATGCATTAATTGAGGACCCAGTAGAATTTTCGGACCTGCAATTGACAATTGTGGATGAACAGCACCGCTTTGGGGTTGAACAAAGATCAGCCCTAAGATCAAAAGGCACGAATCCACATCTACTGGTGATGACCGCCACACCGATCCCGCGCTCGCTGGCATTAACAGTATATGGAGACTTGGACCTCACCGTGATGGATGAAATTCCACCTGGGAGACAGGAAGTTGGCACATATGTCTTAACGCCTCTGGAAAGGGAGCGAGCCTATCGCTTGATCAAATCACAGATTGAGAATGGTCAGCAAGCTTTCATCATTTATCCTCTGGTTGAGGAAAGCGAAAGCAGTGAAACACGAGCTGCCGTAGAAGAACACCAGCGTCTGCAGCAAGAGATCTTCCCCCAATTTAACATCGGGCTGATGCATGGTAGGCTGCGCCCGGAAGAAAAGGAAACGGTCATGGCAAAATTCCACGACCAAGAATTGGATATTTTAGTATCCACCTCGGTCGTCGAAGTAGGAGTTGACGTACCGAATGCAACGGTGATGTTAATTGAGGGTGCAAATCGCTTCGGTTTAGCACAGCTTCACCAATTCCGCGGGCGTGTTGGTCGCGGGGCAGAAAAATCCTACTGTATATTAATTCCTGAGAGTTCAGAGACGATAGAGAATGAGCGTTTAAAAGTGATGACACAGACGACTGATGGTTTCGTGTTGGCGGAGCATGATTTAGAACAGCGTGGTCCAGGTGAGTTTTTAGGCACCCGCCAATCGGGTTACACCGCCCTGAAAGTAGCCAGCTTGAGCGATGTCCAATTGATAGAAAAAGCCCGGCGGCAAGCACAAAGCCTTTTCTTGAGTGATCCGGAGCTTATCCGATCGGAAAATCAACCATTAGCTGCAGCCCTGCATCAGTTTTGGGGAGAGAGCAGCGGTGATATCAGTTAATTTAGACATTATTTTTCACCAATATCAGGGAGCATCCGCACATATACATGTGGCATACAGATTGCATCTATGTGCCTACTGCTTGCGGAATGGTCCAAATCAAAGTGAGGCGAAATGATTCGTGCTGTATTTCCTGGAACATTCGATCCCATCCACCTGGGACATATCGATATTGCCACCCGCGCCTCCCAGCTTTTCGATGAAATCATCGTCGCGGTCTATGATCGCCCGTTGAAAAGCCTGCTGTTTTCTCCAGAGACACGTATCGAACTTGCCAGCCTGGCGTTCGAAGCCTGTCCCGATATTCAAGTCATGGGCTACAGCGGATTAACGGTGGAGTTTTGCCGGAATATCGGTGCGAAAGTAATCGTGCGTGGTTTGAGGGTCTTTTCGGATTTTGAATATGAATTTCGCATGGCATTAGCAAATCACCGTCTGGCGCCTGAGATAGAGTTGATCTCCCTCATCACCGCTGAAGAACACACATTCCTCTCTTCTTCAACTGTACGGGAGATCGCCTCGTTAGCTGGCGATGTAAGCAGTATGGTTCCGCCATACGTGGAAATGGCACTAAAGGAACGCTTCAGCGAATTAGGTGACGGACAAGATATCGTACCAAGCACCTCATTACGCGATTAGAATTATTCAATGAACTGACGAGTGTAGTTTGAAAGAAATATTGACGATTTCACTATTTACGTGTAACCTATTGAAGATAAACTAGACCCCTATTACATTACGCAACAGATCAAGGGGAGGCATCCTATGGACATAATGCATCTCGTAGACCGATTAGAAGAGCTTTTCAATCAGAGCCGCCCGATTCCATTCACCCATAACGTGATTGTGGATGAAGAGAGGATGCTAAACTTAATTGACCAGATGCGGGTGGCGATTCCGGAAGAAGTAAAGAAGGCTCAGCAAATCCTTACCCAGCGTGATCGCATCCTAGCGCAAGCCCAAGAGGAAGCCAACCGTACATTAAATATTGCCCGGGAGAAGAGCGAGCAGCTAATTGGCCGCGATGCCATCGTCCAGGCCGCTCAAGTGAGAGCAGAACAATTATTAAGTCAAGCCCGTCTGGATGCTGAAAATTTGCGCCACGAATCAGACGATTATGTGATTGGCACACTGCAGCGCGCTGAAATCGAGTTGGAAAATTCACTGAGTCAGGTGCGTAACGGTATCAATACTCTCCGCCAAGAGCAACAACAATTAGCCGCAGCAAATCCAAATGAGGGATTGTCTCAAAACCCGCCGGAAAGCGCTTAGCTTCGGCGGACCCAAGGCAATCTACATAATCATCTGTCCAAGCCTTTTAATCGCCCACCAATTTTATTGGGGGCGTTTTTTTATCCAGGGTTTTAGCCTAAAGTTCACGTTCTGGGCGGGTGAAATACCGCTCGATAAGCCAATCCACGAAATGTGGTGCCAAAGCATTCAACCAGATAATCGGGTACATCAACCGCGGCGTTACTAGATTTCTCTTTGGTTTGCGCGCGAGCTTGAAGACAGATGAAGCGACATCTTCAGGGCTCAATTGTAGAAAAGCCGGGGTTGTAACCTTAGTATTACGCACAATGCCAGTTTGACTAGTAAATTCCGTAACCACTCCACCTGGGTATATACCTGACACGTGAATATCCCACACACCTACTTCTCTCCGTAGAGCTTCCGTGAAACCACGCACACCAAATTTTGTTGCCGCATAGACGCTGTAAGTGGGTGTAGCCAGCAGCCCAGCCAGAGAAGACATATTAATGATATGACCTGAACGTCTGGCGATCATGTAGGGCAAGACCGCGCGGGTGACTTGTATCGTACCAAGTAAATTCGCCGTTACCTGGTTTGAGATGTCATCCTGAATGTCCAGTTTTTCCAGCCAATCGAATCGCCCGATACCGGCGTTATTAAATAGGATATCTACCTGTTGGTAGCGCTCAATAACCAGGGTGATCAACCTTTCGATATCAGATTGTTCGACAACATCACATTTGATGGGTAGTGCGTTGCCTCCCTTGGAGATAATCTCTGCAGAGATGGTTTCCAGTCGTTCAGTTCGTCTGGCGGCAAGCACTACTCGGTATCCGGTTTCACCAAACCTACGCGCCGTTGCGGCTCCGATACCAGAAGAAGCCCCAGTGATAATGATGACCGGTTTGTGTCCCAAGTGATGCTCCATGATTATTCTCCCGATCGAATTATCCATCACAAGGGTAAATTGGTCAAATCGCGATGGAAACTTCGGATTGATCTGCCCGGCTTGTATTGTAGATGGCTTTTCCGCTGGGAAACTAAAATCGGTGTTATTAATATCGCGCGGAAAATAAACGCAAAGGGTTCAGAATGTCGCTTGTGACGAGTTTCTTGATGACACGGCCGTTACAATTATTGGCTGAGGCTACCCACCTCAAGAAAGTCGATTGGCAGTACGAGAAAGACCGCGGCAGATGTCACGACGATGATGGATCTGTTGATACCAGCGATTTGCGTCCACAAGCTGTCTCTTCCTAGGCCCATAAACAAACCAAAAACAGCGCCGCCAATCGCCCACAGGATGACATAATGGGAGATGTGCCTCCAGTTCAATACATCTAACAAGCGAATAGGTATGTTGATTGAACAGATTCATGTATACTTATATATAGAAACAACGAAAATGAACATGCAGGTTATATTTACAGGAGGCCCAAATGCCAGATGAAAAGTTTGACGAAAAAGCATTAGAGAAGCGTGAAGAGAAGACACCCGAGGAAAAGAGCTTCGAAGAGAAAAGGCGCAGAGATCCCCTAGGTTTGATCATCTGGGCAATAATATTTATCTGGGCTGGAGTTGTACTACTCGCCAATAACCTCGGCTATCTGAATTGGCTCCAATTCCAAGGGAGATTCTTCCCGGGCGCCGAATATCAAGGCGCAACTAATGCCTGGTCGCTCATCTTCTTAGGCGCTGGAGTAATCCTGATGTTTGAAGTTCTAATCCGCCTGCTCGTGCCTGATTACCGGCGACCGGTCGGAGGCACTTTGATATTGGCATTGGTCTTTATTGGGATCGGTCTGGGGAATTTCTTTGGCTGGGGTATTATCTGGCCATTGATTATCATCGCCATCGGACTATCCCTGATTGTTCGGGCGCTGGTCAGACCTTCATAGGCTACAAACGCCCCAGGTTTAAAGTTGTAAATTCATCCCACGCGTAACGCAGAGGTGTCCACCATTCTGCGCGTCCGATGCAGCGAAAATAAGGTGGCTCAAAAGCCAAGATTGAGTCACCAATGCGATATCTCGGCAGAATGGGTGTCGAGACAATTAATTCACCCATCTCGCCAGGCCGCATCTCATGCAGCATCTTAATTCCCGTTCTCGTTTTTACTTCAAAAAAGAACAGATCATAGTTGGGCACCCAGGCCCGTCTCTCATCCCGCTGTTGGCCGAACATGCCTTCGGTCGCACCATAGATCTCTCGGACAACCGCTGGACCATATAAGGCGCGCAGCGAAGATGCATAACGGGTGTTGATTCCCGGCACACTACCCAATGTCATGACCTGCGGTTGCCATAAATCTTTCGGATATATTTTATGTTTGTTCCTTAAATAGCGGGCGAAACGGATTGCGGTTGGGCATACGCCTCCTACAAGAGTTACCTGTTCTGACTGGCAAAGCTGATAGGCAAGCTCAAAACGACGTTCCCAATCTTGTAGCGATTTCCCACCCCCGAGCGCATCAATCTCATCTTGGGACGGGATGGAGCTAATCGGCGTGGTGTCCGAGACATGTTTAGTATAGATACCAGAACTATACCCATAATCCAATTCTCGGTCACCAACCTTTACAGTTCCTACGACCGATGGGAAATTGAGGTTGAGGTTCACCCCTGAAAAGACATCAATACGCTTACTGGAGGCAACATAGTTCATCACTGCGCGGCCAGCACTCACACGCATCTTTAGATCCGTGGGGGTCATCGGAATAAACTTAGACTCGCCCTCGGTTGTGCCACGCGTAATCGCCCAGCCTATTGGTTCTTCCCACAACAGCAGTTCTGTATCGCCCGCCATAACCTGCTGGATAAGCGGGCGATATCCATCATAACCGACTACTGGGAATTGCTGGCGGTAGTCAGCGACGCTGGCGACCTGACCTGCATTATGCTCATTTCCATAGTGTGTCTGGTCGTAATCCTTCAGCAAGCGCTGCAGCACCTGCTCCTGTGCACCGGGAGGGTCCGCAACCGCGGCGTGCCAGGGTTGCAGCATGGCAGCGATCATCTGCATTCCAGCTTGGGGGTCAATCGAGGCCATAAAATCTCCTGATACTACCGCGGTGGAAAATTAGCGAAATCAGCTAATGTTAAGCACCTCTGCCAATCGATCCAAATCATAATCAATAATTATGGTGCCATCTATATCAAACGTGGGCGTAATTAACTTCCCATCTGCCCAGGAACGCACTTTTGCCGCCGCTCTGGGGACTGCGTTAACATCTACTTCTGTGAAAGGCAGGTTATGCGACTCGAACCAAGCGCGCGCCCGGCGGCAATCTGGGCACCAACGAGTGCAGTAAAGGACATTCCCACTGGATGGCAGTTCCATCGTGGCGAGTTCACCGCTCAAGGTTGATTCATTCGCCGCAGCCTCAGGATCCATCTTTCGGATCTCCGCTCGCAGGATCTCATTGTCCGGTTGCTCATCAATATCATGTATATCGATATAACGGATGATGCCATCCTTATCGATTAAGAATATCGCCCTTTCCGAACGCCCATCAGAACGCATAACGCCGTATTTTACTGCGACTGCTCCATGGGGCCAGAAATCGCTTAGCAAGGGGTAGTCTATCTTCCCCAAGCTTTCTGCCCAGGCTTGCAGACATGGTACATGATCTATACTTATACCCAGGACCTGGGTATTCAATCCCGCGAACTGCACCAACTCGGCTTGGTATGACGGGATCTGGTTAGTTCAAACTGGTGTCCAAGCCCAAGGGAAAAATACAAGCGCAACATTCTTTCCCCGCAAACTGCTCAAGGTCACATCCTTATCGAGATGGCTGGGCAGCATGAAGTCAGGGGCTAATTGGCCGACTTTCATAGTGTTTCCTCCTCTTTAGTGTTGTTGAATTATTTGTGTATTGTACAATACTTTTAATATCGGGACCAAATAATTCTTCCAAGATTACTTCCCATCATAAGCTAACAACCACATCAAAGACCACGTAGACAGCAACTCCCACTTGCCTTAAGCGCAAATCCGGTGTACAAAAGTATAGCAGAGGTACTCCATGATCACCGAGCGAATATACCGTACGTTATCACGATTTAGGATCGCGTATTTGATCCTGCTGTCTACCTGCGTGTTGATTTCAGCCTGCACTCCTGCCATGCAAGCGCTGACCGGCAACCAAGGAACGGGCAAGAATTCGGAACGTGTCGCTCAACAGGTAGAAAAGTTCGCCACACAAACTGCTGGAGCACCAGATACGACACTGACTCCCACTGACCAGACGGAAGCCCCAAGTCCGGTCCCCCAAATTGCACCGATCGAAGCGCTTAGCACTCCAACCGCACAGTTGGAACGCTCCGGGCCATTCCAACAGATGTCCACAGAAGAAGCATTGATAGCGGGACGGGTTATCAGCTTGGAAACAGATCCGGAGGGGGGGATATGGTTGATTTCAGAAGACGGTATTAGCCATTTTAATGGCGAAATGTGGAGTGGTTTCTTGACTGAAACGACTGGAGAAATGGTTGGGATGGACCGCAAGGGACATTTCTGGCTGGTCAGTAATGATGGCACATCGATCACATCCTGGGATCGGACAGCATGGATCAGCTATACCCTTTCCACAGGATGGGAACCGGTTGAAACTGAGCTGCCATACCTGGGACTGGCAAGAAGGGTGACCAGCGATCAATATGGTAATGTATGGCTTGCTAGCGAGAGCGGTGTGCGGATGTTCGATGGGAGCTCATGGCAAAACATCACTAACGATATGATGGGTATGCCCCCAGTTGGGGACCCAGATCTCATTAGCCAATATCTAATAAAGACCATCCAAGAGCGCGGTGAAGTATGGGTGGGACGCTGTGACTGGAGCGGTCCTGGACCAATAAGTGGCGGGGGCGTAGGCGTCTACGATGGGGAAACCTGGTTAGGTAACCAACCCCCATTTGATGACGGGTGCGTTACAACTATCGAAGAAGGCACAAATGGTGATATATGGGTCGGCCGGGATGGCGGGCTGTGGAAACTCAGCGGGCAAGATGGTCGTTGGGAAGAATATGTCCCTCCCGCACCTCCTGAAGAGATTGGTTTCAGGTATGGCTATGTAGTTGGATTAGCTGTCGATCCCAACGGAGATCCTTGGGTAGAGCTGGAAATATGCGGGGGGGCCAGCTGCTACAACGGCGAAATCCTCTTTCACTTAATTGGGAGGGATTGGGAACAAATTGGCGAAATTAACGCCGGAATCCGGCGCGAGGTCTTATTTGATGAACAGGGCAACACCTGGATTATCAGCGGCGGATCTATCTACCGTGTTGTTGGTGATGAACCAGAACATCTATCTGATTTAAATGTACTTGCTGCAGCGTCTGACCGTGAGGGGGGAATATGGCTGTTGGCACAGGGTAGCGGAGCGCCCACGTTGTGGAAACTCGATAGCGATTAGAGTAGCACGCTGATCGCTGACAACCTTTGTACTCCCTATTACTGGACAATCTCAACCACCACCCCATCTTCAGCCCAATTATATAAATCTTTGGCAGGTTTGAGGTCGAGAATTATGCAGCCATAGGAAGCCGGGCGGCCCAGAATGCTTCCCCATAACCGTTGGCCATTGGATAGAGTTGGTAACCCGTGGATGCCGTTCATAAATCCCGGCCAGGATTCATAGATGCCAAGGAAATGGGGCATGGTTAAATCCCAAACTGATGCATAGGCGGATTTCTCATGCGTCTGCACCTGAAAGATGCCAGGTTGGGTTGGGGAACGGTCGATACCGGTGCTGATAACGTGCTTGGCAAGCAGCTCTCCATTTTCGTAGACCCACAATCGTTGTTTGCTGATACTCAGCTTAATGCGTTTGTGCGGTACAACGGGCAGCGGCAGCATTTCGTCCTTTGATGGAACAATTAATTCCTGTCCGGCATATAGAGCATCCATATCCATACCGGGATTGGCTTGGATTAATTTCCAGAAAGGCATACCAACTTGCCAGGCGATTTTCAGCAGGGTATCACCCTTGTTCACATGGTATACAGTTGCTGGGTGGCTGGCAGTAATCGTAATGGAGGTTTGGTCCTCAAGCGCCTGCACGATAGCTGTGCTGTATTTATCCCCGTCAATAAAACGGCCACCTTCCAATTGACCAGCCTCGCTTGCCAAATAAGTCGAAATACGCTGCTCATCGAAACTGACAACTGCTCCATCTTCGTTTTGCGAGATTAAGACCCAAGAAGCTAATTCCTCACGCGGGATAGTAAAATGTGTATATTGGTCAGACAAAGCATCGTATACCGGGAACGTCGCTGGGGTAGAAATTAAATGTTCAGCTGCGGACACAGTCTCTGAGAGGTCATTTATTGCCGGGATCAAAGGGATCATCGGCAGATAATAATAGCCGCCAAGGAAGACTGCAGCAGGATCTGATTCGATATTCACAATCGCTCTTTCGACATCTAGCTGATAGCCAAGTGCAGCTGGAACCGGTACAAAATTCTGCCCATCCCATATCAATCTTGCATCGACTGGCTCCTGCCGGATCGTCTCATTCAGATTTTCCAGCCACAGACGGGTGCTGTCGATATTGAGATCAACAGTTGGTTCCACCGGGTATCCGTTAAAAAATGATGCCAATAGCATTGCCATCTCGGCGAATGTAGATTGCCCATGTCCATATTCATATGCACTGCGCGCGGTCTGAACAGCGTCAAGGGATAATCCAATTTCGGCAGGCTGAACAGACCAGCTCTGCAGCCCATTATCTACGCTGATTTTATGCTGCATGTTCCATTGGGAATGCAGCAGTACTGCAGCTTCCTCGAGTGTCAACCCGCCCAAATCAGTTTCACCCGCCCAAACGCCCGGTAAGATCAGGCTGCCTGTCTGAAAAAAAGAATACCAACCGAAGAGCATGAGCCCGGCTACGACCACAGTCACGACGATAGCAGCCATCGCAGCCAGCGAAAAAGTAAAGAATGGTGTTATCAACCGCTGCAGTCTCTTCAAGAATCCCGCTTTATACTCAGTAGGGCCTTTATCCCTTAATTGATAACGAGGGGAGTACTGTGGGTCAGCCATAGACATAAGACGCCGAGATTTGTTAGATGGTTCCAGTATGTGTCTTAATAATTTATTCAGGGCGCAATACTCTCGGCAGGCTGGGAACTAGGTGGGGTCTGCCGTTCACCAAACTTCATCCAGGCCATCCAGCCAATTGCGGGAATCAATGTCAACGCAGCCATGGCCCACAGCATGCCGGATAAGGTAAGTTCGGTATTGTCCAACGCCCATCCACCGAGCGCTGCTCCCATGGCGTTTGCCAGTGTGAAAACTGCAAACTCAGTTGAGAACACGCGCCCACGTACCCTATTTGGCGTCAACTGCAGTAAGAGTTGGGTTGAGAAGACCCAATTGATCCCACCGCCAAAAGAGCGCAGGAGTGATCCAAGCATGATCAATGGGAACGTGGCTAAGGGAGCGATTATGATTGTGCCTATAATACCGATCGCGTAAGCCACGGACATAAAATTCCTGAGCAGTACATCACGGTCTCCTGAGTAGTAGCGTGCAAATATTGGTCCAAGACCGGTACCGATCCCAGAGATTGCATATATTAATCCCAAGCTCGTGCTGCCCCCCTCCCCGATAACGAATATCTTCTCCGCAATCACGACCTGGACGACCTGGAAGGCACCACCTAAGAACAATGCCCAAGCTCCTTTCTGCAGACTAATGGCCAGGATGTCATGATGGGAGAAAGAATAGCGCAGGCCTTCAATATAATCCTGATTGATCGTACGTATGCTGCGTTCCTTACGATTACTCTGAGACGCATGACGATAGGTGATCTGGTAGATAAATAATGCCGATATTAGAAATGTAAGCGAATCAATCACAAATGCCGGATAAATCCCCCAGCTGCCAGCGACAATTCCACCAACAGCCGCACCAAGGGCTAGCATGACAGACCAGGTGGCAGCACTTAAAGCGTTAGCAGAGCCGAGTTCACGCCGAGAGACAATTTCCGGCAAAAGCGAATTGCGGGTGGGGTAGAAAAACCCACTGATCCCAAGCTGGACGAATGTAAGGACATATAACAACCAAACCTGCTCAGCGCTGCGGACCAAAAGGAAACCCAGTACGATCACCGCACGCGATATGTCTGCAAATATCAAAACCCGTCTTTGATCGAAGCGATCTGCTACTACTCCTGCGATCGGGCTAACCAAAAATGGAGCTAACATACGGACGACAAATAAACCCCCAACCGCCATACCCGAACCTGTCAAACTGGAGATTAAAGCTGCCGATGCAATTAAATTGAACCAGTCACCGAACAGACTCACAATCTCCCCAAACCACAGTGAGCGGTAGTTCCGGTTACTCTTGACGAGCTCGTAATACCCCGCTTGTCCCTGGAAGTTCGTTTCCAAATTATCAGTCACAGAGGATATAACCCTCTTCTTCGATCTAAGAATTAGAAATATTGGGTTACCTTATGAAATGCTCAAGATCCTATTTTATCAGACTGAAGACAAGCTGAAGCTTGAGAATCGAGCGGTGAAAAACCTCGGATAAAAAAGTTGCCGCCGGAAACTTGAATGTTTCCGGCGGCAGATGAGGAGAATACACACACCACTAGCGATGCAGGTGGTGGGTGATCCTAACTACGCATGCGGTGCAGAAAGGGGCTCGAGCGGAACGAAGACCAACAGGATGAGGTAGAGGAATACGATCGGGGCAATCCACCATAATAAAGCTCCCACCACAAAAGCTATACGAACGAGTGTCTGATCGATCCCCAAATAGACACCCAAACCTGCACAGACGCCAGCCAGCTTTCGGTCCCGGCGAGATCGATAAAGTCTTCGATAACCTGCAGTCATAATTATTGCTCCTTTCTATAAAGTTATACGCAAAACTTTGCAGAAGGTTGTAACCGGTCATAAGAAACGCGCTTATTGTCAATCAGGAGATCGCTGCCAGATACCAAATCTATGCTTGGTTAAGAACCATATCGAAAATATACTAATATTTTTTTAGTTGCATTAATTCACCCCCAAGAACTGACCTAATCAGCGATCCACGCGGTACACCGAGTAGCTATCATCGTGGTAGATCATATCCAGAGATGAGCATACCAGTGAGTTGCTGGAGACAACATGGCTCACTAGTTGTTCCTTAAGGATGGTTTCCAGGACAGAACAATCTGTGGATTGGTAGAAGCTATCCGCCAGCCGGATACGGCGGTACCACTCAATTACCTCATCGGCCTGGTAGGGGATGGATTTGAAATCCACATATACTGGAGCTCCAGTCGCCAAACGGAAGTCCTGCATCTTGATCGGTATCAGGAATGTCTGCTCAGGGTGAAGATTTTGAGCGACATATGCCTGCATAGCGTGTTCTGGAATGCTGGATTTCCGTCCCAAGTCCAGTGTAAAGCGGATGACCCCGATAACAACTACAGTCGCACTAAGCGCATAACTAACGACCACAAGAATTTTCAGCCTGCTTTCATCTTGAAAGAAACGAGCTGCGATCAACCTCTCCGTTAACCAGCCCAAAAGTACAGCGGTTGATAGGGGTAAGATATATATGGACAAGCGCCAGGGGAAGAGCAACGCGAGCACAGTGCTGCCAGTTACCACCTGTGTGATAGTCAAAGCCAGTAAAACAAGACTGGAAACGGCTAAAATTGAGAAGAGTCGGGTGCGTCGTGCGACAAATAACGCGATTAGGATCAGTAGAATCTTCATCAGCGCGACAAGATTTATCCATTCTGAGACGACGGCATGATGGGGGATGCGGAAGTACACCAATATTTGGCGGGCCTGGATGGCTGCACTTCCTTCTCCTGCTAGGAAGACATTCAGCGAATTGAATAGAACTGGTGATATGCACAGCAGTCCAAGCAAACCTAAAGATAATGAATGTATCAGCCGGCGTTCACGGAGGTAGCTATCCAGCATATAACAGCCGGTGAGCACACCCGCGCCAAGCAAGTATGTCGGGTGAACAGTTGCGGCGATAACAACAGCAAGTACAGCCAGGTACGCTCTTTCGCGCAAATACAGGTATATCGAAAGCAGTAGGAATACTCCGAAAGCGCTGGGCTGCAGTACAGTACCGAGCATACGTTGACCTGCGAACCCGTCCTCCAGTACATACGACCACTCCGGGCTCAATATCCGTGAGATTCCAAAACGCCAGGCAGCTGAATGGATGACCAGCAAAGCTGCTGTAAAGATTAACCGGCGAACATCCTTGTCTGACCAACGGTAGGTAATGGCGATAATCCCCTGTATGCTGAATAAATATACTACCAATAACAGCCCGTAAATTAAGTAGAAGATAGGCGTGTAGGGTAGTGCCGAGTAGATCCAGGTAACAAACACCGAGAAGACCGGTGTAGGATCGAGTGTATTTGCCAACCAGTCGGCGGAAAGCTGGCCAACCCCTGCTTGAGCCAACCCGTGGAGAAAGTACTGGTTCTGATTGGATGTAAATAACGGAGATTGTGAGTACGCTAGTGTGAATAAAATCCCCCATATTAATAATGCAGCGGTAAAACGCACTAGACGCGCCCCTGATCCATTACTGTTTAACATAGCCATGGTATAACCCAAATCGCTGCATTTCACAAGGGAAGCATTTTCTCGCTGCATCCTGCAACTTTTTGATACATCTGACGTATACTATAGTGAATCGGAAGCTCAATTGATTTTGAGACTATCTGGCAAAACCGATTGGAACTGTAAGTTACATATAACAATAATTAAGGAGAATGCAATGAATACTCACGTCAAGGTGATCGGTTGGTTATACATTATCATGAGCGCGCTAGACTTACTCGCTGCAGCTTGTCTGTCATCTCTGATTTTTGGTGGTGGCTTGATCTCCCAAGATCAGACCGCCATGGCTGTCACCGGAATTGTCTCCCTAGTCTGTGGCGGCTTACTTCTGCTGCTAGCAGTCCCCGGATTGATCGTTGGCATCGGTTTGCTTAAATTCAAAGAATGGGCGCGCATCTTAGGGATTATCCTGTCGGTGCTCAACTTGCTCAACTTCCCCCTTGGGACCGCACTAGGTATTTACGCCCTAATCATTTTGCTGAATGATGAGACCACACCGCTCTTCCAAGAACCAGTTGAATATTTATCATAACTGCATAAAGACAGGGTTGGTGTTCTACCAACCCTGTCTTTGTTAAATGGTCTGTATTGCCTTATACCGAAACCCATTCCCCACGCTCGGCACTCCTAAATATAGCATCAATTACTCGCATATTGGCAACAGCATCCTCAAGTGGTGTAAACACCGGTTTATTTTCCAATATCGCGCGTGCGAAGAGATCCCCCTGCAGGGTGTATTGGTTGACGATATCAAAAGTGATCTGCTCAATTTTGCCATCGCGGTTGACCAAGATGCTGCACGGTCGATCATTCGGGGCATTGAAGGGGATCTCGATCTCGATCCACCCGCGCGTAGCATAGATTGTCGCACGTTGATAGCCTGCCAGTTGGGTTGCACAGGTAAACGTTGCTGACCCCCTATCAAACTCCATCACACCTGAAGTGAGCCGGTCGGTCTCGAAAGTCGGATCAGATTCTTTCCGAGCAGCCAATCGTTTAGGTTCGGCTTCGAACAAGAATCTTGACAATGATATACAGTAGCAACCGATATCCATCAGTGCGCCACCGCCGATGTCTTTTCGATTGCGGATATTGTCTGGATCAGTGTTGCGATAAGAAAAAAACGAGTGGACATTCTCCAGGTCACCAATTTGACCCTCGCGGACAAGCTGTAATGCAGCCTGCCATTGGGGGTGGTGCCGGTACATGAATGCCTCCATGACTTTCAAATGGGGGTAACGCCCCGAAACATTTAGGAGTTCTTGAGCTTCAGCCGCAGACATGGCGATCGGTTTCTCGCAAAGGACATTTTTTCCTGCTTCAAGCGCCTTGATAGACCAGGGTACATGCAGGTGGTTTGGTAAAGGATTGTAGATTGCATCGATCTCAGGATCTGCCAAAAGCTCTTCATATGAACCGTAAGCCTTGGGGATAGCCAGCCGTTTGGCAGCAGACTGAGCACTCGCCAGATCACGCGAGGCCAGTGCGGAGACTACCGAATACTCGCCTAGCTGCATTGCTGGCACCGAGGTATTTAAACCGAACTGCGCAGTACTTAGAACCCCCCAACGGATTTTCCTCATATTAATCTCCTTGGCATCATATAAATCGATTCGCTTGCATCTGGTACAAAGAGTACAGATTGGGATGCCGCTATGAAAATCGGCGAGCTATCTAATTGGCTGTAAGTAAACCTAGATGATTCTAGCATAACAACGTTCACCAATGTTCTGCAACACCACAACCAACGAAAAAATCAACCCGTTTAACATTCCATAATAACCCAGCCTTTGAACCTATCTTGATATTCAGAAGTGTTGGTTTTGACTGTACTTCCTTATGGCAGGGGATATATGTGCGCCCGTACCATGCGATGCCGAAACCCTACCTAATCTCCGTGTCTGGCATAACCAACATCCATGTGTGATAAATGGATCAAATACGTTATGGAATCATGTGGGCAACATTTCCAGACAATACGAATCGCATAGACAATCTTTCTCCCTGCCAATCACTTTCTTTAGCCAATTCGTATCGCGCTTTATACAGACACTTTTCCCTTTAGTACCAATCAGAACTGTATCAAGCTAGACTGCAGTACGGATGTTGGACACATTCAGCAGCAGGTATAATCATTGGCATGTCTGCGGCGCTGATCTCCATCGCAAAAAGATTCTGGCCAGATCTAGAGGCGCGCAGCTATCAAAGACAGCTGTCCGGTGCTGGGGATGTCATCATCGCTCTAGTGATTACACCACTGGCGGTGATCGGTTTACTCTGGCTGGTCTTGTCAACGGACCTGACCTCCATCAACCAACACCTCTCTGCATACTTGCTATTCGGCCTGCTGCAGCTGATTTTCAGCCGGGTAAAGTACTTTTTCATCATTTCTATTAGAGCCGACCGCGATGGAAGCGCTGAAGGCTCTCTGGCCAGCATGGTCCAATGGACGTCGATATTCTTACTCGGACCGACAGCTATTTGGCTAACAATGCTCGAGGTTTGGGCACGTTTTATCATCGATATACGGCGGGCTGGATCTATAGGTGCGCGTTGGAACCAGTACCGCTCTTTCGTCTTGGAGATAACCGCAGGGACAATAGCATATTTAGGCGCTTTCCAATTTTATGATTACTTGGGCGGTCAAGTCCCAATCGCCGGGCTATCATTGGAGACGATTTCGATCGCCTTAGCAGCCTTAGCAATCAATATGGTGGTTATGCTGCTTATCTGGTCTGGCTATATTGGCTTCGCAGTTTGGGTTCAGCGGCAGGTAGTCCCGGATGCATCCCTCCGGCCGATCATTAACTTCTTCATGCGCGCTTTTGGTCTGACCATTCTGGCAAACCCATTCGCGATTCTCGTCGCAGGTCTCTATGTTCAGAATGGGCTGCTCATCAGCTTGTTTCTGCTTTTTGGTTTATTTCTTGTTGCTGTCCTTGCCCGTCAGTTAAGTTGGGCCGGAGAATCCAGCCGCCAACAATCACTTCAGCTGCAGCAGTTAGAACAGCTTGGGCGTGAGATTATCAACGCTCCGCTCGATGGATCGAGTTTGCCAGGTTTATTGGAAAAGCATGTGCCGGAAATGTTCCCTTCCGGGCGGGTCCTGGTATGGCTGTCCACCGACAAAATACTGCACAAACACCCGCAGGAATGGATTGTCGATAGTGAAGCTATCTGGACATGGGTGCGGAGGCAGCCAGAAGCTCATGCGTTCGCGTCCCAGAAAAAGCTGCCCTGGAAGGTTGAGAATGAGCTCCACGACCCGGTTGTCATTGCGCCAATCCTGGACGTTGAGAATTCCCAACCCATTGGATATGTCTATATTGAACTGCGCAGCTTAGCTCAACCTTGGGACCGTCGAGCCTTGGCTAGCCTATTCCCCGCGGTCCATTCACTCACCGATCATATTGCGTCCGTGGTCTTCCAAGCCGTGATTTATGAGGATACGCTCGATTATCAGGCCACTTTACAAGAATTGGAATTCGCTGGACGGATCCAAGCGAGTTTTCTGCCTAATGTGATGCCCAGCTTAGACGGTTGGGAGCTGGCGGTGACTTTGCTGCCTGCACGCGAGACGTCCGGTGATTTCTTCGACTTTATCCAGCTATCTGATAATAAAATCGGGATCATCATTGCTGATGTGGCGGATAAAGGTGTTGGTGCGGCACTCTATATGGCTCTCAGCCGCACTTTAATCCGCACCTATGCCTTAGAGTATGATGCCCAGCCGGATATAGTATTCTTCTCAGCGAACGAGCGTATTCTGCAAGATGCACGGGCAAACCTGTTTGTAACGGCATTTTACGGGATATTGGATGTTGAAAGCGGCCTGCTCACCTACACCAACGCTGGTCACAACCCGCCATTCCTATTCAGCCATAAAGATAGTGGCAAGGTCAATGCCCTGATGGCAACTGGTATGCCACTTGGTATTGACGAAGATGCTTCTTGGACGCAAGCTACGGTTCAGATCGAATCTGGAGACACATTAATTCTGTATACAGATGGCATCCCGGATGCACAAAACCCATCAGGAAAATTTTTCAAGGAAAAACAGGTTATCGAAGTAGCCCAACAAGCGCTCGCGTCGGGGGCTCAGGGGATACAAAGCGCAATCTTAGATGCGGTGCAGGATTTCGTGAGCGGTGCAGCTCAGTTCGACGACATAACTTTATTGGTGCTACAGCGCGATCCAAAGCCTGAAAACGAGGTTGGGTATGAAAGCCTTAAAGAGAACCTTAAAACCAAGTCGGTCGCCCAGGAATAAATACATCTAACTATTTGAGGAATACACTCAAACCCGATCTTTTCTGCCCCCAATTATTGCGACCACACAGCTAGGCTGGGGCAAATGGTGCCGGACCGCCACCACGACGCTCTTCAATCGCTCGAATAATCAATATCACCCCGACGACAACCCCATACGCGCCCACGACAGCGATCAATGTCATCCCACCAAATATTGGTTGGAAGACCATCAGGGTTCCAAATAAGACCTGGACGAACCCGCCCAGCAAAACCAACCAGAACCGCAGGGCTCTAAAGTCCCTGCGTCCCTTTAACGAAATCCAGATATCACTGGCACCCTGATAGATGGCTTGGGTGGCGATCAGGGTGACAATCACCACTGCGGACAAACCTGGCCAAAGGAACATCGCAATCCCAGCGAATAAACTAACCAATCCGGTGCTAAGCGAATGCGAGTATGGCTTGCCCGATCGCAGTTGCAACCAGGCATTCACTAATTTCAAAATCCCTTCCACAATCAGGTAGGCTCCGAACCACACATAGAATACCAGTAAAAATGCGCGCTGGTTGACAAGGGCGAAGACACCCAAAATGAAAGCCAGGATTCCCCGCAGGAGAAGAATTACCCATGGCCCGCTGAATATGCTTTCAAACCTGTTCACAAAATACCTCCGCAGTACAGACTCCCCACTCTGGTGGGGAGATTATACCTGATATCATTCATGGCATACCTAATTGATTGGAGAATGACACGTCACTCTAGAAGGGTTCGTTTAGCTAGCCAAGGTAATCGAGAGACAATCTTAAGGAGATGGCAGGTTTGGATATCCTTGTAGAGATGCAGGTGGTACATAGACCTTGCACCCCACACCCCGATGCGCGACCGGAGCCACCTGGACTCCGGCAGCAAGGGTCAGCTATTCAATTGTTTAGCACACTCCCATGTTCACTTCTGGTGTGGTGTACCCTTTCACTTAGGGCGCTCCAAAATTTTTTGGGATTGGAAAATTGGGGAGGCATATTCCTATTGAATTTAGAGGAGAAAGTCTATATACTGGTATTGGGAGGCATCTTCGAGCAGTTACGTTCCTAAGACGGCTTAGTTCAACTCGGATTGATGTGGCGGCGCATTGAACTGGGCTTCGGCATTGGCTCTTTCCGCTACATCAATCCTTAATTCGTTGGGTCGCTTATTCCTATATACACGCGAGGGAAGTGAGATGGATGTGCAGTACATTGAAATTCCGACGATAACCCTAGATTGGAGTAATTTGTATACGTGGTCTAAGTTTCAGCGTGACGCGCGCTCAGATCCGGACAGTATCACGCTTCCTAATGCAGCTGGTGTCTATAAGCCCAAATTGGTCGGAACAGAAGAGCGCCTTACAATCGGCAAGGCCTCTAACTTACGAATGAGAGTCAAGCAGGGATTGGTAAAAAGCAAAGTTCCCCATTCTTCGGGTGATGATTTTCGGAGCCACGAAGACTTGTTGAAAATAGTGATACGCTGGGCAATAACTGATGGACCATCTGAGGCCGAAGAAGAATTGCACAGCAAGCATATTGAAGCCTTTGGCAGATTGCCAAAATACACCGACAGAACATGATAGATTGCACATCACTATACAAAACCGAAGGCGGCCCAATACCAGCTCCACAAAAAGGAAAATAGTATAAACCTGACTGCAAGATTGATTCTCATGGTAATAATAGTTGTGACCGCCACGGATGTAATAGAATATATACATATAAAGCAACACCCAGAACATCTAACAATCCCATTTCTTATTTCAGTGATAGTTGTGACAGTAGTACCGATCGGGATAATTATTGGGTATTAGCACAAACGAAAATGGTTGTGGATGAGATAATCTCTTCAAAAAAGCAGCCCAACAGCGGCTCCACCTGACCGCCTTCAGTGTGGGTACGCGGCGGCCATTTGGTAGAGAATGTGATTTTATGCAATCTCGTCTCGCCCAGCCCATCAGCAGGAAGATATTCCGCGATGGCGGTCCAAAAACATAAAAATGGGGAAGCTGCAAACGAAGCAATTTTCGCGATACTTATTTTAAAATACGTGCTGGCGTTCACGTCACAAATGGCGAATCGAAAGCAGCGCAAAGAATTATGATGCAAAATGGATACTCCTGAACAAATCAAACCCATTTAACAAAATAACAGATTAGCCATCGTGCGATTGGTATTATGTTAATCACACCTTTTTGTATTGGTGGTGCTCAATGAACAGTATTGATTCGTCCAAACTGGTATATATCAAAACGAGCTCTGGAGGCGGACAAATGCAAAACACCGCCGGTTTCAACCCCAAAACAGGAGAATGGAACGATAGCTTGTTGGGGGATTTTCTTTGGGATAATACCAATATCGGCGAAGCCATCCCTAATGTAATGACCCCTTTCACTTGGTCAATATTTAGTTTCGCTTATGGTCAGATGAATGTTATCCCCGGATACCACATTGTGGGTAATATTTGCGGCCGCCCTTATCAAAATGGCACGGCGATGTATGCCCTGATCCAGGCGCTCGGCAAAGACCCTAATGAGATGATCAAGGAATTTGGTGGGGGTCTCGATCTGCCCAACGGTTTGACCATTCCCCTCATATCACTGCCCTGGCAGGCAAAAATTCCCATCCTAGCCAAAACCATACAACTGCAGATTAAACAAAGGCTAGCACTGCCAAAAATACCGCAATTTCTGGCAGTCAATCCCAAAAGGTGTCAAGCCATGCACCAGCGCATCGCCACGATCGAGACACGGCAAGAATTTTTTGAGTTTTGGAATGAGCTGGTCCGCCACACGATGCAGGCTTTCATGATGACCGTAGTCACTGTCTGGCATAATACTGAAACGGTCGCCAAACTCCGCCGCGAGCTCGAACCGATGATCGGCACTGCGGATACCAATAAACTGTTATCAATTTCCGGTCAAAAGGGCGCGTTATTAGCCAGTGTTGCCCCAGTTGCCAGCCTTTCCAAAGTGGCCCGGGGTGAAATGCCCCGGCAGCTATACCTGGAGCAGTACGGCCACCGTGGCCCGTACGAAGGCGAGTTTTCAGCCCCGCGCCCGGCTGAAGATCCTGCCTGGATTGACCAGCAAATCGCAGCCTTGAAAGCCTCCGCTGTCAATGTGGATGAAATGCTTGCCAGTCAGCAAGAAGAGTACGCTGAAACCTGGCATCGCTTTACCAGACAGTACCCGCAAAAAGCGCAATCTATCGAGCGCCGGCTTTCCCAGGCGCGGCAAATCCATCACCAACGGGAAGCGGTGCGTTCCGAATCCACCCGTCTTATTTGGGTGACGCGTGCCCTGGCGCTGCGGGCTGGCGAAATGACCCAGGTAGATGAGGACATTTTCTTCCTTACCTTCCAGGAAATGCTTGGACTCATCAATGGGAACGAGCAGCCGGTCCAGTATATCCCCGCCCGCAAAGAAACGAATCAGAAATACTGCGCCTTACCCCCATTCCCCCGCCTGATCAGCGGCCAGTTTGATCCCTTTGAGTGGATTGCAAATCCCAACCGGAGCAGTGAATATTTCGACGCACACATGCCAGATCAAGACTATTCCAAGGAGCTGGAGGCTGCTAAATACATCACGGGCAACCCAGGCTCGGCTGGTATTTATGAGGGCATCGCGCGCGTGGTCCTCACTGCCGAGCAGGGGCACCAGCTTCAAGCTGGGGAGATCCTGGTCACCAATAAGACCAATGTCGGCTGGACGCTGATCTTCCCGCGCGCCGGCGCGGTAGTTACCGATGTTGGGGCAGTACTCTCGCACGCCGCTATCGTGGCGCGCGAATTAGGCATCCCAGCCGTGGTTGGCTGTGGGGATGCGACAGCCAAGCTAAAAAGCGGCGACCGGGTGCGCGTCGACGGCGCACAAGGCCGCGTAGAAATTGTAGAGAGAACATGAGCACAAAGCAAAATGCAACAGCACTTATCACCGGAGCCACCAGCGGCATTGGCGCAGCTTATGCACAGCGGTTGGCAGAACAGGGCTATAACCTGATCATCACCGGCCGGAGAGAAGCAAAAATCAACTCGCTCGCTGCGAACTTGAGAGACACTTACCAGGTCGATGTTGAAGTGATCATCATCGAATTATCTCAGGCGGACGAAGTAGATCAATTCTTGGGGGCGATTGAAGGGCGCAATATTGACATCTTGATCAGCAATGCCGGATTTGGTACCACCAAGTTCTTTTATCGGGAGCCCCTTGAACTGCAGGAGAAAATGGTCGCCACGCATATTCTAGCGGCGATGAAATTGACCTATGCGATCCTGCCCGGCATGATCGAAAAAGGACGTGGGACGATTATCTATATGTCTTCAGCCAGTGCCTTCCTGCCTACGCCCGATACGGCCACTTACTCCGGAACAAAAGCCTTCCTGCGCGCTTTCACCGAATCACTACATCTCGAATGTATGCATTCCGGCGTGAAGTTCCAAGTTGTCTGCCCAGGACTGACAAAAACCGATATGCACCATCGATTGGGCATCCCGGAAGAATATATCGTCGATAGCGGCCTCATGAGGTGGATAACACCCGAAAAGGTAGTGGACGATTCTCTTAACTGTTTGAAGAAGAATCGGGTGGTCTGCATCCCAGGATGGCTGACCAGGTTGCAGGTGTTTATGCGGAATACGCTGCCAGCTTCTTTTTATTACAAATCGGCCTACTACATCTTCAAGAAATATCAATGGATCAGGGATGAATAAAACGCTTGAGAGTTACACTCATAGAAAGCGAACCGTGAATAATCCCCCCCCAGTAAGAACGAACCCAAAAAAGGCTACAATATTGGTTGTCAAGTGAACAGCAAATCTGGCTATCCCTGCTCGCACCAGACCGGGCTGCGTCCGCGGGTAAGTGGGGCCTCAAAAGCAGAGTTGGTGGGGTTGAAGATTTTCTGGGATTGCCGCTCCGCCTGGCGGCTGAGCTTTTTCGTTTCAATCCGGACTACCCACGGTTGCGCGCCTCAAGCCAAACACTATCCCTTTCGCCACGTTTGCCGGCCTGTATGTCAGCCAAATTGGTCAATGATACAACCCGAGATTTATTCCCCAAGCAGCAAATAATATCACTGCGGATATTGCGCATGTAGGAGCGGTTATCAAATACCACAAACATGCGTACTCCACCGACCTGGTAGAAATTGCGCCACTTGGCCTGGCGCAGTTCGATATTCTTATTGTTGCTCAGTGGCTCTCAAATGTACGAGCGAAATGCATACTACACTTCGCTAATGCTTATACGGAGTTTTGGGGAATGTTGTGGGAAGGGAGGGCAGATTAGATATTAACAGGTGTATAAGAGGGGGATATGATGGCAAGGCTTAGTGAATGATACACACAACTTAATTGCCCTCTAGCCTTTGGTTATTCTATCCACAAACAAATAATAATAAATGAATGATTAGCGTTGCTTCTCAGGTTATCTCGGAAAACCTTAAATTTCTTCTAGGGATTGGCAGAATTATGTAGACAAGATTGCCTGGCTCGCATTTTCTGGGAAGAACGAAAATCGCCATTGTAGGACGTTTTCTCCAATTTAGGTCATAGATTACACATATACTAGCTAGACCGCTTCTTGACCCCGTCACAACTTGTGACAGGCATTATGTATGTGTGTTCGGAACCCTCGAAGGTGCTTTGGTTTTGGGTAAAGTTGATATATAACCAGATTCCACCGTTGGCTCACCTGGTCAAGAAACGTGCCAAGGAGCTCAATTTGGGTTGGTCCTTCCCCTCTACCCCTATTTATTGTGATGATACAAATTATTTATTCTGGAAATTTTTCATCACCATAGCTTGATGCATCTTCACTAAATTTCCAGAATTGTAGATCATTTATTGATATGCTATGGTATATATCACCTTCTTGAGTTCCATGATCAACGATAGTGAATTGTTCGATACTCGGTTTTGTTAGCTTTACTTCCTTTTTTCCAATAACACTACATTGCCCACTGAGATAAATTTCAAGACTTTTAATTACCTGTTTTGTTGTTGTTAAGGTTAATATAGTATTCTCATACTTCCATGTACCAATTTTTTCAATCTTTTCCTTGCTACAAATCATTTCATTAGGATAATAATGAAAGGTTCCTGATGGGTAAAAATGATATCTATCAGTCCAACCTGCAGCCATGAAACCATTTTGTTGCCATATTCCCTGGAGACTAAATGTTCGCGAATTTTCTTGACTTTCTTGTTCAGCCAATGGTTTCCAGTAGGCATTTTCTGCCATAAAGGTTTCGATATCGGCACGGGTATACGTGAAGTCGGCAGGTTTGACCTGGCTGCCGTGGCTGATCCCCAGATTGGCGATATTTTTCCCGTTGAGCGTGATAGTGGCAGTTTGCACAGAGGCTTCGGCAAAAACCGTCATGAGAATCTGTGCCCGAGCAGCAATGAGTACAATATCGCCTGCTCCAAAATACTCACCTTCCAGAACACCGGAGGCGGCCCCCTCCCTGAAAGTGATGCTGGTGATATTTACATCGGTGCTTGTCCACTCATTACGCGGGTCAGTGATCATGGTCTGCAATGCAGAGCCAATATTTGTGGCGGTATCGGGGCTGCGGGCTATATCAGATAGCGCCGGTCCCAGGATCAAGATATCCGGCAAAATTACCACGCTTCCCGCAGGCGGGGATTTGCCCTCAAGTTCCACAAAATAATAATAAACAATTGGTACTGGTGATGGCTCAGGTGTGTTTGCCAGCTTTGGGGTATTCGTTTTAGTAGGCGGCAGAATTTGGGTTGGGGTTGGCGTAAATGATGTAGCAGGTGTGCTCGTATTAGTTGGAGTTGGTATTGGGGTTTGAATATTCTTCGTACTAAATATACACGCTGTAATTAATAAGATACAGCTGGCTAGAAATAGGTAAATCATAAAACTACGAAAATACTGTTTTGACATGAAAAGCTCCTTTCCAAAGAAATCGCCAATTATAGTAAAGAAGAATTGCGCTTAAGTTAGATTGAAGCAAAATCTACAAAGAAATCTATGAATCCCAATTGGGAACTGGAGTAATACAAAATGTCTGAACAACAATCTTCCAGCCAAACCGATAGAAAACGTGAAGTACGGATGGGTGGGGGAAGGCAGGTTGTCCTGCGGATCGAAAAAGCCAATGATATCCACATCACAGTGCAGCGGCTGCTGACGTATATCAAACCACACCAGAGTACCCTCGTTATCATTTTCCTAAATTCCACGTCAACATAAAATTATCTTCATATTTTTCAACTGGCAAAGAAATTTGGGGGAACTTCCTATATTGTAGTATTTTCGGCACTACCTTGTCATGAATTTTATGAATAATTCTTGTGAAGCAGAATATTGGGTAAGGTAAACAGGCCTCGTAAAACACGCTGAAGCCAAAACCGGAATATTCGGATTTTTGAGATTGATCGCTAAAAAATTATCAAAAATGGAAAAAACAACACAATACTTAAGCAAGTCCCACCCAACATTATCACCTGTTTGGATGAAAACGTGAGTACAATTATTGCGACGTGGAATCCCGGTAATATTTAGAGAATATATCTCTGATGCGCACAGCGGTGCATGGTTACTTACTTGAGGAGAAAACTCAATGAAGGTCAGTATATTATATTCAAGCAGAATAGCACTGGTATTGATCACCATACTCTCGTTCTCTACAACCATATCCTCGGCTGCGGGCTCATCCGTAGGTATTTGGCAGCAGCGCTCCAATGGAATGTTCGGGGGTATCATTACCGCCTTCGCGCTCTCCCCCGCTTATAGCGGCGACCATACCGTCTTTGCTGGTACTTCCGAAGCCGGGGTGTTCAAATCTACAGATGGCGGCGGTACCTGGGTAGAGTCCAACCAGGGGCGGGTCTACAACCAAATGACCTCCCTGGTCGTCTCTCCCAATTATGCCAACGACCACACCCTGTTCAGCGCCGCCTGGCACGAGGGCGTCAGCCGGTCAACCGATGCAGGGGCCAGCTGGGAGGCTGTCAACAACGGCATCACTTACCACCACGTGATGACTTTAGCGATCTCGCCCAATTTCACCAACGATCAGACCATTTTTGCTGGCTCCCTGTCAGGGGGGATTTACAAGTCCACGGATGGTGGCGATTCCTGGCAGACCGCTAACACCAACTTGACTGACCTTAATATTCGAGCTCTGGTGATTTCACCAGCCTTTGCCAACGATAAGACGGTCTTCGTAGCCACAGCTGCGGGAGGGGTGTTCAAGTCCACTAACGGCGGCGCCGCGTGGAGCCCGGTGAACACCGACTTGACCAACCTGATTACGATCTCGCTGGCGATCTCACCGGATTACCCCAATGATCAGACCCTCGTGGTCGGCACCTGGAGCGCAGGCCTGTTTCGTTCTACCAATGGGGGCAGCTCTTGGGGGAGCGTCGGCTTGCCGGTTATGCAGAAGGTCTACGCACTAGCATTTTCTCCCAGCTACGCTATTGACCATACCGTCTTTGCGGGAGAACAAAGCGCTGGGGTGTTCAAATCCATCAACAGCGGGGATACCTGGGACGAATTTAACAACGGCATCGTTGGTCTTGGAATAAAAAGTCTGGCGATCTCACCCAACTACACCAGCGACCAGACCGTCTTCGTTGGTACACCTGGTTGGGGAGTATATAAATCCACCGATGCCGGAAATGGCTGGAATCCAGCCATCCAGGGCATTACCAATATCTACTTGAAGGCCGTAAAGGCTTCACCGGATTATACCAATGACCAGACACTATTCGCAGGCACGCAATACACGGGCGTATTTCGCTCCAATAATGGCGGAAACCTATGGTCCTCGGTCAATGAGGGTTTGTCAACCGTGTGGGTGGAGGATCTGGTCATCTCCCCCGCCTTCGCATCAGATCTCACAATTTTTGCCGCCACCTACTGCGGCGGGGTCTTCAGATCGACGGATCGTGGCGACCTATGGGGCCCGGTCAACAATGGATTGACCGATTTCTGCATTTATACGCTGGCTGTTTCGCCGGATTATTCTTCCGATAAAACCCTGTTTGCCGGCACTAATAGTGGAAAGGTTTTTAAATCCGTCGATGCCGGGGGCGTGTGGAGCGATTCCAGCTCTGGCCTGCCGGACAAGCAAGTGCGTGCTTTGGCCATCTCACCGGACTACCCGAATGACCACACCATTTTCGCCGGGACTCTTGGAGGTGGGGTTTATAGATCTAACAACGCTGGCGGTTCATGGGTAGAAGTCACCTCAGGATATACTGACTTATGGGCTCTCTCCCTGGCAATATCCCCAGGTTTTGCCAGCGATTTGACCATTTTCGCGGCAACGGATGGAGAAGGCTTGCTGAAATCCACCGACGGTGGTGCTTCTTGGACCTCGGTTAATAACGGCCTGCCAATTTATCTGTCATTAAGCCGGGTGGTTTTATCGCCGAATTACCTTAGTGATGGAACCTTATTCACGGCTTACAGCCGCGTTTATATCTCTACAAACCGGGGCAATTCGTGGCAAGAGGTAGGAAATTCTCCTTGGGGACGCTATGTCACTGCCCTGGCTGCCGTTCCAGGAAATTCGGTACAAGTTTTGGCCGGCACGGATGGTCAAAGCGTATGGAGCTACGAGCAAGCTGCCCAAACCCAGAAAGTCTATCTGCCTCTGCTGCTGAGCCAATATCGCCAGTGAACAGGTACTCAACCTCACCGCTATCCAGCAGGACCACAACCGACACATCGTTCTGGTCTGGGTCGGCCAGCCCAGGGACCGGGGTTCAGGATATGGGCAGTCGAGGAACCCCAGGTGTAGGTTACAGGGAATTGGGCGGCAATGAGCGACGCGCCTTCATTAGCTACCGCAGCCACAAACGGGTCCCAGGTCAAAGTGTCCCCAGTTTAGCCGTAATAAAACGCCGTATCAACAGGAATATCAGGTGCATTGAGGACATCAATAAGCCCACCAATATGGTCACTATCGGCATGGGAGGCAACCATCACTTCAATATCATCGACACCCTGCTCTCGGATATAGGCACTCCTCGTCTCGCGGGGATCTATTACAACGCTAATGTTAATCTAAGACAGTTCTTGCATGAGCGGCCTATACTTAAAAGAAAAGGAGAAATACATAATGAGAACACTAACAATGTGGCACCCGGTGCGCAACATGCACCCTATGCACGAGGCGATGAATCAGATGGTTAGCAGGTCTGCGTACGGTTGGTCAAATCAGGACAGTGGCGAGTGCACGATGTGTCTGCCGATTGACGCTTATTCGACCGACAATGAGATTATCGTGACGGCGGCGCTTGCAGGCGTCATGCCAGAGAATGTTGAGATCACGGTGGAAGGCAACAACCTGACCATCAAGGGCGAAATCCCGGAAGCGCTTGAGAACGTGGATTACGAGCTCAAGGAGCGCTATCACGGGCCGTTCAGCCGCACCCTCCAACTCAACACGACCATTGACGTTGAGCACATCGAAGCCAACTTCGATAACGGCGTCCTGACGCTGACCTTGCCCAAATCCGAGGAAGTTCGGCCCAAGCAGATTACGGTAACGGCCGTGAACGCCAAGTAAGCTAGGCCCGACCGACTAAACCCCTTCGCTTCATTCGAGCAGGGGTTTTTTTTTGCCATATTGCAACGAGTCAAGGCATTCAAGCACCAGGGAGTAAAATCGAGTAGGTGAATAATCGCCTTCAGATGAGACCGTTTAGGGCACATACGCTCTGATAGACGCTCATGCTGGATCGACCCCACTTTTCGTTTGACGCCTGCTGGATCCATCCAACCTCTTACGAACCAGACTTTTTCAACGGCCTGAAACATTTGACAGCCGTTTGAACTTTTGCTACTCTGATAGTGGTGTATAGGCATATACACCCCCCCCTATTAGCCGCCGCGGGGCCCACCCTCGTGGCGGCCTTTTATATCGCTTGTCTCACCATGCGCCAAGATTAACCCTCCTAGCTAGATCATGAGATAACTTCTTTATCATCTTCTCAAAATGCGTCTTTACGCCTGTTCTCAACAGCTGCTTTCTCCATAACCTCGAAGAAATATAGTGCCCAATCTTCCCAATCTTCGGGATCAGAATAAACCTGGGATAAGTTTCGTGCCACATCGTCTAATGTTGCCTCTAGCTCGTGGTCAGTGATCAGTGCTCTGCCCCCAGATAAACTCCAAACCCCATTGGCGAAGCCGAGTCAGCCATCCCTTGACTTGACCTATGTTTCTTGGTTCGCAGAATGACCAATGAACCTTGGAGTAGATATTCGACATCGTACTGCAGTGGTATTGTGCATACTCCCAAGGGTCAAGCACTATTCTTTTGTTGATCAGGATAGACTGAATCGAGCTTGTGACATCCCTGACAATATCAGCATACAGCGGATCACTGGACTCGATGAGAAACTGAACTGTCGCAATAACAGCTTCTGGGGGCCCTACTACGGCTACAGGGATCTAATCCCACCAGTCACCATCCTCGACCGAGCCGTATGTTAACTCGAAGTGTCCCTTCGTGCAATCGACTTGACCTTCCTGCCACCGACTGATTTCCGGTACTGAGTTCATGACGTTTTTCTTAAGCGGTACAAAAAGAGGCTAAGCTGCCGCTGCGTTGCGAACCCAAAACCTGTTTGCCCAGGTTGAATTGCTAAAAATCGAGCCGCTTTCCTACTCTGCCCAGCAGCGGTCAATTTGGGCCAGGGTTAGGCGGTTCATTCGCAGATATGGCTCCCTGGATTAGTTGTGTTAGCTCATTTGGATGACAGGTTGAGAATGATATATCTCTCACCAATCCTGCCTTTTTCTTTAACTCAATTACAACCCTGGGGTGCTCCAAGAAATTGAAAGAGGCGCGGTATCTCTTGCGAAATACCATGAAGTGTATTCCTGCTCCACCATATTTCGTTAGTATCGGCAAATTGTCATCGAGTTTACAATCGCTAACATTATTCAGTGGAATTACCCATCCAATCATACCAAATGATAGCTTCAGAGAATCCGATGTAAGACGAATAATTAGTGTTTTGTAATTTATCGAATAAAAAAGGAAGAAACAGAAAAAGACAAGAAAAACACTCGCAAGGAAATCAAAACTACTAGCAATTACACGCCAGACGAAGAGAAAAAAGAACAGCATGGTTAGTGTGATAAAAAGAAATTCTGTCCTTTTAGAAAAAACTTTCTCATAATAAATTAATTGCTCGCTCATCGTGATCAACCTGGAAACATCTGGCTAACAATGACTGAAAAGATGGCGTTAAGAACAATTGCCGAATAATAGAATTTACCGATGCTATTGGCTTTTATTCCATCATCAGATTCTACGACAGTGAAATCAAGCCAACTTTGTCGAAACTTGTTTGTTTTGGCCCGATAAACAAGGTGAACAAGAATCATCAGGACCATAAAAACAGTAAAGAAAATTACAGTTTTCATTACCCCAAACCAATAATAATAGCCTACTAAAACGCCCACAACGATAAATACCTTTAGCACCTTATACCATTGGGGTTGCAAGGTATGTGATTTTATGAAGCTCACATCATCCTGGATTCCTCTTAGTAGTTTCATTGAAGTTTTTTATCTCAATAAGATGGATTGATAACAACCGCCCAACTGGTTGATAACCCAATCTCTTTCCTACAGCGTGTACCAGGCCATTATCAATCCATAAACCAGATAAAAAAATGCTGCGATTGCTAATAGTGCTATAAGAAGAATAATTATCAAACAGGTGACTTTTGCGATTGCCCTTTTATCCATCTTGTCACCTTTTTCCATTTCTGTAATCCCTCACTCCCGATAGTAAAAACACTGCTTTAATAGCAGTACTCGTCTTCAAGACCACCTTCATTGTTATACAGATACCCGCAATCCCCACTGTTGTTCCATAAAGCTGTACCGCTGCCAAAGCTGACCCCGCATGATTCGGGGTGGTACTCATTGGTATACACGACAGGACTGGCCTGGTTGGAGGTTGTAGCTCGGGAAAATGAAGTCCTGCCCTGGGTCACCTGCGTTTAGACGCCAACCTTGCAAGTCTACATTACGTGTCCCATTGTTCCCCCCATGATCTTCACCGCGTCAGCTCCACACGCGTGTTGGCCAGCAGCCGCTTGTTATGTTTCATTTCTTGAACAAGCTGAGAAGGCGGCGCAGGAGCGAGTCAGGCTTCACAGTCGTCTCCAGCCACGTGCCGTCAGCCTGGCGAATAGCCTTGAGGTTGCCAATCCCTATTTCCCACCCGACATTGTGGTCAAGGAACTCCAACAACTCGGGCCGCAGCCAGAGCTCGCCTTTGTATCCTTCGATGTACACGTTGAGTGCGTAGTCATCCGGGGCACCGCCAAGGACCTTGACCCCAGTGCTCGAAGGAGTGGTGAAACCGTATACGTCCCCCTCCAGGCCAGCGACTCCCGCCTCCTCGGTATCGGGCGAGGACTTGACCCGTACATGGTCACCGAACTCGATCATCGCCGCGGTACCTCATGGCTATCCTTGTCTGCTTAACGGGTTGACAACCAAATCTCTTAATGCAATATCTCCAATATGACCTAATATACAAACAAATACTAGCCATGATATAGATATAGTACCCAATACCATCATTATTGCATACGGGCTAACAAAAATCAACAATGTTTTGTGCAGTGTCGTGGACACCACACAACAGCAAATTGACCTGGCGGAATAAATCCCGTAGTATTAACTTATGGAGGATAAATATGACTGGTTTCTTGAAATCATAACCAGATGTTCTTGCTAGATAGCTATCCCAATCATGGGAAATGAGGGCTGACACCATGTGGGAAACATGGCAATACCCTTGAGCAGAAGGAAGAAGTGCAATAAAACGCGTTATGATCTCTGCTATCGTAAAGACGAAACTTACTGTTTGCACGGATATGTATGTCCGGAAGGAAGTGAATAGTGGCAAAGCCGGGTTCCAATTCATTTTTGAGTAGAAGAGCCTTTCTGCGCATTACCACAGCCTTGGGTGGAGCGACTGCTCTGACTTCACTCCTGGAAGGATGTTCAAAGGCAGAGATACCTCAAGAGACATTAATCTCTCCAACCGACACTCTTGAAATTCCAATGCTTACCCAGGATATGGTGCCGACAACTACGTCCACTCTAGAACAAATAAAGCCAACTGAGACAAATACTGCTCCTACTGCTACACCAATCGAATCGGTAGACAATGGCATAGCCAGGTTAGCTTTTGTCAAAACGAATGATCGGGTTGAAGGTGTACGCAAAGCGATTGACCTGTTAGGGATCAATCCTGTTGCAGGGAAACGTGTTTTCCTAAAGCCGAATTTCAACAGCTCCGACCCGGCGCCAGGCTCCACCCACCCGGAGGTCCTCATCGCGCTCGTGATGGCACTCAAAGAGATGGGCGCAAAGGGGATTGTGGTTGGTGACCGGAGTGGTATGGGAGATACGCGCCAGGTTATGGATAAGATCGGCGTTTTCAGGCTGGCAGATGAATTGGGTTTTGACACTCTAGTCTTTGATGAGTTGAAGCCTCAAGATTGGGTGATGATCCAGGCACCAGGCAGTCACTGGGAAAAAGGTTTCCCATTTGCGCGCCCGTGTCTCGAAGCGGAGGCGATCGTACAGACGTGCTGTTTGAAAACCCATAGGTACGGAGGGCATTTCACCATGTCGCTGAAGAATTCCGTGGGGATGGTTGCTAAGCGGTATGCGCAAGAGGTTCATGATTTTATGCAGGAGCTGCATTCTTCCTCTCACCAGCGAAGGATGATCGCTGAAATAAACGCTGCCTACACACCGGCGCTGGTCGTTTTAGATGGTGTCGAAGCGTTTATTTCTGGCGGACCGGATGAGGGCGAGCATGTGTCCCCTGAAGTGATTTTAGCTGGTACAGATCGAATAGCTCTCGACGCGGTTGGTATTGCTCTTTTACGCTACTTTGGTTGCAAGACGGAAGTTGGCAGGGGAAAGATATTTCAGCAAGAACAAATCGCCAGAGCTGTTGATCTGGGCTTAGGAGTAGACAACCCAGAGAAGATTGATTTCTTGACTGGAGATCCGGAAAGTGCAGCATACAGCGCAACAATCAAGGAGGTTCTGCTGGCGGGATAATCTTGTGTACCCAATTCTGCCAGGTTGGAAGGCAAGAAAATTAAAATTTGAAGTAGGGACAATAATCGCGTCAGCTCATACATCGCTCTGGTGTATCGTTCGCCGGTATCTGAGACAATACAAGCTTCTACGCTGGGCGATCCGCTGATTATTGCCACTCTGGGACTAACATAAAGAGTGGTACATATTCTTGGGGGCAGGTCAGGATGCGTCCCGCTAAAGGAGTTGATTCTACGCTAGGGCATTTTCTGTATAATAAGCATTGTCCACACCCGCCCCCGGCAAGTAACGCAACCGTTCTGCGGCGGCGGCGGTGCTGCAGCTAAATTGTGGTCGCCTAAGGATTGACGAATGAATCCCACGCATCTCTCTCGAACTGCATTGCTCTCTATGACCCTTGCACGCTTCCTGGCAATTTTCATCCTTATCGGGTGCATGCTGTTCCTTCCTGCTGGAACCTTGAGATTCTGGGAAGCATGGCTGTACATTGGCCTGCTTTTCGTCCCCGTAGCCATCGTCGGCGTCGTTCTCTTCATCAAGGATCCGGATCTCCTTGAGCGACGGATGAGAACGCGGGAGAGGGAGGCGCCCCAGAAGATAATCATTGCGGTGTCGAGCCTCGTTCTCCTAACAGTGTATCTCATCCCTGGCTTCGACCGGAGGTATGCTTGGTCGACCGTCCCGTCCACCCTCGTGTTGCTAGCTGACGTCATCATCTTGCTGGGATACCTACTATTTGTCCTCACAATCAAAGAGAACCGCTATGCTTCGCGGGTGGTCGAAATTCAAGACAACCAAGTCGCAATCAGTACAGGCCCTTACGCCATTGTTCGCCATCCTATGTACTTGGCGGTCAGTGTCATATTCACCCTTACTCCCCTTGCCCTAGGGTCGTATTGGGCGCTCATTCCCACCCTGTTCTTGACTGTCGTGCTCGCAGCAAGGATCAACAACGAGGAGCAGCTATTGCGGCATAATCTCACCGGGTACGAGGAATACTGCCAGAAAGTCAAGTACCGGCTGCTTCCGTATATCTGGTAGGAAGCACTCAGGCCGCCGAACAACTCGCTCGCTGGAGCGGACGCAGCCTGGGGCGACACTCTTTTGAAGATTGTTGGCTGCGCCGCTGAGCTCGAGGGTGTTAGAGCCAACGCTGAACCGCTTCCAGTACGAATTTGAAGATGTGCACATTTTTGGTGAGATGGTTTGATGCGCAAAACGCCAGGAAGTGAGCCTAGTGCGTATATTCCTGTCCAATAGCATCATTTCTCAGACAAAGTGAGAGTGTCTTGCAGTCAGGCACGTACTTCTATAGATTGATAGACAAATGAGTTTGACTCGCAGTTTCTCTGCGGAGCGATAATCGCCATTTTAGGGCATTTTCCCATATGTAGGTCAAATCATATATTTAAGCTTGATAGAATGTTCTTAGACCTTTCGCAAGTTGCGAAAGGCAGTATGTTTGAGTTGCCAAGAGCCACGAATTAATAACGTAATTACAAAAGTCGTTGTATACTCATTACTATGGCTAAGCGATCTGGTAGTCATATTTCCTGGTATCTCGATATCACCCGCAACCAGATGCTCTCGTTCTACGAGTATCCTATACCTGGCAAGGTTGGTCTCCCATTGTGTGAGGTATATGGCCAGCAACTTGAGCAATAAGATGTAGTTCTCTACGAAAAAACACCTACAGAGTTGACTCCACTTCATCATTATTGGGTATGTGAAGCATAAATTATTGAGTTTGCTGATGAAAGATGCATTTCTCCATAAGTAATTTACCCGTTGGCGCTGATGCTGATATGTTTGTGGAACCTCCAGTAATACAACGAATGAGAATTGGTTCTGCGGCCGAAGGCAGCGAAGTATATGGGGGAGCCAGTAGAGCTGGTTCAGGCTGAGCTGTAGCCATCACCCTGGCCGGGTCCGCGCAGGTTATCTGTGGGGGCTTTGCTAGGGAATTTAAAGTGAGGCATCTATGAAAAAGAGCCGCATACTACTCTTGGTTTTCCTCTTTGGCGCCATTCTCCCTAGCCTCGCCTGTAATCTCGCCAGGGAAACAGTAAATACTCCACCCGGCGTGCAAAGTACCACTTCATCCCCCATTACAAACACTAGCCCGGCGCCCACCTCTCCCATCCTAACGACCATGCCAACTCTCATGGCAACACCTCTGCCCACCGGTCTCCCGTCTGCCAGCCCCATAGCTGCTACCCAAACCAGCGCTCCTACCAGCACTAGCGCCCCGTTTCTCCCGACGAACCTGGTCCGCATCAGCCCGCAAAATGTATCAAAGATAAAACCGGTGGCAGTGCTTCCGGAGCAAAGCGCCAGCGTGGTAGCCTTCTCGCCCGACAGCCGCCGGATAGCCGCTGGCCTGTTCGGCAACAACCACGTCAAAATTTGGGATCTTGCCAGCGGGCAGGAGCTGTTTACACTCAGCGGGCACGTCGACCCGCGGATCATCTCGTACCTGGCCTTCTCTCCCGATGGCTCGAGTTCGGCCTCCGGCGCTCAGGGTTGGGATGCCCAGAACGACAGCCTCATTCTGTGGGATGTCAGCACCGGCCGCGAGTTGCAGCACTTCAGCGGCATTTTGGGTGCCATCTCGCCCGACTGGCGCATAGCGGCACTCACCCGGCGCGAGCAGGACCAGGGAGTCACCCTGATCTTATCTGACCTGACCAGCGGCACGGTGATTCATACCCTGATAGCCCCAGGTGATATTTACGGGGTTTCTTTCTCGCCTCAGGGCCAGCACGTGGCCGCCAAAATGTACAACGTCTTTCAAGACCTGTTCTCCTTCTGGTCGGTGGACAGTGGCCAGCTCGATCGCACCCTGTACGATTGGGTCGGGTTTTCATTCTCGCCCGACGGCCGGTTCATCGCCGCACTGTTGGAAACCGGCGCTGGTTCGGAAAATGGGGAGCTGAATATATTTGATGCGGCAACCTTCAAATGGATTAAAACCCTGGCAAAAGACGCCGACAGCCTCTGGTACGCGTACCCGGCTTTCTCACCTGATGGGCAGATCCTGGCAGCGTCTTTCGGCGACAATGTGGTCTTATGGGAAACGCAAAGCTGGAAAGAGCTGGCATCACTGCCGGCCTCCAGCCCTACCGGGCTCGCGTTCTCGCCCGATGGACGCATACTCACCACGTACATCCATTCGGGTGCGGTGCAGTTATGGGGGGTGGTGGAAGGACAGTAGCCCCTACTCCGGGCGCGGACGATTGCGGATTTGCCGGGAGTTGAGAACACTCATTTCCTTCTGAGCAAGTTGATGGAGAAGGGGGATCGATGGGCGGGTAAGCTCAGGCGAAACCTTAAAATATTAAAACTCATCATCTAGAACACTTGTGCTAATTTAGTTTTTCTGGTATCCTAAGGACACATCACCGGCGTGGAACCGAATGCTCAGTGGAGGCGTACCCCTCGACGCAGGCAGGCGGCAGATCCACGCCGGTGGCGGTTAACAGACTGGGACGGTATACGGAACGAAGTTCTGCCTGGAGTTTTCTATTCCAGGGAATCCTTCCGTGCCTGCAGCGTTTTAGGAGCGGTAGCAGAATTGCAATGTATTTTGAGCAAGCACAAGAATACTCCCGAGACAAAACGTCAGCCGCGACAATTGTACGCACAGCCGGTATTTTTAGCCCTGCCCAACCCTTTTTCCATCCCATCAATGGAGGCGCGATGAACGAATCCATCCAAAACCAACCGGGGGTCTTTGTCCCCGCGCACCTGCTGCAGCACCCCGCGCTAACCCCGGCCATCTTCTACACCTGGATGCAGCTCAGGCTGCTGGTCGGCGACCAGGCCGAGAGCGCGCCGGTCAGCATAGCAGAGACGGAGGCATATACGGGCAAGTCGCGTTCGGCACTGTACACACATCTGACCGCGCTGCGCCGGGCGGAGCTGATCGACTGGCGCTTTGCGGCGCGCCGTATGCTGGTGTTCTCTTTACCGGGCGTCCTGGATGCTGAAAAACTGGACCAGGAAACTGGACTCCAATCAGGAAATCTGGATCAGTCCAAGAAAGTAGACCAATTATCCGGACTCCAAATCAATAAACTGGACCGGGGTAATGGAATCGAATCCAATAATACGGACTATTCCAAAAATCTGGACCAATTATCCGGACTCCGGAATCCAAAAATCTGGACCAGGAATTCTGGGAATTCGAATCCAATAATCCGGACTATTCCGAAAATCTGGACCAATTATCCGGACTCCAATCCAATAAGCTGGACCGGGGTAATGGGATCGAATCCAATAAACCGGACTATTCCGAAAATCTGGACCAATTATCCGGACTCGAATCCAAAAATCTGGACCGGGGTAATGGGATCGAATCCAATAATCCGGACTATTCCGAAAAACTGGACCAAGAAACTGGACTCAAGTCCAGAAAACTGGACGATAAGCCATCGTCCGGTCCGGAAAACTGGATTGAAAACGGGCAGCAGCCCGAAATCTCAGCACAAACACGCCTGGAATCCAGAAATCTGGACGGAAACCCCCTGCCCAGTCCAGAAAACCGGATTCCCGCCCTCTCTTTAAAGCCTTTAAATAATATTAATAATTTAAATATTAATCAAGAGGAGGTATTAAGAGAGGCACAATTCCGGAAAACTGGACTCGATTCCGGAAATCTGAAAAAGGAGGCGGTCAGGGCTTACTACGCCATTTTGGGACTGCGCCCCAACCAGGCCCAGCGGGCGGCGATCGCTGAGGAAGTTAAGGACCTGGAACTTTGGCAGGCGACGCTTGGAGCACTGGCAGATGCACCGCTGGAACCCCAAGAACATCCCCGGCATCCTGGAGCTGTATGCCCGCGCCGGACCGCAGGGCTGCCGCTTCTGCCGCAAGGATAAACCAGCCACGGGATTGGCCGCCCTGGCACTCATGCGGGAGGAAATTGCGCGTGGCGAGTACGGCTGAAATCGTGGACTGCCTTGAGAAACTGGCGAGCGCCTATCCAGGAGTAGAAAGGACGAGGGAGACAACTATGATAAACCAGCTTAACGTCTGTTCTGTCATTTGGAGTTTATGGCTGAGCCTAACGGCATCGGTTATAAACATCCACCAGATAATAATTGAAATTTTTCAGTAGAAGCAGAGGACATGAAATAAATTAAAGTTATGGGTGGGAGTTATGAACAATGGGAATTAAATTTGCGACACCTGGCAATGCTAACGTGTTGCTTGGGAGTTTTGCACTCAGTGCCTGCGGATCAACGCAAAACTCCATGGGGATATAAATTCATCTAATAAAGTGTTATGACAATTAAATATGCAGAACCTTGCAATGAATGTGGCGCGATTTATGTAGATGGGACAAAAACGACCTGCAGCAGGTGTAGAAGGCTTAGGAGAAAGAATCAAAAAAGAAGGCGGTTGGAGATCAGGTTCAAGTGCGACTGCGGGGAGATGGCAGTGGCGGTGATATTGGTGCAGAGTTGGTCCTGAAGATGATTTACGGGAGGAGAGGATTGCAGTATGCGAGGGGTGTTTGGAGGAGGAGCGCAAGATACAAGAAATGATGCGATAAACTTTACCGGAATACAGCCGCTTGATTTTTGCACGATCGGCGTATGGCAATGCTGACGCATTGCTCGGGAGCTGGCAACGCTAAAGCGTTGCTTGGGAGTTTCCCTTCGTAAAACTCCATAATTATAGTGCAACTGATGGGGATCGCTAGAAGTTGATCTGTGGGTGCAAACGTCCACGGTGGAAGGGAGCGCGAGATAAGGAAATCCGCGCCGAGGCGGTCAGGGAACGAAACTTCTATGTTTCACTATACATCGTTGAAGAGAGAAAAAGTAGGAAGAGGTCAATAATAAGACCTGAAACCGGGCACAGGTGCATATCCTAAGTTTTCACTCAATTCCTCGCAATTTCTGTTGAGTTGTTTATAGGAGTGTAGTTTTGCGAAGCAAACACTCCTAAGCAGTGTGTAACATTGCCAATTACCCCCGCCCTCGCCGCGCTTGCGTGGTTACCCGTCTCCGCCGAAGTACAAACCCGATAATGGCTGCTTGATTAATTCGATATGATGACTGTTACGATTGGCAATGTGGACTGCTTAGATAAGCCGTGATGACCGGTGGCATTGTCACAATCGGTGAAATTTTTTCGAGCATATCTGACGAGTTAACAACAAAACATATAGCGCAGAAACAGATATTGGTATATGGTATATAGTGTAGTGATGGAAGATTGCCCTTCCGCCCTTGAAGTTATAAGGAGGTCAGATATATAGAGATAATAGATAGAACACATTGTCCACATAACCCAATTCTATTTTTATTCAAGGAGATTGAATCATGTTATCCCAACGAATCATTGGTGCATTCACGTTCCGCAAAGGGGTTTATGCCGAGGTAGAGCAGGATACCAGCTTCACCCAGACAGCCTGGATAATAGTAGTAGTGGTCGCATTCCTTAGCCAACTCGGATCTTTTGCATCTGGCAACTTTGTGAACTGGCTGGTCGGAGCCATTGTGGGGACGATCTTTGCAGTGATCGGTTTCGCCGTTGGTGCTCTGGTCATCAACTGGGTGGGGCGCACCGTGTTTAAGGCAGAAGTTTCCTTTGACGAACTGGTGCGGACCTTGGGCCTGGCCTATGTCTGGCAGGTTATAGGTGTTCTCGGCATACTATCCGCATTGTCCACTACACTTTCCTGCGTTTTGGCACCTGTTATGGTGATCGCGGCAATAGCAACGATTGTCGCTTGGTTTATGGCCGCCAAGGAAGCACTGGACCTGGAATGGGTGCAGACCATCGTCACCGTCATCCTGGGTTGGATCGCACTGTTTGTGATCACTGCCCTCGCGGGAATTGTCCTGGGGATGTTGGGCTTTGGCGCTGCCGCTTTGGGAGGTCTCTTCGGCTAGCCTCACTAGATCGGCAATTATAACCCTGGTGGATTTCGAGCAAATCGACCGGGCAATGGAATAAACTGGATGAGTTCGCGGGAGGCCGTATCTAGCGGCCTCCCGCTAGTGATGATGTTTATATAAAACTCTCAGAGGCTGTTGAGGATTTATTGACTGTCACACAATGACCGCCTCTGCCAGGTTTTATAAACAAACATTGGCTTTCTAATTTCGCTGCCTTCACACGCCGTAGCTCTCCTCCTTGGCGACCCTGTTCAAGGCATAGCAGAGGTTCTGCTACCAGGCTGGATACGTTAGCCCCACCAATTTCAGACTCTCATCGCTAGTCTATTATTCATCACCATCGGACATGCAGGAGGTCTCTCCAGCCGGTCAGCATTGATTTTTCGCGGCAAAATTTGGCAAGTCGTCCTCAAAGCCTGGCTTTCTTCTGCTCCATCCCCATCGGTGTTTTGTTCATCAATGAGATGGATATTTCCTAGAGCCTGATTGGCGCGCTGATCTTGATTAGGATTAGCATTATTATGATTGACAAAGTGTTCCGGTTCCGCGAGTAATAGATAACTATACGGTAAACATGCAGATAACACCCTGAGTTCCCCACTTTTTCGAAAACTTCGATGAAGGTGTGAGGTGATACCCATCGCGTGGTCTATATCTTGTCCGGGACTAAATATCTCGATCTTCTATTGATTCAATACTTGGGTCCTGCTCATCATCCTCCGCTTCAGCAGGCTCAATTGCTAATGATTCATCTGGAATGCTGTCCGAAATCTCAACTTGCAAACGGGCAGCGTATTGTTCCCGCAGTGCAACCTGATATGGGACACTCGTAACCACAACGCGATCCATGTCACGGACTAGTAAATCTAGGAAGAGATTCGTATTGTTGTGCAGCGCTTGTTCCCAATAAGTTGTCATCGCCAGTTGGCCAACAATCACATGGATGAATGCACCCGGGAGCTCGGCTTGCCGCTGATGAATGTATTCTCGCAGCGGCTCCGCGAGCGAGCGATAAGGTGAAGGCAAAATGAGCAGTTCACCGATCCCTATCCGCTCATCCCACCGCGTAAGTATATTAGCGACTTTTTCAGGATTAACCGCGATATGTATCGCCTCCCAGGGGTGGCCAAGCGATTCAGCAAAGTTTACTAAACGAAGGGTCCCGGCATGTACGTTATCAACTAATAATATTGTGAACATCGGGCTGGCATGCGGCTTGATATCTAAACCACCTAAACTCAGCTGCTTTGCCACGGTCTGATAATGGTGGTGTGTGCGTGAAAAAGCCCATACCAGTAGCGGGATTAATATCAAAATAAACCATGCGCCTTGCGAAAACTTCGTTACGGCGAAGATCAAAGTAACTACTCCAGTCGCAATTGCCCCGATGATGTTGATGATCTGCTTCAAACGCCAGCGGGGATCATAGCGTATCAATGTGTTATCGTCTACCGGTTCGTCCTGGTGAGCTAATTTGCTGATCTGCCGCCAGTGGATAACCATCCCAGACTGCGACAGAGTAAAACTCAAAAACACACCAACAGCGTATAGCGGGATCAGCGCCGACACAGATGCGTTGAAAACTACGACCAGAAGTGAGGCTAAGCCAGCTAGGCCGACAATTCCCCAAGAGAATACCAGTCTGCTTCCACGGTAAGTTAATTGGCGGGGTAATACACCATCGGCAGCCTGCAATGCGGCTAGTCGGGGAAAATCAGCGAAGCTAGTGTTGGCTGCCATGATGAGGATAGTCGTAGTAGCCGCCATGGCAATGACATAAAAGAATCCGGTTCCAAACACAGTCCGGGCAATCTGCGAGATCACAGTTTCTGTTTCGCTGGGCATAGCATTAATTTCATGAGCCAGCAAAGTTATGCCGATGAATAATACCGCTAGGATTGAGCTCATGGCGAGCATGGTCTGAGCCGCATTCTTCGCCCGTGGCGGCTTGAAAGCCGAAATCCCATTAGAGATCGCCTCCACACCCGTCAAGGCTGTACAACCGCTGCTGAACGCCCGTAATAGTAAGAACAATGTGATCGGTTGGCTAAATGAGCTAACCATCTCGACGCCAGTTACATCATCCAAAGTGCCCGTTATCCATCTAATAAAACCAGTGCCTAGCATTAGCATTGCAGTTATCAAAAAGAAATACGTGGGGATCGCAAACGTTGTACTGGATTCCTTTATCCCACGCATGTTGATTACTGTCATGATGATAATTACCAAGACTGCTAGATACACCCGATATGGATCTAATATGGGGAAAGCAGAGGAAATTTGAGCCACTCCCGAGGAAATGCTGACTGCGACGGTTAGGATGTAATCAGTCATTAGTGCTGCACCAGCAATCTTTGCAGCTAGCTCCCCCAGATTTTCGCGTGAGACAATATATGCACCGCCACCAGTTGGGTAAGCAAAGATTGTTTGGCGGTAAGAGATTGTTAGTATGACTAGGAGAACTGCGATCGCGACCGCGATCGGAATCGAGAGACCAAAAAAAAGGCTCCCGGATATTGCCAGAATGAGTAGTATCTCCTCGGTGGCATAGGCAACTGATGATAACGCATCAGATGCAAATATGGCTAAGGCTGGTAATTTGCCAATCGCCTGGTGAGGTGCTGCGGCTGTCTCAATCGGTGGCCCAATGATGCGTTGCATAATATTCGGGCGATTAGTTGAACCTGAAGTAGAAGTCATTCGATCATTTCCTATGTTTCATTAAACCGATTTCTCACGATGATATCCTCCGCACATAATTCTACAATTGGGGGCGAATTCTATCACCACAATCAAAGCAAAGATAGGCTATCATTTGCGTATTGAGTTATTGTAATCATGAACTAACGATGCCAATCTGCTCACCCCTTGCGTCAGGGTCTCGCTGCCGTAATGGGCAAAACAAAACCGTCCGTAATTCATATATCGGTCTGATGGGGCAAACACGCGACCTGGAAGCCAGGAAACAGCGAATTTCCCTGCCTGACTGCGTAGTTCTTTCATATTAATCGATTCTGCAAATGCTAACCATAAAAAGTATCCCCCCTCAGGTTCCGTGAAACTTACCGCTCCTCCAAGCTGCTTTGATAGCTCATTCACCAAGCTGGTTTTTCTATGCTGGAATTCTTCTCTCAGCCGGATAATGTTCTCAAATAACCATCCGCTCTCGATGAAAACGCTCACAATACTTGAAGTAAAGGGGTTTAATCCCCCCCACTTTCCAGCAAGCCACAAGATATCAGCTGGTCCATCACTTGTGGTGGCGCATGCATCCAACCAAGGCGCAAGCCTGGTGCGAGGATTTTCGAAAAAGAACCTAGGGCGATGACGTGTTCCGAATCCAGGAATGATACTAGTGGGAGAGGGGGTTCTTTGCCAAACGCTAACAGCTGGTATACCTCGTCGGCGATAATATAAAAGCCATGCCGCTGCGCCAATCCGATGATGATTTCCCTGCGGGAGCTTGACAACGTGGTTCCGGTAGGGTTTTGAAATGCAGGTATGGTATACAGGAACACCGGCTGGTGAAGGTTGAGCTTTTCCCGTAAATCCGCATCAATCAAACCATTTTCATCCGTAGCCACGCTGACAATATTAAGCCGATGGTCTGAGAATATCTTCAGCGCCAAGTAGTAGGTTGGTTCTTCAACAAAGATCGTATCCCCCGGTTTGGTATAAAGCGTACAAAGGAGATCAAGCGCAATCGAGACGCCGTTAGTGATGAATAGTTCTCGCAAATCGACTGGTATTTTATACTGCTGGCTGAGAAATGAGGCCAGGCAGGCGCGCAGGTTTTCAGCGCCTTGTTCGAAACCATAGTTCAGACACGCTTCATTACCTTTGGATAAGGCGCGATCAGCAGCTTGCCGGATTTCTTCTAGTGGAAGCAAGTTAAAACCCGGCTGCCCGATTCCGAAATCGATCAAGCCTGGTGACGTGTGGATCTGGCTGACGTGTTGTAGCGGCATATTGTCTTAACTGATCTAGTATACCTAGGATGCATGCCAGGTAAAACAAGTACGGTTAACAACGGTATATAAAGATTATACATCTCGCTACCCCATTCCTAACTGAAAAAGTTGCTGACGTTTATAATCATATACATTCATCGCCGAGCCGCGGTTAGAATAGAGTTACATCACGAACTGGAAAAGCCGCTATGACGTCCCCAAATACCATGCAAAATTACCTAAATACCATCAATGAGCAGCTGCAGAATGGGATAATTCTGTTCTGGTTAGAACGCAGCTGGGATGACGAGCACGGGGGCTTTCTGACTAACTTCGACTCACAAGACCGACTGCTGCCGAACCCAGAGAAGTACCTCAACACTCAAGTGCACCTGGTGTGGTGGTTTTCCACGCTGTCGCGTAGATACCCCGAGTGATCCGAATTCATCGAACTGGCTCGCAAAGGTGTAGACTTCTTGATCCAGTACTTTTGGGATAATGATAATGAAGGATGGTATTGGAAAATCGAACGAGATGGTACCTTAATCGGCGACGGTAAGGTGCTGTACGGGCAGGTATTTGCTATTTATGCTTTGTCCGAATATACCCTTGGGGCAGGTGAAGAGCGTAGTTCAGCGCTCGCCCACTGGACCTTTGATTTACTGCAGAAATATTGTGCAGACACGCTCTACGGGGGAGATATTATGAGAATCTCGAGCGTGATTGGACTGTAGCGCCCGGCGGGTTTTATGCTGGCGACCGTAAAGGCTTGGACAGCCACATGCATACTATGGAGGCTTTCACGGTTTTGTACGCAGCAACCAAACAAGAGATCCACCGCCGCAAGCTCGCTGAAGTCATAGACATCATCGTTGATCACATGCTTGACCCACATAACGGCAGCGGGCGTAACCAATTTGACAAAGCATTCAATCCACCGAACATGGAATGCTGAACGTCAAGCGGAATCACCGGAAATTTCGGTCGATACAACATCATACGGACATAATATCGAGCTGGCTTGGTTGCTGACGTGGGCATTCGAGGCGGCCAATATTGACGATAAAGCAAATCGCCAAGTGCGCTACCGGTTGGTTGAGCACGCCTACACCCGTGGAGTCGATTGGTAATTTGGACGGATCTAGCGGGATGGGATCGCCTCCAGCAACGCCATCGTTCTGGAGAAAGAATTTTGGCAGAACGCCAAGGCGCTGGTAGGTTTTCTAGATGCCTATTAACCCTCGGTCTACTTCGCCTTAATTGCGGCCATGAAACCAGCAGTTGACCTTAGTTTATATGCACTTGAAATGGAAGCCGGCTGATCTATGTTGCCTGTGCTTCTTTTTGGGGGATCCGCGTTTGAGCTAATGCAGAGCCGAATGTTTCATCTCGCCACTGAATACTCAGAAAATAAGCATCAACGCAAGTCGTATGTTCTCTTCGAGCATCAATATTATCGTTGAGTATTAGCACATCATTCGTGCGCTATGTCGCTTCATATTTCTCCCGAAGTTCAATCAATTCCAAAAATGTATATTGACAATAAGTAACCCTAGGGTTATAATATATACAGTATATGTTACAAAATGTGCAATACTTGTAACATTTGCCCGTATACAAAATCAAGAAGGAGGTAGAAATGAACTCCAAAATAGAGTCATTGGATAGAGATCGAATGCGGTGCCTGGAATGGTACCTCGTCGGGGCGGTATGTTTTATAACGCTTTCGGTCACACGCTTTTTCTTCCGTCTCAAAGATCTTAACACTCAACCAATCGGGCAAGCAGTGTTGATCGGGCTTCTGCTGAGCCTGCTCCTTTTGGTTTTTTGCACACTGAAATCGGCCAGGCTTGGGAATAAGATCAAACAAGACCCCTTGCTCAAAGAAGCCTTGTATAACGAACTAATTGAAACGTTGGAACTACAATCTTGGAAAGCGGCCTACCTTGGTGCCATCGGGACGACGATGTTTTTTGCTATTGCCTGGTTCTTCTACCCGATTTGTGATCCTGTCATGGTCGCCTTGACTTCCATCATCACCGGAGCAGGTGCTTATAAAGCAGCTTTCTATTTAAAGTACCGAGCATCATGACCAGATCATGACCAGAAAAAAGCTATCCAATAAAATCAAAGTTTATCGAGCAATGAATGACTGGACCCAAGAAGAGCTGGCTCACAGGGTTGGTGTAACTCGCAAAACGATAAACACGATCGAGAATGGAATATTCATCCCCTCTACCTATCTAGCGCTAAAGATCGCCAAAGTATTCGGATTATCTGTTGAAGATGTATTTCAACTGGACGATGAATAACCCAGTAGCCAAGTACCAAACAAGGTATCCACACAATCGGTGCCGATAAAGCTGAGACTATACACGGTTATCTAAACCCACTTGAATACTTGGGAGCGCGTGCACCATTCGGGGCCCTCATTACTGGAATGTGCCACCAGTTTAGAACGTTTATCCAAAATGGTTGGATGATGCGATTGCCTTAGCAATTTACGAGGATTACATCCGACACATGATGAGTGACTGAATGTCGGTATACTTATAAGGGGGCGAGGCAAAGGAGTACTATGGTCGGTGCTGGTTTGCACTTGTTATGCAGTTCCTACAAATCGATACCTCGTGTAACAAAGCTAAAGGAAAGTGGATGCATCAGCAGTTCCGATTCATATAAGATGCCTGCATATTCGTTCTCGAATTTTCATTGTTCGCGCTTTGTCACAATAAATCCCTTCAAAGATGTGTTTCTGCGTTTCAAGGAATATCTCTCGATAATCCCAAATCGTGCGGTAAAAATTGACGGGCAATGACGCGATAATGCGGATTGTATGCTTGAATGTATATTGGAGAATGGTGGATTGACGGGTATCCTTCTGCCTGCATCTCATCAAGCAGCGATTTGACTCCCTGAGCTTTGATAGGAATCTCTGAATTTTGGGCCATTTCTACGATTGCAGACACATTTCGGTGAAGTCGACTTGTGCTTCCTTTGAAGTTTCGTGCGGTTTGGATAAAGGCCTCCAACAGCAACTCTGGATCCCTACCTGAAACAACATAAGGGCGCAAATGGACACGAAAGATTGCCCCATCAGCGGAAATCTCATCGAGAAGCTGCTCCGGTGTTGAATTCCCTAACTCAGAAAGTTCTCGAAATAACCGATCGCGTGCTGCGACGTTGTCCTTGACCGCATGTTCGCTTCCCAAAGAAGCTTGGTAGCACAATTTATAAAGATCTTCAGCCTGGGAAATAGGGTAGCGGCTGATATGTGAATGGATGATTTGTTTAAATTTTATAGCCGACATAATTGGCGAATAGTTTCAACTAGGTGGAAATGGTTTTTGGAAATTATCGGATCCTATTCTTTGCTGGTTATTATAAAAAAACAACAGGGGAATCGAAGATTCACAACAGTCTATCGAAATTTTAGCAGAGCCTTAGGCATTGATCTTTTGATGGCAGCAAGCGCACACAAATGCTTTAAAAGAGAATGGTTGGTCATCCATGTCCTACTTGGGTATAGGAATAAAATGTGGCGATTTGATTGATGAAATATGTTATCAAAGTAATAAACCCATACTTCTTCCCAATTCGAAATGAGTAACCGATCATCCCAAAAATAGCTGCATAGTACAGCAAAAGATAGGGTGCAAGCAGGCGTGTGGTTCTGAACTCGATTTTCAGGATGTAATCGAGCACAATTTCTAGGACTAAGAATGCGATTAATATAGATGGCAGGACGTATGTCCACCACTCCCGCCCATTTTTTATATTCAACACAACCACTCCAGTCAGAGCGAGAACAAAGATTCCCCAGACCAATCCTGTTATTGTGAAATGATCGCTGCTGCCACTAGCTCGCGACAGGAAAATCACCACCATGATAAGATTCATCATATTCGCCAGAGTGAAAACAATCAAGTCTGCTATTCGGAAGCGCTTCGGGTCATTCATATGGCCTTTCTCCATGAATCAGCTAATAATAGGGCGGAGACACTCAAAGTTACCACACCGAATTTAGGTGAATATAGCGGGACTCACCTATGTATTCTACAAACCGGGACAATTCTACGCAATCACCCCGCATGCCCGCGACCTCCAAGGTATCGCTTATCCCCGCAATGGTCGATTTCCACAATTTGTCCCCCTAAAATTATTTCGCTCAGACCATTCACCGGATCACGGATCGCCCTACGGTTGGTGTACCATTATTATTGCGTTTTGAGCTCTTGTTGTATAAGTAAACTTAAGGTTGGCTTGCAAGACCTCCAGCGATCTCGCCACCATCGATCACGAAATGCTGCCCGGTTATAAAACTTGCTTCATCCGAGGCCAGGAAGGCAAATAGAGCGGCTACATCCTCGGGGCTGCCCAGTTTTCGAAGTGGTAGCTTGTTTTCGAATTCACGGATCATCTCACTGCTATATTCCGCGGCTTGCATCGGGGTCAGGATAAATCCTGGGCAAACTGCATTAACCCGCACTTTGGGGGCTAATTCCAGCGCCATCGACCGGGTCAATTCGATCACACCCGCCTTCGAAGCATTGTAATCTGCGTAGTGATGATAGCCTATCAATCCATTGGTCGAACCCATATTCAGAATAACCCCGCCATCAGAGTTGAGCATGCGGCGAGCAGCTTGTTGGGCAACATAAAATACGCCGTTGAGGTTGACATCCATTACATCGCGCCATTCCGCAGGTGTAATCTCCATAAAAGCGTGGCGTTGGCTAATCCCGGCATTGTTGATGAGCACATCGAGCCCGCCAAACAGATCATCAAGTACCCTGAAGGCATTCGCCACCGCTTCGGGCTTAGAAACATCCGCGTGGATCACGCCGTCAAGCCGTGGATGCTGCACCATGAAGCCATCGAGCTGCTGTTGGTCACGATCGATCACAGCAACTCGTGATCCTTCTTCAATGAAACGTTCCGCAGTTGCCGCTCCAATACCACTGGCTCCCCCAGTTATCAGTACTCGCTTTCCTTTTAATCCACGCATAAGGTTACCTTTTCTCGAAATACTTTCATCTATCCCCAATAACGAAATTTGTCGAAAGCATCAATAAATCTTGATTTGGTAACTTACTCATTATATTTACACTTGTCAAATCCGATAAATTGTCATTTATTACCATCAAGATTACGCAAAAGTATTTATCGATGATTCTAACAGTAATCGCATTGATATGTGGGATTGACCTTGGCAACTTTCATGGCGAAATATATTGTTTAATTTACATCATTCGTGAAGATGGGCAATTGAGTCGAATATTAAATACATAAGGCCGACAGATTGTCAGCCTTATATGAATATGCCCCCAGGGGGAATCGAACCCCCGTTTCGGCCTTGAGAGGGCCGCGTCCTGGGCCGCTAGACGATGGGGGCGGGGGTCAAGCGAGGAATTCTACCATGCTGGTACGCCTGCGTCAACGAATCACGGGCTGTATTATAATGCTCCCTACATCGATATGAACTTCGCCGTAAACCAATGAATAATTACACCCGACCAATATTTCGCCAGCACATAAATGAGGAGAATTCATATGTATGATCCCAAAGAGATTGAGAGCATCCAACGCGATCTGCAACAATGGGAGCATGCCACACTCGAACCTGCTCTTTCCCGGAGGCCAGAGCAGAAAGAATCATTCATCACGCAATCATCGGAAAAAGTCGACCGGCTGTATACGCCTTTAGATCTCAATGAGATCGATTACAACGAACAGATCGGTTTCCCGGGCGAATACCCGTTCACGAGAGGTGTCCATCCCAGCATGTACCGCAGCCGCCTATGGACGATGCGCATGTTTGCCGGTTTTGGCATAGCAGAAGAGACAAATGCTCGTTTTAAGTATCTGTTAGATAAAGGTCAAACGGGTCTGTCAATCGCCTTCGATTTACCGACATTGATGGGGTATGACCCTGATGCACCTGAAGCGTTAGGGGAATTTGGCAAGTGTGGGGTGGCAGTCTCCTCTTTAATGGATATGGAGATCCTCCTCGAAGGCATCCCCCTTGACAAAGTATCTTCCAGTATGACAATCAACTCGCCCGCGGCACCTATTTGGGCGATGTATATTGCCGCAGCTGAAAAACGAGGTGTGCGGGCTGACCAGCTGCGGGGTACGCTCCAGAACGATATCTTAAAGGAATATATCGCTCAGAAAGAGTATATCTTTCCACCTGAGCCGTCTATGCGCCTGGTCGTTGACACGATCGAGTACGGCTCGCAGTATCTCCCCCAGTGGAACACTATCAGCATCTCGGGCTACCATATCCGTGAGGCAGGCTCCACAGCGGTACAGGAGCTGGCCTTTACCCTTTCGGATGGTTTTGAGTACATCCGCTGGGCACTGGCACGCGGATTGGATATCGATGAATTTACACCACGCTTATCATTGTTTTTCAACGCACATAACGACTTCTTTGAAGAGATTGCCAAATATCGGGCCGCGCGGCGTATTTGGGCACGTGAGCTGCGACATACTTTCATGGCAAAAAACCCGAGATCGTGGCTGATGCGCTTCCATACCCAAACCGCCGGTGTATCGCTAACAGCCCAGCAGCCCGAGAACAATATTGTGCGAGTTGCCATACAGGCATTGGCAGCCGTACTGGGTGGGACCCAATCCTTGCACACGAACAGTATGGATGAAGCGTTGGCACTTCCCTCTGAACACGCGGCGACTATTGCGCTGCGCACCCAACAGATTATTGCTGAAGAATCGGGTGTCCCGTATACTGTAGACCCACTCGCTGGTTCATACTATGTAGAGAGCTTGACCAATAAGATGGAAAAGCTGGCGCATGAATATTTCAAAAGGATCGAAGATCTTGGTGGTCAACTACCTGCAATTGAGAAGGGTTTTTTCCAAACCGAGATATCAGATTCGGCCTACCGCCACCAACGCGAAGTTGATCAGGGCATTCGCCATATTGTGGGCGTGAATGCGTACGAAGATGATAAAGCAATAACAATCCCCATTCTTGAAATGGATCCCGCAGGGTACGAAAGACAAGTACAGCGGCTCGAGCAGTTGCGCGAGACCCGTGATGCAGGCAGGGTTGGTCAGGCATTAGACCGATTGCGGATCGCTTGCCAAGGGTCTGAAAATACAATGCCTTTCATCATGGAAGCAGTCCACTCCTATGCGACCCTAGGTGAGATGATAGCGGTAATGAAGGGGGTTTTCGGTACCTACGAAGAACCTACTTGGATCTAATAGTATCCTGCTTCAGCCATCCAGATGGATGTGCGTGCTAGATGGAGAATATGGGTGTACAATCCTGCGGGCTGATGAAGAAGTTAGCACCCATAAATGTGATAGCCTAAATCGAATTTTGTGATTGATAATCAATTAGATTTTGGCAGTTACTTAGTGAAATCGTAAACCTTTATTGGAGGATGGATCATGGCAACAGTAAAAAAAACCAAAGGCACACTTGCCATTCTTACCGGAGGTGGTGATGTACCAGGGTTGAATCCGGCAATTCGAGCAGTCACCTTCCGTGCTCTGCGCGAGGGGTATCAAGTGATCGGATTGCGTCGTGGTTGGGGTGGTATCCTAGACCTCATCCGTGACCCGCAGGCGGATAACAGCAATAATTACATTCGATTGACTGATGAGATCGTCAACCGGGCAGGGCGTACCGGCGGAACATTCTTACATACCTCTCGTACCCGCCCCAGCCATGTAAAACAAGCCGAGGTGCCGCCACATTTGAAAGAAACGTATACGGACGAAGTAAACGATCTTACCCCTGAGATATTAAAGAACCTCGATTATTTAGGTGTGGATTTCTTAATCCCGATTGGTGGTGATGATACGCTTAGCTACGGCGTACGCCTATTTCAAGAGGGGGTGAAGGTGGTTGGAATTCCAAAGACAATGGATAACGACGTGCCCGGAACAGATTACTGTATCGGCTTCAGTACTTGTGTTACCCGTACCATCCAGATGACCAACAGTCTGCGGACATCTGCAGGTTCGCATGAACGCATCCTGGTTTTGGAGGTATTCGGTCGTTATGCCGGGTTCACTGCCCTGCTGCCGACAATGGCGGGGGCTGCTAACCGCTGTGTGATCCCTGAATATCGGTTTGACATAAACCACCTTACCGAGCTTCTAGTTTATGACCGCAACCTCAATCCAAGCAAATATTCGATTGTCTTGGTATCGGAAGGCGCCATGTTCGAAGGTGATGAAATGGTATTTCAGGACCGGTATACAGATGCGTATGGGCACAAGAAACTAGGTGGCATCGGCGACCTGGTTTCGGAGAAGCTCAGAGAAATTTCGCCCATGTATAATGATGGGCGCTCCATAAATACCATCAACCAGAAATTAGGATACATGGTCCGTGGTGGTGATCCGGATGCGATCGAACTCGATTGTCCCCATGGCATACGGCAACCTAGCGTTAGATTTGATATTGGAAAAACTTCACGGCCGCTTAGTCGTGCTGAAGAACGGTCGCTACGGCAATGTACCCATCGATGTAGTTACGAGCACTAAGAAATTGGTGAATGTCGAGAAATTCTACAACACAACCCGTCTACGACCAAAATATGAAAGCTTCGAAATGAAACCTCTACTCATCATGACCAGCGATTAAATTTGGTGCAAAATGGTTATAGTAAAAAACACTTCCGGTATTTCCCCAACCGGAAGTGTTTTATTAATGAATGGTATATTTATTGGAAAGTAATTGTTTCCACGATCACATTCTCAGCGCCTACCAATAATCTAAGCTGGGTTATCAGCTCGTGACACACACCTGTTGTGAAATTAGGAAATTCAACCAGGTAGCTGCGATTACGCTCATAAACTCGGAAAGCAAAACGATCATTTCCAGGATAGCTCATGATCGTCCCATGCAAACGTCTAATTCTAAGTACATCGCGTGTGCGGTCACCTGAAGATTGCAGCATCAGAGTAACCATTTGCACTACTCCAGAATCTGCCCCAACAAAACGAGGTGGAGAAACCAGATAGGATGCCGACGGTAGGTTCATGGGGGATATGGGTTCTAGATTATCCACACCTAAGATGGCGGGGGGAATTGATGAACTAGAGACATTTTCGGTCTCACTCAGTTGGGGTTGGAAGTTATCCAGGGTATTTTTGGGAGTTGAGTTGTTTTCTGCAGTCACCTCCGGAATTTCAACTCCAAGATTTGAACCATCTACATCCAATTCCTTTGCTTCTGATGCAGCCAAATCTATTTGTACATCACTTTCAACCGGTGGTACTTCCGCTCTCTCTTCGTGGCCATTATCTCTGTTAGCAGATTGATCCCCGGTATTATTATTAGAACCACTCTCAATTTGATCTTGACGAGAGTCGACCGGTTTAGCGGATATTGGCTGTTCTTCCTGAGCAGAATCCCAATCGTTTGGGAAAGGTTCAGGGGGTGGCGGTGTTATGTGACCATCCTCGGTCGTCTCATTTATGTCCTGATGTGATGATTTCGGATTTGCTTCTGTACTAATTGCTGGAGAATTCTCCAGCTCATCAGCGCTAGCATCAGACAGTTCATCACCAAGAAAGGCAGGGGGGATATTCTGATCGTCTAATGGATCGGGTTGACTCGGATTTGGTTCACGTGAAAAGACCATTGTGAAATCTGTCGAGACAGTATCCACAAGCACTTTTGGTTCAGCTCCCTGCGAGTCAAGCCGGCCGTTAACTAATATTATCTTATCGAACACAAGAAGATTAGCGACCTGCGTCCAAGTTCTGGGGAAGATCACCAGCTCAACCGTACCTTGCAGGTCTTCAATAGCTGCGAACGCCATCGGTTTGCCATTCTTGGTCTGGTAAGGGCGTACATTTACAACGATCCCTGCCACGCATACACGTTCATTATTTTCTGCCTCAGCCAGCTGAGCGGAGAAATGGGTCACTGCCTGTGTCAATTGATCAATAACTGGATTAAGCGGGTGGTCAGATACATATAGACCGATCAGCTCACGCTCCCAATTCAATATTTCGCGCTGGCTGACCTCAGTATAAGTAGCAGGTAAAATGATTTGGTCTTCGAGACCGTCTTGAGCGCCAAACAGGCTCAATTGTCCCATATCTTTCGCGCGAAAATGGGATGCACTCACCGAAATGACTAGGTCAATACCTTCAAGGAGGGAAAGACGGGGACCAAATTTATCGAGTGCTCCGACCCTTATAAGACTCTCTAGAGCGCGACGTCCTACATGTCGCAGGTCGACACGATGGGTAAATTCATTCAGATCTGTGAAAGGCTGATCTAAACGCCCTTCGAGGATGGCATCTACAGGGGCATGCCCCACGTTCTTAACAGCTCCAAGTCCAAACCTGATCTGTGAGGGTCTATCTGGGTGATCCTCAATAGTGAAATCCCAACCGCTCGCATTGATATCCGGAGGGGAAACAGTGATCCTCATACGGCGGCAATCAGCAGCGTAGAGTGCAACTTTGCTGGTATCGTTCTGGTTGACGGAAAGCACGGCCGTCATATACTCGATGGAGTAGTGCGCTTTTAGGTAGGCGGTTTGGACTGCGATTGTGCCATAATCAGCTGCATGAGCTTTATTAAAACCGTAGCGGGCGAACTCTTCCCAATCAGTAAAAATATCTTGTGCGATCGATTCGGATATGCCGTTCTTTACGGCTCCTTTGACGAATTTTGCTTTATGCTTGACCAGTTTCGATTTTATCTTTTTGGCAACGGCTTTGCGTAAATCATCAGCTTCTGGGGCTGAGTACCCTGCTAAATCCATAACCGCGAACATCAATTGTTCTTGATAGACTGGATAGCCATATGTCTCTTTAAAGATGGGCTCTAATGCTGGATGGCGGTAGGTTACAGGTTGGTCCCCGTGCATTCGAGCAATGTAATCGGGAATAAAATCCATCGGGCCAGGTCTGAACAATGCAACCATGGCAACCACATGTGCCAGCTCGGTGGGCTTCATCTCAATTAACCAACGTCGCATGCCTGATCCCTCGACTTGAAAAACACCGGCGGTGTCGCCGCGTCCGAGTAATTCATATGTCTCTGGATCATCAATTGGGATATTATCCAGATTCAGGTCAACACCGTGGCGTTCTCGAATCAGCTCGCATGCGCGTGCCATGATGGTTAGGGTGGCCAATCCTAGGAAATCAACTTTCAGGAGACCCAATTCATCCAGGATCGACATTGAGAATTGGGTGACGGTCTTCACTGGGCTGTCAGCCGCGGAGCTTCCCGTGGGCCGGTGGAGAGGGATATACTCAATGATGGGTTTATCGGTGATGATGACTCCCGCGGCGTGTGTGCCAGCACTGCGGACAACCCCTTCCATTTTAGCAGCTGTATCGATCACGTCGCGGATATAGGGTGTCGACTCATACACCTGTCTAAACTCGCTGACATCACGCAAGGTATCCAGGATTGTGACCGGTTTGCCAGGGATATTGGGCACCAATTTTGCCACCCGATCTACTTCATTCAGCGGGATATCCATCACCCGCGCGACATCACGTATCGCGGCACGCGCTCCCAAAGTACCAAAAGTGATGACTTGGGCGACCTTATCATCCCCATATTTATTGGCAGTATATTCCATCATCTCTGCCCGGCGGTCATCGCGAAAATCTAAATCGATATCTGGCATAGAGATTCTGCCCGGATTCAAGAATCGTTCAAAGATTAATCCGTGTTCAATTGGATCAACGAGTGTGATATCCAGCGAATAAGCAACAATTGAGCCAGCGGCAGAGCCGCGTGCGTTGTACCAGATGTCTCGGGCGCGTGCATAACGGCACAAATCCCACACAACGAGAAAATAAGTGTCGAATCCCATGTTGTGGATAATATCTAGCTCGTAGTTCAGTCGCTTTTGAATCTCATCTTCCAAGACTCGCTGCCCGTAGCGTCGTTCAAGGCCAGAATCGCAAAGTTCTCGAAGATATTTCTGCGGAGTGTACCCATCTGGGACCTCAAAATTGGGTAATCGATACCCTTTGAAGCCTAGGTTAACCTGGCAGCGTTCAGCCACCAGCAATGTGTTATTGATCGCATCAGGAATGTCTTGAAAGATTGTGGCCATTTCCTGCGGACTGCGCAGGTAATAAGAATCGCCGGTCATCCGCATGCGGTTCGGATCGCTCAATACCGACCCAGTTTGAATCGCCAACAGGATATCTTGGAAACGGGCATCCGCTTTATCAACGTAGTGCACATCATTTGTAGCCACAAAATGACCATCGTAGCGAGGGCCAAGCTGAAGTAAGTGTTTATTGATCTGCTCCAGTTCGTTGATTTCATGCGATTGCAGTTCTAAGAAGAAATTATCTGCGCCAAAAACATCATAGTACCAATCGAGCTGCTTGCGAGCTGCCTCAATCTGCCCATTCTTCAGCAAGCGAGGGACTTCAGCGGACATGCATCCTGACGTACAGATCAAGCCCTCGGCATGGCGGGCAAGGAAGTCATGATCGACACGCGGGCGGTAATAAAAACCATCCAACTGGGCAGCACTTGCGATTTTAAGCAGGTTCAGATAACCAGTTTGGTTCTCAGCGAGCAGCAGTAAATGGGAAGAGCGCTTATCAAACTGAGGGTCGCGGTCCTGCATATTTCGGGCAGAGAGATAGGATTCGATCCCAATGATTGGCTTTATACCGGCTTTCAGTGCTGAGTTATAGAAATCTATTACACCGAACATGGTCCCATGGTCGGTCAATGCCAGTGCAGGCATTTCCATTTCTTGGGCGCGCTGGACCAATTTCTTTATATCGCTGTAACCATCTAGAAGTGAATATTCAGAGTGTACGTGGAGATGGACAAAAGACATAAGTTGACCCGCGTTGTACCTACTCCTGCTGCTCCAAGCCTGGTTAATTGATCATATTTAATTGCATTTGGATTGACTGGGTAATCAAAACCAACACCCAAAATTATTATAGCACCTTGAAGTTAAAATAAACCCACGGATAACTTAAAAATTTATCGCTCAAGGAATTTGAACATTCTACCCATAAGAAATCTAACTCACGAAGCCATTGCCCCAAACTCTGGCACACGCGATTCAGCACACTTATTATTAATCAGTCGTTTATCCCGGTATGCTATAATCGCTTTCTTGAGGAACAATTATGTTAAAGAAAATTGTACAAGTATTCGGGGGTGACCCCAACAAACGCGAAATCGAGAAATACTCCCAGGTTGTCAACGAAATTAACAGCCTGGAGAACGAATTCGAGGCAATAAGCGACGATGTATTAAGGAATAAAACTTCTGAATTTCGCCAGAGACTAGCGGAAGGCAGCTCGCTCGACGATCTATTAGTGGAAGCTTTTGCGACCGTGCGGGAAGCAAGTAAACGTACGATCGGTCTGCGGCATTTTGATGTCCAATTAATTGGCGGAATCACGCTGCACGAAGGCAAAATCGCGGAGATGCGCACCGGTGAAGGCAAAACCTTAGTTGCTACATTGCCCATTTACTTGAATGCTTTGATGGGCAAAGGAACGCATCTAATCACCGTCAATGACTACTTAGCACGCCGTGACGCCCGTTGGATGGCGCCCATTTACGATATTCTGGGTCTTTCGATCGGTGTCCTGCAGATGGCTGCTCGCACTGAGAATGGCAAGAAAGCCTTTATTGTTGACCTTGAACGTGAATCTCCCCATGAAGACCAGCACCAACTTAATATGGTCCCTCGCAAGGAGGCTTATCAGGCTGATATCACCTACGGGACAAACAGCGAGTTTGGTTTCGACTACCTGCGTGATAACATGACAATGCGGTTGAAAGACCGCGTCCAGCGCGATCACCACTACGCCATCATCGATGAAGTTGACAACGTGTTGATTGATGAGGCACGGACGCCGCTGATCATCTCCGGTCCTGCCCATGATGACCCTGAGTGGTATCTACGCATGGCAATGGTGGTGAAACAGCTGCACTCGGAACATTATGAAATCAGCGAGCGCGATCGCACGATTACCCTAACGGAAATTGGTGAATCTCGAGTAGAAGAACTGCTCGGTATGCCGTTGCGCGATCCAGATCGTCCTGAGGATGTCACCCTCGAACAAGCTCGCTTGCTGGGCTACCTCGAGCAGGCTCTACGAGCTCAGAACTTGTTCAACCGCAATAAAGATTATCTAGTTCAGGCAGGGAAGGTCGTCATCATCGATGAGTTTACCGGTCGGCTTATGCCGGGCAGACGCTGGTCTGATGGACTGCATCAGGCCGTGGAGGCGAAGGAGGGTGTGCGCGTCCAGGCAGAAAACGTCACCTACGCTACCATAACGATCCAAAATTACTTCCGTATGTATGAGAAATTATCCGGGATGACCGGTACTGCCGTGACAGAAGCAGAAGAGTTTTCCGAAATCTACCATCTGGAAGTTCTGGCAATTCCGACCAACCTCGAATACCTAGCAAATCAGGAGGAATCCGGGCTGGTGCAGATCGAAGACAAGGATGAACACGGGTATAAGTTCACACACTATGCACGCCGCGAAGACCCGCTCAACGCGCCTGTGTTTTGGAAGCGCAAGGATTATCCGGATGTTATTTACCGCACCGAAGAGGCAAAGCTCCGCTCCTCCACCCGTGAGATCATGCAGTACCACGTGCTTGGACGCCCAATCCTTGTTGGAACCACCTCGGTGGAACTTTCTGACCGGGTTTCAAATCGACTACGAGCAGAACCGATCCGGCGCTTAGCCCAGGTGCTATTGATCCGCGATGCCTGGTTCGAAGCTCACGACCAAATCGAGGATGGCATGCAGGTGGAAGCACTGCAGCCATTTAACACCCCCCTTGACCAACTAAATACTTCCGCAATGCGAAAAATGGCACGAGAACTTGAGATCTCCTTCAACCCCGAAGATGAGCAGAACCTGCAGCGAATGCTTAAAATCTTGGGGTTGGAACCGATACATGAAGACCGGCTCGTATCTATCCTGCAGGGCGGCGTTCCTCACAATGTGCTGAATGCCCGTAAGCATACTGAGGAAAGCCAGATCATCGCAGGAGCAGGTGCCTTCGGTGCAGTAACCATCGCTACCAATATGGCCGGGCGCGGGGTCGACATCAAGTTAGGTGGAGAGCTGGCCGAGGAGGTCCTGACTTCAGTTAACCGTGTACTGCGGCGGGCGGGTTATGAAAATCCATATGATATGACCCACGAAGAACGCAGAACCACCTTGCAAGGGTTGACATCAGAAGATTACGGTATTTACGAGCCGGAAATCAACTACTTTTTCAAGCACCTCGATGAGATGGAAAAAGTCCGCGAGCTTGGTGGGCTGCATGTGATAGGTTCTGAACGGCACGAAGCACGACGTATTGATAACCAGTTGCGAGGTCGTTCATCACGCCAGGGAGATCCAGGTTCATCACGCTTCTTTCTCTCCATGGAGGATGATCTGATGCGTCTGTTCGGTGGACAACAAGCCGATGCTCTGATGCAGCGCATGAAGATCGATGATGCCATGCCGATGGAGGTAGGTATCGTCAGCCGTCTGGTTGAACAATCCCAGACCCGTGTAGAAGGCGCGAATTTCGATGTCCGTAAGCATCTGCTCGAATATGACGATGTGCTCAATACGCAAAGATCCAAAATCTACGCTCAACGAGATCGCATCTTCACCAAGGATGACCTGAGTGAAGATGTAGCCGAAATGCTGAAAATCGAAGTCAACCGCCGGACCCCGGAAGCCTTGCAGGATGAAGAAGGTCCTTGGCGGTTAATTGCCTGGTTAGATCAAATCCAACCGCCGCTGCAGATGGGTCCAATCGTGTACCCATCTTATACACTCAACCTACTAGTCAAAAAAGTTTATGAGCAGCTTTCACTGGATGGGAGCAATGGGGATGTGTACAAACCCGACCAGGTCGTCACTACACTAGTCGAGATAGCTGGGGAATCGATCAGAGCAGAAGAAGCCCATCTCACAGCAACAGTTAACAACTTGCTGATGCAAACTGAGGACAGTCTCGAGGGTCAGATTGAAGACCGCATGGAAGCCGTTGAGGCGTTCTTCGATACCCTTGAGATAGTGGATGAGACAGACACTCGAAGCACACGCGAGCTTGCCGATGAGCTGCAATCCTTGGCACGCACACCACTCAGATTAAACTCTCCACAACAGAAAGCGCTGCGCGATAACCCGCAAGAAGTTATCGATGATGTGCGAGACCAGGTTGGAATATTCCTTACGGCGGCCGCGATCATGCGATTAGTGTGGTCAGTCGAACGCCGGTTGAGCGATTCGCTAAACTTAGATGTCAAAGATCTCAGCGAGAAAGACTGGCCTGATGTCGAAGAAGCCATTTTAACGGCTATCCATGATATATATGAACGTAAGATGGCGCGGTTAATTGGGGACAATACGGAGGGAAAAATTGCTAATGATTTGGCAAATGCAATCGAGCGCGTCGAAGGGCGCATAGATAAAAATACGCTCTACCAGCTCATCATGCTTATGCCGCAAGGCTCTGTTGCGGTTTTTGATAAGAAGACTCATCGTCGGGTGATATCCCGAACGACCCGGTTCACCTATATCTACTATGCCGCGCAATTCCTGCAGTACCAGGAACCTGAACTACTGACCAGTGAAGTGCTCTCCCACCTCCAAAACGCCCAGGCATACATGCACCAAGCATGGGGAGTTTATGAATGGAACCGCATCGCTGCTTCCACACCAGTCGAATCGAGTGGGGCAACACAAAACCGGCTGCGCACTATCTTAGGTGATGAGCTCTATGCCAAGCAGGAAGGGCAACCTATCCAAAACATTCCCGCTGAATACCGAGATCAGGCCCTAGAAGCGTTCGGGCGACAAGCACTGACCGAAATCTTCCGGCAGCTGCTGCTTCAGGTGATCACAGAATTATGGGTTGAATACTTAACTCAAATGGAAGCGTTGCGGGTATCAATTGGCCTTGAAGCTTATGCCCAACGTGACCCATTGGTGCAGTATAAGAATTGCGCTTTCGGTCTCTTCCAAGAGTTATTGGCAAATATGCGAACTGGTGTAGTAAACCGCATGTTCACATTCCGCCCGCGGGACATGAGCACTTCCCAGGACAGCAGCCAACAACCAATGATAGCCGAAATCACAGACTCGCCCCCTGCCGAGACGAACGAGAAGCAAGCAGCCTCAGAACAGCGATCCAAATCCAAACGAAAGCGACGACGGCGACGCTAAATTTCATTGACGCTGTACTATGGCAATATCTGAAGATTTTAGACAAACAGGTGAATTTTATAAACGACTCCCAAAAGTTGAACTTCACCAGCATCTCGAAGGCTCACTCCGCTTTGAGACAATACAGGAGCTTGCTAGTGACCCTGCCCTGAATTTGCCGTTGTGGACTCAGTTGAGCAAGTTGGTACAGGTTCAGGACGAAGATCCTCGCACATTCAGCAATTTCCTCTCCAAGTTCACCCCCTTAAGACAGCTCTATCGATCACCAGAGATTATCCGGCGTGTCACATGGGAAGCTATCGAAGATGCAGCCGAAGATAATGTACGTTATCTAGAACTGCGCTTCAGCCCAATCGCCTTGAGCCGCGCAGAGGGTTTTGATCTCGCCACGGTCATGGATTGGGTGCTGCAGAGTGCGGCGGAAGCCGCACGGGAATTCGATATTCCCACCAAGCTAATCGCCACCATTAACCGTCACGAAGATGTTGACCAAGCCGCTGAAGTAACGCACCTTGCGTCTGAACGATGCGGGGATGGAATCGTCGGTATCGATCTAGCAGGTAATGAAGCTGACTTCTCACCCATACCATTTAAATCAATCCTCCAGCATGCCCATCGATCTAGCTTACATCTGTCTATCCATGCTGGTGAATGGGGATCCGGTGATAATGTCTGCTATGCGCTCGAGCATTTGGCAGCGGACCGTATCGGCCATGGGATACGCGTTCTCGAGTCGCCCCGTGGAATTGCGCTTGCCCGTGAGAAGAACACTGCCTTTGAAGTCTGTCCTACCAGCAATTACCAGTCTGGAGCAGTTGCCAGCATGGAGTCGCACCCACTCCCCCGAATGTTAGCCCACGGATTGAATATCACGATTAACACCGACGATCCTGGAATCTCGCAGATCAATTTGAGCGACGAATACCAGCTCGTATGCGAGGGTTTTGGCATAAGCCACTCACAATTATGTAAAATGAATGTTGCAGCTGCGCGTGCGGCATTTATCCCACATACGGAACAGGAGACCTTAGCCGCCGAGATTCGGTCTGAATTTATCAGAACCGCCGGTATTGAGGAAGATTAATCCCCTAATCCTTCCAGTTGCGTTTTTCCCACTCCTTGACAGCAGCGTCGATCACTGTTCGGATATCCGCATCTGGAACGCTAGCAATATCTGGATACTTGTCAAGCCCAACCATTACTACTACCCCCTGGTCCTGAAGTTCCATCAAGCGAATCCCGCGCTGTTCAAGGGTAGTACCAGCCAGCATTTCCTGCAGGATCTCATCGATCTGTGCCGAGATGCTAGGACTTTGTTCCGGGATTTCGGGGATATCAGCCCGCAGTGCATTGGCAAAAATATTAAACGGGTTGATACGCCGTCCTTCGGATTTGGTAGATTCATCCGGTTCAGGAGATTTTAGTGGCAATTCTCTATCTACTAGCGGCACACCTTGTGCTCCTTGGCGGTCTGTGCTCGCTGGTTGCCCTCCTCCCCACAACCAGAGCTGCTTCATACTCTTTGATAATCTCTGGCGCTGCTGGGTGTCTAAATCTGCCGGACTCGCGATCACTTTACCATCCATTTTAACTAATAACTCCCCTCGCTCGTCCTGCCACAATCGACCTACCTCCTCATAGTTATCCTGAGGTGATATCATAGACTCAGACTTATCATCTTGTTCACCCCGCAAGCTCGTTACAAACAATCCCAGGGCAAAACCGATACCCACGCCAAGAATAAGCATTATTATCGGGACAGCGATTGAGTTCATATCACACCACCTAATAAATCAACCACAAAAATTCCATTGAATGGTTCGAAATCAACCCGGTCCTGGCTGGCATGTTGGACAAAAGTGTGTCCCGCGCTGCCCGACCCGGATACGTTCTACTGGACTCGCACAGACTGGACATGGTGATCCGCTGCGACCATACACACGCAGCAAATGCTGGTAATCCCCACCGCGGTATATCCAATCGATGCTGGTACCGTGCCGGTCGATCGCCTGCCTCAGCACCCGCCGAATACTGATGAACAAGTTTTGGACCAGTTCGAAGGTAATCGTATCCGATCGAGTAAGCGGGTGGATCTTCGCCAAATGTAGCGCCTCATCTGTATAGATATTGCCCATTCCTGCAAGGAAAGTCTGGTCTAAGAGGAGTGGTTTTATCTGGCGCCGGTAGATCTGCAGCCGGTCGTAAAAGTCGCTGGCAGTGAACCTCTCGTCCATTGGCTCCGGTCCGAGTTTACCCAATACGCTCTCCTTGTCAGCCACCAGCCAAACCCGTCCAAATTTACGCGGGTCTTGAAATGTCATCCGCAGTTCACCCTCAAAATCAATCACCAAACGCGCATAAGGATCCAATACCTCCATTTGGTTTGCGACCAAGATATCACCACTCATGCGGAGATGGATAATAAGATAATCGGCAGAAAGGGAAAATACTAAATACTTGCCGCGGCGATAAATCGCTACTACCTGCTGGTCAATTATGCGCTGTTGAAATTCTGGCGGGTCGGGTTCGACGAGAGTTCTTGCCCACAGAATGATAGAGTTTTGAATCGTGCGATTTACCAGCGAGGGTTGGGAGCAGTTCCCGGATATCAGCCGCTTGACGATAGTCTCGACTTCTGGGAGTTCTGGCATTGGCTTACTCGTCAAACATTTCGCCTACGCTGCGGCCTTCATGGGCCCGGATGATCACTTCGGCCAGTAATGGAGCGATAGACAGAACGGTGAGTTTATCTTTGAGGAGGGCGTATTTCTCCGGTGGGATGGGAATCGTATTCGTAGTAATAATTTCCGTCAATGGCAGCGCAGCTAAGCGATTAACCGCATCACCTGATAGCACCGGGTGCACGCTGATCATATAGATGCGGCGGGCGCCACTAGCTTTGGCTAGCTTGACGGCCTGGGAAACGGACCCGCCAGTATCGATCTCGTCATCCACGACGATCACGTCACGATCAGTGACGTCTCCGATCATGGTTAGCGCCTCGGGTCGGTCATCCCTGCCGGAGCGGCGTTTTTCGATAAAGGCGATCGGGGCATTGATGCTGGCTGCAAAGTTGCGGCCTTTCTTGGCGAAACCCAAATCCGCTGCCAGTACGACCGGATTATCCATTTGGGGCAATATGCTTTGGATATACTCTGTCAGGATGTGGAATGCGGTCAGCACATCGCCAGGGATTGAGAAGAACCCTTGGATCTGACCAGCATGCAGGTCAAGGGTCATATAGCGATCGGCGCCGGCGATCTCAATCATATCAGCGACCAATCGGGCAGTAATTGGGACGCGCGGGTTATCCTTCTTATCCGAACGGGCATAGCATAGGTACGGGATTACCGCTGTTACCCGGCTGGCCGAATCCAAGCGTAGGGTTTGCAGCATGATCAGCAGTTCCATCAGGTTGCGGTGGACCGGCGGGCTGGTTGTTTGAATTACATACACATCCTGCCCGCGTACACTCTTATGCAGCTTAATGAACAGGTTGTCATTCGGAAAATGTATAACATCTCTCCCGTTAAGCGGCAGGTTTAGATAGCTGGCGATATCTTGGGCCAATTCCGGTGAACCGGTGCCAGCAAATAACTGGATCTCACCGTAGATGTTGGCATCACGGAAAGTATGGTGTGGTGGCATATGCATTTCCTCCCGAATATTAGTGACCTTCCTTGGCAGCCCATTCGGAGTGCAAAACACTCATTAAAATAACATCCCAGTATTTACCAGTCTGGAACTCTGCCTGACGCTGGCGACCTTCCAAGGTAAAGCCAGCTTTTTCGTAAGACCGGATAGCTCCCGGGTTATTCTCATACACCCGCAATGCGATGCGGTGGAGGTTGAGCGTCGCGAACCCATGCATCAGCAGGAGCTGCATCGCCTCGGTTCCATACCCTTGGTTCCAACGGTTTACTTCGCCGATAAATATTCCCGCTTCCGCAGAACGGTTTCGCCAGTCGATATTGTGCAGCCCACAATTGCCGATAGGCAGCCATGTGCTCCCTTCCTCAACTTCAATCACCAGGGGCTGCTCTGCCGCCGGGGCATCCAGCATATTTTCAAACCAGTGCTCCTCATTGCGGATCGATAATGGCAGATAGACCGTCAAGCCGGCCCTCACTTGTGGATCATTTAACCACTGCGTAAATCTAGGGATATCTTCACGTTCTGGCGCCCTCAAGCGCAGTCGCTTGCCATAGATCATGCTTCGCCTCCATCCAATAAGTATTTCACCGCCTGCCAAGGTGACACCTGGCGACGAACAACCTGTTCTAAGGTTGAAAAATATCTTTCCTCAGGGAGTGAATCCCGCCAGCGCTCGACCAAGGTTGCCTGGATTAATGAGTCCAATTCGGACTGCAGGCGGTATTTTTCTCGTTGGGACCAACCTCCTCCGCTTTTTAAAATTGTGCGATGCTGGTCGATCAATAACCCCAACTTATCTACACCCTCACCTGTTGTCGCAATTGTGCGGATGAGCGGTATCTCCCAAATGCGTTCTTCACCAGCATCTGCTGATACTGCGGGTTGCTGCTCGGGAAAAAGCTGGTGGCGAGCAGCCTGGTTTCGAAAAACATGCTCGACAGGGTCTGCCAGCTGCAGCATAGATTTTAGCGCTCGTTCAGCGTTCTCAACACCGGACCGGTCAGCCTTATTGATCACCAGGATATCCGCGATCTCCAGGATACCTGCTTTTATCGCTTGGATATCATCCCCCAGTCCCGGTGCTTCTACCACCACGGTGGTGTGAGCCAACCGGGCGATATCAACCTCTGCTTGACCAGCACCCACAGTTTCAATCATCACCAACTCGAAACCAGCTGCATCGAGCGCCTGTACGATTCCTGAGGTAGCAACCGCTAAACCGCCCAGCGAGCCGCGCGATGCCATTGAACGGATGAATACGCCTGGGTCACCCGACAAGTCACGCATACGGACACGGTCACCGAGGATCGCCCCGCCGGTAAACGGACTGGATGGGTCAACTGCCACAACAGCAACCCGCCGGGGTTTTGAACCATCCGGCGGATTACGGTAAACACGCGCAAGCTGATTTACTAGGGAGGATTTCCCAGTCCCGGGTGCCCCCGTCACCCCCACTAGGTGAGCTTGACCGGTGTGCTGGAAGAGTTCATCAAGCACACGGCGTCCTTCTGGGGTATTATTTTCAATCTGAGTCAGGGTGCGGGCAAGTGCCAGCCGGTTTCCGTTGAGAAGCGATTCTACTGCACTCATAGAAAGCTAGCGAGTTCGTTCCCCGGCAAATGCCTGCCGGATATCACGTACGATGTCTGTGGTTAGGGTACCAGGGCCGTAGACACCACTCACCCCTAACGCCAAGAGTTCATCCACATCTTCATCCGGGACAATGCCGCCGATGAAAACTTTTACATGGTCCTGCTGATTCGCGCTCAGCAATTCAAAAATACGCGGCACCAAAGCCATATGAGCGCCAGATAGGATCGACAGACCGATCACATCAACATCTTCCTGCAGCGCAGCTTCAGCGATCATCTCAGGCGTCTGCCGCAGTCCGGTGTAAATCACTTCCATGCCAGCATCGCGCAGTGAGCGGGCGACGACTTTCGCCCCGCGGTCATGCCCGTCTAAGCCGGGTTTGGCGATCAAAACACGTAGTTTTGGTTCGTCCATATAAGCCTCTCGTTATATCAGAGTTTGATTCGATTATACCCCAGGTAGATCCTTGTTCCGGTCACCTATGCTTTTTAGCGAGTAGTAAGATTTCAATGCCCTGCGCTGCCAATAATTGGAGCACACAATGTGGTTTAAAAGTCCAATCGGACTGAAACCATCCCAGCAGAAAAAACCCTCACTGCAACAGTGTGTGATTTGTTGGCGGAGACCGCAAGTGATAACCCAGTGTCCACCAGAAAACAAGCAGCCGCCCATAAGGACGGCCACTTGTGTGCGCTGCGACAACCTTATCCGTTCAGGAGGAGGGATGTCGCAGCGCTTTGTATGGTACTACAATCGTTCATCGACATCACCTCCTCTTAGGTGGGATGGCAGAGGCGGCGGCAGGGGCAATCAACCACCCGCTGCAGTATACTTTGCATAGTATCACATAAATGAAAAAGCTGTCAATAGACGTGTTTTCGCCAACAATTAAAGCAAATCCGGCCATTTATCGAGGGGTGTTGTCGATTTCACAATATGCATGACAGACTGCTCAAATTTATGAAACTGTTGGTTGGCTCGGTCGTTGATGTCCACGACACCGCAGGCTACGACTCGCGAAGTCTAATACCCGAGCAGGTAGATTTTCCCCGCTAAACCCGGTACCCCTCCGGTCATAATTTGTCCCATCAGATCAGCCAGCGTTTAGGCTAGGGAAGTGTCACAATCTCGTTGGGACATCTGGCCATCCAAGAAATCAAATATACTGACCTGCTAGATTATTTTTTCTTACACTTATCCTGCTGTTGATTTTGAGTTCTTACTGGTCTGGCTTAGAGTCTTGGGGGATAATATTCTGGTCCAGATTGCTCTAGATAGAGTTGAAGTATCTCTCAATGATGGTGGTCGACATCCGCGGCATGCTGATCGATACCCGGAAGGAGGTCGGTTAATTCTGCTGGCTTGTGAATCAAAATTGGCAGGTGCTGCGGGCAAATCCACAGCGATTGCCCTTTGTAAAGCAGTTGAATTAACGGAATATGCTCTGATTCGCGACCGCATTTTAAACACTGTGCTTGCTCTTCTGACATTGTATTTTCCTGAATAGGTTATTTACGTGGTTTACGGGAGCTTGGGCGGGGGGCACCCTGATAGCTGGGGACAGTGATTCCGTAGAAGGTGCATAAGCGGCGGTCCAACATACGGCTGCGGATACGCGGATCGATCTCATCCAGGGTATCAGCAGTGGTGATAACGGTTGGCAGCTTGGCGTTGTAGCGGTAATTAAAGAGTTGGTAGAGCTTCTCGCGCACCCAGGGAGTCATCGACTGCGTGCCGAGATCGTCCAAAACCAGCAAGGTGGCTTTGCGCACCTCTTCAAAACGACGGTCGAGGCTAACAGGACTGGCAGGGTTGAAAGTCGCCCGCAGGTGATCGAGCAGATCTGGTACAACGACAAATAAAGGTGGTGTCTCCAGGTCTGTGCGGTAATTTGCGATCGCAGCTGCCAGGTGTGTTTTCCCACAGCCGTAAGGTCCGGTGAGCACCAACCAGCCGTTTGGTCGGTCGGCATAGCCTCGGGCTGCGTCAAATGCCTTTTCCAGGCTTTTTAGCTCTTCTTGGGATAAGCCCTCCTGCTTGCGTAGATCGAAATTCGCGAAAGATCGATCATATAGGTGCACCAAAGTGGACAACTCCGGATGGCCGATATCTTCCAACGGGCGGCGGAAATCGGGTGCCATGATACGTATTCGGGCAACCAAATCTGGGTCCTGCAAACGCGAGCTGATCCGTTCCTCAATCTGGTCAAGCCCTAAATTAGTCGTGACTACCAGCGGTAACCGGTTGATGTAGCGGTAGTTGATGATCTGGAATAATTTTTCCTGCGCCCAGGGGGTTGCGTTTTGTGTACCGAAATCATCCAAGATCAAAAAAGGGATCCGTTTAACTTCATTGAACTGTTCTTCAAATGTAATATCCGGCACCTGGTATGTGTTACGCAGTGTATCAAGCAAATCAGGTACAGTGATAAAGAGGGTCGGGACCCCAATCGAAACTGTGAAATTGGCAACCGCCGCCGCGATGTGGGTTTTCCCACAGCCGAACTTACCCTGCAGGAGCAACCAACCATTGAGATGCTGGGAATAATGCTGGGCTTGGTTGAAAGCGTTCTCTAAAGAAGCGGCCTGCTGGGTAGGGATGCCGATATGGCCGCGACGCTCAAAATTCTCAAAGGTCAGGTGAGTCAACTCGGCGAGATTGCTGTGGGCAAATAACCGCTGGTGAACCTGTTGGCTCACTTCGTTATGCCGGCAGCTGCAAATTGACAGCCTGCCAAAGTCCGGATGACCCACCGGCAGGTCTTGGCGCAAATACCCGACACCTTCACAAATTGGACAATCCGGGTCGCCCGGCAGGGGGACATCCCGGCGATATAGCGGGTCAGTGTTCGATGAAGTCTGAGTACTCGCCTTCGATGTAGCGGCGGCGATCTTCTTGATTGTCTTGTCGATCTTTTCGCTCATTCTTGCCTTCATTCTGCCAGCGTTCTAGGATCGCGGCGATATAACGCCAATTACGGATGTTTTTCATCACCGCAATTTGGAGGGCTTCTTCAATCCAACCGTTTGGATAAGTATCCTCAGCATCGCGCAAGGTCTCCGCGATCATCGGTGTCAGCGGACCGATATTGGCTTCGTAGAGTTGGTAGATATTGCGCTTCTCTGGCAGCCCAACCGATAGGCCTTCTGCCTCCTCTGGAAGCCACTCACCCCGCTCCAGCGCTCCCACGGCGGTCCGGCTGCGCGGTGTGTTCAGGAAGTATAATTTGGCAGTATCATCACCGCTTGGGCTGCCACATAACAAGGTGCGACGATCAGTCGCTAAGCCCAAGCCATGGAGTAGCTGCAGGTGTGCTTCTCCAGGATCGGCAGCTAGACTCGTTAGTAGAGCTTTATCCGATTCCATGGCGGACAGGCGTAGATATCGCAGCGGTCCATCTTGCATGCTTATCTGCCAGATAAGATAAAGCGTCATCTTCAACTCTGCTAGATCATCAACCTCTGGCAGCACCGCAGTAAAGAACTCCTCCGGTATCTGGATCATGCCTGGTTGTTCTGTTGAAAATCCTTCGAAATCGCCCATCGCTCGGATAATTGGAACGGCAATATAATTATCAGACTTTATTTAAGTCAACCACATGGGTAGCTGCATTCTCGAATTTGGCCAAATTATGGCGAAAGATCAGCTCAATCGTTCCAACTGGGCCATTACGATGCTTTGCGATTTTGATCTGCGCGATGTTCTGCTTGAGCGTATCTTTCTCATATACTTCTGGCCGATGGATGAACATCACGATATCCGCATCCTGTTCGAGCGAACCAGATTCGCGTAGATCGGAGAGCTGCGGTTCCTTATCAGCTCGCTGCTCAACAGCTCTGGAAAGCTGGGCAGCAGCCAGGACGGGGACATTCAGTTCACGCGCCATTACCTTTAGATTTCGCGAGATATAGGAGACCTCCTGGACACGGTTTTCGGAGCGCGTGCCGCTGGACATCAGCTGCAAATAATCAACTAAGATTAAATCCAGGTTGTATTCCAAGTGCAGGCGACGGCTTTTGGTACGCAGCTGCAATGGTGTGAGCGCAGGCGTATCATCTAAGAAAATTCGTGAGTCGCTGAGCACTTCAATCGCGTGGGTGAACTTCGGCCATTCATCATCATCCAATCGACCAGTACGCAAACGCTGAGAATCAATACCTGTCTCCTGGGAAATCAGCCGCTGCACGAGTTGTTCGTTGGACATCTCGAGGGAGAATATGGCGACGTGCTTCTTATGTATCTGAGCGGCATTTTTAGCAGCTGTAAGCATGAATGCTGTCTTTCCCATCCCAGGCCGTCCGGCGATAATGCTCAAATCGGAGGGCTGCAATCCCATCAGCAAGCGGTCGAGGTCAATAAACCCGGTTGGGACACCGAACATATCTTCATCGCGACTGGCCAGCTGGTCAATGCGATCGTAGTAATCGCTAAGCACTTGCTGGATGGATTGCAAATCGCGTGTCATGCGCCGCTCACTGACACCGAATACCGCTTTTTCAGCGTCATCCATTACCGCTTCAACACTTATATCTTGTTTGTATGCTAGCTTGGCGATCTCATTGGCGGCATTGAGCATCCGTCTGCGTATGGAGGTCTCCTCAACGATGTGCCCGTATGCTTCAGCATGCAGCGAGGTTGGTACGTTATTGATCAAGGCAGAGATATATGCGGCACCACCGACCTCAGCCAGCACTTCCATTTGGTCCAGTTCTTCAGAGACAGTGAGGAAATCAATCGGGCTGCGTTTCTCATGTAGCCGGGTGAACGATTCCCAAATCCAGCCATGGCGGCGGATATAAAAATCGTCTTGCTGCAAAAATTGGGCGACGTCATAGTATGCTTCGGGATTGATCAATATGGAACCGATAACAGATTCCTCCGCTTCACGGCTGTGCGGTACTACCGGAGCTGACGAAGTTGCATCCCGACCAGAAGGCTTATAATCACTCATTGCATTAATTCATATCCGTTGTTTAAGATTATTGGGGTCGCCGCCGGCATACTTTTAGCTGCGAAAGATATGCCTTAAAACCTGCCAAACTTGACAAAAAAACCGGGGTGTATGGCCTGAATGCTGTCCAATTGAGTGTCAGCGTTCGCCGGCGTACCCCGGTATATTGCTCGGTTGGCAGCAATCATTCCACCGCTTTGTCCTCATCCTCATCCTCATCATCATCCGTTTTAATATCCAGACCTTCAAGGAAATCTTCAAAAACAGAAAGCCGCTCTTCGCTCGATTCTACATCTTCCATGAGCAGTTCCTCGGCTTCTTCCTCGGTTTCCTCCTGCAGGTCATCTTCGGGGATGATGCCGACCGAATCCATAACAGAATGGGCAACGAAGATAGGCACGTGAGTACGGACAGCCAAGTTTAAAGCATCTGAAGGACGAGCGTCAATGTTCAGCGTCTTTCCGTTTAGCTCAGCGACGATAATACCAAAGAAAGTGTTATCTTGTAATGCCGCAACTTCAACCCGCAACACTGATACATTGAATTCTGTGAAGATATTTTTAAGCAGATCATGGGTAAGAGGGCGGGCGACTTCGACTTCCTGTAAGGCAATCGTAATCGCTTCAGCTTCATAAATTCCGATCCAGATTGGTAAATAGCGTTCTGCATTGACCTCACGTAGAATTACTATACGCTGCTGTGACATCAGGCTAACGCGGATGCTATCAATCACAACTTCTACCATGTCCGACATAATCACTTTTCCCAGGATCCTCAGGTGATAAAGATTTGCTGATGTTGCCAAATATTGTTCTTATGGCATTCAAGAAATCACCTGTCTGATGGGAGTATTCTATCATGGGGTGAGATGAGAGGCAACACGGGATTGCCACATAAATAATATATAAGTACTGAATGGCTATATCCGATTTTTTAAGATTACGGTATAATCATTACTCTTGGGCGACCGGGCCGCGTTCAAGGTACAAGCCAGGAGCGAATATGCAGGTGAGGATGAATGCCAACGTTATTTGGATTGAAGGTGCCCGGACGGCAAATCCGTCTTTTGTGCCTACCTTACGTAAGAAAGGGCTGCACATTGAGGTTGTCCCATCAGGTTCCGCAGCCTTAGAATTAATTGATTCTAGCAATCCTCATTTCATTATTATCAATGCAGCATCTTTTCGGTCAAGCGGCATACGCGTATGCCGCACAATCCGAATGTCTGCAGATACCCTGCCCATCATTGTTATCGAAAACCCTGATCACCCATTCACCGATAATACTATTCCCAACGTAATCCTTTCGCTGCCATTTACCTCGCGGAAACTTTTCAACCGTATCAAGCCATTCGTCCCTGCAGAGGGCAAAAATGTTCTGAAAGCAGGACCAATAAAACTGGATCTGGAACGGAAACATGTAACCTGCGAGGACCGAGAAGCCCAACTCAACCCTCGTTTAACCAGCCTGCTACAAACCCTTATGGAACATGTTGGAGACGTAGTCTTACGAGAAACACTTTTTCGACATGTTTGGCGGACAGAATATACCGGCGATACGCGCACATTGGATGTCCACATCAGCTGGCTGAGAAGAGCAATCGAGGAGAACCCCCGCAAGCCAAAATATCTTAAAACTATCCGCGGTGTCGGCTACCGACTGGATATCGAATAATCGGTAGCAAGATGATCAATATAATCGCCGCTTCTCTTGGAGTGGCGATTTTCTATACTACTCTTGGTGGAACGCCTGCAGCGTTTCTAAGTAAGATAGCGGCAAGCCTATATCAAATCGGCGTCCCGCTATCATAAGCCCCATAAACCCATCTTCCTGACGCAGGCCATCCAAAGCGGATGTCAGCTGGAATTCACCAGCCTGGCGGACATTATTGGCAATATGCTCTGCCAGGTAGTCAAATATCTGGGGTTTGAGCACATACTGACCAAATACAGTCAAATATTCCCCGTCCGGTAATCCTGGGATATAGAGATTTGTCCGGGCGTAATCGATAGTAGGTTTTTCAGCGAATTCGGTGACATTCAGCAAACTGTCTTCATCAATCCAAACACCGGCAATCGTACCGAAATTCTGGATCTGCTGCTCAGGTGTACGCCTCAATCCAAGGACACTGACCCCATGTGTCTGGTATGCCTCTAATAGTTGCTGAGCACAAGACACTTCGTTGTCTGCCCGGTAGAGGTGATCACCGAGCATTAAGAGGAAAGGCTCATCCCCAATTGCTTCACGGGCGGCATATACGGCATGTCCGAATCCCTCCTGATTGTTCTGGACCACTAAACTTACCCGGTGTCCGATATCTAATATCCGATTAGCATAATCCTGAAAATGAGGTGGGAGTTTATTGAAGTTCTCTATGGAAAGCGGCGCCGTGAAAAAAGCCTCGAAATCTTCGAGATCAGCCTCTTGGACGATAATGATGACTTCCTCAATCCCAGCCTGAAGCGCCTCTTCCACAATATACAAAAGCGCTGGTTTGGCAATCCCATCCCGGTCGATAACTGGGAACAGCTCTTTTTTAGTGGCCTTTGTTGCCGGGAACATACGTGTACCGAAACCAGCAGCAGGAATTAATGCTTTGCGGACTTTCAGTCCGGGACGGATCGTCAGCAAAAGCGACGACATGCCTAATTCACGTTCGATGATCTCAACGATCGCTTGTTGATCATTTTCGCTGCGCGCCAAGAATTGAGCTGTCCCATCTCCCTGTGAGCCAACACCTTTACCGCCAAAAATATGGGGTGTGATTTGTTTATTACCCAATACTTGGTGTAGAACCGGTGCAGCCAATTCCTCTGGGCATGCACGCGCCGCATACTTGTCAAACATTTGCTGAGCTTCTACCATCAATGCGCCTAATCTCTCACCATCAGACAGGTTTAACACTTCTACAGCCTGATCGACTATCTGTTGGTTTACCGGTCCAAGCAGTTCCTGAACGCCGCGCTCAACCTCATTTTCTGCGAATGGGTAACAGCGGTTTAGGCATTTGAGTATTCCCATTGTGTCTTTTTGAGCATTCAGGTCCACGATCACGTAATAAAGTGTCTCAGGTACTTGAAGGAGTTGAGTGTGAAGAGTGTCACCATCAAATGTCATCAATACCGGTCGGTTTCCGTAGGCGCAGCCTTGATCCATTCGGCCGCAGCGTGATGGGGTGGTGATTTCACCCTGATATGCTAATTCCATCTCACCGCGTGTGGTCAGTTTTAGATCATAGACACGGTTAAAGGCCCGCGCAGCTAGAACACTGATTGCCGCACTGGAAGAGAGCCCTTTCTTAATAGGCAAGTCTGTCTTGAAGTTATCGATAACCAATCCACGGACATGGTAGTGGGTGAGAGCTTGGTAAGCTACCCCGGCGATATAGCTCCAAAAACCACCCTCTTGAGCCACTTGTAAAAGTGTCTCGGCATGCATCGGGATCTCATGTGGACCGAAACGAGAACCATCTGGTAAATTTGAAGAGAGCACTAAACATGTCGGGTGTGGCTCCACATCGGCGTAAATACCCTGATCGGTACCGCAAATCAATGTATTGCCTTTTGAGATGTCAGCGTTGATCCGACGGTAGCCTCCCGCCCAATCTGAATGCTCGCCAAACAAACATATCCGGCCGGGTACGAATAACTTCATAATCCACTCCTTAATAAGCGCATCCGTCGGAACCATCCTGCCGGGCTCGCCAACCGGACACAAATGTCTCCGGTTGGCGAGCCTTCTGGAATGTTTAATGTAGTATTGACCTGACCTTTCCGCAGCGGTCGAACGGCTTGGGCAGCACTCTGAAAAACTTCCCCATTCCATGCCGGATCAACTTCCCAGTAATCCACCTGCTCAGTGAATTTTGGATTCAAGCAAACAGTATCAGATTCACCTGTGGCCGAAAATATCACCAGTTCATCCTCTGCTGCCGTAGCGAAGCTTGAGGGGCTATCTTCCGGTGGGGGCATATCCCCAAAATATGAATCAGATCGCAGAAGAATCTCAAATGGTGGGGTTGCTGCTCTTACGAGTTCTTGAACGGCTAGTGTGAATGGCACGCCATGTAACATCGCTAGCGATGAAACGGCGCCCAAGACGGGCAGCAACCTCGATGGTCGTACCTGAGCCACAGAAGAAATCGGCAACAATATCGCCCGGTTTGGATGAGGCCTTGATAATACGCTCCAACAGTGCGATGGGTTTTTGAGTAGGATAACCGGTACGTTCGTTATGCATCCGGGCAACGACCGGGAAATACCACCAGTCTTCAGGCACCTTCCCGCGTTGCAGATCGGGTGTTTTCCCGAAACCCGCTTTGCTTGAAGATGCAAAAGTCTTAACTGTCTGATCATCATACGGGACACGGATATCATCAACATTGAATGTATAGCTATCGCTCTTCGTGTAAACCAGAATGGTATCGTGCTTACGCTTAAACGCGGATCGAATGGGCGATGGACCATGATATACCCAGACAATTTCATTCAAAAGCCGGTTCTGCCCGAAGATCTCATCCAGTAGTACACGCGCATAGGCATCAGCATGCCAGTCTAGGTGCAGGTAGAGAGTACCGTGCGGTGCGAGCAAACGGTGCATCAGCCACAAGCGTGGGTAGAGCATGTCCAAATAATCTTCTATGTCCGACCAATGGTCTTCGTATCCATCAGCCATTGTCCAAAGCTGAGGTTGGCGCGAGTCTTCCCCCCGACCGATTCGAGTTTGGTAGCGCCGGTTGGAGTAGAAGGGTGGGTCGGCATAAATCAGATCGATCTTGCCTTCGTATTCCGGTAGCAACGCCATCATCCCCTCTAAGTTGTCCCCAAAGATGAGCTTGTTTTCCGAGCGCTGATCAGGATACCCGATCCCATTCGGGAAGATCACGCTTTCTATTTGCAGCTGTACCGGGTGGATCGACGGGATGGATTTTGAATTCCAGTGTAGCTCTGGCATGGAGTAAAAATTAAATCGGAGAGGCATACCTAGTTGTGGTACACCTCTCCAATAGATTGTTTAGCGGGGGAACTTCTCCTTGAGGATTTCTTCTAAAGTCGGTTGACCGATCTCCTGCAATTCGTAGCGCACTCTTTGGTAGGGTTTATTAATCTTCAATACGCGGCTCAAATCAATCGGCGTACCGATTATTACTAGATCGGCATCTGTATTGTTGATCGTTTCCTCAAGTTCACTGGTTTGCTGGGCACCATAGCCCATTGCAGGGAGGACATTGCCAGTGGTAGGATACTTGGCAAATGTCGCCTGGATTGAACCGACAGAATACGGTCGCGGGTCAATTATCTCTGCGGCACCAAATCGACGAGCCGCGACCCACCCTGCCCCATAAGCCATTTCGCCATGAGTCAATGTAGGGCCATCTTCAACGACTAACACACGTTTGCCCCGTATCGCGGCAGGATCATCGACAAACAATGGTGAAGCGGCTTCGACTATGACAGCAGAGGGATTCAATGCATAAAGCGAATCACGCACTTGGATTATCGCTTCGGGGTCAGCAGTATCTACCTTATTAATCACAAATACATCTGCCGTTCGAGCGTTCACTTCACCCGGATGATAAGAAAATTCATGACCCGGACGGTGTGGGTCAGCAACCACAATCTCCAAGTCCGAAACATAGAACGGGAAATCATTATTCCCACCATCCCAAAGGATGATATCCACTTCTTGCTCAGCTTGACGCAAGATACGCTCATAATCAACACCAGCATAGACGATGATCCCATTGCCAATATGCGGCTCGTACTCCTCACGCTCTTCAATCGTGCAATCGTGTTTATCTAAATCGGCGTAATCTGCAAAGCGCTGCACTGCCTGTTTCACAAGATCACCATAAGGCATTGGGTGGCGGATAGCCGCTACTTTATAACCCATATCCCGCAGAATCAATGATACTCGCCGTGTAGTCTGGCTCTTGCCTGCGCCTGTGCGGACCGCACAAACCGAAATGACAGGCTTTGAAGACTTCACCTGGGTTTCACGCGGTCCTTGAAGCTGAAAATCTGCGCCGGCAGCCAAGACTGCAGAAGCTTTGTGCATCACATACTCATGGGGGACATCGCTGTAAGCAAAGACAACTTGATCGATGCGCTGTTCTGCAATTATCTGGGTCAAATCACTTTCTGCATAGATTGGAATACCCGCTGGGTATAGAGAGCCAGCCAGCTCAGCCGGGTAGACCCTGCCATCGATATCCGGGATTTGGGTAGCAGTAAACGCGACCACGTTATACGCGGCATTATCGCGGTAGAAAACATTGAAGTTGTGGAAGTCTCGACCTGCTGCCCCCATGATCAAAGTACGTATTGCGGTCATCTTATTATTTCTCTCCTATATCATGAAATTAATGATTTACCCACAATCCGATAGGAATTGCGGGTAAAGATTACATCACCTGGGGAGCTGGAATCCCCAAGATATTTAGCAAATTCTCCAATACTTGACGCGCAGCGGCAACCATCCGTAAACGAAATGTACGTTGGTCATCCGGCGCTTGGATAACCGGGCACTGCATATAGAAGTCATTGAAAGCCCGTGCCAATTCGAAGGCTAAAGTTGCCACGAGCAAAGGTTTGAAATCTTTGGCTGATCTTTCAATTTCTCCTGGAACACGCGATATCATATCAACTAACTCGATTTCGGACGGTTCCAAGTCATACGCCGGTAGAGTTGATCCCGGCAGGGCTTCAGCCGCACGCCGCAGGATGCTGGCACCACGGACACAGGCATATTGTATATACGGTGCAGCTTGCCCGTTGAAATCCAACGCTGATTCCCAATCGAAGGTCACCACACGGGTATTATCCCGGGATAGCATAGGGTATTTTATCGCCCCTAAAGCCACCGCCTGTGCAATAGCTTCCATCTCATCAGGAGAAAGCGATGGGTTCTTCTCTTGAACCACTTGCAGGGCACGCTCTTTTGCTTCACGGATCAAATCTTCAAGCAGTACGACTGTGCCTTCACGAGACGCAATCGTAACGTTCCCCGGCAAATTTACTATTTCGTAACTCATATGATAGCATCGCTCAGCCCATTCTGGATGCCCCATGATTGCTAACGTCTTAAATATCTGCTGGAGATACAGGGATTGGCGAACATCGATCACATATACGGAGCGATGGGGGTTGAACTTGGCAAATTTCGCTAATGTCAACGGCAGGTCTTTGGTCGCGTATAATGAAGTGCCGTCAGACCTCAAAATAACCAAGACCCTGTATTTCTCCTTCTGCAAACCGAGCAAATCATCGAGCCGTATAATCACTGGGCCATCAGGCCGCTCGTCTTCAGCAATCCCTTGGTCAATCAAAGACTGCACCAGCTCCTGTCCCGGTTTCTCCATCTCATGGTCATAAAAAATATGATCGAATCGAACCCCCAATAATTCATAGATTTGATCAAAACCATCTAAAGACCACTGGCGAGTCTCCCGCCATAAAGCCATAATCTCTGGATCTCGCTGATCCCAGCGGGCATACAAAGCGCGGACTTCATTCTCTGCTTCTGGTGAGGCTTCAATCCGCTGGTTCGCCTCTGCATACAGATCTCCCATCCAGCGTGTCTTATCCTCACCAGGTTTTTCGCCAGCATGATAGCGCTGATAATTCCACAACCATTTGATAGTATGCAGCCCTGTATCATTGATATAGTTCGCACGGATCACATCATATCCAGCAGCATCTAGAATGTTACTAATTGCATCACCCAAGACCACGTTTCGCAGATGACCGACATGAAATGCCTTATGGGTGTTTGGCTGCGAGAACTCAACCAATATTCGCTCGCCAATCCTTTGCGCACGTCCAAACTCGCCCTGGCGGATCAACACGTCATCTATAACACGCCGGGCGTAATCTGCAGTAGAAAAATATAAATTTAGATATCCGCGCAGGGCTTCAACCCGCATGAAACCTGCCGGCGTGCCAAGATACTCAGCAATGGCTTGGGCCATATCGTGTGCCAGGTCGGGTACGCTAACCCCTTTCCCAGTACGTTCCTTGATAGCCCGCGCCTGCTGCGCCGCTAACTGAAAGAAAGAAGTCGAAATCCCCCACTCACCCCCAAATGGTATGGGGACCCAAATAAAATCCAGGTCATCGGGCAATTCGTGCTCGACGCAATATGCTCGTATTTTCGCTTCAGCGGCATCCCGCTCAGCTTGAAACATGCTGACTCCTCAGTATCAAATACTCGCAATACTCCACCCCAGTATGGCGGATTATATCATGTCCAGAAGCGGGCTCTTCTCACAAGGTGAGTGCTTATAAGACAGATATTCCTCCGCCCGCGTAAAAGCGGGAGCATACAAAGCTCCCGCTGGAAAGGGTCTTTTAACCCCAAATAGTTTCGGAACTCGAGGGGGACTATGCTTCGGATTCTAATGCGGCCAGGCTTTTCATCAAACGGCTCTTACGACGAGCCGCGTTATTCTTGTGAATGACGCCTTTTGAGACAGCTTTATCTAATGCACGTACAGCATTCAGTGTTTCTGTCCGAGCCATTTCCTTCTCGCCCTCTTCCATCGCAATCCGAGCTCTCTTTATATAAGACCTAGCTGTACCACGAAACTGACGATTGCGTAAACGACGCTTTATGTTTTGGCGATTGCGTTTTATCGCCGATTTGATATTTGCCAAGGTAATTCCTCCAACTATGCTTACTTTGCCATTTTCACAGCTAATTATTTTACCCTAACCAACACCTTTTGTCCAGCAAACGTTGTATTAAAGTTTAAAATGTCACCCTCCATGAGAGACTTTGGAGATGAGACAAATGACAAAGATAATCCTTGCCTATGAATTGTCCGGAGAAGGCGTAAGTAAAAGCTATATAGCTAAACGACTTGGCGTATCTCGGCGGACCATCATTCGCTGGTCAAAAGCCATAGCAGAGCATGGCAGCTTAGATGCGTTTCTTGGAGTATTACCAGCAAGACAAGAAAGGTACTCGTCAGAAGCGCAAGATCGCAGCGATCTTGAAGCGCCGCATCTGGGCTTTGCGAGAAAAACATCATCAATGCTGCGGCCAGAAGATCCAATACTTCCTGCAAAAAGAGTATGACATGCAAGTGAGCGTCACGACGATCTATAAGGTGCTCTCAGAGAAATATCAATTGCGCTCGAAATGGCAGAAGAACAAGCTGCGGGGCGCTGTTCCGGTAGCCCAGGCTGCCCGCCAGGCGCTCCAGATGGACACCGTTCTCTTCGGGAAGGTTTTTACCTTCTCAGCAGTTGAAATTTACACTAGGGAAAGCGATGTGCTCCTACAACCTGGGCTGGAAGCCATTGGTGGCAAAGCTTTTCTAGAACATTGTATGCCGAGATGTTTTGATGGTTTTGCAGAAGTCATACAAACCGATGGTGGCAGCGAGTTCAAGGGCGCATTCAGTGAAGTTGTAGGTAACTATTGTGATCGCCATCGTGTTGCTCGACCTTACAAGAAGAATGAGCAAAGCAATATTGAAAGTTTCAACCGTAGCTTACGCAAGGAGTGTTTGGGGTGGGTAAATACAAACCTTCAGATATCCGTCGGCTCACCCTTCAAGTGGAAGAGTGGTTGCGGTATTATCATTACGAACGACCCCATATTTCTTTGGGAATGCGACCGCCGCTCGAGATCCAGGTGTGACAGTTTAAAGTGTACAATGCGGCAAATCTGACATCAAATCCGAAATATGTTGACGGATTGCTAGTATGAGTTTATCATTTCATTACCCCAGGTTGGTCGGGTGATCGCGATCTTGGATTACGAGATTGAGGAAAGTCCGCACTCCACAGAGTTAGATGCCGGGTAACTCCCGGGGTGGGGCAACCTACCGGATCGGGCCACAGAAACAAACCGCTATCGTGGGCTTGCCCACTATGGCAAGGGTGAAAAGGCGGGTAGTAGGTAATCCTACTGCCAAGTAATCGGAAACGATTACTTGTGTAAGAGACCACCGGCGCGGGCAGTAATGCCCGCGGCCAGGCAACCCCCATCTGGAGCAAGGCTAAGCAGGGATAAATCTAACCGTAAGGTTGGAGGGAGGCTGCTCGTCTTCCGGTTCCGCTTGCGGAACCATAGTCCCGGGTAGGCTGCGCGAGGCGCATGGAGACATGCGTCCCAGATAGATGGTCACTCATACAGATTGCTGGAAAGCACAATCTTGTGCAATCCAATCCGATTTGTTGGACAGAATGCGGCTTATAGACCAATCTGGGGAATGAACTCTGGCACCGAACTTATCTATTACGCCCTTGCCAAACATCGGTCCATCAGCATGTACTGCTTCCCTAACCCATTAATCGCCCCTCACAGCTATTGAGCACCTGCCATCTACCAATATACTGTCATAAGTACTTTATGATCATGTGATGGTCACAAATGGCACAGAAATTTTTTAAATTTCCAGGCTCGTTGAGACGGTTTCCTGACCTAGTACTCAACAGACAGTTGTGTATTCTGTGAATTTGATGGAACTACCGTTTGCCAAGGTTATCCAGAATGGATATGTACCACATCAGGTGGAAGCATGAATCTATTCTAACGATATAATAAACTTAATCGCTGGGTTTGCATCTCAATATAAGAGCGGAGTTGAGATTTCGAAGAGATTGGTACTCCGCCATCGAGGCATTACCCCCCAACATTTATACTCCTATCGGTTCTTTAATGGTAACCAACATTAGCAAATTGCGCCTCGCACCACCTTGGCGAATCCAAGTCCAGTTAATCCGTTGGTGGCAGATTATCTATTCAATGGGTATTGTTATCCGCCCACTGTGCGGTGGAAGTGGACGAGGCGATGGGGCATGGCTTCACCCTAATGTGATTAAGGGCACCCACGGTTGTATTCGCTAGCTTCGGGTTGACGAAAAGAGTAAAACTAATATTCTGAATGTTTAGTAGTCAGATCCTCCTATCCAGCAGTGGTTTTCCTTTTGTAACTATCTACATTGCTTCAATATTCTTCCCACCTCCGATGAGATGGGCTGAGAAAATGATTAGCCGTAGGGGTGGATATGGTACACAGGTAGCCTGGAAACCTATAATAACTCCGCAAATGCTCGAAAGATGCCCGGCAGTGCTGACGTGATGTAGAAGATCACAGACATCGGGGAAAGGTTTTATACAATTATGTTTACCCTCCAAGCTCCCTTTTTGCGTGCGCTACCACCACACATAATTACATGACTACCGGTAGTGGGTGTTTTTGTTCAATTCTGCTTTCCGGTAATTATTCCAAAACACACAGTGTTGTTATAGAAGACCTAAATAGTATGTAAAGAATATATTGAAGTACATATCCAGACCGAGGTGGAACGATAATGTTTATCGACCATACCTAAATAATGCACCACCTGGAGATGGTGGCCTAGGGCGCGGTGGAGAAGGCCTGCCTGGTTAAGTGCCATGAATAAGTGAGGTAAATTTGAGGCAACTTGACCACACATCCAATCCTTCTCATCAAACAAAAGGAGTTGCCCGATAAGTCTATTCAAATTAAGCATTTTTGCTGTTATGTTCGCTCTAATTATTGCCACACAGGCTGACTCGCCAGCTACAGCCAAGTACCTATAGAGCACATATATCCGATGATAACCCACACCCAAACGGGCGATGATGACATGTGTCCGGGCAATCTTCCGGTGAATTATAGCGTGCAAGACGTCGCAGATGGTATGTTTGGATGCGAGATCACCCTGATAGACTGGAAAACAGAAGGTGATCGGGTATATTGGCAATATTTCTGTAACGCGGGATGCTTTGAAAGCACCCCGCGAAGTGTGAAATACTTTAGAGAGGCAATTTCTATGAGTTGCCGTAATTCATAGGTCCTCCGATGTTATATGCGGCAAAGGTTCGATAACTGCTAGGTCGTAAACTGACCGCTGGGCTTAACGAGCTTTGTTTCGAAGTGACAATATATTTGTCAGCCTACCAAGTCCCTAAAATAATAACTAGATCTTAATAATCCTGGCCATATCAAAAGAATTAGAAATCCGACTATTTAATTGGTCTCTACTGTAGAGATCAATTATGTTTGACACAGGTTTCTAAAAAGGACATCAGATGATCCATAAGAGTATCGGTAAAGGAGCGCATGGCTCACATGAATGCATTATTGATCGACGATGAACCAACCATATTTGAACCGCTAGCGGCATTAATGTCTCTTTCAGGATACCAATTGTTCTATGCCGCCTGTGGACAGGATGGTTTGAGACTCTTTGAAGAGTGCATGGCTGAGATTATCCTGCTAGATATAAATATGAAGGGAATGAATGGCTGGGAAACATGCAAGCTAATCCGTGAGAAATCCAATATACCGATCATCATGTTGAGCGCTCGAAACGATGAAACAGATATCCTGCACGGATTTCATCTAGGTGTCGATGATTATTTGACCAAACCGTTCTCTTTTGCCATCCTGCAAGCACGCATTAATGCTGTACTAGCTCGCACGAGATTCCCCAATCCGCATCAGGATGTTTTTATTAGTGAAGATCTCACAATCAATTATGAGCGAAAGCGCGTGACCGTGGATGGATCCAGCATCGATCTCACCCCAACGGAATATCGCTTGCTAGAAGTATTAAGCAAGCATTCGCACCGAACCATCCCCGTCCCACGCATTTTAACCGAGGTTTGGGGGCCGCACTACGAAGGGGAACTGAACCATGTCAAGCAATTTATCTGGTTACTACGGAAGAAAATCGAGGCGAACCCCGATAAACCGAAGCACTTGATTACCCGGCGAGGTTTTGGCTACCGTTTCGATTAGTTTTACCATTTATGATTATCTAACATATCTTTCTCTACCTGATTGCTACGTTTTCAAGACCTGTTTTTTACCTTCATTTGCTATAACGTTGGCTGAGTATGAACTCAGCCAACGTTATATTTAATGGTATCTGTTTAATGTTACGGCCGGAGAGATAGATTGCCACGAAGTCAAATTGATGCTCACACAAACAGGGCAATTATTCCAAAGAAACGCAGAAAATTCTACTGGATCAAGATCACGATCGATCTAAGCCGACCTGATCATCGGAGAAACATAGTTTTGGTTTTTGCGATCTTATTCGTTGTGACAATAGCAGTGATTTTGAGTGCTTACCGAGGGTATGAATATTCGGAAAGCTCCGCCTTTTGCGGAACCTCCTGCCACACCATGGATCCCCAATTCAATCGATACCAACATTCCTCGCATGCAAACGTAGAATGCGTCGATTGTCATGTCGGTTCAGGTTTTAACTTCTATGTGAAATCTAAGGTTGAGGGGTTACGGCAGTTGTATGCACTGGCTACCAATACTTACAGCCGTCCAATAAAAAGCCCAGTACACAACCTGCGTCCTGCCCGCGAAATTTGTGAATCCTGTCATAGCCCCACAACCTTTCAGGACAATATCATCAAGACGGTTACTCACTACGACAACGATGAGAAGAATACACCGGTTGTTTCCACTTTAATCCTCAAGATGGGGGGGTGGCAAGATACTACGGGAATAAGCAGAGGGATCCATTGGCACATTTCTAACCCTGTGTATTACCTGGCTGCCGATGAGCAACGACAGATAATACTATGGGTGGGCGTCGAGAGAAGTGATGGCACGCTAAAAGAGTATTATTCGCGCGATGTAATCTTGATGGATAAAACTACGCTGGTGGAAGAAGCACAAGCGAGGGGTGATATTCGTAAGATGGATTGTATTGATTGCCACAACCGGACTGCCCACGAAATTCCACCTCCAGAAAGGATGGTAGACGAAGCCATCACCTCTCGCCTGATCGATAGCAACCTGCCGTATATTCGGGCTAAATCCATTGAAATTCTGGATGCAAAATACCCCTCCAATACTGATGCATTTCAAGCGCTGGATGACCTGTTGAACTTTTATCAAATCAATTACCCGGATACCTTTATGCAGCAGCGTACGGGGTTAGAACAAGCCATTTTCGAACTAAAGAAGGTGTATTCATCAACAAATTTCCCCGAAATGAACTTAGATTGGAAAACGAATCCGAATAATCAAGATCATAGCTACTCATTAGGTTGTTTCCGGTGCCATGATGATAAGCATGTTAATGTCAGTGACACAGGGAAGGAGATGGAGACAATCACTGCAAGCTGTAATTTATGCCATACTGTTCCCATCGTCGGTATGGGGGAGGATTTACTGGTTGAAGCACCCGTAATTGTCGGTTCGCCACCACCTTCTCACGCGAGTTCCAGATGGACAGTTGAGCACCAAAACATCAGTCAGGAGGAGCAGGGAATATGCCTGCAATGTCATGGGCAAGGTTTTTGTAATAACGGCATATGCCATAATCTCTCCCACCCGCCAGACATGCTTTTCGTGCATGCTGACGAGTACCGCAAGCAAGGCAATCAGGTCTGTTATACCTGCCATCAGGATATCTCCTGCAGTCGCTGTCACCTTCAAGGAGTAGTAAACAACCCATGAAGAAATTAAAAACCATCATTGAGAACGGGAGCAACCGTATGGATTCTACTCAAAATCGAAGTAGGTCTTTACTAGCAAACCAATCCCTGGAACGTTTGGTGTGGGTTATGGGCGGGGTGTTGGTCGTTCTCCTAGTAGTTTTTTGTGCATACTATTACTGGGATCGGTATATCCATGTGGGCGATATGTCACCGGTGGAATTGGGCATCAACCATTTGGAGCGGGCAGTGCAGGAAAACCCTGACGATCCCGGGATGCGGCTGTCATTGATCCAACACTACCTAGAGGATAAAGACTATTCTGCTGCGTTAGAACTTGCTCAGCAGATGTTGAGCGCCTACCCGGATAACGAGGGGGCGCTGTTCCTGACGGGTATGGCGTATACGAAATTGGCAAGTCATGAAGAGGCGGTTAATTACTTAAAGAAGTTTGCCGACATGCGACGCAATCCAATAGACCCACAAATGGATAAGGTTTTAGAAGCATCCTTGTATTTTCTTGGCAAGAATTACTTGGCGTTAAATAACACCCCAGCAGCCATTCAGGCACTAAGCGAAGCCATTGCGATTGACCCTACGGATGCGGATGCCAAGTACCTTCTGGGACTAGCCTATGCAGGAGCAGAACAACATAAGCTGGCTATTCAGAATTACGAAGATGCGGTGCGCTTTGTACCAACTTTTCCGGAAGCATATCACGGCATGGTGGAGAGCTATTCGGCTCTGTCGATGTCTGCCTATGTGCTTTACGCCCAAGGGATGGAGGCATATTCCAACCAGGAATATTCATATGCCAGTCAATATCTAATACAGGCAGTGGAAGGTTTACCTCAATATGCGCCAGCATTCCTAGGCCTGGCGTTGACTTATGAACGGCTTGGGGAAAACCAAATGGCTCTCGAGAGCTTGCAACGCTCCCTTGAGTTAGATCCAGGAAATGTCCTCGCCAATAACACTCTGGAGAGAATCCAGATCAATAAACAATAAATCTCAGATCATGGAAGGTTTCTATGACTCAAATCCAATCCATTCGCTTACCTGGTGAAATTACAAAAGCCCTTCATCGCGATGGCTTAACGCAATCTGCCCAGCTGTACATTGAAATGAAGCAGCTTATGAAGAATGGGGATTGGGAAACCGCCGCAATTCCTCTGGATGAACTGCTGAATAGATTTCCACAGGTTGAAGAACTGCAAAACTTGAAGCTAGACCTGCAACGTCGCCGCCTAAAAACAGAGCCAGGCTCTTATAAAAGCAGCCCAACATATCGAGCGGCGATACAACATATCAAGAAAAATGAATGGGGACCAGCGTTGGTGTTAGTCGACAGGCTGATTACCAGTTTCCCAAATAGCAGAGAGTTGGCTGGATTGCAGCACGAACTCCAACGCAGAGTTAGGGTAACGGGAAATACCCACCGGAGATCATTGTTGCTGGTTTGGCTGGCTATATTTTCTACCCTGGCGGTTGCGATTGGCGTGCTGTTCATCCGATACTTGATGCAACCGGCACCATTAGCCCTGATTGTTGCCCCGTATGTGAATATAAATTATCCACCCCATTACTTGTTTTCAATTTACGGGGTGGAAAAGCCGGTCGGGGTGGGGGCGTCATCGATGGGCGACCGAATCTATGTAACTGAGATGGGTGGATCCCGACAGGTGAAAATATTTGATCGGGAAGGTTTCCCGGTAAGATCCGTTGAAGAACCGTATACGGACAGTGGGGAACGCGCACCGGTTTATATTGCCACAGATCAATCTGGGCGAGTTTTCGTTAGTGATCGCAAGCAGCACGCGATATTCATCTTTAACCGGGATGGGGACTACCTCGACACCATGATCGGTCCGGGAGTGATGCTGACCGACTATGTCAAAAGCCAAATCGGCGGGGAGGTGTCTGGGGATAAATTTGGTTTCAACTTGTATAAAGACGTTGTTTATTACCAAAATGCCGAAGGTGTGGAACAAACGCTGGGGCTCCCCATCATGGAGGATTGGTCTCCTCTGGGGATTCGGATCAACCAGAGCGGGCAAATATTCCTTACAGACGTTGTCAAGAACCGTAATTCCATACTAATAGGCTCTTTACCTGAAGATCAAGAAACAGTGCAATTGATCAACCCCGATATCACCTCGTTCGGTAAGACTGGTCAGGGAGAGGGGAAATACTATACCCAAACTCGGCGATGAGTGATTCCCAAGGGAGGGTGTATGTGTCCGATGGGAACAATGCTCGCATCTCTGTGTGGGATAAGACCGGCAATCACCTATTCAGCTTTGGCAGAGGTGGGGGAGATGGGTCAATCAGCTTGCCACGTGGCATCCTAATCGACTCGCAGGACCGATTGTTTGTAGTGGATGCTGTTGGACAAAATGTCAAAGTATATGACGTATCCGGACGTGAGCCGATCTTCCTGTTTTCTTTTGGGGATTTCGGGATGGAAGATGGGTTATTCAACTACCCGAATGATATCGCTATGGATGAGACTGGGCGACTGTATATTGTCGACCGAGAAAACAACCGAGTGCAGGTGTGGTCATTTTGATCTTGCCACGGAACCGGTATGGACTTCATCTATGAACCCTGGGATAGAAAATTTTCAAATGCAATTTGCATACTAACAACAGGAGAATGCACACTATGAAAAAGATTATGATGACTTCGATGGTATTCATACTCACTCTTGTCCTTTTGGGGACGGTTTTCAACATTGTACTGGCGGATAACGGTCCACATGGTGGCTTTAACACCCCTACAACGGATTCCTGCGCAGGTTGCCATCGAGCGCACACCGGTACAGCGAGTGAACTGCTTATGACTAGCACCTCTAGCTTATGCGAAAGTTGTCATGGACCGACAGGAACCGGAGCAGATACGGATGTTTGGAGTGGAGTTTATCTCACCCGAGATGCAACAACAGAAAATCCTGCCGAGGGCGTTGTAAACCGCGGCCTGAAAGCGGGTGGTTTCGTTAACACGATGATGAACACATCCTTTGGGGCTTCTGCGACGAGCCGTCCAGTGAGCTCATCACATACATATAATGGCAGCCCGGGAATGATATGGGGAAACGGGAACTCTGGCGCCGGAGCCGGAACAAGTACAGCACTTGACTGTGGGAGCTGTCATAACCCCCACGGGAATGCCGGGTCAAATGGCACACCTACGTATCGCATCCTGCGACCAATCCCCGAGGGCTCGGGTGCCAGCACTGGGGTGACCGTAGCTGAGGTGTCGTCCCATAGCTACACGATTGATGACGCGACCGGTAACTATTGGGGACAAAACTACGGCGCGACCGAGACTGCCATGGGTTCGTGGTGCGCGCAATGCCACACCCGCTATTTGGCAGGCTCGGGAGCTGAGTCAACTTCCTCGGGTGATCCGATCTTCACTTTCCGGCATCGCTCTAACGGTGCAGGGGGTGTGACGTGTACGGATTGCCATGTGGCGCATGGTACGTCAGCTGTGATGGGTACCAATTCGGGAGCGGTCGCCTGGCCTGATGGGTCGACGGCGCCAAATGGCAATCAGCGGAGTTCGTTGTTGCGATTGGACAGTCGGGGTGTGTGTGTCCAGTGCCATACTAACCCATAACACTAGGAGGGCAGTTATTGCCGGGTGGAGGCAGGTCAAAAACCTGCCTCCACCGATTCTCCTTGTATGCTTGGTATGTTTTACTGTCATATCTCGCGACTGACCTATGAAGGTCTTACCGGGGAATGACTATTCAGGCTAGGTGGATGCTTTGTTCAATAACAAGGATGAAAGAACGTTGTTGCGAAATACTTGGTGGCGTGCAAGAGCGCATATCCTGCCTGTACTCTTGCTGCTATCGATTATATTCCATTTTCTTTGGGTATGGTCTCAAGATCATGCCGGCGATTGCGGCTTCAAAAACCATTACCCTCTGGGGCATATCGCAAGAATGTACCTCTGAAATTACCAACCCGGAAAACAGTATTGACGGACCAGAGTCAGGCTTCGATGGCAAAACTGCCGCCTGTGCGTTAGGGGGAGGGGCGAAAACACCAGCTTGGACGATCAACCACTTCGAACGGTTGCATAAAGGGAAATTCGATGAGGCACGCATAGAGATAGGTTTTTACGTTTCAGGTTGGAGTGAGGAGGATATATTATCTATCCAAGCTTCGAATGATGGTGGCAAAGAGTGGATTGATGTTGAGATGTTTGATCGGACACATTTGGCTCCTAATAAACTGACCTACCTGGAAGTGGATGCAAACGATGTCTTTCGTTCGCAGGAAGATATGCGTAAAGCACAGAATTCGCTTTATATCCGTAGAACGGACCCAAAGTGAGGCGAGCGCTCTGATATACTTGGACGGGCTGCGGCTAGTTGTGACAGTGGAAAATGTCATTCCAACATTCACCCCGACCGAAACATCTCCAGTACCTATCGAATCCCCTACGAAGACTATTGACATCACCTCGACCTCGACTTCCAGTTTTAATCACCTCGCAGGTAACAGAGATTGTTGCAGCTACCGACACCCCTGTTGCACCAACCGCCCTGATGACGGTTACGACGACGTTACCGGCGGCGCTCCCAACTACGCTTGTCCCAAGCCTGACCCAAACTGCGACAATAACCTCTACGGCAACCATGACATCGACACTAGTTCCCACCCCCCAACAAGAGATAAATAACGTCAAAGGTGGACAGGCGTTGTGGATCATCGAACAGAGCTGCAGTTATCAGATCGAGCACCCTGAAAATAACTTAGATGGAAACTTCAATGACAAGGTGGCATCATGTAGCGGTGAATTTTCCGGAAAACAATCGGGTTGGCAAATGCTTGCCTTCCAGCACACCTCATTTACTCATATTGATGAATCCTATTTAGAAATCCGATTGTCTATCAGCGGGTGGATCGATGATCGCGTGGATCTTGAAATATTTAATGGCACTGAATGGCACATCCTTGATCAATTTGACCCAGACCATACGATTCCCCCAGCTGGAATCACCACCCTAACGTATTCTGTAATCAGGTTTCTCCAATCCCCGGTACAAGTTAACCAGTTTAAAGCAAGAATAATTGGTGTTAACGTTAACCAGGCAGCCGAACCTATGACGATTAATATCGATGGGGCGCGGTTGGTTGTGTCTGGAGGCGCGGCTACGATGCAATCTGTTGCCCCGGTTGCGACCCCGTTCAATTTGGTACAGCCCATGCTCGATGCAACTACCGATGGTGATCCCCACACCGACGAAACGCTTACTGCAGATAGCTGTGGGGCTTGCCACCGCATGCACACAGGGCAAGGTAACTCGGTACGGGAGAACAGGCCAGAGGAGGCGAATTGCTTCGCCTGTCACAGCAGCGCCGGACCAGGCACAAACGTGCAGGACGCGTTTTCCAATATCATAAATTCTGCCACGCGATATTATTCGCATCCTGTTAACAGCACAAACAATACCCACTACCTGGGCGAATCCAGCAACAGCAGCTTTGGAAGTAGCAACCGGCATATCGAGTGTGAGGACTGCCACGAGCCCCATGATGCGGTTCGCGGCAACGCGGAGGCACCAGCACTGCACCCTGAAATGACTGGCATGTCTGGGGTGGACCCTGTCTGGAACGGGTCGGGTGGGCCGTCATCATACAACTGGCTGATCTCCTCAACTCGAGAATACCAGGTTTGCTTCAAATGCCACTCCAGCTTTACAACGTTACCAACATATGCACCGGACGGATGGAATGGTACCGCCTATGTTGCCAACGGATTAAGGAAGCTAACCAGCAGCAATACTCAACAGGTTATGGACAGCCGGGATATGGCGAAGGAATTTAACCCCTTCCAGACGAGCTTTCACCCAATAGCTGCCCAGGGGCGTAACACCGATATTCCGGCAGACAGCTTTGTAAACGGTTGGAGTCAAAGCAGTTTGGTGTACTGCTCCGACTGCCATACGAATGCTGATCAAAACGCGGGGGGTGTTGGCCCGCACGGTTCGCCCCGCCTGCACTTGCTGGGTGGAGGTAGCAATTATTCCACTGTGATGCAAAACGGTGCCCGCAGGGTTCCATCCACTCAAATCTGTTTCAATTGTCATAATTATTCGACCTATGTGACCGGGCAAAACCAATCCACAAACTTTCCACTCCACGAGAAGCATATGGATAATGATTGGGGGACGACTTGCTATACCTGTCACGATTCGCATGGCAGTGAACAACGCCATCTCATCAACATCGACGCGTCTGCAGCAACTTTTCTGGCTGGCCGTAACAGCCAGACAGCCTGGTATTACGATCCCGTTACTCAAAAAGCAGGCTGCTTTGTAAGCTGTCATGGGGATTCTCATGATCCCGAAGAATACCAGCCATAACTTGGGGGGCAATCAAGTAGCCTGGATGTTTGGGATGTTTATTTTGCTAACTGACCATCCTGGATGATACTCCAAGCTACGTGTAAGTTTGTCACCTGAAGCTGACCCTGTTTTGCGCTTGGGTATTGTAGTGACTACATGGAAAGAGTTTCTGTAACCGGTTAACCTGGTCTGGTGATTCCTTAAGGTTAATTCCCAACATCGGGATCGGGTTTTCAGTAGATAAGACACCCCTAGCGTTTATTTAAGAATACCTTATCACAGTTTTGTACCTCACACCCGGGAAAGACTCAAGTGAGTTGATGTGGTAAAACGGGCAGAAGATGTTGCTGTTGAAAGAAATTGCCATTTATTAATATTTATGCTAGCCATCCACCATCCAGTAATAAGCCAATAGTTGGGCGGCTTATTACAGATGGTTGGCTACTTGATCAGTGGATGGTATGGTTTTAGTCTTACCGTCGTTAATCACTAGCATAAACTATCGGGACCAAATCTATATCTCAGGAGGCACGATGCTGGATCTGTTGGCGAGTGTTGCTCATCTGTGATATCGTCATGTTGTTTGTCGGCGTTTGAGCTCTGGTGTAAGGTTTTTTATTACAGTATCTGCTCGGCATGGATAAAGGGTATTACGGAACGTGTTTGAGAACCACTCGTCTCTTTGGCATACTGCATGTTGTTCCCATCCCCTAATTTATTCTACAATTTGCTAGAGTGGATTTATCTCAAATTCATCTTTGTTGTTCACTCCTCCAAGAAGTCTCTACCGTCGTTATACTAAACTGCACGCCCAGTAGTTCATCACCCTAAAGGGGTTAAAGTATAATAACTGTATCTAAACCCGTTGTACTGTATAACAAGCAAATAATATTCTGGAATGGATGTAAACCGTTAAATCCAAAGATTCAGCCTCATCATGAAGAGATTGATCCAGCCTATCGTACTCATTTTCCTAACCGTCACTTTATTGACGGCATGTTCACCGACCCAACTTGAAGAGTTTTTTGAATCTTACCAGATCCAAACCCCATTGTTCTCAATCTCAAATGATCAGCTAGATACACCGATAAGTGGTACTTTTGTTGATAGTGAGGAGACCCAATACGAAATCGCAGATCAGGATGAAGAGCAATTCCTGATCATAGAAGAGATCGTCATCGCCATGCTCTTTTTGGCGGTTCTTGTTGGGATAGCAGCTCGCCGATTCCGAGTTCCCTATACAGTCGGGTTAGTCTTGATCGGTCTACTGCTAACTCTTTACAGTGGGTATGAAGTCAACATCTCTCCCAATTTGATCTTGGCACTTCTGGTGCCACCATTGATATTTGAAGCCGCCTTCCACTTAAGACTCAATGAGCTTCGGTATAACCTGGCTACTATTCTAGCGCTGGCGATACCAGGGGTCATACTCACTACCATCATCGTAGCAGCGATTGTTTCATGGGGAACAGGGTTGACGATCACGGTGGCGCTAGTATTTGGTGCATTGGTGTCAGCAACTGACCCAGTATCGGTTGTTGCTCTCTTCCGTGAAATGGGTGTGCCCAAACGATTGCAGGTTTTGCTCGAAGGAGAGAGCCTCTTTAACGATGGCACGGCCATCGTCATCTTTGATGTCGTATTACTGCTTGCCGTAACGGGGATTGAATCTTTCGATCTGTTGAACGGTACATTAGATTTCCTGCTTGTCGCGGGAGGGGGGTTGGCAGTCGGTTTTGTACTGGGTGCCATCATCTCACAGATGATCAACCGGATCGACGATTACTTAATCGAAACAACCCTCACGACGGTCTTAGCATTTGGAGCGTTCCTAATCGCTGAGCTGTTGGGTGTTAGCGGTGTGCTAGCTGTCGTCGCGGCAGGACTTACTGCCGGCAATATCAGCCCTAAAGGCATGTCACCAACAACTAGGATTGTCCTGGTAAATTTCTGGGAATATGCTGCCTTTCTAGCCAACTCCTTTATATTTCTATTAATCGGTCTAAAAATTGAACTACGGGTTTTGTTTGAAAACTGGCAATTGATCGTCTGGGCAATCGTGGCTGTCTTGATTGCAAGGGGGATCAATATATATACTCTTTCAAGAATCGGCCCGAAGCTGCCATCAAAATGGCAGCATGTGATGTATTGGGGAGGTTTGCGCGGGGCGATATCTCTGGCACTAGCGTTAAGTTTACCGGCGACATTGTACGGCTCTGCGCAGGTCCAAGTGATGGCCTTCGGGGTTGTGCTATTCACTCTGCTCTTTCAAGGCCTAACCATGGGAACGTTAGTAAGACACCTTGGTCTGATTGAGAGAACCGAAATGCAGGACGAGTATGACCGCCGGCATGCCCGGGCGGTCGCGAATCGGCAGGCGTACGATCACTTAAACCGGAGTCACCAGCAAGGTTTATTGTCTGACCATATATGGGAAATGATCGCGCCGCTGCTTGAACAAACGAATGAGAGATTAACCGCATCAGTCAAGGAAATCCTGACTGCCAACCCAAGCGTTGAAGCCGAAGAATTAGACACTGCTAGAAGAGAAGCCTTACGTGCCCAAAGAAGCGCACTTAATGGCTTGGTTAGAGATGGTGTCCTAAGCGAGGAAATCTACGAACAGCTTGTTGGTGAAATCGATGCGGCATTGATGCAGCAAAATATCGGCTGGCCTGAATTGGTTGGGATACAGAATTACCAGCGCTATCCAGTTAACCGCATGATGGCAGTTATCATCCAGGAGAAAGATGTTGAAAACGCTGAGAACGCCTTAAACCAAATGGGGTTTGCTTCCACACGGCTGCCCAGCACAGGTGGATTCCTCGGCAAGCGAAATACTACACTCTTAATCGGATTATCTGCTGGGCACGAAAAGGCAGTTTACGAGGCATTGAATACAAGCTGCCGCAGGCGAGTTGAACATATCACCACACCTCTCGCTGGTATGCCGCCGATTCCTGCCATACCCATACAGGTTAACGTTGGTGGCGCGACAATTTTTGTCTTTGATCTTGACCGATTTGAAGTTTTCTAAAGAAAATCAAATTATCAGCAGAATTATTTTTGCTGGAAATCACAAATGCCGAGTATTCAAAACCCAGTACGAGTAATCTATGAAAAGCTTAACCGGCGGTCGGGTGGAAGCTTATCAATCATTCTGCACTCGATCAGTTATTTCACTGAGAATCGCGGAGCTGAAACAGCAGCGGTCGTCTCTTATTACTCATTGTTCTCCATTTTTCCTCTGCTGATCTTCATAATTGCAGGATTGAGCTCTGTATTGGGCGTTCAGACTGCGCAAGAACAGGTTGCAGGACAAATCCAAAAAATTATCCCGGTTTCAACAGAATATATCACCCAAAACATCGAGAGTGTATTACGACAGCGGACTTCATTCAGCTTAATCGGTCTGGCAGGTCTATTTTGGGCAGCAACGGGTATGTTCAATACGCTGGTGCTTAACATCAACCGCGCCTGGCCGCAAGCGAGCCCACGGAATATCCTTCAAAATAGACTGGTAGCGATTTTGTTGGTCAGCAGCATGGCAGCGGTGATTTTTTTCTCACTAACATTTACGACGATCATCGATCTACTGCCGCTAGAACGATTACCACATTGGGAAGCAACGTCCCCCAATATAAAGGTGCCCACGCAAATCCTCACCCAATATGCGCCTTTCCTGCTGAGGTTCATCGTGGTCTGGATATTGTATTGGGTGGTACCAAATACCAAAGTGCCTCCACTTGGGGCATTTCTGGGCGCCATGGGTACGACCCTTATGTGGGAACTTTCTACCAAAATATTTACCTGGTATCTGGGCAGTGGGTTTATCTCCTATGAAATCGTATACGGTTCGCTCGGTAGGATTGTCGCTCTACTGGTATGGATATATTTAAGCAGCTGGCTCTTGATATTTGGCGCTTATTTGACCGCTGCCATAGCTATCCTGATTAATGGGAAACCGTATCCGGATTTCAAAGCAGCCAGTAATCGTACATAACAACCCATTAGCTAGCAAATCTACCAACAACCCTATTCACTCTGTTTAGTGCTCAACTACGGAAGAGAACAGGTTCAATCCGACCAGGCTGCCACCACCGATATTTACTAACAGTTCGGCCGTATTATCGTAGTGAAACCAGGTACTCCCAATATCTGGACGCCGAGAACCCCCAATAAACACTTTCTCCAACTCATTCTTATCTGGAATAACCTCGAAAATTGTTATCTCGCGGTTGCTAGATAAGTTTTGTTCATTGAGGATGAATATTCGTCGAGAGATTTGTATTAAACTTGGTGTGCCATATATTAAAGAAGCATAGGAGCGTTCCCATTCGATCTCCCCGGTGGGGTTTATCATGATTAATTTACGGTCAACCCGATCCATATGCGCAAGGATTATCGACCCATTCTCGAGCATTATCATATCCCCGACTGTCGGAAAAGCGTTTGGCAAATCTACCAGCTTTTCTGCCGAGTTCGAGTTTACCGGTACAGCATAAAGACCATCCCTGGCATAAACATATAGCGTGTCCGCAGCGTAGGACAATTTTCCATTGATACCATCAACCAATTTTCTTGGACCGCTATCTTCAATAAACCAAATACCAGGATCACCCCCGCGGGTAGAAAACCACATTCCAGCTTCGTGCTGTACCCAATCATCCAGCGGGCCGATTTGATCCTGCTGCCAAACCAGCTCACCTGTGCTTGAGATCTGAATGATATGATCATAAACAGTGAGAATTACCCCGCCCTCTAGGAGGGGGATGAAGTCCGGAATGCCAACAACATCCGTATCTATCTGCCAGAGTATATCTAATATCGCGGGATTGGCGTTCATAGTGGTGGCATCCGGCACTGCATAGGCAGTAACTACTCCAAGTTGGTCTGAAGTATAAAGGATTGGTTCTTCGCGATCTAAGATACCTGTATCAATGGTATTTGAAATCGCAGAACGCCACTTGATACTCCCATCTTGTATATCGAAGCTGATGAACTCTTGGCCAGAGAGGAATGCAAGTGAATTCTCACCCAGGGTGCCCATCAGCTCGCCATGATCGGGGAAATGGGAGTTCACCCACTGCACAGCTGGTAAACGTGCCATGCGAGTGCTCCAAATAAATCTTGACGGTGCAAACCAGCCCGCAAGGTTTGGATCAGTCGACCAATAACCCGGTCCTGGGCCAAAGGGCATGTGGGAGCGAATCTCAAAATGCAGGTGAGGATTGGTGCGCGGGTTCCCAATTGAAGCGATCCAATCGCCGCGCTGTACACAGTCACCAGGGCTGAGGTTAACACTTGGCGGGTCAAGATGCCCATAGAAAGAGAGTACATCTGTTCCATCCCGGAAGACATGTCGTACGATTATTACACCCTGGTCAGCTCCCCAACCCAGGGGCTCGGCGTAAGTAACGATACCATGCCCGACACTATAAACTGGCGCCCGGAAATTTCGCTCCCGGCTATAACGCCAATCTTCACCGGTATGGAATTTCCCGTATCGGCTCCGGTAGATGTTATAGTCGGCTCCACCCTGTGCCGCGGCGCCATCCGGGGTATCTAGTGGAAAATCAAAATAATCCACCCAGCCACACGGAGCACCAGGCTGGGAAATTGGGGATACCGCGAGATGGCTTGTTATATTGTCGATTTCCCGGAAGCTAGGGGCAGTTGGCGTGGGTGAGGCGGAAACGGTGGCAGTCAGCGTAGGTGTTACGGCAGAATTCAGGCTGTTGGAAATGTCAGGGGTTGCCGTGATATAGATTTTCACTTCCTCCAATCGGACTCTGGGCTCTGGGGTGCTACATGCAGCCAAAAAATATATATAAAACAGAATTGCCAGCCCGAGGACCATTACTTTTTTGTTCATCCGGTTATCCTACCTGATATCAGAATTTATTGTTCATTTTACGCGAATTAATTTCATTCACTTTGCGCAGCTATGGAATTTGGCTTGAAACGAAATTTTCCAACACTAGAAATACTAATCGCAGTTTGTCAGAGAACAGGTAAGCGGTTGCGTCCATTGAGTCCATGGGCAAATCCCATTGAGGGCCACCTTACGATGTACCACATGGAATAACGAGTTTGGAGCATACAGACTAGGTATTCATATCATCTATTCAGTTCCCCAATTTAGGGGATGCCCACTCCCCCATATCCAGTATATCCTTGAGCAGTATACGGGAGAACCAACCCGATAGGTCATAAATCATTCGGAGTTATTAGCTGCCAAGACGCCAATTAATTGCACCATGAGTGATAAGCCGACCACTTTTCCTCATGTAATGGATTCCTCCGTGTGCCGTCCCTGTCAGATCATCCCTGATGGGGACGGTTGCATCTCAAACAAGCTCGGGTTTCTAGACTAAAGGTTGTTATACTAACGGAAAAATAAAAACGACAGCTAGAATCGTGTTATTGAGTATGCCTACAAAACATCTCCGAATACTTTTATTTAAGCTAATGGGAATATGCATACTGATTGAGCTTTGCATCTTTTTTCTACTGGCGCTATTTGGTTGGTATAATGCCTGGGATACGGTTACCAAATATGGAGATGGCTTGTTTTAAATGGGATTGATCACTGTTGGGATTCGACGCGCAGTTATGGATACCAATACAGCCTGACCGTTAGTAAATAAGATGCATGGGAGAGAACTAAGCTTGGGGTGATAGATACGATGGAGAACCACCGGTTGGCTGATTATGCTGTTAACCGGTGTGATAAACATGCTCGCCGGCTGGGTAATTCAAACTTAGCCATCATCCATCGCGATCAGCAATCGACAATACAGTTATTGGATCGTGCCTTTCTATTAATCAGCATGTTGAGCGACACTTGTATGATTGGACGTTTTTCTCGAGGAGATACTTCCACCCGAGAGAGCCGGCAGAACAGTTTAGATAATATTTTTATTCCGATAATTTAAAGTATATACATTAATGAACCAGGTTCTGAATGTCTTTCCATTACTCCGTAATCCATAAAATTGACTAGTGAATGATTTCATGCTATTCTGGCATGGCTAATAGTAAGCAGGAAGCGCTTTCCTCTGCTCATCGTAAGAGTTAAAGCAAAATCGCAAAACCATCCTCAGCACGATAGCTCGAGCAGATAAACAAGAAGCTTGTGAAAAGTTTTTCGCCAAACGAGGTTTTACTTTGTCAAAATCGCCTCTCGTAAAAGCAGATTTAAGCTGGTTCCGGATGGATGATCCTACAAACCGGATGATTATTACTGGGATCATGACATTTGGTACTCCGATCGATATCATCCAGTTGAAAACGATTATCCATACAAAACTCCTGCGCTACCGCAGGTTTCGCCAGCGTGTCACCGTAAGCGGCAGGCTACGGAAAAGGTATTATTGGGAAGACGATCCCAATTTCAATATCGACGATCATTTAGTCCCAATCGAATTGGCTGAACCAAAAAATCAGCAGGTCCTGCAGGACTTCATCAGTGAAATATTGGCCTTTGGTCTCGAATATTCACATCCACTTTGGCGGTTCTATTTTGTGGAAGAATATAACGGTGGCAGTGCTTTAATCTGCCGCCTGCACCATGCAATCGCCGACGGGGTTTCATTAATGCATGTACTGCTCTCTGCAGCGGATAATTCCCCACAACCAATTGCTGTAATGACAGAACGCTCCCCAACGCCATCAGTTAAATCATCTTTCATCGTGCAAAACATGGAAAATTTTGTGGGGGCAGTGAACAAATCCAAGAAAATCTTCGCGAAGCTAGGTGCTGTCGTCTCGAGCGTAAAAGAAAATCCCGAACGCATCGGGATGTATATAGAACTTGGTCTCAGCACAAGTCTAGCAGCAGGTCGTTTGATTGTGCGGCCGCCTGACCCCGAGACCCGATTTAAAGACTCTCTGGGTCTGATGAAGCAGGCAGCCTGGTCAAACGGCATCCCATTGGATGGTATCAAATCACTCGCAAAAGTATATGGTGCGACCATCAACGACGTGCTGATAAGCTTGGTCGCAGGGGCTTTACGTGCCTATCTATTTGAGCATTATGAGTCCATCGACCATGATAATATCAGCAGTTTTATTCCAGTTAATCTGCGCCCTATTGAATTAAACGAGAATTTGGGCAATGAGTTTGGAGTGGTTGTACTTACCCTGCCCATAAACGAAGGTCATCCTGTCGATCGGCTGTACAAAACCAAATATCAAATGGATTCGCTGAAATCATCCAATCAAGCGATTGCCACCTACGGTATTATCAGCCTTCTTGGTATGGTACCCGCCAACCTACAGTACGTTGGCGCCAAGTTTTTGGATACGAAAGGTACGATTGTCATTACCAATGTCCCCGGTCCGCAAGAACAGCTCTATCTAGCAGGTGCACCGATCGATAGCATCATGACTTGGGTGCCCCAATCAAGCCGTGTTGGATTAGGTATCAGCATCATCAGCTATAACAAATGTGTGTGGATTGGAGTCGCTTCAGATGATCGGCTGGTGCCTGATCCTGAACTGATCGTTAATTTTTTTGAGCAGGAACTCGATATCCTGCAGGAGCTCGCCTCCCAACAGATGGAAAAACGACGCGCCCCTTACGAACCACTATTCAGTGAGCTGCAGCAAACCTTGGACGCACTAGACGAGGCATTGGATCACCTAACTGCAAGTACACCACCGAATTGATTGATATCTACAGCAAACAATCCGATAAGCCAAAAAAAATCACATTATCAACTACGCCAAAGGGGGAATTTCCTGAGTGGACGATCTAAATATATTTTGTCGATACAAGTGTATGTCGTTGGTGACAGCAAAGCTATTGCTGAGATAGATACCAGCTTGTGGATGGGAAGACACTTAAATTCTCTTCGAATCTAGCTATTCAATCTCCCTGAACCAGATCGCAGCATTATTGGTAATGTGGATATACAACCAACCCGCTAAAAAATATGGCTATGGCAAAACGATCCTTTCCCTACAGTTTCCTACTCGCTTCGGGATTAGCCATCCTCCTGCTAGCAAACTGCTCCCCTTTAACAACCAGCTTGTCCACTGCAGATGATATCGTCCTTGAGACTCCGGCTGATGGTTTATCGGCGGATGAACGTGCCACACTCCAAAGTTTAAGGAAAGTTGACGACTTCCCGCTGTACATGATGTACTACCAGGGGGATTACCATTATTCAGGGTTTACAAGCACATATAATACAAATCGAGATGCAAATTCATATCCCACTCGCTCTACGACTTGGGCTTGTTCATTGTTCGCCACGCTCGTGGAAAACGATACAATGCTTTATGGGCGTAATTTTGATTGGCGATACAGCCCGGCAGTATTATTATTCACCGATCCATCCGACGGATATGCTTCAGTCGCGATGGTTGACATAGCGTATTTGGTGGGCGCCGAGCTGGTTGACAATCTCACGGAAATTCGCTTGGGTGAGCGTACTGGGTTGTTGGATGCTCCATTTTGGCCGTTCGATGGTATGAATGAAGCCGGGTTGGTCGTAGGTATGGCAGCCGTACCCGACCGCACGATGCCAAACGATCCAAATAAAGAGACCATCGACTCGCTGATGGTCATGCGGATGATCCTGGATTATGCCGCGAGTGTTGGAGAGGCGATCGAAATCATCGACAGCTATAATATTGACTGGGAAGGTGGTCCAGCGTTACACTACCTAATCGCCGATCGCTCCGGTGAAGCAGTCCTGGTCGAGTTTACTGATGGTGAACGCATCCTGATCCCGAATGATCATGATTGGCTTATTGCGACTAATCACCTGCGCGCCGAAGCATCAGCTGGGAGTTCAGGCTGCCGGAGATACGACCTTATTTCGGAAAGCTTAGGGGATAACCAGGGTATCCTTAATCCTTCAGAGGCCATGGAGCTGCTGGCAGAAGTATCCTCTAGCGATCAAGAGTACGGAACCCAGTGGTCCATTTTATACGATATGAGCGCAGGAACTGTACACATCGTGATGGGTAGAGATTACAAAAACCTGCATGAGTTCGATATTGGTGGGTATTAGGTTATTTCTATCAGATATTGAGTACAAATCATGTCAGGGTTCGCGTGGAGATAATCTCTCGCCTATTCGCCCCTCCATTTCTCCTATTTGTACGGAATCCACTGCTCTGTCATGTAGTAAATGCCCCTTATAATAGTACAGTCGATTCCTTGGATATTACGTTTGAGAACTTTCAGGGAACTTTTCAACATTTCGTAGCGTTTTAGGTATAGTGACGAGTAGCACAGGGAAAAACATGATACAACGGACCTATCTTCTCCTGGTAAGCATACTATTACTCGGAGCTTGTAATCTGCCTAGGCCTGCGGCTGGTGCCCCCAGACCAACGCAGACGAGTCAAGCACCGTTATCGCGGGCAACGGATGCTGAGATACCAACGGTAATAAACAAAGCTGTTGTCACTTCGACAGCTACTGCTCCTGAGCAGATACAAACGGAATCACTCACGGCAGCTCCACCCCCAACTGAAGACACTCTTGGAGAATGGGTCGCTTATATCGGGGTTGAAGAGAACGTATGGCTGATCAATCCAGAATCTGGCGAACAACAGCAAATTACCAATGACGCCGTTCGTTGGCAACCTGCCATGGATGAAATAACCGCTACATACTGTTGTCCGAAATGGTCATCAGATGGACAGTTCCTTGCTTTCCGTCAGCAAGTGAATTCTCCACAAGAGTCAGGCTACAGCTACATCCAAGGGTTGTGGATGTACTCGGTAGAAACCGGGGAAGCAAGTGTTCTATTTGAAGCAGATCAGATATCTGGATATGATTGGCGACCAGGTACTCACCAGCTCGCTTACTCATTGCCAATCGATATGGACTATTTCCTCGGCGTCCGACAAGGGAACGCCAAGCAATTTGCGACAGGTATATGGGGGATAGATATTCAGGAGAACTTGCCTTTTGAACTAGTATCCCCAGAGAGAGGCTACACAATCGTATCGCCTAAGTGGTCACCGGACGGACGATATCTGGGATTTGATGAAGTCATGGGTATGGAAGGTCGTGGACTATTCGCTTATTATGACTTCGATCAAGATGTATACCAAGCCTGGGATGAGGTGATCGGCGGGTACAGTTGGTCATCTGACAGCACCCTTCTCGCCTACGATCGGTTAGCTTACGTACCAGCTGGCGATGAACGCATCTGGGTTAACGCAATCCAAAATGACGATGAAAGAGCAGTATCTCCAGCCTACGATATTGGGTATGCATTTGGACCAGTATTTGCCCCTGATGGTAATAATTTAGCATATCTGGCAGAACTACAAGGACCTGAGAGCAACCTGTATAACATCATTGTTGCCAATTTAAGCGCGGTGGAACACATTGATCTAGGACGATTTGAAAATGTACAATCGCTTTCCTGGTCACCGGACGGGAGATCGCTGGCGTTCAGCGCGGGACCGTACGACCAACCAGAAATCTTTGAAATCGTTGTAGAAGATCGCGAACACTGGGTCATAACGGCCGGCAGACAGCCTGCCTGGCAGCCAATCGTTGAGCAAGAGTAAGTTATTATTCATCTGACCGGTAATACCCCACAACAAAGGTTTTTATTGGTTGTATAAAAACTAACCGCCGTCTCGTCATGATTTCAATTCACAGCAAGACAAGTTGCCCAGCTTTAATACCAACCTTACACTTCCCCTCCATTAGGATATTTAACTTTCCGCAGAAAAAAACAGCTTGATGTCGAGATTGTGATCAATTCAAGTAGCGAAAAGCGATAACTCTAAACGCGCTAATCCCGCCCTACAGGAATCGCACGAAATAATGGTAGAAGAGGAGGCGAATTCGCCCCTGTTCCGCCCGCGCATCTCGATATACTGCTTTAGGTAATTGAACAACATCAGTCTCATCCAGATAAGTCTTACCTGGATACCCCGTTTATCCAGCTCCCTGACAATCAGCAAACTGGCAGCCACAGACCAGGCAGCACACAGAAGTAATAACCCCATTAAAATGGTCATCGTACCCCCTAATCCTCATGGTTTATCCGATTGCGATACAGAAACTAAACCCTGCTCGACAAGAAACCCAATGGTAACTTTGGACAGTAAGGTAGACAGGAGTCAGAACAATCGCGAGACTTATCGCGCTTAATCTAGATACTGTTTATCCAGGGGTAATATTCGAAACGCTTCTGCCAACTCATCGGGTGAGCAACCATCATATCTTCCGGGTTGCGACCCTTAACCAAACATTTTCTTCAGACGAGAGAAACGGAGCAAGCTTCTCATATACCGTCTGGTGGTACTCATTAAGCCAATCTTTCTCTGCTGTTGTGAGCAGAGGTATCTCGATCAGGTTAATATCTATTGGACAGTAAGAAACTGTCTCAAAACGATAGAAATCTCCGAATTCAGTTGTACTATGGGGGACGGTGATAACGACATTCTCAATGCGGATGCCGAATTTCCCTTCGAAATAGACACCGGGCTCATTGGAAGTAACCATGCCCAGCTCAATCGGCACCGTATTCCCTTTTGAGAACCGCTGTGGGCCTTCGTGGACGTTCAGGAAGTGGCCGATACCATGACCGATACCATGGCGGCACTCATAGCCCTGCTGCCAAAGTGGTTCTTTCGCAATCGCTTCTAGTTGCCCTCCCTGCGTCCCCTGCGGGAAGATTGTACTGGCGATCCTGATGTGCGCCTTCAAAACTGCAGTGAATGCATGTTTTTGATCAGCGTCTGGAGAGCCAAGAGATATTGTCCTGGTAATATCCGTTGTGCCATCTAGATATTGCCCACCCGAGTCAATTACTAGTAACCCCTCCGGTTTTAATGTGACAGTGGTATCTGGCGTTGGAGCATAGTGACCAATCGCCCCATTAGCCTGGTAGGCCGAAATTGTCCCGAAACTCAGCCCCTGGTAATGTTCACCTAGGCTCCGCAGCTCGGCCAATTTCTCCGCAATCGTGATTTCCGTGTGGGCAGTCAGTGGGCGCTGTTGTTCTAACCAGTACAGCCAGCGCACCATGGCGACCCCATCACGTATATGCGCTCTACAGATCCCCGCCAGCTCGGTACTATTTTTTATCGCTTTTAAACCTTCCGGAATACTCGAACATTGCTTAATTTGGCTGTTTTCTTCAATTATTTCCTTGATCATATAGTTTATTTTTTCAGGGTCGATAAGGACAACCATATTTGAAGGTAACCGCTGCAAGAACGGATGCAACTCTTCGTATTCGGCGATCAGCACCCCATCAGCCTGCAGGGCTGCCTTAACATCCTGGGGAACTTTCTCAGCATGAATAAATAGACGTACTTCATCAAGAGATATCATCAGGAAGCAGATACCAACCGGGTTGTATGATACATCACCCCCGCGGATATTCAATATCCAGGCGATATCATCCAAGCTGGCGATCAGATGTGCACTGGCGCCCTGTTCCTTAATTTTGTCTCGGATGCGGGTAGTTTTTGCCACCCGCGACTCACCACTAAATTTTTCATCAAGAATATATATTGGGTGCCGAGGGATAGATGGGCGGTCCTGCCAGAGCTTTCCAATCAGGTCGAGCTGAGAATGAATAGTGATCGATTTATCAGCAAATGCTTTCGTAAGGCGCTCCACCTCGGCGACCGAAAATACACGACCATCCAATCCAACCACGCCCCCGCTTTCAATCTCGGTGGTCAACCATTCGATATACGTAGGGACACCTGGAAGCCCCACTTTGAACAGCTCGATACCAGAGCCAGCCAACTCCTGCGCGGCGCGGATATGGTAGCGTGAGTCAGTCCACAACCCGGCTTTCTCCTGCGTGACGACTACTATCCCCGCTGAACCAGTGAAACCCGAGAGCCATTCACGCGCTCGCCAGCATTCAGCGACATATTCGCTTTGATGGGGGTCGGTGCTGGGTACAATCCAGGCATTAATCTCGTTCTTGCGCATTAATTCTCGGAGCGCGTATATTTTCTCCTGTGGTCTCATCAGTTATCCTATGTATTGCCTAATACACAAACCTAATAATAGTGCGAACGTAAATCGCCAACATCATGATCTCTTGAATTGCATCCTGATGAGCAGGTCATATTGGCCAAATCATCCTTCGGTCGCGCCACCAATCCCAATTTTACACGCTCGGTTGAGAAAAGGGCAGCGCAATTCCACCAGATGTTAGCATCTCCCCGATCTGCTAAATGGACTTCGAATAGATAAGCCATATGTTTTATTCAACAGATGATATGGGCAAACGTTATGCAATCAGCCACCGCGCACGCTCACCTCAACATCACCTTGGTGATGTACTGGCAATAGACAACAGTTTTCTGTTCGCGCAGCCATGCTGGTGGCCGATAATCGATGATGTGGAGTTTTTTTAAGCCGGGAGTATTCTTGGCCATGATGTACTCCTTGAGGGTTGGAACATCTGTTGGCCGAAAAAATGTCTCGAAGTTTTACCCCTCATTTTGTCTCACTCACTCTGCCCCGCTACTGTTTTGCGATTCTTGATTCTTCGTATGCAATTCGATAGCATTATTCAGTGTTTCCATAAATTCATCGAGTGGGACCCGATGCACACGGGCGGCTATCTCAACCGTCAGGGCCTTGGTAAGCATCCGGCGGAACGAATAGCGCGCCACGCGCTTAACGCCAAACACCTCCATCACCTCGGCGATGTCGCCGTATTCTTCCAGGATATCAGATACTTTTGTTTTCGGAGTTAATTTCATTGGTTGCTGCCTCTGGGGGTAAATCTGGGTTTGCCAATCAAAAGGAAGCCAAAAGCCAATAACCCAAAAATGATCACCAGCACTAAGCCTTCGACGCTTTCCGCCCCGCGCACGACTGAGATGGCAGTCTCGATAGGCAACAGCACGTACAGCAGGGTCAAGCCGACCACGATGGCATTGCGGGCAGCCGAATCTGCTGCATTGCGTGCCATCCAGGAGATCACCCCGCTGGTCAGCATGACTGTGCCAAACTGCCTGGCAACATGCGTGGTCAGAATATCAGGGGGCTGGCCGGTGCGGGCGGTCATCAACGGCACCGGTACCAGGATCAACCCCAATCCTAGCATGATAGCGACCAGTGCGCTGGTTGTAAATAGATTCTTCAGGTTCATAGTCCATTCTCCATGGTTTGTCAGTATGAAGGGTACAACCCGGCTGGGAGACGATTGGTTGCTGGCAATCGGTGTCGTTCACCGAAAGATCTGTCGAGAAGCACGTTATCTAATGTTGACGGGCAACTTCGATGCGCTACCTCCCAATTAAACTACGACGTCTGGTTATCCCAGAATGTCCATGTACGGCACAACCGACCCAGTTTTAGGTCGACATTGGCGGGAGAAATAATCACGAAAGTGGCTTACGAAAATATCAAGCTATCAATGGTTACACAAATACATCATTCGTCAGCCGTTTAGATTCTCGATCAAGGTAAACCGATATAGCAACTTCCAGGATGCAACACAATTATCTGCGAGGGGAGACGTATTTGGGAAATGATGAGTAAACATAAATGGATTCGTGGCAAATCTCAACCACATCGCTTGTGTTCATGCCTGTATGACATGGGAGGGCGGTGTTGACGCGGGAAGCCTTGGCTAGGGGGGTTTCATGAGGACAATTTACATCTACTGGCATTGGATTATCTTGAAAATTTCCTGGTCTCAACGGCTGTGAGCCGAGCGGTCTAGCGTTACAATTCTATCATTGGGCGCCGAGGTAGGATCCGCCAAGCGAGTGGTTGTGCGGCTTCAGATGCTGAAGTTGTTGTAATTTATTCAATTTCCCTAATAGCATTTCCATATCCGAACGAACGTCATTAGTTAGGGCTTTAACTTCATTACGCGCCTTCTCAAAACCATGCTGGTTCTGGTGTCCATGTGGTTTCAGCCTTAGTTATTTCTTCTTCTGCTGTTCTTGACGTATTTTTCGCTTCTGTTCCTGCTGCTGATCCAGTTGCCGCTGCTCTTCTTGCCGTAGCTTTCGTTTCTGTTCCAGTTGCTGATCAAGCTGCCGCTGCTCTTCTTGCCGTAGCTTTCGTTTCTGTTCCTGCCGCTGATCCAGTTCTTGCTGCTCCTCTTGCTGCGGTTTTCGTTTCTGTTTTTGTTGCTGCTCCAGTTCTTGCTGCTCCTCTTGCCGAAATTTTCGATCCTCTTCCTGTTGCTGCTCCGGTAACTGTTGTTCATCTTGCCGAAATTTTCGATCCTGTTCCTGCTGCTGCTCTAATTCCTGCCGTTCTTGTTTCCGCTGCTCGAGTCCCTCTTGCTGTTTTGATTGACTTTTTTCACTCATCTTCTTTTCCTATTTGAACATATAACTTGTCTAAATTCAGTACTGGTGAGTAGAGATTGTAGCAAGCTCAACCTATTCTTCAATTCTCTCAGATTGACATCTACGCATTTGGTGATGGGGTATATTTTCACGGCCGAACGATTTAAGGATTGTTGTGGCAGAAAGAGAGAAAGTCCAAATTACGGTACATTGCGCCGTCACACAGTCCCGAGTTGAACGAAGCCATACAAGTATAAATACTTCCTGATAACGGTTGCTTATATCAGTATACACGTTATTCCTTCCCAATTCACAAGAGATATGGCTCTTTTGTGAGAGAATTTTCACAGTAGTGCTATTTCGATGAGTACTCACCAGGTAATTCAAGCGGTTAACTCGAAATTATGGTGATCTTGGAGGGGGATACACGAATGTTATGCAGACCTTTGGAGCGGTTCTTCTGTTTGTTCTGAACTGCCTCCGAGTATGGTGTACCGGTATCGCGGATCTGTGTTTTGCTGGTCAACAGAAAGGTTCATTCAACCTACCTCAACCGTGGCGGGTTTATTTATTGTGACTACATAGTCAAAATTCGTATTAGATCCAATCGATATGGTAAACTCGCACCATGGGATCATCTACCGCCACCGCCCACCCCAACATCGCCTTCATCAAGTATTGGGGGAATTGCGAGCCCGAAACCCGCATCCCGGCCAACGGTTCAATTTCGATGAACTTGGCTGGACTCTTCTCGCGTACATCGGTCAAATTCAACCCCAGCTTTAGCGCGGATGAGCTGGTGCTGCAGGGGCAGCCTGCAAACCAAGTGGCAGTTGCGCGCGTCAGCAACTTCCTGGATATCGTCCGCGGGCTGTCCGGTACTCAAACCTATGCCCATGTGGAAAGTGAAAACAACTTCCCGATGGGCGCGGGGATAGCTTCGTCTGCATCCGCTTTCGCAGCTCTGGCAATCGCTGCGAGCCAGGCCGCCGGTTTGGACCTGACGGAGAAACAGCTCTCGCAGTTGGCACGCCAGGGGTCTGGATCAGCCTGCCGGTCGATACCATCTGGGTTTGTAGAATGGCAGATTTCCGAATGTGAAGCTGATTCAGCAGCGATCTCCATCGCGCCTCCAGAACATTGGCCTTTAGTGGACCATATCGCGATGATCAACCAGGAGCATAAACTGGTAGGATCGACTGCGGGTCATGATCTGGCACATACCAGCCTCCTGCAGAACGCCCGGATCGCCGATGCGCCCCGCCGCTTGGAGATCTGCCGCCGCGCAATCCTGACAGCGCGATTTCGAGTTGCTGGCTGATATTATCGAGCTAGACTGCAACCTCATGCATGCTGTAATGATGACATCTACTCCCAGGCTGCTGTATTGGGAACCTACCACTTTGGCTGTGATGGAGCAAGTCATCGCCTGGCGCGCTGAAGGATTGCCTGCCGCATACACTATCGATGCCGGTGCGAACGTCCATGTCATTTGCGAAGCAACCCACCAAGACCTGGTTAAGGAGCGATTGGCAGGGATTTCCGGTGTGACGCAGGTGATTACCGCTCATCCGGGGGGGAAAGCAGAGTTAACAACTGAAGCGCCCGCCCAGTAAGCTCGTGCTTCACTTAACAGAATCTTCTCATAACTATCCGGATTTAAGACCACCCACCAAGCAAAACTACCAAATTGGGCGTATGGAAGCCTCATTCCGCTTAGAATTTCGTTAGAAATTCATCCTACGAACCTCACTAGTCTAGTAGGGGGTAATCGGACAGGATATAATCAGTAAGATATTTAATGGTTATTCGTACATATAAGTGAGATGAACTCGTGAACCCTTTCGTAATCCAACTATTACAGTTTATTGCCGGATTGGCAATATTGATCGTTATCCATGAACTGGGACATTTCCTAGCTGCGCGACTGCTTAAAGTCGATGTTGAAGAATTCGGAATCGGTTTTCCGCCGTGTGTGGCTACGATGTTCGAGTCTAAAGGTACCAAATTTACCATCAATATGATCCCTCTGGGGGGGTTCGTGCGCCCGAAAGGCGAGAACGATCCGGAAGTTGAGGGCGGGTTGGCTGCTGCAAGCCCATGGGTGCGCCTGGGGGTGCTGTTTGCGGGACCGCTGATGAATATCGCGGTGGGGATTATCCTGGCGGTGGTTCTGCTCTATAACCTGGGTGAACCCGTACCGGATCGGGTTCTGGTCTTGCAGGTTGTGCCGGGATCACCCGCTGAACAAGCCGGATTGGAAGCTGGTGATTTTATCCTGCAGATCAACGACATTCCGGTAAAGACTACCGATGATCTATATGAAGCGATTTATGCAAATTTAGGCTCAGAAACTACGCTGCTGTACGAACGTGGAGATCAGCTGGTGGAAACAATGGTGGTGCCGCGTGAGAATCCACCCCCCGAAGAAGGTGCGATTGGGATCGCTATGGGCTACGACACCCAACCGACAACGATAACCAAAGCTATTCCGAGGGGATTTGTGGTGGCGGTGGACTATACCAAGAATGTGCTTTCCCTACCAGTGCGGATAGCGCAGGGAGACGTCTCGCCAGAGCAAGGTCGACCGCTCGGATATAAGGGCATGTTCGACGTATACCAGGAGATACAAAATCCACTCTGGTTCTTCATGGTAATCAGCTTATCCTTGGGCATTTTCAATTTATTCCCAATCCCCGCGCTGGATGGAGGCAGGATATTATTGGTTCTGCCGGAGATATTAATTCGTCGGCGTGTTCCCCAAAAATTTGAGAATACACTGCACTTGGTGGGCTTTACGGTCCTCATAATTTTGCTGATCTATATCAATATCCAAGATTTCATCAACCCAGTCCAGATCCCATAAGCTTGCGCTCGGTACTCTGGCTCAGTCGATTATATTAAGCTGTTCCAAGACAAATCAGATACATCTGGATTTCCCACAGCGCGTGAAGCCATGACGATCGAGAGCACCATCTCAAATTCCCCCGAGCTGTCATTTGAAGACGTCTTAAAAGTTCTGTCAATACCCAACGAACCTCTCTCGCTACATTATCTGAACCTGCTCTCGGATATTGATTCCGCACAACTGGATGAGATCCAAAAAATCTGGCCAGATATACCAGACCAAAGAAGGCTCGAAATAATTAGCGAAGTTGAGCTGGTCAGTAAGAGCAATTACCTTTTATCTTTCCAAACCCTGTGCCAATTCATCATGAATGATCATTTATCACATGTCCGTGAGGTGGCCATTCGCGCCCTGTGGGAATACGAGGATAAATCGCTAATCACAAAATTTCTAGACCTGCTCGAAACCGACCCAGATGTCGATGTACGGGCGGCGTCAACTACTGCACTGGGGAGGTACGTATACCTCGGTGAGATTGAAAAGATCCCGCCGGAGACACTAAACCTAATCGTTGATCGACTGCGTGATTTAGCATCCGCTAGCGGGGCGACTATCGTAAAACGCAGAGCGCTCGAATCTTTAGGTTATTCTGGAAATTCTGCAGTACCAGGGCTCATCGATGAGGCTTATAGATCCGGCAAAGAGGATTTTGTCTGCAGCGCGCTGGTCGCAATGGGACGATCGGCTAATCCGAGATGGGCACCAATTGTGCTCGATGAGCTGACAAGTGACTCGCCCGAAGTATGCCTTGAGGCTATCAAGGCTGCAGGTGAACTTGAGCTGCAGGAAGGAACCGAGACCTTGATTAATTACCTCGATGATGAAGACAGCGACATTCGGATGGCTGCAATCTGGGCATTATCCAATATCGGTGGCAAAGGTATTGCAGAAGTATTGGAGGATCTACTGGAGTACACGGAAGATGATATTGAAGCCGCACTCATCACGGAAGCCCTCGATAATCTTGTGTTTGCAGATGATATTGATCTGTTTCCATTATTTGAATTGGGGGATGATGACAGTGATGATGAGCAGTTAAATCAAGATCTATTTGATCACAGTGCAGATGAGGATGCTATTCATTGAGCCATCTGCTTTCTCTATTTACAAACAACATCCTGCCCATTTTCTTGGCGGCTGGGGCCGGATATCTACTCTCGAAATTCAAGAATATCAATCCCCGTACTGTCTCTGCAGTGGCATTCTATGTTTTCAGCCCATGCTTGATATTTAACCTGCTGACGACAAGCCCAATCAACGGCGACGAAATGACCAAGATCGTTGCCGTTACAGTCTCCACAATCCTGGCGTTAGGTGCCTTGGTGTGGTTGATAGGTAATGCGTTGAGGGTTGAACGCCGGCTGCTGGCGGCAGTGATGATTGCGGCAATGTTCGGCAATGCCGGCAACTATGGATTGTCACTTACCTTGTTTGCATTTGGCAGCGATGGACTAGCATATGCCGGAGTGTATTTCGTTACGACAGCTACGCTCATTAACAGCCTAGGAGTGATCATCGCATCCCTTGGATCTACTGACCTTAGAGGGGCACTGATCGGGTTGCTAAAAGTCCCCTCGATTTATGCCGTCTTACTGGCCCTTTTAGCAAACTACCTTCGTTGGTCACCTCCGGTGCCGCTCGAGCGGACCATAAGTGTTCTGGCGGACGCGGCAGTGCCAACTCTCCTGATCTTGTTGGGTATACAGCTACATAAAACACAGTGGTACAGAGGGATACAGGCATTATCCTTTTCCACTGGGATGCGATTAATCGTATCGCCGGCTTTGGCATTTGTCTTCGCCTGGTTGTTTGGTTTACACGGCACTGCACAACAAGCTATAATTGCGGAATCTGCCACGCCAACGGCTGTAATGGCTACTGTCTTAGCGACCGAATACAACATCAAACCAGCCTATATTACAACAGCAGTGTTCATCAGCACACTGATCAGCCCATTAACTATTACCCCCATTTTGGCTTTGTTGGGAGCTTGAGATGAGATCGCGGACCATAAGTATCCTCGCCGTGTTGACAATCTCGCTCATTGTATCCATCCCAGTAACTGCTCAGGAAGAAGAGGAAATCTCCCTCGACTACGAGTTTGCGGAGCGTTTAACTTTATCCGCTGCATTTCCACGCCGATTAAAAATCTCTGCGGTCGAATTCTTTATCCAACCAGAGGGCGAACTGCTCACCAGGGTGTATCCAGCCAGTGGAGATAACCCAAATCTTTTCACCGCTGCTATAAACCTCCAGCAGGATCCTCTGCGTGCATTTTCAATGATCGATTACTGGTACCAAGTGGAATTAAACTCGGGTGAAGTGATCACATCAACAGCGAATACGTTCTATCTCGAGGATAACCGATTTGATTGGGAGAAAAAAGACCAAGCCCCATTCTCTGTCCACCGCTATGCAGGTGATGAGCTTTTCGCTCGAGAAATGGTTGACGTCGCTCAACAAGGGTTAGAGAATATTCAGCGATACCTGCCGCTGGTTACACCGGAAAAGGTCGATATCTACGCATATGCTAACGCTGTCGATATGCGTGATTCCCTACAACTATCCACCAGCAGTTGGATTGGTGCGCATGCCGATCCAGATCTCGGCGTGATGGTTATCTCGCTACCAAGTGGCCCTGATCAACGCCTGGAAATGGAAAGGCAGATCCCCCATGAATTAATGCATATCATGCTGTACTACCATATTGGTGAGCGCTACCTAAATTTACCGGTATGGTTGGTTGAAGGTCTAGCTTCGATCGTTGAGCTCTATCCCAACCCAGATTATGCGATTTTATTGAGCAGTGCTGTAAACGGAGACAGCTTGCTGGAGATCCAGTCCTTGTGCACAAGCTTCCCCATCGACGCGACCGATGCCTATTTGGCGTATGCACAAACAGAATCGTTTACTCGCTATCTCTACGATCAATATGGGGACGAAACAATGGAGACGCTGGTCGCCACTTACGGCAGCGGTGTAGATTGTGAACGCGGCGTTGAGATGGTGTTCGGCAAAAACCTGGCAGGACTCCAAGCTGAATGGTACGAGAATATATTCGATGCCAACCGGATGGAGACCGGCATCCGGAACCTTGTCCCGTGGATCTTGCTACTGGTTGTAGTAATCGGTGGACCGATCTCAGTCGCGATCATCTTCTTTATGTCTAAGCGTGGGATCCAGTAAGCACAAGCTGCCATTATGTGGCAGCTGATGGATAAAGGATTCAGGAGTGAGCGATGGGTGAAGATATCTACTCTCGATTAAAAGCAGTCGTCGAGGGGCGGGTCCAAGGGGTCAGCTTCCGTATGTTCGTGTTCGAAAAAGCTCAGGGGCTCGGTTTATCCGGTTGGGTACGCAATCTATACACCGGTGACGTGGAAGTGTGTGCGGAAGGTAAACGGCAAGATCTGGATAAGCTGCTCTCTTACTTGAGGCGCGGTCCACGCTCTGCATATGTCACCGGTGTGAAATACAGCTGGGAAGAGGCAATAAACGAGTTCACCCGGTTTGAGATACGCTCTACCCGTTAGCAGGCTGACGGTAGCACTCGAACAATCTGAGCCTACCCGAATCCCAAACCGCGCTCCTTCAAGGAGACAAAGCTCATCCCTGCGATAATCAAATGATCCAATAATTCAATGTCCAGCAGCTGTCCGGCTTCATAGATAGCGCGCGTAACACGTACATCTTCCGGGCTTGGATTCTTCTCGCCGCTGGGATGGTTGTGGATAACGATCAATGCGGCCGCATTCCTGCGGATGGCAGTCCTGAACAGCTCCCCGATTCTAATCTGGGAGGAATTGAGCGAGCCTTTATAAACAGTTTCGACGTGCATTACACGGTTGCGGGTATCTAGCAATACGACCCAAAGCTCTTCTTGCTCTAAGACACTCATGCTGAACATCACCAAATCTGCGGCGTCCTTTGGCGAGTTCACAGCCGGTTTGCTATCCGGTAATTCAAATACCATCCGGTTACCCAGTTCTAAAGCGGCTTTGATCTGGGCTGCCTTGGCCGTGCCAATACCGTGCTGGGTACACACCTCATCGAAGGAAGCTTTATGAAGCCCGGCAATACCTTTGAAAGTAACCAGCAGCCTGTTGGCGACCTGGACTGCATTTTCACCTTTCACCCCCACCCTCAGCAAAATCGCCAAGAGCTCAGCAGTTGATAATGAACCGGGGCCTAAACGAGCAAGGCGCTCACGCGGGCGATCAGACTCGGCAATGTCCGTTATGCGATAAGTCGTGTTCTTATTATTCATCACCCCTCCCAACTGCTCCCTCAAGGCTTTGATAGTTAAACGGACCACCCCATTACATAGCTGCTATCCGGCAGCCTGCTATAGAACCACTATACAATTAAAGTTATAAACTAGCAAGTTGGCAAGCAAATAAGTGCTCATCTTCATGCTATAATCTTTGCGTTGGAGTAAAGCATGATATTGACAAATCCCACACTGATACCCAACCTGATATTGATCATCACCGCCTGGGGTGGGGCTTTCCTGGTGGCATTATGGTTGAGTTTAATATTCTGGACCTACCGCGATATGCGCCGGCGCGCGCGCGATCCATTAGCCCGGATCCTGGCCGTCTTGGTTGTAGCAGTGCTCTTTTTACCGGGTACCGTGATCTATTTAATACTCCGACCATCACGAACACTTGAAGATGAGTACCAGCACACGCTTGAAGAGGAAGCGCTGCTGCAGGCGATAGAAGACGCCTCCCTTTGTCCAGGTTGCGGCCGCAGAGTCAAAGAGAACTGGATGGTTTGTCCGAACTGCCACACCAAACAAAAGAAAAAATGCCACCAATGTGGTAAATTAATGGACCTGCCGTGGAATTTATGCCCGTACTGCGGCACCCCAGCGCCTGGAATGCGTCGTGAAAGCACAACCCTGGATGAAGCATTGCAGCAGCTTACCCAAGAAGCCCCATCAGAGACCGGCTCTGAGATAGAAGATATAGATGAATAAAGCCCGACTGGAAATCCGCCGGGCTTTATATTCATAATGCAGAGATGACAATGGGGGCTTATCGCAACGCTTTCCAACCAGCATAGACAGCGCTATCGCCCAACTCTCCTTCGATACGGAGCAATTGATTGTATTTTGCAACCCGGTCTGAGCGAGCAGGGGCACCAGTCTTGATTTGACCGGTATTTAAAGCCACCGCTAGGTCAGCAATAGTCGAATCCTCTGTCTCGCCTGATCGATGAGATGTCACTGCTTTCCACCCAGCCCGCTGACAGATGTCGACGGCTTCGATCGTTTCGGTTAGTGTCCCAATCTGATTGAGTTTTACCAAAAGCGCGTTAGCAGCCCGATCTTTAATCGCCCGCCGGACACGTTCAGGGTTTGTCACCAACAGGTCATCACCCACAATCTGGATCCGATCACCGAGCTCTGCAACCATCAGCTGCCAGGTCTGCCAATCGTCCTGAGCAAGTCCATCCTCGATCGACACGATCGGGTATTGGTCAACCCATGATTTCCAATACGCGACCATTTCTTCTCCGTTCAGCTTCTTCCCTTCCCGACGCAGGTTATATAACCTCGTCTCTTCTTCATAGAATTCAGAAGCGGCAGGGTCTAAGGCGATAGAGACTTGCTCGCCGGGGGTATACCCAGCTTGCTCAATTGCCTCGAGAATCACTTCAACGGCTTCAGCGTTAGTCTTAAGGGCTGGTGCATAACCACCCTCATCGCCCACAAGTGTCTTATAACCATGCGCCTTAAGAACCGATTTCAATGCATGGTAAATTTCTGCACCCCAGCGCAAGCCTTCAGAGAAAGTATCAGCGCCCAGCGGCATGACCATAAATTCCTGCGCATCCGTGGACTGCCAACCCGTATGGGCGCCGCCGTTTAAAATATTCAACATGGGGACTGGCAGTACATGTGCAAACACGCCACCGATATACCGGTAGAGAGGTTGATCGACCGCATTCGCCGCAGCTTTTGCGACTGCTAAGCTTGTTCCAAGTATCGCATTAGCACCGAGTTTTGATTTATTCGGTGTACCGTCGATCTCCAACAGCCTCATATCTACACTACGCTGATCAGATCCATCCCAGCCGATCAGCTCGTCCGCAATCAGCTCGTTGACATTTTCAACGGCTTTCCTAACCCCCTTGCCCAAGTAGCGATTCTTATCACCGTCGCGCAACTCTAAGGCCTCGTGTACACCCGTTGAAGCACCGGAAGGGACAGCAGCTCGCCCCCAGCTCCCGCCCAGTAAGGCGACCTCTACCTCAATAGTCGGGTTACCACGCGAATCTAAGATCTCACGGGCAACAATATCTTCAATAATCATGTCCATCTTTTCACCTCTTACTTTTTTAGTTTTTACTGCTGCTTTATCATGGAAGAAAGTTTAATTCGATATCCGAGTTAATACGTCCTTGATAAAGTTTAAAGTGTTCCGTATATACTCAACTCTTACTATATAATCAAATTTGACGGAACACTACATTTACAGTGCAAAACGTGCATATTACCGATTCCACTGCATGACCACAACTCGATTAATAGAAATTTGTTGCTGCGCCAGAACAGCGTTCATTTCAAGTATAATGAACAGTTGTGGAAGGCAAAACCGAAACGAGTATACCAGATTCACGGGACTCAAAACGCTACTACTTCGAAGCTACACTGATAAGAACTCTGACAATTGAAATCGCCAGAGTTCTGTATAAATGCGTAGCGGTAATCAATGCGTTTGGTGTAGAAAACCTGCCAAATAGCGGTGCGGTCATCCTTGCTGCTAATCACATTACCAATTTCGACGGATTTCTAATGCAGTTTATCATTCCCCGCCCGATCTTCTTCATGGGAAAGGCGGAACTGTATCGCAACCCGCTCTTAGACATATATATGCGACAATTGGGTACCTTTCCGGTAAAACGCGGCGAACGCGATGTTTGGGCGATAGACCACGCCAAACGCGTGTTAGAGAAAGGTCAAATACTGGGAATATTCGCAGAAGGTAGACGCAGTAAAGGTCGCGGCCTGCGGGCAGCAAAAACTGGTGCGGCGCGCTTGGCGATCGACACCCATTCGCAAATTGTCCCGGTAGCGATTGACGGAACTCAGAACATCTTAAAAAAGTTTCCGGGAAGAACCCAGACAAACATTATTTTCGGTATGCCGATTACTCCGTCACCTTCCCACAGTCCGGCATCCTTGACCGACACGATCATGTTCAGTATCGCCGAGCTGCTGCCAGAAGAAATGCGCGGGGTGTATGCCAGCCGCCCTGAAGGATATTAAACCCTTAGCCCCATCCCAATAATTTACCCAATGATCATTCCTGTTCAGTATCTCCACCAGCGGTTTTTGCCGCACACTGTTTGGCCGCCTCAACAAACCCTCTGAACAACGGGTGGGGTCGGTTTGGGCGAGAAAGGAATTCCGGGTGGAACTGGGTACCGATCATATACGGGTGATTCTCGAGTTCAGCGATTTCCACCAATCTGCCATCTGGGGATAGCCCAGAGTAGCGCATGCCGGCTTCTTGGAGCACATCCCGGTAGGCGTTATTAAACTCAAATCGATGCCGGTGGCGTTCATGGACCAAATCCTGTTGGTACGCTTGAGCAGCCAGGCTTCCCGGAGTCAGCTGGCACGGGTATAGACCCAAACGCATTGTACCGCCCATATCGACGATATCCTTTTGGTCTGGCATAATATCGATCACGGGGTGCACCGTTGAGCGATCGAACTCGGCCGAATTCACACCATCATCCCCAAGCACATGGCGGGCAAACTCAACCACCATCAGCTGCATACCTAGACATAGACCAAGATATGGAATGTTGTTTTCGCGCGCGTAGCGAGCGGCGAGGATTTTCCCTTCGGTACCACGGCTGCCAAAACCTCCCGGCACGATAATGCCATCCGCACCGGTCAGTATTTCCCATCCACGCTGCTTCTCAAGCTCTGAAGAGTGGATCCATGAAATCTCTATTTCAACCCCCTTTGAAATAGCAGCATGCTTTAGGGCTTCGCGCACACTCATGTAGGCATCATGAAGTTCCACATATTTCCCGACCAGCGCAACTTTTAATACCGGTTTTTTGCGTTTGATCTCTGATACTAGTGTAATCCACTCATCCCAATTCGGCTTTTTACGTGCAGATAACCCTAATCGATCGAGAACGAAATCACCCAAGCCCAATGCCTCCAGGGATAAGGGCACCTCATATAAGACATCAGTGGTAACCAGAGGTACGACTGCCCGATACTCAACGTCACAGAATAAAGCAATCTTCTCCCGCAATTCATTTGCGACGGGAAAGTCTGAACGGGCGACGATCACATCGGGAGAAATACCGATTGAGCGCAGTTCACGAACGGAGTGTTGGGTTGGTTTCGTCTTCAATTCACCCGTTGCACCAATATGCGGCAGCCAAGTTACATGGATATAGAGGCTGTTCTCCTTGCCTAAATCACTGCGCATCTGGCGTAATGATTCCAAGAATGGCAAAGATTCGATATCGCCGACAGTACCACCAATCTCTACCAGGATGATCTCCGCAGCAAGAGTTTTGGAAACCAAACCGATACGGTGTTTAATTTCATTGGTAATGTGCGGGATAACTTGGATAGTGCCTCCGAGATAATCTCCGCGCCGTTCCTTCTGGATAACATCAGCATAAACCTGACCGGAGGTGACATTACATACCTTGTTCAGGCTTGTATCAATAAACCGTTCGTAGTGCCCCAAATCCAGATCGGTCTCTGCACCATCATCAAGCACATACACCTCTCCATGCTGGTAGGGGCTCATCGTACCAGGGTCGACATTAATATATGGGTCAAGCTTCTGGACAGCGACGCTGAACCCACGCTCTTTTAGAATTCTCCCCAATGCTGCGGCGGTAACTCCTTTGCCAACAGAACTTACTACACCACCCGTAAAAAAGATATATTTAGCAGCCATCACGGCCTCCATCAACTGATAAAGCGTTCCCACTAACGATTGTCTATGCGGAATGCGATCTTGATGAGATTCACATATCGCTAAAAAAAAAGAAGAAGGGAGGGCCGATGACCGGCTCCCTCCCTACAGGGTGTGTTTTACTTTGCTGTGAGCAGTGCGGTCTCACGTCACGATCCTCATCAAGTCTTCGGCTGCCCGGCGCATTTCCAGAAAAATTAGTCCAAGTTTGGCATTCTCCCGCGCTAGTGCGGTGAGAACCGCGTCATCACCTACTGCGGATAAAATCACAAAACCGTTCCGACCACGGATGAAAACCTGCTCGAGTGTGCCGCGACCTAATTCACTAGCAATACGGTCGCCCAGGCTTAGCATCGCCGCGGACATTGCAGATACGCGGTCCTCCTCAACATCCGAAGGAAGTGCCGAAGCAATGATCAATCCATCGACGGAGACGACCGCAGAGGCCTCCATGTCGGGGGAGGCAGCCTGCATTTGTCTCAACCTCGCAATCATTTGTTCTTTGATAGATGCTGCCACGGTCGTGACCCTCCTGGTAAAGCTTCGCTAACGATACTGTCGCAAAAAGTTTACCATAAGAATAGTCGATATCCTAAAGATCTCTTGCTTAACAAACTCGTTCATTTCCGTTCACGCTCGTGGTCACTTTTGCCCTCAAAGGGTGACAAATTCACTGAAAGATATCACATTTTGTACAGCAAGTGGTAATGCTTACGCATGGCTCAGGAGTGTTTGCTTGGCGCCCCTGCGGGTCGGTGCAAAAATCCATGTCTTGTATGAGCTTGATGGCAACGCTATCGCATTGATCGGGAGTGTTTTCTTTGAGATCCTGTGGGTCGGTGCAAAACTCCATGGCTATAAGTGAGCATGATGGCAACCTTAAAGCATTGCTCGGGAGTTGGCAAAGCTATCGCGTTGCTTAGGAGTTTTTGCTTCGCAAAACTCCATGTCTATAGAGAAGCTAATGGGGATGGCTAGAAATTGGGGGAATCTGTAGATAATGTGCAGGGCAACTACGATCCACTGTTCGTGGTGATGTCCAGGCTGATTTTTGAGTAATTTATATTTTAGTGCCTAGTTCGAATGATCGGCCGCGAATCGGGAAACAGTGGAAAATGACCAGGATTATTTATAGTACAACCGTGCTATTTAAATCGAGTTTTGGGAAGTGTTCTGGCGGGGGAAATTTCGGAATCCAACCCACTCTATCAATCGATCTTTTTAGCTCTAGTACCCATACCTAAAGTAGTGTAATATCTCCTGGACACCGCACAATCCTGTGTTACAACACCCTTGATAATATGCTATTCTCTGTGGGTATGTGAATCTCAACACAAACTGGATTACTCATAGTGGGCACCCTGGGGAAGAGCGCCCCTAGGGGGCTGACGCGTTTACCGCATCTGCTTGCCAGCATACTGCAACGTTAGCGAAAGATTTGAAAAGCGCCGAGATTAGCGATACTGTATCCGATAAGGTCGGGCTGGAATAGAAACATGCTATTGGATGCACTCGGGTCAGATTGTTATTGCTATGTGATCTTTGATTCCATCATGAAACTTTCTGCACCGGTCAGCGACTAAATACACATTATACGAGTGGGAGGATGGGAGTGATCTTCTAGCAATCGATCAGTCTTTACTGACCGTACTCGTTCCGATAGCGCTCATTCAGCTTGTTTATCATCCCCTCTGGGATCTCATCCGGCTGTCCAATCTGCAAGGCTATCCAAACTGTCCGAGCGATATCCTCCACCATCACGGCTGCCTTGAGAGCTGCTTCTCCCGAAGGGCCGACTGTGAATACGCCATGGTTTTTGAGCAGCACGGCCGGTGAATCACCGATCGCTTCAATCACCGCCTGACCAACCTGCTCACCGCCGATCAGAGCGAAACCCCCGCAGGGTATGGGCCCGCCGAATTCATCTGCTTGGGCAGTCAGATAGACCGGGATCGGTTTGCCCACCGTAGCAAATGCAGTGGCATAGTTCGAGTGCGTGTGAACGATGCCATAAACGTCCGGACGGTGCTGGTAGATATATAGATGACTGGCGGTGTCCGAAGAGGGCTTTAAAGTGCCATCAATAACCCTTCCATCCAGGTCGAGGACTATCATACTCTCTGGCTTCAGGTCCGCGAATTTAACCCCAGAGGCCTTGATCGCAACATAACCCGTCTCAGGATCACGCAAACTAACGTTCCCGCTTGTCCAGATAACCAGTCCGTTCTCAGGCAGGGCTTGGTTTAGCAAGGTCAGTTCTTTTCGTAAAGTCTTCAAGATCATGCTTCAGCTCCCGCGCGCTTGCGCTCGGATAGCCTTCAGACGTTTCATCACGTCATTTTCACCGCGCCCAAAATAGTCATGCAGACGCTTATACTCGGCGAAGAGAAGGTCGTAAACAGCTTTGTTTTCGGATATCGGGGTATAGAATACATCTTTCAGGCGCGCCATCTTCTGTGCGGCCTCATAGATCGAATCATAACCGCCTGCAGCGCTGCCCGCTGCAACTGCACCGAACATGGCAGAGCCCAAGGCAGGCGTCTGTTCAGATGCACTTATCTTGATAATTTTGCCGGTAACGTCGGCATAGATCTGCATCAGCAGCTTGTTGCGTTCCGGCAGCCCACCACAAGCCACAATCTCGTTCACGGCCACACCATTCTCTTCAAAGGTATCGACGATCATACGTGTACCGTAGGCAGTCGCCTCGATCAAAGCCCGGTAGATATCCTCTGGCGAGGTCGCCAGTGTAGCGCCTAGCAGCATGCCGGTCAGATCTACATCCACCAATACCGAGCGGTTGCCATTCCACCAGTCTAATGCCAGCAGGCCATGTTCACCCGGTTTCTGGGCAGCAGCCTTCTGCTCCAGCAAGAGGTGCAGGTCGATGCCTTTCTGCCTGGCTTCCTGTTCATAGGCGGACGGAGTGCAGTTCTTTACAAACCAGGCGAAGTGATCGCCTACGCACGATTGACCGGCTTCGTAGCCGTGAAACCCAGGAATGATACCGTCTTCTACCACACCACACATGCCTGGCACAATTTGCTCGGTCTCGCCAAGCACCATATGACAAATAGAGGTCCCCATGATGATCACCATGCGCCCTGGTTCCACCACTGTGGACGCTGGTACAGAAACGTGGGCATCCACATTCCCGATCGAAACTGCCACACCAGGATGCAGGCCTATGCGCTGCGCCATATCCGGCAAGATATTTCCGGCGTGCCCGCCTAGCGGATAGATTGTCTGGCTGAGCTTCCGATCGATCAGGCTGCCCAGGCGTGGATCCAAAGCAGCAAAGAAGTCTTTATCCGGGTAGCCTTCGCGCTTGCTCCAAATTGCCTTATACCCTGCCGTGCATGAATTACGACGCTCCTGTCCGGTGAGTTGAAGTACGATCCAGTCAGCGGCCTCGATAAACTTATCAGCGGCTTCAAAGACATCCGGGGCTTTATTGAGCGTCTCCCAGATCTTGGGGATCATCCATTCTGAGGAGATTTTCCCACCGTAGCGCTGCAGCCAGGCTTCTCCCCGCAGCTCAGCGATAGAATTGAGCAGGTTGGCTTCCGGTTGGGCAGCATGATGTTTCCACAATTTTACCCAGGCATAAGGATTATCCTTCCATTCCGGTCTCATACAGAGCGGTGTACCTTGGAAATCGATGGGCAACATCGTGCAAGCGGTGAAATCTGTGCCCAGCCCGATCACATCTTCGGCCTGAACGCCGGACTGATCCAGAACCGCAGGGATGGTAACCTCTAGCACGGAGATATAATCAGCAGGGTTCTGCAAGGCGAAGTCTGGGGGGAGATCGATCTGTGTATCTGGCAATACGCGGTCAATCACGCCATCAGAATAGGGGTGTACAGCGGTGGTAACCTCGCGCCCATCGGTCACATCCACCAAAACCGCCCTTCCCGATTCAGTGCCGTAGTCCACGCCGACCGTATATTTGTGTTTATCCATCATGCCTCCCATAGGGTTCACCTTTCCATATGTTGGATGATTTTCAAGCCTACGACGGCTGAGCACCGCGCTGAGCGCTTGCATCAGTTGTTTATGCAAGCCTACATCGCCACTTGTGAAGACGTAGGGATATCAGCCAATTACAATCCCTTTGCCAGGAGATAGTACATCTCGTTCCATTTCAGCTCCTTCTTGAAGGCGCCCAGCTCTGTGTCTGCATCAATCAGCACATATTCGATATCCGCCATCGTGGCGAAGTCTTCCAAATGCTCAGAAGTAAGGGCTTGGCTGAAGCCCGTGTGGTGCGCGCCACCTGCCAATATCCAAGCGGCCGCGGCGATTTTCAAGTTTGGCTTCGGCACCCACACAACCCTGGCGACCGGTAATTTGGGAAGCGGCGCGTCCGGCTGCACGACTTCCACCGGGTTGACCAGCATACGGAAGCGATTCCCCAGGTCGATTACTGAAGCGTTCACCGCCGGTCCACTAGTAACATTGAATACCAACCTGGCTGGATCTGCTTTGCCGCCGATACCCAGGAAATACATCTCCAAGGCTGGCGTTCCATCCGCGATCGAAGCGCATACTTCCAGCATATGGGCGCCCAGCACTTTCATGTTACCTGGTTCCAGATGGTAGGTGTAATCTTCCATGAAGGAGGCTCCGCCAGTCATGCCAGTTGACATGACCTTCATCGCCCGCACAAGGGCTGCCGTCTTCCAGTCTCCTTCGGCGCCAAAGCCATAACCGTCAGCCATAAGCCTTTGCACCGCCAAACCCGGTAGTTGCACCAAGCCATGCAAATCCTCAAAAGTGGTTGTGAAGGCTTTAAAGTTACCCGCTTCTAAAAAACGCCGCATACCAGCCTCGATGCGAGCTGCTTCACGTAACGCTGTGCGCTGCGCCCCACCCGGTCGCAAGTTTTCGGCCACCAAATAGCGCTGGTCATATTCATTCACTAACGCCTCGATTTCGGCATCCGTTACCTGATTCACGGAGGCGACCAGATCCCCAACGCCATAACCGTATACGGAGTACCCCAATTGGATCTGCGCTGCGACCTTGTCGCCTTCGGTAACCGCGACATCGCGCATGTTGTCGCCAAATCGGGCAATCTTGGCCCCCTGGGCGTCATGCCAGGCACATGCAGCTCTTACCCAGGTCTCCAGTTGGGCTTGCACCGCTTGCTCCTGCCAGAACCCCACGATCACCTTGCGGTTCAAACGCATCCTGGCGCCGATGAACCCAAACTCGCGCCCGCCATGCGCCGACTGGTTCAGGTTCATGAAATCCATATCAATCTGGGACCAGGGGATATCCCGGTTAAACTGTGTATGCAGGTGCACAAAAGGTTTTCGCAACTGGCTCAGCCCTGCGATCCACATCTTGGCGGGTGAGAAGGTATGCATCCAGGTAATCAACCCAATGCAGTTTTTTGCTGCATTGGCATCCATGCAAAGCTGCGTGACCGCATCCGGTGTTGTCAGGATTGGTTTATACACAACCCGCACGGGGATATGTGCGGATTGATCGAGCTCTTGGGCAATAACCCAGGAATCTTCGGCTACTTGCTTCAGGGTTTCTTCACCATACAGGTGCTGGCTACCCGTGACGAACCATACCTCAAATTGCTTTAGATCTTCCATAGGGTTTCCTCCAAGTAACTTTGTTATTGAATGCGACCGCTAATTACCTCGGATTACCATGAAACACCACCTGGCAAGGACAGAGCTGCAAGTAGTGAGGGATGGGATCAGACTGATGGATTATAAATCGAGCTAGACCGTACAACCAGTTTCGGGCAGAGGGTAACGACTTGCGGCTGTAGAGAGGCGCTGGTCTTATTGTATAATTTTCTCCCCTTGTGAACCAACCGAGAAACAAAGGCATCCCTTAGTAAACCACCCCAAGTGTAATTGGATTGACGACATACAGGACGATCATCAAAAAACCATCATTCGCTCAGAACTCAAGCAGTTTTGACTACTTCTTTTCAAGCAAAGCCACCATTTGTAAAATGTCAGTGGTGGGCAACTCACAATAATAATTCAAGCAAACGTAGGCCGTAGCCTGCCCATTTCGACTGGTATTGTACTTGATATATTCAGCCAGGCGTAGGATCTCTGGGGAATTTCCAGGTGGGCGGAGCAGGACGACTTTGTTGGGGATAAATTTATGTCTCAGCGCTGATAACATCTCCTGTGTATCAACCGCCGAGAGATCGCCAGCTATGACGACCTCGTAGGATGGCCCTACGCCAAGATCGACTGCACTCATCAACAGACTGTAATCTGAAGGGGCGCCTTCGACTTGCAGGGTAAAGGCTTGGACAATGTCCACAGCTTTCGCTTCTAGTCGAGGGTTGGCCGTCATCCGACTCAGTCGCAGTAGATTTAGCATGGCCACCGAATTCCCGGATGGCAAATCTCTATCCTTGCTGACCTTCTGGCGCACGAGCAAATCTTCACCATCGTTAGGGGTAAAGTAGAAACCACCGTCTTCCTCATCCCAAAAGTGGACGAGCAATTCATCGGTCAAGTGTAGCGCCTCATCCAGATAGCGGACATCAAAGATGGACTCGTACAATTCAATCAGACCCCAGACTAAGAATGCGTAATCATCTACGTTGGCTGACAGATCAGCCTCATTCTCCAGATAACGGTGGGACAATCGTCCGTCCACATTCCTCATTTCGGTCAGCAATAAGTCTGCCGCGTTCTGAGCAGCCTGTGTGTAGGTCGGATCACTGAAGACCTGACCTGCCTTGGCAAGCGCCGCGATCATTAAACCATTCCAGTCAGTCAAAATTTTGTTATCCCGATGTATTGCAAGACGGGCTCCGCGTTCAGCGAAAAGCTGTTGTCTGGCCGCATCCAGGCGGGACACCAATTCTGCTTCTGGCATTCGCAGGTTTTTTGCCAGATCGAATAATGATTTGCTCAGGAAGAGCACATTTTCCCCCAATGGCACAACCTGGATGGGATCAATATAATTCCCTTGCTCCGTGACATTGTAGGCAATGATAAACAACTCCGCATCCTCTTCGTTGAGGATCGTGCGGATTTCATCAACCGTCCACAGATAGAAGCCACCTTCTTTCCCATCACTGTCGGCATCCTCAGCCGAATAAAATCCACCGGATGGAGCGGTCATGTCGCGCAGTACGTAGGCGAAGATTTCATGAGCAGTTTGCCCATATTCAGATTTGCCAGTAACTTGATATGCCTCGGTGTAAACCATGGCCAGTAAAGCCTGGTCGTAAAGCATTTTTTCAAAATGAGGCTCCTGCCAAGCCGCGTCGATTGCATACCGGTGAAAACCAAAGCCAAGCTGGTCATACACCCCGCCCCGATGCATGGCTTGTAGACTGGTCTCGACAATTTCTAGGGCGTATTCATTGCCAGTCCGATGCCAATAGCGCAAAAGAAACAGCAACTTGTGGGGTGTTGGGAACTTCGGCTCTGTCCCAAAGCCGCCGTTTTGTGCGTCGAACTGCTTCGCCAGTTGTAGATACGTTTTTTCAAGGAGCGCTTCATCCAAGGCCAATTCCCCGCGCCTGCTGGTACCGGCAACTTGGTTGACTTTAACTGCAACCTGTTCGGCAATCTCCATTAACTCATCATTTTGTTTCTCCCAGGCAGCTTTCAACTGGGGGACCAAATCGAGCATACCTATACGCTCAAAGCGGTTCTCTTTGGGAATATAGGTTTCAATATAGAAAGGCTTTTGATCGTAGGTCATCATCACATTTAATGGCCAGCCGCTGGTGCCATTCATGGATACGGCAATATTCGTATAAATACCATCGATGTCGGGACGTTCCTCCCGGTCTACGATGATGTTGACAAATGTTTCGTTCAACAGGCTGGCTACTTCAGGGTCACTAAACGATTCTTCTTTCATCACATGACACCAATGACAGGTGGAATAGCCAATAGATAAAAAAATCGGTTTGTTTTCCTGGCGCGCTTTTTCGAAGGCTTCCTCCCCCCACGGATACCAATCAACTGGATCATAGGCATGTTGCAACAAGTATGGGCTCTTCTCATTGGCGAGGCGATTACCCCCATCTTTCGTCGTGTCGATCACATTCGGTCGGAGGCTGGTAGAACCGGAGTTTGTTGGCTTGGCTGCGATGAACGTGGCTTTTACGGTTCGCCCCGGGATTCCCAGTCCTATCAGTGACCAACTTACTGTAATAGTGAAAATAATTGCACCTATGATCAAAATAATACCAGTAAGTTTCAACCATTTTTTGGTGTTAGGTTTCATGGCTATCTAATTACTATAATTCTATAGAATTTCCATCTCAAGATCAAAGGCACTGATGGTTGTATTTAAGCATAGAAAAACCGCAACATTTCCCAGTTTAGGCTCAAATCATAGATGGCGATGCCGATCAATAGCAGCCCACCTATAATATTGATAACCCTGCTATGACGGGCAAACAGGGTAGTCAATTGGTGTTGTAAAGCGCCAGATAGCAAAGAAAGGATCAACAGAGGTAAGCCAAACCCTAGCCCAAACCAGAGGAAGACCCATAGTATGCTCAATGCTTCACCAGTAGTCAGGGACAAAGCAAAGATACCAACCACCAGCGGCCCGGAACAGGGTAGCGCAATTGGGCCATAGAGCAAGCCGTACGTATACGCGTTGAGAAATGGGTGGCGCAGAACCGGTACTTGAATTTGCGGTAGAGTTTTGAAAGGGTTGTGATCAAGCAGAAGCAGAACGCCCAGCAGCAGAATCAATAAATCTGCCAGTGGGATGATGATGGCCAACGCGTTGCCGGTAGGTACAGCTAGCAAGGCGATTAATCCTCCCAAGGCGAGCATCATGGTCAATACTCCGGCAAGCACAAAGAAACCTAAGAAATATCGTTGCCTCCCCTTCTCTATATAGGTTTGGCCGCTCAAATAGGCCAGGAAGCCAGGATAGAGCGGCAGGACACAAGGACTTGTAGTTGCCAGAAGACCGAGAAAGAAGGATGTGATTGCTATTTCCATGATCAATCATGGGGTTAAGTAGGGTTCGATGCTCTTTAAAAGTGTTTCCGCACTCTTTTTACCGTATTCGAGCGTATGGACTTCGCCGTTGCGGTCGATCACCAGCATCGGTGAGAGAGGCGGATTAAGATATTGTGCACTATACAAATTGCCGAGTGCACGGGCAACTTCAAGGGGAGCAATTGCATAGTGCCATTCGAAACCATACCTATCGGAATATTCCTTGAGCGCAGCCGCGTCCTCGTTCACATCGACATCCAGACTGATCGAGACCAAATCATCCGGGTTGCTAAGCAGACCATGCAGTTTTCTTACTTCGTGCGCCTGAACGATGCAGTTAGGACACCACATGGCCATGGTTTCAACCAACACAACCTTCCCGGCAAAGTCGTTCATGGTGAAGATCTCGCCAGTTTGTACGTCAGTCAATTCAATATCGAACCATTCAGGGGTATCATCAGCAGACTCAGGGAGCGGGGTCGGAGCGAGGTTATCACAAGCAGCCAGTAGCAGATTGAACAGGAAGAAAGTCAAAATAGTGTTTTGGATGATCGTCTTAATTCGCATTTTGCTTTTGTTGGTTGATCTGCTAGTAAATTTCCAAACTTTCCATATCAGGTTCCGCCCTGAAACCAGTGTGCACATCCTTGAAATTGCTGTCGCCCTATCACCGCCATGCAAACATCTCTATTGATCGGTGATATCGATAGCGTACATCAAATACGTTCTTGGCTTATTTGACTCCACGCTTAGTAAAATATATAAACCGCGGACGTCTTCCGGAACGGTAACATCGGTTGTCCACTCCACACTTTCTCCAGCGGGAGTTAGGGGTACATCCGACATATCCTGGGTTTCAAAGATACCATAGATAATGCCATCATCTCCAATCACTGGCGGGATACCGATATGCGTTTTTAGGGGGAATTTGGATGGATTGAAATTCTGCCACGTGAATAGAAAACCCAAATCAGTGCGTTGAACATCCAGGAGACTGATAACATTCTCACTGAGAGCGGTTATTTCAACTGATGCATCTTGTATCAAATCATCCACCGGTGAAGCGACTGGATAGGTCAATTCGGTGACGACTTCATCAAGGTTTAGTGTCATTTTTCCTTCGACCTGGTTGGTTTCCTCGATATAGTAATCGAGTTCACCGCCAAAACTAATATAGTCGATCGTGAGTTTGGACCCTGCAGCAGCCACGGCACCCTCACACTCCACATAAAGAAGCTGGGGTTCCGGCTGACCACTTTCATCACTTGTATAACCACGTATTTGAAAACCTGGTGCCATGCGATGTTCTCCGGTACCAACAAATACCGCATCGCAATTTGTGGTATTTCCATCAATGCCTGTGAGTACAGCCGGTTTATCGTCCGCGGCCTGCATCGTATTCCAATCACCTGTATCGTTCCGGATAGCAATATCAATATGCAAATCCCCGCTCTCAGTCTCGACTACATCCGTTACGATACCGGTCCAGCCTTCGTTTTCCGCATGTGAATCATCCCTTGCTTCCAACCCCTCAGGGAACACAATATATGCACAACCAAAAATAAACAAATTAACAGCCAGGAGAACCGGAATTAATACTTTTCTAGAAATCATCTTTCCTTCTCCTTGAAGGACAAATTTCATGGGTGCACCGAAAGCCACCACTTTGTTTGCTATTATGCAAAACTGCTATGGAACAGGAATTTCTGGAAGCACGGGCCGGATGACGGCTAGTGTAAATCCATACTCAGAGGGCATTGCCGTTGTGCCATCGACAGCCATTGCACCCTTCTCTTGACCGCTATCAGAAACAATAACATAATGAGCATAACACTGCCTGCATGGGGCAAGGTAGGTATCATATATTTCATCCGTAAACCACCCATACTCTTCACGGATCGTTGAAAGTAATTGCTCAATATCAGCTGGGGACACTTGTGCTTCGACTTGCTTTTCACCGCTGTTACCCACAACCCGGCCATTGGGATATATCGCATACATCTCATCGATACAATTGGGGCCTGCGGTTCGCTGATAAGCGATCACTGCACCGTCTGCGATCAGGCTTGCAGCCTCCTCTTCTCGGAAGGGAGCTACCTCGCAAGCAAACACTTCTACGGTTTCAGTGCCATTGCCTCCCATTATTTTGGGGATAAAGATGAATGCAAGCACGATCAGAATCACGAACCCACCCCATACGAGTGCCTGCTTTCGCCGGCGAATCTGTTCAGATTCTACTGTCTGTGGGTCCCGAGCCACTTTGGTGTCGTCTTTTCGAGTTGCCAAACCAGTCTGAACACCAATGAAAATGAGTGTAAGCACACCGATCACAATTTTTGTCCACCAAGAGCTAAGGGATCCGATAAACTGGATCAGTGCTTGGGTAACAGCAAGAACCATAACACCAAATAATGTACCAATGACATAACCTGAGCCTCCAGTCAACATCGTCCCGCCCATCACTACCGAAGCGATGACCTCTAACTCAAAGCCTGGTGCATACAAGCCATGCCCTGAAAATACAAAGAGGCTGAACGATAGACCTGCTAAGGCCGAACAAAATCCATTGAAGGTATAAACTAGTAATTTTGTTCTGTTCACACGCAAGCCCATTAAACGGGCAGACTGTTCATTCCTGCCTTCATTACCACCAATAGCATACACTGTACGACCAAAGCGTGTTAAGTGGGCAACATAGATTGCCACTATCAATAAGATAAACCCAACAACTACTGGAATGGAGAGATAAGGAGCTGGATTCCCTTGTTTTGCAGCAATTTCTGTCAACCCTGGGATAAGGATTCTGGTTTTTCCAAGAATTTGAAAAATGCGATTGTCAATAGTGACTGCATCGTCGCTGATAAAGAAACACATACCTCGAGCAAACCACATGCCTGCCAGGGTGGCTATAAACGGCTGGACCTTCAAAAAAACTATAAAACTTCCCATAATGGCGCCAAGAGTCATTCCCATTGCCAACATGAGTAAAATGACACCCCACGCATTCCATCCGTCTCGAAGCAACACGGCAGAGGCTACCGTCGTCAGTGCCACTACACCGCTCACTGAAAGATCAATACCTCCGGTTAGAATGACAAACGTCATCCCAATGCCGCTGATCAGTAACCAAGAACTATTTCGGAACAAGTTAAAGAACACTTGTGGATTCCGCATGCCAACAAAAAAATACGCTCCAATCCCATAGGCCGCTAAAGCCAGTACCGCTGTAGAAAAAATTGGAATGAACTTGCGATTATTCGAAATAAATATGTTTACCCGTCGCAACATGGTTAAACCTCTTTTTTCTGCGCACCGATTCCTCGGACAAAGCCTCTAACTTGTTCCGAGAAAAGCAGGATCACAATGATAACAACCACTGCCTTGATTGCCTGAAGAGCAAAGGCTGGCACGCCGATCGCGTACATGGATTGGGTTATCGCCTGCATAACCAAAGCGCCGATCATACTAGCCAGCAAGGAAAAACGTCCACCCGCCATGGATGTCCCGCCGATCACCACCGCAAGGATGGCATCCAGCTCGGTGGTCATTCCAATATTATTGGCATCCGATGTCCGGATATTTGAACTGGCCACCAATCCGGCAATCCCAGCGCAAAAACCGCAAAATGTATAGACCAGTAATTTGATTTTCTTTTCATCAATACCGCTGAAAAAACTGGACCGAAAATTGATCCCCACCGATTCTATGAACATACCAATCGCTGTTTTGCGGGTCAAGAGCCAGGTGAGTGCGTATACAAAGGCTACGATATACAAGGAAAAAGGCAAGATAATCCATCCCTGTCCAATATATGCAAATGGTCTATAAGTAATTTGGACCCTGAGCCCGTTTGTGATCAATTGGGCAATCCCGCGACCGGCAATCATCAAGATCAGTGTAGCCACCATGGGTTGGATTCTCATGTAGGCCACCAGTACCCCGTTCCACAAACCACAGATTATGGCCACGATCAGGGCTGCCCCAATTACTACCCAAAGCGGTTGAAATGTGTAATATGGATCTGTGACGAAAAATACCTCGTTTCGAAGCGCTGAAGGATTCATCAATATTCCTGCCACCGAAGCAGCAATCGCCATGACAGCACCCACCGAAAGGTCAACCCCGGCGGTTGCGATGACCAGAGTCATGCCAATGGCCAGCAACATAACAGTCGAACCATTTCGGAAGATGTCGATCAGGCTTCCATACAGATTGCCATCTCTATTTTCGATGGAAAAAAATCCGGGTATAAAGATCAAATCATAGAGCAGGATGAGGAATAAGGCCACGATGGGGAAAAAGAGCCTGCTCTCTGTCATGCTTTTCCACGTGAAAGATGATTTTATTGGTATTCTCATGCTTCACTCCCTGCAATTGCGTGGATAATCGTATTCTCGTCTACCTCACCACTGAATTCAGCTACTTTCTCTCGTTCCCGTAACACAGCGATACGGTGGCTGGTGCGTAACACTTCTTCCAACTCAGATGAAATAAACAGGCAGGCCTTGCCTTCATCTGCCAGCTCAAGCACCAGTTTTTGAATTTCAGCCTTGGTACCCACATCGATCCCACGAGTAGGTTCATCCAGGATAAGCACCTGTGGGTTTGTCGCTAGCCATCGTGCAAGAATCACTTTTTGTTGATTACCACCGCTCAAGTTTGTGACGAGTTGATCAGCTGTTGGTGTAGCAATATCTAACATCTCGATGTACTTGTCTGCGATCTCATATTGTTCTTGCGTACTCAGATTATTAAACCAACCTCTATTGGCTTGAATGGCCAGGATGATATTTTCTCTGACGGTGAGATCATCGACAATACCTTCGGCTTTACGATCCTCGGGACAGAGGGCAATACCCCGCTTGATAGCTCCAAGCGGGGTATGATCCGTGACTGTTTTTCCATTGTATTCAATATAGCCTGTATCCGGTTTGTCAATGCCGAATAGAAGACTGGCTGTTTCCGTACGCCCTGAGCCAAGAAGGCCAGCCAACCCAACCACTTCTCCGGCATGTAATTCCAGGTCGAATGGCTTAATCGCCCCTATACGCCCCAATCCTTTAGCGAGTAGTACAGCATCCCTTTTAATATGTTTACTACTTTCCAATTTAATACTCGACATATCATCGAGATCAGCTAAACTCCGGCCAATCATTTTGGCAATCAACTCAACACGCAAGAGTGAATCTGTATCAAAGGTTCCTACCAATTTCCCATTTCGTAAGACAGTGATCCTGTCTGAAATTTCAAAAACTTGGTCAATAAAATGCGTAATAAAGATAATGCCTACCCCATCTTCACGAAGTTTACTCATTACATTAAATAGCTGTTGGGTTTCATTTGCATCCAAACTGGAAGTAGGTTCATCCAAAATCAATATTTTGGCAGAGGTGATATCAAGCGCCCGTGCAATAGCTACCATTTGCTGAATGGCAACAGTGTATGTACCTAGTAGCTTAGTAACATCGATGTCAATGTCAAGCAAGCGTTTGAGAATTTCGACAGATTCAGCGTTCATCTTGGCCCAATCAATGCTGCCAAATCGATGGGGTTCCCGGCCGAGCAGAATATTTTCAGCAACTGTAAGGTTAGGACACAAGTTGATTTCTTGATAGACAGTGCTGATTCCTAACCTTTGAGCGTGCTGGGGGGATCGAGTGTGGATCTCTTCGCCATCCAAAGTGATCTTACCTGCGTCCGGGCGCTCGACGCCGGTTAAAGCTTTGATCAAGGTAGATTTTCCAGCGCCGTTCTCTCCGACCAAGCAGTGAATTTCACCTCTTTTCAGGGTAAAGTCCACATTTTCAAGCGCTTGTACCCCTGGGAAAGCCTTACTGATGCCTTCCATTGTCAGGATATAATCATTCGCATCGGACATGCTTGCCTGCCTCTTCCAGCCTATAAATGGAGATTGGGAAGCGGCATGTACAAAAAACCACTTCCCAATTCCTTATTTTGTTCCTGGTTTACGACTCATCTTTCGCTAAGGACTCAGGATACCTGTTATCAGAATTTTAATACTTGCGCCCGTCAGCAATTGATTGCAGGTTCGGGTCGTCCATGAAGTATACACTTTCCTCTGAGGGAATCCACTTAGGCAAAGTTTCACCATTTAGGGCTGCCAGGGAAGCTTCATAGACCTGCGGGGCTAGCAACGGGTTACACTCTACGGTCACGTTCAATGTGCCATCAAGCATCGCCTGGAAAGCACCAGAAGTAGCGTCTACCGAGATGATCTTGACATCCTCAGCTGGTACGAGACCCGCTTCTCTGAGCGCTTCGATTGCACCGAACGCCATCTCATCGTTTTGTCCAAAGATTCCCTGGACATCCTGGGTCTCCTTCAACCAGGCCTCCGTTACCTGCTTTCCTTCGAAGATGCTCCAGTTGGCGGTCTGGGTTTTGGTGACTTCGATGCCACACTCTTCGGCTGTCTCACGGAAACCCGTGCCACGGTCGATGGCAGGAGCAGCCCCTACATTACCCTGCAGTTCCCAAACTATCTTCGATTCGCTGCCTTCGAGCATCTTGCACATTTCAGTACCAGCTTTGCGACCTTCTTCGACGAAGTCCGCACCAACGAAGGTCACATACTTATCTTCATTACCATCAATGCGGCGGTCAGACAGAACAACGATCTTCCCAGCGGTTTCGGCATCCTGCAGAACCTGATCCCAACCGGTTACCTCGAGAGGGGACATAACGATGACGTTTACTTCAGGATCCTCGATGAACTGCTGGAAACCGGCAACCTGTTTGGCCAGGTCGTTCTGCGAATCATAGAACTTCAGAGTGAGTCCTAACTGTTCCGCAGTTTCCTTGAAGGAAGCGGTGTTGGCAGCGCGCCAACCGCCTTCAGAACCGGTCTGAAGGAAGCCGACAACTAGGTCATCATACGTGCAGTTGGGGGAACAACCAGCTTCCTCTTCAGCAGACGAGCAACCTACCAGAACGATCACAGCAATAATGAACAGAAAAACGAGTTTTTTCAAGTGAGACATGATTTTCTCTCCTTTTCGATCTGATTTGTTCTCCTTGCGGAGATCTGTACGGAATAATGAGGCCGCGCAACAGAGCTCTTGGTTTTCAAGGGCTAAATCGCACTCCCGGATGTGATTGCTTGGGGACATCAATCACTGAGCAAGCGCTTCTCTTATCAATCTCGGCCATTTTCTTATAAATCACCTCTTTTTCCCCTTTCAGATTATCTACCAGGTTGTGATTAAACATGCATTTCTTCCGGGATAATGAAGCATTATGATCCAATATCAGAATAGCAAAAATGGATTTCAATCTCAATAGATAAGTATGAGTGGTTTGTTAAATATGATTTGGGTTTTTAAAAATCAACAAACCTTCCAAATAGAGGGTTTGTTTTTTTTCGATAGAGGTTAATTATTTTCCGAGAATAGTGACCAAAAATGAGTAATCTCAAAAAAATGGGAAATGGAATACTTTCTTTTCATCCTCCTAATGATATAACATGGCATACTTGTTTGAGCAACGCCTGCCGCGTTGTGAAGTTACTCGTTATGAAAATCGCCAAGGAGTTGATGTCGACCATTACACTTAAGAGTGAAAACTAACATGTCCTCAATACTTGCGAGTTGGCAGGATTTCCGCAGCATTATCAGGGAAGTATATGCTCTCCTGAGAAGGTATCCACTTAGGAACATACTCACCGTTGACCACTTTCAAGGCGACATCAAAGAACGTTGGCCCCAAGAGAGGATTGCACTCTATAGTTGCATTTAATTTTCCATCGATCATGGCCTGGAAAGCATCTCGAATCGCATCTATTGAGACAATGATGATATCCTGACCTGGCCTCAAACCATATGCCTCGATCGCTCGGATCGCCCCAATTGCGCTGTCATCATTGTGAGCGTATAAAGCGTCGATTTGATCTCCATACTGTTCTAAATAACCCTGCATGACTTCTTCCCCTTTTGCACGCGTGAAATCAGCAGACTCCGAGGCGATAATCTTCATTTCCGGATAATCTTCCATTACCTCCCTAAAACCAATATAACGATCATTAGCTGGTGCTGAGTCTAAGGTTCCTACCAATTCTACAATATCGCCTTTACCATCGAGAAGTTCTGCCATAACCCGGGCTGCTCTTCTACCTTCTTCGGTAAAATCTGAACCAATATACGTAGCGTACATATCTTCTGGAACATCTGCCCGTCGATCAACCAGGATTATGGGTATGCCAGCATCTTTGGCTTCCTGAAAGACGGATTCCCAGCCAGTTTCTACAATAGGAGAAACACCGATTACATCAACCTGCTGGGCAATAAAGGTGCGGATCGCTTTAATTTGGTTTTCTTGTTTTTGTTGGGCATCCGAGAAAATTAACTCCACGCCCAAACTTTCGGCGGCTTTTTGGATTGAGGCCGTGTTGCCCGTCCGCCACTCACTTTCAGCACCAAGTTGGGAATATCCGACCACCAGATTCTGATAGGTTTTCTTGGTATCTATTATTTGTTCCGTAATATTTGGCTCAGGATCAATATCACTCCTGCAGCCCCAAAAAACTGTGAGCAATATCAACATAAACAGGCAATAAGTCTTTGGGACATACTTCATTTCAGATCTACTCCTTGGTTCTATCTTGTCCTAATTTCTCTTGAAGTGGAATGGTAACAGTCACTCGTGTGCCCTTTTGATATTGGCTTTCAACAGACAGCCCGTATTGTTTTCCATAATATAACTGGATGCGCTTATGGACGTTTTCTAATCCAAAACCACTCTCACTTTGAAGGATTTCATCTGAATTGTTCGCAACTGCAGCATGAATCTGAGATAGTTTATTGGGCGTAAAACCAAGCCCATCATCCTGTACTTCCAATAACACCAGGTTATGGTCTGCCGTTCTTGCCCGCACCCGAATCGTTCCGCCATTTCTTTTATTTTTGATCCCGTGATACAGGGCATTCTCAACTAAAGGTTGCAGGGTTAGCTTTAGGATTGTGCCATCCAGTATATTTTCGTCCACCTCGATTTCAAAATCTAAAATATCATGGTAGCGGATCTTCTGGATAAGGAGATAGCTGCGGACATGTTCGATTTCCTGGCGGATCGAGATCCATTCCTTTCCTCTACTCAAGGAGATCCTGAAGAAACTCGACAACGCCCTAACGATTTCAATTACCTGTCCAGGCTGATTGGACTCGGACATCCACACAATGGTATCGAGCGTATTATAGAGAAAGTGAGGGTTGATCTGCGCTTGTAAAGCCTTCAATTCGGCTTTCTTTAGATTTTCCTGTTCTCTCACTTTAGAATCCAGTAATTCTCGAATTTTTCCGGTCATTATATTGAAGCTCAATCCCAATTCTGTGATTTCATCTACATTCTCACTAGATAGTAACGCTTGAAGGTCGTTCTTTGTGATCGTGGTAGTAAGATCCTGGAGCTTTTTAATCGGAATATAAATACTGACGGAAATAATCCATGCCGCAGCAATTGAAAAGCCGATTACGCAAGGTAATAAGATAGAATACAAAATAATCCAGCGGTTAAAGCTGTTTTGATTTTCGATGTGCTGTTGTTCCGCTTGTTGAACCTCGAAGAGCATATAATCCTGAACTGTCGCTTCAACAACATCGGAGACCCCCCGGATATTATCGAGGACTTGCTCGTTCTCAGCTACAAGACTTCCTTGCTCAATCTGCTCCCCCATTTTATCGACATAGTTCGTCAACGTTGCCATTGTCCTGTGGATAACTTCCAGTTTGATCCTGGATTTATCTGAATTGGTATTTTCCATTATGGACTCGATTTGGGAGTTGACTTGCCCGATGATCTGGTATTGGGTACCTTCACTGAACTCTTTCTTGCCGGCCACAATGTTCCACATTTCAGTATCAATGGCTGGTTTGATGTACTCGTTGATGCTGTTTGCAGTGGTGATATTTGTGATGATCGAATCATACTGGCGGTTAAACTGCAGCACTTTCAGGATCAACATTGTGTTTACTGCCACCAACAAAATAATCACCGTAAAAAAGGATATCAAGATTTTCACACGGAGAGAAATATTGATGCGGCTAAAAATATCGATGAATTTACCAATATATCTTGGGGTTGTTTCGTTAGCTGTTAGTCCAATATTCATTTTGATTACTCTGCTATTTACTCTCGTTGAAATTGATCCCGGAATTGCTGAGGTGTCGCACCTGTTTTCTTTTTGAAAACAAAACTAAAGTAATGAGGGTCGTTAAAACCACTCTGAAATGCCACTTCTGAGCATTGAAGATTGGTGGTTCGAAGAAGTTCTTTTGCCCGGTTGATTCTGATGCTGCTCAAGTAATCTCGGAAGGTTTCCCCAACCTCTTGCTTGAAAACCGTGCTGAAATGGCTCGGGCTGACGTTAAAAATATTGGCAACCTTACTCATTCTTAGCTCTGGATCGGTGAAGGAACTATCGATGTAGGCCTTGGCTTGATTGAGAATGATACCGCGTTCATGATTGACCCGACTGTTCCGAAAGGTCAGGGCAGGTACAATAATCCTTTTTATTTCCTCTTTGATCTGCCCCATGCTGTTAATATTAGCGAGAATTTTTTCGATCTCATGGAAATCGAGAAAAACTTGATCTTCCTCTCCACCCAAATCGCTCACAAATTGGGTGGTTGTCATAAGGATATCTATAAATAGATAATGCTTTAACAAATTGGATCTCAGACTAGCTGTACCGATCGGCAGAATACAGTCAGCAAAGAACCCATCAAAATCAGCGATTGAACCAAACTTCAAATAATTCTCAATCGCCACATGATCCAACTTGAGTAAATACCCCTGAATGTTCTCCCCACTCGAACTTATCGGTCGGGACTCTCCAATTTGACTCTTTACTCCGATCAATGCCTCAGCAAAAGAATGATGAATATCTCCAAGCCGGTTTTGGGGATTCCCTATCTCAATCGTTAGCCCACAGGTTGTTCTCTCTTCTACTTCTCGCGAGATCAGGTTAGCTAATAAGGTCCCTTCGCGCTGTAATTGCTCGGAGTTATTACCCTTGATGAGCAGAACAAGTTCTTCCATGTCCTTTATGGTCAGGAATATGTTGCCGTTATTTCCTGCCAGGCTGGAGACGATCTGCTCAACTTGTTTATACTCGTAATAATCAAAGGGCTGGGATTCTTCACATAATTCGATGTGGATTAGTAAAACAAGATAATATCTGGCAACAATATCCAACCCCAATTGCTGGCTCTGCTCAACCGCGTCCGCTGAGGATACCCCGCCCGTCACTAATCGAAGTAAAAATTTTTCTTGAGCCGGGGCCAAATTATCTTTAACTTTGTTTTGGAGGCCTTTAAGGGTTTCTCGTTCCTGTTTTTCTCGATCAAGTGTAGCGGATAAATTTCCTAATGCAGTACTCAAATCTTGGGCACTAACGGGTTTCAGCAAGTATTCTGTCACCCCCAATTTGACAGCAGACTGGGCGTATTCGAACTCATCATGACCGCTTAGAATAATGACCTTGATCCAGGGCATATGCTTCTGGATGATTTTGCTCAATTGCAGCCCATCCATGAAGGGCATTTTTATATCAGTGATCAATACATCGGGTTGAGAAGCCTCAATTAACGGGAGTGCTATCTCTCCATCTGGTGCTTCGCCGCAGAATTCAAAGCCGGCAGATTTCCAATCAACATTGTCACGTATCCCCTCTCTTGTAACGATCTCATCCTCGACAAGGAACACCTTATATGGCATGGGGGAACTCCTTCGGGTGTAAACCAAGGCATCACTGGATATATCTAGATTAGTATTTGACAGATCGATTTTTACGTAATATGAAAATAGGTTGTAGGGTTGATTAATGAAGAAGTCAATCTAAAATATATCACAATCTGTGCAGTGACTAAACATTAGTAAACAAAGCACAGTGATTCACAAATGTCTGTGTAACATTCAATTTGAAGAATTATTGCGTAGAGTAGGTCTTGAGTATCCTTTCGGAGGCTTCCACACAAACGAAAGCAGAAAATATTGTGACCTACCAAAACAATTTCTTCCTTACCATGGGAAATACTTGAGCAGATATACTCGCGATCTTGGGCGAGATTCGCTGGCACAGATGCGGATTTCTTCTACAGCTTTGGCACTACGAAGATTGGGCGTTGGGCAGAGTATCGGTTACCGAAGTTGTTGAGCAATTTCGAGTGGGTGGCTAGAAACCGGGGGGGGAATCTGCCCCAATTCCAGTTGATGGAGAAGCGGGAGTGATGGGCGGGCAAGCTAGGCGAAACCCTAAAATATTCAAACTCATCAACTAGAACAGTTGTGCTAATTTAGTATTTCTGGTATCCTATAAAGAGATCACCGGTGTGGACCGATTGCTCAGTGGAGGCGTACCCCTCGACGCAGTCAGACGGCAGATCCACGTCGGTGGCGGTTAACGGACTGGGATGGTATACGGAACGAAGTTCTGCCTGGAGTTTGCTATTCCAGGGAATCCTTCTGTGCCCAGCCCTTTTTTTACCCAATCAGTGGAGGGGAAATGAACGGACCAATCCAAAACCAACCTGGGTTCTTTGTACCAGCGCAAGTGCTGGGGCATCCCGCTCTAACCCCGGCCAGTGACTACACCTGAATGCAGCTCAGACTGCTGGTCGGTGAACAGGCCGAGAGCGCGCCGGTCAAAATCGCAGATCTAAAGGCATATACCGGCCGGTCGGCTTCGAGCCTGTATGACCACCTGGCGGTCCTGCGGCGGATGGGATTGGTGCGCCAGTACTACCATGCCCCCGGCCGGTTGGTCTTCTCGTTCCCACCGGAATACTCGTCCGGAAAACAGGAATCCGCTTCGGAAAACTGGCATACGACGCCGATACCAGTCCAGAAAACTGGACCCGATTCCGGAAATCTGGAAAAGGAGGCGGTCAAGGCCTACCACGCCACCCTGGGACTGCGCCCCAACCAGGCCCAGTGGGAGGCAATCGGTGAGGTAGTTAAGGACCTTGCGTTGTGGGAGGCGACGCTGGAGCACTGGCAGATACACCGCTGGAACTCGAAGAACGTCCCCGGCATCCTGGAGATATATGCTCGTGACGGTCCGAAGGGCTTCCGCTTCTGCCGCAAGGATAAACCAGCCACGGGGTTGGCAGCCCTGGCGATCATGCGGGAGGCCCTTGCGCGGGGCGAGTATGGTTGAAATTATGAGAAGCCTTGAGAAGCTTGCGAGGGCTTATCCGGGGGTAGAACATACACGGGAGACAACTAGATATTGCTAGTATATTTTTCATAAGAAGCAAGGGACTATGAAATAACTACCAGTCGTGCGTGGGAGATAAGAACGAGCGGTTAACTGATGTGAGAGAGCATGAATGTTGGCTCTTTTCTAGCTGAGGGTAGGTTAGCAGGATAACCAAAGCCTCAGGTAAACAGAGCTCAGCAAAGAATTCACAATGATCGAGGTTGTCACATAGGGAGAGATTGCTATCCAAGCCGCGATTCGAGAACGGAATCCAGGCATAAAGAGAGCCTCGGTCTTTCTATTTGAGCTACTGGGGCACGCTCACATTGTAACCAGTTGGCCACAGCCTGCGAAACCCGGGCGGCTGCACGTTCACCCCTAGCTCGCACTATTCCAATTGAAAAAAGCAGTCAGAGATTCTAGCGTGCGCAGCCGGGCTCACTCCTGGAACATGCGCAGGTAATTGACCAGATTCCAGCGTTGTTCCTCATCGGAAATTACGAAGGCCAGCATTAGGATCTTCCGATGCTGTCGAGACGACCGTGCTTCTCGATAGCAGCAGCCCCACTAACATGCATGTCACAAATACAGACCATAGTACGCCATGTCTTTTCATATTGCCTCCCAGCTAAGGCACCCCATCACCGGGTTGATATATTGTTTGATGTGGAAATGGGCTGGATTATAAAACGAGAATGTGGTAATGATAACAAATACTGTCGGATATGACAAATATAGAAAACACGCCGGCTGCGAACCAACTGGAAATCAAGTGTTCTGGAGAGAAAGAACATCTGTTTTGCCGGAGTGTTGTGTGCAGCGTATGCTATAACTCGAGGATGTAAGCGCGAACAGTCTTAGACATGCCCGGTTGATCGACGGCCTCCAACAAACCAGTACCTTAAAGCGAGTGAGTTCTTTTTTGATTATCGTCAGTAGCTTGTCTGATTTGTGCTGTCCTCTCTGAAGATGTTTTCTAAAATATTCATATTAACTTTGCATAAATAGGACTAACCTACTTTGCGCACGCAAGCTACACAGCAAGGTTGACCGACCTGTGCCTCCGTGTTAAACTACATGTTTGCCATGAACCAGCTTCTGCTCGTAATCATTTTATCCCTTGTGCCTGGATTGGGATCTATTCTGCTGCCAACCATCCAGCAGGTACCAACAGCGACGCCGACGAACGGACCTACTGGATCGTCAAGCATCAGCATTTCATCACCGGAGGCTGGTGAGGCAGTCCAGGGAAATGTACCAATTATCGGCACGACAGATGTGGAAGGTTTCGAGCAGAGTGAGGTCACTTTTGCTTATGCTGATAACCCCTTAGATACATGGTTTTTAATCAGTACAAACGATTCTCCTACGCGCGGCGCTGAGATCACGCAATGGGATACGACGCAGATCAGTGATGGGTTTTACCAGCTGCGAGTGATGATCCGGCTCAGCGACGGCACAAGCATTGAGCAGCGAGTGGATAACCTGCGGGTGCGCAACTACACACCAATTGAAACCAATACGCCCGCGCCAGCAACAGCAACCACGATCGCGGTCATCACCCAATCTAGTGAGCCTGATACCAGTCTGACACAGATATCCACGGCAATTCCAGCAACCAAGGAACCCTTGCCCACGAACCAGCTCGTGATCTCGGAGCAGGTTTATATCCAAACTCTGGGAAAGGGCGCGCTTTTCAGCATAACGATATTGGCAATCTTGGGTTTATACGCAACCTTCAAAAACATAAGAAACCGCAATGGCTGAAAACCAACCAAAATCGCTTAAGGACTTATTTGCTAAGATCGCCGCACCGCTGCGATCCGAAACAGAAGAACCGAGCACGTTTTTCATGCTGGTGGGTCTCGGCAATCCAGGGCGAGAATATGTTAATAACCGTCATAATATAGGTTTCATGGTCCTCGATCACCTGACCGGGAAGCTGGGGACAAACTTCGCACGTGTCGAATCACAGGCCTTGATCACGAAAGAGAACTACAAGGGTTCCCGCCTGCTGCTGGTAAAGCCGCAAACTTTTATGAACCTCTCCGGGCAAGCCGTCAGCAGTCTAGCCAAATACTATAAGATCCCAACGGAACGAATTTTAGTGGTTTTCGATGATGTTGACCTGCCATTTGGCACCATTCGAATAAGAACTCAAGGCGGTTCCGGAGGACAAAGGGGAATGAAATCAATCATCGAGAGGCTGGGCACACAAGACTTCCCACGACTGCGTGTAGGCATCGGGCGGCCACCTGGGCGCATGGAAGCCACCGATTACGTCCTGCAAGATTTTTCAAAGTCCGACACTGAGTTTCTCGGAGCAGTTCTAGATCAAGCGGTTGAAGCTATTTTTACATTTGTTGAGGAAGGCATCGATCCTACCATGAATAAATTCAATGCGGCGCAGATATAACCAGGATATATAAAGCTCACCCCCAAGAAGTGTTCTACCATGGTAAGCGCATGGATGGGAAGTAATTGAATAAGCTATGGAAGCATTAGTTCAAAAAATACAAGCAGCCGCTTTTCAATCGCGCGATTTCTCCGACGCGGGTAAGCAAAGAACTGCACTCGGATTGCGGCGTGCCGCCCGTTTACCGGTAGTAACAGCACTGCACACGCACTTCAATCAGCCAACGATGTTGATTACGGACCGCGCTGACCATGCATTGACCCTGCTGGACGAATTAGCCATCTGGGCACCCAAAACGGAGAGATTATATTTCCCGGAACCAAACCCGCTGTTTTATGAGCGCGGCGGATGGGGCGAAACCACACGTCGGGATCGACTATTGGCAATCACTACATTAGCCAGCTACCACATCCCAGCTATCAGCAAACCTGAGCGCGCCCCAATCCTGGTATGTTCTGCCCGGGCAGTAATGACGCGCACGATCCCCCGGAGGGAATTCCTAACAGCTACCCGCACGCTGAAACCTGAACAAGTCCTGCCGCCTGGAGAACTCAGCAGAACATTAGTGAAACTTGGTTATGAGCCGGTGAATACTGTGATCTCTCCTGGTAGATTTGCTCGCCGGGGGGGGTTGCTGGATATCTGGCCTCCAGCCGATCAGCTACCAACACGAATTGAGTACTTCGGGGATGAAATCGATAGATTGCGTTACTTTGATCCTGCTACCCAGCGCACGACAGGTACCAGTGTACGATTGTTGGTCACACCGGCAAGAGAATTCCTTTGCGATGAGAATAGCTCAATGCCGCTTGACGAGCCATCAGAACAGCATATACCGCTTCTGCACCCCACCCCTGCCACGATCTTGGATTATTTGCCACGCCAAGCGATTATCATGATTGACAGCTGGCAAGCTATCAGCGAATCAATCAGCGAGGTGGAAGAGCAAGCGTTAAATTTGCGGCGCGACTATATCAAGGAAGGAATATTAACGGCAGATACACCGGTGCCGTACCTGACATTCAGCGAGCTAGAAGATTCAATGCATCATCTCACCACGATTGAGCTCGGTAATGGTCTCTCCAGTGAAGATGATATGCCGGATTACTCTTCCCATGATAGTGTCTCGGAATTCAATGGGAGTGCTGACATATATGACGACTCACAGCTCCTGCCAAGCATCGCAGACCAGTTCTCTGCCGGGCGGCGTTTTGGGGGCAAGTTAAAATTGTTCATGGAGCATCTGATCGGCGAATATCTGGCAGGTGATAAGATTTATGTCGTCTCACGTCAATCCGCGCGGCTGCAAGCGCTTTGGGGGGAGCAAAAGAAGCATCTAATCTCTGATAACGGATCAACTCTACTGGCAACTGAACCTCAGTTTATCCAGGGCAGTTTGTCGGAAGGCTGGCGGTTCAACCCAATCGGGCAAGGGGATCAGCACCTGTATACGGATGGAGAAATATTTGGCTGGCGCAGGCCTGAGCCACGCCAGCGACATCGCCCGGTTGCAGAAGCGCCAGAAGCTCACTATACAGATTTGCAGCCTGGCGACTATGTCGTACATGTTGACCACGGTATCGGCTGCTTCACTGGTTTGGTGAATCGTACGATTGACGCCATTGAGCGGGAATACATGCGGGTCGAGTACGCGGATGAAGCCCAGCTGTATGTGCCAGTCCACCAGGCAGATCGAATTAGCCGCTACCTTGGCCCAGATAGACGAAATCCAAAATTGAGCCGTCTCGGTGGAACGGAATGGCGTACTGTTAAAACTCATGTGAAAGAGGCCGTTCAAGAGGTCGCCGAAGAACTGCTTGAACTGTACGCCCAACGCAGTGTAGTAAATGGGTTTGCATTCGCGTCTGATACCCATTGGCAGCAAGAGCTGGAAGCCAGCTTTCCATACATTGAGACCGAAGACCAAATACGAGTACTAGCAGAAGTAAAATCGGACATGGAAACCCCGCGGCCGATGGATCGCTTGATCTGTGGTGATGTTGGTTATGGAAAAACTGAGGTGGCTTTGCGAGCAGCTTTCAAAGCAGTGATGGACGGCAAACAGGTGGCAATATTGGTACCTACGACCGTTCTAGCACAACAGCACTATGAGACTTTCCGGGAACGTTTAGCAGCGTACCCAGTTATGGTTGAAATGTTGTCACGGTTCCGAACTTTCCAGCAGCAAAAAGAGATCCTATCACGACTGGCGGCTGGCTCAGTCGATATCGTAATCGGAACCCACCGCCTGCTTTCTAGTGATGTCGATTTCAAAGACCTGGGACTGCTGATCATCGATGAGGAACAGCGATTCGGTGTGACACACAAGGAATCACTCAAGAAATTGCGCACAGAAGTTGATGTACTGACGATGACCGCAACACCAATCCCCCGCACACTCTACATGACCCTAACCGGCGTACGGGATATATCCACCATTAATACTCCCCCCGAGGAACGCCTGCCGATTGTCACTCATGTCGGACCGTACTCACCCCGTCTGGTGAGGCAGGCCATTTTACGAGAACATGAGCGGGGAGGCCAGGTTTTCTTTGTCCATAACCGAGTTCAAACAATCAATGGCATGAAACAGCACTTGTGGAAGCTGGTTCCAGAAGTACAGATTGCTGTTGCACATGGTCAAATGCCCGAGAACCAGCTCTCGGATGTGATGAGGGAATTCTCCGCTGGAGAGGTCGATGTGCTGCTAAGCACTTCCATTATAGAATCAGGGCTTGACATCCCCAACGCAAACACGCTGATCGTTGACCGGGCAGACACATTTGGTCTGGCGCAGTTATACCAGCTGCGCGGCAGGGTAGGCCGAGGAGCACAGCGGGCGTATACTTATTTCTTCCGCCATCCACGCCGAATGCCCTCTCAGGAAGGCCACCAGCGGCTAGAAACACTTGCCGAGAACACGCAACTCGGGGCAGGTTTTTCTATCGCCATGCGCGATTTAGAGATTCGCGGCGCCGGAGATTTAATCGGCACGCGCCAACACGGTAATATCGCTGCTGTTGGTTTCCATCTATATACCCGGCTGCTTGCCGAAGCAGTTCGCCGAATACGGGTAGATAGTCCCCAAACTAAAATTGTTCCGATCGCACAAATTAGTACGGAGCTCTCTATCCCAGTTAATGTTGATCTACCAATCCCAACGGGTATACCTGCCAGTTACGTGGCGGATAAGAATATGAGATTACATTTATATCGACGGATGGCTGAAATCCATTCGATTGTTGAGGTACAAGCACTCAGCACCGAATTTGAGGACCGGTTTGGTCCTCTACCACTCGAACTCAATAACTTAATCTACCAATTGAAAGTTAAAATTAATGCGCATAAAGTTGGGCTTGCCTCGGTCAGCCATGAAAACGGGCAGCTGGTTTTCCGCTTCCCGTTCGCCCAAGTTCCCAACGGACTGCCCAATATGAGTCCCAATGTACGTATTGGAAAGACTGCGCTCTGGATGCCATATCGACATCTCGAAAACTGGCGGGACGAAATCTTCAGGGTTATAGAAAAGCTCTCTGCTTACCAAACAAACCAATAAAGAAATAAAAAACCAATTAAGCAGTACAAATTGATTACTGAACTATTATGTTTCCAGCCAAAATACCCCGCTCAAAAAGAATATTGGATTTGATCATCACCATACCTGGGATGATAATCATCTCACCGCTCTTTATAATTATCACCACACTGGTTTACTGGAAACTAGGCAACCCAATTTTCTTCCGCCAAAAACGACCTGGTTTTAGAGGAGAACCATTCACAATCTTCAAATTCCGCACTATGAATGAGGATAAAGATCGCGAAGGCAACCTCCTTCCCGATAATGATCGCCTAACCGGTTTGGGTCGATTTCTGCGGGCTGCCAGTCTGGATGAACTACCCGAACTGTTTCTGGTCTTCTCCGGGAAAATGAGCCTGGTTGGTCCCAGACCACTTTTGATGAGTTATTTAGAACGCTACTCCCAAGAGCAAGCTCGCAGACATGATGTGCTGCCTGGTATCACCGGGTGGGCACAGATAAATGGAAGGAATGCGCTTACGTGGCAGGACAAATTTGCACTAGATGTGTGGTACGTTGATCACTGGTCCCTGGGGCTGGACCTGAAAATATTGGGACTATCATTCTGGAAGGTGCTCAAGAGAGAAGGGATCAGCCAACCCGGACATGCCACAGCCGAAGAATTTCGAGGGGACAAACCATAGTGAGTAGACACAACCCCCCATTATTCGCTTGAACCCCAATTTCTTGCTATGAAACAAATAGAATACACCCACAGGAGCGATCATTGACCTATTTAGGGGAATTAGCCGCACTGGCAACATCGGTACTTTTTTCGGCAACATCTACCCAGTTCACACTAGCTGGCCGCGAGGTAGGTTCGGTTGTTGTGAACCGCACACGGCTGGTATTTGCTGTAATTCTCGTCGTGACAGCCCATCTGATTGCCGGGGTTGCATTACCATTTCCAATATCAGGCGAACGCGCTTTCTGGTTATCACTTTCCGGCATCATTGGACTGGCACTTGGAGATGCGTTCTTATTCCAGGCATTTGTGCTGATTGGGGCACGGTTGTCCATGCTCATGATGAGCATGGCACCGATATTTTCAACGATACTAGCGTGGGTTTTTCTCGGTGAAAGATTATCTGCAGTGGAACTGCTCGGTATTTCCCTAACCTTAAGTGGGATAGCATGGGTCGTATTGGAACGGAACGGCAAAAAAGCTCGGAATGCTACTGACACGCGAACTTATTTTGTCGGGATACTGCTTGGCTTATGCGCAGCAGCAGGACAAGCAGGAGGATTGATAACGGCAAAAATCGGTTTGGCCGGTGATTTTCCAGCGATATCCGGGACATTAATCCGCATGCTGGCAGCGACGACCGTACTATGGACTTATACCATCATCAGACGCCAGGCGAGGCAAACTGTCATCACACTGGCCGACCACCCACGAGGGATCTACTTCATCCTAGGAGGTTCGATCACGGGGCCCTTTCTCGGGGTTACAGCTTCACTGGTGGCGATCCAGTTGACCGAAGTAGGAATTGCCAGTACTTTGATGGCGCTGCCGCCGGTTTTCCTGCTGCCAATAGGGTATTTTATCTTCAAAGAACGCTTTGGCTGGCAAGCTGTGGCCGGAACGTTTGTTGCAGTTGCAGGGGTAGCATTGCTGTTCGTGACCTAATGTATAATTATCAACAAGAAGAGGATGGGAGATAATACCCAGTGGACCCCGAAAACGTTTACCGCGAGCTATATCGCATCCGCCGTTTTGAAGAAACCGTTCTTGAAAAGTTCTCTGAAGGTGTTTTTAGTGGAACTACCCATACCTACATTGGGCAGGAAGCGAACGCGGTTGGGGTAATTTACAGTCTACGGGAAGACGATATCATCTTCAGCAACCATCGCTGTCATGGACATTTCCTAGCGTATGGTGGAGAACCGCGCGCCTTGTTTGCGGAACTGATGGGCAAAGAGACCGGCGTGTGCGGGGGTAGAGGCGGATCACAACATCTGCAGTACCGAAACTTTTATTCGAATGGTATCCAGGGTGGCATCACGCCCGTTGCGACCGGAATGGCTCTGGCCGAAAAATTCAAGGCCAGCAGTGTAGTCAGCGCGGTTTTCCTGGGTGACGGTACGTTGGGGCAGGGTGTACTTTACGAATCGTTAAATATGGCAGCTTTGTGGCAGGTCCCAATATTGTTCATTCTGGAAAACAACCATATCGCCCAAACGACCCCCAGCGATCTTTCATTGGCGGGTGAGATTAAGGCACGATTCGCGGCATTTGGTATTCCTGCTCAAGAGATAGAAACATGTGACGTGACAGAGATTCTATCGCTTGCTGGACAAAGCATCGCAGAGATTCGGGATGCAAACCGCCCACAAGCCATAATACTCCACACTCACCGGTTCGGACCACATTCCAAGGGTGATGACACCCGATCTGTCGAGGTGATTAGTGAACTGCGCCAGAACCACGATCCGCTTTCTTATCAGGCTCGACAGCTAGACCCACACCAAAGGCTTGCTATCCAGTTATCAGTAGATAACGAGATAGCCGCAGCATATCTGCAGGCATTCAATGATCCATACCCAGACATCAAATCGATATGAACAAAGCTAAGGGATACGGATCGAAAGTGCCATCCACAGTCTTGAAAGACTTGAACCAGGGGTTAATGCAGTCTTTTGATGCTAATGAGAGTGTCTATTTGTTGGGTGAAGACGTACTTGACCCATATGGGGGGGCATTCAAAGTAACCCGTGGGTTATCGACAAGATATCCGTCCCGGGTGCTGACGACCCCAATCTCCGAAGCAGGCATAACCGGCATCGCCGCTGGTATGGCTCTGCGCGGTTTGCGTCCGGTAGTAGAGATAATGTTCGGCGATTTCCTAACACTGGCCGCCGACCAAATCATCAACCACATCGCCAAGTTCAGATGGATGTACAACGAGCAAGTGACCGTCCCGATGGTCATCAGAACACCCATGGGTGGGCGCAGGGGATACGGCCCAACTCACAGCCAAACCTTAGAGAAACATTTTATTGGTGTACCAGGTTTGAGGGTGATTGCTCCAACGGCGCTTGGCTCGCCTGGAAGACTGCTTAGCCAAGCAATTCTTGAAACCGAAGAACCGGTGCTCTTCATTGAGAATAAACTGCTCTACGCTTCTCGATTACTGCCAGGTGATACATCGCAAGAATTTTCAGTCCAAATTTTCGAGAGCTCAGCCACGTTTGGAAAATATACACCAACCTACAGCCTCCAGGTACGAGCAGCACCGGAACCTGTACTCACTCTGGTCGCTTATGGATATATGGCTGAATTGGCACGCCAGGCTGTTCAAGATCTCGCTTTCCAACACGAAATATTTACCGAGCTGATCGTTCCAACACAGCTTTCACCCTATGACATAGAACCGATCGTTTCCGCAGTTAGAAAGTCAAGTCATTTACTATTAATCGAGGAAGGGACGCGCACAGCAGGTTGGGGTGCAGAAATCTTAGCCCAAGTTAGTGAAACCCTTGGAATCGGTATGCAGTCCTGCAAGAGAGTAGCGGCGCGAAATCTGCCTGTTCCCGCGTCCAGTATACTCGAGACCACGGTAATGCCGCAAATCGACGATATTGTTCAAGCCGCTCTGACCATCTTGTGAACAGAAATACACCCCACAACCATAAAGATCTCATGGTATAAACCTACCTATGCCCAAACCAGTAAACATCCCGCTGTTGAATACCAACGAACTCGAAGCCCTATTGGCCGCGCTGCACGTGCAGGAAGGTCAATTTGTTGAAGCTGGTGATGTGCTCTGTGTGCTGGAGACTACCAAATCAACCGCCGAGCTTACAGCTGACACCCAAGGGTATGTAATCGGGTTAAATTTCGCTGCAGGCCAACTCGTGCCAGCAGGAGTTCGTCTTTGCTTCCTATCAGATACCCCCGATTGGGAGCCAGATGATCATGAGCTTGGATCAGGATCGGACACTGATATTATTCCCAAAGATCTTCGCATCACGCAACCAGCACTCACGCTGGCCCAACAGGCAGGTCTTGATCTATCAACGCTGCCTGTAGGACCGCTGATCACCGTTCCGATGATAAAAAAAATCACCACTGATTCCGCGCAGACATCTGGATCACCCCTTGAGAACAAATTCGATAGCCGCGCGATTTTAATTTATGGCGGTGGAGGCCATGGAAAATCGATCATCGATTTAATTCGCGCTTTGCACACATATGACATTGCCGGCCTTCTTGATGATAACTTGCCAGTCAATTCTAAAATCATGGGTATTTCAGTACTGGGTGGAGCAGAACTGCTATCAGAGCTATATGCTCAAGGGATCCACCTGGCGGTTAACGCGGTGGGTGGGATCGGAAATGTACACATCCGGGTTCAAGTATTCCAGCGTTTGACAGAAGCCGGCTTTGGATGCCCCACATTAGTCCACCCAACCGCATACATCGAGCCGGGTGCAACCATAGCAGCCGGGGTGCAGGTTTTTCCCCACGCATATGTCGGCAGCGATGTAAAGATCGGATTCGGATCAATTATCAACACCGGAGCGATCGTCTCGCATGATTGCGTGATTGATGAAGTGGTCAACATCTCACCGGGTGCAATTTTGGCAGGTGGCGTGATAATCGAGAGAGAAGCGCTCATCGGGATGGGAGCGACTATCAATCTCTGCACAAATATCGGAGCGGGTTCACTCGTCGGTAACGGTGCGACCGTTAAGGGAAATGTGCCGGAGAAAAGCATTGTAAAAGCTGGGGCGATCTGGCCAATGTAGTCATCGACAATTTACCCCCTTTGACATCAGCTTGCTATCCATCAGTAAATATCTACAGCCATCTTGAGGATATTGCCTTGAGTAAAAAACAACCAAAATACTCTATGCCTATGTCTTCACCTGACATTACCGATGCTGAGAGGGAAGCGGTTGCCAAGGTGATGGGAACAACAAGCCTCAGTATGGGAAGAGAAATCCAGTATTTCGAGCGGGCTTTCGCCGAATACACCGGTGTTCGTAATGTCATCGGTGTAAACTCCGGAACTGCGGGGCTGCACCTCTGCGTCCGCGGCTTAGGTATCGGGGATAGCGATCCTGAGCAGCGTGACTTGGTGATAACAACGCCATTTTCGTTTGTAGCCTCAGCCAATGTGCTGCTCTTCGAACGGGCAGTACCGGTTTTTGTCGATGTCGATCCGCAAACTGGGAATATCGATGTCGAACAAGTACAGGACGCTGCTCAAGCGCTGATGCAGGGCGGCCCGCAAGCTCAAAAATGGCTACCTAGGAGAGGAATGGACGGGAAATTCCGCCTTAAGGGGATCCTTCCGGTCGACGTGTTCGGCCAGCCTGCGGACATGCAGGCTATCAACTCGATTGCGAATAATTGGGGATTGAAAGTGATCGAAGATTCATGCGAAGCGCTGGGAGCAGAATATCAGGGAAAATTAGCGGGTACGCTTGGAGATTGCGGCGTATTTGCATTTTATCCCAACAAACAAATTACCACCGGAGAAGGTGCGGTCGTCATCACTGACGATGACCAGCTAGCGGAAATTATCCGGGCGCTCCGAAATCAAGGCCGAGCGCCCGGCGATACTTGGCTGCAGCACACCCACTTGGGATATAACTATAGGTTGGACGAGCTCAGCGCTGCGATCGGCAGGGTTCAACTCTCACGGATTGAGGAACTGCTTGCCAAACGCCAGCAAGTTGCAGACTGGTACACGGAGAGATTGGTGCATCTCGCAGATGTAGAAGTCCCACAAGTTGTTAGGACAACAACTCGTATGAGCTGGTTCGTATATGTTATCCGGTTCCAAGCTAGCCACTCGCGAGATGAAATCGCGGCGAAATTGGGTGAGCATGGTATCCCTGCTAGACCCTATTTCCTACCGATCCATCTTCAACCGTATATGGTCGAGCGCTTTAAATTATCGGCTAGCTGATTTCCCCATCACAGAAGATATGGGGCAGCGGAGTCTAGCCTTACCTTTTTCCAGTGTTATGGATGAAGAACAAGTAGAACATGTCTGCAGTACTTTACGGAGTATATTGAATTAAGCTTACAAAAAACGATTTTAGAGAGACCTATGAATGTTTCGATGTGGCGCAAAGCTCTACAAGTTATTCCCCATGTAAGCAAAAATGAATGGGAAAAACTAGATGTGATCTCTAAATGGCTGATCTCAACCAGGGCAGCGGTATTGATAATGACCTTTATTTCAGCTGCCATCGCGGGTATCTTGGCTTACCAGCAAGGCCAATTTAGCTTCTGGATGTGGCTGCTAGTAACTGTTGGCCTGATATTCGCCCACGCAACGAACAACCTGCTCAATGATTACACCGATTATGTACGCGGTGTAGATAAAGATAACTATTACCGCGCCCAATACGGCCCACAGCCCCTGGTTCATGGCCTATTGACCAAGAAGCAGCTCCTGACGTATGCCCTCGTAAGCGGTCTGATTGCGCTTTCTGCCGGGTTGGCATTAATTTACTTGCGAGGCGGATACACTCTGCTTTTCCTGGGTTTGGGTGTGTTTTTTGTGCTCTTCTATACCTGGCCGTTGAAATACATCGCCTTAGGGGAAGTAGCAGTACTAATTGTTTGGGGACCGCTAATGATTGGTGGGGGCTACTACGTGATCACCGGTTCGTGGGATTGGAACGTTGTGATCGCCAGCCTACCCTATGCCCTGGGTGTAACCAGCGTGATCTTCGGCAAGCATATCGACAAAAACGACATGGATAAAGCCAAGCACATCTATACGCTGCCGGTCCTGCTTGGTGAAAAGCTCTCCCGCCACATCGTGCTCGGTATGCTGATCCTGCAGTATATATCGGTTGTTTACCTGGTCATTGTCGGATTCTTCTCACCAGTGCTGCTAGTAGTCTTTCTCGCCCTACCAGAATTCTTCCGAATATTACCGATGTTCCGCGCTCCGAAACCCGAAGAGAAACCGGAAAGCTACCCGGATGTATGGCCAAATTACTTTGTCGCGGGCGCATTCGTCCACAACCGGCGCTTTGGTTTGCTTTACTTGTTGGGATTGATCTTGGGGACGATCGTCCAAAACTTCCTGCAGCAATAACCATCCAAACGAATCACCGCTTTACGACCCGCTTATCATGTGCGGGTCGTGTTTATTATTTGATTAAACAAATATCTCCTGGGGGAGAGTCCATCAGGAGATAATACGCTATTTTGATGGAACATGCGTTGCTTATATATCAGGTGGGAAGATGACAACTTCGCGTCCAGTAAGTTTATCCTGTATGCGCTGGACAACGATAGCAAGATGCTGTGGTTTGTGGACGTAATCTAAGTCATCGGTGCGAATCGTCAGTACAGGACAGACATCAAAAGTACGCATCCAATCATCATAGAAAGACTCCAGTAAATCCAGATAGTCGCCGGTGATGCCCGTCTCAATATCACGTCCGCGGCGGCGGATACGCTCCATGAGGACTGAAACTGGTGCTTGCAAATAGATGAGCAGGTCCGGAGCTGGTAGACTTTTGACAACCAAGTCGAAGACTCGCCTATAAGCCAAATAATCCCTTTCAGAAATGTTGCCCATATGGTGGAGAGCCCGAGCGAAGATGTAGGCATCTTCATATATACTACGATCCAAGATCACAGATTGTGTATTATTGGCCACATCAAGGTATTGTTCAGCTCGATGTCCGAGGAAATATATCTGCAAATGGAATGACCAAGCATGCATGTCGGCATAAAAATCAGGTAGGTAGGGATTATCAACTACCGATTCATAAGCAGATTCCCAACCGAGGCGCCCACCAATCCGTTCAGTGAGCGAAGTTTTTCCAGCACCAATGTTTCCTGCAACGATCACTAACCGTTTGGGCATAGAACACCTTCATGATATAGGATAGCTGAATTATACCGTTTCCAAAGTACCTCGCCGTTTGGCTTGAATTTCAAACCAGCGGAACAGAAAAAACCCCAGGACAACATAAAAACTGCCAACTATGAACTCACCAATTAGCAGGGGAGCAACCTCAAGAAACGCAGCGCCGGTTATGAGCATCCTTGCAGCAGCAATACCACGTGTTAGAGGTAAAACGAAAGAGATTGCGCGTAGCAGTTCAGGCAGTATATAAACGGGGATATTTGCCCCAGAGAAAAGCAGTAATGCGAAATAGACTGTGTTATTGATAAACATAACATTTAAAGTGATCAAGCTTAGACAGCCCATCAATAAACCCAGTCCGGACGTACTGTACGTGGTAATCAGGATCGTCAAAGCCAGAGCCAGCAAATTTGTTTGCGAGAGGTCAAGCCCCAGCAGTACAACCCCCCACATAAAAGCAATCACTACCCCTAACATACCGTCAATGATATGCAGAAAGGCACGCCCCACGAACAGTACCAGGCGGTTAGCTGGCGTACCAAATAAATACGGTAACGTGCCGTTCCAACGATCCCCCCCGATGCTCATCGTTACCCCATAAATACCGCTGACCGCAGCGATCTGCATTGCATTACCGATAATATAGAAATTGGCTGTATCTGGACCGGTAGCAAATGTGCCCAACAACGTGAAAAACAATACTTGTGCGAGCGGCATAACAATTTTTGATGCCAAGTATGTCATCGGTCTGAGCCAATGAAATAAAGCTATATATGACAATAGGGTGCTCTGCCAGAACAGCCGAAGGTTCACGATAAGTGTTTGCACACTCTACTCCATGTCCAATGTAGCATCTGTACGGGCTTTTACCAGCATCAACTTGAATAACTGAGAAGCAATTGCGAAATAAATTACACTAAAGAGAACCATCATTCCCCAGGCGAAGAAAGTTTGCTCAAGAGGGGCATTCCCCGTGGAGGTGCCGTGCAAAGCGCGGGCTGCCCAGTAAGGTGTAAGCAGGTAGCTGATAGGCGTTGTCCACTGTGGTAGCATAGCGACCGGGAATAGGAATCCACACAAGATATAGATTGGAAACTCCATCGCGTTCTGCCACCGCTGCACACTGGGATTCATTACAAAGACAGGCGCAATAACCAATCCAAAACTAATGAACGCAATGACTGTTAACAGCAGTGAGATAATAAAGAGAAACGGTTGGCTGAATGTAAGATCATAATTGAATAGGAACACCGCGAGGCAATAAGCCACAACCATTGAGAGCAGAGATTGGCCGACATTGGCAAGATTCTTTCCAAAGACGATGACCGATAATGAAGTCGGCATCCCGACGAGGCTCTCAAGTGTGCCCGACCAACGTTCAACGTTAATGCTGTTTCCAGAGATGAACAGCAAGCTGCTCCAGATACCTGTCATACCGCTCCCTACAACAATGAAGAGGATATAGTCTTCCCCTTTATCCTGCAGCATGGCAAGAGCAAGTATCGCAATAAGCAAAGGCTGCACAAGTACGGTAAATATTATGAACAAATCCAGCACATTTTGGCGGAGGGTCATCTCGGCGACCGCAAATACTGTTCGCCAGGAGTTCCGAACTTGGGTGATCATCCATCGCCTCCCACTAAACGGACATAGGCATCTTCAAGCGTTGGTTCACGGACAAGTACACGTCCAACTTTATACCCTTCCAAAGCAGCCATCAGATCTGCCACAGCCTCTGAACCCCGTAAAGATTGAACCAACAGCACTTGTCTCTGGTCTCGATTTTCTATGGCAAGTGCATCTACGAAGGGTTCCTGACGAATCCGATCAATCAACACTTGTCCGATTCCGTACATTTCAACTTCGATGACAGATAAATCACGTACATGCTGTTTTAAACCTTCTGGAGAATCTAGCGCAACAATACGGCCCTGGTTGATTACCGCTATCCGTTGGCAGAGCGCATCCGCTTCGAACATATAGTGGGTTGTTAGTAGGATAGTTTTTTTCTCGGCTTGTAGATCGCGTATCACCTGTCGAAATTCACGCGCACCAACTGGATCCAAACCGATGGTTGGTTCATCAAGGAACAAAACCTCAGGATCATGCAGCAGCGTTCGCGCCACGTGTAAGCGCTGTTTCATACCACGTGAATAACCTTCTACTCGTTCGTTGCCGCGTCCTGCTAACCCCACCAGTTCGAGCAAATAGGGTATACGTATTTTTAGGACATCTGGATGTACGTTATACAGAGTTCCAAAATAACGAAGATTATCAATCCCAGAAAGACGCCAGTAAAGCCCACGCTCGCCCCCGAAGATAAATCCAATCTTTTTGCGGACTTGTTGAGCCTGTTTGACGACATCATAACCCTGAACCGAAGCACTGCCTGAAGTGGGGATCAACAGCGTAGACAATACCTTTACTGTGGTCGTCTTTCCTGCTCCGTTCGGTCCAAGCAACCCAAATAATTCCCCTTCATTAACCTCAAAGGATATATCATCAATTGCTACGACTTCTTTACTCGAGCGTCGTATCACTCCGATGGATACCTTGAATACTCGTTTTAGATGTTTAATCTCAACTGCGTTTTTCATGGAGATGGGATTGCCTTGTTGAAGGCGAATGACAGTGAGTTGACTGGACTTCCACAAAATCAGTTCACGAATAGGTGTGGTACAGCCCTTCCCTGAAGGTCTACCACAAATTATACAATGTTGGCGAGTTTAGCCTCTTCTGGTTTTGGCAGTTTGACAATTGCGAACAAAGCCGAAAATAAGAAAACAACTCCGCAAGCAACAAAAGTCGCCCGGATTGAAAACGCCGCTGCGAGTGCCGCTCCGAGTATGGGTGCTATTGCACGGCCACCTGCGCTGATGGAATGATCAAGTCCATACACCGCGCCTTCCTCCCCCGACAGAGAGAAATTCGCCAAGAGAGCACTAATGATCGGTATGATACCGCCCATCGCAATACCCACCAGCACCTGTACGCTTAGCAGCTGCCAGCTGGTGATGACCAGCGACATGCATGTGTAAAGAACGCCTGCTGCGATAGCACTGGGTATTAGCACCTTCCGGTGACCGACCTGATCTCCCCAACGCCCGAGAAATACTGCACTCAACGTCGTCGCGGCAGAACCGGCTCCAATAACAAGACCATTGAACGTATTGATGCGTTCATTCCCCGGCATAATACTCAAAAGGAAGAGGGGTATGACCGGAATAACCATCATGCGTCCAATCTGGCTGAGAAAACGTATCCCAAAAGTCGTGGGAATACCTTGGGTGGTCAATACTTTTTGCCAATCAGCCAGCATTGCGGAACGAATCCCGGCAGTCCTTTCGGGTGGGGTGAAGTCCTCCCTTACACCAAATAAAACCATCGTACCTGATAACACCATCAAACCGGAAGTGATGAAAAATGACACCCGGTAGCCATAAAAATCTGCCACAGCCCCACCAATTAATGGGCCTACAGCAACACCTAACCCAATCGCTACTTGTAACATGCCCATCGCAAAGCCAATCTTACGGCGGGGAATACTCGCTGCTATTAATGCGCTGCTAGCTGCCATGGTTCCTGTGATTAATCCTTGCACAGCACGAAGTACAACTAGTTGCTCCGCACTCTGAACAAAGGCCATCAGTAACAACAACACAGCACCACCGAACAAAGAGCGCTCGACCATGATCTTCCGGCCAAAACGGTCGGCGAGCGTACCCCAAATAGGGGAGGCGATCATCATGCTGAATGCTTGCGCGGAATAAACCAATCCCGCCAGCAGTTCAACACTCAGTCCGGAATTGCTCCCAAGCGAACCTACATACAGTGGCAAAAATGGAAAGATGCTTGAAAAACCAACCGCCGTCATCATCTGGGCGATAAACAAAATGGTCAGTGTAGATTGCCAGCGTTGCGTAAAGCACCTCCGAGAGGCAGCTTGTTATATTTATCCAGGGATATTATGCGTGGAACGATGAGAGATTATTATACCCCTTGCAATGGATCACCCGGTACCATTGAGAGTACCGAGTTTTGATATCCAAGATTTTCTGGGTGGCTTTGTAATCGCCGATAGACCGGTCAGCGAACTCTATTCCCTCTAATTTTCTGGTAAATCTGCAAAAAGTTCGTGGATATTTCCATCTGGATCTGCAAAGAAAGCTGTGCGCTGTCCCCAAGGCATAGTGGCGGGCGCTTGGATTGGAACGGCACCTTTTGTCAAAATGTCCTCATAAGCAGCATCTACTTCTCCAGGAGTGTTTAAGGGAAACGCGAGTTCAAAAGATTGACCTCTTCTCGATTCCAAGAAGCTCGGATGACCAGTCGCATCGTGCATGACCGAACGCTCGCAGAGGGCAAACCTCACGCCTTCATGATTGAGCTCAACATATTTTCCCAAATTCGTTTTGATACTAAACCCGAGTCCATCGCAGTAGAAACGCAGCAAGTTCTGGATATCCTCGGTGATAATCGTGATAAGAGCAATTTGAGCTTTCATGGACTCACCTCGCTTTGGTATGAATAGAAACAAATCGATTGAGGAGCAATGCGGACCAGGAAATAAATACGGGTAGAAGAAGTGCTTCTACCCGTATCATATACTTCATCCTTTAGATACCTTAGCATTCACTGTAGGCACAGGCATAGCACTTGCGGCAACCTTCCTCATTAACTACTGCGGCTTGACCGCACTCAGGGCAGAGATCACCGATTTTTTGTGGGTTTTGTTCTCCAGCTTCAACAGGATCTGCATTGATTGATAAAGCAATCTCATTCATCATGTAATGTCCATTCCCACCGCTTTTTTCACCACTACCTTCTGCTGCATGGGCCGCTTCTGAACTTTCGAGGTATTCAGCCAATGTCTGGGCGACACCATCCGGCAGCGAGCGTACTCGGTTGGGACCGAATCCTAGCGAGCGACCGCCTCCGATACCAGACAACTGGCGCCAGACGTCTTTTAGCCGTTCACGTGGTGCTATAGGTGATGACAAGCGGAGTATATAAGAGATCAGTCGACCGATCGCCTCGGATACTGCCGCTGTATCGCTGCCTGCCTTGGCAGTATTTACAAACACTTCAAATGGCTGGTTGCCACCGTTTTCATTTATCGTTACAAACGCTTTTCCTAATGGTGTGCTTATGCTGTAGGTATAACCGCGCAGGTGGCGTGGACGGGGTTTCTTTTTATCATGCCATATCGGCGCACTCGTGGGAGCTTGCTCAACTTCTTCAATCACTTGCTCAGTGATCTCTTTCTGCTCCGCAGTAGCTTTGGTTTCGAGCACCACCTTCTGGCGTGAGCCGGTCACATAAACCGTAATACCCTTGCACTCTTGCTGCCAGGCAAGCTGATAGGCATTCGCGACATCATCGATCGTTGCGTCAGCTGGAAAATTTATCGTTTTACTCAAGCTGTTGTCGACAAAAGCCTGGATTGCTCCCTGCATCAACACATGCTCTTCCGCCGAAATATCTGATGAAACAACAAAGGTGTGGCGGATATGCTCAGGGACAGTATTTATATCCTGGCATGTGCCGTGGTCCATCGTCTGGTCAATAATTTCCTCACGGTCTTTGACATCTAGCCCAGCCTCGATCAAAGCCTGGCTAAAAAGAGGGCTGGTATAGGATAATTTCAAATCTTTACCATTGTCATTGACATGGCGGACATACGCCAGGGCAAAAACGGGTTCACAACCATAACCTTCGCAACCCGCGACCGTCGCAATCGTGCCAGTCGGTGCCACGGTTGTCTGGGCAGCGTTGCGGATGCCGTGGCGCTCAATTTCCTCCAGGACTTGCTGCCAATCCAATGCTGGCCGGCCCCAATCACGTGAATATGGGGTTAACGATTGAGGGGGCTGCCATTTTAAGTCGGCTGGATCATAGATGCTGCCTTTGATTGCTGGGAATGGCCCACGTGTCTTCGCAAGCTCGATGCTGGTTCGCATGGCATGATAGCGAACAAATTCCATCACCTGAGACCCAAATTCTTGTCCTTCTGGTGAACCATACCGGATTCCAGCGTGGTACATCAAATCCCCCAAACCCATAATGCCTAAACCAATCCGCCGAGCACGATGTGCAGCGTCTTTTAACTGCGGGACTGCCGGAACGTATGCGTTTGCCTGGACAACATCATCGAGAAATATGGTTGCCAACAATACGCTCTGGCGTAATTTCTCCCAATTGACACTTCCATTGAGACCATTGTGCTGAGCTAAGTTAACCGATCCCAGGCAGCAATTTTCATATGGACCTAAGAACTGTTCTCCACACGGGTTAGTTGCTTCAAGCTGGTATAAATGCGGCAGCGGGTTGTCTCGATTAGCGGTATCCAAGAAGAGCACACCAGGTTCACCGTTATGGTGGGCTTGAGCAACAATTTTCTCAAATAAATCCCGGGCGCGTACAATTCTGTATACCCTTATCGGCACTCCCACATTTTCAGCCTGATCAATGGTGCCATGAAAATCATGGTACTCAGGGGATGTTACATCTGGGAAGCGCAGTTCCCAATCTAAATCATCCTCAACCGCTTCCATGAACGCGTCAGTGATACCCACTGAGATATTGAAATTGGTGATCGCATCTTCATTCGTTTTGCAGGTGATAAAGTCTTCTATGTCCGGATGGTCGACCCGCAGCACCGCCATATTCGCTCCACGTCGTGTACCCCCTTGGGCAATTTCACCAAAAGCCCGATCATACACGCGTAAGAAACCGACGGGGCCGGTTGCCTCACCAGCCGATGACTTCACGGTGGTGCGCTTGGGTCGCAGTTGGGAAAAAGAAAATCCATTGCCCCCGCCTGTTTGCTGGATCAGAGCCGCATCACGTAAAGTTTGGAAAATCCCGGCGGAATCCCGTCCCATATCATCGGTGATGCTCAGCACAAAGCAGGCAGCTAATTGTCCTAAAGGGGTTCCCGCGCCGGTGAAAGTTGGCGAATTGGGGAAGAATTGCTTTTCAATCAGTAAATTATAAAAGGCTTTTGCACGACCAAAAATATCACTCCCCCAGGTGTCTTCTACCTGCGCGACATGATAGGCTACTCGCCAGAACATCTCTTCGATGCTCTCGATAAGCTCACCCTCATGGCCTCGGCGCACATAACGGCGGCGCAGTACTTCGCGAGCATTATTGCTTAGATCAATCTTGTTCAAGCCATCCGGTAGTGGGGGTGTTACTAAGAGCTGTTGGGGAGTGTCATGAGTTGGGAACTCTTTTAGCATAGAGGCATCTCCTCTGAAAGCGATATCCATGAACAATAAAGGCAGTAAAGTCACCCTCGCGAAATACTAGAGGGGAGATCAACTAACAAGCAGTCGATCTATTTCGTTTCGAATAGCTTGCAGGTCGTCTAGACCAAGGTAAACAATAGCGTAACGAATATAAGCGATCTGATCTAATTCTTTCAACCCCGCAATCACTTTATCCCCCACTACACGTGACGATATTTCTTTCCGTCCCATAGCCTGCAGAGATGCCTCAACCTCGCCTACCAGGCGCTCAATGTTCGCAGCGGACACTGGCCGTTTAGCACAGGCAATCCGAACGCCATACAGCAATTTTTCACGATCAAACTCTTCGCGTGTTCCATCTTGTTTGATCAACATGGGTACCGCCATGATCGGGCGTTCGTAGGTGCTGAATCGCTGACCACATTGCTCACATTCACGGCGGCGACGTATGCCTCCACGGCTGTCGTGCGTGGTATCAATCACGCGAGTGCGATCGTTTTTACAGTATTGGCAGCGCATAACACCCTACAGGAAAATTAATAGAACGATTGTTGCAGCCACAGGTGGGGGGAGTGCCTGCCATGTCCCGCACATATGGCTCCGGGGCAGGCAAAATTCTAGCATGGTTGCAAATTGATTGCAAGGGGTACATGGTACTAATCTATCTTAAAATATTCGATCTTGAAACGATGAAGTTTGCGATTCTGGAAAATGGAGAGGGGCCAGGTCGACTCTTGTAGAAAAGTTACGCGCTGAATTATCCTGGTATTTCGAATTCGTGTGTGGTCGCTCTCCCCATTCGAAGGCAGTGATGGGGAGAACGACCGTTTGGCGGCACACGACCAATAACCACCGGGAGGAGGTCCGGTAGTGATTGTCAAACCACAGTAATTCAACAAGTTCTGTCGGGCGCGCATCTCTTTCCCTCGAGAAATAATTCAGGATTACCTTGTTCCACACGCTTCCGGTGGGTGTGGTTTCTAGGCATGCACGTAGTGATGCACCCAAACAAGCGTTATGGACTAATTTAGCGGCCGCGATTTCTTAAGAAGGTTGGTATATCTATGTCCTCAGTATTAAAAGTTTGTGGCTGGAAATCACGCGATTGCGACCCAGATTGGCTAGGAACGTTGGCATCCACCATCCGTTCGCGCTTCTCGGGTAATGGTTTTTCGATCATCCGGCGCGGTACTCCTGTTCGTTCAAAACCGGTGGCGATTACAGTGATGCGGACCTCATCCTTCATCTCGGGGCTGATCACCGCACCGAAGATCAGATTCACATCAGGATGGGCGGTTTCCTTGATGATCGCAGCGGCCTGGTTGACCTCGAATAGCGTCAGACCTGGTCCTCCTGTTACGTTGAAGAGAATACCGCGGGCGCCATCAATTGTGATATCCAAGAGCTGGCTCGAGATCGCAGCTTCAGCAGCAATGCGTGCACCATCTTCACCTTTACCGTTGCCCACAGCCATTAATGCGGCGCCACCTTCTGACATAATCGTGCGGACATCTGCGAAGTCCAGATTGATTAAACCGGGAACGGTGATCAATTCTGAGATCCCCTGGACACCCTGGCGGAGGACGTCATCGGCAACCTTGAAAGCCTGAGACATTGTTGAGCGTTTATCAACGATTTGCAACAGGCGGTCATTAGGGATCACGATCAGCGTATCGGCTTGCTCCTTGAGTGTGGAAATACCCGCTTCGGCTGATTGTATGCGGCGGGAACCTTCAAAGGTGAAGGGACGTGTAACCACACCGATAGTAAGTGCGCCAACTTCCTTGGCGATTTGTGCGACAACTGCTGCACCGCCAGTACCCGTTCCGCCACCCATTCCAGCAGTGATGAAGACCATGTCTGAGCCTTTGAGGACTTCATAGACATCCTCGGCAGATTCCTCGCAGGCTTTCTGACCGATATCTGGGTCACCACCGGAGCCCAATCCGCGCGTGAGTTTCTCGCCAATGCGCACCCGCGTTGTTGCTCTGCACAGCATCAAGGCTTGGGCATCTGTGTTTACTGCCACAAACTCGACGCCTTGCAAGCCTTCCTCAATCATCCGGTCAAGCGCATTGCAGCCGCCACCGCCTACGCCAACGACCTTGATCTTGGCAAATGATTCATGCTGATTCGGATACAATTGTTCCATAGTCATAATTAAAGCCTCCTCCAAAAATAATACTTCTATTGGTTTGGATTACCTCCACGTGATAATTTCATTCAATAATCCGATTTACTGCCTTCGCAATCAATGAAACGGCTTGGTGCGCTTATGGCAGTAAGCGCCGCAGCCAGCCTTTCATTCGATCCAAATTGACATTCTCGTGCTGCACCTGGTAATCACGGCGAGTCCCCGTAGCACCGGGTGAGAATTCACTCATTAACACTGCCCACTTTATCAAGCCGACACTGGTTGAATATGCAGGTGAATCCAGCTTGTCGATCATCCCAACCAAGTTTTCGGGTTTGGCGATCCGGACTGGAACGCCCATGACTCCGTGGGCGATATGTTTTATGCTCGGCAATGCACTTACACCTCCGGTAAGCACCATACCAGCTGGCAGCAGTCCATCGTATCCGGAGCGTTTAATTTCCTGCAGAACCATCCCGAACATCTCTTCCACTCGGGCTTCAATGATCATGACCAGCTCCTGCCGGTTGACCTGGACAGCTTGTCCTTCTCCAAATGGACTGATGTTGAAAAACTCTTGCGGGCTAATTTCAGCCTCAACTGCGTGACCATGCTGGACTTTGATATTCTCTGCTTGTGACATTGGCAGGCGTAAACCATGGGCAATATCTGATGTAATATGGTTGCCGCCCACCCCCAAGACTGAGGTGTGCCATACATCACCGTCGATATAAATTGCCATATCGGTCGTACCGCCACCGATGTCACACACTACCACACCCATCTGTCGTTCAGTTTCGGTTAAGACAACCTCTGCTGAAGCAAGTGGATTCAAGACAAACTGGGAAACTTCGACACCAGAAGCCCCTACACATTGGCGCAGATTTTCAACCGATGCCGCGGCCGCAGTGATGATATGGGCCTCTACCTCCAAGCGGTAACCATGCATGCCAATCGGCATCCGTATGCCGTCCTGGCCGTCAACATTAAATCCGCGTTGGATAACATGGATGATTTCCCGGTCATGCGGAATAGCAACCGCTCGAGCCGCATCAACTGCCCGTAAAATATCATCCTGATCAATGATCCTGCCGGTGACGCCAACGACACCCCGGCTGTTCACTGATGTAATTTGTGAACCGGCCAAGCTGACCAAGGCAGAGGTGATCTCATAGCCAGAGGTGCGCTCAGCTTTATCAATTGAACGTGTAACCGCCGAAGTAACCGCGGCCAGGTCAACTACGACACCCCTGCGTATCCCTTGGGAAGGTTCGATGCCAACGCCCAGGATGCGTATACCGCCACCCGGCTCTTGTTTTGCTACCAGGGTGCAGATTTTGGTCGTACCGACATCAATACCTACTACAATCTCCTCATCCATCAAACCATCGCTCCAGTGCGTTATTTATCTATCCGGTAGTATGGGTTGTGAATATGCTCCACGCTGACCAAAGCCGGGGCAATATCTTCCTCATTTATTTTTTCGGCGATAGCTTTGTACAGGATCAATTTCTGACCCATATCGCGCACATCGCCAAAATACACATCCCATCCCTGCGCATCCCGCCAGCCCAAACCACGCAGTTGGTCGTATACCAGGGCACTGCCGGAAGGCGCATGCCCGCTCATCGATAGGATCGCGGAAACCATCTCGACGGGGATGAATTGGGTGGCCGTTTCTTGGGATTCTTCATCTGGCATATCGCCAGACGGAGAGACAGACGCAGCTACCATCAAGGGGGGAACCTGATCTGCTTCGGACCTCTTGGGGAATGCAATCCCATTCGCATCTACCAATAAGGTTCGGCCATCCTGCAACCACGTTATGATTGGACGCCGTTCCTCAACCGTGATTTCTACAGCCGCTGGTAAACCCACCTCAACCGCGACATTTGAAAACTCTGGAAAAGTCTCAGCTAATCTCTGTTCTAACACTTCGACGTCTATAGAGAATATTGTTTCACCACTCAAACCTAAGATTGTCGCGACGTCACGTGTATCCAACCGGCGCAGCCCATTGATCTCAAGCTGGTTGACTTGATACATCGGCGAGTTCCACAGGTGGAAAAGTAAGGCTAGCAATGCAGCCATTAGCAATCCGGAAACGAAACGCCACCCAACCGCGACCTGCGGTAATCCAGGCAAACGCATCTCCGCTCCATTTGCACCTAAGGCGAGGTCGAACCGGCGGCGAGGTTTAGATTTCTTGCGTTTGGGTGCATCCAAAACAAACCCAGGTTGACCGCCACGGACCATAACCGGTGGTACAGATGAACTGCCTGTCTGTCGCCGGGCCCGCGAAGAGCGTGTGGACCGGTGAGTACCACGGCTCCCACTGCCCTTCTTCCCAGTGCCCTTATTTTGATTGTCCGATCTACTCAATTTCGCCATAAGACACCTGTTCCGTCAACGCTCAAATTTCCGCTCGGTGAGATCTCGATCTACTTTGCGCTCGATTGCGAGGTCAATCAAATTATCGAGCAGTTCACTGTACGGTTTGCCAGTAGCTGCCCACAGTTTGGGGTACATGCTAATCTGCGTAAACCCTGGGATAGTATTAATTTCATTGAGATATAATTGATCTAGAGTCCTTATCCAGTAAGAAATCAACTCTCGCCATGCCCGCGCAGTCAATCGCTTTATATGCTTGCAGGGCGTAGTCTTGCACCAGGGCGATGATTTCCAGCGGGATATCTGCCGGGATCTTCAACTCAGAGTGATCATCATGATACTTTGCATCATACGAGTAAAACTCTGCTGCAGGAATGATCTCGCCCGGCACGGACGCCTCAGGATCATCATTACCTAAAACGCTTACCTCGATCTCTCGTCCATTAATTCCACGCTCAACTAACACCCGCCGGTCATAACGTGCCGCATCCTGCAATCCTTCACCTAAATCCGACCGGTTATTGCATTTGCTTATACCCACGGAAGAGCCTAAATTGGCAGGTTTCACGAACAATGGGTATGGCGCAACTTGCTCACAAATGGAAAGCGTGTTCTCTAGGTCGGAAGAAATCTGCTTGCGCAGCACACTCTTTGATTCTAAGACAGGTATATTTTGGGCGCGCATCACATCCTTAAAAACTCCCTTATCCATTGCGAGTGACGAGCCCAAAACACCTGCACCAACATAGGCGATATCTGCCATCTCAAATACACCCTGTAGAGTGCCATCCTCACCATAAGAGCCGTGCAGGACAGGGAAGACTACATCTAATTGGGTCAACAAGGAAAGCTTTTCACCGTGCTGCTCTGGAACGATCGTGAATATACCTTTCCGGGTTGGGTCTGGCAGCAGGGCAGCAGAGAAGTGTTCTTCCTTGCTTGATTCCGACAATAATGCCAGCACATTTTTGCCAACTATCCAGTCGCCATCATGGGTAATCCCAATCTGGGTTATCTCGTACTTCTGCGAATCGAGAGCCTCAAGCACTGAGCGCGCCGACATCAGCGATACTTCATGTTCGCCTGAGCGTCCACCAAAAATCACTCCAACACGCAGTTTGTTACTTGTCAACAAAAACCTCATTAATTGCGACAACCCAATATTTATGGTTGTCCAATACTTGCAGTACCATCGCCAGTTGCAATATCCCAATCTCCAATTAGTTCAACTTCCAAATCTAACTTGATTCCAAACTCATCAAATACGGTTTCTCGAGCCAGGGTGATCAATTCATAAATCTCAGCTGCATTCGCTTGACCGAGGTTTATGAAAAAATTGGCATGCAGATCGCTTATTTTCGCATTGCCTAAGCGGTACCCTTTCAATCCGGCTGCTTCGATTAATCGACCGGCATAATCGCCAGATGGATTTTTGAACATGGACCCCATGCTTGCGCCGGGTGGTTGTGTATGGCGGCGATATGCAACGAGTTCATCGATCCTGGCCTGGACTTCATCCGGAGTGCTCCTGATCAGCTGAAAAACAGCGCTCATAATCACCATATGCGGGTAAGTGGGATATGTCAGTCTACTAGCTTTGCTTGCCCGCTTAAGAACGCTATCACGATAAGCAAAACCAAAACGATTTACATCCCAACTTTCCCAGCCTCCAGTTTGGTGCAAGATATCTGCCACGAGCAAATTAGCAGCTATGTCAGCTCCATAGGCTCCAGCGTTGCCGAACACAGCCCCCCCTACCGTACCGGGTATCCCGGCAGCCCATTCCAAACCTGATAAGCCTCGTGCTGCAGCCAAGCGAGATACTAAGCCAAAGTTTGCACCTGATTCTGCCCGGACAATTGGTTGACCATCAAGCTCGTCAAAATGCACCTGCCGTGCACGATTTATCAGGACAATCTTACGCACCCCGGCATCACTGACCAGTACGTTTGAACCACCTCCCAATATCAGGAAAGGGTGCTGATACTGCCATAGAATGCCAACAGTCTGCTCAAGCTCCTTTAGTGAGTGGATCTCGATCAATCCATCAACGGGGCCGCCAACCTGGGCAGCCGTATACCGTCTTATAGAAGCGTCAAATTTTAAACGCTCGCCAAAGAGCTCCCGTAGCTCAATCGCCAATGGTGATTTACCTAAAGGCACTTTTTTATCGTCCTTTGTTGGCGGGATACTGTTATTCGAGTGTAAAGGTTCCAATTTCACGTCTAATTAATCCAGCACATTCCCTTTTGACCAGGGTTTGCTACCTTGTTGTCATTCACGAAGTGAGTAATGCTCACACGCAACTCCGCCTTTGCAGAAATCAGGATCAGCCATTTATGTTCACACCAGCTATATCTGGCTGATGCCTGCGGTTTTGAAATGAGTTAAGTACAAGACGGCCAAGTTGGTTCGCATCACCAGCAGAAAGCACCAACAATACATCTCCGGGTGAAAGCTGAGTTAACAAGATTTGTAACGCTTGGTCAAAATCTGAAGCATAATATTTCGAAGGGTGGTGCATCGCCTCAACAACTTCAGATGCGGAGAAACCATCTGCTGGGCGGGATTCACGCGCTGGATAAATTGCTGTCACTAAAACATGATCAGCATCCGTAAATGAGTTGGCAAACTCATCAAACAACAACCGCGTACGGGAATATGTGTGCGGCTGCCAAACAGCCCAAATAGACCTGCCCGGATAGCGTGTCCGAACAGCATCTAATGTCGCCCTGATCTCTGTTGGGTGGTGGGCATAGTCATCGATCACAGTCACCCCTTCAGCGTTGCCTAGAACTTCAAATCGTCTGGCAGTCCCTTTGAACGCTCTCAAAGCATCGGCTGCCTGTTCAGGTGAGAGCCCTAATAATTCAGCCACGGCGATGGCTGCCAATGCGTTACGAACATTGTGCTCCCCGGCTACACGGAGGGTAACTTGAGCGATCCGGACTGCTTCTACGGTCTCTTCCTGAACTCGATATACGTCGAAGGTATAGCCACCCAACTCGTTAATGTACAGATTGCGGGCTACATAATTTGGGGATAGCCCATGAATGTGTGGGGCGATCCCATAACCGATAACTTTTACTCTTTCCACCACATCCTCCTCCAACAGCGCAAGCACACCAGGATCATCAAAGCACGCTAAGACACTCCCGCCAGGTTCAACTTGACCGATAAATGCAAGAAAAGCCTGCACGTAACTCTTGGGGGTTGGAAAACAATCCGGATGATCATGTTCGACATTCGTAATCACGGCTAAATGCGGATATAAACCCAAAAACATGTGATCATACTCATCCGCTTCAATCACGAACAGAGCATCTTGGCCAGCGTGGGCATTTGAGTCTAAATTGATCAGAGGGCTCCCAACGATGTATGATGGGTCCATTCCCAGGGCAGTTAACATCCAGGCAATCATTGCAGTCGTTGTTGTCTTTCCATGCGTACCTGCCACAGCGATTACCTGGTTATTTTCCAATAGCCATACTAAGAAATCCCTGCGTTTCTGTACGGATATACCTGTTCCTCTAGCAGCTTCGACTTCAATATTGCTATCCAGAATCGCGGATGAACGCACAACAATATCTGCGCCAGAAACATTACCAGCTGCATGCCCGATTGTGATTTTCGCACCGGCATTCCGTAGTAATCCGATCTGAGGCGAGTCATGTATATCCGAGCCGGTCACTGTGACACCACGCTCCAGTAGTATCCGCGCAATTGCGGATAAACCGGTGCCTCCAATGCCGATGAAATGGGTGTGTGTCATCAAATCACCAAACTTAGATAAATACAACTAGGATAAACACGAAAGCCACCGTAACTGCGAAATAGATTAACGGGCTGTTATTTGCTATGAGAACCTCTGGTGGCAGATAATTAAATATCACTGATTCGGTTGTCGGCGGTGTGATATTGGGAGCAAAAGGCCAACCAGCAGCCGCCATGAAATATAAGAGCGAGCCAACGATCAAATAGCCATTCAAGGTCCCTATGAAAAATCCCAACAGAGTATCGGACAGTTTCTCACGGACGAATTGTTCTTGTGAAATACGCGGCAGGTTAGGAGTTTGATAACCAAAAAATACTAGCACAATCAATATACCTGCACGAATCCAGAATTGAGGTGGTCCCGCGGTTAACAGAAATTGGCGTAAATTTTGCGGTGCAAAGCGTTCTATTACGGCGATGACGAATAATCCCAAAATCACCGCAAATGTGACTAGTAGCTCTTTAGCCCAGCCACGCATTGCTCCGATAACAGCAAAGAGAATGATCATCATCCAAAAAGCGAAGTTCAAAGTTATCATTGAAGACCTCGCTCACTCGCTGGCAAATTACGAATTATCCGTGCGATATCATCCGCGGCATTTACTTTTGCCAATGATGATATCTTTGCGCTCATCTCTGCTAATGTTTGTCGGTCCTTGATCAAGCGCAAGACTGTTGGAAGCAGCAGGGCTGATAAATCTTTGTCTTGAATGATCTCCGCTGCTCCACGCTGGGCTAAATACTCAGCATTTACTTGCTGATAACGCCAGGCATACGGATAAGGAACCAGAATTGCGGGTAATGCAAAAGCAGGAAATTCTCCCAGTGACGAAGCACCCGCACGGCACAGAACCAAATCCGCAGCACTCAAAGCCGCACCCATTTCGTGTAGATACTCCCTAACGTGGTAACGCTGGAAAATTGGTGCAGGTATCTTCGCCTCCAACGCTTGGTGGTTTTCTGCAACCACGGCCCAATCATGCGTGCCGCTGATATGGATGACTTGTAAGGTCGAGAGCAATTCGGGAAGCACGGCAATTAATGCCTGGTTGATAGATCGCGCTCCGCGACTGCCTCCAAATACCAATAACGTGGGCATATCCGGGTCAAGATCAAAAAACTGTTCGCCACGTTGTCTCGTCCAAGACCGTAGGTGTTCACGAATGGGAGAGCCTGTTACTTCAGCCTGAATAGCAGACGGCAAAAAATCTTGGGTGGCCGCGGCAGATACGACTACTTGATCCGAGAACCGAATTACAGCCTTCAACGCCAACCCGGGTTCTATATCGGGAATATATGTTACGATGCGGGGACGGGCTGCTTTACCAGTCATATAACGACCTGCGATCGCCATCGGCGCTGCGACATACCCACCAGTAAAGAATAATGCGTCGGGTTGGTACTCTTCGAGGATTTGACGGGCAGCTTTATACCCATGATACAATGCGCGCAAATTGTTGGGCAACGCACGCAAGCCAACACCATGCAAACCTGCCGCTGGTATTGATTTGTAGGGTACACCAACCCGTTCAACCAATTCTGCCTCCATTCCACCACGACTACCTACCCAGAGCACCTCTAGTGCGGCGTCCGGCTCAGAGTCAACATGCTGTGATTTATTTAGCGCTTCGAGCACGGCGAGAGCGGGGTACACGCCGCCACCGGTTCCACCTGCGCAAATCAACAACCGCACCGTAAGGATTCCCTTCTTTTCCGTCTGCAGGAGCAGATAAACGAGATATATTCATCAAAATACCAATTGCCGCTAAGGACACCAATAGATTGGATCCGCCGGCGCTCATAAAGGGCAGGGCATTGCCCGCAAATGGCAGCAAATTCACCATCACAGCCATATTGATATAGGCTTCCAATGCCAGCCAAAAACTCAAGCCGGCCGCCAGCAGAGTCCCTAATCTATCCGGCGCGCGCCGGGCAATGATCAAACCTCGCCACAACATGATTGTGTACAGGACGACTAATGTGATCGACCCGAGAATTCCAGTTTCTTCCCCAACGACGGCATATATACTGTCAGTTGGCGGAACCGGTAAGCCGGTCAATTTCGTTTCGGCCCTACCAATGCCTACCCCGAACCAACCCCCTTTGACAAATGCTTCTATAGACCTGCGAACGTGGTATGACGCTTGGAAAGGGTCTTTCAACCCGGCGAGATAACTCTGGACACGCTCGCCACCTGTCGTATTGATCACTACAACTACCCAACCGAACAGCGCTGCGACCAACACAAGCAGAACGATTTGCCTCAAATCACCGCCTGCCAAGAAGAACATAATGCCGCCCAAGAGAAAGATGGTCAAGAAAGCGCTTAAGTCTGGTTGGACAAAGATCAATCCACCAACTACTCCCAGGATGCCGGCCAGCGGAATCAGACCAAGAGTAATGTCATGCAGTTGATCGCGTTTTGCATATAACCAGACTGCCAGATAGATCACGGTGACTATCTTGGCCAATTCTGAGGGCTGGACGGACCCGCTAAACAGTGAACGGACGGCGTTATTGCGTAACTCACCAAAGAACAAAACCCCGATCAATAAAATAATAGTAATCCCGATCAGCGGGACAGCAAGTGTTCGCCAGAAGTGGTAATCAAAAAATGTGAGGATTACCGCCACAATGATCCCGACAATCAAGAATACTATCTGCCGGCTGATAAAATAATTTGCAGCCTCACCCAAACGGATGGCATAATCCCAACTCGCTGAATAGACCATTAATATCCCGAACACTGCTAAAATGATCGTTATCAACAAGAGCGGAACATCAATCTTCAAACGCACAGACCTATTCTGCGGTTTGCGTTGTCTGACTTGTGCTTGATTTACAGATTCATTACCAGCTGTTTGTAACATTCTCCACGCTCCTCAAAATCGCGGAACTCATCATAACTGGTCCCACCGGGTGAGAGCAGAACCACATCCCCTGGCTCAACAAGCAAGGCTGCTTCAGCAACCGCATCTCGCATTCCTTTACGTTTGCTGATGTGCTGTTTGATCGAATCATTGCCTGCCTGACGTTTGTTCTGATGGACAGCAGCGCTGATTACCTCTACGGCTTCTCCGAAAACGATGATATGCTTCACCCTTTCATTCACCAATGCAGCGAAATCTTCCCACGGCAAATCCTTATCACGTCCACCCGCCAATAAAATGATCGGGTTTTCAAATGATCGGATCGCTGCCATGGCACGCTCAGGGGCGGTCGCGATGGAGTCGTTGTACCAAGCTGCCCCTCCCCACGAGCGTACGTACTCCAACCGATGCGCTATTCCAGAGAATGACTTTACGCCGGAATTTACTCTCTGCGGGGATATTCCCACAGCGATCGAGATCGCGGCAGCAGCCAATACATTCTGTATGTTATGTTTCCCGCGGAGAGGGATATCTGAGCACGCCATCAACCGGGTATCCCCTTCATCACTGAGGTAGTAAATATCATTGTCTATCAAAAACGTGCCTTCCCCTTCATGTAGGGGGGATTTGCCAAATGAGACCAGCTTCCCGCCAACATCAGGTGCCAATCCCCATGCAACTTTGTCATCACGGCCTAACACTGCAATTCCTTCTCGGGATTGGAATTCCAAGATGCGTGCCTTCACATCAGTGTATGCCTGCATAGTCCCATGACGGTCAAGATGGTTCGGTGTAATGTTCAACACAACAGCGAGTTGCGGCGAGCGAGTTATAAGTTCAAGCTGAAAACTAGAAAGCTCCATTACAGCCAGATCATTCTTTGCCATCTCATCGACCATTGTCAGGAGAGGTTCGCCAATATTGCCACCAACCCAGACGCCGCGAGGTGGTACTTGGGTTGAACCGGGAGTATAAGCGTCACGCAAAATACCTCCAACCAATGCTGTAGTAGTGGTTTTCCCTGCCGAGCCTGTAATACCAATCACCTTGCATGGTGCCGTTTCCAAGAAGAGTTGCGAGTCGTTTGAGAGCGGGATCCCACGAGTCTTGGCTTCCTGGATTAGCGGAAGCGATAACGGCACACCGCCGGAGACGAAGACAGTATCTGCCCCATCTAAAATATCCAATGGATGGCTTCCACAGACCCACTCAACCGCATAATCATAGGCTGCTAAATGATCGCTCAGAGCTCGACGCTGTGGCAGTAAATCTTGCTCAGGTAGGCGATCATTTAGCACCACGGTTGCACCATGCTTGCCTAGGTATCTCGCAAGTGCAAGCCCTTGTCGAGCTGCTCCAATGATGACAACTTTTCGATCTTTCCAAGAAGCTTTATCCAACATCCTATTCCCGGAATCTGGGTCGATGAATGTCTCAAGTGCCAATCCAGATAAAAACATCGTGCTATACCACTGCAAACGCTACACCAAGCATAGCGGCCAAAAGGCTGATTAACCAAAAACGCTGTACGATCTGTGTCTCACTCCAGCCGATTAACTCAAAGTGATGCTGAAGTGGTGCCATTTTTAGCAGTCGTCTTCCCTCACCATACTTGCGCCGGGTGTATTTGAAGTAGCTCACCTGGATCAACGAACTCAATGTGATGCTGACCGGAATTATCGCAATTACCGGGAGGATAACCCATTGACCTGTCATGAGGGCAACAACGGCGAGTGTCGATCCTAAAGATAGCGATCCTGTGTCACCCATGAACAATTCCGCCGGATGTACGTTAAACCATAAAAAACCGAACACAGCACCGACAAGTGTGAAGCAGAAACGAGCCAGGAACACCTGTCCCTGCATGAGAGCGATACCACCATAACTGGCGAAAGCAGTAGCAGAGATCAAACCAGCTAATCCATCCAAACCATCTGTCAAATTCACAGCATTTGATGATGCCAGGATAATAAATATTGCTATCGGGATAAAAAACAGTCCGAGTTGAATCTCATCCGGTTTACCTGGAAAATATAGCTGCGGGACATCTAATACATAATACATACCCAGGGCAGCAAACAAAGCAACGACCAACTGGAGCAAGAATTTTGCTCGAGCACTCATCCCTTCACCACGCCGTCGGCCTCGTAAACCCTGCCAATCATCTACTGCGCCGATTGCAGCAAAAATCACCATAACACCTAATGGGAGTAAGACGGACCTTCCCAAGGTTTTGAAACCGATCAAAACGCTAGCATTGAGCAAGACTGTCACCAACAGGACTGGGAGGACGAACAATACGCCTCCCATGGTGGGAGTGCCCATCTTGGACGCATGCCGCTGCGGACCATCGAACCGGATAACCTTGCCAACATTAAAATAGCGCAGAACCCGCAATAAGGGTGTACCCCAGATGACCGTTAACATAAAGCTGAACCCGGCGAGGGCTAAAGCCATCGAGGCCTGGGTCATTTATGCTGCTCCAATGCCGCTACGATGTAATCCATTCGCATACCGCGTGAACCCTTTACCAGGACGACGTCATCACTCTTTAAACGCGGCAGCAAATAATCAATCGCTTGTTGGCTATCGGCGAGCTGCGTCACCTTATCTTCTCGGAGACCAGCACGTAAGGCTGCAGAGGCGATCAGTTTCGCCCGTTCACCGACAGTGATCAACTCATCAGCCACTTCCGCTGCTCGCACGCCCACCATCTCATGTCCTCGCCACTCGTACTGCCCTAATTCAAGCATGTCGCCCAAGACGGCAATTTTGTTGCCATCGATCTCATCCAGCAGGTTGAGCGCCGCCAAGGTAGATGTAGGGGATGCGTTGTATGTATCGTCTAACAATACCGCATCATTATTCGCTCGAACCGCGACAAGCCGCAGTTGTGCCTTCCCTGAACGAAGCCCGTTCACAATATCCTGCCATGTGAGCCCCAGGGACAATCCAACTGCGGAGGCTCGCAAAACAGTATGAACTGAATGGCGACCGATGAGCGGTACTTGCAGGTGGATGATCTCGTTTTTGTAGTGCAGCCGAAAACGAATCCCATCTAAGCCCAGCCCTTCCACTTCATCAGCCCACAGGTCTGCTTCTGCGGTCAGTCCATAGAAAAAAACTTGTGCACGAGTTTTCTCAGCCATCGGCCTGACTAAAGGATCATCATGGTTTAGGATCGCAATCCCATCGGGAGCTGCTGGTAGAGATTCGACAAGTTCAGCTTTACCTCGTGCTATGGCTTCTTGCGAGCCTGCCCGTTCAGCATGAACCGTGCCGATATTGGTCACGACACCGATTTGGGGTTGAGCAATATCGCACAACAATGCGATCTCTCCAGGGACATAGAAACCCATTTCGAGTACGGCGACCTGATGCCTTCGATCGAGACGGAGAAGTGTCAGCGGTAAACCGATCTCATTATTTAAATTACCAGGATTTTTTAAGGTGCTAAAGCGCTGGTCTATGACTTCGGCGACCAACTCTTTTGTTGTCGATTTGCCTACGCTCCCAGTGATACCAATGACGCGTGGGGAAAGCTTCTGGCGCCAATAACGGGCTATGCTTTGGAGAGCCTGCAAGCTGTCTTCAACAAGGATACAAAACGGAAATTCTGGGATAACGATATCCAGTGATGGTAACGCTGACCTCAAATCCATAGCCCTGAATTCTTGATGCGATGCTCTGTGGATCAAGGCGATGGAAGCGCCAGACTGGAAAGCTTCACCGACAAAATCATGACCATCGTGATTATCACCAGGCAGTGCTATAAACATTGATCCTTGTGATACCTCTCGTGAGTCTGATCACTGCGTCAGTAATCACCTGGTTGCCCCGTGACGGACGAATACCACACAGGGCTTCTAAGATATCCGCAACAGTCAGCATTTGCTTTCTATCCCATATTTCTGTAGTACATTAAGTTGTAAATGTACAAAAAGCCAGGATAACTGGAACATCATGACACCATGAACCAATTCACTGGCTGGCTAATACCTGCCGGACACTATCCGGCGGTATTTTCATGATAACCACCAGTCTTTCTACGACTTGGCTGAATACAATTGCCGTAACTTCCGAACCCCAGATGGAGGAAGTAGGTTTCTCAAACCAGATGTATACTAAAAAGCGGGGATCGTCTACTGGCCCCCAACCTACAAAGGATGTATTCGTTACATGGCTGGTGTATCCATATGGGGTAGGAATTTCTGCCGTACCCGTCTTTCCCGCAAGTTCGTATCCTTCGACTAGAGCAGTAGAGGCTTCATCGACTAAGGATGCGGCCAGCATGTAAGAGAGCGTCTTCGCCGTCTCCTCGGCAATCGGCCGTCCGATAACCCGGGGCTCGATATCTGATTGGTGGCCATTATCAATAATCGACCTAACGATACGCGGCGCCATGATCATGCCTTCATTGGCAATCGCAGAAGCAGCAACAGCCATTTGCAATGGCGTAGTTGAAACACCCTGTCCGAAAGAGTTGGTGCCCAAATCCGCATCATACCAATCTGCATCTCCAGGCACTTTCAAGCGCCCGGTCAGCTCGCCTGCTAGATCGATACCCGTCAAATGTCCAATCCCAAAGGAATTCATATAATCATAAAAATCCTTTGGACCGGTCTCTTTCGCAATCCAGGCAAGACAGACATTCAGCGAATGCTGCAGGCAGCCTTGAATGTCCTGAGGTCCCCAAGCAGCTGAATTCCAGTTGTAGATATATGTGCCACCGATCTCAAAAACACCTGTATCAACAAATGTTGTCTGCGGCTCGATCACATCTTTATCCAGGGCTGCGGCAACTGTTAAGATTTTGAAAACTGAACCAGGTTCATAAGCTTGGCTGATGGCTCGATTGAAAGGTGTTGAACCTGTGATAAAGTCCTCATATTCCCAATAACGATTCAAATCTACACGCGGACTGGTAGCCATAGCCAAGATATCACCGGTTTTGGGTTCCATAACGATAATCGTGCCAGATTCTGCACCATTGAACTCGATCGAAGTGTCCAAGATGGTCTCCATCGAACCCTGTATTTCACGATCGATCGTCAACATCAGACTGGTCCCATCGGGGATGTCGGGTAATTCTTGTGCACGATTTGGATCATTAGGGACCCAAAACCGTTGCGGCAAGCCTGCTAATAGTTCGTCAAATTTCGCTTCTATCCCATAGAGGCCGTGAAGATTCCCATCTTGATCAAATCCAACGTAGCCGAGCACATTTGAAACCAAGTCCTTCTCCGGATAGTTGCGGCGCAAATGCGGTTGGTAGACCAATCCTCTCAAACTCGGTGCTTCTTGATTGTCGTCAACCGAATATGCATTATCGATATCACCAGCATATTGCTGTAAGCGATCGATCCTTTCCTGGGGCACAAAGTCATCTAAGACTAAGTAAACCAGCTGTGAAGTCGGACCTTGGGTGATCTTTTGGTACACATCGTTGTAATCCAGACCAAGGATCACATTGAGAGCCAAGGCAACCGTGTGAGGGTTATGTACATTGGCAGGTTCAACCCCCACCTGGTAAACAGTCGAATTTCCAGCCAAGAGGTTTCCCCAACGGTCGTAAACCTGACCTCGCGCTGGATAAAATGTCCGCCATTCACCAGCATACGATTGGCCTTGTTCAATAAACTTTTCAACTTGAGCGCGGTTTAATTGAATACGCAATAGCTGAACCACAATCAGGCCAGCCATGACAGTAAACAATGTGCCCAGCAGTGTATAGCGCCAGACGTGTTCCATTTTCATGGCGACACCTCCAGACGGCCAAAGTGTATCTGGGCACGTCTGATTAACCAATCAAACAGCGATTCGGTGTAATCTGCTGGCAGGCTAGCGGATACAATTTCAACAGGCTCCGGTGCTGGAGCCATGACTGCTCCCCAACGTGGGGAATAACCGGGTACGGCAATAAAAGTCAAATCATCTATCTCAACCGGATGAAATCCTAATGCAATTGCGCGGTCTTGCATCTCCTGACCTGAATTCGCGATCGCTAAGCGCGTTTCAAGATCAGCGATTTCTAATTCCAGTTTCTGAATCTGAGACTGCATTATCAGGATTTCACGACCAAGAGTTGCAGCGCGGGCTGTGACATTGAGATAAATTCCAGCTATCAACGCGACAAATACGACCAGCAGAAGGAACAATCCAATAATCTGGAGCTGTTTTCGCCAGGGCGCTTGTGAGTATGCTTGAGATATGCTGCTAACTCGTTCCATCATTCTCTCCTACAAGCTATTTGGCATCTTGAGGACTAATTTACAGATGATTATCACTGCCACCAAGTTGCTTGCAAGTGTTGTGCCATCAGTTTTACCTGCAGAGAAGGTCAATAGCCGTTACCCATCCTCTTGCACGGTATTGTTAGTGAGCAAGCTGCTGCAACAATCACCGACCTTCATCAGGCAAAGGCAAACAATTATATTTTTTGGGCTACCCGCAAACGAGCGCTGCGTGAGCGCGGGTTATTAACCGTTTCAGAATTCCCGGGTCTTGTGGGGCGCTTAGTAAGGAGACGTAATTGCGCCTCGTGCCCACAAGTACACTGGGGTTGTTTAGGAGGGCACAGGCATCCTGTGCTTTCTCGACGAAAATAATGCTTGATGATCCGGTCCTCGAGTGAATGGAAGGAAATCACCGCTAGTCGTGCTTGAGGGGCTAATGCCGCCACCGCTTGCGGTAGGAATTTCTCAAGCGCATCTAATTCTCGGTTGACTGCAATCCTGAATGCCTGAAAAGTGCGCGTTGCAGGATGCAAACCTTTCCGCCCGCTCACAGTGACGGACGAAACAACATAAGCTAATTGTTTAGTTGTTAATACAGGTCTAGCGGCAACTATGGCTCGCGCTACTTGACGAGACCTACGCTCTTCCCCGTAGCGATATAAAATATCGGCAATATCACTCTCGGGAAGTGAATTGATTAAATCTACTACACGCACTGGATTATCCGGGTCGTAACGCATGTCCAGGGGAGCATCAGACCGGAATGAAAATCCGCGCTGGGGAGTATCCAACTGCAGAGAAGACACGCCTAAATCCAGCAGAATCCCATCTACAGACTGCCAAGCGATATTTTCCAACTGGGCAGATAAATCTGAATAGGATGCCCGGATTAGCGTGGCTCGCCGGCCGAATTCTACCAATCGCTGTTCTGCTAGTTCTAAGGCATAGGGATCGACATCCAATCCAAGCAGTAAACCATCCGGCTGGCTGGCATCCAATATACCCCATGCGTGCCCTCCCAATCCGACCGTACCATCAATGTAACGACCCCTACGCTGCGGGCGCAAAGCGAGTATAATTTCTTGGTAAAGAACAGGTTGGTGCACGGATATCTACCTTTTTAGATATCCAATTACGGATTTTCAGATGTGATATCAAAAGCGATAAAGCGTTCTGCATTTAAATCGGCATCTTCCAAGATTGTGGCTTGATCTGCCCAAGCTATAGGAGACCAGATTTCGAAAAAATCACCGACTCCAACAACGACCGCCTCGCCATTCAACCCGGCAGTATTTCGGAGAAATTGTGGAATGAGGATCCGACCAGCTTTGTCGACATCAACGCGCTCACCGTTCGAGTAGAATAGTCTTCTGAGCAAACGGGCTCTGGGATCAGTAATGCTCATTTGTGTTACCCGTTGGGTGATAGTTTCGAATGCCGACGTTGTCATAACCATCAAGTTGTGCTCAAAACCTTGAGTGATGTAGGCACCTTCTGCCAACATATCGCGGTAACGAACCGGAATGGTTAACCGGCCTTTGCTATCCACATTATGCTGATACTGTCCGAGGAACATCTGTTCTACCTCGTCCTTAATTGCAGAACGCCGGAACAACTCCGGCGCCCCACCTTCTCCCACTTTCTCCCACAAGTACACACAGTATATACGAAATATTTGTGATTTGCAAGGGATTCTTTTACGACTCGAATAGGACTTAAGTACTAACAGACCAGAATCAATCCCCATCAAGGAGCCAAACACACCAGATGACAGAGAAAAATCATTATCGTGAGCTTTTTGTTGGTACGGATTTACCGCTTCCCGTACTGCAAGGAAATCAAAAACCATATATCAACTTCGATAACGCAGCTTCGACCCCACCCTTGAAATATGTGCAGTCGTGTGTCAATGATTTCTTGATGTTTTACAGCAGTGTCCACCGCGGTACTGGCTACAAGAGCCAGCTATCCACTCATCTTTATGAGCAGGCCAGGCAGGTTACGCTTGATTTTCTAGGCGCCAATCAAATTGAGCACACCTGTATCTTTGTGAAGAATACAACCGAGGCAATCAACAAACTCGCTAGACGCTTCCCTTTCTCCGCGGAACGGAATATTGTGTTGACGAGTGGGATGGAGCACCATTCCAATGACCTCCCTTGGCGTGCTAACACACAAACCATTCATATTAAGCTCACCAAGGATGGCAGATTGGATGAAGGTGATTTTGAGCGGCTGTTGGAAAGATACACCGGCAGGGTCGCCCTGGTTGCGATTACAGGTGCCAGCAATGTGACAGGTTTCTTGAATCCGATCTATCGTATGGCTAAGAAAGCTCATCAGGCCGGTGCGCGTATCGCGGTTGACTGCGCTCAACTCGCACCACACCGGAAAGTCAATATGCGACCGCTTGAGGATCCCGCGCACTTAGATTTTGTGACTATCTCAGCCCACAAGATGTACGCACCGTTTGGCACTGGCGCGCTGGTTGGTCGTCGAGATGTCTTTGAGCAAGGCGAACCCGATGTCACCGGCGGCGGGACGGTTGAAATAGTCACCCTGGACTCAGTCGTCTGGGCAGGACCTCCAGACCGTGATGAAGCTGGCAGTCCGAACACGGTTGGGGCAGTTGCCCTTGCTGCCGCTATTCGCCAACTCGAGGGTATCGGCATGGACAAGGTTGCTGAACATGAAGCAGAATTGACTGCACATGCGTTAAGCCGGCTTGAAGAGATACCCGAGGTGATGATCTACGGCGATCGTGATCCTAAAAATGCCAGCAGCAGATTGGGCGTCATACCTTTGCGACTTAAAGGCATGATTCACTTTAAGGTCGCAGCAATTCTTGGACATGAATTCGGCATCGGCGTGAGGAGCGGCTGTTTTTGTGCGCACCCATACCTGCTGCATCTGCTGCAGGTCGATCATGCCGAGGCTGATGCTGTCCGGCAGCAAATGCTTGCCGGTGATCGATCAAATATGCCGGGAATGATCAGAGCTTCATTCGGTTTATACAACACAATAGGAGAAGTGGATGCCTTCGTCGATGCTTTAAATAAGATCGTCCGTGGTGAATATTTGGGCGAATATGTTCAGGATATCAGTACGGGCGAGTTTGTACCGAACGGTTGGGAGCCAGTATTTGATTCGTATCTGAACATATAATCTATATAGCCCATTGCTGGTATTCCAAAAATCCCCGCTCTAAAAAATATTTGCGCTGCCTCTGCCTGCAATTGTGGTTCAGGAAAAACGGTTCAAAATTGAAATTGCCTGGCTCACATAACTGCGGCCAAAAAGATTTACATGGTTTAGCACATGGTAGAGATTATAGATCGGAAACCTCTCGCGGTACCCCGGTGCTAGAGGGCGTAATTCCTGATACGCTTGATAAAAAGTATCTGGAAATGTACCAAATAGCGTAGTCATTGCTAGCTCCGCTTCGGCCCAACAATAATTCACCGCCGGGTCAATAAGAACTGGGCTGCCATTCTCATCAACCATTGCATTTCCGCTCCAAAGGTCTCCGTGAATTCGGGAAGCTGGTTGTTCTGGAATTAACTCTGGTAGTCTGCGGCATAGTGCCGCGGTTCTTTGAACCTCGGATTGATCCAGATAATGGCGATCTCCTGCTAATCGTGCCTGGAAAAGTAAGCGCTGCTCAGCGAAAAATTCGAAACCATCAATCGTCCACGGATTTAATTGAGGCGTAGCACCGATATAGTTGTCATGTTGAAACCCAAACCTTGGGTGTGTGATTTTATGCAAGGACGCCAGCTCATGGCCAAATTTCTGCCAATAATCACTGTTACGAGCGGCAGAGCGGATATATTCCAGTAGAATATAATCCTTTCCGAAAATCAGCACCCGCGGAACCCGGGGGCTGGGTGGTATTCTGTTATCATTTCCGGAGGCCAACTCAATGAGCCCTTCCGCTTCGCGTGCGAACATGTCTGCAGGTGTGTGGGAGTTGGTTTTAAGAAAAAATACTTCCCCTGATTCAGTAGTTAACCTGGCACCGTTGCTAATACAACCACCGCCAACAGTTTCAACCGCGACCACTGTTCCACACCCATTCTCTGCGATCCAATTCTGTACAGCAGCCGGCACCATAGGCCACTCCTGATAGCTATTCAGAAATCAAAACGACGCTGAACATCAATTTCGCTTTTCTCAAGGGCTTGCAGCAACCCTCGACATGAACGTTCAATAATCCGGTACACTGCCTCGAAACCCTCTTGCCCACCATAATACGGATCTGGGACAGATAACTGGCTGCCACCCATGGTGTCGAACTCGCGCATCAGGCGGAGTTTAGCCTGTTGCTCTGGTGAATGCGCTTTTTGAAGTAGGCTCCGATGGTTTTCTTGATCCATGGCGATGATCAGATCAAAACGATCGTAATCCTTGCGCTCGAATTGGCGCGATCGTCCACCATAATCAAGCCCATGTTCAGCGGCCACACGCCGCATGCGATGGTCTGGTTGTTCTCCGACATGCCAGGCACTTGTCCCTGCTGAATCAACTGCATAATTCTCACCTACACCTTCTAATTCCGCCAGATGTTTAAACATATTTTCTGCCAACGGGCTGCGCACAATATTACCGAGGCATACGAAACATATATGGATCATTTAGCAACTACCTCCAAATTTATTTTCTCTGCCAAACAATCGTACCATAACCCAAGCGAGGCTGTCTCCCGGTCCTGAACATGCGAGCAACGAAAAAAGAGCACATTCCTGGATTTGGAATGTGCTCTAAGGTAGAACAAAGGTTAGACGACAGAAGGTTTTTTGGCGGACTAACAGCCTTCGCGGTTCATCGAGTCCATGATTGCTAGCGCTGCGATATTAACAATGTCTTTCACCTCGTCACCGGTCTGCAGGACATGGACCGGAGCTCCCATACCCAAGAGTATCGGTCCGATCGCTTGAGCATTACCCAGGCGAGCCAATAATTTATAGGCGATATTAGCTGCTTCGAGGGATGGGAACACCAACACATTGGCATCCTTGACCTGGCTGAATGGATAGCGGTTCTCGATAATATCGGGAACTACAGCAGTATCGGCTTGCATTTCACCATCGACTTCGAAATCAGGACATTTCATTCGGATGATATCCATTGCCTGACGGACTTTATCGGAGAGCGGGTGAGGTGTACTACCGAAATTCGAGAAAGAGAGCAATGCAACGCGTGGCTCCAAACCTAATTGGCGAGCGAAATTTGCTGACAGGCAGGCGATCTCCGCCAGATCCTCGGCGCTGGGATCGATGTTCACGGTCGCATCTGTGAATAGATAGACTTTACCGTTGACGATCATGATATAGACACCGGCAGTAACCGCTGTGCCGGGTTGTGTGTGGTGGATCTGTAAAGCCGGGCGTATCACTTCTGGGTAATCATAATTTAAGCCAGACACAAATGCATCGGCATCACCCATTTTAACCATCATCGGGCCAAATACATTCGACTCTAAAACGCGCTTCCGGGCAACCTGCAGTGTCATCCCCTTCCTTTTTCGCAACTCATAAAATGCATGAGCATACTCTTCACGGCGATCAAATTCAGAGGGCTCTACCATTTCTGGACAGCAGTGCAAACCCAAAGCTGTTATGCGCTCTTCTATCACCTTCGGGTTGCCAATCAAAACTGGTATTGCGATCCCTTCATCTTCGACGCGGGAAGCCGCCCGAATGATTTTCGAGTCCTCGCCTTCAGCGAAAACAATACGCTTTTTGTCAGGACAGCTTTTCGCTCTACTCATGATGTAATGCCGGACATGCTCACCCATTCCCTGGCGGTAGGTCAATTGCTCGCGATATTCTTCGATATCAATCTGACGACGGGCTGCACCAGTTTCCATAGCCGCTTGCGCAACTGCTGGCGCTTCCCACAGAAGCACGCGTGGATCAAGCGGTTTAGGGATGATGTAATCCCGGCCAAACATCATACTTTCCACCCCATAGGCACGTAGCACGCTGTCCGGGACATCCTCTTTAGTAAGGTTGGATAATGCGTGAGTGGCGGCGACCTTCATATCTTCGTTAATCGCCCGTGCATGGACATCTAAAGCACCACGGAAAATAAAGGGAAACCCTAAGACATTGTTTATCTGGTTTGGGTAATCAGAGCGTCCAGTGGCGACGATCGCGTCGGGCCGGGCTTCTCTGGCCAGCTCGTACTTAATTTCCGGGTCGGGATTTGCCATGGCAAAAATTAGCGGTGACTCCGCCATCGTTTTTACCATTTCCGGTTTCAGTATATCCGCGACTGACAAACCATAAAAAACATCAGCATCACGGACTGCTTCAGCCAGGGTGCGCAAATCGGTATCATGCGCAAAGCGCTGCTTATATTTATTCATCCCGGCTTCGCGACCTTTGTACACTACCCCGCGTGAATCTACCAGGGTGATGTTTTCACGCGTTGCGCCCAAACGAACCATCAGTTCTGCGCAAGATATTGCAGAAGCACCTGCACCAGATATAGTAACTTTTACATCACTTAGTTTTTTGCCGATCACTTCCAACCCATTTAGCAGAGCTGCGCCAGCGATGATGGCTGTTCCGTGCTGGTCATCATGAAAAACCGGGATATCAAGCATCGCTTTAAGGGTCTCCTCGATGTAGAAGCACTCCGGAGCTTTAATATCTTCCAGGTTGATTCCCCCGAATGTAGGTGATATAGCGGCAACCACCTTGATAATTTCATCTGGGTCATGGGTATCAACTTCAATGTCAAATACGTCAACGTCAGCAAAACGCTTGAACAACACGCCTTTTCCTTCCATGACAGGTTTTGATGCTAATGCCCCCCTATCACCAAGACCGAGGATGGCTGTGCCGTTAGACACCACCGCAACCAGGTTGCCCTTTGAAGTATATTCGTATGCTAACGCAGGATCTTTCTCAATTTCCAGCACTGGTACTGCCACACCAGGTGTGTATGCTAAGCTCAGGTCACGCTGGGTTTCCATGGGTTTGGTTGGCACTACCGAAATCTTGCCCGGTTTACCTCCTAAACGATGGTACTCAAGGGCATCTTCGCGGGTGATTTTGCTCATTATTTTGCTCCTCTAGACTTTGTTAAGCTTCGACAATTTTGCACAATGCGCTGATCAGGACTTGCACCCTGATACCCTCCAATATTTACACAATTTATTTATTGCGAATAGTTGCGTTTGTCATATTATTTGGGGGATAACTTGCCTGACATTTCCATTGATTTCATACTTGTGATTAGCCCCTCGCATTGAAGAACGAACACCTTGGTAAGCGTGATATGTCTCCGGTGTTCATAACACTCCTAAACCAAACGGAAATTGATCACCCAAATCCAGTTCTTATATCTAGAAGACTAAATACGTCGCCCGTTTTTTGGGGAAAAACACTTGAACAATTACACCATCGACAATCGCGGACCTTAGAATGCGAAGGGCTCAAACTCCTCCAATATCTTGAACCTTCAAAATATATTAATACACGATCGTAGCCGTACGAATTCTTGCACTACAAATCGAAAAAGTAGCTGCAGGTGTAGAGCTTGATTCAGGCATCTAAACGTGCTTCGACTATACAAACCCGTGAAATCAGGCTATGTCTTGGGAAATCCTAGCACCAAGATAGGCTCCAATCTAGACTGGTGTCCTCATCACTTGGGCGGTGTCAAAGCACCATGCAACTTTTAAGGTTCGCCGGGCATTGGCCTGACGCTTCTGATAAATCTCTCGATAAGGTTGCGCGCGCTTGAGCATGAAATAGCCCACAGTCAACAATCGGCGCGCGATAGCCACTTTAGCTGCCTGCTTGCCACAACGCAATACCAGACCTTCATGGATAAAGTACCAGCGTTTACTAGTCCAACTAGCGATGGTAGCCGCTCGGGTCATCGCCGCTCGCAGCAGTGGTGAACCTTGTTTAGAGATGCGCCCATGGCGCACCGGCATATCGCTTCTGCGGATCTTAGGCGTCAATCCTGCCCAATTGCACAATGCATTGGGCGATTTGAAACGCCGGATGTCACCGATCTCTGCAAGGATAGTTATGGCAATAACACTGCCTACACCGGGCATGGCCTTTAGCAGGCGTATAGTCTGCTACTGCTCTGAACTGTGTACTACATTAGATTCCAATGCCTCGATTTGTTGGCTGAGGTGCTCGATCAGTTCAAGATGATCTTGCACGACACTCCTGGCCGCAGAGCGCAACTCAACCTCCGACACTTCAGCTAGGAACTGACGCCCCTTGATCCCGAAGAGATCGCTCGCCGGTGACACAAGGTTGTAACAAACCAGGATTGCATGGATGCGGTTCTTGGCCTGCGTGCGTAGCCGCACTAGTTGATCACGATGCCTTACTACCATGCGTAAATCTCGTATCTCCTTTGGAGCCCATAGGCGACTGGTAAATAGTTCAAACGAGCAAAGTTCGCTAACATCTTTGGGTCAGATACGGTCGGCATTAACCGCTGCGGGTGAAATTTCTACTAATTCTTTTGGATGAGCTATCTCCACCCTATCCACTTGGTGTAATATTTGATCGACCATGAATGCCCAGTTGCGTGTGGCTTCCATCACAGCACAGGTGTGATGGGGTACGTTCTTTTCGAGATACTGATTAATTTCGTTGTTTGAGACGCGTCTCTCGTCGATCCCTTCGCCCGAGTTGTTCATAAGTACCATATAAGTTTGTTTGAGGTGTAAATCGATTCCAAGATAAAATGGGGTTTATAGTGTATCTCCTCGTGTTTCTGAGTTGGGTTGGTAGTTTCAGTCTAGCATGGATGGAGAACGCTTTCATCCTATCACTATCACTTGTGAGTCGAATCTAAGCAAATAACTATCGATCGGATAAAATATTTGGAAAAGGAGTGTCAGGATGGGAAAACTTGATTATAAAAAAGAGTATCAGGATCTCTACCAACCCCGAAAGAATATATTCACCATCGTAGATGTTCCCAACTTCAAATACTTAATGATCGACGGTAAAGGTAACCCCAACGTTAGCGAGAGTTACAAGCTGGCGGTTTCGGCGATTTACTCATGTGCGTACGCTATCAAGTTCAAATCAAAATCACAGGGCTTTGACTATGTCGTTCCACCATTAGAAGGCTTGTGGTGGGTGGAGAATATGGCTGAATTCAGCGTGGATAAGAAAGACTGCTGGTTGTGGACGATGATGATCCTCCAGCCTGAACACGTCACAACGGGCCACCTTGCAGAGGCAAAGGAATCCGCACGGGATAAAACACCGAATCCCCAAATCGACCATCTACGGCTTGAAACTTATCAGGAGGGGTTATCCGCTCAAGTCTTGTATTTTGGCCCTTACGCAGCAGAAGGTCCTATCATTGCTGCTTTGCACGACTTCATTCATACTCAAGGCTACCAGCGTCGGGGAAAACACCATGAAATCTATTTGAGTGATCCCCGCCGAACCGCTCCAGAGAAGCTAAAGACCGTTATACGCCAACCAATCCACCCGGCCTCTTGATCTGCACGATCATCTCATATAATAAGTTCCCCTCTCTATTTCAATAGAGAGGGGATTTGACTAGTAATACTGTCTGTTCCAGGTTGCTTCTATGATATTCCGATCATACTCAACCAAAGAAAGATTTCATCTGAAATCTGGTTCAGCTTCCGGCTTGTTCCCTAAGATCTGGTCAATCCTTTCCATCAGAGCTCCGTCTAGCCGTTCAGCCACTTCGATTGCTTTCATATTCTCATGAACTTGTTCCACCCTCGAAGCGCCGGTAATTACGGTGCTTACGTACGGATTTTTTAGGCACCAGGCTAAGGCAAGCTGCGCTAAACTGCAATCCAATTCGTCTGCAATAGGTGTCAGCAACCGGACTTTTTCGATTCTCTCTTGTGCTTCTTGATCAACAAACCGCTTCTTTAACCATTCATAGCCTTTTAGTGTAGCGCGTGTCCCGGGTGGCAGCCCTTGATTGTATTTGCCGGTTAACAGACCGCTGGCTAATGGGCTCCAAATTGTTGTCCCCAGACCAATTTCGGTATATAGGTGCGCATATTCTTTTTCGACCAACTCACGGTTGAACATGTTATATTGTGGTTGTTCCATCGTGGGTGGTATTAGGTGTTCGCGCCTTGCGATGCCGTAGGCTTCCATGATTTGCTGCGCACTCCACTCACTTGTCCCCCAGTAGAATGCTTTCCCCTGGTTAATCACATGTGTCATCGCGCGCACTGTTTCCTCAACAGGCGTATAGAGATCCGGACGATGGCAGAATATCAGGTCAACATACTCCATTTGCAGCCGTTCCAAGGCAGCATCTAACCCTTCGATGATATGTTTACGCGAGAGACCGTTGTCATTGGGACCATCACCACCCCAAAATATTTTTGTTGATATTACCAAGTCTGAGCGCTTCCAGCCGGAGTCCTTGACAATCTTTCCCATAACGGTTTCGGCACGCCCTGAAGCATATATTTCTGCATTATCAAAAAAGTTCACACCGGCTTCGTATGCCCCCTGCATGCAGTCATATGCGATCTGATAATCTACTTGTTCACCGAAAGTGACCCATGCACCGAAAGAGAGTGCCGACACTTTCAATCCGGAGTTCCCTAAAAAGCGGTAGTCCATTTTATCTCTCCAACCTGAATGAATTTTGATTAAGTTACATCAATTAACGGGCGAATGAACTGCTATCAGAAAAATCTGACATGAAGGCGTGATGTAAGCAGTCGATTCATACCGGCAGATATTATTTTGGCTTGATTTGTTTCCTCGTTTGGTCTAGCAGCTGGCTGTTTGCCCCAGCGAGGGTCGGAAAATTGTGATTTTGGTATTCAATACCTGCCCGTAAGGGGAAAGGTAGTGGTCCGTCATAGCTATCAATGATACCACCGGCTTCGCGGACTAACAGCCAAGCTCCGGCAATATCCCAAATTTTTAATTTGGCTTCAAAAGCAACTGTGGCCGTTCCACGGGCGATATTACAGAAGCTGTATGCGGCAGAACCCAATATGCGAGCCTTATAGGGTACTGTGACGTTGTATTCGCGATGCGTGCGGGAACAGCAGGCGAAAAAAGCCGTCCCTTTCTTGGGATCGGGTTCTTTAACATAGATTGGTTTGTTATTTAGATAGGCGCCCTCACCCTTTTGGGCGGTAAAAAGCTCCTTCAGCATGGGAAAGTACATCGCCGTTAGAACCGGCCAACCCCGGCTAAGCTTCGTAATTAGAACACCCCAGATATGCAATCCAAGGCTGAAGTTGGTGGTGCCATCAATTGGGTCGATAATCCAGATAGGGTCATTTTGTTCATGAGGTGTATTTGAATATACTTCCTCGCTTAAGATGTATTCATTGGGAAATTCTTTTCTGATCGCGGCTTGGATCAAGCGATCTGCCGCCAGATCAGCTTCAGTGACGATGCTGTTGTCAGTTTTCAGTGTCTCATAGAAATCAGCTTTACAGTAATACTCGATCAACATTTCACCGGTATTGCGAGCTAAGTCACTGACAAATTCAACCGTATCGGGCATGATTTTCAGAGTATAAGCCGTAAGGTGAAATGCTGCTGCTCCTGATCTTCAATTCTCTATGGTTGGATGGTGTTTGGAGCGATAATTTCGATATAGTCCTCCCTCACTAGGCCATCCACTTCTGCACTAAGGAATTCCAGCAGCTCACTGGCAATCGTGGCTTTATACCCGGCGTCTACCTTGCTCCAGGTGCGGCTTTTTACCTCCAAGAAGTATCCTAACTCGGGAGCGTCAACCCGGTCCAGATTGATGTAGAACTCGGTGCCCCTGAATAGGATTCTCCAGCGTAAGCGATCTTTTTCGATGAACACTTCATCTTGAGGCTTGAAATATTCACGATAAAAACGCAAGCTGTGGGTAGCTGGGGCAATAAATCTACTGCGAGAAAGCAGCACGTCGGTAGGAAAATGGTGTTCACGTTCGGGGCCGATCATTGTCAATCTATAGCGGACATTCATAACCTCACCAGATTCATCGATGTATTCATCTTCCCGATAGCGCAGGTAGCCTTGCTTTGGATCATGGAAAGAGAAATAAGTGTCATACTCATGATAGTGACGGTGGTGGAGGATTTCGATATTGGGCTTATTGATGGCTTCCAAAACGGCGCCTGTATCCTGAATCTGAACTTTGACCTGCACTTCAAAGCTCTCCGCTTCGCTTGCGCCGCCAATCGCGATCAATTTCGAGAGCACTGACTGCTCACGCTCGATCAGGAACTTGTCAATTTGCATAGCATACTCTGCAGCTCGAGTAAGCAGCTCCGCTTCGTGTAAAGTGAGCAGCTGTCGTTCTCTCATCAACCATTTTCCATTGACCATCGTATCGGTCACATCATTGGCCTTCGCCGCATACACAATTTGTGCATAGATACCATCCGAATCGCGTCTGAAGCGGGGTGAGTTGTGCAGGGTCGCCAGGTCGATCAGGATCAGATCCACGCGCTTACCAGGTTCAAGAGACCCGGTGATATCGTCAATAAACAACGCTTGGGCGCCTATCCGGGTTGCCATCTGCAGCACTAGTGAGGCAGGGAGCGCGGTAGGATCACCGCTCGAACCTTTGGCGATAAAGGCTGCCAAGCGAATTTCCTCAAACATGTCCAAGTCGTTATTCGATGCTGGTCCATCGGTGCCGATACCGACATTAACGCCTCGTTCAAGCATTTTAGCAACCGGGGCGAATCCAGAAGCCAGTTTGAGATTTGATGAGGGGTTGTGGGCTACCCCAGCATGATGGTGCTCCAGTGTATGGATCTCACCATCGTCGATATGCACACAATGGGCTGCCAGGACTTTTGCATCGAAAAGGTTATGCTTCTTGACGTAAGGGATAACAGGCATTTCCTGCTCGCGGCGCATATTTTCGACTTCTATCGCGGTCTCAGCTAAGTGGGTATGGAGCGGGACATCAAACTCCACTGCTAATGCGGCAGTCTGGCGTAATATCTCTTCTGTACAAGTGTAAGGTGCGTGCGGTGCGACCGAAGGTACTATGAGCGGGTGATCCTTCCAGCGTTCGATGAAGGTGCGCGCCGAAGCTAAAGATTCTTCATAGAAATCGGCATCCGGGGTTTGGAACTTCATCACGGTTTGGGAGCAAACTGCACGCAGTCCAGCTTCTGCAGTCGCCCGTGCAACGTCTTCTTCAAAGTAATACATGTCTGCGAAACAGGTTACTCCGGAGCGGATTAATTCAACGCAGGCTATGGAAGTGCCCAAGCGCACAAACGCAGAAGAGACAAATTCTCTCTCAACCGGCATCATATATCCCAAAAGCCAAACATCCAAGCGCGAATCATCTTCTAAACCACGCAGCAGTGTCATCGGCACATGTGTGTGCGCGTTGATTAATCCCGGCATTAATACTTTGCCTTGGCAATCGATGGATTCATGTGCCTGATAATTTTTCAGGATCTCTTCTTCCGGGCCAACAGCGACAATTTTTTCACTGGATATGCCGACTGCGCCGGGTTCGTAAATTTTCATCTCCGTATCCATTGTCAGGATAATGGCATTATGCAATAATGTATCGATGATATTATTCATTGAATTCCTTACCAACCCAGTTTGGATCTAAAGGCTAATACTTTCACCAGATTAGTTCTTTGCGCTTGAGCTCACAGTTTGCGCAGCATATCTAAACTGTGGTGGAGTGCCCATCGAGGTGCATTTTCCGGAGGACCCCCAAAAGGTCGGGAGAAAGTTTCCTTCCCTTCCGGTGTGATAATGACCATACGTACATCTTGCCGTTCAGCTTCTGGATATATCGCCACACCAATTCCCAGTTGTGCGCCACGCGCCTCTCTAAAACTTCTAGTAATCTCCTCTAGTTCATCTGGCGTCGGCACTTTTGTGAGCACTTCTCCACCCAGGAATTCACCTTGAGCGGTGCTCAATTCCCGAGTTAGATTTCCGTTCAAACCTGCCTCGACCACGGTCAGGCTCCACCCTTTCGAGCCGATATGGTCTAGCACAATATCTTCTAAACTCTCTTCATCAGCACCGTACACCCAACCTTTGAGTCTCTCGCGCACGATATCTTCAATCGGTTTGATCAGTGCATCCGCTTCCACTTCTGATTCGGCTTTGGCTGTAATTCTGACATCAACTTGTCCCGAGTGAGCTGCTAAACCTACCGTAGGGTTGCTCAATTCTTCAAGATCACCGATCAAAGAATTGATCTGAGATTCGCCTACACCTATGGTATGAATAATGCGCGCCTTGATCATGCCGTGGAGGTCGTATCGCTGACGCAAATACGGCAGCACAGACTTCATGAATAAGTGCTCCATTTCGCGTGGTACACCTGGCAGGGCGATAATTGCCTGATTTCCGTGTTCGCAGATGAAAGCAGGTGCTGTTCCGACCGGATTCTCAATGACCAGCGCACCGGCAGGAATGAAAGCTTGCCGCTTGTTGTTTTCACTCGGGACGCGGTTAAACCGTCTGAAGCGGGCTTGGATTTGATCCCATAATTCCGGGTGGTATTCGGTCCGGACACCGAGCGATTGGGCTACTGCGTCGCGGGTAGGGTCATCAACCGTTGGTCCAAGACCGCCAGTTGTGATGACGATCTCGTTATTCTGGAGAGCCTCTCGGATAGCCAGGGCGATGCGTTGGGCGTTATCCCCTACTGTGGTTTTCCTATACAGGTCAATACTTGCATCACGGAGCGCTCTGGCTAAATAGCGTGCATTGGTATCAACGATTTCCCCCAGCAGTATCTCGGTTCCGATAGTGATGATCTCCGCGCTTGGCATTTATTTCACATTTCCCAATGTCTAAACTTAATTCTCTACCAAGAGGTAGATTATTATTATTGTTACCAGTCTCCACCAGAGACTGGTCAAACCACATTGTACTCGCGGATCAGCTCCCCGCGAGTGAAGCGACCCAAATCCAGCGCAGCAACGTCCACCGTACTCGCCTGCCCATCCAGGATAATTTCGCTCATCAGCTTCCCAGCGATAGGACCATGCATGAATCCATGTCCTGAAAAACCCGCACAGATATAGAAACCAGCTAGGGGGGTTGCCCCAAAAATCGGGTGGGCATCAGGTGTGTTTTCGTAAAGCCCTGCCCAACGCGCGGTTAATCCGGCATGCTCCAAAAGGGGCAGTCTTGCAGCGGCTGCTTCTAAGTTTACGAGTTCCCACTCCGGGTCAACGCTCTGATCGAAACCCGGTTTTTCATTGGGGTTGGACATGCCGATCAACAATCCAGGCCCCTCGCGGTGGAAATACAATGATTGTGCGAAATCGATCACAAACGGAAAATCGCCTGGGATTTGTGGCAGCTGGCTGGTGGTAAACATCTGCCTGCGCAGCGGTGTGATCGGTATATCGACGCCTGCCAGCTTCCCGAGTTGGCCAGCCCAAGGTCCTGCGGCATTGACAACCTGCTCACAGCCTATATTACCGGCGGTTGTTTCTACGCCCCTCACACAACCGCCAGCTGCCAGAATGCCGGTCACCTCACAGCTGTTATACGCTTCCACTCCTAAACGCTGGGCGGCATTTACATATGCCATCACGACGCTGTTCGGATCAGCCAGACCATCTTTTTCATGGATCGTCCCGGCAAGTACATCCTCTAACCGCATCATCGGCAGCATGCGGCGAATCTCATCCCCATCTAACCACTGTGTGGGAACGCCGAGCTGATTTTGAAAAGCCACATTCTGGCGGAAGACCTCCAGATCACTTTCCCGGGTGAGCAGGAAAAGATACCCACAAGGACGGTAATCTGCGGTTTGTCCCGTTTCTTCTTCTAAGCCCGCTAACATCGGCAGGCTGGCTTGGGATAGACGGATATTTACCTCGGTGGTGAATTGGTAGCGCACCCCGCCTGCACATCGACCGGTAGCACCTTGACCGAAATAATCCTCTTTTTCCAACAAGATGATATCGCGAACATCGCGTTTGGCGAGATGATACGCGATGCTGGCGCCCATCACACCTCCACCGATGATGATCATGTTCGCTTTTGTTAGAAGTTGCATAATGAACCACTTTGTGATGTTCTTATATGGTGGATAGGAGTATTATACTTGCTATGAATTTTGGTCTCAACGATAGATTTGCCTCGTAAATCCCAGCTTCCTTATGCAGATATGAATTGAACTGAACCCATCGAACAGACGATTTTCGTGCGGGGAGTGTGTGTCTAGAAGCCCTCAGCATGCTAACGTGGTAATTATTCCAAACCGCTCACTCTCCGTTGCTCAATCATTTGGCAGGCAGAAAGTAATCAGTAATCCAACAAGGCGAGATAAAGTTAGCCTAAAATGCTGTATTCGTATTGTCCTTTTACTGGTTGGCCCTGCTCGTAGCGATTGAATGCGAACAAGTTGATGTCATCGACAGGCTGTTTTCCATCTAATACCAGCTTCGTCATCATTTTTCCAACCGCTGGTGCGAGTTTAAAGCCATGTCCAGAACTTCCCGCGCAGAGATATAAGCCATCAATCCCGGGGACAGCGTCCATGATGGGATGCCAGTCGGGCGTCACATCGTAGAGCGAGGCATAGCTGCTGGCGACGTGGCTATCCAGCATCGCATGGTAGCGCTGAGCAGCTCGTTCAGCAAGACTCGCAATCGTATCAAAATCAACTTTATCATTGAAGTGATCCGGGTCAACAACCCGATCGCCTGTTTCTTCATCCGGGGAAATGGAGCCTACCAGCATCAAACCACCTGTTTCTGGCCGCAGGTAGATTTGCGAGATGAAGTCTGCCACAATTTTGTGATCAGGAAGGCTGCTTGGGCGGCGATATAAAACGACTTTAACCCGGGCGGTAATAATGGGCAGCGGGATGCCAATTTTCTCAAACAGTCCATTGCTCCAAGGACCGGTAGCAGCGATAACTGCGCCGCAAGAGATCGCGCCTTGCTCAACAACCACGCCGGTTAATCTGCCGTTTTGCACCTGCAAATCCGTGACGCACTCACCGCTCAAGATACGTGCCCCGTGACGTATGGCCCCTTCAGCAAAACCGGTGATCGCTTCGACGGGATCACAGTATCCACTGTCAGGCTCGTAAGCGCCAGCGCCAATATTGACTACATCCAATTGCGGCTCCAATTCCGTGATATCGTGAGCTGTTACAAAGCGGGTGTCAATTCCCAGAGATCTCTGCATTGCTAGGTTAGCTTGCAACCCCGCGACGTCTTCAGGGCGCACACAAACTAAGAAACCTGTTTTCGTGAACACCGGTTTCCCGCCGATAATCTCGGGGAAGTTACCCCACACGCTTAGAGAATCATATGCCATCCTGGCAGTGACCGGGTTGGAGTAGTGCTGGCGGATAATCGCGCTGGATAAGCCTGATGGTCCACCTCCCAGGTAGTTTTTCTCGATCAGTGTTACCTGCACACCGTGTCTTGCCAGGTAGTATGCGATGCTGACACCATTAATTCCTCCACCGATTACGATGATATCGCTTGTATTCGTCATATATCTATCCTCAATAATTTCCTCTCTTTTCCGGGACAAAAAAAGAGTACAGGTTGTTTTGCGGCATCCCTGTACTCCAAGAGAGCAGTCGTTCGATTTAATAGATGCCAGAGTTTACTCAATACCTAGATATGCTTTCTGTACCATCTCATTCTGGCGCAAATTTTCTGCGGTATCTTGAAGCACAATCTCGCCGGTTTGCAAGACATAGCCACGATCGGCAATTTGCAGCGCCATCGTCGCATTCTGCTCAACCAGCAGGATTGTAGTGCCTTCTTTGTTGATCTCTAAGATGGTGTCAAAGATGTCTTCAACCAGGACTGGAGCCAACCCCATCGAAGGCTCATCCATCAGCAAAAGCTTGGGGTGTGTCATCATTGCCCGACCGGTTGCCAGCATTTGCTGTTCGCCGCCTGAGAGGGTGCCAGCAACCTGGGATCTCCGCTCCTTCAGGCGTGGGAACAATTTGAAGACTCGGTCTAAATCTGCTTGAATCCCACTGCGGTCCTTCCTGGAGAATGCGCCCATATCGAGGTTCTCTGAGACGCTTAGTCTGGCGAAAATCCCGCGCCCCTCCGGCACCATGGCGACATTTTTATATACGATTTCATACGCCTTATAGTTTGAGAGATCTTCTCCTTCTAACGCTATCTTGCCTTGGGTACATGGTAGCAGTCCGCTGATCGTGCGTAAGGTGGTGGTTTTACCCGCGCCATTCGCTCCAATCAAGGTGACAATTTCCCCTTCTTCAACGATAAGAGAAATGCCGCACAGGGCGTGGATATTGCCGTAGTATGCGTGCACGTTATCAAGTTCTAGCATGGTCATTGAACTACCCTCGCTTTACACTGCTACCGATGATGTCTGTTTATTCAAGCCCGAAGCTGCGCCTCTGCCCAGATATGCCTCAATCACGCGGGTGTTGCTTTGGATCTCGGCGGCTGTTCCTTCGGCGATTTTCGTACCGAAATCTAACACCGAGATATACTCACTGATACCCATTACTACGCGCATATCATGCTCGATGAGCAGAATGGTGATGCCGAGATCGTCACGGAGGTCTTGGATGAAGTGCATCATTTCTGCAGATTCTTGAGGATTCATGCCGGCGGTTGGTTCGTCTAGCAGGAGTAAGCTTGGTTTGCTTGCTAATGCCCGGGCGAGCTCAAGCCTGCGTTGGGCGCCGTACGGCAGGTTGCGCGATATCTGATCACCCAATCCAGCAAGGCCAACATATTGCAGCAGGCGATTTGCTTCCTCTTCAGCCGCTGCCTCCTCAGCCTTGTACCGCTTTGTCTGAACGACAGCTTCCGCCCAAAAAGTTTTCAGGCGGGGGTGTTCGCCTACCAATATATTCTCAATCGCCGTCATCGCAGGGAAAAGGCGGATGTTTTGATAGGTGCGCGCAATACCAAGTTTGGTGATTTTATCAGGCGAGCGCCCATTTAATAAAACACCATTGAACAACATTTTGCCCTCATCAGCCTGGTAAAAACCGGTCACACAGTTGAAGAAGGTGGTTTTACCCGCTCCATTCGGACCGATAATGCTCACGATTTGTCCTTGATCAATTTCGAAATCGTAAGAATTTACCGCAACCAACCCGCCAAACCGTTTCGTAACACTACTTGCTGTCAAGATGGACATATCACCACCTTATGCTTCTGACTCGACTGCCTTTGCGTTAGCAGTCGGTCCTGATTCTTGATATGCGAGCAACTCTCGTTTGCGTACCGCTGAAGGCCACAAGCCTTCCGGTCTTGCGAGCATCATGACGATCAATAAAATTCCGTACATCAGCAACCTGAACTCTTTGAATTCACGTAATAGCTCGGGCAGACCAACCAAAGCCAAGGATCCAATGATCACCCCGGGTAGACTGCCAATACCACCCACGATGATCATGCAGAGAACGTTGATCGAGATCATCAAACTAAAACTATGGGGGAAAATGGAAGTCAGCTTGCTGGCAAAAATGGCGCCTGCCAGTCCGGAGAAACCTGCCCCGATAGCGAAGGCCAATAATTTTGTACTCACTAAATTGATACCCATGGCTTCTGCTACATCCTCATCTTCACGCATTGCCATCCACTGCCGTCCGAGTCTGGCACCGCTCAAACGCCAGGAAATAAAGGCGGCGAGAATGCAGCCCAGCAGCAGCACATAATAGAATTGATCAGGCCTGACCAATCCCACTCCGACGATCGTTGGTTTGGGTATTTTGAGAATACCTTGCGCGCCGCCGATATATGGTTTAAGCAGGTCGGAAAGTACCAAGATGCGGATGATCTCTCCAAATGCTAAGGTGACAATCGCTAAATAGTCACCCCGCATCCGTAAAACCGGTATGCCTAAAGTTAGGCCAGCCAAGATCGCGACCGCGACACAGATTGGTATCGCCAGCCAAAAGGACATCCCGGCGATCCCCTGGTCGGCATCTGAGGTTAACAAGGCCATCATATAGGCGCCAATTGCGAAAAATGCTACATATCCTAAATCAAGCAATCCGGCGAAACCAACCACGATGTTCAAACCAAACCCCATAATAGCAAAGATCAGCACGTTGTTGGCAACCTCGGAAAGGTACGTGCCGAGCAGGAAGGGCAGTAATAAGAAGATGACCCCAACCACAGCGAAAGCACCCCAACGGAACGGTTTGCTTTGTATGGTCGGAGAGTCAGCGATACGTTCTTTGATAGCCTCTCCTCTGCGATACCAAGCAGCTGAGAGTAGAGTGACGATGATGAATATTATCAGAGCAGTGGTTGGTCGTAGTGCCTCTCCGCTGAAGACAACTTTGGATATGCCAACCCCGAAAAAGCTGCGCAACCTATCTGTTAGGATTTCCGAGAACATACCGATGACCAGCGTCCACAGGATGCCACTCAGGATAGGCTTTCGGTAGCGATCGGGCAGCAGAGACATGCCTGCAGACAGGAGGCCCAGGATGCCCATGACGATCATTAGGATGAAAATCCCGGGTATGACTCCTTGCCCAAAAGTGAGGGTATTGATCAACGCCGGTGATACATTTGGTAAGAATTGGCGCAGGTCAAATGATGTTGCTAATATAACAAGGATGACCAATGGTAAGGAAGCCACTAGAGAGGTAATCAATCCTGCTATGAGTGCATATCCTTTTTTACCCTCCGGTTGTTTACCAGCAATGACATAGCTCAATCCAACCGGGGCAAGGAACAAGATCACCTGGCCAAGCGTTAGCAAACCCGCAATCAGGTCGCGCAGAGTGAATAGGTCTACCATACCGATCACACTCACGCTCAATGCAACTACACCTGCTAGCAAGCCGTAGCGGACAGCTAATTTCCAATCGAAATGCGTATTATTTTCCATTATTGACTCCCTCACGCTTTCTTCTCGGATAGCCGTTCACCGAGGATGCCCTGCGGTCGGAAGATCAGGACCAATATCAGCATCGTGAACGCAATAACATCTTTGAGCTGGTGGGGGGCTGGTATCCCCATCCCTTGCAAGAATAATGCTGGGCCAAGCGATTCAAACAGACCAATCAATAAACCACCCAGTGCAGCACCGGGGATGCTTCCAATGCCGCCTAACACCGCCGCGGTAAATGCTTTGATCCCAGGGATGAAACCCATATACCAGTGGACCTGGCGGTAGACCAGTGCATAGAGCAGGCCAGCAACACCGGCCATAGCTGCACCGGTAGCAAACGTGATCGCAACTGCCCGGTCAACGTCAATACCCATCAACGCCGCGGTGTCTTTATCTTCGGCAACAGCCCGGATTGCCTTACCCGTCCGTGTCCGCAAGATAAAGAAGTTCAATCCCAGCAGCATGATTACCGCCACAATAATCACAATAATCTGGGTCTTTAACACCTGCGTGCCAAAGATGAGAATTGTGCCTCGCAATACACCAGGAACCGGGAAAGGTACCACTTGAGAACCGTACAGCCCGCGGAAATAATGCTGCCAGAAAAACGAGGCGCCAATCGCAGTGATCAACGGTACTAAGCGAGGCGCTTTCCTCAACGGGCGATAAGCCACTCGTTCGGTAAGCAAAGCCACACTGATGGATACACTGACGGCTACCAGGCCGATGATTAGCAAGGCAAGTACCGGCTGCGCATCCAGGAACCCGGATGCTGCCATTGGGGTGGCAATAAACACCGTTGCCGTCATAATACCGGACATAAAAAACTCGCCATGAGCGAAGTTAATCATGAACAACACCCCGTAGACTAAAGTGTAGCCGATTGCGATCAAAGCATACATGCTGCCTTGGGCTATACCGAAGATGATGAAATCAATCCATTGCCGGTATGTATAAGGATTCTCAATTATGGTCGCAATTGTCCCCCAAATAACCATCACGATGATGATCGCTCTTAAAATCCAGAGGATAATTCCTATCCAATCGATATCGCGGAAGCGTCCGAGCATAGGCGGTCTCCTACTCAAATGAGGGGCGGATGGACCCGGCTATGCCAAGGGTCCATCCGTATTCAGTGAAAATCATTCGTCTTACGTAATGTTCAGTGGCTGTTTAATTAAGGCCAGATGCGGGTGTATTCACCACTTTGCAGCTCGGAAACCGAAATCTTCGGATCCGCACAGTCACCGAACTCATCGCAGGTCAAAGTCCCGGTGATTCCGGAGAAACCGCTGGTCGCATACAGGCAGTCGCGCATTGCCTGGCGGCCAACATGCAAGCTGCCGTCATCTTCAGAAACGCCGACCTTTTCAATGCAAGCGAAGATCATGTTGGTGGCATCAAATGCGTGGGCGTGGAACACTGAAAGTGTATCGGTTCCGTACTTTTCCAGGTAGGCAGCTTTGAACTTCTCATACTCGGCACCGGTGAACGAAATATCGGGACCGGAGAACCTCATGCCTTCACCAGCGTCACCGATTGCTTCTTTAGCAGCATCTGAGATGCAGCCGTCTGCGGCAGCTACGATGGTGTTCTCGAGGCCAGCAACTTCCTTAGCCTGCTTGGTGAGGAATGCACATTCCGCAGTGAATACCGGGTAGTACAAGAAATCAGGCGGGCCGGCAGCAGCAACTGATGTTAAAACCGGGCGCATATCTGTGTCACCTACATTGATCGCGGTGAATTCAACAATTTCTCCACCCAATTCTTCGAATGAGGTCGCAAAAGCGTTTGCCAAACCCTCAGTATAGGGGTCGCCGTCATGGATGGCAGCGGCTGTGGTTAGACCGAGCTCGTTGAAGACATAATCAGCCATCGCTGAACCCTGGACTTTGTCATTGTGCGATGTGCGCAGATAGCCGGGGTTGAAGGCTTGCTCGGGATCGGTCAGGCTAGGGGCGGTGTTGGAGGGGGAAACCATGAAGTAGCCAGCCTCGGAGATCACCTTCGACATCGGTACACCGGCACCGGAACAGCTTGTGCCTACGACGCCAACAATGGAGGGGTCGGACACGATCTTCTGACCAGCTGCCTGGCCACCTTCAGCGTTGCAGCCATCATCTTCAGCTTGCAATTCAACTGCATGCCCCAAGACCTCGCCCTTGAAATCCATAGCAATTTCAACACCGTACTGGGAGTCGATTCCCAGGTCAGTATTTGGACCAGAGATCACGAGCGCTGAAGCGAGCCGGATGGGATCATCGGGAGCGTAATCTACACAACCGATTGGGTCCTCGCATACAAAAGGCGCCGCTGCAGGCGCACAGGCAACCAACAGCAATCCGCCGAGGACAAAAACTGACAGAAATAGTAAAAACTTAGTGCTCATTCTCTTCTCTCCTTAGTTCAATATTGATATGTATAACCGATACTACCTAATTGCCAAATAGAGTACAGGCTGTTCGACTCGTTTTTTCCTGGGCACCTCCTTTCAGGAGCAGATAATAATTTCGCCATTTTTTCTACCGAGACTGCCGCACTTCAATGCTACTCTTTGAACATTGCGGATTATGTACGATAGGATTTTGCCCGCTTGCCTAACTTTGGATTTTACATTTTGGAGCACGCTTAGTCAAGTAGGCTATCCACATATTTGTGAATTATTTATCTCTAGCTCTAATTACTGTTGTCTTTGGAAAAGTTAAAATCAAAAACCCAGACCTAATCGAAATGTGGACATATAACATGTTCTGTGCAGAAGTAGAATGAATACGGCGGCGCTTTGGCGTTGTTTTAGTTGGCGTACCTAACCAAGTAAAGTCTAGCATAGTTTGTTTAATTGTCAAACCTTTCCCCCGCAGAAATTCTCTCACAATCACGAATAGTTAGACCCAAAACATCCGATCTTGATGATTTTCGTAGTCCTTGCTGGATAATTTAACGATATTGTTATTGGTAAGCGGCTTTCTCAAAGCCCCATCAGTGGAATATTTAGAAGTCGTCTAAGTCGGTCGCTATGGTAAAATTTAAGGAAATGAATTCAGCTGAAAATATACAGGCTACGCCTGCCCCTCCCAGCCTGATGGCATCCCTAAAGGCTGGTTTTGACGCGGTCACCGGGCATATCTGGTTGATCTTGATTCCAGCTATCTTGGATATTTTCTTGTGGTTTGGCACCCAATTGAGTCTTGCGGATTTGATCCAGAATTTCCTTGGCGAAATATCAACCATGCCAGAACTGCAAAGTACCGAGACCGCGGACTTAATCGTAGCCGCGAGTGAAATTTGGACTTCGATTGGCGAGAGCTTTAACCTCTTCTCTGCACTGCGAACATACCCGGTTGGCATACCGAGTCTGTTCGCTGCCGGTCAGCCAGGTGGTGCGCCAATTGTTCTAACCAGCAGTGTTGAAATCACGTCCCCATTTGCCATCATCGGGTTTTGGCTGCTGATTTCTGCCGTCGGCCTGGTGCTTGGGGCGATATTTTACCATCTCGTAGCTCAGGCTGCTTTGACAGATCGTATAGATTGGCATCATGCGCTCCGACAGTGGCCTTGGAATTCTCTCCAAGTTTTCCTCTTAGCCCTGTTTTGGGTAGCTTTGGTGATGGTAATTTTTATCCCGGGGAGCTGCTTCCTTACACTTGTCTCCATGACTGGTCAACCATTCGGCCAATTGGGACTGCTTGTTTATACCGCTTTAGTGATCTGGGTGCTTTTTCCGTTCATATTTTCGGCTCACGGTATCTTTGTCAACCGGCATAAGGTGTGGGTCTCTGTGCTTGACAGCGTCCGGATCACTCGTTTCACAGTGGCAAAAACGGCTTTGTTCTTCGTTATGATCTTTGTGATCAACGAAGGATTAAGTGTCTTGTGGCGAGTTCCAGAAGGCAAATCCTGGCTGCTGTTGATTGGCGTGTTCGGGCATGCGTTTATCGCAACTGGCTTGCTTGCAGCTAGTTTTGTGTATTATCGTGATGCCTACTTGTGGGTCCAGGGGACGCTTACTCGTTCAAAATTACCGGTAATCACCTGATGGTGGCTCGCTAAGTTATTTGTGTGGTTTCGACATTTAATCACCAGCATTAAAGGTGTTGGTATGTTATCGGCTGTATAGATGTTTGCGAAATAAATCAAATTGCTGTTTGCAGAACTGGTTTCTGCTGGCATTTTTCGTGGAGGTTTTAGTGGCTAAACGAGAGACATATTCATATGATGCAAAAGATATTCAGGTCCTGGAAGGATTGGAGGCAGTTCGGCGCCGCCCCGGCATGTACGTTGGCGGCACCGATATCAAAGCGCTGCACCATTTGATCTATGAAGTAGTAGACAACTCGATCGATGAAGCCTTAGCGGGTTCTTGCGATCGAATTGATGTGATCATCCACCCAGATAGTAGTGTTACCGTTAAGGATAACGGGCGGGGTATTCCAGTGGGGATTCACCCGCAAATGAAGAAACCTGCGCTTGAGGTCGTGATGACAGTCCTGCACGCCGGTGGTAAATTCGGTGGCGGCAGCTATAAGGTTTCCGGAGGTCTGCATGGGGTTGGCGTATCAGCTGTCAACGCGCTTTCGGAGTGGTGTGAAGTAACTGTGTACCGCGAAGGAAAAATCCACTCCCAGCGTTACAACCGCGGCTATCCCACTGGACCGGTGGAGGTAGTGGGTAAAACGAACTCTGAAGAGACCGGCACCCACATAACATTTAAATATGATCCTGAGATATTTGCCGGAGATGTGGAATATCGCTTCGATACTTTGGTGCAGCGCTTTCGCGAAATGGCTTTTGTTACGCGTGGTGTCACCCTGTATTTCTTGGATGAGCGCAGCGAACGCGAGATGACTTTTTACTTCGAAGGCGGGATCATCTCTTTCGTACGCTATTTGAACCGCAACCGGCAGGTGCTACACAATGTCGTCCACGTCGAAAAAGAGCACGAAGGGATCACCATCGATGCTGCCATTCAATACACCACCGCCTATTCAGAATCGGTCTATGCATTCGCGAATACGATCAATACGATCGACGGCGGTACGCACCTGACCGGCCTGCGGGCGGCGGTTACCCGCACCGTCAATGATTACGCCCGACGCAGCGGCCAGCTAAAGGATTCCGACCCAAACTTTACCGGTGACGACACTCGCGAAGGTCTCACTGCCATCATCAGCATCAAGCACCCCGACCCGCAGTTCGAGAGCCAGACCAAAGTAAAGCTCATGAACCCGGAAGTGCAAACTCATGCTCAGCAGGTTGTCGGGGAAGCTTTCAGCACCTTCTTAGAGGAGAATCCCGCCGCTGGGAAAGCGATTATCCAAAAGTGTCTCACGTCTGCTCGGGCCCGCGATGCCGCCCGGAAAGCGCGTGACCTGGTGATCCGTAAATCAGCCCTTGAAAGCCTCACCCTGCCGGGAAAGCTTGCCGATTGTTCCGAACGCGACCCTTTGAAGACCGAGATCTACATCGTGGAGGGCGATTCGGCGGGTGGTAGTGCAAAACAAGGCCGCGACCGGCATTTTCAAGCGATCCTACCCCTGCGGGGCAAGATCCTCAATACGGAAAGGGCTCGTCTGGATAAGATCTTGGCAAATAATGAAGTGAAGGCATTGATCTCTGCACTCGGTACTGGGATTGGGGAGTCTTTCAATCTTGCCGGTCTGCGTTATGGCCGTGTCGTGGTGATGACGGATGCTGATGTCGATGGCAGCCATATCCGTACCCTGCTGCTGACGTTCTTTTTCCGTTTCATGCAGCCGCTGATCGAAGAAGGGCACCTTTATATCGCCCAACCACCGCTGTACCGGATCACCTACCGCGGCAAGATTCAGTATGCCTACACCGAGAATGAGAAAGAAAAGATCCTGACCACATTTGGTGCGAAAGCTAACAGCGCTGCACTCTCGCGCTTCAAGGGTTTGGGTGAGATGAATCCCGACCAGCTTTGGGATACGACCATGGATCCGGAGACCCGCACCTTGTTGTTGGTAACCATTGAAGATGCCGCGGAAGCTGATCGCACCTTCGATATGTTGATGGGAGCTGCTGTACCACCTCGCCGTCGTTTTATCCAGACACATGCCCATGAGGTGCGTAATTTAGACATCTAATCCTTCCCCATTGTTAACATAAACGTATCAGACGCTGATAGGTTGAAGGACCATTTAATCGTAGTCGCCAATAGAGGAATCATGCCAACTCAAAGAAATAGCACATCTCCGGCAAAACAAACCACAAGCAGTAGCAAGGCGAAATCACCCACTACGGCTTTCGCTCGAGTCATTCCGACGACACGGAAGATTTCCCCTTCAGTACCTGCACGCCCCACAACCAATCGCATCAAACCGGGTATGAGTCCTCGTCGGGACGCGCAGCGGGTTGCACGCCGAACTGGGGCGCGTCAGGCTGCCGAGCACCTGCAAACCCAACGGCCACGCCCGAAAGCCAGACCGGTGAGTAAACCAGAAAAAGTGATGGCTAAAACCCCCCCACCGCCAGTTAATCGAGGCAGACTGAAACCCAAACCGAGCCAAATTAGTGCTGCATCCCCGCGTACAACCAAGACTATCACCAGTCGGGTGGCAGGTGCCACTGCTGGTGCCGCCGCCGCTGCAGCGTTCCTGGTCCTCAATACTTCGGCTGCACCGGATGAACTCAGTGCGGAACTCGACTCACTGCAAACGTCTTTACAGAAAATCCAATCAACCGCTGATTTCGACGACCTCACTACAGATGTGTCTGAAATAGATGCTCTGCTTCAACGTGTGATTGAACTGTTAGAGAGCGCCCGCGATAAAGGCTACCGCTACCAGAGCGATCTGGAAACGCTCGCCTACCAGGCGGCGAGTGATTGGGAAAAAGTATCCCCAGAGGTGTCGCAATCGATAAAAAGCGCTTCCCGTGATATGAACCGCGAGCTTAAAAACCTAAATTCCCAAGTCCAGCGGCTGAATGCGAATATTTACAGCGCGAAAGCGGCCGAGAACCACCTGCGCACAACGAAAACTCAAGCCAATTCGCTGCTCTCCAAACAAGCTAGCGCTTCACGTCAGATTGAATCGAAATACAGCGATACCGAAAACCAGCTGTATATATTGGAATCGCGCTTAACTGACATCCATTGGGCGGTGGATCAAATCGATGAGTTGCAGATAAATTTACAGACTGGTGAGGATTTAATCATGGCAGTTCCCGCTCGTTGGGATAAAGAGGGCAAAGACGATCCCGAAGGCATACTGTTCTTGACCAATGAGCATCTCGTTTTCGAGCGCAAGGAAAAAGTAGCAACAAAAAAAGTGCTGTTCATTACTACATCGTCTGAACTGGTCCAGGAAATCTTGTTGGAGCAGCCTCTATCCGCAGTGAAATCTTACAGTGCAGAGAGCAAGGGGCTTTTTGGACACCAGGATTTCTTATCTGTTGAGTTTTCTGAGAAACAGCTCGGGACGGTCTCTCTCCATCTCGACGGGCAGGATTTTAAAATTTGGGCGGAGCTGATCAAGCAGGCCAAATCCGGTGCGATTGAGAATGAGCGGATGACCGGATCTGCTGGAGTCACACTTTCCGATCTGACCAAGCCATTGACAAAAGCTGACTTGATGTCCCTGCAAGCGGAAGTAAATTCCCTGCAAGATGAGACAATGCTCAAAGATGTGCATGATGAATTGGCTAGGCTTGAAAATCAGCTTGGCTCCCTGGAACGGCAGTTATCGGAGTTGCGGAACCGTGGCTACAATCTTGAGAAGGGGCTGGAGGTTGACATCCAGATTCTCTCCACCCAATGGGAGCGGATTCGAAAAAACACTGAGAGTACGATCTCCCTGCAGACTGCACTTTTATCAAAGCAAATGGAAAGCGTCAAGGTGGATTTAGCGCGGGTGATGGGAATGTCTTCAAATTTGGAGGCCGCTCGCTCCCCATACATGCAGCTGCGATCGAAGATTGCCTCGCTGGAAGCTCAGTCAGATAGCGCTGAAGTGACCGTCTACACCCAATACGATGAATATGCGGATGAGGTCGAAGCGATTGAAGCCCACCTGGAATGGGTTTCTTGGATGCAAACCGCGTTAGAGACGGCCTCGTTCCGTTTACTAGCTACCGAGAATGCGATCGCTGCGGTCGAGGCGCTCTTTGTCCATCCGGATTGGGAACCGGAGAATGGGTTATTGTTCTTGACAGATCAGCGTTTGCTGTGGGAAGATCGCGTCGATGCCTATGAATTGAAGATCGACCTGCCGCTGCAGGAAGTGCTGGATGTAGACCGGATCACAGAAGGTGATGGGGAAGCACTACAATTCTCCTTTGGCTCGGCGGGACCAGTACCACTGGCAATTTTTAAGCTATCTCAGCCAGTGGCTGAGGACTGGTTGGTTATGGTTGGACGGGCGCGTTCTGGTGGGTATATACAAGATCAGGTCGTCGAGGTCTCGGCAGAGGAACTAGAGCGGATCCGCAATGCCCCACAGCAGTGTTCAAACTGCGGTGCGGCCTTTACCGCTCCTATTTTACGTGGTCAGCACGAAATTGTGTGTGAATATTGCGGTATCGTAGAGCGGATTTGATTTAGCAATCTACTAATGGTAGGTCCAGTATCTAGGTGTGAATAAAGATGACCCTCGTTGTCGGAATCGTCCTTAATCAGCGCTATCGCGTGATCGGAATCCTCGGCCAGGGGGGGATGGGTTCCGTTTATCACGCCGTCGATGAGAATCTCGGCGTGGATGTAGCTGTCAAGGAGAATTTATTCACAACGGAAGAGTATGCTCGGCAGTTTCATCGTGAAGCCGTTATCCTAGCCACACTGCGCCATCCAAACCTGACCCGCGTAACTGACCATTTCGTTATCGAAGGGCAAGGCCAATATTTGGTGATGGATTACATCGAAGGTGAAGACCTGCGTGAACGTATGGACCGGGTTGGCACTCTTTCGGAAGAAGAGACGATCATCATCGGCGCGGCGATATGTGATGCCTTGCGTTATCTCGAAACTGTAAACCCGCCAGTTGTACACCGTGATATCAAACCTGGTAACGTTAAGATTATGCCCAATGGGCAGATCTATCTGGTCGATTTCGGCCTAGCCAAGTTGATCCAACCCAATCAAGCAACTACTACCGGGGCACGCGCGATGACGCCCGGCTACTCCCCACCCGAGCAGTACGGCACAGCACGCACAGACCATCGTTCTGATATATTCTCCCTTGGTGCGACATTATATGCTGCTCTCACCGGGGCAATTCCCGAGGACGCACTTGCCCAGGCGATGGATCAAGTCAAGCTCACCCCTGTCCGGAAGCAGAACCCAAAGGTATCGCGCCGGATGGCTGGCGTCATCGAGAAATCACTCGCAATTCGCCCCGATGAACGCTTCCAGACAGCTGATGAATTCAAGCAGGCCCTGTTGAGCGTGCGCAGCAGCGTACCGCGCCGCAAGACAGGAGAATTTGTTGTCACGCCACCACCAGCAGAAGTTATCAACCCAAATATCTTTCCCGATACACCAGCTAAAGCGGCAGCCCTTTCCCAATATGATTCACGCCTGGCTAACCAGGTCCCAGGTAAACCTAAGCGCTCATTCCTGGGTAGATTTGTGCGTGCGCTGGGTATCGTGGCCATCCTGATTGGATTAGTTGCTGTCACAGTCTACTATTACGACCCGGCGCTCCCCACTCAGGCATTATCCGCGTTGCTGCCGCCTTCTGAATCGCTGGCGGTTGTGCTTGTGAATCTTTCCCCAACGCCGTCAGTTGCACCCAGTGCGGTCGCAGGGAACCCTCCAGGGAGCGCGGTTGAACCTTCGCTAACACCCAACCCCAGCCCTACACAAACACAGCGTCCACCCAGCACACCCACACCAGTGCTAGCAACCGAGACTGTGGTAGTCGTCCTGGAGGAACCATCTCCGACACCTACCGTAACACCACTTGGCGGCGGTGGGGGAGATATTGCGTTTGCCTCCGACCGCAGCGGGACAACACAGATCTGGCTGATGGGGATCGATGGGACGAATTTCCAGCAGCTGACTGATATCCCGGAGGGGGCCTGCCAGCCGAGCTGGTCGCCCGATGGCATCCGGTTGGTCTTTATCTCTCCATGCCGGGGCAACGAGGCCCTCTACCGCGGCTCGGGATTGTTCTTGATAAACGCAGATGGATCTGATTTAACCCCGCTGCCCAATGTGCCCGGAGGCGATTTCGACCCGGCTTGGTCGCCCGATGGGGATAAAATCGCCTTCGCATCGGTGCGCAACACCGGGCGCCCGCGCCTGTATTTGATCGATCTGCTCGACAATTCAACAGAGGTCATTTCCTATCCCTATTCCTATGACCGCCAACCGGCATGGTCTGCTGATGGCACACAGCTGGCTTTTGTCACCACCCAAAAAGGGCCGGTCCAGATTTGGACGATAAATCCCGATGGGAGCGACCAGCAGGTCTTTTCGCGCAGTGCGGATGCCATCAACACCTTCCCATCCTGGTCCCTAGATGGGAATCTGATCATGTTTAACCAGATTGACCTACCGGGAAGGATCCCCAGTGTGGTTGTTGCTTCCTATACGGACGGCGACTACAGCGAGTATCGCTACGAGATGGGTTCGGTCCCCGTAAAAGAACCGCGCTACTCCCCCGATGGATTGTGGTTGGTGTTTGAAAGCTGGCCAAAAGGCCGTGCTCACGATATCTTTATAATGACTGCCAGCGGTGCTGGGCGGGCGCAGCTTACGGATGACATCTATACTGATTTCGATGCGGCTTGGCGCCCGGTAGTTGCCCTGCCAGAATAGCCCCCTCCACATATATTCTATATATAGCTGCGTTTCTCACAACGAGCTCATGATATTTTCTCGCATGAACGCAAGTAGTGGCTTGATGCCTTGATCAGGGTATCGAGCGTCACATCATTGAGGTCGTGGGATTGAGATCTTCCAGACATATCCACTTATACTCGCAGAACTCTGCACTCAACCGAATGGTTCAAGTCCCTATTGGTAGTTAAACACCAGGAAATGATGGAGGTGGTGATGAGCTCGCCGTTAGGTAGCGAATTGCGGAAGAGACGATCTCTTCATAACGGCTAGGGCATGCGTACTTCTGCTTGAATAGTCTCGGTGGCAGCACGTTCAAACCTCAGCGTAAATTCAACCAGGTCACCTGGTTTGAGATCGTGTCTGATCCCGATCAACATGATGTGATAGCTGCCGGGCTTGAGTTCGACCATTCGCCGAGCTGGAATCGCTATGCCATCCACCTGCCGCATGACCATCACATCACCATCCATCTGGCTCTGGTGGATCTCGACCGCGTCCGCCACCATGCTCTCAGCCGCGAGCAAACGATCTGCCTGCGAGCCGCGGTTCTCTATCAGCATGAACGCGGCGCTGTTTGCGCCGTTGCCCTTTGCTATCCCGTCCTCGCCCATCTGGGTGCCATCGAGCTGCAGCTCTGCGTCCTGTGACGGAATCATCGCCGCGGCCCGCACCCAAGGGTCGCTGATATAAATCGCCGCATCAGCGTCACTGCTACAGCTGGACACCAGGATTCCTATGAATAGAAGGACGATCATTACCCGATAGTACATTTCTGGACCTCCGCTTTCTCTTAGTGCGCTCCTGGTGAATTCACATGGTATGTTCGCAAATCGCCCCAACCTGAAAAACAGGAATAACACTAACCATGCTGATCTTATCACCACCTGGCGATTCCTTCAAATACCCGGGTTGAAATTCCCGAATTGATCTAAGCTTTCTCGCATCCGCCGAATTCTCAAGCTTGAATGTGACAATCAGCACTTGCCAACGGGGGGATTTTGTCCGAGAATATAACTATCAACTCTCCAGAAATTGGGGGGGTGTGACGAATGACAACCAGATGGGAGGCGTGATATCCTCAATGCGATATTTATGGAAATTTACCCCGTTACTTTTACTTGGCGTTATGCTTGGCTTGATCTTTGTGTCCCCATATTCAACCCAATCTCAGGTCGTTAGAGCAGCAGCGCACGGAACTCTCTCAGTTTCTTCATCCCAAGCTGATGAGAACCTGCTGCCAGTTAATCAAGTGGATCTCTTCCTGGAAGACCAGACCGTCTTTCTTCCGCTCGTCATTAAGGCAGCTGGGGGACTCCCCCTCCGCCTGAGGGTAGTATTTACGGTACAGTAACTGCCAGTGGTGAACCACGAGCTGGAATTCTCCTGGGATTAGTGCATGATTTAGGCATCTCCCCCGTATGAGATAACGGCAACTACAACAACCACTAGCGACGGCAGTTATTCTTTTCTAGGGTTACGATCGCTTGATGCTGGGGAATCCTACTACGTTGTGTACCAGAATACGGTTGAAGGTGATTATAGTAACCCGGACTTATTATGGTACTACGTCACACCCTCTCTTAATTCCTATACTGCTGGATCTGATGCATTCCTAAGTGATTTTGATTTGGCAGATATTGTCTTAGATACTCCTCCTGATTTCAGCACTGATATTTCTGTTCCGGTTGAATTTACCTGGGAAAGACGTCCAGCAACTGATAAAGATCTTATACCAGTGGGCATTGAACACCAAGGACTATGATCCCATTTTTTCTAGCCCTGAACTTGGATATGTAGGAAGCTATACGCTTGAGGAACTCCCAGCAGGTATGCTCACTGGTCCTTTATATACGTATTATGGGAAGTGTGGGTTTACACTCCAGATGGGGGGTACGGGTTATCCTACGAGGTTTTTTGGTTGACATTTGAAGGTTGAGTGCAGGCAGCGAGGCCATCGACGACACTGATTTTCTCAACATCTACCAAATTAATAAAAAGACCTGAAAGGCAAGCCCGATCAGGTCTCTTTATATATTTTAGCCTATCTGCTGTCTATTTTGCATTCCACGCCGCTGAATCAGGGGTGAACAGCGGGGCACCGAACTGCTCCATTCCGTATGTAGCGATCTTCTCCTGGGTTTCAACGGACACCAACCAGTCTATGAACTGGTTCGCCAGCTCAACTTGAATGTGTTCGCCCTTGTCCGGGTTGACGGCCATAACCCCGTACGGGTTGAATAGTATCGGATCTCCTTCCACCACGATCGCTAGGTCCAGCCCTTCCAGCGAGCGGGCGAGATACGTTGCCCGGTCGCTGAGCGTATAAGCTTGCTGTTCGTTGGCCATAGTGATCACTGCTCCCATGCCTTGTCCAGCTGAGACGTACCAATCACCACTGGGCTCGATCCCAGCCGCACTCCAAACTGCTTTTTCCTTGGTGTGCGTGCCCGAATCGTCGCCGCGCGAGATGAAAGTCGACTCAGTACTGGCGATCTGGGCGAAGGCTTCGCTGGCATTGGTCATGCCCTTGATACCGGCAGGGTCAGCTGCGGGTCCGACGATAACGAAATCGTTGTACATGACATCTTCCCGGCGAACTCCGTGCCCGGCCTCCATGAAGGCATCTTCACGCGCCCGTGCGTGCACCAACAGCACATCCGCGTTGCCGTCCTCACCGAGAGTCAATGCCTGACCAGTGCCCACTGCGACAACATCTACTCGTACCCCATACTGCTCTTCGAAATCGGGTAAGATAAAATCCAATAAACCTGAATCATCGGTGCTGGTTGTCGTCGCTAGGATAAGTTTCTGCTCGGCAACGCTGATTTCGACAGGTTGGCTTGCTGGCGTGCAACCACTGAAAATGATGCTGCTGATAATAAATATGGTTAGGATCAGGGTGACTAACTTATGCATGAGAAACCTCCTTTAACTATGGTAGTTGGTTTTTGATCAGAATTAACCTGTCACCTGGCTCTGATCAGTAGATCATCTCTCCAGCCACAAATTGCTGGGTACGGTTATCTTGCGGGTGGTCAAAGAACTGCTGGACAGGATTGATTTCGATGATTTGGCCTTCTAACAATAAGGCTACCCGGTCAGCCAGCCGGCGGGCTTGGAAGATATTATGGGTTACCATCACCAGAGTGGTACCTTGCTCTTGATTCAGTGTTTTGATGGTGTCTTCGATCACGCTCACGTTATACGGATCTAGATTGGCAGTCGGTTCGTCCAAAAGGAGGACATCCGGTTCCAGGACGATAGCGCGCGCAAGAGCTACCCGCTGTGCCTCACCACCCGACAACGAGCAGGCGGGTGCATCAGCGAAGTCAAGCATCCCGACCTGTTTCAAGGCTGAGGTGGTGACTGACTGGTGGTTACGTCGACCGCGGAATCCAAGCCCCAATCCCACATTGGCACGAACGTTGCGGTTCAACAATTGTGGCCTTTGGAATACCGTGGTTACCTTCCGACGCAGATCGATCGCTGCTTGGGACGCCGCGCTGCATTCTGCACCGGCAAACGTGATGCTGCCATGATCCGGCGTTTCCAAGAAATTTAGCAACCTCAGCATAGTACTCTTTCCAGCCCCGCTTGGACCAACGATTGCCAGAATTTCTCCGTTCCATATCTCCAGCTTATCGATAGCAAGCACACGGCGCCCGCTATACCACTTTTCTACATCACGCAGCTGAAAAATTGGTTCTTTCATCATTCAATCGCGCTGCCCTGCAACCTCATCATGATCAAATTCGCGATAAAAGCCAGTGTCAGCAAGACAAAGCCCAATGCTAACGCCAGATCAAAGTTGCCTTTGCGGGTCTCCAGTACAATTGCTGTCGTCAGTACACGTGTCTGGTGAGCGATATTCCCGCCGACCAGCATTACCGCACCGACTTCGGAAATGATCGCACCAAAACCAGCGACGATGGCGACAATAACTCCCAAGCGTGCTTCGCTTAGAACGGTCACAGCCGTCTGCGTTTCTGTTGCACCCAAGGAACGGACCTGCATGCGGATCTGCGGATCGACACCCATCACCGCGGCCATCGTGAAGCCGGCGACAAGCGGGAAGGAGATGATGATTTGGGCGAGAATCATCGCGCCGGGAGTGAAAAGTTGGGGTAGGACTGCCAAATTTAAACTCGCTAATGGCCCGTTCCGGGAGAGCAGCAGATAAACAAAAAGCCCAATCACCACAGGGGGGAACCCCATTCCGGTGTAAACAAAGGAAACAGCAACCCGCCGCCCACGGAATCGCTTCAAACCGAGGAAGATGCCGGCCGGTACACCAATTAACGTTGCAAAAAAAAGTGCAATGCCGCTGACACGCAGGGAAAGTAGGACGATTTCAGTTAATTCGCTGTACATTGTGATTGAACACCAATAACTGTATGTAGTGTATTGGTACAAGTATAATTAAGGTCGGTTGGTTTGTCTAGTAGAAATTTGGGTATATGCAGGCCGGTGTCAATTTGCCATTCCGGTCGCGTATGCAGCTACTCAACCCAGTGGATATCCCCGCTCGAATTTGTGAGATAACCCCCGAAATCACTCATCAGCTGTTTTGCTGGAGCTGTTTGCAGCCACTGGACTAAGGTTTGCAGTTCTTCGCACTCGAAATTTACAGCTGGTATCACAAGCTGATAGGTTTCGTTGGTCAACGGAATGAAATCAAGCTTGTAGTTCAAGGCAGCCGCTTCCAAACCAATCCCTACATCTGCATTCCCCTCCGCTACCTGCCTCGCCACAGCGGAGTGGGTCATCAATCCTTTCTGATATCCACGGATTTTCTGCGTGTCGATCTCGGCATCCTGCAGCCGGGCATCCAGCCAGACGCGCGTCCCAGAACCACGCTGGCGGTTCGCAAATCGGATGTCGCTGTGTGCCAGCGAGGTGATGGTTTCGATACTGAGTGGGTTGCCTGTAGGTAGGATCAATCCCAACCGCCGTTCTGCCAATGTAACGAGCGCCACCCGCTGGTTGGGCAGCAGTCGTTTTACGAACGGAAGGTTGTAACTTTGGGTATCTTCATCCCACAGATGACACCCGCATAGATCGGCAGCACCTTCCGCTAAGGCGATTAACCCGCCCAAGCTGCCGGTATAGTTCAGCTCTATGTGGTAGCCAGGGATGATTTCTGCGCTGTGACTGGCTATCCAGGAGACTACGATATCATGGCTGCCGCTGAAACGTATGGACGTAGAAGATGAACGCGCTGGCTGTTTCTCGATGGCTTGCCAGCGTTCCATGGCTTGCCGGACCGCGTCCTCAATCTCACCCGCTGAGTATCCGGAAGTGATCACCTCCAGCAGGAAGGCTTCAGCGCGGTGGATGAGTTCTGCTTTCCTGAGGGGTGTATCGGTCTTGGTCGGGACCCCGATTACACTCGTACCTTGACCAGCCCGGCTGGCTACCAGTCCATGTTGGCCCAACTCCTTATAGGCTCTTTGGACAGTGCCGATGGTACAGTTCCAGCGCTCTGCCATCTGTCTGACCGCTGGCAGGCGCTCACCGGGGCACAATCGCCCTTCCAAGATGTCTTCTCGGATCGAATTCGCGATCTGCTCGTAAAGGTAAGCAGTCTCATTAGTCGCCATTCAATTGCTTCATCCTGATTGTCGGTAGAAGAAAAAACATGTCCGTTGGCTAAGCACAATATACATCATACCGCGCTGGTGGAATTGTTATAGCGGCCAAAAGATGGGCAGTACCAACAGTGTGATGAGCAGCACCAAGATCGTCAATGGTAGTCCTACACGGATGTAATCTGAAAAGCGATATCCACCCGGTCCCATCACCAACACATTCGCGGGGTGCCCAACCGGAGATAAGAAAGCTGCAGAGGCCGCAATCGCGATGGTCATCATCAGCGCGTAAGGAGACAGCCCCAGACTGTTTGCGGTGTTGATCGCGATTGGTGCCATGAGCACGGTGACAACAGCATTTGGCATAAATTGGGATGCTAGCGTCGCCATGATGAACAGCCCCGCCATGATCGCGAGCCCACCATAGTCACCGACCAGCCGGATAACCATTTCGGCCAGGAAATCTGCCGTGCCGCTGGTCTGCATGGCAATTCCCAGGGGCAGCATGCATGCAATCAGAAAAACTGCCCGCCAATCTATATCCTGGTAGGCCTCATCCATATCCAGGCAGCCGCTCAGTACCATTAAACTTGCTCCGATGAGGGCAGCTACCGCAATGTTCAGCCAGCCGGGTACAACTACCACTATCACACCTAGCATGATTAAAGCTGCAATAGGGGCCTTCTTCAACCGCGGCGGTGCCTGGATTTCCTCGGCCATCAGGATAAAGTTCCGTTCACTGGCCAGCAATCGCAGCATCTCCCGCCTCCCATGAAGCAGCAATGCATCACCATAATGCAGTGCAATGTCCCGCAAGTTGGAATAGTATGCCTGTCCCTCCCGCCATATGGCTAAAACTCGCAAACCGTATTTTTCTCGGAAATGGATTTGGCGCAGGTTTTTACCTGACAAGTTCGATTGCGGTGCCAAAACCGCTTCGACCCAGGAATAGGTCGATGATTCCAGGTCGCGCATACTTGGAACACGCTCATCATCGATTTCCAGGTCCTCGCCGCTGTAGACTTGCGCCAAGTCCTCTGCCCGACCTTCAACAATCAGGCTATCACCAACTGATATGCTGGCCTCCGGCATCGGCATCAGTTCTATCCCCTCCCCACGCAAGATACCGAGCACAGTCAACCCATACGCATCCCCAAGGCGACTCTGTGCTAGGGTTTGGCCCGCGAGCATGGATTTCTCCGGGATCGTTATGGAGAACAATCTTTCCTGCAGTTGGTAGCCAGCACTGGAGCCGCCTGTCACGAATTCTAGATCGGGAGATGCTTTGACGCGTGACAGCTTCTCGTTTGGGATTTGGATCAGCAGTGCATCACCCTGCCTCAGCGGAATCTCCTGTAGGTGGGTTCTGATTGGAGTGCCTGAACGGCAGATACCGAGGACATTTGCACCGTACTGCTGTCTGAAATCGACTTGTTCGAGCGTCTTCCCGATTAGTGATGATTCCGGGGTTAAGGTCAATTCCACTACGCCGATCGCTTCAGACACCAGGCTTTTCGCAGATGTGCTTTCATCGGCTATAATCATCTGCCTTTGGGACTTCAAGTCTGCCAGGGTTTCTGGTTTGCCAGCAACCAACAGCCGATCATTTGCCGCAATGGCCGTGTCAGGATCAGGTGCTAGCTGTGTTTTCCCGTCCCTGATCAGGCCGATGACATTTAAACCGAGCGTACCTTCCAGGCGGCTTTGCGCTAATGATTTTCCGGTGAGGGTCGAGCCGAATGGGATCCTTGTAATAAAAAGCCGCTCTTGGAGACCGAAAACTTGCCGGAACTCTCGCTCGCTCTCGCCGAACTCCTTGCCTATGTCCCGCGTGGGCAGCAGGCGCCGGCCGAGTACGGCCATAAAGACGATACCACTGATGAGGATCACCGAGCCGACCGGTAAGAAGTCAAAGAAGTTGAACGGCTCCAAATCAAAAGCCCGCAGTGCATCACTCGCCAAGATATTGGGCGGTGTACCGATCAGGGTGGTCATGCCCCCCATCAAGGTTCCAAACGCTAGCGGCATCAGCAGCTTGGAGGGGTTCAGATCTAATTTCCGTGCGATATTGATTACTACCGGTAGGAATAATGCCGCCACCCCAATATTATTCATGAACGCGGACATAATGCCGGCGGTGAGCATGATCACGACCAAAAGCCGCACCTCACTCTTACCTGCCAAGCGGATAACGTGCCGGCCGACGATATTTGCCACTCCGGTACGCGATAATCCACTGCTGAGGATGAACACCGCCCAGACTGTCACCACCGCTGGGTTGCTGAAACCAGATAATGCTTCTTCCGGTGTAACAAGACCGGTTAACACCAGAGAGCCCAATACCAACATCGCAATAAGATCAATCCTCAGCTTTTCACTGATGAACAGGATAATAGTAAGTGTGATGATACCTAGAGAAAGAGCGATATCCAGACTCATGGCTTTATTGGGTTATGACTAGGGTTGTGCAATTCAGTAGGCGATTGTATCCGGGATAGAATTTCGCACCGTTGGTCTAATTGGAGCGCTGCTCCCGGGGGATGGTGAGCTTCGCATCGATGAACTGTTTATGGGTTAGTTTCAGCACATAGGCGATGGTACGGATTTCTTCAATCTCGTCATAGGATACCTGCCCATCCTGGACGGCAATTGTAAACAAAGCCTCGGTGAATCTAATCCGTTCGGTCTCGGTTGTACACTCAAAGAACTGGCGAGACAGCCGGAAATAGTCCACAGCTTCGGCGATATCCGTGGTGGCGATATCTACGATCAAGTCTGCAGCTTGCCGGTTAATCTGCCACTTCTCCTGCAGGGCTTTCTTCATCCAGTCCACCTCAGCTTGGGTAAAATCACGGTCCACGTGGGCAACTCGTGCTAGCAGCCCACCTGTTAGACAGAGTTTGCGGATATCCTCATCCGGTAGGTCCAATTCGATCTCGCCGTTCTCCATCTGCTCGCGCACATGATAATATATCCGGTTATCTATGAAATCATCTAGATAGCGTTCTCTGTTAGGCTGCCCAGCCACCGTTTGGGTGCGCCGCTGCACAGGACGTAGCATTAACCTGTTCATGCTGCCGAACAACCCTGTCCCGACGTTATCCAGCTCGTTCTTGATCTGCTCGAAAACAAGTTCCTCTTCTTCATCTACACTACCGTCAGCAGAGATTAATGCTCGCAAGCTGGCGAGTGCCAATTGTTTATCCTGCTCTGTCCTAAGATTGGCTTTGAGATCTTCGATCAATCGCTGGCGTTCAACTTCACCAACCGGTGAGTCGATATAGATATCCAGGCTAGCCCAATCCCTAGCCGTCATATCCGTCAGTCTGAACAACAGGTCTTTCAAGCTGTTGATCTCTTCATAATCTACACTTCCATCCGCCCATGCAGCAGCAATGATCACTTTTGCTAGGGCCATGAGAAGGGCTGAATCAGCCATATGTCACCTCCGGAATTCGTATTATCATAGTCCCAGACTATGTTCTCAAAGTATACCTTACTTGACCAGTCGGCGGCTTTTATGTTGCTGGTGGGTAAGCTCTCAAAAATTGTTTTTTCTTGCTTTGGGTTTCAACAAGTGCATTATTCATATTGTTCCAATCTCATTCACCCTTGCCAATGTGGCCTACTTAGGGCAGAATTACCGTAATTGCGGAACTCTGGAGGGAGTGTGGAGCTGTCCATTATCATTCCGGCATTCAATGAGGCTGGCAATATCGCGGCGGTGTTGGAGGAGATCCCCGGTATACCTCGCAGTGAGGTCATCGTTGTTGATGGTGGCTCTGCGGATGGCACGGTAGAAATAGCCCGGGAGCATGGTGCCAAGGTGCTTGTCGATCGAAGGCGTGGATATGGGCGGGCGTGCGCTGCGGGATTAGATGCTGCCACCGGGGAAGTGTGCGTTTTCATTGATGCCGATGGGGCGGATGATCCCCGCTATATTCCACAACTTTACCAATCGCTTTGTTCGGAGGCAGCCGACCTGGTTTTAGGCTCGCGGCTAAACGCTGGCCTGGTTTCTGGGGTGATGCCCTGGCACCAGAGAGCTGGCAACCAACTAGCCGCTATGCTGATTAACCAGCTGTATGGTTGTAGTCTGACCGATCTGAGCCCTATGCGAGCCGTCAACCGGGAAAAATTAGCCGCTATAGGGATGCAGGAGATGACTTATGGATGGCCGACCGAGATGATTGTTAAGGCTGCCCGAGCAAATTGGGTAATCATTGAGGTGCCCGTGATCTACCGGGCGCGTGTTGCCGGGCGATCTAAAATCAGCGGGACATTACGCGGTACCATCCTGGCGGCTTACTATATTGTAGCGACGATTTTTCGAAGCTCAAGGTATACTCCCCAGGATTACAGAGATTTACAGTAGCAGGAGATGTACTTTGCTTGAGAACCAACTTTCGTCTTCCCAGGATTACAGCAAGCGATGAGACCGGTGATAGTAATTATGGCTAAGCAGCCCATCATGGGGGCTACGAAAACTCGCCTTGTACCGCCGTTAACCTACCCTGAGGCAGCAAATCTCTATCAAGCGCTGCTGCTGGATACCATCGAATTGGTTGCCTCAATTGCAACTCTTGACATGGCAGTTGGTGTGACACCCCCTGCTGCATGGACGTACTTTCAGCAGATCACTCCACCGCAGACCGAATTACTTCCAGTGGAAGGCAGCGATATCGGTGCTTGCCTGCACGCAGTAACTGCTGATCTTTTCGCGAGGGGCTATCAAAAAGTGCTGGCGATTAATTCCGATGGCCCTTCTTTGCCAGTGGAGTACCTTACTCGAGGTGTTGAACTCTTGGACCATCATGAAGTGGTATTTGGTCCTAATGACGATGGCGGCTACTACTTGGTTGGATTGGTTCAGCCACAGCCGCGTCTTTTTCAGGAAATCCCTTGGAGCACCGAACAGGTATTCGAGCTATCTCTCAGTAGATCTGCTGAGCTCGGTTTACGGACTGGATTTTTACCTAGCTGGTATGATATCGATACCGGCGGTGATCTGAGGCACTTGATTGGTGAGCTCAAAAATGCTAGTCCGCATCAGCTAACTCATACGCGTGTGTTTTTCTCTCAATTATCTCCAACTCGATTACAAGATATGGGAACTAAGTTGTGACCATCTTCGCATCAGCAGGTGTCCTCCAGCGGACCAACAAATTATTAAGCACAATTGGGGGTTGGACATTTTTGGCAGGGACAGCCTTATTGGCTGCCCTGATTCCATTGGTGGGAAAACCGATCCCCCGCAGTGCGTACGTTCTTCCGTTCTTGGGGCAGTTTACGATTGCGGTGCTGGTATATTGGATTGCCTGCGTGCGCCTTGGCAGTGACCGGATCCCGTTAGTGCTGATTTGGTTGTATGCGATTCTTTTTCGCTTCGTGCTGCTGCTGACAATTCCGACCCTCTCTGATGATATCTACCGCTATTTGTGGGATGGTCATTTGTTGACCCAGGGTGTCAACCCCTATTTGTATCCAGCTGACTCACCCGCACTCGCTGGATATTCGACGGCGACCCGAACACTCGTGAATCACTCTTGGATGGCTTCACCTTATTTGCCAACTGCCCAAGGCTATTTTGCCTTGATCACGATTCTGTTCTCACAAAATGTGTTTGTATTCCAACTGGTGGCTGTTCTGTTGGATTTGTCCACTGCATGGCTGGTGATGGATATGCTAATCCGGTTGAAGCTTCCAGCGGCGGGTGTATTGATCTATCTCTGGCACCCACTCCTTATTCTTGAGTATGCGCAAAACGCGCATATTGATGCGCTGATGGTTTTCTGGGTTGTATTATCGTTTTGGTTCATTGTACGCGGTGTACCCGGTTCATCACGTCCAGGCCGATCAGCCACGGGTTCTGTACTGAGTATGGCAGCCGCGACGCTTACTAAAGGGCTGCCGCTGCTGCTGGTGCCCTTATTTTTTCGGCGTTGGGGTTTAAAACGGTTAATTACTTTTGGTATTTTGATTGTGGTAATCTTGGCGCTCTTTTCATTGGAAGCTGGTTGGGGCTTATTCGGACCATTGGACGGTAGGGGTGTATTCGGAGCTATACGGATATACTTAAGCGATTGGAATTTCAATGGCAGTCTGTACCACTGGCTAGAAGTTCAAATATCTGGTTACCCAACACCCGGCGCTGTCCCGCAGCATATCGCCGGTTCGCAAAGTATTCTATTTACTAAGCTGATCACCAACAGCCTTTTATTGTTAGTCATATCAATCACTGGGTTTTGGGTCTGGCGGAATGATCAACCTGGGAAACACGATGCAATCACCCGCACCCGCGCGCTTCTTCGTCTGGCAATGGTGCCTTTATGTGCTTACATCATCTTTACACCGACAGTACACCCTTGGTACCTAGCGGTGGTAATTCCATTCGCACCTTTTTTATTGTCTAGCGGCCACGGCGATGGGCAAGCGAGTCGTTATCTCTGGCCTTTGCTTTACCTTTCCTGCGTGGTTGTTCTCTCCTATATAACGTATGTAGACCCTGATATGTGGCGTGAATTCAATTGGGTAAGGAATGTGGAATATATCCCATTTTACGCCTTACTACTCTGGGCAGCGCTACCTTGGTTGAGTGAGCTGCCTCGATCCTGGCTAATTTCTTCACCCTAATCAGGTAAGCATTGTACAGCAAGGGTATTCAAATCATATGGGTCTTGTTCGCACAAATTGAAATGGAGGATATATTATGGAATATGATCATCAACCTGTTTCGTCACAGGTATCATTGCGGTGGGTAGCACTGCTAAGAATAATGCTCGGGGTCATGTTCATCACTACCTGGTTCAGCAATTTCTCGAAAGGCTTCTACACCCCCCAAGGCTTCGTTGTTTTCTTCACGCAGGTTTTTCCGCAAACGGATAATCCGTTGGCTTGGTACGCACTTTTCATTGATAACATCATCCTTCCGATTCGGGCGGGATTTGCCCCTTTTCAGCTAGTTGCTGAGTTCTTACTCGGACTCTTTCTTCTGGTTGGCTTGCTCACTCCATTGACCAGTTTTTTGGCTGGGTTCTTTATTCTCAACACTTTTTTGGCCACTTTCGGTCATGATTGGCCATGGAGCTATGCCATGATTCTGGGTATCCTGTTTGTCCTACTCTTCACTCATGCAGGTCGTGCCCTGGGTGTCGATGGATGGTTGCAAAAGAGATTTGGAAGCCCTCCGATTCCATATCTCTGGTAGCCAAGTCATTATGCCTCTTTCCAAAACCACTAATTTCTGATGTTGTTTATTGAGGTTGTTTACGCAGGTATCGCCATTATCCTGGCTGTATATGGTTTGCACGCGTTATTCCTGACCATTCTCGCCATATGCAATCGATCTAAACTTGTCGCGAACCCGGAAAATCCAGCTGAATGGCCAGTGGTAACAGTCCAGCTGCCTATCTATAACGAGCGTTATGTCGTGAAACGGCTGCTGCGCGCGGTTGCAGGCTTGGACTATCCAATTCAGAAGCTCCAAATCCAAGTCTTGGATGACTCCGATGACGCGACGAGTGAGATCATCGCAGAGCAGGTGTCGTACTTTAAAGCCCAGGGAATTAATATTGCTCATATTCAGCGTTCAACGCGGGATGGATATAAGAGCGGCGCATTGTCCTGGGGACTGAACTCAGCCATTGGAGAGTATATTGCGATTTTCGATGCGGATTTTGTCCCCGCACCAGATACCTTGCGGCGGATGGTCCCCCATCTTTGCACTAACTCCGATTTGGGCTGTGTCCAAGCCCGATGGGGGCACATCAACCCTAACGTTTCGTGGTTAACCCGCGCCCAATCAGCAGGCATTGATGGCCATTTTGTCGTCGAGCAGACGGCACGCAGTTCATCGGATTTATTGCTGAATTTCAACGGCACAGCAGGTGTGTGGCGCCGGGTGTGCTTGGATGATTCTGGTGGATGGAGCAGTGACACACTTACCGAAGATCTCGATCTCAGCTATCGAGCCCAGCTGCGCGGTTGGCGAATCCGCTATCTCTCAGAAGTGATTGTTCCCGGAGAGCTGCCAGGGACAATTGGCGCTTATAAACGCCAGCAGTTTCGCTGGGCAAAAGGGAGTATTCAGACTGCCAAAAAAATGCTGCCTCGAGTATGGCACTCGCAGCTCAATCTTAAGACAAAAATCGGCGCGACACTGCATTTGACGAATTACTTCGTCCACCCTTTGATCTTTTTGAACCTCATCTTAGCCCTACCGATAAGCTTTTCCCAAAGCCCACTCGTGAAGCTGGTTCCATTTATCGCGATCGCTGGTCTGGGCACTGGGTTAATGTATTGGAATACGATGCGGCATGATGCGAAAAGTCTCCGACAGCGGATATATCACTTGGTCGCCTTGTTGATATTGGGATTGGGGCTCTCCATAAACAATACCAAGGCAGTGATTGAAGCCTTGCTTGGGATAAAATCTGCATTTCTGCGTACGCCAAAATACAACCTCCGGTACAACTTCAGCCGTATTCGAAGCGATGCGTACTCATTGCCGCGCGATCCAATGCTCTGGGTTGAGACCGTGCTTGCCCTATACGCGTTGTGCCTCGCAATGAACTTTATCTTTGGAGGGGTTTGGCGATTGGGAATCTGGATATTGGTATACGGGTTGGGTTTCACGTATATCGCTGGTTTGGGATTTATTCAATCACTTCAGGCTTGTCGCGATAGTAATAAGCAAGCCCAGCACACTCCCCCAACTTTGTTATCTCAAGCGATCCCCGTCCCGGGCGAACATCCGCTGCCGCAGGTGCAGCTTGATGATGTTGTTGCATGAAAACGTCGTTATTTAATGGGACTACTTGTACGGCAAGTAGATAGTAAATTGACTGCCATTACCAGGTTCGCTGACCAGCTCCAACCGGCCTCCGTGCGCCTGCACTAGGTCGCGTGCGATCGTCAAACCCAGCCCCAAACCTTGTGGGAAACGCCGGATTCTTTGGCTGCGATAGAACGGCTCAAAAACCCGTTCATGTTCCTCGGCACTGATTCCTGATCCTGTATCGCTGATCTCGATCCAGACTTCGTTCGGTCCAGCAGCGCTGGAGACTGCGATTTCCCCGCCGGCGGGCGAATATTTTATGGCATTGCTCAGTAGGTTGCCTACGACTTGCGCCATTCGGTCGGGGTCAATATCGATTATAGGTAGATTCTTGGCGATTTCTACCCGCCAGGTGAGACCCTTGTCCAAGGCGGCTGTGCGCCAGGACAAAAGGCTCGGTGGCAGCCAATCGCTGAGATCAATCGGCTGTTTCTGCAGCTCAATTACGCCCAAGACTTGTCCATGTATCTGGGCGAGGTCATCCAGCAAAGGCTGCAATCTTTTCAGCTCTTCGTCTATCCCAGCCAGCAGTTCATTGCGCACTTCCGAGTCATCGCCTGCCCCTTGACGCAGGACATGAACAGCAGATAGTACTGCTCCAAGAGGTCTGCCAATTTCATGAACTAGATTAGCCAACAATCGCTGGCGGGACTCTTCAACCTGTTTTAACTGTGCAGAGAGATAGTTGACTGATTCTGATAAATCCTGCAGTTCTACCGTTCCAGTGACCGGAACTTCTTCAATCCGGTTCCCATGAGCGATATCTCTCACTGCGTTCGATACTTCGTTGATCGGGCGAGCAATATATGTAGCTAACAGTAAACCAATTAAGGCGCCAAACAGCAGCTCAACGCCCAGGATGATAACAATCATATCGTTCACTTTACTAAACTGCTCTGAGAATCCGCTCAACGAGGCGGTCAACCCGATGGTTCCGATTAGCTGTTCATTCACATCTCGTACTGGTACATACACTTCAATATTTTGCAATAAGAGGCCATAAGTAACCTTGACACTCTCACGCCCGGCCAAGGCTTTCTGGACTGCAGTCGTGTTGGGGGTGATTGTGATGGGGACCATACTGCCAACTTCGCCAACCGCCAATACTTCGCCTGATATATCAATCAGGATGATCCGCTCCATTACAATCCGGCTTGTCTCTGTGACATACTCGGCGGCTTTTGTACCATCCACAAGGATTTCGGGATTGGATTGGAGCAATTCGGCAATTATAAAGGCATCTTCAGTCAACCCATCTGTAATCTGGGTCAGTAATACCTGTGTCTCAACGAGATAAACTAACAGCATACTTACAAGCGGGGCAACCACAACCAGCGGTAAGATGTGGCTGAGTATTAAGCGACTTCGTAAGGTCTTCATCTCAAGGCTCAATGGGTATCAGCTTGTAGCCTACCCCACGGACATTTACTATTCGCTCAGGTTTGTTTGGGTCGCGTTCGATTTTCTCCCGCAGCCAGCGGATGTGCACATAAACAACTTGCGGTTCTCCAATGAATTCTGCCCCCCAGACACTGGTAATCAAATCGTCGACCGACACGACGCGGCCTGCTTCAAGTGCTAAGGCATGTAGCAGGGCGAACTCGCGCGCCGCTAGATCTAATGACTTTCCCGCCACGCTGACTGTATGGGCTCCGGGATCGATCAAGATATCACCAACAATGACTTGCTCCGCATTCTCTTTCGGTTGTCCTTGGCGCGCCGAACGGCGCAGTACCGCTTTTACATGCGCGATGAGAACATCCGGATTAAACGGCTTGGTGATATAGTCATCTGCTCCTAACTCAAGACCTAAGATTGTATCCAGCTCTCTTCGTCTGGCAGTGACGAAAATAACCGGCACCCCTTCTTTTTCTACCTGGAAATGTCGTAATGCCTCTAAGCCATCCATACCTGGTAATCCGACATCAAGCAGGATCAGGTCGGGAGGGTCGCGTCGGGCGAGGGCTAATGCATCCTCAGCAGTTTCAGCAGTGCTGGCACGATATCCGTTTTGCTCGAGCTGTAAACTCAAACTGCGTCTGAGCAATGTGTCATCGTCCACTACCAAGATATGTTTGGGCATGTTTCCACTTTTGGAATGGCTTGATTCGCTCGTAATCTCTACAATTCCTAGATACGCTTACCTTTATTCTACTGCATTTCTCCATCGGTTTTAGGTTTGGCAGGTAAATAATTCAGATGCCAGGTTGGTAGCGACCAGCCTAGCATGAATTTTTAGAAATTTACTGTGCTCACTGGGGCAGGTGTTCTTAATGGTTCAACGCTCTCCACAGGAATCCAGCCTTCGACAGATTTTCCTGGCAGCGACATTTGAGCCCAACCACCTTGTGTAACCATCAGGTTTACCTCGGTTCCGCTGGGTAATTGCCATTTCGTCAGGTCTTCACCTTGAGGGCTCGAACTTACCGTGACGATAGGCGCGACTACCACCCCACTCGGAAGATTATGGTCGCTGTAAATGCGGGTCCCCAATGATATTGTGCTCGCGATAACCAGCAGCAATATAATTATGGCTACGTATTGGGCAAGCTTCCGAAAAGTTCCGGGGTTGGTGATACGTGCGGTCAACACCATAAAAGCGAATGCAAACCATGCCCCCAAAGCCAACAGCGATGTTTCGTTCAAGTTTAACCATGCTCTGGTCAGGTTTGCAAAACTTTGTAGAGGACCTGGTGCGGTAGGGAAGTCCAACGCCCCCGACTCTGCACGAGCGAGTTCCAAATTGGCTTGGATATCCTGATCCCGTGGTTCAAGCAAGGCTGCCCTCTGCAGGTTGAGTACAGCTCTGCCAAGTTCGCCAGATTGGTAGTAGGCATTCCCCAGGTTATAGAATACCACCGCATCATCCACACCCTGTAAAATCAGTTCTTCGTATATAGAAATCGCCGCGGAGTAATTCCCTGCCTGGTAGAGCTGATTAGCGGCATTTACGGCTTGTTGGTCTGCAGGGCTTCTACTGTCTGCCAGGTGATAAATGCCGATAAGTGCGACCAGCAATAACAATCCAATGGATAGATTGACCAAAACTCGTTGAAATCTCATAATTACTTCTCCAGATAATATTCTCCGGGAATCATTACTCGTGATAAGGATCTGAGTAAAGTCGGATAGATTTCTCAAGCCGGCCAATTAATACGCGGGCCTCTTGAAGCAGCTCGCTTCTAGTTGCACTGCTACTGTTTGGCGCGAACCGCCCGGATTCTATGAGCATGAACAGCTCACCGAGGCATATGATTGTCTCTTGATCTGCACCATAATCTTGCAGTGTAGCAGCAAGTTCTGCATGGGTTAATCCAGATACAGGTAGGTTGAGTTTCTCCTTCAAATAATTGCTGAGGATCATTGGGGTTTCTGCAGCTGCATTAACGTCCTTCTTTCCGATATGATCCAAACGCTTGTAGGCATTTGCGGCCGCACGTTTTCTCCTCCGTAGTTCAGGGTCAGCATTCTTTTTCTTGTTCCATGTATCCCAGCTAATCTGCCCTGCGATCATAAGTATGGGCAGTGCCCACAACCCCCAATATTGCGGTAGATCGATTATTTTCTGGGAATTCATTTTCCAGGTCCCTGGAGCCGGTTTTAGCGGTCTTAGTTGTGGGATATGATTGGATGTATCTGCTGCATCCTGCGAAGCACTCACGGGGGCCGACTCACCAGTATTATGAGGATCCGGTTGGACATTTATTGCAATCGGGTCACTATTCAGCGTTTGGTAGGTTTCTGTCTCTGGATCAAAGTAGGTTAGCTCGATTACCGGAAGTGTGTAATCGCCCGCCTCTACCGGAACGATAACCCGGGAATAGAGCTTTTTGACATTCATCTCGCCAGCAAGAAATTGGGATTCATTCTTTACCTGGCTTTCAAATGCTCGCCACCCAGGCAGATCAACCCAAGAGAGATCACCGAGTGTTTGAATATTTCCTTGGCCTTCGATGAGCACATTCAAAGTTATGGTGTCATTAACCTGGGTTTGGCGTTTATCGACATCTGCTCGCAGTGCGTATCGACCCACTGCTCCTTGGTATCCCTCTGGGGCACCTGCTGGGAGAGGCTGGACAATAATATTTATTGGATCAGTCGCCAGGACTTGACCGCGAGAAAAGAAATCTCCTGGGATAACCAGCTGCGCTGGATCAATAGTCAAATCGCCATTGATCGATGGGTAAAGCACTGTTTGAATTTCCGTGACTCGGTACGGTCGGCCACCAGCCTCGATCATATACTCCGGCTCTTCCGAGAGAAGTTCATGCCAGAATCCTGTAAAAGTTGGATTTTGATATTGGATATCTTGCCGTAGTTCTACGGCCTGGTAGAAGCGTACCGTATAAAGTACTTGTTCACCTTGATAGGGATCAAGCTTGTCTACCAGAGCAGAAATGTAGAAATCTTGCCCGTTCAGCCCAGGAGGTGCTTCATCGGTGGATAGTGCACCGTTTGGAATGGGGCGTACCTGGCGCCCTTGTTGATCGAAGGGGTCACCAAAAAGGCTTTGAATATCGGGAAATCCTGGAAAACCTGGCAAGGAGGGAAACGATGGCATTGCTGGCGAGTTCGGCGCAGGCGGCGGTTGAGGTTGGCCTGTACCCTGAGTGACCTGAATAGGTATAGGCTGGGTTTGATACACCTGACCATCGAGCATCACTGATACTGGTTCGATGACTAGCGTGCCAGCTTGAACAGGACGCAGCCCGTATTCATAGGTCGCGTTAATGCTCATGTCACCGTTGACCAGCATGATCTGGGTGCCACTACTAGTACTTACAACAGTAAACCCTTCCAGCTCAGGCAATATTGGCTGGCCGGGATTTCCCTGTGATGCATCAATCTTAATGGTCAGCATTACAATTTCATCAGTGTTAATGCTGTTGCGGTCCACTTCAGCAGTGATTGTGCCAGGAACTTGTGCGTATGCAGGCACCATGATGATTGCCAATAGGATAACTGCGATCCCAAGCCCATAGATCAGTTTCATAGATGTCATCTTGTCACACTCTCATTGCTCACAATCGATCTGTAAATTGCGGAATTATTTATTTCGAAGCTAACCTCGATTACCAATCTTGAAGTGGGGGCAAGCCGCGTACGAATAGGATTTTCCCTAATTTTTCTTGAAGGGTCTCCATATCGTTAGCTATTGCCGCCAACAGCTGTTTAGCCTGCTCTTCCGTCATCCTTGCCCCAGGCTGGATCGACTGGTCGCCCTGCCCACTTGAATTCTCACCCTGATCTTGGTTGTCGTCTCCGGGCTTAGGTTCGCCATCTTGCTGCTGATCCTGTTCATTCTGCTCATCAGCTTCACTAGTCTGATCGCCGGATTGGTCCTTTTCTCCCTCAGCCGGGTCTCCGCTGTTCTGCGAGTCCTCACTCTGTTCTTCTGATGTATCATCCCCTTCAGAACCGTCCTGATCCTGCTGCTGCTCTTCCTGGTTCTGTTCTTGCTGCTGCTCCTGCTCTTGCTGTTCCTGCTGCTGAAGCGCCAACTCCAAGTTGTATTTTGCTTCTTGATCTTCTGGATCGATCAGCAGGGCTTGTTTGTAGGCCTCTATGGCATTCTGCAAGTCCTGGATATTGAAGAAGTTATTACCAATGTTGTACAGGTTGTTCTCGGCAAGCTGATCGTTACCTGCTAAGCTGAGGGCATGCTGCAGTTGTTCCAAGGCCGCTTCATAATTTCCCTCACGGTACAAGGCATTCGCGGCGTTGTAATATGGCTCTGCCAATTCTGGGTTCTCAATTTGGGCACCTTGGTATGCGGCTAAGGCATCCTGGTATGCCTGCTCTAGAAATGCTTGGTTTCCTTCTCCGTTCAATTTTTCTGCTGATGGACTACATGATGCGAGAAGAAGAGCCATCGCTAACAATGCTATCCAGATAATCCGATTTTTATGTAACATCATGTTCCTCGTTGACGGAAAGTAATCTCAGTTTGCTAATTTGGTTGTTTCCAATGTATATTTTTTCGCTGTAGATGTTTTCTGCCTTTTCGTGTGGTAGCGAAGCTGTTTCCATTTGCGTTCAGGGATCATTTCGCTAATCACGAGCAGCACCAAAGCCAATCCCAAAAATAACTGGTATCGTTCGATATAGTTTGTTTCAAATCGGGTCTGAAACTGTGCGGTCTGCAAGCGGTCGATTTCATCCAGCAGGTGTCCCAATTCGCTGCCGCTCGCGGTTGCTCGGTAGTATTCACCACTACCGATCTCTGCCAGCTCGATAAGAGTTTGTTCATCTAAACTTGATAAGATGACATCACCGTTTTGATCTTTTTTGTAGTCTATGATATTGCCACTCTCGTCGAGTACCGGGATGGCTTCACCTTCTGGGGTGCCAAATCCGATCGTGTATAACAGTACGCCATCGTCTGCCAATTCCTGTGCTGCGGCAACCGGGTCGGTTTCATGGTCTTCACCATCTGTCATCAAAACCAGAACTTTCTGGCTATTCTGCTCTTGGTCGAACCCGTTCCACGCTGTCCGCAGTCCATCGCCGATTACCGTACCGGGACGTGATATCACTTCTGGGCGAGCGTTGTCTAGGTAGACAAAGGCTGTGTTGTAGTCGGTTGTCAATGGAACTTGAATGAAACTAGCCCCAGAAAATAAAACCAACCCAATCGCATCGCCGTTAAGTTTTTTCATCAGGTCTGCAATCTCCAGTTTGGCTCGCTCTAGACGGTTCGGCTTGATATCCTGCGCCAGCATGCTGGCCGATACATCCAAAGCAACCATTACCTGCAAACCCTCTTGCTGGATCTCACGTACTTCACTGCCCCATTGCGGGCGCGCCAAAGCGATAACGATCAGCGCCAAAGTGGCAACCTGCAGAACGGTTTTCCATTTTTTTCCTGACCAATTCAGGTTAGCCGTCAATTTCCGGATTAACTTCTCTTCGCCCATCAGGCTTAAAGCTTTGTGTTGTTGATTGCGCGCCCACCAGAGGAACAGTGCAGCGGCAGGTATGAGCACCAGCCCATATAGGAATTCTGGTTTAGCGAATATCATGGTACCTTCCTGAATATCGTATTGCGTAGAAATATCTCCAGTAGAATGATTAGTAAGGCGGGGAAGAGGAAGATAGCTAGCAGCTCAAAGTATTGGTTATAAACCTGCACTTCTATCTGTGATTTCTCAAGGTTGTTGATTTCGTCATAGATTGCTTTTAACCCAGCAGTGTCCTCCGCGGTAGTATTTTCCACCCGTTATCTCGGCAACTTGCTGGAGAGTGGCTTCGTCAAGTTCGCTCTCCTGATAAACGATTTCAGTGCCACCCAGGAGATTCTTTACCGGTACTGGTACCTGACCGGGCCGCGCGGCCCCTATTGTGTAAACCTTAATGTCAAGCGCCTTGGCAGCCTCAGCTGCAGTGAGAGGATCGATTTGGCCTGAGTTGTTCACGCCGTCGGTGAGTAAGATCAATACACGACTTTCAGCTTCACTCTCTGCGAGCATATTGGCTGCATTGGCCAGTCCCAGGCCGATAGCTGTCCCATCTTCAATTCCTAAATCGGGGGCCAGCTCGATCTGGCTGAGACCACGGTCAAGCATCTGGTGGTCAACGGTCAATGGGGTTTGGCTGAATGCCTCGCTAGCAAAAACGACTAACCCGATCTTGTCGTAGGGTCTCTCCCGAATGAAATCAGTGATCACTTGTTTGGCGGCTTGTAAGCGGTTGTCTGGTTCGAAATCCAGCGACGCCATACTGCCGGAAATATCTAATGCCAGGGCTATTTCAACACCTTCACCGGAAATCGTCTCACGCCCCATGACAATCTGGGGCCTAGCTAGAGCCAGAATGACCAAAGTTATTATGAGCAAACGCATGACTAATAACATTGGGCGCAAAGTGATGCGCCAGCTAACTGGCAGGTTGCCAATCATGCTAGCCGCGCTATGTGTCATCGTTCCAGGTTTTAGCCTCTTTTTGCTGTAGAAATACCACCCCGCAAGGATGGGGACGATCAACAGCAAGATCAGCAATGCCGGTGATGCAAATTGGATATTCATGGGGTCACCTCCGTTGGCGGGTGGAACCGGGTTTCATTCATTTTGCTCATTCTTGGATTGTACAAATCACCATTTTTCTCGAGTGCATCTTCTGCAGCTGGTTTCGGTTTGGTCCCTTCGACAAATCGGCGGCTCTTTTCAATCAGCATATAGGCACTTTCTCTATCTGGTGTCACCTTGGCGAATTTGACCATATCACTCTCATCAAGGACATCGATAAAAGTATTGGCCAAATCTGCGTCAATTTGTATCGTCTTCAACCCGATTTGTACCTCACTTGTCGTGCGTTCGAGCACCGGAAACTTAAAGATTCGCTCTGCATAAACGCGCATCATATCCGAGATCAGGGTATAGTGTTCTTTGAACCGCCCTTCATCCGGCAGCCTTAAACCCTGCACTCGGTTCAGTTCATCAAGAATGACCTCATGCGGGAGCCGGTTGTCTATCTGACTAAATACTGTCTGTTTTTGCCTATGTCGCCAGATCATAAAACCTGCCGCGCCAATTAAGCCCACCGCAGCAGCGGCGATGACCCACGGCAAGATATTCAAAAAAGGCAGCTCGGCTTGCGGTTTGATATCGCGGAGCTCGGTGTCCCCCTCATTTAATATTGAAGCAACACTTACCGCTGTGGTGGGTGTCTCAACCGCGATTAAATTGCCAGCACCATCACTGATGTTAAACGCCAGTACGGGGATTTCATAATCGCCTGGGGCAAACAATCTGGTATCTATCGTCTGCGTGGTTGTTGCTGTTCCATCAGAATTGCGGACTGTTTGCATTGGTGACTGACCATAGACAAACAGATCGCCCAGGGTTTCCCCAAGTGTTAGCGGGATCACCTGGTAATCAGCCGGATGGGAAACGACCAATGTGAGCAGGATCGGATCTCCAACAGTATATTGGCCATCCGGCACCTGCAGTTCAGCCTGAACGGTGTCTTGAGCCGCTGCCGGCAGTATTGTTGCTGCTAACAGGAAAACAAGTGTGATGAGAGTAGTAAATATTTTTCGCTGCATACCAAATCCTTATTGTCTCCGAACCATCTCGCGAGTGCATAGTTATTGAGAAGACCAGGGTAGTGGATATTTTTCGCCTGCCTAGCGGCGGATCCGCTTTGCCCTCTCATCAAAGAACGTCATTAACGGGTTGGTGTAGTCCTCGTTGGTACCAATCTTGATCCGGGTGACTTTACTTTGGCGGAAGATTCTCTGTTTATCCATTTCCAGCAGCTGCAAACGCTGTTGGTAGGACTGCCGCCATGCTTTACTGCTCGTATCTGCCCAGACTATATCGTCGGTTTCTGGATCTTGTAGAGACAAGAGTCCCACATCTTTTATTTCATTTTCTAGCGGGTCATACAAATCAACCGCAATCAGGTCATGCCGGCGGTTAGTGACCGCCAGGGCTCGACGATATTTGTCTGCGTCTGCGATGAAATCAGATATGAGGAACAGGATCCCGCGACGTTTTAAAATCCGGTTGACAGTGTCCAGCGCCAGCTTGATATCTGTACCACGTCCCTTTGGTTCAAATGCCAGTAGTTCTCTGATCAATCGCAGAATGTGCGTACGCCCTTTGCGAGGCGGGACAATTAACTCTATTTGATCGGTAAACATCACTAATCCAACCCGATCATTGTTGGTCGTTGCCGCGAAAGCCAGCACGGCGGTAAGTTCTGCAGCCAGTTCACGTTTGAAGCGCTGCACCGACCCAAAGTCTTCAGATCCGCTTGCATCCACCAACAGCATGACAGTCAGTTCCCGCTCCTCGACATAGCGCTTCACATAAGGCTCGCCAGTTCTAGCAGTTACATTCCAATCAATTGTCCGAATTTCGTCACCGACCTGGTATGGGCGGACTTCGTCAAATTCCATCCCACGTCCTTTGAAGATCGAGTGGTACTCACCAGCGAAGCTGTCATTGACTAAACGGCGGGTGCGGATTTCGATTCGGCGGATTTTTTTCATCAATTCTGGTGAAAGCATATCTTTCTCCGTTTATGATTCTGCCTCGGAGATTCCTGTTGGATAACTCCGAGGCGCTTATCTATTCCCAACACATTCTATGGGACGTCGGTGTGATCTAATATTCTTTGAACTAGGTGGTCGCTGGTGATATTTTCCGCTTCAGCTTCGTAATTCGTAATAATTCGGTGCCGGAGTACATCTGGTGCGATCTGCTTAATATCTTCCGGTGTAACGAACCCACGCCCTTTCAAAAAGGCATGCGCTCTAGAAGCATTTATCAGGTATATGCTCGCGCGCGGGGATGCGCCGAATTCGATCAGATTAGCCAGTTCGGGGAGACCGTTTAGAGCTGGTTGGCGTGTCGCCATAACTAAATCAATCACATACTCTTTGATCTTTTCGTCTACGTAAATTCCACGTACGACTTTTCGGGCATGGAGTATCTCTTCTGGGCTGATGATCGGGTGGACGTTCGGTAAAACTGCTCCGGTCATGCGATCAACAATCAAACGCTCCTCAGAACGTGAGGGGTAATCAACCTTAACCTTGAGCATAAAGCGGTCAACCTGTGCTTCTGGCAGCGGGTAAGTGCCTTCTTGTTCAATCGGATTTTGGGTCGCCAACACCAGGAAAAGGTCATCCAGCTTGAAGCTCTTATCACCGATTGTTATTTGCCGTTCCTGCATGGCTTCTAATAGTGCGCTCTGTACTTTGGCTGGAGCACGGTTGATCTCATCTGCCAGAACCAGGTTGGAGAATATTGGACCTTGGTGGACGCGGAATTCTCCCGTCTGGGGGCTGTAAATTTGGGTTCCGATTAAATCAGCTGGCAGTAAGTCTGGTGTGAACTGGATCCGTGAGAAATCAGCATTGATGGTCTCGGAGACGGTTTTGATCAGTAGAGTTTTCGCTAATCCGGGTACACCCTCTAGCAAAACATGCCCGTCAGCCAGCAGGGCGATCAGCACGCGTTCAACTAACGCTTCTTGACCTACCATTACCTTGTTGATTTCAGCCAGTAAATCTTGGATGAAAATTGCTTCTTCTTTCACATGCATGTTCATATCCCGTACACTGGAAATATTCATTTGCTGCTCCTATACTATCGTTTCAGTTGGTTATTCTTGTATACTTTAATTGGTCGACGAGAGACAAGTGTTTCTCGGACTACAGCATCTTACCAATATAGTCCGGAATTGTCTTTAACTTCATCTATCGGTTGCCTTAAGAGAACCTAAAGAGTTTAACGATGCATCAGCGAGGACCGTTTCAGTCCCCCCGACTGGAGCACAATTATAATAAGGTCTGAGCGTTATAATGGGTGTCACCCAGACAACTAGTATGCCATAACAACCGTGCAAAGGTTGAGTTGATATTATGCAGACAGCCATAACACAGGCCGAACTCCCGCTCATACTAGCGATCGATATTAGCATGTCATCAATTCGTTCACTGCTCTTCGACCACCTCGGACGCAGCCTCCCTGAAGCGACTTCCCGTCAGCGGTTGAAATTGGTGATGGGTAAAGACGACCGCGCGGATATCTCAACTGCGAGTTTGACAGAGAGTTGTTCGCATTGTATTGATGAGACCTATGAGAAAGTGGGAGATATCGCCGACCAGGTTGCGGCTGTTGCGATGTGTAAATTTGTCAGTAATCATCTAGGAGTGGACAGTGCGTACAATCCGGTTACACCTGTCTATACCTATGCGGATACCAGGCCATCAAAGGTTATTCCTGACATGCGTTCCATCTTTGATGAAGAGCAGGTACACCAGCGTACCGGTTGTGTCCTGCACGTAACCTACTTACCGGCGCGATTTATCTGGCTCACACAATATCAACCTGAATTAATGACGCAGGATCAGCCCTGGATGACAATGGTGAATTCTTGCACTCCTCGCCGGTGAGCGCAGACCTGGATGGCGTGGTGATGCGCGTGGTATGATCTCAGGTATCATATTGCTACAACCCCGCTGGAGTTTCTCCGTGCAGATCAAGAAGGGTGCACTTCGAATTGCTGAATTCTACCAATTGTTGGCACCGCGCGCTGCGCAGCGACCCCTGGTGATCGCGAGCGGCAGGACTTTATCAAATTCAAAATTCTGGACGCAGATTCTATCCGATGCCTTGGGTGAACCGCTGGTGATATCTTCGGTTCCGGAAATTACAGAACGCGGCACTGCACTGCTTGCGCTACGTTCGCTGGGTATAGTGAAGACGCTGGAAGTATATCCTTCACCATTTGGGAGCACTTTTAAACCTGTTCTGGCGGCACACTAGATCCACTTGTCGGCGATGCAGGACAAGAGAAATCTATATGGGAATGTATATATCGAAGGGAGTTTAACAGATGGCACAATCTGATATCGGTTTAATCGGTTTGGCAGTGATGGGACAGAATCTGGTTCTCAACATGAATGATCATGGCTATCGCGTAACGGTTTACAACCGTACCACATCAAAAGTAGCTGATTTCCTAGCAGGCAGTGCTCATGGAACACAGGTCGTCGGGGCGCAGTCTATTGAGGAACTGGTTGGCACACTCAAGCGCCCGCGCCGGGTGATGATGATGGTGAAAGCCGGCAAGCCAGTTGACGAGCTGATTGCCGAAATAACCCTATATCTCGAACCTGGTGATATCATCATTGATGGCGGTAATTCGAATTTTCATGACAGCATCCGCAGGACTGCCGAACTTGAAGAACAAGGGCTATATTTCATTGGTACCGGTATTTCTGGTGGGGAAGAGGGCGCTCGATTTGGTCCTTCGATCATGCCAGGCGGTTCGCCAGAGGCTTGGCATGCAGTGAAAGATATCTTCCAAGATATCGCCGCCAAAGTTGATGGCAATGTGCCTTGCTGCGATTGGGTTGGTGAGGACGGTGCTGGACATTTCGTAAAGATGGTCCATAACGGGATTGAATATGGAGACATGCAGCTAATCAGTGAGGCTTACCATTTGATGCGCGATGCCTATAAAATGAATTACCAGGAACTGCATCAAACGTTTGCGCAGTGGAACGAAGGCGTGCTGGATTCCTATTTAATTGAGATCACGCGCGATATCATGGCTTATCAGGATGAACAAGGACGCCCCCTGGTAGAGATGATCCTAGATGCAGCAGGACAAAAAGGCACCGGTAGGTGGACAGTTAACGCAGCCCTGGAGACCGGAATGCCGCTGACATTGATAACCGAAGCCGTTCAAGCACGTTCGCTCTCAGCCCTAAAAGAAGCGCGAACTGCTGCCTCCAAGTTGCTATCTGGTCCAGAAGATTGCTCTACAGACGTGCCTAACGACATTGTTGACGATATTCGTTTGGCGCTGTACGCTGCGAAGATCATTTCATATACCCAGGGCTACATGTTAATGAGTGCAGCGGCAGCAGAGTACAAATGGAATCTGAATTACGGAGGTATTGCCCTGATGTGGCGCGGCGGTTGTATCATCCGCTCAGCCTTCTTGGGTAAGATAAAGGAAGCCTATGATAACCAACCGGACCTGCCGAACCTGTTGTTTGATCCGTATTTCAAGGGAGAGATTGAAGCCTCACAAGCAGCATGGCGGCGGGTGATTCGATTTGCAGTCCAGTGCGGCATTCCTGTCCCAGCAATGTCAAGTGCACTAGCTTTTTATGACGGTTATCGTCATGAACGACTGCCTGCCAATCTAATTCAGGCACAGCGAGATTATTTCGGCGCCCATACTTACGAGCGTGTTGATCGTCCCCGCGGCGAGTTTTACCATACGAATTGGACGGGCAGCGGCGGAGATGTGACCTCTTCAACGTATGATGCTTAGTCGATGCATAAGTGCCGCATCGGAATAATGGCCAGAACGCAGATTTAGTTATAATCCGGAGTCACTAGCACCCGTCTACGGCTTGGATTTTCTAATCGATATCAGTAAATAAACGCGAGTAGCGAATAACCGACACCCGCGATTATTCCATAATTTCTGTTCTTAATCCACTTACTTAATATACTTAATATGAAGAAAGGGGGACTCGTGAGAATATACTTTTTGAATTGGGCATGGGTGGCGTCTGCCATGAATATGGCAATGAATGGGCTGATCTGATGCCCTCGCCGCAGCATATGGTCCACGGCTACCCGGTTTGCGAGTGGGATATCGATTTCAAAATCCTGCTCCTGCGCGGCGGCTTCGTTTTCTGTGTGGTTAAGAACAACCAGGAAATAGTTTTCATCTGGGAGCGCGAATGGTCCATTAAAATGCCCTTGGTAACCATATCCAAGTACCTCGCCGCGCCGCATGTATAAGTATCCCTGACGGTTTCCAACAGCCACTCGTGATCTTCATCCCGTCGGTGTCCCAATAGCACTGAATCTATTTTGACTAGCGATTCGAGGGTATTCGGGGTTGCTTGGATCGGTTCAAAGTCCAGGTCTGAGATGACATTGTTTACGTGTTGGGTTCCACCGAATGTGTAGACCAGTGTTACAGGGTAAGCCCCAGCCTTAAAATAGCGAGCTTGGGCGCGTTGATCCAGCGTGGCGATAATTAATCTTTGCTGGTGATGTCCGCGTGGGAAAGCGTGTTCAAGCAGTGCTTTACCAACTCCCCGGGCTTGTTCATTCGGTCAGAGGAAGAAATCAGTCAGTTCCAAAACGCCATCCCGCAGCGTTGAGCGGGCGTAACCAATCAGCTCATCAGCACTAGCCGCAACCCAAAAATATTCCCCAGTATCTTGCAGATGAGAGTAAAGTGAACCGAAATCCCCCCGCATTCTGTTGTAATCGGATAATTGTGGGGGTGCTGAACTCTCGCTTTGTCCGCTGCGGCAGATAAAATCAAACAAGGCCTCTGCAGCTATCTTAAAGCATGAATAGGTATCCCTCGGTAGTCCTGGACGCAAGGTAATCTTCTAGTCGATATGGTTTTTGGAATCCATCGTATTTCTTCACTCCTATGGGTACTCGTAGACAGACTATGTCGGGATTATAGTTTTTCTATGGTTTGTACTATATGAATTGAATAACCATGTCCCATGTATGCGGAAGGCTGCCTGTGAACTGGTGCGTTTCGCCAAAATGCTGTCAGGAAAGTCACGTGCTATAATGCACGAGCAATGATTCTTGTAACTGGGGGCACTGGTTTTATTGGCAAGGCATTGATTCGCAGCCTGGTCGAGAATGAGTGGCAGGTGCGCACCTTAGTCCGACCTTCGCCCGATTCCCCCGATTTGCCAAAGGGTATCTCTGTCGAAGTGGCAGTGAGCTCCTTGAATGATGAGCGCGGTTTACGGGCCGCGATGGTCGGTGTGGAAACCGTCTATCATTTAGCTGGTGTCGAACGTCGCGGAGCATACGGGGATTTGGAGGCAGTAGATATTCAAGGCACCCGGAATGTCATCTCTGCCGCCCGCGATGCTGGTGTTAACCGGTTTCTGACAGTCAGCCATCTCGGAGCCGACCGTTCCTCTGCCTACCCCATTTTTAAAGCCAAGGCGATTGCTGAAGAGTTCATTCGCCGCAGTGGTATCGACTACACTATCCTACGGACCGCGGTTATCTTTGGCCGCGGTGATGGTTTCACGACTGGTATCGCCCGCATCCTCGCCGGGGTTCCATTCGTCTTTCCCGTTCCTGGTGACGGGAGCACCTTGCTGCAGCCGCTGTGGGTAGAGGATATAGCAACCTGTCTCACCTGGGCTCTCGACGAAGACGATACTCGCAATTTGACTATAGAACTTGGCGGTCCTGAATATTTGACTCTGCAGCAAGTTGTTGAACTGGTAATGGAGGCAACCGGGGACCACCATCGGATACTGTCGGTACGCCCGCCTTATATGCGGTGGATGACTGTTACACTTGAATCGATTTTTCCTGGATTGCCAGTTTCAGTTTACTGGCTGGATTATCTGGCAACCAACCGTACCTGTACGTTGGATACCATTCCACACGTATTAAACTTAATGCCAGCGCGAATGTCTACCCAAATGGAATATCTAAAACACGAAAATTGGCGGGCATTATTTTGGGGTGGCTTGCGCCGCCCACGTCGAAAGTAGGTAAATGTGGATATCTCGTTACGAATACTTGATAACCCAAGCGATATGCGGGCGGTTGAAGAGCTGCAGCTTGTGGTTTGGTCTGGGGATGGAACCTCGGTTGTCCCCGCTCATCTCTTAATAGCTGCGGTTCACAATGGTGGTGTCTTGATTGGTGCCTACCCAAATCAGGAGAGTGCAGAGGACAGTACAATTATTGGGTTTGTATTCGGGTTCCCGGGTTTCTATGATACACCTGACGGTCCACGTTTATTACACGTCTCTCACATGCTTGGTGTACTCCCATCAGCCCGCGATCAGGGTGTAGGCTTCCTGCTGAAACGGGCTCAGTGGCAGCTCGTACGCAAGCAAGGTATTGATCGGATCATTTGGACATTCGATCCCTTGCAAAGCAGGAATGCCAAGCTGAACATTGCGAAACTGGGTGCGGTTTGTAATACATACCATCAGGATTACTATGGCGAGCTGCGCGATGAACTCAATGCCGGTATGGCTACCGATCGCTTCCGAGTGGATTGGTGGGTGAACACCCGCCGGGTTGAAAGACGGTTGAGTCGGCAGGTGCGTCGGAAATTGGATTTCGCTCATTACTCAGCTTCGGGTGCGCAGGTGGTAAATCGAGTAAGTTTTGGACTTGATGGATTGGTAATCCCTTCGCAGGATAATTTGTTAGATATTCGAATTGGGGACGCTAATTTGCTGTTAGTGGAGATTCCGGCACGCTTCCCCGAACTTTGCGCTCAGTCGCCCGATTTGGCTACTGTTTGGCGTGACCATACCCGTAAAATCTTTATCGGTTTATTTGCAGCTGGCTATTTGGTAACCGATTTCGTTCATCTCGCTGGAAACCATCCCCGCAGTTTCTATGTGCTAAGTCATGGAGAAAGTACATTATGAAGATCACCAAGCTGACGATACATCACCTGAGTATGCCGTTGGTCTCCCCGTTTGAAACTTCCTTTGGCCGGGCGGAGGAACGAGAATCGCTGCTCATCGAAGCTTTTTCTGAAGGTATAAGCGGTTTTGGTGAATGTGTCGCCGATCGCGACCCTGGATACGCCTATGAAACCAGCGGTACTGCATGGCACATCTTGCGGGAGTTTATCGCTCCATTGGTATTCGGCGTGGATTTTTCATCCCCCTTGGATCTACTGGACCTGGTAAGCCCAATTCGCGGCCATCCGATGGCGAAAGCTGGGCTAGAAATGGCTTTGTGGGACCTAGCAGGAAAAATGGAAAAGGTCTCTCTACAGACAATGTTAGACGGTAAGCAGAAGACAGTGCCAGTCGGAGTCTCGGTGGGGTTACAGAGCTGTCCCGAGGAATTGGTGGATGTGGTAACTGCGTATCTCGCCGATGGCTATCAGCGGATTAAGGTAAAGATCAAACCTGGGCGTGACGTGGGTGATACGGGTGCCGTGCGGCTTGCTTATCCAGATATCCTACTGCAGGTCGATGCCAATTCCGCTTACACTCTGGATACTGCCCAATCCCTGCTGCCTTTGGATGATATGGATTTGCTCTTGATTGAGCAGCCATTGGCGGAAGATGATTTATGGGACCATCGCACTTTACAGTCCAACTTCAGGACTCCTATCTGTTTGGATGAGAGCATTGTCTCCCTACGCCATGCCAGACAGGCGCTGGAGATGAACGCTTGTAGGATAGTCAACATTAAAGTTGGAAGAGTTGGAGGTCTCACGAATGCGGTCAAGATCCACGATTTATGCCGATCCAAGGGAATACCTGTCTGGTGTGGTGGGATGCTCGAGACTGGGGTGGGCCGTGCGGCAAGCCTTGCCTTGGCTTCACTCCCAGGTTTCACGCTGCCGGGTGATATATCTGCTTCCAATAGGTATTACCGGCAGGATATTACCAACGAGCGCTTTACTTTGAATTCTGACAGTTCCATCACAGTCCCTCTAGAGCCTGGGTTAGGAGTAACAATCGATCGGCGTGCTCTTGACCAATATACGGTCAAAAAAGTAATCTTGACGGCCGAAGATTATCTAAGCTAGTTAAGGATCGCCATGGACCGGTATTGTTCCTCTATGGCTGTATAAGAGCTCCGCATCGATAAAATTGTTGATTTTTAAGCTCCCCTACGCTATACTGATTTTAAATAGCGGAGGAGATCCATGCATATATATGATGTTTCATTACCAATTTCTCCCGAATTGCCCACCTGGCCGGGTGATCCAACCATAACAATTGAACGCGTCTCGAAAATGGAAAAAGGGGAGGTTGTTAACGTCACGCGATTAGCGATTGGCGCACATACCGGCACGCATATCGATGCGCCGTGGCATTTCTTGAAAAATGGATCATTAGTTGAAGACATCTCGCTCAAGGTGCTCACCGGCCGGGTTTACGTCTTGGAACTACCGTCTGTAGATTTGATCACCGCAAAGGTCCTCGAGGAAGCGGAAATTCCCCCTAGAACCCGCCGTATCATTTTTAAGACGACAAACTCACAGCTCTGGCACCGCACTCCGCCGCGTTTCCACACAGATTTTGTTGCCGTGAGCGCGGATGGCGCCCAATACCTTGTCAACCGTGGTGTGAAGTTAATCGGTATAGATTACTTCTCAATCGCACCGTTTGATAATCTTGTTGATACACACCAGATACTGCTACAGGCTGGTACTGTTATCGTCGAAGGTTTAGATATGACGGAGGTCTCCCAGGGGCGCTATACTCTTTACTGCCTGCCCCTCAATCTCATAGGTGTTGAAGGAGCGCCTGCGCGTGCGATTCTCATCGGTGTATAAATCCCCCGCTAATAATGCAGCAGGTGTTCTTCAGCGAGTATCGCTGGTGAGATTTTTGAGTTTACCGTGATAATCCGAATAAACAATCGGCTGAGTGTTGCTGTCTTATTCTTCTAATTTGCTGGCTGCCAAGTTACGCTATACGGTTCGCAAATAGAAGGAGGTGACAAGATGAAGTTAGTGGTTGATTCTCAAGCCTTTCGGGATGGCAACACCATTCCTCAAAAGTATACTTGTGACGGTGATAATATATCCCCTGCGCTCCGTTGGACTGGCGTACCCATCGGGACCGTTAGCTATGCTCTCATTGTAGATGATCCGGACGCGCCGCTGGGAACTTGGGTGCATTGGCTGATCTATGATATCCCAGCCCGTGAAAGTGCGCTTCCCGAAGCCGTTCAAGGTTTGGCTGTGGAAGGGAAGAACGACTTCCGGCGCACTGGTTATGGAGGCCCCTGTCCACCTGCTGGGAAACCACATCGATACTATTTTCGCATGTATGCGTTGGACATGACATTAGATTTACCAGCAGGGGTTGGTCGAGATGAACTTGAAAAAGCTATGCAGGGTCATATTTTGGCTGAGGGGGCGTTGATGGGGCGTTACAGCCGCTGACGAATAAATTTCTGGGTAATCTAAGTATGGATATGTCTTGTGCCACAGGCAACAGACATATCCATTACCATATTACTTAACCGGATTTGCTGGGTATTTAATTACACCTGGTCCTAATAAAGTCGCCCCACCATCAACATAAATGACCTGCCCGCGGATCATATTCGCAGCTGGTGAACATAAGAAAGCCGTGATCTCAGCTATTTCTTCGGCCATTAATAAACGCCCGGCAGGAGTGTGCGCAACAGCCCGTTCAATGAGGTCCTCATCTGAACGGATCGAGCTGAAATGCTGCAGGGCTTCTGTGAGCACGACCCCCGGAGATACTGCATTAACAACGATATTTTTCGACGACAGCTCCACTGCCAAGTAGCGCGTGATCGATTCGATTGCCGCCTTGCTAGCTCCAACGACGACATAATCTGGAAGCACGCGCGTTGATCCGGGGCTTGAAATGCTCACGATGGCTCCACCGCCAGCTTTCTCCATCAAGGGTGCTGCATACTGCGCGCCGAATAAGAGGGAACGGGCGTTTATGTTCATCGTCCAATCCCAGCCCTTCGGTTTTTGTTCGAGCACCGGACGGTTGTACCCCGATGCCGCATTGTGGATAAAAAAATTCAGGCTCCCAAATTCGCTTTCGACAATCGCGAAAAGGCTCTCCAGCTGGGATATCTCCCCGATATTGGCTTTCACGACCATCGATTTACGCCCCAGAGCAGTGATCTCCCCTGCTATTTGATCAGCTGGCTCCCGGTGTCGGAAGTAGTTGATAATTACATCCGCCCCCAAATGAGCGAAATGCAGAGCTATAGCCCTCCCGATCCCTCTGCCAGAACCTGTCACAAGCGCTTTCTTACCAGAGAAAATTTTCCTGTCCGCCATGGTGGAAGTATATCACTGGCTTTTTCTAATTATGAAACGCCTGCGATCAATTGACCTGGTCACAGGCGTCGTGTACTTTTGGAACTTATTGCCAATGGAAAATGGTAGAGACTAGGTGTTTCAGCAGGGATTATTCGACGAAAATCTCAACTTTTTCGCCATCTTCCTCATCAATCACTTCCAAGATTTTTCCGTGCAGGTCCGAATCCAAGAGTGCGTATAATTCTGTCATATCCACATTCCGTAGTTCATCCGTATAACGTGAGCTGATACCAAAGCCCCATTCAACCAAACGCAGAGGGATATTGACCGTAGTCTTGATGTTGCCTGTCACAAGGTCAGTGATGATGATCTTTAACCAGCCTCCCTCCGAGTGACTTTTTACGGCCAAGGGCTTTATCGGATTTACTTCACCCAGCGCCTCCAGCAGCTGCACACCATCGCTGGCAGTTACTTTATTATCAGCGATCATATTTAATATTTGTAATCGTTCTTCGTTCTCCATTTTGTCAACTCCCTGTTGATATATCCTGGATGGTTGTTGTTGTGTATTCGAAGTTCATTATACAATAATTAATATCAATATAATTATACATGAAAGTTTAATAATGTCAACAGTTTATTAATAAAAACTAAATAACAGTGAAATATACTTAATAATCTCGCCACACTGGACAGTTGCGGATCACATATCGAATCACCATATCTACTGAGACGCGTTGGGAAAACCGATAGCCCTAATCGGGGTCAATGGATACTGCCGGTAAATGATGTAATTGCTGAGTTTGAGGATGGGGACTAAATTTCAAATGGCAGCGCGACTACTCTTGCCTGGATAAATGTACCACTGTTTCTATCGAATAGTTCCGTTGAGGAGCCAATTTCATGATATGGTTGCCGTACCACTGCTAAACCGATGTGACCAAACCGTGGTGAGTTCACTGTTGTAGTCATCTGCCCAATGTTTCCCCCTTCGAATTTGAGCTTCCGATGATTTCCTGGCTCAGTCTCCAACTTAAATCCCACCAAGTGCCAGGTTATTTTGTCATAGCTCAGTTGTCTGGCGAGCACTTCTTGTCCTGTACACCAGCCCTTGTTTCGGGCAACGAAATCTGCTAGACCCAATTTCCAAGGGAGTATATTCCTCGCTCAGCTCTCTTTTTGCCGAACCGATACTGGTCTCCACCTGCAAGATTTCATGGGTTCGCGAACTCATATCCTCAACCCCATGTTCGCTGAGCAAAGTCGCTAACGCTGTTTTTGCCTGAGCTGGTGCAACCAACCGGACATTGTTGTCCTTCCCACCGGTCCACCCGATGATAGTCACTTCGTAACCTACGATTGTGATTTGAGTTCGGGTGTGATTTTACTGTCCATCTCCTGCACTCGATGCTGCCAATATTTTCGCCAGGTGAGGTCCATGGACTTGGTATTGGAGAACTGCGGCAGACTCATTCTCTACTTTCACTTTGTCGATGAAGAAGATGCGGTTATTAAAGAACGTAGTGGTTTCCTAGTCTCTGTCTGGTAGTGTGAGCACATGCAGATGACTGCCGGTTTCGTAGACTGTCAAAACATCCAGCATGCGACCTTGGGGATTGCAGAGGATGGTTATGATGGCTTGATCGTCAGCCAGCTCAGCGAGGTTATTTGTGGTTTGCCGATGAAGGAAATCAATAGGGATCAGGTCCGTTAATGATAACCAATCCCGCATTTGGGATCTGATAAAAGGCAGCTCTCTCGATGGCGGCTCGATAGCCTCGGGGAGGTTAGCTTATGTCAATGACACTCAACGCGGGATAATGATATTCTCGAAATGATAACCCCATAAGTTCTTTGGTCGGTAGGATTGAGGTAAAAAATTGGTGGAGAACCTATATCAGGTTCTCCACCGTTGATGTGTCTCGGATTTCTTTTGTATTTCTAGACTGCTAGGGGCACTGGTGTACCGCTCGTCTTCGGTTCGGGTGGCGGGAAAATGCTCTCAAATTCTTCTCGCGTTATAGTTTCCACTTCCAGCAATCGCTCAGCCACTGCTACTAGCCGGTCATGGTATTTTTCAAGGATCTGGCGCGCGCGAGTGTGGACTTCGTTAACGATCGATCGTACTTCCTTATCGATTTGCTCTGCAACTGCATCAGAGTAATCGCGCTGCTCAGAGATTTCACGGCCTAAGAAGATAAGTTCATCCTTTTGCCCGTATACGAGGGGACCAAGCGCTTCGCTCATACCTAAGCGAGTGACCATTGAGCGGGCTAAGCGTGTAACTCGCTCCAGGTCATTCGAAGCCCCCGAAGTGATATCGTCGAAGACAAGCTCTTCAGCTGCCCGGCCACCCATAAGGCCGATCATATCTGCGAGCATCTTCTTGCGCGCCATCAGGGTGCGGTCGTCTGCAGGCAAGGCAAGTGTATAGCCCCCTGCCATACCGCGGGCGATGATCGAGACTTTGTGCACTGGATCCGCTTGCGGTAATGAATTCATTACAACTGCATGACCGGCTTCGTGGTAGGCAACAATGCGTTTTTCTTCTTCACTGATCAACCGGCTCTTGCGTTCTGGACCAGCGATCACGCGTTCGATGGATTCTTGCATTTCGGATTGGCCGATCACTTTCTTGTTGCGGCGGGCGGCAAGAATTGCGGCTTCGTTTACCAGGTTCTCGATGTCTGCTCCAACAAAGCCAGGTGTGGAACGGGCCACTACACCCAGATCCAAATCGGGAGCTAAAGGCTTCCCTTTAACGTGCACTTTTAGGATCGCCTCGCGGCCGCGCATGTCTGGTCGGTCGAGGATAACGCGCCGGTCAAATCGGCCTGGACGCAACAGGGCGGGGTCCAAGATGTCAGGTCGGTTGGTCGCGGCGACAATGATTACATTCGTGTCGGTATCAAAACCATCCATCTCTACCAGCATCTGGTTGAGTGTTTGCTCTCGCTCATCGTGACTACCCCCAAGACCGGCGCCACGCTGGCGACCGACAGCATCGATCTCATCAACGAAAACGATGCAGGGGGAGTGTCGTTTTGCTTGTTCGAACAGGTCGCGAACACGACTGGCTCCGACACCTACGAACATCTCAACAAACTCTGAACCAGAGATAGAGAAGAAAGGCACCCCCGCCTCACCACTAACGGCTTTAGCGAGTAAGGTCTTTCCAGTCCCAGGTGCGCCGACCAACAGCACACCTTTTGGTATCCGCGCTCCTAATGCGATGAATTTTTCGGGTTCACCAAGGAATTCAACCACTTCTTGAAGCTCTTCTTTCGCTTCCTCAACACCTGCGACATCTTCGAATGTAACCGTTGGTTGGTCCCCGGTGAACATACGCGCACGTGATTTACCAAAAGACATCGCCGCATTATTACTGCCTTGCGCTTGCCGGAATACGAACCAGAAAACACCTGCCAGGATGATGAAGGGCAGGATATAACCTAGGGCTGTTGCGATACCTAACCAAGCGCTGGGTGCTTTTACTTCAATCGTGATGTTATCTGAATTTAGTTGATCAGATGTTACTCCCAACGCTAGCAACTGTTCTACTAACGTTGCCCCGATTTCTTTTTGGGAGCTGCTTTCTGTTCCGTTATCGTAAATGACCTGTAATCTATTTTCATCCTCAACAATGCGTTCGACTACCCCTTTCTGGATGTCGGCCGCGACCTGGTTAATCGCCAGGATATCTGTGGTTGTAGACTGCTGCTGGAAGTTATAAACTACCATTACAATAATAGCAACAAACAGCAGCAGGTAGATGATGGATGATCTGCTTCGTGAAGGATTCACTGACACCTCCAATAATTTTTTAAAAATGTACCGTATTTCGCACCAAGATTATACCAATCTAATTTGCTATCTGGAAGTAAGATATAGTTGAAATACTAGATTCTTACGGCTTTCTAACATTTATATTATTTTGCAGCTTTTTATCATAAATATATCTTACGTTGATGCATTGTAAATCCCTAACTTGATCAACGGTTCAACTATTTAATTGTTTGAACTGCGTAAGGAGAGAGGCTGATTATTCTATCCGGCCCCAAATCACACCTTCGATACGGCGGGTAAGTCGTAGCAGAAGGGAGCGCAAGCGTGCCAAGAACCGGTAGTGAGTTGGCAGGAAAAGGGGCCTGGGTACCATGGGACCGCTCCACTGTGCGACCGTTGCCCCCCACGTTAATCCCGCGCCGAACCCAACAAAGACAACTTTATCTCCGGGTGCAATACGTCCTGAATTGATCGCTTCGCATGTCGCAATTGGGATAGAAGCCGTGGATGTGTTTCCATAGGTGTCAACGTTAACCATTACGCGGTCCATGGAGACGTGTAGTTTTCGAGCGGCTGATTTAATGATGCGTTGATTCGCTTGGTGGGGGATTATTAATTTCACATCATCGATTGATAGCTTTGCGGCTCGCAATGCTTCTTGAGTGGCGCTGGCCATGACTTTTGTCGCAAATCTAAAAACTTCACGCCCACTCATCTGGAGATAGTGCAGTTCGTTGTGGACCGTATCGAAGTTGGCAGGCATGAAACTGCCGCCTGCCGGTAAGATCAGCAAATCTCCGCCTGAACCATCTGACCGCGTTACCCCAGACATGATACCACCGGGAATTTCGCTGCTCTGTAAAACGAATGCCCCGGCACCATCGCCGAATAGGATGCAGGTGTTGCGGTCTTTCCAATTTACAAATCTGGTTAGGGTTTCCGCTCCGATGACGAGGATATTGTGTACCTCGCCGGACCGGATCGCCTGGTTAGCTGTGTTCAATCCAAAAATAAATCCGCTGCATGCTGCTGATAGATCATAAGCCCCGGCACGGTAAGCGCCAATACGGTCCTGAACCAGACTGGCAGTTGAAGGGAAGGTGTGTTCCGGGGATGAAGTTGCTACGATAATCAAATCTACACTTGCCGGGAGCAGATTGGCGATTTCTAATGCATTCAATGCTGCCTGAGTCGCCAATGATGCGGTCGTCTCATCTTCCTGGGCGATCCTGCGCTCGCGAATTCCGGTCCGCGAAACGATCCACTCATCGGTGGTTTCAACCATTTGCGCGATTGCTTGGTTGTCTAGCACTTTTTTGGGTACGGCCATGCCCCACCCGGTGATGTGAGCGTAGCTCATTGTTTTGATTTATCCCCGCTCCGTCTTAATATGATCGTGGCATTGTGACCACCGAAGCCAAAGGAATTTGACATGACAAATTCCATGTCGGCTAGCCGTGGCTCATTCGGTACGTAATCCAAGTCACAGGTCTCATCCGGTGTTTCGTAATTAATCGTCGGTGGGATCACACCATTCTCGAGAGCCTTCACACAAAACAATGCTTCCAAGGCGCCTGATGAGCCCATTAAATGACCGGTCATGGATTTGGTTGAAGAGATTGGAACATTGTAGGCTCGCTCGCCAAATGTTCTCTTGATTGCAATCGTTTCGCTGGCATCGTTTAAAGGTGTGCTGGTTCCGTGGGCGTTAATGTAGTCAATGTCATCTACGCCTAGCCCAGCGCTGTCTAATGCTTGGCGCATACACAATATTGCTCCTTCACCATCAGGTGCGGGCGCGGAGATGTGAAATGCATCGCTGTTGCTCCCATAGCCGACTATTTCCGCCAGTATTTTTGCTTTCCGATCCACAGCGTGCTGGTAAGATTCCAGGATCAATATTGCTGCCCCTTCACCCATTACAAATCCATCTCGATCCTTATCGAAGGGGCGCGATGCCCGTTCAGGTTCGTCGTTGCGCGTCGAGAGGGCAGTCATATTTGCCAGCCCTGCCACGGCAATCGGTACGACCGCGGCTTCTGAGCCTCCGGCGAACATTACGTCCACTGCGCCACGCCGGATGATCTCTGCTGCTTCACCCACTGCATTCGTCCCTGTTGCACACGCAGTCACAATTGCCATACTCGGGCCTCGCAATCCTAGTTGGATGCTGATCGTAGCTGCACCAGTATCGGGGATCATCATTGGCACTAAAAATGGACTTACTCTTGCTGCTCCTCTGGCATTGTAAACATCCACTTGTTCGCTCATCGTGTTCATACCGCCGATTCCCGTACCGACCACCACACCGATCCGGTCCCGGTTCCCGTCATGTATCTCGAGCGCAGCATCTTCTTGCGCTTGGAGAGCCGCAACTAATGCGAACTGAGTATAAAGATCCATCCGCCGGGCATTTTTTACACCAAAAACAGCACCGCCATCGAACCCCTTGACCTCTGCAGCGATACGCACTTTAAAATCTTCGGTATTGAAACGCGTTATCAGGCCAGCCCCAGATTTTCCAGCAACGATATTGCGCCATGTTGTCTCAACGTCATTACCGATAGGGCTGATACAACCTAAACCGGTAATAACTACTCTGTTCGGCATCTTCTCCTCCTCCATTTCATATTATCTACATAAGATGCTGATGGTTCATTGGTAAACTATACCACTCTTTGCCATTCATAAGGTAGTAATTTCCAATAGTTGGGTCAAATTTATCCGCTTACAGAGCTGGGCTGATGTTAGACTAGCTAAGGCATGATTTGTCGCTCACAGGAAAAACTTTGCGGTACAAATCCAGCCGCGAACTGAATTGATCAGCGTAGGAGTATGCTAGTCCATGGGGCCTTACGCGATCATTCCGCGGATATCCAGGGACTGCTTGATGTGAATGCGGTCGTGAGAGGTGATTATTCGGATTAACTCTTGCAGGTTCGTCGGCCCTATAATAGTATGCCGGGCAGGTCGATCCCATTCCTTAGCGGTAATTTGTTCTAAATGTTCTACCAGCATTATACGTAACTCAGTGAAAGTTCTAAGTGCATGCAATCCATCTTGACAGATGTAATTTCTCTGCTGTGCCCATGGGTCAGTATCTTGCCCAATGATGAATGGATTATATTCATGGAGGACTCTATCAACCCGCTCGAGATTTACCTCTGCTTCAACATCCCGTAAATGACACAGAACCTCTGTTTGGCTCCATTCATTTGGTCCTGGTTTCTTAATTAATAACTCTTCATCTAATTCCCGGCAGAAGCTATCCAAAGCTGCCGGAGTGCTGCGTAAAATGGCGAGCAGTGCTTCTGGGGTGTTATAGTCTGGTTGACAGGATTCGATTTCATTTTTGTCAAACCAATCGTAAAATTTTGCGATGTCGCCTTTCCCGATTGCTCCAATATGTTTTCCTTCCGGTTCTTTGCCATCTACAGCCGTCCAATATGCGTCCAAACCCAAGCCCATAGCGGGTGGGATATCGGCCGTTGCATCATCTCCGATCATGACGACAGCACCATCTGGCCAACCGATTTTTGCCATCAATTCTGCCAAATAAGCTGGGTCTGGTTTCGCGTAATGGAAGGTTTCGTAGGACGGTACAAGCATGAATGGATAGCCATCATCTGGCAATTCCGCCCATTTCATACGCTGTTTGATGGCTGTTTCCGGGAATAAGGGGTTTGTAGCGATGGCGATTCTATAACCTCGGGCGATCGCTTCTTCGACAAATTCCACCCCCCCAGGACGTGGTTTGGTTAGCTGCTTAAGGTCAGGAAATATCTCTCGATAAAATTCATCGATAGCTTCTCCTACATCTTCCTGCCTGATATTTAAAGCAGGATAGAAAAGTGAATCGAAGATCTCTTTAAGCGTGCAATCGGGACGCTTATTTTGAGCCATCTGCGCAGTAGCCCGCAGCAGCTGTTTAACAGTCGCGCTTGGCTCAACATAATTGCTGAGGTGCTCTGATAGTTTCTTTAGATACGCCGGAATAAACGTCTCCATCGGGTTGAGTAGTAGCGTACCATCCAGGTCAATCAGCAGTGTAGTAGGCACGATAGTGTCCTAGTAATGAATTTTACTCAGTGAAAATGGGAGGTAGTTTATGACATTTCCCACAGCCAATATGAGGATCGAAACCTCGGAGTTTGGTTTCAACACAACTGGTATTCACTTGAACGCGCTGTTTCGTAAATGGGAATGAACGAATGAGTTTTGGGGCTAGCTTCATGAATTCGCAAGCATTGGCCATCTGGATATCTGGCACCGGGCAATCAGTACAATAGGTCGGTTTCCACTCTAATGTTGGTGTAGCATCTTTTAGCATTCGGCATTCTTCGTTGTTGCGGCCGCGATAATAATCCCCATAAAAAAAGCTACATTCCTTTCCGGCAGGTGTACGCATCTGATATATTGGCTGGTGGATTCTAAACCCGCGTAACGTAAGTCCCAGTACGCGTATCGACTTTAATAGTGTCGCCAGATTCTATAAAATTCGGAACTTGTACTTCCAGTCCTGTCTCAGTTTTTACTTTCTTTGTCACGCCAGTCGCTGTGTCGCCGCGCACCGAAACGCCAGCCTCAACGACCTCTAATTCAACCGTGATGGGAAGCTCTATGTCGAGAGCTTCACCATAGTAAAAGGTCAATTTGACATCCAGATTCTCTTTTAGGTAAAGAGCATAATCTCCGACGGCTTCTGTGGTTAATGCTGGTTGTTCATACGTCTCCGTATTCATGAAGTGATATAGCTCGCCATCATGGTATAGAAATTGCACATGTTGGTAATCAAGACGCACATCTTCGACGCGGTCTCCGGAAATAAATGATTTCTCGAGTATAGTTCCAGTACGCAAGTTGCGAGCTTTGATCCGGATAGTAGCCTTACCACGTCCCGGTTTGTAATGTTCGTAATCCATAACTTTATAAAGCGAATTATCCAACTCGAAAGTAACACCTTTGCGTAAATTGTTTACGTCAATCATTAGCTAGCCTCACATGGGTACAGCAAAAGGGATATAACTGGACTGATTATCTGCGAACCTAGACGCGCAAAGATAAATTACGCAAGACTTGTAGCACTTGTCCAAGCTCTTGGCAGATTATAGTCGAGCGGCAATTCAGTGACAAGGGCGCAGGCCAGCACAGCTTGGTTGCCTGAACCCGATACTGGTTTTTACTTTTGCATAAGCTAAGGTTAGCTACGATATAATCACACTCATGCGGATGACCCGTCAATAATACCGGTGTGAACACCGGAGGCAATTATGGATGATGAGAGAAAAATCGTACTCTATGTTGAAGATGAGCCGGAAATGATCGATTTAGTTCGCTTGATCCTCAGCCGGAAGGGCTATAATGTTATCGGGGCTCATGGCGGTGTAGAAGGTTTATCATTGATTCAACAATTTACTCCAGACCTTGTGCTGTTAGATTTAATGATGCCAGATATGGATGGTTGGGATGTATACCAGCATATCAAATCAGGGGAAAATACACGTCATATCCCGGTTATAGTAATCACTGCAAAAGCGCAGAGCATTGATAAAGTTTTGGGATTGAAAATTGCTCGTGTGGATGACTATATCTCTAAACCTTTTAGCCCTAGTGATTTGGTTGCTAGTGTTCAGCGCGTCCTTGGAGTTCAGGTTTAGAATCTTTGTACATCGAAACATACTCGGGGGATCTCTCAGTTAATATCGTCGCTAATCATCTAATAATAATTATTACCAGACACCTTATATGAAATGGGGTAAAATTAATCTGGTTGCGTCATAAAAGGCTACCAAGGGATAGCCTTTTATTTTTGACAGAAGAATATATCTATGAGTGGTACTAATTTAAGAATTCAGAACATCGACCGTCCGCTCCGAACACAATTATTGGCAGTTGATTGTGCTTCATTCTTCTGTCGCTTACGAGGTTTAACGTTTCGAAAGTCCATGCCAATGGAACTCGGCCTGCTGTTAAGGTATGAGAAGGAAACCCGTTTCGATACTGCAATCCATATGTTGGGAGTCTTTTTCGATCTATCTATTGTCTGGATTGACAGCAACCAAGAAGTTGTAGACGTTCAACTGGCTCGGCGTTGGCGTCCGTTCTATTTACCAGCCCGACCTGCCATGTATGTATTAGAGATCGCCGTGCAGCGGATCGCTGACTTCCGGGTGAGTGAGCGTGTCATGATTGAAAGTTTAAGCATTGATAATGAAAAGTAAGAAGTTGCCTTATATCTTCATCGGGATGATCATGTTTTCCTTCATCGCTGCAGTTCCTGAAGGCTCTGTTTATAGTCAAGATCAGCCCTCACCAGGTCCCGTTTATATTGTCCAAGCAGGTGATTCGCTGTGGGCGATTTCCCAGCGATTCGGTGTAGACATCGATGAACTAATGCAGGTGAATAATATCTCCGATGCAGGGCAATTGTATGCCGAACAACAGTTGATAATACCCGGCTTAGAAGGGATCCAGGGCGCCTTAACAACTCAAGAAATACCCTTCGGTGAGACGCTGCGAAGCCTTTCGCGACGCTATCAAATTCCGGAGCAAATGTTAGCGCGATTAAATCATTTCGTTAGCCCAGCTGAGCTGTATGTAGGATATGATCTCGTTGTTCCTGAAAGTGAAATGAGTACAGTTGGTTACGAGCGAATCATGCTCTCTCCGAGGCAATCACCGCTTGAATTGGCAGTGCTGCATAATATCCATCCGTGGGATATCGCTGACAGCAACTTGCTGACTTCTCCCGTAGAGATTCTGCCCGGAGATGTTCTGCTCACCGATTCCCCCACGGGGAGTGGTCCAAGTGCACTGCCAGGTACAGTCACAGCTGCCCATTTTAACCAATTACCGCTGCTACAGGGCAAGGCGGGCGTGATCCATGTCGATTCTGTAGATGGTCTCAGCTTGACTGGGTTGTTGATGGATCACCAGTTGAATTTTTTCGAAACAGACCCCGGCGAATATGTATCTATGCAAGGTGTCCACGCGATGACAGAGCCGGGATTTTATCCTTTGCGTATATCAGGAACTATGACGGGGGATTCAGACGCACAGTTTGATTTTACACAAAATATATACCTGTCCGCGGTAAATTATCCCTATGATCGCCCCCTAACGGTCAATCCCACAACGATTGATCCGGCTGTGACTGAACCCGAGACTGCCCAATGGACGTCGTTAACCCTACCAGTGACTACAGAAAAAATGTGGTCAGGTGTATTTGAAATTCCTTCCCCATTATCAGCTGATTACTGTATTGAGACAAATGAGTGTTGGTCATCACGGTTTGGCAACCGCCGTTCTTATAACGGCGGTCCATACACATCTTTCCATACTGGATTGGATGTCGTGGGCAAAGTAGGGACGGAGATTTATGCCCCAGCAGCTGGAACGGTTGTCTTCGCAGACCCGCTCACTGTGCGCGGAAATGCGACCATGATTGATCATGGTTGGGGGATCTATTCTGGATATATGCACCAGTCGGAGATACTTGTCGAAGTTGGTGAGCGAGTTGAACCCGGACAGCTCATTGGATTGGTAGGCGCTACTGGTCGTGTGGAAGGTCCTCATTTACATTGGGAAGTCTGGGTTGGAGGCGTACAAGTTGATCCATTAGACTGGCTCCAGCAGACCTACCCATGATCACGTCGTTTGCCGATGCAACACCCCCCAAGTATTTTTCACTTCACCTGATCTAGTAAGGTCATTTATTTACTCAGCCCCCGTATCCTGAGTGAAATACTCATCAATAATCTGGGCTGCTTCATCTTTTTTATCCGCGGGAACCATTACCTCAACTTCCCCGAGCGGTCCCACATTTAGAGAAAATACTTTCCCAGCCCCCTCTTGAAATAATAAGACTTCAATATCTTGTGCTTCTAACATTCCTCGGATGATTTCCGCTTGGAGTTCACCTACGACCACGGCCACCTTTTCCCATTTCGAATTGGCCATCCAAAACCTCCAAAAATTGGTTGTTTGATTATCTGGCTTACTTCTATATTATTGGTTTGCTGCGAATAAAAGCCTCAGGTGATGCTGAATATGGCAGTCATTATACTCGAGGACAAATGACGGGATTGGTTAAAATTGCGGGTGATAAATTTTTTGCCATGAGCGGGAAAGTTAAGAAACACTTGCTTGTATTGTTGGCGACTATAGTATCAATATATACATTGTGGAAAAGCACATACCATGTCACTGGCAGCGAAAGAAGCCCCAGTCAAACGGGCTGAATTATGCCGTAGTTGAGCATTGGCTCCTTGAACAGATTATGCATCTGCAATTCCTTGTGAGATTTCATTCCGTCTAGAGTGATACCCAAGACGAGAATGTATAAAACGGTTCTTAACCTGCAAAACTGTGGTATACTCTGGGGGTTGGTAAATTGGCCAACACAAAAACTGAATAACAACAATGTTTTGATAATTCCAAATGGTTGCCTGGCCTAATGGTCGGGCATTTTTCTTGCCGCAGCGGGGTTAGCTTATGAGCGGACAAAACACGCACTAAAGCCCGAAAGGGCTGTGTCAATCCACTAGGGATGTTGCAAAGGTAGTAAAAACTTTGCGCGGGATCAGGAGTAATCAAAACACCGAGAGGAGATTTTGATGACGAATGAATTCGCTACCCTTAACCTGCGCCCAGAACTATTGCAAGCCGTAGTCGAACTTGGGTATACCCAACCGACCCCGGTACAATCCCAGCTTATCCCGTTAATGTTAGCGGGACATGATGTGATAGCCCAGTCCCAAACCGGCACCGGTAAGACGGCAGCCTTTGCTTTGCCGATCTTGCAAAACTTGGTGCCCGGTCAACGACATGTCCAAGCCCTGATCGTGACTCCAACCCGGGAGCTGGCGATGCAGGTGGCCGATGCGATCTATGCCTACGGTAAACAGATGGATGTGCAGGTGATGGCAGTCTACGGCGGTCAAGCTTACAATCGTTCTAAGCGCCGGCTGGATAGCGGGGTCGATATCCTGGTTGGCACGCCTGGGCGTTTGATAGACCTAATTCGCCAAAAAGTGCTCAAGCTCAATGGCGTCTGCACGGTTGTGTTGGACGAAGCGGATGAGATGCTCAGTATGGGGTTTATCGAGGATATTGAAACCATCTTGCAGGAAACACCCGCCAAGCGCCAAACAGCCTTGTTTTCGGCAACCCTACCCAAAGCGATCCGTAAACTAGCCGATCGCTATTTGAATACCCCCAAATCAATCACGATTGAACATCAGCAGTTGACGGTTGAAACAGTTGACCAGCGTTATTACCTCGTTAACCAGAAAGACAAACTAGCCGCTCTCACCCGCATATTTGAGGTCGAGGAAATTACTAGCGCCCTGATCTTTACCCGTACGCGCGTTGCTTCCAGCGAGTTAGCGAATTTGCTGACCTTGCGCGGTTTTCCGGCTGAAGCCCTGAATGGCGATCTTACCCAGGATGCCCGCATCCGGGTACTGAATCGCTTTCGAGAGAACCACATCCAGGTGTTGGTAGCGACCGATGTAGCCGCCCGCGGGCTGGATATCGACGATATTTCGCATGTTTTCAACTATGATTTACCGGATTCGATTGACCCTTATGTTCACCGAGTTGGCCGCACAGCCCGGGCTGGCAAGTCCGGTGTGGCGATCTCGATGGTGACTCCTGGCGAAAGACGCCATTTGGGCAGGATTGAAAATCACACCAAGCAAAAGATTAGTCGGGCGAAGTTGCCGACAGAAAAAGATATTATTGATTACCGCGAAGCGCAGTTGTTGAAAGAAATGAAGATGTGGTTGGAGCGCGGCCGTGCCAAACGCGAATTGGAAATGGTTGAGGAACTAGTCCGTGAGGGCTCTGATCCGGTTAAGATTGCCGCAGCGGCTTTGAAGATGGCCCGCGCCGAAGAAAAACAGCGCCCGATTGCACAGATCAACGAAGTGCGTATCAACGATGTGCGTATCAAAATGGGCAAACGGGCTTTTCCTGAAGACAAGCGAAAATCAGTGACGAAACAATATGCTGGGAAAGATTCAGCCCGCGGGAAGGATTCCCATGAGGCCGGGATGGTGCGTTTAAGTATGAGACGCGGTCGGATGCACGGCATCCGGCCTAATGATGTGGTGGGAACCATTTCCGCCCATGCCAAAATCCCGGGATATACGATTGGCAAAATCTTGATTAGAGACCAGTATACTCTGGTCGATATTCCCGAAAAATTTGTGGATAAGGTCTTGTCAAAGACTGGGGATTACAGATTCCGCGACCAGAATGATATTGCCATAGAATTACCATCATAAACTTGAGTTGTATATTCGGAACTAAAGAAAAAAAGGGGGTGTGATGATCCAGGCCTGGATTTTTGTTTGTCATTCTAACAATAATTGCTATGGGATCTGGGTGAGGGGGAGTAGATAGGGCGGTAGACTTGAAAATCGAAGTAGTTGTATTTCAATATAATTCGACAGCCACATATTTTTCCACTCCCGAATGGCAACCTAGACAAATTATTTTAACACTTCGTGTATAATTAGATCTGGTGTAATTCACCATCCTGTCTCAGGATTTTTCACTGGGAAATATTAGCGCGTTTGAGGCATTTATATTCATGGTTACAATGAGTTTTTCTTTGAAAGAGGATTATTGGACGACGTTTAAGCTTGAGCCCGAGGATATTGAGTATCTGTATAATTATCTGCTTGAGTCAGAGACACCAATGACTTCACAGGAACTGGTGAAGACATTGGTTGCAGAGCGCATTCAACGGGAGAAGTCGACTATCGAGGAGCAGCGATTATCGGGGGGTGAAATTTATTTTCCCAAAGAGCAGTATGCTGTTGGTCAGATATTAGTCTTCCCTGCTCTCAGCTGGCGGCGTGGCAAAGTGATAAATGTGCGACCAGGGCATAACCCTGACACTGGTGATTTCGATGTCATTGAGATCGATTTTGATAATGGTGATCCGCATGAATATGCCGGAAATCTCCTTGAGCACGCATTGAATAATCCACCAGATATAAGTGATGATGATGACTCGCTAAATCCCAATATTGTCCTGAAGAGTTACGATGAGCATTTAATCGCTACCGTGGAATCGGGTCTCGAAGAGCATGAGGACTTTGTTCGTATCGCTGGGCGGTGGTTCCCGCGGGCGCTCCTTGTGGATGTGAATATCGGTCACCTCAACCTAGCCGAAGCTGTATTGGATTTGAACAGCGGTGGACCATTACCCACCTCTGCATTGATAGAACAGGTTGAATTGACATCAAATGTCAATTCAAAACTGTTGGAGTTTTCTATGGACTTGGTTTTGCAGGAAGATCAGCGCTTCGACGAAGTCGGGCCGGCCGGTGAGGTCTTGTGGTTCTTGCGCCGCTTGGAACCTGCCGAAGTTCTGAAGACGCCATCCTTCTTGCGCTATCATGAAGTGGATTACGATATTTCAACCCTTAGTAATCAGATGTTGAAGTTGGTTGAAGATTTAGACGATGAACTGTCAATTATTTCCCATGTTGTTGGGAATCCAGCTGAAGTTGAAGTGCGACTGATATACCCACATTGGCGGGCGGGGACTTTACCTCTATCAGCAAAAGTTTCCCACCTATTCCCTACCTCGTATGAAGCCCCGAGGATCCGGGTTGCTTTTGTGGATGGTGATAGCGGGCAGCGTTTCCCAGCTTGGGTAGTTCGTGACCGGCGTTATGTGTATGGTTTGAAAGAGTGGTATGAAACAGCCGAGTTGATTCCGGGTAGCGTAATCCGTGTTCGACAAGGCCAAAATCCTGGCGAGGTGACTATATTTAGCGATAGTCAGCGAACAACACGTGAGTGGGTACGTACAGTACTGGTCGGTTCGGATGGGGGTTTGGTTTTCGCGATGCTAAAACAGATTGTGCCGGTGAATTTTGATGACCGCATGGTCGTGGCTGTTCCCGATCCGGATTCGATTGATTTGGCTTGGGATAAGATCGCAAAAGAACGACCCGCGTTCGAACAAATCGTTGTGAACACAGTCAAGGAATTGGCAAAACTAAATCCCCAAGCCCACGTTCATGCAATAGAATTATACGCCGCAATTAACATTATCCGCCGCTGCCCTCCGGAACCAATCCTGGCGTTATTAGCATCTCGTCCCTGGTTTGATCATGTTGGTGATCTTCATTTCCGTTTTATCAACGCAGAGGCAACCAAGTGAGACTTTCGAGAGGAGCGGGAAGTGAGTGAAGTAAAGCGTTTTAGCATCGTAAAACCATCCCTGGACACTTGTTTTCGGATTGATTTCGACTGGTGGCGGCAGAATGACCGGGACTGGCGAGTGTACTTACGAAGCGTTCTCTGTCCGGAACATCAAGAAGCCTTTGAGGAATTTGAATCAGATAAAAAAGTAGATTGGATTGATCCGGAAACCGCAGAAGTTCAGCGCGTCGATGGCCTGCAGCATGTTCTCATTTCACATTGTGCAAAGCAGGATGACTTCATCACTGAACATACGGCGCTCGTCGATGCGGCTTTTAGGATTTTCTTGTCTAATGGTAATACCGGTCTTTCTGCGATTGAGTTGGGTGAAAGATTGCGGAAACCACCCCAAACAGTTTTGCGGACCTTTTCAAGTAGACGTGTGTACAAAGGGATACGTCCTTGTGCGGACTAGGATAATGCCCCTGTAGCTCAATGGATAGAGCACCTGCCTTCTAAGCAGATGGTTGTGGGTTCGAATCCCGCCGGGGGCGCCTATTTATTGTATGGATGTACTCGACCTGGTTGATCGTTATCGCTAATGATTGATAGATCCGGGAAGATACATCAACCATAATACGGATATATATCGATGAGAATAGAACGTAAAGGGTTATTGAAAATTGGTGATCAAGAAGTTACGATAATCGGAGATAATGTGCAGCCGGGGGAGCGAGCGCCGGAGTTTACTACCCATACTGTGGATTGGACAGATTTCCACGGTTTAGCGAGCACATCCGGAAAAGTGCGAATTATCGCCGCTCTACCGTCACTGCATACATCGGTTTGCGACCGTGAAACTCGCCGTTTCAACCAGGAAGCAGCGGGACTAGGGTCGGATGTGGTCATTCTCACTGTCAGCATGGACTTGCCATATGCGATCAAAGATTGGTGTGCTGCCGCTGGTGTTGATCAAGTCATCACGCTCTCTGACCATTACACTGCTGAATTTGGTGAGCGTTACGGAGTATTGATCAAGGAAAGACGAACCCTTCGGCGAGCCATTTTCGTTGTTGATCGAGAGAATGTAGTCCGCTACGCAGCCTACATGCCAGCTCTAGGGAATGAGCCAGAGTATGAAGAAGTCCTGGCGGCTGCCCGAAGGGCATTGGACTGACGGCTAATCTTGTTTATTGTTTCATAATTATTAGGGTTTCTGAGAGAATTTCAGGAGCAGTGTGATGCAAACGGTTGAGCTGAAATCAAGTCCTTCCGAACCTGGACGGCATGTTTTTTATGAAGTTACGCACAACAGTTCTGAAGATGCTCGGGTTAGATTGCGTTGGCGGTCTAATGCCTGGCGCCCACCAACGGATGTTTTTGATACGGAAGACACCATTGTGGTGCAGGTTGAGGTGGCCGGGATGGTAGAAAGTGATTTCTCCATTATGCTCGATGGCCGTTATTTGTATATCCGTGGTGTGCGTATCGATACAGCCGAGAAACGTGCCTACCACCAAATGGAAGTACCTTTCGGTGAGTTCGTTACTGAAGTGGAATTGCCACACCCGGTCGAGCCAAACAATATTGAAGCATTTTACAAGAACGGCTTTTTAAAAGTGATCTTGCCCTTCGCACGCCCGCACAAAATTCAAGTCGAAGATTGAGACAGGGAAGTGTAAAAACCAATCCGATCCGTTCTGCACGTATATTGAGGCACGCTTACAGCATTTAACCTATGGAAGAAATATTTTTTGATCAGATAATTCCCCAAGTGATCGACCACGATGGCGAGACACTCGAAGAAGAAAAACTCTCCGAAGGTCCCGAAGCCGAAGATTCTGAGATCCCTTCAGAATTGCCAATTTTGCCCCTCCGTGGATTGGTCGTGTTCCCACAAACCGCTGTCCCGCTTACCATCGGGCAGGAACGCTCTATTCGATTAGTGGATGATGCCGTCTCAGGTGAAGACCGTTTGATTGGTTTGATTGCTTCCCAAAATCCCGAGTTGGAACTTCCTGCTCCAGATGATCTCTTTCAGGTTGGAACTGTCGCACAAGTCCACCGGCTGTTCAGAGCACCTGACAGCACTATCCGGTTGGTTGTACAAGGCATTGCCCGTTTCCGCATTGGGGAATATGTGCAGCAGGAACCCTATTTGAAGGCTGCTATTCAACTGACCCCCGAAACCGTTGAAGAAGGTGCAGAAATCGAAGCATTAGCGCGCAATGCGCGCGATCAATTCGAGCGTATTGCTGAAATGATCCCTTCGATCCCCCGCGAGCTGTTATCTACCGTTGTTGCACTTGACGATCCACTGCAAACTGCCTACACTGTCGCAAATTTTCAGCGCATGGAGCTCGTCGATGCCCAGAACTTGCTCGAGCTAGATTCCACGACTGAGAAATTGCAGAAGTTGGCTTCGATACTTGTCCGTGAGATCGAAGTCCTTGAGATTGGATTAAAGATACAGAATGAAGCTCGCTCAGAAATTGAAAATGTTCAGCGAGAGTATTTCCTCCGTGAACAGCTCAAGGCAATCCAGAAGGAGCTTGGGGAAGGAGATGAGCAGGCTGCCGAGGTAGAGGAGTTCCGGCAGAAAATTGATGCCGCTGAAATGCCTGAGGAAGCGGAAAAACAATCCCGGCGTGAGTTAGACCGCTTGTCTCGATTACCAGCTGCCGCAGCGGAATATGGTGTCATCCGCACATACCTAGATTGGCTCGTATCGCTTCCCTGGTCGGTTGTTACCGATGATAACCTCGATATTTCACATGCACGTGAGGTGCTTGACCAGGACCATTACGGATTGGGAGATATCAAGGAACGTATTCTTGAGTATTTGGCGGTGCGCAAATTGCGCATAGAGCGCACCGACGAATTTACCACAGATTCAGATGATGAAATCCGCCGCGTTCGCGAAGGTGTCATTTTGTGTTTCGTAGGTCCACCAGGAGTAGGGAAAACGTCACTCGGGCGCTCAATTGCTCATGCAATGGGGCGTAAGTTTGTGCGGATCTCGTTGGGTGGTATGCGTGATGAGGCCGAGATCCGTGGTCACCGGCGTACTTATATCGGCGCTTTACCTGGCAGAATATTACAAGCTCTCCGCCGCGTCGAATACCGCAACCCGGTCTTTATGCTCGATGAGGTGGATAAGCTGGTCTATGATTTTCACGGTGACCCGGCCTCCGCATTATTAGAGGTTCTCGACCCCGAGCAAAACGTGGAGTTCCGTGACCATTATTTGGAAGTAGCTTTCGATCTATCCCAGGTGATGTTCATCACCACCGCCAATTCCCTCGAGACTGTCCCAGGACCTCTGCGAGACCGGATGGAGATCATCTACCTGGCAGGTTATACCGATCGGGAGAAGAGTGCCATTGCCCAGCAGTATTTGATACCTCGCCAAATTCGCGAAAACGGTTTACGCTCTGAAGAAATTTCCTTCACCGATGACGCCTTGCGCAAGATCATCCGTTCTTACACGCGCGAAGCCGGAGTGCGAAATCTCGAGCGCGAGATCGGTTCCGTATGCCGTAAAGTGGTCACGCGGATTGCAGAAGGTAAAACAGATGCCATCCAAGTGACACCTGAACGAGCAACGGAATTCTTGGGCCGGCAAAAATACTTTGGCAATGAAGAAATCGCTGAGCGCACATCGATTCCCGGCGTCGCCACAGGCCTTGCCTGGACCCCGGTTGGTGGTGATATTCTTTTTATTGAAGCGACACGCATGGAAGGTACGAAAGGCTTCCAGATTACAGGTTCGCTAGGTAATGTTATGCAGGAATCTGCCCAAGCGGCCTATTCCTATGTTCGCTCGCGGGCAGAACAGCTCAAATTGGATCCCAAAGTATTCGAGCATACCGACGTTCACCTGCATGTCCCGTCTGGTGCCCAGCCTAAAGATGGACCTTCTGCTGGCGTAACGATGGCAACTGCTCTGGTCTCGCTATTTTGTGGCTGCCCAGTGCGCCCCAATGTAGGAATGACTGGCGAGATCACGCTGCGAGGTCAGGTGCTGCCGGTTGGAGGTATCAAAGAGAAAGTTCTCGCAGCCCACCGTTCCGGCCTCGAGACGATAATTCTTCCCGCCCGCAATGAGCTTGATATCGAGGATATTCCTGAGGAAGTCCGCAAATCGATCAACTTTGTCTTTGCAGAGACGGTTGATGATGTCCTAAAGGCTGCCTTAGAGCCAGCGCCTAAACCAAAGCGTAAACCGCGCAAGAAAACGGAACCAGATGTGTCTACATAATAAGATGTCAAAAGTTATGCTGATTGAAGATGATCCGATTATGCTGACGCTCCTGGTACATTTGTTGGAGCTGGAGGGCTATTCGGTGGCTGTAAATGCAGCTGATGGCGGTATAGAGCAAGTCCTCTGGTCAATTGAGTATGAACATCCCGATCTGGTGATCCTTGATGTCAACTTGGGGGACTACAGTGGCTTTGATGTGCTTGCTAGGATGAAGGCGAATGAAAATTTACAATACACACCCGTATTAATGTCATCCGGTATCGAATACACCCAGCAGAGCCAGGATGCTGGGGCGGATGGTTTTATTCTGAAACCCTACATGCCGGACGATTTTGTGGGTTATATACAACATGTTTTAGGACAATAACACGTGACAAAAAAACGTTCTCTCCCCACGAAGCAGTGGAGCACTATTGATTTACACATTCATACCCCCGCCTCAAGCGACTACCAACAGAAGAATATCACTTATCTGGACATACTGAAGCAAGCAGAGACACGGGGGGTGGATATTATCGCCTTTACCGATCACAACACTGTGGCTGGCTATCGCCAGATGCGGGATGAGATCGAACAGCTGGAGTTTTTGGAGGGTTTGAACCGGCTCATGCCGGACGAGCGCAGCAAACTAGAAGAGTATCGTCGGCTTAGGGAAAAGATCCTCATCCTGCCGGGTATCGAATTCACAGCTACTTTTGGCTTCCATATTTTGGGGATCTTTCACCCGGATAAATCTGTCAGGGATATTGAACACCTACTCATTGACCTGAATATCCCTCGAGACCAGCTGGATAATGGGTCTGCCACCGTAGGGGCGACTTCTGACGTTCTGACAATCTATCGGCGAATTGCTGAAGAAGGCGGATTGGTTATCGCTGCCCATGCGAATTCCAGTAATGGTGTTGCGATGCGCGGTCTCCCCTTTGGCGGGCAAACAAAAATCGCATATACCCAGGATAGCAACCTACACGCTTTGGAAGTGACCGATCTCGAACAGAAAGGCCGCCGCACGACAGCAGGATTCTTCAATGGTACGAAGCCGGAATACCCGCGCCGTATGCACTGTATCCAGGGGTCAGATGCCCACAATATGGTATCTACCCAACAGCGCAAGAAAATTATGGGGGTTGGTGACCGCTCGACTGAGGTATTAATCCCCGAAGTCAGTTTTGAGGCATTATTTGATCTTTTCAAGAGCAATGACTTTGCACGCACACAACCTCATCGTCTGCAGCAGGGTCAAGCCTACGATTTCATCCAAAACGCTCGAGATGAAGGAGCGAATATCGTCCAGGATTTCCATGAAGGTATTTCGATACGTGGAGGCAAACGCTATGCGATCATTGCCGATGTTTGCGCTTTCGCCAACACTAACGGCGGAACACTCTACGTTGGGCTTAATGCTGATCCTAAAAAACCAGTTACCGGGCTCAATGAACCAGACCGTGCTAAAGCTGAACTGGATAAAGAAATCAGCAACCGAATCAGCCCACCCTTGCAGTGTACATTGGATGTGCATACAACTGATTCCAATAAAGTAGTCCGTATCTTGGTACCACGGGGTGAAGACCCGCCTTATGCGGTTGATGACAGCAAGATTTATATCCGCTCCGAAGCCGAAACAGGCCTGGCAGTCCGAGATGAGATCGTGGACCTGGTATTACGTGGTTCGGCTCGCCAGCTGGCCCGTACACCAGAACCCCTTGAGCCAGGGATTATAGGTGATTCCCCAGCCCGACTCGAAAAGGTTGAAGATGATACCGAATTTTCACCGAAGACTGGTGTCGAAGTAGTTTCGACAACTGACCGGGGTGGTACGAAATCTTTTACACTACGTGATCTGCGTAATGGGAATGTAGTCCAGAATGTAACTCACAAATCCGCTCGCCGTCTGTGGCTGTATGCCATCTCACAGTATGACAAGCTATCGCCCGACCTTAACCATGCCAGCATCACCTGGCAAGGGAATTTTGGCCTGTTAAACCGGGATAAAAAAGATAAGCGCTCACGATATGATTTAATCCAGCGCTCTCCTGAGGGGTATCACTATTATTTTGGGGTGACAGAAGATGGTATTCACGGTCCTTGGAAGGAATTGGTCGGGCAGGATGATGAGTAACTGCTAGGTGAAGCTGCGTCAGTTTGATTTTCATCGCGATTATGATGCAGTCTACAAACTGTGGTCCCAAGCGGGTCCTGGCATTCACCTCCGCCGTTCGGATGAACCCCAGGAGATTCTAAAGAAGGTCGCCCGTGATCCGGATCTCTTCCTATTAGCTGAAGCAGATAACCAGATTATCGGGACTATCCTTGGCGGTTTCGACGGGCGGCGTGGGATGATGTACCACCTGGCAGTCGCTGAGCCGTACCGCAGGCAGGGGGTGGCGCGCTGCTTGGTGGACGAACTTGAGCGCAGACTCAGCGCTATGGGTTGTATCCGCTATTACCTGCTGGTTACCAAGGATAACCATGCTGCCATCCAGTTTTACGAATCACTTGGCTGGAAAAACATGGAAGATTTGTTTGCTTACGGCAAGGATATTGATGATTCGAAGTAGATTGCCGTTCATCGAGTACATAGCTCCATGAACATTAGGGCTGCTATACTTACGATATCTGATCGTTCTTCTCAGGGTGAACGCGCTGATTTGTCTGGACCAGCGCTTGCTAAATTGATTACACAGCAAGGATGGCTAGTCGCCAATCAGGAAATCGTTCCGGATGAGCTTCCAGATATAAAGAGTAAATTGGCTGAATGGGCTGATTCTGGGGATGTGGACCTCGTGCTAACGACCGGGGGCACTGGTTTCAGCCCGCGCGATGTCACACCCGAGGCAACACTGGCGGTAATTTCGCGCTCTGCTCCTGGCATAGCCGAGGCAATGCGGGCTGCCAGCCTCCAGCTTACTCCACATGCTATGTTGTCGCGTGCATTAGCTGGAATCCGGGCTCGAACAATCATCATTAATCTGCCTGGGAGCCCCAAGGCAGCGTGCGAGAATCTGAAGGTAGCAATACCTGTCATCCCCCACGCGGTCCAGTTGCTGAATGAAGACCCGGATTCCGAAGCTGGGCACCAGCTTCAATCAGCTGTTTGAGCAATTAGATCTCATTTTCGGCTCAACTACCCAATATGAGATATGAAAATACAAGGGTTTAGGGCGATGCCCGCACTGCTATTGTTATCATTTCTTGATCACCAAATTAGAGAATTGTTAGATACTACCAGGATACTATATGATTTTTCGCCTATACCTGTATAATTGACTATAGAGGATATCGGATGAACTTGTATGAACCAGCTGTCGATCCAAATGCGGATACGCAGCCCATCAAAACCAAATCTAGCGGCTTCCGGCGCTTTGTAATCGATGTCACGGAAACCATTGTCCTATCGCTGCTGCTTTTTTTTGCTATCAACGCCATTTCCGCGCGGATACGGGTCGAATCTATCAGCATGCAGCCTACGTTGTATGCGGGTGATTTTATCGTCGTGAATAAGTTGGCATATAAATTGGGTTCTGCAGGACGAGGTGATGTGATCATTTTTCATTACCCTCCGGATCCGGACCGTGAACCGTATATCAAACGCGTAATCGGACTTCCGGGCGAAACCGTGCGCGTGACAAGCGGGGAAGTTTACATCAACGATGATCCTCTCAATGAGCCATATATCAGTGCATCCCCTGGATATCACGGTACCTGGAACGTGCCTGATGACGCGCTCTTTGTCTTAGGTGACAACCGCAATTCATCTTCTGATTCTCACAGTTGGGGGACTGTACCGCTTGCGAATGTGATTGGCAAGGCCGAGGTTGTCTATTGGCCCCCCGATGATTGGCAGTTTTTGAACCAGGCAACCGCGATAGCCGCGGAACCGCGCTAACCTAAGCTTACAGACGGAAATATTAAAAACTGAAACATCCGTTACCTTTCGGAGGTTTTAGTTGTGCAATAGCACTAGGTTTAATTGCCTTGCAGGATATGCCTGGCAATCACCATCCTTTGGATTTCGCTGGTACCTTCACCGATCGTCATCAACCTAGCATCGCGATAGATCCGCTCGACGGGATATTCACTGCTGTAGCCATATCCACCGTGAATTTGGATTGCGTTTCGGCAGACGCGCTCCGCCATCTCGGTTGCGAATAGTTTTCCCATCGCGGCTTGCTTCCCGAACGGTTTGCCCTGGTCTTTTAACCATGCAGCCCGGTATACCATCCAGCGAGCGGCTTCGATCTCGGTATTGGCATCCGCCAGCATCCATTGGATCGCTTGGTGATAAGCGATTGGTTTGCCGAAGGCTTGCCGCTCTTGTGCATAGCGGACGGCTTCTTCAAATGCAGCCTGGGCTAATCCCACCGCTAATGCACCAATACTGATCCTCCCACCATCGAGGACTTCTAAGCTTTGCTGCAGACCATGGCCAATATCACCTACTATGTATCCTGCTGGGACCTTTACCTGGTCGTAGGTGACTGCATGAGTTGGAGAGCCTTTTAAGCCCATCTTTTTCTCGGCTGGGGCAATCGTTAACCCTTCGCTATTGGTTGGGACAACAATCATGCTGAGGGAATTAGAGCTGCGCTGCGTGTCTGTACGAACGAGCGTGACGATGAAATCTGCGATATTGGCGTTTGTACACCACATCTTACTGCCGTTGATGATCCAGTTTTCGCCATCCAGAACGGCCTGAACAATCACTCCATCCTTGAGATCAGAACCGGCGTGAGGTTCAGTCAGCGCCAAAGCGGCTAGTTTTCCTTCACCGCTGGCTGCAGGAGGTAAGAAAAGTTGTTTCAATTCCTCGCTCCCGAACATCGCAACCGGGGCGCACCCTAAACCGTTGTGGGCAGCGATCGCCAGCGCCGTGCTGCCACAGCCCCAACCCAGTTCTTCGATTGCGATAGCAGCACTGATCGCATCCACCTCGCTGCCGCCATACTCTTCCGGGACATATAGACCCAGCAAACCCATTGGCCCCATTTTATGGGTTGCCTCCCAGTTGAAGGCTGCCTTTTCATCCACTTCGCGCGCTTTGGGTTTTACTTCCTGAGCAACAAAAGTGTGCACCACTTCACGCCACATGCGCTGTTCGTCAGACAACTCAAAATTCATAATGCCCTCCTTGTAGATCCTTGACTTCGATTCTGATGCGCCCCATCGCTCGCCATTGTTTTTGGAAATTTGCTTCATCAACCCAATCAATCTCTCGATTTCGCTTTTGGGTGTTGGCGAACCCCCAGCCTTTCTGGTAGTGCCAGCCGACTAACAACATTACATGCGAACGAAGTGGCTGCCAAGTTCCGCTGACGACCAGTACCAAGCGATCTTCGCGCAATGTTTCCGTAAGCTCAGTACTTGTACTGCATACGTGCCATTCGGCTGCTAATCCGTTAGCTTTAAGCACCTCCGTGATGCCCCATGGGAAAGTCGCCCAGTTGGGAATCCGGCGGACAACCAACTTCCATCCCCGCCGATTTGGTATGTTCATCTGCTGGGCTAATTCGGTGGGATCAATTTCTAAGTGTTGGATTGCATTCAGCAATGTGGCAGTGATGTATGGTCCGCAATCGTTCGAACTCCCCTGGTACTGGAGAGCATTTAAAATCGGCTCAGTAAACCTTGAGTAGAGTTCAATTGTTGGCATACTGCGTCATCTTATGCTGAACTAAATGATTGCTTGTAATAACTGGATCATCCCCTGCGTCATTACCTGATGAGTCACCTCCCACTGGCACCTAACCGACTTTGCAGTACTGCTGTTTCCAACGCTTTGCTGAGAGCTATTGCCTGTTGGATGGTAATAAACATATTTGTTTCGTCTGCAACTAGAAGTTTCTCATCGGTGGGGCAATCCTCAGAGATTCTCACGCAAATATTGTCATCAAATCCGCAATCCTCATGATCGTAGTGGATCTCAACTTTTAGGCTTTCGTCAAGCAGGTAGATTGCCAAAGCGTCCCTCCGCTGGAATCCAAATTTCAACCGCATCCTTGTGTAGACTCTCGACTGAGTCACGTATTATCAGGATATTAATTTTATCAGAATAACCAGCCTCTACGAATCTGCAACTAGTGATCATTTTGACTATCTACAAAATATTTAAGATAAAAATATACCAAATTATCCGGGATAATGGTAGAATTCTGAGTTGATACAAATAAGGAGGCAATAATGGCTTTGACTCATATGAAAATCAAAGAGCTTTTAGATGAGAGCCGTGATCATAACTGCGAAGGGTATGGCTCTGACCATGTGTGTGTGCGCATAGCCGCAATAGCTGACCTACCATCTCGTTTTGGGGATTTCCACATCGTCACATTCTGGAACAATATCGATGACAAGGAGCATGCCGCCATCGTACATGGTGATATCTGTGATCAAGAAGATGTCCCGGTTCGCGTCCACTCCGAGTGTCTAACCGGAGATGCATTAGGCTCTCTACGCTGTGATTGCCGTGACCAGCTGGAGGCAGCTTTGCAGAAAATTGGTGAGTTGGGCACAGGGATCGTCCTTTACATGCGCCAGGAAGGGCGAGGGATCGGTTTGGTGAATAAAATCCGTGCCTATGGCTTGCAAGACCATGGTTATGATACGGTTCAAGCGAATTTAGCGCTCGGCTTCAGGGATGATGAGCGCGACTACAGTGCTGCCGCCCATATGCTTGGGTCACTCAAAGTTAAATCCATCCAGCTGATGACAAATAACCCGCGCAAGATTGAGAACCTCACCATCCATGGTGTTAAAGTCAATGGCCGTATTCCACATGTCATTCCACCTAATGCATATAATCGTTTCTATCTTGAAACTAAAGCCGATAAGTCTGGGCATATGATCGACTTTGACGGCAATGAACATCTACAGGAACAAGGTGATTTGCCGTTGATCGAAGGCATGACACCGGCTCAGATTGCGGTCATGCACTCACATCAAGAATAGCCCAGGCAAAGGATCTTTACGACGCTGTTCGGGAACACCTTCGAATAGCATCGTCGCTGGTTTATCCGGAGGGAGTTTATGTCAATACAGGATCATGTAGTTGTTATTACTGGTGCCACAGGTGTGCTTGGTCGTGTGGTTGCGAGGCAGTTTGCAGATCAAGGTGCCAATCTGGCTCTGTTCAGCCGCAGCAGTGAAAACTTGGAAGCCGTGCTGGAGGAGCTAGAGTTGCCCACAGAGCGAACGATCATCTCGGCTGTTGATATAGGCGACGAGCAAAGCTTACAATCCGCATTAGCAAAGGTCGTTGACCGCTTCGGGCGGTTGGATATCTTAATCCACCTCGTAGGCGGCTGGACAGGCGGCTCGACCATCATTGACACCGACACTAACACGGTCACTGAGATGCTGGACCAACACCTATGGACGACCTATCATCTATCCAGGCTCGCAGTACCACACCTATTAGCGAACAATTGGGGTCGTTTTATCGTGATTTCAACACCATTTACGAGCCGCCCTGCAGCCAAGCTAGGCGCGTATAGTATCGCCAAAGCCGCCCAGGAAACCCTAATGATAACTTTGTCTGAAGAGCTCAAGGGATCGGGTGTTACGGCCAATATTTTGAGAGTCAAAACAATTGACATCGCTCGTGAAAAGGTCACTGCGCCCAGTTCTGAGAACGCTTTTTGGAGCACACCAGAAGAGATCAGCAGTGCTGTACTTTTTCTGTGTACTGACCAAGCTGCAGCGATCAATGGTGCACGAATTCCCTTATATGGAAGTTATTAGCATGGTTCCCGCCTTGACCAGAACAATATGTCAGTGCATTGGATCCTCGTTGGATTCCAAAGATAGCAGTAAACTTTCTCATTTCGCAGGGATATAGCCGCTGCCGCTGCTGACATCCTTTCCTACTGGCAGGACATCCACCAGTTCATAATCGATGCTGCCTAACCCCAATACCTGGCCGTAATTTGTCACCAGATAGGGGTCTTTTAATGGTCCATGCAGCCATTGGAAAGGGTGTCCGCTGCGCGTATGAACTTCCATAGCAGAAGGTATGTTCTCTTCAAGCAATCTCATGGTAGCTGTTGTATCTAGCACCGCCTGGTCTATTGCGACAATATCATTTGAACCGAAGATGCCTGCATCCGGTAGGATCGCCATACTCGTAAATCCGAAACAGTCGCAAACTGGGGTCATTTGGGTAGCTAGGCTGATATGCACAACCTTGTCTTGCGCAAATGTCTCCAAGCACAGTTTTGTGCTGATTGCGCAGGCTTCTTGGAAGGCGTGGAAATTCACCGGATCGATTTTCAGACTGCCCTCTGGTGCAATTTGTACGCACCGGCCGCAGGCATTACACTGCTCAGGGTGCAGATGCAGCCCATTCGGGTCGTCCTTGTCATCGACCAGCGCTTTGAAAGGGCAGGCATCCTTGATCCTTTGCCTGGTCTCCTCGTCCGGGCACTTCTCAGGAAACCAATATGGATCGAATTGCATCGTATCATGCATGGCAGCACGAGTGGGACCGGCCATGCAGCCCAGAGCCAGGTTTTTAAACGCCGCCCCGAAACCACAGCTCGGGTGACCCTTGACATGCGCCAGGTTAATGAGGAAGCTGGCATCCTGCACCAGCCCTGCTAACAGCCATTCATCGATATTCTTAAAGGGGTATTTATGTACGTAGACATAGCGTTCGTCTGGGCCTGCCGCAGGGTATACCGGGCAGCCCAACACTTCCGGCGTGTAGCCCCGGCCCTCTGCCCCAGATATATCCCAGGGCACATCCACAATGAACGGTTTTCCTCCACCCTGTTTAACCGAGTTTACGATTTTCTTCACGAACACTGGGTGGACTGTCGAATATCCGATATTGTTGCCAGTGTGCATTTTGATGGCTACTGATTCATCTTGTACGCGTTCGGTTAGCTTTAATCGCTCCAGGATTAGATCCAGTTTTGCAGGAAGCGTCTGCTCTGCTTTCAGTTGCGCTTGCTTGGGGGATCCATAGTAAACTACACTCTTTGCCATGTGCGCCACCTCCTATATCTATCTTTGTGCGGCGGATGTTACCTGCTGTGGAATTAATAACCTGATTATCTTGTTCAGTACTTCTGTAGCAGAGATCTGTCCATCTCTAAATTGGCATAACACTCCGCTGCATTGATCGTTGCGATTGTAATCAATAACTTCAAATATCTTGCTGTGGAATAATAACTTGTGGTTGTCCGCATCCGCGATATCGATTATCATAACCGCTTGGGTGGATAAGCAGATCATCCCTTTTCAAAACTCGCCAATACATCTCGCCATTTGTAGGTAGAGCCGACAATGTCAGCCACTGACCACAAAAATACAACTACGCCCTCTCAATCAGCTGTTTTTACAAAAACGGCTGCATACTTTGCGACCTTCGTTATCCTTGGACTCGCAGTGGCAGTGATTGGTCCAACTTTGCCAGGGCTCGCTGAGCGAACTTCTACCAAGCTTAATCAAGTAAGCATTTTATTCGTGGGTCTCAGTATAGGTTACCTGACGGGTTCACTCTACGGTGGACGTCAGTATGATCGTTTACCTGGACATCGATTAGCAGGCGGGGCGCTGCTGCTTTTAGTGGCAGTCTTTGCCTTGACTCCATTCATCCCCCTGCTTTGGCTGTTGACGGTGCTGTTAATAATATTGGGTTTTGCTGAAGGCATATTAGATGTAGGTGGCAACACAATGCTGGTTTGGCTGCATGGCAAGCGTGTCCCGCCCTATATGAACGGTCTGCACTTCGCTTTTGGCTTTGGCGCTTTCATCTCTCCAATCATTGTCGCCCAGGTGATCCTCAAATTCGGTGATTTATCGTGGGTATACTGGATCTTGGCCCTCCTCGCCTTACCTGTTGCTGTATGGCTCTTAAGCATCCCCAGTCCTAATACTCCGCCACCCGAGCCTGCTGGCAGTTCTCGTATAGCAGATGCTCGCCTGGTCGCTTTGCTGGCAACCTTCTTCTTCCTCGTGGTGGGGGCGGAATCTGCCATGGGTGGTTGGATCTTTGTTTATGCTAACCAGCAGTTTGGAGGTGAACTATTTGGCTCTTCGGCAGCTAACTTTGCAGCTATTGCGGCCTATCTGACATCTGCTTATTGGGGTGCACTAACCCTGGGGCGTTTACTCGGCATCCCGATTTCCACCCGTTTCAAGTCCCGCACGATATTATTTGTTGACTTACTTGGCTGCTTAGTCAGTGCACTAATCATTCTCATATTTCCGACTTCTTGGGTAGTGCTCTGGATTGGTACAATTGGTTCAGGTTTATTTATGGCTTCAATATTCCCCACCGCGCTCAACTTGGCGGAACGGCGTATGGCTCTTAAGGGCGATATCATGCGCTGGTTTTTTGTGGGTTCGTCGCTAGGGGGTATGGTGCTGCCGTGGATCATCGGACAGCTAATTGTACCGATCGGTACGGGCACCGTTATCGTAGGAATGACCATCAGCTTGCTGTTGGCGATCGTGGTGTTCTACCTTATCCTGCGCTTCTCAACAGTATCCAGCCGAGCTGACAGCACCTTATAGAAATGAGCTGCTCCAGAAACATGATCACAATTACGAAGAAATAGTGCAATTATTTTCACTCAGCTAAGAAATCCCTCATTTGGCTACGATACCCCTCAAATGCAGCCGTGCCAGCTGTGGTTATACAACAAACAGTGCGCGGCACCTTTCCAGCGAATGTCTTTTTGATCTGTACATAGCCTACTTCTTCCAGTTTATTCAGATGGGATGAAAGGTTGCCCCGTGTAAGATCTGTGGCATTGAGCAAGTATAGGAAATCTGCGCTCTCCACTGCCCACAAGACTGCTATGATAGCTAAACGGGCAGGTTCGTGGATCGTACGGTCGATATCCAGCACCTCTCGCAATGATGTGTTCATTACGCCACCTCATTTACAACTGGGTGGGATCTGATGTACTGCATAAACACCCAACCACCGCTGGTGACCAACGTCAGACCGGTTACTAGGAATACCAGCCCTACGCCTAGGACCTCATTGGGAAGCATGGTGGCGCTCAAGATGCCTACCATCACTGCGACAACGCCGGCGAAATAGAACCGGCGAATACTCAAACGGTAACCCAGGTAGAAGTGGATCAATCCAAGGATGATGCCGATACCTAGCGGCAGCTCATACCAGGTATCTGGAATTAATATCCCGATAAACGATACCAGGAAGATGGTAGCCAAGAGCACCCAGCGCTTCCTGTCTGGACGCCCTCGCCGGTAATCGACGTATCCAGTGCGGGGGTAAGTGATCCGTTCCTTCAATGCTCGCAGCATCCGGTTTTGCACAATAACCCCGCCAATAATAAGTACCGGCAGACCTACTGCAGACAACAATGCGATCGTAGTTGGGTTCTCGGCCAATGCCATGAATACCAACCAGAGACCGGCTAGTAGGAACATGCTGCCGCTGGTTAGCTCAGGTAAACCATCAATATAGAAGTATTGATAGGTCTTTTTCACCATTTCATTAATTCGTGTTTGCATCTTAAACCTCCCGGTCTGTACTGCTAATAAGTTTGTATCACAAACATGTTTGTATAAATATAACAGATATTTTGACCTTTGTCAAGCGCGGCCTGTAATAATCGGTTTATTGCACCGATATTTCTGCCAGCACGATTTTTCTGCTCATTTACTTATGTCCTACTCTTATTTATAATCACCCGTACTAATCTAATCTCAGGAGTGTTCTATGCAAACTGAATTATTCCAGGCTATGGCTCAGAGCATCATCGATGGCGATTCCGATGCCGCCACGGCTCTTGCCCAACAATCAATTGGTCAGGGGATCGATCCTCTAGAAGCGATTAACCAGGGTTTTGTTGTCGGGGTCAATCATGTGGGGGATGCGTTCAGCCGCGGGGAAGCTTTTCTGCCTGAGCTTGTCATGGCAGGCGAAGCGATGAAAAGTGCCGTAAGTACACTTGAGCCGGAAATGGCACGACGCGGAACTCAAAGGGCTGTTCACGGTACAGTGGTTCTCGGCACTATCGCAGGTGATATCCACGACATCGGAAAAACCCTGGTTGGCACCATGCTGTCAGCCTCCGGTTTCAAGGTTCACGATCTCGGAGTCGATGTCCCAATCACTGTTCTGATCGAAAAAGCGCTTGAAGTCAAGGCAGACATCATCGGTGTCAGCGCTTTGCTCACTACAACGATGGTCCGCCAGCGAGATGTCATTGAGGCCTTGGAGGATATGAACTTGAGAGATGAAATTCAAGTGATGGTCGGTGGTGCGCCCGTCACTCGTGAATGGGTTGCTGAGATTGGCGCGGATGGCTACAGTGAAGATGCAATCGGTGCCGTGGTGGTTGCCAAGCAGCTGCTCGGGGTGGAGGGTTGATTATGCCTGGTTTGATCAAATCCATCACTGATCCTAAACTGTCTCTCTCTATTCTCTCCCCTGAAGAGATCAATCGTATCCATACCGCCACCCTCGATATCATCGAAAATGTTGGCGTGCGCTTCCCAACCCCCGTCGCCCTGGATATATGGGAGGCACATGGCGCAATCGTGGATCGCGAAACTTATATCGTTAAAGCACCCGGAGCTCTCATCGAAGCAGCGCTTCAAAAGGCGCCTGCAGATTACACATTGGCAGCCCGGACCCATTCGCAAGACCTTCCGCTAGATGGGAATCATGTCTATGTTGGTACGGATGGCTGCGGTGTTGAAGTGCTCGACATCGAGACTGGAAAGCGGCGGCGTTCTGCGCTTCAAGATGTGCGTGACATCGCGCGAATTGCAGATTACCTGCCCGAAATCGCGTTCCATTGGGTCGCTTTATCTGCCCAGGATTACCCAGCCGATTCGCGCGGTTTGCACGAGCTGCTTGTGGTTTGGCAGAACTCAACCAAACACCTGCAGACGGAGAGTGTATACAGCGCAGCGGAAGCATACGCCGCGGTCGAGATGGCTGCTGCTGTGGCTGGGGGGAGGAGTGCGCTGCGTGAGCGGCCTCCACTATCCATTATGCAGTGCACCGCGCCGCCCTTAGGGCATGATGGCGGCAGCCTTGAGGCAGCCTTGATCAGCGCTGAAGCCGGACTGCCGGTCGGTTTTATGACGATGGCTTCCTGCCTAACTACCGGACCAGCCACTATGGCGGGTACGCTCGCAGTTGGCAACGCTGAGGTCATCAGTGCGCTAGCGCTTATCCAGCTAGCCCATCCGGGCGCGCCGGTTTTCTATGCTGCAGCCCAGACAGCCTCTGACCTGCGGACCGGTGCATACACAGGTGGAGGCCCGGAGGATTTTCTCTTTGGCGCGGCCACCAATGTACTGGCTGATTTTTACAACGTCCCGCTCTCGATGGGATCCTTCGCAACAGGAGCGAAAGAACCCAATTGGCAGGCTGGTATCGATAATTCGCTCTCGACCTTTATGTCCAGTGTTGTCATGTCAGATATGCTGCTGGGGGTTGGTTTTCTGCATGGATCTCGTATCTGGTCTTACGCTCAGATGCTTTTGGATTGTGAGATCTTCAGTATCATCCACAAGATGATGCAGGGTATCGTGGTCGATGATGAGACACTGGCACTGGATGCAGTATATGCTGTGGGACCGGGCGGCAATTTCCTAACCCAGAAGCACACTCGGGCGCATATGCGTGATGTATTCCTACCACAATTCATGGACCGGCGTCCATACAACGATTGGGAAGCAGCTGGGGATAACGCCTCAGACTGGGCAATATGCAAGGCTCGCGAGATACTTGCCACTCACGAACCCGATCCGCTTGATCCACAACTTTTTCTTGAGCTGCAGCGCATCATAACCGCGCTGGAAATGGAGTAGGCGATTATGCAGCCTCGAATTGCATTACTTACCCCAGAGCTGACGGCACGCGTATTAGATGAAGCCTTCCAACTGCTGCTCGATCCAGGTATCAAGGTTCAAGCTATAGCTGCTCGAGGATTGTTAGCCGCTGCGGGTGCCGATGTTGATGAAAGTACCGAAGTTGTCCGTATCCCTGAGCGGTTGGTGCGCAAGTCTCTTGAGACTGTACCAAACGCGTTTACCCTATACAATCGCAACGGCGAACCAGCTGTCCATTATGGCGGTGACCGGGTTCACTTTGATCCGGGTTCATCGGGTGTCAGCGTTTTGGACCCGGATACACTTCGTCCAAAACCTTCCCAAACTCCGGACTTGGTACGGATTGTTAAAATCACGGAGCAGCTCCCCGAATATGCCGCTCAATCGACGGCAGTGATCTGCGCTGATGCCCCAAAGACGATTGGCGACCTCTACCGGCTTTACGTCGTTTTATCCCTCTCGAATAAACCGGTGGTCACCGGTGCCTTTGCAGTTCCCACACTCCAGCACATGATTGATATGCTGGCGATCTTCACTAACGGCAGAATGGGATTGGCAGAAAAGCCGCAAGCTGTATTTGACGTCTGCCCTACCCCGCCGTTGATTTGGAGTGATTTCGGCGCTGAGAACCTCATCCAGTTAGCCCGGGCAGATGTCCCCGCTCAGATTGTGTCCATGCCTTTGGCTGGTGCGGCAGCACCGGTAACGCTGCTTGGATCTGTGGTCCAGCATGCCGCGGAGTGTTTGAGCGGGATTACCATTCACCAGCTATCCAAGCCCGGCGCGCCGATTGTTTGGGGTGGCGCACCGGCAATTTTCGATATGCGTAAGGGCACGACACCGATGGGGGCTGTCGAAACCGCGATGATTGACATTGCTTATGCCCAGGTTGGCAAATCACTAGGTATCCCCACGCATACTTATCTCGGCGCAAGTGATGCTAAAGTGGTCGATGCACAGGCGGGTATGGAATCGGGCATCACGGCAATGTTGGGCGCGTTAGCAGGCATCAACATGATCTCTGGGGCAGGGATGCTTGATTTCCTGGCATGCCAATCGCCCGAGAAGTTAGTCATTGATGCGGAAGCCATCGCAATGGCTCAGCGGCTATTAGATGGTATACAGGTTCAAACTGATCCCCTGGCTGTCGGCATGTATGCGGGGATGAATTTCAAGGGGGAATTCCTCAAACAGAAGCTCACCCGTGAGTTGTTCCGTAAAGAGCAGCACCTGCCATCCGAGGTGATCGATCGCGATTCAATCCGGGGCTGGCAGCAGGCTGGTGGTAATGACACTTTCCAGCGGGCGCGCGCCCGCGTATCCGAGCTCTTATCCAATTTCCTGCCTCCAACGCGCCAGGGTGATGAACAAAGGGAACTTGAGCGTCTCGTTTCAGCCCTCGCCATTAAGGCGGGAATGGCCAGTTTACCCAACCTAATGAAGTATCCAAACTAAGATAGGTTTTCTTTCTCATCACAACTTGGATAATGAAAACAGCCCGAGATTTCTCGGGCTGTTCTTGTCAAATCAACAGATATTGATTAGTTGAGTGCGATTACGTTAGCAGCTTGCAAGCCTTTTGGACCTTCTTGAATGGAAAATTCCACCCGCTGGCCTTCCATCAGGTTGCGGAAGCCATCGCCGCTTATTTCAGAGTAGTGAACGAAAATATCCTCTCCGCTCTCCTGCTCGATAAAACCGTAGCCTTTGCTGCCGTTGAACCACTTGACTGTTCCGATAACACTTTCAGACATGTAAACCATACTCCTTGTACTATGTTGTTTATGATGCCGAGGCTGTTCCATCGTCACAGTCCAACAAAAAAAGGCCCAGGACTTTGCGTCTCGGGCCATCGTTTTACTCTCGTCCAACGGTAACTATCTCGCATCCTTCAGGATGGTATAGTATCACATAATATTATTTCTGTCAATCTCGACTATACCAATCAAATTTGGCGATATTTACCTCGCTATCCAATTGACAATGAATATTAGGCTACTAAGCCCAATTCAGCCAGTTTTGCCTGAGTCGGCACACCCTGCTCATCCCAACCGCGCATGCGGTAGAATTCTGGCAGCATTACATCCAGCTCCACAATCTGGCCTTTTGCTGGTCCTTCGATCAGCGGTTCCGTGAGCATCCGGCTTGGCAAAGTATCGTCATCACGGGTGAAGCCAGCTCTAACCAAGAACAACCGCTCTAGGTTGAAAATCCTTTCAGCAGCCAGCATAATGCTCGTGTTAGTGTATTTTTCGCCGGTAGTCAAGTTCATCATCTCTGACAGCCGGCTGGGGAACAGGTTCATATCTGGATCGAACAGATAGCGTACACTTAGGAATACGCACATCCCGGCTGCATCGATCAGTGTGAATGCATCCTCGTAGCGTATTACCAACTGGGGCTTATTTTCGGTCGTGAGCGGGTCCAGTTTCTCGGGCACCCCAAATACTTCCGAATAAGCGATATCACCTGCCATATGCGAGGCACCGTAATTGGAGGTGGCGTACAGCAGTCCCATTCCTTTAGCACCGCGCGGGTCATAACCAGGGAATTCCTGCTTTTTTGCGGTTACCGCAATTTCCGGGTGGCCGTACTTCGCCGCTAACCGGTAGCTGCCCTCTGCCAAATCATTGCCAAAACCGTCTCGGAATGCCATCTTCTCGACGTATTCAATCATGGCATCCACATCACCGAAACGCAGCGCCTTACCGATCTCGCTCTCGGGTATATAGCCCTTTTCGTACATCTCCATTGCAGCCGCGATCGTCATCCCTGTCGAAATCGTATCCAATCCGAGCTCGTTGCACCGGTAGTTGGCTTTCGTTATTGCGGCTAGGTTATCGATACCGCATGCCGAACCCAAAGCAGCCAGTGTCTCATACTCTGGTCCTTCACCTGCGCCTTCGTAGCCTGGCTCATCGACTTCGGTCACGCGCCCACAAGCGATGGGGCATTTATAGCAGGGTTTCGCGCGGATCAGGTACTGTTCTTTGAGCGCTACCCCACCGATCGCTTCTGCACCTTCAAATACGCCAGATTGGAAGTTGCGTGTCGGCAGTATGCCAAGTTCATTTGTCACGGCCGGAACATAGGCTGTGCCGTACTCACGCAGCGCTGATCCCTTCTTGACATCGACACCAACCTCCCGGGACACTTTCACGCTGAGCTTCTTCATCCCCTCCGGGTCAGCCATCGTGGGTATTTTGTTGCCCTGAACGACGACCGCCTTCAAGTTCTTGCTTCCCATCACCGCCCCAACCCCAGACCGTCCGGCGGCGCGATGTTTATCATTCATGATGCTGGCGACTCTCACCAACCGTTCGCCCGCCGGTCCGATGCAGGCTACCTTCGCTTTCATGTCGGTTTCTTCCAGTAGCAGATCTTCCGCTTCATGGACTTCCTTTCCCCAGATGTGTTCCGCTGACCTCAACTCGATCTCATCCTCGTTCACCCATAGATAAACTGGTCTTTCAGCTCTGCCTTCGATAATGAACATATCATAACCGGTGCGCTTCATCCAAGTTGGGAAATCGCCTCCAGAGTTTGAGACCGTGATGGCGCCCGTCAGCGGAGATTTAGTGACCACCATATAGCGGTTGCCAGTCGGTGCAGGCGTGCCTGTCAGCGGCCCGGTTGCCATGATCATGATGTTATCAGGCGATAATGGGTCGATTTGCGGATCTAGCTCATCATACAGATAGCGGATTGCCCATCCCCGGCCGCCGATATAGTCGCGGGCGATTTGTGGGTCAACCGGCTCAGTTGTAATAGATTCCGTGCTGAGATCAATTCTTAAAGATACGGCCATGCCAACCATTCATCTGCTCAACTCCTCATTCTACGGGATTATCTGTTGTTGGGTTGTCTCATCCGCCTGCCATAGCGGGGAAAGCTGCCAGCACATCTCCCTCTTGGAGCGGCACTGCCAGATCGACTGTATGCCCGTTTACCAATATGACGCTGGAATTATCCAACGGGATGCCGTATTGCCCAGCAAGGTCTCCAGCCGACGTGCCTGGAGGTACCTCCAGCACACACGTGTTACCCTCCGTACCAGACGGGAGATTGGACCGGTATGTGGCGATAAACCGAATTATCACACGCATAGCTAAATTCTAGCAGGGTTGCATAAATTCTGCACGATGACAAATATCATATTCAGCCTAGTTTGCTCACAAAAGTGGATCTAGGTGTGTAGAGTAGATCTCCACACAGGCGTTGACAGGTAAGAATTACTAAAGCTTGAGAGGGGGGAGATTACTTATGGCTTCCACCGGAAGCCACCTAATCAACCTCAAGTGAAGTTGATGCGTGGTTCACCCCCAGCGGCGATCACCTTCAACTGCTCTTCGACACACTCCACGGCATTCTGCAGCGGGAAAATGCATTTACTGATTTGCATATCTTCGTCGGTTGAGAGGGGATGCCAGAAAACGCCCTCCCGGTTTACTGTTATGGTGGGATTGATCGATTTCGTAGATACATCGATCCCTTCTTGCGAAAAGCCGCGCTTCGCCAATGGACGGATGAAATGATCCTCTTCAGGGATCCCGAGTGTGAGGTGAAATTCACAGATTTCCGTTAAGGAATTTGTGTTGGCCGGCGTCTCTGTCGTGCTCAACCGTACGTGGAACCTATGATCGGTCAAACGTTTAATCGCCTCCACTGTTGCATCCCAAGTGCCGCGACCTCGGTACAGATCATGCGCCTCGGCACTTCCACCATCGAGGCTGACTTGGATTGTAAGGTTCTCCGATTTAATTTGACGCAGTGATTCCATCCGTTTGCGTTTGAGGAGCATGCCTGTGGTAAGGACGGTTGTTTTTACGCGATCAGCGGAGTAAGATAACATCTCAAAGATGTCGGGCAGGATGAACGGTTCTCCACCGGTGAAAAAGATCTCATCAAACCCGATCTCCACCGCTTCATCCACCAACCGGCGGACGGAATCGATTTCCATTCCCCGCCGCGCTGCAGTTGGAGTAGATTCTGCCACGCAGTATGAGCAGCGCAGATGGCAGTCATAATTCGTGTAGATCCAGAGTTTCTTGCTCAACGCAGAAACTGGTGTTGGATGTTCAGCTAATGTATGGGGAAAAACGCTCATTGAAGCACCTGTAAGATGTTTACTACTCAGAACAGCGCTGCGTGAAAAACCTTCTTAATCACCCAGCGAGTTTTACCAACCAATGGTGCAATGGCACCATTTTCCGCCACTGTTCAAATGTGTAATCCATAAATTCGGGTTTGGTGATCAGTTCGGGATCCAAATCGCTGATAGATGCGTGCAGGCCTTTGAATTTCAGTAATTCCGCCCGGGGATGATCTGGTTCAAATCCAGTTGGGACGCGTTTATACTGGTCGCCCCCTATATAGCAGCCTGTTGCCATGACCGCTGATGTGATCTGGGATAGTTCTTCCCCGATGCGCTCATTGTCAACCGCTTTGCGATACAAAATCAATTTCTCTTTGGTGAAAGTATGAACGCCACAAAAGAGACCCAGATCGGAGGGAGTGACATGGAAGTAGAAGCCCGGGTTTTCTGTTTTTTTACCAGCACCTTCCCAGAAAATGATCCCCAGATTGGTTTTGTAGGGAGTTTTATCCTTGGCAAATCGGATATCACGGTAGATGCGCATCAGCGAGCCAGCGCCATTTGTCCGCAGGTCAGCGATGATATTAGGGGCAATGGCTTTCAGACGGGAACCCATCGTGCCGGTGAATGCCACCGCTGGGGTTTGCACGTAATCGATATAGTCCTGCTTATGCTCCATAAACCAATCGCGGTTATTGTTCGCCACCAGTTCACGATAAAATTGGACCGTCTCTTGGGGGAATGCTGTGAATTTCGAATCCATAAATGAACTCCGCTATACACTATTTCGGATAGATTTTATCACATTGGGAATTGATGTCGTTCTGACCGTTGTTCTTCTCCATGATCCGGGTAAATCCTGGGGCCGAGGGAAAATCCCCCCTTAAACAAGTAAGGCTTGCCGAAGGGACAAGCCTGAAAGAGGCGCCCCCGGGGCGACTCGAACGCCCAACCTACGGATTCGAAGTCCGGCGCTCTATCCATTGAGCTACAGGGGCTGGCGGCTGAATTATACCTTAAAAGCGCTGAAAAGCATCTCTTTAGGCACGAACCAGTGTGATCACGGTTACTTCTGGGGGGCAATTGTAACGCAGCGGGACGCTGATCACGCCCAGCCCACGATTGGTGTAGAGCCACATATCTTCAACGCGGTATAGTCCCATCTCGTATTTCCGACCAAGGTAGGGCAGTGCCACGGGACCATATAAGGGCAGCCGCACCTGTCCAGCATGGCTGTGACCGGATAACTGCAGGGCAATTTTCTTCGTGTGTGCATAATAGTCGGCTACATCGGGTTCGTGGCACATGAGGATTACGGGAGCATTGTTGTGGTTGTTCGCGAGGCTTGCGTCAAGGTCTGGATCACCACTCCAGGCGTCGTCTAGACCCGCAAGGTAAACGCTGCCTTTTCCCACTGGCAGGTCCACACCTTGGTTCTCCAATAACGGCAGTCTTGCTTCAAGCATGGCTTGCTTGACGACCGCTTCGTTAGCCCAAAGTTCATGGTTGCCCAGGCTAGCGAAGACCCCATGGCGTGCGTTGATCTGGGTAAGGACCGGGGCGAGGTCGAACATCGCGGCTGAATTTTTCCAGATGTGATCGCCGGTTATCAGCGCAACATCTGGTTCTACACTGTTCGCCAATGCAACAGCTTTTTGCACAACATCGATATGGGTCAATAAACTAAGATGGATATCTGTGATGTGGATAACTTTAAAACCTTCCACGCTCGGATGCAGTCCCTTAATCGGGACTTCGATAAAATCCAGAACTGGCTTTCCAGCCTCGTTTTTTGCGCCCATAAGTAATGATGATCCAGCAGTGAGGATTGCTGTTCCTACTGCGGTCATTTTCAAGAATCCTCTCCGGGAGAGTTTATACACGCCATGGTTGTCTTCATCCATCTCGTATCTGTTTTGATGGGCGTCCGGCGCGCGTTTTTTGAACCATTCGCAAGAAATTCCGGGTATGTTGGAGCGGGTTAATATGGCTTGCCTCACCCGCATAAATTGTACGGATAGGGACCCAATCTAGTGTGAAGCCGGTCCGGATACAGATAACAATCATCTCAACTTCAAGTTCGAAACCACCTTCGTAGCTCGTCAGCATTTCGTTTGCCATTCGCGAGCTCAGCAGGCGGAATCCCGACTGGTTGTCGTGGATTTCCTGACCCATTGCCCAAGAGAAAGCAACTTTTCCCGACCAATTGGCTAGCCGGCGTATGACAGGCATATCGGAAAAATCACGCATGCCAATGATGAGATCAGCGCCGGTCGTTTCAAAGGCTTTGATAAACTGAGGAATTTCATCCGGATCATGCTGCCCATCCGCATCTAGAGTGCCGATAGCGGTGTATCCTTGGTCAATTGCCCATCGAAAACCAGCTTGCAGTGCTGCGCCTTTGCCCTGGTTCTCAACCAGCTTGATGACCTGCGTACTGGCTTGCCCGGCGATATCTGCAGTTTGATCCGCTGACCCATCATCTACGACCAGGACTGGAAGATGACTTATAGTTTTAATAATTACGGGTGTGATCGTCTCCGCTTCATTATAAGCAGGGATGATCGCGACGATCCTTCCACCCATGCTCCCTTTTGCAGGTTTCTGCTTCAAAGCTCGAGTTTTCCCGTAATACTCCTAAACAAAACTCCCGTTGAATTATATAAGAATGCTTAGTTGCCTAGATGAGAACAAAGTAAACAACCATTCCTAAGATTGTATCGCATCCTCTAAAAATACAGGTGCTTGGAAAAGCACCTGTATGCATCCGCTTTATTATGACTTACAAGGAAATGTCATTCAGCGGTAATTAGGACATTGTCCAAATATGTGTAAGTATTGAACCACTGATCGTAGCGCAGGTAATTGCGGAATGAAAGGTTGATCGTTTGGCCTGCATAGCTAGATATGTCAATGGTAGCTTTCGCCCACTGCCCAGTTGGATCGAGGGGTCTGGAATTATATGGACCTGGCACCCGGTACCACCCACACCCCAACACATTATGCGCATTCCCATCACCCCATATAAACTGGTTGTCAATAATAAACTTCGAAGCGATCAAATTCTCCGCTGCTGGAATAGTCCTGAGAATAGATGATGTACAAGAAACTCAGAGTAATTTTTGTAGAATCAGGTAGGGCTATTTGTTGATCTATCCCGGCATAATTGTTCGGATTTATCGGGAGTTCGTCGGAAAGACATGGGAGGTCAGGATTTCCCATCAGGGCGGATGATTTGCCGAGTGGGATTGATGTATCTGGTGTGCCGTTGATTGGATTTAGTGGAGAAGATCCGATCAGGGATACTGGTAAAAAGTCTATCATAAAATACCCATGGGTTCGCATCACAATCAAAACCGCCATTATCGACAAGATTGTTAATGAAAGATGCACAATTCGTTAGAACAGGCATACTTATCCTGGGTCTAAAAGTGGGCAAGTCGATATATATTGGTGTCTAGTGATACTGTCACAATTTGGCTTACCGTATCTGGGTTGCCATACATATCCTGGACGGCGAGAGGAAATGCAGGTAAGGATACTTCATGGTCACTGCCATCTATTGACCACAGGATCCAGACATTGCAGGCGGTATCGTTTTCACAAGCTGCTCCCCAGAATTCGTATCCCGTAATACCCTGATACCCAGTAATGTCTCTTGCCCGTGTTATACCAGATAGTTTGTGGCTCGCATAATTGTATGTTTCAAATGAATCTAAGGGATCGAGGTTTCTATCAAGTAATCCATTATTTCTTCCCCAGGTTCCAGTTACATCAAACCATATATTTGCTTCAAGGCCGCCGGCAATCGCTCTGGCGTAAGCTTGGACCAAGTATGAGGCCTTGGTGTTTTCAAAGATATCGTCACTATCACACGTGTCACAAAGCAGGGCGAACTCAGTATTCATGATAAATTTGTCGCTCAACCCTGCGGATTTCAGCAATCCCGCGATATATTCAGCTTTGGAGACCAAAACCGGACCCGAAGAGTTCCAACCACTATCCCAATTTGTGTTGCCGTACTGCCCAATACTGCCCATGTAAAAGTCATACCCATGGAAGCTGACACCATCGAAAGAGCTGGTAGATTGCAGCACACCCTCGAAGAATTTACCCGGCAGACAATCGCTGTCTAAATCCGGACTGCAGTCGAGCAGCAGCTCACCGGCAATTATCTGCGTAGCTCCGGGTCTGCGGCCTTGACAATTGGATAAATAACATCAAGCATGTCACCATACGCTTCACCACCATAATACAGGTCATCATTATCTCCCCAGCAGCCGCCGAAAGACCCGGAAAATGATGTCTCGCCGATCTGGGTCAATATCGGGTTCGTTCCATATGGACAGTATGGAATTGAATTTGCCTCAAGACGGAGAACTTGGGTTCGTGATCACTTGGCGCGATGAAATTGCCAAAATCAGAATAGTGATATCGGCAATTACGCAATCGGTTAAGTTATCCGGACTTACCAAAGCGGGCGAATTCTGGTGCATTCCTATCACAATAGGTGTTAGCCTGGCTCTGATGCATTACAAGCTCAGTTTCCGACGAATCTAAGGATCGACCAGTTCTAATTTCCTGTAACCGGTTCAACCTCTGACCATTTCACTTCAATACCCTTGACCCATTTGGTCTGCGTAGTTCATGATTTCCGATAGACCCCCACTGTCATCCAATGGGGTTATCTCAACCCCGAATACGTTTTCAGCTAAGGCAGCAGATGCATAGGACTGCACTGGATTCTCTAGGATGGCGGCTTTCGTACGCTTGGCTGCCAATCCTAATACCAGCAGAAGCATTAGAATCAGGCTGATAGTTGCTACTGTGCGTTTTCTTGTTCCTGGAGGGTGATTGAAGGTAATATTTCGCATGGGCGTGCGCCTTTATGGTTGACATGATCTATCCGGCCGAAAAAATTTATACCGCCATAAATGGGGCGATTAGACAAGTCTCCCCTGATTATATAACAAATATTTGATCATGCCATCGCGATCAGGCAAGATATATATGTTTCTAATTGAAATTTTAAGATCAAGAGGAATTTACGAGCTATATTGGTAAGGGGCGAAGTGAAATTTGGATGTTGTTTTACTGCGGTAGATTGTAGTAGTTATAGACTGCTCGCGAAATATTTGCTACGAGTGCGGATGCGGGATCCCACACCAACTGTACGGGGTTATACAGGAAGACAACCAAGATGTAATCTCCCCCTGGGGAGTAGATGATCCCGGAGTCACCGATTGTGTTGATGATGCCATTTAATGATACCCAACCGTGTTTATGAGCGATCCTGGTTCCTTCCGGGATGCCGCCGGTGAGCAGGACAGGTAATTTGTTATTCACCAAGTGCTCGATCATCTGCTGGCACTCTTCCTGGGTTATTTGGCCCTCAAATACCGCGGCCAAAGCGCCTCCATTTTCTTGAGCGCAAATATAGATATCTTCTAGCAGCATACCGATATCTGATGGAGTGGTTTGGCTGTATGGGTCAGGATCAGTAGTTATGTCGATGCGCTGATTGGCAGGGGTCTGTTCAAGGCTCAATAGAGGGGAACCCAGTGAAAAATATCCCGCTAGGAATGTATTTTCCAGCCCTATTGCCTGCATATCTTCGGTGACAAATAGTGGAGCTCGGTTGGGGTCGATAACCCGGTCCATCAACCAGTCCGCGGTCTCATTCCCAGATTTCTCAATCATCTCACCCAGCAAGTTTAACAACTCTTCATCTGGATTGTCGCCCATGCGGTTAAACACAGACACCATGATAGGGATCTTTATGATGCTTGAGGCTGTATAAGCGATATCGGGTTGTACCGAGATGGTTTCCCCTTGGCTGTATGCCAGATGCATATCCTGGTTGGTCTGTAAGTCCATTAGGTATATCCCCGCTAACCCGTCGAATTCAGCTAGATCAATCGTCTGCCGGATCAGGACCTCCAAGTTTTGGAAGGCTGGGCGGGGGGGGGCGTTGCGTAACAAAGGTAGTGCAACCTGTCGGCGGAGGTTAGAGAACAATGCGTTCTCAATCAAGACCACAGCCCCGTCGATATCCAGCGAACTCCCGGGTGTTCCTGGCTGGAAACTGACGGTGCCAACAATGGGTTGAGCAGGCGAAGGGGGTTGGTCATAACGCTGCGCAATCTCTTGCTCCAGGTGGGTGCGCAAACGCGTCTCCGAAAATGAAGCCCGCAGAGGTACATCAGCTGTCATCGATGTTCGCCCCCAAAGGAAATCCCAGAAACCCTCCCAGAAAGTATTTTGAGTTCGCTGTATATCAGCTGCCGCGAGCATGGTATCAAGGTCCAGCTGAAAGTCCACGACCGAGGGATCAAGCTGGATTAAGGCATCACCATACTGCAGCTCAACTGGTATCGTATAAGCTTCTAATAGACGCTGGGCTGCTTGCTGCCGGTCCAAACCACCGACGGGGATGCCCGCTATATGCAAACCGGTTGGCAGGTTTGCGCGTAATCTGCTGTAGCGTACTAGCTGGAATATCGCCAGTACGAGTGCTGCCAGCAAGAAAAAGACCGCCAGCCATCTTAACGGGGAAAATACGCCGCGACTTCTCACGAGGCGCAATCATACCACGGTTTATCGCGAGACGACTAGTTTGACCAACTTACCCGTGTTATCGATTGTCAGCCTGGCGAAATGCTTGTGAACCAGATTAGAACTATCAATGTGTTTGCTGAGGGTGATGACTTTTCGAGATGGGTTTCTTAATGGAGGTGGGTTTTCTGAAGGGATACCCACGTTTTGAGATTTGACGAAGAACACTGGTCGGCAACTACCACCATCGCAGACTATGTGCTCATAGCTCATCTGCACGTTCGCATCTTTCATGCCTGGCAGATACTGGTGGACAACACTTTTTACAAACGTGAGCATATCATCAGGAATTGGCTCAGGTTGCTGATTATCGTGGTTCCGGTCGCAGATGGCTTTGACAGTCACCTCAGGCTCGGCAGTCCGCCGGATTGTTTTTGGTTTAACGTTCAACCCTTCGGGATACGCAAGTGGATCACCGTACAGCACGAATGAGATCAAGGTTTTTTGATCTTCACCATCTAGATAGCCTTGACGCAAATGCATCTCTCTAGCCAAGTCGATTTTTGCTAGGCGCAGCGCTTCACCCGTCTGAAAGCCGCTTTTTAGATATTTCCAGAAGGTATGCCCGAGGTAATCTGCCGCGATCAAAGGCGCAGTGACTGAACCATAGGATGTACATGTCGAACCCACAACGGCCAGGGTTCCGGATTGAATGAATTTGAGGGCTAATGCTTCTTCGATGGATCGCTTGAGGATATGGGCTCCATAGCAGGCTTCGCTAAACACGATCTGTGGTGCCTTCCCCGAGTTTACGATATCCTCTGGTTTTACTGCGACCGGATAATCATATTCCGGTAAGTATTCTGTATTCGAGGGTGCATCAGCTGGGTCTCGCTGACCGTACCATTCAACCGCATCGACCAACCCATGCAGATTAAAGTATCCTAATCGCGCAGACGGGAGAGGTGAACCCTGCCGGTGGCGAGAATTTGATCTTGGTACCCCGGCAGGAGGGGAAATCTGTAGCGAGCGCGGCTCTCCGATGGGGCGAAAAACCATAAATGACGCCTGCTTCCAGATCGCAGCAGTATAACCAAAACTGGAGCGCAAGAAGCCAGTTGACTGGAATCGGCCGATAATCCAACCGAATAAAGATTCAATGATCCGGGATATAGATGAGGAACGGCGCTGGTTGGCTTGGATTTCTAGATGTTTTGTCCGGATGACTTCAAGTAAGTGCAGCAGGTTCTCGGGCTTTGCTTTTCCCGGGTGACCGTCATCGGGCAATCGACCAACTGGCCATTCTAGGATGAAATAGTTCTCATCTAGCGTGCCGTACGGGTTATCGGATGGGACATCATCATCGTCATCATCCACCGGATTCGGAAGGTGATGGAATGGAACAACAGCTGGTCCACCAACAATCAAAACCGCACCAATCCGTTCGCCTCGTTTTGCCAGTTCGGTATCTAAGTCAGATAAAGCAAGTTTTAAGCCCCACGGATCGTTATGAGGGACCGGATCACGTTCTAGAGGGTAAGATCTTCCCTGCCAATATATGCCCTCGTCTGCATAAAAGAGCACGGAACTCCAATCCTTATATTTGTTGATCGTTCCGACTAAACCTTGCAGCTCAGATTCGATTAGATCAACATCCTGTTCTCCGTAGCGATCACGGATCCCCACGTGGGTTGTCATAACGACATATACCGGAAAGCGACCATCTGTTTTCGTGATTTCCGGCTTCTTGATCTGGACTCCGATTTGATCGAGTTCGCTTTTTATCGACAGCAACTCCTCATTTTCTGCAGTCAGATCAATCTCTTCTGCTGGTAAAGCAATTGGATTTGGATGTCTAGAGTTGACAAGTACAGTATGGGCAAATGAAGTATGGATAACATCAGTACTTACATGTTCTCCGGCTGCTAGCCTATTCCACCCGTAAATTGCTGCAATCGATGCAGGGATCTGCACTTCAAGAACGAGCTCAAGTTTCTGGGGCCACAATGAGCGATACTTGTGTCTAGGACCCCATAGACGACGGGCAACTTGTCCGGTAATATCCTGAACCACGGCTTGGTGGAGCAGGTTTACTGCGGCATCCGCGTTTCCGCCACCCATCATCCCGTCCGCTAGTTGGAGAGAGAATTGGACACAGCTGGGCCATTTCTGGTGGTAATGGTCAGCCAGATCAATGAGTGTATCGGTAGGGAGCGTGCCTTGCTCGATCTGTCCTTTGATGATACTTAGATGTGTAACGGCAGTGAGCGGTTCAATCGGGTCATTAGCTAACAGCAGATGTACTCCGGATTCGGCACCATTAAGGTTATTCTTATCAACCATTGTTCGGATCTTGGCGTGAGTTTTACTGGCAGCGACAATCGATTTTATCTCTCCGAAATTTTTACTGTTCGTTTGACCCTTGATCGAATTGAGAGTCCCTCCCAGTGCCAGCACCCATCCCAATGTCCGGTAATTATCTGGGGTTTGATTCCGACGCCAACGACGTGTTTTGGGAGTGTTGGATTGAGCGGATTGTACATCGAGCAGCGATTCGACCGCCTCCAGGTATTCGGGATCGGTCATGATCAGTTGTTCGAGGATAGGCTGAGCTTGCTGCGGATGCCCGAATCTAATCAACCCCTGTGCGTACAGTAATTCAACAGGTAAGTCGCCCGGAAATGATGCCAACCATGCGAGCGCGGTCTCTCTGAAGAAGCGTGGTTCTTCGAGTTTTACGGCAGTTTTTAATAAAGTTATGATCTCAGTTCTTGCAAATCTTCGTCTGGCCAGAGCTGAGTTATTTGTTGCTGACATCCAGGTGTTCTCCTCCAGCAGTTGGATTACCGTTTTGTTGGGCTGATCCTCACATTAGGGCGATTAGTGCGGCTGTTATGTACTAAATTGATTGCAACAACTGCGCCAAGGAGCCGGTGGATCTTGATATCATCGGGGGCAAGTTCACTAGCTTTACGCAGCAGCAGCTCGGCCTCAATGTACTCTTTTCTATCCTTTAATAATTGTCCAGCATGAAAATAAAGCTGTGCATCACTGGGGGCTGCGGTAATTCCCTGTTGATAAATCTCCAGTGCTTCTTGCGATTGTCGCCGCGAAAGATACGCTTGCCCTAATTCAAGGTATGCCTCAGCCTGGTTAGGATTTAGCTGGACAGATTGGCTGATGTGGTGGATGGCCTGGTCAAGTTGGCCGCTTCTGCACAATAACCTGCCGAGCAGCAAGTGGGTATCTGCTTGCACGGTTGGTGATGGTTCATGATCAGTGGTCTCAGACCACCCGCGAATAGCTTGCTGGGTAAGCAGAACCGCGGCCTCTACTTCGCCTTTCTCTTCCAAGAGCCCGGCCATAACGGTTAAAACTTCTGGATTATCGGGGTAATCGTTGATGAGTCCATGTAGGTGCTGCAGAGCCCTATCAATCCCTTCTAATTGCTGGTATAGGTAGGCTTGTTCGATTTGGAAAGGCAGCGTATTTGGTGTATTTTCGATCGCTTTTGATATCACACCTAATGCTTCATCAGATTTCCCGAGCGCTACCAACACTTTACTCTTCAATACAATCGCATTTTGATCCAGTGGGTCGATAGCGATCGCAGCTTGGATATGATCCATTGCATCCCGCAAATCACCTTTCGATAAAGCGATTTCACACATCAGGATTTCAGGTAGTATGCTCCCAGGCATGAGTTCGTGGGCCTGTTGTACAAAGGAGGCAGCTTTCTCATAATCTCCAGTTTCTTTATGCGCTTTGGCAAACAGATACCACGCTAAATGATTGTCTGGCATTATTTGGCAAGCTTTCTCAAGTGTTCTCAGCGCCGCATCTCGCTCGCAATGTTCCAAATAAAGCTTACCTAATTCAAGCAAGGATGAGCCATCAGCTGGGTCAAGCTCTACAGCGATAGATAGATGTTTGACAGCTTCCGAAATATCTTGAGAATCGTTAAGCGCGGCTTGTTTTAGATATAAATTTGCGGCTAATACATGCCAACGTGGTTCATCTGGCCACACATCGATTGCAGAGAGGATCGTGTAAAACGCTAAAGTGGGGTTTGTGACGAGGAAGTCATGGTTCAGCATGATATTTGCTAGAACAGCTTGAAGCATTGGTGCATCTTCAACCCGGAGGTAGGCTTGATCTTCCGCATTATCTATGGTTAATGGTGGATCCGGATTGGTTAGAGCATCTAGCGCTGCTTGGACTGCGATAGACGCCTGGCGAGGCTTGTGAGGTTCTAGAATGAGTGCGAGCTGACCAAGTACATAAGGTTGCTGAGGGAAAGATCGTCCGATAATTCCTGCCTCTAATATTTCTCCAAACTCACCAAAGCAGTAAATTTGTGCGATCTTATTCCCAACGCTTTCGGGTAATTCAGCGATGCCAGCTGCCGTTCTTATCGTTGGACTGAATACTGCTTCACCGCGGAGTTTAAGTTGCTGAGCTATTGATTCGTACTGCTTCCATCTCCGCTGCGTGCCGATCGTTGATTTAACTTTCCGGAGTCCAACTTCCAAAGCACTAACAGTTTTCTCAAATTCATGCTTGATTTCCAGGTTTCTGCTATGTTCCCCGGGGGCCCGAGTGACTACGCCGACCTGATCGCAGTAGCGCTGGTATTCTGCTCTTAGGAGGAGTGTCTGCGCTAAAAAGGCATGGCATAGTGGCTCGGATTGAGCTTCAACGCAAATTGCCCTTGCATATTGCAGGGCTTTATCCCACATCCGGAGTTCAGAGCACGCTTTTGCGATTGCTATCCGTGTATTGCTAGCAGAGCTAAATCGGTAGCCAATGAAATCAGGCGCAGCCTGCCAGATAGGGGCGTCGATAATGCTTAGCGCATCGATCAGGGGTACTACAGCTGGTGATATCCAATAGCCTTTTTCTCGACTGTACTGTAGCTGATGATCTGGTTCGCGCGCGGCCAAGCGAGCTTGTAGCGCTAGTATGCGCGGATGCGCTTCTTGGATATCCATGATTGCAGCGTAGGATTTCGCCGCGGTATGGGTATCGGCTCCCTCCAATGCAAGTTCTGCATTTAGGCAATGGTAGTCAATACGCAGCGAGAGTGGTGTTTCGTCAGTGGGTCCTGCGGCAAGCAGGAATTTCCGTGCTTGATCAAAATTTAACGTTGCGGCTGATATCTCCGCGGCAGTGATTCTCGCCGCAAGCTCTAAGGATAGCGAATTTACACTACGCTCATTTCCATTCGCAGTCGAAAGGTAAGTGAGGGGTACGCTGATGGACGTGAGATTGTCTGACCCCAAATCCTGATCTTGGAATATATTTAGCGCCTTCTCAATCACCTTGTGTGCTGAAGTGAGATCCCCTAGCCTTCGATAAATTTGGGCATTAAAAATGTAGAGTCCAGGATTCACCGGATCAATGTCTACAGCTGCTTCAATAACGTGCCTGGCCTCAAGATCGCTTTCCTCAGTTTCTTTGTTCGCTTCATTTTTATTTCTGTTGACAAGCAGATAGGCTTTTTCGAGATACAAGGATGTATCATTCGGAGCCAGTAATAATGCTTGGTTTAGATGTTCCAAAGCCTTTTTAATTTCACCGGATAGGTATTGGTACCTAGAGATATCCTTCAGTAACTCAACCACGTTTAAATTCCGGATTTCACGGTAAAAATCACTACTATCATCAATATCTTGAGTCAAAGCTAATACTTTCTCGAGACTAATCACCGCATACCCTGGCTTCCCTAAATCGATACACAGTTCAGCTACGGCGCGTAGATTATTAATTATTTCAGGGAGTTCGAGATCGTTCTCTGAAGCAGTGATGTCACACTCAATTACCTGTTTGATGGTATGGAGAGCTGCTTCATGTTCTCCGCGTTGAATCTGAACTCTGGTAAGCTGCACTAATAGATCTACTCGGTCTGGTGCAATATCAAGCGATTCATTTAGAGCGTCCAAAGCCTGGCTGATGATTTCTTCTTGATCCAGTCCGGGTCGGTTTTGCAGGTCGATCGCGCGACCAACGTACCAGATGACACCTTCAATATCATCATGATCCTCTGGGCGGGCGGCATTAGTGGCTTGCCAAGCATCTTCAAAGAGTTGTGCGGCTTCATACGAAACAGATAGCTCCCGATATACTTCCCGATCTCTCGGATCAACTTGGAGTGCTTCCCTCAATGCTGCAATCGATGCTTCGACTTCACCGAGCTCACGGGTAACTTTACCCATCCCCAGATTTATACGTACTGCCCATTTAGGATCGTGAGCCAAACCGGTTTCAATCGTTTGGCGGTACGCATCTATTGCAGCGGAATATTTATGATTTAGAAACAGCGCTTCTGCATATAGCGCCTTTGCTTCTGCATGCTGGGGGGCTTTTCGCAGGACATATTCCAGGCTCGAAAGGACCTCACGTTTCTTCTCATTGCGAAGTTCATCACTTAGAGACAGCAGGCAGCTAGCATAGTCGTAGTAAGGTTCGTAATCATCTGGCCGAGCAGCTAATGCTGTGTTGAGTGGTCCAATTGCTGAATATGGTTTGTTCTCTCCAAGATACTGTTTGGCGAGTAAATATGCGATCTCTGGATCTTCAGAGAATGTCTGATACCCTTCCATTAGGATGCGTTGTGCTTCATCTTGGTGGCCAAGATCTAATAAGGTCTTCGCAAGTTGCAACGTAATCTTACGAGCGATCCCAGGATCAATGTCATAGAGTTCTGCTTGCCGGCACAAATCATATGCCATACGCAAGGCTGCTAAAGCTTGGGTTTTTGAACCAAGCACGATATACATCTCTGCTAGCGCGAGTTGGAGAGTAGGGTTGGTTGGAGATGAAAGTGTTCCGCTGCGCAGCGTTTCTAAAGCTTTATCTTCTTGATTATCCTTGTAGAGTAAAGCAGCTTTTGTGATCCAGACCTGTGGAATATTCGGTAATAATTGGATCGCTTTATTTGCACAATCGATGGCTTTTCCTGGTTGATCCATTTCTCCATATGCTTCTCCCAGATAAGCATAGGCGATACCATCATCAGGGTTAATCAGGAGTGCAGTTTGGCAAGCAGCTAATGACTCGCCTGGGCGTTTTGCACGTATTGCGGTCTTTGCGAGCGCATGGAGGTCGTCTATTGGAGTGCTGGATTGCCGGTCAAGGATTGTTCTGCGTTCAGTCATCCCTGCTATCCATCTTCCGGATTCCTCTAGGGTGTCGGCTAGTATCCTCCTCAGCACAAGCGATCCAGGATTGATTGCTACGGCTAATTTAGCAGCTTCCGGTGACTGAACGGTATTTCCTACCCGCTGATAAAGGATGGACAAGTAGCTTATCATCTCTTGATCATTCGGATATTGCCTGATACCAAATTCCATGGTTTTTACCGCATCGGATGGTAAACCGGTATCGATGAATAGATTACCTAAGGCGGTAATTTGCTTGGGTGGAATATCCTTTGTTACATTTAACATCTGGGAGGCTTTAAAGGCATAGCTCTTTGCTGTTTGATCGTCCCCGCTTTTGATCGCTAACAATGCGGTAGCAAGTGAGTACGCAAAGGATGGATTATCTTGTTTGAGTGAATCACCGCTCCGACCATCCAGGATTTCTCTGGCTCGATTGAAGCACTCGCTATCAATCAAAGCCAGGCTGTAGTTGCCAATAATTTCTTGATCGGCTGGATTTATCTCATAGGCGATCTCCCACGCCGATAGACATTCGTCATTGAGATCATGATTGCCGGCATTCTGGGCTGCTTGGGAGGCTAATTGAGCTCGCAAATCATCGACTGTTTTTAGCGCCGATTGTAAACCACTCAAGGGGTCATTTTTCTGGCCCCGATAGCTGCCAATATGTGTGTTTTGCAGATATTGATCAAGTTGATCAATAAAGTGAGCGATGTTCGGGTAGCGAATATCACCATTAATTTCCGCTTCAAACCCAAAACGATTGATAATGTATGCGACAAGCGGTGGGTATTTGGCGTTTACGTGCTTTAGAACAGCGGCTTGTCCTGTTGGGCTCGCTTCATCCAATACACGTAGGATAAGCACGGCGTGATCATCAGGCGGCATAGGTCTGCGCATGATCATATCGGTGACCTTGATGGGATCTGCGTTGGCAGCCAATGCAAAGAACAACTCTTGCGGGTCTGATATGATGTCATGCAAACACGCCAATACTGTTGCATCCTGCTGATTAATCTCGTGAGCCAAGCTTTCCCATGACCCAGTCTCACGCCTTCTTTCTCTAATTCTCAGCGCTCCGATTCCTGTCTGGGCGAGGAACACAGGATAATTGAGAATCTCTTGGATGTCCCCATCGCTGCGAAAATTGTCATTTATCGGCAGCAGCGGTTCTTGTCTTAACTCTTCTGCTGTTACCGGGTATTTTAGAGCAAGAAGACACAAAGCTGCCGGATGAAAGTCTACCGGGTTTCCAGAGGATACATCCAACGCTTCATCGCCAAAATCGCCTTGGAGGTCATTCCACAAACGAATATCCTGCCGGAGTGAGGGTATTAACCAAGACCAGCAAGATTCCGGGAACTTACCTAGTAGTTCCGTGACAAATAGAAATGGGGCCATGTCATTTCCCCTAAATAGAATATAGCTGGTATGCCAACCAACCGGATACCACCATCATCAGCAGTCCTACGATGGTGATAAAGACGCCGATACCTGCGGTTGTTCTGACAAGCGCATTCAGTGCATCTAATAGGGCTGATGTATTCCCAACTAGGCCGACAATATCGTCACTCAATCCTTTTTGTGCCAGACGCGTGGTCTGAGTTGCGAGTGTACGTACTTCTTGGCTAGCTGTGCGCGTAACCAGGATTGTGATCCCGACAATTACACCTAACAATCCTAAAATAAAGAGTGTGATTGCCATCAGTAGCATGAGCTGATCTGCAGGTATCGATATCATATTGTTTTCTCCAAAAAAATTTGAGAATTACAAGTCCTCGGTTTGATGCAAGAACCATGCCCATGATGTAATTGAATAACCCTGGCACAGTCATAAATCGATGACTGATAGGATAATTAGATCTGTTGTTGTGATGATGGTTTGGAGCTAACTATTCCATGGCATTCATTGCGGAGAAGGAGGGGAATACACATCTAAACCCCGCCATGGTTTTATCGAAGGTCCATATCTCATAGGCAGCCTCTTGGGCATTTATGTCAGTTTCAATGCGATCCACCAAACGCGGGAAATATCTGAGAACAGTATCTGGTGTGAGCATGAGTTCGGTGTAGTGGTGACATATGTTTTGGGCGATTTTCGCTTGCGATAGGATTCTCTCAGCTGTGGTGAGCTCCTTGTCCGTGATTATTGAGCTGAGCTCATTATGATACGAACCGGAAGGGTGCTCTATTTGGGGATTGGTTGCAAATTGGTCGATTTGATTTATGGACGAACGGTCCAGGATGATGTATTTTGACCACGTGACTCCATTTTCTCTTAGGTGGGCAAGAAATATTGGATCGAGAATCCCCCCGGGCTCCAACTTGAATTTAGTTTGAAGATCATAATCCAAATCAACTTTTATGCTATCCCCACTGGAATTGATTTTTGGGTATACAGGTATCAGCGTAATTTCTGGTAAGTTTGGCACATATAAGATCAACCATATACTATCCAGCTTTGCCCCATTTACTTTAAGATCGTTGACCGTGATGATCAAGATGCTGCGCTGCTTGGAGTTGTTCACCTCTCCTTGCGGAGCGATAGTATCAGGGTTGAATACTGCCGGTAATGGGTACCCTGAATAATTGGGATCGGATATTGCCACGGATTGGGATACGGTGTAGCTAGCCAGGAATATCTGTCCGGCTCTGGCAGTTGCTTGACCGGATACTAACCCGGAAATCAAGAATATGGTAAATATCGGGAGCAAAAACAATTTTGGGGATAATTTCATTGAACACCAGTCTTTAGATTGTTTTTGTATTGCGGGTTATGTATTTTCTTTACCATTTGAAAAGCTGATTTCCTACCAGATGAGACTCCTTGTAAATTATTCAGCTGCACCAGGATGTTCGCCGCAGGATGAAGACTCGTCTCGTTAGATGAGATTTCGATCAGGCAATCCTCTGCGCCGCTTTCACCAAAATCATTTGCATTCCCTTCTAAGCAACTGTGCAATACTGCCCCGATATACAACTGGGAACGCACCAACTGATAAGCCTGTGCGAACCACCGACCCTGTATTTCCGCTATGGGCGCGGATGGATTTAAATCGTCGTTTTCCGAGACTAGTATATCGGCTGGATCGGATGGCCATGAGAATCCTGTTATCCAAATCGTTCCTCCCTCATGCCCGTTTTCAATCATCACAGTGCGGATTGATTCATAGTGGCGAAATACTTTTGAATTCTCAGCACCTGGTTCGTCTATCGGCATTCCAGAAATCCCGGATAAACGCAGACTGATGACAGGGATTATTTCTCTGGCTCCAGCATCATACAGTTTTTGCAGATATTCAAGATCATTGACTTGGCCTGAATTGCCGGTACCATTGATCGGCACAAAGCCTCCTGCGATAAGTAAGATATCTGGATTGATCTCATGAAGGGTTGCGGATGTCTTTATATAGACTTCCAAATAAGCCTGGGGATTCGGTATTGTATTCCAGCCATCTGTAGTGTTGGCACGCGGGAACAATTCAACTGCGGACACCTGGTTTGGGTATAAGCGAACCAGCTGTGCAACGAAACCGGCTGTAATGTCTGGGTCAGGTCCAGTCTTGCTCATTGCCCACTCGGGGGGGTTCACAATTGATACCAGACACCGAATATCCAATTCTTGCGCGTTGGAAAAGACTTCATCGAGGGTGTAAATATTCGCGGATGCGCCCGGTTCAGGCCAAATCTCTGCCCAATCGATGTCGACTCCAACCCAGTCGAGCCCAAGCGCACCAGCTGCATGGATCGTGATGTCAGTCCGTTCGTCCCAGGTACTAATCCTGCCGCCGAACCCAAATCCTTCAACTGCCGGCAAACTTGTCTGCGCGTTTACATTCAGTGGTGCTAAAAACATGGAAATGGTCAGGAGGAGGGTTAGAAATAGATAGTTATTTCGTGGAATTCGAGTGAGATGTTCTTTAATCTTTGTCATTGCTTCATAACTGAGCGATATAACAGCTCACGTTATATGCTGAATATTCCAATAACAAATCCCAACACCGCACCGGAAACGGCTGTTATTATCCAATATCGTTTCAAGGAAGGATTATCGTCATTGTCCAAACTGAAGATGGTATGTGGGGAGATGGTTCGCAGCGCCTGCAAGTTGCTAAGGGACCGGATGAATATTTCCCAAAAAGCAAGTTCTAATCGGTGAAACAAGTGTGGGTTTGCTCCGAGAGAATCAGTCTTGATAGTTCCAGGGAAGTTGTGGTGAGTTATCATCGCTACCTTACCGTGATGTAGTCATTTTGAGGATTTTTCCATTTTCTGTGGCAACCACCCTGACACTGCGCGGTAGGGATTTGTTCCCAGAAGATGTCGCTACAAGGGCTTTGGTTTTATAGGTGAGTAGGTATGTAGCATTCGTTGGTGTAGATTTGGCTTGTGGCTTCTTCTGCTTGCTTACGGTTGGGCGGCAGCCTTTGAATTCCGGAAATCGGTTATAAACGGAGGTGGAAACTTTTTTGATTACTTGTGTATCCATTGCTACCCCACATAACTTTTCCGACGCCTGAGAAAAGCCGGGATATCGATATCTGCTGAAGTGGCTGCGGCAGAATAGTCATTAGAGTGAATTCGTGATTCTTGGGAGCTGTTCTCAATTGCTGCTAATTCAGGGGTATGATCTACGTAAGGACGGCTAGGTGCGGCAGGTGCTTCGACGATGGTGCGCAATCTGGACACTCCCGAAAATGCTTCTTCAAGTGTTGGTGCACCCAAACCGGTGATTATCAGCGTTACCTGAACGCGTCCATTAAGCTGATTGTTATTGATGACACCCATAACGATTTCTGTCTGGCTGGAAGCCTGAGACTGTAAGTTCGTTAGCGCTTCTTGTACTTCCATCAAGGTCATATCTGGTCCACCGGTGAAGTTCACAATCATTCCGGCGGCATTCTCCAATGAGACACTTTCAAGCAGGGGGTGGTTGAGTGCCTGGTCAATTGCATGTTCTGTTTTGTTATTCCCTTGCCCGTGGCCAATGGACATAAGGGCACCTCCACCCAGCTTCATCAACCGTTTAATATGGGCGAAATCAACATTAATCATCCCCGGTTGTGTAATCAGCTCGGATATCCCTTGGACAGCTTGGCGCAGCACATCGTCAGCTAAACGGAAGGCCAACTCTAAGGGCAGGTTCTTTGGCGCTACGTACAATAACCGATCATTCGGGATGGCGATTAATGTATCAGTGCTTTGCCTGAGTTCAGCCAACCCTGAATTGGCATTAGTTTGGCGGCGACCCATCTCAAATGAGAAAGGTGTAGTGACGATAGCAATAGTTACCGCACCCATTCTGCGCGCAATTTCAGCGACGATCGGAATTGCCCCCGTCCCTGTTCCTCCGCCCATTCCTGCAGTTAAGAAAACCATATCTGCACCGGTAAGCGCGTCTGCGATCTCCCGCATACTCTCTTCGGCAGCCGCACGTCCAATCTCTGGGTCTCCTCCAGCACCCAATCCGCGCGTCACCTGAGGACCAAGCTGTATTTTTACCGGCGCTGGGCTTTCCTGGAGCACTTGATAATCGGTATTGGCGGCAATAAAATCGACGCCGTGCAGTCCGAGTTCCATCATGCGGGTTATCGCATTGCTGCCTCCGCCACCCAATCCGATGACTTTTAAGACCGGTTGGTGTATGTCATACTCTTCGGGTTGGTGATCTGGAGAATAACGGCTTTCTGTCATGATATTCCTCTCAACTTACAAGATCGTTATAGGGATGCAAGGGTTGTTGCAATACTTGTGCCGTCCCCGGAAATTCTCTCTACAGCACATCCAGAAGTGCGTAACCTATCAAGTTCATCATCGGGGAACGAGCCTTGCCCGCCAATTACTGTCACTCGTTTAGCATGGCTTGCCTCATCGAGCGAGAAACCGATGGTTGGCTGGTACTTAACCACAAACGGACGGATTACATCTAAGTGCCATTCTGCGATACCCCATTCATAACGTGGCAGTAAGAGATAATGGGGGATCGGTTGACCGGATAAAGGTAGGGGATTTGCCGCTATCTTGGCAGCAGTTAGCGATAAATTTTCTTGGTTTGCAGTTGCCCAATTCCGGAGCTTTCCAACGATCGGCAGGGTATCCTCTTCCTCATCGTACCAAGCCCATTGCTCCTCATCGCTTTGCGAGTCTGCTGCCAGCAGCCAAAAATTGCAGCAAATTACCTCCGTGGAAACTTGTTCTGAGGACCCTTGATTTGAGCTTCGTGATTTCTGAGATGGCTTCGCATGCAGCAGGTCGATTATATTCATAACTCTTTCTGCATGTTCTTCGACGCTCATCGAATAGTCATATACCGCCATTTTCCCCGCGCTGAGAAGAAGTATTGGGGGACGCTTCCCTAAAACTGAATCTGCGATGGCGAGATACCAGTCAAAGATATGGAAACCTCTTTGATCTTCTTGACCACGCGGCGTCGCATAGGGTTGTGTCCGCGGCCACCGCTCTGGTCCACCGGCTCCCCAATTTAATGGTTTCACGAATATTGTTGGATAGGCGCTTAGATGGAGTTTGTTTAATAGATTATTGCAGTTACGACGCTGCAAGCCATTAAGAGCGGTTTTTAGAAAGACCGTATCCCAATAGTCTCCGCCTGGATCCAAGGGTGGAAAAACAGGGGTTAGACCAGCTTCTTCTACCATACTGAGCAGCGGGATGTAAATATCCAGGAATCGTTCTACTAAGTCTCTCTGAGCCCAGTCATTGTTTTTCCAGCTTGTACGGGAATTGGGTTTATCAAATAGGATGACATACTTCACTCCCCAGCGGCTGTACATGGATAGGAATAAATGCAAATTCTCCAAGTCTATATTTTGCCCGACTTCGAATTGAAAATGGATAACTGGTTCGATCTGGTTAGCAATGAGGTCGTTAAGAAATGGCTCAGGTATGGCTCGATTTTGAGGTGCGATGAGGGTTATCCAGGAAACACCAAGAGATTTTAGTTCAGGTATCCACCGGGCCAAATCACTTGCGCGGTAATGTTTCGTATCCGGATAATAATGGATGCCAATTCGGGTGGGTTTACTGTTGTTGCCATCATTGCTCATGGGAGCCTTCCTGAATTTGTGTGTTGTGCTTGATGCAAGTTGTATACCAGTGAGTTAGCAGTGATATAATATTGTGCATTGTGGTGAGCTTGCAATATTTTTAGAAATATTGCAGGCGCCCCACATTTGCATTTCTCGAGAGAGTTTTTAAAAGCTGCGTAATAAATACCTGAAACATTAATCTCCCATGCCATCGTACGGCTTATGGGTTAAGAATTAATAGGAAAGGAGCAATTTCGCGATCTTTTTCAAGCCGTTGGAAAAAACCTTGGCTGATGGTCTGAGCAGACTGTCTGTGTCAAATCATACAGCTTGGGTATAGATTATGTGTAAATTGGGGCTCGTTAATTTATTTTTGACTCCACGGTCGATGAACTGAATTAAATATCGATCTTGGATATAATGTCATCAAGATACAAGCTGTGGTCTATCACCAGCTATATGATGCTATTTAATCCATCTAAGAAGACAAAATGGTTCGATCAGCGTCCACAATGAAATTGCTAAGTATATTTGCGGCGCTGGGAGTGCTCACGTTGGTTTTGGTCAGTTGTGCTGGTGAAAGTTTAGCGCTTGACTACAATCAGCCTGCATCAATCACAATTGACCCAATCTTTCGGGAATACTATGATGAACTTGGGGGTGAAGAGATCTTAGGACCTGCAATATCTCCACCATTCAGCGAAGGGAACAGCAAATATCAGTATGTTCAGTCAGCCCTGTTGGTATTCAATCCTAATGACCCATCAGGTCAACGTATTCAATTAGCTTCGTTAGGGATGGAGATGAATGTCGCCGAACCTGGAGTACAACGCCCCGACCGGCCGAATGTACGCTACATTGATGGACATATTATTTACCCTGAATTTGTTGTCTTGTATGAAAAACTAGGTGGGGCGCGCCATACAGGCCGTCCAATCTCGGAAGTTCACTATAATCCAGAAATTAAACGCTATGAACAATTCTTTGAAAACGTCGGCATGTATATACTGGAATCTGACCCAGAAGGTAAATCCCATTTACTTGCCTATGGAGCATGGAAATGCGATACGCACTGCCGCCAACAACCTCTGCAAGGCAGCCAGGTGTTAACCCCATATCGAATCGATGAATATTTCGTTGACGCCGTGGACAGATTGGGTATCGAATTCACCGGATATGCTATTACCGATGCTTACCAAACTCCTGACAGCTATATTGAACAGGTGTATGCGAATATCGTCCTTGTTGTAGACCCTGCTGAGTCATATCGCGTTTTTCTACGTCCTATAACGGAGAGATTGGGCATATTGAATGATCCATTTGAGGAAGAGCTTGCTCACCCAGATTTTTCTTTCTACCCGATTCAAAATGATAAATATGGGTATAACGTTTTGGTTAAATTTTGGGATTATGTTGCTATGCATGGAGGTCCGGAAGCGTCCGGTCCGCCAATAACTCGCTACACCCCGGTGCGTGACGATGTATTTCGACAATGTTTCAAGAACCTCTGCCTTGAGGCACGCCTTAATGAAAGTGGTGGAATGAATATTAAACCTTCACCGATGGGGTACCAATACAAGAATTTGTCTTTAGAACCAGTCTCACCAACCTCGGAATCCGGGTCAATTATCTCCCTTGATCAACAGGCCAATGCGATCCGACCAGGTGAAGAAATTAGCGCAGCTACACCAGCATCAAACGGTGGAGATAGTGCTGGTCTAACTTCAGAGGTAGAACGCCCGATCGATCCAAGTGCACTTGCCGAGCTTGGTACAGATCCATCAATCGAGATCTTCACTTCACCTCAAAGCGCTAACCAGATTAGCATCCAGGTCTGGGAGAGCTTCCCTATGGTTGGTCAAAATCAATCCCAGGAAATCGGTGTTATGGTTTTTGAGAATGGTAGACCTCTACAGGGAATTGAACCTGATCTGATGATTGATCTACCTGATGGAACCACTCGGAATTACTACATGTACTCCACCGGTCGTGATGGGCAAACGCGCATGCTCATTGACCCGATTAATTTACCTTTCGGGACACTTATTCCTTACCAAGTATGTATATTTTTTCCAGGTGGGGAAAAATTCTGTGTTCGCGACAGCTTTGTAATCTGGGATAACCGTTGATCAATTCAGCAGTCGTTGATTCGCTAATGTAAGCCCCCATCACCGAACGTATAACTACAATCCAAGAACTTTGATAAATCTATTTGCACATCTCGGCAGGGAGGTGCTGGATATCTATGGCCGCATCATCGCAGAATAACATCGCCCGCTCGAGTGCGTTCTTCAATTCGCGAATATTACCAGGCCAATTATATTTCATCAAGGTTTCCATTGCCCGTGGGGTGATATCGGTGATGTTCAGCCCCATGGACTGGTTGTTTTTCCGGATGAAAAAACCCACCAAATCGGGGATATCTTCTTTGCGCTCTCGAAGCGGAGGCAGGTCTAGATCAACCACTTTTAGACGGAAATAGAGGTCTTCTCGGAACTTTCCTTCTTGCATCAAGGCTTGCAGGTCGCGGTTTGACGCGGCGATAATTTGCACATCCACTTTTATTAAGTTAGTCCCACCAACACGTCGGAATGCGCGCTCTTCGAGGGCCCGCAAAAGTTTCGCTTGCATGCTAACCGGCATCGATGATATTTCATCAAGAAATAAGATCCCACCATCTGCCACTTCCATCAGCCCATGTTTGCGTTTATCGGCTCCTGTAAAAGCCCCTGCCTCATATCCGAACAGCTCTGATTCAATGACCGTATCTTGAATCGCCGCACAATTGATGTCGATGAAGGGTTTGTTTGCTCGCGGACCTTTTTGTCGAATTACAGCGGCGAGTATTTCTTTCCCGGTTCCAGTTTCGCCTGTGATGAGTACGGAGACTGCGGCTGCTGCTGCGCGCTCGGCCTGATCAAAGACTGAATGGATAGCTCCGCTCTTGCCGATGATGAAATCAAAATCCTGGTGCTGCGTTTTACGAAGGTGGGCTAGTTCGCGACGCATGGCGACATTCTCTGCCGCTCGCTGTAAAGATTTATCCAGCTGGTTAAGTTGAATTGGTTTCTGCAGGAAATCATGAGCGCCGTTCTTCATTGCCTCGACTGCCATATCGATTTCACCATATGCGGTAATTAGAATTATTGGTGGGCGCATTGGCATCCGGGCAGTTTCTTCCAGCAGAGTCGGTCCGTAGCCATCGGGAAGTTGTACGTCCAGCAAAATGATGTCTGCATTTCCTTTGTTGATAAACTCGCGGGCTTCTTTTAAGGAAGAAACCCCAAAAACTTCATAATCTTGAGATGTCAAAAATGAAGCGATATTTAGACGAGCATTCTCTTCATCATCAACGATCAGTACGGTAAAGCTCATGTATTCCTCTTGTCTCTAATCTAGTTTATAGGGACGCTATGTGATAGTCGCCATTGCTGCGGGTAGCAATACTTTAAATACTGTCCCTCCCGGGAAACTATCTACCCTGATATTGCCGCGATGGGCAGTGATGATCCGTTTTGTGATCGCTAAGCCCAGACCAGTTCCTTTTGATCTTGTTGTGAAGAATGGTTGGAATACTTTATCCAGGTTTTCTTTCGGAATTCCAGGACCATTGTCAGCAATATTTATTTCGACATAGTGTAGCTTGCCATGATTCTCTCCATGCGCGACACGGACAGCTATCGTGCCACCCTTATCTTCCATAGCTTGCATGGCATTGTTGATCAAATTTGTAAATACTTGTTCGAGGGGACGGTGGTCGCCATGGACAGGTGGTAAATCAGGTGTAATTTGGAGCAGCATCTCGATGTTCAAGGGTTCCATCCGAGGTTTGAGCCGTTCGGATATACGATTAATCAATAATCCGATATCAACCGCATCCATCTCGTAATCCGTAGGTCTTGAGAAAGCGAGCACTGATTTCATTTGCGCTTCCAGCCGGTCACAATCACTCTGCAAGCGGGAAATAATATCCTGGTTCGGATCTTCCGCTACCATGTTGTAAGCCATCAACTGCAAGCCAGTGCTTAAATTATTAATTGGATTTCTGACCTCATGGGCAAATATTGCCATGACCTCGCCCAGCGATGCCTGCTGTTCGAGATGTTGTGCTTGCGCTTGGATGTATTCGTGTTCGCTCATATCCCGGATGAGAATGATAACGCCTTCAACTTTGTCTTCGATAACTACTGGTAATGAACTCACTCTGGTGAGGAATGACTCTCCAGAGCGTCGGAATAAGTGGGTTTCCTTGTGTTTTACGGGTTGGCCGATATCCAGTGCATTCTGGATTTCCGGACGCAGATTATCGGTGCCAATGATGATGTCATCGAAATAAAAGTTCTCAGCTTCACTGCTCATATAACCCAAAGCCAGTTCTGCAGCACGATTCATTTGAATGATACGCAAGTCTTTTGAGAGAACGATGATGCAGTCCTCAATCGCATTCTGCACCGTCTCAACATAATCGCGAAATCTGCGTTGCCGATCGAGGTTTGACTTGAGATTCTGAAGAGAGGCATATCGCTGGATGACATGGTTGACCAAGTTCGCCATAATTGGCAGAATGTCTAATGAAATTTGGTGCTCGAGAGGCTGAAAGCCTCCAATCACCAATAACCCAATCGTTGCATTCGAGGTTCCGATAGGATTTGAAGCGAGGTACGCAAAGTTCTGATCTCGGGCGATTTCTTGCAGTCTGCCTTTGGGTTTGGTCGGCTGCGACCAATAGTGCTCTTGCCGGGCGAGGATTAAGCTTTGCGACGGCAGCTTTTGAGGTAAGGAATCTCCGATCGAGACCAACAAACGAAGTTCAGTCTGCCGGCTAGATACTTGGTAAATTGCTATATTCTCAGCCGAGAAGATGATCCGAATGGATTTAAGGACATTTGATAAAGCAGTGGATAATTTGCTCTCCGATAAAGCATTTATTAAATGCTGGTGGCTTTCTTGGAAGTCAGCGATTGACATTGGTAAAATAGATTCAGCTGAATCAGATTCCGGTACCAAGGTCAACATGTACCAGTCCGCTGGTGGTTTAAAACTTGTTATTATCCCCTTTATCTCGCTTTCTGATCCATCTTTTCGCTTGAGGACGTATACATCGCTGTCTAGATTGCCATCCGATTCGATCCGGTAGCGGGTTCCATTTGGGTGTCTAAGGTAGGCATCAATATTTTCTTTTTGGATTAAACTTGGGGATAGATTAAACAACGTGCATGCTAAATTATTCGCAGAGATGATGTCCCTGGAACGCGACTCAATAACAAGTACAGCTCGGGGGATGAGCTCTAGTACTTGATTTAATTCAGCTATACCCGGCTTGCGCCTGAGCAGGGGGAGTTTATTCAACTGCAGTACACTGCTCATTCATTATAGGATTGCGTACTCAGGGTTTAAATTTGTGCTTGTGCTTGGACTCGCAAATGCGCTGGAAGGATACCTTCCATTGCCCTATATTTCGCTACGGTCCGTCTCGCAATAGCATAACCCTGTTCTTTCAATAATTTTGCGATCTGGGTATCTGTGAGCGGTTTGTTTTCTTCAGCAATTATTTCTTTCAAAGCAGTGCGGATATGCAAGCTGCGGTCAAAGAATTTTGCTAAGGGGATCATCCGGCCACTGGGTAATTGTACCGCTTTATGTGAAACCGCGCGTGATATCGTCGATTCATGTACTTCTAATTCTTCAGCCAGACTTGCCCGGGTGGTTGGTTGTATATATGCATCGCCATTCAAAATGAAATTCCGCTGTAAAACAACTAATCGGCGCATCAGTCGAACGATTGTGTGGTTTCTCTGTTGAATGCATTTGATCAACAGCGAGGCTTCCTCGATCGCTTTTTGCCATTCGTCAGCTTTCGCATCTGGTGCTTGTTTGAGGGCTTTTCTGAATAGCGGGTTCACCCGTAATTTCCCTGAGAGTGGAGAGATAACCTCTACAACAAGCGGCGTACTAGGCATGCTGTCTAAGCGTGAGATGACTACATCTGGTGTATGGTACACCTCCGTCTCGTTTTCTGCGGGCAGATGGGAATCTCCCCAGTACGCCCGCGCCGGGTATGGGTTAAGATTATCTCCAATGAAATGGGCGATCTGCTTGGCTTGTTGGGTCGGGATTTTCAGCAGGCGTCCCAGCTCCATGTACTTGTGATGACTGAGCAGATCTAATCCATTCCTAATTGCATCCGCCGCTTTGGTAGGAACCGGCCGGGTCTCGGATAATACCTCTAACTGCACCAGTAGGGCTTCCTGTGGGGATGTCGATCCAACACCAACAGGATCTGCGTGTTGGATGAGTTGAATGATTTCATTGACGCGCGATGGGGGCACGTGATGGTACCTGGCGATTTCAACAACCGGTACCCGCAGCAGTCCATCCTCATCCAGACTGCTTAGAATATAGGCGGCCAGTTGGCGTGTATCTTGAGGCAACTCAGGAGCTATCTGGCGAAATACATAGACTGGTAACTCTTCACGTTCTGCACCAAGTTCATCATCCGGCATATCTTCCGGGGCTAATTTTCGGCTCGGGGTATAGAAATCCTCGCGGGAAGATACAAAGACGATCGGATTATCGTCAGCAGGTTGGTGCTGGAGACTGCAAATGGGGCAGGGTCCGCGCTGTGCTAAAGGTCTTTGGCAAGTAGGGCAATGCCGTTCTTCGAGCAGTTCGAGAGCGGGATTTTCCGCCAGCGATGCTTCGATCTTCTGCCGCAACTCAAGTGAGTTGAGTCCCATTAATGTCATCGTTTGGGCGAGATGCGCAGTTGTGAGCGGGCGTAATGTCGGGGATTGACGTTGAATTAACATATGATCTCCTTCCAAGCCAGTGCAATTATATCCTGTTGCAAGTAGTGTGCCACACCGATTTGTCCGTGAAATTGAATATGATATAAGCCTCCCAACTGTTAGGAGGTCTTGTTGTTAGTGGGCAAAAATAATTGCAATGTTTGAACATCAAGATGTCCAGATTTGACATCTGACAGTTGGGAATTATGCTAAAATGATGCTATGGATATCTTGATGGGGTGGGATTGGATTTATCAGCATATCAAACATTAAGGTGTAAGCATGCTTCGATCACTTCTAATATATCTCTCTAAAGCTCCATGGGCACGCAAGATAGTTACAAGTTGGTCATTTGCATGGCACGCTGCCTCCAGGTTTGTTGCCGGTGAGGAGATCGACGATGCTATCCAAGTTATCAAATCCCTCAATGATAAGGGCATCAATGCGACACTGGATCATTTAGGAGAGCATACTCACACCGCTGCCGACGCCCAGAATGCGACGGATACGATTTTGGTTATATTTGATGCAATAAATCAATCAGGTGTTCGCTCAAATGTCTCAATAAAACTCACCCAAATCGGTCTTGCATTAGATGCGGATCTCTGTGCAGCGAATTTATCCAAAATCCTCGAACGGGCGAAAGAATATGGCAATTTTGTACGGATAGATATGGAAGATTTGCCTTGGGTTCAATCAACACTCGCCCTATATCGGAAGATGCATTTTGATAAAGGCTTTGACAATGTTGGTGTGGTCATTCAATCCTATCTTTTCCGCAGCGAAGGAGATGTGCGGCAGTTGATTGAAGAATGTACAGGTGTACGGCTGTGCAAAGGGGCATATAAAGAGTCACCTGAGATCGCTTATCCTAAAAAGGGTGATGTTGATGCTAACTATGATCGATTAGCACGCATGCTAATCGATGGCTCTAAGGCTAGCGGCTGCCCACAACTTAGCCCGGATGGCCGCGTCCCTCCAACAGTTGCCCTTGCCACTCATGACGAGCGGCGAATTGCATATGCGAGGAGCTATGCCGATGAAATCGGTTTCCCCAAGCGGGCTCTGGAATTCCAAATGCTGCACGGAATCCGCCGTGATTTGCAGGAACAATTGACCCAAGCAGGTTATCCAGTGCGGGTGTATGTTCCGTACGGACACGAGTGGTACCCATACTTTACGAGGAGGTTAGCAGAGCGTCCGGCTAATCTCTGGTTCTTCATTTCGAATTTCTTCCGCCGATAATTCTGTTGTAAATTCTATAGAACGGCTTAGATTTAATCATTAAGTCTTCTACTTGGGCTGCCTGCGGAGTTGAGGAATCCAGACAGCGTTTTCCAATAAGAGTATGCTTTTAGTTATGGTATGATGAGTTCTTATCAGTTTGAGGACTGAGGAACTATTTCCGAACACAACTTCACACTAATAATGACATCTGCTTTCTAACGTAACTTGAGCATGACTTGGAGGACGATTGAATTGAAATCGAAATTGATTCCAGTATTTTTCATAGTGATTGGTGCAGTACTAATTACTGCCGCTTTAGTGTGGACTTTCGCTCAATACTCTGCATCTTCCACACCCCAGAGCCAATCATCAGCGGATACAGAAGATAACTATCCACATATCGAGCGAGTAACAGCTGCAGATGCAAAACAAGCATTCGATCAAGGGGCAGCCGAATTTGTTGATGTCCGTGATCTGGAGGAGTTTGAGCAAGCCCATATCCCCGGCGCAATATCAATTCCTGTTTATGAAGTAGCCAGCCGGACAGGAGAATTGGATCCTGAAGATTGGATCATCACCTATTGAACTTGACTGGCTGAAGAATCAAGCGCCCGTGCGGCGGAAATCCTATTGGAAAATGGTTTTAGAAAAGTATCACCGATAAAAGGTGGCCTTTTGGCTTGGTACAATGCCGGTTTCCCGGTAGATGAGCAGTAATTTGAGCTAATTTTCAGTTGCTAGAATAATTTACATTTAGTTTAATCAACTTGTTGCGTAATCTTGTCACTGATGATTTGAAGGGCACCATCCCCGCCATATTCTTAGAATCTGGTTGGTATTCAGTATGAGTTTCAATGCTGATATCTTGATAAGAATCGATCTCAGATAAGCAGCTTATTATCGATATGAGTGGTAGTGAGGCAATAAAGCTGTTCATTCGTATGTCCCGCCCCTTATTTTTGCTTGGGGCTGTTTTACTTTATGCACTTGGAGTCGGAATTGCTCGTTACCTTGGCAATGAGATTAACTGGAGCGTCTATTTACTTGGTCAAACATGGGTAACACTGCTTCAACTAACCACCCATTATCTAAACGAATATTATGATGCACCAGCAGATGCCGATAACCCGAACCGGACCCCTTTTTCGGGAGGCAGCGGGGCAGTTGGACCGGATAAACTGCCGCTGAGTGTCCCATTGATCTCGGCAGCAGCTTGTTTGGCGATCGCTGCATCCATCACGGTCATGCTGATTAACACACGCACCCTAACAGTTCAATCTATCCTAGTGATGGGATTGATATTTGCGGGAGCCTTTTTTTATTCCGCACCTCCGGTGAGATTGGCTTCGAGCGGATATGGAGAATTAACCAGCTCTATCATTGTCGCGAACTTGGTACCCGCCTTCGCCTTCCTGCTGCAAGTCGGGGTGCTCCATCGTCTTATTGCTATGGCGACATTTCCTTTAACAACCATGCATATTGCAATGATGTTGGCTTTCGAGTTACCAGATTTTGCGACTGATGTTAGATATGGGAAGACGACGTTATTGGTCCGAATGGGTTGGCAGTCAGGCATGACTCTCCATAATATGTTAATCCTGTTCTCCTACCTTCTGCTCGGTCTCGCGATGCTCTTAGGGATGCCGACCCCAATCGCACTCCCGGCATTCTTAACATTTCCATTAGGCGTGCTCCAAATTTGGCAAATGCATCGAATTTCAGAAGGCTCCAAACCTTACTGGCAGACATTAACCCTTACATCGATGATCTTATTTGGTGTCACTGCTTACTTATTAGCATTTGGTTTTTGGACACGATAAATATTCTCCTTTATCATTTGTTTAGCTGGAATCATGCCAGAATTTTTAGAACTTATCCCACCAATGAAAGCTTTAGAACAGCTTCTATCAACTCTCGATTATCAGATGCCAGCAGAGACAATTCGGAGCGCAGATGCTTTTGGGCGTGTAACGGCAGCTCCTGTCATCGCTCCTCATCCACTTCCTTCTTTCCCTCGCAGCACTGTAGATGGATACGCAGTCCGGGCAGCGGATACACATGGTGCCAGTGAATCGCTGCCCGCATACTTATCGTTAATTGGTGAGATACCCATGGGTTCGCCAGCTGAAGTCTCTGTTGGAGCTGGACAATGTGCGCTAATTCATACCGGCGGGATGCTGCCTCAAGGTGCGAATGCAGTAGTAATGGTGGAATACACTCAAAGCGTACGAGAAGGAGAAGTGGAAGTTTTACATGCACTTGCCGCAGGTGATAACGTATTAAAAATCGGTGAGGATGTTTCAGCTGGAGCTGTTGTGATTCCTGATGGTGCAAAACTGCGCCCTGCAGAAATCGGCGGTCTCATGGCAATTGGGAAAACGGATGTGGAGGTTGCTAAAAAGCCACTTGTTGGGATCATATCCAGCGGAGATGAAGTCATCTCTCCAGAGGAGGATATTGGTCCCGGGCAGGTACGGGATGTTAACGCATACACCCTTTCAACGTTAATAGAGCAGGCTGGTGGTATTCCAGTGCGCTGTGGAATTGTTGCCGACAGACTTGAAGCAATGTATAGGACCTGTTCACAAGCGCTTAATGAAAATGATCTTATAGTCATCACTGCGGGTTCGTCCGCCAGTACGCGCGACCTTACTGCGGATGTCATTAACCGCCTTGGTGAGCCAGGCGTTTTAGTACATGGCGTAAATGTCCGCCCAGGAAAACCCACCATCCTGGGAATGTGCAACGGAAAAGCTGCAATCGGCCTGCCAGGGAATCCGGTCTCCGCGTTAGTGATTGCTTCATTATTCGTCGTTCCGGTAATTCACTCCCTATTGGGACTTGTAAGAAAGCCCCCGCGAGCGTCGGTTTCAGCAAAACTGAGCATCAACTTAGCTTCGCAAGCCGGTCGTGAGGATTGGGTACCGGTTCGGGTATCTAGTGACGGTCAGGACCGCCACGCCGAGCCAGTTTTCGGGAAGAGCAATTTAATCTTTACACTTACACGTGCAGATGGATTGGTCTGTATCCCGGCAGATGCGAATGGTTTGGCTGCTGGGGCGCTGGTTGATGTATTCCTATTTTAATATCTGATAAAGTGATGGCCGAGCCGCTAAACTTGAAGGTCTTGGGGGAAACAATGGCAATTTGCCGTTTGGAACCTAACGCGCCGCTACCTGAGTGGGCTTGTGAAGGGGACCTCTATTCATTTACACGCTCAAGCGAGGAGCTGTCAATTATTTGCCCTGCAGCCGTAATTCCGACTGGCGTAAAGGCTGAGAGTGGGTGGCGTGCGATCAAAGTAGTCGGCCCAATGGATTTTTCACTTGTCGGTGTGCTGAGCTCATTGTTAGAACCATTGGCAACTGCGAACATCAGCATCCTCAGCCTATCAACATACGATACTGATTATCTTTTCGTGCGTGCCGAGGTATTTCAGCTGGCATTGCAGGTGCTGCAGGCTGCAGGTCACCAGCTTATATGAAGATAAGAATTATTAAAAGGATTCCAATAAAGTTTTTAATCCCGCTGGTCGTCTTTGTTGCTTCCAGCACGCTCGCGCACAACCCCACAATGAACACAGCAACTGCTTATGAGCTGGAAAACCACATAGAATTCCTCATAGCTCGCACTGGTTTCCACCTTGATAAATCACGGAATTATTTGTCCCGCATAGAGATACGAGCAAGGTTTTATCTAGCGGGTTTTGTTGACCTATTACCATAGATCAATGAATACCCACTTTACTGCTAGTTGAAACTTGTTCAGGTTATCGTTTCTACACTTAAGAGAACATCATTTAAGGAAGCTGCCCAAATGACAATATACTTACACGACATCCCCCTAGATAAAGCAACGGAGAGTTTCTCAGGATCCTTGCGGGCTGCAGGATTGGAAGGAATTCTGGGGGAGGAAGAACTGCTACTAGATGAAAAAGTAATCGGGCGAGTGCTGTCTAAAGCGGTTTGGGCGAAGATTTGCTCACCTCATTATCACGCATCCGCCATGGATGGTTTCGCTGTCTCAGCTGCTGATACAGATGGCGCTATGCCGACGAATCCAGCCACACTGCTTTATGGTGACCAGGCGATGTATGTCGACACCGGCGATGTGCTGCCGAGTGGAATGAATGCAGTGATCCCGATCGAGAATATTGAACCCCTTGATAACAATGGGGAAGTATCCGTCGAAAGCCGAACCCCCTATGCGATACGTATTCGATCGGCTACACCACCATGGCAGCATGTCCGTCCATTAGGCGAGGATATCGTTGCGACTCAGCTAGTGTTACCTGCAGGTCATACACTGCGGCCAGTAGATCTTGGGGCAATTGCTGCCTGTGGCCATGAAAGCGTTCGGGTCGCCCGAAAACCGCGGGTTGCGATTATCCCCTCCGGAACAGAGTTAGTTCCAGTAGGTGCAGAACTAAAGCCAGGAGCGATTATTGAGTATAACTCAATAGTCTTAGCGGCGCAGGTGAAGCAGTGGGGCGGCACTCCTAATAGATTCCCAATTGTGATTGATGATCTTAGGTTGATATCAGAAAAAGTGGCTCAAGCAGCAGCTGACCATGATTTGATCTTGCTGAATGCCGGTTCTTCTGCTGGCTCGGAGGACTTCTCGGTAGAGGTTGTCCAGCAGTTGGGCGAGCTCTTAGTGCATGGAGTTGCTGTTCGCCCCGGCCATCCAGTGATTCTGGGCATGATCCGTAAGGGTCAGCTGGTACGTGATCAGCCTAAATTGATACCAATCATTGGCGTTCCGGGTTATCCTGTATCCGCGGCCTTGACCGGCGAGATATTTGTGAAGCCATTAATCGAAAGATGGCTTGGCAAACAAGCATCTACACCGATGCGCATTAAAGCGAAAATCACGCGGAAAGTCACATCTCCGGCTGGGGATGATGACTTTATGCGTGTTGCTGTTGGGCGAGTTGGAGACAAAGTGCTGGCTGCACCACTCCAGCGCGGAGCTGGAGTGATCTCCTCGTTAGTACGGGCAGATGGTATCGTCGTAATACCCCGCGGAACACAGGGTTTACCAGCCGGTTCAGATGTAGAAGTCCAACTCTACCGGTCAATCGACGAAATTGACCAGACGATATTTGCCATCGGATCCCATGATGTCAGCCTTGATCTCTTGGCACAGTATCTAGCTAAGCGAGGTCGCCGGCTCACCTCCGCAAACGTTGGCAGTTTGTCGGGTTTAGTTACCCTTCGAAGAGATGAAACCCATATTGCAGGGTCTCATTTGCTAGACCCAGATACGGGTGAGTACAATTTGAGCTACATTAGAGAATACGTTCCGGGTAGAGATCTGCATTTGGTAGAGCTCGTAAGAAGAGAACAGGGTTTATTAGTGAATCCGGGAAATCCAAAAAACATCCAAGGGCTACAAGATCTGACCAATCCGGAAATCCAATTTATTAACCGCCAGCGGGGTGCGGGTACGCGTGTGTTGCTGGATTATCATCTACAACAGCAGGGAATTAATGCCAGCGATATAGCCGGATATGAGAAAGAAGAGTACACACATTTATCGTTAGCAGCGGCGATCTCTTCGGGCAGGGCAGATTGTGGTTTAGGGATTGCCGCTGCGGCTCAGGCATTAGAGTTGGATTTCTTACCGCTCTACTCTGAGCGATATGACCTGGTGATTCCAGCAGAGTATTACTATGGCAAGCTGCTCGCTCCGTTATTGGAAATTTTGCATGATGATGAGTTTATAAAAGATGTCTCGCGATTGCCGGGGTATGACACTACGCAAATGGGCAATTTGGTTGCCGTAATTTCTCAATAATGATAACGATCTACAATGTAATGCTTATAATAAGCGATCAAAGAATAAGGAGTATTTGATGCCGTTAACCAAAGGGAGTTTTGCTCCCGACTTTAGTTTGCTGGATGAAAATGAAAACCCGCATCGATTATCTGAATACCAGGGTTCGCCTGTAGTGCTCTATTTTTATCCCAAAGATGATACCCCTGGTTGTACAAAAGAAGCCTGCAGCTTTCGGGATGATTACAGCGCATATGAAGACGCCAGAGTGACGATTCTTGGCGTTAGCCCGGATACCCCCCAGAAGCATCTAAAGTTTAAATCCAAATACCAGTTGCCCTTTACGCTGCTGGCAGATCCTGATCACAAAGTATGTGAGCTGTATGGTGTTTGGGGACGGAAAAAATTTATGGGTCGTGAGTATGATGGAGTTTTCCGTACCACCTATATCATCAGCGCTAAGGGCGAAATCGCCAGCGTATTTGAGAAGGTGAAACCCGCCGAACACAGCACGGAAATCCTGCATGCCTTACAATCGCTAGGATAACATCATAATCAACCATAAATAAACCCACATATATTAAACAGCTGGTGCTCAATGCCGCAGTAGGCACTTTGGTGTTCTAAACACCAACGCCCGCAAGTGGCATTCGTTAATATACACAAGTAAGTTAATATACACAAGTAAATTGAAGTGTAGATTTGTACAGCATAAACCAAATTGTATAACTCGGGTAGAATTAGGTTGATGAAGTTAGCTGGCTATGATATGCAAAAAATAACCTGGCGGCCAAAAATCCAGTACGGCATAATCTTAATCACACTGGGTTTTATTGCTGTGAACGAAATCATAATCCACTTCGTTCTTCCGGTTGGCGAGACGGGTCTTTGGGCTTCGTTGGGTAGTTTTTTTCTGGCTTCCTTAGGTCTGCTTACATATTATTATGTCGACCGAGAGAACACCAATCGAGCTATGCAAGCAAAATTATTAGCGCAGATCAGCACACTCGAGAATGAGCTGGCAGCTGCTCAAAAAATGCAGCAAGCTGTGCTAGAAATATCACAGCTTTTCGCCTCCGCTCAAGCCGAAAGTGAAGTTGTCGAACTGATCTTGAAGCTGTCAATTGATGTGCTTGGAGCGCGCGGTGCTTCGTTCGTTCCGTTAGATGACCGCGCCCAGCCCATAGCAGCAACAACTCGCGGCGAGATGCCGCTACCTGCCGCTAATGCCTGGTTAGAATACTTGGCGTCTCCAAAAGTGCGCGCCCGCTGCTCCGATTGTCAGAGTGTAGAAACTTTATCGAAAAGCTGCCCACTGCTCATTGGCACATTTAACGAGCATACCAACATATACTGCGTACGCTTACAGCGCGGCGAACAAGAATATGGACTATTAAACTTATTTTTGCCCGAAGCTGGTGAGTTGAGTACGGACGCCCAAGAATTCTTGAAGAAAATTACTGATGAAACCGCAGTTGCATTAGAAGCGATTCGTCTGCGCAATAGGGAATTGAATACTTTACGCCAGATGAATGCTATCCGGTCGAAGACTGATCCAAAAACCGTGTTGTATGAGTTTCTACAAAACCTGCATGAAACCCTGGAGTTGGATTATTCTCTGATTATTAAGCAGACATCGCCCGGAGCTCCCCCAGATATCTGGGTTTCAAACGGTGAATTCCCAGCGAATGTGAACCGAATCATCTATGGCTTGTTTCCAACCGTGCTGAGCTCGAATGATATTGTTATTCTTAAAAACTACGATCAAGATGATAACGAAAAACCGGGCGGTTATACTATCTTCGGGATGCCAATGATTACCTCCGCTGAGTCAATTACCGGTGTGCTGCTAGTTGGTAGGAACCGAAACCTTGAGCTAACCCAGCGGCAGCGGGGCTTGATCCGATCGTTAGCCAGTCAAGCTGCCCTGGTGTTAAATAATATGGAAATGCTCGCCGAATTAGAGTACCGCACGCTGATTGATGAGCGGGAACGTCTGTCACGCGAAATACATGATGGCTTAGCGCAGACCTTAGGATTCTTGAAACTTAAGATCGCGCAAATGGGTAATTACCTGGAATATGGTGAATATGACCAGCTCGAGAAGGCAATTCCTGTCTGTTACGAGACAGTATCAGAGGCCTACATCGATGCTCGACAGGCGATTGATGGTTTGCGTGTGCCGAGTAACGAATCCGGAATCGCCGGTTGGTTGCAAAAGATGGTTACCGATTTTGTTGAAAATACAGGATTGGTTATTGACCTGATCATTAAGGAAAATGATTTGGAACTACCACCCGAGGTAAATGCCCAACTAATGCGTGTGGTTCAAGAAGCGCTGAACAATATCCGCAAGCATTCGCAAGCCAATCAAATTAATATATCTTGTGGTAAATACCAGGACGACTTGATCCTCGAAATTCGAGATAATGGCATTGGATTTGATAGTTCCGATATCCAGGTGCCAACGACTCATGGTTTGCGGAGTATGCGTGAGAGAACAGAATTGATAGGTGGAGAAATCCAGGTCATCGGGAAAAATAATAATGGGACAATAGTCCGGATTCGGATGCCACTGAAAATAAGAGAGAGCGTCTCGTGAGTAATATCAGGTTAGTGGTTGTCGATGACCATGCGTTATTTCGCTCGGGTCTAGTGAGTCTGCTGAATGGCATGCCTGAATTTGACTTAATTGGCGAAGCAGGAAACGGGCGTGAAGCATTAACTGTAATCGCGGAGAAAAAACCTGATGTTGTGCTTCTGGATGTGAACATGCCGATCATGGACGGTGTTGAGACGGTAAAAATACTCCGAAAAACTGCTTCTTGCCGGATCTTGATGCTGACAGTCTCAAAAAATGATGAAGATTTATTTGGTGCCATCAAAGCCGGAGCGGATGGATATTTATTGAAGAATGCTACGCCGGATGAATTATCTTCTGCGATTAAAAAAGTGAACGAAGGAATGTCAGTGCTCTCACCAGATGTGACGAAAAGAGTCTTGCAGGCGGTGGATGTCGACCCTTCTAAGCCCCAAGATTATGGTCTCAGCACCCGTGAGATGGATGTGTTAGATTGTCTTGCCTATGGTATGACGACAGCGCAGATATCTGATACCTTATTTATCTCTGAGAACACCGTCAAGACACATGTTAGGCATATACTAGAAAAAATGGAGGCTGCGAATCGGGCAGAAGCCGTTAGTAAAGCGACACAGATGGGGTTAATTCAACGAGACAGCTAATTTGCACCAAATCCAGTTATAGTTACCGCGGAGGGGTGATTGCTAAATCACCCCTCCGTGTTATTTAAAATCCTCCTTATATTCAAGTCTGGAGGATGACACTCTGGTCGCAATTTGGTAAATTTGCTATACGAGAAATTCTCATAAAACTGGTCTGAATAAGAATAATATGGCGGACAGAATGAGTAAACCCATGCGCGTGCTAATTGCCTCGAACCATGCTCTTTTCGGTGAGGGATTACGCAGTTTGCTGCAAGAGCGTGAAGCCGGCGATGTCGAAGTCATCGGAGTCGTTTCCAGTGTAGATGAAGCTGGTCCATTTTTAGAAGAGCAGAATCCAGATCTAATCCTTGTCGATCATGACGACGAACTACTCAATCGCGAGGAGATCTTGGCGCGTTTTTTAGAAACTGGGAAGCAGCTGCGGGTGGTTGTGCTTTCTCTGCATGATGGCGGGCAAGAAGCGCTTGTTTATGACCGCCGAACCATGTCCGGCTCACAAGTTGATGATTGGTTAAAAGAATGGCAGGGAGACAGCAGTCATGGAAATCAAATCGAGAAAATGCCAGCAAAACCTGAATGAAACTCTAATAGGAGAAGTGGTATGAAGCATTTGATCATAGTGGGTATATTGGTTGTTTTTGTCACCGCCTTGTTGATTTTCGGTTTGGGTCAGATAAGACTATTACCTGATGCAGCTAGCGCCCAGGCGGTACCAATTGACCGTATGTTCAGAATTGAATTTATCGTGATCGCATTCTTGTTTGCACTGATCATTGTATTTATGGTCTACAGCATTGTCGTATTCCGGCGCAAGAAGGGCGATGATACCGACGCTAAGCATGTCGAAGGGAACTCTCGACTGGAAGTCATATGGACGGTTATCCCGCTAGCTATTGTTATATATTTTGCCTATGTAGGCAGTATCGCTCTGGCCGATACACAAAAAATTCAAGAGGCAATGGAAGTAAATGTGATCGGGCAGCAGTGGTCTTGGCGCTTTGAGTACCCCGAATACGGCATAACTACCACCGAACTGCGTTTACCTGTCGATGAGCAGGCGCTCTTCCATCTATCTTCAGTAGATGTCATTCACTCATTCTGGGTCCCAGAATTCAGAGTGAAACAAGATGTATTACCCGGTGAAGATCTGGTTCGTGATTTGCGAGTAACGCCTACGCGGGTAGGTGACTTCACTTTGCGTTGTGCTGAGTTATGTGGCTTACAACATACCTACATGACTGCACCGGTGATCGTGATGGAACAATCCGATTTTGAGGATTGGTTGATCTCCCAAGCAGGAGACGAGGCAGATCCTGTCGCACGCGGTAAGAACTTGTACGTCACATATGGTTGCCAGGCTTGCCATTCAATTGATGGCAGTGCTGGGGTAGGTCCGACCTGGAACGGCTTGTATGGCAGTGAACGGGTTTTCGATGATGGCAGTTCAACACCCGCCGATCATGAATATCTATATGAATCGATCCGCAACCCCGGCGCAAATATCGTCCAGGGATTTGGCAATATCATGCCGGTCAATATAGCTGCGGAAATGACTGATCAGCAGATTGACGACATTATCAGTTTCATCGAGAGCTTGCAGTAAGCGGGGTAGGAGAGTAATGATGAGCGGAGAAAAAATGAACGAAGATAAAAAAATTAGCTTCTTCTCTTTCAGTATGGTGCGCGGTCTGATCGGATTAGTGATTGGGCTCTTACTTGGAATGGGGCTGGTAACGGGTGTGCGTCTCATAATGGGACTTGAGCCATGGTTTGCTGAAGCCGCTTGGGTTGTTGGTGCAATGTTCGGTTCAATCGGTTTCTTGTATGGCGCAGGAACGATGACAGACTGGTTGAAGTGGGTGAATGGTGTAGGTACACCGGACCACCCTCATGCAGCAGAATTGTCTGGTTGGCGAAAGCTGCTCAACATTTCCTTTGATCACAAAGTCATCGGTCTCCAGTACGGTGTCACATCTTTGATCTTGTTCACCTTGGCTGGCATCTTTGCATTGACATTTCGCACTGAGTTGGCAGCACCTGAACTGCAGTTCATGAAGCTGGATGCTGAGATATTGGGTATGAGTGGTTTGAATTTCTATAACACAATCATGAGCCTGCACGGTATCGTCATGATCGGTGCAATGCTGCTTGGTGTGGCAGCTCTCTCAAACTATCTCGTCCCGCTGATGATCGGTGCCAATGATATGGCATTCCCCCGTTTGAACGCGTTCGCCTATTGGTTGAATATTCCAGCTGGTATATGGCTTGTTAGCACGCTCTTTTTGGGTGGCTTTGACACCGGTTGGACCGGTTATCCACCACTGAGCGCCCAAGCACCGTTAGGCATGCAGATGTTCTTCCTGGGGGTAATTATCATCGGACTATCATCCATTTTTGGATCACTGAACATCATTGTGACGGTCGTAACGATGCGTGCGCCGGGGATGAACTACTTCCGAATGCCGATATTTGTCTGGACCGCATTGGCAACGGCAGTGATCAGTCTAACAGCCACCCAGTTGATAGGTCTCTCCTTTGAAATGGTTATGCTAGAGCGTTTGTTTGGAATGGGCTTCTTCAAACCAGAATTGGGCGGGAATCCGATCTTATTCCAGCACCTTTTCTGGTTCTACTCTCACCCCGCGGTTTATGTGTTTGTCCTGACGGGTTTGGGGGTGATCAGTGAGCTGCTGCCTGTATTTTCCCGCAAACCGCTTTTTGGTTATAAGTGGGTGGCAGTTTCTTCTTTTGGGATCGCAATTGTCGGGTTCCTCGTTTGGGCTCACCATATGTTTACTTCTGGCATGGCGCCTTACCTGCGTGTGCCATTCATGTACAGCACGCTGCTCGTCGCCGTCCCGACCGGCATAAAGTTTTTCAGCTGGATTGGCACGATGTGGGAAGGGAAATTGTCTTTTGAAACGCCTATGTTGTTTGTGTTAGGTGCGATCTCCATATTCCTTTTGGGTGGATTAAGCGGACCACCAAATGGTGTGGTGGCTACCGATCTGCACGTCCAGGATACGTATTGGATTGTAGGGCATTTCCATGCGACGATGTTTGGTGGTTTTGTCTTCCCTTTTTTTGCAGCGATATATTATTGGTTTCCGAAAATAACGGGGCGTATGTACAATGAGAAACTTGGGAAGCTGCATTTCTTCGTAATGCTGCCGGCTTTCTATATGCAATCATTGAGTCAGATGCAGGTTGGGCTGCTGGGAATGCGCCGCAGGATTGCAGATTATGACCCAGCATTGGGGATTAATATTCAACATTTGATGATAACAATAGCAGGTTTTGCCATTGCGTTCTCGGTTTTGGTTGCGTTATATAACTTCTACTCGAGCTCAAAGCGGGGTGAGATTGCCCAGACTAACCCATGGCGATCACGATCACCTGAATGGCAAACACCAAATCCGGCCCCTGCAATTAACTACGACGAACCTTTTGAAGTGGTTGGGGAACCGTATGATTATGGATTGGAAGGATCCACCTATGTAGATCTGCATCCCGTGCAGGACAAATCATCATCGAGTCTTGGTGCAGCTCCGGCAGCCGCAGACTAGCATAAGATGGTGTATTTGTTTTCGTCGATATATCCGGAGCACACATATTTCAAAAAAGGTTAAACATCAGCAGAACGTAGATCGAGGCAGGAGAATTTTGAAATGACAAATACAAATGTACAATCATCAAGCAACGATGACGAATTGGCAGCACAACGAAATGAATCCTATCGTATTGGTATCGTTGTCCTGATCTTGTTAGGGGTTTTTACGATAGGAGAATATTGGTTGGGCTCGATTGCCATCGGCTGGTGGGCACCTGTGGTCGCAATCGCAGTTTTAAAAGCCGCCTTAGTTATCCGGGATTATATGCATATTGGTCGCCTATTTGCAGGTGATGAGGAGGCGCATTGATGACTACAGACTCAACTATGATCCAGGCTTACCATCGAAAGACCTCCACCAATCGGCTAGGATTGTGGCTGTTTTTAATATCAGAAGTATTCCTTTTCGGGGGGTTATTGGTTGCCCGCTTCTACCTACTCGGTACCGATTTTCGACCGGAATTGAATCAGCTCTTGGGTTTGGCGGTGACAACGATCCTGTTGATTAGCAGCTTCTTTATGAACCGAGCTGAGACCGCGATGGCATATGACGATAAGAAGAATTTCAATATCAGCATCCTGATCACGATCGTATTGGGGATCATCTTCCTGATAGGCGTCGTTGGGGTTGAATGGCGAATCGCACCCTTTGGGCCTGGTGATAATGTCGCGGCTTCGTTGTTCTATATAATGACCGGGTTCCACGCCTTCCATGTGTTTTCTGGTGTAATCTTTCTCCTCATCGTATATCGGAACAGTCGTAAAGGTCTGTACAATTCTGAACGGCATTGGGCGGTGGAAGCTGTAGCTGTGTATTGGCATTTTGTGGATGTCATATGGATATTTTTCTACCCGGCATTGTACTTAATCGGATCTCCTTACTTATAAGCTAATCAAAGTTGTTTGGTTTGTCATTTGGATGTTTGGGATGGTAACAAAGCCTTAGCTCTGGGCACGGAATGTTATGAAATCTAGGATGTTGTACCTCGGGGTTGGGATATTAATCGGACTTGGACTTTTGCTTGTTGGTTGGCAAATTTCGAACCGACCATATAAATTCAAGGGATCCCTGATTGAGCCGCCTATTCCCGCAGCAGATTTTGAGCTTACGGACCATAAGGAGGAAACTTTTCGCTTGAGTGATCAGGCTGGCAAGGTGGTTTTAATTTTTTTCGGCTATACAAACTGTCCAGATGTATGTCCGATTACTCTTTCTGAGTATAAGAAGATAATTGAAAGCCTTGGCGAGCAGGCAGATCAAGTCCGTTTTGCGTTTATAACCGTTGATCCTGAACGGGATGATGTCACCCGATTAACACATATTTGGGTTTTTATCATCCGGCAATTTTCGGCTTGACCGGTGATGTAGCTGCCCTTGAAATGGTGTATCAAGATTACGGCGTTTACCGTGCCATGCAGGAACTCGGTAGCGCATCTGGGTATCTTGTTGATCACACGGCTAGAACATACCTAATCGATAAAGAGGGGAATTGGCGTTTGACATACCCTTTTGAGATGGATTGGGAAGATATTCTTGCGGATATAGAGTATTTGGTCGGAGAGGCGCAGTAAGATGAATACCGAGTATCGTCCGTATTTGTTCCGCTTGATCGTCATATTCTTCATTTCGCTGGGAATGATGCTCGTTATCACCGAGGGAGCGTTCTTGCTCCAGCGCGATGAAACCGACCGGGCACCGAAGACAATCCAACTTGTGATCCCGGAAGGAACTTCACAAAGCATTGAAGCGGGTGAGGATGTAATCTCATTCCCAGAAGGTTCGGTTTTTGTCCTTGGCGATGTCCTGGAAGTTGTCAATTACGATACAGTCAACCACCAACTTGGCCCAATTTGGGTACCACCAGGAGCCGTCGGCAGCTTAGTGCTCGATGAAGCGAACGAATATTCTTACACTTGTTCCTTCGTGCCCAGTCAATATTTAGGGTTTGATGTCCGCCAACCGACGACTTGGACTACACGGCTGGTTGGTTTAGGTATTTCGGTGCCTACGACGACCGCGTTTTTATTTTTGTATTCGTTCCTGGTCTTCCCGCTGAAGGAAAAAGATCAACTCAATAGTTTGGAACAGTCCGCATGACTCAGGCAATTGATAGCTCCAAGGATATTGAGCATAGCGATCATGCTCTCCGTATGGGGGGCGTTGCTATGCTGGCGAGCTTCACCCGCCGCTGGATACTAGCCACATTTATTGTCATTGCCGCGATAGCTGTCATGGTCCGGTTGGGCATCTGGCAGCTGGATCGTCTGGAAAAGCGCCGAGCGTTCAACACTCGTGTCTCTACTCAGTTAGCGCAACCCAGCCTTACCTTAGATCAATCCGGATTGGATCTTGATCTCGGCGAGATGGAATATCGCTCCGTAGTTGTGTATGGTGAATATGATCTCTCCCATGAGGTTGCGCTCCGTAACCAAGCCTGGGATAACCAGTTGGGTGTGCATTTACTTACTCCCCTAAAAATATCTGGCACAGACACATACATTTTGGTAAATCGCGGTTGGGTACCAACAGAGAATTTCCAATACGATGATTGGTCAGAGTACTCCGAACCCGGTCTGATGGAAGTCCACGGCATGCTACGCGCGTCACAAGACACGCCTGACTATGGGCGGCGGACCGATCCCATCCCGCTGCCTGGTGAAGAGCCGCTGCTGGTATGGAATTTTGCTAATTCAGAACAGATTGCTAAGCAGGTCCCATATGATTTGCTGCCAATGGCGTATGTGCAACAAGCCCCCGATACGTCCTGGACAGATTTGCCTTACCGAAGTTTACCAGACCTGGAGCTGACCGAGGGTCCACATTTTGGATATGCACTGCAGTGGTTCACGTTTGCGATTGTCTTAGGGCTTGGTTATCCAATCTTCATTCACCACCGCATGAATAAACGGAAATAACGAGTGTGAAAATGACAACCATCAATAACCATAGAAAAGCATCCCTAGTCCGCTTCTTTTTGTTGACTGCTTCGCTCTCAGTCTTCACTGTGATCGTACTGGGTGGGATGCTGCGTGTTTCCGTTCCCGGATCGGGGTGCCCAGATTGGCCGACATGTTATGGCACTTTTTCCCCACCAATCGGTCAATCTGTGTTGATAGATTATCTCCACCGTCTTACAACGCTGGTTTCCGCTTTCCTGACATTGGTCGCGGTGGTGTTTACACTCCGTTGGGCGCGTGGGATGCGTTTAATCCAGCAGACAGCGATTGCGGCCATTGTTCTGATCATTACCCAAATTGGTTTAGGGGCGGTCATGTCCAACCAAGGTGGCGCATGGCTTTCAATTCTACATCTAGGATTATCCATGCTTACGTTGTCTGCACTCGTTTTTGCAACTGTAGTCGCGTTTTACCGTTACGCACAAATTAGGAAGTCGACTAATGAGCAGGGAATTGGTTTTTCTCTCGATTTACCATATGCCCGGCAAGTGGTTGCTGTCATAGTGACATATGCACTACTAGTCATTAGTGGGGCAGTTGTCGTTGCCTCTGGAGCTGGTGCAGCATGCCCATCTTGGCCATTGTGCAGTCTATCAAGCGACCAACCGGGGATTTCGATTGCCATTAACCTGGTTCACCGTAGCTTCGTGCTGATCACATTTAGTACCCTGCTGTACACAATGTTAAAGGCTTGGAAAAACTATCGGACGCACGCGACCATACTTATCCCCGTGACGATTTCTGCTGTATTAATCTTCAGCCAGGCGCTTTTAGGTAGCATGATGGTTGCCGAAACCTCCGCAAGTCTTTTTGTGATCCACAGCGTTACTTCGATTGCAGTTTGGGGAGCCCTTGTAGTTCTTTTTGCCTTTGTTGGTTTAACTACGCATGAGGCGACAGCTGGCCAACATAGTTTTGAAGTGCGGCGTAGCACGACCACGCTGGCGAAAGATTTGCTGTTGCTTACCAAACCAATCGTGGTCATGCTGCTCCTTGTCACTACTTATGCAGGGATGGTAATCGGCGGTGGAGCCTTGCCAGGTGCCGCGCTGACTTTTTGGACTCTGGTTGGTGGATTTATGGCAGCAGGCGGGTCAGGAGCGATAAATCAATATATTGATCGACGCGATGATCTCAAAATGCAGCGTACTCAAAAACGACCAATCCCATCTGGAAGACTAACCCCCGCAGAGGGGCTGGCATTCGGGGTCGCTCTAGCACTAGCATCTTTCTATATCATGGTGGCATTTGTTAATTTATTAGCTGCGTTGTTAACGCTGGCGGGTATTTTCTATTATGTCTTGCTGTACAGTATTGTCTTGAAGAAGGCTACTGTGCAGAACATCGTCATAGGGGGTGGAGCCGGCGCTATCCCACCACTGGTGGGTTGGGCGGCGGCAACCGGCAGTCTCAATGTCCCCTCGTTATTCTTGTTCGCAGTGATCTTTATGTGGACACCACCTCATTTTTGGGCGTTAGCCCTCGTCCGGCGGAAAGATTATGCACGCGCTGGTGTGCCGATGCTGCCGGTCATTAAGGGTGAGACGGAAACCCGCTGGCAGATACTTGTCTACACAATTGAGTTGGTGATCTTAACGTTGGTTCTGCCGCTGTTTGGCTTGGGTAGTGTTATTTATTTCATCGGCGCAGTGGTATTAGGCGCTTGGTTGGTTTTGACCGCGTGGCAAGTATGGAAAAAAGCCGGCAATAAAATAGCTTGGAAGATGTACCGCTATTCGAGCATGTATCTGGCTTTTTTGATGGTCGTGCTTATGGTTGATGCCTTGATCTAAATATCTGACAGATAGTAGTATTTTACAGCCCAGGAGATTACCAAGGTTGTTTGTTTTTGGGGGTAAAATTGGGCAAGCTGCTGAACCCGGATTGGGTTCATTTCTTAAGCACATTTCACGGATACAATCTTGCATATTAAAATAGATGCTTCGGAATCAGGTGGTCAACATGGCTAAAGACATTTGCGTACTCATCGTCGAAGATGATATCTACTCCCGAAATATGATGGCGATGATGCTGACCCGCGATTGGCGAACGCGTGTTATCGGCGAACTATATGGCCGTGACGACGTTATTGATATTTTAGAACAGCCAATCCAGAAGGTGGATGTGATACTTATCGGCGTGGAATCCCCTGATGATCATGAATGGCCGTTTCAGATCCTAGATAAAGTAGCCTCTATCGACTCACCACCGGTAGTCCTCTACGCTGGAACATCAGTGAATCACAATCTTTCATACTACAGCCCCCATGATTTGTTCGGAGGATATGTTTTAAAGAGTGAAGTTTTGTATTCGATGGGTACTGCGGTAGCATTATGCTCCAAGGGTTTCCGGGTGATAACTCCTGGGGTGCTGAATTGGCTGGGTAGGGGTGCTGTCGGTAGGAATATCAAGGTGGTTGACGGCTGCGCCAAAGTCGCCAACTTCTCCAGGCGGGAGAGCGAGATTGTGCACCTAGGTATCATTTTTAACCTATCCCAGCGTGATATCGCCGACGAACTGGTAATTGGTACGGATTGGATTTCAGAAGCAATGGGAAACATCTATGAAAAACTAGGTATTCATGAAATACTTTCCGGACAGGTGCCCCTTGACCATTACTTCGAGGATGAGCTCGTCTTATCTCATTGCGAAACCATACTTGACCGGGCACGCAAGAATTCACGCACCGGAAAACTCCGCAAAGCTCCGTGGATGTCAACGCTGGCTTTTCATCTGCTGACTACACCGTTTGTTGAAGATCATTACTAGTGTTCCGTCAAATTTGATTGATTACTAAGAATAGAGTATAGACGGAACTCTAGAATCTATCGATTCCTTCAATTACCCGTAAAATATGGGTAAGAATTGGCGGTCTCCCAAACTTCGGCGAGTAAAATTAAATATATCACCTTCGGATCATAAACTTTACCGGTTACGCTTGCAAATCGGTTTCCGAAGATACAACTTGGATGGTGGCTTATACATACGAGTCGGGATGGCTGTGGAGTATCTGTTGGTATATTTTCGACTTTTGCATTTCCACAATAATGCTTACTCGGTAGTGCTTTACACGACGAAGGGCATGTTGGTTTACTGTAATGGTATTAAAGAATCTCTTCCGTAGAAAAACCCGCACTTTACTGACCATCATTGGTATCAGTGTCGGTGTCGCGGCTATAGTTGCCCTGGGGACATTGTCCGATGGTTTGTATTCGGGTTATTCATCTATGTTGGCAGGCACCAAAGCGGATTTGATCCTCAGCCAACCGGATTCTTATGATATCAGCATGTCTTCGATCGACGAGGGAATTGGTGCTGAGCTCGCCACAATGCCGGAGATTGAGGAAATCGACGGGATGCTTCAGGGGTGGGCGCAAGCAGAAGACGAGCCCTTTTTCTTCGTTTTTGGCCATCCGGAAGACAGTTTTATATTGGAGCGTTTTCAGGTGGTTGAGGGCGCCGGGTTCGACAGTCATGAAGCGAAAACAGCGCGCGGGAAACCAGTATTGTTGGGAACTGCCGCGGCGGAAGCGTTCAATAAGCAGCCAGGGGACAGCATCCAGATTTCTGGCAGCACGTTTCGGATTGTCGGGCTTTACCAAACTGGTGATATCTTTGAAGATGCAGGGGCAGTGCTGCGCTTGGAGGATGCTCAAAACCTAATTGGTAAACCGCGGCTTGTGAGCGTTTTTTATATCAAACTGAAAGACTCAGCCGATCAAGATCGATTGATCACCCGCATTGAGCGCCGCTGGACTGATATCTCTGTGAGCGGAATCACAGAGTTTTCCGAGAACCAGATGATGGCGGATATGCTGCAGGCTTTTGTTTGGGTAATTGGCGGATTAGCGATCGTCATTGGGGGAATAGGGATGATGAATGCACAGCTTATGTCAGTAAATGAGCGGACTCGGGAGATCGGTGTCTTACGTGCAGTGGGGTGGTCCCGTAATCGGATTTTACGGATGATATTAAGCGAAACCATACTAGTATCCCTTTTGGGCGGCTTGTTGGGTATCATCATCGGGTGGCTGCTGCTTAGCGGGCTCTCCAGCGAAATCCTGGCGATGGGGTTAGTAAGCACTGATATACCGGTCAGCATCCTGTATCAAGCCTTAATTGTTGTCGCCCTGCTCGGATTAGTCGGCGGGCTCTATCCGGCCTGGCGTGCCTCACGGTTGGCGCCAGTTGAAGCGCTTCAATATGAAGGTGGCAGCCGCGGTAAAGCACGCCGGCTGCCAATCGGTGGGCTAGCCATTCAGAATTTATGGCAGCGGTCATCGCGTACATTCTTAACTTTATCGGTGATCGGGATCACTGTGGGTGCGATTATCGCCTTGGAAGTTATCATAAGCGGCGTGGCCGACTCCATTGGTGGCTGGGCACTCGACGCTGAAATCATGCTTCGCCAAGCCAATGTCTCCGATACTGGCTTGAGCGCCATCGATGAGCGAGTCGGGGAGAAATTAGCCGCCCTTACAGAAGTGGAGAGCACTACTGGGCTTATTTTCACTGCAGTTTTGCTGCCAGAATCTGGCAGTTTCTTCATCCTACAAGGGATGCCCCCGAATAGCTACGGAATCAATCGCTTATCGATTGTTGAAGGTGAGCCGCTGAAGACCAATCACCAGATCATCGTTGGACGCATGATGGCCGATGCACTTGCGAAAGAAGTCGGTGATACGCTCGAGCTTAGTGGTACACGCTATAAAATCGTGGGTGTTTATGAATCCCAGGTCGGGTGGGATGAAATGGGAGGCGTAGTCACTTTACGGGATGGTCAGAACATGGCAGGTATGCCTCGAAAAGTGACAATGTATTCTGTGAAATTGCATGACCCCTCCCACGCAGAGAACATGGTTGAGTATATTAATGTCAACTATCCAGAAGTGCTGGCTTCATTGAGCGGGGAGTTTGCTGAGCAGATGCCTGATATGGAATCATCTGGCGCGATGATCGATGGGATTTCATTTCTGGCGATATTGATCGGTGGTGTGGGAGTGTTAAACACAATGCTGATGTCGGTCTATGAACGGACGCGCGAGATCGGGGTGTTGCGCTCCTTAGGATGGAGACGGCGATCAATCTTGGGTTTGATCCTGCGCGAAGCTTTATGGTTGGGTTTTTTTGGGGGGCTGGTTGGGTTGATCATCGCAGTGTTCTTAGCCTATCTGATCACAGTTGCGCCCATGATCGGTGGGATGCTTACCCCCATCTGGGATGTAAATATCATCGCCCGTGCGATAATCATCGCGCTGTTGTTAGGAATCTTAGGCGGTCTGTACCCGGCATACCGGGCAACCCGTCTGCAGCCAGTAGAGGCACTGCGTTATGAATAGTTTTATCATCCGTGGATAAACATCGTGTAATAAAACGGTAAATTGCCACGGAGAGGGAGAATTAATGATGAAGACGAGAGGATTTTTTACTACGGTTGTATTAGTTGTAGCTGCATTCCTAATTCTTTTGACTGGTTGTGATGCTTTGCAGAATGACCCGACGCCTACCGCCGAGCCTCAGGCTCTAGATGACTATACCCCCATCGTGTCTGCAACTGGTGTTGTTGTTCCAGTTAGGAAATCAACGCTCAGTATGTCAACCTCCGGCATCGTCAGCAACTTGGCGGTAGCTGAAAATGATCAGGTATCTGCGGGCGATCTGTTGGCACAGCTAAAAGGTGAGGAAAATTTGAAAGCCGCGATTGCAGCAGCCGAATTTGAACTCGCCTCCGCCCAATTCGATCTAGAGCGGCTGTATAAGGATACGGACCTTCTGGCTGCAGAGTCATACCAAGCGGTCGTCCGTGGACGGCAGGAAGTCAAGGACGCTACACGATATCTGAATAACCTCGGCGCACCACCATCCCAAGGTGATATCGATCAGGCCAAAGCGAACGAGCTGCTAGCTAGGATCGCTCTAGACAAGGCCCGTGATGATTTTGAGCCTTATGAGAAGAAGAAGGAAGACAACAAGATACGTGCGGCACTCTTTAGTAAATTGGCCGAAGCGGAGAAGCTTCATGAGAATGCCGTTCGCCGGTTGAACAACCTTGGCGGTTCGGTTAGCGAACTTGATATCGAAGAAGCTGAAGCAGACTTGGCGCTGGCGGAACTGCAGGTGCAGCTAGCTGAAAGAGATTATGAGATCTATAAGACTGGACCAGATCCCGATGATGTCCGCATTGCACAAGAGAGGATTACGAATGCTGATGCGCAGTTATCCGCCACAAAAGCAGCTCAAGAGGACCTCATCCTAAACGCACCTTTTAATGGTACGGTTAGCAAGCTGTATATCAATCAAAATGAATGGATCTCGCCCGGACAACCAGTCCTGCAGCTAGCAGACCTGGATCATTTGCAGATTGAGACAACCGATTTGAGTGAAATCGATGTGGCGCGGATTGAAGTTGGTACTCCGGCGATTGTGACCTTCGATGCCATTCCGGATGTTGAGGTTATTGGTCGCGTCGTCCTGATTGCAGCGAAATCGGATGAAGGAGCCGGTGTAAATTACAAAGTCGTGATCGAATTAGAAGATATACCTGAGAAAACCCTCTGGGGCATGACTGCGTTTGTAGATATTGAGGTTGAGTAGCCGCCATGATACCAGTGGTGTGTTTATTGGTTGCTGGAGCATGTACGCAAATGGAGCGTTGATTATGGTTGAACAAATTAGTGATTGGATTGTTGAGACCCAGGGTTTGACCAGGATCTACGGGGACGGGGAACAGATCCGTGCTCTTGATGGAGTGGATATTCAAATTGCGCCCGGTGAACTTGTCACAGTCATGGGGCCAAGCGGAAGTGGAAAAAGTACGCTGCTGAACATGGTGGGCGCTTTGGATAAACCGACCTCCGGCAAGGTGATGGTCCACGGACAGGATTTGGCGAAAATTCGTGATAAAGATCGTTTTCGCGCTATGACTGTCGGGTTCATGTTCCAATTACATAATCTCCTGCCGACATTGACCGCTCGCGAAAATGTAGAGGTGCCAATGACTGGCCATACCGGCGCACGGGAACGTCGTAAACGAGCTGCGCACTTGTTAGAACTAGTGGGTTTGCCGGATCGGATGAAGCATCTCCCAAACCAGCTTTCAGGTGGTCAAAGGCAGCGTGTAGCAGTTGCGCGTGCGCTCGCAAATAACCCACCAATCATCCTCGCTGATGAACCAACTGGCAGTTTGGATAGCGTCGCTGGTCGAGAGTTGTTAAAACTGCTGCGGGATTTAAACGAATCACAGGGGACAACTTTTTTGATTGTTACGCATGATCCAGAAGTTGCCCGTCAAACCAGACGGGTGCTGGTAATGGCGGACGGGAAAATCGCTCGTGAAGACATCATTGGCTCACCGCTAGAAGAAGACCTAAAAATGTGGCGCTATTCGGGTTTAGGCCGGCGTATTGTCAACGGAGAACAGGAGGCTCTGGGTAAAATGGGGATATCTGGCCGGCAAGAAGAAGTCCTGCGCGAGTTTTTACGGGAAAGCAATAGCGGATAAAAAACTTTTTCTTCAACGATTCAGCCAGTTATTTCAATAACCGTTCCTGAACCCCGGCGATACCATTCCCCGCTGTCAATCACTGGCTCCATCCAGCGGTACAGCCATTTGGCGTAAAAGCTGGGGACGTTGATGCAGCCATGGCTCATCCGACGTCCAAAGTTGTCATGCCAGTAGGTGCCATGTAAACCGTAGCCATCGCTGTGAAAAAACCCCACCCATGGCACGCCTAACAGTTCATATGCCTCGATATCATCCGTTAAAATGCCTTCTCCCATATGCTTAGAAGGCATTTTTGTACCTATCCGGAATCTGCCGGTGGGGGTCTCGGTGGGAATCCCATTTGCAGGTGGTTCGGCGAGACGAATCCCGCTGGAAATTGGCACCAGTAAAACCACGCTGTCCCTTTCATAGGCGATTAGTTTTTGTTCAGGAATGGAAACCTGGATCTGTTTTGCTTCTGAGGGGACATCCTTGGAGAGCGGAGACAGCTCTCGATCAGGTATCGGACGTACATGAACACCGGGGACGATATAGTGTGCGTGCAGCCGCTCATCCGTTAATCTATACCAAGTTCTCCGATCGCTGCCTCTGAATACATCCGTGATCCAATGGACAGAACCGAAATACAAGCGGTAAAGCGGTACCCATTCGGTGCCGACCCGGCGGTATGACTGTGTATAAGGAACGCTGATTTCCCCCAACTGCCCGTCTGCAGGGACTTTTTTGAGCGGGGGGATATTTAATCTCGCTCGTTCTACCCGTTGGATATAACCGCTGTGGATATAACCATTTGAAATCTGGTACCAACGCGGATTGTGTGCAGGACCATCCGGGCTTGTGAGCGTATCGTATAGACTGATCAGTTCATCCCGCACAATAATCCCGCCGCGCCGGGATTTAAATGACGGTTCCTGGTAGCGATAGATGGCGGTAGTAGTAACGCGCCCCTTGCCGATTGGTGTGGGTAGATCGATATCGATGGGGATATTTAATTGGTAGGGGTGGAACAGGGTAGAGCAAGCCGAAAGAATGCTGGATTGTAAGAAGCTGCGCCGGGAAAGCTGAGCGGAGGTATTTTTATTCATCTCCTATGGTTTAGGTAATGATCACCTGAGTGCCGCGGCCGCGCCGCTCCCAGTCGAAATCGCTTACTATAGGCGTGTCAAATACCGGTGTACACCAGCGGAAAAGCCACTTGGCATCCTCATTGCGCATATTGATACATCCATGGCTCATTTGGACACCAAAATTGTTGTGCCAGTAGGTGCCATGGAATGCATACCCCCCGGGATTTTTGAAAAAGCTTGTCCAGGGAACACCTGGTAAGGAGAATGAATCTCCATTAGTGGCATCGGGATTACCGCTCACGCTGCCCATGTGTTTGTTAGGCATTTTTGAGAAGATGCGGAATGTCCCCGCCGGGGTTGCGGTCGGAAAATCGTTCGCTGAACGTCTTGGACTGGGGATACCGGATGAGATTCTCGCTTCGTGGACTAACTGGTCATATTCGTAAGCAGTGAAGGTTTGCCGCCCGATGGATACTTCGATGTGTTTTTCATGTTCCGGTACATCTGGGGAGAGGGGAGAAATTTCACTGTCAGGAATTGGGCGTAAATGTGCGGTGGGCACGTAGTATTTAAGATTGGCATCAATTTCAGAAGTCAACTGGTACCAGGGTTTGCCATCATAAGCTTCTTCAATCCCGGTAACCCAATGGGTCGTTGAATAGTAGAGGCGCGATCCTCCCCAGGGCTGCCACCCTTGCCAATTTGAGTACTGGTAGGCAACCGTATACGGCACGGTAATCTCGCATAATTGCCCTGCGGCGGGTATCTGTACAAGTGTTGCATTATGGCGGACTTTAACTTTTTGCAGATAGCGGCTGTGTAAGTAGCCACCCCAAACCCGGTACCAGATTGGATTGTGAGCGGGACCTTCAGCGGATTCGATTTCTTCGTAGATATGGATAATCTGGTCGCGATAGCGTTTGCCAACGATTTCACTATCATCGCGCGGTTTGGCATAGAGGTCGATTTCCGCAATGGTTACGCGGGCAATCTCGCCATAATCCTGTTCTGCAGGACGTGGAAACACGGGCCCGAAGGCTACACTTCCGAGAGCCAACCCGCTTATTTTCAAGAAATCCCTACGTGTGATCTTACCCTGCATAAGGCGCATTATACCTGAGGCCAATATCGGTAAGATTAAGACCGGCTAAATTATTCTCGAAGGATAAAAGACCTGGAAATAAGTGAATTAAATTTGCTGCAAGAAATTTTTATGGATCAGCCTATTGAATTTATATAGCTCTTATGGTATATTGAAAAGGCGAACGTCCGGGTGCCCCCCTCACCCGGGCGTTCGCAATTAAAGATTGATATCCGCTGGTTTTGTCAAGTTAAATGGATGTTGAAGATCCTTTCAAAAGTAATTCTGCCATAGTTATAGATGGGGGATTTCTCTGAAAAAAACCATTTGGATCATGAGATTCTCATGCAACGCTAGCGTGCTGGTGGGAATTCTGGTAGATCCTCATAATGATATCACTTATTCATTGGTGTTCATTTGGGCCTTTTCTGGTATCGCGATTAAGCACCAAGGGGATGGTTAGATTGCGAGTACGGTTTGGGCAGATAGAGCCGCGGTAGTAATCTTCATGGTTCTCGGTTGGGTTATACATCACCGACGTGTAGAGAATAAAGCCTCATGTTACTCAACTAAGCTGGCCATCTTAAACGTAAAACCGCTTACTCATTTTTCTGAGCAAGCGGTTTTCAGTCGGGGCGCTGGGATTTGAACCCAGGGCCTCTTGCACCCCATGCAAGCGCGCTAGCCGGACTGCGCCACGCCCCGTTATAAGGCTCACATTATAGCGCGATACCCATCTTCTGACAACCCTCGCTGAACCTTCTTGGCAATCCCAATCGGATGGCAAGTATAATTCGCATTATGGTCTTAGGGATACTACCAGTTAAACAATGTGTGCGCGGATTGTGTATGCTGCTCCTTGCGATGCTCATTCTGGGCTGCAGTCCCACCTCCTCGGATAGTGGTCAAGCCCAAGTTTCCATAACACAAACCATTGAAATGAGGGCTGAAACCCCTATAGCGGCGACGGTGGCTGCAGAACGAACACGAGATTCGGGAATTGCTTCCTTGCCGGAGAGCGACTCTACACTAACTGCACCCATGGTCGCTGATCCGGCTTTGAGATCGGCTTCAACCCAAGCTGCTGGAGATCCTGCTGGCATGTTTGAGATTTGTTCGCCTTTAGCGGGTATTCCCGTGGACGAATTGGCAGATATCGTATCAGCGCCGTACGACCCACCCCCGCCAGGCAAAGAAGAACGCCATCATGGTGTGGATTTCTCGTTTTACCAGCGCGGTGATATCGCATCGATTCTTGGTGTAGGAGTCCAAGCTCCACTGGATTCCAAAGTCGTGATGGTGCTGGTTGATTCGTTCCCCTACGGCAACGCAATCATGTTAGAGACAGCCGGAACAGCTATATCAGAAACGGTCCGCGTTCGATTGGATATGGATCAAGAAGAATCGTTGTACATTCTGTATGCTCATCTCTCCGACCCCCCCACTGCTGCTCTCCTGGAAAGTCTATCTGCATGTGAGCAAATTGGCTTTGTCGGGAAAAGCGGCAATGCTGCTGTCCCACACCTGCACTTAGAGACCCGCATCGGCTCTGCAGGTGTGGTCTTCGCTGGAATGAGTTATTACAGCACCCAGACCACGCCTGACGAGCGTGCCAATTACATACGTTGGCGAACGAGCGGTGATTTCACCCATTTCGACCCATTCTTATTATTTGAAAATCGTGCTTCAAGCCCTATCTCTGTGGATGCAGATGATGGATCCTAAAACACTTGTATTACTCTGATCCCACACGGGTTTGGATGGGGGAATATAAGTTAGTGCATTACGGTTAATATCTGCCATACTGGAATAGTGGATCACTCCTTATTGCATGGCTACTTGACTTGACACCGCGGATGAATTTTGTTATGCTCTAACTACCGACCGTTCGGTAGGGAGGCGTAATGACTCGCGATGACATCTTGACTGCCGCTGCACTCGTATTTAGCCAGAAAGGGTTCCATGCGGCTTCCATGCAGGATATCGCCCAGGCTGTGAACTTGCAGAAAGCCAGCCTTTATCACCATATTGACAGCAAACAAGAGATTTTGCTTGCCCTGCTGGACCAAGCCTTGGACATGTTAACCGAGCACATCCAACCGGTAATCAGTCAGCCCATGCCTATTGCCCCTAAGCTCCAGCAGGTTATGTGTGTTTACCTGACAGATATGCTGGAGAATCGAGAACTCGCTTCGGTCTTACTGCTCGAATACCGGTCATTGCGGGACGAATATCGCGCCCGGCATATCTTACGACGGGATCGTTTTGAACAGTTATGGCGGGATATGATCCAAGACGGGATTGATGCGAGTGTCTTCAACAGCGCTGATCCTGCTGTAGCGTCTCGTGCTTTACTGGGCGTCATGAACTGGACAATCACCTGGTACCACCCAGAAGGTGTTCTCACTCCACGCCAAATCTCTGATCAGTACGCTGACCTATTCTTGAGCGGGTTGCTGCAGAGGCAGGCGAATAATAATGGATAGCACGGTCAGCACGCAGCAGATCAAACAGTATCAGACTGCGGGTGGCGCACAGATCTTTCAGATTCCGCTGCATGAGTTCCCGATCTTGGATGGGTACGCCTACGTAGTGCTGATTGATGATTTTGATGGGAAACCTTACCGGGTGCTGATTGATACTGGATCAGGTTTTGGTCATTCGAACCAGCACCTCCAGGAGGGGTTGCAGCAAGTACGCGCCCAGTTTGGATATGCTGTAGATTTCCAAGACCTGACCCATGTTCTGATCACCCATGGGCATATAGACCATATTGGGGGGTTGCATTACATCTGCGAGCGGTCTGATGCCTTGCTCGGAATCCATGAAATGGATTTGCGCAACTTGATTAGCTACGAGGAGCGGATTACGATATCGACGCACCGTTTAGCAAGGTTCTTAGCTGAGGCGGGTGTTCCTGACCATTTCCAGGCGGAGTATCTCGAGTTTTTTCAGCTCCACAAGATGCTTTTTCATTCCATTGATGTGGATTTCACCTTCGAAAAAGTAGGCATGCGGGTGGGACCTTTCGAAATGCTGCACGTCCCCGGTCACAGTGCTGGCCACGTAGTGCTGCGGTTGGATGATTTCCTTTTCAGTGGGGATCATATTCTCAGCGAGATAAGCCCACACCTATCCCCAGAGAGATTGGCTTTATTCACTGGGTTGGGGCATTACTTGGAATCGTTGGAAAAAGTTCTCGATTGGTCAAGACAAATAAAGCTTACCTTAGGAGGTCACAAGAAACCAATTACTAATTTAACTCACCGTATTGAAGAAATTCGCAGTTTGCATGAAGCGCGTCTTGAATCTGTTGTAGATCTATGTTGCTTTCCGAAAACTATCGCAGAGATCTCCCTTGCCTTATTTGCAGATGTGGAGGGTTATGACAATTTGCTCGCACTGGAGGAAGCTGGTGCCTACACCGAGTTCTTATACCAGCATGGCGAACTGCGTGTGACCAATTATGAAGAAGTACTCCGCAGTGATATCCCGGTGCCTAGGAAGTATCGCCGGTTTTGAGAGAAACCTGCATTGATTTGCGGTGAAGTTACATTTTGTTACAGCTGCATGAATTTGTTTGAAGGAGATAGGCTATGTATTCATTTGAACCTTCTGAAGAACAAAAAATGTTGGTGGATGCCATCCAACGTTTCTCAGTCAATGACCTGCGCCCTCAGGCGCATGATGCTGACGAGGAGAACCAACTGGCATCCGCGCTAGTTGAGAAAGGTTGGGAACTGGGTTATCTGCAAGCTTCTATTCCAGAGGAGTACGGTGGCTTCGGCGAGCGTTCAGCGGTGTGCGGTGTCCTGGCAGCCGAAGAACTAGCCTGGGGAGACCTGGCGGGAGGTTTGGCAGTGATGATTCCGGGCCTATTTGCTGTCCCGATTCTGCTTGCCGGAAGCCAAACCCAGAAAGAAACGTTTTTGGTAAAGGTAGTCGAAGCCGAATGGCTGCCCTATACCGCCGCTTTGATTGAGCCCGATTACGATTTCGATCCAAACGAACTTAAGACAACTGCCCAAAAGAGTAGTGCCGGCTATTTGCTCAGCGGGGAGAAGTGCTATGTGCCATATGCTGATGGAACCGCTGGCATGATCGTGTATGCCGGCTTGGAAGGCATGACCCAGGGTTTCATCCTGCCGCCTGGTGCCGAGGGAGTGGAAATCCTCGAACGGGAGAAGTTAATGGGGATTAATGGCCTGCCCTTGTACAAGGTTAGGTTTAACCAGGTCCCGATCCCGCAAGGAAACCGGCTTGGAGGTGAAGCCGGTCACGACTTCTCCACCATCCTGGCTTCATCACAGGTGGCGCTGGCAGGGATGGCAGTGGGTCTCTCGCGCGCAGCTTTAGAATATGCCCGTGATTATGCCAAGGAAAGGGATGTATTTAAGGTGAAGGTCGCACAAAAGCAAGCGATCGCTTTCATGATGGCAGAAATGGCTACTGAGATCGAAGCGATTCGATTACTTACTTGGGAAGCTGCCTGGATGCTGGACAGCGATAAACCTGAGGCGAACAAACACGCCTACCTAGCACTCACTGGCGCCATCGATATGGCCATGATGGTTACCGATCGCGCTGTCCAGATTCTCGGTGGGCATGGCTATATCCGCGAGCACCCGGTTGAGCTGTGGATGCGCAATGGACGTGGAATAGCGACGTTGAACGGTTTGGCGATCGTCTGAGAACTTACGCTATCCGATCTAATTTATTTGATACAAGAACTATTCTGGCAGTATAGGAGAGAGGCGATGATTGATTTCGAAGCTCCCAAACCAATTGCTCAGCAGGAAGTTGCCTTACAAACTGTCGCTGAGAATATGATGCGCCCTGTTTCACGTTACTTTGATGAGAACGAGCATGAAATCCCTTGGGATTACATCAATTTCATGCATATGGCGATGCGGGCTACCGGAGTTGGTTCCCTGGCACCCCCTAAGAGTAAGAAAGAACCGGAGGCTGACAAACCAAAGCGCCCCCCGATCGGCTACCAATCGCTAGCATTCATGTTGGAAATGCTTTCATGGGGGGATGTCGGTTTATACTTGGTGACACCGGGCGGCGGGTTGGGGGCAGCTGCGGTAGAAGCCACCGGGACACCTGAGCAAAAACAGAAATTCCTAGCGCGTTTTGCTGGTGAAAAACCGGCTTTCGGTGCCATGGCGATGACTGAACCGGATGCTGGCTCAGATACGTCTGCGATAAAGGCAACGGCAGTTTTAGATCCCAACACGAATGAATGGGTGCTTAATGGTGAGAAGATTTTCGTTACTGGGGGACACAAATCACTGGAGGTTAGTGATGGTTTTGTAGTTGTTTGGGTCACGATTGACCCGAATGCTGGCCGGGCTGGTATGCGTCCATTTGTAGTGGAAGCAGGCACGCCAGGTGTGAAAGTGACTAAACTCGAACACAAACTCGGCATCCGCGCCAGCGATACGGCTTCCATCGTGCTGCAGGATGCCAGGGTACCGTTCGACAATATCCTCGGCAGCCCCGAAGTCCAGACAAATACCACTCGTGGATTCAAGGGCGCGATGGTGACCTTCGATGCAACTCGCCCACTGGTGGCCGCGACTGGTATTGGAGTGGCGCGGGCGACCTTGGAACTGCTTAAAGAGCTGCTTGATCAGCGAGGTGTGACCATCCGTTATGGATTGCCTCGGCAAAAGCTGACATATGTTGAGAAAGAAATCATTGATATGGAAGTCATGCTCAGATCCGCCTGGTTGTTGGTAATCAAAGCGGTCTGGATGGCGGACAACCGTAAACCGAACCCTCTGGAAGCTTCGATGTCGAAGGTTCGCGCCGGTGATGTCGTTACAAAGATAACCCAAAAAGCAGTCGAATTGATGGGACCACTCGGTTACAGCCGTGATCTTCTGCTAGAGAAATGGTTCCGGGACGCGAAGATCACCGATATCTACGAAGGCACTGGTCAGATTAACCGACTTATCGTCGCTCGCAATATCCTCGGTTATAGTGGACGTGAGTTGCGCTGAGTGGCACCATGTAGCACCTTGGTGTATTTCTCGTGGTGAGCACAGTTTACAAGTAGCTGGCATTCAACCCGGATGGGATGTCTATCCAACAGCGAATGGATACACCAACACCGACTACATCACCAGAACCATACCTTGGATTAAGTATTTCGAGTTTGGCAGCGCGTTCGTATGGCGGAGGTGAGATTACGGTAAAAGCTGCACTGGTTGTCAACAGCTATTTACCAAAACAATATTAACTTTCCTGTGCGATGGGTCGATTATCGGGTTTTATCTAGGAATTGGTTGGGAATGAGTAGAAATGGAGGAGCAGTAGGATAAGATGTCAGGGATTGTAATTGAAGTAACGATAATATTGGTGCTGGTTGCGTTGAATGGTTTTTTGGCGATGGCTGAGATCTCAGTCGTCGCGGCGCGTAAGGCTCGCCTTCAGCAACTGGTTGAACAAGGGGCTGAGAAAGCTTTTGGTGCGTTACAACTGGCGAATGACCCCGGTGATTTTTTGTCAACGGTACAGATCGGGATCACCTTGGTCGGGATTTTAGCTGGCGCATTTGGTGGTGCCACGATCGCCGAGCAGCTGGCTTTGTGGTTGGACGATCTACCAATTCTTGGCTTATATAGTGAGCTGATTGCACTTGTGCTTGTTGTGGCTGCGATTACTTACCTGACTTTGATATTCGGAGAGTTGGTGCCGAAGCGCCTGGGCTTGAACAATCCAGAGCGTGTAGCTATGCAAGTTTCCAAACCGATGCGTTCGATTGCCCGCCTGGCGAGGCCGGTGGTGATGCTGCTGAGTGCTTCATCCGAAGGTGTGATCCGCTTGCTGGGGGTCAAACCTTCTCAGGAACCGCCCGTTACGGAAGAGGAGATTAAAGTATTAATTGAACAGGGTACCCAGGCTGGGATTTTCGAATCTGCTGAACAGGATATGGTTGCCGCGGTCTTCCGGTTAGCTGATCGCCGGGTTGGCTCGCTGATGACACCAAGGACTGAAATCGTGTGGTTAGACATGGAAGACCCCTGGGATGTAAATCGGAATAAACTTGGCAGCCGCATCCATTCTCGATTCCCAGTCGCACATCACAGTTTAGATAACGTGATCGGTGTGGTTCAAGTAAAAGACCTGCTTGCTGGCAAGGTGGATATTCAGCAAGCTGATGTCGAGAATACAATCTGCGCGCCATTATATGTACCAGAGAGCATGCCAGCGCTAAAAGTCGTAGAACTATTTAAAAAAACCAGAGTCCATACGGCTCTGGTTATCGATGAATATGGTGGACTGCAAGGCATGATCACGGTATTTGATTTACTGGAATCGCTTGTCGGCGAGATCCCCGATACCATCGGTGATGAAACACCGGAAGTTGTGCGACGTGCAGACGGCTCCTGGCTGTTGGATGGGATGCTTCCCATTGATGAGTTTGAAGATTTATTCCGTAAATACGATTTCCCGGAGGAGGAGCGTGTTTATTACCAGACATTGGGTGGATTGGTGATGACAAAATTAGGCCGCATACCAAAAGCCGCGGATACTTTTATTTGGAACAATCTATGTTTTGAGGTGGTTGATATGGACGGGCACCGCGTTGACAAGGTTATTGTAAATCTGGCAGACGCCGGATCATGCGGTGATGATGTGGAAATTATTTATCCATGAGGGTCCGGAGGTGAATATAGGATTGAACGAGACCAATTTCAGCGAGCGTAATGTTTGATCCGGAAGAAGGTTACATGAATGTGAATTAGGAGGTCATATGAAGTACCACATCCATAATGCAGTTGTAATTGGTGCGGGGACGATGGGGGCAGCGATTGCAGCTCACCTAGCAAATACAGGTGTTCCTGTAACTCTGCTCGACATTGTCCCTCACGAGCTTACCCCACAGGAACAAGAACGCGGATTAACCTTGGACAACTCCCAGGTTCGCAACCGCATCGTCCGAGAGGGCTTGCAAAGTGCCGTCAAATCAAAACCTGCTAGCTTCTTAATTAAGGAATTAAACACGCTGGTGACGACGGGCAATCTCGAGGACGATTTTGACGTCATCGGTCACACGGATTGGGTAATCGAAGCCATTATTGAGAACTTGGAAATCAAAAGAGACCTGATGGCTCGAATTGACGTGATACGCGCACCACACACAATAATCTCGACAAATACTTCTGGCATCCCGGTGGCATCTATCGCTGCGGGTTTATCAGACGGATTTCGGGGGCATTTCCTCGGGACACACTTCTTTAACCCACCCCGTTATCTTAAGCTTCTTGAGGTTGTCCCGACTGCGGATACGCTTCCGGAAGTGGTTGAGTTTATCAGTAGATTCAGTGAATTCCGCCTCGGGAAAGGAATTGTTCCCGCAAAGGACACCCCCAATTTTATCGGCAACCGCTTGTTTGCCGGATGGGTGGCGTTTCAGATGGACTATATTTTAGAGCATCACTATACGGTACCTGAAGTAGATGCGATCACAGGTCCACCTATCGGGCATCCTAAGACAGCCACCTTCCGGCTCTTCGATCTGATCGGTATGGATGTCTGGACGCATGTGTCGAAAAACCTTGCCCCGCTAATCAGCCATGACGAGTATGCGATGCAGTATATGAGTTCTAAGCGGGTAAAAGAACTGATTACTACCATGGTGGAGAACGGCTGGTTAGGCAATAAAACCAAACAGGGTTTTTACAAGCAAGTGAAGGTCGATGGGAAGAAGGAATTCTGGCCCTTAGATCTCCAGTTAATGGAGCATGTCGAAGCAACCAAGCCTCGTTTTGAATCAATCGGGAAAGCGAAAGATGAACCCGAACTCGGTGAACGGTTGAAAATTATTATGGCTGGTGATGATCGCGCCAGCGAGCTCGTGCGTACTTTCACCTATCAGAGCTTGTTTTATGCTGCCAACTTAATCCCTGAAATTGCTGACACACCTAAGCCGATGGATGACGCAATGCGGTGGGGATTTGGTCATCAGGCTGGTCCATTTGAGATCTGGGATATGCTGGGAGTGGCTGAGACCAAGGATGCCATGCAGGCGGCGGGTTTTCCGGCACCAGGCTGGGTGGAAACGATGCTGGAGGCTGGGTATGACAGTTTTTATGAGTGCGATGGTCCTATAAAAGTTGGGGTCTATAACCCGGCCCGCAAGCAGTACGATCCAATCGCTAAACCACGCGGGATGGTGATCCTCGATCAGCAGAAAGCGGCTGGCAAAGTAATCAAGAAAAACCCGGGCGCCTCACTGATCGATATCGGCGATGGTGTTGTTTGTGTTCAATTCCACACCAAGATGAACGCGCTTGATGATGACATCATTAAGATGATCATCGAAGGGCTTGATCGCACCGAACGGGATTTCGATGGCCTGGTTATCGGTAATGAAGCTGATAACTTCAGTGCTGGTGCGAACCTCTTCATGGTTGTTATGGCAGCACAAAATGGTATGTGGGATCAGTTGGAAGCGGCGCTTAAGCTTGGGCAGGAAACTTATATGCGCATGCGTTATTTCCCCAAGCCAGTTGTTGTTGCCCCGGCAGGTTTGGCTTTGGGAGGCGGTGCAGAGATGCCAATGCATGCCAGCCGGGTAGTAGCAGCCGCAGAATTGTATACTGGTTTAGTCGAATTTGGCGTCGGTGTGATTCCAGCTTGGGGGGGGACTAAGGAAATGCTCCGCCGGATCGTAAATCCTGCCATGCGAACCCCGAATCCTATCAGTCTGCCTTATCTGCGGCGAGCCTTCGAACAAATCGGTTTCGCAAAAGTGGCCACGAGCGCGGCTGAGGCCGCGTGAGATGGGTATCCTTGGGCCCTGCGATCGCATTGTCATGAACAAAGACTATTTACTGACCGAAGCCAAGCGCGAAGTGCTGAATATGGTCGCAGCAGGATACGCACCGCCAATACCAGAAAAGATCTACGCCGCTGGTCGCGATGCTTTAGGCGCACTGCGAGTAAATGTCTACATGCTCCGGGAAGGGGAATTTATTAGTGATCATGATAAGCTGATTGCTGAAAAGTTGGGTTCTGTCCTTTCTGGTGGTGAGTTGAGCGAACCAACATGGGTATCTGAGCAGTATATCCTTGATCTTGAAAGAGAAGCGTTCTTGTCGCTCTGCGGCACTGAGAAGACTCAGGAGCGGCTATGGCACACACTGCAAACGGGTAAGCCTTTACGGAATTAGGAAGCGAATGCGGGAGCCGGGAGCATGCGAATTGGGTACGAGTCACCCCATCAACACCTGTATTTCGCTTCCTTCTCCTACACCACAGGTATATGGTATTCAGTTGCGACTGAGTGTTATCAAATAATCAACCCCTAAGGTTGGTGAAGCATGTATCGACAAGCTCTTATGAAAGGGAGTGTAATATGAAAGTAGACCCAGCACGAGAACCAGTAATTGCAGCTGCTGCACGCACAGCAGTTGGTAAAGCCATACGAGGAAGTTTGAAGACCACTCGTCCTGATGAGCTGGCCGTATTGGTGATTCAAGAACTATTAAAGCGAGTGCCTTCCTTAAATCCGGATGATATCGATGATGTCATCCTCGGGTGTGCATTTCCAGAAGGCGAGCAAGGGATGAATATGGCGCGCATGGTTGCTTTGCGCGCCGGGCTACCGGTTTCCGTACCAGGAGAGACGATTAATCGCTTCTGTTCATCTGGACTCCAGAGCATTGCTCATGCCGCGGCAGCGATTTCGGCGGGTTATTTCGATGTCGCCATTGCGGGTGGTGCTGAATCGATGTCAATGGTGCCTACGTTAACGGGTGGGTTAAAATATTCCCCTGATCCATACCTGGCCGAGAACTATCCACAGGCTTATACCAATATGGGGTTGACCGCCGAGAAAGTAGCCGAACAGTATGAGATCAGCCGTGCTGATCAAGATACGTTTTCATATCGCAGTCATATGAATGCAGTCACCGCCCTGGAAACTGATCATTTCGCAGCGCAGATTGTACCGGTCGATGTGAAAATTGTTGAGCCTGGTGCCAACGGTCATCCAAAAGAGAAAACCTTCATATTCACAATAGATGAAGGTCCGCGCGCCGATACCAGCGTAGAAGCGCTTGCCAAATTAAGGCCAGTATTCAAAGAAGGCGGGACGGTTACAGCAGGTAATTCATCCCAGATGTCGGATGGTGCGGCAGGGGTAATCATTATGTCGCGTGCGAAGGCAGAGGAAATTGGCCATACACCACTCGTCCGTCTTGTCTCATATGCAGTTGGCGGTGTGCCACCGGAGCTGATGGGCATAGGTCCGATAGTAGCAGTTCCCAAAGCACTCGAACTCGCTGGTCTTAGCCTGAGCGAGATTGGGTTGGTGGAATTAAATGAGGCTTTTGCGGCCCAAGGCTTGGCCGTAATCCGCGAATTAGGGTTAGAAGAAGAGATAACCAATGTCAATGGGGGTGCTATAGCTTTGGGCCACCCATTGGGCTGCACGGGTGCCAAACTAACCACCCAGCTAATCTATGAAATGAAACGCAGGGATGTTCGGTATGGTTTGGTAACAATGTGTATCGGAGGCGGGATGGGCGCCGCGGGTATTTTTGAAAACTTGAATTGAATATCGGCTCGCAAAGAGAGATCACTAAATCCATTCATTTAGGCAGAAGATTGTGGAAATTACTCGCTAGAAATACACAGACAACTCGATTACAGGAGATTAGATCAGATGACAGATATAACTGTTGAACAAATTGTGCGGAACCATGAGAAAGCGTTTATGCCAGATGCAGCGGAAGGGGTTGAAGCTGTCATCCAATATCATCTAACCGGTGATGAGGGTGGCGACTGGATCGTTAACATCAAAGACGGAAAGTGCACTGTCGCTGAAGGTGTCGCCGAAGCTCCCACGATGACACTTACCGCAGACGCGCAAGATTTCAAGGACGTACTTCTTGGACAAGCGAATGGCATGCAGTACTTTATGAAGGGCAGGCTAAAACTTGCTGGCGATCTCAATCTTGCCATGAAACTAACGACTTTCTTCAAGATGGGTTAGCAAATTTGGCCTGACAAATAATTATCTAAGCATATATTTTTTAGTTATGCTTGGATTTTTGGATCTTAAACTGAGAAGGTATAATTAATGGGCGGTGGAATGCTAATGACCTTCAAGAGATTGTAAATCTAGGATAAGGCGTATGGCTGATGAAAAAATTCGGATATTGATCGCCTTCTTCGATGATGTCGACGCGGGCGAGGCGGCACTAGGCAGGTTAAAGTCAGAAGGTAAAGAGCGTATCCAAGCCGCGGTTGTTGTCCAAAAGGATGATCAAGGTGGAGTTAGATACAAGGACGTCGGTATGACTCCCGCCAAAGGTGCGGTGGGGGGATTAGCTTTGGGTGCGCTGGTTGGTGTGCTGACTGGTGGTTTAGCACTGGTTTTAGGTGCCCTTGGCGGGCTCGTCGGTGGGATTGTCGGACGCAAGCAACGTGATAACCACATATCGACCGAGCAAGTTAACCAGCTGGTAGCTGCCATGGAACCGTCTACATCCGCTCTGCTAGCGGTTGTTGATGAAACCGATGTGCAAGTTGTTGAGGCTCAAATGGCGCTTCTGAGTGCCGATGTTGTGGTAGTTGAGCTCCCTGAAGAGCTCCTGAATAATCTTGAGCAGCACCGCGATAAAATCCATGCTTCGCTGCAGCAAGAACTGGAGTAATCATAATCTTCGCGTGATTAACGATTAGTCATGAGAAGAAAACTGCGGGGCTTCGAAAAAAGCCCCGCAGCCTTTGTTAAGGTCAGCCATCATATGGTACCGTCTCAACTTTAGCATGAATCTCCGCATGCATCCGGGATATCTCTTTGCGGATGCGTTCGTTCACCTTTCCGCTAGGGATGACCTCTTTTTCCTTGCTGCGGCGAAGTTTAAATTCCACCCCACCTTGTGATCGCGCCCGCTCGCTGACAGTCAAGCGAATCGGCATACCTAGCAAATCGGCATCATTGAATTTTACCCCTGGGCTCTCGTCGCGGTCATCGAAGAGCACTTCATACCCGGCAGCTTGCAGTTCGGAGTATAACTTCTCAGCTTCTTCAAGGGTATCGCTGTCACCGCGTCCGGAAAGAGCGATTAAGTGGACTTGGTAAGGCGCAACTGTGATCGGCCAAATTAAGCCAAAATCATCGTGGTGTTCTTCCGCAACACATGCTATCAAACGCCCGCTCCCGATCCCATATGAACCCATGATGATCGGCTTTTCCTGCCCATCCTTATCTAGGAATGTGCTCCCCATGGCCTCACTGTAGCGGGGACCGAGCTTGAAGATATTTCCCACTTCTACACCGCGGATTGTTCGCAAGTCCGATCCGCAGTCCGGACAAGCATCACCTTCCTGGGCGGCAGAGATATCCGTAACGATATCTGCTGTGTAGTCGCGGCCATAATTCACATTGAGTAAGTGATAGCCTGATTCGTTGGCACCGGCAACTAGATTCGGTGATTGAGGGATCGCATCATCGACGACAATCAAAGCCTCTTTCAATCCCACTGGAGAGGCATATCCGGGGACTGCACCAACCGCTACGATCTCATCTTCGGTGGCGGATCGCATCGCTTTTGCTTTGATCGCGTTCGTTAATTTGGTCTCATTGACGTCCATATCTCCACGTACTACTGCAAATACAAACCGCTCGATTGTCTCCGTTCCTTCCGGGATGGAAGCTATCATGAATACCGCCTTGGCAGTTTTTGATTCTGGAACCTTGAGCAATTTTGCCAGGGCTTCGATCGTTGTCGTATCCGGAGTGGGGACCTTTTCTATCGCTCGCTGTTGTTCAGGGGGATTTTCCACTTTGCGAAAGCGTGCAATTTGCCTGTTTGCGCCATAGCCGCATTTATCACAAAGCAGCAATGTATCTTCACCGACTGGCGTTAAGTACATGTATTCATGGGCCAGCTTACCGCCCATCATGCCGACGTCTGATCTGACCGCGGTAACGGGTATGTCACAACGGTGGAAGATATTGAAATACGCCTGGTAGTGGTTGCGGTACTGCACATCCAGACCTTCCCAATCCATATCCAGGCTGTAGCTATCTTTCATCGTGAACTCACGGACTCGGATCAGTCCTGCGCGGGGACGAGGGTCATCACGCCACTTTGTCTGAATATGGTAGATGAGGCGTGGCAGCTGGCGGTAGGACTGGATTTCTGTACGGGTGATATCTGCGACGACCTCTTCATGGGTCATAGCGAGCACCATATCACGATTGTTCTTGTCTTTAAAGCGACCCATCTCGGATCCAATCTGGTACCAGCGTTCGGTTTCTTGCCAGATCTCTGCTGGATGGACAACCGGCATGGTCATCTCTTGACCACCGATAGCGTTCATCTCCTCGCGCATTATGTTCTCAATCTTAGTTAGCGAGCGGCGCGCAAGCGGCATAGCAGTGAAGATCCCCGCCGCAAGCTGGCGGATGAAGCCAGCTCGGACCAATAATTTGTGACTGGGGATTTCAGCATCCGTTGGAGCTTCCCGCAACGTTTGGCCGAAGAGTTGTGACATTCGCATAATATCCTCCCGAGTTGAAATTATCGCAGCTGTCTATCCTAGCATGTATGGAAGACTATCAAAGAGAACAATTTCAATAAATACCACCGGTCATCCTTGAAAAAATCGCCCTCTGGCTTTCAGTCCAGAGGGCGTTCACGAGCTAGGAGTGGATTACATTCCCTGCCAATGCCTTAGATACCGAAAGCCAATTATGGCGCGCGGGTAGGCGGGATCGGGCTAGGGCTTTGAAGCTGCTGTTTGACTCTCCACATTACGTCTAAAAGTTTACCATCGCTTTATCGAGTGTCAAGGGCATGCATATAATCACCTTGCCAAGTCTGAAGATATGTTTATTAAACCTTCATTATAGCAAGAATTGAGCGCGCCGGTTGTCAAGGCGCAGTAGTCCCGCCTCATTCGCCAGATGCACAGCATGTCGGTATTCGGTTGTGGTTATTTGTCGTTTTAGTTTTGGAAATTGATTTGCCTTAAACGCAGGTCGGTATTGGTCCATCAGATTGACATATGTGTTGGGTGAGATTTCATCAGCCAGGAATTTAACAATTTGTTCGCTACCGGCCAGGTTGTTCGGTAGGACGAGATGGCGAACCAACAACCCTCGCACAGCAAGACCTTCCTGGTTAATCTTTAAGTCTCCAACCTGCTGGTGCATCTCTTGGACTGCAGCTTGGTTGATTTGCGGATAGTTGCGGATCTTTGAGTAATGCAAGGCTGTACGGGGATTAGCATACTTCATATCCGGCATATAGATGTCAATTACCCCCTCAAGAAGCTTGAGCGCAGTTATCGAATCATAGCCTCCCGTGTTGTAGACAATCGGGATTCTCAATCCTGCTTGTGCGGCGATCACGATTGCTCCAAGAATCGGTGCCACGACGTGGCTTGGGGAGACAAGATTAATGTTATGGCAGCCGTATCTCTGTAGTTCGAGCATGATCCCCGCCAGCTCCTCCGATTCGACCTCCTTCCCCTGGTCCGTTTGGCTGATAGCGTGATTCTGGCAGTACTGGCAGTGCAAGTTGCAGCGGCTGAAGAAAATTGTCCCCGAACCACGCCAACCGCGCAGAGGGGCCTCTTCTCCGTGATGAGGGCCGTAGCTGCTTATCCGTGCGCGTTCTAATGTCTGGCACACACCTCGTATACCAGCCAACCGGTCAACGCCACATTCATGACCGCAGAGGTCGCAATAACTCAGATGTTCGTAGGCCATCTCGGCGCGCTCTTTAAGTTCGTCATGCTCTAGTAGACGGCTGTAGGCTGGTTTATTACACATCACATGCCATGAATTTTCCCATCATCCATTATATTCATCCTACCGGAACTCGCCACCATTGGCAAGCGCATAAGGACCTGACGACTGCAAATCAGGTCCGTTCAAGCTGCGATTTCCCCTATTTTGAGCAAAGCATTGGACTGCTAAAAAGCAAATATGAATGTCAGATCGTTTACATTTGTATCAGTTGGTCCAGTGATGATCAAATCCCCCAGTGCTTTGAAGAAATGATAAGCATCATTGCGTCCCAGGTAGTCGTTTGGTGCCAACCCCAACTCTGCAGCCTCTGCAAATGACGCGCCAGTTACAACAGCCCCCGCTGCATCCGTTGGTCCGTCTTCCCCATCACTAGCCAATGCTACAATAGCTATATCCTGAAGTCCTGCACACGGTGCTATTGCCCCAAGAGCAAGTTCTTGATTGCGCCCACCGAGACCATCACCGGTGATGGTGACTGTTGTTTCACCCCCGATGACCATACATGCAGGGCGCTTGATCGGTTGGTTATGAACGGCTATCTGTTTGGTGATGGCCGCGATGAACTGCCCAGCTTCTCTTGCTTCACCTTGTAGGTGAGTGGTTAACAATAAGCTGTTGAGCCCAGCTTGCTTGGCCCGCTCATAGGCAGCTTCCGCTGCCAGCAGGTTGTTACCGATAATGAGATTGCTTACCCGATGGAAAAGTATATCTCCTGGTTTTGGCGTTTCGATGACCTTCCTTGCGATCCCAGCGGTCAGGAGGTTGGAAATACTTTTGGGTATTTTGGTAGCTATACCATATTTGACGATGATTTGTTGGCATTGGGAAAAAGTTGTTGGATCTGGTGTTGTGGGACCGGAAGCGATTACGTCTATGGGGTCGCCAACCACATCCGATAAAATCAGGGAAATCAGTCGAGCAGGATAAGCTGCCCGCGCAAGACCACCCCCCTTAACCAGATCGATATGCTTGCGCAGCGTATTCAATTCATTTATGGTAGCCCCCGAGCCTAAAAAGACCTCTGTCAGCTGTTGGAGATCATGGAGTGTGATACCCACGGCTGGTGCCGTAAGTAGGGCAGACCCCCCTCCAGACACCAGCAGTAATACCAGGTCGTCATATTCTGCCTGAGCAAATAGAGCAGTAATTTTCTGAGTAGCAAGTAAACCACGCTCATCCGGTAGTGGGTGTGCAGCCGCATATACTTTTATATTGGCAGGAAAATCTACCGCGTTGTTTGTATGCCCATCTTTTGCCAGAACAATACCGCTGGTTAGCTTTTCCTCTAGTATGCAGACCAACGCGGCTGCCATTGGGACGCTCGCTTTACCAACTGCAACCAAGAAGATCCGATTGAAATCACCTAAGCTGATCATTTGCTCCTCAGATTCAATTCCTGAGATGATCAGTTGGTTGCCAGATCTTTGTACATGCCGGTGCACAGCCTTAGTTGGATCGACGGCGTTGATCGAAGCTGCCAGGATTTGGACGACATCCTCCCCCCATCTGGCGGCCCGTAGTGATTTTGTCCAAAATAAATTGCTGTCCAATGTATTTATACGATGATTTTACTTATTAATGGATTCGTTTACAGGTACTAACCAAGCATACTGGTATGGGCGTAACATTATTGGTAGTCTATCTTTTTCTGCATAATATTCACCACCACCGATCAAATCGACCCACACCGGAGCTTCTAGTAGCCTAGCCGTTGGCAGGTGAATGGAGTTATGCGTTGTTGTATCAGATATATTGATGAGACATAGAATGAATTCACACTTGTTAGGTGCTACCCTGGTTATCGCAAATATATCCTTGCCAAGATTGTGTATATGTTGTTCGCCCTGTGGATGAAATCCATGGTGGTTACTCCGGATACGCAGCAATTTCTGATAAGCCTCGAATACTTGCGCCTTGCGTGAGGTTGGATTATTAAGTGCTTTGATTAACTTATTTAAATCAAATTTCTCACGATTGATTGACCGTATACGTCCGGTTTCAGCGACACAATGGTCGCAATTTGACGAACCAAATAGCGAGTGCACGTAAACACCTGGTATACCTGCGAGCGAAAGCATGATTACTTGAGAAGCGAGAAAACGTAACAAGTCGATTTCAGGTTTTGGATGATTTCGGATCGTTAAGGGCGTCGTACAGGGTGATATTGAGCTCATATACACTTTTGGCACCATCTGGGTTTGTTCTATAGGAGACTTGACCACCATGTTGCAGCGTCGAATTAACTAAATTCTGAATCTGATCCCGGGATAGTAGGCCCTCAGCTGGTCGTATTCCAATCCCATCGTGTGATGCGATGAAGTTGAAGAAATATGATTGCGGATATGGAGTAGATATAGCACTTGCCCATTCTCTTAAAGCAGTTACGTCACCGGAATAGAAAGTGTGCAGTACGAGTGGAGCTAAAGGAAATTGGTACACCAATTGGGCTTCATCTCCGCGCTGTTTATCACCCTCGAAGTGAGAACCAAAGTAACTTACATTCTCTTGATGAGGGACATTGGTCTCTGAAATTAGGATAACCCTAGGAGCTATCTCATCTAAGATGGCGCGCAGCAGCTTTACTACTGCGTGTGTTTGGGGTAGGTGGATGCAGGATGTACCAACCTCCTTCCATAGGTACGCGATAGCATCCAGGCGGATGATCTCTGCGCCATTGGCGATATATCCCAGCAGAACATCGATAACTTCGATTAACACCTCAGGATTTTTGTAGTTTAGATCAATTTGATCCGGGCTGAAGGTAGTCCAGACATACTTTTTCCCAGCATATGTTTGGACTTCGGTGAGCAGTGGTAAGGCGCGCGGTCGAACGACCTTGGATAGATCTGTATCAGGAGGTACTGTGATGAAGAAATCTTCGTATTTCTTGTCTCCTTTTAGGAACTTCTGAAACCAATCACTTTGGCTGGAGACATGATTGATCACTAGATCTACCATGAGGCTGAAAGAGTTTGCTAAATTCTGGATATTGTGCCAATTCCCAAGTTTTGGATCAACTTGTCTGAAGTCAATTACAGAGAAACCATCATCTGATGAATATGGAAAAAAGGGCAGGATATGTACACAGTTGACAACCCCCAGCAAATGTTCATATAAAAAATTATTAAGTGACTGTAGTGGGGTTAGATTTGCTTCCGAGAATTGATCGGAATAGGTAATTAATACAATATCCTTTCCGCTAATTTCATATTTTCTGTCACTGAGATCCGGGTATTCCGCCTTGAATGTCAGCAGCCTATTTTCTAGTTCAAACCAGGTTTTTTCGCTGGTTTCCTTTCCGTATAGTAATTCCAGCTGTTTTTGTATGCGGTTCTTAGTATCCATTAAAGATTTGGGTAATAGTTTCTTTAGTTCTTTCTCTAGCACTTCGAAAGAAAATATCTCTCTCTCAAGATCATAATTTTGCTCGACCATTGTGCGCAGTACATAGCGTCCATAGCGTTAAGATGAATAATTTCATCGAAAAGCACTAAGAATTGATTTCTGATTTAGACTGGAATGGAAAAATGCGACATTATCATCCGGGACTTAACCTTTGACACCGCCTGCAGTTAAACCTTCTTCTAAAAATCGTTCAAGTGCAAGAAATAATATTACGATTGGAATGGTCATTATTGTCGAAGCTGCCATGACTACATGCGGACGTGGACTGGGATCGTTATATAACGTATTGATCTTAATTGGCATCGTAAATAGGTCATTGTTATTTAAGAAAATTAGTGCGTACAGAAATTCATTCCATGCGATCATAAAGGTGTATATCGCCACTGATACAAGTGCTGGTATGGCGAGCGGCAATGTGATACGCCAGATTATATCGAAGCGACTGCACCCATCAATTAATCCAGCCTGCTCAATCTCTACTGGGATTGTCCGAAAATAATTTGTGAGCATGTATAGAGCTACTGGTAAGGTTTGTGCCAAGTATGTGAATACGAGAACAGGCAGATTGTCCTGTACGTCAAATCCGATGCGATCACCGATCTGGGCTAGCATAGCAAACAACGGGATAATTAGAAGGACTCCTGGGAACAAATATATCATCAAGATACTGCTTAGTAATATATTTTTCCCTTTGAATCGTAGACGCGCAATAGCATATGCTCCCAAAGTCGAGAGTATTACCGCTATTAACGCAGTAGGTATAGCGACTTTCATGCTGTTAAATATGTTAGCCGCAAAGTCTTGGTAACTTGGATTTTCTGGATCGAGTAGTTCTTTGTACGCATCTAAACGCAGGGCACCAGGTATATAGACCGGTTCACGTGCGCCGATCTCAGCTCGGGTCTTAAATGAAGAGCTGATCATCCAGTAAAACGGAAATAGAATGCTTGTGAGAAAGAATATCAGTCCGGCTGCGAATATGAAACGAGGAACGGTGATCCAATCTGCAAGATGTTGAATAAAATTCTTTCTCCCTGAGCTATATACCTGGGTAGCCATCTATTCTTCCTCCACATTTCTCATCACTACTCCGATGTAAAAGCTCATGAAGACAACCAGAATTACGAATAATATCATCGCTGTTGCTGCCCCTCGCCCGAAGTCAAACAGCTTAAAACTGAATTCGTAGGTCAGCACGGGTAAAACTTTGGTGCCAAAACCGCCACCGGTCAGAAGAAAGATGTCGTCAAACTTATTAAATGTCCACATCAATCGTAGGAGAAATATCGCCCCCAGAACATACCGTAGCTCTGGCAGGGTGACATTTAAAAACTGCTGCCAGGCGTTTGCTCCATCAACTTTTGCCGCTTCATAAAGCGTGCTATCAATCGCTTGTAAGCGTGCCAGAATCATCAACATAGCAAATGGGAAATACCTCCACGCCTCAAAGATGATAACGAGCAGTAAGGCGAGTCCACGTGTGGCGAGGTATGCTAGCGGCATCTCGATGACGCCCAGTTTCAGTAGTACATCATTGAGCACGCCAGATGGTCGTGGGTCAAGTATCCAGCGCCAGACGAAGGCGACGCTCACAATCGGCGCTACATACGGGAACAAAAAAACTGCACGCGTGGCTCCTCGACCTCTAAATGGGCGGTTGAGTAGTAATGAGGCCAATAAACCTATTGCTACCGTCAAGGTTGTTGCTACGAATGAGTAAACGACGCTTGTTACCGCAGCTCCCCAGGATTGCATACCCTGAAATTTGAATGCAAAATCATCAAATACTTTCCGGTAATTTTCCAATCCAATATAAGGCGTATTAAACACATCATTAAGATTGTTCAACCCCACGTCGTGAAAACTGATCCAGACACTGAACGCGGCTGGAAATAAGACCAGGCTAAAAACGATTATTGCAGTTGGCAGGATAAGGGTCCATGCTAGACGTGTCTCGCGAGCCTGGATCGAGTTCCAACGAGTGCTCACTTTATTCCGGGAAGCTGTTGGTGTAGTCATTACAGCTCCTTATAGATAGTGCAGTGTGAATATTTTTGGATATGATTAATAAGTTGCTTTGGCGATGGAGTTTTATCGGCTGTCAGGTGTTATGAAAAGAAGAGAGAATTAGGACGCAGCCTGAACTGCGCCCTAATTCATCGCGGTGTTTATTTACTCCTGTCGGTCAGCATACAGGGTTTCAACTTGTTCTTGAAGCCATTCGGCAGCTGTTTCGGGAGTCATTATGCCTTCGAGTGCAATATTGCTGATTGCCTGGGGGATTAATAAAACCCCTTCAATGTCGCCGATAACGGCCCGCTGCGTCGCGTCATAATCTGGCCGGAACAGCCAGCGCTGCATGGACTCGAAACCATTTGCGATCTGGGCTAGCGTCTCATCTGAGTAGTTCGCGAAGTATGGGCTAAGTTCTTTCCAACCATCCACCGCGCTTTGGGTAACGGGCACCTTGCCAAACGGTGCGAGAGCGAGGACATCGATATAACCTTCGGTTAAGAAGTATTCGACAACCTTTTGCGCTGCTGGATCGGCGCCTTGCATGATTCCCAGCGTTACCAGTTGACCATAGGAGGCTGAGCCGTTCGGTCCTTCCATCTGGGAAGCAAAACCGGTATTCCCTGGCAGATCTTCAACTACGATCTCTACATTACCGCCCCCATCCAGGCCAGATCCGTCTACGAGGTCATCCATGATATATGTTGAATAGAACAACATACCAGATTGATCCAACTCATAGGCTTCTCGGGCACCACGCCAGTATTGTGGACCCGGGAGGGCACAACGCTGGAGGTCGGAATAGAACTGCAGCGCTTCGATCATCTCAGGTGTATTCATGCTCACATTGCCGTTCTCATCAAACGGCCAGGCGTTATTTGATATGGCAACTTGTTCAAAAACCTGGTGGCCGTAGTTTTGACCTGGATCAGTTCCTAATGTCACACCGTATAGCAAGTTGCCTGCACCTGGCAGGGCATCGCATGCTGCATCTATATCATCCCAACTGATAGGAGGGTTGAGCCCTTCGCTATCAAAGATATCCTGTCGATACCAGATCGCCTGGATCCAGCCATCATATGGAACCGCAGCGCGATTTCCTGTTGCGGGATTGGTAACCATAACCAATGGTCCGGTACGGAAATCATCCTCTCCAATGCTAGCAATTACTGCTTCGGCCGCATCCTCATCCAAAATGCCATCTGCTGCAAATGCAGCCACGCGCTCAATACCCATGCGAACGATGTCGGGTAGACGATTAGCCGCAAGCGCAGTCGCAATTCGTTGCGAGACACCCGCTTCCTCGATAGGGACAATGCGCAGATCAATGTCTGGGTTTGCTTCCATAAAACTTGCCGCAACTTCCTCATAGACATTCACGCGCTCTTCTTCGTTGTCTGTCGTCCAGAACTCGATTACCGTTTTCTCAGTGGGTTCTGCGGGTACTTCAACTATTTCCGTTTTGATTACTTCGACTTCTTGAGTCACGATCACTTCTTGTTTTTCAGTGACAACTTGTGTGACTACTACTGTCTCGACAATAGTTTCAGGCTGGCAAGCCGCGAGCAGCAGACCTAAAACCATTAGTGCACTTAGGATTAATATAGTTCTTTTCATCTCACTCACTCCTCTAAATCGCTTCTTAGGTTTGAACTACGATTTCATCATTACATTGGTTTGGATTTTAAGTGACGGGGGAATTATTGTGGTACACCTCCTCTTGGTTGGATAAATTCCTCGGTTTATCAACGCTGATTTTCCCCGGTAGATTGTCGAACGACAAGCTTCGGTTTTAGGATAATTTGACTATGTTCGAGCTCTTGCCCGAGGATCAGTCGTATAAGCATCTCACACACCATTTCTCCAATTTCGTATATAGGTTGATTGACTGTTGTTAATGGTGGATGTGAATGCTCTGACATGGGGATATCATCAAAGCCTGTGATGGAAATATCCTGACCAACGATAAAACCTGATTTGTATGCTGCGCTCATTGCACCAAATGCCATGAGATCGTTGCAAGCGATAATTGCGGTGGGATGCGGATCAAGCGATAATAACTCTTCGGCATTAATATAGCCGCCAGATTGGGTCATATCACTCTGCCGGCATAGTGTTGGATCATATTCGAGTCCATACTCAACCAAAGCTGATTTGATGCCTTCTAAACGCTGGTTTGAAAAGTTCAACTCTGGTGGACCAGATATACACCCGATGCGAGTATGACCAAGTTCCAACAAGTGCTTAGAGATCAAGTACATGCCTTGACGGCTATCCTCATCCACATAAGGGAAATCATCGTTGCCTTCTGTTCGTCCAAATGCTACGAATGGGTAATTTCTTTCACGCAGAAAATTAACTCTTTCATCCACACGTCTGGTGCGGACGATAATAAATCCATCAACTCTTCCACTTTGGATGTTTAAGCGGTAGGTTTGCAGTTCCAAATCGCCCGGTGGACGGGTTGAAACGAGCAGGTCATAACCCATTTTGGCAGCTTGATTACCAACACCTGCGATCAACTCACTAAAGAAGGGATCGGCAAAGCGCGGTCCGAAGGTTGGCAGAACCATACCAATGGTATCTGATCGACGTTTCTGAAGTCGCTGAGCAGTTGAGCTGGGAGTGTAGCCCATCTCGTCGGCCGCCTGACGCACCATTGCTTTTGTTTTTGGACTGACGTCATCATAATCGTGCAGCGCGCGCGAGACAGTAGTGATTGATTTTCCAACCCTTTTTGCGATATCTTCAAGTGTTGCTGGCATTAGGCGGTAGTTTTAATAAGTGAAGTGGTTCTTTAATTCTTAGTGCTGGAGTGCATCGCTGCAAATAAAGTATGTTCTGAGAATCGAGATATTTGTGGTTGAAATAAACTTCTCTCGTATACCGAAAGATGTATGGTTGAGTGGTACGGTTTATACGAAAATGGATAGGCGGATATTGAAAATTCGAACCAAAACGTTTTGGTTATCATACTCATTGTATTCCAAAACGTTTTGGATGTCAAGAAATATTAATCTTTATAGAAAATTCAATTGGAGACTGGCTATTCTGTTATCGGTAGAACACAAATCGGGAGGTCGTTCGTAGGGTTGTTGACCTGCTTTGAAACCGGGTAAGCCACCATCTGATCAGCTGGGTAGGTTTTTAGCAGCGCGGACAGCTCGTTTGGGGCGCGTTCATGTGGGTCTAGCCAAGTTTGGTAAGTGTCTGGGGGTAGGATTACCGGCATACGGTTGTGTATCTGGCTGACAAGTTCGTTCGGTTCGGTTGTGATGATATTGCACGATAAGAGCCGCGAGCCGTCAGGTGAGTTCCATGCCTCCCACAACCCTGCGAAAGCGAACGATTCACCAGTTGTCATCTTGATATACATCGGGGTTTTTGCACCGGTAGATCTAGAGCCGCTGGTGTTTGGTTTCTGCTGCCATTCGAAAAACCCATCCGCAAGAACCAGGCAGCGTCTCCGCCGGAAAGCGTGTTTAAACGAAGGTTTCTCCGCTAGCGTCTCAGCACGCGCATTTATCATGCGGTTGCCAATTTTTGGGTCCTTTGCCCAGAATGGCACCAAGCCCCAGATGAAGAAATCCATAGTGTTCTTTCCATCATTGGGAACGACTGCCACCGGTTGGGAAGGGGCGATATTATAACGGGGGGCCAAACCCTCAGGGATATTCAACCAGGGGAATGTCGACTGCAACGTATTCATTTCAGCAGTAAGTGTAAATCTACCGCACATCGTCTAAACTATAATCAAAGTTGCCTCAATTGACAAGCTTTCAGTTCGAAGCCGTGTGACTCTCCTTCTTCTGAATAATGTAGCTTCTAGTATCACGGTCTCTTTCATATATTTGGAAGCCTAATTTGTGCAGCACACGGATGGATGCAAGATTATCGTTGCGTACGTGGCAAGCGACAACCGAGTTGCAGCGCTCATCTTGAAACGCCCACTGAACTAGTGCTTGGGCACCTTCGGTAGTGTATCCCTCATTCCTGTAGTCTGGGTCGATGCCATAACCAATTTCGACTTGTTCATAACCTGCGCTGACACCTTTGAAACCGATCAAGCCAGCTCCGAAATTGCTCTGGGTAATCACCAACAGCCAATATGTGTACCAGGGATGATCGCTGTTTGGAGCGGTACTCATTTTTTCGATTTTCATGCGAACGGCTCGTTCAACCACCGCATTGTTGACCTTGCTGGATAGCCGGCAGCCAAGTTGCTCAGCTAGTTTTCCTGGATGGTTGAGATACGACTCTAGCTCATCTTGTGTTAGGGCGGTTAATCGTATCCGTTGAGTGATGATTTGTTGCAGGGGCATTTTCTGACCATTGGATAAGACAAATCAAGAACCGCAGGCCGACCTGGGTTCTTGATGTCTGCTGTAGAGGATGACTAGTTTTACAAATGCATTGCTAATAGTCAGGGTTTTCGCTTGACCATTGTAAGCACATTTTCGGCGTTTGTGGTCCGTTCGTATTTGATTTCGTCCATCATCTGCTGCATAAGATAGACGCCTACACCACGGGGTTGGAGTTCTTCTAGGGGCACGTTCAGCTTCGGCTGGGGGATTTTATCCATCTTGAATGGCTTACCCCTATCACGCAGGATGATCGTAATGTCTTGCTGACCGATAATCACAGAACAGTCAATGTCGCCTCTATCCTCCCCTCCGTAGCCGTGTTCGATGATATTGGTACAGGCCTCGTCGACTGCCAACTGCATCTGGTAGATTGCCTTGTTACCAAAGTCAGCGCGTTCGGCGGTCTCGGAAATGAAATCACTGATTTGAGCAAGGCTGGTCAGTCGACCGGGAAATACCATTCTATCCATGTAAGCTTGCGTGCGTTGATCAAAAGCTGCCGACAGCTGCGGTTACATCATCAAACATTTGGAAGTATGAGCCCATCCCAACCAAATCCAGTGATTCACGGATGTTCTCCTGTACTTTCACAAGGGTTACCTCACCACGGTTGTAGCGTTTGCATTTTTTCTGCGCATCAATGAGGACCCACCACGCTTTACTGGACATAAAATTGACATCAGTCATATCGAAAACAATTTTATGCCGGCCAGCATCAATGATAGAGTTGAAAGCTTCTTCTAGGTGAGGGGCAGTGCTGCTGTCGACACGGCCGCTCGTCTTGATCAGGTCACAGCGTTTATATTGGCTGGTTGTGACTTCCATTTTATAGCCTCCGTTTATAGATTGCTCAAAGGATTGGTTGAAGAAAATCCATCGGGAATTTCCTGGACGGTGTTGGCTCGAAAATATTTTTGATCAATAAATGTATACCCCGGTATGTTTCAGCGATTATATCACGGTGCGCTTGGCTGGAAAGTGTGCAGAAGATCTTAGATAGATATCAACCACTAGGTATGCGAAGTGGCTTCTCTATTCGACAAGAAATATACATTTAGGTCAGTTTGCGCGGACCGCGCATCATGCGGAAGAGCATACTAATTACGAAGCCAGCAGCAGTTAATGCCGCTAAAGCGATCTTTGTTGGATCGATAATTGGTTCAACCCGTACGCCTTCAGGCGAAGCAATGATAATAGCTACTGGGCGCGATAAAACCCGACCGCCACCGCCTCCACCACCACCTTCGCCGCGGTTGCCCCCTTCTCCATCCATTTGGTCGCCACTGGCGTTGCCGACGCCAAAACCCATCGCGCACAGGATTTCTGCTGTTGGTACGATAACCGTATCACCATTCTTGATCGGTTTTCCGTAAACTTTCTCCACATCCGCCGTTGCGATGAATTTGTCCATTGCGTCTTCAATTAAGTTTAATGATTTAAGCCCATTTACAGCATCTTCTTCAGATGTAAGGGTTGCACGTTTTATCGTTCATCGATTTTCTCCTATTTAAGTATGCGATTGAATAACCACATGATCAGTATGCCAACTATCGCAGCTCCAAAAAGTGATAGCTGGATTCGCCTGGTTTGGTCATGCACTGGGATCACGACATCTTCTCCCTCTGCAGATTGCCATAGAATTGCTGCCGGGCGGTTCCATACAAAGCCGCCATAACCTCCCGGAAAAGTTATCCTGACCATTTGGGAGAAAGGAACCAATTTCGCCTGATTTAAATGGAGAGGTTCCCCAGCTCGGTTTTCCATTGTGAAAAAGGGTCTGCTCATAATTGTTTTAGACATTCGATTCTGTTTCATCTTCTGTTGCTGAACTTCCTTCTTTCGGTGACCAGCTCTGGGTAGTTTTTTTCAACTCAGTATTGACTATATGCAGCGTCTTGGTGAGTTCGTCCCGGATCTTATTTTCAGTCTTACTATCACGTACTTTATCACGCAATTCAGCGGCATCTGAGCGAAGACGCTGACCCGTTTCGCTCTCTTGAAAGCTCTCGATTTCGCTGTTAAGCGTCGCTGCCAGCCCAGAGAGCCCTTCTTCGAGCTCACTCTGGAGTTTCTTCCTCTCCGGACTCTCCCATGCGGTGCGTAGGGCATTGATAAGGTTAAGACCCAAGGTACGGAATTCATCGCTCAAGTTCTCATCAGGGTTTTCATTTTCAGCCATAATTCACTCCTTTCGATCTATTCTACCCGGAATTTGTTGGGCAATATTGATCAAATCGCCTGATATTCATGTTTGTTCTGGAATAATTGTGCCTTAAAAATCGGTCTCCGGCAAGACAGTCGCTTTTGCCGGACAGTAATTTTACTTTGGGCACATTGAAAATACGATTTGGCATTCATCTTAGTTCGATAGGGGCTAGATTATCTGCAATAAGTGTAATCAGAATTGCTGACATATTGTCGGGTTAACTTGTCACATGAAACCTCGACTGTACGATTAGAAGGAGGTCTGTTGTGATGTCCCACCCACTAAAAAAGATAAATCCAAATGAACGCAAGCCCATTTTTTGGATTTTTTTAGGCTGTCCATCGGGTTAATGATTGTAATGATTCTCGTCGGAGCTTCGCTAACAACTGCTTCTGCACCCAGTGGTATCGTTTTTTTGAATTCGCGGGTTCATTGGAATCCGCAGTCAAGATTATCCGATCATGGGATGAAGCGGTGCGCATCTTGGCGGCTTTCTCGATTGGGCTGGATTTCCTATTCCTCATTTTATACTCTACGACAATCGGCCTGGCATGCTTGTGGAGTTGAGATGTACTTGCAGAGTGGAATTGGTCTCTAGCATTTATCGGGGGACCTCTAGCTTGGGGGCAGTGATTTGCTGCTCTCCTTGATATTGTCGAGAATATTGCCTTGATGGTTGTGCTGGTGACGTATGTTCATGCTGGGCATATTTACGAACTAGTGCCGCGTATTACGCAAATTTGTGCCGGTATAATGTTCGGATTGGTTTTTCTTGGTTTACCCAACACATTTTTGGGGATGGCACTCTGCATAGTTGGGTTAATATCGTGCTCTTCGCACGACACCTAAGAATGTTATTTCTTGATATCCACGCGACCTCTAATGAAACCCTGCGTATATATTTATAGAAGCAAATCAGACTGCGAAGGAGAATAAATTCATGTTACCTAAAAGCATGTTCATCATCTTAGTCGTTACAATGCTGGTCACAATGGGGTGTGGTTTCACTTTTACAATTCCGGTTACTGATGTCAAAACCGGTCCAACAGTTATCGAAGAAATTGAAGTACCGATCCCTGAAGGGACTGAAGTCGTAGATTTGACCTTCGGTTTCGGAGCAGGTGAGATGCGGCTTTCCCCGGGTGCGGAAGACGCCTTGGTTCGCGGCACGGCTACGTATAATGTCGACGATTTTAAACCCGAGATCATCACCTCTGGTGATCATGTAAGAATCAATACAGGTGATCTGGAACTCACGGGTTTCCCGAATTTTGGTGATTTTGGTGAAAAATTGGAGAATGAATGGAGTTTCGAGCTTGCACCGGTCCCAATGAATTTGAGAATTGAAGCTGGAGCATATCAGGGACGCATGGAATTGGGTGGTTTAGCCCTCGAATTGCTCCGGGTGACAGATGGTGCAGCAGACGTCAAACTGGGGTTTTCTAAACCGAATTTAGTACCGATGAGTTCATTCCGGTATGATACCGGCGCGTCTTCAGTCACTCTAGAAGGTTTAGCCAACGCGAATTTCGATGAGATGAATTTCAAAGGTGGTGCTGGTGAATACATTCTGGATTTCTCTGGGGAGCTGCAGCGGGATGCTACCATATCGATAGATTCTGGCCTCAGCAGTATCACAATTATCGTCCCCCTTGGGGTAACCGCTAAGGTGTTTTTCGATGGCGGTCTATCTAATGTGGATGTCCATGGCAGCTGGGAGAAGGTGGGTGATGTGTACAGTACTTCAGGAGAGGGTCCCCGGCTGACGATCAACGTCAATTTGGGCGCTGGCAACCTTGAATTGCTAAACCGGTAATTACAGCTACAGCTTTAATATAAACAGAGGAAGCATTTGAGCTTCCTCTGTTTTTGTGTGCTGGAACGAAGCGATTAATCTAGCGCGCTGTAGCCTGGACCATCCGTGAAGTAATCGTAGTTCGGTTGAGTATCCTCAGTGAGGTCAACTTCCTCGCCGGCTTCCAATTGGCGGACACAATCAAGCACTACCGGATCGCCATGATGATTCGTGCCTTCGTAATGTCCGGTCAGACCGACGCGACTGATATATTCACCGCCCTGTGCAACATAGGGCTCAGGGACCTCATCTTCTGTGAAGATTGCTTCGAAGGGGCATTCTGGAATGCATGCGCCGCAATCAATACAAGTGTCTGGGTCAATGTAATACCAAGGCCATTTTTCCTGGGGTATACCGGGGACAATGCATTCAACGGGACAAACATCCACGCAGCCTGAGTCACGCAGACATAAGCTTGTGATAATGTGGGTCATAGATATTACCTCCGCTTTGAGAATTGCTGATCAGAAAGTTAATTAGTATTATTGTACCTCAAAAAGATTTTTACTAAGGTTCTAAACCAGTGATTAAACACCTGATTTTGGTATTAACTTTGTCATAGTGCTCCGCCGTTTGATTGCGTTTCGGTATATTTTTGGAAATTATCATATAAATCTTGACAAAATGGGTCTTTGTTATTATGATCATTGTGTAAATTCCAGTCTTTTATACCAGCTAGACTGGGCGAAAAACCAACGTTCGTATTAGGAGGTTAGAAAGATGTATAACGTAATAGCCAAGCTGGATAGTTTGGTCCATTTCGAGCATGCAAAAGCACATTGTGATGTCCCTTGTGGGATTTATGATCCGAGCACAGCTCAAATTGCAGCCTTGACTGTTGTCCGAATGGTCGATCTAATGAACGATCTGGAGGAAAAGCTCCGGAAAAGAAAGTTAATTTCCACAACAGTATGTCGCGCTATATCGCTGTTAAGGAAGAACATGCCGAGAAAGCGAAGCACGAAATTCGTGTCATCTGGGGCGACTACATTAAAGCACAGCATCTCGAGAAGTTCCCTCAGCTGACTGGCCTCGTGCATTCGATTATGCAGCTCGGATCGCAAAGCCGCCAGACAGTGGATCGCGAAGCGGCGGTCAAATTCGTGGAGGCGATTAACGAGTTCGCGGATATTTTCTGGCAGACAAAGGGTATCGCAACGAAGAAAGCCCAAGCACCTTATGCTCCAGCACTCGAGATGGTGTATCCCGACCTGTAATGATTAGATTCCTCAAGGTTACTGGGGATAGCCTTGCGCCAGAGTACAGGACAGGGGATTTTGTCTTAATTGTCAAGATCCCCTGTATTTTATTTAAGGTTCGTGTGGGGGATATCGTTGTATTCGAACACCCTGTGCATGGAACGCTGATAAAAAGAGTCCAATCCATCGACAGCATTGCTTGTACAGCGATTGCCTTGGGGACGAACGAACGCAGTATCGATAGCCGGAATTTTGGGCCCATCAGTGTAAGCTCAATCACTGGCAAAGTGATTTACCATTTCTCGCGACCACGATAATACTTCACTCGGGTGCACGACCTGAACCTATCGCAATTATTCATTGGGGGAGGGTAGAATAAACTGTCCAATCTGTGAGAGTGAATTAAAAAATCAAATTTTATCAGCTACCAGAGACAAATGACACAACCCAATGCTAAACCAAGCATACCCCCCAGAGTTGTGATCGGCGTAGGCATATTAGCAGCTTCTAGTGCCTCGATAATTATCCGCTTAGCTCAGGTTTATGTACCTTCCTTGGTTATCGTTGCTTTCCGTTTAACCCTCGCAACCCTAATCCTGGCACCCTTTGCCTTGACTCGTCATCGGCATGAAATCCAAGCTATCAGCCGCCAGAAATGGATTTTAGTCATTACCTCCGGGTTGTTTTTAGCGCTGCATTTCATTTCCTGGACGACCTCACTGGAATATACTGACGTGGTCAGTTCAGTCATGCTCGTATCAACCGTCCCAGTTTGGGTAGCCTTACTATCGCCATTGGTCTTGCACGAAAGTGTATCGCGATACGCGATAATTGGTATGGGTTTGGCCATCTTCGGCGGTTTCATCATCACAATCAGCGATGCTTGTAGGATTGGAGCAGGTGGAATTAACTGCAATTTTTATTCAAACAGTATGGGCAATCGCGCTCTACTCGGGGATCTGCTAGCGCTTATTGGGGCGGTCATGGCGGCTGGATATGTGATGATCGGGCGAAAACTGCGCCGAAGTATGGAGTTAGTGAGTTATGTTTTTGTAGTTTACGGTATTGCGGCGCTTGCACTAATTATTCTAGTCATCATTTCTGGCAACACCTTCCTGGGGTACCCAATTGCAGCATACGGTTGGTTAGTCTTATTGGCACTAGTTCCGCAGTTAATTGGGCATACTAGTTTCAACTGGGCTTTACGTTATCTATCGGCAGGCTTTGTTTCAATATCACTGCTAGGAGAACCTATTGGGTCGGCAATCCTTGCCTATATATTCCTAGCAGAAGCGCCAACTTTTGGCAATATATTTGGTGCTATACTTATTCTGTTTGGTATCTACATGGCTTCTATCAGTGAGCAAAAGAAGCTGGCATCAATCAACTCCATGACATAAGATCCTGTTCCACTTACTCTATTTCATCTATCAGAGTTGATCAGGATGATTGTGCTCTTTGCTCCAGAAGTTATAGTGAATGCAGGCATGAATCAAAAGAATTATGAGTGAAAAGCGCGGCTACGCGGTCGAATCTGAGCAATCATTATTAGACCCTAATGCGGAGCAAATTGATTTAACTTGGGAAGTAATTACCCGCTTCCAACGCTTCGGCTGGGATATCGCGGGTGTCTTTGCATTTACACTCGCCGCTTTGACTCTCTTGGGCTTCTTCCTGCCTGAGTTTTCACAAGGTTTCCTGCTTGTTTGGTGGGTAGGATTCGCTGAAGTCTGGTTAGGGTGGGGAAGTGTCTGGTTGGTTATCATCGCGGCAGCGCTGGGGATCATTGCATTTCGGCACCGCAACCTGCAGGGGCTAAGACATGTTCGGTGGGTCAGGATATTTGCCCTTGAATTTGCTGCGTTCGCCAGTTTAGCCTTGTTAGCTGTCTTGGGGAATACTTCTCTCGAACGAGCTGATGCAGGTCTGGATGGAGGGCGGATTGGGTGGGCGCTAGCTTATATCTTACAACAGGCAGTCGGCGCTATGGGGTTAGCAGGGATTATGTGGCCGGTGATCTTTATCAGCATGATCATATTAGTATGCTTAATCTTTGGTTTGGGACTGCACACATCCCTCGCAGAATGGGTTGAGAGTCAGGCTGAGCTCGCGGCAGAAAACAGGGGAACTGAATTGACCGGTGAATCACCGATAAGTTTTGCTCCTATTCCAGACCAAGAAGCTATTGTACTTCCCGTTAATCAAGCAAAACGCAAGAAGAGCCGGCGGTTGCCGGCCGAGTTTCGCAAGACTTTCCGAGTTGAGAGTGACGAGTCACAGATAGATACACCACCTCCCGAGCGGGATGAGCGCTTGCCCGCTTTAGATCTGCTCGTTAGCGAGAAGGCCAATCGTCCTGATGAGCGTAATATCAATATAACTGCGGGTATGATAGAAAAAACTCTAGCAGAGTTTGGGATTCCTGCAAAAGTTGTCGGTTTCAAGGTCGGCCCTACTGTCACCCAGTTTGCTGTGGAGCCAGGTTTCGTGAAGAAGGGTGCCAATGGTGATGAGGGTGAAGCTGCAAGACACAAAGTTCGCGTCGCTCAGATCTCTTCTCTAAAACGGGACTTGACCCTAGCGTTATCTGCTGAGAGATTACGCATCCAAGCCCCCGTCCCGGGACGTCCGTATATTGGTGTCGAAGTACCAAATGCTCAATCGACTGTGGTCAGACTACGGCCAATTTTGGAAACTGATATCTTCTATCGGATTAACTCTCCGCTCGCTATTGCTTTGGGGCGCGATGTATCTGGCCAACCAGTAGTTGCAGACCTGGGTAGTATGCCGCACTTACTAATTGCGGGTACAACAGGTTCAGGCAAATCCGTATGTATCGCCGCATTGACAACCTGCCTAGCTATGAACAATACGCCAGATGAACTGCGGATTATCATGGTTGATCCGAAAATGGTGGAGTTGGTCCGGTTCAACGGTCTGCCTCATCTATACGGAAAAGTTGAAACCGATATCGAACGCATCCTAGGGGTATTGCGCTGGACAGTTGCCGAAATGGATCGCCGCTACCGGCTGTTGGAAGCCTCGCGATCACGGAATCTTGACAGCTATAACCGTAAAGCCCGCCGGCGAAAAGGAGAGGATCCTCTGCCGCGGATCGTGCTTTTGATTGATGAATTGGCTGATCTGATGATGTCCTCCCCCGAGCAAACTGAACCTGCCCTGGTAAGGTTAGCACAAATGGCACGGGCAACCGGGATCCATCTCGTCTTAGCGACCCAAAGACCAAGCACTGATGTGGTTACTGGATTAATCAAAGCGAATTTCCCTGCTCGATTATCTTTTGCGGTCGCTTCTTCGATCGACTCGCGTGTAATACTCAATTCTACCGGTGCAGAATCATTACTGGGGAAAGGAGATATGCTTTTTCTGCCCCCAGAGGCACCGGCTCCTCTCCGTGCGCAAGGGGTCATGGTGAGCGATTCAGAGGTTGAAAAGGTGATCACTTACTGGCAGAATACGAGCGGGATATCGGGGGAAGATAAGCCACCCTGGGATGTCTTACTGGAACAAGAAGCGATTCTAGCCGATCGAGATGACTTAGTTGAAAAAGCTATTGAGCTAGTCCGGGAAACCCAACGTGCCAGTGCGTCTCTCCTTCAGCGCAGGCTGCGAATCGGCTACCCGCGCGCGGCCCGGTTAATCGACGAGCTTGAAGATCTCGGAATTGTTGGTTCCTCACAGGGCAGTGGTCGCGAGCGAGATGTCTTGATTGGTCCGGAAGAAGACGCTGATTGAAGGAAATCATTAAAGTATCAATAACAGTTGTACTGCTTGACAGGCAGTACTCCATAAGTTAGCATACAAAATTATCTCCCAAGAAAGGTGGAATTTGCATTGAGTGAAACCAGTATTGAAGAAGAGAAGAAGTCGACCCTCACTGATCAAGCCCGTGTTCGTTTCAAAGGCATATTAGATCCAATTGCAGCTTTTTTAAATCGCATTGGTTTAATGCCGAACACAGTGACAATTCTTGGACTGATTGGGAATACTGCCGGGGCAGTTTTTCTGGCACGGGGACAAATGACAATCGGTGGGATCCTGATCCTGCTGATGGGACCAGTTGACGCCTTGGATGGAACTATGGCACGCTTGCGGGGTGAAGCTTCTGAGTTTGGAGCTTTTGTTGATTCGGTTACTGATCGTTATTCTGAGCTGGTTATCTATGGGGGCTTGATATTCTACTATGCTCAGATGGGAGAATGGATACCAGCGATGTTAGCGTATTTCGCGGCTTCCGGCTCAGTGCTGGTCTCCTATACCCGTGCCCGTGCCCAATCGTTAGGATACGAAACCAAGGTGGGAAATCTTGACTCGTATGGAACGATATCTCGTAATGGCTCCGTTACTGGTTCTAAATCTCCCGATACCCATGCTGTGGATTATGGCTGTGCTAACCAATATTACCGCGGTACAGCGCATCTATGATATTCGCCAGAAGGCTCATGAGTAAGACTCATCAGGTAGGACAAACAACTTGCAAAGAGAGGTAGCACAATGGGTTTTCAACTAGGCCCCCTTTATATACGGTATTACGGAATTATCCTGATGGTTGGTGCGCTCATTGCTGCGTTCGTTGCCGAGAGGCTCGCCCGACGCAAGGGTTATGACAGCGAGATTGTCTGGGACGGTTTGATCTGGGTGCTAATTGGCGGCATTATCGGCGCACGAGTTTGGCATATATTGACCCCGCCTGCTTCGATGGTTGAGGTAGGTATAACAACCAGATATTACTTGACCCATCCTCTAGATGCGATCGCAATATGGCACGGGGGATTGGGTATCCCAGGCACAATTATCGGTGGCGCTTTAGCACTGCTGCTGTTCACTCGCCGGCGGAAGATCAGCTTTGCACAGATGGTTGATATCGCTGCTCCTGCCTTGGCATTAGGACAGGCGATTGGACGTTGGGGGAACTATGTCAACCAAGAATTATATGGTGCGCCATCAAACCTCCCTTGGGCAATCCATATCGACCCGGAGTTCCGCCTCCCGGAGTATTTCACCCAAGCTACCTACCACCCGTTATTTTTATACGAATCAATTTGGAACTTCGCAAATTTCATCTTCTTGATGTGGTTATCAACGCGTGATTCAAAGAAGCTTATCCCTGGGGATGTCTTCTTAATCTATTTAATCACCTATCCGGTAGGGCGTTTCTTCCTGGAGTTCCTGCGCTTAGATCCATCGAATGTCGGCGGGATTAATATCAATCAGCTATTTATGGCTCTGGTAGCCCTCACATCTGCTGGGATCTTGATTTGGCGTCATAAGCGACCAGGTACAAGAACCCCTGCTCAATAATAAACAAAAGCGAAACTCACATAGATTGATCATTCGTTCAACTGTAGTGAAAATATTTCCTGCCGTAGCCCATACACCGCATTTCCTACTTTGGTGGAGTGCATGATCTCTACACACGATTTGAGTAAAAGTTTCAATGGGTTGTGGGCAGTCGATGGTGTTAACCTGCACGTCGAAGCCGGTGAAGTGCTGGCTTTGTTGGGACCAAATGGTGCTGGGAAGACGACCTTCGTCAGGATGCTGACTTCTATCTTAAAACCGACCCGCGGCACCGCCAGTGTGGCGGGGTATGACGTACTAGAGCAGCCCCATCAGGTCCGTGCGTCTGTCGGCATCTTGACGGAACACCACGGGTTATATACCCGGATGCCAGCAGGTGAATATCTCGATTTTTATGGGCAGGTATATGGTCTAGATGCAGAGCTGCGGACTGCGAGGATTGACAAATTGCTCAGTGATTTTGGTTTATATAATGATCGCCAGCGGAGAATTGGTGAATATTCAAAGGGCATGCGCCAAAAATTAGCACTCGCACGAGCACTGCTGCATAATCCACCGGTGTTGCTGCTGGATGAACCGACCTCTGCTATGGACCCGGAAAGCTCTCGTCTCGTCAGGGATGCGATTAAGGAGCTTCGCTCGGCTAGCCGCACAATTATCATTTGCACACATAATCTAGCGGAAGCAGAGGAATTAGCAGACCAGTTAGCGATCATACAGCTGGGTAAAATAATCTCTCAAGGGACACCTCAGGATCTGAAGAGGCGCTATTTCGGGACCGCTGAGTACGAAATCAGATTCAGCACTCAACTTAATGATCACGAAATAAATCTTCCTGACAGGGCGGTTTTGGTGGCTACTGGTGAAAACTGGCTCCATTACCAGACGAATGATGCCGCTACAACAAATCCGCTTGTGTTGCAGTATTTATTAGCCAGGGGATTACCAGTGATCAGCCTACAGGAGATCACAAAAAGCATTGAGCATGTCTACCTACATGCAATCGGCCAATCCACAAGCGAAAGCTTGCACGGACATTAGCCCATGTTGCAGAATCTGAAGCCTGTTCTGATTGTTGCCCGGCGTGAGGTTCGTGACCAGTTCCGTGATTGGCGGATCATTTTCCCAATTATCGGACTAACCCTCCTGTTCCCAATCTTAATGAACTTCACTGCCCGTCAGGCGGTGCAGTTCGTTGAAAATTATGGCGCACCCGAGATTGGGGATCGATTGATCCCCTTTCTATTGATGATTGTTGGTTTCTTCCCAATTACGGTTTCATTAGTAATCGCTTTAGACAGTTTCGTTGGTGAGAAGGAAAGAAAAAGCATCGAACCGCTTCTCGCCAGCCCTTTAGAGGATAGGCAGCTCTATCTTGGTAAACTGCTTGCCGCACTTGTTCCACCTCTATTAGCGGCCTACCTGGGGATCAGTGTGTATTTGATAGGTGTTTACTGGCAAGTGGGATGGACACCTTCACCGATTTTACTTACGCAAATTGTCTCGCTGACCACCGTCCAGGCTTTAGTCATGGTTAGTGCTGCAGTCGTGATTTCAACTCAGACAACCTCGGTCAGGGCTGCGAATTTACTGTCTTCTTTCATCATCATCCCGATGGTTTTCCTCATCCAGGGCGAGAGCATCATTATGTTCTGGGCGCGGTATCCGATCCTATGGTGGGTGATTGCGGGTTTACTTGTGGTGTCGGTTTTGTTAATTCGGACCGGGGTGGTTCATTTTCACCGTGAAGAACTATTGGGCCGGGAATTAGACAGTATTAACTTCAAGTGGTTTGGTACATTATTCATCAGGACGTTTGTTGGTGGAAAACACAATTTGCTGGACTGGTATCGGGATGTGTTTGCTTATGTCCGCCGGGAACTATCACTGCCGATGTTCATTGTTGGAGTGCTTCTCTTGGTTGGTTTGTATATTGGCTCCATTGTTGCTGGATCTTTTCCACTGCCTCCAGAAATTATCGATTGGGAGAGCCTTGGTCAGGGATTCGTCGAAGGGTTGGACGCAATTCGCTTATTTTCAGTTGTCGGTGCAGGTCAAGTATGGCTGCATAATTTGCGTGCACTGTTGATCGGTATGGTGCTAGGGGTATTCACATTCGGAGTATTAGGTATGCTGGTATTCATGCTGCCGATGATCCTCTTAGGATACTTCATGGCGAATTTTGCTGCTGCCGGTCTTTCGCCATTTACTTTTACTCTGGCGTTCATAATTCCACATGGTATTTTAGAAATCCCTGCTCTAATTATTGCTGGGGCAGCGCTGTTGAACTTGGGTGCAATCCTGGCGAGCCCTGCATATGATCAAACGATAGGTGAAGCGTTTAGCAAAGGATTGGGTAACTGGGCGCGTGTTGTCGTAGCTCTGGTGTTACCCCTGTTCATTGGTGCTGCATTACTTGAAGTCTACCTTACCCCACGTGTAGCCGTGTTATTATTGGGAGGGTAATTGCTAATTCTCGATCAGGAGGGTTATTGTTTTGGCTAAATTAACCATTCTCGGTTCGTCATATGCCATTCCAGCGGAGAAGCATCAAAATACGCATATGGTCCTTCAGGGTGGGGATTATACGGTATTGATAGACTGTTCTGTAAATCCGTTATTACGTCTGCGTTCACTCGGGATTGATCACAACGGAGTAAGCGATCTGGTCCTAACGCATTTTCACCCGGATCACGTGTCGGGAGTTGCTTCATACCTGATGAGTATTTGGCTGCTTGGGCGTAAACAACCACTGCAGATATATGGACTCGAGCATACACTCGAGCGTATCCAGAAGATGATGGATTCATATGATTGGGAAACATGGCCGAACCTATTCCCAATCCATTTTCATACATTACAGGAAATCGAGCTCTCACCAGTACTTTCGAATTCAGAATTTAGAATTTTCTCATCACCAGTCAAACACATCGTGCCGACGATCGGCTTAAGGATTGAAATAGTCGCTTCCCAGAAAGTACTGGTATATTCATGTGACACGGAGCCGTGTGAAGCTGTCGAGAATCTCGCTCGCGATGTCGATTTCCTTCTTCATGAAGCCTCGGGTGCCTCTTTCGGGCATACTTCAGCGGCACAGGCTGGCTCTCAAGCAAATAAAGCAAATGTCCAAGCGCTTTATCTGATCCACTATCCAACCGGTGAATTTTTTTCAGAGCGTATTACAGCAGAGGCGGCATCAACTTTCGGAGTGCCTGTCTTCCTTGCAACCGATATGATGGAATTTGACCTTTAGGGTTGTCTGCAATTTGGAGAAGAGTCCAGTGTTGTTGGACTCTTTTTTTTACTTACCAGCCCTCAACGAAAGATATCCATTCAGAATTTTTATGCAGATGTCTTCCGAATAAATATCTAGCCGATGAGGGTGGTTCTTGTGGGGGACGTAGTAAGTGCATATGTGCCTGTTCAATTGTCCGGCCACCTTTACGGTGGTTGCACTGCGGGCAAGCTGCAACCAGGTTGTTCCAGCTGTGATTCCCCCCTAAATGCCTCGGAATGATATGGTCAAGTGTGAGATTCAATGACCTTTGACCACAATACTGGCACATGTAGTTGTCTCTGCGGAGTACTTCCCGTTTCGTTAATCGAACTCGCGGTCGCGGTCGTTTAATCATTCTCCCAAGGCGGATGATCGATGGGCATGGATAGGTTTGATTAATGGTGTGAATTTCTCCTCGCCCATTCAGCACAAGATTTGCCTTTCCGGCAATAACCATTGTGATCGCACGGCGAGTGGAGCAAATATTAAGTGGTTCGAAATTCGCATTCAAAACCAGTACAGATTTATGCATCAAACTCATATACGACAATGGCTCCAAATATTCTTGGTCTGGGTGTCATAAGTTTGGATGAGAAACGACTACATAATGCGGAATTATAGCACGGGACAAGCCTTATAGCACATCTCCTGAATATTCCCTGATGGTATAATCGCCACATGGCATTAGCTGAAAAGGAGAAGATTTATCAACCTGTTCTTACTTCGCGTCGAGCGGAGCTGATTGCCTGGGTTTCATCACTCTTGGTTTTAATATTATGGTTAGTGCTAAGAGCCACTGGTCAACAAGAAATGTTAGCGATCCCCGTCATAGCCGTAGTCTTATTTGGATCCGCTTTGAGCATTAGCCTTGGGAATTGGATGGACCGAAAAACAGAGATGCGGATTGATAATAGCAGGGTGGCTTTCACTAACGGACTGCGCCATGTCCAGATGACCTGGGAGGAGATTCAGGAAGTGCGTGCGATGCCTGCTCGGTGGGGGAAAAAAGTACAGGTAATTGGTAAAAAGTCTTATTTTGGATTTCAAACGCTGGCAGAGGTAACAGTGATGGGCGAAGTAAAAGGTCGTTTCGGTTTTGTTCAAGGAGAGGATATTTTGCGTCAGATCATTCTCAATGGACAACTGCATATTGTAGAAAGACCTGGCGAGGGATATTATTATGCCCGGGAGTGAAATGAGCGTGGTGAGAACGGCGCGCCCTCACCACAGAGGGCGCGTTTTATTTTTATTTATAATTGGATGGATATGTAAATATAGAGCATGAGATTATCTCATATAACGGAGACTAATGGAGATCGCTAAGATGAACATGACCATTGATGAACAAGTCGCTTACTTGATGCAGGGCACAGAGTACGGTGATGATGAAACGAAGCAGGTAATGGCTGGCGAGTTAAGGGTACGATTGCTCGAGGCGGGCAAGGCCGGCCGGCCTCTACGCATTTACTGTGGGTTTGATCCCCGCACGAGTGATCTCCACTTAGGCCATACAGTCCCCATGCGCAAGCTTCGTCAATTCCAAGAATTGGGGCACGAAGTTGTATTTCTGGTAGGCAACTATACATCATTAATCGGCGATCCATCCGATAAGGATAAGCTCAGACCACAGCTGACAGCAGCGGAGGTTGCTCATAATGCTCAGACATATGCTGAGCAAGCATACAAAGTCCTTGACCGCGACAAGACGTTAATTCGATATAACGCTACGTGGTTATCAGAGCTCTCTTTTGCTGAGTTGATCAGTTTGGCATCAAACTTCACGATCCAGCAGTTCTTGGCACGCGATAATTTCCGCAGGCGATGGGACAACGGTGACCCAATTTACCTGCACGAAACTTTTTATGCCATTATGCAAGGCTATGATGCCTATGCCCTTAAAACTGATGTCCAAGTCGGGGGGACTGATCAGCTGTTTAATATTGTTACCGCCGCCCGTAAGCTGATGTCATTTATGGGGGAGAAACCAAATATCGCCATCATATTGGATATCTTGCCGGGAACCGATGGGGAAATCAAAATGAGCAAATCCTTGGGCAATCATATCCCGCTGTTATCCACCCCCGAGGATATGTACGGGAAAGTCATGAGTGTCCCGGACAGAGCGATGGGGTATTACTTCCGTTTGGTTACTACATGGACGCCGCCTGAGATTGAAGCCCTCGAAATTGGTATGGTGGATGGCAGTCTCCATCCACGTGACGTAAAAATGAAACTGGCGCGGGAGATTGTCTCAATTTACCATGATGACGAAGCAGCTGCTCGTGCGGAACAGGCCTTTATACTCGTTTTTCAACAAGGTGATATTCCAATTGACATGCCAGAAATCGTGTTGGAAAGGGATCAGACAGTTCTCGACGTGCTCATCAACGCAAATTTGGTTAGTAGTAAAAGTGAAGGACGCCGCATGGTCGATCAGAACGCAGTTCGTTTAGATGGCGAAACTCTTAATGACCCCAACCAGCTGTTTCCGCATCCTGGTGTCCTACAAGTAGGCAAAAGACGCTATATACGCGTGATATGACGCCTGTGATGGTGCACGAGTTCTATTCCTATATCGCTAGGTTACTCGCTAGGAATATAAAGCGCTCGCTCTAATTCTTCGGCAATCTGACTCGCGAGATCTGCGTTCCTGCCTTCGATCAGTATCGCATAGGCATATGCTTGATCCTGTTCCCTGGGTTGCGTGCCAGATATGTACCAGGTAACAGGATCAGATCCTATCGATGTTGTCTCCATCACGTACCAGAAGTCTGCCGGACTGGTCGGGAATAGCGCTGTTCTCTGGGTGGCAATTTCAGGCGGGAATATATCTAGGGCTTCCGCGAGCGGCGGCAGCATAACCCACCCAGTCGTGGGATTCTTAACTGCATTGACAATCTGTGGTGCGGGGCGAGTCCCACCCGCAGCATGGGTCGCAGCGATTATGGCCATGTGCAGAGGGCTGGCATAAGTCTCTCCATGCTCAGTGATGTTCGGATTGCTCGTGTCAAGACGAATCAACGGCGTACCATGTAGCTGATATCTATCGATTCCCTCTGGAAACAACCGTTCCTTAAGAGATTCGACCGGGTAACTGCCCTGGGTTGCGCGATTCAATAAAGGCGCTTCTGGATCCTGTATCAGCTCATCCCATTGTTCGTCCAAAAAATTGGCATTATAGTTGGGCTGGGATGCCATTGCCAATATCTCACCGGTAACTGCATCGATTAAGACGATTGCTCCACGTGTCCCCGCTAATGCTTGGTCAGCAATCTTCTGTAAGTTCGGATCGATATTCAATCTTGTATCTAAACCTGCCGGCGGCTGACCGAAAAGCAGATGATTCCACCATATCTGCAGGGCTGGTAGAGCACGTAAGCCGCGCAGATATTCATCCATACTCGCTTCGATGCCTGCCTGTCCATAGGCATGGTGGGTATAACCGATTACTGGGCTGAGCTGCGGATATAAGTAGCTGCGCTCATATTCACCAGGTCGTCCGAGCGAGACTGCCAGGTATTGTTCAGTGCTGTCCAAGATACTGCCGCGGATGACATACCGGTCAGCAATCGTGCGGCGGGCGTTATCCGTGCGCGACAGCAAGGCTGGCGCTCGGTAGAATGACCACCAGCCCGAGGTGACTGACAAAGCAGCTATGCCAAAAAGCAGAAAACCTCCCAGAAATAGGTAAGGTCTTCGATCTGGTAAATTTGCCGGAACGGCATGGCGAGATCGATTGCTGATCTGAAGTAAAAATAGGATAGCGATAAAGGATACAACCAGCGATGAGCCGCCATAGGATACGAACGGCAGGGTAACTCCGGTCAGCGGCAGTAAGCGTAAATTTCCCCCGATAATCACGATGGACTGTCCGACTAGGTAAGCGGTGAGGCCGACAGCTAAGTATCTGCGGAATATGTCGCCAGCTCGGATCGCGGCGGTTAATCCCCGGACAGCGAGGATCGCTATCAGAGATATTAATGAGATAAGCGCTAAAAATCCACCTTCTTCTGCTATCGCCGCTAGGATGAAATCTGAATGCGGTATTGGGACCAGGTTGGGATTGCCTATCCCTGGTCCCCTGCCAATCAGCCCACCATTAGCTACCGCGATCAGTGATTGGACAATTTGGTACGATCTTCCGCTAGGATCCAACCAGGGGTTGATCCATGCTTCTATCCGCAGCTGTACTACGTCGAATAGGATGAAGCCGACAGCACCTGCCAGTAGGAGGATCGCCCCGCTGAAAAGAATTATTCTTTTCTTGCCAGTTGCTAGGAATAGAATAATCGTGTACAAGAATATGAAGATCGTTGCGGTTCCAAGGTCGCGCTGAGCGAGCAGCAGCCCCAAAGCTAATCCCGTCATAATCAGTGTGGGCAGCAGTAGCGGGAACAATCTCGGACGTTTAGTAGCGCTGGAATGAGCTGCGGTAGTTATTCCTCGAGTGGTGGATTCTGGAGCAGGAAAACCGGCCAGATAGGCTGAAAGATAGATGATCAGTAGCAACTTTAATATCTCTGATGGTTGCAGATAGATGCCGCAGCACCCTAACCACATCTGGGGACCATATCCCATTGGATTGGTGCCGAAAAATAATGTCAAGGCGGTGAGCAGCAACCCTCCGCTCAGCCAGAGATATTTGTAGCGTCTTAAGAAGTTGAGATCATCGGTGAGTCGGATCCCAATCGCAAAGACGGTTATTGCGACGATAAACCAAATTGTCTGGCGAATTCCGAAAAATGGGAACAATCGCCAGATGGTCAGTAAGCCCCAGCCCGAGAGCAAGCCGGCTATCGGTAAAATTAATGGGTCACGGTCAGGGAGATAATCAGCTGTTAGGCGGTGGGCGATAACAAATACTAATCCCCAGACGGCAATGCCCAACCAATGCTCCCATCTCAAACCTACATCCCAGTGTCGGGATCGTACGGCCGGAGAAATTGTGAGGCCGGCTGCGTACAGGACCATAAAACTCGCGGCTATAACTAATAAGCGCCCTTGCAGGCGATCGATCCTCGAATTTGTTGGTGGAGCGATTAGACGAAGATATTTTATCAGGACCATATTTGCTTGAGATTATTGAGGCTGCAGAACCTAATTGATGTATTTATCAATCAAGATAAAGAGGCGTCGCTTTGTATCTGGGGGGATTGCATTCGGTTGGGTGATCATCGCACTGGCTAGCGCTTCACTGCAATCGCAATCTTTTGTTTCTGACAAATTTAACAGCAGGTTAGACACTGCTGACTGGGCAAGTTTTGTATTGCGGTTTAGCGTGTCAATTAACATATTGACCGTGACGGGTTGTTCACTGACATGCCAGACATCATAATCTGTTACATGATTCATCACTGCATAACACATCTCCGCTTCTCTGGCGAGGAAGGCTTCTGGTGCGGTTGACATATTAATCAGCGACATCCCCCAGGTTCGGAATGTGTTGGATTCAATGCGTGTTGAAAACCGTGGACCTTCAATTGTGATCAATGCCCCACTGGTATGAACTTTTCCCTCTGCACGATTAACGGCGGTGATCAGCTGTGCGGAGAGATCTTGGCAAAAGGGATCCGCTACACTGACGTGAGCGACAAATCCATCCTCAAAGAAGGTGGCTTTCCGAAAACGGGTGAAATCAAACAGCTGGTTTGGGATCACGATATCTCCAGGATGGTAATCTTCCCGCAGTGAACCACATGCACTGATGCTGATCACGCGTTCTACGCCCAGTGACTTGAGTGCGAATATGTTCGCCCGATAAGGAACCTCACTCGGAGTAATGCAGTGCCCGATACCATGACGGGCAATAAATGCGATCCGGTGACCATTTAATGTCCCGATACCAACCGGACTGCTTGGTTTTCCAAACGGAGTATTGATATAGAATTCCTGCATGTCTGTAATACCGGGCATCTCGTATAATCCAGAGCCGCCGATAACAGCGATCTTAGGATGATCTTCCATCAAGGTCTGCTCCTTTGTTGGGATTCACAATATTCTGGCCGCCTTCTATCTCTACTAAGATCTCAACTTGACCGCAAGTGAAACGATCACCGCTAGTGACAACGAGGGGGATATCTACTTGTTGCTGGTCGAGCATGGTACCGTTGGTGGACTTCATATCTTCCAACCACCAATGATTGTGTGTGTAGGTTAGTCTGGCGTGTTTTGCCGAGATAGTCGAATCGGAAAGCACTAAATCACACGCCGGATCGCGCCCAATGATAATTTCGGGTAGATCAAAACGGTAGCGTTCTTCATGCCCCTCATTAGCTATTATTAGAATCATCGTCGGGGGCGGGGGTGGCGTAACTTGTACACTTTGCTGGAGCAATTCGTGCCACAATACGTAGAGTGTAAAGCCTAGGAATGCGTACAAACTCATCGCCATCGCGATTCTAAGGCCAAGCAGTATAGGTCCACTCATTTTGGAGTACCTTAATCCTGGTCGGGAGAATACCTTTGCGTACTGCTGATCGGGGTTTCCTCCTGACCAAATAAAAGCGGGAAACCGGCTAAGGAGATCACATCACCAGGTGCTAGGATTGCCTGTCCAATCCGGCTGTTGTTCACAAAAGTACCCCCCGTAGAATTTAGATCAAATATCACATAACGTTTTTTGATTGCCCTCAGTTGAGCATGGATACGCGAAACCCGATTATCTTCAATCACGATATGGTTATCCGGGCGGCGACCGATATTCACCACCATTTCTTTCAATGGGATCATATCTGTACCATTTATGATTAGGTAAGCATCTGCGGGCTTGGCTGAAGGTGTCTCATGAGTTGCGTGCACTATATCGGAGGTATGCGCGAGTTCGGGCTGTTCGATCAGAGAGTCCACTCGGCACTCCCCTAATGGAATATCGGGGTCACTGTGAAAGTGAATCTTCGGTTCTGAGAGGAATATCAGGCTCGCTTCCGATGCGAATTGTTCTAACGCATCTATCAATACTAAAGTGCGGTCATCATCTCCTGTAAACAGCTGAATCTGGTGTGGATTTAATGAAATCATATATCTATTTGGGGCGATAAAGCTGCCATCTGGATCAGACTTGATACCCTTTTGCATCGCGCCAATGAGCTGATGGCTTAGATCGATTTGTCTCAGTTCGCTGGCGTACAACCGGGCTGCACTTCCTTCGATCAAAGCTTGTAAACGGAATTCCAACTTATCCAAACGATCTTTAATCATATCCATTTTCATATATCTTCGGACCTCAGCTTCTGTATAGAAGCGTGCTCATTATACTTCATTGCTGCTCATAGCTAATTGCACCAGATGCTTTTGTCAAAGATATTATCAGGTGAATGTAGATCCACCACAATTGGAGATATGTCACATTGATCCATCATAAACTGATAGCAAATAAGTCATAGTCCCCGTTGGTATATAATAGATTTATTATGAGTGATCCGAAAGCAGGATTCCGAGAACATGAGCACACTTCAGATCGGGAATTGGAAATATGGGCACCGAATTTTACCCAATTGCTGGAACAGGCCGCTTTGGGAATGAATACCTTAGCGGGAATTAGATTGGGTTCTGGGGTACGTGTTGCTCGTATGTTCAGCATCACATTCAATGACCTTGAGCAGGCACTGGTAAGCTTTCTTGAAGAACTGCTGTTTATCACTGATACGGAGTACATTGCATTTGATGAGTTCGATATCAAGGTGAGCAGTAATAATATCGACGTAAACGCATTCGGAACAGAGATACGTACCATATCCAAGGAAATTAAGGCGGTGACATATCACAATCTGGCAGTTTTACGCGCTCAAAGTGGCTTACGTGTTCGAATAGTATTTGATGTCTGAACAAAGAGGTCGCGACCTTTTCAGCTGTTAGTGATAGGAGGCTAAACCATGGTCGATATTAATGATCTCAGGAAAATTAGCGACTATGAATGGGAGATCCCACAAACATTCCGTGCTGATATGCGGGTGCCCGTGCGTATATTTGCTACTCGTCAGATCATCGAGGCTGTTATGCAGGATCGATCTTTGGAACAAGCGGTGAACTCTGCCACGCTTCCCGGGCTGGTAGAGCATGTTGTGGTAATGCCTGATATGCACCAAGGTTATGGATTTCCGATTGGTGGAGTGGCTGCAACTCAATACCCGTCCGGGGTTATCTCTCCAGGGGGAATTGGGTATGACATCAATTGTGGAGTCCGCCTGCTATCTTCACAAATGCCTCTTTCCCAAGTAGATAATAAATTGGATGAGCTTGCCACCGCGCTGGATTACCACTGCCCCAGTGGAGTTGGCACGAAAGGTCACATCCGTGTAAACATCCAAGAACTAGATCAGGTATGCCGCCAGGGTAGTGGATGGGCATTCAAGAAAGGATTTGCTGCGCAAACCGATATTGACCGCACCGAAGAACAGGGCTGCCTGTCAGGTGCTGACCCTGGAAAGGTAAGTAACCGTGCCAAGGAGCGGGGCAAGGCTCAAATTGGTACTCTTGGAGCAGGAAATCATTTTATTGAAGTAGATTTCGTTGAACAAGTGTATGATGAACGTGCTGCGAACGTGATGGGCTTGCAGGCAGGAAATATCGCTGTTCAGATTCATTGTGGCTCACGCGGGTTTGGACACCAGATATGCAGTGATTATGTACGTGAGCTGCAAGGTGCAGTACGTCGTTATGGTATTGACCTGCCTGATCGTGAATTGGTATGCGCTCCGTTAAATTCGCCAGAAGGGGAAAGCTATTTGGCTGCGATGAGGTGTGCTGCCAACTACGCTTTTGCCAATCGCCAGGTGTTGGTTCATTATGCTCGGAAAGCATTTGAACAAATCTTAGCTGGAAAAGTAAGCAACTGGCATCTGCAGCAGGTATATGACATCGCTCATAATATGGGCAAGATCGAGACGCACGAAGTTCAAGGAAAACTGGTTAGATTGTGTGTCCATAGGAAAGGCGCGACGCGTGCCTTCGGGCCAGGTTTTGTAGGGCTGCCTGCAGAATACCGCCCTATCGGTCAACCGGTTCTAGTCCCGGGAAGTATGGGTACGGCCTCTTGGGTTCTAGTCGGAACTGAACTCAGTATGCAGAAATCCTTTGGTTCCTCATGTCACGGTGCAGGACGAGTAATAAGCCGCAGCAAGGCCAAGAAGCAAGTTTGGGGTGAAGATTTACATAAACAGTTGACCGAATCCGGCATCCATATCCGGGCAGGCTCGATGGCAGGATTTGCAGAAGAAGCCCCCCAAGCGTATAAAGATGTTGATGAAGTAGTAAATGTAGTCACTGGAGCAGGTATAGTGAAGAAAGTTGCCCGCCTAAAGCCAGTAGTAGTGATCAAAGGCTAAATTGGCGAAATTCTAGGGAACGTTACTCACATGTATAACGTCTATTCCATAATTCGAGATTGCATGATAAACCTGCAATCTATCGTGTGATGTGTGGAGGTACGATGGATCACAAAGTGTTCGTATTAGGGATAATAATAGCCAGCCTCACTGTGTATGGGTGTGCTGGCGAGGTGCAAGCCACGGCTACGCCGGTGGAAGAACCAGCCGAAATCACCAACCAGCCAATAATTGATGATGCTGGTCAGCAAGTGCCAGCTGAACCGATGGAGCTGGAACTGCGGGATCCGTTACTTCTCTCGCCTTTAGACCCCATCGCGGGTGAAGCCGAAATGATTGCTGGTCCAGTAATGGTTAAGGAGAGCGAGCTGGTACTGATGGAATCATACCCGGTCCAGGTGCTACTGCGGGTCGCTGGTGATCTTCCTACCCCTTGCCATGTGCCACGGGCCACCCTCACACGTGATGATGGATCAGAACAGATCGATATCGAACTCTATTCATTAACCGAAGAAGATGTGATGTGTATCCAGGTGATCCAATCCTTTGAAACGGTCATACCTATAGGCGATTACACATCGGGCGAAAATTATATGGTCTACTTGAATGGAGAGTTGGTCGGAAAAATTAATGTATGAGTTTTGTTATAAAAACTAGCCCACCGATGTCCAGCATTGATGGGCTGAATCGCGTGTTATGTCTTTTGTTTCGATTTGTCACTACTCACTGGGGATGATGATCCACAGTAAGATATAAAGTAAGATCCCTGGCACACCACCTGGCAGCAGCGTTAGTATTAATCCCAGGCGGAACCAGAGCGGGTTGATCCCAAAGAATTCACCTAATCCACCGCAGACACCAACCAATATTCTCTTTGTGCGCGATCTTCGCAGGGGCTGTCTGGCTGTTGACATTTTTCTCCTCCTAATATTGTAGAAACTTATATCTGGCGACACCATAAGTCTTGTGAAAATGACTGTCCTTAATCATATATACGGGGGAGATGGCAATACGTCGCGCTGAAAACCCAGGATCAGCGCGGTTGCTGCCATCAAGGTGAATTTTTGATACAGGCAAAATAGAACTTGTGGAAAAATTAATTGTGAAACTCAGTCTTATGAGGGGGAGAGTAGTCTAACAATATTTAAGCAGTATTCATTTCACTCGGTAATATAGTAAACCACTCACTGATAGGAGCGAATTAACAACGCTGGATCACCTAGTATAAAACAGTTTGCTCTGAGGCAGGCTGTGACCATCACTTCAGGATGCGTTAACTATGCCAAATATGACTGTGTGCGCTTTCCACGGTTTTTAGATGAATATCGACTGTGTCGCGAATATCCCGGGCATACCTGCCTGCTAAAACGACCTCTACGGGTATCTTTGGATTTGCGAGAAGTGAAAATACAAACTCGTCACATGCCGCCAATCCGGTTTTACTTACATTAAGCCGCCCTAATTTGTCGCAGTTGTATGGGTCTGTACCTACCAGATAAATGACCAGTTCTGGAAAAAATGCCTCGAGTGCACTTGTAAGCCCGAGTTTGACTGCGTTCAAATATTCTGCATCTTTTGCACCATCTAGTAGCGCGATATCCAGGCTTGAGCATTCCTTGTGAAAGGGGAAATTCTTACCGTTATGGACTGAAACCGTAAAAACTGATCGGTCCCCCGCAAATGTGGCCACGGTTCCATTTCCTTGATGGACATCATGATCAAGGATTAATATATTATGTGCCAATAGTTCGGATTGGTCGACCCGGGCCGCAACTGCGACATCGTTAAAGATGCAAAATCCTACCCCGCTATCATGGAAGGCGTGGTGTGTCCCGCCAGCAATGTTAAATGCGATTCCTCCACGATGCAGCACCTGACGGAACGCCGCGATGGTCCCCCCGACAGAATGCCGGGGGCGGGTTAAGAGTTCTTGATACCAATGGAACCCGATCCGCCGGACCTCCTTTGGGCTCAGATTACCAAACAAAACTTTGGTTGAGTATTCATCGTCGTGAACCAGAAGCAATTCCTGATCTGATGCAGCTGGGGAGAGTATCAAGTTGTGCAATTGATCGGGGAATACAGCAGCAATTCTTTTACGAAGAAGGGAGTATTTTGATCCAGGGAACCGAAGATTTTCCGGCAGTGGAAAACTGAACACATCGGAATAGTAAATATGCAGAGACACTTACTTGAATGGTGTGGTTCAGGCAAGGATTTGGCATTGTATCGCGTGTTGTCAGCAGCTGAAGGAAAGGAATATTGTACTAAATCTCCTTCTTGTTACAGCGATTAGCCATCTCGAATACAGTTCCAGATTCCTCTTTACTCTGAAATCCCCAAGCATTTATAAAGCCTGGGAATATCAACATGTTCATTAAATAGTGCTTCAAATTGCGCTAATTTTGCTGATTGCCCGAGACGTGTTTTCCCAAAAATGCCTTCTAGTGATTCAATCGTCTCCATTGTGTTGTTCGGGACCAGCAGAACTGCGACGTTGAACTCTTCTGCTTGTTTGATAATTAACGGGCTTGGGTGTAGGTTGCCGGTTAAGATTAAAGCAGTAGTTGAGGTTTCGAGTGCGGCTAGCTGGATATCCGTTCGGTCTCCACCGGTAATCACTGCTTTATTGATTTGTTTTCGGAACCGGCTTAATGCCGCTTCAGCGGTCATCGCGCCCACAGTAAGTGTCTCAACCAATGCATCGAGATTTGTATCTTTGGTAAGAATTCTCGCTTCGAGAACCTGAGCGATTTCGTTCACGGTCAATGCTTCTAACCCACGTTTTTCGTGCAGTACACCGTAAACTGGCAGACCAAGATTTTCGATATAGGGCACTACCGTGTTGTGCACAAATTCGATCGCATCATTTGGCACTCGATTAATAATGATTCCGCACAGCAAATCACCTAGCCGTTTGCGGGCAGCCAATGTGTCATCGAGAACCCTGACCTCGTCGCGGTATTTGATCAAGGCCAGTACATTGGTGCACAATTCTTCGGCGACATTCAGGGTTGGTAATCCAACCGCATACCCCTCACGCATACTTGCCCCACCCTCGAGTATTAAAATATCCTTTCCAGCACTAGAAGCCTCGGCGGCTGCCTGGACCTTGCTCATCAGGTTAAAATCCTCTTTTCCCAGCAGGCGCTCGCGCAAGAATTCAGGGGTTACGACAACTGGGGATATATCCCAGGGTTGTACATCAAGCCCAAGAATTTCCTTTACAAATACAGCATCTTCATCGGCGATTTTCCCGCCGATCATATACGGCTGCATACTCAGCGGCTTTAGATATCCGGGCTTGTACCCATCGGCAATTAATCTTTTCCCCAATGCGAGACATGTAGCGGTTTTGCCAGAATACCGCTCAACAGAGGTTATATAAATAGAATTCATACCATTTTCTCCGTTAATTGCAGGTGATTTCCATTAGATTTATTTGCTATGGTTGGTCCAATACCAGTCGCATGTCAATCGCAATTGCCCCTTGGGAACCTGGGTATACCATCAGGGGGTTAATGTCGACCTCGGCGATGTTCGGGAAATCTTGTACGAACTGACCGATCCGCAATAGGCAATCCACAATCGCGTTTTTATCAACTCCGGGTTGCCCCCTGACGCCATCCAGCAATGCATGGGCGCGAATCTCTCCTAACATTTGCTCTGCTTCCAGCCGGGAGAACGGGGCTATCCTGAATGTGACATCTTTCAGAGTCTCAACGTAGATACCGCCTAGTCCGAAAGTCACTAGGGGCCCGAATTGCGGGTCGCGGTTCATGCCGACCAAGACCTCTAAACCACCGGATGGAACCATTTCTTGTACCAGGCAGCCCCAGATACGTGCCTCAGGTATATAGCGTTGTGCCCGGTAAACCATCAGCTCGAAAGCATCTCGTACGGCTTCGGCATTGCTTAATCCAACCTTGACACCCCCGACATCCGTTTTATGCAGGATATCAGGTGAGGCAATTTTTAAGACGACCGGGAATCCAATCTGTCCCGCGATTTCAACGGCTCGCTCGGCTGTTTCTGCGACTTCCGATTGCGGGATACGGAGTCCGTACGATGTCAATATTGAACGTGCTTCAGCATCCCCGATTGAAACGCGACCTTCTGCTAAAACACGCTGGAATAAATTAGTCACAGATTTTCGATCTACTTCGAAGGTAACGTATTCTGCAGGGGGGCGCGAGCGGATTTCTTTGTATTCGAACATCGAACGGAAAGCTAGCCCTGCACGTTCGGGGAATGGATAATTTGGTACTCCGTATGATGTAAGGATCGCGATACCTGAATTGACCCGGGCTTCTCCCATAAAACAGCTCAAGATAGGTTTATCGATGCTGCGCGATAGCTCTCCAATTGCGTGAGCAGTTTCTTCGATTTCAGTCATGGCTTGTGGCGTGAGTACAACCAATAATCCATCGACATGGCGATCTTTAGCGACCGTTTCCAAAGCAAAACGAAAGCGGTCCACGCGTGCATCACCAAGCACATCTACTGGATTGGCAGCACTTGCTGCGTCAGGCAAAAACTGTTCCAAGTTATGGATCGTCTGGTAATCAAACCGGGCAATGGTCATTCCTGCCCGCTCTAGAGCGTCTGTTGCCAGGATTCCCGGACCTCCGGCGTTGGTAATAATCGCAATTCGGTCTCCCATAATTTCGGGCTGATAACCGTTCGCTAAGGCGATATCGAAAAGTGATTCCATCGATTCCGCTCTCAAGATGCCTGCCTGTTGGAAAGCGGCTTGGTAAGCTTGTTCCGAGCCCGCCAGGGATCCTGTATGTGATGAGACTGCGCGTGAACCCGATTGTGTTACCCCAGATTTGATCGCAATGATTGGTTTCTTCTGTGCAACATCGCGCGCAATTTGGATGAATTCTTGCCCGTTAGGCAATCCCTCACTGTAGATCATGATCACGCGGGAATTTTCATCATCTGACCATGACTTTAGTAAGTCTGTTTCACTGACATCAGCTTTGTTGCCCAGACTGACGAATTTTGAAAGGCCTAAGCGTCCTGCGAGGGCGATATCCAGAACCGCAGTCCCCAGTGCACCCGATTGCGACATAAATGCCATCGGTCCTGATGGGGGAGTGCCGGCTGCAAATGATGCGTTCAAGGGCGTAAATGTATCGATGATCCCAAGGCAGTTAGGGCCGACGATGCGGATGTTAAATTCTCGCGCTATCTCAATCAGTTCTCGCTCGCGCTCTAATCCCTCCATACCAGCTTCACGGAAACCAGCGCTGATCACGATGGCTGCCGGAATGCCTTTCTGGCCGCATATTCGTAGAGCATCCGGGACGTATGGGTATGGGATTACGATTACAGCCAAATCAATTGGATCTGCCACATCTAGGACGGATGGATAGGCTTTTAGCCCAAGGATCTCATTTGCTTTGGGGTTGATCGGGTATACAATACCCCGTTTCGAATAGCCACCTTCAACCAGGTTCCTCAAAACGGCGTGCCCGAGTTTTACAGGAGTGGTGGAAGCTCCGATGACAGCAACTGACGCTGGTTCAAAAAAGTTTTGTAACATAACGTTCTCTACTTGCTTTGGACGGTGATCAAAACGATGGTGTGATCGTTTAAAGGGTTGGTGGAGAGCGTAACCGTGGCAGAGCGATTGTTATTATTGAATATTAAAACTGCAGTATTCTCAGCCACAAACGAGCTGTTTTCTTGTTCGAGCCACTCATTTAAGGGCATCTCGATTCGATAGAAATCAACCACATTGATGAAAGGGATGGCCGTTTGGTATGAGATGATCTGCGAATTTGCCACAAACTGTTCTAGGCTGCCATCGATCAAAGGGATATCTTCTGGAAGCGACCCTTGACTTTCTGAGAGCTCGGTCGCTATGGCTTGTGCAGTGGCGATAAAAGCCGGACCTTCTTGGGTTGCGAGGGCTTGAACAGTACCAAGAATAACCGGGCCCTGTTCAGTCGCAACCGCTTGGATGGTTGCTAGAATTCCAGATTCGTCCACTTCTGTGGCTAAATTTTGCACCGTCTCTAGGAAGCTGCTTTCCCCAATCTGAGTAGCGACTCCTTGCGCGGTGCCAACTAGATTTCGCCCCTGTTCAACCTTAGTCGCCACATCATCAACGGTGGCTTTTGTATTCGATAAGCGCTCACTGACCCCGTTAAACAAACTGCATCCTAAAATTGTCAGCAATGCGATCCCAAAGATCGATATGGCTAATGTTTTTTTCATATTCTAAGCTCTGTATACAGATGGTTCTGCATTTGTCATTGGTATGTAGGATTACACACACCGAATCAAAACCATCTCCCAAATCTTGGCGTTTGACAACCCATACATTCTATCACTATCTGAGGGTCCGGCAGTTTTCGCGTGTTTATTTTATCAATGATATATATCTAACACTTCTCGTGCAAATGCTTCTAAGCGGTCAATTGCATCTATATCCAACCATTGGAGCATGATTTTTTCTACACCTGCTACTGTGAATTCACCTAGCTGGTCGATTACCTCGCTTGCCGTACCGGTGATGATGCCGTGCTCTTGCAGCCCAGATTTAGACGTAATTCCGAAAACTCCCTGCTGGATCAGACTATTTACTTCCTGATCTGTCCGCCCAAACACAAGATTGGTCATTAGCGAACGTTTCACATCTCCAGGATCCCGGTCAGCCTCTGAAAGCATATCGTTGAGCAAAGCATTTGTGGCAGCATATTTCTCAGAGGGTATAAAAACTCCGTTCCATTCATCCGCGAATTTCGCTACGAGGGGTAGCGTTCTTTTAGGACCATTACCCCCAATCAGGATTGTTGGACCTCCTGGACGTTGTGGTCTGGGGAGTAATATCGCCTCATGAAGTTGGTAGTAGTTGCCTGAGTATGTGATTGGTTGGTCGCTCCGCAGCAATTGGGTGATGACTGTGAGACCTTCTTCAAAGCGGTCGAACCGCTCCTGCATATCCCCGAGCAGCCAACCGAAGTTTCTATGCTCCCGTTCTTGCCATCCCGCACCGAGACCAAGTACCAATCTGCCTCCAGACAGATCATCGACGGAACCAGCCATCCGAGCTGTCATCGTTGGATCGCGAAATGATACTGGTGATACAAGCGGACCGAATTCGATGCTGCTAGAATGTGATGCTAACCAGGTTAGCGAGGCCCACAACTCGAGTGAATCCATATCCGGTGGTTCTGGGTTTGTGTAATGGTCTGACCGGTATAGACCGGCGAACCCCATCTCTTCCACTGCTGTGGCGATTCTTTTCCAGCGGCTCCAATTCAATCCCATTTGCCCTTCAATCATCAATGCTATCTTTAACATTTCTCTAGCACCTCATTAAGCTGCGTACTACGACCTTTCTTTTGGATCATCAAAAAAACCCGTAAATCTACTGGAACACACAATTTGAGATCAAGACTTAAGTGTGCAATTATCTCCCAAAAGTAGGAGTAGCTGTCGTACCGTCGTCTTCTCCAATCTCATCCTTTTCTTCTTGATCTTTGATCCCTTGATTAGCTGATTTTGAAGGATCGGGTTGATCGTTTTTCTTCTTGTCTTCAAGCTCAGCAAACTCCTCGAATCGCTCGACAACGCGTTGGTGAAAGCTATCCGCAGAGTAGCTCCCATCATCTTGCAGTTTGCCTGGGTCCATATCGGAAAACAGTGTTATGGCCTCATCAATTGTTGTAATGGGCCAGATATGAAATTCGCTTCTTCTGACGGCCTCTACCACATCCCGATTCAGCATTAACTGCTTACTGTTACTTTTTGGAATTACTACACCTTGTTCGCCAGTCAACCCGAACGTCTTGCAGGTTAGGAAAAAACCCTCGATTTTCTCATTAACGCTGCCAATCGCTTGAATCTGACCTTGCTGGTTAATTGAGCCGGTTATGGCTCGATCTTGGCGGAGTGGGATATCCGCAACAGCCGATAATAGCGCCAGTAATTCTGCTGCAGATGCACTATCACCTTCAACACTGTCGTAGCTCTGCTCGAATGTAATATTTGCCGACAAGCTTAATGAACGCTTCTGCCCATACAGCCGACCTAGAACGCCATTGAGGATTAATATCCCTTTTGTGTGCACCGGTCCACCTAGATTGGCCTGCCGTTCGATATCGATTATGCCGGTTCGCCCCACATAAGCAGATGCCGTAACCCGGCTGGGCTTTCCAAAAGCGAGATCAGCAAGGAGCATGATGGATAGGGCATTGATCTGTCCAACTTGAACCCCAGTGACATCGATCATGAGCGTGCCGTCTCCTATCATTTCCTGCAGTCGCTCCACAATTAGGTCGCTGCGGTAGATGCTTTCAACGATCGCTTGCTGGACGTCGGCCGCATTTACCAGCTTTTCCTCAGCAGGTGGTGCGTCCTTTTGTTCGTTTTCTGGTTGATATGTTGCCCAAAAGGCGGATTCGCGAATGATATCAGCGATTTTTCCAAAGCGGGTGGTTAATCTGGTTTGATCTTCAGCTAGACGAGAGCTGTACTCGATTATTCTCGCGACAGCAGTCCGGTCGAAAGGGGGCAGCTTGTTATCTTCCACGACTGACCCTACAAACAATCCATACTCCAATTCTGTCTCTGGTGACCGGATCATCTTGTTCGTGAAATCGGCGCGTACTTTAAATAATTTCGTAAAATCTTCATCCAGGGAACGCAGCTTGAAATACAGCAAAGGCGTGCCGATTAAAACAATTTTGATTTGGAGGGGTATTGGTTCTGGTTCGAGTGTGATCGTACTAACCACGCCGAGCTGGTCTGCTAGCTCTACAATCCTTACATCTCCTTCACGTAGAACGCGCTTTAGCCCCTCCCAGGCATAGGGGTTTATCAGCAGGTCGCGCGCGGGGATGATGAGGAATCCCCCATTAGCCCTGTGCAAAGCTCCCGGGCGAATCATAGTGAAGTCAGTTCGGCTTGCACCCATGGCAACTTCATGCTCAATTCGGCCAAGTAGATTGCCATATGATGGGTGATTCTCAACCACAACAGGAGCACCGTGCAATTCCCCATTATCTACCAAGACATTCACATCATAGCGCTGGAGCCACTTTTCGGTGTTGGAGGATAACCCGGGCAGAACAGGACTGGGAGGGCTCTCTGTCCGGAACTTTTCCTGGTTATCAACAATATCACGCTTTAAGCCTTCCAAATGAGCTAACAAACGGGGGTGTTTTCGATATTTCTTATATAGTGGCTTTAGGACAGGTTCAAGAACAAAGAAAACCGTGCGCTCATTTAAATCCCACAAAAGCTGGTTGGTGCGATCTTCATGCTCGCGGCTGATGGTTAATGTCCTTTCGACTTCAATACCGAGCTTCTCTTGGAGGTCGTTTAACTTTTTTTGCTGTTTTGGTGATAATTTTTCGATTTCCACGGGTTTGAGGGGTTTACCATGGACGGCTGGCACCAAGACAAAACCAAAAGAAGTTCGTGCAATCATGAAATTGTTACTCTCGACATGCTCTTGCAGTTTGATGAACTCAGCTTCTTGGGCTTTTTTGAGTTCGGTTAGCAGTCCATCATGTTCATTCTTATATTCATCAGTCTTGAAAATCCTGTCAATCTCGACCTGACAGCGTTCGATAACGTTTTTGATTTCGCTGTGGAGTCTTGGTGCATTCCCTGGTGGCATTTCCAGGACAATAGGATAGCGTGGGTCTTCAAAATTATTTACATAGCACCAATCACTAGGTACTGGCTGATTTGTTGCTTTTCGCTCGAGATACTCCCGGCTGAGCGTTGTACGTCCAGAACCGGGTTGGCCAAGGACAAATGTATTAAATCCATGCCCAGGGACGCCACTACCAAGCTCGAGGGCGCGCAGAGCACGTGGTTGTCCGAGAACTTCCTCCAGATCCGGCAAGCTATTTGTATCTTCAAATTGTAAAGTTTCTGGATCACATTCCCGGTAGAGCTCGTCTGGACTCAACTCCGCAGGCTTTTGTATGTTCATGCTGTCCCCTTCCATGGACGCTTGAAAAGCACGACCAACTTATCCGTATTTTCGAATGTAATGCTCTGCTTTCTCCACTAAGTCGCGGTTGCCGATGAAGAGCGGGGTACGTTGGTGAAGCGTTTCCGGTTGGATCTCAAGAATGTTCATATTCCCATTTGACGCGTATCCTCCAGCCTGACTGGCGATGAAAGCTAGTGGTGCCGCTTCGTATAACAACCTGAGCTTGCCTGATGGCATTTTGGGGTCTTTCCTATCAGCGGGGTAATAGAAGATTCCCCCAGCAAGCAGGTTGCGGTGAAAATCCCCTACTAAGGAGCCAATATACCTCCCTGAAATCGGGTGCCGTTCATCTGTTACTCCACACAAATATTCTGTAAAGCGTGTAACACCTTGGCCCCAGTACTTCGTGTTGCCTTGATTGACACTGAAGTAGCTGGCTTGTTCGGGAATTTGTATATTTGGGTGGGAGAGCAGGAATTCACCGATGCTTGGGTCGAGCGTAAATCCTTGCACACCTGCCCCCGTGGTATAGACCAGCATGGTGCTTACGCTATATAAAAGATAACCTGCGGCAATGAGGTCGCGTCCGGGCTGTAAGCAATCCTCAATACTCCCTCGACCAGTTTGGGTTTTACGATGGTAGATGGAAAAAATCGTGCCGATTGAGGCGTTGTAGTCGATATTCGAAGACCCATCCAACGGGTCAAACAGCAATACATACTTCCCGGTTGGATATTTATCCGGAATAGGAAGTATATTCTCATGCTCCTCGGACGCTAATACCGCTAGCCTGCCGGTATGATCGTTTAGCCGGTAGAAAGCTTGATCTGCTAAACGGTCTAATTTCATAACCTGCTCGCCCTGGATATTAAAATCATCGGTGCTGCCCAAGATCTCCGCCAAACCGGCGCGTGTAGTGTTGCTGGCAATAAATTTACCGGCAAGCGCAATGTCGTAAAGCAAATAGGTCAGAACTCCGGTCGCGTCAGGATGCCCTTCTTGTTCTTGCAGGATATGGCGCTCAATTGTAATGATCCGCTCGTGGGATGTTGGGATACTTGACATGTTATCCTCCTTATCAAATCCTGGGTCATTCCTATATTTTTTGTTTCTCAGGCAGCAGGGCAGGGATGGAGCGGAACTTTTCGAGCTTCCTATAGCATCGGACGGCGGCAGCGACAGTCACTGTCTATATTATTACATATAACTCACGTCGATAGCGCAAAGGTATAAAAACTGGTACCTTCCACGCAGAGTGGAATATATATTGGCTTTGTTAAGTCAGTGCTTACGCTTTGTTATCATCCGAGATGCCGTACGGATTATCGGTCCGGTGATCCCATTCGTGCCAATACCTACCAGAATCCGGTTGATCGCCCCAGGAATCACGATTAATTTACCCTTAGGCAATGCACTCAATGATGCTTCCACGACAGCATCGGCTTCTCCCCAAAGAAATCTGGGGATATCACTGCGCCGGAAGCCCACTCTTTGCCTGTTATCGTGAAATTCGGAGTATGTAAAGCCTGGGCAAAGTGCTTGCACAGTTACACCAGAGCCAGCTAGTTCGTTTTGAAGCGCCTTTGAGAAAGTCACCAAGTAAGCTTTTGTGGCGCTGTAGGTGACATTGCGAAGCGGAAGCAATGCAGCCATCGATGAGACATTGATGATCGCACCACGGGTGGCTTTTTTCATCGCAGCGATGGCTGCATGCGAGAATCGAACGCTGGCGATCACATGTACATTGATCATAGCCAAATGATCCTCTATGTCAATCGCAGAGAATTCCCCCGATACACTAAAACCCGCGTTATTAACCAGCAAATCGAGTGGCTCACGCGCACGAATATAATTTTCTACATTTACTGCGTCAGCTTCTTTTGACAGGTCAGCAGTAATGTAATGGACATGGATGCCATGCATTTCTTCTATGTTAACTTTCATGTCTAATAACCGCTGTTCACGACGGGCTACGAGAACAAGGTTGTACCCCTCTTGGGCGAGCTTGCGTGCGAACGCAGCCCCGATACCGCTTGAGGCGCCCGTTATCAGCGCTGTTTTTTCAAGATGCTGGTTGTTTGTCAACTCGGTCACCTCTCATTGCTGTCACTGCTGGATTCTGTTCGAAGCTTCTCTACCATTTACAGGCGATTCCCATATGGTGCCCAGGGTGATTTTGATCAGCTGATCAATGATGGTAGGGCGTACCATTCACCTGGAAAACCAGCTAATAGTACGTTCGCCGTCAGCCCTCCGGCGGCAATCAAGTTTTCAATGGTCTGGAGGGAGTTTTTCGTGGTCCAGCGAAACAGTTGTTTTACATCTTTAAGCTGCGCCGCGCCAATTGATTTGAAGTATGCGGCAGTGATTTGCTGGCGGGCTTTATGTTCGGTGATTTGCCGTGCTTTTTCTGGTATTTGAGGATACTGTCGGGGGAGGAGATCGTATGCAAAAGCATAACGCCAGGCGCCTGATTTTGTAACCGCTACTGGGACGATTTTAAAATCTGCCTGCAGGTCAGCTAGGGCACGAGTAAAGGATGAATCGCTCGCCTGACTGGCAAGGTGGGCTTCTTTACGGAGAGCGACAGTATCGATCGGTCCCTTCTCAATGATCACTTCATATACTTGCTTCGTCTCTCTAGTCATCCGGCCTTGTTCGTAAATCGTCAAGTAATCTTCTTCAGGAGCACCGTAATTTTCAGATAAGGCGTAGAAACTAGGGACAAGATCCATGGCGATCATAGTTGCTTTCCTCCGCAGAATTTTGGCGTAGTACCAGTTATCCTTACCCAGGAGTGAATCCTTCCAACCCCAGGTGATATGTCCGGGGTCGTCATGCTCATTTGCCACCGGCCGATCTCCTGCAACTGCAGTCCACAGGCTTGGCATAGTGATATCCTTGATTGGCCAAAAGAAAATGAACCCCCGCTCGGACACATATTCAATAGCTTCTTCTATAGTGTGGATTCTTAATCCAGGCAGTGTCCGGAATGTCTTCTGTCGATAGGCTTGGATAACCTCAATGGGTAAATCGATCATAGATGCTGGTCCGGGAAACTTAGGGCTAACGGTGATTTTACATGATTAATCATCCCTTGGTTTGCTCTTCATAATTACTGGATTGAACAACCACGGATAAACAGTGGCTGATTTCAATTGCGAAATCTGAGAGGAGCAAGTTAGGCGAATCCCCCCACTGAATGTTGTCCAATAGAAATAAAAGACAAGCTTTCAATTATTACTTGATTAACGACTGAAAGCCTGTTCGTGCGAATGCAAATTATGGAGAAAGTTCCGCTATTTCAACAAACGCTCCAACGCGGCTAGCAGCAGCAGCACATTCTCGGGCCGTGAGGAATAGCCCATCAAGCCGATGCGCCAGACTTTACCTTTCAGCTCTCCCAAACCACCCCCAATCTCGATATTGTAATCACTCAGCAATTTCGAGCGGATATGTGGATCTGATACCCCATCGGGAATGTGTACAGTTGTGAGTGTCGGCAAACGATACTCAACCGGCACGTGAAGCGTCAACCCCAACTCTTCCAACCCATCCCAAAGTAATTCAGCATTCTGGCGGTGGCGCTGCCAGCGATTTTTCAATCCCTCTTCGGCGACGATGCGCAATCCTTCGTAGATGGCGTAATTAGATGTTATGGGGGCGGTATGGTGATAACTGCGTTCTTCACCCCAGTATTTGCTCAACAGTGTGAGGTCGAGGTAGAAATTGGGTATTTGTGTTTGCCGCGAATTCAACACGCTGACAGCTCTTGCTCCCAAGGTCACTGGGCCGATGCCGGGCGGGCAGCCCAAACATTTCTGGGATCCGCTGTAGCAGATATCGATACCGGTTTCGTCGACACTAACCGGGACACCACCGAGCGAGGTGACTGCATCGACCAACAGCAAACCATCTCTCTGATGGACAACTTGTGCGGTTTCTTGTAAGGGCTGTAATACACCAGTAGATGTCTCGGCTTGGACGATCGCAACGATCTTTGCGGGTTGGGTTTCCATTGCTTCGGCGATTTCGTCTGCGGTAAAAGCTTCTCCCCACGGCCGTGATAGTGTCCGTACTTCTGCGCCGTATCTGGCGGCCATATCTGCGATCCGCATTCCAAAATAACCATTTATGCAAACGATTACAGAATCACCAGGCTCTACCATATTCGCAACGGCAGTTTCCATCGCGGCAGTACCGGTTCCTGATATGGGAATCGTGAGCTGATTCTCGGTTTCAAATACGTAGCGCAGTAAATCTTGGGTGCTATTCATAATCTCAAGAAAGCTTGGATCCAGATGACCGAGCAGCGGCGTGCCCATCACCTGCAGAACGCGCGGATCTACCTGGCTTGGCCCGGGGCCAAGCAGCAGGCGCGGCGGGACATCTAAATGTGGGAATAATATCGGGTCACGTTGGGTCATTGTGATTTCTCCTTCTCCAGATTGGGGTTATTTGTCCTGGCGGTACTATACTCGACTTACCCCTTTACTTCTCTCTGATCTCAACCTGGGATTAGAGAAGTGCACTTATTGTCTTGCGGGTCTTAATATCGGGTAGGGTCTCTCGCGCGGGTCGGTTATGGCTGGAAGGGGTAATGGTTCATACTGTGCACCGGTTCCGATTGACCCAACTGGGATTAGGTAGAGCAAGGTTTCGCTGTTCGCACCGCCAAGGTAATCCTGGTAGGCCAGGATCAAGTGGTTGCCGTCCGGGCTCCAATGAGGATCTCGGTAGCAGCACGTATCATCAATCGGGTTTACTTTCTCATTGGCTTTGTGCAGTTCTGTATTGTATAGATACAAATTTCCGAATCCGTTATTGCGCACATTGCTGTTGAGCGCAAATAGGGAGATACCGTCGTAGTCGTAGTTTTGGATAAGCGGATTATTATCATACCCGTCCATCTTAAATCGGGGCGGTGGGAAATTGTCCAGAGCCCGGGGATTAGGTATGCAGCGATCGATTGGGATCAGCTGAACAATATTCCCTTGCTGACCTGTACCGACGTTGGCCAAGAGATTCGCTGCGAGGATCGTTCCATCATTTGACCATCGCGCACCAACCACGAAGTTTTTTCCGTACGGTGCAAAGTCTTTGCATTCTGCAATCTCGGTTAAGTCAGTCCGGATTGAAACCTCGGCGAGTGCTTCTAAGTCATATGGCACGATATATAGCTGGTTGTCTAGGCTGATAGCTACCCGTTCACCATCCAGTGAGATCTCAAACGCTTTGAAACTGTCTACAAAATTAAAACAGGTGATGATATCGATGCGTCCGTCTTCAAGCCGCACTGTTTGGACGCACTTGCCAACGATATATTTAACATAATCTCCGTCAGGTGTCCACTGTAGATTGCTTTTTTGGGCGCCATCCTCAGTTAGCTGCTTTAAGTCACTGCCATCCAAATTAGCTACCCATATATCACCACTATTAAGATAGGCCACTTTGTCTGCTCCACCGATTATGGGAATGCTGGGTTCTGGTGTGGAAGTTGGGGTATCAGTAGGAGCGGGGAGCGGCGTCTCGGTTGGGGCAGGGGTTGAAGTAACTGGCAGTGCAATCGGTATGTTTTTCGTTTGCGCTAGGGTGGGGGTTGATGTTGCAGGAACTGGTGTAGGTGACAAAGTTGCAGTTGGCGTCGCTGTGTCGGGAACTAACATCGCCAGCGGGCCGTTACCCCGGTACCCAGAGAATGCAAGCAGTCCAACTGCAACGATCCCAACAATTGCGACTAACGGCACCGCGATCATCAACCAATTGCGTTTCTTAGTCTCCAATTCTGGTGCAGTTCCCGTAATGGTCTCTGGTGAAGCAACCAGTGTTCCGGCAGACTCTCCGTCAGCAATACGTGTAGCAGGCTGGGGTACCACCGTTTTCCCTGCCACGATAGTTTGGTCATCTGTCACCTGGATGGGGGCGAATTCGCGCGTACGTCCGTCAACAACACCTTCTAAAGCCTCTGCAAATTCCTCTGAAGTTGAATAGCGCTCATCTGGATCTTTTGCAAGTGCTTTTTCCATGACACGGACTACGCCTGGCGGTAGGTCACTACGCTCATCAAGCACGTTGGGAACTGGATCGAGTACGTGCATCATCATGACTTTCGCCATCGTATCTCCCCGGTAGGGTTGTTTACCGGTCAGCGTCTGGTATACCAATATCCCCAATGCATATATATCACTGCGCCCATCAATTTCCTTATCACCGCGCACTTGTTCAGGACTCATGTAAGCGGGAGTTCCGACAATAGCGGTACCAGTTAAAGTTGCAGCACCCTGCTGGGTAAGACGGGCAATTCCAAAATCCGAAAGGAAGGAATTCCCATATTGATCGAAGAGCACATTTCCAGGTTTTAGGTCGCGGTGAATAATGCCCCTTGCATGCGCTGCGTCTAAGGCCGGCGCAAGACGTGAGATAATTCGAGCCGTATCTGCCATAGACATCGGCCCTTGTTTAAGTTGGTCAGCGAGTGAGCGTCCAGCCATATAGCGCATGACGATGTATGGTTGGCCATCTTGTTCGCCAAAATCGTATACCGGCACGATGGCTGGGTGTTCGAGCAGGGCGATCATCTTTGCCTCGCGTTCGAAACGCACGCGGAATTGGGGATCATGCAGCATAGCTTGCGGCAGTACTTTTATGGCGACATCACGCTCAAAGTTTGGATCATAAGCGTGGTAAACAGTTGCCATACCTCCACGACCGAGTTCGGATTTGATTTCGTAGCGGCTGATTTTCGTGATCGTCATGGGGAATCTATCGTCTCTATGTAGATTAACTAGATCGGGTTATAGGATTGATTGGCTAGTTGTAATTAACAGTCTACATTTTACTATGTTTCGATGATCCAAATCACATTCAAAATCGTTAGCATGGGTGTATTGTCCCTGGATCCTCCTCCCAATCTGTGATGGGTTAGAATTACCCATGAATCTTACTCACTAATTACCGATTATTGGATAGGCAAGCACTATGAAGCAAAAATATTTCATCGATACGAATAAAGCTGTAACTGGAGTCATAGTCTTCGTCATGATCGCTTTGTACAATCAATGGGAGAATACCACTGCCTGGGTATATGTGGCTTTACACGGCACTTATGGCATCTTGTGGGTTTTGAAAAGCCAGATATACCCTGATAAGCAGTGGGAGCAGCGGACCAGTTGGGCATATGGGTTGGTGATCTGGTTGGGGTTGAGCTTATATTGGGTGGCACCGTGGATAATTACTTCGCAGGGTGTGCAGGACGCTTCCTGGTACATGGCCATCTGCATTAGCATTTATGCATTGGGCGTTTTCTTACATTTCGCCTCTGATATGCAGAAATATATTTCCCTCAAGTTAATTCCCGGGCGATTAATTACTACTGGATTAATGGCCAGAACGAGGAATATGAATTACTTTGGAGAACTGCTCATTTACGGCAGTTTTGTATTGTTGGCTTTGCATTGGCTTCCGACAGCTATCCTGATGGCATGGGTTCTATTTATTTGGGTGCCAAATATGCTTAGAAAAGATCGCTCCCTTTCTAGATACCCGGATTTCAAAGCTTATAAGGAGCGGACGAAGCTGTTTATCCCTTTTTTGCTCTAATATTCTTGTTATCCCGTACCGAACTGCCGATCACCAGCGTCTCCAAGACCAGGTAAAATGTAGCCTTTTTCATTCAAACGCTCGTCGATCGCGGCTAAATGAATTGGGACTTCTGGATGGTTCTCCTGCATAAGGGCGATGCCTTCCGGAGCACCGAGTATACCGACGAATTTTATCCTTGTTACCCCCCAACGTTTCAAGACATCAACCGTTGCTACCGCGGAGCCCCCAGTTGCTAACATCGGGTCGACGATAAGGCAAACTGATACTGTTGGTTCCACCGGCAATTTATTGTAGTACTCCACTGGTTTTAGTGTACGTTCATCCCGGTACAAACCGATATGCCAGACTTCTGCAGAAGGCATTAAATTCCAAATCCCTTCTACCATACCTAATCCGGCTCGCAGGATGGGAACCAAACCGATAATTTCTTGTAGTTCTCTTCCTTCGGTTTCAGCCAACGGAGTCTCGACCGGTCTTGGGTGGAGCACCAAGTCAGAAGTGGCTTCATACGCTAATAGAGCAGCGATCTCGCGTACAAGTTCGCGAAAATTTTTGGGCTTTGTATTGATATCTCTCAGCAAAGTGAGTTTGTGCGCAACAAGCGGGTGGGGAGATGGGTAAACGTTTGGCATCAATACGCTCCTGTCCTCCATTACTAGATCATAGCGATTCGTGATACGTAAGCGGAAATAATTCCAGTTGTCACATTCTATATGATAATCTTGATACTTGCTTCCGTTGTTGCATTTAATCCTATCCCTAACTATGAAGACTGTAAAGAGGTTGATGGATGGTATACGCACATCATGGGAGCGGTTATAATTTCGCACATGGATAATGGTGAACAACGTCTTGTCACCCCGCAGCCGCAGGGAAATGATCGCCTTGACCCGGCGCTGCGCCCGAAGACGCTTGCTGACTTGGTCGGTCAGACACGGGTAAAGGAAAATTTGTCCATCCTCATCGATGCCGCGCGCCTGCGGTCCGAACCACTTGACCATGTCTTGTTCTATGGACCACCTGGTCTTGGTAAAACCAGCTTGGCGCATATCCTGGCAAATGAGATGTCAGTAAACATTAAGGTGACCGCGGGTCCAGCAATTGAGCGCCCAGGGGATTTAGCTGCTATCCTAACGAATCTGCGTGCTGGTGATGTGCTTTTTATTGATGAGGTTCACCGTTTAGGACGCGTAGTGGAAGAAGTACTCTACCCAGCGATGGAGGATTTTGCTTTAGATATTGTGATCGGCAAAGGACCATCTGCACGTTCAATCCGCCTGAAGCTGCCCAGGTTTACAGTTATCGGCGCAACCACCCGTTTAGCCCTCATAACTTCTCCCCTGCGGGCAAGGTTTGGCGCTGTCTACCGGCTTGATTTTTATGATTTGGATGCTATGCAGGATATTATCAGACGGGCAGCTGGTGTGTTGGGTGTCGCGGTCCAAGATGGTGGCGTGGATGAGATCGCCCGTCGGGGGCGCGGTACCCCACGAGTAGGCTTGCGTATGCTGCGCCGGGTGCGGGATTATACGGAGGTCCGTGCGGATGGCGTGATCACACGCGATGTAGCTCAGCAAGCACTTGACCTGTTGGAAGTGGATGAGCAGGGGTTGGATGAGATGGATCGGCGAGTGTTGATCACGATAATTGACAAGTACAACGGTGGCCCGGTTGGGCTGAGCACGATTGCAGCTTCGATCAGCGAAGAACCCGACACGATTATGGATGTGGTTGAACCATATCTGCTGCAGCTTGGTTTCATCGACCGCACTCCTCAGGGGCGAACAGCGACTTTGCTTGCGTACCAACATCTCAGTATCCCCTATAATCGTGAAGATCAACAGCGCTTGTTTGAGTGATGCAGTCATAAATTCTACTTAAACTCGCATGATTAATGTAAAGTTATGATCGGTGCTGGCCGTGGGTTGATTTGGATCGGGCTATTTTTCCTTCTGGTGGGTGGTGCAGTGTATCTGGCGGGACGTGCGGGGATACCCCTATTTCGGTTACCTGGGGATATTCAGTACGAGGGTGAAAACTACACCTGCATTATCCCAATAGTATCGATGATCCTACTTTCGATCGTTCTGAGCGTTGTCTTGAATGTGGTTCTGCGGATCATGAACCGGTGAGTGGATTATCCCCCAATTTTTATCTAACATAGTAACTTTATATCAGTTTGCCAGGATTTATTCCAGTGAGAACCCAGGATTTTGATTACCATTTACCCGCGGAACTTATCGCCCAGGCACCGGCTGAACCGCGTGATTCTGCCCGTTTATTGGTAGTTAACCGGGATACCGGAGAAGTAGAGCACGATATTTTTCGAAATATATCGAGCTACTTACGGGCAGGTGATGTGTTGGTTTTTAACGAGACACGTGTGATACCAGCCCGCTTGTTTGCCAACAAAATACCTACTGGGGGACGTATTGAGCTTTTGCTGCTTAAAGAGTTATCAAATACGGATTGGGATGTGATCGTTGGCGGCAAAGGATTGGTGAAAGGCAAAAAGTTTATTGTCGAAGATGGCCCGATTGGTGAAATATTAGCGGAACTACATGGCGCTGAGCGCATTGTGCGTTTCTCCAAACCGGTATCAGAGTTTATCCAAACCGCTGGGCATATGCCATTACCACCTTACATTACTGTACCGTTGGATGATCCTGAACGCTACCAGACTGTCTATGCACGCGAAGCTGGTTCAGCCGCTGCGCCCACCGCAGGTCTGCACTTCACTTCCCAGCTGCTGGAAAACCTGCGCAATCAAGGGGTCATCTTGGTCTATGTCACCCTTCATGTTGGATTGGACACATTCGCACCGGTGGTTGAATACGATCCCCGCGATCATATGATCCACTCCGAATGGTGCCGCTTAGATCAGCCGGCTGCTCAAACGATTAATAATGCCAAGGCTGCAGGTGGACGTATCATTGCAGTCGGGACGACAAGTGTACGAGTGTTGGAAACCGCAGCTGCACATCTGAGTGAAATTCAGGTAGTTGCTCCATACATCGGCTCGACGGACGTATTCATTCTGCCAGGTTATCAGTTCAAAGCCGTGGATATCCTGGTCACGAACTTCCACCTGCCAAGATCGACGCTGCTCATGCTTGTTAGTGCGTTTGCAGGGCGTGAACGAATGCTTGCTGCCTATAATGTCGCGAAAAATGAGGGCTACCGGTTCTACTCATTTGGGGATGCAATGATCATACTTTGATGGGCTCGAATATCCAGCACATGGTAATTTAGTGAACGTTATTCATTAGAGTTTAGAAAATAATTAGTCGTAGACACGCAAATATATCCCGCAAAAGAAAGGTATAGGCATAAAAAATTGATGGTTTCAGAAGATTGGCAGCAGCTGAACGTTGATCTCATACAATGCACTCGCTGCCCACGGTTGGTGGCTTGGCGCGAACAAATGGCGCAGGAAAAAAGACGTGCATACCTAAATTGGGACTACTGGGGTAAACCAGTTCCTGGTTTTGGTGATCGCCAAGGGGAAATCCTGGTAGTTGGCTTGGCGCCTGGTGCTCACGGTTCAAACCGTACTGGGCGTATGTTTACCGGAGATGCGTCGGGTGATTTCCTGTATCCCGCCCTCTATAAAGCAGGTTTTGCGAACCAACCTGAGAGCACCAGCCGTGAAGATGGTTTGGAGCTTTGCAGTGTGTACATCACTTCGCTATGCCGATGCGTGCCTCCGGCAAACAAACCTGCATCCCAGGAAATTGAAAACTGTCTGCCATTCCTACGGCGGGAGAGCGCCCTGCTATCAGATCTGAAGGTAATTGTGGCATTGGGTCGAGTAGCATTCGAGCGGATCCTGCGTCTCTACCGCCAGGATGGTCATGATTTTCCCCGCCATAATTTTACACACGCTGCAAAGTATAAACTGCCAGGGGAGCTACCCTGGCTGGTCGCATCCTACCATCCCAGTCGACAAAATACTCAGACCGGTTTGCTGACGCAAGCAAAGTTCGCAGAGATCTGGGAAACTGCAGACCTGTTATCTCATGACATTTGAAGCGAGACATTATCGATTTCTGATAGATAGCAGATCTTTCTAACATGCCGTCTAGCTCCATATAAACTTAATTGAGCACTGCAACGAAAAGTACAACAGTGTGTGTTATTTTGTAAGGTTATAGCGGCACCCTAATTGCACTTACCCCTGATGGAAATGTTCCAGGTACGGACTTCATCTCGATTACACCAGTTTCTTACATTATTAAGATGAACCTCAACCAAGTCCCTTTGGACGCCTATACTTCTTTCTTATTAGGGGGCAATAGGCTTTTAACACAGCGATCGACTTATATTTTGCTAATTTGAAACAACAATGATGACCTTTGAGGAGGTACATCCGATATGCAAATACATACTTTTTCACTACGTCAACGATAATTAGAGCATCTAGATTGGTCATGCTACCTTAATCGATCGCATTGAATTGTTCGATGCTCATCGATTTGGCGTTCTGATCATTGGAGTTGTTAAAATCTTAAAAAAAACAGGGACCAACTTTTTTGTGGCTCTGGAATCTAAATATCAGGCTGTAGAGGTCGTTCCAAAAGTTCTAATCCTATCCCACTGGATTACAATACTCAAGTCCAAGACTGGAGAGGAGGAGTGTTTTCCTCGTGGGATCAATACACTCCAGAGCTCAAATATCGCTTTGTCATAATTGTGCACTCCATATCGGTAAATCATATAAAGAAACTCGATGAACTTGTTAATGTTCTCTTGGGAAGTTTATATTTTCCTCACCCGCCTGGTGCGAACCCAAATATCATGCTCGATAAGTATCCGCATTGTAATTGGTAAAACTCGGGATCTATACGAAGTAGGCACCTGAAATTAATTGCTCAATATGAAAAATATATTTCTGGCGTTTGTAAAAATAATACTTGGATTGGTAATGGGGATAGTTTTACTAGAGTTGATACTGATGACTAATCCCGGCTTATTAGTCCGCGGTATGGCTTTACCAGCACCAAAAGATTTACCCATAAACCATCAATCTTATGATGTCCATTATAGTGATGGGGACGTTTTTTTATGGCGTCCTGATTTAGTTCGACCAATTGATGCAGAGGATGACCTACTAGAAGCCCGCGTCGAGTATGTTACGGATGAGTTTGGATTTCGAAATCAACCACCAGTCGGAGATGTTGTAGATTTTGTTGTACTTGGTCGATCTATCTCACTTGGAGCACATATACAAAAACCATGGCCAGCACTCCTAGCCGAAGCAATTGATAAAAAAGTTCTTAACTTATCTCAATCTGGAAGCGGTATTGATCGTAAAATACATTATTTAGATCAATTTGGAATCAATCGCAACCCATCATGGGTAATTTTGGAAATTGTCCCAAAGATTGATATAGTAAATCATGCAAAACCAACACTACTATTATCTAAAAGCGCGATATTCCCAATGATACAAAGTATTTGGCGGAGGTACCGCGGAAGTGAAAAATCAGAGCCCAATGGGACAGAAGTATATCCAATCACCATTAATTTGCCAGGGAGAACTTTAGACCTGACATGTTGTTTGCATTATATGGAATTTTATACCCTCGACGAGGAATCAATTGAGGAAAGCCAAGATTGGATTGATTTTAAAGAAGAAATATACCGGATTATTGAATTAGCAAAGTCAAACTCGGCCTGTGTTGCATTATTATATGTCCCTACTAAACCAGACATTTATTTTCCGATAGTTGCAGAATCGATGCAGTTGGAGCCTTCTCTTCGTGAGGTCAAACCATATTCGATTGATGATGATGGATATTTGGTGACAACTGATGCTTCGAGTGTAGATATTGAAACAATCCAAGGTAATGCCTTCGCAGGTCGGGATTTAATCCAATCTTTTGCTCACCTCAACAGGTTGCCATTTATCGATCCATCAGAAAAAATGATCCAATCTGTTTTGCACGGTGATGATCCGTTTATGGTATACGATTCCCACTGGAATGCCCTCGGACACGAAATAGTTGCTGAAGAGGTTGCCCGGGTACTGAAATATGAGGATTGCCCATAAATGCTCCTCCATACACCTACTTATCTGATATTTCTTGCGTTTTCTGTTAGTTTCTATTGGTTAATACCCAATTTAATATTTCGGAAGTGGTTCTTACTAATTACCAGTTACTTTTTTTATGCACTATTCGATTGGCGTTTTGCAGTTATATTGTTGTTTCTGACATGGGTAACATATCTTATTGGGTTGGCAATTAAGCGAAGCGTAAATGGTCGTATATTCATGTGGTTGAGTGTTCTATTCAATCTTAGCATTTTGGGTGTATTTAAGTACTTGAATTTCTTCCTAGGTAGTGTGAAAAGCCTGTGCGCGTCTTACGAAGTGAGTTTTTTACCAGTGAGTTTGCAAATAATATTACCCATCGGTATATCGTTTTACACATTTCAAGCAATCTCATATACAACTGAGATTTATCGTAACAAAATCGAGCCAGTAGATAATTGGATGGATTATGCAATATATTTATCATTTTTCCCCAAGCTTATCGCAGGTCCTTTTGATTCAACCAAAACGCTTTCTTGAACAGTTGGAATCCCCAGAAAGGAATTTTGACAAAGAAACATTTAAAGCAGGTATATTATTATTATTGGTTGGTTTGTTTAAAAAATTAATAATTGCGGATAGTTTGGCAAGTAGAGGAGATATCGCCTTTCGGGCGGCTAGTTTAGCTTCGATAGACGGACAGTTTCCCTCACCTGTATATATACAGGGATTCTATCTATATGCATATCAAATCTATGCGGATTTCTCGGGGTATACAGATATTGCTTTGTCCTCTGCAGTGATGTTGGGTTTTAAACTACCACAAAATTTCCGACAACCATACCTGTCTAGTACAATCGTTGAATTTTGGAATCGCTGGCATATGAGCTTGACCCAGTGGTTTCGTGAATATCTATTCTTCCCTATCAGCCGGGGATTACTCATTGCATCTAAAAGGAAATATATTATTGCAATTCAAACGAGTGTCACTGTATTAACAATGACTCTAATCGGCTTGTGGCATGGTGCTGCCTGGACATATGTTATCTGGGGTTTGTATCATGGTGTGTTATTATCAATTGAGCATCTCCTGAATGTGAAACCAAGAAGCAAAACAAGCAAATTCTTAACAAGCCTGCTTACATTCCATTTGGTAGGATTTGGTTGGATAATTTTTGCTTCGGAATCAATTATCTCAGCGAAGAACTTCTTCCAAGGATTATTCTCCTTACATGGGATGGTTTGGATGACGTTAATTATTCCCTCAATTCTCGTAACCAGTCTCTTGGTCATGGGAATTGACCTCATTCAAGGTGGTTATCTGCCGGTTCCTGCGAATGTTAAGAAACATGGACAACCCGTTTTGATCTTTGCTGGAGTATTTGTATTGGCATATTTATATTTTCTGCAATTAGCAACAGGTAATGATGTACAACCGTTTATTTATGGAAAGTTCTAATTTAGCCATTATTGGTTCATTATCTATCACTTCAAGGCAGTCTTGACAAGAATTTCTCGAAAATCACAGAGTGGTTGATTGGCGGATTTTGTTCGTTCGCAAGTTTCTTTTGCTGCTTCGACAGGGTGATCTACTTCTCGATTGGACACCCTACCAGAAATTGGCCAATCTTTTGGGGTTTATTGAGATAGGGGGGAAGTGAGACTGGACCTCACCTCTGGACGTAGATTTATAAAGGCACTTATCCTACCTCAGCTTACCTCTCTTTCAACCTCTAAAGTTGCACTTGTGAGTTGAATCTAAGTTCAAAAACCGGCCAGGAGTCGTTTATATTTGCTACATTATGAGCTCGAAGTGTCCGTAATGACAAGCAAGTAGTGACTACCTTTACAGAACATTATTGGTAAAGGGGAGATGCTTGCTATGCCAGGTTTTAATTCTTTAACGAGAGATAACCATTTTGTTGTCTAACTTTCACAATCCTTAAGAATCCTTAAATACACCTCAGTTTCAATAGCATCCGGCATAACTATACCCATAGGAGTGATTTCGGATAATAGGTAAATAGTATATTTTTTCAGAATACCCAAAAATTGCTACGCGGGTTCTGAGCATGAGCAAAATCTGTTCCCGGAGGGGCAAAATCCCGTAATACTCCGTCCGCTTGCGACGGAGATAGGAATTTTGAAGATTTTTCTAGTTCATTGAAAAATTGCTGGTAGCATAAGGGTTAGGGATAAATTATTTCTTGGCTCACCTCTGAAATCTCGGAGTAGAGTGCTTTTAGTCATATCAAAGGGCTAATACTCAACACCTCCTAATCAACTGCAAATTCTCAGGCTCCCTATTTAACTTTCTCTTCCACAAAAGGGATAAATCAATACCATAATTAAGGGGATTCTAAATAAAAGCACTAGATTCTGCTGGAAAAGTCTGGCTCAAAATTAGATTATAATCGCCTTACCACTCACGAAGCTGAAAGCCAATTCCTTTCTTTAGCATCTGGAACCAATTGAGTTAACTCGACGAGCTGTTGTGGGATAGGAAAGTGTGAATTCATGCGAGCTGTAGACATAATTATTAAAAAACGAGATCAACAAGAACTGGCGCAACAGGAAATTGAATTCTTTATTCAAGGTTTTTCGACCGGAGCGATTCCAGATTACCAGGCTGCTGCGTTTGCGATGGCAGTGCTGTTGAACGGGATGACCGAAGGTGAAACAACCGATCTGACCTTAGCCATGGCACACTCTGGCGAGACGATCGATCTGACAAAAGTTGTTCCGGTAGCTGTAGACAAGCACTCGACCGGAGGGGTCGGGGATAAGACCACGCTGGTTGTTGCACCAATCGTAGCTGCCTGTGGATTACCTGTTGGTAAGATGTCTGGTCGCGGCTTGGGCTTCAGCGGTGGCACCCTTGACAAGATGGAATCCATTCCGGGATACCGAATAGATTTATCAACTGATGAGTTTATCAGACAGCTGGTTGAGATCGGCATCGTCCTAACTGGGCAGACTGCAGACTTAGCGCCAGCCGATGGCAAGTTGTACGCGCTTCGTGATGTAACTGGTACCGTACAATCCACCCCGCTGATCGCTTCATCAGTGATGAGCAAGAAAATCGCAGCAGGTGCGCAAGCGATCGTACTGGATGTCAAGCTCGGTTTGGGTGCATTTATGCCAGATTTAGACAGTGCGCGTGAACTAGCAGAGCTGATGGTTTCGATCGCCCATTTCGCTGGGCGCAAGGCGGTGGCGCTACTCTCGGATATGAACCAGCCATTGGGGATAGCAGTAGGGAATGCACTCGAACTGAAAGAAGCGATTCGTACGCTTCATGGGAATGGTCCCACAGACTTCTACGAGCACTGCGTAGAGATCGCTGCTTACATGCTGAATTTGAGCGGAATAGCTAGTACGGTAGAAGAAGCGCGTCAACTCGCCGCGGATAAACTGCAGGATGGCAGTGCCTGGGGTAAATTCTACGCGCTGGTTGCTGCCCAAGGTGGTGATACCGCCTACATCGAATCTCCAGAATGGCTGCCACAAGCGAACTTGCAGGAAACGGTCACGTCACCTCATAGTGGCTATATTAAGGAGCTAAACGCTAGAGCGATTGGTGAGACGGTGGTTGCCCTGGGAGGTGGCCGGGCTAAGAAGGGGGATCAGATCGATTATGGGGTTGGGGTTGAGGTTCTACACAAGGTGGGTGATCAAATTGCGGCTCTAGAGGCATTGTTTAATATTCATGCTTCCGATGCTGCAAGTATGGCGATCGCCTGCGAATCGCTTCGCTCGGCCTGTGTCATTCAAGAGAGCCCAGTGCCTGCTTTACCTCTATTTTATGAGGTGATTACAGGGAGCTAATTCTTCAAATACCCGGTTCTTGTGATCACCGCAAACGATCAGTGGATGCCTGATAGTCGTTGATGAACTTCTTGGGTTGTTTTGTATACTTGTCCAGGGGGATATCGCCCTCTGTGAGGGCAGTTAATGTTCTGTTGAGAAAATAATTGACGGGTGTAGGAACATGGGTTTGTTCCCCAAAGCGGACAACCGCGCCATTGAGGTAATTGACCTCGCTTCGCCCGTGCTGGCTGCGCAGATCGATATGGAAGGATGGCATTTTTCCACCCCGCCCACCGCCAATGGCATTCTTCAACAGTGTCCGGGTGAGTGTCGATGGCAGGTTCCGTACCGCGAAGGTAAGCGCGCGCACCGGCGTGCCTGGCAAGTCAACAACCTGGATATCCAAGGCTGACATAACATTAAGCGCTTCCCGTAATTGGTGGATTTCCAAATCGCACAATTCTGGATCTTCATAAATCTCGTAAGGCGTCATATCCAAGATCGCTGAGGAAGCGTTCGAGATTAGGTTGGTAAGTAGCTTGGACCACTTCATATCGGCCGCATGTGCGTATAGACGGGCATTTAACTCAGCGTTATTGAAGATATCGATAAGATTGTGGGAGAACTCGTGCTCAGCAGACACCCCCATACCGCGAAATCGTTCGACGACAATATTACCTATATCCCTGCGCCCGATGGCACTGGTCAGCGTACCGGCAATTACTTTATCTGCTCCGAGCACTCCGGCGATCATGGTTTCATTTTCAACACCATTCTGCATACAGAGCAACGTTGGGATGTTTGCATCATATTGACTCAACACAGTCAATACACTATCGGTGTCATATGATTTTAAGGCAAACAACATCAAATCATACTCATTTGCCTTCAGGGCTGCCCCAAGATCTGTGGTAACGTTGACACTTTCTAAGTGAACTTCTTCAGCCGGAAGCACTAATGTCAAACCTTGGATGGCTAATCTCTTTGCAGGCTCTGGGCGGTCCACAAAAGTAACTTGATGTTTCTTGAGTGCCAGACTGCCGCCGATGTAGGTTCCCACAGCTCCAGCCCCAAGAACAAGTAAATTTAGTTTTTCAATTGTCATTTGGGTGGGTAATCCCTTCAATTATCCAATTATGAGATTGTTCCCGGTAAGTTGCTGATATATATGTTGTGTTGTGAAATTGAAAACGGGGTCCTTGGTAATTCGGTTGCGGAGTGATTCCAAGTATTGCATACATGGTCATATTCAATATAGCACCATGAGAAACAATTAAATAGCGTGCTTCTTCCTTCCGCATCAGTGCTGCTAAACCCTGACTTGCTCGTATGTAGAGATCCCAGAACGATTCGGCATCCGGATGGATGGGTGAATACGGTGAGAGAAAGTTGGGAGACGGGTAAAGGCAGCGCACTTCGTCGGGACGCATACCCTCAATTACACCATTATCACGTTCCATCCAAACGGCATCGATTTCCAGTGCGACTCCTAACTTCTGAGCGATGATCTCAGCCGTTTGGAGCGCCCGGGCTAATGGACTTGAGATCACCAGGTCAAATTCGACTCCAGTTCTTTCCCAATGGTCTGCTAATGTTTGCGCTTGCCTAATCCCATATTCTGTAAGGGGGTAGTTTGCATGTCCTTGATAGCGACCTTCAGCATTGCCTTTTGACTGACCATGACGTAGAAAGGTGAACTCGTATGATGGTGGTGATGAATTATGTGGAGATTGTGAGGTCATTACATCCTGGATGGGGAAGCAGTGAATCGTATCTGCCAATCCAAGCTAGTATAACACGCTCATTCTGTTAGATATTAGAAATACACGAGAGTATGTTTCCCGGAGAGATTGTTACTATTATTCAATAATGTGATAAACCTGAGATGAAAACGAATGGCATCCCATATACGAAAGCTAGAATATCCACTCTCCTATTGAGTTTCACCAATTTATAGCTCCTTGTAGGAATGCTTCTCCGCGTATGGGTTTCTTTCCAGCAAGCTGCAAGTTATCTACTACGAGCAAGCCATCTGAAGTACCAAAAGCTGGCAAATCCCCGCAGATGATCGTCTTCCCTGGTCCGGGTGTGTTGGCGTCTTGGGCGTGAGCACGCAAGATTTTCAGCCGCTGGCCAGACCAAAGCGTATAAGTTCCAGGCCAGGGAGTGAACGCTCGCACACGCCGGGCTAAAGCTGCGGCTGCTTCATTGAAATCCAAATGTCCAGCATCTTTGTTTAGCATTGGAGCATATGTTGCTAGCGAATCATCTTGAGCTTGCGGGGCAATTTCACCATTCAGGTATGACGGAAGAGTATCGAGTAGCAATTTAGCACCCATATCAGCGAGTTCTACGGCTGAGCTCGATTGATGTTTCACTTTGGCCAATCGTAATCCTACGCTGGTTGATGATGTCTCCCGTATCAACGCCTGCGTCCATATGCATAATCGTGATACCGGTATCAGTATCGCCATGTAGAATAGCTGCCTGGATTGGAGCTGCGCCACGCCAGCGTGGTAGCAAGGATGCGTGTACATTGATACAGCCGTAAGTAGGTATCTCTAGAACTTCTTTGCGCAGAATTTGTCCAAAGGCGGTCACCACAATAAGATCGGGCTGCCAGCTTTCAAGCTGGGCTAGGGCGTGTGTTTCCTTGAGCGATTGTGGTTGGATAACCGGGATTTCTAACTCCACCGCCAATTCTTTGACAGGAGGAGGAGTGAGCACCTGCCCGCGTCCGGCTGGACGGTCGGGTTGGGTAACGGCTCCAACGAGTGTGTACTTTCCAGCAATGGCACGTAAAGTGGGGACTGCGAACTCGGGGGAACCCATAAAAACGATTTTTTCAGGCATAAGTTGATTTTAACATACTGGGAGTTAATTCTGGGTCAGCGTCTCAAAATTGCTGCTTGCCTTGACGATTCGTAATACATGTCCCATAATGTCAAGAAATGATTTCAAATGTACCACAGGAGAGAACCAAACCATGATGCATGATTTGATTATCAAGAACCGCAGCTACCGCCGTTTTTACCAGGATGTGCCAGTTGAGATGAATAATTTGCGTGATTTAGTGGACTTGGCACGCCAATCTCCTTCCGCAGCCAACAAACAGCCTTTGAAGTATATCGTCTCTAATCAGCCGGAAGTCAACGAACTCATATTCAGCCAGCTGGCATGGGCTGGTTATTTGAAAGATTGGCCTGGTCCTGCGGAAGGTGAGAAGCCGGCTGCATATATCCTTGTGTTAGCGGATCACAATATCAGCCGGACGATAAATTGTGACCACGGTATTGCTGTACAGTCAATATTGTTGGGGGCTGCAGAGCTTGGTATAGGAGGCTGCATCTTATCGTCGATTAATCGCGATAAGCTAATCGATGCTCTCGATATACCTTCGCATTTGGAAATCCTGTTGGCAATCGCTCTCGGCAAGCCGAAGGAAACGGTTATCCTAGAAGAAATGCCCGCGGATGGTGATATTAAGTATTGGCGCGATGCTCAGGATCGGCACCATGTCCCGAAAAGATCATTATCCGAAATTGTATCGGCAGAATATTCGGCCGAACAGATCAACTGATCTCAAATTGCGATAGCAGTTTTACGTTGACCTACCTGACGCTTCTCCGCACTTTGCTTGCACTCACGCGAGTGGCAAATGCCCAATCTGCGCAACTACCTGCACCGTCTGGCGATCGGTAGGTAGGGGAATCAGGTTTTTTGGTAATTTCTCACCATTGACGAATAGGGTCAGTTTACTCCCAGGTCCAACGCGCTCGACCTGAATATGATACTGAACCCCACGGAAGCGCCGTTCAGCGGTGAATCCTTCCCAGGCAATTGGGATTCGGGGGTCGATGACCAAGCCTTCATAATCAGGGCGAATTCCTAGGATCCACTGAGTAATCGCGAAATAGTTCCAGGCTGCAGTACCGGTTAACCAGGAGTTCTTGGCTTCACCAAAGGTTGCTGCATCACGCCCAGCGATCATCTGGGCGTAGACATACGGTTCGCAACGGTGGACATCGCTGATCGCTTCCCGGTTGGAGGGATTGATACGGGTGTAATAATCAAACGCCATATCGCCATCACCAAGCTTAGCGGCAGCGATCATGATCCATGGATTGGTGTGGCAAAAGACCCCAGCATTTTCCTTGTAGCCGGGAGGGTAGGTCGATATCTCCCCTAAATGCAGATAGTAGCGGCTGTATGCCGGTTGGTGGAGGAGGATTCCGTGCTGAGTGGCTAGTCGATCGGTAACCGCCTCTAGAGCAAATTTCGCCTGTCCGGTGTCCTCACCTATACCGGCCATGGCACAAATCCCCTGCGGTTCAATGAATATCTGCCCCTCCTGGCAGCTTTGGGATCCGACCCTGTCTCCATTGTCATCGTAGGCGCGCAGGAACCAAGCACCATCCCAGCCATATTCGAGTGTCGTTTCGGTCAGCTGTTCTACAGCGGTTTGGTAGTCAATCGCTTCTGCCTGCCGACCTAGCTGACCAGCGATTGCGCTCATTTCTCTCGCCGCCAGCACGAATAAACCAGCGATAAACACCGACTCAGCCGTTAGGCCATCCTTATTGCTAGTTGTCTGGAAGGACTCCCCCGGCTGCTCGGAGAATGTATTTAAGTTAAGGCAGTCATTCCAATCGGCGCGGCCGATCAAAGGCAAGCCGTGCGGTCCGAGGCGATCGAGTGTGTAGCGGATGCTGCGCTGCAGGTGATCGTACAATGGCTGATCGCTCCCGGGCAGGTTTTCATAAGGCACTAGTTCTTCTAATATCGACCAGTCACCGCTCTCTTTGAGATAGGCTGATACCGCCAGTACGAGCCATAATGGGTCATCGTTGAAGTTACTGCCGACAGCGTCGTTGCCGCGCTTGGTGAGCGGTTGGTATTGGTGATACGCTCCGCCATTCTCAAGTTGGGTCGCAGCCAGGTCCAGGATGCGTTGGTGCGCTCGCTTGGGAGCCATGTGGACAAAGCCGAGCAGATCCTGGTTTGAGTCGCGGAAACCCATCCCACGCCCGACACCCGATTCGAAATAAGATGCCGAGCGCGACAAATTATAAGTGACCATACACTGGTAGGCGTTCCAGATATTAACCATACGATTTGTGTGCACATCTGGGGTGTTGACCTGCAGTACCTCCAAGGTATTTTGCCAATAATCTTTCAGTTCGCTGAACACCTGGTCTACGCGTTTTGGGTCCAAATACTCAGCTATGAGAGATTCGACGGGGCGCCGGTCAATTTGTTGTTCACTTGTGGAGATGAATTTGTGCTCAGATGGGTTTTCATGATAACCGAGGATGAAGATCACCCGTTTCGTCTCCCCCGGTGGTAGCGATAATTCAATATGATGCGAGCCGATCGGTGCCCAGCCATGTGCAGTCGAATTATTTGACTGTCCATTGACGACTACTGCGGGTTCATCCCAACCTCGATAGGGGCCGAGGAAGGTATCCCGCTGGGTATCATACCCGGCCAGCGGTTCAGAACAGGCGAAGTAGGCGAAATGGTTGCGCCGCTCGCGGTATTCTGTTTTGTGATATATCGCGCTGCCGTGGATTTCAACTTCGCCGACATTGAAGTTGCGCTGGAAGTTTGTCGCGTCATCTAGGGCATCCCAAAGGGCAAATTCGACCAAGGAGAATAACCCGAGCTGGGCATCCTCGGCGCGGTGGTTCGTGATAGTCAGATCCCATAGCTCTAGATTTCCACCAAGTGGTACAAAATAGCGGATGGAGGATTTTATTTGGTGGGTTGAGGATTGAATGATAGTGTATCCCATCCCATGGCGGCACTGGTAATCTTCGAGAGTTTGGCGTACAGGCTGCCATGTTGGTGCCCAGTACTCGTCTGATTGATTATCCCGGATGTATAAATAGCGTCCACCATAGTCAAGCGGGACATTATTATATCGGTAGCGGGTGATCCGGCGCAGGCGCGCGTCCTGGAAGAATGAGTAGCCTCCAGCGGTATTGGAGATCAGGGCGAAGTAATTTTCACTACCGAGATAGTTGATCCACGGCAGGGGTGTGTCGGGCTGGGTGATTACATACTCTTGGGCATCATCATCGAAATGACCGTAGCGCATACGTACTCCTGAACTTTTTATTTCCTACATCGGGTGAATTCTGATATCTGAGAGATAAATTTGGGCGATAAGAATGCAAGTTAATTTATGCTTCACATCTATCTTCCGTCGATAGGTTGGGGCAAATTTATTTTGACAAAACTTGCTGGAATAGTACATGAAAAATTCCGTTTCAACAAGTAATCTGGCGATTTGGAATCGCGCCTTGACAGCGTGCAAGGTGGGCTGCCCCATTGTTTATCTACCAATAAAGTTTTGATCTCAAAGAGCAAATAGCAGCTTCTAGCCAAAGCACCAGGTTGCTGTTCATTAAGGTTTATCATTTTTACCAACACATCTCCATAAAACAGCTTCGAGTGAGAGTACCACCGTCTCCAGCAGCTCGATTAAGCGAGTGCGTAAGACGAGGTCCGGGCGGGGTTGGGGGATGTATAGTTTAGTGGACAGCAAGGGAGTGGTCATTTCTTCTAATTCTCTGCTTTATCGTGTATATACATGATACAGGATGGCGCTCAAACCCGATACTGCCACAACTAAGTGAACTTGTCTGTCGAGAATGTTTGACCAGGTGAGGGGAAATTTTGACAGGTAAGGATACTACGCTAGGACTAGAATCATTCACCTCGTGAAGTGCCGCAGGGTGACAGACACCCCCAGCCAGGCGATTTTAAGCCAGGTAGATATGTTTCTGCGTTCTTCATAATCATTACGTAGGATATAGTCATCGCTCTCAATGGTATCCAGCACGCTCTCAAAACGAGCGCAATACCAAAAGCCCACGATCTTGATGCGCAAATTGTCCAGAGCGCTTAAATAGAGTTTGCCCTCGCGAAAGTTTTCTCGAGCCAGTTCCACCCTGTTTCGAACCCAGTCTCGGTATGGATGGCTACTCATATCGTCTGGGCTAATATTGTGTGTCTCCAGGTATTCTCTTGGGATGTTGATGAACCCGTCTTCTATGTCTTGATGCATGTCGCGGAGCAAGTGTGTGATGTGCGCGCCAAGGGCTGCTGAATAACGCTTATCCGTGACCGGATAAGCGTTTACGTTGCCAACGAAATAGTGCAGGCCATCGGTGACCGATATGGCCAGGCTGTTGGTATACCAATCCAACTCACTCTTGTTTATGAGGCGATCTTTGCGATAAGTGTCGAACTCGATGATGGCGAACATATTGCGGATAAAGGATTGCAGCCCGCTGTTATTCCCTCTGTCATCGCTGATAAGGTCCGCGAGGATTTCCTCTTCTGCTGTTAAATTGTCTGGGCGATTGTGATTGTATAAACGCTCGATTAATTCACTCTGTCGATTGATAAATGAGATACGTTCATCAGCAGAAAGTGAAGAGGCATCCACCATGTCATCAGACCAGCGGAAATAAGCATATGCCTGGTAGAAGTTGCTCACCAGATCCTTATCCACCATCAAACGGCCCGTATAATAGGTTTGTTTGCTGCCAGCCCAGGTGATGGATTGAGCTAATTCTGCGGTCCTATCTCCCATTCAACTCAGATCCCTTCCGTTGGCAAGATTTTCGACTGCTTCCCTCGACAAATAAGCGAAATCCCAAATATTATACATCGCCATCAATTAAATTTTCTATGCAGTCTTAGGCTACGTAACATCAATTCATGATATCAAGAAATGGAAGTAAGGGGATCTGTTCGGTAGACTGTAACGCCTGTGCTTTATCCCCAATGTTAGCGTGGAATATGGGTTTATGAAATCTGATAATTCAATGAATTATTTCTGACTGTAATTTGCCATGCGGTAAACCTATTTCCTTTGGAGAATCAGATAATTGTATTCTCCAATAAATCGATTTATTTCCAATCAGTAAATTTCGTTCCTGTTCCAGGAATTTATTTCATCCCAACCACATATACCCTATCCCCCGATCGGACAGTCGCTGGCTCCTGATTATCGCTTAACCCTAATAAAAAGCCACGTCGCCCATTACCCAAGAATTGAAGTATGACTTTCAGCTTTTCTGCAGGAAGACGCTCGTGCTGACTGTTGGCGGCGAAGTGGCTGAATTCATCACAGGGGGCCGCAAAGCTCACCACATCCAGCAGCGTCCTTATCCGGGTTTCTGGATTCTCGATGGCGATTTGTTGGCCGAGGTCCTCCAGCCAGACCTCATCCTTATATTCAATGATGATATTCTCCCCCGCTATCCCATCCACCATATGGTCTCCAAAACGGGCGCGCATTGCTTCGTAATGAGATGTAAATCCGATACAAACAAGATCATCGTTGCTGTATGCCTTGTCAGGATGGTCAATGTGATGAATATCGAGTACATGCTCACCTGCGGGAGTAATGGCTTCGATACCGTGTTTCGTAATGCGCAGGCTTTCCACCTCAACCCGCCGGGATGCATCGTAATAATAGCCTGAAGGTGTCTCAATGATTATTCCATCAGGTTGTACTTGCACCAGCTTTACTCGGCCAAGTTCACGAATTTGCTCGATCATATTGGAACCTCCTGTTGGAGAAAAGGGAAAATATCTACTAACAATGTATCAAGCTTCGTCCTGTCCATCGGCCGACTTGATAATTTTTCGCAATTCAAACTGAATATTCTCTTGGAGCGGTTCAGGTTGATGTTCATTTAGAATTTTATAAAATTTGAACTAGCTCGTTCATGGATATCGGGTGGGGGTTGAGAATCCATAGTTGGAGTTGGGTGAGTGAGTTCAGAGATCCATATATCTCGGATAGTACGACGAGTATGTTTCTGGCTGAGGAAATGTCTCCCCGGTCCAACGCTCTTGATCACATCCAACGCCTTTTGATCGGCGCTGGTGTTGATCCCTTCCAACAATATCCTGTGGGTGTGATAAATCTCATCGTCGTATATGATCTGTTCTGGAAGCAATAATGTCGATGCCCAAAGCAGGCCGAGACCCTCTATCATCACCGCCCCTGCCAAGGGGGTCAATAGGGATGTCTACACACTATCCCGACCAAACGGCTATGAGGCGGGTTCGGGGCAATCCACGCTAAAACCCCCGGCCAAAGCAGGAACGCCCCAATCATGCGCTAATTTTACTGCCGCTGCGTTGCATAGGTACTTTTCTGACAAGCTGGCAATGTATTCGCCCGAACGTGGATCCATCACCGAGGCTAATAATGAGGGAAAGACTGGCGCACCGGGAGCGACCAACTGCATCAAAACCATCGCACTTACTACTTCAGCATTGCATACTCCCAAGGCACCGTCTCTCATGGCTAGTGAGGTTGAGCCAATATTTGGCATCGCCATGAAGCCAATCGGAACTCCCGCTCTGGCAAAGACCATTGCCCCTTCAATTCCTTCTTTATCCTGTCTAAAGGTTGTAATCGTGCAGATCAAACTGGAGAGAGGTGGGCGGTCACGCAGCTCAGCACGTCCACTGGCGATCACTTCTGCCATGCGTAAAGAGAAATTAACCATTTTTCGCCAATGATCTTTGCACTCTGAATATGCTTACCCGTATTGTTGAAGCTGGCATCTAGTTCGTGTAGCGGCGCAACACCTCCATAATCCTGAGCACTGACTATCGGCCAATAGAGAGAAATCGATGAGAGGTAATCCGCCACGCGAGCCATCATTGCCACGTCCTCTTTACGTGAGCTACGGGTTCGCCTGTAATTAGGTCGATGGTTTCTGTTCCGCAGCCGTCGCTTGAGAAATTGCTTGAGGTGCCGTCTAGAGTCAGATCAGTTCCTTCAGCACGTCCTGACTGGGTGTATGTGCGCGGAGCGTAGCTCATCGCCTCCATCACTAGATCAGGTGAAAGGCGTACGATCTGAGCCTCCGAATCCACCTGCCCTCCGTGTTCAGCAAAGATATGCAAGGCGCGCTCCGAAGGGAAGTGTACACCGACCGTCTCAAGGATATGAAGAGTTCCCGACCTCGGCTCTGTCACTGAGAACATTTAGATGCAGCTTGGGTCTAATTGGCCTGATATTTGCCATTTCTCTTTCTACCGTTACGAGTTTTTTTGTCTCAACAGGAAGTTGATGGGTATGTCAATCTTTATTTGAAGCTTGTATTGCCTTCACAATTTCATCTCTATGCTCTATTTCATGATCGATCATATATTCAACCAACTTGGCAATGCCGCCACGTTCATCTCCCCAGGGATAGAGCAGATCACCAGGAAATCGATCAAGTGGAATTTCCTGAACCGCCCCAATAAAATCCTTTCGCGCCTGTTCCCATTCCATCAAAACCTGTTGAGCAGTCATCTTTCGTCCCTCTAAGACCTGCTGTTGGTTGAAAGAATCCTCATCCAGCTCTGGAATGGAATATTCTGTTCCTGTCTTGAAGGCGTTCAAGGATTTAGCAACCTGGCGATCCCAAGTCGCAATATGCCCGATAATATCCTTTATCCGCCAGTCTGCATCAGTGTATACACAAATATCTAGATCGGTTTCCTCAATTGCCGTACGAATGGAAGAGTGTGTTTCAACAAGCCTATCAATTAAGTGGTTTTTATCTCTGTCGTTCATGTCTAATGCTCCTAAGTCACTCGATTATAAATGAGAGGGGCACAACTTGCATTGTGTCCAACATTCCCTTCGGTTTGTCACTGTCCAGGAAAACAGGCATAGTGGTTAGTAATGTGGCAAAATAATGTAAGACGGGACACCCTTAGGCACATTATAACATGTTAGTTTCGTTTAATGACAATATTATGGAATATAGTATCCGATATAGAAATCAGTACGTAAAAATATTGACATTTCGGAAAGTATAAGTTATCCTGTGATTATTCCGCAAATAATTTTTCGGGATAATCTTCTAGCATGGATTGGGGTAAATGGATAAACTTGATCACATAGATTGGGAGATTATCGCTCTGCTGAACAAAGATGGGCGAATGCCAAGTGTTGAGATTGGACGGCGGATGGGCAACGTCTCAGCACGTACCATTACGAATCGGATCGATGCATTGATTGCGAAGGGCAGCATTAACATCCGTGCTGTCGTAAACCCGGAGATGGTTGGGTATGGAGTGATGGCCGAAGTGGTCATAGAAGCTGAACCAGGGCAGTTATTTCAAGTAGCGGAAAAAACTGCTGAATTTCCACAAGTGAGCTACGTGGCCTGCGCTACTGGTGAGACGGATGTTATCATCTCATTGTGCGCACGCAATATTGAAGAGCTGTTCAATTTCATCACCGAGGTGTTGGGCAAGATACCCGGTATGCGTCACATACATTCCTATCTCCTGCCAATAATAATCAAGGACTTCGCTACCTGCCTGCCCCCAAACCCGTTTAAAGCTGGCCAAGGCGCTGATTCACAAGATTCACCACTTTTGCGAAGTGACTGAGCTCAGGGATTAGATAATAGAACGGGCTTTTCTGCTACTTTGTCCTAAATCATAATCCAAAAGCCACAATATCGTCCGGTCTATGGTGGAGTAAGAAATGACAAAGGATCAACAGCATAAACATGATAATGCATCACTGCCCCCACATGCGCAAGTAGTAATTATTGGAGGTGGTGTGATTGGGTGCAGCGTGGCCTATCATTTAACAAAACTCGGTTGGCTGGATGTCGTGTTGTTGGAACGCAGCCAATTGACAGCAGGGACCACATGGCACGCAGCTGGGTTGGTCGTGACGCCCAGCGGGGATGAGCTAAGTGTTGAAATGTCATCCTACACTATCGAGCTTATGAAAACTCTTGAAGCGGAAACCGGTCAACCAACCGGATTTACTCCGATTGGTTACCTACAGCTGGCGTGTACCTCAGAGTGGCTGGAAGAGAGGCGCAGGATGGCTGTTGCCGCTCGAAGACTTGGGGTCAATTATCATGAAATCTCACCATCAGAAGTTAAGGAGATGTGGCCGCTCGCCAAAACCAGCGATATTCTAGCCGGATTTTATACGCCGGAAGATGGGCGTGCCAATCCAGTTGACTTTACGATGGCGCTGGCCAAAGGCGCTCGTATGGGTGGGGTACAGATTTTCGAGGAAACCGAAGTAATTGGAATTAAACAAAAAGATGGGTGTGTAACAGGGGTGGTCACTCAAAGTGGAGAAATAGAAGCTGAGATTGTAGTTAATTGTGCCGGTTTGTGGGGCCGCGAGTTGGGAAAACTTGCTGGGGTCAACATACCGTTGCAGGCAGCAGAGCATTACTATTTACTTACTGAACCAATCGAAGGCGTGCATCCAGATTTACCAATCATCGAAGATTTTGGCCGTTTCGCCTACTTCAGGGAAGAGGTGGGTGGTCTTTTGGTTGGTTTTTTTGAACCTGTTGCTGCTCCTTGGGGGGTAGAAGGCATTCCTAAAAATTTCTCCTTTGGTGAGATACAACCTGATTGGGACCGCATGATGCCATACGTTGAAATTGCCATGGAGCGTGTTCCCATACTCCAAAGTGCTGGAATTCATAAGTTTTTCTGCGGTCCGGAGAGCTTTACACCTGATGGAGGTCCGCTCCTTGGCGAGGCCCCAGAACTAAAGAACTTCTATGTTGCAGCCGGGCTGAACTCCTTAGGTATTCTACAAGGTGGTGGGGTCGGGAAGATTATGGCCCAGTGGATTGTAGATGGATATTGTCCGGTTGAATCCTTGCATATCGACATCGCTCGATGCTTCCCCTTCCAGGGCAATCAGAAATACTTGACAGACCGTACGGTGGAGACCTTGGGTTGGCAATATCATCTTATCTTTCCCAATACAACCATGGAGACCGCCCGTAACATTCGCAAGACCGCCATCCATGAGCAACTAGTAAACGCCGGCGCATTCTTTACCGAAGGCATGGGTTGGGAAATCCCTGACTGGTACGCCCCTAGGGACGTCGAAGCCAAGATCGAAAAGTACACCTGGGGTAGGCAGAACTGGTTTGAATACCTGGCAGCGGAGCATAAAGCCTGCCGTGAAGATGTGATCCTCATGGATGTCACTTCCATGTCGAAATTTTTAGTGCAGGGCCGCGATGCAGAAAAGGTTTTGAATAATATTTGCGCAAATGATGTCGCTGTTCCCGTTGGCAAAGTTGTTTACACACAATGGCTGAATGAGCGCGGCGGGATGGAAGCGGACTTAACCGTTACCCGTCTGGCAGAGGACAAATACTTCATCGTCAGTGCAGGTGATTTCTATACCCATGACCTCATGTGGTTGAAAAAGCATATCCCCTATGAGTCCCACGTTTTTGTCACCGATATGACTTCTGGGTACACGCTTCTGAATATCCAGGGACCCAAATCTCGTGAACTTATGCGGCGGGTTACAACAGCTGACGTATCGAAAGAAGCATTTCCCTACATGACTGCTAAAGAGGTTGACATTAACTATGCGCTAGTACACGCAATGCGGGTTACCTATGAAGGCGAATTGGGTTTTGAACTATATGTCCCAACTGAGTTTTCTGCCCATGTGTACGAGACCGTCGTTGAGGCTGGTCTAGATCTGGGTCTAAAGCACGCGGGCTTCCAGGCTCTGAATTCCCTCAGAATTGAGAAAGCCTACCGAGAGTACGGTCATGATATGGATAATATGGATACTCCCCTTGAGGCAGGTCTTGGCTTTGTTGTAAAATTCGACAAACCAGGCGGTTTTATTGGCAGAGACGCACTCGTACAACATAAAGAAATCGGTCTTCTGAAATATCGAATGGTCCAATTCATGCTAAACGATCCGGAACCACTCCTGTACGGGAACGAAATTATCTACCGGGATGGGGTGATCGTTGGTTATTTACAAACCGGTGCGTATGGTTTTACGCTCGGTGGTGCTATTGGGATGGGCTTCGTTGAGAACGAAGATGGCGCATCCGCGGATTTCATAAATAGTGGTAGCTACGAGATTGATATTGCCGGTGAGCGTTATCCCGCCAGGGCTTCGCTGCGACCGATGTATGATCCTCAAGGTATTAGAGTTCGTTCTTAAAAATATCGGCACAAAACGAAACTGGGGTAGTTCAACTGCAAATCTACTCTGTCCTAAGAGAAATGCTCTCCTAAAATCGAAAAGGTGTATTATCTTGCAGTTATACGAAGGAGCAGCAATTGCCCATCTCCTTGAGGAGCATGGTATTGAGCGCAAAATTATGATCTGAGTCAATGAGGGCTGTTTGTAATCGACGTTGAAGATAAAAAGCGTAAGCTCAATAAGCTGATCGAGATGCATTCTGATGCCCGTGTGACACTAGAAGGGATTGACATAGAAAGATGTTTTTCTTGTAGGATAAAAACATATTATTGAGGTTTTATTCGCTAACCTCAATTCGATCTATTGAGGCATGGAAATTAGTTACAAGCACTTGAAAAATTGGGTGTATGGAGGGGATGAGCATATAATCAGGTTGGATCGCTATCAATTTAACTTGTGTGAGTATTGTTGAGAATGGAAAAGATGAATATCCGCATTTTCACAGCAGAGGACTACCCGGCTATAGTAAACATTCACAATAGCTTGAACATTGTTTGGCCGGAACGGCCTCGAACGCCGGAAGGTTGGGCGGAAGCTAATCGAAACAGCAACCCCAAGTGCAAGTACAAGCGCTGGGTGGCCGTCAAAGATCGGAGACGTTGTCGGCTTTGGATCCTATGGGCAAAATATCTTTGAATATCACCCGCAGAGATTCAATATTAATGTTGAAGTCAGCCCGAACTATCATCAGCAGGGGTTTGGAACGGTACTTTATGATCAAATCATGGCTGATCTGCAGACCTTTGATCCGCGTGTCCTTCGCGCCGATGCTTTCACAAACCTGCCACAGGGTTTCCCCTTTCTGCAGAAGCGCGGTTTCTACGAAGCATTTCGTGAGACCCCCGTCCATCTTGATATTGCATCCTTCGACCCCAGCCCATACGCGGATCTCGAGGGGAACCTTCAGGGTAAGGGAATCGTCATCAAAACCCTGCGCGAAATGGAATTCGACCCTGACCGTGACAGAAAAATTCATGCGCTGTACTGGGAAGCATTCAAAGACGTGCCACAAGAAGATTTTCAGAAAGAAAAACAGGGCTTTGATGAATGGGTAAAATGGGGATTGAACGGTCCCACCATCCTGCACGATGCCTACTTCATCGCTGCGCTTGGCGATGAGTACGTTGGTTTGAGAGAATTGGGCAAAGACCCTGATAGTGATGTGCTGCTGGGCGGGTTGCTAGGGGTCCGACGGGCTTATCGGAGGCAAGGCATTGGTCTTGCGATGCAGTTACGTGGAATTGCTTATGCCAGAGAACATGGCTATCCGGTCCTGAAGACCTGTACCGCTATTCAAAATTACCCGATGCAGGCACTTTTTAATAAGCTGGGTTATGCCCGCGACCCGGAGTGGTTGCAATGCCAGAAGGATATAAATACATAGCTAGCCGCTATATAAATGCGACCCAATCCCGATAACAACTGATTCAGCTGTACCGAGAGCAAAGCGGCTCGTTATTTAGCATTTCAGTTGGAGCAAAGCGAATTGTCAGGTGTAAAACGCCGTGCAGGTGAACAAAACGATGGAAGATAGGGAGTACCGCCAGATGTTTGACGATTGTACTTAGAATTTACCTTCAAACGCTTTTGTCATATGGAGATATGGTATGTCTACCGCGAAAAATAACCTTTATCAAGATGATCTATTGAAGACCCATTCTCCAGGTTTTACCATAGAACAAGTGAAAGAATTCGCCGACAAGCTGTTCGGGCTAACCGGTAAACTGTTTCCGCTCGACAGTGAGCGAGACCAGAACATCCGTATCAGCACGGAAGACGGGGAACAATTTGTAATAAAAATTGCCAACAGCGCTGAGGATCCCGCGGTCATTGATATGCAGCTCAAGGCCCTGGAACATATCGCCATAGTAAACCCCGAATTACCCGTTCCCGAAGTCGTACTGTCTCGAAACGGGATGGCTATCGAGCAGATTCAAGCTGAGAGTGGCACAAAACACTGTGTACGTTTACTAACCTACTTATCGGGTGCTCCTCCGCAGGACGACCCCACCGAACCTACACTGCTCCGTCCGATGGGATCGTGCCTGGCCCGGCTCGTTCTGGATTTACGCGGTTTTTTCCATCCTGCAGCGGATTATGACCTGCTATGGGACTTGAAGCATACTGCAAAACTCAGACAGTATTTGCCCCATATTACTGATGAAAATCATCACGAACTGGTCAGCTACTTCCTGGATCGCTTTGATCGGAATGTGCTCCCCCTTATACCAAAACTACGGGCGCAGATTGTTCACAATGACTTCGTGCCTGATAATATCCTCGTGGCAGAGAATGATCCCGGTTGCATTGTTGGTATTATTGACTTTGGGGATATGACTCATACACTCCTGATCAACGATTTGGCCACCACCATCGCACCGATGCTTCGTGGGCAGGCTAATCCTGTAGGAGCGGCAGCGGAAATCATCGCTGGTTACAACGAGATGATTCCGCTTGAAGACGCAGAGCTGCGAATCCTATATGACCTGATAGCAGCACGTTTGACAATGCTGAACGTAATCGCATCCTGGCGAGTGACTATCCATCCGAGTAATAGTGAGTACATTACCGGGGGTATCGAACAGACGTGGCTCACACTAGAGGCATGGCGCGCCCAGAACCCGGCAGATGTTACTAGGAAATTCTTCCGGGTCTGTGGTTTATGGGAAGTGGAGGAAGTGAATTCGGTGCCAAAAGATGCAAAGGAAACACTCCAATCCCATTTGTTGCGTAGGGCTCGTCTGCTAGGCCCTTGCGCGTACCTGTTCTACGAACGCCCACTGCATATTGTGCGCGGCGAAGGTGTCTGGTTATATGATGGTGATGGCAACCGTTACCTTGATGCATACAATAATGTCGCCCATGTTGGCCACTGTCACCCACATGTAGTGAAAGCAATTACTAACCAGGCGCAGCGACTGAATACCAGCACACGCTATATGCACGGACATATCCTTGAGCTGGCAGAGCAGATTACCAAACGGATGCCGGAGCCGCTCAGCGTCTGCATGTTTGTGTGTACCGGGTCTGAAGCCAACGAGCTTGCCTGGCAGATGTCGAAACTCGTATCTGGCAACAGCGGCGTTCTGATTACCAAATTCTCATATCACGGCAGCGCTGCCGCCACTACTCAGTTTAGCACCGAAACAATTCCGCAAAAGAAGTTGCCATCGCATGTGCAGACTCTATACGCGCCCACCTCAGATACCACTTTCCACAAGCCTGATTCCGGCATAGGTAGTGCGATCAAGGCCTTGGGCGAGCATGGGCATCAGCCGGCGATGCTGATCTTAGATACAGCTTTCGTTAGTGATGGCATTTACACCTCGCCAAAAGCTTATCTCAACACACTTTTTACAGAGACACGTGCAGCCGGTGGACTTTGTATTGCTGATGAAGTCCAGGGGGGTTTTGGGCGCCTCGGCCAGCATTTTTGGGGTTTTCAATTCGATGATGTGATACCCGATATTGTGACCTTGGGAAAGCCAATGGGCAATGGACATCCAATTGCTGCTTTGGTAACCCGCCCGGAGATTGCCGAAGCCCTCGCTATTGAAATGGGTTACTTCAATACCTTCGGTGGTAACCCTGTATCCTGTGCAGCGGGATTGGCTGTACTTGAGGTGATGGAAAAGGAAGCGTTGCAGCTTAATGCGCTTGAAATCGGCCAATATCTGAGAGAGCGTTTTGCACTACTAAAGAAGGTTTATCCTGTGATTGGGAAACTACACGGTTCGGGACTGCTCCAGGGCATAGATATCGTTAAGACTGATGGCACGCTTGACCCAGAAATGGCTGACCGCATCATGAATCATATGCGTGAGAACGGCGTTCTTATAGGAACCACCGGGCAGCACTACCCGACCCTAAAAATCCGTCCTCCGATTATGTTTCAGAAAGAACATGCTGATATCCTGCTTGTAACATTGATGAAGGCACTGGACGAACTCATTGAGTGAAGGTAATTGGGATGAACTGCGAGAGACAAGGAGAAATGACCCTAAACCAATTCACGTGGATGCGACCGATTCCAGGATAAGTACGATACCATACTCCAATCGATGGTTTATACTTGAGTAATGGTAATACTGCAAACCACCCTGGTGTAGGTGTGACCGGCAATAATGGCAGAAATGCTTCCTGCCAGATTTTGAAGGACTGGAAAAGATATAGCAGTTTGTAAGTGCAGAGGTATCGTTGGAAGTTCACCTGCAGCTTTATTCAATCTTACGAGAGAAGCTCCCCCCCGAAACCCAGGGGCTTACGGTCCTGCAGCTTGAATTAGGAGCAACACTTACGGATATCCTAAATGAGCTTGGCATCGAGCGCAAAGTAGTAATCAGTGTGAACGGTGTTCACGAAACAGATAAATCGCGACAATTACAAGATGGGGACGAAGTAAAGCTGTTTTCATCGGTTAGCGGCGGTTAGAGCACCCTTACGTTCAAGTAAATAAGAAGAGAAGGAGAGAAACCAATGGCTCATGGGTATAACGGAAAAATCTTGCATATAGACCTCACCAGCGGTCAGTTCAGCGTTGAAGAACCCGGTACAGCCTTCTACCGGAAATACATGGGCGGCAGTGCGATGGCGATGCATTACCTGCTAAAAGAAATGCCTGCTGGGGTAGACCCGCTCGGCCCAGAAAACGTCCTGGTGCTGGCGCTCAGCGTCCTTACAGGCACGGCTATCTCTGGCCAGAGCCGCATGACCGCTGCCGCAAAATCACCACTTACTGGAGCGATTGGCGATTCACAAGGTGGAGGTTTCTGGCCCGCCGAACTCAAGTTCTCTGGATTTGATGCTATTGTGATTAAGGGCAAGGCCGAGAAGCCTGTCTACTTGTGGATCCACGATGGCGAATACGAACTGCGCGATGCTACACACCTGTGGGGAAAGATCACCGGTGATGCCGAAGCGAGCATAAAAGAGGAGCTGGGTGACGATAAGATTGAAGTCCTGCAAGTCGGTCCCGCGGGGGAAAACAGTGTGCGGTTTGCCGGCATTTTCAGCATGTCAAACCGGGCCAATGGGCGCACGGGTATGGGAGCAGTGATGGGTTCTAAGAACTTGAAAGCTGTTGCTGTGCGTGGTAAAAAACGCCCAAGTATCGCCGATAAAGCTGGTCTTAAACGATTGGCAAAATGGGGAGCGGCCAATTTTGCGGATTCGGATATTGCAGGGTTGGGAAAATACGGCACAGCAGAGACTACTGGCTCGAACCAATCCATTGGATCGTTGCCTTCTTACAACTACACCAGCGGTGTATTTGATGGGTGGGAAGCCCTCGACGGTACGACCATGTACGATACCATCCTGAGAGGCGCTACCGAAGGCAAGCAAGACCGCGCAGGACGAGATACCTGCTACGCTTGTACTGTACGCTGCAAGCGCGTGGTCGAAATTACCGAGGGGGCGTACAAAGTCGATCCGCACTACGGTGGGCCGGAATACGAAACGACCTCAACTTTTGGTAATTACTGCGCAATCGACGATCTGCCAGCAATCGCCAAAGCCAATGAGATTTGCAACAAATATGGCATGGATTCCATTTCTTGCGGGGCGACTATCGCCTGGGCATTCGAGTCCTTCAACGAGGGTAAACTGACCCTTGAAGACACGGATGGATTGGATCTCACCTGGGGTAACGCCGCGTCGATGGTCAAGCTGACAGAGAAAATCGCCAAACGCGATGGCTTCGGGGATTTGCTGGCTGAAGGCTCCAAGCGTGCCGCCAAAAAGATTGGGCGCGGTACCGAAGCGTTCCTGATCACTTTCAAAGGACAGGAAGCCCCGGCTCATATGCCCCAAGTGAAACGGTCGTTAGCGATTATATACGCTACAAATCCTTTCGGTGCGGATCACCAGAGCCACGAACACGACCCGGTTATCGAAGCCGATCTGGAGTACTATACAGATCGCATGGCTGTACTTGGCTTCGGCGAGGCGCAAGAAGCCCGCTCGTTAAGCGACGAGAAAATTCGCTTCACGGCGGCTTCGCAGCGCATGTACAGTGCGATGGACAGCCTGAACTTGTGCCAGTTCGTTTATGGCCCAGCGTGGCAGCTATACGGTCCGGAAGATATGGTTGAAGCTGTGCGTACAGTTACAGGCTGGGATGATGTGAGTTTTGAGGAACTCCAAAAGGTAGGCGAGCGGCGGATCAATATGATGCGTGCCTTCAATGCACGCGAAGGCATTGACCGGAAATCAGATGTGCTTCCAGAAAAGCTCTTCAAACCGCTCAAGGGCGGTGTGAGCGATGGGTGGAAGATTGACCGTGAAGAATTCGATGCCGCATTGGATACATACTACGAAATGTGTGGTTGGGAAGTCAAGACGGGTATTCCTACTCGCTCCAAGTTACACGAACTAGATCTGGACTGGGTAGCAGATCAGCTGGGGGTATAGGTTTATTCATTGTGTGGAGTAAACCCAAATTTATAGCATTCTTTTGCATGCAAAGGGCTGACCCGATTTATTGGTCAGCCCTGCTTGATTTCCCTGGTAACTCTATTAGTCTTTAATATTCTATGAAATGGTCCTGGGTTGATAGTTAGCAGCGTACTCTTTTTAGCCCTGGGTCATACATCGGTTTGAGGGAGACCTTGGCCGGGTAACGCACACCCGCGACATCGATCTCATAGTAACCGCTATTAATATAGTCCAGTGTTACAATTTCCCCGTCATTCTCAACGGGCCCAACCCCTACTGCCCCGCCTAAAGTATGTCCGTATCCGCCTGACATAATATAACCAACCGGTTTGCTGTCCCGGTAGATGATCTCGCCGTAATGCAGCAGGGGATACGGATCGTCCAATAAGAACTGCACCATGCGGTATTTTAGGCCAGCCTCTTTTCGCCGCAGGAGTGCATCCCTGCCGATGAAACCACCTAGTTTATCGAAATCTACAAAGTAACCCAACCCGACTTCTAAGGGCGTGTCCGTATTGTCGATATCATTGCCATAATCTCGATAAGCCTTTTCCAGACGTAAGGTGTCAAGTGCTTGCAGCCCGAAATATTTCAGCCCGACATCTTTTCCGACTTCCAAAAGGGTATCAAAAACGTGCAGGGAAAACTCGGTGGGGATATAAAGTTCCCAACCCAACTCGCCGACATAAGTAATACGGATAGCTTTGACCAACGCATAGCCAATGTCAATCTCCTGCATGGAAAGGAAGGGGAAGGACTCGTTGGTTAGATCAGCATGTGTAACCCGGCTCAATAGCTCACGTGATTTTGGTCCTTGGATATTCAGCACGCTGTAAGCTGAAGTGATATTTGTCACGAAAACATGTGCATCAACAGGGATATTACGCCTTAACCAGGCCTGAACCGCTGTTATGGTGCCATCACCTGTGAGAACGAGAAATTGATCTTCTGCAAGCCTTGTGACGGTTAAATCAGCTTCGATCGTGCCATGTTTGTTCAGCCACTGGGTGTAGACACACCGGCCTACTGGCACAGCTACATTATTTGCACAGATACAGTTGAGGTGTTTTTCGGCATCGCGTCCTTGGACCAACAGTTTACCCATAACCGAGTAATCCAGCATGCCGACACCTTCGCGAACAGCACGGTGTTCTGCAGCACTATATTCGAACCAATTCTGCCGTCCCCACGAGTACTCCACTTTTGGTTCAACCCCTTCAGGTGCAAACCAATCGGGATACTCCCACCCGGCATAGGATCCAAAATAGGCGCCGGCCGCAACCAATCGGTCGTAGAACGCTGATTTTCGCACATTACGGGCGGTTTTGAATTGTTTATTCGGGTACCCTTCTTCAAACATGAATCCAAGTAATTCAACTGCCCGGTCTTCCAGGTACTTGGGCGTATTTTGGAAGGGGAGCATGCGCGCGATGTCAATCTCCGTCACATCAACATCCGGCACACCATCGACGATCCATTGTGCCAACACTTTTCCAGCTCCTCCGCCGAGTAGAATCCCAAGTGAGTTGAACCCTGCTGCAACATAGAAATTGTCTAGTTCTGGTGCTTGCCCCATTATCGGGGCCAAATCTGGTGTGAAGCTCTCCGGCCCGCAGAAAAACTTGTGAATCCCAGCGTTCTCTAAGGCCGGGATGCGCTTCATGGCTTCTTCAATATAGGGCATCATCCTGTCCCAATTGGGGGTAATCTCCCCAAAGCTAAAATTTTCTGGGATCCCATTCAATCCCCACGGGGCTGAAACTGGCTCGAATAAACCAAGGAGCAATCCACCTGTCTCCTCCCGGTAGTAAGCATATTTGTCGAGATCTACCAAAACTGGTAAATCTGCGTCTACTCCATCGATTGGTTCAGTGATCAGGTAGTAATGTTCTATTGGTTGCAAGGGAACACTAACACCTGCTAATTTTCCGATCTCACGCGCCCACATACCCGCACAGTTCACCACATACTCGGCATGGATATCCCCCTTGTTGGTGATGACTTCGGTCACTCGCCGGCCTTCTTTCGTAATACCGGTGACCGTTGTTTCTTCAATGATCTGGACGCCACCCATACGAGCGCCTTTTGCTAACGCCATTGTCACGTCGACTGGATTTACGCGGCCATCCTTGCGCGTAAAAAAACCAGCCAGAATATCATCGTTGTTGACCAGCGGCCACAAGAGTTTGACTTGTTCTGCAGAGGTCTTTTCCATCGGAACACCGAAAAAGCGGTCAAAAGCAGCTATACGGTGCAATTCTTCCAATCTAGAGGGGGAAGTGGCATATTCAAGCATCCCAACAGGGTTATAACCCGTTGATAATCCAGTCTCACCTTCCAGAGCGCTGTACAGCTTCAAAGTATATTTTGCCATCTCAATCGTGGTCGCACTAAAAAATCCACCGGCTTCAACTAATCCTGCCGCGTGCCAGGTCGTGCCTGCGGTAAGTTGGGACCGCTCTAAGAGGACTACATCCCGCCAGCCAAGTTTAGCCAAGTGATATGCGACGCTGCAACCAATCACACCGCCCCCAATGATGACAACCTTGGCATGGGTTGGGAGCTTGATCGTCGAGTTCTCTGATGTCGAGGCATCTTTTTCCATATTAGGTTCCCAGTTTTTTGGCTTCTTGGTCGGCGGCCGCTAAAATTCGCTCCAATTCTCCCTGTACCCGATCAGGTAAAGGCTCAGGTTGGTGAGTAGCATAAATCTTTTTGAATTGTTCTAGCGCCACATCTCGGGGCAAGCGTGGATTGCCGTGCTCGTCCACTTTTCGCAGCAGCGGCGAATAGCGGAAATCCCGGATATGAGAGCGAGTGTGTTTTTCGCGCAGATAATGACCGCGCGGACCAACTTTATTGATCACATCCAGCGCCATATCGAGCTCATTAAATTCATATTCCTCGAATACTTCATATACATGCAAGCAGGTTTCATGCTCCAAGATAATCTGTTCAGGATACAAGATCATAGAAGTTCCCAACATCCCCAAGTAGCCGCAGACCTCACCACCCGCGAGGGGGATTTGAGCGGCTCCAAAACCGCCATCTGTGCCAGACTCCCAGCTAATATCATGTGCATCACTGGAGGTGGAGCCGCCGCCGAGACTAGGGACTTCCCATGCATGCGCAAGCTGCACGACGGCCGCAGAGGCGATTGGGGTTTCACCGATATAGCCACCAGTACGTGGATCCATAAGAGAAAGTATGATGGAGTGGAATACAGGTGCACCTGGGTGCGCCAACTGCATTAGAACCATGGCGCTGACTACTTCTGCATCTCCAACGGCAATTGCGCCGAGAATCGATGCCGGAGCGGTTGACCCCAGCGTTGGCATTGCCATAAAACTTGTTGGGATCCCTGCTTCTGCGTAAACCAGGGCTGTTTCAATGCCATGTTCATCATGGCCTAAAGGTGCTATTGTGCATATATTCGCATTTATCGGAGGTCTGCGCCGCCTAATCTCCTCGTTTCCAGCAACCACGGTAGTCATCTCGACAAGATAAGGAGCAAGACTTGGATCCATAGTTGTTCCGCCGCGTACATGTTTCAAGGTATTCGTCAACCCAGCATGACATTCATGTAACGGGGCGGTAATCCCATGATCTTGAGCACTGACCAAAGGCCAGAAAAAGCTGATCAAAGGCAAAGCATCAGATACGCGCGCCATCATGGCGACATCGTCTTTTCGTGAGGCACGCTGCTGGCGCGTTTCCAAATCAACAACGTGCACTCCACAACCATCTGTGCTCAAATAGGTTTTGCTGCCATCGAGTGTTAAATCAAATCTTTCTTCGCGACCTCCCAACACAAAACTACGTGGGGCAGTCGACATTGCGGACTTAACAAGTTCTGGTGGGATCCGCACAATTTGAGTCTCCCAATCCACTTTTGCACCATGATCGGCAAAGATCGAGAGAGCTCTATCACTTGGGAAATACACTCCTGTCTCATATAAAAGCCTAAATGTGCCATTTCGAATTGTATCGAGCTCAGATGGTTTGAACACCGCCATCTTATTCCTCGATGAAAATGGGATGATGTCTGGTGTTTGCGAATACATTTTTTCTCCTATGGGATTATGTCCTCGGTGCGTGCGTAAATCCAGTGACAGTCACTTCGTTGTCCCAGAAATGTTTCGTAAAAGTGACTGCCACCTCGCTCGTCTCCTAAAACTCTCTTGACCATTCTTTGAGCCAGCGTTCAACAACCACTTTGGTCTGCGTGTAGAACTCAACGGAATGTCGGCTCTGTCCGTGAAGGGTACCAAAAAAACTGTCCTTCCAGCCACTGAATGGGAAGAAGGCCATCGGTGCCGCTACACCGATATTGATACCAACGTTTCCCGCCTGGGCCTCATAACGGAAACGACGGGCGGCGCCGCCACTGCTGGTGAATATACAGGCCATATTACCGTATTGGCGTGAGTTAACCAGCTCGATGGCATCACCCAAGTCCTTTACAGACTGTGCTGCCATCACCGGGCCAAATATCTCGGTCGTAGCGACAATACTTTCGGGAGCAACATTCGCCAGAATGGTGGGACGCAAGAAATTCCCATTTTCGTAACCAGGAATAGATGCTTTGCGTCCATCCAGGATCATTTCTGCCCCTTCCTGAAGGCCCTGATCGATAATTCCCTGAATGCGGGTCTTGGATTCAGGTGTAATGACAGGACCCATTTGAATCCCATCATCCAGGCCGCAGCCGACAATCCTATCCGCAGCTGCTTCTCGGAATGCGGGCAGAAATATGTCTTTAGCGTCACCCACCAGAATGATGGTTGCTGCAGCCAGACAGCGTTGACCAGCGTTCCCAAAAACGGAATCGATCACAATCTTGGTAGTCATTTCGACATCAGCATCAGCCATGATCACCAATGGATTTTTTGCCCCACCTTGTGCCTGGACACGTTTCCCATTTGCCGCGCTGCGCCCATAGATATGGCGCGCCACCGGTGTAGAACCGACAAAACTGACCGCATTTATTTCAGGATGGTCTAGCAGAGCATTTACTGTATCGGGTCCACCGTAGACCACATTGATCACGCCTGGAGGAAATCCAGCTTCCTCAAACAAGGGAGCAATCTTGTGCATCGTCATCGGGCAGCGCTCTGATGGTTTGATAACCACCGTATTGCCGGTGGCGACCGCATATGGCAAAAACCAGAATGGGATCATGCCCGGGAAGTTGAAGGGCGCAATTATGGCGGCCACGCCTACTGGTTGGCGGATCATAAATTCGTCGATGCCGCTGGCAATATCCTCGGAAAACTGGCTCTGCATCATTAGTGGGATACCGCAGGCAACCTCGACGTTCTCAATAGCTCGACGCATCTCACCACCAGATTCGCCCAAAGTTTTTCCATTTTCAGTCGAAATCAAACGGGCAATATCATCAAAATGTTCTTCCAGCAGGTTTTTGAGCTTAAAGAGCGGTTGGATCCGGTTGGCTGCGGGTGTACGCCGCCAACTATCAAAAGCGGTGCGGGCTGCCTGGACGACATGGTCAACCTGCTCAGGAGGAGTCAGCGGCACTTGCCCGATGATCTCATTCGTGGCAGGGTTATGAACTGGTAATATTTCATTTGATGTTGCGGCCACCCAATGGCCTCCGTAGTAATTCTTCAGTGCTTCAGTATTCATATATTTTTTTCTCCGTTTTTTTGGTATCAAAATATAGTATCTATTGCGGCATCTATGATGCCCAAAGCCTGGTCAATGTTCGTTAATCCAATATCTATTCTCACGTAGGAATTTACCTCCTGGACATCGTGATGATATCCGGGAAAATATCCCAATTGTCAACTGCGAACCACTTTCCTTTGTGCCCAAATCCGCTCATCACTTCATCTAAGATCAACAATACTCCAAACTGCCCCTAACCCGCCTGGTACTAAGACCCGCATGGATACTCTCCAACGAATTTGTTTGATTTTCACCTCACATCGTTAGGTCTTTATATCCGGACCTAAAATGGCTCTTAGAGATAATAAGCAACTATCTGTAAAGTCACTTCTTTGTGGCCTTGACCGAATCATTGAATATGTTCAGGGTTTCGTTCACATCCTCTTCGCTCAGTGAGTAGCATAAGAACCATGGTTCACGGGCGTCGCCATCTGGCTGTACACCTCTATGGATCAATTCCAGGGCGATCTCTTCGTAGAGTTCGCCATCTCCTTTAAAATAGTCTCGAAAATCATGAGGTACCTGGTCATTACCTAATACCATCCCAAACATGGATGGAACGCCTGTCACAGCATGTGGGATACCAGCTTCGGTCAAAATCTCACCGATCCCTGTCATAAGTGCATTGCCCCGCTGGTTGATTGTCTCGATGATAGGCTCAGTCTCGAGTATTTCAAGGGTAGCAATGGCAGCTGCAGTTCCAACTACATTTCCAGAATATGTTCCGCCGTGGGCCATCGCCCCGGGTTGAATTGTCATCATGACATCTTCTTTTCCAGCTATCGCAGCAATCGGAAACCCATTTCCCAATGATTTAGCATATGTCACTAAGTCAGCCTGGATGTTGAAAATCTCCTGTGCCCCACCATTCGCAATCCGAAAGCCAGTTTTTACTTCATCGAAAACTAACACAATACCATACTTATCACACAGCTCCCGCATTTTCTCGAGAAAGCCCGGTACGGGTCGAATGCCGGCGGCATTTCCTAGGATGGGCTCAACGAAAATTGCAGCTATGTCGCCCCATTTCGCATGGATCGTTTCTTCCAAACGTTCAAAATCGTTAAAGGGCAGATTGATGACATACTGGTTGATGCCCTTTGGGATTCCGGATGTGTTTGGAGAATTGATCGGACTGCGCTTTGATCCCAGGGATCCAGGATTAGAAGAGGCTGTGCTGAACATGAAGTAATCAGCCATCCCATGATACTGTCCCTCGAACTTGATGAACTTTTCTCGCCCCGTGTAAGCCCTGGCGATCCGTAAGGCATGCATCGTAGCCTCGGTGCCGGTGTTCGTTAAGCGCACCTTATCCACTTTACACATACGTGTGATACGCTCACAAAGCTCGATTTCCCCCGGTGTAGTCCAGGCAAAGATGGTGCCTTCCTGAATCGCTTCTTGAACTCGTTTCACGACTGCAGGATAGGCATGCCCCAATATAATTGGTCCAAATCCTAAGCGATAATCAATATAGCGTTTTCCATCCGCATCCCATACATAGGTGCCTTCACCACGCGTGATGACCAACGTGTCATCATCGCCCCAATAGCGGAAGTTAGAATTTACTCCGTGGGGCATAACTGCTTTTGCTTTCTGAAATAACGCCTTGGTTTTCGTTCCTTGTATACTCATGCGACTCTCCTTATTACTAGATATACTTCATATGCTGGCTATGATTTCATTTGCTGAACTTTGATCAGTGTGAACATTGCAAACCTTGCCCTAAACCCAGCGATTTCGCCCGTCGGTAAACCTCCGGCAGGATGGCTGCATACTCTCCCCAGATGCCCAGAGCTATATATAGAATGATCTCCTCTGCAGATTCTCGACCGGGCGCTTTTCCGGCGACAATATTTGGCCATTCGGCATAAACATCATCGAAAGAAAACTGACCTTTCTCCACCAATTCCACAATCTCGGGTATTCGCGGACTTACGTATTTCCATCGATCTACGATCACTTTATCTGTTTTAATTATGACATCATGATCAACTTCCTGGTATGAACCTAAGCGAGCAACGAATGCCCCCGGTTTCAACCAAGAGTGCTCAACAAGCGCTTGGGAACCTGTAGTAACGGTGAAAATGACATCTGATTTTCGCACTGCGTTCTCTCGGTCTTCTAAAGTTACAGCCTTGACTTGGAAGCCCAAAACTGGTTCGAGTTCTGCTGCGCAGGCTTCAGCGACTTCCGGCAATATATCCACGAAAAAAGCTTGTTTGAGTTTAAAACGCTCTGCTACAGCGAGCAGATGCAAACGCCCCAAGGTTCCGGCTCCAAAAATGGTCAGCGTTTCCGACTCTGGGCGCGCCAGGTAAGCTGTTGTTACCGCAGTGGAGGCAGCCGTTTTCAATCCTGTCACCCAGCCGGCCTCCATGAAGCACGCGGGCAGCCCAGTTTCAGCATCGAGCAGGATCACAATTGAAGAAGTCGTGGGACGGTTGAAATTTTCCGGGTTCGTGGGGAAATAGCTGAAGGTTTTGACGAAGGCGTACTCCTCACCAGCTAAGTAGCCCGAGAAGGGTTTAATGAAACCATCCTCGTTGACGTTCATGTAGAATTTATCACCATTTACATGTCCAAACGCATCCGCCTTGATCCCTTTCTCTGCGAGATCGACTGCTTCGGCAACTGTCAATGTTTGTTGGACATCAGACTCCGTCAGATATAGGATTTCAGCAGGTATAGGCATTGATGTAGTCCTCTATAGAAAATCTAATGATGTAGATAGTTCCCGATTAATCATCCGTTCTCATTACTGGGTGGACGTATTGCCTAGCTCTATGGCAGCTCGCAATTCGCCAGATGCTTGTAGATTTTTCCAATCACCTATGCATATTCTACTTAGATTAGGCAGCTTTTTTTGCATTATTGTTCACATGAAAACATGCAACCCAATGGTCTTCATTAATTTCCACAAATTCAGGCTCTTCTAAAGAACATCTGTTCCATCACCACCGGGCAGCGTGGGTGAAAATGGCACCCCGAGGGTGGGTTTTGTGGACTGGGGACCTCGCCTTGTAAAATAATGCGTTCGCGTTCCAGGTTGGGTTTTGGAATAGGGATTGCTGACATTAGCGCCTGGGTATATGGGTGCAGAGGATTGCGGAATAGCTCTATTCTTGTGGCCAGTTCCACGATTTTCCCCAGGTACATCACTGCCACACGATCTGAAATATGTTCCACCACCGAAAGATTATGGGCGATGAACAAATAGGTTAATCCAAATTCCTCTTGCAGGTCTTGCAAGAGATTGAGCACCTGGGACTGGATCGAGACGTCCAATGCCGATACTGGCTCATCACAGATAATGAACTTTGGATTCAATACGATAGCCCGAGCAATACCGATGCGCTGCCGCTGTCCGCCGGAAAATTCGTGCGGGTAGCGATGGGCGTGATATTCCTCCAGACCGACCCGATGGAGCATTTCCATGACCATTTCTGCACGTTCATTTGGCGTGCCAATTTTGTGAATTTTCAGGCCAGACATGATCGAATCGCTAATCGGCCTGCGAGGGTTCAGAGAGGCGTATGGATCCTGAAAGATGATCTGCATGTTTCGCCGTAAGGACTTCATTTCATGTTTCTTAAGACCAAAGACATCAGCGCCATTGAATTCCACGGTGCCACTGGTGGGTTCGAGCAAGTGGAGAATTGTTCGTCCGACCGTGGATTTGCCACAACCGGACTCGCCGACCAATCCTAGGGTTTCACCCTGGCGAATTGTAAAACTTACCCCATCTACAGCCTGCACCCAATCAACAATTCGCCGTAAAACACCGCCACGCACTGGGAAGTGTTTCACCAGGTCTTGAACTTTCACCAGGTCTTTGCTGGTTCCGTTATTTTTATCTGTCACCATGTTATTTACTGCTCTTTCGAAATATTGTTAGCGCACCAACGATATGGTTCACCTATGGGATATCGGCGCTATGTGTGCCTCGCTGTTATGGTACAACCAGCATCGCACTATGTGATCAGGTTGCGCTGGTTCCAGGTCCGGGTCCTGTTCAAAGCAGATAGATAATTCATGCTCTATGCGTGTCTGGCAGCGCGGGGCAAAACGGCACCCCGGGGGTAGATCAATCAGATTTGGCACAACCCCTTCAATAACATTCAGGCGGTGTTTGACCTCCCCAAGAACCGGGATTGAATTAATCAGCCCCAATGTGTAAGGATGGAGAGGCTCTTCAAATAATTTTGTCACGCTGGCCTGTTCGACAATTAGGCCGGCATACATTACAGCGACCCAATCAGCAATTTCAGCTACAATCCCCAGATCATGAGTGATCAGGATCACAGCCGTGTTCAGCTGGCTACGCAAATCCCGCAACAAGTCCAGAATTTGTGCCTGGATAGTCACGTCAAGCGCTGTAGTAGGCTCATCTGCGATCAGGAGCTCAGGACGCATTGCAAGCGCCATGGCGATCATTACCCGTTGGGCCTGTCCGCCAGACATTTCGTGGGGGTAAGCATGTGCTTTCTGCTCCGGTTCTGGGATGCCAACCATGCGCAATAGATCAACGGATTTCTCCCAGGCTTCCGCTTTACCGACATCCAGGTGGATGTGGAAAACCTCGGCCAACTGGTCCCCAACCGTGTATACAGGGTTTAAACTGGTTTGGGGTTGCTGGAAGATCATCGAGATCCGATTACCCCGGATGTCCTGAATTTCGGCCTCTGGAAGCGTTCGCAAGTTCAAAGATCCAAAAATTATCTCGCCTTGAACGATGCGGCCAGGAGTGCGGATGAGCTGCATAATGGATAGCGCCGTGACGCTTTTACCACAGCCCGACTCACCTACCAGGCCCAGCACTTCTCCCTGTTTGATTTTAAAATCAATACCATCTACGGCCTTGACGACTCCGTCTTCAGTAAAAAAATGGGTTTTGAGGCCTGTAATTTCTAGCAAGTATTGATTAATGTTGTTCGTCAAACGGTTACTCCATAGGGATTCTCAATTTTGAGTTATGTCGTTTTATTACTACTCTTCAATTTTTGCAAAAACTTTATATGGATCCAGCGCATCCCGCAATCCATCTCCGATGAAGTTGATCGAGATGATGGTAAAAAAGATCATCAAACCGGGAAAGATTGCCAACCAGGGATATTCGATTAAGTGCCCCTGCGCACTGTTCAGCAGGTTGCCCCAACTCGGTGTGGGCGGCATAATGCCAAATCCTAAAAATGACAGCCCTGATTCTTCCATAATGGCATACCCAATTTCCAAAGTGGCTTCAACAATGATGGGGCCAAATCCGTTGGGCAAGATTTCGCCTAGCATGATCCGCGAATTGGATGCGCCTAAAGCCCGGGCGGCTGTGACATACTCCATCTCCCGAAAGGTAAGAAAAACAGCCCGCACCAACCGGGCAACAGTTGGCCAGGATAGGATACCCATGACGACCGCAATGGTCATCACATTATTGCCTTTAACGAATGGTAACTCAGTACTACGTAAGATGGCACTTAACAATATCAAGATCAGCAGTGATGGCAAAGAAAGAACAGCATCGATGATCCGCATGAGGATATTGTCTATCCATCCGCCAAAATAACCGGCTATCATGCCCACCGGGATACCGATGACCAGCGTGATCACCATCACCATAAATCCCACGAATAAAGAAACCCGCCCGCCATAAAGGCAGCGTGTAAGCAGGTCCCTCCCCAACCCATCGGTGCCAAAAGGATGCTCGAGTGAAGGCGGTTGATACCGATTTGTAATATCTGATATTTCAGGGTCGTATGGAGATAAAAACGCGAAAGTTACGCTCAAGATAATCAGTAGTAAAACAACAGAGCCAACCAGCGCACCTGGATGACGACGAAAACGCTTCCAGGCTAAAGCAGTCATCGTCTCTGGATGTTTGAAATCTTTACTTTTTCCCAAATCGATCTCGGTGTTGCTTGCGTTGAGGTTTTTCAGCTGTTTACTTTCCCTTGACTATTCATATCGAACTCGAGGATCTAAATAACCGTAAGCAATATCAGCTAATAAATTACTGAGCATTACGATAGCCGCGCCAATTATCAGAACCGCTAACAAAATTGGGTAATCACGATCTGTGGCGGCATCATAGTACAACCGCCCCATACCGGGCCACGAAAAGATCAGCTCAACATATAGTGCACCCGCAAAAATATATGGGAAATCTAGAGCAAACATAGTTACCAGTGGGATAAGTGCGTTTTTTAATCCGTGTTTGTATAGAACTTTTCTTTCAACTTGCCCTTTTGCGCGTGCCGTTCGGATGTAATCCTGGTTGATCACATCCAGCATGCTGGAGCGTAAAAATCGGGAGTACCAGGCAACCCAGCTCACCATGCCCATCGTCACCGGAAGAATCAGGTGCCAAACCCGATCCCAAATCGAGAATTCCTCACCTAATGTATACATGCCTCCGGGCGGAAACAAGGGTTCACCCGTAAATGGGTTTTCCAGTGTAGCGTAGAAAACGAGAATGAGAATCAAGCCCAACCAAAACTCTGGGATAGCCTGCCCCATAAAAGAAAGTGTGGTGGCGGTAAGATCAAATTTTGAATATTGTTTGACCGCCGAAATGATGCCAATAGGAATTGCTACGATACCGACAACTATAAGCGTCACGGTCATTAAATAAATCGTATTTGGCAATCGATCAAGAATTTCGTCGATAACCGGGCCACGGGTGCGGTAGGAGAAGCCAAAATCTCCACGTAAAACGCCTTTTCGAGTGCCATAGCTGTCGGTGACCCCGTTGCCATCGGTATCGATTGCCATCCAATCATTCCCGACCAACCAGACGATGTATTGAACTGGCAAAGGTTTATCCAGCCCAAATGACCGCCTGATCGCTTCTTTCTTCTCCTCAGGCATCCGATTTGTACGGCTGTAGGCGCTCATTGGCCCACCTGGAGCAATATTGACCAAGGCGAAGAGAAAGATGCTGACGATGATCAACATCGGGATGGCCTGCAGCAGGCGGCGCATAATATATTGTCCCATGCTCACTCCTATTAAAGAGGGGAGGGCTGTCTATTGAACCTCCCCTTTTTTAGGTGGCAACGCTAGCTTTGTCTTTTACTCTTCAATCGTCCAGTCGGCAACGTTCCAGGTCACCGGGTCATTTGCTGTGGGCAGAACGCCTTGAAGCCGTTCAGAAAGGCCATGCATTTCCAGCGTAGAGAAAAGCAATATCTGCGGCAGTTCATCTTCAAGAATTGCTGCCATTTCACAGGCGACTTCCTGGCGGTACTCTTCGTCCAGTGTATAGAATTCATCTATCCAGGCGTCCATATCTTCATTAGCCCACCAGCCGTAATTCCAATCACTCTCGGAGTAGTAGAAAGTCCAGAGTTGATCAGATGGATCGGTGCCAGGATAACCGTCATCCCACATATCCATCTCATAAAGTCCGGCAATTTCAGTGCCGCCATCTTCAGCCTCCGCCCACATGATGGCGCCTTCGATCATCTGCAGTTCTGTGTCAATGCCAATCGCTTTCCAGTTTTCAGCGATTAGTTGTTGCGCCAATTCCAGGGTCTCACCATATTCTGCGTAGATGGCAAATTCCATGGTCATCAGCGTGCCTTCTTCAGCATTTTCGCAGCCGTGACACTCTCGAATCCCATCACCATCCGTATCTGTCCAGCCGGCCTCTTCCAGGAGAGCCGCAGCGCCTTCCAGGTCAAATTCTGGCCTGGGGATATCGCACACATCGTACGGAGGTCGGTAAAATTCTGTCCAAACCGGTACACCGTATCCGAGGAAAATATCATTGATGATCGTGTCTACATCAACAGCCATTCGCAAAGCACGACGGACACGTACATCAGAGAGGAACGGGTGTACGGTCTCACGATCACCTTTTACGTACAGGTTGGGAATCAATCGCATCACCCAGCGTTCAGTTGGCGATTTTACCCAAGCGGTGCCATTGCCAGTTTCCTTGTAGACATCGGAGGCAGGCTCAGCAGGCCAGTAGTGAAGATCGGCATCCCCTTCGAGCATCATGGCCTGTTTAACGGGTTCTTCAGGAACGATCTGGACGATGACCTCGTCGATGTACGGTTTGCCTTCTTCGAAATAGTTCGGGTTGCGTACAAAGGTCAGGTGATCATCGGCAACCCACTCTTCGAGTATATATGGGCCACTGCTCAAGGGCTGATCATCACAATTCCACTCGTAAAAACCCGCCTCAGCGTCACAGTAATGCTCGGGATAGACGAAGAAATCTTCCCCGCCAAACTGAAGTGCATAGTTAGGGAATATATAGCCTTCATAATAGTGAACAATGAAGGAAAAGTCATCGATCTTTTCAACGGATTCTGTGTAATCCATCGCCGCGATCCAGGCATCTGCCTCGACAAGAGCATCCCAAGTGAAGATGACATCATCGGCAGTAACTTGCTCGCCATCTGCCCAGTACACATCGTCACGAAGCTTCCAGGTGACATTCATGGACCAGGTTTCTTCGTCGAATTCCACACCGCCATTTTCAATGGTGGGAATCTCGGCCGCCAGTTCTGGGTAGAGTTTGCCATACGGGTCAACTTCTGCCAGCGAGAGCATCACCAATTCTCCCATCGCCTGTTCATAGCCTGTGTCGGTATTTATGCCGTTGAATGCAACGGGGTTGTCCGGTATGAGAATCGTGATACTGCTCTTTTCAGCAGCTGGTTCTTCAGCAGCAGGCTCTTCAGCTGGTTCTTCAACAACCGGCTCTTCGGCTGTTGGCTCTTCAGCTGCCGGCTCTTCGACTGCTGGTTCCTCCGGTGGTGCTTCAAGAGTCTCCTGGGGCGTACATCCGAGGATGAGCACAGCCATCATAATGAGAATGACTACCAGGGCTAGATACTTGAAGTGTCCAAATTTAAACATTTCTGCCTCCTTCTTCTTGAACGGAAATCGTTTTATTAAACTGCCTATTGATCTATTCTCTTCGAATTCAACCTCCTTTCATTCTAGTCCTTGCCTTGCACTTTGAGAGCTTCATAGAGCCAAGGTAAAACTGATTTGTTGGGTGAAGAACCCGCGAAGTTCAATCTCCTTCTAGAACTGTCTGCTTGATTATTTTTTCGTCGATATCAAACGGCACACCGCGTTATGCCATCCCATTGAAGAATTTACTCGGGTCAACACTATCTTCCCCAGCCAAAATGGACGTACACGGTCCCTCTTGAGCCCCGGCGCTAACAACCAGCACTTTATTCAACTCTGATCTCCTTGGCCCCAATTGGTAAAATCAACGGGTTTAAGAGCGAGTTCCACCTCTGATTTTGTGATCACAGCGAAGACCATGCCAACAGCATTCAGAGGTGGGTTGTTATTAGAGAAGTATGGACAACACATTGTCTGCATCATCTCAGGAGTTGTTTGGGTTCAAATATGAATTAAATATGCCTTGCTTGCTGGCATTGATGGTCACCGGAGAGGATTATTCCTTTCAACTTCAGGTTCCAGATCGTCTTTAGTACCTATCGGTTCTTCCGAGTCATCAATATCATGATTATCAAAAACATATGGTGGCAACCATGTGTCTAGGTCTTTGATCTTGAGGGGTAATATATAGGATTGTGTGCGGCGTACACCGTGTATCTTACCCAACTCTTCATTGACGAGGTCAAATAACTCTTCTATGCTGCGCACTCGCAGCGAAATGCTGACGTCAGATTCTCCCGCAGCGCATGCCACGTAAGTGACTTGAGGTATTTCTGCAACCTTTTCGGCTACTTCTCGCACATGTCCTGGTTGAACATCTATGAACACATCAGCCATCACCCCATAACCAACCTTTTCGGGATTAAGGATAGCGCGAATATTGATAACACCCTTCTTTGTCAGTGTGTCGATGCGATTGGTGACAGTGCGAGCTGAAACATTCCCTAGTCGACGCGCAATCTCGGCGCTTGGAATCCGTCCGTCTTCATTAAGCAGCTTGATGATTTCCCAGTCAGTACGGTCAGGTTTATACATAAACCCCAAATCATGCTTGAATTAAGTACACCGGCAACGAAACACGTTCAAGTATTAGGATAGCGCATAATTTCCGAAATGTCAATACAATCCCTATAGTCTTTCTGTTTCGGATGAGTTAGGAGGTAATATTGGAATATAACGAAAAGATTATGTTACAATACTCGTGATATGTAATTGGCCGCGATCACGCCAAAAAATCAGTAAATCTGGCAATCATTTTCAGGATGGAGGGATTTCGATCAGGATAGAACCGATATCGGTAGAGGAGAGTATAGTGAAAGACATAAAACCAAATCTGGTACTGAAAAACGGGGCAGTTTATACAGTCGACCTTGATCGGAGTTGGGCACAGGCAATTGCTATTTCTGATGACAAGATTGTCTTTGTCGGTACGAACGCAGAAGTTGAATCGTACATCGGATCGGATACCGTTGTGATAGACCTGGATGGGAAAATGGTGCTGCCTGCTTTTGTGGACAGCCACATGCATCCAGCCCAGAGCGCCTACCTGTATCAGTATCAGTTGAGTCTGTTCGATGTGATTGCAAAAGATCAAATCCGGGCCTATCTCGATGTGGTCAAGGAATTTGCCGATAGGAACTCGGATGCACCTTGGATAATCGGCGCTGGTTATTTACGTTCGGCATTTGACGAAGTTGGTCCGCGGAAAGAGTGGCTTGATGAGATCGACTCAGAGCGCCCAATTGCCATTACATCCAAAGATGGGCATTCGCTGTGGGTCAATTCAAAAGCGCTGGAACTTGCCCGTATTGACCAGGATACCCCGCAACCTGCGGAAGGCGTAATAAAACTAGACCCTATAACCGGTCAGCCCTCTGGATTACTCCAGGAACCTGGGGCTATGAAACCCGTCAGTGACTTATTCCCGGAACCCTCGAAGCAGCAGATCAAGGAATCTCTGCTTTGGCTTCAGGAATGGTTGAACGCAAAGGGTATCACAACCGTTCACGAAGCGATGTTGGGTATAGGTGAACGTAATATTTACGAAGCCTACGATGAGCTCGCCCTAGAAGGCAGGTTGACCATTCGCTACCGGGCCTCCTGGAATATTTCGCCGGAGGGTGATATCAAAGGGCAGGTCGATCAGGCACTGGCGCAAGCCGAAAGATATACTCATCCACACTTCCAGGCACATTCCTTCAAATTTTTCGCCGATCATGTGATAGAAGAAGAAACCGGCTATCTCCTCGAGCCCTATTCTCACCGGGATGATGGCTGGCGCGGTATCAAAGTTTGGGATGATGACCTTCTTGGGAGAGCCTTCGCTCGAATAGATTCAGCAGGTTACCAGATCCACGTACACGTGATTGGAGATGCCGCCGCAAAATATATCTTGGATGCGCTTGAAGCAGTTATTGAAGTAAATGGAAGGCGGGATTCCCGACACTCTTTCGCCCACCTCCAGTTAGCGCGACCGGAAGATATCCAGCGGATTAGCAAATTGGGAGTCAGTATCCACACGAGTCCCTATTGGATGTCCATTGATGATTACTTCTGGAAGCTGAACCTGGGTTATCTTGGACGCGATCGGGCTTTCAACCAGCAGTATCCGCTCAATAGCCTGTTCGAAGCCGGGGCTAATGTGACCATCGCCAGTGACTTCTGGGTCACAGAACCGGATTGTATGGCAGCCATCTATTGCGGGATGACCAGACTTAATCCTCAGACTGAATTTGACAGTCATTATGCTGACGACCCAAACTATCGTAGGGTGCCAGATACCGCTGCCGATCTTGAGTATGGTGATCTTGGGGTGCTGCCCCCGCTAGCGGAACGGGCGAGTCTCGAGAGGATGATCATCGCCGTGACCTTGAACGGCGCGTACGCGAACTTTCTAGATAAGGATATTGGCTCCATAGAGGTCGGGAAGCTAGCTGACCTGGTCATTCTTGAGGGTAATCTCTTTGACATTGACATTGAGCAGATACCTACAACCCGTATCGCGATGACATTTTTTGAAGGAAAACAAGTTTACTCTCTAATTGGGTAAATTCATCTTCCCGGAAATATCAGCCGAGGCTAAGTAATCGGCTGTTCCAGAAAAGCCCATGTGTTAGATGCAAGTATGAGATATTTTTCACGTTCACACAACAGGGGCCAGAATCTTAGGCCGCCTGATCTCTACGAATATTTTGTCGATAACTTCTGGTTCAAAGCCGCCGATCTTGAGAATCAGGTGATAAATCAACCGTTGAGAGGCAGTCATAAAGCGGACGTGGTGATCGTCGGGGGCGGTTTTACAGGACTTTCTACGGCCTACCATATCAGGGCCAAGTTCCCAGAAAAGAAGATTGTGCTGCTCGAGGGGGCCTGCTGCGGTTATGGTGCAAGTGGGCGTAATGGCGGTTTCTGCATTAATACAAGCATGTTGGATTGGTATCAAACAAATCCTGAGCGGCGCCAGAAAGACCTGGAAGTATCATCTTATGGTTTGGAACAGATTAAGATGATGATTTCAAAGCACGGGGTCGAGTGCGATTTCGAGGAAAATGGTATGCTGGAAGTCGCCATGAATGAGAAGCAGGCTCATACCCTAGAAAAGTATAACAATGAACTCAAATCTTTTGGCCTTGACTCAGCCTTCATTCAGGGAGTGGATTTAGAAGCCGAGATCAAATCACCACTTTTTACTGCTGGATTGAAAATCCCTTACGGTGCTACCCTCAATCCCGCTAAACTTGCCCGCGAGATGAAGCGCGTTGTTGAGGAAGCAGGTGTTGAGGTCAGAGAACGGTCGGTTGTATCCCGCATAATACCTGGCAAATTGAACCACGTGGATACGGAGTTGGGTGATATCCGTGCACCTATCCTCGTCATCGCCGTGAATGCCTACGCTCACAAACTCGGTTTCTTCAAGGACCGTGTTTTTCCAATTAGTGTTTTCCAGATCGCGACACAACCACTCAGCAAAGCGCAATGGGAATCCATAGGCTGGCAGAATCGGCAGGGCTTATCCGATCTACGTACTCTTTTTAGCTACAGTGTTCCAACCGTAGATGGACGGATCGTTATGGGTGGTTCGGACTTCACCTATTACGACGATGATTCTTTATGTTCCGGCAACGATAAAACCGTTACCCAGCGGATCATAAACAACCTGTTTGCCTTCTTCCCCCAATTGGATGGATTGCAAATCGAACACGCCTGGGGAGGTACGACTGCTTACACCCTGGGCCGGATTCCTTCAATTGGCGTGATGGGTAACCGCCAGAATATCTATTATGGCGTTGGTTTTGATGAAGGGGTTCCATCCACACAAACCGCGGGTCGCATCATTGCCGATCTCATGGCCGGAGAATCAAATGTGTTTACCGATCATTTTGTGGTAAATCGCAAGATTCCTTATGCCGGACCAACACGTTTGCGGGGATTATTTGGTAGAGGCGTTAAGTGGATGATGCAAAACTTGGGTTACTCGCCAATTCATTAAACGTCTTAGGGTCCAAAATTCACCACCAGGTTTATATCATTCCCCGAATATCTTCTCCGCCTCACCTTCAGCTGCCTCTAGAATGTGATCCAGTTCTGCCAGGACATTTTCGCTTAGCGGTTGTGGGTGATGTGTTGCTTCTATTTGTTTGAACTTTTCCAAAGCTACATCGCGGGGGTCGCGCTGCTTGCCATCTGCTCCGCGTTGCCTCAGCAGAGAGGGCAGACGGAAGTTTCGGATATGTTCCCGGGTGTGTTTCTGCGCCAGGAAGTGACCCCGTGGCCCAACCTCCCGCACCACGTCTAGAGCCATATCAATCTCATCAAACCTTTTGTTGTTCACCATCTCATAGACGTGATAGATACTATCGTGGTCGAGGATTACCTCCTCGGGATAGAGTGTTGTCGCACTGCCGACTAATCCCAGCAAACCGTTGATTTCGCCTCCGCCCATGGCGATCATCCCCGCTCCGAGCCCGACCTCATAACCCGATTGCCAACCCAGTACTGGCGCATCACCACTCACCCGTGCTCCGCCAAGACAAGGTACATTCCAGGTGTGAGCGAGCTGCTTTGCCATAATGTAGGAAGGGGCTGGAACTTCGCTGATATATCCACCCGTGCGCGGGTCCATCAACGACGTGAAAACAGCGTGAAATACTGGAGCGCCCGGATAGGCAAGCTGCATCAGCACCATGGCGCTGATCACCTCCGCGTCACCCATGACTAGCGCCGCCATTGGCGTTGCCGGTGCGGTGGATCCCATCGTTGGCATAGCCATGAAGCTGGTTGGGATCCCTGCCTCAGCATAAAGTAGAGCGGTCTCTATCCCGTGGTGATCATGACTTAAAGGGGATATCGTACAAATGTTGGCGCATATAGGGGGCCGTCTAATCCGTTCTTTTGTACTGCCGGCGACAACAGTTGCCATCTCCAAAATAAATGGTGCCAGCCGCGGATGCACTGTTGTCCCTCCGCGGACGTGTTTCAAAGTATTTATCAGACTTGCGTGGCAGTTGTGCAGCGGCGCTGTGTGCCCATACTCCTTCGAGCTGACCATTGGCCAGAAAAAGCTAACCAACGGCAAGGCGTCGCATACCCGCGCCATTAATGCCACATCATCCTTACACGAGGCGCGTTTCTCACGCGTCTCCAGGTCTATCACGTGTACTCCGGTACCATCGGTGGACAGGTAAGAATGACTGCCGTCCAGGAGCAGGTCAAAGCGCTCTTCCCGTCCCCCCAGGATGAAGGAACGAGGAGCTGTGGACATGGCCTTTGTCACGATTTCTGGTGGAATGCGGACAATTTGATTCTCGAAATCGACCCGTGCACCATGGCTAGAAAAAATGTCCAGGGCTTTTGGGGAAGGAAAATGCACGCCGATCTCGCCTAAGATATACAGCGTTTTATCTTTTAAGGTCTTCAGTTCTGCATGAGTTAGCACCTCACCTTTAATGGGTGAAGTGAAAGGAATGATATCCGGTGTTTCAGAATACATAATACATCCTCGACGTTGTCCTAAGGTAAATCATCAGGAATATAGGTGGATCCCCGGAACTTCTCCAGACAATTTTGGCAAACACAAGTCCTGCGCACGGCGTTCTCGGGGATTTGTGCAAGTAGCTCCCGAGGGAATTCCTCTCCGTCGCACCAGCACTCGGTTGCGTTCGGGTCGGCGGCTAGGGCGCATTTGTTGGGTTCACCACAAAGAGGACACCGGGCGACATTTAGAGGGCCATTGGTAGTACCGTCGCTTGATGAGAGCATACAAGATTATGAATAATTTTCCATCATCCAGCGGGCACCTCTGAAGAAGATTCCCCGCAGGCGAGTTGGACCGGCGTAAGGTACCTTATGATTTACCACATAATGGTTGGTAAACTCATTTGATTCTCCGGCCATTAAATCGGCAATGATCCGGCCAAATGTCTGCGTTGTTGGGACGCCTTCGCTCAACCCTACGCCATAATAGATATTCTGATCATCACCCATCACGCCCACGGAGGGAGTGCGATCCAAGGTGTACGTGGTCGTGCCGCCCCAGGCATGTTCGATTTCCAACCCCTCTAATTGAGGGAAGAAGGTAAAGAGGTCCTTGGTGATGCGCTGGGTGTAAGTTTTATCATTGCCGGAGCATAAAGCGTCATTATCATAATACTCGGCACCCGATCCGCCTATGACGATGCGTCGTTCTTTGGTCAGCACCATGTAATTGAACATGGTCCGCATATCGTATAGACCCTGCTTGTTACCCCAGCCGATCGATTCCCATCGGTTATGGCTGAGTGGTTCGGTAGCGATCTGGAAAACACTGATTGGAAAAACGTGTCTGTTGAAGAAACCGAGCTTGTGCGCGTAAGCATTGAGAGCAATAACCAGGATTGGCGCCCGAATGTCGCCTAATTCCGTGTCGACAAGGTTAACTTTTCCAGGGGTAATACGGGTGACAACCGTCCGTTCCCTGACCTCAACACCGACTTCTTCCACAACGCGCTTCATCTCACGGGCTAGTTTTGCTGGGTTGAGAATCGCGCCGTGCGGGTAATTCAAGGCAGCAATAATGCGAGGCGATTTGATTTCGTTCTTTAGTTCCTCCTCTTGAAGCAGAGTCGAATCAAGCCCAAAAGATTTGAGCTTGTCTCTATACTCCTCCAGATCTCGAACATGTTTATCGTTAAGCGCGACGCCCAGCATTCCGTTCTCTTCGAAGTCGCACTCAACACGGTGTTCAGATATCATCTGCTTGATGAACTTGAGACCGTAGAATGAAACGTCCAGGTTCTTCTGGCGGATTTCCGGATCATCAACCCCCTTTTCTCCGAGGAGATCGGTTGCGATACAGAAACCGCCGTTACGCCCGCTGGCGCCGTAGCCACAGCAGGCGCCCTCCAGCAGTACAATCTTCTTCTCTGGAAATTTGGCCCTGATATGGTAGGCCGCAGAAAGACCTGTATAGCCGCCTCCGACGATAACTACATCTGTTTTGTGGCTGCCGCGTAAAGGTTCATTTATCACCTGGTTCTCCAAATCAGCCGCATTGAACCAGAAATTGTCGACAAAATATTCGTAGAGATCAGGCGGCCTTAGATTCGGGCTCCTGTTATGTGAACTGGAATAATATTTCATTTAGCTGTGTCCTGAACATCTCCAAATTTAATCTTCTTAAGATAACCTTACGAAGGTTGTCCAATAGTTGCTAATGGCCTAAGTTACCGATATTACTTGTGTTTTTTTAGCCCGAGATGTGTTCGTGAACCTTCGTAAGGTTTAATACTTAAATCCTTTTGGTAACAGATACCTGCGTGAAAATCTCACGCTGTTCGAGTTCCTTGAAAAAAGACTCCGGATCAAGCGCAGCCTCAGGGGCATAGACCCCTGGTTGGATGCGTCCTTCGGCTAGCCAGATGGCGGCGATCGCTGGTGCTGCCCCGGTGGGTAAGGCCCCTCTACAAGTCAGGGTGCCCATACGGTATGTCACTGCTTTTCCGTCTCGCGTGCCGTGAATCTCGGTTACGATCTCTTTTACCCAGTCCGGTGGTTGGGTTTTGGGTGGCGCCAATAAGTCCGTAACCGAGTGAACGTATCCAGATAGCATCGACACCATCATATCGCGCGGTACGACTGATTTTCCTTTGACATCTACCGGTTCCTTGTCAGCAAAACCGAAGTCAGTCAAAACGCGCACTTTTTCGACAGTGTTTTTGGCCATCCCCCAATAATTGATCTTGAAGAAGCACTCTTTCACACCTTTGTCTTTGAACGAAACTGGAAGTGTGGCAACTTCGGAGTGCAGCGAGAGATGCATCGGGAGCAAGCCCAGCGGCGGTGCAAACCAATAATCCTCGAAATCACTAAGCGGTTCTTTAGCGACGAATTCGCCATTTTCGAAGACCATCGGAGCCACAGTAATCTCATCCACGATCGTGGGAACCGCGTAGGAAAAGCGTAGATCATCCGCTGGCGGTGGTTTGATGCCATCATAGATCTTGATACTCTCGATAGTATCCAGCCTATCGGCGGCGTAGCGGGTTTGAATATTGGGGATACCTGGTGCAGACCCCATACACAAAACAGCGCTTACACCAGCAGCAGCAAAGCGATCATGTAATTTTAGCTGTTCCCTGGTCCCGAAAAATAATCCGCCCATGTCGGTATAGGGCACACCTGCCTTGAGACAGGCTTCCATTACTCGAAGATTGGTATAGTAGACTGTGGCGTTCAGACAGGCATCTGCGCCCTCCAATGATTTGAGGAAGGCTTCTTCATCGTTTATGTCAACTTTCTGGATCCTGATTTTTGAATTATCCAGATAATCAGCTACAGTTTTAGCTTGTTCGATGTTGACATCCGCGATAACCACCTCAGCTACCCGGTCATCATTCGCCAGATCTTGTACCGATATGCAACCCATTTTTCCAGCTCCACCGAGTACGAGAATCCGCATAGTTAGCCTCCTGTATGTTTAAAACTGGGAGGCTTGCACTCAAGCCTCCCAGGTCAATGAAATCTAATCAAGCCACTCTACTTCTTCTCCGATATCGATACCACGTAGCTTCAGTTCATCGAAGAAGATCGAAGGATCGATGGCAGTTTCTGGGGGCACAACGCCACGCACATCCACATCACCCCTGGCAATCATTTGAGCGCCAATGCTAAGCGGGATGGCTATATTCTTGTAATATGCCGCTTTCCCACCCCATTCGCTCATCGGAGGATGTTCAGTCCAGAGTTTAATCTTGAGATTTTTGCCATCTTTTTTGCCAAATACATTCAATACCAATCCATACCCCCAGACTGGAGTCTCCTTGGTGCGGGGTGATCGAAGTAATAGTTCGAGCATCACATCAAGGGAATTGGTCTCCACGCCCTTGTAGGTGAAGGGCTCATCATCAAATAAACCCCATTCAAGCATAGTTTTGGCAAGATTCATGGCCTGAGGTGGGAAACATCCATGCACAGACACATTTTTGACGCCCAGGCTTATAGGTATGGTTCGTGTTTCAGGATGAGGGATATAGCAGACTTCCTGAACTCCTATTTCTCCCTTATAGTCCACCTTTTTTAATCCCTCAAAAGGCCCAACCATGTGCTTCTTTCCGTTTTTTACATAGAACCTGGTTTCAGTTTTAGGATTGAATTCCCACAGAAAGGTTACTAACAAGCCAGGAGCTGGTGCAGGGCAGCGGAACGCGGCAAAATTGATCTGGATTTCGTCGACTTCATCCATCTGGTTTACAGCATGTTTGGCCATAGCATTGGTGATACCCGGTGTCGCACCCACGCCAGGGATGTAGACAATATCTTTTTCTTTGGCAACAGCATCATAGCTCCACTGGTCTTCTTCTGTGGCTACATCCAATCCGTTCACACCTGTCTCGGCACAGGCCCTGGTGACTGCCAGGTCATATTCACAAGGTAAACCACTGATCACTACATCATGACCTGGAAATAAGGTCGCCATTGAGTCATAATTATTTGCATCGAACTTGACAGCTTTTAATCTGGGATCACCAATTTCCTTGATAAGTTCATTGGCAGCATCCAGATTAAAATCAGCAACCACAATTTCATCGAATTTGCTGTATTCTGCCAGGTCCCGGGTGGTCTCACTGCAGACTGCTCCTACTCCTCCTAATACCAAGACTTTCATTCTGATCTCCTTTCCCTTTTTCTGATTTTGATCACAATATCCTCAATACATGCTATATTTTATCCCCGCTCTCTTTTGCCTTTTTCAAGATACCGGCCACCTCCTTTTCTATGTCATCTCCAAGTGGTAATGGTTTGTGAGTTTTCAGGATCTGGTCGACCTTATCCCGGGCTTCATCCAGGATATCTTTCCTTCCTGAACTTTCCCAGGACTTTTGAGTATCATGCACGCCCAATTGAGGTATGAGCCATTCCCCGGATCTCATATTTTTGATGGTGGACTTTTCTCCCAGGAAATTCCCGCCCGGTCCTGCCTTCTGAATGACATCATCCAGCCAGGCTTCATCATGAGTTGGCATACCCCGGTGAGCTTGTTTACTCATGCGGAACATCTCAGCATCGATCACTAATTGTTCCAGGCTCATTATCATTGATCCTCCCAATAAGCCACAGCCGACCATCAGATCAGGCCAGGACATGATCGGGAGCAAGGCATTCATCGCTCGTTCAACACTGGCCTGGATCCCGGGCAAAAATGTATCTGTTCCGCCTCCCGATCCTTCCACCGGCAGCTGGTAATAACGGGCCATTTCAATTGCCGCCGAACTCATCAGCCCATTTTCAATCGCTCCCGCAGCGTACATGCCCGTTCTTGGATTCATGACTGCTAGGGCAGGCGCATAAATAAAGGGGGTGCCCGGTTCAGCAGCCTGGACCAGACATAACATCGCGAGCACCTCACAATTTGTCAGTATTGTCATCGAGATCATATTGCCGGGTCCTGTGCCGCCCATTAAGGGCATGGGCATCACTGCGATCGGGATTTGATATCCTTTCATTGCCAGGTAGGCGTCTGTATGCTGTCCTTCGATTATTAAAGGAGATTGGGGGCAAACCAGGAATGAAAACGGATTCGTTTTTTTGATTGTTTCCCGATCACCAAACACAGCTTGCAGGATTTCCAGCAGCCAGGAGCTACGACCGGCATCTGGTGAGGAGTCCTGGACATGTTTGGAAAAGTTCTGAAAGATGTTGATCCAATATTGAACCGAATCAATAAGGGTTCCTCTTTTATCCCCTTGTTCGACCATAGACCAGTAAACACCAACCTCATCAAGAGCGTCGATCATGCGGGTAGAATCCAGCCAATCCAAAAATGTTGCAGGGCGTTCTTTCCTGGTTTTATGATCAAGGATAGAGATACCCTCACCATCCGGGACCAAGTAACAATCTCCCTCATTCATGCCCAGATCCCAATCCAGCCTCCTAGCACCCAGGGAGAATTTTTTGGGTGCTGCCTCAAGGGACTCTTCCAATAATTTTCGAGGTATGCGGACGATCCTGGTGTTCTCATTGACCTCCGCACTGGCTTTTTTTAGATAATCTCGCCCAAGATCCGTCTCTACTTTAACACCGGTTTCGGCCAGGATCTTAACCGTTTTTTCATGGACCAGGTCCCGGTCCGCATCAGAAAGAACCCGCAAATATGTTTCCACGTATTATCCCTCCCCTCTTAGTTCCTTTTCCGCAGCCTTGACGATCTTGCTCAACTCTTTTTGCTGATCATCACTGAGCGGTTCTGGATGGTGATTCTCAAGGATCCAATCGGTCTTTTCTCGGGCTACCTCAAGGACATCCCGGTATTCTCCATCTTTGGCAGGTACGTATTGGATTTCGGAAAAATCCAATTTTCGGAAATATTCCCTGGTATGACGCTCCCTGAGGAAATGTCCCCGGGGACCGACAGCATCGATCACATCCAGTGCCATGTAGTCCGGTGATGTATCTAACTCAGCCAGATCAGCTCTTATGGCATGATAAAGCTCAGCATCAAGCACCAGTGCCTCTGGGACCAAAAGTGTACTGCCTCGCAGCAAACCCATACCGCTTCCCGTTTCTCCCCCACACAAGGCACATAACAGGGAAGCCTTTCCACCTCCACTGGCAAACTCCCAACCCAGGGATTGGGCACCAGAGCCGAATGTTCCCGCCAGGGTAGGAACTCCCCACATATGGGCCAGCTCAACACCAATCGCATAGACATAAGCATCGAGGCCGTAATAAGCACCTGTGCGAGGATGGGTCATTCCAGGCATAAAGGAGTGGTATACGGGCGCGCCAGGATAAGCCATTTGCATTAACACGATTGCGGACAAGATCTCTGCATCTCCCAATGCTATAGTTCCCGGGATGGTAGCAGGAGCAGTTGACCCAGTGTTGGGCATTGACATAAATCCAACAGGGATCCCTGCTTCAGCTGCCACCAGGGCAGCATCCATGCTTTCCTCATCCATCGCCAGGGGCGCGATGGTGCAGATCAACAAAGACAGCGGGGGGCTGTTCCTAAATCTTTCATCATTTCCAGCCACAACCCGGGCCATCTCAATTGAATGGCGCGTGGTTATTTCTTCCACAATCGTTGGGGTTTGCACATGTTTTAATGTGTTATTAAAAGAAGCTTCCAACTCATGAAGAGAGGGTGCGATGGGATGATCCTGGGCGCTGACCATTGGCCAGTAGAAGCTGACACTGGATAAATAATCAGCTATGCGAGCGGATTTGGCCACATCATCCTTGATGGAGGAACGGAGTTCGCGGGTTTTATAATCAACGGTTTTTGTACCGGTCCCATCTGTGGCTTCATAGGTAACAGGTTTTGAGAGGTCCAGATCAAATTCTTCTATACGGCCGCCCATAGTGTAATGGCGTACCACATGGGAGAGCGCCTTCATGATCACATCCTGAGACAGTTTTACGATCTGGGTTTCAAAATCGACCTGGGCGCCATTATCAGCATAGATCTTTAATGCCCTTTCTGAAGGACATTTGAACCCGGTTTTTTCCAGAATTTCAAACGTAGCGGATTGAAATCGCTTCAGTTGTTCATCGCTTAAGATACGAAGGTGATAGCTGGGCACTATCGGTTGGATTGGAGGAGTTTCGCTGAACATGATCATTCTCCTTTGTTAATCGGAATATAAACGGGTTAAATCTTGGTAGCTGTCGACCCTGCGATCTCGATAAGGGAAGGAAAATCGCTTTTTCGTTTCCTCGATTTGGGTTAAATCTATTTCACAAACAACAATTTCTTCCTCATCTCTTGAAGCCTGTTTTACGATCTTCCCATCGGGGTCTGCGATAAAACTCTGACCCCAAAAGTTGATCCCGCTTTCTCCTGCGGGGCCCACCCCCTCCAGTGTTCCATCGGAGGGCGAAACCGAACCAGAAGGGTCAGCCTCGAATCCTACTCTGTTGACCGCCGCCAAGTAGCAGGCGTTGGCAACAGCATGCCCACGCTGGACAATTTGCCAGGCGTCGGCGTAGCTGGAGTCTTCCTCGGGAGTCGAGAAGCCAATAGCAGTTGGAATGAAGATAATCTCAGTTCCCTTTAATCCTAGTAATCTGGCAGCCTCGGGGAACCATTGGTCCCAACAGATCAGCACGCCGATATCTGCATATTTAGTTTTGAAGACTTTATACCCCAGGTCGCCTGGGGTGAAGTAAAACTTTTCATAATAATGTGGGTCATCAGGGATGTGCATTTTTCGATACTTTCCCAGGTAGCTTCCGTCAGCATCTAAGACCACGGTTGTGTTGTGGTAGATACCAGTAGCCCGTTTCTCGAATAAGCTAGCAACCAACACTATCTCCAATTTAGCTGCCAATTCGCTTAACCTCTGCACCGGCGGGCTGTTCTCGTCAATCACTTCAGCCAAGTCGAATACCCGCCAATCTTCGATTTGGCAGAAGTATAGCGATTTGAATAACTCCTGGGTGCAGATGATCTGCGCGCCTTGCCGCGCAGCTTCCTTGACATAATCTAAAGCCTTTTCCCAGTTGCTACTAATATCGCCGCTGCATGACATTTGGATCAGGCCCAAATTGACCTTCTTCTTCATAGTAGGCTCCTTTATCTTTCCACAATGGCAGCGGTTGTGGCTGCGTAACGCAGCCAATTGCCCCTCCTTGTTCGTTCAAGGCGAGGACTTCGATCCCAATCACCTCTCTGCAGGGAAAATGCTCGGCGATGGTCGCTAAAGCATACTTGTCGTTATTATGCCCGTATACGGGCACCAGCATAACATGGTTGGCGATTAGATAATTGCTATAGGCGACATCCGTGAGAGGATTCTTGCGCCAACTGGGCATTGCTGACGTCTGGTAGACCTCGGGCAGCGGCAGGGGGACCAGGGTGAGGGGCTGCCCCGATTCGTTTGTGGCCGTCATCAATTCCTGATAAGATTTCGCAAGCATTTGATACCGGGGAACGGATAAATTATTTGTCGAGTTATAGAGCACTGTGGATTCGTCAACGAACCGGGCCACGATGTCGATGTGAGATCCGATTTCATCACCCCATTTGTCGCATTCGTTTCGACCCGCCCCGGTCAACCAGATAAAGTGCGTTATACCCAAATACTGGCTGAGAACTGATTCTATATCACCCTGGCTCATCCCTGAGTTGCGGTATGAGTCGATGATAGATGTTTTTGTGGCCAGAAAGGTGCCTTTACCGTTGACATTGACCGCTCCAGCCTCCAGGACAATTCGCACATCAAACAGGGGGATATCCAGTTCCGTGGCGATAGCAGCTGGAACTTTATCATCCAAGTCATATGGGGAGCGATCCCCCCAACCATTAAAATTCCAATCTGTGATGGCGATTTCGTCATCATTATTGACAACAAAGATGGGACCATTATCACGCGCCCAAACATCGTTGGTGGGGATGATATGGAAATCTACATTCTTCAGGCCGATTTGATGATAAAAAAGTTGACTGGCAACATGGTCTCGCTGCCGCTCGCTGCTGACGATGAGGTGGACGTTCTCGTGATCGTGGAGAGCTTCCACCATATTAAGCCAGATACGCTCGAGCTTAAACTCGTATCTATAATAAACTTTGTCCTGGGGCCACTGCAACCAAGTGCCTTCATGGGGCTCCCACTCGGCAGGCATAAAGAAATCGGTTGGGTTGTGTAGCTTTTCTCCCAAGACTACCTCCTTAATGCCTCACTCTCCGGGGTTGTTGTTGTGTCACACAATGCATCATACCGCCCATATCGGCTAATACATTCGCCGGCAAGCCAATGATCTCGCGATCGGGGAAGTGCTCGGCGATGATGCTTTTTGCCCTCGCGTCATTGATATCACCATACACTGGGACTAAAACAACATTGTTGGCGATATAGAAATTGGCATAAACAGCTAATGAAGGAGTTGTTTCGAACGGTGGCATTTTGGAAGTGTTCAGGGTCGAATAGGCGGCATTCTCAGGTTTAGGAAGCGGAATTAGCGTCAAAGGTTTGCCTGATTCAGTGGTGGCACTTTGCAGTTCGTTTCTATGCTGTTTAAGGATTGGGTAATAGATATTGGATTCGTCGTCGGTCCATGAGTATAGAACCGTAGAGTCGTCAGTGAAACGGCCATATCCGTCGATGTGGAGATCGGTATCGCTGCCGACGGCATCACAAAACTTGCGGGAGGCGCCGGTTAGCCAGATAATGTGAGTGATACCAAGATATTCTTTTAACGCTGCTTCGATCTCGGCCTGGCTTTTTCCAGGATTGCGATTGGGGTTGATGATAGAACTGCGGGTGGCGATCAAAGTTCCATTGCCATTGACTTCTAGACCACCCCCCTCTAGGGTGATGGGGGCGGTGAATAAGGGCAATGACAGCTCTGCAGCGACTTTTTCGGGAACCAATCTATCTAAACTATGGGGATAGCGTCCCCCCCAGCCATTAAAATTCCACGCGGTGATGGCCAACTCCCCACGCTCGTTTACCAGGAAAATGGGACCGTTATCACGCGCCCACACATCGTCGGTTGGGATAATGTGAATATCGATTTTGCTCTCATCCCAACCGTGAAAAATCACCAGGTGTTGGATATGCTCCGCTTGGCGCTCATCTGCTGCAATGATGTGGACAGATTCATGTTCTTGGAGCGCATCAGTCATCGCCAGCCAGAGAGAAGTCAAGCGTATCTGTTCATCTGGAAAGGGACCGTCGTGAGGCCACTGCATCCAAGTACCCTCATGAGATTCCCATTCAGCGGGCATGTAGTAACCCAAAGTGTTCGGTGTTTTAGCTGCCATGTTTATGGTCTCTTCTTGCATCTACTCTACAGAACCAGAATATACTTGGGACTCATTAAGCAGCTAGCGCTCGATCTGCTTCAGTCAGGATGGTTTCGATTTTCTCCACTGCACTATCTGGCAAGGGCGGTGGCGAGTGTGTCAGTAAGATGTCCAATGCTTCTGCGTGGATAATTTCCATTAGATCTTTGCCATACGGCGGCCAAAGCGGCATATACTCTTCCCGGGTGTATTTCAGTGTTTCGCGCATGGTTAGGAACTCGCCGCCTACACCCACCCGCTTGATCAAATCTGCCTGGAGGTGGTCTTCGTCAACGTTGATGGGGGTCAACATGGCCTCAAGCTGATGGATCAAATGATTATCCAGCACCATTTTCTCCAAAGACAGGATCTGCGCCGCACCTAACAAGCCCAAACTGTAGATTTCATCTGCACCAGACAGGTACGCCAGCATTGTTCCGGCGATAGCTTCATAACCATACTGCACATCGATTTGCTTAGACTTCGTGGAAAGGCCAAAAAGGTTTGCAGGGAGATCATAATATCTGGCAAGATTTATAAGGGCAGAGCCAACCCCAAATCCATCTGCACTTCCGCCATACCTGCCAGTTTGCATATCCAATTGTGAAGATCCAGTCCCATATATGAGCGGCGCACCGGGATTCACACTCTGGAATAAAACCAACCCACTTAGGAACTCGATATTGTGCATCAATATCGTGCCCCCTAGAGTCACCGGAGAAGTGCCACCGGCCAAGGGCATTGGATAAATCATAATCGGCACATTTAGTTTAGCTAACTCAATGCATGCTTCAGTCATCAGCCCATCATGCATCAATGGTGAAATTGTGCAATCGACTACCGAGAAGATTGGGCGGAAAGTGTCGCACCCGGTTACTGCTTTAACCAGTTCAACCAGGAAAGGCACCTGCCGGGCATTCAAAACTCCAGTGCGGATATGTTTGCTCGTCTGTGAGAATGCCTGCGCAAAGTGAAAGATTGTTCGTAAATGTGCAGGTACATCACTTGCCGACACGGTCACATTGACAATTTCGGCTTTATCCAGAGCATCAGCAAAAAGCAACATTTTTCTGAGATCTTCAGCACATGAATCATGGATTTCCCCAGTTTCCAAATCAATTGCTTGGGTACCCTGGCTATCAGTTGTGTGGTGGGAACGCGTGCCATCCAATAACACATCACGATCCTGGTCACGTGCGCAAAGCAATACTTCCCTAGGCGCGCTCCGGATGGCCCATTCGACCAGATCCGGGGGGATCGACCCCCAATTTCTTTTGTAGTCAACCTTGCAGCCCTTCTCTTCCAGGATCTCCAATGCTTTGGGAGTTTTATAGTCGATACCAACCTCAGAGAGCACATCCAGGCTATGCTCGTGGATACGGCTAACATCTTCCCCAGACAATGCGGTCTGCAGAGATAACATCAAATCCTTCCTAACCAAGTTTATTAAGTTAATTCATTATCCGCTGCTGCCAAAATCCGATCGATTTCTTTTTGTATATCACCAGGAAGCGGCTCCGGATGATGGTTCTCCAGAATCCAGGCTACCTGTTCGCGAGCGTATTGCACTGGATCACGATATTTGCCTAACGGATCTAACTGCTGGAGAACGGAACGTTTCATCGCTGTGCGCATATGGTTGCGAGTGTGCTTTTGGCTTAGGAAGTGACCGCCCGGCTTGACATTGGCGATCACGTCAACAGCCAGGGTCTCGGAGCTGACTTCCATATTTAGCAGGTTGTAGCGCGCGCGGTGATAGAGATCATCATCGAGGATGATCGCCTCGGGGTACAGCAGAGTATAAGTATCCCGCAGGCCAATCCCTGTGACGATCTCAGCTCCAGAAAGGGCTACCAGGAGAGGGTCAGGGGCTACTTCTGCCGCCGACTGCCAATCACATAATTCGGGACTCTCTGTACCGAAAGCTCCCCCTAGGGCAGGCAAACCCCAATGGTGGGCCATCTCAACGGGTGCATAACGGACCCGAGAATCCAGTGGGTAGCCGACATAAGCCGCGTTTCTGGGGTCAGCCCAGGCATGCAGGATTGAATAGAATACTGGCGCACCTGGATTTGCCAACTGCATCAGCACTGTGGCGCTGATCACCTCAGCATCGCCAACAACCAGGGCACCAGCGTAAGTAGCAGGAGCGGTCGTACCCATCGTGGGCATGGACATTATCGCGATTGGGATACCAGCCTCTCCCAGCACCAGTGCTCCCTCGATCGCCTCTTTATCTTGAACTAAGGGGGCAATGGTACACACTATAAGCGAGATTGGTGGACGGCGCCGTACTTCTTCCCGGCTGCCTCGCACCACTGTCGCCATCTCGACCCCATATCGGCACTGGCTCTCACCCATCATGGTCACACTCTGAGTATGCTTGATGCTGTTGTTCCAAATGGCGTCTAACTCGTGCAGTGGAGCGGTAACACCACAGTCTTGTGCGCTGACCATAGTCCAGCTGAAAGATATGGAGGATAGATAGTTGCCCATTCTTGCTATCATGGCAACATCGGCTTTGGTCGAAGGACGCCGCTCCCCTGTCTTGAAATCAACTACCTGGTGACCGCAGCCATCAGTGGTAAAGTAGGAGATGCCTTCCTGCAAATGTAAGTCAACCTCAGGGTCACGCGCTCCCAGTGTGAAGTAGCGCGGTGCGCTAGACATCGCCTTGAATACCAAATCGCGTGGTATCTTGACGATTTGAGTTTCATTATCCACACTTGCGCCATGCTCGGCAAAGATTGAAAGGGCTTTTTCAGAGGGAAAGTGAACGCCAGTATTCTCAAGAATGTAGAGGGTGGCATCTTGCAGATTATCCAGTTGCTCATCATCCAGAAAGCGCAACTTATGAGAGGTTTGAATAGGTTTTATGGGGAGGCGTTCGATTGACATAGAAATCCTCCTACGCAGGCGCGTCGATCAGCCTGAAGGCCAAACTGACGGCGGAGATGGCGTCCTCTGCATAACCGTCGGCGCCGATCTCTTTTGCGTAGCTCTCAGTGACGGGTGCTCCGCCGACCATCACTTTCACCTTGTCTCGTAAACCGGCTGCTTCGAGTGATTCGATCAGTTTCTTCTGCTGCAGCATGGTTGTTGTGAGCAAGGCGGACGCGCCGACTATATCGGCATCTGCTTCTTTGACGGCCGCGATAAACTCCTCCGGTGTCTTATCGACACCGATATCGGTGACATCGAAACCATTAGCTGTGAGCATTGTCCCCACGAGAGTTTTACCGATCTCGTGCAGGTCACCGACTACTGTGCCCAAAACAACCCGGCCAACCACTTCTCGTTTCTGTCCGCCAACCAGGGCTGGCTCGAGGATGTCCAGAGCCTTCTTCATAGTATCCGCGCCAATGATCAACTCAGGCAGGAAATAATCGCCCTTGGAAAATAGTTCGCCGACTTCCTGGATACCAACCATCAACCCTTGGTTGATACAGGCTAGAGGATCAACACCCTCATCGAGGGCTTGTTGCGCCAAAGCCTCGGCGTCTTCTGGTTCACCGTCAATAACAGCTTGGGCTAGTTTGTTATATAGTTCTTCTGACATGTGAGTCTCCTTTTGTTTGCTAATATTGTTTTTCCGAACTTGCTATGACTTGAAGAATTATTCTCGGTAATGCACGCTTTCCCACTGCTGATTTACCTTTCCAATTCCTGCTCAGCAGCGTCTAAGATGGCTTTTAATTCTGCCTGGACCGCATCTTCCAAAGGCGGGGGTTGGTGTTCTTCCAATATGTTATTTAACTTCGCTCTAGCTCTATCGCGGATATCTGGTTGGGGTTGGCCATTGTGAGATGGTCGCGGGTGGGTTAACTCAGGAATCCAGCGATCACGGATATGCTTCCGGGTATGTTTCTGCGCCATAAAGTGACCTCCTGGTCCAATAGCCTGGAGATAATCCAATGCCATACCTGATGTCCCAATGTCCAACCCCAGAGCCAATATCCGGTGAGTGTGGTAGATTTCATCATCGAAGAGAATTTGTTCGGGTACCAAAACTGTCGATGCCTTGAGCATTCCTAGACCGATGGTGATGTCTGTCCCGGCTAGAGCACACATTAAAGCTGTGTAGACGCTATCCCGACCAAGCTGCCAACTGGCGGGTTCGGGGCTATCTACACCGAAGGTGCCTGCCAGGGAAGGAACACCCCAACCGTGGGCCATCTGTACCGCGGCGACATTACACAAGTATTTTTCCGGAGTGCTGACGATATAATCGGCGGAGCGCGGGTTCATGGCCGAGACCAGCAGCGACTGGAAGACCGGCGTACCGGGGGCGACTAACTGCATCAGCACCATCGCACTGACAGTTTCGGCATTGCCAACGACCAGTGCTCCATCAGGGACTGCCGGCGCGGTGGACCCCATAGTTGGCATACCCATGAAACCAACTGGGATACCCGCTTCGGCAAAAACCATCGCGGCCTCGATACCCTCTTTATCCTGGCCCAAGGGTGCAATAGTGCAGACCAGGCTTGAAAGCGGGGGACGTTTCCGAAGGTTCTCTGCGCTGCTTGCAATAACTTCCGCCATGCGGACGGCGTAACGGGCTAACTTTTCACCCATGACAGTTTCGGTCTGTACGTGCTTGGTCATATTGTTGAAAGCTGCATCCATTTCGTGTAAAGGCGCTAGCTTTCCGTAATCCTGGGCGCTAACCATCGGCCAGATAGAAAGCAATCGATGAGAGGTAATCAGCCACGCGCGCCATCTTGGCAACGTCTTCTTTGCAAGAGAAGCGTTGCTCACCGGTTTCGAAATCGACGGTTTGTGTTCCGCAGCCGTCCGTGGCAAAGTAGCTGTGTGCCCCGTCGAGGTGTAAGTCCATCGCCTCTCTCCGGCTTCCCAACACGTAATGTCGCGGGGCATGACTCATCGCCTCCAGCACCATATCCGTTGGTAGGTGCACGATCTGGGAGTCGAAATCGACACTTGCACCGTGCTCAGCAAATACCTTGATCGCTCGCTCTGAGGGGAACCTGATCCCGATGCTCTCTAATACCTCCAGAGTTGAAGATTTAATTTCCAGGAGCTGGTCAGCGGTGAGCACTTCCAGATGAAGCTTACTTTCAATAGGTTGTATTTTGGTCATATCGCTTAAGAAATGCATTCCAGTCTGGAATTTTGGTCAGTGTCACGTCCCAGGAAGTGGACCAACTCTATTTAAAATGAAAGCCGGGTACATGACGATGCATAATGCGCTCTAATTCAGATTCCACATTGGCAGTTAGTGGGGGCGGTTGATGGTTCGCCACAATTTCTTGAGCCTTGCGACGGCAGATCTGTTCGATAGTCTCGTCCTTCTCTTTCCAAGTATCGTAGCTGTCCCTACTTATGATCTCCGGGTACCAATGCCGCCGATAATTACGAAGTGTGTGGGGTGCTGACATGAAATTACCTCGAGGAGTTAGGGATTTGATCAGTGCAACTTCTTCAGCCGGGTCATGAACGGTGATCCCTTGCCACATTCGACGCACACCGGCGATGATCTCGTTATCAAAGATCATCTGGGTGTACGAAATCGTTGAGCCGGCATCTGTTGCACCAACACCATAAATAATCGTTGCACCCTGTTGAAGCAACGGGATGGCGGTATTGACTTTTTCGAATCCAGCCTGGGCATCTAACTGTTTAGCGTCTGATGAAAGTCCACCGCACATCGATGGGATACCATAGTACTTCCCCATAATGGCAGCCCCACTATTGATCATCCCACGTTCCGGGGCACCCAAAGGTAATAGACCAGTGCGCATGTCGAGCACGGCTGATACACTCCCATACAACAGCGGCGTCCCTGGATATAGAATCTGCAGAGCTACAATCCAAGCCAAGATATCGGTGTTAATGACGATCAACTCGCCTAGGAGAGTCACTGGCGCTGAGGCCCCTCCCATCGCCATACTTAACAACGTAATGGGAACCCCATATTTAGCCCATTTGAGCATACAGTGCATATTTTCAGGGGTGAAGTATCCTGGACTGATCGGGCAGTACAGCGTAGCGAAATTGGGCTTGGCACGGAAGGCAGGCTCTCCACCAACAACACAAAATAACATCTCGACCGCCGCTTCAACCCGGTCGGGGGAGAGAGTACGGTGGACGAGCGGTTTAGCAGTGTTACGTAACAACTCGGCTATTTCCACTAGGTCCGAACATTCACCCTCGTCTGTCGCGGTCACTGTTGGCCGGACGATATCCACCTGGGGGAGAGCGTCCTGGATTGAGACTAATTGGCGGACATCCTGCCGGGTAGCTGATCGATGCTCCCCGGTATGAAGGTCAAATACATTTACTGGGGTTCCCGCTCCCATAAAGCTGGAGCCATTACCAAAATGCGGGGGAGTCGCCCCTTCCCGGTTGTGGAGTTTGACATGCCTGGGGAGAGTACCCAAAGCGGTTTCCAGCAGCTCGGGGGTTAGGAAAACCATTTGGGATTCTCGATCCACGGGAAATCCGGCAGAATCAAGCCGTGCCAGAACATCATCGTCTGGCACGCAAAATCCTACATCGATCAGTATTTCTACCGATTTTTCATGAACAAGTTCAGCGATGGCGTCGGGGTGGTTTATTTTTGACATATCGAGTTTCTAAATACAAGGCAAATTCGTTCAGTAAGCCAGCTAGGACGTTGCCAGTCAATCCTCTGGGAGAATAGTTAGCGGGTGCTTCATTTTAAAAGGCCCGGCTTCGCCCCACCGATAAGATAGTTTGTGCATCTTGAGTATCAAGAAAGATTGAGTCCTCTCCACACCAGGTATCTGTTGAAGTTTGTTATTAAGGAAGGAAACGAAATGATTTCGATCTCGGCAATAGACCTCGGCAAAAAGATCAAATTCGCCGGCAGCTTGGAATAAGTATGATACTTCAGACAGCTCTGCGATAGCTTCAGCTACCTCGGTGAGCAGATTCGATTTTACAGATATCCCGATCATGGCGGCCTCAGTCCAACCTAATTCATGAGGTTCAACAACGCCTACGATTTGCAGTTTACCACTTTCGGTGAGTTGTTTGACGCGGCGGCGCACAGTCCCTTCTGTAATACCCAATTCATCCGCGATTTGGGTGAAGGGTATTCGGCCGTCATACTGCAAAAAGGAAATGATCGCTCGATCAGTGTCATCTAACATACCTATAATTTTACCGATCTTCGTCATAATGTCAACCCCAATACACGGATATCGTAAAAACAATGCAAGTATTTTACGATTATCAGCACGATATTCTTGACTTGGATCTATCCCGCCTTTATAATGTCACCATCAGTCACACCGCAAGGAACAAATCCAGAATCCGAAATCCGGGAGCGAATGAAATGACGAATGCAAAATCCCCCATAGCCACACCGCAGCTATTTCCGAAAAATGCTCAGGTAGTCATAATCGGCGGCGGGGTGATCGGTTGTAGCGTTGCCTACCATCTGACCAAACTAGGGTGGCGGGATGTTGTCTTGCTGGAAAGAAAAGAATTGACTTCCGGTACCACCTGGCACGCTGCAGGCTTAGTTATCAGTGGGACCTTTTCCTCTGAGACCATGATCAATTTAGCAAAGTACACTCGCGATCTCTACGATGGAATATTGGAAGCCGAAACTGGATTGTCAACCGGATTCAGCCCGATCGGGTATATCGAACTAGCGACCAATAAGGAGTGGCTTGAGGGGCTTCGCCGGGTGGCAGCCTATGCCAGAACATATGGGTGCGTGGTAGAAGAAATATCACCTGGTGACGTTCAAAAGATGTGGCCTCAGTTCAAGACTAATGATATTATCGCTGGATTTTTCGCTCCAGAGGATGGCCGCGCCAACCCTGTAGATGCTACGATGGCGTTGGCTAAAGGCGCCCGTATGGGAGGAGCCCGTGTCTTGGAAGGTGTGAACGTCATTGGGATTAAGAAGGACAATGGGCGGGTCACCGGTGTGATTACAGATCGTGGCGAAATCGAGGCGGAGTACGTAGTCAATTGCGCCGGTATGTGGGCGCGCGAGGTCGGCAAGATGGCCGGGGTCAATGTTCCGCTGCACGCTGCGGAACATTATTACTTGATCACCGAACCGATCGATGGGATTCACCGGGAGATGCCAATTGTGGAGGATCCTGAGCGTTTTGCATACTACCGTGAAGAAACTGGTGGTTTGATGATCGGCATGTTCGAACCCGTAGCAAGCCCCTGGGGGATGAAGGGAATACCAAAGGATTTCAGCTTTGGCGAGATAAAGCCCGATTGGGACCGTTTGATGCCTTATATTGAAAATGCGATGGGGCGCATTCCGGTGGCGAAAAATGCAGGGGTGCACAAGCTTTTCTGTGGTCCGGAGAGCTTCACTCCAGATTTGGGGCCATTGATGGGCGAAGCGCCGGAATTGAAGAATTTTTTCGTCGCCGCCGGGCTAAACTCGCTTGGCATTCTGCTCGGAGGCGGTGTAGGGCAGGTGATGGCCCAGTGGATTGTTGACGGCTACCCACCTGTGGACACAAGCGAAATCGACATCGCGCGCATGTTAACATTCGAGAACAATCCGAAATACCTCTATGACCGGACAGTGGAACAGCTAGGTGTCATGTATGCCCCGGGTTATGTAAATCTGCAGTACAAGACGGCGCGCAATGTCCGCAAATCGCCGCTGCACGATCGTATGACAGACCTGGGGGCTTATTTTGCTAGCTATGCCGGATGGGAATATCCGGATTGGTTCGCGCCGCAAGGAGTTGAACCGAAGGTGGAATATACCTGGGGGCGGGGCAATTGGTTCGAATACCGCGCGACCGAACACCAAGCTGCTAGAGAGGCTGTTGTATTGATGGATTACAGCGTAATGTCCAAAATCCTCGTCCAGGGTAGGGATGCTGAAAAATTTCTCAACCGCATCTGTGCCAACAATGTGGCAGTACCGGTAGGACACATCGTCTACACCCAGTGGTTGAACGAGCGCGGTACGATCGAGGCTGACCTGACCGTAACCCGCCTGGCGGAGGACAGCTACTTGGTAATCAGCGCGGATGGGACGAACACCCACATTAAAGCTTGGTTGAAACGACACCTCCCCATGGATGAATATGTATTTATTACGGATATAACCTCTGGATACTCGATACTCAACGTTCAAGGCCCGAATTCCCGTCAACTATTAAGCAGTGTCACTTCTCTGGATATGTCTAACGATGCGTTTCCATACCTCACGATGCAGGAGATCGACATAGGCTATGCCCTGGTCAAGGCCTTGCGCGTGACCTATGTCGGTGAATTGGGATGGGAGCTCTACGTACCGACTGAGTTTGCCCTGCATGTCTTTGATACGCTTGTACAAGCCGGCGAGGAGGTAGGGCTGAAATTTGCCGGTCTGCAGGCTCTGGATTCTCTGCGACTAGAGAAAGCCTACCGAGATTACGGGCACGATATTGACAATACGGACACGCCGCTAGAGGTGGGCTTGGGTTTTTGTGTTGATTACAATAAACCCGGCGGTTTCATCGGTAGAGAGGCGCTCTTACGACATAAAGAAGGGGGACCGCTGAAGTATCGTCTAGTCCAATTCCTACTCGAAGACCCGGAGCCCTTACTGTACTACAGCGAACCTATCTATCGAGATGGCGAGATGGTTGGTCATATCAACGCCGGATCCTATGGACACACTCTGAATGGGGCGGTTGGTCTTGGTCTGGTGTCGAATGAAGCTGGTATTAGTACCGACTACATTAAGAGTGGAATTTATGAGGTTGATATAGCAGGTGTGCGTTATCCAGCCCGAGCTTCACTCCGACCCATGTATGATCCGAGTAACCTGCGTGTGCGCTCCTGATGCTCTATTGGATGAATAGAAACATCGGAAGTAAAAGAGTTCCCATATATTAATGGAAGCTCTTTCCACGTATAAGCAAGGTCGCTGATATGGATCACCATACCTGATAGGATTATCTTCGCCGCGGCGATGATTTGCCCCCATACCAGAGTTTCTCTCAAGAAGACCAAAGCTAGCAGGCTTACGACCACTGGTGTGAGCATCGACATCAAAGTCATGTAGGATGCGGTTGACACCTTAAGTATGCGGTAAAGGAAAATCCAGGCCATTGCCAGACAAAGGCCGTTCAATATAGAGTATAGTAAATCTTGAACGGAATATAGGCAGCAGCTCAAGAGCCGATTGGAAATCCCAGCGGTCCCCGAGTATGCGAATTACACCCCAACCAAAACTAGGAGCACCGGGAAACTAGCCAGCGGGATTTTGCTTCGTGACTACATCAGGTTGGTCGGCTTGTTTTCAGGAATTTCCGTACCAGGACGGCCCCAAAAGACAAGCATACACACGCTCCAAGAATTATAATATCAGCAGTCTTTGGAATTAATACTTGACCCTTGGTCGTCAACAGGTAAGCACCAAGGGACATAAAAAACACCGTTTCCACCTTGAGCGCTGGCAACCTCTCTTCGAGGATGATCCAGGCGAAAAGAATGGTTGTTTCCGTCGTCATATTTACCAAATAACCAGCGTTGATCATATCAGTAATGGCAATCCCCAAAAGGGCTAGACAAGCGCCAATTCCTGCCTGGATACCATTGGCAAAGTACGGCTTCCAAAATAGTGGTCACTGGTTTGTGACTAGGTGAAATAATTCGACTCTGACCTTTGGCAGGATCAAGATCGCCAAGATCACCGTTGCCACGATAGGTGAAAGCGCTTGGAAGGAGAGCACAGTGGCGCCGGCGTTAGAACCCAATTTGGTGAAGAATATCTGAAACGCCCAGAAGATTGAAAACATCAGCACATTGAAATCTGGAGATTATGATGTTTTAGTGGCGCTATGTCCTGAAAGGAAATAAAGGGGAATTGTTTAAGTCAGTATTATTCTTGGATAACTATATAAATCAGCCGGTATTTTTAGTGTCCAACAATATACCAACATTTCCACAAGATGTTCGCATCGAACTCATATTGTGGTGGTCTCTATAATTAACCATGATTTCTACTATCATCGATATCAACGATCCCCGCTGCTCAAATCGTATCAAAGCGTAAAACAGCTTGTCGGACCCAACGTGCTGTGATATTACCTTTGGGGAGGACAGGACTCGAACCTGCGAAGTCAAAGACGAGTATGGCCAGCACCATCCCCGCTACATGCCGTGAGCCAATTGCAAGGGTACTGGCGAGTTAGATAAATGGGAAAGCTTGACCGAAATCTGTGACAATTGTGATTTATTGTAGGTGGGTTGTGGAAAATTAATCTCGATATACTATGGGGTGATAAAACTGGAAGAAAATAAGATCGCTAGAAATTCTCGAGCGAATCGTTCAGTAGGGCGGGTGGGGGTCGAACCCACACAGTATCTCTACCGGAGGATTTTAAGTCCTCTGCGTCTGCCAATTCCGCCACCGCCCCACTTAACTTAATTCTACCTGAATAAGGCTATTGGTCAAGGTTTGGGGGCGTATTGTCGGTAAGCAGCAGGGTTGAGATCCTTGCGCATTACCGCGTAGCGCGAGCTGAAATGCACCCAGAAACTGGACAGCGTAGCATCATACTCCACCTGCTCTAGGGCAACTTTAAGTGAAGTGGCATCGTCAAACTCGGGCAGCAGCATGGTGGCCTTGCCGTACTCGAACAGGGCGTGTGCGTCGGAGCCGGCTGTGCCTAACATTTCATGCTCTTGGGCGAAAGTTTGTGCAATGCTGTTGAAAGAGGACTGCATGCAGCGGGCGTTGAAGGTCTCGATCGCGTCGATGTGCGGTACGATCGCCAGCAAATCCTCCGGCTCCCAATGGCCGGAACGCAGGGCATCGAAGGGGTGTGAGACGCTGATAAATGCTCCCTGGGCACGCAGCCGTTCGATCGTTTCCATAGGGCCTAAACCTGCCGGGATCTCTTCTTGGACGAAAGCCGCCAGCAGCTCACCCTGCGTGGTCATAATCTCCTCGCCGATGATGACCCGCTCGGGATCGAGAGACTGTGCAGCCAATGCGCCCTCGATGTGGTTGTGATCAGTGATCACAACCCGGTCGATCCCTATACGGCGGCAGGTTTCCACCACCTGCTGGGGTGTCGCCAGGCTGTCTTTGGAATAGATCGTGTGGCAGTGGAACTCGACCCGCAGCATCTAGAGTGATTTCCGATTGAAACTAGGTAGTGCTAACGAGGATAAGATTTAGTAGGAGTGCGGTTATGACTTCCGGCGGTTCAGCAGATACGCCGTAGTCACTACGGCTGCCGCTGCAACTGTCAAACCGACGAGTGCTTGCCGGACAGTCTTGGGTTCCATGCCGGGCATGACCACGCTGCCATCACCGTAGCTGGCAAATAGCTGTCCCCAACGCGTCCCCAGCGCTGCCTCAACCCGTTTGCGCCCGACGAAGGGGTACCAGTAGACGTTATGGTAGAAGTTGCTGGCGAAGTACGACCAGGGAACGAGCGGGCTCTGCAGGAGCGGTTTCTCCAGCGGTTTCAGCGGGCCATGATAGATCAATTTCTGCCCATAGCTGGCCAGCGTATCTTCCTGTACAAATCCCCACGCTGGTTCTATATCGATATCGTAGCCGGTGATTTCGATATCAGGCGGGTTTCCAACACCCAGGCCCAACTCGTGGGCGCGGCGGATAAATCGGATGCTCATCGGATCAAATCCCTGCAGCTTGGCAGAGACGGCGTCGATAGCCACCTGGTCTGAGGAAGCAAGCAGGATGTCTTTCTCGTGCCAGCGCATCGCTCGCGGTCCGGGGCCATCGCCGGCGAAGGTGCCGTCCATGACTGCAAAAATGCCAGGATGGATATCCTGCTGGATGGTAAGCAGATCGACCAATGTGTCGTGGATGACGCCATGCGTCCAGTGGCGCTCGCGATGCAGCAGGCCGCCGAATGCGTTCTTCATCGCACCGGTAATGGTGGTGAAGACATGCGTTTTTACCGTGGGTAGGTGGATGATATTCATACCAACCAAGGCTTTCGGTATGAAGACGCCTTGGGGATAGACTTTGTCTAGGATCAGCAGGGGGGTCTTGGGTTGGTACTCCACCCATTCAAAATCCTGGTTGTAAAGATACAAACACGGTACATCGTAAGTATCAGTGACGACCTTGTGTTTATTGTTGCGCTCACCATCGGCAGTATTCACGACAACGGTATCATTGTGGACACCGACCAAGTCCTGGTAGCCTGCGTTACGCAGAGCGCGGATAATACCTTCGATCTGCCAAGGCGTTGAAGAGCAGGCGGGATACCAGGTCTGCCAGGAAATATTGATTTTCATTCCGGTGAGTATATTCTTAGGCAGGGCGGTCTCGAAATCGGCCAGTTTCATCAGCCGTTCGATGTCGTCCAAGACGGTTTCAGGGGTGGTCTTCAGGACCGCTACCCTACCTTTTCCAGGAAATTCTGCCATAGATAAAACTCCTCAGCTAACCTATTTTAACTCATCTTATTGTATCTTATTCCCGTTTCAGCGTAGGATGTTCTGCACGGGGATAACGGATTTGATAGCAACTGGCAAATCGCCGCTATATTCAATGAGTTGCTGTGAGCCGAGGAATGGAGGCGCAGTTTGATCCAAGGTTAGTGCAGCGACAAGTTGATATTCAACTTGTTTAATAAAATTGCCTGAGGGTAGGCTGGGGTGATCTAACTATCGTGTGTGCTGCTGGGTTTAGTCACGGCAATCTATGTAGGCGGCGAGAGAATCGTTGAAACTGATATCGTTGAGGTCCACCTCCCCCAAGGGGAGATCATCAACATCGGCAGGGGATGTCCGCTGATCGAGAACCTCTGCGCCAATATTTAAATCATACACCCATTCGTGTGAAATCAAGGTCATAGCATCACTTACACAGACACCAAGTAAATAAGAACATATATTCTATTATATATCTCTGCAGCTTCTTTGTCAATGTGTTTGCTTGCATTGATTTCTTTGGTTCGCGGCGTCCCTCAGAAAGTAATGGGTTATAAATATGCTTCAAGGCAAAGATTTCCCATACGTCTAATTTATACTACAATTAACCCATGCTATACAGGTTGTTCCTAGCGACTCCCAGACGGCAGGCGGTAACTTACCTTGTATCGGTTGCCATTATTTACTTCGTCTTGGCCCGTCCGACTGGATTCGCACGCGATGTCGTTCTCAAAGGTGACTACGCTTACTTGGCAGCGGAGACGCAAGGATTGCAGGTGATCAATGTGGTGGATCCAGAGCAACCTGTGCAAGCTGGATTTGTACCTGTCCAGGATAAAGCCACTGCGCTGGATAGGCAGGAGGATATCCTCTACCTTGCAGATGGGAGCGCGGGTATCAAGATCTACGATACTATTATCCCGGCAGAACCAAGCTTAATCACCGCCTATAACACACCCGGGACAGCACAAGATGTCAAAGCGGTAGGTGCCAAGATTTATATCGCGGATGGCAACCAAGGATTGCAGGTGTTGGCATTCAGACCTTTAGAGGCCGGTTCCATTCAACCCATAGCTGGCTATCCAACCAATAATGATACGGTCAGTGTCACTGCGGATGTCAATCGGGTATTCACAGGGGAAAGTAAAGGTCTCCTGACAATTTATGATGCAAGCAGCCCAGACAAACTTTTTATCATGGGAACATACGAGACCGGCGCCCGGATAAATGATATTTTGGTCCAGGGCAATATCGCATATCTAGCCGCTTCTCAGCGCGGGGTTATCGTCTTGGATGTGACCAACCCCGCGGAGATAGTAGAACTCACTGTTCATGATACACAGGGGGAAACGCAAGGGTTATCGCTAGCCGGGACATTGCTTTACGTTGCCGATGGAGATGGCGGTATTGCAGTCTTGGATATCTCCGAGCGTACACAAATTACTTCTGCGGGATCGTATACCAACCGTGGGGAGGCTATGAGTCTCGTTCAGCGAGAGGATTACATCTACATGGCGAACGGGCACAGCGGGCTGGAAATTATTTCCGCACAGGTAACCATCAATACCGAAATATTGGGAGCCTCGAGTGCGAGCGTAAATATCGAGAACTCCAGCATCTCTGGCAGCCTGGCCTTCCTTGCAGCAGGCGAACAGGGCCTGCGTGTGCTGGATATCAGCGACCCAAGCGCACCATTTGAAATTAACCAGGTGGCAATACCGGGCTACACCGCAGATGTTGTGACCTCCGGTCAGCTCGCTTACGTGGCGACCAAAAATCAAGGTATGCAAGTCTTGGATGTTTCAAATCCTAGCACTGCTATCAGCCCGGTCAATCAAAACCAAGTGGGAAGCGATACGTACGCACTGGCTGTTTCAGGGGGTTACGCCTATTTGGCGGACGGCCAGTCAGGATTACGAATAGTTGAACAGTCAGCGCCAGGCCAATGGGTTGAGATCGGTACTGTTGATACACCAGGCAACGCGGAAGACATCGAAATCCTTGGCTCGACCGCGTTCATCGCAGACGCCTCCGGTGGGCTACGAATCGTGGATGTTGCGGACCCCACCAACCCGCGCGAGATTGGTTATTATGACACTCCCGGGGATACAAAGGCTGTCGCCGTTTCACCGGTGACCACTAGCGCAGCTGACCCTTCTACCCAGGCTCCAATTTACGCTTACCTGGCAGATGGCAGCCGCGGGCTGCGGATCCTGGATGTATCTAATCCTGGCAGCTCCATTCTGGTGGGCAGTGATGAAAGCCCAGGATTCGTGGAAGATATCGTTGTTAGCGGCAAATATGCTTATCTCGCAGCTCGTGAGCAAGGCATATTGGTATACGATATCAGTGATCCCACCCACCCGTTGTTATTTTCCTATATGGATACACCGGGTCGTGCGTTGGGGATCACCTTGAGCGGAAGCGCAGCGTATATATCCGATTTCGAGCGTGGGCTGCGGGTGCTGCTGATCAGCGATATCTTGAACCTGGTTGAAGTTGGGTTCTACGATACCCCTGACCAAGTTATTGATGTCGCCCAAGCGGGTACACAAGCCTATGTCACCGACGGCCAGCTTGGGCTGTGGTCCCTTTCAACCAGTGATCCGAGCGCTATTCGGGAGAGTGGTTTTGAGCCAACCGATGGTAGTGCTGAAGGAGTCACGCTTTCTGAAGGATTTGCTTTTGTAGCCGATGGTGGTGCCGGGGTGCAGATCATTAATATCAGCGATCCACCAGCGATGAACTATATTGGAACGATCGCATCTGCAACCGCTGCCCGTGATGTGCATCTGGTTGGCAGTACAGCTTATATTGCAAATGGGGTCCAGGGGATGCAAATAGCAGATGTCAGCCAACCATCAGCACCACTGACGATCGGTTCAATAAGCTTGCCGGGTGATGTCCAAGGGATTACTACGCAAGGATCATATGCCTACCTGGCGTCAGGGTTCGCTGGGCTGCAAGTAGTCAATGTTACAAATCCTCAGCAACCGACACACGCCGGGACACTTGCGGAGATTCACGATCCGCGCGCGGTAGCGCTCGGGGGTGATTATGCCTATGTGGCAGGTGGAGGGGCGGGTTTACATGTAGTCGATATCTCCCAGCCGGTGGTGCCAAAACTGATTGCGACCTTACCAACGGATAATATCGTACAGGACCTGGCTTTTATCCAACCTTACGCCTTCTTGGCTGAAGGACAAGATGGGATCGAAATTATTGACCTGTCCATCCCGACTCACCCTACCTCGATTGGTGATGTTCAATTTAATAGTGATGCCCAAGGGATTGATGCCCTAGTAATGGCTGCCCAGAACGGTGCCCCCGAAACCTATCGTATCTATGTCGCCGCTGGCGAGCAGAAGTTGGGGGTGTTAGCCGCGGATAAACAAATCCGTATCGCTGCTCTAGGTACATACGAAACACCCGGCACTGCGACTTTCACACAGATTCGAGATCACATTATTGCACGGCTGTCGGGGACGCCAAAAGGGCTGTCCACCAAAGCTGCGAATACAGTCCAACAAATAATCTTCGACTGGTTGGTAATTGGCTTGGGAGGTCTTTTTCTTTGGCTGGTGTTTTTTGCACAGTTTACATTACCGGTTAGCAACTATGCTGATCGGGCAGCATCTATTAACCGGCTTGGAGCGTTTCTGCGGGGGCGTCACGGTCCAGCCCTGCATGTCCTGACCGGCAAAGTGGTCGGGGGATCCACCGAAGGTGAACGGAAAGGTCCCGGAGTGGTATTAATCGATTTAAGCAGTGCGGTTGTGTTTAGTAAACGCGTCCTGGGATCATCACCGGGATTTTACAACGCACTATGGAGGAGAGTAAACAGGTTATGGGCACTGATCGGGGGTAAACCTGATAATGATCAAGCACCAGTGATATCCGATGTTGACCAGCGTGTTGCTGGACCTGGGTTGATCTTTACCGGTGTGCTCAGCGCGCATGGTAAGCAATATGACGAGAGCGTCCAGGGGGTGGCGGATTTGCGGCCGCAAATCCGCCGGGTGGATGATGTGCATGGCTATACCCTCGATGGCATCGAACTTTTTACTAGCGTATATGCGATTTTCACTCTTGGCCAACCCCCACAGGTACTGCGAGTAAATTATGCTGGTGAGCACACACCTGAGAACTTGCGTGTGGTACATACAATGGATAAGGTGCTGGTCGAACCGGACACCGGGATCCCAATCAGGCGCGTCCAATTGGTTAAATCCCTCACTGATGAGTTGGATGACCGCGACAAGAGCGAGATTCACCGCTTCATCAACAGCGCGGATTATTCATTGCACCCGTATAAGGACCTCGGTATACTTGATCCGGATACTAGCACGCCGTACGAATTTTCTCCTCAGCGTGTCTTTGCTGCGGTCGTATCCAAAGCCCAGGACTCACAAAAGGGCGAAAAACGGGACTGGACAGAACTACCCGCAGCGGTAGCGGTAGATATCTTCCGGGATCTATTAGGCCGGCAGATCTATGATGACTTGTACAAACCGGCTCAACCGGATATCTATCCACTCCAGGACATGAAAGCGATATTCAGCAAACGTATCCAAAACCAGGGCGTACTAGCTTTCCAATATGTCGAGCGAACGGATGGATTACAGATTGAATGTGGTCAGGAATGGAAGGCTGAAAAAATACGCCTAACGGAAGTCCGCGAATTAAAACAACCCAAAGTGCTGCGGGCGCGCGGGATAAAGGTCATTGGTGCGGGTTTCGGTGAATTGAATCCAGTGAACAAAGCAGTGTATCAGCAGCGGCTCGAAAACTGGCGGGCACGCTGGGAGCGCGATGAGATTTCAAACCAGCTGCAGTACGACGCATTTGCATTGCGTATCCGGGATGAAGCTCGCATCCAGGGACAACGCGAGCTGGCTGAAAGGTTAACCCTTATCTTGCGTACTGGTCCACACTCACAAGCGGAACTTGCCCAGCAAGTCTTTGAAGCCCTGGACGCAGCCGCGTCCAATCCAGCAACCCGCAAGCTGCTGCCTCATATGACAATAGATATGTTGGATGAGATTGGATCATGGCTGATCGCGGATGATGAGGCAGAAGCAGATGATGATCATGTTTGAACCAAATTCTACCTATTGGGATCATCAGGATGTACAGGCAGGGCAAGAGTGTTTACAGCAAGGATAGGACCGGTCATATGAGTGGAAATTCCAAAAGGGGTTGGCAGTTTAAAGCGCTGCGGGATAGTTTGTTCGTGGGGGGGAGAACCTGGGGTGTACTGCGCCTGTTTATGGTGATCTTGGTAACACTGGTTTTTGCCGCTTCTAGCTGGTGGTTCTACACAGGAAAATGGGGTATATCATTTTCGCTACTGTCATTGAACGGTCTCAGGTTCTTGGTGATGCCTGTTGCCGCTCTGTTAGGCGCTATGTTAATCGGAGCTACCTTTGTAAAAGATGTCTACGAAGTTCCGCAGCTGCGCCATGCGATACGGTATCTGCACGCAGCGGCATTCGCTATCTTCCAACCGCACTTGACTGTCAAGGATGGGAAAGAGAGGGCTGAAGACGCGGGGTTTAACTTGCTGCAATCTATTGGAGGACCGGGTTATGTAAATGTCACTCCTGGCAGTGTAGTTCTGCTGGAGCGGTTGAACGCGCCCTCTAATGTATATGGTGAGGGTGAACACTATGTAACTCGTCAGGAACGTATTAAGCAAATTGCATCGCTGGATGACCAGCATGGCCAGATCGAGAAAGTACCTGCGACAACAAAAGACGGCATCACAATCATCGTCCGTGCCGTGCAGTACCGCTACCGTTTGCGGACAGGCAGACAATTAGGCGATTATACGGTGCGTGTGCCAGAAAAACCGTATCCTTTTTCTGTCCAGGCCATGCGCAATTTGACCTACAACCCGACAGTTGCGAAAGAAGGTCAGACATCCTGGCATGTTTCTGTCCGCAGCATAATCAGTGCAGGGATCACTGATTACATCCACAAGCATAATATTGATTACTTAACTGCTCCTTTGAAGGATACTATCCAAGACCCGCGGGCTGAAATCAAGGAGCAGCTGTTTTCACCGATTACCCGTGAGCAGCTGCGTAAAATCGGTGCCGAGCTGCTGTGGGTGGATATCGGGCATTTTGATATCGCCGTTGCAGATGTCGACATCCAACGCGTTAGCACATGGCAGGCGAGCTGGGTAGGGAAAGCCAATATCGAACGTGCTTATGGCGAAGCGCAGCGCGCTGCATATGAAGAACTCGGTCGAGCGGAAGCACAGGCTGAGATTTTGATGAGCATCCTGCACTCGCTGAGCGATGCAGTGCTTACCCGTGACACGTCGAACGAGCTGCGGCATGTTATTCTGAACAGGACCGCGGAATTCGTGAACAGTGTCTCGGACCATAGTGAAGGCGCTCCAAACGAACTACCTGCATCATCTGAGCATGACCCCCGCACGGATTAACGTCATCTCTTTAGAACAATCGCATTACACTTACTCCTAGTAATGCAATCGCTGATCTCTACCCTGGTCATTTGAGCGATAGCAAGTCTAATTGCCAGAACTGTATGTGCTTTCTTGTCAATTCGATCATTGCTGGTCTGGATCTGGTTATTTAAGTAGCCCAACAGCACTAAACATATACTGGCAGGCAATGGCAGGAGCGGTATAATCCCGTAAACGCAACATCCAGGATGCCGTTATGGATTTGACGATCAACAGCATACCCAATCCAGATGCCCCTGTATTAGTCATTGGCGGTGCCGGTGTCGATATTGTCGGGCGCCTAACCGGAAAACTATTACAAGGAAGTTCTTCACCAGCTCAAATACGGACCTCCTTTGGGGGAGTTGCTCGGAATGTGGCCGAGAACTTGGCGCGTCTAGGACATGCTGTCAACATGATCAGTGTTGTTGGTGAAGATGAAGAAGGCGAGCGATTGATAGATCGGGTATGTGAGGCAGGTGTTGGTGTGCAGGGAGTCGTGCGCAGTCGAGCGCATTCCACTGGAGCTTATCTCGGAATAGTAAATGCCAAGGGTGGGCTCGAGTATGCGATGGACGATATGAATGCGATCCGTGCCCTTACTCCTGAGAAAATACGAGAACGTGAGGGGTACTTTAAAGAAGCTGCCCTCCTTTTCCTTGATGCGAATATACCGGTCAAGACCCTACGCACAATCATGACCCTTGCACGCAAGAACCGACTGTTAGTCTGTGCTGACCCAACCTCTACCACATTAGCAGTTCGGTTGCAACCCTACCTGGATAAGCTGTTCCTTATCACTCCCAACAGCAAGGAGGCGGCATTATATTGTCACCCGAGTTATGATACGATCGCGGATCGCTACCGAGCGCAGGAAGCGGCCAAGCATCTTGTAAGCCATGGTGTTGAATTGGCGATTATAACGCTTGCAGAATTGGGGCTCTGCTACGCGACGACCGAGACCAGCGGTTATATCCCCGCACTGCACACAAATATCATTGATCCGACCGGCGCAGGGGATGCATTATCTGCAGCCGTGATTTTTGCATTATTAAATGAGATCCCGTTAGATGACGCTGTACGCTTGGGGGTATCAGCGGCTTCCCTGACATTAGGATATCCCGGAGCGGTGGTCCCTAAGTTATCACTTGAAATGCTCTATGACCAGTTGGTGATCTAAATGAAATCATTACCCGTATTTTTTCAGGTAAGCGCTGAAGTACAGGACGCGTTGCTCGAAAAAAGACCCGTTGTGGCATTGGAAACGACAGTTCTGACCCATGGACTGCCTTACCCGAGCAACCTAGATCTCGCACATGATATGGAACAGGCGGTACGACAGGCAGGCGCGCTCCCTGCAACTATTGGCATCCTGGAAGGAAAAGTATGGGTAGGTTTAGATCAAGACCAAATTGAACGTTTGGCGGCACCCGGTGATAAAGTAAAAATCAGCATCCGGGATTTTGGTACAGCAATCGCCAATCGAAAGAGCGGTGGGACCACGGTTGCAGGAACGCTGTTTGCTGCCCATCAGGTTGGCATACAGGTGTTTGCTACAGGTGGAATCGGTGGCGTTCATCGGAAGGTGGATTCGGGCGGCACGGCTTTTGATATTTCAGCGGATTTGCCGGCATTGGCACGCTACCCGGTTGCTGTGGTCTGTGCGGGGGTGAAAGCAATACTGGATTTACCTGCCACACTTGAATATTTGGAGACCATGGCTGTCCCTGTCATTGGCTACGGGACGAGTGAGTTGCCTGCATTTTACTCACGATCGAGCGGCTTGAAATTACAGCACCGGGTGGATACACCAGGGGAGGCCGCTGCACTGATCGGAGTACATTGGTCGTTAGGACTGGCGAGTGCGGTGTTAATTTGTGTCCCCGTACCAACGACTGTCGCTCTAGATGGGGAAGCGATAGACGATGTCATCCAGAAGGCATTGCAAGAAACTTATACGAAGGGGATCTCTGGGCCAGCAGTTACGCCTTACTTATTGGAGCGTGTGAGCGTCTTATCAGGTGGTGACAGCATGCAGGCGAACCTCGGGCTGCTGCTGAACAACGCTCTGGTAGCAGCTCAAATTGCTTGTGCTAAGCTAAGCGAAATACATATCCATACTCACAACAGTTTGAGCAATAACACTGCCGATTGGAGATACGAACCGGGTATTATTTCGATGCCCGGTTTTTTTATGGTTCCAGTCCTCATAGGAATTGTTATTGTGGTGTCGGAGTTCGTGTCTGGGTCGGCTGAGGCGTAATGCTCGGAGTCACGAGAGTCCGGGTAAGAGTGGGGTATGGCGTCGGGCTAAGTGTAGAGGTCGGGCTTAGATACGGTGTCCGGGTTAATGTCATGGTTGGCGTTAACGTGGGAGTATTGGTCGGGCGCAGCGTTCGCGTCAGCGTAAGAGTGGGTGAAGGGTAGCGGGTCTTTGTGGGAGTCGCTGTGCGTGTAGCCGTATTGGTGGGTGTTGGCGTTAAGCTCGGTGCGGGAGTCGGAGGATCGCCAAAGACGATGAATTCACCCGAAGTCTTCCATTGTAAACCAATGAATATGATCACTTTATACACACCGGGGAGCCACTCTTCGGGTGGGGGAGCCCAATCAGTGTAACCCAATCCACCTGTCTCACCATCCCAGGGTATGGTTTCAAAATGCACTAATTCGTCATCGCGATACCACAAAGCCGTCCACTGCGACCCTTGTAGCATGCTGTCATAGCTGAAGATGGCATACATGTGTGTAATCGGATTCTCAAACTCCGTATCCGGGCGAAGCGGCCGGTAGAGAGCATCAAGACCATCGGTGAACGTCAAGGTGCTGAAGGTAGCGTTTGGGTTAGGGGTGACACTACTCTCGAATTTGGCTTCGATAGCTAACGGTACAAACGGCGTGGGAGTGATCGTCGGTGTGTCCGTGATGGAAGGGGTTTTTGTTATTGTTGGCGATAATGTGATCGTGGGTGTTAGGCTGATTGTGGGTGTCAGAGTGATGGTTGGCGTGATTGTGAAGGTAACCGTAGCGGGGAAATAACTGTAAATTAAGGGTTCTGCCTGGGTATTCAGCAGGACGGCAATGATGATAAATATTACTGCGAAGAAAAGCATGCGCCAACCGCGCACCATACGCTCGCGGCGCATTCGAAAAAACGGTAAACCGTGGGCTGAACGGATCGCTATGATCCCGCGCCAAATAAGCAATAGTACAACTAAGGCGAGGATGACCAATGCCGCTTGAATACCTGTGTGGATATCTAGTTGCATCGTTTAATGTGGTGCTTCGCTGATGACGTGATTTGTCAGTTCGCCGATGCCCTCTATGCTGACCATGACGGTATCTCCTGGAGACAGTGGGCTGACACCAGCTGGTGTGCCAGTAAATAATAGGTCACCGGGTTCGAGGGACATCACCGATGACACAAAGGTGATTAGCTGGCGCACACTGAATACCATATCTCTGGTAGAAGCCATTTGACGCATTTCTCCGTTGACGTGGCAAGAAACCAGCGCGTCAGCTGGATCGAACTCCGTCTCAACCCACGGTCCGATTGGGCAAAAAGTATCGAAGCCTTTACCGCGCGTCCATTGCCCATCACGTCTTTGCAGATCCCGAGCAGTGACATCGTTGCCAACGGTATAACCCAGAACGAAATCAAAGGCTTCATCGGTTTGAATCCAGCGGCCTCGTTTCCCGATGACAACAACGAGCTCGGCTTCATGATCGACTTGCTGCGATTGAGGCGGAAGGATGATTTTCTCCTGTGGCCCAATCACTGCAGAAGGGGGTTTTAGGAACAATAGGGGGATTTGGGGTACTTCTGCATTATGCTCCTCGGCGTGGGCTACGTAATTGCGCCCGACACAGATGATCTTGCTGGGGATAATTGGTGGGAGGAGCTGCACTTCTTCGATAGGTGTGTCGGCAATCTGACGGCGATATTCAGTGAAGGGTGAGCCTTCGATTGCACCAACTTTGCCTTCGTATACCCAGCCAAACTCCACGTTGCCAGACGCGGCTTTGTAGCGGATTATTTGCATGTCAATATACTCCGTAGATCTTATTCGAGGGGTTGTTGGATACGTTCTGAAAGCTTACTGATCGCTTGTTCAGTACCAGCGAAACGTTCGGAAAAACGCCAGCGCAAGACCTGCGCGAGCACATAGACAACCGCTTCGATGGAGACTATCCCGATCCCTAAAGATGGATGAGCCATGGCTGCCAAGACGATATCAGCTGAGCGCGCCGAAGCTAGTGAGGAGGCACCGACGATTGCTGCGGTTGGGATGCCGCGCGATTGGGCAATATCTAGGGCTCGGGCAATGTAGGGTGACTGACCAACGACCTCCAGCGCTAGAAGTAGGTCATTGTTGGTTGCAGTGTTAACCGTTCGTGCCAGATCGGCGATGCCCGAACGGGCGATATAGACTTGGATGCCTCCTTGTTCTAAATAATGGACCAGGCTGTACGCCGTCGGTTGGGCGGGACCTTCAGCTAGTACGACGATCCGCCGTACCTGTCCCATCAGCTCGACGAGTTTGGCAAGGGCATCCGTGTCAAGAGTGATGCGTGTTTGTTCCAATGCTTCTGCAAGTTCGTGCATGGCAAGAGCCGCAATTTCCGGGGCGGTATCCGGCTCCTCAGCCTCTTTCGGGCGAATTAGCAGGTCTGCCTTCACACGCGCCCGGATTTCGCGCTGGAGTTCAGGGAAACCTGAGTAGCCTAGAAACTGTGAAAAGCGTACGACCGTGGCAGCATCCAGGTTGAGGGTGTGTGCTAATTCACTAGCAGTCATGAATGCCGCCTCGACGTAAGAATCGAGCAGGAAATCAGCCAGTTTGGCGAAACTTTTTGACATGCCGGAACGTTCCTGACGGATCCGATCTTCGTACAGCATAAGCGCCTCCGGAAATAGTAAAAATATTTTATTCGCAGGTTAAAGCTGCTAGACTGCAAAACTTGAAATCGCTAAATATTTTGCATAAATTGTGAATTATGTCATTATGCAAGCCATTATGCTAATTGTAAGTGTTGTTGCAAAAAATATCAATAGGTGTTTTGATCGTTAGCGATTGACATTTCAAAATTGGATTGTATTTTAGGCAGTGGTGGGGGATTAATTTGATCTACATATGGCAAGAACCGACAGCTCGCTGTGCAATCACTGGTAAGATTGGTATGGAGTAATTCGTTTACTTTCATTACCTTACAAGGTTGCTTGGAGACCCGTATGATGAATTCCAGGACACGCCATTCAGATATACCGTAACAATGAGCAGCTGGCTTCAGCAGCAGTGGACCTAATCGTGCGATCTGCACAGAAGCACATCGCTGAGACCGGACGATTTATATGCGTACTGGCAGGTGGGACTACCCCTCGCAGTGTTTATGAACTACTGGGAAAGTCGGCTAATGCGGACCAAGTCGATTGGCAGCACACCTACCTATTTTGGGGGGATGAACGGGCTGTACCGCCGGACCATGAAAACAGCAACTTTCGTATGGTTGAAATATCACTGATTGAACATATTTCCTTGCCGGCGGAAAATATCTTCCGGATGCGTGGTGAGATCGCTCCACTGGATGCTGCGCTGCAGTATGAGCTCGCGATCAAGCAGTTCTTCAAATGGACACCTCCACCGAGCGTTGCTGATGATCGGCGCAGGGACATGCCTGTTTTTGATCTTGTGTTGCTGGGGATTGGTGCTGATGGGCATACGGCATCGCTCTTTCCGGGCTCATCAGCTTTGCAAGAGCAGGAGCGGCTGGTGGTTGCTGTTGAACACAACCAGCCCCCGCCACCCCTAGTCGCCAGACTAACCATGACATTACCTTTATTAAATCATGCGAACGAGATTGTTTTCTTGGCGAGTGGAGCGCGTAAATCCCATGTGCTTCAGCAGATCTTGGGGGATAAACCTAATCTCGACATGCCAGCCGCGCGTGTGCAGCCGGTAAAGGGGGAACTCTTTTGGCTTGTAGACGCAGATGCGGCTGCGGGCTTGTAAACCTGATATTTCATTAAAAACGATAAATTGATACACCAGATGGAAAGAGGGCAATCTTCGGTTGAGTGATGTGTGGGTACCCGTGCTGGTTATTGGTGTCCTTCTGGAAGCACCAGCGGGGTTCCGTATTCGGGATGCGAAATCACATTTACGGGTACGTTGTAGACTGAGGTAAGTGTTTGCGGTGTTAAGACTTCCAGGGGTGTGCCTTGGGCTTGGATACGTCCTGAAACTAGAACCGCAACCCGGCTGGCATAGAGTGCAGCCAAGTTTAGGTCGTGTAGCACCATCAACACAGTAAGATCCTGTTCGGAGGCTAGCTGGCAGACCAGGTTTAACAAATTGGTCTGGTGTTCCAAGTCAAGGTGTGTAGTGGGCTCATCTAAAAGCATGATGGGAGTGTTCTGAGCCAGCGCGCGCGCCAGTAAGACGCGCTGCTGTTCTCCACCTGATAATTGGCTGATACGGCGCTCGGCGAGAGATGAGGTTTGGGTGCGGTTCATTGCCAGCCGGACAAGGGCATGGTCCTTTTCGCCTGCCTGACCAAGCCATCCCAAATACGGCGTTCGTCCCAGCAGAACCGTATCGTAAACTGTATATGCTCCCGGCAGCTCCCGCGCTTGGGGGACAACTGCTAGATGCCTCGCACGTTGGGTGCTATTCAGCGTGGCGATGTCAAGCCTGTCAATGTAGATGGAACCGGATTTGGGGGTTAGGACGCCGCTGATGGTTTTAATCAAAGTCGATTTTCCCGCGCCGTTGGGCCCGACCAGGGCGAATATCTCGCCTGGTGCGATAGTCATTGAGATTTTCTTTAGGATCTCATTTCCATTGTAGCTGACGGTAAGCGACTTTATTTTCAACATAATGACTTCCTCTACCAGAATGCCTGTTTTTTCGCACGCTGTAAGATCCACAGAAAGAATGGAGCACCAGCCAGTGCGGTAACGATGCCAACAGGGATGACTTGCGGGGCAAGCACGACCCGTGCCAGCAGGTCTGCAAGCAGCAGTGCACTTGCTCCCCCGATGATCGATAACGGGATCAATTGTCGGTAATCAGGCCCCCAGCGCATGCGGACGATGTGGGGGACAATAAGCCCGATAAATCCGATAATTCCAGCAAAGGCGACCGCAGCCGCGGTAGTCAGGGATGCGAATATGATGATCAGCAGTTTGATCCTCTCGATCGGCAGACCGAGCTGTTGGGCTTGCTCCTCTCCGAACTGCAGCACATTAAGCGCATGCCCAGAGAGCAGGATAGCCCCCAGGCCGAGCATAATATAGGGCAGCATAACCATGACTGGCTCCCAACCGGTGATCATCGCCCCACCCAACAGCCAAGATAAAGCGCGCCGCAGCTCGGCATCCGATTGGATCATCAGCAGCGAGGTGAGGGCGGTCGCGAAGGAGCCGAAGACCACTCCAGCAAGGATCAAAGAGGTGGTGGGAACAGTCCGTCCGACGCGCGCCAGCGCGTATACAACCAGAATCGTGATAAGCGCACCGAGAAACGCACTCAGTGGGATCGTGTACATACCGAGGAGCGTACTGGGCCAATGAATCGTCAGCGCAAGCACTGCGCCTAATCCGGCACCGGAAGCCACCCCGATTAAATATGGGTCGGCAAGCGGGTTGCGGAACAATCCTTGGTAAGCCGCCCCACTCCCGGCGAGGGCGGCGCCGGTCAAGATCAGCAAGGCGGTATGCGGTAAGCGGACCTGAAGGATAATCGTATTCACGGTGTCCGGCCAATTACTCTCGATAACCATACCTGGGAACCGGGCCGCGAGCACTTTTAGGATCGTGGCAGGAGGAATGAATACCGAGCCGATCCCGATGCTGAGGAGGATCGCCAGCACCAGGATCAGGATATTGATGAGATAAGGTCGGGCACTCGAACGCATTGGTTGGCTCACCTGGAGAAGCACAATGTATGTGTCTCTTGAGTCAGTCTTACTCCTCAAACTGCTCGGGGTGGAGCAGTTTAGCCAGTTCCTCCAGACCGGCGACCATCCGCGGTCCTGGTCGGCTTACCAAATTGTCATCGAATGGGAATACTCGTTCATTTTGGACAGCGGCGATGGCTTCCCAACCCGTTCTGGAAGCGATATCCTCTGGGGTAACACCACCCCAAACGTAATCCCCTAAGAGGATGATATCCGGGTTCTGGGTGATCAGCTCTTCGATGCTGATCTGTGCCCAGGCATCCTCTAACACGTTTCCGAGGTTCTCTCCACCAGCACGAGCGATCAAGAGATCGATGAAGGTCCCTTGTCCGGATGTCCAGGGGGCATTGGCGTCGGTGCCATCAAGTTCATAGAAGACTAATGGTTGTTCCTTCACATCACTAATTTTCTCATCAACCGCTGCAACCCGGGTTTCCAGTTCATCAATCAAAGCCTGGGCTTCACTCTCACGTCCGGTGAGAGCAGCGACGATAAGTAAATTATCAAACATGCCTTCGATGTCCTCTGGATTTGCGAGATAGAAAACGGTCAATCCCAGCTCTTCCAGCGCCTGTACCTGTTCTGGGGCATTGATCTCAGCCGCTAGAACTAGATCAGGGTCCAAATATAAGAGCGTCTCGGTGTCAATCTCACCCCAACCGCCGCCGATGTCGGTGACATCCAGAGCAGCGTCAGGGAAATCTGAAAACGCGTCCCGTGCTACGACCTGCTCGCCAGCCCCGATCGCAAAGAGGATCTCCGTATTGGAGGCGGCCAAAGAGGCGACCCTTTGAGCAGGCTCTTCCAGGGTGATCTCCCTTCCCAGACCGTCGTTGATAGTTGTCGTTGCGGGTATTGCTGCTGTACAGGCCCCCAATAGAAAGATGCTGGCAAACATAATCACGAAAAATATGCAGGTTGTTTTTCTTGTCATCGCAGATTTCTACTCCAAGTTTTAAAAATTGTAATCATGCTCATAGATGGTGTCTGTGACTATATATTAAATGGAAATCCCCTGACTTTCGCTCAGGGGAGGTGTTCGAGTGTTGATGACTGATCCCACCTCCTTTCTGCGAGGTTTGTGAGAACGGCATCTTGGCGATCGACCTGGCTCAGGATGAAATCAGAATAACCACATCCTTCACAGTTGCGCAACAGCGCCGGACTTTGTGGAAATCCACAACACCGGCTTCGTCATTAAGCCCGCCCATCCGGGGGTTAGGGCACCAAGCGCGTTTTGGTGAAATTATTAATGTCCTGTGATAGATATTATACACCAGCGTAGATGAATCCGGAATGCATATCGATCATTAATCTATATGAGCAAAGTCATGAACATCGTGTCTGAAGGATTCACGTAGCGTGTTTGTTTAGTGTATAATTGCCGTTACGGGCGGGTAGCTCAGTTGGTTAGAGCGCTTCTCTTACACAGAAGAGGTCGCAGGTTCGAGTCCTGTCCTGCCCACACTCAAACCCCCAGGGATGGGGGTTTTGGTGTTAACCTGAGATTTCCTTGGGACTGTTGTATTTATTTCTAATAATCGGGATTAAAATGAGTGGGGAGAGTTTCAATTCCCAAACATAAGCTTTAGCTGGAAGTGAGACAGGCATGCGCAGCAGACGTGATCGTATTCAACACTTGCAGGAGCACCCGAGCATAAGCGTCTTGATCGTGGGGGCGGGCATTAACGGTATCGGCACGTTCCGGGATTTGGCTTTGCAGGGTATCGATGTGGTTATGGTTGACCGCGGGGATTACTGTAGTGGTGCCAGTGCTGCATCCTCCCACATGGTGCACGGCGGGATCCGATATCTGGAGAATGGTGAATTCCGTTTGGTGCGCGAGGCGGTCGCAGAGCGCAACCGGTTGTTAGAGAATGCTCCGCATCTGGTCAAACCTTTAGCCAACAACTTTCCCGATCTTCCGCATGTTCTCTGGATTGTTCAACGCACCGCTAAAATTTTTCGGCATATTGGACCGGCCTGCTGAGCGTGGGGCTATGGTAATCAAGATAGGCATGCTTTTGTACGATTTTTATACCCGCAAACAGAAAACTGTTCCAAAGCATACCTTTCGCAACCGAAGGGCTTCACTCCATAAATTCCCGGACTTGAGTCCAGAAGTTATCTATACCGGAACATATTATGATGGTGCGATGCCATCCCCTGAACGGATTGCGGTAGAACTCATCACAGATGCCGTAGAAGCTAATGACCAGGCAATTCCATTGAACTACGTGACGTTGGAATCTGCTAACGGGGAAAGCGTGATCTTGAGAGATTTATTGGATGGATATGAGATCAAACTTCAGCCTAAAGTCGTTGTAAATGCGGGTGGCCCATGGATTGATCAGGTCAACAACAAACTTTCTACTGACACCCATTATATTGGCGGGACCAAAGGTTCACATGTGATCTTAAATCATCCGCAGCTGCGCGTGGCGCTCGGAGAACACGAATTTTTCTTCGAAAACAACGATGGACGCATCGTCCTGATTTACCCGATCGCTGACAAAGTGTTAGTTGGCACCTCGGATCTCAAGATCGATAACCCGGATGATGCAGTCATTACGGATGAGGAGATAAAGTATTTTTTTGATATGATCGGGCGTGTCTTCCCTGAAATCTCGGTCGATCATTCGCAGATCGTATTCACCTTCTCTGGGGTGAGACCGCTGCCGTATTCAGATGTTGGTTTCACCGGGCAGATCAGCCGGGATCATAAAGTTGAACTGCTCGAATGTGACCGCGAACACAGCTACCCGGTACTGTCACTAGTTGGTGGCAAATGGACGACGTTCCGCTCATTTGCAGAGAAAACGACCGACCTGGTATTGGCGCGTTTGGGACAGCCTAGGAGATGCTCAACTGTTGTGGTGAAGATTGGTGGCAGTCACGATTACCCGGCGACGGAAGCCGAAAAAAGAAAATGGCTGGAGGGTCTTCTTTCCGGTCCCCCCATTGAGCACGATCGGCTGGAGACTTTGTTTTCACAGTATGGCACCAAGGTTGTAGAACTCTTGGATATGATGGGGGGAAAAGCGTCAATTATGGTTGATCAACTGCCGTCCATCTCTGTTGGTGAGGTAGAGTATCTCCTATGCACCGAAGATGTCGTCCATCTGGATGACCTGATCTTCCGCCGGACGATGATAGGTAAACTGGGGCAGCTGACTCCCGCTGGGCTGCAATCGTTAGCTGTGATCTGTGCGGAAACTTTGGGTTGGGACGATGAAACTCGAACAGTCGAAGTTGAGCGGGTGAACGATATTCTCAGAACTAAGCATAAGATGGTAAATAATCAATTTATTGGCGATTAACTTTGATAGATATCACTATGAGAATTTTCTTGGAAATCTGTCTGGACGACCTCAAATCTTACCTCCCCAGATAAAGGTATCCATAAATAACCATTCCGGTATACTCTTCTACATCAAACTTATTCGGATACAACCATATTCAAGATGGATAGTTTACACCGAGCTATTTTCATAGACCGTGATGGAGTGATCATCGAAAATCGGTATGATTACGTCCGCTCTTGGGAGGATGTAGCTATCTACCCACAAGCACTAAGAGCTTTGTCAATGATCTGCGATAGCGACTATAAGATCGTCATTATCACGAATCAATCCGCAGTCGGGCGCGGAATAATTTCACAAAGTACTGCCGATGAAATTAACCATCGATTGATCATGGAGATACAGTCAGTAGGTGGCCGGATAGATGGTGTATATCATGTGCCCCCATGCACCTGAAGAGAATTGTACATGCCGCAAGCCCAAACCGGGGTTATTATTTAAGGCTGCTGGTGATTTAAACATCAATCTCTCAGCGTCAATAATGATCGGTGATGCATTGACGGATATCATGGCTGGTCAAGCAGCGGGTGTGGGTAGAAACATGTTAGTACTGACCGGGCGAGGAGCCGAGCAATCGAAGTTGCCGCGTCCCACAGATTTGATTCCATACGAATTCTATGAATCGTTACATATAGCAGTAAATCACATAGTTGTCGATTCATCTGATAACGAAACGAGTGCCAAGTAAGTTTGGTTATCTATTTCCCTAAGTATGCCGGATTTAATTGTGGAGGCTAATAAGAAATTGCAAACATCGAACTACGGATTTTTCCAAAGTACTTCCAAAGTTGGGCGTCCTTCTGCATTCCAATCATCGATATCGGATGAGAAGAAATACTTCCCACTATGGATAGCGCTGTCTGCAGAGTATAGGACTAGTCGTAGACCGATAACTGTTTTATATACGAATCTTTCACCGGTTCAAGAATATCCCATTCCACAGGTATGCCAGGATAATCCGGAAATTCTTCAAGTGGGTATACCCAAGCGGAACTATAATTCTCTTTCAGAGTTGGTGCATTATTCCAAGTAATTGTCCTTTCATCCCAATCGTCTGATATCCCGCCAATCTGAATAAACGAAGGTTGAGGGGCAGGTTCCCAGCCTTGGCCTGAATTTCCAAATTGGTAGAAACGAAAAGTTGCAGAGGTAATCTCTTTGCCAAGCGGAATTGTATCCAAAGGAAATGTTACGTAGTATTTTGAATAACAAGGCCAATCAGCGACATCGGCTTGATTCTGAATGTTTACTTGTGTAGCGCCTTGTAAATTAGCTTCACCCCATCCATCGTAAAAATCCGGCCAATAATCACTTCCACATGTTGTACCACCCCCGACATGGGCGTCAAAGACCTGAGCTCCGTTCAGCTTATGCCGAATCATTGTAACCCCATCCGGGACCTCATTTGATGGAATGGTTTTGGGTACTCCGAATGATATCTCTCCCCAAGTCAAAGGCTTGAGATCTTCCATCCGATAAGGCCAAGACTTGATTGGGATAGGTGATCCGGTTTGATCATCTCGATCATACAGATTTATCGCAATCTTCCAAGTCTCATCGGTGTTTGGTGGGCTTGATAATCCTAAACTCGTGAATGGGATTTTGTAAACCAACGACCATCCCCTATCGTCTATGTTGTCATTTGGTGCATTTCCTCGCCAACCGCTAATTGTGGAAAATGGCAGTGCTTTTTCTGTCCCAACTTGTACCATTTCCTTGATAACTGGTTTGCCATTGGTCTCTATTATCTTCCCACCAGTTGAGCTGCCCAACAAAGCGATAGGTAGATTGGTCAATAATATTTGAATCAATATTGTCCATTTTAATAAATAGTTCAAGTGCATCCCAGGATAGAAGACTGTCAGGAGTGGGTTGTTGATCATACCAAAGCAAGCGATCAAAGACACCTAAACGGAGGTAGAGGTATTCAGATGTGTATCCGATCCGCGGCATCTGCGTAATTATCAGTCGGTGTCACATCCCCAAACCAAAATATTGCAGTCTTTTCGAACACAATATCGTCTTGAAAATACGGCACATGAATTAAGGGGACCCGTCTGTCATTACTACCCCAGTAGTAATTTGTTATCACGGGTAAGTAGACAGTATTATTTGACGGGTCTAGATTGCTAGCAGATGTACTAGATTGCAATTCTGGTAGTGTCTCTAGGTCAGCAGCAACCGTTGTATGAAGCCCGAGCAAGAGATCTTGGAATATGATAGTGATAAATATTATCGTAGCGGCGAACAATTTAGGGAACATAATATATTTTGCCAAGAGGTTTGAATTACATTAGATTGTTGTCAAATGGCTGATGGAAGCTTCCACCATGAAAGGAGAAATATATCAGAAGTAAAAGGTTGGATCTCATAGTTGCATTTTGGGGCACTTAAATTGACACTGATGGATTAGTTCTATCTGGAGATTTCCGACAATGGGTAGACAATCTCATAGATGTTATCTGAATAAAATCATTAATCCATGGAATTCAAATTAAATTTAGTTTATCATGGTGTTAAAAAATAAACTCTCCATCGTACAAGCAATCCGCAACCGAGAGAGAGTGAATTTGATACAATAAATTGATATCAGATAGGGTTGTTAATCCAACATCGCTAATACTAATTAATCGGAATTGGTTGGAAGTTCCTCCTGGTTCTTCTCCTCATCGGATTGCTTGGTCAACTTTTTCAGGAAGTTTAACTGAAATTGTTCTTTTATGCTCGATTGCCGGGCTGGATTTCCTCTACTAACTTCTGATGCATCGGAATACTCTTTATAGTATTGATACCATCCAGAATAACCTTCTCGATTTATTGGTGCATTATTGAATACTGCTCCAACCACATTTGCGCCACTTTGGTGGAGCTGTTTCATGGCGGAGTTTGTCGAACCCCGCCGGCTTACTCCATAGCGAATAACAAGCAGTGTACCATCAACTTTTTTTGAAAGCGTAATTGAATCTGCTAATAGAAGAGGTGGACCATCAATAATAACAATATCTGTTAATTTTCGGATATTTTCAAGGAGAAGGTCCATTTTCTTGGATACCATAATCTCTGCTGGATTTGGGGTAGGATTTCCAGCTGTAATTACACCAAGTTTCCCGTCTACAGAGGTTGAGAACACTGAGTAAAAGTCCTTGTTCCCTGAGAACAGGTCGCTGAGCCCATTTTCATTTTTGATCCCTAGGTATTGATGGATTTTTGGTTTTCGCAGATCCGCGTCGATTAGGATCACTTTCTTCCCGGCTTGAGCAAATATCATTGCTAGATTTACTGAAACAAAAGATTTCCCATCACCTACACCTGAACTTGATACTAGAATCATTTTTAAAGGATTATCCGTATTTGCAAATTCTAGATTAGAGCGAAGGACACGGAAAGATTCTGCGACTGGGGATTGAGGCTCTTCATTGACATGAACGCCATGGTTATTGGCTCCGACATTGGCGATCACACCAATTACCGGGATTTTTAGGATAGAGGTAATTTGTTCTGATGAAGAAAATGTGTCATCAAGATAATCCAACAAATATGCCGCGCCTGCGGCAATAGTGAAAGCAATCACCGATGATAGCAATATAATCATCAATTTATCAGGACCGACTGGGGAATATGGAAGACTTGCCGGTTCGATGATGGTCAGCGTGTTACGAGCACCTTCAGTTGTATTTGCTAGAAGATTGGCATAATTTGTTTGCAGGGCGGTTAATTTCGATTCAAGCTGTACAATTTCCTGTTGAGTATCTGCGATCTGCCGAGCGCTGGTTAGATCCTCGAGCTCGCTTTGCTTCTGTTGAATTTCTTCCTGAGTCTGAGTTATAGATTCTTCAAGGGATTGTAGTTGTTGCTCAATAAATATCCTGCGTTCTTCATCCTGTTCATCAGGATTTCCGGGAGTTTGCCGGATGAGTTGATTTGCGAGTTCATTAGCAACTGCCTGAGCTCGGATTGGGCTTGTATCTGTTACTGCTATCTCAATAAGTTGGCTGTTGGGTAATGGTCTAACAATATACTCAGGTAGCCACTCAATACCCAAATTACTCATCGTAGCGTTTCGAATTGGTTCTCGATTGGCTAGATCAGCATAAAAACTGGCCAATTGTTGATTTAGGTAAAAGTCCGCACTGTTCGGGTTTGCTTCGTAGACAGCTCTACCTATGACCAACGTAGAGCTAGCTTGATATACTGGTGGTTGCTGGGAGGTAACGATAAAACTAGATATCATGGCAACTACAGTAGCCAATACCAGTAGCCACCAATATTTCAGAAGGGGAGTAATATATGCTTTAATTTCCACGAAGTAATTCCTATATTGGGATTATACATTACGATAGGTAATGAAATGAGTAGAAATAGTAGATCGAAATCGTTCTTTGGGGAATATGTTGTTGTTTCTCGACCAAAGTCTAGGAAATGTTATGATGATCATTATCCGAATGTATGTGTTTGAATGACCCCATAATCATGTCGGCGCCCAATAGAAGTTATCTTTTGTAATTAAAGATTACTTTACTTCCATCATGCTCTAATAAGAAGGATAGTTCTTGAAGGTCTCCTAGGGCATCTCGTACATCTTCCTGTCTCTCGTGTGGGCAGTACAAAAGCAGAAATCCACCGCCGCCGGCTCCAGTAATCTTTCCACCATAAGCTCCTGCAGATTTGGCTGTATTGTATAAAGTACTGATCTCGGAATTTGAGATTTTGCTAGCCAATTGTTGCTTTAATATCCAACTTTCATGAAGCAATTCACCGATAGCATTGATATTACCTGCGATGAGTTCATCACGGCCGATTTGGACTAATTCTTTCATTCTGCGCAATATATTTCGGCTGATTCTAAGGTTATCATTTTGCTCATTGAGAATTGTGTCGGCTTGGCGTGTAACGCCCGTGAAGAATAACATCAAATTTTCATTTAATGTCCGCAAATTTTTGGGAGAAATATCAACTCTCTCTGATTTAATATTGCCATTGGGCATGAACTCGATGTACCGGAATCCACCCAGTGCAACAATGTATTGATCTTGGACCCCAATCGGCTTGCCTAGTATGTCAATTTCGATTTCACATGCTTCAGCTGCAAGTTGTTCTGCGGGAACTATACTGCCTAGATAGGTATACATCGCATGCAGCGAGCCGACCGTAACTGTGCTAGATGAGCCTAATCCTGACCCTGCTGATGGGATATCACCCATTGTGGTGATCTCGACCCCTTCGGAGATACCAGTTTTCCGTAATGATTCACGGATTAATTCGTGCTGAATATCGTCAATACGGTCAACTATTTCAGTTTTTGTGTAGCCAACTCGCAGCATGCGATCAAAGCGTTGTTTGATAGCTACATAAATATACTTATCGATCGCAGAACTTAGGACACAGCCGCCCTCTTCGCGAAAATATCTAGGGAAATCCGTGCCACCACCAAAGAGGCTTATTCTTAATGGTGTTTGTACGATAATCAAGCCAATGCTCCAATCAAGCTTTGCGGATTATTGTTTTTTTAGATTGTTATTTGTTGTTAATTACGAATTATGAATTATTCTGGTCCGAGTAATCCGGGATTACTTCAATATGCCCCTTTCCCTTTCATGACCACTGGAATGGTTCTTAGTATTAACTGAATATCTTGCCAGATGCTCCAATTGCGGATGTAATACATATCGAGTCGTACCCGATCCTCATAATCGAGATCTGAGCGACCGCTTACTTGCCATAGTCCTGTTAATCCTGGTCGAACAGTTAAGAGATTTAACCCCCATTGACTATAATTTTCCATCTCTTCTGGAGATATCATGCGAGGGCCAACTAATGCCATATCGAATTTTAAGACATTAAATAGTTGTGGTAGTTCATCAATACTGAAACGTCTTAAGAACCAACCAACTTTTGTTACCCTTGGATCATCAACAATTTTGTAATACTTCTGCAATTCAACCAATAAATCCGGATATCCACGCAAGATCTTGTCTCCATCCACACACATCGTGCGAAATTTAAAGGCGTCGAATTGACGTCCATTTACACCCATCACCCTTCTGCGATAGAAGATCGGACCAGGGGAATCCAATTTGATCACGATTGAAATGATGATGAATATAGGTAATAGGAGGATTAACGCAGGTATTAATAGACTGAATTCCAGCAACATTTTTAGAGCTTGATCGATACCAGATAACCTAACTTTGTTCACACCTACTAAAGGTATGTAAGCGAATTCCTTTACACTCAAGCCGGTAGTTATGATTTCGTATATCCCTGAAGACATCCGTACATCTACATCATCAGTAAATCCATATTGCTGGAAAATATCTAAATGGCTATCGTGACTGGTTATTGCACTGCTGGCTAAAATAATATCTCCCACGTTGTATCGTTCTACAATGTCATGAAGCTTGTCGAGAGAACCAAGCACTCGTAGATGACCTACTACCATTGTGCCTGGCCTAAATTTCTTATCCACAAAACCTAAGACAGCAAGACCGGAAGTCGGCCAGTTTAGAAGCTGCCTTGCGAGAGAGATCCCTTCATTATTAGCCCCGATAATTATCGCGGGTGACAAGAAATAGCCTCGACGCCGGAGAGCATAGATCACCCTGCGCAACCAGAACCGGCTTGTTGCAACGAATAAGAAAGAGAAACCCCAGGCTAATAATAACCAACCCCTCGCAATGATCAAATTTGGTTCAAGAAAGCTCATGATGACGAAAAGGAGCAGGCTAATTGTTGCACCTCTAAACACGAGTGCATACTCTTGGGTTCCTCCCAGCAAATTTTGTCGGTTATATAACCCAATAATCGCGAACACGATTAGCCATACAGGCGTGAATAAACCAGCCACAGTTCGATAAAAGATTTCTGATGATCCAGCATCGAGCTGGAAAATACTCAGCGATAAATTGAAACGAATCAAGTAAGATATCAAAAAAGACAATAGGATCATCAGAAAGTCACTGAAAATTAGCGCGCTAATGTATCCAAGCCAAAGTTGTTTTCTTCGGTGTAAACTTGTTCTTACAGCTGTATGGACTCCTGGATTTTCCGATGATATAAAATCATCCACACGAACAGATAACTTCATTATATATTCCCTCTAGGTGGGAAGCAATTACTCCCCACTGATGGTTCTTCTCAATGTAATCGCGGCCGGCGAGCCCGATCCCATGCAGTAATGAATGATCATTCAGCAAGTGGATGACCTTTTGACCGAATTCAACAGGATCATCAGCTTGTATGATGTCGCGGTTTGGTACAACATCTAGTGCTGCTATTGCTTGGTTGGAAGAAACTACTGGGGTTCCGCAAGCCATCGCTTCCAAGACTTTGTTCTGTATGCCAGCACCATAAGTTAGCGGCGCAACGGCGATCGTCGCACCTTGGAGATATGGGCGAATATCCGGTACCATCCCGGTTACCTTTATGGAAGGATCTTGCTGCATAGCCAATATCCTTCCGGGTGGATCCTTACCCACAATCCATAATTTAACATTTGGAACGCTTGTCTTTACAATTGGAAAGATGTTTTCTACAAAATGATTTACCATAGCTATATTTGCATGGTAGCTCATCTTCCCACTGATTACAATAGTATTCTGTTCCCGTTTTCTGGATTGACTAGGTGTGAAATATTCCAAATCAACTCCATTGGGGACGATATTAATATTTTCGGATGCTTGGTTATTCTCTGAATAGGAGATAAAGGCTTCTTTATCGATTATCGAAGTAACCAACATCCGTTCGAAATGACCAACCATCTGCGCTTCAAATTTTTTTGTTCTGGATAATTCAAATTTTGTTACGTATCGTTTGAGTTGATCTGTGCTGGAGGCAGATGCTTGCGAAAAGAGCAGGCTGATGCTGTCAACGCTATCCCATACTACCGGAGTTAATCGTCCTATCGTTTTTGTGAATAATCCATACCTGACACCGCGTAAATGCTCAACATGGACGATATCGATAGGATTATTTTTACTGTGATTGGTAACGAGGTCTGAAATCCGACTGGCGAGTTGGGGATGCCAGCAGAAATGAGATTGTAGAGGAGTGGAACTTGGTAGTGCTTTTACGCAATTCCAGTAGGACTTCCAGCGCGGTAAGAAAAAACCTTGCACCTGATAACAAAACTTCTTTAACTCCTTCAGATCAATGAGCTCGCTTGCTTCACTATATACAGCAAGGACCGTTACCTTGTTTCCATTGTAGGCTAAAGAGCGGATTAGGTTATAAGGACGGACCCGGATTAAATTGGGTGTGTAAGGAACAACGAATAATATGTGCATATTTTACGGATATTAGAAATAATTATCCCCCGAAATACTCAGTCTAGCCTAAGGTATCAAGTCCGTTATTTGCCACTTTGTCCTGGTGAAAACTTCTGGTAATCCTTGCGGCGATATCGATGAGTGCAGTAGCTGCAAAGAGAATTAGAACTGCATCGACGGGTAATCGATACCTAATTAATGTCCATGAAAGCAGATGGATCATCGTATAAACAAGGATAAATGTTACCAATATCGTCAATGGAGATACGATACAATCGGGTAATTTTTTCTTGCTTCTTATGAACGTTAGAATTAGCCCGTATAACATGAACGGAAGAAAAATACCGAAGCTCAGTACCCGCGACAAGTTACTGATAAAGCCGCTATCTGATGAAGGCCAAAACATGAAGTAAATTGGTATACGACTAAATGACAACTGTATATAACGCAATGGATCAGACTGGATGAATTGAATACCTCGCAGGAGCAGCGCACTGTCTAAAGCAGCTTCGTTCAGATATAGCAGTTCTGGTGGTATCAGTTCCTGATAGGTTGTTGACTCAAGAATGGGTACGAATTTGCTACCGTATATTGGATGATTAGCCCAGAAGAATGCATAACCAGCATTTGTGTTAAGCAGGACAAATTGATTGAAGCGGGAATAATTAAATACCGTGAAGGGTAGTACAAGCAAGAAGATCAACAATAATGGTATGAGCAGGTATCGGAGGAACAAGCGCTTACATTTTATATAACCCACGATTAATATCCACCCCAATAAGAAGGGAATAAACAACAAGAATAATTGTCGAAGCAGCACGGTAATCCCTAGGGTTATCCCCAAACCCAGTAGGATCACAGTAGATTGCTTCGTAATATTGTCTTGTTCAGAGCTTATGCCATCTGCAGCTACTATTCCTAAGTAAATGCTCGCTAAAATCCCAGTAATATAAAAAGCCTCTGTCATGAGACTAGCGCTGTAGTAAATAAAATATATGTAAATTGCCGTAATTGCAGCTGCAATTAACGCCCGTTATTGTTCCAAATACTCTTTTACCTATAAGAAAAATGAACAAGGGATGGAGTATCCCGACCAGCACCGCTTGGATAAGGCGAGCAACCAATGGGTTTAGCCCAAAGACCTTATATACAAACGCCAGGTAAAAAGTGTACAGAAAGCTCCAGTGGGCAGTTGGTTCTCCGGCGTCGGTAACTGGCCACCATTTCTCTCCGAATGTAAAACCGTAACCATCTATGACTCGTATGGCGAGATTATGGTAGGAGATCTGGTCAAATGTCCCCGGTAAGTTGACAACCTCATTGCCAAGATAAATTGCACTGCCTACTCTTAGCACAACTGAAATGGATAGGATCAATATCAATAACTGTATTTGCTTACGATGCCCCAGCTGTTTATCAGAAGTCAATAAATATTAATGCTCATGCTGATATATTTGATCCATTTTGCGTAGTGCGACTTGCCAGTCGTACTTTTCGCAAACTAACTTGCGACCATCTGAAGCAAGCCTGTCTCGTAAACTATTATTTTTTAGTAAACGAATCACTGCATCAGCAAAATCAGGGGCTGAGTCTGCAATCATTACTTCCCTGCCATGAGTTGCGGCTATGCCTTCTATCCCAATGCTGGTTGTTACCAGCGGCATTCCCCGAGCGAGAGCTTCCAGGATCCTCACCCGCATTCCGCTGCCTGCTCGAACAGGAATAACCGTGATAGTGGCATGCTTGGAAGTATGGATCTAAATCCGGTACGTAACCGGTTGCTTGAACCTGTCTTGGATGCTCCTTCGCGTAATCAATAAAATCAGTGGGCGGATTTTTACCGACAATAGTCAGCGTGACACCGTCAATATTAGCTTGGACCAATGGAAACACATCGTGTAAGAACCAACGAATTCCATCCGCGTTGGGAGGATAATGCAATGTTCCCAAGGTGAGAATATTCAAGGAATTGTTATTTTGTTGAACGGGTTTTAGCTCCTGGGTGTCTACTGTTATCGGGAAAACTTCGATTTTCTCTTGATCAGTGTCTAAACTAGTTGTATTGTTCAGCGCTTTCAGAAGATCATTGCGATCGATTTCCGATACCGCCAAGGTCTTGTCGAAATGGCGAATGACCTCTGCTTCAAAATTCTTTATCCGTCGTGCTTCCAAGGATATAAATGGGCGAAATAACACTGTACTTTTAGGAACCATCTCCTGTACGATGCGCCAAACTGCATTATGAGCATCGAATACAAAGACTGGATCCATATCCAATCGCGCATCCGATGAAGCTCTGTATTTTGATTTATTCTTTGAATGGATTAAGTTTAAGGGAAATTGGGTCATTGTTAATTGGTCCGCCTGAACGGCATCATACCCAATCTCTTCTATTAACCTACTGATGATAGATTGCATTTCTCGGCTATCATCGCGTTCGATCAGAAACGGTCTTCCGCTGAGTTGACTGCGTATTAGATAATATAAATCCCAAGCCCGTGAACGTCGAATGGGGACGGTATAAACTTCATCACATAGGTTTTGTAGAGTTCCGATATGTTGGTATTCTTCAGGACGGACAAATGTGACCAAAGTAACATGATGCCCCTGAGCTTTCAGGTACCGCAGGACGTGCCATGTTTTAACTTTGGGACCTGCATCCGGCGGGTAGGGGACAATCTGGGTTAGAAATAGTATGCGCACGGTTTATAGATAAAATGTATTGACTATACTTAAGTCCGACAAATTATTTCTCGCTGAAATTATTAGGGTTGGGTTTTACATTCAGTTGGTATAACGCGGACGATTACCGAAAAATTTGTGGGATCGAATTATGTATTATTTGACCAAACGGCAAATTTAAAGCTTTAGGCATTTTCAACAATTAATTTCGCTGTCTCTGGTAATTCATTTACTTTTGAGCTCCTTTGCAGCGAAAAGAGTGGTATTCGTTTGACGAGATCCACACATTGTGAGAAATGCTGTTTGTCTTCGGGTAAATTCCATCTGGTAGGAATGGAGTGCAATACGAGTTCAATTACTGCGGATTGCATGGGTACACGTTGAATAACAGTCTCTTGCCCTTCGGATAATGTATACAGTTGAAAAAGAGGTACCGGTCGCTCAGGTAATTGATTTGAAATCCGGAGACTATATTTTTCGAATGCGTCTTTATACCGGTTTTCATCAGCCTGGTCGTAGCCTAGCACCTTTACGGTCTCAGGTCCAAGTCGTATTTGATGGTGCCCAGAAAATATGATCGGGGGATTCATGCGAGTATCGATTACTGCTACATCATCCGTGATCACATCATAGCCCAGTTTGTTCAGCGCAGCCGCGATCGAGGATTTACCCGAGCCAGGGATCCCGAGAAAGGCAATGGCTGCATCACCGACCAGCACAGAACTCGCATGCAAAACTAAATAGCCTCTCTGGTACAGCAGTATTGCTAACATTGTACCGATGATGTACTGCCTGATTACTTGATCATCTACAGATGAATCGGGTATGACAGCTATCTCTTGACCATTGAGGATATGAAAAGTGCCCACATTCTCAAAGGAAAGCACTGCTTCTTGGCGGTTGATCCGCCAGTAAGGTTGTGCGCTAATAGCTAGTCGCGATTGGTATTCAACGTTCTCCAACCGGATTTGGATATCATGACCCCCTTCAGCTACATTGAATTCAGGTATTGGGATATCTGAGCTGATACCTAGGCCAAATGCGGAATAGTATCTCAAGGTGACTCCTTTAAATAGGAATATTAATCACGCTGCTCATTATGTGAGTTTAACTATTTATTTTACCGACAGACAAGTGACAAACATCAATATCCCCCGGAATTTGAATTAAATGCAAACGAAATCAAATGCTGATAAAATTATGATTTATAACACAATTACTTAGGTGGGATTAAAATTACGGTCCCCCCGTAATCATTTAGTTTATATTCCCAAGATTGAACCTTAGCTATGTCCAGGATTCCCAGAATAACTGAAACGCTCTTTTGTTATCTCTGCAACGTCCCCGTGAACAACTAGCTTTGGAGTGGTCCATACTTTCTTGGCTTCTTTGCTTTGTTTGTTGTTTTCCATAGTTGCCAACCTTGTAATGCTTTAATACTCTACTTATACCTAAGATCCTGACAATTGTCAATAGGACTAAAGTAGTACTATTATTTTTCGAGCATTTCCATGTCACGGAACTATTTACTTCATAGTATACACTGCGAATCTTAAAATATCCTTTAGATTGGAGAGTATTTTCTCAGCCACGGATTAAACGTTGTAGCTCCATAGACAATTAGTGCGTCTTGGATGCATATTTCAGGTTGAGATATGATTCGCTGATAAGTGGTATCCAATTTTGGAATATTTATATATGGCTTGATAAGCTGAGTCTCGGAAAACAGCAGCTGTTTCAGTGACGCTTTATCTAACTTTTTAATTGCATGTTTAAAGTTAACGCTGAAGTCAGCTTTTGTTGTTCTCCAGCAGATTTGTTCTGGCACCAAGTTCATCATTGCACGCCGGAAAACATATCTGGTCCAGCCACGGGAAAGTTTCTGCTCTGCTGGAACAGCCAGGCAAAATTCGACCAAGCGTTTATCGAAGAAAGGATGACGCGTCTCAATTGAAAATGCTGCTGATACTTTATCAAGCAATTCAAGATCTAGCGTTAATTGGGGAGACTCAAGTTCTTGTTGATGTCTTTCTCTTGCCGTGAGTCGGAAATTGTTCTTTCCTTCCTTATGTTGTATTTGCTCAGATAGCTCAATTCTTCTCGCCAGGTTGGGATTAATTATCGATCCATACCGGAAATCTTTCCCTCTGGATGACCGGATTCGATCCAGTAGTGTTACCGGGATCAGTGGGTGCACTCCATACTTCCATATAAGCTTGAAAGGATTATTTCCCCCAAATCGTTGCGTATATCCTTGTGCTTCATGATACAGTGTGCCCCATTTGCAGGACCGTACCAAGTCAGGTAGGTATTCGAGCCCGTGGGAGACGGTCACATCTCCATCGATGCCATCAAGGAAGACACGAATTCCTTGTTCTCGTGCAGCTCGATAAAGCTCCCAATACATGAATAGGTTAGGCGCAAAGTAAAGTTCATCAACGTGCTGGTAAAGTATTTCCGGATCAATAATCGGATTGAGGTGATCTGCAAAAATGAAAAGAGAATCCATATTACATTTGGCACGGACCACGTCAATATAGGCTCGTTCATCTACTCTGTTTTGTATATCCTTCGGCAGATCTGGAAAGGTGGCTGAAAATGTTTGATATTTGGAGTTGCATTCAACGCTGCTCTGCTTGTCTGCCATGCATACGATTGATGAGGAATCAAGTCCTCCACTTAGGGAAAATCCCAGCGGATATACAGAACGGAGCCGGCAGTTTACAGCCTCTTGAAAAATCTGGTGGAACTCGCTCGCATACTCATCTTCTGTTCTATGTGCAATTTCCCGTTTCGGGTCAAGCTGCCAGTACTTGTGAGATTGGATTCCTCCTTGCTTAATAATCAAGCTATGTGCTGGAGGAAGGCGGTAGATATCTTGAAATGATGTGATGACTATTATCAGAAAATGTCTGGGTTAAGTAATTCAGCAATATAGACTTCATTAATCTTACGCGGTACATAGTTGAGCTCTAAGAGTGCCTTTGCCTCTGAAGCAAATGCGAACGTATTCGCCGAGCGATAATAATAGAGAGGTTTGATGCCAAAGTGATCGCGCGCACAGAACAATTTATGTTCGTTTTGGTCCCAAATTACGAAAGAAAAGTCCCCGATTAACTTCTCTGGACATTGTGTCCCCCAATAGAGATATGCTCTTAAGATGATCTCGCTATCAGGAATGTTTTCATCTTGACGGTTCTCGATGCGTAGTACCTTGCAAAGCTCATCGCGATTGTCGATGCGTGCATCTGCTGTAAGTACAATCCCCTGCTGTGTATAAACTAAAGGGAGCTTCTCATTCAGTGATTCTTGGGTTGACCAAAGTATGTTGCTGCCTAAGCCAATGGATGCTGAAACCCAATGCCCGCTCTTGTCTGGACCCCGATGACTGAGGGCTGCTAGCATACCTTCGATTTCGTTTGGTTCGATATTTCTGCCATCGAGGGCGTACACGCCAGCTATGGCGCTCAAATCCGGACCTCTCTTATGTCTGTTAGCGGGGTATATCTGCTAATTTCTCGCTTCGTACCACCGATGACGACCTCGCCCTCACATTCGACCCAGGCATGGGCGAATATCGACTTGTCCTCAGCTAATAAGCAACCGAGTTGAAGCCTTGCTGGTATCCCATGGTAGTTAAGCAGAGCCTGACCAGCAATTGCGATGACTAAACAGGTATCGTCTTTGAAGAGCTTCTGACCAATGGAATTAATTGACCAGGTAATGTCTGATTCTGTAGAATTTTTTCCTGGGTTTTGCGAGTTATCAATGTTGGAGAATCGCTGATAGAACGATTGCAGCTTTTGAACGGATGTCAGGTACAGACCGAGCCTGGTATAAAAATCAGTCCAGTTGCTTCAATAATGAGCCGCTTTTTTGCTAAGGGTAGTTGGAAAAATCCCCGAATTGGTCCCATTATTGCTGGGTAATCAAGCCTCTCTCTGCCATATCGTTCAGCAGTGCCATAACCTCGCTTGTACATGTTGGGCGATCGACTTCATACTCTTCCATTAAGGTATCGATCAGATCTGATACTGGGCGCGGTTCTTTGATCAGCTGCCAAATTCGTCCCCCGACATCATTGAGGCCATAGTAGACATTATCTTGCTTATTCATAATGACAATTTCGCCATCAAGCAGATCACCAGCGATATGATCATCATTCACTTGTACAATAGAATTTTCTTTTATTGGGTTCATAATCACCTGTCCATTTACGCGATCTAATCAGAAAGAAACTCCATCGGTTATCGCAGAACGAGTGGTAGGTGGATAAATGTCCAAGGTTCACTTGGATCATTCACGATATGTGTTACCTCGTGGAGATCTGCTGCTGTTGAAGTATGGATCACCAGAATAAGTGGCTTCGAATATTTTTGTTCCACTCGTTATGAATGTAATCTTACACCATCCATCAATAACGGTACCGGCACACCATTAATCCCATCAGTTACAGTCACGACACCAGTCGGTGTGCCAATGTCCGATATCGTTGAGAAGGAGATGCTAACCGTCCTGACCGAATTCGGATGGGTTAGGAGTATGTGATATTTATCGATGTCGTAGTATCGGCCGGATACATTAAGAGTGTAGCACGGTTTGAGAGGGGAGATACTAACCCGTACTCATTTACAGACTTGATCCCGTATGTGTAATTGATCCCGAGATCTCCAACAACTTCAGTATCCGTGTAAGTAACCGTGCTGCTAAGAGGTAAAACTTCTGCGATTTTCGCAGACGCCCAAATCACCCGGAGAAAAGCCTGGATCAGCACTACGCCATACCTGATACTTACTAGCATTGCCTTCACTATGAGACCAGCTAAGCACTGCGTCTAACTCGGATCGGTTTACGCTTAGATCTAGGATACTGATCGGCGCAGGATATTTTATAATTCCTGCTGGTGACTGCCAGGTGACGGCATACATATTGCCAGACTCATCGAATGCTAGTTCGGATGGGCTCAGCGAAGTGTGGTCGGTAAAGTAGAGAGTAACAATTGCTGTGGGCTCAAATCAAATTTCTTAATCGCCCCTGGAATTGTTACATTCAATGTAATCGGATAACTGACATAGACTCCCCAGATGCTTTCGGGGTCCAAGGGGATTTAGAAATGTACCGTAAGATGCTCTGCTGAAAGCCGGTGTAATTCGTAGGACCTGATAGGTCATCAGCAAACTTATATAGATCCGAAGGCTGAGTATCTCAGGTGGATCGTCCTCACTGCTGATGTAATAATGCCCATTTATGTATGTTGTATCGTCTGGGAATAAAGCTGGTACCGTTTTTGTAATGTACGTATCACCGGGGGAATCTGGATCAATTTTTATCACAGTCCCCTCCGTAAACATTTCACTATCCTCTGAGAAATGGACCATCGCCCCCCAAAGTGAGTCTACGCTGCTCTTAAGCGAGCTAAAGAAGACTCAGATGGTTTTCTAGGGCAAGTGCAGAGTAATCAATATTTCGTATGTCGGGGTATAACGGTTCAGAGATATCTACTTTAGCAATTTTCCCTAAACCACCCACCCATAAGAAGTCGAAAGGCATACTCGAGTGATGTACCATTGGTCAATTCATCCGCTCTGAATAGTGATAGCGGTCGTCGCTGACAATGTATTCGCAGTCGGGTCAACTCTTATCAGTTGGGCTGCATCGAATTGATTAGGCGTTGGAAACAGGACCACCCACAGGTAGCCATTTGCATAGACGATATCCTCGCCTTCATTCTGCCCCTCATCTAATTCAACACTGTCCTCTACAGCAAGCGTTTCAGGATTGATTTTTAGCACCCGGGCTGGGTAGGTACGGGTTGATGCCCATAAGAAACCATTGTGATAGATCAACCCATGAATTTGGTTGTCACCATCCCCTAAAGTATTGGAAATGATTTCGCCTGCGGTAACCGCATCAATCTTCGCAGTAGATGTTTGTTGGGTGCTAGCTGCGGGATTGGGAGCGGCAGGCGGTTCAAGGTGGAGATAGCTGCGGCTGTCCTGGGCGCGGGCTGGGTAATTCAGCATCGCGATAGTGCCACCCACGAGAAGTAATCCAGCTGATAAAACTACCAATAATCGCAAAGTTTTCATTCGTGCTCCTTGGTATGTCGAAAAAATCAAATAATAGCGATATGAATATATTTTGTTTAGTTTATGCTCCCGGGATAAAGGCGGGGGGCATGCGTAAGTATTCTGTCGTACGCTGCTTGCTAGTGAAATCGAGCAAATGCCCGCAATAACTTGTGCTTCAGTCAATCCATAACTTGGGTGATTTCAGACATCGGTATATCATGCTCCTGAGCATACCACAACAGGTCCATGACCTCAAATGGCAACCGGTAGAAGAACTCCTGTTGGGTGCTCGTCGCGCTGTACGTATCCGTTGTCGGTGTACGCTCCTGAATCTCTTTGGGCACCTCTAGGTAGCGGGCAAGCTGGTAAACCTGGGTTTTGTAAAGATGAGCGATTGGTTGGATGTCCACTCCACCATCGCCATATTTCACAAAAAAGCCCTGTTCGTGTTCATTTTTATTTCCGGTCCCGATGACAGCATAGTTGCGCAGCTCAGCATGGTAGTAGAGCATGACCATCCTCGAGCGCTGTTTAAAGTTTGATGCGGCTACAATTTGGAAGTATTCCTTGATCGACAGGCGCTTCGTTTTCTCCTCCCCATCTGGTGTGACAATCGTCAGGTGAAATACATTGAGAGTATCTTCGTCCAGGACATTTTGTGGCAAACCGATTTTTGCCGTAAACCCTGCACTAGGGTCATACTCGGGGAAGATACGTTTAATCGCCTCGTCCCGGCGCGGATAACAGCCAAAACCTTCCAAAGCAGGCGACATGTTCTCGATTATTGGTTCAACCCCATAATGCGCTGCGAGCATCCTTGCCAGCTCCTCGCTCTCCGGTTCTGAATCATACTCGGGCATGATGACCCCCACGAGCCTCTGCGGACGGAACGCTCGCACACACAGGGCAAATACTACCGACGAATCAATCCCTCCGCTGATACCGACCACACCACCATAGCGCCGCATCGCTTGGTGTACCTCACTTCTCAGCGCTGTTACGATCCTTTCGGTCTCCGCTTCCGGATCTATCTTAAGAATGTCTTTATTGAATTTCATTTCAGTCTCCAAGCTGGTGTTGTATCCTCAATGGGTGGTTGCGATAATGGGGGATGTTGCGGAATATCTTGACATCGTCTTGCGCTGATAGCGGCGGGCACGATCGGAAATCCTTTACGAACTGGTTGAATACTAACAGCGAGGATATGATGCCAACAATCGCCATGTTGTCGGTCTCCCCGATCGGGTTTCCCGACTCAACTTTTCTCACCAGCTGGGACACAGCTTTGGGATTGAAAAGACCTGATTGCGCGATGGATTCCTCTGATAGCAGGTCCCCCACATAAGCTGGTGCATGCCCCCCAAAGAAGCTGTTCCTGATCGGGGCGCGGTAGGGTTTTTTGGGCCGGTCCCAAATCTCTGGCGGGACCCATTCTTGGGCCAATTTCTTCAAGAAATATTTTTCATTCAACCCGCGCAGTTTATATTGGCTTGGCATCCGATTACAAAACTCAACCACCCGGTAATCCAGGAAGGGGAAGCGCCCTTCCACTGAATGCGCCATCGCCATGCGGTCACCCTGCGAGGAAAGCAGGTACTCGGAGAGAAAGATCGATATCTCCAGATACTGTGCTTTCTGGAGCGGGTCCCATCGACAATAGTTTGCTGGGTATGGAATCGAATGAATGGACTCAAGTTCGCTGTTAATTGCATCCTGTAAATCCGAAGAGAAGAAGCGCTTCGCGCGGCTGGTATTCCGCCAGCGGATCATGTGTGAATAATCATCGCGTTCGATTCTCGTCAGTTCATGCCCAAAGAAAGCTCTCAAGTAATCACCCCCGCTATCCGCAAGATCGCTGATGTAGGGATACAGCCGCTTGAGTAGCAAGGGCCTGAATTGAGAATCGGGTTGGCGCGCCCAAAAGTTGCGCACTTTGGCTTCCTTGAAGATGTTGTATCCGAGCAGAAATTCGTCCGCCCCCTCACCGGTCAGCACGACTTTGTAGTCGAAAGAGTTCACCAGCTTGGATAGCAGGAACATTGGGGCTGGGGAGGTGCGCAGCAGGGGGGTCTCCGCGTGCCAGACCACATCCGGAAACACCTCCCCGATATCAGCATTTGTGGCATGGACGATATGGTGGTCGGTTCCGAGATGGTCTGCCATCCGGTTTTGATATTCGCGTTCATCGAAGCTGGGATCCTCAAAGGTGATCGAGAAGGTATCCAGGCGGCTGTCGGAGTAGTTGCGGATAATCGCCGCGATCGTGGACGAATCCAAGCCGCCGCTGAGGTACGCACCAACAGGTACATCAGCCCGCAGCCTTAGACGAGCAGCATCGATGAGCAGCTCGCGGAATTCCCCCATCAGCTCAGTCAGGTTGGCTGCAGATGGAAATTCGCGATGATCATCGCTTTCCTGGTACCCAGGAAAATCCACTTGCCAGTATCGCTCGACTACAACCTCCCGGCCTTCAGTCAGCAGGTAATGCCCGGGCGGCAGCTCCTGGATATCTTTGAACGCCGTGCGTGGAGAGAGCGGGCTCCAGTAGGTGAAGATCTGCTCCAGGGTGAGCGGATCGATCTCCGCCCGCACACGTGGGTCGCACAGGATCGCTTTGATCTCCGATGCGAATATCAGCGCCCCTTCAACGATAGTGTAGAACAGGGGGCGGATCCCCAGCCGGTCGCGCGCCATGAAGAGCGAATTCTCATTCGCATCCCAGATGGCGAAAGCGAACTGCCCGTTAAGCCGTGCCAGGCACTCCGGCCCATATTGTTCGTACAGGTGCAGCAGCACTTCGGTATCGGTGTTGGTCTCGAAACGGTGGCCGCGCGCTTCCAGCTCTGGCCGCAGCTCGAGGTAGTTGAAGATCTCGCCGTTGTACACGATCCACAGGCTGCCGTCCTCGTTGCAGATCGGCTGCTGGCCGCATTCCAAGTCAAGGATGCTCAGCCTGGCATTGCCCATGCCGATCTGCTCGTCAATGTAGATGCCGAACTGGTCCGGGCCGCGATGGCGGATCATCGCCAGCATCTGGCGCAGGTCTTCTTCTAGGATGGGATGGAACTTGCTCAGGTTTAGCGTGCCGACAATACCGCACATGGAATAATTTGTATCAAGTTATTAGAATGGATAGGAATTCGAGGGAATTTGTTCGAGTTGAGCTCAGCTCAGACCGGTTTTCTTTAATTTTTCCGGAGGAAGTCTGCGGTAAACTTTCGCGAAATTCGACATACTTCGGCACCATGAAGTCTTCGAGATGCGCCCGGCAGTGCGCTATCACCTGCGCTTCGGATAAATCTGAGCCATCCTGGACGATCAGGGCTTTAGGGACTTGACCCAAGATTGGATCCGGCACACCGACTACTGCGGCACCCACCACTCCGGGCAGCCCGTAGAGCACATTCTCGACTTCTTTGGGCGCCACTTTCTCCCCCCGGCACTTGATGATATCGTCCTTGCGCCCGACAAAGTAGAGATAGCCCTCGTCGTCCATGCGGAACAGGTCGCCAGTATAGCACAACCGCTCGCCTGGCAGTGGTCCGGGACGGTAACATCCGTGCGGTCGCCTCAGGGTCTTCCCAATAGCCGCGCATCACATGCCGGCCGCGCACGACCAGCTCACCGATCTCGTTGCGGCCCAAGCGGTTGCCTTCCTCGTCCTCCAGCCAGACCTCAGTCCCCGGGATCGCGATCCCCACCGAACCCGGCCGGATATCCAGCTGGTCTGGCGGCAGGTACAGGGTGCGCTTCGTCTCGGTAAGCCCGTACATCGAGTAGAGCTTCGCCCAGGGGAACTTCTCCTGGATCTGCATGATATGGCTGGGCGGCAGGGCGGCGGCGGTGTTGGTCAGGTAGCGCAGGCTGCTCAGGTCGTATGCGCTCAGGTCCATGCGCAGCAGCATGGCGAAGACGGTCGGCACGCCGGGGAAACCGGTCACCTGCTCTTTGGCCATCTTGCCCAGGATCGCCGCAGGGAAGGCGAAGCCGCGCTCCAGCACCAGCGTGCCGCCGAACCGGAAGGTCATCAGCAGCTGGTATAGGCCGTAATCGAAGGACAGCGGCAGCACGACGATGACGATATCATCTTCCGTGTTCTCCAGGTACTGGATGATCGAGCCGGTCGCAAAGACGACGTTGCTGTGATCGCTCATCACGCCTTTGGGATCCCCGGTGCTGCCGGATGTGTAGATCAGGCAGGCCAGGTCCAGGTCGATGTTTTCGCGTGGGGAGGCGTTCAGCGGGGTAGTCGGCCTGGATGTCGTCAAATGCCTCAACTACAACCCATCGACGAGGGATCTCGCGTTCTCCGTCTGGCCGCCGCAGGTGACCGCATATGCGATGGACGGGCAGGCCGGCAGCAGATCCGCCAGCATATCCGCCCGGCGGGATTCGATCAACAGCGCCTGGGCGCGGCAGTTGTTGAGGATGTAGACCAGCTTGTCGTGCTTGGTGGTGTGGTTGATGACGACGAAAACGCCGCCCGCTTTGAGCGCTGCGAAGATGCCCACCACCGTCTCGACCGAGTTCTGCAGGTAGATGGCCACCCGGTCGCCGCGCTGCACTCCCTGTGCGCAGCAGTGCCTGGGCGAGGCGGTTAGCCATGGCGTCCAACTCGGCATAGGTCAGCCGCTGGTCGCCAAACACCAGCGCAATCTTATCCGGCAGGCGCTCGGCGCTGTGCTCCAGGAAATCCTGCACAAGGATTGGATTGGTTCTGGCATATTACTGATCGCTAACAAGCAGAACTATGCAGGGGATCTCTTGCTTCGCCCGGATATACGCACCCAGCTTCTCGACCGAGTTGAAGTTATCGGGAGTGACATCCATGTCATCCACCGTGAAGCCGAAATTCTCCTCAACGAAGGCCACCAGCTCCAGCACGCCGATCGAGTTGACGATGCCCTCCTCCAGGAAGGAGGCCTGGTCGCTGTACTTGAAGCCGTTATCGCTGAAGAGCAGGTTCTCGGCGATGAAATCTTTGATCTGGGTTTCGATTGTCATCATGGATTCTCCAATAAATGATGTGAATTGTTAAGAAAATATGATTATGATAAATGCAAACACAATTTGAGTACATCGGTATTTGATTCTAACTCTAAGCTTGCCCTTTTCCTTTTCTTTGGAACGATATATATTATCCCCCATATCAGCAGCTTTATTGCACTTAGAATTCCAAGCATGAACCGTAATATTAGTGAAGGTACACGTCCGTAATTTTTGTCATAAAACATCATTTTGCCGCGATACACCATTTTGCGACGGCGCCAGCGATCCATACTGCGTCCGCCATAATGTATCGTGGTAGCGTTTGGAAGATAATAAACTCCCCATCCAGCTTTGTGTAATCGGTATTGAAGATCTGCCTCATCACCGTAGATGAAGTATTCTTCATTAACAGCCCGATATCGTCAAGTGCTGATCTTCTGAGCAACAAACATGCGGAACTCATCCAACCCACACTTGAGAGTGTCATCAGAATCAAGATGAGAGGGATATCCTTCTCTCAGCATATTGCCTAAACCTGTTGCAATGAGGAATTCCTCAGACAATGTCGAAAAATTTGCATATCCTGCTTGGAATGACCCATCGGGATTCAGCAATTTTCCAGCGACAGCACCTGCTTGCGGATTGTCCTCTAATAAATCAACTAATGCATCCAAAGAATGGCCATTAACTATTGTGTCATTATTTAACAGCAGTACATACCTGCCATAAGTAGCTTCAATCCCCTGGTTGCTGGCTTTCCCTAACCCAACGTTGCTGTCGTTCTGTATGATCATGACTTCGGGATATTTTTCTTTCAGCATATCCTGGCTGCCATCTATTCATCAGCATATGCTGAACCAAATACACCATAAATATTCCTTTGGGGTGCCAACGAATTGTGGAATCCGGGTCCTGATAATGGAGAATTTTCATGGACACCTGATTTTGATCAGGCGGGAGATTATACCCTATCAGCCAAAGTTTTCCGACAAAAACGGCAGAAAGCACTACAACAATATCAATTACAGTAAATAATGTCTACTGGGTACCGGTGATAGAAGGTGATGTTTCCGTCAGTGTAACCGTTGGTGAAAAAGTGGAATTAAGTTTTTCTGCCTCAATACCTGATGGCGATAATCTTACTTTTACTGCCAGTGATATACCAAAAGGAGTGGTGGGAATCCTGAAGCGGAAAAATCAGTTGGACACAGCAAGACACGTATGAGTCAAGCGCGGCGAAAAAAAAAGATCACGGTCCTGCAATCGGCCAGGGCGTCCTGGAAGGTTCGACCTGAGTCGGGGCCGATGTCCAGACCCATCCAGCCGTCGGGGATGGTGTCTATCGCCACCGTCTGGCTGGCGGCATCGGGGGCGAAGTTGTCGGCCAGCACCACGTCGGTGGGCAGCAGCAGCTGCACGCCCTTGGCGGCTGCCTTGGCTTCCAGTTCCTTCGCCAGCTCCAGCTGTCCTCCTCCACCAGGCTCTTGCCCACCGCCAGGCCCCGGGCCTTGTAGAAGGTGAAGATCATGCCGCCGCCGATCAGCACCTTGTCGCATTTGTCGATCAGCGACTCGAGCACACCGATCTTGCTGCTCACCTTCGAGCCGCCCACGATGGCGGCCAGGGGGCGTTTGGGATCATCGATGGCGCCCTGGAGGTACTGGAGCCCCTTCCATCATTGAGGGTGGAATTTTTATAACTTTTTGCGCTGATGGCAGCCAGTTCCAGACCTCAGTTTTTCTTTTTAAAGTTACGGTTCCTTTATCCCGTGCTGGTTCCGTTATATAAATCATTGAATAATCTGGTTCCAGAGCCCAAACTTTCATACCCATTTCACGAGACCAATCAGGTTTTACAATATTCATAGTTATTTCTGTATAGCTTGACTTAGCACGCATCAGCTCATCGGCTTTTTTTACAATCTCTGTAGCATCCTGAGCATATGTTAATGATAAAGGAATCAGCAGAATAATAAATATTAATAAAGATTTCATTTTCTTCTTTTAGATTTTTGTTCAACAAATTTTATGAGTAAGCTATGCTTTATTTTTTCAATTGGAAAATCATCTTCCGCTGCAATAAAATTAAGGACTAATCCATCAAAAAAAGTCCCAAGTATAAAAGCTTCAAGCTTTGGATTACTACTTCCTAAATCTTTAAATAGGGTTGAAAGCGTTTTTGTAAAATCATTTCTAAATGCCGTCATTCGTTTTTCATATCTTTTCTGAACGGTTGGATGAACCAATAAAGTAAGATACAATTGCCAGTAGCTAAAGTTAGAGAACAGATTATTTATAACAGAATTAATAAAATTCTCTAAACGTTCCTCTGGTTTACTTCCTTTCTCAATTAAATACTCCAGCTCTGTCAGAGCAATAAACCCTTCTTCAATAATTTCGTCAAGCAGATCCTCTTTACTTGAAAAATAATTATACATTAATCCTTTAGAGACCTTAGCTTTCACGGCTATTTGTGAAATAGATGTAGCGTGGTACCCCTTTTCTGCAAAAAGCTTTAAGGCAACCGACATTATCTTGCCTTTGCTGCTCTTTCGTATCTCTTCGTACTGTTGTTTTGTTCGTGGTGACATTTTTTGACTGAACGTTTGTTCAAAACATAAATTATTAAATACAGAATGTCAATAGTTTTTTTATGAATGGTCTTTAATTTTGATTTACATCACAATTAATAGAGGACGGAAATAAAAACTTACTCTTTAATTGCTCTAATAATGAGGTCTTTCGATTGCTATTTGTCAAATTCTTCCAATTCCAGATTGGAATAGAACTGAAAGGAAATGAAGCCTGCTTTTTTTAAGGCTGTGTCAAAATCAGCCTGCGAATACGGATTGACTATGGTTGATATCAGCTTCTGGTCAGATGGATTTGATTTGACGAAAGTCAGAATGTTAAAAATGACTTCAGTACCAATAAAATCATAGAAGCGTATAAAATATTTATCCACTCCTTCTGTAATATTAACTATTCGTTGTTTCTCACTTAGTATTTTCTCATAATTCAAAACCTGAATTAATAAAAACCCCTGAGGTTTTAATATCTGGTAACATCTTTGCAATGATTTTACCAGTTGCTCCTTCCCGATATTGGCAAATGTATTGCCTAACGAAACAACCAGATCAAATTGATCATAAAAGTCTTCGAGATATAGAATCAATTGACTGTTTATGAAATGTTACCCTTACATTCTTCTCTTTCAACATTTTCTTTTGCAACTTTAAGCATTTCAACAGAAGGATCAAATGCTGTAACTTTTAGTCCAAGAGAAAGCAAGTGCAATTGAATCTACCCCGCTGCCGCATCCTAGATCTGCAGCATACTTCATTTCCGGTTTAATAAAATTTTTGAAAAGCTTTTTCTTTTTTTCAACTGCTTTTCAAACGAGATCATCTCATCGTAATTCGGATGCAAGTTCGTCATAAAAAACTATTATTGTGCAGTAATTTTTCCATTGTTAATAAGCGTTTTTGGGTTCTCAGATATATATTTTATTTTTGCACACAGAGTTGATAATAATTCAGTTTTAATCACAAAGAAATTTAAGGAAGTTAATATGCCAAATCCACTTATTTCTCATGTCGAGGTGCCATCAACAGATCTCAATCGCTCATCGGAATTCTTCAAAAAAGTATTAGACTGGGATTTTAAACCGTTTGGAAATGGTTATTTACTTTATAACAATCATCAGGGGATTATGGCAGGATTAAGAAAAGTTGAAGCTGTGGTCAAAGGTGATTGCACAGTTTTTCATGTAACAGTTGATAATCTTGAACAGGTTTTAGAAAAAACAAAAAGCTGCCGGTGGACATATTAAAGTCGGAAAAACCACAATTCCCGCTATGGGATGGTACGCCGTAATTTCTGACCCTGATGGAAATAGTATTGGATTATATCAGAAGAGTTAACAATTTACTTAGAGGAAAGACTTCGTTGATTGTATGATTGAACTGCAAGATTTAATCATTCAACCAATCCCTGAAAATCGATTAAGCTTCAACTATTCTGTAAGTATGATTTATTGTCATTGCTTTCTTAAGCATTGCTGAGACACCACAATAAGTTTCTGTAGAAAGTTCAATTGCTCTTTCAACATCTTTCGGCTTTATATCCTTTACCATAAAAAACATACTCCAGATCGATATTTGCAAAAACTTTTGGATGTTCTTCAGTTTGCTGTGCTGTATATATTAATTTCAAAATCGGTTAAGTTGATTCGTTTCTTTTGAAGGATGCTAACAACATCACTCCCTGTACAACCTGCAAGTCCCATCAAAATAAGTTCTTTTGGTCTAACGCCGGCATCGCTTCCACCCAATTTCTCAGGTCCATCCATTGTTATCCAGTGATTTGATTCCCCTTTTGCTGCGAGAGTTAATCCTTTTACTTGCTTAAGATATACTTTTTTGGTTTCCATTATTTCCTTTCTGAAGATTTTTTTGAATTTACAGAAGTATGATGTTTTTGAACATAATTCGATTCATTTCCCAACTTCAACAGTTGTCAAGTCTTATTACAAAGTATCTCGACTGGAAGAAAAGAATCTGAAAAGGTCAAATAAAAATATCTATAAAATTCCCTTCACTTTCTGGAACTATCCATTGTGCTTCTATGTTTTAAGTGATGTATTTAAACAACTAACTAAAAACGGAGAATAAAATGAAAAATATATCATTATCATTGATAGCTTTAGTGGTATTCTTTACTACTTCTGTATTTGCTCAAATGGATACAAAGATGGTATCAAAAGCAGTGAAAAACGATATCGTTCAGACAGCAATTAGTGCATGGTAATTTTACAACCTTAGCAACTGCTTTGACTGAAGCTGGTTTAGTTGATGCATTAAAGGGCGATGGTCCTTTCACAGTATTTGCACCAACAGATGAAGCATTCAAGAAATTACCTAAAGGTGCTCTTGAAATTTATTAAAGGATAAAGAAGCTTTGAAGAATGTTTTATTGTATCACGTAGTTTCAGGAAATGTTATCATCAAAGATGTAGTGAAACTTGACAAAGCAACAACTCTTAATGGTTCAGATATTAAGATTAAGACTGTTGATGGTAAAGTTATGATTAACGATTCCCAGGTTACCGGTGCAGATGTGCAGGCATCTAACGGAATTATTCATGTAATTGACACAGTTTTACTCCCTCCAACAAAATAGCCCCCTATGTGGATGATGAAGGACCCCGGAGTGATGACCCGGGGTTTTTTATTTTAACTTCTCTGCACTTTCTTTTATCAGTTCCCAGGCTTCTAAAACGTGTCTTCTTTCGTGCCTGATACTTCCGATGGTCAGCCTTATAACAAACTTGCCATTAAGTTTTGTGTGAGATAAAAATATTTTTCCTGAAGCATTAATTTTCTCCAGTAATTTTTCATTCAGCTTGTTTAATTCTTCTTCTGTTTTATTTCCGGGATTATATCTGAAACAAACAGTTGAAAAAGGAACGGGTGCCATTCGTTCAAAATCTTTTTCATTGTCAATCCATTCAGCAAATTCCTTGAGCAAGTTCAATATGATTTTTTATTCTTGCGGCTAATCCTTCAACTCCAAAATACCTGATGATAAACCAAAGCTTAAGTGAACGAAATCTTCTTCCTAATTGAATTCCATAATCCATTAAATTTTCAACTTCATCATCTTGTTTTGTTTTTAGATATTCCGGAACAAGACTGAATGCCTGCTTAAGTATTTCTGGTTTACGTGTAAAGTAAACACTCAAATCCATTGGCGTAAACATCCATTTGTGCGGATTTATAACAATTGAATCAGCACTCTCCCACCCTTTTGTAATCCATTTCATTTCGGGAATCATTGCAGTAACTCCGGCATAAGCTGCATCAATGTGAAGCCAGAGATTATGTTTTTCACATATTCCAGCAATTTCTTCAACAGGATCAACACTTGTTGTTGATGTTGTTCCAACTGTAGCAACAACACAGAAAGGTTTCCATCCATTTATTAAATCGTCTTTAATTGCTTCTTCAAGTTTTTCAGGAATCATCTCAAACTTATCATTAACAGGAATCTTTTTTATTCCTTCCAAACCAATTCCTAATGTAAGTGCTCCTTTTTCAATTGATGAATGTGCGTGTTCCGAACAATACATCCGAAGTCTTGGAACATCACTTCTTCCAGCCATTCCTTTTTCTCTGAATACCAAGATTAAGCTGTTCACGGGCAGAAGCAATTGCGTGCATTGAACTTGTTGAAGCAGTATCGTAAATAATTCCCCAGTAATTTTCAGGAAGTCCAACCATTTGCCTGAACCAGTTCATCATAGCTCTTTCAAGTTCAGTGAAAGCAGGAGAAGTTTTCCAGAGCATTCCATTTATTCCTAATCCTGCAGTTAGAAGTTCAGCTAAAATTCCCGGTCCGCTTGAAGTTGAGTTGAAGTAAGCCATAAATCCGGGATGATTCCAGTGAGTGATTCCATCCATTAAAATTTTATCAACATCATTTAAAACATTTTCGAATCTCTTCACCCTTTTTTGGTGGAGATTTGAGGAATTCGTTTCAGAATATCACCGGGATTAACCTGTGAAAGTGGTGGATATTTTTCAATATCTTTTAAGTAATCAGCAATCCAATCAACAAGCTGATGTCCGTTTTTCTGAATTCATCTGATGGCATATCTGACATAATGTTTTCCAATTCGTGTTTAATAATTCGTGAATTAGTGGCATTTTTTTGCCAAATTCATTTAAGTCATTCGAAAAATAAGAAATGAATTTGTCTTTATTCACTTAATGGATTTTAATAAGTTTAACGCGTTATATTTATAATATACTTCAATTGATTAAATAATGAAAAAACTGATTTTAATCTACTTTATTAGTACATCTTTACTTTTTTCACTTTCCTGCAAGGAAAAGCTCCCGCTTGATAAAGACCTAACAAAGAAAAGTTATACACTTATTAACCAGGATAGTGTAGAAGTAATTTTTCCGGAGAATATCATAGGACACATAACCGTAATGGGATTTATTTACACCCATTGTCCCGACATTTGCCCGATGACAACACACAATATGTATCTCACAGAAAAAAAACTTAATGAAAATGGAATTGAGGATGTTAAATTCGTTGCACTAAGTTTCGATCCTGATCAGAGATACTCCAGAATGTTTTAAAAGATTTGCTGAGATACGAGATCTGGATTTTAATAGCTGGACTTTATTAACAGGTGAAAAAAGTACTGTTAATGAGCTGCTGAAAAGATTTGATGTAAAAGCCATCAAGACAGATGAAAACATTGATGAAGAAGGTAATCCCGAATACTCAATGATGCACACTGACAGAATTTCACTTGTTGATCAAAACAGGAAAGCTTAGAAAAAATTATAAGGGCAGCACATTGAATATCGAAGAAATTATTAAATGACATAAAAACATTAGAGGAGTAATCAATGAATATCTTACTCACATTACTACTTGTACTATTTCCAACTGAAGATAAAATAAAAATTGAAAGATGCCTGGATAAGACCCTCCTCCGAAAATATGGCAACCGCCCTTTATTTTGCAATTGAGAATAACAATGCAGCACCTGACACTTTATTTAAAGTGGATTGTGATTTTGCCGGGAAAGTTGAAATTCACGAGACTTACTCTCAAGGCGATATGATGGGAATGCGAAAAGTTGATTTCATTATTATCGATGGGAAAAGCTCATTTGAATTTAAACCCGGTGGCTACCACGTAATGCTGATGAAACTTAAAAAAGACATCAATGATGGAGATAAGGAAAACTTTACTCTTCACTTTAAAAAAGCTGGAGAGATTAAAATTACTGCAGTTGCAAAAAAACCGAACTAACTGACATAAGAAAAATAAAGAGCCCCGTCGATACGGGGCTTTTAACTTATTAAAGAATGTGAGACCTATTTCAGAATCATCATCTTTTTAACTGATACAAAGCTACCGCTTTCCATCCTGTATAGATACATACCGCTTGCGAACTTTGAAGCATCAAAAGTAACTTCATAGTTTCCAGCTTCTTGAATACTGTTTACTATTTCCGTTACCTTATCACCTAATACGTTGTAAACGGCAATATTAACAAAGCCATCTGCAGGAACTGAGTATTTAATCTTAGTTGTCGGGTTGAAAGGATTGGGATAGTTCTGCGAGAGTGCATAACTCTTAGGTACATCGATTTGAATCTCTTCTTTAAGATTGTAGTATTTGTAAGAACCATCAAAATCGACCTGTTTGATTCTATAATCATAAATTCCTGAAGCAAGATCCTTATCTATAAATGCATAACTCTGGGTTTCTGTAGTTGTTCCGTGTCCTTCTAAAAATCCAAGATTGTTCCAACTATCCTCGCCGGTTGTTCTTTCAATGTAGAATCCAAGATTGTTTAACTCGGTAGCCGTCATCCAGCTAAGTGTAACATCTTTTCCATTAATTGAAGCTGTGAAACTTGCAAGTTCGACTGGCACTGATCCGCTGACGAAAACATCGTCAAGATACATTCCATTTCCATTAACATCATAATGCCTGAAGGCGATATAAACATTCTGACCTGAGAATGTGCTCAAATCAATTTTATATTCACCAAAATTAGGATTAGGAAAAGCGTTAACATTATAAGTAGCTAATACTGTTGTAAAGCTGGCAACTGAAGTATCAGTAGTAGATATTCTAATTTGTAAAGTATCGGGTTCATAAATTGCTGGCCAAAATTTTCGAACCCAGAACTTGAGTGAATCACCCGAAAAAACTGGCACTTGCGGTGTTACTAACCAATCCTCACCTCCTGTGACTTCCCAGGCTATTATTGCACTACCTGTACCTGTATGAGCTATACTACTGGCTCTCATCCATGCAACTCCGCCAAGTATATTTTTTGTATGCCATCCTGCCGGAGGAAAAGTTGGATTCTCAAAACCTTCATTTAATGTCTGGGCAAAGCTTGTTAAAAAGCTCAGAATAACAAATGAGAGGATAAAAAAAAGTAATTTTTTATTCATAGCAATCTCCTATTGATTATTTGTTATATAATAATTGAAGCTAATTTCTTTAACCTGTAAAGATTTTTACATGTAAAAATTTTCATTCCCAGATAACTTAATACTTTTTTTATTTCTCAAAAAATTCTTCGGCAAATCTTTTCCAGCTGATGTCATCAAGCTTTTCCATTTCGCCAGCGAATATTACACCTTCCGGTTCAAGTTCAGCTTCTTTACCAGTTTTAGTTTTCTTCTTCAATTGCTGAAGTCTTTCAATATCATCCTGGTAAAATGAAACCGCAGACTTACCAATTTTCAAAGATGGAATCTCTGAATCAAGCTCATCGGCATCTATTTCACAAATCCAGTTTTGGTCGTACGAAGTAACATTTAGTGAATCAATTTCTTCATTAATGAATTTATTTACTTCTTTAACTTTGCCGCTAACCGGAGATTTAAAGGAAATATTTCTCGTTCCCTGTTCTATTGTAAACAACGACTGACCTTTCTTAACGGTCATTCCAAGGTTTGGTAATTCAACCGCATCAATTTTCCCAATTACTTTTTTTGCAAAATCATCTAAACCAACCTTAACAGATCCATCTTCACTAACATTTGCCCAACAATGTCCATTGGAAATAAAAACCCCACCGGGTATTTGAAACTCAGGACTTTTAGCACCACCGGTTTCCTTGAATTGAGTAATTTGAACTTTCGGTTTCAGCATTTTACTTATTTTATCCTCTCTCTTAATGAGGGATTTTTTAATGAATTCGAGCAGTTCATCTTCTGTAAAAGGTTTCTCCACATAATCCATAGCACCATATTTCATACATTCTACAGCAGTTTCAACGGTAGCATAACCGGTAATAATAATTACGTCTATATCAGGGCGAATATGCTTAACTGCTTTTGTAACCTCTACTCCATCCATTTCAGGCATTTTAAGATCAGTAAAAACAAAATCATAAGAATGAGTTTGAATTAAACCAAGTGCTTCCTTCCCGTTTTCAACAGTATCAACAGAGTAACCATCAAGAACAAGAATTTTTCTAAAACTATCGAGAATAACTGCTTCATCATCAACACATAAAATTCTTGCTTTGGGATCTTCAATCTCTGCTCGCTTAAGAGTTTTTGCTTCCCGGGTAAAGTCCAGTTTGAGACTTTCTTTTAAGACTTCCTCTCTCTCCTGCTGTGCTTTAGTTTCCTGAATACGTTTTGCGATATATCTGATTGTTATATCTGCAATGATGAAGATAATTACAGCTAAAATAAATAGTGCCATTGTTTCTCCCGGTTAAAATTTTTTCAATCTTAAGTTGAAAGTATATTTAAATATTTTTTTTACATCCTGTCAGAAGCACAGGATACAAGAAATTTCAAATCGTGTTCTAAATCAGCAGGGATTATTTTATAAATCCACCCTTTAAAATATGGGTCTTTTTCCATTAATGTAATTTCGTTTGATAAAATTTCATTTCGCTCAATAATCCTTCCACCAATAGGTGAAAGAAAATGATGGACCAGCTCATCATCTGTAATAAAATTTGCACAGGAATCTCCCTGAATAAGTAAATCATCAACATTCATTAATTCAATATTTTTTAATTCCTTTATTGTTTCCAGAAACAGACTGGTTGCACCCAGAGTAGCTATTCCTTCGGATTCAAGATTAATCCAGCTCAAATATCCCAATCGGTAATATTTTGGAGGACATGGTACAAAGGTAACAGCCTCAACGTTTTTCTGAGACTTTGCTTCCTCAACTCTTTTTTGCACTCTACTGTATTCAAGACCCCGATTAATTGCACTTTCCAGTTCTTCGAAAGTAAAGGGTTTAGAAATAAAATCAATCGCACCTTTATAAAGAGAATTAACCGCATTTTCGACAGTCGAATATCCAGTAATCATTATTACCGGAATATTTACCTTTCTGCTTTGTATCTCTTCCAGCACTGAAAATCCATCCATCTCCGGCATCAGGATATCACATAAAACAAGTGAATAATCTTTTTGTGAAAGCATTTTTAATGCATTTTTCGCGATTTGTCTCAACGTCAACTTTAATTTCCTTGGCTGATACTATTCTTGAAACAGCATCAAGTATTACCTGCTCATCATCGATAACCAATATTTTTTCATCTTTAGCCATACATATTAAGATATATGATTATCTGCCGGTAATAAAATTGTAAACGTTGTTCCCTTATTAAGTTCACTCTCTACGCTAATTGTACCGTCGTGGTTATCTATTATTCCCCAAATAACAGCCAACCCGAGTCCGGTTCCTTTTTGTCCTTTAGTACTATAGAAAGGCTCAAAAATTTTAGGAATGTTTTCTTTGCTAATTCCGCAACCAGTATCAGAAACTTTTACTTCAAGAAAATCTCTGAATCCCACTTCATCAACAGATGCCCATCGCTGCCAATCACATTTTGGATTGATACATTTTTCGAACATTCCTTTCGGTGGTACCTCGAATGAATAAATAGATGACTTACACTTTGGGCAGAAAGTATCTTTTTCTAAAAGAGATATATTACATTTAGGACAAGATACCTGAACGTTTGCTGTGTTTTTAATTTTTACTTTATAATTATCCCTGTTCTTTCCATAAATAGGATCAACATTTAAATATCCTTCATCACCATTACTTGTCACCTTTAATTTAATTGTAGGCATACTATCAATTTTTTCTTCCTCATCCACCAGGGAATGCCTTTTAGAACAGACAGCACTTTTTATTTGTAACGTTCCGTAAGCTGAAAGATTTACTATTTTGGAAGTTATTGAAATTTTGCCTTCTCTATCATCTACAGCATCTGAAGCATTAACTAATAAGGTTGATAAAAACCTGCTGCATCTGGTTGGAATCAATTTTTATTTGGGGCAGGTTTTCATCAAGATTTTTTTCGAGCTTTATTTGTTTCATAGATAGTTGATTATCAACAACCGAAATAGCACTATTAATAATCTCATTAATGTCTGCGTTGCTTTTTTTAGGTACTGACTGCCTGGCAAAATCCAGAAGACTTTTTACTATCTCCCTGCTTCGTTTGGTCTCTCTAACAATTACATTCAAGTCTTCCTCTAATTGAGGATTATCTTTAATTCTTTTCAGTAAAAAACTACTATAAGTTAAAACTGCTGTAAGAGGATTGTTAATTTCATGAGCAACACCGGCAGCAAGCCGACCCAGTGACGCCATTTTATCGGATTGAAAAAGCTGTATCCTCGCTTCAGCAAGTTTCTGAGTCATATTATTGAAAGATTTTGCCAATAAACCTAATTCATCTGAACCCAAATCTTTAATCAAATAATTTAAATTTCCGGTTCCAACCTGCTCTGTAGCAGTAACAAGTTCATTAACCGGTTTTTCAACCCACCTTCTTACAAATATTCCAATTATCAAACTCAAAAGAGCTATAGCAATTATAGCAAAGACTATTGAACGGGATGCGCTGCTTGAGATCTGGGCATCTACATCTTTTAAGCTTAATTTAACATCCAGCACACCAAGCACTTTTTGTTCCTGTGGATGAACATGACATTCGGCTTCCCAGCAAGATGGTTCGTTGTATATAGGATTTATAATTCCGAGAATACGCGAAGAGTCCTGAGGCGTCTGATAAATTCTCATTCTCTCTTCCATCGGAAGTTTTTCAAGAGGTTCATTGGCAGTGTGGCAGGCATAACAAGCTTCTGCTTTTTTATCAACCATGTTCCCAATAAATTCTTTTTGCGAAGAGAACATTATCCTGCCTTCTTTATTAAAAATTCTAATCTCCCTTAAGCCTGGTTCCTGCGCAATTGTATTTATAATTCGGTGAGTCTGATCGCTCCTATTTTCAAGCATACTTAAATGAGTACTGTTTCTAATTGTTTCACTTAATTTATTTGCATAAATCTCTGTCTGAGAAAGTAGTTCATCGCGCTGTGCCTGAATACTCACGAAAGAATAGACACTGATAATTGCTATGGTAACTACACCAACTGTAAGAATCAGCTTAAGACTTATTTTCGTAAATGCTTGCTTGAGTTTCATCTTAGTCCAAATTTAAAAAATTATTTAACAAGCTTTCCTGGTTTGGAATCAGGATAAGCCAAATCATCGTGACAATTTTCACATGAAGGATTTTTAGAAAAATCCTCTCCGATGTGACAATCACCGCAGTCAAATTCAATATGCATATCGTCTAAATGCAAGACCGGTTATTTTATGATTAAATGTTTTTGAATTCCAGCCGGAGTGACAACTTGTGCAGGAACTGATTAAACCAGTGAACACCGTTTTTGTTTGATGACAATTCAGAGCAACTTAATTCTGCATGATAACTTTTTAATTCGAAGCCAGTCCGAATTTTATGGTTAAAGGGTTTAAGTTCTTTTTTTGTATGACAACTTTCACACCCGGTTTTAATCTAGCTGTATCATGACAACTTGCACACATGCACTTTTTATGTTTTTGCTTCAACTGAAATTTCTTTTTTTGTATGATTTTGTGACAGTCGTGGCATTTTGCACAGCTCTCTTCATGATGACAGTTCTTACATTCAAATCCATACAAATCAGTATGCTCGTTGTGGAAGAATGTAACTAATGTTCCATTCTGTTCAGAAGTTTTGTAAATAAGCTTGGTTGGAATATTTATTACCGGATGGATTCTTTCTTTGCTATATTCTTTTCCCGTAAAATGCAGATTTACCACTTCCTTCAATTCATGACAACTTTCACAGGCAACTTCATTACTCCATTCACGATGGCAATCAATACATTGTCTGTGATAAGCCCCCTTTAAATCAGGTTTAGAAATATCTGTTCTCTGCCTGTTAAGATCATGACAGTAATCGCAGGCTACAATATTTCCCGGAGGATTATAGTGATGACACATTTCGCAACCACCAGAAATTTCAGACATTTCTGCATGAGCCCTGTGTGAAAAAATCACCGCTTCGTATAAATCTTCCATTAACTTTTAATTTATTCATCTCAATTATTTTTGGTGATTTCTCAGGTGATATATGAACCGTCATCATTTTTTCACGTGGACATTTGATAAGACAAGGATTCGATTTTGTTGGTGTTTCACAAGCATGGCATAAGCTGCAATCAAATTTCATTTGTGAATGATCCTGAGCAAAACCTGGTAAAACAAATAAACCCAATGCTAATATTGATACGAATAATTTCTTAATATTATTCATGATATACCTTTAATAGCATATTTTGTTTTAATTATTGCATCCTTCACTGGTTGGCTAATTATAGGAAAAATCATAACGTAAGCTCGATAGAGTAAAATCTCAAGTGCGGCAAATCCGAGAGTAACACTAATTTCACCAATTGACGGAAAATAGGAAGTATCTGTATAGGGTGGATTATAGGCTATTATAAAATTGTTGAATCGATTAATTAAAACACCAAATATTACCAGCAACGAGGCTATGTACAATCCTGTAGTTGATTGACGTACGGCAGGTAACAAAAATAATCTCAGTGGTATAATAACACCAACGACAATTTCAATAGTGAACATAACGCTTGCTAAATTAATTTCAGTCAGGTAAACAAATGATTCTCTTATAACCATATCACCAATCTTAAAAGCTAAATAAACTCCGAGTAATGGTCCAATAAATCTTGACAGGCTTGAAAGAACTTCCTTTTCAGGTTTCATTCCGAAGGATTTCGAAGCAGTGAGAGATTCCATTATAACCATTGGAAAACCAACTGCGAAAGCTGACATTAAAAACAGAAGAGGCAATACAGGTGTTTGCCAGAGTGGATGCATCTTCTGTCCGGCGATAATCATTAAAGTTCCAAGAGAGGATTGATGTAAGCAGGAAAGAACAACACCGGCAATAATAAAAACGAACATAAATTTGTTTAAAGTTCTATCCAGAACTCTAAGTATTTTATCAATTATTTTATTAAATATTGAAAGGAAGCCTGGTAAATTCACCCTTCCTATAAATCTTTCTGTTACAATTGGTAAAAACTCAATATAGAGAACACTCATGTAAATCATTACACACATACCTACTTCGAATAAAGCAGAGTGACCGTTCCACATAATAAGCGAATGCCATACATAATACCATCTGCCAATATCAGAAACTACACTGGCAGCAACAAAAGTATAGCCAAGCATTGCTGTTAAAAGTGCAGGTCTGATTAGTACTTCATACTTTTCTCTATGCCAGATATGACCTAAAGCAGCAGTAGTAAAACCACCTGCAGCCAAAGCAACACCAGCCGCTACGTCAAGTCCTATCCAAATTCCCCAGGGGAAATATTGATTGAGATTAGTAACTGCACCGAGACCAAAGAAAAATCTTACTGCAAGAAATGATAATCCTGCAAGTGCAATTAGAGATATTACAATTGTCCAAGGTGTAAAAAACTTGTGTTTGATTGGTGCAGGTTTTAGTCCGTGTTCCATCACTTACCTTCTCCCCTTCCATTTTCCTTATTCTTAGTAATCCACATTATTCCACCAAGTAAAGAATAAAGTGCAATCGGAGGAACAAAGTAAGCAAAAATTCCAGCTTGAATAGATTCCGAAACACCCGGTGCTGGACTATCACCTAATTTTGGAAATTCAAGTTTCTCAAATTCTGTATTTGCCAGGTACATCCAGGATGTGCCTCCAACTTCAGTGAAACCATAAATTTTATCAATGTAACGATCAGGATAAAGCTTTACCCTCTTATCAGCTATTTCAATTAAATCTCTCCGCTTACCATAAGTGAGTGCCTCTACAGGACAAATTTCAACACAAGCAGGAAGTAATCCATCTTTAGTTCTTTCATAACAGAAGTCGCATTTATTTATGTTGGGTTGTATTGCTTTATCATATTCAAAAGTTGGAATTTGAAATGGACAGGCAACCATACAATATCGGCAGCCTATACACATATCAGTATCCCAGATTACTGCTCCATTTTCTTTTTTCGAGAAGGCTCCAACAATACAAGCAGAAACACATGCAGGTTTATCACAATGCATACATTGTACTTTTACGTTTGTTGGTTTATTAGAATCCCAAGACGTTGTCGTACCTGTTAACTCTGGTATATCCATCATTTCCCGGTCTTCTCATTTTTTCAAAGACCGACTCATCACTATAACTTTCAATATCACCAGCAGGTAAATTGTGAGCTTTCTTACAAGCCCATTCACATCTTCGGCAACCTATACAAACAGTTGTATCTACGAATACACCCATCCTGTCTTCGGAAAGTTCTGATTGCGATTTTGCTAATAACTTTTTGGCAGGAATACCGGAAACAGTTGCCCCAACTATCCCCACTGTTTTCAGGAAATTTCGGCGGTTCAATTCTCCCATAATATCACCGTATTTTTAGAATTATTCTGTAGAGTTCTTTTATAGTACTTGCAAAATCGTACCAATATTCTAACATCTATAATCTTCCGGATGTATAGAAAATCCTTCAAAAAAATCTTAATTTCAAAGGAATATTTTGACCAATAGAGGTTTGATCAGAGCTCATCTCTTATTTGTGAAAAATAAATAAATGTGAGTTGGCAATATTGAGAATTTCTTGTGGCAACTATTCAGCAAGGAAAGTTAGTTTTCCCCGGCAAAAGTTAATAAATACTAAATAACTGAAGGTTTCAATTATTTACTGAATGTTTTCGTCCGCACCTTGGACAGAAAAACTCTTTCTTATTGTAGTCAGGAGGGATTTTTATTTTTAATCCGCAGGAACAATTAATAAATGAATACTGGTTCACCTTCATCATAATATCACCGGTATCTCGTCTTGTTTGCTTGTCTAAACCTATTGTAACCGGAGCGATGATCGCATCTTTCAAACCAACCGAAGTTTGATCAGACAATCCCGAAGAAGGAATCAGTGTTTCTTTTCCTTTCTTTATTTTATTGAAAGCATTTTGGTAATCAATATAATTTGCACCGCCCGAAATACTTCTAAGAATTCTTACCCTTTCTGAAATCGGAGGATGAGTACTTGTCAGATCAGTAAGTTTCTGTCCTTTTGGTTTTAGAGGATTAACAATGTACATCGGTGCAGTAACTTTGTTTGCAGTTTTCAGTTCAATTGAATTATCTGAAATTTTTTCTAAGGCAGAAGCTAATCCTTCAGGGTATCGTGTGTACCTGTACTGCAGACGCGTCCGCTAAATATTCTCTCTTTCTTGAAATGGCGAAGTAAAATAGCCGTGCAAGTATCGGGGCAAGTATTGCAAAAACAATCGCAACAATCATAATTATCATCTGGCCCTGTCCGCTGCTCTTTGAAGATTTTGAACTGTATCTTCTACCACCGCTAAACCATAGACTTCGAAGAAAAATTTCGGAAATAAGTACAATGCTACCGAGCATAATTCCAGCAAATGTCATGAACAGAACATCCCTATTAACAATATGAGAAACTTCGTGAGCAATAACTCCCTGAAGTTCATCTCTATTTAATCTTGCCAGCAACCCGGCTGTAACTGCAACAGCACTATTCTCTGGTTTTATTCCGGTGGCAAAAGCATTTGGTGCAATTTCGTTGATGATATAAATTTTGGGCATAGCAGGAAGTCCGGCAGATATTTTCATTTCTTCAACAACATTGAAAAGTTGCGGGTGAACATCTCTTGTGACTTCTTTTGCACCACTAACAGCTAAAAGAATTTTACTTCCGCTAAAGTAGCTGATGAGAGAAAGGATTCCCCAAATAATTAATGCAAAGAAAATCCCGATGAAGCCACCTCCATCAGGATAGTATGCACTGCCGAAAAAATATCCGAGAAGTAGGAGCGTAAGCCCAAGTGATATAAAAAGTATTAATGACTTACGCCTGTTGGCTTCTATTAATTCCCACATAGATTGCCTAGCCTACATCCTCGGATGCATAAATGCAGAATGTATGGATGTATGAAAGCATTAGAAACTAACTTTTGGAACTGCTCTTTCTTTTTCATCCTCAACTTCGAAGAATTCTTCCTCGTTAAATTTGAACATGCCAGCAATTATGTTTGAAGGGAACATCTGGATTTTGTTGTTATAAAAAAGCACTTGATCATTATAACTCTGCCTTGCATAGGAAATTTTATTCTCTGTCGAAGTCAACTCTTCCTGTAATGCGAGGAAGTTCTGATTCGCTTTTAAGTCCGGGTAATTTTCAACCTGAACACGAAGCTGACCTAATGCACCACTCAACAAACCCTCTGCTTGTGCTTTCTGACCAACTGATGAAGCATCCATCGCCTGGCTGCGATACTTGGTGATGTTTTCCATTATCTCACGTTCATGCTTCATGTAACCTTTTACGGTTTCAAGCAGGTTTGGTATGAGGTCGTGTCTTCTTTTTAATTGAACATCAATCTGAGACCAGGCATTCTTTACCCTGTTCCTTAACTGGATCAATGAGTTGTACATAGAAATCACAAACAAGACTACAACCGCGATTACAACCAGTAATATTATCAAACCGGTCATTTATTTCCTCCATTATTTTGTTATGATATTTTTGAGCCTGAGGCTCATCTGCCTCCGGCTGAGAATTCAAACATTTGTTTAAAGAGATGGATTATTTTACTATCTCTATTCTGAGAGCTAAGTTTAATTACTGATTCCAACTCTCCTTTATCCAGCCAGAGACCATGATTTTTTTTACACTTATCAATAAGAATTTTTCTTTCCTCACCAACGAAAATTTTTCCCATTTTTTTACTGCAGATCGGACAACGATAGCTTTTTTCATTCATAGTGCTTTCTTCTATTAAAAATTTTGAAAACTTCGCTCTTTCCTGTTCAGTTTCTAGTAATAGCTCCAGTTCACCGGCATCGAGCCAGATTCCCTCACAGTTTGTGCAGTAATCAATTTCTACCTGCTCAAGCTCTAATACAATCATTGGTTCTTTGCAAACAGGGCAATTCATTTAATCATCACCAGGAAAAATGAGTTAATTTTTTAAAATTTTATTTCTCAATAGTATTAAACATTAGAAGTTAATCAAACTGCGAATGTTTATTCAATCAATTTATTCAGTAAACTTTTTTCCTCTACAAAGGATTTTATTTTTGAAAATGGTATGCTTAATTCAGTCGGACCAAAAGCATAAGCTGTTATTTCATAACTGTTGTAATAAAAAACTAGACTCGAATCCGTAATCAAAAAATTATCATTCAAGTAAAATTCATTATTTTCAAACCAAAATCCTGCCTGTCCCAGATCGGATTCAGAAGTAAGATCTTTTAATTTTCTAAACTCAGCTTCACCTACTTTAGTGAGTTCAGCTTGCTTACTTGGCGATATAATTTCATCCAAAGTAATTTCTTCACCATCAGACAAATTATAATTTTTGAGTACAACAATGGTGTTTGCATGTGCTCCACCAGTGTAGGAATATTCCATAAAATCTATCGAAAAAATATTTCCTTTGTTCAGTTTAACTTCGCCTGTTCTTTCAATAAACCAGGATTGAAAAGCATCCGGGAATTCTGAAATAAATGACTCATAATCTGCAATAAAGTTTTCCATTTCAGCATTAATATCAATTGAATCTGAAGTAAAGTCCTCATTCATTGAGAAAAGTAATTCAACTGAATTGTTGATTTTATCTTTAACAGCTTCATTTTCGAAATTGGTAATTTGAGGAAACTCAATTCTTATTTTTGCACAATTGTCCTCTCTCAAACTGTCGCACCCCTCAGATTCTTTTTCATATTTAACCAGTTCATATTTTAAGTCGTTCTCTGTCGGATGATCTTTCTTACTTTGACACGAAAAAAAGAATAGTAATCCAAATAAAAGGAAAACCAGTATCGTTATTTTTTTCATAAATGAATTAAATAAATAATTAAATAATGTGTAAAATACCAAAGCAAAAATAAATAACATTCAGGTTATATGCTTATAAAAAAGGTGAAAACATTTTACGACTACGTGTGTAAAATTTATTAGATTAGCAGAGATTAATTAAAACAAAATCACAGTGAATAAACGAACGTACAATCTAAACCATCGAGATATTCCTCTGAATGAAAAAGAAGTTCATATCTGGAACTTTGAATTGAATGATATTTCGAATGAAAACAAACAAGCATTAAAAGGATTATTATCTAAAGATGAACTAGAAAGAGCATCAAAGTTTCACTTTGATATTGACAGGGAAAGATTCATTTGTGGATCAGGTATTCTTAGATTGTTTATATCTTTATATACAAATATTGCTCCTGTAGAAATTTTCTATGAGCATAATAATTTTGGGAAACCTGAATTATTAAGACGCCAAAATAAAAGTAAATTATACTTTAATATGTCCCACAGTCAGAATTTGCTTTGTATTGGCTATCAAAGAAACAATCAAATTGGAGTAGATATTGAAGTCATAAAACCAATTAAAGACTATCTGGACGTGGCGAATAAATTTTTCTCTAATTCTGAAATTGTTCAATTGAATTCCTTCCCGGAAGAAAAAGCCCTTGAAGCATTTTACACTTGCTGGACTGGAAAAGAGGCATTAATCAAGTTATCAGGTGAAGGACTTTCATATCCGCTTAAGGAATTTGATGTGCAAATTAAAGAGCTAAAAATTGATGAGACTTACAGATATAAATTGCAAGCAAAAAAAACTAAAGAGGATTTTTTTGTTGAATCTTTCAGATTACAAGAAAACCAGGTCGGAGCTTGTGCAATAAGAGATGAATCAATTGAAACTATATATTGGTTCTTTGAGGAAAACATTTATTCAATTAATAATCTCATAAGTAACACGCTTTCCTAAATTGCTACTTATCATTTTTCAGAGATTATGAATTTTTATTAGTTCACCAATTAATTTTCTTACATCAATCTCCAATTCATCTGGTTTTCCGATAGGATCTTCAAAAAATTCAATCCCAAGTAAACCTCTGATTGTATTTGCTACTCCATTACTTAAAACCTGAAGATTATATCCTCCTTCTAAGAAAAAAACAATTTTACCGTTACAAACTCTCTCAGCACATTTTATTAATTCTCTTGAAATCCAATTATATCCTGATAAACTTAAATTCAAATTGGCTAGTGGATCATCCCAATGAGCATCATAACCTGCAGAGACAAGAATTAAATCAGGATTAAATCTTTCAATAGAAGGAATGACAACTTTTCCATAAACCATTTTAAATCCTTCATCAGCCACTCCGGCTGGCAAGTGGAATATTCACTAACTGTTCCTTCAGCATTCTCCGTGTCCAATTTCTCTGATGCTGCCTGTTCCCGGGTAAAAAGGATATTGATGAGTTGAAATAAAAAGTATATTTGGATCATCACCAACTAAATGCTTGTGTTCCATTACCATGATGAACATCAAAATCAACTATTGCAACTTTATTAATTCCTGACTGCGTTAATGCAACTTTGGCAGCGATAGCAATATTTCCAAACAAACAAAATCCCATTGATCTGTTTGCCAAAGCATGATGTCCGGGAGGACGAAGAAGTGCAAATCCGTTTTTCAATTCTCCTTTAATAACTGCTTTTGTCAAATCAATAGAACTTCCAACAGCTGTAGACAGCAGCCATGAACGAATACTTATTTGAATAAGTATCCGGATCAAGGTAGCCGCCACCTTTCTCACAATATTCTTTTACATACTCAACGTAATCTTGTGAATGGCAGAGAGTAATTTCTTCAGTTTCAGCTTGGCGAGATTCTATCTTGCTTAACTTTTTCAAATAAACCTTTTTCTTTTAATCCAGCTATAATCGACTCAAGTCGTTTTGCAGTCTCTGGATGACCGGGTTGGTCGTGCTTAAGAAAAATTGGATCGTAAACTATTCCAGTTGATGGTTCTGTCATTAAAGTTAAATCCTTCCTTTTAACGGTTCTTTTTACAAAAGTAATGAAATAAAAAATATTTTAAGCTGTGATCCATTCTATAAATTGAGTTAATAATCTAACCTAACCAAAAAAAAATTCTTGACTCTCTTAATTTTTCTTTATAAGTTCACTTGAAGTATAAACAACTTCCTTATAATTTCTGTTATACCTTGAACAAGGAATACAATTATTCCTTTGTTTAATAAAGAAGAAAAATAATGCTTGTTTGATAATTTGAATTTATTTTATCTCAATAATCAATAAAGAGAATAAACTAATAAATTATTTACTAACAAAATGGAGGAAGGCCTAATGAAAAAAACCTACTATGTTCTATTAACTGCATTGCTCGCAATTGGAATGATTAGTCCATTGTTGAGCCAATCAGAAATTGATCCACCAATCACAGACGATCCATTTGTACTTTTTACTAATCCAGGACCAGCAAATAATGGTGGATCTCCTACATGGGCAATGTTCATGAATTTAATCGCAGATCCTGGATATTCAGTTACAATTACTGATATGACTACTGCAAGTACAGCAGCAGCAAGTGCAACATTTGATGTTGAATTTTTTACACGAGCTGGTAACGCCCTTGGAGGACCAGTTGGTTCCGGGCCAGGAAGTTCTTCAGCAGGATGGACAAGTCTTGGTACAGTCACAGTTACTCAAGGTGCCATAGCGTCCGGAGTTTCACTGTTATTCGCAACACCTGCAATTACTATCAATCCTGGTGATACAGTTGGTCTTGCAATGCAATTTATTGGTGTAGGTCCACGATACTTCGGATCGGGAACACCACCATTAGAAACTTATTCCAATACCGGCCTGACATGCGTGACAGGTGATTCTCGCAGTATTCCATTCACTCCAACAGGAAGTTTCTTCTCCTCACGTGCACATGTTGGTGAAATTCATTATGATGCTGTTGTTCCGGTTGAGCTTGTTTCTTTTGCAGCATCTGTATCTCATTTAGCAAATGGTAACACTGTCGAACTTAGCTGGGCAACTGCAACTGAATTGAATAATCAAGGCTTTTTCGTTGAGAGGAAAAATTCTAATTCAGATTGGACTAATCTTGGTTTTGTTGAAGGCAACGGAACCAGTACCGAAACGAAGTTTTATTCATTCACTGATAAGAAAGTTGCGGTAGGTTTATATTCATATAGATTAAAACAGGTTGATTTTGATGGTTCGTTCAGATATTATGAACTTGGAAACGTTGTTGAAGTAAGTACACCATTCACATATAATCTATCCCAGAATTATCCGAATCCCTTTAACCCATCAACAACGATTGCATGGCAATTGAAGAATGATGGTCTGGTAACTATTAAAGTATATGATCAGCTTGGAAAAGAAGTTGCCACTCTTGTAAATGAAGAGAAAGCCGCAGGTTCATATGAGATAGAATTTAATGCTTCATCATTAGCTTCTGGTGTTTACTACTATAGAATTAATGCCGGAAATTTTGTTGATACAAAGAAGATGATCCTAATGAAGTAATAATCTTTATTTAATCACAATTTAATTAATCCCACTTACAATAACTAGGTGGGATTTTTTTTAAGTCTTCTTAAATAAAAAATCCGGCCTCCAATTGATATTTGCTCCGCAGCCGGAACTTGAATCCATAAAAAGCCTAATCTTCGACCTACAGCTCCCTGATTAATCTGGCATTTACCTGACTCTAATCGGTAGCATTTTTTTTGCAAGATGTTGCAAATTGATTAGATAAGATATTATTTTTTATAATCTATAATACTCTGCTGTATCCTACTTGTTAAGCTGTGAGGTGCAATTCTGCCGCAGCGTCCACTTCCAAATTTATCAGGAATGCATAAACGAAAACACCAAGCTGATCTATTTTTGGTTAGTGGGCATCCTAAATAGGTGTATTCCTTTAGTCCTCGCCTGGTTTTTATTTTTCTTTTAATTAATGTCATAGCGGCAAATGTATAAAACTTTCTGTATAGGTTGATTTGTCATTATGGTTCTCCTCAAACCTTCTATGCAATTAAGATTTATAGCCAATATATATTATTGAACCTCATTGGGTAAATATTCTGAGTGCAATAAATATTTCCTGTCACCAAAAAAAATCCGGCTTTAACCGGATATTTGCTCCGCAGGTAGGACTTGAATCCATCAAGAGCCGGATCTTCGACCTACGACACCCTGATTAATCCGGCAGCTGCCGGACTCTAACCAAGAATTTCTCTCCTTATAAAATCTCTTCCTTTATGACTCTTTAATTCTTTTTCCTCTTTTCATTGCTAATGAACGTGTCGGAAAATTCCTCATAATATAAAGCTTCCAAGGCATATAATTTTTTTGTATAAGTTGATTTACCATCATTATGTGCAGTAAATCTTTGCGCAAGTTAGATGTATGACCAATATAAATTTTGTCGAACCTCGGAGAATATAAAACGTAAGCGTAATAGATATATCCTCCTATAAAAAATCCGGCTTTCACCGGATATTTGCTCCGCAGGTAGGACTTGAACCTACGACACCCTGATTAACAGTCAGGTGCTCTAACCAAACTGAGCTACTGCGGAATTTTTCGAAATTGAGGGTCAAATTTAACGACTCAGTGGACACATGTCAAGAAATCATTTTCAATATTATTCTTATAAAATCATCTCATTTTAACGTCTTTTAGTAACCAAGTAATTCTAATATCTCATCACGGTCTCTGGAATTAAAAAATGAAGAGTTGATTAAAATTTATCAATTAAAAGTGAGTACAATCTTACATTTTAGACCACCTAAACAACACGTCAAATTCGACGAGATAATTCTGCAAAAATATTTTTTTCGAAAAATTAAACACTCAAAAATTCCTCCGGGTAATATTTACAGGAATAATTTTCAAGACGACAATTTTTGTTTAAGTATTCAGAGGAAGCACTTCCCTGAAAATATTTTCATACTGAAATAATTTTTATTAACTCCGTCAAAGATGACTTTTAAATTCACTAAATGAGACATAACATCGAGTTGACTATTTAGGTGGTATATCAATTGACTATTAGTATCCATACATAAGCATTTATTGATAAGAAATTAAAAATAAGGGACCACACAACAGGGGATTTAAAAAAAGCTTTCAAACTCTTCCTATCTCGACTCAACCACAACCACTATATACCGGCTTCGCCTGAAGCCGGTTTTTTATTTTTAGGAAATTTTCATTGTTGAATTTTATAACTATTTTCGGTAAGTACTAAATGTTAATACAGTAATTTTTTCACTAAGATAGTGAACTCAATAGTTACAAAATTTATTTTCCTGATTTTCATTTTGCATTCTTTGCTTAATCGCACAAAATGAAAACTTTACTATTTCCGGTTTCGTAACTGATGCACAATCCGGAGAATCACTGGTTGGAGCAAATCTTCTAATTTACAAAGACACATTAAGCTTAGACTCTCCACCTTTCAGCGGTGCAGCTGCAAACAAATTTGGATATTATGTCATACCTTCAATTCCTAAGGGGATTTATTATCTGATTACACGGCACATTGGCTATAAGACTAATATCTCTGAAATAACAGTTACTGGAAATAAATCAAGCGAATCAATTTCGATTGAACTTATTCCAACGGAAATCCTATTACAGGAAGTTGTAGTTGAAGGTGAAAAGCAAGAAGGAAGAACTGTTAGCACAGTAGATATCTCACCTGAGGTTTTGTCAAAGCTCCCGACGTTAAGTGGTGAAGTTGATTTATTTAGATCCCTGGAGTTACTACCCGGAGTTAATAATCCATCAGAAATATCCAGCGGATTATATGTAAGAGGTGGTTCACCAGATCAAACTCTAACATTGGTTGATGGTGTAATTCTCTACAATCCTGCACATCTCGGAAACATAGCCAGTACATTTAATACAGGCGCAATCAGCGATGTCAGATTAATTAAAGGAGCTTTCCCGGCAGAATATGGTGGCAGACTTTCCAGTGTTCTTGATGTAAAACTTCGTTCAGGAACAAAAGAAAGTGAGAAAGGTACTATTGGTTTTGGAATAATTAATTCATTTGCTGCTTTTGAAGGACCATTGGGTGAAAATTCAACTTATATGTTATCTGGAAGAGTAATGTATTATGATATGTTACAGAAAATATTTCAATAATACTTCGACTGTTCCGCATACAATTTTTATGATGTAAATGCCAAAATAAATTACGTATTTCTGAAAATAATATTGTTTCAATAAGTGGATTATATAGTCATGATCATGCTTATAGTCCTGACAATGTACCAGCATACCGATTATGATATTGAATGGGAAAATTTTAATCTGAGTCTAAACTGGATTCAGGTAAATAAGAAATCGCTTCTTCTTAATTCAATAATAAGTTTTATTAAATATGATTTTTCATCAAAGATCGGTGTGAATCCTGAAACGGTAAGTTCATACACATACTTCTCAAATCCGAATCTTACAGATTTTTATTTCAGACAAAATGCAGAGATGAAATGGCAACAGGACCAAACATTCAAACTCGGCTTCGATATTGCCTTGCATAACTATGATCTTCTTTATAGCGATGCTTACAATGAAGCATTAGAAGTAGATGCTTATGCCGGTACAGATATTACAGCTTCAGAAGCCTCACTTTATTTTCAGAATGAATCGTTATTCTCAGACAAATTATTTACGAATATTGGTGTGAGATTTTATTATTTCGGAAATCTGCAAAAGCTCTGGTTTGAGCCTCGCGTTTCTGCTACATACAGTTTAACTCCCGATTTAATATTTAAAGGAGCTTTCGCAATCGCTCATCAATTCCTTCACCTCATTGTAAGAAATGATATTACTTTAGCGACTGATTTATGGTATCCATCCACTGATAATATTCTACCAAGTAATTCGACTCAATACGTAGTTGGATTTGATACCTATTGGTTTGACCGGAGCTATTTATTTTCTGTGGAAGGATTTTATAAGTATATGGATAATATTTACGAATTTAAAAATGCACCTCAGCTTAATCCTCTGGATAATTCAATTGAAGATCAATTTGTTCCGGGGCAAGGAGAAGCATATGGAGTAGAATTTTTTCTTAACAAACGAAAGGGCAAATTTTCGGGTTGGATAGGATATACATTAGCATGGTCAGCAAGTCAATTTGATGAGTTAAATGGTGGCAGAGTATATTATTCAAAGTACGATAGAAGAAATGATTTTTCTTTTGTGCTAACTTACACGCTTTTTGAAAATTTTAATCTTGGTTTAACCTGGATTTATGCGACTGGCCAAAGATACACTTTACCTCCCGGACAATATATATTCGATCCAATTGGAACAGGTGGAAATGAACAATTAGCTTTCAACTATTCAGCTATAAATACAGCACAATTTCCCGATTATCATAAATTAGATCTTAACTTTAACTATGCGTTCAAATCATTCAACTTAGATTTTGAAGCATATGTTAACCTTTATAATGTTTACAACAGGTATAACGCATTTGCACAATATGTTGTAATTGTTGAAGACGAAAATGGAGAAGAGGTTCCGGTAGTAAAAAGAATTACACTGTTTCCATTTATTCCTTCTTTTGGTATAGTAGTAAATTTTTAGTGGTTGCAATGAAAATTTCTAAAATAATTTACATATCATTTTTCCTGATTTTAATTGCTTGTGAAAGTGAAGAAATTCTGAATCCTGAAATTTCATTTGTGGAATACACTGTTGTGCAGGCAGAAATACAATCCGGAAAGATTTTTCCTGCCGTACGAATAACAAAAACACTTCCGCTTGGTATTTCTTATGATATAAAGCTTGCAGAATTAAAAAATGTAATTGCATACCTTGTAAAAAATTATGTGCAGGTAATTCCATTAGTGTACACCAATGATGGTTTATATAAACCTAAGTATGAATTTTATGTTGACGAGGGAGACACTTTCGAAATTTATGCTGAGAGAGATGGAAAATTTATTTATGGTAAAACAACCATTCCATTCGAACCATCAGTTACTTCAGTTAACTTTAATCCCAGTGATTATTATTTTGAAGCTGATGTTGTAAGCAAACAAAATGAAGTTTATGGTGCGTTGTGGATTGTTTCAGGAACACCACCAGCAAAAGCTGATGATTTCTTTTCAGTCAGTAAAACATCAACAGTAATAAATCAGGTTGTAAGTGTCAGGTCGACATCGTTGCCGGAGGAATACAGAAATCAAAACTATTCCGGTAGTAGATATATCCAGGTTGTTGCTTTTGATAAATCTTTCAGAGATTATTTTTATAGCCGGACATCAGGTAATGAAATCAACGACCCTTTTATCCAGGGTGGTGGTGTAGTTGAATGGAATATGCAAGGTGAAAATGTTATTGGAATGTTTATTGGCGTAGCTAAAGGAGATATTATTACAAGTTAATTAAATGAAAAAATTATTAGTAAATAATTCGTTCAAACTAATTTTTGGAATAATATTTTTCCTAATCAGTTGTATTGAAGATAACATTACTCCACCATTAACTGGAGATCTCAATCCGGTTGCGGAAATGCTAGTTTACTTTGAATCTAATGGCGACTTCCCAAACAGTAATCTGGCTCCTGCACTCATTGAGGCTGAAGAAGTATATGCAAACCTGAATACTTTTCTAATCATTGATATTCGATCTAATGCAGATTTTTCTTCAGGTCATATTGAGAACGCAGTGAATATACAGATTGATTCACTATTCTATTTCGTCGAAACAAAATTTAATTCTGGTTATCCCAAAATTGTACTTATTAGTAATAACGGACAGAGTTCAGCTTATTTCACATGCCTTTTACGATTAGCCGGGTTTGATAATATATACACAATGAATTTTGGGATGGCATCCTGGAATGAAGTTTTTGCTGTGGAGTGGTTGAGTGAGTTAGGTGATTACCAGCGGTATTAATAATTTCACAGACAGTACCTTTTGATAAAGATGATTATACTTCCCTACCTCAAATTTCATTTGATAATCCTAATGACCAAATTGATAAAAGAATTAAGAGTAGAATTAAAGAAATAATTGCTTACGGATTTAATCAAGGTGAAGAATATTTTCCAACACTCCCAGGATTATTTGGTAAATATCCAGTTTGTTATGGAAAGACTAATTTATATAATGCACGAAAATTTGGAGTGTTTGATGAAATGGGACATCCCCCTAATACTAAATCATATAATGATTATCCAAATTATGATTTAAGAACTGTTAGATACCTTCAAACACTTCCAATTACACAACCAATTTTCTTATATGATTATGATGGTCAGCTTGGGGCTTGTATGACTGCGTATTTAAGAGTTCTGGGTTATGATGTGAAGATCTTATTGTTTGGTGCAAACCAATTATTTTACAGTAGAATGATTGATGATCCTGACTTAATCAATTATGCTTTCTCAATTGATAAAATTCAGAATTTTCCTTATGTAACGGGTGAATAAATTTTAAATGAAAAAAAGCCCGCTAGTGCGGGCTTCATTAGAATAAAATTTGCAGTAATACTATGATACTATTTTGGACTCTTTTAACCTTCTCGTCATTGCAATAAAGAAACCAATTACCATAATTGCTACTCCAGCCCAAACAAAACTAACAAAAGGCTTTATGCTTGCCGTAACACTTAAGACTTCATTACTTTCTGTTTGAATTGTAGTATTTTGAGTCTTCACTTCCATCCAAAGTTGAAAAAGCAATATCAATAACTCCTGCAGCAAGGTTTTCTAAATCAATTTTCAAATTCATTTCTTTCGACTCAAATGAAGTGAATTCAACTTTTCCATCGGTTTGTTTTCGCAGCAGTTCTGTTTCTGTTTTCTTTCCATCCTTTTCAATTTCAAGTACAGCACCCATCTGAAAATCTTTTCCTTCACTCATCAATTGCATTGTTTCAGCAGCCATATTGAATTTTACAAATGTAATTTTTGCTCCTTCAAATTCAGTTGAACTCACCTTTTTCAAGTGAAATATGATTATGTGAATGCTGACTTTGACTCTGTCCACCTTCATCATAACCTAAAGGAGAAAAGTAAATATCTTTTGTTAATAGTGTGAGTATAGCTGGTTCACGAACTAAGCTGTTATTAAATTCACTTCATATACATTACAGGAGTTACTTTGTACTCAGAGTTTCCTTTTTTAACATTAACATTAAATGCATACTTTGTGTTATTTTCAATCGGATAGATCTCCGTAAAAGTCATATCATAACCAAATGCTGTTACAGGTTTGCCTTTAACAAGATCAACAGTTCACTTGTTCAGTATAAACAGCAGAACCAATTACGCCAAGAATGAATAACGCAATTCCAATATGAGCAACATAAGCACCGAGCATTTTGAAATTACCTTTAACAATTTTTATTGCGATGTCAAGATTAACGAAAAGAGAAAAAGCTGTTGTCAGTGAAAGAATAATTATCATTATCTCGTGAACTCCGCCAAGAACTACAAGTAAAATTGTAAATAAAACTGCACCAACTGCAGAGTAGGTTGATTTCTTTATCAGTTCATTTAAATCAGATTTTTGCCATTTGATTAGCAAGACTAATTCCATTTAAAAACATTATTATGATTGCAAGAGGAAGATGCATTTCATCATAGAAAAATGTATCAACTGATTGTCCGAAAATTGGTGCTGATGTTCCAACAAAAACAATTATTGCAGAAGCAATCAATACAATCATTGCTGTGAATAAAGCTAATTCACGTGATAGCAGACTTTCATCATCCTTTATATTTTCGTTTAAAGTTTTCCATCTGAATGCAATCATTCCAAATCCAAGCAATATAAAAGTTCCGATAAACAAAACCAGGAAGAGATAAATAATCATTCCCGGATCAACAAATGAATGAACTGAAGCATCACCAAGAACACCGCTTCGTGTAAGGAATGTACTGTAAAGAACTAAAACATAAGTAAGAACACACAGCATCAAATTTGTTTTTGCATATTTTCCAATGCCACCCTTTGCCTGACTTCTCTTTTGAACTAATAGAGTATGAATTCCTGCAACTCCAACCAACCACGGAATGAGACTTGAATTCTCAACCGGATCCCAGGCCCAGTAACCACCCCAGCCAAGCATTTCATAAGCCCAGTAACCGCCGAGCATTATTCCCAAACCAAGAACTCCCATTCCGGCTAGCATCCAGGGAAAGCTTGTTTAACCCAATCTCTGTAATCGTTTTTCATCAATGCTGCAATTGCAAATGCAAAAGGAACAGTTGCCATAGAAAATCCAGCAAATAAAATCGGAGGATGAATCTGCATCCAGAAATTAAGAAGCTGAGGATTTAATCCTTTTCCATCAATAATAAATTGATTTACTGAAACGCCTGCTTGTTGAAGTAGTGAAACGAATTCTGAATTTATTTTAATAAATCCCTGGTTAGTGCTCTGATCAGTAAAAAAGAATTGCTGAATAAATGGAAGATTAAAAAACTGTGAGTTAAGGTGTTCAACTTTAACAAATACATCATTCATCCAGATATATTCAAAAGGATTTTTGAACCAGGGTGAAACCATTACCAAAAGAAATGAAGTGGCAAGTGTAAATACAGCCATCACTCTTGGTTCAAGGTCTCCTCTTTTTGAAGCATAAGATTGAAGAATTATTCCAACAATTGAAGTCAGCAGAAGCCACAGCATAAAGCTTCCTTCCTGTCCTCCCCAGAATGAAGAAGCAAGCTGAAAAATACCAAGATCTCTTAGGCTGTTATTGCTATAGCTGTAAATGTAATTGTATTGATACTGGTGTGTTAAAATCGCATACCATAAATACACTGATGCAGCTATAACCAGAACTGCCATTCCGTGATAAGCAATTCTTCCATAATTCAGAGTGTTTTTATATCCTCTGTAATTCAGAAAATACATAATCATTGAGATTATACTGAATGCAAGAGCAAGTGTGAGTATAATACTTCCTACCATTTATACCTCAAGTCTAAATGTTATTTTGTAAATGCTAATTATAATGAAGAGTTAGCAGTCTTCTCTTCATATTTACTTGGACATTTAGTTAGAATGTCTTTGGCGTGAAAGTAACCGTTTTGATATTTGCCGGTAACTACAACACTTGTTGCACTTTCGAAGTTATTAGGAATTGTACCTTCATAAATTACTTTCATCTGATTTCCATTTACATCCGTCATAATGAAAGAGAAAGTTTTATTCTGATTATCAATCTGATAGTTTTTTTCCTTAACCCAGCTTCCTGTAGCTTTAACAATCTTTTCTGTTGACATCACTTTATTGAAATCATCAACGTACTCAATATTACTTTGAGTGAAGAGATACATCATAAGTCCAAGAAAGACGACAATAATAACTCCACCGAATATATATTTATTTTTCATTTTTTATCTCCGCTTATTTCTTTTTCAATACTTTTTAATCTTTTATCGAGGGCGAACATATAAAAAAATATTCCTACCCAAACTATAAGAACAATTATCATCACAATGTAAATTGCATTGTTCTGAAGAAAATTGTAAAGACCGTCCAAAATTTATACTCCCTATCCTGCCAGCGGGCTGGTTAATTGTTTATTAAGTTTATCTTTTATAATGATAGATCTATAACCAACTCTCCACATCCAGAAAAATAAAATTGTAAATCCAATTAGTGAAAGGAAAAATATTAGCTGCATATTTGAATTCATTTTAAAATCAATCACCGGACCGGCATTTGTATCATCCGCAGAACCGGGATGAAGACCTTTCATTATTCTTGGCATAACAAAAATGAAGAATGGAACAGTAACAAAAGCAATCAATGAATAAACTGCAGAGAGTGTTGCACGTTTATCTTCAGATTCAATTGATGAACGAAGTGCGAACAGTGCACCATAAATTAATAATATCGCAAAGATGCTTGTTTGTCTTGGATCCCAGCTCCAGAATTGTCCCCAGGCAAACTTTGCCCAAACTGCACCGGTTACTGTTGCAAGAATGCAGAAAATCATTCCAAGTTGTGCAGCTGAATAAGCTTTTGCATCTTCATCAAGATTTTTGTTTCTTAGATATCTGAAACTGAAAACTGTTGATATAAGAAATGCGATTACAGTAAGCCACGCAGTTGGAACGTGAAAGAAAATAATTTTAGCATTTTCTTCTAATCCGGGAATAAATGGAAATTCGTACCAGACGCTTGGTTTCTCAACAATTGGAAACGCAATTCCTGCTATTGAAACAAATGCTAAAAGTAAGAATAAGAATATTTTCCAGATCATATAATTTTAATTACCAAAAAACCTTTGAAAATGACTAATCTTTCCAGATAAAATCGAACAACATATAAGATGCTGTCAACATAATTACGTCGTAACCAACAACTATTGCCAGCTCAAACTGAGCTTCTTCAAAGCTTGTACCATCGAATGAGAACAAAGTTAATTGAACGCAGGTAAGAATCAAAGGTAATAAAATCGGAAAGGAAAGTACCGGGTAAAGTGTTCCTTTTGCACCTGCTTTTGCAATAATTGCAGCAATAATTGTAGAAGAAACAGCTAATCCGATATTGCCTAAAATAAACGTCAATTAAAAAGAGTGAAAAATTCTGAACAACAAATTTTTCGAACAAAGCAGAATAAAGAAGAGCAATAACAAGATTCATACAAAAAACGAGAATCAGGTTAAAAATCAGTTTTCCTGAAAATACTGTTGTAGGAGATGCAATCAGTTGAAGTGTAAGTGTATGTTCCTCTTTCTTCTTCAGAAACAAATGCTCTTGCAAGACCAGACATTGCTGTAAAAAATATTACAACCCAAAATAGTCCGCCGGTTAAGCTTTCATTAATTGTTTCGTTGCCGATTGAAAAAAGAATAACACTGATTGCAACAATAATGAACATCGCAAGTGAATTAATTGCATAACGAGTTCTCAACTCAGAATGAAAATCTTTTTTGAATAATGAGTATGATTCTGCAATCATTTAAATTTCTCCAGCAATAAAACTTCGTTGCACAATTCAAGATCTTTCATTCATTTGAAGCAATAACCACAATCCTCGATTTCCCTTCCTCTCGAACAATATCATAAACAACTTTTTTTCCTTCTTCATCAAGGTTGGAAGTTGGTTCATCAAAAATTAAAACTTCCGGTGAATGCATAAGTGCAAAAATAAATTTTAATCTCTGCTTCATTCCTGATGAATAAGTTTTAACAAGATCATTTTTTCTGTTTTCAAGAAGGAATTGAGTTAAGTAATAATAATTTTTTCTTCATTAAAACTAACTCCACGAATCTTTGCAAATATTTTCAGATTCTCCCACGCAGAAAATTCTTCGTATAAAACCAGATAAGGAGAAACAAACCCAATATGGTTATGAAGTTTCTCCGGAATTATTTCACCATCAGAATTTTTGTGAATAATTTTTCCAGAGGATGGAGCAATAAGTCCGGCAACAATTTTAACGAGTGTTGATTTTCCTGAACCATTAGGACCAGAAATACCAAAAATTCCTTTTTCTGACCAATTGAAATTAATATCCTTGAAGATTAATCTTCTTCCGAAGAGCTTGGAAAGATTTTGAGATTGGATTGAGTAACTACTCATTGAATATTACAACTTTTCCTTTTACAACTTCATCACCCTGTTTAATAACATAAATGTAAACACCGGAACCAAGCTTGTTTTCATTAGTATCTAATCCATCCCATTCGATGTATGGATGTGTAGTTTAATTCACCTACAAATTTCGATGCTGAATAAATCAGGTTCAATCCTGATTGAATACACCTGAAAATCTACTTCTGTCCCACTGTTAATTCCTAGAAGGATAATGATATTTGGTGCGGAATATCTGAAAGGATTTGGATAGACAAAACTTTCATTTGAGTCAACATTCGAAATTAAGTACTGAATCTGATCTCACCAAATCAGTATTATAGAATTTCCGAAACAGACCAGAAGCTTGGGTTGATTGCACTAAATGTAGATGAATAATGTCTGTTAATTCTCTTTCACCGCTTGTTGGATCATTGAATAAAGAGTATAATCATAATTGAAAACCTGATTAGCGTTTTGCGATGCTGCAAAAGCATCTCCATTTGTAACTAATTGCAATCAAGTGTATCGCCATTCGTTGAAATATTAAACTTAAAAAATTATTAGCGGTTGGCTTTGAACTCATAACTCACCGTGGCGGTGGAGAAGGAAATGGAATTGTAAAAGTTGCTGAAATCAATGGATAATTTGCTGCTTCTTCAAAATATTTACCAGGATCGTGCTCTGTATATTTGTAAAGTAAGTCCAGATACCAAATTTATTAAATTCTCCAGGAAATGAAGAGCCAGCATTAAGAATTGTATTGTTTATGGACATAATAGCATTGATGCTCGGAATTAATTCCCACTGTTGTTTCAATATTTCAAAACCAGAATCTCTGTTTAAGATAAATATTCCAAATTGCAAGATTGTAACCATTCTGTTTTGGCAGAGCAACTTCCGGGTTTTGAAATAGGACTGCATATAAGCGTAATAATCATTAACATCATCGTAAACAAATTCTTCCATTGAAGTTGATGTAATTTCATAAAAATATACATCTGAATCTCGGTAAGGAGAATTAGGATCGGGAACAGAATAATTCCCTACTTGAATGCTGTGATGAAATTCGTGAGCGACCGTAACAAGCATACCGTCAATTCCACTGCTATAATATCCAACATAATCATTGTCTATCACAATAAACGATGTCCAATTAACCGTGCCGATTTTACTTTCTGGTTCTGTGTAACCATAAAGACCACCACCCTGATTTTGAATGTATACATCATATTTATCATCACCGCCGGCACCATTATCGCCAGGAGGAGACAGATAACCAAGATAATTAACTTCAAATCTGTAAACCGAGTCTAATGCTTCCGCAACTTCAGCAACATTCTGTTCAACCGACCAATTAGGATTATAAGAAGGAAGGTTCCCATAAACATTCTGTTGCATCATAATGTATTCTGAAAAATCCTGAAGGTGAAACAATACTAGTTTGCAATGATGGTCTGCTAAGAATTTTTTGAAGCACATCCCGTTGCTCAGGAGAGAAGATATCTATATTAGATTTAATACTGGTTACAATTGTAAATCCGCATTTTCTATCTTCTAAAGTCAACTCTTCAAGTTGATCTGTTTGTGGTAAAAGTTCCGGTGCTTTGAGCTGAAGGAATTTGGTGTAAATAGAATCAAGCTGAGCCGGATTCAAATCCTGGGAAAAAATCTGAACTGATAAAAATAAATTTAATATCAGTCCGGTAATTAAAAATGTTATTTTTTTACTGAAGTTATTGATAACTCACCTTCCGTGTTTGAATAAACCAGATAATAATTTTTCTGCTCAGGTTTTATAAAGAAATAATCCGAAACATTATCGGCAGCGACAGTGTGGCTCAATAAATAGTTTTTCCCTTTATCGCTATAAATCATTGTATTAATATAATCATCATCAACAGAATTTACGGTGAAATTAATTATCCCTTTCATCGTGGTTTCACCGAAAAATCCTCTGCCAAATTCCTTGATATTACTAACCTGATCATTAAAAAATTGTGTGGACGTACTGAATCTGCTTCCTGAAAACACAAAAATATATTTTTGAGAATTATTCTGAACAAAGCTGACAATTGTGGGGTATTCATTGTAATAATAATTAGCACCGTATAAATTAATCATTAGCTCATCTGATTTTGGAATTTTAAAGTATGTTTTTAAAATATTTGGACCAGGTTCTATATCAACCTTATTGAAGTATAGAGTGTCTCTTTCTGATTTCCAATAGAAAACTTCAGGTTCATCCTTTACGAGAATTTTAGCCAAGCTGACGTTCCTGTCAATAAAAGGATATTCTTTGAATGTTATACTCAAGTCACGATTTTCAAATTTACCGAGATGAAGTTTCAACTGTTTGTTATAAACTAAAAAAATATTTACGAGTGAACTATCCACTCTCTGAAGATTCAAATCCAGTATTGCTCCAGGTGCATAAAGCTGCTTGCGGTTAAGCTTATTAGTTTTAAAATTGTATTTAAAGACCTCAAGAAGTGGCGTACCTTCGATATAACAGTAGAATGTTTTTACCTGTTTGTAGAAATCATCGACAACAATTTCTTTATGATTCTCCGCCAACGGAAAATAATAAAACAATGATGGAACTCCTGATTTATCTAAAAGAAAAAGTTTCAAATAATTATCGTATTCATCAACAAAACCTATATCAGCGACATTATCGTTTGCGTAATCAAATTTTTTCAAAGTACCAGCCTGAATAGCGGGAACAAGTTTCAGGTCTTTGCTGATTTCTTTTACTGCTGTTACTACGCTGATCTCACCTGTTTCTAAAAAGCAAGCAATATTATCTCTATTTCCTGACTTGAATTTTGCAATCGGACCAGGAGTTGCATTTTTAAGATAAGTGATGCTTTCATAGAAATCAGAATCTTTTTTTGCAAACAGAATATTCAGCGTACCTTTCGGAAGAGAGTACGAAATGTCTAATAATTTATCCCCATTAAAATCACCAAACACAATTCCAGTTGGATCCTCTTCAAGCTTAATAGATTTTTTATTTTTGAAAGTAGCCTGGTAATCTCCAAATAATATTTCGAGGTAATTACCGACTGCATAAATTATATCCGGTATGCTATCATTATTCAAATCTCTTGTCTTAAGTAAACTAATTTTTTCGGAGTATGGAATTGAACGTGAGAGTCTAAAAATTCCTTTTGTATTATTATTAAAAATTTGCAAAGAGTATTCAAGAATGTTAAATGCAAGAATGTCTGGATAACCATCGTCGTTAAAATCAATAAAAATAGCCTCGCTAAAACTCGTACCGGTGATTATCTTCCTCTCACCGATACCGTCATTTGCCAGAGAAAGAATTGATAAGCCATCGAATCCGCTTCCGTAAACAAGGATCTCTTCTTTGCCATTTAAATCTATATCGCCGGTAATAATATTTTCAGGATAAGAGTCAAACTCGAGTTGGTTGTTTCTGACCTCAAGTGTATCAATGGAACTATCGATCAATAATATCTTTCTATGCTTTCGATCTACGGCTGCAAATAAATTAGTGCTTCCGGAATCAACTTTTAAGCGTCTCAGTTGTGAAATTTCTAAATTTATCTGAAACTCCCTCAACGAATCATTTTCACTAAGTATACCAGAATATATTCCGATACGCTTCGTGGATGCAGAATAAAAGATTAATTCATCATTACCGTTTGAATTTAAATCGGCAGAGATTATTCCCTGATAACCTTTCGGAAGAGGATAATTCTTTTGGGAGCAAAAACCATTAATGGGAATTTGACTAAAGGATAGCGACGAAAAAAATAAAAGAAATAAAATGAAACTATTTTTCAACAGATCTGCTTTTAAGTCTGTTTTCTCTTCTGGCGAGTGCCTCATTAAATCTTCGTTTCTGTTCATTGGTTTCAGGTAAAGCTTCGATAGCTCTGACAGGCTTACCTTCCGAATCAACAGTTACAAAAGTAAGATAAGCTGAATTCGTATGCTCTACTATGCCCTCTTTAAAATTTTGTGCAAAAACTTTTACCCCGACTTCCAGCGAAGTATTAAAAACTCTGTTGACTGATGAAACAAGAGTAACTGCATCTCCAAGCTTTACAGGATGATGAAAATCGACTCTGTCTACTGAAGCAGTTACGCAAGTTCTTTGATTATGTTTTCCAGCGCTTAGCGAAGCACAAATATCTATCCAGAACATCAATTGTCCTCCGAAGAGTGTACCTAACTGGTTTGTGTGGTTAGGCAGCACAAGCTCAGTCATAGTAATTTGTGATTCACTTACTTTACGGGCTGTCATTCGCTAGAAGAATATCCCCCCTTTAACTTTGCTTCAAGAGAATTTTTCAAATCGTTAATTTCCTGAAAATTCTGATCATCAGGATACATACGGACAAATTTTTTCATCTCGGTGAGCGCTTCATCTTCTCTTTCTCTATCCATCAATAATATTATTTTACTGTACAATGCCATAGGTGCATATTGTGTATCATGATATATCTCAACAACAGCATCATAATATTTTAAAGATGCGGTATAATATTGCATTCTCTGATAAATGTAAGCGACAGTATATTCCTTATGTGCAAGTTTATCATTGAGTTCTGTAATTTTTTGTTCAGATTCGCTAACTTTTTCATTCAGGGGGAAGAAATCAATAAAAGCCTGGTATTCTTCTATTGCTTTTACAGTGTATTTTTGATCCAGAGTATAATTTGGTGAGAGCTCATAGTAACATTCTGCAAGCATAAACTGAGAATTGGCAACAAATTCACTTGCCGGCATATTCTTGATCAACTTGCTGAACTCATAAGCTGCAAGAATAAATTCTTCACGATTATACTTACACATTCCCAAATAATATTGTGCATCATCAACTATGCTGCTGCCAGGATATTGAAGTAATAAAGCCTCAAACTCTGTTGCTGCTTCTTCATAGTCTTCATCGTTGTATAAATTAATTGCATATTGCAACCTTTCATCAGCGGTCATTTCGCCAATATCACGGGTCGAACTGCAGCCCCAAATAAGCAGTAAAAAGAAGCCAGGAATTATTAGATATTTTCTCATAAGTGCTTTAATTTCATAAAATTACCACGTAATATTAGTTAAAATTGAAGTTGCTTCAAAGGTAAAAGCAATCACTCGCTTCTTATTGTGAAAAAGAGTACAATCACTAGTGCTGCTGTTCCGATTGCAATTAGAGGTTCTGCTAATCCGGACACAAATGGCTCTGGTGGCACTGCAGCTTGCGTAAACGGATATGATGGGTTCTCAAGAGAATTTATGTCTTCGACCTTTACAGTATCAAGAGTGTGTAATTTCAAATTCCTGTCTTCCTTTATCGGAGATAGTTTGAAGATAGTTTCCAAAAATTGTTGAGTATCTCTGAATGTAGTGTGTTCCAAAAAATCCGCTTCTGAACATTTCTCCGTATTCAACTCCGGCACCTTCCATTACAATATCGACTGTCGGAATATTCAATTCATCAGGAGGTTGATTCAAGAATTTCTTTGCCGTTCTTGATAAATCTATCTTTTATACTATTTGAGAAGAGTGAATAGTTTTGACCAAGATTTAATGTTAGCAGAATCTTCTTTTCACTAGATGGTATTTCAGAATTTATTTTATCAACAAGTGAATCTGTCAGTGAATAAAAGACATCGAGATTGGTATTTAGTCTGACAATTAACATTTATTGAATTGAGAAATATGATTGTAATAATAGGAAAAAGAAATTTTCCTGAGTTGAATAGATATTTAATTGCAAACTTAATCAGCATTACAATACTAATATCAGGAGAATGGCGTAGAGTTTCAAGAGTTTCTGGATTCTGGAAACTGGAAACTGGAAACTGGATGCTAGATGCTGGTAACTTCTGCAACCTTCAAGGGTAATGACAATAATTAGATGCTGAAACCTTGAAGGTTAGCGCATAAGGAATGACAGCTTTCAATTCTTCATTCTTAATTTTTAATTATTAATTGATTTACCTCGCCATTGCCTCTAATCTTTTTATTCTTTCTTCAGTTGAAGGATGAGTTGAGAATAATTTTGAAATTCCACCACCGCGCAATGGATTTATAATAAACATATGTGCTGTTGTAGGGTTAGAATGATTAACAGGTTTCATCTGGTTCCCGCGTGCAATTTTCTGAAGAGCAGATGCAAGTCCCATAGGATTTCCTGTAATTTCAGCACCACCTTTGTCAGCACCAAATTCACGTGAGCGGGATATTGCCATTTGAATAAGCATCGCAAGTATTGGTGATAAAATCATTAAAACTAATCCCCCGATACCATTGCCTTCCCTGTCATCACTTCTGCCAAACATAAATATCCATCCAGCCATTTGAGCAATGTATGTAATCGAACCAACCAAAGTTGCAGCTATTGTGCTGATTAAAGTGTCTCTGTGTTTAACATGTGCAAGTTCGTGTGCCATTACACCTGCAAGCTCATCGTTGCTTAACCCTTGAAGAATTCCGGTTGTTGCTGCAACTGCAGCATGCTTCGGATTTCTTCCTGTTGCAAATGCATTCGGAGTCGGATCATTTATAATATAAACTTTGGGCATCGGCAAATTAGCTTGTCTTGCAAGTCTCTCAATCATATCATAAAACTTTGGTGCTGATTCCCTGTTCACTTCCTTTGCTCGGTACATTTTAAGAACGATTTTATCAGAAAACCAGTAAGAGCCGAAGTTCATTAGTAAAGAAAAGACTAGTGCGATGGTCAGACCAGTATTGCCGCCAAGCTGGTAGCCAATAAACAGGAAAAGAACCATCATTAGTGTCATTAAGAATACTGTTTTAACCGCGTTCAATTTATATCTCCTTTTATTTGGGAAACAAATCTATACTTCTAAAAGTTTCGTTTCAACAGCAAGTGGGATGACTTAATAGTGGGTTGGTTTCAATTAGTTAAATTTTGAGCTAAGTTGGTTCTGGCTTTGATTGAGACTTTTAAATCCGATATCCGAAATCGCCAATCGAATTTACCCGCCGAAGTTTTCCTTAGCATTAGGTTAAGTATAATATATTTTAACAAAGGCGGGAATAAAAATTGTCCCATCTTCTTCCCCTTGCCTTTATTTGCCATATTACTTAAATAGATACCACATTTTTCAAGGAGTTTAACCAAATGAAAATCTTAATTTCATCTATATTCATCGTTTTAGTACTAGCAGCCCAATCAACTTTTGGA
>CAVVAJ010000008.1:0-25978 GCA_963746255.1 uncultured Chloroflexia bacterium | reverse complement strand
CCGCCACAATCACCAGATCAAATGCGGACACGAGTAACAAAGCACCCAGGAGGATATATATCTCATTCACGATTATTCAACCTTCGAATAGCCCGCGCTGGAACCCCAACAGCTAAAGTGTGCTCAGGAACATCTTTTGTAATAACCGAACCAGCTCCCGTGCGGGCGCCGTCCCCAAGTTTGACCGGCGCAACAAGCATTGTATCGCTGCCTATAAAAACGCCTGCTCCAATCACTGTATGGTTCTTCTTCTCACCATCAAAGTTACAAGTGATTGTTCCTGCACCAATATTCACCTGTTCAGCGATGGTTGCATCACCAATATATGAGAAATGTCCCACCTTCGTGCCAGGACCTAGATAAGCGTTCTTGATTTCACCAAAATTTCCCACGTGCACACCCTTAGCCAGATGCGCTCCCTTACGTAAATGTCCAAAAGGTCCAACATCTACATTATCTTCCAATATCGCTCCATCCACCACCGAAGCAACCACCTTGCAACGATCTCCCAGGGTTGTCTCTCGCACAATCGTGTTCGGACCCAGCACGCATGCCTCGCCAATGGAAGTCTTCCCCTGAAGATAAGTGTTTGGATAGATCGTTGAATCGCGGCCGATAATCACATCCGCTTCGATGTAGCTGCGGTCTGGATCTATCAACGTAACCCCAGACAACATCCAATTCAGGTTGATCTGGTATCGCAGAATTGCTTCTGCTTCAGCCAAATGGACGCGGGTATTAATGCCAATCGCCTCATCATTATTCTCCAGGCGATGGGTTTTGACTGAAGCGCCGTCGGAAACTGCGATCCCAACAAGATCTGTGAGATAATACTCACCTTTCGGTGAAAGTGGTACCTTTGGCAACGCCTGCCACAACCAGTCTGCGGAAAAACAATAGACACCGGCGTTCAGTTCCGTAATCGTTAACTGTTCTGCAGTCGCCTGAGCTTCTTCTACAATGCCCTGAACGCGCTCATCATTGTTACGAATTACTCTCCCAAAACCGCGCGCTTCATCGGAGATCAATGTGAGGAAGGTTAACGGACCTGCATGAGTTCGTTGTAACTCCAGGATGCTTTTTAGCGTTTCCGCACTTAACAATGGCATATCTGCATAGGTAACAAGTATCAGATCACATTTACCTCGTAAAAGCGATTCAGCTTGAAGAACAGCATGGGCAGTTCCCAATTGAGGTTCCTGTATTACAAAATCAGCTATTTCGCCTATCGTCCGGCGGATTTCCTCTGCGCCATGTCCGAGGACAACAACCGGTTTAGTATCACAGACTACTCGAGCGTTGTCCAAGGAGTAAAATATCATCGCTCTCCCGAGAAGGTGATGCAATACCTTGGGAACTGAGGAATACATTCGGGTACCCTGTCCGGCAGCTAGAATGATCACGCCAATTTTCATTTACTCTCCTTTTGAAAAAAAGAGCATCACGTGCGCTCAATTCGCAACATGAAGCTCAAAATAACTGGAGGGTTTCCCGTAATAACCTTATCCGAACAAACCACAACTCGCCGACATGATCGTGGCAATCACTCCACTCAAATGTAGAAAATTTAGGAAAAATAATTAACCAATTTAAAAAAAGGAACACTAAAATATCCAAACTAAAGTACCAAGCTGGGGCGCCCGGATTCGAACCAGGATAAACGGATTCAAAGTCCGCTGTGCTACCATTGCACCACGCCCCAAAGAGAGTTTACATACCTCCCATATCTTGTTTAGATAAGGCGAACCGAATTGTAACATAACCGCGCCACGGCTGGCAATACCCTGACAACGTGCAATTGGAAAATTTATTCTTCATCTGGTGCAATATCCATGCGTCTAGCCTGTTCGTAGGTGATAACATCTTCATTCAATGCTTTACCAGACTCTTCATTGGCAACCTGATCCCAATATGTATCCATTTCTTCAGCTCCAACTATATCTTGTTGGGCTTGAGAGAAAATCTCGTCGATCACCGCCAAATCCACAAGGTCGCTTTCATTATCTGAACTGGGAGCTTCAAGTCCAGGATCTTCTCCAATCCCCACCGCATGATTGGTTTCCTGCGATTCCTTTCTTATTTTTTCTGCGATCTCCTGAAAATTCAACAAAAGGTCAGAGAAAATTATTTTTTTCAAATCGGCGTTTGACCAAAGCAGAACTAAATCTACAGGAAATCCTAAATCCGCGAGTAACAACAGGATTTTACCCGTTGAAAACAAAATCACATTCTCAGGAATAATTGCCCCTAGAAATGAGGATAAGGATGCACATCCGTTTCTCACCTCCTTCAGTCGTTGGATCAATTCGAATTGATCAATATCCCCTGGAAAATCCCCCAATTGTTCCATCACCTGCTTTTGAGTATCGATAATTAATCCACAATCTGCTGCGAATTTTTCTCGCAGGCTGGCAAGGTAGGCGCCAACAATTTTCTCAATTTGATACTTGTCATCGCGAATTATTACAGTTCCGATGATGTTTTCAGATAGTTGCGCTGGCAGCTCTGCTAAATCAAGCGCATCTTGGACAGCCTTCAAGAATTCTGGCATCTCGATCGGTTTATAGAAAACAGCTTCAGCTCCCGTTTCGGCAGCTTGTTTCCTGATCTCTTCGTCAGTCATTCCTGTAATCATAATTATCTTTAAATCCGGATTGCGAATTCTGGCACGCTGCTCAAATTCCAGACCCGAGATTCCGGGTAAACGGATATCGATCACTAACAGATCAACATGCTGGCGAGAGATGATGAGCATAGCCTCCTCCGCCGAGGGTACAACAAGCACCTTGATATCTCCACTGATAGTCGAAATAGCATCCCTTAGAACACTCCGGACTTCATGTTGGTCATCGACGATGAGCACTCGGTGGGTAATTTCATTATCTTTCATTTTGCACCTCACCATTATTGGACAAATGGTTTAAAGTTGAAATATAACCGCTGGCTGGAAAATAAAATACCGAGGGCGATTAACCCTCGGAATAGTATCTGAAGATCTGACCGGAAAAATGGGAATCAGTTATTACGTAAGCCAATTTACTATTGTTATCCAATAATCCTTAGACTAAATAAGCAGGCAGTATAATGGGCAGAGCCTTTGTCCTCCAATGGTGGGTGGTCGTTATCTTCACACACTTTAGCCGCAATCGGGCAACGTTCATAGAACCTGCAACGAGGAATCGGGTTGATTGGTTTTGGAAATGCTGCCCTTGATTTCCGGTATCGGGCGAGTGATCGTTGGGTCAGGAACCGGAACAGCAGACAGCAATGCCTTGGTATATGGGTGCAACGGTTTAGAGAGTAATTCCTCCATTTCACCCATCTCGACAATCTTGCCCAGGTACATCACCGCCAGACGATCTGACATATAACGAGCCACAGCCAGGTCGTGGGTGATATACAGATAGGTCACACCCATCTGATCGGCCAGATTTTGCATCAGGTGCATAATCCCGGTGCGGATGGAGACATCCAGCATCGAGGTCGGTTCATCTGCGACCACGAATGTTGGTACAACTACCAGGGCGCGGGCAATCGCTACCCGCTGGCGCTGACCTCCTGAAAGCTCATGCGGAAAGCGCCACATGAAAGTCTCCGGGGGTGATAAGCCGACCAGGTCCAGATAGTGGGCTACCAGGTGTTCACGCTCGGCAAGATCGCCAATCCCCTGCACGACTAAAGGTTCGGCGACCGTATCAAAAATCGTGCGTCGTGGATTCAGAGACTCATAAGGATCCTGAAAGATCATCTGGACATGGCGCCGGAATCCCTTCAGCTCGCCGCCGCGCAGCCGGGCGATATCCTCTTTCGTAGCCATTAATGCGCATGCGGATCGAGCCATCTGTTGGATCAATCAACCGCACCAGCAGCTTTCCAGTCGTGGTCTTACCTGAACCAGATTCGCCGACCAGAGCCAGGCTTTCGCCATCAGCGATCGCAAAATTAACCCCATCCACAGCGTGGATAAAATCATCTGATCCTGGAAAAAAGGCCGCCTGCCAGCGGATAAAGCTTTTGTAAACCTTCAACCTTCACCAGGGGTTCTGCGACCAACTTCTTCAGCGCACATCAGTTCGCCTCCATTGGGTGCCAGCAAGCAGCGAAATGATTCGCTGCCCATATCCCGGAACTCAGGGTCCTCTTGAGAGCAGATTTCTGTCGCATACGGACAGCGCGGGTGGAAACGGCAACCCGATGGCGGGCTGATCAAGTCCGGTGGTTCACCGGGCAACGTCGTCAGTTCGCGTTTCGGTCCGATAATGCTGGGAAAGGCCGACATCAAGCCCATACGAATACGGATGTAACGGATGCTTGAAGATCTCCCGCCAGTGCCAAATTCCGCCATGCGGCCGGCGTACATCACGCCAATCCGTTCGGTCACCTCGGCGATGACAGCAATATCGTGCGAGATATAGATCATGCTCATATTCAGATTGTTTCTGCAATTCGATCATCTCGCGCAACAAAGAGTCCTGCACAATCACATCCAGGGCCGTCGTAGGCTCATCGGCGATGATCAAGTCCGGGCTGCAAGCGAGAGCCATGGCGATCACCGCTCGCTGGCGCATACCACCGCTGTACTCATGCGGGTATTGGTCCATCAACTTGGGGATCCAGACCGACCAGTTTGAACAGGCTGGCAACATGCTCACGCGCGGCTTCTGGTTGGTACTCGACCAGATCATGGGTCTCCATCGCTTCGATAATCTGGTCGCCGACCTTGTAAACCGGGTTAAGCGCGTTCATGGCAGCCTGAAAGACCATCGAAATATGCCGCCAGCGAACCTTGCGCATATCAGTCTTCTTTCAGGGGCACCAGATCCGTCCCGTTGAGATAGATCGTGCCCGCCCTTGATCTTGGCATTTTCCGGCAATAGTTTGAGCAGGGAGAAGGCAATGGATGTCTTACCACATCCCGATTCGCCAACCAGGCCCATCGACTTGCCCTCTTCTCAAGGAAAAGGATACATTGTTGACTGCCGACACCTCCCCGGCGCGGGTAGTGTAATGCATTGTCAGGTCTTCAACCTTTAGAACACGTTTCGGTCACGGTCATGTTCCACTTTGGTTCTCCTTATCGCCTGCGCAAGCGCGGGTTGACAATCTCATCCAGGGCGCGGCCTACCAGGTAAAAAGCCGCGCACAGCGCGCTGATCGAGAGGCTGGCCGGGAAAATCAACCACCACTTTGCGAAATCCAGCAGATAGCCCGAATAAGAAGCCGTGTAGATCATCAGGCCCCAGGACATGCGAATATTCAGCAAGCCGAAGAACGACAAAACAGCTTCCGAAGCGATGGCGCCGTTCACTGCGAACATCATGTACAGGAAAGACAAGCGGCAGCAAGTTGGGGATAATATGCTTGATGATGATGTGGGCATCTCCGCCGCCCAGCCACACGCGCCGCTTCGATATAAGTGCGCACCTTGATCGTCAACGCCTGGGATTTGATGATAATGGTCGCGCCGCCAAAACCACCCAATATGCCCAAGACCAGCGCCAGCACCGGTAACGTCAGGTCAAACAGAGCCGCCATCACGATCAAGATGGTGATATACGGCATCATGATCACGATATCCGCCAGGCGCATGAAGAAAATGTCGATCACCCCACCAAAATAGGCCGCCATCGCGCCAATCGTTGTGGCGATGATCACGGTAACCAGGGCTGCCACCAGGCCCAGGATAAACTCCGAGCGTGTGCTCCACATCAACTGGCTGAGTACATCCCGGCCCAGCGGATCTGTTCCCAAAAGATGCGTGGCTGAAGGCGGTGCCGGATGCTCGATAATTGTCAAGATCGTATCCGACGACCGGATCGTAGGTCTGTCTGATCCCAAACCGTATTCATCAAGATCGGGTGGATAACGGTAAACGATAAGAAGAATAGAATAATCGCCACGCCCACCAAGCCGATCGGGTTCTCGGCAAAACAACGCCAGGTTGGTTCGCAAGCTGCGCTAACAGAGCCGCAGACGAACCTGCCAGAGCGGGGTCTCCAGAGATGGCGCGGCGGGGGAGGGTGTGGATTGGGTTAATTCAGCCATAGATTTCACTCCCTATGTTCGATTATGAATAGCGAATGCGCGGATCCAGGAAAGCATACAGGATATCCGCGATCAGGTGAGCGGTCAGCGCCAGAAAACCGGTGAACACCAGCGCGCCCGATCACCATGGGGATATCCTCAACCAGGGCCGCGTTGAGCAGTGTCAAGCCCATACCAGGCCAGGAGAAGATCGTCTCGGTGATCACGCCGCCATCCAAGATAAAAGCCACTGCCAGCACAAAGGCGGTCACCACCGGCAGCATGGCGTTGCGCGAGGCGTGTTTATCGCGCACCGTCTTCTCCGGTAAGCCCTTGGCGCTGCGCCGCCATGATATAATCCTCGCGCAGCGTCTCCAGCATACTGTTGCGGGTCAGCAACATCGTCCCGGCAAAATTGACCATCGCCAGGGTCATAATCGGCAGGATCAGGTGATGCAGGATATCCGCTGCATAACGTCCCACGCCCGTCGAATAGCCAATAGACGATAACGCCCACCAACACAACCACCACACCTAATCCAGCGCACACGGCGCACGCTGTGCGCGGATTCAGACGGCCAGCAAATAGCAACCAGACAAATAATCAAATACCGAAGCGATAAACGCAGTCACCAACATGCGGTTGAAACACATAATTAGCATCCACCGGTGATCTCACGCCACAAGACTGGGTCAAGGAATTTGCCGATCGGGAATAATTTCAAGGTATAGGCCCAAAACCAGACCATCATCAGGGCAAACCAGGGTAAAAAGACCGTATACAAACCCACACCGCCGATCGTGGCGGCATACTCACCCCATCCCCCTCGTTTCCAGGCCAGGATCTTGCCCGGCAGAAACCCAATACAGTATAGAAAGGATGGATCGCGCTCAAGAAACAGCACGATGGTGCGCGGGGCCCGTTCTGCGATCACATCCAGCACCGGGCGCGGGATAATTCGAAAAGGAGATCCCAAAATCTCCTTTGAAAGCGTTTGTCTAGCCAGATGAAATATCGTTCCATAACCGGTTTATCCAATCCCAGGTTGGCCTTCAGATGTTCGCGTTGTCTCGGGAGTCAGCCGTGGATCATTCAGATATTGGTCTGCGTAGCTCCCCGGTTGCGCATCGATCAAGACATAAACCAGCGTCAGAAACAGGAAAAAAGTCAACAAGTTTTGACCGAGGCGGCTGAACAGATAACGTCTCATTTTTACCTCCATCTCCAGTCGCAAGCGAGCTTAGAAATTGCAAATGATTGCGTCATATTTGGATTATCTCTCAATGCGCATCCAAAACCTCACCTAGTCAATCCCATTCAAAGCTTTGCAGGTTTATAACATCTGTAAAAGAGATGTCCAGATTGGAATACACCATAGATGGTATGCTCGATATCACTGAGGATCAGTTTCTTGATCCGATTTGCGGGAATGGGAGGGCAAGGTGTAACCCTCCCCTCCCACTGTCTAAGTCTAGCTCATCTGAGTGATCGTCTACTCGACTACTTGATCTTCACAGAGGTCTGCAGCGTAGCCACCACTGTGGGTGTACTGCAAACCGCTGAGCCCTCGGTGTAGGGATACTCAACCGAAGCGCTGCGGATAGGCTTCGATGATGCCGGTGTCGAACAGCAGGACATAGGGCACTTCGGTCGCCAGCATAGATCTGAGCTTTGGTCGGAGATCTCCTTGCACTCATCGAAGCTCTCGCAGGTCAGCAGCTTCTGGAGAAGCTCTTCGAACTCGGGGTTGATGTAACCACCGGCGTTGTTGCCGTCCTGGACAGCCTGCTCTTCAGCGAAGAAGTCATACAGGTAGTCCGGGAAGATGCCCAGGCTCCAGCCCAGGATGTACATATCGAAGTCCTGCTCGGTGAAGATGATCGGTACGATCACGTTGAAGCCAGCCAGGTGAGCCTGAGCGGGATGCCGAACTCGTTCAGCCAGGTCTCGATCCAGATAGCGAAGGTCGAGCGCAGCGGGTCGTAACCGGGGCTGGGGGCGGGCATGTTCAGTGCCGGCACCGGGGTGCCATCGGGCATGATCAAGCGTCCAGCCTGGCGTTACCTGGCGGTCATCAGCATCCCACGTGGGCTCCACGCCGCCTTCCCAGGTATAGCCGGCCTGCTTGAGGATCGCTTTCGCCAGATTGGTGCGCTGCTCGCGGATCCAGGCCCTTGCCCAGCTTGGGAACATCGTCAAAGTACCAGGCCTCGTTGGCCTCGGGCACAAAGGTGTACAGCGGGAAAGCCACACCCTGCAGGATGGTGCCGGTGACGAATTCCTTGTCGATCAACACAGCCACCGCCTGGCGGAAGGCGCAGTCGTTCATCGGGCGGCGGCGGTTGTTGAAGCTCATGTAGCGGAAGCCGTTGACGTTGTTTTCGAATCACCGTCAGGTTCGGGTCGGTGCGGATCTGGTTAGCCAGACCGCGCTGCAAACCCAGCGAGTTGAGCACAAAGTCCACCTCGCCGTTCTTGAGGGCCAAGATGGCCGCATCCTGCGAGCCGTAGATGTGTAGACTACGGATCCGACGTGCGGGCCAACTTCGTAAGGTGGTCTCGACATCGCCTTCGGGCGTGCCGACTTCCATGCCGGCGCTGTCCTTGTAGGCGCCGTTGGCCCACTGCTCGATCGGTCACGCCAGTGTCCATAGTAATCTGGCATAGGCGCATTCTCCATGAAGGCGCCCGTTTCCCACTTGGTCGAGCGTGAAACCGCCAGCGGTGGGCTCGCCATCCGGCACATGGGCAAACAGGATGTCGTGTGCCTCGGCCTGTGCTGCAGCCAGGTCTTCATCGCTGGGGCTGTCGCCCAGGGCGTCGATCGGGGCAGCAGCTTCTGTTGCGATCGGCTCCCAGTAAGCCTTGGATTCAGGATCGGAGCCTGCAGGTGCCGTACTCGTGGCGGGCCAGGCCGGGCTTGGTGTGGTAGAAAATCTTTGACGGTGTAGGCATCTACCGCTTCCATGTGATCCAGGAAGTTGGCGTCGTACCAGTTGCTCCAGTTGCCGGAGATCAGAGCCGAACTTCAAGACGGTGTTCGCGCGTCAAGGCCACATCTTCAGCCGTAAATGGCGTGCCGTCGCTCCACAGATATCGTCCTGGCGCAGGGGGATCGAGACCACCCAGAAATCGCCTTCCTGGTCAGCGGTTCGGGGAAGTCCCCTGGCGACCTGTGGGACAAAGGTGAAGTACTTGTCCGTCAGAGTACAGCAGGGTCAGGCGCTGGGGCAGCATATAGCTGTTCCAGACCGTGTTGTCCGGACCATTGGCAGCCCAGAAGTTAATCGTGGTGGCATCCTCAAAGACGCCGACGCGATAAACTTTTCCGTCTTGGGGAAGCACAGCGCTGGGTTTGATCGCAGTCTGCGGCACATCGGAAACGATGCTGGGAGCGCTGGCTTTGAAGCTCACGCTTTCGGGAACCTCAGGAAGCGGCATGCAGGGGACAAGGTTGCCCTCGCCGACCTCAATCGGGCCTTCTTCTCCCGTGGTGCAGCTGGCTGCTCAGCCATTACCGTTACTTCGACCTCGACGGTCTCGACGACAGTCTCTCCTTCTTTCTCGACAACAACAGTCTCGATAATTGTCTCAACGACGGGGGTTGGTTGTGCACAGGCAGCAAGCACCATGCTTGCTACAAGTAAAATGCTAAACAGAGCCAACCATTTTGATTTGGTGTTCATGTTTTCTCCTCCAATACTGATTTGAATTTACTAAAATTTACATGCTTTGGTTAAACTTAAACGAACCTAGAAGATATATCCTTCTCCTACCACCTCCTTTCATAACATTACAGACCGATCACTTCTCAATTTTTTCGCTGCGAGTGAATTTAATTCGAATTGCCGTTACCCCAAATAGATAGTTTGGCAATGAATTCACTTTATTATACCACAATATCAACATGCTATGGTCAAACCCGCAACGCTCCACAAAATACTCATTTCGTACAACCTTCGGCATAGTCAAAACGCTCCAGGTTCCACAGACTGCTTAGAACCGATCCATCTACTCTCACACCGCAAAAGTCAGCCCGCGTGGCAATCAATTTATTTCTCCAATAAAGCGGAATCACCGGCAACTCCTCTGCAAAGATCGACTGCGCCTGGTAATGACCCGCCTGGTGACGAGGGTCTTCAGGCAGGGCAGTATGCGCTTGTGCGCAAGCCTGATCAAATGTTGGATTGCTGTAACCACTTGCGTTAGCGCCGCCCCAGCCTTTCGGGTGCTGAGGGTACGGGCCCGGTATTTCCTGCGTGGTAAATAGAAAACAAGGAGGTTGCAGAGACGAAGACCAACTGAATTGAGCCATGGAGAAATTGCGCCCAAACAGCGCTCCATTTGGTCCATAGGCGTATAGTTCTTCCCAAGGCAGTGTGTTGATCTCCACTTGCACACCACATTGGGCTAAAAACTCCTTGAGGAACTGTCCAACTTTCTGCTTTTCCTCGTCCCCGGTTGTCATATAAGTAATTACAAAGAGGTGCCATCGGTAATGTCGGGTACACCATAGGAAATGCGCGTGGTGCTCGGATCCCCATCCTGGTCCTGCCATCCGATTGATTCAAGGATCGCGGCTGCGGTTTGTGGGTCATAAAGATAGCGCTTCGCATCTGGATTGAAAAGCGGATGCTCGGATGGGATATAGCTTTCTGCTTCTTGGAAATGTCCCTGGAGAATTTCGTCCACTAGTCGTTGCCGGTCGAGGCACATGGCTAATGCCTGGCGCGTTTCTTTGGATGCGAATAAAGGGGCCCATGATAATGAACCCGAAGGAACTATTCCAAAATCTGCATGCTCCCATGCAGTATCGGGTTGAATAATCACGTTCGCTTTACCGCTGTCTTGTAAATCCAGCGTCTCCGCAAATTGGTTTTCTAAGCCAATTGTTTCATCTAAATAATCGCACTCTCCAGCTAATAAAGCCGCGATAGCTTCACCAGTTTGTGTAATAAATCGAAACACGAGTTTATCAAACGCTGGTAAGTTGTCACCAACCAGGAAATAATTAGGATTGCGACTTAAAGTAATATGATCGCCTGGCGTCCATTCATCGATCACGTATGGTCCCCATCCGATAGGCTTGCGGTTTGGAATCTCTGCGGTTAATATTTCTTCGGGCGTCATTTCTCTCCAGGCATGCCGGGGCAAAGGAGTGAAGAAAAAAGCAGTATAGCCTGCGTCTTGGTAACCAGGAACGCCGCGCCACTCTATGCTTTTCTCGCCTAGAGCAACATATGACTGCGTATGAGCAATAAGCTCGGATCGAAAGTCAGGGTAATTTTTTTTTGCCAACTCAAAGGAAAACAGCGAGTCATCAGCAGTCAATGGCTCGTTATTAGACCAACTGATTTCCGGTCGTAACTCGAATCGAACCACAAGATGATCCATTTGAACAGCTTCTTGCCCGGAGTACGCTTGGGCGCAGAGACTCATCCAAACAACCGGATGGGCGAAAGATTACACCTTCTTCCAAGTTTACCAATTCAGCGCTACTATCTAATATTAACTTACCAACTTCAACGCTGACAGGTTCAATGATGACCCCCCCATTTTCCAGACTCGGGATTTCTTCCAAGATGACAGGCGCGTACTGGTATTCAACGACATCGGTTGGACCATCATAGATCGCCTGACGAACATTCCTGGCAGCTTGGGACCCATCTGCGTAGATAAACAAAGACGTTGGTTCTTGCCCCATGCAAATCGTGAGCAACCGTTGTGGCGGTGGGGTTGGAGCTGGTGTAGGTGTAGAGATAGGCGTAGATGGGCTTTCAGTTACTGCCAAATCAGCGCTGCTCGATTGCGTTTTGCAGGCACTCAATACAAACAGAAATACGAGCAACAACATTGTCGATCTCAGAATTGCTGTGCGCATATTGGGGGATTAAGCTATTCTGATATTTGTGATCAAATGGGATGACCAGATGTGAGATTTTGTTACCGGGTCCATTGACCATTCATTGCGGTAATACAACGTTTCTTGCGCTGGGTAAGTGCACAGAGTGTCAATCCATGTAAACAATCGCGTAACGCGCCATTGTCGCTGTAAAAGAGGTGAAGCTGCCTTTTCCAACAAAATCCTGCGTCCATTAACGGGTGGTTGTTGTCTCGCAGCCCAATTCTTCAAATACTTGCTCAAATAGATATCGATATCATCGTTCATAGCACACCACTCATTAGCTTTCATAATTAAAGTCTGGCAACCTGTCTCCTTCAGCGAACGCACCCAAGCCCAGGCTCTTTTTCAATGCCTGGCGTCCATAATGCAATCTGGATTTTACTGTCCCGACGGGCACTTCCAGGATCTCCGATATTTCTTGAACCGAAAGGTCGTTGAGATAATAAAGGACTACTACGACCCGTTGAGAGATGGGTAGATTGGATACGGCTACTTGAACTCTGTCCCAATCATCTCGCATTTCTACGATTTCGTGAGGATTGTTCTTGCTAGAACCCGCTAACCAATCGGCCAGATCTTCCAGCGGTCGCAACCAGCGGCGATCTCGTTTCAACCAGGTATATGATAAGTTTGCTGTCATACGATACAACCACGGCTGTATTGGGCGTTTTGGGTCGATCCGATATGCAAATCGGAAAAGACGCAGGAAAACATCTTGCAATAAATCGCTCGCTGCTTCCTGGTCACCAGTGATAACCAGAGCAGTTCGGTGTACCAAATGACGGTAACGATCGTACAAAACGCCTAAAGCATCTAAGCAACCGTCTTGGAGCAGATAAATTAATTCTATATCGCCTTTTTGATTCATATCATGAGGATGTGCAGCTGATTTTGAATTTCTATTTATTATCACACCTTATATATACTAAATATAAACGGATAAGGTTCATTATTCAAGATAAGTTTAGCTAAATTCTTCTTTAAACCGCAAAGAAAATTTACATCTTCATTATAACCTCTTATGCAATTAATAGCCCGTGAAACCCTCGATCTATGCTGGAACTAGACAAACCTAATGTTCTTAATATGGGCACAGGAAGGCGTGTGTGTCAATAACGCTTACCTTCGGATTCTAATCTCATATCATTCTTCCTCACCAAAGCGCATACTCAAATAGGATTGATAACGCCGTGAGTGGATTTGCCCCATTTGAACCGCCTCTAAAACTGCACAGCCCGGTTCATGAACATGGGTACAATCGCTGAATTGACAGTCTGCCACTAAGTCACACATCTCCGGAAAATACCCATCGATCTCCTCTGGCTCAATATCCCAAAAGGCAAGCGCCTTTATCCCTGGTGTATCTGCCACGTAACCGCCTCCACCCAGTGGAAACAATTGCCGTACGACCGTAGTGTGCTTTCCCTTACTGGTAGCCTGGCTTACCTGTCGCACTCTTAATCCTAACCCAGGTTGGAAGATGTTCAGCAGGCTGGTTTTCCCTGCGCCGGATGGACCTGTGAACAGAGAAATCTTGTTGCTTATTCGTTCTTGTAACAGGTCCATGCCCCCTTTGGTAAGCGCTGAGGTATAAACCACTTCATATCCCAATTTCGAATAATGGCCAAATAGTTCTTGCGCATTTTCTTCCCCCACTAAATCTATTTTATTGGCTATGATGAGAGCCGGGATTGCTTGTTTTTCAGCGATAACCAGGAAGCGGTCGAGCATTCCAAAACGCGGTTCCGGTTGAGCACAGGCAAATACTAGCGCTACCTGGTCTGGGTTGGCGATTAAGATTTGTTCGTATTCACCTTTAGGTCTTGGCGCCATGCGCGAATACAAACGTGCTCGTGGCTCAACCGAGTCGATGACCCCATTCTCATCATCGATTGGAGTAATTTGCACCCAATCGCCATTGGCGACAACATCTCCCAGGCGTTGGCCTTTTTTTAGCCTGCCGCGCAATTGACAAACATAAGTGCCTTTGTCTGTATTAACCGCGTAGAAACCAGATTGCGTACGTGTGACCAGGCCTCGTAAACTCATCCCTACGGACTCGGTGTCAATACCAGGGGTGGAAGAATCGTCCCATCAATTCCCAGTGTGTCCGTTAGCGGCACATTGTAAGAAGCTTCCCACCAGTATAGTTTTTGAGGTTGTCCACTGTAATAGAGTTCAACAATGCGGCGGAAGATCGGCGCTGCGTAATCGGAGCCTTCCCCAACATTCTCAATGATCACTGCAACTGCAATATCTGGTTTATCTTCACGCTCGGCAAAGGTATACCCGGCAAACCATGCATGGGGAACGTCAGAGCTAGATTGCGCGGTTCCGGTCTTGCCAGCTACGGGGATATCCAAGCCTGTGAAAATATGCCAGGCCGTTCCACGTGGTTTCTCATTGCGGATCACTCCCAACAAGGCATCCTGGATAACTCTCAGCTTTTCGGGAGTGAGCGGAATTTTGCCTATTATCTGGGCTTTGAATTTTTGTGAGGGTTCGCTATCGGGTGGAGCGATCCATTCAACTACCTGAGGTCGATAGAGAGTGCCACCGTTGCCCACCGCAGCCATAAAATTGGCTACCTGAATGGGTGTGACCAGCACATCCCCCTGGCCAATCGCCATATTGACCGCATCTATGGCAATTTCGGGATCAGGAATCTGCCCGGGCTCCTCTTCCAATCCAACCACTTCACTGAGCTTGCCCAAACCAAATCCCTTTGCCATATCTGAAACCGCAGTCGTCAAACCGCGGTTGAAGAGATCCAAACCGATGTGCCAAAAAAATGGGTTGCAGGAGCGCATCAAACCCTCAGGTAAGGTCAACAAACCACTTGGGATCGTTTTTTCATTTTTAAGAAAATAATCGTAAGTCCAGTCGTGTAAGCGCGCACCGGCCAGTTCTTCAAAAAAATAGCCACATTGGTATGTGGTATCAGGTGAATAGACACCACTTTTTAGAGCCGCTGCCATTGTAATGACCTTGAACACAGAACCCAGTGGATATTGACCTTGGGTTGCGCGATTGAATAGAGGCTCGGATGGATTGCTGCTGATTTCATATAGCATCGTGGAACTATTGTAATTAATCGGCTCAAACGCGTTTGGATCATATGCAGGAGAGGAAACTAATGCTAACACCCTGCCCGTGTCGCGCTCAAGAACCACGAGCGCGCCTCGAAAATTGGATAACGCCTTTTGGGCTGCCATTTGGAAATTACGGTCCACGGTTGAGTAAATCGCCTGCGAAGGATTCGCTGGGGATTCGGCCAAACGCGTCACCGGCTGTCCCTGGGCATTGAATACATATAGCGCTCCGCCACGTCCCCCGGCCAAGAACTCCTCACCCCATTTTTCCAGACCAATCCGGCCCACACGTTCATCTTGTTGATAGCCTTTGCGTTTGTACTCGGCGACCTCCTCAGGGGTGATGGCGCTTACATAACCCACTACGTGAGGCGCGATACCACCTTCGAAATAATAACGCGATTTATAGGGGGTTAATTCTACTCCTTGGAAACCTGCCAATAATGAGACGCTCACGACTGCATCTTCTGCCGAGATCTCTCCCAAAGGGAGATACCAACCAGCGCCTGAAGGTGCGCCACGATACATCGCCCAAATCGTATCGACAGGTATAGCAGTGATCTCAGCCAACAAGGGGAATAGCTCTTGTGCCTGGGTCGGGTCGACCCGGTCAGGATACAAACCCACTGCGGTAGCATCAGATTGCGCCACCAGCGCTTGCCCGTTGCGGTCATAAATATTGGCGCGTGAGGGTACGTAATCGCTGCGATCCATCAGCAAGAAATTTCCACCCTGTAACTCTGGTAACACTAGCATATCATCCCATTGAACTTTCCACTGTTCGTCTTCCAGGGATAAATTCATTACTGTGTCGCGGGTGATATCCCCCACAAGCGTGCTGGTTAACACAACCTGGTAATTAACCTGGGCAGCTTCCGGGTTGACCAGCACAGATAATATTTCATAATTTATATCGCTCAAAGCTGCTTCTATTGCAATTCCCTTGTAATGTTCCTCAAACTCCTGTGCGCTTATCGCATCTTTACTTATGGAAGTTAACAGCGCGTACATCGTCGGATAATCTTCGCTTTTCCATGCGTCTAGATAAGCCACGCCTACCGCCCTAACGTCAGGAATATTTACAGTTTCGATTTTCGAAGGTGTCCCTGTGACGAATAATTCGGATGCGCCAACTGGACTATTCACTGGAGTTTGCGCGCAACTGGCTACCAAAATCATTATCGTCCCGATCATTAATCTACGTACAAAAGTAATTCTCGCAGTGATAGAAGAAATATTGTCCATTTGATGCATTGTACTACGTTTGAAAAGTAGGGGCTTCATGCAGAATTTGCTTATAAACAGGACAATCGTAGTTGAGTGACTGTTGGCACACTTCAGATACTTCTGTTGCAGGATGAATGCCAAGTTCAATAAGTAAGCGCGTCAGGTGACACACAGGTAAACCCATAACATTTGCATAACAGCCATCCAGACTGTCAACGGGATGAAATCCCGGGTGTTGAATGGCGTACGCGCCAGCTTTATCTAAAGGATCTCCACTTTGAATATAAACTAACATCTCATCATCACTGTAGTCCCGCATTGGAACATCAGTAACGCATATCTCTCTGTGCAAACTCCAATTTTCGGTGCACAAAATCGCCACTCCGCTGTACACCTGGTGAGTGCGGCCACGTAACGCCCTCAACATCACTTCCGCCTCTTCAGGCTCCGCTGGTTTCCCGAGAATGGTTTCTTGAAAGATCTGCTCACAGTCATTGTTCACGCACAGATATTCATTCGCCGTAACATCGATAGCTGCTCTCTGGACAACTGCCGTATCGGCTGCGATAATTAACGCTCCCACTTGGTTATCATACTCTGCCAGGTGTGAAGCTGCTCGGGCTTTGCTTTCCGCCAGGCGTAGCACATACGACTCCGCAGACTCTCCGGCTTGAGCGCTTTCATCCACTGGTGCACTTAGAACAGAAAATCCCCATCCCCCAAAGCCAAGTAACTTTTTACGACGAGGAGAATTCGAAGCTAATACCAACATCAGATCAGAATTTTAACATAATCTCACTCACGATTACCCTGTCACCTATAGACAAGCCGATGTACAATCTGAACCAAATTAATATTCGAATTGATTGAGAAAAAGAAATCCACTATGATTGGAATTTTTCATCCAGCGAAGCCTTATTTTAATCCCAGGAGAAAGGTATGGAAGCGCTCAAGGAGAGAATACGAAAAGAAGGTAAAAATCTTGGCAATGGCATCCTCAAAGTAGATGGTTTTGTCAATCACCAGGTAGATCCGATTTTGATGAATGCCTGTGGTCAGGAATTCGCCAGGCGGTTTCGCCATGTCGGTGCAACCAAGGTGCTCACAGCTGAAATCTCAGGAATCGCGCCCGCAGTGATGACGGCTCTTCACCTGGGTCTGCCTGTTGTATACGCCCGAAAGCATAAACCCATCACCATGCCTGACCAGGTTTTTCTGACCCTATCCCCCTCCCACACAAAAGGACGCACGGTCGAGTTGATCATATCCCCAGAATATCTGGCCAATGGTGAGAGAGTTTTGCTCATCGATGACTTCCTGGCATCAGGCGTCACAATTCTCGGACTTGTGCGCTTGGCTCAAACAGCAGGAGCCCAGTTGGTGGGCATCGGCGCACTCATCGAAAAATCCTTTGAAGGTGGGCGTCTAGCGCTCGCCCCCTTGAATGTTCCGGTCGAATCACTGGCATGTATTATCTCCATGCAAGATGATCAAATTTTGTTCGCTGAATAAACCCATTTCTTCAAAATTACTCTCAGTATCAAGCCTACGATCACCTACATTCCCTTTCAAGATGATGGATGCTATAGCGATACTCGATTTTGGTTCACAATACTCCCAATTGATCACCCGCCGGGTGCGCGAAGCACAAGTTTATTGCGAACTCTTCCCCTGGGATACTCCCGCGTCCCAGGTGCTCGAAAAGGATCCAAAAGGTTTCATTTTATCGGGCGGTCCTGCCTCAGTTTATGAGAAAGACGCTCCGCAAATCCCCGCCTATATCTTCAACTGCAAGAAGCCCATTCTGGGTATCTGTTATGGGTTACAAGCCTTGACCCACGCCTTGGGAGGCAAGGTCGCTGCGACCGATCAACGCGAATACGGCCCCGCTCGTCTGGAAATCAACCTTGAGAATCCACTGATCCAGCAGGGAAACCAACCGGTTTGGATGTCGCATGGAGATCGTATCGAAACGCCGCCGTCCGGTTTCGACATTTTAGGGGGCACGAAAAATTCCCCTATCGCAGCCATCGGTGATCTTACCCGCGGTTATTTTGGTCTTCAATTCCATCCAGAAGTCCGCCACACACCTGCAGGCGGGCTGATACTTCGCAGTTTTGCCACAGAAATTTGTCAGATTGAACCGCAATGGACAACAGAATCCATCATTTCCCAAGGCATAAAGATAATTCGAGACCAGGTTGGGTCCGAAAAGATCCTTTCTGCTGTTAGCGGAGGCGTAGATTCCAGCGTGGCTACAGTCATGGCGCTACGCGCAGTTGGAAACCAACTCGTCGCCATCTTTGTGGACACTGGTTTGTTGCGTCAGGGTGAAGCCAAACGGATTCAATCCGTCTTGGAAAACAAATTAGGAGTAGAGCTGATAACGGTCGATGCGATCGAGAGATTCATGCTCGCTTTCCGCGGCGTGACTGACCCAGAACGGAAGAGATACATCATTGGAGAATTATTTATTCACATTTTCGAAGAACAGGCACGCCGAGTAGGAAAGCCGCGTTTTTTAGTTCAAGGCACTATTTACCCGGATGTTGTAGAATCGAGCGCTCCTGATCGGTCAAAAACCCAACGGATCAAGACCCATCACAATGTGGGAGGATTGCCTGAGCATATGGATCTTAATCTTGTCGAACCGTTGCGTTACCTGTTCAAAGATGAAGTCCGCATCGTTGGCCAGAGCCTGGGTCTTCCCCCCGAGATCGTCTGGAGGCAACCTTTCCCCGGTCCTGGATTGGCTGTTCGCTGCCCGGGAGAAATCACTCATGAGCGCCTGGAGAGGCTGCGAGCAGCGGATGCGATCTTCATTACAGAATTAGAAACCGCCGGTCTATTGGGTCCAGTCTCTGGAACCAGCCTGGTACAGTCCATATCCCAGGCGTTTGCAGTACTTCTACCCGTACGCTCGGTCGGAGTGATGGGTGACCAACGCACTTACCAGGAGACAGTGGCTCTACGTGCGATCACTACTGAAGATTATATGACCGCAGACTGGGCGCGAATTTCACCTGATTTGCTGGCTCGCGTTGCCAACCGGATCGTCAACGAAGTAGATGGCGTCAACCGGGTTTTGTACGATATCACCAGCAAACCACCTGCAACCATCGAGTGGGAATAATCTTATAATAAATAGTCTGAGGGTTTCTGCTTCAAATGGCTACATTCTCAAGAGGATTCAGGAAAGGAAAATTCGATATCGATCATTAACTGGAACTTATGCTAAAATTTGCCTATGTCCAACCGCATTAGCGGCATCATCATGCTCACTCTTTGTTGGTCCTTGCTGCCTCTTTCGGCATTTGCCCAAAACGACGCCAACATATTTCTTCATCCTCCGGATCTACAAGCCTTCCCATTAATCCAGGCATTTCTGGATATCCACAACGCTGAAGGCGAGTTCATTCACGGGATCACAGAAGATGATGTGAGCATAATCGAGGATGGTAAACCGTTACCCATTTCAAAAATCGAGGAAATCCGCCCCGGGGTTCAGCTTGTAGTTGCGATAAATCCTGGCCCATCATTTGGGATTCGGAACAGCCAGGCAATATCGCGCTACGATTTTATCAAAGAAGTCTCTGAGAACATGGTCAATGGGCCGACAGGGATCTTCCATCGATGACATGACCCTTTTGATCACGGATGGTCCAGCAATCAGCCACACAAGTAAACATGACGATTGGCTGGAGACGCTAAATTCGGAACAGATAAATTCACGCGCCGCAGTTCCCAACCTGGATACGCTCTTTCGCGGAATCAGTTTAGCGCTAGACCCAACACCACGTCCAGGTATGAGCCGTGCGGTGTTGTATATCACCCCTCCTCCCGAAGGCAACTTCGATCCAGCGATGGAAAATCTATCCGCCCAGATTAACAATCAGGATGTGCCTGTATTCATCTGGTTGGTCACATCTCCAGGATCCTACGCCTCCAAGCCTGTCGAACAGCTGCAAAATTTAAGTGAACAAACTGGTGGAAAATTCTTTATTTTCACTGGTGAAGAATCTTTACCTGACCCTGAAGAATATTTTCAACACTTACGAGATATCTATCAAATTGACTTTCAATCCGAGATTAATCAGGGTGGAATTCATGAAATGAGCGCACAAATACAGCTCGGTTCACAGAAATTCCCCTCGAATATTCAAACATTCGAAATTGATATCCAACCACCTCTCCCTGCTTTTGTTTCACCACCCCTTCAAATCCATCGCAAATTGGACGCCGTTGAAAATGGTGCGATTGCAGAGAACTCTGCAATTGATTATCTTTCCCCTGACGAAGAAACCCTTCAAATTGTTATCGATTTTCCAGATGGTCGATTGCGCTCTCTGGTCAAATCTTCCTTGTACGTTGATGGGCAGGTGGTAACCGAAAATCAACAACCACCATTCGAGCGATTTACATGGAACCTCAACCCATATCAACAAGATGGCATTTACAATCTCCAAGTTCAAGTAGAAGATATATATGGATTGACAGGCGCCAGCATTGAGATTCCTGTTCAAATCTCAATCGAGCAAACTCTCTCGAATCCTTTGTTCTCACTCCAGGAGAAAATGCCTGTGTTAATTGCTATTCTTGTGTTATTAGCAGGAGCATTATTCTTCTTGTTTCTGGTTTTCGCCGGACGCCTGCGACCAGCAGCGCTACGCGCAGCCATGAACCGTCGCGCTCCTAATTTTGAGGTAAAACCTTACTTTATCAACTCAGAATTGTCTTCAAATCGCCTCTCAGGTTGGGTAAATCGCATACAGTGGACACAGCGGCAAGGAGCACCCAAGGCGGATGCGTTCCTCAACCCGATCTCAACAGAGGACGATCAAACAGATATTCCCCCGATACCCATAACATCTGATGATATTCAAATTGGAAGCGATCCCTTAAAAGCTGATCTCGTGCTGGACGATCCATGCATTGAAACTCTCCACGCCCGCCTGAGCCGCCGTGTGGATGGGACGTATCGCTTAGCAGACGAAGGTTCAACTGCCGGTTCCTGGATTAACTATACGCCAGTGACACAGGAAGGAGCAATTTTACAGCACGGTGATTTAATCCACATTGGTCGCCTTGGTTTTCGTTTTACGTTGCGACAACCAATGCCAATCCGGAAACGGATTATTACACTAAGAACATCTTCAAAGGATTCGGAGCAGTCAGCCCCTTGATGATCCCATCGGAACGCTCCCACCTACATGTAGCGGCAAATTCGCATCCGGGCATGAGCGGTAAGAATAACGAAGATCGTTATGCGATCTCTGCTTACCGGCTCGAAACAGCTAGCTCGTCACCGGTCCTGTTGGGGATCGTGTCTGATGGTATTGGCGGTCACCAGGCTGGAGAAGTAGCTGCCGAAAATGTGGTTAAATCGATCATCCAGATTGTATCGGATAGTGAGGGAGATAAACCCTTATCAATTCTGCATGACGCTATCACCCAAGCCAGCCAGGAAGTATTAGAATTATCAGAAAGTCAACCGGAAAAAAGAGGCATGGGCGCCACCTGCGCTTGTGTCTTGGTTATCGATTATCGTCTTTTTATTGCATATGTGGGGGATTCGAGGATTTATCTGCTGCGCGGGAAAGTAATCCAACAATTATCAACCGACCATACCTGGATCCAGGAGGCGATATCCGCTGGCGTTCTTAATCCCGCCCAAGCTCGGGAGCATCCCAATGCACATGTGATCCATCGCTATCTCGGTTCACAACAATCGGTAAAACCGGATTTCCGCCTTCGTTTAAACAAAAACGAAAGCAATTCGCAAGCTGAGAAGAACCAGGGGATGCAATTGCATCCGGGGGATTTCCTTGTATTATGTAGCGACGGTTTAACAGATCTCGTCAATGCGGAAGAGATACTAAATGGTTTCCAGAACTCAAACCTGGAAAAATCTGTTGATGACCTGATAAATTTAGCAAATCAACGCGGTGGACATGATAATATCACCATTGTGGCGATACACGTTCCGCTAGCTGTCTCACCTTCAAACGGGAATATTCAGGGCAAAAGCCACAAATCGCCGCTAAGGCAATTAACATGCCTCATTCTCGCTTTCCTTATCCTGGTATCTTTGCTAATTATTATCCTAGCAGCTTATTTCTTCGTCAGCCGATTTCCTTAATTACCAAATAAAAAGCTCGATAATATAGTCTCAACTTCTTTGATAAGAAATTCTCCTAAACTTTTCCCCCTATGGCTGGATATTTGGAAAACAAACGGTGCGTCCTAAGGCGCAATTCCGTAAAAGACCTGGTTTCCAATTGCAATGAATAATCTACGCTTGAGCGGATCAATTACAAAGGCTGTCGCTTCTTGAGAAGATAAACTTTCGCTTGGCAAATACTGGTATTGGAACGCCAGATTACGCAAACTAAAATGATATACTGCCTCTCTTTGGGGTTCTAGCATAAACAAAGAGGGATCTGGAGGCATGGTAATAGTTATCTGGGAAAATGGGTTGGAGGGAATGAGGGGATTTTCCTTTTTCCCAGGACGAAAGTCGATATAAGAAGGATTTGAACACCGTGTCGGAGCTTCTTCCAGATCACTGTAGAAACATAATGTCAAGTACCCATCTTTATGTAACAAATATAAATCATCCCTGTCGACAACCATATCGATAACATCCTGAAGATAAGGGATTTCTTCATCGAAGAAAAGGGTAGGTTCCTCTTCAAAATTACTGTGCGAATATCTCCATACTCCGTTGGAAGGTGGATCGACTACGTAAGTGTCGCCTAAATCTAAGGAAAATGCTACCAGTTCTCCCCATCCTTCGGAAGGTGGAGAGGCCAACTTACCTGTCGTTGGTGGTTCATCGGGGAGGCAATATAGAACATTCCCACTCATATCCATAGCGAGAACGCTGGCATTTGGATTAAAACCCGCAGGCCATAATGTTATATCCATGATTGGCCCCATTGCACCCGCCCCTGGAGCATCGGGACCGCATTGAAAAGTATGATCCACTTCATACCCCTGGTCCGTCAATTCAGCTCGAATTACCGACCCATGATTTCCTTCTAACATATAAAGATCATTTTCCGAAAGTAAGATGCGGGTTATGTTATATTCCTTTGGGAAACCACCGATAATTGCAGGTTGGTATACCACCCGCCGGACCAGGTCCAATTTATCCAACTGTGCCATTACTTTAGCCCTAAGCGCTTGAGTTTCAGGAGTGATTTGAGTTTCTTCCGTTTGGTCAATTACTACCAATGCTGCTTCCAAACCTGCTCGCCTAAAATCTGCAGGGGTTTGTTCCATTGCCTGATTCGTCATCCGTTCTGCCTGTGAATACAGAACATCATATTGGGCTCCGCGTCCCAGTTGAAAATATGCTACGCTCGCAACCGTAACAATAATCGCCGGAATTGCTATAGCGATAAAAGCCATGACATAGGAGGGTATCGCTAAAAAGGTTTCACTGGGTAATAACCGCCCAAACATAGTTCGTACACCTTCTCTCATCGCATTCATGGTAATTGCAATTGGTTTACCAATTGCTAGCAAAAGCGTTATAAATTTTACGGTCAGGATCTTTAGTCCATTTTTACCCGATGGAGCGGTTAGGTCCTTGCTTTCAATGAAACCGGTATCAGGTGCCTCAAAGGTAGTTTCAGGAACCACAACCGGCTTTTTCTCTAAAGGATCCGGAAGGATAATAACGGGCGAAACTTAGCGTTCCAGTCGGCTCATTCCCTCGACACTACAATCAACCCGCGTCGCTTCTCGATTCACTCGCCATTCCTAAAGTCAAGGCAGGTTCAATGGGTTCGCTTTTGCTCTGCACACCAACCGCAGTTGTGGTCGTAACACCACTCCGAGTTGAAGGCGGCATTATTATTGACTTTCCCTGTCCAGGCCTGGCTTGAATGAGAACCGCATTCAAGTCTGGAAAAGAGGGAGAAAACAAACGTCTACGCAGGCTCTACCGGTCCCTGACCATGCAAACCAGCTAAAGTATGTGTGTTCCAAGACGGTTCAGGTTGAGCTGCCAGAGTTAATGTATCACCAGGCTTTAGAAGTCCCTGGTAAAAACGCAATGGAACGATACGGCTTTGCCCGAGGCGCTGCTCTGTCATTTCAAAATCGTAGAAATGTTCCGTTTTTTCTGCAGAAATCAGGAACGTGTGGGTCGAGCCTGACTGGGCCAGGTAAATTTGCTCAGCATCTTATTACTAGTTGGGATAACAGCCCTAACCCTACTCTCGAACTGCTTGCCAGGCGTAGATTTCGTCCTAATAACAGCTTGTTAAATTCATCGGCTGTTTTCCTCAAGGCAGATGTAATTGAGCCAGGAGTAGCATAATATAACCTCGCCATATCCGCTAAAATTTGTTCATTTTTAACGGGTGATAAGGGAGCATTACCCTCCATAGCCGGGTGAGAATCAGGCGATCAGCGCTTCGACCACGCGCGGGGCGCGCGGTGGTTCACTGATATGCAAACCGGATAACTCTGGATAGTCTTTTCCTTGTACCCGTGCTACAAGATATATATTTAGATCGTAAAGGTTGGACATTGGCGCCAAATCACTCAATCATACCGTCACGCCAGTCATTATACTGGTAAAATCCAGTTTGGTGGGTTGCCGCGCATAACAGGCATCATATACATGTCTGGTTTTCCTAACTTCTATAGGTATATTTAGCGAAGACCCGATTATTCTCTTGTGGAAAAATTTTTTAGCAAAAATATAAATTTCCTTAATTTTGGTGAATAATGCAACTTACTATTATCAAAAACATCGACGAAATTCAACTAATAGCGGACGAATGGAATGATTTACTGCAATGTTGCAGTGCAAGTCATGTGCCGTTTTTGCGTAATGAGTTCCTGAGCGCTTGGTGGAAAACCCTAGGCGGAGGTGAATGGTCTCAAGGAGAGTTATTTTGCCATCGTCGCACGCGCAATGAAAATGGTCAATTAGTCGCAATAGCGCCTTTGTTTTTCACAAAGAATCGCCAGGGTAACCTGGCGTTAATGTTATTGGGGAGTATCGAAATTTCAGATTACCTGGATATTATTGCCCAACCCTCTGAATTAGCAGCGTTTGTTGAAAATCTGTTTAAACTCATTGGGAGCAACCAGGCGCCGCCCTGGAAAATAATGGACCTGTATAATCTGCCTGAAGAAACCCCCACACTCCTCAGTCTGCAGGCATCTGCCGAAAAGCATGGATGGCTATTCGAGAAACAAAGGTTACAACAATGCCCGTATATCCATCTTTACCAGGTGATTGGGAGACCTATTTAGCTGGCATTGTTAAGAAACAACGCCATGAAATTCGCCGTAAAATGCGCCGTGCTGAGAACTACAACCCGCCTGTGCGTTGGTACGTAGTCGAAGACACAAGAGAAACTCGATACGGAATTTGATGTTTTTTTAGCTCTAATGGCCCAGGATCCAGAGAAAGAAAAGTTTCTTACTCCTTTGATGCGCACACAAATGCGGTCTGTTGTACACGCTGCATTTCAAGCTGGTTGGTTACAATTAGCGTTCCTGGAGGTCGCTGGTGAGAAAGCGGCTGGTTACCTGAATTTCGACTTCGCCGGTCATATCTGGGTCTATAACTCGGGTCTTAACTTTGAATTCCGCGATCTCTCTCCCGGCTGGGTGTTGTTAGGACATTTACTAAAATGGGCTATCGATAACGGTCGGCAGAGTTTTGACTTTATTGCGCGGTGATGAAGATTATAAATATCGCTT
>CAVVAJ010000007.1:0-1181915 GCA_963746255.1 uncultured Chloroflexia bacterium | reverse complement strand
GAACTTTATTAAGGTCCGCAACCATTTCGTTGCTCTGTTTACCGAACCGGTCGAAAGTGTCGAAAAGCACTAATTTAAAATAGCTAACCAACCAAGAGCAGCTGCGTGTTCATCAACCCTAGCCAACCGGCTTTGCTGTGTGCTTTGATTGGGATATTATCAGCTTGCACATGCGCAATCTCTGGGTTGCTGCACTAGGTGCCAATGTCTTGCCACACACGTTGTATTTGTCAAGTGATTCTTTTCGATTGTGAACGACGATATTGTTCTCACCTATTTTTCCTCTAACAAGACAAGGCATTCGGGTAGAATTATGTTTACAGGTCCATGTGGTTTGCTCTAAATAGGTTTCCCAACCATGAGAGTGCCAAAGGACTCCCTTTAATTCAATATACATGATAATTAGACTACTACCGAGGGATCATATATGAGTTTGAAAGAATATTTTTATCCGGAAGTAAAATTTGGAGGTTTTACTGATATTGATGGAACCATTGCATTTTATACTCGAGTTAATGAATTGATCGAGACATCATTCATATTGCTTGATTACGGATGTGGTAGAGGTGCCTATCAAGAGGATACGATAAGAACCAGGAGAAGCCTCCGAATTTTCAAGAATAAAATTAAAAAAGTCATTGGTATTGATTTAGATCCAACAGCAAGCACAAATCCATATCTTGATGAATTTCATCTTTTGGAAAATGCTCAGTGGCCAATTGATGACAATTCGGTTGATATCTGTATTTGTGATTTTGTGCTTGAGCATATAGATGACCCTGGGTTATTTTTTTCAGAGGCCCGTAGAGTTCTTAAGCATAATGGTTATATATGTATCCGGACAACGAATGTTTGGAGTTACGTCGGTATGATTTCATCCATTGTGCCTGATAAATTCCATGCAACTCTCACAAGCAAAGTGCAGGATCGACGAAAAGAAGAGGACGTTTTTCCGATACTTTACAAATGCAATAGCATTTCGCAAATTAATCAGATGATGGTTAATTACAATTTCGACTTTGTAGTGTACGGGTATGAAGCAGAACCAGCATACTTGAATTTTTCCAAGTTTTTTTATTGGTTAGGTGTTTTATATCAAAAATTCTCCCCAAGTTTTTTCCGAACAGTGATATTTGCATTTGGGAGGGTTAACAAAGATATTGGGAATTCTTAATATTTATTAATCTATTGAATCTACATATAAATACTGGAACGAATTTGTGTACTAAATAATATTACGTATTAATGTTATCCATCGAACTGGATAATATAGCGGCCAAATCCAGTCTGGGACTGGTTTATAACGCCAACGCATGTAATCAATAGAAGGTATTACCAAATAATATATAAGCAGCCAACGTGATTGCCAGTTCAACTTTTTCATAGCATCCCAACTATGCCAAGTTCTGGTTGGTTTAACATTCCAAACCGATTGATCTGTATTATGTTCCGCAACTAATTCGCTGCTCTGTAAATCGAAACGGCTCTAAGTGTCGAAAAGAACGGACGTCAATAATCGGCGACCAGTTTAGCACTGCGGCTTGTGTTTTCAACCTCAATCCAAACTTTCTGATCAAATTTACCGGATATCAGATTAGTGTAAATCAAAATATGCTAATATCCTGCCTTGTCCACCATCATCAATCATGAGGTGTGACACCAAATAGAGCAATTGGGCCGCTGGTCTCATGATGCATTTGTTCAAATACCCCGTAGAGGATTTGTAATCGTCCAAATCATGCCAAAACCATTCAGTGCTTGAAGATTGTTCGCCTTTTATGGGGACAATGCTCCAATGAATCTCGATTGGAAATTGTTTTCCTGATCCTCCCTTGAACACAGCATGGTAAGTGATTTTCTCGAGAGAAAATCCTAAAGACCTCATCCTTCTTATGGCTTGAGAAAAATCTTCGGGATGAATCAGCAAATCCAAATCCCCCATCGGTCTTAACCCGATATCCTCATACACCGTCGCGGCCAGAGCGGCGCCTTTGAGCACGATCACGGGGATGCCGGCCTCATCGAAAGCCTGCAGGATGCGCTCGAGCTCCTGGTACATCAGGGTGTTCTGGGCGAGCGTGTTGTAATAGGAGGTCTTCAGCTGGTGGAAGATCTCAGGCGGGACCTCAAGACCGGGAACGTCGTACTGGTCGTCTGCAGCTCTGGTGGTCTTTAAGCTTCCAGTACATCAGCGGCGCCACACCTTCAGCTTCCGCCATGCGCGCCAGCACCGACCAGTCCTTAGCAGTGTAGGCAGCCCAATCAACCTGGTCGATGCGCTCCGAGAGCGTATAGCAGATGTCCATATAGATCTGCTCGGCGCGTCCCGAGTAGCAGGTTTGGATTTTTGATGCGTCAGGAGCTGCGGCAGACGTCATTTGTCCGATTCCACCCGCTGCCGGTACAGCGCCGGGTCAATAACCGTCCCCATCGGGGATGTGTCCAGGAAACCAGGCAAGAAGCGATCCAGTGCCTGGATATGGGTGCATTGGATCGGCAACCAGCTCGTTATAGCTCAAGTAATGGGTGCTGATATTGGGCTGCTGGGCGAGCCAGCCGGTCACTTCCGCCAGGTGCTTCTCAAACAATCCGGCCAGCTCCTCATCGCTGACCCGGTCCGGGTCCTCGTCCCGGTTGACCAGCATCTTGCGCTGGGAAGCCAGCACCTCCGGCAGGGCACGCTGCATGAAGACAACTTTGTACTGGTACTCAGCCGGCAGGTAAGACAGCAAGGCCGAGATCACCTTGACTGCTCTTCCCTCGGCTTCCGGCAGCCAGGCGAAATCGCCCTCCTTCAGCTTTTTGGCGCGTTCGTATTCATAGTAACCCTTAGGGTTATCGTCATCAGCCGTGCGGATCTTATCGGTCAAAGGCGGGATGCCGCCAACCTCAAGCATCTTCATCATCAGCGAGGTGCCCGAGCGCGGCAGTCCGGATACGACGACAATTGACGGTTGATTCTTTTTAAACAGCCTGCTGAACGATTTGATCATAATTAATTGGTTAATGATCGCCCATGCTGATCACCTGGCTCTCCCAGCGGTGCCAGGGGCCGTGGCGGTCTTCCAGCAGCTTCTTCCCATCGCCAGGCGAAGGCAGCCCGGCCAGCTCCAGGTCGGCATCCACCATGATGCGCACCAGGTCTTTGAAGAAGACGCGCGGCTCCCAGCCCAGCTCGCGCTGCGCCTTGCCAGGGTCCGCGAGCAGGTAATCAACCTCATTCGGCCGGTAGTAGCGCGGGTCGATGTGCACGTACTCGTTCCAGTCCAGGTCCACATAGCCAAAAGCCTCGTCGAGGAACTCGCGCACCGAATGCGATTCACCCGTCCCGATCACGAAATCATCGGCATACCCAAGCTGGAGCATTTTCCACATGGCGGCGACATAATCCGGCGCATAGCCCCAGTCGCGCTTGGCGTCCAGGTTGCCCAGGTAGAGCTGCTTCTGTTTGCCGGCGACGATGGCGGCTCAGGGCGCGGGTGATCTTGCGGGTCACAAATGTCTCACCCCGGCGGGGGGATTCGTGGTTGAACAGGATCCCGTTGCAGGCGAACATGTCGTAGCCCTGGCGGTAGCTGCGTGTCATCCAGTAGGCATAAGCTTTGGCTGCGGCATACGGGCTCTGCGGTTCGAACTGGGTCGCTTCGTTTTGCGGGGGTTTGGCGGCACCGTACATCTCGCTGGAAGAAGCCTGGTAAAAGCGCGTCTGCACGCCGGACTTGCGGATCGCTTCCAGGATGCGGATCGTGCCCAGCCCGGTCACATCACCGGTGTACTCCGGCAGGTCAAAGCTGACCCGCACGTGTGACTGGGCCGCGAGATGGTAGACCTCATCCGGGCGGATGTTGTAGATCATCTCGATCAAGTTGCCCGAAGCGGCCACATCGCCGTAATGCAGGTGCAGGTTTACCCCGTTATTGTTATGCGGGTCGCGGTAAATATGATCGATGCGGTGGGTGTTGAAGGTGCTGGCGCGTCTGATCAAGCCGTGCACTTCATAGCCCTTCGAAAGCAGCAGCTCCGCTAAGTAGGAGCCATCCTGCCCGGTAATACCCGTAATCAATGCTTTTTTCATAATCAATTCCTAATTATTCTCTTTCCAGTGGCCTAGCAGATATCAAGCGCGCTCCGCCCTACCGACATGGCAGCTGGTCTTTTCGTACTATCTACCGAGAGCTGCTAAAGTACAGCCGGATTGTTTGAGGCTTCTCAGTTCAATTTTGAGCTGAGAAAGAACATAGTCGAACTTATTTCTTCTTTTTAATCTGGCTGGCATCCAATTCAATCGCTACCTGCCGGCGGTCATTCAAGAACTGCAGCAGCACCCGCACACGTTCTTGCCCTGCGATGCGGGTGTCGAAAATCGCTTCATAACCTGCAAACGGGCCTTCCGAGATCGTGATCTCATCCCCAGGCTGTAAGCCGGCAAACAGCTCACCACCCGCGGCGGCGATCTCCTCAACCCGCTTGCGTATGGCATGTATCATGTTATCCGGCACAATTCCCGGTTCTTCACCCACCGTAACAATACCGATAGCATGCGGCATCCACTGAAAAGTGGATAAGCCAACTTTATCTATATCGACGTTGACAAATAAATATCCCGGAAAGTAGGGTTTGACCTTTTTCGAGCGTGGATTTACCGGCTGAACGCGCAGGCGTGGGTAGAATACCTCGATTTCCTGGGCGCGCACCTGCCGCCAGACGACGTCTTCCTTGCGCGGTTTACTGCGCAGGGCATACCAATTCTCAGACATGATTAATCCTGGGAGACCAAGCTGCCCGGCTGCCAATTCAGCGCGTCATAACTCTTTTGGGTAACGACAAAGCGCAGCCTCCCGCGCTCTACGATCAACCTCAGCTCGCCGTAATCACCGATTGAATGCAGAGCTTCGTCCAACATCGGGATCTGTTTAAAATCCAAGAACTTGAGTGCATAACTTTCACTACCACCGCTTACGATTTCAGGTCCTTTCATTCCGTTTGACATAGGACATCCTTTCCAAACACTTTCAACAAATAAAACGGAAAAACGATACTATCGTGTCCCACCTAGATCCCGGCTGTGTACGATGGGTATATAAGACAACAAAAAAATCTTCGTGGGATTTTGCACCTCTGCGAAGAATCTAGCCATCAGAAGCCTTTCCAATAACGTTGTTTGCATAATAATTCTAACAGAGATTACCGGGCTTGGCAATTTGAGCATATGCCATCTGGACAGGGTATTCGGAACATTATTCTGTGCGGACAAATGACAACTTCTACCGGGATTAGATAGATGGGAAATGCAGCCTATAAAGGTTCTCACTCGCTGGAAAGCAATCCCGATTATCGAATATCCCGATTCGTAAGCTTGCTGAGGATGACCCGCAATCCAAACCAAATCGGCCACAGCAGAATATGCACGACCAAGCTGATGGCAAACGTAAGGGCAACGATGCTAAAAGCCACATTTAACTGTGGGGCAATATTCTTCAACATCCATGGGCCTGCTCCCGCCAAAATTCCCAGGGCAACCAAAAACAAACCCACGCCTAAGACGGGCAGCCAGGACCGCCGGTCGCTGGGTGAGGGCATCATGGTGCTGCTCACAACTGTAACCAAATAGAGCCAGAGCCAGAAATCCGGCTGTGAGACCAAGGGAGAGAGGCCAATCTGAGTGGGTATTTGCGCGCTTGCTAGGGTAGACCGCCAGATTTCCGTGAAACCAAACTGGACCATACCTACATAAGCTATAAATAGAATTCCGCTAAGTAGCGGAGCTGCGCCGATGAGAGTTTCCCGCAGCAGATCTGTCTTGGCGGTTTCTACATATCCCAAACGCAGACGACCATCTGCCAGGGTCTGGGGCAAGATAGAGAACTTTTTGGTTGGCACTCGTAAGATCTTGGCCATCAAGAAATGGCTCACTTCATGTAAGAGGATACCCGGCAAGAAAAGCAGCGCGAACAGCACGTTTGCAAGATCTGCCCTGCCGGTAAACAGCAAAAACGCCGCTTGAATTTCCCAATGCAAACGGCGTTGGATAAAAATCAGCGGCCCCAATAAGATCAGGAGCCACCACAAAGCAAGCAATTCACTCAATGTTCAGCAGCTTGAACGATGGCTATAAATTCACTGCTCTTTAGACTCGCTCCACCGACTAATGCACCATCGATGTCCGGTTGGCTGAAGAACTCGCGGGCATTGTTCGCTTTAACCGAGCCGCCGTACTGCACCCGTACCTGCTGGGCAAACACATCCCCATAAGCATCAGCTAATGCCGGTCTGATCACATCGGCAATCACCTGGTTTGCACCTTCAGCCGTGGCAGCTTTACCGGTACCAATCGCCCAAACCGGCTCGTAAGCAATCACAATCGCACCCCCATCATTGAGATCTAACCTGGCCAGGCCCTCTTTCAGCTGCGCCGCAACTACTTCCTGAGTCATTCCAGCCTCGTTTTCAGCCAGGGTCTCGCCTACACAGACGATTGGCACCAACCCGTGGGACAGTGCAGCCTGTACCTTGCGGTTAACTGACTGGTTGGTTTCACCGAAGTACGCCCGGCGTTCCGAATGCCCAATAATCACATACTGGCACAATTCAGCTACCATGGCTGGTGAGATCTCGCCGGTATAAGCACCCGAATCTTCCCAGTGTATATTTTGAGCTCCTAATCCGATATCGGTGCCCTCCAGGAGAGCTCTAACTGCCAGCAGTGCTGTAGCAGGCGGGCAGAGCGCTTTCTCTACACCGGCGATAGTCTGCAGCCCGGGTACCAATTCCGAAACGAGATGACGTGCTTCAGCAACCGTATTAAACATTTTCCAATTTCCAGCAACGAATGGTCTCCGCATTTTATCCTCAATTTTTGGTGAAATCTAAATAGTCTATATATCGTTCAAAGCCGCAAGACCGGGCAAGGATAAACCTTCTAACATTTCGAGCGATGCCCCGCCGCCGGTTGACATATGGGTGATCTGCTCTGACAGACCAGACTGTTTGATCGCTGCGACTGAATCTCCTCCACCGATTATCGAAACAGCTCCGCTTCTTGCAACCGCATCTGCCACCCCGTAGGTGCCCTGGGCGAAATTCGGGAATTCAAACACACCCATCGGTCCATTCCAGACAACAGTGCCAGCCCCACGAACAGCTTTTGCATACGCTTTCACCGTATCCGGACCGATATCCATGATCCGCCAGCCGTCCGGTACTGGACCCATCGCCATAACCTTGGTCTCTGCCTCATTAGAAAACTCGCTCGCGATCACGACATCGATCGGCAGACGCATCCCAGTACCGGCTTGACCCAGTATCTCACGCGCGGTATCCAAAGCATCATCCTCGACAAGTGAATCACCAACCGGGTAACCCTGCGCTTTGAAAAACGTGTTGGCCATCCCACCACCGATGAGGATTTGATCCGTTTTACTCAATAAATTCTTGATCACACCGATCTTATCGCTTACCTTTGCACCGCCAAGGATGGCGATAAACGGGCGCTTTGGATCAGCAATCGCCTGTCCTAAGTAGCGTATCTCTTTCTCCAGCAAGAATCCAGCCGCCGCGGGCAGGTACTGCGTTACCCCCGTGGTCGAGGCATGCGCCCGGTGTGCAGAACCGAAAGCGTCATTAACGTACATATCCGCCAGATCCGCAAGCTGCTTAGCAAATACCGGGTCATTAGCTTTCTCGCCTGGGTTAAAGCGCGTGTTCTCCAACACTAAAACTTCCCCAGGAGATAGCTCGTTTGCCGCGCTTTGAGCGATCGGGCCAACTGTCTCGGGACAAAATGAAACTGGATTATTGAGTAAGTTGGCGAGGTATTCTGCCACCGGTTTTAATGAGAATTGGGCATCGGGCTCACCTTTCGGGCGTCCCAGATGAGAGCATAGAATAACTGCTGCATCTTGATCAAGTAAGTAGTTGATAGTTGGCAGCGCAGCTTGAATCCGTGTGTCGTCACCTACGACACCGTCCCGGATAGGCACGTTGAAATCTACCCGGACTAACACCCGCTTCTGATAATAATCTTCATCCTGGATTGTCTTCTTATTGAACATGCAGGCCTCCATCAATCAAGAAGCGTGAAACGTTTGATAAAACTACGTTCCACGCTTCTAATTGCTCCACCGAAATAGTCTAAAGGGATTTTGCCATTAATGCGGCTAAGTCGGCAGTCCGCACCGAGTAGCCCCACTCATTATCATACCAGGCGACGACTTTCACTAATGTGCTCTTTCCTGCGCCGAGGACCTGGGTAAACGGCAAATCAACCGATGAGCTGTATGCGCTCCCCTTGAAGTCAATACTTACCAGGGGCTCATCAACTGCCTGGAGAATTCCTCTGAGTTGACCAGCCGCAGCAGTTCGGTAATCTTGCCTTAATTCTTCAGTCGTGGTCGCTTTTTCAATTTCACACGTCAGATCAATGACGGAAACTGTTGATGTAGGTACACGGAGTGCATACCCATCAATCTTTCCCTCGAGATCGGGTATCACTAATTTGATCGCTTTTGCCGCACCAGTCGTTGTCGGAATGATGCTCATTGCAGCTGCTCTTGCGCGGCGAAGGTCTTTGTGCGGCATGTCCAGAATTCTCTGCCCGTTGGTATAGGCATGGATCGTGGTCATAAAGCCCCGGACAATATTATATTTATCATGGACAACTTTAACTGCAGGTGCCAGCCCATTAGTTGTGCAGGAAGCATTCGACACAACGTGGTGCGTGGCAGGATCGTATTTGTCGTCGTTCACTCCCAATACAATTGTCAAGTCTTCACCTTTTGCAGGGGCAGAGATAATCACCTTCTTGGCGCCACCCTCGGTGATGTGGCTTACAGCCCCCTTTTTACCACCATCGGCTTCTTTCGTCTTAAAAATACCGGTGCTTTCGATAACAATCTCAACGCCTAAGTCTTTCCATGGTATTTGTCCCGGGTCGGTCTGCGAAAACGCTTTAACCGATTTACCATCGATGATTAGTTCCCCATCGCCCACTACAACTTCACCGTCGAAGTGTCCATAATTAGAATCGTATTTCAGCAAGTGAGCCATAGTAGGCAGATCGCCAATATCATTAAAAGCAACTACCTCGAGTTCATCTGAATGGAAATCACGTACTGCTTTTAGCACTTGCCGTCCAATCCGGCCGAAACCATTAATACCTACTTTTGTTGTCATATAAAACCTCCATGGTACCAATTTTGTTTTAGTTTTTGCAACAATCAGTGTTGTCGCTTTTTGTATTTTCCAAGCACTATTCTACCAGAGGACCGGTTCTTTCCTGCAGTAAATCCATGAGTGTTTGGGCTAACTTTTGCGAATCGTGCCGCCAAGGTCTTTCGTTATCGACCAGGTCTGCACGGTAAACGGGATACCTATCTTCGATATCTTGATCTATGACCACCCATTCGATTTCACTATCAGATTCTACAGTAAAGTTTTGGTTAGCAACAACCACATCAAACAATCCGAGGCCGATATGACGTTCTAACGATTCCAAATGATCGACACAAGAGAAGCCATCTGTCTCACCGGGTTGTGCAGCTACGTTGCAAACATAGATTTTCAACCCACGGCTGGCGTGGATCGCTTTAGTGATATCCGGGACCAGCAAATTAGGTATTATACTGGTATACAAACTTCCTGGACCGATGATGATCAGATCGGCAGACAAGATTTCGCGGATAACGCGTGGATATGCGGGAGGATTATTGGGCTCTAACCAGATTTGTTTGACTTTGCCAGCAGCTTTTGGGATATGGCTCTCCCCTTCTACTCGAACTTCACTCACCAGGTGGGGGAGGCTGATATCAGCGACCAACTGGACATTGCGCAAAGTCGATGGGAGCACCCGACCATTTACCGATAGCACACGCCCCGATTCAGCGACCGCATCCTCAAAACTGCCGGTTATTTCCGATAAAGCACTGATAAATAGATTCCCAAATGAGTGACCCTCCAATCCAGTTTGTTCGTTATTGAATCGATACTGAAATAATTGGGTCAGCATCGCTTCGTCGTTTGATAAAGCTGCCAAGCAGTTGCGGATATCTCCCGGGGGAAGAATGCCCATCTCACGTCGCAACCGGCCTGAAGACCCACCGTCATCTGCAACAGTGACCACCGCCGTTATCCGATGGGTGTACTCTTTAATTCCTCGCAGCAGCGTGGATAAGCCATTCCCGCCCCCGATAACAACTACTCTCGGTCCGCGACGGCGTCGGCGATGAAGGGTTAGTGTATCTACAACTGCATGCCCTGACTGAACGTATGGTCGCATTAAGGTACGGTTGACCCCCCAAATGCCCACAGCGATCAACGTTAAACCTAACCCGCCAAAGATAAGTGCCCTCAACGGACGAGCCAAAAAGCGTAACGATGCTGCCGATATGAGGGGCAACCACCAGGTTTCAGGAGCCGTCCGGTAGAAATCTAGAATCAGAATTGCTACGCCCACTCCAATTAAAGTTGTACCGGCCAGGCTCAATAAGAACCAACGCTTCACCCCCAGTCCCGGTACCAGCCACCGCAATGATCTTTTAATCGCATCGCGGAAGCGGCGTACGTTCGGGTTTGATCGATTTTCCATACCGTTCTGATCATAGCAGTGTTTAAATGAGCCGTCAACTAGTGGATATCCCAACTGAAAGGCTGAAACTATCCACCGCTGGAATTCAGTCTTTCCTTCCTATGCTATACTCTGCATACATGCTTATCTGAGCAAATCCGGATTTCTTATAACAGTAGGATTCTTACTACCTATGACCTTACAAGAAAAACGCTGGGTTATCCCGATTAAATTACCACCAGAAGCTGATACAGCACTGCATGGTTATCCGCCGGTGCTGCGCCAAATCCTCTATAACCGCGGTTATTCTACTGCCGAAAGTGCACGTAGATTCTTGGAAATCAAGCCTCCAAACGGCACCGAGCCCACCAATCTCTTATCGATGAGCGAGGCAATAGATAGGGTCAGATTTGCTATCAGGCAGGATGAGCATATTGCTGTTTACGGAGATTATGATGCTGACGGAGTTTGCGCGACCGCTCTGCTTGTTCTCGGGTTGGCAAAACTAGGCGCAAATGTTCACGGATATATACCTAATCGATTTGACGATGGTTATGGTCTTAACACAGATGCAATAGAAAAATTACATGCGGACGGGACAGAACTGATTATAACGGTGGATTGCGGGATCCGTTCACTCATAGAGGCAGAATTCGCCCGGCAGCTAGGTATGAGCCTGATCATAACCGATCACCATCACCCGGGCGATAAGCTTCCGCAAGCCGATGCAATCATAAATCCCAAGCAAGTTGGAGATAACTATCCAGAAAAGAACCTGGCTGGCGTTGGTGTAGCGTATAAACTGCTTTCGGCATTGCTCGACAGTTATGATGCGACCGAATTCTTAGACCTAGTTGCTATCGGTACTGTGGCAGATTTGGTTCCTTTGATTGGAGAGAATCGCTGGTTGGTCAGCGAAGGTATCAAAAGATTACGACAGCCCCGACGCCAAGGTCTGCAAGCTTTGATGGGTGTCTCCGGCCTGCATGCAAACGAAATACAAGCATCACATATCGGGTTCTCTTTGGGGCCAAGAATTAACGCTGCCGGTAGATTAGAAACTGCATTAGATGCTTATGATTTGCTACTCACACCAGATATTGCGCGGGCAGCTACACTAGCACAGCAGCTTGAGATTCAAAACAAGAAAAGACAGCAAATCACCAGGGATATCCAGAAGAATGCAGAAGAACGATTTTCTGATAAACAATTAGAGGATAGTTGTTTGCTGTTCGTCGCAGATCATGATTACAACCCGGGGGTGGTGGGACTGGTGGCGTCACGATTAACGGAAAAGTATTACCGCCCATCAATCGTTGGATATGTAGAGGACAATTTCACACGCGCTTCATGCAGGAGCATCCCTGAATTCCATATCACTAACGCCTTAGATGAATGTGCAGATATATTGGTCCGCTATGGTGGACATGCAGCAGCAGCAGGTTTTACAGTAGAAAATGAAAACTTACCTGAACTTATTTCCCGATTGAACACTACTGCTTCCCAACAGCTCGCCGGAGAAGACCTGCGTCCAACTCTATCTGCAGATCTCGAGTTGCCCTTAGAAGAACTAGACTCCGAGATGGTCGAATACCTTGGATGGTTAGAACCCACTGGGTATGCTAATCCGCGCGTCCAATTAGCGTCTAGGAATGTAAAGGTTGTCAATTCACGTCAGGTGGGAAGGGACGGAGCCCATCTAAAACTGCTTGTTTCTGATGGAAAAGCAGTCTATGATGCGATCGCATTCCGGCAAGGCAATTGGCACCAAATGATGCCGGGGAATATCGATTTGCTCTACATCTTTGAAGAAAACGAGTATCTTGGTGAGAAGCGGCTGCAGCTGAATGTTCAGGATATCAAAGCTACTCAATAGGGGTGATGATTGCCAATAATGAGAGCCATCTAATATATAGTTGTCAATCGACAAAACGATATTTTATGAGCGCCCACAAGGCGATGAATGCATCCTTGGATTTTATCTTTTTGCCCTCACTGTAATAACGTGGGGTAAATGAGATTGGTACTTCGTAAATTCTTTCTTGGCGTTTTAAAACCTTTGCCGTAAATTCGGGTTCGAATTCAAAATGACGAGCGTGCAATGGCATATCCTCGATAACTTCCCGACGGAATACTTTGTAGCCAGTTTCCATATCGGTAAGGATATTATTGTATAGAATGTTCGTCACGAAGGTAAGCATCTTATTCGCAACCATATTCCAAAACAAAATCGGACGACGAGCGCCACCTAAAAACCTTGACCCGAAAACGACATCCGCAAGTCCTTCTTCAATTGGTCGTAGCAAATTCGCATACTCACGGGGATCATACTCAAGATCTGCATCCTGAATGATGATTACATCTCCCCGGACTTCTTTAAATCCAGTCCGCAGGGCAGCGCCTTTGCCTTGATTTTGTTCATGGAAAAGAACGCGGATCATACCTTGACCATCGAGCTTCTCAAGGACCGCACGTGTCCCGTCCGATGAACCATCATCCACGATCAGGATCTCAGACGGTATTTTTGTGGCATGGACCCGATTTATTATCTCTTCGATAGTGTTCTTTTCGTTGTAAACTGGAATGAGAACCGTAATTTCCATTCCGAGATTATACCTTTTTCGGGCAACACGACTAGACGAGATTATTCACTTAACATAACTGTCTGATAGAGTACATGCTATAATTTTGTTAGTACTCGAATTCATATAAATACGGAGTGTCCATGACAAGCCGCCGCATTTCATCCGATTCGCCAATTCAAAAAAAACAGAGCCGAAATACATTCATTCCTCGGCCAGTAAAAAGCATTGAGGCCACCGGGCTGCCAGCGCTTTGGCTGCAAGATTTGGCGCTCAAGATCTTGTACTTTCAGGGCTATATGAGCGGATTCAAAGTAGCAGAGGAAATTGCCCTCCCATTTCAAGGAGTAGTTGACCAGATCATGGAGGCTCTGAAACGGGAGAAATTAGTTGAAATCCGTTCAGCCCAAAACCGCGGTGTGGGCGAGGGCTCATACCAATATTCCATTACTGGGGAGGGTAATAATCGTGCGCATGAAGCCCTCCAGCGCAGCCAGTATGCGGGACCGGCTCCCGTTCCATTCGGTGGCTATACAGAAGCTATCCTACGGCAAAGTTTTGGTAGAAAACTCGTTACCGATTTCTCTCTTCGTGAAAACCTTGCTCATCTGGTCCTATCAGACGCAATATTCGAACGCATTGGACCAGCAGTAAATTCAGGCACGTCGATATTTCTGTATGGACCACCCGGGAATGGGAAAACAAGTATCGCTCATGCTCTCGGCAACATGACCCTTAGCGAGACAATGTATATTCCTTACGCGATTTATATTGACGGTCAGGTCGTTAAACTTTACGATGCAGTTAACCACAAGCTTGTGCCAAATGATGAAACCACACATCTCGGCACCGGCTCGCTTAGATCCAGTATTCATCGTGATCCACGTTGGGTTAGGATTCGCAGACCATTTATTGTAGTCGGTGGCGAGCTAAACATGGAAGGTCTTGACCTCGTATTTGATGATACGAATCTTTACTACGAGGCGCCGTTCCAAGTAAAAGCGAATGGCGGAATTTTGCTCATTGATGATTTTGGTCGGCAGCAGATTCGCCCAAGAGATTTACTCAATCGCTGGATAGTTCCCTTGGAGAATAGAATAGATTACTTAACCCTCCATACCGGTAAAAAAATGGAGGTGCCATTTGATGTAACGGTGGTATTCTCAACCAATCTTCCACCACGAGACCTCGTTGACGAAGCGTTTTTACGACGGTTGCGCCACAAAATCAAAGTCTCAGATCCATCCTTTGAGGACTTTCGAGAGATATTTAAACGAGTGACTTCACAGAAAGGTATTACTTACAACGATGGCGGTCTTGCTTACCTTCTGCAGGAATGGTATATAAAACGCGACCGTAAATTACGTGCCAACCACCCACGTGATCTTTGTGATCAAATTATTGATATTTCGCGCTATCTGTCTATTGAACCTACCATGTCCGAAGACCTGATAGACAGAGCAGCTCTATCATATTTTGTGGATTTATAATCCAAAGCTCTGGAAAAATACACCAAATTAATTGAATTTGAGAAACATCAACATGGGCATGATTGAACAATTACCACGCCCGGCATTATTCGCACATCGGGGAGCTAGCCGTTATGCACCAGAAAATACTCTGGCCGCATTTGAAATCGCCATCAAACAACAAGCCGATGCTATTGAGCTCGATGTCAAAATGACTGCCGATGGACATGTAGTGGTGATCCACGACCAAACTGTTGACCGAACGACAGATGGTACTGGGAAGGTAGCAGATAAGAGATTAGTCGAAATTAAGCAGTTGGATGCTGGCGTTCACTACGACGCCCAGTTCACAGGAGAAATGGTACCAACATTAGAAGAAGTGCTATTAAAGATGGCCAAGAGAATTCCAATCAATATCGAATTGACAAATTATGCTTCTTTATTCAATAACCTACCGGAAAAAGTGGCCACGATAGTTCGTGAATGTAGTATGGAAGACTTCATTCTATTTTCATCATTCAATCCCATAGCCCTTCTAAAAATAAAGAAGATATTGCCAGAAGTGCCTATTGGACTGCTGTGTCTTCCTGGCAAAAATGGCGCTATCCCGAGATCTCATTGGGTAAATCGGCTATCACATGAAGCAATTCATCCCGATTATAAAGACATCACTCGAGGGCTGATCAGAGCCGCACATAAACACAATAAAAGGGTTCACGCATACACCATCAATCATGTATCTGATATCCAAAACATGTTTGACATCGGAGTCGATGGCATTTTCACAGATGATCCTTTACTTGCGAAGCAAGTCTTAAATCAACAACAGGGTATCATACCTACAAATCCAGAACCCATCAACCCCATTCAAAATTAAGAAATTCTATGAACACAATCCAATGATTCCATACAACTGGCTAATTGAGGCCCAGCAAAGAATTGCCGCATATACTAACCTGACACCTCTGACTTACGATCCAGAAAACTTGATTTACATCAAGTGGGAAAATCATCAAGTCACGGGATCGTTCAAAGCTCGTGGCGCGATAAATAAAGTGCTATCACTGCAAGATTGGGAACTAGGAAGAGGGATTGTAACTGCATCTGCTGGGAACCATGGTCAAGGTGTCGCACTAGCCGGTCAAATCGCAAATACAAGAGTCATTGTGTTTGCATCGAAGCACGCTGTGCGCGAGAAATTATCCGCGATAACAGAACTAGGCGCAGAGATTCGTTTAGTAGATGGAGGTTTCGACCAGGCTGAGGAAGCAGGTCGGACTTTCGCCCAGAAAGAAGATATGATTTGGATTTCCCCTTATAACGATGGACAAGTTATCGCGGGTCAAGGAACAATTGGCTTGGAAGTTATGGATGACCCCAATTTTATCGACCGTCACAACCAAACCACTTGGATTGTTCCAACCAGTGGAGGTGGTTTAATTTCCGGTTTGTGCATTGCCCTAAAAAGCCCAGAACGCCACTCTGGACAGATCAGGATGGTTGGTGTTCAATCTGAGTCTTCTGCATTTATGTATTCGATCTTTCACCATGAAACCCAAGAAAATGTCGCCGATCTACCAACAATTGCTGACGGCCTTTCCGGAGCGGTTGAATGGAATTCCGTAACGATTCCGATAATTAAGAAATACGCCGATGATCTTATTCTAGTTTCAGAAAAAGAAATTGCTGATGCAATCTCGCTAGCTTGGAATTCTTACAATGAAAAAATTGAAGGATCAGCGGCGACCGCCCTTGCTGCCGTAATCAGCGGGAAGATCAGCGATAGACCAGTGGTTTTAATTCTTTCTGGTGGTAATATTTCACCAAGCTTGCACCAGCGGATTATCAATCGGGAATGGACAATAGAAGAGTTAAATGAGAATTAGAGATTTGACATAAGTGACAGAATGACAACGGACATCACAATTGACGAGATCATGGTCACCTGTATCTCGAGGCAAATTTTAGATGGTGAGACAGTTGCTCAAGGTATTGCGACCCCGCTTGTTGCGGCAGGATACCTTCTGGCAAGGCATACACATGCCCCTGGCCTGTATTTTGCATCTGCTATAGGGCAAAGCATGTGCCGTTATCCAGCGCCCCTTGGGCTAACGAACATTGAACAGCTTTGGCTGGATCGATCACTCTCAAACGTTGGCTTTGTGCGAGCCATAACAGAGGTGCTAACGACCCTAAAACCGAAGGAGTTCTTTCGACCAGGGCAGGTTGACTGTCATGGAAATACAAATAATATCGCCTTCGGTCGAAAATATCTCACCAGAGGTTTGCCACGCATGAAACTGCCTGGAACCGGGGGCATCCCGGACGTTACGACATATTTAGACGATATCTATTTCTACGTTCCACGCCACTCAAAAATCACTTTCGTATCAAAATTAGATATCACTTCGGGTTTAGGGCATTCACAACAACGCGTGCGTGGACAAGGTCCAAGATATCTTGTGTCAGATTTAGGCCAATTTGATTTTGCTAATGGACGGATGCGTTTAATAAGCAACCATCCCGGAGCGACAATTGAGAAGATAAAGAGCCGAACCGGGTTCGAACTAGAGATTGCTCCTGACATACAAGAAACACCTCTTCCGACTCATGAAGAACTTGATTTGCTGCGCTTCGAAATTGACCCGCTAAGAATCCGAAGCCTAGAACTGTTGACTGGAAATGATCGACGAAGGTTATTACACGAGATTATTGAAGAAGAAACGCATCATATTCTAGGCAGCAATATTGGTTAAATAGTAAACCTGTCTACCAAATCTTATTGGGAACAAAGTAATACTACAATGCGCTTATTCAGTCGTTCGCTAGTTGTCACGCTGCTTCTAACCATATTGATTTCGCCAACCACCAATGGTTTTGGATTCACCCCTTCCTTCCAACTACCTTCTGCTGAGGAGAATGCGCTAGCATTGCTAGAAAGTCTTAGTCCCGAAGAACGCGTCGGGCAGCTTTTTGTTACAACCTTTCAAAGTATGGATGTAGAAGCAAATTCACAGATCCACGATTTAGTTGTGAACCATCATCTCGGTGGAGTGATACTCAAGGCAAGCAATAATAACTTTACATACAGTCAGAATGAGCTTCGCGACATCATAGACATGATTCGCCAGCTTCAAATTAGTCGTTGGACTGTGATCCAGGAACGTTCCGGAAATCCGCTCAGTGATGACCTTCCACTCCACTATATCCCTCTATTTATCGGTACGGATATAGAAGCAAATGACTACCCGAATGAAGTAATCATCTCGGGTTTCACCGAGCTGCCAAACCAAATGGCGGTTGGAGCAACTTGGACACCGGAATTGGCTGAACAAGTGGGAGCCGTAATCGGTACAGAGTATTCAGCGCTCGGAATAAATCTACTACTGAACCCTTCATTGGATGTTCTTGATGCACCGCGTACACTTAGCCCGAGTGACCTTGGCACCCGTTCATTCGGTGGAAATCCTTTTTGGGTTGGTGAAATGGGCCGTGCATATATTGCTGGGATCCACAAAGGTAGTGATAACCAAATCGTAGTAATCGCCAAACATTTCCCGGGCAATGGCGGAGCTGATCGCCTACCTGAGGATGAAGTAGCCACAGTGCGTAAATCGTTAGACCAGTTGGAAAAATATGATCTAGCGCCATTCTTTGCGGTAACCGGTGATGCTCCAACGGTAGAGAGCACAGTCGACGGTCTTATGACATCTCACGTGCGTTACCAGGGTCTCCAAGAAAATATACGGTCAAATACCCGCCCAGTTAGTTTGGATCCGCAAGCATTCGATCAATTAATGAGTTTAGCACCGATAGCTATCTGGCGCGAAGCTGGCGGAATCATGATCAGCGACGACATAGGCAGCCAAGCGGTCCGGAAATTTTACGAACTCACCGGACAAGAGTTCGAAGCCCGACGTGTCGCGATAAATGCGTTCTTAGCCGGAAACGATATTATCTATTTAGGAGATATAACCGGCAGTACTGAAACCGATCAATATACAGATGTAGTCAGTACACTAGAATTCTTTGCCCAAAAATATCGGGAAGACCCAGCCTTCGCTCAGCGAGTAGATGAGTTAGCCCTGCGCATATTAACTCGGAAGTTTCAGCTTTACCCAACCTTTAATCTCTCATATACACTTCCGCAGCTCAGCGGTCTTGAAGACGTCGGTCAGTTTCAGCAAACAACATTCGATGTGGCCCAAAATGCAGGGACTTTGATTAGCCCATCATTAACCGATCTCTCCGAGACCATCCCTGATCCACCAAATCAAAACGATCGTATAGTGTTTATCAGCGACACTCGAACATTCAAGCAGTGTAGTGACTGCAAAGAAAATACTATCCTCAAAGTTGGGGACTTCCGACAAGCCGTTCTTCGACTATATGGTCCGCAAGCTGCCGGAATAGCTATCCCGTATAACCTCTCAGCTTACACGTATCATGATTTGGATGTTTTTATGAAGGGAGAGTTAGACAATCTTCAGATCGAAAACGATTTGACGCGCGCCCATTGGATCGTGTTCGGAATGTTGGATGTCAAACAGGATGTTCCATTATCAGATACATTACAAAAACTCCTGACTGATCGTCCAGATCTAATCCAAGGTAAACGGATCGTTGTATTCGCTTTCAATGCTCCCTATTATCTGGATGCGACAGATATTTCGAAAATAAGCACTTATTATGGACTCTACAGCCACACTTCTGGTTTCATCGATGTGGCAGCACGGTTGTTGTATCGGGAACTCCAACCGGCAGGAAGTTCACCAGTAACCGTGCCAGGTGCAGGATACGATCTTGCCACCGCAACCGCACCTGATCCTAAACAAACCATCCCATTAGTAGTTGACATATCCGATCAAGAAAGCAATCAGGGGACATCAACTGCTGAACAAGTACCAACTCAAGTGTACAGAGTAGGGGATATAATCCCGGTTCGTACTGGTTTAATTCTCGACAGCAATGAGAATCCCGTCCCAGACAATACCCTAGTCAATTTCATATTAACAAATGGCAGTGAAGTTTCAGCGTTTCCCCAAATTGCGTCTACAAAAGGTGGCATTGCCCAAACAAAAATTCAAGTGACAATACCTGGATCGATGGAAATTCGAGCCGAAAGCGAACCAGCAAAACAATCAGAGGTCCTGCAGTTCGATATCCCACCCGAGAATGGCATCATCCAAACAATTACACCTATGCCGGAACCTACTGGTACGGTAGTTCCCTCACCCACACCAACTCAAACTTCCATTATTCTCCCGATCCCAGAAACAAATTTCCCCGGTCGACCGAATTTAATGGATTGGTTCATGTCGTCCTTGGTAATCCTCATTACCGCATATATCTCTTATCGCTTTGCATCAATATTAGGGCATGTGCGATGGGGTGTCCGCGGTGGATTTATGGTTGTGATCGGTGGCCTAGTTGCATACAGTTATCTAGCACTAAATCTACCGGGCAGCAGCAGCATATTAGATGAATACGGCGCATGGGCAGTGATAGCAATTACTCTGATAGGAGCAGCGATTGGAATTCTAGCAACCTTTGGATGGCGAGCTGGAGAAACTCGGCTAGTAAGAAATCACTCGCAATCCTAGTAAATCGAATTAAGATGCTCCAAAGGAAGTACAAGTTCGTGGGTTAGCCGGAGGAAAGAGGATTAGTACAGTAGAGTTAGCACAAGACTCAACATAACCATCCCAACGGAAACTAATATCAAAGTTAGCTCAGAAGGGCTGGATACTAAATCAGCTAGTGACGGTGCAGGTAATTGCGCGCGGGGCTTGGTAGCCGGATTCCAATCACCCAATAATGCTTTTTTAAAGGTCGGAATATCCGGAGGCCGATTTTCTGGATGCAAGCTCATCGCCGATAGAATAGCTCTTTCTGTGCGGACACTAATATCTGGGTTCAACTGTCGTGGGGGAATAAGTGCATTTGGATGTAAAAACAATTCTCTCGCTTCAACTGGCCGCTGGCTAGTTAATAAATGGTATAGAGTTGCCCCGAATGCATAAATGTCGCTGCGGGCATCTGTATGCCCGCTATCCCCACCATATTGCTCTAGTGGCGTGTATAAGGCAGTCCCGCGCCCTTGTAAGATAGTGATTGTCATTTCTTCCGAAGCGAGTATTTTAACCAATCCGAAATCGACCAACTTCAATAATCCTGTTGGTGTGATTTTAAGATTTCCGGGTTTGATATCGCGGTGTAGTATCGGAGGGTCTTGACTGTGCATATAGTCTAACGCATCAGCTAGCTGGTTAGCCCAACTTAATATCTCTCTTTCAGAAAGAAATGTATCTTTCTGGCGAGCCTCGACCATCAATGTTCGCAAATCTTTTCCGGGAATGAAATCCATAACCAGATAATCGCGATCATCGATCGAGAAATAATCCGATACTTTGGGCAGATTTGGGTGATCAAGCCTGGCTAAAACAGTCGCTTCGCGTAGAAATTGGGCTCGCGACTGCTCCAACATCTCCTCCGGCATTGAGCGGTCATGGTTGACTTCTTTTAAGGCACACAAGCGACCATCAAGACGTAAATCATCCGCCAGATAGATGCTCCCCATTCCACCTTGACCGACAATTCTTTTTATTTTATAGCGTTCCCGAAGGACTTCTCCTGTTCTTAGTGGTATTGGCATAATAAACAGATATTCACATCGGTGACCGCGGCGTTGTCAACCTTGAGAATCGTAGATACTTATAAATTACTTCACTTTATGATATTATACTCTCGAGGAGATAAAGATGCAGAAACTGAGCGAGGATGCTCCATTACTAGTCGCTCAAACCGGACCTCTCGATGGGCAGCGTTGGGTCATTAAACATAAATTATATATCGGTCGTGAACCAACATGCGATATAGTAATTCCCAACCGGCAAGTATCTAGACGACACGCTATTTTAATTCCCACTTCCAACGGCGTCATTGTAGAGGATTTAGACAGTAAAAACGGGTTGCATTTAAACGGAAAAAGAGTCCAGAACACGGTTTCGATGCAGGATGGAGACACACTACAAATAGCTCTCATACAACAGTTTCTCTTCCTCAGCTCCGATGCTACCCTCCCCTTAGATTCATATGATTTCGAAATACTTCCCCAAGAAAATCGCTTGCTGAGGCTAGAAAAGCGCTCACGGCGAGTTTGGATAGGAACCCAAGAGATTCTACCGCCCCTTTCTGTCTCTCAGTTTATTTTACTAGAATTGCTGTATGAACACCAGGAGCGTGTAGTCTCACGGAAAGACCTAATTATTAATGTCTGGGGAGAAGAACAGGCGTTAATGATTTCGGACCAAGCTTTGGATGCTCTGGTTCGGCGATTGCGAGATCGTCTAAGAGAATCTCAGTCTGATCATTCCTTCATAGTAACAATTAGAGGTCATGGGTTGAGACTGGACAATCCTCTGATTGAATAATTATTATCCAACCAATCCCGATATACCAATTCATTTGTCCTGTCTACAAATTGCGTATTATGATCCTAGATTTGCCAGCATAGAGAAACGTAGAACCTGATCATATACATCAGAAACTTGTCTCTTCAACTCCTGGTCTTCATTATTCTCAATTTGAGCTAGCAGGTTGGCAAATATCCCCAAGAACTCTGGGGTGATTTTTTCCTTATTATCTTGGATGATTTGATCCCTTTGAGATACATCTTCTGCTTGGATAAGCTGTTCAATAAAATGAATTTCAGGAGGCGGGGCACTCGCCTTTTCAATAACTTCAGTTATCTTCTGCAGCGCAGCTAGCTGTTCCAAATTTCCAGACTTCCGGGCTTCTGCCATGACCGATTTAACCTCTCGTATGAAGAACTCATCGACAACTGGTAAGTTTTCGCGTAATGCTTCTTCAATATTAGGTGAACTTATGATTGTGTTTAGCAATTTCTTCGCCAATATTTGTCTTTCTTCCGCTTGTCGATCAATCGCTTGTGTCATCTCTAACAATTGCTCACGCAATTCGATCAATCTCACTCGTCCGTCAGCGCGAGCGCGGTCAATTCTCTGGCTCAACAGCTGGAAAAACTCGTAATCCATACCCGGGCGTGCTAAGCTGACTATTACCTGCAAACGGGTGTCACTTGGGGCGTTAGTTACTAAATCTAGTAATTTTTCCCTAGTAAGCGTATCACCAGCATCCTGTAATGACTTGATTGCTGCTTCAACTTCCTCGTTTTGAGCTAGTAATTCTTTTCCATAATCAGTCACTGGCATGATGGATTTCTGCAAATCTGCTATTTGTTGGGCACCATCTTGATCACCTGATAAAGCAGCTGTCTCGTACAAGCGGCTTAGGAGACCATAGAATTCTGCGTCAATGAGCTCTTCTTCTGTTTTCGCGATCTCTATCCGACTATCCTCCGAGGCAGTTAATAATCTTTGAATAAGCTGTAGTCGTTTCTCTTGGGCTGCGATCATTTCTTTCGTAATGCCATCAGCTTCCAAGATCCTCTCTACCAAGCCCTGCATAGTCAGAGTCGATTGTGGTTGTAAGATATAAGCCTTGCGCTTCTCTTGGGGCAAGCGGTTGATTGCTTGATTGATCAATGAACCAATAAGCTTTTCCTGTTTGTCTCTTGGCAGGCCAATCCCAGGTGGCACAAACGTCAGCAACAATTCTTTATCTGGGTCATGGTAAACAATCGGAGTAGCCAGATTGCCTTGATATCCACAGTTTGAGCATTGAACAATGTTATACATCCCAGATAACAGCATTTGCTTTGCTCTATGATCTTCACCGCCATCAAAAAGCTGTTGTATTTCTGCAATGACTGGTTGTCGGCAATTTGGACAGCTAACTTGGGTTTTCGGCATAAATCTCTCCTAATAAACAGTCTTAATTACGTAATAACAGCTGATGAAAAATTTGTACGTTATTACCGTGGTAGAGAAAAACAGATTCGCGCCCCGTCACCAGGTTTAGGATCAGCCCATATTTTCCCTCCATGAGCTTCAACGACGGACTTTGATAAGTACAATCCCAATCCTGCTCCTTTGGTTGTGCGAGATGCATCATCTGCACGGTAAAACCTGTCAAATATATAGGGAATATCGCCCGGCGCTATTCCTGGACCTTGATCACTAATACAGACCACAACCTGTGAAGGGAGAACACGGCCTTGAATCTTTATCTCGCCTCCCTTCCGGGAATACTTGATACCATTTGAGATAAGGTTAGAAAGAACCTGGGAGATTCTATCTTCATCGGCTAGGATAACAGGAAAATCATTTGGGAAGTCAACGATAATCGAATGTATATCAGTTTGAGTACGGAATCTCTCCGATATGCGGCTTGCGAGTAAATCCAAGGCGACATCAGATTGATTGATTGACAATCCACCAGCTTGTAAGCGCGAGGCATCAAGCAAATTATCAATTAATTGGGTTAGCCGATCTGCCTCTTCTTCAATGACCTCAAGTGAATCCTGGACTATCTTGCGATCCCATTTAGCATCTTCTCTTCGCAGGGTACTAACGTACCCTTTAATCAGAGCCACGGGGGTTTTCAGTTCGTGGCTGATAACCGAGATAAATGTACTCTTCAACTCCTCTGCTTCTCGGAAGCGGGTAATATCGCGGACAGTTGCGACAATATTTACGAGATTCCCCTCTGAGCTGACGAGAGGCGCGTAGGTGATTCCTACTGGTAATTTCACCCCATCTGGCCGTTGTAGGTCACCTTCTACATAAAGCGTTGCGTTTGGTGTAAGGGGCCACCCATCTGCTTCAGCATTCTCCAATGATGCCCCGTCCTTCTGCTTCCTCAAAGTGAGTATTTCTTCATGCACCTTACTACGAATATACTCCATCGGTTTACCAACCATCCGTGAAAAGGCTGGGTTGCATCGTTCTATTATGTGATCCGGATTTAATATTAAGATCCCATCTGCAGCAGAGTCTAGCAATGCATCCATACGCTGTTTTTCTTGGCTGACCTGAGTATACAGGCGAGCGTTCTGGACAGCGATTGCGGCTTGATCAGCGAAACTCTGTAATAAAGCACGGTCATTAGAAGAGAAACCACCGCGGTAATTCCGAAATATAAATATCACGCCAATGACTCGTTCGCGAGCAATCAAAGGCAATCCAACCCCAGTCAACAAACCCATGCTGGCAGAGCGGGTCACATGTTGCAGCAGACGATTGATTTCGGGCAGCTCAAAACGGGCTGGATCCTCATGGTCGGGGACTTCTGCCAGCAATGGATCCAAATAGCGCAGAAAAGTGGGTGGAATCCCATGAGAAGCAGCTAACGTCCAACCACCTTGAGGTTCTCGAAAAGCGAATAGTCCGGCTTGTCCAGCTAACATCTCTGCTGTCAACTGTAGAATTCGCGCTAGCAACTTATCAAGATTTAACTCTTGAGTGATCGCGCGTGATATTTCCAGCAGGTAATCGCGTTGCCGGACGCGAAAATCAGGCAGCAACCGGAACCTCTCTCTCGCATAATGTCAAGCTCTCTTCAAATATATTTAAGCCCTCATCAATTTCTGCACGCGTAACGCTAAGTGGTGGGGAGAACCTAATCACACTTTTTCCGCACCCTAGCATTAGCAAACCACGACGAAATGTTTCATGGATTACCTTATCTCTTAATCTTTCATTCGGCTCTTTGGTGACTAGATCTTTGACGAATTCTACTCCCACCATTAAACCAACTCCGCGCGTTTCTCCGATAGTTCTTGAATGACGAGACTGGATTTCAGTGAGCGCATCAAGCAGGTATTCACCAGCGTCACGAGCATTAGCTAGAAATTCTTCCTCAATAAGATCAATGGTTGCTAATGAAGCCGCGCAGGCAATAGGATTACCACCGTATGTATTCCCATGGGCTCCTCTTGGCCAAGACATAATTTCCTTTTTGGCGATGACTGCCCCAAGAGGTATTCCTGAAGCGATGCCTTTCGCAGCGCAGACTATGTCTGGTTCTACTCCAAAATGTTCAATAGCCCACCATTTCCCAGTTCTTCCCATTCCCGACTGCACTTCATCAGCGATCAGGAGGATCCCATATCGGTCACATAAATTACGGAGGGCTGGGAAAAAACCGGGGGGAGGAACAATATATCCACCTTCACCCTGGATCGGCTCAACGATGATCCCTGCTACCTCTTCTGGTGGAACAAGGTGGCCTAGTAGTTGTTCTTCGATATAGCGCACCACTGCCTCCCCATAATCTTCTCCCGGAGCCGTTTCAAGGATTGGCCGATATGGATCAGGATATGGAGCATGTAAAACACCATTCATCAAAGGGAAGAAGCCCTGGTGATAAATTGGTTTACTCGCCGTGAGTGTGACAGCCCCCATCGTGCGGCCATGGAATGCGCCCAAAAAGCCAATAATTACACTGCGACCAGTATGATGACGGGCAAGTTTAATAGCACCTTCAACACTCTCGGTACCGGAATTCGTCATGAACGATACTGCGTCGTCGGTGAACGGTGCAATTTCGTCCAATCTTTCGCCTAGCTCTACCCATAACGGATGATAGAAATCTGAGGAGATATGCAAGAATCTATCAGCCTGATCTTGGATAGCTTTGACGACTCTCGGGTGACTATGCCCAGTCGAAACGACAGCAATCCCTGCGGCAAAATCTAGAAATCGGTTCCCATCCACATCCCAAACTTCAACCCCTCTGCCTTTATCCATCACGAATGGATAATCACGCGGATAGGAAGGTGATATCACCTGTTCATCCCGTTCGACAATAGCACGCGCTATCGGACCTGGTAAATTCATGACTGGCATGTTCAAATTCTCCCTCAAATCTAAGTATAGTTTTCGCAACCTAGGATTATATCACCCCATTTGGTACAACATTGGCAAAGTCAAATTCCCGATTTAAGAGCGACCCCACTTTGAGTAACGATATCAGTTTACCTTAGAGACATCTCCCTTTGCGAGTATAATCTGTTCGCTCGTAATCCTGAGGGATATAAAAACATGGATTTTCATTATGAACTAATCGCCCAAGATGGGGCCGCCAGAGCTGGAATTTTCCATACACCCCATGGACCTATCCATACACCCGTGTTCGCACCCGTGGGAACCAATGCAACGGTCAAGTCCATTACGCCAGCACAATTAGACACTCTTGAAACATCTTTAGTGCTTGCCAATACCTATCACCTTTACCTGCGCCCAGGTGATGGCGTAGTTTCTGAATTGGGTGGCCTGCATGATTTTATGAATTGGCAGAGACCATTACTCACCGACTCGGGAGGCTATCAAGTTTTCTCTTTGGCGGAAGCGCGCACGATCGATGATGATGGGGTAACTTTTAAGAGTCATATTGATGGATCAGATCACCGCTTCACGCCCGAAAGAGCGATTGAGATTCAGGAGAACTTGGGAGCGGATATTGTCATGGCTTTTGATGAGTGTTCGCCGCCATATGATCGCAGTTACGCTGAGATGGCTATGCACAGAACCCACAATTGGGCAGAACGCTGTCTGGCAGTAAAATCTCGCTCTGACCAAGCTCTGTTTGGCATCGTTCAGGGCGGTGTATTCCCGGAGCTTCGCACTCAATCTGCGGAGTTCATTACCTCACTTAATTTTCCAGGTAATGCCATTGGAGGACTCTCCGTCGGTGAAACCAAAGCAGAGCTACACGCCATGGTGGAAGTAGTAAATGGAATCCTGCCCCACAACAAGCCACGTTATCTAATGGGTGTTGGTGCCCCCGAAGACTTGGTAAATGGGATTATTAGAGGCGTTGATATCTTCGACTGTGTTCTGCCAACCAGACTCGCCCGTCATAACGCGGCAATTACCATGCGAGGCAGATTGAATTTAGTAAATGTAGCATACAAGCAAGACCCTCAGCCTATTGATGAGAATTGTGCTTGTTATACCTGCCAGAACTTCTCGCGCGCTTATTTACGTCACTTAATTAATACACGGGAAATGCTCTCGGCGACTTTGCTGAGTATGCACAACCTTCATACCTTAATAAAACTCGCTAAGGATATGAGAACGGCAATTATTGCGGGTAGTGTCTGGGAATTTATCCAAGGTCTCCATCTGGATGTCAATCTGCCGACCAATTAATGAATACTGATTGACTCGATACCGATGACAATTTTCGAATCTATTATTCTTGGTATCTTACAAGGATTAACTGAGTTTCTACCTGTATCCAGCTCTGGACACCTTGTAATCTTCCCGTTTCTCCTGCGGTGGGATGTCCCCTCCAGCGATGTATTCATTTTTGACGTGCTGGTTCAGGTAGCCACCCTTATCGCCGTAATCGCTTATTTCTGGGAAGACTTACTTGCGATATTTATAGCCTTCTGGCGTGGATTGATGACAAAAAACCCTCTTCTTACACCTGAGGCAAGATTAGGTTGGTATATTATCATCGCTACTATACCAGCAAGTATCTTAGGGCTAATTTTTAAGGACCCGATTGAATCGGCATTTAACAATCCGCTCGTGACCGCGTTTTTCTTATTGGGTACAGCGGCATTATTAGTAGTGGCAGAGAAAATTGGGAAGAGAAACCGAAATCTAAACAAAATGGATTGGATAGATGCAATTTGGATAGGGATATCCCAAATCTTGGCGCTATTTCCAGGCATGTCTCGTTCAGGGGCAACAATCACAGGTGGTATGACCCGAAATTTTGATCGACCTTCTGCGGCGCGTTTTTCATTTTTTATGTCCATCCCGGTCATGCTTGCCGCCGGTCTGATCGCCTCACTGGACTTGATCGCAATACCAGATTTCGCAACCCGATTACCTGTTTACATACCGGGGTTTATCGCGGCGGCAGTAACAGGCTATTTATCAATCCGATGGTTATTAAGGTTTCTAACCTATTATCCCCTGTATATTTTCTCTCTATACTGCGTTACCCTCGCTCTCCTAACATTCACGGTATATTTCGTGCGCTGACCGGAATTGGTTTATCCGTAAAGTATGTTCATACGCCCAGTTCAGCGCGCGCTCGGATGTAGCTAATGATTTGCTCCCGAGAAAGGATACCAATCAATTCGCCATCAAGTAAGACGGGGAGTTGGGCGACGTTTTTGCTGTCCATTAGCCTGAGGGCTTTGAGCAACTCATCATCTGGCTCAACCCATTCAAGACGGTTTAAGGGGACCATTGCCTGTTCTGCAGTTGTAAAGCGCCACTTCTGTTCCGGGATTTTTGCAATGTCTCGCAAAGTTAGCATACCCTGCAACTGCCCTTCGGATGTCACAAAGAAACATCGTTTCCCACTGGTCATCACACTCTCTTCTACCAGCTGGTTAATCGATCGAAGATTAGGTACTCGATCACAATCACAAGTCATTACTTGTGAAACTTTCACTCCCTGCAGCGTTTCCTGTATCAGGGTCTGGGATCGTGTTGTTGTGGCAGCATTCTGTAGGAACCATCCGATGAAAATCAACCATAATCCATCAAACAAACGCCCCGTGAAAATCCAGTAGACTCCGTAAGCAATAAATCCAAAAGCAACAATTTGCCCCGATAGAACTGCGATCCGATTCGCCCGCCGTAAATTTCCAGTCACCCGCCACACGATCGCTCGCAGTACACGCCCTCCGTCCAAAGGAAACCCGGGGATCATATTGAAGACAGCCAGAAAAAAATTGATTCTCATTAAGTAACGACTCGGTGCGGCTAATAAATCAAGGTTTTGATCGAGAGCCCACAATCCGCCGAATAGTGCAGCAAGCGTAAGGCTGGTTAATGGACCAGCTATAGCAATTCTGAATTCCGCACCTGGAGATGTGGGGTCATTTTCAATCTGCGCAACACCACCAAAAATAAATAGAGTGATACTCTTTACAGGAATATTGTTCCGTAGTGCGAATATTGAATGGCCTAACTCATGTGCTACAACAGATCCAAAGAATAAGAGACTCGTAATCAAACCGAGAACAATATCCATAGTGAGGGATAAGTCAGGGAACTCGACTGGAAAATAACCGGTGGATAGCGAGAATATCAGTAATGCAAACAATATAAACCAACTAGAATGTACACCAATTGGTATTCCCCAGATCCTTCCTATCTTGAAACTCGCTTCCATATCTTGTCCTAAATTGCTTCTAGTAAATTCAAAATTTCAGGCATTCGCACAAATATTATGAGACTGAAGGACATTTTTGATCCACAAACTGAGGTCTATAATTGATGAGTAGACGATTCCTCTCACGAGTAAAATTCCCGGAATTAACCCAATTTTCTCAGCTACTTACTCTTAATCTGCCATATAAAAACCAATAATTAGCCCTTGGAAAACCCTGCTCGATTTCCTTTTCCCATATGAATGTACCTGGTATGAAATTAATCCTTAAAATCGCATCCAGTTCGGGTAATATTTGGTAATTATGAGTGGATGATTTATCAAGATACGGCTGCAAAAGGTCTATCATTACTCTTCGGGAGACTTCAAAGGCATAACGATCGTAGTTGTCTTCTGGGAAGTTACGATAGTCATCAATATAATTTCGCCAAAGATTCAGTCGGGCATCAAATTCCCGGATTGCTTTTTGGATCCATGCAGATTTCCACTGATGTTCGATTACCTTAAGTTCGTTGAGCTCATCCAAATATTCATTTTCATACCCATCACCCACTCGTACTTGAAGCCGCTTATTGACCAATAGAAGTGTACCAATTGTAAGTTGAGGATAAATTGGTTCGCCAGGCGGAGGTGAGGCTCCTAAGGTCCAGTAAAGCTGGTTGGACTGCAGGTATTCTTCTAATTCACTTAATCCGGCTTTCAGATATCCAAGATCGTATGAATGCGAGACCATATTAACTCCTTGAATGGCTTATAACCATTCTACAGCATTCTTGCTAGATTTGCAGTTCTATGTGACCACAAAAATCCTGCTGCAAGCAGATTTTTCAATTGGTAACAAAACACACTTTCGCGGAGCAGGAATAATAGATCCTTCGTCACCTTGGGAAAGTTTGTATGTGACCAAATTATCACTTTGAATGGGTCGGAGTTTATACATTTGCAGAATTTTTGCCACTCACCACACTAAGCCGCATCAATAAATTTTATAATATCCTCTTCTACGGTTTTTTAGAAGCAGCTATTTGGTGGATGATCCGCCCTCAAGCACACTCAAAGACCTATCAATTATCACATCTTCAATAATTGACATATTTTTGTTTGCACTACTTAAACAGCAATATGGCACTAATTATGAGAAGTGAAGGACACAAAATGCCAACGTTCAGTGAATTATATTCCTTCAGCTGATCAAGTCGTGATATCTCCAGACGCGAATTTTTTTATCTGCCGCCCCAACAGCAAACCATAATCCATCTGGCGAGAGTGAAACGCCATTAACAGCTTTTGTGCCAATGTCAAGGTCATATACCATTTTCCAGTCCTCGAGATGGCGGAAGTGAATTCTACCCTCACCAACCACAGCAACGATCTTGTCACCTGAAGGGATGTATGCACCACGCAGTTTGTCCACACCAACATTAAAACTTGATTCTACTTCCCATTTAGATGTTCGCCAATAAAGTACTGTACCTTCATATCCAATTGTGAATAATCGATCACCGTCATGTATATATTTGATCGAAAGAATGGCCGTCTGGTGCCCGACCAGCGTTTGGTAGAGTTCACCAGTCTGAATGTTCCAAACCTCGATATTATCGCCCAATCCCCCAGTAGCCAGAAATTCATTATCGGGTGAGAATGCCAGCATGGTAAGATTTCTGGACGCGGTTTTCAGTGAAAGTACTTCTTCCCCGTTTGTCGTCCAAATTTTCGCCCGACCACCATAGGATGCAGCTGCGATCAACTGGCCGTTTGGTGAAATCTTTACCGCAGCAACTACCTTCTTCCGGTCCTGCAAATTGTGTAATAACTCACCTGATGGAAACGACCACAATTTCACAGTGTTATCGGTTGATCCTGAAGCAAGCACCTTGCTATCAGGTGACACTGAAATGCTGTTGACACTGTTTTTATGACCAGCAATGGTATCGAGAAGTTTCCAATCAGGAACAGTCCAAAATTTAATCAAATTATCCATACCGGAGGTTATAAGAATCTTATTATCGGGTGAGAAAACTACCCCGATCACGTAATTTGAATGGGCTGGGAATATCGAGATAGGTTCCATACTTCCTAACCTCCCATAAAGCATTCTGTAGTTATTATAAAGCCAAGGTGTAGAAAACAATCGGCGGCACATAACGGAATGTGCCGCCATGAACAAACCAATGGCAATTATCAGTTCACTGAGCGGATGATTACTTATTCACTGTATCCCCTCAAAGCACCAATCTTAGAGGCTCACGGAAATATTTCGCCAAAGACTGAAGGAATTGAGCAGCTTCTGCACCATCACTTACCCGGTGATCAACAGATAAGGTGGCATTCATCCTAAGACCGGGAACAATTTGATTATCCACGACTACTGGAATCTCCCGTACAGCTCCTACTGCTAGGATAGCTGCTTCAGGCGGATTGATAATCGCAATAAAATGCGCAACACCAAACATCCCCAGGTTACTAATCGAGAACGTAGATCCCTCAATGTCATCTGGCTTGACCTTGCCAGAACGGGCACGGCTCACCATTGATTGCACTTCCTGTGATATCTGGCGCACGGATTTAAGATCTGTATCCCGGTTTACAATCGTTAAGAGTCCCCCTCAACCGCAACCGCAACACCAATATTGACATGCCCATGACGGATAATCTGTTCCCGTCCAAAGGTAGCGTTTAGGTTTGGGAAATCTCGCAGAGTGAGGGCTACAGCCTTGAGAATATAATCATTTACCGATGTCTTTTCATCCTCAGGCAGCATCGAGTTCACCTGCTGGCGAATTGCCATAACACCCGCCATATCATATTCATGCGTTACATAGAAGTGCGGTACTGCCTGTTTCGCCTCTGTCATACGGCGACCAATCGCCATGCGTAGGCGGTTCAGCTGGATAACCTCATCTACTAAGGAGACATCTGTTATTGTTGGAATCAAAGACGGGGTTACACGGCTCGGTTCAGTCCGTGGTGATTTCAAATATTTCTCAATATCTATTTTAACAATTCTCCCATTCGTACCAGAACCGGTTAATTGTCTTAGATCAATCTCATAGTCTTTGGCCATCCGCCGGGCTAATGGTGACGCTTTTACTCCATCAGGCAATTTCCCAGTTTCATCTGCTAGTCTTTCTCCAATAAATTTTTCACCAGGTTGATCTGCAGCAGCCTCGATTTGCTCTTCTTCTACAGGTTCTCGCGCAGGAATCCCCGCGAGGAGTTCATCCAGATCAACTTCTTCACCTTCTTCTCCTACTACTGCAATTGGTGAATTGACAGGAACAATATCACCTTCCAAGACTATATGATGAACCATCACTCCGCTGAAGGCTGACTCCACTTCCACAGTTGCCTTATCAGTTTCTATCTCGGCGATTACACCGTCTTTGGTTATAGGATCCCCCTCAACTGCAATCCAACGCACAAGCGTCCCTTCTGCCATATCAAACCCAAGCTTCGGCATGGTAATGATCTCGGCCATCACATCACCTCCTGGACGGCTGCAACAATATCATCTACCTGTGGTAAAGCCATCTGTTCAAGCGTCCGGTTATACGGTAAAGGGACTTCTTTCTGGGCTACTCGTTTTATTGGTGCATCAACATAATCAAAAGCCTCTTCATAGATGCGAGCTGATATTTCAGATCCAACGCCATACGAACGCCATCCTTCTTCGGCAATCACTGCACGATTCGTTTTCTTAAACGACTCGATAATAGGTTCAATATCCAGAGGTCGTAATGAACGCAGATCAATTACTTCAACATCGATGCCTTTTTTCACCAACTGATCAGCTGCCTTCAGCGAATATTCCAACATCTTGCTATAAGTGATCAAGGTGACATCTTTACCGGGTCGTTGAACCTTAGATTTCCCAATCGGGACGAGATAATCACCGTCGGGCACTTCCGCTCGAACTTGATAAAGGGTGGCATGCTCGATAAATAATATCGGATCATCAGAACGAATCGCTGATTTCAACAATCCTTTCGCATCTTCCGGAGTCCCTGGTGCGACGACTTTCAATCCTGGAAAATGTGCGAATATCACGTCTGGAGTCTGTGAATGCGTTGCCCCTAGCTGACGCCCCCCTCCACCAACAGCACGAATTACCATAGGTAATTTTATTTGACCACCAAACATATAATGCATTTTAGCTGCTTCATTTACGATGTGATCCATTGCTGAGAATGCGAAATTGATGGTCATCAGCTCGGCGACTGGGCGCAACCCAGTCATCGCTGCACCAATTGCACCGCCTATGATCGCAGCTTCAGCGATCGGGGTATCCCGCACACGTCCGGCACCAAAATGATCGTAGAAGCCTTTCGTTACTGCATATGTTCCTCCCCACACACCAACTTCTTCTCCCATAATAAAAACATCCGGGTCACGTTCCATCTCCTCCCACAACGCTTGTGAGATTGCTTCCCTCATCGTGATTCTTGCCATTTTTCTATTCCTTTAAAGTCCGGTAATCTGCCAATGATTCAGTTATCGCTAGCTGATTACACTTCTTCAACATATATATGTTCGAATAAACTCGCTGGATCTGGTTCTGGACTCGCTTCAGCAAATTTGACCGCTTCAGCAACTTCCTCAGCACACTTTTGATCGATTTGATCAAATTCATTATCTTCAGCGATCTTTTGATCCGATAGGTATTTTCGATAGATACCGATCGGATCATTTTCCTGCCACTTTTTCACCTCATCGGCTAATCGATACCGTTCAGGATCGCCCATCGAGTGCCCCCTGAAGCGGTATGTGATTATTTCCAAGAAATATGGTCCGTTCCCAGCTCTAACATGTTTGATGGCTTTCTCAGCAGATGTACGTACATCTATGAGATCCATTCCATTTACCCGCTCATTTGGAATTCCATAACCTTCCGCTTTCTGGCGGATCTCAGATACTGCAGACGCTCTGTTGACAGCTGTTCCCATGCCATACTGGTTATTTTCACAAACCCATAACACAGGCAGCTGCCACACTTTTGAGAGGTTCACTGCTTCGTGGAAGTAGCCGATATTTGTAGCACCATCACCAAACATGCAAATCGTTACGGCATCATTCTTTTTATATAGGTCTCCTAACGCAAGACCGGAGGCTAGAGGTAAATGCGCACCAACAATTGCGTGACCGCCCCAAAAGTTCTTGTTCACGTCAGCCATATGCATCGACCCACCTTTACCTTTTGAGCAGCCCGTGTCTTTACCTAACAGTTCTGCTACAATTTCATTTGCGCTCAGCCCACAATTTATTGCGACACCGTGATCGCGATAAGCTGTGATCACACGATCTCTTGGCTCACGAACAGATATCACACCAGTGCTGACAGCTTCTTGACCGATGTATAAGTGCAGGAAGCCACCAATTTTCCCTTGCTGGTAGAGCTGAGCGGCTTCTTCTTCTACTAGTCGAATCAATACCATCTGGTAATATAAATCTAAATGTTCAGATTTATCCATATCAGGGTCCTTTCTTTAAAAATCCACAAAATAAAACCGGGGCATTTTCCCGGTGTATGCAACCTGTATTCACTAATTTGAGTACATGAAACCCCTCGATCGATGACTACCGCGTCAAAACTAAAACAGCGACTGAAAAATTATACCAGAGAGCCGTAGATGGTATTAGAAAATGGGCGGGCGGTAGAATAGATTTATTACTCTTCAAGAAAGTGAAACAGCCCAGAACAATACGGCTATGGTTATCAGCGCAATCAAGAGAACCATGGCATCTTTAATCAATCTGCTCAGATTTCGCCTATTACTTCCATTTCCGGAAAGCAAACAGATATGCTCGACAATTTGTTCCTGATTTAATGGAGGAATGTTGTTCCGATCCCAACGAAAAAGCAGCGCTCTTGTGAAAGAATTTCTTACTTCTTGTTCAGAAGAAGCGATTACGTCCATATTCTTATAGACAATCTGCCATGACTGATCTATATCCATTTGGACATCACTGACTGCTGCTCCCACAATCTGAGAAATTTTATTCGCTGACCACCCGTGAACGCAGTGAAGAACTACCAATCTTCGGTTTGAAGGCGCAAGCTCGCTTTCAAAAATTTCCCAAACGGCGCCAATTTCTGGTGAATTTGGTGTGGAAGAAGCGTAATCGGTAAAATCCCCTCTCATCGATAAGACCTTTTCCAATTTCCTCCAGTACCACTCCCTGCTAAGCACTTGGATGATATTTTCCCAAGCTAACTTGTAAAGCCAAATATCAAGATCAACATCTTCACGTAATGTTCGCGCAGAATTCACAGCATTGGCCAGAGTACGCTGAGCCGCTTCCGATGAAGCTCGATCGTCTTCCAGGATAGTGTAAGCGAGGTAGTTAATTTCTTGATAATACCTGCTGACCAATTCTTCAATCAGAAACCGCTGGCTGACCTGTCTTGATTGGAGCATCCATATTAAGTCATCCGATCTATTATCAGGATCTGTCCGCTCGGTGAAACTTCTTTCCATATCATGGTCCAACTGACATTCTGGCTTTTCTCTTGCTCTCCGAATATAAACCCCCCAATTACTGATGTCAACTACAATTAGCCAAGAAACTCTCTCCTGGATTCTCAATAATAGCCAACCACTCACACCAGGAGGTCTTTGATTCGCCTGATGCTAGGATTTCCTGGCCGATAGCTCTCCAATCTGATAATCTCAAGCCAAATTATTTAAGTTCCTTCCGGTAGGTTTCGATCAATCCGGTAACCAACATCAAATGGAACCGTGAGACGGGCGGAAAGCAGAGAATATTCCTTTATGGTTCGGAATTCAGAATCAGCAGGATCAAAGACTAGAGGGTCAGAAATCAATCCTTTCAGAGCATCCCTTGTGATCAAGTCAAGCTCCAGTCGGATAGATGCGGATGACTCGTCCGAGCGCCCTAAATGGTCCCCAACGAAGTGTGTCAGCAATTGATTCCGATTAAACAATCTGTCAGGGATTTCCACATCATAGGCAATCGATAATAACAAACGGTCTTGTATGACGGTATTCTCATCCGGAGCGAATCGTATCCGGCGAAGTATGACCCCGGTGAACGCATCAAGCCATAGATGCGAGGTTTTCGCGCCAGTGGAATTGAATTCTTCAACTACTAATACTTCCCGACTTGCGAGCTGTTCCTTCCCCAATGGCTGATATGTATACGAATTAATTATTTCGGACTCTGGGAAAATGAAATCTGCAAAGCCCGAATAAACTGGTAAATGGTTCGAATGAAAATCATACAAAACAGGGTTACCAGTACGGAGATTTACATTATAAACTTTGCCATCCCTTGAAAACCAGACTTGATCAGCTCCTTGCTCAGGGTGACCTGTAATGATTAGGCTGTCGTAGGGCTGTGATACCCAAACTTGATCTCTGCGGATCAGAGGAAGCTCAACATATTCCGGTGATCCATACTGGATGGTGATACCATCAAGCCATAATCGCTCCCAATTTGCAGCACTTTGTTGCAGGGCAGCTTTAATGTCATTCGAATCTGATGCCAGATTAAGAGGAGTCGGAGGAGCTTTGGGCACCGGAGTCTCAGTTATATAGATCGGTACGCGGATAATCTGTGTGATGATAACCCGCTCAGGGATCAAGGGTGTTGGTGTTTTCCGAGAAGCAACCTGATTTGTTAACCAGAATAACCCTATTACAGCAATCAATGCAACTGTTCCAATGCAAATATTCCCTACCCTCGCTTGTTTTCGTTTATGTATCGCTTCACGTTGAAACTTTTTCAAGATTTCACAGACAATCTGCCCCCGGTCTACTCCAGATACTTCCCGAGTTAGTCCCCCAGCACTAAATAAAACCGCCATCCCTATAAGTCCAAGATTATTCATATCTCCACTATCCTTATTGTTCTTTAGGATAGTGCGGACGAGCTTGAACCGTTTCTCAGTTACGGATCGCTTTTCCTTGAGAATGAGGCTGACCTGCTCGGCGTTTAGTCGATCGACATCAACAAAGTACAACGCCGCTCGATCCTTAAAACCGAGCCTGGCAATAAGTGAACCACTACTAATGACCGGATTAACATCCTTTTCCGCTGTTGTGCCCTGGTGATGGGGCAGCAGAAATGGCAATCTACCTGATAAGATTCTCTGTTGACCTGCTCTCACAATCATCTGGTGTAAGACTTTTATCGCCCGTGTGTATACCAAGATAGATGTGTCCTGGTCCGACAAACACGTACCGCGGTCTTGGATCAACTGATAGATTGTCTCGATAACCACATTTTGCGCTGAACTGCTATCTCCCAAGATAATCCCAGCAAGCAGGATTAATTTGTAGTAGTAATCATCAACCAAAGCCTCTGCAACAAGCTCTTCACTGACTTGATTAGTATGCAGCATCCATTCTAGCTCTGGAGTAAGATCAGGTGCCTCATCAAACACAGATCCTCCAATCATCATTAGGCTGATAACAAAATCCATCGTATTGATAATTCTGCCAGAATTTCCACAGTACAAACCGACTATTGCCCTACGATTGATCTACGGTATTGTTTAATTTATGACAATTTGATGCTTGGTACGATTTGGCTTATTCATAATGTTGGGCAAACATGACCAGATCAAAAATATAACAAAAGACCTATATTTCCCAAAGGTAACAAATACTGGGGTTGTAGTGAAATCCTAAAATTAATATAAATGGAGACGGCGTATACACTTTTACAGAGAATATGGTGCACGATCCAAAACCGCACCAATAATTAAATTTCAAGTCTTCGAGGGCATCATGATTATCTTGCGTTTCTTCATAGCAGCGAATATTAATGCAGCTACAATTTACATTCGCTCAGAATCTTACGCGTCTGAATTGGATCTGGCTATGAACGTTATCTCAATGCATTACGCTTTTGCCATTTCTTGTGATCCCTAATATGGTCGATTAAGCAATCGATTATGCCAGACAACCTGGGCGTGCTGACATCAGTAATGGAGCGAAAATTTGGCGTAATTTTTCAATCACGAGCTCTCAACAATATTGATCGCATAAATAGAAATTAACAACCAGCGGAAAAGGACTTTCCATAGATGGCAGTAATAGAAACGTATCACTTTATTAAGAAATTCGATCAAACCGTTGCAGTGAATGATCTATCCATTCAAGTGTACTGCGCCCCAAAAATCGGACACAAAAATGATATTCCTTAGTGAACACTTTCCAATTCAACCTGTTGAGAGAACCAAAGATGTTCAAACTCAACAGGTGTCAGATAATCCAATGCAGAGTGGATGCGCTTGTGCATGTAGACATGCTCAATAAATTGACCGATTTGGGAATAGGGATCCCAGTAATCCTCATAATCCGACAGGTCCACTTCTTCTTCCTTGATCGTTCGGATCGGTCTTTCAGCATAGCCGTTCTGCCAGGCTGCACCGACTTCTGATTATAGGTTATGGGAGGGCACTCTCTGCCCAAAATGCAAAATTCCTTTCAGCATTCATGTCTGAGGGATTAATGTTATAGTAGGTAAATTCGACTGCTGCCCCCACTGTGGAAAATGGAGTGTTGTCAGACATGTTCCCCTAGAAGATATGCGAGCCGCAGAGTGAGTTGATCAAGCTTCAAAAGTCCATCGTGTTCCCCACATGCAGTTATCGGAACAGGATAAACTCCGTAAAGATCTTGAAGACTTGCGCTACGATGACTTATAAAACTAATGTACAGAGATACGGATAAGACAAGTCTTTCAAGTGTCTCGCGTCGCGACTGGTCTAGCAGGATCGGTAATCCAATCACTCCACGAACCAACATATAAACGAGCGTCACCCAGACCGGCATGTTTATAGGCTAACAGGTTATGTGCTGCGGTTACACCTGAACCACAGTAAAACACAACATTTTGAGCGGAGATTTCTCCTATGACATCTATAAATCGAGCTGTCAGCTGTTCAGCAGATAATAAATATCCCCCAGGATCAGCATTGGCAATATACGGCAAAGACAACGCCCCTGGTATATGCCCAGCAACCGGATCGATGGTTTCGTTCAATCCTTCATATCGATCTCTCGTGCGCGAATCCAGCAGCCGGTAATTTGGATCTACTCGGATTTCCTCCACCATGGAACTCGGAGCGAGAAGCTCATCGCGCGGGTGTGGGACGAAAGTTTTTCTACTATTAATACACTGCCCATCTTCCACAGGTCGCTTTTCGGCAACCCAGGCTTGCCAACCACCATCTAATAAGGCCACTGCATTATGTCCTAACCATTGCAATGACCACCATAATCGACTAGCAATTGCGCCTGGTGCAGGTTCGGAATCATCGTAAACAACAACTTGGGTCTGATCATCGATACCCCATGAAGAGAATTTATCTACTAGCATATCGATATCAGGCAATGGGTGACGTCCAGTTATTCCGGGGACCATCGAACCACATAGGTCGTCATCCAGATGGCAGTATCGAGCGCTAGGGATGTGTGAGTTGATATATTTACGCTGACCCCTCCGAGTATCAGCTAAATCAAAGCGGCAATCTACAATCACCAGCGTATTTGAGCTCAATACATTAGAAAGTTGTGCAGTTGTTATGAGTGTGCTGAATTCCATGTTCACTCTCCAGAAAATGAGAATAGCCACTTGAGTAAGTATAACATCTCGGAATTATCTGCTTGCATCCCTCCCTCCCAGATCTGTTCGCTAATTTCCTCTCCCTATCGCTATATGAGCCCAAAGACTGGCTAAAAGGTGACAAAAAATTAGTGCCCCATAGGATGAAATAATACTACCCATCCACCCCCCGCTTACCCGAATTTGAACCAATTGTGGAAATGTGTAACGTCACTGCGGTTATAATAAATTGACTCGAATGTAATCTGCCGGTTAAGAATGCTTCCCGCTTGGCAGGATTCAGACATCCGAACAATAGTACACCACATTCTGAAACTCTAGGGGAGCCAGAGGCAAAATGCCAAAATCGAAGATAAAGAATATGGAATTTCACATTTCTCGTGCAGCGCGGGATCATTATCAGTTAGATCAAACGCTTTTTGGGCTAAATGGTAATGTAATCTTTACAAATTACCATGCTGCTAGACAGCTTGCTCAAAGCATGAATCAAAAGCGCGATTTAATCAGTTACCCAGAGCGAGCCATCCGCGCAGGTCAAATTAATGCAATGGGTTTAATTGATGAGATATTACATTTGGTAATTTTCGAGTACCAACGACAACGCAACCCGGATGTGATGAAAACCGCCTGTAGATCACCTCCTCGTAGAAATAAGCCCAGATCAATTTGACCGAACATTATTACAGTTTATCAAAACCTTTCCCCCTTTATCTGTCTACAACCAGGAGGTAACGGCAAATGATTATCTGAGTGGCGAGACGGAAGGATTCCCAAACCGGCAGCTTCTATTGGAAGAGCTACTAATGCTGTGGATAGCAAATAAAAACCCGGCCTTTTCTCCCTACAATGAACTCTTCGATGACAGTGACTTACGCCAAAACACACCCTACCTGCATGTCATCGATGAGCTACATGATTTTCTTGATAACCAACCGGTATTTGGACCTGATCATCAAAACCTGATCGATTTGCTGCGTAGCCCGGCGGTCGCAGTACCGCATTCTTTATCTGGCCAATTGGATTACATCCGCACCCGTTGGGGATACCTGCTTGGAAAATATTTATTCCGTTTGCTGAGCAGCTTAGATCTGATAAAAGAAGAAGAAAAAGCTATATATCTAGGTCCCGGCCCATCAAGAGTTTATGATTTCAGTGGTTTAGACATTGAAACCGAACGCTTCTCGGCGGATAAGGAATGGATGCCGAGGTTAGTGATGATCGCCAAAAATGCCTTCGTTTGGCTGGATCAATTATCTAAGAAGTACCAGCGCGCAATAACGCGATTGGATCAAATTCCCGATGAGGAGTTGGAAACATTAGCCCGCTGGGGATTCAGCGGTTTGTGGCTAATTGGGCTTTGGGAGCGAAGCCAAGTCTCACAAAGAATCAAGCAACTACGCGGGAACCCTGATGCAGTTGCTTCCGCTTATTCACTGTTCAAATACGAAATTGCTTATGATTTGGGCGGCGAAGAGGCATACCAAAACCTACGCGAACGTGCCTGGCAGAGAGGTATCCGCTTGGCTTCCGATATGGTCCCGAACCATATGGGAATCGATTCACAATGGATAATTGACCATCCGGAATGGTTCATCCATCAAGACTACAGCCCATTTCCATCTTACACCTTTAATGGACCGGACCTCTCAACCAACGAACATATTGGTTTGTATATTGAGGATCACTACTATGACAATACGGATGCTGCAGTGGTATTCAAGCGGGCTGACCATGGAAGCGGCGATGTAAAGTATATTTATCACGGCAACGATGGTACGTCGATGCCGTGGAATGACACTGCCCAACTGAATTACCTGCTTCCAGAAGTACGTGAGGCGGTCACACAAACCATTCTGGCAGTAGCACGGAAATTTCCTATCATCCGTTTCGATGCGGCTATGACGCTGGCAAAAAAGCACTTTCAGCGCTTATGGTACCCTGAACCTGGCAGTGGTGGTGATATCCCCTCACGCGCTGAACATGCCATGACTAAGGAACATTTCGATGCTGCTATCCCCGTGGAATTCTGGCGGGAAGTCGTTGACCGAGTGGCAGCGGAAGTGCCCGACACTCTGCTATTGGCGGAAGCGTTCTGGTTGATGGAAGGTTATTTTGTACGCACATTAGGGATGCACCGTGTCTATAACAGCGCATTCATGAATATGCTGCGTGATGAGAAAAATCAGGAGTATCGTTTGGTAATTAAGAATACCTTGGAGTTTGACCCCAAAATACTCAAACGCTATGTTAATTTTATGAATAACCCAGATGAACGGACAGCAATCGAGCAATTTGGCAGCGGGGATAAATACTTCGGGATAAGTGTATTAATGGCAACTCTTCCCGGCTTACCAATGTTTGGTCACGGGCAAATTGAGGGCTATACGGAAAAATATGGTATGGAGTACCGGCGCGCCTATTGGGATGAAAAACCTGATAACTCCCTGATTGATCGTCATGAAAGAGAGATATTTCCGCTGCTAAAGCGGCGGTACATCTTCGCCGAATCCGAGCATTTTCGACTTTATGATTTTTTCACTCCAGAAGGGACAGTGAATGAGGACGTATATGCATATTCCAATCGGGCAGGAGAACAAAAAACCCTGGTAATTTACCACAACAAATATGCGCACACACACGGTTGGATCCGTATGTCAACGGGATATCCCATTGATAATTCAACCTTTAATCATAAAGAGTTGCGCCAGTTTTCTTTGGCGGAATCGCTGGCACTATCTCCAAGTGGAGATCATTACACCATATTTCGCGACGAGATATCCGGTTTGGAATATATCCGCAGCAATGCCCAGCTATACGAGCAAGGGCTTTGGCTGGAATTAGCTGCTTATCAGTACCATGCCTTTATGGATTTCAGAGAAGTCCAAGACAACCAATGGAACCAGTACGCCCAGCTTACTGCCTATCTGGGCGGGCGCGGTGTACCTGATATCAATGAAGTATCTCGTGAGATCATCCTCCAGCCTGTCCTTAACCCGTACCGCGATTTAATTAACGTTGGACAGCTAAGATGGTTTATCGATCACCGAATACTCAAAGAAGACACAGCGAAAGCATCCCGCCCAGTGCTCAATGAGATTCAAGTAAAAATCCAGAATTTGCTCAGCGAGATCAATCGTTATGTTGGTCATACCTCAGAAATCGATGGTATTGTAAATGAAATCCTTACCGAACTAGATGCGTTGCTGTATGCACCTCAGTACGGCAACCGATTATTTAGTCAGCCAAACGAAGAGCTGCGTGATGCAGTCAGCTACTTTATATCAAAAGATCAAATTCGAGAATCAAGCAGAAGCAATGATTTAGCAAATCCCTGGTGCGAGGGTGATCTACAACTCTGGTCAACCCTCTTTACATTGATCATCACTTGCAAGCTTGGAAAATGCATGTCTGCAAGTGATTACCCCGAAATCAGCCGGGCATGGATCGATGAATGGTTGTTGGGAAAGCATATTCTGCTTACTTTTGGGGAGATGGGAATCAACCGAGAGACAACTGAGAGGAATCTGACACTAATAAAAATCTTAGTCACTCACCAGCATGTTTGGGATGGAGATAGCTCTCGTAATAAAAATGCCTACCAAATAGTGCTTACGCTGCTTGAAGACCATGAAGTTCAACAATATCTCGGCGTGAATCGTTATCAAGACATCATCTGGTTTAATCAGGAAGCTTTTGAGAACCTAATTTGGAATCTATATGTTGCCTCTATCATTCAAATTACTGCATCATCCAGAGCGGTAAGCGTCACAAAGAAGGAAGAGCATCTCATTGAGAGGGTCCTCAAGAGTTATTCGATAGCCCAGAAGGTCTTAGGGGCAGGTAAACTATCCCAGTACCAAGTCGAAAGATTGATTGCAGCTTTGAAATAACAACAATATCACTTTTTCTGCACAGACGGTTGCGCAGCGAACAACGAAATCGCCAATCAACTCCAGCCAATATCATTCCGTCGAGAGATAATGGATACTGATCGATTAAAAGTATTTTTCCTTGCAGCTGAAGCTGAGCCATTTGTTAAAATCGGTGGACTTGGGGACGTAGCTGGTTCATTACCCTACGCGCTGATCAGAGCAGGCGTAGATACAAGACTGGCGATTCCATTACATGGCAACATCCAGCAACAGAACTTATCGCTGCAGCAAATTGCTCGCTATGATATCAACCATCAAGATGGGAAGATTGAGGCAGTTGTTTTCAAGGCGGATTTCGACGGTTTAATCGTCTATTTTATCAGCGGGGATCCGATCTCGGCAGTGGCGCCAGTGTATTCTGGAAATAACGCTATTGATGGATATAAATATACATTCTTCTCGATGGCTGCACTGCGACTGTTGGAGCATATTGATTGGTCACCTAATATATTACACGCCAATGATTGGCACACAGCACCTGCTGTATATGCACTTAGTTTATCCCGGAGAATTAGTGACAGAAGCTCTGTAATCGCTAGTGTTCTGGGTGTACACAATTTACCATACCTCGGTACTGGCGCTGAATCCGCACTGCAATCCTTTGGGTTGCCACCAGCCACTAAATCAGACTTGCCCTTGTGGGCGCAAGCGTTGCCGCTTCCCTTAGGTTTACTTTCGTGTGACCAGATCATTACTGTGTCGCCCAGCTACGCTCAGGAAATACTGACGCCTGAATTTGGTTCCGGTTTGGACAGTTTCTTAAGAACTCGCCAGGCATCAATAACTGGCGTCTTGAACGGTTTGTCTGTTGAACAATGGGATCCAGTATCGGATATGGCACTGCCCAGCAGGTACGATGTGGATACGATCGATCGTCGGCAGAGCAATAAGCGTGCGCTACAAAAAGAGCTTAGCATATCCCAAGACCACGATATACCACTGTTTGCCATGATCAGCCGCCTTGATCCACAAAAGGGCGTTGACCTATTGCCCGCAGCTCTGCATGCCATCAGTGATCACCCTTGGCAATTGGTCATCTTAGGCAATGGTGTTCCAGAACTGGAGAGTGAAATGCGGCAGTTGGAAACTATATTCCCCGACCGCGTAAAAGCTGAAATCCGTTATGATCATAATCTCAGCCGAAGAATCTATGGTGGTGCTGATATTTTATTGATACCTTCGCGTTACGAACCGTGCGGGCTAACACAGATGATTGCCATGTTGTATGGTTGTGTGCCCGTAGCTCGAGCCGTTGGAGGTCTAAAAGATACTATCATTGATGAGGGTATCCGAAAAACGCAAACAGGATTTTTATTCGAACATGCAAGTGCCGCGGATCTAGCAGCAGCGCTGCGTCGAGGTTTAACAGTTTTTAAGCGAAAGAAGAACTGGTGGTCAACCCAAAAAAACGGTATGATCCAAGATTTTTCTTGGGAGCGATCAGCAAAGCAATACATCAGTATCTATAACCAAATAATTCGAATGTGAACAAATAAGCCCTGCTAACAAGCCTGTTCTAGAAAAACAAACATCAAATATTCAGTCGATCATATATTTATGTATCAATAAAGTGTTTAACTATGTACCGATAAGAGGTCAACCATGAAAACCCGTGCTGTCATTCTTGCTGGCGGTGAAGGTTCCCGTCTGGGTATCTTAACCGCCAAACGTACCAAACCGGCGGTACCATTCGCGGGAAAATACCGGATCATCGATTTCACACTTTCGAACTGTGTCAACTCGGGGATTTTCGATGTGATGATCCTCGCCCAATACCGGCCGCACTCATTGATAGAGCACATCGGATCTGGAGGTCCCTGGGACCTTAACCGCGATTTCACCGGTGGTGTGCGCATGTATACTCCTTATAAAGCACGCGGAGTTTCTGATTGGTATCTGGGAACGGCAGACGCAGTTCAGCAAAACTTTCGTTTTATCAAACAGAGAGACCCCGAGTTGGTATTAATCCTATCGGGCGACCATATTTACGAGATGAATTATGACGCCATGGTCGCCTTCCATATGGACCATAACGCAGACCTTACCATGGCTTCGATAATGGTCCCCACCAGCGAAGCATCTCGTTTTGGAATTGTAGGTACTGAACAAGATTATCGCGTGACATCCTTTGTCGAGAAGCCGCAAGATCCACCCTCAACTCTTGCCAATATGGGCGTATATCTATTTAATCGTGAAGCCTTGGACACTGTTCTCTGGCAAGATCACGAAAACCTTGCATCGAGCCATGATTTCGGGAAAGATATCCTACCTGCCATGATTTCTGCTGGGTATGGTGTGTATACATTCCCATTTTCAGGGTACTGGGTGGATGTTGGTACGGTCGATTCATACTGGGATGCGCATATGGATTTGCTGAAGGAAAAGCCCTCCATTGACTTGAATGATCGCTCCTGGATAATACACACTCGCACTGAGGAACGTCCACCGGTGTCAATCGCAGGGGGTGCGAACATCGTCGACAGTATGATCACTGACGGATGTGTCATCTCCACTGGGGCATATATCGAACGCAGCATTCTCGCTCCAGGAGTGCGCGTCAAACCGGGGGCAAAAATTGTCGAATTGATCGTTCTTAATAACACCGTCATAGAAATAGGTGCAGAAGTCAACCGGGCGATCATTGATAAACGAGCAACAATAGGTGGATCAGCAAAGGTTGGTGTACGGAAAGCCGACCAGCCTCTCATGGTCACGATGATTGGAAAAAGCAGCGTGATCCCTCCTAATCAGATCATCGAAGCAGGTGGTGTGATAGCGACTGATGTTATTGAAGAGGACTTCCCAAGCAATTACACCCGCAGTGACGACTATATCCAAACGAAGAGGCTGCCTTATGAAGTATGACCGCGCTTCTGGTATCTTGCTTCACCCGACAAGTCTACCTGGTCCTTATGGGATTGGCGATATCGGGCCTCAAGCGCACCGCTGGTTAGATTTTCTCGCCGAAAGCGGCTGCAGTCTCTGGCAGGTCCTGCCATTGGGACCAACCGGGTATGGTGATTCACCGTACCAATGTTTTTCCGCGTTTGCTGGCAATCCAAATATCATCAGTCCAGATGAGCTCTTTCAAGAGCAATTACTGCATACAAACGACCTAATCGAACGTCCTATACTCCAAAACGGAATAATTGACTATGGGAAGATAATTCCATGGAAAAGTGGCGTGTTAGACCGAGCATACATCCAATTTGAACGTATAAACGCTTCCCCAATTAAACACTGAATACGACTTATTCCGGCAGCAAAATGAACAATGGCTGGATGACTTCGCATTATTCATGGCATTAAAGGAAAAACATGCTGGAGCGCCTTGGGTGTCCTGGCAAGAGGCGATACGAAAACGAGAACCAACTGCGCTAGCAGCAGTTCGCAAAGAATTAAAGATCGCAATTGACCGACAAAAATTCCGCCAATATGTCTTCTACCATCAATGGAACAAATTAAGAGGACACGCAAAAAGTAAAAACATCCAGATCATTGGAGATATGCCTATTTTTGTCGCCCATGATAGCGCGGATGTATGGGCAAACCCAGAGCTATTCCACCTAGATAGTAATGGATTTCCGACTGTGGTGGCAGGCGTACCTCCGGATTACTTCTCGCCAACCGGTCAGCTTTGGGGAAACCCACTGTATATTTGGGATCAACACAAGTCCCAAAATTATTCATGGTGGGTGGAACGTTTCCGCTCAGTATTGAACATGGTTGATATTGTTAGACTCGACCATTTCAGAGGGTTTGCGGGTTACTGGCAAATCCCTGCTGATGCACCAACCGCCGAGACAGGTGTGTGGGTGCCAGGTCCCGGGAAGCAATTCTTATCTTCTATCCAACAGGCACTCGGTGATCTGCCTATCATCGCGGAAGATTTGGGCGTTATCACACCAGATGTCATTGAATTACGCGAGAATTTCCGATTGCCCGGAATGAAAATACTGCAGTTCGCCTTTAGCGGCGACCCCAATGATCCTTTCCTGCCGCACAATTACCCACGCAATTGCGTGGTTTACACCGGTACACACGATAATGATACTGCACGTGGATGGTATGAACGTGTTTCAGAAGAAGAAAGAGGTTTCTATCGTCGCTATCTGAACTGTGACGGACATGATGTTGCCTGGGATTTAATCAGGGCTAGTTGGGCTTCTGTTGCAATGATTGCTATAGCCCCCATCCAGGATTTTCTAAACCTTGATAATTCCGCTCGCATGAACTATCCAGGGAATCCGAGCGGGAATTGGACCTGGAGGATGGGAGAAAACGCAATCAGCGAAGAGTTGGTAAACCGTCTTTACAATGTAAATTACCTATACAGCCGCCTCGAATCCACCCCATAATACTTGGGTATTTCCTGGATCCCCACCCTCCCGTATTCAGCAACAGCGATATTCACATACGGATTTTGCTACATTCTCTTCTGGAGGTCCAAAGAATCCGACATGTAAGTTCACCCCTTGTTTCTGTACTGGAAGCTAGGAGAGCTGCCTTCGCGATGGCACTTTAATTCCCCCTCCCCTCTATCGCCAGCAAAAATGTTCCTATTGATAAATGAGATCTGGCTAGTACGGCAAAGAGCGCTTGGTAAACAACCATGTCATGTAACCAAGGAATGTATTATCTTCCGGGATTATTCTTCCTCTTCACTTTGCCCAGCCTGACCAGGCACCCAATCAGGTGCAGCACGTTTTAATTCTTGATCTGAAACGCGGTTTACACGCCGGCAATGCGGGCATTGTGCATTATAGTGATTTAAATCTTCAGCCTCCATTGTATCAAGAGCATAATGGACTGCTTCATTCCCTAAAGCAAATGGTTTGTGGCAATTCGTACAGCGCAATTGCATAACATACCTCCTAGGTTGATTGTTCAGATCAAGATGGAAATGATTTCGGATTAATTGGTTATCCGTTGGATTATAGTATAAACTGATTCGATCTCAGCTTAACCGATATTTTTTTGTTGGGCAGAGTCGTGGAAATGTTACCGCCAGCGTTATCCACAGATTTGATTTGGGGACGTATTACAGGCCTCCAATTTGAAATAATTTACCGTTAAAGCTGGATCCTCTACACACAAAGTTTTCAAGGTGTATAATATTTTCTATGCGACAGTTTTACACAAAAACGGGTGATGATGGGTATACAGGACTTATCGGTGATGAACGAGTTCCGAAATATCACCCACAGCCCGAAGCTCTTGGTAGTCTTGACGAAGCTAGTGCAGTACTCGGTATGGTAAGAGCATCGACGAAGCTTGACGAAATTAACCAGATCATCATGGAAGTACAGCGCGATTTATATCGTATGATGTCAGAAGTATCCGCAACACCAGAAAACGCGAGCCGGTTCCGGGAAATTGATGCTGAAAAAGTAAATTGGCTGGAAGTATTAATCGATGACATCACAACAAAAGTTGAGATTCCAGACGGCTTTATTCTCCCGGGTGATACATTTACCAGCAGCTTACTGGCATTATCACGCACCATCATTCGGCGTGCCGAGCGACATATTGCCAGTTTAATTCACCAAGACCTGCTTGAGAATCTGGAAATCCTGCGCTATATAAACCGCTTGTCTTCGCTGTGCTTTGTGCTTGAACTATACGAAAACCAAAACCCTGACAAAACTTCCCCCACAATGGCTAAGCACTGAAATTTATTCGATACAATATCTAGCTAAACAAGCATGATCCGAAGAAAGATAAAGAGCGCAGAGGTGACGCTCTTTTTTGGTATATTATTCGCTCAAACTATTGAAGTGTGGCCAATTCCGCGTCGATTGCTGCTGATAATTCCTGAAAGCTGGGAACAAATCCGGGTGTTAATACCTGTCCATTTACAAAAACACTCGGTGTTCCGGTTACACCTAGTTGAACACCATTATTCTTGTCTGCATCGATTTCAGCCTTATAGGTATTATCGTCGAAACATTCGTTGAATGCTTCCATATCCAAACCAAGCGTCTCTGCGAAAGCAATCAAGCGCTTATCATTAAATGAACCCCGGTTTTCACCATTCCAGTTAGCAAACAGCATATCATGGTAATCCCAAAAACGTTCCTGTTCTGAGGCGCACATACTCGCATTAGCAGAGTTTTGTGATTCCTTGGTTGCAGATTGCCCATCAATAAAAGGGAAATGGCGGTAAACATAACGCACATCTCCATTCGCAATATAGGTTTCGGCTATCATCGGCTCAACCGCTTCAGAAAAGTTCTTACAAGCTGGGCATTGGAAGTCTTCCCAAACCTCTACCAAGACTGGCGCATCAGTTACCCCCATCGCTCGACCATCCACAAATGGTCTTTCAATCGGTTCTATCTCAACGACCTCACCGACAGGTGCGAGAGAACTTCTCAATGATGGTCCAATCAAAACGGCCGCAACCACCAACGCAACACCAGCTACGGCCAAGATTGTTATTAGACGTTGGCGCTGGTATTTCTTTGCCCTCTGTTCTCTAATTAACTGCCTTTTACTTTTTGAAGCACTCTTTTTTGCCATAGAAATCCTCAATTGGACAAGATAGGGCGAAATTGTCCCACGTTAAATTTGATTTGTCCATGGTTTCAGCTTGAATATTTATCAAATATTCATCAACGGATGTTGGTTGTCTCCGTTAGGTTTACGCTTCCGCCAAGTGACGGTCCAGCCAATTTTCCGCATACTCTATGACAAGATCTTTCTCTGGCTCATTATGAATTTCATGGTAGAAATCGGCCCAGATCTTTAGATCACAAATCGATCCAGCTTGATCAGCAAATTCTTGAGTAGCTGAACATGAAACTAATCGGTCAGCATCGCCTTGCATGATCAATGTGGGTACACGTAATTCGTTTGCGTGTTTGAGAGCCCACAATCCCGCCTCATAAAAACCGACGAATAACCTCGCCGATACACGATCATGAACCAGCGGGTCATTAATATACATTTCCACCACCTGAGGATCACGTGACAAAGCTGCGGTTTCCAGCCCAGATGCCTGCGTATATGTTGGCCAAATCGTATTCATGAGGTTGCCCAGAAACACTTTTGAGGCTGGGGGATCAAATCCGAGCTTTAATGATGGTGCGGTAACGACTGCACCCAGAATCGGGGATTCCTTGCGGAGGAAGTAATTTAGCACAATGTTACCACCCAAACTGTGGCCATATATAAAGATCGGCAACTTAGGGAAACGATGTTTGGCTTCTTCTATCGCCAGCCCAACATCTGATAATAAATCTTCATACTGAGGTATATGTCCGCGAGCTCCCTCAGATTTACCATGACCGCGTAAATCGGCTGCTATTACTGTGTACCCCACTCTGTTCATAGCTTCAGCCAAATATTGATACCTTCCGGAATGCTCACCAAGGCCGTGAACCAGGCAGATGACTGCTCGTGAATCTCCATCCGGTTTCCAGATGTTTCCATATAACTCCAAAGAATCGTTAGACTTGAATGAAAATTCTGTGTGGTACATTCACTTCAGCTCCTATTAATTGTTATTCTACCGGCTCACCCCGATTACACTTGCCCCTTCGCATTTGTTTTATAGTATATTAAACTCAAAAAGAGGGTATTCCTCTCCTGTTCGTTCAAAGCCAGCTTTTTGGTATAGAGATAAGGAAACAAAATTGTCATGCTGGGTATTTACAGTGACGGAATGCGCCCCACGACGTCGAAATTGGGCAAGCATATCGAGGACGAGCCCATACCCTATGCCTCGGCCTTGATATTCTGGATCGACTGCCAAACGTGCCAGATGACCACCTGCCTGTGTTGCAGTGCTGATCTGATACCCTGCAATGCTCCCGTCAATTTCAGTCACTGTGGCTATCGCAGATTGACGGAAAGCAATTTCCAAGCAGGATTGGGAATTCTGCCATACACCTCCAAATGCATCTGCATCAATTTGCTCAATTCCAGGTAAATCATCTAGCAGCATCGGCCGGATTGAGAGGGGGTTCAAATCTCGGGTGGTTTCCGGTTCTTGATCACGCCTCCAGGACAGAACAACTACCTTGTGGGGAGAGGTAAATTCGCTTTTCTCAAGCAACTCACAGAACCAGTTATGCAATGGAATCGCGGCAATTTTCAACAATCCGTCATATTGTTTCAGATAGTCAAGGGCAGCAGCCCATAAGGTCTCCCAGGCAGGCTCGACGTGATGTGCATCATACCCTGCAAATAACCTAATCCAAGCTACATTTGATGGGTCCGGAGGACAAGCCAACGCAGCAACCAAATCTTCCCCATCCTTCAAGATCAAATAGGGGTTGTAACCAATCCATTCTAATGGTGTGCGCCAATCCAGATGCCGGTGTACATGAGAGCCAAAGTGAATCAGGTTGGCTAAGTTTTGTTTATCACCTTCATGAGCCTCTCGATAAACCGTTCCTTTTTTATTAGTTACCATAAACACCCTGCTAGTAAAATCATAGAACCCTGATTATTGAATATAACAACGATGATAAATTGTAAGATGGTAATATAAGCTAGAGTATAGCGCCATACGATTATTCTATGCAAGTGGAAGAGAATTAATATGATACTTTGCTTTGCCTTCAAAGATTATTCTTTTTGGATGAGATTCCCCCATGAGCAGTTTGAACCCTACCATTGTTGAAAGAGCTAGGATTTGTTGATGAATTTGAAGGGCATTTCCAATAGCTGCTTCAATGTACGTTGTTTGAGATTTGGACGTTTAATTCCGTCGACGCCAGCTTTCATTGTTGCCAACGCCTCCAGCTGCCTGCCTTTGTTAAGTTGTAAGGCTGACAATGACTGTAAAACGTTCGCCCGCAACTGATCTTCACCTGTTTGTCGGAGCAGTTCGGCTGATTTTGTATACGCTTCTTCTGCCTCTTCAAAATGATCGTTGGCTTCGAGCGCCGAGCCGAGATTCCCCCACGCCATGGCTGCCTTTATCGGATCTTCCGACGCCTCTAATATCTCAATGGTGTTTTCCACAATAGATAATGCTTTTTCATTCTCATCGATTTGGAGGTATGCGACACAGGCGTTGTTATTGGTTTCTGCCGCTTGTACTTCATTCCCTTCCTCAGAAAATGCCTGTGCGGACGATTCAAAGAGCCGTGCTGCTGAGAGATAATCCCCTTTCTTATAGGCGTGGTTGGCTTTTATAAGCAAATCGTTTGGAGTCAATGTATCGCTCATACCTATAATGTGATCTCCAACAATCCTTCAGCAATACCCCGTAATTTATCCGCTGGTATCTCGCTTAAACGTTTCGCCAACTCAATATATGGTCTATTTACTGGTAGAGTAACAAATTTCTGCAGATCCCTTGGTAACGCTATAAATTGATCTACAGCAATCTTGGTAGCAGACCAGTTTCCAATTGGTCCTTGCTGATCAAAGAATTGCTCAAGTGGTTGTCCGAGGTTCTTACACAGCAGTTCAACGTAAAGCGCCTCAATATCTTGCTGTCCACTCTCATATGCTTCAAGTTGTTCCTGAGACAACCCTGTTTCCTCTGCCAGATCTGCGACAGATAAACCAGCTTTACTACGGAAAATTTTTAACCGTGTGGCGATCATCTTCTTACGCAGTCCAAGTAGATGAGGCACATCGATTTCCTGGATTAGCAACTGATTTGTTTTAAGGGATTCATTTCCCCAAAAATACTCCAAAGGCACATCATATAGTACTGCTAGTATCTCTAACTCAGGTATGGATGGCGAACGAGTACCATTTTCAAAGCCTTCATAATGATCAACAGATACACCTATAGAAGCTGCAACTTCTGGAACATCTAGACCGACTGTCATGCGGGCGCTTTTTATTAATACTGCTAGCTTCTTTTTCTTCACTGCAATTGCTGCTGAGTTATTCGCCATCACCATACCTATTTGACCATCTTGAAAAATGGTTTGCTATATACCAATCTCCCGTGTCTCGGGTAAACCCAGTTACCAACATCACAAAAGTCGCTGGTAGATTGCCAGACATTATAGCAGAATCCTTACTCCGCTCGTGAGGTATGTTATCCAATCAGCTGATAGGCTGCATGTGCGCGATTATCAATGCTGGGAATCAACCATCTACCGTTGGAGGCATTGTGTATCCAAGACCTGATCGGGTCACAATGTGCTGCGGGTTTTTTGGATCGTCCTCAAGCTTTTGCCTGAGTCGTGAGATACTCACCCAAAGGATCTCTTTATCCTCACCATATTCTGGCCCCCAAACATTTGTTAACAGCTCCTCAGAACTTAGTACTTTCCCTACATTGTGGGCAAATTGGAGCAACAATCGATACTCAGTAGCCGACAGGAAAACGATCCGGTCATTCCTAAACACCTCTGCGCGTGCGAAATCGATGCGTAAATTACCATGATCGAATACTGATTGCTGAGTACCTCCTGAGGTCTTCACACGTCGCAATACTGCCCGGACACGTGCCAACATTTCGGTTGCAGAAAAAGGTTTGATTATGTAATCGTCAGCCCCGAGATCCAATCCTCGGACGCGGGCATTCTCCTCACCACGAGCTGTTACAATTATAATCGGGACATTTGAAAATTCCCGTATCCGATCACAGGCTTCAAAACCATCGAGAACTGGCATCATTACATCTAAAAGGACCAATTCAGGTTGTTTGGTGGCGACGAGATCGACAGCTTCCTGACCATTCGTTGCTTTTACGACTTGATAACCTTCTGTGACAAGATTTGCCTCCATTAGCCGTAAGTAACGCGGTTCGTCATCAACAATTAGTATGCGGGCGCTCATGTTTCACTCTCCGTTAATGAAATCGAGTTTTCAGCGGTTGTTTGTTTTAGCGGTAGCTTGATATTAAAGGTCGTTCCCTCACCGAGTACTGATTGAACAGTAATTTCACCATGATGGGCTTCTACGATCCTGCGGCTGATGAACAAACCTAGTCCAGTCCCACGAACTGAAATATTTTCAGAAGGAACACGATAAAAACGCTCAAATACACGGTCAATATATTCTGGTGGGATACCGACTCCTTGGTCTTTCACACTGATGTAGGCATAATCTTCATCTGCGGATTGAGTAATCTCCACCGAAGAGCTAGGTGCATATTTCATGGCGTTTGATATCAAATTATCAAATACTTGAGCTAAGCGGGTTGCATCTGCCTGGAGCTGCAATCCGGGGGAATTTAGATCCAAGATGATCTGAAAATCGTCATCCCGCGCAGCGGCTCTTTGCTGCATATCTTTCAGGAAGGTATCGAGTTTTACTGGTTGGAAACTGAGGCGCAATGTCCCTGCCTGAAGTCTTGAAGAATCCATAAAGTTCTCGATCAGCTCTTTCAACCGATCTGCTTCCTCATCAATTATAGTCAGGAATTCGCACCGGGTCTCATTATCCCAATTTGCATCCTCACGCATCAAAGTCGTTGCATATCCTTTAATAAATCCTAGCGGAGTTAACAGCTCGTGTGATATGGTAGCAATAAAATCTTCCTGGAGACGATCAAGCCTTCTTTCCGCTTCTAGAATTCCAACCCGTTCTGCCAGATACTTGCGTCCAAGCAACTGAGCAACATGCACGGCGATAAACTCTGATAAGCGGATTTGATCCGGCTTAAATGACGGTCCCCCGTACCTAACGAATACTAGTGCCCCCATCGAATCCGTCCCCCATTGCAGTGGTAAGCCTAGTGAATATCGCAGACGGGTACGGTCTTCAGCAGCATCACCGATCTGCTCTTTTAATATCATCACCTGACCAGTCGTCAATACTTGTTGAGCCGTATTTTCTCCCCAAACCAAATTCGCTTCTTGAGATCGTCCCCTCCCAATCGCGCGTGCGTACGCTGGTTCAAGCGATTCCTTCCCACTTTGAACATACAAGACCATATTGTCAAAAATAAATACTGAACGGGTCAAGCGAATGATTTCATTCAGTGCCGATTCCATGTCTATCGCGCGGGCAACTGCCCGGCTGATTGCATAGACGGCTTGTAACTCTTCTGGGCGGAGAGTTCCGGTTGTTCTAGTCTCTTGCTCAAACATATCGCGTCACTTCACCGGTTAACCTTGTAAGACTGGTAATGAGAAACTGAATTTAGAACCTTGCCCTTCTTGTGAAGAGACAATAATTTTAGATGCATGCGCCGCGATGATCCGGTTCATCAAAGCCAATCCAATGCCGGTTCCACCGTATCTACGCGTTGAACTCCCATCTAATTGGTGGAAGGGTTCAAATATTTCTTCTAGGCGGTCTGCCGGTATACCAATACCAGTGTCGCTCACACTAATTGTGACGGTATTATTTGTATTCGCCACATTAACTTCTACACAGCCCCCCTCAGGAGTGAATTTAATACCATTATCGATTAATTGGTAAACCACCCAAAGAAGTTTATCCCTATCACCATTAACTGCAGGTAAATTTACTGTTATCTGTGTGGTGAGGTCGATATCTTTATTGCGTGCCTTATGCAGTGATTGCTGAACTGCATCTGTGACAATATTTGATAAATCTATGGTATCCAAGCGTAGATTGAGTTCGCCACGTGCTGCAAGAGAAAACTGGATCAGATCCTCAATTAATGCCTCTAGGCGTTCCTCAGCTTTCGTGATTGCCCCGACAGCTTCTATTTGAGAGCTCGAAAGCTCACCAAGACTGCCATCAGCCAAAATTTCCAGGTAACCACGTATGTGAGTCAACGGCGTCCGAAGTTCATGAGAGATTGAGGATATGAAATTTGATTTGAGCTGATTGAGCTCCGTCAATTTTTCGAGCGCTGTTTGTAGTTCGGAGGTCCTCTCCTGAACTCGCTCGTCAAGTTCCAAATTCGTCTGTTTTAAGGCTGACTGCAATAGAAGGATTTGGACAGTTATAGCTTGATCGAGGGCATCAGTTGATATGAATCCAAGCTCGACTAATGCTTGACCAATGAGAATTTGGCTTCCAGCCTCTTTGAGTTGTCGCTGATATGCAAGCCCTTTATCTAATTCTTTTTGAGTAAGAACTCCTTTTTCCATGAGGTAATCCCCCAACCTCGGAACAAGGATTTCTGGTTTCATCGGAGTCCCCATAGGGACTAGCAATGGCAGCCTTATTTCCCGCTCTGCCATGACAGCAGCATAGGCAAGATTGACTCCGCAGTATCGACATATCGTTCCTAGCGAATCAACCTTGTTGCCGCAATGGGGACAGGAGAGTAGTGTACTCATCATTAGGATTTCTGCATTTTAACTTTCGTATCACATCCGCACGTGGCATAGGTGCAAGTTTTTGTCCAACACCCAACAAATCTGCAATATTCCATTCGAGGATACCTGTAAAGTGTTTGTAAGGTAGACAAACATGGTTTTGTAGCATAATTTAGGCAACTGTTTCGAGATGGATTGCCTCCATAATAACTTAATCTGGCAGTATCATCGAAAAATATCGATTCGAGGATTTCATTGGCAGAAGACATCGAATATACAAATGTGCTTATCATCGATGGTGATGCTTCGATGACTGAGATGTTGCGGTTGATACTTGAACCGGATGCATTTAAAGTATTTGCCGAAAATTCAGGTCCCGCAGGCATAGAAGCAGCTCGTCGGCGTGATCCGGATATTATTATTCTCGACCTGCTCATGCAAGGTATGGATGGCTGGGATGTATGCCACAAGATACGTGAGTTTAGCAATGTACCGATTTTAGTCCTCTCTGCGGTGAATAAACCCGGTTATGTTGCCAAAGCGCTAGATAACGGCGCAGATGATTACCTGATTAAACCAATGCCAAGCAATGTGCTGATCGCTCACTTGAAGAAGCTTACTCGCAGAGCAAAAGCTGAGCAAAGTGGTGGTAATAAAAGCTACAAATATTCAAACACCTGATATGATCCGGTTAGGAATTGATTATTAGAATCATAGGCGCGTTTTCAACGCACTGAGGACTTATCTCCAGCGAAGTTATCGGAAAGCTGGAGATTTTCTTTATAATCTCCTTGATCGAACTCAGCGGATGGTTTGCTAATTAAATGTCTAGATCTCAATTAAGCAGTTGCCGATATATCGATTAAAATAGCAGAAAATAACCTGGAGGCATGCTCGTGCAAACATGTTCGCTCTGCTACCATCAATCTCCTGATACTGCGCAACAATGCGTCGAGTGTCAAGCGGATTTAACGACATCATCCGTATCGGCAATTACTCTGGAACGGTTTATAACCAATTCGCGCGTTAAGAATATCCGGATAGTATCCGCACACGATTGTTGTCCGGCTTGTGCGGAAGTTTCCCGGACATACGATAAAGACGAAGCGCCAAACTTGCCCATCGATGGTTGTTCTCACAGCTTAGGCTGTCGCTGCTTCTATGAACCGATGTTAACTGATATTTACCCTTAGGTTTTCTTCGGAGTCGAGTGACTGCAATACTACAATTAAAAAATCGACTTACAATGTAGTGATTTGCACCGCAGTGCTTTGTGTGGTTTAACCACTAATTCGTATTCAATGTTTTAAAAAGAAAAAAGGGGGGAAATCATAAGTTAAGATTTAGACTGAAAGTCGGGATTGGGCAAAAGTCAACGCATCTTCCTTGTTATTGATCTCCCCAATTACCTGTGCTTCTCTAATCTCGGCTAGTAATCGGCCAATTTGTGGTCCAGGCTCCAGTCCTAATCCATCAATTAGATCTTTCCCATTAACCAACATTGGAGGGGCAATACTATCTTCAACTCGTTCCCACCATGCTTCCAACAAAATATTCACAACATCAAGTTGATGGGACCAAACATCTGCTGACAAAGCCAGTCCATAGGTAGCCCAAGTATCCGCTAACGCCAGCAGACAAACATCAACACCCGCTACACCTGTATCCCTGAAAAAGCGATAAACAGCCTTCTTAGTCGGCATATTAGGTGTCTTTGCAAGCAAGATGGGTCTGAGGTGATTCTTAGCAACAACCACCAAGCGATCATTTTCATGCCGGCTAAGCCGAAATTGTCTAGCCCTTTCAGAGATAAGCTCAGCACTGCATATCTCGTGACCTATAAATCGTACTCGCCCATCTTCTGCGACAGTTCTCGTAAAAGGTTTTCCAACATCATGATATAGAGCACTCATCCAGAGCAAACTCTGTGATGATCTACTCTGAACGATCTGGGAATTCAAGTGCTGATTGATCTGGGTTCGAAACCTACCGAGCTTTAGCCCGACCATTCCCCTAGCGAAGCTTGAAGCGTGTTCTTCATCGTGATGGGGGGATAACACTGCCACGATCATTCCTAACCGATCAATAACATTTAAGGTATGAGACCATACATCTTCAAAATGAGGTGCAGATTGGGTCACACCTTTTAGCAGTTGAAGCTCCGGAAATAGTTGTTCGACGACCCCTAACATATCCAAAGCGCGCAATGATGTATGCGGGATTCGTCCTGAAAGAATACGAAAGAACTCGTCTCTGACGCGCTCTGGAGATACCCCCTCTAACTTAGATATGCTGGCTCGCATCAATTCCAAGGTAATAGGTTGTATACGGAAATCGCCCATTGCAGCCAACCGAATCCCTCTCAGGATTCTGAGTGGATCTTCCTGAAAACTCGTCGATGTACAAGAGCGAATAATCTTGTCCTTTAAGTCAACAACTCCCCCCAGAGGATCATAAGTTACCTGAGGGTCATTAACATCCACAGCGATCGCATTAATTGTGAAATCGCGTGCCAACAAATCGCTGGTTAAATCCGGTCCACGCTGTACCGAAAAATCTATTGCGAACTTCTCAGCATTCGCCAGTTTCAATATCACTCTGCCTGTATCGTGTTCAATATCTAAAGGATAAAAAGCCCCACCTAAGCGATTTGCGACCTTTCGGGCGACAGAAATCGCCCGATCTGGAACTACAATATCCAGGTCCTTAATCGGACGCCCCATAAGTGCATCACGAACTGCGCCACCAACCAAATACGCTTCTTGATCATTGGGTAACGCGTCGCGAACTCTATTTAAAATTTGAGTGAATGCTAGTGGTACTTGGAACGGAACATATTCCACTTTAAGTGCTTCCTTAAATCGTGCGGTTTTGGCTAAACCGATGGCCTGATCTGGCGTGCCCCCCTGCCCAACGATATCGTCTCCAACTCTGACAATCCAACGACCAGCATAGTACCGTAAAGCTTCAGTTAATCCATCAGTATCTTGTCCCTCAGAGGAACGAGGGTGAACCGTGTTGTCCTTACCTAAACAACCCATATCGACCAATATGGAAAATATTATTGAGGTGGTTGGTATCGATCAGGGTTTACAGCTCCGATAAAAGGCAGATTGCGGTAAAGTTCATCGATATCCAACCCATAACCAAATACGAATTTGTCGGGGATTTGAAATCCGCAATAATGGATCGGCACATTCACTTCCCTCCGCTCAGTTTTATCAAGCAAAGTACAAACTTTCAATGAGCGGGGCCGCCGAGTTCCCAGAAATTCTAATACTGTTGCGATTGTATACCCGCTGTCGACAATATCCTCTACTAAAAGGACCTCCCGGTCATGGATATCTTCCTGAAGATCGAGTGTTATCCGCACTTGGCCTGTGGTCTGTCGTGCACCTTTACCATAAGATGATACTGCCATAAAATCAACGCTGTTTGGGATTGAAAGCTGCCGGGATAGATCAGATAGAAACATCACCCCCCCACGTAATATGCATATTAGATGTAGGGTTTTCCCCGCGTAATCGCGGCTTATCTCCGCTCCCAATTCTGCAATCCGCTTCTGTAGTGCATCAGTCGGAATCAATATCTCTTCAAGGAATTCTTGATAATCTTGCATAGCTATTCTCGTGGCACGATGTGGTGCTCCCGACAACGTGCCTCATACATTTCTGAAGCGCCGACGACGACCACTGGCTCATTATAGTGGGCAGGACGTCCATCAACTAAACGTTGGGTCCGGGAAGCAGGCTCACCACATATCATGCAAATGGCATGGAGCTTATCCACTCGTTCAGCTTTTGCCATCAATTCAGGCATTGGACCAAAAGGTTCTCCGCGAAAATCGGTATCTAAGCCAGCGATAATCACGCGCAAACCTTGGTCAGCAAGTTCTTGGGAGATATCAATGACCTCAGAATTGAAAAATTGCGCTTCATCAATCGCAACAACTGTTATATTGTCGGCTAATCGGGCAGGGATAACTCGAGCATCCATAATTGGGATTGCATCAAAAGCACTTCCAGCATGCGAAGTTACTTTTTCAATAGAATAACGATCATCGATTACCGGCTTATATACTTGGACATTCTGTCGCGCAATAGTTGCCCTCCGTAATCTCCTGATTAATTCATCCGTTTTCCCACAAAACATTGATCCTGTTATGACTTCAATTGATCCGGTATGATGTTTCATATGGCTCCTTATTAGTCACTAATTTGATACGCTATGCGGTGAAAACATTAAGGTGAATTCTACCATCATAATAATTCTTGGATGAGATGATCTCATTTATGCAAAAAACCACTCACAATCACGTGAGTGGTCGGTAAATCATTACTATATTAGTGGATTACTAGTACTAGGCAGTTACCTGTTCGCTCGCTTCTGGGATTTGATAACCCAACTGGCGAAGGCGTTTCTTTAGATCTGATAGTGATTTTCGTCCAAAACCATCTATGGCCAGTAAACTGCCCTCACCGACATCTAACTTCGCTAAAGCATCGCCACATGTCGTAACCCCGGCTTTTGACAATGCATCGAGCGCTCGGCTGCTCAACTCTAATTCTGATAGAGGGCGCTCTGGAGATACACGCTCGGCTTCACGGGTTTTAATATCGTCGAGGTAACTCTTTCGCGCATCAAGTTTGCGATAGAAGCGATCCACTTGTCCTTCGCTATCAACGATACGCTGTTCACCAGTGAAGAACGGGTGGCATTTTGAACAGACATCGGTATTGATAGCCTTAAGTGTTGAACCAGTTGTCCAGGAATTCCCGCAGGCACAAGTTACCTTTGCTTCAGGATAATATGTGGGATGAATTTCTTGCTTCATAAGGATAGAACCTCTTATATTTACTACATATCCAAGATTAACTACTTGATAATCTCACTGGGTATTATTTAGTCATTCTCAACAGTTACGACGCTCACGCATTTCCGGTCATCACGTACCGTCTCATAAACCACGATACCATCGGCAGTCGCAAATAATGTATCATCTTTTCCTTTACCGACGTTCTCTCCTGGTTTAATACGCGTTCCACGTTGGCGAACCAAGATATTCCCAGAGCGAACTTGTTGTCCACCGAATATTTTTACCCCTAATCGCTGTGATTGACTATCACGTCCGTTGCGGCTAGAACCGCCACCTTTTTTGTGAGCCATGATTTCCTTCCTATTCTACTGTGATCGAGTTTATTCGTAAGCGGGTGTATTTCTGGCGATGCCCCGACTTAACTCGATATCTTATCCGAGGCTTATATTTGAATACGATGATCTTTGGTCCACTAAAGTGTGTTTCGACCGTTGCCTGGACTTTCGCACCTTCGACAAATGGTTTGCCAACAGCTGCCTCGCCTTCATCCGATATCAACAAAACATGCTCTAGATCAATCTGGTCGCCGATTTCGCTAGAATAGCGGTCCACATCAATTGTTTCGCCTTCAATCGCTTTATACTGCTTACCACCATCTTCAACTATCGCGTATTTCATCAAACTTCCTCCAATCTTCACTTCACCACAATAACCGCGCACATCTAAACGCACATTTTGAGGGGAAGTTGGAGACACATAAATTTACCCCAGCATGGATGCTGCCGGGGCAGTGCGAGTGAAAATTATACCGGGTAACGCCACCCCTGTCAATGTAAATCGCGGCTTATCTCAACTTTAAGAACACATTTGATGCAAGACCATAATGGTCCTTTTCTAGTGGTATACTACTACGTTGGATTGCTATCATAACATTAATATTAGGAGATAAATAATGATCAATCAAAAATGGGTTTACCTGTTCACCGAGGTAGAACAGGCTGAGGAAAATGTTGGCGGAAATTGGGAATCGGTTCGATCTCTCCTTGGGGGTAAAGGCGCCAATTTAGCTGAGATGACCCGCATCAATGTCCCAGTTCCACCAGGCTTCACCGTAACGACAGAAGCTTGTAACACATATCTGGAAGCCGGTGAGAAATTTCCAAGTGACATGTGGGAGCAAGAGCTGGAGGCCATCAAATCGATTGAACAACAAACGGGGAAAGGATTCGGAGACGCTAATAATCCTCTACTTGTGTCCTGCCGCTCCGGCGCGAAGTTTTCAATGCCGGGCATGATGGATACCGTTCTGAACATCGGCTTGAACGATGAAACTGCTGGAGGGATGGTCAAGCTTACAAATGATGAGCGTTTCGTTTATGATTCTTACCGCCGTTTAGTCCAAATGTTTGGATCAGTGGTATTAGATATTCCGGATGAAGCCTTTGAAGATGTACTTGATGAATATAAATCGAACAAAGAAATAAAAACAGATACCGATCTTTCAGCTGAAGATTGGAAAATTTTAACTAAAAAATTCCAGGAAATCATCCGTAAACATAAAGGATTCGATTTTCCACAGGATCCCATGGAGCAATTACGCCTGGCAACCGAAGCTGTATTCAAATCATGGAATGGAAAAAGGGCGATTGATTACCGCAATGCGGCAGGTATCTCACATGATCTTGGTACAGGAGTAAACATCGTCACCATGGTCTTTGGGAACATGGGTTGGAACTCCGGAACAGGTGTTGCTTTCACACGTGATCCTGCTAATGGTGATAAAGTGATCTATGGTGATTACCTGCTAAACGCTCAGGGTGAAGATGTTGTGGCAGGTATTCGAAATACAGAAAAGATCGAGTACCTTGCTAACGATTTACCAGAAGCCTACCAGGAATTCTTGCAGATATGCGACAACCTTGAAGCTCATTACAAGGAAATGCAGGATGTTGAATTCACGATTGAAAACGGCAAGCTTTGGATGCTGCAAACCCGCGATGGAAAAAGAACCGCCAAGGCTGCTGTAAAGATCGCTGTTGACATGGCAGAAGAGGGTTTTATAACAAAAGATCAGGCCGTACAACGTGTAACTCCAAGTCAGGTTGATACATTGCTGCACCCACAATTCGACTACAAAGCCAAACTTCAGGCTGAGAATGAAGGAAAGCTATATGCTAGCGGTGTAAACGCATCACCTGGAGCTGCAGTAGGTCAAGTGTATTTCGATGCCGATACCGCTGAGCGGATGGCTAAGGAAGCCAGCCAAGATGTGATCATGGTGCGGCCCTTTACAAAACCCGATGATGTACACGGGATGTTGGCTTCAAAAGGTATTTTGACGAGTGAGGGAGGCGCAACCTCACATGCTGCGGTTGTCGCCCGCCAGTTTGGTGTCCCATGCGTCGTAGGTGCCGCAGCCATTCGCATCGACTTAGAAAAGCGCGTGATGAAAGCGGGAGAGATCGTAGTCAATGAAGGAGATGTAATTTCTGTTGATGGTACTACTGGAGAAGTATTTATCGGTGAGATCCCAACCAGCGCTCCGACGCTCGACGAGCAAACTGATTTGATGACTTTACTTTCCTGGGCGGATGAAATCAGCGCAAGACCAGGCATCCGCAAGGCTGCCGATGGTTGGCCAACGACCGGACTACAGGTGTGGGCGAACGCCGATTACCCAGCAGATGCCCGGCGGGCACGTGAATATGGTGCCGTCGGAATTGGTCTTTGCCGGACTGAGCACATGTTCTTTGAACCTGAACGTCTACCTATCGTACAGCGCATGATACTCGCTGATAGCAGTGAAGAGCGCAAAACCGCACTGGATGAGCTACTACCTTACCAAAGAACTGACTTCCAAGGCTTGTTTGAAGCTATGGATGGCTATCCAGTCATCATCCGGCTGATCGACCCACCACTACATGAATTTCTCCCCTCCTACGAAGAAACCCTTGAAGAAGTCATAACGATGCGAGTGAAGGGTGAAATTGATGGATTGGATGAAAAAGAAGAGCTCCTAGAAAATATCCAAAATTTGCACGAGAGCAATCCCATGATGGGGCTGCGCGGTATCCGTTTGAGCATTGTAATGCCAGAGATTGTCGAGATGCAGGTCAGAGCAATATTTGAAGGTGCAGCAGATGCAACCCTGAATGGAGCCCATGCGAAACCTGAAGTAATGATCCCTTTAACTGGTCATGTGAATGAGCTCAAAGTGATCCAGCCACGTTTGTTGGAAATAGCTAAATCAGTCATGGGTGAAAAGGGTGTCAATTTTCCGTATAAATTTGGTACCATGATTGAAATCCCACGTGCTTGTGTGACTGCGGCCGAGATCGCAGAGGTAGCTGAGTTTTTCTCTTTCGGTACAAACGATCTGACGCAGATGACCTATGGCTATAGTCGGGATGATGCCGAGCGCAATTTTCTCTTGAAGTATGTCGAAGATGGGATTCTTCCACAGAATCCATTCCAAACTATAGATCGTGATGGAGTCGGCCGATTGATGGACATAGCTGTTCGCGATGGTCGTTCCACTCGTGTTGATCTAGAAGTCGGGATATGTGGCGAACATGGTGGAGATCCCGAACTCGATTGAATTCTGCTACCTAATTGGTAACAATTACGTGAGCTGCTCGCCTTTCCGCATTCCTATTGCGCGGCTTTCTGCAGCTCATGCTGCTTTGAAGTATAGGATGAAATAAGTAAGAACTCGATCTTGACCAAGGGAACAAACAAATCAACAGGGAGATCCGCCTGGATCTCCCTGTTCCATATTTCCAGAAGATATTACTTTAGTTTGCTAGGATACTGAGAAAACTACCCGTGATAACCAACCAAGCAAGGATTATGGTGCAAGACAGTGGGCTTCTCCACTAGAGAAAGCTCACTTTCCAGTCGCTAGGATATCACCCAATAAGTTGCCATTTAACAACACTTTTACAGTTTCCACCCCTGGGAATTGGCGAATTGTAGTCCAAACCTGTGCCCGTACCCGGCTATCATCACAACGATCACCTGAACGAACGTAAGTACCGACTAAATTCACCTCGACATACCCTGAGAAATCTTTAAATTCTACACTTTGGACCTGCAAATTGGAGCGGAAGATAGGGTTATATAGGCTGCCAATAAACTCGCGTTTGTAAAACAAACGCTTTAATGCGATTGTGACATCAGCTTCGACATCACTTGTTCGCCAAGTCCCGGTATTTGCACGGATCAAGCTATCGCCGCAGGAAACCGGTCCACCGGTGTCAAGCTGGATGTAATACACATACACTGCGTCCTCACCAGAGGGGGTCGGAGGTATCAGTGTCTCCGTTGCGGTGCTGCTCGGTGTTTCAGTAGGTTGTGTCGTTGCGGTTGCAGACGGTGCTAGTGTCGCAGTTGCAGTTTGAGTAACTGTTGGAGGAATGGGGGTCGCTGTTGGGACAGCTTGGGTGGCGGTCGCTAGAGGTTGTGTAGTTGAGATCGGTGTTGTCACAAACTGATCTGCGCTGTTGGCACAGCCCGATAAAGCAGCTAGAGCGACACTCAAGCCCAAAATTAAAAACCTCCAAGAAATGTTTATTCTCAACATACAATATAGTTCAGACGTATCGCGGATCTTCCGAGGTTCTGATACTCGGATCACTTATCATTCGATACTCTATCACCAAAAGGGATACCGTTTAAGTATATATTTGTAGCTCGCACACCACGGAATTGGCGAACTGTAGTCCAAACTTGCGCCTTCACACGTAGATTATCGCAGTCGTCCTCAGGCTTGACATAAGTTCCCCGCAGATTGACAGTAGCTAATCCATTATTGAACCGGACACTTTCCACTTTAATATTCGAACGCCCTAACGGGTTATATAAGCCACCGACCCATTCAGATTTATAAGAAAGTAAGGATTTCAACCCTTTTTCTATCCCGTCAGATATATCACTAGTTCTCGGTTCCCCAATTCCGAAACCGATCACATAATCTCCGCATGCTGCTGGACCGCCAGCATTGGGGGATATAAAGTAGATCCGGATCGCATTATCTACACTTTGACCAGTGAAACTTGAGCTTGAAGTGCCCGGTGTAGCTGTGGGGGTTGATGTCTCAGTAGCTGTAGCTGTCGGGGTAGCAGTTGCTGTACTGGTCCGCGTGGGGGTATTTGTCTCGGTCGGAGTACTCGTCTGAGTCGTCGTTGGTATTATGGGGGTATCCGTTGGGGGGACTATAGTCTTTGTCGGTGGCGCCTCAGTGTTGGTTGGATAAATTTCAATTTCGTTTTGCACTTGAGATGTACAAGCAGAAAACAATAGTAGCACTGTGGTTAATATCATTAAGAATGTGATCGATTTGCGAGGCATATTCTAATCGCTTTAGCCATTGTTTTATCAGATTGACAACAGGCGCTATTTTACTTCATATCTATCTATGCTTCAATCACACTTTGGTTTTACTACCAAGATATCAATGAGCCTCGGGGAAGAACTTACCCCGAGGCTCAATACCGTCCCAGTCAAGTACCCTTATTGGACTTCAGCAAGGGAGTATTCCCTGGCAAACTTCCCACCATCTCGCAAGGCGCGGAAGTTTACCGGCAGCAACTGCTGATGCCGCTTAGGGAGATGATCTTCCAAAGCTTTCTCGATAGCTTCTAACGATAAGACCGGTAAACGAGCAAGCATTGCACCTATCGCAACCATGTTGGTCAATCGCTTATTCCCCAATGATTCTGCAATTTCATTTGCGGGGATGAATATCGAATCAATATCATTACGCTCAGGTCCACGATTAATCAAGGACGAATTAGCAACAAGAACACCGCCTGGTTGGACCAAAGGTTCATATTTGTCCAAAGAAGGTAAATTCAGTACAATCGCAGCCCTCGGATTGAGGACAAGGGGAGATCCGATAGTTTCTGATGACACGATTACCGTACAGTTTGCAGTCCCTCCGCGCATCTCCGGACCATAGGATGGTATCCAAGTTACTTCTAAGCCATTGTCCATAGCAGCATATGCCAGAACTTGCCCTGCAAAGAGGACGCCTTGTCCACCAAATCCTGCGATGATGATTTCTGTTTGCATGCTAGGAGCCTCCTCTCACAACCTCAAACCAGCCAATTCAGCAGTCACTTTATAATCATCCAATGGAAAAACGGGCAGCATTCTTTCTTCAACCCATGATAGAGCCTGCAGCGGTGTCATTCCCCAATTGGTCGGACAAGTGGATAACAATTCAACCATTGAGAAACCTAAACCCCGCTGTTGTGCTTCAAATGCCAATCGAATGGCTCTCTTGGCTTTTCGGATATTTGTAACATCATGCAAACTGCGCCGGACGATATAACCAGCACCATCCAAGGTTGATAACATCTCGGCCATATTCAGGGGAAATCCCATTAGCTCAATATCACGACCTAATGGGGATGAGGTTGTTTTTTGTCCAGGTAAAGTTGTTGGCGCCATCTGGCCGCCGGTCATCCCGAAAATAGCATTATTGATAAATATAACAGTCAAGTTTTCACCACGACCGGCGGCATGGATAATTTCCGCCATCCCTATCGAAGCTAGGTCGCCATCACCTTGGTAAGTAAATACGATCCGGTCCGGTAGGACACGCTTAATCCCAGTTGCCATTGCAGGTGCCCGTCCATGGGCAGCTTCTACAAAATCACAGTTGAAATAGTTATATGCAAATACCGAACAGCCAACAGGTGCCACACCGATAGTGCGATCCCTCACCCCCATCTCATCGAGCACTTCGCCAATTAAACGATGTGCGACACCATGCGTGCAACCTGGACAATAATGAGTGGGTACATTGGACAATGATTCTGGCCTGCTGTACACGACTTGAGTAACCGTATTAGTCACCATAGTCACCTACCTAATTAACAACCTGCATATCATCAATTATTTGGGACATGCGATCCAGCCATTTTTTACGCGGGTTATTCTCTATTACTAGTGGTTCACTAGCCATACGGCGTATTTCATTCAGGAGCTCATCCGGAAAAGGCATAATCCCTCCCATACGACCGTAGAACTCAACCGGGATACGTCCCTTCACCCCACGCAATACATCATCCAGCATCTGGCCAGCGTTCATCTCAGTTACAAGAATTGCCTGAGCATGGTCCGCAACCACCCCTATCTGTTCGATCGGAAACGGGCTCAAACTGACCGGGCGCAACAAGCCTACAGGTATACCTTCTGCGCGTGCAGTACGAACTGCAGAATATGCAATTCTACCTGCTGTCCCATAACCCACGACAACAATCTCAGCATCATCCAGAAAATATTCCTTATAATGCACTTCATTTTCCCGAATAACTTCCCAGCGTGTCATCAAGCGATAGTTCATGACTTCATCATCGACTGGATCTATGTAAATCGAACTCAATGAGCGAGGTTCACGTCCCTGAGCGCCGCGTACGGACCAATCGGGATAATCTGGTCGAATGGGGCGCATTGGTGGCAATTCGGCTGGTTCCATCATCTGGCCAATACTTCCGTCTGCCATAATAATTACTATCGCCCGGTATTTCTCAGCTAACTCAAAGGCGCCATAGGTTAAATCAATAGCTTCCTGCACGCTTGAAGGTGCCAGTACAATCGGGTGATAGTCCCCATGCCCACCGCCATGCACAATTTGGTTATAGTCTCCTTGTGATGGCGCGATATTACCAAGACCAGGTCCTCCTCGCACGACATCGATCAGCACTACTGGGACCTCAGTTCCGGCGATATAGGAGATGCCTTCCATCATTAAACTAACACCGGGGCTGGAGGATGAACTCATCACTCGAACCCCGGTACAAGCAGCACCATAAACCATATTAATCGCTGCTACCTCGCTCTCTGCTTGGAGAAAGGTTCTCCCGAGCTGCGGCATCCTAAGGGACATGTATTCCAGCAATTCTGTTTGGGGGGTGATTGGATAGCCAAAGTAGGCTTCCACGCCGGCTCGAATTGCCGCTTCAGCCATGGCGTTATTACCTTTCAATAGTTCTCTTGGCATCACAAAACTCCTAGGTCGCCGCGGCCCGTGCTCGTCGAGCATGGGCTTCGCGATACACGGTTATTGCAGCTTCAGGACAAATCACTGCACAGATACCACAGCCTGTGCAGCCATCGGCGATGAGGTGGGCTGGATGGTAGCCTTTTGGAGTTAGATGCTCCATATCCAAATGTAGAACTTCTGGGGGGCAGACACTCACACAAAGATCACAACCTTTGCAGTATAGTTCATCGACTTCAATCCATCCCTTTACGGGCATTGACGAACCTCCTTATCTGAGTACTTTGGTCGATTTAGATATATATCCCGATTCTCTGATACTTTATCTTATTTGTATAGTGTAAAGTATCATAACTCTGCAAAAACAAAAGTACTATTTCCTATATGCAATTCACCTGATACCGATATACAGTGAATTATGTATCACTAATCTGCCCAACTTTATATTTTTGCGTTTGGTATCAAAATATTTTATTCCGCGGAGTAAGATTCATGGGGTTGGCGTTGCTTCGAAATCAGCGAGAGCCGAAATTATGTCGTCATACGCATTCTGGAGGGCTTCTTCAGGCGTAACTAATCCGTTAAAGACAGATTGCAACGCAATATCCATCGCGTTTTGGTACACTGCTGCTTGTGGAAGTACTGGATATGCTGCTCCCTCAACCAAAGAAAACATAGCTTGGCTGATTAGAGGATCATCGATACGCAATCCGGAACCCGCCAAGACGACTGGCGAACCACTTATTGCTGGGATCAGACCAGTTTCGGCAAATAATGATTGAGAATCCGGTGAGATCATATATTCTGCAAATCTAAGTGACACGTCATGCTTATCATCGAGAGCTCGTGGAGTGAGATAGATATTGTCCGCGGTTACAAAACCGGATAAGTGGCCATCATTATATAAAGGCCAAGGATCTATTACGATCCGGTCAGCACCCAAACCTTCAACCAGCTCAGTTCTGCGTTGCGTAGTATCAATTACAAAACCAACCCGGCCATCAATAAATTGTTGGAAGTCTTGATCAGTGAAAAAGTCTGTGGGACCAGCGAGTTCAAAAGACTGTAACAACCCCAACCAATTCAAGCCTTGTTCATTATTAAACGCGGGCATCCCACTCTCATCCATCAACCTGCCACCCAATCCTTCTAAAAGCCCCCCAGAGTAGAAATAACTGCGATCTAAATATGCACCGATAATATCACCTTGTGTCGCATCTTGAGAAAGGGAGACCATATCGGAAAAGGTAGAAGGTGAACTGTTAACGATTTCTCTATTCCGGTACAACACAACCCCTTCAATAGTGATGGGTAGCCCGATTAATTCACCATGATACTTGGCGGCATCCACTGCTGCAGAGTTAAGATTGTTGAGTGCATCCGCAGATACCACACCTCCTATGCTAGTTATTAAATTTCCGTCAAATAACTCCGGGCCCCATTCACCAGAACCGAGCAGCAAACTCGGTGCATATCCATCACTGGCCGCTTGTATGAAGCTGGCTTTTAAATCGATGTTTGGAATATATGTAACATCGAATTGAACATCCGGATAGATTTTATGAAAAGCGTCAATTTGACGAAGCAATGCAGTGATATAAGGGTCTTCATATGAATGCCAGATACTAACCGTACCGCTAATGACCACTCGGGTTGGTGTCGTATGGGCTGTAGGTGTGCTCGCCACTGTACTGGTTGGGGATGGAGCGGATAGTGTAGGTTGATCCACATTACTGCAGCCAATATCGAACAGCGCAGCAAGAATAAGTGAAATTATTAAGAAAATATTCTTTAGTTTCATTAAATCACCAAATATTAGCTATCGATAGTTCCTACCAAAAAACCCGTGAAAAAGTAGTGGTGCAAAGCCAATAAAATGATTACCACAGGAATTCTCATAAGAATTGCTATGGCGGAAATCGGCTCCATCCAGCACGAGTTTGCCTCATCATACCAGAGACTGCCATGGCCAAGGTATCATTACTGCTATTTTCGACAAACAACCAGCCGATAGCAAATTCTGTATAACCAATCAAAAAAGCGAGCAGCGCGGTTACCGCGATTGCTGGTAGAGTTAACGGTATCGTAACCAATCGAAGGGTCGAAAAAAGATGCACCATCAAGAAAAGCAGCCTCCTAGAGCTCTATTGGAACTGCTCGGAAAGCGTTACGCATATTCCAGATACAGAAAGGCATGGCAAAAGCAGTGTAGACCATCACTAGTCCAAGTAAATTTGTTCCTATGCCAATACTTGATAATCGGATGTATAAGGTAGTCACTAATGCGACCGGTGGGAGAAATGCGCCAAGGAATACAATAAATAACCCAGTTTGTCGTCCTGGAAAGCGATATCGAGCAAATGCATAAGCCATACTGAGGCCAAATACTACGGTAATTACTGCTGCGCCACCTGAAACTATTAAGCTGTTCCGCGCTAAACCGGGGATCATTAACGATTGCGATGGCTTGCTCCAAACGTGACTGAACACAACAAGAGTAAATTCAGTTGACCATAATCTGAATTCAGCTGGCGCTCCATGTACGGAGCCGTCCGAGACGATGCGTGCCATGCTCCAAATTGCTAATACCAATACGGTGAAAACATTCATTGCCGCAGATGCAGTAAAATTGCCTCCTTCACCTAAGAAGTAATATGAATATCTAGTATATCAAAATATCTTTGTAGTATGAATTGCCCCGAATTGCCTCAATAATAATCTCACTACTGAGGCAATTCGAGGCCACCAAATCAGGGTGCAAATCCAGTATAATCACCGTATGCAAGCTCATAATTCCATGGCTGGTATTTACGCAGCTGCCATTACGCCTATACTTCAAGACGGTTCATTAGATCTTGAATCACTACCGATCTATCTAGATTTCCTTGCCAACCGTGGATGCCACGGTGCGTTAATATTAGGAACAACGGGAGAAGGACCATCTTTTTCTCCGGAAGAGCGCCAGGTTATATTGGAAGCAGCTATAGCGGTGCAAAGTTCCCAGCGGGACTTTTCCCTATTTGCTGGTACTGGTACGCCAAGTCTTCATGAAACTATTAGTTTAACCAAAGCTGCATTTGACCTGGGATACCAGGGTGTTGTCGTCCTGCCTCCCTATTATTATAAATCTGTGTCCGATGACGGATTATTTTCCTGGTTTAGTGCGCTAATTCAGCAGGGAGTTCCAAAACGGGGTGCACTATTTGTCTATCATATCCCTGCGGTATCAGGGGTAGCTTTCAGTCTTGAATTGCTGTCCCGACTTAAGTCTAAATTCCCAGACCAACTGGTTGGGATAAAAGATTCTTCTGGTGACTCCAATTTTGGGAGCAAGCTTGCAAAGAAATTTCGGAACGATTTAACCATTCTCACCGGGAATGATCGGCTAATTACGGAAACATTGAATGGAGGGGGGTCAGGTTGTATAACTGCCTTATCGAATACGCATTCACCGATGATCCGCCAGCTATGGGATGCTTTTCATCATGCCGAAGACACAACTTTGTTCCAAGAGTATTTAACCCAAGTGCGCGCAGTGGCAGAAAAACATGCTCCATTCCCACCACTTATAAAAGCCTTACTCCCACTTCAACACAACCTGCCAACATGGTCGGTGCGGCCTCCTCTTATGTCCATTTCCGAGGATCAAGCCAATAAAGTGCTACGCGAATTAAATTCCATCAAGTATGAAGCAAACTACTAACCAACAGACGCGAAATCGCTTTCTGCTGACGAATTTAGCAATTCTCGCGATATTTATCATGACACTACTCGTGATCATCAGCGCGTATCCTCTGATATTCGCACCTGAGAGTACGGCTTCTTTAGACAACAATCTCACGAAAACACAAACTCCAACGATAACGCTTACCCCCACCATCACATTAACCCCAACCCCTACCCGGACTCGCCGTCCAACATTTACGCCTACCATAACACCAACACCATCCAGAACACTTGCGGCGACAATCACACCTACCCCGCCGGGACCGCCAACATTGACGCCAGCTCGCCCGTATCCGGGAGACAATATATATGACCTTTACGAATGGACCCCGGATCGGGCTGATTATTTGGCAGCATTGCTTGAGGACTATCCGAATACGTTGACAAGTGAAGAGCGGGGACCAGACGATGCGAATTATTTCTCTGCCTATCAATATGCGGCGTTCGCACATCAAGAAGCATTACTCCGTTTTCCCGAAGCTCACCAAGCAAAACAGTGGCGTTGGAACCTGGCCTATGATCTTGCACGCATGGGTGATCAAGAGGCTGGAGATCAATACGCACAAATCATTGCTGCTGCCCTAAACCAAGATGAGATTGCGCCAGAAGAGTTGATCACTTGGTTCAATGAAAATGAGCCCCGGTTGACAATTGAACGCATAAAACTAACCCCCATACCTGGGACACTCAGCACATCAATTATTCACATATCTGGTGCTGGCAGTGCATCTTTCGTTATAACCGAAAGGCATGGAGCCTATCACTATCAGACTTTACACAGCGCTTTCGATTTCGTGAACAAACCCGAATTCAGAATTGTCGCTGGTAATTTGAATTCGGATGAAACCGAAGAGGTCATCATATATGAGTCAACGGCGACCAGCGACTTGGTTCTCACTGCGCCAATAGTCTACGACCTCACTCTTACTCCAGCTTCAACATTGGAATTCAAACCGAGCGAAGCAGATCTATATATTGGCACCGATTATGAAGCTGAATGGGTAGTTATTCCTAGCCAAGATGAACAGAATAGTCTCCGCTTCTCAACAAAAGTATTCCCAAGTTGTCCGGTAACAATCACACGGGATTATGAATGGGTCGCTAATTCAATGGAATTGGTACGATCTAGCTACCGAGTTGATCCTAAACCTGCAGTGCTCGCCTACTGCCAAATTGCGGTCGACCATGCCGTAAGTGCTTGGGGGTTGGAAGCAGCGATTGAGATTATGGAAAAACTCCTCCCGGATTGGCCACCAGAGAACGATATCTATGGCGACAAAACCCCCGCAGATGCCGTTGACGAATGGAATTATCGATTGGGCATATATCATGCCTTAGTTGGGAACTATGACGATGCTCGGTTATACCTACAAAAGATAGAAGATACGCCTGCTACACCAGCGAGCCAGTGGATTGAACCAGCAGTCAACTTTCTAACCGCCTATCAAGTAGATACCGACATTTATAAAGCATGTATCATATCGCCGCTCTGTGAAGCAAAATCTGCATTAACATACCTAATTGAGAGCCAGCCATACACGGCTTTCCCAGATATATTATCATTCCTTTGGGATAACGGCGTAAGCCAACGGTCATCAGGGTATTTTGATTTCGATTTGGACGACACAAGAGAAATATGGCTAACAGTACGCCATCGTCCAATTGAAAAATTAGAGAACTGGATAATAGTTCCCTACACGGCTGGGTTAAAAGCATTTTACATATCACAGGTAGACACGAACAAACCTTCGATTGAATATTATGATCAAGAGACCAGCCCTCCTGTTGTGCTACTTGAAGGGCATATTGCCTTTCAAATCGGTCGTCTTGATAATACACTTGAGCCATTTTTAGAATATTCAATACTGCCCCAATTCTATCCGAACCGATTTGAGGAAGCTCTCGATTCTATTGTGCTTAGGTTTTTCAAGGGCGAAAAACCAGCAACTATCAAAAAGGAGCTCATCAACTTAGAAGATAATCCCGGTTTACTCTGCAAACCAACTTGGACATGCGACCTTTATTTATATATACTGGGTTTGGTAAATGAACTACTGGATGCTAGATCCAGCGCGATAGAAGCCTATCTGAGCCTATGGTGGGATTACTCAAAGAGCCCGTTCACTACCATGGCACGTTTAAAACTTGAAGGTGTCGGAATACCAGCCACCCCAACGATTACACCCACGCGCACCGCAACAGCCTCTCCTAACCCAACAACCACTCCTTCAGGTACTCCGGCGACCTATACACCAAGTCCAACTGCCGCATCTGCGACGCCGCCTTTGTCACCTACTATCACAGCCACATCTGAACCTTATCCAGGCTCAACAATCTACCCTACGATTACGCCTTATGATCCATACCCAACACCATCATAGTAATGACTGGTTTATCATCAATGATTGATCGGTCATTAAGAGAATTTCAATCTACAACTCGTTGGCGATTGATCATCCACCCTCCTGCCGCTGGAGCTTGGAACATGGCTGTGGATGAGGCAATATTGAATGCCTCAGCCAAAGGTCTGGTGCCGCCGACATTAAGATTATACGCTTGGTCTCCTGCCTGCTTGTCTTTGGGCTATGCGCAGCCCGTTCGTGACATTGATTTCGAAAACCTCATCATGCATGGGTGGCATTATGTGAGGCGCCCAACAGGAGGCCGGGCTATACTGCATGGCGATGAATTAACCTACGCAGTTATTGGTTTAAATGATGAACCACGTCTAGATGGTGGTGTTCTTGAAAGCTATCGGCGTTTATCGAACGCTTTATTATCAGCGCTGTGCTCTCTGGGTATTCAAGCAGAGGCACAAGAATTGCCATCCAGGTCAGATCAAAACGTTGTATCAGCCCCAGTATGCTTTGAAGAACCATCAAATTATGAAATAACTGTCAATAGAAAAAAGTTGGTTGGCAGTGCACAGGCACGCCGGAAAGGAGCTGTGCTGCAGCATGGAACGATACCACTTACTGGGGATATCACTCGCATAACTAAGGTGCTTGTGTATCAAGATGAGACTCAACGTGCTGCAGCAGCCAACCGGCTCTATGATCGTGCAACTACTATTGAAATTTCTCTAGGGAAAAAAGTGAGCTGGGATCGTACTGCACAGGCCTTTATTCATGCTTTTGAAAAAGCGCTGAACTTAAAACTCAATCTAGAGAATCTCTCCGATTTGGAAATTTCCACAGCAGAAAAATTGCTTGCAGATAAATACGAGACTCCGGAATGGAACCAACGCTGTTAGGGTGAAGATACGCCCTCAATTGGCCTACTCGATAGGTCCCTCTGGATCCACAAATATAACTTCCGGAAATCCTAAATCCATGAATAGGCGATATAGATAATTTTCGCCATTCGTGCGCGCTTGGACCAATATTCCATCCTCTAAGGCTGCCTTTTCAATTTCTGCTTCGGCAACTTGGCGGGCTGTCGTTTCAAGATTTGTGTCTCCATGGGTCAGCAGACCTGTTTCCCGGTCGTATACATAGGATTTGTCATTATCGAGTGTAGCGATAAATATTTCAGGTTCTGGGAGGCGGACATATAGGACACCCTCTCGCACCCATAAGTCCTCTGGTTCAATATTCTCCAAATCCAAACCGGCTATAACAACACCATGCCCAACAAACAATAATCTATCACCAAATAAGATTTCCAATGTGCCCGGGCTTACTTCAGCAGTGATCACTTTTTCTATAGAATATTGGATTGTCTCCAGGCGTGATAATGCACGCACACCATGAATGATTGTGATCGGATCTGGGATCACGGTCGGAGTGGGATGTAGGACCTGAGCAACTTGAGTAGCCATATCACTTGTTAAGGCTTCCACCGGTGCCATTGCCTGCTGGGTTTGCTGAAACGTTGCTCGAATTACAGAAAACACACCGAACGCGGACATTGCAAACACGACTAAAAGACCTATGACTAATACCCAAATTTTTAAATTATTGTTATTATCCATAATGGATATTATACTTTAGGTATATCATTAACATATTGTGGTTCTCATGTCAGTAGGCTTGCTGATACTACTTTTGCACCTCCCGGGATGTCGTTCGTTAAAGGAAAAACGCTCACGGCTAAAACCTTTATTGCTACGGCTTAGAAAAGAATTTAATATCTCAGCCGCGGAGGTGGATCACAATGATACATGGCAAAATTCAGTAATCGCCTGTACGACAGTCAGCAACAACAATGATTACACCCGAAATCGGCTGCAAAAGATTGTTCCATGGATTGAAACAAGCTGGCCCGATATCTGCGTTGTCGACGAATCCATTGAACTACTCTGATTATATAAGCCTCGAATATTTCATCACAAGTTCTTTGACAAAGATGAAAGTTACCTTCGATAGCCGAGTAACTACACCCTTGAAAAAGCTTAAAGTATTCCGCTTACAATCAATTCTTACTAAACAATCAAATTTGACGAGACACTTGTCATCAAAATATTATTCGAATCACCAAAACTCTTAGAAATTATTGAATTGATTTGCTGAAGAGCACCCATCAAAAATCTGAAAATAACAGAATTTCGGAGAACTGAAATGGATTTAAACCTTAAGAATAAAATTGCCCTGGTCACCGGAGCGAGTCGAGGATTAGGATTTGCTACGGCACAAGCTTTGGCAATCGAAGGGTGCCAGGTTGCGATTAATAGCCGTGATCTGGAGAACCTCAATCGAGCTGTGAATAATATCGCTGCTAAAACTGAAAGCATAGTGCGATCCTATCAGGGGGATGTTTCCACACCAACTACTCCAAAAAAGATAATTGACTTGATCGTAGAAGATTTTGGTGGATTAGATTTATTGGTTACTAATTTGGGCGGACCTCCCGTGGGGAAATTCGAATCCTTCGACGACGAGACATGGCAGAGCGCAGTAGAACTCTCATTCCTAAGCCATGTTCGCTTAATACGCTCAGCACTCCCTTATTTGCGTGAATTAAGTTGTCCGAGCGTACTAACCATAACGTCGTATTCCGTGAAACAACCAATTCCTAACCTTGTGCTCTCTAACAGCATCCGAGCAGCGACGGTGGGTTTGACAAAATCCTTAGCGCTTGAATTAGGTTCAGATGGCATCAGATTTAACTCAATACTTCCCGCCTGGACTATCACTGAAAGAGTGTATGAACTCATGGATTACCGGGCTCGCAGTAATCAAACCGACATAAATGAAGAAATCAAAAGGCAAGCCCAAGAGAGTCCCTTAGGAAGATTGGCCACACCAGAAGAGTTCGCCAAGGCTGCAGTATTCCTATTATCTCCAGCCGCATCGTATATTACCGGGGTTATGTTAAACGTCGATGGAGGCATGTACAAAGGTATCTATTGACACAAACTACTCTACACTATAAATAGTTACGCAACACTTTCAAAGATCATCAGCTCGCCTGAAGACTGATAATCATCCATCAATAATCCTATTTGTATTGAGTATCGTATATCACAATTTGATAACTTTCACTTCAAGCTAGTGTAAGTGTAGCAAATTCATCATTACCCACCTGCAGTATATACAGACGAATAAACCAAATTGGGTACTCGCCCGAATCACTAAATTATCGGTCTACTGCTCACTAGATTAGCGGTCTTTGATATCGATATCTTGTGGGTTAAGTCATTAACTATTGCGGCTTACGTGATCTCTCGAGTGTTGAAAATAGCTTATGAGTTTTTCTTTGACTTGGTATGTATAACTCGAATAACTGTGTGTTTAATTCCCCCTGAGGAGGAGCTAACATTAAATTCATCACCCTTTCTGGCTGGTGTGAAATCGATAAATTATGTGTTCCATCGATAGGAAAGTTGACCCCTCTCCTTAGCGTATAATCCCCAACAATTTATTTGTTCTATTGATTGCTGGAGATGATGGTCTGTTATCCTATTCCCGACTTTTTTGCAAATTAATAACTCAAGTAGGAATGGTTAATTCCCCCATCAAATATCGCTTTTGAGCCTCAACAGACATCTAGAAATGTCAGGAGGCTTTATAGTTTATGAATTCTAAATAGAACTATACCTACTGCAGATGCAGCAGTGTTTTTCCTTCACTCCAGAGCTCTTCTAATCGGTAATAATCCCTCCGATCAGGAGAGAATAAATGCAGGATCACGTTGCCGAAATCGACCAAAATCCAACCTTCATGTGCATTGCCCTCAATACGACCCTTCAAACGATAGTTAGCTTTTACGATACCCATCGCGGCGTCCGCGAGTGCATCCAGCATCCGATTGCTGGTGCCCGAACAGATAACAAAATATTCTGCAAATATCGCTTGTCGTTGTATATCAAGGATAATGATATTTTCCCCTTTTCTCTCTTCCAATGCATCTACAATTGTTCTTGAAAGTTCTAAACCGTCCAGGTTTCACCTCTCACAATGTATTGTTTGCTTTACTCATATATTGTTTAATCTTCGGGTTTCAGGCCCGCTGAAAATAGTTTTGTGTAGACTGCGCCGCCTGGTTTTAAATCACTGCGGAATAAATGTAGATCCTGAACCCTAGCAGCTCCTAAAAATCCAACGGTGTGGCTACTCAAAACTTCCCACACTTTACGGACTTCTCTTGAGTTGGCGTTTCGTGAAACGCGCCCGAGTGTTAGATGGGGTGAAAAAGGGCGCTTCTCACGAGCGTATCCAATCCGCGCGGTTTCTTTTTCCAATCCGCTTCGAATAGACTGTAATGCGGGTGGAGCTTGTACTGCCACCCAGAGCACTCGCGGTCTACTTTGGGATGGGAATGCCCCCAAATCGCCAACACTGATTTCAAATGCAGTATGCAAATCCGCTTCCGCGGATAATATTTCTTTCAACAATTCGATATTAGAGATCGATACATCTCCCAAGAATTTTAATGTCAAATGGATATTTATAGCTGGAATCCAACGAATTGGAATACCCGCGAGTTCTGCAGCGAGGTTTGCAGAGACATTATCAAGACTAGCTTGGATCTCTGACGGCATCTCAATAGCGATAAATGCTCGGATTACAGACATGAATAATTATTTGCTCATTCGCACCTAAATAAAGTATATCACCATGCATCGATCTGACGAATATCCTCTTCATCATTTCGCTCTTCGTTAAATTCGTTTGTTTTCCAAATCGCACGATAATCATGTGTATTTCAACTTTCCTAGCTATCCTTTTTAGAAATGCGCCCAAGCAATCATAATTTCCCATTCTTTCAGCCCCACCTATTAGAATAATCTGGAAGTAGATATTTTTTCCAAAATATAAGGCCGAAAATCGTTTTATCGATCAAGCTCTTAATCATTCCATATTCCTGAGAAACCAATAATAATCTTCTAGGGTGTCGATATCGACCTTTTGCTGGGCATCGATCCAAGGGATCCAGGTCACTGGATATTTATGGAAAATCGCCCGACCGCCAGTTTCACCGGTTAATTCTGCCAACTCTTGAAAAGTATCCCGATCAAAGAGAACTGGGTTTCCTCGTTCACCATCAATGATGGGAGCGACAACTGCCGGAAGTTGTTTAGTGTGTTCAGCAATCAGTGAGCGAATTAGGTTGATAGATATTTGTGGTTGGTCTACAAGCAAGAATACAACCGCTCCGCAATTCCTAGGTAGATTTTCAAGACCTCTCTTTACTGAACTAGATTGGCCCAATAGCCATGAAGGATTATGTCTAATCTTGACTTCTTCATCCATCAAAGCCAAATTTACTTGTTCTGCTTCAGCACCAGTAACAACAACTACCGGCTCTAAACCGGCACTTTTTGCAGCCCGGACAACATGCCGCACGAATGGTTCCCTGCGCCACTCTAAAACCTGTTTCGGACTACCAAGACGAGTAGAACCGCCTGCAGCCAGCACAACACCTGCGATATGTTCAAAGACAGCATAAATATCATCTTGCACTTGCTTTGATTCACCCAATAACTGTATCCCGTGTTTGTGACTCTCATTTCTACAAAATTGGTCAACGTTTTCCAGGCAAGCTAAAATTACAGAATCATAGTGTTGCAGCAAATCACTCTTCATAGAAAATCCGATCGCTTGCAAAGATTCATTTGCAGCTTGATTTAGCAGTACAACACGGCGTGCATTTTTAGGAATATTCTTTAGACCACCTTCTTGGTGAACGAGGTATTTCATGATCGTATCGGCGACAATCGGTGAACCAATATCATAACCAGTAACATCACTGAACCGCACCGGTCGGTGAACACACTCTGGGGATATAGGCATACCGATGGCTGACATACCTACACAAACAACCACATAGTTGATAAAATCCGGAATTACCGGTTCATGATCAGCGGGTGCCTTGATCGGTTTCTGCCTAGAGCCGTCTGCTTCGATTATGAGTGGATAATTCAAGGATTCCGCGATCTCAAAAACTCTTCTTAAACAATCCCCACCTAATCCATCAGCACGACCATCATCTGAAATCTTCCCTGTAAATAATATTACCCCCTGCAGCTTGGCAATTTCTTCCTCGACGATATCTTGACGATCGGTAACAGTGACATGGTGATTGGCGAATCCGAGTTGCCAACCTCCTATATGCGTAGAGGTCGTTACTAGAATGGGATGTTTAGCTTGCTGGGCTATTTTTCTTAGAACAGATGTTTTTCCTCCGGATCCAATAAGCGCCATACGGGTATTCTGCTGAATTCGTAATGCCCTGATGAGATCCATAATCAAGCTTTATTGAATGTTTCAAAAGCAGTTCTGGGCGTCATACCGAATTAGGAAGGACATGCCAACAAATCAGTTCTAATATCCGGGTGTGAGAGAATTGCTTCTAATACCCCTCCGCTAATAGCCAAAGCCTTTTCAGATATCAAATGGCAATATAACGGCTCGTCACGAGGGTCGATATCCCCGATTTTCATCCCTTTGCGAATTAGGACATTGGGATGTACGATACCTCTGAGTACACCGGAAAACGGCGCAAGGATTGGGTTACCACCAATTTCGGCAATCATTTGGTTTGGTTCCAAGTGATCACCAATGCCTGCAAAAGGCACAAGTGTACCCTCTGCGGGCGCTCTCAGAACACGTTCTTCATGGTACTGCAATACCCGATCAGGTATCCCCGTATCCTGCTCTGGGCCACCATTGCGGATTACCCTGCCTAACATATGCCCCCGTTTAGTCTCGATAGCCACATGACAATTTTCTCCGGCGAAAAAACCTGGTCCCAATCCAATCACTAACCTTGCATCAGGGAAAATGCCCTTGTGTCTTTTACTCATACGGGCGTCGATCAGCACAATTGGTTCTAATGAGTCGAGTGCTTTTCCATTAGAGTCATTTACGACTGGTATATTGCCATCTGATATCGTTTCCATAATCATGTCTATTGCATGATAATCTTCAATCCGTTTACCTACTATACCTTCTATCATGACTTGCCCATCATACATAGCTTGAGCAAAAGACACTTTTCTGCGGACCGCGAGGGGAGCTTGAAGTTCTGTAATTAGTACTGGAAATCCACACTGAACCAACCGGTAAGCGACTCCACTTGCTAAATCGCCCCCGCCTTGGATGAGGATAAGTTTCATTCTTCGATACTTCTTAAACCCAGCAAAACCCGTTCTGGAATTAGTGGGAAGTCATCATACCAGACGCCAACCGCATTTTTCACAGCAGCAATCACCGCTGGAGCTAAGGGCAAAAAAGGCATTTCACCCATGCCTCTCACACCCCACGGACCACGCGGATCCGGGTATTCAAGAATCAATGAATGCACTTCTTCTGGTATATCAAGGATGGTCGGAATAAGATAAGTGGATAAGTGTTGGGTCGCTACATAGCCCTCATTTTGAATAAAATTCTCCAATAAAGTATATCCCGCCGCTTGCACCACGGCACCTTCTACCTGACCATGTATTTGGGCTGGATTCACGGCTTTACCAACGTCATCCGCAGTAATAACATCCAGTATATTGATATGTCCGGTCTCAATATCAACCTCAACCTCAACATATTGTGCGACGTATCCGTAAGATACATTTGGATCCGACTTTCCAGTTTTCGGGTCGTATGGTGTGGTCTTTGGGGCACGATATTGATAAGTCGCGATCACAGGACGTTCTTCATCGTTCCAACTTAACTTTGCTTGCTCACACGCCCCTTTGATCGCGTTGCCCGACATAAATGTCATCCGTGAAGCCGACACACTCCCGGAATTATCAGTTACAGCTGTATCCGATACGACCATAGCAACTTTTTCATTTGGGATACCAAGAGCTTCTGCAGCCATCTGAGCCATTACCGTATGAGCACCTTGACCCACGTCAGCACCAGCATGGTGGACAATCGCTTGCTCAATCTCCGCACCACCATGCAATACAACAGTCGCCCAGCTGTTTTCTTGGTATCCAAAAGAAAAACCCACATTTTTAAACGCGCATGCAAAACCCCAACCTCGTTTCTTATGCTGCGCGATGGATGAATTTTCTCGCTTTATCCGATATTGAGATCTCATCCATCCTTTTTCTGTCTTCTCCCAGCTTGCTGCATCTGCACAATTTTCGATGACCTGCGGCATACTGACACCCTTTGGAAGCGGAGTACCAACACTTAGTAATGAACCTTCCCGGATGACATTTCGCATCCTGAGCTCAACAGGGTCGATCTTCAACGCTTCAGCCAGTTTATTCATCTGACTCTCAGCTGCAAAAGCCCCTTGCGGGCCGCCAAATCCTCGGAAAGCACCGCCAGGTAAGTTGTTAGTATAGACAGCATAAGAATTGACCTTTACATTAGGAATCTCGTATGGGCCTGTACACATCAGGGTAGCATTGCCAAGGACTTTCGTTGAGGTGTACGCATAAGCTCCCCCATCTGCGACGATTTCGACCTCCGCGGCTAAGATCTTTCCTTCCTGTGATGCGCCCCACTTGGATCGTAAAATATATGGGTGCCGCTTATTATGTCCGATAATCGATTCTTCACGACTCCAGATCACTTTCACCGGGCGTTCTATTCCACGCTGGTGCAGACGCCAAGCGGCAAGTGCTAAAACAATCTGCACAGACATATCCTCACGCCCGCCAAAAGCACCACCGATAGCCGCATAGATTACACGCACCCGATCTTCATCTATGCCTAATGCATGCGCGATCTGATGTTGATCTTCGTGCGCCCACTGTCCTGCCACGTGTACGGTTACACGCCCCTCTTCATCGATATATCCAAGGCCTGCTTCAGGCTGTAGATACGCATGTTCCTGCGCGGGTGTGCGATATTCTGTTTCGATTATGACTTCAGATTCGGAGAAAGCTTTCTCAACATCGCCTTTCCGGATGCGATAATGGCAAAAGGTATTAGAACCACGTTCAGGATGGAGTAGTTCTGCATCTGCATGTCTTGCTATGTCTGGATCGATAACCAACGGTAAATCTTCATAATCTACCTCGATCAATTTCCGCGCATTATCCGCGATAGATTCACTTTCCGCTGCTATTACGGCGATCTGATCACCGACAAAACGCACTCGATCACAGAAGGGTTTGCTTGAGCCAGGGCCGCATAAGACAGGTTGGTCCATGATATTGAGGCCATACTCATTGACTGGCACATCTTTCGCGGTGAATATGGCAAGAACACCCTTGATTTCTTCCGCTTTTGAGGTGTCGATACGCTTTACAATGGCATGTGGTCGGTTCGCAAACAATATCTTCATATACGCTTGGTTTGACATATTGATATCGCCGGGGAATAAAGTTTTTCCGGTTACCTTACCGAGGGCATCAATCCTGGTTGCAGATTTACCAATTCCAGACATCCACAATCCTCCTGTTGTAAGTTGCGTGCAGTACCTGATCTGATTATACACTTGGTATGATCATGAAAGGTCTAATTACTCCTGATAACACTTAGGCGAACAGAGCACTAGCTTTTCGTTCCTACAAAATAAATTGTCAAAACCTTAGATAAGTTAGCAAAGGCATGACCATGACGCCTATGCCATCTGAGTATTCCTCAATATTCTAATAACGATCTCGCGAGTTTTACCGGTTACTTTATCAGGGGCAGGAAATCCTTGTATCGGGTTTATACGCTGCCCAATAAAACCAAAAATGGTTGATGGCTACAACTTATTCCAACCTAGCACCAAAGTATTCAACGTTTATGGATTGCGACTGTAAGATCTTCAGAAGCATTACCACACGATAGACAATGTCATCCGAATATGTGCACTTATACTCTTCCCAGGAGATTATAGTTGCTGGGTAATAAAGCAATTCTACCCACTTAACTCACCAATAATCCCTTCACCTGTTGCCAGCTGCCACCATGATTCATGCTGCCGGTCGTACATGAACAATTTGCTAAACCTACTCGACCAGTTGAGTCAAAATCAACTTTCCCTGCTGTCATAACACCTAGGTTTACTGGAGAAAAAGGGTAATTGATCAATAACCAGATATCCCAGCGCTCAACCTATGCCGATGAGCGTCCAACGATCCGAGTGGAGATAGCTCTTTTATTCCGGTAATAACAACTCGAGGCATGTCATGGGTGATCTCACCCATATTACTTACCTTATCTTATATAAATCCAAAATTCTTTATCTAGTGTTCCGTCAAATTTGAGTGTTTATTATGAATAAGAGTGCCAACGGAACACTTTATGCATTGTCAAGGGCGTATTAACTCGGATATCGTATGAAACTTTCATTCTTTACAAAGCACTAGGTTTCCGAGATTTGTTTGTTCCCATTCAATTCATGTTTTGGCAGCTCAGGTACGATATATATGAGTGGAATGCTGATGATGGTTGTCGCCCCTTTAACAATGACGTTTGACCAAAAAATGCTCACCACGACGGCAATCGGTAACACCCCTCCGAAGGCAATCGCGGTAAACAAGAGACTATCCACTGGTATCGCGATGGCATTCGATGATAAAACCCTGCCCCACTGCCAACGATTGCCTGCTCGGTCTACCCAACGTTGATACACTTCACTATCAGTAAATTCAGCGACAACCTCCGCAATAATAGACGCAAAGACTATCCGCCAAACCGGTGACAAGACAGCCCCAAATTGAAGCTGCGAACCAACTGACTGATCAGCTGGCAATACGGAAACGACCCAGAATAATGCAGCCATAAATATGTTTATCACCGCGGCTGTGACAATCAATACCCTAGAGGTAATGATGCCAGCAGTCTTATGCACCAGATCACGCAGCGTAAATGTCAGTGGGTAAACTATTGTCCCGGCATCTATACTGAACCCTGCAATGAATAATATCCGCAGGCTAGCAATATCAGCTAATATCTGCGCAGCCACGTAAGCAGTTGCCACAATAACAATTATGCTAAGGGTCTTTTGCTTCATACTCTCATCTGGATAAATAGAAACCATCTAAGAAAACTAAGAATAAACAGATATTAGAGATGGTAGTTATTGTCTGACAAACTCGATTCACATCAGGTGTCCACTCGGTTAACCAACCATACCCCAAACAGAATGGAAATACCACCCGCGATTGAAGCGATTGTAATAGCTTCTTCCAACAGTACGGCTGCAAGACCCAACGTTGCGAGAGGTTCAAGGTAAAGGAATACGCCAACCTGTGATGCAGTGTGTTTCTTTAGAGCATAATACCACGCGACATATGCCAACCCAGAGCATACAATTCCAAGGAATCCGATGGCTAACCATCCCTGTAATGACATACTTCTTATTAGGCGGATTTCTTGACAGCGAAATAAAAATACTGTTGCGAACAACCAACCCCAAGTCATAACATAAAACATCATCACAGCGGACGGATTTTCAAGCAGAGTGCGTCTTGAAAGGACGGAGAAGATCGCCCAATTGAGTGCGCTGATCAGGATGAAATAATCACCTATCACACCAAAACTGCCTCTGAAAATCGCAAATAAATCACCACCACTTACCACAAGAAGCACACCCAGCACAGCGACGATGATGCCAAAAATCTGCAGCCCTAAAAGTCTTTCCTTTAAGAATATCCATCCTAACAAAGCAATGAATACTGGTACGATGGCAATAATCCATGCAGTGGTAGCTGCTTGGGCAGTGATCAGGCCGAAAGACTGCAGCCATTGATGGAGTGTGACACCTAGAAAACCGAGTAAACCCAAATACAAAAGTTGATTACGATTTATGCGGATTGGTTGGCGCCGGTGAAACAAGATCCCCCCTAATACCATTGTGCCTAAAAGGCTCCTCAACCAGATCACACTGGCTGGATTCAACTCTCTTAAGACGATTTTAGTCGCAATGAATGATGCTCCCCAAGCAATTACAGCGAATAGAGCTGCTCCCCATGCATACCGATTCGATTTATCCAACAATTCCTCATCCACCATTTCCCGGAGGTCTGTTGCGGCGCAATTAAGTTATTCCAAGGGAAATATTTGATTCGAGAAATATTTGGTCGGGTTAAGCAACCTCGCTACCCATCCAATAGGCTCACGCCATAATAAAACACAGTGCTAATCTCTTCAGCGAGCTCATCAAGAGAAAAGTGTGCACCAGGAAGTGAAGAATATGTAAAAGGGTAGAGCATGTCCAATAATAACCAGCTGGCAGTCGGGGCATCAATATGTCTCAACTCGCCAGCACGTATACCTTCAATGATAATTTTCTGAATCTTTTTTAGGAACTTCGCATCATACGTCGCGGCAAGCTCCTTGGCAATATTAGGAGTCAAATGCGGCATTTCCTGGTTTGCCAGGCGGATCATTGCACGGTTTGATGGAGGTTGGGAGAGTATATACTGAATCAAGGATTTGATACGTTGCCTGACTGTGCTTCGCTTATTGTTTAAAGAATCTATAAAAGCTTCCATTTCATCAAAGTAGGCGTATAGTCCTGCAAGAAATGGCTGCTCTTTATCTCTAAAATAATAATATAAGGATGCTTTCGAAACCCCTACAGCTTCGGATATTTTGCGAACTGCCAACCCGTGATACTCATACTCAATAAACAGTTCTTGAGCAACGGATAATAATCGTTCTTGCAAGAATCCAGTATCGGGTATTGATGACATCATCATTGCGGCAAAAAGACACGCAAAATCAATTCCATTGTCTGGCGTGCCTTTATGATTTTAGTGTAACCAGTGCAAAAATGAAATTTAGAATACTGGCAAGAGCGGTCGCATCCATGGAATTCCCATGAGCATGGCTAGAACTGCTAATGTGAACCAAATGGCTGCCCGGCGGTGTTTGGCTTTCGATTCATCTACGCGTTTTGGTAGTGCGGATCCAAGGTGTGCAAATACTACTGCCAGCAGCATCATGAGAGCATGTTCGAACGCAAAGAAACGTATCCCGGAGTTACTCATCGCAGTGCCAAAATCCCGAACCGCTACAGTAGTGATTGGGCTGAGGACAAAGTATAGCACCAAACCCAGCAGTAGTTGGATATCTATTGAGATCGTAAAATACAAGCCGAATTTCCGGTTGAGCTCGGTCCATTCTGTGCCCTGGAACAAACCCAAGCATGCCTTAACAGCAGCCAAGACGCCCAGGATTAATGCTACCCAACGAAAAATATTGTGGAGCGATAATACGACTGAATACATTGCTAGATTCCTCCTATTATTATCATTAATTTAGATGGGGCTTTCAGAAATCACACCTATCTCTGAATCCTGTGGAACTTTATACAAACCATAATATGCCAGGAATCCTACAGCAAGATAAGCCATCGTCTTTTGAATCATCAACATCCCGATGAGTAGCATTTGCTGGACGAGAAGGCTAACAGGGATACAGCGGGGATATGATACCAGAATTATTATACCTATCCAGAAGAATGTTCGGTCATCTGGTTTAATGGCATCGCGCAAAAATTAGTGTGCCACACACAATCCCTTGCAGTTTCAAAGGTAAATTACGGATCAATGACCAGGGTTGGGGCGGCACGACACTGTTTCATATATTCATTGGGAACAACACGATAATGAACCGGATTACACTTGCCCCAAGCAGGAGATAACCAAACCATCCACAATACTTTTTGAAACGTTCATGCCATAAAATCACGCTGAGCATATAAAATACGGTCACAGTAATCGCTGTAGATAATACCCCGATCCCCCCAAGCCTATCTGGTCTCCAAGGACGCTTATTGGAACCTCGAGACTGCCCAATGCGTATGCCAATACATCGGAAACCAACATGCCCAGTGTCACCGAGGGCCAAGAGAGCATAAGCCCAGGTCACCAACGCGGCCGTCTTGCGACCCTTTGGGGCAACATCGCCTCGTTTGCTTATCATCGTGATAACCAAACCCCAAATCACCACTAATTAAGCGAAACTGAAGATGATTTCCATCCACATGTGTAGGTCTTCATCCATGGCTGCCTCCGAATTTCCTAACCGACCGGTCGGTTAGGAAAAATTTATTAAACTATCTACTCGATGTCAAGCTATAATTGCACGTGAAGACATCTATCCATCCACAGCGAGGGTGAAATGTTTGATATCAATGATAACCAAATCGCTGAGTTGTCCCGCGAGCATAGTTTTTGGACGTGGTCGGCTCAAGCACATGTAGACCCCATCCCGGTAGTCAAGGCAAAGGGGGTATATTTCTGGGATGTCAGCGGAAAAAAGTATCTCGATTTCAATTCAATGGTCATGTGTGTCAATATTGGACACGGGGATGAAAGAGTTATTAATGCTATGACTCAGCAGCTGCAAGAGCTCCCCTTCGCTGGACCTCCGATGGCGTCAAAACCACGGGCGATATTGGGCAAAATGCTCGCGGCAGTCACGCCGGGCGACCTTAATCGGTTTTTATTCACCTTAGGTGGAGCAGATGCCAATGAAAATGCTGTCAAACTTGCCCGAGCGTATACAGGTCGCCACAAAATACTAACTCGCTACCGCTCTTACCATGGTGCCAGTGCCGGTGCCATGGCCTTGACGGGTGATCCGCGCCGCTGGGCTTGGGAACCAAATTTGATGCCAGGTGTTGTCCACTTCCTGGACCCATATCGCTACCGCTCTACATTTCACCGTACGATACCCGATATCTCTGAAAAGGATTTCTCGCAAGACTACTTAAATCATTTTGAGGAGATCATTACCTTGGAAGGGCCCGAAACGATTGCTGCTGTATTGGTCGAACCGGTCACGGGCACTAATGGAATTATTATCCCACCAGAAGGATATCTGCAGGGAGTCCGCGAGATATGTGATCGCTATAGTATCTTGCTGATTGCTGATGAGGTGATGAGCGGGTTTGGTCGAACTGGAGCTTGGTTCGCAGTGAATCACTGGGATGTCGTTCCAGATCTAATGACAATGGCGAAAGGATTAACGTCCGGCTACGCACCTTTAGGGGCAGTAGCAATGCGCCCAGAGATAGCCGAATTCTTTAACGAACGCGTCTACGAAGCAGGTTTGACCTACAATTCGCATCCTCTCTCTCTCGTCGCGGCAGCCGCGAACATTCAGGTCCTCCAAGAGGATCATCTGGTTGAGAAAACCGCAGCTATCGCACCGATTTTTCATCGTATGCTAAGCGATCTTGGGGAGCAGCACCCATCGGTGGGTGATGTACGTTCGATTGGCCTGTTTGGTATCATCGAGTTAGTAAAAGACCGGCAAACACGACAGCCATTTACACCCTTCAACAGAATTACTGCTGAAATGCAAACTCTCCGAAAATTCGCACTGGATCAAGGTTTATATTTCTATACCCACTGGCATACGATATTAGTTATCCCCCCGCTCATTATCACACAAGATCAATTGGCTGATGGATTTGCCATATTGGATGAGGCTTTGCTGATTGCGGATCGAGAAGTATCCAGTAATAACCAGCGCGAGTAAATTATCCGCTAGCTCAACCGCTCCAACTCTAGAGAAAAAATCCGCTGAAGAATCACTATTGCGGCAGCATAACTTAAGTCCATCCCATAATATGATAAATTACCAGCGCCCAGGTTCTTTCCCTTATTCAGCGGGGTGTCAGACGCATAATGGATCAGCCCCAAATCAAAGGGCAACCCGTAAAGATTAATGAATTCATTCACAGGGTGGCGTTTTGGTCGCACCATTTCGTAAATTGCTGACAGATAAGGTCCTGCCTCCATCTCGATGTCCGTATAACCTTCCCGGTAGAAAATATCCATATACCGCTCATTCTGTAAGAATGTCCCCAATACGGTAACCGATTTCTGATTGTCCAGGACTGTACCATAAACCAGGTAAGGTGATACATCTGCCGCCGAAAATGGGTTATGAAAGAGGTAAGTATTCTGTGAGTGCTCATCGTGGACGACGTTTGGGATCATGACATCACCAACGACGCCATTCAATGTAGCCGCCTTCCCAATGATATATACCCCCAATACCGAGCCAACATGCTCGGCTACCTCGCTTAGTACGTTGTAAGCTGATAAACCGAGCGGATAATCGACGTTCAAGATCAAAGCATCACTCTTTGACAGCTTATAAAGGCTGTTTTGGAGAGGTGATGTGAATAATCGTGGGTCAACGACATCCCACTTTAAACTCTTCAAATCTACTAATTGGGCTTCGAGATCAAAACAGCGCTCGTTCCAAACTCGCAGTAAACCGAGATCACGTTCAAAATCAAACTGCTCCGAAATCAGATATTTACCTCGGGATGTGTTTTGAAATTTCTTTAACACATAGTAGAAGAAATTCTCGCGACTGGATGGAACGGCACTTTTTTGAATGTCTGACCACTCGTAAGCAAGTTCCTCGTCCTCGGACCCTTCTAGATATTCAATCAAATCTTTTTCTTTTATTAAGGCAAAACCCGAGAGGAGATTAAATACGCTATGAGGGTTGCTCGAGATAAAGTAAACCGGTCGGTTATGCAGATCTGGAACTTCTCCGCGGATATTTTCCCACCAGGAATGAGTAGCTCTTCGATATTCGCTTAAAGAGCCGCTAAGCAACCTTACACCCAGTTCACAGGGTTGGGCAGCAATTTTTGTAATATTCGTCGCGAATTGATCACCCCAGATCTCATTCAAGCGTTGCACTTCATTCTCGGTAATTCCCAATGCCTTACTCAGTGACTTGATCGAGCGATCATTACTACCAATAGTACTTTGAGCCCATTGCAGGGATGATTTCTGGAGCAGAAGATGCATCTTATTCCACTCAATCTGGTACGCAGCAAGTAAAGGAATCACATCATCTATATCAGACCGGCTGGCAATAAAACAAATTAAAGTATCTTCGCCATCGTAGAAACACCTCCTACGTCGAGCGCGCGCTGAAACAGATTGCCAGTTTTCTCCAATATGGTAACCTGCTCGTTCGAATACCTCCTCGCTCTGCCCTAAAACAACCAACCGGATGTCCGCCATGCAATTAGGCAGCCGCAATACACTGTAAATCAAGGCGGATAAATCTGGCGAAAAATCTCGCGCGCCATGATGCAGGAGTGATTTCATCCCTGCGTGGACTTCTTCAAGCGTTTGGATTTTTATTTCGTCAGTTGTTCGAAGAAGGGAATAATACGTCCGGATGTATAACTCAACTTCTTCGGATGCGGTTCTGGGTACAGTTCGTTCCAACTATCTCCTCCGTCGACTATTAGGCTTCTGGTGAATTGGTGGGGCATCCTTGGGCCCATACTTAGGTGGACCGATTACACTATAGACAAGCGAATAGATGATTGTCATTGCCCCAAATCCGATTAATGCCAACAGCACAGCAACAATAACAACCGCCAGGACACTTTCCACGGTTCCAAATATAGGTAAGGTCATACTCTGTGACAATTCAGCCGGGATGGGCACCCATTTCTGGCGAGCATTCTCTTGAACAACCAATATGGCACCCGCAAAAGCCAAGATTGGAATGATCAAGATCATCAGGCACCCGATGCCTCGCCAGACTGGGTGAATCTTCCAAGGCGTTTCTGCCATATGGCTTTGAGGATTATATTTGTCGTATTTTCCCATCAGACCCCTCCGTTATCCTGGTTTATTGGATTCATTTTCGCAGCATGTTCGATCGCTCGGACAATGGAATAGTAACCCGTACAGCGGCATAGATTGCCCGTTATGGCTTGTTTTATGTCAACAATGGATGGTTCAGTGCGTTCTTCCAAAAGCTTGGCAGCTGACATAATAAATCCCGGTATGCAATATCCACATTGAACGGCTAACTCATCGATAAAAGCCTGCTGGACAGGATGCAATTGACCACCATGGGCTAAACCCTCAATAGTTACAATATCAGCAAGGTGTGCTCGCGCAGCCGGAACAAGGCAGCTCATGACAGCTACACCATCCAAGAAAACCGTACATGCTCCGCATTCGCCTTCCGCACAGCCTTCTTTGGTTCCGATCAAGCCGGCATCCTCCCTGAGTAAACGCAGAAGAGATTTATCATACCCGCTTTTAAATTTATAAGCAACACCGTTGATCCGAGCTTCAATGACTGTGTTAGCAGTATGGTGCGAGTGTTCAGATAGGTAAGGAGCGCGACCTTGATACTCATTACCCCATAGCAATATCGGTTGATCAGGCATATCAGAAAGGTAATGACCATCTTTGATGGCGCGCAAGCCGCGCATTGTACATACACGCACCATCTCCTTCCGGTAGTTGGCTGAACCTCGTAAGTCGTCAATCGGCGTAGCTTCTTTCTGTCCCAGGATCGCTGCTTGCTGGATTGCCGCATCGTTCAGACTCAATCCAACCAAGAATTCCTCTGCTTGACGGGCGTGGATTATCCGAGGCGCGACAGCCCCCATCGTTATTGACGCATCGGTTATGTGCTCATCTTCCATTGTCAAGATGACCCCAACATTTACCACTGATATCGCTTGAGCATTCCGTAAACCAAGCTTCGTAAATGTACCCCTTTGATTCGACCGCATCGCGGGGAAAATGATCTCCACCAGCATCTCATCTGGGTGCATAACTGTCGTGCGCACGCCCTTATAGAATTCCTTTAGAGGGACTACTCGCTCACTATTCAATGAGCGCAACTTGACTTCCGCCGATAATCCCATGAGTGGGGTAATGGTGTCATTTGCGGGTGAGGCAGTAATAAGATTTCCAGCAACGGTGCCGCGGTTTCTAATTTGGGGTGCGCCGACCTCCCAGGCAGCTCTACTCAGTGGGTACGCAAATTCGCGAATCAACTTTGAATTCACACAATGATTGTGGGTGACCAATGGGCCCAAGTGGAATATCTGATTACTATCCAACACGATTTGATCGAGATCTGGTATTCGGGTAATATCGATCAGGACTTCAATTCCTGAACGTACCCCTCGCTCTATCTCAAGGATTATATCTGTCGCGCCGGCAACAATACGCGCTTTACCTTGATGCTCAGCGAGAATCTGCAATACCTGCTCAACATTTGTTGCATTGATATATTTATGCCACATTATCTACTCCCAACTCCCAATATGCTACCAACAAATCCTAGCTGATGAGATTTGTTGCAAGGGTTATACTTGGGGATCTCTCGCTTGCTCATGGTCATGATGATACCAGCATCGGCTTGCCACTACCGGCCTTGCGCGACATGATGATCTCTGCCATGATGCTGACCGCAATCTCCTCAGGGGTCTCTGCCTGTATATCTAACCCTACCGGTGAGTGTACTTTTGCCAGGGTTCGATCATTAATCCCAATTTCTCTGAGCTTCGCACAAGTTGTTGCCCACCGGCGTCTCGAACCGATCACTCCGATGTAGGCTGCATTAGACTGAAGCAATCCGGGCAACCCGGGGACATCGATGTCTACTCCGCGAGTGGTGAGCACAATATAAGTCCACTGCGTGATTTCGAGCTGCCCTGGTAGTTCTTCCACTAATACGGGATAGAATTCCTCAGCATACGGGTTATTCTCCGGATTACAATAATCTAACCGGTCGTCACTCATCGCGATCCGATATCCAAGCCAGCTACCAAGTCGTGATACCGCTCTGCCCACATGTCCACCCCCAATCACGAGCAGTAATGGCTTCGGATTGATGGGCTCGATAAATACTTCCACTTGTCCACCACAGACACCTGGGTCACCACGTTCGGGTTCCACCATGCTATATTCGATAAATTTTGATTCGTTATGAAGAATCACCTCGAGCGCCTCTGCTATAACCCTACTCTCCATCTCTCCCCCACCAACTGTACCCGAAATCTCACCGTTAGGATAAACTATCATTTTACTAGCTGCGCCGCGCGGAGTTGATCCACGACTGCGTACGACGGTACAAAGTGCAGCCGATTGGTTGCTTTTCTCTATCTCCGCAATTTTCCCAAAGATTGTTTCATCCATAGTTAAGCCACGCCAAGCTAAACGTTATCCCAAAGACTATAATTCAAGTAAGCCCAAGATTACTGGAAGCAGCTGCTTCTTTCTTGATACAACTCCTTCTGCTAGCCGTGTGTTATCGACTTGCCTGGGGTATGGCAGATCACCAAGTTCAGCGGGTTCGTTAGTAACCAATAATCGACTTGACCCCCGTACGACATCCGTGACCATCAACAGGGCGAAATCAAGTGCATTATTCTGGCGCAGACGATCAAGAGCATAATTGAGGTCTTCTAGATGTTCTGATAATTGGAGTAAATCTGTCACTTCAACTTGAGCGATCGCAAAACGAAAACCCCCGGCATCGTACATCTTCGTATCCGAATTCACAATTTCATCTCGATCGCGGGTTGCCAATCCTGCCCCTGCCCGTAATACTTGCTTGCCATAGGATTCAATAGTCTCACCTGCCAATGGGCCATTACCCACAAAAGCCCATCTGCCCAACCGGTCGGCTGCTTGCACGTCTCGTTCGGTTGTCGTCGGCGAACTTAAAATCAAAGTGTCAGAGAGTAAGCCAGCGAGCAAAATGCCGGCAATTTCTGGTGGGGCACTGAAGCCAGCTTCTTCTATTCGTTCAGAGACCAGGGTGCTAGTGCTACCCACAACGTCCACGGAAAATTTAATTGGTATATGTGTTGAAGGATTCCCTAATCGATGATGGTCTAAAATCTCTAACAGCTCAGCCTCGTCTAAAGAACCAATCGCCTGGCGCGGTTCATTGTGATCTACCAAGATCACTCTTAGCCGTGGAGGATTTAAAACATCGCGCTGTCTGGTAACACCCAAATACTTATCATTTTCATCTACGATCAAGAATTCATTGTGCTCGGCACGCAAAATGCGATTGATAGCATCTCGAATACGCATATTTGCCTTAAATCGTGGGACGGATGGATCGCATGCTTCCTTACACGGAATATCTAAGATCTCACTGATACGCATTTCCTGTTGGCGCGGGTGGGGGCCTACCAATTTTCCAAATAAATTAAACAGGCTCACACCGGTTATCAAGCCACTTGAGCTGCCGTTTGACTCAACAACAGGTGCAATTCCACCTGTCCGCGAGGTTATCGCCCAAGCTTCTCTCAACAAACTGGCTGGTTCGACAGTATCCAAACGTTGATTGACGACCTGAAATGTGGGTGATGCATCGGTGATGAGGGTAGGCGCTTCTAGACTGAGCTTTCTAAGAACCCAAGTCGTTTGGGGATTTATAGCACCTGCACGAGCAGCAACCACATCAGCTCCATCACGTTCATGCAGCAGCCAGGCATACCCCATTGCTGAAGCGATAGAATCTGTATCCGGGTTGACGTGTCCAATCACATAGATGGCACTCATTTGAATGATTTTATCCATATAGACTAATATTCCAATGGTTACACTGCTTTCTGAAATTCTCTCCAAAGCCTTTCTGGCAAGATCGGGATTTGATCAATATCTACACCGCAGGCATCTCGCACTGCATTCCCGACTGCTGGTGCGACGCCATCCATGGGGATCTCGGCGACAGCTTTAACACCAAATGGGTGTGATGGTTCAAAAGTCTCCACAAAGATCGTCTCCAATAGAGGCATTTCATGCGCTTGAAAGATATGGTAATCGCGCAAATCACGCTCACGCGCCCGTCCTTGGGAATCATAAATCATTTCCTCACAGACTGCATAACCCAACGCTTGTGCCATTCCCCCCTCTACTTGACCGGAAGCTGTGATTGGATTTACGATCACACCTGAGTCGACAGCCATTAATAGCCTATCTACAACGATCTGCCCTGTTTCAATATCAACGGTTACTTCAGCGAATTGCGCAGCGAATGGTGGGGGGGATACTGGGGACATATAAGATGCCACACCCATGATCTGTTCTTGATCACTCTGGTGGAAGGCATGCCTGGCAATCGTTTCCATACTCAACGATTGACCATCAACACTATTTGCCTGGCGGTTGTACAAACGGATATCATCCGCTACAAATTGGGGTTCACCAATTCGTTCATTTAGTATCATTGCCGCTCGCAGCTTAATTCGTTCAGCGACCTGCTGAGCTGCCTTTACGACTGCTCCTCCGGATATATATGTTGTGCTTGATGCATATGCCCCTTTGTCAAATGGGGTGAAATCTGTATCAGACGAATAAGTGATGATATCCTCAAGAGGTACACCCAGCACTTCGGCGGCCATTTGTGACAACACGGTATCCGAACCAGTTCCCAAGTCCGTGGCACCAATCAAGAGGTTGAATGAACCATCATCGTTCATCTTTATACTAGCGGCACCCATATCCAGATAGGGAATTGCTGTTCCCTGCATGACGAATGCAACACCAATCCCTCGCCTCAAATAAGGATTTTTAGGGGTATGCCTCCAATTGAGGTTATTAAATTTCTCGTCCCAATTTATAGCCGCCCGTCCCTGACGAACACATTCTTCCAGGCCGCAGGTTTCAATCGTTTCAGGCTGCGGTTCGCGCCCCTCACTCCAGGCAGTACTGAATGGATGCAGCTCGCCTGCTCGCAAAGCATTCTTTAACCGGAAGTCGAGCGGGTTGACACCTAACTTACGAGCGATTTTCTCCATATGACGTTCGACTGGCCAGTATCCTTGGGGAACTCCGTAGCCCCTGTAAGCGCCTGCAGGAGGATGATTGGTATACACAATATCTGCAATGAACTGGATATTCGGATGCTCTCGGTACACACCATCACCGACATACAATGCCATCGCTTTATGGCCAGTGTTTCCTGTAACTGTCAAAGCATGACACCCATAAGCTCCGGTGTCTGTCAACACTTGCATAGCGTTGGCAGTTATTGTCCCATCACTCTTAACCCCGGTCTTCATTTTTATCTGCATTGGGTGCCGAGAGCGTGCGGCAATAAACTCTTCCTCACGGCTGTATTCATATGTCACTGGGCTTCCGGTGGCGATCGTTAGGTGGGCGGCAACGTCCTCGATTAAAACCTCTTGTTTGCCGCCAAATCCACCACCAATACGTGGTTTCACAACCCGGATACGCTTGATTGGCAAACCTAATACTGGAGCTAACTGCCTGCGAACGTGGAATGGTACTTGAGTGCTGGTTCGGATAACCAAACGATCATTCTCATCCCAATAAGTGACTGCCACATGGGGCTCTATATGGGCTTGCTGAACTTTGGGGACTTCATATATGCCCTCAAAGACATAATCGGCTTCTTTAAATCCCTGGTCAACATCACCTATATCGATGTGGATATGGGCAGCTAAATTGCGTTTTGCGTCGGAATCGGCAAAATCGATAAATTCCGGCTCATCGTGCAGTACGGGGGCGTTTGGTTCCATCGCTTTTGATGGTTCAAAGATTGGGGGGAGAACTTCATACTCGACTTCAATAGCTTTCAATGCCTCTAAGGCAATCTCCTCGGTCTCTGCGGCAACAAAAGCCACCCTATCCCCGACAAAACGCACTTTTGTATCAAGAGAAAAGCTATCGAGCGGTCCAGGTATTGGGTCAGATTGCCCAGCCGTCGAGTAAATCACTCTAGGTAGTTCTTGCCAAGTCAAGACTGCGGCGACGCCAGGAAGACTACTAGCCTTGCTGGTATCTATGCTTTTGATACGAGCGTGTGCAACTGGGCTGCGCAGCACTTTGGCAACCAGCATATCGCGTTTTTCAAAATCCCCCGTAAAAGCAGGCTTGCCCTGGACAAGCTTTACAGCATCGACTTTTATTTCCGGTTTCCCCACGCTATGCCAGTTCTTTGTATCATTTACAAGCCCAATTTTTGGCAGTACCACACTTTTGGGATGGGTGTCCACTACCCGCAGCGAATTATCCGCGGTTGGATACCCTTCAGCCCCAGAAACAGGTTGAATATCACCATCGTGAGGCATCCAATCAACTGGTGCTGAGATCAAATCTCCTTCCGGCAAGAATGGTTCAACCTCTTCTCCCCGCATGATTGCTGCCGCCCGTAGGACAGCTTGAACGGGTTTCACGTATCCAGTACAGCGGCAGAGCACCCCGGACAATGCCGTTCGCACCTCTTTCTCTGTGGGATGGGATTTCCTATCAAGCAGCTCTTTTGCTGCCAGAATTTGCGCGGGTGTGCAGTACCCACATTGTATCGCCCCGCTTTCCACAAATGCTTGCTGGATGGGATGTAAACCGGGAGTCTTTTTCCACCCCTGCTCAGGATGCTCACCGATGTGTTCAATGGTTTGGACTTCTTTCCCCTCAGCTTGTAATGCCAACATTACACAGCTGTTAACCGGTATGCCATCTAATAAGACGGTACACGAACCGCAATCACCCGTCTCACAACCGTGCTTGACACCAAAGTAGCCCAGAACCCTTAAGACTTGGAGCAGGTTCGTTCCAGGCTGAATATCTATCTCATGCTGGTTCTCATTGACCGAAAGTATTAGTTTCATCGCTTCCTTCCACCGAGGTCTATTGATCGATCACAGCACTGTTGGTAGGCTGCTCCTTACGTAATTTTGGTAGTGTTTCGCCCTAATTTCTGTGGTCAGAGCGGTCATTCCATTCAGATCGGACAACCTCTCTTAAATTATCAATTGATAAGTATGTACCATCATTATCTCGATAATACCAGTGATCCCATCCGTTACAAGGAGCCTTGAGGATCTCCTTAGCTACTTGATGGATCGAGCCCTGAGCACCTCTACAGCTAAGATGCCCATTGGCTAAAACTATGGCAGTGATATCATCTTTACCTTCGAAAAATAGCGTATCACCAGGATGAATTAATCCTCTTTCCAACAGTGTACCAAAAGGAATGCGCTTTTTCCTATGCTTGGTACCTAGAAGCAGCGCTTGTATTGGTGGTGCCTGCTCAGAAATCGAGGCTAACCTTTCCTTGGCAACCTCGACATATACTTCGTCTAACTCAATACCGATCCACTGTCTGCCTAGCTTTTTCGCAACCGCCCCACTTGTTCCTGTTCCAAAAAAAGGATCCAGGATGACATCGCCAGGATTCGAACTCGCTAAAATAATCCGATATAAGAGTGCTTCGGGTTTTTGTGTTGAATGGGCTTTCTTGCCATTAATTTTCAGTCTCTCTTTCCCGGAGCAAATCGGTAAGTACCAGTCGCTGCGCATCTGCAAGCCACCGTTAATGGCTTTCATGACATGGTGGTTGAAGGTGTATGAACCGCCTTTCATCTTTTGAGCCCAAATCAAAGTCTCTTGAGCATTCGTGAATCGAACACCTCGAAAGTTCGGCATAGGATTGGTTTTCACCCAAGCGAAATCATTTAGTACCCAAAAGCCTAAGTCCTGCAAAATTTTCCCGATTCTGAAAATGTTATGATAAGTTCCAATTACCCACAGTGTGCCAGTGTCTTTCAATACTCTATGACAAGCGGATAGCCAAGCGTGTGTGAATCGATCATATGACTCGAAAGAATCAAATTGGTCCCATTGGTCCTCAACTGCTTGCACTTTAGTTAGATTAGGTCGCCATAGTTCCCGCCGCAACTGCAGGTTATACGGTGGGTCAGCGAAAATTAAATCCACAGATCCTGCAGGGAAATCACTGATGATTTCGATGCAGTCGCCGTGGATGATTTCGTTCTCCGGTAACCGATTATGCATCATGTATATGATAAAAGCCGCGATACCCGTTTTTAGAGGATATTCTTTATCGAAAGCCAACCCGGCTTTGAGTTATTCGCAGCTGTAATCGTCTCTTGGGATCCTAGCACAACCACCACACCGTAATCCTTGACTGCATCCAGAATATCAGCAAAGGCATTAAAGTGTTCCAGTGAAGTTACTAATACTTCATCACGCAGTTTCTGGCGATTCTCATCCGTAACCCCAATCAAATAACGGATCATTGAGCTGTAGCCTTTAGCATCAGGGAGTTGGTAGGCGTCAAGATCGCCAATTGTACCAATTATGCTCTTGGTAATCTCTTCTTTACTCAGTTTCAGATGCCGCAGATAACTCCCCGTACCATCAAAATTAGCAATCGTCTGCTCCAAGTTAGGATCCCGATAAGAGATATATGAGAAGATCCCCGACCGGCGATTGAACGAACAGAATGCTCCATATGCACCCCCCTGAACTCGTACGCGGTCCCATAACCAAGTTGTTCCGAGATACTTGGTTATCACGAGAATTGACCCATGGAATTTATACCCCAAGTTATAAATGTTTGCTGCTTTCCCGACATAATTCACTTGTGTAGGGACGGTCAATCCCTCATACCCTTGGAGGAATTCTGGCTTCCAAAGCGAAGTCTGCGGTTCGCTTGCCGGTAAATATTCCAGGAATTCTTTTAGCGGGGGTCTGAATTTAGAAAAATTTTCGCTATCCAAGGTCACATTTAGGAGCATATTATTGCGATTGACTAATATTGCTCGTATTGCTTCCAGTTTCCCTAGAATACTCTCCCAGTTATTCTCGATATCGTGGATCAATTTGCGGATGAAGAATAAATGATCAACACCACCCATCTGCTCACTCACCCAGCCCGCTTCATTGAAAATTGCCCCCAGTCGTGAACCTACAAATTGGTGTCCTGCTGGTGCTAGGGCTGCTTCAAAACTCGCCTTATCCTCCAGAACCATCTGGAGCACACGTTCTCGATTATCGAATTTTGTTGTCAGCAAAATGTCACGCAAAATATCTAGCAAGTCACACATATGATCTATCGTGGCTTTCCCCCTGAGGAAAAGCCAGCTTGTAGCTAAAACTGCATTATGTTTTGTTGCAGTGAATGTGGTCGGGCGAAGCCCGCCAGTTGTCCGTCCAATACGCTGAGAAAGCTTTACAAAATCCTCTTTCTCTGTACCAACTTCGATAAGCGCCCGCCCGAAGATCGGTACGTAAGGCAGCAGGTCGATCGGTAGCGTATGCAGATCGAATCCGGTTTCAAGGTATAAGATGCCATTCGTGAAAAGATCATGATATAAGATTTCAGATCCTGAGAACTGCAAGTGTTCGAGCGGAATTATTTTATTTAATTTATCAAGATCACTTAGCTGCAGTGAAGGTATCCGCGCCAGAGCCTCGGGTGAGTTCGGTTTTTCCTGAATTTCTTTCAAACGAATGTCATTTTTGACAATGTTTTGAAGATCATCTTCCGACATTTGGTTTTGCGCGTCTACTAAGCGCTTTTGTTCAAGAGCCTCATCACGTGCCTGCAAATCTGGGTCAGGCTCCATGATCAAGGTTGTACGGTGATTGTTATTTAGCAGTTGACTTGATATCAACTCTTCAAAATAACGCGGATTCTCGTTAAGGCAATTCTTTATACTTTCGAGAGGGGCTTCAAATTCCAGCGATGTGAAAGGATCTTCGCCGTAGAGCCAAGTAGTTAAGGATCTCAGCATGAGAGCCAAGCCACGGGGAAATGAGCCAGTATTTTGCTCGCGCAATAGAAATTCGAAGGTATTCAGTGCAGCCGCAATCATGTCTTGCTCGATACCCTTATCGGCTATTTGGCCCAAGGTATCTAAAATCAATGCTTCGACTTCATCTGTATAAGGTAATTTAACACCTCGTAAACCTGTGGAGAAAAATTTTTGTCGCAATTCATCTTCAAGACCTTCACCGGCTAAATCTTCGCCCAGCCCCGAATCGATCAGCGCCTTCCGCAGGGGAGAAGCCGGAGTACCCACAAGAATATAAGATAGGATAGCAAAACTCATCACTTCTAAGGGGTCATTTATCTCAGAGAGCAGCCAATTAACGGTTACAAAAGCCTTGTTTGCTTCTTCAGCATCGCTAACCACATATGGATGGGTAACTCGTTTTGGCTGAGTAAATTTATTCTGCAAGCTGATGGTTGAGTTTATCAACTTAGGTGTATACCCATCGAGATACTCATCCATCCTCTTAAGACGCTCTCCAGGGTCATCATCACCGTAGAAGAAAATGCGCGCATTTGATGGTGAATAAAAATATTCGTGAAAAGATTTGAACTGGTCGTATGTCAAATCCGGAATGTACTTGGGGTCACCACCCGAGTCAAATTTGTATTCCGTGTCGGGAAATAACGATGTGCGAATATATCTTCCTAACATATTATCAGGCGATGAATATGCGCCCTTCATTTCATTGTAAACAACACCTTTGAAACTTAAAGTCCCACCGCTGTCAATGGTTTCATAATGCCACCCCTCTTGTTGCAGTACATGGTCTGGAATTAAAGGGTGGAATACCGCATCGACATATACATCAATCAAGTTGTAAAAGTCTTGCAGGTTTTGACTAGCTACGGGATAGCAAGTTTTATCCGGATAGGTAAACGCGTTTAGAAATGTTTGCAATGAACCTTTCAACAGTTCTACGAATGGTTCTTTCAATGGATACTTTCCGGACCCACACAGCACTGAGTGCTCCATGATGTGCGGTAAACCGGTCGAATCTTGGGGTGGCGTTCTGAAGACTACACCGAATACCTTATTCTCATCATCGTTTTCCAAAGAGAGCAGTTCGGCTCCGCTTGGTATATGTTTGAAATACCGTCCAATTGTGTTGAATTCAACAAGGTACTTCTCCTTTACTAACTCAAAGTTATAGTTTTCCGACATTGATTGCTCCAAAGTAAAATTTTTATCGATATACAATAATGGCAAAGATAAAAACCAGGTTGAATAATTATACTGCTCTGTAGTAGTATTTTGCGTAATCGTAGCTGACATAACAAAAAGGGACACAATAAATATGCGTCCCTTCAAATATTGAGACGATTAGAAAAATGCAACATTACTAACTTAAATCGGCAATGCATCTCCTGGTTAAAGTAGCAGCTACATCCTGGCGAAAGTCTGCGCTAGCCCACTCATCGCCAGCAGTAGAATAAGCCGCGCAAGCTGCTTCTACGGCCCCATTGCTATCAGGTCCATCCAAAACTAACCGAGGAACCTCTCCATAGCCTCCCAATGTGACTCTGGTTCTACCAGAAGACCATTTCGCTACCGCCACACAAACTTGAGGCAAGTCAGCTGGGGACCTGGAAACATACTTAAATGCTAAATGGACATTAAGTGGGATACTGATTTTGGTGATTAGCCGTTTTTTCAGCTGCGCAGCTCGCGCTGCGAGCATATCACCCAAGGCAACTTTAACCTCATTGGGCATAAACTCGATTATGCTTTCTACAGCCAATAATGCTGTTACTAGGGTCGACCGTCCATCTGCCGTGACGATTGTGCCCGCGATTGTTCCGGCTTGGCGAATATTGTAGTTAGTCTCGAGCGTAATCGCCTGTCGTAAAGGGTCCGGGGTCAGGTCATAATCATAAAGTGACTGAAGTGTTGAGGTTGCGCCAATCTCTAGCCAATTCCCCCGTAGATGGATATCGGAAAGTCCTAAATCTTGGAGATCAACAACCGCAATTGGTAATGCCGATGATTGGGATAATCGTGTCCCCCCACCCAACGGGTAGATATCAACATCATCTCGCGATAACAGATCTAAAGCCTCCTCTAAATTCGACGGCCGGTAGTAGTTCTTAATCATTATTGCTTCCTCGATATTTCTTCAGAATATCTAATCACCTTGTGCCAGGATGAACAAATTTTTAAACTATTCATCCGGATATACTTTCCATCCTAAAGCCTGCAAGTCAACTTCATCGTACGTTTCTTGAGGGATGTCGACCAACAAGGCTTCTGCTTCTGCCAAGAGTTCTCCATCTGGACTAAAAATAGCACCATGAGCTGTAGCTGCCCGGCTTTTACTCTTTCCCGCCTTGCCAACTAGTTTTAATTGCTGACCAACCGGCACATTCTTTCGGTAGCGAATATCCAAACGTGCAGTGTACATAAAACGGGGTGGATCGACCCCCATATGGGATCGCCCACAAATTTCGTCGAGCATAGCCGCAACAACACCACCATGTACAACACCAGGATACCCTTGGTAAGATTCACTGACAGTGTAATCCGCTGAAACTTCACCCCCTGCAGTATGGTAAAAGACGAGCTTCAATCCAAGCGGGTTTTCGAGCCCACATACAAAACAATGCCGTGAGTTGGGTTGCTTATCAGCGGTCATTAATTAATCCTGCGCAAAAGTATCAATTAGCAGCTTCACATCGCCCCCCACTGGGTAAAGTATTGGGCAAGTGCAGCCTCGCAGGCGATATTCATTAACCTTTGCTTTCGCTTCTGTGGGTGTACCTGATGCAGTGATTCTATAAATCAGTTCCTCGGGTACGAGGTGTTTGGCACGCTGAATCTGTTCATGAGTGGCAGGCCAACCAAGTATCGATTGGATATCTGCCACAACTTCTGGTGAAACTCCGGATGCCTTCGCGATATGGGGCTGCTGGGCTAAATATTGAGTCAGCAATCCACGCGTGGTATCTACAGCACGATCTCGATCATTGTCAACCGAACAGACAACCAGCTGCGGCCGGTCGATCTCATCCAAAGTCCTGCCGGCCTTACGGGCACCTCGATCAAGAAGTTCCATGGCACGATCGTTATAATCTGGTGGCACGCAATAATTAAGTACTGCCCCGTCGGAAATCTCGCCCGTTAATTCCATCATCTTATCGCCGGTTGCTCCAATCATAATCGGCACATTGCGCGGTTCGCGCCTACCATGCACGACGTCGAGTTCTATTCCATCAACCTGATGAAATTCGCCATGATATGTTACTCTTTCCATATTTAGAAGCCGTCTGAGAAGCTGAACTGTCTCCCGCATAGCTGCGAGAGGTTTACGTCGCCGAATGCCAACATTGCGGGCTAAAGGATCCCACCATGCACCGATCCCGCAAATCACACGATCTGGCGCGAGGTCATCTAAAGTCAAAAATGTAGCCGCTAATAAGCCAATATTACGTGTCCAATTGTTGATAACACCAGATCCGATCTTGATGCGGTCAGTTACCGCCGCATAGGCAGCCATTGGAACAATTGCATCTCTTACCAGGCGTGATTCAGCCTGCCAGACTGCCTCGAAGCCTCGCTTTTCAGCATATTTTACATACTCCAATCCGTCGCGCAGATCATGTGCATCTTGTAAATATAGTGCAACGCGTTCGGTCATCATTCTGCTCCTTAAATCTACAAATTCCGATGGCAATACCAGCAATAATCACAAAAGCTATACGTCGATGAATTCAGCTTCGATCTGCTCCAAATCTTCCGGTAAATCAACATCCAACGCAAATGATGGTAGTTCACAAACCTCCAAGCGTGCTCCCGCGTCGATGGCTCGCGTGCAATGGATATGAAACGAATCTGGGCCAAATTCATAATCAATCAAACCCACAGGGCAAACTAATAACGCATTCGTCCCATTTCGATGGCGGTCTGGGGCTACTACAACTACAGGTGGCTCTCCTGCGCGTGCAAGCATAACACTTACATCCTCGGGGGTTATGAATGGGAGGTCAGCGGGTAAGATTAATACCCCTCTAGTGACATAGTTCTGGGCCACAAATGTAGCCCGAGTTAGAGCTATATTTAAGTGTGAGGCACCATTTTCCTGCACGGTCCGAGCTCCATGCTCCCGGGCCAATGCCAAAGCCGCCGGATCTCGACTGATAACCAGCACCTGCTCGATCTCCGGAATTGTTTTAAGCGTATCGATTGTATGCGTAAGTAAATTTCGGTTTAAACTCGTTCTCTCGGCTTCTGAAAGTACGCCGGCTAATCTGGACTTTCCTCTACGTAAGGGTTTTACGGGAACTATTGCCCACAGTGTCATGCCAAGTGTTCCTTTCTCTTGTACAGAATCAAAGGGTTAGGTATTGTCACACCAGCCTGGGCACTCCCTTCTTCTCCAAAGTCAATAACACTTAATTGGCGTCCAGTTTCATACCAAATTCTATCACCTCCAGTGCTAATCGCTGCCTATCATTCTCATTAAGCATCACGGTATTCGTAATAAATGTGCTCAACCCCATATTCTTAATATCCTTTTCGAATGCTATATCCGCAACGTCGAAAATGAATCCTGACAGCAATCCAGAGTAGTGCTGAGCAACTGCGAATGCAGATGGGGCAATACCTAGATCGCGATACATCTTTGCAGCAGGTCCCTTGATCGTTTCACCCGCAATTATTGGAGAAACTGCAATGACCTTTTTATGTTTTATCTCATCATATATACCAGGAATAGCCAATATTGGGTCAATACTCACCCAAGGGTTTGAAGGACAAATCACAACAATATCTGCAGCGCGAATTGCAGCTATCACGCCTGGCGCAGGATGAGCGTGTTCTATGCCCAAAAAACGAAATTCTCTCACTTTAGGAATACATTTATTTTCAACAAAATATTCTTGAAATTGTAATATTCCAACTTCAGTATATACTTGGGTTGGGATTAGATCATCACTAGCTGGCAATACTGTAAGATCTATCCCCCACATTCCACACAAAGCATCGGTGATCCCTGATAATGATTCCCCCTCTTTCAACCTATTCGTCCGGATGATATGGGTAGCTAGATCGCGGTCGCCCAGCCGGAACCAATCTGCACCACCTAAATTAATGATTTCTTCATAGGCTTGCCAACTTTCATCAGCCCGTCCCCATCCTGTTGCAGGATTCGCAATACCAGCTAGTGTGTAACACACTGTATCCAAATCTGGGCAAATATGCATCCCGAGATGATCGAAATCGTCCCCAATATTGACGATAACTGTGAGCTTTGACGGAGGCAGACAAGCAGCAAGCCCGGTAACAAGTTTTGCCCCCCCGACCCCACCCGCCAGTGCAGTAACTCTGAATCTATCAGTGCTACTTTTTGCCGTATCCATAAAAATAAAACCCTAAATCACGACCGATACTTCCTGAAGTGATAGCCTCGCTTTCAGCGGTGGCACACTTTCCGGATACCCCAATAAAATTAATCCTTGTGGATCCCATGCCTGTGGTATGTCAATGACCTCATGAATAATCGCTTTGGTAAATAATGGCGCACACAACCAGACTGCCCCCAAGCCCGATAGATGTGCAGCCAGGAGAATATTCTCCCCAGCCATCGCTACACTCTGTATCCCCATTGCATATTCAGCTATATACTGTTTTGTACCATCTGCACCAAACAGTTTAGTGCAATCTAAGCATAGGAGAACCGCTGCTGGTGCAAATGTAATTCGTTTTATTGAGCGCGCCACCTGATCGTTCACATCAATCTCGTTGTGACCCTTGGCAGTTAAATCTCGACGAAATTCCTGCCCCATTCCATTAGCAAGTGCTTCTCTTGCTTGACGGGATTTTAATACGATAAATCGCCATGGCTGACGATTATGTGCCGAGGGCGCACGAATCGCAGTCCTTAATATCCTTTGTATTTGTATGTCGGATACAGGCGCCTGAGTGAACTTCCGAATAGATTGGCGATTTTCCAAACACTCCAGTATCGATTTCTCCCCAAGTCGTTCGATTAATATCGCATGCATTGTATGCTGGTTCAGGAACTGTTCTATCACGGCATAATCAGCAGCAGTACAACCGGCAAGAATTTTTACTTCAGCAACACTTTTGAGCAGGTCTATCGAAACCGCGAATCCACCAACATTTTTAATCGGAGCGCTTCCTACCCAGATATCGACGCGCTCACCATCGCCGGCGCGGGTTCCCGCTAAATAACCGTAATCAATCGGGTAGACTAAATCATCGTATCTAGGATGTGTAGAACCTCTAGGACGATCGATGATAATTTCACTTGCACCTACAAAATCGTCGAGAGCAGACCAAAATTCAGCCGATAGGTGGCATCTGCTGTTCAAATTGTTCTCCCGAATGAGTTAAATTTGAAAACCAAGCTTTTATCTACTTGTTCATCGTCTTGACCGATTACCGCTATATGATCCGTCTCCAGCTCCCAGGACAAATCCTTGAAAGCAAGTTTATCCATCAGACATCCAAGGTTGCAGTTATTGATATCGCCACGAGCAAGTGTGATATGGGGTATCCAATTTTCGGGAGTATACAATATGCTGGCCTCGTGAGAAGTAATCTGCACCGACTGCCATACCTTGAATTGAAATTCTAACAAGGCCGCATCTTTCACAACATTTATATATATGATCGGCACATCACCCGTAAAGATCCCCAGACCCTTTGTTCGAATGGTTAATGGGGTTGCTCGCACACTGATATCGACCAAAATGGGTTTTAGGGTAGATAAATTATAAGATCTTGCTACATGCCATGAAATGTGGGGGATGGGTGCGCTAAAGTCCCCACTAAATCCACAATCTGCCTGCAGCGTACCCCACATCTCCCTAAAATTCGATAAATATGGCCCTTCTAGCAGTGACACTACACCAAACATGCTATCTCACTTAACGAAATAAATCCTGATCAATTGGACGGAACACTTCTCTCGTTCTGGTGTCACGTAATTTGTAAGGGAATCCCTTGACGTGCACGATCGGTGTACCTTCATCGGCCTGCCCCATGATTAACGAGGCTGCGGCGGCTAACTCATCTGCTGCGCCCACTTCCGTGGTAAGTAATTCACGGCCAAAAAGATCAGGTTGTCCCCGTAAGTTAACCAATCCAGGCACCCCCGCTGAACCAATTGTTATCCCCACTGTCCCTAACCGCCAAGCCCGGCCATGCGAGTCGATAATTATCACTCCTATACTGACCCCGCTAGCATCTTCAAATTTTGCGCGTAATTTTTGGGCAGAGCCATCAGGATCACGGGGTAATAACAGCACCCATTCATCGGTTTCGCTGGATAGTCCAGAAACATTCGAATGATCGATACCCGCATTTGCACAAATAAACCCCAACCGATGCTCGACGATAATTGTCCCAGGACGCATACGCAGAATTTTTTTGGATTCCCCGAGCATTAGCTCAATCAACCTCGGATCCTTACCACTTTGTTCAGCAACCTCGCTGGAGAATGCAGAAGGAATGACACTGCTGAGGTTTACCCAACGATTCTCCGCCTTCGACACAACCTTTTGAGCAAATACCAAGACATCGCCATCTTGCAGCTCGATATCAAGACTTTTCAATCGAGATAGGGTGATCTCTGCGAGATCATCACCTGCTTTTATGAGCGGCACATCGGTAAGCGGAGTAAGACAAAGCATAGCAGTCGCTCTAAAAATCAGTAGTTTGGGTAATGGAGCACAGTTATGAAAAACACTCTCGTTTTATAATCCGGTAACTGCAATGCTAGCAGTTTTTATACCATAATATTTATTCATGCTGATCAGAACTGAAACTAACCCCTCAACGACAATTGCGTTGGTGAGTGTTCCACCATAATAAGCTTTCATTCCTCCGCCTTGTGCCAGGTCGATCACTTCTTCAGCTGCCAGCTCATCATCGGAACAAACGATCACTTGAGTAGCAAGCATATCACCCAAATTTCTTCTCAATGTATGGGCAGGAACATTTTGAAAAGCTGCCACGACCCGGACGCTGTCCCCAAGAATCTTTTGAGCGATTTCGGCAGCCGCAGGTGCGGTAGGTGGGTTAGGATCTCTGAAATCGACGCGCGCCGTTGCATCAACTAAGATTTTCCCTTGTAAAGCATCTTTCAACCCAACCAATGCCGCTTGGTGGGCACTCTGCTCAACTGTAAATATACATATGTCAGCCATTCTCGCAGCTTGATCATTTTCCAAACCAGTAACTGTATCAAGATTTAATTCTTCATTCAGGACTGTTGCGGTTTGTTGAGCTTTTTGTTTGAGACGTGAGCCGATAATTACCTGATACCCAGCATATGCCCAGCGCATTGCTAACCCGGGACCTTCTTTCCCAGTTCCACCGAGAATCGCTAATATTGGTAACTCTTTCGCCATGTCAATCTCCAATAAATTTATAACGCAATCAGTTTATTATCGTTATGAAATGAATTGCTCGTGGTATCGTTTCCATACATGCGGGGCTTGCTCGAGAGCTTTGGCTGTGATTGATTCTTCATCCAACGTGACCAATATGCGGTCTTGCATCAGTATTTCTCCTGCTACAATCGTGGTCGTTACCATGCTCTCATGAAATCCAAAAAGTATATGCCAAGGTAGATTTTCAGCAGTTAGTGGAGTGTAAGGATGGTAATCAACAAAGATGATATCCGCATGTGCACCAGGTCTTAATACTCCGAACTCGTGCTCATTAAAGAACATCCCTGCTAATGCGGCATTGTTATAAACTGCCATATTTGCGACATCCTTACCATTCATTCTACGTGGATCCCTATTCCACAACTTATGCGACAAGTAGGCAGCTTTCCACTCGGCCCACATCGTGTGCGAGAAACCATCCGTACCCAGGCAAACTGGTACTCCGCAACGCATCATTGCCTCAACGTGAGCAGTGCCGACCGCATTATTCATATTCGATCGTGGTTGATGGGTAACCCAAGCTCCACTCTCAGCAAGTAGATTAATCTCGCGGGCATCAATATGGACACCATGAACAATAATAGACTGCGGTGTTAAGATGCCATGTCGATGGAGTCTATCGACTACGCGAAACCCCGATTTCGCTACGCAATCATATTCATCGGCTTCATGTTCGGCGACATGGATATGAAAGCCAACGCCGGCTGGAGCTGCTTCTCGACAGCGATCCAATGTCTCATCAGACACTGTCAGACTTGCATGCAAGCCAAATGTACCGCGGATACGTGGATTTTGCACTTTCTCGGAGTTTCTGCTCAGGAAACGCACGTTCTCGGCAATCCCCGCTTGGGATTTATCCTTTCCATCGCGGTCGGTTACCTCATAGGACAGCACCGCACGCACACCCGATTTTTCAACAACACCGGCAATAACATCTAATGACCCATCAATCGCGTTTGGAGAAGCATGGTGATCGATCAGGGTTGTGGTGCCATGTTTGATTGCATCAATCAACATGACTTCCGCGGAAGCGCGCACATCAGCTAACGTCAGGGATTTGTCCAGCGGCCACCATAGTTTTTCAAGTATCTCTGGGAAATCCTTTGGAGCGGGACCAGGGATCGCCATACCACGGGAATAAGCACCGTAAAAATGGGTATGCGCACAGATATTTCCAGGCATTATTAATTGACCCCCAGCATCGACGATTTCCTCATCTGGATACTGGTTCTTCAACTCATTTTCAAGACCAATATCTTGAATAACCTCCCCTTGGATATACACAGCACGTTTCTCATATATCTGGTTTGGCTCTTCCCACGAAATGATTTTACCGTTGGTCAGTAGCATAAGCGTATCCTAGTACAATCAAACTTTACAGGCAAATCTTGATTTTTATAAACGGAAATGGCATCTTCAATATGGCGTTCTTGGTTCGTTCGCCAGAATAATTCGTTGGAATCTGGTCGATAGGGAAAAACCTTACTAAAGAAGTTTCGCTGCTCGGGCGCGGAGTTCCTCCCAGCAGATCACACAAGAACAGAAGTTAGTAGGCGTGGAATACATCCAACGGATCTTTGCAATTAGCATCATAAACACCAACCAACCGTTTTGCTTGAACCCTAAATCCTGCTTCTTCCCAAACTTCCCTTTCTATGGCAAAGGAAGGTCGTTCACCAACATCAGCCCAGCCACCCGGCAAAGTCCATCCACCATCAACCCGTTCTCGAACGAGCAATAACTCTCCAGGTCGAAAAACAGCAGCCCGCACGTCCACACGTGGTGTAGCATAACCAATCTGATCGCAAATAATTTTGGTTAATGACTCCACTTCTAAATTGGTATGTTCAGAAAGTATCTCTGCATCAATCTCATATAATCTGTGATACCGTTGGAGTTGATATTCGTCAACAGCAAAGTGGTTACTTGTCTGTGCTATGGCTTGGATTTCACGCGCCCATTTCAACCATGTAGGAACTTGATCAGATTTCAAATGAGTATCCCATTTTAAGTCTCAAATATCTCATCTCAGCAAGGCTCGATATAAGGTAATTCACTTCAGCTCGCAATAATGTTCGGCAAATTGACTACAAATATCTTCTCATGAATCATTTTTTTAGGAATAAGTTGCGTAACTAACAAACATGGAATACGATGTGGAGCAAAAGCCAGGGTCAGCATAGACCAGCGAGTTTATCACTCACTAACCAACATTCCAACAGCGCTTATCGAAGGGTGGTTCGAATTACCCAACGCAGTATTCTCGAAGTTTATGTTACGACCTCGAATTCGCCCGTATTTTAACATGATTCAAAATAGAGCTTATCAGCATTCTGACAATTTGCTTAGCTGTTGATTGACGAATAATTGATTCACAACTATCATAGCCGCATGTTTATAGAAAGTATAAAGGCGCTCATAACCACTATGCGCCCACGCCAATGGCTGAAGAATACGATCATCTTCGCTGCATTGGTTTTCGATCGCCAACTATCCATTGGTAACTGGCCTGCGGTCTTACGCACTTTTCTAGGTTTTATCATTTTCTGTTTGTTATCGGGTGTGGTCTATATTATTAATGATATCGCTGATATGGAAGCCGATCAGCAGCACCCGGTCAAAAAGAAAAGACCGCTGGCCTCTGGAGAACTATCTGTTAATGTTGCCAGAGGATTCGCGATTATCACTTTGGCGCTCATTATCCCTTTGTCATTTCTATTGTCCCCGGCTTTTACTATTGTTGCCTTGAGTTACTTGGTTCTCAATCTCGCTTACTCAAATTGGATAAAAAATATTCCACTCTTGGATGTATTTGCGATCGTGTTGGGGTTTGTGCTGCGGATCCTAGCTGGTGTTTCGCTTATCGAGGTAGCGCGATTCTCACCCTGGTTATATGTTGTTACAACCCTCGGCGCGCTATATATCGGTTTTGGAAAAAGACGGGCGGAACTGGCATTATTAGCCGATAGCACGAATTCCCCCCGCAAGGTCTTAGATGGCTATACACTCCCATTGCTAGATCAACTAATTACCATTGTTTCAGGTACGACGATTATCGCATACAGCCTGTACACCTTCTCGGCACCGAACCTATCTGAAAATCATGTAATGATGCTCACAATCCCATTCGTGATGTATGGGATATTTCGTTATTTATACTTGATCCAAGTCAAACATCGCGGGGGTGCCCCAGAGGAAGTAATATTATCTGACCGCCCGCTGCAGATTACGATGGTATTGTGGGGAATCACGGTCCTGGTGATATTTTACGTTTTCTAACCGTGCACGCACATAAATAACCTAATTGGGTCAATCTTACCCAACTCTCGCTATTTACAAATGCCTGCAACCTCAAGCACCGCTCCCGGAAAAATAATCCTATTTGGTGAACATTCAGTCGTATACGGTCACCCAGCTATCGCTGTACCGGTTACAGAAGTCAAAGCGCGGGCAATTATACGCGCCGCGCCGCGGTCACCAGCTGGTGAGATTCTTGTGGAAGCACCTGATATTAATCTGAGCTCCAGCTATCATGAGCTCCCACAAGACCATCCCCTTGCGGCAGCTATCCAGCTTGTCCAATCAACATTATCCATATCCAATCCGCCAGCCTGCCAGATAAGGGTCACGTCTACTATACCTATCACTGCGGGCTTAGGTTCAGGTACCGCAGTCTCGGTAGCTCTAATCCGGGCGTTATCAGCTTTTATGGGCCGACCTTTACCTGATGAACAAGTCTCTGTACTGGCATATGAGGTGGATAGAATCCATCATGGGAACCCATCTGGTATCGATAATACGGTCATCACTCATGCCAAACCGGTGTATTTTGTTCGTGAAGAACCGATTCAGATTATCAATGTGGCGATTCCATTTACTATTTTAATCGCCGATACAGGGATCCCTTGTCCAACGTCGGTCACGGTCAAGGACTTAAATATGAGATGGGAGGCTGATCCACATAGATATAATAGTATTTTTTTCTCTGTGGAGGAAATTGTAATATCCGCTCGAACTGCTATCGAAACTGGAGAAACCACAAAATTAGGTTTACTGATGACCCGTAACCATGATTTATTAAAGGATTTGGATGTGTCTTCCCCAGAACTCGACCAATTAGTAATGTCTGCGTTGAACGCTGGGGCTTTGGGAGCAAAAATGTCTGGCGGTGGTCGTGGTGGTAATATGATCGTACTGCCAGAACAAAACGACATAAAAACTCTCTCATCAATTCTGATGAAAGCCGGCGCTACGAGAGTTATCCGGTCTAATTTACCAGCATCTAAATAAATTCTTCCGGAGGAAAATCATAATTCATTAGGGTCAGTAATATTGTAGAACGATTATAGAGCATATACCATTCAATGGACGATTCTCAACCCCCTCTCATCCTGCTGAAGTTAGGCGGATCGCTGATTACCAGCAAAGACCAACCGCATACCCCACGGATAGAAGTGATCCACCAAACAGCACAGGAAATCGCCCAAGCTGTTCGAAATTTCCCAAAAATGCGCCTTATCCTTGGCCATGGTTCCGGGTCATTTGGACATGTGCCAGCAAAGAAATATCAGACCCGACAGGGAGTCAAGACAGAAGCCCAGTGGAATGGATTCAGTCTTGTATGGGAGGAAGCTGCGGCACTAAATCAAATCGTTATTGACATTTTGCGGAATTATGGCCTGCGCGCAATTGCATTTCCACCCTCCAGTATGCTTACATCAGAGAATAGAAAAATCCAAGAGTGGAACCTTAAACCGATCAACACAGCCCTCTCCGCAGGTATACTTCCGGTAGTTTACGGAGATGTTGTTTTTGACACCGTTCTGGGAGGTACGATCCTCTCTACTGAAGATCTCTTTACCTACCTCGCAAGACAGCTCCAGCCAAATCGGGTCTTATTGGCTGGTCTCGAAGATGGAGTTTGGGCAGATTACCCAACTGCGACACAATTTATCCATGAAATTACACCGCAAAATTACGATTCTATCCTGCCATCGCTATCTGGCGCACGCGAGACGGATGTCACCGGTGGTATGCGCTCGAAGGTTGAGGTTTGTCTAAATTTAGTCAGAGAAATTCCTTCAATCCAGACCCAAATATTTTCGGGTATACAACCCGGAAATATCCTCAGGTCTCTTGCAGGTGAACAAGTCGGGACTTCTGTGCATAGTTGACAAGCGAATTAATCCCGTGTAGACTAAACGCCCACCTGAGCATACGCATAAGGGAAAAACGAAAATGCTTTACAAGCGTTCAGAATTAGAAAAGATTGAAGACAATACATTAGCCCCTTACGGCCTGCGAAGCCAGAACACAGAGGGACGCGCCTACCCGGATGAAGAGCCAGAATACAGAACCTCGTTTCAAAGAGATCGCGACCGGATACTACACACAACAGCATTTCGCCGATTAGAATACAAGACACAAGTATTCTTCAATTACGAGGGTGATTATTACCGCACACGGCTCACGCATACACTAGAAGTAGCGCAAATTGGCAGAACGATCGCCCGCGCATTAGGTTCCAACGAGGATTTGGTCGAAGCGATCAGCCTTGCCCACGACTTGGGGCATCCGCCATTCGGCCATTCTGGAGAAGCCGCACTTGCCAGATTAATGGTCGATCATGGTGGTTTTGATCACAACAAACAATCCCTCAGGATCGTCACAAAACTAGAGCAGAGATACCCTGGGTTCCCTGGATTGAATCTAACCTGGGAGGTTCGTGAAGGGATCGTAAAACACGAATCAGAGTATGACATTTCGGATGCTAGTGATTACAATCCTGAACTTCGTGGACACCTAGAAGCCCAAATCACGAATATCGCTGATGAGCTGGCTTACACTGCTCATGACCTCGATGATGGATTAAGGTCCGGAATGATAACACCAGCCATGCTGGAAGGTATAACTGTATGGGAGATCCTTTCTCGGGCGGTTGGGTGGCACGATTCAGAGCTAGATGATATTACCCGGCACCGGCTTATCCGTCGATTAATCGGAATCGAGGTATCAGACATATTCCATACAACCAACCAACGCTTGTTGGACAACAAGGTAAATTCTGTTGAAGAACTGCAACGCTTACCATTCAACATTATCGCATTCAGTGAAGATATGCATCGCAGGAACCGACAGCTAAAAGACTTCCTGTATAGCAATCTGTATCGGCACCACCGGGTAGTAAGAATGCAGGTAAAAGCTGAAAGGATAATAGCTGACTTGTTCGGGGCATATTGCCAAGAGCCCGACGTTTTACCCCAACATATACACAAGCTGACTGATGATTTCGGGTTAGAACGAACCATTTGTGATTATATAGCGGGCATGACGGATCGATTTGCTTTTGATGAATATAAAAAGTTATTCGAGCCAATGGTAAAAACATAAACCTGCTCCGCCAATATATTGACGATTCCCCAAGTTTAGTACAAATAGATATATTTCTATGATTGGAGTAATTTATGGGTGATGAATATTATTTAACTCCGGAAGGAACTGAACGGCTACAGACGGAGTTAGAAGAACTCACGGGACCAGGCCGAAAAGAGCTTGCATCTAGATTGCGCGCTGCTATCCAACAGGGTGACCTGTCAGAAAATGCAGATTATCACAAAGCCAAGGAGGACCAAGCATTTCTCGAAGGGCGAATACAGGAGTTAGAACATATCCTGCGCCACGTGGTAATCATTGAAGATAAGCCAATTCAACGCGATATCATCGAGATTGGTGCGCGTGTATCTGTACAGGAGGAAGGTTTTGATCCAGAGAAATACCGGCTGGTTGGTGCAAAGGAAGCCAATCCTAGGAATGGGCAAATATCTAATGAGTCACCAATTGGCAGAGCACTATTAGGGCATCGCGTAGGTGATGAGGTGGTTGTAGATACTCCAAATGGCCAAACGAAGTTTAAAATACTCAACATAGCATGATCAATATGTTGAGTATATAAATCGATCTGTTAAAGAAAAAGCGGGGGGCAAGTTTTGCCCCCCGCTTTTTCTTTAAGATTTGCTAGAATTTCGGATAAACGGCCAGCTCTAAAACTATGTGGTCAAAAAAGCTGTGTTCTGGCAAAGCCCCGTTTCCGTAGTCCATGTCTACGACACGGGCCGTCAATCGCAGGGTCTGTGTCTCCAGGATGGACTCGCTCTCCGGTTCCGCCAATACGGGTTCACCTTTGGCGGCTAAGCGTTGGCGGATTGCTTCGTCCAAAAATGCATGGGCACTCATCAGGACTTTAGTGACTGTTTGAATATCGTTCTTATCGAATAACCATACCTCAAAAGCAGTCACCTTTTTAGGGTCTCCTACCCCAATACTCTCCGATATTCCAACCCCGCACTCACCTAAGAACTCACCGGCAGGTGAATCTATGCTAAATGAGTTGTCGAAGAGGTCATCACCAAGCTTATAAGATGCCATAAATTGGACCATCGGTGGTTCATCGCTAACTTCTGCAATCGTGGTCTCTTTCCAACTAGCAGCTGGTTGCATCTCCTCTGGATAAGTTTCCACTTCGGGATAGTCATCCCCGCTCCCACGAGATCGCATTAAGAAATAATACCCTAGTCCCGAAGCAACTAGGAGTGCAACGACGCAGAGGATAGGGAGCGCAATACTGGCAAAATTACTCCCTTCTGAAGGCTCTTCTTCTGCTGCAGGAGGAACAGCGGGCAATTGAACAGCAACAGCGGCAGTAAACTCTTCAATAGAGACTGGTGAAGCAGAACCTGGATTTGAATGTACAGTTACCAACAATTGCTCAGCACTATTACCAAGTTGGGTATAGCGCAGTTGAGCCAATTGGGCATCTTTGTTAACTGAATAAGAATCAATCGCCATACGCAGGTAGTCTTCTTTCAGATCAATACGCAAATGCTCAACAGCTGCATCCGTCCACGTAACAGGATTGATCACCCATGCGTAGAATACTCCCAGCAAGATTCCCAAAATTAATGCGGCAACCCCTACAACGATTGGTTTGTTTATTTGTTCGCGAACTGCATCCATTTTTTTATCTCCAATGAGTATTTTGGTGATAGTTAACTATTCCCACACCGATCAAAACTCTGGAAAACATTTTAAATATATTTCACTTGGCAACAAGACCGTACTCTCCACCATTAGTAATATAAACTGACTTCATATATTGTAGATGATACTATGTTTTTGCACAATAAATGTAAATCTTCTAAACATTACTACTCATCCGTGATTCACAACATATTCAATGCTCAATAACGCAGAATCGGTTAACTCCATAATGAATCATTATTAAATTCCATAACCAAGTTGCAATATTTATGCCGCTTGTGGGCTTCCTTCTGATAAGATTTCATCAATAAGGATCTGCTGCTCACAATTGACACAGACGGCATGATCCTTGTTTGAGGCTACCAGTAAACCCTTGCAGTTAGGGCAAGGTGCGTTAATCGGTCGCTTCCACGATGTAAAATCACATTCCGGGTAATTTGCACAGCCATAAAAGGTTCTTCCACGACGGGTTTTCCTCTCCACCAAATCTCCCCCATCTTGGGGACAGTTAATGCCGAGTTTCTCCAGCCACGGTTCTGTATAACGGCATTCTGGAAAGTTGCTGCAGCTGATAAATTTACCGTAGCGTCCCCAGCGAATAATTAGATCATGACCACTTTCCGGACAATCACGACCTATGGATTCAGGTTCCCAGATCATTTCGGGGATATTCGCCTCAGCAACTCTCACCTGCTTCTCAAATGGCGTATAGAATTCGCTGACTGTCTCAACCCAGCGCTTCTCGCCTGAGGCAATCTGATCGAGTTCCTGTTCCATCTTAGCCGTGAATTGAACACTGACGATATTCGGGAAATTTTCAGTAATCAGGTCATTGACAATGAATCCTGTATCAGTGGGAAGCAAGCGCTTTTCTTCACGTACCACATAACCTCTTTGTCTTAAAGTGGAAATTATTGGTGCATACGTAGATGGACGACCAATTCCATTTTCTTCCAAAGCTTTTATTAGGCTGGCATCGGAGTAACGCGGCGGAGGTTGAGTAAAATGCTGCTGATGCATCAGCCTGATTAACTGTTGGTCTTGACCCTCACTAATTTCCGCCGGGATAAGCGTATCCCCATTTTCATCGAGCTTATCCTCATCCTTGGCTTCTTGGTATACCTTCAAGAACCCCTCGAAACGTAAAACTGAACCCGAGGCTCTCAACTGGTAATCATGCCCAGCCGATGTCCCTGTAACTTCAACAGAGATTGTGTCATAAATCGCCGCAGCCATTTGTGATGCAACGAACCGCTGCCAAATTAACTTATATAAACGTAGTTGGTCCCGTTTTAAGTATTTCTTTATCGTTTCCGGGGTACGTGAGACTGACGTTGGACGAATAGCTTCATGTGCCTCCTGAGCTCTTTGCGCCTTTGTTTTATACTTGCGCGGTTTCTCCGGCAGATATTTTCGCCCGTACAGGTCAGCAATATATGCGATCGTTTCACTTTGTGCGAGCTCGGATACCTGGGTAGAGTCGGTCCGCATATAAGTAATCAAACCTTCTTGTCCGCCATCCCCGATATCGACACCCTCATATAACTGCTGAGCAAGTGCCATTGTTCTACGGGCGGTCAAACCAAGACGCCTGGAAGCTTCCTGCTGAAGCGTGCTGGTGATATATGGTGCAGCAGGTTTCCGCCTTCTAACGCCCCTTTTTACTCTCGTCGTTTTATAGGAAGCCCGCTCCATATCGGCAAGCACTGGTAATACATCACCCTTTTCTCTCAAGGCTAGATCAACACCATCAATTTTCACCAGCTTCGCAACGTACGACTCCTTGCACCCTGAATCAATCAGTTCAGCAGCAATCGTCCAATACTCTTCCGAAATGAACGCCTCAATTTCCCGTTCACGTTCTACTACTAGGCGTAATGCAACCGATTGAACTCTTCCAGCAGACAATCGTCCGCGAACCTTGCGCCATAATAAAGGACTAAGGTTATAGCCCACCAGACGATCCAGAATTCGCCGTGCCTGCTGGGCATCAACTATGTCCTGATTTATGGTTCGCGGATGAGAAAACGCCTCACAGATTGCAGGTTCGGTAATTTCATGGAAAATCACTCTTTCAGTGAATTCTGGATCAACTTCAATCGCCTCCATAAGATGCCAAGCGATCGCCTCCCCTTCTCGGTCGGGGTCTGTTGCCAGATAAACTACTTGCGCTTTTTGGGCTAGGTTCTTCAATTCCTTGACAATTGGGCGCTTCTCATTTGGTACACGATACTTGGGTGTAAAGCTATTCTCGACATCCACAGAGAGTTGGGAGCGTAACAAATCCCTTACATGGCCCACGGACGCTTTTACTGTATACCCTTTCCCTAAAAACCTGCCAACAGTGCGCGCCTTAGCAGGAGACTCCACAATCACTAATTTACCCGATCGCTTTATTTTGTTATCCTTCTTCTTCTGACTCGGCGGGGGGGTTAGATCAGCATGTGCCGGAGTGCGACCCATACGATACATCCCAGTATTGCAGACGCGACATTCCCCTTTCGTGGCAGGTGTACCTGATCCAGTAAAAACAGCCTGAGGGTTCTGAATTTCTCGTTTTTCTTTACATTTAACACAATAAGCTAGCAAAATATTATCCTCCATATTCATGAACACTTTCAAGTATGTTCCGCTCATTACAAGAAAGTATCACCTTTTTTCTTCAATTCATCTACTACTTGACGCACTTTCTGCGCCAAGTCCTTACGACAAACCAACAATACATCCCCTGTATCGACAATCACATGGTCATTTACCCCGATTGTGACGATTAATCTGTGCTCCTGGCCAACATAAATTAATGAATCATGGGAGTCTACACCGAAGTGCTCACCGCCAATAATAATATTTCCATTTTTATCACCCGGCAATAGATCATACAAAGCGTCCCAACTGCCAATATCGCTCCAACCCAGCCCTTCAGCGGGGATAACCGCAACTCTTTCCGCCCCCTCCATAATTCCATAATCTATCGTTTCCGTTTTTAAATGGGGCCAAATTTCTGAGATACGATTTCCCCGATGTGAGCTCTCCCAACTCGCACTGATAAAATCCATCTTTTTTGAAAGAGCGGGCATCTGGACAGCAATCTCCTTTTGTATCCGATCGGCTCTCCAAACAAACATTCCCGAATTCCATGCATGGTCCCCACTGATTAACATAGCCCGAGCATCTTCTTCCGTCGGTTTTTCCTTGAAGCGGACTGCTTGGTAAGCATACAAATCTTTATACCTACCAATTTCCTCCCCACGTTGGATATACCCATAACCCGTAGCAGGAAAACTTGGTTGAATACCTAAAGTAACCAAATAACCTTGTTGGGCAACATCAAAAGCGGCGTAGAGCAATTGCTCAAATCCTGCTTGGTTACTTATATAATGATCCGATGTCTGAATTGCCATTACTGCATCAGGATCGCGTTTTAGTAACGCTATTGATGCCAAACCTACAACAGAGGCTGTCCCCCTTGGCAAAGGTTCAATCAAATAATTCTCTGATGGGATGTCCGGGCATTGTTTTTGCAGTTCTTGTGCCTGTTCCGCGACGGTGACAACCAATATACGATCAACCGGGAAAATTTCTAATAAGCGATTTATTGTTGTTTGAAACAAACTGCTCTCTTCGATAAGGCAAAGCATTTGTTTCGGTCTAGTCTTACGTGATAATGGCCATAATCGTGTCCCCCCTCCACCCGCCATTATGACGGCAAAATAATTGTTATACATCGTATTCCTCATACTAACCAAGGCTTAAGTGAATAAATTTTTAAGAAAAATCAAGCATAATAATTGGCAAAGATTTCTCTATTCTCCGATCCTATATTCAGTCTTAGGTTCCAGGATACGGACATACTTCATGCCACCAACTTGCCTCACTAATCCTTTCAACTCCATAAGAGTGAGGCTTGCAGTAACTTTCTCAATTGGGAGGTCGGACCGGTTTCGGATTTCATCAACATGTTGTGGATCATGGCTGAGGATATCCAACAAGCTGGCTTCGATCTCGTTTACCGGTAACATCCGGCTTGCAGTTTGCTTTTCATGCACTAAAGTAAGGTTTAATACGTCTAAGATCGATGTTATGCTCAATAGGGGAAATGCTCCCGCTTCAATTAGACGATTCGTACCAGCACTCTGTGGTGAGAAGATACTTCCCGGCAAAGCAAAGACATCGCGTCCTTGATCAGCGGCAAAGCTAGCAGTAATTAAAGCACCGCTGCGTTCACCTGCTTCAATAACGACCACCGCTAATGATAGACCTGAAATAATCCGATTTCGAGGTGGGAAGTTAACACCCTCAGGTGCAGTTCCCGGTGGATAGTCACTGATTACTGCCCCTTGTTCAATCATCTGAGCAGCTAGGCGGCGGTGTTCGGGGGGGTAAATTCGATCAACTCCACTACCCAAAACAGCTATAGTGCGGCCCCCAGACTTCAATGCAGTTTGGTGAGCAATTGCATCGATCCCGCGGGCTAAACCGCTCACTACAGTTAGACCATTTCGTGCCAACCCGGACGCGATCTCTTCAGTTGCTTGGCGTCCATACGGCGAGACGCGTCTAGTGCCAACAACCGCAATAGACCATTCATCTTCAATTGTTAAACTACCTCGCACATAAATTACTGGGGGCGGCTGATTAATTTCCTTCAGGCGCCTCGGATATGTCTCATCATCCCAAGTTAACACAGTGATATTCTGGTTTGCTATATTCTCCCACAGCTGGTCAAGTACGGTTTCTGACCGCGTACTCAGAAAAGCCTCAATAATTTTCGCAGGCAACCCAGCATCTCGCAAGTTTGCCACGGAGGCGTTCCAAGCTGTCTCCGCGTCGCCAAAGTAGTCCAATAAGCTGCTGAATCGGACAGCACCAATCCCTTTAACCAAGTTTAATCCAACCCAAAATTTTTTGGAGTCACTCACGACTGCCCCCTGAAATCAGCTCGAAAATGTTAACAAGTTTCCACAGAATACCACACTAAATTTATCAATGTCAAGCTGATTAATCACGAACAAAATTTCTGCAACTGATTTAAATGTCAGCTATTGGATATCAGACCTGGTAAAATTCTCATCTTCAAGTACCCGAGATCCAGATTGACTTCGATAAGATATTCACTCACATATGGCAGCAGCACTTCTATGTTGTCACTTTGCTGGACGACGAGTACATCGTTCGCACCAGTTACCAAGATCTCAACAACCGTCCCGATTTGTTGTTCATACTCACTAATAACTTGTAGTCCGATTAATTGGTGGTGATAAAAGTCACCCGCGGGCAAATCTGGTATTTCCTTGGCATCAATATAGACAGATTGATTGCGGAAATCACCCAATTCTTCTGGACCGTTATAGCCTTCAAATGCAATTAACAAGAAATCTTTATGCGGTCTGATTGAGCGGATTAACAATGGAGTTTGTTTATGGCCAACCCTGATCGTTTTCCCAACGGAAAATCTCTCAGGGTAATCAGTGTGAATTTCCATGATCATCTCACCATGTAGACCATGTGGTCGGCGAAGTTTACCAATTATGACAAACACAGGCTCGCCGCTATAAGACGAGCCTGTAGATTGATCTGGTATCTTTTCGTAATCGCCCGGGATCAACGAGGATCCTCCACATCTAAAGAAGCCCGTTTCCCTTCTTGAGCAGCTGCTACACGCAGCAGGATCCGCATTGCATTCGCAACCCGCCCGCGGCGACCAATAACCCGGCCCATATCCTCTTTGGCGACATGCAATCGCAAATTGATGGAAGAGCCACGTCGAAATTCATCGACTTCGACTTGGGTTGGGTCATCGACAAGTGAAGCTGCAATATACTCTATTAATTCCTTCACGAAAAAACCTCCATACTCTCAACGAGGGCAACACTAGAACTTACCACAAAATGAGAAGATTGAAGCTTTGGATCGGTATTATTCTTCGTTCGCGGACTGTTTAGATTCCTTCGGGATATCCAAACCTGAAGTTTTCGGATTGACATTGCGTTCCGCTTCTGCCTCTACAACTTCTTGTAGTAATACTTCAACAGCTTCGCCTTGCTTAAACCGCTCATAGCGGTCCCAGAAACCGGCGCTCTTTAATACCTGAAACGCAGAATCACTCGGTTGAGCTCCGTTACTTAACCACTCGTAAATGCGATCCTCTTTTAGCTGAATCGTGGCGGGATGTGTCCGAGGATTATAGAATCCAAGATTTTCCAAAAAACGACCATCACGCGGGCTTTCTTTATCCGCAGCAACCAAGCGATAACTTGGTTGTCCTTTTGCACCTACACGGCGCAATCTTATTCGAACCATGAATTGATCTCCTTACAAAATATTAACCACAATTTATTATTTTCCGCTGGATTTTCAAATCGGATTGAGGAGCGCCGAAGGATGCGCAAACCCACTATCTTCCAGCAAGAGATGGCAAATGCCATTTCATCCAAACATTTTTGGCATACCGCGCATGCCAGATTTCCGCAACCGCTTAAATAGACGTTGTGCTTCACGGTATTGTTTTATTAGCTGATTTACTTCGCGAACCTCCGTACCCGAACCTTGAGCAATTCTCCGCCGACGGCTTGCGTTTAACACGTCCGGTCGACGTCTTTCAATCCTTGTCATTGAGTTGATAATCGCTTCCGTTTTCTTCAGCTGTTGTTCTGCATCGTTTGGGTCAACCTGGCGGGCAGCTTGTCCCATTCCACCAGGGAGCATATCGAGCAACTGTCCAAATGGACCCATCTTTCGTATCTGCTTTAACTGATCAGCAAAATCTTCCAGGGTAAATTCACCCGTAAGCAGTTTCTCGGCTTGTTCTTGGGCAACCCGTTGGTCTAGGGTTGCTTCTGCCTTTTCTATCAGCCCAATCATATCACCCATACCCAAAATGCGCGAAGATAGGCGTGCAGGGTCGTACACTTCTATACTGTCCAAGCTTTCCCCCGTGCCGAGGAACTTGATTGGAACACCTGTTACTGACCGGATGGATATCGCTGCTCCTCCACGAGCGTCACCATCCATTTTAGTTAACATCAACCCAGTTATGGGGACAACATCTCTGAAACCTTGTGCTACGTTGACTGCTTCTTGTCCAATCATTGCGTCAACTACAAGCAGAGTCTCTCCGGGATGCACTTTTGATTGGATCGCTCTAAGCTCAGTCATCAGTTCATTATCTACCTGGGAGCGCCCTGCAGAATCCAATATGATGACCGAGTATCCACCCGCACCTGCTTTTGAATAAGCCTGTTCAGCTAGATCTGGCGGTGTCTCGCCGGCTTCACTGAAAACAGGTATATCTAATCGTTGGCCAAGTGTTTTTAGCTGCTCAACAGCTGCTGGGCGGTATGGGTCACAAGCCACAAGCATAACTCGTTCACCTTGAGCTCGCAATAATTTGGCGAGCTTACCAGCACTTGTTGTTTTACCTGAGCCTTGCAAACCGACTAGCATTAATACTCTTGGGCGTGGTCCGCTAAGGTTTAAAGGTTCCGCAACTCCAAGAGTCTTGATCAACTCTTCATTGACTATTTTTACTACTTGCTGCCCTGGATTAAGTGCTCTTGAAACTTCATGCCCAACAGAACGTTCTCGAACGCGCGCGACAAATTCTTTCACAACTGCATAGTTAACATCGGCTTCGAGCAAGGCTAGACGAACTTCGCGCATTGCTGCATCGACATCATGCTCGGAGAGTTTTCCCCTCCGCCGCAATTGGGTGAATACCGTATCTAATCTTTGAGTTAAACTCTCAAACACAATTACTCCATAAAACGACAAGCCTTGCCCGGTTTTATCGCAAAGCTGCTTGCACGTTACACCATCACGCGAAAGTAACTAATTAAGCGAATGGTCAGATGAAGTTGGAGATAAATCACAATTAGCCGACCAACATCATGAGACCAGAAAACCTTCGCAAGGCCCTTGGCACTCGCAAAAGTTGATTCTAATGCCGAAGCCTAATATGGTCAAGGATATATATACCCCAAATATTATCTACAAGGAGCCCATAAATTTGCTCAGAATATTTTAGTATGTCTGCCATTCCCCTAGGGGATAAATTCTATCAAAAACATGCTGGGAGTATATTATTGACCATGAAGAAATCAAAGGTCGTAACTTTCAGAATCCATGCGGGTTTTATTAGTAGTATTCATCCATTGGCAAGGAATACCGGCGGAGGAGAAAAAATGGGCAAAGTAACAATTGTTACCGATAGCACAGCTTTCATTCCACATGAAATCGTCGAACAGTATCATATCTCGGTTGCGCCACAGATACTCATATGGGGCGAGGAGACCTTTCAAGACGGGGTCGACATCCAACCGACAGAGTATTATCAAAGATTAGCTAATTCTGTAGTGTTTCCTACGACTTCGCAGGCAACGATCGCATCATTCCAATCAATATTTTCCTCACTTTTAGAACAAGATTACGAGATTTTGGCGATTTTATTATCCAATGAACTTTCGGGCACAATCAATTCTGCCATTCAAGCCCGAGATCTTGTGGCGGATGGAGGAATAGAGATCATTGATTCTCGTACAACATCAATGGCGTTAGGTTTCCAGGTGATTGCTACCGCCAAAGCAGCAATGGATGGAGCTTCTCTCAAGGAATGTATAGCTTTGGTTGAGGGTATGAAAGAAAACATTGGGATCATATTCGCAGTTGACACCCTTGAGTTTCTACATCGTGGAGGCCGGATTGGAGGGGGAAGCCGCTTTCTAGCGACAGCCCTCAACATAAAACCCATCCTCGAGGTAATGGATGGACGAATAGAGGCTGTCGAACGCGTTCGTACACGTAAAAAATCTTGGCAACGGATCATCGAAATCGTTGAAGAGCGGACTGCCGGACAAAATCCGATTCACTTAGCCGCCTTACACGCCAACGCGAAACTTGATGCGGAACAGCTTGTCTCTATGGCAGCAGAACGGATAAAACCCAACGAATCGATTATAAGCGAATTGAGCCCAGCAATTGGTACTCACGTAGGTCCTGGTACTGTTGGGTTAGCATACCTATATGGAATCTAAATACCCCGTCCATTGGTAACGATACATAATTAAGTACACTCTCCTGGAAAATCCGGGAGAGTTTTTTCTTATGGGGATGGATCAATCATAATAAGGGATTTCGTAAATTCTCATATTCTCTGAACAACGGTTCGATATAATCAATTAGTAGACTTGTTTAATTCGAACAAGGTATAAAGATAGAAACCAATCCAAACAGGAAAATATTAATACATCAAGCCCAATATTGCCTGCGCCCATAAACCTATCACAATCATGTCGAGAGAACTACTGACATGTGCTGAGGTTGTGAAAAAGGATGCCGATGGATATCTACTTCACCGATCCTGATACAGTTCCACTTCCCCCAAATGAGATCAGAATACAAAACCTATCTGTTAAACCATGGGCGGATCAACAACGTGTACGCGTGAATCTGGAAATCACTCCCTTTCAGAAAAACCCGAACGTGGTGATCACCATCCATAATCAAGATGGCGAAGAAGTTGCATGTATCACGATCATTGAAACCATCGAGTACGATATGGAGTTCACATTGCATTTACGGGGCAGCAACAAACCTGGAAAATATCTGGTGACCGCAAATATGTATTATGAAACACTCAACGATACTGCGGAACAGTTATCCAATCTGGGACCTAGGACGAATAAGAATATTGTTGATATAGAAAAAACTGAATTCACGATCTAGTGAATTTTCAATCACACGAAGAAGGACGCATTACCCAACGTAATAAACCAGTTTTCCTCAAATAATCTTAACAAGATTGAAGGCTGGTTTGTTATTGGTTTGTTGGGACACATATTTCGTTCATGCTAGAATGTCATCACAGGTTAGTACCTCTGTGCTTCGAGAATAAATCCATGAAAAATGATCAGCGTGAGAAACACACCCAGCAAATCAGCCAAAAGCTTCAATTACGACGAGTTCTAATGCTGGTAATCTCAATTGCCGTTCTCTTATTAATTAGTATTTTTATAAACCAAGCTGAAGATCGCGATAGAAATTCGGGAGCCCAAGCACAGTTTCAACCAGCAACTACTTCGCCCGAGCAAGTTGATCAGCAAAATAATTCTTTCCCAAATTCCAATCAAGGCACCTCAGCTAGCCAGATTTCCACGACAACTACAGTCCAACCATTATTGGCAAACACTCTAGACCCCTCCAACTCAAAAACGGCCTCACCAACACCGTTAGCCCTCTCTGGTACGGATGGTTCCGCTTCAACAAATGACACATCTATTAATATCAGCGGGACAATATTTCTCTCGCTCGATGAATCTGGTTATTCCCACATATATGCTTATACCCCGACTTCAAAAGGGTTTATACGGCTGACAAATGGAAGTTGGGATGATATCACCCCGGCGGTTAGCCCAGACGGGATTAAACTTGCGTATTCATCAAATCGTACCGGGCAGTGGGATATATATATCTTAAACTTGGAAACTGCAGAGGTTACAAGCGTCACACGGACTGCGGAATTCGAGTCATCTCCTGCATGGTCTCCTGATGGTCAATGGTTGGCTTATGAAGCGTTTGTCCCTTTTCCCCATGCAAACGCGATCCCGCTATTGGATGAAGATTACACCCCCTCAACCCGTCCTTCATTCCCTGGGGTAGAAAAAAATGACAGCCATGGCCTAGATATTTTCATCATTCAAGTCCCTGATGCCAATGACCTAGAGCCAATCATAATCCAACTAACCGGAGCTGAAGGTAATGAGTACGGTCCAGTTTGGTCGCCATCTGGAAGGCAGATTGCATTTGTCCAAGCTCTGGCCGGCGATCATGAGATATGGTCAGCAGATCTTGATAAAGTGGAAGGACGATTTCGCAACATTAGCCGCAGCCCTCTCTCGGATGATCGTTATCCAACCTGGTCTCCAACTGATGGAGGATTAGCCTGGGCATCTACTTCGGATGGCTTCACAAATATTGTTGTATCGGCTGATACAACAACATCTACTAACGCTCGACTACTCGGCGCAGGTACACATCCAGTTTGGGACCCAACCGGGGCCTATATTCTCACCCCCCTTGATACACCGAACTACCATTACCTTACTGCTTACCACACCCAAAAAACCGGTCTTGTGCTGCCCATGATCGCATTACCTGGTCCTCTCGATGGCCTTTCGTGGGGGAAGACAACTCTTCCTAGAGACCTACCAAAGAGCATTCAGCAAATCGGCCAAATGACACCGACACCACTATGGAAACCTTCGCTTTCAGCAGTCTCCAGGATAATTGGGAGTCGTTACAACATAGTCCAGCTTTCCGATATCGAAGCTCCATATCCCTTACTACACGATCTCGTTGATGAAGCTTTTTCGGCACTTAGGTCTGGATTAAGAGAGCGAATAGGTTGGGATTACCTGTCAACGCTAGAAAATGCTTTTGTACCCCTAACCACACCATTATTCCCGGGTATGTTTGATAATTGGTTGTACTCCGGTAGAGCTATTGCCTTTAACCCTGCACCTATCAATGCCGGTTGGATAGCTATTACTCGAGAAGATTATGGACCTGCTACATACTGGCGTGTCTATGTTCGCACACGTTATCAAGATGGTACACAAGGAAGACCGCTCTACGAGTTCCCTTGGGATTTCAACGCGCGTTACAGTGGCGATACAAGATTTTATGAGCAGGGCGGTACCTCGGCTCAGGAAATTCCAGGCGGGTATTGGGAAGATTTGACGCGGCTCGCATATGTAACTGGGTGGCAACGCTTGCCCGCATTAGGCAGTTGGCGTTACGCCTATGGAGCAGCCCAACATAACACTTTCGTATTAAGTGACGGATTAGACTGGTTTTCTGCTATGGCAGAAATTTACCCCGCAGATGCTCTAGCAACACCAACCAAGGTGATTCCACCTACTTTCACCCCAACAAAGACACGCTGGCCAACCCAAACACCAACATTTACAAAAACGCCTTGGCCATCCCGAACACCCAGCCCGGTCAGCGTATTAACTACCCCCTCGCCATGACGCTCTTCAGGATGTTTCTCACATTGTTATTCTGCTTGGGTTCTGCAGGATGTCAAGTTGAAAAATACACCAACACACCTGAAGTCGCAAACCAGCTCTCAGCCACCCCAAAAAACGTAAAAATCCAGGTAACTCCCACTATTCAGCGACCTACAGAGGTAATCAGCGGGTCAATCGGTCTAACAACCACGGAGAACATAGCAACTAATCAAATGCCTAGTCCGGTTCCTGATCCACTGCGTTTCGTATTTCCCACCCCAAGGGCAGTACCCGCATCGGCTTGGCGACCTCCACTGTACCCAACACCCTGGGCTCCAACAGAATTCGATCACTTTTACTTCTCACGCCCGATTGCTGCAGATGAAATAAATTGGCCGCTACCAGATTACCGGTATGGAGGGGTTTTTCTTCCCGAAGTAGTCCACACAGGTATCGATATACCGGCCCCTATTGGCACCGAGGTCCTTGCTACAGGTACAGGCAGGGTAACTTGGGCTGGATATGGCTTATTTCGCGGCGTGAAAGACATGGATGACCCGTATGGACTGGCAATTGTCATCAAACATGATTTCGGTTATAACGCACAAGAGCTTTTCACAGTTTATGGGCATTTGGACCAGATAAACGTGGTCGTTGGTCAGCATGTAGAAGACGGAGAGCTAATTGGATTGGTTGGACAAACTGGAAAAGTTACCGGCCCACACTTACATTATGAAGTTCGAATCGGAAAGAATAATTTCTTTGACACGCGCAACCCGGAGCTGTGGCTTGCCCCGCCAATCGGTTGGGGATTGATAGCAGGGCGAGTTATGAGTACTTCTGGTGATTTAATAAACTCCTACCAAGTAAAAGTACGCTCAATGGATACAACCCAAGATTGGAATGTCAATACCTATGGACAGGGAGCAGCTGCAAGTGATGATTACTACCGAGAAAACGTTGTTCTCGGTGACCTACCTGCAGGAAGATATGAAATATGGATAGCGTACCAAGGGAGTACATATAATCAGGAGATCGAAGTAGGTTCAGGGATGATTAGCTATTTCACCTTTCGAGGCAAAAATGGCTATAAAACTGAACTACCTCCTACGCCTGGGTTCGAGTTTATCCCTCCAGATGCCACTCCGACCTCCACCCCTTGACACTCAGAACATATGTGCTAAACTAATGTGAGATGAGATACTTATCGTACTACTTATTGAGGAGATGAACCATTATGGCGAGCAGTAATCAAAATTCGCGTTCGGGTAATGATGAGGCGCGTCAGATTGCTTTAGACAAAGCGCTCGGTGATATCACAAAACGGTATGGGGATGGCTCAATTATGCGTTTAGGTGACGCGAAACAGCTAACTGTCGAAGCTATTCCTACTGGCTCTTTATCTTTAGATATTGCGCTTGGTGTTGGTGGAATTCCGCGTGGCAGAATAACCGAGATATATGGACCTAAATCATCAGGCAAAACGACCATATCACAACATATCGTAGCCGAAGCCCAGAAGCTTGGAGGGACTTGCGCTTTCATTGACATGGAGCACGCACTCGACCCGGTCTATGCCTCAATGTGTGGCGTGGATGTTGAGAATCTTCTCATATCCCAACCCGATATGGGTGAACAAGCACTCGAAATTACAGAAACGCTCGTCCGCTCTGGGGCAGTCGATGTGATCGTCATCAATTCTGTGGCCGCGTTGGTTCCACGAGCCGAAATTGAGGGTGATATGGGTGATGCCCCCATGGGGATGCAAGCCCGTCTGATGTCCCAAGCACTCCGCAAGTTGTCGGGCGCCATCAAGCAAACGAATACGGCAGTAATATTTACCAATCAATTGAGACAAAAAATTGGGGTTATGTTCGGAAATCCAGAAACAACGACCGGTGGAATGGCATTGAAGTTTTATACAAGTATCCGCATGGATGTGCGCCGGATCCAATCAATAAAACTGGGATCGGAGATTATTGGTAATCGCACGAGGGTCCGAGTCGTTAAAAATAAAGTCGCCCCCCCCTTCAGGACAGCAGAATTCGATATTATGTATAATGAAGGTATCTCCAAAGTCGGTGATATCCTCGATTTAGCAACTGAGCTGGAAATAATTACCAAACGTGGATCTTTTTACTCATACGGTGACCTCCGGCTTGGCCAGGGGAGAGAAAACTCCAAAGATTTTTTACGTCAAAATCCCGAATTAGCAAATGAAATCGAGCTAGCTATCCGCCAACAAACTCTCAATGACATCATGCCGTTTCCGATCGATACCGCTGATGGCGAATTTGAGACAGAAGAGGACAGGTAATCTGGAAAACAGCGCTGCTTTTCGATCACTGATCAAATAGATGCATACTTGGGAAGTCGCGGCTCTTATATTCTTTATCCCGGTGATAAGTGCATGCACTGGCGGGGATAATTATACGATAGGCAATCAAGTTTTTCGACCTCCAACGATTGCGGTTTCTCCCGCGCCCATACTCACTCAAATACCCGCTGCGCCCTCACCAACTATATCTGACACTCCTACACCATTTACGACACCAACACCATCATGCAGCAATGATTTAACTTTCCTAGAAGATATCACAATTCCTGACGGAACATCAGTTTCTCCCGGACAGCAAATTGACAAACGTTGGCTCATCAGAAACAGTGGTTCTTGTAACTGGAATAAAGAATATCATTTGCAGATGATTGCTGGCGCAGATTTTGGTATTACCACCGAACAATCGCTCTACCCCGCTCGCAGCAACACTGATGTCATTATTAATCTCTTATTAACCACTCCAATAGAAAACGGTACTTATAGCTGCGCCTGGCAAGCATTCTCGCCTCAAGGCGAGCCATTTGGGGATACATTCTTTTTACAAATCGTCGTTTCAGACGCATCATAATAAACGTAACTTCGGTATCTCTCCAATTGAACCGGTTGGTATTACAAAACACCGCCCTCGCGGACGGTGTTTCAACGTTTTGAGATTTTAGCTATGTGCCTTCCTGCCATGAGTTCAAATATTTTATCTGCTCTGCGGTCAAGATATCGATATTCACCTTCATAGCCTCTAATTTAATACGGGCAATTTCCTTATCGATATCTTCAGGAACAGCATAGACTTTCTTTTCCATGCTGCCGGCATTCTTGATCATGTACTCTGCAGATAGAGCTTGGTTAGCAAAGGACATGTCCATAACGCTTGCTGGATGTCCCTCCGCAGCAGCTAGATTGATCAACCGACCTTCTCCCAAAAGGTTGATCCGCCGACCGTCTGATAGCTCATACTGTTCAACAAATGGCCGGACGAGCCGCTTCTCAACAGCCATCTCTTCCAAAGCAGGAATGTTAATCTCGACGTTAAAGTGCCCAGAGTTAGCTACAATAGCACCATCTTTCATCGCCTCCAAATGGTGACGGTCCAGTACATTGATATCCCCTGTCAATGTGCAGAAAATATCACCGGATACGACCGCCTCTGCCATCGGCATAACCCGGAATCCATCCATTACAGCTTCCAACGCGGGCAGTGGGTCAACTTCGGTGACAATCACGTTAGCGCCCATCCCCCGCGCTCGCATCGCCAATCCTCGTCCACACCAACCATAACCTGCAACAACGAATGTTTTTCCAGCCAATAAAACATTTGTAGCTCTGATAATTCCATCTATCGTTGATTGACCAGTGCCATAGCGATTATCAAATAAATGTTTTGTCATGGCATCATTTACCGCAATGACGGGAAATTCAAGCATATTATCAGCTGCCATTGCCCGTAAACGGATGACTCCAGTGGTTGTTTCCTCGGTACCACCTACCATGTTGGCCAACATTTCTCGCCGGTCTTTGTGGAGAGTACCGACCAAGTCAGCACCATCGTCCATAGTTATGTGAGGTTCGTGGTCAAGCGCAGCATTGATATGCTTGTAGTAGGTCACATTGTCTTCGCCCTTAATCGCATATACGGGAATTTCATAGTGTGTTACCAGCGAAGCCGCCACGTCATCTTGAGTTGAAAGGGGATTCGAAGCAGTCAGAACTACATCTGCCCCACCAATATGGAGGGTATGCATCAAATTAGCAGTTTCCGTTGTTACGTGCAAACATGCGGAAATACGCACTCCTTCAAGAGGTCGTTCTTTGGCAAATCTTTCCTGGATCAATCGAAGGGCTGGCATCTCTCGTTCAGCCCAATTAATTCTGCGCCGGCCTCCTTCGGCAAGCTTTACATCTTTTATGTCATGCTGTTCCATTGATTATCTCCACTGAATTATTTCCTTGCTTGACGGCAAGTTTGAATATTAGAATCTAGTGTTCCCTCAAATTTGATTGTTTAGTTAGAATAATGTGTAGACGTAACACTTTAAGCTTTGTCGAGTGTGCATTAACTCCGTTATCGTGTGAAACTTTCATCCTTGACAAAGCACTAATCTATGCTCCAAAATTAACTCGTAAATACCTCTAATTTCCCTTGATCATCGAAGCACTCGCGAAAGCGATCAATAAATTCGCGTCTCGTATACGTATGCGTTTGGGTACCGGTTTCTTCAAGACAGTAGGTTGCAGCTAGCGAACCGACTTGCCCACACGACTCCCAATCTAGTCCTCGCGCGTATGCTGCCAGGAATCCACCTCGAAACGCATCACCAACACCGGTAGGATCTCCAATTCTCTTTGGTGGCACAACAGGTATGTGAAATTGGTTATTTTTGGTATAGATATCCGATCCGTTTTCTCCGCGTGTAACTACCAATACATCAACGTACTCTAAAAGCCTCTCTTCAGACATTCCTGTCATTTTCTGTGTCAATGCGTATTCGTAATCATTGAGAAATAAGGCATACGCCCCTTCAATCCCAGCTCGCAACTCCTCTCCACTAAACCTTACAATCTGCTGGCTTGGGTCGTAGATGTACTTATAACCCAAGTCGATACATTCTGTAACATATGATTTCATTGCTTCGGGGTCATTCGGGGAGATCACAACCATATCAGGCTTTTCACTTACAATCGATTTTAATGAGAGCTCTGATGCTCGAGCCATTGCACCCGGGTAAAAACTAGCAATTTGGGCGTTGGAAAGGTCGGTATTCGCGAAGAACGAAGCTGTAAATTCCCCTGGAACCGCCTTCGCCCAAGTCGTATCAATTCCATTTGTCTCTAACCATGTGCGATATTCTGCAAAATCTTCACCAACCGCAGCGAATATTCGTGGTTTTTCACCGAGCAAAGCCAGGGTATAGGCGATATTGGCCGCCGTTCCGCCGCGTAATCGGACCATACTATCGACAAGAAAAGAAAGGCTAATACTTTCGAGCTTGTCGGGCAGGATATGGTCCCGGAAATATCCTGGGAATGTCATTAAATAATCATAAGCCACGGAGCCAGTTAGTAAAATATTCATATTACCTTTAAAAAATCTAGTATGTTACGCTAGGTCTACTCAAGATTTATCCAGCCTTTTCTAGAACGATATCCTTCAATCTCTCTCTATATGGTGGTATTACTATCCCATGTTCCGTAATGATAGCTGAGATTAATTCTGCAGGGGTAATATCAAAGGCTGGGTTTCTGGCGCTTGCAGTCGGGGGAGAGATAGCCTGACCGTTGCATGTGATACCAAGCACTTCCTCTTGTGACCGCTGTTCAATCGGGATCTGGGATCCATTTTCAATCGATAAATCGATCGTGGATGTTGGAACAACTGCATAAACGGGCACATTGTTCGCATGAGCAGCTAACGCAAGCATATATGTGCCAATCTTATTTACCACATCTCCATTGGCAGCCACGCGATCAGCACCGAATAAAACCTTTTGGACGATTCCAGAACTTAAGAAATACCCCGCCGCGTTATCGCTGATAATCTCATATGGAATACCATACTGTTCCAGTTCCCAGGCAGTTAATCTTGCCCCTTGGAGTCTTGGTCGCGTCTCATCAACCAGAACATGGATACGTTTCCCTGATTCGTGCGCGGTTCTAATAACCCCCAATGCCGTACCCCAATCGACAGTAGCAAGCGACCCGGTATTGCAGTGATGGATGACGACATCCCCATCATCTAGCAGCTCCGCTCCGAAACTAGCCATGCGCTTATTTATCTCGATATCTTCATCAGCAATTCTCTGCGCTTCATCTAATACAAGCATTCGCAATTCATCGCAGTCTGCTTGTGAATCTCGCACCAATCCCAAGACACGATCAACTGCCCACTTAAGATTAATAGCCGTTGGACGAGCAGCAACTAAAACTCGGCCCGCTTCAAGAAGATCCTGCTTGAGAGAATCTGGGCTCATTGCGTTAGATTGCTGGGCTGCTAGCGTAAGCCCAAACGCCGCGGCGGCTCCTATAGCCGGCGCCCCGCGGATAACCATATCTTTCACCGCCATAGCAACTTGCCGGTAATCATCAAATTCAATTACCGCGAACTCACCTGGAAGCAATCGCTGGTCAATCATTCGGACTTTTTTCGTATTGGGGTCCCACTCAATTGTTCGCATGATTTATTCACTAAAAGACGCCCTCGATGGAGAGCGCCGGATCGCTGATATTTAAAATCATGAAGCTTCATCAGTTTAACATGCTAAATTGGCTTTGTCAAAGGCGGCTCTATTAATGTAGGATGAAATTCATGCAATTCGGGATTGTGTGTCATTGACACGCACAAAGCCCTAGATTATAAGTTATCCACAAATAACATGCTGGAAATATGTACGTATCCTCCACTAATATGCAGACTTTCATTCAAATATGCAGCGCTCTATCAAAATTTTCGAACTAATCGAAGATGATAAAACAGGATTAATCATTGGATAACAAAAAAATAATTACCACGATTATATTGGTACTCATGGCGATTACTATTGCCTGCACAAATCTGGGTGATATTAATGCCAAGAATCCTGGTGTTTCCCCATTAGAAATATCCGCTTCAGCTACTGTCACGCCAGTAATTTTACCGACACCTACTCCTACTGCTACCCCAACAGCTACACCTATCCCTGCCGCCCGTATGGATGAAGCTGACCGCGCTCGTTTTAATGGGGATTGGGAGCAAGCCATCTTATCCTACCAAACAGTATTAACTGGGAGCGACCAGCCCGAGCTGCAGAGTGCCGCCTTACTTGGGTTGGGGCGTACGCATTATCTTGCGGGAGATTTCCCATCAGCAATACAATCCTTGAATTCATTGATCGAACAATTCCCAGATTCACCTTTTCTTCCCCAGGCTCATTTCCATCTTGCCCAAGCTTATTCCGCTGAAGGCAATTACCTCGATGCAGAAAAACAATATCGCGCATATATGTCCCAAAGACCTGGTGTTGTGGATGCGTATATTTTTAACTTGCGCGGGGACGCCCTACAGAATGCGGGCGATTTTGCAGGTGCGATTATTGATTATCGTGCTGCCTTGCAAGCACCTAGTTTCCTGGATGGTCTCGAGATTGAGATAAAAACTGCCACATTGCACGCTGCTGTTGGTGATTATGAGACGGCAATTGGAATGTACCAAGATATCTATGCGCGTGCTAACAGTGATTATACAAAATCTCTCATGGATCTGTACTCCGGTCAAGCTTACCTCGCCATAGGAAAGACCCAGGAAGCTCATGAAGCATATCAGGATGCAGTGAATAACTACCCTACTTCCTCCGCATCATACCAAGCTCTACTTACCTTAGTGGATAGCGGAGTTCCAGTAGATGAACTAAACCGAGGCATTGTCGATTACTATGCCGGGCAATACGGGGTTGCGCTAGCTGCGTTTGATCGTTATTTTCAATCTGGTGCAGGTGACCCCGCAACCGCTCGCTATTACAACGGACTCACATTGCGCGCACTTGGCAATTACCAGGCTGCCATAGATGAGTGGAATAAGGTTATCCAAAATTATCCAGAAGATCGATTTTGGGATGATGCCTGGGAGCAAAAAGCTTACACACAGTGGTGGTACTTACATGAATACGAGCTCGCCATCCAAACATTGCTCGATTTTGTAGTAGAAGTCCCCAATCACCCGCGAGCAGGTGAATTCCTCTATGATGCAGCCGCAGTAGCCGAGAAAGCAAATCAGGTGGAACGTGCAGCTCAGCTATGGGAACAAGTCGCAGAGCAATATCCCGGATACGAAAAGGCGATGCGTGCAATCTTTCTTGCTGGTATCAATCGTTATCGAACTTCTGATTACACCAATGCTCTAGCGATGTTTGAGCGCTACCTGGCAAATTCCACCACGCTTGAAGAACGAGCGGCGGCATACTTTTGGCAGGGGAAGACCTACCAAGCACAGAATGACTATGATGCGGCTAAATCAGCCTGGGAATTGGCAGCAAGTGCGGACCCTACCGGCTACTACAGCGAACGAGCCCGCGATTTACTTCGCCAAACGCCAGCATTCACACCTCCAGAAATGTATGATCTTTCTTTCGACTCCGAGTATGAAAGAATCCAAGCACAAGAATGGATTCGGGCGACATTTGATATAGCTTCAGAAGTAGACTTATCAAACCCTGGACCCATCGCGGGCGACCCACGGTGGGTACGAGGTACTGAACTTTGGGAATTAGGATTATTTGAAGAAGCGCGCACGGAGTTTGAAAACTTGCGTAATGCGGTACTTGCCGACCCGGTCAACAGCTACCATCTGGCGAACCACTTAGTCGATTTAGGTCTATACAGGTCGGCAATATTCGCTTCCCGAGAAGTACTAAATTCTGCTGGTATGAGTGATGCAGAGACGATGAGCGCCCCTCAATATTTCAATCACATGCGCTTTGGTGCATACTTCTCCGACCTAGTAATTCCAATCGCACAGCGATATGATCTCCACCCCCTATTCTTACTAAGCCTGATACGCCAGGAGAGTGCCTTCGAAGGTTTTGTGCGTTCCTCGGCCGGAGCGCGTGGTCTAATGCAGATTATGCCAGCCACCGGTCAAGAAATCGTCACTGAGTTAGGCTGGCCACTAGCTTTTGATGACAGCGATTTACACCGCCCAATAATTAATATAACACTCGGAGCAGATTATCTAGATAAATGGCGTGATCACTTCAAGGGTGACCTTTTTGCCGCATTGGCGGCATACAACGGGGGTCCGGGTAATGCAATTGAATGGCAAAGCCTATCTAGTGATGATCCAGACCTATTTCTAGAAGTCATCCGATTTGAAGAGACTCGTGACTATATCCGTAGTATTTATGAAATCTTTAACCTCTACCGCCGCATATATGATCGCACGCCTTGATGATCGACTGAGATTTCCTAAATACTGTAATCAAAAGCCAATAGTCCAATAACTACGAACGACCACAAAACACAACAAACATTCTTTAATGGAAGATAACACTAACCCAAGATTAATATCACGCCTAGGAAATTGTCTCATCGCGCGATTTAATATGGGTGTTGTTGATGAGAAACACCGCGGCGCATTCCGTTTGTATAATGGATTTTACGAGGGTGAAGGTAATTTGGTAGTAGATATATATGCTCGCACATTGCTAATCCACGACTATTTGCCCCCGGGCTTAGCTGCAGCCCACCTCATGTCTCAGGTACAGACATTTTATCTTGAACAGCTTCCGTGGTTAGACACAGTGGTCGTCAAAAATCGGCGTTCACAATCGCAAAGAGAGAGGGTTGGAACAATTAGATATGGTTCCGTTGCGTCCGATCGCGTGCAGGAAGCAGGCGTTTGGTTCGCCCTCAACCTGCTTATGCATCAAGAGGCAAGTTTCTTCCTTGACACCCGCAATCTGCGAGCATGGTTGAAGGACTCATTACCGGTAGAAACATTGCTCAACACTTTTGCATACACGGGAAGTCTTGGGGTTGCCGCCCGAGCAGGTGAAGTGCAACGGGTTACTTATCTTGATCTCCAGCGTAAATATTTGAATATAGCAAAGACTTCATACACCTTAAATGGGTTTGAGATCGACAAATCAGCCTTCATTGTTGGAGATTTCTGGCAGCAGGTAGGTCGTTTAAAACGGAAGGGGACGGAATTTGGCTGTGTTATCCTCGACCCACCGTTCTTTTCGAAAACAAAGAGCGGTACAGTCAATTTGCTCAGCTCCAGCCACAAGCTAATAAATAAAGTCCGCCCGATTGTTGCGAGCGGGGGTTTTCTCGTGGTGATCAACAATGCCCTCTTCATGAGTGGGAAGAAATTTATTGAAATAATTGATACTCTTTCAGTGAAGAATTATTTGACGATCGAGCAAATCATCCCAGTTCCACTAGATGTTACCGGTTATCCTGAGACAATTGTCAATTCCCCCCCGGTCGATCCAACACCATTCAACCACCCAACCAAAATTGCAGTGCTGCGAATTCGCCACAAAGTCTAATCTGATTATTTCATGGACTTTCAACAGGGACAGTTTCTGTAGGCAGCGTTCGTTTTGCTACAAGATACCAGGAATTCAGCGTAGCAAACCGTTCACTGGTGTCAAATAGGGGGCCCATTCTCACGCCTTGCACTTGTTCATCTACTGCATAGGAGTAGACTGGGTATAAGATGGGTAAAGCGGGCATTTCATTAACAAATCTAACTTGGAAATTCCCGTAATCCTTTTCACGCTCCGCCAAGTCGAAGTTGATGCGAGCTCGCTCGATGTATTCGCTCGCTTGCCGATCATCCCATTGGGAATAATTCTGCCCACCAGTAATCTGGGCTTGGTCCCAAAACGGGTACGGGTCAGGATCAGGCGTCTGTGATAGATCTATATCGACTAATGCAGCATCATAATTACGTGTTTCCAAATGATCTTTAAGCAATTCATCATAGGACATGCTCCGCAGGTTTATTCTGATACCCAATTTCTCCCAATCTTCCTTGATAGCCATGGCCATAGATGAATGGATATCAGTGTCCGGATAGATAAGCTCAAATTCAAACGGGATATCATCCTTGACCCTAATATCGCTACCCCCGGCTGGGACTGTATACCCCGCATCTTTGATGAGCGCTAATGCATTCTCCGGATTATAAGCAACTCGCTCGATACCATCGAAATAAGCCCAACTACCAGGCAAGATAGGTCCATCAGAGATAAATGCTTGGCCATTGTATATGTGATCGACTAACCACTGCCGGTTTAAGGCCATCAGCAACGCTTTACGAATTGAATCATCTTGAAAGAAAGGTGATTCCGGGTCATTCAAATTGAGGAAGATAAGACTTTGCTGCGGTAGCCGGCCTGTGTAAACATTCAATTCTGGTTCGGCCAGCACATCTCCCAAGGCTTCCCAATTGATTTTACTGATGCCTAAAACTTCCCCCGCGTGGTATGCTTCCAAAGCAAGTGCGGCATTGGGAAAGTAATAAAATACCATCTGTTCAATAAATGGCGGCTCCTGGTAGTACCGATCAAACCTATTTAATACTACTCCTTTGATTTGTCCTTCCTCAGAGAGTAATTCTTCAACCTTGAATGGACCGCTGCCAATCGGTGATAAATTGAAATCGGCATCAATGATCTCCTCTGGAGACATACCCTTGAGGAGATGTTGGGGAACAACACCGAAAGTCAAATAGTCCAGGAATGGCGCATAAGGTTCTGGGAGGAGGAATTGTAATGTCTTCTCATCCAAGGAGTTCACTTCGATCTCATTCCACATTTCCTGAATGTCTTCCGGGAGGGGGAGGTCTTGATTGCGCATTAGGTCTACAGTAAATATCACGTCCTCGGAAGTTACCGGCTTTCCGTCGTGCCAAATCGCTTGCGGGCGAATTGAGAAATTATAGACCGTTCCATCCTTTGATATCCCCCAAGATTCTGCCAAATCCGCGCGAGGTATCCCGCGATCATCAAATCGGATGAGACCAGAGAAGAGCAGGTGATTGATATCCTGATCAGCAGGATTCTGATTATCGAGCAATGGATTGAGCCGGCCAAACTCACCAATCAAGGCTTCACTATATACACCCCCAGACGATGGCTGGACAACTGCAGCATCAGGCTGCAATACCGTTGGTCGCTGACCAAGCAGTAATACGCCTATGGCGATCAAGGCGAGGAACACCAGGAGGAGCTGCCAGCGTAACCTTTTCATACTTTGCAACATTAGAGGGTGACACGGGTACGCCGTGTGTCACCCTCTATGACAAATCAACGGCAAAAAAGATAACTATCACGCCATAAGGGTATTAAACTATACAAGAGCTACAGATGCTAGTGCTAACGTGAAGAAGAGAAAACTGAGTACCACAGTAACTCGGAACAATGTTTTCTCAATCCCTCTACGGGCAGTGAAAACGCCACCAGTATCAGCACCGGTTAATCCACCCAGTCCTGCCCCTTTACTTTGAAGAATCACGCTCAAAATGAGAGCAATCGACGTTATAATCAATGCGATATTCAGATATACTTCCACAAAATCCTCCAAACAGTTTGGGTCGTACTACCAAGGCAGGCGGATTATACCTTATCGATTGACGAATAGTCAATTAGAGTTCAATAAGATACTCAATACCTGCGGACCCGAAATCGACCTGTTATGCATGAACAAGTAGTCAATCTTCATATGCATAGTGTCTACTCGGATGGACATGGGACCCATCATCAGATTGCTTCTGCCGCCCTTAATTCTGATGTTGATATCGTAATCGTTACCGATCATAATGTCTTGGTTCATGGAGTAGAAGGGTATTATCAAAATAATCACCGCAAGATATTGCTTCTTATTGGTGAAGAGATCCATGACCAGAACTCGCGAGCCTCAAAAGAACCACTTGCTTGTCTTCGGAGCAAATAAAGAACTGAGTCCCCGGGCAGCGGATACACAACAATTGATAGATGATGTTAGAGCATCCGGTGGGCTTACATTCCTAGCCCATCCAGTCGATCCAGCTGCGCCTGCGGTTGGCGAGGGAGATTTGTCGTGGGAAAACTGGGAAGTAGTAGGATTTACGGGAATTGAACTTTGGAACGCAATGTCGGAATTTAAATCCCACCTTAAGACCAAGCTGCACGCCATCTTTTACACGTTCAATCCGAACTGGATTGCTTTTCGTCCTTTTCCAGACGTCATTAAGAAATGGGACGAGCTGCTAGCAAGTGGTAAGCGCATAGTAGCTGTAGGGGGATCTGATGCACATGCCTTGCCGGGGAAACTTGGACCGCTGCAGAAGACACTATTTCCATATGAATGCCATTTCCGAACAATAAACACCCATATCTTTACTTCTTTCGAAATGAGTGGAGACGTAAATCAAGACCGTAAAATGGTGCTCTCTAGCTTAGAAAGGGGAAATGCCTTCATCGGATATGATCTTCCGGCGTCAACCAGGGGATTTCGCTTCACTGCGAGAGATAAAAATAAATTGGCGGGCATGGGGGAGACGGTTTCTGGTGCTTTTGGGGTTACTTTTCAAATACGAATCCCCTATCCAGCAGAATGCAGTTTATTAAAAGACGGGCAGATCGTTAAGACTTGGTACAACCTTGAGTACTGCACTTATATCACATCCGATGCTGGCGTCTACCGGGTTGAAGTTTATATCGACTACTTAGGGCGAAAACGCGGTTGGATCTATAGCAATCCAATATTCATCAGATAAAAACTGCGGTATACGAATATGAATCAGCACATTGGAAGAGAGTGATTCACGATGGAATTTATACTTAAGGCTCCTTTTAAACCTACTGGCGACCAACCCAGCGCGATAAAAAATCTTGTGAGTGGGATAGACCAGGGAATGAAACGCCAGGTTCTACTGGGGGCTACTGGTACTGGAAAAACCTATACGATTGCATCAGTAATTGAACAAGTGCAAAAACCTGCTCTCATCATGGCACACAATAAGACCTTAGCCGCCCAACTATATGCAGAATTCAGAGATTTTTTTCCAGATAACGCGGTTGAGTACTTCGTTTCATACTACGATTATTACCAACCCGAGGCTTACGTTCCCCGCCACGATTTGTATATCGAGAAAGATGCCGATATCAATGCGGAAATCGAACGCCTAAGATTAGCTGCTACTACTGCATTGATGTCGCGCAAGGATGTCATCATCGTCGCCTCTGTGTCCTGCATATATGGTTTAGGAAATCCAGAGGCCTACGGTCGTGTAGTGCTAAACCTTGAGAGCGGCAAGATCTACAGGCGGAATGCACTCCTCCGGCAATTGATCGAAAGCCAGTATGAAAGAAACGACTTAGAGCTTCGCCCTGGTAAATTCCGGGTTCGAGGTGATACATTGGAAATCATCCCCGCATATCAGGAGAAATTTGGATACAGAATCACATTTTTTGGTGATGAAGTCGAGCGTCTAGTTGAGTTCGACCCTGTCACTGGGGAACTACGGCGAGAGCGACAGGCGATCGCAATTTATCCTGCAAAGCACTTTATCACCGATCAGGACAAGCTTATCCAAGCCATCTCAGATATCGAGACTGAACTTGATGAACGGATAAAAGATTTTAATGCCAATGAAAAATTGCTCGAGGCACAGCGGCTCGAACAGCGGACAAAATATGATTTGGAGATGCTACGAGAGGTCGGATATTGCTCTGGAATTGAGAATTATTCTCGTCATTTGGACCAACGTCCACAAGGATCCCCTCCATGGACATTGATGGATTATTTACCGAGTGATTATTTGCTTGTTATCGACGAATCACATATGACCGTGCCGCAAATTCGAGGGATGTACAATGGTGACCGTTCACGAAAAGGGACACTCGTGGAATATGGCTTTCGCCTCCCATCTGCCCTAGACAATCGCCCATTAATGTTTGACGAATTTAATGAACATATGGGTTACACGATATTTACTTCTGCGACACCACGCCCGTACGAAATGGAAGTTGCGGACCAGGTAGTAGAACAGATTATCCGTCCGACCGGATTAGTAGATCCAGAAATTGAAGTCCGTCAGGTAGAAGGTCAGGTGGATGATCTTATCGGTGAGATTAACCAACGCGTCGAGGTCGGTCAACGCACATTGGTGACCACATTAACAAAACGCATGGCTGAGAAACTATCAGATTACCTGATGGAACTCGGGATAAAAGTTCATTATCTCCATTCTGAGATCGATACCCTCGAGCGAATCGGTATATTGCGCGATCTACGTTTAGGGGTATTCGATGTGGTGGTTGGTATTAACCTGTTACGCGAAGGTTTGGACCTCCCTGAAGTATCCCTGGTTGCTATCTTAGATGCCGACAAAGAGGGGTTTTTACGCTCGGATACCGCGCTAATCCAAACTATCGGTCGCGCTGCTCGCCATGTCGAAGGTAAAGTCTTGATGTACGCAGACCGGACTACCGATTCAATGAAACGCGCGATTGATGAGACAAATCGCCGGCGACAGAAGCAAAACGAGTATAACGCAGAGCATGGAATCCAACCCGTTGGGATATATAAAGAAGTCCGGGATCTCACAGATCAACTAACAGTAAAGGCTGTGGCAGAAACACATCCAGAATATCGAGTAAAAGGCACTGCAGGTCTGCCCAAATCCGATATCCAACGCATCATCTCAGAACTGGATAAACAGATGAAAGAATCTGCCAAAAATTTAGAGTTTGAAAAGGCTGCCGTAATCAGAGATCAAATCTTTGAACTGCGCAGTATATTAGCCGAAGAGGCGAGTTTGCCCCCTTGGGAAAAAATCCGACTCCTGTCGGGGGACGAATAATATAACAAGGGTACAATAATGAAATTAGCTAAAGCGCCTGTAAATAAATATTCTACAGGAGTAACCAGCAAGCTTGAGTTTACCATTTGTAACCAACTGGTTTTCCCACAACGCTTAATTCATTTATTAATAATAAGTTTTCCGGATAGTCGGATAATTCAATCCGTGGATCGTCACGCGGCGATTATTAAAAATGTAATGTCTCTAAATGCAGCTGAGCAGATATCAATATACTTACATGGCAATTATGTTCACACAATCCACGTGAATTCTTCATAAGTTTGAGGTGGTAAACATTGTTTAGACACGAAAAGAGGTCACTGTAAGGTAACCACCTTTCTTAAGGTTGAGAATAGCACTGCCTGATCTTTAGCAACATAGACTTGAGCAGGCGTTTGGTAGGCGAGCGCTTGATGAGGCCGCTCGAGATTGTAGAACTGGAAATAGCGAGCCATTCCGTGCATTACTCCATCTAGCAAGTACCGATCCATCTCCAGAAAATCAGATCCGGATTGCGGATCTTAAAATCGATATGTACGCCCACAATGTAGTCAGATCAGGACACGGATTGAGCTAACACCAACCGAGTTCAATCTATTAGTTATACTCGCTTCGCAACCCGGATGAGCTTTTACACGGCTGCAGCTTCTAGAATCAGTGCTGGATACTAATTTCGAAGGTTATGAGCGCACTATTGATGCCCACATAAAAAACCTGTGCTCAAAAATCGAACAAAGTCCAAAAAAACCTATCTATATTGAAACCGTCTTTGGTGTCGGCTATCGCGTCTCGAAAGTTTTATAAGGATCCTGTCCCAGGTCAAAATACAAATTCGAATAATTATACGCATAAGGCTTATTATATCCTTCGTGATAGTTGTACTCATTTCAGTGTTTAGTTTCATGGTTCTTCTTAGAAGAAGTGCTGCGAATGTAGTACGTGCTTTTATGATGCATGGAACAGTTGTTGATTCCGAAGAATTCGTCTCAGATTTAGGTGATTACTATCAACAGACAGGAACCCTCATAGGCGCTGCAGATGGATTAAATCTACCGAATCGCGGTCAAGCTCGAGGGCGTGGAAATGTGGGGATGGGCATGGGTATCAACCAGAATCTCATCTTGGTAGATCAGAATTGTGATATCCTTTATTCATCCTCGCTAATAAGGGATGTTACTTCGCTCACTGCATCACAGCAGCAAAATGCCTTCCCTATCCAACTAGATGGAAAAGATGTAGGATACGTAGTGATCGAGGGCTCTACTGGATATACAAACAGTGATGAAGCCTTCTTATTAAACCGTATCAACCAAGCCGCATTAACAGCAGGCATAATCGTAATCGCTTTATCTCTACTCGTTGCCCTTTTCCTCGCTTATCGCCTTCTTCTTCCGGTTAGAGAGTTAACCAACGCATCAGAGCAGCTAGCTGCTGGTGACCTATCCTATCGTGTACCCATTCGTGGAAACGATGAATTAGCTACTTTGGGGAAAACGTTTAACCATATGGTAGGCTCTCTGCAAAACGCTGAAGAAAATCATCAGGTGATGACCGCTGATAACGCTCATGAACTTCGCAATCCTCTTGCGGTTCAGCATGCCACACTTGAGGCTCTACAGGATGGCATATACAAACCTACTCCCGATAGATTGGGGTTGATTTTAGAGCAGAACCAGATGCTGACCCGACTCGTGAACGATTTGAGCACCCTTGCGCTCGCAGATACTGGGCGATTAGGATTAGATATAGTCCCAACAGATATATATGAATTTCTTCAGCGGGTAGCAAGAAAATTTTCTGTCCAAGCTTCAGAATATAGGCAGAGAATCACCATATCTAATAAAATCCAAAGGGACGCCGTACTTGTCATTAATATTGATCCTATTCGTGTTGAGCAAATCATCAACAATCTGATATCTAGTGCACTCCGATACAACCCGGAAAATGGACAAATACAGATCAGGTTATCGACAATTCAAGCAAAAGTGATTATTGATGTCATCGATCAAGGCCCGGGAATCCCAGATGATGCACTGCCACAAATATTTGAACGATTTTATCGCGCGGATAAATCTCGCAGCCGCCAGGAGGGAGGCACTGGTCTCGGATTAGCGATTGCTCGTCAGCTGGCAGGTGCACACTTGGGATCATTTGAAGCAGCTAATCTCCCTGCTGGTGGATCTATGTTTACACTGTCCTTACCGAATTTGGACAGTTGATTTCTCACCTCTTCGTTCCTATGAAGCCAACAAATGTTACCCGCATGCTTGAACAACGAAATATCCCCTACACATTAATTGAGCTTCCTGCAAAAAAACTAAGTGCTGTTGAGGCTGCGCAAATCATTGGCGTCGCTCCGAAGATGGTGTATAAGACAATCGTAGTGAAACGTCAGCTAAAAGGGAAACCGATCCTGGCAGTTATCCCAAGCGATAAAACAGTAAATCTTAAAACAGTTGCGGAAGCGATCGGGGAGAAGAGAGCTATATTAGCAACCGAGCGAGAAGCAGAGCAGCTGACAAAGCTTCAGGCTGGGGGTATTTCTCCATTAGCACTACTCAATAAAGGATTCCAAGTAATCCTAGACCGTGATGCGACCCTATTAGAAAATATTTATATTTCAGGTGGTCAGCGTGGTATGGATATTTGCTTACCAGTGACTGATCTAATTCAGATCACCAAAGCAACGCTAGCCGAGATAACAAGGTAATCCGGTTAATCCCCGGGAAGTCCGAAGATTCGTGATAACACAGAAAGCCAGCTTGTCAGCTATCCTAATTCATGGGGATAAGGCAGATGTCACAAGTAATTTGTGCGCAGATTATAAATATCTTATCAATATATATCCAAAATCTTGCTCAAATCCCCTTTTTTTTCTATAATTGTCTCAATACAAGAAAGTTCGCCAATGGTCGAGTTTTAAGAGTTAAGTCTGAGCAACCATTATTTGTAATGTCATACTCGAACTCACTGATCCGGTCAGCTTAGTTCGGCCTGATATTACCCATCAATTTAGTGCCGCTCATTCCCAGCAGCAATAACTCTTTGGGCAAAAAGTCATACTTTAGGAGGTGGTTATTAAGGAAAAAGTTAACCATACCATATTCGTATTTAATCAGTTGCTCAACCAAATTTACCTTGCTAAAGGAGAGAGAAATGTCACGTAGATCATTGTTGTTGATATCGATATTAGCTTTATTTGCTTTAGTTATTTCTGCCTGCAGTACCGGTGGTGGGGAAACCGTTGTTGAGACAGTCGAAGTTGTCAAGACTGTCATCGTTACGGTTGAAGCTCCAGCTGAAGGAGGTGGAGAAGTAGTCCCGAGTGCACCTGTCGGTTACGGTTCAATCGTAGAAACGATTAAGGACCGGGGTAAACTGATCTGTGGTGGTCGGACAGATCTAGCTGGTTTTGGTGTGCTCGACGCAGATGGGCGCAATACTGGTTTTGATATAGATTTATGCCGGGCGATTGCGGCCGCTCTATTGGGTGATCCAGAGGCTGTTGAATTTGTCCCCCTAAGTGCAGCAGAGCGTGGTCCTGCTCTGCAAACCGGTGAAGTGGATATATTATCCCGAAATGCCACCTGGACCAGCACACGCGATGCTCAATGGGGTAACTTCGCTTGGGTTTGGTTTTACGATGGTCAAGGCTTTATGGTTCCAGCAGCAAGTGGGATCACTACGATTGAAGAGTTAGATGGCGCTACAGTCTGTGTCACAAGCGGCACAACAACCGAACTGAATCTGGCTGATGCTTTCCGCCAACGAGGCCTCGACTTCACAGCCGTGACATTCGAAGATACTGCCACGGTGTACAGCACGTACGAAGAAGGGCGCTGTGACGCAACGACCAGTGATAAATCCCAGTTGGCTTCTGTACGCAGTGGATTTGCGGATCCTGCCGCTCATATCATCCTAGACATTACGATATCAAAAGAACCGCTTACTCCTGCAGTTCCGGCCGGTGATGATCAGTGGTTTGATATCGTAAAAGTCATCGAGTGGGGTTTGATCAATGCAGAAGAGCTTGGTGTTACACAAGCCAATGTAGAGGAGATGAAAAACAGCGACAATATAGAAGTCCGCCGTCTCTTAGGCGCGGAGGGCGAGTGGGGACAATCCGATTTAGGACTCCCAACTGACGCAATTGTCCAAGCGGTTATGGCGGTAGGAAACTACGGCGAAATTTACGATCGTTATATTGGACCGGATGGACTGAATATCCCACGTGGTCCTAATAGCTTATGGACAGAAGGCGGTCTTATCTACGCCCCACCACTTAGATAAACAGCGACTGATTATGTGGTAGCTATATGGGATGCTGGCAGTCAAATGTCAGCATCCCACTTAAGCTTTACTCGTCCAAAGTGAATAACACAATATGTTGGTTTCAGATACCATGCCAAGTGCTTTGTCAAGGATGAAGGTTTCATTTCATTTGATATCCGAGTTAACACGCCCTTGACAAAGCTTTAAATGTTCCGACTATTCCCTAACAATCAAATTTTACGGAACACTAGTTAACCATCAATAGAGATAGATGACCTCCCAGCACCCTTCTACCAATGGAGTCCAATTCCACAGCCAAACTCCATTTTGGCGAGATGAACGCGTTATACGTATCACATTACAGGTAATCACTGCCCTTCTCGCAATTGGTCTGCTTTATTGGGTTATCAACAATGTCATTAGTGCTGCTGAGCAGCGCGGACTCTCGCTAGGCTTTGGCTTTCTGGACGAATCTGCGGGTTTCCCTATCGGCGAATCAGATCTCCCATATGATCCTTCCCGCTCTTTCTTATATGCTTTTACAGTTGGTGTGATAAACACCTTAAAAGTATCCATTATCAGCGTCTTCTTAGCCACAATCCTAGGGACAATTGTAGGGATTGCCCGTCTATCAAGCAACTGGTTGATCAGCCGGATTGCACTTGCCTATATCGAATTTCACCGCAATATTCCCCTGCTCGTACTACTTCTATTATGGTACCGGGGTGTATTTATAAAACTACCAAGTGTCCAGGACAGCTATGCCTGGCCTGGACCAATCTATATAAACCAGCGAGGATTATTTCTGACCTGGCCTAGATTTACACCTCAAAGCACTCCTTTTGTATTATTCACAGTACTCGGAATACTACTCGCTATCACTGCATGGGTTGTATTACGACGTGTCCGCGAGACAACTGGACGAAACACATATTTCGGTCTGGTCAGCCTGGTAATTTTGATTGTCTTTCCGATGATAGGGTTGGTCATCACAGGTGGCAAACCTTTCGAGGCTGATGTCCCGGTATTGAGCGGGTTTAATTTCATCGGCGGATACCAGTTATCTCCTGAGTTCTTTGCATTACTTGTAGGATTAGTGACTTATACGGCTGCTTTTATTGCCGAAGTGGTCAGAGCGGGTATTCAATCCGTTAGCCAGGGTCAGCATGAAGCTGCCCGGGCTGTCGGACTGAACTACTCGCATATTTTAAGTTTAGTGATCATGCCTCAAGCGCTGCGTGTGATTATCCCGCCATTAATTAGCCAATACTTAAACCTAACCAAGAATTCAAGTTTAGCTATCTTTATCGGCTACCCAGAAATATTCTTTATTGGGAAGACGACCATTAACCAAGCTGGTAGAGCTGTCCAAGTATTCCTGGTGGTTATGGCTGTTTACTTATCCATTAGCTTGGTTACATCCTTAATACTTAATGTCTATAATCGTCGCATCCAGATAGTCGAGAGGTAAGCGTGACTACTGCCATCCAATCAAAAGTTAAATCCAAGCCACCTGAACCTCCAGGGCCATTGACATGGGTTCGGAAGAATCTATTCAATAATTGGTATAACAGCATATTAACGATAGTTTCCATCATCTTGATAGCAATTGTATTATTCGCTCTAATTCGCTGGATCTTCTTTATTGCCGATTGGCGACCTGTAACTACAGCTCCGCTGCTTTACTTAGTAGGTCAATATCCACGCGATCAGCTTTGGCGGATAGGGTTGATTTTGGTCATCATGTCTCTCCTTTTCGGAGCTAGCTGGCGTAAGTGGGGCGGGGTAATGCGGACATTCTCGTTGACTTATGCCGTATTTTTGATTTTCGTTGCTTTGTGGCCCTCACCGCAAGGTGGTTTACCATTGTCGCTCAGGGTCTTTATGCTTGCGAACCTCGCAGTGATTCTTCTTGGTTATCAAATTGGTGGAATTAAAAAGCTGCGCGGAATGTATTTAGCGCTTGCATGGCTGCTATCATTAGCGGGAAATTTGCTTCTGCTGCATGGAACAGATGCTTTTGACATAATGGAAGTCGTGTCAACAACTTTATGGGGTGGTTTGCTGGTCACTTTACTACTAGCAATTGGTGGTATTACACTCTCTTTTCCAATCGGAGTTATTCTTGCCTTGGGCAGGCAATCCAATCTCCCCGTTTTCCGCTGGATTTGCACAATCATCATCGAAGTTGTGCGAGGTGTCCCGTTAATTGGTCTGTTATTTTTGTCCTCACTGATAGTCCCGTTATTCCTTCCACCAGAGATTCGAATAGATCGTTTACTGCGTGCATTGCTTGGTATGATAATATTCAGTGCAGCATATACGGCAGAAAATGTCCGCGGTGGTTTAGCTGCAGTCCCCAGCGGTCAAGTTGAAGCTGCTAAAGCTTTGGGGCATAACGGATTCCAAATTACCAGATTCATTGTGCTCCCGCAAGCGCTGAGAGCAGTCATACCACCAATTGTTGGACAATTTATTAGTTTATTTAAAGACACAACCCTGGCTTCAGGCGTGGCGGTATTAGAGTTATTATCAGTTGGCCGTTCTATTACGCAATCCACCCCGGAATTCATTGGGTTACAAATGGAAGTTTATGGATTTATTGCGTTGATCTTCTGGATATTCAGCTATATGATGTCAAGTGCAAGTCAACAAATTGAAGTTGCTTTAGGTGTTGGCGAACGCTAGATGTATAATTCTATTATTGATAAGCGATGGAGCAGCAAATGAATGATTCTGTAATTGAAGAGCAGCCTATCATCATAGCACGCGATGTCCACAAATGGTTTGGGAACTTTGAGGCCTTATGTGGTATCGATATGGAAGTATACAAGGGAGAGGTGATTGTGATCTTTGGACCATCCGGTTCAGGGAAATCTACTTTCATCCGTACAATCAACCGTCTAGAAGAGCACCAGCAAGGCCAGATCATTGTTGATGGCATTGAACTGTCACACGATGTGCGCAACATCGAAAAAGTTCGGATGGAAACGGGAATGGTTTTTCAACAATTCAACCTCTTCCCACACCTAACCGTGCTGCAAAATGTCACCCTCGCACCAATCTGGGTCCGCAAGTGGAAAAAACAAAAGGCTGAGGAAGTTGGGATGCAGCTGCTCGAACGTGTAGGGATTCCCGAACAAGCAGAAAAGCATCCTGGTCAGCTTTCCGGTGGTCAGCAGCAAAGGGTTGCAATCGCCCGGGCATTAGCTATGCAGCCCAAAATCATGCTTTTCGACGAGCCAACTTCCGCGCTAGATCCTGAAATGATCAAAGAAGTGTTAGATGTAATGGTTGGACTTGCCAAGGATGGGATGACCATGCTGGTCGTTACCCATGAGATGGGATTTGCCCGGGCAGTCGCTAACCGGATGTATTTCTTCGATGAAGGTTTAATTGTTGAGAGCGGTTCCCCACACGAAATATTCCACGAACCAAAAGAGGATCGGACAAAGTTGTTTCTATCTCAAATCCTTACTCACTAAATATTGAGCTCATTGTAAATTGAACCCGTGCCGCTTCAATCACAGCGGCACGTTTTTGATTGAATCAACGATTCGGCTTCCACTCATTCGCCATTTTTATGCGCTTATCTAATGCCGGGTGCGAGTACAGGAATAATTCCACCCACGGTTCTGGATCAACCTCAGCGAGATTTTGATTAGCGAGTTCTGACCAATGCTGAGGCATAGGCGATATTCTTTTTTGTTACATCCAATGCAAATTGATCAGCCCTTGTTTCTCGCCAACGTGAATAAGTATTGGTCATGGGCATGGTTATCAATCCATAAGCTCCAATAACAATCACAAATAACGGCAGACCGGCAATATCTGCAACGCCGGATAATCCGAGAGCTTCTACGCCCCAATTAAGCCCCACGGCAGCAAAATTTAAACCGATCAGTGTTATCACTCCTTCAATTAATATGCCATACGGGATATCTCGATGGACGTGATGGCCAATTTCATGTGCTAATATAGTTTCTATTTCATCAGATGTAAACTCAGCAAGTAAAGTATCCCCCAACAATATTCGACGTGTATTCCCAAGACCAGCAAGCGCTGCGTTGGCAGCTTTTGTGCGAGTGCTCATATCAAATTTATATACACCTCTTACATGTGTGCTTGTTTTTTCAGCGAGATTAAGTAAGCGTTCATCTAAGTCTGAAAATTCATCATCCAGTGGTTCAAATTTGTAAAAGATTGGCATCAAGATAATCGGTGCTAGGTTGGTAAGTAATACACTGAATAACAAGAGCAACACCGCTGTAATCAGCCACCAGCTTTCAGGATAAAACCGCAGTACTGCGTAAATCGTCTCTAACAGCAAGCCTCCAATAACCCCACCGACAAACACCCCTTTAAGTAAATCTTTGATCCATCCAGAGATTGGTTGGTTTGACATCCCATATCGAACAGGTAATATATATCCGGAGTAATAAGACAACGGCAGGCTAAGGATAAAATACAAACCGGCTAAGATTAAACCGAATCCCGCCACTAATATCCAGGGAGAGTTTGTCCAATTCAGTAAAAAATCCCGGAGAGCTATCGACCAACCAAAGGACAACCATGCCAAAGCATAGATCCCCACAAAAAGGATGTCAAACACAAATAAACGTCGCCGGATCCGGGCGTACTCGCGGGCTTTATTTTGCCCTTCTGGATCAAGAATGATTTCTGACATGCTCGGCATTATATCATTCGTAATTTACCCAAACGTAAGGGCGGTTAACCGATGGAACCTTCCTATCCCAAATATTTATACCGCCTGCTGTGGATCTGCCAATGTTGTCCAGCCACAAAAAAGATATTTGCGGAACTCATTCTTGAAATCCTGCTCAAAATTCTCTCTGACAGTGGTTGGTCTTTCCGGAGTTAACCAAAGATTTCATCACCCCTCAAGTTCAGTTTATAGATTTCATCCAACGGTTGCCCGATTAGGGATACCACTTCAGAGGCAGTCTCTTCGATTGGTTTAGTTGTGACATCCACAAGCGGCCAATCCCTGCGGCGTTCAAAAACCTCGTATGCATATGTCACTTCTTTTTTAATGTGGTCAATGTCTGCATATCCTAAAGCAACGGTTCCCATGCTTTTAACGTGGGCAGCCCTTAATTCCTTAAGCCTCTCCGGCTTAACAATTAGACCCACTACCCGCTTTTTGGGCAGTTGGAATAACTGTTCTGGCGGAGGGACATCGAGAACAAGAGGTATATTCGCTACACGCCACCCGCGATAAGCTAGATAAATGCTTAATGGGGTTTTGGACGTTCGCGATACCCCGACCAAGACGATTTCTGCTCGATCCAAATCATCTATATTTCTACCATCGTCGTGGCGTACAGTGTAATCTATCGCATCGATTCGCAGCAAATAGGCTTTATCAAAAGGTTGGAACAATCCTGGTTCCGATCGAGGTTGAATAGCCAGAAGCTCTGAGAGTCTAGCAAGCATTGGGCCCATGAGGTCTATGGTCGCCACATTCGCAGCCCTTCCTTCGGTAAAAATGAGATGCCTCATTCTTGTGGAAACGAGGGTGTGCACTATGAAACCTCCATTATTGAGAGCTTCGCTGACTATGTCGCGAACCTTCTCTTCAACCCGTACACCACCATAGCGGACTATGCGCACATCCGGATCATCATATTGGGTTAGAGCAGCCCGAACAACCCCTTCAGCCGTTTTTCCTGTCCCATCAGAAACAGCATAGATATTTAGCATTCTGGCCTCCCAATTTGAACAATCTCTAAGATATTATCGAAATCAGCTGCGATTTTCCTGTTCTCTCACCCGCTTAAGAAATCTAAAGCAGACGTCTTTATAAGCCAATTCTGATACCAGCCTTGATAATACTTTGTAGACCTATAGTTGATTATACATAGTAAATCTGGCTCTGATTTCTCACTATTAACCTACCCTGCTGGAAGTCTGCTGGAAGTTAAGACAAAACCTTCATCGTTGGGTATACTTACACCTTATTGCCCATACCCAATGATCTATCAATCAACTAGGAAGAAGATTTATGACCATCAAGGAAGCTGCAGTCAGCAGAACAGATCCGGAAGAGTTTCAAACTGGTGAAGTATCTACGATATCTTTTGCCCATTTTATCAACGATGTCTATACTTCCCAAGTAGCCCCTTTACTGCCAGTTCTTATTGATAAACTCTCAATCTCCCTAACAACTGCCGGCGGGCTATCCTCCTTGGTCCAGCTCCCCGCTTTAATAAACCCATTCGTCGGGTACATGGCAGATAAAGTCAGTCTGCGTTGGTTTGTGATCCTCGCGCCAGCCGTAACAGGCACATTGATCAGCTTCATCGGCCTTGCATCAACCCCTCTTGAACTAGCGCTTGTACTGTTCGTGGCAGGCATCAGCGGGGCGGCTTTCCACGCTCCTGCTCCAGCGATGATTGCGCGCATCTCAGGAAAACAGGTTGGTAAAGGAATGAGTTTCTTTATGGCCAGCGGAGAACTATCGCGGACAGTTGCTCCTTTGTTAGCAGTTTGGGCAGTATCCTATTGGACCTTGGAAGGTATGTGGCGGCTGGCAATCCTCGGTTGGGCAGCTTCAATACTGCTCTACTGGCGGCTGCACAATGTACCAGCTCGTCCCGAGTCTAAAGCAGATGTCCGCACGCTTATCCCCTCCTTGCGTTCAGTCTTCCTGCCGCTCGGATTATTTATTTTCTTTCGGAATTTTTTAAATGTCAGCTTGACAACCTATCTACCTACATATATGAGTGCTCAAGGTGCTACTTTGCTTATCGCTGGCGTAACATTATCGATTCTTGAATTGGCAGGTGTTGCAGGCGCTCTGCTCAGCGGTACACTCAGCGATAAGATGGGCAGAAGACCTATCCTTATCGTGGCTACCATCAGTGCGGCTGCGATGATGCTGGTTTTCTTGAATGTGGAAGGGTGGTTGCTAGTACCTGTGTTGCTGGTGATGGGTTTTGCCTCCCTATCAACGACACCAGTTTTGTTAGCTATTGTTCAAGAAAATGCACCTAATAACCGCGCCCTGGCAAACGGGCTTTTTATATCCATGGCATTCTTACTCCGCCCAATATCTCTATTAGCAATTGGATATATTGGTGATACGAGTGGACTTAAGGACGCATTCTTGATCAGCGCAGTCATTTCCCTATTCGCTCTTGCGCCAGTATTTATCCTACCTCAACAGAAGTCTAGTTAATTACTCAAGACATTTGCGGAGTGTAAGCGGAGGCTTCCACCGTCCTATCACTCTGTAAGGCAATCTCTACATAGCAGGTTACACGAGTATAAGTTCATCACGAATATTAACGGTTTCACGGATCCCCTGACTCCGGAACCATAACCAACCCGTCTGAACCGCCATGCTGAATCCCATAGCAACCATTGCGATATATAATCCGGCTACTTCGCCTCTCATTACACCAAACAATAGTAACCCGGTAATTGATATGAGGTAAATAACAACCGCTTCTGTTATTCCTTTTGTTTTTCTTCCGAATAATAATGACCCTTGATACCAGCTTTGCATGGCTGCCATTGCGGGTAATGGTATCGCCAACCATAATGCGATCCTTGCCATCTCAACTAAGTTTGGTGAAAGACCTGAAACAAGATCGAACCATACACGCGAGAGCGGTGTGACTGCCATTACACCTAGCGTAAAGCTTGTAATCAGAGCTAATCTAATTGCAAATTTCCTTAAATAGGTAGATGAACCCACTGTATCTAACAGCGCTACAACTACCTCATTATATGCCACACCCAAGCTGCGGAACATAAACACCAACCCCGTAATAACAGGCCAAACAGCTAATGATGGTAGAGAAAACGGCATCCTCCCAAGAGCAGCACTGCCGATCGGTAACGCTAACAACGTAAGTAGTGATGTCATCGCCAAAGGGATATAAAAATTCAAGAAAGAACGCAACGTCAAGGGATCCTCGACGGGTGGCTCAAGTTTCAATTGGTTGTTAATCACTGGCCTGACTACAACACCAACATAAGATGCTTCAGCAATTACGCTCAAAGCTACTGCGCTCGACGCAACAATTATCCCCGGTATCGATCCAATCAGGTACCCAGATACCAGCACCAAAGTATCTGTACTCAATCTTATCAGTGTACCAATTGTGATTGTTTGTGAGTGGCCAAAACGGATCAAAACCCCTTGGTTAAACCTGCGGTAAGCTATTGACCAAGTCCATGGGGTCATGATCATCATACCAACTCGGGCAGGCTCGATGATTTCTGCTGGTGCATTCAGAATACCCTCAACCACAAAATAATATAACGGAGTGAATGCGATTAAGACATGGATGCCGGTCATGGACCCAGCAGTTACCATCATGAATCGCCTGATTTTTATATATGAATCCCAATCCTTGCTGAGTGCCGTTGAAGCGGCGAGCAGCATAATCACAGGCGACTCAATGATTAATGCCAATGGAAAAACGATGCCTCCATATGCAGCGAGATTAATTTCAGGATCTGCTAACCTTGCTACCACCGCGCTTAGAACTGGTAGTTCGGCTCCCATCATAAGCCAGCTAGCAGCCAATGGCCACCAGATTTTAAACACAACTCGCATATCAAATGTTGATTCTTGGGAAAGCTTCGAATTCATAATTTGTCAATCGCTCTATTATGGCGGGTTTGGTGAAGTATAGCACTTTGTCTGCTGATAGCAACAATGAAACCCAACATGATGTAATGCAATGTTGATCACTTTCACACTATAATTTCACAACTGTCAAATTCCGTCTTTGTTATGCAAAGGATCCATATAAGTTTCATAGCGTTGTTTATTTATGCCTAGTCCACTCGTGGTTTTCATTCAAGGACTCGCCCTTGGTGTCAGTGCATCTGCTGCTCCGGGACCATTCCAGACATATCTAGTAAACCAAACTTTACTTTCCGGTTGGCGGAAATCGATCACCATTTCTTTTGCGCCGTTAATTGCCGATATCCCCATCGTATTGATTACGGTATTATTACTCGATCGTGTACCTACCTCGTTAATGGACTGGATAAGTGCAGCAGGGGGTTGCTTTATCCTCTATATCGCATGGAAGTTGTGGGGACAATGGCAGCAATTTAAGGACAACCCGCTTGGTGATCACGAACCGACGACCAATAATCGGTTGCGGAATGGCATCGTGATGAATTTGCTGAGCCCGGGACCTTATGCCTTCTGGGCACTTGTGAATGGCCCTATTCTAATCTCCGCTTTAAACAAATCCTGGTTTCACGGATTGGCATTCATCATAGGGTTTTATGGTGCCTTAGTTGCCAGTTTTATGGCAATAGTTCTAATATTTAATTATGCCCGTAGACTCGGACAACGGTATGTGCAGGGTTTACTGCTTTTCAGTATCATTCTATTAGTCGTGTTTGGTTTGATTTTGTTAGGGAGGGCGGTGATAAGCATTATTAAATAGCCATTTAGCAACCAATTCTACCTAAATCAGACATTGGTTAGATTTTTGTCGCGGATTCCGAGGACTATGGATTCATTTCTGGTAGCAATTTAAAATGGCAGGGAAGCTTTGCCACAAAACAATTCCGACGAACATAGTTTTGTTGTTGGAAATTACAGCATATATTTTTATCTTGGAATAGGGAGAAAAAATGAACCGTCTGGAAGAATTTAGCTCATATCGTACAAAAATGAACAACCGCATACTTGAACTTGACCATCTCGGTATCAAACGTTTTATAAATCTGGACACGCTAGCTTACAAAGATGGAGAGCTCGATGCCAAGACCAAAGAGCTATTGGGATTGGTCGCGTCTACTGTGCTGCGCTGTAACGATTGTATCGATTACCACTTAATTCAATGTCTTAAGTCTGGATACAAACCAGAAGAACTATACGATGCACTTAATGTCGCCTTGATTGTCGGCGGTAGTATCGTTATCCCCCATTTAAGACATGCTATAGAGACAACTGACATCCTAGTGACAGAACAGGATCGTGATTAAATTTGAGCGCGGATTTACTCGCAGCTTATCAACTTATTTAATTTGTAGAGAGCAGGAGGTTAATATATGCCGACTGGAAAAGTAATCAATCGGGAGATTATCTTCGACCATCCAAACGCACAGATCATTATTGACACTATCCAATCGGGAAAAACGAACCGCGAGTATTTCTACTTACGGAGCCCTGTCGATGCAGTTGCTACAGTCGGAGTTAATGAGCATGGCGAAATTGCGCTCACTCGTCAATACCGCCATCCAATCGGCCAAGTAATCTTCGATCTTCCTGCTGGGACATTAAATCCAAATGAAACCCCTCTTGCAGGTGCTCGCCGAGAGTTCGAGGAGGAAACAGGTTATCTGCCAAGCCAAATCGTACCCTTGGGATATTACAGCCAATTCCCTGGTGTAATACGTGCCGCGACACATTTGTTCTTCGCTTCCGAGTTAGTAGCAACCCAACAGAATTTAGACGAAGGGGAAAATTTGGAAGTGGTATTTACTCCGCTTGACCAAGTATTGACACTAATTGTAGATGATCAACTAATAGATGGCTCTCTGCAGCTTGGTGTGCTGCTAGCGATACAGAAAGGTTTTTTAAAAACCTACCTCATAGACTGATAAATCTAACAGTCACATAAGGAGCTTTACAGATGAAATATCGAGAACTAGGAAATTCTGGTTTAAAAGTATCGGAATTGTGTTTGGGGACGATGCAGTTCGGATGGTCCGCGGATGAGTCTCTTTCGCACAAAATCTTGTCGACTGCATTCGATGCAGGTATCAATGTCATCGATACGGCAGATATTTATTCAACATGGGTGATGGGGAATCCGGGTGGGGTGTCAGAGTCGATCATTGGTGGTTGGATGAAGAAAAATGATATCCCACGCGAAAAGTTGCTGATCGCCACCAAGGTACGCGGCAAGATGGGAGAAGGACCAAATGCGGAGGGTCTTTCCCGAGCCCACATTTTCTCAGCGATTGAAGGATCATTACGACGTCTAGGGACCGATTATATCGACCTTTATCAGGCACATTGGTTCGACGCGGATACACCTATCCAAGAGACCCTGCTCGCTTTTGATGATTTAATCAAGCAAGGAAAGGTCAGGTATATCGGCTGCTCAAACTACCCAGCGTGGCGTCTAACTGAAGCGATTTTGACCGCAGAACATCTACACGTTCCAGGGTTTGTATCCTTACAACCCCACTACAATCTTGTTCACCGCGCAGAATATGAACAGGAACTGGCAGAGGTGTGCCGTATTTACGGTATCGGCGTTATCCCTTACTCCCCTCTTGCCAGTGGATTCTTGACAGGTAAATACCGTCCGGGGAGCAAAATCAACAGTGTGCGTTCATCAAGCGTCAAGCGCTACTTCAGTGATCAGAACTGGCGATTATTATCCGAACTGGAAGCTATCTCGAAAAGCAAAGGGGACTGTACAATTTCTCAAATCTCACTCACCTGGCTGCTTACGAATAAACAAATCTCCTCGGCGATCATTGGGCCACGTACGCTAAATCAACTTGCAGATTACCTGGGCGCTGTCGACATATCTCTAGCTGAAGATGAAGTTGCCTTGCTCAAAGATGTCACCAGCTGGGATTAATTCTTATCCATTTCTACGCCAACACCAGCAATAATGCCCGCCCACCGCGCACACCGTTCTCCTATACTCACTAGTAGAAACCGCCTTCCCGAACCTGGGGATGTCAATAGGAACCGGTACAATCTGGGAGTTGTCAGATTTGGATTTGGAACCGTGGCTACATCCATGCATCTTCGCGGACAGATCATTCACCGAAACCAATATTAAATTATTTTTTCTACCGACCTGGGGGATGTCAATAGGAACCGGTACAATCTGGGAGTTGTCAGATTTGGATTTGGAACCGTGGCTACATCCATGCATCTTTCGCGGACAGATCATTCACCGAAACCAATAGATCTGGGCTTGTCTTAACCGCTTCCCATGTTGGCCATGATGCAAATGATTTCTGACTGGAATTCACTACCCTATCCCTTCACCTGCGCAAGTAATTCAGTTGGCAAGGAAAAGTCATCTTCGTAGTTCATATTGTTCTCGTTATTGGGTTCGTCCAACCTTTCAAGTACCCCTGACCTACTGCTCTTCGATAACTGATATTTATAGAAATAAGGGTCCACAACATTCATTTATCGCTTTTTGGATATTGATGCTTGGGCCATTCAATTTAAAACACGCTGCCTATAATTGGACAGCGTGTTTGAGCGTCGTTTTCCAACCCAAGAATTATTTTTTCATTGATGCCTTTATATCACTCCACGCCTCACAGAAAACATCCACCACGCGCGGATCATATAAGCTTCCCTTGCAACGGATAATTTCATCGTAGGCTGCTGTAGGAGTGTGCGCTTCCTGATAGGGTCGTTCTGTGCACATGGCATCCAACGAATCCGCAACAGCGACAATCCTGGCGCTCAATGGAATCTGTTCGCCTGCCAGCTTGTCAGGGTAGCCGCTGCCATCCCAACGTTCGTGATGGTGTTTGATGATCGGGATTGCAGGGGTAAGATACTCGATCTGTTTAATCATTTCGACACCAATCTCAGGGTGTTTCTTCATCAATGCCCATTCTTCACCGGTTAATCGGCTGGGTTTGCTCAGAATACTCTCTGGTATATGTATCTTACCGATATCGTGTAGAATACTCCCGTAGTGCAGATTGTCTAGCTGCACTGCGGTTAGTTCCATGCGTTTGGCGATAATAACCGAATGGTCTCGAACTCGTTCTACATGGCCACGGGTATATTGATCCCGGAGTTCAATCGCATTGGCCAGCATGATCAAGCTGGAGGAATATGCCCGTTTTAGCTGTGCCAAGAGCAGTTGGTGGTTTCGCTCGAGCCGTGATCTAATGGTAGTGGTCAGCTCATGTCGAGTTATTGGCTTCACTAAATAATCTTCCGCCCCTAATCGTCTGCCATTAAATATGTCCTCTCGACCACGCCTGGCAGTTAAAAAGATAAATGGAATGGATACCCACTCCGGCCGCTCGCGCACCTTTTCAAAATAAGTAAATCCGTCCATTTCTGGCATCGAGATATCGGAAAGAATCAAATCAGGGGTGATTGATTGCATGCGTTCAATCGCCTCTACTCCATGGACTGCTGTATGAACATGATAGCCTTCTGCCTGTAGCAGAACCTGCAGACCTTGGCGCAGTACGTCATTATCTTCAGCTATAAGTATCGTTTCACCAGACATTATTCTTCTTCTTTGTAGATCGGGAGCCATATTCTGAAGGAGGACCCCACACCTTGATTGCTTTCGACATCGATCCGACCATCATGGTGATCGATGATTTCTTTAACTATCGCTAACCCTAAACCTGTCCCCGGAATGCGGGTTTGACGGACATGTTTCCCACGGTAAAATCTTTCGAATAAGTGGGGCTGATCCTGTGGCTCAATACCAATTCCCGTATCGCATACTTCCAAGCAGACCGCATCCCCATTCGGATACGTGCGAACAGATACTTCACCATCTTTGGTATAACGGAGCGCATTCGAGACCAGATTGGTGATAACACGAGCCAATTGGTTCTCCTCTCCTCGTACTGGAGGCAATGTACCGTTTGACTTCAATACTAAACTTATTCCCTCTGCATCTGCCATCGGTTTATGGGCGGTCACAACTTGTGACGCCACAAGATCGATATTAACCGGGCTGAATTCTACTTTGGATTTTCTGCCCATTGACAATCGCGAGAGATCTAAGATATCTTCGACCAATTTGCGTAATTGATAACCCTGATCTCTCAAAACCGCTAGATATTCATCTCGCTTTTGTGGGGGAGCACTTTCAAGGAGCTCAAGATATAGGCTGATATTTGTTGTTGGAGTCCTGAGTTCGTGGGAGACATCAGACACGAATCGATCCTTCATCCGGTCGAGTTCTTTTTGTTTGGTGATGTCACGTTGGCTCCCCACAGAGTAAACCATCTGTCCTTTTTGATCCCGAACGGGTGCAATGGTTAATTGGATGTCATAGTAATTCCCTTTCTTGTGCTGGTTCAATAGTTCGCCGCGCCATACCTTTCCTTCAGGCAAAGCTTTTTGGAGATCATCAATCAGCTGACTATCATTGTGTTCCCGCAGTAACTTATGCAAATTTTCACCCACCAACTCCATCACAGAATACCCGGATTGCTCTTCATAAGCGGCATTCAAAGTCAAGATCGTCCCATCAAGGTCCGTGACAATCACACCATCGCCAACACTGGCAAGAACAGCCTCGACACGCTCTTTGGCCTCGTATAACTCAGCCGTCCGTTCATCAACTCGATGCTCCAATTCTGTTGCATACTGCCGCAATTGGGTCAAAAGATGGGCGTTTTCAATGATCGAGCTAAGTTGGCGTGCCACCACTCGCAAAATATCCAAATCTTCACTGCTGAAAATGTCTCCACCATATTTGGGACCTAGAGCCAGAAGACCTAGCACCTCTCCATGTCCTACGGTTGGTATCCAGAGATGGTCTTGTTCAGTATTCAATAGTTGGTGTTCTTCGGCTGTCAGGGCAAGATCGGATAATGCCTCACGTAATGAGGCTCTCTCAATTTCTCCAATCCGCAATAAATACTCCAGGCTGCTTCTGGGTAATGGGGTGCTTTCTAGTTTGCTGTTTTCGCTTATCCTGCCTGCAGGTGCAACATCAATTACAGTCAGGTTTCCCTCGTGATCCTTCAAGAACACACATGCATCCTGCAGATGCATCACATTAACCAAACTATTACTGATCGATTTGGCCAATAAGTTAAGATCAGTGATTTGCTCAAGTCCTTGGGTAATTTGCATAATAGCAGACCGGTAATCGTACCAACCACCATAGAATACACGGTCAACAAATCTTTGAACTTGGCGGTGAATTGGCACGAATGCGGTTGCAAGGATCAATACCAAAAATGTGTTAAGAACTGCCTCTGATTCAAAGTCTCCTAAGCGGCTAGTATGGAAAATCGAGTATAGAACAAGATATATCGCCCCCAAAATTGAATAGACCAGAATAAATGTTGCACCCCGGTTTACATGCCGCTCGATTTCGATCAAGCGATGCCGGTAGATGGCATAACCATAAGTCAGCGGCATTATTGCCAAAAAAACGAAAGTTAAACCAAAGGGGAGGATTGTTTGACCTAGGAGTGCATCTGGTAGAAGTACCAACGTAACCAAAGGGACCAGGCTGACCATTCCACCTAAGATAACAATACGGATTTTCCCCCTTGCTCCAGCGGTTGTCGCGGTGTGATAAGAGTAGAACAATAAACCCACGACTACTAGAAAGTTCAACGCCAGAAATATGCGGCTGATTATTATATATTCTGGGTACCAAATACTTGCCCTCAAGGCAGGAATCCTGAAAATAAAATATGGCAGGCTACCCAAAACCGCTAACATGTATAACAATATGAGTGCTTTTTTCTGGTAGGGCATGCTTGTGGGCTGCGGGAAACGGGTGTGGAAATGAACTGCCACTGGCCCCATAATCCACAACGCAATTCCCAATGCGGCAGAGGTCCAGGGTGACCCGTATACAGTGGCTGCACCAGCAATGAGTAAGAATGCTCCCGTCATAAAGAAAGCAAATGTGACATTGCCAAACTCAATGTTTGGTTTAAAAGCTTGCACGCCAAAACCTATGGACCAAAATACCAAACCCACTAGAAGTGGTGCGAGCCTGAGCAAAATTTCTTCTAGTGGTGGATCAACCAAGGTCAAGCTTATAAAGTGAGTTTCTCCACCCCTCAGCACCTCTATTATTGTCTCGTGGCCAGCGCGTTTGTCCCCATAAAGTGGCTGGGCGTCTTCCCATAAAACACCATCAATAGAGATGATCCAGTCACCTACAGTGAATTTATTAGCAGAAGGAACGTTGGGGTCGATTTCATTGATTATCCCCATAGGATGAACATCGGAGATCCCATCGTATGGATAGACAATCGCCTGTGATAGCGCCCAAGCCAAGAACGCCAACACGATCATGGCAAAAATATAAGGCAGGCTGCTCAACAATCGTTGTAGGCTATACATCTCACATATTTCTTGTTTAAATACTCGACCTCACCGATGTGTATCTATCCATGAAGAAACGTGCGGTGTCTATTTACCGCATATTTGGTTTATCGACCGAGTTCATTCTAACATGTGGAAGATCAAGGCTAAACCGGATAATCTTACAAATTTATTGGTCGGAATATTGGAATATATTTTCCCAAATCAATGTGAGATTTACTAATAGGAAATCTTAATCGCTACGATTCTTCGACGTAGAAACCTAATTTCGCTAAATATTAGCGTTTATGCGCCAGAACCAAAGAGCCTAATCTATTGCCCCCATTAATTGGTTAATAATCCCCCTCAGTTCGCTTCCCGCTGGTTCTCGCGGGATAACTTCTTCAAGAACTGCGAGTGCTTTCATTCCATGCCGCTGTAATTCCGCGAGGATATATACGCCTGCACCGCTTTTATCAATTATATTTATCAGTTCTGTTGATGCCCCTTTATCAACTTGTGCTTCTATCGAAAGAGCTGCAAGTTGTGTGGATTCCGCCGCAGGTAGTACGTCCATCGCGTAGACCAATGGTAGCGATCCCCGAATTTCATGTCCACGATTGTTCTGATTAATATCCTTCAGCTGTTTGAAATCATCCAGATCGTCCCGGATCTGGATCATGAGGCCAATCTCTGTTCCTAATCTAGAATATGCCTGATGAATGGATTGGTCAGCAGATGCAAGCATCGCGGCAGCTCGGCATCCCGATCCAAAGAATGCGCCGGATTTCGCCCCAGCGATCTGCCAGTATTCATCCAATGATGGGTTCTCAATGAGGATATCACGCAGCTGTCCGCTGCACATTTTTATAAAACCGCGGTAAAATTCAGAGTTTATCGATGCATTTTTGGCTAAGCGAGTTTTCTCGTCTAACCTGGTTAAGGCTAACGAAGAACTGAAATATAACCCCGAAGCTATGCCAAGAGCTCCCCCGACACCGATTCCCACCCACCAGCTATCTTCTTTATCTTGATCCTGAACCGCATCCATCAAATCGGCTGCTGCATATAATAACAACCAGGCAGTGGTTAATTCGATTATGCCGTTTGGAGTCTCACCGATTGAGTCACAGCACAGGCGCGGCAATACCGCCCACCGGGAATATCCTTGTCCGAAAGCACTATTACTGCCATCAATATTGATTGCCTGGCGCATACCGCTGATAAGATCAGGCCATGCGCCAGAATCTCGCCAAATACCCTCGGTAAAACTATTTAGTTCGTGTAGAAAATCTTCCGGCAAACGAGAGTCTTTACTGGCGCCATCTAGTTGCTAAGTCGTCAGATAGGTTGACGATCCGCGGCTGATCATCCCGTTGGTGGGCGGTAACCAAAAATGCCAGCTCTTCCTGGCTTAATTTCAAACCGCGCAATTCCAAGGTAGACTCTGGATTGGAGAACAACTGCGAGGCGAAGTCCGTGTCATTGGACATTTGATAAACTACTTGGGCGAGGGTCATGGTCTTATCTCCTGGATTGTGTATAGTTCAACAATGTTTATAATGAATGATATAGTTATTCTTACGTCAAGAAGCCTGATAGAGTTGGGAAATTTGCTTTATTCACCTCCAACATACGCTTGTATTCTCTAGAATTGATCGTTTTACTAATCAGTTTTACAAAATTGTAAGCTTACAACTATGTAAGTGATATAAAAATATCATATAGAACTCCCCTTGTCAAGCATGGTATATAAATATACTGATAATTTACTCTCCGGAGATAGAAGGTTACGGAAAGGGCGAATCACACCAATCTTTATGGGAAGAAGAAATTACCTGCACGTTAATCAATAACAAAATCCTCCACTTTTACACATTTCTCGTTGTATAGATGTATACTGCTCAGTATCTTCAATAAAGAAATGGCATACCCTATGAGCTATCACCAAGTCTTCACTCTGGACCTGAATTTCTTAGGTAAGTCCCAGGCAATAGCCGTCTATTTAATCCCCCACAAGTGTGGTGCCGCACTCATTGAATGTGGACCTGGCTCAACACGTGAGATGCTTGTATCTCGCTTAGCTGAGTACGGATATAAACCCGAGGCCATTACCGATGTATTCCTTACCCATATCCACCTTGACCACTCCGGAGCGGCGGGTTGGCTGGCAAGCGGGGGCGCACAAATTCATGTCCATCCACTTGGTGCACCCCATATCCAGAATCCAGAGAAGCTCCTCGCCAGCGCAGCTCGAATTTATGGTGACAAGATGGACAAACTCTGGGGGGAGTTTATACCTGTCCCAACTCATAACATTTCAACGCCTGAAGATGGACAGGTAATAAATATCAATGGTTTGAGAATAAAAGCGTTGGACACACCTGGACACGCTAACCATCATTTCTCCTATTTGGTTGAAGGAGTATGTTTCACAGGGGATATTGGCGGGGTGCGCATTCCGGGGACCCGTCATTTGCGTCTCCCGATGCCGCCTCCGGAGTTAAATCTGGAGAACTGGCGCGCCAGTTTGCACCGATTACAGCAAGAGGAGATTAAGTATATTGCTCCAACGCATTTTGGAATATTCGCTGATCCGGAGTGGCAATTCAAACAAATCGCGAGCAATTTAGAAGATGTGGAATCATGGATAGAAAAACACATAAATGGCGATAAAACATTCGAGCAGGTTAAGCAAGAGTACATCGATTGGTGCTGCCAAAACTCACTAGATCAAGGGCTATCACAAGCGGACGCGGATACCTTCGAACTGGCAAATCCAACTGAAATGTCAAGTTATGGGATATACCGTTATTGGCATAAGTCTCGGTAGGAGAACTGACTAGATACATTTCCCGTCCTTATCGCGATCAGTGAATCTTTTGACAATAAATGTATTTTTGGCTCCAGACGACGTGCATATGCCAAACAACCAGATTGATCATATCCGCTCCTTTAAGAATGTGGTCGTGCTTACAGGGGCAGGAGTATCAGCTGAGAGCGGTGTTCCAACATTCCGGGAGGCGAAAGCCGGCCTGGTGTCACAGTATGACCCCCAAGAATTGGTCACTCCCGAAGCTTTCAATAGCAATCCGGAATTGGTTTGGAAATTGTATACCTGGCGACAAAGGTAAATAGCATCTGTATATCCCAATGCCGGTCATCGAGCACTGGTTTCCCTGGAAGAATATCAAGCGAATCAAGCAGCCGGCTTTGTACTTAGTACTCAGAATGTGGCTGGGCTCCACCAACGAGCAGGCAGCCGCAACATTATCGAACTCCACGGCAACATATTTCGGACACGCTGCATAAATCAATGTGGTAGAGATGAGCAGGAACCAATTCAAAACACTTTTCCATCACGCTGCTCAAACTGCAGTGGTTTATTGCGCCCGGATGTCGTCTGGTTCAGTGAAAACTTGCTGCAAGAAGCGCGGGGCCAAGTTAGCCGTGTATCCAAGATCTGCGATACTTTTCTCTCGATCGGTACTTCCAGCACTGTTGAACCGGCGAAGTCTTTGCCGTTTATGGCAAAACAGGCGGGAGCAGTTCTTATTGAGATCAATCCAACTCACACCCTACTTACGCATTCGGCAGACTTTGGTTTAACTGGACGGCCGGAATTGTCCTGCCGGAAATTATCTCGTCGATCTAGGGAGGTTTGTAGTTAATCGCGAACCTCGCTCCACGACCTATCTTGCATATTCATGGTGTATTTGACACCATTTTACGAATGAAGATCAGCGTGGAGCTTTCGGCTGCTGCCGGTAATCCCAAACAGCATATATCGAACCAGGCGCTGGAAGTTGGGAAAATTTAGAGTTATTTGGCGAGAATTAATTGTCCTAAATCCTATCTATCCTAGAACGAACCCTAAATTCATCGGGAGATACGTCCTGCGTAAAAAAAATATAAGCGGATCAGGTATAGTACCTAATCCGCTTGTCCAACCCACAGATGATATTAATTAAAACATCATCTCATTCACTGTCTTAATTGTCTCTCTCGGTGGCCTAATGCGTTCCTGGGGTAATCGATTAAGTGGTGTCTCTGGTAAATTATATATCTCGTCAAGCGATTTTTGATCTGTATCGATATAGATCAATCCTGTGATCAGACAGTTGCACGAGTTCGCTTCTTCTAACACACGGATGGCTTCGGTGCGGTTTGTCGGATCGTAATCCCGTTCCAGTTTTTGCAGCACAACCACTGAGCCATCATGCATGGTCACTTCTACATTTTCACCAAGTTCATAATCCACCATAATCTCTTCAACCGGGGGGACATAAGAGAGTTCATGCAACGCCACTTCATGTTCTTTACCCCAAGCATAGGAATGGGTAGCCGTATCCTGGTTGTTAAAGGTGACGCACGGGCTGATTATGTCCAAAACCGCGATCCCATCATGACTTAAGGCTGCTTTGATTAATTCTTTGACCTGCTTTGGATCACCTGCAAAGGAGCGTGCTACAAATGTTGCGTGACCCACTAATGCTTCCCAGGCGATGTCTACTGGCATATACGGATTGGTACCTTGACTTTTCAAAGTTAAACCCGCCTCAGCCGTCGCAGAAAATTGTCCCTTTGTCAGCCCATATACGCCGTTATTCTCAATAATATAGACCAACCGTAAATTGCGGCGTACAGCGTGCTTGAATTGTCCCATCCCAATGCTGGCAGTATCTCCATCACCGCTGACACCTATCCCTTTCAAATTATGGTCAGCAAACATAGCTCCGGTGGCGAGCGATGGCATCCTGCCATGCAGTCCATTGAACCCAAACGAGCGGTTTAAAAAATATGTCGGGCTCTTGCTGGAGCAGCCAATACCGCTGAACTTGACTATATCTTCTGGAACGATATCGAGCTCGTAGCACGCAGCGATAATCTGGCTGGAGATAGAATTATGGCCACATCCCTGGCACAAAGTTGTTGGATTACCCCGATAATCAGCTTTGGATAAACCTGCAAGGTTCACCCGTATATGTGAGTTCGTCTTTAAGGTTTGATTACTCATCTTTTTCCTCCTCGGCAGCTAAGATAGCTTTTCGAACGTAGCGAGCGGTCATAGGTAACCCATCAAAATAGGCTAAGGATACGATCTTATTCGCGAGGTCCGGATTATCAAGCAGCAACAGCTGGTACAGCTGCCCATCGCGGTTCATTTCAATAACATAATTCACCCGATGACGGCTTAAAAATTCTCCCACATCCCTTGTGAAGGGGACACCACGTACTCTGAGAAAATCGATCATAATCCCATTCTCGGCGAGTTGATCACGGGCTTCTCTAATTGCTGGTTCGGTTGATCCATAGCCGATCACGCCTATCTCAGAGCCATCTAAATTCTCGATAACTGATTCAGGTAAAAGAGAACGAGCGGCATTGTGCTTCTCTTTAAGCCTCGCCAGTAGCGCTACCCAGATATCACTGTCCTCAGAATACCGTGCATCAATGGTGTGGCCGGTGCCGCGCGTAAAATAAGCCGCTTTTGGATGGCGATTGCCCGGGACAGTGCGGTAAGGAATGCTATCTCCATCGATATCTAGATACCGTGCCCATTTTCCACCAAGCCGTTCCAAATCCTCTTCCCAAAGGACCTTACCGCGATCCATCGGTTCTTCGGGATACTCAAACGGTGGGGACATCCACTGGTTCATCCCTAGATCTAAATCCGATAGCACAAATACCGGGGTTTGTAATCTTTCAGCGATATCAAATGCCCGCCAACCGAACATAAAGCATTCATTAACCGTGCCGGGTAGCATGATAACATGCTGGGTATCCCCATGACCCAGATTGTAAGTGAAGGTCAAATCTCCTTGAGCAGTCCTTGTAGGAAGCCCTGTACTCGGCCCCGCTCGTTGCACATCCCATAATACGAGCGGCACTTCCGCAAAATATGCTAAACCGGCATATTCGGCCATCAGGCTTATTCCAGGTCCAGATGTCGAGGTCATGGCTCTCAAACCGCTCCATCCAGCACCTACAGCCATTCCGATCGCTGCTAGTTCGTCTTCTGCTTGTACGACTGCAAACGTGTTTTTACCTTCTTCTACGGGGTCTTTACGCAACATAGGCAGGAAATACCCCAGAGATTCTGGTAGACTGGAGGCTGGTGTAATCGGGTACCAGGAGACAAAGTGCACACCACCATATACTGATCCCAGGGCTGCCGCAGTATTTCCATCTGCCATAATATAATTCTCTGTCGCAGTCATCGATTCGAGTTTAAAGGGGTCACTTTTATCAAGATTCTCTGCTGCCCAAGTTGCCGCTGTCTGTACTACTCCATAGTTCAGCTCAATCGGTTTGCTTTTTCCCTTGAAGTGATATTCAAGCGCTTGATAGATTTTCTCTAATTCTATGCCCAGGGATAGGGCAAGAACACCGACATATACCATGTTGGCGACATAATCTCTTAACTTAGGTGGTGCGCCAGAATCACGCACGATTTCCTTAACTGGCATCGGATATATCGATATGTCATCGCGCGTAATATCTGCCCGGATATGATCAGCAAAGTAAAAAGATCCATTGGGAGTGACTTCTCTGAGATCTTGCTGAAAGGAATCAGGATTCATCGCAACCACTATTTCGTGCTCTTCGCGTCTGGCTAAATAGCCATCCTTACTCACCCTGATCGTATACCAGGTTGGTAACCCTTGGATATTTGACGGAAACAAATTCTTGCCCGAAACCGGGATGCCCATTTTGAATAGTGCTCGCAAGACAGTTAAGTTCGATGTTTGGCTTCCAGAACCATTCATCGTCCCTACAGTAATAGAAAAATCATTCACTATAGTATTTACTGTTTTGCTATTTCCTATTTCTACTTTCTCCTTCTGATAACTCATTGATGCTCCTTATTCAATCTAAAATCGACTTAATTCCGCAAACTTTTCGACACTCTTAGTTATCATCACCATCCTTATTTGTAATTAAACTTGCTACTGGACGATGATAGAGTAAATCTTTATGATCTACGAGCGCTCGATAACCAGCATGGTAATCTCCTTGCACAATTGCATCAACCATCTGCTCGTGGTATTGCCAAACACGTTCGAGATAATCATATTCCGTATATAGATTTAAACCAATAAATTCATAAGCCTCCCAGTATGCCTCCAGTACCCCCAGGACAAAAAGATTGCCTAAACGTTTAAAAATTCCCATGTGAATTCCCCGGTGTTCAGAATGGGGAATCACCACTTGCGGATTCCTCAATCTTTGCCACGCCGAATCCACCAGGTCCTCTAGTTCTGCATGGTCTTCGTCGGTGAGCATTGCCACAGCTTCAAACCAATATGCTTCTTCTACATGATTTCTAAAATCTGAATAGGCATCAAAATTCAAACGATTTGTTTCGAGCGCGTACCATAAACTATTCCTCACGGCAGGTAGAAATGAATAAGGTAACGGTCGGATTCCAGTTCGAGGTCGAACTTCAACCAAACCTAACGCCTTTGCCATTTCCAATTGTTCTCGTAATCGGGCAATACTTACATTCAATTCCATACTCAGCTCTGCAAGAGAGGGAAGTTGATCACACCGGCTATCATCCTGTGCCGCCTCAACGAGATAGCGCATGAATTCGTAAGATCCCGGGTTGTTTGGATATTTTTTCATTCTGCCTAGACTACAAAAACATTATAATACTGATTAATCTGATAAATCAGATAATAAGATGCATTTTATCACCCGGGATTTCCTAGGTCAAGCGGATTATGAATATCGAGTTTTTACAGCTTGTTATGGGTAAAGTACTTCGGTAATTCCCGTAATGCACTCCCTAACCGTGTGCCATGCCATGCTATGAGTGTGCCATCCACAATATATATAGACCTCTCTCGCATTGCCCTTGTGTCCGCCAATAACTCTCCAATTTCGCTGAAATGTTCATTCCAAAAAGGATATGGCTCATCAGGTAAAAGGATGATCTCTGGGTCAGCCGAAATAACTTCAGCTAAACTCACCCGCGGATACCGCGCATCATCATGCACAGATTTGGTCCCTTTATCAATACCCAAATCCGCTGTTATTGGGTTATATCGTACCCTCTCTGCAAATACATTCACTCCCCCCAACATTTGTAGCAGATCGCCGCAATAAGTCTGATCGTTAAATGTCATCCACCAAGGTGTTTCTGTGTTTAGCTTATCAAACCAAATTGGGCAAAAATAACTCCTGGCAGCACCTTCTTCTGCAGCTATATGAGCCCAATCTACCGCCCGTTCCAATATATCGATTTGAATAAAAGCCGCTGAGTTCTGGAAAAGCCCTGTTATGACTCTCAAATCTGCCAATACGTCTGCAACAGTCAAAGGGAAAGTCACCCAAACGGGTATCCCTGCAGCTTTCAAGTACTCTGCGGTTTCTCGATTGTTCTCATCCCGATTCGCAATTACCAAATCAGGCTCAAGTAATAGGATATCTTCAATGCGGGCGTTTTTCGTACCCCCAACGCGAGGTAAGTTGAACAATGTCTCTTTTGGATAAATACAGTAATCCGTTATCCCAACTACACGATCACCTAATCCCAGATCGAAAAGGCTTTCAGTCAACGATGGTACCAGTGAAACAACCCGCTCAGGTATTTTTTCGAGCAGGGGTATATTATTTGCTTTCGCTCGCGGTGACCATCATATTACTTCAATTTAATTGCGAAGATGCTGCGCTTGATACCAGTGCCACCGCGTTCACTAATGCTTCTTCGTCGAAATCAAAGCATGGGTGATGATGACCAGCCGTCAAACCCTTCGTTGGATTGGCCGAGCCTACGAAGCAGTAGGTGCCTGGAATTTCTTGCAGTATAAATGCCATATCATCCGATACCATCACGCGATATTGTTGGTCAATCTCTGGGTTAGGCAAAGATGCAGTGGCTGTGGTATAGACTTGGGTTGTGATCGATGCATCGTTAAAGACAGCAGGTGTCAACATTTTTAGCTCACTATCTACCTGGCATTCATATGCCTGCCCCAAGCCAATGCAAATTTGTTGGAAACGCTTCAAAACCCGCTGCCTAACCTCAGGGGCAAATGTCCGGATCGTGCCGGATAGTTCGACTTTGCTTGGGATGACATTAAATGAATCACCTCCATGTATAGAAGTCACACTTAGAACAGCTGAATCCAAAGGTTGGATATTACGTGAAGAAATACTTTGGAGCGCGACCACCAAATCTGCCGCTGTCAAGACTGGATCTACCGCCAAATGCGGTAATGCACCGTGACCCCCTTTACCGTTTACGTGTATATTGAATATATCTGCTGCGGCCATGATAAAACCCGCAGAGATACCGTACCAACCAACTGGCTTTTCGTTCCATAGATGCACAGCTAGAGCCATATCAGGTCGCGGATTTTCTAACACGCCAGCAGATATTACTCGCTCTGCCCCACCTAGCCCTTCTTCACCCGGTTGGAAAACGAACTTCATTTGCCCGGAAAATTGGTCCCGCCTTTCTGCAAATATCTTCGCAACGGTTAACCCAATCGCAACGTGTCCGTCATGCCCGCAAGCGTGCATCACATGCGGATAAATTGAGGCATATTCAGCGCCAGTCTCTTCAAGTATTGGCAGGGCATCCATATCAAACCGTAGTAATAACACTGGGCCAGGTTTTTCACCTATCAATAATCCCACAACACCTGTTTCCCCAATCCCAGCAGCTACATACAACCCCAACTTTGTCAATTCGTTCGCTACAATACCAGCTGTGCGAGTTTCTTTAAATCCGAGTTCAGGATGCTGGTGGAAGTCTCTGCGCAGCGAAACCGAGTATTGGAAATTGTCTCTTGCGGCTTGATAATAGTTCATACCCGTTATCTTCTATGAACGTGGCCTGCGTTTTTTATTTTTAGGTTTTTGTGGCTGTGTCTTGACATCAGACTCTTTCTTACAGTCACATTCACCCATCCCATGCTTGCTGCATGGTTCTTTTGCCTTCTTCTCAAGGTTTCTCAATTCTTGCCAGGGCTCTAAATCTTGATAACCAAATTCGTGCTGGCTGCCACTCTCGAGTTCGACAAGTGCCGTTTCTTTTAGCAGAAACACGTCTACGATTTTGCCATCGCCGAGCGGTGTGGCAACTTTTTTTCCTCGTTTGGGAAGTTTTTTGCGGGCATTTACATATTGTTGGTACTCGTACATCAAACAGCATCTTAAGCGACCACACATACCTGTAATTTCAGAAGGTGTTAAGGATATGCCCTGTTCCTTGGCCATTTTTATTGAGATTGGGCTGAATTCCGTTAGAAATTGTGAACAGCACCGTGTTGCTAAACCACACGCTCCCATTCCACCGATAATCTTTGCTACGTCTCTTGGACCGACTTGACGCAATTCCACCGTTGTGCGTGGGTAGCTGCGGCGGATAGCAGTGCGTAATTTCTTGATATCAACTTTCCCTTCTGCTTCTGTGCTGTAAAGGATCGAGAGTCGCGTGTTGTCTAATGTAAACTCCGATGTTACGATTTTTATCCCCTCAACTCCTAGTTCGCTAACTTTTACCCGGCAGTTAATCGTAGCTTCTAGTTCCTTTATTTCCAACAACTGTCGTATGACGAGATCTCTAGGTGTCGCTCGCCGAACGATGGGTTTCCACTTGCCTCCAGGAGCTTCACCTGGTTCATCGATTAGAGCGACTACTTCCCCAAGCTGACGCCCGCGACTAGTGTCGACAACTGCATGGTCTCCAACCTGTATATCGCGAAATTCACGCGCATCAAAATGATACACTTTACCAACTTTTTGAAAACGCACACCAATAATGTTCGTATCCATAAAAATCTTCTTTCCACTTAAATTCACATAGTCGGTTGAGAGCAATTTCCAACCGACGTTCTGTTTAATAGATATATTTTATCCGATAAAATTGATTGGGATGAAATTGTTTTGTTTATATGCCGCCACGCTCACTTTGGCAGCGATATCCTCTGCCAATTCTGCCAAGGCAAGGGCAACTGGTGAATCCGGGTGGGAAATCGTCACCGGCATTCCAGTATCACCACCCTCTCTTACAGCAGGATCCATCGGAAGTCCGCCAATAAATGCCACCCCTGTCTCGGCAGCAAGTTTCTTCCCGCCACCTTCACCGAAAACATCCACCCTTGACCCGTCTGGAAGTTCTAGATAGCTCATATTCTCGACTACTCCGAATATTGGAACATCCAACTGACGGAACATTTCCATACCCCGTCTGGCATCGTCCAAGGAGACTTGCTGTGGTAGCGTGACAATAACTCCACCGCTAAGCGGTAGTGATTGCGCCAAGCTCAGGGCTGCATCCCCTGTCCCGGGGGGTAAATCCACGATCAAGTAATCGAGTTCTCCCCAATCTACATCTGTTAAGAATTGGCGGATTGCTGAATGCAGCATTGGCCCACGCCAGATGAGTGGTTGGTCAGGTTTCACCAGGAAACCTATTGACATGATCTTTACACCATGGGCTTCTGCAGGGATTAACTTCTCTTTGCTTGACGGTGGTAGCCTCTCAACCCCCATCATTGTTGGAATATTTGGACCATAAATATCGGCATCTAATAGCCCGACTCGCGCACCTCGTTGAGCCAATACCACCGCGATATTTACTGCAACTGTGCTTTTACCGACGCCGCCCTTGCCAGAAGCCACTGCGATGGCGTTATGGATTGGCAGTTCTAGCAAGCCGCGTGTACGTCCATCACTTGGTACCTCTGCAGACAACTTCACATTTACTGTCTGCACTCCAGGAATGGCTGAGACTGCGGCATGCGCATCACTTTGGATTTGTGATTTCATCGGGCATGCAGGGGTGGTTAAGACCACAGTAAAACCTACTTCACCGTCTGTTATGGTTATATCGCGAATCATATTTAACGAAACAAGATCGTTATGGAGTTCTGGTTCTTGAACTTGACTCAAAGCATTAAGAACTAGCTGTTCATTTAACTCATTAACATTACTCATAAATTCCTCATCCACTAAATTCATTGACATGATACCAATTAAATCGGAGCACAATCCCATATTGATAACACTTGAATGGTTATTATTATTGCATCATCCTGCAAAACAGATTAATGTTTATTTCTTAGCTAGTTGTTATTTCGACTGTGATTCCTGCTTGCCTCTACGACGAGTCGCTTTCGCTTCTTCGGCTTTCTGCCGAGCTTGTTCTTCACCCTCGTAATTCACCGGTCTTATTGAAGCATAATATGAGACTGGTTTTGACAGTTTCTCTTTGTTATAGATGTTATTCGAATGGCGATCGTAAACTGCTATCTCGTAATCGTGATCCATCTTTATCGCGTCAAAAGGACAATATTCAGCGCAGAACCCACAATTCATACAGATATCTACATCAATATAAAAATCTGCCGGCTCTGGCACAGGGCGTCCCGTCTTTGGATCATTTGTGCGGACAATCCAAATACATTGCGGGGGACAGACTTTTGCGCAGATGCCGCAAGATGTGCAGCGGTCTATTTTCTCCCCATTTTCTCCTTCTTCATACAGCAAAAAAGGAATATAGCGAAATTCTTCCGGGACCGGGAGTTTCTCTTCCGGATATTGAACCGTGAATACTCCCCGTGTATCTGAGCTCATACGGTGATTGATACCTTCTTCAGTGTAATAGCGCTTTCCCAACCACTTAATATCATCCAGATAAGTCTCGACGAACCGTTTGAACGTCACTCCTAAACCTTTGACAATTCCCATTCCATCCATCTAGCTCTCTCCTATCTTGGATTCAGCGATCAGTTTCGCCGAGGACGATATCAATAGAACCCAAAATCGCGACTGCATCTGCTACTTTGTCACCCACACTCATCCTTTCCAGCGCAGTCACATTGATAAAAGATGGTGCGCGGACGTGATATCGCCACGGATTTGGTTTACCGGTTGATACTACATAATATCCCAATTCCCCTTTTGGTCCTTCGACTCGTCCATAAGACTCTCCAGCCGGAACTCGAACCTGGTATTGGGGTTTTCCAGTCTGGATTGGTCCTTCAGGGATATCTCGCACGGCTTGTTGGAGGATACGAATGCTTTGCCGTACCTCGTCCATCCGGATCATATAGCGATCATAAACATCGCCGTGGTAGCGTACAGCCACGTCAAATTCAAAACGATCATAGATGCTGTATGGGTCAGCACGGCGTATATCATATGGAACGCCAGAAGCTCGTAGCACCGGTCCAGCTGCAGAATATCCTATGGCTTCTTCAGGGGTTAAGACACCCACATCTTGGCCACGCGAACGGATAATTTCATTATTAGTTAGGTACAAATCTAATTCATCAATTTTTCGGGGTAGACGCTCGTATACCAGGTTGCGGATTTTATCAATCACTCCAAAAGGTAAATCACGAGCAACCCCGCCAAAACGGAAATAATTGCACATCATCCGCGAACCGCTCGTGGCTTCAAATATGTCCAGTATCAGTTCTCGTTCTTCAATGGCGTACAGAGCAGGCGTGAAGTATGCGCCAAGGTCATTTAAGAACATACCAATCGCGAAGATGTGATTGCTTATGCGGGTGAGTTCAGCCATGATAACCCGTAGATATTCTGCTCTTTCAGGCGGCTCTACCCCCATCAATTTCTCAACCGCTAATGCATACCCGAAATTATTACTCATTGAGGATAGATAATCCAATCGGTCGGTAAAGGGCATATTTTGTAGGAAAGTATTTCGTTCACCGATCTTCTCATGATTGCGGTGAAGATAACCCATGACAGGCTTAAGAGCCAGGATCGTTTCACCGTCCAAGGTGACCACCATACGAAATACTCCGTGAGTGGAAGGATGTTGAGGTCCGAGGTTGACAATAATTTGGTCAGTCTTTATTCCACTGCCGTTTCCGTTTACCTTCATCAAACTTCCATACAAGGATGAATCATGATCCGGTGTCCAGGTTTCAGGGTCAAACCCGGCAGGATAGTCCACATTTTTCCCAAATGTATTCGCATCTTCGGATCTGCGTACTTCACCACCTGGCCAGCGGCTCTTGAAGGGTTTCGTATCTTCTTCATAGTAAGCTTCATGCCAATCTTTCCGGAGTGGGTGCCCTTCAAACCCTTCCCACATCAGTATTCGTCTTAAATCAGGGTGCCCTTCAAATTTTATGCCAAGCAAATCCCAAGCTTCCCGTTCTTGAAAATCTGCTCCGGGAAATACGGAAAGCAAAGATGGAACAACTGCATTTGCTCTTGAAGTCTGGGTCTTAATTACTAATCCTGATCCACCTGTACTTCGGAAAAGATGATACACGACTTCCATCATATCTTCGGGAAAGTAATCGACACCGGTGATCGATGAAAGATAATCGAATCCATACTCATCCCTTAGAGCTGTTGCTACCTCAACCAGCTGATTTTTGTCCACGATATAACCCTGATAGCCTTTCCGCTCATCGTGGGCAACAGTACCGGGAAACTTAGCCGCAAGATCTTGTTCTGTAGAAATTATTTGATCACTCATCTGACTTCTCCACTCCCATTAATTTGTCTCTTCTTGGGCTGCAATCGCTTCTGTTACTGCTGCTATCTCAACATTCTGTTGAATCAGTTTATTCTGGGTATATTCCGAAATCTCTGCACTCTCCCGGGGGTCGATTAGGTCAGGTCCAAGGATTGGGATGGGTATCTCGTCACTAGAATCCTTTTGGTACCAGCGAACTGTCTTTATTGACTCTTTATCGATCTTTTTCTGCAAAGTGATCAAGCCATTTAACAATGCCTGTGGGGTTGGCGGACAACCTGGGATATATACATCGACCGGGATAAATTTATCTACTCCAGACACAACATTATATCCTTCCTTGAATGGACCGCCTCCCGAGGCACAAGCCCCCATCGCAACAACGTATTTTGGTTCTGGCATCTGGTTGTAGAGGCGGACGATTGTCACAATCATTTTTTTAGTTACCGTACCGGAAACAATCATCATATCCGCTTGTCTTGGGCTCGGACGCATGACTTCCATACCAAAACGAGAAAAGTCATAACGGCTCGCTGCCGTGGCGATCATCTCAATTGCACAACATGCTAGGCCAAACATTAAAGGCCACAGGGATGACCGCCTGCTCCAGTTGTACAGTTTATCTAGCGTAGTGATCGTCACCTGCCCGTCCATCTCTGGTGGGATCTCATAATCAGGTGAATTCAGTTCATTGCTCATGATGTGTAATCCTCCTCAATCCATGCTAGGTATATTGCCGCCAATATCTCATCATTTGCGAGCATTGGGTCATCGGCAAATCCCGGTAAACTAATTACCCATTGGTAGACCATACCCAGCGAGACCTCTTCAAGATTCTTATCTGGGTATCTCTGCACAAGCGTTAAAGCAATCGCGTAAGAATCTTCCCACGTCAGTGTTTTATCCATCAATATCGCTCGAAACCAAATTATACAAGTAAAAAAGAAACCTGGTAACAAAATAATAAAATTAATATATATTTGTTTTATTAATCTGTTTGATATAATCCCATCATGAAATCCACACGGATCAAAATCCTTGAATATTTACAGCAAAAACAAACTGCTACTACAGCCGAACTCAGTCATGTTATCGGATTAACTGAGGCAAATATCCGCCATCATCTCCAAATCTTGCTAACCGAGAGTGTAATTAAGATCGCTGGAACCCGCCGGGCTCACAAACGTGGCAGACCTGTCATAATCTATCAGCTCGAAGCACATGCGGTCCAGTCAAATATTAATGTGTTCATTAATGCAATAATTGAAGTATTCATACGCACTCAACCAGTAGACAAACATCCCACTCTCTACCGAATGATTGCGTTGGAAATAATAAGCAGCGAAACAGAATACCAAATTCCCAAGACAATTCCTGGTAAATTGATTTACGCTATCCAATGGTTAAATGAAATGAACTACAACGCCCGCTGGGAAGCTCACAGCCAAGCACCAGTGATCATCTTTGGACGTTGTCCTTATCGTCAAATTGTGGATCATCATCCGGAAATATGCGTGATTGATCAACAAATTCTCGAGTTATTGATTCAATCAAACTTTTCTCAGGTAGCTAAGCTCAGCCCAGATTTCTCAGGGCTACCTCAATGTGTATTCAATTTGGACTTCTAAATATCCACCATTTTTTATCAATATTTGTCCGTAGAAGAGAACTTATCCTTATTGCCATTATTGAAATGTCACCTTTGGAGAATATTTGCATCCAATAATATGGATAAATACATTGTCTCCAAGGAGCGTCTGCTATGAGAAAAAAGAAATCTTCGAGAAATAACAAGCTGTGGGTTGGCGTCGGGATAACCGCAATAATTGTGCTCGCGATTGGTGCTGTTTACATATTTCAGGGCGATAACTCAACTGCTGCGGTAGTTTCCCAATCACTTCCGCAGGAAATTTCAGTTGATGAAGCTGCTATCCTGCGTGATTCGGGAGCATTTGTTCTTGATGTTCGTGAGCCGGAGGAATGGGTTGAGTACCATATTCCTGGTGCGACACTAATTCCGCTCGCCCAGCTGGAGGATAGGCTTAACGAAGTCCCGACAGATCAAGATGTTGTAGTTGTTTGCCGTTCGGGAAATCGCAGTCAGATTGGCAGAGATGTCCTGCAGGGTGCAGGGTATGAGAACTCAACTAGTATGGCGGGTGGTATAAAACAGTGGATGACCGCTGGTTACGAATGGGTTGAAGGCCCGTGAGTGTAAATTGTTCCTCAGCTGAATTGAATTGGATCGTTGAAATTTTCAATTACTGTTAAATTTTCATAAATTCGAATATGACCCATAGCTTTGTTCCTCACCCCAAAGAAATATCGAGTGAGGAATTTTCATTTCAACATCATTTAAGATTGTAAGTAATCTGAGCTCATTATCTAGTGGACATATAAGGTATGTTCTGCTATAATTAGAACAAATTTTCTGTGATTGCCTCTTCTTTGAGAAATCTGTCTTTGATCCATGGGAACTAACCCAAATACTAGGCATTTGTGAATATCAAGTATTCGTCCATACGAACAGGATTATTGTTTCCCCTCATATTGAGTGTATGTCTATACCCTAGCTTGATGGATTCAGCCTATGCTTTCCAATCCTTTGAGCCTCCACCAGGGTTCCATCTTATCAACTCAGCACCCGGGATTTCCCTTTATGAAAAATATTATGAAGGGGGCAACCCTGACTACGTCCAAATCATCGATCTTGAACAAGGTGCTTCCCTACAACTCTTGTATTCAGAAATAAAAACCCCCCGGATTGGACGCGGTGTTTATGGCGGGGACGACCCGCGCCTAGCGTATTGGACAATTGAAGATTTCTGGAATGCGCTTTCTTCGGAATTTACCCAAGCTTTCTGTGTCTCAAATGGACAGTTCTTTTTTATGAAAGAGAGCCCAACTAGACTTCCCTTTCCACTAAAAGTGGACGGGGAGATCATCAGCGATGGATTTGCGGAACAGGAATTTGTTGGCAAAAAGCTCTTATTAGCGATATGGTCAGATCATGCCGAAATCCTACCGCTCACTAAAGAGAATTTTTACTCAATCTCGGCACCCGATGTCATCGGTGGTTTATCTGAAACAGCAAACAAAGCGGGAAAACATTTTACTGGTCGCACATTCATCGGTCTCGATGATCCAGATAATGACGGCCGCTATCAAAATATATTTCTTTTCAATACGAAAACAGCCCGGCAGGTCGATGCAGTTGCAGTTCTTAACAGTTTTGGAGCAGATAAAATCATGATGCTGGACGGTGGCGGTTCTACTCAATTGGTTTGTCAAGGTGAAACAATAATTGCATCAGATCGTTATATCCCTCAAGCACTCGGCGTAGTTGCAGGGCATGAACGAGAAGCAAAAATTTTGCCCTCTACCATTTACGAGAAAGCTGGCATAACCAAGCCGAGCGTTGCATCTTTGAATCTGGAAGTAGATATTTCATCACACAGCGATAACCGCATAAATGTTGTGAATGTCTTTTGGGTCGCCGCACTCATGTTACCTATCCAAATTGGCATCGTTGCCATTATATTCACATACCGACGTCGGCAAACTCATTAAATCTACAAATCACATAGTCGAATATCCTCTCCCCCACATGAAATAAATATCCCGTCATCGTGGTGAGTGGATTGCTTACCTGCGCTATCAATAGTCTCAGTAATGTCAAACTTTACCAAATGCACCTGTGACTTGATTCACTTCAGCGTTTACTCAACTGTAACGCTTTTCGCAAGGTTTCGCGGTTGGTCTACATCGAGCCCGCGTAAAGCAGCGATATGGTAAGCCAATAACTGCAGTGGGATAACCGTGATTACCGGGCTGAGCATCCAAGGTGTCTCAGGCACCCAGATTACATGATCGGCGATCATTTTAACTTTTTCATCCCCATCAGTTGCTACTGCAATCACTAACCCGCCCCGCGATTTGGCTTGTTCAATCTGGCTGAACATCTTTTCATACCAAGGATCTTTCGGCGTGATGACCACTACAGGCATCTTACGATCGATTAAGGCGATTGGCCCATGCTTCATCTCGCCTGCTGGATAACCCTCCGCGTGGATGTAAGATATCTCTTTTAACTTTAGTGCCCCCTCGTATGCCGTGGGCATATTGATACCGCGCCCCAGATACAAACAATGATCTGTGTTCAGCATCCTCCGAGCGACAGCTTTGATATCTGAATCTCTCTCGAGACACTGTCCAGCAAGAGCTGGCAACTTCCTCAGGTCATTCACTAACCTAAATCGATCACCCGAAGATAATTGATCTCGGAGATCGGATAATAAGATGGCAAGCATGTATAAGTCGACAAGCGGTGCGGTATAAGCCTTGGTAGAAGCGACACCAATTTCTGGACCAGTTTGCATCGATATATATCCATCAGCCATTCTCATAGCCTGGGAACCAATCACATTTACAATTGACCACAGTTTTGCACCCCGTTTACGGGCTTCTTCCATCGCCGCCAGAGTGTCTGCTGTCTCACCTGATTGGCTGATTGCGAGAACTACTGTATTATTGTCAATTATCGGATCGCGATATCGAAATTCAGATGCAATATCCACCTCTACCGGTACGCGAGCAATTTTTTCAATCAGGACTTTGCCGACCATCCCCGCATGGCCAGCTGTTCCACACGCGACTATAATGATTTTCTTAATTTGCCTAGCAATATCTGGGGTTAATCCCAGTTCGGGCAATCTGATTTGGCTGTGTTCGAAATCCACTCTACCAGCAATCGTCTCTGTAAGCGAACGAACCTGTTCGTGGATCTCTTTCTGCATGAAATGACGATACTCCCCTTTCTCCGCTGATATTGGGTCCCAACTAATATTCTGTACCTCCAATTCTACTGGTGTCCCATCAAGACCTTGTACATATACGCCTTCTTTCGATACGACTGCTATCTGTCTCGATTCTAAAAATCCGATCTGCCGGGTATGTTCGAGTATTGCAGGTATATCCGAAGCGATAAACATTTCATCTTGACCGAATCCGATCGCAACTCCACCCGCATTGCCAATCCGTGCTGCGACAATCTTTTCGGGTTCACGTGCATTTATAACTACAATCGCATGGGCCCCTTTGAGATGAGTCAATGCACTCCGGACCGCTCTCTCAATTGAGCCTTGTGTGGATAAATTTCTTTCAATCAAGTGGACTATAACTTCAGAATCGGTCTCTGAACTGAATACTACCCCCTCAGCAATGAGATCATCGCGTAATTCGATGTAATTCTCTACAATCCCATTGTGAACGATAACCACCTCACCGGTCATCCCAAGATGAGGATGAGCATTTCTTGAGCTGGGTTCGCCATGTGTTGCCCAACGAGTGTGACCAATGCCAATATGACCATGGATTGGGTCATCATTAACCAATAGGCTAAGATTTGATAATTTTCCAACGTCGCGGCGTACATTTATACGACCATCGGCAACAATCGCTAAACCAGCCGAATCATAACCGCGATACTCAAGCCTCTTCAAACCTTCCAATATAATAGGCGTGGCATCGCGCAAACCAATATAACCAACAATTCCACACATTGGGATCCCTCCTCGCAAATCATTATTCTTCCATCTATGCTCAGGAATGTACCAGACATCGATGGTCAATAAAGTCACCACTCTTTGATATTTTGTTGCACCATTATCACGGTGAATTTGTTATCAAAGTTTTACTTGGAGGGAAAGAGATCGGGCGGTGGTACACCCGGAGGGCTTCCGCTGATAGTTCGATTTTCCCGGTAAGAGTTATGGTGATCTAACTTTTCCTCGTAACTGAATTACCGGTTAGCCTCCGTTAATAGTGGAGGAACCCTCAACCTCGTCACCTTGCTAATAGCTTCATTTCCAAGGCCATGCGCTTGCTTTCCCAGAGTTCTATTCTATCGAATCACCTCCTGATTCCATGAATCATCTTGTCATTATACTCTAAGCGTGTCAGATTAATAGCTCACGCTCCAAATTTCTCATAACCAAACCCCACAAAGTATATAGTATCTCCTGGCCACCCCACAAAATAAGCTTGACCAAAATGGTCGTTATTTGGTATAATCCCATTAATATAAATAAGCAGTCATTGCGCTGGATAAGCGCTTGAGAGGCATTCTCTCATGCGCTTGTCTTTGTTTGTCTCTAAAACATGTGTATATTCTTAGAACAAAGACCTTACGTGCAATGAGTCCCATAATGAGAGTGTTTAGATTTGCGATATACACATAACATATATTCCAATAGAAAAAAGTATCAAATCAATCCCCAGCAGACAATTCTTAGCATACATAAGTGGACTAATTTCTAACAGCGAACCTATGAATATATTTTCGCTGTCGATTGTAGCAGTGTGTCTGAAAACTTTATGAAAGTTGGGTGAGTAACGCATCATCAGGAGGCGTCCGAGTGGAAACAAAAGGCTTAACAAAACTCCGCATTAGCTTGGCATCCCCAGAAACCGTCCGTAGTTGGTCGTACGGTGAAGTTTTGAAACCTGAAACAATCAACTACCGCCGACTACGTCCCGAAAAGGATGGGCTTTTCTGTGAAGCGATTTTTGGGCCAACACGTGATTGGCAATGTTATTGTGGAAAATACAAGAACATTCGTTATAAAGGTATCGTATGTGATAAGTGCGGAGTAGAAGTTACCCGTTCATCTGTCCGTCGAGAACGTATGGGACATATCGAACTATCAGCACCAGTTGCTCACGTCTGGTACACACGCCGGATTCCTTCATACCTTGGTTTATTACTGGACATCTCACGACGAAACCTTGACCGAGTGTTATATTTTGCACAATACGTCGTCACCTACGTTGATGAGGACGCCCGACAGAAAGCGTTAAAACGACTGGAAGAACAAATTCACGAATCCGAACGCGAGCAAGCAACGCTTAGCAACGCTAGAATCGCTGAAGTAAAAGCCGCTCGCGATCGAGACCTTGGTGACTTGAAAGCACAAATTGAAGCAGTAGAGAAAAACTTCGAAGAGACTATTGCTGAGCAGCTCGATCCTATATTAAAAGCTGGTCAAAGAATGGAAGCAAATTTAAGCGAACAGCTTAATGATATAGCTAAATCAACGATCCATTTTCCAGATACGAAATTAGTAATTGTTAAGAAAGGCGAAATCATCGGCAATCCGCACCTAGCAAATGTCCAGAAAGTAGTGAAAGAACGTCTCGATGATTTGGAGAATGAACTAAAAGAAGAGAAGCAGCGTGATATCGAGCATATTGAAATTGAAATTGAGAAGATTCGCGCCGCAGCTGATTTGCAGATGGAGGATCTACGCAATCAATTAGAAGACCAATCTGCGGTAGCACGCGAAGAGCATATCCTCATGCGGGATGAATTATTAGAACTCCGCCCAATGACTTTTATGGGGGAAAGCCGTTTCCGCGAATTACGCTCACGTTGGGGGCAGGTATTCCGCGCAGATATGGGCGCAGAAGCTTTCTACGATATTTTACGCCGGATTGACTTAGATAAATTGGCTGAGGAATTGTGGCATGAAGTTAGAACCTCACGGAGTAAACAAAAGCGCAAGAAAGCCACGAAACGCCTAAAAGTTGTTGAGGCATTTCGCCGCTCTGGGAATCGCCCCGAATGGATGGTAATGACTGTCTTACCCGTCATCCCACCCGATCTTCGTCCAATGGTTCAGCTTGATGGAGGCAGATTTGCTACTTCCGACCTTAATGACCTTTACCGGCGGGTTATTAACCGTAATAATCGCTTAAAACGATTATTGGAATTAGGTGCTCCTGATGTTATCGTCCGGAATGAAAAGCGTATGCTTCAGGAAGCCGTCGATTCCCTTATTGACAATTCTCAACGCGGCAAAGCTCTCTCTCGCCGTGGCAGACGCGAGCTCAAATCTTTGAGTGACATGCTGAAAGGTAAGAAAGGTCGTTTCCGCAGGAATTTGCTCGGAAAACGAGTTGACTATTCAGGTCGTTCCGTGATCGTAGTTGGACCAAAGTTAAAGCTTTACCAATGTGGTTTGCCTAAAAGCATGGCCTTAGAGCTGTACAGACCGTTTGTGATCTCACGCTTAGTTGCTCATAATTACGCTGCAAATGTTAAAGGCGCAAAACGCTTCATAGAAAGAAATCGACCAGAAGTGTGGGAAGTACTGGAGGAGGTTATTAAAGAACGCCCAGTATTATTAAACCGTGCACCCACATTGCATAGATTAGGTATCCAAGCTTTTGAACCAGTATTAATTGAAGGCAGTGCAATTCAGCTTCACCCTCTAGTGACAACTGCGTTCAACGCCGACTTTGATGGTGACCAAATGGCGGTACACGTACCACTCTCCCAAAAGGCAGTATGGGAGGCTCGCCAGTTTATGCTCTCCTCCAAGAATCTTCTCAAACCTGCAGATGGCGAACCGATTATCAGCCCATCCAAGGATATGGTGTTAGGCGTATATTACCTAACTAAAGAAGATGTATTGGAACATAAGGGTGATGGGCGGATATTTGCCAGTATGAACGAAGTTGAAATAGTGTACAGCATGGACCAGGTCAATATCCATGCCCACATACGATTGTTAACCAAGAGTTGGTATGATGAAGAACGGAATCGGTTGCCTGAACCCGAGGAACGAATAATTGACACAACTGTAGGTCGGGTAATATTCAACCGTATCCTCCCAGAAGAAATTCGCTATGTAAATTGGGTTTTGGATAAGGGTGGCATAAAAGATCTTGTCGCCGACCTATATGAGATCGCCGGAGAAGACGAGACCACCACAATCGCCGATAAGATCAAAGATATCGGTTTTGAATATGCGACCCGCTCTGGTTACTCCCTATCAGTTTCCGACATATCAGTACCGGAACACAAGGGAGAGATTATTCAAGAAGCACTTCAGGAAGCCGAGGTAGTGCAGCGAGATTACAGACGCGGATTGCTAACTGAGCAAGAGCAAAACGAACATGTTATTGAGATTTGGCAGCGGACAACGAGTGTATTAGCTGATGCGGTAAAAGAGTCTATGGACCCAGATGGCAACCTTGCTGCTCAAGCAATTTCGGGTGCGACAAAAGGTGGTTTTGGAACAATCTCACAGCTCGCTGGTATGCGTGGGTTGATGGCTGATCCCTCTGGGCGTATTATCCCACTACCCATCCGGTCAAACTTCCGTGAAGGCCTCACTGCACTGGAGTACTTCATCTCAACTCACGGTGCACGCAAAGGTTTAGCCGATACTGCTTTACGAACAGCCGATGCCGGATATCTCACCCGTCGTTTAGTCGATGTAGCCCAAGACGTAATTATCAATGATGATGATTGCGGCACCCTGGATGGGATTATTATCGATAGAGACGATGACATTGCTGGGCAATCAATGATCGACAGGTTATTCAGCCGCTTCATTGCTGAACGAGTTGTAGATCCTGGGACAGGTGAAATTCTAGCTGAGCGTGACCAGCTTCTGGACCATAAGGAAGTCCGTAAAGTCGTAAAATCTGGTATCCAGGCAGTAAAAGTTCGCTCCCCACTTACTTGTGAGCTGACGCATGGCATTTGCGCTAAATGCTACGGTATGGATTTGGGACGCGGGCGGATGGTCGATATTGGATCAGCTGTTGGAATTGTAGCAGCGCAATCGATTGGTGAGCCTGGGACCCAGCTTACATTAAGGACATTTCACACGGGAGGTGTTGCTGCTGGTGGTGATATCACTACAGGTCTGCCACGCGTGGAGGAGCTCTTCGAGGCGCGCAGGACGCCCAAGGGGGAAGCGGTCGTGGCGGAGATCGGGGGGGTGGTGCAAATCCTACAGTCGGATAAATACAGCGACATGCGGATTGCGCGGGTAGAACACGCTGAGCTGATCAGCGATGAATACGACCTGCCCGAGGGGGCAACAATCGTTGCTGAGGACGGGGAAGAGATCAAGGCTGGGGGCGTGCTAGCGCAACTGGATGAGGACTCCACAATCGTCGCCCAAAACGCGGGACGAGTCCGGATCGAGGAGAACAAGGTGGTAGTGTCCCACGATCTGACCGAGGAAGAGGAATACCAGATCCCGAGCAACTCCCGTCTGCTAGTCAAGGACGGGGATAGGGTTGAACCGGGGCAGCCGCTCACGGAAGGGTCGTTGAACCCGCACAACATCCTGCGCATCCAGGGACGGCATGAATGCCAAATCTACCTGCTTAACGAAGTGCAGCAAGTCTACCGCTCGCAGGGACAGAACATCCACGACAAACACTTCGAGGTGATCATCCGCAAGATGTTGTCCAAAGTACAGATCACACGCCCTGGGGACACGGAGAACCTGCCTGGGGACCTGATCGACTTCTTGGAGCTGAAGCTAGCGAATGAGGAGCTGCTTGCACAGGGTAAACGACCGACGAAATTCATCGAAGTGCTGCTGGGGATCACGAAGGCATCCCTGAGCACGGAATCCTGGCTATCAGCCTCATCGTTCCAGCATACGATCAAGGTGCTGGCGGGCGCGGCAATAGCAGCGACCGAGGACCCACTGTTCGGGCTGAAAGAAAACGTTATCATCGGCAAGCTGATCCCAGCCGGGACAGGCTTCGTACACGGCCGATTCCTCGAAGAACAAGAACCGGAAGAGCTGGAAGAAGAGTTGGATTTCCTGAGCGTTCCGGAACCGGCCGAGGACATACTGCCGGAAGAGCCAATAGCTGACATCCAGCCTTCACCAACAGACTAACAACACAGAGAAAATAATTATTAGCAGACCCGACCGGAATAACTGACCGGCCGGGTCTTTTTTATGCCACCAGATGAGGAGCTGTTGTGGGGATTCAGGCCTGGTGCGGGTTGACTTTTATCGGATTGTCCTTTAAGATATTTGCCGCACAAAAATTCTAAAAATCCAAGCTAAAGGCAACGAGCGGTGCCCTACCACAGGTGGGAGCAGCGCAAAATCCTGGGAGAGCTCAATGGAAGTTGGCTTAGTTAAAAAAATTGATATCGATGCTGAGATGCAGCAATCGTACCTCGATTACGCGATGAGCGTGATCGTGTCGCGGGCGCTACCAGATGCGCGCGACGGATTGAAGCCGGTGCACCGCCGGATCCTGTATGCGATGTATGACATGGGCGTCCGGCCAAGCACAACGTTCAGGAAATCAGCGAGGATCGTCGGCGAGGTGCTGGGTAAATACCACCCGCACGGAGATGCAGCCGTGTACGACGCGATGGCACGCATGGCGCAGGATTTCTCGATGCGCTGTTTGATGGTCGAAGGGCAGGGAAACTTCGGCAGTATCGATGGCGACCCACCGGCGGCTATGCGCTACACCGAGGCACGGATGGCCGCGGCTGCCGGGGAGCTGCTGGCGGATATCAAAAAAGAAACGGTCGATTTCGATGCCAATTTTGACGGCACGCTGACCGAACCAACGGTGCTACCCGCGGCACTACCGAACCTGCTAGTGAACGGGGCAACGGGGATCGCGGTCGGGATGTCGACCAGCATCCCACCGCACAATTTGGGCGAAGTGGTCGGCGCGCTGAAATTCATGCTGCAGAAGTGGGACAAGCTGGATGATATCAATATCGAAGACCTGATGGGTTTTATCCAAGGTCCGGATTTTCCAACGGGCGGGATCATCATCCAAAGCAAGGAAAATGAAACTTTGAGCGGCGCTTACGGCACGGGAAGAGGGCGGGTCACGGTGCAGGCACGCGTACACATGGAAGAGATGGGACGGGGGCGGAACCGGATCATCGTCACCGAACTGCCGTACATGACGAACAAGGCGGCGCTGATCGAGAAAATCGCTGATTTGGCACGCAATGAACGTATCACCGGGATCGCTGACCTGAGGGACGAATCTGACCGGCAAGGGATGCGGATCGTGATCGAGCTCTCGAAAACAGCAGACCCGCAGGGAGTGCTGGGCGACCTGTACCGGCTAACTCCGATGCAAAACACTTTCAGCATCATCATGCTGGCGCTGGTGGGCGGCGAACCGCGTATGCTGACGCTCAAACAGGCGCTGCGCGTATACCTGGACCACCGGCTGGAAATCGTCAGACGCAGAAGTGAATTCGACCTGAAGAACGCCCGCGAGCGAGCACATATCCTGGAAGGTCTGCGAATTGCACTGGATAACCTGGATGATGTCATTGCCGTAATCAGGCGGTCACCAGACGCGGATACGGCGAAGGAACGGCTGCAGCGGCGCTATAAATTAAGCGAGATCCAAGCTCTGGCGATCCTGGATATGCAGCTAAGGCGGCTGGCGGCACTGGAACGCAAGAAAATCAACGACGAATACAAGGAAATCAAGGACAAGATCAAATTCCTGGAAGGACTACTGCGCTCGCCGAAGAAAATGCGGCAGGTGGTAGGGGATGAGCTAGAAGAGGTGAAGGAGAAGTATGACGACCGGCGCAGGACGCAGATCGCGCTGATCGATGCTGAACAACCGAAGACGATGCCGCTAACAATGCGGGACCTGATCGAAGAAAAGACGGTTTGGCTGACGATCACAGAGGACGGCTTGGTTGCCCTGACCAGCGATGATAAGCTCCCGCGCCAATCGGGCAGCGAGGCACCGACGTGGCTCTTGAAGGTCAATACAAGGGATACACTGTTCCTAGCAGCGGAGAACGGAATGAGCGCGGCGATCCCGGTACACAACGTGCCGGAAGCAGAAAAACCTTCCGCGGGCATCCATGCGGCAAAGATCTCGCCGCTGACGCTGGACGATCAGCTAGCGTGCGCGATCTCGCTACCGCCAAAAGAAGAGCGAGCCGATGACTGGTACGTTTTCACGGTGAGCCAGCTTGGGATGGTGAAGAAATCGGCGATCACGGAGATGCCGGGACCAACAGCCGACCTGTTCACGATGGTGCGGATCAACGAGGGCGACCGACTGCTGGGGGCGTTCCTGACAGATGGAAAGAGCGATATATTGATGATGGCGGCGAGCGGGATGGCGATCCGATTCTCGGAAGATGATGTACGCCCGATGGGCTTAGTGGCGGCGGGGGTGATGGGAATGAAGTTAAAGGAAGACGACCATATAGTCGGAGCAGAGGTATTCCCAGGGGAGGGCGAGGTATTTATCATGGGATCGCGCGGTACGGCGAAACGCGTGGCGACGGCGCAATTCCCGAAGCAAGGGCGGTACGGGCAGGGTGTGGTGGCGTGGAAACCGGAAAAAAATGAAAAGACGATCGGGATGACGATCAACAAAGGAACCACAAGGGTAACGCTGCACTTGTGGAAGATGGCACCCAAGATGACACGCCTGGATGCGGCACCGATACAAGGGCGAGCGGCACGCGGCAAAACCATCCTGGAGTTAAAAGCAGGGGATGAAATCCTGCAGATGACGACAGCAATGGAAATCGAACGCCCAGCCGCCAAGCGCACGAGCAACGGAGCGAAAGGCAAGGGGAAAAGCCCAGCCCGGAGAAGAGCGGCAAAGAAGTAAGCTCATCAGACGGAGCTAAGTTATGGAAATACCCAGCGCCACCCAGCGAGGCGGGCTGGGTACTCTATTTAATTGATGGTGAAGAAGCTGTAGTGATAGGCAATCTTTCCGTTCTGAATACCGAGGGTGTCAGATCCGTTATGGACAGCGCCGCGGTCGGAGGCAGCAGTCCAGGTAAGATGGCGGGAGCTGGAGGAGGCGGTAAAACCGGTGAGGTTAAACGATGCATTGGGAAGAAGATAGCGGAAGAGGTAGGAATACCATTTGCGGATGGAGAGAACGCCATGGGTCGTGCGATCGGAGGTGATATGGAGGGCGGAGGTGCTATAGAAATCGGCGACGCGGTCGGGGTCACGTGAATTGAGGGCATCCAAGAAGGCATGGGCGATATCCTTGGGAGGTCCCACAATGGTGGTAGGGAAATCGGCAATGGCGCGCCATGTATCAGGAAGGTACTTGCGACAGTTTGACCATTCCCAAAAGTTGAAGGCGGGCAAATTATGTGCCTGGCAGGACTGCATGAAGGTCTTAACATCTGCCGGAGTGGAGAGCCAGCTACCAGCACGGTAGGCCGAGCCGGTAGGGATGACCGGGCGGAATGGGGTGAGGGATTGGAACTCACGAACTGAACGGAAGAGCTGGTCGGCCGGGTTATGGGAATACTGCCAATAGACCTGCGGCATGTTGAAATCACAGGATTCTAGGAAGGTTTTCCAGGGGATCTGGGGGTGGTAAGAGGGGAAGCGGTACGAAGAGAGGGCGATTGGCAGGTGAGGGTATTTAGCCCGCAGGCGGCTCATGAAGAGCTTGGCGGCGGCATATTTGCCAGGCTGCTTGTATTCCCCCTCGACATCGAGGACATAACCGTCGAGGTTCAGCTGGTTAATGCGGTGGATGGCACGGTCGGCTTCACTGCGAGGATAATCACCGTAGATATAGTGCCAGCCCCAGACCTGGATACCTTTCGAGCGCAGGCTGTGAAGGAGCGAAGGAACGAGATCATCGCCGGTCTCGGTGACGTTGTAACTATATGCACCATCTGCAACTTTCACCAAGACATGAGAAAAACCAGCCTGCTGAGCGAGATTGGCTATCTGATTGACATCGCCCAGCTCACAGGCGCGGATCTTCCAGATAAAAACCCCTTTACCTGCTAAGGTCATCGCTGTCCAACCATGGCCTTCTTGAGGACGTTCATAATGCGATCCCGGTTCGGTAAGAGGACCTGAGCCCCACCAGGCGTCACCCAGCTGGTGACCTGATTGCCTTTGACGTAATAGTGGTTGATAGCTGAGACATCGGTCAGCGAGGCGGCTAAGGGCAACAGGGGCAGCATATCGGTGAGAGACAAACTGGTGGTGACATTGTCTTTATAAATCTGGTAGAACTCGGGGGCACGCTTGATGGCATCCATGCTGAGCATTTTCTCGAAGATCGCGATGATGATCTCCTGCTGACGGCGATTGCGGGCGAAGTCACTGGTGGTCTTGCGGGTACGGACATACCAGAGGACGAGGTCGGCATCCATGTACTGGCGGCCCTGTTTGATGGTGACATGACGCCCGGCGCGGTAATCGGAAACGGTCTCGCTGACATTGACATCGAGACCGCCAAGGCTATCGATGACCGATTTAAATGAAGCGAAATTGATCAGGACATACTGGGTGGGCTTGACGCCGAAATTGTGTTGGAAGGTCTCAGCAAGCTTACTGAAGCCGCCATTCTGCCAGGCGGTGTTGATCCGGTTGGCACCGACTCCGGGGATGGTAACCCACAAATCGCGCGGGAAGGAGGTCATGCTGACAACGCCCTTGGAGGGGCTGAGGGTGAGCAGGATGATCGTATCGGTACGGAAGAAGCGGTTCCAGGGGCGGGCATCGGAACCGAGGAGTAGAATATTCAGCTGGTCGGGCGGCAGAGGCAGCAGCCCAACGGCGGCCTCGGGGCTTTGGGGGAAGGGTGTGGGCAAAGGCGTGGGTGTCAGACTGGCGACAGGCGTGGGAACGTCGGTCGGGTAATAGACGGCGGTAGGCGGCAGTGGTTGAAAAGGTGTGGCAGTGGGGCGCTGGTTGAGGGGCAGCTGAACCAACACGGTGCTCGCTGAAGAGCCCTGACCAGATGAGATGGCAACAGGTAAGCCGACATTCTCCAAACCAGGTATTGAACAACCGGTTGTGAGCACGAAGAGGCTGAGAATTAGAATCCGCTTGATTACCGACATGGCATTATGACTAAGCTCCAACGTTCATTGAATGAGAGGTAGATGGTACATGCGACATGATCCAATTCAAGATTACATCATTCTAACAATATAAAGCGATCTGCGCCAGCACAGCGAGCCCAGGTAAGGGAGCGCTGGGAGCGGACGGCACGGTGAGCACGGCGCGGGTGGGTGGAAGCGGGGCAGCGGTTTGGGCCGGCGGCGGGGAAGTGCTGGGCGGGACGTTGGGGACATAGAGACCCTGGCCGACGCGGATGGTGGTGGTGGATAAGCAGTTGGCACGCTGCAGCTCCTGCCAGGGAATGCGGTAGCGCTGCCCGATCTGGTACAGGTTGTCACCCGGCTTGACAGTATAGATAACCCAGCTGGACGGGGGTGCACAACTAGTACTTTTCGGCTCGGAAGTGGGTGCCTCCGTCTCGGTGGCGGTGGTGGTAGGGGTGGGCGTAGGGGAAAGCAGGGGCACCAAGAGGTACATCCCGACGGTAAAATCATCGATCTGCATACAGTTCCAGGCAAGCAACTGACGAATGCTGACGCCATAGCGAAGCGCTAGACCGGCCAAGGTATCGCCAGAGAGCACGGATACACGCTCCATCCCCGCAGGGCGGGTGCAGATGACAGCAGTAGGCGAGGGGAAGGCCGTTTCTGTGGGTGCCGGGCTGGGGGAGGGTGTCTTGGTAAGCCATTCCTGCTGGAGATCGGCGAGCGATAAACCAGTGCTGATGATGGCAGTGGGCAACAAGGCCAGAGCACGGCTTTGATCACGCTCGGCAAAGGCCAGTGTCAGCGCTCCGAGGAGGATGATGGCAGAGAATAAGGCCACTGCCCCGCCGAGGAGCACCTGGCGCAAAGCAGGCATAGGGGTCACTCACTCTCCGGAGAGGCGAGCTCATCCAGGTAAAAAGGAATTAAGATGCTGAAGACAGAGCCGGTGCCGAGAGCAGAATCGACCCACAGACGTCCATGGAGCTCAGAAACAATGGCCTGCAGCTCGACGAGGCTGGCCAGGTCCACACTAACGCCATCCAACTGAGTGAGGTCGGAGGAAGCTGGCTGAGTGAACAAGGAAGGCAAAAGTTCGGGAGCGATACCTTGGCCCTGGTCGGCAACCTGGAACAAGACATGATCGCCGGGTGTGGCCGCGTGATCGACAACTACTTTCAAAGTGATCTCGCCCTGGGCGGGGGTAACGGAGCCGGCATTGGAGAGCAGTATCCCCAGGCAGCGCTCGATCTGCGCGGTATCGAGGCGCAGGTCGGGGAGGTCATCCTGCAGGTCGACGCGGAGAGAAATCTCCTTCTGGCGCAGGTCGCGCCCGGCGACTTTGAGAGCTGAAATCGACGGCGGCATAGATGTCGGTGTGATCAGGCGAGCGCTGGAGGTGGGCGATCTCGGCGTTGGTGATGGCAATGATCTCGTCAACCTGGGCGCTCATGCGCTCGGCAGAGGTTTTGACACGCTCCAAGAACTTACGCTGCAGGCTGCCGAGGATGCCGACCGATTCGTCGAGCAAGAAATCTGAATAGCCAAGGATGGCGGACAAGGACTGGCGCAAATCGCGGGTCAGGGTAAAAACCTGCTCCTGGTTCTTAATCGAGAGCTTCTCGAACTCCCGCTGACGGCGTAAATCAAGAATACTGCGATCCGCTTCTTCTAAGACGGACTGCAGGTGGGCGACCTCTAATAAAGCGACACGCAGTTCTTCATCTATCTCAGGCATTTGGTCCTCGCCAACGGTCGTGGTGCCGCGCGGTTCTCCCGCAAGCGGCTCGGATGGTTCCCCAGCGCCGGTCAGCTTCAACAACCCATGAAGACGGATGTTCTCAACCCGCAAACGAGAGATGATCTTCTGGGCTTCTTCATGAGCGCTGAGCAATTCATCGAGGCTCTCGTCGTCCTGGTAGCGATTGGGCTGATAAACCTGTGTTTTGGCAATCTCCTCACGGAGCATCCGGTTCTCGGCGACCATGCCACCCTGGTCAGCCTTAGCGGCAAGCAATCCCTGACGGGCATCACGGAGCTCCTGCTTGAGGACGAAATTCCCAATGGTGTGGTGCAACAAGCGTGCCATTTGAAGCGAGCCAGCCTGGAGGTAGGCGAGGTCATGCGGGCTGAGAACGGCGTGCGAGAAGGGTGAGAGGAAGACCAAAGCGGCGAGGGCCTTTGCGGATTCATCGACAACCGGCTGGACGAACAATGTGTCACACTCGGGCAGCCCGAGGGCGGACTCGAGGGTGATGAAATCATCAAAATGGCGGGCGCGATCGAGAGCGACGGCTGACCCGGCGGTGAGGGCATTGAGCAGGTGGGGAATATCGGCATCAGAAACCGAAAAGCGGGGGATGGTTTCACCAGTGTGGGCATTATGGCCACATTCACAGGCGACGCGCTGATTGCTGGCAACCGGGGAAAAGAACAGGCAGATATCAACACCATAGGCGATGGCGAAGGCGGAGGTGAGCTGCTGACAAAATGCATCCCAGTTGGGCTGGGCGGCAAGGGCGAGGTAGGTGTTCAAGGCGCCGGGTGTCGGCATATCAGGATCGAAGGAGGCTGGGGAGCGTGCAGCGGCAGAGGGTGAGAAACGCAAGGGCAGGGTCAGGAGAAGGGGGTAAGCGGCCATCTCGGCCAATCGAACGGCACCCGGGTAGTCGGCGAGAGGCAAGGGAAACAAGAGGTGGAAGAGATTACCAATGAAGAGCAAGAAAAACATAGCCAAACCGACACCCCAACTCGGCGGACGGAGGATGACCAAAACGATGGCAGCGAGGAGCAGGATTGCGAAAACAACAACAGCATAAACCCGATCTACCAGGGCACCATTGAACTGCCCAGAGCCATTAGTGCCAGCTACCCAGACCAGGCTGAAGACGAACAACGCCAAGGCGAACAAGACGAGCAGCACGACGGCGGCATCGGCGAAGCGGTTGGGGGAGGGGAAAGCCCAAAGCCAGACGATAAGGATGACTGAGAGTAAATTGACAGCGCGATCTACAAGCGGTAAGACGAGCTGATCGGAAATTAAACCCTGCCAGATGAGGGCGGCGGCGGCGAAAAGCAAAACACGCAGCAGGAGCAAAAACCCGAGCCCGAAAACCATGCGCCGCCAATTGGAAGTGCCACTCTGGCGGCGCTGGCTGTTGGCAACCAGCAGGGCACCGGCGATCGAAAACGCCAGGACGAGGTGGTAGGCCAAGTTGCCAGGGGAATTGATGAGCAGTGAAAAAACAGCCTGGAAAAAATCGGACATGAATCTCCCGCCGAAAATTATAGCACGCTGGGCGATGGAGCGATGCAAGGTTGACATTACCCCGAGAAAGGGTAAAATATCGTACGCAGCCGAAGTGGCGGAACAGGCAGACGCGCTACGTTCAGGGCGTAGTGAGCTTTACGCTCGTGTGGGTTCGACTCCCACCTTCGGCATGATACCTCTCTCCTGGAAAGACGGTCAGGGAGAGGTTTTCTGCGTCTGGGCAGACAGCCATGCAAACCCCGGTGGACAACGCTGGCAAAGAGCTTGCAACCTTTATGCCAGTCCCAGCGTATGCGGGAGACAAATTCCTACTTGCACCCTGCAGTTTCTTGGGGTAAGATGAAAATATGAAGCGCCCAAAATTTAGCCTGACCTACGCCCTCGTCATCACCAGTGTGGTGCTCCTGGTTTACCTGGTGATCGCGTTCAACGGACGGATGCAGGAACTGCGCAGCCTATCCAACCAGCACGAACTCGTGGCACAGGAACTGAGCAACAAAGAGGGGAAAAAAATAGCGCTTGAGACTCAGATCGCCTATTCGAGCTCGGATGAGGCGGTATATCAGTGGGGCTATGAAGATGGGCACATGGTGCTAAGCGGGGACTTCCCGATCGTCCCGATCGCGCCAGCGGTAAAAACCCCGGTGCCGACAGCTAAACCACCGACTCCCAGAAGGACGTACGAGAACTGGGAGATCTGGATGTGGCTGTTTGTGGACAACACGACTCCCGTAAATTAGAAACAGCTTAGTATTTTCGGTTTGGAGGCACGGCGCTTGACGCAGGTACCCCGGCGTGCTATAATCGCATCCGCTCGAGAGAGCACGACAAACGATGCGGGGTAGAGCAGTGGCAGCTCGTCGGGCTCATAACCCGGAGGTCCTAGGTTCGAATCCTAGCCCCGCTACTACGAAAAAGGCGCTTGAACAAGCGCCTTTTTCGTTTAATAGTTTACTGCGTAAACTCTATTCTTATTCATAGATCAATTCATCAGAGAATTACCCTTATCATTTGAGCGCCTGTTTTCATTTAATAGTTTGCTACGCAAACTATGTACTCGATCTCATTTAGTAATACTTTCAAGTACACGGAATATCTTATTCAGGCTTTTTTCATTTAAGAGTTTACTACGTAAACTCTATACTCATTCATAGATCAATTCATCAGAGAATTACCCTTATCATTTGAGCGCCGTTTTCATTTAATAGTTTGCTACGCAAACTATGTTCTCGATCTCATTTAGTAATACTTTCAAGTACACGGAAAATCTTATTCAGGCTTTTTTCATTTAAGAGTTTACTACGTAAACTCTATACTCATTCATAGATCAATTCATCAGAGAATTACCCTTATCATTTGAGCGCCTTTTTCGTTTACTGGTTTGCTGCGTAAACTCTATACTCCACTCAATACACTCAACTATTATCTTTAGCCTTTTTCGTTTAGTAGTTATCTTCGCGAACTACAGATGAAGAGTATTCCCATTGGGTTTCATGATCTCAATTTGCAGACCTTTTATCTAGAACACTTGTGCTAATTTGGATTATCTGCTATCATCGTAGTACCGGCGTGGGGAGGATATGTATGCAGGTAGTGAAAAGATATGAGCTAATTGAATACTTATTCGGCGAGCAAACGAGCAGGATGGAAGGGCTGGTCGGAGGACGGCTGCGGGGGTGGGCAGAAGCGTTCGAGGGGTGGCTTGAGGAACGGGAGAGGGAATACGGCCGCAATATCTTGAGCATCAGCCGGTGCGCGTGGCGGGATTTCCTGGGGTTCACACAAAAGCCACCGTGGGAGGCACGGGAAGCGGACGTGCAGGATTGGGTGACGGCGCTGGTGACGCGAGGACTACGGCCATCGACGATCAACCAACGGCTGACGGCTTTGACGAAGTTCTACAACTACTGCCAGAGATGAGAGGTAGACGGAGGTGAGGTGGCAGACCCGGCGGGGCATATCCCGAGGCTAAAGCAGAGGAAATACAGCAACAGCGCTTATCTGGGTTATGCGGAGATCGAGGCGCTGGTGGGGGCAATCGACCATGAGACGTCCTTGCTGGGCAAGCGAGACTACGCGCTAATCCTGATGCTGCTAACGACGGGTCTGAAGGCGAAGGAGGTCCGCGAGCTGCAATGGGGGGATGTCCAGCAAGACGGGCAGGGGGCATGCGTGCAAACCGAGAGGGGCGACATGGTGCCGCTGAACTCGGCAGTATGGCAAGCCAGCTTGGAATTCGAGGCCGCGGCAGGGAGGCTGGAGAGGCTGAAGGCAGAGAGCTACCTGTTCCCTGCGGTTAGGGAGAGTTTATTAGCAGCACCAGGCGGCGAGGCGGCGGACTGGAAGGAGGACCAGCCGATGTCGACAGCACTGTTGAAGTTCACCCTGAAGCGGTACGCCAAGGCGGCAGGACTGATAGCAGAAAAGGTGACGTGCCACAGCCTGCGGAACAGCGCGGCGGTGCTGAGACTGCAGGCTGGGGACGAAGCGGAAGAAATGCAGAGGTTCCTACGACGAGCCAACCTCAACAAGACGCAGGACTACCTAGACAAGATGGCGGAGCAGGCAACCTGCGCGGAGACCGATGCTGAGAGGGAAATCAAGCCGATCGAAAGGGGGCCACGGCGAGCGGAGCCGGGCAACCAGCAGGCACTGAAGCACGGGTTCTACGCCAGCGCGAAGGACCATAAGGAGGGGTTGGAAGGGGTGATCGAGAAGTTCGAGATTGTGCTGGACAGGGCGTTTGAGCTGGCGAAGGAGGCGGAGAATACGGATGATCTGCTGCGGATGCTGGACGTGCTGGGGATGGCGGCGACGCGGACGGGGAACCTGCGGCGGATCCTGAAGAACGTGGAGGGGGATGAGATGGATGAGTGGGAGCAGGCGCGCGACGAGGCGATCGAGAAGCTGACGGAGGAGTGGGATTTGAAGTCAGCGATATCGTAGATGCCGGCAAAGAAGGTGATGCATCTGGGGTGGTGAAATTTAATAAAGATGGATGACCCATTGCCATTCCCATTGTTCTCAGTAACATCGTCCTGCGCCCCCAGGGCACGCTGGTTGCGGCCGTGGTAGGTATAGGGGATGCAGCCATTATTGAGCAGGGATGCGATAGCGGCTTCGGCTTTCGAAAGTACTTGGGCTCCTTTCTCACAGCGCAGGGTAAGCTGGCACTCAAAGCCATCAGGGGTGATGTAGCGTGTGTTCCAGGAAGCCGGCGCCTCGGTGAACAGGACATCGTTGTTGTTGCTATTGTTGTCAGACATTGAAATTTCTCCTTGTGCTTAAATGAAAAGAGCGCCCTCCCGTTATGGAAGAGCGCTCAGTTGAATAGGTATTGGTCATTCATGGGATATCCAGGTTGGCACCACAGTCATCACAGACTTCAACCAGGTCATCCCAGACCTCACCACCAGAGAAGTGGAAGCCGCCATTGGTTGATGTGTGTTCATGGGGGCAGTCGCCCTGTGGCAACAGCTTGATGAACTCATCCAGGTTCACCCATTTGTCGAGCTCACCCGCCCCCTTGCAGTATGCGCATGGCATGTAGCGGGGGTATGACTCGCCGTTCTCATCTGTGAACTCGCAGACATAGACGTAAGCCTGGCCGTCACAGAACTCACAGCGGTCAAGGATGTGGATTTGCAGCATGGTTATCACCTCCTTTCGGTTAAACAAAAAAGCCCGCCTCATTTCGAGGCGGGCAGGATAAGACCGTGCGTGTCGCTGGCAAGACGCAGTTGCACGACGACTGCATCCTGCTCCTTGATGCCCGACCGGAGCCACCTGGACTCCGGCATCAAGGGTCAGCTATTCAGTTGTATGGCACCCCCATGTTCACTTTAGGGAAGTACTACCCTCATATATAGTCACATCACAAACGAGCAGGGAGTTGGGGATTGGAAAGAGCTTCAATAAACCACTTTTTTGGGAGTGGAATATTATTATTGTGTAAGAGGATTATGTTCTCCTCGCTCCAACCAATCCAAGATGCTGAATATGTATCGATAATGAATTGATGATTCATTAAACTCCTGAATTCCTATCTTTCCATTCGTGAAATCTTTCCAATTAATTGCGACATAAAAGAATTCATCTTTGGGTATTGTGACTTTGCTATCATCTTCAAGTCTATTAATTGAAATCCCATCTCTATTAATTCCAACAAGTTCAAATTCTCTTATTCTTTTGTGAGTACTTGGAGCCCAAATCTGTAATTTGTAGCCTGGTAATATCCGAAATTTAGTCACATCCCAGTAATTTTCACCTACAGGTTCTTCCAATATAGGTATCCTAACCCATCCGAAACCACAATGTTGAAGTGTGACATTTCTGGATGGGTACAGAGGACCCATTTCTAAAGTTTTGATAAAAGCCTCTTCAAAATACTTTTCCACATTAGAGAAAATCATGGCTGATGGTCTAAAAGTGGGTTCAAGTATTGGGAAATCTGCAACTATAAGTAAATTTCGGAGAGACTTGACATTGATTTGTGAACAAACACTATCCCAAAAACGGGCTTCCAAGAATACAGATATTGAAGCTCTCTGATCTAACTCTTGATCGATTTTTCGGATATTCTCCTCACGATTACTAATAAAATCTTCATAATATATTTGTTTCACGTCAAAGGTATTCATCTTGAGTATTGTTCTAATAATATATGACACCCAATTACTATAACAAGATTCACTTGGAGCAATTAGCTGACAAATATTCTTGTGATTATTGTTGACAGAGCCATAATTGCTTAATAATTTCAATGTAATTGGCCTAGTAGAGTAAATCACATTTGGAAATTTAGCTAGTATGGCTGCAACGTAAGGAGTATACCTGGGAGAGTATTTGCTTTGAATTCTCACACGGGTAATTTGCTTATTAGCAACCAGTTCTTTATAGGCACCTTCGATTTCTGACCTTAAGATATATCTCTCTTTTCCAGTCGGGGGTATTCTTAAAATTACACCTTTCCCATCAACCTTCAGAATGTAAAACGGCATCTTCTGAGCCAGAGTAGATACTGTTTTCCCCTCCAACAAGAACATATATGACCAAATCTCCATGCTTATACTCTCAATCGGGAAATTTTATTGATATTGGCTTGAATTGATACTGAATCAAGAAATCTCAGCATATGATTGCCCTGATCTATTATTGCATAAATGCTTGCGAAATCCAATACGCCCCGTACATCAACAATATACCAATATGGTTTCAACACACAGTACTAGTCACTCACTTACCAGAAGAGAATTGCGGTATTTAACAATACTAATCGCAGAAGTTCTATGAAATTCTGGATTTGTGAGGGTTACAGATAGTGATGATACGTATCAAGATTACGATAAGAATATGACTGTGAAACAGGTTTATTTTGCAGACAAGTTGCGTAATTTGGGGATTTGTCTATACTAATAGATGAGTTACAGGTTTCTAGAGAAAAATAATAAACCAGTTATTTTATCCTATGGCCTCTAATTGGGGATTCAGTAAGCAATAACTATTAATACAGCATTAGGATGCCAAATAATAATAAACAATAGGAAAAACCAGTATGAAGAAGCGAAAAAGCCATTACGTTGTCGTTCAAAAACCAGATGAGAGCATTAGTATATATCCACTTAAACAGTGGTTCAGGAATAATCCTGAATATTTACCTGAAGGTATGGATCCAGACGTTGATACTACACATACTTTACGACGCGGATTGCGGAAAAATGGCTGGAAACAGGTAGAAGAACATAACCGAGTATTATTGATAAAACCTTCAGCAGAAGGAGACACTTCCTTTGCCAATGAGTTCATAGAAATTGACATAGAAATTGATGATGATTCAAATGATGAATATTATGAAGCTGAAGAATTAACATTCAGCTTAGAACTTGATATGCAAGTAGCCTTGAGAGAGAATATCGAACAGCTTGAATCTGGTTTGACTATTGTTGATGGTGGAAGCGAAAGAATTACGGAAGCTGGACGAATAGATATAACTGCAACAGATTCAAGCAACAATATTGTAATTGTTGAGTTAAAAGCAGGCACAGCAAATCCGAAAGCAATTGCTCAAATCTTGGCATATATGGGCGCAATTGGAGAAGAAGATTGCCTACCTGTGCGCGGCATCCTCGTAGCAGGAGATTTTTCAAAACGGGTTATCTTCGCAGCGAAGGCTATCCCAAATCTCAATTTGAAAAAATATTCTTTTCAGTTTGCGTTTGAAGAAGTAGAGTAGGAAAGCGCGAGAGAGAAACCTGTAACTTCTGGGATATATCTCGTGCCACATCGTCTGTCGTTGCCTCTAGCTCGTGGTCAGTGATCATTGCTCTACCTCCAGATAAACTCCAATAGCAAATAATTGATTTACCTCCAAATTTCTGCTATTCTGGTAGTGTACTCTCTCTTGAGGAGTAGATTGTTTTGATAGGCCACGCACGACTTTCTCGCTGTGCGTGGTCGCCGTTTAACATCTTGCAACGCCCTCGATTTTCTGCTATGCTGTTATTATCGTGTACTTCGCCGTACACCAATAACCGAATAGACACGCGCGGAGTCCCCCTCTCGCGCAGTCGTCGTTTATACTCCCTTCAAATCCCATAATGCCTCCAACACAAAACACCCCGATGATGCCACCAGGGCGATTAGATGTGATGATTTACTTATTGATGCTAGCCTGCGCGCCGCTTACCCTCGGGCGACAGCCCGGTCAAGTGTGAGCGGGGTTAGGTAGCCCTTGTTACGCTTTTGACTTTTATCGTGTCCCGATTGTATTCAAGAGCGATCACATATCGACTCAATTTGCCTTCTCGTGAAGATAAATAACCATAAGAGATTACAACATCAAATTCATATAGGCCATAGCCAAACCGCTTTAAATCCTCATGATCTGGATAGATAACTGAAAAGGCATTATCTGCGGGGTGTAATTTTACAAATGGTATCTCTACGGCTTTGAAAAATTTTAGTGTTGAATTGTTGTGCGACACAGAAAGCCAATTTTCTTGCCCTTTGATGCCTATCTCTACTCCTGAAATAATTACTTGATGTTTCCGAAATTCCGAGTTATTTATTTTTAATCTGATTTCATTGTTTGTAAGCGGCAAAGAAATCAGTCTTATGTTTTTTGAATTTGGTGTTCTTATCGCTTCGAGTGTTTTCGGAACAGCCCACCAGCCAACCTGAATAATTGCGAGAGAAAGAAAAAGTCCGCCAATAAATGCGAACACAATACCAAATTGACCAAGCGCATCGAATGTGCCAATATAATTCATAGTAACACCCAATACGAGAGTAAGACCGATGGTTGATGCAATCTTCCAGGCTTCTGGAAATTCAGGTTTTGGCATATATTGAACTTACTCACACAGTCATTTTAAAAGGGTTCGGCCAGGGTCATTTGTGTTCCCAGGCGCCCGATTTATACGAGCTACCTAACGATGGCGTAACCTGTCTGCGTTTTTGCTCCTGACGCTGCTCAAGCCGAACCAAACTTGACAAATCGCGCCGCGGTCCTCTGCTGCGAAGCAGGTCAGGGTTCACGCGATGTTAGGTGGCATTTTGGTTGTAAAAGTGTGCAACAAATAAACAAACCCAAAACTTACGCGAACTGCATCCCCCGACTAGAAAACCAAGGTTTTTTTCATGGTCCATCCACCCGTCCGCCGATTTCATTTTCACCATATGCTTCCAAGGGCTACGGTTATGGCCTCCCCGTTGACGCCACTGGATTCTTCGGATGCCAGGAAGGCGATCACCTCGGCCACTTCTTCGGGTGTCACCACCCGGCCCGCCGGGTAAAGCGCAGCTCTTTCCGCCCACACCTCGTCCGGGGTGATACCACGCTGCTCGGCTTCGGCTTTGGCCGAAGTCTCAGCCATTTGTGTTCGCACCCAGCCGGGCAGCACCGCGTTGGAAGTCACGCCATGCGGCCCGGCATCCTGGGCAACCGAGCGCATCAGGCCCAGAAGACCGTGTTTTGAGCTGTTGTAAGCGCTGCCGGCGTATTCCGCCACCTGTCCGGCCGTCGAACTCGTGAACACAAGCCGGCCGTAACCCTGTTCAATCATGTCTTTGACAACTAGCTGTGACAGGTAATAAGGACCATCCAGGTTGATGCGCATTGTTTCGCGCCAGACCTCCGGATCCTGCTCCCAGATCACCCGCTCATGGGCCGAACCAATACCGTGATTGCACACCAGGATTGCAACCGGCCCCAGGCGATCCTGTGTTTCCTCCACCGCAAGTGTACAGCCGTCAGGTGTACCCAGATCCGCCACAACGTAGTCCAGGCCCAGCGTCTGCAATTCATTCTCGCTGCGCGCAACGGCCATCACCCGTGCACCGCGTGAGGCCAGCAGATCAGCCGCCACCCGCCCGATTCCACGTCCCGCACCCGTTACCAGCGCCACCCGTCCTTCTACTCCCGGCATAATGCACTCCCATTTCGATGACTAATCCACGTTCCCAATGGTGTATCCTCCTGCAGTTCTGAAATTATTAATATTCGCTTGTGCTATTGCAGCCTAACGGGTTGATAACCCAACAGCTTAATGCGCGAAATCAACCAAATACTCTTTATACGTATCAAAATCGGTATGAGATTCGGATAATATCTCTCAGTAGAATATTATCAGGACAAATACGTGAGTATGCATTCATGGCTGCCAGATCACGTTCCAATAATAGCCTGGTGAGTTAGTAATATTCACAGGATTTTTCTTACCTAATTCCATTACAAAGATGTCGCACATATAATCAGATGTGCAATCTCCCAGATAAGCAATATATATTCGATCTGGGGATAGTTCCATTGAGCTTGACATAAAACTTCCTTGGTCTACCAAATCTACTTCATTAGAGCCATCGATACCAATTTGGGATATGGTATAGGCCTCTGTCCTGGTTGCTCGACTGAAAAGGATTGTCGATTCATCTAACCAAACTCTACCAACCGCATCCTCTATCAATAGTCTATGATCTGTACCATCCGCCTTTATTAGACCGATATTCGTTTCTGTGGCGGAACAGGCACAATAAAAAATATTTGAATTATCTGGTGACCAGGAAAAGTATCCAACCACCCCGATCAACGAGAACCCTTTCGTTAGAACCATCAGCATTTATCAGATATATCTTTGCTCCTACTCCGGTGGTCGAGTAAACGATTTCACTACCATCAGGTGATAGCGTGAACCAGTGTTTCTGACCAGTGGTTATAGGTATCAATTCCAGACCATCTTTATCGACGCGAAAAAGTTCTATCCCCGGATCAGCCATTAGAAAACTTTGTCCATCTGGAAACCAACCGTATAGTTGATAATCGCCTTCAAAAAGCAATCTTTCGTTTTCTCCGTCAAGATCCACAATATGAATCCCCGCTTGGCTTTTGAAGATAATTTCATTCCCCAGCGGGGATAAGAAAAAGTCATTAAACTGAATATCATACTCTACAGATATTTGGCTTATATCTGACCCGCCTACTTCCACTGTATAAAGATTACCTACCATCGACGAGTAATATTCCCTTTTGAAGAAAACTAACTTTCCGTTACCACCTCCAATCGCCGTGGGTGTAGGTGAGGCTGTGTTGGTAGGTGTTGAGGACGAGGTTGCTGTTGGCGATGGAGTCAGGGTAGGAGTTGTCGTGGGTGTGGCAGTGCTGGTAGATTTCTGAGTGGGTGCTAGAATTGTATGCGAAGGAGTTTGCGGTAGAGGCTGGATTGCATTGTTTGAAGGCTGCAACGAACAAGCACAGAGCACCAGTCCGATTATTGCCACCAACAGATACCGTTTCATCCTTTATCCCTTCCCAAAGATAGTTTGCAGTAGTTTACCCTAATAACAATACTCGTCTTCCAGACTCCCCTGCTCGTTGTACAAATACCCACAATCCCCGTTATTATTCCATAATGCAGTGCCACTACCAAAACTAAATCCACATGATTTCAGGGGTGGTACTCGTTGGTGTACACACGGCAGGACTGGTCAGGCTGGATGTCGTAGCTGGGGAAGACGAAGTCCTGCCCTGGGTCACCTGCGTTCAAGCGCCAACCCTGCAAGTCGACTATTCCTGTCCCATTGTTCGTGACCTGGGCATACTCATCGCTCTCCACGTAGGGTACAACGCCGTCGTAGAGGATAAATGAGATGCGGACATCAACCTCGGGTTCAGGGGATGGCTCGGGTGTGGGTGGGGTGGGTGTCGGGCTGGGCACCGCCCGGCATGGTTCCGCCCGTGTTTACCGATTTCACCTTTGACAACCTGGGCGTGCCCAAGAGTGATCACCCGCTGCTGGTCACTAACCCGGTGGATGTGGGGCTGGGTGCTGTCGTTGGTGACGAGGCGGAGAACGGCAAGTTCAAGGTGATGACGCTGCGGAACATCGGGCTCACCGCGCCCTATGCCCACAACGGCTATTTCGAGGCCCTCAAGGACATCACCCACTTTTACAATACCAGGGACGGGAGGAGTGAGGGTCTGGCCGCCGCCCGAGTATTCGTATACTGTCAATTTTGGCGAGCTGGGCAACCTGGGGCTTGGAGACAAGGACGAAAACGCCCTGGTCGCATTTATGAACACGCTGAACGACAGGTACTGGGACGACGACTAGTCCGTTCTTCCGTCTTGCGCCAGCGAGATTTCCCCGGGGTTGGGGTAGTTTGACCCTTCCGACCTGCAGAAGCGGATCATTGAGTACCAGATTTTCTGATGAGTGGAATGAATATTTTTCCGAATACGAAAACTTCCGCGTTTGCGCTATCCTTTGTCTCATGGAGTAAACTGGTACGGGCGGTCCACGTCGCAGTGTTGATAACAGGAACATTGATTTCAACTGTCTGTGTCAGGAAGGCACTTGCGCCAATAGGCAGGTTAAAGGGAAAATTGTTGAGTATCGTACCCAGTTGATCATCCACAAGGGTATGGCTGGTAATGGCAACTTCTCCCGAGTTTGACACTTCGTAACAATAGGTAACCTGCGTGCCTGGAGCAACGCTGATTGAGTTTGTTGATGCACAATCATTTGGATCCAACCCAACTGTTTTCTTGAGTGTAATCTCGGCAGTATTAACGTTCACTTTAGCCGAAGCAGAATCCTGGACCTGCACTCCAGTGGAAGTGCGTGCATACCAGATTGCGATGTTGATCACGGGAGCATCCACAGTGTTTGTAGAGGTAAGAAATGCGCTTGCTCCGGGTGAAAGGGAATATGAAAAATTTGATAGAAGTTCACCGATCTTATCATCAATTAGGGTGTGGGCTACCAGATTAACATCTCCTGTATTAGTCACTTGATAACAGTAGGTGATAGCACTCCCGGGATCAACGGTGATGGAGTTCTGTTGTTGCGCAACTATTCGGATCAGAACCAACAGTTTTCGAGAGGGTAAGGGAAGGGGATAATAATTCAAGGCTCATATGATCGTAATATATGGATGATGCTCCGTTCGCGAATAAACTCAGTGCTGCAATATTGAGTGAGCCACTCCCACTGACACTTTCCGTCCAACTTTTATCAAATAATAGTTTCTCATCGTAGTAAAACTGCTGATCATCATTATCTAGATCAATCACGATGCGAATCTCAACCCAACGATCGGCTACTATGGAAAGTGTATTCCCATCAAAATCTGAGTGCACTAAACCTGAAGCTGGATCAAATGAAACTTGAGTCGACCAATTATATGGGCCCGTATCGCTATATTGATTAAGTAGAAGAAAATATTGAATTCCCGTCATTGTACTGGGAATATACTGGTAGGTGCTAAATTGCCACTCACCTGATGTATATCCAGAAAATTCATGAATCAAATCTGATGCACCAGCAATCTCGACAGAATGTGGCATCGTAAACGAGGGGGAGTTAATAAATGCTCCGTATGCAATATTATTATTCCAGCCTTTCCAGCCTCCCTGACCATGGATTTGACTTTTGTAGGAATAAGAATCAAAATCTTCGATCCAGACTGTATCTAGCGCAACACTGGAAAAATTCGGACTGACACACAAAATCGCGACAATCGAAAGTAAAATAATTTTTCTAAAAAATAGCTTGGATGAGAATAAAAACTTGCGGGGAAATTTGCTTATATGATTCAAGGGGATTTTACCGAGAGTGCTTATCATTCACAGGTTAAACCGGCATTACATTGGGCGTCGACTTTCCTAAGTCATTCAGAAATTTGTCATCCAGGATAACTCATATACACGTCATATACTGCTGGCACTTATCAACACACATCTAAATCGGATTACTGCTTTTTACTAACCCCATATAAATACTTACTCAATAAGTAACAGAGATCGGTAATTTGCTGCTACACATACCAGCCGCATCGTGATCAAACACCACCTCTGGTTATGAGATCGCTAAGGTTGAATATAAATAATATACACATTCCTACCTTTTTTGTCAACAATGGGTAAATTTTCACAATTCCACTATCCAGTTCATAACAGGTTTTCGATACTCATCATGAAAGTAGCTTTTTAAGTTCCTCCCCTGGATAAAAAGACAACTGATGAATTGATGGGTAGTTTCCCACCATGACTTCCGGTTCAAAGCTGATCATCGGTCCATAAATATAACCATGGATATACTCTTCGCCATGCATAATGCCGTTCAGACTCATTAAAATCGTCAACTTATAACCATCCCCAATATAGAAGGTCGTTCCCCCATCCGTAAGCGCCGGGTGATCTTTGTCTGCCCTGGCATGGACGGGCGAATTCCCAGAAAGTACGGCGTTAAAATCATCCAGCGCCTCTTGCAGTCGGCGGAAAGTCGCACTGCCAAAGCGTTTGCTAGCGCTTATTGGGTCTAAATGAAATATTTCTTCAAAGGTCATATTTGATCTGCCATGGTTCAGTGATCCCAGGATGAATAAGACACCGCATTAACTTGTTGCTTTATTGTACCTTTGGAAATCAAAGATTTGCGCCTGTCTTGTACTGACTATTACAGGTGTCCTGACTAAATATCTCGTTCGTCAGTTTGAAGGGCAGCAAAGATGCACCCTTTGAACGGGCGACGTTCCCTGGCATTTATTTTACAATATGGAAATTTGGTTATTTACAAATCTTTATTCGAGTAGATCCTAACAGAGATTGCTTTAACAGCACAAGTTTGACTTTCGTAAAAAAATGCTGTACAGTACTACCAGGCCGATAGCGACCAAATATGGTCAACTTCGTTTCAATACCCTGCTTGTCCAATATTCATCAGGATAACTTATTTCCGGAGGACCAAGATGCCACACGTACCTATCAATGGGGCGAGGTTGTATTATGAGGATCGAGGAAGCGGTCCGGAGACGATTGTCTTCGCGCACGGCTTGCTGTGGAGCGGCTACATGTTCCACAATCAAATTGAGACCTTGAAACAATCTTATCGCTGCATTACCTTCGATTTGAGAGGACAGGGACAAAGTGAAGTCACCAAAGACGGCTATGAGATAGAGCGTTTATATGAGGATGCAGTCGCGCTCATTGAAAAGCTCAAGTGTACGCCATGCCATTTTGTCGGTCTCTCGATGGGCGGCTTTATCGGCCTGCGGTTAGGAATTCGACGACCGGACCTGATCAAGTCGCTAACGCTCATCGAAAGCTCCGCAGATCCAGAAGCAAAGGAAGCGGCAAGGCGCTATCGAATGCTAAGCATTGTCGCCCGCTGGATCGGATTACGGATAGTTGCTGATCGGGTGATGGAGATCATGTTCGGGCAAAAGTTCCTGAATGACCCGGAACGGGCGGGACTAAAACGAGAGTGGAAAGAGCGCATGGTGGCGAATGACCGGATCGGGATCACACGCGCGGTCGGCGGAGTGATCATCCGGGAGGGCGTGGGTGATCAACTTGACCGGATTAAAATCCCCACCCTGATCATCGTTGGTGACCAGGATGTCGCCACTATCCCAGCCAAGGCAGAGAAAATGCACACGGGCATTCCAAACTCAAGACTAGTCGTCATCCCGGGGGCTGGGCATACTTCAACGGTTGAAGAACCGGAAACAGTGACCGCGGCGATGGTGGAGTTCCTTGAGAACCAGGCAGAAGAACGATGAAAGACAACTACCGTGCCAGCGCGGGGATCTACGACCGGCTGTTTGATTCGATGAACAAGGGTTTGAAATTGGTGGGGATCAGGATGTTCCGCCCGGCTACAGGGATGAGCATACTGGATGTGGGCTGCGGCACCGGCACGCAGCTCGAACTGTACCAACGCTACAAGTGCAACCTTTATGGTCTTGATCTATCCCCAGCCATGCTGGAGGTCGCGCGCAAACGGCTGGGTGATACCGCACAACTTGATCTCGGTGACGCGACCAAGATGCCGTATGAAGATGACCAATTTGACTTGGCCATCTCCATGCTAACGCTGCACGAGATGCCAGAGGAAACCCGTTCCGCGGTGCTCAACGAGATGAAACGGGTACTCAAGAAAGATGAAGGCCGCATCTTGCTAATCGACTTCCATCCAGGCCCCTACCAACCGATGCAAGGATGGATATCAAAAACCATCATCGTACTCTCGGAGCTGGCGGCAGGCAGAGAACATTTCAGGAACTACCGGCACTTTATGGCGATGAAGGGACTGCCCACCCTGATCGCGCAACACCAGATGGATACAAAGAAGCAAAGCATACTGGCAGGCGGGACATTTGCCGTATGCCTGACAGCATGTAAACCTGACAGCAGTCAATAGCTGTTCCCCCCTACCAGATGGGAAAGATTTAGTCGATAGCCACTTTGAATTCTAGCCAACTGGATAGCGGGTAATATGAAAACAAGTCGAAGCGAATGGCCGGACTATCTGCTGAAGATAAGCGGTTATTCACTTCAGCGGTCCCGCATAAGATCTGCTTCGATCGCAGATCTACTTATTTTTCCCAGTATCTGCAAACTAATTAGCCGGAACACTTGTTCTGAAGGGGTTTTTTGCTGTAGTTGAAGCAGCGACGTGGGGGAGGAAATGTATGCAGGCGGTGAAAAGACGAGAACTGATCCAATACCTGTTCGGCGAGCGAACGAGCAGGATGGAGGGGCTGATCGGAGGACGGCTGCAGGGGTGGGCAGAAGCGTTCGAAGGGGTGGCTTGGGAAGTCGATCAGACGCTGGAACTCCCCTTTGTCCTGAATGCCGTGGATCTCGCCATCCAAATGTGTTACAGTCTTGCCGCCCATTCCTTCTTGACGAATTATGCCGATTAAGCTAAGCTTATGTATAAAATAGTTGTATTCGGAAATTTATATTAAAATAATGTATAAAACCGACAAGATTGATATAAATATCGTCAACATGCTCCTCGAAGATGGACGTAAGTCTGCATCAGCGATTGCCCGTCAAATCGGTGATATTTCCGAGCGTGCAGTTCGCTACCGTATTGAGCGTATGGTGAAAGAAGAAATTATCCGCGTCAGTGCGATTATCAGCCCGCAGGCATTTGGACTGGATATATATGCCGATGTCTGGATGGAAGTAGAATCAGACAAAATCATCGAAGTGGCCAATAAAATGGCCGAAAACGAAAACACTACTTATGTAGCCTGCTCCATGGGTGAGGCCGACGTCAGTATCCAGGTCGTTGCCAAAGATACTGCGGAAATTTATCGGTTTGTGACTGAAGTAGTACGAAAAGTGCCTGGTGTTAGAAAAACAGTTACATCAATTGTTCCCAATATCATTAAAGATATTTATCAATGGCGAGTTCCTGATCGAGTAGCGGAAGACGAAAATGAATAACTCGCCTTATTTACCCTCTGTCTCCAGTGCGGCAGGCTCGTCCCTACCGCCTAATCTTCTGTAAAAAAACGTTAGCAATTTCAATCTCTAGAGCGATCAGCATGCCACAATCTGTTGATAATGCCCTTTCCTACTCAACTCAATGGCTGGACATCATCTCCCAGAAAACCGTTGACGATGTCCAAGCCAAATGGATTATCAGTGAGTCCAAAGACAACTTTGCCGAACACTTTAACAGGAACTGGCTGGAGTACCGCAAGTCTGTAACAGAAGCCGGTGACTGGGCAGCAGTCGAATGGACAGGCTCCGGTGCGATTTTCAAAGATGTGCTAGGGCGCGAGTATCTCGATTGCCTGGGAGGCTACGGCATGATGAATCTCGGCTGGGGGCACCCAGATGTGGTGGCGGCTGTCAGTGCCCAACTCAAGCGTACGCCCATGCCCAGCCAGGAATTGATCGACCCGCTGCGCGGCGTGCTGGCGCGGTTGATGGCGCAGATCACGCCCGGCGATCTCAAATACAGTTTCTTCGCTGCCAGCGGAACCGAGGCGATCGAAGGCGCTATTAAACTGGCCAAGATGTACACTCAAAAAAGCGGTTTCATCGTGGCGGTCAAAGCATTTCACGGAAAAACGATGGGCTCGCTCTCGATGATGGGTAAATCCGATTACCGCCGACCGGTAGGTACGCTCTATGGCGGACCGGTCTATCACGTGCCCTTTGGGGATGCGGAGGCTGTTGAGCGTCAGTTGGATATTTGTCAGACGGTCGGCATTGATATCGCGGCCGTGCTGATGGAGCCGATTCAGGGCGAGGCCGGAGTAATCGTTCCACCGGATAATTTCTGGCCGCGCATCCGGGATGCGACCCGCCAATACGGTGTGCTGCTGATCGCCGACGAGGTACAGACCGGCCTGGGGCGCACCGGCAAAATATGGGGGGTGGATCATTGGGAGGTTGTGCCCGATATCGTGGCGGTGGCTAAGTCGCTGGGTGGCGGGGTGATGCCGGTAAGCGCTTTCAGTTCGACGGAGGAGATCTGGCAGGTGATGATGGATCCCAATCCCTTCATTCATACGACTACTACAGGAGGCGGGGCACTGGCCTGTTCGGCAGCGATCGCCTCGATCCACGTCATGCTACGTGACCGCCTGTGGGAACAGGCCGCTGCAAAAGGTACATATCTGATCCCCAAACTCGAAGAATTAGCTGCCGAATATCCGCAAATTTATAAAGGAATCACCGGCAAGGGATTGCTGATCGGGCAGCATTTCCACAACCCAGAGGTGGGTTACAAGGTTGCCGCCGGGTTGTTCAAGCGCGGCGTGATGGTGGCCGGCACGTTGACCAACGCCAAGACTATCCGTATCGAGCCGCCGCTGGTGATCAGCTACGAACAGATCGACGAGCTTCTTAATCGTCTAGCGGATACGCTGGAAGATGTTAAACGCTTAGCGTAAAACGTGAAAGTCATACCCGTGCATCACGTGTTCATCATTCCCATTTCACGTTTTATGCATAACAACATCAGATAAATGGCAAATAATGAACATTTTCGAAGAACATTTTCTCGCTCGAACACCTAAATCCCAGGCCATGTTTGAGCGCTCCAGCCGATACCTGCCCGGCGGTGTAGCCGGCGTGATGGCCAGTTCGCATCCCTTGTTTATTTCAGCTGCCCACACCGATCAGCATGTCAGCGAGGTGCTGGAAGCTGCCAAACACGTTCTAACACAGATGGCGGAATGAATAGCATCTAGGATCATGATATGAATGAATTTTGCGTAGAACTACGCGATGTGGTGAAGAGATTTCCTACCCCGGAGGGAGGAGAGATCTTTGCCGTCAACCACGTCACTATGCAGATCAAAAATGGCGAGTTCTTCTCAATGCTGGGCCCGTCGGGTTGTGGAAAGACGACCTCGCTGCGCATGATCGCCGGGTTCGAATGGCCCACAGCGGGTGAAATATTCATCGAAGGCGAACCCATGGGGCATAGGCCGCCCTATCTGCGGCCGGTCAACACCGTATTTCAAAGCTATGCTCTCTTCCCGCACATGTCGGTGGCTAAGAACGTAGCCTATGGACTCGAAATGGAGAAAGTGCCCAAACACGAGATCAAACGTCGCGTTGGCGAGGCTCTGGAGATGGTCAAGTTGAGCGGGATGGAACGCCGCAATTCCAAGCAGCTCTCCGGCGGGCAGCAGCAGCGCGTCGCCCTGGCGCGGGCACTGGTCAAACGCCCAAAGGTGCTGCTGTTGGATGAGCCGCTCGGCGCCCTTGATTTGAAGCTACGCAAGGAAATGCAGTTGGAACTCAAAGCTCTGCAGCAAGAAGTGGGCATCAGCTTTGTTTACGTGACGCATGACCAGGAGGAAGCCCTGACCATGTCCGACCGTATCGCGGTCATGGAGCGCGGCAAAGTGCTGCAAATCGGCGCGCCGGTGGAGATATACGAGCGCCCCAACTGCCGCTTTGTGGCCGACTTCATCGGTGAGACCAATTTCCTGACCGGCGAGGTGCTTGCCATCGACCAAAACCGCGTCACGGTTCATCTTCCCAGCCTGAACAGTGAACTGGTCAGCACCAAGGCCTCGAACGTTGAAGTGGGCGAGCAGGTGGTCATCTCATTGCGCCCGGAGAAAATCCGCATCGCCAATAATAATGCGCTGTCACAAAATTGCTTTCGCGGCAGCGTCCAGAACACCGTTTATATCGGTTCGGATACGCGCGTATTCGTTGACCTGGGCGACGTGTCGCTCACGGTGTGGGAACAGAACAAAATCTCCACCCTCGACCCGGAAGCCTATTACGAGCGCGGCGAGGAGGTTTGGGTGGTGGTGCTGCCTGAAAACGCGCTCGTGCTGCACGAAGATTAGCGAGATTGCCATGTTGCGAAAACTGCGTGAAAACAAATCTTTCCAGGGTACTGTCCTGATCTCGCCCACCCTGCTGTTCATGGTTGGGCTGCTGATTATCCCCTTGCTGCTCACCCTGGTGATCAGCTTCGGCAGCCGCGCCCCGGACGGCACCGTGATCTACGGCTTCTCGTTCCACAACTACATGCGCCTCTCCGGGATTCGCACCGACTGCGCCAACGGCAAATCCATCTGCTTCGATCCTATCTACATCCAAATCCTGTCGCGTTCGTTGGGCCTGGCATTCAACACCACCGTGCTGGCGATCCTGATGGCCTACCCGCTGGCCTATTTCATCGCTCGCGCCCCGGTCAAAAAGCGCAACACCTTCCTCTTCTTGATTCTGGTACCGATGTGGACTAATTTCGTCATCCGCGTCTACGCCTGGATGATGCTGCTGCGCACGCAGGGCGTGATAAACGGCGTGATCGGCTGGCTGGCGGGATTGGTGGGATTGCATTTCACACCCCTCGAGATGCTCTATACGCCAGGGGCGGTGCTGGTCGGTATGGTTTATGAATTTCTACCCTTCATGATTCTGCCACTCTACACATCTCTGGAGAAAATTGACCTTTCTTGGTACGAAGCTTCGGCAGACCTGGGGGCGTCCCCTATCCGTACCTTCCTGCGCATGACGTTGCCACTCTCCATGCCGGGGATAGTTTCCGGGACGATTTTGGTTTTCGTGCCAGTCATGGGCACCTTCATTGTCTCCGATCTGCTGGGTGGTCGGCAGATCGTGCTGGTCGGTAACCTGATCCAGAATCAATTCCTGATTGCCCGAGATCCAACCTTTGGTTCGGCTGCTTCGATAGTTTTGATGACCATGACACTGATCGTAACCTATTTTTACACGCGTAAATTTGGCTTCAGTGAGGAGATTGTAGCCGTATGAATCCGCACCGTCGCTCCCCCTTGGTTATCGTTTCCAGCGCGCTGGTGTATTTCTTCCTTTATATGCCAATAGTGGTTTTATTTCTATTCTCCTTTAATTCGTCGAAAACCAACGTTCTTTTCGAAGGCTTTATCACTCAGGTCGGACCAACCGAAATCGTTACAGGGAATGTCATTCAGAGTCCTTGCGGTCCCTTCCACTGGTTCTGCGAGTTGGCAAAGAATGTTGAAGTGCGGAACGCTACCCGTAACACGCTGACCATCGCCTTGATTTCGACATTCACTTCTACGATCATCGGCACCCTGGCAGCAATTGCCTTGCAGCGCTACAACTTCAAGCTGAGAACTTTTTCGGAAATATCTATATATATTCCCATCGTTATTCCCGAAATCGTGATGGGAATCGGCATTCTAGTCTTGTTCAGCCAGTTGTTCACGCTGTTAAACAGTGCCCTGAGCTTGATCGGCGATAGCCAGTTTACCTTGGGTTTGACCACAGTAATCGTCTCGCATATTGCTTTCAGCGTTCCTTTTGTGGCCTTGGTGGTACGGGCTCGCCTGCATGGTTTCGATCAGTCCATCGAAGAAGCCTCCATGGATTTGGGCGCTAACGAGCTAGTTACCTTCTGGCGTGTCACCCTGCCAACGATTATGCCAGGCGTACTCTCCGGCGCGCTACTAGCTTTTACCCTCTCTTTGGATGATTTTGTGATCACATTCTTCACCACCGGCCCCGGCGCCTCCACGCTGCCGATCTACGTTTATGGGTTGCTGCGACGGATCGTTACGCCGCAGGTTAATGCCCTCTCAGCGGTGTGGATTTTAATTATTTTTGTCGCCGTTTTCCTTACCCAGCGTTTGCAGAGCAGGCAAACGTAGTAGATCGGATTGACAACTCGCGGGTCAGAACGCCAGTCTGATCTGCGAAGTTTGCAATAACAGTTCGTATCTTATTCACCTATCAACAAGGAGGTAGAAATGAAAAACATAACTCTCTGGAAAGTGCTGGCAACGTTAACAGTATTTAGCATGTTGCTGGCAGCCTGTGGCGGCGGAGCGCCTGCCAAGGACGAAGCAGGGCAACTCGTTACCAGTTCAGGTTTCGTTTGCCCACAGCCAGAACCGCGCGTCGAGGTCACATCGAAAGAATTAAATCTCTTCGTGTGGACGGAGTACATCCCCGTCGAGTGGAAGGAATGCTTCGAGCTGGTTTACGACATCAAAGTAAACCACGATGAGTATTCCAGCAACGAGGAGATGTACGCTAAACTCTCCGCCGGAGCCACGACCTACGATCTGATTTTGCCCACCGATTACATTATCTCTCTGATGATCGATCAGGGTATGCTTCAGAAATGGGATCAGGCTCAACTGGCGATGTTGGCGAATATTGACCCCGGCTTCATGGATTTGCCCTTCGATCCTGGTAATCAGTACACTATCCCCTACATGGCAGGTACCGACTCCATTATCTACAATGTCGACCGCGTTTCCACCCCGCCGACATCCTGGGAAGATCTATGGAACCCCGAGTACGCTGGACGCCTGGTGCTGCTCGATGATCCCCGCGTAGTGATTGGTTTCACACTGCTAACTCTGGGCTACGACCTCAACACCAAAGACCCGGCGCAATTGGAAGAAGCCAAACAAAAATTAATGGAACTGATCCCCAACGTCAAACTCTTCGATAGCGACAGCCCCAAGACCGCTTTGATTGCAGGTGACGTAGATTTGGGCAACGTCTGGAATGGCGAGGCGTTCACTGCCCATCAGGAAGACCCAGCTTTCGAATACGTTTTCCCCAGCGAAGGCGCCATCCTATGGCAGGATAACTGGGCTGTCCCGTCCAGCGCCCCGCATCTGGATGCAGTTTACGCTTGGGTCAATTACATTGAGCAGGGCAATATGTTCTGGATGATGCTGCGCGACTTCCCCTACACCGTCCCCAACGCCGCCGCTTTGGAATACGCCAAAGCCAATCAGACCGAGTTTTACGATATGTACATCAACTCGCCGATTACCAACACCCCACCCGAAGCACTAGCGAAGGGCTTCTTTATGGAAGATGTCGGTGAGGCGACTCCGCTCTATGACCAGATTTGGACAGAGGTCAAGGGCGAGTAGTAATCGCCTGACCTTGTAACGATACGCGCGGGACGCTGAACTGACTCTGGGGAAAAGATCAGCATCCACTGCCTGACAGTTCAACTTCCCGCGCTTGATGCATTTGATAAAAATCGGGGTACGGTACTCCGATTTTATCGGTTTCGAAATTATTGAATTGCGACTCGGAAGACCCGTCCTTATACAGAGTCAGGCCTTATTTTAGTTTGAAATCCACTTTTCTCTAGTGAGGAGAATCCCATGCCCAACGGATACACTGGAAAAATCCTGCACGTCGATTTGACCAACGGCAAGTTGGAAATCGAGACCCCGCCCGAATCGTTCTATCGCAAGTACATGGGCGGTTCAGCAATGGGGATGTACTACATCCTGCACGACATACCCAAAGGTGCAGATGCGCTCGGCCCGGAGAATGTCTTGACCCTATTCACCGGCGTAACAACCGGCGCGGCGATCTCAGGCCAGAGCCGCATCAACGCCAATGCCAAGTCCCCACTCAGCGGTGGGATCGGCGATTCTCAGGGCGGCGGTTTCTTCCCCGCCGAACTCAAGTTCGCGGGCTTGGACGGTATCGTCATAAAAGGCAAATCGTCAAAACCAGTTTACCTGTGGATCAAGGACGGTGTGGCAGAGCTGCGTGATGCTGCTGGTCTGGCCGGCAAGCTGACGGGTGAAGCCGAAGCGGCCATCCGTGAAGAATTAGGTGACACCAAGATCGAAGTTCTTCAGTATGGTCCTGCGGCTGAAAATGGTGTGCAGTTCTCCTCGCTAGTCTCCATGTCTAACCGCAACAACGGACGCACAGGTATGGGCGCGGTAATGGCCTCCAAGAACCTGCGCGCCGTAGCCGTGCGCGGCACATCCAAACCTGGCATCGCCGACCAGAAAGTGCTAACAGCGCTCAACCGCTTTGGGCCTAAAGGCGTGATTGAAAACCCCGACATGGAAGGCCTGGCTAAATACGGCACGGCCAGCGTAGTCATGCCACAGCATTCGATGGGCACGCTTCCGACCTACAACTACAACGAAGGCACCTTCGAAGGCGCTGAAGCCATCAGCGGCGAAACAATGTACGACACGGTGCTGAAAGGTGTGGCGGAAGGCAAACAGGACAAACAAGGGCGCGAAACCTGCTACGCCTGTGTGGTGCGCTGTAAGCGCGTGGTCGAGATCACCGATGGCCCATACAAGGTCGATCCGCATTACGGTGGTGCTGAATATGAAACGCTCAGCACCTTCGGCTCCTACTGCGGCGTGGACAACCTAGCCGCGGCCAACCTGGCTAACCAGATGTGCAACGAATATGGAGCGGATACGATTGCTGCCGGGGCAACGATTGCATTTGCGATGGAATGCTTCGAGAAAGGCATTGTCACCAAGGAGCAGACTGGTAGTCTGGAACTGAAATTTGGCAATGCCGATGCCATGCTGGCTGCCCTCAAGCTGATGCTGAACGGCGAAGGAGACTTTGGCAAGTTGCTCGGGCAGGGTTCCGAGCGTATTGCCAAAATCTGGAGCAACGGCGCTGACGAGTGCCTGATCACGGTCAAGGGCGCGGAAGCCCCGGCGCACATGCCGCAGGCCAAACGCTCTCTGGGACTGATCTACGCGGTCAATCCCTTCGGCGCGGACCACCAGTCCAGCGAACATGACTGGATGTATGAAGACGGCATCGCCTCCGACCTGTACCTGGAACGCCTGGCTCTGCTGGGGCTGAACGAAGCCCAGGAGCCGATGAGTCTAGGCTACGAAAAGGTGCGCTTTGCCTACCAGACGCACGTCTTCTTCTCGATGCTCGATTCGGTTGAACTGTGCCAGTTTGTCTGGGGACCCGGTTGGACGCTCTACGGCCCGCAAGAAACCGCTGAAATGGTCAGTGCTGTCACGGGCTGGGATGTGACTGTGGACGAGTTGATGGCCGTCGGCGCGCGCCGCCTGAATTTGCTGCGCACCTTCAATGCCCGCGAAGGCTTCGACCGCAAAGCCGATAATTTGCCCAAGAAATTCTTCAAAGCCCTGCAGGGTGAAGGCCCGACGGCTGGCATTGCCCTGGACGAAGCCCAGATGAACACCGCCATCGACCAGTATTACGAACTGGCTGGCTGGACGAGTGACGGCATTCCGACCGCTGAGACACTCAAGAAACACGAGATCGAGTGGGCGGTGGAATACTTGCCAGCTTAGGCGCGTTTCTCTAAATTGATATTCGGGTGTCGGAATTGTTGTTGTTTGCACGCATTCCGACTCCCGATTTGTGAATGTTGCAGGATAACTTCATGCAATAAAAAGCACATATGGCGGTAAAAAATTATGCCTACAATTGATCGCTCCAAACTCACATCCCTGCTCGAAGCTGAAGAGCAGCTTTTTCACAAGAATCACCCCAAATCTTACGAACTCTACCAGCGCGCCCGCAAGTCGCTGCACGGTGGCGTGCCGATGTTGTGGATGATCCGCTGGGCGGGGTCGTTTCCGGTTTTCGTCAAAGATGCTAAGGGTGCCCATTTCACTGACGTGGACGGCAACTCCTACATTGATCTCTGCCTCGGCGATACCGGTGCCATGACAGGTCACTCGCCAGATGCAACCGTTCAGGCCATCAATGAGCAAATCCAAAAGGGAATCACGCTCATGCTGCCCTACGAGGATGTCATTTCAGTTGGTGAAGAACTCCAACGTCGTTTTGGCCTGCCCTATTGGCAGTTTACAATGACGGCCACCGATTCCAACCGCTTTGTCCTGCGCATGGCACGTATGATCACCGGTCGCCCCAAGGTTCTGGTCTTCAATTATTGCTATCATGGCACTGTGGACGAGAGCTACATTATCCTGGATGAAAACGGCCAGGCAGTCTCGCGTCCAAATAACATGGGGGAGCAGGTCGACCCAACCCTGACCAGCAAAGTTGTCGAGTTCAACGATATCCCCGCCCTCGAAATCGCTCTCAAAGACCGGGATGTGGCCGTCGTGCTGGCCGAACCGGTCATGACCAACATCGGGATCATCCACCCCGATCCAGGTTATCACGCAGCCTTGCGCGAGTTGACTCGCAAGTATGGCACCTATCTCATCATTGATGAAACCCACACCATCTGCACCAGCCCCGGCGGATACACCGCAGCGCACGCCCTTCAGCCTGATTTCCTGACCATCGGCAAGCCCCTGGCTGGAGGCGTCCCCGTGGCGGTCTATGGCTTCACGCAGGAAATTTCCGATAAGTTTACAGAGAAGCTCGATTTCAATGATGCCGATGTCGGCGGAATCGGCGGGACACTGGCAGGCAACGCCCTCTCGATCGCGGCCATGAAAGCCACGCTCGAAAACGTGCTGACTGATGAGTTCTATGCCAAAGCAATCAAATTGCAGGAACACTTCACGGCGGGCGTTGAGGGAGTCATTCAAGAATTTAATCTGCCCTGGATAGTCAAACGTCTCGGCAACCGCTCCGAATACTGGTTCCGCCCTGATCCACCCAGGAATGGCGGTGAAGCGGCGGCAGCCATTGATCACGAGCTTGACCGCTACATGCATCTCTACGCTCTCAACCGTGGCATCCTGATGACGCCCTTCCACAATATGGCGCTTATCTCACCCGACACCACCGAAGCCGATGTAGACGATCACACCAAAGTCTTTCGCGAGGCAGTTGTCTCATTGTTTGGCTAACGGTATAAAAGATAAGGCGACAGAGAATTACTTTTATCAATTGAGAGCCATTTTCATTTAAGAGTTTGCTACGTAAACTCTATACTCCACCCAAAACACATCAACCTTTATCTTTAGCCTTTTTCATTTAATAGTTGGCTGCGGAAACTATAGTCGATCTCCTTAGTGATGCAATCATGTACACGGAAAGATTTTATTCAGTCTTTTTTCGTTAATAGTTTACTTCGTAAACTCTAACTCCACTCGATACACATCTACTATTATCCCTAGCCTTTTTCATTTAATTGTTTGCTACGCAAACTATGGACCAGAGTATATCCAAAGGGTTTCATGGTCACAATTTGCGGATCTTTTATCTAGAACACTTGTGCTAAGAGAGGTTTTATGCTATAGTAGGATTACCGGCGTGGGGAGGATATGTATGCAGGTAGTGAAAAGATATGAGCTAATTGAATACTTATTCGGCGAGCAGACGAGCAGGATGGAGGGGCTGATCGGAGGACGGCTGCAGGGGTGGGCGGAAGCGTTCGAGGGGTGGCTTGAGGAACGGGAGAGGGAATACGGCCGCAATATCTTGAGCATCAGCCGGTGCGCGTGGCGGGATTTCCTGGGGTTCACGCAAAAACCACCCTGGGAGGCCGGAGAAGCGGACGTGCAGTCGTTCCGGGGCGTACGCAATTTCTTCTAACAGACATAACCCGGCTCAGAGAATTGCAATTACCCCGCTGCGGCTTCGCTCTGGATATGGGCAGTTCTCACGGCTTGACCACGGAAGGTCAGCTCAGATATGCCAAGGACTGGCCGAAGTTTTCATCTCCAATGGGCGCACCCTGCTTTATGTGCTGAAGCCTCGCAAAGAAGCGGGCATCTCCTTTGGATTAACCGCGGACCGGGTACAGTCCGTTTTCGCGCCCCGGTTTGATATCGAACGTGCGGAGCACGGCGCATTCTGGGATCGGAAATCTACCTGGTCCTGGATGAAGAGGATTTAAGATGAACCATGCCGCCGCAGAAAAATTGGGGTCTGGCTCGAAAGATTTACCGTGGGGGACATGGTCTTGGAGGCAGCGCTCTCAATCAATACAGCGATTGCTGGGCACTGCGTGCTGCTGGCTTATTTTGCCAGTGATTGGGTGATCTGGCTGGCCACGGAAACCATTGAAGCAAGGGTACAATAACACTCCACAGTTTTGATGAGAATAACCGTATGACAGGCCAGGAAAAGATGCCCGAGAAAATCGAAAACGTAACTCTGCCGCCGGATATCATCCAATCGATCCAGCGCGCATTAGCTGAAGATATCGGCCCTGGAGATGTGACGACCAACAGCATCGTACCGGTGGATGCCTGGATGGCAGGCAGGATCATTGCCAAACAAAGCGGAATAGCAGCCGGTTTAGGGGTTGGCTGTTCGGTGTTCACGCTGCTGGATCCATCCGTCCAGGTGGATATCCAGGTGCAAGATGGCGCAGCAGTCACCAACCAGATGGTGCTGGCCCGGATTTCAGGGCCAGCCCGTACCCTGCTGACTGGCGAACGAGTGGCGCTGAACTTTCTAGGCCGCATGTCTGGGATTGCCACGCTGACACGCCAGTTTGTGGACCGGGTGCAAGATACCAAAGCGGTCATTCTGGACACGAGGAAAACCGCGCCCGGTCTGCGCACGATAGATAAACTAGCGGTGCGCCTTGGCGGCGGGCAAAACCACCGCACCGGGCTCTACGACATGATCCTAATCAAGGATAATCACATCGACTTCGCCGGTTCGCTTCAAACTGCGGTCTTACAAGCCCGCGCCGCCGCAGACGGCCTACAAATTGAGGTCGAAACCCGTACGCTGGATGATGTCCGCGCAGCGCTTGATTTGGGCGTCGAACGGATTCTATTGGACAACATGTCGTGTGAAATGATGGCCCAGGCGGTGGCTATGAATGCCGGGCGCGCCAGCCTGGAAGCCTCCGGCAACGTAACCCTGGAGAATGTGCGGCAGGTGGCGGAAACAGGCGTGGATTATATTTCGATTGGCGCACTTACCCATTCTGTAAAAGTGTTCGATGTAAGCTTCTTATACACACGTTAAAAGGAAGCGGTATTGACCGACCCATAACAGGTAGTTACCATGGAAACTGAAGAAATGTTTCATCAACTAAGATCCATGCTGGGCGATGTGGTGCCAGACGTGGAATTGCAATACAAAGCCGAACTGGCGGTGGAAATCAACCGCTTGAAAAAAGAGCGAAATGCGGTCATCCTGGGGCATAACTATATGGAGCCTGTCCTGTATCATTCGGTGACCGATATCAAAGGTGATTCGCTAAAGCTGAGCCGCAAAGCTGCCGAAACGGACAAGGATGTCATCGTATTCTGCGGTGTGAAATTCATGGCGGAGACTGCCAAGATCTTGAACCCCACCAAGACGGTGCTTATTCCGGCCAATGCGGGTTGTTCGCTAGCGGCCAGCATCACTGCGGCGGATGTGCGCAGCCTCAAAGCGCGTTTCCCGGGGGTGCCTGTGGTCAGCTATGTGAATACCTATGCCGATGTCAAAGCCGAATCAGATGTTTGCTGCACATCTGGGAATGCCAGGGCAGTGGTCGAATTGCTGCAATCCGACACGATCATCTTCCTGCCTGATGAGTATCTGGCGCGCAATGTGGCTCGGGAAACCGGAAAACACATCATCTTCCCATCGCTGGAAAAAAGCGTTTCACCCGATGAGGCTGAGCTGGATATCCAGATGATCGGCTGGAAGGGTCGCTGTGAGGTACATGAGAAGTTTACCGTGGAGGATATCCGCAACGTGCGAGAACAGTTCCCGGATGTATATATCCTGGCACATCCGGAATGCAGTCCTGAGGTCATCGAGGCGTCAGATTTTTCGGGTTCCACCTCAGCAATGATCAAGGCTGTGGAGGCCACTTCTGCACCGCGCTGACCTGCTATTGACCGAATGTTCGATGGGAGATAACATTTCAGTGGCCAACCCGGAGAAGAACATGCTGCGCCTGTGTAGCGTACGCTGCCCATATATGAACCAGATCACGATGGAAAACACACTTGAATCGTTGAAATACAATCGGTTGGTGGTCGAAGTTCCCGAAGAGATTCGGGTGCGGGCGGTGAGTGCTGTAGAAAGAATGCTGAAAATCGGTTAGCTGAAATGCTGGATACAGATGTTTTGATTATTGGGTGCGGGATTGCAGGCGCAACTGCGGCGTTGAGGCTGGCGCAAAACCCACGGCGCCACATCACCGTGATCACCCGCGATTCTGACCCATCCGAATCCAATACCCGCTATGCCCAGGGAGGAATCGTCAGCCGCGGGCAGGATGACAGCACGGCGCTCTTGGCAAGGGATATCCTGGAGGCGGGGGCAGGTGCCAGCTCCCCTGAGGCTGTAGAACTCCTGGCCAAAGAAGGGCCTGCTGTGGTGCAGGAAATCCTGGTAGAAATGGCCGGAGTCCAGTTTGACAGCCTGTCCAATGGGGAGTACGAATTTGGAAAAGAGGGGGCGCATTCCCGCCGGCGCATTCTCCACGTTGGCGATGGCACCGGTCTGGCGATTATCAATGGCCTGGTGGCTGCGATCAAGCAGTATCCCAATATCGCCATCCTGACCAATACTACGGCCGTAGACCTGATCACCTTTCCGCATCACTCGCGCAATCCCCTTGAGGCTTACATGCCGGTCGTATTGCATGGCGCTTATGCCTTTGAGCGCAAAGAACGGACGGTTCATCGCTATATGTCTGCGGCAACCGTTCTGGCCACGGGAGGTCTGGGCCGTATCTTCCAAAATACCACCAACCCACCCGGCTCGCGCGGCGATGGGCTAGCCATGGCCCACCGGGCCGGGGCGCGGATTGTCAATGCCGAATATATCCAATTCCATCCCACCTCCCTGGCTGTCCCTGGGGTCGAGGGGTTTCTGATCAGTGAGGCAGTGCGCGGCGAAGGGGCGGTGCTGCTGACGCCGGATGGAAAGCCCTTTATGGGGGAGTATTCACCCCAATGGAAGGACCTGGCTCCGCGTGATATCGTTTCACGTGCCATCCATCACCAGATGGTAAGCCACGGTTATTCTTATGTCCTGCTGGATATTGCCAACTACTTGCCTGCCCAAACCATCCGCGACCGTTTCCCCAACATCTACCAGAAATGCCTTACGCTGGGCATTGATATTACCCGCGATGCCATCCCGGTTGTGCCGGCTGCCCATTATTTTTGCGGCGGTGTATTGGTTGATGAATGGGGCAGGACGAACATCCAAAACCTGTATGCCGTTGGCGAAATCAGTTGCACCGGAGTGCACGGCGCGAACCGGTTGGCTTCGACATCTCTCCTTGAGGGCCTAGTGTGGGGCAACCGGGCTGCTCAGCACATTGAGAGTGTTTTAGCAGAAATGCCAGACATGGATTTACCGAGCGGAGGAGAAGTTCCCCAGTGGGATGAAACCGGTTTAGTTGCCGAAACCGATGCGGCGCTGATCCAGGGGGATATGCAGACCATTCAAAACATCATGTGGCATTATGTGGGCCTTGAGCGCAATTCCGAACGGCTTTCCCGCGCCATACGAGAGCTGCGCCATTTGTGGAATGAAATCGAGACATTCTACCGCACCACTCATCTCGATGATGGGTTGATTGGCCTGCGCAACGCGGTTGAAGTGGCATTGATTATCGCTCAGGCTGCTCTGCATAACCGTCAGAGCCGGGGCTGCCATTTCCGCGAAGATTTCGAGGTTGCCAATGGCGAGCGGTTGATTTAATTATCGAGGCTGCGCGAACGGGAGAATATGGTAGAGGGTTTGCTGACGTGGTAAATGAAGTTCGCAAACTTGCCGAAAAATCTGCGCTGGCAGTAAAAGAAATTGCCAGACCCATCAGAAATGTTCCAATATCGGCAGATAGGGTGGAAAAAGCAGTCGATGAAATCCTCATTTGTGAGCCATGAGAAACATGAGGCAGTGATCGATGTATCGAAATCTATGGCCGAAATAAACCGACATGTTTAGCTGGTCAAATAAATCTACAAAACCTTCAAAATTCCTATCCTCGCTGCAAGCAGCGGGGGTAATACGGGATATTTTACCCCTTCGGGTCGGGTTTTACACAAGCGTGGAACCCAGGTAGCAAGCTACTTGGTATCCCATATAGAATAATCCTTCTTTTGAATACATATCAATAACGTACCCATCATACCCACCTTCTCCAGGGAGGTATTTACTGCTCAGCAGGCGAATCTGTTCATTTGGGATGCTTCTGTCAGCGTGAACGTTAAAGCAAAAACGGTCCTCGAGGATGCCAAGTAGGCAGTAGATCGGTTTTGGGATGCAACCCCAGACATACCAGGCGCATACAGCGTCCCAGCCAACAATCCCTATTCTCTGGTGGGAATATCGCTCCTTCGAGCGGGTTTGTCCACTGATGTATCCTTTCTTTCACAAGCAGCAAACAGAACCGGTTTCTTATTCGTCTATACCCAACCGAATATCCCGCCATTGAACTCTACTCATGCCCTCTAGCTATCGGTGAAACTTGTCTAGCTCACGACCCTCCAGCCCTAATAGCAGCGGTTCGTGATATTGCCGTGGCGAATCGCCGGCGGGAAGAACTGTAAGATCACATGCTAAGACTACATTCAGTCGGACTGCTTGGGCAACAGAGGAATAAGCCACGAGAGGAATGAATCCTGGCTGCGGCTCTGCAATGTCAGTTTGCCAGGACCCGTCAGCTCGATGACCAACCCCTCTCCACTGAACAGAGTGCTCTTCCAACCAGCCACCTTCTTGACATTAAATTTCAAATGCTCATCGAACGTGACCAGGTGCCCGGTGTCGACCACGTACTCCTGGCCTGCCTCCAGCTCCATAGGGTGGATTGCGCCATAGCTGGAGACAATCAACGTGCCGGTGCCGCTGACCTTGAGCATGATCAGTCCCTCGCTGCCGAAGAAGGTTTTAGCACCACTCCAACTGGTGTCCACCTCAATTCCGGCTGAGGAGCCTAGATATGAGCCAGATTGGACCATCAGGGTTTCGCCGTGTAATTCAATCACGGCCACATCGCCGGGTAGAGCAGGTGCCAGGGCGATCGTATCGCCCGGAGAGGTGGCGGTATATGTATTCAGGAAAAAACTCTCGCCACCGAACATGGAGCGACCCAGAGACTTAAAGAGCCCCCCTTTAGCCTCGGTCTTCATCTCAATGGAGGGTGCCATACCTACCATCGCGCCCCCTTCAACCTGGATGGTCTCCCTGACATCCAGGTTAACCAGAGCCAGCGCATAAGCTGGGCCATACCTAACTTCTACGTTCATTGTGAACTCCTTTTGTAAATAGAAAAGTTTATTGAATTGCCGGGCGGGCCACTTCATTATACTGGAGGGGCGATCAATCCCAGCCAGCGCATGTATTCCCCGATCCAGCAAATATCAGAATACTCATTTTCATGACATGCCCCTCAGGTTCAATCTCTATTAACCTGATTTAGCGACATCGTTGCCAGTTTCATCCGTTTAGCCCAACCTAGCTTCTTCCAGAAAGCGATGGCGTCCTGATTGTCTTCGAGGACAAAAAGATGCCATTTATGGATGCCACTACGCATTAAGTTATATAGGCAGCGGTCTACCAGGGAACGCAGGAAGTCCTACCAAGAAATCGCCGAAAAACTTATTGTCGGTTTGAGAACAGTCAAAGCGCACGCATCCAATATCTACCGTGATCTAGACGTACGCAATCGCGCCCAGACTATCATTGCCCCGTGCGAGAAAAGTATGCTGTAGATGCAATATGGGAGGTTCACCAGTTAGCTATCCGCTGTTTTCTTTATGCTCAATTATCAGGAACTGAGAACATTTTCAAACAAGAGTGTCTTTGAACGGATTTTGGTGTTATAAGAGAAGGACAGTGGAAAGCTTTATTATTGAATGCCCGCCCCTGGAAATATATCCCTGTCAACACCCGGAACTTCCTTATGCCCCAACAAATGACAAATGAAAACCCCATCCGCGTTGTCCTCGTTGACGACCACTCCCAAATGCACAGTATCGTTCAGGCGATCTTGGGCACAATCTCTGACATAGAACTGGTCGGGCAGGGCGCAAATGGACAGGAGGGGATTGTCTTGTGCGAGCAATATCAGCCTGACATCGTGCTTATGGATGTTGTCATGCCCGTTATGGACGGCATTGAAGCCACGAGAGTATTGCACGAGAGCCATCCAGAAATCAGGATTTTAGTCTTATCAAGTTTCCAGGATCATGAGAGCGTGTATGCCATGCTCCGAAATGGTGCCGTAGGCTATCTCACGAAAGGTTCGCTTGCACAGGACCTGGCGGATACCATTCGCGCCACATTTCAGGGAAAAATGGTCTTTTCAGGCGAAGTCGGTGCTCATCTCATGGCCCCACCTCAGCCAGCTGTGGATTTTCATCTGACAGATCGTGAGTTGGAAGTGTTGGTGCACCTGGCAGAGGGATTAACTAACCAGCAAACTGCGGGGAAATTATCTATCAGCCAGTCCACGCTCAAATTCCACATGGCCAATATTTTTCAGAAATTGGACGTTCAAACCCGTTCGGAAGCGCTGGTTTTGGCGGCAAAGAACAACCTGATCTAGGTTTAATGCAATCTCGCATTAAATACCTGTCCAAATGGACAGGTATTTCCTGTAATAAAGACAGGTGGGAAATGTCCAAAGAGACAGGTGACAGGGTGACTTTAAATCTATAAAATATTCCATAGTTAAGTTCGTTTTAGTTCAACATCATACAAATTGGAGGATATAACATGTGCAAAAAGAGATTACTATTGGTTCTGCTACTGCTTGTGGCGATTCTCACAGTTACGGCGTGCAATGCCAGCATCATAAAGGGCTCAGGTGATCTGATCACCGAGACGAGGCAAGTCAGCAATTTTGATAGCATTTCCTTGAGCGGGTCGGGTGAAGTGATAATAACTCAGGGCGGTAGTGAGTCCCTATCCATTGAGACTGACGATAATGTCATGGAATATATCAAAGCAGAAGTAGAAGGCGGGACGCTCAAACTCGGTTTCGGAGAGGGGGTCAACATAATATCAACCAGTCGGCTCATTTTTTACGTGGGCGTTGACGATCTCAGCGGCCTGACCATATCTGGTTCAGGTGACATTGAAGCAGATATGATAGAGACCAGCCGACTGGATGCGGCAATCAGCGGCTCCGGAGACGTTCAGATTGCTGACCTTACGGCCGGCGAGGTGAAAGCCCATATCAGCGGTTCTGGTGAAATCGACCTGACCGGCAACGCGGCCGCTCAAGATGTATCTATTAGCGGCTCAGGCAAATATCTGGCCGGCGATCTGTGCAGCGAATCGGTCAAGGTGAGCGTCAGCGGTTCGGGTAATGCGACTGTTTGTGCAACTGAAACACTGGATTCAAACATCAGCGGTAGCGGCTCTGTCAATTACTACGGCCGGCCATCGATCAATACCTCTGATAGTGGTTCCGGAAAAATCAATAGCCTGGGCGAGAAATAAATATCGTACTCTGAGCCCACTTCTTTGGAAGCGGGCTTTGGAATTTATAAAAGGAGAATGAAATGACAACCGAAACGCATTCGAAGGACGTCGACAAAGAAAAGCAGCGGACGGCTAGTGCCATCTCCGGAGGAATTTTCCTCATAAGTCTGGGTGTGCTGCTGTTTACCGGTTGGTGGTGGCCCGGCATCATGTTCGCTATTGGGCTTTCCGGCGGTGCAGAGTTGGTTTTCCGGGGCAAGATTGCTCGGGGCATTGGCACACTGGCGTTTTTCTGCGCCATTCCCATCTTCATCTGGATCATTCAGAAAGCCGAAATTCCCTGGTCATTGGTCGGCCCGATGGTACTGATTGGAATTGGGGTTATCGTCTTGGTGAAGGCATTCTTCCTGCGCGAAGAATAGGTCTGGCGATAGTGTAACAAACTTTGTTCTTTAATAAAGGATTTGCCCGAACTAACCATCGCTGCCTCTACGGTCGAGATTTCCTGCCATAGAAAATTGACGCCAACAACGATTGGCAGCCTTCGTGATCAGGATAAGCTTACAATAAAGGAGTGAATATCATGTCAAGGGATCAATCGGATACTCTTGGAACAATGGCAGGGATATCCAGCGAGAGGACAACCTCATAAAAGCAGTTTGGTTTATTTTTGGAGTTGGCGCGCTTTATATGGTGCTAATGGGCTAGCTGTCATCGTGGTGGGTCGTCCCAACCATCCGGCAAACAGGGCTTGAAGGCCTACCCGGAACAGCCTTCTTTTTCGTCCGGCAATTAGCAGCGCCGGTTGGGGCGCTGCTGGAGGCGATCGGCGCGGATTATGGCATGGCAGGACAAGTCTTTTGCTTCATAGCGGCCTGGTATCTGTGCGGTTTGTTGGGCACGCCGACTTTCCCCTTAAGACCTGAACAGGCATTGACGATCTTACCGGAGAATACCGCTATCAGCCTGGGGACGACAATCTTGATCTACATGACCCTGGGCAGTGTGTTCACGTATATAAGTCACCGGGTGGCGCTGCAAGTCAAATGATTAATCTAATAGAGGTCGATCCATAATTTCAATTAAGGGAAATACCTGCCCAAATGGACAGGTATTTTTAAATAAAGAGACAGGTGACAGGCTGCCTCTAACTATATAGAATATGGCATAGGCAAGTTCGTATAAGTGCATCGCCTGCCAGCCTGTACCCCATCCGCCGAGGATAGGGCATGGGCACTAGGAGATACAAACATGAAAAAGACGATTTGGCAGCCCCTTGTACTTGGCATAGTATTTGGGCTACTGGCTGGCATAGCAACAGTCACAGGCCTCTCATTCCTCACGACGGGTATCACCGATAATTCGATCGGTTTCTATGTGACCCTTTTCTTGGTCGCAGCTGCCTTGGGCGGTCCACTGGCAGGTGCCACCGCGCCGGCGGTCTTTGTGATCATTTCAGCCTTGTTTGGTACGCCTGATATGAAAGAAATTATCACCATCCCAGCTATCTTTTGGTCAAACCTGTTAGCACTGGGAACAACTCTGGCTCTAGTTGGTTTTGCCTATCGTTTGATCTTCGAGTACGTCAAAATGCCGGCCCGCTTACTGACTTGGGCTGGAATCATTATTGCCTATTATTTCATCAGTATTCCATCTTCGGTAATTCCACAATATTTATTATTAGGGGATCCTACCTCTGACATCCTGCCCGCTGTCCTTTACACTTTTGGTACCTATCTTCATCAGGCGATCTTCGATATCATTATTACTTCCCTAGTCTTTATCGCACTGCCAGCGCGATATACTCGCCCGCTGTGGTATGAGCCGAAGCAAAAGCCAGATCGAAGCCGTGAAATTCAAGACGGAATGAAAGAGGGTGCTCAATGCAAGTAAAAAATACGATCTGGATCCCCATCATCGGAGGCCTCAGCTTTGGAGCCATTTCTTACCTGACTACTGTAGCAAGTTTAACCATTCAAGTCTCCGAGGATCTGATCCTGGCTCCCTGGGAAATATTTAACGTCATCTCGGCTGCGCTATTTGGCCCAATCGGCTTGCTGATCACAGAACTTGGATTGGATATCAGCGGTTATTTTTACTTGATCAGAGGTGTGTATCCTGCGCCGCAGGACGTTTATTTTTTGGTGGGCAATTATATTGCCCATATTGTGGCAATGTTGTTAGTTGCGCTCGGCTACCGGTTCATCTACCAGCGTATCAAAATGCCGCTATTACTGGCTGGCTGGTTCCTGATCCTGGGCATTTACTACCTTGTGGGTGTCGCCTTATCTGTACTCCTGCATAATATCGCCGTTCCTGGATTGGGAGCTTCCTTTGTTGGCTACTTCAGAAGTGTGCGTCTGGAATTCATTCTAGTGACTATCATCACCTCGCTTGCCCTGCTGGCTCTTCCCGAGCGCTACCGCCGCCCGCAGTGGTATGAGCCGAAGCAAGCGCCGGATCAAATCGGTAAAATTCCAGACGAATAGGAAAAAAGGTGCTCTATGCAAATGAAAAACTCAATCATCTGGAGAATGCTGGCCTGGTTCCTCTTGCTGGCGCTGATCCCGCTCGGCACCGTGATCATCTTCGTTCAGAGGCAGGTAAACCAGACGGTCCTGGATGTCGAATTACAGGCAGCCGTCAAGGAGGCGCGCCTGCATGCCGCGGAGAGCGCCTACCATCCGGATGCTTTCGAGCAGCACACCCAAATTTATGAAGGCAGTGAAGAGGTCGCCTTCATCCTTGGAACGGACGGCACGTATCTGGCCCATACCGACCGCCAGAAGATCGGCACTTCTGCTGGAAATGACTTCACCGACGAGATCCTGGGTACCTTCTTCTCCAGCGAAAGCGGGAGCCTTGACAACACCGACGCCGGCCAGATCATCGGCTATGCAGCCATCCCGGGTCAAAATTCAGTGATGGTCATCGTCAAAGATAACCAGGCTATTCAAAACACCCTGAATTCCCTTTCAAGATCCATTTTCTTGCAGCTTTCCGTCATCCTGCTGATCACATCCATTGTCAGCGGGGTAGCCATCCTGGCGGTGATCAACCCCTTACGGCAGCTGGCAAACTTTGCCGATCAAGTCGGTTCAGGAAACCTGGATGCCACCATAGATCAGACCGATCTTGAAGGTGAGATCGCGGTGCTGGCAAACAGCCTGAGCAACATGACAGCCCGCCTGCGCGACCTGATATACCAACCTGGAAAGCAAAGTCGAAGAACGCACCCGCGACCTGGCCATTGCCTCGGATGTATCGCGCCAGATCACGCGCGTGCTGGAGTATGGATGTTCTCCTGCCGGAATTGGTGGAGAAAACGCGGCAGGGATTCAATCTGTACTATGTCTCTCTGTATTTATATGATCAGCAGACCGAAGAACTTTTGCTGGAGGCTGGCACAGGCAGGGAAGGCGCGTTGATGAAGTCGGAAGCAAAATCCTTTCCCATCAGCGCCCGCCCGAGTCTGGTGGCGCAGGTGGCCCGTGAACGCAAGGCCGAAATCATCAATGATACTGAGAAATCCACCATTCACTTCTCCAATCCGCGCCTGCCGGACACGCGGGCGGAAGCGGCATTCCCGATGTTGGTGAGCGATGAACTTGTCGGCGTGCTTGACCTGCAGTCTGAGACTGTGGGGCGCTTCCAGGAGAGTGAAGCGCAAATCTTCTCCACGCTGCCGAACAGATCGCCATTGCGGTGCGGAATGCGCAGCTATACCGCCAGCAGGAACACGTGGCGCAGGAATTGGAGCGCACCGACCTGATGAAGAGCCAGTTCCTGGCCAGCATGAGCCACGAACTTGCGCACGCCGCTCAATGCCATTATCAATTTCACCCAACTGATCGCCATGGGTGTTGCCGGACCGGTGACGGAAGAACAGCTGACCATGTTGAATACTTCCCTGAGCAGTTCCAGGCACCTGCTGCAGCTGATCAACGATGTGCTGGATATCAGCAAAATACAGGCGGGCAAATTGAGCCTGTACATTGAGGAGGATGTGAACCTGAATGATGAGATCAAAGCGGTGGTTGACATGGCTGAGCCTCTGCTGCAAAAACAAAATGCCTACGCTGGAGCAGCCCATACGATTCATTCAGGATATTGATCATAACCTGCCGCTGACTGCCTGTGACCGGCGGCGCATCCGCCAGGTGCTGTTGAACCTGCTTTCCAACGCCATCAAATTCACCGAGCAGGGCAGCATCACCCTGAGCGTGAAAAAGAAGGGGGAAGAATTCATCTTTGCCGTGATGGATACAGGTCCTGGCATCCCCCAGGAAATGCAGGCCCGCATCTTTGAGCCTTTTGTCCAGGCGACCGATGACATTAAACATACGCAAGGCACCGGGTTGGGCCTGCCCATCTCGCGCAGCCTGGTCCAGGCGCACGGCGGTGACTTGTGGGTGGAGAGCAAAATCGGCGAAGGGACGACGTTCTTCTTTACCCTGCCCTTCCGCCCGCCAATGACGCAATAAAGGAGATTGCACCATGAATTGTCAACAACCCGTTCTGGTTTACGTGGAAGACGACGAGGCCAGCATCCTCGTAATGAAAATGGTGGTCGAAAGAGTAATGGGACTGCCGACTCTGTATGTTCTGCAAAGCCGCGCTGATTTTGTGCAGCAGGTTAAGGGACTCGGTGTTGTGCCAGATATCTTTCTGTTGGACATTCAAATGAAACCTTATGACGGGGTTGAATTGTTGTCCATGCTGCGAGGAGACCCGCAGTTCAAATGCAGCAAGGTGATTGCCCTCACCGCCAGCGTGACAAATGAAGAAGTATCGCTCCTGAAGAGCGGCGGTTTTGACGGCGCGATTGCCAAGCCGCTGAACATCGATGCGTTCCCGGATTTAATCGCCAAGATCATGCGAGGGTGAGCATGTCTGGTATATCGCTTGATTTGCCGCTTTCTGGAGTTTCGGTCTTCCACCGATAGTTTTTTCGCTACCAAAAACCAGAAAGGATAAACCATGAACGAACAGGTACAAATCCTGGAGCCATATCTACAGGCAAAGTTTAGCGACAAGCCAGCGCTATCCATTACTCGACTCGACAAACTACGCGACGGTTGGGAAAGTGACAATTACATCCTCTCCGTTGAATACGGGGTACCACGAACACGCGCAAACTGGGTGTGGCGCATCTATTCGGGTGAGGGTAGCCAGGAAAAGGCGGCGCGGGAATTCACCAGCATGAAAAATTTGTTTACTGCTGGCTATCCTGTACCGCAGGTTTTCCTGTTAGAAAACGAACATTCTCCTGTGAACAGCCCATTTATCATCATGAATTACATCCAAGGCGAAGTGATGTGGCACTTGCTCGACACCGCTTCTGCGGAAAAGCAAGAGCAACTCATCGATCAATTCTGCCGGTTATTCGTACAATTGCATGAGTTGGATTGGAAAAAGTTCGATGACAGCCTGCCAAGCGATGATCCATTTTTCTTCATCGATCACTGGCTGGATGGTGCGCGCAGGGAATTGAAAAATTTCCCTGAAGTTAATGCAGCCCCGTTTTTAGATTGGGTGGCAGCCCGCCGCACGCTGTTTACCTGCACCCACCCATCGGCCGTGCACCAGGACTTTCATCCGGGAAACGTTCTGATCAAAACTGATAACCGAGCGATGGTCATCGATTGGACCGCTTTCGATGTCACGGATTCTCGCTTCGATCTCGCCTGGACACTTGTGTTGACGTATGCACACGGTAGGCCGGGGTTGCGTGACCAGATTTTAAGGGGCTATCAAAGCCATACAGGGGCTCCGGTCGAGCAAATCGAGGTCTTCGAAGCCACTGCCTGTGCGCGGCGTTTGCTGGGTGTGGCAGTTTCACTGACACAAGGTGCGCAACGCATGGGGATGAATGCGCAGGCTGTAGAAGCGATGCGTGCCAGCATGGAGGCTCACAGACGAGTTTATCGCCTTTTTGTCGAACGTACTGGCTTACAGATCGAAACCTTCGATAACTTGTTTGAAAAAGGCGAGTAGCGTATAGATTTCTCCCTAGAGTTTTGTGTGTCCAGTGCACTACCTGTCCGAATGGACAGGTAGTTTGATTAAAAGAGACAGGTGCAAAATGTCCATAGAGACAGGTTACAGGGTACCTCATACTTTATAGAATATTAAATAGATAAGTTATTCGCCAAGGATAAGACATAGCCAAAGGAGTAAAAAATGAACACCAATTCGAACAAAACCCTACCTATCTTGATGCTGTTAGCCGGGAGCCTGTTATGGGGGTTCTCGATGGGAAGCTGGTTGGCGCCGCTGGCCGCCTGGATCGGGCCGGTGCTCGTCATGCGCTACGCGCGCGATCACAAGGCCTGGCGTGGCTACCCCCTCGTCCTCGCTGCCAGTATCCTGGCGACGACCATCGGGTTTATCAGCGTTTGGCTAGGAGGGCTACCGCAGTTGATGGTGCCCTTCCTCGCTGTCGGCTTCGGATTCCTGTGGAGTCTGCCCTATCTCGCCGACCGGCTCATGAGCCCGCGACTCAAGGGCTTCTCAAGCACGTTCATATATCCGCTAGCGGCGACGACCCTTGAATTCCTTTTCATTCATACTAACCCGTTAGGCACCTGGGGTGCGACGGGCTTCACCCAGTACGGGGTTCTACCGCTCATGCAACTCGCCTCCGTCACCGGAATGATCGGGATCACCTTCCTGATGGGATGGTTTGCTTCGGTCGCCAATTGGGCCTGGGAGAAGGGGGGGCGCAGCGCTGAGGTTCTCCGGGGACTGGGGGCCTTTGGAGCGGTTCTCGCCGTCGTTTTCATCTTTGGCTATCTACGGCTGAATCTGGCGCCCACCAGTGAAACCGAGGAAACCGTCCGGGTGGCCGGGATCACCGCCCGGTCGCTTGAAACCTTGTTCGAGCGGGTCTGGGAGACGTCGGATCCGGATATTGAATCTCCGGCTGTCCGACAAGAGTTGCAGTCCCTCTGGGATGCCTATTTTAATGAGACCACCCGCGAGGCTCAGGCAGGCGCCAGGGTGATCGTCTGGCCCGAGATATCAGGCACGACGACGCCCTCGGACGAAGATTCCTACATCGCCCAGGCCCAGGCGGTTGCCCGCCAGAATGGGATCTACCTGACCGTTCCTTTCGGCATCTATGACCCCGAGACGGGGCAGCGGCTTGAGAACAAGCTCTTGCTGATCGATCCGACTGGAGCAATTGTGATCGAGCACTACAAGTACGGCGGCGCCATTATGGAACCCAGCAGAGTCGGCGACGGAATCCTGCAAACCGTGGCCACACCCTTCGGCGTGCTTTCGGGCGTGATCTGCTGGGACATGGACTATCCTGCCGTCATCCAACAGAGTGGACGGAACGGTACCGGTCTGATGCTGGTTCCCAGTTCAGACTGGTTGGCGATCGACCCGGTCCACAGTCAGATGGCCGTGTTCCGGGCCATCGAGAACGGCATGTCCCTCGTGCGACAAACCCACACAGGATTGTCGATAGCCGTTGATGCGTACGGCCGAGTTCTGGCACAAACAGACTTCTTCGGCGCGACAGATCGCACGCTGGTCGCCCAGGTTCCTGTGAAGCACGTGGCGACGATCTACACTGCGTATGGGCGCTGGCTTGAATGGTTGGCTCCCATCGGATTGCTTTTCTTCGTCGCCCTGGCATTCATCACCCGCCGGCAAACGAAATGACACAGAGAACACCCTGGTCTAGATTTTATTGCGTGTCAGGTGAAATACCTGTCCAAATGGACAGGTATTCCCTTTATAAGAGACAGGTTACAGGCTGTTTCTAAATCTGTAGAATATTTTATAGACAAGCTCGTTTTAGGGTAGCACTTGCTGGGGTAATCGCCAGCCACCAACACAAACCGAAAGGAGATTGATTAACCATGAAAGCAATACTTCTCGATGGATCACGAGCAAATGACAACACAGGCGAGCGCGTGCGTGCAGCGCTGATGGCACAGCTTCAAACCCAGGGCTGGGACGTGGAGCACATCGTCCTGAGTGAGAAAAAGATCGGCAACTGCGCCGGCGATTTCTTCTGCTGGATCCGCATCCCTGGCGTGTGCAACGTGAACGATGACAACCGCCCCATCGCCGAAGCGCTCGTCAACTGCGATCTGATGGTCTATCTCACCCCGGTCACGTTTGGTGGGTATTCCTCGACGCTCAAGCGCATGGTGGACCACCAGATTCAGAACATCTCACCGTTTTTCGCCCGGGTCGCAGGCGAGACACATCACGCCAAGCGTTACAAGAAAAATCCCGATCTTCTGGTCGTGGGCTGGATGGAAGCGCCCGACGCCCAGTCCGAAGCTGTGTTCCGGCATCTCGTCCAGCGTAACGCCCTCAACTGGCATTCCAAAACATGGGCCAGTGATGTGGTCCTGACGGGTCAATCGGATGGGGATATGCGTGCCTCGGCTCAGAAATGGCTGGACGATTTGCAGAGCGGTCGATCGTCTAAGCGAGTGGAACTGCCGATAGACGGCAATCCCGCGTCTGTACTCGAGACAGGCAATGACCGCGGACCGGTTGACATCCAGCGTGCGCTGCTGCTCGTGGGCAGTCCGAAAACGCGTAAGAGCACCTCGAATTCACTGGGTGGATACATGTTCGAGCAGTTGGAGGCACGCTCCATCCAAACTGAAACAATATACCTGCACACCGTACTGCGCAATCCTCAAAAGATGCAGGCTCTGCTGGAGGCAGTGGAGGCGGCCGATCTGGTAACGCTGGCTTTCCCGCTGTATGTGGATACGCTGCCCGCCCCGGTGATCGAAGCGCTCGAGTGCATCACCGCGCACCGGCAGGGGAGGGATCCGTCTCACCGGCAGTTGTTCACCGCCATCGCCAACTGCGGATTCCCCGAAGCGTATCAGACTGCGACCGCGCTGGCGATCTGTGAAACCTTCGCCCGGCAGGCAGGGTTTGAGTGGGCGGGCTCGCTGGCGTTGGGTGGCGGCGAGATGATAAACGGGGCGGTGCTGGCTGAAGGGGGCGGGAAGACCATCCTCATGCGCAAGTCGCTGGAACTGGCCGCCGAAGGGCTGGCACTGGAGGGTGCCATCCCGAAAGCCGCGCGGGATGGTCTGGCGAAACCGATCATCCCGCACTGGTTGTACTGGCTGACCGGCTGGTTGCGCTGGAACCGGTGGGCTAAACGCTATGGCGCGTTGAAGTCGCTGAAGCGCCAGCCGTACTTGGCGAACGCCAAATGATACAGTTCATAAAAATTCGAGATGGTAGGTGCGGATCGCAAATGATCACCTCGAACGATCAAACGATAGTCTGTTAATTTCATGAAGAGACACACATAAACACCCTCGGTTTCGTCAACGAAACCGAGGGTGTTTATCCGCCCTGTAGACTAGATTATATTGGGTGGTCAGTGAAACACCTGTCCAAATGGACAGGTGTTTCCTCTTAAAGAGACAGGTTACAGAGTTCCCCTAAACCAATAGAATATTAATTGATAATTTTATTGGTTCCATTTACTTCAAAAGGAGACCTGCATGAACACCCACAAAGGTTATCGAATTTTCTTAGCGCTGATCTGCCTGACCCTGGCGCTCGTGCAGACGATTGGAGACGTGAACGCCAGCCCGACACAGCAAACGGAGACGGATTTCGCCGCCATTGATGCTTACGTTTCAGAACAGGTGGATAACCTGGGCATTCCTGGGCTGGGGCTTGGCATAGTCCAGGACGGCCAGATCGCATACCTTCAGGGCTTTGGCGTTGCCGATTCGTCCGGGCGGACGGTTACGCCGCAAACCCCCTTCTACATCGCATCGCTCACCAAGTCGTTTACTGCGCTGGCGGCGTTGCAGCTGGTCGAAGGCGGTAAAATAAACTTGGACGCACCTGTCCAGACCTACCTGTCGTGGTTCGAACTAGCCGATAAAAAAGCTTCCGCCGAAATCACGGTACGCAATCTACTTAACCACACCACGGGCATCTCAAGGGCAGATGGCGACCGCGATTGGAATGTGCAGCCAGGATCACAGGAGTTGGCTAATGATCTCGAGACGGTCCAGCTCACCGGTCCGGTTGGGACAAACTACCAATACAGCAACCTCAACTACATCATTGCCGGGTGGATTGTGGAGCAGGTAAGTGGGCAGTCCTACGCCGATTACGTAACCGAGCATATTTTTGAGCCGCTTGATATGCGCCATTCCTACGCCTCCCGCGCACCCGCACTGATTGACGGATTAGCGGAAGGGCACCGCTACATGTTCGCGTATCCCTTCGTTGCCAAAGCAGAAGGACGTTTTAGCCTTGCCTCCGGCGGGCTGATTGCCAGTGTTGAGGATATGTCGCACTACGCGATTGCGCACCTGGATAGTGGACGCTATGGCAATACCTCCATTCTCTCTCCGCAGGGGATTGCCGAACTGCACGCTCCTGCAGCTCCCGTGGGTGAAGATGAGCACTATGGCATGGGCTGGGTTGTTGGTACGCTGGATGAAACGCGCCTTCTTGGACATTCAGGAGCTCTGAGCAATTTTCGCACCAGTATCTTGCTACTGCCCGAGATCGGCTCTGGAGTTATCCTACTTGCCAATGCCAACGGTTTTGAACAGATAATCCAAATTGATGATTTATCTAAACAAGTTGCAGGCATGCTGGTTGGTAAATCACCTGCACCTGTGTCTGTACCTTTACACATACGTTTCCTGTATTGGACCCTTATGCTGACACCATTTGTTCAGATCATTGGGATTGCATACGGTTGGTCGCGCTGGAGAAACCAGGGAAAAAGCCGTATCCTCCTTACGGTGGTTCTGTACGGTGGTGTCGCCCTGCTCTGGCTGTTCGGAGTGCCGCAGTTGACGGGATTTCCAATTTGGCCGGACATGCATATGGCCTATCCTGAGATTTTCTACGGCTTGATCACGGGCGTCGTGCTTGGAATTGGCTGGAGTGTGATGTATACCGTGATGTACCTAAGGGCGCGGAGATCAGAATAAGACTTTCTAGCAAGGTAGCAGTCATTCAACTCCCTTCGGGATGCTGGGAAAGGGCCAGTCACCTGCAAATGATCGATAAATAAACCTCTTGACGTAGGAAATAGATATGAAAGCTTTATTCGAAACCCATGGTAATAGCGCTGAAAATTTCCAATACGCAGGCTTTGGAATACGGTTGAAAGCGTTTCTGTTCGATTACTTGATCATCTTCACCTACATTTTGGTTCTGGCGTTTGTGAACTATGGATTGATCCTCTCGAGAGGCGTGCTCGAGGACATCTCGCCATTCTTCACCTCGCCATGGGTGAGGGATGGGTTCGCATTTCTGACACTTATTCTCCCAGTTATCCTCTATTTCACCTTCTTCGAGAGCAGCTCTCACCAGGCGAGCTGGGGGAAGCAGAGGAACGGCCTGCACGTCGTCAATGCCAACTGCGAGGCGTTAACTAGGCGACACGCCTTCTTGCGCAACCTGCTCAAATTCCTGCCCTGGCAGATTGCACACACCAGCATTTACCATATTGAGGGGTTACCGTTTTCGCCGGTTGAATCGTCTCCTGTGGTGTCAGTCGGGTTTGTGTTGGTATATGTATTGGTTGGGATTTATATTGCATCTGCACTGATCTCGAAAAAGCACCGCACGCCGTACGATTGGGCAGTGGGTTCGTATGTAATCGAAGTAGATTAATATCTTGTAATTTTCAATGCGGGAAAAATTTAGAATTAGTTGAACGAAACAAATCCTGGAATAATACCTTATGACTAAGTCCAACGATAAGACATCGTTATCCATTACTTGTCTTGAAAAACTTTCTGATGGTTGGGAAAGTGACAATTACCTCCTCACTGTAGAATTTGGCAGCGATCCACAAACCCACGCGAACTGGGTATGACGCATCTATTCTCGTGCGGGGAGTCAGGCAAAGGCGGCGCGGGAATTCAACAACATGAAAATGTTACGTGACGCTGACTATCCTGTGCCGTGTGTTTACCAGTTGGAGACGGAGCCCTCACCTGTTGCTGGACCCTTTATCATAATGGACAACGTCCAGGGTGAAGTGATGTGGGATCTGCTTGGCAAAACTCCTGTGGAAATACAGACGCAGCTCCTCGATCAATTCTGCCGGCTATCCGTATATTTGCATGATTTGGAATGGAAACAGTACGATAACAACCTGCTAGATGATGATCTTTTCTTCTTCATTGACCGTTGGCTCAACGAGGCACGCGGATCCCTGCAAAAATTCCCCGAGGTTTATGGTGCCCCATTTTTGGTATGGGTGGCAGCACGAACGCCTTATTTGCTTGCTCGCGCCCATCACCCGTGCACCAGGATTTTCATCCGGGAAATGTTCTGGTCAGCGCGGACGATGGCGCGAGGGTTATTGATTGGACCAACTTTTCTGCAACTGATCCACGCTTTGATCTCGCCTGGACGCTTATTCTGGCGCACTTACACGGCAGGCCGGAGTTGCGCTCCAAAATTTTTCAGGGCGATCAACGCAAAGCAGGGAAACTGGTGGATCACATAGATTCATTAGAAGCCATTGCCTGTGCGCGGCGTCTGCTAGATTTGACGGTTTCACTAACCCTGGGCGGAACATGGATGGGTATGAATGCGCTGGCTGCAGAAGCCATGCGTGCCAGCCAGGATGGCACACCGACGGGTTCATCATCTTTATATCGAACATACTGGTTTACAGATCGAAACATTTGATGATCTGTTTGGTAAAAGCGAGTGATTACTCAGATTTATTCAAAGAGGAAGGATATGGATAGATGCGTTTTTTGTCGGATTATGTCAGGCGAACTCCCTGCCCACTTCGTTTATAAAAATGATCTCGTGGTCGCATTTTTAAGCCTGGAGCAACCCAATCCTTACAAAGTTTTAGTCGTCACGCACGAACATGTTGAAACAGTCTATGACCTGACCGATGAGCAGGCAGCTGCGATATTCAAAGCAACAGTCAAGATCGCACAGGGTGTGAGAAACGTGTCCAAATGCGAAGGGATGAATCTCGTTCAATCCAATGGCAAGGCTGGGCAACAGGATGTATTGCACTTTCATCTTCATATCGTTCCACGCTTTTTTGGAGACAATATTATTCTTGATTGGGATAACACTCAGGCTCAACCAGAGACATTGAGCCGATTCGCAAGCGAAATTCGAGCCAGTCTACAGAATGCAAGTTGACTATCTAATATTTAGTGCGCCATGCACATACTGATCCAACCCGGACGAAAAATGTCCAATTTCAACAATAGGGGGCAAAGCTGCCAATCGGTGTAGATGAAGATCACGAAGGCAATAAGATCGCACACTCCTCGCCCGGCATTCAATCGCCGACGAAGTCCCGATGTGCTCGCGGCAGTAATATGAACGCATCGAAATACCGCTGGGGGCTGGCTACATATATTTCTCCGGAGGAGTTAATCGGGATTCTTCCGTCTTGGAATATTGGGTCGTCGAGCGGCAGGAAGACAATCTGGTCTGGCCAGGTCTGCTCCATCACGCGGAGAAGTTCGTTTTCGGGGGAAGATGTCAAGTCAAAGTCCGGGTTCCCGCTTCCAGGAGCGGATACAATATGTGCCGACGCGACCCACAACGTAATGACTGAACCGCCAGTGATTTCGCTTTTGTGGACCAGAAAATCTCCCAACCACTCTATGTCGGTACCCCAGAGTCGCTTCTTTTGCGCATGGGTGGAGCCAAAGTTGATTACCGTACCGTGCGGACTGCTCTGTATTCTGCGGTCAGCCAACTGCTTAATGGCTTCCTCTCGTAGGCGCACTGACTCATCATAGTTGCTCTCCCTGATAGCGCGCACTGGAATGCTTTTCATCTCAACCTCAACCATCTCTACGACAGTGTCGTACCAGTACTCACCCCAGGAGGTGATAAGTTCGGATCGATCGGCTTGCAGCTCGGTTTGCAGAGTCTCGAGTTGGGCTGTGTGGCTGTCGGGATTGCCGTGGTTGTCTTGTAAAAACTTTGAGAGGGGACCTGGATTAGGTAGGTGTTTCGACATCGCCTCTATAATGTAAACCCAGGATTCTGCACCACCGTAATCCGGAAGATGGACGTCAATCGCGTGCACCCGAATGCGTTCGTTTTCCGGCAGCGTTCGATTGAAGTCGCGGATAGCCGTCAGAGTGACTCCGCCAATGTCGTGGGGAGGTATCCAATCGGGCTCTAGACCACCTTCATTGACGTAGTCAGCAAGCAGCCAATCGGCCGCCTGGGTCCACTCGAACAGGTATTGGCGAAACCCCCGGGCATGTAATTCACGGAGCAACTCCGCCATCAACTCACGGTGCTCGCGAAGAAAATGGTTTTCACCAACAAGTAGAACTCTATTTGATGCAAGATGGTCTAAAACCTCATCTGGAATCGACTGAACGTCAAATGGCACACTATCGCGATTTACGATCCGCTCTAACTCTGCTGCTGGTACCTTGGAGAACGAAGAACAAGACGTTGTGATGAAACCAACTAACAATATAACCATTTTGAAAAACAGTATTCTATTTAAATTCAGGTCCCTCATAACCTTTGGTCCTTTCAACTGTTTCGTGTGACTGGGTGAACCTAACTCGTGTAAAGTATCTCCAAGGAACACCAACCTGGCATTATGTGGCTAGTAATACTTTAAAATTGTGAGATGATCGAAGGCTGATCACTTGGCATTGTTGGCCTCAAATACCCAGCGGATCGAGATTTAGTCGATCTAGTTCCGATCCAATTTCTATAGCCTGCTGGCATACTTCCCGACAGGGAGTCCTTGTAGTCATAACCCGAGCCGATCAACCAGCCAAAGCCAGGATCGCTAGAAAGCTACCTCAGGATCCGGAGAGCCGGTATGGTTACTGGAGTTGTTAAGCGAGCGTAGCAATATTTTGCATGCTTAGCTCAAACCATAGAAAGTTGTTTTAGTCATGTCTGCCTCCTTGTAGAAGGACAATTGAGCAATAAACAAAACACCCTTTCCTCAACAGAGTTATCCTTGTGTATTTATCCACAATGTAAACAATGGCAAGCCGTGGTATTCAATGTGAATTATCTTGTGTGTCGGGGCAAATAAAAGAGTTAAGATTTGTCTTGTTGGGTATGGGGTTTTGCCAATGCACATTGCCCGTATGGCGGGATAGTTCAGGTATACAAGGGAGAGGGCAAAACCGCACCAGCATCGATACGGCGATATTTTACGATGGACGAGATAGGAATAGGAGTGCCGCGCTGGTTGAATGGAAGTACACTGAACGCAACTATGGTCGCTGCAGCGCCCATGCCAACGGCAGCAAGGAGGAGCAGGAAGTGTGCCGGGGGCTGGATATAGTGAACGATCCCGCAACAGGAAAAAAAGTGTAACTTATAGAGCAGCAAACGGCACCGTAACAGACACTACTGGGAGTATTTGGAGAAGGCAGGGATTGTTCTGCAAACATTTGACGGGAATCAGGGATGCCCGTTCCAGGGACCGTTATACCAGCTGCTGCGGCAGTTCATGATAGCGGCTTTTATGAGAACGACGGGGGAGTTTGAGTATGTAGAAGTGGCGGCGATGAGCTTAGAGGGGAATCGAAACCTGAACCACCTCTCAAGACAGCTGAGACCGCTAATGCAGAGCAAGGATGATGGAATAATCGATGTATGGAACAAGGTGCTGAGTGGTGTCCCGTCCCTTAGGCATATCGTTGTGGAAGAGCTGATGACGAGGGTGGATGCAGCAGTAGCCTGGAATTTATCTCTATATTCGTCTGCAGACGAAGGAATAACGGTGATTTAAGGTATTACTGCTCTTGATTGGCTTGGCCTGGCGCTGATATGTCTGGGCGCAATCTTTATATGCTGGACATTAGTCGCCCTGCTTAAACTGAGTGTTAAAGCTGCGCGTTATCGGATGTTTCAACAGAAAATCAAGGAGAAGAGACCAGTAAAGTTGAAAGAGGAGGCGATCTTCCAACCTGGACCTGTGCATCTCTAGCGCTGTAAAATCAATAGCAGGGTTGCCACAGCCGGGCAAAAAGCGCATCCTCCCATCGTACAATGAGGCCCACTACGCTACATCATTTACTTTGCCCAAGTCCCAGCCAACAGCCGTGCCTATCTTCCCCGATCCACCAAATATCAGAATACTCATTTTCATGACATGCCCCTCAGGTTCAATCTCTATTAACCTGATTTAGCGACATCGTTGCCAGTTTCATCCGTTTTGCCCAACCCAGCTTTTTCCAGAAAGCGATGGCGTCCTGATTGTCTTCGAGGACAAAAAGATGCCATTTATGGATGCCACTACGCATTAAGTTATACAGGCAGCGGTCTACCAATCCCTTACCAATTCCCTGGCGACGATGAGACTTTCGTACAGCCAATTGGTCAATATAACCACGCCGGCCATCATGACTACAGAGGACGACGCCCACGAGCTGCCCGTTGTCGCGGGCCACAAAGCTGAGTCCCGGATTCCGTTTGAGGAAGCGAGCAATATCGGCTTTTGAATCCACTTCGCTAAGCTCTATTCCTTCTGATTCTTGCCACAACGCACGAATCTCATCATAGTCCTGAACGGTCATTTCTTGTATCATAGCGTTCATCGTTAGCTCCTTTGAATTAAATTGATTGCCTCAGGCAGATCAATTCCCAGGCGGCGCAGCGTCTGCAGCGTGGGATTTCCGTTTTCGTCCCAACCGCGGCGGGATGGCGAAAAGGACGATCGAGGAGACGCAGCATGCTGCGTTTCTACGAGGGCGAGGTCTTGTTCAGCCTGAGTGAATTTGCAGTCAGCGTAGCGAAGGAAGATCAGACCGAGGACCGGGACCGAATACTCGGAGGATTTCAGTTTGGAGTTGGCGCACAGCTCATCGGCGGCATCCCAGAGGCGTTTCTCGATTTCGTTGTTGTTTTTGGGCACAGATGCTCCTGTAATGTTACTTTTGTGAATAATACAGCACCCGAGGGGATGAAGTGAATGTAACACCTGGTAATTCGCGCAACACAGCCATTAAACGATCTGTCCGCGGGCCATTACGTTGTGTGATAACTTCATGAACCTCCTCAAGAGTGAGGTATCCCTGCGCCTGGAGCTTATGGATTGCTTCCATTATCATTGGTCGAGGAATTTCAAGCGAGTTTCCACTGGGATAAACAATCGTCACTTTCCAATCATCGATATACATGACTGCAGGATTATTCCGCGTTAATGTGAAACATTTTTGCCCATTATATTTTTTAAGTTCGCTATACATATCGCCCATGATTGTCTCTACATTAAGATGAAGCTAAGGAAATTTAACGGTAAGTAAATGATAAATGTCAAACTATACAGCTAGAAATTGAGCTGATTTACAGATACTTAGTTGTATTTTAAGGATATCTCGGTCAGGCAAGTCGGGAAGAGGTTGGTTTCATTATCTTTCAAGTGTATCATCCCCATTAAATATAAGAAGGCTGATAGTAGAAATCAGTATCAATTTATTATATACTGATATTGAGCGAGGAAGGCTGGAAATTGTGAAAGTCGCAGGTGCAGATGGAAATTAGTAAAATTGGAAATGAATATTAGAGAGATGAGGGTAATTCAAAGGGGAGGATGGAGAATTGATGACCAAGAAGAAAATCCAACACGTGCTGCCAGGAGAGAACTGCGGGGACACGTCCTGGTCCGAGCAGCAAAACGCTTTTGAGAAGCAGGAGATCCTACGGCAGGTGATGCAACCGTTATGGGCTTGAAGTAGATTCAAATGACCTATCCAATCCTTGAGCATGATCCTACACATGAGGCGTTCATTGAGCCGTCACAGGTCAATAGAAAACGCGATATGCCAGAACATTGTGTAATTTGCTTCTTCATAGATGTTATCGAAAAAATAGTCTCAGAGCATGATGCCAAAATGCTCGTTGAGAATCGTTGGGAGGATGGCCCGCATCCTGTGTATGAAATCGAATACAGGGGGCAACGTTTAGCTTTCTTTCATCCCGGAATTGGGGCTGCGCTGGCAGCAGGAATCCTTGAGGAAGTAATTGCTTTCGGCTGCAGCAAGTTTGTTGCCTGCGGGGGATGCGGTGTGCTCGAGAAAGAGATCGTTCCAGGACATTTGATCGTAGTATCCGCTTCTGTGAGAGACGAAGGAGTTTCTTACCATTATCTTCCACCAGCACGTGAGGTCCAGGCTGACAAGACCGTTTTAGAATCTCTCGTCAATATGTTGAATGAACGAGGGATCCCCTTTCTTATGGGCAAGACATGGACTACGGATGCTCCCTATAGAGAAACGATCACCAAGATTAAGAAGCGCAAGGAAGAAGGCTGCCTCACAGTTGAAATGGAAGCTGCGGGACTGATGGCAGTTTCCCAATACCGCAATGTCCCATTTGGACAAATCCTGTATGCGGGTGATGATCTAAGCGGAACGGAATGGGACAATCGGGGCTGGCAATCTCGTTCCGATGTTCGTGAGCAACTATTTTGGTTAGCGGCTGATGCCGTGCTTTCCCTTGAGTGAGCAGGTCGCTGATGCAAAGCATAGATGATGGGATCTTCGAGTTTTAGAACAGTGTGCTGAGTGATGTCCCGTCCCTTCGGCATATCGTTGTGGAAGGGCTGATGGCGAGGGTACCTGCGTGAGAGATATGCGGTGTAGATGGGGTCACGCGGAATGGCATCATTGGAATTTACGAAGAACTGATGGTCTTTTATTCGCTCTTTCAAACTGGTTTGTTGCCTAAGACCAAGCGCATTTCCTACATCATTTCTTATACACTATATATCCAGCTCCAAACATGGGCGGCGATAGAAACATAAAATTGTACGTTTCATCCCTTTTGGTACGGAAATTTTGAAAACAGATCAGCATTCTTCATGGCCGATCGTGAAAAATTAAACATTAAACGGAAACCTTGACAGGCATTCAAATTTTAATCTACAATTATTTAATCAAGTTGAAAAAATAATTGTAGTGTATGCTGTCAGGCATTCTCCTCCCATTATCCTCATGACAAAATCGAACAATCTTTTAGGCAGTAATATTAACCTGGTGAAATCTCACAATATACGGGCAATATTACTCAGTCTTTTACAAGATGGTCCGATCTCCAGGGTTGAGTTAGCGGAGAAATTATCTCTCTCCAACACAACAATCACGAATTTAATGTCCGAACTCCTTGATCAAGGAATCATTCTAGAAGAACAAGTTGAGACCCCTGAGAAACGCAGAAGTGTTGGACGACCAAGGAGAATGCTGCAATTGGTACCTTCAGCTCGTTATGCGGTTGGTGTGCATATTGGTGTGGGGATATTCAGAGTAGCTATAACAAATCTGTTCGCCGATATTATCAACGGCGAAATAGCAAAATTTGATCTCAATACTCCGCCAGATGTTGTGATTAAGGATATTGTTCGGTTGATCGAATTAACAATCCAAAAGAGCAATATCGAACGGGAGAAAGTGATTGGTATTGGTGTAGGAGCATCGGGTTTGGTGAATTACGAAGAGGGCATTAACGTTCTTGCCCCCCGGCTAGGATGGGAAAATGTTCCTATCCAGCACTTAATGGAAATTCAACTTGATTTACCCGTCTGTGTGGATAACAATGTTCGCACGATGGCCTTGGCTGAAGCCTTCTTCGGGGATGGTCAGGGAGTCGGCGTTCTGGCCTTCGTTTACGGAAGAATCGGTGTAGGCTCGGGCATTGTTGTAAATGGGCAAGTATTTCGCGGCAGCGGTGCTGGTGCCGGGGAGATTGGACACACAACCATCATTCCACAAGGTGGCGAGACCTGTAGCTGCGGCAATACAGGGTGTCTTGAAACTTTATTGTCTGAACCGGTCTGGATTCGACATGCTGAAAAATTAGCTGCATCTCATCCAGATAGTACCCTGGCCACATATTTAAAACGAGGCGATGAACGATCCCCAATAGATCAGATCTTTTCGGCAGCCACTGATGGGGATGAAATTGCGCAGCAATTTATTGCGGATCGATCCTGCTATCTGGGTATTGCCCTGGCTAATCTGGTGAATGTACTCAACCCTGAATTGATCATCCTTGGGGGGATGTTTGCCCAAGGAAGTGACTTGATCCTGCCCATCGCTGAAGCCAGGATGAGAGAAGCAGCATTTGCTGGGTTAGGTGAAAAGGTGAGACTCGAGGTCACCAGCTTTGGCTGGCGGGCTGGCGTTATCGGCGCTGCGGCCCTCGCTTTGACCACATTCTTTTACCAACAAAAAGAAGGTCTCTAGTGCAAAAGCCACGCGTTGCATTTCTTCCCATTGCACGAACGACTTTCGATATTGAGTTTGCCAAAGAAGCCAGTGACACAGCACGCAAGCACCTTTCGCAGATGACTGTCACATTAGACGGCCAGGCAGAATTGATAACCGACCTGCAAAGCGCGCAAAAGATCGCCCTTTCCCTTGCCGCCTCCCCCCCCGATATGCTGCTGATCTTCCAGGCGACCTTTGCAGACAGCAGTATGATCATGAGCCTGGTTGACATGATCGATGCCCCCATCATGCTTTGGGCTATCCCTGAAGATCATACTGGGGGACGCCTGCGGCTCAACTCTTTATGCGGCATCAACCTGGCGGCTCATGCATTGACCCGCGCCGGGCACCGCTATGAGACCATTTTCGCCCCTCCCGATGATCCTCAGGCCCCGGAAAAGATTCTTTCTCTTGCTCTGGCCGGGCGCGCTCGTAACGCATTACGAACTTCCCGCTTGGGGCGCGTGGGCGAAAATCCAGAAGGTTTCGAGACCTGCCTGCTCGATCCAGACCTCATTATGCAGATATTCGGGCTGGAAGTGGTGCAATTTAACCTCATCAAAGACATATTTCCGCTGGCCCGGCAGATCGAAGCCAGCCGTATCGACACCATCCAGGCGCAACTCAGCGAAAAAGTAACCGGCCTCGACGAACTCGAGCCCACTGCCACTCGCAGCACCTTGAGCGTATATGCCGCGTTGCAGCAAATCGCCGCTCAAAAAGAAATAAACGGTTACGCGGTTCGTTGTTGGCCCGAATTCTTCACCGAATTAGGCTGCGCGGCTTGCGGAGCCATGTCTATGATGAGCGATGAGATGATTCCCTGTAGTTGCGAAGCCGATGTCAACGGTACCATCACGCAGATGATCCTCCAATCGATCAGCGAAGAACCTGCCTTTGGGACGGATATGGTTTCGCTTGATGAGCTACGCGACGCGCTGGTTATTTGGCACTGCGGGTTGGCGCCGCTCTCGATGGCGGATCCACAGGAACCACGGGGAGTCACGACTCACTCAAACCGGGGACTCCCCTTATTGTTTGAGTTCACCCTAAAACCCGGTCCAGTAACCGTTGCCCGTTTGACGGAGTCATCCGGAGAATACAGGCTGGTCATCGGGCGCGGGGAAATCATGCGCGGTCCCAAGAGTTTCTCCGGCACATCGGGTTTGCTGCAATTTGACCGACCAGCAAAAGAAGTCCTAGATATGATTTTGGCTGAAGGATTGGAACATCACATCTCTATCACGTATGGTGACCACACTGATGTCCTCGTTGCATTTGCACGATTACTGCAAATTCCAATCGTTCAACTTACCAATTGAGGAGGTGCCTACTGCACGAAATAAATACCATCATAGATAAATTTGTTTCACTAACCTAATACAAGAAGGAGACTGATCATGAAGAGATTACTATTTGTTTTGCTACTGACTTTTGCCATGCTGCTAACTGCCTGCGGCGGCGGTGAAGAGGCTACTGAAGCCCCCGAAGTACCGGCTGCTGAAGTTGAGGAGCCAGCAGTCGAAGAACCTGCCGCTGAAGAAGAGCCGGCGGCTGCAGATGCCGTCGAACTTCGTTTCACCTACTATGCGGATGGGGTCGAAGCCGATGTGATGCAGCCTATCCTGGATGACTTCATGGCAATGTACCCGGATATCAATGTAGTTCTGGACGTAGTGCCGTATGCCACGATCGACGAACAGCTACCGGTTCAGGTGGAAACCGGGGAAGGTCCCGACCTAGCCCGCATCACCAACTTTGGTGCTTACGCTGGCAAACTACTGGACCTGCGAAGCTACATGAGTGATTCTGCTTACTATGTAACCAACTTCCCGGCCCCGGTTTTGGAAGCCTTGGGCTACGGCGGATACCCGGATGCCTACACTGTCACTGGCCCCTATGTCAACAAAACCCTGTTCGATCAGGCCGGTGTTGAGATGCCGGGTGAAGGCGCTACCTGGGCCGACTGGACCGAAGCAACTACGGCGGTGGCGGAAGCAACTGGCACACAGTACGCTCTCTCCATCGACCGGACAGGTCACCGTTTTGCCGGCCCGGCCATGAGCATGGGTGCCACCCTGATCGATGCCGATGGCAACTTCACAGTTGACACACCCGGTTTCCGCGCTTTTGCTGAAACCCTCAACAGCTGGCATGAAGCAGGCATTACGCCATCTGAGGTCTGGCTGGTCGGCGACAGTCTCAACAACTGTATCGATTGGTTCAAATCAGCAGACCTGGTGATGTGCATGTCCGGCTCCTGGCAGATCAATGGATTGGCCAACGATGTCGGCGATGCCTTCGATTGGGTGGTAGTACCCAACCCAACGGGTGAAGGTGGTTCTACTGGCGTGGCAGGTGGTTCTGCAGTGGTAGCCTTTGCGGACACCGAATACCCCGAAGCGGCTGCTCTGCTGGTAGAGTTCCTGATCCAGGCCGAGAACTATGGCGCTTTCTCAGCTGGCACGCTGTCACTCCCCGCGCAGAACGAAGTTGCTTCGTCTGGTGTAGACTTCGAGACCGACGATGCATCAGTTCTGGGCGCCCTGGCAGCCTACACTGCTGAAGTGCCCAAGCTGCAAGATCAGGCTGTAGGTCTCAATGTGCATCCCTTCGCCTTCGCTTACTATCGCAATAGTGCCAACCGCATTGCCCAGTACCTGACGGGTGAACTCAGCCTCAACGATGCAATGGTTCGTCTACAGCAAGATATCGACAATGCTATCGCTGAAGCCATGGGTGAAGCCCCTGCTGAAGCAGCACCCATTGGTCCGGCTGAGCTACGTTTCACCTACTATGCAGATGGAGTCGAGGCCGATGTGATGCAGCCCATCCTGGATGACTTCATGGCAATGTACCCGGATATCAATGTAGTTCTGGACGTAGTGCCGTATGCCACGATCGACGAACAGCTACCGGTTCAGGTGGAAACCGGGGAAGGTCCCGACCTAGCCCGCATCACCAACTTTGGTGCTTACGCTGGCAAACTGCTGGACCTGCGGAGCTACATGAGTGATTCTGCTTACTATGTAACCAACTTCCCGGCCCCGGTTTTGGAAGCCTTGGGCTACGGTGGATACCCGGATGCCTACACTGTCACTGGCCCCTATGTCAACAAAACCCTGTTCGATCAGGCCGGTGTTGAGATGCCGGGTGAAGGCGCTACCTGGGCCGACTGGACCGAAGCAACTACGGCGGTGGCGGAAGCAACTGGCACACAGTACGCTCTCTCCATCGACCGGACAGGTCACCGTTTTGCCGGCCCGGCCATGAGCATGGGTGCCACCCTGATCGATGCCGATGGCAACTTCACAGTTGACACACCCGGTTTCCGCGCTTTTGCTGAAACCCTCAACAGCTGGCATGAAGCAGGCATTACGCCATCTGAGGTCTGGCTGGTCGGCGACAGTCTCAACAACTGTATCGATTGGTTCAAATCAGCAGACCTGGTGATGTGCATGTCCGGCTCCTGGCAGATCAATGGATTGGCCAACGATGTCGGCGATGCCTTCGATTGGGTGGTAGTACCCAACCCAACGGGTGAAGGTGGTTCTACTGGCGTGGCAGGTGGTTCTGCAGTGGTAGCCTTTGCGGACACCGAATACCCCGAAGCGGCTGCTCTGCTGGTAGAGTTCCTGATCCAGGCCGAGAACTATGGCGCTTTCTCAGCTGGCACGCTGTCACTCCCCGCGCAGAACGAAGTTGCTTCGTCTGGTGTAGACTTCGAGACCGACGATGCATCGGTGCTGGGTGCCCTGGCAGCCTACACTGCTGAAGTGCCCAAGCTGCAAGATCAGGCTGTAGGTCTCAATGTGCATCCCTTCGCCTTCGCTTACTATCGCAATAGTGCCAACCGCATTGCCCAGTACCTGACGGGTGAACTCAGCCTCGATGAAGCATTGGTTCGTCTACAGCAAGATATCGACGATGCTATCGCTGAAGCGACGCCGTAGATAAGTTTATTAGTTAATAGGGATTTCCCGTTGTACGGGAAATCCCTTCCCTGTATAAGCTGTCACGGAACGGAAGCAACAAGAAATCCAGTTCCTTACCCCAATAGGAGGGAATTTCTCCGATGACTGTGCAATCAGTAACGGGATCGGTTGGAGATTTCTTTGGTCGTCTTATCGATTCAATCCTTGGTTTTTTTGTTTCGATTCTTGATCTTATCTTCAGTACTATACAAGGTTGGATCGGAATCCGCGGTATGCCTTATATCTTCGTGCTGCCGAACCTGCTTATTTTTGGCATTTTTATCCTCTTTCCCATGCTGCTGAACTTCGTTTATGCCTTTACGGGAGGGACAGAATTTTTCCCAGACCAACGACCTTGGGTTGGAACGGCAAATTTCGAGCAGCTAACGAGCTGCGAGAACTTTTTAGACCCGAATACCTGCAGGGAAGATCTGTTCTGGCGGGCGGTCTTCAACACGGCCGGCTATGTAATTTTCCAGGTTGGTTTGATGGTGCTGGCTTCGCTGGGCACCGCTCTTGTACTGAACCAGAAGATCAAAGCCCGGGGGTTTTTTCGCAGTGTTTATTTCTATCCCGTGTTGTTATCCCCTATTGTTGTTGCCCTGATTTGGAAATGGATATTGCAGGAGAATGGCTTGCTGAATGGAATCATTGTCTCACTGGGATACGATAAGGTTCCATTTTTAGTTGATGCCCAGTGGGCTCGTTTTTGGGTGATCATCATCAGTGTCTGGGCTTTCATGGGCTTCTATACCCTAATTTTATTGGCCGGTCTGCAATCGATCCCGTCTGACCTTTATGAGGCAGCTTCGATTGATGGCGCCAACCAATGGAATACTTTTGCCAATATCACCATGCCGCTGCTGATGCCGCAGATGGTTGTGGTACTGGTGCTTTCATTGATCCGCGCCGTTCAAATATTTGATTTGGTCTTTGCCTTCACCGGGGGAGGTCCTGGAACGGCAACGCTTTATCTGGTTCAGTACATCTACAGTAAGGGATTTTCCAGCCCCAGCAAACAATTTGGATTAGCCGCAGCCGCATCTTTATTGATGGCCGGTGTGCTCATTATATTAACCTTGATACAACAACTGATGAGGCGGGAGGAACAGTGAAATGAGTAACATCTGGGATTTCCTCTCTAGAACGCGGGGCGGCAACAAGCTACACATCACCGACATGATCACCTATCTGTATTTGGGCTTGAGCGTGATCATCATGTTTGTACCTGTCGTTTGGTTGGTGCTCTCCTCCTTCAAATCTTCGGCCGAAGTCGTCAAATTCCCGCCGCGCTTGCTGCCGTATCGGCAAGAGACCGTCGAAATCGAAGGATACGACGAACCGCTGCCCTTATATGAAGTCACCCTCGAAGACGGCTCAACCGCGGTGTTGGCCCAGACCCGCCGCGTTGGTTTGGAAGCGCAGATGATCGACCCCCAAAACCCCGGTGAAATCTTCAAGGTAAATATCGAAGATCGTAAACCAGTTGAAAGTGTTTACTTTGGACTGGACAATTATATTGAAGGTATACAAAGCTTCAACTTTGCTCGGTATCTTCGCAACAGTGTTATTGTGACGATCGTAGCCACAATACTTACATTATTGGTCAACAGTATGGCCGCGTTTGCCTTGAGCAAGTACAATTTTCCGGGACGCGATCTCATCTTCCTAATTATGATCAGCACGTTGATGGTGCCGCTATCAGTTGTGTTGGTGCCGGTATTCCTTGTCATTACCGAAGTAGGTTGGAATAATAACCTGCTTGGTGTGATTGTGCCAGGTGCTGCTACCCCGACAGGTGTATTCCTGCTGCGTCAATATATGCTCACCATCCCGGACGAATTGCTCGATGCCGCCCGCATCGACGGTGCCAGTGAGTGGCGCATCTACTCGCAGATTATTCTACCCCTGTCAAAACCTGCCCTAGCTGTGTTGGCGATCTTTTCAGTCATGTGGCGTTGGAATGACTTCCTCTGGCCCCTGATCGTTTTGAGTCGTAGTGAGATGTTTACGCTACAAGTGGGTCTTAACTCGTTCCAGGGTGAACTCAATGTGCAGTGGCACTTGATACTGGCAATGACAGTCTTGACCTTGCTACCCATCACGGTTGTTTTTGCATTCCTGCAAAAGAATATCACCACCGGTATTGCTACAACGGGTTTGAAGTAAACTTCATATTCAGGTAAGGATGTACAGGCGTGCATGGGTCGGCATTTTCTACCGATGCACACCATTATTTCAAGAATTATCCCACTTCGAGATGACTCTCCCGCAAGCGGGATCAATTAAGGAGATATGAATGAAATTCTTTTTAGATAGTGCAATCGTCGAGGAGATTCGATACGCTCTCAATACGTTCAATATCGATGGTGTCACCACCAATCCTCGCCACGTGCAGGTGTCCGGCAAACCATTTCTAACGGTGATACGGGAAATCGCCAGACTGGTAGAAGGGACGGATAAAACTATCTCTGTGGAAGTCAATCCTCACTATATGAATTATGAAGAGATAGTACCTGAAGCCGAGAAACTGGCAGCTATCTCTCCCAATTTTGTTATAAAAATCCAATGCATGGAAACCGCATTCAGAGCTATCGAAACCCTGACTAAGCAAGGTATCCGGGTCAACTGCACCTTGATTTTCTCTGCCATGCAGGCCCTCCAGGCGATGCGCTCCGGCGCTTATTATGTTTCTCCCTTCATCGGATGGAAAGAATCCAACGGCGAGGAGACACATGGCTTTATCGACGATATCGTCACCATTCGCAATAACTACGATTTTGACACCGAGATTATCGTGGCTGCAGTCCGCAACGCCCGCCAGATTATCGATGCCGCTGTTGCTGGTGCTGATATCGTCACTGCCGGACTGGCAGTCTACCAGGATGGTTTCCACCACCCCTATACCCAAGAAGGCATTCAGAAATTCAGCAGTTTCTGGGATGAGACTCGATACGATTAACAAATCATGTTCCTGAATCAAAAAAGCCTAAAAATCCAAGAGGGTTTCCATTGTATCGAGAGCCTCTCTTATCATGAAGAGCTCCCGAACGGGGCCCGTTTTTCAACCCTGGTAGGCCCATTGGATGTAACTTTTTTTGCTCCAGGGGTTGTCCGCATCCAACTGAATGTCCAGGATAAACCAGATTACGGCCTTATCACGACACCCCCCACAGACAACTTGGATGTGAGCGTCTCTGAAACGCGCGCGGGATACCAGGCAGCGTTAGGGGATGTGACTTTTGAATTGTTGACCTCCCCCATGCGAATTATCTTTAAGAAAGGGGAGCAAACGGTACTGGAATCGGTCACTGATCGAGCTTTCCTAGGGAATTTACGCTGGCTGCCTTTTGCCAAGAGCGAGAATGCCTGGCTGGCGTCATTTGCGCTTCGCAGCGGCAGCCCGGTTTATGGTTTGGGTGAAAAATTTGGCCCCCTCAACCGAAAAGGGCATTTGGTCGATTCATGGAACGAAGACGCAACCACACTGAATTCCGAACTCTCCTATAAAAATATCCCCTTCGCTTGGAGTCCCGCTGGGTGGGGGCTGTTCACCCATACTACTTCACGGGTTATCCATGCCGTGGGATATCCCCAATGGTCACATCGCAGCTATATCTTGAAGGTGCATGATCAAGACCTGGATTTGTTCTTACTAGCCGCTGATTCACCTGCGGATATGCTCGCAAAATACACCGCCCTGACTGGCCGGACGAAGGAACTGCCGCGCTGGAGCTATGGCGTCTGGATGTCTCGAGCGTATTACAAAACAGCGGAAGAAACCCTGGAGGTTGCCCAAAAATTACGCGAGCACAAAATTCCTTGTGATGTGTTGGTGCTAGATGGCCGCGCCTGGCACAAGATGGAGACCCGCTTCGATTTTCAGTGGGATGCCGATCGATACCCCAATCCAGCAGGATTTGTGGGTCGACTACAGGAGGAGAATTTAAAGCTGTGCCTGTGGGAATATCCCTACATCTCCGTGAAGAACCCTCAATTTACGGAATTAGCTGAAAGGAAGTATTTACTCCTGACAAAAGATGGAAAACCCTACATTCATCGATGGCTGCCGGATTCTAATGATTTTACCTTTCCCCATCTTCCGCCGAGTGGGATTATCGATTTCACTAATCCGGATGCTTATCGATGGTATGGCGAAGCCCATAAACCCCTCTTCGATATCGGCGTGAGTGTGATGAAGACCGATTATGGCGAATCGATCCCTGAAGATGTGGTGGCCCATAACGGTGACACGGGGAGGCGTTTGCATAACGTCTATTCACTGCTCTATAACCAGTGCGTTTATGATGCCACGAAGACGTATAGCCGCGATGGTGCCATGGTTTGGGGACGGGCGGGCTGGGCTGGCAGTCAACGCTGCCCGATGCAATGGGGCGGCGATCCCCAATGTGATTGGGAAGGTTTAGCTGCCAGTATTCGCGGCGGACTCTCTTATGGCATGAGCGGCGGACCGTATTACAGTCATGATATCGGTGGGTTCGCGGTGGGCAACCCGCCTCCAGATTTATACGTCCGTTGGGCACAGGCCGGAGTTATGATGTCACACACCCGTTTCCATGGGGCGGGTCAACGTGAGCCTTGGATTTACGGCGGAAAAGCCGAAGCCATCATCAAAAAATGGTTGGCCTGGCGATATCAATTGATTCCCTACTTACAAGCGTGCGCTCTGGAAGCTAGCCAGAATGGACTGCCTGTGATGCGCGCCATGCCCCTGGCATTTCCTGAAGACCCCCTGGCCTGGGGGTTCGAAGAGCAATACATGCTTGGCCCAACCCTATTAGTCGTGCCAGTCCTAGTCCCGGAGAACAAGGTGCGGTTTTATTTACCCATGGGTGATTGGTATGATCTTTGGAGCGGCATGCGCTTCGAAGGTCCCCAACTGATCGAGCGCACCGTCCCACTGGAACATATCCCCGTTTTTGGGCGGTCAGGAACGTTCCTTCCCCTCGGACCGGCAGTCCAACATACAGGTGAATTAGAACCTGACATCCAGCTAAGTGAAGTGTGGGTGTTCGGGGAACCAATCACGGGGATCACACTGCCCGGGTTGGAATTATCTATTAAAAATGGAGTGATATCGGATCTCCCAAATAATGTACAAGTAAAGATGTGGAAGTAGAAATGGATTGAATTTATACACGCCCAGAGTGCTGAGACTGACAGGTATCTGAAAGTGAGTTAATGGATTTTTATAGGAGAAAAGGAATATGAAAAAAGGTATTTTATTACACAAAGCCGATGATGATGTCGGTGTTTCCGCCATGGACTTGAAGGCTGGCGAAGTAATTCAAGCCGTGACCTTGGAAGGTGAAAACGTTACCGAAATTAGTATGGTAGATAACGTACCACTAGGACACAAAGTTGCCATGCGGGACATAGAAACTCAGAAGCATATCATCGAGTACGGTCGCCCGATTGGATATGCCACCAGAAAGATCGCTGTTGGAGCGCATGTCCACGTCCATAACATCGCTAGTCTGCGTTGGTCTGGGGAACCGCAGATTATTGAGCATTAGGAGTATTTACAATGACAAACTATTTTGATATCCCTCTGACCGGTTATCGCCGTGAAAACAACCGTATCGGTATCCGAAATCATGTCTTGATCGTGTCCGTGGACGACATTTCTAATGCCGCCGTCGAAGGTGTAGGCAACCTGATCCGTGGCACCTTAGCCCTTCCCCACCCTTATGGACGGCTGCAATTTGGGGATGACCTCGATCTGACTTTCAACACATTGATAGGAACTGGTAGTAACCCAAATGTTGCAGCAGTGATTGTCATCGGTATCGAACCGAACTGGACCGATTACATCGCCAATAAAATTGCTGAGACCGGGAAACGAGTAGCAAGTTTCAGCATTGAACGCTCCGGTGACCTAAAAACCATCGAGAAAGCTTCCCGGAAGGCCAAGGAGTTCGTGCACTATGCTTCAGCCCTTCCACGCGTCCCAGTGGATTGGAAGGACCTATGGGTTTCAACCAAATGTGGTGAATCCGATACAACCAGTGGGCTGGCATCGAATCCCACAGTAGGTCGGGTCTTTGACCGCTTGGAGGAAATGGGTAACACGCTCATCTTTGGCGAGACGACCGAAGTCACCGGCGCCGAAGATATAATTATGGAGCGATGTGCCACCACCGAGATTGCAGCTCAATTCAAAGCCGCATTCGATAATTATCAGGACTTGGTGCAATCGCAGGGTGTCAGCTTGATGGGTTCCCAACCCACCGAAGGTAATATCCGCGGCGGCCTTTCTACCATTGAAGAGAAAGCTTTGGGTAATATTGAGAAGATGGGACGCAGCAAGGTGGTAGGGTTCCTTGAACCAGCGGAAGAGCCCACAAATCCCGGTCTGCATTTCATGGATTCATCCAGTGCGGCTGCTGAAATGGTCACTTTGTGTTGCGCTGCAGGTGCAGGAGTGCATCTATTTACCACCGGACAGGGGAATATTGTTGGCAATCCAGTGCTGCCGGTCATCAAATTATCTGCGAATCCACTTACGGTTGAAACTATGTCGGAGCACATCGACGTCGATCTCACCGGTCTGCTGCGCTTCGAGTACAATCTGGATGGAGCTGCTGATCGTGTCATGGAGATGATGGCCCACACCGTCAATGGCCGCCTGACCAGTGCCGAGACTTTACGTCACGATGATTTTGTGCTGACAAAGTTATATCGCAGCGCATAGTAAACGTTTAAAATCATGTTCCCTGAAGGACTGCTGATCCTCTGAGGACCGGCAGTCCTAACTTATATATTTGTGATGGACATTCGCATTCCATATGGGTTCTCATTTCTGACGATCGATCTTCCCGATGACATCGGTGTGGATATTATCGAGCCACCTGATGTCAGCGCGGCAGGAAATCCCCTAAAAGTAGTTCAGTCTGCACTGGACAATTTACTCGGGGATGTGAATTGGGCTGCGTTTTCTGGATCGAAATCTGTGGCGATTGCCATCAATGATAAGACACGCCAAGTGCCGCATCATCAGCTTTTACCGCCTTTACTGGCACGCCTAACTTCCATGGGCATCTCCGATCAGTCTGTTACGCTATATATAGGTGTGGGCACCCACCCGCCGATGGTCCCCGCAGAATTTCCATCAATATTACCTGCGGAGATCTTGCAGCGCTATACCGTTGTTTCCCACAATGCCGAAGATGATGATGGTCTGATTTACCTCGGCGAAACCACACGCGGTACACCGATTTGGTCGAACCGGAGCTACGTTCAGTCCGATTTCAAGATAGTGATCGGTAATATCGAGCCGCACCAGTTTGTTGGTTTTTCCGGTGGTGTCAAAACCGCGGCCATTGGGCTTTCTGGCCTTGAAACCATTAACCGCAACCATACGCTGATGACCCACCCCGATTCACAGCTGGGCAAATACGATACAAACCCAGCCCGGCAAGATGTGGAAGAGATTGGACAGAAGATTGGCGTCCATCTTGCGTTGAATTCTATTCTCAATCAAAACAGGCAAATTGTGGAGGCACTTGCCGGTGATCCTATCGCTGTCATTCTGGCAGGTTTACCGCTTTCGCAACAACTCTGCCAAGTGTTGGTTTCGCAAAGTTACAGGCTGATGATTTCCTCACCCGGCGGTCACCCCAAGGATATCAATGTTTACCAGGCTCAAAAAGGGCTGGCGCACGCAACGCGGGTCACACTTCCCGGCGGAACGATGATCCTTACCGCTGCCTGTCCTGAAGGTTCGGGCAGCTGGCACTACGAAGAATGGACACTGGGAAAAAGATCGTTTGCTGAAGTCATTGAGCAGTTCCAAGTCGAAGGCTTCCGTATCGGCCCCCACAAGGCTTTCCAAATAGCACGTGATGCCTCGCAAATCCACCTGATGTTGTACTCCGGTCTAGATGAGAACCTAGCCCGGGCGCTGCTGCTCAACCCGGTTAAGGATTTGCAAACCGCAGTGGATGCCGCCCTAGCGGATTTACAGCCCGGCGAACGCGTCGGCGTAATGCCGCATGCCGCTTCCACAATACCCTACCAGCTAGTGTGAGAGAGGTTATTTATGAACTATGGATCAACAACACAAGTCCTGCGTGTCAATTTAACGAGTGGTTCCCTTGAAGTTGAAGAACTCTCTGAAGATTTTTATCGGCTTTATCCGGGTGGCAAGGCGCTGGCAGGATATATTCTGTTGAATGAAATGCCGCCTCACACTGAGCCTTTTGCTCCGGAAAATGTATCTGGTCCTGGCAAATGGGTTATTGACTGGCGCACCGGTTTCAACTGCTACTCGCTATGTGGCCTCTGCCCGTTCACCTTTAACGAATGGCTACGGTGAATCGGAAGCCGGTGGATTTTGGGGACCAGAACTCAAGATGGCAGGATTTGAAGCGATTGTGGTCAATGGTAAGTCCCCTGAACCGGTGTACTTATGGATTACAGGATGGCGAAGCGGAAATCCGTCCCGCGAGCCATCTTTGGGGTCGTCTGACAGCCGAAGTCCAGGGAGCGATCCGGGCAGAGTTAGGTGACGATAAGATCCAGGTGCTGCAAATCGGCCCCGCAGGTGAAAACTTAGTCCGCTTTGCAGGAATTACCAATAACCTGCGCCATTTCAATGGTCGCAACGGCATGGGTGCAGTGATGGGTTCCAAAAATCTACGAGCAGTAGCTGTTCGTGGACATACTCGCTATCAAAAGATCGCTCACGATCCTAAAGGTTTACTAAATCTAGGGCGGAAACTCGCTCAGAGGGTCAAAGAGAACCCCCAATCTTGGGGGTTACAAAACACAGGTACCCCCGGTCTGGTCGAACCTTTAAACGCTGGCGGCATCCTACCCACACGGAATTTTTTGCAGGGCGCGTTTGAAAACGTGGATGATGTCAAGTGGGAAGCATACGAGAGAGAATTACTCACAGCCCGGGGCAGCTGTTATGCCTGTGCAATCCGCTGCAAGCGCGAAGTTGCGGTGGATGGCCGCGCTTCAGTTTACGGCGGCCCTGAGTATGAAACCTTGGGATCTTTTGGCCCCAATTGCGGTGTGAACGATTTACAAGCGATTGCTAAAGCTAACGAGATGTGCAACGCGTATATGCTGGATAGCATTTCTACTGGCTCAACCATCTCCTTTGCCATGGAATGCTTTGAGCATGGCTTGATAGGGTTGGAAGATACTGATGGTCTGGATTTGCGCTTCGGCAACGCGGATGCGATGTTGGAAATGGTCGAGCGCATTGCCAAACGCCAGGGTCTCGGTGATTTGCTGGCCGAGGGCACCCTGCGAGCCGCCCAGAAGATCGGCGGAGATGCCCTGTTTTTCGCCATGCAGGTCAAAGGACAGGAACTGCCTATGCACGAGCCGCGCGGCAAATACAACGTTGGGATGGGATATGCCATCTCGGAGATTGGCGCCGACCACCTGGTGGTGGCACACGATACCATGCTCGCTAACAAGGAAGCATTACCCTTTAAACATGCACAACCATTGGGGATCACTGAAGCCCAACCAGCTCGAAGCTTAAACAACGAAAAGATGCGGCAATTCTACATATTGGAGAAATTGACCAGCTTGGAAAAAGTGATCGGTTACTGTTTCTTCGGTCCAGCCCCGCGCTCCTATATTCTTATGGAGGAAGTTCTAGAATCTGTCAACGCTGCAACAAATTGGGATATGACCCTCGATGACCTGCTAGAGATCGGAGAACGTGCAACCAATATGGCCCGCGTTTTCAACGCCCGTGAAGGTTTCACTCGCAAGGATGACACCCTGCCGGAGCGTCTATTCACCCCGCTGGAAAACGGAGCATTAGAGGGTGAAGTCTTCCCACGAGATGAATTTGAATCCGCCCTGACCGTTCTCTATGGCCTGAAAGGATGGGACCCGGAAACCGGTATTCCTACCCGTGAACGGCTCGAAGCACTATCTCTGGGTTGGGTCACGGATCGTACGAACATAATATGCGAATTTACCTCGGCGGACACCTGAATTTCTACCACCCCCAGAAAGAGAAGTGGCTGGAGGTTGAACTTGATGCAGCCCACTCCTCTTACGGGTTGTGTTGAATGATTCAGACATTCCCTTAGGCGAAGTATATCTGGTGGTCGTCAACGGTGAACTTGTCGATTTAGATGAAACGATGGTTTCAGAGCAGAGTGAAGTGAAGTTGTTCCCCGCTGTAGGTGGCGGTTAGGTATAAAATCCATCAGGTTGAACTAAATCGTATCTTGCTTTGGGCTCACTCAATCATCCATATACTGCTTTCTTATTTGGTTTTGGACTGGCAGACAACACAGGTTTAGCAGACATACCCAGATTGTATTCCTTGTGGAAATTAATGGATGTACCCATCATGTTCGCATCAACTTAGATATGACAGATACCATGACACGACAAGAAATAATTGCTCACTACAAAGGTAATCCCCAAGTCTCGGTATTGATCGTTGGAGCAGGTGTCAACGGGATCGGCACCTTTCGTGATCTGGCAATGCAAGGTGTGGACGTGCTTTTGGTGGACAAGGGTGATTTTTGCTCTGGGGCCAGTGCGGCGTCGTCTCACATGGTGCATGGAGGTATTCGCTACCTGGAGAACGGTGAATTCCGCCTGGTACGTGAGGCGGTCCAGGAGCGCAACCGCCTAATCGAGAATGCGCCTCATTATGTCAAGCCGCTTCCCACCGTGATTCCGATCTTTAAATGGTTCTCTGGACTTTTCAATGCACCTTTAAAATTCATGGGGTGGTTAGATCGACCTTCCGAGCGCGGAGCGGTCGTTATTAAAATCGGGCTATTATTCTACGACACCTTCACCCGCAAGCAAGGCACTGTTCCTAAACACCAATTCAAGGCCAGAAGTGCATCCCTGAAAGAATTTCCCAAGCTCAATTCCAAAGTTCGCTTCACCGCGCGATATTATGACGGCGCTATGCACACCCCTGAGCGGATATGTGTCGAAATGGTGCTGGATGGAGAAACTGCCAACCCAGAAGCCCACGCACTGAACTATGTCGCCGTCGATGGCGCAGATGGTAGCACGATCACACTCAAAGATCAGCTGAGCGGTGAGATCCTTTCTGTACAACCCAAAGTTGTTATCAACGCCGGTGGACCTTGGATCGATATGGTCAACGCTGAGATTGGCACACAAACATGTTTCATTGGCGGGACCAAGGGCTCGCACCTGATCCTGGATAACCCAGAGCTCAGGGAGGCTATTGGGGAGAACGAGTTCTTCTACGAGAACAAAGACGGTCGCATTGTGCTGATTTACCCCATGATCGACAAAGTCATGATCGGCACCTCCGACCTACCAATTGATGATCCTGAAGGCGTCCATTGTACCGATGAAGAGATCGACTATTTCATGGAGATGGTCCCCATCGTATTCCCAGAGATTCACCGTCAAACGGGAACAGATCGTCTTTCAATTTTCGGGAGTACGGCCCCTCCCAGTTGCAGATGTCAACAATCCTGGACAAATAAGCCGCGATCATAGTATCAAGGAGACGCCGCCAGGGCTTGGGCTGGATTTCCCCATTTATAGTTTAGTCGGGGGAAAGTGGACTTCTTTTCGGGCATTCTCGGAAGAAGTGACCGACAAAACACTGAGAGCATTATTACTGTCCCGAAAGACGAGTACTCTCAATCTTGCAATAGGGGGTGGTCGTAATTACCCAAGGAATCAACAGGCATATGAGGGGTGGATTGGTACCACGGCCTACCAAACCAATCTCACATATCAAAGGATTAGCGATCTCTTCGAGCGTTACGGGACCAGAGCAAAAGTTGTAGCCGAGTACATCTCTCAAGGAACAGATGAACCGCTCCAATTCTTGCCAACTTACTCACGGCGAGAAATTGAATTCATCGTAAAAACCGAGAAAGTTATTCATATGGATGATTTCCTTTTGCGCCGATCGATGATGGCCAAACTAGGTCGATTATCCTTGGCTACTATCAATGAAGTTGCCAAAATCATCAGTAATACTTTGAGGTGGTCAGTTGATCGGCGGGATCAAGAAATCGAACGAACCTATAAGGTGCTTAAAGACAACCATGGCGTTGTGCTTTAATCGAACAAACAAATAGAGGTAGGAAGCAAAATCGAGAATGAATCCTAAAGAAACAACCCCAACAATGCACGCTTGGGAGAAGAATTTGTTTGGTGTGTCGATAAACGATCTCCCCAAGCTCCTGCCCGGATTGTTAGTGGTTTCAGTTTTAACATGGGCAAGCATTTGGATAAGCGAATTCATTGGTAAGCAACTAATGGGATTCGAAAAAAGTCCGGTATCGCCAGTGATGTTGGTTATTGTTCTCGGTCTGCTGATAGGGGTGGTGGTTCGTCTACCCGAGATGCTCACTCCTGGTTTAAATTTTGCCGTTAAAAAAGTATTGCGCCTCGGAATTATCTTATTGGGCATACGTTTAACGGTTTTTGATGTATTTCAATTGGGTGTTTTTGGCGTTCCCATTGTAGTTTTATGTATTGCTGGAGCGTTGATGATTACAACTTGGATCAACAATAAGCTCAAACTACCGGAGCGGTTGGGTACGCTTATTGCGGTGGGAACTTCTATTTGCGGGGTGACTGCGATTGTAGCTGCTGGTCCAGCAATCGATGCGGAAGAAGAAGAGTCTGCCTATGCGATAGCGGTAATTACTGTCTTTGGCCTGTTTGCGACACTGGTCTATCCGTACCTTGCCAATATGATCTTTTCAGGGCAAGCCATCCAGGTTGGTATGTTCCTGGGGACATCAGTGCATGAGACCGCTCAAGTGGTTGGTGCCGGTCAAATTTATGCGGATATTTTCTCACAACCGACAGCCTTGGATGTAGCTACAATTACCAAGCTTGTGCGTAATGTATTTATGGCCGGTGTAATTCCTTTTATAGCGCTTTATTATGCACGTAAAGCCCAAGATAGAAACTTTAAAGGGGAGAAAACTAGTTTCACAAAACTTTTCCCGGTTTTTATCTTTGGATTTCTAGCAATGGCTGTATTGCGCTCTTTAGGAGATGCCGGTATCAATGCGGGTGGTCAGGCTTTTGGCATTCTAGAGAAGGCTGTTTGGTCTGATGTGATTGTGTTCACCAAGAATTGGGCTGAAATCTGTTTTGTGGTTGCGCTTGCCGGAGTTGGCCTGAGTACTAATTTCCACTCTTTCAAGGCATTAGGCGTAAAACCTTTCCTGGTTGGCCTTTGTGCGTCAGCTGTCGTGGGTGGCATAAGTTTTCTTGCGATCAAATTACTTGGAGGTTTTGTTGTCTTTTAATGAGATGGGCAAGATCTTGGGTTGACTGCGTACTAAGTTCCAACCTGAGCTATTTCACCTTTCCTACGTAGGAAAAGGCTTCAAATGTGGGTTAGTGTTGCATATTGAATGAATTCTGTCACATCACGGGATGGGAGATTTGTTCAGATTGATATTATGGCAGACTCACACTGCTTGGATTCTTTAGATTTAGCGATTCAAAAACAAGGGAGTAATTCGTCTTTCTTTCTGCATGCCGGGTGCAGAGCTGCACTTACAGTGCAGTATTGGTGCAAGCTGGTGCTCCACAATACATATCATACGAGGAGGCTAAGCATGTCCTGGATAAGCGAACACAAGAAAGTTTGGCGGGGGGCCATACTGGTGCTGCTACTGGTGGCAATAATGGGCCCCTGGACCTTCGAGCTCATCAATGTGCCGTCGAAATACCCGTGCTCGCCTCCTTTCATCCGGCTGGAAGGTGATTATTGCGGGGAGCCGATGTCGGGGATATGGATTTTTGGCTGGATGGTCAACGTGTTCATCTATACGAGCGCAGGTCTGATATCGGGCGCTATGGTTTTTATCGAATGGGTTCGCGAGGCCCTTATTAGTTTGCTCTCATTCCTACTCGTGCTGCCCTTTTTCAGCACACTGCTATTGATCCTGCGTGGAGATCGTCGGCACCGGCAAATGTTGAACGTTGCAGCGTGGGGCTTAGCTGCAGGCATAGGTTTGGTGTGGGGTATCTCCAGCTTTTCCAGTCCGGTTTGGGCGTTATGGGGCCTCTGGCTCTACATCGGGTTAGCAGCCAGCGCGTTGATACTCGAGATGCTGACGCTAGTGGAGGAAAGAAGGCTTAACCAGGGATGATGGCTTGCCGGTACTTGAACAAGTCAGCCTGCTGATGCAGAGCAAGGATGATGGGATCATCGAAATGTGGAACCGGACCCTTGAGGATGTCCCGCAGCTGAGGCATATCAAGGTGGACGGGCTGATGGCGAGGGTACCTGCGTGAGAGGTATGCGGTGTAGATGGGGTGCGGTGACAGACCCAGCGGGACAATTCCCGAGGCTGAAGATGCGAAAGTACAGCAACGTTTACTAGCTGGGCAATGCGGAAATCGAGTCGCCCCGGGGGCACATGGAAAATCTAACGGTACTGTCGCTCATTCCCACATTTCCCACAAGGCACGATCCATGCAGTTGTAGTTGATCCCGGCATTGGCCCAGAACGACAACCCATTCCGGCAGTTCAGGTTACCAGCGTATCGCCTGGCCTGATAATGGGTTAATAACTATGGCGCTAAAACGAGCAGAATATATGATTTTGCCCATTGAAATTGTGCATACGGACAAGCCACAATAACAGTTCCCCAAAATCGGCGATGTCATCCATGAACGTGATCTCTTCTCTCGTAGCCGCACAGCGACTGGGCCCCAAGATCGGTGTCCCAGTAACGGTCAACATCGATGTATATCCAACAAACACGGCCTAAACATCCTGAGGAGAAGCAATAATTGAGCGTTATAAGCTTGTTAACAGACTTCGGCCTGCGTGATGGTTATGTAGGGGTTATGAAAGGTGTGATCTGGCAGATAGCACCGGGGATCCAAATTGCTGATATCAGCCATAACATAGGCCCACAAAACGTCCTGGAAGGTGCTATCGCTTGGGGTCGCACCGTTCCATATTTTCCGGATGGCAGCGTACATATCGGCGTCATCGATCCAGGTGTGGGCACACAGCGCCGCCCCATCGCCGCCCGCCTAGGCAGCCATTATTTCGTCCTACCCGATAATGGGTTAATCAGCATGGTGTTAGATAGTGCCGAAAAACAGGATCAACCGATCGAGTTCATACACTTGGACAACCCCAAATACTGGTTATCAGAAATCAGCAACGTTTTCCACGGACGGGATATTTTCTCTCCGGTTGGAGCACACCTGGCCAAGGGTATACAGCTGAAGGAGCTAGGAAGTCCAATCGACGACCCGGTGCGGCTGGAAATCCCTCGCCCACACAGCAGCCCAAACGGCGTACGTGGTGAGGTAATTAGTATCGATAATTTCGGCAACATTGCTTCGAATATCTTGCAAAGTGACTTGGATGGTCTGGGGGGGATTATCGTGAACATAGCCGGTGTCGAGATTGATGGGTTGGTAAACACCTTCGGCGAGCGATTACCGGGAGAGTTAATCGCCCTATACGGCACGCGCGCTGATCTATTGATCTCTGTCGTCAATGGCAACGCTGCCGAACACCTAAGAGTCAAAGTAGGAGACACGATCGAAGTCATCTCCAAGAATAAGGCATAAACTGAGATGCGGGTAATTTCTTTAACTACAGATTTTGGGAGCGGCGATTTTGAAGTAGGCGTATTGAAAGGTGTAATCTGGAAGATTGCCCCTCAGGTCAAAATCGCCGATCTGAGCCATGAAATCGGCCCACAAAACGTGCTAGAGGGTGCTTTACTGCTAGGACGCTGCAGCCCATTTTTCCCTGAGGGCAGTATCCATGTTGTTGTTGTCGATCCGGGTGTTGGCACCAAGCGGCGAGTAATAGCGGCCCGCTGTGGTCCCCAATATTTCGTAGGCCCGGACAACGGTTTGGTGACCTTGATGTTGGAGCGCGCCGAGCAAAATGGATTGGCGGTGAAAATCGTCAGTGCCGACCAGCCCAAATACTGGCTACCAGAAATCAGCAACGTATTTCACGGTCGGGATATATTTTCTCCATTGGCAGCCCACTTAGCAAACGGCGTACCACTCTCCCAAATCGGTACCCCAATTGACAACCCCATTCGACTAGAGATACCCCGACCGCAGCGGATTGGTGCTGGTTGGAAAGCACAGGTGATGAATATCGATCACTTTGGGAATCTGTCCACGAACCTACGCTCCGAGCATTTAACTGGGATGGGTGATCTCATCGTCCAGATCAAGGATGTCACCATCCGGGGGCTATCGCAAACATTTGGCGAACAAGCCTCGGGCAGGCTAGTCGCCCTTATCAATAGTGAGGGGTATTTGGAAATTGCTGAGGTCAATGGCAGTGCTGCTCGCCACTTAAACGCGATAACTCACGACCTCGTTGAGGTGTGTCCAATTAATTGAAATGCCTGATTCATTGCCGCTTGTCGTTGAGAACTTATTTTTTCGTTATCGAAGCCGGGAGGAGTTGGCGCTTAAGGATATCTCCTTGAGCATCTCCCCTGGTGAGGTGGTATTGCTAGCAGGTGCTAGCGGCTGCGGCAAAACCACGTTGATGCGCTGCATAAACGGTCTGATCCCTCGCACTTACCACGGCGAGCTACACGGTGACATAAGAATTTTTGATCAACCGGTCAAAGAGATGAGCATGCCAGAACTCTCCCAGGCAGTGGGCACTTTGCTCCAAGACCCTGAACGCCAGATCGTCGGCAGCCATGTCCTAAACGAAGTGGCTTTTGGCTTGGAGAACCTGGCTATTCCGCGTGAATCCATCTTGGAACGCGCAGATAATACTTTGCGTTTCCTTGGGATTGAAGATCTCAAAGACCGGGAGACTTTCTCCACATCGGGTGGAGAGAAGCAAAAAATAGCTTTGTCAGGCGTCCTGGTGATGGAGCCAAAGATCCTCTTACTGGATGAACCTCTGGCCAGCCTCGATCCGGCTTCCGCGCAAGAGGCACTGCAACTATTTCGGATGCTTGCGGATGATGGTATCGCGGTCCTAATTGTCGAGCATCGCGTTGAGGATGTGCTATCGATACACCCTGATAAGGTGCTCTATATGGAAGAGGGTGAAATAGTCTATGAGGGTGATGTTGAGGGTCTCATGCAAGTGGTGGACTACCGCCACATCAAACTGCCGGCCCCGGTGGTACTTGAACGAGCGGCTGACGCGGAGCTGGTGGTTTTTAAATCTGCACTACCTGAAAGAAAAGAGAAAGATTTGGTTATCTTTGAGGACGTTAACTTTCGCTACAGCCAAGATTCACCCGAGGTGCTGCACGAGGTAAACATCGCTGTCCATCAGGGCGACGTGATCGCCATCTTGGGTCCAAACGGCGCGGGGAAGACAACCCTTGTCAAACACGCGTTGGGGTTACTTAAGCCGACCAGTGGGAGAGTACTGCTCGAGGGGCGAGAAACCAACCAGATGACTGTTGCGCAAGCGGCCCATACCGTTGGCTATGTGTTCCAAAGCCCAACCCAGATGCTCTTTGCGCCCACTGTTGAAGAGGAATTGGCTTTTGGACCTCGTAACCTACGCTACTCAGGTGAACAAATTCAAGAAAATGTCGACTGGGCTGTGCACGCCGTCCACATGGAATCGGAACTAAATACTCCACCGCTAGCACTATCTTTCGGACAACAGAAACGGGTCAGCATTGCCTCTATTTTAGCGATGCGCTCGCGCATCCTGATGATGGACGAACCCACCGCTGGGCAAGATTATTGGAACTACTTGTCTTTTATGGATGCCATCCTGCAAATGCCGGGCTTTGACGCAGTTTTATTTATCACCCACGATGTCGATCTGGCGGTGATTTACGCTAACCGTATCTTGCTGATGCATGATGGGGGCATCGCAGCCGATGGCCAATCAGAAGAAGTGATGAAAGACGAGGGATTATTACGCAGCTGCCGGGTATTACCTACTTCGCTACTCAAACTCAACCTGGAATTGTTTCCTCAAACCGGTCGATTCATGCGCACAGAGGAGCTAGCATACACAATCCGGCAGTAAACTCCGGTCCATGTATCCTAATAAAGGAGGTAACCAAGGGAAGATACTCATAGTTGAAAAAACCGTTTAGATTACCGCATCCAATTCTACTTTGTGTATAGGAGAGTCAAAAATGGAAGAAAAGAAATCTTTATGGGCATTCGGCACACCTGAAGTCGTGTACTCAGGTATCGGTGCTGCCTTGTACGGCGTACTGTCCTGGGCTACAAATCTTCTCCAGATTCCTGGGGCCGCTAACGTATCCATACGTCCGGCCGTCGTAATACCGATGTTCTTTGGGGTTGCATACGGCCCATGGGTAGGCTTTATCACTGGTTTCCTGGGAACAATAATCGGCGACTTGATCTCCGGCTACGGCTTCTGGCCATGGTGGGCTATTGGCACAGGTCTGATGGGCTTTTTCACCGGGTTGGTCGCAAACCAGATGACCGATTACAAAAGCGGCGGCGATATCCTAAAGGCTGAGGTCATGGTCATCGTCGGTATAGTTGTCGGCATGGGCTTGGCAAGTCTGTCTGAAATGTGGGTCTCCGGCGCGGACCTGAATACCGCAATCCTGTTCAACTTCGTACCGGCAGCGCTCACCAACCTGGTCTGGGGATTGATCCTGACTCCTATCTTGATGGTGGCATTCGGCGCAATGCGATCTAGGTCTGGACGTTAATATCCTGCGCAAGCGGCAGCCTCCATCACTAAAGGTAAGTGGGAAGCTGCCAAAGAAAACCAATGCTGGTTACCTGGAGTTTTCGCAAACGAAATAGTCTTATGGAGAAGATCGACCCGCGGGCACGGTGGATCTTCTCCATACTATTCTTATTTTCGATCACACTGTTCTGGGACTTGCGTGTGTTGTTATTCTTCTTTGTGCTAGCCTTGAGCTGGTATTTATCCGCCCGTACAACCTTGCGCGAGACACGCCGGGGATGGCTATTTATCCTGCTCATATTGTTTAGTATGGTAGTGGTAAATGTCCTCATCACCGGCGGAGGCACTTCGGGGATCGTTGCCAAGGAAGGGCAACATCCGATCTGGGGGTTCACTCTGGTTCTGCCGATCACGGGTTGGACAATCAACTTCACATTAACGATCGAACGGGTGTGGTTCGCACTAGCGCAAATCGTGCGCATCCTATCGATATCATCCGTGTTCCTGATTATCCCCTACTCGATGGATCCGCGCCTGTACGGGTTCACCTTCCATGGCCTGGGATTACCAGACCGCTTCGCTTATTCGATGGATCTGGCATTCCGCTATGTCCCCACCTTGGCGCGCGATTTCATCACTACACTTGATGCCCAAAAAGCGCGCGGCTACGAGATTGAAAGGGTGGAAGGCGGATTGATCCGACAAATCCGCCGTATCGCACCATTGATCGTGCCGATCACGATGGGCTCTATTCTCACTGGCGAGGATGTGATAAACGCGATGGATCTGCGCTGCTTCGGCCTGCAAAAGCGAACATGGGTCACGATTACAACCTACCACTGGTATGATTTTGCCATCATCATTTTTAGCATATTGCTGTTCCTTGGATCTTTGTACATGCGCTATGTACTTAACTTGGGTACTTTCTGGGTGCCAACCTGGATCCTTCCCAGTTGAATGCAGGCCAGTAAATATCTCAAGTATTCCTCCAGGTACAAATTTATTTCACTACTGGAACCTATAAGTATCGCACTCGCCTTCAACATCTCTAAATCAATCCTGTAGAAAATGTTATCTGCATTAATTTAACTACCGGTTTTGTCATTTCCACTTCAAAGGCTTCAGTACCGCCTAATATCCACCGGCTTAGTATTTTGCTATTGATTTCTTTTTTTTTTTTGAGTATAATGACAGTCTTTTCTGAAAGGTAAAATGCCATTTTCCAGAAGCCTATCCATACTAGCAGGGAGCGCGCACTTCTTATAATTCCCAGGCTTTCCATACATGATCCAGTGCCTGGGTGCTTCTGCATACATAGATCGTTAATACAATATTCTTTTACCGGTCAATTATCGCGAAAAGGCTAAGGATAAAAATAAACCCCCCTAATCTATCATTCGATAGATGACTGGTTTTATTTATTTTGTTACATTTATAATCGTATTCACTGTCTGTTCGTCCCGCGCGTGCTGGCAGAGATTGTTAGATTATCCAAGATAGTATGTGACATGAAATACTTAAAAGCATACGTTCTAAATCTAATCACAGAAAAAAGATAAAAGGAGCTCCGTATGACACCCATCCTTGAAGTAGAAAATCTGGTAAAAAGATACGGCGACTTTGAAGCCGTCAAAGGGATCAGCTTTTCGGTCGAAGAGGGGGAGATATTCGGCTTACTTGGCCCAAACGGTGCTGGCAAGACCCAAACGATCTCCATGCTGACAGGCGTTATCCCGCCTAGCTCTGGTTCCGCCCGCATCGGCGGCTACGACCTGCACACCGATCTTAACAAGGTGAAAGAGATCAACGGTCTGGTCCCACAAGACCTGGCACTTTATCCCACGCTGAGCGCCCGGGTGAACTTAAACTTTTTCGGACGTATCTATGGGTTGCGCGGCAAGGAGTTAAAAGAACGCGTGGAGGACGTGCTGCGTATTGTTGCCCTGACTGACCGGGCTGACGAGACTGTCGATAAGTACTCCGGCGGGATGAAGCGCCGGGTTAATATCGCCGCAGGCCTGGTTCACCAACCGCGGCTGTTCTTCCTCGACGAACCGACCGTGGGAGTCGATCCCCAAAGCCGCAACCACATTTTTGAAAGCGTGTTGCGGCTCAACCGGGAGCGAGGCATGAGCGTTGTTTACACCAGCCATTACATGGAAGAGGTTGAACTGCTCTGCAACCGGGTGGCAATTATCGATGAAGGAAAAATCATCGCCATGGAAACGGTGAAAAACCTGATCGCTATGCTGGGTGGCGGGGTAATCTACGTAGGTTTAGAGCGAGTGGACGATGCGCTCCTCCAGCAGCTCGCCCAGCTTCCCGCTGTAGAAGGAGCGAGCCTCGTACCGCAGCCAGTTAATCCTCCCCCCGCCGAAGGGGAAGAACCGAAGGCTGAGGTAGAACAGGTTTCGCAAAACCCAGTAGTCAAGATTGTTGCTGAAAACAGCCAACAGGCCGTTATCAACGTGATCTCATTCCTAAACGAACAAGATCTCCCGCTCACTGCTCTCGAGATCCTGGAACCTAATTTGGAAAGCGTTTTCCTGCATCTGACGGGGAAGAAGCTAAGGGAGTGAGCCGAGATGAAATCATTAAGTATTGCACTTAAAGACCTGCAAATCTTGATCAGAGATCGGGGAGAAATAGTCCAGATCTTCCTGCTGCCATTGCTTTTTATAGTCGTCCTCAGTGGAGCGTTAGGAGCGATCGGCCAGGGTGAAGAAGACACCCGCCTAGCGCTTGCAGTAGTGGATCTTGATGGTGGGGAGGCTGCCCAGGCTCTGCTTGCTGGACTCGATGCAGCAGGGGGTGTGCGGATTGAGTTTTACGAGCTTGATGAGGCACAAACCATGCTCGATGAAAACGAAATCAACCGTATGCTGCTTATCCCAGCAGATTTCACGAGCGGTACCATGGAAGGTAATACCGTGGAATTAAAGCTCGTCAGCCATCCTGATGCTGATATGCAGGAGACTGAGGCCGTGCGCCTGGTCGTGGTAGGTGTAGCCAGCGAATTGGCTTTAGAGAGGCAGATTCTAGCCAGCTTGGAGCAGATGGGTGATATGCAAGCAAATGCTCCGGAGGAATACCAGGTCTTCACAACCGAACGTGCATTGGCACAAGCCCGCAGTCAATTTGAACGCGCTCAGACACAGCAGTTGATCGAGGTCATCCAAACTATCCCTAGCGAAGAAGGTGAGCGTGAAGAGATGCCCGACCTGAGCCTGGTGGCAATTTCGGGCATCGCCGTCTTATTCGTCTTCGCAACCGCCCAGGTGACCGCGCGGTCGATCTACGATGAAAAGAAGGTCGGCTCATTCCGCCGGTTGCTGGCTGCCCCAATGAGCAAAGCCTCATTGTTAACAGGGAAGATGCTGCCAAATATTATCATCGGGATGATCCAATTCACCGTCATCTTTGCCTTTGGAGTCTTCGGTCTGAAACTTCTCGGGTTATCATCAGCCAGCCTTGGAAAGAATCCGTTGGCCGTGATACTGGTTTGCTTGATCATTTGTTTATGCTCCACTGCGCTTGGCATTCTCCTGGCAGCCATCGCCCGCACAGAAAGCCAGATTGGCGGCTTGAGCAGCTTATTGGTTTGGGGCTTGGGTATCCTGGGAGGCGCCTTCATCCCAATATTCATCCTTGATAATTTCCTTGGTCCGGTGGTCAAATTTGTTCCCCAATACTGGGCAAACCGTGCCTTGAGCAGCTTGATGCTGCGCGGGCTCGGATTAGCCGACGTGGTACTAGAGATCACTGTTCTACTGGGTTTCACATTCATCTTCTTTTTGATAGGTCTATGGCGATTTGACTTCGATTAATCGCCCTGAAACACTGACTGTACCAATTACGAGCAATTGAAAATCAAGGATATTTTTCCCTGGACTGATGGTAAACATCAGGAGGATAAATATGAAAGCAATTTATTACACACTTTCCATCGCGGAAAAAGAGATTCGGTTGATCCTAAATGATCGTGGCACTCTAGCGATACTCATTCTCCTACCGCTCTTGCTAGGCTCGCTTTTCGCCGGTATCAACCTGATGGTGAGCTCGGGCGAGGAGAACCCAGATATTTTATTAGAAGTCAGCCTAGTGAACGAAGATCCGGGTGGGTTTGGGGAGGAAGTAGAAAAATCGATCCTAAGTATCGATGAACTAAATGTGAACGTTCTCGACAGTGTCGCGGATGCGGAACAACAAGTCGTAAAAGGTGATACTGCAGCGGCGATCATCATCCCAATCGATTTCTCTGAAAAAATTGACGCATACACACCTACATCCATTGAGGTGATCGTCGATCCAGCCGAGCCTGAGAGCGCAAGTATCGTCACGGGGATTATGAACCAGGTAGTCGCCGAGGTGACCATATGGGGCGAGGTGCAGTACGGCGTCCGTACGATCATGGAAGAATCTGGATTGCTCGTCGAGGCGAGCCCTGAAGAACTGCGCGCTATAGAAGCCCAGAATCTGGGTGTGATTATGACTCAATTGAATGAACTGCGCCGCAACCCGGCGATCTCGGTGATCAGTGAGAACCTGGAAGGCGCCGTGGTTGAAGGCGGGATCACTCTATTCCTGACCTTCTTATTTCCCGCCTTTACCGTGATGTTCATTTTCTTCATCGTCGGCACGGTTAGCTCTTCCCTGCTGCACGAGCGCGAGGTAGGCACCCTACGCCGCTTGTTAGCCGCGCCGATGCAGCGCTGGACAATTATCGTCGGGAAGATGTTGGCTTATGGATTGCTGGCTTGCCTGCAGGTTGTGATCTTGTTCACTGTCGGATATGTCATCTTTGACATCAAGCTTGGTCAATCCCCGGTTGCCCTGGTAGCTATAACGATCGCGGTGGCTTTTGTTGCCGTCGCGCTGGGAATGATGGTTGCTGCCCTGGCAAAATCATCCAAACAGGCTGACAATCTCGGCATGATTTTAGCTTTTGTGCTGGCAGGTATCGGGGGTGCGTTTCCTACGTGGCCGCCCATGTTCCGTGCGGAGGGTTTTATGGGCATCCTATCAAAATTCGCCCCGCACGCCCATGCCCTTGAAGGTTATTACAGCGTGATGGCAGAAAATGCCGGCCTGGTTCAAATCTTGCCCCAGATAGGGATTTTACTGGCTATGGGCTTTGTATTCACCATGATCGCCGTTTGGCGTTTCCGGTTTGAGTAGTGGTCCCCTAGAGCAATTTACTCGGTGAAACCCTCGGTATGGGGATGTCAGGGCTTTTGGCGTGAGGTACGCGGAAGCTAAGGCGCTGTGGGAGGTTGAGGTCGTCTTGATCTGAGTCGAACGCTGCAAAGACCACAAACCCGTGATTACAAAGTGGGGGCAGGCAGTCTCTGCCCAGGCTGTTGACGTATTTGTACTGAGAAAGCAACTCCATACGAAATCGCTCTCTAGCACGCTACATACTATTACTTGATAAAAGTAGGGTAACCGGTCACCTCTGGCGTGCCCATTGTTTTGGCCGAGAAGGCGATGTCCGGTTATTACGCGGATTTGGTTTCCGGGCAGTCTGCGTGTATTCCGGCTTAGGTACATCGTAAGCAAAATCTGGCAGCGTTTGCTGCGGCAGCTTTTGCTGCATGATCTTCTCTATCTGTTGTACCACTGCGCGGTCGTCAGGTGTGAACAAGGTAAAGGCTTTCCCCGTTCGCTTGGCCCTCCCGGTGCGCCCGATCCGGTGAATGTAAGCATCGGCAGTATCCGGCATATCGTAATTGATCACGTGTGAAATACCATCAATATCCAGACCGCGCGCCGCAATGTCCGTCGCCACCATGATCTGGTACGTGCCTTGTTTGAATCCTTTAAGGGCCGAGGTGCGCTGACCTTGGGTGCGGTCACCGTGTAAACTAGTCACCCTATAACCGGTTTGCGCGATTTGTTTTGCCAACCGTTGGGCACGGTGTTTTGTGCGGGTGAAGATCAACACCGAATCGGTATCCGTCTGTTTGAGCAATTTGATCAACAGCCCCTTTTTCAGGTGCTGCGGTACCGGATAAAGGGTATGGGAAACTGTGTGAGCGGGAAGGGCAAGCCCAATGGCGACCCGTTTAGGTCTGTGCAGGGTCTGGGCTGCAAGGCGCTCAATCTCCTCGGGGAAAGTAGCTGAAAATAACATGGTCTGCCGCCGCACGGGCACATGCTGGAGGATGCGTTTAATATCAGGCAAGAAACCCATATCCAGCATCCGATCGGCCTCATCTAAGACCAATACTTCCAACTGCCTCAGATTGGCATGTTTGTTGTGGATATGATCCAGCAGCCGCCCTGGGCAGGCCACTATAATTTCCACGCCGCGGTTCAGCGCCTCAATTTGGGCTGGAGCCCCTACTCCACCGTATATGGCAACGCTGCGTATGTTTGTCCCACGGCTCAAGCTGTAGATGGCTTGATGGATTTGCTCAGCCAACTCGCGGGTGGGGGTAATGATCAATGCCCGCGTTCGTTTGCGGGGACCGGTAAGCAGTTTGTGTAAGATAGGCAGGACAAAGGCTGCCGTCTTGCCAGTGCCTGTTTGGGCAGTGCCGATCAGGTCATACCCGGCCAGGGCGAGGGGGATAGCCGATGCCTGGATCGGGGTCGGTTCGCGATAACCTGCATGGTTAATCCCGGTGTTTAAACGGGAATCAAGATTGAACTGGTTGAAGTTCATAAAAATAATTTTCCTTTTGTTCAGAAGTCAAGCGGATGTCAGGGGAATCGAGCGGGGCTCAAAGGTAACAGCGGCAACGACTGCTGGGTAGTTAGTAGAACGGGACTAACAATAACCGATAGCTGTGTACTTGTCAAGCAACGCGCAGCTGCCGGGTTGACTTAAAATAGGTTTTCGGAAGCATTCCCAGACATTCCAGACGGAGGGTGTCACTCTACGCAACTCACAACCCCAACCAGACAAAAGTGAAATATGGGCAGGTCCTCGAGGCAATTGAGGCCTGCGCAGGGGCATTCGAATAGAAACAACCTATCTCTTACAGATTATCAGCCCCGGCATTGAGTTTCAGGTGATGGTTCTTGTTCCAGAGATGCAAGCAAAGTTCGCTGCATCCCTCATTTCTTTGGACGGGAAGGGAAGGATGTGCATTGTAGACGAATATGGCTCAGAGCATTAAATCCACAAATCCCCCCACCGATCTGACAGTCAATCGATGGGGGGAGGCGAGAACCAACAGTGGGAAATAGTGTGGTTTTACCTGGCCACTAACGGCAGGAAAACCGATTTCGATTGAAAAACATTCCATACATCGCCGATGCTGAGTGTCACCGGGATCGTGATAGTCTGCTCTGGAGAATCCCCGCTTGCAGGTTTGGTGATCGTCAGCGAATCAGCATATGTCACACCTGGTGCTAATCCAGTAGGATCGGCAAACAACATCAGATTGGACGGATCGCCATCCTCCAGTACCGTACCAGCTGATGCGCTTAATGAGAGCCAGCCGCTGCTTTCATTTGCATTCCAGTCCATGCTCCCGCTGCCGGCGTTACCGATGGCTACTTGGGAACTCTGTAATGAGCTATCGCCGACAGAAACCTGCCAGCCTACCTGAGTTGGTCCAACAGTGAGTGTTGGTCCAGGTAAGTTTAGATCGTCTATAACGATCACGGTAACGGTGGCGTTTGCAGTCTGCCCAACACTGTTGGTAGCCTGCAGGGTAATCACGTTCGCACCCACAGGTAGGTTACTTGTTGAGAGTGTCGGACCGGTGCCGAGCACGTTATCCCCTGCATCCTTCCAGGCCAATCCAGATGCGGCGACCAGGCCATCCTGCACATCCAACGCTAACCCATTGAAATTTACCAATTGGCCATAATGTACCTGGGTGTTATTGGCGGGGGTCAAAATGTAAGGCTGGGGTGGCTTATTGGACATCACAAATGGAGCACTGTTTGCATAGGCCGAATTTACTCCATCGCTGGCCGTGACACGCAATATGGCTGTCCCGCTGCCGCCCAAAAGTTCTGTATCTACCTGGGTATTGTTCCCAGTAATACTAAATTTCACCGGCTGGAAAGTTGCCCCATTATCGCGACTGTAAGCGATATCGAAGACCAATGAGTCCCCGTCTGGATCGCTGGCAGTCCAACCCAGAGTCACTACCCCACTAACCGGTGTCGGCGCCCCGATGAGGGCCACATTGCTTACAACCGGTGGGTTGGCGCTTACAAGCTGGGTGGCTAACACGTCGTTATTGGCGTTTAATAGCTGTACTTTGCGAGTCCCGGGAAGAAAATTGACCACCTGGCCAAAGGTTAGGAAACCGGTATCACCGTAATCCAGCGGGGTGAATGAATATGACGCCAATTGGGCATCGGAAGCATTCAGCAGGCGTAGGCTGTAGCTGCCGGGGACGAGCGGCGGCGCATTGACCACATCTGCCAGGCGGCGAATGAAGGAAAATCCCGCCGAGTTTGCACCTGGATCGATCATCCCCGCAACAGCCAGAAAATCACCGTTCACCGATTGAATGCTGGCAGATTGCTCTAGCAGGCTGGGGTGGGCTATCATAGAGTTATACATGCCCTCGTATGTGTAATCGCTGATCCACTCGCGTACACAGTAGCTCATCACGTCATTCCAGGTGCTACTTGGATACACCTGCCGGTCGATGCCAAAGGATGGGTCACCCACATCGAAACCTTCTAGGATACCGCTGCCGGGACCAATCGGGGCAGCGGCTGTTGATGTGTTGCCATACGGGTAACTTGGGTCGCTACGGCTGTGACCGCAGTTCTCGACGGCCGAGGTAGACGGGTTATCCGAACCAGCGTTAGGATGGGCGCGTCCTAGTGAATGACCAATCTCATGGGCGGCGTACCAGTCGGCATAGCTGCCATCGGTATCCCAACCCTGCCCTAAATTGAAGAACTGCCCTGGAATGCCGGCTGGACCTACCGATGTCTTATCGTACATAGCCTGGCCGCGTGGGAAGTTGTTCGAGGCATCCGATATCATCCCGTAATAAAAGGCATTCGTTTTTAACCCAACGTTCAACTGTCCAAACATTGTGGCAATCCGGTAGTAAAAAAGCCAACCGTTCGTTATATAGCTCGCACACAATGTCCGGTCATCCGGGTTTGGATAGATCCAGAGGCAAGCCGGGTTGGTGCGGTTGACATATCCACCCAATGCGGTGCCGCCGTCTACATCCCACAGGCGGGGCTTGAACTTATCCCCTATTGCCCCACCGATCGGGTAGGCACGCATAATCCAAGAGTATGTTTTGAGCATATCCTGCACGATGCGCGGCCGGTAAGTAGTGTTGTTCAAATTATAGTTAAGGCGGAAGAATTCGACTGACAGGCTAGGGGATGGAGAGAAGTTGACCGTCGTCGACCAGGTGTTGTCGCCGTAGTTTGGTTCCAGCGGAACCTTATACGGGTTCAGGTCGGCATTAATCGCAACGGAGTCTTGTTGGGTCCAGCTCCAGGGTAGTTCAAACAGGAAGCTCTGATTCAGGTCGTTGCGGACCGGGTTGGCGCGTACGGTTATCGTTGGACCACTCGAGTTGACAGGCAGCAGCGAATCTGACGGCGCCACGCGCGAAGTAAGCCGTGCCGTTACACCAGACACCGCTGTTCCCTCCGATTTTACATACAGGCGCACGAAAGTACGCTTGTTTTTTACCAGCAGCACACTATTGCTCGTGTCCTGGACTGCCTGGGTGACTTCCATCCCGGTGATCCACATATTAACCTGCGGCAGCGCAGCGGCATCGTTCGACAATCTTCGCAGCATGCCGGCTTCTTCCCAGAAAAGGTAAGTGCCATCCGTGTTCAGGTTGTGCAGCTGATCAAACAGGACTGGTCCATATGTGTACAGCGGCTGGATCACGCTGTTACGCAAGCGATTTACTACTGTTGTGTATGGACAGAATAAGTCGGGGCAAGTTACAGTGCGCCGTTCAAAGAAAAATAAGTCGGTAGAAAGCAGTCCGGTTGAAACGCTCACCATGTCATAAATATAAGCTGTTGTATCGGGGCTGGTGTAAACCAGTGTGGCTGTTGGCGGGTTGTCATTATTGCTATATCGATAAATATAACGCCCTTTGGCTACATACACATTTCGCGAGTAATAACACTGGAAAGGATTGATCGTACAGTATGACAGCTTCTTCCCTTCCGGGTAGTAACCGGTCACACCAGAGGATATCGTAATCCCGTTATCTACCCCGGGATTCAAGCGAATCAGGCTACCAGCTACGCGATAGTAAACATACTCACCATCGCTCTGAAGGTCAGTCGCATCCCCTGGAGTCGTCAAGGCAACTAGCTGCTTGTTGTCCTTCCACACGTAACCGACTCTCTTTGTCGCGGCCCGACCGGGCTCGGTATAAATGGCATAGATGCGATCTTGGGCAATAGCCAGCTCGCCTGGATATAATAGCAGCGCGTTGACCAGTTCCGCTGGGTCACCGGGGTTGGCGTCTGTCGACAGGCGCATCAGACCACCTGTGCTGAGCCAGTAGACATATTCCCCATCAGCAACGATACTGGAGGGTATTTGCCCTTCGCTGCAGTTGCGTAACTCTTCGTATAAAGTTCGTATCTGGCTGCCGTAGGTGGCAATGCGCTTGATCGTCTCTGGGGAGGCTAGCTGCAAAGAATCATTTCCCGCTGACGTCGGGGGGCAAGGAGGCACAGCAGTATGCCAGAACAGTTTAGGTGCTGCCAGTGCATAAGATGTGACACCCGAACTCACCAGTGAGGTGGGAACATCCGTCGGGGCTTCAGTATCAGCTTGTGCTGGCTGCCGGTCCACTACCAAGAAAATCGAACACAACAACGAAATAATAACCAATAAGTAAATTGCTTTCTTCATGATCGCCTCGATTCTCCTCATCATTCTTGATTAATTTGGGTAAAAATATCCACTTGGTTATATTGAATTTTACTCACAATTCACTCAGGATATATTAATGTTTTATTATGTGAGGGGTGATCTTTGACGGCACACAAATTCAAACTAGCACAAATTAGTTACAACGAAATCATTTGCCAACAAGTTATTGACTCATATTTCATTATGTATTGATTACGGTCTTGAAGGGAGAGAAGTTATTTAGAACAGACGGAGTACCAGATTTCACAGAAAGGCAGTTTTGAACTTCCGGTACTTGACGACCTAAACGTTAAACAGAGAGGGGTTTGTGTTGCCCACCCATTATTTATCGGGACTAGCAAACCTGATAGAACTATGAAAAAGCAGTCCCATTGGATATTCCTTGGCAATCGGGCTTCGGTGGTCCAACTAATTTCTCATAGCGATCTAGCGAGCCTATTCCATAACCGGGAAGGCAAACCAACGATCATCCTATCCGAGTAAATCGCTTTGGAAAGCTCCCTTTCCCAAACAGATCTATGAAAAGCGAAGGAGATTTTTATTGAGGTGTGAGATAATCCATAATAGATAAAGGGGATGATGATAAGCACCCTGCAATAGACTACACCCTCCTGGTAGGCTTAAACCAAATAAGCCAGCTACTTGGACTCACACAAAGGTTCAACCTGATAAAATTCGTGTTCAGCGCAGCTCAGCGGTCGCACGTACCGGTTTTCTTCAATCCAGTCTTTCAATTCTGCAATAGATGGATTAGAAAGCTGCCACTGAACGATGGTCGTATCTGAAGAACCGAAGAAAACAGTCTGACCGTCAGCGCTCATGGCTACATCAAATATGATGCCATGACCCGCCGAGCTGCGGACCAGATGGCCAGTCTCTAAGTCCCACAGCATGATCCTGCCATCCATTCCGGCGGAAAGTGCCAGCTTCCCATCCGGGGTGACAACGATCCGTGTCCGCAGGCTGGCGTGATCACCAATACGACGTATCTCTTCGCCCGTCTCTATATCCCATTCGATAATATAGCCTTCACCACCAACTGACACTGCAGACTGTCCATCCGGCAGGTATGCGATCCCAGATGCCCCACGAACGGCTAACGGGTCTGGGTTGCGGATGGTGCGGATCTCCTGCCCATTCTGAATATCCCACAAGATCATCGCGCCATCTCCGGTATCAGATAGGGCAGTTTCACCGTCCGGGCTGATAGCCACAGCCCAAACCCCCTCCTGCCGCGGGCGACCATCCAAACGGTACAGCGGCGCACCCTTCTGCAGATCCCAAAGGATCAAAGTCCCATCGCTGGAGCAGCTCAGCGCTCTTTTTCCATCGGGTAAGAACTCAATACAGGGAACGAGGCTCTGATGGCCGGCTAACCTTCCAGTATCGCTCCATGACGTGATATCCAGGAGGTGAACGAAGGGATCTGCACCACCGTACAATGCTGTCTTTCCATCCGGGCTGATGGCAACCTGCATGGCGACTGCCAGGGATACGGGAAAAGTTTTAAGCTGTTTGGCAGTCCTCACATCCCATAGGCGCAGGCTGCTATCTCGCGTTGGGAGATTGACACTCGCGGCGCCAGAAGAAGATACAAGCTGTCCCTTCCCCGGCACAAGCGCGACATCATAAACCATATCGCCATGCCCGTAGAAGCGTCTGACCTCTGCCGCATCCACCAAATCCCAGGAGATTATCGAACCATCCTGGGCGCTGGATAGTGCAGAGCGACCATCTGGCATGAGGTCAATATCCAACACCTCACCCGTATGCACAGCCAGCTCTGCCATGGAAGCAGAGTTTGGGATATCCCACAAGATCAGCTTTCCATCTTCGGATCCAGACAGCGCAGTATGACCATCAATCCCATAGATAACGGTTCCCACTGCATCTTCATGCCCCTGTAGGGTAGCCAGGCGTTCACCACTGTTTAAATCATAGCGTGAGATCAATCCGTCATAATACGAACCAACCAAAACCTCTTCACCATCCGGACTGACTGCCAGAGTGAAAGCTTCGTGCGTCATCCCTGCAAAATCATGGATGATATCTCCATCCGCTATGTTCCAGAGCAGCATGTCAGTCGGTGCAACCACCATTGAGCCGCTTTCAGCAGGACCTATCGAAGAAAATAACTCCGTATCACCCGAGCTAGCCAAGATAGCTTGATCATTCAGACAGAATTCAGCCGCCACCACCCCGGCAATATGGCCGATAAAACGACGTATTTCGACTCCGGTCACTAGATCCCACAAGGATCAGTTCTCCAGGCGCCTCCCATCCCAAGGTAGTAAAACCACCCGTCACAACAGTGCGACCATCCTTGCTGATATCCAGCGCGCGAATAATACCTGAATGGCCTGTGAAGCGGCGTAGCTCCTGGCCGGTGAGTGTATCCCATACGATCGCTTGTGCGTCGTCGGCGATAGACACGGCCAGCTTCCCAGTGGGATCGAAGGCGATATCGTTTATCCTAGCAGTGTGTCCCTGGATACGTTTCGTTTCAAACCCGTTCTTAAGGTCCCAGATAACAATCGTACCTTCCTCCAGACCAACAAATACCGTCTTGCCGTCCTGAGCAATACCAAGGGCGGTTGCTGGGCTAGTTGTCCCAGGAAACAGCTGGGAAATATCATACCTTTCCCTTGCACCCGGGGAGTAAGCCGCGTCCATAAGGACTCGCTGTGCTTGGATAGGGGACGGCTCGGTCTGATTGGCGGCGAGTGCCAACACTAATGCAGTGGCATTATCCCCATCATCCAATGCCTGTTGGGCATTAGCAGCCAGGCTGACGCTGTAGGCTTCCAGGGCAGTACGCCTTTGGCGCAGTGAAAAGGCAGTCAAAGCTATCGCTACCACAACCGCCAGGGATAGCACGGCAGCAAAAGCTAACAGAATATTCCGGCGGCGGCGTTCAGAGCGGGCTAACTGCTGAGCAGATAGCAGTTCTCGCTGGTGGAGCAGCTCCCGTTCTGCGGCATCCCGCTGGCGGAGATCAATACTTGCTTGGATAAAATCAAGTTCAACAATACCCAGGACCTCAGCATGTGTCTCCAGCCAGGATTCTGCTTCACCCAAAGGTGCCCCACGCAGTAACGCGCCTTCGTCGCCGCCACTAGCTTCCCATTGGTGAATGGTGTTACGCAGTCCTTCCTGCCAGATACGGAAAGCACGATCGGCTTCGATCCAACTCCGCAGCCGTTCCCAGCTACCAATCAACGCTTCGTGGACTACCTCGACAGTTTCCGACCCCGAACCGTCGCGACCGGTTACCACCAGCCGCTTATCCGCCAGATACTGGACTAAGGACCAGTTCTCGTCGCCGATCTCAGAACGGCTGGCCACCCGGCGGGTGTCCTCGGTACCGTCTCCTGGACGGATAAGCTGCAGGAATACCCGGGATGCCTGTTCGCGCTCAACCTCACCCAACCCTGCATAAACCTGCTCAGCATACATTGCCAGCGCTCCGGAGACTTTACCAATATTTTCATACCCAGCATGGGTCAGCCAACCGGAATCCGCCTGATCCCACAGCAATGTCAGGGCAAACTCCAGCAGCGGAAGATTACCCGGCTCTCCGCCCACATCCTCCAGAATGCGTTCTACCAAGCCACCTTCAAAACCAGCACCCTGTACTTCAGCAGGCTTCTCAATCGCCGTCCGCAATTCCTCGCGAGTCATGGGTCCCAATAACAAAACACTGCTTTGTAGCATATCGGCGAATGGCCGGTATGAGAGCGCTTGACCCATGAAATCCGCCCGTATAGTCAGCAGTACGTTTAACATATGGCTGCGCTGCTGATGGTGCGCATCGATAGCAGCCAGCAGACTGACCAAAAAGCCGCGCTGAACCGCCGGTTGTTGGCAGAGCGTGTACAACTCCTCGAATTGGTCAATAAAAAGCAGGAGTCCGTTTTTAGGCTGGTTCTTCTCCAGCACGCGCTCGATCAACTGCTGCAACTCAAGGCTGCCATCACTGAGCGCAGCCGCTAATTTGTGTCTCTCGATCAAGCGATCCGCTTCGGATAGCTCAGGTTCCAATAACGGCAACAGTGCGGCAGATAGAGAGTGAAAAGGGCTCGCTCCCGGACGGAAGTTAACTATCAGCCAATCCCCCTGTTCATGCAGTTTAGGCAATAGCCCGGCGTACACGACAGAAGACTTGCCAGATCCTGACGAACCAATGATGACCGCGATGACCTTGTGGGTGAGGGTTGCTTCTAGCAGCTGCTCGGTAAACTGCTCGCGGCCGAAGAAAAAAGCGGCATCCTGCTCACGGAATGCGGCTAAGCCCCGGTACGGGCTGGTGCCGATCGCCCGTGGTGCAAGGATCAGCCGCTCAACATCAGTCATTCTTACAGGTGGCCATTTCTCTGCCACGAGCAGGTCGTATAGCGCGCGTGTCTCTGCCGATGGCGCTATCCCCAACTCCTCCGCAAGTGTCCGTTCGCATGCTTCATACTGTGCCAGCGCCGCCTCTCGCTGGCCGCATAATGCCAACAGCCGCATCAGCCCGCGCTGACCGCTCTCCCGCAGCGGATCTATCTCTACACCGCGCCAGGCGTGGGATAAACCACGCTGGTATTCACCCCGCTCCTCAAGGCCCTTGACCAGCTGCCCGATGATATCCAAAAACTGGCGCTTCAACTCCTCGCGGCTCTGCAGCAGCCACTCTTCAAAGGGAGCACTGTCGGGGAGACTGAAACCTTCCATGAACTCCCCGCGGTACAGCTCGGCCGCTTCTTCCCAGCGCGTGATGGTTTGTTCGCTGGAGGTTTGGGTGGTCCTGGCCAGTATTCTGAATGCATTCACATCCACCCAGGCATCACTGGCCTGGTCAAACTGGATCGCCTGACGGGTGACATCTAAGTAAGGCGGGCTGGCACGCTCATCGTCGATCGCAGAACGTAAATCCGCCAGAGCGCGACGCAAGCTAGCTCTGGCGGAATTCTCTGGATAACCGGGCCAAAACAATCCCGCTAATTTCTCACGACGGTGCGGCTGCCCTGATTCCACCACGAGGTAGGCTAACAAGGCACGCACCTTGTCCGAGCGCATTGCCGTGACCAGCTCCCCACTCATCCATACCTGCGGAGGACCAAACAGACAGATCTCGAGATTGCTCATCTACCCTCCACGGCACGCCGATCATGGCAGTGCTGTATTCTGATTATACATTAACGCCTGAAAAGACGAAACGTTCACGCATTTTAACGTTTCGTTCACGATAAAAAAATCTTCTCGTCACTGACGGTTGCTAAGCTGTGCAAAACACAACGGAGGCGCAGCTATGAACCGCAGTGATGAGACAAGGCGAGATCCAACAAAGAGACAATTATTCGGGCGAAGTATATTGAGCTTATGCCTGCTTGGCACTTCTTTGCTCACTGGGAAACCGGTACAGGCAGCAGAGGACTTCAAAGCATATGACACATCCGCTGAAAGCAGCGTGATAGCTAAACCGCAAATCAATTTGCTTGCAGCATCCGGATCTACCATTACCTTCAAAGCCAATGACGAACGCTCGACAAGTATTCTTACAGTAGACCCAATAACGATCCCCCATCTTGTCCTATACAGGAATGCCGACCTGACCCCGGCAGCAGAGCGCACGCTCATCATCACGCTGAACGGTCTTGAAATACCCGCCGGAGGTATCACGGTCACATTGCGGCTAAAGACCCTACACGACGACCCAGACCTAGGCGGGGGTGAACGCAACAGGATAACCGTATGGCAGGAAGTCAGCCATATTGAGGATATCGCAAGGTACAGCCAGCAAAATGCAGAAACGACCTTCAAGTTAGAGTTCGAGGAGCTCAGCAGCAGCGATCAGGGGATTATCCCAACCCCCACCGATTACTACAGTGTCGAGGTATTGGTTCAGGATGCAAGTAATCCCGCCGCAAACCCGCTGTTCTCTGCCCGCCAGGAATATGCTTTTTTGCTGGAAAGCCAATGGACGGCGACACTAAACCATTTTGAGGCCAAGAACGAAATTGGCCCGAGCGAGTTAGTCGTTTATTACTGTGATATGTTCCCCTTCCAAAGGGATGCCAGGGATGCTACCAGCAGACTTCCCAGGGAAGAGGTAGCAGATTATGTGCAGACTGAGCTTATCGCAGGGATGGCCGATGCCATCCACCTGCAGACAGAAGTCTGGGGTATGTCATGGGATGGCTGGGTAAGTTATCGAGATAGCGGGACGGGAGAAACTCTGGGGGTTGCGCTCAGCGATGGCAAGACATGGTATCACGGTCCCGCACCAGACCGGGGCAACTCAAGCATCGCCATCAACGCCAACGGTGGAAATAACGCAGAGTATGAAACGCTGAGCGATGGATTGATGAGCACATTCCATCACGAGCTGTTCCACAATTTCCAACGGGCAATCTCGCTAGCGAATAGCGGCAGCGGAAATGTAGAAGGAAGGGATGCCGCCTGGCTGCTCATCGTGGAAGGTATGGCCTCCTTCGCAGCTACCGTTGCCCAGCCACAGATACAATATGCACAAAGCGGGGGAGCACGGGCGTATGTTGCCAAGGCGATCCAATTCGTGGGCGGCAAAGGCTTTCCGGGGGAACTAAACCTCAGCTACAAGAACTTAAACCCTTACCACGGCGCTATGTACTGGCGCTACCTCTACGAGCAGTGCGGCGGGATGACAGACAGCAACGAAGATCCCGCGACAGGACTGGGTATAATCCGACGGACCCTGGAAGTCCTTTACTCGAAAGAAATTGTGGATGTCAATACTACTACTGATCTGGTCCGAACCATCCCGTTGGTCATGGATTATGTGCTAAGCACTCCCGAAGCAGCGCAGTGCCCGTTCTCGACATATGCTGATAGCCTAACGAACTTTGCCCGAGCTATCTACACCCTACGCTTGGAGGGAGGACGCTGCTCAGCGCCTGGTTCTCCTGATAGCTGTGGATTTTACGATCCAAACAAACTCTATAGTGAACCAAAGATTTCCGTACTAGAATACACGGGAAAGGAAATTCTTCTTGCAGCTGATAACCAAGCATACCCTGCAGGGATCCAGAGCAGTTTCGGCATGGACTTTGTTGACCTGCAGTTGAGACCCGAGGTAAATGGACAGTCACTTACAATCGAACTGCAGCTCGATACAAAGGGAAGGGCAGAGTTCGATGTGCAAGTATTAAAGCTCAATAAACTTGGCAGCGGCGGATTTTCGTCACAACAACTGGTGCAGGTCGCTCGGCCAGAAAATCTCGAACAACAGAACCAGGCGGGTACTCTTAGTATGACAATCCCAACAGTCGATTTAGATTCTTACAACCGGTTGGGTGTTATCATCACCCGAGTGGATGCAAATGAAGACTTAGATTCACATGGAGTATATACTCTCGTGATAAGGCCAGATAACTCATAAGAGCCAAGAAATGACTTAGCAACACATGAGATAGCTGTAATCGTTGGTTTTAAACAATATTGTAGGGCTCACTCGGTTTGGGATTCTATGATGTTGTTACTGCCCACAATTGGAGAAGCTCTGTCGGGCAGATCGGCTGAATTGTCCCAGGGAGGCAGATCGAATAACTGGCAGTAGATGTAGTGCCCCAAGACCCTGGTCGTGGCCATAAATGGGACGACCAGCAAGGCGCCCAAGATCCCACTGACGACCAGAGCACCCATCAAACCCGCGAAGACCAGGCCGGGGTGTAATTGCAAACGCTGCCCCATGAGTTGGGGACGGAGCCAGAGGTTGTCAACCTGCTGGGCAGCGGCGTAGACCAGAACCAGCAGGACAATCATTAACAGGGGTGAAACTCCAAGCAACCCAGAACGGAAGAGCCAGATCACCAGAAATGTGCCGGAACCCATAAGAGCGGCTAAGACAACGAAGATGAGCAGCTGCACTCGTAAGAACACCGCCCAGACATCGGCCAGCTCAGCCAACAAGAGCTCAACATCGGAGTGATAATCCTTGGGGGATAAGCTGATCAACCACGATTTGATCCTAGGTCCATCCTTCAACAGATGGTAGCCGCTGATTAGGACAACCAGCCCAAGCAGTATATTATTGGTCACATCAGAGAGGACACTGAAGGAGCCAACCGGTATAGCGGAGATGACTGTCCCCGTAGCTTGGCTGAGATCATCCAGCAAATGCCCCGGGTAGATGCGGTAGCCCACGATAGCGATCGGTTGGGCAGCCCAGGCGGTTACGGCCTCAGCCACCTCGAGCAGCTCGGTGCGGATGCGTTCGAACTGGGCAACCGCCACGGAACCGAGCAAGGCCGGAATGCCGATTAAGAGCAACATGGAAATAAAAAACACAACTGCGGCGGCCCAGGGACGGGTCAGGCGTGTGCGCCGGACGAGCAAACCGACCAATGGGTCGAGCAGATAAGCCAATAAGGCGGCGATCAGCAGCGCGTAGAGCAGGGGAGCGAGTAAAACCGCCAGCGCGACCACGCTCAACAGCAAGAAGATTAGCACGATCAGCTTTGTCTGTGGGGACCAAGCCGTATCAGTCACGGTTACACCTAAATTCCTCTGTCTCTGGGAAAAAGATGCCTAACAATACTGCTGCTCGAGTACATCATCGAATGCCTCCAGGGGGCTGAATAAACAGTGATCACCGTGATAGACGACATAGGGGGTACAAGGATGTGTGAACACCATTTCCAGATGTGCGCACAGAGCTTACGGTACCACGACCTTGATCGCCTTTGGAACCACTTTTATTGTCGCGGGGGTTTCGCCATAATGCTCACCATCCAACCACAGCGGTTGGGGCGGGTCAGCCTGGATCGTAATCTCGCGACCCTGCCAGCTGTACTGACCGATTTGGAGGGCAGGATGTTCCATGGGATCTGTGGCTAAAGACAAGACTGATTCAAGTTTACTGTTGACGATGAGGACATCCAGCAAGCCATCGTCCACTTTTATGGAGGAACTTAGTTGTGCAAACTGGCCTAGACTGCCAGCGTTGAATACCAAACAGCTGATACCCTCTTGCTCTATCTCCTGCCCGTCGATCGTCAGATGGAAGCGCGCATGTGGCAAATTACCCAGGAAGCGGACGCCTTCCATGATATAGGCGAAGTTGCCGTAGCGGTCTTTTGACTCCCGGCTGGCCTTCTCCTGCTCGCTGGTACCCGTGTTGGCGCGCAGCATGAAATGCTGGTCTTCAATCTGGGCAACGTCGATCGCGCGTAGGTTGGGGCTGGTGCATGCCAACTCGACGGCCTCTTTCAGTTTAGGGGGAACTTTAAGATCATGTGCCATGGAGTTGCCGGTACCACCAGGAAGGATCGCCATCGGCACACCGGTGCCAATCAAACCATCGGCGACCTCCATCTGGGTCCCGTCGCCACCGTACCCGGCGACGAGATCGGCGCCCGCTTGGACTGCCTGACGGGCGTAACGGGTGGCATCGCCAGATGCACGGGTGATGCTGAGATCCCAGTCGATATCGTACTGCCGGAAGACGCGGTTGATGACATTCAAAATCGGTTCATCCTTACCGGAGGCAGGGTTGATGATCACGTGAACTTTTTTATAAGGAAAGGGCAAAATAAATCCTCTCAGTAGCCATGATTTGTTACACAAAACAAGTAATGAATGTGGTTCGATTAATAAGGGCAGCCTCTACTTCAAAACCTATGCAATAATAGTTATTATAAACGCTCTCGGGTATCCATTTCACGGGCCAGCTGGTTCTGGACTCAGATCACAACATAAGGTATGGATTTGTGCAGCAAAGCATGTCATTGCATTATCGGTAGGTATGATCGCCTGCCTCATATTCGTGAGCGTGACGCACTCATATGGAGAAGAACGCTGAGAAAGGGGGCGGTTATCGGGATGGTTTGCGCTTAAAAAATGCAACGCGAGCACCTTCTGCCGTGCGCATGTCCATGTCAGCAGCCTGGATATTGTAAGTCGCCGCGGTCTGCAGAGCGGCCAGGTAGGCCTGCTCCTGCTCCATGATGCCATCGGGTTCACTGCAAAACTTCTCGGTCGCGCCGGGCAGACCGATAGTGATCTCATCGCCACCGGTCTCATACGGGGCGAAGTAATCGTTGCAGCCGGCGCTGCCAGTTAACTGGCCATCCTCTCCAAAATTGGCACTGATCTCGGTGCCAATGATCACGCTGACGACCGCACCCTTGCCGTTGTTATAACTGATCACATCCCAAGAACTGCCAGCGAGGTCTTGGCTGACGGCGGTGAAGACAGCAAGCGGATCGCCCCCCGGTCCATTGAAGGTCAGGGTATCACCCTGGATGGAGAAGGAAGCGGAATTTTCCATGGTCTTGATATAGAGTGTTTCCTGCCCCATGACCGGCTCCGGGCACGCCATCATGGTGCTGGCGAAAGGTCCCGTGCGTATGTCCTGACCATCGACGACGTACGGTCCGGAGTAGTTATTGCAGCCGGATGCCCCGGAGAGCATCCCGTCCGGGCTGAAGTTGGCGGTGATAACGGTATCGGGAAGGAGCACTTGACCTACCAGCTCGGTAAGCAGCCAAGGTTGGTTAGTTAATGTAATATCTGACTCGGCAGATGTACAAGCGGTTAATCCGAGAATAACAAGGGCGGCGATGGGCAACAATATGATTTTTAACATATAAACAACATCCATAAGTACCTGCTCGAATTATGCGAAGCGATCGTACTGTGTGGGCTAATTATACGTGCATCGGGAAAGTTAGGGCGGCAACTGTCCGATTAATTGAACACGTGCAGCGGACAAATTGCGAGGAAAGACTATCTAGATCTTCATACGACGTGCAGCGCACCCACTTGTGGTAGGGCGATCAAACCAAGATGCAAACCATTGTACGTGTGCCCAGGTGCAGCGCACTTAATCACGGGAATGGAAATTGCATCTATGCAAGTTGAACCCGAGGTTCTAAAGAGCGAACTAACAATTCCGATAATAGGATAGTCATTTCTTATCACGCTGATAAGCTCTTTTGGAGAAGCAGCGTGAAATTAGCGTGATATTTTGCATACTAAGGTACTATTCCAATATGCCATCCGAATGGTTATCATGTATATAGCGAAGTCCATCACTGCTACTCATCACATGGGGAAACAGCTTCGGCAATAATTATTATGACTACTAAATACCCGCTCGACCGACGAGCATTCCTTAAATTTCTGGGCGTGAATATCACCGCCGCGGCATTGCCATATAGGGTATTCCCAGAAATCGGGCATGACATCCCGGTCGAGGAGGTGATACCCGCACTGGTGTTAGAAGAGCTGCCACGGCGGGTGCGGTCGATCTTAAACCTGGTACCAAATACAACGCTTGGCGGCGATGGGTACCTGCGGCTGCTGGGACCCAACCGGCTGACACACAAAGTGCCGGTAGCCATCACGCAATGGAACAAGGAGAAGCGCTACCATGCAGACCGGCTGCTGGCTAATAAAACCTGGGGGATCGTGCTGCACTGGTACGGGGACGACGAGGATTTCGACCACTCGATCAAGGGATATTTACGTGGTTTCGACAGCCTGCGCAAGCTCGATGATTTCATAACCCGGACCAGCACACATTTCCTGGTCGGCAGTGCAAGACCGCACTACAACGAGCAGCCTAACACAGAGCAGATCGCCATTATCCAGACCCAATCGCCAGACCTTGATGGCACGCCATTCACAGGGTCGCATATCCGCTCGATCAACTACCTGGCTCACCAGGAGAAGAAGCAGTACTTCGTACGGGCTTTATACCAACTCGGCTACCGCGGCTACGGTACCTATACCCTGCTGCAAGACATGTTCGATGGACCCGTGGTCGATCCCAATATGGTCACGATCGCGATCGAGATCACCGGGGCTCAATTCGACAAACCCGGTAAGCTGCCAGGCGACCAGCAGATTGCGAACGTGGTGGCGACGGTCTGGTCGATCATGAAACGCTACGGTATCCTGGCAACCAATATCCTGGGGCATAACGAGATCCAGCTAGGGAAAGCGGACCCGGGTAAAAAATTCCTGGCTTTGATCAAGTACTTGATCGGAGTTCGGGCGCTGATCGAGCAGGACCCGGATATGTGGCGGTTGGTGTTCGGTCCCTTCTTTAAAGCGGAAGGTAACTTGCAACAAGCGGTGACGAGCTACTTCCAGTTCCTGCGCGACTACCTGGTGCTGGTCGGCGCCCAACAGCAGGTTTACGATTGGGAAGCCGAGAGCAAGTACTGGTCCGTTTACGACCGACTGGTGAATGCCGAAAGCAGGGGCTTCCTGGCAGAACAATTCCTGTGGCCGCTCTCAGGAACAGCAGCCCAAGCTGGGAATACCTTCTTGAACCCCGATTTCCATGCCGGAGTAGATTTCTACCAGGCCAACGAAGGGCAGCGGAAATCAGCCAAGTTCAGCCAGCCGATTTACCTGGCGGCGAACGGGCGCTGCGTCTATACCGGCGCAACCCATGCCCACTGCCAGGGGAAAACCGCCCTTTTCCGGCACCGGCAGAGCGATGGCGCCGAGGTGCTGACGGTATATGACCACCTCAGCGAGCTGAGCAATATCCAGGCAGGTGAGGACTACCCGGGCGGCAGCCTGATCGGTGCAATCCGCACGGAGCATTCCTACATTGACCCATACCTGCATTTCGCAGTTGCGTACGGTGCAAGCTGGGATACAGATTTGAAGACATCACCGGAAAACCCGCTGAACGGCGGAGTCAATTGGATCAAGAACCGCTATCTAGAGCCCAACCAGTACCTGGTCGAGCGGATGAAATCACAGAACCCATCTGATCTGCAAGGTTTACTGCCTTAACCAAGCAGCAGACATATAATGAAAGGCTGACCCATTATTTCGGACTGATACTGCAACCTACGGAAAACGGACAACCGATGAACGCATACGCAAGTGAAATCAACAACAAGGAATTCCTTGACACGATCCAACGGATGGCGATAGTTGCCCAGTACCGGACGCCAAATATCGAGCCGCATATCGAACGCATCCGGCGCTATACGTACACGCTGGCGCTGGGGATGGACCTTTCCGGTGAAGCTGCGCTGACGATCTCGTATGCCAGCCAGCTACATGATGTCGGGGAAGCGGGGGTCCCGCAGAGCATCCTGGCTAAAGCCGGTGAATTGAGCGCCTACGATTGGGAATTCGTCAAACGGCATACGACGATTGGGGCCGAGATGCTCTCTGGCTCTGCTTATCACCTGATGCAAACGGCGGAGATGATTGCGCTGACGCACCACGAGCGCTGGAATGGCACAGGCTACCCGAAAGGTCTGCGGGGTGAGGCGATCCCGATCAGCGGGCGCATCACCGCGCTGGCGGATGTGTTCGATGCACTGACGACGGCGCGAGCGTATAAAAAGGAAACGCTGCCGCTGGTCAAGGCAAAAAAGCTGATCCTGGAGTCGAGCAATGAACTGTTTGACCACGAGCTCGTCGCCGTGTTCGCTGAAAATTTCGATGATCTGACGAACATCCACCATACGTACAAGGACCGCGCTCAAGCGGCATGATTGAGGCTGGATAGGTATGATTAAGAGGTACCGGAGTGAACGTGGGCAGAGCCTGCTGGAATTCGCACTGATCTTGATGGTAATGTTCTTCATCGGGGTAGCCGCACTGGATTTCGGGCGAGTGTTCTTCGCAACGATCGTGATCACCAATGCTTCGCGGGAAGGGGCGCGCTATCTCACACTGCACCCGGATGACAGCGCCAGCAGCCCGATATTTGACGGGACAAAGGCAGCAGCTGTGGCAGAGGCGCAAGGATCAATGGTGAGCCTCTCCCCGAGCAACGTAACAGTAACCTACTGCCTCCTAGCTGATGCACTTCCAGGCTGCGACAAGGGTTTCCCGGTGGAAGTGACCGTGAATTACAATTTCCAACTCTCGACCAGCATATTTTTCCCATCAACTCTCCCGCTCTCCCGCTCGACAAGGATGCTCGTACCATGAAAGGAATTAATAGAAAATTGACTAAAGGGCAAGCGCTGGTTGAGTTTACAGTCGTATTATCCCTATTCTTGTTCTTGATCTTAGTTGTCACGGACTTGGGACGAGCAGTGTTCTTCTACAGCTCGATCCATAATGCAGCCCGTGAAGGCGCACGCTACGGTATCACGAATCCGAACGGAACACAGATCGAACAAGAAACTCAACGCTTAGCCCCTTTCCTAAGTCAGGACGATATCACACTTGTCGTTCTTAGTGAGACCGTTGAGGTAATTGTAGATTACGATTTTGAAACCGTGACCCCGCTCCTCAACCTGCTCACTGGCAACCCACAAATCACATTGCACAGTGAGGCATCGATGGTCAGGGAAAATTGATTTGGGTAATAGACTTCATATACCTTGTAATAAGCGATGCGGCTGATTTAGGCAAAAAGTGAGCGATATATATGAATAAGCAAAGAAACTCAAATGAATACGGCCAGATCCTGGTGATTTTCGTCGTCGCCCTGATCGTCTTGTTAGGATTCCTGGCGCTCATTATTGATGGCGGGAATCTGTTCCTGCAGCGCAGGGCAGCGCAAAATGCGGCTGATGCGGGAGCGATGGCGGGGGCGGCGGAACTGTGCTTGCCGGACAACTATTCCTTCGCATCACCAGAGCAAGCTGCAATCAGCTACGCAACCAATGAGAACACTGCGGATGTTGCTTACCCGCAGGTTGATGGCGAACACGGGGTTGTCACCGTTACGACGCAGATCTCAAGCAGCTCATTCTTCGCACATTTTGTGGGCTTTCCGGAGTTGACCGCGCAAGCTTCGGCATCGGCGTCTTGCTGCCCGGCGACAACCGGTGCAGGTGTCCTGCCGATCGCCTGGGCGTGCCGAACACCGATATCAAGTACAGTCACAGATTTGACAGATTGCTCGGAAAATGCTATTACGTATTCTCAAGTTATCAGCTATGTAAACAATCCTGTGTTACCAATTCCCAAAGAGCTTTATATTGTGATGGACTCGGTCTCGGAACCGGGAGATCTAGCAGCAATATGTGATTCTGATTTTGGCTGGCTTGACTGCGATCTAGATAATGACGGTGACGACGACCTGATCGCGAACGGCGGGCGCAGCTGGTTGGACCTGGACGGAGCAGGCGGCGGCAGCAGCGAACTCGTATCCTGGATTAACGATGGTTTCCCAGATGAAATTAATACACCTATTTGGGTTGGGTGGGCAATCCGGTGTAGCAAACAATGTATTTCAAAACGCGGGCGGAAAAGTGGGTGAAATTGTCACCGTTCCAGTTTTTGACAACATATGTGATGACTACCCAACCACAGCCTGTGGGTTAGAGGACGGGGATGACATCATCACTACCGCAGGTGGTCTTTACTACCACCGGGTGATAGGATTTGCAGCCTTCTACATCACATGCGTCGACGCACCTGGTCTTGGGACAAGCTGCCCTGGGAAAGACTATGCCGTTGATTTGGGCGCGATCGCAGCCAATACCAAAACCATAGAAGGGTTTTTCGTTAAGGACATCATTCCAGACCTGACGGATATGGACTGCGATAGCGGTGTCTATACCGGCGCATTTGTGATGCGCTTAACGAAATAGCTGGCTTAAATATTGCACAACAAAAACTACGAAATTCTTAGAACATTGGTCATTCAAGGAGGTCCATCTTGAGTCAACGAGTACGCATCGGCATCCTGGTTGGCATTATCGGTATCGTACTGGCGGCCGCGGGGATCTTCGGCTTGACCCGCCTGCTGCAGCAAGCCCTGACGCCGTTGCCACCACCAACACCGGAAGCAGCAATCATCGAACAAGTGGTTGTAACCACCCACAACGTGGCGCTGGGCACGGTGCTGCGGGCAAACGATCTGCGCACGATCGAAGTGCCGGTCGAGCTCGCGCCACCGGGCGTGGTGACCGACCTCGAGACAGCTGTTGGGAAATTCTCCAAGGTTGACCTGATCCAGGGCGAACTGCTCTTCCGGCACCAGCTGGCGGACCCCACCAATGTGACTCACGACGTGGCGTTTATCCTGGATGAGTACCAGGTGCTGATGGCATTCCCGGCCAACGACCTGATGAGCTCGTTGAGCGTGATACAGCGCGGTGACCTGGTCGATATCCTGGTGACGCGCTCGCAAGCCGCCCCGCCAGAACCCGAAGACGAAGCCGATCTTGGCACGGTCACCGAGGAAGAAGCACGAGTTGAAGAAACCTTCACCTTCGACGCCATGCAGCGCTTGGAAGTAACGGCCCTGGTAGTCGATATCGTGGAAGAACAGCAGCAGCAACAAGCACCGGCGATCCCGGGGGTCGAGCAGCAGGATGCACCCCCACCGCCAGAACCGGCATACAAAATCAGAGCTTACCTGTTCGCGCTGGTGCCGCAAGATGCTTTGGTGCTGAAACACCTGAAAGATACCGGCGCGACGTTCGACTTTGTGCTGCGGTCACCGACCTCCAGCCAGCTGTTTGAGCTGAGCCCGGTCACGTCAGAGTATCTCAATGACCGCTATGAACTGCAGGCTCCCCGCCCATAAGTATCCGCGGCAAGCAGAGTGTATTGAAAGGAACTTTTTATGGCTGATTCCAGCAAAATAACCAGAGTAGTCTCCATCGGCGACCCCGGTGACACCCAGCAGCAAATCAGCGCGGCACTAACTGCGCAGCCAGATTTCCAACTGGTTGACGTGCTCACTGCGTTCGAGCGATTGGCCCGGGATATCGGCGCGGCCGCCCCGGATATTATCTTGATGGACCACCAGCTTGGCGGCGAGCCAACGCTGGATATCGTCGATGATATCGCCCAGCAGTTCCCCGACACAGCGCTAATCGCCATCCTGAAGGTAGGCGACCCGGTAGAAATCCAGCAGGTCATGATGGCCGGGGCACGCGGCTTTATCATCCAACCATTCACGCAGATCAGCCTGCTGAGCACACTGCGGAGAGTATCGGAGCTGGAAGGACGGCGCGAGAAAAAGGCTGCGGGGAGCCAGTTCACAGCCGCGGAGAAAGCCCGCCCAATACATTCCATCGCAGTTTACAGCCCGCGCGGCGGTGTCGGTACAACGACGGTAGCCACTAACCTGGCGATCAGCCTAATGGAGAGAACTGGACTGCAGGTATTACTGGTAGATGGGAAGCTATCCTTCGGGCACCTGGATGTGATGTTGAACATCCGCACACAAAACACGATCGCGGACCTGCTGCCGCATGCCAGCGGTTTGGATGACGCCCTGATCCATGATGTGGTCGTGAGACACAGCTCAGGATTAAATGTGCTGATGGCTCCGAGCAACCTGCAGGTCTCACAAGGGATCCGCCCGGATGACTTGTATTCGGTGTACATGCAGCTGCTCAAAAAATTCGACCTGATCGTGATCGACGCCGGCAGCGCGCTGACCGAGAACACGGTCACCTTGCTGGATGCGGCCGACAAAATCATCATACTAACCACTCCGGACCTGGCTACACTGCATGATATCAGCCGCTTCGTGCAGCTCAGCCGCTCCTTGGCCTATTCGCCAGATAAATTCTTGTACGTTTTGAACCGCGAAGGGGAGCTGGGTGGGGTGAAGACCCAGGATATCAACAGCGCCCTGCACCAGCCAATCTTTGCCAAGATCCCGGAAGATACGGGCAACACGCTGCGCAGCATTAACCGCGGCATCCCGCTGATCATCCGCTACCCTCGCAGCCCGGCCAGCAAAGCGATAAATGACTTGTCGAACAGGCTGCTAGATATGACGACGACAGAGTTGGTCGGAGCGTTCCCCGAGAGCACCAGCTCACCCCAGCAGGATCAGCTGCTGGTCTCTTCACAATTAGGATAAGCCTAGTTTATGTCATCAGATATCTTCACTCTACTCATCATCGGGATAGTAATCTTCCTGGCTGGTTTCTTAGCCGTGGTCAGCCTGGTGAATACACTCGTATGGGGCAGCGGATTCAATGACCGTCTAGAAACCTTCGGCAGCATCCCCCAGGACCAGCAGCGGCGCTCATCAGGCAGGGGGCGGACAAGGCTGATGCGGACGCGCTACCGCCTGAACTCAATGCTTTCGGCCTTGACCTCGGAAGAATTGAACATCAAGCTGCTGAGTGCCAACTGGCCGGTCACGGAGACCGAGTTCATTTTGATCCGCTTTGGGAGCACAGCACTGGGATTCTTATTCGGCTGGCTTGTTTTCCAGTCGATCCTACCCGGGCTGGGATTTGCCGTATTGGCTTATATCATCCCGGGGGTCTATCTAAATTGGAGCATCTCACACCGCCAAACCAAGTTCCAGAACCAGCTGATCGATGTGCTAGTGCTGGTGAAAGGGGCGGTACAGGCTGGATACAGCTTCCTGCAAGCGATCGATGTGGTCGTAGATGAAGTCAGCGCGCCAGCTTCGGAGGAGTTCCGCAGGGTGAGAAGGGAAGTTGGCTTAGGACTGTCCTTGAACCAAGCCTTAGTAAACCTTACCACACGCATGCAGAGCGATGACCTATCCCTGGTTGTCACGGCAGTCAATATCAACACGCGTGTCGGTGGAAACCTTTCGACGATGCTGGAAGCGGTGGTCGCCACAATCCGTGAAAGGGTACAGCTCTTCAATGAGATCCGAGCCCTGACTTCCCAACAACGGTTCTCTGGCTACATGCTCTCGCTGCTGCCATTCATTGTTGTCGCGATCCTGTTCGTGATCAGCCCAGACTATATCGGCAGATTGTTTGAACCAGGGGCAATGCTCTGCATCCCCGGCGGCGCATTAGGGTTCGTGATACTGGGCAATATCGTCATCCGGCTAATGGTGAAAATCGATGTATAAGCTTCGAATGGTAGATCGTGTCCAGTATTTGTGTAGTTTGAGGGGCACTCCATGAATCTGTTCTATGCGACGGCAGCGTTTCTGCTGATCTTTGCGGGACTGGTCGCGTTTGTGCTGGCACTGCGCGGGCTGTTTGGCAACGAACTCTCCAGCCGGCTAAAAGTCTACGTGGAGGATGAAGAACAGCTGTATACACCGAGAGAAACAAACCGCTTCAGCCGGAGACGAGAACTATCAGGCTCATTGGTATCACGTACAGTTCTGCCCATCTTCCGCCAAATTGGGAATATATTCGAGCGGTTCACACCAGCCAAATCCATCGAGACACTGCGCCACCAACTATATATCGCCGGAAACCCAATGGGGATGGGACCGCGCGAGTTTTACGGCATCCGGGTAGGGTTCATATTCCTGGGGGTTTGGTTAGGATATATGGTCTACCAACGGGCAACGATCCGTTTCAGCACATTAATCGCAGTCTTAGTCTTTGTCTTCTGCCTGGTATTCCCGATCTTGTGGCTGCGGATGATGGTGAGTTCGAGACAGAATAAAATCCGCAAAAGCCTGCCAGATACGTTGGATTTATTGAGCGTCTGCGCCACAGCAGGATTGGGCTTCGACCAATCGATGCAGCGGGTGAGCGAAAATATGAACACGCCGGTGGCGAACGAGCTAGGCAGAGTTGTCGCCGAGATGGAGATGGGTGTCTCGCGCCGTGAAGCGCTGCGCAATTTGGCTGACCGCTTGGATGTATCCGAATTGTCCAGCTTTGTGGCAATCATCATCCAGTCCGAGCAATTAGGCATGAGCATATCGGACACCCTGCACTCGCAAGCCGATCAAATGCGGATTGAGCGCCATTACCGGGCGCAGGAACAAGCCCGTAAAGCGCCGATCAAAATGCTGATCCCGCTGGCTTTCCTGATCTTCCCGGCGATCATGGCAGTGCTGCTCGGACCTTCGGTACCCCCACTATTAGAGCTTTTCTCGGGATTTTAGTGAGAAAAGATGGAGCAACTATGTCTGTAAGTATCGGCGGTACACCCTTCAATGACTCCCGCTTCAACAAAGCACTAAGCGAGCTGCAAACCGGCGAGTGGGATAAAGGCATTGACGAACTAAACCAGTTAACTGACGACTATCCGAATTCAAAAGACCTGCGCAGCTTGATCGATGAGATGAAAACCCGCGCACGGATCGATGAATACGAGGTCGATGAAAACAAAACCCAAAAACGCAAACGTTTCACCCGGTTCGCGGTGATCGCGGTATTGGCGGTGCTTGCGATTGGGCTGGTTTACTTAGGCGTCGGCACATATTCTGATTGGATGCAGGGCCAATACCAGATGGCGCGAGCCCGGATAGAGAGCCAAGCCGAAGGGCTCCAAATCGCCGTCATGTACCGAAACGGGCAGAGTTTACTGCAGGCTGGGCGCACTGCGGAAGCTTTGGTGGTTTTTCAGGAAATAGCTAAGCTCGACCCCGAATACCCCGGGCTGCAATCGTATATCGATCAAACCGAGAAGGAAATTGAGTTAGAAGAACGCTATGCTGCAGCGATGCAGCTGATCAACCTGAACGATTTAGAGGGAGCTCTGGTTGCTTTGGAGGAGATCAACGCGCTAGAGCCATTCTACAAGGATATCCCACTGCGGATAGAAGAGATACGCAACCGATTCTTCCTAGCAGACATCCTAGCTCAAGCTGACCAAGCCTACCAAGAGTCTGATTGGGTGCAAGCCGCTTCCAGCTATGAGACCGTGCGGGCAATTGACCAGCTGTACCTGCCGGATGAGATTGAAGAAAGACTGTACGAGAGTTATATCAATGCTGCGCAAAGCGCAATGAGGGAGGACACAACTTCTTTCGACAACCTGCAGGTAGCTGAAAGCTACTTCAAGAAAGCGCTTGCGCTCCGGCCGCGCGATCCGGCCACCCAACAAGAAAGAGCGCAGCTGCGGGAAATATTCCGGACAACCCTGGCAGACACATACGTCAGCGCAGCAAAAGAAGTACTGCAGAATCAAGAAGACTCGCTGCAGGCAGTTGCGACAGCGGAAGAGTATTTCCGTAAAGCGCTAGCCCTGCAGCCGCAAGATCCGGAAATCTTGAAACAGCAAAACCTCTCGCAAAAATTTATCAGTGCGCAGAATGATTTCGGCAATGGTAATTGGAGCGAGGTAATCTCGTCTTTGGAATTTGTTTATTCCCAAGAGCCGAGCTATGCCTACGGCACATCATTACAAACTTTATACGAAGCATATGTCGCTCGAGGTGATGATTTCGTGGCATTTGGCGATTACGAGGAGGCCCTCAGTGATTACACACGGGCGGCGAGCATCGCCGAGGAGCGTGATGACCCCGGAATTGGCCTGTACTCGGTCCAAATTAAAATCGCGGAAGTTTACGGAAAGCTGGGTGACTATGAGAATGCGGTCTTCGCATACGAGGACGCAATCGAGTATCTACCGATCGAAGAAGGCTTGTTGGAAGATACTCCGCAGATCCAGGCGGCTCTGGATAGAGCCAACAATTATACAAACCAGCGTTACTACCGACTGGCTTACCAGACGTATAACCGAGCAGCACCGCAGATCTTGCCCTTATTCACGAGCTTCACGTATATCATCCAATCGGGAGAATACCTCACGATGCTCGCAAACCGCTATAACACAACCATCGATGCGATCATTGAAGCCAACAACCTCAGCAATCCCAAGCAAATTGAAGCCGGACAGGAGATCATCATCCCTGGTACAGAGGATTAGAACCGGTTTTTACGTTAAGAACGTCTTACGGAGATAATAAATGTTCAGCAACCGCCCAGCGATGAATTCAAAATCTAACGGCAACCTACCCGCAGGCCAGCGGGCTTCCGGCACTCGTTACGAGGACGCAGGTACCGTACCAGCCGACGTTTACCATATCCGCGATCGTGTCCAGCAGAAGCTGCTCGTAGAAAGCGATGGCGATATAAACCGATCGCATATCCCACAGATGCGACAAACGATTGAAGTAATCTTCAACCAAGTCCTGGCTGATGAGAACTTATTGTATACGCGGCAAAACCGTAACCGGATATTCGAATGGGTTGTCGATGATATCCTCGGGTATGGCCCATTAGAACCCATGCTAGCAGACCAATCGATAACCGAGGTGATGGTAAACGGGTACGCGACAACATATATCGAACGGGCGGGGGTGATTGAAAAAACCAATATCCAATTTGAAAACAACGAACACCTGCTGCGGATTATCGACCGCATCGTCGCACCGTTGGGACGCCGTGTGGACGAATCCTCACCGATGGTGGATGCACGTCTGCCGAGCGGCTACCGCGTTAACGTGACCATCCCCCCACTGTCCCTGGATGGCCCTTTGTTGACTATCCGTAAATTCGCCACGACCCCCTATACTGCCCAAGACCTGATCGCGAACGGATCACTGACCCCTGAAATTGTGACCTTCATGAAAGCTTGTGTTGAAGCCAGGGTCAACATAGTGATTTCAGGAGGAACCGGTTCCGGAAAAACCACCCTGCTCAATGTCGTCTCGGCATTCATCCCATCAAAAGAGCGCATCATAACAATCGAAGACACGGCTGAGCTGCAGCTCAAACAACAACACGTTTTACGAGTTGAAAAGCGACCCCCGAATGTCGAAGGGCGCGGGGAAGTGACCATCAGGCAGCTAGTGATCAATGCCCTGCGTATGCGACCGGACCGGATCATCGTAGGTGAGGCGCGCGGCGGTGAAGCATTGGATATGCTCCAGGCGATGAACACGGGTCACGACGGTTCGATGACCACTATTCACTCCAACAGCCCGCGTGACACCCTGCGCCGTATCGAAACGATGGTGTTGATGGCGGGATTGGAGCTGCCGCTTAAGGCAATCCGTGAGCAGGTAGCATCTGCGATCGACCTGGTCGTGCACATGGAACGCATGCGTGATGGCACCCGTAAAGTGATCAAAATCACGGAAGTACAAGGAATGGAAGGTGACAGCATCGTCATGCAGGACATCTTCGAATTCGACCAGACCGGTATCGTCAATGGGCGAGTTGTGGGTAAGGTAAAGCCGACAGGACTGCGGCCCTTGTTCTCAGAGAAATTCGAGGTGAACGGTATCGAGATGCCCGTGCATTTATTCGAGACGGACAAATAACCCTCTCCTCAGAGGCAAAAAAGCGCCGTAAACCGGCGCTTTTTTGTTTTCCGGTGTGGGATTTATTTTGATGTAGAAAAACTCTTGGCTAGTGCCTTATCAAGGATGAAAGTTTCATTCGCTTTCCGTGTAGAAACTCCCTTGATAAAGCTTCAAGTGTTCCGTCTACACATAATTCTTACTAAACAATCAAACGTGACGGATCACTAAGAGCGAAACAGCAAACTGCAGCAAGTGACGGCACCCTCGGCTTTCATCAGCTCGGACACTTCCAGCTCGATTACTTCGAGACCATGGCGGCGCATGCGTTCGGCGGTGGCAGGGAATCCAGCGGGGTAAATTACACTTTCAGCAATCAGCATTGCATTTGCAGCATGAGGCTCTGTTGGGTCGACCTCGATGATAGCATAGTCAGAAAATATACGCGTATCAATCCAGGCTGGATTGAGGAGCAGTGTACTTTCAGCAACCAAAGTAACAGCTGATTTCAAGTGTAAGCAACCGCTGACTTCGACGGGGATAACCGTGTAGCCGCACGGTTCCAAGATCTCGGACAACTGGCTTACTGCGTAAAGGTTGCTGCGGCTTGATAACCCAACATACACATGATGACCAACGATTAAAATATCACCACCGTCGACGGTCGCAGGATGCTGGATGTAAAATAATTGGCGATACGGCAGCAAAGCCTGGGCGATCGAAGGGACTTCCCCGCGGCGGGACTCCGCCCCGGGACGCATCATAACTGCAAATTCGTCCAAAATGAGGGCTGTATCCTCAACGAACACCGAATCGGGTAAATCACTTTCAGGCGGCAAACTAATCACCTGGTGACCGAGCGCCTGAATGGATTGTTCATAGGCGCGATGCTGTTCGCTTGCTCGCGTGTAGCTAATCGGCTGACGCTGCAGATGGGTAAGCTCACAGTGTCCGATATGCGGGCTGACTTGACGAGTTAAGGCGATTAAGTTCATATTGCCAATCAGTTGATCGATGTTGTATTTTTGATAATAGTCTGGGTCAACAGATTAGCAACATGAGCGTTTACGACCAAATAGAAAATACGATATTGGGCCGACAAAATTAACCAATGAAACTGCCAACCAGAAGGTTTTCGGTCGATTGATTTGATCTGCTGGCCGTTTTAAGATATCGTAAACCGCAGCAGCAAACAAGGATACCTGCAAGATCCCAAGCAATATGCCCAGTACTTGTTGGGATGTTGAGAAATCAGACCACTTTTTCGCTTGGCTGTTCATTAATACCTCCACAGTTTAACAATGACCTATATGCCCCTAGGGCTGGCTTATAGTGATCCAGCTACAGCCCAGGGGGAAAGTAAATGGCGATCTTACAGACATCGCCGCCTCCCAAGACACTCTCCAGGACCTCGACCCTAACCGGCTGCTGGAGGATCTCTTCCCAAATTCCTTGGTAAAAACCAGCCCCGCAGTAGCAGTACGTCGGGGAAATCCTGGTCGAAGTACTCAGGCTCGCCCGAATACGTGGGCAGTGACAATAAAGCTGGCGCCTCTGTTCTGGATCGGAAGTTTGCATATATTCGACTAGATAACCGCTCTTGGGTATCTTGGTAGCGATAATACGGTCCGATTCGATGACACCCGCGGAACCCCAGCCCAATTCAACGATCTTGGCAATAAGTGTTTCATCCAAGGAGAGAGTGTCCCGCAGCATTGACTCAAACTGAGCCTGGAGCATGCTGTGAGCAGCAGCAATATCCCCAGTTAGCTGATAGTGTTCCCTGATCGGCAGCAAACCAGCCTGGGGATAACGGCAAGCACAGCCTGTCAGCACTGAACGCTTCTGTGGTTCGTTTACAAGCCTATCTAAGCGATCCAGCGCAGTTTGAGTCCAGTGAATAACCACATTACGATCGGATGCCGCAGATAGACTCTGACTTCCAGCCATGATCTGCTGACGGATATCATCGCTTACGGTTTCCTGTAAACAGGTATCAAACTTATCCAGCCAGGATCTTTCGAAATCATAACCTGCCGACATTGACAACTCCATTCTTGACTACTGGGAATATTACAATACAAATATATTTCTTCCAAGCTAGAAAGCTTGCCCCTGATGTTTGATCGCCAAGGCTTTCCGCAACGCCCTCGAGATAGTTGCGCCCAAACAGAGGTGCAGCAATGATTGTGATATAGAAAAGCACAGGGCTAAGAATTAATGGAATCAGACAACACAGAAATATAGTGAAGTAAAGGAACTGCACCAAGAACTGGGTCACCATGACGAGTCCAAGCAGGATCACCATGGATATGAAGAAACCAAGGAGATTTGCCTTCAGAATCGGCCACCAGGCGCCGATATGGAAGCCAGCGAAATAATTCTCATTAATAATTGCGTGACCGGTCGCAACAGGCATTATAAAACTGATCGCAAGAAAATACAGGATGGCTAACCCCAAAAAGCCCATCATCCCTGTCATCCCAAAAAATGGCAGCAGAACTTGTATACCAGCAGAACTTGCGAAGGAGTCAAACAGGGCTACAAAAAACAATATCAGGTAGCTGAAACCAAACAAGAGTATCCCAGGCAGGAAATAGATAATCCAGATCCCGAACACCCGCAGACCGTCCACAAAAAGCGTCTCCCAGTCATCCCAGGCAGGCAAGGATGGTCCAGCTTTTCGAACGACGATATCCTTAAAGATACGGGCATAATAACCAAATAAGAAGACTGCTGGCAATATTGGGATGAGCAAGCTCGGCAAGGTCACGAGGCTGCCGATCACAAATTTTCGCTGCCAGTTTGCGGTGGTAAACGGGTAGCTGAAGACCTTCTTTACATCGCCGTCTGCTAGATCGTTATTCACGGTTCCCTCCCGACACTCGGTTAGTAAATATCCAAAGGAGCTTATAACCATGTCTACCCAAGACATGTAAGTAACCTGATGCGGTTAACCTATACCTTAGGGGGCAGGGACAGTGCAAACCGCACACCCCAACCCACCCACTCACGTAGGTCATCATCTGTTCTAATCCCTGCTTGGGTGACAACAACCCAGCCTGTCATCGCCCTGCCCGTCATGTCAAACGGTTCGGTAAATTCTTTGGCAAGCGCAGGTTCATAGTCCTCTTTTCCGACCCGAACGATCAAGTCTCCACCAGTCACACCGCAAGCCATATTCCCTCTCACCAGATAGCCGATACCGCCAAACATCTTCTTCTCAATCAGGTCCGACCGATCCTGAAGCAGATCTGTGATTCTCGTTGCCAGCTGCTCATCATATGCCATGCGATCTCCTGATCTGACTAGTGCTTTGTCAAGGATGAAAGTTCCAAGTTATCTCAGAGTTAATCTGCCCTTGACAAAGCTTAAAGTGTTCCGTCTACACTCTATGCTTACTTAACAACCAAATTTGACGGACTCCCAGTAATTAACTTACCATTTTAATGCGATATTGGTTGAGTGTTCGCGTTGATTCCTTCAAATTCTTCTATGCCACGCAAGTTGTCAGTGTTTCGCGAAGAAACTCAAATCGAGAAACCTTGGATACTATTCCAACCGTCACGATTTAATATATATCATACAAGAAGGGATTTGTTGTCTTGGATAAACCACACAACCTCAGCTTGGTTCCCAATCCTGTACTTACTGATCAAAGATTCTCCATTTACGAGATCATACTTCAGGATGAGCAAGTCTTTGGAATATTCGACTGTAGAAACGTGGCCAATCATGGATAATGGAACATATGTCCAAACCCCACCATAACGCCGCTGGCTGCGCCAGTGTGCTTGCTCACCACCACTGACCAAGACAAGTTCGTTATCCGTCAGAATGCTCAAATGGGCTGGAAAGATAGTCCTGGTGAATATGGCGCGAAGGAAACGGTTAGATTTCGAATAGAGTGCTGAACGGGTTTGGATTCGGTTAGAACAGCGGTAATTGTACTATCTATGGTAATACGGCGAACTATTATCTGGGTAAACTGAGATGTTAAGGGCGGTGCCCCTCTCGTAATGCCCCGGAGATGACTCGAGATAGCAACTTACGTAAATGCAATAAGCCGAAATAGTTGGTGCCCACTTACCTTGTATATATGTGGTACGCGACACATAGGACAGTGCAGTTAAACGATATCGCTTCAAGGATTATCCTCAAAGCGATTTAGCTGGGGGCGGAGGAGTCGAACCTCCACATACGGATTCAGAGTCCGCTGTCCTACCATTAGACGAGCCCCCACCAGCGAACATTTTACCATCGTCAGAACTCGCCGTCAAATTTACCCCATCTGCAGAATGATTCTTGAATAGGTCTGCTGGTATCTGTTTTCAGACGATAATCGTTCTGGCGAAGAAAGAGAACTTATAGGTTTGATATAATAAGCCGCAATCAGCCCAACAATAAACGATTCGTGGTTTATCCTAAATCGTTTTCAAAAATATCCCTATCGGTAGAGCAAATATAGGATCAGCTATGACGAATGAGAACAGCACAAACGAAGCGAGCAGCGGACGAGACTTCATCCGAGAGATCATCATCAATGACAATCAAACCGGAAAATTCGATGGTCGTGTCCAGACACGATTCCCCCCGAACCGAACGGTTATTTGCATATCGGGCATGCGAAATCGATCGCGCTGAACTTCGGCGTGGCGAAAGAATTCGGCGGAAAATGCAACCTGCGTTTTGATGATACTAACCCATCTAAAGAAGAAGTGGAATACGTGGAATTGATCAAAGAAGATATCCGTTGGCTTGGGTATGATTGGGAGGAGCGCGAGTACTATGCCTCGGATTATTTCGACCAATTATATGAATGGGCACTTGAGTTAATCAATATCGGGAAAGCATATGTCGACGATTTATCTGCGGAGGAAATACGCGCTCACCGCGGCACACTCACCGAGCCTGGGAAAGAGAGCCCATACCGCAACCGTACGATTGAAGAGAATCGCGAGCTTTTCAAGCGTATGAAGAATGGTGAATACCCTGACGGCTCGCGGGTTCTGCGGGCGAAAATCGACATGGGGTCCGGGAATCTCAATATGCGTGACCCTGTGCTCTACCGCATCCTGCATGAGTCGCATCACCGCACAGGTGATAAATGGTCCATATATCCCATGTATGATTTCGCACATGGGCAATCCGACTCGATTGAGGGGATTACACACTCGTTGTGCACGCTTGAATTTCAGGATCACCGACCGCTATATGACTGGTTCGTGGATAATTTGGAGATCTATCATCCTCAGCAGATTGAATTCGCCAGACTGAACTTAAGCTACACGCTGCTAAGTAAGAGGAAGCTGCTGAACTTGGTACAAGAAGGGTATGTTAACGGTTGGGATGACCCGCGTATGCCGACACTATCCGGGCTGAGGCGGCGCGGCTACACACCTGAAGCAATCCGGGAGTTTACGGACCGGGTTGGGGTTGCCAGAAACGATAGTATCGCCGATATCGCCCTGCTCGAATATGTCCTGCGGCAGGATCTGAACAAGAGCGCACCGAGACGTATGGGTGTGCTAAAACCACTAAAGGTGGTCATCGATAACTACCCAGATGATATGGTTGAGGAGATGGTGGCGATCAATAATCCTGAGGATGAAGACATGGGTACCCGGATGGTACCTTTTTCAAAGGTTATTTATATCGAACAAGACGATTTTCGAGCCGAGCCCCCAAAGAAATACTTCCGGTTGGCTCCAGGACGAGAAGTCCGCTTGCGATATGCTTATTTCATCCGCTGCCATGATTATGTCAAAGATGAGCATGGTAACGTAAGCGAGCTGCACTGTACCTATGACCCTGATACACGTGGGGGAGATGCACCGGATGGGCGAAAGGTCAAGGCTACACTACACTGGGTATCCGGCCAGCGCGCAATACCTGCCGAAGTACGTCTCTATGACCGCTTGTTCAAGAACGCTGATCCCAATGATGCACCCGAAGGCGAGGACTTCACCTATAATATCAACCCGGACTCACTGGAGATTCTTGAAAACGTCTTATTAGAACCAAGCTTAGCGACAGCAAAATATGGAGATTTCTTCCAGTTCGAGAGGCAAGGATATTTCTGCGTCGATCCAGATTCCAGCGAACATAAATTGGTATTCAACCGCACTGTACAGTTGAGAGACACCTGGGCAAGAATTGAGCAAAGACGAAATACCCAGCAGTAATTGGGAAAGCAGGGTCAGGTCGGATAACGGCTATCAGCCGCGCTCTGATTTTCGGATAAGACCGGGGCAATAAGCTGCTCCAGCGCACGACAACACTCTATGGAACACGAAACCATCCCGTACAAATAACCGGGATGGTTGTCTTTTGCGGTAAGCTTGGTTAGCTAAACTTCAGTTGGAGGTAATGTAGCTAATAGGCTGATCGCATTCTGCAGTCGCTGCAGGACAAGATCTTTGCCGAGAATTTCCATACTTTCTAGGAGTGGTGGGCTCACTTTCTGTCCAGTGACAGCTACTCGCAAGATCCCAAATAACTGTCCGGCTTTCAGACCGAGGTCATCGGCGAGGGCACGCAGAGGCGCTTCCGCCGTATGGTGAGATAAAACCGGTAAGTCTAACAAGATTTCATATGCCCGGATAGCTGCAAGGCGTGTCTCTAGAGGAGTCATATTTTTACCCACTAATTCATTTGGCTTCGGTGAAACCGTATCCTCAAAGAAGAAGCCTGCTTTCTCCACGGCATCATCTAATGTAACTAAGCGTTCTTGAATGATGGGGGTAATCTGTCCCAATGTTTCATCCGCAACCGTGTAACCCGCTTTGAGAAAATACGGCTTGATCCGGGTGGTGAGATCAGCCACGGACAAACTACGGATGTGCAAACCATTGAAATGGTCAAGCTTGCTGAAATTAATCGCGGCTGGGGAGGGGTTCAAGCGGTCAAGAGAAAATTTTTCTACTAAATCTGCGGTAGTAAAAAATTCAGTATGGTCATCATAACTCCATCCCATTAAAGCCACCCAATTTATAACGGCTTCAGGCAGATAGCCAAGATCTAAGAGGTCTTTGATAAAAATTGAATAACCGTCGTTTAGCAAGCCGATCGCTTCGCGCTTACTCATTTTCCCTTTACCGCTGGGTTTCAGAAAAAGCGACAGATGGACCCAAACCGGCTGTTCCCAGCCGAAGGCTTGATAAATGTGGGTGTGCAGCGGGAATGTCGGCAGCCACTCCGCCCCTCTTAAGACATGGGTGATCTCCATTAAGTGATCATCAACCATCGCGGCCAGGTGATAGACTGCGAGCCCATCCGACTTCACAAGGATGGTGTCGTCCAGAAGCCTGTTTTCGACAGTGATCTCCCCGCGCAGCAGGTCGACAGATGTAATCGAACCTTCTTTAGGTGTCCTAAAACGGACCACGTGGGGTTCCCCCGCAGCGATCCTGCGGGATGCCTCAGCAGGGGCGAGATTGCGGCAAAGGCCATCATAAAGCAAGGGTGCTTTGTTCTGCTGCTGCTCCCTGCGCAGGTCAGCAATACGGGGAGAGGAACAAAAACAGTAATATGCATGACCTTCTGCAATCAACTGTTGAGCATACTCCTGGTAGATGTGCTTACGCTGAGATTGGTGATAAGGGGCGTGGGGGCCACCCAGATCTGGGCCTTCATCCCAATCCAGCCCTAATGATCGCAGGCTCTCGATCAGTTCGACTTCGGCATTGGGTTGATATCTTTTTTGATCTGTGTCTTCAATGCGGAGGATAAATTGCCCTCCAGATTGACGAGCCAACAAATAGTTATACAGAGCTGTACGCCCATTCCCCAAGTGGGCTCTACCAGTTGGTGATGGGGCAAGGCGGACGCGAGCAGGTTGAGGATGGCGAGTATTCATGGATGGTCCTTCTCAATTATTTACCCCGACCCAGCGGATAATTCAAGAGCTTTGTGCCGTAGTATAACACTTTGGCACAAGCCAATGCCAATTAAGGCAGAGAGCAACGAGCTGCCGCCATAGCTGACAAATGGAAATGTCAGACCGGTTGCCGGCATTAAATTGAGATTCACCCCGATATTTACTATACCCTGAAAAGCGAGCATGGTTGCGACACCAAATGCAATCATAGCACCAAAAGTATCCCGGGCTAAGCGAGCAGTTCGCAAACAGCGGAATATGATAAACAAGAACACTAAGATCACCAATACCGTACCAACAAAGCCGAACTCTTCAGCCATGGCTGAGAAAATAAAATCTGACCAACGGACTTTTAAGAACCGCAGCTGGACTTGAGACCCTTGTCCATACCCTTGTCCAATCCAGCCGCCCGATCCGATGCTGATTAGTGCTTGTTGAATGTTATATATATCGCCAAAGCGTGCCTCTGGATCCGGAAACACAAACGACAAAACACGGTTGATCTGGTACTCCTTAATGACATCGATCTGGATGAGTAATGGGATCAGAAGAGCGACCGCGACCAAACCAATGAACAAGAAGAACACCAAAGTCCTTACTTTAAGACCGCTAGCCCACAGCAAAGCCAACCAGATTACCAAGATCACGATGGAGGTGCTCAGATTGGGCTGCAGTATTATCCAAATCATAATACCCATGGCATAGATGAAACTGCGGTAAATCAATTTAAACCCTTGGGTGTCCTGACCGTGGCGAGTGAAAAAATCCGCCAAGACTATGATGACGACTATCTTGGCGAACTCAGAAGGTTGGATTAAAATCAACCCGGTTTGGAACCAGCGAGCAGAACCAAAAAGAGCATTACCGATAACATTAACCACCAGCAAAGTGACCGCAGTGGCAATGTAAAGCGTGCGGCTCATCGAAGCCCATAAATGGTAATCGATTGAAGCCATGATCAGGACAACTGCCAATCCGAGGGCGGCAAAGATCAACTGGCGATTAACCAAATTGGTTTCCGTGGTTAATTCGATATTCCCAGCAACAGCAGAGCGGATCATGGTGATGCCAAAGATCGTTAACACGGCAACCGCCCCAAGCAGCCAAAAATCAAAATACCGCCAACTAGTGGTAGCTGTTCGCATATCTTATATAAAAAGAAATACTATAGGGGAAGTGCAAGCAAATATATCCGCCAGTTTTTATTGGCGCACCCGACGCCGGCTCGTCGCAGCGAGAGGGATATCCGCTATCAAACGCTGTTTTCGTCCTTCATGAGACATTTGAATATTGACGGCAGAAGAATCTATCTCGATATATCGTGAGATGACTGCGATCAGCTCATCCTTTAGGTTCTCCATATCGCGGGACGAAATATCAGTGCGATCATTAATCAGCACTAATTTCATGCGTTCCTTGGCATGATCTGCGCTTCTTGAATCACGTCCGAGGAGTTTATCTATGAAACTATTCATAATCAATTATCTCCTGACCGTATCATGCGCGCCAACTTGTTCAAAATCCCACCCCCATCATCCATCGCCATGAATGGTACTTCCTGCCCCTGCAACCGTTTGGAGATATTGGTAAACGCCTGCCCAGCTCTATTGTTTCCATCAAGCGTGACAGGCGTACCACGATTTGTGCTTATGATGATATTCTGATCCTCTGGAATCATACCGATAAGTTCGACAGCAAGCAATTCTACAACATCATCTGGGGAAAGCATATCACCTCGCCGCACCATTTCGGGTTTAATCCGATTAATGATGAGCAGGGCAGGTCCTTTTTCTTCTGCTTCAATTAATCCAATAATGCGATCGGCATCTCTAACCGCTGATATCTCGGGGTTAGTAATTACCACAATCATATCAGCAGGAGCAATAGCATTGCGGAAACCACGTTCGATCCCAGCAGGTGAATCTATGAGAATCCAGTCATGTTCTAAGCGCAATTCTTCACATACCCTGACCATATCACTGGGGGAGACGGCGCTTTTATCGCGTGTTTGCGCCGCGGGGATCAAGTATAGTTCTGGCATACGTTTATCGCGAATCATGGCTTGCCGCAGACGACAGCGGCCTTCGACGATATCGACTAAGTCATATACTATCCGGTTCTCTAATCCTAAAACAACATCTAAATTCCGCAATCCGATATCTGCATCAACACAAACAACCTTGTGGCCCTGTTTCGCGAGTGCAGCACCCAAATTTGCTACCGCGGTTGTTTTCCCAACCCCGCCTTTTCCGGATGTAACGGTTACAACTATACCTGCCATCTGTTTACCCTATTTTCTAGTTTATCGATCACCAAGCCCACTGATAATACTGAAGCCAATGATTATAGCAACTACTTACCCCAGATTTCAGCGACAACTTGACTGTCCTTGATATAGGCTATCTCGGGTTGAGATTTGCCGCGTCTTTTCGGTGTAATAGCGATATGCCCAGCTATTCGCAGTTGGGTCGGCATCAGATCAAGCGCACATACTACGGCAGACTCATCACCCTCAGCTCCGGCATGAACCAAACCTCGCAAACGGCCCCAAACGACGATATTGCCGCCAGCAATGATCTCTGCGCCAGGATTCACGTCACCCAACACAATGACATGCCCAGGATACGTCAAATTGTAACCAGAACGCAACGTTCGCTGGATGAACACTGCATCATCACCATAATTATAACGGGTATCGAGCGGTTTGATCTCCTGTTTACGCATCGGCTGGGATATCACAGTTGCTAAACCGAGCGTTTGTGCCGTCTTCTCAGTTGTTGCCGAATTACTGATTACAGCCCACAATGATATCCCGCGTCCGGACAATTCGTCGCGCAGTAGTCCTAAATCTACAGCTTTCAAGATATGATTGCCAACATCCACAGCCATTCGGGCGCCTTGCATAAATTCCTGCTGACCATCGACCTGAAATAGCAATGCCTCCCGAAGCTGTAGCCACTCTCCATCGCCCAGGATGACCATCAGCCCATCCCGGGTACCCTTTATTTCAATTTGTGGTCTCGTCATTGGCGGAATTGTAGGTCAGCTAAATGATTTTATCCAGGTATTGGCTGTGAAAATTATAGCATGATGTGCTACGAACCTTCCATAGCCACATCGATGGCTTTCAACTCGAAATATGCATTTAGGGTTTGCCAAACGATAGGACCGGCTACGCTCGCTCCTTCGCCACCGTTATAAACGAAGGCAACCACGGCAATCTCCGGATCATCGTATGGGGCATATGCAACTGTCCAGGCGTGAGTTGGCCAATTCCCAGGAATGCAGAGATTTTTCGCTTGAGCGTATTGGTCACAGTACTCAGCTGTTCCGGTTTTCCCTGCGGCAGGGATATTTACATTGACGAACTCATCCTCCAATGTACCATGTGTGACAGCGCGGCGCATCCCTTCTTGGACTGTTTCTATCACCCATGGTTCGACAGTCTTTGTCTGCCCTTCGATTGGTTCACAACCACGGATCGTTGTATCGTAGTATTCCTGGATTATAGGATCTTTGGTAATATCCCATTTCATCTGCGGATCAAATTCCTGGATGACATTTCCCTCGCTGTCCAGGACCTCACGAACGAGTGTCGGCTGCATAAGCTTGCCATCATTGGCGATTATGGTCGCAGATAACAACACCTGCAGTGGAGTGGCGAGGACGTACCCCTGCCCAACACTCGTGATGTATGTATCGCCTGTTGACCAAGATTCACCATGGGTAATACGCTTCCACGCCGGATCAGGAACAAGACCCTTCTCTTCCTCAGGCAATCCCACACCGGGGTAATCACCGTAACCTAACGCACGGGCATACGTACCGAGCCGGCAGACACCCAAACCTTCAGGAACTTCGTCACGGTAGCCACCACCGAGCTTATAAAAGTAGACATTGCTCGAGTTCGACAAACCACCAATGAAATTTAGCCGGCCAAAGCCTGCTTCATTCCAGTCGACAAAGTCGCGCGGATTACCACGATCGTTGGCAAAATATTTCTCGGTAATGGTTATCTTGGGAGGCGTTTCAATCATCTGATCAGGCTCGACGACGCCCTCATTTAATGCTCCTACTGCCGTGACGAGTTTGAAAACTGAACCGGCCGGTAATGTATCGCCTACCGCGTGATTAAGCAAGGGGTTCGCTGGATCTTCAATCAGCTGGTTGTAGTAATAAGCAGGGATCACGCGTGCCATACGGTTATTTTCATAAGTAGGGTATGAAACCATGGACAAGATCTCACCGGTTTTCGGGTTGATCGCGATAACAACGCCGCTTGTGGAGCGTGTGGATTGGAGATAAGTGTTCCAGTAATCGATCTCGCGTATCAGGATGGCAGTCGTAGCCTGCTGCAGCCGTGTATCAATAGTTAACTGCAAACTGCTACCGGCTTTGGGTTGCTGGGTCTCTCCCATCGTGTAGAGCTCCTGTCCGGCAACATCAACCTCTACCTGACGTAAGCCATTTTTCCCCGCTAACAAGTCCTGATATTCTAATTCAATCCCGGCATACCCCACCTTATCCCGGTTTGGCACAAGTCCCCCTGCTTCGAATTCAGCCTCTTGGTTAGCCGGTATAGGTCCCAAAAATCCAATGATCGAAGCGGTAAGCGAGCCAGTTGGATAATCGCGGATGGGTTGAATTTCGACACCCACTCCCGGCCAATCTACAGCCTTCTCCTGGATTGCCATCGCACTCTCCCGATCAATATCACAAGCAACCGGGACTGGTTGAAATGGAGTCGCTGTCTCGCCATATTCGACTATCTCGGCGATCCCATGATCTGATATACAAGGAACGAATGGGTTACCCTCAGTTTAACTCCCCCCCATATACCGGCACGTCAATGTAATTCGATAACTCCCTTAATATCTCTTGTATCTCACCGATATCATCTGGCAGATCAGCAGCGGTGACGATAACATTATAGGAGGCAATATTTCTAGCCAAGACTGTATTATTCCGGTCATAAATGACCCCGCGAGAGGCAGGAATATTTATTTCCTTCGTACGATTATCTTCGGCGCGAGCAATCCATTCCGGCCCTTGAATAATCTGGATCGTGAACAAACGAGCTAAAAATATTATAAAAACAGATAGGATTACTCCAGCGAACACAAATATTCGCCAGCGCTCAATATTATTATGTAATGATGAAGATCCGTTCATACTTCTAATTCTTCTGGATAAATCCAATTGGCTAATTCATGCAATAACCCGTATGCAGGAATTGCCAGTAATAAATTCAACAAAATACCTGGCAAAGCAATAAAGTTTAAAGATTCCAACACAGGAACAGGATTGCCAGCGAGCCACAACGCAAGCAAAGAAACCCCATTGAGAATTACCGTCCCTAAAAAGGTCACGATAAACATTGCCAACAAAGGAATTTGCCATATTCTTCTGCGTAAAGCCAGGGCAATAGCCGTGGCTAATCCGTATCCAACAAACACGGCGCCTAAAGGAAGCGCCGATACTAAAGTCACCATCAAACTTCCAATTATACACCATTGCCAAGCCGTATCTATTTTTTTCTGAAGTGCCCACGCTAGTATCGCAAGCAAGACAAGGTCTGGTGTACCTTGGATGAGTGGGATTCGACTAACAATACTCGATTGGAAGAAAACCAAAACACCTAAGATTGGAATGGCTATTAGCGCCGATATCGTTGACGGAATCATAACTCGCCCATAGAAATGCATCCATTAAGAAATCATGTGAATTGGAGTGTACGAATCACGCTAGCTTTCTAGGGTTGGAATCAGGGGTTCAATATCTATAGGTTGAAAGTTCGTGATCACCAAAACGATCTCGAGCTGGGAAAAATCGACCACGGGTTGGACAGTTGCGCGCTGGAACAAGTCTTGTGCCTGCTTGCGGATCCCGGAAATTTGACCAATCAGGATGTTGGGCGGGTAACCGCCACCAAGTCCGGACGTCATCACTAAATCCCCGGGTTGAATATTCGATTCTTGGGGGATCATATCCAAGATTAAATCACCGGTAATTTGCCCACTCAGGATTGCCTGGGCATCGGATGGATCTAAACGAACATTAACCGTGGAACCAGCGTCCGTAATCAGCTGTACCCGGGCTGCCGTGGCTGTCACCGCATCAATGCGACCGACCAACCCCTGCTGGGTGACAACTGGCATGCCGCGACGCAAGGCATCATCCGACCCCCGATTTATCAGCACATACCGAAGAAAAGGACTCGTGTCGTAGCCAATGACAGCAGCTGCCTGGTATCTGTTTTCCGGATTCGCCCGGGCAAAATCAACAAGGGCGGACAGAATACTTGTTTCGGTTAGCTGCTGCTGAAGTTCGATAACTTGGGACTGGAGGCGTGAGACCTCTGCTTGAAGTTCGGCATTCTCCTGCCGCAAGCGGGTGGTGTCTTGGGGAGCACTCAATAAGACTTGCACAGCCTGGAAGCGATTGGTTAGCCAAGATTGGGCATTTATGGCTGGGAATAACACAATGCGGGACAGTGGAGTTAGATAGCCACCCAATGCAAGGGCGATAATTCCTACGGCAACCAGTATAAAAACAACGATTTGAAGGGTTCTTACAGTTGAAGGATTCATGAATATCTGTGTCCGATGGCTACATTATAATCTTCACAGCAACCGACCGCCATGGAACACATCTACCAGCGAAAACTGCTGGTACCAATTATTCGTGCTTCGTACTCCCCCGCTCTAAGCCGACAAGCAAGTTGCTGAGGTGATCCAGGTCTTCAAGAATCATCCCGCGCCGCGTGCTACACAACTCATTGGATCATCTGCCACCCACACCCTAACACGCAGCTCATCACTTAGCCGATTATCGAGCGCCTGCAGCAACGATCCGCCACCGGCCAAACAAACACCCGATTCCATAAGGTCGGCAATAATCTCTGGTGGTGCTTCATCCAACGCATCAATTATGGTATCTACTATCGTCTGTACAGAGCCTGAGATAGCTTCACGGATCTCGACAGAAGAAACTTCCACGGTATCAGGCAACCCCGAGACAAGATTTCGACCACGCATGATATACGTCTTCTCTTCTTTGAGGTGGGAAGCTGAACCGATCGAGATTTTGGCCTGTTCAGCCATGCGCAACCCAATTAAGAGGTTGTATTTATTACGCATATACTGGACGATATCCTCGTCCATCTCGTCACCGGCTACACGCAACGAGCGTGATACTACTATACCACCCATCGACATGATCGCTACTTCAGAGGTCCCACCGCCAATATCTACGATCATGCTGCCACGAATCTCGCCCACAGGCAAACCTGCGCCCAGGGCTGCTGCAACTGGCTCTTCGATTAAATAGGTTTCACGCGCGCCGGCTGACATCGACGCATCATAAACGGCTCGTTTCTCTACTTCGGTTACCCCGGAGGGGATGCCGATAACGACGCGCGGCCGGGGGACAGGTACAATGCTTTGTTCATGGGCTTTGCCAATGAAATATTCCAGCATGGCCTGGGTAATCTCGAACTCTGAGATCACGCCATCACGCAGCGGGCGTACTGCGATGACATTAGCTGGGGTTCTCCCGACCATCTCTTTCGCTTCGGCGCCAATTGCCAGAGGCCGACGAGTCCGTTTTTCTATGGCGACCCAGGAAGGTTCACTGATCACAATCCCTTTACCGCGGACGTTAACTAGGGTATTGGCCGTTCCAAGGTCAATACCGATATCCAGGGAGAAGAAACCAAGCAGCCAGTTTAGGGGATTAAATGCCAATATGGGCTCCGATGTTCCAATCCGCATAAACCTAGGAGCAATTTATGCGCAGATCTCGCGATCACACAGCGAGCGAAAGTCAAAAATTCGTCAGGATTATACCAGAGATAACATGGTCTTAATTTGCCGGCAAATTACTATCCAGCCCATGTCAAAGCTGGAATAACCCGCTGTACCTGTGTATGAATACGTTCTCTTTTCAAAATTTTCGCGAATAACTCACTGATACTCGCCAGTATCGTACTCACTACCTTCCCCGTGGACCGCGTGGCTCTTTCTCCTGACGGAGTGGAATGATCATGAAGAATGTACTCCCCTTGCCAAGCTTGCTCTCAACCCAAACTTTGCCCCCGTGCCTCTCAGCGATAGATCTTACGATTGCTAGACCCAAGCCAGACCCAGACTGCCGTTTTCCGCCTTGATGAGCTCCACGATAGAACCTTTCAAACAACCTCGGTTGGTCAACGGGTGAGATGCCGATGCCGGTATCACTCACTACAAATGCCATATACCCTTGGCGGCTATCGACACGCACTCTAACCTTGCCCCCATGATCAGTATATTTGACAGCATTCTCGACCAAATTATGTAAAGCCTGCTGCAACAGCGCTTGGTCAGCCTCGAGTAATGGGATCGTTTCTTGGCGATACTCTGATTGAACATCGATACGTTTATGGGTTGCCATAAGCTGGAGATCATCAATGACGTTTTTAATCACTTCATAGACAGCCACCATCTCGAGCTGTAAATCAACACCTGCTTCAATTCGTCCCAAATCCAACAGATTGTTCACCAAGCGAGAGATATTCTCCACCCCACCGACAATCTTCTGCACATAACTATTTTGCTGCTCATTCAGCTGCCCAACCATATCTAACATCATGGCATAACCGCGAATAAGGGTCAACGGTGATCGCAGGTCATGGCTAACTGTGGCTACAAATTCAGATTTGAGGGTATCAAGCTCTTTGAAGTGGGTAATATCTCGCAATACACATACTCTGCCAACGTGGTCACCATCTGCCATGACAGAACTAGCCGTCGCAAAATATACACGCTTGTTTGATAAGGCAACCTCTACGGATCGTTTCTCGTCATCAGCAGAACGCAATAAATTCAGTAGGTCATTATTGAAGATAATCTTCTCTACCGGTTGCCCTTCATCCCATTCTACTCCCAATCCTAACACTCGCCAGGCGGCTGGATTCGCCAACAATAAGCGGTTCTTTTGGTCCGTTACTAAGACTGGATCAGGAGAAGAAGCCAAAATCGCTGCTAATCGCTGACGACCAACTTCGGCATTCATGTATAATTCGGCATTGGCGGCTGCAATTGCAGCCTGGCCTGCGATGGTCTCCAGAAAACGAACTTCGCTCTCTACGAACTGATGCTCATTGTCCATTGCTACCCACAGGACGCCAGAATATTGATTCTCGTGGCGTAAAGCGAGGGCGATCAGAGATTTAGGACGTAGGCTTTTGGATGGGAAGTCAATCAGCCGTGTACGGTACAAATTGGGTAATACTAATCGTTTTTGTTTCCGGGAAATCTCCAAGATTTGCTCATCAAGGTAAGCGTACCTACTAGTGGATGAACCTTTTGAGTATACAATTGGGCTCGTTCCGTCCCTTTCAATGTCGGGAACAACAGTGGGAATTAATACCACGCGTGCTGACTGAGCCCCAATCGATAAAGCCGAATCCAGGATTGGCTGAACGGCTGCAGACATATCGAGATTTGATGCCACCCCTTGGCTGACATTAATTAGACGATTCAAGTCTTCTAGGCGGGATTGAAGGCTAATCCGCATCTGCTCAAAAGATCGCGCTAACTTAGCAATTTCATCTTCACCTTTAACAGGAATGGGAGAACTCAGCTGACCACGGGCGATATTATCGGCTTGTACTGCCAAATTTTCAAATGAACGAGTAACCGAATCTACGCCGATATGCAATAAAACCACAGCAACCAGAGCAATCACTAATATCATGATCAACAAAGGTGCGGAGATGATCAACGTGATCTGCTGGGCAGCCCGAGCTGGGATTGAGAGGACAATCGCCCAAGGGCGTCCCTCCGCAGGTTGATAGTAAATTAACTGACGAGTTCCATCCGATGCGGAATCATCAAAAAACTCTGCCTCATCAGGGATATGACCACTGTATTCCGTCATGATCATATCTGGATTGGTGTGATACAGAATCACCCCGTTTTCATCCAGCAGCATCCCTTCGCCATCTTCGCCAATCACACTGTCAAGGGAGTTCAAAATCGGCGAGGTGAATAGATTTTGCGAAAGATCGGTCCTCCCAATGAGCACCCTTTTAACGGTGTTATTCTGATCAAAGACAGGCGCCATGAACGAAACCAGAGCAGCACTATCTCCACTGCCTGGAGGAACCGTAAAGTATTGGAAAGGCAATCCCTCAATAGCTAGCATTATGCCCACCAACTCTACAGGTTGAGGATTGGTGGTCGTAAAGGCTTGACCGTTTGAACTTGCTACGTCATTGCCATGCGCATCTAAGAGAAACAAGTGGTCAAAATAAGGTACCCGTAGTTTATTCTCAATAAGGACGAATTCTAAGTCTTCATCAGGCACTGTGTACAGACGCTCATCCTGAGCCAGCTGTAAAATCTGACTTTGCCCAACATCAAGGAAATACGGTACCCCACGGGCTGCCATCTGGGCTGCTTCAGTCATCCGTTCTTCAAGGATTCGCCGGGCAGCTCCGCCAGCAACAATCCAATCTGCCGCGATCAGGAGAATCATTAAAATTCCAACGGAAAGTGCGATGACGTAATTAAAACGTGTCCGCAAACTTTTCTCTGGGGGAGAAGGGATGAGTGGTTCATGATTACCCCACCAATCCGGCAACCCAATCGCGACGACTTCAACAATGATCCCAGCTATAAACAGCTCAACTGATTGGATTAATGCCTGTGCGCCAACAAGGGATAAGGCAAAATCCAGGCGGTTTACCAGGGGTCCATGCGATGAGAAAATATTGCTTGCGACGAAAAGGACGGGATATAACAGCGATAATAATACGGCAACCACGATTGGGTGGCTGATGAGGCGGTAAAGACGGGTCCGATAGCGCTGATTCACCATCCAAGCCCCTAAAGCCGCCATTAGGCTCAATTCTAAAGGTGTAAATGGATTATGGGTATCCCATAGTGCCAGCAAAACCCCAGAGAAAGCAGCGAGTATTACTGCAGGGGTTGTGCCAAGCCAACCGGCAGCTAACAGCCAAGGCAACACGGAAAAAACCATCAATGTGGGACCGAGAGGGTCTACAGGAAGTCCGGGAGGTAATAAGCCAGGTTGAGCCGTAAACCGAATGCCGAGGAATAAACTCGTTATGGGTGTTGCCAACAACAGGATAATGAATGTGAACCAATATTTCGAATCGCGCAGTTTATCATATTTCCCCCATCTGCGAATTAAGAAGAGCACGCCGCCAAACCACATAAACCATGCTATGAAGGCAATAACAGCACCCACGACATCTTGAGGCAAGTTAATGAACGGTGAATTGGTGAAAAGAGTGAACTGGATGGTCATGATCCGCATCTTAGATCTGATCTAATGCATGATTATAGCATTAATAGATCTAAAGCCATTCAAGTGTATCCTCGGTAGCACGAGATAAATCAGAATATACGCCGCGGCGGTTTTCAGGCAGCATTCCGGCTAAGACGTACATAGCTTCGTCGGTCATTTTACGTAAGAGATCACGCCCGGGTCTGTTTATGTCTGATTTATAGCGAAATGGCTTTCCAAACCGTACGGCTGCACCTTCAGCCTGCCAAGCGGAAGTGAACCTAAAGGCAGGGAAACCGATCGTGCCATCAATTGCGACCGGGATGACCATCACCCCACTGCGGTTGGCCAAATAGGCAATCCCTTCTTTGGCGCGAGTTAGCGCAGGTGAACGGGTCCCTTCAGGGGCTACAAGGACTATTTCGCCAGCATCCAACACATTGATCACCTGCCGAACTGCATACCGGTCGACATCCTCGCGCTTTACTGGTATCACGCCCCACATTTTGGGGATTATACCGATTAGCGGATATTCATAAACCTCTACCTTAGCCAAGGGAACAATATTCCGCGGTAAGACATTGAGTACAACGATTGGGTCAATGAAAGCGATATGATTAATCATCAAAATCGCAGGACCCGCTGGAGGAATGTTCTCTAAGCCGTCTACTCGATTGATCTTGGCCAACAATGTAAACCCGATATGTTTCAGGAGAAACCTCAGAATACGCCGACGAGTGTCCCAATCATCGTGGCGGTATTCCGTTAGGCTAGATTTCATGAGCAAATACCTCTAAATCGAAATTCTCAAAAATGGATAAGAATATTCTAATTACCCTCATAGACACCACGATATTCCACCGGCAGGAGCGCTGCCAAAGCAGACATAATTTGCTGTGTGCCTGAATCAATATCTGAACGGAGATCACCGGTCTGGACTAGATCAAATGGAGTGCCAACATGTATATCAATATCTGAGCGGCGCACTCTCAGCATGTTGCGATAGACAGTGGCGTTCCCAGTGCCGATGAAGGCTACTGGTAATACAGCCACACCCGACTTAATCGCTATATAGGCGGCACCTCCAGTGCCATATTCTAATTCACCGGTCAAGCTTTCGCGTGCTTCTGGAGCGATTCCGACAACGCGACCTCGGTTGAGTGCCTCAATCGCAGTCCTTATCGCTCTGCGGTCAGGCTGACCCCGGTGAACCCAGATAACGCCATACAAATCCATAATTTTTCCAAGAATGGGGAAATTAAGCAAATCTGCCTTGGCAAGGGCCTCTACTTGTACAGGAAATTTAACTAATCCAAGTACAACATCTGCATCCCCGAGGTGATTTGACGCGATGATGTACGGACCTGTCAGCGGAAAGTTCTCGATGCCGTTAGTACGCGTGCGAGTAAATGTTTTTATTACTAGTACCGCAATCCCACGGATGAACCATCGGAAAAGACGACGCCAAAAAGTCAAATTCGGCAGACGGGTAATTTGTGGTCTAACTATGGGTGTACGAGGTTTTTCAGGATTGGGAGAATGATCCGCCATAGTAGCCTCGATAGTTTTCTGGCAACAGCTTAGCGATGCGAATCATAATCAGATCTACATTCTCCTGGCGGATCATTTTGCGGGATTTGCCCTTTTCATGGTCAGCTGGAAGTCGAAATAGCTGGCCGATATGCATCTCAATAATCGGTCTTTGAGCTTTGAGCGAATTCGAGAGAAAATCATCAGTTGCACCTACAATCCCGACCGGGACAATGGGGACGCCCATTTTTCCTGCGATATATGCTACACCGGGAAGCCCAGGCTGCAAACCGGGTGCATGAGAGCGCTGCCCTTCTGGCGCAATCAGCAAAGGTCTGCCAGCAGCCAACACTTCTGTCATTGTTTCGAACAACGTGCGATCATATTGCCCGCGACGGACGGGGATCCCACCGAATAACCGCGCAAGGGTAGCAATACCGCGGCGGTCCCAAAGTTCAACCGCGCCGACAGCCTCCGGGCATGTAGGCCAAAAAGCAATAATGAAGGGTGGGTCATATAGCGAAACATGGTTCATACAAATGAGATACGGGCCACCAACAGGTACGTTTTCTCGACCATAAATCTTGACAGAAGATAGGATGTGGAACAATCCACGGAAAAATGGGCGCAAAAAGGCTCTCGCGATTTTGTTTTTCGTTGGGGCACGGTATTGTTTGGTCATGGAACGCGAGCCGAAAGTATGAACCTTTGATTTAACAAATGAATGGCGGTGACGAGAACTGAGATCTTCGAGCGCCACTACTCGTCTAACCCGTATGCGCTCAACAAGACTAACACCTGAGAGTACACCTGATCGGCATTTAAACCATCTGAATCAATAATAATCGCATCGCTCGCTGGGCGTAGAGGAGCGATTTCCCGGGAAGAATCGATGCGATCCCTCTTTCGAACGGATGCCAAGATCCTCGGATATTCAACAGACTCATCTTTTGACTTCTGTTCTAAATACCTACGCCTTGCGCGCTCTTCAGCGGATGCATCTAAATAAATTTTAAAATCAGCTTCAGGCAGCACAACCGTACCAATGTCACGTCCAACCATAACGACCTTTCCACGCGTCCCTATCCGGCGCTGCTGAGCGCTCAATGCACGCCGTACTCCGGGGTATGCTGATACAACCGAGACATTAGCATCCACGTCTGGGCGTCGTATCTCCCAGGTGATATCTTGTCCCTGAACCATGACATCATAGCCGTGTCCATCATCGATTGTTGGAGGTTCAATTTCAACCGGTGTGTTTTCCGCCAAAGCTGTGATCGCTAATTCATCCGATACCTCTGTGCCAGAACGGAGGGCAGCCCATGTGATGGCACGGTACATCACCCCGGTATCAAAGTATAAGTATCCGAGGCTTTCCGCCAGACGCTTCCCCAATGTAGATTTTCCAGAAGCGGCAGGTCCATCAACTGCGATTATATTGGGGAGTGCCATAAAATCTCCAAAAAAATACAAGCCTAGCCATTTATAAAATCATCCAGTGCCTGGAAGGAGAGTATAAGATCTATTCTGTGAGTTCGTTTTCTACGTCGATTAGATCAGCACTGTTCAAACCATTTTCATCTCCAAGATCAGAGCCGCCAGGGAACAAATCCCCACGACCCCAAAGGATGACATACTCATAACTCATTGGTATCGTACGCGAAGTCAACCAAGCGAAGAAATTTACAGACGTGAGATTACCCCAATCAGGGGTTACCCACCAAACAAAGTCCTGCCCGCGATACCTCGCCGCAAGCTGTGGTTGGTTATCATCGGCTTGGGTGAGCAATAATGATGGCGAACTATCCAAAGGGTTGGTAGAATCATCGCTTTGTTTAAGAGCAGGAAATTCGCGCAGCAGCCAATGCATGGCTGGGGATTCAATTTTTATCGCGATATCGATCTGATCCCGCAATCCAGTATTCCACTCGGATATATCTGCGACTGTCGTTAAAATTAAATCTGCATCACCAACCGAAGGAAACTTGGTCCAGAGTTCCCTTTGGCGAAAGGGGTTCGTATATGCCGCAGCGGTTATTGAAGCAAACAGATAGACAACCAAAACGACACCCAAACCCAAGATCGCCCCGGAGCGCGTGGCCATCCATGACCATCCAAAACCGACAAGAATAACAGATAAGCCTAACAGAGCAATCAAACCAATCAGGACAACCAATCGGAGCAAAATCGTTTGGGAATCAAAGGTCCCTTGAACAAAACCAGCTGCATTCAACCAGATTAATGGGAACACCAATATTATCAGCGCCCCTAAACCAAGCGAAATCCTAGCATGTTCAGAGCTGACAAATTTAATATCCTCCAATTCCAAAGAAGCCAAGCCCCAGAGAGGAAACAACACCCAGGCAATATCAGATACCTGGCGAGCGGGATATAGAATTACTAATAATATTCCGGCAATTATCCAGAAGAAAAGGTAAGGCACCAAAGCCGGATGAGTTTTCCACCTGCGCAGTGTAGCTGTTACCGCAAAAACCAGCGCCAGGGGTTGATAGATAATTAACGCAAAAATCGCACTCAGCGGCGGTGTCCTTACGGCTGTGAGCCAATTCGCAAAAAACAGTAAAAGACTTTCCAACCAAGAAGCAAAACCGGATTGGTATTTCAAAAAAAACGTGCTCGCGATAACTATCGTACTGATGATCGCCCCGCCAAAATACAGCCAAGCCTTGGGGTTCATCGAGCTAAACGATGACTGAATTTCAACAAATGGATGCAGGTGAAAGAGCCGCGCAGCAAGGAGTGTCATTAGGACAATGAGAGCCGCTTGAACTGCTCCAACCCCTGTCAACAGCAATAACCCTATGGCAACTCCGGCAAATATAATTTGCCGGCGGAATAAAAATCCCAGCGAGAATACAAATAATGCGATGGCAACGATGGGACTATCTAGTTGTCGAGAAATTATCACCAGCCCTGGGTCAATTGCCAACCCAAAAATCATGATTAGGGTGGCAGACCGGCCTAATTTCGTGCGGAAGAGCAAAGGTGCAAGCACCATCAGGCTTCCCATAAAGGCTGGCAGAAAACGTGCCCAAGTATTGCTGCTGCCGAATATCGTGAATAGCAAACCAGTCCCTATTATATAGAGCGGCTGAAGGCTGGTAACGAAAGGCCCCCCATGACTTAGGCTAAACGCCTGGAGAGCGCGCGCGGCTTCACTATCCGAGAGCGGGAACACGCCGAGGTTGTAAAAGCGCAATCCAAGGCCAAGCAGGAACGCGATGATGACCAACATGTTTTCAAGTGCTAACTGATTTCGTTTACCCATCACACCTATCTAAATACCACGGCAACTATTGAAGCACTTCATATATTACTACATCCCCTTGTCGATATGCTTCAGCTAAATTGAGGCCAAATTTCTCTTCCATAAGTCCAGTTCCACACGTATCGCGGGTATAAGTTGATCGTTCAAGATCGCCGACATAGACATAGCGAATGTCATACTGCATGATAATTGGCCCGGCTTCCAACCAATCGCGGGCACAGTACAAGCGCTCGATATCAGATTGGCGTGAACCCATCTCGGTACCACCACCCCGCCATTGGCTCTCGTGCCCAGGCCATCCCAAAACTGTTGGTTGACCACTAAATGCCGATACCCGGGCATAATTGGAATAACTGCCACCAACAGCCTCAGCAACAACTCCCAGAGGGGCAGATGCTAACCAACGTATCGCGGTTAACTCATCAGGCGAGTACTGACCGATATAATCTGATCCGTCAAGGGTTAGGTCGACATCGGTAGAAAAACCGCGGGTTCTATCCCAAAAGCCCAAGACAGTATATGTCAATCCAGCGAAGAGCACCAGTCCAAGTCCCGCTCGAAAAATGCCCGCCCATACCCCATTCAGATAGGTGAGCAATACACCTGTACCGAAAGCGGCGATAATGCCCCACATTAGCCAACCCTGGTAATAAAACTTAAAAATCGTATTCATACGCCAACCGAATTGATCGCGTAAAAAGAAGAATTCAGGGGTCGCGATTAAGATGCCGCCAACCAATAAAAGCCCGAATGAATAAATATGGCTCCGATCGAGTTTGGCTGGTAGAAGATACACGCCATCCTCAGTACGTTTTTTGGGCCAAATCATCCCAATAACTAGAGCTAAGAATATTAATAAAGTAACCCATCCGCCAGCGTTCAGGGCGCGCTTGGTTAAGCCGATGTTTAAAACCGAATCAAGAGAATCGGCCCCCAGAGAACCCAAGAAGAGTTCGCGCAGTCCGGGGATAACCATGATCAAAAAACCAAACAGGGTTGAAAACAGCAGCAGAATCACAAACGTTATTCCGGTTATACCGATACCTAATTTCAGCTGTTGTTTGCTGCCATAATTCAACCAGATGTAGAAAAGATAGCAGGCGAGGGGGATCAATATCGTCAGGAACATGACCCACAAATGGGCGCCGCGAGTGGGATAGATTAAATTTGGTATGATACCGCCTGCCTGGGATGAAAACCCGAGATACTGCAGAAAGTAAAGTAAGACTCCCAAAATACCGATACAGACGCTAATGACAAGGAAATCACAGAAGATCTTCCAGGCTGAAGAAACATCCTGAGACCAAATCCTTTTCAGGGTATAAATCCCGGCAAAAAGCAATATATAAAATGGAAAATCCCAAACATTAAGGAAAGCCAAACCACCTATAGAGATCGATACGACCAGCAGTTCGGGGGGGTGGATGTATAAAGGAATTTTCAAATTCCAAGAGTCGTTTTGTGCGCCTGAGAAAAGAGTGGTCCATTCACTGGCGAATTGTTTGGGGAATATTTATAAATATAAAACCGCTGAATAGCAAACAAGCTAAGCCCAGCAGAGCTACGGGTATACGCAAGCTTCCCAGCCCGAACCACAAGCAGATAATCCCCAAGAGCGCGATAAATATTGACAGCCAAGCCTGAACTTTAAACTTGATCCGCATACGAAGCCAGAGAGTTTGCACCGGGGAGAGGAGGTGATTCAATGCTAAAGCCATGGCTAAGAAAGCGAATGGGATCACCAATACATGAGGATGGAGGTCACCCAGTACAAATGAAAATACTGGAAACTCGTCGATGATCTCCTTCGAATTATTGGCAAGATCGAAATCCTGCAAGACCCTGGAGGCACGCCACCACCACCAATTACCGCTGCCAAATAGTCGTGGCAGCCAATTATAGGGTGCCGCAGGCGGTTGGTTAATGTCTTGGATATCCAACCAAACCCAAAATGATGCCGGAAAGATACCACGTGCATGCAGGATCTCAAGCAGACCTTCAATATTGCTCAACAACAAGATAAACACCGGCCCCAAGAGGGCAGTCAACGCGTCCCATCTACCGTGCCTATGATCTGAAGCACCTGGCCAGGCAGGTGAATTATTCGAACTGTGAGTCGAGCGCAAAAGGTTGAACACCAACCCATATGCACCCAAAGCAGCTAAACCAAAGACCAATCCTAAGCCCAGGTTAAATGCGATCGCGCCGGGCGTGCTCGTAAATTTCGCAACCATGGCGATCAATATATAACCAAAATAGTAATATGAAATTGAGTACCCTGATAGCCAAGGATCATTGGGAGGAAATGTGGGTGATTTCAGTATGGCATTGATAAATGCTACTTCCATCGGTTTCTCTGTACCGAGAATTTCGGGATTTGCAGCCCGTATCAGGGTGTAGCCAGCAAAGGCGAAAAAAAATATTATCTCGATCAAGATAATATTACTGCGATGTCCCTTGACCCATCCAATTATCTCAATTAGTGCAGATTTAGATGCACCAGAAGAGGATAAACCACCCGTCAACTTGAATTAAGTCAATATACTGATAGCGGATAAAATGATTAATGAAAATAGTATGCTGCCAAATTGGTTGCCGAGGACCCCAAAAGATGCCAGCACCCAGAAGATATAGCCCCACAATAGGAGTCCCAATACGCGGGAAAATGAATAACCCCGATCCACCAACCCGGGGAATAGCCGATAAGCGATTGGGAATGTCACCCATCCAAGGATAGAAATTACCAAATACCAAACGACAAATGACAACACAAGTTTCTCCGTGGAGAATTACTTATAACACTTTGTAAATAATTGTAGTGCCATCTTCATAAACTTTACGCCAGAAAACACCTTCAGCGCCAGAAAATTTTGCCAGGCCTTCACCTGGGTAGCGACCACGCTCCTGCTGACCAAGAATGATGTAGTTTACATCGTATTTCTGCAGAAATTCACGCGCTTCATCCAAGTCAGGTGTCAAATAGAAGTTGTCAATTTCATTTATCCGCTCACTTACTCGATTGCCGGGAAAAATCGCTCGCTGCTGCTGTTGGTGCCACTCCCAACCAACTACGCCTGGAAGACCAGTGTAGTTCGTCATCCGAGATCCCCAACGATATAGATCACGCAAATTTGCTTCAACGATAACTGGAGAACCGGAGATATTAGCCTGCATCCAGCGGATCGCTCGGTAGTCCTCGGCGAGGTCCATCACTCCCCAGGTATCTGCATACTCAGCGAAGCGCATGAAATCCATGCCATCCAGCGACATGGGGGCATCTGGTGCCATGCGGTCTTTTACTTTTGCCATCGAGGCTAGCAGCGGGTACATCGCTGTACCGGCCACCAAAGCTATAAATGCGACCTGCCAAATTGTGCGAGCATTTGGCGACCAGTGCGGCATCCGTTTCCACAACCATCCCAGAGCGGGTGCCGCGCTAATGGCAAAGAGTGTCCACACTTGGAGATAAAATTTAAACACGGTATTCATACGTCCGATATCACCACGCAAGACAATCGACTCGACCATTAGCGTTAGAATCAGCCCGGTGCCAATAATAAATAATACAAAGCGTTTGCTATCGCGAAGTGCCGGACGCAGGATCAAGACACCCGCCCAAGCTGCTAGTGACAATACGAACCAAGCAATGCCTATTTTCAAGTAAATAAATGCTCCAATAATCAACAGCAGAGTGACTACGGCAGCTTGGATCCAGGCCTTATCGGGCTCCAATTTTCGCAACGCTATGAGGGGTGTATTTGCCATCCATTCGATTGTCTCCCAATACATCCAGGAGATAATGATGAACAGAAATAATCCCCAATGGACCAAGTAGGAGCTGAGCGGTGTATGGGTACCGCGCCAAAAATCAATTTTGTTATAGCCCAGGGCATACCAACTTGAAAAGGGCTGGAAAAGTAAAACAGAGAAAATGATTAGTAACAAAACACTCCCAGCAGTGACCAACAACCGCTGATACCGTGGAATTATCTTGGATATAAGACGCATCATCCCTGACGAGCCGCTCTCCTTTGGAACAAAGGGTTCAAAATACTTCCACTGGGCATAGATGACTACAACACATGCCAGGATCAGGTAAGGATAAAAATCCCATGTGTTCGTCGGCTTGAGGGCACCAATCGCTAAACCACCAAGGAAAAAGCCCGCGAGAGCTCCGATGGCATGGGACCATTTTGCACGTGCAAACAAGATAGAGATCGCGAAACTGATAGCAAGCAGCGTAATTGGGAGAGCAAACAGATGCGCATGAGGGTCGCCGTATAAGACAGTAAAGAATGGGAATTCGGTAATCGGTTCGACATCGTTTAGTGCCGGTATGGCACGGCTCGGTAACCAATACCAATCCCCGATGGCGTACGGCAGTGCAGAACCAGTCATGGTCAGGAAGAAGCCTTGGACTGACCAGACGAGCTGCTTGAAGATGCCAGCCCCTTCAATCACACCACCCGGGGCAGCGAGCATCTGGTAGCCTCTCCAGATCATCCGTATCGTTCCCAGGTTGCCCAAGACAGCCATACTCAATGCCCCTGCTAAACCTACACCAAGTCGAATGGTGCCGATACTATTCTCCCTTGAATCCCGAGATGTTCGGCTGCCTTGGGGATGTGTAGGTGCGCCGTCAACCAGTGAACTCTGTGAAAGCAAACCACGGTGACCTTCGGAGGGTTTGCGGAACGAGAAAATATTCCAAGAAACAGAAAACGCTCCCAAGGCAATCATGGAAAATATCGTCGGGATTACTAAATTATAGGCAACTGATGGGACGACACCCAGCCATTTTATGAGCACAGCAATGATTGCGAAGCCATAATAATAGTAGTTCAAATATCCGCCGGCATACCAGGGGTCAAATGGCGGAAAGGTTGTGCTCTTCAGCACAGCATTGAGGTAAGCGAAATCCATAGGTTTTTCGCCACCTTTCCAAGGGTGCCACAGATCTGGATTCCCATAGCGGATAAGCAGGTCCAGAACAAAAAATAGTAAAAACAAAGCTTCAATTAGTAAGAAATATTTCCAACGAGAACGAATTTCTTGCCAGATATTCTTACGTTGGGCGAATACAATAGCCACGCTAACTAAGAATAAAAGAGTGAAGATAATAGTGATGGTCATTCTGGAAAACGGTATCCTAAATGAACCAGCAAGCCACGAGAAATAGGCTAACAACAACAAGCCAACTAAACGTGCTATAGGATAGCCATGATCAGAGAGACCAGGAAACGCAAGGCGGATAACCGGATACCCTACCAAGCCAATTACGAAGAGCGCCAGGTACCAAACAACAACAGTAAGCACTGGCGAACGATTCATCCAACCTGATGGATCGAAAAGCTGGCTCCAGGTGCCGCCGGCGCGCTGTTCGGCGAGACGGTCAGCCGGCAGCATCAGATTCGCCGGGTATGACTCCGCCCGTTTGGGTGTGATACGGACAACCTCTTCGAAATTAATAGGTGAAAATACGCGTATGATCTGATCAATGTCGTAGTCTTCAGATTTCTGGAAGATAAAAACCTTCGGGTGATCGTAGACTGTAAAAGCCTCTTCAGATGGTTGATCGTTAACAGTCAAAGCACCAACCGTTTGATCGGATTGAAATACTTGTACCAACTCAAAACCCAGATTGCCTTGGTAAGTACCAGGACGGGCTACGTTATAACAATGTTCTAGCTCAACTTCTGGTGGACAACCGAGGAGTTCACGGTAGTATACCGACGTTAGCGGGAATCGCTCTGGTAATCTTGGTAAGCTACCCCACTGGCGACTGGAAGATATAAATAAATAATCGGCTTCGTCTAATATGCTGATAAAACGGGCTAGCTTTTCAGGATTATCATCCGTATACATGTTGAAATTTAATCCTGGTTGGAACACGCCACCAAAAGCATCGTAACCATCAACGCGAAGCGGCAAACCATCATCCCAGTCACCTTCATTCGCAACGGCGGCACCGGATAAACTCAAAGCGCCCGGTTCTCCTGAGAGGACAAGCGTAAGCTGATAAGGCTGGTCAGCTACAACTGGGACTGACTGATCAAATCGGACAGCATATGCTTCACCCCGGCGGTCATCACGCTGGTTGAAATTAGAGATCAGCGATTTCGACGCCAGAACCGCCCCATCGGGGGTGGATATCTCGATCGTGAGCTGTTTGGGACCAGGATTTTCATTTACGTCTACGACGTGTGGTAGTACAACCTCATTGATCATCCCGGATACTTTGGGCGCAAAACTAGTGAGATATGGCGAATTTGGGAGTATATTGAAATTATATGGAAATGGCAGCAGTTGGTTGAATTCGCCACCGTCTAGGGTGCTAATCTGTATATTTATTGGACCAGGGATATTCTGGTAGATCCAGCGAGAGGCTGCGACACGGGTAATTGGCCGGGAGTAAATTTGGGAAAATCCGTACGCCCAGCCGATCGTCGAGATAACAACTCCAACTGATAAGAATAATACAAAAAATCCAACAGCAGTTTTTCTCAGGCGGGTCTTTCCTGTGTGGGTTGTTGATTGATCTGAGCGAATATAAAGCCGCCAGTGGTCATATCCCGCAACAATCGCCCAGGCCGCGAATATTGCTAAAGCTGGATAGATGGGCAACTGGTAGCGCATCGTGGGATTAAACTGTAGGGACTGCCAAGTAAAATAAAAAGCTGTCCAACCCCACAACAATATATTCCGCTGCCAGGCATTTTTTTTGGTCAGCATGCGCCAGGCGATCCAGAAGAAACCGATCCAGGCAGTGATACCGAGTGGGATCCCTAGACCCCAAACAACAAGATTTTGCAATGAAAACCATACTGGCCGGCGCGCCCACTGCAGCGCGGGTGGAAAATCCACATCACCAGCAGCCTGATTGCGCTGCTCAAGGATGTTATCCCGCCACAATGGATTTGGGGCGATACCTAACAATCCTGGACCGCTGAAAGCATACGGTTGGAATAACCTAAATATCACAATGCTAAGTGCACCTGCTATGAACAAATAAGAAAGTACCTCTGGGAGCTTGGGCAGGCGGTCGCTAGCTGGCAATTTATACATTTGGATAGCAAAAGCTGCGGGGAGCATAACAGCTACCGGGAAAGCACTTATCTTGGAAGCCATTGCCATTCCGAAGGCGATACCAAAACCGATGCTGTAGATCAAGACTGGCTGTCTGACAAATCCAAGGAACCATATTTTCGATGGTCGCGCATTGTTCTCCGCCGGCAAACCCGGACCATCACCCGTACTCTGCTCCAGTGCGGTTTGCACACGCCAATGACTCATTCCGACACGGATCGCAAAATATATCGCCAAATAAGTAAAGAAGTTGGCAAAAGTATCCATCGTGAAGAAATGAGATTGCTGAATTTGGAGAACTGCAGCAGAAGAAAACAGGGCTGCAATGACGCCAACACGGCGGTCATAGATCCGCGCGGCAATGAGATAGACTAAAAAAACGGTTAATAGATCCATCATCGCAGACAATGGGCGTCCAACGTTTACCATTTCATTAAATCCTGAGTGCCCATAGATCCACTCGACGACATAGCGCGTTAGAAACATCGGTAGGGTCCCGTAGACATAGAAGCCGTGCCCGACGTTATGTGGATTTAATGTCGAATTTGGCGTATCGAAATATTCTGACCATGTGTCTACCGGTTGGATATCATTTCCTACCCAGATCAGGAAACGTTCATCGGGGTGTAGGTGCTGATATTCTCCCCAGTCAATCCCAACCATCCGTAAATATAACCCAAGCAGCAGAACCGCAACTATGAGCAGGTCGAAGATCAGCCCAGCAGGTCTGCGTGGATTTGATGATTTTGGTGATGTCGTTGTCTCAGGTACCATCTGCGATTCGTATCGTACGGTTGGCTCAGATAATTGTGATGCTGATGGATATTATCAGGGAACGGCTGGTACTAAGAACATATAGAAATCGTGGTTGGTCGTTTGAGATGAATATAATTGCAGAGATCCTAGCGGATAGATTGCTATTAGCGTTTGAATTGCCTCTTCATCATCAGGTTTAACAAGGAATAGCTTCGCTCTCGGATCTGAAACAGTCTCCTCAATCCGGTCAATCCAGATTGCATAATCCTTCAATGGGTAACCAGCGTTCATCCCAACCAACCGAGTATCGACCCAATGAGGAAAAGCGACCACCCAGGCCGTATCGGGCGTGCCAGTGGAGGCACCAAATTCGCGGATTACTGCTCCCATTTCGGATGTGTTCCAGGCAGATGCTGCATACACTGTCTGGTACTGGTTAAATACTAAATCAAAATTCTGTGCTGATGAGATCAGAAGCAACAATAGTGCCAACCCATACGCTGCCCATTTTCCCGCGGGTCGACCCAGGCATCGCTCAACCGCACCCAGAAGGGCATCAAACGACATTGCCACTATCAAGAATACCGGTACAGCTGCGCCAGCCATGCGGTTTAGAGACGGGTTCTCTGCCGGGAAGGCCAATGAGAGAACGGATGGCAACAGCAGCAGGGGGACAGAAAACAGCAGGAAGAGATCTACCCAATTCAGTTCCTTAATGTACCGCAGAAATATAAGCAGAACACCTATGATGAAGAGAGCACCAGAGACTATATCCAAGGCAGGACGATTCGTGACAGACGTCACCCAAATTTGGCCATCGTCCCACACAAACATCGTCAATGCCCGCCATAAGTTGCTTAGAAAGATCTGCGCGACAGGTCCAGGCAGCTCTCGCTCTATCCCCCCCAACCGCGAGAAAGAACGAAACGCGAACATCTCTGGATTTTCAACTGCGAAGCGCAACAGGGGCAAAAAGATGAACAATGCAACCAACGCCAAGACAGCCAACCAAATTGGAGCATCTTTTCTGGCTCCTTTTGATTGACGGTGGATCAGAAATAATCCGAACCCTACCAAGATGACCAGAGGTAAAATGCGGATGGGCGTATAACCATGTAATCCCAGTCCAAGGAAAATGCCTGATAGGATGAAGTCATTGCGATTGCGTTCACGCAAGCCACGCAGTAAGTAGTACAGAACTGGGGCAACAAACAATGGATAAAGCGGAAACCGCAGCCCAACTCTTGAAATGATGTTTGGCCAATAAGCAATCCCTGCAAACAGCAGTGCAAAGAACGCGACGCGTTTGCCACCAGTTTCCTTACCCAGCAAGTAGGTATAGACCAGGGTCAGTAAACCCGCAAATACAGCCCCGATTTTTAAACTCATAAATGAAAATCCGGTATTAAATAACTCAATAATGCCAGCAGTTAAATACATCTGCAATGCTTCTCGACCGGTATTGCGGGGAAAGAAGATGCTAGTCTGACCAGCCAAGACATCCCAAATATCAAGCAGTTTCTCAGCATGGTCACTGACCATTTCGGGAGGGGTGGAATCAAGTCGGTACACGCGAAAAAATACTACAAGAATAATCCCCATTGCCACCAACAACATTTCAAGCGTAATTTTCTGCGGCCGTTCTTTGTCAAAGAATCTAAGAAGACCTTTTAGGCTGGCAGCAGTACCTTGAGGCTTTGGCAACCATAGGGAGTGGATGAAGGCAGCAACTGATAAAACCCAAAGGGTTAGATTCCAGACAGTAAACTGATTACCGCCAAACATCGCAAAAGCTCCCATTCCTAAAAGTATTGCCACAAAAAAAGATACCACTCGGAATGACATCGGATCGCGAGACTGGTTATTCAGCCGTAAAGGTGCCAATACTAATTCAGATCGCCAGAAGGCCGAAATCACTAAGGCGGAAGCCGATAGGAATAATGCCCCACCTATCACCCACTCACGACTCGGTCTTGGTTCTAAACTGCTCTGGGCAAAAAGAGCGAGGAGCAGCGCGAGCAACGAGCGCCAGGGAGTCCCAAGTGCATTTACACTGGCATCTGATGTCAATTCAATTGCAGAACTCAATTGGCTGACAGGAGCCGTACCCAGATTCACCTCCGGATATGCCGTGCTAATGCGCTCAGCGCGCTGACTGGACGATTGAGCTTCTACCTCATCCAATTCACCCCCAAGCGGTGGTATTTCGGGAGCAGGACCACGCCAAGGCATGAGTTTGGCTTTGACGTAATCTAGGACACTTGGATCATCCATCAGGTTTCTTTGCCACCACAATTAGGCTCTCACCCATTCGAACAGGTATGATACCCCATCCCAACACTGCCTGCAAGCCGCCTGGCAAGCCGAAAAACAACTTCTGCAAAATGGCTGGGATCAAAGGGACATACGGGGCATCCCAAAAACCATCCGAAAACACTTTGAGCGGATTGAGGCCATGTGCTTTGATGATCTGCAACCACTCCTGCGGCGGCTTCAAACTGATGTGGGTCGGATCTTTATACCCAATCCAGTGCTCCTGCTTAAGCATCCGCATAGGGGAATCTAAATTTGGAGTAGCGACAATCAATACCCCACCTGGGGCAAGAATACGGCTCATTTCTGCAATAGAGCTAACCGGATCGGAGAGGTGCTCAAGGACATGCTTACTGATAATTAAATGAAAAGAATTACTGATGAAAGCGCTCAAGTCTTCAGCAGTGAGCAAGCAGAAATTCCCTTGAGGGACATTTAATCGAGCTTGTGATAAAGCCCAGGCATTAATATCTGCTCCCACGACAAAATAATCTGATGCCAACCATCCTAACAAATGTCCCAATCCACATCCGACTTCGAGAACACGGCCAGAGTCGGGGCCATAATGTCTCGCCAGCATTGCGTAATAGCGATTCGACCACCAATACTGGCTGTAACGGGAAAACAACACATCAGCGTAAGCTGCACTGTGAAAGTATTGTTCATTAAATTTATGATCACTCATGGGATTGGTAGTGGGCAGCAGCCTTCCTTAACTTTGGAAAATGATAGCTGGAACGATCTGAATAATGTGAGCCGAAAACCGGGATTGGGAAGCAGTAACTCTAACCGCATCAACATTTCCTGGCAACATAGAAAGTGAAAGTACCATCCTGTATGGGTGCTGGGTTCGTAAAGGGCCTAATAAGTTTATCCGTAAGGGCGAGATTCCACCTGGTAGGTGCGATAATCCACCGCTTGGCAATTAGATGAGGGATCAATGTTGGGGCACCAAAATAATGCCCCCATTCCATCACGCGCATCGCGTGAGGCGAAAAGTAATGCCACCACTTCTCGACACAAAAACCAGCTTCATCCAGCCAGCTGATCCAAACCTCGGGCTGACCGGCATGATGTACCCGCGACATCCGTTTAAACCAATTTGTATATGCGTTTGCCAATCGCGACAATTTCATTCTTCTGAATTTGGACGCTACAGATAGCTCCGAAAGATATCTCTCATTGGGGACGGAAAACAGAAAATATGCATCCGGTTTTAATACCCGGGCAACTTCCGCCAATACAGCTTGAACTTGAGGAATGTGTTCTAGGACTGAATTGCTTAGTGCGCTACCAAAATATTCATCGGGAAATGGGATACGAGCCCCTTCCGTCTGCACAAGGTGTCTATAGCCACTATGTTGAGCTGCTTGCTGGATCGGTCCGGTCCATGGATCGATACCAATATCGATGGGCTGGTCAAACACCAAGGAAGCAAAGTGCCCGTCACCACAACCGACATCAAGCACGGGAGGGTGTAATACATAATCCTGATAATAATACGCTTCTACAGACCTGAGCATCGCCCTGAAGTATGGCAGGTCACAAAGATGGAGCCAGAAGAAATCCTTACCCATAAGTCTCTAGCCACCTATGTCTATTGGATATGCGACGATGAGATTGGGCGTTCTTCGGTTTCATTACTTGGGTGGCTCTCCAGCTGAAGGACTGCATTGAATAACTGCTCATAATGACGGGCGGTTGTATCTGGAGCATACTGGGCGGCAATCGTCTTGCTGTTCAAATGATAATCTGCGGGATGTCTAAGTTGGTGAATGATTGCTTGAGCCAGAGAAGCAGAATCTGCAACCGGAACGATCTGCCCCATACCCGTGGTGAGTACCGGTTGGCGGACACCTGGTAGATCTGACGCAACCACAGGAGTTCCACAAGTCATGCTCTCAATTTGGACTAGTCCAAATGACTCCGTGCTATTGGTGCTGGGCAGCACTAACAACTCGCTCTCAAACAAAAAAGCGACAAATTCCTGCTCAGGTAGGATACCCAAAAACGACCAATGCGATCCTAGTCGGGCGATCATTGGAGCCAAACGATCGGCATAATGCTCCTCCGCGATAACATCCTTGTATTGACCAACAAAAAATACACGTGCGTGCGGAAAGGCCTCCAGCACAACCGGAAGCGCTTCAACCAGATATTCAACTCCTTTCTCGGAGGCTAAACGGGCTGCCATCCCGATGACCCGATCACCTGGTTGGATCTGATATTTATTACGGAAGGAATCACGTTCAGCCATAGTTATCGCAGGAAGTTCAACCGGTGGGGGGATCACTCGCACTTTGTTCAGATAACGCCGTAAGAATTTTGAGTGTTCGGCATAATCGGTCGTATTCGTTACGATTACCTGAGACAGTTTTGAAGCTAGATGATTAGCCAAATCGGAAACACTGTTAGCGACCGAATGCACTAAACCTTTGGGCAACTTCAAATCACAGTGGTAGGTCAGGACTACTGGTTTCCCCCGGGCACGACTCAGCACTGATAGTGGGGCAGCATCTAACTGAGGAACATGCAAATTAATCACATCAGCCGCATGGATCAACTTCCATGCCGTAAATGGCATGGAAGGCATGATGACACCCTTACTAATCCTCATCAATACTGGCAGCCGAACGATCTCGACACCATTGTGCGTCTCATATGAGGGGAGATCTCGGTCGTAGAGCGAGGTCAACACGGTAACATGGTGGCCTCGCGACGCTAAAGCATTGGCTAGCCGTTCGACATAGATAGTCAAACCAGAGCGATGAGGCCGATAATATGTCAATCCAATCAGTATCCGCATGTAGACCCAAACAGCCTGTCAAAAATAAAACACGATCCAGTACTATACCAACAAACCAGAGCTTGGGGAGCTTAATATTTGATAAACACTTCTTTGTTAACCCGCTGAGCCAGGTTGAAATCTTCTGATCCGGTGAAAAAGACCCAGAAGCGACTCCCCATCGCGAATCAACCCATAAACACCCAAAACTCCGGTTACAAAATACTGGAGCAGGTGGGTAGTGATTGCCATTGCCAACGCTATTGAAGCGTCAACCCCAAATATTTGCAGAGCCCCAACCACTGCCGCCTCGTACACACCCAACGCTCCCGGTGAGGAGGGTGCACTCATCCCGAGCGCAGCAATCGTCAATGTGACTACCGCCCAGAGCCATTCTGCTTCGGGGAAGAATGCGCGCAGGAGAATATAATACTGCAGGATCATGAATCCCCAATTTAGGACTGCCAACCCAACAGCACGAACAAAACGCCAGCCATCGGTCAGAACACTTAACCCATGTAAGAATTCTGGAACCGCATTGCCGCCGATGCGAAGGATAAGCGGGAACCGAGTCCCTAAACTGCGATAAGTGTTGAGTGCCAAATCTCGATACCTAGCGAGGAGGAACAGCACAATCAGTACGATTGAAACTAGGATGGCGGTATTCATCCCAACCGACCATTCCAATGGACCTCCGACCAAGGTAGGAATTGAACCGAATAGGATCCCAACCGCGATCGTCAAGTCCAAAACTCGCTCAATGATGATTGTTGAGAAAATTTCCCAGAATGTGAGGACTGATTTTCGACTAAGCAAATAAGCGCGTGCCAACTCGCCCAACCGAAGCGGCATTAAATTGTTTATCAGATAACCCTCATTGATCGTCCAAAATACGTCTTTAAAGGTTGCTTCTTCACGCAGTAATGTGCGCCAAAAAGCAGTTCGAATGAACAACCAAATGAATGTTGTGATGACTGCATATCCGATTAGTCTGTAATCCGCCAGACGCAACGCATATATCAACTGGTTAAAATCGGCAAAATAAATTACGGCTGCGAGGGAGAGAATACTAACGATTACGCCAAGAATAATCCGGCGCAGTTCAATTTTTGAAGAATTTTTCTGGTCTCCACGGCTAGCATTCTCGCCGTTATCAGCTATCCCCATATTTTAAAACCGCCAAGAATGCTTCTTGAGGTATCTCAACATTTCCCACCATTTTCATTCGCTTCTTACCGCGTTTCTGTTTTTCGAGTAATTTTCTTTTTCGGGAAATATCACCACCATAACACTTAGCTAGGACATCCTTACGCAATGCTTTGACATTCGCCCGTGAAATCACCCGCCCACTTGCATAAGCTTGGATTGGGACAACGAACAACTGCCTGGGAATGATATCTTTCAACTTTGAGATGATTACCTGCCCTTTGTGGTAGGCATCATCACGGTGGACAATGGTAGCCAAGGCGTCCACCGGATCACCATTAACCATGATTTGCAGCTTAACCAAATCATCAGGGCGATATTCAGCAAACTGGTAATCCAGAGAAGCATAACCGCGGGTGCGCGATTTCAACTGGTCAAAAAAATCTACGATCAATTCGGAAAGCGGGATTTCGTAATTGAGCTGAACTCGATTCGAGGCAGGATATTCCTGATCGACAAAAATGCCCCGCCTCTTCGTAGTCAAATCCATGACCGTGCCATAATAATCGGTGGGGGTATAGATTTGAATTCGCATCCAGGGTTCGCGGATCTCCTGGATTTGGGCCTCTTCAGGAAGGTCCGCCGGAGAGTCGATCCGTATGATCGTTCCATCAAGCAGCACGACTTCGTACTCGACCGATGGTGCAGTCGCGATGATGTCTAAATCGTATTCTCGTTCCAAGCGTTCCTGAATGATCTCCATGTGAAACATGCCCAGAAATCCACAGCGAAAGCCAAAGTTTAAGGCCTGGGAAGTCTCTGGTTCATAGAACAAAGCAGCATCATTGAGTTGTAGTTTTTCCAGAGCATCTTTTAGTTCGCCATAATCTTCCCCCTCAACAGGGTAAATCCCAGCGAAGACCATGGGCTTTACTTTAAGATACCCGGGCAATGGCTTCTGGGCAGGAACACCTGCCAGGGTAATGGTATCCCCCACCCGGCAATCGCGTACTGATTTCAAGCCAGTCGCAATATAACCAACTTCGCCAGTAGCTAGCTTCTGTACTGGTATCAAATCTGGTGCAAAGATACCCACTTCAACCGGCTTTAATTTCGCGGTGCTAGCCATGAACTGGCAGGTATCCGAAGCCACAACCTCACCATCTATGATGCGCACATAAGCAACAACGCCTTTGTAAGAATCGTAGTGGGAATCGAATACTAGTGCCCGGAGGGGTGCTCTGATATCACCGGAAGGCGGGGGAATCAACTTGATGATTGCCTCCAACACACTCTCAATGTTCATGCCCTCTTTAGCAGAAACATGAATAATCTGTTCAGCTGGGATCCCCAAAAAGCTGCTGATCTCTTCTGCGACTTCTGCTGCTCGAGCAGATGGCAAGTCAATCTTATTGATAATAGGGATAATCTCCAAATTAGCGTCTAATGCCATATAGAGATTGGCGATTGTCTGCGCTTCGATACCTTGAGTTGCATCTACGACAAGGATCGCACCTTCACACGCTGCGAGAGCGCGGGAGACCTCATAACCAAAGTCTACATGACCGGGTGTATCGATCAAATTCAATTCATACTCGATACCATCGCGGGCTTGATACTTCATCCGGACAGCAGAAGCTTTAATGGTTACACCCTTCTCACGCTCCAAGTCCATACTGTCTAAGACTTGATCCATCATCTGGCGCGGATCTACTGTGCCAGTAATTTGGAGCAGTCGATCGGCCAAGGTGGATTTGCCGTGATCAATATGTGCAATTATGCAGAAATTTCGTATATGTTCAGTCATCAGCGGAAAAAGTATAACTGATTAATTCAGGAAATGACCCGTCTTTAAGAAGATATGACAAAGTTAGGGATTCTTATCAATCTGATTTAAGGGCGCGAGATATCATCAGCTCAATCGAGTCAACAGCCTTGTACGGTATCTGCAGCCAAGCAAGGAATTCGATATTTCCTTTAGGTCCGAGAAGCGGCGAGCGGATTAATCCCCGGATACCAAAACCAAGCTGGCGGGCGAAGTCCAGCACATCAGCCAACACCTGATGGTGCACAGCTGGATCCCGAACAACCCCTTTACCACGATCTGCGATCTCTTTTCCGGCTTCATACTGTGGTTTAACCAGAGCAACTACCCGTCCATAACGAACTGCTCCCGTTTGCTGATCCTGTTGAGCATGTTCGGTTGGCGAGAAAAGCCAATTCCGGATCACAGGCAAGAGAATTTTCAGGGAGATAAAAGAGGCATCGACCGTCGCTAAGTCAATAGGTTCGGGTAGATTGGAGACATAACGAGCATTGGTTTGCTCCATAACTACAACACGCGGGTCTTGGCGAACTTTCCAATGGAGAATACCTTTGCCCACATCGATGGCATACACTTTTGTGGCGCCATGCTGAAGCAGACAATCCGTGAAGCCACCAGTTGATGCACCAACATCCGCACAGATCAATCCTTCAACATCCAGTGAGAACTGCTCTAATCCTGCAGCGAGCTTTTCGCCGCCCCGAGACACATAACGGGGACCAAAATCGATATGCAGTATGGCGTCTATGGATACTTTAGTCCCGGGTTTACTAACGATCTCACCATTCACACGAACTTGTCCCGCCATAATAAATCTTTGTGCCAAAGACCGGCTTTCCACTAAACCGGATTTAAACATGAGTACATCAAGACGCTCCTGCGGCATAAATGAATTGTAACACCCAGCCGGCTAGTCCTTCGGCTAATTCAACGCTTTGGGTAGAGAGCAGGGACACGGCTCTGAAAAAAGGCTCTTAGCTCACATTAATACCTTGGGCAAGTGGGAAGGGTATAATCTGCATCTAGTATACAGATCAAAACACCAACCGCGTCTAATAGAGACACCCTAAAAAGGAGCAATGCATGATTGACCGGCGATCCGAAGCACTTAATTATTTGCAGCAACGAGAGGGTGCATTCATCAGCGAACTGAAAGATTTTTTGAAGATACCATCCATTTCTACGATATCTGAATATAAGGCTGAGATGGTGTGTGCCGCTGAATGGTTGGCTGAGAAATTGAATCTTCTTGGGATGGTAAATATCGAGATATTTCCAACCGCTGGACATCCAATTGTGTTTGCACAAAGCCAACCAGTGGACAAAGTCCGCCCAACTGTGCTAGTTTATGGTCATTATGATGTCCAGCCCGTTGACCCCCTGGATTTATGGGAGAGCGGACCTTTCGATCCCGAGGTGCGTGGGGAGTATTTATACGCACGCGGCGCGACGGATATGAAAGGACAAGCAATGGCTGCCTTGAATGCCATTGAATCCATCAACAAAACGGACGAGCTGCCAATAAACTTTAAATTCATATTTGAAGGTGAAGAAGAGATTGGATCAACAAACTTGGAAGAGTTCATTTCGACTCACCAAACCTTGTTGGCCTGTGATATCTGTTTAAACCCTGATACCGGTATGATCAAATCGAACCTGCCGACGATCACCTATGCCCTAAGAGGTTTGGCTTATTTCGAAATTCATATCGACGGACCAGATCACGACCTCCATTCTGGCTCTTTCGGTGGTGTCATCCATAACCCAGGGCAAGCACTCTGCGAACTGGTTGCAGGAATGCATGATGACGATGGGCGCGTCACATTACCCGGTTTCTACGACCAAGTACGTCCACTCGACCAAGAGGAGCGGGATGAATTGGCACGCTTACCGATTGGAGAAGATTTCTACCTGCAAGAATCGGGGGTCTCCAAACTGTGGGGGGAAAGCAGCTACACCCCACTCGAACGAGCGACCGGAAGACCGACGCTGGAGGTTAATGGTTTACTGACCGGTTTTACCGGGGAAGGTCCAAAGACAGTGCTCCCTGCGAAGGCGATGGCGAAAATTTCATGCCGATTGGTAGCAGATCAAAAAGCAGAAGATGTTTTCAATCAGATCCAGCAATATCTGGAGGAAAATGTCCCTGATACCGTGACTTATGACGTCAAGATGATCTCAAGCGGGCCGAGTGCGATTACTGATCGACATTCTCACAGCATGGAAGCGATGATCAAAGCGATGGAAACTGTATGGAAAGTACGCCCAGTGTTTCGGCGTGAAGGTGGAACAGTTCCAGCTGTAGCTTATATGCAGAAGCATTTAGGGGTAGACACTGTCAATATCGGCTTTTCACTGCCGGGTGATAACCTACATGCACCAAACGAGAAGCTCCATTTACCGACCTGGTATAAAGGTATTGAAACGATAATTCACTATATCTACAATCTATAGAAGGATCATAATGAGTCCGATAATAAAGAAGACGTGGAGAGCGGTATGGGTGAACTGAAACTTCCCACTTATGGAGGCCAAGCGGTGATCGAAGGGGTGATGATGCGCGGCAAACAATCAGTGGCCATCGCAATGCGAGCACCAGACAACGAAATCGTTGTCCATTCCGAGAAGCTGGCCGGCATCTATAAATCTAAGGTAACGACAATACCCTTCCTGCGCGGACTCATCCTGCTCTGGGATGCACTCGGTCTTGGGATCCGTGCCCTGACCATCTCGGCAAACGTTCAAACCGATGAAGATGAGAAACTGGAAGGACCTGCCCTCTATCTCACCCTTGGGATCGCACTTCTTTTCGGGATCGGTTTTTTCTTCTTAGCACCTGCGGTGATCGGCCAATTAGCAGAACGCTTCCTCGGCTGGAGCAGCTGGACGGGCAACTTGCTCGAAGGATTGTTACGCTTGCTGCTCCTGATCGGATATATCTGGGCAGTTGGGTTTATGCCCGATATCAAAAGGGTGTTTGCCTACCATGGTGCGGAACACAAAACAATCAATGCATTTGAAGACGGGGCTGAGCTGACGCCAGATAATGTGGCGGCATATTCTATAGAACACCCCCGCTGCGGAACAGCATTCTTGTTGACCTTAGTTCTACTCTCGGTTTTGGTATTTTCCCTACTCGGACCGATGCCAATGGCAGCCCGATTAATCAGCCGAGTCCTGTTCATCCCCATTCTTGCTGGTATTGCTTACGAGTATATCCGCTGGACAGCAAACCATATCGAATCTCCGGCAGTCAGATGGATGGTTAAACCCAATCTGGCTTTGCAGCATTTGACGACACGCGAACCGAGCATGGATATGCTTGAAGTATCGATAACTGCGTTCAAAGCGATGCATACCGATGAGATAAAGCTGAGCGTTTAGTGTTTTATCTATTTTTGTATAAACCTATTCTATTGTCCATGGAATTGTTTATGTATCAGAAATCAAGGGACAGCAGTATTCATGTTTTGGATAATAAGCGGGATGAATTTCCTAATCGCGGCATCTAAATATGTCTTCAGCAAAGTATTTAGCACTTCTATTCACATTATTATCAATTACCGGTTGCGGGCTACAAAACAACTGGACACTGCCCACGTTAACAGCACTCCCTTCCCCACACCCAACGAGTACTCCTATACCCCTGCCTGATCTTGAGGTCATCTCCTTGGAAGTTAGTCCACCTGAGGGAGAGGTCTGCTATGAAGAAGAGACGGATTTATCTTTGTCCGTGGTTATACAAAATACAGGCAGTGGACCTGCTGGAGCGTTTGTAATTGCATACAATGAAGGGCAGCTTGTTGTAGAAGAGTTAGCCGCTGATAGTAAAGTGACCTTATCCCTGCCGGGTTTCGCCGCGTATGTCAAGATCACTGTAGATGCAGAAAACACAGTCCTAGAAGCTGATGAAAACAACAACGATATAGAAAAAAGATTAACTAAACCTACCCAACCGGTAGATTGCTACCCTACCACAGCTCCCAATCCAATTATGATCGAAGAATCTGTCGAGTTGATCGGACATACTGGGAAAATCTGGGATGTCGATTTTGCACCTGATGGAGGGCTATTGGCCTCCGGTTCGGTTGATAACACACTACGTCTCTGGCGAACAAGGCAACCCGGGCTGCTGCGCACAATGGAAGGGCATCCTTTCCCCATATTGACAGTATCATTTGCACCAAACGGGGTATCGATTGCCACTGGCTCCGATGATGGTCTGATCCGCATCTGGCAGGTCTCGAACGGCAATCTTCAGGGTACGTTAGAAGGACATGCCGGCTGGATTAATGATATCGCTTTCTCGCCAGATGGCTTGTACCTGGCATCTGCATCAGATGATTTCACAGTGCGCATATGGCGCGTTGCATCTGGCAGTGTTGTCAGGCTCATTGACGAAGGCATGGCTCGTGGGCTGGCAATCGCATTCTCACCAGACGGCAAAATGGTGGCTTGGGGCGAGTCCGACGGAAAAGTTCGTGTTTGGGATTTAGAAAAGCAAATATGGATCCAACAATTTCAAGATACAAAATCGGCAATTAACAGTGTAGCTTTCTCTCCGGATGGGAGCTCTTTGATCACTGGCTCTGATGACGGTCGGGTGAGGTTATGGGATTTTCGAAATGGCGAAAAGATAAAAACTTTTACTGGTCACACTGCGGCTGTACTGAGTGTCGCTTTCTCGCCCCAAGGTGAGTTTATAGCCAGTGCTGGGGCAGATAATGCCATTCACCTACGCAGAATGAATGAACAAGGCGATTTCAGCCCACACCCAACGGAAATATTATCCGGCCACTCTGGTCCAGTTAACAGCATCCAATTTTCCCCCGATGGTTCTCTGCTAGCATCGGCATCCAGCGACACCACTTTGCGGCTTTGGGATATCACGGACTTAGAATAAACAATGCGTTCCCCCAGATGTGTATAAAGTCTTGGTTCCTTTACAATCCTTCCCTCTTAGGTAGAGTTCTTACCCTGCTATGAGTTCTCCTACTGATCGTTCGGCGCGAAAACGCAAGTCCAGCTGTTGGTTGTTTGGTTGCAGCGCATTAACACTTGCACTAATCCCGATATGTTTGTTAAGTCTTGCATGGATGTGGGTTCAACTGCGCCCTCAGCCAAAACCGGTAAAACAAACGTTATATGAGGGCATAACCTATGAGCGGGAAGTGCGTTCAGAGCCGCGACCGATGGTTATCCATACCGTGACGATTGATACCAAGGTACCAGGGATAAGTTTCTTGGTTACCCCTGGAGATGCAGAGGAGACCCATCCTCTGAGAGCGCGGACAACTTCACAATTCTTAAGTGAATTCGACCTACAGATTGCTGTGAATGGAGATGGATTCGAACCTTGGTATTCACAAGGATTCTTCAGCTACTACCCGCACAAAGGGGACCCAGTGGCACCGATCGGATTCGCTGCTTCAAAGGGCGAAATCTATTCACAAGAAACCGATGATGAGCCAACATTATTCATTTCACCCACCAACAAAGCTCGATTCAATTCACCAATCGGCAGGATCCATAACGCCATATCCGGGAACCTAATGCTCGTCGTGCAAGGCAAATCAGTCATAAACTCAACCGAAGCCAGCGTGATTGAAGGCGACATTCCACAGCCACGAACTGCCCTGGCTTTAGATAAAGCTGGACGCAGATTGATCATTATTGTGGTAGATGGCCGCCAGCCGAATTACAGCCAAGGTGCCACATTATCAGAATTAGCAGAAATTATTATTTCAAAAGGTGGGCACTTTGGGATGAACATGGACGGCGGCGGGTCCAGCACCCTAGTAAAGGCTGGTGCCACCGGTCTCTCAAATCCAATAAACTCCCCAATCCATCAAAATATCCCGCTTCGACAGCGTCCAGTTGGCAATCATTTAGGGATTTACGCCACGCTTGATGCAAATCATTAAATCAACTGCTTATCATTCTCCAATGAGCTGAACAATCAATTCTCTGCGGCGTGATCGATTATCGAAATCGACAAAGATGATCTGCTGCCATGTGCCTAAGGTAAGTGTTTTCTGAACAAATGGGACGGTGAGTGATGGGCCTAGCAGGGCAGCGCGTACATGGCTATGACCGTTTCCATCCCCCCAACGCGCGTTATGGGCATAATTCCGGTTGGGAGCCACGACTTCATCAAACAAACGGCGTAAATCACTAAGACAGCCTGATTCATACTCTATCGTGGTCAGGGCACTTGTAGCTGATGGGCAGAACAATGTGACAATCCCATCGGTAAGTTCGCTGTTCAAGACCATACGGGCTACTTCACGGGTGATATCCTGGATATCGGCATCACCACGCGTACTCAATTTAATTGAGCCAGAAATTACAGACATCTAATACCTCGCTGCACAATTCTCAAAACCATCTTGGACGATATGCTACACGACAAGGCGAATAAATCATTACCCCTTGATTATATGTGTCAAAGTGAATGATGCCAATGATTCTTATGATCACCGGTCAATTAACCGGTGGAAATTTCTTCACGGTAAAAAAGTATTATATTTTATCCAGGCGATACTTGGTCGGACTCAAGTGGATACACCGCAATCTAGTTGCAGCCAATTATTATAATTCTGATGCCGGGAGTATTGTGTGACGCCAAAATCATTTTCCGTAAAGATGAATTTCTAGTGAAAGAAGGTATGGCAGAGGATACAACTTTAGAAACTCTGAATATCCCCAGAGAATCCGTCATACCCACACTGGCTGGCGAAGTCGTTTCCGAAAAAGTCATCGTGCGGGATGGAGATGTAATCAAACTAATTCCGGTTATCTCAGACGGCTAGAGGCCGCAAACTGGAGAAGGAACGAGGAGGAGCGAAGTCAACTTTTTATATGACGTTTCTCAAGGCAATAGATTTAGGATTGGTTCTCAACAAATCGTAGCTGGACAACACCCCAACCCTGGACGAGGTCGAATTACACCCATGTACAAAATGTGAACAGCTAACATCTATAGAAGATGAAAGCACCACCTGCTGGATGCTCGCAAAGCGTAAATCATCGAAGAACAGAATGTCGTGTGAATGAAATTAATTCAAAACGGTCAACCGACTGGCTGACCGTTTTATAACTTTAGCGATCCATATTATGCAGTCTCGAGATAGCGGGCTATTTCCCAATCCGTCACACTCATTCGAGATTCGTCGACTTCAGCCCATTTGGCACGTTTAAATGCTTCATATATAACAGGACCGATGGCACTCTGCAGTACCTGATCATTGTCGAGCTCTCGCAGGGCTTCCGCCAATGAGCCGGGAAGCTCGCCAATATTCATTTTCGCACGATCGGCTAGAGAAAGCAGATAGACATTGACTTCATTTAGGGGATCAGGGCAGTTAATTGGATTGTCGATACCGTCCAAAGCAGCAGCAAGCATCACGCTAAGCGCCAAATAGGGATTGGCCGAAGGGTCAGGAAAACGCAATTCAGCACGGATTGATTTCTCACGTCCAACGCTATAGTGCGGTATTCGGATCAACGCCGAGCGGTTGATTTGAGCCCACCCGATATAAACTGGCGCTTCATAACCTGGCACTAATCGTTTGTAGGAGTTTACAGTGGGTGCGACGATGGCGGCTAATGCACGGGCATGCAGTAACTGACCGGCGATGAAACCATAGGCTAAGTCTGACAAAAAGTAGGTATCATCGGCATTAAAAAATAGGTTTTCACCCAGTTGATTGAACAAGGACTGGTGGCAGTGCATGCCAGAGCCATTAACACCGAAGATTGGTTTCGGCATAAAGGAAGCAACCAATCCGTGCTGAGCTGCAATTGCCTTAACCGTGTATTTCAGCGTGAGGATATTGTCGGCAGCCTGGAGGGCATCGGTAAAACGAAAATCAATCTCATGTTGTCCCAAAGCGACTTCATGATGGCCCATCTCGACTTCTAAACCCATCCCAGCGAGCGCTTCCATTAACTCGGTTCTGACGCGGACTGCGCTGTCATTCGCTGAGAAATCAAAATAACCACCGACGTCATGGGGTACGGGGTGGATAGATCCAGGACCATTCCGATTAAAAAGGAAAAATTCCGGTTCAGGACCAACGTTATAAGTCCAACCGCGTGCTTCGATCTTGGCTAAGATGCGCTTAAGGTTGCCGCGCGGATCTCCCAGGAACGGTTCTCCATTTGGTTGATAAATATCACAGAAAACGCGCGCCCGGCGGAGCTCGGAAGGCGACCAGGGCAACACAGCGTATGTCCCGGCGTCCAACACCAAGCGCATATCACTCTCTTGGATACGAACGAACCCTTCGACCGATGACCCGTCAAACCAGATGCCTTCCGCCAATGCATCCGGTAAACGCTCACTCGGGATATCCACACTTTTTACGGACCCAATAACATCGGTAAACTGCAACGAGATGAACTTAACTGCATCCTCTTTAACTTGATTAATAAGCTCTTCCTTTTGCATCATTTTTTTGCTCCTTAAAGCAGGCGCCTCTGAACGAGGCGCCCAAGTTTTGTCCGATTATCTGATTTTTATTGGCCGCTAACGCTTAAATATCTACAAACAATTGCCAACATCAGTTTTCTTTTTTCTCTTTTGGTTCTATCTTTTCGGTTGACTTTTTCTCACTGCTGGTATCTGATTCGGAACTCTTCTCTTTTGATTTTGTGGCACTAGCGCCAGAAGGTGAACGATGGTCTGTGGCGTAGAATCCAGATCCTTTGAAAACAATCCCAACCGGTAGGTAAACCTTGCGTAATGCATTTTTACTGCATTCCGGGCATTGTTCTAACGAAGCATCAGAGAAGCTCTGCTGACGCTCAAATTGGACTCCACAGTTTTCACACCGATACGTATATATTGGCATTTAGCCACCTCGAAATAATGCCTGCTATGAGGCATTCACAAAAAGGGATTATAGCAAGCACGTCCCAATCTGACAAGGCATATCAGAATTCATAGATATGCGAAATCTAAGAAATAAATACTAACTCTAATGGGAAGAGGCTGCAGTAGTTGGCGTTAATGTAGGGATGGTTGAGCGGGAAGTTAAGGCGTCACAGTCGCACTGCTTCTTATCGTGGGTGTAATTGTCGGGGATAAAGATGGAGTCGGTGTTATTAATAAACCCAGTAACTCATCTGCTTTGCTGCGCCACTCACCAGAGATCTCGAAATCGGCGGCGTCTAATAATTCCTGTAAACTAACTAAGGCGCGGGGAGCATCACCCATATTTGCCAAAGCAAAGGATCGCCAGTATAAAAACTCGGCCCTTTCAGCATCATTTGTGACCAGTTCTTCCGCTCCACTGAAGGTGTCAAATCCTTCCTGGAACCGTTCAGCGGCTATTAGGCTGCGACCTAGGGCAATCCGCATGTGAAATGATTCAGGATAGGAGCGGCGAGCAATGAGCAAATCGTTGACTGCCCTCTGTCCTTCACCCATATCCAAATAGAGCATCCCCCGGTAATAATACACATCTGGTAGTTCTGCATTCAAGGCAATAGCCTGATCATATGCTTCCAGCGCGAGTTGTTCGTTATCAATCGCTTCATAGGAGCGCCCAAGATACAACCAGGAAATAGGATTGTCGGCAATATATTTATGATAGATGTCGAAAGCGGCGACCGACGCCTCATAATCCCCATATTCAAATGCTGTCTGACCAAGGGTGAAATATGCGGGCAGAAGGGTGATATCCATCCGATTCGCCTGGCGTGCAGCGACGTAAGCATGGGCAATTTTGCCGTCGTGCAAATACATTTGTGCCCGATAGATATATAGCCAAGGAGAATGCGCGGCTAAGTCTGCCACCCGATCAAGATCGGCGCGCGCTGTTTCAAGATCACCAGTCTCCAATGAATATCGAATTCTCTCAAAATAGCCCTCTGCAAGCAAAGGGTCATATTGTAAAGCAAGATTTAAGTCTTCAATGATATCGGCATGCGGCTCTTGGAGAAGCGCAGTGCGTATTCGTCCCAGATAGGCCGCGCCAAACGTTGGGTCCGACTCTATAGCTGTCCCGTAAGCAGATAAAGCACGCCCGGGATCCCCCATATTACGATACGTCTCTGCCATGTAATAGTAGATATCCGCTGCCCCTGGTTCAACCTGCAGCGCTTGCTGGTAGAAGCCAAGCGCTTTTTCCCATTCCCCAGCCTGAAAAGCGCGCTCAGCCGTACGATATGCCTCACTTACTGGGTGCGGTGTGCTGACGTAGAAGGGGGTCGGGGTGTAGGTCGCTTCAAGCAATGTCCACAGTGGGGGAACCCCGTCGAAGATTAGTACCGCAGTTGGCACTACTTCTTCCCCAAAGCCAATATAAGTTGGTGTGGGTGTATAGGTTGGAGCAGGTCCAGGTGTGCGTGTCGCCCGACGAGCCAGGCTAATCTGCCTTGTGCGCGGCCAAAGAACGACTGATAAAATCAAGGCAATGACTATGACTGCAGCTCCCACGTAGACAGCTCTCCGGAGAATGCGATTGGCGAATATTGCCCGGATTCCAGTGGGAGGTTCTTCTTCAAGTTCGAGCTGCCAGTCACGTCTTTTGATCGGATTTGGTCGAATACTATCCCCAGGTTCCATGGCCCCAATTAATACCAACCCCTTTTTTGCTACCAGGTTATCTGGATCAAGCTGAATTACGCGCTGCAGGCAAAATGTACGTTCTTTTTCAGTGTCAACGACCCCACTCATCCACAGCCAATAATCAGGGTTTGACTGGTCTTTTTGGAGCAAACGGGTAAAAAGGTCGCGCGCACGCCTGCGCTGACCTTTCCTGGCAGCATCTATGGCCTCTTTGAGCATAACCTCATCAGACATGCTCATCTCCCTTGTTGGCGAGTTTAGCATAGGGAAAAAATCCCGACAAGGAAATTATTAGCATCTTCACAAGAATGATAGGCATTGGTGCCAATAAGAATGCAAGTTATTTGCCAAACCGTAATGCCATCGGCGGGTGGCAAAGTCTCACCAGTCTCGATGAAAAACCCCCATATTGCAGCTGAGTTAGTAACCGGCAATTACAGAAATCACAACACCATCTGAGGTGGCACTCGGCCTTATGTTGAGAAGCTCAGCGATGCTGGGGGCTATATCGATGAGATTGACAGGGGGAATATCCTGTTCCATATGTTGGATACTATATCCGGCGGCGATAAATATCCCCCACATATCAGGATCCTGGGAATCATAACCATGCTGTCCGAGCAAAGTGCTCGGAGAAAATCCATAATCCTTACCACGCCAGCTATCCAGGTTATAGCCCGGATATGCTTGGGCAAATATATCCCCGCTGTTTGGATGATCCAGTCCTATTGATCCTAATTCATCACTGGGCAGTACGGTTTGGAAAATATCTTCTCCTGTCTCCGGGTCCCGAAGCGATAAGAACAAGTCAATAATTTGCTCCTTGATTACTTGGTATTCATCATGAGGTACAAATCCATCCCGTTCATGGTTGACTAAGTTTATGTAAATATGCATTGCGCCGCCGGAGGTAAATGCAAGGGCTTTAGACTCATCGACGACCACATAATTCCGTTCATCTAGAACCAGAAAACCATTCTGCTCCAGCACAGTATTCACATAGACATTGGTATGAACTGGGGTCATTCCATGGTCTGAAACTAATATAACAGTCGCATTCGTAAGATCTGTCCCCTTCAGAATGATCTTGAGCGACTGGTCAGCGATATTCACCGCTTGCTGATAATATTCACGGTACAGATTAACACTCGAATCCTCATACCTACCCTGGCGCGGGTTACGTAAATAAAAAACATGACCAGTGCTATCAAATACTTCCTGCCAGGTGAAGATTACGTCTGGTCGGTAATTTTCAAAGACCCATGATGAGACTTCTGCCATCCATAGTGCATTACGCTGCACCATCGCGAGGAATTGGGATTCGTTGATCCAGCCATGCTCAAGAGCATAGCTATCCCCACCTTGCTGGTAATAGCCAAATCTTTCATTTAACTTTTCAAGCATGGCGCGGGGAGAGGCAGTATTGTGATATACACCAGAATGATAAAAAGTCAATGCTTCGGCGCTCAACTCTTGTAAGAGGAAATCGGCACCTGCAGACACGTCTGCGAGCATTAATAATGACGCCCATTCACCGATCTTTACTTCCGCCATATCGGTGGTAATGACCTTCTCTAGGCCGAGGTAAACAGAATCATAATTTTCCATGCCGTCGTCCGTTTGATCAGCGGCCAGGAAATAGACCCGGTTTACCTTCGGAATCTGATATTCTGTTTCTAACAACGGACTGAAAGAGGGGGGTGGATTTTCCCAGCCAACAGCTGGATTAAGGGTGAGGGTCTCCTGTCGAGAATAGGCATCGCTCTGCCCGTATCCCACTGTATAATCAGCGGATTGTGTGGGATGATTTGGGGTGGCGCCAGGGAAAAAGAGTGCTGCGGTTACCAAACCTGCTTTTGAGGCGGTCACCCAGAGCGGCTCCGCATCGTCCATCACATCTTCAAAGCCAGAACGGTACCAATAAAAATTATCGCTTGGTAAATGGTAGCGGTTGGACACGATTCCAGTCCGGTTGGGCAGCGAACCGGAAGAAAGGCTGTTCTGAGCTGGCGCAGTTAGCGATGGATTAACTGAACAAAGATATTGGGCACGCAGGCCTTTTTCCTGCATGGCGAGAAAAGCGGGGAGATCACCATTTTCAATCAGCCGATATACTTCATTCGCCGGAGCACCATCCCAAGAAATGACCCAAACAGGGTGATACTCTCTGATTTGTGTGGGACTCTCAGTTGGGGGAACTAGTGCCGTTGGTACGGTTGGACCAGAAAGTTCGGCAGAAGTTGCAGGTATCGAAGCTGGTTGCGTAGAAATGGGGGCCGAGCGACACGAAGCCAGAAATACAACAACCGTGGCGAACAGCAGAGAAAGGGTGAAGCTGTTCTTATTCATTTGTAATACCCCCGCATACAATGCGACCAAACGGTCGCTCTAGCCTATATGCCGACTGCCAGCAGTGGGACAGGTGTGAAGACCAGCACGAACACAACTAACCCAATTACGGCAAGCGCTTTCCGATTTGCACCAACCGGTGTGATTTGATCTAACGGTTCGGCATGATAGCGCCCCAAAACAAAGATGAGCATAGCCCACAACCACCAACCAGGCCAAACAAAACCCAACAAGATCAAGATCCCCAAGATCACTGGTAAGAGCAATGAAGATTTCTTGCCCATCAGGACATACAATAAATGCCCCCCATCCAGCTGCCCAGCAGGAATCAGATTTAAGGCGGTGACCAATAACCCCGCCCAGCCCGCCCACGCAACCGGACTAAGCAACACATCCTCGCCACCCATCGGCAGAGGCCGACCGGTAAAAAAGTATTCAAGCCAGTACTGCCAAACCGAGATGTCGCCATAGCTGCCAGGAGCAGGAAGCAATTTCCCAAAGACAATGTATTTGGCAAAAAGATATAAGATTGAATTCCCTTCAATTTGCAAACCCTGACCCGCTTGGAGGCTGCTGGGTAAAGTACTCGTTTCCGATAGATGCAAGCCAATCAACAGAACTGGAACAGCCACGACAAACCCCGCGAGCGGACCAGCAATACCAATGTCCATTAAGATACTACGGTTTCTAGGCGGTGCTTTCATTTGGATAAATGCACCCATGGTACCAAACGCACTGAAAGGGAAAGGAAGAAAGTACGGTAAGGTAACGTGTGCGCGGTGATAGCGACCGGCGAGATAATGCCCAAATTCATGGGCTAACAATATCACCAATAAACTGACAGTAAAAGCCAAACCCCCACCTAAACTAGCTCTGATATAGGGAACTAAATCGCTGAAGCCGGGATTTGGTGGCCCTTGGTAGACACCGCCTAAGGTGTAGTAAACTCCGGCGAAAAATACGCTAAATACTGTTAAGACAAACAGCAGAGCATTAATCCATGTGCGGGATGGCTTAGGATTCGAAACGCCTGAGATTAGGTTGATGACATGCCGGTCACCTTCCAGCCGAAAAAGCGGGGTGATGTCGAACGGCTCCAGTTGCCTTGTCAACTGCTGATAGGCTGCATCAGTATCTTGACTGATCAACTGACCGCGATATCGAGCGAGGTACTGACTGCTCGTATCCCCTCTCGTGATGTCATGGATATTTAAGTGCTGTGCAACGATTGCAGATAAAGTATCGAAATCCACTTGGCTCATATTGAGAAATATCTACCTATACGCATAAATTCACTGATGTTTAATTATCCGGATACTGCAGAAAGAAAAAGGCGGGAGTGGATGGGAGTCGAACCCACCGCGGCTCGCAAAGCGACCCGCCACCGATTTTGAAGACCGGGGAGCCCACCGGGACCCAACCACCCCCACTGCAAAGCAACAGGATTATATCAGAATTACACCTACGAATCCTCGCCCAGAATCTCGCAAAATGATTGACTCCACCAAGATTTTGGTATATTCTTGTATAAACCGACTGGTCAGTTTATTAGGCGGAAACCAATGAGCCCAAAACGGGGTATCAGCGATGAGCGTAAAAATCAGATCCTAGAAGCAGCGATGGTCGTCTTCTCACGTAATGGGTTCCAAGGTGCGCGGATGGACGACATCGTCGCCGAATCGGGTTTGAGTAAAGGGACACTATACTGGTATTTCGACAGCAAAGAGGAGATCATTATCTCACTGCTCACGCGCATCTTCGATCAAGAGATGACCGATCTCGTGGCAATCAAGAATAAACCGGGGACAGCCAGCGAACGACTGCTACAATTTACCAAAGACAGTATAAACAGCCTCGAACAAATGCTTGGAGCGCTGCCGATCACCTTTGAATTCTACGCGATGGCATTCCGGCATGAGGGTGTGAGAGAGAAACTAAAAACTTACTTCAGACAATACTTGGAAGAAATCTCACCACTCATACAGCAAGGTATTGAACGAGCCGAATTCCGAGAAGTCAATCCCCTCGAGGTGGCAATCGCCACCGGAGCAATCATCGAGGGGACCCTCCTGCTGTGGATCTACGATGAGGCGAATGTCGATTTGGACAAACACACGCTTGCCGCAATGGAAATGCTGTTGGAGGGGATAAGAAAATGATCGCAGAGACCCTATCCAGGCAGCAAGCTCAAAAATTCTATGACCGCATTGGCCACCGTTATGACTGGTTTGAGATGTATGAGGGCAAAGCGAAGGCGTGTGGTTTAAAATCGCTGCGGCTCGAACCGGGCTTACGGGTTCTGAATGTCGGTGTAGGTACAGGGAAAGAACAGCAACATATCGAAAAGGAAATTCAACCGGATGGTATCGCCTTTGGGCTAGATATATCGCCGATAATGCTGCGGCTCACGCAAGAACGCATCAAAAGCCCAGTGCTGCGCGCGGACACACGCCAAATACCAATGCAGGCAGAGAGTATGGAGCGAGTTTACGCAGCTTACGTGCTCGACATGATACCGCTCAAGGACATACCCGGAATTTTAGGTGAATTCAAGCGCATCCTCAAACCCGGTGGAAGGATCACCATAATAACCTTAACCGAGGGCATTGACCGCAGCAGCAACATGATCGTTAGCGTTTGGAAGACCCTATATAAGGTCAGTCCGATTGTATGTGGAGGCTGTCGCCCGCTCCAGATGGAAGATGCGCTCGGACAGGCTGGTTTCAGAAATATCACTAGGCAGGTAATCGCCCAACTGGCGATACCAAGTGAAATTACCAGCGGGCAGAAAAAATAGAATGGATGCGTACCTCCAACAAAACAGCCTGCTTGATTTGAAGAACTACTTGAAGAACTACTTTAGGAGGAGTAAATGAGCTTGATAAAACAGATATCGTCTGATCCGACGGATTGGTTATTAGAGAATGATGACCAATATCCAGGTGTACGTTACTTCACTCTTAAAGATATCCTTAGTAAGTCCGCTGACGACCCGGAAGTCGCTCAAGCACAGAAGAAAGTAATGACTCACGGCGTGGTACCAGCCATCCTGCGTGAACAACACCAAGATGGTTATTGGTGTGAGGCCGGACCAGGCTACAACCCGAAATACCGTAGTACAGTTTGGCAGGTGTGCCACCTAGCTCAATTCGGCGCCGACGGTTCTCATCCCCAGGTGCAAAAAGCCTGCAATTATATCCTCGACCATGCCCGGTCAGAATATGGGGGATTCTCGATGAACGGACAGAAATCTGGCGCGATACAGTGCCTGCAGGGCAATCTGGGAGCAGCGCTGCTAGACCTAAAGCAGGGTGATGACGAACGCTTACAAGAAGCACTTATATGGTTAGCCAACAGCATAACGGGAAATGCTATCGCGCCGGCTGAAGACCGCGATGCAGCGCCACGCTACTACCGCAGCGGAAACAGCGGGCCAGGCTTTCACTGTTCAGCCAATGATCACCTGCCCTGTGCCTGGGGCGCGGTAAAAGCCATGTCAGCACTTACCAAAATTCCTGAGGCAGACCGAACGTGGGAAATCCAAAAGGCCATTGATCAAGGGGTTGAATTCCTTTTCAGTTGTAATCCCGCCACAGCAGATTATCCAATGGGTTATGCGAGCAAACCGAATAGGAGCTGGTTCAAATTTGGCTACCCAATCGGATATGTCACCGATGTCCTCCAGATAATTGACGTGCTAGTTAGTCTTGGTTATGGGAATGATCCGCGCTTGCTACAGGCAATGGAACTGATCACTGCGAAATCCGACCAGCAAGGACGCTGGAATTTAGAATACACCTACAACGGTAAAACCTGGGTGAATGTAGAAGAATTGAAAAAGCCCAGCAAATGGGTTACATGGCGAGCGCTGAGGGTGCTCACACAAATTGAGTAACACATCTGATGATGTCGACCTGCTTTTGAAGTGTGTAAAAGGATTGCCAGATGAATTATAAAGATCGCACAGCGATTATTTCCTTCACAAACTATAAAACGTTATATAGATGTTGGATTGCAGGAGGTGCACCATGACATTCGTAATCTTGATCGCGGTATGGGTCGTGATCGGTTTGCTACTCGGCATATTGGCGACCTCTATCTGGAAGGAACCTCGTCCGTATGGGGATGGCGCAGATTACGGCGCGGCGGTTATCGCAGCGGTTATTACCGGGATAATCGATTGGTTAATATTTCCCTACTTTAATATCGAAGGGTGGCTGAAATTTGCAGGGTTAATCCTCGAGCCAGCATTTGTTGCCTTGGTTGTTTTATGGGTAATGCGCAAGATGAAACGTGCAAAGCGATAATCCTAATACGCTAACAAGCAAAGTCCTAATAGTTAGCCAGGATAATCATAACAATCCACAGTCATGGAACATATCATCCAAACGACGAACTTAACGCGCAAATTCGGACAGCTTACTGCCATTGACGCGCTCGATCTAGCAATCCGACCAGGAGAGATCTATGGTCTTGTCGGTGCGGATGGGGCTGGCAAGACGACCACGCTAAGAATCCTGGCCGGGGTATTATCCATCTCTGATGGAGAAGCCTGGGTGGCAGGGAAAAGATTGGCAACCGATGCGGAACAAGTCAAACCCCACATCGGTTACATGGCCCAGCAATTCAGCCTCTATGGCGACCTATCAGTCAGAGAGAATTTGGCATTTTTTGCAGATATTTACGACGTTACCGGGATTGAGCGCGATGAACGAATGCAATACCTGTTGGAATTTGCGCAACTAACCCAGTTCCAGAACCGCCGAGCTCAGCATCTGTCAGGGGGAATGCAGAAAAAATTAGCCTTGGCATCCACGCTCATCCATCAACCTGAGATCCTGCTCCTAGATGAACCTACCACTGGAGTAGACCCTGTATCGCGGCGTGAGTTTTGGGATATATTGACCGATCTCCACTTAGGTGGAACGACGATCGTCATCAGTACACCGTATATGGATGAAGCTGAACGCTGCAACCGCGTGGCACTGCTCCACAATGGCAGATTAATCCGGTCTGATAAACCGCGAGATATCCAAAATTCGGTTGAGGGTGATGTAATACAACTTACCCCAGAAAACTGGCAAACTGCACAGCGACAACTCAAACAAATAGCAGGTGTACTAGAAATTCAAACCTACGGCAACCGGCTCCATGTGCTACTTTCACCGGGTGAAGACAATTTATCCTATCTAGAATCAGAAATGGACAAGCGTGAAATCCACTACTCTAGGTTAGAGCGAGCGCCAATGCGAATGGAAGAAGCATTTATCTCTGTAGTTAGCAAGTTGGAAAAGTGAGGATGTCATTTAGACATGCCTATGCCGTTGCCCTAAAAGAGATCCGGCATATTCTGCGGGATAAGGCGACCTTTATTCTGGTAGTCTTCACACCAACGTTTCTGCTGCTGCTGCTCGCATATGCTGTAACGGCGGACATTTCGCATGTGCCTATCAGTGTGTTGGATATGGACCACAGCCCAACCTCACGGGCGTTCATCGAGCAGATTACCTTGGGAGATGATCTGGAACTCATCTCGCAAGTGAATCAGATCGATGCGATCGAAGAACAGCTTTTAAAAGGAAGTATCAAAGCGGCCGTGATCTTGTCACCATCCTTTGAGCGGGATCTATACGCTATGCGTGGCGCGGGAGTGCAAATTCTAGTTGATGGAACAGAGCCGCAAAGCGGCGGGTTTGCGGTTGACAAAATAGCACGAAGAGCAGATGAGTTCATCAGTAAATTGTTAGTCAGACAATTAGCGGCCCAAGGCGTTGCCATTGACAGATTGCTCCCAATTGATGTGCGAACACAGACCTGGTACAACCCAAATCTCAAAGCTAGTGTAGATATCATCCCGGGACTATTATCGATTGTGCTTGCATTACCAGGAATGTCAGTCGCGCTGACCTTAGCACGCGAACGCGAACACGGAACGCTTGAGCAACTCTTGGCTTCACCTATCGGTAAGGCAGAACTGCTGCTGGGAAAAATGTTCCCCTATATCCTCAGTGGATTGATCAATATTCCTCTCACAACAGCCATCGCACTATATTGGTTTGATGTGCCATTTACCGGTAATTTCTGGTTGTTTATACTTCTCTCCGGTGTATTCTTTTTCGCAAATTTAAGCATGGGCGTACTGATTGGAGTATTCATCCACAGCCAAGCAGCCGCACTGGCTTTGTCATTACTCTTGATTCTCTTCCCAGGGTTCTTTTTGACTGGAATCTTCTTTCCGATCGCAGCAATGCCGCCAATTGTCCGCATGGAAGCTATGGCCTTGCCAGGTACCCACTATGCCATTATTACCCGCGCGTCATTCGTGACCGGCGCTGGTATAGATGTGCTTTGGATGTATGGCTTGGCATTGTTACTGATGGGTATATTATTTACTGGAATCGCTGCATTTTCCTTCAAGAAAAAACTAGCATAGCAATCGTATGGCAAAACGAATCTGGTCCTTGGTAATTAAAGACTTCACTCACTTGATCCGCGATTGGTGGCTACCTGCATTTATGCTATTTGGTGGAGTGCTCGAGCTTCTTTTAATAGGATGGGCAACGTCACGACCAATAACAAATCTGCCGATAATGATCCTGGATCAGGATCAGACCCCTGCCAGCCGCATGCTCATTTCTGCACTGGAAAATACAACAACATTCAGCATCAGCCATTATGCGGCAACTTTTGATGAGATCGAAAGCGCGTTGGATAGAGGTTCAATCAACGCGGCGATCATAATCCCTACCAATTACGGTTCAGAAATTGAGGCTCAAAACGGGACCCCGACTATCGCAGCGATATTAAACGGCGCGGAAAGCACTGCCGCAACTGCCGCGTTAAGATCGATTGAGGGATTAATCACTGAAGTGGGAATGGATATCACAATCGAGCGGTTAGGTTTGCCTGAGGAAGCCCTAGCAGGGTTTATACCGAGTTTAAGGATCTGGTTCAACGAAGCATTGAATGAAGCCCTCTACACGACACCGGCAGAACTCGGACTCATGTTGGAGTTTACTATCCTGATATTTGCCAGCTTATCCTTTTCACGAGAACGCGAAATGGGAACGCTGGAGCAGCTGCTGGTGATGCCTTTCTCTTCGCTCGAGATCATCGCTGGGAAATCTATACCCGTCATCATAATCGGATTCGTGGATTTTATCTTGCTGGGCGGAATAGTGATATTCGCGTTTGATGTACCCATCCGCGGCTCAGTTGGCCTGCTTTTACTATTAGCGCTGATCTATATCTTTGTAGAGCTAGGGAAAGGATTAGTTATATCGGTCTCGTCACGGACACAACACCAAGCTTTCTTGATCGTAATGTTGGTTGGAATGGTGGATTTTCTTTTCACGGGTTATGCGGTTCCGGTTGAGTCAATGCCCTCGATCCTGCAGACGTTAAGCAATCTCGTGCCTGCTCATCACTGGCTGGTCATACTACGCGGGATTTTACTCAAGGGAGTTGGATTAGAAACTCTATGGCCAAATGTCATGGCATTGATCATTTTGGGTATTGTCATCGGCAGCATATCGCTCGTCTTCGTACGCCGGTCATTGGACTAGTGCTTTGTCAAGGATGGAAGTATCAAATGATCTCCAAGCTAAAATGCCCTTGACAAAGCTTAATGTGTTCCGTCAGCACTCTATCCTTACTAATAAATCAAATTTGATGGAACACTAGGAACACCATGAAGAAACTTGAAGAGAGGAGAGATTATCCAATCGATATGCAGAACGAGAACAACCAAGACCCCATCATAATAGACCATGTATCCAAGCAATTTGGTAATTTCAGCGCGGTCAATAACATCAGTTTCAGGGTGAGGAGAGGTGAAATCTTTGGATTCCTTGGGCCAAATGGGTCAGGAAAAACTACGACCATACGGATGGCATTGGGACTTCTCCCCCCCTCGGCTGGCAATATTTGGATCCTTGGATTTAATGTTGCTGATCAACCGGAGAAAATCCGCCAGCGGATCGGTTATATGTCGCAGAGATTCAGTCTCTATAACGACCTAACTGTTATTGAAAATCTGCGCTTTTACGGACGCGCTTATGGTCTCAGCAACCAGGATTTATCCGAGAGGATACAGTATACGATCAATATGGCCGGACTCGTTGACCGGGAGCACACCAAAACTAAAGATCTATCCGGAGGTTGGCGCCAGCGCCTAGCACTCGGCGCTACTATCCTGCACCATCCGGAGATCATATTTCTCGATGAACCAACGGCAGGAGTCGACCCGATATCAAGACGGATATTCTGGGACTTGCTATACAGCCTTGTTGCAGAGGGAATCACGATCTTCGTAACCACCCATTACATGGATGAAGCTGAACGGTGCCACCGTCTGGCATTTATTCAACATGGTGAGTTCATCGCCTTGGGTACTCCTTCAGAGATTAATGACTCAATGAAGATTGGCAAGGTGTTGGAGCTTTCACCCAGCGATCCCATCGGGGCCTTGAAAAGATTACGGGCGATGAAGCAGGATGGCAAACTCCAGGTTGAGGAAATGGCTTTATATGGCTCGATGATCCATGTCCTCGCCAAGGATATCAACCAGCAATCAGTACAAATATACGAGGCACTGAAAACCGCGGGGATCGAGCCGGGTGAACAGAGAATTATCCCACCTTCGCTAGAAGATATATTCATAGCTTGTATGCGTTGAGGTACTTATGCGAAACATAATAATTATTGGTCTAGTGGTTGTACTTATCGCACTCCTGGTCAGCGTATTTTTCATCACAAACCCAGAAGAAGGACAGGATGTCCTGGTCGAGCTGGGAATTGCTGTTCCGGAGACTGAAGTCTATCAGGCAACAGGTATTCTAGAAACCGAGCTAACAACCATTAGCTCCCAGGCAGGAGGTAAAGTTGAAGCTTTACCAATTGCCATCGGGCGTATGGTTGAGCAAGGGGGTATCGTCGCTCAACTAGAAACCGAACTGCTCAACGCACAACTTGAAGTGGTACAAGCCAACCTACAAACCGCGAAAGCTCAACAAGAGTTGGTGGCTATAGAGCCGAGAGAAGAGGATATCCGTGCTGCCGCAGCCAATGTAGAACTAGCTGAAACATACTTGCTCGTTGCGAACCAAAGCCTTGAAGATGCATTTGTTCTCAAACGAAATGACCCGACCCGAAATAAACAAATCGACACTGCCCGCGCCCAAGTTTACCAGGCAGAATCACAGCTCCAAGCCGCTCAGACTGCATTGGATAAAGTTCACACAGGAGCGACGGATTCGGAAAGAGAGGCTGCCAATATCGCAGTCAAAGAGGCAGAGTTAGCGAGTGAGACTGCTGTCAAACAAATTGAAAGCCTGACACTAATCGCTCCGATCAGCGGCATTGTCATGCAGCACCTGGTTCAACCGGGTGAGATCGCCATGGCAGGTTGGCCAATTCTTACAATAGCTGATATCAAAAAGATGGAGCTGACCGTGTTTGTCCCACAAGGGGACTTGAATTGGATGAAGGTCGGAGATCGAGTACCAATTGTGGTTGATATATATCCCGATGAACGATTTTACGGCGACATTATCAGCATCTCGGATAAAGCGGAATTCACTCCCCGCAATGTGCAGACTTCTGGAGATAGAGAGATTCTCGTCCATGCAGTGAAGATTAGGGTGCCGAACGATGACGACAGGCTGAAACCTGGGCTGTATGCAGAAGCAACATTCGAGGTGCGATCATGAGGCCACATTCTGTGATAATTCACTCCAAGCATTCCCAAAAATTTCTGCAAAGATTTCATCCAATAAACTGGATCACTGCATCGGTCACAGTCGCGGTCTTAATAACTGCGATCACAGCCATGATCACCGGATGTAACCAAACGCGTGAGGCCCCTATACCAGGTGAAATCAAGGCGACGGGATTCATCGAAGGCAATACCTACGATGTGATATCGACATCCGCTGGAAAGGTGGTAGAGCTCAATGTCGCCGAGAATGACTCTGTCCAGGCAGGAGAGAGCCTGCTCAAAATCGATAATCTCGAAATAATGAGCCTATATGAACGAGCGGTACTGGCAGAACAAGCTGCGGAAAATGAGCTCCTGAAGTGGGATGAATATCCGGATCGGCAAGATATATCATTAGCAGAGGCGAATCTCGCTGCCAAACAAGCTGCATTCATCGAAGCCGAATCAAACTTAAGCTTGCTTAATATCGCGTATAGACCACAAGACCCTCCAAAACCAGAACGGCGGGCTGCTAAGGCTGTATTAAAGTTGGCCCGGGCAGAAATGGCGCTCGCCGGAGCACAGCTTGATCAAGTGAAAGCAGGGCTGCCTATCCAACAATTTACTGTGTTGGAGGCCAACTTGGCTGCCGCTAAGGCGAATACGAAATTCCATGCTCAGCTGCTGGAGCGTTTACATCTAGAATCCCCGCTATCAGGTAAAATCCATCAAATCCTAATCAAAATAGGTGAGATAGCCACACCGGGTGCAACATTAATCCGATTAATCGATCCTACAAACTTTGAAATCACCGTTTATGTGCCAGCTTCAGATATCGCACAAATATCCCCTGGAAATACCGTTCTGATCAATGTAGATGCTTATCCTAACCAACAATTCAGCGGTAAAGTCGATTATATTGGAGATACAGCTCAGTTCACCCCATCTGATGTGCAAACTGCGGAAGAGCGCGTAAAACAGGTGTTTGCAGTCAAGATATCTGTAGAAGAAATCGAAGGGCGCTTGAAACCAGGGATGCCAGCGGATGTGCATATAGAAACCAACGGGGTGCCCGGCAGCTAATTGGCGGTTAAACAAGCCTGGTAGACCAATCCGTTATTTTAAGTTAAACTGAAGTTAAGTTTTCAGAGTTGGTCTACTTGATGACCTAGGGATGCCATTTCTGGGCATATAGAGCTTCGAACAATTAGAATGATCCTGCAAAAGCGAATTGTCAAGATAATCCAAACCAGGAGGATCGTAGCTGTCATTTGGACAGCAGCTTTCGCGGGCATCGTGTTGCACAACTACCAACTAAAGAATCCCACACCGATTACTAGTGTGATCTTATGGGGATTAAGCCTTCTCGCGACACTATTTGCTTTTGAGATCATCATAAGATCGATCAGGGCTGCAATCCAAGAAACTGAGGCTAGCGAGGCTGTCCGAGAATATAACTACCAGCAACAGGAAGCTTTCCTAAAACTCAGCAGTAATCTCGCTAAAAATCGAGAAGAAACCCGCCTGATCAACCAACTGCTTGTAGATTTGATCACTGAGTTCAACTTCGACCAAGCAGACATCTACGTCATCGATCATAACGTTCACCCGGCGGATCCAATTAACCTGGATCCAACAGTTCAGGGCAATCGGGCAGCAAAGAACAAATCACTACCGAACGCGCCGGGGGGGTATAGAAAGTATTCCCAATCCACGCCCACGCCAGCGGCTACAAAGCACAGCAAGATTACAAATATCCAGGCAGCGATCCAATCGGGAGATCAAACCATTGGTCGATTAATCGTACACAGCCACAACCGCGGAGAATTTCTCAAGATCGATCAAAGAATTGTCTCTGAAACCGCATCATCGACAGCTGCTGCGCTAGAATATGCCCGCGACTACGAACAGCAACGTTCACAGAGGATCAAGGCTGAGCAAAGCGAAGCAGTGCTGAGAGTACGGGAGCAAAAATTATCTTTATTACAAGATATGACGCAAGCTGCCATGACAGCGCATGATATCAAAGAGATGATGCAGAGCTTTGCAAACTACCTGGAAAAATTGTTAGATGCCGACAGCTCATTAATCGTTCTGTGGGATGAGCGATTGGAACAAAACATACCCATTGCTGCATCGGGCACGCTCCACCAAGTCGCCCGGACGCTCCAAGTAGAGACTGGCGACCTGCCGTTTATGAGCCAGAAGGTCGCTATTGAGCAACCTATAACAATTGAGGATGTTGCAACTTCTCCACTGATAAGCCCGGAAATCTCCGCTACACTCAACTGTAGTTCATTGTTGGCACTACCGCTTGCTGAGAACGATCATGTGCTCGGGACTGCATTTCTTATCTACCATAATAGAAAAGTTTTTTCTCAACATGACAGAACCCTTGGGAAACAGGCAGCAAGTTTAATCAGGTTGTCTATCGCAAGATTAAGGGCGTTTAATGCGTCAGAAGGTATGACAAAGGAGCTGTCTGCTTTGCAAATTGCGACAGCAGCCTTGCTTAACACTCTGGACCTGGAATCACTATTGGGACAGATATTAGACGCAGCGATCAGCGCGATCCCCTCAGCCGAGAAAGGCCGCCTGCATCTCGTGGCACGTGAAACCGGGCAACTGCAGATCAGAGCAGCATTAGGCTATACTGACCCGCGCATTCACACTTTCAGAGGGGCGGATCTCATGAGTAATCCTGGGCGAGTTGTCCAGAATCGTGAACCAATGCTGATAAATGATGTCCATGCAGATCCGAACAGCCCTTATAAAAATGATATCCCCGAAATGAGGGCGATTGAATCGATGATCGTCGCCCCATTAATCCTCGGTGATCAAACCTTGGGCGCCATTTCATTGGATGCCTATTCACGCTATGCATTCAGCCACTCAGATCTAAATTTGCTGGTCAGTTTTGCTACAACGGCGACAGCCGCGATACAAAACGCCCAACTCCACACTGAAGTTCAAAAACAAGCGATAACAGACCCACTTACCGGGTTATATAACCGGCGAGGGTTTTTTGAATTAGGCCGGAGAGAAGTGGAACGCGCCCGCAGGTTCAATCGGACTCTGACTGTGATGATCATCGACATTGACCTGTTTAAAGATATCAATGACCAACACGGGCACCTATTTGGTGATACCGTCATATCTGGTATCGCATCACAATTTTTGAGGGACCTGAGACAGATAGACCTTATCGGCAGATACGGGGGAGATGAATTTGTCATCCTGCTACCGGAGACAGACCTAGAGAATGGCTACCAGGTTGGAGAAAGATTGCGAAACAATACTATGGGGTCACCATATTTTAAAGATGGCAAACCAGTCCACATTTCGATCAGTGTTGGCGCAGCCTCAAGAAAACCAGAAGATGAGTCACTAGAGGTCATTATCGAACGGGCAGATCAAGCGTTGTACCTAGCGAAAGAAGGTGGCCGCAATCAAATGGCCGCAATACCATAGGCAGCACCGCTACACAATGTATTGTCATATCACTCCAACTCTTACACAGTGATGAAGAAACTATACTGTGGTTAATTTCACTTTAGTAATTTGAACCTGCAGCTGCTCAAGAAAACCAGCCCAACGTCGAATATGTTAAATGAAAAAGACGCATGTTTTTCATGCGTCCATTTCACTTCTCAGGCTCCTCGGGTAGGACTTGAACCTACAACCTAGCGGTTAACAGCCGCCCGCTCTGCCAATTGAGCTACCGAGGAACTTGCGCAGAGGATTATATACGTAAGCCAAATCAGTGTCAAGGAATATGGATTCCAGCGGTGAATTTGACGCCCCTATTGCGAGCAAGTATAATCTTCGCATAATTTCCAAGGCACAGACATAGAAAAACTGAGGCACCTATGCCATTAAAAGGCAATCTGCGTGATTTTTCGACTGCCCAACTTCTAAACCTGATCAATCTGGCACGAAAGTCAGGAAGATTAGCGGTGGAAGGTCCGAACGACACAATCTGGGTGTATTTCCGCGAAGGGAAATTAGCATACGCTCACTCAAGGGGGGAAACTAACGGATTACCGACGATTCTCTATAAAGCCAAGCTGATTAATGCTGCTCAAGAGAAAATTATCACCGAAAAAGCGGGTGACATGAGCGATAAGGAATTAGGGCTGCTCCTAATCAATGCCGACTACTTGTCACAGCAACAAATCCTATCCAGTTTAGTCAATCACTATACCGGCCTCATCAACCGTCTATTCACCTGGATGGAAGGTTTTTTTGAGTTTAAAAATGATACTCCGCCACCGGAGGATAAGATCGCAGTCCGGATCAGCCTAGAAAATTTAATCATCGACGGCACCAGAAAGCTCCGGGAATGGGAGCAGCTGCAGGATGAAATTCCGAGCCTAGATATGGCTTTGAAATTTGCAGAACATCCAGGAGCGAATATCCAAAAAGTAAATCTGAGCGTAGAAGAATGGCGGGTTGTATCTTATATCAATCCAAAGAATTCGATCCGGCAGATCGCGAAAGCAACCAACCTATCAGATTTAGAAATACGAAAGATCGTTTACAGATTAATTCAGGCAGGTATGGTCGAGATCGTCCGACCGCAAGGAATCACAACACCATTTCCAAGAGGTAAGGAACCTCTGCCAGAAGAAACTAAAACGGAACAAAAATCACTAGTTAACCGCATCATCTCCCGCATCCGTTCCCTTTAGCGGATAAATTAACTGGCAGCTAGGTAATCCCTGCGGTAAGGAAAACAATATGCATACTGTCAAGATGGTGGTTACAGGACCATTCAACGCTGGTAAAACAGAATTCATCCGATCGGTTAGTGAGATCGACGTCGTATCGACGGAGCGCAAGATCTCAGCTCCAGCTGAAAAGGTTAAAGAAACCACAACGGTAGCAATGGATTTCGGACGTATCACAGTCGATGAAGACCTGGTGCTGTACCTCTTTGGTACCCCCGGACAAAAAAGGTTCGACTTCATGTGGGAGATCCTATCAGAAGGAATGCTGGGGTTTGTAGTTATGGTCGATAGCACCAGACCAGAAACATTCCGTGAAGCGCGGAGCATCCTTGAAACGTTCCGGGCGTATGCACCAACACCATATGTGGTCGCAGCAAATAAACAAGATCGGGCGGAGGCTTGGGAAATTGATGATATGCGCATCGCCCTACGTCTGGATTCAAGTGTTAAACTGTTAGGTTGTGTTGCGATAAACAAAGAAACAGTGAAGGATGTCCTGGTAGAGCTGTTATTCAGCATTCTCAAAGAAATGGAAGCTGATCGGGTTCAGTGATACAAACCGGCTGAAACCAGCTTTAAGGTGCACAAACTCAATGTTAAGAGAGAGGAGCTTACGGCTCTTTTCGTGTTTAAACGTCCGAGAAAAACGCCATTCAGTATTGTCGGGCTTTATGACAGGGTGCCCAAATTTTGGTGCGTTTGTGTTAGATAATTTATGCGAAGATTATATTAACCTCACTTGACATGAGCATCCAAAGTACTCTGGACTCTTAATAACAAAATCCCAGTATGCACGGGGAGCCAGATGTGGCCTGGCTGAAAGGAGAACCACTAGTTCTCGACCCGCGAACCTGAACCGGATAATGCCGGCGGAGGAATCACAACGATCATCTATCAAACCCTCCTCTGGCAAAGATGGAGGGGCAGAATACTGCCGGGAATTAGGTTTGGTCCCAGACTATAACATCGGCGATTTTGACTCGATTGAACGGGAAGATCTACAATACTTCCAGTCTAAAGGCAGCAAAGTAATTCAGCATCGAGCAGATAAAGATTATTCCGATTTGGAGCTGGCTGTAATGCATGCGCAAAGCTGCGACATAGATGAAATCGCCGTGTTGCGATACAGGGGTTTTAGTTTAATGGGAAGAGTGTTTGTACATGTTAAACCTTAAGGGGGTTGGAGGTAAACCTGATGTCATGTATAAATGATGTTAGAATTACATATCAGGATTCACCACTTGAGAATCTAACCTTACTCAGGGTATGAACAAGTTGGAGCGACATTATGGGTGACAACCTTAATATCCGTGCTTACCCTTTACTGCTGGGCATCTTGTTATTGATCACGGTGTTTTGTGCACTGTCAATAAATATCTAAACCCAAAGCTCCGGCATAAATTAGGATCAATACGCATTACCTGGATAAACAATATCGGGGTGTTTGCAATATTCTGTGGTAGCAGGAAACTAAGAGTTCTCTAGTGTGTATTTTTTATCATTCCCCTGGATTTTCTAGGGGGTTTTTTATTGCTATAGAGTAGATAACCTGACCAATTGCAGCCCAGGCACGCTTCTGCCGTAAGTGATAGGCCAGAAGAATGGTTATAACTGGCTTAGAATTTCCCCAATTATTACAATATAAGTCCACAAAGGGGATATAATATTGATCACAAAGGTAGTTAGAGAAGGGGGAAGCGTTGGGTGGCTTGAAAGACAGAGGAGGTTTCCATACCGATGGTGGCAGGGGAGTCAGAAACGCAGTTTGATTATCCAGGAAGTTCCACTGGTGAAACAGAGATAATTGAAGATTACCGGCTGGCATATCGCAGCCGCCAGGCCAGCTTAATCGGCCGCCGGGAAGTGATGACCGGCAAGGCCAAATTTGGCATCTTCGGAGATGGCAAGGAGATCCCCCAGCTAGCCATGGCGAAAGTGTTCCGCCCGGGTGATTTCAGGTCCGGATACTACCGCGACCAGACTTTGATGCTTGCCTTGGGTGAATTGACCATCCAGCAGATGTTCGCCCAGCTCTATGCCCATGCGGAAGTCGAGGCTGAACCCGCTACAGCTGGCCGGGCGATGAACGCCCATTTTGCTACCCGCAGCCTAACACCAGATGGAGAATGGAAGGATTTGCTGGGAATCCACAACTCCTCGGCGGATGTCTCCCCGACCGCCTCGCAGATGCCGCGTCTAGTTGGCCTGGCTTACGCCTCACGCTTGTACCGTGAACTGCCCGAACTTCAGGCGCTTACCGGATTTTCCCAGCAGGGTAACGAGATCGCCTTCGGGACAATTGGCAACGCCTCCACATCAGAAGGCATGTTCTGGGAAGCGATCAATGCGATTGGGGTGCTGCGCAGCCCAGCCATCATCACGATCTATGACGATGGCTACGGGATCTCAGTTTCCAACGAGCACCAGATGGTCAAAGGTGATATCTCTAAACTGCTGCGTGGATTCCTACGTGAACCGGAATCAACTGATGGCTACGACCTCTACACGGTGAAGGGGTGGGAGTATCTAGCTCTAATCGATGTCTACCGGCAGGCAGCAGAAGTTGCCCGCCGCGAGCATGTCCCGGCCATTATTCATGTCACAGAATTGACTCAACCGCAGGGCCACTCTACCTCAGGTTCACATGAGCGCTACAAATCCAAAGCCCGCTTGAAGTGGGAAGCAGAGCATGATGGACTGGTAAAATTTCGGGCGTGGATCCTCACCAAGAAATTGATCACCCCGGCAGAACTAGAAGATCTTGAGGCTGAGGAGCGACAGCAGGTTGAAGAAATCCGTAAGGGTGCTTGGCAGGCGTACTTAGACCCAATTCTGGAAGAGCGAGAGCAGCTGATTTCCTTATTCGACCAGCTAATCGCAAGTTCTAGGCCAACCGATCGGCTCACCCAAATCCGAGCAGATCTGCTTAGCAGCCCACAGCTGCTGCGGCGTGACTTGATGTCTGCTGTTCAACAAGCGTTGATTGCTACCCGCCACCAAGACCTTCCAGCCCAACAAGCAATCCGTGCGTGGCGTGCGCAGCAGGAGCAGGTTAACAATGACCGCTACAGCTCGCATCTGTATTCCGAGACGGGGGCCTCGCCACTCAATATCACCGGGGTTCCACCCCAATACAACGAGACCGCCCCGCCGATCTATGGATTTGAGATCCTGAACGCATTCTTTGACGTTGTCCTGGAACGCGACGCGCGTGTAATCGCTTTTGGTGAGGATGTCGGTCAGCTCGGGGATGTCAACCAAGGATTTCGCGGCCTGCAGGGTAAATACGGGGTTTTACGTGTATCAGATACCGGCATTCGCGAGAACACAATCATCGGTCAGGCGATCGGCATGGCAATGCGTGGTCTGCGTCCGATTGCAGAGATCCAGTACCTGGATTATCTGCTGTATGCCCTGCAGATCATGGCGGATGATCTAGCGACTGTGCGCTGGCGGACGAAGGGCGGCCAGATGGCACCAGTGATTGTGCGCACGCGCGGTCACCGCCTGGAAGGCGTTTGGCATTCTGGCTCCTTACTGGCGGGAATTATCCATCTTGTGCGGGGCATGCATGTCCTCGTGCCGCGCAATATGACTCAAGCGGTTGGTTTCTACAACACGCTCTTGCAGGGTGATGACCCGGCCGTTGTTGTAGAGGTGCTCAACGGCTACCGGTTGCGCGAACGGCGCCCGGAAAACATTGGCGATTTCAGCATCCCGATAGGTGTACCCGAAGTACTACGTGAGGGTAGCGACTTGACTCTGGTAACCTATGGTGCTTGTTGCCGGATCGCATTGGAAGCCGGAGAACGGCTTTCCCAGGTGGGGATTGACCTGGAAGTCATTGATGTGCAGACTTTGCTCCCTTTTGATCGATTAGGAGTGATCCAGGAATCACTTAAAAAGACCAACCGCATTCTATTTGCTGATGAGGATGTGCCTGGTGGGACCACGGCCTACATGTTCCAGCAGGTATTGGAAGGTCAAGGCGGTTACTATTGGCTGGATTCCGCGCCGCGCACCTTATCTGGCAAACCCCACCGCCCGGCCTATGGCTCAGATGGAGATTACTGGTCCAAACCAAATGTTGAGCAGATTATTGACGTAGTTTATGAAATGATGCATGAAGCAGATCCAAACGCCTACCCGCTTTTCTAGCGAATAGGTTGGTCTGTGAGAGGAGGATGTATGCCAACTCAAGTCGTCATGCCGCAGTTAGGCGAGGGAGTCCTTGAAGGCACATTGACCAAGTGGCTGAAGGCAAAAGGGGATCCAGTCCAGGAGTACGAACCGCTATTAGAGATCAACACCGATAAGGTGGATACGGAGATCCCCAGCCCACAGCCCGGTATCCTGTTGGAGATTCTGGTGCCAGAGGGGAAAATCGTGCAGGTCGGAGAAGTCCTTGCCTGGATTGGCGAAGAGGGTGAGGCTATCCCTGATGCAAGCGCGGATACTCAACCCAAAATAGAAGTCAGTACACCCGCGCCTGCCCCACAAGAAGCTCAACTTAAGCTGCCCACAGCCGCAGACCATGCTCGTGAATTGGGCTTTATCTCACCGCTCGTCGCGCGCATTGCCGACCACCACAATGTAGACCTTTACCAGGTGCCTGGTACAGGTAAGGCCGGACGCATCACAAAGCGAGATATCCTCGCCTATGTTGGGAGTAATTCAGCTGACATTGGAGCTAGTGGGGAGGCAAGCGATTTCAAAGCGCAAACCTCTCCGCCACAAAGCTCGATAAACTCCTCTAGTGAAAGTTTAGATGAGATCATACCTCTGACACCTGTCCGGCGTTCCATCGCCGAGCACATGGTCTCCAGCAAACATACTTCACCTCATGCCACGGCAATAATTGAGGTTGATCTCAGTCGTGTAGTTGCCCACCGGCAGGAAAATAAAGACGCGTATGCCAAAAACGGAGTCAGGCTGACATTTACACCCTATTTTGTTGCCGCAGTGGTCGTTGCGCTGAAAATGTATCCGTTAGTGAATTCATCATGGAGCGATTCAGGTATTATCATCCATCAGCAGATCAACATCGGGATGGCAACTTCACTTGGCGAGCAAGGCCTCATTGTTCCGGTCATTAAAGGTGCAGATCAGCTATCGTTACTAGGCATTGCACGCGCGGTGAACGATTTGGCAGAGCGGGCGCGGGCGAAAGACCTGCAGCCGGATGAAGTCAAGGGAGGCACATTTACGATAACAAATCACGGTGTCACCGGTTCTTTGTTTGCCACGCCGATTATTAACCAACCCCAATGCGCGATCCTGGGCGTAGGGGCACTTCAAAAGCGGGTGGTGGTGATCAGTGACCACCAGAATGGGGATACGCTGGCGATCCGTCCCATGGCTTATATCGGCTTGACCTTTGACCACCGCATCCTCGATGGTGCTGTGTGCGATTATTTCCTTGCCGAAGTGGTAGAATCCCTACAAGGTTGGTAAGAGACTTCCAGAGAAGAATCTCGATAGGAAAGTATGAGCCAAAGCCATTAAATAATTTTGCTTGGTTTCCGATACTAAGGAGTTGTAATGAGTGAATATGAAGTCATCGTGATTGGAGCCGGACCGGGTGGCTATGTAAGCGCCATTCGGGCAGCCCAGTTGGGATTGAAGACCGCGATCGTAGAGAAAGAGTGGATGGGGGGCGTATGCCTGAATGTCGGTTGCATTCCATCTAAAGCATTATTAAAAAATGCTGAAGTCGCCCATACATTACGCGAGCGGGGCAAGGAGTTTGGCTTTTCTTTCGACAATCTCACCTTGGATTACAGCTCAGCAGTGAAACGCAGCCGGCAGGTATCCAACCGCTTAACCAAAGGCGTAGGCTTCTTAATGCGCAAGAACAATATCGATGTTCACATGGGGACCGCAAAATTACTATCCCGAAACCTGGTCGCAGTTTCCCAAACTGATGGTGAAACCGTCGAATTACAGACCAAGAATATTGTTATTGCTACCGGTGCGCATGCGACCATCCCGGCAGGTTGGGAAATGGATGGCAAGCATATCGTGTCGTATCTTGAAGCCATTCTGCAGGAACATTTGCCAGAATCGGTTGTCATCATCGGCTCGGGTGCAGTGGGGGTGGAGTTTGCAACTGTTTGGAACTCCTATGGTGTTGACGTCACCATCGTTGAGATGCTGCCCCATTTAGTTCCGCTCGAAGATGAAGAAATCAGCCTCGAGCTTGAAAAGGCTTTCAAGAAACGCGGTATTAAATTCATGACCGATCACCGGGTTGAAGCGCTTGAAGTTAATGGGAAAAAAGTAAACATCACCCTCTCTCATGATGGTGAAAAGCAGCAGTTGGTTGCTGACCAGGCATTGGTAGCAATCGGTTTCAGCCCTAACAGCCAAGGCTTTGGGCTCGAAGACGTCGGCGTAGCGGTCTCTGAACGAGGATTCATTGAGATCGATGAACGTATGGAGACGAATATTCCTGGCATTTGGGCAATCGGAGATGTCACTGGCAAGCTGATGCTGGCTCATGTCGGTTCTGCGATGGGTATCGTTTGTGCTGAAAATATCGCCGGTGTTGAGACAGTATCTTTGGACTTTGAGATGATGCCGCGTGCTACTTATTGCGCTCCGCAGATTGCATCGTTCGGCATTACGGCTGCTGAAGCTGAAAAACGGGGCTATCAGGTCAATGTGGGACGCTTTCCATTCCAGGCAAATGGCAAAGCGTTGGGTTTGGGAGAATCGATCGGTTGGGTAAAAATGGTGACCGATGCCAAATACGGCGAGATTTTAGGTGCCCATATGATCGGACCTGAAGTAACCGAGCTGCTCCCCGAGTTAACCATGGCCCGAATGATGGAACTCACCCCGGCTGAGGTTGCCCGGAACGTGCATGCCCATCCAACGCTGAGTGAGGTATTGATGGAAGCAGCCCACTCCGCAGAGGGTCACGCAATACATATCTGATGGTATCGCGTTAAAAAGATTTCTATCACCCCGGGTGACGAGCGGGGTGATTTTTTTATTCTTGCCAAAGCATCCTCTAAGCGACCTCCGCCATCACCAATCGTGGGTTGTTCTTAATAATTGATAATCAACGTGGGTGGATGCAATTAAATTTGTGATTTATACTATTATGAGCACAAGGATATGCAAATTTGACAATTCGTGGTATAATATTACGAGGTTAAAACCCCAAAATTCTATAATGGTGTAACTCTAATAATGATGAGACAAGGTGTACAAGAGAGCTTACTGAGTCAAATTGAAGAGCAAGCCGAGATCATTGCTCCAATCGCTCGTTTGGTTGAACTAGGTCGGCAGAAAGGATATGTAACGCTGGACGATATCCTCGCCCACTTCCCAGAAGCAGAGAACGATGTGGATCAGTTGGAGGAAGCTTTTGCGATGCTGCTCAGTGCCGGGATACCATTCCTGGATGAGCCAGAAGAACGCGAATCCGAAGATAAAAGCGTAGAGGAGGAGCCTGAATCGCAGAGGGTCTTATTAAGCGATGAGGACTACCTTGCCAATGTTGATGCCAGCGATACGATTGGATTGTATATTAAGGAAGCTGTAAGGGTTCCATTGCTTACCGCTCGGGAAGAGATGGAGCTTTCAGAACGGATCGAACGCGGACGCTTTGCGCGCGACGAATTAGCCAAAGGCAACGTCAGCCAACGGCGTCAAAAAGAGTTGCGCACACTGATTGAGGATGGTTGGGCTGCGCGCGAGCACTTGATCATCGCTAACGCCCGTTTAGTGATCAGTGTCGCTAAGAAATATATGGGGCGTGGTGTGCCCTTTTTAGATCTGATCCAGGAAGGAAATATCGGGTTGATGCGGGCGGCGAAGAAATTTGATCACCGCCGAGGGTATAAATTCAGTACCTATGCGACATGGTGGATCCGCCAGGCTATCACCCGCGCCATCGCTGACCAGGGGCGAACGATTAGAGTCCCTGTCCATATGGGTGATCAAATCTCGAAGATGCTGCGTGTCCAACACCAATTGAAACAAGAACTAAGCCGTGATCCTTCGGTGGATGAATTGGCAGAGATTTTGGATGTACCAATCAAGAAAGTTGAGCACATGATACAAGTTGCCCGGCGTCCATTCTCGCTACAAATGCCGATCGGTGAAGAGGAAGATGATATGTTGGGGGATTTCATTGAAGACCCCGATGCACCAGCGCCGGATGAAACCGCGGTGCAGAATCTTATTGCGAGAACATCTCCATGAAGCGCTGGATCAATTGCCTCCCCGTGAAGCGAGAATATTACAGCTCCGCTATGGCCTAATCGACGGGCAAATTCACACCCTCAATGAAGTAGGTCAAAAAATGGGTGTTACTCGGGAGCGGGTCCGCCAAATCGAGGCTCAAGCGCTGCGTAGACTGCGGACACCTCGCTTACAACGCTCCTTACGGACATATATCGAATAACTGTTCCCAATAAATCACCCGGCAATGGGCTGGACGGCCGTTTCTGAGATTGCCGTCAACAGTGTTCTTTATCGATCCTTACTATTCTGAAAAGCGTTTTGTTGATTCTATTGTTATGATAGAGACAGTCTGAAGTCATTGGAAATTCACCTGTGCCTGATAATATAGATAACCTCGTCAAACAAGCAAAGAAAGCGTACCACCTAGGAAAGCGGCGTAAGGGTGCTGATTTGCTTGACCAGGTACTAAAAAAAGATTTCAACCACCAAGGCGCTTGGAAAGAACTTCATCGCGAGTATGGTGCCGGGCGGTCTTTTACGTCGTTTCAATTGGAATTTACCGAAAGGTATTATCCCGATCGCATAAGCTACCTTATTAGCCCAGATCGCCTCACTCCTCCACCGTCGAAGGATAAACGCTCCTGGTTCAGGCGCATTTTCTCACCCTCACGTGGCAACTCGAATGAATCGGATGCTGGGGACCAGTTCACGGAAACTGTATCAGCGGTTTCTAATCCCCAAGTGATTGCCCCAGAACCTGTGCAGCCACGCTCCCCATATACTGGTATGCAACCCTTAAAGAAATCTGAACCTGCGAAACCTCAGATTTCTTCCGTCCAGACTGCTAAGTTAGCAGGTGTAATATCAACAGCTGATGGAGACCACATATCTGCTACCATTGAAAGCGATGAAAATACAATCCGGGTGATGGTGGTTGATGATATCCAACAAACTCGGGAAAACGTCATCCGTTCTTTAAAATTTCACCCGCAAATTGAAATAGTCGCTACTGCTTCAAATGGCGCGCAAGCAATCGAATTTGCTCGAAATACGAAACCCGACGTTGTCCTGATGGATGTCAATATGCCTGATATGGATGGGATCACAGCCACCACCGGTGTGAAGAAAGCCGTTCCATACACCCAGGTGATTATCCTCACCGTCCAGGACGATGTCGATTACATGCGGAAGGCGATGCTAGCCGGGGCGCGTGATTTTCTCACCAAGCCGCCGATGATCGATGACTTGATCCAAGCAGTGGAAGGTGCGGCTGCTATTGCCCGCACTGAAAAAAGCAAAACCATCCAAGCGAGCCGGATAGCCCGTACGACTGCTCACCCGGTAGCAAGGCGTGGACACATCATCACCGTTTACGGGCCGAAGGGTGGTGTTGGCTGCACAACGATTGCGTCCAATCTGGCGGTTGCACTCGCAGATGATGAAACCAGAGTAGTACTAGTCGATGCTGATCTGCTCTATGGCGATGTCGCTGTATATTTCAATGAGCATAGTGTAAATACACTTGCCGACCTCACTCCACGCGCCCAAGAATTGGATACTGAAGTGGTTGAGGATGTCCTCATCTCGCACTCAACGGGTGTGAAATTGTTGTCCGCTCCAAGACCAGCAGATGCGGAGGAGATCAACCCAGGACAATTCTCGGATGTAATCAAGTACCTGCGGACGATGTTCACGTACGTGATCATTGACACGTCAACCAAGCTGTCGGACATCACGATCGCTGCCCTCGACGCAAGTGATCTACTGGTTTTAATCACAGGACATGGGATACCTGATATCTCGCGTACGCAGAAGTTCCTGGATCTCCTGCCTTTGCTGAAATTCGACCCCAATAACACAGTCGTCGTTATGAATCAATATGACAAGCGGATTAACATCAGTCCGGAAAAAGTTGCGAAGAGTTTCAATAAAGAAATCCCCGTAGTAGTTCCAAAAGATGATCGCATTGTAATTCCATCGGTAAATCGGGGCGAGCCATTTATGCTGCGAAGTGGAATTATGTCACGGCCGATTGGTCAAGCCATGCGTTCCTTAGCTGTACTTGTCAGCAAACGTATTAAAGCAATTGCTGAGAAACCAGAGCCGGTTGGGTATTGATCTACTCTGTCGTGCTGGTTAGTTGGTGATAAAAGGTCTCAGCTTTCCCCATTACTGTATAGTATTCAGCCATTTCAGCGATCAGGTCGAAATTTATTGTCCGAGCTGATATTCTTAGTTCCTCATTCTGCAAGGATGTTATTATCGCTTCCCCGATCGATTTAGGGTTAGTTGCATCCACCAGCAAACCATTCTCCCCGCTATGTATCCACTCTCGTACTGACTCAATATCGCCAGCAATGGGGAAGCAGCCACACGCCATAGCTTCCAGCAGTGTGTTCGGTGTCCCATCATGGGTTGTCGGTGAAACAGCGATCTGAGCAACCCGGAAGAGGTCGGCCATGGTTTCCCTTGGTACTTTTGGCAGAAGGTCAACATTTGCTTGGATTCCCATTTGTTCAATCCAGCGTTGTGCTTGGGTCTCGTTTTCCATATTGGGGCATACAAAACGTACCTTGGGATAGTTTTCTAACACCGCTGGGATGGCTTGAAAAAATGCCTCATTCTGGACATATGCCCTAAAACCGCGCGGATTAATGATGCGGATCTCATCAGAATCTACGTTTGTTTTTTGACTACTTGCCTCAGATGCTGGATGGAAAATATCAAGCTGTACACCGCCTGAGCCAGGCAGCACGATATGCTGTTTCTGCGGGTTGAATCCCCATTCCTCAGCCAACCGGATATCTCGCTGGCAGTCAGCGTGCAGTGCGCAGGCTGCCATTAAAGTTTCTTTTGTATATCGTCTCATGCTGGGGGTCGAATTGGCATGCAGTGTGAAATCATTGCCCCAGACAGAAACCAATATTGGCACTCCCTTTGTGTCAGGAGTTTGTGCCGCAATTGTGGCGGCTTGGGAAGCAATCATCCCTTCGAAAGGGATACGCATTGCATGTACCAGATCTGGTTTAAGCAGGTCAATCACCTGTTTTACCTGCCGCCCAGCTGCTGGTATCCCCAGCGGGGTGAGCCATTGCCGCAGGGCAGTCCGCATATTCACGGGGATGGTCCGGCGGAGAAGAGTGGGGGAATCACGAATATCTTTCTTTGACGATGTTGGCTTTTGCTGATTCCCGATCAGGTTTGATAAACCAACCGGTACATACCTCAATGATGTCAACTTCAAATCTGTATGACAGGGGTATGTAGATATCAGGTGGACTTCATGTCCGGAGTCACAGAAGTAGCTGATCCAGTTAATTGCGATTGGAGAACGCCCGTCGGCGATAAACAGTAATTTCATTTTGCGGTTATGTTGCTATTGAAAAGTATGCAGATCAATTTCTGGCTTAAATTTCTTTCTGCATGGCGCGGATAAACACCTCTGCCATCATCTCGATGTTGACTTCTTCCTGGACAATTCTGTATGAATTTACGCCCATTTTGGTTAGTCGTATCGGGTCCGCAAGAGCTTCATAAAGTGTGTTATACAGTGCGTCGATATCGCCTTCTTCGACCAACCAACCGTTTTCTGGGTGCACCAGATCAGCTTGGGTACCATCTCCTTTAGCGACGATCAACGGCAATCCGTAAGTCATCGCTTCTTGGACTGCTAGGCCTCCTGTACCCGGCAGAACGAATAGATCAGCCGCGCGGAAGACGTCCCCTAACTCTTCCCCGTACAGTGCTCCAGTAAATCGGGCACTTGGATAGATTTCTTCGGCTAGATCGCGACAAGCGTTCAACGCCGGTCCTTCTCCGACAATCTTCAAAGCAGGCTGGATTTCTGCGGGCAGAGCAGCACACGCTTTTAGTAGCAGGTCGATCCGTTTCCGCTCCTGCAACCGACCAACGAACAAGACCGTTGGCCTCGGCTCATAATTGGGTTGGCGCTCCGGTGCAAGACCGACCGGTTTAGAAGACACGGCATTGATTGCCACATACACTTTGTCTTCCGGAAATCCCGCGGCCCGATATTCTTTGGCACCCTTGTTGCTGTAGGCGATGATGGCGTCAAACAAACCCAGGAAGCGTTGTCTGCCAGGGCGGCGAGCGGTTTTGAGAGTGTTGTTAAGTGGACCATTCTCCTGGGCGCTGGGGGTGGGTATGCCAAGTCCCCAGCCAATCACCGGGCGCTGCCTGGCGTGCATCCAATTCGCTGCAAATCGGGTGCTGATATAGCGAGGGTTAGCTTCAATGACCAGTATGTCTGGCTGCCAATCATTGAGCCAACCAGTCAATCCGTTCTGCCAGCATAAATAGAATGGGCTGCTGACACTAAACATATGGATATTCTTAATCGGGCAGTATTGGGCTATTTCCACATCCACACTAGTGTGGATGGATTCCTCTGACCGCGGCTCACCCGCCGCAACGCACAATCCGCCCGCACACGAGCGGGCCAGGAGGTCAAAGAAAGGCAGGCGATATGCAGGAAGTACTCGCTGTAGAATGCCTACCCTGCCCGAAAAACCTTCTTGTTCCAAGTGCTTTGGGTGATCCATTTATACTTGCTCAGGAAGCGCGATGATATATGCTTTCCAATCGATTTCTTCCTTGGATGTGATGACCGGATAGCCCCTTGCCATACGGCATAATCGATAATGATGATTGTGGAAGATAACCCATGCGCTATCAATGGCCTCCTGGCCATGCAGCTCCATCAATACAATCGGTTTTGATTTAGACAGGCTGCCCTGCATCTTCGGAAGCGCCAACACCTCTCCCCCTTCGATATCCAATTTGATCAGATCGGGTTCAGGGTGACCTTCTTCGAAAACAAAAGTATCCAGCGTTATTCCAGGAACCTTAATCTGCTCACTGTAGACCAAGTCGTTACGGCCTGCCGAACCGGCTGTTTTCCCTGTGCCTCCCGATGGACCTACAAGGAAATTAAGTTCCTCATCCCGGTCGCTGACGGCTTTTGGAATGATCGTCACACGATCACCCAGGTTGTTGATTGCGATGTTTTGTCTTAAGCGATCGAGATTTTCTGGTAATGCCTCAAACGCGAAGACTTGGCCCCTGGGACCAACCGTCATCGACATAATCAAAGAAATATACCCGATATTGGCTCCCAGGTCGTAGGCGACCATTCCTGGTTTACACCAATCGATTAACGCCTTGGACAAATCGATTTCGTAGGTTCCCAACCAATAGTCCTTCTCGCGATGTAAATCGAGGTACATTTGACTACCCGCGGCTGGACCCGCAGAAATAGTAACCTCCGTGTAGCCCGTCGGAGCCGCGCGGTTCAATATCCCGCGCAGGGGTTTTGCGATCCAGGGTATCCGATAGATTTCCCGGACCACTGGCGCGGGCAGCTGTTTTGCGGTCCAGCTGGCGAGAGATAGGAGTGGTTTGGCCATTGATTCTGATCTTGCAGTAAATTTTTTCTAAACGGCAAGTGCCTGCAGATAGCTATCCACCATCTGATCTAAGTCGAAGGAAGCTACGGCATGTGAACGGGCGGCTACCCGGAAATCATCTTGGTTCTGCAGAATATCCATCGCTGCGGTTGCGAGGGATGGCAGGTCAGGTGTTTCTAGTTCCCAAGGGTCACCACCGTATGGCACAATTCTACCTGCACCATTCTGGATGAGTTCTGGCAGGGCACCGGTATCATAGGCTAGCACCGGCAGCCCGCAGGCTAAAGCCTCGATGACTGAATTCGGGCACGCCGCATTGATGTCTGCCGAGTAGAGCAGGTGCGCTGAACGATCAAGTTCGGGTATCTCTGGTTGGGGGACAACCCCCCGCCAAGTGATCGTATTAGCAAATTCTCCTGACCAGTAGTCGATTACCCTCTGTTCCACTTGACCAGCGATCATCAGCTCAACTGTAACCTTTGAGTCGTTGGCCATTTGTACTAGTAAACCTTTTGCGAGACTGACGGCGTGCTGAATTCCCGTGTCGTAGCCGCCTTTCAGGCTGCCTTCTACTAACAATATCCGATAGTGATCAGCGGGTCTGTTGTGGGTGCCGAGCGGGGAGTAAACACTGAGGTCTACCGCATTATAGATTATTGAGTACGTGCTCCTGACTGAACCACGGGTGTTTTCCCACCATTGCTGGACGAACTCACTTTGATAGACAACGTGATTTGCCAGATGCCGCCGTATGAATGCCAATAGGATATTTCCATATTCTGCGCGTAGATAGTGGCGCAAACCAGTTCGCTGTTTGCGGTGCAGCCAATTCATCCCATCCAGCCGTTGAACGATACGCACCCCGCGCTTCCGTGCACGCCACAATCCGGGTAGGTTACGCGTACCGCCGATAACCAAAATCACCTTGTTATCTGGGTGGTTGAGTTCGTAATTTGCTTCAATCCCACGCTTGAGAAGACCTTGGAATAATTTCCCTTGGAAGGATACCATTCCGCCAACACCTGACATCCGCGGGGTGAGACATACTCGCATTGGAATCTACTCTCGCTTCCCTACCAGCCGCGCCGGTATTCCAGCCCATATTTCATTCTCGCCAGTAGATTGCGACAAAACAGCGTTGGCTCCTACGACCGTGCCGCGCCGGATATTTAACAAACCTGCTTTACAAATGACTTTTGCTCCGGTCGAGAGGATGACATCATCTTCGATCACGATCCCTTTGAATGATGATTTGTCGCTAGGTCGATAGATATCTGCTCTTCCTATCCCGACACCTGGATATATTTTTACGCGATTACCGATCACCGTTTTAGAATGGATCACGACTCCAAATCCACCGTGGGCTAGTTCGATATCATCACCGATCTTGACAGCTAGCGGGATTTCCACCCCGAGAAGCTTCAACGCATAATACCCAACCCGCCCAAACATTTTATGCTGGCGCGCATACAAGAGTCGGGTGTATAAGTCACGAGCCATAGTGTTCCATAAACGTATCTATCTTTGGCAGAACATTTATTAGGGAATTTCCTTCGCTCCATACTCCAAGATGGCTTGTACGATCCGCTCCGCTGCGTGTCCGTCACCATAGGGATTGACCGCATTTGCCATCTTTGCATGTGCTTCAGGGTTGTCGAGCAAATTCCTTGTCTCCGAGACAATGCGGTTTTGGTCAGTTCCCACCAATTGGACTGTGCCGGTTTCTATCCCTTCGGGTCTCTCGGTGACCGCTCGCAGCACCAGTACGGGAACCCCCAATCCGGGTGCTTCCTCTTGGATACCACCCGAGTCGGTCAATACTAACGCCGCGTGTTTAATTAAATGGATCAGAGGCAGATAATCCATCGGCGGGAGCAGGGTGATATTCTCAACTGATCCTAACATCCGGTAGACAGGTTCCTGTACATTTGGATTTAGGTGCACCGGGTAAACAAATTGGATATCACTGCCAAAATAGTCCGCGAGGGATAAAATTGCCCGGCAAATATTCTCCAGCGGGGTACCGAAATTCTCCCGCCGGTGTGCAGTGATGACCACGAGTCGTCTATTCTTTCCATGGGAATCAGAGTTGTGCGTATCACCCACAACACCCAAAGTCCGCAGCAGTTCGGTAGTCTCCGCCGGTATCGGGCGCTTTGCGATATCTATGAGGGCGTCGATTACTGGGTTTCCAGTTACGATGATGTTCTGGTTAGGAATGCCTTCATCAAGCAAGTTTTGGCGCGACCATTCTGTCGGTGCGAAATGCAGATCAGCGATCACACCCGCAATCCGGCGGTTGATTTCTTCCGGGAAGGGCTGCCATTTGTCTTTTGTTCGGAGCCCGGCTTCCACATGCCCGACATGTATCTTGTGGTAGTAGCTGAGCAAGCTGGCTGCCATGACAGTGGTTGTATCCCCTTGTACCAGGACCCAATCCGGCTGCAGTTTACTAAGGACCGGATCGAGGTGCTGGAAAACCGCGGCAGTGAGGTTTGCCAACGATTGGTCGGGCTGCATCAGGTTTAAATCGATATCCGGCTTGATTTGGAAAAGTTCGAGCACCTGGTCAAGCATCTCGCGGTGTTGGGCGGTGACGCACACAATGGACTCGATCTCAGGATTTGATTGCAGCGTTTTCACCACCGGCGCCATTTTCACCGCTTCAGGTCGGGTGCCAAAAATTGAGAGAATTCGCATAATCGGTGACTTATCGATCAGTTGGCGTTTCTATCGCCAACCCCGAGCTTATAAAACTTGAAACCGGCAGCTTGCCACGGATGCGTAGGCCATCCATTGACAGCGTCAACCGCAATCCGGGCCGGGGAATGTTCGGCGAGTTCGTTTGGGTTTAGTTCCACAAACTCCTTATGTTTGACCAGCAGAAGCAGGAGTTCTGCAGCCTCTATCGCTTCCGCAATCGATGTCACGGTCTGCACCCCCGGGATAGCTGCGTTCAACTTATACGGTTCGTATGCGCAGACCTGGGCGCCTGCCTCCACCAGTAATTGAGCGACTTCAATGGCTGGGCTTTCCCGCAGGTCATCAACATTGGCTTTGTAGCTCAACCCTAAAACCGCAATCTTCCTACTTGCCAGGGAACTGGGTGCACCCAACGCGTTTTTCACCAAGTTGACGACATGCCCGGGCTGGGAATCGTTCACCTGGCGGGCAGTTTTTACCAAGTGAGTGATATCGGGCGCAGCTTCCACCAAAAACCAGGGATCGACTCCGATGCAGTGCCCGCCGACACCGGGACCAGGCTGCAGTATAGCTACACGGGGATGGCGGTTGGCGATCTCAATCGCTTCCCAGATATCAATTTCAAACCGTTCACCCAGTCTGGCAAATTCATTGGCGATCGCGATATTCACGTCGCGGTATGTGTTCTCCATCAGTTTGACCATCTCAGCCGTGGTTGCATCGCTGAGGACTATCTCTCCGCGCACGAAGGTTTGGTAGAGTTTACGCCCTGCTTCAGCAGAAGCCTGGTCAATTCCACCCACCACCCTGGCGTTTTCGATCAGTTCCTGCAGGATCTTACCTGGTAATACGCGTTCCGGTGAATACGCAAGCAGGAAATCAGTTCCCGCTTTCAATCCGGATTCCTCTAAGATCGGTGCCAATACGTCTCTAGTCGTGCGCGGGGGCGAGGTGGATTCTAAAACTACCAGATTCCCGGGCTGCAAGTGAGTCACAATCGCACGTCCGGCGGCTTTGACCGCGCTGAGATCAGCATGTTTGTCTTTCATCAAAAGGTGTAGGGACGGCGATGATGAAAGCGTCCGCTAGTTCTGGGGTATCACTGATGGTGAGGTTCCCAGAACCTAGCGCGCCATTTACCAGGGTTCTCAATCCAGGTTCGTGGATATGCAGCTCCCCATTGCGAAGAGTTTCCAGCACCTTTTTATTGACGTCTACACCAACAACCTGCAATCCATGGGTTGCGAAAGTGCTGGCAGTCGGTAAACCGATATACCCTAACCCCAGTACACATATCTTAGAAATTTCCAAAGCTTACTCCTGCAGCATTGTGTTTTTTTACTTGACGGGCCAGAGATCACACCACATCACCACAAGCTGATCTTCAGCACCCTGAATTATGCCACAGGTTAACAGAAGGGAGAAGGATGTGAAAACAGTCTTGACACAGAACGAATGTTCGGTTATTATATTTTTAGCACAAATGAACGAATAATTATATTGGTGATTATTCCCAGTTTCTAAGTGTGGATACACTAAGGAGAGTTGCCCATGATGGCGAGAAAACGTGCCAAAGGTTTGACCGAGCGCCAGATAAAAATCCTCGAAGTATTGCAACGTTTCAACGATGATAACGGATATCCGCCTTCAATCAGGGAGATTTGTAATCAAGCTGATATCTCATCCACTTCGGTCGTCAATTATTATCTCAACCAGCTGGAGGAGGCTGGGTATATTGAACGCGATGGGCGAGTTTCGCGTGGCATCCGGGTGGTTAAACCGCTTTCGGAGGTCGAGACTTCCGCGGTTATTCCATCTGCGGTCGCCCAGCTGAAGAAATCGGTCCGGAACGTCCGCCAGACAGTTGAGGAACTGCTTCATATCCCAATCCTCGGGCGGATCGTTGCTGGTGCGCCGATGCCCGTCCCGTCGTCAGATTTTGGCTATTTTGATAAGGACAGCATGGTGGATGTTGCCAGCAGCCTGCTGCCCAGCCGCGAACAGGGGTCTGATCTGTTCGCGCTCGAAGTGCAGGGTGACTCGATGATCGATGCTATGGTCAATGACGGGGATATCGTCATCATGAAAGCAGCCAACGAAGCCAGCAATGGGGAAATGGTCGCCATTTGGCTTGACGATAAAGACGAGACCACGCTTAAGTATTTCTACCGCGAAAACGGCAAGGTACGCCTCCAGCCGGCTAACCCCACCATGGATCCGATCATCATCAATGATCCCGCCACGGTAAAGGTCCAGGGCAAAGTCGTCATGGTCATCCGACAGATGGGCAGTAAACCCTCGTAAATGAGTGTAAAACCGAATAATATAATCCCGGCTGCTAGTTAACTGGTGCCGGGATTTTTTATAGCCTTGCATTGCGTTGCGCTGCGCGTTGACAGCCCAGTTCTTCTGGGTATAATATCTCCACTTGGCCCCGTAGCTCAATTTGGCAGAGCAGTTGACTCTTAATCAATTGGTTGAAGGTTCGAGTCCTTCCGGGGTCACCTGGGTGGGGGTAAGATGACTAAATACCCCCATATATGGCGATATTAGAAACCTCCCAATAGTGGGAGGTTCTTTTTTGACAGTAACCTGACAGTAACCCGAAACTATTTACTTTCCAACCAATTCTGCACTAACATCGATTGGGGTGAGAAGTTCATCGATCTTGGCAGCCACTTCTTCCTGCATTGTCGGGATAACATGCGAGTAGGTGTCTTGCGTCAAACTAATGGAAGCATGACCTAATCGCTCTTGGACAATCTTGGGATGGGTGCTCGTGTGGGCATTGCTCCTTTTGGAGCAGCTTCTTTATCTGATCCAGGGTCACCCACTTATCGAGTTCACCTGACCCCTTGCAGTATGCACATGGCATATAGCGGGGGTATGCCTGGCTGTTTTCATCCATGAACTCGCAGGCATAGACGTAAGCCTGGCCGTCACAGAATTCGCAGCGGTCAAGGATGTGGATTTGCAGCATGGTTATCACCTCCTTTCGGTTAAACAAAAAAGCCCGCCTCATTTCGAGGCGGGCGGGATAAGACCGTGCGGTTCGCTGGCAAGACACAGATGCACGACGCCTGTCTCTTGCTCCTTGATGCCCGACCGGAGCCACCTGGGCACCGACATCAAGGGTCAGCTATTCAGTTGTGATGGCACCCCCATGTTCACTTCTGGGGCAGTTTACCCCTCCACTTAGGGCGCTCCAAAATTTTTTCAGATTGGAAAATGGGGGAGTATTCTCGATGGACAAAATATTCAAGACATGCGATTGCAGAAAATCCCCCTTCACCCAGATGCTGTTTCCTTTGGAAAAGAGTGTACTTCTTGATCCAGTAGACATATGACTGTTCCGCGTTGCGAGCATAATGCTTCGCATGTATTACATCACGCACCTGATCCAGGAGTATTTTGGGTTTTGGGTTCACTTCTATTGATATAATCAATAGAAGTGATATATTAATGGATAAGCACCGATAAATCACACTATACCCAGTTTTTGTTTTGATAATATTCCCTGGGATGACTATATCCGTATTATGTCTCAAAATTGATTCGTATAGTATGCTTATGGTTGAAATAGAGCATTAAGATGTTTGGTTATCAACTCGTTATGCTGCTTTGAAAATTCCTTATCAAAAAGTCCCCGAAGCTTATAATTAGGGTGGAAAATGCAAAGGAAGACTATCCCATCACTCGAAGAGGCAGAGCGTTTTCTGTCAGAAGCCGAATTGGTGAATCCGGGTCCATGGGTTCAGCACTCAAGAAATGTCGCGATGGCTGCGAAGTTGATTGCTGATCGAATTCCTGACCTTGATCCAGATTTCTCCTATATATTGGGGCTGCTTCATGATATTGGTCGTCGGGAGGGAAGGACCCACATTAGACATCTGATCGATGGTTATCGGTTTTTAGCCGATTTGGGTTACGAGGATGCTGCACGAATTCCCCTTACTCACAGTTTCCCGATCGCAGATCTAGAGGTGTTCATAGGTGAGCGTGATTGCAGTCCAATAGACCTTCAGTTTTTAGACGGCTTTATTACTTCCGTTGAATTCAATAAATATGATCGATTGATTCAGCTGTGTGACGCGATCGCGCCTCCTTCAGGTTTTTGCCTGATGGAAAAGCGTATGGTAGATGTCGCCCTTCGACTTGGCATCAATGATATTACATTATTGGGGTGGGAAGCTCGCTTCCGGATAATGGCTGAGTTCGAACATGAAATCGGTCAGTCCGTTTATTCAATCCTGCCAGGCATGATAGAGGGAACATTCGGAGAAAAGCTGGACGAACTGTAAGCAGCATAACCATTCGCTGGAACGGACCGGGGATGCTGCGCGATTTGGGAGTGAAGTCGTATTATTGGATTGATGAGAAAAGGAAGCGGTCGGAAATACCCCGGCCGCTCAGCTCAAAGCCGTTAGCCCGCTCCGTACAGAAGTGAGTAAACATGAAATATGGCATCTATGTTCCCAATTTTGGAAAAGCGATAAGCGCACAAACGCTTGCAGATTTAGCGTAACATGCAGAAAAAGCGGGTTGGGATGGCTTTTTTATTTGGGATCATATTTTGCACAGTAAGAGTCAGGCTTTTCCTTTAGTTGACCTCTGGGTAACTCTTGCTGCAATTGCAACTAAAACAAAAAAATCCGAATTGGAACAACCGTAACCGCAATTGCTCGAAGACGCCCTTGGAAACTTGCTCGCGAAACGGTCACCCTTGACCATTTATCAAATGGACGACTAATACTTGGGGTAGGATTAGGCTATCCGCCTGACGCAGATTTTTCTCAATTCGGTGAAGATGCAAATGCAATTATACGAGCAGAAAAACTTGATGAAGGACTAGATATACTTGCAGGGCTTTGGAGCGGAAAACTTTTTAGTTATCAAGGAAAGCATTACTAAGTAGAAAAAACTGTTTTCTTGCCGAAGTCATTGCAGTCTCCTCGTATACCTATTTGGGTGGGTGGATTTTTACCCAATACAAAACCGTTTATTCGTGCTTCGCGGTGGGATGGCGCTTTTCCACTTAAGAGCGGAAGCGCTTTGCAACCAAAAGATATTCAAGAACTTCGCAATTTTATAAATAGTCAACCCAACACAGAATCTCCTTTTGACATTGTTATAATGGGTTACACAAGTAAATCTAACCCGACAAAAACTAATAAAACCATTGAAAAGTTTTCTAAAGCAGGTGCTACTTGGTGGCTTGAAAGTCTATTTGGTATGAAGAACTCCTATGAAGATATGCTCACGCGAATTCAACAAGGCGTTCCTGTTCCAAGAAAGCGGGCTAACAAAGCGTGCACCTGACTTCGCTACGCCAAGGCGGTACGCGGCGCCAAAAGTTGAGTCTGGTTCGGGTGATAGCAGCAGTTGGAGCCAAAGCGCCAAGCCGCTGAAAAAACCGTTAGCTGGCGAAAAAAGGAGGTGTTTGAATGAATTTGCTCCTGAAAGTATTTTGGAATTTAGTGTTTAGGTCAACTGGGCTGGACATCTCCTTTGATGCCAAATACTATGACTGGTCTTTTTACCTTATCGAATTAAAGGAAAATTACCAGGGGATGAAAAAGATGCTTCAGAAAGTCATCTCATACCAAAGGAATTTACCCCTGGCGAGACAAGACTGCAAATTGTAGGTTGTAGAATGAGAGCAGTGCAGATCGCAGGGCCTTATACTGAAGTCGCAATTCAAGTACCCGTAGAACCCGTAGATGACAGTCCTGGTGACAAATTTGCACATCTTTTCCTTCCAGTGAGTACCGAAGCAGCAAGGTGGCCAGGTGTTGATATTTATGGATTTCCGAAATTCGTTGCCAAAATAAATTTCGTAAGGGATGAGAACCAAATTGCTTGTCGGCTAGATGCGAATGAGGAATTGATTTGGAATTCAGTTTGGACGATAAAGTAGGTGTACGGAAAAAAGACAGATGGGAATATTACGGGAACAGAAAACAGCGGATAGTTAAGACAGCTTTTGAATTGGAAGGGCTTATTTTGGAAGAAGAAGCCGCGGAGAATGTAAGTTTTGTGTTAGGGCAGCACAAAATTGCCGATACTATCAGACAGCTACTACTTTCAGATGAAGTTGTGCGAACCATGATAGGGCACGATCTTTCAGGCGTTTTGAAGAAGCCAGTCCGCATCGAAATTAAGTAACGCCAGCTAACACTGGCTGCACCTGGCCGCATCTGGCGAAGATAAGCTGCGGCATTTTGCCAAGTTTTGGGCTCTGATGAGTTGGTCGCCTTACCATGAAAGGCGGCAGGTGAGCCACACCGTTAATGCCCCATAAACTTGCGAAAAGTTCAAATTATTATGGCTGATCAAGTAATGAAATATGGTCAGATAGCTGAAAGTAAACGAATTAACGATTTTATCTATCATTGCTTTCAGCATCTCAAAGATAGTGAAGCCGAAAAATTCGTTAGCGAATTTAAGAAGCAACCTCACGACAAAATTCAAGTAATGCATACTTTTCGAGAGTTGATTCTTGGTGCTTATCTCTCACAGATTGGCTTGCTGATGTGTCATAATTACGATATTGATTCTAAAACTCCTGATTGGTGTGCTCTAGACGATAATTCAAATCCGCAATGCATTATTGAATTAGTAAATTTTCATCCAGACGCCGAGACATCCGCAGACATAGTCACTCAAATTCAGGAAAAGGGAATCTGGTGTAATTTTGTTAAGCCAAATACAATGCGCCTCTACAATGCTATTTGGGAGAAAGTTTCAAAATACAAATCTTTAGCAACCAAAAATAAACTCCCTTATGTTGTATCCGTCTTTGGGGAGCTTACTGCAACTATTGATCAAGAAGAGATTGATCAATGCCTCTTTGATAAGGAAACAGGATTGTTTGAGAGGTACCCAGAAGTAAGTGGCCTCATATATTTTGAAGAATCATCTGGTGTCTATTTCTTCGTGTATAAACCTAATCCATACGCTAATAACAGTATGAATATTTCAAGCGGAAAGTTTCAGTGAGAAAGCGAAGTGGGGCCTAACAAAGCATACACCCGCCACTGGCCTGGTTGAAATAATCCCACTTGGTCTGGCGCTGTTCGATATTCTTTTCCAGATCACACTCTGCCTCAACAAAATGCACGAGTAATTCGGCCTTCAAGTAATCCAAATCTCACTTCTATGGTGGCATACGTTCCTACATTAGAGCCTCTATTATTAAGGAAATTCACCATTAGCAAGGCGATAATTGGCACATGGGGCAGTCATTTCTTTCGCCCAATGGGTGAAAGCATGAGTCTGATGACAAATTCCAAAATATCTCCAATGTGGGTTAAAAGTAGCAATTTTTGCTGAAAATTGATGAAAAATCAGCTCAAATAGCCCATTTTTACATCGAATGTGGGGCTTTTATAAAAATGCTCTTCTTTGACTGATTCAGGGACGTAGAATCCGGGTAGAAATCATATTACTTTGGTTCGAGTCCCAGATATACCGGCGATAAAACGAAAGTTGAGTTCGAATCGTGCTTATGGCCTGAGAATTTAGAACCGTTCAACTGTAATGTGGAATGGTTTTTGTTCAAATGGAGTACGGCAGAAGGTCATACGTATATTTTGCTTTGAAATCCGGGATAGGCTTGCAGAATTGCTTCGCTACAAGGGGTAAAGTGATAGAATTCACTATACTTCCATAACACTCATATGAACCTTGGTTGCAGCCCCTTTCGATACTTTCTTAAGTTGGTACGGTTGAATTGGCCAAAATAAGAGATTCTCAATCGCCATTTATTATGAAGGCATACCATATAGATAAATGTTCCCCCCGGAGGAATGGCCAATCTGGGAGCTAAAATTGTAAAAAGGAGAATATGGAAAGCAACTATCCAATCGTCAATACTCATAATGAGTGGGATCCGCTGGAAGAGATCATCGTGGGCATTGTTGAGGGAGCCAGGGTCCCGCCATGGGATACGGTTACACCTGCGGTCGTCCACCACGAGCATCTATTGGATTTCTACAGGCAAAACGGCGGTCAGCCTTGGTCCCAAGAGATGCTAGACGCAGCGCAAAAGGATATCGACGAATTTGTCCATATTCTCGAAGTCGAGGGTGTAACTGTTCGACGTCCCACCATCTACGATACCACTAAGCAGTTTTCTACACCCGATTTCGAGAGTCAGAGCAGCTGCGGTGCATTGATGCCCAGAGATGTGTTGCTGGTCATCGGCGATCAGATCATCGAAGCGCCCATGGGCTGGCGATCAAGATATCATGAACACCATGCTTATAAAGAGTTGTGCAAAGAATACTTTGCTGATGGTGCCAGGTGGGTATCTGCACCCAGACCCCAGTTAAGCTCATCCTCCTACAAACGAGATTTTGTATCACCAGAGGAAGACGAACCGATGAGAACCATTCTTACCGAGTTCGAACCACTTTTCGATGCCGCCGATGTCATTAAATGCGGGCAAGATATTTTTGTGGCACAGAGCAGCTGCTGCAACCGCACCGGTATTGATTGGCTGCAGCGTCACCTGGGGGATGAGTATCAGGTTCACGAGGTCGAGGTTTATGATACCCATCCCATGCACATAGACGCCACATTCTATCCTCTGGCACCAGGCAAACTGCTCATCAATCCAGAACGTATTAAGAAAGTTCCACAGATATTCAAAGAAAGTGGTTGGGACATCCTGGTTTGCCCTGAGCCCAATATGCCAGATAGTCATCCCATGTACACCTGCAGTAAATGGTTGAACATGAACGTGGTCATGCTAGATGAAGAACGTGTCATCATCTCCAAGGGCGAGGACAATCTCATCAAGGCGCTCAAAGACTGGGGGTTCAAACCCATCGAATGTAATTTTTATCATTTCGAATCAATCGCCGGCGGCTTACACTGTGCATCCGTGGATATAAGAAGACGTGGTGATCTCAAGTCATATTTTTAATTTCATCTGTTGCTGACATGGAAATCAAATTTGAAACCCTCTTTCAGCCGATAAAAATCGGGCCAGTCGTAGCACCGAATCGTTTTTACCAGGTACCGCACTGCAATGGCATGGGGTACCGGATGCCGCGCTCTTTGGCAGCGATGCGCGGGATCAAGGCGGAAGGCGGCTGGGGTGTAGTTTGCACCGAAGAGGTGGAAATTCATCACAGCGCTGATCTAGCACCCAACATCGAAGGGCGACTCTGGGACGATGAGGATATTCCCGCCTTGGAGCTAATGGCGAATGCCGTGCATAAGCATGGAGCTCTGGCCGGTATCGAATTGACCTATGGCGGTCATCACGCCAGCAATTTATATTCACGATCCGTAGGGTATGGCCCGCGCTCGTTGGGTATTGATAGCTTTCATCCGGGGCAAACACGTCGCCTGGATAAGGAAGGCATTAGAAATATTCGCCGTTGGCACCGGGACGCGGCACTGCGCGCTAAACGTGCTGGATTTGACATAGTTTACTGTTATGCGGGACACAACTTATCACTAGCGATGCATTTCTTACTGCGAAGATATAACGACCGCACTGATGAATATGGCGGCAGCTTGGAAAATCGGGTGCGTTTCCTGCGAGAATTGATCGAAGATACAAAAGATGCTGTGGGGGATACTTGTGCAGTGGCGGTACGTTTGGCGGTGGATGAATTGCTTGGAGAGGAGGGCATCAGCTATCAAGGTGAAGGTCATGATATCGTTGCCGCGTTAGCTGAACTACCTGATCTTTGGGACGTCAATATCAGCGATTGGAGTAATGATTCGGCGACCGCCCGGTTCGAGCGAGAGGCATATCAAGAAACCTATATCGGATTTGTAAAATCCCTGACCAGCAAACCTGTGGTGGGCGTTGGTCGTTATACTACACCAGATGCTATGCTCTCGGCAGTACGGCGAGGGATTGTTGATCTCATTGGTGCTGCCCGCCCCTCTATTTCCGATCCGTTTTTGCCACAGAAGATAAAAGAGGATCGAATTGAAGATATCCGCGAGTGCATTGGTTGTAATATTTGCGCCAGTGCAGATAATCTAGGCATCCCCATCCGTTGTACCCAAAACCCAACCATGGGGGAAGAATGGCGCCGCGGCTGGCATCCCGAATATATTCCACCAAAAGTTCAGGTAAAAGATGTACTTGTCCTTGGTGGGGGTCCGGCTGGCCTTGAATGTGCCCGAGCATTAGGACAACGCGGCTATCAGGTTAGATTATTAGATGCTCGTCGGGAAATTGGTGGTCGAGTTGTGCTCGAATCTGCTTTGCCTGGATTGATAGAATGGCGGCGGGTGATCGATTGGCGGCTCACTCAGATCGAAAAGATGAGCAATGTTTCACTTTACCCATGCAGTCCGATGACGGCTGAAGATATCCTCGAAGCGGGTTATGCCCATGTGATCCTTGCTACCGGCGCGAAATGGCGGACCGATGGTGTTGGGCGGAGTCTGTGGGAACCGATCAGCGGTCATGATCTCCCTCATGTCTTCACGCCGGATGATTTGATGACTGGGAGAATCCCCGAAGGGCTTGTCTTGATCTACGATGATGATCACTATTATATGGGCAGCCTCCTGGCAGAGTTACTCCTCCAGCAGGGCTGCCAGGTGACTCTCGTAACTCCGGCGCCATTGGCTGCTTACTGGTCACAATACACCCTTGAGCAAGAACGTATCCAGCGCAGGCTAATGAAATCTGGGACCCGGATATTCACTCATAAAATCATCAAAGAAATCCAGCCGCGAAAAGTTACCCTGGCATGTTCGGTTTCAGGTCAAAAGTCAGAAGTTAGCGCAGATGCGGTTGTTTTGGTAACAGATCGTCTCCCGAATGATGAAATCTATCAAGCGCTTAAGCCCGCCCGTAAAGATGGCAAATTACACTCCTTGCGCGTGATCGGCGATGCAGAAGCCCCAAATATCATCGCGCAAGCCGTCTTTTCTGGTCATCTCGCAGCCCGCGAATTCGAAGAAACACCTTCTGATTGCACGCCATTCCGTATTGAACGCCTAGAAATCTAAACACAATTATTGAAGGTTGTGTTTGGTAACACCTAACTTTATCAACTTAGAAACAAAATATGGCCAAAACAGCCCTTGCCCATATCATACGTTTAAACCCGCCGCTATGGACCGGATAGTCTGGGTCACCAGCATTCAAGCGCCAGTCCTGCAAGTCCACGATCCCAGCCCCATTGTTCGTGACTTGGGCAAACTCATCGCTCTCCACATAGGGCACAACACCGTCATAGAAAATAAAGGATATGCGGACGTCGATGTCTGGTTCAGGAGATGGCTCGGGGGTGGGAGGGGTTTGACTAGGAAGCGGAGGGGGGAGTCTCCTTGATTAATCGAGGGAGAAACACACCAAGCTCGATGGGTAAAAACTCACCGAGATGTTGTAGGTAAATCCGTCCGACTCAACCGTAATCGTGCCTTGCTCGTCCGTCCGCCAGATGCGAGCACCCACGTCCAGGAGCCGCTGGAGTATCTCAGCCGCAGGGTGGCCGTATGGGTTATCCCCAACGGAGATCACCGCCTCAGCAGGTTGAACAGCGGATAGGAAGTATGCACTTGAACTCTATTTACTGCCGTGATGAGGGATTTTCAGAATGTCAGCAGCGACAGGTTTCCCACGGTCAACTATATCAGCCTCTGCTGCTGAGCCAATATCGCCAGTGAAGAGATACTCAACCTCGCCGCTATCCAGGAGGATTACCACCGACACATCGTTCTGGTCGGGGCCGGTCAATCCAGAGACAGGGTTCAGGATATGGGCAGTCGAGGAACCCCAGGTGCTTCTACACCGTGGGGCTTTTTTATCATCAGAACAATGAATATCCATAAATATCAGTTATGAAAACCTCCTGCTAGGAGGCTCATTTTTGACAGTAACCTGACAGTAACCAGGATGGAGAGCATGTAAATAGTGCTCATTATGCACAATAACACCCCCATATGTGCTGTCTGTCCTCGTAATGTGCCCCATATATACGGTATGCATACACTCAGGAGTAACTCTTACTCAATTGGTTGAAGGTTCGAGTCCTTCCGGGGTCACACGTAAAAACCCTCAGTTTAGAGGGTTTTATTGTATTAAACTACTATTAGTAATGCTTATTTAATGCGTATAAAGAATTTCCTTACTTGACAATGTATCTTTCGGGATTAATGCTGTTTTTCTGAAGAAAACTAGCTAAATTGTAGAGCTCCAATTCAACTAATACACTACTACTTTCAACTCCGTAGCAGTAGCCCGTAATGCCTCAAAAGAAAATGTTACTTTGGGGGTATCGTTGCCTCAAAAAACCTGGAGAACTGTTGGAATTACCTTCTGTAAAGGGCCCAAAAGAATGTGCTCCAACGTTGGATTCGCCTCCAAATGTAGGTTAGTGTCACATAATCCCAGTTTTTATACCTGTACCGCAGAGACATATGTTCACGCGGGTATTATGTCAGTCTCACAGTCCTTCGGATCGTTGAGGTTTAGCTGTCTACTGGACAGGGACGCAGGTCGCCTCTACTTCTTCATACCGGGTGAACAACCTCAACAACCCATCCTTTCTGCCTCTATCAATTCTGCATCAAAGTTACTTTGCCCTAGAAGCAAGGGGGATGTTTGTCGGATTGCCCGAAATGGAGAATGTTTTCCTAGTCACTTCAACAACTACTAGACAATCCATGATTTCACCGCCCGAGTAAATATGTCAAATTGATTGTAATACAAATGGTTTATGCTTAGTAATTATTGTGCTGGCTTTGAATTTGATATATACTCAAATATAGGAGAAGGTTGGGGAGGCTATTATGCCAAGACACATCGATGAGCTCCTCTGATTTGGATCAAAATGTGGCTCCACTATTCGTGAATAGATCTCTGGAGAATATATATAACTGTGAGCTGAAGATGTACAGGGAGGGAATACCATGAAAATATCTATAGAATTTTAAATATCGTTGAGCATTCAATACAGATTAGGGGTGAACAGCTGATCTACTAAAACAAAAGTTTGGAGATCCCAAGCATACGTGATATGGAATCGCTTAACTGGGATATATTAAGCGATTAGGTTTTACGGGGTAACATGAAGAAAACCCTAGCGGATTGGGAAGCATCCTTCAAACCTTTTTTTGATCACATCAAATTATTGGGTGAGATCCCCATCACTCACATTGAGTTAGACCAGATCAGCAACCTGATCCACGATCAGATCAAAATGCGAGGACCATCACGCGCAACCCGCGTGATAGAAAATTCCTGCCCGCGTACATTTGCAGTTTTTTTGGCTTCAATCGCCGCTCATAATATCGAACGGAGCTACTGGGATGTAGTTGCTGAAGCTGTCGGCTGTTCTAAACAGACGATTTACAGTCAGAAGTGGGGTGAGCTATTCCTCGATATTCTCAAAGATTACTCCCTGCCAGCGTTCTCAGAGATACAAAGCTACCGGTTTGTTGCCCCTATCCGGATGCATGGAGGGATCCCGGCCTACTCTCTAACGGATTTTTTCAACTACATTCTTTGGCCGTCAGTCGATCGGCAGCGATATCAATTTCTATCCACGCAAGAAGTCATTTCGGTTTTGCTAAAGAAGAGTTCCATTAAGTTCTATGTGGACTCGCCTGTTTATAACTTCTTACAGAATGGGGGCGAGTATGCAGTCGAATTCGTTGACCGTTGCCGAAAAATGGCTCGCTTATACCGCCAGAACAAAGATGTACCAGATCCGGGCGAATTCGATGTGCCCCCGTATGTTGTGCGCAAATTTCAACAGTTTGTTGACGAGGAGTTGGTGACAGATCGTGGCCGGCGATTACGGGCGCCAAAACTGTACCTTGATCCTTGGGGACCTGACTTCTACTTATATCTGCCGCAGCAGCCTATTGCAGGTCAGTTGGCCACCCGGCAGTATTCCTGGACAGTGGAGATGCAGGGTGCGGATAAACAAACCAGCGAACACCAAGAACGGGTGCGCGTTCGGCGTAGGGGTTATGACATCGAAACAACTGAAATTGAACTCCCGCTCGAAAACCCCACTCAACTGATTACGATCCAATTTAATTGCCTAGATACATCTGCAGATGGAGATAATGGTCCGCAAACCCATATTGTGCGCCGATGGCGCTTGAACTTACTACCTGCTTTCGATCAACCACCATTGTTGGCTTTCAACCCAAACGATGGTCAACTGCTTCGCTGGAACCAAACTTTACCAGCGAAAGAGTTGTGGTTGCTGTCCCCGATCGATGTAGATATACAAGCTGAGGGTGAAGCAAGCGTTGTTGAGAATTTCCCGGATTTCTACGGTTCATGGGGACAGTGGACTGTACAATCATGGGACCTATCCCGAGCACACTCCCTGCAGCTGGTAAAAGACAGCAAGAATATAAAAGCCCCGATACCCATAATGGCGGCTCCGGTAGATCCGTTGTTAGTTGGTGACAATGTGCTGAAAGAGAACGTGGATCCGGATAATGTGCCGTTGTTCATTGGTGCGCCACCCTGGATACGAATACCTATTCGTCCAGACCGAGCAGTTGAAACTGAACTGGCTCTTTGGCAGCTTAGACATTGAATCGCGCTGGGCTGCCAACCCAAAATTTAATCACGCAGTTTTTCCGTTGCCAAATCTTATGGAGGGTCACCGTCTGGATGAAGACGCGGTTGAGCTTCCGATGGCTGCCGCACTAGGCCATACAGCCTGGGGGACGTATCAGGTGAATATCACTGGACCTTATGGCATCAGAACAAATTTCCGCTTCCGTGTATGGCCAGAATTATCCATCCGTGAGCTAAAACCTTACTACTTCCCATCACAGGCTGGTGCTGAATCGGTAACATTTTTCATCGACTTACCCCGTGGGTGTGAGGTTCAGCCCCAAGCGGGTACAGAGGGGGTTTTAGTTACACATCTTGATGAGAGCTATAGAATCTCTGTCAAACCAGAAGTCGCGGTTGCGGATCTGCACTTGTTGGCCTATCAGGGAGTTGAAGAACCGATCCGCTTGCCTTTGTCTATCGCGGTTCCAAGGTTACGCTGGTCCATGCTTCTAGGGGAAGACCAATCGGAAATCAAGTGGAGCACATCCCCCAGTAAATCGACTGTGGGAGCTTTGCTGCAGGCAGATAAAGGGACGCTAATCTTTGAACTACCCCTAGTCGATGAACTCCCATTGATCTTTAATGTTGTGCTGGTAAACCCTGAAGATGAACAGGTTATGCAGGAACACCTAAAACCGAAGGAAGTTCATTATCGACAAACCCGCTGGCGTTTCATGCTTGGCGAATTCCACGATACTATGCGCCACTTTGACGATCAGCCGGTTTTTGAGTTTCAACTTCATATCCAGAATACACGAACCAACTTAATCACACGCTTTCCAATATTGCAGTTAAGCCGCACCCTGGACATAAAAGTTGTGTGGATTGAGCATCTTAATGACGGTAGCTATTACCTTCGCTGGATTGAGAACAAACCGATCCGTAATCGCCGAGTCCGTATATGGTCAGAATGGCAACCCTGGCTTGATCCGATTGAGCTGAAGATACCAGATGACACACGTGGTGAATTGCTGGTCACGGACGCACCGTTATCTGCTTCGCAATACCGCATGCATTTTTTTACTGCTGCCCCGTGGGATCCTGAGAACCCTCCAAGTGAACCCTCACAGGATAGCATCAGAGTTGAAACGACCACCCCTCAGGACAGACTAAAAACGCTGAGCCAAAAGGTTGTTGAGTCAGCTTGTGATGATTTCTACTTACATTTCGAGCAAGCCTGTATTTTCCATACGCAAAGTAACATGGATTTCCGCGATAAGGAGATTAGTTGGTGCTACAAGAACCTTGCCGATTGCTCCCCTGGTCTGTTGCTGGCATTCTATCTATGGCTGTCCAGTCGCGATCCCAGCACGCAAAAAGCAGTCCGCCTAAAAATGTACCTTCCCAAAAATTTGGAGAATTCTCTATTCCACTTATCCACAAGAACATCCCGATCGGGAAGCATACTTAGCAGATTTTTCTATTACTCCGATGATCCAACCTAAGAGTGCAGTGCTGGTATTAGAACACACAACTGACCCTGAGAAAGTCATGCATGGATTGATGATACTCGTTCGAAGAAATAGTTCCCAAGCTATGCGATTTATCTTCAGCTCAATCGAGGCTGGTCAGCTGTCAGATCCAGATGCAGGAGAGATGTTTAACGTTAATCCGGAATTCACGCTTCCGGCATTAGCAGATCAATCTGAAACCCCGCTAAAACTGAGAATGATCCGGCGGATGACCAAAATGATCCCCACGCAGGATTGTTTCGTGTTGAAGGGTTTCTGGATAAATACCTATGCGGGCTGGGGGCGTATTGAAGAGATATTTGGGGGAAACGAGGAAAATTCGCTTGCGTACTTCAACCGTAAAAAAGATAACCCTAAACTAATGATTGTTCTGCGACCCGATCATGACCCTGAACGGGTGACTTTCAATTTGGAGACCCGAGTAATCACTTTCCTGGATGTCAATAGAGTATACATGTGCACTAAGGATAATTGTTATCGGTTCGCCTCGAAGAAAATGGAATATGCTCGCAATGAGCATAATCGAGCTGCACACTCGGGGCTTGGTCCAAGATTCCGTCCCTATCCAGGTTCATTTGACATGGCAAGACCTGAATATTACGCATTAGATCCTCCTGATAATCAATTCGAGTGAAGGTGATCATATTATGGCTTTGCATCCAATAAAAACAACCCAGCATCTCCGCGATTCTTACCTGAAATATCTGCAAACCATCAAACCATTTCAAGATGAGTGGTTGCGTGAACAATTCGCTCGAGCGATCTCAGAACCTGATATGCTAGTTAAGGGACCCCTAATTGAGATATCTCCACCTTTCGAACTTGGAGTTTCCATCAAGGATCTTGTTAAGGAGGGTGTCCTCTCCAAGTCGTTTGCAGATTTATGCACACCCGAACACCTCCCATATGAAAGAGCACTCTATCGGCATCAAGAGCAGGCTATCCGCAAGGTGACCAGCGGAAGAAATACCGTGGTAGCTACCGGGACTGGCAGCGGAAAGACAGAAGCGTTTTTGATTCCTATCCTCAACCATTTGCTGCGTGAGAAGGAGCGTGGCACGCTTGAAGAACCAGGAGTGCGAGCATTATTGCTTTATCCGATGAACGCCTTGGCGAATGACCAAATGAAACGCATGCGAGGGCTGCTCGGAAATTATCCTGCCATTACCTTTGGTCGCTATGTTGGTGAAAGCGAACATTCACCTTATGCGGCTGAAGATTCATTCCACCAGAATTATCCCGAAGAACCGCGCATACCCAATGAACTGCTCAGCCGGAATGAAATGCAGAGTACTCCGCCACATATATTGCTAACCAACTATGCTATGCTGGAATATTTGCTGCTTCGACCTGCTGATTCGACATTGTTCGATGGGGTAACAGGCGTTCATTGGCGCTTTCTGGTGTTAGATGAAGCCCACGTGTATAGTGGAGCTCACGCGACTGAAATTGCGATGTTGCTGCGCCGGTTGCAGGATCGTGTCGTTCAGAGCGAACCCGGGCGGTTGAACGCAATCGCCACGAGTGCTACTCTTGGCCGAGGAGTAAGAAGATTTTCCGGCTGTTGTTGATTTCGCTAGGAATTTGTTCAACCAACCTTTCCAATGGAATGGCGATAATCCTGATGAGCAAGATGTGGTTGAAGCTACACGAATACCAGTGACTTCACTTGGTAAAACCTGGGGGGTAGGTAGTCCTGAACTTTATGAAGCTATCTACAGCATGGTTGAACAAGAGATCGAAGGCAATATTGAACAAGATGCTTCTAACTTGAATAAGGTAGTTGATTTGTGCCAAGCGAATGGCGTGCCATCAAACGTAATTGCCTCTGCCCGAGTTTAAACGAACCGTTGAAATCCAAAGGAGAGTTGCAAAAACTCCTATATCACATATTACGGGGGGATGAGAATATCCACAGTTTACAGACAATACTGCAAGATCGTCCTGGATTTCTTGAGGAAACAGCAAAAACTGTTTTCCCAAAGCTTACCACCCCATCAGAAGCTTTGGTACAACTGATAGCCCTCTCAATTTTCGCACGTCCAGGACCTAATGATTTACCGCTTCTACCAGCACGCTACCATGTCTTTGCGCGGGCACTGGAGGGTGCCTTTATTTGCCTTAATCAACCTGCTCATGAAAGGGATGGGAAGGAACCACTCCCGAGTTTGTTCCTACGACGTTATAAGTTCTGTCCCCATTGCTCGAGCCGCGTATTTGAGCTGGCGAACTGCACTCGCTGTGGTATGGCGTACTTGATTGGCGATCAGGCGGATGGTGCATCCCTAGTTGACGAAAGTACACCAGCGTTCTCAATTATTCCGGGCGCAGAATATTTTACTCAAAGTAGTGTGATGTATGATGCTATCGAAGCAAAACAAACGTCATATTTTGTTCTTGGGGGGTGAAATATCAATAATGGATGAAGATGCAGCTGTTGCCGCTTCCGCTGATATTGATAGTCTGCTCGAACAAGAGGACTTGATGCCACATCGTTTGTGCCCCCGCTGCGGTGCGATTTGGTTAGTTTTCGCTTCGAAAACCTGCCGTTGTGCAAACCATCCTGTTGAGATTAACAAAATCGATATAGGGAAGAAGAGAACACTCCAGCGGTGTGTTAGCTGTTCTACTCAATCTTCTGGAGGGGTAATTTACCGTTTCCTGACCGGGCAGGATGCGCCTGTATCTGTGTTGGCGAGTGCTCTTTACCAGCATGTTCCCCCTACAAATGATGAACGCGGGAAATTATTGCCGGGTGAAGGTCGCAAGATGCTGAATTTTACCGACAGCCGTCAAAATGCCGCTTTCTTTGCGCCGTATCTTGAACGATCCCACAGCCGCAACATGCGCCGCAGAATGATTCTAAAGACCATTCAAGATGATCCAAATTTCAGACGTGGTGATCTACGTCTAGTGGATTTATTGCCCAGGGTATGGCGGCAGGCGGATTTAGCCGGTTTATTTGATGAGACCGAGAGCCGTGATCAGCGTGAGAGGACCATAGCGATCTGGTTAATGCAGGAGTTCTCTCCCCTTGATCGTGCCATAAGCCTCGAAGGTCTCGGTTTAGTAAAATTCCAACCCGTTAAACCTTATGATTTGACCCCTCCAGCTTTCCTGAACCAAATCCCGCTCAATTTATCTATTGAAAATCATACGATCTTATTACCCTATTGTTGAATTCTCTGCGTTGGCAGGGAGCAATTACCTATTTGTTAGGCGACCGGATTGACCTCGTGAAAGACGAGGCTTTTGCACCCCGACAGCGAGTTTACTATTTTCGTCAAGAGGGCAGCAATTCTAAGAAAGGTATATTTGGATGGATGCCGGCCGATGGGTATAGTAATTCCCGTTTAGACCTTCTCAAGAGGCGATTAGAATCATTTGATGTGCCGGAAGACCAAATTAAAACCCAGGCACGTGATCTTCTGCTGAAGATTTGGCAGTACATATCTTCCAACAGCAGTCCTTGGAAATCGTATTTGCACATTGAAACAGTCAAATCCCAAGGTATCCTCTATCGCATTGCCCACACGATGTGGGAGATTGTGCAGTTAAAGGATGAAGCTGATCAAAAGTTGTTTAACTGTGACCGTTGTCAGAGGATCTCCCACATAAACATCAATAATTTATGCCCAACTTATGGTTGCAGCGGCAAGCTGGTTCGAATTGATCCGAGCTCAGACATATTTGTAAAAAATCTTTACCGGGACATCTATTCTCATGGTGACCCTATCCCTTTGAGGGCAGAGGAGCATACCGCGCAGTGGACTTCTAAAGCAGCCGCAGAAATTCAAAACCGATTTATTCGGGGAGAAATCAACGTACTGAGCTGCTCGACGACTTTTGAGCTTGGGGTTGATGTTGGCGATCTTCAGGTTGTGATCTTGCGTAATGTCCCACCCACAACTGCCAATTATTTACAGCGGGCTGGTAGAGCTGGACGCAGAACGGATTCGGCTGCCTATGCCCTGACATTTGCCCAAAGGAGATCGCATGACTTGAGTTTCTACAATCGCCCAGCTGATATGGTGTCCGGTAAGATAAAGCCTCCAACGACCGTACTGACGAATGAGAAGATCATCCGACGCCACTTGCACTCTATTGCTTTTGCCGCTTTCTTTCGCTGGATGGTGGATCAATTTGACACAAAATACTATTCGGTAGGAGAATTCTTTGCTCCCACAACGATGGAACCAGGCCCAGAATTATTCAAGAAATTTCTTGATCTGAGACAAGAATTCTTAGCTTATGCAATACCTCGTGTGATACCTGAAATATTGCACAGCGAATTAGGCGTGGAGAATTGGACTTGGGTGATGGGTCTAACCTCCGATAGTAGAGATGGGGTTCTAGATAATGCTGAAAAAGAAATAAACAGTGAGCTCGAAGAGTTCGCCGAACAGGAAGAGCATGCAGCCGCGGAAAGGAAGTACATACGGGCCGAGCATTTTAGTAAAGTGCAAAGGCAAATTCGCAACAGAAATTTGTTGGGATTCTTAGGGACTTACAATATTCTTCCGAAATATGGATTCCCCACTGATGTTGTTGAGCTAAAGACCAATCACCTTCAGAATATCTATCAAGCCAATCGGATCGAACTGAACCGTGATCTTCGGATGGCCATATCAGAGTTTGCCCCTGGTGGGGAGGTCGTTGCTGCAAAGCTAATATGGAAGAGTCGAGGAATCCGTAAAATACGGAGTCGCGATTGGGAGCATTTCAACTACGCAGTGTGTAAAAACTGTATGAGATTTCATTACAGTGTTAGCGATCTCCCAAACATGTGTTCTTGTGGAAATGTACTTGAAAGCGAATCGAGAATGCGTGGGAAATTTATCATTCCAGAAGATGGGTTTATAGCTGGTAATGAAACTCGTTCACCAGGTGAATCACAACCACAGAAGATATTTGGGAGTCGGATTTATTTCGCTGATTATCGGCTGCCTAAAACAGATCAAGTTGAAGATAAGCCATTGGTATTGGATGAGTCGCTTTCACCCGTTGGCTATCAAGTATATAAGCGATATTCACGTTTCGGATGGTTAGCTGTAGTCAACAGCGGTTATGGACTTGGGTTCCGTGTATGTAATTACTGTGGTTACGCGGAACCAAATGAATTTCCACCCGTCCGCAGAAAACGCAATTCATGGGAGCATAAGAATCCCCTAAATGGATCTGACTGCAGTGGCTGGTTCGAGAACTATCACCTTGGACACCGTTTTATGACCGATGTCCTGGAGATTGCTACATCTATCCCTGCGCACCGCGACACCGATATCTATTCTTTGCTCTATGCTGTTATTGATGGTGCTTGTAATTCGCTCGGTATTCCCCGTCGAGATTTGAATGGCACAATATATCGGCGCAGTTTTAGTGATCCCCCAGCGATGATATTGTATGACGATGTGCCTGGCGGTGCGGGGCATGTAAATAGGATATATGAAAACTTGCAACCAGCGTTCCAAGCAGCCCTTGATCGATTAGAGATATGTGAGTGTGGCCTAGAGACGAGCTGCTATAACTGTCTCCGTAATTACCAAAATCAGTACCACCACGATATTTTACAGCGTGGCTCTGCTATCGATAACCTACGCATATTGTTAGGAGAAGATGCTAAAGGATAGAGCAAATACCTTATCAGAAGTTGTTTTCCAGAGAATTGATAATTCAACACGACGACCCTTTGGATTGCTTCTTGATCTGGATAATCTGGTCAGTTCAGGTAACCCCACTTTCTCAACAATGTGTACATACGATTCGATTTCCCAGACCACCTGCAGCATTTCACCGAGTGTATCATCTTCGAAGCAGTACAAGTAAGGACCTCCACATAGGCTTAGGTTGACAATACCATGCTGCATATACTCAGTACAGCGTAGAGCTGCTGCCACGGAATTCAGCAACACAATATCAAAATCAACTATGAGCAGCCTCCTGTTTCTCTCATCAAACTTAAACACAGCCCTCACTCATCTCATTTCCGACGTAAACGTAATAAAAAGGGCTGACTCGCTTGCACCAGTCTCTATCTTGCTCCCGACTGCCGGGGTAATCCAAGACATTCGCAATCAATTGGGGGACACAATGGGAGTGCAACTGTACCAGTTCTACCGCCTGGGACATGCGGTATTGGATGAGGCAGGTATTCCGATCCATGAGATCAATGATACAGCCATCCGCCGCCTGATACGGCGCATATTGGGAGACTTACACGCTGAAGACAAACTCACTACATTTGACCCTGTGTGGGAAAAGCCAGGTTTCACCGAAGTGATCCTGGACTGGGTTCGTGAGATGAAAAGCCAGGGCATTTTCCCCGAAGATTATGAACAATATTCACTGGAATCAGACGACCAAAGAGACTTGCAACTGGCTGAGTTTTACAGCCGCTATCAACAATTTTTACAGCAGAACAATTATTCGGATGCGGATGGTTTGCTGTGGGTGACCGCAGAAGCTCTCGAGGCAGATCCGAACTTGTTCCTGTCTGATGGTTCATTATATCATTTTTGGATTTGATCAATTTACGCCGGTGCAGGTGCGCATCCTTAAACAGCTAGCAAAACGTTTTTCTGATTTGAATATATACCTGCTCTGGGATGAAAAACGCAGCGAGAACAGCCTGGCGTTGGTACGTTTGCAGCAAACCCGAAATACACTTCTTGAAAGCATGCCCCTTGAAATCAGCTCTTCTAGAAGATGTAGGTGGATCAAACCTAAGCATGTCTCATTTGTCTGAAGCGTTATTTGAACCCAAGAAAATGGTTCCTGCTAACGTACAGCACCTGGAGATGCTGGAGGCCCCTTCTCGAGAGGCCGAGGTCAGGCGAGCTATCCTGGAAATCAAGCGTTTACTGCTCGCGGATGTATTCTCCAGCTGAGATTGCTATCTTAGCTCCTAATCCTCAGACTTACTTGCCTATCATTCGTTCGGTAGCAGCTGAGTATGGTGTTCCCGTCGAGACTGAACGGCCATTGATGGAAAATCCGGCAATTGCTACCCTGGCTAATTTGCTCATGCTCAGCAATGATTACCCCTGGCAGGAGACGTTTGAGATCCTTCGATCACCATATATTCGCCAAAGCTGGCTTTCAGAGGAACAAATTGAGTTACTCGATCGACTTACCCGAGAGCGGCCGGTAATTGGCGGCCTTGACCAGTGGGCATTTGCTGTTCGCCCATTGGAAGCAGAAGGCATGGACGCGGAAGACGAGGATCTTGGTCCTCCGCGGTTAGTCTCTACTCTGCCTGTGGAGATCCTGAATGCAATTGGGGAAGGAATATCCGCCTTTTTTGCTCATCTCACCCCACCAAAAACCGCAACATATCGAGAGTACACCTGGTGGATACAGACTGCGTTGATAGGGCTAATTCCCGAATTCGGAGACCCCAGATGATGAACCTGCGGAAGCCGCACCTACCCTTGATTTGTTGGGTTGCTGCCGGGAAAGCCCATTCTCCAGGCGAGATACTGAGGCTTTAAGTTTAGCTCTCCGGGCTCTACGCAGCCTGGTAGCAGCCTCAAAGATCATCCCCGTTGATGAAGTAGTCACCTGGCAGACGTATCGTGACGAATTGATCAAATCTGCTTCGAGTGGCTCAGATACCTCCCGATCCACTTCAAGCCCAGGTGCGTTTTGGCAGGCTAGAAGCAGGTCGTGCTCGACTGGTCGATTATCTATTCGTGTTGGGGTTATCTGAAGGAGAGTTTCCAACCCCGCCTCCTGCCGATGTCTTGTATGCACCGGCTGAACGGGAAACGCACCCTTTGCCGCTTATTCGCTACACACCGGCTGATGATGCATCGCTGTGGTGGCAGGTGGTCGGAAATGTCAGGCATAAGTTGACACTTTTGCGTCCTTATGTGGATGAAAATGGAGCGCCCTGGCAGTCTTCGCCATACTGGGATGCGGTGCAGATGTGTTTTTCTGAATTGGATGTCGAACGCATTCCAATCGCCGATCATCCAAGACAGGAGTGCGCAGCCAGTCAAAATGAACTGCTTGTCGCCCTGGCTCAATCCGATGTCACGGAACTCCCTGGGGTTCTGGCTGGTGCATGGAGCTATTCTCAGCATGCAAATGCTGTAATGCAGCAGATAAATAGCTACCAGCAGCCGCGTGAACATGAGGGTGTTCTGCAAGCTATTCAAATAATTGACGAATTAGCTCGTCGCTTTGGCCGGGATCACGTTTGGAGCGCTTCTCGGCTCAATAAGTATGCCAATTGCCCATATGGCTTTTTCGCTGAGCATGTCCTCAAGTTGGAAGCGCGTGGTGACCCCGAAGAAGGGATAGATGCCATGAACCGCGGCAGCATCCTGCATGGATTATTAGAAAATCTTTATCAGCGATTGGCCGATCAGGGGATCGCGCTAACAATTCCGAATCTAGACATTATCCAGGAACACTTACAGGAAGTTTGTGCGTCCCTTTTTCCAACCGCACCACAACGCTATGGATTTCGTCCAAGCGCTCTTTGGCGCTATGAGCAAGAAGAGCTGCAGAGAATGCTGCGTATCTTGGTGGAGTGGGAATGTGAACAAAATGGTGAGGCGGCCCGTTATATGCCGTACCTCCTGGAGGCTGGCTTTGGAATTCATGGCGACAGTGTGACTGCCACTGGAAATAGTGGTTGAAGATATTCAGTTTCGCCTCCGAGGCCTCATTGACCGGGTGGATCGAGATGCCAATGGGAATTTGCGTGTGCTGGATTATAAGAGCGGTAGTACGAAATTTTCTCAATCTGACATAAGAAAGGGAGTGGCATTACAGACGGCGTTGTACGCCCTGGCTGCAGAGAAATATTGGGTAGGCGCCGGAGGACATGTCGCCGAAAGTCACTACTGGCATATCCCTATTCGGGAAGCCAGCGGCAGTTTACGCTTCCAGGGTAAGGTTCGTGATGACGAGTTGGCTGAAGCAGCCATCCAACAAGCCGCCTGGAGCGTTAAACGAGTGCGTTCAGGGATATTTCCCAGTGCACCGGAAAAACCAATTGCGGGAGCCTATTCATGTCGCAGCTACTGCGATTATGGACCAATTTGCCGGGTGACCAGGCAGAGCATTTACAAGGCACGTCAGGGAGGTCTGGCATGAAGCCTACTCCCGAACAAAGTGTGGCCATTGAGACCCATAGACAGAGCGCTTATTGTGGAAGCTGGAGCAGGTACGGGCAAGACCTGGGTGCTTGTTCAACGGTTTATGCATTTGCTGGAGACACACCCAGAGTGGGCACTAGAGAGCATAGTAGCGATCACATTTACCGAAAAAGCCGCACGTGAGATGCGCTCTCGCCTGCGCAAAGCAATTGAAGACAAAGCTCGCACAAATCCGAAAGTTGCACACTGGCAGAACCATCGTTTAAATATGGATCGAATGCAAGTCAGCACCATCCACAGCCTATGTGCAAGGATCCTGCGCGAGAACTCGATCGCAGCTGAAATCGATCCTCGCTTTCAGGTATTGGACGAACAGGAAGCTGATCTCCTGAAAGAACAAGCAATTCAAGAGACGATTAAAGCACTTGATGAAGAAGATCACCCGGCTTTGGAACTTTTAGCCTCTTTGCGGATATTTGATCTGCGAGCAGAGATGGAATCCATGCTCAGCAAACGGGGGACACTCCACCAGATATTTAACGATTTAGGTGACCCTGCTTCTCTTTTGGAAAGGTGGAGAACTGGTATTGAGCAAATGTGTCAGGGGCTTTGGCAGGAGCAAATACATGAAAATCCAGGCCTCTATGATATTTGTGCAGAGATACAAAATATCCCAATTCAGGATCCGACCGACAAGCTGGCCCCAGCCGTTCAGGCAGCCCAGGCTGGCGCAAATGCCGTAGGTAAAGGAGAATTCCTTGATGCTGTAACCCAATGGCTGACGATCAAACGGAGCGGTGGTCGGGCGGATAATTGGGGTGGGACAGACGGGAAATCCTATCTCTCCAAGGAGCTGCTTGAACCCTTACAAAGTGTTGCTAAAACGTTAGAAAAAAAAGGATTTCTGCAAGAAATCGGTCCTTTTGACCAGGCGGCAGCTCAACATTTACAACTTTGGAAAATGTTATGGGAGCGTCTTGATCTGACCTATACTGAAATCAAGGAGTCGCAGCAAGCGCTTGATTTTGATGATCTTGAGCTGCTCACAGAACGTTTATTACAACAGGCTCCCCGAGCAGCGCGCTTACAGAATTATTTGAGCAGCATCAATCATCTGATGGTAGATGAATTCCAGGATACCAATCTGGTGCAACAGCGTATCGTTTATGCCCTGGCGCCAATCGATGATCCTGGCAAGCTTTTTGTAGTTGGAGATGCCAAACAAAGCATCTACCGGTTCCGCCAGGCACAGGTTAGCGTTTTCAGCCACACGTCTGATGATATTACAGCGGTTACTGGACATCCTGCGGAACGACTCAGCACATCCTTCCGCACGCACCACAGCCTCGTGCAGGCTGCAAACCACCTGTTCGACCGAGTTCTTCAACCAATGGGAGAAGAACATGCTGACTTTGAAGCATCTCCAGGACCCCTGAAGGCACAGCGGGGTGTCCATCCTGAATTACCCAACCCGGTTGAGATGCTCCTGCTTCCAACAAAAGATCACGAAGACCAAAGGATTAATGCCGAAGATGCCCGGTTATGGGAAGCCCAATGGATCGCCCAACGACTGATCCAGCTAAAGGAATCGAATTTCCTCGTCTGGGATAAAGAACATGATGTATATCGTCCCTTTGAATACGGGGATGCAGCAGTTCTATTTCGGGCGACGACGAATTTGCCGCTTTACGAAGCTGAGTTCAAGAACGCTGGGCTGCCGTACCTGACAGTTAGCGGCCGAGGTTATTATGATACCTCCGAGGTCCAGGATTTGCTTGCCCTGCTGGCTGCATTATCTAATCCATTAGACGATTTGAATCTCGCGGCCTGTCTTCGTTCACCCATGTTTTCATTGAATGATGAGACCCTCTACCAGCTGCGTTGGCATACAGCGAACGGAGAACTTGCCCAATCACCAATCTCTATGAGGTCAGCCTTATCCCAACCTCCAAATACCACCCAGGCAGATTTGGTAGCCAGGGCTCATGACATTCTGGAGAGCCTTTGGAAACTGGCAGGGAGAGTCGACGTCTGGTCATTGCTGCGGGAAGCGCTGGACGCTACCAGCTATGAGGCTACGCTGGCCCTAAATGATGGCGAAACAGGCCGGCAGAGGGTGAATGTAAACAAGTTTCTTTCGCTGGCGCGTGAACGAGGTGGTGTCAGCATCACTGGCTTCTTGCGCCGAATCCGCGAGCTGAAAGCCCGCGAGGCACGTGAAGGTGAAGCTTTAGGACGAGAACCCGAAAGTGGCGCGGTTCAGTTGATGTCCATCCATGCCTCGAAAGGATTGGAATATCCGGTCATAATTGTTGCTGACATGGGGAGAAAGAAGGGCGGTGGATTTGGATCTCCGTATTTGCTCCACGATCCAGCATTTGGACTGGTATGCAGAGTGCGGGATGAATATGGGGATTGGCAAAAACCTGCCAGTTATGCCTGGGGGGAGTGGCTGTACGATCGTATGGAAGAAGCCGAGCGCAAACGACTATTATATGTGGCCTGCACTCGCGCCGCTGATCTGCTGATTTTATCCGGGCAATTGGGCAATAAAGGCTCCTGGTTGACAGATGCGCTGGATGCGTGGGGCATCGATGAAGATGGTCCAGAGGAGGAAATCCACAGTTGTGAGGATTTTGCCATCCAGGTATTTCGCCCTATGGCTCCTGAGGAGCGGGAGCAAGTTGTCGTGGATTCCATTCGTCAAGCGGTGAAGTTAAAGACCATCCCGAAATTAGCTCAACCGCTATCTCTCGAAAGCACAACCCCAATCGGTTGCAATAACCCATTTAGAGCAATTGCTAAGCCGGGAAGATAGAGATTTCCCGGAAATTCAACCTGCGATCTGGGCAAACCAGCGAGCAGCGAAATCAACACGTGCACCAGGTTATCTTATCGGAAACATCGTCCACCGAGCATTAGCACACTGGGATTGCCTGGCGTATTCAGAAGGAGATTTGTTCCACTTGCTTGAGAGCTATGCACGACGAGAGGGCGTTTTCTCCCACGCCCTGGTGGATGCAGTACAACGTTCCTACCAAATGCTGCGAAACTTAAAAGACCATCACATCTATCAAGATATTCAAAACGCCCAACGAAGATATCATGAACTGACATTTACACTATCTGCAGAAATTGGAATTTTGCATGGAATCATCGATCTTCTCTACCAGGACCAGAGCGGAGCCTGGCATCTATTGGACTGGAAAACCGAATGGACTCCGAAAGCTGATATAGAAGAGAATGCTAAGCAGTATCTGGTACAGATGGCTGCCTATGCACAGGCTGCTCAAAGAACATTACAAGCACAACCCGACGTGGTGCTTTGTTTCTTGTATCCTGATGTGGCTTTGTATCAAGTACCCGATGAAATGGTTGTAGATGCCTGGTCTGATATGAATACGAAGATCTCCTCCACTAATCTTTGAGCAGGGACATTAAAAGTAAATCGCCTTTCCTTCTTCATGCCGGGTGCAGATCGGGTGCGGTTGACCCTTAGACACTATCACCCGTCATGGATATTATGGATTCAAAAGATAACATTATCCCCATATTGGACATATAGACGTGTTGCTCCAATATACAGGGCATAGACGACTCTTTCGGGTGCTCTTAATCAATTGGTTGAAGGGCTGGTCCTCTCCGGATCCGAACAGGTAGTGGACACAGCCGTCGAAAACATATCCATTACGCTCCCAGGCTGTAACACTCCTCCAGGCAGGTCATGAAGTTCGAAGATTACGCTGTTATATCCATTCATCTGGGCATAACACCCTGCCGATAAGCCAGCAACCCCCTCGCCGATAATGATTATTGATTTTTTCTCAGACATATCCATATTCCATCGTATTGTGTTCTATGCCAGGGTGTTTTTTTTAGTTTCATAATCCCACGTTTCAGCTAAGTGAATTGGAAAAGATGCAAGAATCGAGTCATGTTAGGTTACAGGCTTCAATCCGACTGGTTTGCACATCTCTTCAGAAATCTTTTGCTTCTTTATTATATATAAAGGCAAATGGCGGCAATGATAGTAATGAATGAGGTAGGGTTTGGTATTCATCCTATCGTAAGCAGGCATGGAATCACCTGGTGTTCAATTGGGAAAATTAATAAAACTTTAACTTACAATACCTGGGCAAAACCTGGACATCTTTAGGTTAATTTGGTATAATTTACCTAAATAGGATGAATAAATAACTGAATGAGGAAATATTATGCAATTAACAGGAATACACCATATCACTGCGGTCACTGCAAGGATTTCAGAAAACCTTGATTTTTATACGCGGGTATTGGGATTACGTTTGGTAAAGAAATCGGTAAATCAGGACGATGTATCTGCCTATCACCTTTTTTACGCTGATAAAAATGGCAGTCCTGGTACGGATATGACCTTTTTTGATTGGCCCCATATCGGACCGAATATCCGCGGGACGGATCGCATTGCCGGTTCTGCATTTCGTGTGGGCAGTCAAGCGGCATTAGAATTTTGGTCTCAGCGACTTGATGAATTCGGTATAAAACGAGATGAGATCACGACATTCGCAGACCGGCAGCTCTTGCCATTTGAAGACTTTGAAGGTCAACAGCTATATTTGGTCAACGACCAGGGTGCTGAGTTCCAGGGTGAAATCTGGCAGAAGCCCGATATTCCAGACGAGTTCGCCCTACGAGGTTTTTACAGTGCTATCCTATCAGTACCTTCCATAAGCTCATTAGATAATATATTCAAGAAGATCTTGAATTATAAAGAACTGTCCCGCGCAGCGTGGATTGACAGTGAGTCAAATGCAGTCATTTATTCGACAACCAAAGAAGGTGGTCCCGGTACAGAAGTTTGGATACTAGAACAACCCCAGTTGGAAAGATCGCGCTTGGGAGCTGGTGGCACGCACCATGTCGCTTTTCGGGTACCCGACTTTGAGTCCCAAAAACAATGGCATGCGCACTTAACCCAGGTTGGTCTGCCTGTCAGCAACTTGATTGATCGTTTCTGGTTCCGATCAATTTATTTTCGGGTATCGAATGGGATCTTATTCGAAATCGCCACTGATGGACCCGGTTTCGCGGTCGACGAGACACCAGAAAAACTTGGCGAAAAATTGATCCTACCGCCCTTCTTGGAAGGACGCCGCCAGGAAATTGAAGCTGGTTTAGTCCCTATTGCAGCTAAAGAGGTAGTTTATGGACATCCATAAAGGACAGCCCACGATCACGATTGGTGCCAATATTGACCGCGCTAGCCGGATCGTAATCTTTCTTCATGGCCGTGGTAGCAGTGCTGAGGCAATGATCCCCATCGCTGAAGCCTTAAGCATGGACGGAGTTCGATTTATTATTCCACAAGCTGGATTAAATCGCTGGTATCCTCAAACCGCCTTCGGACCACTGGAAGCCAACGAACCCGATCTATCTTCTGCACTGGCTCTAATCGATAGCCTCGTGGGAACCGCGCACGAAGAAGGAATATCAAACCAGCAGATCTTCTTTGGCGGGTTTTCACAAGGCGCCTGCCTGGCTTCAGAATATGTTGCTAGAAATGCTAGGGAATACGGTGGCTTATTTGTTTTCAGTGGCGCGCTGATCGGTCCAAAAGGGATGCCCCGAAATTACCGGGGTTCGTTTGAAAATATGCCTGTCTTCATCGGAGGTAGTGATATCGACCCCTGGGTATCACACGATCTCATCCTTGATACAGCTGCTGTTTTCCAAAGAATGGGCGCTGAGGTGGATCTTCGAACATATCCTGGGATGGCCCACACAATCAATGCAGATGAGATAGCTCGTGTGCGAGAAATCTTGGAGAATGCATCACCTCATATAGATGTCAAGGAGATCGGCTGGCAGCCGACCCGAGCTTAGCTCCGCAGTTTGCTAATTGGGAGTGGTTGAAATCATGGTGTCGAGTTTGATTACCAGCAACATCCCGAATAGCCTGAAGCTTTTGACTGGCATGTTGAGGAGTGTTTGCTGGCAGGTCGAAGTTATTTTCCAGGAAGTACGTACCCATCTGGGCGTCGAAACCCAGCGTCAATGGTCAGACAAAGCCATCACTCGCATCACATCCAATTTGGTTGGGCTTGTTTTCTTGGATCACTTTACTGGCTCACCAATCTCAAGCCAAGGGTACCATCCCTGTCAGACAAGCGGCTGGGTATGTCAAACCTACGCCAACCTTATCGGATGCCATTGCACTAGTTCCGTCGTCAGATTTGGCAGTACTGGAGTTTTTGCAGGTCATCTTCGGAATCCGACATGCAAATATCCCATCCGGAGATTTGAACAACCGCTTTTTTGAAGCCGTGTGTTATTCAACTTGAAAGGTTCCGGTTAGATAAAGTCCAGATTAGTCGTTGTTGAGCACCAGCGGCAGGTAGAGAAAGTATCCGGCATGATAGCGTGCCACGGCAAAGTCATCATCACTGCCGTTATTGGTCCCTCCCGCCGCAACAATCTTGCCATCCGGTTGGATGGCAACGCCACTGGCATAATCCTTGCCGAGGCCGATGGGGGTGGTGACGATGCCACCGCTGCCAAAGGAGGCGTCCAGCGCACCGGAGCCGGTGTAACGCAGCACAGCAAAGTCGTAATCAACCCCGTTGTGGGCTTGCCCTACCACCACAATTTTGTCGCCGGGCTGGAGGGCGACACTATTGGCATAATCCGTGCCGGGGCCGACAGGGGTGGTGACGATGCCGCCGCTGCCAAAGGTGGGGTCCAGCGCACCGGAGCCAGTGTAACGCAGCACAGCAAAGTCGTAATCAACCCCGTTGTGGGCTTGCCCCGCCACCACGATTTTGCCACCCCCCTGGATGGCGATGCTGCCAGCAAAGTCATCACCGGAGCTGATGTTGGTGGTCACGATTCCGCCGCTGCCGAAGGTAGGGTCAAGTGTGCCGGATGCGGTATAGCGCAGCACGGCAATATCATCATCGCTGCCGTTGTCAGTAGACCCGGCCACCACGATCGTGCCGTCCGGTTGGATGGCGACGCCACCGGCATAATCGTTGCCGGAGCCAATAGGGGTGGTCACGATACCGTTGGTACCGAAGGTGGAGTCTGGCATACCGGAGGCGGTGTAGCGTACCACGGCAATATCCCTGTCACTGCCATTGTAAGTAGACCCCGTCACCACGATTTTGCCGTCCGGCTGGATGGCGACACTATTGGCATAATCGTTGTCGAGGCCGACAGGGGTGGTCACAATGCCGCCGCTGCCGAAGGTGGAATCCAGCGCACCGGAGATCGTGTAGCGTACCACGGCAAAGTCAAGGTTGCTGCCGCCGTAAGCAGACCCCGCAACCACGATCTTGCCGTCTGGTTGTATGACGACGCCCCGGGCGTAGTCGTTGCCGGTGCCGATGGAGGTGGTCACGATGCCGCCGCTGGCGAAGGTGGCGTCCAGCGTGCCGGAAGTAGTGTAGCGCACTACAACAAAGTCATAAGTGGTGCTGGGGGCATACCCCACCGCCACAATTTTGCCGTCTGATTGAATAGCGACGCCAGTGGCGGCATTCTCCCCCGGTCCGGTGCTGATGCGGGTGGTGACGATGCCGCCGCTGCCGAAGGTGGTGTCCAGGTCACCCGGACTGGATGAGTCGCCCAGGGCAAGGGAAAGAGAATCAACTGGCATAAGGCCGACCAGAACCAAGATGAGGGTGAGAACTGGCAAGACAAGTTTCCAGCGTTGCATAGTTTATCTCCTTTGGTGAAATGGAATAGATAGTAATTCGGCTCAGTTATTAGGGGCGTTAATGAAAAGCCGAGTTAGCAGACCAACATTCTAACATAAATACTCATGGACGACCCAATATTGATCATTCTTATGCGTTTTAGAGGCATGCAAATAGACAATTGGTCATGTCGTTTATCGATGACAAGTAGCATCGCCTTTCCTTCTTCATGACGGGTGCGGATTGGGTACATTTGGATTTTGGACATCATCACCCGTCATGGATATTATGGATTCAATAGACTAAAATACCCCCATATATTGGACATAATGTACATTATACCCCCATATATAGGGGATAGATCACCAAATCGGGTGCTCTTAATCAATTGGTTGAAGGTTCGAGTCCTTCCGGGGTCACCTGGGTGGGGGTAAGAATATTAATAACCACCATATATGTGGGTAATAGAAACATCCCAATACTGGGAAGTTCTTTTTGGCAGTAACCTGACGGTAACCCGAATCAATCACTTTCCAACCAATTCCGCACTTACATCGATCGGGGTGAGAAGCTCATCGATCTTCTCTACCAAGACCAGAGCGGAGCCTGGCATCTCTTGGATTGGAAAACTGAATGGACACCCAAAGCTGATATAGAAGAGAATGCTAAGCAGTATCTGGTCCAGATGGCTGCCTATGCACAGGCGGCTCAAAGAACATTGCAAGCACAACCCGATGTGGTGCTTTGTTACCTATATCCTGATGTGGCTTTGTGTCAAGTACCCGATGAAATTTATGTCAATGCATGGTCAGAAATGAATACGAAAAATTATATAAGTAACTAATCTTTGGACTGGGATGTTGAAGCAAGTCACAATTCCTCATTAATACAAGCGTAGGACGTGAGTGGCTGCATTAACGACAACTTCACTGTAAATTTTTATATCGATCCTAAGTGCTATTTGTAAGTTAGTATCTGGTTATGCGTGTAATTTGATAAGTAAACTAAATATAACTGTTTCTAAGGTGTAATAGAAAACGGGCTAACCGATTTATGGCTAGCCCGCTGTTACTATCATTTATTTGTATATTACTCTTGTGCTGCCGCGGCTGCATCTACCAAACCATGGCCAAAGAAGGAAGTGCGGCCACCGTTCCCATAACATACGCGCGGATCCCCTGATAACGAACTGGTCGGGCAATCAAGATGCTGGGCTGTGCGCTGGACTGCTGCCTTGATCGCATCCGGTCCCCAGCCCGGGTGCTGCTGCTTCACCAGGGCTGCTACCCCAGCTGCATGTGGGGCGGCCATCGATGTACCGTTCAAGTAGGCATAACGGTAGCCACCGTCATCCAGGACAGTAAGCCCGTCAAAACCGGGTCCGCCATTTTGTTCCAGAAAATCGTAGAAGTCCCAGATGCCATTGTCAACATCGCTAGTGCTCGAGAGCGCTCCTAAAACGGCATCCTGTCTGGTGCCTGTCGCCCGGTTGTAATCTCCACCGGGGGCAGCTACATCTACACGGGACATACCCACGCTGGAGTAGTCAGCGATCCACAGGTCGTATCCTGGATACCCAACTGGGCCGGTTGCTGAGACGGTCATTACTCCCGGCAGCTCTGCTGGGACAACTACGCAGTTGTTTCCAACATCGCGCACTTCAGCTGCACCTGGAGGCCAGTCTGGGCTGGAATCATCCATAACTGGGTGCTGCAAATCACTGGCCTCATTTCCGGCAGAAGAGACGATCAGTACGCCTTTCTGGCGGGCGTAGCGAGCTGCATCCTGTAAGTCTCTGAGGATGTCCCGCTGGGTCGCATCATTCTTGCAGTAATACAGGTAAGGATCGGCATACAGGCTCAAATTTACAATATCCAACTGCATATCACCAGCATATCGCAAAGCTGCGGCCACCGAATCGGCAAAACAATAACCAACTTCGGTGCATGCCTTTAATGCCACGATAGTAGCCTCAGGCGCTACACCTGCAATACCAACCCCGTTTACAGGTGCGGCAATATTGGAGGCCACGTGACTGCCGTGACCATTGAGATCCTGTACGGCAGCTTTGTTCGTGCAATCTCCATTGGCAACCTCTGCCGGGTCGGCTGTCGGAGTATCATCAAAAATGAAGGAGCAGGAAAGGTCTACATCTAAATTGGGGGCGATATCTTGGTGATAAAAATCAACACCGCTGTCGATTACTCCAACCATGACCCCTGCACCTGTAGCATGCGCGAAGCTGCTATCTCCGGCATTGATGATTGCCATATCCCACTGGCAAATCCCCAATGGCTCGCCGTTGGGTGCACCAAATACACTACCAAATAGCCCTTCACACTTGGCAACTATCTCCGCTTGTGAAGAGGATGCTATCGCCGCCGTCGTGAGCGCCGCCAGCACCAGGATCAGGGTGACAACTGGCAAGACAAGTTTCCAGCGTTTCATAATAAATCTCCTTTGGGTAAATGGAATTGATAGAAATTCGGCTCATTTTTTAGGGGCGCAAAAGTTAAGCCGACTTAGTTGACAAACATTATAACATTAATACTCATGGACGACCCAATATTGATTATTTCTGTACCTTCAAGATCCCTCCAAATAGACAATGGGTTATGTTTTTGTCGATGACAAGCAGCATCGCCTTTCCTTCTTCATGCCGGGAGCGGATCGGGTGCACGTGGGTTTTGAACATCATCACCCTTCATGGATATTATGGATTCAATAGATTAATTGACCCCCATATATTGGATACAATAGACGTCATACCCCCATATGCGGGGTGTAGATGACCCTTTCGGGTGCTCTTAATCAATTGGTTGAAGGTTCGAGTCCTTCCGGGGTCACCTGGGTGGGGGTAAGAATATTAATAACCACCATATATGTGGGTAATAGAAACCTCCCAATACTGGGGGGTTCTTTTTTGACAGTAACCTGACAGTAACCCGAAACATTTACTTTCCAACCAGTTCTGCACTAACATCGATTGGGGTGAGAAGATCATCGATCTTGGCAGCCACTTCTTCCTGCATTGTCGGGATAACATGCGAGTAGGTGTCTTGCGTCAAACTAATGGAAGCATGACCTAATCGCTCTTGGACAATCTTCGGATGGGTGCTCGTGAGGGCATTACTCCTATTGGAGCAGCTTGGTGAACTCATCCAGGGTCACCCACTTATAGAGTTCACCCGCCTCCATGCAGTACGCACAGTGCATATAGCGGGGATACGACTCGGCGCTCTCATCTACGAACTCGCAGGCATAGACGTAGGCTTGGCCGCCGCAGAACTCACAGCGGCCCAGGATATGGACTTGCAGCATGGTATTCACCTCCCTTCGTTAAATGCAAAAAGTTCGCCTCGATTTAGACGGGTTGATAGGTTGTGCGGGTGACTGTGAGATGCAGGTGGCACAGAGACCTCCACCCCACTCCCCCCGACACCCGACCGATGCCCACGGGACATCGACACCAGGGGAAGGTTTATTCAGTTGTGAAGCACCCCTATGTTCACTTTTGATGTCAGCCAACATCATTTATAACCACGTGTCAACCGGACGTGGGTGATTTAATCTTCTTGAAGGTGGAGGTCTTGCTCTAATTGAGAGCTTCACTTATCGCACAACAGATGATTGTATAATATTCCAAAGAAGAGATATTGCAGCAATAAATTTGGTTGTCAACCCGTCAAGTGCTTCTGAGAATAGGGGTAGTTCATTAATATAATGACCAGACAAGATGTCATTAAAAATACTTTTTTCATAAGAGCATTAAAATTAGGTCATATATTGGCGCTGGTCAGTGGAGCGCTAGGATTACGCGCCGCAACCATGGCCAAATTCCTAGAGAACGCGATAGGATGAATATGATGATTATGAAGAAGGTCTGTATCGTGGGGGCATCCGGGATGCTCGGGCAGTACATGGTGCAGCTCGCGCTGGATCGGGGCTACGAGGTGGTTGGCGTTTGTCGGGAGAGCAGTGTAGGCAAACTCAATGCGTTCAAGTGGCGCATCACCGTCATTCCCGGAGCGACGAACAACCGCGAGATCATCAAAAAGGCGGTCGTAGGATGTGACGGGGTGCTCACCGTGCTGGTACCTTGGGGGGTTCACCAGTACTCGTCGGGAACGGCCCAAGCGGTACTAGACCACGCGCGCCCAGGCGCGCGCCTCATATTCTCCTGCGGCTGGCATATTACGCGGGACGGCCAGGACGTGTACTCGGGGGCCTTCAAAGCGGTCGTGAAGGCCACCAGCTGGCTCGGGCGGCTAGCTCGCGTCGTGGACATCAACGACCAGGTGGAAGCCTGCTGGCGGGTGTTTGCAAGCGACACGCGCTGGACAGTCGTACGCGGGAGCGATCTTGAAGAGGGTGAGAGTCAAGGACTGCCAGTGTGGAGCCGGCACGTAGGCGACCCGATCCTCGAGAGCAATATGACGCGTCGGGTAGACTATGCCCTATTCATGGTCGCAGCTCTCGAGAACGACGAGCTCAATCACGAAGCCCCGGCGATCGTCGGCTGCCAGACGCCCTCAGCGCTCGCTTTCAAAGCGACGAGTTAGCAAACTGATATTGGAAGACATATCATCAAAGCGAACAATTATCTTGGAAGGCAAAGGAAATATGATCGTTATCCGTGAGTATCGAGAGAGAGATGCAAACCAGGTTGGTATCCTTATCGCCAACACGTACAGTACATTTAATCTTTCATTTGCTGCTCCGGAAGAAATTTGCGCATTTTTAGGTCCTTTCCAGTACGCCAACTCACTGGAGAAATCTCACCAGGAAGAGATTGCCAGGGTCATTAGAGCAGCGATGGTATTTGTAGCAGAAGCAGAAGCCGAGATTGTGGGTGTGCTGAGGGGCAGAAAGGACAAGCTGCAGAGCTTGTTTGTGAGTCAAGATCACCATCGCCAGGGAATCGGGCGCAGATTGGTCCAGAGATTTGAGCGTGACTGTATCAGCCAGGGATCAGGCGTGATCCGGTTGATGTCGACTTTATATGCGGTCCCATTTTATCAGGCGGTGGGTTATAAAAAATCGACGGGCGTAAGAAAGATGAACAGTTTTGAGGGCGAGGGGCTTGAATATCAGCCGATGAAAAAGGTATTGCATAATGGCTATGTTGCTCATAACAGGTCCTAGTTAACAGCAGCACTACCTAACTATTACCAGTGTTAATAAACAGCGGTATTTGTTAAACAACTTGGAAGGGGTGGGGGTCAGCATGCCAAACCCGGCCGCGGGAGAGATTGAGTGGGGAGATGATCTTGGCGAAGAACAAGTAATTAACAAACCGTCTGCTGGGATATCCGGCCGACGCACGCCTGCTCATCATCAACGCAGATGATTTTGGGATGTGCAATTCGGTAAATGAAGCCGTTATGCGCACCCTCCAGGAAGGACTGGTCCGCTCAACGACCTTGATGGTACCCGGCCCTTGGGTCCTGCACGCCATGCACTTTCTCAGAGATCAACCTGAATTTCCTTTTGGTGTACACCTCACCTTCATCAGCGACCCAGATGACTATTGCTGGGGTCCGATCACTCCCAAGTAAAAGGTGCCTTCCCTTGTTGATCGAGCTGGATATTTCTATAAATTTGCAGCTACGCCAGTGTTTCTCACCCAGGTGAAGTTGGAGCAGCTGGAAGTGGAATTCCGGACGCAGATCGAAACCGTGCTGGCAGCCGATCTCAAACCCACACACCTGGATTGGCATACACTGCGTTTCGGTGATAGGATCGATATACTTGATCTGATGATCCGGCTGGCAAAAGAATATGGGCTGGCGCTTCGTGTAATCGGGCGACCTGCGATCGAAGAATTGCAAAGCCAAGGTTTCCCTGCCGTTGATTACGACTTTTTAGACAGCTATGGTATGGATCCAAGCAGTATAACCGTTCGTTATACTCAACTGCTGCGTGAGCTGCCGGCTGGTCTGAGTGAGTGGGCGGTCCATCCTGGGCTCGACAATACGGAGCTGCTGGCCATTGAGCCCGCAGATAATCATGAGCGCCAGTCGGATTTTGATTTTTGGACCGCTCAACAGGCGAAAGATATCGTAGCAGAAGAAGGAATAATCCTAATAGATTACCGGGTGATACAGGAGTTCTGGAGAGGCAAGTGAGTTGAGTCAAACCAACATGGCTGCCAGCCTCCTTCAGCGCTCGCTTCTAGAGCGACCAGCAAGCGAGCGTAAATACGTGTCCGATTGCTGTTACACATGATCATCGGGCAGCACAATCATTGCGAGGGTGAAGCAGAGCCTGCTTTGGATGTTGGTGAGGTCGAACCCCCCTATCGCTGCGTTGCCTGTGCAGCAAGGTAAGTTCAACTGGGCTGCGACTGTAGTTCACAATCGAGCCAAAAAGAGAGCATTGTAGAAGACGAACTTGGATGACCCGTAGATGTTGTTGACTAATCTAACTCAGAAGCACTCAAATTCAGAAGCTTGGCTGCATGATTACCTTAGTGCTGATCGTTCGGTCTCCTTGCATGCCTATTTCTTTGAGCACGGCAATCTGGTAGATGTACTAGCCAAGGAGATTGCACGGTCTTTGCTCGATGTCGGATGCGGGGTGGGCAATCAGCCATCCGCCTAAAGGAACTCTACCCGCCTCTCCAGTTATCAGGAATTGATATATCGGCATTCCGTCTATCAAATTTTCTGGAATCCCTCATAAATACTGAAACCATTGGTCCTAGCATTTCAAGACCACCTTATAGCAATTGAAGCACCTTAGAACTCTGCAAAATTACACAATTTACACTGCGTTTTTCACTCCCACCTCAAGCCAAAATGGTTCAACCAGCATCTGAACTTGGTTCAAACGCTTGTATAGACCATCATTGTTCATTAACTCTTCATGGGTGCCTGATTCGACAATCCGGCTTCCATCCAGAACAACAATTAGATCCGCATTACGAATTGTTGAGAGACGGTGGGCAATCACGATCACCGTTTTGCCCACCATCAATTGCTCTAATGCCTGTTGGATCAACAATTCGGTTTTGGTGTCTACGGATGAAGTGGCTTCATCCAGAATTAAGATGGGGGCATCTTTCAGGACAGCGCGGGCAATGGCAATACGCTGCTTTTGGCCTCCTGATAGTTTTACGCCGCGCTCCCCAATAAAGGTGTCGTATCCATCTGGCAAATCCATGATGAATTCGTGTGCGTTTGCGATCTTGGCAGCAGCGGTCACTTCTTCTTTGGTAGCGTCCTGCCGGCCAAATAAAATATTATCACCTGCTGTTCCATGGAAGAGAAAAACATCTTGTAAGACCATACTGATCTGCTGACGAAGACTTTTTATAGCCAAGTCTCGTATGTCATGGCTGTCTAGCATTATTGAACCCTCGCAGACGTCATAGAACCTAGGAATCAGGTTTGCCAATGTGGTCTTACCAACCCCTGTTGGACCTACTAAGGCAACTACCATACCTGGGCGGATATTCAGATTGATATCTTCTAATATGGTGTTACCAACGGAATAGCGGAAACCAACACCTTTCAACAATAGCGCCCCCTCGGCTCTGCCCTTCAATTCGATTGCACCTGGTTTATCAGTGATGTCAGGTGCTTCTTCCAGTAATTCTTCCACACGTTCTGCGCCAGACAATGCCTGCTGAACGCTTTCCCACACCCCGCTTAACGCGCGCACCGGTTGGTAAAGTAATTCAAGGTAGAGAAAAAAAGCCACTAATTCATCGATCGCCAAAGTCTGATTCAAAACTAATCGCCCCCCAAAATATATCAATACGATTGTGCCCAATGAAGTTGAAAACTCAACAAACGGATGAAAAGTTGCCATCAGGCGCAAAGCTCGTAACATTGAATCTCGATAACCAATGATATGGGTGCTGACCCGATTTGATTCGTTTTCCTCGCGTGTAAACGCTTTGATTTCTCGAACACCAGAGAGATTGTCGTTGAGTGATGCATTGAGTTCCCCCAATTCGGCTTGTCGAGTTCGAAAAGCAGGTCGTACATATTTAGTATATCCTTGCACCGCAAACACGATCAATGGGACCGGGATCATACTGAACAAGGTGAGCTGCCAATTTATATTCCCCAAAATCACAATCACCCCAACCAGCAAAAAAGTATTTGCGATCATATCCGGCACAGCATGAGCGATTAGGTGCTCAATCAAATCTGTATCGTTTACAACTCGAGACATCAATTGCCCGGTTTGCCTCTCTTCATAGAATCGAAGCGATAAACGTTGTATATGTTCATAAACCTTGGTTCTGACGTCTGCGACCACACTCCAGCCGGCAACGTGAGCCATATAACTACGGATAAACTGTAGAACAGCCCGTAATAAATAAACGAGCAATGCCAGCAATGCCAATTGTGTAATACGTGCTAGGTCAATCTGGGCTCCAACCGGATTGGTAACAATCTCTACCATTGTTTTGACCAGCCAAGGAGCTAACAACTGTACTCCGACGAGCAACAGCATACTGATTATTGTCAAGGTAAGCACACCCGCATATTTGCGTGTGGATTGGAATACAAATATTAACGACTTCAATGGCGGTGCCTCCAACCTTCAATAGTTTTCATTACCCGAAACTCAACCATACTCCGGATTATTGTTACCAGTGGATTTCCCCTCCGTACAGATCAGATATGTCCTGTATCATCGATGACAATGACTCAATGACTTTGACCTTGCCATAGTAAGATTAATCAATGATCTTCGTCGCGTGCGGTCCACCAAGACTATGCTGGGCATGGCCAATATGTAGAAGGGACAGTCTGGACGGAGATTAGGGTCAGTTTACAATGTGCTCCCTTGTTCAGCTGCGTGATCTGGCACAATCGATTTCAGATCCGGTTGCCTAAAATGGACTGTCCTCCAAGGTGAGCGGAAAGTATCCACCCGTAGTATAGATGTATTCGCCCGCAGATACAATAGGGTGTGGAAAGTTATGCTGCCAAATTTTCAGCCAGCTGCTAGTAATTGGGATGAACATACCTACCCCAGCTGTGGCTTTAGCTCACATCCTCGATATTACATCCACACGGAAAAATTAACTCATTATAGAGTTGCCACATCACAACTCCCCCAAAATATGTTTATTTTCCCGAGAATTGGATACCAGCCAGATTCTCTATCCCGCTGGGGGATGATCGAAAAATGCCGGGCATAATGCCCGGCATTGGTTGTCTGGTGAGCAACATGGTATTGCTCAGGTCTACGTTTCACCCCAAGTTACTGCTTGTACACCGTTTTACATGATAGGTAATCTGTAATCCCATCTTTCAAACACACAGTCAACTTGGGTTTCTTTAACAGATCTTTAGGCACATTAAGCTTGGTTGTAAGTTCACCCTGACGGTCTGTTATGACCTTGCTCAGCTTATACCATGCGCTGGTATCATTCTCCCGCACTTTGACAAAAAATAGATGTTGTTTCTTGAAATCTGTCCCACTGATCTTGATTTGATCACTTGAGTATCTGACTGTCCAACTGAAGTTTGAGCTTGGCGCCGGTGTAGCGGGTATACATAGAGTCTGCCCAGCAGTAATCTGATAGGGCTTTTCAAGATTATTTGCCCTGGCAAGCCGGTATACGCCAAGCCCGTAATGCCTAGCTATCCGGTAGATTGTCTCACCCACTTTTACGATATGGTCTTTCTTACAAACAGCTTCAGTAGATTCTGCTTGAGCTGAGGAGGGGAGAGCAGCCATGACGGTTGTGAGCGCTAGGGTGACAATCAGCGTCCATATGACCGTTCGAGGAATTAATTGTCTTATGTTCATATCTTACTCCTTTTACATTATCAATACTTAGGCTCTGCCGTGGAAAGATTATTTCATCTTTCCTAACTAGTTTATAAAACAATACGTTGACAATCACATCATCCAACAGAATGCTGTGGAGATTTTCTCTTTGGTGGATACTAACATCCTACAAAAGTAGGAGATAGAAATCCTGTGGAATAGGTTTATCGCTGTGAAGTAAGATTGATCTGATGGTTCTCCTTCACTGATCGGCATCAGCCAATATCGTACCCTTACGATTGATTTCCAGCTCCAACACCTGGCGTCTGTCCAGGGTCAGAGGGTAATACTAGCGGCACCGGACATCTGCACAAAGATTCGTGTTTACAGCTCCTGCACCAGCCACCCATCGCCAGCAGATTTCCGGATCACCCCCTGCTCCAGCAGGCTTGTCAGGGTAAAATGGAGAGTGCCTGTGCTGTGAACGAGCCACCCCTCACTGAGTGCTTGCACGTCCTTGAGAATGGTGTCGCCACAGCTACCACCTTTGGACAGCACCAGCAAGATGAATAGCGTTAGCTTGCGGAGTTGAGTCACCCGGGGCAACTTCCTCATCGACCGGCAAATATTGGGAGGATAATTCCCAAGCCTTCCTCATTACATTATGGCGGGTTATGATTTGTCGTCTACCGATGTAGCGATATGCGAGCGCGGTGTCAAAAAATTGCTGCTCAACAGGTAGATGATCAGTCTGCAACATCATGAAACTCTTTCTCCTCAAGGGAAGTACCCACCCACCAGATATTGTTCACCACGAAGGAGGAATTGGGTATACTTGTGTCCTGTCATTTTTGACTGCTTAGACTGATGGAACCATTCAATGTTTTATCGATGGCTTGCTTCCCAGGACCGCTAATAAATCTTCCAACTTATACTAAGACCTAGGCTCAATATGGCTGGATCAAATTCTTATTGGAGGAATACATGAAAGCAATCGTTCAAAATGACTATGGCTCACCGAGTGCCCTCAGCCTCAAAGAGGTTGCAAAACCGGCGGTCGAGGATAACGATGTCCTTGTGCGCATCCGCGCAGCATCCGTTAACGCAGGGGATTACTTCTCTATGAAAGGCGAACCGTGGATCGCTCGTCTGTCGGTCGGGTTTCCAAAACCCAAGGACTATATTCCTGGATGGGATCTGGCCGGGCATGTTGAGCAGGTTGGCAAGCAAGTGACCGGGTTCAAAACCGGTGATGAGGTTTTTGGTGCTTGTCAAGGCACCTTCACTGAGTATGCATGTGCTGATGCAGGCAAGTTAGCCTTGAAACCAGCAAACCTCACGTTCGAGCAAGCTGCGGCCGTACCCACTGCAGCGCTGACCGCCCTGCAAGGTCTGCGGGATGCGGGGCATCTGCAGGAGGGTGAGAAGATCTTGGTCAATGGTGCGGCGGGAGGGGTCGGAACTTTCGCGGTCCAGATCGCCAAGTCGTTCGGGGCGGAGGTGACTGGCGTGTGCAGCACGAAGAACGTCGACATGGTCCTATCGATCGGCGCAGACCACGTCATTGACTACACCAAAGAGGACTTCACGCAGAGTGGACCGTGCTTCGACCTCATCCTCGACAACGTGGCCAACCATTCATTCTCAGACCTTCGTCGCGCCCTCACCCCCCAGGGTGTTATCGTCCCTAACAGCGGTCATGCAGGCATCGGTTACGTGATCAAGGCATTCGTGCTATCGATGTTCGTACACCAGGTGGGACGTCCTTATGTTGCATCAGAAAACAGCCAGGACCTGATTGTCTTGAAGGAACTCATAGAAGCCGGCAAAATCACGCCGGTCATCGACCAAACATACCCACTGAGCGAAGCCCCAGCTGCTCTCGGTTATATCGGTAAGGGGCACGCTAGGGGCAAAGTCGTTATCACCATATGAGAAGTCAGGTACTGCCACGCTATGCAGGTAGGTGTGCACGGACTGATATTCAAATACTGATTTACGAGAGGAGACTTCATGGCCGATGCACAACTGGGGATATCATCGCTGGGAATAGTACGTAAATTCCTCAAAGAGGGCACCTGATCAGAAACGATTATGAGCGTCGTCGACGACTCATTCGGTCATCCATTGAAACTCGAGCAGAAAGCGAGCATGCTCTTTGCGGGCGGCATAGGGACCCAAGGTTACCAGTGCGGCATGCTGTGGGGCGCGGCGCTGGCCGCTGGAGCACAGGCTCATCGCTTGTTTGGCCCAGGTCCGCAGGCACAAACCGCGGCACTATTGGCTTCCCAAAAGACCTTGGAATCATTCCGTACGCGGACCAAAAATGAGATCAACTGCCTTGAAATAACGGATATGAACTTTCAGGGAGACAATCCGGTGCGTCAGGTGCTCAAGTTCCTGTTCAAAGGCGGGCCGATAAACTGCTTCAGTATGGCTGCAAAATACGCTCCACTGGCATTTAATGCAATAAACTCATCGCTTTCTGATGAAGACATCAGCGCGGCAACCCCTCCGGTAAGCTGCTCGGCTATGCTGGCCCAAAGGATGGGCGCATCCGAGATGCATACGGTCATGGCGGCTGGGCTGGCGGGCGGGATTGGCTTGAGCGGCGGCGCCTGCGGGGTATTAGGAGCCGCAATCTGGATCAACGCAATGAACCGTCCCGATGATGAAATCGGATTAAATATCATGGAGTCATGGGCTGGCGAAGTAATCGAGAAATTTTTGAAAAGCAGCGATTATGTGTTTGAGTGCTCCGAAATCGTCGGACGGAAGTTTGAGACGATTGACGAACATGCCGGCTACCTGCGCGCGGGAGGCTGCGAGGAAATCATTGCAACATTAGCGGCGCAATGATCTGATGGAAAAGTCTTCTTGTAAGGTGGGCGGGGTTGGGTGAGTGTGAGATACCTTGCGTGGTAAAGCGGCGATAAGCAAGGTTCATCGAACGAAGGCTAAAGCCAAAGCACGCTACGACATGGTGAGTTGGTGGTACGCCCTGGTGGATGCCGTACAACGTTCCTTCCAAATGCTGCGAAACTTGAAAGACCATCACGCCTATCGAGATATCGAAAACGCCCAAAGACGGTATCAAGAAATGCCATTTTCAATTTCTGCAGATATCGGGATTTTGCATGGAGTCATTGATCTTCTCTACCAGGACCGGAGCGGAGCCTGGCATCTCGTGGACTGGAATACCAAATGGACACCACATGCTGAAGTAGAAGAGGATGCTAAGCGGTATCTGGTACAGATGGCTGCCTATGCACAGGCTGCTCAAAGAACATTACAAGCACAACCCGACGTGGTGCTTTGTTTCTTGTATCCTGATGTGGCTTTGTGTCAAGTACCCGATGAAATGGTTGTCAATACCTGGTCAGATATGAATTTGTAAAATAATCCGAGTAGCTAATCTTTAAGTGGGGTATAAAAGCTGGTCGCCTTTCCTTCTTCATGCCGGGTGCAGATCGGGTGCAGTTGGTTTTTGGACACCATCGGCCGTCATAAAAACTACGGATTCAATAGACTAGATACCCCCATATGGCTGGGTATACCATATACAGGGGGTGACTAGCCAATCCTCTTAATCAATTGGTTGAAGGTTCGAGTCCTTCCGGGGTCACCTGGGTGGGGTGGTATACGCGAACAATAGTGATTTGTTTATATACAACTATAAGCCAGATTGACAAGAGGGGAAAATATCTATATTATATAAATGGTTATCGGTGCCTATTATTGGTGGGAAATATCAAGTAAGCACTAGCCTTTGGGAGGGGAAACATGAAACTAAATAATGTACTCTTTATCAGCCTGCTTGCAGGCTTTTTGTGCATTGGGTTTCCGAAGGCAAACCCGCACAGCAATTCTGTAGATCTAAATCTCCCTTCTGCCATTAATCAGAATTCGAAACTGGATTCTGCTCTTTTTTCTATGGTGTCCCAAGCTGACCAAGATCACCCGAGTTCCGAAGATCAGGTTCAAGTAACTCTGGAGTTATCTACATTGGCAGTCTCCAACAATTCGTCCTGAGTAAAGAAAGTTCAAGACATTGGCGGGGAAATTCAAACTCATGCGGGAAATCAAATTCAAGCGTTAATCCCAACCAATACACTCAACGAGTTAGCAGCAGAGCCATCGATCAATTACATTCACATCCCTAACCGCCCCTACCCGGATGCAATCTCCGAGGGAGATGCTGTAATAAATGCCGTCAATTTCCGTTTAGATCATAACACTGATGGCGCGGGAGTGAAAATTGCGATCCTGGATCAGGGCTTTGCGGGATATCCGGATTTGCAGGCGAGTGGCGAATTGACTTCAACAGTGATTGTCCGATCATTTCGTGCCGATGGCATTATCGATGGCATTACTGACCATGGGACCGCTTGTGCAGAGATTATCTACGATATCGCTCCCGGTGCAGAGTATTACTTCGTGACCTATGATACATATACGGAATTTGAAGTTGCTGTCGATTACCTAGAAAGCATCGACGTCGACATTGTCTCTCACTCATTGAGCTTCTTCAATCTAGGTCCTTACGACGGTACGCACGGGGTATCGGACAGGATTAACTTGGCGCGGGATAATGGGATATTTTGGGTGAATTCAGCCGGCGATTATGCCCAGCGGCATTGGGAAGGTGATTATATAGGTGACGATAATTATTACCATTTGTGGGATGGGATATCTGATTGGATCGTTAGTTTAAACCAGGTTAATTCAGGAGAAACAATCAGCGCCAACTTAAGTTGGAATGACTGGCCAGATTCTGGTAATAACTACGATTTATATCTTGCGTGCCGGGAGGGTGAAAATTGGGATATTTGTGCTTCATCGACCACTAAACAAGAAGGTTACCAACTCCCAGTTGAGTCATTCGAATTTATAGTTACATCAGATTATGACAAATATGATGAGTATGGCTTGGTTATCCACAATGTAAATGGAGAAGCTGCCCCCGTTTATTTCGAGCTTTTTACACCCACACATGACTTAGATAATTTCAAACCAGCAAGCAGCATCCCCAACGCTGGCGACGCCGCGGGGGCATTTACGGTTGGAGCGGTTTGGTATAACGATTATGCAGCCAGCGGTCTGCAGCCGTACAGCAGCCAAGGTCCCACCAATTCGACTGGAGGTGGAGCCCCGGATTATGATAGCGGCAGCCGCACGAAACCCGATATCGCTGCTCCGGATGGTGTCTCAACCGAAACTAACGGCCAATTCCAGGGTACTTCAGCGAGTGCCCCGCATGCAGCCGGGGCCGCTGCGTTGTATGCATCCAGCTATTTGGAAACTTATGGTGTATTGCCTAATCCGGATCAGATCCAGATGTATTTGGAGGAGTGTGCTGATAGGATATATGACTGGGGAACGGATATTGATGGTGTAAAGAACAATGAGTTTGGGGCTGGCGGATTGTATATGTGCGACATACCGACAGTGATCGAACTTCAGCGTTTCCTGCCAGCAGTACTACATCTCCTTGGATACAATAATCTTGGCGATATTTGTAACAAGTTTTTCCGTTATCTCGCTGTCATCGCTTGGCAAAGGAATCAAACGAACTACAAGATCAACGCTTAAGGTTAAAATATCAATCGTCCCATAAACTAATCCAAGTACCGCACCCGATAAACGGCGTGCCGTCAACGCTTGTCCCAGGCGAATACAACGCGCCACCAGAGCCCTCCACAGTGCTGTGCAGTACGAGTGGATCAGGTCCCCAAATATCCGGGGCCCGGGTGAGTGATTCGTTCTGCCCTCCTTCGGTGTAATATGTGTAGGAGATTACGGCAGTTGCGCCAAGATCGTACAATGTTATGGTATCTCCGTCGTTGTTGAAAAGCCAAGACTGGTTATTGAAAGTTGAACGACACTTCCGCCAAACTCTCCAGTCGGTTCACCTCCCCCAAAGACTGACAACCGCACATTGGTCTGGGATAATGCTGAAATCTGGGAAGGTGTGCCGGGTTGTGTAAGCATCGTTAATCAACCATCCGCTGAGATTCACTGGGCTCCCGGTGATGTTCACAATTTCAATAAATTCATCAGCATACGAGTCGATAACTCCATCGTTGTTCGCATCGCCAGACTCGGGATCTGGATCGGCATGGATCTCATTAATTACCAAGGTTGGGATTGCGGTGGGTAGTGGAATGCCAGTAGGTGTCGGAATGGGTGTGGGTGGCGTGAGGTCCACCTGGCCTGGTTCCGGCACAATTTGCGCACGCCAATCTTCGCTGCTATCCGTATCGCGGCTTGGTGGGTAGCGCTCGATCGAAATCCCATTCCCTACTCCAGGAATTGCTGGATCAAATGCGAAGGATGAAGATCCCCATGAAACACTGTCCACCGGCTCGTCTAGCTCATCGATAAGTACTACTTCATCGCCAGTGTTGTTCAAAGTTACAGTGCCGCTCGCCCAATTCTTGTATTTGATCATGGTTGGTATGTATGGATCCGATTCCTGAAATTCATAATCCGGATAGGTGCCGTACACTTGGTAGAATTCAACCGCTCGATTGGCGATGACTACAACGCTGTAAGGCTGGATTGATGTTCCCGCAGGAAATTGGTGCATACCCTCGCCCCCGCCAGGGGTCTCTTCATCACCCACCTTATATTCTGATAACTCTACGGGCTTGCTGCCCTTATTGTAAATTTCAATCCACTCCCCTTCCGGTTCATCCACAACTGGATCATATAGGACTTCAGAGAGCAACAGCTGACCTGGAGGAGGCCAATTCTTGAATATAATCGGGAAGAAATGTTCCGGGCTGGTACTTAATGCGATCCCTGGGACGATCAAACCAGGTATGAAGAATACAAGGATGAGCAGCAACCCCGTCCTGAAAATAATTGCATTTCTTGTGTACCTTTCCATCGCAGTTCACTATTCCGTGCTGTCACTCATGAGAGATAAACGGTAAAAAAATATATTCACTAAGCGCCTTGAAATTTACCCGTAGTCCATCATGGTCAGAGCTCCGGTAATACGTTTCAGCAACTGTTGAAAATATGTTTGGGAAATCCGCGTTTGTGTGCAGCGCCTGAAGGCTATCAGCCGTGTAGTACTTCGATGGGAATGGCATGACATAATCAAGGATCTGGGAAATTCCTTGGTAAATATAGCTGTAGCGCTGCTCCAGGTTAATGGTGTGAGTAAGGTCTTTCGCTCCGGATTCCGTTAGGACTTTTACGGGTTGAGAGGTTGGGTAATCATTCAAGTCTCCTAGCAAGATGATATTTGCGTTTGGATCTGCGGCATAGATTTCTCTAGTCCATTTTGCAATCGTATCAACTTGCTCCATCCGGCGCGGCAGTGTATACGCGTTGATTTTTGTGTCCTGCATCTTCGATTTTAGGTGCACTGCCACAAACCAGACCGCTACCGTGTCATCCTTTGATTCATCCAAATCACATTGCTTTGGGCATATCGCAAGCTGGACAAAGAGCGGTGGGCGCGAGAACAGCCGGTTGCCATCCAGCACACCATCGCCATTGGTATCGCATGTCTGGGCATTAGCGGGCGACAGCATGTCCAGGTTGCCGTCCGGACCGAGCCCGTCCACCAGTCGGGTGCACCCTTGGCGTGAATATGAATATAACAGCCGGCTTTTGGCGGTATTGTATAGCAGTGCGGTATCGATGCCGCGGATATCGGGACCGTTTTCCCAAGCAAATTGATAAGTGCTGGAAATTTCTTCACGGTTGACTAAAGCATTCAAGACGGTGAAATTCTCAACCTCCTGCACCGCTAAAACATCCGGCTCACCCAATACTACATGGATCGTCAGCGCCAGTTTGTGCTGTTTGAGATAATAGCCCTCAGTTGAATACACCATGTCTTGCACATCAGGGTCATCCATTGCGTCGAAATAATTCGCCAAATTGAATGTGCCCACGGAGAAACCCGGCTCAACCGTCGGCAGCGGATTGATCTCAGGTTTTTCTGTGCTTTGGTGCAGGACTGCTGGGTGTATGAGTTGAATCCGGTAGGTCCCTGCCACATAATCGAGTGCGCCACGGATACCGAAAATTTCATCCCCAACCTTAGCTTGTGGGGCAATTGTATACAGCCCCTGGTCGTCCAGGCAAACCACCTCACCGGTGCCTGCGGGATCATCCCGGAAGACCCGCTCAATCCCGAGTTCTGACGCAATCACCCAGGTCTCGCCATCCGCGTTTGTCGGGCCGACGACATTAGCCGCTGGCATGCTGACATGCATACCCTCGTGCGCTTCCAAATAACGGTCGGCTTCTTGGTTATCTTGCGGGGGATTCAGTTCTATTGGGGCTGGCAGGGGTTGTGGCTCGCTAATAATGGTTACGCCATCATGATCCGTGACCAGCTCAGTGCGCCCGTAGTACTCTGCCACGGTTCCACGCACTTCCACATAATCACCGCTCGCCACCAGGTTGTATTTCTCATCCAGGTATACAAAAACCCCATCCGAAGTCTGAGGGTCAGCGTCGCAATTCTCATCCTGAATGAAGAACCCGCGGCTGCCCGTCTCTTCGAGGTCGGCATATACTACCCCACGCGTGCTTACCTCCTGGTCGACGTAGGCGGAGCTGAAGTACCTGCCCTGGATCGTGCAGATTGGAACAATACTGGGTGTATCGTGAAGCCCGATGCTGTCTCCCAGGGAAAAGGATATCCCTGCCAGAGTCACAACAGCAGCCGCGTTAAAGAACAACCTTAGAACAATCCATTCCCCCGCATTTATCCCACCGTACAAATCAGCTGCTCCCCACCGAAAGAAGGTTAACCGTTTTAATGATTTTACGAAATTTACACTCTGCGTGTCAAGCTCAATAACACAAAACTTTGGTTTGCAAATTTTTCTGCAGCCCTAACACGTACTTTTCAAGGGGAGTTATCCGATACAGGAATAATAGGTGAGGCACTTTTTTCGCCTTTGCCCCATACAATACTGGCATTTTTGGGTCAATTTCCTTGATTAGCGTACCATTTTCTTGGTTTTTGCGTCTTAAAAGGTTGAAAGTTGAAGATTTATAGGGTATAAATATAAAACTTTAGATCGGCACCCTTATTCACGCGATTGCACCATGCGAGGCTATTATGAATAATTCACGCATTTGGGTTCAATACCAATCGGGGTACAAGCAAGTTATGCGCGAACTGCTGCGTAGCTCAGGAGCAGTTTTTCATTATGATTTCACCGATTTAGAGTCTTTTGTCGTAACCCTGCCCGAGGGTGCCATTGATGAGGTGGCTGCTGACCCGCACGTGGCCGATTATTGGTATGCGTCGATGATGAGTAAGGATGAACCTGTTCTTGAACCGGTGAAAGAGGAAGGCTAGCCCACTTAAGCTAAGATTATATCTGACTTCCAGTCAAACCCTCCCGTGCTCGTATGCAATCCGGAGGGTTTGTTATTTAAGCGCCGCTCGCCAGCAGCTGCCCCAGACGAGGGCTGCTCCCGCAGTTCTAACGCAGCCCTATTTAGCGGTGTATTTGTGAATGAGAGGGCAGCAGCAGGTCGCAATACGCTTTCACAATTCAGTACCCCGTTCGGGTTGGGTGAAGCAGATGTTATTTAACAACCAGCACCGGGCGGTCAGCTCGACGCAGCAACTCCTGGGCAATATCCTCCAACAGCAAGCGCTGCCACCTCTCTTTACGGTGCGCCCCGATCACTAGCAGATCATAATCGCCCTCCCGGGCTTCACTGAGAATCTCATCAATCACAAAACCATGCCTGATTTTTGGGATTACCGGATGTACTTTCTGCTTCAGTACTTGGAGATCCCGTTCAAGCAGCACCCCCTCCGGCGTCAGCTCCCGTATTAGCTGTTCAGCCCCGGCCAGCAGCGGCCAATCTGCTGCTCCGGGGCTTGAGCTGATTTGCGACATCACGTGCAGAACGGTTATCTGCCGATCAGCCTCCAGGCACTCGGTAAATTTTGTGGTGAAGCGGCTTAGGGCCCCTGTTTCGTCACCGCCGCTGTCACATAATAAGATCTTGTGCAGGTCTCTGACCTCACCCTTAACAAAAAGGACCGGGACCTCTATTTGGTTGATGAGCATGGAGGATATATTTTTGCCGTGTGGTGGTGAAATTTGCTTTTGTTGCGGCTCCTCCGCGATGATTACCAGCTCATACCTCCCGGTGCGCGTCTCTGCCACGATTTCTTTGATCGGATTTCCAAACCGGAGCACTGTTATCAATTTCCTGGGTTCGGTCATCTCCCGGGCGGCATCCAGGAGCTGATCAGCTTTTGGTCTCAGTTTGAAATTTGACAGCACGGTCAGTACAGTTAGCGGCGAGCAGTTCTTATGGCTCAAGTAAGAACCAAATTGTAGAGCTGCCTGGCTGAGTGAGTTATCGTACAGTACGGAAAGTATGCGCATTTTCTCTCGGTTGCTTAAATAACCAGCAGAATTAAGGGGGCGATGAATATCGCCGCTAAGAATATGACTAAATTTCTGTTGCTGTCGGTGACCCATGCAACACAATATTGGATCGCATGTCTGTAACGCGAGAAAACCAAGCTTAAGACCAGGATCGAGACCACCGCCACGCTCAGCATCTCCACCAACACAATCGTGAAAGCGGGTGGGTTATTGAGCAGGACTGAGGCTAACAGCGTATCTACAAAGGTAGTAATGTTTGCCCCCATAATGTAGGGGATGACGTTCTCGCGCCGGATATAGCCCCGTGCGCTGAGCGGCACGAGAACACTTAAGGATAGGCTTACTGACATCGTAATTAGCGTTAGCCCCGCGCCCAAGGCGAACATTACGACCGGTCGGTATACCAATCGGGAAATGTGTCCGAAGTAACTTTCCTTAATCGTCATCTGGGGCAGGCAGCGATCAAATAGACTGAAACTTGAGATCATGACAACGAGACCGATGACAAATACGAACCACTGTGCAAAAATGCTGTTGATCATATCGCAAAGCGGTTCAATCAGAATATCTATGCTGGATTGGAGCACCCCACCAGTCTGGATCTGAATGTGGTCCAGCACCCCAGCGCGCAATATGATCCCCCCGATAATCAACGCGGGGATGTATGTGGAGATCGTTACCAGCAGCGCGAGTATCCCCATGCTTAGGCTGGTGGAACGGTCACGGCCGCGCAAGACATAAATAAAACCGATTAGCAGCACGATAAAACTCGCCCCAAAGCGGCTGCCGGTAATCATGGCAAAGGCACCGAACTTATCAAATACGCCGGCATCAAAAAAAGTTAGTGCTGCTGCAGCAACTGGCGAACCGCTCATGATCACATACGCGAATATCCAGCCAAATCCGAGCGAACTCAGTCCATTGGATAGATAGAAGTTGTTTTGGAACAGCGGAACCAAGCCACGCGCGCCATATTTCATCAGTGTGATCGCCAAGAAAAAGAGATACAGGCTGAAGCTGAACAATGCGATTTTTCCGAAACTGACTTTTCCCCACCAATACGGCTGTGTCAGCAGCTTGCGGATTACAATGCTGCGGGGGACAGCCATATCTCGGGCGATCGGCTCGGTGATCACCTCGCTTGAGGCTGCTTCTGATTTGTAAAAATCACTCATTAGTCCCCCGGTATTCATCAAGCGCCGGCTCTTCCATTAATGAGAGCTGTGGGTAGATCTCCGCGCCCCACAATTTATCAATCAGCTCTTGTTTGGCATTCTCCCAACCGCCCAGGTCCTCGACGGTAAAGTATTTTGCATCACGTGGGCATCCTTTTGATTGGACATCCTTCGCAGAAAGCCAGTAGAAATCTTGGTAGATCTTTTGGCCTGTTTCGCCCTGGATGAACTGGAGCAGCGCTTCCGCAGCCGGTCGCTCTGACATGCTTACGTTATCATCCACCAGCACCATGATATGCTGGGCGATGATTGTCCTTTCTGGCATAACAACTTCGATGGCAAGACCTTTCCGGATGCCAATAAGCCCGTGTTCTTCGTAGGTGATCATCGCATCCCCAACGCCCAGCATGAATAGACCAAGCGTCGAACGGGCAGAGTCCCCCATCATGACCACGTTATCCCAGATACTCTTTAATTGATCGGCTGCCGCTTGGTCGTCTCCGGAAAGCATGTAACTGCTTCCATATTCTGCTAACACCGACCAGTCCCCTGCCCCGGAAATTCGCGGGTCAGCGTGCAGAAGGTTGATCCCTGGCTTTGCCAAATCGCGGAATGAGGTTATCGCAAGCGGGTTGCCTGGGCGGGTGACAATGACCATCGGTGTGCTGGCGAGATAGGCCGGTGTGTTATCGCTCCGCAGTAGGTTGCCATGTTTCAGCAGATTCACATGGCTTTCGCTGCTGAATATGGCTAAATCCGCCGGCGCCCCCAATAGTATCTGCCCAGCCATCGTTCCGGATGGGCCGAAGACCATTTCAATCTCGACATCCTGCCCTGTTTCAGCTTTCCATTCTTTCTTGAATGCCGGAGCGATACCCAGGTTGAGGACCTCTTCTTGGGTGCTGTAGGCATAGATGATTAATTTAACTAACCCGTCCGCCCTTGTCTTCATATAGGCAGAATAGACCAAGAAAACGATTAAACTCATCCCGATAATCGTTGGCAAGTGCCACCTCTGGACAAATTTATTGCTAAAAATTTTTGGAAGCTTGTTCATAATTGCCCATCCAGCTTTCTTATAATTGTTTCTGTGCTATCGCCTGCAGGCTGCGATATGGATAATATGCAGTAGTTTTGTCGATCAATCTACTTCGTCCAATATCCTGGCTTAGCTACCAAAAGCGGTGCTGTTATCTTTGAAAATGCCGGATATACAATTTCACTAGCGAAGATTTTTCTCTCCCAGGTTTCGCTTTCAGCGCCGATGATTACCAGGTCATAATCTCCTTCTGCAAACTCCCACCAGATTTGCCATTCTGGAGCTTCGTTCCTGATCTTTAAAGTACCCTGTATCCCAAGTTCCACCAGCTGGTGCATAACTTTTCTGACTGCGAAGCTGGTGGTGTTTTCAGATATAAGCAGTCCGTCAAATATGTGACGCTCGTGCTGCATCTCTCCATACATTAAAGGGATGGGTACCACCACCGGTAGCATAACCAGATGGGTAGAAAAGCGTTCTGCGAATCTGATTGCCCATTTTGTAGCCGCCTCGTCACAACCAATTCCTTGGATGACGAGCAGGATTTTTTTGATCGGAAACCGGTGATCTCCTGCAAACAATACCGCCGCCGGGCAATCCTTTAAGAGCATAGCTTCGGTTGATCCAGAAAACACTCTATCCAGGAATTTTTGGATCGGTTTTTCACAGATAACTAGATCTGTTTTATCCCGTGCCAGTTGTTCGATCGCCTCGTGATACACTTCATGATTGCTGCCACAGAGCGAAATCTGATCGAGTTCTCCCCCAAGTAATTTACTGACACTATGAGCATATGTATATAGAATTTCACTTTCTGGATGCGATAGTTTCCACAGCCTAATTTTCGGTGCTTGAACAGCATGTTTTGTCCATATTTTAGAGATTAGCTCGTCAATGCTGTCCGGGTTGGCTTGTACCGTATATACTGGCATGCCCAAAACGGATGTGATGATATCCCGGGCTTTTACATCTTCGGGGTTTGCCATCGCAACCGTGATATGCCCATGCTCTTCCGCGATCGGAAGTGCATGCCATTGGCACGCAATGTCAAAAGGCAATCGCTCCGCTACTTTCCAGTCCGCTTTTATCCCTTTTACTTCAAGAAATGAATTTACCGAATCATTCATTACCGCTACAAACTTGTTATTCAAAGTGGATTTTTTGACGGAAGGTAGCGCGCGATTCCATCTCGGCCAGTTTGGAAGATGTATAACGGCACGCTCCGATCATCAAATTCTTTGCTTCCTCTTCGGGTAGATTCACCAAATCGCGCCACTGATAACCTTTCATCGCCAAATATTCCTCGATATATATCCGTTCCAGAGCTGATTGGGGACCCTTTCCTATATATTCATCAGTCTGTGTCACTCCCATCTCACACCTCCAACACACACTCTCTCCATGAGGCTTCTTGCAAAGGTGGTTGTATACAACCGTGCAAATAAGGTCGGTTTCTACTATCTTCGCGGATCTAAGTGATAGCACTTGTGACTCGATAGTGACAAATCTGTGATAAATAAAAAAACCTGGCGGCAGGGTCGCTGTCGCCAGGTCTCTTACAGGGGATTAGAAATTAGGACAAGTCTCTATCGCGGGTGATGCCGTATCCTAAACCAGGTACAGTTTGGATGTAGATCGGGTCGGCAGGGTCTGGTTCAACTTTCCCTCGCAGCCGTTTTATCAGCTGCCGAAGCATATCCCGGTCTCCCCCTGCAGGACCCCATACATAGTCTATCAGCATCGATGTTGTCAGGACTTGCCCGGCGTTGATCATCAATACTTCCAGCAAACGGTTTTCCAATGGAGTGAGTGAGGCATCGTAGGTATCCTGAACCACCACCTTCCTCTGTGAAGGATCAAAGCTGATGTCTCCGACCTCCAATAGTGCTGAGATAGGTCTGGTGCCAGCCCGCCTAAGCACAGCGTTGACGCGTGCTACCAGTTGGCGTGGGCTGAAGGGTTTAACGATGTAATCATCAGCGCCAATCTCGAGGCCTCGCACTATATCATCCTCTTCACCACGTACGGTAAGCAGCACAATTGGTGTGTCCTCTGTAGCGCGTATTCTCTGACAAACTGTGAAACCATCCATGCGCGGAAGATTGACGTCTAGTACCAGGATATCAGGTCTCTCCTCTTGCCATCTTCGCAGCGCTTTTGCACCGTCATCAGCGAGGATGACCTCAAACCCTTCCCTGCGCAAGGTAAATGCCACCACATCAGCTAGCACACGATCATCATCAACGACGAGTACTTTCATTCCTCTGCTCCCTTGTTGACCCTCGGCAATGTAAACCAGAAAATTGCCCCTCCCCCTTCGCGGTTGTCAACTTCTACTTTACCCCCGTGTGCTTCGATTATCGCCTTAACTACCGATAATCCCAAACCGGCTCCAGATATTGCATTGTCCTCTATATCGTGCGGGTAAAGAAAACGTTGGAAGACTATGTCCTTCTTGGATATGGGGATGCCAGGACCACTATCTGCCACTTGCACTCGAACCCATTCAGGTTCAGCGATTACTGAGATCTTTATCGGCTGGTCTGGTGGACCGTATTTACTGGCATTTGAAATCAGGTTCACTAAAACCTGCACTGTACGCCGAAAGTCGGCCTGAACTGTTGGAACAGCCAACGGCAGATCAATCGTAAATCTTTGCCCGTATTTATCCAATAGTGGACGCATAATCGTCACTGCTTCCGAGACGATTTCACCAATATCATTTCGCCTCGGTGAGATGTGGAAGCGTCCCGCTTCAATGCTTGCACTTTCCAACAGGTTGTCAACCAGATTCTGCAGCCCCAATGCACCCAAGTGCAGGGAATTTAAAAGTTCTCGTAGTTCTTCTTCGGTTAAATCTGATGCCTGATCCAATAGAAGCTCTATTACGGCCCCCAGTGCCGAGAGCGGAGTACGGAATTCATGGGCGATGTTGGCAAGGAATTGACCGAGTAAGCGGTGCATGGCTTGCTCTTCACTGACATCACGAAAAACCAACACAATTAATGCCTCTTCCGCCGTTGGAGGGGCAAGCTGAGCCCGGGTGATCGCTAGGTTAGCCTGGCGGTCATCCGCCATGTTGACATCCACTATTCGCTTTTCACCGGCGGGTGGGATATGTCCGCTGAATGCTGCGTTGCTCAGGGCTAATCTAAATACATCATCAATTTGTGCGCCTAAGACTTCATCACAAGCCCAACCGGTTATCCGCTCGGCACCCGGACTGAAAAACGTGATCTTAAGCCCTTCATCCAAGGTAATAATGCCTTCAACGATGGATGCCAAAAGGTGATCGTTCCAGTCCTTTTCATTTTGCAGCACAGATAACATGTTTTGCAGGTCAACACGCGCGCTCTCCAAGGCCAGTGCGACCTGGGCTACCTCCAAAACGCGTTCATCGATTGGAACCGGACGTATCAAGTCTCCTCGGCTGAATGTTGTTGCCGTATTCGCTAATAATTCTAACGGCGAACTTATCCTTCGGGCGATGATAAAGCCTACTGCTGAGCCAAGCATGGCGATCACAGCCAAACTACTGATGAGGATGATGACCAATTGTTTTTGTGTCGCGGCCACAGCTGTCGCGTCCAAACTCACCACAGCCTGGAGATGCCCATTATCTACCGGGGTTAATATGGAGTAATAGAGCGCACCGTTGGCCTCTTGCACGGAGGTGCGATACTCAGATGGGGCATCACTCTCACTTGTTGGTTGCGCATTGTCCAGAGTGAATGTGATCTTATCGGTCAGGCTTGAGGCGACTGGTATCGAATCAAGCAGGATCGTGTGATCCAACCCGGTCTGCGTGCGCATCTCTTCCGCAAATTGCTCGTCTAATTTCAATCCCACTAAAACAGTGGTTGGAGTGTCTTCACTCTGTAGCAAGGAGTCTGCGGCAACTAACCAGACTTGGGCAGTGCCTGCATCGTTCGTCGAATGGAAATCACCGTCATTCAACCAACTGCATCCAATCATCGGATCCAACTCCCCGCTGAAACCGATCTGATTGTCCTGCTCAGAGCAGAGGATAATTGCATCAATCTCGGCACTAATCTGCAAATTCGTGAGGTATTCATCCAACGCCTGACGATCGTCCTCTTCCATTAACGTACGCAGGGTAGGGCGTTGAGCAGTGAGCAGAGCAAAATTCTCCAGCTCATTCTGCTTGGCGTTGTATAACGCTTGGCTTGCCTGGAATCCTTGGGCGACCTGCGACCAGGCTTGGTCGTTGAGCTGTTGGCTGATCACCCAGATAGCCGGGATACCGATAGCAGCCGCGGTTAGCAATACGATCAAAAAGAAACTGATCACGAGTTGGAATTGCAGTTCCTTGGGATGCCATCTGAACTTCATAGTATATGTATTCTACACTTAGATTGACTGTTTATATTGTTAACCAAATTCCCAACATAAACTCGCTGGGTGCGTATACAAACACACCGGCACTGCTATGAAATATCAATTTCGAGTAATTTTCTGTTTATGCTCGGTACAGCAGCGCGATTATAGATCAACCACACATCCCAACCCCGGCTCATCATTGGCAACCAACCAACCGTCTTCAAGGATGAAGCCTCCCAAAGATGGGTCATCTACCAGATCTAGGTATCCATCCAGGTCGGCGTACTTCACGTTTGGTGAGCTCAAGGCATAGCTGAGCCCGGCTGTGATAAGCAGCCTCGGTTCGATAATGCAACTGACCATCGTGAAGAGCTTACCTGCCCTTGCGACAGCATCTACTTGCTGCGCACAGCTTAAACCACCACAAGTCGCAAGCTTGACGCAGATACCGTCGACGGTGTGCTGGACCGCCATTTCCAGCACCGAACTGGGTCCCGCGACACTTTGATCAGCCAGGATAGGGATTGGACTACGTCTAGTTACATCCCCCAGTGCTTCCGGATCGCCAGCTGGTACCGGCTGCTCGAGCATCTCGATTTTTCCCTCTAAAGCTTGAGCGACATCTATCGCCACCTGGGTATCGTAACCCCCATCCGGGTCCAGACGCAGAATATGGTTTGGTAAGCGTTTCTGGATAGCCCGGACGCGGCGGACATCTTCTTCCGCATTTATCCCGCCCTTGATTTTGAACATTCGGAAGCCGGCCTGCGCCAGTTCGTGCGCTTTGTTCAGGCTCTCGTTTTCTGATGAGATCGGTATCGTCGCAGAGGTCTGGATACGCTTCCGGTAGCCTCCCAGCAGTTGGTGTAATGGCATCCTGGCGTACTGCCCGAATAAGTCATGGAAGGCGAGGTCAAATGCACACATCGCACTTGAACTTTCCCCAGCCACCGCAGTGAGTTTAGCAAGCGAATACTCAAGGTTGGTGGGAAATAGATCTGGTGCGATCTCGGCACAGTCCTGACAGCTCACGATCACATCCTGCGGGTTCTCGCCAGTTAAATCAGGGTGGGCAACCGCACAGCCCCAGGCGCTCTCACCCTGCACTGTTTCCAGACGAACGATAACCGTGCATATCTCCTCAATCACAGGTACTTTTGCCATCGCGACTGGTCTCCGGAGTTTTAGCATGACAGGTATCACTTCAGCTTTGGTAATTTGCATTTTCATCCTCCTTCCTGCAGATGAGCGGTTGGACTGTGCAGTGTGTATTTTCTGCCCACAGCCCCGTCACTCGCATGCGTTGATTAGCCTTGATAGTAGAGTTCCGCCGAGATTACGCGCGCAGCTCCACCACATCTTCGTCCTGCAGGACGAAATCACGCTGCACCATCTGTCCATCAAAAGCACTGCTACCCCAAACCTTAGCTGCTTTCAGCTTATCGTAGAAATCTTTATGGATTTTGCGTGCCAGGTCGGCGACTGTTTCGCCGTGCTTGAGCACGTATGGTTTGGTTGTATCCGGTTCTTCGCCGGGGGCTTTGGTGTATACCCGGATGATTCCGAGCTGGTCGAAGATCATCTGCTTCATTTCATCAATATTCCGGCCGTTCAGGATCGATATTGGCTGCAGCGGATAATTGCCTTCAAGCAGCTCACAGAACAGCTCAAAGACCTCATCACAAGCCTCATCATCACATTTATTAGCTAGTATGATGATTGGAATCACTGTTTTTCGAAGCTGGTCGCGGTATGCCTCGCGCATATGCTCGGGGATGATGCGGTTTTCTTTCAAGATCGCGATCGTTTCCTCAAGCTGTTCCACTGGGAACGTCTGCACGTCGACCATCACTAACGCCAGATCTGCCCGCCGGATCGCATTAAGAAGCTCCGGATCCAAATATTCTCTACTGAGCGGCGGGGTGTCGATGATTTGGACCTGGATGTTATCGATTTGCAGCATCCCAGGCGTGGGTCGCCAGGTGGTGTGGGGAGCCTCCGAGACATCCGGTGAGGCGTTGGTCAGGCTCGCCAGCAGCGATGACTTGCCCACGTTGGTTGGCCCAATCAGCACGATTTGGCCAGCACCTTCTTTTTCGATATGGTAGGGGGAATGGGAAGTGCTGGTCTTTTTGCGCGATTGAGCAGATGATTTGAGTTTGGAAAGCCGTTTCCGGAAATCAGCCCGCAGCTTATCGGTGCCCTTGTGCTTGGGGATTGTGCTGATCAGCGCTTCCAAGCCAGTGATTTTCTCTTCGACGGTGGTTGCCTGGTTGTAGCGCTCTTCGGCTTCGAAATACTCGGGGGGTAGGTTGGTTGGCATAGCTCCAGAGATCGCTTATATTCCGCTCAGTTAGGAACAAAATGTCCCTTTTAAGTATTATATACTGACTTAGGGGCGACTCAAGTTTCACCCGGTCAGAGTTACCGATCAGATTGCTCAGAAAACAGAAAGCCCCCTCCACATAGAACAAAGCGACTTTGCACGGCCTATGTGTCGATAGGTGTTCGATTATTTGAAAATGGATGGGAATGTAGCTACTGGTTTGTGATTCCCTGGTCGGGGAACCGTTCCTTCCCCAGGAGCGACTGTAAGACCAGGCCAGCAGCCAGGGCATAAAGCCAATAATAATCACCAATCTTTGCTGATCAACCACCAGCGCAGTCGGCAGGAAAGTGATCAAATTCGTCAAAGCATGAAATAGTATTACTAAGAACACGCTGCCAGTATAGTTATATATCCAGACGCAGAGAAATGTTATTCCGATCAATGCTATCGTCTGACCGACTAACGCAAAGAGGATTGTCAAGCCCACCTGGACAGCGGTCACATCCTGCATCGTTGCTAGGGTCTGGTAAATCACGAGCGGGTAGTGCCAGACCGCCCAGAAAAGTCCAAGCAGCCAGATATAGCGCTGTCCCGAAGACCTGGATTTAAGCCTGGGCAGCAGGCCGCGCCAACCCGGTTCTTCACCAAGACCACTGGTTAGGATCTGCACCAAGAAAAGCAGGGCGGCATAGGAAAGGTGTACACTCCCTGCAGGGTTATAGCTTGTCATACCGGCGAAAATCGCTATCACCAGTGGGATTGCTGGGGGCAGAATGGCGATCACCACAATCACAAGGTACCAGCGAAACCCCACCCGCCACTCGGTCATCCGGCTCCACAGCTCGCACAAACCATTTGTGCCCAGTTATGCCCAGATGGCGACCAGCGCGCCGATCAGCGGGCCCCATACACACCCAATCCGAATATAACTGCCACTACAACGTGCTGGGCGCTGGCGAAGCCAGTCAATTAAAGTGTCGCGTATGTATCGAAATTGGGCAGCAGGTAGCTTTGGTCGACGCTCAATATCAGGCTTGGAATCCAGCACAGCTAGGTAATGCCATAAGCGAACAGCAGGTACACTGCGATACGGTTCTTGTTCGTAGATTGGTAAATTTCCTTCAGCATGGGATTTCGATGGTGCTTCATTCTTGAAGGGTGTATGGTTATGGACCCTGAAAAGCGCATGGGGCGCTAGGATATGCCATCCCAGCCAACCTTCTTCGAATGCAGGCGACCGCGCTCATCGAAAAGGATCCCTTCAGCCTCTAGTAACTCGCACAGTCTCTGCCCGTCAGAGCCCTTTAGGTTGAAGGCCCTGGCAGTACCGTTGAACGCCGGTTGTTTTTTGGAGACAATATCACAGCCCATTTATGCCGAAAGCATTTGCCAATAGAACCTGGAATTGACTCCGCAGAACTTTATAAGAGAAATGGCGCAAGGCAAGTGCGTAATTGAATCTGCACATTTCTGCTTGATATGAGGATCATCCAAGATTCGTAGTGTATCCTGAATCGTTTTTTCTGTGATGTAATCATCAAATTCGATGACCTTGAAACCCTTTGGCCGAATATCTGTTGCGTAAATTGCGTAATTGTTGACCACAATCGGTTTTCTGTAATAAAGAGCTTCCAGAAATGCATTTCCAAAACCTTCGATCAGGGATGGATAAGTAACCAAGTCAGCATGAGGATACGCATCCGAAAGGCTGTAAATTTTCTTGCCATCCTCGGTCATCCCACGGTTTTCACTGAATCGCTCCGAAGAAAAAATTGTCCTGACACCCATCCGCTCTGCAAAATCGGCCACTCTGGCTTCATATTCCATATCCATCATCACCTGATGCATGGGAGATGACGAGGCGGGCTTTTCTTCCCAGGCGGCTGACCAACTCGATGGCATGTTCAATTCCCTTTCGTTGAACCACCCTGGTTGGCTGCAATATAAAGAGTTCATCTGGTTCAATACCGAGGGCCTCGCGCAAATCTGAGGAATACTCATCCGGCTCAGGAGGAGGGTTTTCGAAATCCATCACATTTGGGAATGATTATAGAACTGACACCCACTCTGCGAGCCATTTGGTGACTGGCCGAGGAGTTGATGACCACATGCTGAACAGATGGCAAATTCGGAGGGACGGCCATAGTAATATAGTCCCAAATTGAGTTGACCAAGAGCGGCTTTCGTTCCCAGGTGAAATCGTGATGGTGAGCTATTGTAGGTATGCTCGTTTCAGCGATAATCTCAACAAGGGCCATCGAGAGCGGAATGTTCAGTGGAAAAGACAGTAGGTTTTGGGGAATAATTAAATCGATTTTGAATTTTTCTTATAAACGAGTAAAGATGTTCTTTAAAAAATTCTCTCCTGGAATGGATCCATTGCGTTTCTTCTTCTGGTCCGTTTGGTTGAACTAAAAAACCTCGTGTAGTATTCACGGTTTTCAGGGTCAAGGAAATGGGCTTCTTCAACCACCATTGAACGTTCAGATGGACGATCGGATAGGCCGGAAAAGTAATAGCACTTGTGTCCCATTTCTTCCAATACTTCAGCCCATTTTGAAGTCTCTAAAGAAACCCCATCTGTTCCTTGAAATCGAAAAGATATGAATCCAATATTTATCGATCTTTCTAATGATTTGACCATAACTGCCTCATGTTGCTATAGTGTTATTTCCCGCACCGTTGCCGGGAATTGCATGATTATAGTTCAGTCAGCAATATTTAGCGTATGGAAATGGGAAATGAACCGATCAAACTGGGTTGCCTTATCGAATTGATTCACGATCAATTTGCGCGCTTTTACTCTCATTTCCTGGTAATTATTCTGGTTTGCCCAAACTTTTTTTATCGCATCTGCAAGCGCTGACTTGTCCCCCGGCTCGACCATGTAACCTGTTTCCCCATCAATAACGATCTCGGAAACGCCCCCAATATTGGATGAAACTACTGGCACTCCCATCGACATGGATTCTAACAGCACATTAGGGAGACCTTCTTTATACAGGCTGGGTAAAACTGTCATATCGAGCCGCTCAAAAACATAATTTGGTTCATCCGTAAAAGGGAAGAAGGAAACATTTCGCTCTAGCCCAAGAGTTTTCACCCTTTCTTTTAGCATTGTTTCGTCCGGGCCGTCACCGACCATCATCAAATGAGCATTTGGCAGGGAGCTATTTACCAGTTCTTCCAAGGCTTCAAACAAGACCGGATGCCCTTTTCGATGCTCAAAGGAACCGATACTTCCAAGAATTGGGGCTGCATCTCTTGGAAGGGGATATCGATTTTGAGCTTCTTTCCAGGCGCTATCTGAGTGCCGAAACCTTTCGGTATCTGTACCTTGATAGATCAGGGCAACTTTTTCAGCTGGAATATTGTATGTCTCAATCAGGTATCTGCGGGTGAAATCGGTAATCGCAGATAACTGAGGAGTGAATGGTCTCATCAGGCAGATAGAATTCTCGAAGATATTCAGGCACGATTGTCCCCGTCTTTGGGATCAAATGGGTTTCTAAGCCGCCTTCCTTGATGCAGCGGGCAGCAAACACCGAACAATGGAACCCTCCTCTTGGCGGGTGCACCGTACAAATTGCCACATCACATTTACTGAGTGCATTTGTCCAGATTTCCTGATTATGCGAGTCTTCTTGAATGACTTCATCCCAATCATATGTAGAAATGATTGCACCTGTATGACGACATTGTTCAACCATCCAGCTGCCTTCAGGGGCGAGTAATGAGACTTCTTGGTTTTTCTCGATGAAGGCTTGTACAGCTTCCGCTACCCATATTTGTGTGCCGCCGTGCAAATGAGTATCCTCGATAAAGCCGATATGCATATATACTCCTTAATCCAATTTGTAAAGTTGATCTAGTAAGTGCTCAAATTTATTTTTAAAGGATGCATGACTATACCTAGCATGTACAGCTTCTTTGTTATGAATAATAGAATTTTGTTTGGCATCTGGATGAATAAGCAAATTGGCTACATCGGATAAAAAAGCCTGATGAAATTTGCCTTCGGGGAATAATGTATAACGAATCCGCAATTCTTCAGGAAGTTTCTCGCCAATCACATCACTAAATACCTCTCTGGGGCGGTAATGACTACAAATGATAGGAATCCCGCTGGCACTGGCTTCGATGATTGGAAGCCCTCGACCTTCAGTCTCGCTTGGGAACACAACCGCATCCGCCATCCGGTAAATGGTCTCGATGGTCAGTGGTTGAAACTGGTTTTTTGAAAAGGAAGCATGAGTCTCATGACCCACTGAAAACGCTAAAAAGATTCGATCAGCCAGCATTTCTGGTAAGGTACGAATTGTTTTCTTGTATGCAAAGAGAACTTTTTCTAAATCTTCTTGATGCTCTTTTGGAGCTGGGCCAGTGATATGCAGAATCAGCTGACGGTTCGGATTATTTTCAAATTCCTCCCTTAATCCACTTTCTGTAAATAGTGTGCCAATCAATTCAAGATTTCTTTCAATCCTTTTTCGACGAACAATTCGAGTAGGTTGAAGCATAATGATCAAATCGTCAGACCTGGGATCAACTGATAGTCCAGGTCGAGCCCCAAGAATTATCGGTTGTTGGTTTGTCATCCAATAATCAACCCTAGACAGATGATCAGCAATCGGAACTGGATGCATGATCTCTTCCCCATGAGATAAGATATGACCCATCCTCAGCCTGATATTCGATCACATCATTTTTGCTGTATGCCTCGAAGAAAGTATCACCTATGTAGGTTGATATCTCAAATACTTTTTCCTCTGGAAAACCAAATTTATTTATCAGCCTCCTAGACTGGCGTGCATTGATATTGATTTGCAGCCATCTATTTCCATTCCACGGGTAGAGCAATTTAAACAATGAGAAAAATCTTTTATTCTTAATATTTCGGAAGAAATGATCTCGAATACCAGGGACTTCCCCGGGATCTCTCTCTGCGAGTGGTTTACCAGCCTCCCAATAAAAATCGTGGTTAAATTCAATACGTAAATTCCAAGGATTTCTGTAACAAGAACTAAACCAAGAGTTAATGCAATATTCCCTGGGTTGGATGCGACATTAACTGGTACGACCAAAGATATTTGATTGTCTAAAAAGTATTTCCCCAAACGTTTCGCGATTAAAACAGCCTGTCTATATATTTCATTTGCTAAAAGATTTGATTCTTCGCTATATGATTTCATCTTTCTCTCTAAAGAGAGCTTGAAACCATTTTCCATCATCCCACTTGTTCCAACCATCTATCCCATCTAATTGAAACCAATGCCATTCATCACTTAGCATTGAAAATACCTGCGGCTGGAAATTTCCACCAATAAAGTGAATTGATGGACTTTCCGAAAGGAGCGAAGAGATCATTTAATGTATGGGCATATTTAAACGTTTCTATGGTAACCCCATCAATGCCATAACTGAAGGTGATGAAGGCCGTGCCTCTGGAAAAATATTTCAAAATCTCTTCATTATGAGGAATTAAGGAAGCTTTCTTCTGAATTTTTAATTTGGTTGAGTAGATTAACAAGGTCTTCCCAGTCAACTGGATGACAATTATCCAAAACAGTCTTTAATTGATGGAATAACTTGTGCGGGTTGGGTGAAATCATTTGCTTATTGACAAATACCTGAATGGGGAAGAGTGTAGATCTTATGATATTAGAAATCATAAGAAATGCTTAGCTATTTCCTGTGAAATTCGGAGCGGGCCTTTTATAGAGACTGGCGTGGCAGTACTAATATACCATAATTGAACTTGTGGCTCACCCGTGCGAACATATTTCCACTAAAGGCATTTACACACCACTGCACACCGAATATTGTTGAGGTGAGTACCTCCTCCCTGTCCTGCCGTACCTATTCGAAATCCGGACTCCATCCGCACGGTATAACAGTATGCCCCTCCTGTACTACCCTCCGTCTACCTACCCAGGGCAGTTACTTCAGCTCAGCCTACATCGACCAGGATGTTAGCACGCGAGTGGCAGTTTATGCCGACCTGGAAGAGATGGGCAGCCGCGGGTTCTTCATCCAGGACAAGAACTGCGGCGCTGGCCTGCAGATTTCGGATGGGTTCTTTGTTTATCTGGATGAAAAATACAACCTGGTGGCGAGCGGCGACTATGTGGAAGTGTGCGGAACCGTTGCCGATTACTACGGGCGCACTGAGCTGGTCACGGATCCGGACGGAGTATTCAGTATCAGTGAAATCTACTTGGATTTTCACACAATCTGACTCCTAGTAGGGCGGTTTATTGGGTATCAAAATGCATCTCATTGATGGGCAGGATTGCCTTCTAGAAGTACATTGCACCTGTCTCAATGTTATGCACTCGGTGTATTTCGCAACTATTGACCGGACTCCAACGTTTGCTGAATGTATCAAGCCCAAGCTCGCCAGAGAGCCCCATCGAAGCTGGCCAAGCAACTCGCTCCGATTGAATAGGCAAGAATTGGATCGTCATTTTGTCCCAGGTTCCCGGGCGAATGTCTCCTGTTATCGTTGTGCTTAGAGGAATCGAACTCGACAATTTGCCACTCTGAACTTGGATAGCTACTGGTCCGAAAGCCATCGTATTGACATAGGTCCTCACTTGATCACTTGATATTTCAGCAACACCACTAAGATCCGATGCCGAATAAAAAGGGTCCGCTTGCTCGACGCACTTTGCTATCCATTCTGACGTCGGTGACGGTAGTCGCAGCGATTCGCGTAGAGCCCTACGTTCCGAGTTTGCGAAGAACCTCGGCGCTTCCAGCCGTAGCGCCTCATTGACCATTGCTTTCTTGACTGCCCACACTGCAAGCGTCGTACGGCCGCGCTGGTGCGGTGAGGGCGGGGGGAATTGGTAATGCTCACGCATTAATACTCAATGGGTGGGCACATAAGGATGCGACTGATAGAACAGTGTAAAGGTCACCCGCAATGGGGACGGATGTGAGTGACGATGGTTATTAGAACACTTGTACTATATATTTGAGGTTTTGGGAAGTGTTCTAGGAAGGGATTTTGATTTCAGATCTCTGATTGGGATTTGGTGAATGTTGAACTGGTTTCATGATGTTAGCCTTACCTTTGCACAAATCCAAGGAAGGATCCGGCTACCATTGAATGGCTCACAGCTGTGTACTGCGTCTCATAGCCAGCAACTTTTTGGGATAAAATCCTATGAGTTGAATCAACCTATTTGGCGCTGATAAGATCCAAAGTACTAATATTATCCAAACTAGTTCTTAGTACAATAGCCAAGTGGAGATTACGGATTAAGAATTTTAGTTTTCAACCTGTTGGGCGACTTTTGGATAAAATCTCGCTCGGCGTGCTGGCTGAGAAGTATATATAAATCTGTTAGGCTTGCGTAGTTGCGGCATTCGCCGCTGGTCACGTTGTGCAGGCAGGCCCACCACTCGCCGTCGGGGCTCTCTCTCCCGACGCGCAGCAGGTACGATTGGTAGCAGCGGTGTGATGTAGTCATATTCCTCCCCGGAACACTGTGCTGGATGGCTATTGTTATTATCAGGTTAAGCCGTGATTTGAGTGTTATGTCGGCGTGAAATAAGCGTGAAACACGCGTATAATAACCTTAATAAATTCATATTATTTGTGACAGTTATTGGATGTCCCACCAGTGCTGTAGTTTCGTACGCATAATTGAATGATTCATTAAATGTGGAGCACCCGCAGCGACTGAAGAAGCTCGTTTTTCTTCCAGAATTCGAGCTCTTTACCGACTAGTATCTCCGCAATTGCTGTGTGATCACGGTGTTACCCCCACATATCTGGATATGGCAATGCTTACGCATTGCTCGGGAGTGTACCCTCCGCAAAACTCCATGCTTATAGATGAGATTGATGGGGATAGCTAGAAGTTGAGCTGTGGACGGAGGGATAAGGCAGGTGCAATGCACTTGTGCCCATGGGAGGGTATTGTTAGGTTCATACCAAGTTATAGGTCAGTGCGATAACATTTCTGAAGTGCATTGCACCTGGGTCATATGGCGTCGTACGACTGAACAGTCGTTTCGAGTTTGCAGCCTATTCTATAAGCTTCAGACGCAACTGTCCACGGGGGAAGTGGCAATGCCTACGCATTACTCGGGAGCGTCCCCTCCGCACAACTCCATGTCTATAGATGAGCTTGATGGGAACCGCTAGAAAGTGGGGGGGATCTGTAGATGATGTGCAGAGCGAGGATGGCGCGGTCGTCGAGGGGCAGGTGCAGCGTCGACAGCCAATAGATGACCCGTTTCCAGCGGTTGATCAATTTCACAGCAATTTCTAAATAGACTTTTCCCGCCTTCACCCTCCGGATGACAGGCTCGAGATATATCTTGACTAACAACCAGTCCAGGAACCCCGGTGCGAGGACTTTAAGCCAGGCGGCCAAGGTGCCAGGGCCTATGCGAACCTCCCGGCGGCGTTTGCACGCGGCACGCAGAGTGATCCCGGCACAGCGGTCAGCAGTCACCATCCTGCGGGTGTAAATTGCCCGCCCACGCGCGCCACGCGGCACACCGTTCTTATCCATCAGCGCCTCATGGAACTCGGTCACCACCCACCACGGGCAAATCAGCGTGACACTCACACCGCTCTTAGATAGTTCCATACGCAGCGAGTCGTAAAATCCATGCAAGGCAAATTTACTGGCGCAATAGGACGAATTATATGGGGCTGCAGCTATGCCTCCCACACTCGAAACCGCCACGATGCGCCCGCGGGTTTATTTCAGGTGCGGCAAGGCGTAATAGGTGTAGTACACCGCGCCTTAGAAGTTCACATTCAGCGTGTGGCGGAAGTGATCAATGTTGGGTAAATCTTCCAGCAAGGAGGTTACAGCCAGCCCGGCATTGTTGATGAGCATATCCAAAGCACCAAATTCTTGCACCGTTTTCACAACCAGTGCCTTGCACTGCGCTTCATTGCGGACATCAGTTGGAACGACCAGCACTTTCCCCCCAAGTGTGCGGCACTCCGCGGCAACTTGTTCTAGACGCTCGATGCGCCGTGCCGCGATCGCCAACCTTGCACCTTGACCCGCCAACTGGATTGCTAACGCTTTTCCAATCCCCGCCGATGCCCCCGTTACAATGATCACCTGATCACGAAAAGCATCTGATTTCATAGGACCTCCTGGCTCTACAGCTACCTACTTACAAGGCAATATAGCCAGCCTTTCTATTCATCAAAGACACACCTTTCCAGCATTTCCTGTGGCACAAGATTGACTGGTGGGCAATAACTTTGCGCTTGCCCCCGAAAGAATCCTTGAAATCGGGGATAAAACCCTCGTATCCCGGTACATCCTTAAGCGAAGCCGGGTAGAGCAAGCAGCGCTCGAGGGGGACATCCTGGTAAAGGCCACGCTCATCGGGCATGTATCCAATCCTGGCTTTCTTTTCATCGGTCATGGGACCACCCAGAATGGATACCGTGCCGCGGTCGGGTTTGATGATCCAGCATAATGCGGAAGGCAGTGGTCTTCCGGACTCCATCAGGACCCAGCAGAGCGAAGATCTCGCCGCGCTCCACCTCGAAGGAGACATCAGCAACAGCCTGTGTATCGCCTAATGATATGGTGATCTAAGATGCATCGATCAGGTGCATAGTCAGACTACTTTCTCAACGATGAGCAGGAAATCTACCTTGGCATGCCAGGTGAATGGGACCGGTGCGACGTTGGGGATGATGGCTACGACCTCGCCCCGTAAGCTGTTCAGGAATTGTTCCAGCTTGTCCTGGTCTTCCGTCATCTTCAGGTTGAAACGGTGAACACGGTATTTCATTTTCTCCCTCCGGTTAGATGCGCTCGCATTTTGTTCGCGCCTGCAGGTGCAGGCTGCTTTCAATATAGCGGATCCCGGATAAGAAAGCATCCCTAAGGTAGGTGAAACAGGTGGGGGATTACGACTGTCCGGCGTTAGGCCGGTCAGTCGCTTGGAGTTGGCAATGCTTTCGCATTGCTTCTGAGTGTACCCTCAGCAAAACTCCATGTCTAAGGTAGCATTGATGGGAATCGCTAGAAATTTGTGGAGAAACTGTAGACAATGAGCAGAGCGAGGATGGCACGTTCGTCCAAGGGCAGGCGATGCGTTCGCGGGAAGGCGCGGAGAGCGGTAACCGATACCATATGATTACTTTTCGTCAATTATATTTTGTTCAAACTGCCGGCGCAATAAATCCTCTCGCTTTGGAGAAAAGAAATCCGTTAGGATAACAGCTACGTCACCTTCATTCCTCTCAGCATGTGGGGTATTGGAAGGTATATTGTAAAATTCGCCTGCCTTTACTACTGAATCCTCTCCATTTATGGTGAAGATGATCTCACCCTCAAAGCAAATACCTATCTGTTCATGAGGATGAATATGTTCAGGCGCAATCGCTCCAGGCTCCCATTTAGACCATAAAACCGTCATATTCTCACCATCTGCGAGTAATTTTGATTCAACGCCAACATGCTTTTCCAGGGGCCACTTTTCGATATTTTTTGGTCGGATAATATGATCCATATTCGTCTCCTTTGCTTGAGTACTTAACAGATCACATTTTATCTTAAGATGAAGAGGGGGCTAGAGTGAGCAGACAACTGTATTGGAGTCTATGCTTGAGCCAAGAGACGTATAGGATATTAATGATCCAAGGGGAAATTCGTTTTTATTAACCTGGATCAGCTGCTGCTTACTGAGGAAGCAAGAACCAATGTTCACAGGGTTAGCAGATTTGCGGGGATTGCCGCACAAGTGGCACAGTTTCCGAGTTTCTGCCCATTGCCAGGAGGGCCTTAGTTTGGTACATTTTTGCTGCGAATTCAAAGTAATCATCCCCACATTTCGCTGTAGGGATTTTGTATCAACCTTCATAGTAGTATCGTAGATCCGTTCCAGCGAGACGTTAGCATATTCAAGGGTATAGGTTAAGATCTTTATTCGCTGCCATCCATTAACCACAAGTCTACATAGCTAATCATCACCCCAATCGAGCAAATCATACCCAGAAGAAGGTAATCCGAGCAGGTCAGATGGTGCGGAACCAGTGAACTCATTCCCATTTAGGCTGAGCATCTTCAGGTTAGTGAGGTCTCCCAACTCTGGTGGAATTCTCCCGGTTAGATTGTTGTTGCTAAGGAACAAACCCCGCAAATTACCAAGCTTACCAAGCTCAGGGGGGATCGAGCCCGATAGCTCATTGCCTCGCAGCAGCAGCTCTTCCAACTCAGGCAGAACGCCAAGCTCCGGTGGAATCTCGCCACTGAGATTATTGCTATCTAAATCTAGCTTCTTCAGCGAGACCAGAGTGGCAAATTCAGCAGGAATGCTGCCTGACAAATCATTGTCATGAAGGATCAATACTTCAAGATTTTTCAACTGCCCATATTCAGGAGGTATCTCTCCACCTAGGTGGTTGAAATAAAGGGATAGCGTTCTCAACCGGGGTAGTGCGCTTAATGAGGTCGGAAGAGATCCACTGAGTTCGTTATAGTTCAGGCTTATTAAGGAAACATGACCACCATCACATGCCACTCCGTGCCAAGCACAAGGGTTCCTATCCTCAAGCCAACCGCGCCTATCCTTCCAGTTATCGCCATCGGTTGCGTCGTAGAATTCAACCAAAGCCCTACATTCGGATCTGGGTATCTGGATGCTCCTTGCGCAAGGATCGAGATTCTCTCTACAAGCAGTCAGGGTCAGTGCAAGGGCAACAAGTCCAATGAGAGCTGCGCTTTTCATCTATCCCTTATTGGGTAATACATCCTGGACATGACTTCAGTTGGTATGAGCTGCAGGTATTACTTTGGTTTTTGGATGCTCAACTCATTAAGGAAATAGGTAACCAAAGATTTTTTCATTCTAACGCACGCTAACGACCCATGCATCATTTGACTCACACATTCCCACCCCTCGGATTCATAGAAAGGCACTGCTGTTAAGCTCGCATCTAGCCATAGTTCTTTTACGCCAAAAGATTGAACATCTTCATAGGCTGTTTTCATCAGCTTTGTGGCTATGCCTTGCCGGACATGTTCAGGATGTACAAAAATCGAACATAACTCGTTGGTTGCTGGATTCCAACGCACATACCCAACCATTTTTCCTTCAATTTCCGCGATGAAGGATCTATGGATCATGAGACGCTGCTGATATTTCTCGAGTGGGTGTTCATTAACCCAATCTTCAAGTTGTTCAATCTCATAATCGGCACTGCACAACTCAAGAACAGAACGTTGATGAAGATTTTTCATTTCTTCTGCATCATCAACTATTGCTTCCCGTATCATCATTTTGACGTGCTCGTTGAAAATGCTTTATCTATACTATCTCGATGTGGAAACCTACCTGGTTGATAACCGAATGCCTAAAGGCAAACTCTCCACTTTGGCACAATATACAAACAATTTTTGGTCGTGATATAGATATCGCTTGCTAAACAGATATTATCACTATTAATCCAAGGATGACCTGTTTTTGTTTGACAGATCCCAGATTGTTTTGTAATTCATTCACTCTTCAACATTCAAACTATCAAAGTTGATATCATTTTCTAAAGGGAATGCTATGCCAGGAACCAAACCACTATCAGCAACCGAGAATAGAAATTGTAACTTTTATTTGTTCTAATACATTATTCGTCTATAATTTAGTACGCGTGATATTATGCAGATATCATTTTTTAACATCGCAAAACGCGACGTGAACATTATCCCAATATTTTTTTGCGCCAACCGATGCGGTAATGAGCATTACCTAGACCTTCTGACCTTACTGAAGAGGTAGTTTGTCCAAAGAAAAAGTTTTAGAAACAGTGGGGCTCATCATCAATTCTTTTTCAATCGCGGGATTCTTTTTCCTGCAGGTTAATTTTGATACCCCATTTTCCTGGCCTTATTTCAATTACGCTGGTTTGATTCTGTTCGCTGCAGGAATCTTATTGATCGTGATGTCAACTTTAACACTGGTGAGAAACCGCGGCAAAGGGCTGATCGATTGGGGGATTTACAGATTCGTACGGCACCCGATGTATGTGGGAGCGATGATGCTATTCCTATCGTGGGCATTTCTCTTACCACAGTGGTATACGTTGCTGCTGTCCTTTGGAAATATCGCAATCGTCTACTGGTTTGTCCATCAAGAAGACCGCAAGAATGTTAAACGCTTCGGCAGCGAATACGAAGAATATCGTGAGCGGGTACCCCGGGCCAACATTGTGGCAGGAATCTGCCAACCGCTATGGAGGGAGTAAGAGAGATACCTTATAGAAGTTTGTATCTGGTGTGGGGAATTTACCGAGAAGTAGGAAGGAACGAATGGCTAACATCTGCTACAGTTAATCATACATGGAATGGTTGGAATAATCATCGTGATGAGATGTTTTGCTTAAATACTCTTGCTCAGAATGAGGAGTAATTTTTTTGGTCTGCGTAACCAGGCGAGTTAGGGGTTGCCGCGCAATATTTCATTCCATGATTTCCGGGATTTTCTGGAGGTGGATAGATGTCCTATCCAGATAAGCTATACGCGAATTGTCATATGTGCATGGTATATAACTGTGCGCGATTAATAACTGACTACATCTTCGATTCATCACACATTGTTTTGGGGCTAAGATGTGCATTGATAACTAATGAAATTGTATCTACATATGTTTTCAACTATAATAATGGTTGTACAGTGCCTGTTCAATTAAATGACAGAGCATATAGATGGTTATCAAAAACGCGGGGAAGAACTCAAATCATGATCCAAAATAAAGGAGGCGTTATGGCAGAAACTTCTGGTTGCGCCCGTGTAACCGGCGCAGTATCAAGCAATAAACCTGATTCGATCGAATCCCATCCACCCACAATTACGGAACCTAAGGAGACTGTTATGACCGCTCGTGTGGGGCAAGTAGCCCCCGATTTCACTGCCCCCGCATACCACAAGGGAGGTTTCACCACTGTCAAGCTGTCAGATTATGCAGGCAAATGGGTACTGCTGTGCTTCTACCCGGGTGACTTTACCTATGTTTGAGCGACGGAAGTATCGGCGGTCGCCGATAAATATTCTGTACTACAAGAGCTGGGTGTAGAAGTCATTTCAGTCAGCGTAGACAGCCACTTCGTGCACAAGATGTGGAACGACCATGAATTGAGCAAGATGGTCAAGGGCGGCGTGCCCTTCCACATGGCCTCGGATCAGGCTGGGAATGTAGGCCGCGCCTATGGTGTGTGGGACGAAGACCAAGGCATTGAGCTGCGCGGACGCTTCATCATCGACCCAGATGGCGTGATCCAAGCAATGGAAGTACTCACACCTCCGGTCGGGCGGCGCTTCGCCGAAGCGGTACGGCAGATTCAGGCCTTCCAGCACGTGCGCGCTACGGGAGGTAAAGAAGCAACCCCTGCTGGCTGGGAGCCTGGCAAGCTGACGCTCAAACCCGGTCCTGACCTGGTTGGCAAAGTATGGGAGGTCTGGAAGCCAGATATGGAATAAAATCTGGTCAGCAAAGATAAACGTTGTTGGAATTCTCACAGCTTGAACAAGGCTGATGGTCGTGCACATAGCTGTGCCCTAAGACAGCTAGCCGCTAATTGCCAGAATGTATGGGCAAACGAAATCGCGGCCCAGCTGCTGATGGGCACAGTTATTTGATTCCGATTGTAATGTGAATGGATCATGTCCAAGCAGGGACCTGATCGACAACTCCATATGGGAAGCAAGGGGCTAAAGCAGCAATAGCTTGCCTTCTCAGATACCTTGATAAAGGATTGATCGAAGGCTGGCTTGAGCCACGGCTCACGACTTACCGGTACCATCTGAGAGCGACTAAAGGCGGATATGCGCTTGCAAGTAGAGGTAGACCGTTCTTTCCTTGGGATAAACCTTACGCTATTTCAGACCATACGTACTATTTAGTGTGTAGAACTACTATTATATTTGACACGCGGAGTGGTTTTTGCTATTGTATTAATGACAATGAGGTAATCCCTCATTCTCTCTCTCCTGAGCCCACGCCCCATGTATGACTAGCTGCTCGCCCCCCCGCGTGGGCTCTTCATTTGCTATCCCCTCAAAATCATATCAGTCCAAACCGCCCACGCGCTCTTGGAAGAATGCCGAGAGAAAAGCAGGGCGAAGTTGACCTATACTATATCGGTGCGGTTTGTGTGATTTTTGAGCTCAGATTGTTGAACCAGGTATGATGATGCAGATTTGGTTTATGGATCTCATTTCGGACAGCCTACATATACCCCCTCAGCTTCATCATATAATCGAATTCCCATCAATTTACGAGTATCCCAAAGTGTGATTGGTTCCACTGCTAACGCTGGTTGTTCTATAGCGAAGGTCGGAAGATGATAGTTGGGCACCAAGTGCGACAAGTGATGCAGATGGTGAAAGCCGATATTTCCCGTGAAGTAGCGCAAAACTTCTGGCAACTGGTAATATGAGCTACCTTGCATACATGCTGTCAAGTAATCCCACTCATTATCTCGAGCCCAATAAGCACCTGGGAATTGATGTTGGATATAAAAAAGCCAAACACCAATGGATGACGCTACCATCATCACTGGGATTTGAATAAGCAAATAAGCTTTCCATCCAATTATCAAGCTGGTCGACAGGCCAATAACAAGTAAGGTTATATCGGTTAGCAATATACTCTTCCTATCCTGGGGATCCATGCCGGGAAATGGAATCCTTTGCGCAACGATCATATTGAGCCAAGCCCCAATCGTAAAAAGTATTAGTGGATTTCTATAAACTCTATAGGTGAACTTTTTCCATTTATTTGCTTCATTCCACTCATCAACAGTCATCATCCAAACGTCACCATTGCCACGATGATCCAGCTTAGCTACTGTAGCATGGTGTTTAGCATGAGCACGTCTCCAAAAATGGTAAGGTGTAAATGTCAATATCCCAGTTATCACGCCTAGAATATCATTTGCTTTTTTATTTTTAGAACCAAAAAAGCTCTGATGCCCGCAATCGTGGAAGATGATAAATGTCCTGACAGCAAATCCTCCTGCCAAAAAAGCCAGCAGCAACACCCACCAATAGGAAATTCCTAGAGTGAAATACATCAAAATCATGATCGCCATATATGGAAGGGCTGATGTAAATATCTGACCGACTGCCTTCGAGTAATCAGGTGCTTGATACTTCCTGACCATCTCAATCCAATTTACTTTTTCAAAACTCTGAGCGTACATGTTCATTTTCGCTTCCAACTAGTGTATTCCATTGGGTATGAAAGCGCGTATGACAGCCGATTTGTCTAACCGATAGCCGAGTCGGGTTGATGCCCTTGGTACCTACATCCCCTGCAACAAAGTTGGCGCAAGGCGTGCAGCGCCTTCCCGACGCTTTGCTATGGTGTGGATCCTCTCATCACCGATGGCAGAAACACATAATCGGTTGGCAAGCGCGTAGCCAGGCGGTAGACTCCACCGCCAAAAACGCTGCCGCGCCCGGGGATAGTGTCGAGTGATAAAGCAGATTGTACACCCGCGGAGATAACTAGGCCACCAGGAGTACCCATATAAATGACAGAGCGTTCGCCATCGGTTGCCGCAGTCAGGATTTCTGGTCGGGGCACACCATCAATAGATACCCAGGTTGCTCCGTCATCGATACTGCGGCATAACCCGGCTTCACACCCGGTGTAAAGGCTGTAGAGAAGCTGTTCCGGCAAAGGTGGGGCGACGAGCAGATCGGCTCCCAAGGAAAACGTCCGTGAGGGGCTGCCATGTTGCCCCTGCATCTTCGGAAATCCACAGTTCCGGTTCCGGGTTGGGCGAATCGGCAAACGATTGAGTGCGGAGGTAGACTTTATTGGGCACATTCGGATGAACAGCGATTTCAGAGACAGTGATTGGGGGTTGCACATCTGCGACTGGGACCTGCTGCCAGTTATCACCACCGTCTGTGCTGCGCCATAAACCTGTGTCATAGGTTGCCGCATAGATCAGGTTGGGATTGAAAGCATCGTAAGCCATTTCGTTGATCCGCTTGACGGGCTGAGGTGGTTCGATGTATTCCCAACTGGCTCCGTAATCGTCACTGCGAAAGAAAATGCCCACATAATTACGATCCCACTCGCCTGGACTGAGCGAAGCACCCACCAGAACCCGACCGGGCGTGTGCGGTGAAGGTGTAATGGCAAAGGACCCACAATACCAACCAGGATAGGAAAGAGGCAGAGTGGCCGTAACTATATTCCAGGTTGCCCCACGATCAGGGCTAACGTCGATGCAGAATTCACCTGGGCATTCAGCGGTCAAATAAAGCTGTGTACTATCAAATTGATCCACTGCCAGGTCACTGCCGAATGGATAGCTGCCATAACCATGGTCGAGCGGGTACCAGTCATTACCGCCATTATGGCTGGCAAAAATACCCTGATGAGTATCGACATAAACAATGTCCGGATCATCCGGCGCAACCGCTACCGCATGAGGCATCAGAGCTGCTAAACCATCATTTACTTCTTGCCAATTCGTGCCGCCATCGGAACTTTTCGCAATGCCAAAATCGGTACCAACATAAATTTCCTGGGGATTATCCGTCGAAATCGCAATTGCGCTTGCCTCCCATTGTGGTCCGTCTAGTGCATTCCAGGTTGTGCCGCTATTCGTAGAAGAATATACGCTTGTCGATGCTAACCAAACCGATCCAGGTAAGAAGGTCATTTGAGCATGGGCTGTACCACCTCGGGGTTGTACATTGAGATCGAGGGTTGTCCAGTCCGTCAAATTAGTACTGCGATACAGATAGCCGCGACCTTCAGCCTCCGATTTTGTTATCGCCCATGCTTCCAGCTCTTCTTCATAGGGGTTGAAATAAAGCCGGGTGACGGTACCGGTCAGCTGCGCTGTCTGGGTCCAGCTGTCACTACCATCATTAGAATAGAACAAATGACCTTCCTGTGTCCCGGCTAATAAAAATTCTGGTTTATTTGGATGAATGGCAAGTGCTTGCACATCCAAATCGCTCAATCCGGTGTTGTGGGCGTTCCAGGTATCCCCATAGTCCGTTGAATAGAAAACACCGCCTTCGCCTTCCTCCAGGTAGATGTGTCCGCAGCCTCCCATGCCAACGTAGACCACCCCGGGCAGGGATGGGTGTGCGATAGGATATGTGCTGAAGCAGCCGTTTTGAGTGGAGAAATATTCTTCTGCATTATCTGAAATGCGTTCCCAAGAGGTACCGTCATCCTTTGAACGGAAAAGCGCATTACTGGCGGTTCCGTAATAAAGAACATCGGGATCCTGAGAATCGAAATCGAGATGGATCGGCCAATCACTATCATGGATGTGGAGTGGTTCCCAGCTTCCCGCAGCATCCTCACTGGCAAACAACCCGACCCCAAACATAGTGGCATAGATGCTGGAAGGATCGTCAGGTTTCAGAGCAAGCTGCACGGACTGGCCGCCATAGGGCCCTCCTGTAATAAATTCACCGAACGCATCAGTCACGGTGAAGGCGTCAGCCAAACTGTTGAATTCTCCATCGGGGTTTTCGACAGTGAGGGTATAGACGCCGGGTTCAAGCCCCCAGAGGACGGTGGCGCTCAGGGTGGTGGAATTTACCAAACTCACTTCTGCTAACTGGCTATCCCCCAGGTAAACTATCGGCGCGGTGATCACTTGTGTACCCAAAAGGGTGGCAGTAAAGCCGGTTCCGTGGATCACAATGGGCGTGTCGATATCGTTGGGCGCGGAATCGGGTTGAACTACGGTCACTGTCAGGGAGAGTGGGGCAGCGAGCGCCGGGGTAGAGATACCGGAGGCGATTTCTCCCATCAACCAAAGCAATAAAATCAGCGCTGTGGTCGCGGTCGCTATCGTGATCGTAATTGCAAACCATCGTTTGTTCATCTTCCATCTCCTTGTAAATGCTGCGTTGAACGCGTTGATCGGCAAAATTCTTATTGAAGTGTCTCCACTTTGACACATTTTCCAAACATAGCAGGGGCAAAATAATGAACTTAAAAAAACTCGATAGAGTCCGCGCTACCCTTCGACGGAAACACTATTCCATTAATACTAAACAAGTATATCTGAATTGGATCAAAAAATACATTCCTCGAATTGCCTCACTAATAATCTTACTATTGAAATAATCGTTGCCTCAAAAAAGATGTTACTTTACAGCGAATACTGGAATTCGCTGGATGGAGCGCATGATGAGTCAACGGAGCAAACGAGAATTACTACATACAATAAGACCACGCTATCTCAAAACCGATATGGTTGCCAAGACCAGGATACTGGATGAGTTTGTTGCTGCCACAGCTTATCACCGTAAGTATGCCAACCGACTACTCAAGCAGGGCCCTGCCCCAAAAAGTCGCAAGAAGAAAGGACGCCGCAAAGTATATCAGGATGAAGTGGTCCAGGCGCTGGGTCCGACTTTGCCAAATATAAGGGCTCAGGCATGATAAACGGCGAACTTGCCCCGAATAGCCAAGAATACAAGTTCAAGATCTGGGCAGGAGATGGAGAACTTGACACCTTCCGCATCAAGATTTGGTGGGATGATGGAGAGATCGAGAAAGTTATTTATGACAATGGCATGGATCAAGAAATTGGAGGAGGTAGTATCGTTATTCATACCAAATAGTCGATCTATGAAGTGTTCGCATTTGCGATATGAGACAGGATAATCAAGCCCCGTCTCTTGAACTTCTAAACACTCCTATCGGTAGAAAGCAGCGTCGCCTTTCCTTAGATAAAACAACACAAATATATTGGACAAAATGGACGCTATGCACCCATATATATGGGACAGAAGACCATTTCGGGTGCTCTTAATTATTTGGTTGAAGGTTCGATTCCTTCCGGGGTCACCTATATGTAGGGGTTATTCCTCCAGTACTGGATGAGTATTTCCCTTTTCTAGATCGGTTGGTGCTCTTGCGTTTGGATCAAGATGGTGGGTGCCAGAGGAGAGATCGTTAGAAAACAATTCCAGATTATAATGAAACCCCTGACCCCAACACATCAACAGGAGGGCGTTTTATGGACATGGAACTTGAAGCATATTTAAGGCCGTCTGAGCAGGCGATGGCGCCTTACCCAGCGAAAGTGATCACGCTGGCCACCGGGGCGAAGATGGTGGTCCGGCAGGTAGACCGCGATGCGGTGCCGATCCTGCTAGAAGCGGTCAAACCAACGATACAGGTGGCCAGAGACTACTACGATATCGTCGGTGTGCGGGTCTATGGCGAACTGCTGGGTTGGTACCGCTACCGGGTCAAAGATGAGTTCTGCCTGATCGGGCAGATTGACGGCCTGCTGGTAGGTGTTGTAAACAGCCGCTTGTATTCCCCGCAGCTGGGCATCAGCCTGCATACGCTGGCGATCGAACGCGGCCTGCGGATCGGCGCGCACCTGTTCGCGGCCAAGATGGAACACCATATCGAGTATTTAGAGCAAGAGGAAGTGCTGATCACTGCTGAAAGCCCGATCGGGTTCCGGCGCTGGATGATCGAGTACAACCTGGAGAAGCGCGAGGGGCAGCACGAACTGGGCGGCGCAACACCATACGCCTTGACTCGAGACCTGTACTTCCAGAACAAGGAACGGCTGGTGGCCGGGGAACGGCCGGTGCCGCCGGAGCTGATGGAGGTCGCAGAACGGGAGATCATCGTTGCCAGCGAAGACGATATCCTGGAGAAGATCCTGGGTGCGAGGAGGAGGGTAATCCAATGAGACCGGTCGTTATTTCTGGTGTTGGGATGATCCCGTTCGAGCGGCGGGATGATGACAGCCTGGTGGATATGTTGGCTACGGCCGGGTTACGGGCGATGGATGACGCCGGTTTGGGAGATCGTCCCGTTGACGCAGTTTATGTTGGCAATATGGCCTCCGGTTTGTTCAACCACCAGGTCAGTGTGGCCAGCGCCCTGGTTGACCGGCTCAGCCTGATGCCAGCGGCGGCAGATAGGATCGAAAACGGACCGGCCTCGGGCGGCTCAGCGATCAAAAACGGTTTCCTGGCAGTCGCCTCCGGTTACCACGATGTTGTCCTGGTGGTCGGGGGGGAAAAGATGCGCGAGGTGATCGGCCCGCGGGCGACGGATATCGTGGCGTGTATGACCCATCCGCAAGCAGAATACATCTATGGCGTCACTCTCCCGGCGATGGCGGGGATGTTCGCCCGCCTGTATATGGAAAAATATGGGATCACCCGGAGACACCTGGCGCTGGTATCGATCAAGAACCAGGAGAACGGGCTCTTGAACCCCTACGCACATATCCAGATGAAGATCACGATGGAGGGTATCCTGACCCACCCGCAGGCCTTCATCAACAACCCGGTGGTGGCAGAGCCGCTGCACCTGTATGACTGCTGTCCGGTCAGCGATGGCGCGGCAGCGGTACTGCTGACCAGCGCCGAGTTGGCGGAAAAACTCAAGAAACCGATCGTGCGGATTGCGGGTGTCGGGCAGGCCACAGACACCCATACATTGCAGGAGCGCAGCGACCCGACCGATCTGAAAGCGGTCACGCTGGCGTCACAGAAAGCGTTCGCGATGGCAGGCCTCAAACCCAAGGACATCGACGTGGCCGAACTACACGACGCGTTTACGATCCTGGAGATCGCAGAAAGCGAGCACGCGGGTTTCTTCCCGAAAGGGGAAGGGGCTAAGGCCGTGGAGAAGGGCGTTACACGCATCGGCGGCAAACTGCCGATCAACCCTTCGGGCGGTCTGAAAGCACGCGGCCACCCGGTCGGTGCAACGGGCGTCGCCCAGGTGGTGGAGCTAACCTGGCAGCTGCGTGGGGAAGCCGGTGAACGGCAGGTGAAGAATGCATCCAACGGCTTTTCGCTGAACTTCGGCGGGTTTGGGAATAATGTGCTCGCATTTGTGCTGAGGAGGGAAAAATGAAGACCATCACTGCCTATAAATGTAAGGGGTGCCAACTGGTGATGTTCCCAGGGCACCTGCGCTGCCTGCGCTGCAGCGGGCGTGAATTCGAAGAGATTTCACCAGCAGAAGAGGGCACGCTGTTGACCTACACGGTGGTGAACGAACTGCCGTGGGGCATTGACGAACGGGGACGGGTGCTGGGCATCGTCGAGTTCGATAACGGCGTCAAAGCGATGGGGCTGATCAAGGCGGAGGATGTCCGCATTGGGATGAAACTAGTTACGGGTTGGGAACCCGTCAGGGTTATCGGGGGAGAAAGAGCCTACGGGCTGAGCTTCCAAGCGAAAGTAAATATTTAGGTGGTCTGCATCAAACCAATCCGATGCAGACCACCACAGACTTATAAAAAACCTAGAGTCAGGCCAGGTTGGCCTGGCTCAACTGGTTAATGCGCTCGACGTGGGACGGATCGTACGCGTCGCCAAAGCGGGTCTTGGGCAGGGCGGCCTTTACAGCCATCAGCTCATCGTAGCGATCATCATCAACAAAAGCCACGCAACGACCGATGGATGACTCGCCATCGACGAAGCGCCAGGGGAAGAAGCCAAGGGTGACGCGCTGGTTGAGCAGCAAGTCAATATCGCCGCCGACGCATTCGGCGTGGATGATGCCGTGGGGAAACAGTTCGATATGCATGAGCTGGTACTTGCTGTCATCAAAAAACTCGGCCAGCGGCAACCCAAACTTCTTCCGGAAAACCTGGTCCGCTTCACGGGCCTGGCGGGGCATCCAATCACGGATGATGGTGTTCATGGGGTGATCGCCACTGCCGCAGTCAACCCCGAACCAGCGCAGTTTTTTAGCCCGCATCCACTCAGCTAATTCACGGTCCGGACCGGGGTGCTTGGTCATATAACGGATCTCATCGGCATAGGGCTGGTCCCAACCGAAATGGTGGTAGCCGGTATGGATGAGCAGGATATCGCCTTCTTTAACTTCGACGCGCTCCTCGATCATGGCGCTGGTGTAAACATCGTAGTCCCCGGCAATGTCACTGAGATCAACGATGGCGCCCTGGTTGACAAGGTAATCCATCTGCAATGAGGCGATATCCTTACCGGGGGTATGGAAGTGGATCTCGCCATCCAGGTGGGTGCCGACATGGTTGGAATGGGTCACCAACTGGCCGTTGGCCCCATTCGGCGCCAGGCGTTTGAAATATTTCACCTGCAGCGGTTCGTAGGTCGGCCAGGGCGGGGTCCCGATGCCAAAAGGAATGGTTAGGTCAATTGTCTTCATACGGTATCTCCTGTGAAATGGTTGGATGAAATGGGCTGTGAGTGAACCAACTATGGGAAGAGCCTGATCCGCTGCATGTCATTCGCCGCTGACGATAGACAGCTCTACCAGCGCCTCGAAAGCGTCGTGAAAACATCCGCCCGGCGCGCGCAGGATGCCGGCACCGACCATACCGACGCCGGGGTCTTTGTGGGCAATCCCGGTGTTGATCTGCGGCAGGATACCGGTCTCCATCACTTTGCGCACATCGATCCCCAGCGGCGTGCCGCGGAAATTGAGGGCGGGGATCCGGAAGCCCTGGTGTTCGCCGAAGGTGATCTCGTACATTTCAAGGGTGGTATCCAGCGCCATCTGCGGTGTCCCGCCGACAAACTGGGTAATGGCCGGCGCGGCGGCCATGGCAAAGCCACCATAACCAGCCGTCTCGGTGATGGTGCTGTCGCCGATATCGGGATTGGCATCACCCGCGGTGTAGCCGGGGAAGTACAGCCCATCGACATCCCCGGCAGGGGCGGTAAACCAGCGCTTGGGCATACTCGCCAGGCGGATACCGAAATCGGTGCCGTTGCGGGCCATCACGGTCACGATGCTGGAGCCTTCGATCCCCTCGGCGGCTTCGAGAGCGGCCTTGCCAGCGGGCATACTCAAATTGAGAAAGAAATGATCATTGCGGTCGATGAACTCGATCACGCGTGCCAGCACTTCGTTATCCTGGTTGGTGCGAGCCAGCGCCGGGGCAATTGCCCGCAGGAAAAGGGATGTGCCGGCCCGGTTGCGGTTGTGGGCCTCATCACCCATGTGTAAGGCCTGGGCAATCAGGCTTTTAATGTCGATGCCATCCGGGATGGTCCCCAAGGCGCGGTCCAACGCCGGATAGAGGTCGGTTTCCATCCACTCCAGCCGCTGGTAGACTTCAGGGCCCATGCCGCCGTAGCGCAGCACTACCCCCAGGCCTTCGTTTTGCGTGCAGAAGGCCAGGTTCCCGAAAGCTTTATTCTCAACGATGAAAACCGGCATACGCGGCGAGACAATCCCTGCCATTGGGCCGACGGTGTGGTGATGGTGGCAAGGGGAAAATTCGATATCGCCGGAGGCTGCGATTAACTCCGCTTCAGCTGGATCTTGGGCCAGGCCTTCGTAGATCAGCGCACCCATGACGGCGCCGCGCGTGGGACCGCACATACGCGCCCATTCGATGGGCGGGCCGGCGTTCAGGATCATATGCGGATGCATGCCGGGGATGACGTCTTTGGCGATGCCCATACCGACTAGAACGGGACGTCCCTGCTGGATGCGGTCGATGACCTGCTGGTTGGCATCATCAATAACAATACCTGATTTTGTGAGTTGGAGGCGCGGGACGCCTGCTTTGGGCGGCTGCCAATCCAGATCGATCACTTTCACCCCCTGGGCGCGCACTGACTCGGCCATGCTGGCTAAACCCAGGTTGACGACTGTCAGCTCGTGGCCGAAGATCGCGTTAATATTGGTCATCGCTGCATCTCCTGATCCTGGAAAATCATCGCGACCAAGCGGGCCGCAGCGGCGTTGCTCTCACAAACGACCACTCCAACCCCCTCCAATGCGGCTACCTGCCGGCTGCGCACCTGTGGGTCCGCCTCTGTCCCGGTCACGTTAGCAATGATGATGAGTTCGTGACCCGTACTCTGTGCAAGCTGGCGCGCGCCCTGGATGGCAGGGCATAATTCGGAGGCCGGATCGGGGTGCGCGCCGTACCCCAAGACGATATCCAGCATGATCACGCCCACCTGGGGATCGCCCGCCTCCTGCAGCAGGCGCCGGACACGCAGGTCGTTGTCGATCATCGGGTGAGGGCGGCCAATCGTAAATTCCTCCTCCCCGAGATCGACGGCGGTGTGGCCCTGGGATTGGGTCGCATCGGGCAGAGCCAATCCCCCAGCCAGGGGAGCGTTGGAATAAACGGGATCACCCAGCATAGCGCGCCAGATGACCTGCGCTTCGTAGCACAGCGTACCCCCGGAGAACAACCCCCGCAAGTAACGCTGTTCGGGATGCAAACTCCCTTTGAGGTGGTTGGCCTGATCTAATAGGCGGGCCTTACCGGCTGCGAGCAGCGCGTCCACAGTACCGATCTCTGCGCCGCTGGCTTGAGCAGCCAACCAGGCGGCCTCCTGCAGCGTCCGGGCAGAGAGCCGGGCGCGGGTCTGAGTATCTGCGCCCATGAAGCAGACCACAGTTGGCTTATCACCAGCCGCCACCCGCTCCAGAATGGCAGCGGCGACTTCATCAGAGGGCGGTTTGCTGACCAGAACGATCACTTCCGTGGCGGGATCGCGCTGAAGGGCCTGGATGGCTGCCAGCATCATGATACCGCCGACTTCCTGGTGGAGGTCGCGGCCACCGGTTCCAAGCCCTTGGCTGATACCCACGCCAAGGCGGGCGAGCAGGGTGCTGACTTCCTGCAGACCGGTCCCCGCGGCGGATACGATTCCGACCGGGCCAGACGGTACGACATTGGCAAAACCCAATGCGACGCCGTTAAGGATCGCCGTGCCAGCGCCGGGTCCCATCATTAGCAGACTGTGTTCGCGGGCGTACTGTTTCAGGGCGATCTCATCTGCCAGAGAGACATTGTCGCTGAACAGGAGTACGTGCAGGCCGCGGGTCAGGGCTTGCCAGGCTTCGTCAGCCGCATAGCGTCCAGCGACGGAGATGACGGCTACGTTGGCGTCAGGGTGGGCTGACAGAGCGCCGCGGATTGTTTTGGGTCTGAATTCGCCACTCCCGGTTGCTGCGACTTTTGCCCGCAATAAGTCTTCTGCGTTTCGTAAGGCCTCATCGGCTAACTCGCCGTCTGCAGCACTGACTGCGATCACTAAGTCATTGGCGCTCGCAGCTCTGATCTGTCCGGTGAGCAGCCCCGCAGCGGCTAAAATGGATTTATTGGCTTCGGTGGCCATCAGCACGGCTGCATCCACTACGCCGTCCATGTTTGAAAGCTCGCGCGCCACAAGCATCAGGCTGACCGAGTCGTGGTATTCACTGGTTTTGATAAGGGCTTTGACGCTCATGCGGTCACTTCACAATCCCGGCATCCAACATCGCCAAGTACACTTTCTCGGCGGTGAAAGGCGGGCCATCCATACGGATGCCGACAGCATCGTAGATGGCGTTGGCAATCGCGGGGGCGGTTGGCACCATTGAATGCTCGCCGATGCCCCGGGCGCCCCAGGGCCCGTCATCTTGGGGGACCTCGACGATGAAGCTCTGAATATCCCGGGGGATATCTGTGGAAGTGGCAATGCGATAGTCGACAAAACTGGGATTCTGGACCACGCCATCCTGCAATTGAAGTTCTTCGAACAGCGCTGAGCTGATCCCTTGCACCAAGCCCCCTTCCATCTGGGTTTTTACCAGATCCGGGTTGATGGCTTTACCGACATCGAAAGCCTCAGCAGCGCGGAGAATTTCGATCTGGCCCGTATCCAGGTCAACTTCCAGCTCAACCGCCTGTGCCCCGGTGGTGAAGTGGACTACAGATCGTTCCCCCTGACCAGTTTCCGGATCCAGGCCAGTCACGTAAGTGGGCATGAAATTGCCGCGCCCGATCACCGGCCCCCCGATCCAACCCTGGTCATCTGGCTTAGGAAGCCCGTAAATAGCGACCTCTTTCATGGGGACCTCGCGCTCGGTTTTATAGGAGACTACGACCCCGTTGACGATATCCAGGTTTTCCTGGTCTTCGTCCCAGGACTCGGCCACTAAGTCAAGAATCTGGCGGCGAGCGTCGCGAGCAGCGCCAATGACTGCATTGCCGGTGCTCCAGGTGATGCGGCTGGCGACGGTCTGCCACTCGTAGGGGCTGTAGCGGGTATCTACCGGAGTTGCGACGCGGACCCATTCATACGGTACACCGAGCGCGGCGGCCGCCATCTGGGCAACCACCGTGAAGGCACCCTGACCGAGATCCTGGCAACCAACGCCGACCGTCAGCTTACCGTCTTCAGCTACTTCAACCCAGGCACTCGACCCAGCGTTGGGCGGCATGGCGGGGGCTTTCCACATCAGGGCAATGCCTTTACCGCGGCGTTTGTTGGGCGCGCTCGGGGAAGCTTTTCCCCCCAAGCGATCCCCTGGGCTGTTTTTTCGAGACACTGGCCCAGACCGGTAGGGTGCATCTTACCACCCGTGGGGAGGATGCTGCCTGCCTTCAAGCAGTTGATCCGGCGGAATTCGACCACATCCATACCTATTTCGAGCGCAAGCTCGTCAATACACTGCTCGAGTCCGGCGTGCATTTCAGGCATACCGAAGCCGCGCATTGGACCGCCGACGGGATGGTTAGTATAGACACAGTAGCTGTCGGTCTTAATATTGGGCACTTCATAGGGTCCGCTGCTGCTGTAGCCGGAGGCGCGGGTGATATTTACGCCATATTCGGTGTAGGCCCCGCCATCCCAATAAAATGTGTTCTCCATGGCCAAGAGCCTGCCATCCTTGCCGCAGCCCATTTTGAAATAGGCTATCAACCCCTGGCGAACAAAGGCGGTGTAGAACTCCTCTTCACGGGTCAGTAGGAGCTTGACAGGGGAGCCCTTTACCTTGGTGGCAATGGCGACGACCAGCGACTCCATGGATACGCCAGCTTTGCTGCCAAAACCACCGCCGACATAGGGCGAGATGACGCGCATATCACCCTGAGAGATATCCAAGGTCTGCGCGATCAGGTTCCGCTGGGCGAAAGGGGATTGCGAACTACCCCACAGGGTAACTACCCCAGCTTCATTCACTTGTGCGATTGCGACATGCGGCTCAATTGGTACATGCTGAATATGGGGAATGCGGTACTTGTGCTCGACGATCGCCGCACATTTCTCCCAGGCGTTATCAACATCGCCGCGACGGATCTTGAAGTGGTTGGAGATATTCGTCCCTGGTTGGGGGTTGATAAAGCTTGCGACAATGTATTCGCCCAGATCTGGGTGAATCACGGACGCTTCAGGAGCGGCACCGAATTCAGGGTCGAGGACTGGTTCCAAAACCTGGTATTCAACATCAATCAGGCTCAGAGCCTCTTCGGCGATCTCTTCACTGACGGCCGCGACCCCCGCCACGGGATCGCCCACATAACGCACCCGCTCCCGGCAAAAGATGTGCCGGTCCTGCAAATAAAGGCCAATATACCTGGGAAAATCTTCACCGGTTACAACAGCCCGCACCCCCGGTAAAGACTGGGCCTTGGAGGTATCAATGGACTTGATCAGTGCATGAGGGTGCGGACTGCGTTTGATGCGCGCATAGAGCAATCTGTTCCCAAATTGAATGTCATCCGCAAAAATTGCCGCTCCGGTTACCTTCTCACGCGCATCTACCCGGGGCACGCTCTCACCTATAGGGCTGGGAATATTCCCAGGAGCTTCAGCTACTGCCATGACCAGCCTCCATTGATAACTTTGCTACTTCTTTCACGGCCTCGATGATGCGCACATAACCCGTGCAGCGGCATAAATTTCCAACCAATGCAGTGCGGATTTCTTCGTCGCTCGGATTGGGATTACGATCGAGGAGCGCACGAGAAGAGATCAAAATGCCGGGTGTGCAGAAGCCGCACTGGACCCCCGCCGCGGCGATGATGGCCTCTTGGAGCGGGTCAAGCCCCCCGTCGTGAGCTAAACCTTCCACGGTGACGATTTCCGCGCCGTCACATTCAACGGCTAAGACCATGCAGCTATTGACGGGTTCACCATTGATCAACACCGTACAAGACCCACATTCCCCGGCTGAACAGCCATTTTTCGTACCGGTTAGCGCCAGAAGTCTCGCGCAGCATGCGCAGCAAAGTCATGTTGGATGGCACGTTTACGATCTCATGTTCTCCATTGACAGTTAGGGTAATTCTGTGAATTGCCATTAGCGCAACCCTCCCAACTCTTCGCAAACCGCGGATAACGCCTTCAGCGAAAGGTTCCGCACCATCATCTTACGGTAGCGGGCACTGGCACGCAGGTCATCTATGGGTGTACATGCATCCATGGCTGCCTGGGCTGCTTCTGCAAGCGTTATAGCGGTGATCCGATTACCGGAAAGGATGGCTTCAACCCCCTCAACAACCAGCGGGACCGGTGCAACCGAAGCCAAAGCCAGCTTCACCCTAAAGCCAGATGAACTACCCGCGTCGGGGAAACCCACCACGGTCACGCCAACGATGGAGAGGTCGCTGGCTTTATTGCGGCCAAGCTTGATGTATATACCTGCCAGCCCCGGCGCGGGAACTGGAATATGAAGCGATGTGACGATATCGCCGGGTTTCAATACTGTTTCGCCTGGTCCGATGAAGAAAGTCTCCAGGGGTTCTTGGCGCTCCCCTGCTACTCCGTGAACGTTGAGAACTCCCCCCAAGAGGAGACAGGCTCCGATTGTATCGCCTGCGGGAGAAGCATTACAGATATTGCCGACGATGGTGGCACGAGTCCGCAATTGATAACTGGCAACGCTGCTAGCGGCTTCTGCCAATACTGGATAACTCTCTTTCACCGCCTGATAAGCGATTACCTGGTTCATGTTCACGGCTGCGCCGATGGTCAATCCGCTGGATGGGTCATAGGATAGTTCATTCATCCCATCCAGAATCTTGATATCCACCAGGAATTTATCCTGCCAGACGCCGTCGCGCAAACGGACAAGAATATCCGTACCCCCGAGCAGCGGTCGCGCCTGGTCAATATGAGAAGCTAAAAAGAAACTCGCCTCGCGGAGTGTACCGGGTTTGATATACTCAAATTCGGGTAATGTTGGATGTGCATTGATCATCGGTTATCCTCCTAACGAACTGGAGCGCTTGCACGAAGAAGGAAACTTTGTGCTGTCAGCAGTCCCCGCTGCCAATAGTTTCCATCACCTAATAATCATACAAGAAGAATACGTTTGAGACAAGTCTACCAGGGAACAAATGCATAAATCAGGACAATTATCCATTGAAGCCAAGAGCATCGGAAGCATAGCATTTGAAGTGCTATCCAAAGATCAAGCTGCAGTGGTAATGAGCAGCATTTCAAGGGGCATTTACATCAAATCGTCGAGCAGATGGCTGGTCTTCGTCTCTTTCGAGTGCTTTCGCAGCCCCCTAGCAATTACACTGAAAGAAGCGCTTCCCCTCACAAATCCAATCCATGCCGGAACCCCAGTTTACTTTGCTTCAAAACAACTGCTGATTCCGGAGGCGGGGATAACAATTGCCCCAAATGATCACAGCGTGTGGAAACCAGCACCTCGGGGTAACTCGCCAGTGTTGCACGCTGATCGTCAAAAGCGATTGAACTTTTTTGCCAGTGAAGTCCTGCTTGGCAAACCCGGGGTTGGCTTCAGTCGGCTGCTGCCTGGGCTTCTGGAGCTATCCCCTGAAATACAACCGATCACTCAAGCGCTTAGCCCAATTTACGAAAACATCATTCTTCTGCAGCGATATTTACAAGAGGGCAAACTACCCCTAGTGGGGAAAATCCTTTGCGATTTCTTGGGGTTTGGCGAAGGATTAACCCCCTCAGGAGATGATTACGTTATTGGAACCCTCTTGAGCTTGAACCGCTGGAAGGATGTACTCTTACCGGACAAGGATTTGGGCAGCTTGAACCAGCAAGTTGTGGAAACAGCCTACCAGGTAACAACAACGTTGAGCGCAAATTTGATCGAATGCGCGGCACTCGGTCAGGGTGATGAGCGCTTGATACAAGCAATTGACTACCTGATGGGTGGCGGCGTACAAAAAGATGAAATTGTGACAAATCTTATGAACTGGGGCAATTCATCGGGCGTCGACACATTCGTCGGAATGGCGACCGCTTTATCGGCGATGGATGCAGAAATTAGACGGTTGTATTTTTAATCAGCAGCGTCATGAGGATATTGGCCAAATACAGCTCAACTTGTTTTCTTCGGGCATGTGCTCTATACTAGTGCAAGAGGAAACCGGCGATGGGGGAGACACAGTCCGATATTTTTTAGTAGCCAAGGAGTGGAAGATGTGGACCCCAAAAAAGATTTTACTTGTTGTACTAGGAATCGTTGCAGTTCTTATTGTTCTTAGCCTAAGTTCACAAAAACAGGGTCGTTGCTTCCGAGTATGGGCTGCCTCCCCAGCGATTAGACGTTCAGGAGAAGTCAACCCGACCATCTTCTATCTCATCCATCAGTGGAGCACCGATTGGCGGTTGGCCATTTTTGGTGGCAGACCAACCCGTTGACACTGTCTATCCAGCATTGGCCTTCAACAGTATCTACGAGCAATCCATGGTGGTATGGCAGAATGACCGGCCTGGATTTGATGATATCTATGGGCAATTGATCTCAAAATCCGGAACATTGATCGGGGGACCGCGTGCAATTGCCGCCGGACAGGATGCTGAACGACGCTTCCCAGACATATCATATAGCCCGAACTTTAATGAATATCTTGTGGTCTGGGAGCATCAAGACACAAATACCAATGCATTCTCCATCCGGGGACAGCGAATCTCAATGAACGGAGATAAAGAAGGTATCGAGATCATCATCAGTGAGCTCGGTCCACGTTCGGGATATAAACCCGTAGTTGCTCATGGCTACAGCGCAGGTATTTACTTGGTTGTCTGGGAAAATCATACCCAGGGGAATGTTTCCAATGATATCTGGGCTCAATTTGTGAGTAACGATGGCTCATTAATCGGAACCAACTTCGCTGTTGCCAGCGGCACCTGGCAATACAGTCACGAATTGCCGGACGTAGCTTATAACCGCAAGATGAATGAGTACCTGGTTGTATGGCAAAGGTTTGATAAGAATGCCAATGCTGGTGCCGGAATTTATGATATCTATGCTCGGGTTGTCCGCCCTAATGCCAGCTTCGGTACCCCAATTCAGATTACTTATTACTCAGCATCCTGCACAGCTCCAGCAGTGGCGGCTCAACCAACAGCGACGGAAAAGGGCCAATATTTGCTGGTTTGGCAGCAGCACTACACTGCGGATGACAGGGACATCATGGGTAGATTTATCTATGGGGATGGTAATGCAGCGCCCGCGGATTTCTACATTTCACGGCAAACTTATGATGAAGGTGAACCCGCAGTTGACGGAAGTGAAAGCGGCAACAATTTCCTAGTCACCTGGACTAGTTTTTCCCCACCACCAATTGTGTTCTCTTACATACAAGGTCAGGAAGTTTCACCGACGGGATCGGTACTTGGTCCAAGAAAATCGCTAGTAGGGGTGTTTACAGGACGTTCCGCTTTGGTCGCTGGCACAGGCGGTGATTTCCTGATCGCTTTTGATGATCTCTATTTGTTTACAGGAAACAGGGATATCTTGGGACAGTTGTGGGGAAACCGAATTTATCTTCCAGCGCTATATAAGCATTGATTGCTAGGTTGATGCATAGACGATAGCAGAGAGTAATAAATGGGTTCAATAAGTGCAAGCCATATCCACACGCAGGATCGTAGCAAATAACAATTGAGAGCCCCAGTTTTTATCTATTTCAGTAAATCGGAAATCCATCGTGAAGAATGTAAGAGGATAGAAGATGCAAGATGAACAACCACTATGATCTCTCAGACCTGGAAAGATATGCCGGAGAAAGCATTGATGCTCACCGTTACCCTAATGATGTCCATAAGTTCACAGCAAAGAGATGTCCCGCCTGTGGGGTCGTTCCGTTTGAACTGACGATTGAGCACCACAGCGGCTCCAAAAAGAAAAACTTTCGGGGGGTGATCTTTGGTGAGTGCACACAATGTAAAAGCAAAGGGCGCATATTCAGTTTTACCGGCGATCATCGCACACCCGAACGTGAAGAGAAGCCGGTATGCAAGTGCGGCGGTGTACTTTTCCTGGTTGGAGAATGTGAGCGGATAGAGCGTGATGAGGGGTTGTTGGGATTCTTTGACGAGGGAGTGGTTGTGGGGAAATGTATTGAATGTGGCCGCAATCGGGCATTTGTCTTCACGGATTAGAAGGCAGGAACCAGTAAACAAGCCTTATGGGGAGTAAATTACTAAGAGGCAGCTAGGAATTATCAAATTTTTGGCCCGTGTGACTTGCTGGTCTTGCTGACCGTCTTGCATGACCGCGCCTGGACATGCGCCCAAGCCGCATCAATGGGATGGATATCATCGGCGACGCCTACGAGTACCTGATCGGTAAGACTGCTACCGGGACGGGAAAGAAAGCCGGCGTATTCTACACCCCACCGGGGGTATCGCGCCTGCTGGCCATGCTGCTGGACGCCCCGTCCGGGGAGCTCATCTACTGCCCGGTCTGCGGTTCCGGCGCGCTGCTGATCGAGTGCGTCGAAGAGATTGGCAGCAAGAACTGTGCACTGGACGGGCAGGAGAGCAACGGCAGCACCTAGGCGCTGGCTACGATGCGCTTTCGAGAATGATTACCACTTGGGTTGTCATCCCGGGCCATAGATTGAGATCCGTAGGCTCCAACTCAATCGACAGTGTGTATGTGGTATCACCTTGCTGCACAATGGCGACCGGTGAGATGGACAGGACATGCCCGCCGAGCGTCTCACTATTGAAAGCATTCACCGAGACCTGGACCTCCTGCCCGATTTGTATCTGCCCGATCTGAAGTTCACCTACATTTTTTGTCTCGATGCGCCAACGTGAGGTATCCAGCACTTCGACCATCATCTCCCCAGGCGTGGCCCACTGCCCTTGATTCGCGCGCACTTCAGAGATGATCCCATCAAAGGGGGCAATGATGACCATATTCCCAACCTGAGCCCGTACTATGTCGAGATTGGCGCGCGCTGCATCCACTTGCGCCTGGGCCAGGGCCAATTGTTCGGCCGTTAGACCACCCACCTCAGCCAGGGTTAGCCGCGCCAGGGCATTGGCAGCCTGTGCTTCAGCCAGGGCGATTTTATCGGGGTCCGGCCCTTCTTTCAGGGTTTCGTACGTACCCTGCGCGTTGGACAGCTGCGCCTGTGCCAGCGACATGTCCGACTCGGCCTGGGCGAGATCGATTTCACTTGCGCTGCCAAGCAGGCCATTGTATCTGCGCACGCTGGCATCATATACTTGCTGGGCTTCGGCCAGCTTGCCGAGCAGCGCGGCGCGCGTGATGTTGTTTTCGGGTTTGTACCTCCAGGGTTTGTAGGCTTCCTTAGCCTTATCCAGGCTGGATCCGGCCAGGATCATATTTGCATAGGCGGCATCGATAAAGGATTGGTTGGCCGAGGATGCCATACCAGCCAGATAACGCTGGGCATCACCAACAGCTATTTGGGCTTCTACCACGGCCTGCAGCGCCTGTGCAGCCGCCAGGTCTGCATCTGCGTGGATGGCGGCAAGTGCTTGCTGGGCTGCCAGCAAATCCAGGTTGGCGGATGATATGGCCACTTGTTGTTCGGCGGGAGCACCGGCGACGACCATATCGTAATTGGCCTGGGCAGCGGCCAGTTCTGCTTCGGCCTGCTGCAGCGAAAACCCAGCTTCTGTTGCATCCAACCGCACGAGAACCTGCCCCGCGCTCACAGTCTCCCCAACACCCACTTCAACTGCTTCAATAAAGCCCCCGCTACCAAAACTCAATTCCATCTGCTGGACCGGCAGCAGAATGCCGTTGGCCCGGATATTCGTTGGGGAAGCATAAGATACTTGTGAGGGTTGCTCAACGATTGGGGTTGGCGCTGGCGAGGCATCTGCCGCGCTGCTGCAGGCAGAAGTGAGTAACAGTAAGGTCAATAAAAATATCATTTTGAAGTATTTCATTCTTACCTTCTCTCAATGATCGACACGGGATCGAGTTTGGACAGTGTCCAGGCGGTTGTGCCAGCGGTGACGGCGATAATAGGTGGTAGGTGAGCGTGGGTTCATCATGGCTTATCTCCGCTCGACGATGGCTACCGGATCAAGCTTGCGCAAAATCCAGGCAGCCTCCCCCACACTTGAAACAAAGATGGCCAATGGGATGGTTAGCGTCAGGAGCCAGGGCGTCAGGTTGAAGAGGTTCATGGTCAAACCACGCGGCGCATAGAAAAATTGCTGCATTATGAACAACCCAATACCACAAAGCATTGCCCCAATAACCCACGCCATACCGACTACGCTGGCCGTTTCTTTCATCGTTCGCCACACGAGCCACGACCGGCTGTATCCGATGGCATTTAAGATGCCGAATTCTGTCTTGCGTTGGGAATAATAGATATAGTTCAATGCGGCCAGGGCAATTGCGGCCACGGCGGCGATCATACACTCCAGCATCGCAAAGGTAAGCACCATAGACGAAGTCATTTCACTATATTCACGTTCTTCGCGGTCAAGGATGACGACCCGCGTCTGGGTTGAGTCCACGTTTTCACCCAGCCAACTGTCCAACGCTCCCTTTTGTCCTGCACGCGGGATGATGATCCAATGCCGGTTCCGGGACAAAGTGAGTTCGTGCGCGTTCAGGTATTCGTATGAGGCAAACCCCACCCAGGGAAGGTCGGGGGAGAGAATCCCAACGATCTCCATTTCGACCGGGATATTATCCTCGATCAGCGAATCGCCGGTATCCGTCTCCCCACCGATAATGTCGCCTATATGGAGTCCACGGTTGACGGCGATCGCGGACGAAAGCACAATCTCATTGCTGCCGGTCTGCGGCAATCGTCCTTCCTGAAGCTGCATGCCAAATGATCCTAGAAGGACGGGCAGGTCGGTTTCGGACACTCCAAGAATATAGGCATCCGTTCCTCCGCCCGGAGGTAAGACCATCCGGACGCCAAGTGGGATGGTAGGGATTGTGTGCGCTACGGCAGTGTGGCCTTTGATTTGGCCCACGATGCCTGGTGCGAGTTCGGATTGCGCAGTCGAATGGACAACGCTTACATCTTGCAGATATTGTAAGTATGGTTTCATTGCACTCGTCATAGCGGAAAGTAAGAAAACAGGAAAGGTGATACTCAAGACCATCAGGGCCGTGCTGAGAATCATCAGTACGCCGCGCCGGCGGTGACGCAGTGAAAAAGTGATAGACGAGAGGGGTTTCGCATAGGATCTTTTCGTCGTGAGTCTGCCTTGCGATTCCTCCATGCTCAGCTTCCCCCGCTCGATGATGGCCACCGCATCCAGGGTAGAAAATATTTTCCTGATGCTGAAAAAAGCCAGGGCAACGACAATAATCGGAATGGGGATCACAAAACAGAGCGGCGACAGGTTGAACAGATCGAGCTCCATGCCCAGGTTGTAGAAGATCGTGTTCTTGATCCAGGACATAAATAAGAGCGCCAACCCCAATCCAACGATCCAGCCGAGTCCGGCCACGGCCGCCGTCTCCAGCGTCAGGCGGCGGATCAAATGTTTTTTATGGCGGCCTAGAGCATGCAGCAAGCCGAATTCACTCAGGCGATCGGTGATGGCGATGCGGTTGACGATTCCGACAACAAAAGCTACCGCCACGGCCACGATGCTGTTGACAACTCCAAAAATGACGTATACGCCAATCCGGGCCATATTGAGGAAGCTGATAAGAAGATCAAACGTTTCCACTTCTGTATATTTGGAACGAATCGTGGTCTCCAAGAATGCATCTACATCTGCTTTGTATCCTTCCCTGGCGATGACCAGCAGGCTGGTTTTGCGCGGCGCATACAGCTCGTGACTATCCAGGTACTCGCTCGAAATAAAACCTATCCGCACACTCGGTCCTTGATTGAATTCCGGATCGCCCTCCAGGATGCCGACCAATACCAGTGGTGCAGATATTGCCTCGTAGTAATCTGGATCGATCCCGCGATCAATTTCGTTACCAATCCTCAAGTTCAGAGCACGCGCGATTTCTTCAGAAAGTAAAACCTCGTTGCCCCGCGGCTCGAACATGCGACCTTCTTTGAGACGCACGCCGCAGTGCTGCATCAGATACTCAGCATCTGGCCGGGAAACACCCAACAAGCGTTGGGAATCTGTGCCAAGCAGGGTTGGCAGGGAAATCCACAGCCCGTTGTCTGGAATAACGCGTTCCACATTTGGGTTGGTTTGGATTTGCGAGACCACAGCTGGATCGAGCAGCTCTCCGATGGGGATCACGCCGACTGAGTCTGGTCAAATAGCTGACGTTCGCGCGTAAGGGTATAGCATCAAGCACGCCAACTAGAATAATCAAACCTGCCGTAGCTACGCTGATCATGAAAATTTGCAGCAGCGCGCTTCTTTTATGCCGGCGGTAGTAGGTGAGGGGGGATATTGGGTTCATGAGGCACCCCTCAGGCCGCATTCCTTACGCGGTCTTTGACTTCGGCGACGTGCCCATCACGGAGGGTGATCACCAGGTCGGCCTCGGAGAGTATCTCGGGGTTGTGGGTAACGGCAATCAGGCTGCCCTGATCGCGGTAACCACGTAAGAGGGCCATGACCTGCAAACCAGTCCGTCGATCCAGTAATCCGGTCGGCTCGTCGGCGAAGATGACGCGCGGGCGGTGGATCATGGCACGCGCAATGGCCACCCGCTGCCGTTCGCCGCCGGAGAGTTCATAAGGGAAGCGGTGTAATTTGTCGCCCATCCCTAAATCTGCTAACAGTGCCCTGGCCTGTTCGACATGGGCTTTGTCCTGCAGCGGGGCGGCGACCATCACATTTTCCAGCGCGGTGAGATAGTTAATCAAAAAGTGCTGCTGAAAAACAAACCCGAAATCGCTGCGACGCAAGGCGACGCGCTCGTTTTCAGACATTTTGCTGTACACACGGTCATCCAGGCAGATTTCTCCCGTAGTTGGCTGGCGTAGTCCACTCAGTAAATACAACAGCGAACTCTTACCCGAACCAGAAGGGCCTAAAATCCCGATGAACTGGTGGTCTTCAATAGAAATCGAAACATCCTTGACGGCGTTTACGGTAACTTCACCGTCCTGGTAAGATAAAGTTAGGTTATTTGCTTGTAGCATGCTTGCACCTCGCCGATGACATGGATATTTCTCTAGTAATGTCTTTCTCATAATACAACAACCACAAACGATTGTCTGTATGCAGCGATCATATAGCCCCTGTAGCGAGCGTCACATTTCAGTGTGACAGTGTCATGGTCTCCAATGACTGGCAAATATTGACGCTCCGATCCTCTCAGGTACAATCTAAGCACATGGAGGTGAGGATATGATCCGTGTCGCAGTTGTGGATGATCATCCGCATGTTGCCATTGCTCTAAAAACGTTACTGGATGAGACACCAGACATCCAGTTGGTCGCCGAGTTCGAGGCATGGGATGGAAGTGCCCGCACTGGTCCGCCAGACTCGCCCCGATGTACTGCTGCTGGATGTGTTCATCGAACCCGAGTTCGACGCCCTATCAGCGGTGCGGGGCTTGCGATCCGATTTCCCAAACCTCAAAATCTGCCTGCTCAGCGCCTATATTGACCCTGCTATGGTGCATGACCTGCTGCAAGCCGGCGTGCACGGATATATTCTCAAAGATGATGATTATGTCTCCCGGATTGACACGATTATCCGCGATTTAGCCGGTGGCGAGATCTACCTCAGCCCGCAGGCCTACGCGGCCCTGGCCAGGGCTACCCGCTCCGAAGGGAAAGAGCAGCTGCTATCCGAACGCGAGGTCGAGGTTTTACGCCTGGCAAAACGGGGCCTGCCGAACCCGCAAATTGCGCAGGCGCTGCATATCTCGCCTGGTACGGTGCGCAATCACCTGAGCGCCATTTACCGCAAGCTGGACGTGCACAGCCGTTATGAAGCCCTCCAGGTTGCGGAAGAGCGCCAGCTACTCTGAGATGACAATGACTGGAAACGGGTACACGCTGCTGAATGGTTTGGTTTTAGGATGGATCACATTAGCCCTGGGATTATTTCTTTTCCTGGGTATGCGCAGATGGTGGCGGTTGCGGCGTTATGGGGATCCCATCAACCACGGGCTTTTACTGGTCGAATATGGACGTAAGTTGACGGGCGTAAAAGACCAGCAAGCGCTGAGCAAGCTGCTGATCGAGGAATTACCCAGCGAATTGGGCATCCGACGCGCCGCACTGCTGTTACCTGATGAGCACCAGCTTGTTTCTGTCAGCGAGGATGATTTCCACCTGCCGATCAGCCACGCGGCCGTGCGTTGGGTGGCTTCCAGCGGGGAGGCTCAGGTAGCCAACCAGGGTCAACTCTTGAAACTTATCCAGCAAGGGCGCACGGACCTGACCTGGACACAGGTTTGGGTTCCGCTGATGCGGGGTACCCGCCTGCGCGGGATGTGGATGCTGGGCCAACGCAGTGAGAAAGCGCAATACTCACCGGAAAACCTGCGCTGTCTGACTTCCATCGCCCGGGAGGCCGCTGCAGTCTTGGAAGCGATGACATTCGCCGAACAGGAGCGCCAATCTGCGCTTGAGATGCGGGCTTTGTACCGCCAGGTTGTTACAGCCCGCGAAGGTGAACGCGGCAGTCTGGCGCGCGAGCTGCACGACGGAGTTTTGCAGGATCTTTGTGCGGTGACCCGCGACCTGAAAGCCAGGGACACCCTATCTGAGACCGGTGAACCTTCATATGCCCCGCTGGTGATTCGTTCCAGCGAAACAGTGAAGGCGCTGCGGGCAATTTGCAACGATCTGCGCCCGCCGCTCCTGCAGCAGGATTTGATCGCGGCCTTGAAAGGGCTGGTGCAAGAGCTGGATTCCCGCTCTAGCGCCCCGGTCCACCTCGATACCCAAGTAGAAAATTTGCAACTAGATGCTGAAGTTGCGCTGGCTATTTTCCGCATCACCCAAGAGGCTCTCAACAATGCCATCCAACACGCCGATGCCTCGGAGATCGCCGCGCGCCTGACACAATACCCCGACCGGCTGCGTTTGACTGTCACCGATGATGGACAGGGCATCACCGGGAGCGTGGATTCGTCCCGTTTTGTGGCCCAGGGACATTTTGGTCTGGCTGGTATGCGCGAACGGGCAGCGATGGTTGGGGGCAAATTAGATGTGCAAACTGCGGTTGAGTATGGGACAGTCGTTATCCTCGAACTGCCATTGTGAGATGCTATGCGAAACCCACATAGCTCTGATCGAATATCACTTCCCAGATAGGCAGCAGAGGAAGCCCGCACCGTTTTTCAAACATCAACACAACCAATCTGCTGCCGCAAATCTGATTTATCAGGGAAAAAATTTACCCAACCCTATTTTTATGTATTCTGGAAATGTGCCGGGGGTTCTTCATACACAATTTACGGAGGGGAAAAATGAAGCAGATATTTGCGTTAACAACAATCATTGTATTGTTGGCTGTCGTGATTCCAGCACCAGCGGCACCCCCGGATGATAAGCAGTGTGAAATATGGCTTTGGATATTGAAAAAGATTCCACCAAAAAGCCCCAACCATCAAAGGACATTAAACAATTTAAATCCATATTTAGAATACTATCCCAAAAAATACTGGCTATGAGACGCTGCAAACAGCTGTGAGCCATCCCATGGTAGCCGGATCCGGCCTTGGATTTGTGCAAAGATGAGGCTAACCTCATGAAACCAGCGCAGCATTCACCAATCCTCAATCAGAGCTCTGAAATCAAAACCCCTTCCAAGAACGCTTCTCAAAACTCGACTATTATAGTACTTTTGTTCTATAAATAACCCTCGTCCTACTCCGTCCTCCCAACATCGCAGCCCATCATTCGAACCAAGCGGAAAAAATAATTTATTACTCAAAAATCAGCCTGGACCTCACCGCTGAACTGTGGGCATTCGCTGCCCTGCACATCATCAACAGGTTCCCCCCAACTTCTAGCGGTTCCCATCAAGCTTTTCTATAAGCATGGAGTTTTGCGGAGGGGACACTCCCGAACAGCGCTTTCGCGTTGCCGTCAAGCTCATCTGTAGACATGAAGTTTTGCAGCGACCCGCAGGGTCGCCAAGGGTATACTCCCGAGCAACGCTTTAGCGTTGCCATGTCCAGATATGTGGGGGTAACACCCTGATCACACAGCAATTGTGGGGATACCAGCCGGTAAAGAGCCTGAATTCTGGCAGAAAAAACGAGCTTCTGCAGTCGCTGGGCTCCCTCGGAACGGCAAATTGCGGTTTGTCACAAATCTTATGAAATTTTTAAGGTTAGAACACGCCATTTCACGCTTATATTCACGCCGCCATAACACGGATATAACGGCTTAACCTAATAATAACAATAGCAACCCATCACAGCATTCCAGCAGAGGCATATGACTACATCGCACCGCTACTACCAATCGTACCTGCTGCGTATCTGGAAGGAGAACCCCGACGGGGAGTGGCGGGCTTCCCTGCAGAACGTGGCCAGCGGCGAATGCCGCAACTACGCAAGCCTAACAGATTTATATGACTATCTCAGCCAGCAAACCGAGCGAGATTTTATCCAGGAGCCGCCCAGCCGGGGCACCCCCGCGCTGCGCATGCTAGACGAGTGAAGATGAACTGGCGGCGAGGACCTGGAAACATGACCCACGCGGTAGCAGCGCCACAGCAGGGGGACGCGGCGGCAGCCACGGGTCTTGACGGTTAACCCCCCCACCCTCCCGACAACCCGCCCACACCGGCCGGAGGGACGCACAGAAAAGGAGGCGATCAAGGACGAACAGATTATGGGACAGGCAAGACTTGAGGATCTGAAGTTACTCCATATTGAAGTTTTTAAGATGACTCTTGAGGAGGCAATACAATCATGAAAGGCAAAAAGACCTTATTAGTAATCATAGCGGCAGTACTGCTGCTCGGCCTGACGGCCGGGCTGGTACTGGCGGCCGACGACGGGCCGCTGTTCAGGCGCAACATCTCGCGCACGCCGCGACACGATGACCGGCGCCTCGGCGATGAGCACCATGTGGCTGTACGTGCCGGCGCAGGACACCCAGGGCGAGCCGCCCGACACGACCTCCGGCGAGCTGGAGTACTACGCCGGTGACTGCACCAACCAGGACACCTCGACCTGCGACGCTGGTCTACACCCGGCCCGAAGCCAAGCCGCTGATCATCACCTACAACGACGGCATCGAGTTCGAGGAGCTGAACGAGACGCTCGGCATCGCGACCGGCGCCGGCTTCGGCGAGCGGGACGCCTTTGCGGCCCTCTCGCTGGACGACGGCGCCACCTGGAAGAACTACAACCTGTCCGACTCGGCCGACCGCTCGTCGTTCGTGCTGAAGAACGGCCACGCCTACCCGGGCGACGTCTTCAAGATGGTGCACGCGGTGGAGGGCAACATGGTCGTGGCGGCCTGGATCTCGCGCTACTGCGAGAGCGGCGCGCCGCTGTACTCGTGGCTCGATGAGGAGAAGGCCGGCCTGCTGACAGCCTATCCGGAGCTCGACCACCCGGTCGACCGTGGATGGCGGCACCGACCGAGATGGCTACCAGCTCTACATGGACGACATGTTCACCGTCGGCGGCACCCAGAAGTCGGTCGACTACACCGCGCAGGGCTTCCCCGAGGTGGGCGAGATCCCCTACGGCTGCGTCTGGGTGGCCCGCGGCACGCTCGAGCAGGACCTGGATGACGAACCGGCGACCCGCTGTTCAACAGCGTCGGCGACCCGGTCTACGACATCACCTGGCGCGCCTCCGAGCGCCTGACCTCCGGGCGGCGCGACCCGCACCAGATCAACATCACCTCCTCCCCCGGGGCCGGCTTCATCATCGAGTGGCAGGAAGACCCCGAGGGGCTGCGGCCCGGCAAGGGCCTGGGACCGGGCGAGGGCTGGTGCGGCGCGATCGCCAACTCCAAGACCGACATCTGGTACACCTACATCGACCTGGCGCACTTCGGCGATGTCTGCACTGGATGACGTCGATGATCGTCTACTGCACGCCCGGCACGCTGGCTGACTTTATCGCCAGCGAGCTGTTCGGCACCAAGCCCAAGGCCGCGGTGCCCTTTGCGATGCCGGTGCGCCTGACCGACAACAACGCCTGCAAGGGCGTCCAGAAGTTCGACACCAACGGCGAGCTGATCGATCCCTACTGCTACGCCGACTTTGACGGCAACGGCACGGCCGACCTGTGCGCAGCGACCGTAGACTGGACCAACCCCGGCGGGACGACGCTGGACGTCTGCGTGACCGAGGACGGCCGCACCCTGACCGGGCGGACCGCCTCCACCCGCGTGCGCTGGGCGATGAAGTCCTACACTCGGACGCCGACGGCGCCCGGACAGCGCCTGGGTGGCGCATGGGCGAGGAAAAGATGAAGGCGCTGGGCACCGTTGGCGACGATGGCTGCGATCCAGACCACCGACCCGAGTGCACGATCTTCGACATCGGCAAGAACATGTGGTACTACACCTTCGAGTTCGACAAGCCGGCGCTGGGGACGCAGGGCCTGATGCTCAACTCCCCGGCCTTGAGCCCGGAGACCGGCGAGCCCTTCGAGATCCTACGTGGACGAGTGGGGCAACGAGATCTACGACACCGAGATCGCCCGCCGCGTCAACCTGATGGTGAACTCGCCGGCCGCGGCGATGGCCAGCGAATCCAAGACGATGGGCATCCTGATCTACAAGCAGGGCATCCTGTTCCAGGGCGGCCCGGCCGACATCTTCACCCGGCGCATCGTGCTGCCGGACGACTTTGACCCGGCGGTCGACAACCCCTTCGCCTACGAGAACGTCGAGTGCGTCGCGTTGGACGACGCGGGCGTGGCAACAGCCGGTCGACCGGCTCTACCCCGACGGCGTCAACCCGAACTACGTGCTCGGGCTGTGCCCGGTGGACGGGCATGAACGTCTCCGGCACGACCATCGTGCAGCTGCGACGACGGCAGCAGCGGCGAAGCCTGCGCGGACCAGTTCCCGTTCAGCTCGACGTACGAGGAGTGGTTCGCCGAGGACAGCCAGATCCAGATCCCGAAGGTCCTCGAGTGGTCGCAGACGGTGGACAACCTGAACGACGCCTCCTGGGAGAACCCCTACGACGTCTCCAAGGGCCACCGCGGCTTCATCGACGGCGACTTTGTGATGATGATGTACGCCACCGCGGCCAACTGGAAGGCCAACACGATCGGCAACGAGGCCTACCACCTCTACATCCGGCGCTCGTTCGACGGCGGCCAGACCTGGACCACGCTGCCGGCGGACTACACCCACTGGTCAGCACTCAACCCGGACGTCACCATCACGGCGACGGCACCAACACCTGCGAGTGGTACGGCGGCTACACCGAGGATGACTACTCGGTCTGCACCACCTACGGCGCCGGCGAGTTCGAGCAGGCGCGCAACGTCTCGCAGCTGGCCGGCACCAAGGTCACCGTGCTCGACCCGCGCTACTCGCCCACCGGCGGCATGCTCAAGAAGGACTACACCAACCTGCTGTGCGACGACCCGAGCTGCGACGGCATCTGGGAGAACTGCGGCTACACCGAAGCGCACCTATCCCGAGGACGTCCGCGACCCGTCCGGCTTCTTCGCCACCTTCGAGACCGGCGACAACACGGTGGTGACGGTCGAGACCGGCACGGTCCCGCTGGACATGTACTACAGCCGGGCCTCCAACTTCGGCGACGACTGGGACGAGCAGGATATCTGCGCCTACCGATCCTGAGGAACCCTGGTATCCAAGTGCCAGTGTGGTCTGCGAGGAAGGTGAAGTCGAACTGCGCTGGGACTGGCTGGAGAACGGCGACGACCTGGCGACCGAGGCCAGCGTGTTCGGCAACCCGAACGGCGACCGCTTCTACGCGGTCTGGAACCAGGAGCTGCCGATCGGCATCGACGAAGCACGGCGAGGAGATCTACACCAACATGGACTCGCAGTTCCGGCGCATCTTCTTCAACTTCAATACAGATGTCGCTCCAACTGCTTCTCGTGTACGTCAGCTCGTACCTGCTCGACCAATCGGCGGAGGATGTGCTGCGGCTGGTCGGCACCGGGCGTGACTGGGACCGGCTTGGAGCTGGCGACCAGATCGTCAACTATAAGTGGCTGGACGACCGCGGCGCGATCCTGTGCGAGGTCGAATCCCGGCCGAGCTGGAGACCTGCAAGCTCGACAAGAAGACCAAGACCTGCGCAGACTGCGAAGACTTCAACAACAACAAGATCTGCGATGACAAAGAGATGGACACCTGGATCTGCGAGAAGGAAGTGCTGATATCCGCCGTCCAGATGGAACCCGGCGCACACGTGATCCGCTTCAAGGTCATGGACAACGAGGCGACCTGGTCAGAATACACGCTCGCAGATGTAATGGTCTTCGAGCAGATCGCCAGCCGGAACTACCTGCCGATACTTACGCGGTAATCCGAGAATTATCAAACCTACCCCCGGTTGGCTTCTGATGAAATCAACCGGTTGGAGGGACTTCCGGCCAAGGTACCCGCCGCTGGGCCATGCACCCCAGAGCGGGTACCCCGGGAAGCCCGATACGGAAGGAAACGATGCACAAACCGCTCCTGCTGAGCCTGCTGATCAGCCTGACCGCCACCCTACTGCTGGACGGGTGGGCAGTCCAACCTGCCCCCGCAGCGACCTGGCTCACGAACGAGCACGGCGAGGGCTGGCTGGCGGCTGCGGCGGGAGCGGATAGCATCCTGAGCGCTTCGTACAGCTGGTACAGCGAGGGCGAGGAGTCGGGCGAGGAATACGGCATGGCGGTCAGCGGTGCGGGCGACGTGAACGGCGACGGCTACGCTGACATCGCCGTCGGGGCGCCGAAGAGCAACTGGGCGCTCGACCGGGCCGGGGCAGTCTTCGTCTTCCACGGCGCGCCGCAGGGGGCCCACGACACGTTCAGCTGGGCGCGCGGCGGGCACAAGAAGGGCGACGAGTTCGGCCAGGCGGTCGCCAGCGCGGGCGATGTCAACGGCGACGGCTACGACGACCTGGCGATCGGCGCACCGCTGTACAACGGAAGCTCCTACCAGAGCGGGGCGGCTTTCGTCTACTATGGATCAGCGGATGGGCTGGAACCAGCTGCGGGCTGGACGGTGATCAGCTCCCAGCAGGACAGCGAGTACGGCTACGCCGTGGCTGGCGCCGGCGATGTAAACGGCGACGGCTACGACGACTTACTGGTCGGTGCTCGCTATTACAGCACGGGTGAAAACCTGAGCGGCACGGTCTTCCTGTACTGCGGTTCCGCGGCCGGGTTGAACCTGTCAGCGGACTGGTACTACGAGAGCGCCCAAGCCGGCGCCTCGCTGGGTATGGCAGTGGGCGGCGCAGGCGACGTCAACAACGACGGCTACGACGATATCGCTGGTCGGCGCGCCGAACTACGACAAGCTGGAGAGCAATGACGGCGCAGCGTACGTCTTCTTGGGCTCGGAGACGGGTCTATCAGACACACCGCTCGAACTGGCCAGCGGCTGGGCGGGGGCGCTGTTCGGCTTCGCGGTCAGCGCGGCTGGCGACCTGGACGGCGACGGCTACGACGACCTGATCGTCGGTGCACCGGATGCGGACGTGGACATCCCGCCGGACGAGATGGACGAGGGATTGGTGCTGCTGTACTTCGGCGACGCAGGGCGGCATTGCCAACTACGCCACCGGCTACCCGCTGTATGGCTGGCAGGAGAAAGCCCGCTTCGGCGCGGCGGTGGCGGGACTGGGCGACCTGAACGATGACGGCTACGACGACTTCGCAGTCGGCGCCCGGCGCTACCAGGACGACCAACCCTATGAAGGAGGTGTATTTGTCTACCTAGGCCGGGCAAGCTGGCCGGCAGACCCCTTAACGATGGCACCCGCCTGGACGGCATTCGGCGACAAGGCCGACGCGGAGTTCGGCTACGCAGTGGGAGGCGCCGGCGATGTGAACAATGACGAGTACCCCGACCTGCTGGTGGGCGCGCCCTACTACCGGCATGATGACCGCACGATCCTGGGCCGGGCGTACCTGTATCAGGGCAACACCAGCAGCAGCGGTGCAGGGTTCACCATCCACCTGCCGATGGTGCTGCGATAAGCAAGCTAAGTGCATGCAAAGAACGGACATGTAAACCATTTATCCAAGCAATTTTTATGATGATTTGAGGAGTAATTCCCATGGCCACGGAAAGTCCCTCTAAAACCTGGAAAGAACGACTGTTGTACACACAAGCGCGCGACGACCGCTCACGCATGGTGGCGGTGGTCAACAACGCCATCCTGCACCTGCACCCCAGCAACGTGCCTGCGCCCGCAATACGCTTCACCTACACCTGGGGGCTGGGCGGCATCGCCACGGTGCTGGCAGCCATGCTCGGGTTGACCGGGCTGCTGCTGATGTTCCGCTACGACGCACGCGTCGACTACGCCTACACCAGCATCCAAGTGCTGGAGGCGCAGGTGATGTTCGGCTCGCTGTTCCGGGCGGTGCACCACTGGTCCGCCAACCTGCTGGTGGTGACGGCCTTCCTGCACCTGCTGCGGGTGACTCTTCACCGCCGGCTACAAGCAGGGCCGCACGATGAACTGGCTGATCGGCATCGGCCTATTGGTCCTGGTGCTGGCGGCCAACTTCACCGGCTACCTGCTGCCCTGGGACCAGTTAGCCTACTGGGCGATCACGGTCAGCACGACGCTGCTGTCCTATATCCCGCGCATCGGCGAGTGGCTGAGCCGCTTCCTGCTGGGCGGGCCGCAGGTCGGCCAGGGCGCCTTGAGCAATTTCTTCGCCCTGCACGTGGTGGTGATCCCGCTGATTACGGTCTTGATGATGGCCTACCACTTCTGGAAAGTGCGCAAGAACGGCGGCCTTTCGCAGCCGCGTACAAAAGGAAGGCATGCGGGTCGAGCGTTTGACGACCATCCCGCACCTGGTGCGGCGCGAGGCCGCGGTCGGTCTGACCGTGCTGGCGGCGGTGACCACCTTCGCAATGTGGGTGCCCGCACCGCTGCAGCAGATCGCCAACCCGCTGCACTCGCCCAACCCGGCCAAGGCGGCCTGGTATTTCGCCGGGCTGCAGGAGCTGCTGCTGCACATGCACCCGCTGACCGCCATCGCCCTGGTGGCGCTGGTGCTGGTGGGCTTGATCAGCCTGCCCTGGCTCGACCGTAAGGCAGGCGATATCGGCCTGTACTTCCGCTCGCCGGTGGGCAAGCTCACGGCGCTGATCGGCGCGGTCACAGCCGCCTACCTGATCCCGGCGCTGGTCGTGCTCGACGAGTACTGGCTCGACCTGCCGGGGGCGCTGCCGGACCTGCCTGATGCGGTTACCAGCGGCTGGCTGCCATTCACAGCCTCGATCCTGGGGCTGCTGGCGATCTACGGCGGCCTGCGGCTGGTGCGCTACAAGGGGCAGCGCGCCAACCACAGCGAGGCGCTGCTGGGGCTGTTCACCTTCCTGATGACCAGCCTGGTAGCCCTGACGATTATCGGCGTATTCTTCCGCGGCGCCAACATGGCGCTGGTGCTGACTTTATAGGGTATGGAGAGGTACTGAGATGTCGGATAAAAATGTAACCTACAACCCGCGTGGCGAGCCGGCCGAGCCGGAGTACACCCGCCGCAATTTCCTGAAGATCGGCATCACCGCCCTAGGCGCGCTGGCCGCGGCCGAACTGGTCGGCGCGAGCATCCTGTTCCTGCGGGCACGCAGCCTGGAAGGCGAGTTCGGTGGTGAGATCACCGCCGGAGCGGCAGCAGACTTCCCAACCAACTCGGTGACCGAGTTCACCGACGGCAACTTCTTCCTGGTGCACACAGCGCAGGGCGGCTACCTGGCCGTCTACCGGCGCTGCCCGCACCTGGGCTGCACTGTCAACTGGGTGGCGGAGGAGGAGCGCTTCTACTGCCCCTGCCACGCCTCCAGCTTCGACATGGTCGGCGAGCGCGAGAACCAACCGGTGCCGCGGGCGCTGGACACCTTCCCGGTCAGCTTCGAGGACGGCATGGTGGTGGTGGACACGGCGGATTTCACCCGCCGCGAGCACTTCGCCGAAGAGCAGCTGGTCTACTACCAGACCACACTTACTGGTGAGGACGAGAGGTAGAACGCGATGAAGAAATCTGACCTGATCAGTTTGACAGCCTTGGCCATCCTGGTGGTGGGGCTGTTCGTCTACGCAATACGCGAACCCGGACGCATGGCGCGCGCCGAAGAGCGACCTGCGCCAGCAGTACGTGGTGGAAGCGGCCGGGCTGTACGTCGACTACTGTGCCCTGTGCCACGGTCCGGACGGGGCTGGTATCGGACCGATGCCAGCGATCAACCACCCGGCGCTGGCGGAGGCCGATGACGAGATCCTGTTCCGTACGATCGCCCGGGCCGCGCACAACTCGGCCATGGCTGCTTGGCACATCGAAGAGGGCGGCGTGCTGAACGATTACCAGATCGTCGAGCTGGTGGCGCTCATCCAGAACGCCGATTGGGCACAGGTGAACGCAGTGGCGGAAAAGCAGGGCTTCGAACCACCGGCCGCGAATGAAGTGGTCGATTTGAGCTACATGGAATTGGAAGACGGCTCCGACCCGCATACCTGTGTGGCCTGCCACGAGGACCCGGCCATCCACCTAGGGGTATTCGGCCCCAACTGCGCCCGCTGCCACAGCACCGCGGCCTGGACGCCGGCCCTGCTGACCAAGCACACCTTCCTGCTGGACCACGGCGGGGAAGGGCAGGTAGCCTGCGAGACCTGCCATATCGACAACTACTACGAGCACGACTGCTACGCCTGCCACAATGACCACCAAGCGGACGAGATGGAGCAGGTGCACCTGGATGAAGGGTTGAACGACTATGCCAGCTGCATCGACTGCCACCCGACCGGCGTGGAGGGCGAGGCCGGGCGCTTGATGAACGAAGACAGCATGATCGGCGCACTGGAGCTGGAAGCGTTCGCCAGCGTGCTGAGGAACGAGGAGTGATTATCGGAAGCTGAGCCCCTTGCTAAGGGCTTACCGGTGGAGGTCCACGACGATGCGAAATAAGCTGCTCAAGCTGCTGCGCTCGCCCGAGTGTCGTGTCTCCCTAGCGGTGCTGTGCGTACTGCTGCTGGCAGGCGGCTATGCCGTCAAGACCAGCGGCGCGTTCAGCCCAGGCCCGCTCTCAGAAGCTCACCCCAAGGATGAGCCGCTGAACGGGTATGTATCACATGCGGACATTAACAAAGAATGCGGGCACTGCCACGCCCCGCTGCACTGCCTGACGGATGCCAAGTGCCAGGACTGCCATATGGAGATCGCCCGCCAACGGGCGAGCGCCAGCGGCCTGCACAGCAAGCTGCCAGGCGTCAAGCGCTGCCAAAACTGCCACGTGGAACATATGGGTTCCGAGGCCGACATCACCGAGCTGGCCTTCGCCAACTTCAACCACGAGAAGCTGAGCGGCTTCAGCCTGGCCAAGCACGAGCAGGGCTACAGCGGTGAGGCGCTAGCATGCGGTGCCTGCCATACCGAGGACCGCTACAGCGCCGAGGCGCTGGACTGCATCAGCTGCCACAGCCAGGCCGACCACGACCAGCTGGCAGGGCATATCGCCGATTACAACAGCGACTGCGTGAGCTGCCACGACGGGTCCGACCGGATGGCGGGCTTCGCCCACGCTGACACGTACGAGCTTGAAGGCGCCCATGCGGAGGCGGACTGCACCGGCTGCCACGCTGAAAAGGTCTTCGGCGGGACAGTGCGGGAGTGCGCTGGCTGCCATGCTGACCCTGAACTGCACGCCGGGCTGTTCGGCGAGAACTGCGGTTTCTGCCACACGGCCAGCGCCTGGTCCCCAGTGCAGCCGCAGCAGCACGATTTCGTCTTGGCGGCGGGCGGCCAGAGCGACGAATGTGAAGTCTGCCACGCCATTACGTATATTGAGTACCCGTGCTTCAGCTGCCATGAGGCCGGCGAGATGGGTACGCTGCACCAGAGATTGGGTATCGACGGCGGGCATGAGAACTGCGTAGCCTGCCACCCCGAAGGTCCAGGTAAGCTGGTGCAAGTCAATGAACCTATATACGGCAGTGCAGCAAACGGTGACCCGTTTGCGACCAAAGCCGGAAAAGCGGAAAATATGAAATCAAGAGAGCAGCAAAAGGAGAACGATCTGGAAAAAGGTAAACCTGAGGAAGCTGGAGCATCTGGCAGCTCCAATGCACAAGACATAACCAACAACGGCCAGCACCCGGCCGTGCGGGTCACGCCCACCCCGCCATATGCCAGCAACCAACCGGGTGCGAACATCACGAACAGCGGTCGCTAAGCGGATCCGGAGACTGGCCAATGCAGCAACTATATCCGGTACGCAAAAACAAACATCACTATTCAAGCGGTCAAGCTTTTGAAGAGCTACTATACTGAGACCGCCAGAGAGGATGGGTGAGAAGAATGAAAAAATATATAACCATTTTCATCGCAGCAAACCTGGCTATCCTGGTGCTGGTCCTGGGCCTGTTCACCCTGGAGGCCAACTACCCGTTCCAGCCCAGCCAAGGCGGCTACAATCTGCAGCACTCCGTAGAGCAGACGCGCCTGTACCTGGCCAAGCGCGCCGGGGGCCAGACCGATTACGGGCTGGAGCTGGCTGAACGGCGGCTGGCCGACCTGGCGATGGCCAGCGATAGCCAGCAGGTAGAGGCAGCCAGTGCCGCCTTCGCCCTGGCGCTCGACCAGACTGGCCTCACCCAAGCCAGCAGCCCGGGGGGGGCGCAGGGTGAGCTGCAGGAGCGCTTCGAACAGTTCCTGACCCAGGCGGATTATGTGATTGCCGCGGTCGCAGCCGAAAGCGCAGACCCATCGATTGCGGCGCTCGACCGGCAGCTGCACGACCTGCAGGCTCGCGCAGAAGAAGAACCGCTGCAGATGGCACAGGCTAAACCAGCCGCACCACCGCCCGTACCAGCGCGCATCGATGCGGTAGCGATCTCGTTCCTGGGGGAGGAGGTCGAACACGAGCTGCTGCCGCTGATGAGCGGGCACGATGGGCTGGAATGCGAGAGCTGCCATACTGATGGTATCTACAAAGGCACCTCGGAAGCCTGCAGCACCTGCCACATGGGCGCCCCACCGGACAGTGCCGCACCAGACCTGGCGGGCACCTGGCCGGTTACAATCGATGTCTACCCCGAGCACTTTCAGCGGGGAATGTTCCGACTGCCACGGCGTGGACGACTGGCAGGTGACGACGTTTGACCATGAGGGGATCAACGAATGCCTGTCCTGCCACGCCGAAGATTTGCCGCTGGTGGAAGCCAGCCCTGACATTCTGCTCACATCCCTGCAGCTGGCTTCCTTCCAGCCTCAAATCACCTACGGGGTCGAGCAGGATGAAGCCCATTACCCCGGCGAGTGCATGACTTTGCCACAGCGATACGCTGGCCTGGGAAGAGGCAGCCTTTGACCACGCCGAGGTGGAAGAGTGCGAGTCGTGCCACGAACGCGCGACCCCCGGCGGGCATTATGCAGGCGCCTGCACCAACTGCCACAATGACGGCGAAGAGTGGGAGACCGTCGCGGTTGACCATACGGAATACCCCGACTGCCTGACCTGCCACATCGACGAGGACCCGCCCAACCACTACCCCGGGCTGTGCTCGAGCTGCCACAATGACACAAGCTGGACTGACGCGGTCTTCAACCACACCGGTTACGATGACTGCCGTACCTGCCACAGCAAGCCCAGCAAGCACTTCAACGGCGGCTGCGCCGGTTGTCACGATGAAGCCACCTGGGAAGTGGCCAGCTACAGCCATACCGGCGTTACACCAGCCTGCAAGAGCTGCCATGAAGAGCCCAGCGGGCACTTCGGCAGCGGGTGCGCAACCTGCCACTCGACCAACAATTGGAACTCACTCAAGCTGGACCATTCCGGTACGGCGGACTGCAACGCCTGTCACAGTTCTACCAACGACCACTACCTGGGCTCTTGCGCCAACTGCCACACGACCGGCGTATGGGCCAGCGCTACCTTCAGCCATGCGGGTTATTACGGACTGCCTGGCCTGCCACAACCCGCCCAGCGGGCACTACACCGGACTGTGCAGCAAGTGCCACAGCACCCAAAACTGGAGCACGGTTGACTTCGACCACTGCGGGCTGGTCGACTGCATTTCATGCCACAGCGTGGATAGCGACCACTACGCCGGACAGTGCTCGGCCTGCCACTCGGTCAGCAGTTGGAAAGTAACGGGGGTTGACCACAGCGGGCTGACAGACTGCAGCTCGTGCCACAGCCTTGACGGGCACTGGCCCGGGCAGTGCTCGGGGTGCCACAACACGAATGATTGGTCAGACTACACTTTCAACCACGACGGCTACACGAACTGCAAGTCGTGCCACAACCGGCCCGCCAACCACACGGCGCGTGGGCAGTGCTCCAACTGCCATACCACTGACACCTGGCTCATCCCGACCGCGACACCGACACTGCTGATCGATGGGATCGAGCTGCTGTACAGCCGCATTATCGGCACCCCGGTGCCGCCGCCGCCATTTTCACGTGATACTACTCGGGGAGCCTCTACCCCGGTACCGCCCAGTTCACGCTGAGCTATAGATGACTTTGAGGAGGTTGGTAGAGAACAAGTAATTGCATTTTCCTTGAGGTTCTCCAGGCGGGATTTGGCCAGGACCGCCTCCGGGACCAAAGGCAATCTAAGGCGAAACACTACCAGAAACGTCTATAAGGGGGCAAGGAATGGGGTTCCGGCGATTGAGAGGGTCGCCGGAACTCTCGGTTTATATGGGAGGATGGTCACTGCTGGCGCAGTGACTCTGGAGAATTCTGTCGAATTCTCCACAGTTGGAATAGGAGGCGTTCTCTGACAAAAACCCGTTTCTTTGAGAAGGAGGCTAGGCGCAGGGAGGACGCATCACTGCTGGCGCAGTGACTCGGAGAATTCTGTCGAATTCTCCACAGTTGGAATAGGAGGCGTTCTCTGACAAAAACCCGTTTCTTTGAGAAGGAGGCTAGGCGCAGGGAGGATGCATCACTGCTGGCGCAGTGACTCGGAGAATTCTGTCGAATTCTCCACAGTTGGAATAGGAGGCGTTCTCTGACAAAAACCCGTTTCTCGTTTAATGAGAAGGAGGCTAGGCGCAGGGAGGATGCATCACTGCTGGCGCAGTGACTCTGGAGAATTCTGATCGAATTCTCCACAGTTGCGAATAGGAGGCGTTCTCTGACAAAACCCGTTTCGACGTTTGCAGTGAGAAGGAGGCTCAGGCGCAGGAGGATGCATCTCGTGACTGGCGCAGTGAATTTGAGTATCTGTCGTGAAACGAGATCCTTCACTGCGTTCAGGATGACAACAATTGGCGTGATTTGAAGCGAAGATCGAAAATAAGCTTGTCATGCTGAGCGGAAGCGAAGCATCGTTGCAGGCTGGCTCGGACGGCGGACGAGATCACTGCGTGGCAAGCAAAGCATCTCGTTGCAGGCTGGCTCGAGTGTTGGCGGGAAACGAGATCCTTCACTGCGTTCAGGATGACAACAATTGGGTGATTTGAAGCGAAGATCGAAAATAAGCTTGTCATGCTGAGCGGAAGCGAAGCATCTCGTTGCAGGCTGGCTCGAATGTTGGCGGGAAACGAGATCCTTCACTGCGTTCAGGATGACAACAGGTGAGTGATTTGAAGCGAAGATCGAAAATAAGCTTGTCATGCTGAGCGGAAGCGAAGCATCTCGTTGCAGGCTGGCTCGAGTGTTGGCGGGAAACGAGATCCTTCACTGCGTTCAGGATGACAACAATTGGGTGATTTGAAGCGAAGATCGAAAATAAGCTTGTCATGCTGAGCGGAAGCGAAGCATCTCGTTGCAGGCTGGCTCGAGTGTTGGCGGGAAACGAGATCTTTCACTGCGTTCAGGATGACAATGGAGGGAGGGCTTCGCAGGAAGATTTCGCACTGATAGAGCAGCGTGTAGGTAGTGTACTGTCGCAATGAGGTAGAAAGTAACGGGAAACCGATCGTGACAAGTTGTGACAATACCAACAATTTCCAAGTTGTACTCCACTGTGAGTAATATGGAAACCTGGTAGTATGACTGAGAGTTTTTTGGAACCGCGGTGAAGACATATTACGTCTATATCATGACCAATCACTCTGGAACGCTGTACGTGGGAGTGACAAACGATTTGGAGAGCCGGGTCTGGGAGCACAAGCAGCAGAAAGTGGAAGGATTCACGAAACGCTACCGGATCACGCGCCTGGTGTACTACGAGGAGTACTCGCAGGTGGATGAAGCATTGGCGCGTGAGAAACAGATCAAGGGTTGGCTGAGGAGAAAAAAGGTCGCATTGATAGAAGAGGGGAATCCTCCGGAGGATTTGAGTGCGGGTTGGTACGGGGGCGATGGATAAGGCTTTCTATAATTAAGAAGTTGGTGGGGTAAGGCTACTGTAGGATTTCAATACCAATATTCCAATTCAAAGTGTAGAGGGGTAGCGCGTTCTATGGCATTCTCGAGGGATGGCAGAGAAGAGATCCTGCGCCGTTCCTCCTAGGGATGATTGTCACTGCTGGCGCAGTGACTCGGAGAATTCTGTCGAATTCTCCACAGTTGGAATAGGAGGCGTTCTCTGACAAAAACCCGTTTCTATTGAGAAGGAGGCTAGGCGCAGGGAGGATGCATCACTGCTGGCGCAGTGACTCGGAGAATTCTGTCGAATTCTCCACAGTTGGAATAGGAGGCGTTCTCTGACAAAAACCCGTTTCTATGAGAAGGAGGCTAGGCGCAGGGAGGATGCATCACTGCTGGCGCAGTGACTCGGAGAATTCTGTCGAATTCTCCACAGCTTTAAGGAGATTCGCAACAGCCCTTTGGGAGTTCCCTGGTTGAATCTCCACATACAGCAACCCGATCCCTTTCGATAGTGGAGGGGCACATGCCAAACTGTGGTAAACTCGCCGCGGAAAAATGGACACGAAAACACTGGAAACGCTGGAATACCCCAAGATCCTCGAGCGGCTGGCGGGCTACTGTGCCTTCCCGGTCTCGGCCGAGAAAGCGCGCCAGCTGCTGCCCAGCAGCGATATCGTGGAGGCAGTCGGCCGGCAGCACGCCACAAGCGAGGCAGTACAGCTGCTGACCACACACCCCCAGCTGACGATCGGCGGGGCGCGCGATATCCGCGCCGCCCTGACACTGGCCAAGCGAGGCGGCGTGCTCAGCCCAGGTGAGCTGCTGGACGTGAAATACACGCTGATCGCCGCCCGCAACCTAGGCCAGCTTTTCGAGCGCAAGGAGAGCCAATACCCACAGCTGAGCGACCTGGCCAGCCGGCTGCCCTCCGCAGCCGGGCTGATCAATGCCATCAGCCAAGCGATCTCTGAGCGCGGTGAGCTGCTCGATTCCGCTTCCGCCGAGCTCAAACGCATCCGCCACGATGTGCGGGTGGTGCACGACCGCCTGCTGACCAAGCTGCAGCGCATGGTGAGCGATCCCAAGCTCAGCACCTTCCTGCAGGAGGCCCTGGTGACCCAACGTGACGGGCGCTACGTGCTGCCGCTGCGGGCGGAGTTCAAGGGGCGCATCAAAGCGCTGGTCCATGACCAATCGGCATCCGGCGCGACGCTGTTCGTTGAGCCGCTGGGGGTGGTCGAGGGTAACAACGAGTACCGTGAGCTGCAGCTGGCCGAGCGCGATGAGGAGCGCCGCATCCTGGCCGAGCTCTCGGCCCAGATCGGCCGCCAGGCAGTCGACATCGAGCTCAGCCTGGACATTATGGGCGATATCGACATGGTGCTGGCACGGGCACGCTACGCAGCAGACCTGGAAGCAATTGAACCACAGCTGAAACCGCTGCGCCCACAAAAGGGACAGGTGCACCCAGGCAGCGAGCTGCGGCTGTACCAAGCCCGCCACCCACTGCTAGATGCCGAGGGCGTAGTACCAATCGATATCGAACTCGACCCGGGTACCTATGCGCTGATCATCACCGGTCCCAACACCGGCGGCAAGACAGTGACACTCAAGACAGTTGGGCTGCTGGCTTTGATGGCGCAGGCCGGGCTGCATATCCCCGCCGGTTCCGGTTCAGAAATGAGCGTCTTCCGGGATATCTGCGCCGATATCGGTGACGAACAGTCGATCGAGCAGTCGCTCTCGACCTTCTCGGGACATATTACAAACATCACCCGCATACTGGCGCAGGCCGACCAGCGGGCGCTGGTGATCCTGGACGAATTAGGTGCCGGCACCGACCCCCAGGAAGGTGCGGCGCTGGCACGCGCTTTGATGACCCACCTGCTGGGGCGCGGCATCACCACATTGGTGACCACCCACCACCCGGAGCTAAAAGCTTACGCGCATGCCACCGCAGGGGTGGTGAACGCCAGCATGGAGTTCGACCTGGAGACGCTGCAGCCGACCTACCGGCTGACGATCGGGCTGCCGGGACGCTCAAACGCGCTGGCGATCGCGAAGCGGCTGGGGATGCCTGATGATATCGTGGCCGACGCCCGCAGCGAACTGAACCCCAGCGACCTGCAGGTGGATGACCTGCTGGACGAGATCCACCGCCAGCGCGACCTGGCACGGGCGGCGCGGGCTTCGGCGGAAAAAGCCCGCCAGACAGTCGACCAGCGGCAAGCTGAGCTGGCCGAGCGGCTGGAACTGATTGAAGATGAACGCCAAGCGGTGCTGGCTGAGGCGCGGGCCGAGGCCGAGGAAGAAGTCGCCCAGCTGCAGGAGGAACTGCGGCAGGTGCGGCGCGCCCTGACGCGGGCCGGGCAACCGCTGGAGGCGCTCAAACAGGCTGAAGAGCAGCTGGCCGCGCTGGAGAAGCAGGTTGAAGAGCCGGTCGAGCGCCAGGTGGTAAGCGAGCTGCCTGAGCTGCTGAAGCGACCGGTGCGGTTAGGGGATAAGGTGCGGCTGCGGGCACTGAATACCGAAGGTGTTGTGACGGCATTGAGCGAGAGCGAAGCGGAAGTACAAGTCGGGGTACTGAGGATCCGCACCCGGCTGAGCGAGGTCCAGCCGCTGAAAGGGGGGTTCAGCGAAGACTTGCTAGGCTGCAGAAGGAAGACAGCCGCAGCCAGAACAACCCAAACAAGCGGGCGGTGCTTTCTATCACGCATCACCGGGGATGGAGATCGACCTGCGCGGCAAGCGCGGCGATGAAGCGCTGGATGCCCTGGAGCACTACTTGGATGCGGCGTACCTGTCCGGGCTGCCATTCGTGCGCATCATCCACGGCAAGGGCACCGGACGATTGCGGAGCCTGGTGCGGGAGGCACTTGGTACACACCCGCACGTGCAGTCCTTTGAGGCGGGTGGTGACAGTGAAGGCGGCGAGGGGGTGACGGTAGCGAAGCTGCGCAGCGGGTAGGCTAAAAACGAGATCCTTCGTCGTTCCTCCTCAGGGATGACTGTCACTGCTAGCGCAGTGACTCGGGAGGATTCTCAATAATTCTCCATGGTTAACCACAGGACGTTAACTGACGGAAACTTCCTATTTAAAAAGGAAGCCGGGGAGTGAGTAAGGAGAATGACGCCTCGCTATGATTATTGAGGGGTCAGTTTTAATGGCAGGGAATTGTGCCTAAACTGCAATACTAGACCTGGAACTGGCCATCCTGGTAGAAAAGCTCGCCATCGACGTAGATCGTGCTGTCCTGGCGCATGTCGCAAACCATATCCCAGTGGAGGGTCGACTTGTTGACACCACCGGCTTCGGGGAACCCGTTGCCCAGGGCGAGGTGGATGGTCCCACCGATCTTCTCGTCGTAGAGCGTGTTCCTGGTAAAGCGTTGGATGGCGTAATTTGTGCCGATGGCGAACTCGCCGAGGTAACGGGCACCTTCGTCGCTGTCCAGCATGGTGTTCAGGTATTCCGGATTCTTCTCTGCGCTGGCCGCGACGACTTTGCCATTCTGGAACTCTAATGAGACTCCCTCGACAGCCCGACCCATGCGAACAGCCGGATAGGTAAAGCGGATCCAACCCTTGGCCGAGTCCTCCACCGGGCTGGTGAAAATCTCCCCGCTGGGCATATTGTTCTGCCCATCACTGTTAATGAAGGAGCGCTCCACAATCGAGAGGGTCAGGTCAACGTTTGGGCCCCGGACGTGCACTTCCCGTTTCCCCTTGAGCCAATCCACCCAGTGCTGCTGCCGGTCATGAACAGCTTGCCAGCTCGCTACCGGGTCGGGCTGGTCGGCAAATGTGGCACGGTAGATGAAATCCTCGTACTCGCGCAAGCTCATACCGGCTTCCTGGGCGTGGGCTTGGCAGGGGTATTGGGTGGTAACCCAGCGCAGTTCTTTGCTGGCGGCCCGCTTATCATATATTTCCATCAGCTCGCGCCGGGCAGCCTGGCGAGTGCGCGATTTCACGGGGTCAACACCCATCAGCGCACGGGTATTATGCGCGGCGTTCAAACGGATAATCGCATTTACCTGCGAAACTGTAGCCTGTGTAACAGGCGACATCCACTGCAGCTGCTCATCGCTCGCTTCGGTCATAAACACTTCATCGAGGTCATCGTCAGCGAGCCGCATGGTGGGGTGACCGCCGGCGCGCAGCACACAGCGATAGACCTCACGGGCCAGCGGCAGTGCAACGGTGTTGGGCCAGACCAAGACCCAATCGCCAGTTTTCACTTTCGTTGAATAGTTGACTAGAATATCGGCCAGTTTCTGCATCCGTGGATCAGCCATCTACGCCTCCTACATTAGCATCGGCTAATTATAAACGAACATCTAGCAGCGGCGCCCATTGATGCTACAATTAAGGACGCACACCGTGCGAAGAGCCGCTGTAAGCATGAAAAATAACCGCCTGCTCTACCTATCGATCGCAATGACCTTAGCCCTGACCAGCTGCAACATGCCAGGCCGTACACCCACGCCAACCACCAGCCCTTCGCCCAGTGCGACGGTCGCGGCGATCACCCCCAGCCCAACGGAAACGATCCACCCCAGCCCCAGCCCTAGCCCATTACCCACGCATACACCAGTCACCAGCCGAACCCCAAGCCCGACCCTACCGGTCTACCGCGCGCCCAATACACCGCTGCCCTCCAGCCTGAACGTGATCAACTACTTGAATGCGGGATTGGTCTCCAGGCTGGCAGAATGGCAGATAGAAAGCGTCAGCGATCTGGCTTGGTCGACAGACAGCCGTATGCTAGCGGTAGCCGGGTACGACCAGATCACGGTGTATGACGTGCAGACGCGCTACCAGGTAGCTTCTATCCCAACCCGCGGCGGGATCACTAGCATCAGCTTCAGCCCGCGCGGCAATTACCTGGTGGCGGGCTACAGCTTTGGGGACGACGTGACCGGACGGGCAGGCGGCATTGATTACTGGCGCACGAGCGATTGGCAGCGGGTTGGTGCTCTGTACGATAATGAACAACCGGTGGCGCAAATCAGCTTTTCGCCGAAGGGGGACAGCTTTGCAGCAGCACTGACCGGACCTATCTATGAACAGAACGAGGTGCTGTTTTGGGATACATTCACCTGGGAGATCACACCAACGCTGCGCACTAGCGGCGCTCTGGCGATCGCCTTCTCACCCGACAGCCTGCAGTTCGCCACCTCACCCGATCGCTATGCGCTGAAGATATGGGATGTCGAAAAGGTCAAAGAGATCCAGCTGCTATACCAAATACATACAACTTTTACCGGTGCGATAAGCAGTATGGCTTTTGCGCCTAACAGCGCCATCCTGGCGACAGGCACATATGAAGGTGAGATTGGGCTGTGGGACACGGCCAAGGGGGCACTGATCCGCATCCTGCAGAACGGCGGTGTGGTGGAGAGCGTGTCCTTCAGCCGCGACAGCAGCGTACTGGCGAGCGGGGAGAGCTTCACGGGCAGCGCGATCAGGCTGTGGGACGTGGAAACCGGGCTAATCCTGAACACGCTAAGCGGCTCTGCAAACGGGGTACAGAAGATCGCCTTCGCACCCAACGGCCAGATACTGGCTTCTGCATCATATGATGGAACGATCATCTTGTGGGGCATCCGTCCTTAGGGCTGCATGCGGTACACGCTAACGATAGCTGCCTTGCTGCTTCACATCCTGCTAGCTGGCTGCAGCTCTCCCCCCACTACCAACCAAGCGACCCTGGCAAGCACACCCGGCCTGGCGAGCCAGCCAACAAGCCCCGTAAAAACAAGCCTTACAACTCCCCTAACTATCCTGATCGAGCCAAGCACAAACCCAGCCGCCACTGCGACCAGCATGGCTACAACTGCGCCAGAAGACATCTCCACACCGCAGCCAACAATGGAACTTGACAGCCAGACAGGAATACCAGGCACAAAACAGCTGGCCTTTGGCCCGTGGGAGCAGGTGACCGCGCTGAGCTGGTCAGGGGATGGCAGGCTGCTGGCAGTCGCAGCGGGTGAACGCATAACCATTTATGAGGCAGACACACTAACCGAGCTTGGCCGGCTGGAATCGGGGGTATGGACGGGCAGCCTGGCATTCGACAGCGGAAGCCGCCAACTGGCCAGCGGGCACTATGATGGCTTCGTGCGGCTGTGGTCATTGGATACATATTCCCTGAGCATGGATTTGGAAGCCCACAAGCGCGGGGTGAGCAGTGTGGCATACCAGCCGCAGGGTGAAAGCCTGGCTTCGGGCGGCAAAGACGCCGTGGTGCGCTTGTGGGACAATGTGAGCGGCGAGAAGATCGCGGAGCTAATTGGAGGCACCCATGCGGTACCGGGGCTGGCATTCACACCAGATGGGGTGGGGTTGGCAATCTTGAATGGAGATACCATCCGCATCCGGGAGGTCAGCAGCGGACGTTTTTCATTCAGTATATACGGGGAGGGGCCATATTACAGCGTGGCGATCGATCCCGAGGGTGAAAGATTAGCAGCGGGCAATACGAATAACGGGATCGTCATTTGGGACATCCAGCATGAGCCAGGCACACCACGCGAAACCTATGATCCCCTGCTTACGCTTGCTGGGCATACCGGACAAGCAAACAGCTACCAAGCGCTGGTCTGGACGCTTACATTCAGCCCAGATGGAAGGATGCTGGCGTCCGGTGGCGGGGATCACAGTGTAAGGTTATGGGATCCACAGAACGGCGCACTTCTGCAGCTCCTGGAGGGACACGGTAATGCGGTCACCAGCCTGGCATTCCACCCGGATGGCATTAGGTTAGCAAGCGGCAGTTTGGACGGCACTGTGATCGTGTGGGAGATCAGCCGTTAATCTGAAGACCCCCGCCATGCGCCTGCCAGCGTTGAGCAAAGCGTTCAATCCGTCGGCGAATGTACCAAATATGGGGGTCGGCCACCGCCCGGCGCTGCGTTATCAACTGCATTGCACCCGCCGCTGAGTACCCTTGCGCGATCAGGATGGCAGCCCCCATCGCCACACCGCGGTGGCGGCCGGCAGCGCAATGTACATATACACGCCCGCCATTATTGATCACCTGCAGCGCAGCCTTTGCGCCACGCTCTAGGACGTGGATTGGGATAGGGAGGAGAGGCGTATCAAAAGTCGGCAGCCACAAGCTGCGAATAGTTGGGGAACCGGGGTCCGGGCGCGGCCGCCGTTCAATACGCATATTGATCACCAAGGCAACACCCATATCCCTAAGCTCTGCGTAGTGTTCGGCAAAAGGCGTGGTACCAATAAATAGGTCGCCGCTGATCTGGGAGTAATCCATAACCCCCAATACTACCATATATTGGACCGCAGCCAACGGTCATGGGATAGAAACAGTCGCCAGAGGTTCAAGGGATTATTAAAACGAGGATATTGGCCAGGACGATCACTGGCAGCAGAACCCAAACCAAGGGAGAACTGCCGTTCATGATCGCGAAATACATCGGCACTGGCGGGATCACCATCATCAGGAACGCAATGAGATAGAGCTGGAATTTATGCTTGGTGAGTCCTCGCCGCCAGTTTTCAAAGCTGCGCATACTAATCGCTCTCCAAATAAATGCTGGAAATCATTTAATCAACCAAACACCAATCGCGGCCAGTGTGCTGAGCAGAAACAGCAACAAGGCCGTATAGACAGCCAGCTTCCGCATCACTTCACCCTCGCGCCCGGCCATCCCGCCCGTACTAGCGCCGACAACAACCTTGGTGGGCGCCATGATGGAAGCCACAGCCGCACCCGCCGTCTGGGCCGCCAGGATCACTGCCGCATCATATCCCAACAGCAACGCGGTGCGCAGCTGGAGAGCCGAAAAAACGACATTGGAATTGGTGTTGCTGCCGGTCATAAATGCCCCGATGGCACCTATCCAGGGCGCAATCAAGGGGTAGAGGACGCCTACATACGCAGCCAGGCTCATCGCGAGCGTGGCAGTCATCCCCGAAGTCTCCATGATGACCGCCATGGCTACCATTGAAGCGATACTAACACTGGAAGAGGCGACGCGCTGGATTGTGCCATTTACTATCCGCCCAAGCGAACCAGAGGAATACAAACCAGCCTGCTTATAAATCAAGTAAGCCAGGACCGTGGCGTAGAATAAAACCACTCCGGTATGCCGGAAGATATACAAAGCGCGGGTAAAGCCAGCCGGGGTGACATGCCCTAAACTGGTCTGCAGCTCGGGGATCGGAATCTGGATCACGAGCACACCGAGGAAATCCCGGACCGGATGGATGAGCTGGACGAATAAAATAACCAGCACCAGGACCGCATAGCCCGACATGGCCACCAGCAGTGGGCAGATTTCCAGCTTGCCGTTATCGGTCTGCTGACCGCGGAAGCGAGCGGCGAGCGGAAACACCAGCAGCAGCCCGGCTGCACCAGCCGCCATGGCACCGAGATTCCAAAAACCAGCGCTAACGACGATGTATTGAACGGCAGCCATGGCCACACCCAAGATGATGACTGCCCAGGTCAAGCGGCGCACGGCCGGCCAGCTGCCGCCCGCGTGCGCGACCATCCAGCCAGTGACTAGACCGCAGGCACCCAACAGCAAGGCTGCAGAAGCGGCCAGCACTTCACCGGGCATACCAGTCGCCGCCATAAGCGCGTTGAACGAAGAGCCAAGCGATCCAAAAGTCACCGCCCAGCCATGACCAATAGAGGGGACCACTACCGCCGCTAAAGGAGCAAACCCTAACGAGATCAATATCGGAGCGATGACGGCCACGGGCACACCGAACCCACCAACCCCCTGCAAAAAAGTCGCGAAGACCCAGCCGAGGATGAGAGCCTGCATGCCCTTATCGTTGGTCAGGTGGGGTAGGGCACGGCCGATGGTAGCAATTGCGCCGGCTTCATCGGCTACTCGATAGAGCAAAAAGGCAGCCCAGATGATCAGCAAGACATCAATCGTTAAGAGCAGGGCTTTCACATGGGCGTAAGCGAGCAGCTCGATGCCAGCCCCGAACACAAAGACGGCGATCGCCAAGGTCAGCAGATAACCGGCAGCACCGGAGCGGGCCGCGCCCCAGCGCAAGGCAACCATCAAAAAGAGGATCACTAAGATCGGCGCTAACGCCATCCAGAAAGTCATCAGCTGTGCTCACTTGACACTGAGGGTGATGGCACACGTTGGCGGGTATACCACCAGACGATAAAGAACCCCACAGCCATCCCTGGCAGCAGAATCAGACCAGCTTCAGGACCGAAATTACCCCCGGTTATCAACTCCGGTCCAGAAGCATTTTGAGATATAACAACTGGAAAACCAGTCAAACCACTGACCGGGAATCCGAAGATAGGGCCCTCGAAGAAGTTCCAGCCGACATGCAGCCCAATCGACAACCAGAGCTGACCGGTACGCAGATAGGCAAAGGCCAGGAATAAACCAGCCAACAGCAATCCGCCCACCGCCAGCCAGGAGAAATTGGGGTTAGCTAAATGACTGACTGCGAATAGCAGCGAGGAGATCAAGACCCCCCAGAAGAGATTCAAACCTGCCGTCAGGTTCTGCAGCCAATAACCACGGCTGAGCAGTTCTTCCTGCCAACCGACGGCGACGAAAACCAACAACATCACCAGCAGTCCGTACCAGGTCTGGAACGGCGGCGCGGTTTGCCAAGCGAAACCTTCGACCTGCAACCAACCGAAGGCCAGTGCCAGTACAAACACCAGCCCCAGCATCACACCCGCGGCGAGCAGGCCAAAGGTAAAATCGCGCCCAGCCTGCCGGTCCCAACGCAGTCCCAAACTGGAAAACTTACGCCGATCGAACCAGCGGCGAGCCAGGTAGACGGAGAGCGTGATGGCGACTAATGTTGCCAGCCCGGATAACAACTGCTGCAGGTATGGATTGTCCAGTGGTTTTAAATAGAAGAAGAGCTCAACCGGTAAGCTGAACACTAAAAACAATGCGAACAGCAGCAGCGACTGGAGTGTAAGACGCCAACCTGCGCGCAAGCGGGGTTCTTCTGGCGAGATAAAAATACGTGCGGGGAGTGAACGTGGGTGCTTGGATGTGACTGCCATGATTGTGCGCTGCTAGTGCAGAGTTAAATTAATTACATGCTGGAGCGTGAGTTGGCTATTTTAGATAGATCCCCTGAGGATCTAAATCTTCACGCAGGATGCGCAGCTCTTCTATGGTCGGTGGGGCCGTAGCGACTAAGTCTTCACTGACCTTAAGATCCCAACCGGTGTTCGCTTTGGCTTCCTCGATGGTGGCGCCGGGATGCAAAGCCGATAAAACCAACTCGCCGGATGCATCCGGCTCGAGAAGCCCTAGATTAGTCACAACTACCTGGGGACCGCTGCCGCGCAGGTGAGCGGCCTCCCGCTCAGCCCGCCCGCTAAGGTAACCGGCAGATGTGCGAAAATCAACTTTCTCGGGGAAACGGCGTACCTGATGTGGGGTAATGATATAACAACGGTTGGCCCAGGCGGCAATTTCCATCGAGCCACCAGAGCCAGGCAAACGCACCTTCGGGGATTGATAATCACCGATGACGGTGGCATTGATATTACAGTATCGATCGATCTGCGCTCCACCGAGAAATCCGACATCAACATTCCCGCGCTGCAGGTAGAAGGCAAAGATATCGTACATACTGCAGACGGATAAGGCGCCGCTGACCAGCGTTGGGTCACCGATCGAGAGCGGCAAACGCGCCGGTTGGGCGCCGATCACGCCGGCTTCATAGATCATCACGAGGTTGGGCGTATGTGTCCGGCGAGCTAAATTGCAGGCTAAATTTGGTAATCCGACGCCGACAAAAACGACGTCACCATCGCGCAGCAAACGGGCCGCGTTGATCGTCAATATCTCAGATGATGAATAAGCAATAGTCATAGTATGTCGATCCCAAGTGTCGTGTACATAATTAATATTGACCGTAATTAACCGTATGGCTGGGACGTTCGGCAACGCTCAGGTGGGCATGGACTTCTGGGCCCAGTTTTTCCCAGTACTCTTGGCGGTCTTTAACTCCATACACCCATTCATCCAAGTAAGCCTTAACTGACTCTGGTGAACGGCTGATCTGGTCCCATTCCAGGTAGAAATCGTTATCACGGTCGTAATAACCCTGGGTATATGAAGGGTGCGCACAGTAAGGGGTGTGGCAAACCGCGTCAACGACAAAAGCAGGGATGAGGGTGCGGTTTGGATCGGAGCGAATCACATCTTCAGGCACAATCTCCTCCGCCGTGATGATAACCCGTTTGGCGGCAAACGCGGCTTCCTTCTGCTCGCCGATAATCCCCCAAATATGGGCGTTACCTGTTTCGTCAGCGCGCTGGACATGGATGATGGCGACATCGGGATTCAGTGGGGGTACAACAACTACCGGCGCGCCAGAATACGGATCCATTACCGTTCGATAATTTGGATTGGCTCGCTCGAGATCCACCGCAGCGGTCGGCATCATCGGCATGAAAGGCAGCCCTGTGGCCCCAGCTTGGAGGCGAGAGATCATCCCAAAATGGGAATACTCCTCCCACTCTAGACGGCCAGCTTCCACTTCAGCGCGCACAAAGCGCAGCGAACCCACACCCGGGTTGCCCATGTATGAGAAGATTACTTTACGAGCGCAGCCAGCCGCGACCAGCTGGTCATAGATCAGATCAGGCGTCGCCCGCGCTAGGGTCAGCTTTTTAAATCCCTGGCGGATGATCTCATGCCCCGCAGCAAAGGGGATGAGATGGGTAAAACCAGCCGCGTAAAGCATGTCACCATCGTGTACATGGCGGGAAATCGCTTCAGTTAAAGGCATCAGTTTTGACATAGAAGACCTATATTACTTGCAGGTGATGATGGCTAGAATTGGTGGAAATGGGAGCGGGAATCTCCTTGGGAGCTGTCTCACGCATTGTTTATATAATTTCAATGAGCCCTACCGCCATCTTCCCCTCCTGAATGAATCCAGAAGGGGAAGGGATGAACATCTGTCAAGCTTGGCAATGCGATTCCCAGATCCAGAATTCCACACAATGCTCAGTCGATCAAAGTGTGAATTTGTTCGTGCATATACAGCTGGAGATAGTAATGGCCGCCAGCGTTCTTACCGCTAGAACCGGAGCCTTTCCAGCCTCCGAAGGGCTGGAAGCCAGGCCAAGCACCGGTGGTCGCACCTTGCGGACGGTTGGCATAGGTCACGCCGGCTTCGATCTGGTCAAAAAACCAGCGGGCTTCATCCTTAGAACCATAGAACCCAGCGGTCAAACCATACTCAACATCGTTGGCCAGCTGCATAGCGGTTTCCAGGCTCTCCACTTTGGCAACGGTCGTGATCGGCAAAAACATCTCGAGCTTCCACAAGCGGTGATCAAGCGGCAGGTCGGTCACAACAGTCGGCTCGCAGAAATAACCATTCCCATATATACCGTCTGTGAGGACATTTCCGCCGGTGAGAATTTTCCCCGAGCGGCGTAAGTCGGCGGTGAACTCCTTGAAATCGTCGTAAGAGGATTGGTTAACAACCGGACCTAAGTAGACATCCTGGGCAGTGGGATCGCCAACCTTTAATTTTTTGGTCAGATCAACAACTTTCTCAACGAGAGCATCATAGACCGGTTCTTCAATGAAGACCCGCGAGCAGGCTGAGCATTTCTGCCCCTGGAGGCCAAAAGCAGAGCGGACAATGCCAATCGCAGCGCGCTCTAAGTCGGCGTTGCGGGATACGATAGCCGGGTTTTTGCCACCCAACTCCAAGATGGTTGGGCGAACATATCTACCCTGAGCAAAGGTGCGGTAGATGTTCATACCGACATCGTACGAACCTGTGAAAGTAACGCCATCGACTTCGGGACTTTCAATCAAAGCCTGCCCGAGCGTCCTGCCAGGTCCGGTAACATAGTTGAATACCCCCTCCGGCAACCCAGCATCCCGGAAGCATTCTGCCAATAAGCGTACAGTAAAAGGCGTATCGGTGGCTGGTTTCATGACAATTGTATTGCCAGCAACAAGCGCAGCCCCGGAAGGGCCACCGGTCAAAGCGCCGGGGAAATTGAAGGGGCTGATAACCAACCAAACCCCGTACGGGCGGAGCACTGATTTATTCGTCGCAGTGTAGCCGACGAGCGGATCACTCCCCATCGCGACCTGGAAACCTGCATTCTTTTCCATCTGGAAACAAGCGTAACGGATGAGATCAGCGGTCTCGGCAACGTCGCCCAAAGCCTCCATGCGGTTCTTCCCCACCTCCATCGACAGGACAGCACTGATGGCGAAGATGCGCTCGTCAATCAAGTCGGCGGCTTTACGCAAATAGGCAATCCGCTCCTGCCAAGGTAGGCGACTCCAAGCAGGGAATGCTTGCCTGGCTGCAGCAAGAGCTGCGTGGGCATCCTGAGCAGTGCCTTTTTGAAACACACCTAATACAATGTCGGTGTCTGATGGTGCCCGGTCGTTAAACTTCTGTTCGGCGAAGCGCTCCTGTCCATTAATGAGCATGCCATACTCAACCCCCAAGTTCGATTTTACATTAGCTAAAGCTTCATCGAAGCGTAGATGCAGTTCAGGGGGGGGATTGAACATGGTTGCGTATGTTAGTTTGAATTTATCTGCCATTCGGAATCTCCTATTAAACTGAACAATTGGGTGATGAAATATGTGGTGTGAAACCCTATATAGTATATCCGAGGCAACCATGCAAGTCAAAACACTTGCCGCTGTTGAATATGGAGTTGAGGTGTTTTTATTGCGCCATTATCTATTTTGCGCTAAACTGATATTGGCGCTAAAGAAGACAACTGCTTGAAAGCAACTTACCGCAATTCTTTTCCGCTCCGGCAGTACCCAATTTGCGGCGCGTTGCTGTAAAAAGGGCAACACCATGTAATCATTCTGCTCGTTGGTAGTGGGCATACCCATAGGAGTTGGTTATGAAACTAGTTGGGCTACACCTGCTGCAAACATACCAGTGTACTTTTGAGTGCGAACACTGCTTCGTGTGGGGCAGCCCCTGGCAAAGCGGTGCCATGAACCTTGGCCAGATTGAAGCAATTTTGGGGCAGGCACAGGAATACCCGGCAATAGAATGGATCTATTTCGAGGGCGGGGAGCCATTTCTATACTATGCCACCTTATTACGCGGGGTTCAACTAGCTGCCGAGCTGGGATTCAATGTTGGCCTGGTTACGAATAGCTATTGGGCGCTCAGCGAGCAGGATGCGCTTGAATGGTTGAGCCCACTCCAAGGATTGCTCCAGGACTTGTCCATCAGCAGCGACCTGTACCATTTTGACGAAAAAATCAGCCAGCAGGCGATGAATGCCCGCCAAGCAGCCGAAAAGCTAGGCATCCCGGTAGGCTTTATCAGCATCGCAAAGGTCAGTAATCAAGATGTCAGTCAGTCAACAGGACAGCTGCCGCAGGGGGAATCAGGGGTGGTCTACCGGGGGCGGGCTGCTGAAAAGTTGTCGCCACATGCTCTCGAGAAAGTTAGCTGGAACGAATTCGTGGAGTGCCCGTTGGAGGATTTCAAGAATCCAGGCCGGGTGCATATCGATCCTTTTGGGAATATCCATGCCTGCCAGGGGATCGCGATTGGCAACCTATTTGAGGTGCCGCTTAAAGATCTATGGCCGCGATACCAGCCAGTGAAAAACCCAATCTTACGTCCTCTGATTAGAGGTGGACCTGCTGAACTTGTTAAAGAATACAATGTACCGCATGAAGACCGGTATGCCGACGCATGCCATCTTTGCTATGAAACCCGCGTACATCTTCGAAAGCAATTCCCAGATATCCTTATTCCCGACCAGATGTACGGCGTAGCCATATAGACCAGCCACAGGATGGAAAATTAAGATGCTATTTACAAATATCACTTACATAGGAATCGACCCGACTGCCGGTAAGACACCTTTCACGTATTCAGCAGTGGACAGCGACCTGCGCTTGCTGGTTCTTGGGCAAGCTGATATGGATGAGGTGCTGGCTTTTGTTGCGGGTCAGAAAGCAGCCTTTGTCGCCGTATGCGCTCCAAGACGTCCAAATCAGGGTAAAATGCGAGACCCGCAGGTTCGCGACGCCCTCAGACCACAGCCCAATCCGGCGCGCTGGACAAACTTCCGCGTAGTAGAATACCTCCTGCGGCAGGCAAATATCAATATACACCAAACGTGCGCTGATAAATCAGATTGCCCGAACTGGATGCAGGTGGGATTCAAGCTCTATTCGCGGTTAGAAAAAATTGGTTACGAAGATTTTAAATCCGGCAACTCTGAGCGCCAGATGACTGAGGTTTACCCACATGCCAGCTACACGAGTCTGTTGGGTATAATTCCATTTGCCAAACACAGTATAGAAGGTCGTTTGCAGAGGCAGCTCATCCTATACGAAAATGGAATCAACCTGCCAGATCCAATGAGGTTCTTCGAAGAGATCACGAAACACCGGCTGTTATGCGGTATTCTGCCGGATGAGGATCTCTCCAGCCCATCAGAATTAGATGCGCTCACAGCTTCTCTAACTGCTTGGATGGCTGTGAACAAGCCCGGGAAGTCCTGCCTAATCGGTGATGAAGAAGAAGGCCAAATCCTCTTGCCAACCCCAGTACTTAAGAGTAAATATTACAAAAAATGTCACGTGTCAAACTAATCGTCAACCCCAATGCTGACCTAGGGAGAGCCTGGCGCACCGTCGCTGATATCCGACCTTTGGTGGAGGAATTTGGTGATGTCGAATGGACAGGAACAGTTTACCCAGCGCATGCAACCGAAATCGCCAAACAAGCTGCTGCGAATGGATATGAATTAATCATCGCCGTCGGAGGTGATGGGACAGCACTTGAGGTTATCAACGGTTTAATGCAGATCCCACCCGAAAAAAGACCGCGTTTGGGTGTCATCCCAATGGGATCTGGGAATGATTTTTCGTATGGTATCGGGATGGACTCTGATCCGACGACGGCGTTACGCCAGATTTTTCAAGGCAAACCACACCCCATCGATATCGGCAAGATCACGGACAACCGCGGGATAGTACGCTACTGGGGAAATGCCGTGGGTATCGGCTTTGATGCCAAGGCGACGATCAACTCACGCCGCTTCACTTATCTACGGGGTAATCTGATCTACCTGATGGCGGTACTGCAAACCATCATCCTAGAGCATGATGCTCCCAGACTGCAGGTGAAGACCGATCTCGAAGAATGGGAAGATGAGACAATCATGCTCGTCATTTGCAACGGCAAACGTGAAGGTGGGGGATTTCTGATCGCACCAGATGCAAAACCAGATGATCACATGTACGATTATGCCACGATTGGCAAAGTATCCCGGCTACGGATGCTGCGTTTGCTACCAGAAGTGATACGCGGCACTCACGGGCGATTCCCAGATGTGCGGACGGGAAGACTCTCGAATCTGCTCATGGAGTCAGACCGCCCGTTAACGATTCACACCGACGGTGAAATTTTTTCCGGTTTCGCTGACAACGTCACCAAAGTAGCTATCGAATTAGAGCCGGGCGCCTTACAGATCATCTCTTGATCAGCAGATACCACCCACAGGAAACATCCAGCGGAGCACCTGACAAATGCCAACGCTTACCCAAAGCCTCCAGGGACGCGATAGGGAATTCTTAACCCTAATCGCTGAGGGATGGGGGATTGAAATCGATAACCAGAAAGAGGTAGTCCAGCAGCTCAATGCAGCCATGTTGGATAGAGATCTATTAACTGAAGTATACGAGGCATTACCAGAGGAAGGCCAAGCTGCCCTGCAGGAACTGCTCGCCAACGGCGGCAAACTGCGCTGGCAGCCCTTTTCCAGGCACTATGGGACGATCCGCGAAATGGGACCGGCCCAGAGAGACCGCCTGCAACCACACCGGAAACCAGAGACTATATCAGAGCTGCTGTGGTACCGTGGTTTTGTCGGGATGAGTATTTTCGACACAATCGAAGGGCCTCAAGATCACATCTACATCCCATCCGAGCTGATAAATCTGCTGCCCAGCGAGGAACCGCTACTAAAACAAAATCTGGGGCGCCCCGCCTCCCCAGACGAATACCGTAATATTTTCCGAGCAAACGACCGGATCATTGACCACGCGACAACGATACTTGCCGCTCACCGGATGAGTTTAGATGAAGAGATACTAAAGGAAACTGAAAATGAATGGAAAGCGAACTACCCCGTAGGGCCGTATCCCATTACCATCGCAGTCATGAATACACTATTGACCTGCGCGGGAATGATCGATGAGACTTTGCTCCCAATTCCAGAGATCGCCAAAGACTTTCTGGAAGATTCGCGGGGAAATGCGCTGGTGAGATTATTTCAAGCCTGGTTGAGCAGCGAAGTTTTCAATGATTTGAGAATGATCCCAGGATTGATATTCGAAGGGGAATGGCAGAACGAGCCCCGCTCCGCCAGATTGATGGTGCTTGAGAGGATCGCCGTACTGCCAGCAACCACATGGTGGCATTTACCTACTTTCATCAGGAGCGTTAAAGATCATCAACCGGACTTTCAACGCCCAGCTGGAGATTATGATTCCTGGTATATCCGTGATGAAGACTCAGGAGAGTTTTTACGGGGGTTCGAAAATTGGGATGCGGTGGAAGGCCAATTAATACAGTATCTCATTACCGGTCCGATGCATTGGTTGGGATTAATCGATCTGGCAACATCAGATCCTGAAGGAACAGCGATTGCGTTCCGACAAAGTGCTTGGAGCAAAAGTTTGCTGAATAATGAGCCCCTTTTGACCTCGAAGGTAAAAGAAAGAAAAGCAGTTATTACATCGGATGCCCACATACATATCCATCATCTTATGTCTAGGTTGGCTCGATATCAAATTGCCCGTTTCAGCACCTGGGATGGGGAGAAAGATGGCACCTATTTCTATCACGTCAGCCCGAATTCACTCGAGAGAGCAAGACAGCAGGGTCTGAAAATTTCTCACTTGTTCAGCGTGCTGCAGCGCTACGGGCAGACAATACCCCCAAAAATGGAAAGTGCTCTGGGAAGATGGGAAAAATACGGTACAGAAGCCCGTATGGAACCCGCATTGATATTAAAAGTTCGCTCCCCAGAGATCTTAGAAGCTTTGAAGGGGTCACGGGCGGCGAGATTTCTTGGTGAACCGCTAGGACCGACAGTAATCAAGGTGCAGCCTAACAGTTTCGAAAAAGTCTTAGCAATCTTGGCTGAAATTGGTTACCTAGGAGAAATTCATCTGGAGGATGGATCTTAAAACAAATCCCCTAAAACCAAAATTGAAACCAGAAAACCATGTTAAAGTTGGTACAATAATCCATCAATAGTCGTAAGATAAAAAGAATATGACTGAACCGATCGAAATATTACTCACGCTACCCTTCAAAGAAAATCTGATCAACGAGTTGAAGGATATCTCACCACGCCTGAATCTCAATACCAAGGTTGTGAAAACTCCTGGAGAAATCCCTGGCGATATCTGGCAGCGCATTGAAATCCTATATACGTCAACCGTATTACCCAAACCCGAACAAGCTCCGAAACTGCGTTGGATTCAATTCCACTGGGCGGGGATTGATCACGTTATCAAGGAGCCAATCCTGTATAAAGCGGGGCTTACTGCAACCACAATGAGCGGTGTGCATGGCCCACAAATCGCAGAATATGTACTCTTGATGATCTTGGCTTTCAGCCGCCAGTTAATCAAATTGCGGGCGCTGCAAGAGCGTGCGAATTGGCCTGAAAATAAAGTCCGCTGGAAAGATTTTTTACCAATCGAACTATGCAACAGCACAATCGGGATTGTGGGGTATGGCAGCGTAGGACGCCAAGTCGCCCGTATTCTAAACGCCTTCGGCGCCAAAGTTCTGGCAACCAAAAAGGATGCAATGCACCCAGCAGATTATGGTTATGCCTTGGCAGAGACAGGAGATCCCGATGGCAGCTATGTTTTCCGGCTCTATCCTCCGCAAGCGCTCAAATCGATGTTAAAAGAGTGCGATTTCGTAATAATCTGCGTCCCCAAAATTGCGACAACAGAGAATTTGATCAGTACCAGCGAACTCGCATCGATGAAAACCTCAGCGTATTTAATCGATGTCTCCCGCGGGGGAGTAGTAGATCAGAATGCGTTATTACACGCACTCCAAGAACATGTCATTGCGGGTGCGGCGCTGGATGTCTTCCCAGAAGAACCACTCCCCTCAACCAACCCACTTTGGAAACTGCCGAATGTGATCATTACACCCCATATCTCTGGCGTATCCCGACACTATGATGAACGGGCACTAGATTTATTCAGTGAAAACCTGCGCCGTTACTTAACAGATACCCCACTCTACAACATCATTGACCCCCAGAAAGGGTACTAAATTCAACACTGATGACAACCGCAGAGGATAAAGCCACCACCCAGCTCAAAGGAGTGATATTTGACCTGGGAAACACGTTACTGCATTTCAATGGAGATTGGGATGAGGTAGCCGAAGAGCTTTATTCCGAACTGTACAGGTCTCTAATCACTAAGGGTTTCGACCTCGATGAAGCAGAATTTATTGCCCTGTTCCACACTCGAATTCAAGCCTACTTCGAAGATCGAGGTCGCCGTCACATTGAATTGACAACTGCCTACGTCCTCCAGAATACGTTGGCTGATTTGGGATACAACCAGATTACTAGAGAAGAGCTAAAGCGCGCTCTTGCGGAGATGTATGCGGTAAGTCAGCGGCGCTGGCAGCTTGAAGATGACGCTTTAGTGACAATGAACACTTTACTCGAGGCTGGTTACCGAATGGGGATGATATCAAACGCTGGCAATGATGAGGATGTGCAAACGTTGGTTGACAAGGCGGGAATCAGACCATATTTTGATTTCATCCTAACATCAGCAGCAGAGCGATACCGAAAACCAGACCAGCGAATCTTTCAAAGAGTATTTGACTATTGGAATTTCTCACCGGGTGAGATTGTAATGGTTGGTGATACCTTAGAAGCCGATATCCTGGGTGCCAATAACACAGGGATGGTAAGCGTCTGGATAACAAGACGAGTTAAAACAGCTCACAACTCGGATATCCGCGCAACAATTAAACCGGATTACAGAATTGCGTCATTAGCAGAGCTGCCAATGATTATTGGTAGCTGAAAATAGATAAGTCATCCAACAGAGAAAAAGCCACCCGCAGAATTGGGGTGGCTTGTTTCTTATTAATCAGAGTGACAGTAATGAGGTAACCAGGATTTAGGGTGAGGTAGGACGTTCTTCCAGCGTGATAGGTATTTCAATCGTTTCACCATCGCGCAAAACAGTAACTATAACATCCTGTCCAGGAACTGCCTTAAGTGCAATGTAAATTAGTAGATCGTCAAATGTGTTGACGGGTATTCCATCAATGGCAATAATGATGTCACCGCCAACTTCCACCTGACGCCTACGAACTGTTTCTACTCCTTCTGCGCCTTCCAACCCAGCAGCTGCAGCTGGACCATTGGAAAGTACATCGGCGATATAAGCACCCTTATTCATGTCTAATCCCATGGCCTCGACCAATGCAGGCGTGACATTCCCACCTCGGACACCGAACCAGGCCCATTCGTATGCTCCATCAGCAATCAATTCTGGGACTACATTCTTTACGATACTGACTGGGATCGCGAATCCAACGCCCAGATTGCTGCGGCTTGTTCCGTCAGTCTCAATTTGGGCGTTCACACCAATTACTTCCCCATCCATATTCAACAATGGACCACCAGAATTGCCGGGGTTTATGGCAGCATCTGTCTGGATCGATTGGGGGATAGAATAAGGTGTGAGGGCGGGAATTGTGCGTCCCAGAGCACTGATGATACCGAGTGTCAAGGTACCCTCCAAACCGAAGGGGTTGCCGATTGCCACTACTGCCTGGCCAACAGCTAAATCATCCATATCACCTAATGTCAATGGTGTAATGCCTTCAGGCAGCTTAGCTACTTTCACAACTGCCAGATCACTGTTCAAATCTTCTCCCAAGACCTCGGCAGTGAAAGTGGAACCATCGTAGAAGGTCACTTCTACTTCCTCACTGCCATGAACCACGTGAGCATTGGTTACAATATCGCCTTCTTCGTCAATCACAAAACCAGAACCTTGACCTTCGGGCAGTAAAAATCCGTCAGACTCAGTGAAAACCGTGATATTTACGACAGCAGGATTAACCGCAGAATATAGATCGACTAGATTCAGCTCATCGATCTGGTTATCATCAGGCACGTTAATAGTTGTGTTTACCGGTATGGCAAGTGCTGTCGCAACAGGCTCAACCATTACTTCTGGAAAAACGGCTTGTTGGCTAAGGTCTGGAATCACCACTTGGCACGCCATTGCCAACATTGGTAATACCAATCCGATGGCCAATAATTTGGGCATATTGGTACGAAATCGATTATTCATCGCTATTCTGCCTCCTAGCAGAGCGCTAAATTACATCTTGGCAATAATCTCATAAGCCTTTTTTATTATAAACATTCACAGCCCTCATGTAGTGCAAATAATTAATCTAAACTACGAGGTATGAGAATGAAATATCGCCAGGGATATATTCTGGACTAAATTTATTCGTATACTAGTATATAGCCAGATCGTTAACTATTTCTTAGATCCAGATAAGAAACCCGATAGAAAGACAGCACTTCCGCGAGGGGGTTGAATATAAGGATATAATTCACTGGATGAAAGACTTATTTGATCACTCATTGGAACAAAAAATGAAGCATGAGGCGCCGCTGGCAGCCCGTATGCGCCCACAAACTTTGGATGAATTCGTGGGGCAAGAAAGGATCATCGGCCCGGGGCGCTTGTTGCGGAGAGCAATAGAGGCCGACAAACTATTCTCATCCATCTTATTATGGGGACCGCCTGGAAGCGGTAAGACAACGTTGGCAAGAGTGATAGCTAACCATACAAAATCGCATTTCACCACACTTTCAGCCGTATTAGCTGGTAAAGCTGACCTGCGTACGGTGATCGGTAAAGCTCAGGAAAGACGCAAGTTGTACGGCCAAAGGACAATATTATTTGTTGACGAAGTGCATCGTTGGAATAGAGCTCAGCAGGATGCCCTGCTGCCGCATGTTGAGAATGGAACTTTCACCCTAATTGGAGCGACAACAGAGAATCCATATTTCGAAGTGATCGGCGCGCTAGTCTCAAGATCCCGAATCTTCCAGATGCGCCCGTTAGCAGATGATGAAATCCGTATGATCCTTGAGCGCACGCTGCAGAACCCGGAACAAGGTTACGGTAAGCTCAAGATCAATATTGAGGAAAGGGCAATCGAACACCTGATTCGCGTTTCTGGAGGAGACGCCAGAAATGCACTCAACGCCCTGGAGTTGGCAGTGGAAAGCACGCCACCAAATAATGAGGGCTGGGTTGAGATTACACTCGAGATCGCCCAAGAATCGATCCAAAGGCGTGCTGTACTGTACGATAAGGATGGCGACGCTCACTACGATACCATCTCCGCATTTATTAAATCGGTTAGAGGATCAGACCCGGATGCCGCATTATACTGGCTTGCCAAGATGCTGTATGCCGGAGAGGATCCACGCTTCATCCTCCGCCGCTTGATCATCTTGGCAGGTGAGGATATCGGTCTTGGGGACCCAATGGGATTAGTCGTAGCATCCGCCGCCGCGCAAGCTTTTGACTATATTGGATTACCCGAAGGCATTTATCCGATCGTGGAAGCCACCCTTTTTCTCGCAACAGCCCCTAAGTCAAATTCCGCTGGCGCGTATTTCAAGGCATTTAAACTAATTGAACAGGCAGGCATTACTTCCATTCCCCGGCATCTCCAAGACGCTAACCGGGATGGAAAGGCGTTAGGACACGGTGCCGGCTACCAATATCCCCACGAAGACCCAGAGCATTTTTTACCTCAACAATATCTCCCTAAACAACTGCTAGGAACTTATTTCTTTCAACCTTCGAACCAAGGGTATGAGGGCGCGGTCGCAAATAGATTAACGCAATGGCGGAGAGCCCAGCAGAAAGCCCTCGGGTTTACCGATACCGAACTAAAACCCGATCTCTCGGAAGAAGAGATAAAAGGGATCAAGGGTAAACACAAGGCGATATAAATATAAAAAATATTTAGTGGAACGAGAGAGAGTTATATATAATCATGGTATGTACACCGAGTTTCGTTACCTGATGTTTCCATAATGACTACTTTGCTTCTAATCAGGCATGGTGAAAATGAATATGTAAAGGATGGTCGACTAGCAGGCAGGCTACCAGATGTCCACCTGAACAAGAGGGGGGTTGCACAGGCTGAGACGCTGGCTAAATCGCTGCAGATCATGCCGATCAAAGCGGTATACAGCAGCCCGTTAGAAAGAGCGGTGGAGACTGCGACGCCAATAGCCGAAGGCTTGGATATCGAAATCACGATCCGAGCGGGATTGCTTGAAACAGATTACGGAGATTGGGAAGGGAAAACCCTAAAAAGTTTGCGGCGCCGCAAGCTGTGGACCACTGTGCAAAATCGCCCATCCTTGATGCGTTTCCCAAACGGTGAGTCGTTTGCAGAATGCCAAACAAGGATCGTTAGCGAAATTGAACGGATACGCCAACAACATAAACCAAAAGACATTGTTGCCTGTGTGTACCATTCGGACCCGATAAAATTGACGGTTGCCTTTTACTTGGGAATGCCCTTAGACAATTTTCAACGATTAGTAATCTCCACAGCAACGATTACCGCACTGCAGATATCCGATACCGGTGGGTATATTTTGCATATCAACCAGCAGCCAATACCAGAACATATCCCGCTGACTTCCGATAAACGAAAAGGGATAAGCGGAAATGAGGGTAACCACCACCCGTAATCCGGAACTATTTACACGAATTTTGCGACCATTCCATAACTCCAACTCTTGGAAAGAGAGCAGCTAATATGGCAGACAACGAGATTGACATTCGCCCTATCACCCATATCACAACAGATGCAATCGGCCCACCCGGAAAACGGGTATTTTATATCCAGGCCTGGCAAGATGACCGCACGATAACACTTATCGTGGAAAAATTTCAAATTCAATCCCTAGCGGTCGCCTATGAACAGTTCGTGGCAGAAATTCATAACCGCTTTCCCGATCTGCCGGAAGTCAGCAGTGACTATGATGAAGAAAAGATGCATATCCACCCCCCTGTTGATCCGCTTTTCAGGACTGGTGAGATCAGCCTGGGTTATGATGCGGAAGACGATCTCGTTGTCCTGATCGCGGATGAGCTTGTCTCCGATGATGCCGAATCTGAGGAGCGGCAAGTCGTGCGGTTTTGGGGCAGCCGAGCCCAGATACATGCCCTATGCCGCTGGGGTATTGAAGTCACTTCTCGTGGGAGGCCAACTTGCCCACAATGCGGACAACCAGAAGAACCAGAAGGACATTTCTGCCCAAAGAAGAACGGACACCAGAAATAGCGTAATTTCCAGAGGGGAATTATCCCCCTGCCAACCGATAGGATAATTTCTCCTGGAACGATCAAGTTATGCTACACGAGAATAAAGACCGTTACTTAACAGCCATGCGGGAAGGGCAGCTTTCCCTGCAAGGTGAGTTTGTGTGGGGATCAAACTACACGTTTCTATTGAATGTAGAACACCCTTCTGGAGACCTACAGGCTGTGTATAAACCAACACGTGGAGTACGTCCACTTTGGGATTTTCCCAGTACTACTTTGGCTAAACGAGAAGTTGCAGCATATATCGTGAGTGAGGCACTCGGTTGGGATTTGATCCCCCCAACAATCTACCGCAAAGATGGTCCTTTTGGGGACGGTTCGCTACAACTTTTTGTGGAGCACGACCCCGAGTATCACTACTTCAATTTCAATGAAGAAGACAAGCAAAGATTACGTCCAGTTGTACTATTCGATTACCTAGTAAATAATGCAGACCGGAAAGGGAGCCATGTGCTCGTGGATGCGGATAACCACATCTGGCTTATCGATCATGGTATCTGCTTCCACATTGAAGAAAAACTGCGCACCGTCATCTGGGATTTTGAAGGAACCCCGATCCCCAATGACCTGCTTAAAGACATCGAAACATTTGCCATGAAGTTTAGCCCCACAGAGAGCCACCCATCGAACTTAGCGGATCGATTATCACCATACCTTAACGAAGAGGAAATCAACGCCTTAACCGAACGAGCAAAAATGGTTATTAAGATGGGGTTGTTTATCGATGCGGAGACGAACCGCAGACCCTATCCATGGCCTCCCGTTTGAAATCTCAATCATAATACGACATAGGTAAATCATGCCATACTTTAATTTAGCACTGCTTGGTTTCGGAAACGTAGGTCAGGCTCTAGCCCAATTGCTGCGGGATAAAGCCGCGGATATGCATAATCAGTACGGTATTGAAACCAGCAGTCACCGCAATAGCCACAGGTCACCATGGAATGGCTATCAACCCTCACGGTCTAGACATAAGCACTGCGATTGAGCTTGTGGAGGCTGGTAAGAATCTTGATGACCTTAACACAGGTACAGCAGCACAAGATTCTCTCACTTTCATCCAAGAATCTGGAGCAGACGTCCTTTTTGAGACCACACCTGTAAACTATGAAACAGGACAACCTGCGATCAGCTATATCCAGCAGGCGCTTGAATTAGGGATGCACGTCACTACTGCAAATAAAGGACCTGTCGTCCACGGCTATGAGCAGCTCACAAAAGCAGCCAGCGACCACAACCGCAAATTCCTTTTTGAATCGGCTGTGATGGATGGTGCCCCAATTTTCTCGCTTTTTCGCAGCGCATTGCCCGCGGCAAACTTACTCTCTTTCCGGGGTATCCTTAATTCCACTACCAATTTGATCTTGAGCCGCATGGAAAAAGGTGAGAGTTTCGATGAGGCGGTTCAGTATGCGCAGAAAATCGGCATCGCAGAGACTGACCCTAGCGGTGATGTTGACGGGTGGGACGCGGCAATCAAAGTCGCCGCTCTCGCGACAGTGCTGATGGGCACAGCTATTAACCCGGCTGCTATTAACCGTGAGGGGATTCGTGGTGTTTCATCTGAAATGATCCGAACTGCCCACGAACAGGGTAAGCGCTGGAAGCTGGTCTGTTCTGCACAACGCGTTGGGAACAGGATCACGGGTCGGGTCGCTCCAGAACTGGTTAGCCATGATTCATCATTTTATAGTATCGAGGGGACGACCAGCATTATCCAGTTTGAAACCGATGTGTTGGGTGAGCTGTCGATAATCGAAACCAATCCAGGTCCGCACACGACCGCGTATGGGCTGTTAGCCGATTTCCTGAACGCAGTGCGGGATACTTAATCTCAGTCTTGTTGGGGATGTGCCCGTAACAAACGATAATAACGGCAGCTGGCTCAGGTCTCTTTTTGCGTGCGATCCACCTGGCCATCATCCGGCAACCAATCATTCTGCTCGCTGACTGGACCAGCCATGTGCTCTGGAACAGAGGGCCTTTCTTGGCATCAACTGAGAGTCGACACAGGACAACCACCTCGACCGGGGAGGCGGTTCAAACCTTCAACCGGTACAACAGCATCCCGCTTCTGCCCGATATCTACCAGCAAGATGTCGCTAACCATGCGGATGATCTGCCCGTCATAAATATGGCCCCTTGAGAAGTTCGATAATGGCAGAATTCCCATGAAGACACCTACCACGAGAGTATAATTGCCACCATAATCAATCTCATCTTAGTGAATCCCACTAGACCATTTACCCGCCACTAGGTAAAGAGAAGAGCAATTTCCCGACAGCGTCAATCCGGTCGATAACCAATGCCGAATAATAGATCAAACCACTTTAACGCCATACTGCTGGCGTTATTTGTCACGTTTCTTTGGTCTACATCGTGGGTACTGATTAAAATCGGGTTGGAGGAGATCCCCCCCGTTACTTTTGCTGGATTGCGCTATTTCATTGCATTCCTGGTCTTACTGCCTTTCTCGCTCCGCCCAAAACAGATAAATGAGATTAAGCATATAACGCCAAAAACCTGGCTGCTGTTAATCGGTTTGGGTATTACCTTCTATGCCTTAACACAAGGCGCACAGTTTGGGAGTTTAAAATATTTGTCGGCGACGACTTTCAGCCTCATACTCAGCTTCACTTCCGTCATCGTCGTATTCCTCGGGATAGCCTTTTTAAATGAAATACCCGCAAAGGGACAGTGGGTAGGGATGTGTTTATTCCTGATTGGCGTCGGATTTTATTTTGCCGAGTCTTCTGCTTTCCAAGGTGAAGCCATTGGTTGGATAATCGCGGCAGCAGCCGTGGCGGCGAATGCGGTATCATCAATTTTAGGCAGGAGAGTCAACCGCGAAAAGAACTTGAGCCCAATATTGGTAACGACTATCAGCATGGGTGTCGGAGCTATATTATTACTTGCCGGCGGCTTCATATATCAGGGCTGGGTAGCGCTAAGTACAAAATCCTGGTTAATCGTAATATGGCTGGCAGTAGTGAACAGTGCGTTGGCATTCACCCTATGGAATAAGAGCCTGCGTTCTCTGAGCGCAATGGAATCCAGCGTGATTAACAACACAATGCTATTTCAAATCGCTATCCTGGCTTGGGTTTTTCTCGGAGAAGCGCTAGCCTGGTTCCAGGTAGTGGGGATAATCATCGCCGGGTTTGGGACATTCCTAGTCCAAAAAAAGGAACAGCCATCCCAGAGCAACCGCTGATTGCCAATTTTTGCATCTCAATTTGCAGGGTGAATTCTAGAGATAGTTTTTCAAACCTCTTACTCAATTGGTTGGAGTTGCGAGTCCTCGCGGGGTCACCTAAGTGGGGGGTATGTGCAGGGCAATTACGACTGACCAGCAAAACGACTTGTCAGTCGTTTGGAGTTTGGGTCCGAATCAAATAACTTCGGACGCAAACGTCCACGGTGATATGGAGCATAACATAGGGGGAATCTTGTGACAACTGCCCACTGGTGATCGGTGAGGTCCAGGTTGATTTTTGAGTAATAAATTATTTTTTCCGCTTGGTACGAACGATTAGCTGCGGTGCTGGGAGCAATGGGGTACGACAAGTGTAATTACTAGAACAATTGTACTAGATTAATCGAGTTTTGGGAGGTTTTCTGGTGGGGGAAATTTAGGATCCAACCAACTCTATCAATCGCACTTTTTAGCTCTCGTACCCATACCTCGTGTAGTGTAGTATCTCCTGGACACCGCACAGGAAATATTTGCTATTCACCCAAATTTCTGCTATAGTATGGGTGTAGGAACGCCCCAATACTACCCTCTTGTTAACTCATGCCGCCGCGAGATCATTTCTTACTGCGGTTGAAAAAAATGACAACTAACGAGATCATATCGGCGGCTACCTTGTTAAGTTGGATTGTCCTTTCGCTCCACATGCGGCGAATTGATAATATCTATCAAGCGTATCTGAAGGACCCGGTCATCCAATCGCTCAGGATAGCATTGAGCGCAGAAATTTAGTGCGAATTGGAGGGGGCCTTTTATCCGTGCTAATCCCGCTCAGTTCCTCCAGATCGTTTTGCAACTCGCCCCTTTCGCATACGTCCTCATACTGGCAAGCCATTAGCTCATTCCCTATTAGCTGCAAGCCCATTATATATTTCACATTCTCTATTAGGTAATCCTCGATAGCCTTGGTTTTTTCCATCGAGACAATTTCGGCTGCCATTTCGTTATGAGTAAGTTCCGCCGGCGAATCGGCGTGCATGGTGGGCAAGCTGCTGAAGAAATACTACCGGTAGTGGTGACAGAACTGGCTGTATCCGTATCCATCCGTCTGTTCCTGGCGGTACTCCACCCACAACAGGCTCAGGGTCACCCCTTTGCGCTTCATCTCCTTGTGGACGCACTTCCAGTCTGGCTGGGGGATCTTCCGCCTCGATGACCCTTTTGCCGGGTACAGGCGAGCTTCCAATTGCTTGGCGGTCATCCCTTCCGGCAGCGGCCAACTCAGCCCCGCCGCTTTGGCGTGCGTGCTGTATTCACTCACCGTACTGGTCGACACCCCGCAGCTCTGGGCAATCTCCCGGTGGGTCAGCCCCACTTCATATTTCAAGCGCAGAATTTCTTCAATTTTTCGCATGGATATACTCGCTTGGGACATTTCTTCCTCCTCAATGTTGTTCCTGAGAAAGATGCCCTATTTGTTCGAGTTTATCCAGCCATCTGCCCCTTTTTTTCTCCCGGTTGCCTGATCGGCGTTCACGTAATCAACGATCGGCATCACCGGAATCGGTGATCGTCATGCGCCGGAATTCATGATCGGCTTGACCCGGATTATGCATGTGTTCCGCTACTACGGTTGGAACTTTTAATAAATTGATATATCACCCCATGAACTACTGAGCTTCGCGTTCCAGGCCATGAACGCGAAGCTGCCCCGTAATTAGATATAAGTTATAGACCTTTTACTAAGGTAGCTAAAAGCAAGAGTGCTGCAGAAATTAGGGCAAGCCAGAATGAGTAAGGGCTGAGTGCAGCTACAATACTTGTCTGGCCGAGCAGTGCGAGTACAGCAAGCGCTAGAGCTACGAACCAGGTAATCTGTTTCGGTGCGGATAATCTCATCTTAATCCTCCATATGTCGCATATTTAAATTAATTTCGAGGAGTGCAGCTAACTTCAGCGGCCTGGCGACCAGGGAGCATCCTGAAATTATCTGCTTTGAGGAACAAGTGGACATAGCTTTCCAGCAATCCATTTGCTCCATAATTATATCCCTAAAACCGGGTGCAAGATCTGGATTTTCGATTCAGTCTTCGAGAATAAACGTTACCTTCATCTGGACCCGATACTCGGTGATTTGTGTCTGTTTGGCCGGACCTTTCGGTTTCTGGTCGATGTGAGAATTGCTGTCTCTGGATATGATAAATACTTTTATCAGTACTGCTTTTCCGTGATTTGTTGCAACCTTTCTTTTCACACCCGAGCTGGCCTGGATGCCCGCACCCAGGCCTCGCTTATCACCGATTGAACAGGAACGTCAAGAACGGCCATGTCGTCACCTTGCTTGACGGTTCAGACTACGCAGCCCAGGCCTTGCCACTAGCGCAGTTCATCTGCGGGACCACCGGCGCCAAATTGACCCTCCTGTCCGCCTCGCGCGATTACCAATCGGCGGGCGAGTTTACTGACCTGCCAGCGCCGGCTGGCTGCCGGCGGCCAACACAGTTTGACTGCCATCCGCTATGTTGAGGGCGATGATTTGGCTAGATTCCCACGGTCCAAAGCTGAAGACAACGTGGCTCCCATCCGGTGTCCAGGCCAGCTCCCAGACCCCCTCGAACTGGCCGAGTGATTTGGGCTCGCCACCGGCCAGGTCGAGCACCATTATGGAAGCAAAATCTGTCATTGGTCCATCTAGATAAGCAATATAGGCGATTTGATCCCCGGCAGGTGAGAATACCGGGGAAGTGGCGTAAGCCGGACCGTCATAATCTGGCCCCAGCAGCTGCTCGGCGCCCTGGCGTGGGCGCAGGTACAGGCGCTCCTCTCCGTTGGCGGCGTAAGTATGGCGGGCGTAGGTAAGCAGGCTTCCATCCGGCGACCAGCTCGTGCGTCCCACCGGTTCATCCCAGGCGACATATTCCTGGCCCTCGAGGTCGTAGTACGCGAACAGGCCGCTGCCTTCCATATTAAACACCTCTTCGTAAGCCAGGAAACGTCCGTCCGGCGACCACAGAGGGCCGTGGAGAGTATACCCGCGTTCCGGCGCCACCAGCTCCAGGGTTTCACCGCTATCCAGGTCAATGGCGTTGATCCCATTAGCCAGGGCAGCATCGGGTTGGCCGCGGGTGATGAAATAGTTTCCATCCACCGCAGTGCCGTATGCCAGGAGGTGTGAGCCAGGCTTCCAGGCCCAGCCAGCCGGACGACCGTCCAATATTTGGCGCTGCTCGCCGGTTGTCAGATTCATCACCCACATCCCGGAGGTGAAATCATACCCGCTGGCGACGGGCGTACCCACTTCCCGGCTGTAGGCCAACAGGGTGCCGTCGGAAGACAGGCGCGGGTTCCCATATTCGACGGCATCGCTATCGCTGCCAATCAGGTTGGCGTCAAAGGTCACCTGGCGCGGCGTCTCGCGGCCTGCTTCTAGTACCCACACATTGTTGTCCGGACCCAAGTAGGCCATGGTGGGGATTTTCTCAGCAGGTTCGGGGGTAGATTCATTTTCAGCCTGGTTTTGGACCTCTTCGAGGGCAGTCAGCTCCGGTTCTGGTTCTTGACCATCGTTGATAGGTGGCATACTCCCTTCGAGCGTGGGGGTCTCTACCCCAACCTGCATTGATCCGCATGCCAGAGTTGCCAGGATCAAAACCGTAATCCCTAGACTGATATATATATTTTGGATTCTCTTTGCCATCAGCACTTCTCCTTCTGTTAAATATTATATTTTACTTACCCTGATATTAACCGGTAAATGTTACACACCAATTTCAAGAATGTAATCTGTTGGTGACGTGGTGTTACAGAACAGTCACAAATCGTTGCTATAATAATGCTGTGTAGTAGATATGGAAAGTAGGTGTATCACTCTTTCTGTAATTTCTAACTGACAAAAAACGGTAGGTCACCTGGGTGGGGGTATGTGCGGGGCACCAACGACCCACTGTTCGCCGGTGAGGGCCAGGCTGATGATCCGCGAGCAGGAAAAGCTGAGTAAAGCCCGCGCTAAGTTCCTATTCGAAGATGGGGACTCGGAGGGCTAAGGGGGATACTGTGATTGCGCCCACATTGGAGAGTCAAAACTTTGCACGGGTGAGGGACCTGCCCCATTTCCGGTTGATGGAGAAGGGGGATCGATGGGCGGGTAAGCTAGGCGAAACCTTAAAATATTCAATCTCATCACCTAGAACGCTTGTGCTGGTTTAGTTTTTCTGGTATCCAAAGGGCACATCACCGGCGTGGAACCGAATGCTCCGTGGAGGCGTACCCCTCGGCGCCGGCCGGCTATGAGAAGAACACCCTGGCAAAATGCTGCCCTGAATCACTGGACAGTCCGTGTGCCCGGGTCTCATTGGATGAGCGCGATGATGATCTGGTCGACTTTCTGAGCTACTTCCTGATCGCCATCCAGTCCATCTCACCTGGGTTCGGGGATGATCCCCTGGCGATCCCAATGGCGAGCCCGTTAGATCATTCTCAACACCGAAGATACCAGATGCTCGCACAAGTGTTTCCTTCTACAGCATGGAGCGTGCCAGTTCATTGAGAAATTCCCTACCAATTTGAACAATCGCCAATTACCTCCGCCGCGCAGCCCATCCCAAGACAAGCAAACCGGCAACCACCAAAACGACTACAAGCGGCGCAACCATCCCAGATGAACTGGGTTGAGCCTCCGCATCGGCGGAAGCGATGACACTGGGAGGTGTGGTTGTCAACTCCTGGGTGGATGTGGGGGTGACCGGAGTCTGTGCGATCGTTGAAGTGACGCTTGGCAGGGCCGGGATTGGGGTGGCCGTGGCCGGCGGCGTGACGCGCAGGAGCAACTGCTGCCCGGGCTGGATGATGGAAGCCGAAGTGAGTCCATTCCAAGCCATCAGTTCGGCCAGGTTGACATCGTACAGATCCGCAATCCAGGCGAGGAATTCGCCGCTCTCGACATTGTGATAGTAATTGCCGTCGCTGGCTGGGGTGAGTTGTTCGATGGCCGAGAGTGGGCGCGGGGTCGGGCTGGGCGTCACCTTTCCGGGATCAATCAGCAATTTCTGCCCGATTTGCAACGGCCAATCGGCTTGAAGCCCATTGAAGGCCAAGATCGTATCCACTTTGACGTTGTAAGCCTCCGCGATCATGATCAAGGCCTGGTACGGCTGCACTTCGTGAACGATTTTGCCATCAGCATCAGGGGCTGCCAACAGAACCATCCCTACCGGCGTCGGGGTGGCGTAACCTTCGGTGCCGCTTGAAGGGATGAATAACTTCTGTCCCACAAACAAGCCGTTATCTCTTGAGAGGTTGTTCCAAACCTCCAGATCACGGATGGTAACTTGATATGCGATGGCGATAGACCAGAAAGACTGCCCCGCCTGGACGATGTGATAAATTCTACCACCGGCGTCGGGCGTGGCGATCTTCACCGGAATAATGATTTGCGAAACCGGGGGTGCCGGGTTTGCACCAGTTCCGGGATCAACGGGTTTGTATTCACCACAGGCCTGGTCGGAGGTGTATGCAGCCTGCAAAATGTAATAATAGCTGCCATCCGCAGCCTGGGCCACGCCCGCGCCCACATGGCAGTAGGCCGGATTGACCGCCGGGCGCATGTGATCGGGATCAGCCCAGACCTGCATGATCTCATCAATGCTCTTGCGGCCCACGGCAAAATTTTCGGTAGCCCAAACTGTCGCACCGCCACCATAGCCCGCCGCGGCGATGCGGCCGCGCACATCGCCAATATGCCAGGACATATTGTTAGCTGCCATGATTTCGGCAGTGGACTGCGCGACGGCGTTTACAATTGGGTCTTCGATCAAAGCGGGCAAACCATGGGAGACGCGCAGGGTGTTCATTGCCAGGATCAATTCACTCCGGGATACTGCTCCCGATTGAGCTTGAACTTTCGCCTGATACGCTGGCGCGGTCAGCAACCAGATGAGCAGCAGGCTGATCTGGATTATGGTTTGATATCGTTTTCGATGGTATCTCATTATGCGCCGATTCTTGCCCGAAAAAGGGGCAGAGCAACGTGGTTGCTATCCGCAAACAGGTTTATTTAAGAGTTTGGTCTTCTGATCACAAGTTATTTCGGAAGAACTCCACCGTTCGCAGTATTGCCTGGTCGAAATATGGTGAGATCAGGTTGTGCCCGCCGCCTTCGTAGGTGTAAAACTCGTATTCCTTTCCATTTTCTTGCAGCACAACAGCCAGGTCGAAGGAGTAGCCGATATTCACCACTGTGTCATCCTCCGCATGGTGGAGCTGTAATGGACTGTTGAGGAATTCGATATTTTCCGTCAGAGACACGGCCTTCCAATAATCTACCTGGGTGTCCGGCCGGCCGTACGTATCGAATATTTCCTGCGACCTTCTTCGGCGGTCGGAGCCTTCCGGAGTTTCCGGGGTCTCTGGCGGCCGGTACGTATTGTCGTCGATTCCGTATTTTACGAAATCATCATAGCTATAGACCGCCCCGGCCCAGATCACTCCTGCTTTGATGTCCGGTTCGATGAGCATCGCCCGTAAGACCAAGTTGCCGGCCATGCTGTGACCCCACATCCCAATTCCTTGTGGATCGATTATGTCCATCATCTGCAGGCTCTTGAGCGCGGTGATCGAGTCGATAGTGTACCCGGGTGAGAAATATGACCCGGAAGGCTCCCCCTGCGACTCCCCATGTCCTCGGTAATCGATCTTAAAGACCACAAAACCGCTCCTTGCCAGGTGATCAACGTAGGCTGTGTAACGTTCCATGGTTCGGTAAGCTGTTGGTGGTATATACCCGTGATTGAAAACAATCGCCTTAAACCCGCCGTCTGGGGGTTCCCCGACGGGGATCGTTAACAGGCCATAGATCTTGTTACCTTCCGAGATATAGCTAACAATGTGCTGTTGATAATAGGAGGTCTGGGGGAGCTCTTCCTCGAAAGTGATCTCACTAGCGGTGATCTCCAAGTCCCGCAGGTACTTGATGGTGATCTCTCTCCCAACTTCGAAGTCGACTTTTGTTTCCGTCGCGGTCGGTATACTCGTGCTGGTCGGTATAGCTTCCTGGGTTGGGGTTTTAGCTGGTTGGTTATTGCCCAGGGAGTTGACCGTCGGTATGAAGGCTCCAGTCGGGTTTACCGAAGTCGCGGATGGGATCATTGTCACCCCAGCACTTGGAGCGAGTCCAGTGGATTGGGGTGCGGCCATTCCGCCTTCACCAGAGACGCTGCAACCCATTATAAACACCAAGAAAATGAATAGAACAAGGATAGGTTGTTTATTTGCAGCCATGCGGAGAAATCCTTTGCGGGGGTAAAGGAGGTTTACCTGAATATTGATAAATCGATTGTACCTGCTATTCCATTCGCCCAACCTAAATAGTTTTTTAGAATATCTTCTGGCCTCACAAGATTGATGCCATCCTTTTACCCAGAAATTTTTCGGAATTTCACGAATTGACCCGCGTGCCAGGAGGGTATGTTTATTAGCTCTGCTTTGACTGAATCAATCCAAGGGCAGCGAAACGAAAAGCGATGGTCAATCACTCTATGTATCAGTAAAACCTTTCTTTTGAAATGGGTTGAAATAATTAGCAGATTCAATATGCAGATAGGAAACGCCAGGGTTACTTGACGATTCCAGCAGTCAAAATTATTTTTCTGAGTAGGTAATTCCTTCGAGACCCATTGCCCCCATGGATGGTTTTTACCCGAAAATCATAGGGAAGGTGGTTCGGAACAGGTCCGCTAGGGGTCACCTGGGTGGGGGGTATGTGCGGGGCAGCGACGGCCCACTGTTCGCCGGAGAGGTCCAGGCTGATTTTTGAGTAAGTGATTGTTTTTTGGCGCCAGGTTCGAATTGGCAGCCGCGATGCACGGGCAGTGGGAAAAGACACGAACAATTATTTGAATATTTGCACCGTATTGCTGGGGTTTTAGGAAGTGTTTATGGGGGGGAATTTGAGATGGTTGGCTCATTTAAGTAGATAGTGTAGATAGTGTAGATAGTTGATCCTATTAAAGCCTATCGCGAGGCCGTGAAAAAAGGTATATATACCGTTTTTGCGGGAAAAGTCTACTTAATAATTAAGTTAACTATCTACACCGTCTACTCGCGCCAAGTTGGTGAAGACACTGTGAATTCCGATAAAAGCATTATTATCCATCTTTTGCCCAACTGGTGCGGAGCGCCAGTACTACCAAGCCCCTGGACAATTGGTCTTCTCGTTCCCCGCTGCGGTCCAGTCCGGAAAACTGGAATCCGCTCCAGAAAACTGGAGTAAATTCCAGAAAACTGGAAAATCATGCCGCGTTTGATTCCGGAAATCTGGAATCCAGTCCAGAAATCTGGAATACGATCCCAACTTCATTCCAGAAAACTGGAGCAGATTCCGAAAAACTGGACCAAGAAACTGGACTCAAGTCCAGAAAACTGGACGATAAGCCATCGTCCGATCCGGAAAACTGGAATACACATCCAACACCAGTCCAGAATATTGGAGTAGATTCCGAAAAACTGGAATCCAGTCCAGAAAACTGGATTACGATCCCAACTTCATTCCAGAAAACTGGAGTAGATTCCGAAAAACTGGAAAATCATGCCCGCGTTTGATTCCGGAAATCTGGAATCCACTCCAGAAAACCGGATTCCCGCCCTCTCTTTAAAGCCTTTAAATAATATTAATAATTTAAATATTAACCAGGAGGAGGTATTAGAGAGCACATTCCGGAAAACTGGACACAATTCCGGAAATCTGAAAAAGGAGGCGGTCAGGGCTTACTACTCCATTTTGGGACTGCGCCCCAAGCAGGCCCACCATATGGCTTCGAGCAGACGCAATAAAGCCAAACCACGCATTCAGGAAGAGAACTGGTTGCTGATCGAGAGCAAGTTGTGCCAAGACTGGAGCCCAGAGCAGATTTCGGTCTGGTTGTGGCAAAACACGGACATCCAGGTTAGCCATGAAAGGATCTACCAGTACATTCTGACTGACAAACGTGCTGGAGGGAAGCTGTACAAGCACCTGCGTTGCCAGAAGAAACGCCGCAAACGCTATGGCAGCTATGACCGGCGGGGAACACTGCCCAATCGAGTGAGTATTGAGCAACGACCAGAGATTGTTGATCAACGTCACCGGATTGGGGATTGGGAAGTAGACACCATCATTGGAAAAGGACATCACCAGGCCATCGTAACCCTTACGGAACGAAAATCGCGTTTTGCCTTGTTGCGCAAAGTTGATCGCCGCACTGCCGAACTGGTCAGCGATGCTGTGATAGATTTGCTCCTGCCAGTTGCAGGTCGCTCGCATACGATCACTGGAGACAATGGTAAAGAGTTCGCTGAGCATGAACGGATTGCTCAAGAACTTGGGATCAAATTCTTCTTTGCTCATCCTTATGCCGCCTGGGAGCGGGGCACGAATGAAAACATGAATGGGCTGGTCCGCCAATATATTCCCAAAAATCGAGAGCTAACTTCGGTCACAAATCATGAGCTGGTACAGATTATGAATAAGCTAAACCATCGTCCAAGAAAGTGTCTTGGTTTCAAATCACCTTTTGAGGTATTTTATAAACAGTCTGTTGCACTTAAGAGTTGAATCCAGGTTTGAAACTATTTTCATTCCCCAGTTTAATCATTTTGGTGATGCAATAGTAGAACGAATACTGCCTACTTTTGACGACCTAGAAGAAGAGGCTGCGAAGCTACAACAAAGGCAAAATTAGCCATCCCCTTAGCAGCTATACGGAGCGAACCAGAGCTAAAGTACCCCACTCCTCTGTCGTACGAGATAGATTGATTTAAAACTGGCACGAAGATATCGTTTACTGAGGTCAGAGCTTGATGTATCTAAAAAAGATGCTAAGTTAAGATCTGTTAGAGCAAAGATTTTTACCCACCAACATATAATACTTCATAGATACCAAATTGATGCAATTTCTTTCAATTAAGAATTCATTATTATTTCCTCTCAAGCCGCAGTTTACATACACCTCTTCGGGAATCTCCTAACAAATCTGTTAAACTAATAAGAATTCAGATAATTAACGCAACCTGTTTCACACTAATTGTTACCTCAACAAGTGACATATTTGGTAACTTATCATTTTGGGGTGTGAATAAGAACATGATCATAATGTTATACGAAAAAATCCTGGATATTTATATAGAATTCGCAATTCACCTCCTGTATACTGATCAATGGATCATTTATCGGAAGGTTTTTTATCCGCAACATGAAGTAATTAATTCGGGCAGACATACAATGATGATTATGGCAGAATATTTAATCTGAGATGCAGGTTGGGAAACTTGATACTATTTATGAGGTTTTATCAGCCACGATAACTGGTCTTCCATCTTGAGCAAGATTATGATCAGTTATCATTAATAGAATACATTGGAGGGGTTCTAATGAGTTATACAATTGATATTCGCAATGCTCTAGAAAAGATCAAGAAGGATCCTTCTTACCATCGGGTCCCACCCAATCTACTATCTCCTGCTATTATCAATGAAATTACACGCTCTCTTATTGACTACTATCAGAAGCACCCTGAGGGACTTTATGCATGGACTGAAGATATAGTTCGGATTTCAATATCCGACCTGGAGGAAAAATATCAGGAACTATTATCTGCGGGAAACATGGACCTTGAAAGTATTAAGCGACTCCTAACTTATTCATTACTCAGTCATAAGATTTATGTCGTTGATTACGTCGAACTGAGCGATTTAGATAGAATTCTTCTGGTTTATATTAACCCAGCAAGAGTATCAAGAAATTAACACATGTGAGTATGAGCACTATCTATATGCATTAAATAATCATCTTTGCTATTATAAGGAACAGCGATGGATAATTACGTCTTTGGGAAATTCATTCTTGAGACTACCAGAACTTCAGGCGACAAGGTACCTGTTGTCGCTGGAAACATATCTTGCTGCTGGTGATAATGATTTGTGGCATATGCCGAGATCATATTTGCAAAAACTTAATGATAATAGGTCAATTTCGTTTGAAAAAGAGTATTTTACTTATGATTTTGAAGTATCCCCGCCAGACGCTTATGCATTTAGAGTTCGTGAGATGGGTCTTGTCTCAACATCAGAAACCGATCCAAAAACACTGGTGACGACTTCACTCGGCAATTCATTTATCGAAAGTGTAATAGAGCAGGATAGTATCTTTGATATGCTCATCCCACTTTATGTACGCGAAGAACTGATAGGATCCGGGGCATCTCAATATACGAACAGGGATGATCTGGAGAGATTAAAAAATCTATTAGAACTCAGCCCAATTGCCGGTGAACAAAAAGAGCCAATACTGATTGAAGTTGAAAGGCTATTTATGGCAGAAGAGAAATATTTGAGTATATTTAAATCTCTGGCCCCCTGTGTTGAAGGTCTCCTCCGCAACCTTCTGAAAAAGGAACAAATACAAGTAGAGGGAACCGGTTTGTATGCCTATCGGAAAGCGATTGCAGAATCCCCAGGGCAGATATTGAGCCACGGAACCCTGGATATGATTGATGCAGTTTTCCGACCATTTCGTAATATTGTTGAACATGGTCAGGTTATAGCAGCGGAGCCGGCACGGATGCTTTGCGAGATCACCCTGGCATTAATTGAACAGATTCATGTGGATTACTATGAATTGAAAGAAGGTATCCGTGATTAACCTGGGAAATAATTCCAGGAGAATGGCAGACTCATTAAACCTAGATTCAACTAACAAGTGCAACTTCGGAGGTTGAAGCCAAGTACTAATATAGAACAGAAATTTGGGGGGAGGTCATCATTCCAGTTCACATTCAAATAGAGCGGGGAAGAAAAGTAGCTGGGTTTGAGCAAGGCTCGTTCAAGAATGTCTTGTTTATCGCCCTCACCGAATCCATTTGGAGACCTGACTAACCAGGCTTGGAGTCCATTGCATCACCGCGTTTTACTCGGCCACCATTTCGAACAAGAACACAGATCGCCTCTTGGAAGACGACACAATGGAGAAAGGGTGGGTTAGTGGGTGTAAGGTTGTTCAAGTGAAAAGCACTGGACTTGAACTGACAGTTCAGATGATGCGCAAGAGCGATCCAGATAACGGGGAAGCTGGGGAAGCGAAGTGCAATGCACTAGTTCGGCTGCGAGGGGCTTTGGCGCCAAGGTTCAATATGCTACTGGCGATAACGGGAGTAAATGGCAAACCCTCAAAATCCCTATCCCCACAGCAAGCAGCGGGCCATTACGGAATTTTGCCCCTGCGGGTACAGGTTTGCTCGCATATTTCATCTGGGCTTCGCCCAGCGGAATCCTCGGTTCCAGCCATTCATCCCACCAGCAAGCTAGCGGGTATTCTCGCATATGAAATAAATGGCAAACCCTCAAAATCCCTATCCCCGCAGCAAGCAGCGGGGCATTACGGAATTTTGCCCCTGCGGGTACAGGTTTGCGCGCATATTTCATTTGGGCTTCGCCCAGGTGGAATAAATTTCCCGGATGCCGCCAATAAATTCGGGCACGACCATTTTGGGAAAGCGCGGCCAGGTGATGAGCACCGCCAGGATTATCCAGAGCCACAGCAAAATACCCACCGGCGGGATCTCACGAACGGCTACCCACATAAACCAACCATAGATCGGCGCCTGAAAAAGCATACCCATCGATCTTGGGCTGCCCAGCAGGTAATACACCACCGCCATTAGAATAAAATACCCGCTCCCAACCCACCTATTTACAAATCCTGAACTCATAAGGTAGACCAGCAAGCCAATCGAGGCTGCGATATCAGCTTCAAGGTCGTGATCACCGAACCACGAGCGATACTGTACCCGGCTGCGCCTTGCGAGCGGTCCGTCCAGCGAATCCGTTGTCCAAGACAAGAGCAGCAAGCAGACCGCTTCCGGCAACCCAGCCGCACCTTTAAGAATTCCGACTATCCCCAAGCCAAAAGCAATCATCACCCGGCTGAGGGTGAGAAAATCCGCTACTTGTTTGGCGACCAACATCTCGCGCAGCTCCTAGCCATTATTCTCAGTAAATGGCAAACCCTCAAAATGCCTATCCCCGCAGCAAGCTGGCGGGTATTCTGGCATATGAAATAAAGGCTGCACCAACAAACCACCAGTTAGTTGCATTCTACTATAAATTATTGTATGGTTTAAGAAATTGTCAAGCAGCAGATGAAGGATGCAAATGCAAACGCCGGCAGCAGTGCTTTGTCAAGAAGTATAGTTTCATTCGATAGCCAAGTTTATAGATGGTTGACAAAGCTTAAGTGTTCCGACTAGACTCCATGCTAACTTAACGATCAAATTTGACGGAACACCAGTGTTGGTGCTGGTCCATCATTCATGCAGGAGGAGATAATATGGAAGTCATCCAATCCGGTCGCGGCCTCTTGATCCAACCTCCGGATATCAACGGATTTCGGGAATGGAACCGCAAAAAAACCAAAGCCTTGATCGACAAGAGGATGTCAGAGGCTGAAGCAGTGGCGCGCTATATCCATGACGGCGATTATATCGGGACCGAGCTCTACGGCACCGTGCGCTGTCCGATGTCGCTGGTCAACGAGATTGTGCGGCAGGGGAAAAAGGACCTGCGCATTGCTGGTCAGGGTGTCTTAGAACTCGATATGCTGCTGGCAGCGGGTCTTGTCAAAGCCCTCGATATCACCTATATCGGATTGGAGGTATACGGGATCTCGAATTGCCTGCGCAGGGAGGTGGAGAGTGGGCGAGTTGAGCACTGCGTTGAATGGAGCAATGCAGGAATTGCCTGGCGCTTCAAAGCCGCCGCGTTAGGTGTCCCTTTCTTACCCGCCCGCTCCATGCTGGGCAGCGACACGCTTGAATACAGTGCGGCGAAAGTAATTGAAGATCCATTCACCGGTGATCCGATCTGCCTGCTGCCGGCGCTTATTTTAGATACCGGGTTGATCCATGTCCACCGGGCTGACAAGTATGGCAACGCCCAAATCGATGGCATCAGCGGTTTCGCGACCGAGTTGTCCAGGGCATCAAAAAACCTGATCATCAGCGCTGAGAAAATTGTTGACACGGAAGTATTCCGGCGCCAACCAGACCGGACGATCATCCCTTATTACTTAGTGGATGCAGTAGTAGAAGCACCTTTCGGCTCGCATCCGGGTGAGATGTGCTATGAATACCGCCGGGACGAAGAGCAGATCAAAGCCTGGGTACATGCTTCGAAGGACCAGGATACAACCCAAGCTTACCTTGATAAGTACATCTATGGCGTTGAAAACCACCAGCAGTACCTGGACCTCATCGGACATGAGCGGCTGGAAGGGTTGAAGGAAGGAGCGGCCAATGAGTAATCCACAAGAAAACAAAGCCGCGTACAACGCGAGCGAACTATTGATCTGCACCGCCTCACGCTTGATGAACGACAACACAACCGCGTTTATCGGCACCGGTATCCCGATGTTGGCAGCCTCACTCGCACAAAGAATGCATGCCCCAAACCTGGTGGCGATCTTTGAATTCGGTGGGACAGGCGCCATCCTCGAAGAATTACCGCTCGCGGTAGGCGGGCAACGGACATTTCACCGGGCGATTGCCGCGACCGGGATCTGCGATGTCGTCGAAACTGCCCAGCGCGGGTTTGTTGAGTACGGTTTCATCGGCGGCGCGCAGATCGATCCATACGGAAATTTAAACAGCACCGTGATTGGAGACTACGATCACCCGAAGGTACGCCTGCCAGGAAGCGGTGGTGGCAATGATGTCGGCTCGCTCTGCTGGCAGACGATCGCGATAATGCGGCATGACAGCCGCCGTTTTATAGAAAAAATCGATTTTATTACCACACCGGGGTACCTAGATGGTCCAGGAGCACGGGAAAGGGCTGGGCTGCCACCTGGGACAGGCCCATATAGAGTTGTCAGCAACCTGGGCGTGATGGGGTACCATCCTGAAACCAAGCGAATGATCCTGCTGGCAACCCAACCCGGAATCAGTATAGAAGAGGTCCGGGATAACACCGGTTTCGACATAGCAACAGCAGATGAGGTAAAAGAGAATCCTGCTCCAACAAAAAAAGAACTGCGCCTGCTGCGAGAAGAAGTGGATAAGGACAAGCTCTACATCTGACACGCGACGATAAATGGCAAACCCTCAAAATCCCTATCCCCGCAGCAAGCAGCGGGGCATTACGGAATTTTGCCCCTTCGGGTACAGGTTTGCTCGCATATTTCATCTGGGCTTAGCCCAGCGGAACCCCCGGTTCCGGCCATTCATCCCACCAGCAAGCTGGCGAGTATTCTGGCATATGAAATAAAAATGGTTCCGCTGGACGAAAAGGATAACGATGGATTTCTGGCTGCACTATCAATTAATGCTCCACAGCAGACGCTTCGAAGAATGCGTGAGGCAGCTCTATTACGACGGGATGATCGCAGGTGAAATGCATCTCGGGATTGGCGAAGAAGCAATCGCAGCAGGTGTGATAAGCCAGCTAAGTCCGGGTGACGCGCTTGCGCTTGATCACCGGGGAACTCCGCAGCTGCTGATGTGGGGCATCGAGCCCGCGGCACTGTTGAAGGAGTTCCTCGGCCGGGAAGATGGATTATGCGGCGGGCAAGGCGGCCACATGCACCTTTTCTCAGCCGAGCACCTGAGCGCGTCCTCGGGGATCGTCGGTGCCTCCGGACCGGCTGGGGTGGGGTTTGCACTGGCAGCTAAGCGATTAAGACCGGGCACAATTGCGACGGCATGGTTTGGAGAAGGCGCGACCAATGAAGGGGCCATGATGGAAGCCTGGAACCTGGCGGTCGTCTGGCAGCTGCCGCTGCTGTTCATCTGTAAGGACAATGATTATTCCATCACCACACGATCACAAACAGTCCGGGGAGGCCAACTTACGGAGAGAGCGCGCAGTTTCGGCTTGCGGACTTTATCAGTCAATGGTGCAGATATCGAAGAGGTGTGGTTAGGCGCGCAGGAATTGATTGGACATACCCGCTCCGGAAATGGCCCAGTATTGCTGCATGCGCGCTGCCGGCATTTTGAGAATCATTTCATTGGTATGCAATCAGCTAGGATGGTCAACAATCCGCTTAAAGAGATGACACCCCTTGTCCCCGGGATCATAAAAGCCCTTTTCAGGGGAGGCGGCGCCCCATTATCCGAGCGATTGCGCAGCGTACGAGCTATCACGGGTGTGGCCGCTGCCTCAAAGAGTGAAAGCCAAGCGAGAGTTGATGACCCAATATTACGAACAAGGTTCAGGCTGGAAGCAGAAGACGCGGCCAGATTAACTGAATTAGAAGATAATATCCAAGCGGAGATACAACGGGTGCTTGATGAAGTTCTAGCTTCAAATAACGCTTTGGAGAAAATACAATGAGTGTGATGAAGTTCGGTGATGCGATACAAGATGCTATCGCCCAGAGTATGGCCGCAGACCCGCGGATAATCCTGATCGGCGAAGATATTCGTGCGTACCGGATGAAATTATTTATCCAATTCGGGGAGGAACGCTTGCTAGCAACACCGATCAGCGAGAGCGGCTTCCTCGGGGCAGCGGTCACGGCGTCTATGGCAGGGCTACGCCCGATTGTCGACCTAACCCTGGTTGACTTTGTCCCCGTGGCAATGGATCCTTTAATAAACCATGCTGCGAAATTAGAGCTGTTCTCGGGCGGTAAATGGAACGCTCCATTGGTCGTGTGGGCAGCATGCGGCGGCGGTTATGGAGATGGCGGCCAACACGAACAGTCGCTTTGGGGCTGGTTAGCACATATCCCCGGTTTGACCGTTGTTGTGCCTTCAAACCCGGCTGACGCCGGCGGGATGATGACCGCGGCAATTGAACACGAAAATCCTGTCATCTTCCTCGAACATAAGATGCTGGCAGATTACTGGTTAGAGTGGATGGGCGGCAGCTGGCGTGAAACCATCCATTTTGATCTACCTGCAGAAGGGATAGCAGGACCAGTCCCCAAAAAATGGGGGGCAATCCCGTTCGGAAAAGCTGCCATCCGCAAAGAGGGTAACGACCTGACAATCTTCAGCGTTGGGATGGGTGTCCATCAATCGATGGAAGCTGCCGAAGTGTTAGAAAAGCACCACATATCAGCTGGAGTTGTTGATCTTAGGAGCGTAGCGCCATTAGATGTAGAGACGATTTGCAGGACTGTGGCTGCGACGGGGAATATGATCGTGGTAGATGAAGATTACCGCGGCTTCGGACTTTCCGCTGAGGTAGCGGCTGTCGCCCTTGAAGCGGGTCACAAGTTCAACTACCGGCGAGTCTGCACCAACGGCACCATCCCGTATGCCCGGCATCTTGAGGAGCAAGTACTGCCGAATACAAACCGGATCCTCGCAGCGGTAGTGGACCTGCTCGATACAAACCTTCCGATTTAAGTGATTGGGGTCTTGAAAACTCATGGAATCGAAAATAAGCGGCAATCGAATAATCAGTGGGTTATTGTTCTTTGCATTTGCGGCAACGCTGGTTTATTGGATCATTTTTTATACTACCGGTGAAACACAAGTGCGCCAAGATCCAGTATATCTAGCCTTTGAGAACAGTTTCCCAGTGGCTGATACCTGGATGGCGTTATGTGCTCTCTTAGGAGCGATAGGGTTATGGAATAGAAAACCGTGGGGATTTCTCTTTGGTTTGCTTGCCGCTTCGAGCGCAATATTCCTGGGTTTGATGGACTTAACATTCAACCTGAACGAAGGGATATACGCTGTCCCGGGGCTAGAGACGACAATCGAGGTACTGATCAATCTGCTGACGTTAGGACTTGGACCGGTTGTTATCGCCTATTTGTGGATACAGCGCCGATCTTATATTTGTTCACCCCCCGACAGCCAACACACCGTCTAGATTAAAACCGATTAGTCAATGACCGCCGATCACTGACAGGTTCAAAAGTCACAGCCCTTCGGCAGTGGGGGCTGGCCCTCTAAGGAGGCGGCAAAATCCACATCTACTTCAAATGGGGAGAACCCTTCGGCGACCGACCCGCGGAAAGCCTGGCCTCCATATCCCGAAGTGTTCAGATGCGCACGTATGAGTAATATCTGGTCTGGCAAGATTGGCACTGGTCCTCCTGAGCGCACAAACGGCTGTTCCCCGACATGGCTGTGGAGCAGTACGCGCCGGTACAACAGCTGTCCATCTGGGGAGACGACTTCCCACCAATCGGCAAACTGGTCGCAGCCAGTGTCAGGGCTCCGGACGCCAACTGAAAATTGATAGCTGTTGTCGCTTCCTGAAACTTCAACCGAGATTACATCCGCGAAGATCATAGGGGAAACGAGATCAGACGGAGCATCATCGAGATTATTATCCACAACGCCTGAATCCGTTGGCTGCCCAGACGCGGATGGCTCAAACACAGAACAACCGGCCAAGATAACAAAAAAGGCTAACAGAAAACCCAGTTTACGGGCGAACACGGGTTTCCATCAGGCTTTCAGAAAACATACGGTTTCCCGGTCGATGATATGAGCGCCCATCAACCAAGCCACTCGACAACCGTAGCTTCTCCCTGCCCCACCCCAACACACAGCGTAGCTAACCCGTAATACGGGCGCGGCTCTGCGGGGGCACGCCGGCGCATCTCGTGTAGAAGGGTCGTTAATATCCGGGCACCGGAGCAGCCTAATGGATGACCCAGCGCTATCGCCCCGCCATTGACATTCGTGATCTCAGGATCAAATCCCAATGTACGCATGACTGCCAGAGATTGGATTGCAAAGGCTTCATTCAACTCTACCAAACCAATATCATCCAAAGTCAGTCCAGCGCGCGCAAGCGCTTTGCGGGTAGCGGGCACCGGCCCTAGGCCCATCGTCCGGGGTGGGACTCCAGCTGCTGCACTGGCAACCACTCTCGCCATTGGTGACAGACCCAACTGGGCAGCTTTCTCCGCACTCATCAGCAGGACTGCTGCCGCACCATCATTTAATCCAGAAGAGTTTCCAGCTGTCACGGTGCCATCCTTGCGGAACGCGGGTCGCAAACGAGCTAAAGCTGAGAGGGTCGTATCCCGGCGCGGGCGTTCGTCGGTATCCACCACGACAGGATCACCTTTCCGCTGGGGTATGGTGAGTGGTGCAATTTCCTCGGCGAATTTACCGTTATCGATCGCGGTAAGTGCCCTTTGATGGCTTTGTAATGCGAAAGCATCCTGATCCTCACGCGAGATTGGGGTCTCATCATAGATATTCTCCGCCGTTTCGCCCATCGCTTCGGTCCCGTAAGCCGCTTGCATTTTGGGATTAGGGTAGCGCCAACCCATTGTCGTATCCCAAGCTGTTAGGTTGCCCCAGGGAAAAGCACGTTCAGCTTTTGGTACGGAATATGGCCCACGCGACATACTCTCGACCCCCCCAGCGATGAAGACCTCACCCTCGCCAGCTTTTATGGCGCGAGCAGCCTGATTAACCGCGTTCAACCCGGAAGCGCACAGGCGGTTAAAAGTTACCGCGGCCACTTCAACGGGAAACCCCGCTAACAGCGTTGCCATGCGGGCGACGTTGCGGTTGTCCTCACCGGCCTGGTTCGCACAGCCCAGATACACCTCTTCGACTTCGACTGGTGATACACCGGTGCGATCGACAAGCGATTTCAGGACATGCGCGGCGAGGTCATCTGGCCGCACGCTGGACAATGTCCCGCCAAGCGCCCCGATTGGTGTGCGCACGGCATCAATAATCACGGCTTCAACCATAGTATTTTGTCTCCCAAGATTGTTTTTGGATATTTGATATGAATATTAGCGATGTTGTGTACCCGCATACAGATCAACCAAAGTCTGGATTACAGATAGATTCTACCATCCACGACATGCCGTTATTCGTTTAATCACAACAAATCGTGAGTCGTATCCGATTGACCTTTCTTGTCAGGTATTCCAACTACTGCAAAATTCATAGAATATTTTAAGAAACCTTCAATATTGAAGGTCAAACGTAGGGTAATCGTAGGGCAAGCGTCAAGCACAGTTCCTTTGTCTTTGGTAATATTGGTTTGAAGGGCGATTTCTCTTCTTCTCCTCCTTAGAGAGAGCCGGGAGCGGCGTACCCGGCTCTCGGCAATTAAACAACAGCGCAGGACATCATACCTGCGCTTTTTTCATACCTGGTCGTAGCGGAAGCAATCAACGGTATGATCATTCACCATGCCTACCGCCTGCATAAAAGCATAGCATATTGTCGGACCAACAAAGTTGAAGCCACGCTTCCGAAAATCAGAGCTCATCACCCCAGAGGTCTCTGTTTGGCTCGGAATCTCAGAGATATCGCGCCAGGCGTTTTTAACCGGCTGCCCATCAACAAACGCCCAGATATACTTGTCGAAACTGCCGAACTGCTCTTGTACTGTCAAGAATGCCTTTGCGTTCTGTACAGCAGCAGCAATTTTTCGCCGGTTGCGCACGATCCCTGAATCCTCCAGCAACATGGCCAGCTTGGCCTCATCATAGTTCGCAACCAATGAAGGATCAAAGTGATCAAATGCCCGGCGGTAGTTCCCACGCTTTTTCAAAATCGTCATCCAACTAAGGCCAGCTTGCGCTCCTTCTAGTATTAAGAATTCAAATAATTCCCGATCATCATGTACGGGCAGCCCCCACTCCTCGTCATGGTAAGCAATCGATAATGGGTCGTTGCCAACCCAAGAACAGCGAACGATCATCAGTCCTCCTCAATCAAAAACGGGCTAAGGCACTTCCATTTGATTCACTAAACGTAAAGTTTGTGGTCTTGATCCGGCGATCCGCTCAATCAATCCACGTGCTTCCAAGTCAAGTTTAACCGTCGTGGTATACCAGCTTACCGAGCCCAGTTTATCCAATTCCCCCGGCAAAAGGGATGCTCTGACGATATCTGGGAGATCAATAAATCTTACGATTGGATCGGCTGCGAGCGCTAGAAGAATAGCTGATTTCACCGCTTGATATTTCCACAATTCTATCCGGGGAGCAGATTTCTCGGGATCGGGATGCAATAATTGGATTCTTTCGCTTTGATCAGTCATTGGTCAGATTGGTTAGTATGGATCATCTAATCCGGTGTCTGGTCCAACCCAGCGGTTTACATTTAGATCAACCCTATCACGCTCATCAAAAGCTACTCCCTCAGCTTCGAGCAACTTGCGCTGCTGTTCATAGGCAGCCCCTCGCAAACTTATTCGACCCTGCGAATTGATCACCCGGTGCCAGGGGACATCATCAGGACAATTCTTAATCGCCCCTGCGACCCAGCGAGCCCCGAAGGCACGATACGAACGGTGATCCTTCCCTTCAGGAGCAGGGATCATTGCCGCTAAATCCCCGTAGGTGCTCACTTTTCCAGATGGGATCAGACGAGCAACCTGCCACACAAGTCTGGTAATAGCCGGCTTTATCGCGGGGTGACGTGAACTTCATCATGGACTCCTTAAATCAGACTTGGGCAGAGCAGGATGTTAATTATAAATCAGGGTGCGGATGCGAGTCATAAGTGGATCACTGCGTCTCACAGGAAAAGAAGTTTTTACCAGCGGTCTCCAAAATTTAGGTATACAAATACATACCCTTCAATTAATGGAAGATATCCAACTCGGATATAATCGGTGCTTGTGAACAGCGCGCAGACAAACGCAAACCGCCAAATCGCCCGAGCAGCGAGCACCGTGATGCTCGCATTCGTGCTGAGCAATGTGACGGGCTTAATCCGCCAAATGCTTGTCTCACGAGAGTTTGGTACCCAAAGTGTGTTAGATGCGTACAACGCTGGGGCAACATTTCCCGATTTACTCTTTAGTTTAATTGCTGGGGGTGCATTAGCATCGGCTTTCATTCCGGTATTAACCGATTTCATCACTAAGGATGATCGGCGCAACGCTTGGTACCTCACATCCTCGCTAACTAATCTAGTAGCGTTAGCCCTGATCGCGGTCAGCCTCCTATCAATGATTTTCGCTGACCAGATCGTCCAATACATCATCGCGCCAGCGATGACCCCAGAACTGCAGGCATTAACTGCATCCTTAATGCGGATCCTGCTAATCTCTCCCGTTGTATTTGGTGTCAGCGGTATATTGATGGGCGTATTGAACGCCAACCAAGTGTTTATCTGGCCTGCCCTAGCGCCAACTATGTACTGGCTGGGAATGATATTTGGTGTGCTGGCCCTATCACCTAGGATGGGAATTTACGGCCTAGCTTGGGGGGCTGTATTGGGCGCCTTCATGCACCTAATCATCCAAATCCCTGCCACGCTGCACCTTCCCGCGCGGCGCTATTTCCCGACACTCGGTTTATCATTCCCTGCGGTGCGGGAGGTGGGAAAATTGATGGGACCACGCCTGATTGGTGTCGCAGTCGTTCAAATCAATTTTGTCGTGAACACAATTATCGCCACCGCACTGATCCCGGGGAGCCTCGCTTCAATAAAGTATGCCTGGGCCGTCATGACTATGCCGCAGGTGATCATTGCCCAATCCATCGCGATCGCGGCCCTGCCAACATTTTCGGCCCAAGTGGCGCAGGGAAAACTCAGTGAGATGCGCTCCTCATTAGCCGCGACTCTGCGAGGGGTAGTCACACTTGCGCTACCTGCTGCTTTAGGTTTGATCATATTACGCCAGCCGATCATCAGCATGCTTTTTGAACGGGGCGAATTCAACAGCCGGTCGACAGAGATGGTTGCCTGGGCGCTGTTGTGGTACACGGTCGGTTTGGTCGGACACTCAATCGTCGAGATTGTCTCGCGCGCCTTCTATGCGCTGCATGATACGCGCACACCTGTGATCATCGGTACGATTGCGATGAGTCTAAATGTGCTATTCAGTTTCGCATTTGCCAAATTTTTTTCTATGCTGGGCTGGATGCCGCATGGGGGATTAGCACTAGCTAACTCTACGGCAACCACTTTAGAGATGGTGGTGTTGTTAATCTATATGCGCAGAAGATTGAACGGCCTGAACGGGAAAGATTTACTTACCGGAGTAGGTCTAGTTTGCCTGGCATCCATATTGATGTCGGCTGCCCTGGTCATTTGGCTTGAACTGACACTCGGGCAGTCCGTATGGTTTGTCGGGTTGGGGGGAGCCTTGCTTGGAGGGATAGTTTTTTTGATGAGCGCTTTGGTTCTGAGGCTCAGAGAAGTTATGGCAGCCTGGCGAGAGATTAAAATACGATTCCGTTTGAAGTTTTTATAAATGATTACGGCAGATACACATCTCACTGAGATTATTCGTTTATAACAAAACCACAATTGAAATACCCCACCTGGCTACTCTGCTAATGTAAAGTTTGCGAGTCCATTATCAGTCAGCTTTTTTAATCGCAGATCAGCCTTCTCAAGCAGCTCAGTACAGTATTTCGCCAATTCCTGACCACGTTCGTACAGCTCAATTGTCCTTTCTAGGGGGTAATCACTACCCTCAAGAGCCGCGACAATCTCTTCCAATTGGATAAAAGCCTGCTCATAAGTCAGTTCTGCAACGGGAGAAGCGTCAAACGGAGCAGCTTCATTTTCATCTGGCATGATTAATTCTCCTGAACGATATTATTGATCGAGCCATCATCGATTACCAGGGGTTCGGGCGTTAGAAATGCCCTAAGTGGGGCGCGATCTGAGAGTTTGTCAAATAATAACGTATCGAATTCCGTGCGGCTCAACCCCGTGTTGGAAAGGAAAGCGTCGATTTTTGGTTCCACGCTTTCATGATACACCCGGCGGCTTGCGCGATCACGGGCTTGAGAGGCTAATAACGCTAACACAGCAAACAAAACAACCATACCAAGCAGAAACAGGAACAGCGCAAGTATCAAATTAACGACCCCAGATATATAAATCCCGAAGACTACCAGACCAACCGGTATAATCCCGACTGCACAGCCAACACTAAAAGCCTGTTCAGCACTACCTGACCCAGCCGCCCGCAATTCTTCATTCAGTTCATCGGTAAATTGATCAAGTTCCCCTGGTTGATGTGAATTGAGTGACTCGCCCATTATTCTACGCGCTACCTTTCAAGTTTGGCTCTACCTTTACACCAAAATCACCATCCTGGACGTGCACTGTCAAAGATTCACCGGTTGCCACCTGGTTAACCCTGCGCACCAATTGTCCATCCATTTTTTGCACCAACGCATAACCGCGCTCCAAGATTGCGGTTGGGTTGAGGGCAACCAAGCGCTGTTGGAGCCCGGAGACCCGGGTTTGTTTCAACTTAAGCGTATGGGACAGGATACTTTGCGTGCGACGTGAGTAATCATCTAAGCGTTGGCGGTCATTTCGAATCCGTGATTGAGGGGATAGCCCGGCGAGGTCAGTTTTGAGGTTTTGCAACCCCCATTTGCAGCTGTTCACCACATTAACCACGGCATACTGCAAACGTTCGCGGTGATCGATAAGATTCGCGATAAGGTCAACTCTATCAGGTGTGGCTAGCTCGGCCGCTGCCGTTGGAGTAGGGGCACGTAAATCGCTTACAAAATCTGCGATCGTAAAATCGGTCTCATGACCGACCCCTGTAATTACCGGAGCATTTGAGTCGGCGATGGCACGCGCAACCATTTCATCGTTAAACGCCCACAAATCCTCAATCGATCCACCTCCTCTAGCAAGCAGGATCAAATCCGGTTTCACTTCCAGGTTCAGCTTTTCCAATGCAGAGACAATGCCGGCCGGCGCATCCGCGCCTTGGACCGCTGTCGGTGCAAGAACAACTTCTACCAGGGGGAAGCGCCGGCTGAGTGTGTTGAGCATATCTCGTAAAGCTGCCCCGGTCGGAGAGCTCACAATACCAATAAGCTTAGGCCATTTGGGGAGCGGTTTTTTACGCTCCGGATCGAAGAGTCCCTCTTCTTCAAGGCGGTCTTTCAGACGCAGGAATGCCTGGAACAAAGCTCCAGCCCCGACAGGCCGAATGCGATCGACATACAACTGGTACTGGCCAGCGGCTTCGTAGATGCTGATACTACCGTGCACCTCGATTTCGTCTCCGTCGCGGGGTAGATAAGTCTGCCGGAGTGCGGCGCCGCGCCACATCACACAGCGAATAGAAGAACCAGCATCCTTCAATGTAAAGTACAAATGACCTGATGATGGGCTCGAAAAATTGGAGACTTCCCCTACCACCCATAAATCCTGCAAATAACGGTCACTTTCCAATAGATTGCGCAGGTGGCGAGTGAGATCGGTGATAGACCATGATTGAGGTTCAATGAGGGGTAATTGTGTCATAGGATATTCTCACGATTTGGGACAGTAATTTTGAGGATACTCTGCTTCAAATGGACTGTCAACCATACTGATATATCACTCAGAGCTGAGCGGTTACCAAAGGCTTACGATGATAGATTGAGCAATTGGGGAGCAAATATTCCTGTGGATCAAAATCTTTGCTACAATAAAGACAATACCAAGATTTGGCTGCTGTTCACAACCATACCTGGAAAACGGATCGCTACATAAGCAATATACTGACCAGTAGACTACCCAACCTTACATCATCGCGATGAAATATCTCTTTTCACCCTGGCGCATGGAATACATACAAAACCATATCGGCGCAGAAGACTGCGCATTCTGTACAGAATTATCCCGGGAAGATGGACCGGAAAATCTAATCGTGGCGCGTGCCCACAGCAACTTCGTGATCCTTAACCGTTTCCCCTATACCAGCGGTCACTTGATGGTGGTGCCGTATGTACATGCGGCCGTACTGGATGGATTTGACGTGGAAACGCGCAGTGAAATGATAGAACTGACAAATCAGGGTATTCAAGTAATACGCACGATCTACAATCCGCAAGGTTTTAATGTGGGTATCAATATCGGAGAAGCTGCCGGGGCTGGAATTGCAGAACATATCCACATGCATATCGTACCCCGTTGGGGGGGTGATACCAATTTCATGTCTGCACTTGGTAATACGCGTGTTTTACCAGAATCGCTTGAAGAATCATATGCACGCATCAAGGCAGCATGGTTTTCTACTCACAACCCTCATAACGCAGCTGAATAATCTCAAGGGTCGTTCCTGCGAGTGTACTTAACATAATCATACCTTTCAAACACCAACACGATAATACCAAGGAGAATAGAAAATGGTCCACAATGCAGAACAAGCTGTGATACTCAGCGCAGTCCGCACACCATCAGGCCGGTTTCAGGGTAGTCTCGGCAATATACCAGCTCCCAAACTAGGCGCATTAGTTATCCAAGAAGCCGTGGCACGCGCAGAACTTCCAGACCCAAGTGAAATTGACGAAGTCCTAATGGGGAATGTAGTTGCTGCGGGGTTAGGTCAGGCACCAGCTCGTCAAGCAGCAATTTTCGCAGGGCTACCAGTAAGTGTGGGCGCGACCGCCTTGAATAAAGTCTGCGGATCAGGATTAAAAGCCGTTATGTTGGCTGCCCAATCGATACGCGCGGGCGATGGAAATCTATTTGTGGCCGGGGGCATGGAATCAATGAGCAAAGCTCCATTTCTGGTGAACGGGCGCAGTGGTGAATTACGCTTCGGTAATCAAGAATTAACTGATGCTCTGCTCTATGACGGTCTCTGGGACCCATTTGAAAATTGGGGGATGGGGAACGCAGCCGAGTTCATCGCTGACGAGTTCCAGGTTACGCGTGAAGCGATGGATGAGTTCGCTTTTGCCAGCCATCAAAAAGCTATCCAAGCAAGCGATGAAGGCAAATTTGCTGCCGAGATCGTGGCGGTGGAAATCCCTGGACGTAAAGGGCAGGTCACTGTCTTCGATAAAGATGAGACCCCGCGTCGTGACAGCACTCTTGAGGCACTTGGCAAACTCAAACCGGCGTTCGTCAAAGATGGCAAAGTAACCGCAGGAAATGCACCTGGATTAAATGATGGTGCGGCGGCTCTAGTTGTCGCCAGCGAATCCAAAGCTGAGAGCTATGGTGCACAACCTCTAGCTAGAATTGTAGGTTATGCACAGGCCGCAGTGGAACCCAAATATCTATTCTACGCGCCGGTGAAGGCCATCCCAAAACTGCTGCAGAAAATTGGCTGGACGTTTGCAGATGTCGACCTGATCGAGCTCAATGAAGCATTTGCTGCGCAGGTATTAGCCGATGGGTACGCGTTAGCAGATCAAGGGTGGGATTGGGAGAAAGTGAACGTGAATGGGGGTGCTATCGCGCTGGGTCACCCAATCGGTGCTAGCGGAGCCCGGGTATTGACCACATTGATTTATGCCTTGCGCGAGCGTGGGTTGAAGCGCGGAATCGCATCGCTTTGTCTCGGCGGCGCAGAAGCCGTGGCGATGGCTATTGAAGTTGATTAATCCCCAATAATTATATATGCCGGGATAAGCTACTGTCACCGGTTTTACACGGGAGAGGCATTATGGACATCACGAAAATATTTGTGGTCGGGGCAGGAACAATGGGCAGCGGTATCGCACAAGTTGCAGCGACGTCTGGTTACTCAGTGACTTTGATGGATATCGCACCGGGTGCGTTGGAACGTGCTCAACAAACAATCGCCCGTTCGGTAGAAAAACTCACCAGCAAAGACCTGATTACCAGCGATCAGGTAGAAGCTGCGTTAAACATCGAAATGTCAAATTCGTTCGATAAAATCGCCGCGGCAGACCTCGTCATTGAAGCAGCTACAGAAGAGACAGCGCTAAAGTTTAAGATTTTTGCTGAGATTGATGAATTGGCCAAGCCAGGTGCGATCTTGGGGAGCAACACATCTTCAATCAGCATAACGAAATTAGCAGCCCAAACAAAACGCCCGGAGGCGGTGATCGGGATGCATTTTATGAACCCGGTACCGTTGATGAGGTTGGTCGAGGTTATCCGTGGGATTGCCACCAGCGATGAAACCACCGAAAAAACCATGCAGGTATGCCAGGTAATGGGTAAAGAGCCTATCGAAGCTGCAGATTCGCCAGGCTTTATTTCGAACCGCATCCTGTGCCCGATGATCAATGAAGCTATCTTCGCCTTGCAGGAAGGAATCGGTACTCCAGAGGCGATCGATACAGTGATGAAATTAGGGATGAACCACCCAATGGGACCGCTTACGCTGTGCGATTTAATTGGGTTAGATGTAGTTCTCTCGGTGATGGAAATCCTACAACGGGACTTGGGCGAAGATAAATATAGACCTGCATACCTGCTGCGAAAGATGGTTGATGCAGGCTATCTCGGCAGAAAATCGGGACGTGGTTTTTACCAATACTAATAACCGTTTTTTTTCGTTGGTAATGGCGGTTAGCGAGTATACCTTCAAGTAAGGGTTTGGTAACTATGGAAAACAATGATACGTACGACTACGTCATAATCGGATCCGGCTTTGGCGGCAGTGTCAGTGCGATGCGCCTGGTGGAGAAAGGTTATCACACACTAGTGCTCGAGCGCGGCATGCGGTTCGAAGATGATGAGCTGCCCCGTACCAATTGGGAAATCCGCAAATATCTCTGGCTACCAATCTTACGCTGCTTCGGCATTCTGCAAATGAGTTTGTCACGCGGGTATTTTGTGTATCACTCCAGCGGGGTAGGAGGAGGCAGCCTGGTGTATGCGGCAACACTAATGGAACCCAGTGATGATTTCTACAACTCGCCTTCCTGGAACTATCTGGGTGATTGGAAATCGATATTGGCGCCGCATTACGCAACCGCAAAACGCATGTTAGGGGTGGCGACCAATCCCAAGCTCTGGCCAGCAGATAAAGCCCTGCAGGAGGTTGCCATTGAACTTGGTCTCGGAGAGAATTTCCGACCCACTGAAGTTGGCGTCTTTTTTGGCGAACCAGGCTTAGAAGTCGCTGACCCATACTTTGCAGGAGAAGGTCCCTCAAGAAAAGGCTGCGATCACTGCGGCGGGTGCATTGTAGCCTGCCGCAACAACGCGAAGAACGCCCTAACCAAAAACTACTTGTATTTCGCCGAGAAAATGGGAGCAGAAATTAGGGCTGAAAGCCAGGTCGTCGCAATCATCCCGCTGGCTCCCAACCAACCGGATGGCGCCCGGTACAGTATTCAGTACAACTCTTCGACTGCATGGCTGAACAAACCAAAACATACTGTGCGTGCCCGCAATGTGATTTTGGCAGCGGGGGTATTGGGTACACTTTCTCTGCTACTGCACTGCCGCGATGAACTCAGCATATTGCCGAAGATATCGAAGCACCTTGGAGAACGAGTGCGAACAAATAGTGAAGCTTTCATGGGTGCCTTTAGCTACGATGAGACCGATGATCACTCACAAGGCTTAGCCATAACTTCGATATTTTATGCCGATGATGTAACCCAGGTCGAACCCGTGCGCTTCCCCGAAGATTCGTCCCTTCTGCTGAAGCTGCTTTCCTCTCCGATCATCAACCAACGCGGTGGCTTTCTAAAAAGGCTCGGCGCTACATTGAGTGAGATCATCAAAAGACCTGCTGAGTTTTTTGATACGAAATTTGGGCGCAGATTGACAAAACGCGGTGTGGCATTGATGTTTATGCAAATGAAAGACAATCAAATGAACCTACGGCAAGGCCGGAACCCATTTGCCTTTTTCCGGCGCGGATTGATCGCGGAAAGGAAACGGGAGTATACGGTCCCAATTGATATCGAACTCGCCCACCAAATCACCAGATCTGTTGCCAAGAAAATGAACGGCTATGCCGGCGGCTCAGTAACGGAAGGCTTACTTGATGTCCCCATGACAGCCCACATCTTGGGGGGGTGTGCAATTGGGCAGGACGCAGATGACAGCGTGATCGGTATCGATTGCCAAGTTCACAACTATCCTGGCTTATTCGTAGTAGACGCCTCGATTATTCCTGCAAACCTAGGCGTCAATCCCGCCCTGACAATCACCGCGCTGGCAGAATATGCGATGAGCCACGTTCCTGAGAGGGGTGATAGATAGACTAACAGTCGCTAAAGCTTCAAGAGAAAAATCGAGCAACCATTCCTAAACCAGCCTGGCAATTTGCTCAAGCTGGTAAAAAGCTTGATGTGAGGAGATTTAACGATTTACAATCGCAGTGACTCGATATTTCAACAGCAGCATATCTAGTGCTTCGCGCAGCAGTACCGCTTCACCAACCTCTTCAGTTTCTGCTAACTTCGTTAATCGTTCAAGCTGGGTCTGTGTATAGTGGGTGGTCTTCGGAACCATGCGCTCTGCGTAGGACAACCTAACACTGTTTCCACCAAACTCCTTAGCTCTGTATAAAGCCTGGTCAGCTTTACGCACTAATTCATTCTGCGTATTCCCATCGACCGGATATGTCGCCAGACCGGCACTGATCGTTACAGCTGATATGCCACCAACCGAGGGAAGATCAAATTTCATCGCGACCGTGTTATTTCTGAGCGTTTCTAAGAGCAATAACGCCTGCTCGCGCTCTATATCTGGAAACAGCACCGCAAATTCATCCCCACCGTAGCGAGCGACAATCGACTCATCTGGCACTACCGAGCAGATCAAAGATGAGATACTTTGGAGCAATTCATCACCAGCACTGTGTCCATATTTCTCGTTTATTTTAAGGAATTTATCCAAATCTAGAAATGCCAGCGTGAAAGATCGCTGAGCGGCCGCAGCTTTTTCGAAGTGGGACGCGAACTGTTCGTCGAAATTGCGCCTGGTGAACAGACCAGTAAGTTCATCTTTTTGATATTTATTGGATTCCATTGGGCACCTCTCCCATCCAAACTCTTAACTTACCTGTGTAGACTTCAATATTATATCTTTTTGTAACATATTATTTGATAATATATTTTGATATTATTTCTTTATATTATACAATTATCGGTTTGTTGTCAACCAATAGTAACAAAGTTGTAAGCAGGATTTAATGACCAGTTGTGTTAGTGAATCGCCCAGCGAGGTACGACCCTTGCAATCATATAGGGATCAAACTTTACGCGTAGTTGAACAGAAACCAAGGATATGAAAAACCTACCTGCTAGCATATATATCCAACGATCCACCCTGTGTATTGTGCTGCTGCTGGTTAGCTGTAGTAATCCTGCCCCCAATCTCGCCGCGAGCTCCTTACCGACAACGGCGACCAAAACACCTACAGGGACTCAAACTGCTGCCGCAACTAATTCTCCCACTCCTATGCCGATGAGTACGCTGCAGATCACTACACCACCAATAGTTCTCCGTGATGAGACAATATTCGACCTGTGCTCACCATTGGCAGGTGTGCCGCTCAGCGAAATTACAGACACCATCGTCAATCCGTATAATCCACCCCGGACTGGCTCCGATGATCCTCACCAAGGCATCGATCTGGCAGAGCTGAAAGGTAATCCACGCATCGCAGTATCCGGGTTAGAGGTCCAGTCAGTGACCAGCGGACAAGTAGCCGCCATCATCGACGGAAGCTTCCCATATGGATATGCGGTCATGATCGAGACACCACTTGAAGATATCACTGAGGAATGGAAATTGCACCCCTCACTACCAACACCGGATAGCACGCAACCGTACATAAGTCCGTTAACCTGCCCTGAAGAGTATGACCTAATCCCTGAAACTGAAGAGCGCTCGCTTTACCTGCTATATGCTCACATGGCTGAGCCTCCTAGCTATCGGATTGGAGAAGATGTCACCTGCGGACAAATACTTGGTCTTATCGGCAGCAGTGGAAATGCACTCAACCCACACCTGCATATTGAAACCCGGATCGGACCAGCGAAAATGCAGTTTGCGGGTATGGCACATTATGACACCCGGGCAACAGCGTATGAGATGGGCAATTACTGCCTCTGGCGGGTGAGCGGAAAATTCCACTTGGTCGATCCAATAATCATTTTGACAGGGACTGGCGAGTAAGGCAAATTATAAAATGGAGAACGAGCAATGAAACCTTTCAGAAAGAACGTCGCGATCGCGATCGATGGTGGTGGTATAAAAGGCATCATTGTCACCAAAGCATTATCGATGATCGAGGAATACCTCAGTCTGCCGGTAAAGAATATCTTCCACCTTACCGCCGGGACATCGACTGGATCTCTGATAGCAGCAGGGATCGCCGCCGGACTGACTGCTCAAGAAATGTACGACCTCTACACAACCCTCGGAAATGAGATTTTTAAACCAAGTTGGCGCACGAAGATTTGGCCGCTTGTTCGCTACAAATACCCTGCAGAACCACTGGAGGATGCGCTCACCGCATATGTTGGCGAACGGACGATGGGCGAATTCTGGGAAAAGGAACCAGCAACTGATGTAGTTATTACCACTTTCGATCTGGTAGAAAACCGCACACGCTTCATCAAACCTTGGAAGAAATCCTACCGCGACTGGCCGGTCGTCAAAGCTGTTATGGCTTCCTGCACGGTACCGACTTATTTCCCGATCGTTGAAGGGAGGTTTGTTGATGGAGGGGTTGGTTCCTACTCGAACCCATGTTATCTAGCCGCGTATGAAATTCAATTTTGCCTTGGCTGGGACCCGGCTGAAACAACTCTAATCAGCTTGGGTACAGGACGATCTCCCCATTCGTTCGATCCTGTTGATGCCAACAAGATGTATCCCTGGGAATGGATCAGCCCCGCATTAGGTGCGTTCCTGCAATCAGCTGATGACCAGCAAGTACACCTCGTCAAGAACTTCTTCCAAAAATTAGATTTCCGCCGCTTCCAAGTCGATTTCCAGCAGCCAATTGAAATGGACGAAGTTGGCAAGATCCCCCGGTTGGCTGTGTATGGTGAAGAGATGGGGCGTAAAATACTCCACGATATGACTGATCAGGCGCTGGAAATCACAGCGGTTACGCCTGGATAAGGCTACGTATTGTTTTTCTTAATGCGACTGGTGAGATGCATCAACTCTGCGGAGCTTTTGCTTGACTTAACCAGCATTGACATGTAGAATAGCCGGAAATCTGGAATGAGAAAATTATTAGAATGAAACCACTCGCACGTTTCTTTACCCGCTATTACTATTTTTACGGCACACCTCATACGGCTGCCGTTAGCGGTGCTTAAACGGGCGAGTAATTAGTATAACGAACCCAAAACGCGAGGCTGACGGCCTCGCGTTTTTTATTTTTCCAAACGACAGGAGCTTACTGTGGCTATTCGTGGAATACGCGGCGCGACCACTGCAACTCAAGATGATCCAGAAGCAATCCTGGAGGCTACGACGCAGCTGTTATTGGCCATCTGTAAAGCCAACCCAACTCTGCGTAGTGAGGATATCGCCAGCGCCATCTTCACACTGAGCGATGATTTGAAATCGGTCTACCCAGCCAAAGCCGCCCGGGAAATTGGTTGGACTGCTATTCCGCTTATGTGCGCCCAGGAGATTTCCGTGCCGGGAGGGTTGTCCAAGTGCATACGAGTGCTGCTGCATTGGAATACACCACTTTCCCAAGCTGAAATCAAACACATCTACTTGCGAGAAGCAGTGCAGCTACGTCCGGATCTAACGCCCAACCACAAGTTGTAACAGGGATTGATTAGCAACAAAGAAAGATGGATACAACCAACCCTTATTCGCCCAAGCCGGAATTTTATTGAGGAGAGTGCCACCATGATGATTATCATGAATGCGCATGCCAGTGAGAGTGATATTGCACAAGTCGTAAATGTTATCGAGGCAAATGGATTGAGGGCTCATTTATCGCAGGGAGAGGAACGCACGATAATTGGCGCGATAGGTGATGGGAGACCTATCCAGCGCGATCATTTTTTGCACTTGCCGGGTGTTGATCGGGTCGTGCCTATCTCCCGCCCGTATAAACTAGCTTCATTAGAACTGCACCCGAAAAGATCGTTTTTTTCGCTGGACGGGATCATAATGGGTAGTAACGAAATAATCATCATTGCAGGTCCCTGTGCAGTGGAAAGTCGAACTCAGTTGCTTGAAACTGCCCAGGCGGTGTGCGAAGCAGGTGGGCATGCCCTGCGTGGCGGCGCGTTTAAACCACGGACGTCGCCTTACTCCTTCCAGGGTCTAGGAGAAGAAGGTCTCGAATACCTTGCCGAAGCGCGGGAAATCACTGGGATGCCAATCATCTCCGAAGTAATTGCCCCCGAACAGGTAGCGCTAATTGCCAAGTATGCCGATGTCCTACAAATCGGGGCGCGCAGTATGCAGAATTTCGCCTTGCTACATGCTGCTGGTGCCAGCCAACAACCAGTCTTGGTCAAGCGGGGAATGTCAGCCACGGTTGATGAGCTCTTAATGGCTGCTGAATATATCCTCTCCCATGGAAATGAACGAGTGATTTTGTGTGAGAGAGGCATAAGAACATATGAAACCGCCACCCGCAATACCACCGATATCAACGCCATCCCAGTGCTCAAAGCCCTCACCCATCTGCCGGTGATACTTGATCCCAGTCACAGCACTGGAAATTGGGAATATGTCACCGCAATTGCCCGAGCCGGGATCGCTGCCGGTGCTGACGGATTGATCATAGAAGTACACCCCAATCCAGAGCAAGCTTTCTCGGATGGCGGACAATCATTGAAACCAGAGCGGTTTGCTGTGCTCGTAGAGCAGGTGCGCGCGATCGCAGAAGCAGTGGGGAGAACCGTCGCACCAAAAAGAACTTGTCCAAGCAGGCTATGAAGCGGTTAAGTAATGAGGCGACGGCATGATCACTGACGAAGCACTTATCCAGGCACGTATCGCTATTGTCGGCTTGGGGTTAATGGGCGGCTCGCTGGCCATAGCGCTTAAAGGGCGGTGCGAAAAACTGCTTGCAATCGATAATGACCCAGCCACAATAGACCTGGCACGGTGCAACCACATCGTTGATCAAATATCTGACCGGATGGACGAAATCCTGCCGCAAGCTGATGTGATCATCCTGGCCGTACCAGTCAAGTCAATCATCCAGATAATTGGACAACTCGCAAAATATAAAAGCGATCCCGCTATCATCCTCGATTTGGGGTCTACAAAAGTAAGCATCTGTGAAGCAATGGAGAGGCTGCCAGAACATTTGACTCCAGTTGGCGGGCACCCGATGTGCGGCCGTGAAACCGCTGGACTTGAACATGCCTCAGCAGACATCTTTCGCAACGCACCATTTGCGTTGGTTGCGTGTGCGAACACGACCCAAACCGCAAAACAGGTTGCTGAAGCCATCATCCACCATATAGAAGCCCAACCAATTTGGATTGATGCAACAACCCATGACGCATGGACAGCAGCAATAAGCCACCTGCCATATCTGATATCAACAGCACTAGTACAGGCGACACCGGAGGCTGCGGCATCTTTGATCGGACCAGGATTTGAGAGCACCACACGGCTTGCGGCTAGCTCCGCCAAAGTCATGGCAGATATCTTGACCACGAATAAAGCTAACATCCTTGACACACTACAACAGTTTCAGGATACATTGAATATACTCGCCAACTCGCTGGAGGATGAATCAGGGCAGCTGATAGAAAACCTAGCCGCAGCTGCTGATAAGCGCGCCGCACTCTTGGAAAACAAGAAGAAACTATGAACCTAGTCACTGAGAAGAGCGAAAATCTACACGGCCAAATACGATTACCGGGTGATAAATCCATTTCCCACCGGGCAGCGCTCTTTGCAGCTCTTGCTCAAGGGGAAAGCCGGATCAACAATTTCTTGGTAGCCGGGGTAACTAAACCGCTGTTAGATGCGCTTACTTCTTTAGGCATCACATGGTATTTAAACAACAATATGCTGGTTGTGCATGGTAGAGGTTTTGTGGACTGGGATACTCCAGCAAATGTCATCGACTGCGGCAACTCCGGGACAACGCTGCGGCTGTTGGCCGGGGCTTTGGCAGCTGTGGGTGTCCGGGCAACACTCGACGGTTCACCGGGATTGCGCCGCCGCCCGATGAACCGCATCATCGAACCGTTGCGAAAGATGGGCGTGAATATTATTGGAGATGATGGACATGCACCGCTGCGTCTCGAACCAGCAGGAACAGTGATCCAAGGGACTGACTACCGCTTGCCAGTTGCCAGCGCGCAGGTAAAAACCTGTCTGCTGCTCGCGGCATTGAACGCAGAGGGTCAAACAACGCTGCGCGAACCGGGACCCTCAAGAGACCACACCGAGCGGCTACTACGAAGCTTGGGCGTTCCCCTGATTACTGACCCCCATCGAGCCCCTGCTGCCGACGGCAACACAGCGGGTAGCCAAAGCAAAGAGCGACAATTTATCACCATCCTCACACCGCAGCATCCGCCGCACATCCCAGCATTTACCCTCAATATACCGGGTGATGTCTCATCGGCAGCCTTTATCATTGTGGCGGCGCTGATCACACCTGGGTCTGATGTTGTTATTGAAGATATCGGCCTTAACCCGACGCGTACTGGGTTGTTGGACGCACTCAGCAGAATGGGTGCAGATATCGCCATCCAAAAGCACGGTGAGCAAATGGGGGAGCCATATGGAACAGTGCGGGTGCGATATTCAAAACTAACGGGGATTGATGTTGATGGTGAGCTGGTTGTGCGGATGATCGACGAATTCCCAGCGTTCAGCATCGCGGCCGTCTACGCCCGTGGTACAACGGTTGTATCTGGAGCTGAAGAACTGCGGGTAAAGGAATCAGACCGCATCGCGGCGATGTGCAAAGAGCTCCAGACGCTGGGGGTTCCAGTGGTTGAAAAGCCGGATGGTTTCATAATTCCCGGGGACAGCAACCCGAAGGGAGGCCGCGTTTCAGCCCATGGTGACCATCGCTTAGCAATGGCATTGGCTGTGGCAGGGCTGCAGACCTCCGGACCAGTAATCGTCTCCGGAGCAGAAATGATATCCGAATCATTTCCCACTTTCACTGAAGTTTTGCGATCCACTGGTGCGAACCTAGCTGGCGAGGATGATAAATGACCTACTACGCCCTAGGATTGATCGGACATCCCGTCAAACATAGCTTATCACCGGTCATCCATAATGCCGCCTTGACCGCTTATGGCATCGCTGGTGAATACCGATTATTCGATGTGCCTGAGCCGCCAAATAATGAGCCGCGCATGACTGCCCTTATTGATAGTCTCAGGGCTGGGGTCATCACTGGGGTGAACGTCACAATCCCTCATAAACAAGTTATATTAAGCTATCTCGACAAACTCACATTCGCCGCTAAAAGTATCGGCGCAGTGAATACCATTTACCAGATTGGAAATCGTCTGGTCGGTGATAACACAGATGCGCCAGGGTTTCTCAAGCCGCTAGAAAAGTATACCTCTTGTCTGAACGAAGATAAAACTGCCTTGGTAATAGGAGCTGGAGGAGCAGCGCGCGCTGTGTCTTACGCCTTAAGACAACAAGACTGGAAATTGACTATCGCTGCTCGCAGGCTGCAGCAGGCACAGGAACTGGCCAATAGTCTTGTAAAGCTCCAGCTAGTTGATGAATCAGAATTGTATTCCGGACAGTACTCGGACGATCGTCTTACAATCCGGGCCGTGGCACTAGATAACATCAAGCGCGTCATGGATTGGACAAAGGTTGACTTGGTGGTAAATGCAACCCCAATCGGTATGACCCCACATGAGGATGCAAATCCATGGCCTGACGGTTTTGACCTGCCGCCAGAGGCGATAATTTACGACCTGGTATACAATCCCCCTGAGACTGCGTTGCTCCGTGCAGCAAAGGCTGCCGGCCTGGAATGCATTAATGGGCTGGACATGCTTATCGAGCAAGCAGCTTTAGCCTTTGTATGCTGGACAGGGTTAGACGCCCCAAGAGACGCCATGCGCAGAGCGGCGGTGGAACAACTGCATCGCTAAGTTATATAAAAATACTATACCTTAGAAAATCACAATCATGAACGATCACTCAGACCATCAGTCAGAAGCTCGCATCAACAGCCAATTTTTTGCGAGCCTTGACGAAACGATTGCGACTTTACAGCTCACCGGGCAAGACATCATCCGCCTGGATGTCGGTTCTCCGGATATGCCGCCACCCGAAGCCGTTATCGACACCTTAGCTCGCTCAGCAGCTGTCTCGAGCCATCACGGCTACCAGGCACACAACGCGACGGGAAAACTACGGACTGCATGGGCGGATTTCTACCGCCAGAATTACAACGTTGAGCTGGATCCCGATCATGAAGTCTTACCATTGATTGGATCAAAAGAGGGCATCTTCCACATTCTGCAAGCTGTCCTCGAACCGGGTGACACAGTCATCATCCCTGATCCCGGATACTTGACATACGGGCAAGGAGCAAAGTTCGCAAATGCCAAACCTTATGCCCTACGATTAAGACCAGAGAACGATTATCTCCCAGACTTCGCAGCGATCCCTGCTGAAGTAGCCCGACAGGCAAAGATGATGTGGTTGAATTACCCCAACAACCCCACCGGGGCTACAGCTACGCTTACGAATTTGGAACAAGCCGTAGCTTTCGCAAGAGAGCATGATCTCTTACTGTGCCATGATGCCGCTTATTCGCAAGTAACCTACGATGGTTATAAAGCTCCCAGCGTGCTGCAGGTGCACGGATCTATTAACCAAGCAATTGAGTTCAACTCTCTTTCGAAGTCATATAATATGGCTGGTTGGCGATCTGGCGTTGCAGTGGGCCAACAAAAAGCATTGCGTGCACTGTATACCTTCAAAACCAACACCGATAGCGGGCATTTCCGCCCGATATTAGATGCCGCAGTTCAGGCGCTCAAGACCGATTTTGACTGGATCCGTGGACGAAATGCAGTCTACCAGAAGCGGCGCGACTTGGTGGTTGATGCCTTCAATTCAATCGGGGTTAAAATACACAAGACCAAAGGTGCCATCTATATTTGGTTTCCAGTCCCTAGCAAAATGTCCGCAGAATCCTTTGTGGGATCATTGTTGGAACAATATCAAGTTAGCCTCACCCCAGGTACCGTATTTGGATCTGGTGGAGAAGGATACGTGCGGTTATCTTTAACTATCCAAGAAGAACGCTTATTTGAAGCGATGCAGCGGATCACAAAATTCTACGGGAGCATCTAGTTCCAACCATGACGATTAGATTTCTCACAGCAGGGGAATCCCACGGTGCGGCTCTTGTCGCGATATTAGAGGGTTTTCCAGCTGGTCTGCCGATATCGGACGAGCTCATCGACCATGAATTATCCCGCCGCCAACGCGGCTACGGCGCTGGGCCGCGCATGAAAATTGAAAGCGACCATGCAGCCATCGTTAGCGGTGTAATGGAGGGTCTCTCAACTGGTGCGCCTATAGCCTTGACAATCGACAATCGAGATCACGCCAAATGGAGCGGTAGAGCTGTTGAGCCATTTACCACCCCACGCCCAGGACATGCAGACCTGACCGGTGCGATTAAATATGGCTACAACGATCTGCGGCCGGCTTTAGAGCGCGCCTCTGCGCGCGAGACCGCCGCGCGGGTAGCCATCGGCGCGATCTGCAAACAACTGCTGGCACAGTTCGATATCCAGGTTGGTGGTTATGTGACGTCGATTGGCAAGATCACGGCCGATGTCGATGGAATCCCGGTTCTCCAGCGATTCTCGCAAGCCGAGGGCAGCCCAGTCCGCTGTCCCGATCCGGTTGCAGCGGCAGCTATGCAAGCCCATATCCGCGAGATCATGGAAGCGCACGACACATTGGGTGGGATTATCGAAGTGATCGCATTAGGAATGCCGCCGGGACTAGGCTCCCATGTCCACTGGGACCGCCGCCTAGAAGCACGTCTAGGCGCGGCAGTGCTCAGTGTGCAAGCGATCAAGGGGGTAGAGTTTGGATCAGCATTTGAGAACAGCGCCCTTCCAGGGACAAAAGTTCATGACGCCATTCGCTTGAACGGACAGCAGCTAACCCGTCCTACAAATCGGGCAGGTGGCCTGGAGGGTGGCATCACAAATGGCATGCCGCTCATCGTGCGAGCGGCGATGAAACCCATCGCGACAACATTGACCCCCCAGGAAACAGTCGATTTAGCGACCGAGACAGAAACATTGACAAAATACGAGCGCTCGGATTATTGCCCGGTGCCGCGTGCAGTACCAATTATCGAGGCGGTGGTCGCCTTTGTGCTGGCAGATGCCCTGACCGATAAACTTGGAGGCGATTCCCTGCAGGAAATGCTGCCGCGCTACAGCAAGCTGGTGCGGGCTAATAGTGCTGATATGAGAATGGAGCGGATAGCACACGAATTTTGGCCAGATCCAAAGTCTAACTTGAATGATGATAAAGGATAAACTAGCCTACGGCGACACACCGATACTGCTGTATGGGCCACCTGGTTCTGGTAAATCCAGCGTGGGAAGACTACTCGCTGAGGCGCTTGAACTCCCTTTCTGGGATTTGGATCACGAGATTGAGCTACGCAGTAAAGCAACGATACCAGAGATTTTTAGCAGACATGGTGAGGCGGGTTTTCGGAGACGCGAACAAGATGTGCTCAAGTCACTTTTAGCGCGCCGTCATGGAGTAATTTCTCTTGGGGGAGGTGCGCTGTTGGATCCGGGAAATCGAGCAGCGGCTGAGGAGAGTGGTCAAATCTTATGCCTATCAGCGTCTGTAGACGATTTGATAACCCGCTTACAGACGGCTGACGAAGAACGCCCGCTGCTCAATGAGAATTTAGAATCAAAACTATCCGAATTGATTGCCCAACGGGCTGACCACTACGCTTCTTTCCCCAACCAGCTCGATACTTTAGGCCGGAACAGCAGGGAAATCGCCTGGGAAGCTCAGAAAGCACTTGGAGCATTCCGGATACGAGGAATGGGAGAGGCGTATGATGTGCGTGTTATCGAAGATGGTATCCAGCTCGTAGGCAGTTTAATTAAATCGCGCGGTATGCGCGGACCGGTGGGGTTAGTAAGTGACACAAATGTCGCCCCACTATACGCGGAAAGCGTTATGGACTCCCTGCAGGCAGCAGGATATCAAGTGACAAAGATAATCATCCCGGCCGGAGAGGCACATAAAACTATCGCGACGGTGCATACAATCTGGGCGCAGCTGTTAGCCGGAAAAATCGAGCGCGGTAGTACGGTAGTAGCCTTGGGTGGAGGTGTCCTGGGGGACCTAACTGGGTTTGCTGCCGCAACGTACCTCAGGGGTGTGAGATGGGTCACACTTCCGACATCGTTACTCGCAATGGTCGATGCCAGTCTGGGGGGAAAGACAGGAGCAGACCTGCCAGAAGGAAAGAACCTGATTGGCGCATTCCATTCCCCACGCATGGTGCTAGCCGACCCGCTCACACTGAAGACCCTGGCTAAAGCTGAATTACGCAGCGGTTTGGCTGAAGTAGTGAAGCACGGCGTGATTTCTGACCCCGAGCTCTTCCGCTTCTGCGATAAAGGGTGGGAGCATATCCAAGACAACCTCGGGCAACTGGTTCGGCGAGGGATGGCGGTCAAGATCCAAGTAATCCAATCTGATCCGTATGAGCAGGGGCTGCGAAAGAACCTCAACCTCGGGCACACGATCGGGCATGCAATCGAAACCGTTTCTAACTACAAAGTGCGGCATGGCGAGGCAGTCGCGATCGGGATGGTGCTGGCAGCTAAGTTATCCGTGCTAGCCGGGCTGACCGATGAGAGCTTTGTTCGACAAATTGAGCAGACGTTAACAAAGCTGGAATTGCCCATATCGATCCCAACAGGTCTAGACCGCGAAAAGATAATCGAAGCAACCCGCTTTGACAAAAAACGGGCTGGAGGTAAGGTGCAGTTTACCCTGCCGGTACGGATCGGAGAAGTTAAATTTGGTGTTGAAGTAAAAGATTGGGAGTCTATCGTAAGAGATTGAACCACGGGGATTACCCCCACAAGAGGTGTGCGGATGAAAAAAGTACTCGTGCTGCATGGACCGAACCTGAACCTGCTGGGAGTGCGTGAAAACGCGATCTACGGAAGTACTTCCTTGGAAGAGATCAATCGCCAGCTCCAGGAAGCTGGCATAGAACAAAATATCGAAGTACGAACACTCCAATCGAACAGTGAAGGGGAGCTTATTGATGCACTGCATGAAGCTCGAACATGGGCTGACGGTGTTATTTTCAACCCGGGTGGTTATACACACACATCGGTAGCATTACGCGACGCCGTTGCCGCAATTCCGCTCCCTGTAATAGAAGTCCATCTTTCGAATATCAGCAGCCGTGAAAGCTTCCGTCACACGTCGCTCATCGCACCGGTTTGTATCGGTCAGATCAGCGGGTTTGGCTGGCAGTCTTATCTGGTAGCTCTGCATGCTCTCGTGCTGCATTTAAAAACCTAGGTACTCTCCAGATTTAGTTTGACATTCACCGCATTATCGCGACGATTTTCCTGCCCCTATCTTCCATAAAATCGGGCCGGAAATCGCTCCATTTTAGCTTGGTGGGTTTCGTAACGCGCTTGTATTTTACAGCAACCGGGAGATGGCTTGATCACTATTTGCAGCTTGAGATTCACGGCGGATAGGGTGCTAATTGGTAGGAGGCACTTTGTTGCAAATCTACTGATTCAAAAAAATTTCTATGCTGAATAGGGCAACAAAAAACCTCCCAGGAAAACTCCTGAGAGGTGAATGGTTTGTGGATTTTTCGGACTACGACTTTAGTCGCCGGCTAGCGCGTGGCTCTGCAGGATGGGTCTGAACGGCGTAATACGCCCACGGCTTTTGGACCAACTGCAAGCAGGTTTGATCGAACAGCGAAAACTGACGCTGGTCTCCGCACCTGCCGGCTATGGGAAAACCAGCCTAATAACCAGTTGGCTCAACTCTTCTCCGGAATCAACACAGCATATCTGGCTATCTCTCGAAAAAAGCGACAATGAGCCAGCACGCTTCCTGTCCTACTGGGTAAGCGCCTGGAATCGGATCAGTGACTTTGAACTGGATAACATTCTGGAGCTTTTGGACGCGCCGCAACTCCCACCTTTCCAAAATATTCTGGATGAAGTCATCAACGCCCTTGCCCGCCTTGAAGAGCCAACCATCCTCGTCCTTGAGGATTACCATATCATCACCAACCTGCTCATTCACGAGATGCTGGAATACTTTCTCGAGCATCAACCCCATCAGGCACATCTGGTTATCATCACGCGTCAGATCCCTCATTACCTTTGGCACGTCTAAGGGCCCGCAGACAAATGACTGAGACGAAAAGAATGAGTTTCTCTCTGAAGCGGTGCAATATGCCATCGCAAGTGGCGATCATGAACTTTTGGCGGATGTCATCGATCGGGGATTAAAATAAGACGCCATTTGGTCGGGTGGAAATCTGACGTTGTATACAACCTGGCTGGATGCTCTCCCTCCACAAGCCTTTCAAAACCGCCCGGCATTGAGTTTGAACGCTTCGCACATTCTCTACCTTTTAGGGCGCTTTGACCTCGCTGAAAAGCAAATTGACCAGGCTGAGGAAACCTTGCACGCCCTGCCCACCTCCCCTAAAAAAGAGCAAATGCTGGCACTTGCATCGTTGTACCACGGTGCAATCGCCTCCGTGCGTGGGGATACGCAACAAGCCATCGAAAAGATCACTTTTGCCCAGGAACGAATTCCACAAGAGCATCATTTGCAGCATGCACGCGGATTTTCTAGTCTTGGGTTGGCATATGAACTCTCCGGACAAACTAAGCTTGCCGTGCAGAACTATTTGAGATCAAGCGAAGAAGCGCAATCTGCCGGGGTACTTTTCCTTGTTATTCATTCGCTTTGTGCCGCAGCACAGGTGCAGATCAGCCAGGGACAATTAAGCTTAGCAGAACAAGCCTGCCAAAAAGCGATACAAATCGCAAGGGGCAAACGATTACCGCCACTCGGTTTGGCAGAGTCTATTCTAGGCAGCATCGCCCTCGAGCGAAACGATCTCTCCGCCGCCGAGGAATTTCTGGAAAATGGCATTGCGTTATCCCGCCGAGGCGGCTTGATAGATGACGTGATTTTAGGGCTATCCTATCTCGCCCGTGTACACGCCTATCAAGGGCGCGTATCGGATGCCTTTGACGCCATCCAAGAAGTGAACACGATCATACAAGGCTTCGGGGTGGAACGCTTGTCCATGCTCGCCGCAGCCCACATCGCAAACCTGCAGCTCTTAACGGGGCAAGAAGAGGCAGCAACACAATGGGCGTTGGAATATCAGGCTGCCCGCGTCGGGCAAACGCACGAATTCGTGGATCTGACCCTTGTGCGCATCCTGCTGAAAACAAGCGATCGCGAAAATGTGCCGTCCATCCTGGATGCTCTGCTTAAGCAAGGGCAGGCTCAAGGTCACGTTCGAACCGGCATAGAGGTCATGATTCTGATGGCCTTACTCCATTGCGCCGAAAAAGACATCCCAGCCGCCGTAGACTGGCTATCCCAAGCGTTGGAATTGGCCGCACCCGAAGGTTTTATCCGTATCTTTTTGGATGAAGGGGAAGCGCTCCTCGATTTGCTGCCAAAAGCGCGTCAGGCCGCCCCCGAACTTGTGGACGCTATCCTGAGCATTCAGCAAGCTGGAAGCGATTCTCCTCCCTCGCCCCTCGACCAATTACCTGACCCACTCAGCGAGCAAGAATTGCGCGTATTAGGTTTGATCGTGGCGGGGAAAACCAACAAGGAAATCGCTGACGAATTGTTTATCAGTGTGGGGACTGCCAAATGGCATGTCCATAACGTTCTGCAGAAACTGGGGGTCAGTAATCGTTCACAGGCGAGTGCACGGGCCAGGGAATTGGGCTTTTAAGCCATCTACTCCCAACAAGTTTGAGCCGTTTTCACGGCTCTTTTTTTATTTAACCTACCCTCCCAACCTATCTTCCGATAGGGGACAAAAGCCGCATAAAACTATAAACTGTAACCATCGTCAATAACAACCAAGAAGGAGACAAAATCATGAACAAAAAATCCGTCATCAAAAATAACCAAGAAAGAGACAATATCGTGAAGCAAAATCCGTTATCAAATATCAGGAGAAAATATTATGAAAACCAATCTCGTTCCGTTCCTGACCCTTACTTTTGGGCTCACCTGGGGGATCGCCGCACTGCTGATCCTTTTCACCGACCAGATGGTCGCAATCTTTGGTGAGATCAGCTCAAGCAATCCCTTATTTATCCTCGCGGTGTATTCGCCCGGCATTGTTGGCATATTCCTGGTCTTGCGAAATTACGGACTGAAAGGGCTGGGCAGCTTCTTTCGGCGATTGACCTTATGGCGGATGCCCAAGGTGTGGTGGTTGTTCTTGCTCCTGGGCATTCCTGCCATCGCTTACCTTGGCGCCGCATTGAATGGCACCCTCAGCGATCCGTTTCCCTTTTCCCCCTGGTATCTGGTATTTCCAGCGCTGGCGCATGCCTTTTTCCTGGGTACGACTCGAGGAGTTCGGCTGGCGAGGGATCGCCATGCCTCTGCTACAGCGCAAGATGGCTCCCTTTTGGGCCGGTTTAATCGTGGGCATCATTTGCGCAGCCTGGCACTATCCCTGCGTTCCTGATAGAGTGGGCTTCAATATAGCTCCTGGTCCGCCGTGCCATATCTTTGGCGGTGTCATCGCTCTCTCCGTCATCCTCACTCCCATGTTCAATAGCGCCTCGCGGCAGCCTGTTGATCGCTTACCTGTATCACTTTCAGATGATGAATCCCATCTTTCCCGATGCTCAACCCTGGGACAACCTCCTTTTCGCACTCGCGGCAGTGGTCATCGTTGTTCTAAATCGGCGTACGATGTTCAAAAAAGGAACCGGCGTTACCGAGGTTCTCATGCCAGAGCGAGACAGTGAAATAACCTATTAAGCGGATGAAAATACGAAATAATCGCTTTCCGCAACAGCCGGATAATTCTCGGTTGAGATGAAACGGTTTCCCGGAACCATCCTTGAGGGCGAAGAGATGCGCTCCTTGCCCTCAAGGATGGCCTCAAATGAAAAGTAAGGAGTACTCTCATGACAACACAATTTTCAGTCCAAGACAACAAACCCTGGAAAACTACTTTCTTCACCATCTGGAGTGGACAGGCGCTTTCCATTCTAGGCAGCCAACTGGTGCAATTCGCTCTGATCTGGCACCTGACAGTCCAGACGGGTTCAGCCACTGTGCTGGCGACCGCCACCCTGGTCGGTATGCTGCCCAACGTAGTCCTCGGCCCGTTCATAGGCACCCTGGTCGACCGCTGGAATCGTCGCCGGATTATGTTATTGGCCGATAGCATCGAGGCACTGGCAACCATCGTTCTAGCAGTTCTGTTTGCGTTGGATATTGTCGAAGTCTGGCATATTTTTGTCATCCTCTTCATCCGCTCTTTGGCAGGCGCATTCCACACCAACGCCATGCACGCTTCCACCTCCCTGATGGTACCGGTCGAACACCTGACTCGCATTCAGGGACTTCAACCAACTGCTCGAAGGTGGGCTGAACGTGGTTGCTGCACCGTTGGGCGCCTTATTGTTGGGAATGCTGTCCATGCAGGGCATCCTATCCATTGATGTGATCACAGCTTTATTCGCCATCCTGCCGCTGTTCTTCATCCACGTCCACCAACCAGAACGAAATGCGGTAGATGCAGAAAAAACAACCGTCTGGACAGACTTCAAAGCAGGCTTACGCTATATGATCGGTTGGCCCGGTTTGTTGATCATTGGCTGATGACGGTGGAATTAATTTCACGATCATCCCTGCCTTTTGTTGCTCCGCTCATGGTCAAAGACTATTTTTCGCTTGGCTCTGTAGGACGGGTCTGAATTTATACCCGTATACTAAGAGACCGCGTTCGTCACCATCAGAACGCAAGCGGCGGGTGACCATTTCAACCGGCATCCCGATCGAGACAGATTTGTTGTCGATATCGGTTAGCTGAGCTGTCACCATGGGACCTTCCGCCAGCTTAACCATCGCAACCATGTATGGAGCGACATCTTCATAGCCAGCGGGGGCATCATATACTGTTGTGTAGGAATATACTTCCCCGCGACCACTAAAATTGAACTCGGTCTTCGCTTCACCACCACATTCGGGACAGACATCGCGCGGTGGGAATATTTTTTCATCACAATGCGGGCATACTTCACCAACCAAACTATAACGTTGTTTTCGTAAGCGCCAGTGTCGAGGGATTTCCATTCTTTTTCAAACTCCTTAAGTACCGATTTATCAAGCCACCTAATAAGGTGCAGCATTAGTGTAAGGATAACAAGCTATCAAACACTATCAAATCGCCAAAATCGTAAGATTCTAACAATATTTTAATTAACAAACCTCAAAAATGTGCGTAACCGCCGAAGAAGCTGGTCCACCTAACGATTGAATCAGAGCACGGCGGGCATTTGGAACCTGGTTTGCCCCCGCCTGACCGCGCAGTTGCAGTACCGCTTCAACGGACTGGTAGATCCCCGCTGCACCGCCCGGGTAGCCGCGCGCTTTCAGCCCGCCCATCGTAGATATAGGAAGAAACCCGTCTAAACCGAGCATGCCATCGTGAGCCAGTTTCCAACCCTGGCCACGGTCGGCAAAACCAGCAGCTTCTAAAGACAACGCCGCGAAAATGGAATAGGCATCATGCAGCTCAAACAAGTCGATATCACCAGATGAAACCTGTGCCTGGTGACAAGCCCGCTGTGTCGAAATCTGCGCAGCTTGGAAAACCAAAGGGTCAGACCGGTCATGGAGGGCTAACGTTCCTGCTGCCATGCTGGACCCCGCAATATGGATCAGCGGGTGAGGAAATCCCACCGGGAGCAGTTCTGGGCGTGTCAGCACCAGCGCCGCTGAGCCATCAGCGAACGGTGCGACATCGAACATATTAAGCGGGTCGCTGACGATCCCGGCTCTGGCATACAGTTCGGGGCGGATCGCTTTCCGAAACATCGCATTGGGATTAGCTACGCCATTCGCGTGCGCAACCACCGGGAACCCAGCAAACACATTGCGTGGTAGGTCATACTCATACAAGTAGCGCTGCATGAGCAGTGCTGCTTGGGCAGTAGGTGTCATCCCGTGAATGCTTTCGTAATCACTATCCCCGCCAGCACTCAGCGCGGCTTCCACTTTGTTCCCGATGCTGTCGGTCTGCTTTTCGACTCCCACGACTAGTGCGACGTCAACCATGCCAGATCGAATCGCCATATACCCCAAACGAAGAGCAGCAGCTCCAGACGCCCCAGCCGACTCAACTGAAACAGCTTCGATACCTTTATATCCCGAAAAGTCAGCGATCAAGGTCGCTAGATGTGCCTGACCCGACAGCATCGGCGCCAACATGTTGCCTACAAACAATGCCTGTGGCGCAAGCCCACCGGCATCTTGGACGGCAGGTTCAACAGCCATAAATGCCAATTCTCTCAATGAGAGGTCCCAATGCTCCCCAACCGGCGTTTGTCCAATTCCCGCAATGACAACTTCATTCATAATATATCTCCCACCTATTTGGTGACCAACTTACCGCGCATGCGCGCATAGGTTGCGTAGTCGATCTCAGTGCGCCGGGAAATATAATCCTGGGTATATGGTGCCAATTCCCGTTTTGTTGGCAATGCATCGGTAACTCGAATCGCAAATACATCAGAGCCAGCGCCCGAACCAAATGAGACCATCAGTATACGATCACCGGGCTCCGCGATATCAAGTATCGCAGTCAACCCAATAATCGCTGCCCCGGCGTAGGTATTACCAATGACGGGTACGAGCAGGCCGATATCAATCTGCTCTTTACTAAAACCTAATTGGGCGGCGGCTCTTTGTGGGAACTTCGTATTCGGTTGGTGGAAGACGGCATAGCGGTAATCTTGAGCGGTAGTATTCGTGGCATCCAGCAATGCCTGAGCGGCTGTGTTGATGTGTTTGAAATATGCCGGTTCACCGGTAAAACGCTGCCCGTGTTCGGGATACTTTTGGTAAGCCCGCCGCCAGAAGTCAGGCGTATCGGTTACATAGGAATAGGTGCTCTCAATGACAGCCAACGATTGATCAGCGGGACCCAGCAAGTACGCGGCGCCCCCTGCGCCGGCGGTATACTCCAATGCATCACCGGGACGCCCCTGGGCGGTATCCATACCGATCGCCAAAGCGTAATCTGCCATTCCTGAACCGACGAAACCGATCGCTGCAACCATGGCTTCGGTGCCTGCTTTACACGCAAACTGCCAATCGGCAGCCTGCACATTGGGTACGGCGCCGATCGCCTCAGCTACTATTGTCGAGGTGGGTTTAACCGCATAGGGATGCGATTCCGATCCGACCCAAACTGCGCGTATCTCCTCTGGAGAAAGCTGGGCACGCTTCAAAGCGTTGCGGGCTGCCTCGATCGACATCGTAACCACATCTTCATCCAGGCCAGGAACAGATTTCTCTTTGATAGGTAAGGCTCCCTGCCCATCGGTCCATATTCGAGCGACCTCGCTGGCCGGCAGCCGGTAGCGGGGAACGTAGGCACCATAACCAACAATCCCAACCGGTCGATCTGGCTTTAATAGAATTTCATTTGTTAGGGATTTTTCCATAATCTTCTTCTATACTGTCAGATATTCTTTCCTTTAGAATCACATATGAATAAATTGTGCATTTCTGGGATGAGCTTTGCATCAATGCGCATCCGTGGGTTTGTTGTCAATGATTAATCCAGCTAATATCGCTTGTGCTTGGTCTATTCTAACCGTGCCGGTCTCGACCAGCCGTAGAGCGACCTTTTCGATCTGCTCACCTTGGGCGCCTGCGGCGATCGCTACCTGTCGGGCATGTAGACTCATATGGCCGCGCTGGATACCCTCGGTAGCCAGTGCGCGCAAAGCGGCGAGATTCTGTGCCAAACCAACAGAAACAAGTATCTCGGCTAATTGGGCAGCAGTGCTAACGCCCATGAGTTTCAAGGCAATACGCGCAATCGGATGCACTCTAGTTGCTCCACCAACAATCCCTACCGCCATCGGCATTTCAAGTTTACCCACAAGATGATGCCGGGCATCGATTTGCCAAGTGCTCAAGGATGTATAACGACCAGTCCTAGCAGCATAAGCGTGCGCTCCGGCTTCAACCGCGCGCCAATCATTTCCGGTAGCCAAAACGACCGCGTCAATACCATTCATGATGCCTTTATTATGTGTGGCCGCTCGGTACGGATCAGACTGAGCGAAAGCCCAAGCAGCAATGATCCCATCAGCGACATCATCACCCGAGAACTGCCCGAACTCAAGCGTGGGGATGGGAATGCTGCAGGTGGCGCGTGCTAACCGGTGATCCGCCAAGTTAGACAAGATGCGTAAATGCACCCGCCCACCAGTTAGTGACTCTACTTTTGGTGCCAGGTATTCAACGGCAGTGTTGACTGCGTTGGCACCCATCGCATCCCGTACATCATAAAGTAAGTGCAGCACGAGAAATGGCCCAATTGGCGATTCGTCAATTGTCCTGATCTCTATATCGCGGGGACCCCCACCCAGCTGCTTTAACAGTGGGTCAAGGTTTTCCACTTCTGCTAATAATTCTTCACGGTGTTTTACCAAAGATCGGCGGGCAGCCTCGCGATCGACGACATCTAAAATCTGCATCTGCCCAATCATCAGCGGAGGGTCGGCCTCAGCTACGAACCCACCTCCCAGACGGGCTAACTTGGCCATAAAAGATGCGCCCGCCACAACAGAAGGCTCTTCGACAGCCATCGGAACAAGTACCTCACGGCCGTTGACGATGAAATTCAATGCCAAGCCGAGCGGTAATGGATGAACACTGATTACATTTTCAACCATATGTTCCGCATCAGCAGGAGTCAAGCCAGTGCCATTGCGTAAGAGAGCTAATTCCGTCTCGGTCAGCCGCGCTGAGAGAGCATCTAAACGTTCATTAATGTCAAGATTGTAAAACCCTGCGATCCGAGAACTTGGTTGAGTATTGGTCATATTTCTACTAGTACTTTATAACGAGCGACATAAAGTGGAAATTCTCACTCTTGCATAGACTCGATAAAAATCGTTTTGCTGACGGCAAGCCTAGTATTATATACCCGTAGCCGGCTTCCAAAAACTATCAGCCTAACTAATATTGGAAAAAATACGGCTACACGTAAATAACAACGAGTGATCTTCCCCGCTCTTCGCACCGCACGGTGGTTTCGGCCTTTAGAGACCAAAACTATCTAAAATGCGGTAAAATATCAGGGTGGTAGAAAACCCATGATCCTATTAACTCGTGAACAACTCGAAGAACGACTCGCTGCGCTCCACCAAGCAAGCCTTGAGCTTGTAGGAGATTTGTCGCTAGAAAATGTCTTGGAACGCATCGTGACGTTAGCTCGTGAACAGGTCACGGCAAATTATGCTGCTTTGGGTGTCGTCGATGAGCAAGGAGATTTGGTTAAATTTATCCCAGTTGGGATGAGCCAGGAAGAAATCGATGAAACCGGCGCCCCGCCCGTAGGTAGAGGGATGATCGGCGCACTGCAGAAAGAACGCCGGACGATCCGGGTGTCCAACCTGCATCTAGACTCTCACAGCGAGGGTTTCCCGCAAGGACATCCGAATATGAGCAGCTTCCTGGGGGTTCCCATCCTGCACGGCGAGCGATTATTAGGTCAAATATACCTGACGAACAAACAAGACAACCAAGAGTTTACTGAGGCGGATGAACGCGTCATTGAGACTTTGGCTGCGTATGCTGCCATTGCTATAAACAACGCACGCTTGTATGAAGATCTCATCGCGAGGGACCAAACCCTCAGCCGGCATAACGAAGACTTGACGCTGATCAATGATATCGCGGCTTCCTTGACAGCAACCCTTGATGCCGAACAAGTACTTGACATAACGTTACAGCGGGTCATGAGCTATCTCAATGTCGAAGCTGGTGAGATCTTTCTCCGTGAAGATAACGATCACAACTTCCGCATGGCAATCCATCGAGGGGAATACGCTGAGGCATTCCTAACAAAGAATCGTTTTAAGATTGGGGAAGGCTATATCGGAAGAGTCGCAGAATCCGGCCAGCCGCAAGTATGCGTAGACCTCAAGCAAGATATGCAGTTTCTGCGTCCTGCAGTCGTTGAAGCAGGTATTCGAAGTATTGCATGTATTCCCTTAACTGCCCGTGGGGAAGTAATCGGTGTCATGAGTGTTGCATCGCGGAATGAACACAGGTTCACACAACGAGAAATCGATATCCTGACTTCAATTGGCACCTGGACTGGTATCACCATTGAGAATGCAAACCTGCACTGGCAAGCACGCCGTGGTGCGATCCTTGAAGAACGTGAGCGGATCGGGATGGACCTGCACGATGGGATTATCCAATCAATATATGCAGTCGGTTTGGCGTTGGATTATGCCCGCGTAACCGTTAATGAAGATCCCATCAAGTCCCAACAGAGAATTGAACAAGCTATCGAAGGCTTGAATAAAACAATCTTGGACATCCGGTCCTATATTCTCGACCTACGGCCGTACCAATTTACCGGTGATAGCTTAAAGGATGGCCTTCGTCAGCTGATCGATGAATTTCGCGCTAACACGCTATCTGAGGCAAATCTGAATGCACCGGAGGATAACCTCTCCTACCTACCCACTTCGCATGCAACCGCACTGTTCCACATCTGCCAGGAAGCGTTAGCAAATGCCGCAAAACATTCCCAAGCAAGAAGGACTCGCATTTCCCTGTGGAAGACTAGCGACCGCGTCCTGCTTGAGGTGTCCGATAACGGGCAAGGATTCGATATTAACAAAACAAGTATCACGCTCGGGCATGGTCTCTCGAATATGCATATCCGCGCCCGAAAAGTTGGGGGAGATGTAGATGTCACTTCAGCACCCCAAGATGGTACGACTGTACTAGCCTGGGTACCGCGCCGGGCACAATGAGTTTGATAACCAGCCGTCAAAACCAGAAAATAAAACTTGCTAGATCACTTAGAACCCACAAAGGGCGGGATTCATCCGGGATGTTCCTGGTTGAAGGGATTCACCTGGTAGGAGCTGCGGTGGAAGCCAGCCAAGTTGGAATAAAAATTGAGGGGATATTCTACGCCCCGGATTTTCTGCACAGCGATTTCGCAACCCAGCTCATCCACTCACAGGAGGGCAAAGGGGTGCCCTGTTTCCCAACGGCGAGCGATGTCTTTCAGACACTAGCCGCCAAGGAGAATCCACAGGGGATCATTGCGGTTGTGCACCAGCCGAAGATGAGCATCAGTCAACTGACGGTATCTAATTTCGCGTGGGGAGTAGCCGCAGTTGCCCCACAAGACCCGGGTAATGTCGGCACGCTGCTGAGGACAATCGACGCGGTGAGTGCAAGCGGGTTGATCCTGCTCGGAGAAAGCACTGACCCCTTCCATCCCAGTGCCGTGCGCGCCAGTATGGGTGCAATATATTGGTATCCAGTAGTCATGGCAAGCTTTGCTGAATTTATATATTGGGTGAATGCGAATGATTACAACCTATATGGCTCATCAGCCCATGGGGCTACACCCGCCAGCCAAGTGGAAAGCTATCATAAGCCATTAATATTATTGCTGGGCAGTGAACGAAATGGGCTGACACCCGAGCAAACAGCTTTATGCAAGCAAGTAATCAACCTCCCTATGCATGGTCACGGTTCTTCGCTCAATTTCGCGGTAGCAGCTAGTGTACTGCTTTACAGCATGCTTGATCGCCTAGATCCCCCACAATCAACCTAAAGCCACATCCAGAGTCATCATTACCGCAAATCCCAGCATAGCCCCGATGGTGGCAATGTCGGTATTCTTTTCCAACTGCGATTCGGGGATCAGCTCTTCCACGCAAACAAAGATCATGGCTCCTGCGGCAAACGCTAATGCATAAGGCAGGATCACGCGCATATAGATGACTGCAACTGCGCCAATAACACCTGCAATGGGTTCAACCAGTCCCGAAGCCTGCCCATAGAGAAATGAACGCATTCGAGACAACCCTTCACGCCGCAGCGGTACAGAAACAGCCATCCCCTCAGGAAAATTCTGTAAGCCGATACCGATTGCTAAAGCGATCGCAGCGCCGATTAACTCGATCGAGTCACCCGAAGCAGCCGCACCAAAAGCAACACCAACTGCCAATCCCTCAGGAAAATTGTGCAACGTGATCGCCAGGACAAGCAGGATACTACGGTGCAAACTCGATTTCACACCTTCAGCTTCTTCGTCTGGAAAACCGATGTGTAAGTGCGGCAAGATCTTGTCAACAGAGAGCAGAAATGCTCCTCCTAGGAGAAATCCAACCAACGCAGGCAGCCATTTATAATTTCCCAATCCATCGGACATCGCAATCGCAGGTGCCAACAGCGACCAGAAGCTCGCCGCGATCATCACTCCAGCCGCGAAGCCCAACATACCATCTAAAGCTTTGCGATTAATCGATTTGAAGAAGAATACAGCGGCAGCTCCCAGGGCGGTAACGAACCATGTAAAACCGGTTGCGAGGAGAGCTTGGTAAACAGGAGAGAGATTAAGGAACCATTCTACCAATTCATTCACCTCCTATGTAGAATGTTTTGCTAATAGAATAGCGCTGATTATAGCACGCATGATTGGAAGGGTGAAAACAGGCTCACAATTTTCAGGCTCAACCGGAGCGAGGTCACAGCTGATAGTATCTGGTTTATACTAGCTCTATGATGCTTGACTGCGAATTAATCGCTGTGGATAGATACTCATCGGGAGGTAATAGATGAAGCGCACACACTGGGTTTGGGGTGTGTTAGGGATCCTGCTCTTCATACTCGCGGTATGGCGGATAGATCAGGCTTCTGAGGGTTTGAACATCACCGAACTACCATCCGAGAACACACCTGTCACCCGGATCTATCCAGAAATTCCTGATATTGACAGCCGACCGGTGGTATTAATTGGTCACGGATTCGCCGGTTCGGGGGTGATCATGCGCGCGTTTGCTTTTACCCTGGCACACGCAGGATATGATACCGTGCTGTGGGACTTTGCCGGGCATGGTGGCAACCCAAATCCGCTTCGCTCGGGAGAGCTGCTAACTGATGCTGAAGCAGCCTTAAACGCTCTCGCCGCCCAGCGCAGCATCCCAGTGGGACGTACAGCTATCCTAGGGCATTCGATGGGCAGCGGCGTCGCATTGGATTTCGGCAATGAACACCCCGGAACAATCGCGACAATCGCGGTATCGCCAGTAAATCGTCAAGTGACTAGCGAACTGCCACAGAACATGCTAATAATGGCGGGGGCGAATGAGCCGCGGTTTTTGCAAACCGCCCAAGAGCTGCTGCTCCAAGCAGGAGGGGAGAACACGGCGACAGCACGAGGAAGAGGACGCATACTAGTCGTGATCCCCCTAGTCGAGCATATTTCGATACTCTTCGCGCCCGCAGCGCACCAAGCTGCACGCAGTTGGTTGGATGGTATTTTCGGCGAACAGCTTGGCGCGCGCAGCTACACAGATTATCGAATCGGATGGTATCTAGTTGCAGTCTGTGGAGCGATAATCGCATTGATAGCATTCGCACCATTCAGCACACGGATTCCGAGTACTGCCGCAACTAAACTGCCATTTCCCAGACGTATCGCCGCCCTTCTAGCGGGAGCCGCCGGAGCAACCCTGATCTTTTGGATTGTCGATTTGGTGAATATCAATTTGACGGAGCTCTTCGGCATATCGGTCGGGGGAGCAATTATGGTGTGGCTCGGGATAGCCGGACTGATATCGCTTCCCTTACTACGTTTCAAGTTAGAGCACCCTAGCTGGCAGGAAATCGCAGCAAGCGGCGTAATTTTCGGTGCTTTATGGTTGAGTGTGGGGTTGTTGGGGCAGCTGGTTTGGCTGCAGTGGGTGCTGATTCCCCAACGGCTGATAATATGGATAGTTGGTGTCGTCTTGATTATGCCCTGGTTTCTGGCAATCGGCGAAAGTGCGCTGCCAGCGACTAAGTTCCGGTGGGGTATATGGTGGCTGCTGCACTGTATCCTGTTGGTGGGGGGATTGCTCTTATTGCTGCGCATATTGCCTGAGTTTTCCATCTTGCTGCTCCTGCTGCCGCTAGTACCAGCCATCATCGGGCTGCACTCATTGGCATCTCTCCCCTACCGCCAAAAATGGTCATTTGCCCTAAGCGGTGCACTCTTCTTAAGCTGGGTCATTGCAGCAATATTCCCGCTAACATAATAGACGCATGCATAATCTTACCCATTTGTTCAAACTAGATGATTCTTTGCTGGGAGTGACATCTGACACTGGGAGTTTATAAACTTTTCTGGTACGCTAAATAAATGACATTCTGGAAGACATAACACCTTTGTTGGGAGGAAATCATGCAGAAAATTGCTGCTATATTCTGCCTACTTGTAATTCTTATCACTGCCTGCTCAAGCCAACCAGAGACGCCAACAAAAGCATTAGAACCACCCACACGCGTACCGAATACTGTACATCCGACAGAAACCATTGGCGGTGATGACGTCCAGCAGGAACCAACCGCATTTCCAGAACTACCGCTGCCAATCAATCGAGGTGAATACTTTGTTGGATCCGGTTTGTGTGCGACCTGCCATAGTAAAACCACCGACCAAAGCGGGAAGGATGTATCGATAGATTCGTCTTGGCGGGCAACGATGATGGCGAATGCAAGCAGAGACCCCTATTGGAAAGCTGCGGTGCGGAATGAAGTGGAACAAAACCCCGCCTATCAAGAGATTATAGAAGACAAATGTTCAACCTGCCACACCCCGATGGCCACGTTTACCGATGCTGTCCATGGAAAAAACGGGAAGCTCCTAGATGATGGTTATCTCAACCTGGAACACACCCTCCACGGATTAGCTGACGATGGGGTGTCCTGCACGCTGTGCCACCAAATTGAAAACGAAAACCTGGGTGATGTGGAGAGTTTCAGCGGCGGGTATGTAATCAACCCAGACATACCTACGGGTGAGCGATTGAACTACGGTCCATACCAGGTATCAAAAGGTCAGGCTGATCAGATGCAATCCGCTTCAGGGTTCATACCCGCCCAGAGTCTGCACATCCAAAAATCAGAGTTGTGCGGCACCTGCCATGTCCTTTACACGCCGACAATCGATGAAAACAGTGAAATCCTGGGAGAGTTTCCGGAACAAATGACAAATATCGAATGGCTAAACAGTTCCTTTGTTGATACCAAATCCTGTCAAGATTGCCATATGCCCGTGGTTGATGGTGACATCCAGTTATCGATCACAGGCGGACCACCACGCAATCAATTCTCACAGCATGAATTAGTCGGCGGCAATACGGAAGGCCTGCTGATCCTTCGATACTTTGGAGAAGAGATTGGGGTGACAGCCTCCAGCCAACATATCGACCAGGCAATCGCACGCGCGAAGGAACAGCTTCAGAACAACACAGCGACAATACAGATCGATGAAGCAGTTCTCAATGCGGGCAGCCTATCTGCGGATGTGAGCTTAGAGAGTCTAGTTGGGCACAAACTGCCAACAGGCTACCCATCGCGTCGCGTCTGGGTGAAATTAGATGTGTATGACGCAAATAACCAGCTGGTCTTTTCATCGGGAGCTGTCAACTTGGATGGATCCATCGCTGGGAATGACAATGATCTCGAAGCTAAGAAATACGAACCCCATTATGAAATTATCAACTCCCCTGATCAAGTACAAATCTATGAGACGATTCTCCACGATGCAACAGGTGAAGTGACGACAGAGCTGCTGCGCAGTGCCGGGTACCAAAAAGATAACCGATTGCTACCGTCTGGGTATGATAAAAGAACTGCCCCGGACGATATCGCAGTCTATGGTTTCGCCAGCGATGATGAAAACTTCCAAGCGAATGGCGACAAAATCAGGTATGAGATCGATGTAACAGGTTATGAGCTACCGTTCCGAGTAGATGTGCAGCTGCTTTACCAAGCGATCGGTTACAGGTGGGCAGAAAATATCGCTCAGCTGGAATCTTTAGAAGCAAAACGATTCGGCAGTTACTACCAATCCATCCCCCATGATCCAGTTGTCCTCGCCGAAGCCAGCCTAGTTATCGAGTGAAAATTTGACCTACTCGCGTAACTACAAAAGGGGGGCGGTGAACACAAATCGACATATTTACTGTATGCTATATACACCGCACGAGATATGGCTGTGTTTTTACTATAGGCCGGATATGGTGGTGTACAATTTATGAATAAGCAACTCATCACCTCATTACTTGATCAGCGCAACAAAAAACGAGATAATGAGCAGGCCAGAGTGGTTCGTCAAAATACTTACGGAGCTTTTCCCGGGACGCTTCACCTTTGCTAAACTGACCAATCTACCGATTGTTGGGAGGATCATCGACTACGGTTTATTCAATGGTGATGACATCGTCTACCTACCCCGGGATGGCACAATCCACATAAACGCTCCAATCGAGAGGCCCAACAGTACTGTCCTGCCTAGCAGTATTGTTGATCATTTCATTTCCCAAGCCAACTACTGCTGGGTGATGGATTTTTGTTTGTGCAGATCGGGAAATGCCTGTCCAACTTATCCCATCGAGTACGGCTGCATATTCTTGGGGGAAGCAGTAAAGCAAATCAATCCGAAATTTGGCCAGCTTGTCTCCAGAGAAGAAGCACTTGTGCATGCCCAACACTGCCGTGAGGCAGGCTTGGTACATATGATCGGTAGAAATAAACTCGATTCAGTTTGGTTAGGCGCCAGCCCTAGCCAAAAACTCTTGACGATCTGCAATTGCTGCCCTTGCTGCTGTTTATGGGGTGTCATTCCACAACTCACCCCCATAATAAGCAACAAAGTAAGCCGGATGCCGGGAGTAAATGTGAGGGTCACAGAACGCTGTATTGGCTGTGGGACATGCAGCGAGGGCGTATGTTTCGTAGACGCGATCCATGTCGATGGTGAAAATGCAGTGATTAACGAGACCTGCCGGGGGTGTGGACGATGTGTGGAAATTTGTCCCAACGAGGCGATTGAGCTAAGCGTAGACCATGATGAAGTACTGTCGAACATGATCGAACACATCGCACCACTGGTCGATATCACCTAGAAGACTAACTCACCATTAATGGTGGTTCATAAAAGGAGTAAATCTCAATCTTCCTACACGATATTTAGGTGGGTGAGTTCTTGGATTGGTCAGCAACATTCCCATTCCGAAGGTGGGAGACAAGTCGCTGCCACATCTCTGCCATACCATCAACAAATTCCGGGATGATCTGATCAGGAAATCTCGGCCAGGTGAGAATAATGGCTACCACCAACCAAACTAAAATCCATAATCCGCTGCTCGGAGTCTCACGAATAGAAACCACAATAAACCAGCCATAGATAGGTGCCTGGAACAATTTCCCGAGGGTGCTGTTTATATCGAAACGCCAGAAGACAACAGCCCAGATCAGTAAATAAAATATTGCTCTGGGCAGCGGCACTAAACCAGCTAAAGCCAGGTACAGCAGCAATGCCGCCGCAATTGTCATATCGAAGTGTAAATCATGGGCTCCGACCCAGGTTTGTTTCTTCATTCCGCTATGTCGAGCAAAAGCACCATCAAGGCTGTCACCAGTCCAAGAGAGGATCATAATCCAAACCACCCACGGCAAAGCTTGGACACCGAATTCAATACCAAACCAGATCAAGCAGATTGATAGTAATAACCGACTAAAAGTAATCATATCTGCAATAATTTTCATCGACATGTCACTAGCCTTCCTTGCATACTTATTTCTGCGCCACTACTCCAAAAAAATCTGTCGTTTACCTCGTTTGAGCAATTACCCTTCAATAGTTGACCGGTGTAGTGGGCAATAATCTCACAGAAAGTAATGGTAGGTTGAGATCCCACAGCTTTACGAGCACCCCACGCAGGGCAGCCTGATCGGTGATGTGGCCTGAGAGTGTAGTAATTGCTGATCCATCAGGAGCGTACTCAATGTCGATGGTTAGACCATCAAACCAACCAGACCAGGATCCATCGATACACCCGAGGACTTTAATTTGGTAAGCTTGTACACTTCTGCAGTATGGATCCGATACCATCTTTGACATCCTTATAAATTTGCTCGCGACAATTCCGTGACTTCAAATATATTCCAACTATATTATCGTGCTGGGGGAGATGTCATCCCCAAATAGGGGACATTTTCGGGGGATTTTCAGCGGTACACCGCGGAGACAGTTAGGTGCTGGTGATGATTATGGTTTATCTGATTAGATCAGATGTGAGTTTCTGGCACTATCCACTGCCTGATACCGGTTATGTACACCCAATTTAGAATAGATGCTCTTCACGTGCGACCGTACTGTACTCACGGCGATAACTAGCTCATGAGCGATCTCCGGAGTTGATAATTCGGTAACCAGATAACGCAGGATCTGCAGCTCTCGCTCACTTAATGGGTCAACAAGTATTCGCTCGCTAGCTGTATTTTTTGCCATCAACACAGATCCCTCAGTGCTCTCCGTGCGGTGTGCAATTCTAGGCTGTTTGAATTGGCTTAAGAGTAAGTTCACATACTCTCTTCTGGGATCTCGCTGATTGATCTGTTTCAGCAGAGCCTTCGCAGTTTCTCCCTCGTTAAGGAAAATGCGGATATACCCACCGGGCTCAGCCAAAGTGAGTGCATCCTCTAACGCACTTTGGGCCTTATCATGATTTCCCGAATGAATAAGTGCGATCGCTTGTAAGATCAAAACCTCGATCAACAATCCTATGCTTTTGCTCTTTTGGGTCTCTTGATATGCCAAGGCCAGCCACCTCTGGGCTGCCGCCCAATCCCCTTCGACGATCAGTAATCTGGCAAGGATAACGATCTCATATTTCCATAAACGCGTGTGGAAATAGTGTCCCGCGCTCAGTGCCTCCGTACCATTTTTAGAAGTGCGTAAACCTCTCTCATCCACCCATTGATTGACGGCAGAATAATTCCCTTCCGCTAACCAGAGACGCGCTTGCTGCAAATCAACGAATAAATCATCTATCTCGGTAACATCGAACAGCTCCGCTAACGCCCTGGCTTTCAGCTGGGCGGAATAGGCAGCTTCATAATCCTCGCGCATCATATGTATTCTAGATAGATACAGGTGGCCGTCAATCGCCGCAACTTTTCCCCAACCTTCGATCAATGAGATTCCCTTCTTGATATGATTTTCGGCTAGATCAAGATTGTTCCATTCGCCCTCAAGATATCCAAGCCCAATCCAAGCCTGGCCAGCAACCGGCAGATGATGGCCTTCGAAATCCACTGCCAGATCAAGACTTTGATTGTACAAACGAGCAGCCTGGTAAAGACGGCCATGTTTCCGGTGCTGGTCAGCCAAATTACACAGAACCATGACAGCAACCAAGATATTTCCGGAATCGAGGCTGATTCGGATTGCTTGTTCCAGCAAGTCTTCGCCTTCATCCTCCTTGCCTTGGGCAATTAAAGATACACCCAAGTTCCAAGAAGCCAGGGTGCGCAGGAAGGCACCTTGCTCATTTCCATTACGCAGCAACTGGCGCGACATCTGTGCTGCTTCCGAAATACGTCCCTGATAGATTGCGGCGAGGGCATACAGCGCAGAAGCAATCCCTGATACCACCGAATCACCCCAATCAGAGTTATCCAACCAATAGCAGACTTTGTCCCAAGATTGCCCGTCCAAGAATAATGCCCAGGCATAATGAACACATACTATGGGATGCTGGGTAATGCATCGGACAGGGATCTTTTCCATCCAACGCAGCAATGTGGCTAGCTGACTGCGCATCATGGTGGTCTCAATAATCCCAGCGATTAATTCTACGGCTTGATCATAATCCTCAGCACTGATTGCATAATCTATTGCCTCAGGAATAAAGTTGTTTTCGGCAAACCAATTACTCGCTTTCTTATACAACGACAATACATCCCGAGAATGGAATTGAAGCAATCGTTTTCTTAAAAGATCAGAAAACAATCGATGAAACCGATACCATACCCGCTCGTTATCTAAAGGTACAATAAATAAGTTTTGTCTTTCCAAGCGCGGTAGAATTTGACTGTTTGCGGGTATACCGGTGACCGCTTCACAAAGCGACCCATTCATGCGTTCCAAAATTGCGGATTTCACCAAAAATTCCTGCACTTCGGCTGGTTGGCGAGAAAGCACTTCCTCCACCAGGTAATCCAGGATGAAACGATTCGTTCCGGTGAAATCCGCAATATAGCTAGAGATATCATCACGACCCTGCATAGATAGCGCAGCCATTTGCAAGCCTGCTACCCACCCTTCAGTGCTTTTATCCAGTGTCTGAATATCTGTTGATGTCAGATGCATACCCATTACGATGACTAGGAAATCTTGGATTTCTTGTGTAGTAAAGCGTAGGTCAGACTGGCGAATTTCAACAAGCTGTCGTCGGACTCTTAATCTGGCCATTGGGATAGGCGGGTCTGCCCGACTGGAGATAACCACATGCAAGCTTTCCGGGACATGTTCCACAAAAAATGCGATCGCCAAATGGATAGCGTTATTTTCGATTAAATGATAATCATCTAAGACGAGGATAGAGTTTTGTTGTTGATCACTTTCGCCAACGAGGTCAAACCTCCGAACTGCATTTTGGGCCGCATAGCTCATATCATTTATCAGCTCGGTCAGGATTACTTCCGCCGGTTGAGTAGGGTTTACCTCGAGAAGCTGTTTAACACCTATTCCAATCGATTTATCCAATGATTGTAAAGCCCCTACCAAGTAGGAGAAAAATTGAATGAGATCATTATCGTTCTCATCTAGTGATAACCAGGCAGCTCTCAAGTGTGACTCGTTAATCCACTCACACAATAAAGTCGTTTTCCCAAAACCAGCGGGAGCGGATAGTAATGACATCTTCCCATTGAGGCTTTCGTTTAGCCGTTGAACTAAGCCCGGACGTGGGACGATGGGATGATGTAATGTAGGTTTATAGAGTTTCGTAGCTAGCAACGGATCCAATCGTATCTCTCAAAAGCTAATTCTACAGGAGGAGCTTATGAATACCAACTGGTGAAACACATGAACTACATGACTACAGTACCCGGTTAAATGCAATCGCAGGTATAAAAGACGACCAGGGCAGCAGGATAAAATTCTTCAATCAGGGTGCTACCCAGGCGTGATCGATGCACAGAAAGCCATGTTGAAACAGAATGCCACACAAATACTATATCAAAAACAAGCCGTGAGTACACCCCAAAAATCGGTGGAATGGGATTTAGATGATAGGAGCAAGCCGAGCCCAGGATTTCAACAAGCACATATCCCCAGGATACAACTCAACCGTATGTATTATGTATACAGTGTGTGATCAGTACAAATTATTTTGAGCCAAGGCGATCGCGCCAAGCACACCGGTTTGATCCCCGAGTGTGGGTGGCACGATGTACTCGTCAATCCCACCAAAGAGCTGAGAGGCCTGGATATACTCATTCAGAAGCGATTGAACTTCGTGGCGCAGCAAAGCGAAGAGATTCGACTGCTGCATGACACCACCACCTAAAATGATCTTTGTTGGAGACAGAATGGTGATGATATTCATCAATCCTAAAGCCAGGTAATGCGCCTCCAGCCGCCAGGCAGGGTGATCACCCCCCAACTGTTCGCCACGCACTCCCCAGCGGGCTTCGATCGCAGGGCCGGCTGCTAAACCTTCGAAACAATCCCCATGGTAAGGACAGATGCCGGAGAAAGGATCGCGTTCGGGATCACGGGGCAGAGGCATGTGTCCCATCTCCGGATGCAGCATCCCATGAATCAGCTTACCTCCCACCATACCGCCGCCTCCGATACCGGTACCAATTGTCAAATATACAAAAGTATCATCGTTCTGCGCAGCCCCCCAACGGTGTTCGGCCAATGCCGCTCCGTTCACATCGGTATCAAATGCCACGGGCAACCCTAAGGCAGATTCTAATCGCCCAACTATGTCGACGTTTTGCCAACCTGGTTTAGGAGTTGTTGTTATTTGGCCATATGTCGGAGAGCCGGGATGAAGATCAATAGGTCCAAAAGAGGCAATTCCAATAGCGTTAATGGATAAAGATGATTTCAGGAAAAAATCTACTGCCTGGTCGATTGTCTGGGTGGGATTTGTTGTTGGGAATTTAACGATGCTTTCGATCTGCTCAGGTCCAGTGCCGATCGCACATACAAATTTTGTCCCCCCAGCCTCAACGCCTCCGAAAAGTGTCATTATGCACCTCTACGATCTGTTCAGTCATTCAATGAGCATCTACTAAAATCCAATGAGGCAGCGTTCCCGGTAATAATGGGGAAGGGCTGCCTCAGGCATTATACAATGTTTACATGTAAATCTAATGGTTTATGAAAAGGAAGCTGCCCGCGAGCAGCAATTGGAGATCATTCAAAAGTCACGAGAGTTGTCATCCCCCAGCGCAGACGAGGATCTGTCTCTAGCAGGTTCAAGACAACCGTGTAGGTTACATCGCCGCGTTTCTCCTCGGATAGGTCTCTGATCGAATCAACTTCACCGAGAAGGGTTACATCCGGAAAGGCATCCAGCTCCACGGTTGCTGCTTGCCCCTCTTGTATGTTAATCACATCGATCTCGGTTAGGTCTTCCGTTTCAACTACCCATTCTGTGTCATCAGCGATCACTACCACAGGCTCTCCAGTGTTCACCCACTCGCCGGCTTTTGGCTTCAGATCAATAATCTTCCCAGATAGCGGCGCGACCACCTCGTGGTCACTTAACCTAGCTTCGGCAGCAATTAGACGAGCCTCAGCAGCCCAGATGTGGCTTTCTAACAGCGCGACTACTTCTGGGTCAGGCCCATTTTGATACTTAGCGACCTCACGAGCGGCTTCTGCGACGTTGGCTTGGGCTGTTTCCCAATCGCTCTGCGCTAACGCCAAGTCAACCGAATCGACTGGTTTCTGCAAATCTTCGTACTTTTCGCGCGCATCGATAACACGGCGTTCAGCGTTGGTCTTCACTCGCTCGAGCCCACGAAGGATGTTACGGAAATCCTTATCATCTAAAAACCAATACCAAATACCTTCTTTGTTCTTCTTTCGTTTCTCAACTTTTTGAATATCATCTTCCGCTCGTTCTAACGCGTTCTCTGCAAGCTGCAGATTGATTCGCGCTTGTTCGATATGCCATTCCGGCGGTTGAGCGGCTGTACTCCTCACTTTATCGGCGGCAAAGACTTCAGCCTTCTCGGCAACCGCTAACTTTTGTTTTGCTTCCGCTAGCCTTAACTCAGCAGTCTTGTACTGGTCATCTAATTCCTGCTGAGCTTCGATTAGTTCGTACTTTGCCGTTAGTATATCGGCGATCAGCTGCTGTCGATCACCCACAACCATAAGGGTAGTTCCAGCTTGCACCAGATCACCTTCTTGGACCAGTAAATCTGTAACGTGCCCGCTGATTCGTGGTGACAGCTGAACATAATTGGCAGGCACAATCCGGCCTTCCACCTGGATTGGGGATTGTATTTCGGGAATCCCGATAGGTTTAGGTTGTGCGGTTCGGGGAGAATATGCCGCGGCAGCCGGGTTTGGTTTAGCGATTAAGCACAAAGCAATGAGAAACACTGCTACTATCACGCCACCCTTGGAGTTACGCGTACTACCGACCATGATTGTCCCCTCGACTAAAAATCATCACAAACAAGGCTTACTCCTTGAAAACTACAACGACAGTCATCCCCCAACGAAGACGGGGGTCACTGTCATCTAATATGATCCGAGCAGTGTATGTGATATCGCCGCGCTTTTCCTCATATATATCCTTGATTGACTCAACCGTTCCGGTAAGTTCCAGATCGGGGAGCGCATCCGGAGTGACGGTAACTGATTGGCCAATGGAAATGTCCGGGACCTCGATTTCTGTCAAATCATCGGTTTCAACTACCCAATGGTTGAAATCTGCCAGCACAACGACCGGTTGGCCCGGGCTCACCTGTTCACCGACTTTGAGGTTCAAATCCACAATCGTGCCAGGAATCGGAGCAACTAATTCAATATTATCCAAGGCAGATTCTGCCGCGGCTAGGTTCGCATCAGCGGCGGCAATACGGGCTTCGATTATTGTTAATTGAGCCGGGTCAGGGCCATCCTTTACCTTCTCATACTCCTGCTCAGCGAGAGCCAATGAGGCAGCAGCAACCGATACATTCGCATCCGCGATTGCCGTATCTAACTCGCTCGGTGAACCCTGCAGGTTGTTGAGTAAACGAACCGCATTGTCGTATTTTTGCTGGGCGTCAGCAAATTTGGATAACAGCGCCGCGCGTTTGAGATTATCATCGGTCTTATTCTCGTATCCTTTATAATCTTCGCGCGCATCGTTCAATTTCTCTGTCAGAACGATGACATCTGCCCTAGCTGTGTCGATAGAGGTTTGCCGACTACCAGCTTCAAGGTTGTTCTTATATCGCTCTCCATCGCGCAGCGCATCGCGCGCATCCGTAACCGCCTGGTAGGCTAGGGCAGTGGAGACATCAGAATTTTCAAAAAGCTTGTCACGGGCCTGCTCAGCATTCAGAAGCTCAACTTGTACAGCGGCAACTGCAGCCTCGAGCTGTTCACGATTTCCCAGTCGAGCCATCACCTGGCCTTCATCCACAACTTCCCCTTCATCAACCAGCAATTCAACCACCTGCCCGCCAGATTTGAAAGACAGGTTCACGTATTGGTTCGGTACTAGCCGGCCCTCGGAGATGATCTCGGTATCGGCGATAACGATCGGAATCTCGGTCGATTCCGCCTCAGTAGTCGATGCTGGCATAATTGAATCACAGGCTGTGAGTAGGGTCAACAGCACCAGGCTGGTTATTAGAGATAAGAAATACTGTTTTTTCATTGATGGATTGCTCCTTATTATTGATACGCCAAGCTCTCACGGACACTGATGCGTGTTGCACTCCGAGCTGGCAGCCAACTGGCAATAATGGAGAGAACCGTTATGATTCCCAACCAGATCAGTGCACCGCGTGGTTCAAAATTATAAAACAATTCACTCTGTAGGGCAGTTCCAATTGCCTGGACCATTAGTTTACCTGCTGGTATGCTCAGCGGCAGCGCGATCAACCAGCTCAACCAACCGAGGATCAAGCCTTCACCGATAAAAAGTCGGGAAATCGTCCACGATGAAGCACCGATTGCCCGCATAACACCTATCTCCCGCGTACGCTCCATAACACTCAAAGATAAAGCCCCGCTCAAGGCGATACTACCTACTGCCCCGATAACTACCGCCATGACTCCCAACAAGATCAGCAGGAAATTAATTTGGCCGACGATCGCTGAAGCGGTCTCGGCTCGAGTATCTCCAAATCCAAATATACCACGGACAGGGTTTACATCAATCCCCTTAGATTTGTAAAACTCGCGCAAATCCTTTGCCACAGCCGTTTGGTTTGCCGGGCTGTTATCGATGATTTGGATGAATACCGCTTGACCGCGACCTACAAACCCTAAATCTCGCATTAAAACATCGCGGGGCACGTTTGAAATATCACTAATGAGGGGGAAGAAAGACAGACCAACAATCTGCCAATCAGTCTCACGATGCTCCCCATATTTTAATAGTCACCCAATCCCCAACGCCGACATCAAGTTCTTCAGCCAACTCCTGGTCGACGACAATCGCATACGTATCAGTTGGATTCAACCAGCGGCCGGCGCGGATTCTTGCTCCATAAAGCTGCGTCGGGAGAGGTACACCAAACAACTGTACACTCTCAGCATCGTCGGATTCTTCTTGGCCCGCAGGACGAATTTCTGCACTCGTCAATCCCCACATCTCGACAGCTTTGATATCTGAGCGAGCGAGAGTCAACTCCTCGATATATTCCATTCTTTGGGGTTGGTTGAAGACCATCGTGATATCAGCATTCATAATAGACAGCAACACATCGGAGATTGTATATTGAATAGAATCCTGGACTGCGACAACGGTCATGAACATGACACCACTAAGTACCAAGCCAATCTCAATTAGAATCACTCTGCGTTTGTGACGGAAGGTGTTGCTAATGGTGATTAACATCAGACGCGAGATATGACGACCACTATTAAGCATGCGCTCTAATAATCCAGGTTTTATTGTTAAACCGTACGTGCTGATGGCCTCGCGAACTGTAATGCGGGAACCGGCAAAGATCGGCACCAGGGATGCCAGGACCGGGGCGACGAGAGTGAGAAAAACCATTAAATATAGCGCTGACGGTGAAACTTCAAAACTGAAGGTTTCTGCTCCAAAACTTGTAGATAACCAAGTCATGATTGCATTCGATCCAAATACCGCCATTGGCAGTGCCACTGCGAGTGCAAGGAAGCCGTATATTAAGACCATGACAAAATATAAACGCAGGATTTGCCAGGTACGGGCACCAACGGCTTTCATGACCCCGATCTGGTCGACCTGTTGGGCAATTAAGACATTGACAGTGTTGTACACAAGCAGCAAACCTAAAGCAAGCGAGAAAAAACCCAGCACAGAAAGCACCAGGAAAACACCATCCATTTGATCCTGGAAGAGATGTTTATTTGGGTCTTCGATTAATCGCCCAGAATCATAGCCTTGCTTCTCTAATTTCTCTTGAACATTGTCTGCTAAAAGACCAACTTCTTCTTCATCGTAGACCGCTGCGGAGAGTAAGATCTGATTGTAGCCATACACACCGACGAAGTTTTCGTATAAGTCACTGCTCGCATACAACTGTGCCATCCCCCCTAAGAATGCGGGTTGCACAAGCTGGTCGTACACCGTCCCGACCAAACTTACCTGCATTTCGCGATCGTTCAGTTTTATAGTGATCGTCTCACCCGGGGATATACCGAAGAAGGATTCGGCATCCTGACCAACGGCAAGTGTTTCACCCTCCGGCCACTGCCCGTTTACCAATTCCAGTTGATTAAGGATCTGGTTCTCATAATCTGGCCGGGTGGTAAGACCAGCCTGACGCCAATCCTCCTCAGGGCTCTTGCGCCACTCGATATAGGTACTGCTCTTACCCTCAATCTCCGTAATACCAGCAATATCTTTTAATACATACAACTCATCATCGCTCACATAACCGGTGTAAATATTGATCATGGCCGGGTTCATTGACCGCCAGATATCCTGCATTCCGGGGATGAAAACGCTGCGCGTGCTCATAATCATCCCGATCGCTCCGGCGCTTAAACCAATGATCAGCACAATTTGTAAGGTACGCCCTTTATGCGACCAGATATCACGAAAGACTTTTGACTTTAGAACACCCATGGCGTCAACTATTCCCTCTTGTCTTTAATACCCTGTCCAGACCGCTCCGCCGATAAATTCATCGCGGGTGATTTTGCCATCGATAATTTCGACTACCCGAGGGACGCGGCGCGACAACTCCTTATTATGTGTCACCATGATGAGCGTCTTGCCTTGATCAGCTAATTTCAGGAAAAGATCAAATATAACGTTAGCGGTACGTGTATCCAGGTTTCCGGTGGGTTCATCCGCAACAATGATCTCTGGATCATTCGCCAGCGCACGAGCAATCGCGGCCCGCTGCTGCTGGCCACCGGAAACCATACCGGGAAGTTTTTCCGCCTGGTCAGCCAAGTCAACGATCTCCAGCAACTCCATGGCACGCTTACTCTTTTCCTTACGTGAATATTTCTTCGCAAAGTCCATCGGAAGCATAATGTTCTGGATCAAACTCAGCGCAGGCAGCATTTGAAAGAACTGGAAGACAATACCGACATGTTGGCCACGCCACGCGGCGAGCTTGTTCTCGCTCATATTATGGACCTTACGGCCAGTAACGATGACCTCTCCAGATGTTGGCCGATCGATGCCGGTGATCATGTTCAGCAAAGTTGATTTACCATTTCCAGAGGGTCCAACTATGGAGAGGAATTCACCGGGTTCGACAGCGAAGGATATACCTTTCAAGACAATTATCTCGCGATCCCCAACGGGAAAGTTTTTAGTGATATCGACTAGATTAACGATATGATTATTGCTACTGCCATTACTGCTCATATGCCTTCTCCAAACACCAACGAAACCTTCAAACTGTTAGGCTGACCAAATCAAAGACAATTTCGGCTTATATCGTTCCACGTCATACCAATCTGAAATATCGACAGTTTTTACTCCCCCAAGAACGATCTCTAAATCCACGTCTGTCCACATTTTTTCCTGTACAAAGGCCGTCATCCGCCCAAAGCTGCCTTGATTGATTAAATGAACCGCAGTGAGGGCAAAATTCGCTGCTCCGAGCAGGTCCTGACCGTCCGGTGAACCAGACCGCAGCAAATAGGTAAGCGGTTGGTAAATCACCTCCTCACTACAGACATGGGAGACCAGTTTCGCAGCGATCAAACCGCTCCCCAGCATACCATTCCCCCGGAACCCTAGCGATAAATCGCCGTTCACAGATGGCTCTGAAAACAATTCCGCGTATTTATCCAGTTTTGCTGGCTGCGGGTGCGATCCATCAGTAACCACCAAGACGGCGTAATTTGCCGGGGTCTGGTTTTTATCCTGCAGTAATAAATTGGATAATTTTTCCGGGTCATACTCGACCTCTGGGATAATGGTCCGGTCGGCCCCAGCTAGCCAAGACATCAACAACGTGCTGTAGCCGGATTGAGCAGCGAAAGTCTCGACCACCAGGATTTGTTCGCGTGACCCGGCTAACGCGCGCAAATCGTGAATGAGAGATACGCCCCGGGCTAGGCCTGTACTAAACCCCAAAGTGTAGTCTGTCCCGAGGATATTGTTATGGATCGTTTTCGGAATCGCTACCACCGGCGCACCCCGCTGGCTGAGATGAGCAGCAAAATTCAGCATGTCGTCATCGCCCAGGACAATTACGGCTTGAAAACCCAACGCCGTGATGGCTTTCAAGATGTGATCTGTTAAATCAAAAAACTCAAGATCCTTTGCATCCATGAACTCGGGCACATTGTCCGGTCCCAGCTTGCGAGGATCGAGGCGTGACGAATGCAAAAATGACCCGGGAGTGCGGTCAATCGAACGCACCATATTTTTGGTTAGCTCAATGAATTGCTCGCTGTAGGCAGATGGGTCTGCAGGGTTATAGTTAATCATGCCCTGCCAGCCCTTACGCACGCCTATGGGTTCATAAGCAGAATCGATCAGCTGGTATACCAGGCTCTTGATGCACATGTTCAAGCCCGGTACATCCCCACCGCCGGTTAAGATAGCAACTCTTTTGGACATGAACGCACTCCTTATAATCTCTGCAAATTAGCATCTCTGGAAATCTACCATCAGCACCCGTATTTATCTACGTAAATCTGATGCTATTGTCGCGGGACATTTCCTTAATGGAAACCGATGTAAACATTTCACGATTATAAATGAAATTTTTCTCTGCTTAGATTCCAATTTTATCTTAGTATTTCTCTCGACAAATCACCAACCTGCGATAGGTATCAATTTGAACCCAAGGTACCCAGACCTCTGGATTGAACCTGGATAAATCCGCTTTAGGCTTAATTCTATGCAAATTAAGAGATTTTGGTAGTTCCACATGACAAAAAATGAAGATAAGAATTGTAATTATTGAGAGGAGAGGTGGTAAGGGGTGACTTTCCCAAAAAGCTTTTTATGATCGCTCTCCTCTGTCTCGCCTCACAACCTTAACGCCTGGGGCTTACAAAGAAGGTATTCCTGCACCAATAACCCTCTGATTATGCTGCCCTGGCGGGTAACCCTAACTTCCTGGAGAAACGCGAGAGCCCACTACACCACTTCCTTGTGTATCGGCAGCGACAGCCATGATCGGTTAACAAATAGACGCCACAGTTATCAACTTATTTGTTCGCCAAGAGTTCCACGTGAACGAGTGTTAGCCCCAGGTTGCTCAGCGTAGCCAAAAATCCGTGCAGTGCAGCCTGGTCAGCGATTGGTCCAGTGATCATGATTTCGTTTTGGCTCAGCAGCTTGACATTGAAACCCTCAAACCAATCATCCAAATCACTGCTGATACTCCCGCGGACCCTTATTTTATAAATCGATTCTGTGTCGAACTCACGTCCATAGGCCATCGGCACTACCTTATTGTCGATAATCGGGAAAGGGGCTAGGTGAATAGCCACCCTTAATGGATCTGCCCTGATAACCTTCGAGCAGGTGGCTGAAAGCAGTTCGAATCTGAGTAACGACGCTGCAACCAAATCCCGAGCTTTACTAACAACTTTCCGAGCATATGTAATCGTGGGTGGATCAAAGATCTACCAGCTTGATTATGCCTCGGGAACTGCTTGGCGAAACGATGCCCTTTTGCAGCCTCTTCTAGCTCATGGCGACGAATACTTTGAACCCAAACATCTCGCTCACTGAACATCGGAATAGCCTTTCACGATAGACGAAATTTGCGGCGGTTTACCCATCAAATCATAATAAGGATAGCTATATCCTTGGTGAAACGTCATCCTATAAATTAGGTATTCCGGTGGGGGATTATGAAAAGACGTCTGAAGAATGAGAAATCTCCCCTAGCAAGGTGGAGGAGAGGAGAAACGTATAAAGATATATTACAGTAAGTCTAGATCACGACCGACCTGGACAGCCTCAAGCCGCTTGTGGACACCCAGCTTGCTGTATATATTCTTAATATGGGTTCGTACAGTGCTGACGGAAATATATAACTCCGCGGCGATTTCCGTGCTGGTCAGGCTGGTCATTAACAAACGCAGCACCTCCAGCTCCCGTTCACTTAACGGTTCAACCAAGCCAATGTGAGCTGTTTCCAGCAGTTTTCTTTCACGTTGTATGTGAGAAACTCGCGTACGCGATTCCCGTTGGTGCTCCGCCCGGAATATCTTCTCCAGGTACGTACTTGATATACCAGGGTAGTCCGCGCCTTTGAGTAGCTCAACCACATAGTTCGCATCAGAAAGATATGGTGAGATATATTCTGCAGCCTGACTTAGTTTTAGAGCTTTGTGAAGGGCTTCAACCGCCTGAGATCCTTTTGCAAGAGCCTGATAACCGACTGCCTGCAATATAAATGTCTGCACCCTCAATTTCAACCAGCGGCTGTCACCAATTTCAGCAGGCAATCTTTCCAATATTTTCAGCCCCTGCTCAATCGATTGGCGGGTTGGATGGGCTATCCCCTCATAAATTACGGCACGTGCGTAGTTGAGGGCTTCCAATACTTCGTAGATATTAACAATTTCTCCGCCAACATCCCAAGGATTCTCTTTGATCCAGCCAGCTAATGACAACCAGTCCTCCGCTGCCTGCCAAAAAAGTACGTGAGCGCCATCCGCTAGGGTTAACTGTGTAGTATCAAGATGGGCAGACCGGATCAAAGAATCTAGTTTTTCGAGATCTTTTTCCGCTACACTTAAATCACCTTGTGCAAGACTCAAGTTAAATTGGCTGAGATAAGCATCACTCAGAAATCCGGGATGCCCCCATTGATGACACAGTTCTAGCCCTTCAGGGATCAGCTGCTGGGCTCTCTCCACCTCGCACAAATCCAGGTATAAAGCCCCCAAGCGCACCATCGGAAAGCCCACTGCTAGCAACCGCTGCCCAGCTTGGTCAGCCGCGTTATCGATTGCCTCAATGTATACCTTCTCAGCTGAAGAAAGGTAACCCTGGAAAGAATATTCATCGCCCAATAACGTCGTTGCCGATACCGCTAAAGAGCGGTAACCATTCAACAATGAATTCCGGCATGTTTCTGAAAATGCCTGCATACCAGCTTGATGATTACCTGTCAATGAATAGGCCTCGCCTAAACCCAAACTAGCCAGTGAGTACATATAATCATTTTGATCGAGCAGGTCCATCGCAGTGTTAAAAAGTCGGATCACCTTCGGAGTATCTCCCGTAGTAGAGGTGTCGTAACCTTTTATGGCAGCGATACTCCCGCGGATATCGTTCGTGAGTAAAGATGGATCTTTCGGCTCTCGCAGAGGGGGCGCGTCCGTGTTCGCAATCTGCTCAAGCTTATGTTCCGCTATCAGTAAGCAGGGGGCTACCTGATCCCATTGCCCCATCCAATACCTGGTCCACGCATGGTAAACACACAACCAGGGTCGATCCACAGCAACATACTCGGGCAGTCGCTCAAGCCAATTGGAGAGTGTTATCAGCCTGCTCTCAATGATGAACTGCAGTGCATAGCGCTCGACTAGATCAGCAGCATACTCAAAATCCCTGCCTGCAAAGGCATGGTCAATCGCTTCATCAACAAAGCCGTTCTCATCAAACCAGATACTTGCTGCGGCATGAAGCTTTCTCTCCGCAGATGGGGAGCTACTTTGCAGACGTTTAAGGAGTAAATCTCTAAACAGATGATGGTAGCGATACCAGCCGCGACGATCATCGAGCGGAATAACAAAGAGATTTGCCTCGTCAAGATATTCTAAAATATCCTGGCAGTTGGTCAGTTGGTGCTTTTGTACTTCAATCGGGATAGGTTGTGAAAAATCATCGCTGAAACCGTCTTCACCAGCCAAGATAAACTGACACAGCGGTGCCGACATTCGGGTGAGCACCGCCGTTCGCAGAAGGAAATTTTGAACTACGGCCGGCTGGCCATCAAGTACTTCTTCCACCAAATAATCAAGAATAAAACGATGGCTAGCTGAAAACAAACGTACAAAAGCGGCCGTATCCGCCTGGCCTTGCATCGACAATGCAGCCATTTGTAAGCCTGCAATCCAGCCCTCTGTACGGACATCTAAGGCAGCAATATCCTCTTCAGTGAGACCAAGACCCATCAGGTCGTTAATGAACATCGCGGTTTCCTCTAGTGAGAACCGCAGATCTTTCACTCTGATTTCAAACAAGTCCCCGCGTGCACGCAGCCGCGCCAATGGGAAAGGCGGATCTGCGCGTCCCGAAATCACGAGATGCATGGTAGGAGGTTGGTTATCAATGATAAAAGTCACTGCTTTGTGGACACTGTCGGCGGTAATTTCATGATAGTCATCCAATACCAGCACGAAATCTGTTTTTGCCGCAGCGACATCATTGATGAATTTGGTCAAGATACCGTCTATGGCTGGTGGTTCGGAACCGCTGACACTTGCTAGGATGTCATCCCCTAAACCAGCAGAGACACTCTTCACAGCAGTAATCATATAGGCAATGATACGGTGAGGGTTGTTATCAGCACGATCTAATGAGATCCAAGCTACTGGATACCCGCAACTTGCCGCACATTCACTAAGCAGGGTTGATTTTCCAAAGCCGGCCGGTGCAGAAACAAGGATGAGTTTACGTGATAACCCCTGGCGCAGTTTTTTTAGTAAACGATCCCGCTGAACCAGGTCGCCACGCGGAGGTGGGATATAGAGTTTAGTGGCTAATAGAGCCTGATCCATGGTCATAAAAGCCCCTAATATTTGGATTTCGCCAGATCGTCGAGAGCAAACCTTCTCAGGTCATTTCGGTAAAATCCTGAAGAGCTGATAATCAATCAGTATGAACTGGGGTAATGGCTGCAAACCTTGCGGATAGGATCTACTCCGACCCAATATGCATTATTGCCACCCACTCAAGAGATGTCCAATGAACTATTAGGCCCTTTAAGTGACGGTTCGATCGGGCTATGCCTTATAGCCAATTGTCCGTAGAAAACCTTTGCGCCACTCTATATCCTGCTCGGCTTCCACCCCTTGGGGAGAGAATCCATCGACCACTCCAAGGATGCCGCGACCCTGTGTGGTTTCGGTCACAATCACATCCACAGGATTGGCGGTCGCACAGAAAATCCGGCAAACTTCGGGGACCTGCTTGATCGCGTTGAGGACATTTATTGGAAAATAACCCGCCCCAAGGAATAGGATAAAACTATGACCGGCAGCAATCACCTGAGCATTTTTCTGGGCTAATTTAATCATCTCATCATCGGTGCCGCTCCAGCGGATAAGACATTTCCCGGACGCCTCACAAAATGCAAGCCCAAATTTTATCCCCGGAACTGCTGTGACCAAGGCCTCATGGATGTCTTCCACTGTTTTGATGAAATGGGATTGCCCTAAGACGAAATTGATCTGCTCGGGTTTTTCAATGGCTACTGCAGTTATCTCCATGTCAGAAACGCTCCTTTCCTATAAGAGCATACAAGAAAAGTGGTCTAAAAGCAAGCAATAAAACTGCCTGGCATACTGATACCAGGCAGTGACGTAAACTACATCTGGCGATACACCCTAAATTAATTATTCATTGCCCACAGCATGCCAAACGATTACTGGGGCAATTCCCAATATTCTGCATCCGTTATTGTAACTGTGAAGCCTTGGGTGTCTGAAGCAGCGATGGTTACGCCAAACTTGCCTTCTGGATAGCTGGAATCATCAAACTCAGCCAGCAAGAACCCATTAACGTAAACCGCCATCTGGCTGCCTTCAGCCATATATCCAAGCCGGTGGGTCTGATTCGAGCCAGGGACAATATACTCGCTGGGCGTCCATTTAACGATATCGGTGTACTGTTCACCATCCCATTTGCGGACCTGGAACATACCATCGCAGCTGATTTGGAAAATGTATCCCATATTATTTTCGGGCGCCCGGACAATTGGGCCATAGCGATCCTTACCAGCGCAAACAGGTCCACTGGTACCGACAATTTCCAGGTAGAAATCACTCAGCGTAGGATATGACAGGCTCCATGTATCAAAGCTGTTGTCTTTCTTGGCGGTCAATACTAAGCCCCCAGGGAGCACCTCAACTTTGGCCTGCTGGTCGTCGAATGAGCCCCAAGTTTGATCCGTCTCGGGGCCAAAGGTCGCCCGCCAAGTTGGCTTACCCAACTCTTCACGCGGATCTGCTTCAGGTGTTGAGGTTGGGGTAACCTGAGAATCACCTGCAGGTTGAGGAGTAAGATTCTTCACTGCCTGCGGGGTATCCACTGACTCACTCACTACCGTAGGGGTAGCAGCGGTAGGGGTATCCGCTGGTTGGCAACCAATTAAAATCGCTGCCATAACCAGTAAGCCCACAATTAATCGCTTTTCGACTTTCATTTCAGCACTCCTTATATGATTCCATTGATATGTAGTGAGTTGCTTACGATCAGTTTGCCTAGATTGCACGCACAAATACTTTCAGATGAAAAATAATCAAACTCCATGTTTTCGGAGGTATTCAGATATATCTACATTATATACCACGTCTTCGACAGAAAAAACCGCCCACGGCTTGCCTTGGTCCAACCAGATCACTGCCCCTGGAGATAACACTTTGTAATCTCCAATTATATTCATCCCGTGTGCCTGATTGATCCATAATGTTTTGTGCTTGTCATCCGTATCTCGATAGCGCATCGCTTCCAAATGGCTGATCATCCCAGTTTCAGGGTCAAACCGGATGATCATCGTTTGCTCCTCATCCCCGAATGGCACCGATACTGAGGCAGTATCTTCGTCAATTTCGCTCCATGTGACGCGCTCGTCGGTGAGGAATAGGGCAGGCAGCCAAATCAATTCCGCCCAAAGACCTAAATTCGCGGCTTGATTGACGTTGAACTCATTTTCGATCACCCCTCCAGGTGTTTCCAGCCGCGAGATACCATCCAGATAGAACTCGTTCACTTTTACGAAGGGGAAACCAAAGATCGTAGCTTCAATATAATGGCGGTAATCCTGGCCAGCGAGATGGACAAACCGGAAACGGGAGGGGAAAGTGATACCAAAGAGCCGGATTTGTGCCCGTCCGGTGATGATAGCGGTGGTCAAGATGGGTATCTGATTACCATAGAAGCTGTGGAAAAACCGTGCTACGGGTCCCGGCAAGCCAACAGGTAGATCAACCAGTTGCGAGGCAGTACTTTCCACCTCATATGCGGGGAAAGACTTTGGTTTTACTCGTAAACCAAGCCAGAGCAAAAACAGGGCTGAAACACACACGAGGACTATGATTATGAATGCTTGCACTCTCTAACCCTCCACGAAGTTAGGGGTATCGCCCAAATTTCTGTAGCAGATGATATCACCAATGATCACACTTAAAGTGTGTCAGCTAACTAAACTACAGCAACTCACCACCAAATCATCGTTCCGGAACGATTACGATTAAAAAAGCGGCAGTCGCAATATCGTGCGACCGCCGCATCTACTAGATAGATATAAATTATTGGCGCGCCATGATCATGCGCATGGTCGCTTCATCATCCTTGATCAAATCACCACTGACATCGATTGTAACTGTGTAGATTGTACCGGTGAACTCGAAGGGAGTCTGGTAGAAGGGCGCCACTGGTGCACCCGGGTCAGCGCCGACCGAGATGCCACCCGTCAAGCCGAGGCTCAATGGTGTGGTAACCGGGAACTCGGCTTGACCAACCAAGCGGCCATCGATATACAGCTGTCCCATCCCCGGTGCACCTTTTCCTTTGGCGATATCCGGGGCACCGGTTGCTTCAAACTCGTAGCGGAGCGAATGCCGTCCGGAGGGAATTGTCTCTGCCGCTTCGACATGCAAATACTGCTTGGCGACATAGTTTTGGACATACTGCAGCTTTCCATCCTTTATATAGAAGGAATAACCACCATCCGTACCACCAAAGGAGATAAGCGCTCCTTCTGCACCACCAGCTGGGATATCGACCTCAGCCGTGATGCTGTGCGAACGATTTAATAAGCGAGGCCCTGCATTGTACGGTACCGACTGCGTACCGGGGTAGAAAGTGTAGCTGGTGCGGTCTTTAGTAATTTGTGGTCGCTCTTCTGCAAACCGCAACGTACCGCGACCGTCGACTGGCAGAACCTTGTACTTACCGGCTTCTACATACCAGGTGGCAATCATTTCAATCAATTTATCGCGATGGTCAGCAGCGATATTATGGTTTTCAGCGAAATCCTCTGCTACGTTGTAAAGCTCCCAATGGTTGGCATCGAGCTCAGTTAATTTCGCGGCCGGGATAGGTTCGCCAAAAAATGCACCCGCTTCGGTAAATGAGGGACCTGGCCATGGACAAACTGCGCGCCAGCCATCATGATACAACGAACGATGGCCCATCATTTCAAAATACTGAGTGATCCGTTTCGAAGAGGCAGTGCCATCCTCAAATGTCTGGGCAAAGCTGGTACCCTCGATGGGCGATTGGGTGACACCATTGATGGAATCGGGAGAGTCGATACCCAAGGCATCCAAGACTGTTGGGACCATGTCAATGGCATGGGTATATTGTGTCCGCACTTCACCTTTGGATTTGATCCCTTTTGGCCAATGGACGAAGAAGGGATCGCTAATACCGCCACGATAAGTCTCGCGCTTCCAGCGGCGGAAAGGTGTATTACCCGCCCAAGTCCAGCCCCAGGCGTAATGGTTGAAGGTGTTCGGCCCACCTAATTCATCGATGAGTCTCAGGTTTTCCTCTAAACTATCCGGCACATTGTTGAAAAACAGGTTCTCATTTACCGAGCCTGTAGGACCACCTTCGGAACTGGCACCGTTATCCGAGATGACCATGATGAGTGTATTCTCGAACTCACCAATTGATTTGAGGAAATCAATCAGCCGGCCGATGTGGTAGTCGGTATGCGAGAGGAAGCCTGCAAAGACTTCCATCATCCGGGCATAGAGCTTCTGTTCTTCGGGCGAGAGCGAATCCCAATTCGGTACATCTGGGTCATGTCGGGAAAGCTCGGCATCCGCCGGGACAATGCCCAACTCTTTCTGTCTAGTGAAGGCCTTTTCGCGATAGGCTTCCCAACCATCGTCAAACTTGCCTTTGTATCGATCCGACCATTCCTTGCGGACATGGTGAGGGGCATGCATCGCTCCGGTGCAGAAGTACATGAAGAAAGGCTTATTCGGGGCAACTTGTTTCGAATCGGCGATGAAACTGATCGCCTTGTCGGCCAAATCTTCGGTGACGTGATAGCCTTCTTCCGGAGTCCTAGGAGGTTCAACTTGATGGTTGTCATATATCAGCTCGGGATAATACTGGTGCGTCTCACCACCCAAAAACCCATAATAGCGTTCAAAACCGCGCCCTAAAGGCCAGCGATCATACGGACCAGCGGCGGAAATCTGGTCGGCTGGTGTAAGGTGCCATTTGCCGAGGGCGTAGGTGTTGTACCCCTTTTGAAGCAGTATCTCCGAGAGGAAGCCATTTTCAAATGGGATATTGCCGTTCGCTCCAGGGTAGCCAGTGGAAGCCTCAGTGATACAGGCCATACCATTGGAATGATGGTTGCGACCAGTGAGGATACACGTGCGTGTCGGTGAACAAAGCGCGGTAGTGTGCATGTTGGTATAGACCAAGCCATTGTTGGCTAATGCATCCAAATTCGGTGTATCGATCGGGCTGCCGTAGCAACCAAGCTGCCCATATCCTGTATCGTCCAGCACGATAAATAATACATTCGGCGCGCCCTCTTTTGCCCGATTTGGCTCCGGCCAGGCTGGCTCTGAGACATCGAAAGTACGTCCGATCACCCCCGAGAAAGTCGTTCCCGGTTTATATTCTTTAAGACTAGCCATCAATAGCTCCTTTTGGTTTCAATTGGGATTGAGTAAATTACACAATGTGGTTTCTACGTGTGAAATATATTTTACTATTAAATATGACAAGTTTTGACCAATTCAATCCTTTCTTCGGTAAATCTTCTGATCTCAACATCAGTCTGGGGTTTTGGTGAGCGCAGACCCTCTGTGCAGTATGGATTACCTGGAAGTAATCCGGAGGCTATCGTTCAAATGTATAATGAAGATGGCAATAGAATATTACGATCGGCTTCAATAGATTCAATCGAAAAACTACTGAGCGTAGATAACTGAGGAAAACTAATGCGAGAAATATTTTATCCCACCAGCGTTGCTGTCATCGGAGTATCAGCCAAACCAACCAATCTCGGCCGTAATATCGTGGCTAACCTGGTTGAGTATGGATTTACCGGGATCGTGTATGCGGTTGGGCCGAGTGGTGGATCGATTGAGACGCGCCGGATCTACCAAACGGTAGGCGATATACCAGATCCAGTAGATTTGGCAGTCATTTTAACCCCTGCTCATACCGTACCGTCTGTTTTGGAGGAATGTGGACAGAAAGGAATTCGCTGGGCAATAGTGGAGACCGCAGGGTTCAGAGAATACACTGCCCAAGGAAAGGAACTGGAAAAGTCGATGTCTACCATCGCCGACAAATATGGGATGTCTTTTGTGGGACCTAACTGTATCGGGGCGATCAATATGGAGAACGGTTTCTGCGTACCGTTCCCCCGGTTGACACGTTTCGTGAAGGATGGGGATGTCTCGATCATCACTCAAAGCGGCGGCGTGGGGATGAGTGCACTAAACATCATGGCTAATGAAGGCTTGGGATTAAATAAATTTGTATCAGTTGGAAACATGCTCAATATCGATGCGGAGGATATGCTTGAATATTTGATCAGCGATGAGGGTACCGGGCTTATCTTTATGTATCTGGAGAGCATCCGAGATGGACGCAGATTAATGGATATCGCTCGCCGATCCGAAAAACCGATCATAATCTTTAAGTCGAATATCGGCACACTCGGGCAGAACATCGCATTATCCCACACCGCATCTCTGACCAGCGATGATAAAGTCGTCGAGGCTGCCTTCCGCCAGGCGGGGATTGTTCGAGTAAGCGATGCGACTTCATTTGGCAATAACCTAAAAATATTGGAACTGCCAGCCATGAAAGGAAAGAACCTAGCAATCATTTCCCGTTCGGGAGGACATGCAGTTATCGCCGCGGATGCTTGCGAGGTATCCGGGTTTAGCTTAGCTCATTTCCCGGACAGTTTCCTACGCGAGATCGAAAATAACTTCCGCGCCTCAGTCATTCGACTGACAAATCCACTTGACCTGGGAGACCTGTTTGACCTGGATCTCTATGGACAAATCGTGGAACGGACCTTACAGCTGCCAGATGTAGACGGGGTTGTTTTTCTGCATACTTCGCTCTCTGAAAGAGAAAACCTGACTAGCCGTAAATTACTGGAGAGGTTGATGGAATTGGTGGAACAATACAATAAACCGGTCGCCTACTACATCTCTGCTGCCGCCCAAGAAGTCAATGATCTGAAGCAAACGTATAATTTCCCAATCTTCACCCAGGTAGTCGAGACGATCCGGGCTCTGAGAATGAGCTTTAATTACTGCTGCTCGGCAGAGAGGAGGCATCAGCAAGAAGAGATTCCAACCTTTGACGTTTATCGAGGTTCCGCACAAGACATACTAAATGAAGCGAAATCCGATGGCCGTGATCTGCTGCTTTCTGAGTCATTGGATATGCTTGAGATCTACGGAGTATCAACGGCCACCAGCCTCAGCGCGATAAGTGTGGCAGAAGCCCAGGATGCAGCTGAACAGATTGGTTATCCCGTAGCCATAAAAATAATTGCCGAGCAGATCTCGCACAAATCAGATGTAGGCGGTGTGCAACTTAACCTGCGCAACCGTGCGGCAGTAGGGGCAGCCTTCGAAGATATGATGGCACGTATCCAGCATGCCTATCCTGAAGCCAACATCGATGGAGTTTTGGTCCAGCCGATGATCACCGGAGGGAGAGAGCTAATCCTCGGTGGAAGGCAAGACCCACATTTTGGACCGGTAGTATTGGTGGGGTTAGGGGGGATATTTGTCGAAATCTTTGAAGAGGTAAATGTAAGGGTTGCACCGATCACTCGCAGTGAAGCCACAGCAATGCTCGAAAGCTTGCGGGGGTATTCAATCCTAACCGGCGCCCGAGGTCATAAACCGGCGGATATCCACGCGGTCGTCGATGCCATCCTCCGCGTATCCCAATTGCTCGTAGATAACCCACAAATCCGAGAACTGGACATCAACCCGCTGCGCGTTTTCCATGCAGGGGAGGGTTGTGTAGCACTAGATGCGCGCATCATCGTGAAAGACGATGAGTAGAGATTCACTGATTTTGACTGCAACCCGAATAACGCTGTAGAATCTTCTTCAGGTCCTCAAGCGGCAATTCATAAGCCGTGTGATCTTTGTATCCTTGCATGGTTTCGGCTGCACACAGTGCATTGATAATTGATTCCTCAACCGCTTCGATAACCGCCTCAAAGAAGGGATCTAACAGATGATTGGGGATCATGTGTAGTTGATAAGGACTCTCAATTTCGCTATCGATATGATTCCCTGTGGCAAAGGCAAGAAAAATATCTCCGCTGCCATTATTTCCAATCCCCCCCACGCGGCCCAAACCTATCGCAGCCCGTCTGGCTAATCTTTTGCATTGGGAAGGGATCAGCGGGGCATCTGTAGCAATGATGATGATTATCGAACCACCAGACTGCGGTGTATCCCATGGAAGCGGAACGACATCTGGGCCAAGTTCAAGCCCTACCGGGATACCGTTGACCCGCAAATCCCTACGATCTCCATAATTGCTCTGAACCAATACACCCAAAGTATAGGCACCAAAATTGCTTTCCACGATACGCGAGGCTGTCCCGATTCCACCTTTAAAATCGTGGCAAATCATGCCTGTCCCACCACCCACATTACCTTCGGGAACTGGTCCAGACCCAGCATTCTGGATGGCGGAGAAAACATGTTCCTTGGTTAAATGAAACGCATCCATATGATTTAGCCAACCATCCCATGTTTCAGCAACGACTGGAAGCCCGAAGCCACGACCTGAGTGCTGGATCACAGAATACTCGGTTAACGCATCACGAACCACACCTACTTGATTGGTGTTCGTCAGCCCGATTGGTGATCCTAAAAGTCCAGATTCCTCCAGCCAAAGTAATCCAGTCATCTCTCCAAAACCATTCAGCGAATAATAACCGGCAAAGGCATGATCTTCGCGGCTCCTATCACTGCGCGGCAGAACAACCGTCACACCAGTTCTAGATATATCGGGTTGGTCGTAGATGAGAGTATGGTGGCCAACCAAGACACTTGGCACATCAGTAATGGCATTTTGGGGTCCTGTCGGCAGGTAGCCAATGTTTATACCCAAATCCCTGATCCTAGCGCGTGACATACTTCACCCTCCATTATTAATTGCTTGCTGTAGATATTTGAGATTATATTCTTTGTTCCAGAAAACGCAATCATATTAACGCAACAATCCACCAGATACACAAACAAAATCTCATCGTATTGCCGGGGATAATAAGCAGTATAATCCGCGGATATCAATGATCGTGGGAGGGTTTTCACGGATGAAAGCTACCATTAAAAAACAAGCCCCCAACGGATGGCCAGCACAATCCAGACCAGATAGAAAACTTCCTGAGCCATGGACAGATGAGCTGTTGGTAGGTGTGAACCTGATACACCACCATAGTCCCTCTCCGGATGGTAAACAAATTGCATTTGTATGGCAGCGGGAGGGGAACAGCGACATCTATATCATTAAACGGGATATACCCGGATGGCCGCTGCGGTTAACCTTCGATCGACCAGAACAAACTATCTGGACAGATGCGAAGCCAAATTGGAGCCCGGACGGCACGTGGTTGGCTTACGTGGCGAAAGATGATATCTGGGTGGTGCCAAGTGCAGGTGGAAAAGCTCGCCGAATAACAGATTTTGAACTAGGCGATAGCAGTCCGATCTTCGGTCCGGACATGAAGAAGATCTACTTTTTAAGCGAACGAAAAGATTTCTATAACCTTTGCTGGACAACGCTTGATGGGGAGTGGCCAACGGCATTAACCCGCTTTGAAGCTGATGTCTCAGACCCCCGGCCCGCACCTGATGGAAGCAGCGTTGTCTTTGTGTATCACCCTCAGGTAGATTTATTGCGTTCAGAAATTTGCGTGGTCTCTACTATTGACGGGGAGATCAAGCACCTGACTGGGCTTGATAAAGTCATGGACACCCAACCACGCTGGTCACCGGATGGTAAACAGATCACATTCATTTCCAACCGGGACGGATGGCGGAATCTCTATCTTTTAGACCCCATAAATGGAAAGACAGACCAACTAACCAGTGAGAAGAAAGATGTGCTAAGTTATGCCTGGAACCCAACTGGGGAGCAGTTGGCGCTCGTCCTTAACCATCAGAGTACAGGAGACTTATATACACTCGAGCTTAGCTCTAGGCATTTGTCGGCAATACATATCGCCGATGGGTGGCATAACCTGCCTGTTTGGAGCCCGGATGGTGAATCAATAACCTTTGAATACGAGAGCCCAACTCAACCCCCAGAAATATTTCAGGTCGATGTAAAAAGTAAAACAACTACCCAGCTGACCCACACAAAGCCACCGATATTGACCGCCGCCGCATTAGTATCTCCTGATTTTATCGAATACAGCAGCGAGGGGCACACAATCCCGGGTTTCATCTACCGGCCAAAAAATGCCTCCCCCGAGCAGCCATGTCCGGCCATCGTCTATCCGCATGGTGGACCAACGGACGAACACGCCCGTTATTGGGAGATGCTGCCGCAATGGTTGGCTGCGAAGGGCTATGCAGTACTCGCACCAAATTACAGAGGCAGCACCGGGAATGGGCTTGCCCACCAGCACGCCCTTCACGATAATTGGGGTGTAGTGGACACACAAGACATGCTGTCTGCCGCTGATTACTTGGCTGGGCTTGCTTGGGTTGATGGACAAAGGCTTGGTATTTATGGTGCCAGCTATGGCAGCTATTTAGCTGTCTTAGCACTGGCCCGTGATCCGAAATACCGCTTCAAATGCGGCGTTGCGAAGTTTGGCGACTGTGACATCTTGAGCTCGTGGGCCCAAGGCGATCGACCAGGAAGAGAGGATCTCGAGCGTCAAATGGGTCATCCAACAACGAATCGGGCTGGCTACAAAGCGGGCTCCCCGATATATGAAGTCGCCAATATCCAATCTCCCCTGCTCATCTTTCACGGTGAGAAAGATATCAGAGTACATCCAAAACAAAGCGAACAGCTGGTTGAAGAACTTACTCGAGCGGGAAAAACATTTGAATACATCGTATATGAAGATGAAGGACACGGGTTTCTGCAAAAAGGTAATGTGCTTCATTTTTACCAGACGATGGAACGATTCTTAGATTATTACCTGCTGTAGTTTTTCCGCAAGGCGATGGAAATATATCATTATGCTGAGCTAACCTGGCCACAAATTGACCAATTACCGCGTGCGATTCCGGTAGTCATCCCGTGTGGTAATGAATTTGATCAAATCGAAAAAGCAGCTGATTTGTTGGGGGTTAATCAGGTAATTGTCCTGCCAACGATACCGTATGGATTCAAGCGGACCAACCAACAGCCTCTGGCACCCTTACAGGTTTCCCAAAACCTTTTTGCACGGGTCTTGAGAGGCATCCAGAGAGAACTTTTAGGCCAAGGATTCCGCGAGATCAAATTTCTCATCGGGGAAGAAAAGCAGCCATTTTCTCGGGTAACCAAGTTAGAGATCACTCCCGTTTTAGAAGAGCATCAAGATACACTTTCTTTTGAGAACATTCGGGAGCAGATCGTCGTGATCAATACTGGTCATACCGAACAGCATGGCTACCACCTGCCGCTGAGCACCGACAGTTTAATCGTTGAAGCGATCGCCCAAGGCTTGCAAGAGCGTTTAGGTGATGAGATTCTGTCTTTACCCGTATGGCCGTATGGGGTGAGCACACATACCCGGCAGTTCCCCGGTACGCTAAATATCGGCGGGAGAGTGTTTGAAGATTACTTCCTGGCGATCGTCCAAAAACTCTTCAAGCTTGGTGCAAGGATGATATATTTCTCAAATGGGCATGGTGGGAACCACTCCCACTTGGTCAATATCATCAAAGCCGCTGGAGAGCGTTTCCCCGATACTTTCATCGCGACCGAGTGGCTACATACGACCGGCGCAGCCTTGGAAGAAATCCGGGAAAGCAAGCTGGGAGGGATGGGTCATGGTGGGGAGCTTGAAACAAGTTACATCCTTTACTTACGCCCGGATCTGGTGTATATGGAACAAGCGACTACAGAGAGCGACTTTATTTCCACACCCAACTACAATATGGATTGGGTGGAGGGAGGTAGGTTGATTGCGAACCCTCCCTGGAGCGATGATACGCAGAGCGGTATTTACGGTGATGGCCGTTTAGGAAGAGCTGAGAAGGGCAATTTGTGGTTAGACGCGGCCATCGAAGAAAAAATTGAAATTATTCAAGAGATCAAGCTGCAGTACAAACTGCGGCAGCAAAAACGAGCGGCTAAAAGTTATGGACCAAAGGCAAAAAATATATAAGGAAAAATAGATGCTCAAACAAGCTACCCGGATACAGAAGCGCCTCACCCAATGGAGAAGGACGATTCACCAAAACCCAGAGCTAGGCTTTGATGTATACGGAACAGCGGAATTGGTCGCCAACACTCTGTCAGAGATGGGCATCGAAACGCAGACCGGTGTCGGTAAAACGGGTGTGGTTGGCTATTTAGGGGAGGTAGATGGGCCAGTGATCGCCATTCGGGCCGATATGGATGCTTTACCGATCACGGAAGCCAATGATGTCAGCTATAGCTCTAATATTTCGGGAAAGATGCATGCTTGTGGGCATGATGCGCACACCGCAATCCTGATAGGTGCAGCACAATTATTGAGTCAAGAAATTCTTCCTGGACAAGTGCGGCTTATATTTCAGCCCTCCGAGGAGGTCGCTGATGAAGCAGGCATCAGCGGCGCGCCGCGCATGATCGAAGACGGAGTACTGGAAAACGTCGCGGCGATTATCGCCTTGCATGTCGATGGCACATTGGACACAGGATTCATTTGCTGTGAAGATGGTTTTGTTGGGGCTGCAGCCGACACTTTTCGGGCCGATATAATCGGCAATGGCGGTCACGGGGCATATCCTCACGAAGTGATTGACGCAATCTGGCTGACCAATCTGGTATTGAACACTTTATATGCAATCCCTTCCCGTCAAGTCAATCCACTACAGCCTAACGTCGTATCGGTGGGGGTTATCCGAGGTGGGACTACGGACAATGTCATCCCCGAATCCGTGCACATAGAGGGCACGCTGCGCAGCTACGATGATCAGGTGCGCCACAAATTGATAGAAGAAGTAGAACGTGCCTTGAAACTAACCCAAACTTTGGGCGGTGACTATAAATTAGAGATAGAGCGGGGATATCCCGCTCAATATAACCATCCTGAAGTAGCGGGTTGGCTGCGTATGGTCGGGGGCGACTTGCTCGGCAGCCCGCGTGTCTGCAAAGACCAGCGCACTATGGGCGCCGAAGATTTCAGTTATATGTCCAGATTGGCAAAAGGTGCGATGTTTCGATTGGGTGTAAAAAAACCCGGAAGTGATCCGCGCTATTTACATACTTCTACATTCGATATCGATGAGAGTGCCTTGCCAATTGGCGCTGCGATCTTAGCCGAGACCGCTAAACGCTACCTGGAAGGGAAACTGGTCGCCAGTTAGTATGGGCGGTTCTTCAATTAGATATGCATAAGGTATGAGTGAAAAAGTGAATCTAACCATCTTATCGGCAGATGAAATTCAAGCCATTCACAGTACAACCTTAGGGATCCTGGAAAATATCGGCGTCCAAATGGATGACCCAGAGGCGCGGTCGATCCTTTGTGACCATGGTGCAGTGGAGAAAAAAGGGCGGATATTATTGCCAGCCGATCTAATTGAGGGGCTGATGAAAAGCTGTCCGGCACAAGTAAAGATCGCTGGCAGAGCCGGATCGGCCACTCTTGGCGGCGGATCGATGCACGTTCACAATCTCGGAGGTGCCCGGGAGGTGCTTGATATCAATGCCGGCACCATCCGGCCTGCATCAAGCAAAGACGTTGCCACGAGCGCCCGGCTGCTCGATGCGCTGGAGTATGTCACGACGGTTACGCCACTCTACACCCCTCAGGATGTACCCAGCAATATGGTCACGCTGGCGATGTTTGATCAAACCATCCGGCATACACTCAAGCCCATCAACGGTCCTGGAGTACACCGGTCCTCAGATGTCGGCTACCTGGCAGAAATGATGAAAGTCGTCTGTGATGACCAGGAATCGATCTCTCTCGGTGTATCCCCGATCAGCCCGTTGAAATTCCCCCGCGAGATCACGCAAACGGTGATTGAGATAGCTCGACGGAATATCCCGCTGGGTCCACTGCCCTGCCCTAGTTTGGGATTGACAGCACCTATCACCATGGCTGGTGCGCTCGCACAGCAGAATGCAGAGAATCTCGCTACCATCGCATTAACCCAAGCGGTTCAACCAGGCTTGCCGATTATCTATTGTGGACGATTAGCCCCTGCTAATATGCGCTCATTTGGACCTGCATGGGGCAATCCTGAAACAGGTTTAGCAGGTGCAGCTACGGTCCAACTAGGTCATTATTATGGTCTGCCGGTGAATGTGTATGGTCTATCATGCAGCACTTATGGACTAGATATCCAAAATGGATATGAACGCGCCTTAAATGCGCTGGTACCAGCGCTTGCGGGGGCAGATGAATTATCTGGCATTGGCGAAATGGCCGGGGGCATACTTTCTTGCCCAGAACAAATGATAATTGATAATGAAATCATCAGTATGGTGAGAAGACTGATCAGCGGGTTCAAGGTTAACGCAGACACTTTGGCGCTTCAGGTAATCGAAGAAGTGATGAACGGCAACCACAGCTATGCCGCCGAAATGCACACGGTGAGACACCTAAGGGCAGGTGAGGTTTGGCGGCCTACTCTAGCTGTCCAGCAAATCAGCTGGGATGAGTGGTGTCTTGCAGGTCGTGAAACCGTCGTTCAACACGCCCAAGAGAAAGTCAAGGAGATCCTCGCACAGCATGATGTCCCGCCCCTTTCCGAAGAACAAGCTGATGCGCTGGATGAGATACTTGAAGCTGCCAGACAGCAATCATGATTTGTGAACCAAGCTATAAAAACAAATTTTTCCTCACGATACTTAACCCCCAGTATAATTGACATAGAGGGTTATTAAGTGTATAAATCTAATATCTTTAACATGGCTACAGGTGGTTTTCTCCCCATAGCAGTATCGCAAAAAGCGTGGAGAATCAATGACAGAATTTCTAGATTATCGCCGCCCTAACAAGCCTTATCGGTCTCCATGTCACACATGGAGAAAACAACCATTACAATGGCGTGTGGTGTTTGGGAAGCACCTGGAACACGCCCTACAACTTAATAATTCACCCTCGAGGGGTTTATGCGGAGGATGAGGGCTCAAAGGCGATTCTACGAAAAGCGATACACCCTTTCAGAGTGACCCTGCGGGGTCATCCAATTTTTAAGGAGGAAGAAGATGATTTCCAAAAGATACTTCCCGGCAGTCTTGATCGTACTATTGATATTGGTTATGACTGCGTGTGGGGGCCAAACAGCTACACCAACCATAGTTGCTGAAGTTCAACCCGAAGCGCCGGTAGTTGAGGAACCCGAAGCACCTGTAGTTGAAGAGCCTGAGGTACCTGTAGTGGAAGAGCCTGCGGCACCTGCAGAACTGGTAACATTGCGTGTCGGTTGGGGCGGTAGTCCGGACACGCTCAACCCGGGAACAGCTGTACTTGCAGAGGCATACACGACATTCGAGCTGGTCTATGACACCATGTTCGACCTGCAGCTAGATGGCACATACGAGCTGACTCTCGCGGAGAGCTACGAACTCTCGGAAGACGGCACTGTTTGGACATTTAAAATCCGACCAGACTTCGTTTTCAGCGATGGTGAACCGCTCACTGCTCAAGACATCGCATTCTCATACAATTTCTACCAAAGCCACGAAGATTTCCCCTACCTACCCGTTTACACCGAATACTTCGAAAGCGTTGAAGCAACCGATGACAGCACACTGGTGATCACACTTTCGGAACCGATCCCGAATATGGAGAGCCAGTTGGTGTTCTTGTATGTGATACCGGAACATATCTGGGCAGAATATGATGACCCTGTCGGGGCGGTCGAATTTGAGAATGAGGAAATGGTCGGCACAGGTGCCTTTGTGATGACTGAGTACGCCCAAGGTGAGTTCGTCCATCTTACCGCCAATAAAAATCACCCCATAAATCCACCTAAGATCGATGAAGCCGTTTTTCAAACCTTCGACAATCAGGACGCGCTCGTCCAAGCATTGGTGACTGGTCAGGTTGACATGATTACTGAAATGCCCAACACCGCGGTTCCGACTCTCAAGAATGCAGATAATGTCGAACTAGTCGTTGGCGCACCTTTGGCACCTGAGGTAACCGATATCATCCCCAACCAGACATCTGAAGAGAATTGCCCAGCGGAAGACGGTATTTGCTCTGGTCATCCCGCACTGAGAGATCGCAATGTACGCTTGGCACTGGCACATGCCACAGATAAGCAGAAGATCATCGATGTCGTTCTGCTTGGTTTGGGGACTCCCGGTCTCACTCTAATCCCGGATGGTTTAGGGGTATGGTACAACGATGCGATCGCTGACTACGCTTTCGATATTGACGAAGCGAACCTTATCTTGGATGAAGCCGGTTATGTTGATGCCGATGGGGATAGTGTACGGGATATGCCAGATGGGACAAATCCTCTCATCTTTCGTTTGTTCTGGCCGAATGACAGCAGCACCGCGCCCCGGATCGCCGAACTTTTGGCCGAAACCTGGGAGCAAGTGGGCATCAAGCTTGAACCACAAGCCTTAGACCCTGATGCGCTAACCTCGGTCTGCTGCCCGACATTTGATTTCGATATCATCATCTGGGGGTGGGGCTCAGATCCTGATCCAGGCTTCTTGCTGAGTGTACATCTGACAGACGAAATTCCGACCGGCAACAGCGAAACCGGGTACTCAAACTCCGTCTTTGATGACCTTTACGCCCAACAGGCCACCGAACTTGACCCAGACAAGCGGCGAAGTATCATATATGAAATGCAACAACTTTTACATGATGATATCGCATATATCATTCCGTACTACGCACAGGCTACAGAAGCCTTCCGTACAGATCGATTCACCGGTTGGGTAACTGACCAACCAAAGGTGGCATTGGAGGATCCTTCATCGCTGACGGTCATCGAACCAGTACCATAGGATATGTGCGTGATACTTAACGCAAGTTCGTGGCGGGTGGATCCGCAATCTTGCTCAGACAGGAACCATTTGGAGAAAACGACCGTAAACCTGACCTAATATGCAAGCAGAGCCACCCAGAGCTGAAAGTACCAGCCTCTGGGTGGCTGTTGTATCGGGTTGAATACATGGAGACGACCATTGATACGGTATAGCTATATCGCACGTAAACTAACCTGGTCGCTGCTTACCATTTTTTTTGTTATTATCCTCAATTTCTTTCTCTTCAGGATTCTCCCTGGAGACCCCGCCCGAGCAGGTATCCGCGATCCGCGCCTAACCCAAGATGCTATAGAAGCGATCCGGGTCCGATTTGGCCTGGATAAACCGGTGATTAACTGCTTTGAATCTATAAATCCCCTGAAATTTGGCGCGTGTGCCATTAATCCCCTCCAGACTCAGTTTTTTATATACGCAGGAAACTTACTGCGTGGTGAGCTTGGTATCAGCTATCATAGCAACCGTCCGGTTTCGGATATCTTATTAGAGAGGCTATGGAATACGATCCTGCTAATCGGCGTCGGTCAAATCCTGGCTATCATCATCGGCATCTCATTAGGAGTGATCGCTGCCTGGAAATTGCACACCAAGCTCGACTACGGCGCACTGGTAGGCAGCTTAATTGCATGGAGTTTGCCCACATTCTGGTTGGGAATTATTTTGCTTTTCCTAGGCAGCAGGTATTTCGAACTGCCGATCGGTGGAAAAGCCACACCTGGCGCACATTTTGCGACTACTTGGGAGGAGTTGCTGGATATCGGACGACATATGATCCTGCCGACACTGACATTTACCATCGTCTTCATCGGAGAGTATATGATCATCATGCGCAGCACGATGCTAGACGTGCTTTCGGAAGATTACATTCTGACCGCAAAAGCCAAAGGTTTAAGCACTTACCAAGTGCTAAAAGACCATGCGCTGCGCAATTCAATGCTCCCAATGGTCACGATCATTGCCCTAAATCTCGGTTTTACCGTGGCAGGAGCAATTCAAATCGAGACTGTTTTCTCTTGGCCTGGGTTAGGGCAAACCATATTTGAGGCGGTAGGCCGGCGCGACTACCCCATGCTGCAAGGTGCGTTCCTAATCATTGCTGTGAGTGTCATTTTAGCTAATCTCATCGCAGACTTATGGTATACGCATCTTGATCCTCGCGTAAGGGCTAATTAGATGAGCAATCAGGTAGAGGTCGCTAGTTTTCGCGGATTTTGGCGAAAGCTAGGGCGTAATAAGATGGGTATTTTCGGTTTACTGATGCTGTTGCTGGCGATCGCGATGGCTGTATTTGCTCCATTGATAGCGCCCTACGATCCGAAAGCACCAGTAAAAATCATCATAGATGATATATACTCACCACCAAGTCCAGAGCATTGGCTGGGTACTGATGATGCCGGTAAAGACGTCCTTTCAAACTTCGTTTATGGAGCTCGCGTATCCTTGATTGTAGGATTCTTTGCTTCGTTCATATCTATCGCGATTGGTGGGACGATCGGCATCACCGCCGGTTTCTACGGTGGGCAAGTGGAGAATGGGCTGATGCGCATCACCGATATCATGCTGGTTATACCAGACCTGCCATTGGCAGTAGTCCTGGTCGCCCTAACCAAACCAAGCCTATTAAACATTATTTTTGTGATCGGTATTTTAGGCTGGACCGGAACCGCTAGGTTAGTACGGTCCCAAACGCTATCGGTAAAGGAACGGAAATTTGTATTACGCGCAAAATCCATCGGCGCTGGAAATATGTATATTATCCGCCGCCATATGCTGCCGCTGGTCCTGCCATTGATGGTCGCCAATACTGTTTTGGTCATCTCTTTAGCGATACTGAATGAAAGTACACTGAGCTTTCTTGGCCTATCTGACCCCACTACTCTAAGCTGGGGACAAATGCTTAACTATGCCTTCACGCGCGGTGCGATGAGTGCCGGCGCCTGGTGGGCGTTAGTTCCACCCGGATTTGGTATCGTATGGGTGGTATTAGGTTGCACCCTGCTTGGACATGGAATGGAGCAAATCCTGAATCCTCGAATGGAAACTCACCATCTAGCAGTTGGACCTGAGATGATAAGCCGGGTTGAAACAAAATGATATGACCAGTTCAACCTCCCGAGCAAAAAAGACCCGGTCCGATATAGAGGACCAACCTCGAAAACCTGAGCTGGCATCTGCGCCTGTCTTACTGGACGTACAAAATATCTCGGTTGATTTTGTCAGCGATAGACAGCCCCCAGCACATGCAGTGACAGACGTCAGCTTCCTGCTGCGCGAAGGCGAGATGCTGGGAATGGTCGGCGAAAGCGGTTGCGGGAAAACCACCCTTGTGCTCAGTCTCCTGCGATTGCTGCCATCTGCTGGACGTATCACCAGCGGACAGGTGAGATTCCGCGACCAAGACTTGTTGGCTCTTTCCGAAAACGATATGCAAGATGTTCGCTGGAAGGACATCTCGATCATCTTCCAGGGGGCGATGAATGCTTTGAATCCCGTACGCACAATCGGAGATCAAATCGCTGAAGCGATTATCGCGCATAACCTGGTTCGCAGCCAAGCATGGTTAGAGGAACGAGTTGTTGAACTCTTAGAATTGGTGGGTATCGGTGCCAACCGCAAAAACCAATATCCTCACCAATATTCTGGTGGGATGCGCCAGAGAGCACTGATCGCAATGGCATTAGCCTGTGCACCACAAATTGTCATCGCAGACGAACCGACGACCGCCCTGGATGTCATGATCCAAGCCCAGATCCTGGAACTGCTGGATGACCTGCGCTATCGTTTGGGTTTATCTGTCATATTAGTTACGCATGATTTAGGGGTAGTTGCTGAAATCTGCGATACGGTCTTGGTGATGTATGGTGGTGTGTTGGCGGAGTACGCCAGTGTCGATACAATCTTCAACTACCCACAGCATCCTTACACCCAACAACTTTTAGGGGCATTCCCAGATTTAACTCGCCCCAAAGACAAGCTGATTGCAATTCCAGGGTATCCCCCAAGACTAGATGCGCTGCCAGACGGCTGTCGCTTCGCCCCAAGGTGCCCCGCTGCGATAGACATATGCCACCGCAAAGCTCCCTATCCTTACCAACTTAGCAGCAACCATTGGGCAACCTGCCATTTGATAAACTCGATATGAGCGAAGAATCAATCATCCAAGTAAGTCAGCTACGGAAACTCTTCCCGCACGATTCAGGTGGTCTCCGGCAAAGCACAGACCGCTTTGTCCACGCAGTCGACGGCGTCGATTTTGCTCTGGGGCGCGGCGAAGTCTTAGGTTTGGTGGGGGAGAGTGGGTGTGGGAAATCAACCTTAGCACTCACGTTGATGGGATTGGAACACGCAACCGAAGGCACGATTATTTTCAACGGCCAGGATGTGACTCATCTTAAGGGCAAGGAATTGAAGGCAATGCGCCGCAAGATCCAGATGGTATTCCAAGACCCCTACGAATCACTAAACCCCTTAATCAGCATTGGCGAGACTATTGCCGAACCTTTAAAAGTGCACGGAATGCTGCGTGGCAAGAAGGAACGCGCAGAACGCGTCCGTAAAGCGTTAGAAGATGCAGGGTTGAAACCAGCTGAGATTTACACTGACCGATACCCACACGAGCTCTCTGGGGGACAGCGCCAGCGAGTTGTCATTGCTGGCGCACTGGTACTCGACCCGATCGTTTTGTTAGCCGATGAGCCTGTGTCCATGCTCGATGTGAGCATACGGGCAGAAATCCTAAATTTACTAGCGGATCTGCGCGTTCAACACGGCATCTCCATCCTGTTCATCACGCATGATTTAGCGACAGCTGCCCATTTTACCGATCGAATTGCAGTGATGTATTTAGGACGTATCGTGGAAATTGGTTCAACTGAACAAGTATTGAACGCACCCGCCCACCCGTACACCAAAGCACTGCTATCCGTAATCCCGGTGCCCAATCCTCGTAAGCGCCATGACCGTATCATCTTACAAGGTGATCCTCCAAATCCAGTAGACTTACCGGCAGGTTGTCGATTCCACCCACGCTGCCCGGTTGCGGAGCCAATGTGCTCTGAGACGGACCCACAGCTGACAACATTCGCTGACGGTCACCAAGCGGCATGCCTGCTGAATTGATCTCGCCCGCTTTCTGCGACCCTTGATACGAGAAATTAACTCGGAGAAAATAATCCGAGATCACAGGCAATTACACCTGCTTTTCGGAGATGATCTCAACAGTTCCTCGCGCCCCGTCCACCCTAACCAGGTCACCGTCAGCCAGTCTGCTGGTCGCATTTCCGCAACCAACCACTGCGGGGATGCCAAGTTCGCGCGCCACGATTGCAGCATGTGATAAGGGTGCGCCAATATCTGTGATGATCGCAGCCGTAAGCGGGAACAGCGGAGTCCAGCCAACATTGGTGTGCTGTGCGACCAAGATTTCGCCAGGCTGCAGCACATTACCCTCTTCCGGATCGCCGAGGCACCTAACGATCCCTTCCACCACTCCGGCAGATCCCGGCAAGCCACGAATAAGACGCTCATTATGAGCAGAGGCGTTAGGTTCTATCTGCCTGTGGGCATCATAGAACTCACTGCGTCTATCGGGATCAGCTGACCACAGGATTGGGTCAAAACGGCCGTTAATGATCGGCGGATAGGGTGGGAGTGCGCGGTAGCGCTCATATGTCTCACGCCGGCGTGAGAGATAATTTACGGCGGATATTTGTTCTCCAGCTAAAAGAGCGGACAATTCTTCGATGGTCAAGAAGAATACATCCTCTCCGACACCGGTCAGCTGCCCGGCTTGAAGAGCAAATGTCCGCATAAGCATCGCTATTTTTGTCAATTCCGAACGGGCTGATTCGCGGAGGTGTGCCCGACGTGAGGCCTCAGCAAGACGTTTGTTCATTTCACCAGCTTGCTGCGGGTAGTGCTTTTTATATTCCTGCCAGGTAGCCTCGAATTCCTGTATTCGCACGGCACGCAGGTTTTTGACATCAATCGGGGAATTGCGGAGGTGAGCAATTTGGTTATCGAGCCAGTTTGGATCTTCCGCGGGGTATGACAGTGATAATTCAAACTCATGCGGACCGCGATGCCCCCAACGAGCCAAATATTCCGTGCGGCTGAGCTGACCACTGGCGACCTGTGATATCCCGAGGAGTGGTGCCAGGCATTCGAGACTATTTTCGCCGTTTGATCGATTTGTAAGCATCACATCTACCTGCGCCTCATCTAGCTGGATAAGCAGTTCTTTGCGTAATGCCATTGTGTAAGTACTGGAGTAATCTGTCGCCAACAGTAAACGCAGGTCTGCCTCGCGGCTGCGAGGCAGCAGTTCGGATTCCCAAAATTTAAGTAGAGCGTGCCGATCATCCAGGGCACGTATTTGATCCTGTGATGATCGGCAGAATTCCTGGTTGGCAGAGACATAGTCTTCCATGTTCCGTAAGTGCCACCATTGTTTGAAGGTAAAACGGATGATATTCCACAAACCGGAAAGCTTGTCTTTACGGGCAACTGGTATCGCAGGGATTTCCATACCAGGCGGCAAACTCAGCTGGATAGTACCGGCAATATTTTCCAGGAGTTTATCCTCCCGCATGCCCAGCAATCGATACATTGCGGCAAATGCACTGACGTTGAAATACGCCCTGCCGCCGATATTACCTGCCGGATGATACTCCGGCAGCATCTGCCAGGCCTGCATTGCCCGACGCAGCCAGCTCCAACTTAATGGCGTCATCACATCGACCAAGGCCTCCCCCAAGTTTGTATTGGTCCATAGGTAATCCCCAGTCAAGCTGTCGTTCCATTCGCCTGTGGTAGGATCAAACCCCTGTAAATTTGTGACCGGTCTTGATTGCAAGATGTAAAGATTCCCGGCTGACAAAGCCCACTCAATATCTTGTGGAGCAGCAAAATGCTGCTGCAGCCGGCGGGCATATTTATACAAAGATTTCGCATAAGGTGAAAATTCCGGAGGTCCGGAATAAGTTCCCTTCGGCCAAGCTAATGTAAATGTATTCGCGGATACGGCACCGGACACCAATGCATCCCCCAAACCTCGGCTGTAATTGCCAGGCATGTGCATCCTACTGCCGGTGACTGGGTCGGCGGTAAACAGCACACCAGAGATCTCAGCCTCGATTTGCTGCTGAACAACTACCGCCATTTCATCGGCAGCGAGAATGTCTTTGGCATGACGGTAAGCTGTCACCCGTTCATTTGTGCGTGATGCTCGCACCTGCCAAATCGCCCGGCGAAGCTCATCCAAGGACTTCACATTCAGGACAGTTTCAAACTCGCCAGCAAACGAAGCCTGGCGAGAGTCTTCACCGGTAGCTGAAGACCGAACTGCAAGCAGCAGCTCGCCATCCGGCTTTGCATATTCCTCTATCCGGTTTTGGACCTGATCCCAGGCGCTATCAGATATGTGGTCCCCAACAAAAGCCTCCGGTAAGATCACAAAGCCCGGTGGGATAGGATAGCCACGCAGAGATAAACTGCATAACACCGCGCCTTTCCCACCGGCTGCCGCGAGTTTCTCCTCGGGCATATCCTGGAAAGAGAATACTGATAACTCGTTTGACGAATCTACTCCCATATTCCACTCTTGGAACTTCTGCCCCGACAATGGATACTATGTATATTTCTAGCACAGCAAAAGCACAAAAGACAACCTAACTTCGGGGGTTTTCTGATCACGATTGAATAACGAAAAGCTCTTAGGCTACACAAAGAGCTGCTAGGAAGAAGGATTGATCAATTGCACACTTAGGGCTGTGATCTCAATGCTGTTGAATCAAGAAGAATATGAAATCTATATCGCCCGGTGAGTGACCATGCGCAGTTAATATAGCAGCGACTTCCGTTCTGTGCTGCATGCTGTGCAGCAGCAAATGCATGAGCATCTGCCCGCGGGAAAGATGTTCCTCACCCCCGCGCGGGTTTTTAATTGTGACAATCTCGTCTAAGGATTGATCATCTTGCGCATCGAGGAATATCTCGATATTATCATTCTCAATCTCCCACAAAGAGATGAGGAGCGCAAGCGAGTGAAAATCACGCAGCTGAGGCTGAGGAGTAGCGATTTCAGCGAATTCAACCAGGTTGCGCCAGAGCCACTCAGCACGTACCATGTGGAACAACAGCTCCCGCAAAGTATTGTGACTGTGATTCGTTGCCTCATCTAATGCAGAGTCCGGCAAATCCCATACCAGCTCCAAAATTTTGGAGTTTACCCAGCGGTTATATGTAAATAATGTTTGGAACAACCCCTTCATCGATTAAATACTCCTTCCGATACCAATATCAGTGTGTCAAACCCTGTATTATGGTAGATTATTTTATAAAGCCAAACAGACTCCCTTGCGAGTATGGAGTCAGGTAAATAATTTGAGTTAGTGTTAACAACATACCATCAACCAATCCTTTTGCCTTGATGTGGCTCATTGCGTGTTCTTCTGAACAGAAGAATACGGAGTTCAGTCAGTAAGCGTGGATAATGTTGGGGTCCTGAAACACTCCCCAATCGATATTCGGACTGAATACCAAGGGCTGTGAAGGATCTACATTAAGGCGGTCCAACCTTTCATTCAATACAATCTCTATTGGATGATCGCAATATTGGCATGAAGAAATAACGTGTACGACAAGCGGCTCTTCTCGTAAACGCCCTTGCACGAAGGGCGCAGCTATCGCATCTTCCGCTCAAGCCGCGTATATACGCTCGTGTTTATTAATTAGGAGCTGATGGGGGGTGCTCTCTGCGGTCAGCGGGTATGCCCAAACTACAGAACCTTGATCATCTCTGACCAAGAAAAATAACTGTTGTTCTAGTTCTTCCAGGATCATATTCGTTCGATCTGGGAAGAGTGCAAGCTCGCTGGAAATCTCCTGTGGCGTAATAGGGCGACCAAAGCGCGGCAGTTCGCGCACAACGAAGTTGCGGATAAGGTGGTGATCATTTGACATGAAAGCGAGCCGTTCTGAGGCGTGCTCAGGGATCTCGGTAAGATGGGCTTGCCATGTCAGCTGAGGGACAGGTGTTATCATGTTATTGCGGACTAACAGCACTTGGGATTCCACTGCGTTCTCCTTGAGTAATGATATTACTTACATGTTTCTACACATTGGCTTCCTTAAGCATATCAGATTATTTCCAGTTAAATATATAGCCAATCATCATAGATACAAAGTTCTCATTGTGACTCGCCAAATCAACGATGGTAATATTGGTTATGAAATTGGTAACCAAGTAATCCTATACTCGAACGGGTGATTAAGCCCATCCGCCGACAAAGGATTCGGGCAATGGGATCTGTGTCTCATTTACGCTATAAAGTTTGCTGCTCATCCATGGAGAACTGTAGCATTGGCTGTCGTAGGCAGCCCAAGATGAACCCCAAACCGAGCATCATCTCCCATAGAGCAATCGACAAACATATTATTGGGTATCGCTGATTGGCCACAGATATCATGTTAGGAACTGATTGCCAGTCTTTCTGGACTTCCACCATCTAGGTTCGAATTGTTCTAGATCAAGGGAACATTGTCTTTCAACAAATTTGATAGCTGAAAGATGGCTTTGATCAATTATGATATGGCAGACCATGTTGCTTGATTTGGGTTTTGGATTATGTTAAACTGACAAGAGTAGTGTTCCGTCAAATGTGGATATTGTGTAAGAATAGACCGTGTACGGAACACTTTGAGCTTTGTCAAGGATTTAGTGACCGAAAATCGAATGATACTTTCATCCTTGACAAAGCAGTAGCCGCCCCTTCTATCAAATAGGATTAACAGCATGCCTGAGAAAATACTGATCGTCGATGATGATTACGAAACCGTAAAGTTCCTCGCTCTGCTCATTAAAAATCTGGGATACGAACCTCTAGAAGCATTGAACGGGATGGATGCGCTCAAACTGGCTCACGAAAACCCTCCCAATCTGATCATCCTGGATGTGATGATGCCGGGGTTGGATGGATTTGAGGTCGCCCGCAGTTTACGCCGGCATCCTGAAACCGCACTCATCCCAATTTTGATGTACACTGCCAAATCACAAGTCGAAGATAAGTTGACCGGGTATGAATCTGGAGTGGATATTTATCTTACAAAGCCCGTCCACTCGGTAGAATTGACCGCCAATATCAAAGCCTTGCTGATGCAGAAGCGGTCGCGCGAAGCTACCTTAGAGGAAAAAGGGTATATTGTCGGTGTCATGGGAGCCAAGGGAGGGTTGGGTGTATCGACTGTTGCCCTGAACTTGGCAATCGCTTATAAACAGAACTCCAATACCAAAGTTATCGCCGCCGAGATGCGACCCGGACAAGGCTCCTGGATGTCTGAGCTTGGTTTGACGGGTAAAAATGGGCTGGCTTCGTTATTACAAATGAACAGAACTGAGATTACGGGTACGGCAATAAACAACCAGCTCGCCCTGAATACGTATGGTGTACCGTTGCTGCTCGCAACGGATGAAGAATGCGGATTCGAGTGCATAACTGCCGTGTCGCAGTACGAAGCAGTGATCGAAGAGCTCGGCCAAGCGGCGGAGCTGGTCGTGCTCGACATCGGTACAAACTTCCATCCAGCATTTAATATTTTCACTCAGCACTGTGATGAAATCATCATCGTGACCGAACCACAACCCTTTTCCGTCAAACGGACACGCACACTGATCGAAAATCTTAAAGGTATAGGTTACGGGAGTGCCAAGGCGCTCACGATAGTGATGCTGAACCGTTCGCGGACGGAGATGACCCTGAATGTCAGCCAAATCGAACAAGCACTCGGGCAAAGTGTGGCACTCGGTTTCCCACCCGCCCCTGAGCTGGCTTATATGTCAGCCACGCAAAGTACACCGATGTACATCCTACAAGCGGACGGGATTATCTCACAGCAGTATAAGAAGTTGGCTGAATATATCGCCCAGCACGTAAAGGTCCACGGTTAATACAGCGGTCAATCCAGAGAAAGTAGCAAAAACTATTAGATATCCCTGTAAACACCAAGGCGACTATCGACGCACTATAACTAGATTTGTTTGTTTAGTGCCGAAGACCCGCCTCCGAAGAACTGATGGTTTTCCTATCACCAGCAGCCCGTCCCATCCTATATTAACTGGCAAGATCCACTTGAAATTGTCGCTCATTGTGCCGGAGGGGGCAAAATGACCTCACCAGCATCGCGCTCAAGTTCTGCTTGGGGGTTGCCTCCCAGGATATTGTCGACCCGCACAATACCTCGCTCATCGATCCGCAGATTGTAGTCCAACCAATCTTGGGTACCAATCAGGAGGATACTGTATTCCCCCGCGGGAAAGTACTCTTCCGAATACACCTTTTCCGAATTGCGGTAGATCGCATAAAGACCTGCGATATCTAATCCAGACCACTCTGAAATTTCAGCTGCGCGCAGGTAATGCCCTTCTGGTCCGAGGAAAGGCAATACCTCGACCGGTGTCCCCTCGACCTCATCCGCACGGCATTTGGGCGGTCCGCCCAACCCATCTGCGTTTGTGCAGGTAGTCGTAGTAAAGGCTACAACTTGAATGAGCTCTTCTGTTCCGCCCGCTAATACGGCTGCCAGTACCCGATCAATCTGGTCAATTCCAACACGTGTATCAGGAGGGTGAACTCGTAAAGCTGCTGGGGACAGAGTGGATGTCGGATCGGTTTTCAGCGTAGCGTCCGGCGTGGGTGTTAGTGGGTTGCTGCGCGTTTCTTCGCGGGGCAAACAGCTTGATAAGGATATTGAAAGTAGTGCAATTAATAAAATCCACTTGGCGAAACGGAAAATCTGATACATACTGCCTTCTCCCGGGAAATCATAATGACTAAGATAGCCTGCCCAAATTCACTGCTCTGTATTGTTTTTGAAAGGCCAAACATATCACCAAAGCATTCTGGACCGACAGAATCATACTCCTTCTGTTGGCGTTGTTCAGCTTCTTGGTGTATAGATAATTCAAACCGGAAGCGTTTACATAGCATGATGCTGGAAAATTACGGGTACTTCCACATAGCGATTGGCTCCCGTATCACCTGCCAGCGATGCTTGAATTAGTGATGAGCAAGCATGTCCCGGTTCTCTCGACGTGTTGTTGGGTTTTATGCTTCCGGGAAAACTTCTCTACAAATGGTGTTAACGTACTGGTGATCGGTCCCACGACAGCCCCTAATTACATTGATATGATCACAACTGTCGATAATACTCTTATATTGCTGCCCTAGTTCAACCGGGTTGCCAGCATCAAGCTATTCAGCTTCATCTAGTTCTGCATGTCTCTTTGCTGACGCGATTGCCCGAATACCACGAATTCTTGAGACCCAATTCGCACCTGAATCCAGCTTACTTGCAAAGTGTGTGGGATGGGCACAATTGATCATATAATAAAACAGGCGCTCTTTCTGTGGCTTGATCGACACCCTCAACTGCGTCTTTACGCGTGACCCCTGATGGCAGCCTACCATCCGTTTCAACCGTAAATGAGATAACCGCTGGCAGCCCCGCCGTTTGGGTTGCGCGTACAATACCAATGGCTTCATCGACGTATGTCATCGTCAGCGCGGAGACAAAGTCGGCATTCGTATCCCTGAATGTCTCGATTTGTACGCTATGGTGGCGTTCAGCTTCACCCACGCTCATCATAGCGACCGGGTTATAACCGTCGTCACGCGATCCGATGCAGCCACTTATCACAATTGGCGTATTCTCTGACTAGTATTTGGCGCGCGCATCTTCAAGCAGATTGATCGCCTGCTGATTTACAGTGACCAAGTCCGCACGGGAATAGCCAAGTCTTTCACCCCAATTTGCACTAGCGCGCCAGGTCGGCCCTTCTAAAATTGAAACCGCGTTATTTTCTCTGGCAATCTGCGCGTATGAAGCGAAGTATTTATAAAGCAATTCCCCTCCAAATTTGATTTTAACAAGTCAAAAGCGGCAAATTCCGGCAGCTCAAGACTCTCAGGAAAGATCAACGTCGTTTCCAAGCCACCATCGGATAGACTTACAACCTTTCAACTGCGGTAAATTGCCCCGATATTTCGGCATGTCTAGCCTCCTGTATATGATGTACGCATAATTATTGCAGGCGATACGGGACGAAACGTGTATCCCTCAGTTTCTGCATATACTGCCAGCGACTCAATTCCTCATCCGACGTGTAGCTGCAAGATAATCAGGAATTGTCTTGGTTATGTAGTGAATAGTAAAACTATTATGATGGTATTACTCCATATAAAGAAACTATACATCAACAACACGGATTTGGCGGATTCGGCGACCATATTTGCCGCAATTTCCATATTATGGCTGGTAAAGGGTGCCGTCACAGGACCGATATCATTGATGCCGTTGCTTATTGCGGTAGAATACTAGTGTTCCGTCAATTGAGGTTATTTATTGTAAATTGATTAAGAGAAGAACACATAAACTTGGCAAGGATGTGGCAACCGGATTTCGAAAGAAATTTTTGTGCTCGACTATGCACTTGAACAATACTTAAAGAATAGAAGCGTTGTAACCTATTTCATTTCGTAAGGATATATCCATGGTGTACACAGAAGAACGCAACCCCGGAATGCCGCTGGATTTGGACTGGGTAGCGGCCGCGCATGTCAACCGCAGTGCGATTGAACGGCGGACCGCCTCGCTGCCAACCCGGCGTTCAATAAAGAAAGACTGGCAGGCAGCTTGGCTGATGCGGGTAATCACCTGCATTGATTTGACAACGTTAGCCGGTGACGACACACCCGGGCGAGTTAGGCGCCTGTGCGCCAAGGCTAAACAACCGCTGCGCCCGGATATGCTCGAGGCATTGGGGGCAGCCAATGAGAATATTACGGTGGGCGCGGTATGTGTTTACCCAAGCCGGGTCCGGGATGCATTCGAAGCACTGCGGGGCACAGATATCCCTGTGGCATCAGTCGCGACCGGCTTCCCGGCAGGACAAACACCAATGCAGCAGCGAATTGGGGAGATCGAACAGGCAATCGAAGCAGGGGCTAGGGAAATTGACATCGTCATAACCCGAACACATGTGCTGACAGGGAACTGGCGTGCGCTTTATGACGAGATCAAGAGCTTCCGTGAGGCCTGTGGAGAAACCGCTCACATGAAGAGCATCTTGGGGACCGGCGACTTGGGCACCTTGAAGCAAGTCTACCAGGCCAGCCTGGTGGCCATGATGGCTGGTTCAGATTTCATCAAGACTTCGACCGGAAAAGAGAGTGTCAACGCGACGTTGGAGTTCGGCCTAGTCATGACCCGCGCCATCCGGGAGTACTTGGGTCGCACAGGCTACAAAGTTGGCTTTAAACCCGCTGGCGGGATCAGTAAGGCCAAACAGGCGTTAGCCTGGCAGGCATTGATGAAAGAGGAACTCGGCGCTGAATGGTTGATGCCGAACCTGTTCCGCTTTGGTGCCAGCAGCCTGCTGACCGATATAGAACGCCAACTTTACCACTACATCACAGGCCACTACGCAGCCCGCCACCATATGCCAATCGGTTAATTGGCGCGGTTTGAACGGAATTGGAGCGAAAAATGAGCTTACTTGAAATCTACGAAACGATGGATTACGGCCCAGCCCCTGAATCACCAGCCGCCGTGAAAGCCTGGTTGGAAGAACATGAACGAAAATTCGGTCTGTTTATCAATAATCAGTGGGTATATCTAGAAAACGCAGAATACTATGCTAGCTACAACCCGGCCGATGGAGAGAAACTGGCTGATACGACCCAAGCTGGGCAAGCAGAGGTTGACCAAGCTGTCCACGCAGCACGCCAAGCCTTCGAAGGTTGGAGTACAACCGCAGGTGCTGTACGGGCGCGCTACCTCTATGCTCTCGCACGCAATATCCAGAAACACCACCGTCTGCTTGCGGTGCTTGAATCATTAGATAACGGCAAACCAATCCGTGAATCGCGCGATATCGATGTGCCGCTCCTGGCGCGCCATTTCTACTACCATGCTGGTTGGGCGCAGCTGATGGACCGCGAGTTGAGTGATTACCAGGCAGTCGGTGTAATCGGTCAGATTATCCCCTGGAACTTCCCGCTGCTGATGCTGGCCTGGAAAATCGCTCCCGCCATCGCGATGGGCAATACGGTAGTGTTGAAACCTGCCTCTTACACCCGGTTGAGCGCACTGCTGTTCGCGGAAATCGTGGCCGAAGCCGGGCTGCCGCCCGGTGTGGTTAACGTGATCACCGGCAGCAGCAAAGCCGGTTCTATGATTGTGACTCACCCGGATGTGGACAAGATCGCCTTCACTGGGTCGACGGATGTCGGCCGCATTCTGCGCCGGCAGACAGCTGGTTCGGGCAAGAAGCTGTCGCTCGAGCTGGGCGGAAAATCACCCTTCATCGTCTTCGATGACGCCGACATTGACAGCGCGGTCGAAGGTGTTGTAGACGCCATCTGGTTCAATCAAGGGCAGGTGTGCTGCGCGGGGTCGCGCCTGCTGGTTCAGGAGAATATCGCTGAGCGCTTCATCAGCAAGCTTAAGGTGCGCATGGGGCATATGCGTGTCGGAGACCCGCTTGATAAGTGCATTGACATGGGCGCGATCGTCGACCAAACCCAATGGGATACGGTTGACGGATGGGTGAAAACAGGGGCCACTGAAGGGGGCGAAGTCTTTCAACCAGACATCCAGCTTCCAGAGCAGGGCTGTTTCTACCGACCAACGCTGATCACAAACCTGGAACCGGCGGCAGAAACCGTCCAGGAAGAGATCTTCGGCCCAGTGCTGGTCTCCTTAACCTTCCGAAAACCAGCCGAGGCGGTTGCCTTAGCGAACAACACCCGCTACGGGCTGGCGGCCAGCATCTGGAGCGACAATATCAATCTTGCGTTGGATGTTGCCAGCAAGGTGAAAGCAGGTTCAGTATGGGTGAACTGCACCAATTTATTCGATGCCGCCTCTGGTTTCGGCGGTTACCGCGAGAGCGGTTTCGGGCGCGAGGGGGGTATGGAAGGGCTGTTTGAGTACATACGTCCTGCCTGGCAGGCGCGACCGCGGCCCAGTTTTGATCCAGCCGAGGCAAGCACTACCTGGGGCGCAACAACTCCTGCCCGACCAACCCTGCCTGACAATGGCCGCCAATCCGCTAAAGAGCTGCCAAAAGTAGACCGTACGCCCAAGATGTACATCGGGGGTAAACAAGTGCGGCCTGATGGGAACTATACCCGCGCGGTCTTGGGTCCGAAAGGACAGCTGGTCGGTCAAGTGGGCGACGGCAACCGTAAGGACATCCGCAATGCTGTTGAAGCTGCCCATGCCGCCCATACCGCAAAACCTGGTTGGGCAATGCGTCATGCCTACAACCGCTCCCAAATCTTGTATTTTATCGGTGAGAACTTAGATGCCAGGGCAGAGGAGTTCGCCCAACGGCAGCGGGCGATGACCGGGCAATCGATTAAATCCGCTCAAGCTGAAGTCGATCTCGCCGTTAATCGCCTGTTCACCTACGCGGCCTGGGCAGACAAGTATGGCGGCAGCGTGCAGGAAACCACACTACGAGGCATCACAGTGGCCATCAACGAACCGATCGGCGTGCTGGGTATCGCCTGCCCGGATGAATACCCTTTGTTGGCATTCGTCTCATTAATGGCGCCGGCGATCGCCCGCGGCAACACCGTGGTGATGATTCCCAGCCAAGTTTACCCGCTCAGCGCGACGGATTTCTACCAGGTGCTGGATACGTCGGATGTGCCCGGAGGGGTTGTCAATATCGTCACGGGAGACCGTGATCACCTGATGAAAACCCTAATCGAACATGAGGATGTCGATGGTGTCTGGTATTTCGGAACGACCGAAGGCAGCTACCACACCGAGTACGAATCGGCAGCTAACATGAAGCGTACCTGGGTGAATTACGGCATCGCACGCGACTGGCAGAGCGATGTCGAAGGTGCCGGACACGATTTCCTTCACGAAGCGACTCAGGTCAAGAATATCTGGGTGCCGACTGGGGAATGACAGCTAATGAAATTATATTATAGCAATTAATGCAATGAAAATCTCGTCCAACTTGGACGAGATTTTCATTTTTAGCTGCGATGTGGGATATCCATTGGAGACTGGGGGTACCATCGGCCAACCTAACAGGGATAGCTGTTCAGACAATGAATTATGGTGGGTTACATAATCTTGCCCAATGATATCCCCGCGTAGACGTTAGCTACGGCGCACGACACCTTTCTGCCAAGCATAAACGGCGGCTTGGGTACGGTCAGCCAGGTGAAGTTTGCTCAAGATATTGCTGACATGGCCCTTTACTGTGTGCTCGCTGAGTACTAATTGTTCAGCGATATCACTATTGCTCAAACCTTGGGCGATCAATTTCAGCACTTCTATTTCGCGCGGTGTCAGCTCGGTGAACGGGTTGATGTCTGCCCGGTTGGTCCCATGCAGCTCCTGAATGATGCGGGCAGCCACCAGAGGGTGCAGGGTGACTTCACCACGGGCAGCTCTAGCAATCGCTTCGGCGAGTTCATCCATATCGACATCTTTAAGGATATAAGAAGTCGCTCCGGCTTCCAGCGCTGGAAAAACGAACTCGTCCTCATGAAAGGAAGTCAAAACCACAATTTGTGTGCGCGGGCTGATATCTTTAACTTGCCGGGTGGCTTCAACCCCATCCATATCAGGCATAATGAGATCCATTAATACGACATCCGGGGCGTATTCCGCAGCCAATTTAACCGCTTGGGTGCCGGACCCGGCCTCTCCTATTACCACATACTCAGGGCGAGCTTCTAAGAAGGAGCGCACACCTTGGCGGACGAATTCATGGTCATCGACCAGCAATACCGTGATTGGTTTAGCCATCTGACTCCTCCTGTATATCAGCCGCTACCCTGACCAGTGGGATGGTAACAGCGACGGTTGTACCCTCTCCCTGGTCGCTCTGGAGGATAAAATCCCCACCCAGTGCGGCGGCTCGGTCCTGCATCGAAAGCAGCCCGAAGCCTTTCTGCCGCGTCTCCTGATCAAATCCGACACCGTCATCTTCTATAGAGCAGGCCACCTTGAGGTCAGAGTAAACCAATTTGATCTTTACGCAACCAGCAGAGCTGTGCCGGGCTACATTGGCCAAGGCTTCTTGTACGATACGGAAGATGGTTTGTTCAATATGTAAGAGTAAAGGACGCTCACCCTGAACATGGACATCGGCTGCAATATCATTCTGTCCAGACCAACGAACGGTATATTCCCGCAGCGCAACTGCCAGACCTTTGGCCTCCAAAGCTACCGGGTGTAACTGCTGGATCAGATCGGTTAACTCGCTCCGTAAATCCTTCATCAAGTTTTCGGCTTCGGTTAAGTAGACCTCAGCTGCCTGGGGATCCTGGGAAATAAAGGTCCGGGCTGCGTTCAGCTGGGCTGCAGCGGCAAAAGCAAGCTGCTTCGCGCTGTCGTGCAGATCGCGCGCCAACCGGTTTCGCTCCTCCACAACCGCTAATTCGCGGCGCGTTTCCAGTAGCAGCTCCAGCTGACCAGCCATATGGTTAAGCCGCATTGTTAACTGCCCCAACTCATCCCCTGATGGATCATCGACCGTGGTCCTGAAATCCCCGGCACTCCATGCTAGGGACGCATCTGCCAGCCGGTTCAACCGCAGCACGGGACCACGAGCAGCCAGATAGCCATATAGAGTACCTGCCAAGCCGGCGATGATGGTAAAGAACATCAGGCTGGTACCCACAATAGGGAGCGCATCTCTCACAAAAGTCATCAGTGTAGGAAACTGCTCCATGGCGACCAAGACACCCAACACTCGCTCATGAGCTGAATCCCAAACCGGCACAGCCATAATCACTCTTTCGCCCGATTTGGCATGGGTATACAACATCTCAACCTGCTCTGTGCCTGCTAAGGCGGCCTGGAGCGGTGCCGCCAATCCAGGTAACACCTTAGGGTCGAGCGGCTGACCAAACTGGGCACTACCCAGCAATTCTACCGGTCTGACAGCGAGCAAACTTGCGTCGCTCCCAACCACAAACATTTCACCGGTGGCATCGAAATCGAGCGGGACATCTACGGACGAGAAATTCCCGGCCCGTGCCAACCAGTCTGCGATGCCAACGAGATCTGGGGGTGATTGGGCGAGATGGGGGCGTAATGAGGGTACGAAATCGGCGGCAGCTGCTTGAATCAGCTGGGCTTGCAGGAAACCACTGTTTAGAAGCATAGTTAACCCGACGCCCAACAAAACCAGTACGATAAGTTCCACCGTTAGCAAGGCACCCACCGTTACCGCGGTGTAGGTAAGCGTCATCTTCCAGCGCAGCTGCTGGAAGCGGTTGCCAAACGATCTCTGTGTGCGCATAAGTGTATTATAAAGTGAACGAAGGCGAGTGGGAAAAAGTCCCAGCCCTCATTTCGCTAGTTAGTGATGTGAAAGATGCGGGCAGGATGATCGACAAATGGGCATCTACGCAACCCCACTGAACACCAATACAAACCGCAGCGTATTAAGCAGCCCATGAGCGATGATTGTCACCCACAGGTTGCGCCCAGTTCTGAGATACACAATGGTAAGCAAGAGCCCTAAAGCACCGTTGCTGAGTATCCCCACCGGCCCTTCCTGGTAGTGCGCCAATCCGAAGAAGAGCGAACTTCCCAGCGCTGCTAGCACCCAGTTGGTATTCGAACTTTGGAATAGTCGAGCAAGTTGGGTTGTCAAAAAGGCTCGAAACAGCATCTCCTCACCAAAGGCAATAGCTGTCCATGCCAGCACCAGGTAGGCCAGAAGCAATGGTAGGTTGTTTTCCATCGGATTGAAGCGGCTAACATCAGGCGGCGCGGCCGCCAACTCTGGCAGGTTGAGAGCAACTGCAGTTACCACATTGATCACGAGGATTGCCCCAACCAGCGTACCAAGCCCAAGCAGCAGCGTCCGCATCCAGCTCTGTGGTCTGCTCAAACCGATAACACGCCAATTGGAGCCCTCCAGCTTCAGCACCACTGTGGCGGCTGAAACGCTCAGTACGTACCCCAGGGTGATGAGCATACCTCCTAGAGGCGTACCTGTTCCTAACCGTGTGCCGATGGCGCCCAGCACGAGGAGCGGTGTAAAAGCGCCCAGAATGCCAAGTATGGTTATTAAGCTTCTCTTGGAATAATTGATATTTGTATTATTAATTTCCGTAAGTGTGGTTTTTCTGATCATTGGATATCAATCTCCTAAATTAATACTTGTTTGTCTAAGCTTTATCAGGCCTACTAACTATGATCATTTGGAACGCCTGGGAATCAGGGTCAATACCGTGCCCAATGTGCACTAGAAGAAGCTGAAGAAATTATCTTTCAAGCGATATTCGTAAGTGAGAAGTATATTTCTCTCCATCGCCTGTCGATGCTTGGCATTGACTAAACGGAAATCCATTGAGGACCGCCTTTGCAGCTTTCGATTTATCCTGCTCATAGCGTACAGCAAATCAGTAGTCTGCACATGAGCCTGGAAGGGTATTCAGCACCGGACTGTGGAGGGGGATTATTAGGCGAAATCTAGCACTGGAGATGGGGATACAAGATATAACCCGCAGATTGCGAACCAAAGAAGCAACAATTATTGGTACCAGAAAAGATAGAACATCCCATCTTCGCTAGTACGATCCTGGGTAAAAAAAGGAAACAATAACCAGTAAGTTGAGGAAGCGAGACGCGGTTGGGGCCTTATTAGAGGGGTAAAGAATTATTTCTTCAGAAGATTTTTTGTCAATGGAGGATCGCTCTGGATTTGAAAAAAAACCTCCTTAAAATGTAGTTATGCGGCTCTCGAATAATGCAGCCAGGTGCATGTAGGAGCCACCGAGCTCATCACAGTCGTCTTTCGAAATAAACTGGTAAAATCTTCAAAATTCCTATCCCCGCCGCAAGCAGACAGGGTATTACGAAATTTTGCCCCCTCGGGTACAGATTTTGCTAAGGCTTGGAACTCTCGTAGCAAGCTACGGAGTATTCAGTGAAGAATTAAAGATGTGTACCAGCTTCATCGCTGGAATCACGAAGTTACCCGGATGATAGGAAGACATTAGTAGAATTTGTGGGCGCGGGATTGGACGAAAGGATTTGCAGTGATACTTTCACTATGATAATAACTACCAGCCCAAGCGAAATTAACCAGACATTTTCTCACATGTCGTGTCTAATGAGCGACAAGCCTGTGCGAACTGGTCAATCCGGCTGAGAAGGTCTGATGATGACCATGGCTTTGTTTGCGGCGAAATCCTCCAACTCGCTTCGGCTGGGATTTTTCGCTAGCCCTTCCCACCGCAGCAGCGTCCCTATCATTCTAGGATGACGCTGCAGGCGGATCTCCAAGAAATCTGCGATGCGCTTAGGGTCAGTTGTCGGCAGCGCCTGCCCAGCGAACTGGCGGCCTTTGACCCGCACGGCCACATGCGGGTTGGCCAAGATATTACGGTACCAATCGGCTTTGACACCGCGTGCCGAGGCGACATAAATCGCCCCCTCGATCTCTTCATACTGCAGGGGGGTCACTCGCTCCATACCTGACTTGCGGCCAGTGGTAGTAAGCAGCATCACCATGCGACCGTAAATTGGACCAAGCCCGAGCGCATAGAGCAGCTGCGGGGGCAGCTTTAAAACCTTCCAAAGCGAAAATTGTCTCATCGTTCAATCCTCAATAGCTACCGCAGCACATTTCCAGCAGTGCAGGTATCTCCAGAAATCCCTGCTGGACAGCTAAAGATAGCCATAGCGAACAACCTTCTCAACCAGCCTCGAAAAAATCCAACCACATATGTCCGGTCGTCATGCGGATATCAGGATGAGCCGCCTTAAAGGCCAGCAGTTCAGGAGTGTGCGATCCCAATACGAAGCGTACCAACCAAGCTGGTACCTGCTCGCTGAAATCTATCGGCGCGGCATCACCAACGTGGAAAAGCCAGCCGGAGGCGGTCTGGACGGCGACGCCGCAGTGTCCACGGGTATGTCCAAACAGAGGCACTAAGAACATGCATGGTTCAAATGGCAGCTGAATGGCGGGCAAGTCAAACCAGGTATTATCGGTATGCTCGTAGAGGGCGAATTCCGGCTGGTGGGCAATGTGCCGGCGAACGTAAGCTAATTCGATCCAACGGCGGGGGATGCCAGTAAATGCCTCGTATTCCCACCGGTGAACATGGATTTTGGCATACGGAAAATCCGGCAATCCTCCACAGTGGTCGAAGTGCATGTGGGTCAGCACAATATGGCGCACATCTGTAGGTGAATAGCCCAACCGCGTAATCTGCCGGATAACCGTTTCATCCTGGTACATAGGGGCGATCGTCACGATCTGAAATATACGGATGATACCCGTCCGGTGTATGTAGTCTTCCTGACCAAGCCCGGTATCCACCAACACCAGCCCCTGGTTGGTCTCGATTAACAGGCAAAGTGTCCCAGTGTGCCAATGGGCAGGCAGGCGCGCGTGGATAGTGAAGCAGTTAAGGTAGTGAACAGTCATTGCAAGATTTTTCCCAACATGATTCATCCATCCAAGCGGAGTGTGATCTCCCGTAAGTGTTCCCAGGAATGCTCAAGCAGTCGGCGGAACATACGCCGCGCAGTCCATAGCACCTGGCCGCGCTGGACCTGCTGCTGCCTTTCGATATCCGTCATGCCCTGCAGACGATCCGTGGCGATCCGCCAAAAACCGGTCAGGGCGTCGACGATCTCTTGGGGATTATCTTGGGTTACGCGCATTGCGGCATGCAGGCCAGCTGTCTTTCGTAAAGCCGCCTGAAGGTATGCATACTCCAATTCCACAATGTGGTTGAGGATGTGATAGATTGTGCGCCCATTAACAGGCGGTTCATAATTCAATGCGTCTACTGGTAAAGGGCGGATCAAATTCAATATATCGTCATGCAGCCATATCAAGCGCACCAGGTAGAGCTCCTGCTCCGGAAGCCCTAATGGATCGAAATCAGGAGTGAAACCACCGGCTGGGTTGCCATTCCCCAACCAGGGACCTTCCATGACGTGCTCCGCAATCTGGGTGGAAAACAGGGAATCGACTTCTACAGGTTCACCATGCTGGTACAGAAAGGAAAGGTATGCTTTGATGGCATTTGGAGTGACTAGCAGAGCTTCCGATGTGGTACTGCCAGTTGCGACGCAACCCAACAAGTCCAAAACATGCACCATCGTCTTACGCTGGCGGGGTCCTGATTCTAAGTACAGTTTGTAGGAAATCATCTCACTTATCCCAATTGGTGACCGATGCGGTCCATACCCTCACATGCCTTGGCAGTTGGGGCAGAAATAACAGGCACCACCTAAATACTGGATCTTCTCCACGCTAGTTTCACATTCAGGGCAAGGAGCTCCGACCGCATTCCTATCCATCATACGCACATAGCCACCGGGCTGATTGAAGAGATCGTATTCGTCATAGCGACCACCCTTTTCGATTACTTCGTCTATCGTACTCAGGATCGCGTTGTACAAACCCAGTGCCTGGTCCAGACTGAGATCTACGATATTATGTTTAGGATGGAGACGGGCGCGAAACAGGATATCCTGAGCGATAGCATTCCCCAAACCTGGGACGAGCTGCTCTTGGGTCAGGAGACTCTTCACACTCCGTTTCTTGCCGCTTGACAACTTGTTGATAAGTGAGCTGAAATAATCGTAGGAAAACTCCGGATCGAGTGGTGTGGGGCGCATACCTTTGACATACTCACGCTCAAACTCCTGCCCCTGTATGTAGAGCTCCACGGCACCCCACATTTGGGTCGTCAACGTTAGGAACGCCGCGTTCTCAAACACCAAATAGAGATGATATTTCTTCGGAAGCGCGGTTTTAGGTGGGTGATAAACCAATCTGCCGCCGCATTCGCCTAACAACAATGTATAACCAGGTTCTAAAGGCACAAACAGCCACCTACCCATGACGTACGCTGTACCCACGACCTTGCCCACCACCAACTGGGAGAATTCGATTGGATCCCGGTTATACCAGACAAATTTATGTGGGCTGTTGCCGAGATCCCCGCTGGTAATGGTTAAACCTCGCACGGTTTCATTGATCTGTTTGGCAAAATTAATGTACTCGGGAAGTTCAAACATTATCTGATTCCATAAATATTATACGTAACCCGATAGAGCAGCTCACCACTTCGAGGTGATGTTCATTTTGGATCTATACGTTGTAGTAGAGCAACATGCCGCCACACTATATGCTGTTGAGTAGGTACATCCACTCAACCAACCGAAACCTTTTAATCCCATCTCAACCAGAATCATATGTCCACATAATGAGTGCTTCTTTGTCAACAACATTAACAAAGGCCGACAGTCTATCTACGATAGGTGGAGTTCTCATCAATTGAATCCTCAACCGAAATCCCGCAGGTAGTCCTTGAGGCGTTCACAGCGCGTTTCGATGAAAGATTGAGGTTTAGGGTCAACTCGAGCAACGTAATTAATAAACATTGCAGTCCGGGCTGCAAATAACAATTCGATTTCGCTGTCACCTTTCCCAGGCCAAATCCTAAGGCTGCTATATCCCTCTCGAAATGCGGTACGGAGATCATCATAATCCGGTCGATCCCGGCCATAAGACAAGGTGACAGCTACATCCTGGATAGGATATCCGAGCATAACATCCTCAAAATCGATCATATAGAGCTCACCACGGTACACGTGCACATTCCAAAAATGCAAATCCCCATGAATGAGCATCTTACCATCACTATCTGCATAGAGCTGCTGGAAGAGGCTGTCTGCCCGTAGGATCACCTCATCCAACAACGCGATCCGCTCAGGCGGAAAATACTGGCGGTAGGGGGCAGTGTTGTAGATAACAGGTTCATCAGGATAGTAGAAGACCTTGTCCCACTGTTTTGGCTGGATAGATGCTGGCAGCGGATTCAACCGCTGAGCATGATCATGTAGCTTTGCCAGAGTCTGCCCGAGTTGGTAATAGCCGTATGGGGTAAGATTTTCCGCCAGTGGGCGGCCCGGCACCCACTTGAACAGAACACAGCGCCGCTCTTCAGGCACTCCGTCCACACACGCGACACTTATGTAGCCTCCATCCCTACGCCGAACGGGCTCACAGACCTTTATATCTGTATCCCGGATGATGGCATCCAACCAAAACATCTCCGCATCGTTCTCACGAAGGGTTGTCTCTTCGTCGGAGTAGATGCGCATTACATATCTCTCGCCCGCTTCCGTCGCAACCTGGAACATAGTGTTGGTTTCTTTTGTGAAAAAGCGTACCTTTTTCACTTCCAGGTCATACGCGGGCAGGACATCTGTTACCAATGTGCGCAGACGTCGCAGCTTCCCTCGGTTTGTCAATTCATGAAAAGGTTTCATAGAAAACCTTGTGCCTCTAACGCCAAGCACTGGGCTGGTTCATATCCACCTACAAAACAAATCCCTCTTAGTCAGCTAACGTGTGCCGATCCGCAATGCCATTGAGAGTCAAATCACCAAACGAGAATCTATCAAGCGACAGCACAAAACCATAGATGGAAATCAGCAGCAAGGGTAGATGCAGGATGCCCATCCACCATCCCGCGGGGGAAATGACGAACCAGGTTATCACATTCACCAAGCCAAATATGATGCCCACGAAGCTCATCAGCCGCAGCAGGGGTAGATCAACGGTCGGGTGGAATAACGTCAATATGGCGATTACGATTGGGGTGAACATGCAGTAGGTCAGGCACGCCGGGTTGCTGAGCATGCTGAGCGGGTTGAAGTCAGGCACAAGCGAATCTGAGCCCACTGGCGCGAGGTAGGCCAGCAGCGCCAATGGAGCAACCCACCATCTCCATATTGGGATGGGACGTTTTGAAAAATCGTTGCCCTCCACCAACGTCTCTACGCCCCAGCCAAGCGCTAAGACGAACACCAGCGCCAGGTTGCCTGATACGATGACAAACCCATAATCCTTAGTAAAGGCGCTGGTTTGTAACAGCGCCAACCCGAGGTAAATCAAGGTCATGTAGATATTGAATACCCGGCGGGCACGGTTGCCGAGGGTAAAAACCGTTAGCACCAGCAGAGCGGTGATCGCTTTTGTGAGCGACATCAAGAATGGGTAGCGGAATATCAGCGGGTCTTTCAACACCTGCTGGATGACCATGGGTGATTGACGTTGGTCAAAAGGTACCGTGGCATAGGTGGGTAGAAAGAACAGCAGCAGCAGGATGAGGTAGAACCACCATCGCTGAGTTAACGTCCTGAATACAGCCAAGGACGTCTGCGACAATTTTATCTTTCCCACTCGCTTTCCCTCCTATAAATGAGCAACTAAGCGGAGCACTGTTAGACCCATGAACTCACACTTTTACTATGATTATATATTGGATTTTTGCTCCTCGAACCGTCGATAACATCCTAGCCTGGATCATCAGGGTGATGATTTCGCGCAAGCGAACTCACATGTATTATGGTTTTAAAACAATAGAGATAGTTGATGATCAGGGTGGGATGCGCATGTAAGCGGAGCAACGGCGAAAAATATCACCACCGTTGCAGCACCGCATACTTAGATGGTTTTCCGGTATCGCTTATGGCAGATGGGGGTAAACCGGCGAATTCGACACACCAAATCAGCTACCCAACGTGTCCATACCGGCTGTATTCTCCAGGAATTTGACAACAGCTGCGTAATCGAGATCACCGTAGCCGGCGACGTTCGCGGCGGTGTATACCTGTTGAGCAACGGCACTGGTGAACAATGGCGTCTTCAACTCATGTGCAGCTTCCATGATCAGGTCAAAATCCTTCTGCATGTATTTCAAAGCAAAGGCTGGATCAAACTGTCCGTTGATCATCTGTGTGCCTTTGTTGACCAGGTGAGGTGAACGGACCGAAGAATCCCCGAGGATCTCAAGCATCTGCATTGGATCCAAGCCTGCTTGGCGTCCCAGGGTAAGCGTCTCGGCGACGGTTAAGACGGTCATCCCGATCATCAGGTTGAGGATCACCTTCATCGCGCTGCCGGCCCCATTCGGTCCGACATGGATCACCTTCTCGCCCATCGCTTCAAACACTGGGCGTACTTTTGTAAGGGTGTCCGGATCGCCACCGATCATGAAGCCCAATTTGCCCTCCCCGGCCGGGCCGACCGAACCAGATACAGGCGCATCAAGGAAGGCAACTCCATGATCTGCAGCCGCAGCAGCCATTTTATTGGAGGCGACGATGCCGACTGTGCTCGAGTCGATCAGCGTTAGACCGGGATGAGCGCCATCCAAGAACCCCACCTGGACCCAGCACCACCTCCAGTTCTTCCGCCACCTGCCCGATCATGGTGATCACTACATCGGATGTCCGGGCCACTTCCGCACAACTGGAAGCAACGCGTGCACCGAGGGCCGATAAAGCAGCTGCCTTGTTGGGATTACGATCGTGTACAGTCAGTGTAAAACCGGCTTTGAGGATATTCGTAGCCATGGGTGTGCCCATCGCGCCGATGCCGATGAATCCCACGCGCAATTTTGTCTCAGACATGTATCCCTCCACTATAGTTGGTTCTCATGAGGCAAGCAGCAACTCCCACTAATTGCCGAGTTGCTGACGATGGCCTTCATGGATGAAAAAATAATTGATCCACCATCCAGCCGACGCGCCGATGCCGCGCAGGATAATCATACTACGGGATGGATAGACGTGGAGTGGCAACCAGAAGGCTAGACCCAACCGCTGCCTCGAAAAAGACTAAAGCCCGGAGGCTCACCCCAGTTCTTCATAACCATCCCGGCATCATACGTAGTGGGGAGCTCACTAGCATGGACAGGTTTTCACCATGCATAGCACAAGACCACATCGTCGCCGTCTAAAATTTCGGCGCCGGTATGCTGGAAGAAGGCAATTGCCCCACTTTTGGAGTAGGTGGTGATTACGAAGGCACGCGCCATCCCGTTCGTTACGGCGATATCCCGGATCGCCTCAATCAGAGCCGTGCCGATACCTCTCCGCTGATGATCTACAGTGACCTCGATCTCATAGATAAACACCATCTGGGCTGCTTTCTTCAGCCGCTCTAAAGCATACGCCAATAGAAATCCAACTATCTTGCCATCGCGCTCAGCTACGAGCAAGTAATTAGCAGAATTGCCTAAAAACTTTACCATGTATTGGGCAGAGATAACCTTTCCAGCAAATGATTTGACGACCTGGCAGCTGTTGACGCATCCTGTGCCGCTAATCGATATATAGTCAGTCCCATATCAACCGCACCCTCCGGATGCATATCCGACAAAGTAAGATCAAAAACACCGCAGCCGATCTCCTTGGTGCGAAACCTCCAAGCCAAATTGGCGAAGGCCTATCCAAACTCACTTAATATTACCGCTGAAATGATTATACATGAGCAGACATCACCAGCATGCGGCCGAATGAGAAAACCATGCCACGTGCCGTATAGTAGTCTATCAGGATTACAAAAGCCGAGCTCAACAGCACCACACACACGCAACTCACAGTACGAAAGGGGGTCATCCCGTTAGCCAGTGAATGCAGGTATCATTACATTGACCGTAATTCCACTTAATGCTACGATATCACCAGCAAGGTATTGCCTGACACCAATCCCGGTATGAAACAACCGCCGAGAGCAGCATGAAAACGAACCTTTGCACGATTCACTGGTATTCAAACAAATCCACAACCCAGTTGGAGATACACAACATATGACCGATACCACGACAGCCAAGGCGAGCAGTACGTCTGTAGCCGCCGAGCGTTTTGCGACGGTAGATCACAGAATGGCGCAGTTCGACTACCGGGAGCATGCCCTGGTGGAAGCGTTAATCACCGCCCAGCAAGAATATGGTTTCTTATCCAGAGAGCTGTTGACCTATGTCTCGAATAAGTTAAAAGTCCCCATGAGCCAGGTATATGGGGTAGCGACCTTCTATGATAAATTTTCATTAGATGCACCCATCACTATGGATTGCATGGTATGCACAGGTCCGGTCTGCGGGATAAAGGGGGGAGAAGACATACTTGAGGGAGTGAGCACGCAAACAGATGCTTCCAGCGAGCACAGGATCCATCATTCACCGTGCTTGGGATTGTGCGACCAAGCACCGGCTGCAATGGTCAATCGCAAAGCACAGGTCAACCTCTCAGTCAGCGATATCCCGGCCATGCTGAGAGGGGAAGCCCAACAGCCAACCATCCATGTGAGTGGTCAGCCGCGCGAGATCACCGGGCTGATTGGCGTGCTTGAAGCAACTGATTTGGAGGCACACCGGGCAAGCGGCGCTTTTTCTGCTTTAGAAAAGGTGCTCAGCGAGATGACGCCGGAGGCAGTGATTGAGGAAGTCAAGGCATCGCGTTTGGCGGGGCGCGGAGGAGCCGGTTTCTCGACTGGATTGAAGTGGGAATTCACCCGAAAAGCAGCCGGAGAGTGTAAATATGTCGTCTGCAATTTTGACGAGTCCGAACCTGGTACATTCAAGGACCGCGCTTTGATGGAGGGTGACCCGTACCGTGTCTTAGAAGGGCTGATCATCAGCGGATACGCGACCGGCGCCCATACTGGCATTGTGTTCATCCGCGATGAATACCCGGCCGCGGACAAAATCATCAAGACAGCCCTGGATAAGATGTATATGGGTGGTTTGCTTGGCGATGATATTCTTGGTACAGGTTTTTCTTTCGATATCCAGATTCGGCACAACGCCGGGGCATACATTTGCGGCGAGGAAACCGCCTTATTCGAAGCCATCGAAGGGAAGCGCGGCAACCCGCGACACAAACCACCGTACCCAACCCAGAGCGGATTATTTGGCAAACCGACTGCGATCAACAATGTGGAGACGTTAGCAGTTATCCCAAGCCTAATCATAAACGGCGGTAAGTGGTTCCAGAACTGGGGCACTGAGCAGTCGGTTGGACTTAAACTTTTCAGCCTGAGCGGACACATCAACCAACCGGGGGTTGTCGAAGTACCCTTTGGCTTAACTATCCGGGAGCTGATCGAAGGATTTGGGGGTGGCTTTGACGGTGAACCTCAGGCGATACTTGTCGGCGGGGCAGCAGGTGGCTTCCTGCACCCGGATCATTTTGACACACCGATTACCAATGAGGATTTAGGTAAATTGGATGTCCCGGTGGGTTCAGGCGCTTTGATGGTATTCAACCAAACGGTTGACTTATGGCAGCTGCTGGAAGGCGTAGCGTATTTCTTCGTCCATGAGGGCTGTGGGCAGTGTACGCCCTGCCGGATTGGGACGAACCAAATCTATAAGTTTATCCAGAATTTCAACCAAGGTGAGGGAAGTTCAGCCGACATGCAGAAAGCCATAAACCTCGGTCAAATGATTAAGGGGACTTGCGTCTGTGGGTTGGGTATGACAGCTGCCAGCCCATTCCTTACCTTCCTGGACAATATCGAAACGACGCTGGAGGTATAGCGGCAGGATTTCGCTAATCATCCGGATGGTTAGCCTTACCCAAAAAAGCAGAGCAATATCCCTGCAGTATTAATTTTATTACGTTTACTCGTAGAGAAATCTCGCTGCGGGTCAATTTACTGGCAACAATCCGGTTTGTGGCAGGGAAACTTACAAATTCCACCGCCTATTATTCTTGACGGTAGTCATTATTGTGATGTAAGCTTTCATGGGGGCAACGAATCAGAACGTTTTCATTTTAGAATGTACAGTTTGCTATACCCGTGCGATGAGAGGAAAACATTACTACTCATAATATTATGATATACTTGGTAATGTTTATCTATTATAGACATTGATCACCCAATCAGCTGTCTATTCTCCGAATTACACATTTATTCTTTTTTGGTCTATCTACGGGGCTGGATGCAGAATACAGATATGAAAAAAAATGTCGTTTGGATAGCGAGTGTTCTGCTTGGCGCGTTGATAGTAACCGGCTGTGGATCGGCAAAGACCAGAGAGGATAATCCCACGTTATTAGCCCCAAAACTGTCGCTGACAAAGATTGAGCCGACCATACTCGTCCCCAATACGGCCGAACCAGTTACAGCAACCCCAAATACTCTATCGTCAACCGCAACCAGGACTCCTTCGCAGAACAATACAAGTGAGGCCAGCTTTATCGTTTGTGAGAACAAACAGGAGGGGATAGCCAGTCAAGAGACACCGTCCTCACAAAGCGGCTTATCCATGGAGCTGGACAGCTTGATTCCACCCGCGCCGCCGGCTAAAGTAGAGTTGTCAGTCTCCGAAGGGGGTGTGGTCGTCACCTGGCAGGGCACTGGGACCGATGTAGACGAGTTTTATAACATCTACCAGCGTGTCGCCGGGGATGAATGCTGGGTGCATATCGGCGCTGTCCCTATTGAAGGCGAAAACATAGGATGGTATGAGTTATATGCAATTTTAACGAGTAAGGCAAACACCCACAGTTACGCCGTCACAACGGTGGACATCTACGGAAACGAAAGCGCCCTCTCCACGATCACTACTACAGCAGGACCTTAGAACTAATTTGCTTCGAGCGATGGAACTCTATTTTCAGATAATCTAATAAGCGAGGAAAACATGAACACTAGAAAAATCTTAATTTTGGTTATGAATGGATTTTTGGTCGCCCTATTAATTTTCGGCGTCAGCAGCAACCTGCAGCCGCGCGTTCAGGCGCAGGCACCGGGACCCGGCGATTTCCCGGAACGAAAGGCGACATACGCTGCCAGCCAAGGGCTGCTCAGCGCGGAAACGATTAACCCGGCCAGCGCGCTGCAGCTGGCGCAGGCGATGGGAATACCTGATGGGGACCTGGTCAGTGCAAGCCTGATGGGCAGCGATCCTGCCGGTGTCGGTGTCAGCGATGCTTCGTTGGGCGCGTGGTTCCCAACCGAAGGGGGCTCTTTTGCGATCCTCTCCACCGGTCAAGCCACGTTTGCCTCCTCTCCGAATAATTCAGACAGCCTCTCATCTGAGTTGGGTGGTCTTACCAACAATCTAGGAACAGATTTGGTACGGTTGCATTTAAACCTGAATGTGCCGGCTGCCTACAACTGCATCAACTTCGACTTTGCATTTTACTCAGAAGAATTCCCCGAGTTTGTCGGCACTATCTTCAACGACACCTTCACAGCGCAGTTGAACAACCCCTCGCTGACAGTGAATGGCCAAGATTATGTCGTGGATGCGCCCGGAAACTTCGCTTTTGACACACAAAACAACATTATCTCCATTAATACGGCTTTCGGGGTTGCGCCAGATACCGGGACTACCTATGATGGCTCAACCCCCAGCTTACGCGCCAGCGCAGCGGTGACACCAGATTCGAATGTCGACGTGTACCTCTCCGTCCAGGACCTGGGAGACTCGATTTATGACTCGTCCGTCTTCTTAGATCGCTTCTTCTGGAGCCAGGATGCCACCTGCGCGGGTGGTGCGGCGGTCGATACGGATGGTGACGGTTTGCTTGACAATTGGGAAACCAGCGGGTTGACCATTGATGGTGAGCTGGTGGACCTGCCCGCCATGGGTGCTGACCCCCAACACAAAGATATATTTGTCGAGATCGACTGGATGGGCGACCCAGGCGATGGTCATGACCACGAACCCGATCCAGATGCCATCCAAGCGATCGTTGACTCCTTCGACAACGCACCCGTCAGCAACCCTGATGGCGACACTGGCATCCACCTGCATGTTGACTCCGGCCCTAGCGCCCCACTGACCTGGGGGGCTGGTGCTACCTGGGGCTCGCTCAGCGATGGCGATGAGCTGACACACCAGACCAACGTATCCACCTGCAGCGGCAGCTTTAACTGGAGCGGATTGGATACCATAAAGAATGCCAATTTCATTGATGCACGCGAGGCGATCTTCCACTACAACATCTGGGGGCACAGCATGTGCAGCACCGAATCCGGCACCAGCGGCATCTCCCGCAACGGCAGCGGCGCGACCTTTGGCGATGGCGCCAGCGATTTCATCGTCAGCCTAGGTGGATGGTCGGGCCAGACTGGCACAGAAGACCAGCAAGCCGGCACCTTTATGCATGAACTCGGGCACAACCTGGGGCTGCGGCACGGAGGTGAGGACCATCTACAGTGGAAGCCGAATTACCTAAGTGTGATGAACTACTCCTTCCAGACGCGCGGCTTGATGCTTGGCGGCACACAGGGACACTTCGACTACTCCAGGTATGACCTGGTCAACCTGAACGAGAGCAGCCTAAACGAAACCAATGGTATCAACGTCCCGGGTGCTGTTACACAGACACTCGGAACACGCTATTTCTGCGGGCAGGATAACATGCAGTTGGATTGGGACGCCAGCGCCGTTGATTGGAATTGTGATGGCGACGAGAGCGACAGCAGCCTGAACCGGAACATCAACCAGGGCGTCTCTTGGAACAACAATTCTACTCTGGACACCCTAACCAGCCAAAATGACTGGACCAACCTGATTTTCACGGGCGGCGCGATAAGTGCTCCAGGGGCAAGCATTGCTCTACCCAAGACATCGGAAATCGTCGATGTGAGCCTGGAGGAAGATGATGACATCGCACCGACCAGTCCCGGTGTAGATGCATGGGTCAAGGCGCCTCCCGGTCTCATCCCGAGCGACCCGGGTGTAGTAAAGACGATCCCGATTTGGTATAACAACTACGGCATGACGACCGCTGCAAATACTGTAATCTCACTGACGCTAGATGCGAACCTCAGTTTCATCGCTGATACCGCCAGCGTCACACCCAAGCAAATTGGGAACCAGGTTGTTTGGGATTTCGGTGATCTGCCGCTAACTGGTGGTGGGTATTTTGAGGTGCAGGTTGCTGTACCCAATGACTCGTTAGGTACCGCCTATACGTCACAGCTCGACATCACTTCTGCTGGCACTGAGACAGATCCCGCAGACAATTCACTAGTGATCGAAATGATGATCATGACCAGCGTCTACCTGCCATCGATCCAACGCTAAGCTGTCGGTTGACGGATTACGATTTCTTATGGCCTTGCCGACATGGCAAGGCCTTTTTCTACGCCTTGATATGAAATAGCACTGATTTTGGGAATGGGGTGAATAAACCTACAGTCTCGGAGTACCCAGATTAATTTTTGGCCGGGTTCTCAGTGGGTGAGATGTAGTTGCGTCGCGCTGAGCGTTCAAATTTATGAGTAACAAGTGTGGGGGGGTAGATGAGAAAAATCAGGTAGATAAACCTTAATAGTCTCGCTAGCAATGTCGTTGCTGCGCATGGTACTGTGCTGATCACCGTAATGTTGGACAACGGCTAATTGGAGGTCATGGCGAGTATGCTGCAACCTGTCCTATCTGCGGAAAGGATAGTGCATCTGGCACCATCAGTCTGTAGCATCTGGCTGTAGTTTCTCGCTTGTCTTCAACAGGCCCTGCTCATACTCCAGCAGCACAACTCAGCCTGCTAGGGTGTATTCAACATGACGGCCGGTAGATAAATCCAGGCCAGCTGCTGGCCAGTAGACACCGTGGTCAGGACTGCTGTGTCTGTCTTGCTGCTGTCAGCCCGGGAGGTGGCTTGGATAGTGACTTGATCACTTTCTAAGGCAGCCGCGGATATGGGGATGGCAACCGTGATCGTGACCGCACTGGCTGCCGCCCGCCGCCAGGGGAACAACTTGCGACGACAGCGTCGTCGTCCAGCTATTGACCAATAGGCAGCAGATCAAAGGTATCCATCACGTTGCCGGTGTTGGTTATCGCCAGGGAGTAGCTCACCTGCCCACCAGCCGCACCCGAGAGTGAATCATCGGCCGATAGCGCGACGCCGTAAACGGGCGCTGAAACACTGGTTGTGGTCAGGACTGCCGTGTCTGTCTTGCTGCTATCCCCTTGCGAGGCGGCCGTGATCGTCACCATGTCGGTTTCCTGGTCGGCCGCGTTGGGGGGAATGTCAACAGTGACCGTGAAGACCGCGCTGGCAGATGGCTCAAGTGTCACCAGAGAAGTTGACAAGGTCGAGGTATAGGTTTGCCCGCTGGCGGTCAGGTCGAAGCTGTCAGCCATGGTGCCGGTGTTGGTTATCGTCAGGGAGTAGCTCACCTGCCCACCAGCCGCACCTGAGAGCGAATCATCGGCCGATAGCGCGACGCCGTAAACGGGCGCTGAAACACTGGTTGTGGTCAGGACTGCTGTGTCTGTCTTGCTGCTATCCCCTTGCGAGGCGGCCGTGATCGTCACCATGTCGGTTTCCTGGTCGGCCGCGCTGGGGGGAATGTCAACAGTGACCGTGAAGACCGCGCTGGCAGATGGCTCGAAGTGTCACCAGAGAAGTTGACAAGGTCGAGGTATAGGTTTGCCCGCTGGCGGTCAGGTCGAAGCTGTCAGCCATTGTACCGGTGTTCGTAATCGTCAGGGAGTAGTTTACCTGCCCACCGGCTGGGCCCGACAAGAAATCATCCCCAGATAGGGCGACGCCATAGGGCTGCTGCATCCGCCACAGCTCACCGCCAGCGACAACATTCGCGGTTCCCACGTAGGGTTGATTCAAGAATTTCGCAGTTGCATTACTGAAATTCGTCCCGGAGTTGTTGCTGTCGCCGAAGCCATCTGGATTGACCTGCTCCCAGAGTGTGCTGCCATCCGCCGAGCGCCAGAGTTCCATCCCTGTGACAGTATTTTTCACGCTGGCATAGAGCTGGTTCTCGAAGACGAACAGCGCCTCAACCTTTTGGTTGTTCGGGTCGCCGAATCCAGGCGTGATGGCCTGCCCCCAGGTCGTCCCATCGTTGGTGCGCCAGAGCTGCGCACCGTTCACAGCATTCCCGGCACCGGCATACAGGTAGCCGCCAAACACGGCCAGGCCGCCAGTCGAAAGGGTGTCGCTGTTGCCAAAGCCATCGCTCATAATGGCTGTCCAAGCACCACCGTAGCTGCGCCAGACTTGGACCGGTGTGTCGGACTCGAACGCAACGGCGGCATGCAGCGCGCCATCGAACACGGCAAAGCCGCTAACACTACTGGCCATTTCCGGCAGCGATGGAGTAGTCTGCTGCGCCCAGCTGTTGTTATCGCCGGTGAAGCTGCTCCAGATCTGCACACCGCTGACCTGGTTGGTGACGGCGGCATAGAGCTTGCCACCATAATCGGCCAGGGCGGTGAGATCGACGTTGTCGGGATTACTAAAACCGGTGATGTCCATCGGCGCCCAGATCGTCCCGTTGGAGGTACGCCAGAGCTGGCTGGCATTGCCGCGGCCGGTGCTGGCATAGAGATATCCTTTGAAGACTGTGAAGTCGAGGATAGCACGCGCAGCGATATCGTGTGGATCGCCGAAGCCTGGATCGGTAACCGGCGCCCAGGTTACTCCATCCAGCGAACGGAATATCCGCGCATCATTCACCGGGTTGTGGGTGCCGGCGTACAGGTAGCCGTTAAAGGTCTCTACTGCGGTCACCTCTCCCGCCTGCGGGTCACCAAAGCCATTGCTGTTGACCTGCTGCCAATCAGGAACTGCAACCACAGCGGCGGAAGCACCCGCAGCGGTTACAGCGACCAGGAGAATTACCAGTATGCCAATTGCGAGCTTTCTTGATGTCATCTCGCACCTCTACCTTGTTCTTAAGACGTATGCAGTCCAGGACTCTAGCGCTCCGAATTATGGAAATCGGTAATGCTTGGTAGGTTTCCGGATCACGTTCAGAGTCAGCTAGTCTTGACTGCACATAAAATGGGGGAGGGATTGCGCCCTCCCCCAACTAGGTTAGTTTGAGCCGCAGGTTACGGCGTGGTTACAGTGGTGGATGTTCGACCAATCCGGACTGGGTCGTGTCGTTGAAAGCCAGGACCCGGTAGTAGAAGGTCGTGCCGCGCGCAACGGTCTCGTTGAAGCTGGTAACATTCCCCGCGATCGTAGCGTTCACTACACCGCTCGTAGAAGCCGAACATCATAAGCCCGCTGGATCAGGAAGCCGGTCTCATTGCCAGAGTTGTCCGTCCAGGTCAGGGTGACTGTGGCCGTTCTTCTTGTTCTTCACAGCGGCGCTTCCCGACAGGTTGCTTGGGGCTGCTACCGCGTCACCAGCTGGTGGATGGTGCATTCGTCGGTCTCGAGTTGAGCGTCAGCGTCGGCCAGCCGCCGCCCGGCAGGATCTCGTTGAGCGCCGGGTTCGAGTAGTCCCAGGTGTCACCCACGACGTTGATGGCGATCACTTGGTACTCGTACAGCGTTCGATCGTTCCCGAGCAGGTCGGTGTAATGCCTCGTGCCTGTCCCCGGCCCTACGATCAGCCAGTCAGACGGGATCGTCACGATGGGATTCCACGTATTGGTCGAACCAGCCACCCGGCGCTCTATGACAAAGGCGGTCTCGTTCTTGGAGTTATCGGTCCAGGTCACGAGGTACTGCTGGTTCTGCCCGTTCCCACTGCGAACTGCATCCAGGAAACGTCGGAGCCAGCAGGGGCCACCCCGACGACCTGGGCGTGCATCATGTCCATCTCCTCGTGGCTGAGGATATGGCAGTGGTAGACGTATTCCCAGCCGAAGTTGACGATATGATTGACGATGTCAACTGGTTCACCATCCGGGTTGAAGGCCATGATCGGCAGGCCCATCGCTTCCCGCTGGGTCGTGTTGGCGCCATCGAGGTACATACCCTCTGGCATGGACGGGTCTAGCAGGCGGATGCTGTTGGGCAGACCGCCCCATTCAGCTCGGGAGGTGCGGGATGATCGGCCGCATGGCCACGATGGTGTCCTCCAGCGGGCTGATCCGGACAGTGTCCTTCCAGCCCAGCTCGTTGGCTTCCGGCTTGCGGACGATGCCGTCCCAACCGACCCGGTTGATCAGCTGCACGTCGTACAGGTGGAAGTGGATCGGGTGTGTGTCCACCCCGTTGTGGGTGAACTTCCAGATCTGAGTGCCGTCGTCGGTGGTGGCGATAGGCGTCACTTCCACGCCAGGCGGCAGCTCGACGCCGTCCAGGATCTCATCCGGCGGGTACGTGTAGCCGTGTAAGATCATGTTCTGCAGGCCGGCCTGGGCGTTGGGTGTCTCGACTCCCAGCATGCCGCTCATGCGGCCGTACTCCAGTTCAAACGCCTCGCCCATCTCGTCCTGGATCATCTTGGGCTTGAGATTGAAGGTCAGCTGATTACCCAACAGCGTATCGAAGGTCAGCGAGGTGTCGTAGATCTGGACAGTCCCATTCATAGGACCGTTGGTCTGGAAGGCCGTGCCGTAGGCTGAGTTGTACTCGCCCTGGCCGACGATGATCGGGTTCTGCCCGCTCTCGAACACACCAGCGGGATCACCATTCGTATCCAGCTTGGTGAGCGAAGGCTGTCTCTAGCGGGGCCAGGTCGAAGGCCGTGGTCGGCGGGTACGTTATTGATCTTGATCTGCATGATCGTGCGGACGTTGGGACCGTAGCCGGGCAGTGTGGCAGGCGCGCCGCCGGTGTCCCGGTAGTCGCCGTTGCCAGTGTAGTAGTCATAGCGCGGGTCGCGCGCGGGGAAAGCCGCCGGGGCGTCATTGTACAGGATCAGCGTCTGGCCGGCGTACTGCGAGAAGTCGACGATGACGTCGTGCCGTTCCGCCGGGGCAGTCAGCAGCGAGTGCTGGTCGACGTTGCCGGCGTTGAACACGGTCGGGTCATTGACCCACGTGGTCGGGTGGGCGGGGATGACGACCGGTGCCGGCAGGAAGCCGCCCTCATTGGCGATCTCGATCCAGTCCGGACCTTCGGTACCCACGACCGGGGTGGGGAAGACGGTTGCGTCTGCCAGGGCCGCCGCCACTTCGTCCGGGTTCAAGAAGACCTCAGTGCAGGCCACGCCCGTGCTCTCCGGCGCCGGGTTGGGGTTGTTGGCATCACAGAGAACGCCGTTGGCATCAACCGCCTGGTACAGCGACAGGTTGAAGAAGCGGTCGTTGGCCGCGTTGAGGATGCGGAAGCGGTAGGCCTTCGGGTCGACCGTGAGTGTCGGGTAAGCCGTGCCGTTGATCACCGGGCGTGTCGTTGAAGGACTCCATGCCCATCGAGTTGTAGGGCGTGCCGGGCATCAGCGGCGGCTCGCACCAACCCAGATCCGGGTTGCATGTCGGGTCGATAGTAAGGATTGTCGATCGGACCATGTTCGATGCTGCTCGTGGGCGGCCAGAACCAGGGGCCGTAAGCCCAGCGGCCGTACTCGTTGACGCCGGAGGCATCGCCCGGGTTCTGGGCGGGTGAGTAGACATGCGGCACCCACAAGCTGCCCTCACCGCCCCAGCGGGCGGTGTCCCAGGTCTCATCCTGCAGGGCCAGCTGCGCATCGTCGGGTACGAAGGTCTTGTCCTGGACGACCAGGGGGATGGTTGCTTCGGGACCGGGGATGAGGCCCCCGTCGACCAGCGCCTGCTCGGTCGCGTCCTGGATGATGTAGGGCGCAGCCATGCCGCCGTAGACGTTCAGGCGGGTGATGCCCCAGGCATGGTCGTGGTAGAACATCAGCCGGGCGCTCTGCTGGTTGGTGTAGTAGAAGGTCATCTCGCCATCGGTGGCATTGCCATCGTCTGGCATATCCGGCACAGGCCGCACGCTGGTGCCCTGCGGGTAGGGGGTGTTCTCGCCGGCGGGCGTGATCCACTGGTGCGGCGTGCCGTCGCTGATCCAGGGTGAGATGCCGCCGTGCAGGTGGACGATAGCCCGGTTGTCGGCGAAGCAGAGACCCTGCGGCCACGAGCTGCGTCCTTGCCGGGGCCGCTGCACATCGGGTTCTGGGGATCAACCAGGTCCGGGTTCATCATCATCCACTCGTGACCGGCAGGGGTCGGGCCGGAGCCCATCACGGTTGAGTCGACGGGGATGAACAGGTTGCCGCCGGCCCCGGTCGGCAGCAGGTTGCGGAACAAGATGCGCACGGGGCGATCTTTCTGTGCCACGATGGCTGGACCAAGATAGTTAGCTGGGCCTCCAGCCTGCCGGTAACCGCGCAGCGTGGTGGGGGGCAGGTCGGAGTGCATCTGCTCTGTGTACTCGACCAGCTCGATGATGTAATAATCGGTTCCGGGGTAGGTGGTGGTGTCGGGGACGGCAACCGGGATGTACTGGCCCAGGTTGTTGGCTGCGCCAGCACCCAGACCCGGCAGCTCGTTAACGAACTTACGCATACCACCCACGATTACGGTCGTTCTGTCCGGAGAGATCCACCACCTGGGCTCCGAATGAATAGGTACGAGCCTGCGGGATAGATCGGGAAATCGGTGCTGCCGAGCGTGATCGTTTAATCCTGTAGCGGTGGGGTCGGAGCTGGGTAGCTGAGGATGTCTGAGCCGGAGCCGGTGTCCACCGGGATGCCCTGACCGTAGAAGCCGAGCACATCGCCTGCCTGGACAGCCAGATTCGCTACCGGGAAGGTGGCGATTTCGCTAACGGCCGGATCGGCCAGTGCTGGTACGGTGAGCTGCCCGCTGTCGAAGACCACGGTGTATTCATCCGGGTTAACGTAGTCGGGCGCAGCACGTAGGCGTGGAACACGTTCCCTGCCGACGGGAACGGGCTCGCACCCTGCGGTTGCCTGGTTCCAGGTTTGGAACGACTGCAGCATCCCGTCGGGCAGCGCCGTCGGCACTACCACGAAGACGGGAGCCAATTCGCCCAAGCCCTACTGGGTAAGTCCGAGGCGTAGTGCCGATCGATCAGCGGGTTGCCGACCTCGATGACTGCGCCCTCGATCGACGGCAGCGGGCTGTTGGCGTAGTTCGGGTGGCTGAAGTAACGTGGTGCATCGCCTGGGGCCGCCGCGGCGGCTGCCAGTGCCGCCTGTGCATCCACCATTAATGGATTCAGCGCGCCGTCTTGTAAAGCCCGGGCAGCGGCAGCCTGGCGGTCAGCATGGGTTATTTTTTGATCCTGCCCATTGCCATCCGGTCCGGGCGGGCTGGGTGGTTTGGCAGTTACTGCACCGCTGGTCCCAAGAAGCAGGGAAGCGGCTACCAGCAGCGAAAATACAAGGTTGAAAAACTTATGTCTGTTCAAGATATTTCTCCTTTAGACTAATAACGATTTGTTATGGTTAACGCTGTGCCGAATACGAAAAGGTGATTGTGCAATGTGGCCTCCTCTACTTAATAAGCGATTTACGAAACGATAAGTCCTCATTTGTTAGCTTAAACCCAGCCAATGCGGCTTTCCTGCACCATGCTCCCCTTGCCGCCTGCCAAAATTGGGCTCTCCAGACGTTTATCAGTACTGAAACAACAGGGGGACCAGTCCCAGCTAGGAGTAAAAACTGAAATAATGGAATTGAGGATATTGAATGAGCTCCGGTCTTTCATGCTCTTGACGTGGATTCGATAGCTGCCTCCTTTGTTCTTGTGGGCTATTCCTTCTTGGTTGAAGATCGTGTGTGTTATGCGCATTGAATTTGTTAAATAACTGCGAGGAAATCACTCAGCTGGTGGATTGAGACTGTATTTGTCTCACACACCTGGACCTGATTATCTGCATAGCCCATGATGAAAGTGCGCACCCGCGGTAAATCTTCAAGAAGTTTTAAAAGTGCATTCAGGTCGATGAGCTGGTTTTTTTGATCCAGAATAATGACATCCGGTTGCAGTTGTTCGATGGCCTGGTAGATCTCCAATGGATCGCTGTAGTCCAAGCCAATCACTTCCAAATCTGCTTGTTTGCTTAGAAAGCTCTGTACGCCCGCGGAAAAAAGGTTATCGCTCTCAAGGACAACAACTCTTTTGTTTGGCTGCAATGTCATTTGATGTGATCCTTGCTCAATAGCGGTTTTTTTTGATAGGTGCGGTCAGAAATTCTTTACTACAGTTCAAGCATACGAAAAACAAGGAACGAAGTCTATCACCCCCGACTTCGTTCCAGCACTAATTTTGTACTATTAAAAAATGGTTAAATGAACCCGGCGGACTAGATCGAGGACTATACAACTCCGGATCAAATCATCTCCCCCTGGATTACCAAGCTGAGATTGTCACATATACTAGGATGTCTGCCAAGAGATTACCAACCAAGAGGATGCAATTGCTTTCCTTTGGACTAGTTGGATGTGGTCCGTCGGTCTATACGCCCACGAAGTTTTCCCACCTTGAGCGCGTTTAAAGTCCTCTACACATACGCGTAATAGCCACCAGGTCTAAAACTGTCCGGCATGACGTGGGTTATGACAATTGGGTAGTAATACGGATCAATGAGCGCGGCTGGGTTTATCCAACCCCCGTTTAGCAGCGTAATTGGCTAGTTCAAACCGGTTTGTCAAGCCGAGTTTCTCCAGCATATTATGGATATGGTTCTTGACCGTGTTGGCAGAAATAAACAACTTGTCACCGATTTCTTTGTTCGACGCCCCCGTACAGATCTCTGCCAGCACATCCAGCTCTCTGGGCGTCAACAAGTAAACCGATTCCACCTCGTCATCTGCCGGGGCGCGGGTACGAGAGAATTCATGTAAGACACGGCCGGCCATCTGGCGGGAGAGCGGTGCCTCACCACGTGCCATGCCCCGCAAAGCTTCGACCATCTTCCCCACAGCGATATTCTTCAGCAGATACCCTTTGGCGCCGTAGCGGATCGCGGCGAACAGGTCATCGTCCGTTTCGTGAACCGTCAGGAATACGATGTTAATCTCCGGGTTGTCGGACAAGATCGCCCGGGTAGCATCCAAACCTGTGCCATCGGGCAAACCGTAATCCATCAGGATCAGGTCTGGTTTCAATTCCCGGCTGAGTGTAATGGCATCAGCCACCGTACCTGCTTCACCGATGACTTCAAAATCTGGCTGCGATGCGAGCAAGCTTACCAGCCCCTCGCGCATAATGATGTGGTCTTCAACAATTAACAAACGAATATTGGATGTCATATCGCGATTTGCTTGACGAATCTACCCAGAAAACACCGCCCTATCAGTCAGATTGAGCGAACCCAGCGAGAATCTCTCCATCGTTGGGTGGAATTACCAAGGGGAATTTACCCCGATAATCTTGGTTAATTATAATCCAGCTAGGCAAACTATTTTATGGAATAAGGAACCTGCAAGCTGACGCAGGAACCGTGACCCGGTTCCGCGTCGATCGTAAGCTGGGCGTTAATATCCTGGGCTCGTTCAGCCATGATCCTCATACCCAGGTTTTCTTTGCGCTGTGAGGCGCGAGGATTAAAACCAGCCCCGTCATCCTTGATAGATACCTTGAGATCAGCTTCACCCCAAAAGAGTCCAATGCTGACCTGTTCGGCATGGGCATGTTTTTCGATGTTATTTATAACCTCGCGGCAGATATACAGAATCTGGCGGTTGGTATGCAGGGGCAGTGCACGCGGGATCCCGGCTACCTGCCAATTCACTTTGAAACCTGTCCGCTTGTTGACAACGCCCACCTGGGTTCGCAAAGATTGCTCCAAACGAACCTGTGAATCGGGATGCAGTTCAGCCAGCGTACCGCGGATTTGTGTGTAGGCTTCGTCAGCTACGGTCCGCATACCATCCAGTTCTTCGCGCAATTCCTTGATGCCCAACAATGGGTCTTTCATGCTGACCTGGTCTAACTTAAACCGTAAAAAACTGAGATTCTGACCAAGCGTGTCATGCAGGTCGCGGGCTATGCGTGCTCTTTCGGCAGCCGCAGCATCAATCTGGGTATGCACCAGCATATCGAGGCGTGAATTATCGACAGCAATGGCAATCTCTGGAGCCAGTTTTTCTAAAACTGTTTGCTGTCTACTCGTGATCGGTTGAGCAGCTGGCGTATCAAATATGAGCGAGCCGGTCTTTTGACCCCGGTAGGCTAGAGCTAAACAGTATCGCACGGTGTCGGGATCCTGTTCACATTCGCTTAGATTCGTGCATTGACTGAGACCCGTTTCCAGTTTATGCAAAGACTGGGAACAACCTGCGCATAAATCGAGAGAGATTCGCGACGAAGACACTTTACCATTGCTTCCATTTGCAACCCATGTGGTGACCGGATCGAAATCACCCTTGTCAGCATTATAGATTGACAAGCAAGAACGAACTGCTGGCACAACGTATTTCGGAAACTGAACAATATTCTCAGATAGTTCATCCCAGGTGGAGGCGGTTTTAAGCTGCTTACTAAACTCGTCCAGGCGGCCGAGTTGATACTCCAGCTCAGACTTTTGGTCTTCAGCCCTGTCCAGCCAGCCGAGTAAAAAGATGCCCATGGCCGGTACGCCAATGCCGTAGCTGATGACTTCAAATAAAAAATGCCATGTCAAGATCGTTTCACCAACGACCAGGTGCTCGGAGGCTTCGACAATCAGAATAACTGCACCGATAATAAACATAATTGGCCAGCGGTTAGAAATAATATAACCAGAGAGCCGAGAAAAGCGCGGGATGTTAATCAATAACCCTTCCTATGCAACAAAGGTTCTAAACGCGTACGAGCAGCAAGATGAAAGTTCGTTCCAGAACGCAAATATTCAGCAAGAAGAAACAGTACACTTAACCTTATGATAATAAAGAATGGTGATTATTGCAATATACAATTTTGATATTCTCTACCTGAAATAGTCAGTATAACGCCAAAAACCGATCCCCACGCTCATGGAACAGCTATCAATCACCTTGCCAGTCCGATTAACTTATACAGTTCAGTTTCTAGTGGGATCGGGACGATTGATATCCTAGCAGCGGGATTAAATACATTCGAGCTGCTTCAATGATATATGCCATTAATGGATGTTTACTTGCTCAGCAAGTCTGGAGCGACTAACACCAGGGTGCCAGTGACCTGGCCGCTTTCGAGTAGTTCGTAGGCTTTGGTGGCCTCAAGGAGCGGAACCTTAGCCGCGATCCGCGGTTTGATCTGCCCGCTCTCCAGCAACTGGAACAGCGTCTGCCAATCCTGCTTGAACAACTCGACCCCCAAGCGGTGCGTGCCGTAACCAGCGATGCGTTTGCCGTTGGGCCAAATGTTATAGAAGATGTATCCAGCCAGGAATTGCATAAAGGATCCGAAACTCTGCGGAGCACCGTAATGCACCAGCACACCACCGCTCCGCAGCACGGCCATCCCGCGGCGCAGGTATTCCTCCCCCATTCCATTGAACACATAGTCCAATCCATCCGCTTCCGCCTCACGAACCACATTGACGAAATCTTGGGAATGATAGTCGATTGGCGTTGCATCGTACTCGGTCAAGATATGATGTTTGCTCGGCGAGGCCAATCCATACATCTTGAGACCAGCCAGCTTGCCAAGCTGCAGAAAGGCGGTCCCGACTCCCCCGCTGGCACCGATAATGAGCACTTTGTCACCCGGCTGCACTTTTGCTGCCCGGTGCAAAACCTGGTAGGCAACCAAGTAATTCAGGATCAGTGCCGAGGCTTCGACTGGATCCAGCGTATCAGGGACAGGAGCCAGGTCATGCTCTGGCAGGTAGATATATTCGGCATGCCCCCCCAACGTAGTCAATGCGACCACCCGCTCGCCGGTCCCGACCCGCGTGACCCCTTCGCCCAGCGCATCCACCACCCCGAGTATGGAATACCCGGGTGTAAAGGGTGTTTTCGCGAGCCAGGGCCGGTTGCCTACCCGGACAGCGACGTCATCTTGACATACGGGTGAGGCCAAGATTTTAATGCGGACCTCACCGGGTGATGGGTCGCGCAGATCACACTCAACGATTTGGATAACTTCCGGACCACCGCGCGCGGTTACGACAATACTTCTATATGTCATCTCAGCGATCTTCCCATGTGATCTTACTTTGGTCAGCATTCGTTTTAATGCCATCCCAAAAAATATCAAAACCGACCTGAATATATTCATCTTGTTTCGTTTTATCGGGCTGAATGGTGATGAGATTCATCACTGCGGCGACATCCTGATAAAGCATTCCACCAATCAATTCAATCGGATAAGGCTTGATACGCTTCTGCGTAAATCCTTTCTGGATGGCTTCATAGTAGTAAGTAAAGAACTTCTCGGAATCACGGACTACATCCTCATGGATCAGCCCCGAATCGCGCACCTGCTTGATATATTGATATGCATCCCTGTTCTCCAAAAACCAGCGGATCGAACCATCCCATATTTGATAGAAGGTTTCGCGCACCGATACTGATGTCTCCAGCCTTGTTTTTATATATTCGGATTGCTGCTGGCCAATCTGCAGTACTAACTCATGGATCAGGTCCTGTTTGGTGGGGAAATATAAAAAAAGCGTGCCAGCTGCAGATCCGGCATCTTTAGCTATCGCAGCGGTTGAAGCGTTCTGGACACCGGAAGCAACAAACAACTTCAAGGCGGAACGCATAAATTGGGCTCTTCTTTCGGGGCTCGGTGTGCGGACCATAACATCCTTCCATAGCTCAATATTATAATGACTGACTACTCACTCATTATAATATATATAGTATGTCTGTCAATAGCTTCGTTAAAATTGGAATTGTTGTTGATAGAGGAGCAGAACGCCGTTACCCACAAGCCACGCCCTAGATGAATACAGTTGGTGAGTTCAGTTCGTTTATTCGCCCACTAGATTTCAGTTCAGCTTTAGGCACTGCCCATACCCACCTGGCTGATGACGCCAAAAGCAACCCAGCTCAACGTCACTGCTTGTCGCGGCCGGTGGCCAAATCCGGTGCGCCGGTCAGCGGTTTGACCATCAAACAGGAAACGAGATCAGATCCCGGACGGAACGGTTGGGTCTCATTTGTCAATGCGAAGCCGTGTTTACGGTAGAACCTGATCGCCCGCGCGTTTTCGGTATTGACCCACGCGAAAAGGCGCGCGAACTCATGCTCCTTAGCCCAAGATAGGATCCATGCGATTAATTTCCCGGCGACTATCCCCCCTCGGTGTGATGGATCAACCCAAAATTGGATCAACTCACCGGCCTCCTGGTCCTGATCATCCCGGTATAAGGCACCAACTCCAATCGATTCATTATCGTAGTATGCAAGCACGACGACCCTATCCACCCCTATCGCGCTGCTGTTGGCTTGCTCATTCCAGCTGTCTGAGCTCCGCCGAGCTGCATCTGCTAATGTTGTGGAAAAAGCATCCGGAGAATCGGACAGTGAAGCAAGCCTTATTCTCTTGTACAGCATACCTTCGTGAAGTTGTATCCGTCGAATTGAGATCATGCTAGGTTTATCAAACGGTTATGAGTTATGCAGCCCTGCAAGCCTGCGCGACGGTTCAAGCCACCACTACTTCCTCAACAACTCATCCATTACATGCTTTGCGGAGTCCATGAGCAAGCGGTAAGAAACGTTTGGCGAAATCATACAAGCTTCTGTTACCATTTGTGATAATAGCTGCAGAAATATTCGTGCTGAAATCCCCAAATGCCAGACAAGAAAAACCTCCCACGTGCCCAAAACATTGGTTTGTATTCCACCACCCAAAACTGGAGGGAAAGCGTGTTCCGACAACAAATCCTTGCCCCAATGCTAATACTGTTCTGAGACTTCTGTCCCAAGATAGAAGCTGTCGAGAGGTGTATCGATGTAACGTCCTCTCCGAAATCAACTGCTTCCCTGCCGGTGTTCGTCCACCAGCCAAGAGAAAATCATAGAAAGCCGCAAGACTCGCCGCATCACTGACTAAACTGGTGGCAGGATTCTTGGCATTCAAGAACAGCGCAGAGTTTTGCTCTTCAAAATCCTCAGCCACGTTAACTCCGGCCACCATGACCTTTTCTTCTCCTAACCAATACGAAAATGCCAATGAATTTTCATCTCGCCCCGCCAGCCCGAAACATAGTGCTGGCAGTTGGAGCGGGGCAGTGATCTCTTCCAAGAAGAAATCGGGCAGGCTCCTTCCATCTACACGCAGGGCGATCTCGTTCAGAATCCACCCATATTCGTAGGGGTGGTATGCCAAAGTACCCCGCGGATAAGAAGGAACCGTATCAACCAGCGCACTCTGAATTGCACCTCGGTCACCCCAAAGTTGAGGGTTCTTTACAAAATCAGGCATTAGCATTCCAGACCGATGAGTCAGGACATCATGTGTTGTGATCCGTTCTTTGCCGTGGCGCGCAAACTCAGGAAAGATATTGGCAATAGGCACATCGATATCGAGTTCTCCACGATCCTCGAGCATGGCGATAGCTACTGCAGCGAGGGGTTTCCCGGCAGATAAAACTGGAAAAGGGGTTGTGGGCTGAACCACTGCAGGTGTAATTGTTTCACTTGTTCGGAATCCACGCGCAACCCCGGCTGCCTCGTTGAGGACCAGCTTACCGAAACGCCGTACGACAAGCTGTCCCCCAGGAAAAGCGCCTGATAGCTGCTGGTTGCAAAAGTGCTCAACCACCTTTGCCAGCCGGCCTGCATCCATGTTTACGGTTTCAGGTGCAGCCAATTCTTCGTACGGAAATGTCTTCATACTTATCCTCCCCTTTATTGCATCCGCCTAACGGGTTCCCGTTTTTGCTTCACCACCAATTTCGCACGCATCCACAGCGAATTCAAGCGCTTGGTCATCGAATGGTATGAATCGCGAGAGTGGCTCAAGACATTCAGATTATTTCATAATAAACGCGTATAGAGCGCTATTTTCCAAGTAAAACTTGATCTGGAATTCTCCTTCTGGCAAATATTCCTGCTCAGACCATATGACCATTTGATCTTGGCTGTCTGCCGACAAAGGAATGCAGTTGTTGGCTTCATATCCCGGGATCGGTCGCCCATCTCGTAATAACTCCAACCTGATCATTCCTTGACTTCCGTCATAGTTAATATGAAGCGATGAACCTGTAGCAGATAACATATCGGTGATTAAAATACCAGTTCCGGAAAGAGAAGCCAATCGATTATAAGGAGCCGTAGCCAGGCCAATATGGCAGGCGGTTTTTTCCAGAGGTGCACCATGCTCTTGGTTGCATCCGCTGTAATATAACCAGAATTCATCTCCCACTACAATCGGTCGAGTAGCTGTGTAAATCTGGCCGTCCTCCCATGAGCTGGGTCCGCCTAGATCCAAGATGGCTGGGCGGTCTCCTTCCTCTCTGATCCAATGAATACCATCATGGCTAGATGCCAACTGTATGTTAACTTGCCCGAAGAGCCCATCCCAGTCGGGCGCCTTTAATACCCAAAGCAATCCAAGATACTGCTCGCCCATTGGAAAAGTGGGAAATCCATAAAATTGGGGGTAATAGCCCGGGTGCAGTTCATCATCTATGACATCAGGTTCAAATATTTCGGGATCCATAGACCAGTTTATAAAATCACTCGAACCGATAAAGCGGACCACCCTTCGCGGCACCCCTCGAACCGAGACAACTTCCTTTACGGTTCCGTTATATTGTCCGGTATGGGAATCCCAATAAAACTGAGCGATATCATAACCGTTGGAAAATACAGGGTTTTCAAGGTACGGATTTAGTTGGATTCCATCTGGGGACCAATAACCATAAAAATCATAATAATAATTTACGTTAAGCTTATAAGGAGCGTTATATTCCTGCGGAGTATTGATGACAGAAACTAAACTTCCATACTTCCCTCCGTTAAGTATATTTCTTCCAGTACCATCGATGTCAGGTTTGTCCCACTGAAGACCATCTTCACTTTCTGCATACAATATTTGCCTTATGCCCCAATCCACGTTGACAGATGAGTACCACATCCGGAAACCAGGGAGCACCGTGCCATATAGCTGGATAATATTGCCTTCCCAAGGTGTATCCGCCCTGATGATCGGATTATTTGGGTGCTTCTGGAATGGGTGGTAAACACGTTCTACGTCACGATAATTTATGTGCCCATCATCAACCATCAAGTACCATTGATCCATCTGATTCCCCTGGGAGCCAGAGGAATTTTTAGACATCAGTGGCATGTATATTTGATATCCATCAAGTGTCTTTATTAACAACTTGGTTGATTTCAATTGGGAAATCTGGAGAAGATCAATCTTATGACTTAACGCTGGATTCTTAGCAAAAACGGGTACTTTCCACACAACAAGCAACATGATCAAGGCTAGAATGCTTCCTGCGTAGATCGCGAGTATGGGCTTTTTGCTCATGAAATCTTTCCCTCCTGGCGCGGTAAGCATCAAAAACATATATATCAAAAACCATGAGCCTTTTCAAGTAATAAAGGTACTAAGTATCCAGTACAAAATGCAGAAATGAATTATGCAGTGCTGACAAATCACCTTGTCTAGAATTAACCGATGAAGAGCGCAAGAAATGAAGATATAACCGCTATACGTGTCATACAAGATAAGCAGATATACATTATACGTTAGGCAACTAATTCATTACAGTACGAGAGAGTAATCCCATTCACTTTGACGAGGAATATAATCAAAAATTAGATTAATGACTGCTTGATTCCTACAGATACAACTCCTAAATGCTCTCTTGAATTGTGGGTAATAAATCACTCGGGCTGTTTGTCGCAGCGGCAAGCAGCTCAGCAAAAGCCCCGATAACTGTTCCCGTACCCGCGATCCATCCCAAAAACCGTGGATGATTATTTCCGAGCACATCCGGGTGAACAAATTTTAGATATTCATCATATACGGCTTCTGGGGTTTTTGGATTAAGAGGTAGGGCAGTAATGAAGTTGGCTTTGACCGCCTCAGGTGCGTGTTACCAAACAGGGCGATTTGGCAAATTTTCTAAATTGTCCAGCACATCATCCAGCATGCGATGTCCGAGTGTTCGCATGGATTCCCAATCTTCTGGTTCCAAGGGTTCCTCACGTTAAACATCTTTCTCATTCACCATGTCACCTGTCTCCTCTACTTACATGGAACCGGACACAGAAATCGTTTTATAGAGAGGGCACTGATCGATGGTGCGATGCAAATCACTTCCCCCTCTGCATAACGGCCTTTATTAATGAAGATAAACCTTTGAAAAAATTACCGTTAATCATGATCAGCAGGGCGTCTAACATCTCTCGGGTGAGGGAGCCATTGCTCGACATCAACATGAACCGCAGCGGGAGCTCACGAACCATGGTTTCCATCAACAAAGCAGTGGGAGTACCTTCTTGTCCCTTGATAATCTTGGCCATCTGCTTTTCCATGAAAGAATAAAGCTGCCTACCGATGAAAGAATTGCTCATATCACCGATCGGTGTGCTAATAGTGTACTCTCCTTTGTGAGGACCTTGGTTGAGGGGGACAGGTTTTCCAAGCAGCGTTTCAAAATCATGTTTGCTGACGGGTGTACCTTTGGGGAAATTGTAGTACACAGCAAGTTTGTCTTTGTTGACCGAAGGAGCAGCAGCTTGGGTTGACGTCACTTCCACGTTAGCTCTGAGACGGATATCGTGAGATGATGCTCCGACGAGTATCTCGAAAGTACCCGATTCTACATGCCAATCTTTGATGTCAGCGTTGTAATAGGCGAAAGCGCGATGGCCTAGTTCGATGGCTACATCGATTAGTTCACCGGGTTCCAAAACGACTTTGATGAAGCCCTTGAGTTCATTTACGGGACGGAATGCGGTTGAATCAACGTCACGCACGTAAAACTGGACAATCTCTTTGCCCCCTACAGATCCGGTGTTCTTCACTTTTAGGGTGACAGTGAGCTTGTCGCGGTCAGAAATTTGGGTCCGACTCAGCTGAAGATCGCTGTATTCAAAGGTAGTATAGCTCAGTCCATGTCCGAAGGGGAAAAGTACATCCTGCTTGACCGAATTCATAATAACGGTAACCGATATAGATGCTCTCGCGGTATTCAACGGTGCTGGGACCGCTGGGGAAGTAATGATAGGAGGGGTTATCTTCCAGCTTGATGGGGAAGGTTTCGGCCAGCTTACCACTGGGGTTGACCTTACCGAACAGGATATCAGCGATGGCACCGGCACCTGCCTGTCCGCCCAGATAGCCCTCTAAGATTCCGGGGACGACATTCACCCAGGGCATTTCCAAAGGAGAGCCGTTGCTCAACACGACGACGACATTTGGATGAATAGCGGCAATTCTTTGGATCAAGGCATCGTGCTCAGACGGCATTTTCATATGCTCCCGGTCCAAACCCTCGATCTCGTGAAGATCAGTCAGGCCTGCGCAAATCACAACCACATCAGCAGATTTTGCCACTTCGAGGGCTTCGTGGATCAAAACTTCATCAGCCTGGTCACCTTTTTCCGAGTAGCCGGGAGCGTAAGCCAGGTTCTCGTCGCCCACGAGTTTAACCATTTCATCATACAGATTGTCCAATCGGGTGGGGTTCATCAGCGAACTGCCAGCACCCTGGTAGCGGGGTATTTTGGCAAAACGACCTATTAGAGCGATATTTACATTTTCCTGGAGAGGCAAGATGGCGCCATCATTCTTGAGCAGCACTGCACCCTCTCCAGCCACCCGTCTGGCCAGAGCGTGATGTGCCTCACGATCATAGGTGTAATCCTGTGAAAGTGTTTCTTCAGCCTTGAAGATCATCGTCAAGAGGCGTTCAACAGAGCGGTCTAAAACAGCCTTACCCAATTGCCCAGATTGTACAGCAGCCACAATCCTGGCATCGTTGCCGTTAGTGGCAGCTGGCATTTCGAGTTCGACGCCAGCTTTCAAGCCATCCACGCGGTCATTCATTGCGCCCCAATCGGTGACTACCAGACCCGTGTGACCCCATTCTTTTTTGAGGATGTCAGTCATCAGGTACTCATTTTCGGAGCAATAAGTGCCGTTGACCTTGTTGTAGGCACACATTACTGTCCAGGGCTGAGCCTCTTTGACGGCGATTTCGTAACCGGTCAGGTAAATTTCGCGCAAGGCGCGTTCATCCAACACGGCGTCGATCACCATGCGGCGGAATTCCTGATTGTTGATGGCATAATGCTTTAGTGATGTGCCGATCCCCTGGCTTTGCACCCCGTTAATGTGGCTTTTGGCTATCTCACCGGTCAGATATGGATCTTCGGAGAAGTATTCGAAGTTGCGGCCGCACAGAGGTGAGCGTTTAATATTCACGCCCGGCCCTAATATCACAGCGACTTTTTCTTCCCGGCACTCTTCACCCAGAGCTTTACCTACCTGGAAGATCAGATCCCGGTTCCACGTGGCCGCCAGCGCAGGAGCGGTTGGGAAACATGTGGCGGATATGCTGTCGTTAAGACCGACGTGATCACTGCTGCCGAGCTGTTTTCTTAACCCGTGCGGACCATCGGTAATCATGATCGAGGGAATTCCCCAGGCGGTCGATTCCTTTCAGGTGCCAGAGATCCAACCCAGAACATAGCGATGCTTTTTCTTCAAGAGTCATTCGTGAGATCAGTTTCACAATATCTTTCATGGATATATCCTTAGACAAAATGGCTTTTATTATTAGCTGAAAGTAATCAAAACGTGTGGGTTGTTTTTCATCGGCTGACGTTTGTTTCCCAGGATTACTCGCATCTCTGCTTCTCTTTCAGGGAAATAGGTAGAAATATTGTAGGTTTGTGTTTGATCATGATTTAAGTCAAACAAAAATTATACTTGTTTGGCAACCCAATGAAACTATTTTCGCTGCAATGCCTGGTGGAATACTTGATCTACTCTTTAAAGATCAAAATATCAGATTCCATGTAAAAAACAAGGATCGATTTCAGGAGGATTCTCCCTCGAAGGGGGAAAATGAGTTAAGAAGTAATTTTTGATCAGTATGACAATTGGGATCAAAAGCGCCAAGCAACCCAGGTGTTAATTGATCGCTCGAAGCGTCGGAATCCTAACCTGACGGAGGATATTATCGAGGTGAAGTTATCTGGATGACGACAAAATTATCGGGCCATCACTAACTGGCTCGAAGTTGATCCTCGCTGTGATTCTCCAGATAAAATTCATCAATCGCTACCTCAATAGTGGGGTAGAAATGCCGGCGGTCTATCGTTTCATAAAGGCCATAACGTTCAATTTTGTCCCTTCCCGGGTCTTTGAGTTCGGTAAATATCAGGTGGATGCCAATTGCGTTCAATTCTTCGTCCAGGTCAACCAGCATTTCTAAAGCCGTGGTATCCACATCCGTGATCGGTTCGGCCGCTACCAGCACCCAATATGGCCTAGGCTCCCTCTGAGCGATCAAACCTCGCACCAGCTTGCGGAATACATTGGCATTGGCGAAGAAAATCGGAGCGACCCAACGAATCATCAGCAAGCCGGGGATCTGGCTGGCAGCCGGGTACCGCTTTAGATCATGATATCCTGGCACAGCTTCAGGTTTTCCCGACACTGCGGAGTAGGGCTGCCATGACCTTTGGAAATATTGCAGAATTGAGAAAATCACTGCGATAACGATACCTTCCAACACACCAACCAAGGCAACTCCCAGGATCCAAGCGATGGCTATAGCGAACTCGCTTATCTGCACATTCCAAAGATGTCGTAATGCGAGCGTATCGAAGAGACTGATTGACGCTACGATGATAATCGCAGCCAATGCGGATTGTGGCAAATTCCTCACTAAACCGGGAACAAACAGCAGCATTTCGAGCACTAACGCCGCGGCCACCAAGCCGGTGAGCTGGGTCTTGGCGCCTGACTGCTCGGCCACTGCCGTGCGAGAACTGCTGGAACTGATCGGAAACCCATGGAATAACCCGGTCAGGAAATTGGCTGCACCGATGCCAACCATCTCCTGGTCGCTGTCAACATCATAGCCACTCTTGGCGGCAAACCCAGAAGAGGTGGAAATCGTGTCTCCTAAGGCAACCAAAGTAATACCAAATGCCGCACCCGCGAGCGGGGCGAGGTCTGAAAGATCTACTGCTGGAAAGGAAGGTCGCGGGAAACCCTGAGGCAATACCCCGACGACGTCAACCCCTTTGGCCGCGAGGTCGAAAAGGACTGTAGCTGCAATGGCAGCCACAACAGCTATCAGGATGCCCGGAGCGCGTGGCACCCAACGCTTCAACCCCAATATGATCACCAGACAGAGCAAACCCACCCCCAACGTATAGATATTGGTCTGGTCAAGATTGGACAAGAATCCTAAGTATCTTGGATTACGTTTCCGCCTTCAATGGAAAATCCGAACAGATCTGGCAGCTGGCCGATGAATATGGTTATCGCCAGACCGGCCAGATATCCCACCCGCACGGGTTTGGAAAGCAGGTCGGAGACGAACCCGAGATGGGCAATCCCTGCGCCGATGCAGATCAAACCGACCATCAGAGCCAGCATACCAGCCAGGGTAACCGCGTACTCCGAATCGCCGGCAGCCAAGGGAAGGATAACAGCCGCGATCATGGGACTGAGAGAGGAGTCGGGACCCAGCACCAAGTATGGGGAAGGCCCGAAGGCAGCATATGCTATCAGGCATACCACAGTTGTATACAGACCAGTGATCGCGGGCAGACCAGCCAGTTCGGCATACGCCATGCCCTGTGGGACAAGCAGAGCGCAAAGCACAACCCCGGCGACCAGGTCGCGTGGAAGCCACGTGCGCTTATAGGTACGCAGTGCTCGCAAGCCGGGCACCCATTTCTCGACTCGCTCAAGAGGGGAGAGTTAGGTCGTCTCAACAGTCGCAGCGCTCATTACGATTCACCCTTATATAGCTATCGCTTACTTTGAAACGTTTTTCTTATTTTTCTTCACTTGGTCTATGCCTTTTTCCCCTTGGGCTTTTCCTTCTTATTCTTTTTTGTGCGTTTACCCTTCCTATCCTTAGATTTCTTACCCGGTGACTTTTTAGCCTGCTTCAACTTCTTTTTCTTCTTCGATGGCTTAGCTTCTGCAGAGCTATTAACCAAATTTGGATCTTCAACAGGCGTTTCGGCTTGTGAGATAACCTGAGCTGCATCCATTTCCGTCAAATAATCCTCTGGATATATATCCAAACGTATCTTGCGGAACTTACCGAGCCAGTAACTGACCTGGCCCTGAGTTAGCCCGGCTCGCTGGCCGGCCTGGGCCTGTGTAGCACCATCATCTACGGCTAACAGAGCTTGCGCCCGTTGGCTGTGTAAGGTATCCCCCTCTGAAATCCTTAAGCAGACATCCCGTTCCTGGGGCGAAAGTAAAATTCCACCTGATTCAGCTTTTAACAGCTCGTCATTATTTCGATTCATTGCGTCCCTACTTTGCAGAGCATCCCGGTTCGGTTGTTTATTCTTCTTCTTCGCCATAATGATTTCTCCAGTCAGATTATTGTGGGGTCCTGCCTGCCAAGTACTATCGGTACTTCGACTATTTCAGACTTTGAGGACGGAGGCTGATTCTAAAATAGTATCATCCTTTGCATATGCAGCTACCAAGTGTTGAACCAGACCAACGAGTAATTTCAAGGCGAGCGAGCACAGCGGAAGCTGCATAAATAACGGTTGTAGAGCGGGCCATAACCGCTCAAACGAAAGATCCGCAGGAAGCTTACATAATCAGGCGAGCTGGTATAGACATCTAATCCATGTTTGTCCTGCACCCACTCCCACATCCCGCCCGTCATTTCATATAGACCGTAGGCATTGGATGAAGAACTTCCGACTGGTTTTGTATCCGGATCATATTCTGTTCTTCCATCGAATCCAGCACCTAGGCGAGATCCAACCTGGCACAACGGGCTCTCATCCCCCCAGAAATATTCGACCATTTCCAACTCGTCTGCAGCGGCTTTCTCCCACTCCGCCTTGGTGGGCAGCCGCGCAGCGCGCCATTCGCAGTATGAATTTGCCATATCCCAAGTGACAAAAATGACCGGGTGATCGAGGTTGTCGCCATCCGAATATTCTATCGTGCTAACAGGTTCAACACATCCGCTCTCTTCCACGCATTCGGCATAGCGCTGGTTGGTCACTTCATAGATATCGATATAAAAATCATCCACATGAACGCTGCGCACGCTTCTTTCGTTTTTCAATTCGTCCAAAATAGTCATTTCAAATTCTCCCCCCGGCACTAAAGCCATCTTTACGCCAGTATTATCCACAATCTGACCTGGTAGATTCGTACAGGACGCCAGGAAAATTATTAAGCTGGCAAAAACGAAGATAATTGGATTAAGTCTCCGAAACACAGATATTCTCCAAAAGTATTACCTCTGATCACCCGTATAAGAGATACGGTCTAAATGGTATTATTGAGTTAATACCCTGTATTATAGTCCATGCAAACCCTGTTTTGGAAAAAGCGAAATTGGCATATGCCAGTGAAACTATCGGATCTGATGCCTAATTAATTATAGATTCCGCTGCGTAGATTATTTACGCAGCGGCCTTTTGCATCCTGCGCACTGGAAGTCAATATAGAACACAGGAAATGGAATAGGAACCAGATAAAGGTATGCAGCCCCTGAGAAAACCGTTCAACAACACAGATATAATATCTACAATCCCAGCGATATTTCCGCCGCTTCAGGATTCAGCACTCAATAGATCCATATAATAAAAATAAGCAAAAATTCAGACAAGAAAACATAGACGCGATATAAATTCTGTTTTGGATTGTACCTAGATATAGGGTCAATTAAAGGAAGATCGTTCATGGGAAGGATCGCTTTACACAACAATAGAGTACGGACAGTGTTGGCGGTTACAGCCGCAATTAGCGTATTTTTTATTATCTATATAGGAGGGGCTATCAATGATGCATTATTGAGATATACGCGCGCCGCGGCCATCTCGGAGAACCGTGCTCATACGCGTGTCGGCAAAGAGGGCTATGAATATATTTTTGAGCCAAACACACAGATATTTATTGACAAAATCTTACCGAACAGCAGCATAATCATCGCTACTATTGTGCTGCAGGATTATTTACCTATCAACATAGACTCAGGATGCGGCTTCCTGGACATTGACATTTGTACATGGATGCGATTCGATATTTTTTATTATCATGATCAAACTCCGACGATTCTCAGACTGATTTTATTCGCATCAATCGCAGCTCTGCTAACTGGGGCCGGGTTCTATATACTGAGCAGGCCTTCTGGAATCCAAAAATAAGTCTAATTCTAGCAGTCGCCATACTGGCATCCCTTCCAACAGGTATGAAGGTTGTACCCGTGCTCGCTCCCGCTGCTCCTTCAAATGCTGTCGCGCCACCAAATCTGCCGCTAGGGATCGTGGATGCACATCAAATGGGATGAGGAGGTCAGATAATTTAATGGTGAATTTGGGAGTACGACCGAAGTGTTCATACTCTTGAATCATAAATGCCAGGCGAGGAACGTGGCATTTATGATCATACCGCTACGAAAACCCTAGTCAAACACCATGCATCTTAATCTATAGCAGAGTCGTATTCTTTTTGAATCACCAATCTTGGACCAGGTTTGTTTCACATACTGACAAGATGGATACAACTCTACACCACAGCATGAGATATTATCTTTTCGCTAGTAGACAACATTTTTTTATATGCAGCTCTTGTTACTTGGACAACTTCTAAAAAGATGGGTAATTCGTCAAGGTACAATGCTTAAGGACCGTCCACCAATGCATTTTGGGGAACAGGATGAAAATCGACAAGAACCATATTGGCGCCTGCAATAATACCTTGAGCTGTAGCATGGAATATCTCCATTAAACAATCCGGTGCTTTATCACGTAGGCCAACACGTTGGTAGCACTTTGCACCTTTCTGTGGAAGTAGCTGCTTCAATAGTGGCTTCAGCTTGCCACACCTACATCAAAAATATAATTCGGGATTTAGCACATTCCGCAGCGGTCCATCGTTAAGGAAGCGCCACATCTAGTGTCTATCGGCAGACCAGGACTGGTATATAGCTGCGTCGCAGGACCTCATCGACCGCACTACCCAAGGCAATTTCTATAAGAGGATTAAATCCGTAGCCGCCCATAATGATCAAGTCGCTCTCATATTCACTAGCTGTTTTTAATATCTGGGAGGCCACCTGTCCGTGTCTTTCAAGCCAGATCGCTCGGCTGCCCTGGTCATCTAAATATTGTTTGGCGTGTGCTAAGGTGTCTGGAGGCGTCCTTCCCTGTTCTTGAATATTGACGGCGACTAGCTGTTTATTCCACATGCTTGAGATATGCGCCCCGATATATAGCGCCTCCTCGGCTTTTGGGCTTCCATCATAGGCGAGCAGCGGGCGTTCTAAGTCGGTTGCTGGCCCTGGCACCGCCAAAATCGGCCGTGGACAGCGCCGGATCAGGGTGCTAAGCCCTGAGCTCAGCCGAGATTTCGGCCGAGGTGCAGGTGGGTAATTTAAGCTGATCACTATTAAATCCGTCCACCGGGCTCGCCTACATATTTGGCGAGGCACCTTACCCACATCAACAGAAAAGTCTCCTCTAACTCCAGATGAGAGACACTTTTGATTGAAAAGTTCTTGATATGAAGATATTATTTGCTGATCCAGATGTTCTTCGGATGAAACAACGTGGACACCGTGAATTACACTATCTTCGTGTTTCGCCAATATTATTGCCTGTTCGACTGCACGCCAACCGGATTCTAGGCCAGTGATGGCAACCAATATCTCGGCAAATAATAGGTTCTGATCGCGAGACCACTCTTTCTCTTGGCGCCATTTCCCAGGCCTCGGTCCAGCCTCAATCTCGTCCGGGAAGACTGCATCCATTATCCTCTCACCTAATGCGGGAGATCACGCGCTTCGGTTTCGAGCTAAACTGGTCGACAAGATCGGTGGATGCGGTTTCCGAATCTATCCTCCAGCCCAATTCATCTTCCAACGCCTGGCGGTGTTTCGAGACCCACAGATAAAGATCCGCTTCAGTGCGCCCTGGAAATTCCCGTAAAATACCCCGTTCTCGGATCACCCGCACTACCGGGGAATAGATCTCATCGAACCAACGAGTGACCGCTTCCTCATAAGCGATTTCCAGATCCTGTTCCTGGCCTATGATGTATCTATAAACCTGGATTTGTTCCTCGATCAACTGGTAGCGCCCTGGGACAGTCAGTGTAATGTCAGCCTTTGGGCGGAGTTGATCCAGGTGGGTGTGTTCGAGGAAAGCGGCATATTCAGCTTTTATGATCAGATCATCGAGTTGATCCTCTGGCGAAAGAGGCACCTTGGTATGGACCTCGATCACGTTTGCCAGGATCGTCTGGGCGCCAATTTGCCTGGCAACGGATACGCGGTGATGCCCGTCGAGCACAAAATAGACCTGCCCAACCTGGTAAACGTCAATCGGTTGCAAACCCATTGAATCGACCGAGGCTTTGACCCTTGCCCATCGCTCTTTGTCGCTTTCTAAACGCGGCAGGAATTTCCGGGTGAAATCCTTGTAGCGTCCCACGCTGCCAACAATGGCATCCAGGGGGATTTCCTGTAGTGTTCGTTTTCCGGTTTCTTCTACCTTGAGTCTCTGACGTACTTCACTAAAGGAAAGCAGTGATGCTGGTCTACCTGTCAGATGGGCAACCACTTCCTGCAGGTCCGCTTTGCGACGGGCACGCCGAAAGTCTCTTGAGGTTGTAGAAATCGGTCCAATCTCCATAGCATATCACAAGGTTCTTGCCAGGAACTGACTAGTTCGTTCCTGTTTTGGATTATCGAATAGGTCATCGGGCCGGACTATTTCGAGCCACACGCCGCCGTTCATTATATCCAGGTCTACCCCCTTTACAATATGCAGGGGCCAAAGTATTTGTGCAAACCACCCACTTTGATAATCGGAATCTCTACCCCTTCATCTCCCGACATGGGCTTATCTCATCTGGCTCTCTAGGTTTTGCCACGACTCTACCGCGGCTTTGCCAAGGCAATGGGCGTGAAGGCTGATATAGAGTCACATCGCGATGGGCTCTACATCTGCTAAACACCAAACACCGTTTTACAATATATGCGCCAAGAATTGGCGGGTGCGCTCCTCTTTGGGGTTGGTGAAAAACTCATCCGGTGGGGCGATCTCTGCCCAGACGCCGTCTGCCATTAAGATCACCCGGTCAGAGACATCCTGGGCGAAATGGAGCTCGTGCGTAACAACCACCATGGTCATGCCTTCCTTGGCCAGCCGCTCCATAACGTCAACAACCTCTGCGATTAATTCTGGATCCAGCGCTGATGTCGGTTCATCAAACAACATGATCTTCGGTTCCATGCATAATGCTCGAGCGATCGCAACCCTCTGCTGCTGTCCACCGGAAAGCCTGGAAGGATATTCGTCATCTTTTTCCGATAAGCCTACCCAGTCCAGCAGCTCCTGCGCTTTCTCGGTAGCTTCTTTTTTAGACAACCCTTTTACTGTTATGGGTGCTTCAATGATATTTCCTAAAGCGGTCATGTGGGGGAACAAATTGAACTGCTGGAATACCATTCCGGCTTTTTGCCTAATTTCTCGAATTTGTTTCCGATGCTGACTACGGGGTTCATTGGCGTTGATTTCAACCCCATCAATTTCGATAGAACCGGCAGATGGTTCCTCCAAGAAGTTTAGACATCGCAAGAATGTGCTTTTTCCACCGCCTGAAGGGCCAATGACCACGACAACTTCTCCAGGCTGGACATCTAAGTCAACTCCTCGAACCACATGGAGTGCGTCAAAATATTTATGCAAGCCGCGTACCTTGATAATGGGTTGGGTCATCAGATTATTTCCTTTCGCCGCGCGCCATATAGGCTTCCAGGTTGCCTTGTAGGAATTGGAAAACAACGGTCAGGATCCAATAAAAAGCTGCTGCGATTAAGAATGTTTCAATATTTCTGAAATACTGGCGGCCGATTTTTCCAGCCCTGAAAGTTAGCTCCCACACACCCATGAGTGAGACCAAGGACGAGTCTTTCATCATAGCAATAAACTCGTTCCCAATGGGAGGTATTACAATTCGAAAAGCTTGCGGCAGTACGATTCGCCTTAAAGTTTGGGAACGTGACATACCAAGCGCATGAGCTGCTTCGTGCTGCCCTTTTCCGATTGCTTGGATCCCAGCACGGAAAATTTCAGTCATATAGGCGCCGTAGTTTACACTCAATGCCAGGATCCCGGCTGGAATCGCTGCGAGGATGATATCGAGGCGCGGCAATCCAAGATACCAAATATAAACCTGGACCAATAGAGGCGTGCCGCGGATAATGGAAATGTAGAAACCCGATACGCCGTTTGCAATAGGGCTCTTAGATAAACGTCCAAGTGCCCCGAGTAAAGCAAGTATCACCGCACCAACGATGGAAACTGCGGAGACGAACAAGGTAAGTCCCGCGCCACCCATGATGAATGGCAAGAAATGCTGCATAAAGGGGATATCAAGGTTGAATCGCCTCAATACTGAGTATAGGGCGACAATCATAAAGATCCAGACCGCTCCTACGAAAAGACTCGACCGTATGGTTCGCGTTCTCTGGTTCACCATTATTTGGTCTGACAATTCAAGCGTATCTGGAGCATCATAATAAGCAACCACTCGCTCACGCATTAAAATGATAACGATCATGGCATACCAAGCTGCAAGCAACAATAATGGTGCCATAGCAAGAAGTCGTAGTGTCCATGGGAGCGGATAGGATGTGGCTTCCAAGATAGGCAATCCCAAAACAATGATCGGACCAATGATATATAAGCCCAAGCTAAGCAAATGACTCCAACCTTTACGTTTTGACAACCCCCACATGCACACAAATCCTATCACTCCGCTGAATAGCAGCCAGGCACTGACTAGACCGCCCCAAGTAGATTGAACGCCTAATTTCGTCCATTCAATATGGGATACGGTTGTATTGGCAATATCCCATTGCCGGATGCTCCCATCAGCGCCTCCGGTTATCAGTGTGTCCGGAAGTACTCCAGGGGCGATTGTATTTACAGCGCTCAGATGTCCGACAAACGTATCGCTGCTTTTCCCTCCAGCGACACTAAAGATCCTGGATTTAAAATCAGCACTGCTCGATAGTACGGATTTTCCATCCAGAGTAAAGACGAGTTTGGTGATAGATGCAAAGTGATTCTCGCCAGTCCATTTGACTTCCCCAGTCTCCAGGTCCCAAAAATTTACGGTCGTATCATCGCTACCAGAAACGAGCAGCGTATCATCGGGGCTGAAGACGAGAGCGGTAACATCTCCGCTGTGTCCCAACCACTCCTCTTGTACCGCTTCATCTTCCCAACTGCCGGTTAGCTTTTGCAGTTCAGCGCCGTCTCGGGTGTCCCAAATTTGGATGTCGGTGCCAACCGCGGCAGCTACACGTGTCCCATCAGAGCTTACTGCCACAGCCTTAGATGCACCGTCAATCGGTCCAATCATTCGGGTGATCTGCCCGGAAGCAATATCAATCACTCGCACTACTCCATCATCACCGATGGTTGCTAGGATCGATCCATCGGCAGACAAAGATGCATCGTTTATCGCTAAATTGCTAGCATTAATATCGTGGATAACCTGGCCGCTGGACACTTCGACTACCTTTACTGCGCCATCGTGCCCCACTGAGATGATTGTTTTCCCATCTGGTGAGAAGATGACCCTAGAGACAGGACCATCGTGGATGCTTACCGTCCTTAGTTCCCAGTTGTTCGCCGTGTCCCAGAAGCGGATTGAGCCGTCCTCAATACCGCCAGCCACAATGGGCGTAGTCGGATTCGTGGTCAGGTCAAGTACCTGGCTTACAACTCCTAATCGAAGTGGGCTTCCAGCATAATATTGTAGGGCGTAGAGGATGCTTAGACTGGCAGTTATTGCGACCAGTACCAAAAGGATTTTAATAATTCTTGGACGCGACTTCGCGCCAGAACCACCAGATGAGTTCATAGCCATACCCTCCTTAAGCTGGTTAAAATGATCGGTCCTGAGAGCCCTCTTTTAAACAGCTCCTCAATATCCAGAAGATCGAAAGACACGAAATCTGAACAGCAGTTAATGTTTCAGTTGCTGTGCAATCTGCCAGGGGCAAATTTATTTTTATGATTCTTCGGTAATAATTAGAATGGAGAGGAAATCAGGCAAAACCCTGATTTCCTCTCCGTTGGATATTGAACTATTCAGGTAGGACCAGGGTCGTGATATCAAAACCGTACCATTCAATGGACAATTCCTCAAGGGTCCCATCTGCATGCATCTCTGCCAGAATTTCGTTTAATTTTTCAACGAATTTGTCAGATGGACCACGGCTCTTGTCCAGGGAAAAGACTAGCGGTTCGTAGAAGGCGGGGGTGCCAATAATCTTGAGCGGCACGCCGCTACTGATCGCTTCCTCAATCGTTGGCTGAGCTGACATAACTGCATTTAGTCTAACACCATCGCCTAAGGCAAGGTCTTGAATTGCTTCGGAATCAGTTGAGTAAGGTTTCACATCCACACCGTCCGGCGCCTCATATACGATTTCGCCTCCCAAAATGGATAGAGACCCGTCGAACCAGGATTCGTATGTGGTTGCAGTGCCAAGCCCGACTGTCTGACCAGATAAACTCTCGATATCGGTGATGTCGGTGTTATCTTTGTGAACCGCTACAACGGCTGGCGTGTAGTAATAAGCGTCGGTAAACCAAAGCACTTCAGAACGATCCTCTGTAGGCGTCATGGATCCAATGCTCAGGTCCCAGCGACCGGCCCAACCGCCTGCCGTGATCAGATCCCAGTCCGGAGTAACGAACTCCACTTCGACACCCAGGCGCTTGGCGACTTCTTTGGCTGTCGCAACATCGAAGCCATCCAGTTCACCATCAGCGTTCAAGAAACTCTGAGGTGCATAGTTGGGATCGGTGGATACCCGAAGAACTCCAGCTTCCATGATCTCGTCTAATAGATCCATTGCCGCTGGTTCGAGTGGTGCGTCCTCAGGTTTAATAAGGGTTGTGATGTCGATCCCATACCATTCAAGTGATAATTCGGTCAGGGTGCCGTCTGAATGCATCTCGTCAAGAATTTCATCCAATTTCGCCACCATTTTATCTGATGTCCCCCGGCCCTTATCGAGAGCAAAGACAAGCGGTTCGTAGAAGGCAGGCGTACCGAGGTATTTTAGCGGCACGCCACTGTCGATGGCTTCCTGGATGGTGGGTTGGGCAGACATAACTGCGTCCAGACGAACCCCGTCGCCCAATGCTAGGTCCTGAACTGCTTCGGAATCCGTGGAGTATGGCTTTACTTCTACTCCCGCTGGAGGATCATACATTACTTCTCCACCCAAGATGGAAAGAGTACCATTTAGCCAGGATTCATATGTCGTTGCAGTTCCTAGACCGACAACCTTGCCAGACAAATCATCAACAGACATGATATCCGAATTGTCTTTATGTACTGCGAAGACGGCGGGTGTGAAATAATACCCACCGGTAAACCATAACACTTCGGATCGATCCTCCGTCGGCGTCATTGACCCAATGCTGACATCCCAACGCCCCGCCCATCCCCCGGCAGTAATCAGATCCCAATCTGGGGTGACGAATTCTACCTCAACGCCTAAGCGCTTGGCGACCTCTTTCGCTGTATCAACATCAAATCCATCCAGCTCGCCATCTTCGTTTAGGAAGCTCTGAGGAGCATAGTTAGGATCTGTGGATACCAGTAGCGTTCCGGCCTCCATCACCTGATCCAGCAAATCTATATCTTCTGGCTCGGGCTCGGGTTCCTCTGGGGGTGCAGCGGGTTCTTCTACTGGTTCAACTTGGGCTTGGGTTGGTTCTGGTGTTGGCGTCGTACAGGATGCCAATAAGCCCGTAATCAGGCTTAGAACCAATAACACTGTGAACAAATTGCGTTTTCTGGACATATAGCATTCTCCTTTTCCCCTTTGATAGTGGACCTCAGATTTGACTATAATATTATACATGAAAGGGATATTTATTAATATTAAACTTATGGCGTACAAGAGTGTATAAACGGCGAGAATCAACTTGGAAGGCGGCTTGATAATCAAATATCGTGTAAAATTTAATACTCAAACATAACACATGGAGGTACAAACGATGCGCCCAAAACTAAACCTTCTTTCAGATGAGCTTGTCATGCAAATCATCGAAGAAGGATTTGCCCTGTTAATGAACCCTGGTATTCAGGTTCATAACGATGAAGCGCTTTCTTTGTTGGCTGATGCAGGCGCAGAGGTAGATATGGAAAGCAAGATCGCCAAAATTCCAGAAAAGATTGCCCGGCAGGCCCTAGATACTCGACCGTCTGAATTTTATCTTTACGATTTAGACGGGAATCAAGTTGTTCACTATGGAGGAGATAGCGTCCAATTCGATCCTGGGTCAGGAGGAATCACGATTCTGGATAGTGAAACCCAACGGCAGCGCCAGGCGATCACCGATGATTTAGTCAAATTTGTCAAACTCGTGGAAACGATTCCCCAACTGGATGCACAGAGCACCGCCTTTATCACATCTGATGTGCCCGAGGCTATCGGCGATCTTTACCGCCTTTATTTGGCGCTGAATTATATGCGAAAACCTATCATTACAGGCGCTTTCGAAAAAGAAACCTGGCGGACGATGAAAGATATGCTCGTTGCGGTGGTTGGAAGTGAAAAAACCTTGGCAGAGAAACCGGTAGCGGTTTTTGACGTCTGCCCATCCCCGCCATTGAAGTGGAGCGATATCACATGCCAGAACTTAATTGACTCTGCCAAATGTGACATCCCGGCTCAATTAATTTCCATGCCAATAGCCGGAGCGACATCTGTTGTCACGATTGCCGGCGCGGTGGTGCAGCATACTGCAGAGAGCCTGAGCGGTGTAACCATCAACCAATTGTCAAACCCCGGCGCACCGATTGTTTGGGGTGGCTCTCCCGCCACCTTTGATATGCGCAAAGGGACAACCCCCATGGGCGCAATAGGCACCTGGATGATCAATTGTGCTTACATTCAAGTGGGCAAAGAATTAGGCATGCCAACTCATTCATATCTTGGGATGAGTGATGCCAAGATCGTCGATGCCCAATGTGGTCTGGAATCTTCTAGCACCTTCTTTGCTGCCCTTGCCGGGGCTAACATGGTTTCCGGCGCTGGGATGATGGATTTTGAAAGCTGCCTGAGCTACGAAAAACTGGTGATTGACGCCGAGATCATTGGTATGGCGAAACGCCTGGTCGCAGGGATAGATGGCCGCCAGACACCTATCGCGCTCGATATTGTTCAGGATCTCGGACACAAGGCAGGCTATTTGGGTCACCCCCATACGATGAAATGGTTCCGTGAGGAATTGTATATCCCTTCTGAAGTGATTGACCGAGACTCCCTGGAGGCATGGGAGAAGAAAGGGTCAAAATCCACTTGGGAACGGGCCCAAGACCGAGTAGATTCACTCCTAACGCATTATCAACAATCGCCAATATCAGATGAGGTCAAGAAAGAACTTCGCGATCTCACTACCAAGGCGGCTAATAAAGCTGGCATGAAGAAATTGCCTGACATATCTTTTGATTAGATCATTGGTCAACAGTTTGACGGATTGTTTGTAAACCAATAAAGGTTATTGTACAAATAGAAAGAGAGAAACACGGTCAATAAATTGCCATAAGTTCATCCATATATCCCTAACTCTGAACCTTCGATAAAGCAGCAGATGCTTGACGAGATTGGAGTTGCTAGTGTTGAAGCGTTGTATGAGGATATTCCTGAGGCGCTCCGGGTGAAAGGGAAGATGGACTTACCAGAGCCTTGTCTGTCTGAATATGATCTCATCAGGCATGTGGAGGAGATACTCTCGCAGAATGTAACTTGCAAAGATTATCTCAACTTTCGAGGGGCTGGGTGTTACCAGCATTTTATTCCAGCAGTGTGCGATGAAATTAATGGACGCAATGAGTTTCTCACAGCATATGCCGGCGAACCGCATGATGATCATGGACGTTTTCAAGCACTCTTTGAATTCTCCTGTATGATGGGCGAGTTGGTTGAAATGGATGTCGTCAATGTGCCTACCTATGATGGTTAACAGGCCGCGGCAACATCAATCCGGATGGCATACCGTCTCACAGGCCGGAATGAAGCGCTTGTTTGTGGGGCGATCAACCCAGACAAGCTTTCCATGATCATATTGATGAATTTATTTTCAGTAAATCAATGATTCCAAATGTCATTGCGACGATTGCGTAGCAAAGTCCAAGTCGATTTGCCGGGAGTGAGCCGCTTCAAATTGTAGCTCCGATTGCCGAAATATGTTAATGAGGTATTTCGAGGTGGAGTTTGCTCCACAAACTCCTAATACAAAAAAGAGCGGTATACCGCTCTTTTTGATCATGCCCCCAGGGAGATTCGAACTCCCGTCTTAGCCTTGAAAGGGCTACGTCCTAGTCCCCTAGACGATGGGGGCTGAGCATCGTACAGCGACGGGATTTTACCATCGCCCAGGGATTGGGTCAAGCATTACGACTAGTTTTCCTTCTCAAATCCGAATAGGCATGGTATAATCCCGTCTCGCGCCGCCAATGGCGGTTGTTTTATGTGTTTTGATTTCGCCATGCCAGCGGTGTGCAAGCTGCCAGGTAAAGGAAAGAGAAAGATGAGTGATTTACTAAAGGCTGTTGAAGCTCCAATCAATGAGAATATCCCCGAGCTGAGCCCGGGCGATATCGTACGCGTTTTTGTCCGCATCAAAGAAGGCAATAATGAGCGTACCCAGGAATTCCGCGGTACGGTAATCCGGATGCGCAAAGGCGGCAACAATGCCAACTTCACCGTGCGGCGCATCGCCAGCAACGGTATCGGTGTTGAGCGCACGTTCCTTCTACGCTCACCGCGCCTGGAGAAAGTATTAGTGGAACGGCACTCACATGTACGCCGCGCCCAGCTTTACTTCCTGCGTGAGCGGACCGGGAAGCGCTCCAGGCTGAAGCAAAAATTCACTAACTAATAAGATCGAATGAACGAAAGTAATAAAAGGGCACAGCCGTTAGGTCGCTGCGCCCTTTTATGGTACTAGTGCTTTGTTAAGGAAGATAGTTCATTCGATAGCCGGTTACTACACCCTTGACAAAGATTAAAGTGTTCCATCCATAATCTTTTCTTACTACACAATCACAGTTGACGGAACACTAGTACACGGAACGCACACATGCTAGCACCACTCATCGGGGTCACTTCCGCCCAGAGAATCGAACTACCTCAAGTCAAGCATATTACCCTGCCAAAAGCTTACACGGATGCGCTGAGCCAGGCTGGCGCCAGCCCGATATTGATTCCAGCGGGATTGTCTACCCGACAGCTGCAAGACCTCGTCAGCCGGCTTGATGGGCTTCTACTACCGGGCGGCGGTGATATCGATCCACTCGCATACGGCTCCACTAGCCATCCTAAAGTGGCATCAGTCGACCTGGATCGCGACATATTGGAGATCCAAGCTTTCCACCAAGCGCGGGCTCTCGGCTTGCCCATCTTGGGGATTTGCCGCGGTATGCAGTTGATCAATGTCGCCATGGGGGGGACTCTCTATGAGGACCTGCTCGACCAGCGTCCTGATACAGATAACCACGATTTCCACCCTGGTCACCCACGCGATTACCTCGCCCATCGTGTAAAAATCGAAGCGGGAAGCTATATATCAAAAATCTTTTCCAGGTCCGATATTCAAGTCAACAGCTTGCACCACCAAGGAATTCGCGACTTGGCCAATGGTCTTGCAATCACTGCCAGAGCGGGAGACGGGCTGATTGAAGCAGTTGAGATCGAGAGCTATCCATTCGGAATCGCAGTACAATGGCACCCCGAATGCCTACAGGCGCACGACAGCATGCGCAATCTATTCAGCGCTTTTGTTAAGGCAACCAAAGATAAGTGAGCCAGCCTATTACCGCTCCACCTGCATCTAAAACTAAGTCTAAATCAGCCATCGGCGTCTTCGATTCGGGGGTGGGTGGGCTGTCCGTCCTGCGCGCAGTGCGGCGTGAGCTGCCCAACGAACAGCTGGTCTACATAGCCGACCAGGCGCACGTGCCTTATGGCCCCCGCCAGCTGGAGGAAGTACGCACATTCGCCGTTGGGATCACACGTTTCCTGCTCTCACAACCGGTCAAACTCATCGTAGTTGCTTGCAACACTGCATCAGCCGCAGCACTGCACTACCTGCGCGACCAGTTCCCAGGGATTCCATTTGTCGGGATGGAACCCGCCGTGAAACCGGCCGCAGAACATACCCAGAGCGGCGCCGTCGGTGTGCTGGCCACACCCGCGACATTCCAAGGTGAGCTCTACAGCTCGGTCATTGAACGTTTTGCTTATGATGTCAATGTATATCAAGACACATGCCCGGGCTTAGTGGAGTTTATTGAAGCAGGCGATCTGCAAGGAACACCAGCCACAGCAATCCTAAAGCAAGCCATCGACCCGATGCTCGAAAAGGGCATCGACACAATCGTCCTGGGCTGCACCCATTACCCCTTCGTGATACCCCAGATTCAGCACATCGCGGGGCCAGGTGTGCGCGTAATCGACCCAGCTCCGGCGGTTGCCCGCCAGACCAGACGCGTCCTTGTGGGTGGGAACTTGTTAGCGGACGGTGAAGATTCACCCGAGGTGCATTTCTATACCTCGGGAGACCAGCGGCGATTTCAAGAGCTAGCAGCGCTGCTGTTTGGGGAGACGGGCAAAGTGGGTAAGATATGCTGGGGTGCCGGGGAAATGAAGCCCTGCCAAGAATAGATCTACCACTTTCTGATTAAAGAAAACCGGCTTTGTGATTCCATGTGATAGGGGGCATGAGATACCATTTTATTCATCCAAACCAAGCGCTGGCTAGCCATCACTCTGGTCTGCCTCCTCTGAAAAATTCCGCTTCCCGCTCCAGCTCTCAATGGCGATTGCGAACACAGCGGTACGTTTTATCTCCGGATCGGTGATCGGCCGGTAATCTACGCCGGGCTGCATGGCAGGGAAATACTTTTCGATCAAGCCATACAGGGCGGCGCGCATCTGCTCAGGTTGGTTCAACTGGCGGACCACCCCAAAAGCCACGACGCTTTCATACTGGATTGAAAACTCGAGAGCAATATTCGACGGCAACAGATCACCTGATCGGAAGGTCTCGAAACATACTTCCGGATGGCGCTGGCAATTGGCCTGCAGGCGACCAGTGACATTCGTATGGAAGTAGATCTCATGCGCATCGGGGTCGTACCAGAACAGGACCGGTGTTATAAAGGGTTGCTCATCCCAGCGGGTTGCCACATGACCAGTTTCAGCCTGCGCTAAGAAAGTGCGTATCCAATTGTCATCGCAGGCGTACTCGGCACGGTGCACCTTATTCGGTGCTTGGTTCTGTGGATCGTAGCGCTTATTCATCACAGATTATCCTTTGTCAGCAGGCAGGATTCCCACGACCGCTAGGTTGGGCTCCAAATCCTGGAAGTTAGCAAAACTAAGATCGCGAAAATCCCAACCGAAATGCTCTCGTAGATGGGTAAATATCAACGTATAGCTTTCTAACACCCGCCGCTCCCAATCCAACCCGAGAGAGCGGCTGGACGCGGAAATGCCCTCCGCGTTGGGTCCTTCGATCTCAAGGAAATACCCGTAGGGCATCTCGTCGAGCACAATTTCAACATTTTCAAACCGGTACGTCGTGCGGAATTTTTCATAAAGCATAAATACCTGGAAACCCAAAGCCTCAAAGAGTTTTTGGGCAGCCTGGAAATCGCTGACGGAAAACTCGTATTCCTGCCGCAAACGCGCTCCCTGCTCATCCAAACTCGGTCCCTTATAAGTCACCCTTATAGCGTGGTCCTGTCTGAGCCGTAATACCTGCTCCTTCTTGGTCAAATCACCACCAGGCGTGTCGAATCGTAAATTCCTTTCGAGGATACGCGGTTTAACCAACACGGCATCCAGGTCCTGCAGGCGTTCCTCGCACCTGGATAAATCTTTGATATGATACTTTACTTCAAGTTCACGCTCTGTACTGCTCATTATGCCCTCAAAGGGTATATAAGCCACGATAAATTATAATATTTTAAAATACACTAAGCAGGGTTTGGCGCTGTTCCACGCGATCGCCGGGGCTTATTCGCAGGCGCGACACCTTTCCAGCGCGCGGCGATTTCAGCTCATTCTGCATTTTCATCGATTCCAAGATCACCAATACCTCACCCGCGGCAATCTCCTGTTCATCTTCGACGAAGACGGCAACCACCAGCCCGGGCATCGGCGCCTTTAAGTGAAAGATGGTATTTTCCGAGACTTTGCCACCCGCTGCAGCACGCAAGCGGCGCTCGCGCTCATCTTCAACATTTGCCAGGTATTGATGGCCATGCAAGATGACTTGCAAGCCCTCATCGCCAGGGTAGACGTAAGATTCGTAAGAATGACCATCCAACAAGAGCGAATAGACCGGTTGGTCATTTACCGAGTCAAAATCGACCGAGTAGGTTTTGCCGTCTAGGATTACAGTATGGTCGTCAACAATCTCGACGAGATATTCTTTGTTTCCAATCGTGGCAACATATTTCATCATACACCTCGAACAGGCCTGCCAGTGCGCTTACTTGCGCATTCGCTCCCAGCGACTGACCCATTTCCAGTTACTGGTGTCGCGTTCATTACGCTGAATAATATGGGCCGCTCGCTGAGTCTGCTGGTGCGCTACCAGCGATGCGATAATGGCTGCGATCTCCGGGCTGTCATCTTTACTCTCAGCGGCTAATTCCATGGAGAACTTATCCTCGACAAAGCGAGTATCATAGAACCCCCCCATAAAGAGAAATGAATCCATTAAACTCTGGTGGAATGGAATATTTGTGCGCACACCCAAAATGCGGTATTCTTCAAGTGAACGACGCATACGCAATATCGCTTCAGAGCGTTTATCACCCCAGACGATTAATTTAGATATCAAGGAATCATAGTAGGGCGAGATCTCAAAACCGGGGTAGATGCCTGTATCCACGCGAACTGCCGGTCCTGTGGGAAGCAAACTATGCGTAATGGTACCAGTTGAAGGTAAAAAATCATTATAGGGGTCTTCCGCATTGATACGACACTCAATTGCACAACCATTCATGACGATATCATCTTGCGTATAGCGCAGTTGCCGCCCGCGTGCGATGCGGATCTGCTCACGGACAATATCCACACCGGTTACCAGCTCAGTGACCGGGTGCTCCACCTGCAGGCGGGTATTCATCTCTAGGAAAAAGAAATTCTTGTCCTGGTCAACCAGGAATTCTATCGTACCGGCATTAACATAGTTCACCGCTTGGGCGGTACGAACAGCTACATCGCCCATCCGATCTCGTAAAGCCTGATCATCCGCGATAAAAGGTGACGGCGCTTCCTCAAGCAATTTCTGGTGGCGGCGCTGAAGCGAGCACTCACGCTCACCAAGATGGATAACATTCCCTTGAGTATCAGCTAGGATCTGGATCTCAATATGGCGAGCGCCCTCAACAAGCTTCTCGAGGTAAACATTGCCATCGCCGAATGAGGCTTCTGCTTCGCGACGCGCAGCATTCAACAAGGTCTGCATCTCTTCCAACTCTACAACCTCACGCATGCCTTTGCCGCCACCGCCTGCTGTAGGTTTGATCAGTAATGGGAAGCCGATTGTGGGTGCTACCGCAAGCAGCTCTTCATCGCTGAGTGCACCTTCACCTTCAGTTCCGGGAATGACCGGGACTCCAGCTCGCGCGACCGTCGCTCTGGCGACTCCCTTATCTCCCATGGCGGCGATCGAGCTGGGTTTTGGACCGATAAATGCCAGCCCAGCCTCCTGACAGGCTTCGGCAAAGTCGGCGCGCTCTGCCAGAAAGCCATAGCCGGGGTGAATTGCATCTGCGCCACACTTTTGTGCGATGGAAATGATCTTGTCACCGCGCAGGTAAGAATCACGCGCCGGGGCTGGTCCCAAGAGATATGCTTCATCGGCGTAACGAACATGCAGCGCCTGCCGATCTGCCTCTGAGAAGACACCAACCGTTTGGATCCCCAGCTCACGGCACGCCCGGATGATCCGTACAGCGATCTCTCCCCGGTTTGCGATCAGCACTTTCGTTAACATTCAAGCCTCCAAATAACCCGATAAACTAAACCTACCTGCAAGTACGTTTGGATCAATCGCTGGCAATCGTCTTCCCCAAAAATTCCAATAACCGCAGCGTAAAGACTTCGGGGGCTTCCTGCGGGACCATGTGACCGACTCCCGGTACAATCCACAATTCTGCAGCTAGCACCGCTTGTGCGATATTCGCGGGATGTTGGGTAGTTGCGTACTCATCTGCCGCCCCTTGAACGACCAAGGTTGGGCATTCGATCTGGGATAGACAGGAACGGATATCCCAATCGATGTGATCCAGTTGTGTCCACCCGTTGTACCATCCATAAAAAACCGCGTCCACTTTGTCTCCATGCATACGGCGTAAACCTTCCCGGAAGCGGACATCTTGCTGGTATGTTTCACGGATTGTTTCGATACCCGGACCCATTTTGGGTTCGATGTAAGTATGCGCTGCGATCGTGACCAGGCTGGTGATGCGATGGGGCTCGGCAGCCGCCAGCAGCAGAGCGATCGTACCGCCATCGCTGTGACCAACCAAGGCGGTTCGTTCAATCTCAAATCTGTCGAGAATAGCGAGTAAATCGGCGATATCTTCGGAGAAATGAGGCATCGAGAGTGCGTCGCGCCCGTCTGACTTGCCGTAGCCCCAGCGATCATACACGATCACTTGGAAGCCAGCTTCCAGCAGGTCCGGCAGTTGGGCTCGCCAGGAGGCAACTGATCCCAAACCATGGTGCAGCAGGATAACAGTGGGATCAACCTCAGAGCCATGGCGTTCAGCATAAAGATCGTGATCGTTGATGCGCATATCGGGTGTGGATGGTAGAAAAGAGGGCGCTACAATGGGATACAGCCATGTTTTTTGGGTGGATTTGTATCACGCTTATTACTGAGCATCTCCAGTGCGTTGATTAGGCGCGGGCGAGTCTCTCGGGGTTCAATCACATCGTCGATATAACCGCGCGAAGCAGCGATATACGGGTTCGCAAATTTATTGCGGTAATCAGCCACCAACTCCGCCTTGCGTTCGACCGGGTCTTCAGCATCCTTGAGCTCTTTACGGAAGATGATATTCACTGCGCCTTCAGGCCCCATCACCGCTATCTCAGCACTCGGCCAGGCTAAATTCAGATCGCCACGGATGTGCTTGCTGCTCATCACATCATATGCTCCGCCATATGCCTTGCGAGTGACTACTGTCAGTTTGGGAACTGTCGCTTCGCAAAAAGCATACAACAGCTTTGAACCAGCTCGGATTATGCCACCGTGCTCTTGACCCGTACCAGGCAAGAACCCAGGCACATCCACCAAAGTGAGGATGGGAACATTGAAAGAATCACAGAAGCGAACGAAGCGAGCCGCTTTCTCTGAAGAATTAATGTCCAGGACACCGGCCAAGACTGCCGGTTGGTTGGCAACTATACCAATGCTGTGCCCGCCGAGACGTGCGAAGCCAACCACGATATTCTGCGCGTATGAGTCGTGGATTTCTAGGAACTGGCTTTCATCAACGATTAATTGGATGATGTCTTTCATATCATATGGTTTGCCTGGGTCATCAGGAATAATCGTGTCGAGGGCTTCTGCCATGCGCAACGGGTCATCGCCATTCGGCACGTAAGGCGGGTCCTCCATGTTATTCTGGGGCAGATAGGTAAGCAGCTTCTGGATAATATAAAGCGCGTCGGCTTCCGAATCGGCAGCCATATGGCAAACACCTGATATTTCTGAATGGACGCTGGCACCACCCAAATCTTCAAATGAAACATCTTCATGGGTTACCGTTTTAACGACCTCTGGCCCGGTGACAAACATATATGAAGAGTTGCGGACCATGATGATGAAATCAGTCAATGCGGGGGAATAAACCGCTCCGCCAGCGCAAGGTCCCATGATGACACTGATCTGAGGGATCACCCCTGATGCAAGTGTGTTACGCAGAAAAATATCAGCGTACCCCCCCAGAGAAACAACCCCTTCCTGGATGCGTGCGCCGCCAGAATCATTTAAACCGATCACCGGAGCACCATTATTCATTGCCATATCCATGATTTTACATATCTTCTCTGCATGTGCTTCACCCAGACTGCCCCCAAAGACTGTGAAATCTTGCGAGAAGACATATACCAAGCGGCCGTTGATCGTCCCCCATCCTGTGACGACACTGTCGCCTAGGTATTTCTGGTCGTCTAACCCAAAATCAACTGTCCGGTGGGTCACGAACGGGTCCAATTCCCGGAAAGAACCCTTGTCCAGCAGGAGGTCAATCCGTTCCCGGGCAATCAGGCGTCCCCGTTTGTGCTGCGTATCTATGCGCTCCGGTCCTCCGCCAAGACGGCCTTGCGCTTTTAGGTTCCGTAATTCCTGAATTTTAGAATTATCAGACATGAATATCTCCGAAGTAGCGACGCGCGTTGTCCCGATTCAGAATCCATAATACCAGTATCAAGATAATGATATTTACAATCAAGACAAACAGCCAATTCACACCAATCCCTAAGGAAGTCAAGAAGATGCGATCCAGCCAAAAATAAAGCGTATACACGAAGGCGGCAATGCGGGTCAAGTCCGGCGCCCATTGCTTACCTAGCCATAAACCATAAAACAGCACCAGCCCAGTCAATCCCCAAAACAGGCCGCCCAACACTAAGTATAACGGTGAAAAGGGCAATAAACCAGATAAAAACTCATAATCACGATATGCATTCCAAAAGCGCAGCAAATTAAAACCCGCAGTAATTAACACCCCAACCGCGAGATACGTTACGCTAGCAGGTCTGTTGAGCAAATAATCTGGCATAGTACAAGCCTCAATTCTTTATAGATAAGATTATTTTACCCATTTGCTGGTTATCCTCTAGCCGCTGTTGGGCTTGACCGGCAGCCGAGAGTGGATAAATGCGGTCTACCACCGGGCGCAGCTTCCCGGAGAACACCAACTCCATTACGGTAGTGAAATCATGCTTTGTACCCATGGTCGCACCCATCAAGGTAAGGTGTTTGCTGAAGATATAGCGGTTATCGATTTCAACGTTGGGACCACCGGTATTACCCACCGTTACAATCCGACCGCCTTTACGAGCAGCGCGAAAGCTGAATGGGAAGGTGGTACCAACATTGTCCACCACCAGGTCGACACCGCGCTTATCCGTCAGCTTATGTACCGTTGTCGACCAGTTGCTTTCCAAAGTACGGTCGATCAGGACGTCTGCACCCAAGGATTCAGCTAACGACAGTTTGTCAGGATGGGAGCCAATCACGTAGACAACTGCACCAGCAAGCTTAGCAATCTGAATACAAGCTGTATTCACACCACCAGAGGCCCCAACCAGCAAGACTGTCTCCGCAGGCCGCAGATGAGCCCGGGTGATCAGGGAATGCCAGGCAGTGTGGTAAACAAGAGCAGCCGCGGCGGCAGCATGAGTGTCGAATCCATCTGGGATACGGAGTAAATTCCCGGCTGGGACAACAACATATTCGGCATACGTGCCGCGGATCGTCTCACCCAGTAAGTGCCAGTTCGAACAGCGATTATCCCAACCGGCCAAACAGAATTCACAGGCACCACAGCTCCAGTTGGAATTGATCACCACCCGCGTGCCGACCTCCCAATCCAAGACCCCGGAGCCTAACGCGGCAATCTCACCCCCACCATCCGCTCCGGGGATATGCGGATAATCCAGTTTTATACCTGGCCAACCCTGGCGCACCCACAGATCCAAGCGGTTCAAGGCAGCAGCATGCAGCCGGACCAATACCTGTCCCGCACCAGGTTCAGGAGTTGGGTAATCGGTATATTCCAAAACCTCTGGACCACCATGCTGCTTAAGAATGACTGCCTTCACGTTTTACCTCATCCTGGTCACTGCTGATTAATTGTACTTCCCAAATATGCACATGTGTTTCCGCGTTCTGGTTGAGGACACGAACTTCCAGCCGCAGACGATTGGTCATGTAGGAATCAGGAAAATTGAGCATAATTTGGGGTTGTTCAACGGTCCCTGCCACAAGCTGGCGGAATGTTACCTCATCTGCAGCTGCAGTTGAGTCGAGAATGATTGTAACCTCTGCATGGACACTACCTATGACCACTGCAATGCCAGACAGATTGCGAGAACTGGGTAGATCTAACTCGATAATATATGGGTTCGACTCCAGTGTTCGGGTAAGTGTGTAGTGATCGCCATCGAAAGCCTGCTGGATTTCACCAATATCTAAATATGAGTGCTTGACCCTGACCGGCTCCCCAGCGATGAAAATGACATCTTCCCGCAGTTCCCGGCGCTGATCCTTCTCCTTGGCAAATATTTGATCAATATTGTTAACGTATTTTAGATGCAGGAAATAGAAACCGGTCTCGCCGTTGGGGTAGGGGAGCTCTTTTTCGATACGTATGTCGGTGAATTTACCACTTGTCACTAAGCGCTCATATTCCTCCGGGGTTGTGATGAAAAGAGTACTATCATCCAAGGGAAGCCTTTTAGCCAGATGACCATCGATGCTTCCCAATTGGATGGGCAAAGGATCAGGGAGAAAAAAACGGGCGATCACATCCGTGCCGTTTGCCCAAGTCGGCGACAGAATGATCTGAGTATTTGGCGCAGACTGCAGGTACTCTTCGATTTCGCCAAAAACCTGTTCCGCACCATACTGCATCCCACCGATCCCATACTCATCGGACCAAGTCGATCCAGCGGATAATGCATCGTAAGTAAGAAAAATACTTCCCAATGATAGGATCGTAAAGACGGTGATCGATAAGATTGGACGGGGAAGCGACCAGCGGAAGACACGCTGAACACCACGGAGGCGAGGGTGGATTGCTGCTACTCGCTGCTCGTTATCTAACCTGGTCAATATATGGGAAAGTCCAACTGCAGCCAGGAGGGTGAGCGGGAAAATCAGTCCCAACAAGCGGGTGATACCGACCCCAACCAATGCGCTCCCAAAAGGTACAGAAATCAGCCCAGCGAGCACTACCCGGTACATTGATTGGCGAATGTGTTTAAGCGCAACGAAGAGTCCAAGGACTGTCAATGGCAAGATGAACACCAGCAGATGGCTATATCCGTTCATCAAATGGCGGGGTAAATCATGGTCATGGGGAGTAAACCAATATGCTGGACTTAAGCTAAAGCTGTACAAGCTGAAAAACCTGGCAACCTTCTCAAGCAATGGTATCGGATGGAGTAGATATGAATCCAATGAGCGTAGATGATTTGTTGAAGAAACCGGGTTGGTAATTTGAAAACGCAGATATGGCATGGCCAGCAATAAAGTTAGTAAGCCAGCGAGTAAGACCACGCGGCGATTTCGCCAGTGATAGCCGATGTCAGAGACTGCTAGGGATAGTGAGGTAACAACGATGATAATTTGACCCGGGCTGTATGTATAAAACGCAAGCGCAGCGAGGATCACGGCAAGGTAAAGGTACCAGGATGCTCGATAACGGTACAGCAGATAGAAGTACAAGAAAACCGCATAGAATGAGACGAATAATACCGTCTCAAATGCTGTCCGCGAATGGAGAAACCAGGCGGGTGCAACCGACAGCAGGAGCGCTGCACTCCACCAATAGGGTGAGCGGAAAATATTTTTTAGGATCAAGCTCAATGATATCGGCACCAGCAAAGAAACGACAGCGGAAGTTGCGCGAGTGACAAATATCGATTTGCCAAACAGCAAGTACGGCAGTAACTGAAGGTATACACTGGTGCTCAGATTGAAATAGCTGTGATTCTTAAAATAGGTCGGAAAGAGCTCACCTTCACTGCCCCGCAGGCCATCGCGTATAAAATCAGCTGCTAATACGGTTTGGGCAGCTTCATCAGTGAAGAAATAAATCGGGAAATCATCCAAACCGACCAAATGTGTGAACAAATAAAGCGATAATCCCAAACCAAACAGGATATATTCAAGAGAAAACGAGATAGATATGCGTTGGGCACTCATGAACGAAACGCCACCACGCTGTACTGCAATTCCCGACTTTTCGGGACAGGTTGTTGAAGAAGAATTGCCCATTAGGATGATGCCGGTAGGGTTGTGCGAGATGAATCGAAAAATATCATCAACGATCTTGGCTGGTGAATCCCATCACATGAGAACGCAGTGCCCCACGCCCCCAGAATTACCGTAATCTTGTCTCCATGCGCGATATGACAAGGCGTTGAATCTCGCTGGTGCCTTCATAAATCTCAGTGACTTTGGCGTCCCGGAAGTACCGCTCAACGGGGTACTCCTTGCTGTATCCCATCCCCCCGTGGATCTGAACAGCAGCGTGGGCAACGAACATAGCAGTCTCCGAAGCGAACAATTTCGCCATCGAGGCCTGAAGTGTGAACCGCTCGCCGGTCTTTTTTGAGCGTTCTTTTGCTAAGGCTGCATTGTAAACTAGCAATCGCGAGGCTTCAATACGGGTCTTCATATCGGCCAACTTAAAGGAGATACCCTGGAATTCTCCGATCATCTTGCCAAAAGCTTCGCGCTCGCGGGCGTACTCAACACTAGCTTCATAGGCTGCTTCAGCGATACCTAAAGCCTGGGAGGCGATCCCGATGCGCCCGGCATCCAAGACGGCCATGGCGATCTTAAACCCCTCACCTTCTTCGCCAATGCGGTTTCCTGCTGAGCAGCGATAATTGTCGAACACGATCTCGCTTGTTGCGGAGGCACGGATACCTAGTTTGGGCTCTTTCTTCCCGCGTTCGAAGCCTGGATGGTCCGTTTCGATGACAAACGCCGTAATCCCTTTGTGTTTTGCTTCTGGATTGGTGATTGCAAATACGACTATAAAATCTGCAACTGGTGCACTCGTCACCCAAGATTTACGCCCGTTAAGGACATAATCATCGCCATCACGAACAGCCCTGGTGCGCATCGAGCCTGCATCAGATCCTGACATCGGCTCGGTAAGAGAGTAAGCGCCAACTGCTGCCCCTGAAGCCACGAGCTTGAGGTACTTCTGCTTCTGCATTTCAGTTCCAAAACGATGAATCCCATAGCAGAATAACGAATTATTGACCGACATAATCGTTCCGTGAGCAGCATCAGCTTTACAGATCTCCTCCAGTGCAATCACATAGGCAAGCGTATCCATACCAGCGCCGCCGTATTCTTCTGGGATTTCAACGCCCATAAAGCCCATTTCACCCATTTTCTTAATCGTCGCAGATGGGAACTCGCCCGATTTATCAAATTTAGCAGCAATAGGTGCGATTTCATTTTGTGCGAAATCGCGGGCGGCTTGTCGGATCATCTCATGTTCGTCGGTAAATGGGAATAACGCGTCAGCGGTCATTATGGCCTCCAAAGGATGCGGAATGGATTTTTTCATTATAGCATTGAAGATATATAATTTGGGCTCCCAGGAGTAAATCCGCCGGGTGCCTACCGATAATCCAGAAAGGAAACAGCTTCCGAAACTGGGAGGATGGATTGGTGCGCAGCTCGGCTTGAAAAAGGCGTGCCGAAATCAAATCTCTCGTACAACGTTTCTTATGGCCAAATACAGCTTCCGAGCAGTCCAAATAACCTTCCCACCAATTCTCTGACGAATAGGTGTCTAGTAATCCGCAGGCAACAATCTGTGGCAATTTCGATGATCAAAATACTATTAATCTTTGCGGAGTATGGTATTGAACCCTGTCTCCTCATATGTTAGTGTAAATCAATTACGCTTCCACTATTTACGCTGGAATGCAGCAGCCGCTGGTAAGACCGCACTGTTAATTCACGGGCTGACTTCAAATGCCCGTATCTGGACATTCGTGGCAAAACAGTTAGCAGATGCAGGCTTACAGCTTATCGCACCGGATGCGAGAGGGCACGGTTTAAGCGACGGACCCCAGAACGTTTATTCGTTCGATCAAATCTACAAAGACCTTAGTGCTATCATACAATCATTGGGTTTCGAAAAACCTCTCCTCATAGGCTACTCCTGGGGAGCACAGCTGGTCATCGAGTATGCCGCCCACACATAATTCAGTCCATATGCGCCAGGTGCCATTGTTCTTGTCGATGGCGGGATTGTCCAGCTGAACAAAGTACCAGGTGCTGATTGGGAGTCGACGCGTACATTGCTAACGCCACCCAAGCTGGCAGGGATGCAGCTTGACGACTTCATCGTCCTGCTCAAATCTGCAGAGTCAAAATTGGTGTTTATTGAAGATGCGATTCGGCTTATCGAAGCAAATTTTGAAGTCGATGAGCATGAAAGAATCTTCCCACGGTTAAAATTCGAACACCATATGCAAATAGTCCACAACATATAGGAATACATGCTTTATGACCGATTCGAACGTATCCGCTGCCCGGTGCTAATGGTACCAGCACACCATGCTGACCCATTATCCACACTGGAGGGGGTGTTCCAAGAGGCAAAAGAACAAGGGATCAACATCGCCCAAGAAATAATTGCGCAGCTGAAAGTGCTCTGGATGGAAAACTCAATCCATGATTTCCCACTCCAGAGACCTCGTGATCTTGCCATTGCCATCAACTCCTTCTCCAACCAGAGAAGGTCCTACCGCAATCAGTAAGAAGTAGCTCGGTGCTCATCAAATCGGTAACGACCCAATCAGATGCCAGCACGAATGAGGTAACAACCATTTGCTTCGCCAATCAGGCAATAAATCATGGGAGCAGCAAATCTGCAACCAATATATTGAACCTGGACAATAATTCCAATAAATTATGCAATATGCTTGACGCAATATCGGGATTATGCTAGTATCAGTGCAAAATGCAACCCAAACTGGCCAGAAATTACCCTTCGCTTTTTGACAAGTTCTGTCTAATATAGGGGATAGAAAGTTTAAGGAGAAATGGAAGATGGAGACCAAGCGGTATCTAATGATTGCGATTACCCTCGTGATGGCATTTATGTTAGCAGCTTGTGTGCGACCGGCTTCAGAATCACCAAGCGAGAATGCTACTCCCACCACGGTAGGTGATTTTCCACTACCGGGAACCAACGATGATGTGATGAGCGAATTAGAGAAAGCGGCAACCCAAACATTGATGGCTATGCAAGCCGGCACACCTATGCCCACGGAAATCCCCCCCACTGAAAGCAGTACCGGGGAGCAAGCCCCCACTGAGACTCTTCTCAGCCAAGACGTTCAGGCAACAGTAGCCGCTGCCGCCATTACCAGTGTGCCTCCAGCTGTCGCCTTTCCAACCGCAACACCTGGTATTCCCACATCGTGGACACTGCAAACAGGGGAGCACCCCTACTGTATCGCTCGAAGATTTGATGTGAATCCCAACGAAATGCTCCGTTTAAGCGGCCTATCAACTAACTCAACGTACTATGCAGGTATGGTGCTAAAAATACCACAAACCGGTAATAAATTCCCCGGTAATACGACCCTGCTGCCACATCCTGACACATACACAGTCCGATCTGGCGATAACATATACTCAATTTCTTGTAAGTACGGCGATGCAGATCCCTATGCAATTGCGACCGCCAACGGATTGGCATCACCCTATCGAATATCCCCAGGCCAATCGCTCCAAATCCCTTAGTCAAATTGCTTGATCCGTAAATCATTTCGGAGTAGCTGTGTCAACCAATCAGCTACTCCCTTTTATTTATTAATCACATACGAGGTGGAAGCATGTCTTATGAGCTTTTAGATTCAAAGCCAATCTATCATGGCAAGGTGTTCGACGTACGCATCGATCTTGTCAAACTTCCCGGAAACCGTGAAACTAAATTCGACATTGTGAGCCATGCCGGTGCAGTTACAATACTTCCCGTCGATGAAGAAGGTAATATTTTGTTTATCCGCCAATACCGACATGCTGCGGGTGAAGAAATATTAGAACTCCCAGCTGGGGTGATCGATAATGGCGAAACACAGTATGCGTGCGCTCTACGAGAGCTACGAGAAGAAACCGGTATGACCGCAAAAAACGTAATCCTCTTGGGTGAATTTTACTTGGCTCCAGGGTATTCGACTGAGTATATGTATGTCTATTTTGCGCACGGCTTATCCCCAGCGCCTCTCCCCCAAGATGAAGACGAACAAATTAATGTCGAAAAGATTCCAATAGAGAAAGCTTATCGCATGGCCTCTCACGGTGAAATCCGCGACGCAAAAACACTCGCAGCAATGCTGTTAGCCCACAGCCACTTTGAACACTAACGCTGAGAGATACGACTAGCTGGCTGAGAAAATATTAGAAATCGAAATTGATGAAAATGCAGTTGGGGAGTGAGAATCCTGGGGGGGGGTTAGGGATGGAGAGGTCCCGTTCCATGAGAGTGATCGCGTTGTCTTGGCTTGGCGCGTCCTGTTTCAGGGCTAAGCAAAATATTTAACCATTTGACTGCTCGGGCATCATACTCACGACGGCCACACATATCACAAATCCAAGCAGGGAAATTTGGTGCTGTAACAAGTTCCCCATTTAACCATGTGAAGTAGGTTATATGCTGCAGCTTCATTAACCCGGTTTGGCATTCCAGGCAATAAGCAACTAGTATTTCGTTATCGCCAGCATCACTCTCTGACATTCCAAGGACTCCACAAACTTAAGCTTGCTCAATTATACTCATAACTGGCGAATTATCCCTCAGATAAATACTTGCAAACTTTTTATATCTGCTCCGTTGTTATTTGCACCATACTCTGATATATCCTCGAAAACCATAAAGCGCGTTATGCAGTAATATAGCTGTGGTTTATGATAAACCTTTGGGACTCATCTGATGCTGCAGGATTCCCCAATCTTGAGGCGGCCAATATATCAAGACCGCTTTCCCGACTACAGATTCCAAGGGGACAGCACCCCAGGTATGAGAATCGGAGGAGTTATTGCGGTTATCTCCCAGCACAAATAAAGCATTCACCGGAACCCTGACTCTATCTTGATAGCTAGGTTCGTTAAGGATATATGGCTCTTCGATAAGATGATCGTTCACTGAGACCCTGCCAGCCTTTATCTCCACCGAATCACCCGGCAAACCGATCACCCGCTTGATATACTCCTGGTCGGGGTTGCGCGGGTAGTGAAACACGATTATATCGCCGTATTGCGGTGATCCAAATTTATATGCCAGTTTATTAATAAGCACGAATTGGCCTGAATTCAAAGTTGGCTCCATACTACGCCCATCCACGCGGATCCTGGCCGAGATTGCATTAATCACCAGAAACAGCAGCAGCGCAATAACAATGGTCTCGATAATATCGATGACCCCACGCTTCAGTTTTCCGCGCTGCTCTTGCGGTTCCGGAGCACTCAGTAGTGAATCATTATTATCTTCAGCTTCCGAGTTTAGCATAGCGATGGGTCCGCCCAATTATTGGTAATTGCTATCATGAAGGGCCAACCTAACGGTTCTGCTTCCGAGGCCGCATGATAATCCGGATTGGTGTGCCGATAAAGTGGTGGAGTTCACGGAGCCGGTTTTCCAAGAATCGGATGTACGTAAAATGGGCTAATTTTGGATCATTTACATAGAGCAAAAAAGTCGGTGGATCGCTGCGCACCTGGGTACCATAATAGATCTTCAGGTGACGGCCAGCATGCGATGGAGCGGGGTGAATCATCTGGGCATCTTGAAGGAGACGGTTTAATTTTGAAGTCGGTAATTTATATAAACGCTCTTCCTGGACACGCAGTGCAAGCGGAAGCACTTTGTTCACCCGCTGGCCGGTCTTGGCCGAGATGAAAAGCACCGGTACATAATCTAGAAAATTTAATTCTTGGCGAACTCGCGTAGTAAATTCCCCCATGGTATACGTGTCCTTCGGTACCAAATCCCATTTATTCACCAAGATGACGACACTTTTCCAGGCATCGAGAATATAACCCGCGATATGGGCATCTTGGGCAGTAATACCTGAACTGGCATCTATAAGAAGTAATCCAACATCAGTTCTCTCTATCGCACGAAAAGAGCGCAGTACACTATATTTTTCTACGCCGGGATCAATTTTTCCCCGGCGCCTGATTCCGGCAGTATCGACCAGTGTAATCGGAATCCCTTCATATTCCAGGTGTGTGTCAATCGCATCGCGAGTGGTGCCAGCAATCGGGCTAACGATTGCCCTTTCCTCGCCTACCAATTGATTTAGCAGACTTGATTTCCCCACATTCGGCGTGCCAAGAATGGCTATTTTAACAGTGTCATCCTGGATCGGCTCAGCTTGGTCCTTGATACTTGCCACTAAAGCATCCAGCATATCCCCAGTTCCAGTCCCGTGCAGGGCGGATATCGGATAGGGCTCTCCAATCCCCAATTCGAAGAACTGAAGTGCATCAAGGCGTCGAGCTTGATTATCTGCTTTATTGACGACTAATAATACCGGTGGGTAGAGGCTGCCATCTACGTTACGTTGATGCTTCCGTAATATTTGGGCGACTTCCCGATCTGCTGGTGTAATCCCGCTTTCGGCATCAGTGATAAACAGAACTGCATCAGCGCTACTGATGGCAATTTCGGCTTGGGCTCGGATTTGCTCAATGAAATCGGCTGAGCCAATTGATAATGGTTCAAGCGAGCCCCCCGGTCCAGCAGCAGTAGGGTCGATCCCCCCGGTATCAACGACAGAAAAAACAACTCCCGTCCATTCAGCTTCTGCTACCAACCGGTCGCGCGTAGTGCCTGGGACTTCATCTGTTACCGCCAACCGCTCGTCAACCAATCGGTTGAACAATGTGCTTTTACCAACATTGGGGCGTCCAACAAGAACAACTACTGGATTTGGCATATTAGTATGTTAAGAGCTTGGAGTAGCTGTTGGCGCAGCGCTGATCAAAGTCGTCGGTGTTGCATCAGCAGTCGTATCAGAACCTTCTATCTCCGGCGTGGGAGTGGGTGTGGGTGCAAACGAGATGGTCACGGTAACTGTATCAGGTTGGAGGCTCTCAACTTTGACTTCATTGGGCAATAAATCAACCTCTGGTACAACTTGGTGCACACCCGGTTCGAGACCAGAGACATTGACGATAACACGAATGCTGGAGGGTGAGAGATTCGTGAGCAGTGGTAATGGTCCGGAGAGAATTAAATTTACCGTATCAGGAGAATAAACCGCTTCGTACTCAGGGATGAGTCCGATAGTTTCTATCGGCAGAGTAATGGGGAGATTGCCTTCGCGAGCCGCGATACTCATTCGAACCAACACTGATTCTTCTCCCACCATGGTGATTTCTTCCGGCAAATTCAGGTTGGCCCGGATATCTACATCATCGTTCAAACCAGTTAAATCAATGGGATTTGTCTCAACAAAACCAGGCAGTTCGTTAACCAAGGTTGGATTGGTTGAAAAAACGACCACTGATGGAGGGTTAACTGAGACATTTGTGAGCCAATAGCCATCAGCGACCTCTCCCGCCGTAACAACTTTAACGATTACATTCCGATATCCACCGAGCAGGTTGACTGGTTGGGTCACAGTGACTGACGGTGGAGTAGTTGATATACCGGAAACAATCTTCCCGTCATCAGAACGCGGCTGAACAATCAACGATCGTTTTATCGTTTCATTTGATCCAGATATATCGAGTGAGACAGCGGCTACAACAACCTGGTCCACCAAAAACTCCGGACCAGAAATACTGATTGCATCAGGTTCGATAACAGGCGTGCCTTTGCGATATCCGATTGCTGGGTCGCCTGTTACCGTTAATTCGATCGGGAAATCGCGGATGACGAACGGCTCAAGGTCTACTTTGGTACTCTCAGGATCAATCCTATTAATCCGCACTGGCGATTGGCTTACCTGTACATTAAGTGGAACGGTATGTGTTCCTTTTGGTAAACCAGATAAGTCAATCCAGGCACGGATTGCTTCTTGATCCTGCACTAAAGATACCCACACCGATCTCGGTGCAGTCAAGGTCACAGCAACTTCATCTGGGATCTCAGCTATCTGTACCATATCGGATTTCATCCCAATAACCTCGATTGGTATTTGTCTTGGATAAACGCGCTCTTCATTCGGATCTGATGCGATTTCAGCAGAAATCCAAACAATCACAGCAATGACAAAAGCCAAGATCAGCGTCGATAGATTCTTTCCTAGCCAACCAAGCATTTAACGTTCACCTTGCCTTGTTTGGGGCCGGTTCATAGAAACCCGCTCAATAATACCTAACAGACCACGCCTCTCATCGTGTTGTTGGAAAAATGTGCGTAATATATTTTCTAAGCGTTCGATATCTAGCCGACGAATCATGCGCCCACCATGAACAACCGAGATAGAACCGGTTTCCTCAGACACAACTACGGCGACCGCGTCTGAGACCTCGGAAATTCCCAAGGCTGCTCGATGCCGGAGACCCATTTGACGCTCGGGTGAGCGTGTCAGAACGCCGCTCGCAGAGAGCGGCATCACACAAGATGCAGCAACAAGCGTTCCATCAGAGATGACCACGGCACCATCATGTAAAGGTGTATTTGGGTAAAAAACCTGCAGGAGCAATTCAGGCGAAACTAGCGCCTTCATCTTCACACCGGTGTTAATATACTCATCTAGATTATCCTTGCGCTGGACGACGATTAAGGCCCCGTGATGGCGATTTGATAAACGGGCGACTGCGCTTATCACTGCATTGATCGAATCAGAGCCTCCTGTTGTGGTTGAACCGATCTGGGTTAAGGACCCAGCTCTTCCTAAGCGTTCGAGGGTACGCCGGATTTCAGGGGCGAATATCACCGGGATCGAAAACAACAACGCTGGCATGATGCTGCTTATCAGCCAAGAGAACGCGGGGAGTACATCGAGCGTGGTTAATAAAGCGATTAACACAAAAAAAATCAGTATGCCACGCAACAGCGCCATCGCCTGGGTGTCGCGCAATAACAAAAGGATAGCGAAAAAAAACATCGTAACCAACACCAAGTCGATTAGGTTAACCCAATTTAGACGTTGGAAAACAAAGCTTAGATTGCTTACCAATTGATTTATGGCGTCGAGCACAACAGCAACTCCATCAAACTGTGGGTCATAAAATGTATACTACCCAGACGATCGTGTATGCAAATTTAGTGAATCGGATTGTACCAATGATTATAAAACTAAACTCGTTATGGTGGTGATAGATGTGATGCGGCATCGTGCGATCCGGTGATATTCAACACACCATCCCACAAAATTCATGCGTCACACTGCAAGATAAAGTTTACATAGGCCGCAATACGCGATCACTGCGGATCTGTTTATACAACATGGCTGATTTGTGAGGCATCGATTCGACCGCAGCTTCCTGCCAGACGCGGACACCAAGACTCGAAACTGTCCGCAGTTCGAAACCGAGATCAGTCCAGAGATAGCTCTCACGGGCGATGTTCGGAGGGATAAACAACAGGATAATCTCGCACTGTAATTCCATAGAAGCCTGCTCAATCTCGCATAACACGGCCTCCATAGCCTCTTGGTATGAAATCGTTTGCTCGATATACACATCATCAACACGAGCAACCAGGTTTTCCACCTGCCACCCCAACACACCGACCAGATCTCGTTCAGAGCGCAACAGCATATAAGCTTTCTCACCAAAAGCATCCAGCACATCTTCACGGCTCATCATCCGTGATCCGTTGCTAAGCCTGGAAATAAAAGCGGCGATCTCCTCAGCCTGACGCGGCCGGGCACGCTGAACTGTGAAACCACCTTCAGTTGTAGATGCCGTTAATATGGCTTCGGCATCAAATGTCGGAAACAACTGCTGCCAAGCGGTTAGCACCTGCTGCCAAGTATCTTCAAAGGATCCATGGTTTTGGATCACAACATCCGCGGTTTCAATTCTTTGTTCCGGTGGCGACTGGGCAGTTATACGCTGATTAGCCTGCATTTCATCCATATGACGTCGATGCATTAACCGGGCAAGTTGGATCTCCTGAGGTGCATGGGTCACCCAGACCGTGTCACATTTACTATACAAACCGGATTCGATCAATTTGATCGCCTCAAGGGCTATCACCGAGCGGTTCGTCCGCATTGCTAACATGTCTACCGCTTGAAAAACTAACGGATGGATAATCGCTTCAAGCCGGGCAAGTGCATCAACATCCGAAAAAACCACTTTTGCCAATCTGCGGCGGTCAATTTGTTTATCCGAATTGAGGATCCAACGTCCGAATGTTTCAATTACTGGATAATAACCAGGCGCGCCCCGAGAAATTGCACGATGACCAAGCGCATCTGCATCGATCCCGTAAGCCCCGAGGTGCTCTAGCATCCGCCGCACAAGACTTTTCCCCGTGGCTATATTGCCCGTCAAGCCAATCACAAATTTGCCAGGCCAGGCACTCATTCAACCTCCCGTGTACAACCAGTATCTACAGTGTTCCGTACTAGCATTCACCTACAGATGTCAAGAAACGGAAGATGCAGTGTTAAGATATGGTTATACAGAGTTCATTTTAGTCCGCGCCTTCTAGAATGTCAAAGGTAGCCACCCTGACAAAAAAGAAATGTCCCTTTATAACCAGCATTAAAGGGACGATTGAGTTTTTTAGATTTAGAAAGGTTTATTCGTTGACTTGTGATAAACGCGGGTCGAGCGCATCGCGCAGCCCGTCACCGAGCAAGTTGAATGCTAACACGGTGACCATAATCGCCAAACCGGGATAAAAAACTAGGTGCGGCGCCGTAAAAACCTGGTTGCGTTCTGAGCCCAGCATCGTACCCCATTCGGGTGTTGGGGGTTGGGCTCCCAGACCGAGGAACGAGAGAGCCGCAGCGCTCAGAATTGCGGATGCAATTCCCAAGGTGCCTTGCACAACTAATGGCGGGATCGCATTAGGTAGGATACGCACAAACATGATGCGGCGATCACTAGCACCCAGAGCCCGTGAGGCAGAGACAAAGTCCTGCTCTTTGACCGTCAATACACTGGCGCGGACAACACGCGCGTATATCGGAATACTGACAATCGCTATCGCCAACAGCGCATTCTGCAGACCGGGACCTAAAACACTGACGATAGCAATTGCCAGCAGCAATGAGGGGAAGGCCAAGAGTACATCCATGGTCCGCATGATGAGATTGTCAGACCAACCACTGTAGTATCCAGAAATTAACCCTAAGACAGTACCGATGATAATGGCAAATCCGACAGTGGTAAATCCAATCAGTAAAGAATATTGGGCACCGTATAATACCCGGCTGAATTCATCACGTACGTTCCCGTCAATCCCCATCAAGTGCTGGGGTTGATCCTCAGGGCAACCGAGCAGATGGATGCACGGAGATTGACGCTTCTTTACATCTTCATCGCCAATGAGCACATCTTCGGGATCATAAGGCGCAATTACCGGGGCAAAAATCGCTATTAAAATCAAGAAACCGAGCAGGAAACCGCCTACTTTTGCCGAACGCTGCCGCCAAACGCGCCTTAGCGTCAGGCGCCAGAGGCTGTTTGAACGGTAATCTTGCTCCGCTTTTGAATCTTTTAGTTTGGTTACTGATGACATAGGCCGCTCAATCCAACTTAACACGTGGGTCGATGAACACATACGATATATCGACCACCAAGTTAGCGAAGACGTAGATGATGGCAATGACGATAGTAAATGCTTGCACGACAGGATAATCACGCGCGGTGATGGACTCAAACAACATCCGCCCGACACCCGCCAGGCCGAAGATCGACTCGGTCAATACCGCACCTGCAAATAATGTGCCCAGTTGCAAACCAATGATGGTGACGATGGGCAGTAGAGCATTCCGGAAAGCATGTTTGCGGATAACCAAGCGTTCAACCACACCCTTCGCCCGTGCGGTCCTGACATAATCTTGCCGCAGCACCTCCAGCATACTTGAACGCGTCATGCGGGCAATGATCGCCAACGGGATTGTCGCTAGAGCGACTGCAGGGAGGATCATGTGCTGCACCGCATCACCGAGCACTTCCCAATCAAACGTGATCAAAGAATTGAAAATAAACATATTGGAAATGAACTCAGCTACCGGGTATATGAATGAATCAGGCGAAATTCCTAAGCCCCACACCTCATAAAATGGGATCGAAACCATGCCCGCACTCAATCTTCCTGAGGGCGGCAGCCAAAATGGAGTATCTTTCAAGACCAAGGCAAATAGATATGCCAGCATCAATCCCAACCAGTAGACCGGCATCGAAACTCCGATATTCGCTCCGACCATAGTTGTCACATCAGCTGCAGAATTCCTTCGGGTGGCCGAAATTACGCCTAAAGGGATCCCAACCAGCGTGGCGATCGTTAAGGCAATCAAACTTAATTCGATTGTTAATGGTAAACGCTCAATGAGAATTACGGTCACTGGACGGCTAAAGCGTATCGAATCCCCGAAATCCCCACTCATCATATTCCGCATGTAGATGCCAAATTGTACTGGTATGGGACGATCAAGCCCATGCGCATGAATAAAACGATCACATATTTCTTGAGTTGCTTTTTCACCTAAGATAGCCCTACAAGGGTCCCCAGGAATTGAGCGGGCAAGGACAAACGTGACCAGTAAAATACCAAATAGCACCGGAATGGATAATAAAATGCGTCGAATGGTGTATTGGATCATTTAGCAGTTATCAATTAGTAGGACGCGAGACGGCGCTTTTCCCCGGGAGGGAGAGGCCATCTCGCGTCGTTAATTCGCTAGTTCTTATTTGATGACAAAGATAAATTACTCAGAGAGGTTCATCAATGCATCGAACAAGGTGGATGGATAATCGAAGGAGCCCGTGTTCCCCGTATGGTACTCACTGGCAGCATTCATGCCCGCATCCCAGGAGCGAACGACATCGTTTGCATCCAAGGTCGAGCCATCATGGAACATGACACCCTCGCGCAGGTAACATGTCCATTCTGTTGCATCTTCATTTACTTCGCAGGAGGTGGCCAGGCTGGGTTGCGCTGCGCCAAACTCATCATACTTGTAGAGACCTTCTAACACCATGGTGCAAGCATCCAATGATTCGCCATCAGTCTCGTCCATGCAGTACAGACTGATCGGTTCGGCTGCCTTCAAGTAGACGAGTGTGTCACGTCCGTCAGGAATTTCATTCCACAATCTCGGTGGGCCAAGCACAGCGGTGTGTGCGTTTTCCACGTCCACCAATGCACCGTCCGCCGGTGCGCCACGGGCGACAGGCACCATCACGACGAGCTCCTTAATGGTATTGTTCGCATCCGTATATAGACCCTCTACCGTCGACTCATCTGCAATCTGTGACGCTTCTTCGAGGATGTCATAGATCTCGGCAAATGGTTCCCCAAATTGGGGGTTTGAGCGACCAAAGTGGTAATCCAAGAAGTTGGTCACATGCAGATAGTCAGCACTCCAGCCCAGCATATAGAGACCATCCAAACGGCCGCTGGTGGATTCATCAATAAACTCACCCGACTCCATCACCTGCACCTCGGCGTTGATACCGCAGTTCTCCTTTAATTGAGTCTGCAGTTCGACTGCCACCAAGCCTGGTTCGGGCAGGTAATCGCGGAATACATCCCGGTAGAAGATGGTGGTATCGAAGCCATCCGGAAAACCGGCATCGGCAAGCAAAGTCTTTGCAGCTTCAGGATCAAAATCATACCAGGATTCACCGGCGCAACCGTTCGGGATCGAGCATGGTGTGAAATGCGTAGCGACTTCTGAACCAACAGGGTAGAAGTTATCCACAATTCGCTGGCGATCCAAACACATTCCTACAGCTTTGCGCACATTCACATCACCCCAAGGCTCAAAGGTATTGGTCATACCGATGTACATGATATTCGGCGCAGGTTTCGGTAGGAATTGCAGGTTCGGATCGTTCTGGACAGTCTCGTAATCATCCGGACTGATCTTGACGGCATGATCTACCGTGCCAGCTTGCAGTTCGAGCAAACGGGCAGCGCCCTCAGTCGCCCAGCGGAAGACCAAAGTCTCGGTTTCGGCAGGATCACCCCAGTAGTCATCGAAGCGCTTAAAGATAATGCTATCACCCCGGTTCCAGCTCTCGATATAGTACTGAGCTGTGCCGATCGGCTTCTCCAATAACTCACCGCTACCGCCATTCGCCTCAATCCATTCTTGCGGTTGGATGGCGAAGGGGATAAATGCCGCAGCTGCCAAGAAAGTAGGCGTCGGGCGGCACATAGAGAATTTAACTGTCAGTTCATCTACGGCGGCAATTTCCTTGACTTTGTTATTGGCACATTCCGCGCTGATCACCAAGGGTTCGAACGCTGCCATTGGCTCCTCAGCAGGTTCCTCAGCTACGGGTTCCTCTGCGGCAGGTTCCTCTACAACGGGTTCCTCGGCCACGGGCTCTTCCGCAACCGGTTCTTCGGGTGCTGGTTCGGCTGGTGCAGGTGCACATGCAGCCAGGAGCAGGCTGAAGATTAATATCGTGGCTCCCAAGAGATAAAACATTTTTCTAAACATTCTTCTTCCTCCAATTCATAACTAAATTACTGGTCTGTGGATTTCAACAGATGGGGTATAACTTTTGGTGTACTCTAGGTAGGGGCACCTCCTTAATGGTATGTCTGAGACTCAAAATTAGGTATTTCATTATACGCGATGATAAATAATTGTCAATCGTGTTATGTTTGTCACAAATGTTATTTACCAAATTTATACGAAGTTGTTCCCCTATGTTGACGGATATTGTCATATTAATAAGTGACAGCCGACACTTTGCCGAATGAATATTTCGGTTTATACTGTGATCAGTATTGAAAGAGGAGCTAGTATGGCTGAGAGAACATGGCAGACATTGAAAATCCGTTATTGCGAGCACGCCGGAGAGGAAATCGCTATGGAAGCGGAGGTCCTACTACCGGCAACGTGGCTTCCCGAACAAGCCCCACGCATCATCGCACACCGATGTTCACGAGCAGTAGACTGCAATCTAGACAACCGCGCCAGCTGTATCTGGGCAGGCACCAATCCAAATTTCGACCCTTTTACTGAAACAGAATAATAAACCTAGTTCCTCCACGGCAACAGCCTCCACAGGATTTACATCTTGTCGTGGGTATATGGCTGAGCTTCTTATTTAACTATCATGCTAAAACCCCAAGCAAGCGACCAACCTGACTAAAAGCCTCTAAGCCACGATCCAGGTCATCTTTTGTGTGAGCAGCAGAGATCATCACCCTGATGCGCGCTTTTCCGCGGGGGACGGTCGGAAAACCAATCGCCATCGCAAACACGTTGTTAGAAAATAGTTCGCGGCTAAATTGCTGTGCGAGTGGAGCCTCACCAAGCATGACTGGGGTGATGGGTGTAACGCTTTGGCCGATATCAAAACCCAAGTGCTGCATCTCTTCCTTATAATAGCGCGTGTTTTCCCACAACTTATCGACTAATTCAGTCGATTCTTCGAGGATGTCAACTGCGCTTATACAAGCTGCAACATCAGGTACCGTCATGGCGGAAGAAAATAGGAATGGGCGCCCGCGCTGCTGCAGCCATTCAACTACGATTGGATTCCCGGCGACTACACCCCCGACAACACCAAACGCCTTGGAAAGCGTGCCCATTTCCACATCGACCTTGCCATGCAAACCAAAATGATCCACAATCCCACGCCCGCCCTGACCGAGAACACCCTCACCGTGGGCATCGTCAACCATCAATATGGTATCAAAAGAACCAGAGACAGCATAAATATCATCGAGGGGGGCTACATCACCATCCATACTAAAAACACCATCTGTCACGATCAGCGCACGAGGGTATTGGGCACGATGTTCTTGGAGGGCGCTTTTTAGGTCATCTGCATCACAATGCTTATAGCGAATTATCTTGGCACCTGATAGGCGGCAGCCATCAATGATACTGGCATGGTTGAGTTCATCAGAAAAAATCACATCACCCTTCCCAACCAAAGCGGGGATTGTCGCTATATTGGCGTTGAATCCCGATTGAAAGGTGATTGCAGATTTAACCCCTTTGAACGCGGCAAGACGAGCTTCAAGTTCAGTGTGCAGCTCCATCGTACCAGCAATTGTACGCACCGCTGCTGGACCGACACCATATCGGTCAATTGCGGACTTTGCTGCGGCGACCAATTTGGGGTGGTTGGCGAGGCCGAGGTAATTGTTCGAACAAAAATTCAATGTGCGTTTCCCATCAACCTGCAACCAAGCACCCTGCGGGGATTGGATAGTGCGAATATTGTTGTACAGCCCGGATTCTTTTAAATTCTGCAACTCATCTTGAATCCATTGGGTTTTCTCAGACATTATGACCTCTGCTCAAGTATGGTTATACTGAATATCAATGGTAGCCGAAAATAATCTGCTGATACTTCGAATTTTCTAGATGCTGATATTGACCCCTCCTTAAATTAATGTTTGTAGCCACAATAATCACCCACCTTCTGAATAATAGACTAAAAATCGTTCTCAGGCAAGCGGCTATTTCTTTTTTGGTTTGCGTCGTATGCCCAACAGGCGGCCAAAAAATTCAGATCCAGTAGGCATCTCTGTATTCGCAGAGCTAGCTTCCGCCCAATCAGGGTTCAACCTCTGGTCCCACCATATCTCACGCCCCTCGCGGGCGCGAATAAGCCTGGCATCCAATCCTTCTCCGTTGTCGCGTTCAATATCGCTGCGGATCGCCTGCAAGGAGGCGGTCAGCGAATCCAGCACCCGCAGGATATTCTCCTTGTTCAACATGACTGAGGAAGATAATGATTGTGGATCGCTGAACTGAATGATCGGGCTAGTTACCTCGGCATAAGCTCGTCCGGCTACTTTGCGGGCCTCACGCCACCCGGGTTGATCGATCGTTGAATTCAGCAGAGCGGCAGCCATTAATTGGGGCAGAATATGCGTGGAAGCCATTAAGCTGTCAATCTCAACTGGATCGACAAAAAGTGGGGTGGCTCCCAATAAACGGATTAGATCTGCGGCTAGTTTTACCGCTTCGGACACGGTTTGCGGCGGAGTGACCACCCCGATGAGGCTGCCTCGAAACAGATCGGCATGGGCGACTTCTAGACCCGAATCTGGCTCTAGTAAATAATTTGGGTTCAATACCGGTGTTAGACCGATATAGTGGCGTTTGGGGGGCAGCAGATCATTCGCCCAGGCGGAGACCACTTCCTTTACAGGTCCCGTATCCATCACAACGACATCTTCACGCAAATCCTCGGCGATAATGGACAAAGTTTCTTTAATCTGATCCATCGGCAGCGCTAAGACTACAATATCTGCTTCGCTGACTGAGGCTGGAAGATTAACTGAAAAGCGATCGATCGCCCCGATCTTTAATGCCTCACGGGAGATTTTGGGTTCACGATCATGGCCAACTCTCTTAAACATATCCCCTTTTTCTGCTAACGCTAATCCAATAGATGCACCAATTTGACCCAAGCCGATTATGGTTATTTGAACAGTCATAGCACTCCCTTCTCTAACTAATTAATGTGCACCATCAGCCGTCTGCAACCTATTCAACAGCTGCTCTTCTAAGGATACTGGATTTTGAGCGGAAAAGTTCTGATGATGGCGTATGAGTGATGCAGTTAGTGGTGAGACGCCCGCTTCCGCAGCCAGTGATGCGCCCCAGCGTGGGTGCTGTTCGGCGACTATAAAGGGGAGTTTTAACCAAGTTAATCGCATAACAGCGCGATTGTCATCATCAATCTTCATATCTTCTTGCCCCCAGCGTTTGACCGTATCGGGGAACAATGAGCGTCCCAGGACAACCAATACCCGCTCATAAATGCGAAATGGGCGGCGACTCTTCCCAACATCATGGAGCAGGGCGGCGACTAACAAATCCTGCTGCTGGGGTAGATGATCCTTATCTGCATCAGATAATAACTCTTTATAGACTATCAGGCTGTGTGTTTGTTCACTTGGCTGCATGGTTCGAAATAACTCCATTTGGGCTGGGGTCAAAGCAGCCTGAGCCAATTCGAGATCTTCCAGACTTGGTGAAGATATGTATGCTTGCCAAAACTGCCTGGTGCGGTAGAGTATCCTGTCAAGGATCATCCAATAAATATACCCATCAACCAGCTTAGCACTGGCATCAATATGTTGCTTAACAGCCCAAGAAATACTATCGCAAGCAAGATTATTGGGCTGAATGGTCGGATCTGATCCAGGAGACTTCCCCAGGAGGCGGGGAGGAAATACCTAACTATTTTCTCTCCATCTAGGGGTGCTAGAGGGATCAAGTTGAACAGCATGAGCAGGAGATTGATATAAATGAAGACATACAATACTTGAGAGACTGTGGGAAGGATATGATTATTTGCGGTGATGATTGACAATTGCGCATCAGCTGCAGATACGATACCAAGCTGAAATGGGATGGCTGCCAACACAGCCATCAAGAAATTTGAAGCCGGACCTGCTAAAGAAACCAGCATGTATGCTGAAGAAGACCTTAGTGAGAGCACGTAAGGATTGATGGGTACCGGTTTCGCCCAACCGAAACCAGCGACAACCAATAGCATCGATCCTAAAACATCGAGATGAACGAGAGGATTGAGTGTTAATCGACCAGCCAACCGGGGCGTATCATCCCCAAAGAAATTCGCCGTCCAAGCGTGGGCGAACTCATGGATCGGAAACGCAACCAGCAACACAAAGATATTCGAGATAAACATCGAGGGTGCTAAATCGAGCATAGTAATTTCACCACTTAATCCCTTATCAATCCTGAGGTGCGCAGATTATACCATCCGCACCCGGTTCACTTCCCCATGATATAATGCCAGGCATGCTGCCAGAATTACATCTGGACGATATTGTACGCTTGCGAAAACCACACCCTTGTGGAAGCTATGAGTGGAAAATTGTACGCCTGGGAGCTGATATCGGCCTAGAATGCATACAGTGTAACCGACGTGTGCTGCTGTCAAGACGCAAACTAGCACGGCGCTTAAAACAAATACAACCAGCAGATGAAGTTGGGAATTCTTGATAGATTGACTAATAATTTTCACCGCTTATCAATCCCCTTAGAAGTATTTGACACTTAACACTAGCTATACCTGGCAATATTACTAATGTCTCCCTGGACATTTGGGACACGGGAATTGACAGAAGGTATCGATCCAGAGGTAAGTCAACTTACACAAGCCATGTCCACCAAGCTTCTGCGCTACTCGGTTTATGCGATATCCATCACCCTGCTGATCGTCCTAACCAGCTGTAATATGCCGGGCATAAGGGACAAAGAAACCCCAACCCAAAATGTCACCCAAGCCTATCAAACGGTAAACGCCAAACTCACAACGGCTGCCCAGGAAACAAAACCAGCCGCATCGCTAGTCGTCCCCACCGATAGCGGATTCAAAACAGCTACGCCCAACCCAGACCTAACCCGCTCACCGGGTGCCCCCACCAATACTGCCACCGAAGCTGTCAAGACTGCTGATATTCCCTGCAATCTTGGCATGGCTGGTATTCCAATTGATGTCACCATACCTGATGATACGGTTATGTCTCCTGGCAATACATTTACCAAAATCTGGCGCATAAAGAATGCCGGTACCTGTACATGGACAACAGCCTATTCAGTGGCATTCTTTTCAGGGGAGCAGATGAGTGCAACAGCAAACGTCTCCCTTAGCAATGCTGTATCACCCGGTCAAGTGATTGACCTAGCCGTGGATATGACTGCGCCAATTGATCCAGGAACCTACCAAGGGAACTGGAAACTGCGCACTGCAGAACAAAAACTCTTCGGTATTGGTCCCAACGGGAACTCAGCATTTTGGGTGCGAATACAGGTCGTCGCGACACCTACACCAACGCCTACCGCGCCAACGCCAACCAGCACTCCCACTCCCACGGCAACACCTCCAATCATTCAAGCAAAAGGTATGGCAAACATATTCCCCGGGGAAGAACTTGACTTGGATACGCTTGAAATCAATCAAGATACCAGCAATGATTTATTTTATGAGAGCGACGCTGATGGGGAGTTATCGCTCAGCCCGATAAACAATACACAAATTGGACGGTACGGCGAGTCAATCCCAAGCTTTAATGAATGCACCACTACCCAACTAAACTCGACCGCATTGCCCCTCAACGATGCAAAACCAGGTGTATATTGGTGCTACCGAACCAGCCAGGGTTTACCTGGATACTTTGAGGTGACCAATTTCAATACGGAAAATGACCAGCTAACCCTAAATATCTTGACCTGGTCCTCGCCTTGAGACACGCTTGATGCCGTTCTAGCGCTTTGTCAAGGATGAAGTTTCATTCAATCCGAGTAATACGCCCTTGACAAGGCTTTAAGTGTTCCGTCTGCACTCTAATCTAACTTAACAATAAAATTTGTCGGAACACCGGAACACTAGAAATCTCAAAATCAGCTCTGCCTGACTATATAACCGTGAGCATCCTATACCTAATTGCCACCCCAATCGGGAATCTTGAGGACATCAGCACGCGTGCCTTGAAAACGCTGCAGGAAGTAACTTTAATTTTGGCTGAGGACACGCGCCATACTGGCAAGCTTTTAGTGCATTATGGTATAAAAACACCACTAAGCAGCTACTATGAACAAAATAAAATCATAAAGCTGCCAGAAATCCTTGAGAGACTGCAAGAAGGCGACCTCGCTCTGGTCAGTGATGCCGGGACCCCACTGCTTAATGACCCGGGGTACGAACTTGTACGGTCAGCCCTCGCTGCAGGCCATGATGTCAGTCCAATCCCCGGTCCAAGTGCGCCCCTATCCGCCCTGATCGTTTCCGGACTTCCGGCAGATGCTTTCTTGTACCTGGGATACCTACCACGGAAAGTTTCGGATCGCCGCCAGAAGATCAAAGAAATTTCTGAATTACCTTACACGATCATCATTCTAGAAGCACCTCACCGGCTTCTCACCACGTTAACAGATCTGTCCACAGAACTGGGTGATAGACAAATCGCCGTGGCCCGCGAACTTACAAAGCTGTACGAGGAAGTCCAACGCGGAACGATAAGCGAGATGGTTGTACAATTCACAGATAGAAAACCACGCGGTGAATTCACTCTGGTGATTGAAGGTTTTTATCCAGTGGTCGAAACGTGGAGCGAAGATAAGCTGAGGAAGGAAATCAAAGCACGGATGATTATTAACCAACCGGTATCCACGGCGGCCAAAGAAATCTCTATTAAATCCGGCTGGCCGAGGCGAAAAGTATACAATCTCATTATCGAATACCAGCAGAAGGATAAGGAGTAATCTTACGTGAATCTTAACGATCCAGAGAGTTTCCGCAAACTCGATCAAAGCGACATGCTCACCCAAATTGATCAACTGCCACAGCAACTTTCTCAAGCCTGGGAGCTTGGCACAAGCGCAGCACTCCCGAATTGGGAGGGGATCCAAAATGTATTAATTGCGGGCATGGGCGGTTCAGCAATTAGCGCCGATTTACTGGCAGCATATATCGCGGGGACATGCCCTGTACCCGTAATAGTACACCGCGATTATGATTTGCCAGCCTGGGCAAACGGATCCGCGACACTTGTAATCACCTCATCACATTCCGGCAATACCGAAGAAACCCTTTCCGTTTATGGACGCGCTCGTGAAAATCACTGCCGAATTTTGGCAATCACAACTGGCGGGCAGCTTGCCAATATGGCAGAACATGACGGTGTCGCGCTATGGCGTTTTAACCACACTGGGCAGCCCAGAGCGGCAATAGGCTACTCATTTGGGCTGTTGTTAGCTGCTTTCTCACGGCTGATGTTGATACCTGACCAGCAGACAGAACTTAATTATGCGGTTCAAGCCATGTTAGCCCAGAAAACATATCTGTCTGCTGAGGTGCCGGATGTGCGGAATCCAGCTAAGCGCCTAGCCGGACAGATTGTCGACCGTTGGGTTGCTGTGATTGGTTCAGGGTTGTTAGTACCAGTAGCCCGACGCTGGAAAGGTCAAATCAGCGAAATTGCTAAGGCGTGGGGACAGTTCGAATCGCTGCCTGAGGCAAATCACAATACCCTCGCCGGTATTCTGAATCCAGCAAGCATCTACCCCCAGATGATGGTTCTGTTTCTGAAAGCCCCGGCAAACCACCCTCGAAACCGGTTGCGCAGCGACCTTACACGCCAGATTTTTATGCTGGAAGGAATCGGCACGGATACGATTGAGGCCAGCGGAGATACACCACTCGAACAACTGTGGACAGCAGTTCATATGGGTGATTATGTCGCCTATTACCTAGCGATGATCTATGGCGTAGACCCAACACCAGTTGAAGCGATCGAGGGCTTCAAGAAAGACCTACAGCAGGCTGGATAATACCGGTAGAAATTTACTGGTATATTGAGCCAATAGAATTAACACGACCCATCCCAATAGAGCCCCGATGACCATCCCGGCTAATATATCGGAGAAGTAGTGGACACCCATCGCAACCCTGGCCAAAGAGACCAGAGGTGCCCATATCAGCAGCAATACCCCTAACCAGACAGGTCCTAAGGCGACCACAAGGACCGCAATCATCATACATCGGGCAGCATGCCCAGAGGGGAAGGAGTGCGGATCGGTGCTGCGGTATACGCCACCCCACTCGCCCTCCGGGCGGCGACGTCTGACCGAGAATTTCACTACAAGGACGAACAAAGCCGTGATGATTATCCCAACTATGAGGGTGAATGCTAGCTCACGCCACTTATCGCTACCAAAAATAAGGTACAGCCCAAGACCTAAAAGCCAAAACCAAGAATCCCCAGAATGGGCAAACCAGGATCGCGACTGTACGCAGCGCACCTGGCGCTTCTGCAATGCGCAATTTGGATGATAATTGGGCATCTAGATCAAGGAACTTCTGAATAGGGGTAGCTGCGATTTGTGGTTCCATGAAGTGGATTGGGGATTAATGTAGAGCTGTATCCGTGGGGAAATTGATAGATGGAATCGTACTATTTTTAAACCGCAAGATCCTGCCGTACAATCTCCAGCTGGTGAGGCTTATCGACATCCATCCCCACCTCAGCATATGGACAAAGAATTGCCCTACCAGTGATTTTCAGACGCTTGGTAACCAATTCAGCTGCCCGGTCAAGTGTGATCGCCCGGATAAGCAGCAAGAAAAGGGTATCGAAACCAATTAACGCCGCCTGCTTGAATGGATTTTTTCGGGCTGCAACCAGTTTGTCCCAGATATCCGTATTCGAAGTTACCATCCGTGTGGCCATCACATTCATATCACCACCACAAACTTCGTGGTCCTTCAAACGAGTATAGGAACGTTTCGAAGTTGGGTAGCGTTCTTCCATGATTGAGCGTGGAATAATATTATAGTAAACGTCTAGGTCATCCCTCTCGCTCTCGCCAACCAGCCAGTCCACCATCTCGGCGTTGATGCCAGGGATGTCTGCCGATGCAATGAGTACTTTTACAGAAGCCGGATTTGCTTTTAGAACCTCTGAAACCCCGCCACGTACATTGTCCACCATGTCACCCTGAGTCGGAATGAATGAGACTGCTTTGGTACATTGGATGGGGCTATCTGCAGGTAAACCAATGATCACTACATGCTCAATATTCGCAGCATTATTCAATGCATCGAGCACCCACTGCACCATGGGTTTCCCAGCGACATCCAGCAATGCCTTAAATCCGCCTTGGGTCTCTTCATACAGCGGTTCATCAGGTTTGGGCTTTCCACCAGCAATGACAATCGCGTCCATATCAATTCAACTCCTGCAGTTGGGGCTCAAATCCCAGTTGTTCAAGTATTTCATCCAGCTCGGATCTGGTTAATTCGCGTCCTTTCCCGGAGGCGGCTATTAATGCCGCTTCCATCATATTTGTCCCAAATGAACGACCATCCAAAACAGGTGTGGATGTCACCAAATATTTGACACCCGCCGTACGGAAGAGTTCAACATCCTCTTCGGTGGTTGTGTTCGTGGCGATGATCTTACCAACCAGCTTCTCTGGCATATGGCGTTTAATATAGTGGCAATCACCTGCAATAACTGTGCCCCATTCATAATACTTTGGCCATTTCGGGTCGCGGACTTCTTGTTTTTCTCCAGTCGGATAGATCCATTCGAAAGGCAGCCTTCCGGCGATAGGCATAATCAGCGCAGCAACTCTCTTCAGGGATTTTTGACTGCGGATCGGAAATGGCAATCCCAATCCAAACATAATATCCCCAAAGACGCACTCATAACCAGCATCGATGAACGAGGCCGACATACCCCAACGATCTACACCGAGGGTTACAAATGCTTTCTTACCCAGTTTTTCAACGTAATCCCCAATCTGGGTATCAATAACAGATGCGACGCGGTTCTCAAGCGTATTCTTGAGACCTGCACCATCGACAACGGGAGTCTTTTTTATATAACGCACCATGGGCTGGACAGAATACAACGGATACCACTTTTCATCTGCCATGACCCCTAGGTCAGCTCCACCAACACCAAAGGCATCTACTTTCCCATCCAGTTCGCGATAAAGCTCAGCGGCTTTTTCCATATCCCCGTCAGTGCCAATCCGTTCGATTTGAACAGTTTCCCCCAGCAGCTCGACCTCAACAGACTTATTGCGTTTCGAAGAACCAATACTCACACTGACAGCACGCTTCATCTTGAATCCTCCCACTCAGTCAACTATTTATGGCGAAATCGTGATTAAAACCTTCAATAAAGCAGTATACACGATATCTGATAAAAAATCACCTTGAATGATAAAACTTTATATCCACATATCAAAGGAGGAAAAAACAGCGCAGGTTTGCCTCTCCTTCAACTCAGGTTTATAATGAAATCACATACAAACACACTGCAGATCCCACGGAGGTGGAACATAATGGATCTTCCCATAAATGCATACTTTCACGGCAAAATTGTCCCTTATGCTGAAGCGAAAGTCGGCGTGCTGACCCATGCGTTAAATTATGGTACTGCAGCCTTTGCAGGATTGCGTGGGTATTGGAATGAGGAACACCAACAGCTCTACCTTTTCCGCCCATACGACCATTACAGGAGGTTTCTGAACTCTGCTAAACTGCTGAGCATGGAATTTACCCAAACCCCGGAAAGTCTGACGGAAATCACCATCGAACTGCTCAGGAAAGATGGACACAAACGCGATGTGTACATCCGCCCTTTAGCATATAAAGCCGATGAGATCATCGGAGTAAAGCTCCATGATCTGCAAGATGAAATTTCCATCGTAACGATTCCGTTTGATCGCTACGTGGCTAATGATACAAACGCACATGTCACGTTCTCTTCATGGCGGAGAGTCGATGACAATGCGATCCCGGCGCGCGGAAAAATTAGCGGTGCCTATGCAAATTCCTCTTTTATAAAAACGGATGCGAACCGAGCTGGTTTTGATGAGGCTTTAGTGCTCACGAATGAAGGGCACGTCTCTGAAGGCAGCGCAATGAATGTATTTATTGTCCGGGATGGCATCGCAATCACACCCTCGGTCACAGAGAATATATTAGAGGGCATCACCCGTCGAACAGCAATAGAACTCATGCAAAATGAACTCAACATGCGAGTGATCGAAAGACCTATAGACCGGACAGAAGTGTACCTTTGTGACGAGATCTTTTTCACTGGAACGGCCGCACAGATCACGGTAATTACTAGGGTTGACCATCGGGTTATCGGAGATGGTCAGATGGGACCAACCGGTAGTCAATTGCGTCAGATTTTTGATGATATCGTTCGTGGAAAATATCCGCAGTATAAGGAATGGAATGTCCCGGTGTATTAACAGAACAGTTTAGCGAAGGGATAGAAAAAAACAGAGCTAGTTTAGATCGATTCTAGGTTAACCAACTCACTCGCAAACTCACCCCCCGGTTGGATATGGAGCAACGCAACGCTGGGGGGTGTTTTCTTTCCCTCTGGAACATGAGGTGATCCAGGGTTTAGAATCAAGCGGCTATTTTCATGCTGCATATATGGGCGATGAGTATGACCAAAGACGATCACCTCAGCCGTTGGGAATTGAGCGCGCACAACCGGCAAAAACATTTCCACATGGTACCCCTGCAATACGTATTCGATGCGTTTGATTAAATAACGCCGGAGATTACCATGTCCATGCGTTATGCCCACATTCACGCCATTGAAGGTCAGCAGACGGTTGGCAGGTAGAGAGCTCAGAGCTATCCAATCACGATTACCGCGTACAGCGTAGACGGGCGCAATCTGCTCCAGTGTGGAGAGTACCCTGGCAGTCGAAATATCTCCGGCATGTAAAATCGCACCCACTTTACCCTGACGAAAAACCTCTAACACCGCGGGGTTCAGCTCACGTTTGCGGTCGGGGATATGGGTGTCAGCTAAGATACCTAAAGTGATCATCTCCATCTCACAACCAATCAATGACTCCAAAATGATACCAGTAAAGCTAGAGTAATGAGTACAGCACAATTAAAGAAAAGAGCCGGCCTACGGTGATAAGCCGGCTCTCACCGTTTGCTCTACTGCAGCACTTATAATTGGGTATAGCGGTCTATCCGTTTTCCGATAATCTGCAGACTCTTCTCCCAGAAATCGAACCTGCGGAGATCAATATCAAAACGGGAAGCTAAATCGGCGGCATTTCCCTCTCCAGTGCTCGCTAATAGATCCATATAATCTGGTATAAAATCTGCCCCACGTTCTTGATAGATAGCATACAACCCCGTACCAAAAAGCAGTCCGAACGCGTAAGGGAAGTTGTAGAAAGATAAATTCGCCGAATAGTAGTGCGGTTTCCAGGTCCACATATATTTATGCAAATAGCGTTCATCCAACCCATCTCCATAGGTGGCTTTCTGAGCGCGTTCCATGATTTCCGAAAATTCTTCTGCCGACAACTCCGATTCCACTCGGCGTTCGAACACTTCCCGCTCAAACAAGAGGCGTGAATAAATGTCAACCGTGACTTGAGAGTCACTAATCAGCGAAGTCTCCAAGATAGCCAATTCTTCTTCAGGGCTTTGCACCTGACGCAAAACTGCTTCGGTGATTATCGTCTCGCACATGATTGAGGCTGTCTCTGCCAATGTCATCGGGGTATCGCTCTGCAGGATTGTCTTCCCGGCTTTGTAGGCACAGTAGTTATGGAACGCGTGTCCCAACTCATGGGCAATCGTGAAAACTTGTTCAAGTGAGCCATCAAAATTGCATAAAACGCGCGACTCTTTTACCCCGTAAATTGGCATACAAAAAGCTCCACCCCTTTTCCCATCGCGCTGTTCGGCATCAATCCAGTTTTTATCAAAGGCTGTCTTCGCTAAATCGTGCAGTTCGGGTGAAAATTCAGCGAAATGATTCAAAATAAAGTCCCTGGCAGCAGCATACGAATAGCGAGTGTCAGACCTCCCTACTGGGGCAAATAGATTCCACCAAGACAATCTATCTTGTCCAAAGCGCTTCGCCTTGGCTGCAAAGTATTTCCGGAACATGGGGAAGGAAGCCTCAATGGCCGCAAGCATTACATCCAAGGTTTCCCGGTCTATACGGGCGGCATCGACGGCGCTATGGAGCGCATCGATACGACCACGCTGCTTGTTTAATGTATTCACGGTACCTTTAATGCCATTCAATGATGCGGCTAGAGGTTCCTTGATGGATTCCCAAGCTTTCAGCTCGGTCTCATACCCTAATTTGCGGACTGTTTCATCAGGATTTGTCCGTAGGTTGATTAGTGCCGGCGAGGGGAGACTTTGGATTTCACCCTCCATCTCCACATCCACAGTGAGCTGGGAGGTGATCGTTCCTTGCAGTTTGCCCCAAGCATTTGCGCCGCTCAGGTCAAGTTCCGCTGCTAACGATTCTTCTGCTTCGCTCATCAGGTATCGGCTCTGCTCAGCGGTCTCCTGCAGCATGAATGCGTGCGTACTGGCAGTACCACCTTGCTGCAGTACCAACTGCAGCGCATCCCGGACGCGACCGATGAATGCCCGAAAACGGATCAGGTGAAGTTTCTTCATCCTGACCTCAACTTGTTCATATTGGGAAAGGAGCTTCTTAGCCAGATCGTTATATGAGTTTGTGGCGACGAAGGAAAATATGTACGCTTCCAAGGTTGCGGCGAGCGTCAGGGTGACATTGAAATGGTCGATCAATTCATCAACCACCCCGGAAAGCTCGGCGATACTGGCATCCTTATCCAATTTATCTACCCGCTGGTCGATAATCAACTCAATTCCAGTTAGTTGATCTTCCAGTCGAGCAAAATCTGTTTTGAACTCATCCGAATCCAGTGCTGGGTACACATTGGACAAATCCCAATGAGGGGGTGATTTTTTTACCTCAGACATATAACCTCCAACTACTGCTTCTCAAGAATATCATACCGTGTGAGTATACACCAGATAGGCGGGTCGATGTATTGGCCTTGTTGTGCAGCTGGGATATAAACCACTCATACACCATCGAACACATCTACGTTCAAGACCCAAACGACGAGTATTACATAAGTCGGTTTTCAGCAAATGGGATACTACTCTCGAGCTCCCGCCCAATTCAGCTCCTTGTGGTATCCCCCCTAAAAAATATCGCTTATTTGAGCCGCGATAAAGTTGGATGGATTTTGTGGAAGCTGGTGGCTTGTTCAAATGCATAACCGGCACGCAGCAGCTTGGCTTCGCTCCACGGCGCACCTACCAGCTGTAAACCGATTGGTAAATTCTGTGCAGAGAAACCACACGGCAGCGAAATAGTAGGAAGACCAGTCAAGTTAAAAGGAGCAGTAAAACGGGTCAATACAGGCGCTTGGGCAACAGCGTCTGGACCTTCGATCGGGGGAGCGGTAATGGGTGTAGCGGGTACTAGCAGGATATCAAAATGATCGAAAAATGCTGCGAAGCGCTGGCGCAGCAAGCTTTGAGTACGTCGAGCCAGTATGTACTCACTAGATGTATATGCCGCGCCTTGCTGCAAACGGGATAATACATCAGCGCCAAATTCATCAGGTTGATGCATTAAACGCTGCTGATGGAATGCTGCTGCATCGCTGGTGGTCATTAAGCCATTCGCTTGCGCCGCATTACGTGCTTCAGGGAAATCAACCTCAGTGACAATCGCTCCTAGACCTGCAAATACATCCGCCGCTTGGTGGACTGCCTCCAGCACAGCTGGAGCTGTTCGTGCGGTGAAATACTCGCTAACACCCACTCCAATACGCCATCCAACAACCCCATCCTGGATATGGAGCAGGTAGTCATCGGTTTCAATGCAAACTGAATACGGGTCATCAGGGTCATAGCCGGCGATCGCCTGCAGCAAGATGCCAGCATCCCAAACCGTGCGTGCCATCGGTCCGGAATGGTCCAAATTCCAACTAAGAGGGATAATTCCCCTGAGGCTTACCCGCCCATAAGTCGGCTTAACTCCGACAACGCCGCACAATGAGGCGGGTATGCGAATTGATCCACCCGTATCACTGCCGAGAGACCCCATACAGAGACCCAAGGCGAGCGCGGCTGCCGAGCCGCCCGAAGAACCGCCAGAGATACGCTCCAAATCCCAGGGATTCCGGCACGCTCCATAATGAGGGTTGACGTTGGTCACCCCAAGCGCGATCTCATGCATATTCAGTTTGCCCAAAAACACAGTACCCGCTGACCGTAACCGTTCAACTGTATGTGCATCTTGAAGTGGAATATGGTGAGCAAAAAAACGCGAACCCGCGGTTGTAGCTACACCCACAGTCTCGTAGAGGTCTTTTAGGGCAATGGGGATACCGTGTAATGCGCTGCGAGGTCCATGATGAGATATTTCAGTCTCCGCTTCTTGCGCCTCGATCAAAGCCTGGTCAGCAGAGATGGAAATGTAGCTGTTAATAAGTGGGTCATATTCCTCAATCTTACCCAGATAAGCTGCGGTCAGCTCCAGTGGTGACAGTTCGCGTTTTTCAATTAACTTCGCCGCAGAACGGATATCCAAAAATGTAAGTTCTTCCATACCTTGTTCTCTCGCTAATGCCAAATGATATGTCGATCAAAGGTGGGCAAAGTTTTATCACTGCTCCGAATCAAATCGTTCATTACGTGTGAAATCTTTTAATTCGGCGCGGGTCTGGTCGATGGAACGGAAGTGGATCGCTTGCATGCCAACTGCCTGCGCACCCAAAACGTTTTCAATAAAATCATCCACAAATACGGCCTGACCCGATTCTAAGTGGAGGCGTTCCAAAGTTATCTCATAAATTTGCGGATATGGTTTGACAACACCCTCTTCGGCTGAGATAACGATCTCATCAAAAGCATCGGCAATCTTCCAATAGCCAATCAACATGCCGCGTAAATCGTCCCAGGCATTACTGAGCAGCGCAGTACGGTACTGCGGACGGAATGACCGGATGAGATCGACCAGATCGAAATCTAGGGTATCGCCTGCCCAGAAAAGATCTCTAATTCGTGGCAGGTCGTTATCAGTCACTCCAAGGGTATGGCGTACTGCCTCCCAATGATCCTCAGCTGTGATGCGTCCCAATGATGCCAAGCGAGCGCTTGCGCTAGCGAAAATCACATCGGATAACTGATCATAGGTCATATTCAGCTCTTCAGCCAACAGTTCACGAGAGGACCTATCTTCCGTACGGACGATCACACCACCAAAATCGAATATCAGCGCTTGTAGCTGCATTATTGCACCTCGGATGTTGATTTCATTAACTGTCAGCAGGAAGCACTTGTGTCATTGAGCCACCTGATAGTATTGTAACCAAGACTGTCCCCACGGGCAACTTGCCTAAAGCGCTCTAGGCTAGAGAGATTTGGGATCAGCTTCTTGTTTGAGTGTGGTCGTACTGAGTTCAACTCCGGGCCGCAGCTCTTTTTCATACATCTCGTAGCGGTGCTTTGGATCGGAGTGCATACCAGCTTTCTCATAGAGACGTGTTGCGCCAGTCAAACTCATACCATCGACACCTAAACCTACCCTGGGGGTACCTCGCTGGTAGAACTCAACAAATGTATGCTGCAGTAAAGCCAATGCGATACCGCGCCGTCGCCATGGTCGTAGTACCCCCAAAGTATCTACCCAACCCATCTGCTTGTCCTCAGAAGTCCGCGGCCAGCATAAAGACATCCCTACGATCTCGGATTCTGCCTCAGCCAAGAACCACAAAGTGGGGTCATAGTCCGGATCGTTCTCCATGGCATGCTTCCAGAGCTTTAATTCTTCAACAAAGGGCATATCGATATGCCCAAAGTGATCCTTAAAAGAATCCCGCACAGCATGGATGACAGCATGCTCTTCACCTGTTCTCATTTTTCGGACCGTAACTCCATCCGGGAAATGTGGGCGGGGCGGGTGCCCATTAAGCTCTATAACCATGCGCAAAGAGTAGCGAACGGCCGTAAACCCCTCTTCATAGTGATGGAGGAGGCTCTTCTTGTTCACGTAGGGCACATAACTGCGCACAGAGATTCGAGCCCCCGCCGGCGCTCGCTCGATTACTTTACGTGCGCGCTGCTCGGCCCATGCTATTAAGTATTTGCCGATACCGAGATCCTCATGATCCGGATGGACCCTGCCCCAGATTTTCACACGAATTGAAGGTACAAAAATATCCCAAACCTCTTGATATCCAACGATATCCCCGGACGGTGATATCATCAATAACGTATCCGTTGACAACTTAAAACCAGGCGTCCCCCACTCCCGACGGTATTCCTCAACTGAAAACTCTTTTTTTCCGAATAGACCAATCGAAGTGAGATTCAACAAGTCTACTACTGCTTTAAGATCTGTCATTGCCGCCGGACGTGCAGTGTATCCGGCCGGTATTTTTATATCAATCATCACATATTCCTTGTTAGGCCCCTACACGTTTGCTTTGCCGGGGAGTCATTTCCCGCTCACAAGTTAAATCTCGATCAGGTGGATAGTTAATTGAACTGTCGTCTGCGAGAACCTTCATCGTGACCACAGCAAATTTACTCAAAAAGCGATAGTACCTTCTGATTGTTCCAAACTCATCTGTAGAGGTCTGCTTATGGTTGATAATGGTCTCATCAAAACCATCAATCGTGATCCGCATCTTCCAGCTCCTCTATTGCCCCTGAATTTCTAGTCACCAAAATACTAATGTTACCCGTTGCGGTGCAGTTTTCCAACGCGCTTAGCATAGCGCTCCGCCCGACCAAATACCCACAGACCAGCAGGTATGGCAATGAAACCCATCACCAGTGTCGGCCAGATCAACGGCCAAAGATCCACCGTCGAAGCACCCTCTAATATGGCTTGGCGAGTGCCATCCAGCACATAGGTGGCCGGGCTAAAAACAGCTAACATCTGAAGCAGCTGCGGCAGCACCTCGACCGGATAGTAAACCCCAGATATAAGCAGGAGCACGGCAATGATCACATGTGTCATCTGGGCACCTCGCTCGGGGAAGAGCAGCGGCAAGACAGATCCCATGATACCTACTCCGATGAATGATAAACTGCCAGTGATCAGCATCAATGTGCCCCCAAACATATTTGCCTTGCTCATATCGATCTCAAATATCACGACTGTAATTACGAGGATTACTCCGGTGAACAACAGGCTGTAAATTACAGCGAAGAAAGTTTGCCCAGCCATGTGGGTTATCCTGCGGATAGGAGCCATCAATGTGTATTCAATCGTCCCTTCCCAGCGTTCAATACTGATAACCTCGGTAATCCAATAAAATATGGAAGACAGGTAACGCCAGACAAGGGTACCAATCAAGAGATAAAGCACAAGGAAGCGCCCATCGATAGATTGGGCACCACTAAGCTGTTCCATCCCCAAGCCTATAAAACTGACTGACAAACTATTGGCGATTGAGTACGTCAACCAAACTAGCTCCCAAGTCCAGTAGCGTTTTACCAGGTTGGCATTACGCTCCATGAAAGCATAAGTGGCCTGTAATTCGTGTAAAATAACTGCTGACATCTTTTTTCCTCCTCACGCACACATCGCAAAACCAAAATTATCGCATAAAGCCAACCATCTCTCTGCGAGATAAACACCCATTCCTCTCATCCGAACAAATCACTACTGTATGAATCGGTTCAAACAAGATCAATGACCCAAAACACAGTGAGCGGTTAAAATCCATTTCTTCTCCTCAACGTGTTGCTAGCTTGAATACTTTCTAACTGCCAATCATTGGCTTTTACGCATCTTCTTCTTTGACCAGCTTTTCGCCAGTCAGTTCCAAGAAGACATCTTCTAATGTAGGTTCTTTGTCTGCCGCTTGAATTAGCTTCTTCAGTGCTTTGGGGGAATCCAAGGCGACAATCCTTCCTTTGTCTATGATTGCGACACGCTGGCACAGGTTGTCTGCTTCTTCCATGTCATGTGTCGTAAGCAGCATCGTTGTATTATGCTCACTGTTGAGTTCATTGATAACAGCCTGCACCTCACGTTTTGAACGGGGGTCGAGACCGGTGGTTGGCTCATCTAGCAGTAAGACACGCGGCTTTGACAGCAAAGCACGAGCAATGGCGACTTTCTGCTGCATGCCACGTGACATCTCCTCCATCGGTTTGTCCAGCGAACGTTCTTCTAGTCCAAGTCGAGTTAAGATCTCTATCGAACGTCGCTTAGTCTCGCGCCCACCCAAGCCGTATAAACGAGCGCCATACACCAAATTCTCTATTGGCGATAGCTTCTTAAAGAAACTGGCTTCCACCGAAACTCGATTAATCAGCCGCTGAACTGCCATCGGTTCTTGGACGACATCGTGATTAAATATGCAGATATTGCCATCATCCGGCAGCAACAGTGTGGCTAACAACCGGATCAAGGTCGATTTCCCAGAACCATTCGGTCCGAGCACCCCAAATATCTCTCCTTCGCGAACGGAAAACGAAACCCTGTCTAATGCGACAATAAACCTGCTCCTTCCATTTTGCGTTTGCTCGGATTCACGCTGTCCAGCTGAATTGCCATTCCGGCCTTTGCCAGACTTGAACCAAGGCAACCGCGTCCAAATTGGATCATCGGTCTTGCCGAATTTCTTATAGGCATTTGTCACAACAATTGCATCCGACATCTCATAACCTCCAAAAAAATAAAGACCACAGTCATCCCGTGGCCTTTAGAAGTCAAAAATTTCTTGTGGGCAATAAAAAAGCCACGGGGTTGGAGCGCACCCGTGGCCGATAATCAGGCTGTTATTGATCTACTGATAAACAGGCGCACTCCGTTTGGGCAGAACGAAACCACTGCTAACTGCAGCTTGTCGGTTCCGTGAAAGTTCAAAAATAGCTATCAACATGTAATGCGCCTTTCCTTTCTACATTAGAGTAATATTAATGCGGCGTAAGGATACCACGTGCCGGCAAGCTGTGTCAAGGGATAATTGATACAAATGATCCGCGATCTTATTGGTGAGTAAACAACCACTGCTCGTAGAGGCTGTCGAGTGAAACCCCAGCCGATGTTTCAAAGTTATCCAAGAGGTCGTCTGACTCTGCAATCAGGTACTTATTCGCCTGGTAGTAGTGCTGCAGGGCTTCAAAAAAAGCCTGATCTCCAATCTCTTCCCGTATCGCCTCGAGAGCTAATGCGCCTTTCGAATACACGATTGTGCCGTAAGGTTTGTGCTCGGGTGAACTCTCAAAATACCTCAAGTCTTCCGTGACAAAATCATCTAACCCGTCAGCAATGACAGCCGCATAGCGGTCATCCCAGTAAGCAACAAGACCTTCATAGGCTTGCTGCCCAAATACATCCTGCAAGTACAAACCGGAGGAGTAGGTTGCGAGGGCTTCATCCAGCCACGGCTCATCAATTACATCGTTCCCAACCAGGCTGTACCACCATTGGTGAGCGACTTCGTGAGCCGTCGTCACTGTAAAACTAGGCTGAGATGGGTCATCATAGAGACTCGTGACAACTAACATAATGCCAGGATATTCTACACCTAAAGCATTCCGCATCGGTGCTTCGACCAGATCAAGCTCAGTGTACGGGTAGATACCGAACCGCTGGTTGAACACCTGCCAGCGAGTCAGCAGCAACTTGCAGTCCGCTCTCCCCAGCCTGTTCATGCCCAGGGAGGTAGTAGGAATTAACTTCCGTACCATCAACCATCTGGCTCGCAACCATAAAATCTGGGCTCATGATTAAAAAGAAATCCCGTACCGGACCACTGATATAGCGATATCTTGTTTGACCATTGAGTTTTTCACGCTCGACTTCGACTCCCGTCGCAGCGAGCTTAATATCACTATCAAGGGAAATTTCAACTTTGTAATTCGCGCTGTCGCTATACACCGAATCCCCGATCGCCGAAACTGGGTCCAGGTTCCAGCCTTCATCATCATAGACTGCCAACTGCGGGTACCAACCGCTAAGAGCCATCACATCTGCGCTGAGATTGTAGATGCCGTATCCAGCTGGAGTCTCCTGACCGCCGAAATCTATGGGGACTTCTCCAGAGAATTCCATATCAATCTGTACAGTATCACCGGGTACCAGAGGCTCTAGTTGGAGCACTTCCAACACGGAATCCCCCAGTGACGAATTTGTCTCCACTTCCTTTCCGTCTACCTGAACATTTTCAACCTGCAGGTGTCCGTTGCCATAGCTTTTTCCACCGTTAGGGTACAAGCGGAAGAAAAGACGGTCAATCACATCTGCTTCAAGGTTTGTATAGGTTACTCGACTCTGACCAGTAAAATTAGCTTCGGAGAAGTTGATATCGAGGCTGAGGTCATAGTGTGGTATATCACCAAGCGATACTGCATCTGCCTGAGAAGCAGGGAGAAGGGCAGAAATTTCAGAATGATCAGTAGCAGTGTCCGATCCGGATGGCAATATGAGTGCTGCAGTAAGAGTCACTGCCGGGTTGTGTTCTTGATCCGATTGACCTGCTACCGTCCAGGGCATAGGCAAGCGGCTGCAGCCCATCAAAACGAACAACATTAAACTTAAGGACAAGATCGTGAAACGAACCGCTAGAGAATTCTTCATAATCAATATACCTATCTCTATGTGTTTGCCGTTTAGATAACTACGAATACCGGGGGACTTATGTTCAGCGCATACCAAAGAGTCCCAATTTATTAGGGTGAGTTTCGTAGCGAGTATGAGTTGATGAGCTCCTCGTGGCGGGTGATAAATTGGAATGTGAGTTGGTCAGGAGTGGCTTCAATCAGCATAGCCCCATAATTGCCGTTGAACCGCACCTGACTACCTTCCATAATATTTTCAAAACTGTAGATTGCCCCACCACCCAGCCCATTAACAAAAAAAGGGATGCCATCTACCAGGATCCGCTCGTAAGTATGGTCATGCCCGGAAATAACAGTGGAGGCTCCCCACAGGGCATATGGCCAGCGTGTCCACCCGACAGGACCGTGAGTTCCGGAAGAGTACGGGGGGTGGTGCATGTATACGATCTTCCAAGCTGCATCCGAAGCACGCAGCTTTTCCTGAAGCCACAACCCTTGCAGCGAGGTTGATCCAACCCCGTCTGGTTCGTTCGAGTCAGAGTCCAACGCAAAGAGGTGGACGAAGCCTAAATCAACATCATAATAGCGTTCGTTTCCGGGGAGGGTGAAATACTCCAAATAAGGTCCCGCATTAATCGAACGCCAATCATGATTGCCCAAAGTTGGAAAGAAGCGGTTCTGGTCTGCGCCCTCGCCATATGCTCCTTTATACGGGTGGATGTAGCTATGGTAGTACTTGCCAATATGCTCATCAATCGTTTCCGCCGCACCGTCCGGATAATTATTATCCCCGGTGGTGATGATGAAATCTGGACTCCAGCTTTGAACCAGGCCAGCAACATCCTGCTCCGCCTGTTCACCGCTGCCAAAATCACCGATCACAGCAAGGCGAATGACCTGCGGTTCTGGGGTCTGGGTGTCCTGCGGTGTAGGAAGCGGAGTCTGGGTTGCAGAGTCCTGCAGTGCTTCAATTGGGGTCGGACTCAGTGGGGGGCTGGGCTCTGGAAAGTTAGGTGTACTGGTAGGGGAAACAGTTATTAACGCCCCCTGAGCGGTTGGGGTTGCGTAAGGAGTAGGCAGCGTGGTCAGCGGTTGGCAGCCCGCCAACAGCATATATATCAGACAGACAACCAATGCTTTGCAGTTGGTACGGTTAACGCGCATGGATCAACTGGTACAGACCGCCAGAATAATCGACCAGGTACACTTCTCCGGCTTCATCCTGCCCAAAAGCAGTTATATTGAACCCAGTTTCAAAGACAAGTTTGTTCTGCCATGCACCACTAGCTGTCGGGAGCAAGCCCCATATTTTTCCCAAACAGTAATCTCCATATAAATAGACGCCATTCCACTCTGGTAATGCATTTCCACGATAAACTACTCCACCAGTTACGGAACAGCCCTGGTCGTGTGCATATTCTGCGACCGGGTCAATTAACTGCAGATCGACTGGAGGAACTCCTTCGAATTCATGCGTTCCTTCCCGGAAATTCCAGCCGAAATTCGCTCCGGAGGGTGCCATCACCGGCCTGAAATTTATCTCTTCCCAAGTGTTCTGTCCAACATCTCCTATATACAAATCTCCGGTGTGGCTGTCAAAAGTGAACCGCCAAGGATTGCGCAAACCATAAGCCCAAATTTCTGGTAAACCCCCACCAGTTACGAAGGGGTTGTCCTGTGGAATGGCATAATACTCGCCTTCATTCACATCAATCCGTAAGATCTTTCCCAGCAATGTATTTGTGTTCTGAGCATTACCCTGAGGGTCATTCGCAGAACCGCCATCACCAAGTCCGATATAAAGATAGCCATCAGGGCCAAATGCCATTCCGCCCCCATTGTGATTGGCATAAGGTTGTGAGATATTGAGCAGGATGACTTCGCTCTCCGGGTCGATCTGCTCTAGATTATCTGCTGCGGTAGAAAATCTAGCGATGACAGTATCGCCATCAACATCGGTGTAGTTGACGTAAATTGTGCCGTTATTGACATAATCCGGGTGAAAAGCCAATCCTAGTAATCCCCGCTCTCCACAACAGCTTACTTCCGATCGGATATCAAGAAAAGGTGTTTTTGAGACAACACCCCCTTTTAAAACACGCACCAACCCAGGCTGTTCTAATATAAATAAACGGGGCATCCCGTCAGCCGCTTTAACGATACCGACTGGATTTTGAAAACCGGAAGCTACACTCTGCCATGTGAAATCTTGAGGGTCCGGAATAACGAATGCCCCTTGTGAGGTTGGCTGTGGAGAGTCTGAGGGTGTAAGAGGTTCCAGCGTCGGACCCGCAGCTCCAGTAGCTAGAGTTGGCGCCGAATCAGGCGTAGCTGCAGCCGAGGGAACCCCTAGATTGGGTGACGGTAAAACGCTTATGCTTGACGTCGGAGGTAATGCCGTTGCTTCACGGGCAGGAATAAGGCCGTCACACGAAGAAATAACCCCGATCAACAGTGTAAATGCCAAAACATTCTGAAGCCACTTACTCATCCACCGTATACTCTGCGTCAACAATATTCTCTTCATCATCCAAAGGATCATTCCATTCGCCTGGCACAACACGATTCAATTTTTCCAAGTGTTCGCGGACAATTTCCTCTGGGCATAGTTCGATGAAAAGATACATACCCAAACCGAGAATCGCTGCATCATCTATCGGCCCCAGGATGATATCAGGGATAAGGAGATATAATAACGAGCCAATGGGGAGCAACTTCAGCCAGAAAGGTACGCGTGAATCTACAAGCAGCTTCAGGACTAACTTGATGTTAATTGCTAAATCCTGGAAGAATCCACCACTATTAGAAACCGTAATCTTGCGATTATCTTTATCACTCATCTCGGCCTCCGTTTAACTATCGGCATTATACTATAACCCTCTGGGTGAGCTAAGAGGTATATAGAAATCGAAAGCGGGATGACCATCGTCATCCCGCTGATAGGTGCAGTTCAAATACGGCTACTGCGTTTGTGCCTGGTTTACTACAGCAGTAAATGCTTGCGGGTCACGAACGGCCATATCAGCCAGCATTTTGCGGTTAATCGCGATATTGCTGGTCTTCAAGGAGTGAATGAAGCGGCTGTACGTCGTTCCGTTTTGCCGGGCGGCGGCATTGATGCGCGCGATCCACAACCGGCGTAAGTCCCGCTTCCGAGCGCGCCGGTCACGGTAGGCGTACCAAAGGCTTTTCAACATCGCTTCATTAGCGCGGCGGAAAAGCTTCGAACGGGTGCCATATTGGCCTTTCGTTAATTTCAATACTTTTTTATGATGTTTGCGACGACTTGGACCTGTTTTTACACGTGCCATTTTGTACTCTCCTGCGAGCCCCTGGGCGCCGGTAGTGGGATGATTTTGCCACTACCCGTTGTATACACCCAACAGCCGCAACTAATTTGGTGGAATTTACCGATTCGTGCCTGTACTTACTTCAGATTAGGGGCTAATCTGCGAACACGCTTCTTGATACCCCGGCCCTTTACAGGGATCATCTCGTCGAACAGGCGTTTGGTCCGCTTGGAGGTGCGGCGGCGCAGATGGCTTTTGCCACCTTTCGTACGCACTAATTTGCCTGAGCCAGTCAGGCGAAACCTCTTGGCGGTAGCCTTATGGGTCTTCAATTTATATTTAGTAGTACTCTTCTTTCGAGGCACAGCTAACCTCCTATTTGACACAAAATTCCGCGGCGTACAGGCTCAAAGGTTTGGCCCCTACGAACCGTGGAGTTAACTTATAAATGAATGGTGATATCAGCGAAAGCTAACTCTTTTTAGGTGCCTTGCTCGGCGCAATCACCATCAACATGGTGCGACCTTCGAGTGCTGGCGCCTGCTCAATAACTCCGAGATCAGCTAAATCTGCGGCGATCTGTTTTAGATCATTTAATGCAATTTCAGGATAAGTGATCTCCCGACCCCGAAAACGGATGCGGACTTTTACTTTCATCCCAGATTCTAACCAACCGCGGGCGCGACGCACTTTCAAGTCGCGATGGTGTACATTTGTCTTCGGGCGAAGGCGGATCTCTTTGATTTCGATCTTTGTCTGGGAACGACGAGCTTCGCGTTCTTTCTTTGCTCGTTCGTAAATAAATTTCCCAAAATCCATCACCCGGCACACTGGTGGGTCTGCGTTTGGGGCAACTTCAACCAGGTCTAGGTCAGCCTCCTGCGCAATCTGCATCGCTTCTTCGATTGAAACTACCCCGACATTATCACCATCAGGGCCGATCAACCGCACTTCGCGCTTGCGGATAGCTTCATTTACACGATAGTCGTTTGCGCTGATATTACTCTCCTCTCACACACTTAACAAGCACAACACTGGCGGGTAGCCAGCGAATGGCATAATACCATACAAGGGAACGATTCGTCAACTAACAAACGCTGCCAGCGGAATATCACTGGGCGCATGATTTATCTACAACAACAGGTTAGCCTCTCTGGTTGCACACTCAGGACAGCCGAAGCAACGCCAAGACTTATTTCCGTTCCAAAATATCCTTCTGGCAGCGGTCAATAAATTCAGGTACTGCCATCGCACCAGGATTCTCACCAGAACGCAAGCGCAGGGCTACCTGCCCATTTTCGACCTCGCGATCTCCAATTACTAGCATGTAAGGTATCTTCTGTCTTTGGGCATCACGGATCTTGGCATTCATTCGCTCACCGCGGGCATCCACTTGAGCGCGTATACCCGCGTCTTTGAGCTGATTCAAGACCTGCTCAGCATAGGGGACATGGCGATCTGCAATTGGAATTAACACCGCCTGAACCGGCATAAGCCAAACAGGGAAAGCACCGGCGTGGTGCTCAATCAGCACACCCATGAACCGTTCCATCGAACCCAGCAATGCCCGATGGATCATATATGGGCGGTGTTCTTGCCCATCATCACCGATGAAAGTTAAATCGAAACGCTCAGGCAGGGTAAAGTCAAATTGAATGGTGCTCAACTGCCATTCACGACCGAGGGCGTCCTTGACTTTGATATCAATCTTCGGGCCATAAAAAGTCGCTTCGCCTTCATCGACTTGATAAGGGACCTCGGCTCGAATTAGAGCCTGCCGCAGTGCGTCCGTGGGGGCTTCCCATTGCTCAGGTGCTCCAGCAGCTTTCTCCGGGTTACGAGTTGATAGGTAGGCTTGAAAATGATCGAAACCGAAGGCGCGTAAGATATTCAAGCTGAACTGCAATACCCGGTCGATTTCCGCCGGCATTTGGTCGGGCCGGCAGAATAAGTGGGCATCATCTTGGGTAAATCCACGCACCCGCATTAATCCATGCAAGACCCCACTCCGTTCATAGCGATAGACCGTACCCCACTCAGCAAAGCGGAGCGGCAGATCGCGGTAGGAACGCATGCTGCTCTTATAGATCTGGACATGGAACGGGCAGTTCATCGGTTTTAAGTAGTATTCCTGACCCTCAATGTCCAACGGCGAATACATATTCTCCTGATACCAATCGAGATGTCCGCTCGTCTCCCAAAGAGCCGCCTTTCCAATGTGGGGTGAGTAGACAAAATCGTACTCACCACGCTCATGCTCTTCCCGACAGTAATCTTCAGTAAGTTTCCTGACCATGCCGCCTTTAGGATGCCAGAGAATCAAGCCCGAACCCACTTCTTCGCTCACACTGAACAAATCCAGCTCCTTCCCCAAACGACGATGGTCTCGTTTCTTAGCTTCTTCCAGCTTCCAGAGGTATTCTTCCAGCTCCTGTGAGGTGCTCCATGCAGTACCATAGATACGCTGCAGCATCGTCCGCTTCTCATCCCCGCGCCAGTAAGCCCCAGCCACATTCAGCAGCTTCAAAGCCGAGGGGTTGATCTTCCCGGTGTCCTCCACATGCGGACCGCGGCAGAGATCAATGAATTGGTCATGCTGGAAAATCGATATCTCAGGCACTTCATCAAGCGGATTCCCATATTCATCGAAACCACCTTGTTCCAATCCGTCGATCAGCTCTAATTTATAAGCTTGGTCAGCAAAAATCTCACGCGCCTCACCAGCCGAGATCACCTGTCGCTCAAATGGATATTTGCCCGCAATGATCTGCCGCATGCGTTTTTCTAACGATTTAAGATCATCTGGAGTGAGCGAACGCGGTAAGTCAAAGTCATAGTAGAAGCCATCCTCAATAGGCGGTCCGATAGTGTACTTTGCATCCGGGAACATCTCGACCACCGCCTGCGCCATCACGTGGGCTGCTGAGTGACGGATGCTGTACAACTGGCTATCCTCATATCTTTCATTCTCAGCCATTACAACCTCCAAATCTATCTTGTACCTGCTTCCGATATCAACACTATGGAAAAAGTAGGTACTTAAAAAAATAACTCCCACCAACTGGGGCGGGAGGGTTCTCACGCGGTTCCACCCAGATTCAGGCAAGCATGTGCAGCTAAATCTTGCTTACCTATCTCCTGGGACCGATAACGGGGTCTGCCGTTCACCTTACTTTGCTGCCAAAGCAGCTTTCAGGGTCAAGCTCACGGGTGGTTTTCGCAAAGTGTTCTTGATGGAGACTCTCAGCCTTTGTTCTCCAATCTCTGCCAGCGCTTAACCATGCTACTCGTCCCGGTCATCGCGTTTTGAAATTTATCTATGAAGCAGCTTGCCTAACAAACATCATTCTGGTCAATACTAGTTAACTATAATCGCAATCCCCGATTTTAGCAAGGATAGCCTAAATAAATTACACTACTCGAGATATGCTCCACATATGCTGCAATTCCTTGACGAAAGCAGTGAATGAAACTATAATCCTGTAATTACAGGATTACATCCTTGCGGTGGATATACCGGTAAACTCCGCCCTTGAACACATCTACTACAAAAGCAAATTTATCACATCAGCAGCAAGGAGTTTTAATGAGTCATCCTATCCGCGTATGTCTTGTGGGCGCAGGTCGCGTTGCCAAGGTACATGCAATGACATTGGTAAAACACATACCAGAAGCAAAATTAGTTGCTGTTGTAGACCCGAATCAAGATGTTTTACAAGCAACGGCTGACGAATATGGTATTGAAGCCCGCTTTCTTTCTTTAGAAGAAGCTCTCGAAAAAGCTGAACTTGAGGCCGTTGTCATTACGACACCAACGTTCACCCATGCCCAACTAGCTATCACCGCGGCGGACGCTGGCAAACATGTCCTGTTGGAAAAACCGATGGCGCTGGATCTAAAAGAATGTGACGCGATCGCGCAAGCAGCCCAAAAAAATCAAACCATCCTACAGCTAGGTTTCATGCGCCGGTTCGATCCCGAGTTTACTACTGCCGCCGAAAGAATTGCGGCAGGCGAGATTGGGCAGCCAATGTTGATTAAATCCCTTACCCACGGTCCTGGCTTGCCACCGGCCTGGGCAACAGATTTGAAAACCTCAAATGGGAACCTAGCCGAAGTCAACAGCCACGATTGGGATTGTGTGAGATGGTTGATGGGGTCAGATTACCGCCGGGTATACGTGGAAGTAGCAAATTTTAAGGGGGCAGACCGGGGGGTGAAGACCGAGAATTATTACGACAATGCATTGGTTAACATCAAGTTCGAGAATGGAGGCTTGGGCAGCATTTCCAGCATTTGTCCTTGTGATTACGGGTATGATGCGCGCGTGGAGATCGTTGGTGAAAAAGGGATAATGCAGATTGGAGAATTGAAAGGGCAATCCATCTTAGTCTGCACAAACCGCGACCAAGGTTTGATCACCCCAATCTACCGGACCTGGCCCCAGCGCTTTGAGTGGGCTTATATCCGTGAGATGGAGCATTTTATTCAATGTATCCAAAATGGCGATGCCCCCCAAGTTGGCGCTGATGATGGTCGCTGGGCCGTTGCTGGTGTACTTGCAGCCACAAAGTCGTTTCTTGAAGAACGACCCGTTTACCTTGATGAGGTTCTCTAAGAGCAGATCCCGATGCCAGATACCATGCAAGCTGCAGTATATTACGGACCTGATGACTTGAGGGTTGAAGAACGGCCCATCCCTCAAATCAAGCCGCGCGAAGCACTAATCAAAGTGATTGCGACTGGCATCTGCGGTACAGATTTGCGCATCTATCACGGTAATCACCACCTATATCCAACTGGGACGGTGCGTATCCCCGGTCATGAAGTAGCAGGTGTGATTCAGAAAGTTGGTTCGGAAGTTGCCGGTCTGAATCTTGAGCAAAAAGTGTTTCTTGCCCCAAATATGGGCTGCGGTCACTGCCGGCAGTGCATCTCTGGCAGCAACAACTTATGTGCAAACTATCAAGCACCAGGTATCACATATGATGGTTCATTCGCAGAGTATCTGCGCGTACCAGAAGCAGGAATCCTGCAAGGCAATCTGATCCCACTCGACAAAGATACTGATCCAGCAGCAGCAGCATTGATCGAGCCTTTTGCATGTGTCTTGCGGGGGCAAGATGCGCTGAACATTAGACCAGGCGAGACTGTTTTGGTGATCGGTGCGGGTCCCATCGGTATCATGCATGTACTTCTCGCACGATTGCGGGGGGCGGGCAAGGTTTTGGTGAGCGAGCTGATTACCGAGCGCGCCGAACAAGTTAATGACTTTGGAGTTGATTATGTCATAAACTCCACGGAAAGCGATATTGAAGCAGAAGTGATGGAGGTGACCAAAGGCGAAGGCGCGGATGTGATTGTGGTCGCGGCCCCCGCTCATAAAGCGCAGGCGCAAGCCCTTGGGCTGGCAAGCTTACGAGGTAGGATCAATTTCTTTGGCGGTCTGCCCAAAAAACAACCGATGATCGAATTTAATTCAAACCTTGTCCATTACAAGGAGCTTATTGTTACCGGTACAACTGCTTGCAGCACGGACGACTGCCGAAGAGCAGCACGTATAGTCAATACTGGACAAATTGACCTGTCTAGGCTGGTTGGCGCCAGATACTCTCTCCAAGATGCAGGACTCGCTTTTCTTGCAGCCGAGGCGGGCAAATCGATGAAAGTCATTTTGGACATGTAAGCGGCGGTCGAGCGATTGGTCATCCATCAAAATTAGTATACTGCTGAGGAAAATCCCTGGGGAAATCTCCCCCATCGACATCATGTAAAGGAACGTCTATGCCCACAGAGACGACATTACCATTTACTTTTGATATAGTGCCTTCCTTGAAAAGCATTCTTGATAAATATGATAACCACATCGTACGAAATCTATCCGCAATGAAAGGGCAATACCAAGATCTCGCTGCCTATGAGGCAAAGATGGCAGAAGGTGACCCGGTTCTTTACGAGGTATATGAGGTGAGCCGGCCTCAAGTAGCTGGTGAACTATTAATGGGTGTTTCAATCGTCCATCCCGGCAAGGTGGGTAATGAATATTTCATGACCAAGGGTCATTTTCACACCGTTCTCGAAACTTCTGAAATGTACTACTGCTTGCGCGGGGAAGGATTTATGGTCATGGAAACTCCGGAGGGAGATTGGGCAGTCGAGGCATTAAAACCAGGCACAGTTTTGTACGTTCCCCCACGCTGGGCCCATCGTTCAGTTAATTCCGGAATCCAGGAAGACCTGATCACATTTTTTGTATATCCAGGAAATGCAGGCCATGATTACGGATCGATTGAAAGGCAGGGATTTAGAAAATTAGTCCTGGACAGCAAAGGCGCACCTGAAATCGTAGATAACCCTCTATGGATGCCTCCGGAAGGTAGATGATGAGAGATCTAGAGTCATGTAAAGTTCTCGTAACACCTACATCCTATGCAAATAATGACCCAGCACTGCGATCGACTTTAGAGGCGGCTGTCGGGGAAGTAGTCTACAACACCACTGGACGTCCACTAAATGCCGAAGAACTTATAACACTCATCGCAGATGTTGATGGATATATTGCAGGTTTGGATGCGATAACCTGCGATGTGATTCAAGCCGCAAAAAGGCTGAAAGTGATAGCGCGTTACGGGGTAGGTGTCGATGCAGTTGATCTCAATGCAGCCCAGAAGCAAGGAATTATCGTTACAAACACACCGGGTGCAAACTCGGCTTCAGTGGCAGAGCTGGCTGTTGGGTTGATGTTGAGCCTAGTGAGGAATATCCCGCAAGCAGTCAATGCCACACAGTCTGGTGAGTGGCCACGCTTACGGGGGGCGCTCTTGAGCGGAAAAACTATTGGCTTGTACGGGTTTGGATCGATTGGCAAAATAGTAGCCGGGCTATTGAGCGGATTTGATTGCCGCATCATCGCCCACGATCCTTTTCCAGATAGGGAAGCCGCCAAACGACTGGGGGTTTTTCTAGTGGATAAAGATGAGCTACTATCCAAATCAGATATGCTTTCACTGCACTGTCCGGTGCTGCCAGAAACTGAAGGGATGGTTAATGATCGATTCTTAAACAAAATGAAAACTGGCGCTTTCCTTATCAACACGTCACACGGTGAGCTGGTTGATGAAAACGCCTTGGAGCGTGCGATAACCAGCGGTCATCTAAAGGGTGCGGCATTGGACGTATTCAAAGTACAACCGCCGCCTGCAGACCACCCCCTGCTTGTCTGTCCGCAGGTAATAGCAACACCTCACATGGGTGCGCATACAAATGAAGCAACCAATGCAATGGGATGGGGGGCAGTAAACAACTGCCTCGCCGTACTGAGCGGGAAAGAGCCGGAAAACCGTGTCATCTAAGGAAAAAGGGAAAGCCAATGAGCAAAGAAAAAGTACTGGAAAATCTAAAGAGAGCAGGCGTCATCGCAGTTATCAGGGGACCGTCTGTAGACCTAACCTTAAAAATGGTCGAAGCGCTGATCGCTGGAGGGATAAACAGCATCGAGATCACTTACACAACACCCAATGCCCCTCAGGTTGCATATTCGCTTGATCGTAGATTTGGAGTAGATATCCTGCTAGGTATGGGTACGCTTACTCTACCAGCTCAAGCTCAAGAAGCCAAAGACGCCGGGGCGCGCTTCATCGTGAGCCCACATTGTGAAGAAGATTTAGCTTCAGCCATGGTCGCGACAAATCTCCCAGTGATGATGGGTGCCTTCACACCTACAGAAATCGTGGCCTCCCATCGCTTGGGTTCCAGTGTTGTGAAGCTGTTTCCCGGCTCATTGGGTGGACCGAAGTATCTGAAATCAATCCGCGGTCCATTCCCGGACATCCCCATTATGCCAACCGGGGGTGTCAGCGCGGACAATGTGAACGAGTGGTACGACGCGGGCGCAGTAGCAGTTGGAGCAGGAAGCAATTTGTGCCCAGCTAAGCTAGCCACAGAAGGGAATTTCAAAGAGATAACAGCGCGCGCAAAAGGTTATATTGAGGCGATTGACGCCTACCGAAACCGAAAAGCTTAAGAACTAAGGGAATGGAAATCAGAGCAGGGTTATCAGGAGTGAAGAACTATGAGTGAGGCAGATCGATATCCCATTGTAACCAAAACAGTACCAACATTTTACTTTGTAGGAGTAACCACCAGCAAATCTTCGATCATGAAGGTATTCCCACGTTGGATGGAAGCTATCGGCCGGCCGGATATTATCATCGAGGGCATTGACCACGAGATTCATGGTGAGCCTGAGGCTTACCGGGCGACAGTCGCGCAGTTCAAGTATGATCCTTTATCCCTGGGCGGGCTGGTGACAACCCATAAGATCGACCTGCTGACAGCTGCCCGTGACATGTTCGATGAACTGCATTCCTCTGCACGATTAACTGGAGAGGTATCTAGTATATCCAAGCGTAATGGACAATTGGTTGGCCATGCAAAAGATCCGCTTACCTCTGGTTTGAGTATGGATGCGTTCTTAAAGAGGGATATTTTGGCAGAACAGGCGGAGATTTATTATGCTTCGGAGCCGGCGGCTCAGGTAAGGCGATGGCACTACACCTGATCAATAAAAAGGATCACGCAGATCGACCAAGAAAATTCGTTGTAGTAAACCGCTCTCAGGGGCGATTAGATGGTATGCAAGCTATGGTCGAACGCTTGGAAACAGATATTGAGTTTGAGTATATCCAGAATGCAGAGCCAATGAGAAATGACCATATCATGGCGGGAATGCCCAATGGAACGGTAGTTGTCAACGCGACCGGTATGGGTAAAGATACCCCAGGTTCACCAGTCACCGATAAGGGAGTATTTCCTAAAAATGGTGCTGCCTGGGAAATCAATTACCGCGGTGAACTAGACTTCTGGCACCAGGCTATGGCACAACAAGAGACCCGCAACTTGTATGTTGAAGATGGATGGCTGTACTTCCTGCACGGATGGACACAAGTCATCGCAGAAGTACTTCATATCGATATCAATGGTGAATTATTCGAGCAGCTAGGGTACCTCGCCGAAGGACTTCGCCCTCCATTGGTATATAAACCGAGGCAATCGATCGCCCAATAGGGTTACGATCAGCAAGCTTTCAACTTTTCTCATTCAATGCTGCATTTATTGCAACTGAAACTTACAAATCAGGCATATTTTCTTCTCTCCTCCTTTGGTTGTGCCGAGGGGCGCATCTCGTTTTCCCCACCCCTCGGCATGACACTCCTCCCTGACCACCGATATATTGACGACGTAGAAATGCCAGCCTGGATAAAAAGACTCCATCGTCAAATAAAGGAAAACTGTCATGCCCAAAACCTACCTGATTGGAATCGATTTAGGCACGAGTTCCACTAAAGCCGCCCTCTATACAGAAGATGGAGTGCTCGTCGCTGATTCAACGCTCGAAGTACCAATCTACTATCCAAAACCTGGCGTCGTTGAACAGGAAAACGATGATTTTTACCAAACTGCTGCAAAGACTGTTCAGACATGTGTCACGGAGAGCGGAATCGACCCAGGTCAGGTAGCAGCGATTGCGTGCGACAGTCAGATGGCAGGTATCGGGACAGTGGATGAGCACTTCAACCCCGCGACACGATTTGACTCTTGGTTGGACATGCGCTGCGAACCGTATATCGATTTCATGGACAAGAACTATGGGGATATGGTTACCCGATTGACAGGATGCCCTCCTACCTGCGACCATGGAACGAAAATCTTGTGGTGGAAGGAAGAACAACCACAAGACTTCCAGAAGATTGCCAAATTTGTCACTCCAGCAGGCTATGTGGCCGGCAAAATGGCAGGTTTGCGGGGAGAAGATGCGTTTATTGACTATACGTTTATCCATTTTTCAGGGTTATGTGATGCCCAGAATGGCTGCTGGTCTGATGAACTTTGTGAGCTGTTCGGAATTGCTGGGGAGAAACTACCTCGAATTGTAGAGCCCTGGCACATCGTCGGTGAAGTCACTGAGACAGCTGCTAAAGACTTCGGCTTGGCCGCAGGAACAGTTATTGCAGCAGGCTGTGGAGATACAGCTGCTAGCGCCCTTGGGGCCGGCATCGTCAGAGCGGGGATGCTCTTCGATGTAGCCGGAACAGCCGCCGTACTCGCAGGGTGCACTGACAGGTACGCGGCAGATGTGAACAATAGGGCTTTGATAACAATGCGCTCAGTCATCCCTGGGCTCTGGAATCCGCTCGCCTATATCGCTGGTGGCGGCATTGCACTCAGGTGGTTCAGAGACCAGTTTTACAACCAACTGCATGGAGACCAGCAAGAGCCAATTAGTGAGTTATACCCCGAGATGATCGCCAAAGCGGAAACAGTTCCACCTGGATCAGAGGGATTATATTTCTCCCCCCACCTCGGTGGGCGGATATGTCCTGCAGCTCCAGAAATGCGCGGGGCTTGGATCGGATTTTCCTGGGGACACACCCAGGCGCATTTCTTCCGTTCGATTCTAGAGAGCGTAGCATATGAGTATGCATATTACCTGCAAATCCTAAGCCAGCTTATCCCTAACCTTGATCTGGTTGAAGCCAGGGTGGTAGGTGGTGGAGCACGGAGTCCGGTCTGGAACCAAATCAAAGCCAATGTCCTAAATGTTCCATTCCAGCCTTTAGAAGGGAACGAATTCGGCTCCTGGGGGAGTGCAATGATCGCTGGAAGGGCGGCAGGTGTTTATACCGACCTGGCAGAGGTCGCATCTCGACATGCTCGACCTGCTGGTGCTCCCGTTGATCCAAAATCCGAGACCGTCAAAACCTACGAGCCGCTGATTGCGCAGTACATTGAATGGCAGAGAGTTCTCAGCACAAGTTTTTCAGAAATATAAATTCAGCAGATTAATGACCAACTCTCCCCAATAATAACATCTTGGGGAGAGTTTCTATAAGTTTGACTTTGAAATATCACTCAGTGTTGAATACCCACTGCTCAGATTTGAGCACCATAAAAGGATCAGTAACCACAATCCGGGGGGTAATCGAGGGTGTGTTTTTCTTCGTTGAGGCTGTTGATCCGAGCCATTTCCTCGTCTGAAAGCTCAAAATCATAAATCTGTGAATTGGCGATAATCCTGGAGGGGGTTATCGATTTCGGAATAGTCACGACTTCGTTCTGCAGATCCCAACGCAGCAGCACCTGGGCTGGTGACTTGCCATGCTTGGCGGCAATTTCGACAACATCGGGAATATCCAAAGCACGTCCCTGCTGGAGAGGCGCCCAGGCTTCAAATTGGATCTGATTCTCTTTGCAATACTTGTGGATCTCTCGGCGCTGGTAAATCGGGTGATACTCACACTGGTTCACCATTGGTTTAATCTCACACGCGTCGAGCACAGCCTGCATCTGGTAAACCATGAAATTACTGATACCGATCGCTTTTACGACACCATCCCGGTATAATTTCTCCAGCGCTTTCCAAGTTTCGATATATTTCCCGTTTGCAGGCCAGTGGACAAGGTACAAATCAACGTAGTCCACATCCAAGAGCTGCTGACTCTCCTCAAATGCCTTCAAGGTAGAGTCATAGCCCATTTCTGTTATCCATATTTTCGTCGTGACAAATATCTCGGAACGGGGGATACCACTGGCTTTTAATGCCGCACCAACTTCTTTTTCATTAACATATACCGAAGCTGTATCCACGTGCCGGTAGCCCACTTCTAGGGCCTGCTCGACCGAATTTTGGGTTACCTGTCCAGGTTCCATCTGAAAAACTCCGAAACCCAGCCAAGGCATCTCTACGCCATTATTCAGTGCAACTGTATCGGTAATTGATTTGGTCATCTATACCTCCGTATATATTGGGTGTTTTTATAATCCATACTTCGCGGACATATTCTGCAGAAATTTCAGTCCCTCTCGTGCCAGGTAATCTGATGACTCCTGCGGCGGACGCCAGAGCCGAATTGCAGCAATGAGGTCGGGATTATTCTCCGAGAATGACTCCAACACCAAGGGGCCTGAATAGCGAGCATCAGCCAGCCCCTTGAACAACTCTTCCCAGTTGACTGTGCCAGTTCCGATCAACCCGCGATGGTTCTCACTCATATGCAGATAGCCTAAAATATCAGAGCACTTAACGATCGGGTCATAAAAGTTGTTCTCTTCAATGTTCATGTGGTAGGTGTCTGCGTGCAGCTCGAAATTCTCAAGATTCACAGCCTTGATTGTTGCGTATGCATCTTCTAAGACATTGTACATATATGTTTCATAGCGGTTAACACATTCCAAGCCAATCGTGATCCCGCGCTTTCTTGCAGCAAGCACCACCTCACCCAGGGTATCAATGACGACCTGACGTTCACCCTCTGTTGGCGGGTACCCGGTGAAAACACCACCAGCAAAAGCAATACAGCCACATAAATAGGTACCACCAACGGCATCAAGTTTCTCTAGAACAGCGAATAAAAATTCCTTAGCTCGTTCCGGATACGTGGGCATGTGTGCATCCGCGGGCAATATCACCGAGGCTGTGGCCCCAATGTGCGCTTTGGAGAGTGCTTCTCGGTGTGGTTTGGGGTCAAAGTCCCAAGGGCGCATTAGTGGAATCTCGATGAAATCAAAACCTACTTTCCCAGCCTCCTCAATAGCAAAATCGCCTTTCTCTGTTGTCCAATCATCAATCCATATAAAAGCATTTGCACCATACTTCAGCATTTATCCACTCACTTTCTAGGATGAGATCCTAGATTACTAGTGTTCCGTCAAATGTGATTGTAAAGTCAGAATAGAGCCGAGTTGGAACACTTTTAGCTTTGTCAAAGGCTTGATCATTCAGCTATCAAATGATACTCTCATCCTTGACGAAGCGCTTGCTAACCATTCAGCCACCATGATGAAGACCAGATCGAGGCACAGCCAAAAGTGACGATCTGCGCCACATGCCGCTGCGCTGCGATGAAGATCAGGAGCCGTTAAGCGATTCTTCGATCTGTTTTAGATAGCTGATACTTTCCTGCGCGTAGATATCCCGTAAGGGCAAGAAATCCGATCGAATAATCGCCATTCCTGGGTCTGCCCCTGGTGGCACCGGTTCAAGAACAACCGTACCATCGAAACCCACCTCATATAACGCCTTGAAAATCGCGGTGAAATCAGTATGACCACGACCAGGTGCTTGGCGGTTGCTATCTGCCGCGTGCATATGCACCAGCCGATCACCTGCTTTACGAATTGCAACCGCGAGGTCAGCTTCATCAATATTCATATGGAATGTGTCAACATTGAGCTTCACGTTGTCAGCCCCGACATCATCCACAAAAAGCAGTGCTTCATCAACCGTTGTAAGTAAAAAGGTTTCATAGCGGTTGATAGGTTCCACTGCGAGGACAACCCCGCGCGATTTTGCATAGGCTGCCATCTGGCGGACAGAGCTGACGGCATTTGACCATTCGATTTTATATGCGGCTGACCACTCTTCTTCATTTCCGGGGTTACCATGAGGAGCCGTGCGTCCAGCTGGTGCGGGTAAGACTATCAAAATCGGTGCTCCGACGGCGGATGCAAAATCAATCCCATCCTGCCCATATTGGATTGCCGCAGAGCGTTCCATTAAATCCGGACTGGCTAAATCGCGACCTGGTATGCCCCAAATATTCCAGCCCAAAACGGATGTGATCTGCATATCGAATTCCTGGCATAAGGATTTAATTTCTGCCAGCGAATAAAGCTCCGGCTCACCTTTCAGCTCGACTCCATCATAACCATATTTTGCCAAGCGGGTGAAAGTGTCCCGCAAAGGTTCATCGGCATACACCCAGTTATTGATCGCATATTTCATAGCTGTACTCCTCTAGGCCACATCGATGAAGACTTTCATGGTCATGTCGCGCTGTTGGTCGATGAATTTATATGCATCAAGGTACTTATCTATGCTGAAATGCTTTGACATCAGCGGCTCAGTGATCACCTGACCAGAAGCGATTAGGTCAACCGCTTTCTCATAATCCTCGCGCTTGTACATCAATGTCCCATGGAGATTTAACTCACGATCCTGCACAAGACCCATGTCAATGCGCGGCTTCTCACCAAATACACCCACAACAACAATTGTGCCACCCTTGGCGATGTTTTCAACAGCAGCAGTCATCGTATCCTCGATGCCAACACACTCCAAAACGATGTCAAATCCATCCGCACCAAAGACACGTTCCGCGGCAGCCTGCAAACTTTCCTCAGCCGCATTTGATGTATTCTCTAAACCACATTGAGCCGCGATCCTTAAACGGTAGTCACTGATGTCCGTCACCAAAACCTTTGCGCCAGATGCACGTGCTACCTGGGCGATAAGATTCCCGATAGGACCTGCGCCGAGAACAGCAACACGACGTCCGTTTAAGTCACCTGCTTTTGATGTTGAATGTACTGCAACAGAGACCGGCTCTACCAAAGCTCCTTGCTCAAAAGAGAAGCTGTCTGGCAAGGGTATGATGCGATCTGCGGATGTCACCCATAAATCCTGGGCACAGCCTGGAGCTTGAAACCCCTCTACCTTCAATTTATCACAAATATGGTAGTCACCGCGTAAGCAGGGTGCACATTCTCCACAAACGATCTGCGGCATTGAAGTCACTTTTAAGCCTGGATGCAATCCGGTCACACCATCACCAAAATCAACTACCGTGGCTGAAAACTCATGGCCCTGGACTACCGGATAGCCTGTATAAGGGTGTTTGCCATGATAGACATGCACATCAGAACCGCAGACACCTATACGTTGAATGCGTAGAAGAACCTCACCCTTGCCAGGTTTTGGTTCTTCAACCTCATGGATTTTTATTTTTCCGGGTTCGGTCATTACAGCTTGTTTCATCGCTTTCTCTCCATAAATGTGTGTTTATGATTTGCGGTTAAATTACACGCAGCCAACCACCATCGACAAAATACGTCGATCCGACGCTATAACTGGAGCGATCAGAACATAAGAACACAAAGAAATGAGCAAGTTCTTCGGGTGAGGCAAAACGGCCAATTGGTGCGTATTTCTTCGCCACTCCGTCCAGGTACTCCTCGTAAGTCTGATCCGTACCTTCCGTGAGCTGTTTAGCTGTCTTTATCCAATCGGGAGTAAGGACCAATCCCGGGTTAATACAATTCACCCGAATATTGTCACCTACAACCTCATCGGAAAGGACTTTGGAAAACATCACTAGAGCTGCTTTGGTGACATTATAGATGGGCTCATAGTCCAATGGTTGTTTTGCACAGATGGAAGCATTGTTGAGAATAACTCCAGCACCTCGACGGCGCATCGAAGGAATTAGCCCACGCGATAAGCGCACTGCAGCCATCACATGCAGGTCCCAATACTGCTGCCATTTCTCGTCGGGAGCCGTCATGATTTTCTCATTGCTTCCGGTTCCTGCGTTATTGATCAAAAAGTCAGCACCACCGAATTTATCGTCGGCGGTGGAAACAACAGCATCAATATCACTAGCCTTGGTTACGTCTGCAGGAACTCCAACGACAATTACAGCGTACTTGTCCTGAAGCTCAGCAGCTCGCTGGACTAAGCGAGTTTCATCGCGAGCACAGAGGATTAGGTTGACACCTTCTTTGGCCAAACCTTCAGCAACAGCCAGTCCAATTCCTACACTCCCGCCGGTGATTACCGCGACCTTTCCAGTTAGTTCCAAGTCCATAATGCTTACCTCCTATCCCTACTATGTAGATGCAACATCAATTATACAGAAGACCAATATACTGATACTGGGCTCTGACAATCAGGAAGAAAACGGTTCCTGATAAATATTTTTATCCTCTGGGAGAAGATCAACCTGGCAAATCAAAATCGAGACGTGCTTTTCGTTGTGCAACAAAACCAGAAATATCCTAATGCGATAACTCGCACTCCGCTATTAGAAACGCAAGATCGTTTTTATCGTTCGCCCAGAATTAGACAGTTCAAGTGCCTGCCCAACCTCGTTAATCGGGAATTTGGCTGAGACAAATTCCTTATAACTCAACTGCCCGGCCTCAATCCAGTCAGATAGTGGATCTTGAGCGGCGGCTTCACGGAAGCGCGTCGGCCATTGATGTACCAGCAGATTGAAATTATACGGGGCTGCGGCTTTATCAACCGTAATCTTTGGTGTATCAATCACGCCGTAAACACAAATTGAGCCCGCCATTTTCACCATTGGCAGCGCGGCATTAATGATCCCTTCCTTACCAACCGCATCGATAATCACATCAAAAGGTTTGCCGCGTTTGGCAACAATATTTATCAATTCATGATCATCTGGAGCAAATACTGCATCAGCGCCCATCTCGAGAGCTTTCTGGCGTTTTTCAGGGATAAGATCTACACTGGCAATAAAGCCGATATCGAGCAGCCTAGCGAATTTCACGAAGCTCAAGCCGACCGGGCCAGCGCCATAGATCAATAGATCATCACCAGGCTGTAGATTGAAATCGCCAAACGCTCCATACACTTCTCTCCACGTACAAAGTAAGAGGGCGTCCTCAATGGATAAGCTGGGCCGAACGGTGCGCATGATTTCATAGACCTCATACCAACCATGGGCATCATCAGCCACACCATCCGCGACCATCGCTTGATGGTCTCCAGCCAGCGTATATTGACAGAACCCACCCCAACCGCTCGCGTACCCGGGATCGGTTGTATTCAGCAATAACCCACCAATTACGCGATCTCCGACCTTGAAACTACGCACTTTGCTCCCAATGGCATCCACTATCCCGACAGTTTCATGCCCTAACAACAGAGGATACTGTTCAACTCCGGGAAAATGCCCTTCAATGAGCTTGCGATCGGTTGCATTACACAGAGCAGCTGCTTCGGTCTTTATGCGAGCTTCATAAGGTCCAGGAACAGGATCCGGAATTTCGACAAGGTTAAGTTGGTTCGGTTTTGTGACCGCAACTGCAAGCATTTTTCTCGCTCCTATTCTGTGAGTTATCCTAGATACAAACGAAATGCCAAATCGAGCTCGTTATTTAATGATGGTGATACGCGATCGATCAATGGTTAAGGCAACCGCCACAATAATAATACCGCCGAAGATTGCCTGCTGGAACCAAGGGTTTACACCAACCATGTTCATGCCTACTTCTAGGACCATTACAATTAACACTCCAATAAAAGTCCTCAGCACACCACCAATGCCGCCGCTGATTGCGGTTCCACCCAATATGACCACCGCGATAGCTTTCATTAAGAATCCATCCGCCATACGGGCTGAACCACCTGACATACGTGTTGACAGCAAGATGCCTGAGAACGCAGCCAGCGTAGCGCATAAAATAAAAGCCATGATTTTATAGCGGTCAATCGGCACACCAGATACAGTGGTCGCTTTCTCTCCTGCACCGATGGCTTTAACATAACGGCCGAAGCGAGTATATTTCTCCAAGATGTAAGTGATGACCAGAACCACAAAACCTATAATCACCACATTCGGCAAACCAAAGCTGGTTCCGGTAACCCAGGTGAGATACTGCGCTTCACTAGAGCCCACGCTAATTGGTGTAGCATCAGATACCACAAATGCCACCCCAGTCCAAAGTCCCATCGCACCTAAAGTGGCGATGAAAGAAGGTATTCGCGCTTTCGTATGCACCACACCTGTCAACGCCCCAGCGAATACACCAAATAGTGCAGCAATTACAAATGCCCAGTAACCAAAAATGGGCAACAACATTGCGGCGATGATCGAAGCCATCGCCGCAACGGGAGCGATAGATAAGTCGATCGATCCTATGAGGATAATAAATGTTTCCCCAAGCCCCATTACTAATAATGTCGCACTCTGAGAAAGCAACCCCAACAGACTAGCTGGCAGCAAGAAGCGCGGGCTGCCGATGGCCGTTAAGATTACCAAGATAATCAAAGTTGCGATGGGCATGATTCCTACCCAGGAAGTATTCTTTCTAACATTGTTCATTCTGGTAATCACCGACATAGGAATGAACTCTCCTTTCTATTTACCCTAAGTTCTCACCTTGCTGGGCGGACAAACCCAAACTACATCATGTGCTGGATGACATCAACCGGCAATGGTTTGTTATCTGGGGGTGCTGGAATACGTTCAGTAATCTTCCCGTCTTTCATGGTGAGGATGAGATTGCTCAACCCAATTGTCTCTTCCAGAGTATCAGCTATCAGTAGAAACGCGATCCCTTCCTGGGCCAACCCACGGATCAATTCATACACCTCTTCTTTGGCGCCCACATCGACGCCGCGGGTAGGATGATCCAGTACAAAGACTTTGACTTTGGAAGCCAGCCACTTTGATAGCACAACTTTCTGCTGATTCCCCCCGCTGAGATTTAAGCATAACGCCTCTGTACCAGGGGTTTTAATTGCCATTCGGTCAATCCAGTCTCTCGCTAAAGCCTTCTCGGCCCCAAGGCTCAAGAACCCCCTGCGGATCACACTGCTCAGGTCCGGTAGTGTGATATTAGGTCCAATACTTAGGTACAAGACTAAACCCTCCGTGCCCCGGTCTTGAGGGACATAACCGATACCCGATTGGATCGAAGCGGCTGGTGAACCAAAATGTAAAGGTCTGCCATCAATCAATACCTGTCCCCTATCAGGTTTACCTAGCCCCGCGATGGTGCGGCAAACATCCTCTCGCCCGGATCCGAGAACACCAGTTAGGCTGAGGATTTCGCCTCGGTGGAGATCAAAACTCACATCCTGATAGTGACCTTGCTTGGATAAATTCCTCACACTGAGCACAACATCTTCTGAGGGGGTAATTTGTTTATCCTGCCGGTAGTACTCGCCCTTCAGCTCCCGGTCAACCATCAACTGGTGGAGTTCTGCCTCGTTTGTTTCGCTAGTAACCCGCTCGGCAACGCACTGCCCATCCTTGAATACATAAATACGATCGGTTAATTCTAAGATTTCATCTAAATGATGGGAAACGAACAGGATCGATGATCGCTCTTTAATCTTGCGGATGCGGTCGAATAGTAGATCAATCTCGCTTTTCTCAAGCACCGTAGTCGGCTCGTCCAAAATAATCAGCGGTTCGTGCTGCGTACGGTCTTCTAATGACATCACCCGGGCAAGTTCCACCATCTGTCTTTCGGCAAAACTCAAATTTCCGGTATATGCCGATGGATCGATTGATAATTCCACTTTTTCGAGCTGCTTTATTGCTTCGGCACTCATTTTCCTCCAGTTAATCGTACCAAAGCGGATAAATTGCTCTTCATTCCCTAAAAATATGTTTTCACGGACTGATAGATTGGGCAACAACGACTGCTCTTGAAAGACCATTGCCAGACCGTAATCTTCGGCTTCTTTAACACTGCGAATGTCAGCCTGCTTGCCTCTGACCAAAATCTCCCCTTCATCAGGACGATAGGCGCCAATCAAGATCTTCAAGAGGGTTGATTTACCTGCCCCATTCTCACCCACCAGCCCCACGATCTCGTGTTCATTTATATGCATATCCACATTGTCAAGCGCCCGCACTCCCGGGAAACTCTTAGAAACGTTGCGTACTTCCAGAACTATATCTGTCATTATTACCTCGGGATATCACTTAATGTATGGAAGTTTGCTGCGATCCAATGTCAGGATTACTGCAACCGTAATGATGACACCTTGAACTGCCAGCTGAACATAACTGTGTACACCTGCCAAAACCATCCCATTGCTGATCACGATGACGATCAACGCGCCGATGAGCGTTTGAACAACGCCCCCCGTACCACCGGTGAGCGCCGTTCCCCCGACAACAACCGCAGTGATCGCTGCAAAAAGCTGGTTCAAACCTGCCGTTGACGTTCCGGCCCCAATTCGGGCAGAGTTCAAGACACCACCTACCCCAAAAAAGAATCCCGCTAGGGTGAAGGCGAGAATTTTGTAACGGCTGATTGGAATCCCAGCCAGTTTCGCCCGATCCTCAGCGCCACCAATAGCGAAAACATAGCGACCAAATCTGGTAAACCTTTCTAAGAAAAATGCGAATAACAACATCCCCAAGCCAAAGAAAGTTAAGTTGGGGATTGGACCGGTGTTTCCACGTGCCCATGAGAGGAGCATGGGATCCAATAATGGCAGGTTCATCCCATTTGACAGCCATGTGGCTAATCCCAACCCGATATACATCATACCCAGTGAAGCCATAAAAGAAGGTATGCGTAGTTTCGCATGAAAAACTCCCGTCCGCAAACCCCATCAAGGTCCCAGCCGCGATAGCAATCAAGACTGCCAGTAAACCATAATCGTTGCTGTTGAAATAATTTTCCGCCAGCAAACCGATTACAACAGAAGTAAGTGCCATGACACCTTCAATTGATAAGTCAATACTACCCATTAAGATAATGAATGTCTCCCCGAGGGCGATAATGATTAAGATTGAGCTCTGGCGGGCAAGGTTCCCCAAATTAATTGGGCTGAGAAACCGGGGGTTAATCAGGGTGACCAAGGCTACCAAAACAACTAGAATTAGTAGTGGGCCGACGATTGGCGGGATGTGAAGCATTTGGAGACCGCGTAGGCGAGTGGAAAACCTATCAGTTATCGATGACATCATGCTCCTTACCTGAAGAGATTTTTGGTTCCATATTACATGCTTCTGGGGTGGTGGACTCACCACCCCAGAAGCTGTATAAAGTTCACAGTCTTGGGCTGTATTGTGAGTGCGTTATGCAGACTGTGCCTCACGCGATGTGGGTGTTGCACCAAACCGCGGTTAGTATAAGTTTATTAGTGATCAGGCTTGTACGCGACCCCAGAGATCAGTCCAATCATATTGCGGGATGCCATCAATGTACGTCGCCTTGATCTCCTGAGCGTTGGCTGAGTTAACATAAACCGGCTCAAAGTAGAACTCACGGTGTTCCTTCGGTTCCTTAGCCGGGTCAAAGACACCTGTCGCCGCCTGGTAAGGAATCGCCAAGCCCATGCTGCCCTGCCAGATTGGGTCATTGTTGACAGTAGCTGCAAATTCACCGGAGATGCAGGCGTTGATCGCTTCACTGGTGCCGTCGATACCAACTACGGGGATTTCACCAGCTTTGCCAGCTGTCCGCAGCGCTTCCAGCGCACCGAGCCCCATATTATCGTTAGCCGCCCAGATGCCAGTCACGTCCGGGTACTTCGCCAGGAATGCCTCAGTCAGTGCAACCGCTTTTGTACGATCCCATTCCGCAGTCTGATTTTCGAGCAATTCAATACCGGGGTACTCAGCAAGGGCTTTCTTTAAACCATCAGCGCGTTGAATTGCGGGGACATTGGCGAGCAGACCATCTAGCGCAACAATCTTGCCCGAACCGCCCATGGCTTCAAACAGCTCTTTGGCTACATAGTAACCGGAAGGTACGCCGTCAACACCCATGTGAGCAACCCAGTAGGGATCGTAATCCCACGGGTGCAGATCATCCGGCTTGTTCCATTGGGTCAGGAAGTAAACCTTGCTCTCAGCACAAAGATCTGCAATCGGTTTCGCATCCGGGGATTGGTTGGGGTCAATGTTGAAGACCACATTCTCGCCAGCTTCAGAGATCAGAGCGCGCATGAGAGTGAGCTGTTTCTCACTGTCTCCTTCACAGAGCAATGCCCGGTAATTGGGCCCTTGAGCAATTGACTCTGCATATAGACGACCACCACGGTTCCAAGCAGCGTGATATTCATTGGAGAGCGTGCGGATGACGGTGCCGGTGTAGAAAGCACTGCTTCCTCCAGCGGGTTGTCCACCTTGCGTGCAGCTAGCTAGCGCTCCAGCGCCAACCATTGTTCCGAAAATTTTCAAGAATTCTCGTCGATTAATGTAATTCTTTTCCATGAGAACATCTTCTCCTTTTTATGTATTGGAAACGATTGATTGCCAACATTCACTAGATAACTCACATGTGGATATCTCTTACGCAGTATTCACCTCCTTATACTCATCACTGTTCCCGCTTCTTGACGGATGTCTATTCATCTGCTAGCATGCGGTGAATCAGATGCTGGGCGTCAATAGCATTTTGCTCATGCTGAGCCAGCAACAGTGCTTCACGGTCTAGTCGAGATAAAAGTTTATGATATATCTTGAGGTTTGCAATGCTGAGGGTACTGGCATCAACCGGGCTCTCGCGGGTCGGGACCAAATCGAGTGTCAACCAACCCTGATAGCCAATTTGTTCGAGAGTGTATAGAAACTCCAGCATTGCCCAAAAATGAACCGATCCAACGGTGATATCGTCGTCACTGGAGCCATAATTATCGTTGACATGGACACCGATAAGACGGCCGCTACGTGCCAGTAAAGCTACTGACTCAGCTGGGCTCTCGCGGCTCATCAATGCGTGTCCAAAATCCAAATATCCGCCGACATTGGGGAGACCCAATTCACAGCCCAGGAGCGCTGTCTTAGCAGCGTTACTCACCAGCATATGTGTGCGTGGTTCATGATGCTTATACTCGATACCAATCCGCGTATCGGGATCAAATTCTGCGATTTCGCGGATAGCTTCGGCAGTCCAATCCCACAGCATGGTATGTGAAGCCTGGAAATGGTAATCCCAACCGTCCTCGCCTGGCCACAAACACATCTGGCGTGTACCGATCATATGGCCGATCTCAATTGCCTTTTTTGCCCTATCAATGGCTGCCCGGCGTACATGAGGATCCGGTGATGTAAATGCACCCCGAGCCCAATTTGGCTCAGTCCAGACGAAAGGGTTTACAGACACAGGCTGGATACCTGCATCATCCAACCAGCCTTTGACTTCCTTGGCGTTTTCAAGGGTGATATGGAGGGGAGAGATCAGCTCCAATCCTTTTAAGACCCGGCACCGAAGCAGCGGCTTGGATCTGATCGCGCACGGATAGTGCTTCTGTATACCCTCCAAATTTCTCTACCGATTGGGCGAAGACCCATAATCCCGCTGCAAATGACCAATCGTTCATGCATGCCTCCATAACGAGTTTATGAGTTGAATGCGCACATAACGTTTCAGATAACCAAATTGTAGGGGAAGGCGAAAAATACCAATAATCAACGATAATAGTATCACCTAATTACATTGTCCTGTAATCCTGTAATTACATTTTAGAACATTATACAGTCCTATTCATGCATTGACAAGATAAGCTGTGACTGTTTACTAACTCACAAAGTTAGCTTGACCCATTAATTCTACTATACTATAATCAAGTTGTAATCAAGTAATTACAGGATGCTGTTTTCTACTTGGGAATTGATGAGGATTCTCTCGCATGCTTTACACTTCAAGTGCTATCAACTTTGACAGCAATATCCCATACTATATCCAACTGATGGACGTGATAGAGGCCAAGATCAAGTCTGGTGATTGGCAAGCCGGAGACCGGATTCCAAGTGAACCTGAGTTATGTGAAACGTATGGTGTGAGCCGAACGGTCGTAAGACAGGCACTGCGGGAAATCGAACTTGCAGGCTTGATCCTACGCCGTAAGGGGAAGGGCACCTTTGTATCCCGGCCAAAAATTGATGAAAGTCTCGCCCAAAAGTTGACTGGCTTTTACCAAGACATGGTCGAGCGGGGTCACAAAGTCGTCACGCAGGTGCTCCGGCAGCAAGTCATACCCGCCAGCGATAAGATCGCCGGTTATCTGCAAATAGAACCCGGTACACAGGTGATGGATGTACGCCGTCTGCGTTTCATCGACGGAGAACCGATCGTGCTTGTTTCCAGCTACCTGCCATATAATCTCTGCGCGGGTTTGATGAACGTGAACCTTACTCATCGCTCACTCTATGCGTACATTGAGAGCGAATGCGGCATCCAAATCGTTTCCGGCAAAAGATATATCGAAGCGGTCGCCGCTAACGAGCAAGAAGCGGAACTGCTGAAGACCAATCCCGGTGCACCGCTGATCATGTTGGACAGCATCAGTTTCTTGGAAGATGGGACACCAATTGAGTACTACCATGCAGTCCATCGCGGCGATCGTTCGCGCTTTGAAGTTGAACTCGTGCGGGTCCGGAATAATGCCGACATACGCGCTAAACTTGACAAAGTAGCAAAAGATCTGCCCAGCAGCAACTGATCCCTGACAAAACTAACCAATTAAAGTCGGTTAAGTGGAGCACGGTCACATTTGGTATGTGAGCGTGCTCATGATCGATTTCAGAGAATCAAATTATCTCGTGGAATTATCAACCCAAATCTAGCCCAGAGGCTTACGGTTGGGAGCCGATATTGGCGTCGCAAGTCCTGATCTCACATGTGGAGTCAGGGCAGCAGAGAACACCAATGCACAGCCTTGCGGGTGGCTTTTCCTTGAGGGACTCTGCACCTAATAATCGTTTGATGGACGTGGTGGTACTCTGCCCGGAATTTGGTGAATAGGTACGAGTCCGATACTATGTGTGGTGGTATCATATCTACTCGACTCACCCTTACTTTAATCAAGTGCTTCTGTGTCTACTCCGATTCTCACAACCAAGCTGTACATACCACAATCCAGTGCAAAGCTCGTAGCGCGACGGTCGTTGATCAAACGCCTTAATCAGGGTTTGGATCGTAAACTAACGCTTGTATCAGCCCCAGCCGGATATGGAAAGACGACCCTAATTTCCGAATGGAACACTCACAGCCGGGTTCGTTTCTGCTGGCTAACGCTCGATGAAGGTGATAACGATATCAGCCGCTTCTTGGCTTATCTCATCGCCAGCCTGCGGTCAATCGATATCGCGGTCGAGGAGCAGCTGCTCACACTGCTCGGATCGCCCCAACAGCCAAAAATCGAAACAATTCTCATTCCGCTGATCAACCGGATCGCAAACAGCTTTGAGAAATTTGTGCTGGTGTTAGATGACTATCAGTTCATTCAGAGCACAGAGATTCATTCTGCACTAACATTTCTCCTCAATCACCAACCACCCGCCATGCATCTCGTCATTATCTCTCGCGCCGACCCACCGGTAGGTCTAGCCCGGCTGCGGGGCCGCGGGCAAATGACCGAAATTCGGTCTATCGATCTGCGATTTTCAGTCGAGGAAGGAGGCACGCTGTTAAATAAGATTGGGGGGCTAAAACTGACCGGCGATGAGATTGCCTCACTCATCAACCAGACCGACGGGTGGGTAACCGCACTGCAGCTGATCAGCTTGGCATTGACAACCAATTCTGATACCGGCGTTTATATTGAGGATTTTTCCGGCAGCCAGACCTATATCGCGGAGTATCTCACTGATGAAGTTATCCAACAACAGCCCACTCATATCCAAGAATTCTTACTAAAGACATCTATCCTGGATCGGCTATCGGCTCCATTATGTGACGCTGTTACCGACCGAGAGAACAGCCAGCAACTGCTTGAGCAGCTACGGAAAGAGAACCTCTTTCTGAGCACGCTGGATGATGAAAATCAGTGGTTCCGCTACCACAGCCTTTTTGCCAACCTGCTCCAACAGCGTCTAGCTATAGCCCAACCGGACAGTCTCCCCAGCCTATATTTGAATGCCAGCAGATGGTTTGAAAGCAATGGTTATCCAAACGAAGCCATCGAGTACGCACTGCGAGGGGAACACTACCAACAAGCTGCCAATCTGATCGATCGATGTGCCGAGCCTACCATTATTCGCAGTGAGATTAAAACATTCATCCGCTGGACAGCAAAACTACCAGAGAATGTAGTAGGCCAAAAACCTGTCCTGTGTATCCTCTACGCTTGGGCTGTGCTCGTTACAGGGGGGCAAACACACGTGGCACGAAATTATCTAGCCAAGATCACTCCTAAGGACAAATACACTGCCGGTAAGCTGAAAACGGTCAAGGCGTTGTCGGAGGTCTTTGAGGGAAACTTCCTAGAAGCGATTGAGCTTTGCCGCGAGGCTTTGTTCCTGCTGCCGGCAGATGATCACTTCTTCAGGACCATTGCCGCCTGGAATTTAAGCGGCGCGCTGGCGGTTAAGGGTGAGGTAGAGGCTGGAATGAATATTCTCCAGCAAGTTGTCGATGCCAGCATTGCGGGTCATAATTATTTAGTATCCATCATTGCACTATGCCGTCAAGGGATGTTTCACGCCCAGATGGGCAACCTCCAGCATGCGAAGGAACTCTTCGAGCAGGCTATCGCGATCGCCACAACCGATCAGGAGCAACCCCTTCCAGCAGTTAGTGAAGCGTATATGGGGGTTGGGAAGGTCTATTGGGAATGGAACCAACATGATAATGCCCGCAAGTACTTATTAGAATCCATTGCCCACAGTAAGTGGTGGCGCGAATTCACCACCATTGACAGCTACGTGACTCTAGCGCATATTTACCAAAACTATGGGGATCACGCGGGTGCAAATCAAATGATCGCAGCAGCCCGTAAACTTGCCGAGCAAAGCACAGCCACAGAATCAGACGATAAGTATGTCGCCTCTCAGCAAGCTCACCTGTGGATACGGCAGGACAACCTTCAATCTGCACGGCGTTGGGCAGCCGGGAGCGGGCTGGAGTCGTACAAACATGAAGAACAGCTGGGGTCAACTGGGAAACCCGGCCGTGATGTCATCCGGCTTTACGAATTAATCGTGTACGCCAGGCTGCTGATTGCGGAAAAACAGCTGACAGAGGCAATACATATATTAAATCTTGTCTTGCCCACTCTAGAAAAGTTTGGCTATGCAGCCAAGATCATCGAGACAAATTTGCTTATTGCGATCACGAAGTATGAGATGGGGGATACTTCAGTAGCGATTTCAGCCCTGAAGAAAGCCATCAGCACTGCTCAGCCCGAAGGCTACACGCGTATATTCTTAGATGAAGGAACCAGCCTGGTACCCCTGCTGCAAGAACTCATCGCCCTGGATGAACCAGCGAATTTCGCTGAGAGCCTACTGGAACAGTCAAGTCGGTCTGCAGACAACCCAAAAACCGATACTGCATTAATAGAGCCATTAAGTAAACGCGAGCTCGAGGTCCTGCGAATGCTGAGGACTGAGCTCAACGCGCCGGAAATCGCCGATCATCTGCATATTGCGGTGACCACGATGCGAACGCATACCAAGAACATCTACAGCAAACTCGGAGTCCACAGCCGCTTCGAAGCCGTTGCCAAAGCGGAAGAATTAGATCTCCTTTCTTGAATGAACAGCTCAACTCAGCCGTTAACCCCCACTCATATGTGGGGGTTTTCTCATTCCCCCATCCTGAATACCTAACTTGATGATGACAAATACTTAACTTGATCAATATGATCAGGTTAGTAATACGCAAGGACAATCTAATGGATCGACAAAGACATGCAGCGGACGAAACAATAATTTACCAAGTGGAGATCGGCAGTGAATTCAACAAGAAGTGGGCACACTGGTTGGACGACAGGCTGATTAAGACCGAAAAACACTCCGCTCACACCGCGTTATTTCTAGCGATCCACGACCAGGCAGCCCTGCGCGGCATCCTTAACACGCTTTGGGATTTGAATCTAACACTAATTTCTGTGACACAGCTCGCTAATGAAAACGAGTAAGGAGGCAGCATGAGCTACAAGTACATTCTCCCGCTGGATGCCCAGGGTGCGACCTTAGGTATGGTTGGCGGTAAGGGGTCTTCGCTCGCGCGGCTGGTGAACGCTGGTCTGCCGGTACCGGCAGGGTTTCACGTGACTTCAGACGCCTACTGGCATTTCGTGGCGGAAAACAATCTACAACCCGGCATCCAAAAAGCCCTAATATCTATGGATAGCTCGGATCCTACCGCGCTAGAAATCGCTTCCCAGGCAATTAAGAAGCTATTTGCCGAAGCCACCATCCCAGTGAAGATTGCTGAGGCGATCATTCAGGCCTATTCTGAACTGTCAGGTGAGACTCCGGCGGTGGCTGTCCGCTCATCGGCAACAGCTGAAGATTTGCCCGAGGCTTCCTTCGCCGGTCAGCAAGAGACGTTTCTGAACATCCGTGGTGCTGACGCGGTACTGGAGGCTACGCGCAAATGCTGGGCAAGCTTGTGGACCGCCCGGGCGATAGGGTACCGGGCGCGTCAGAATATCCCACTGGAAGGGATAGCCCTGGCGGTGGTTGTCCAGCTGCTCGTCGCAGCCGACGCCGCAGGTATCCTGTTCACTGCCAATCCGCTCAACGGGCGGCGCGACCAAATGCTGGTCAATGCCTCCTGGGGTTTGGGTGAAGCTGTTGTCGGCGGACAGGTAACGCCAGATTCGATCACATTAGAAAAAGCCTCACACGAAGTAATCAAGTGTGAGATCGCCGAAAAGCTCGTGCAGACTGTACGAACCAACGGGGGCACAGTTGAGGTACCGGTCCCCGAAAAGCTTCGGCTTGTTCCTGTCTTAGGTGATGAGGAAACTGCACGTCTAGCCCAGCTAGGGGATCAAATCGAAGAGCTCTACGGCATGCCGATGGATATCGAGTGGGCATTAGCGCAGGGAATAATTTATATCGTGCAGGCGCGGCCGATCACAGCACTGACAGAGCCCGAGCCACCGGCACCTACCGAGTGGAAGCTCCCCCCCGGAGCATATGTCGCTATGCGTAACAACATCGTCGAATTAATGGCCGACCCGTTGACACCTTTGTTCCGCACCTTGGGGCTGACTGCCGTGAATGCCAGCTGGAATCGATTATTATTAGCCTTTTTCGGGAAGACCGGCATCATGCCTGAAGACCCCATTATCCCAGTTAACGAATATGCCTACTACAACGGTTCGGTGAAGATCGGTCCGATATTGAAAGCAATCCTGGATACACGCGGAATCATAAAGCGCATGTTCAGCGGCGCAGTCGAGCGCTGGACCGTCGTCGGACGACCGAATTACGTCGAGATCGTTCAGGGTTGGGAAGATAAGCGGTGGCAAACACTCCCCACGACAGAGCTCTTGGACGCCGTGCGCCAGCTCACTAAAGCGGCAGTGGATGCATATGGTGCGCTCGTATCAGGTGTTATCCCAGCAGCTTGGATGAGTGAAGCCTGGTTTACTTTCAGATACAAGTTCAGCAAACGGAAAGGTGATCCGAATGCACCAGTATTTTTGATGGGGTTCGACAGCACCCCCATCCGGGCTGAAAAAACCTTATTCGATATGGCTCAATGGGCTCAAATGCAGACATCCCTGGCGGAATATTTGTTGGATACACCCACACCCGACCTGAGCACTCAATTGAGCAGAGATCAAGCGCCACGAGAGGTAGATCCAAATGTATGGCATACCTGGCGGATGAGTTTCCAAGACTATCTGAAAGAATATGGCCACATGATCTACAATCTCGACTTTGGTAATCCCGTTCCTGCTGATGATCCGACTCCGGTGTTGGACACGTTCAAACTCTTCTTGAGTGGAGATGGTACCAACCCCCATGAGCGGCAAAAAAGTACCGTTGATCGGCGCGAAGAAGCCATACAGATCCTACAGTCACGGCTAAAAGGGCGGCGGCGTAAATCCTTCCAGCGGGATCTTGCCAGGGCACAAATGTACGCCCCTCTGCGCGAAGATGGTTTGGCGGATGTCGGGTTAAGCTACCCGCTCCTGCGTAAAATACTGCGCGAGATTGGGGGGCGCCTAGTACAAGGCGGCATGCTCATAGAACTGGACGACATTTTCTGGCTGACCCAGGCTGAAGTTGAGGATGCCGCCGCCCGGCTGGATCACGGCAAGGTTTTAGATGACCTGTCTAGACTAATCCCCCAACGCAGAGGGATCTGGCGGGCAGCCAGGCGCGTCGCTGCGCCGATGATGCTGCCGCAGATCAAGCTCTTTGGTAAGGATTTGATGGGATTGAAATCGGGTGGTGCAGGGAAAGACCAGGGTGATACACTCAAAGGTGTGGCAGCCAGTCCGGGCAGCGTTACCGCCCGCGCCTGTGTCATCCGGGGAGCGGAGGATTTCTCCCAGATGAAGCCTGGCGATATCCTCGTTGCACCATTGACCACACCAGCGTGGACACCGCTCTTCGCACGCGCTTCTGCGATTGTCACCGATGTGGGTGGACCGCTCAGCCACGGTTCGATAGTGGCACGTGAGTACGGCATCCCTGCTGTCTTGGGTACCGGCGCAGCCACAAAGCGGATTCATAGCGGGCAAACCATCACTGTCGATGGGAGTTCGGGCAGGGTAACTCTGCTATAAAGTAAATGCTTAGCTGCGAAACGCTGCCCAACCCCACTTTCTACCTTAACCGATCTTGACCACAATGTCTGAGAGAACATTGGCAGCCTCATCGCCTTTATCTGCCGCGTTGCTCAGGTGGCGATATGTCTCGCGATATTTGAGCATTTGTACAATGTGCTCGGCATCTTGTGGTTGGTTGAACAGGTCTGCGATAGCCCGCCGGTAGAGGAGTTCAACATCATTCTCGATCTTTTTCGCCCTGACAGCATGTGTTATGGCAACGCCGGGGTGGTCAGCAAGCCGTTCTACACCTGCACGTATCTCGCTGGCTGATTTCACCAGCAACTCGCCCATCTGGCGCATGTGGTCGTTGGGCTGCACCTCAAGGATTGACATTTCAACTTCTGTAGTATAGGCATAGTCGAGCATATCATCTATAGCCCGCGAAAGGGCATGAATATCCTCCCGGTCAAAGGGAGTCACAAAGGTACGATTTAATTCATCGATCAATATCCGACGGATTTCGTCAGCCTCACTTTCGATTCTATCGACTGCGTTAGCCCTTTTTGGGTTAGGCTTATCGAAGTAAGCAGCCAACGCCTGCATGCCTTGCTCAGTTAAGGTGGCCTGTTGAATTAGAAGTTCAATAAAACGGTTTGGTTTTCTTTTAAATTTATTTCGCAGGTTAATTTTCTTCCAAAATGGTGTTTTAGCCATATGCCTCACCTCTTATATAATCAGGTTAAGAATCCAAAATACAAGTGCGCCTACGATTATGGTTGCTGGTATGGTTATAAACCATGCGATGCCGATCTGACCGACCAATCCCCAGCGAACCATAGAGAAACGATGGGCTGAACCCGCTCCAACGATGGTCGATCCGATTACCTGTGTAGTGCTAACCGGTGCGCCAAGTAGCGCGGAGCCAAGGATGACTATTGATGATGCGGATTGGGATGAAAAGGCGTGAGCTGCCCGTACTCTGTAAAATCCAGCGCCCATAGTACGGATAAGTCGCCAGCCTCCGAAGGCCGTACCCAGCGCAATGGCGGATGCACTGAATGCTATGACCCAAGTCGGTACATAAAATTCCGGAATGATACCGAAGGCAACCAGCCCCAGGGAAATGATCCCCATGGTCTTTTGAGCATCGTTAGTGCCGTGACTCAGGCCCAGGACCCCCGATGTCCCCCATTGGGCTTTCCGAAATACGTTGTTTACCCCGGGGGTAAACCAATGACCGAAGAAAAGCACTAAGCGCATGATAATCCATCCGAAGAATAACCCTATAGTGGGCGAAATTAGCAGGCCGATAATGACTTTGGTGAGCCCTTCAATTTGGATGGCGTGAACACCGTATCCTGCCAGAGCGGCGCCGACGAAGCCTCCAATCAGAGCATGTGAAGAGCTGGAGGGTATCCCCAGCAACCAGGTGAGAACATTCCAGACGATAGCTGAGACAAGCGCGGCCATGGCCACCGGAACTGTTACCGCCTCCTCATTGAGGACCTCGCTACCAATTGTTGTGGCGACTGCTACCCCAAACAGGAAAGGACCGAGAAAATTTGCCACTGCTGCCATGGCTAAAGCCCAACCTGGAGGAATAGCGCGCGAGGCGATCGCCGTAGCCACGACGTTGGCGCTATCATGGAAGCCGTTTAAGAAGTCGAAAACCAGTGCGATAGCAATGAATATTATCAACAGCAAGCTCACTGAAGCTACCTCCGGAAAAGAAGAAATCTGGAAAGCTTTCGGCGCAATCTTTCCCAAGCATCAAAGGTTATCAATGCACTTCTAGGGTCATAGTAATTTTCACAACTGGTATATTATAGTGGAAAGCGATTTCGTATCTTAGTCACTGGTGTAAAAGTGCTTATGCACACCAATAAGCCCCACGGTGGTTTTTCCTTTTTGAGAATAGATAAAAAAATACTGAAGAGAGATGGCAGAGTAAATATGCTAAAAAGGGCTTGCTTAATATTTCGCCCGATCTTCTCCCACAAGTTCTGACATGGACATAAATAATAAAACGGGACAGCGAAAATGCTGTCCCGTTTTGGATTTCGTGTTATTGCAAGTCGTTTTAGATCACAACAACGTTTTCTGCTTGCAGGCCTTTTTGGCCCTGCGTAACAGTGAACTCTACGCGCTGGCCTTCTTCCAGATTGCGGTAGCCATCACCAACGATAGCGTTGAAATGAACGAATACATCTTCGCCTTCTGCGCGTTCAATGAAACCGTAGCCTTTGCTACCATTGAACCATTTGACCGTACCTTGTTCTTTTTCAGACATGATTTGGAACTCCTTTCCTTTTAGAATATTGCCTGGTCAAGCATGGGTTCCAAATCAAAAACTTACACTTTGTATCAGAACTTCTGTTAATCAAGCAATTCAGTATACCCCACAATTCGATTCCGTGTGTTAACATTTTGTTAGAATTCAGCCCGATCAGTGTTCGTGGCTGTTCTGCTGGCGTGCCTCCTATAAAATGATCCATCTACATATTTGAGAACAACACTAAGGAGGCAGGTTAGCATGATATGAAACCGAAGCATTTAATTTGACTTTGACACGACCTCTGATGTGCAATGCAGGTGGCACGGAGTCTCACGCCAACATAAGGAAATCTACTGGTTTTATTATGACAAGTTATTGTCTGATGACGAGCGGTAGGTAAAGCGGTTCGATGTAAAGTGGGAACAGGGCTGCAACCCAGTATCCACCCGAAAATGTATAGCTTCCACCAGCCATCCCTTCAGCATCCTGCTGGAAATTGAACCTTGAAGCTGGAAACTGCCAGGCTAGTACCTCCACCGCCATCCACAGTCCACTGATCCAGAGCATTGTCGAGCGTAGATGCAACGGAAATGGTGCTACCAGATGGGATGTATCTGACATATCGTAATGAACCTGCACGATTTTTCAGTACGGTGTGAAACCTGTCTGACCGCTATACTTCTTGCCCCTATATTCGAATGTCACTATGATAGGCACAAATTCGCCGGGTGGGTAGCTGATATTATCGATAACACACACGCCTGATCCGTAGATGACAAGCACATTGCAGTTTGGCACTCCGGGTTCCTGTGTCTCGTCTGGCCAGGTCGCCTGCATCATAATACCCCCCAGGTGAACGCCGTTCTTAATCAGGCTGCCCCAAAAGATAACCCGTGAATTCTGGGGTGGATTAGGATTATCAACCCATAAATTTACTATAAATTTGTCTTCATGCGTTGGGTGAGGAGCTGAGGTGATCCGCGGCGCGGGTGTTGTTGGTGTTTCAGATGGTGGATCAGCTTTTTGGGTACACGAAACCAGCACGAAAAAAATGATCAGAATCGTAGATCGCTTCATAGACCCATTATTAGTCTACAATCGCTTCAAGCAAATCCTCGACCTGTTTAACTTGTTTGTCCTCCCCGCGATAGATAGAGATTTTGTTATCTTCAAGGCTGAGTCCAATAATTCGGACGCTAAGGCTGTTTTGCAGAAGCGAAACTACAGCTTGAGATAGGTCTGGTTCCGGATCATCGCAATTGATGATGACGACATCTGGACGTAAAGACTTGATTAAATCAACCGCACTGCTGAGTTCCGCATCCTGTCCAACGACATCGAACTCGGATTCCTGACTCAGCAGGGCTATGATTCCATCGCAAAATAGAGTGTGACGGGACAGGATAAATACGCGTTTCACTTTCTCAACTCCCCTCATTGCGGTCCAGGTAAATGACAGTTACTGAACCCACTAAGTATATTTCTTTCGCCATTTGCATGGTGAATCATCTGTGGGCAGACCTAGAGAATATCGATCACCCTCACGGTCTGCCCTAATGGTTATTTGCTCATGTTACCGGGTAAGTTGTGAACTCCTCCTCGGGAACCTCACCTACCGGATAGACGACAATCGCATCCATCTCCTGTTCTGGGCAGATGTAAACGCACAATCCGCACCCGACGCAGTCACCCGGTATTACTTTCGGGAAGACTCCTCTTAGGCCCTCGACTTCCACCTCTTCGAAGCATTCGTACGGGCACTGCTCCAGGCAATCCATGCACCTTACGCACTCTTCGAAATTTACCTTCGCAGTGCCGATGACGGCTTGCCGTTTTTCCTCCACCGATAGTGGCGGTATAGCTCCGCTGGGGCAAATCTGCCCGCACAGGTTGCACTCGTAATCACAGTAGCCCGTGTATGGGTCCAGTACCGGTGTCCACAACGAGTCCCAACCAGCCTCAAAACCCGCAGGCTGGAGCGCCTTTTGGGGGCAACCCTCAATACATTGATCACAACGGATACACTTGGACAGGAAGTCATCACCTTGGGCTCCAGGAGGGCGCAGTACACTAGATTTGGCTGCTTTTACCTCACCAACATCCAGGGCGAGTAGGCCGATCGCGGCTGCACTTACACCGATGGTGGCAAGGGCTTCGCGACGACCGGGGTCGAATTCGTAGTTCCATCCCAAGGCAGGTCCGCGTTCAAAGGTGATGGCTGCTTTAGGACAAGGCGCGGCGCAGTCCATACACATTATGCATTCGGCTGGATCACTGGTGAAATCGCGCGTTTCACTGATTGCGCCCATAGTGCACAACTCGGCGCAGTCACCACATTGGACGCAGCTCATCTGGTCGACGCGCCGTTTCACCCAAGAGAACTTCGAGCCCAGCCCGACCAACGCTCCAAGCGGGCATAGGTAGCGGCACCAAAACCGTCGTTCGATAATATTCAACAGCAAAACAATCAACAGTGGCAAAGCGATGACCCACCATGATATCCCGGGCCAAGTAAAACCATCTTTATCTTCCAGTTGGACGTACTCGATAACCGGCTTGAATATGGATGTCAGGCCGCGGATAAGAATAGTGATTGGTTCAAAGTACATGAACGCCAGACTTCCGAATACGGCTAAAACGATGATCGTAAACAGGATCACATATTTCAGCCTGCGCAGACCCTGCCAGCGAAAGCGGCGACCCCGCCAGCCAAACAGCTCAAGGATCGCTCCTAACGGGCAGAGCCAGCTGCACCATACGCGCCCTACCAAAAGCGTAACCACAACTGTCAGCAGCACCGGCCAATAGTTGAAGATCAGCACACGTGCCCCGATCATGGCTGCCACGGCCTGAAGCGGATTGAGGCGCGAGAAGAGATTGATCGGAACTGGCTGGAGTCGGCCCCACAAGGTGCTGATGGTCAAAGCCAGGAACAGGAGCAGGGCGGAGTACTGAACGACTTGCCGGGCGCGCTTCCAGCGGGTAGCTGACACCTTTAGCCCCGACCGATTTGGGGTGCTCTCCAAGTGCGTGATAGCGCCGGTTGGGCAATAGGGGATACACTGGTTGCATTCGTCGCATACTTGGGATCGGACGTCAAAAGCGGTTGTCACCCGGCGATCTCCACCGCGCCCAACAATTCCCAGCACATGTTCCTCGGCGATTTCATCGCAGGCTCGCACGCACAAACCGCACAAAATACAGTCTTCATCCTGGCGATCGGCGGGGAAGCTGGGTTTTTCAAGACCAACGGATTCCGCCACCCGCTGCAAAGCCGGTACATCAGGACAGCGCGAGAGGATAAAATCAGCCATCACCCGCCGAGTCTGTACGACCTCGGGCGTATCGGTCTCAATCACCATCCCATCTTCGACAGCACGGTTGCATGATGTGATAACTTCCGCGTGGCCGTTGCGCTTGAGTTCTACCAGACACAGACGGCAGGCGCCATAAGGAGATAAGTCCGGGTGATTGCACAAAGTAGGAATGTGCACCCCAGCCTGCTTGGCTGCTTCAAGGACAGTGGTACCTTCAGCTACTTTAATTTTTTCATCATTGATCGTCAGGTTCACCATGGATTGAACTCCCTATTTCTCCAAGACGGCATCTACGGCAATCAGGTTCTTGCAGACGCCCGCCGGGCAACTTTTCTCTCGGATATGCGCTTCATACTCGTCGCGAAAGTAGCGGATGGTGGTCAAGACCGGGTTGGGGGCGGTCTGCCCCAGGCCGCAAAAAGAGCCGATTTTGACTGCCTGACCAAGCTCTTCGAGCAGCTCAATATCCCCCTCCTGACCAAAGCCCCGCGTGATGTAGTCCAATATTTCATACATCCGTCGGACCCCCTCACGGCAGGCCGAACACTTGCCGCAGGCCTCGAACTTGGAGAAATCCAGGAAATAGCGGGCCATGTCCACCATGCAGATGTCCTCGTCCATGACGATCATCCCGCCCGAACCCATTATGGAGCCAGCCTCGCGCAGACTATCGTAATCCACCGGCAGATCCCAAAGGCTTTCAGGGATACAGCCGCCCGAAGGCCCACCCGTCTGAGCGGCCTATGAGCTTCTTCCCGTTAGGAGCTCCGCCACCGATGTGTTCGATCAGGTGACGCAGCGTAACCCCCATGGGAATTTCGACTAATCCGGGTTGCTTAATATTCCCCACCAACGAGAAAATCGTTGTTCCCTTACTCTTATCTGTGCCTATCTGGGCGAACCAGTCTGCACTATTGTTGATGAGGTGGGGGATCCATGCCCAGGTCTTTACATTATTAATCGTCGTTGGTTTTCCCCACAAGCCCTTTTCAACCGGATAGGGTGGTCGGGCTTGCGGCTCGCCAACGCGCCCTTCGATGGAAGCCATCAGCGCCGTCTCTTCCCCACAAACATAGGCTCCAGCACCCAATGTGACCTCAATGTTGAAGTTGAAATCAGAGCCCAAAATCCTATCTCCCAGCAAGCCTTGTTCCCTAGCCTGGACAACAGCATGGCGGATTAGCTCTACCGATAAGGGGTACTCATGGCGGATGTAGACAAACCCCTCACTGGCTCTGTATGGCATAAGCACCGATGATCATTCCCTCCAGGATGCTGTGCGGGTTGCTCTCAATGACACCGCGGTCTTGGAAGCAGCCTGGGTTGCCTTCGTCAGCATTGCAAATGACATATTTTGGGTCTCCTGGAGCATTACGGCATAGCTCCCATTTAACGCCGGTTGGAAAACCACCTCCACCGCGACCGCGCAGACCAGATTGCTTGATTTCATCGATAATCTGCTCTGGTGTCATCTCGGTAGAGGGCTCTCTCCAACGCCTTATAACCTCCGACGGCGATGTAGTCCTCGATTTTACGTGGATCGATCAGGCCACTATATTTCAATAAGATCCGGGTCTGCTCTTTGTAAAATGACACGTCCGTTTCGCGAATGATCTTTTCCCCTGTTAGGGGGTCTTGATAAAGCAGACGTTCGATGATCTCACCATTTTTAACCGTCTTGGAGATTATCTCGTTGCAATCCTCGGGCTTCACTTTCGTATAGAAGATCCCTTGTGGATAGATCGTCACTAACGGTCCTTGGTCGCAAAGTCCTGGGCAGCCGGTTGTTTTCATTTCTATACTGGCATGCATTTCTTGCTGCTCCAATGCCTGCTCAAGAGCAGTAGCGACTTCTCCGGAAGCCAGCGCCAGGCAAACCGTGCCCCCGCAGACCGTGATGCGTGGTCTTGAAGCGTCCCGAGTGGCTAAGATCTTCCTTCCGCCATTGTTCCATCTTTGATTCCGCGATCGAATTTCCTTCAGCCATGGGTGCTATCTCCATTTCTGCTATACTTCTTGAGGATGTCCGCAACTTCGTTGGGAGCCACATTCACATAGAAATGATCGTCTACGACGATCACCCTACCTAAGGCGCAACAGCCCAGGCAATTCACAACATCCAGGGTAAACTGCTCATCCATGGTTGTTCCACCTGGATCAATCTCCAATAAATCACATATCCGTTCGACCACCTTTTCACCGCCTCGCACGTGACAAGCAGTTCCTCGGCAAACCGAAACGAGATGTTTGCCAGGTGGCTCTAGTTTAAAGACTTTGTAAAACTCCGCCACTTGGTTTACCTGGATGATAGGGACATTCATACGTTCTGCAACATGTCTCATAGCGTCCCGTGGCAAGTATTGGAATTCATCCTGGATCGCCAACAAGTTCGTGATCAACCAACGATGTTCCAGACCGTGTTTGTCGATGATCTCATCAACCTTACTGATTTCTACTGCCATGATCGTCTACACCTTTCGAAATAAGATTTGGATTACTGATCCGAGATGGGGTTAAAGTTCAAGCCAATCGCGCTGCGAGTGCAGAGCCCAGGGGCAGGCTGCGATACAATTTGCGCAGTCAGTTCCATTCTCTTTCCAGAACAAGTAACAGTTCGACACATTGACCGGCCAGCGCAAGATGCCTTTACGGTTGGAAATCGAGGTTGGTTCAGTGGTGCGATCCTCCCAGCGGATGGCATCCTTGGGACAGGCAGCTGCGCAAGCGTGACACGTCTCGCAAAATGCTTTGCAAGCCAAAATCTATCGGCTGGTCGGTTTGCAGGGGTAAATCCGTGAGCACCTTGCAAATCCGCTGCCGGGGTCCGAATTCCGGGCTGAGCATTAAGCCGTTGCGTCCCAGTTCGCCCAGTCCGGCATCGATCGCCAGCGGGATGCTTTGGGCGCTGTCGTTGCCGCAGGGAATGGCTGGATACCCCAGGGCGCGGATATACTTGGCGAGGGAAGCCGATAGCTCTGACATTTGTGAGTAAGCGAGTGCAGTGGCTGCACTGGCTTCGGGCCGCGGTGATTCGTTGATCCCCTTCGAATCCATTTCTATCCCCATCACGATCGCGTACTTATAGGGTATTTCGAGCTTGCCATATTTGCCAGTGACGAGTTCGAAGTAGTTCGAATACACCCAATGGTCATCGACCTCACAAATACCGACCAGATCCGCGCCATAGAATCGGGCAACCTCCTTGACCCGTTCAGCCATCCACTGTGGGTTAGGGTACGGGGAATTGCAGTCGGATTAACCGGGATCATCCCAGTTGTACAAGCCACCGACATCGTTCACATGCCCGAAGTAGCCGTAATAGTTTGGATGCAAGCTGCCTGCAGTCGCATCGACGTAAATCGCACCAGCAACCAAGCGCATTGCCTTCAAAAGTCTCCCAATCGCCCTGTGGTGCCTTGGCAGTGGCTTCCTGCACCTGCTGCTGGTAGGCTTCATCCCAAGCAGTGCGAGAAAATACAGTGTTCTTCTCATCAAAGCGCTGGATATCTACCCACTAAATATTCACTGTAAGTTGGCTGGCTAACTCGCTGGATTTCAGGTAAACGCCAGGCGTGTTCGGCAGCGGTATGCTTCTTAAGATCTTCAAGCGTCCTGAACCGTTGACCGCAGCACCCACAATACCAAGTTCGATACCTGCGGCTTGATCAGATTCGCTCCAGCGCTCTCATCCAGAGCGCCGGCACCCGATGTATCTGGGGTTGGTGTTTTCTTATCGCCTGCATACGGCGTGGTAGTTGTATATTGGTAGCTGTAGATCGTCTCGATTGGGTCGTACTCAAGCGGAGATTTCTCTGACGGGGTGCAGGCAGAAAGCACTTCACCCGTTCCAAGTGCCAAGCCCAACAAGCTTGCTGAACGTAAAAAATCCCGGCGGCTAACTTGACCCTCGACTTAATCGCTTTTCGAGCTCCGCCAAACGATCATTTATTTTGTCGACCAATTGTGTGGTTACTCCTTTGGATACGTTTGAGCTAAGTAATCGACAACCAACTCCTTCTGTTCATCCGTGAGCTGAGCCCCGGTGAGCACCATACGATCGACAGTCATCTCCCAACTATCGCGGTCATACTTGGCATTTGTCACCCGACCAATTTCATGGCAGCCTACACAGCGGGTGGTTACAATCGCCTTGCCCTTGTGCACTTCAGGAGTTGGTGTTGGTTCCGGCGTTGACGCAGGACCACAGCTTACTACGATCAGAACAAGTATGCCAACCAGGAGTAATAGACCTATTTGTACTTTCATATGTTTTTCTCCTCAAGAAAAAGTCTGGTCGAATGTAAATCATCTTGATTAATCGATATGTATAAATTCTTAGTTGTTTCTAGCTCGAATTTTCCCATAATCCTGCAAACCTTTTGCGTCCTTCTGTTGGAAAATTACTTGCCAATCCGAACGTACGAGTGGAGAACACCAGCAAGAATTGCCAGACCGCCACCGACAATGATCAGGTAGGCACCAGGCTGGAGCTTGGTCCATACTTCTATTTGCGCAAACCCCTCATAGATCGCCCGCCCCTGTCCTTGCAGGGGGATTTCAAAACGTCCTGCAACCCCTGCAACACGAGCCAGTAATCGCCAGGTGCCCAGGAGCGCTAACAGACCTGCGACTACCAATATTATCCTTGAGGCCGTCCCCGTTAAGAAGCTTCCAATCAATCCGAGCAGGATACTTGCGATCAAAACACCGGTTAACAATGTCATTTGGGGGCTGCGCTTGTAACCGATATATTCGCTGCCAGGCCCATCGATTAGATAAGGGTAAACATCCGTTTGCGGGGAGCTCTCCAGTGCAAAACTCCACCAAGGCAGGTACATGGCAGCGATCATCAAGGTGACAGCCACCAAACTCATGATATTTACACCTAAACGCCAGTTCTTCATAAGCAATCCCTAATCCATATGCAATCAGCTTATTACCCGGGTAAACAGTCTTACCAGCCAGGGACGCTTTGCCAATGCCGGCAGCAACGCCTGTCCCCAGGGGCGCCGGGATGTTCTTGAAAGCAGCCGCCGGCCCCATCCAAACTTGGCAATGCGCGCGCCTGCTGGCGTGATATGCCAATAGCGAGGGGCACTAACCGGTTTCCATCTTCCAGTAATCACTTTTAGTATCTCCATGGCGGCTAACGTTCCGGTGATCCAGACTGAGGTGCAGAACTGAGCATGGGGTTGTTCTCCCAAACACCATGAATCGAACCATTCCTGCGTCCAAGCACCGTCGGTACGGTAGTACTGCAGGATGCGCCGGTTGTCAGGGTTATCCATGAATGTCTTCAATTCTTCGTAAGAGTTTTTATAAGGCTGAACGAGGCACTCGGATGCATATGGACCGCCAGGCAGAAAGGTACTGACACGTGCCAATGCTCCGACTGGGTAAGCCATCACAGCTGGGATACCAAGATCAATGGCTGTATCGAGGAAAACAATGCTAAGTGGCCAATTGTCAGCAGCCGGTATGACCACATCTCCCTGCATGATGGCATCACCAATTTCGTCTGGTTCCAGAGCGCGCTCGATGTAAGATGATATCGACTATCCGGATTGATTTTGAGCAACGTATCCCTGACCACTACCGCCTTGTTGGTCCCCAGTGTGTCAGTGAAGCAGGTGATCTGCCGGTTCATATTATTCGGCTCGTAGATGTCAAAATCGTAGAGCACGAAATTCTCGAGACCGCTCCTGGCAAGTGCACTTGCAACCACACCCCCGATCCCGCCGCAGCCAATGATCACCACTTTCCCAGCCTGAATGCGTGCTTGCTCTTCAGGAGTATAGACTGCCGTAGTTCCGGACAAAGAACTCCTCGTACATGATCCCGACCTCTCAAAACTAGTGTTCCGTCTTATGTGATCATTTAGCAAGAATAGACTGTGGGCGGAACACTAGAAGTTTTGTCAATGGAATAGTATCCGGATATCGAGTGAATTTTTCATCCTGACAAAGCCCAGTCATATTAGACCAAAGGCCCCAACCCGATAGTAAACACCCAGCTGGGGCCTCAATTATTCATGTACTATCCTTCAGATCTCTAGAGATGCTGGTCAGCAATATCACCTGCTACATCATCGATACCCAGATCCTTGAGAGTTTTCTTTGTCGGGACGCCCTTATCTTCCGTCCAGCCGCGCTCCTTCCAATAGGCTGGCAAGTCCTCACCGTACAGTTTATCAGGGTTGCCTTCGTAAGACACGGCGCCCTTGTGCGGTCCGTTGGGCAGCGGGTCGTTGAACCAGCGCGGTGGGGACTTGCTTATCATATTGTTCTTTCGGATCGGTTAGTTGCTGGGTGTGGATGTCAAACAGCCTTGACAAGGCATACTCCCTGGCGCCGACCGCTTGCAGGTCTTCTTCAGTGAAGTCATCCCACCCTGTAGCTGCCTTGAGGATGTCGAGCGTGAAGCCGCCCCAATCCCCAGCGGCGAAGGTGCAAGAGGACATCGAATTCGTGGCACAGGTACCGTTCTGCCCGGCGATAGCCGCCGCCCAATCCCCTTCCTTGAACCCGGAACCGCCGCCGCCGGTGTGTATGCAGGAGCGGTTGACGGTGACATACTCCATTGCGTTCTTGTCGGCTGGGCTGCGGACGTCATGCGCCGGTTGTCCATAGCGGTGGGCTGTCATGGCGTAGTTGATGATCTCTGGGTTGCCCTTCAGGTCAGCAAAATACTTGGCCGACTCGTAGGTGCCGTTCGCCAGATGGTCACCCACGCCCTCGCGGTTGACAATCTTCTTGAGCAGAGCGTCCACAGCGTGTACGTCGCCCCATTGCAGGTCGATGCCATCCAGGTCGTCAGCACTGATCAGGTCACGCTGGCGCAGCTCCATGAGCAAAGCTAGGTTGGCGCCGCCTTCGATGAAGTCCAATCCGTAGTTGTCGTGCAGGAAGGTGGTGAACTGCAGCTTGGCCAGGTGCTCGGCCTGGTCGTTTTGATCGCCGGTGAACGGATCCTCTGGGTGTCGAACCTTCCATTTCCATGTACCCCAGGTTGCCACCCACCATACCCATGGCTTCCCAGTCGGGCATGTCGGTCATTGTGCCATCCATCAATTCGTCCTCGCTGGTGACCTCGGTCGGATACAGGCAGTGCAGCACACAGCCGCCGCAGGCTGACTTTCTCACGAAGCTGGCCTGGTCCATAAAGGGTCCGGTGATCGCTTTGACGCTCGGATCCGACCAACAGCCCACTGCCAGTTGCGGATCGGGAAAGCATCTTCCACGTAGGCTGACCTGGCGCCAATGCCGGCGGTCCCGTACGAGCGCCAGAAGTAGTTGCCACGCTGGGATGCCTGGACATCTGCGGTGAGCTCCAGGAATTTCTGCTTATCGGCCAACTGGTGACCCTGGGTGCCGCGGATGACGATGGCTTTCAGGTTCTTTGATCCAGCAACTGCCCCAGAGCCATGGCGTCCATGAGCGCGGGCGCCTTCGGTCAAGGTGGCTGCGTACCAAACCTGGTTCTCGCCCCCGGGCCCAATCAGCCAAACCGATGCCAGGCGTTTTTTGCCCATCCCCTCACGCTTTGGCGGCCTCAAGGCCGCCCATTCCGGCGTCAGGTCGGCATCGCGGATCATAGCCTCCCGGGTTTCCAGTTCTGCCGTAACCTCACTCTTTAATATCATTTCGGCTTCTTCTACGCCCATCCCCCAGACATGGCTGGCATCGCGGATCTCGATATTATCATCGAGGACGGCGATGTAAACTGGGCTGGCGGCTTTTCCAACCACCTGGATGCCATCCCAACCGGCGTATTTCAGGTCCGCCGGCGCCATACCACCACAGGTGGTGGCGCAGAAGAAGTTGTACGGGCTTTTTGTCACGACGACTGAGCGTGGATTGGGTGCGGCCCCGGTGACGGGTCCAATCATTACCTGCCACAAATTCTCCGGACCAAGAGGGTCAATACTTGGATCGGCAATCCCTTCTTTCATAAGGAAATATGCCCCCAGAGCAGACCCGCCTAAGTATTTCCGGTAAACATCTTCACCTGGCTCGATGACCTCGATACTGCCACTTGTCAGGTCGACTCGCGCAATCTTTCCAGTCATTCCATATAAGTCGGCCATTATAGACTCCTCTTTATGTTATACATCTTGCGGTACAGCAGCTCGGCATAGGCGGGTCGGCTGGTTGGCAAAGTAGCGCCCATTGCGACTGGCGGGTACCCATTGTAGAGCCAGTGGTTCTGGACATGCCTTGACACATTCCGGGTCGCCGCCGCAGCGGCTGCATACTTGGGCTTTCCCTTCAATTGGATCAAAGGAAACGCCGCTGGCAAACTGGTCTTCGCAAATCTCCGCACAGCGCCAGCATTTATCGATCCCCAGACATTTATCACGGTCGATCCACTTATAGCCCATGCCATAATACCCTTCTTCACCTTCGCCTTCGGGAATGGTCATGATGGCGCCTTCTGGGCAGACGTTTGCACATGGGAAGTCGCTTGAGCCTTCAGCCCATTCCTCGAGCTGGCAGTATGAGCATACATTGACCACGTCTACATATTGGAAGCGCATCGGGCGAATCCTGGCAAACTCCAGGTTAACCGTATCTTTCGTTTCCTCAGGGAAGAGAAAAGCTGAATATTTCTCTGCACACGTAACTGCACATATATTGCAGCCTGTGCACTGAGATGGATCAAAAACGATCGTATGGCCGGCTAAGTAAGCCGATGCGACCTCTTCAGCACCTTCTTCCGCTGCGGGAGCTTCTTCAGGAGCGGCTACCTCAGTAGCTGGCTGGCCAATAACTTGACTTCCAACCATACCCCCGATTACAAGTCCGGTAAGCCCTGCCCCTCCACCGATGAGGAACTCCCTTCGGCTAATACCGCCGCCGCCATTTCCTTTTTCTTTTGGTTCTTCCTGAGGTTCAGGTTCTACATCTCTACGTTCAACTTGTGTCATCTTGTACTCCTCCAAATGCTAATTTGGACTTAGTGACTTCTAAAACGATTTGACTCCGCAAGTGGTAATCTCTGCTGATATCACTCCTTTCCTTCACCCCATTTATGCGGGGATCAGCGTGCCAATGGTTAAATGTGTTTACAGAGAGTGTTCCTCGGTTTCAAAAACTCTCTGGAATGCAACTCGCTTGTACACGGAATGACAGAAGGCTGGGATGCCAGCCTATATAACTATAGTGTACATTTCACGGAATGACTACACTAACCTGAGCGGTTCACCAATGAAAAAAGAGCTATCTCACGATAGCTCTACTGGGTAGGACTTGTGTCCCATATAACCTTACTGGGCTATATGGGACAGGTGTTTAGGAGGATTCGTCTACCAAGCCCTGGCGCACAGCATATACCGCAGCCTGGATGCGGTTCTGCAGGTGCAGCTTCTCCAAGATATTGCGCAGGTGGATCTTAACAGTGTTCTCCGAGATAAATAGGATAGAAGCGATCTCTTTGTTGGTCTTTCCTTCGGTAACGAGCTGCAGGATACTGAATTCCCTAGCTGTCAGATCACCGACAATGTCAGACTCCTGCGCAGTACTATGCTTTGGCTGGCTAAACTCCTTGAGGATCTTCGCCGCGATTGCTCCAGATAAAGGGTGCTTCACCGCGTGAAATGCTCTCAAGCAAATCATACAGCTGATATGGTTCGAGATCCTTCAGCAGGTATCCCTGCGCGCCGCTTTTAATAGCTTCAAACAGGTTGTTTTCGTCATCGGAGACCGTAAGGATAACGATCTTTACATGAGGCATCTCACGTTTAATGCGCCGGGTGGCATCGAGACCATTGCATTTTGGCATACCGATATCCATGAGGATCACATCAGGGAGTATCTCACGCGCCGCTGCAACCGCTTCCAGGCCATCTCCGGCTTCCCCCACCACTTCCATATCCTCGCGGCTTGGCGAGCAGGGCTGCCACCCCCTTACGAAACAACACATGATCATCTACCAGTAAGATACGTTGCATTATGTACTCGTTTCCTAAATTATGAGATTAACAGGTATCCGTACAACAATCCGGGTACCCTGTCCAGGCTGGGAATCAAGCCTCAGCGTTCCACCAACGCTTTCGGCGCGTTCGCGCATGATCTGCAGACCATAATGCTGCTTTCCGGCCTTGGCTGACTGCGCTGGATAGAAACCGCGTCCATTATCCGAGATACTAACACACAACATTTCAGCCTCCACCAGACATTGAATTATCACCTGACTGGCATCAGAATGCCTACGAACGTTCGACAGTGCTTCCTGAATAATGCGCAAGAGCTGGCTGGCTACCTCTACCGAGATTTCGGCGGAAAATTCATCATCCATCACCAAATGAACGGTTAAGCCATAATAAGTCCGGTAATCAACCAAGATAATCCTGCAGATGTTAAGATAAATCCATCCCCATCTGAAACCACAGTCCGCAAGTTGAAGATATCTTCCCGCACGTCCGTGTACAGGAGCTGGGTGGTTTTCTTTAATTCCAGCAAACTTTCCTGAGCCTGTTCGATTTGTCCGCTCGACAGCAGATCATCGGTGATAGATGCCTTTACTTTCAGGTAGCCTAAGCCCTGAGATAGCTGATCGTGCATCTCACGCGCCAAACGATCCCTCTCCTCCAAAGCTGCCAGGTGATGTAGTTGGCGGTAGAGCTGCGCGTTTTCAATAGACACGACTACCTGTTGTGCTAGACGTAAGAGCAACTGCGCATCATAAGGCCGGAAATCGTGATCCTGACGATTCATCACTTCAATTAATCCCAAGAAGTGTCCACCGCGCAACAGTGGGACAGCTAGCAGTGAGCTGATCCCTTCATTGGCGATTATGTTTGCGCCGTGATAGATGGACAAGTCATCCTTATCTCGCTGAACTAATATCGGCCTACGTTCAAGGAGGTCATGCCAAGGAGAACGCTCCCTTATATCCATACGTGTGCCTCTCATCCCATCCGTCGCAAAACCAGCAGCTGCCTTTATTACCACCTCTTGCCTGGCTTCATCTAGTATCCCAACCAGACCAATTTCGGCGTCCAACAGATCCGTGGAGGCTTGCACTACTGCATCCAAAACGCTGCGCAGCGAAAGTGAGGCAGATATATTTGTCCCCAACTCGTACAGGGTTACTGCTTGCCACTCACGTTGTTTTGTGGTGGCAAGCAAAATCGCATTATCAACTGCAATCCCGATCTCCCTTCCCACTGCTTTGAAAAAATCCACTTCCCGCAGCGTTAACGATGTGACCGATCTGGGTCACTATTCCTAAAACCCCGACAATAGTACCCCTGGATATGAAAGGCAGGTTCAAGTACGAACGGCCTGACAGTCCTTCCCACACACCATGAAAACGAGCATCTGCAGCCATGTTGGCGACGAATACCTCTTTTCCAGAATCGACGACCTCTTGGGTGATATCCCAACCAGATTGCCTGCGGCGATCGATCTCCTCAATCTGGGCCTGTGTGATGCCCTTCGCGCTACGAAGAGTATACCGACCTGTATCTTCATCTAGGAGATAGATTTGAGCCGCCGCCATACCAAGTTTGCTCACCATCGTATCCGCTGCTAGCTCCAGGATCTGCTGAAGATCCAGCAATTGGGTAGCAGCCATTCCAATCTCATTCAGGGAGGCTAGCTCCTGCTCACTGTGCTTCATTTCGGCACGCGAGGTTTTTAGCTGCTGGCGCATATCGTCAAAGGATTCGGCTAACCGGCCTAGTTCATCCTGGCTCGTCACTGAAACCTGATAGTTCAAATTTCCAGCACTGATTTCAGCCACACCTTTGGACAGTTCTTCAACGGGGAGAACAACATAGCGATTGAGCGCTGGCACAAGAAGACCGACCAGCAGGGCGAATGCCATCAGGGCAACAAGGGTTGTACGCCAGAAGCTTGCCGTTAGCTGCTCGTTCAGCCCAGTCAAGGAGGTCTCGATCATCATCAACCCCAAAACCTGGGTGTTGGGTTCATGACAAGCCTGGCATGCCGGCTGGTTATGGATCAAATTCACGTTCAGCAACATTTGGCGACCGTCATCCGCCGTAAAAACAACACTCTTGTTGCGTAATTCCGGGCTGCTAGCGTGACAAATCTGACAAGCAGCCTCCTGCTGCGTGAATAGTCTGCCAACCTCTGCGCTCACAGAGCTCGCACTAACCACGCCTTGGTTATTCAATATGCGCAGCCCATCCACACCTCGCTCCGCAACAACAGCTTGGATAGAATCGTTGACCAGCTCGCCATCACCGGTGAGCATGGCATGTTGTAGATTTGCCTCAATGGCATTACTAATCGTATTTGTCGTGGATGTAGCAGACTCAATTAATTGCCGCCGTTGGTAATTGAGCAGGAGTACAGTGGAGACAAGCACAATAAACATTGAGGCTCCGACGATAATAAGAAGGAGCCTGAGACGCAGGGATACCTTGAAGACATGCAATCGATCCCCGGATTTACCCCCCCCTTTAGATGCAGCAATTGCCGTGTCGGAGGTCATAATGCTTGTGATGTTCTCTTTCCACCAGCCTGTTGGGAAAAGGATTCTGCCCGTGGGATAATAAAGATGAGTACTTCTTTTTGTTTATTAAGGAAGAAATGAATTGTATCCGTATTATACCGATAATCTGTCACCTGTCAGGTAACAATCATCCCCGTTTGACACGCAGGGATATTATGATATCGTTTTGTTTTGCATTGATAAGAATGACGAAAGAAAATGATCCAAGAATGAAGTACAACCAGGCATTATGACTTGCTGTCTGAGCTAATTTGCACAGGGGATCGCGAAAAGAAAAAATGCCCAATCTTTCCCTTCCATTACAGTATTCAAAACACATTCTAAAGCAGCGTCCTTCCTGCAACAGTTTCTCCATGAATACCACATGCCATCGGTACTCTGGATGAATCTCGCTCTCCGGATACGGTACGATTTCCTGGAAGCCGGCTGAATGATATAGGGAATGAACCGCCTTCATGAAGCGAGGGCTTTGTCTTAAGTTCAAACACCTCGGCATCCAGCGGGAACGGGGTGCTCCGGGGCCAAACGGTAGTTAAGTGCCAGGACACGCATTCGGGTGCAGTGCCCAAATCGAGCGACAAATTCGCGCTGAATGCTTCAATCCACTCAGCAGGCACGCCATCCGCGCTGACGGACTGGCAATGGACATCCACAGGAAGATTGGCATACCTGGCAGTTTACTCTTGCCAGGCATGCTGCTCGATGGCGTTTCCATCCGACCAGCCTGAGATTTGGATAGATATCAGCTTTGATAATCTTGACTTGCAAACTCACTTCAGTAAATACTTTCGTTTACAGGTCCCACCACATCTATAACGGGAGGGCTGGTTAGTTTGCCATATTGAAAAACATCGGGCTGAAATATGGGATCAGCCAGATGAACCATACGGCAACACTAAATTTGTGGAAGTTCTTGAGAGCGTTCTCATCATTTTTGAGCAGCACAATTAACGCCCACAATGCATGGATGAACATTAGCAGAATCGCGATTAGTCCCGAAATCCCGTGGATATCGAACGTCATCCCGCCCACCATTTCAAACATCATCCCTGTCCCCCACGTATCACATATTAGCCCAAGCACAAAGAAAACCAAATGCCACGGTTTGAGCCGGCCTGATATTCGTTCTCCCCATACTCCTATTGTATAAAAAATTAAAGCTGATGTGATGATAATGCTAGCAGAAGAATCCATATTACACTATACTCCTATAACGGTAATGTGATCATTTTTTCTGGGGGCAAGAATTTGTTGGCTACAGTTGCAGCCATCATATTGAAGCCATCTTTGAGCAATTTATTGGGTGCCAATCTCGCAACCAGAGTTTCGTCCGATGCGAACTTATTTTGGCGGGTCAACTCTTTTTTTCCATCTGTCGCTTTATTGATTGCAAATATTGTGTGTAATGAGAGATGGGCGTTGTTCCCGTTTATTCTGCATCCAGAATATCGTTATGCCAAACGTCAGATGATAGAGTTTGCTGTTGATAACTCTTAAACAACAAACCCGCTGTTCGCGGATTTTTGGAGTGGTCGGAATGGGACCTGATTCGAACCGCCTTCCCCATATTTTTCGAAGGAATTACCTATCAGAATGATAATTCTGACATCTGAAATCGTCAAGTAACGCCAGCGTTACCTAATGATTGTAAAGTTACCCTTTCAAAGTCACGCAATCTTGATCTTGTCTATTGCAGAAATTCAGCACCAGGATAAAGACGCTGATCGTAAACACACGGGTTGGGAAGAAAAGCGTCGTCCAATGGTAGAAAGAAATTCCGATGATCAATGTAAACGCGACCAGGTAAGTCAGAGGGGCCAACCAAGCGCCATGAACATTGCTAGTACACCGATATGGTTGAAATATCATCCAACTACGGTCCGATCAACCACATAATCAAGCTTGACAGGACTTCTTGCAGGATAATTAAATGTTTCTTAATGTAAATAAAAGCTCGTTGAAAAACAGGGACTGAAAGATAGAATCATCACAATTATCGCAAATGTCACAATATCAACTTCAAACTAGGGGGCAAAGAGAAGCAAAAACCCAATCAAAGTCTAGATATTGGTGCTCCTATCACCTCCAAACACACTTCACCCTGGGCAAAACCTATGCCGGAACATAGGCTTGCGGCTTGAAGCATACATCGGTCAATATTTTAACCATCCGCTTGAGATTGATCACGTCCGCCTATCACAAAGCCGATGATCAGACTACCAACGCTGAAAAGAACCAGCGCCAGGAAGCCGCCGGTTCCGATCGGGCTGAGCACGCCTCGATGCTAAATTTCTGGTTCGTAGCGCGCTTCCCGGGCAGGAGCAGCGCTACGAACCCACTTGTCAATTTGAGATTAGTAGCCCTGATAACCAGGAATGCGTTGGCGGGCGGCACCGCTGGTGTAAGACAATACATCAAACACGAACATGAGACCAAGCCACAACCAATCAAATCCGAGCACACCACCCGGCGAGACAATGATATACATCAACGTCGTCCAGGGGACGAAGACGATGCCCAAAATCGGCCAAAGCCACCATAGACCACCACCGAACCAGTTGTTGAAGGCTGCTTGCCAGCGCAGCGGCCGGAAAATCCACCAGAAGGCGTTAAATACTCGTGGGCCCAATAAAAAGAGCGTCAAAAATGCACAACACATGGTTAGTCTCCTTAGGTTCTATTCAAATATTTGTCCCTCGGCCTGAGGCTCAAGGGTTTGATCTACCCTTTCAGGTAGATTTGCTTTTAAATCGGATTGCTTTAATTTGTCCAGTTCGATTCTTTTATTTGGCTGCGGTATTCCCGGTGTCATACCGACTGACATGACCAGGTAGGTGAGGGCAGGGTACGGTACCCTGCCCTCCACCAACGGGCTGACTCCGTCCAGCTACGCACGGCTTCTGCGCAGGAAGAACTTGATCACTTCATCTACCAGCAGCAATCCGAAGGCTAAAGCGATGCAGATCAGCCATTGATCGCCGTTCAAGGAAGTCAAGCCCAGCAAATTCTGGAGAAAACCCAACTCCGTCGGCAAAAAGGTCAAAAGCAGAGCCAGAGCAAACATTACACCCTGGCGTCGACCGCTGAAAACGTCACGTCTGAAAACGGTTGCGGTTTCACTGCGTGCCCCCAAACCCATGGCGACACTGAGCAAGGCGAAAGCGACAAATCCAATGCTGGCTGCAGTAGCAATGCCATCCGCCTCGTAAACTGACTCCAGATAGACCGTAGCGATCGCCGTCAGCAGCCCGATGAAGCCAATCCGCACCCATTGGGGAGTGGTAAGGATCGGCTGCTTCAGCGGTCGGGGCTTGTGCTCCATCAGATCCGAGGCAGGCTTGTCAAACCCCAGGGCTAATGCAACCGGGACCGTCACGAGGAAGTTCACCCACAGTACCACGAACGCCGAAAACGGCGTGCCGCCGAGGACCAGAAACAGCGCGGCCAACAGGTAAGCGGAGACATAGGCCACCAGCTGCGTCATCTGGAAGCGCACGAAGTTGAACAGGTTCTGGTAGATGCCCCGCCCGAACTCCACCGCCTTGACGATCGTGGCGAAGTTGTCGTCAGTCAGGATCATCACCGCGGCCCCCTTCGAGACTTCGGTGCCGGTGATGCCCATGGCCACGCCGATGTCGGACTTCTTCAAAGCCGGCGCGTCATTGACGCCATCTCCGGTCATGGCCACGATGTTATCCTGCTCCTGGAGCATGCTCACCAGGCGGATCTTGTCCTGAGGGGTGACACGCGCCACAACGCCGATCTCGTCAAGTTTGCCCTTCAGCTCATCATCGCTCATGGCGGCGAACTGGGCGCCGGTCAGGGCCATTCCTTCGATGCCCAGTTTGTGACCGATGGCCGCCGCTGTGACGGCATGATCGCCGGTGATCATGCGCACTTGGATTCCGGCGCTGTGACATTTGGCGATGGCGTCTTTGGCTTCGCCGCGCGGCGGATCCACGATTCCGACCATGGCCAGGAGGGTCAGGTCATTGACCTGGTCGATCAAATTACTCTTCGGGTCGAATGCCTGTGGGTCGAAGTCACGCCGGGCCACCACCATCACTCGTTCACCCGCCTTGGCGATGCGCTCGTTCTCATCCAGCGCCAACTGGCGGTTACCATCCGTGACCGGTACGGCCTCTCCACCAGGGTTCCAGTAGTAACCTCCCCGGGCGATCAACACATCCGGCGCGCCTTTGACAAAGCAGCGCACTACTGGTTGGCCTTGATCGTTTTCCATGTTGTGGAATGTAGCCATAAACTTGTAGTCCGAGTCAAAGGGCACCTCAGCGACCCGAGGAAACATCTCCCGGGCGCCGTCCACGCTGATACCGCCCTTCTCGGCCAGCACGATCAGCGCGCCCTTCGGTGGGGTCGCCGATCAAGAAGCCGTTGTCATCAAGACGGGCGTCAGCGCACAGCGCCATAGGCAGCATAATCTGGTCGAGATCAATCCTGGCGCCGCCGGCGCTCAGCAGCTTGCCTTCGGTGCTGTAAGCCAGGGTGCCTTTCTGCCAGGGGTTTCCTTCAGCATCACTGCTGGCCAGATCATATGTCCCCTGTGTACCGTAACCTTCTCCGGTCACCCTGAAGCGATTCTGCCCGGGAACGGTGAACTCGACAGCCGTCATCTTGTTGAGGGTCAGCGTACCGGTTTTATCCGAGCAGATCGCCGACACGGAGCCCAGCGTCTCCACCGAGGGCAGCCGTTTGACGATCGCGTTCTGGTCTGCCAACGCACGCGTACCCATGGAATACATGGTCGTGACCACGGCCGGCAGTCCGGTGGGGATAGCAGCCACAGCCAGCGCCACACCGGCGATGAATATGGCGTCCAGGGGCTGCCCGTTGTTTAAGCCCAGGATCACCATTAAAACGAACGCCAGACCGGCTAATCCCGCAATGATCATGGTCAGGCGGTCAAGCTGCTTTTGCAGCGGTGTTTTATCCACCTCGGTTTTGTTGAGCAGGTCGGCGATACTGCCCATTTCGGTGCCCATACCGGTGGTGGTGACGATCATTTCGGCGTGTCCACGCGTCACCGAAGTGTTCATATACGCCATGCAATGGCGGTCGCCGAGAGGGGCATCGGCTTTGACGATCGTTTCGGTGTCTTTGGGCGAAGCGACGCTCTCACCGGTCAGGGCGGCCTCTTCGATCTCGAGGGTCGCGGTGACAAAAAGACGTCCATCGGCCGGGACTAGATCACCCGCCTCCATTAAGACGATATCACCCGGCACTAATTCCTGTGCCTCGACCTCTTTCGCCTCGCCATCCCGGCGCACACGGGTAATGGCCTTCATCGTACTGGACAGGGCTGCCAGGCTGGCCTCTGCTTTGGCCTCCCCCCGCAGGGCCAAGACTGCGTTGAAGATGGTCAGGACGACCAGCACCAGCGTTGTTCCCCATTCTCCGGTGAAGATCTGGTTGATGATCGCCGCGCCCAGCAGGACGATCTGCATGAGGTCCTGGTACTGGCGTAGAAACGCCTGCCAGCCGGGCTCTTTCTTCTTCTCTTCCAGTTGATTGGGGCCGTATTTACCCAGCCGCTGCTGCACCTCAGCCGCGCTCAACCCTTTCGCTGGATCGACCTGCAGTTCTTTGCCGACCGCCTCCGGGGTTAAGGTGTACCAATTCGGTTGATTTCCTGTTGTATCAGACATGAATGTTTTCCTTCCTCTCAAAACTTATCTGGGACATAGCGATAGGGATAGTCTGGTTCTTGGTATTTCCCCTTGGTTTGGCGTCTCGGAAACTTGATCGGTTCACGCGGCACATCTTCATAGGGGATCAGGCTCAAGAAGTGGGTGATGCAGTTCAGCCGTGCCCGGCGCTGGTCGTCTGATGGCACCACGTACCAGGGACTTTCCGGCGTATCTGTGGCAGCAAACATGGCATCGCGCGCTCTGGAATAGTCATACCAGCGTTTCTGAGCTTCGAGGTCCATCGGGCTGAGCTTCCAGATCTTGCGCATGTCGACATCACGCTCCCTGAACCGCTTAGCCTGCTCTTCCATTCCGACTTCCAGCCAGTATTTGATCAGTGTGACACCCGAGCCGATGATGGCTTTTTCTACGGCGGGTGTGTAATTCATAAAGGTCTCTACCTGTTCATTGGTGGCAAACCCCATCACTCGCTCGACACCAGCCCGGTTATACCAGCTGCGGTCGAAAAGCACCACTTCCCCGGCTGCCGGCAGATACGGTATGTAGCGCTGGAAGTACATCTGTGACTTCTCCCGATCGGTTGGGACCCCCAGCGCAACCACGCGGAAGACGCGCGGGCTGACTCGTTCGGTGATACGCTTGATGATGCCGCCTTTACCGGCCGTATCGCGACCCTCAAAAACCACGCAGATCTTGGCCCCACTGGCTTTGACCCACTCCTGCATTTTGACCAACTCGATTTGGAGGGGTCTCAATTCAGCCTCGAAAGCCTTGCGCTTCATCTTGGGCTTGGGTTCGGCAGTGGCTCCGGCTTCGTTAGGTACTTGAGCCTGGACCTGTTCGAGTTTTTGCTTCTTCTTGCTCTGCTTCTTTTTTCCTTTTTTCTTGGCCATGATAATCTCCTCTCACTTAGATACTTTTGAATTGATATTTCATAGAGCTTGCCTGCCTGCGGGGTGCCACCGGTCCGATTAATCCAGTGATGGTCACAGCATTACTGTTTATCCTTGATGATGGTAAGCCCTTATTATACTTGCCGGGTTGTGATATACCGAGACTATTGACATTCGAATTAATGGGTTAAGCTATTTGGATGCCATGGCATCCAAAAAACCTTACTCGAGAACAATTGGCTGGACGGCAAATAGAAAGGGGTGTGCCCACTCCAAGCCTGAGAGAAATGGGGCAAGCCCAAATTTCTGGACATCTAGGTGTCACAGAAGCAGCCGTCAGCAATTGAAAAAAAACCTTACCAAAGATGGACCACAAGCGCTGCAAATGCGTAAAGCCACAGACAGACCGCCAAAGTTTGATGACGCTGCCAGGCAGGCTCCGGTAGTTCACTCACTCGCGATCATGCAGCCTCTCAAAAACATACCGTCGTATTAATATCGGTAGGTAGGTATTGATGGCAGCATTCTGGTATCTTGCTTTGGCCTCCAGGATCGTTCTGCTGATATTTTCACGATCTACACAGCCGTTCAATTCATCCCAAATTGATTCGATCAGGGCATTATCGGTATTTTCACTCGCGATGCTTACGCGTCCATCAACCTCAGTATTGGTTTCGATTGATGATTTTATGCCGGTTGATAAAGCTTCTTCCATATGTGTAAGTCCCATTTAAAGAGCAGTCAAGCTGTTGGATCCGACTTATTATTTGAAAATTGATCAGGAAATCACTTCTTCTTTTTCTTATTGCCCTTCTTCTTCTTGTCTTTCTTCTTTGATTTTTTCTTAGCCATGGGTGCCTCCTTTCATAAGCGTAAATTCCGATCCTATATCTTGCGTTGCATAGACTTTAGTCGGATCCAACAGCTTGAACACCTTCCAAAACGCGCCCTATGTCTGTATCCAGTCCCAGGCGGCATCGCGTTCATCGATAGGGAAGAATTCAGCCTCGTGGGCAAAGAATGGATCGACCAGGGCGGTCATCCACTTCTGCCACTTCTTGTCTCCAACAATGGCCATCTTCGTTATCTTTTTGCGGTACTCGCGCCCGAACTTGAGGTCAGCGCCCCAGGCTTTTATTTTTTCCCCCTCGAATTCTTCCATATCTAGCAGCAGGCATATAGTTTCCTCCTGCTGCAACAAAGCTTCAATTCCTGCTGTCAAAGTCGTGTAATCCCCCCTGGTGATCTTGCCAACTGCCTTATAGCCTAAAATATTTCCAGTGCTTTGATCCAATTTTTCTAGCATCGCTATCTCCTTAGTTTTACCGCTTAATACCTCTCATATCCAGGAATACGTTGGCGGGCGGCACGAGTCGTTTTGTTATGTATTCTTCACCCAGCAGGCTTACAATCACTTCGCAAGATGCGAAAGAGACAGCATACCGCCTGCCACATTGCGGGCATTGAACCCGTTCTGTAAGAGGATGCGCGTGGCGTAGTAGAGCGCGCCGCCCACCCATGATTTGAGTTGTCGTAGAGCACAACCTGGCTATCATCACTAATTCCAAATGATTCCATTGCTGCTGCGAAATCAGCCAGTGGGGTCATCAAAGGTACCGCCGGATTGCATGTGGAGCCCAGATCGCCGCACAAGAAGTCGACAAAAACACTACCGGGGATGTGGCCTTCTTCCCAGCGAGCTTTCCCGCTGCTGTATTTGCGATCGCCCTTATCGGTGATTTCCATCATCACCGAACAATCAAGAATACGTAAATCACTATCTTGCAGGTGCGCGGCAAGCCATTCTGTTTCTACTAATGTTGGAATATTTCCGCTATACAACGGATTCTCCTTTGATTTAGCTAGATTGAAGTGATAGGAATTTCAATGCCTGACTCTGCTCTTGGCCGACCCGGAGTGCCGACCATCACAGCGTGGGATGGGTAATAAACCAATCTTTTTAGGTTGATTTTCTTTAACTTGAGTTTGCACAGCCATATGATCCTTTCAAATTATAAACAAATTGGTTCACTCAACACCTTCATCAGATCTTACCTGCCGCACTCAACTGATCGCCGCTAGTATTTCGAAAGGGGTCAGTTTAAAAATGAGGTTTTTCCAGCTACTGGGGATCGTCTGGTCGCCAGGTAAGCTTCAACCGCCTCTGCGATATTGGCATGAATACGCTCGGGTCCAATTAGATCGTAAACGCCTTCCCTCTGCAAAACTTCCAGCACTTGCGGCTTTACTCGTACCAGACGGAAGTCGATATCATACATCTTGCCAGCTTTGGCAACTTCGCTCAACGTATCAGCCCCTCCCACATCGATAAAATTCACACCTTCCATCGTGAGAATGATCCCTTCTAAAGGGGGATCCGCACTCAATCGTAAATATCTCAGGCGATCGCCCAGAGCTTTCGTGTTCACAAAAATCAACCCGCCATCGAAACGCACGATGCTCAACCCGGGATAAGTTTCGCCTTCGGGATTCTGCTGCAGGTCGAAGAAGGCGCTGGTTCCAGGTTTGCGCCCCAATTCGGGGATTGTCGGTCTTGCCGAAACAGCCACTAACCAGACCAGGGAAAGGGTTACCCCAATGACAACGCCCCACAGGATCCCAAAAGTAATCACACCCAACAGGGCGAGTAAAGCAATCAGGAATTCTGCACGTTTTATGGTGTAGACGCGTGCCATTTCACGTACATCCATCATTCCCGTCACAACTGCTTGGATAATAACCGCTCCCAATACCGCATTCGGGAGTAGAGAAAATAAGGGGGCTAAAAACAACAAAGTCAGGATAATAAGTGCGGCCTGGAAGAGGTTGGACAACTGCGACCTGGCGCCAGCGTCGTCGGCTACCGGGCTTTTAGACAAGCTGCCGTTTACAAAAATCCCCTGAAAAAAACCGGAGGCCAGGTTTGATGCACCCTGGGCAAGCAGTTCCTGGTCGATATCGATGCGGTAGTTATATTTGTTTGCATAGTTACGCACCGCTGCTGTGGTCACGGAAAACCCAATCAGAAGCAAACCAACCGCGGCACCCACGATCGTCGCCAGGTTGTCCCGGATCAAGTTTAGATCTGGCAGGCTGAAACTGGGTAACCCACGCGGTACCTCTGCGATCAGTTCCACGCCCAGATCACCAAGGTTGAAAAATACAGTAGCAAGGATTCCCAGTACGACAGCAACCAGGGCACCAGGAATTTTTGGTGCGAAAAGTTTGAAACCAAACAGTAATACCAGGGCGGTAATCCCTACAACCAGAGTCGGCTGGCTGGTTTCTGGCAATACCGAGATCCACGCCAACAATTCCCGCCAGACATTCTCACCAGAGGAAGATGTCCCGGTGATTTTGTCCAGTTGTCCAACTGCGACATTAATGGCCACACCAAAAACGAACCCCGTCAGAACGCTCATGGACAGGAATTGGGAAATCCATCCCAACTTCAATAATGACATCACCACATATAAGATTCCCGCAACAATGACGATCGCGGCAGCTACTACAACAGCATCATCTGTGTGACTCGAGGCAAGCAAGGCAACTGCAGCCCCTAATACAGCCGCGGTAGACGAACCTGGTCCGTGGGTCACTTGCCTGGATGTAGTAAAAATCGCAAATGCGATCAGACCAAATGCCGCGGCGTAGAGGCCATGCTGCACGGGTACGCCGCTGATTTCGGCGTATCCCAGTGAAGTTGGCACCATCAAAGCCCAGACGGAAAGACCTGCAATCAGGTCGCCCTTTAACCAAGAACGGTCATAATTTGACAGCCAATAAAGGATGGGAAAGTAACCTGAAATCCCTCGTGTTTTACCTGTTTTTGCCTCTGCTGTTTTATTCATCATCACACTCTTTCATATCAACTCAGATTGGTATGTAATCGTCAAAGAATACTTTCCCATTCCTCGTAAAAAGCAGCCACAGCCGTTTCCAATGTGGGGTAGAAGTGGCGGGAATCAATCGTATCCAGCAGGCCGTAGCGGATAATTTTCTCTTTAACCGGGTTCTTCAACTCTGCGAATACAAGATGGACATCACCAGCGTTCAATTCTTCATCCAGGTCTATCAGCATATCCGCAGCTGTCGTATCCACATCCGTGACTGGCTCCGCAGCCACCAGAACCCAATACGGTTTCGTGTCCATTTGAGCCAGCTCATCGCGTACCATTTTGCGGAAGATATTGGCATTGGCGAAGAACAAGGGCGCGTCCCAACGAATCATCAGCAATCCGGGTATCTGGGTGGCTTCCGGATAATGATTGATATTATGGTAGCCATCTACACCTTCCGGTTTTCCGAGTACCGCCGTATGGGGTCGCCAGAAACGTTCGAAGAATTGAAAAATGCCGACGATGACGGCAATCACAATCCCTTCCAACACGCCTACAAAAATTACGCCTAATGCACAGATAACCGCCAGGATAAATTCGTTTTTGCGGATGGTGTACAGGCGCTGCAGCGCTTTCAAGTCGAACAGGCTGAAAGCAGCGGTGATGACGATGGCGGCCAGTGCAGGTTGGGGCAGGTTTTGCACCAATCCGGGGACAAATAAGAGCATCGCCAGTACCAATAAGCCGGCAACCACACCGGTCAATTGGGTTATTGCGCCAGATTGTTCGGCAACAGCTGTGCGTGAGCCGCTGGTGCTGACCGGAAAACCAGAAAACAACCCGGCAAACAGATTGGCTGCGCCAATCCCCACCATCTCCTGATCGCTGTCGATCTCATAGCCGCGCCGTGTGGCGAACCCGGCGGATGTCGAGATGGTATCTCCGATGGCTACCAGGGATATGCCGAAGGCGGTTGCTGCCAGGATCGGAATATCTGCTAGGTCCACGCGCGGGAAGGATGGCGCCGGGAACCCCTTTGGCAGCATGCCAACTGTATCGACACCCCTGGCCGCCAGATCCAAAATTGTGGTAATCACGATTGCGGTCAAAACGGCGATTAAAATTCCGGGCCAGGTTGGTTTCCAACGTTTCAGGCCCAGAATAATGCCGAGGCAAAGCAGGCCGACAACCAGGGCGTAAATGTTGGTTTGATCCAGATTTTGGGTGAAGGCGCTGATTTCACCGATGAAGGATTTAGACTCAGTCGAAAAGCCGAAGAGTTTTGGCAGCTGGCCGATAAATATCGTGACGGCCAATCCGGCCAGATAACCGACTCGAACAGGCGCGGACAGCAAATCGGCGATAAACCCCAGGCGAGCAATTCCAGCGCCGGCACATACCAGGCCAACGAAAAGCGCCAACATCCCCGCTAGAGCGACAGCATAGGCTTCATCACCCATCGCCAGGGGTAAGATGGCTGCGGCGATCATCGGGCCAAGGGAGGAGTCTGGACCGAGCACCAGGTAGGGGGAGGGCCCCATTGCAGCGTAGGCGAACAGGCAGATAATGGTGGTGTACAGACCGGTAATCGCCGGCAGACCGGCCAATTCAGCATAGGCCATGCCTTGCGGCACTAAAAGAGCGCATAAGACGATGCCGGCCACCAGATCCTTGGCCAACCAGGCGCGATCGTAGGTGCGGACCGCCCGAATACCGGGTACCCATTTTTCCAATCGAACCATCATTGAAGGGCTTTGCGAGCTAATCGAATTGTTACTCATCAGGTTTTCTCCAGAACGCTTTCTCTGGGTGTTGTAAGGCATTGCCACCGCCCATGAGCTTCATGCTTTTGCCCCACAGGTGGTTGCGTGAGCCAGGTCAGAACGAGATCACAGGTCCAGGGTGTTAGCGAGGATTTCCAAGTTCGCCCTCAGACGGCAGCCAGACCAGCTTGGGGTCAAGCTTATAAGTCCACGGAACCGAGTTCTTCCAGCCGTTGCGCTCGCGCTTGCCGTGATAGACGCTTTCAGGGTCGTCCACCTTATCGCCTTCAAAACCATCGATGATATTGTAGACTTTGGTAAAACCAGCCTTGGCCAGCGCATTGGCCGCCATGGCACTGCGGCCGCCGGAGCGGCACATGGCCAGGATGGTGTCATCCGGATTGAAGCGCTCTTTCACATTCGCGATGAATTCGGAATTGATCACCACCGAATAATTTCCCTTATTCGAATCCCAATTATAGGTCGGGAAGGCCAGTGGAACGTTGGCTGCCATTTCCGGATGGCCGATCAAGACGTATTCTTCGAAAGTGCGCACATCCAGCACCTTGATCTGCTCGGGATCGGCCTGCCACATTTCGTAAGCTTCCCGGGCGGTGACATACAGCCCCAGGTTGGTCAGTTTGCCTTCGGGCACCTGGTGGGTGGAATGGGGGGTGGATATTTCAACAGTGCCCATTTTCTAATCTCCTTTTTGAGCAGCATTTTCAAACAGGCGCCAAACGCCAACACTTGGCCGTTTGGCGCTCATGTTCAAATTAACTTTCGCTTATTGCTTTGCCTTGGCCAGCAGTTCATCCACAGCATCCACCTGTTCCCAGGTGAACTCCTTGCGTCCAAAGTGTCCGTACGCGGCTGTCTTGAGGTAAACCGGCTGCCTTAACTTCAGGTGATCGATGATCCCGTGCGGCGACAGCGGGAAGACCTGGCGCACAAGCTTTGACAAGGCCTCGTCAGAGAGTTTCCCTGTACCATAGCTGTTCACCAACACGGACACCGGATCCACCAGCCCGATGCAATAACTGAGCTGCACCAGGCACTCCTCCGCCAGTCCGGCTGCTACCAGGTTCTTAGCCACGTACCGCGCCATGTAACCGGCCGAGCGATCCACTTTGGTCGGGTCCTTGCCGCTGAATGCCCCACCTCCGTGCACAGCCCAGCCGCCGTAGGTGTCCACGATGATCTTGCGGCCCGTCAGTCCCGTGTCGCATTGCGGGCCGCTGACCAGGAACTTGCCTGTCCCGTTCACCGTGATGGTCGTTTTCTCGTCCAGCAGGTCCCCGACCACCGGGCGCACCACCTTGTCGACAATCTCCTGCTTGGCTTTGTCGGTCGTGAACTTGCCGTCGGGCGTCACAACTTCATCTGTGTGCGAGGCAGCGATCACCACGTAATCGACGCGCAGGGGCACCCCGTCGCGATATTCCACGGTCACCTGCGTCTTCCCATCCGGGCCCAGGTACGGCAACCCCTTTTGCTTGCGTACATCTGAAAGCTTCTTAGCCAGCTGGTGTGCTAACATGATCGGCAGCGGCATCAGCTCTTTGGTTTGATTGCACGCATAGCCGAACATCAGTCCCTGGTCCCCAGCTCCGATCTGCCCGCCTTCTCTGGTCACGCCCTGGCTGATGTCGGGCGACTGGGCGTGAATGGTCCTGACGATTGCAGCGGTGTTGACGTCAAAGCCATACTTCGGCGATGTGTAGCCGATCTCGTTACCGACATCCCGTGCAACCCTGGCAACGTCAAACATGGCACTCGTCGTGATCTCGCCGCCTACGTTGAGCAAACCCATCGTCACATAGCACTCGCAGGCGACACGCGCCAGTGGATCCTGCCTCAGGCATTCGTCCAGTACGGCGTCGGATATCTGGTCGCAAAACTTGTCCGGATGCCCTTCAGTCACTGATTCCGACGTGAAAAACATATTCTTTGGATACATTGACATAGTTATTCCTCTTTTTTTCATATCTGTATTCTTGCCGCTCACAATAGCCAATCGAAAGCATTACTCTTGAGCTACGAGCACCATTTCAATGGCATGTGAAGGGCAAACGGGAACGCAGTCCCCACACCCGGTACATTTATCTGGGTCCACCTCCGACTTGCCCGGCAGCAATTCTGTGGTGGCACAACTAATCGTCGTCGGCATCCGCCCGGGGCCTTCGTAGATGGCATTTACCTCGCAAACCTTGATGCATTCACCGCTGACAGTACATTTATTCGTATCGATTACCGCCCGGTAGTTCAATCCTTTAGGCGTTTCAGCAAGAGCAGGGTTCTTCTCTGACAATGTAATTTCTTCGCTCATCAGTAAACTCCTTCCAATGTCAACTTTCCTTTTTATCGCGGCCAAAGGCCTCATCGATGATGGCCTGTAACCTCTGCACCACTTCGTCGGACGGCGTTTTGTAATCGTCCAGCTCATACACCTCGCCCAGCAGCAAGTACTTACCCAGACCAAAGCGGTGATAGGGCAGCAGCTCATAGTCGATCACGTTCTTATATGGCTTGATGAATGCCAGTACGGCCCTGACGTGCTCCTCATCGGCATTTACACCGGGAATCAGTGGTGTGCGTGTAATAAAGTCGATATCGGGAAACGTTTCGTAAGCTTTTTTAAAGTTAGCCAGGATGCGCTCGTTGCCGACACCGGTCCATTTTTTGTGCCGCTCTGAATCCATCAGTTTGTTATCGTGCAGCATCGTATCCACATGGGGCAATACTTTCTCCAGAAAAGACCAGGGTGCATTGCAGGCGGTTTCGATGGCCGTATTGAAGCCATTACTGTGGGCTTCCTGCAGCAAAGCGGCCGCAAAGTCGGGCTGCAGCATCACCTCACCGCCGCTGATCGTCATGCCACCGCCGGTATTGCGGTAGAAGGAACTATCCTTCTCCACTTCGGCGATCACCTCGCCGACCGTCATGGTTTTGCCAAACATTTCGAGCGCGCCGGTGGGGCAGAGCGAGGCCATTTCCTGATCGCAGTCATTGGCCAGGTGCCAGTTGACCTGCACTTTTTCATCGTCGCCATCCACAAAATAGAAGGCGCCTTCGGGGAAGGGTGGCTTCAGGCAGACACTGCATTCCTTACCCGTGCACTTTTTGGGGTCGTATGAAATTTCAGGCTTGGGGGCGATGCTTTCGGGATTGCCGCACCATTTGCAGCGCAGTGAGCAGCCCTTCAGGAAAACGGTCGTGCGGATGCCGGGACCGTCATGGCTGCAATAACGCTGAATATTGAGTACTCTTCCTGTTATTTCTGATAAGTTAGCCATTAGAGTTCCCTTCCTAGACAGATACCCAGGGAGAGGGCGATCTGTATGAATTCACTGTCCAACGGGACAGTTCTGACTTTGTTAATCGCTTCTGACAGGGGCACGAACTTGATATCTGGCGGTTGAAAAGCCACCATGACGCCGTTTTTCCCGGCTTTCAAGGCCTGCAAAGCCCCGGCTCCATAGGCCATCCCCAGTTGACGGTCGACAGCAGTTGGGCGACCACCCCTGACCCAGGGACCAATCACCAGCGGATAGGTTTCTTCGGCAATCAGCAGTTGCAGCTCGGTTGCAACGATCTCGGCGGCCTGACCAGAAGTGAGAATAACGTGTTCACTGCTGGAAGTGCCGGTTGCCAGCGGTGAAAGGGTTGCTTTAAGCGAGGAAACAACCTCTTCTTTTTCAGCCTGACGGATAATTTTGGCGCCCTGGGCCACGACCACCAACCCGTAGGGCTTTCTGGCTGACATTTTGTCCTTTAGTCTGCCGGCCACATATTTCAGATCAACCGGAATCTCGGGGATCAGCACTGCATCTGCGCCTGCTGCAATGCCGGCCTGCAGGGCAATCCAGCCGACTTGCTCTCCCTGTACCTCGACCACGGCAATTTTGCGGGCGGCTTGGGCTGCTAGTCTTGCACGATCGAGCATTTCAATCGTTATTGAGAGGGCGCTGTTGAAACCGAACGAAACCGGAGTAGCCGCGATATCGTTATCAATCGAGCGGGGAATGCACACAGCATTGAGACCTTTGCGATGGAGCTTGTAAAGGATGGTTAATCCGTGTCCACCCACAACTGAAATCAATCCATCAATATTTTCTGACTTGAGCCTTTTCAGAAGCTCATCCGACATATCCACTTCCTCCACCATCTCCAACTCGTTGATCTGGCGGACGTGGAAGGGATCGACCCGGGCTGATTGGCCCAGGGCGCCACCGGCGGAGGGATCCAGGTTTTCAATAAACCCTGGGCTAAGGGTGACCAAGCCTCCTTCGGGGTAATTTTCGGGGTGTAACAAACCTTCAAAGCCATCGCGGATGCCCACTATCTCCCAACCCATTTTGCCGGCCGCGATGGCGGCGCCGGTAATGACGGCATTGATACCGGGAACAAAACCTGCGCCCACATTGATGGCAATGCGCCTGAGAAAACTGCCAATTCCAATTTCTGTACTCATTATAAAACTCCTCTATGAATTGTTTTTATAGTGGAATAGGCAGGTAAGGCATAGCGGGTTGCCACGCCTTACCTGTACGATCCTTTATCTCAGCACTATTCGAAACTTTGCAGGGTACGAGCAATGACCTCATCCTGCACACCCGGGGCCAGCTTGGTGAAGAAGGCGCTGAAGCCTGCCACCCGCACCACCAGGTCGCGGTAGTTTTCAGGGTGCTTCTGGGCGTCCCTGAGGATCTCGGTGTCCAGAACATTGAACTGAACGTGATAGCCGTCATTGTCAAAAAGGGTCTTGACCAGACTCAGGATGTTATCCCGGCCCTTGCGTGTTTTCAGTTGATCGGGCGGGAATTTCATGTTCATGTGCGTGGCCGTGTACTTGATGGCATCCTGACCTTTCGCTGCAGACATCACCAGCGCGGTGGGTCCGTTGACGTCGGTGCCTGGCATGGCCGACATACTGCCATCAGTCAGTGCTTGCCCGGCATACTTGCCGCTCGGCAGCGCGCCTGTCACCAGCCCCATCAGGTTGTGGACGCTCTTGGTATAGGCATCCGGCGCTGACTTGATGTCCTGGCTGATGTAGTTGCCGCCGCCGTCTACCTTCTGGAAGGCATCATAGATACTATTGGTCACCCTGCGAACCAGCTTGTTCACTTCAGGAATGTCGTTGCCATGTTTGGGCGCTTCATAGCACAGCTTGCGGACATGCTCGTATCCCTCCCAGTTGGCGGCCAGCGCCTTTTTCAGCTCGGCCATGCTGATCTTTTTATCGTCATAGACCAGCTTTTTCACCGCCATCAGCGAGTTGGCGGCATCCACACTGCCGACCACGATTTGCGCCGTGGTGTAGTAATTGGCCCCGCCGTTCCAGACCTCGGTGCCGGTTTCGATGCAGCCCCCGGTCAACAGCGAGCGCCAGGTCGTCGGGAGGAATTCAGCGCACAGCATGCTGGCGATCCAGGCGCCCCGGCGGAGGACCTCTTCATTGAAATCTATCTGCGCCTGGAATGCCGCGTAGAGTTCTTCGAAGGTCTCGAAAGTTTCGGGATCCCCGCTCTTGGGTCCGACCTGCTGCTTAATGCGTGGATCGAAACCGTTGTTCATCGCCAGCTCGAGCACCTTTCCGAGGTTGGGCTGCCCTTCCACCGGGTGACCGGTTTCGTAGGGAATGTAGGAACCCACGCAGGCGCCAATGCAGGTGCGCCTGGCTTTTTCGAGGGTGAGGCCCTTCTTGGAGTCAGCAAAGAGATTCAAGGCGCGCTTCACCATCACATCGCCATTGACGAATTGGGGCATGCCGATACCGGTGCCGATCACATCCAGGACCTTTTCCAGGAATTTACCGCTCATTTGCTCCGTGTAGACGCACGTCAGCGGAGGCTGAGGCAGGTGAAGGTAGTTGCATGCATCCAGGACCACATAATCCATTTCTGCGGTGGCGTCATCTCCATCTTCGGTATAACCGCCAAGCGAGATACTCTGGCCCAGGTCGGCAGAGTTCTGCAGGGCAACCTTCTCGCCATAGTAATAGCCGATCTCGTTCAGCTTGATGACGAGGTTCTCGAACATGAAGACCGCCTCGTCATAGTCAATCAGACCGGCAGCCTTGTCAGCCTGGTAGAACGGCTCGAAGTTCTGGCCCAGGTAAGCCTCCGAATAGCCGCAGCCCACCTGTTCGATCTCCGCGATGACGTGGCAGAAGAAGTGGCTCTGGATGGCCTCTCTCAGGTTGCGGGCTGGATGCTCGGGCACCCATTCGCACATCTCGGCGATGTCGAGCAGTTCCTGCTTGCGGACAGGATCCGTCTCTTTCGCCGCCATTTCCCGGGCCAGTTCAGCATAGCGGTGTGCCAGCCGAATAATGCTTTTCATGACAATGCGGCTGGCTTCATAGAAGGCGAACTTGTCGGCATTCGGCAGCCGCATCTCGAGCGCCGCCTCTCGCTCGTCGACCTCTTTGATTATGCTGGCAAGCCCATTCCGGTAAACCCGGGGATAGTCCAGGTTGCCGCCGCCGCCGGGCCAGTCAAAGAAGCTAATGACGAAGCCGGAATTGTACGAAGGGCGCGGATCAAAACCATACTTCCTTTCGAAGATCTCAAGCGTGCGCGGCTTCAGGGCGCGCTTGTCCCAGTATTTGAGCGCCCATTCGTTCGCCTTGCGGTCTTCCGGGTCCTTGCACTTCTCAACGGTGTTCTCCTCGATCATCCAATCCACCTGCCATTCCGGATAGGTGTAGATGCCATTGACGGTGCTGGCCATGCTGCCCACGAAGAGGTTGTCGTCGATGTATATCTTTTTCCTCTCAAGCAGGGTTGCCATGAATTTTGCTCTGCGGATGATCTGCTGGTAGCCGGCGGTATCCTCGTACACCTCATGCATGATCCTGACCCGCTCAAAATCCACCTCCGCAGGGGTGCTCCTGAGTTGTTCTTTCAGCCGATCGATGCGTGCCGTGATCGGCCTTGACTTGTGCTGTGTTTGTTGCAACTTCGGTACTCATATTATTGCTCCTTGTAAATCGTTTTCGTTCTGAAAATTGTTTGTGCCAGTGTATGATGGTTACTGGACTTTCATAAATTACTCCATTTCACTTATATTCCGAGTAATTTGGCCTTTTGGGCGGCGAACTCTTCCTCGGTCAGGATGCCCTGGTCTTTGAGGGCGCCCAGGCGTTCGAGCTGCGTGATCACATCTTCTTCGGGGGCCGGCGGCGGGCGGAGCGGCGCCTGCTCAACCGGAGGCGCAACCTGCTGCGCGTCGGCTGCGCCCTGCTCATAAGCCTGATCGTACTGTTGCTGCTGTTGGGCATCTTGCTGTGCATATTTCTGGTTCTGGTGGTGGTGAACCGCGCCAGCCGTGCCGGCTACCACCGCGGTGCCAACCGCAACTCGGTCGCTACACTTCTTCTTCTCATTGCTCTTCTTGCTCTGGGCATATCAACCTCCTGTACTTGTGTTTCGTTATTTTGTGATCGTCTCAATTGTTGAAAAAGTATATGCGCATAAGAAACTAGGAATAAAAACGCACCTTATAGCGCATTTGCAAATGCCTAGGCATCCGCCTGGGCAAAGATCTGCATCATTTCATTCACCACCTCGAAGGGGATGCGGTCATACATCACCATCCGGCCGCTGGCACGGGTGACTGCTTCCCCGAACTTGATCGCCCACAGGTTTTCAATCAGCAGCAAGGCGGCCGTGGTGTTCGCTTCCATCTGCTCCGCGATCAGCTCGATATCTTCCACCTGGATGATGCCGCTGATTTCCACCTCCAGCGGATCAAAGACGGCCAAAACATCGGGAGCCAGTTCCTCAATCTCGAGCACCTGGTATTCCCCATCCTGATCCTTCAGGATGATGACCAGATCGATCACCCGCACGATCTCTTTTTGGACCAGCTCGAGCAATGCAGGCAAGCTCTCCCCGGTAAGCTGGTCGGTCTGGAACTCAAGGGCAATAAAGTCGATTGGACCGTAAGACATAAGTATTCTCCTTTCTTTCTAAATAATGAGTTTGACGCAGTTTACGTGTGCCACTTTAGACGCTGGGCGAGCCGGGAGTTGCTGTATAGCCGGGGATGCGTTCGCGGTTAGCGTAGGCTGTGCTGCTCCAGTGCATCAAATCGATCACGACTGCCATGACCACCCAAAACCAGTCCCAACTGGTCAGACCAATCCCTGGCGACCACAGGATAACGTACATCAGCGTGGTGAACGGCAGAAAGATGATGCCTAAAATAGGCCAAAACCAACTACCGTTGAACGCCACGCTGAACATTTTTGGGCGCGCTAGCCAGATAAATAGGGTTCCCAATCTCGGGAAAAAACCAGCGAACATCGCAAATAAGCAAGGCATGTTAATCTCCTCTTCTTCTTTCTGAATATGTTATTGATCAGCGGCCTTCGTGGGCCATCTCGTCGATGCAGACCGCCACAGCCAGGAGGATGACATCATCCTGGCCTGGATCGATGGCTACGCCGTAGCTGTCGCGCACCCGGAACCATTTCTTGGAGACTTCGGCTACCTTGTCACGGCCTTCGCCGATGGTGTACTCATGGTCCAAGATATTTCCTGTTACCTCCAGATCTGGTCCGTTTTTGATCTTGACCACCCAGCGGTCTCGCACCGGGGTGATGATGGCCTTTTTGACCATCGCAAGATTCTCGCCCTTGGGTCCTTCGACTTCCATACTGTCTTTCACTTTCAGCTTGCGCTCCTGGATTTTGGCTAATTCATTGCCTTGCGCATCTTCGAAGACAAAAGTCGAGCGTACTCGCAGCGCCTTGCCGTCGATTTTGAAGACTTTCTGTCCCTGGTCGTTCTCGATCCAAAAATCACTGCCGATGGCCGCCATCTTCTGACGCATCTGGTAATGTTTGCCGCCACCGCCCGGTCGCCCGAGCTGGCGGTCTTCCTGGCGTTCCTCACGCCGTTCTCCACGTCTACCTGGCATCGTTATTACTCCTTTGAAATCAAATCTTAGTTGACTCGTCTAAAAACTTTGTGGATAAGACCTGACAGGTCTGGGCTTATTCGTAGACGCTTACTGAACCCGCTTTCTCTCTTATTCTCTATTTCTAAGCGCTGATTGAAGCGTTTCGACCGCACCTACCAGAACAGCCAGGACAGTTACTCCAAATGGACGCGATCGCATTTCTCAAAATCATCGTATTATTCTGTGATGATTTATCGCTGGCTTTACTGCTCCAGATTAACCTTGATCCCGCCCATCATGCCTGCCACAGCGTTGTAGACCAGCGCCACAACCAGGCCACCCAGCGCGCCGCCCAAGGCGTTGATTAGACTGCGCCAGAAAACTGCCAGGAAAGTGTAAAAGCCGTAAACCGACCAGTTTAATAAGTTCATATCGATCCACCAGGACTGGGCGCCGAATATCCAGCCCAAAATCCAATAGTACAGACCGAACGCGAAAGTCCATAAGGCTGCCAAAACAGCGCCGTAGATCACGAAAGATTTTACATCGACTGATTTAATGGTATTCATTTTGTGCTTCTCCTATGATTTAGAATGATTTTTTGTGCCTACTTAGCCTCCAGGAGCGGGGGGTGTAGGTACGATTTTTTTAGATTGCCTCGGGAGAAAAAAGCCATGTTGGCGGGTCTATCACTGCCTTAATCCCGAGATGGTAAGCGTTTTAAAGAAACAACATATTGGGTTATCCTCCTTAATAAAAATTGGTAATTATTGCTCAGGGGTGTCAGTTCTTCAAAGACTGATATCCCTTAGATCACGCATTGTATTGATCAGCGGCCTTCGTAGGCCATTTCGTCAATGCAGACCAGGGATTCTGATCCACATTCTATTTACGCCATTTAAGGTGACCGTATAACTTCAAGCGTAGGTAAAAGCATATCCGGTGGAGCATTCTTTGGTAAAAAATAATCCCCTCCGGCTGACATGATCGCTTCCTCCTCTTGTGGTTTGTCGGATAAAACAATGATCTTGGGTGGAAACTCGAGGTTGTGGATATCACTTAACAGCGTTACACCTTGTTGAATAGTCAAATCCCAATCCAACAACAGCACATCCGGCACAGCGCCTTCCAGTTGGGCTAATAAACCTGGCAACCGATCAGACAACCCCACCACGGTCATACCAGGCTCATGATCTAGAAATAATAGCAAGGCAATTCTGAGTCTTCCATTCGCACATGCAATAAATATACGCATCTTTACCATCCCGTGATTGTTCTGCACAAAGCAATTGGATGCATCTTTAATGATCCGGATTTTTATTGCTCTACCACCCGACAACACCCCCCATCTCTCGTTTTTTGGATAGGTTCTAAATCTCTAATCGACGATACTAGTATGTCATACCGCGCTCCATAAAACATCTGTTATCCAATCCATCTTCCAATAGGCGGAGTGGCCTATTTTTGTGTTTTGCGGTTTGTCGCTTAAGAAAATCTGAGCAAGCTTGACCGCAAAACCTGGACGAATGCCGGTTGTTTTTCTTGGTTTTATTTTCAACTGCTCAAGCTGAGACACTTTCCAGCATACGCTTAATTGGGATCTTCATCTACCCTTGGGCTGGGTAGATACATTAAAAACAACAGGATGTGCAAAATGCATTTTGCACATCCTGTTGTTGACAATTATTTTGGTCGGTAATTGGCGGAAAATCTAGATCAGGGGACTAAATCGTGTTCTATCGCCAATGCGGCAGCCTGAGTACGGTTGGCAGCGCCCAGTTTCTGGATGCAGGCGCTGACATGGTGCCTGGCTGTGGCAGGGCTGATCACCAGCTGTTCAGCGATCTCATCGTTGTTCAATCCCTGGGCGATGAGTGCCAATACCTCTCGTTCCCGCCTGCTCAAATCACTGCCTGGTTTGAGTGGGCCTGTCTTCGCGCGGATCAGCACTTCTACCGCCTCAGAAGCCAGGGTTGACTGTCCGGCATAGGCTGAGCGAATGGCATTTGCCATGGTGTCGATGGTTGCGGTCTTGATCAGGTACCCCAGTGCGCCTGCTTCCAGCGATTTCTGGACCAGATCGTCCTTAGGAAAACTGGTCAGGATGATAATTTTCACCTGGGGATACTGTTCAAGTATGGCGCGGGTAGCCTGGATGCCATTCATACCCGGCATCTCGATATCCATCAGGATCACATCAGGCGTATTTTGGTGGCAGAAAGCCAGCGCTGCGCTTCCATTCTCTGCTTCACCGATCAACTGCAGATCATCAAAAACGAGCAGCATATTCCCCAACCCGTCACGCACAACTGGATGGTCATCGACAATCAGCACTTTGATCGGTGTTGGATCAGTCACGCTCACCTGAACCTCCTTCCTGGTCGGACCAGGTGACGATGATATGTGTTCCATGACCTGGTTCGCTCTGAATGCGTAGATCGCCTCCGATAATTGCGGTGCGTTCAACCATGATGTTGATTCCCAGGTGACCTGCCGAAACATCCTGTGGGTCAAATCCCCGACCATCATCCTGGATATGAAGCGTTATCCAGTCTGGCTCTTTCGTCAAAGAAATATTGATTCGATTTGCCGCTGCGTGAACAATGGCATTATTTACGGCCTCGCGTGCAATTCGATAAAATGCTAGGATCACATTTCCTGGTAGTTGAGCATCGTCCATCATCGTTAGGGATATTGCAACATTTGTACGGGCACGCGCACCTTCCACCAAAGTAGTCAACAATTGATCGAGGGTTTGCTGATGCAGCTCGTCCGCGCGTAACTCGAGCAGCAGAGAACGCATCTCCGCTAATGCGCCACGGATAAGCACACTGAGTTTATCCAAATTCTGGCGAGCGATCCCCAGGTCCTTATCCCAGATGCGTGGGGCCGACTCAGCCAGTACGCTGGCAGTAAACAAGGTTTGGGTCACCGAGTCGTGCAGCTCACGGGCCAGGCGGGACCGTTCGTCAGCTGCAGCTACCAATTTGGCTTGTTCATTAAGGCGGATATTGTCGATGGCAATCGCAAACTGATTGGCAAATGTACGCGCTAGTTCGAGATCATTCTCGGTGTATCGATTTACCTTTCCGTGCAGGAGATTGAACAATCCAATCTTACGCCCCCCCACTTGTAAAGGCAGGCTGAGCCAGCTCCTCGAAAGTTTTAGCGCGCTAGCCAAACGCTCAATCTCGATGGTATCAAGATCAGCTTGGATGGCCTCAACGGCAAGCATGTCTGGCACATAGGTTGTTTCCCCTTTTTCCAGGGCTGCTTGGATGGAAAGCTGGCTGCTGATCGGGATATGATTTACAGTGAGCCCAGGAGGCAGAGTTGGCGAAAGATAGGCATGAAGTGTCAGTGATATTTCGTCCTCTTCCACCAGCATAAGGGTTGCCCTTTCGAAATCTAAAATCTCGTGGAAATGTCCCACAGCATGCTCGAGAAGGGTATCTAGATTATCCATCAAAGACAAGTCGTGCGAGATATCATGCAGAGCAGTCAGGGCATTTCTCATTTCAACTTGCTCGGAAACGTCTTCGATAACCGAAAGCAGCAACTCTCTACCGGCTATTTTTAAACTGCTCAGGTTCAGGCTGGCAAAGTAGATGCTGCCATCGCGTCTCTGGTGCTTAATGCCATAGTTATGCAAGCTTCCAGATGCCTTTAAATGCTCGAGCACCTGGTAGCGCTGCTTTGGATCAGCATAAAGCTGCTCAATATTCAGATTCAGCAGCTCTTCTTCCGTATACCCGGTGATATGCTGCAGCGCCTGGTTTACGCCCACGATGGTTCCTTCAATGGTTGCCATACCAATACCCAATGGCGAGCTATCGAACAGGGTCGCGATCTGGGTCTGGGCATCTTGCAGCTCCCCGGTGCGCTGCTCCACCAACGCCTCGAGATTTTTGCGGTATTCAACCAACTCGGCTTCCGCCTGTTTGCGCTGGGTGATATCCTGAAAGGCAACCACGGCAGATTCGACCTCGCCCGCGCCATCCAGTATCGGACTGGCCCAGATTTCCAGCGGGACGCGCTTATCTACCAGGTCTGCCTCAATATCATCAACGGAGGCTGACTCGCCACGCAAAGCGCTGTAAACCGGCATGCGCTCCAGGGGGTAGTCTTGATCCCCGCCGGCCTCCTTCATCGAGAAATAACTCATCGCCTGTGCCATTGTACGCCCAACCGAGATATCCACCTGGATTTCCAGCTCCGGGTTGCTTAGGATCTCGATCGTGCGCTGGTTGACATACTTTGGTTTCTGGTCTTGGCCATAAAGGACCACACCGAGCGGTAAACCTTCCAGGATTTGAGATAGCTGGTACTTGCTGGTCATTAAATCGCGGTTGGCAGCTTCTGTTGCAGCTTTCAGCAGGTTGATGCGGTCGGCCAGGGCGAGCGACCAGAACACCCCCATCCACACCCATCCCAGACGATAGGCATTCTCAGTGATTATGGAGCTTGGGGCAACGCCCAGCCGCACCAGCATTACAAGTGAAAAAGTAATAATCAGACCGAGCCAGGCAATCATGAAGTAGCGGGCGGGATGGAAACCTCGCAGCCAGGTAACACTCCCGGCAATCAGGGCTATCGCCAAGGAAAACAATCCCCACGGCATCATTAAAATGGCAGTGGTTCGATAGCTGGCGAACGGAATCAGGAGCGAGAGCACGCCCCAGACTGCTAATATGGCGAGGTTCAGCCAGTAAAGTTTCGGGAGCTGCGTTTTCAGTTCCAGAAAAGTATTCGTAAATAGGATTATCGAGATAAATACTAGCGGAAAAGACAACTTCATATAATATTGTCTCAGGTGATAGATGTTGGGAAAGATATAAATCTCCAAATAACCCGTATAGACCAAATCGAATACGATGATACTGGCCAGAGAAATCACTAAATAAAGATAGCTGGCCTCCCGTAATGAAACAAGTAGGAAAAGGTTATAAATCAGCAGGCTGAGCAAGGCGCCGAATATTAACGCTTGCAGCAACTGGGACTCTTGAGACTGATTAAAGAAAGTGGTCGGCTCCCATAGGATGAGCGGTAAGGCGATCGAAGCCTCGCTTTGGATTCGCAGGTAGACGGTTTGCTGGCTTTGGGGTGGAACGCTCAAGTTGAAGATGAAATGTGGGTGACGGATGTCGCGTGTCTCGGGTGACCGCAAGGCACCCGTTTGCTTAACAGCAAACCCATCTCCATCCGGCGAAGGCGTATACAGGTCAATGAAATGGATATTGGCAAAAGCCACCTCCAGCAGCCACTGTGTCGGTCTGGATAGTTTCATTTTGAACTTTAACCCGGAGCCAGTAAGCACTGTTTGTGTATCCAAAATTCGGCACTTCTACCTGGCTGGGGACAAATTGAGAGTCAAATTCCGGGAGAAGAGACCTCTGCAATACTCAGCTCTCCGCCGGGGTCCTCCAGGATTTCCAGGTGCAGTCCCAAGGGGTATTCTTCCTGCTCGTCTGTCAGGATGACGGGTTCGGGCGTGGGAAGATCGCCGCTCTGCGCCAGGGCGGTGCCGCACAAGCATAAAGTCACCATCAAGGTGAGGATCGAGACCGTTGTTTTCAGAATATTCACTCCCATTGGATCAAACGAATTTGATCCATTTCAAAAGTTTGTGGTACTTCATAGAAGGGGGATTTATCTGAGCGCAAATATTCAGCTCTTTCTTGTGGAACGTGTCAGTAGATTATATTCCAGATTCAAAAAAATAGTATGGGGTGGTCTGACAGCTATCTAACCTGCCCTGTTTAAAAAGTTGTTCAATTCAAAGCAGATCTTCTGGCAAATTTTGCTGATTTTGACCCCACCCGAGCGCGCCTGAAAGTAATAAACGCCGCAGGTACTGGATGTTATAACCAAATACTTCAGCGGCAACTTGCACTGAAATGTGCTAATTGATGAAAATGCCTGTATTTGATTGTTGGGGCTGTCTTTATTTAATTATCTTGGATTATTTACTTCGGGATACGTCATATCAAAATTATACAAATATTTTTCCGGTGCTAGCTATCTGATCTCAATCCAGGTTTAGTTTCCTTGAGAATCGAGGAGACCAACCCATCTAAAAGGTTTTCCTCTAATAAATTGCCATCGCTCGGTGTTTTACTAAATTAACCTATTTCGAAATTCTCCAGGAGTTCCTTGATTTGATTCAACAAATCGTTCAACGCTCCAATATCAATTGCCTCGGAGTTAGCAGAATCCACCTTCAGGAGAACTTCCGTTATGGTATGGCGAGTACTGAATCCCTGAGATAACCAATCCTGAAGGACAGTTAGCGCTTTGGTTTCGCGTGGGTTTTCAGGGTTTAGTCGGAAGCTGATTACTTCACTCATAGAATATTCAATGCCTTATACAACCGCCAGAGCTTCATGCCCCCCGCACATTCGCCAAATGAAGGCACCTGGCATCATCAGCCAAAATCACGTTTTCGTGGTTTAGAATTTGGATGAGTTTTTGATACAACAATGCGCTAACACCACCGGTCAAGATGATGTTATCCCAACTAAAAGCCCCTCCAGCAATTCGTTGGTAAGTATCTGCGATCCGGTTAAGCATCAAACTGGTGGCTTCTTCAACTTCCTGCTCGCATGGATACTTCTCCCCTCCACCCTCAAATACACCTGTGACAAGTGCCTTTCGAATACGGTCTGGTGGTAGCACAGATGTATCCTTAACGACTTCCAAATTGTTTGACCGAAAGCTTTCCTCGAAATCAGTCAGCACGCTCTGAATTCCCAGTGGAATGCTACGTGCTAGGCTGTAATCGATCTCACCACCTGGATTGACCGCCAGCCAATCTGTCGTGTGACATCCGATATCGATGACTAAGGCACGCCCACCGTTGATGTTGGCGTGTTGGTAGTGCTGGCCATCTTCGGTCAGGATCACATTCATCAATCCGCCACAACTGGTTCGTCAAAGGTGTTGGCGTAGCTTACCCGAAAGTGGCGCTCTTTGCCTTTGAGCTCAATATACCAATCTCCTACTACGGCCTCCATCAAGTCATGTCGAAACTGGACATCACCAGGAGGATGGCTGCCAAATACTGATATTTCTCGACCCCGATTATATTAACGGCCTAAAGCTGCCGCTGCTAGAATACCGTAGTAATCTCGTGTGTAGCGTGCTGTACTTGTACGCTGTGTGATCAACCTGTGCCGCTCAGCACTCTCCCCGACCACGTAGGGTTTTCCATTGATCCACAAATAATCAGTGGACTGTTTTTACAGCCCAGTCCGGTTGGTAATTTTGTCATATTCGCTTTCCGTCAGCTGCTTCATCGCATGGGGAAAAGCGACCTCACTAATCTGTCGTCGTGCAATCTTTGCTTTGATGATTGAATTTCCAGAATCTAATACCATGACACTCATGTCGAACCTCCTATTTCCTGTTGTATACATTTGTTTACATCCCACGTTTATGAATGTAAACGTGCCAAATCAAAAAAACTACCTCGGACCACAGCGGCGGTCTGAAGTGCTTCATACGCGTTTTAGGTACGCTTCCAGGTCATCCATTTCAATCAACCACATTTGGCCGATTTTGATCCCTTTCAATGCGCCTTAACGCAGCATTTCCCGTAGATGCTGGATGTTGTAGCCAGTAGCTTCAGCTGCAGCTTTCACCGTAATGTGCTGATCGATGAAAACGCCTGTACTTGATTGTTGCGAAATACTTATGGAATTAAAAGAAATCATCCCGACCGCTCCTATCCAGATCGATCGGCAGTTCCGCTAAATTGTCCCGCTGTTCAAAACGGAGCATAGCAAGAAACTGCACGACCGGTACCGAATGCGGTTCGGAATAGGTCCAATTCTGTGGGCGGTATTGGACTCGAACCAACGACCTTTGCGATGTCAACGCAACGCTCTAACCAGCTGAGCTAACCGCCCATTCGATTGTGAAACCAGATTATACCCAGGCGGCTAAAAAATGGCAAGTCAGACTACCGGCCAATGCTGGGTTAATACGCGGTGGTTATATCTCCTAAGAAGGACGTTAAGACCTGTGCAACAGCTTGTGGTCTTTCGAGCATAACCATATGACCAGCAGCCTTGATGACCTCCAGGCGGGCCTGGGGCAGCTCGGCCGTTAAAAACTGCGATTGCCTCAATGGGGTCATCTTATCATCGGCACCGCACAGCACCAGGGCTGGCAGGTTGATTTCTGCCAAGAGCGGTACCACATCAAACTCGCTGCAGGCCAGCAAATCACCATGCAAAACGGTTGCGCGGGTCTCCAGCATCCGCTTGTGGGCTAATTCTTGTAATCGTTCAGGGGCTTCCGGAGAGAATGACCAACTGACCAGCTTTGCAACCGCCGTGGGGTAGGTTGTTGATGTTGAGGTTAGTTCCAGCAGGTCAGGGTTTACCCGTAAGCGTGCGGCGGTGCTTAACAAGCCCAGGCCGAGGACTCGGGTGGGGTTTTCCAACCCAAACTGTAAAGCAATCGCGCCGCCCATGGAGTGCCCGACAAAAAATGCCCGCTCCAATTCCAACGCGTCAACCCACTCAAGGAGAACCCCGGCGTAGGCAGAGATAGATTGGAGCCCGCACCCGCTGGATTTGCCGTGCCCGGGGAGGTCAAGCGCATATACGCTAGCCTGTGGCAAGCGGCGGATCTCCGGCGGCCAGAATAAATGGGTTCCACCCGCACCATGGATTAAAACCACGGTCGGTTGCTCCCCCTTCTGGTGCAGTTGGTAATACAGGTCGTTCCACTGTGGCATGTATGTTGCTCCAGTACGGTGTCTGGGGTCCATCAAAAGTGATGATATCAGGTTAGCGAGTACTTTGAAAAGATCGTGATCCCCACCCCAATCAGGCAGCCACCCAACACCCAGTAGGGTATCCGCAGTAGCACATATAACAATTCAATCGCCGAGTAGTCTGGTGTCCCATGGCTGTGAGCACCGTTCTTGATGAGCATCAAGACGATAGCAAAGACCGACACAGCCGCACCGGAAAACGTGCCGATCAGTGGAGCATACCAGGGTTTCCAGCCAAACCGGCCAACCAGTCGATAGTACAAAAAAGCGCCCAGCCAGATGCCGCTGAGCAGTGCCAGAAAGACTGGCCAACGCAATGCATTATCTTCAATTGGCAACCACAAAAGTATGAAAGCTAATAAAGCAAAACCGGTAATTCGCAGCAACCGCTGGCGCTTAACATTGCTCACCACGCTTATAACGTGCGGCGAACACGTTCGATAGCATCTTCGGTTAGTGGGATGATCACCGAGACACGGGTGCCGCGTCCCAGAGCTGAATCTATCTTCACCCGCCCATTCACCAACTCTGCCCGCTCACGCATATTGACCATCCCCAGGCTGCCGCGCTTCTCATAATCGCTATCGACATCCTCAAGGTCGAAACCACCGCCATCATCCTCGATCTCCAGGATCGCCAATCCAGCTTCCAGCGGGTGCAAGCGCACCCAGATGTGAGAGGCTTCAGCGTGTTTGCGGGCATTGTTTACCGCTTCTTCGGCGATATAGAAGACTACACCCTGCTTGTTATCCTCCATCTGGCTGACGATATGTGGATCTGCCATAACGATCACATTTTGCTCGTAGGTGTCGCGCATTTTATCCGCCATAGATTCAAGCGCCGGGATCAACCCCTGGGACTCAAGAACCAATGGGCGTAGGGTGAACAGCATGTGGCGGATTTCCTTGGTCGTCTGACGGGCAAGCTCTTCCACCTTGTAGAGCTCTTCAGCAGCCGCTTTCACATTGCGGTCGATCAATCGGCGGGCGAAATTCACCCGCATCGCGATCGCAGCTACCGATTGGGTCGGGCCATCGTGCAGGTCGCGCGCCAGCTTGTTGCGCGCATCCTCCTGGATTTCCAAGATGCGCTCTTTTTCCTGCTCCAGGTCGCTGTATAAGCGTGCATTTTGAATAGCGATCACAGATTGGTTGCCAACGATATCCAAGACCTCGGTACGCTCTGGGGTAAAGTATTTTTCTTCCGGATGCCCGAAAACCATCACGCCATAATTGTCCAAACCCACACGCAGCGGGACGACATACACCGACTGGCATACGCGCAATGCGACAATCATGCCCAATTCTGGATCTTGGGAGATTACCCTGGTTAACTGCGGGTTGCCGCCATCGATCGCCTTGCCGATGGCGCCTTGCCGGCCTCGAAGCGTGAGTCGTAAATCCGCTTGGGTAAACCGGCGGGCTGAGCCAACTTGTAAATAGGTGCCGCCTGACTCATCCGCAACAAACAGCAACACACCACTAACCATCTGGTCGTGCACGTCATCGATCTTTTCAATGGCACTGGCACTCAGGTCCAGCGATGTCTCGAGGACACGCTGGTAGTTAAGGCTGGAGCTCAACGTAGAGATCAGGTTATATATCACACGGCTGCGTTCGCGTTCTGCGCGTTGGGCTTCCAAACGGGTGCGTACAAGCGCACGCGCTTCCTCCTCCCTGATACGAAGCATCCGCTGACCGATAAAACCAAAAACAGCCCCAGCAATCAAGTAGATCGGCAGCAGCGTCAGCAAAAACAAGCCGATTGTGTAGAGATCACCATCGAGCAGTGACAGCAGCCCCTGCACAACCAGGTTAATCGGGATCACCGCGGCCGCGCCAAGCAGCCCGTACATGAGGGAGGCGGTGATAAGCGGAAGGATCCCGGTCCAACCGAGCCCCCCACCCAACGTTCCGCTCATCGCATACAGCACATAAACGGTGAGCATATCGACCGCGATCAGGATGAGTTTATGGGCAAAGCGATTCTGCTTCGCCAGCAGCCAGACCGACAACCACACATTCCACAAAGCGGCAAAGATGAGGAAAATACCGACTGCCGGGGAAAATCTGCTGCCAAAGGATAGGGAAAGGGCAATCCCCATCAAGGTAAGCCAGCGCAGCGTAATTGAGACCCAATTCGTCAGTAAAGATGTCGTGCTAGTCTGTTGCATGGCCTTTATGATACTCGAAAATATCGGTCTGTTGGTTAAGATTTTTTAGGATTATTTAACAATTCGCGCAATAGCGGGATGGCTTTACGCACCGCATGTGCGCGGTGGCTGATTTGGTTCTTGTGGAGCATATCCAATTCTGCCATCGTCTGGTGCAGATACGGCAGCCAAAAGATGGGATCATACCCGAATCCACCCTCACCGTGTTCATCCGGAATGATCTCCCCTTCACAAAGCCCCTCGGTGTAGAAAACGGAATCGGGAGGACAGGCGATGGCTACTACACAACGGAATCGGGCCTGCCAAGGGCGTGGGTGGGTTGCCAACTGCTGCAATAGGTGAAACCGGCGGTCTGCATCGGTCGCACCAGGTTGGGGAGAAAAACGGGCAGAACGGATACCCGGCTGGCCGCCCAAGGCATCGACTTCCAACCCAGAATCATCTGCCAGCGAAACGAGCCCGGCAGCGTGGGTATAGGCTTTCGCTTTGATGGCCGCGTTCTGGTGATAGGACTGTCCATTCTCTTCCACCGTCAAGGAAATCTCAACTTCATCTGCTGTCACCAGCTCCAACAATTCACCTGCCAACAAAGCTTTTATTTCGGCGATTTTACCTCGATTCTGGCTGGCAATTAGCAATTTACCCATTTGACTTGTCCTTGTTGATGATCATCATTATATATTTTCACACCCCTCATTATTGCAAAATTAAATGCAATTCTTGACGCTTTATTCTATCTATGTTATAATCTTTTTCACATTCCCCATGGTGCTATCATCGTAACAATAGTGCACAGTTCACAAAAATTTCTCCGGCTGAATGTCGGTTTTCTGATCAACCAACCGGTCGGCACCAGCCGGGATTTTCTTTTTGACATCCCAGAGCTACACCTGAGCCCGGACCTAAATCTGGGAGATATAACAGGCACTGTGCGTGTAACGCGTACAGCCCAAGGACTTCTGGTTCAGGTAAATCTGCAAGCAACACTTCAAATCGAATGTGTACGTTGTCTTAATGAATTTCCACAGCCGTTAACAGTTGACTACCTTGAATTGTACACGTTTTCCCGGCTCGCAGTGCCCGGAACTGAGTTTATCTTACCCGAATCCGGTCAAATAAACCTTGGCCCACTGCTCCGAGAATATATGCTTGCTAGAGGTCCCAATTAACCCGCTCTGCAACAAAGACTGTCAAGGTATCTGCCCCATATGTGGCGAGAATCTAAATACCACAACCTGCAACCACCAGGATGGATCCATAGATCCGCGTTTTGAGGTCCTCAAGACGCTGCTGAACGACGAGAATTCAACTTAAGAATCGCGACCCTTATCAATAAGTAAGCCAGCTCCTCAGGAGGGATGTGCATGGCTGATCCGGGCAAAAATGGTAATTTTACCGAAGCCATTGAAAGGTTGCTTGAGCTTGCAGACTTACAAGGGTACCTCTCTCAGCAAGACGTACAAGAACTCATAAAGATCGAGGAAGACGATGAAGTCATCGTGCAGCGCATGGTTGCCTATTTAATGCACGAAGGCGTCGAGTTCTTGGAAAAACCGGAAGCTCAAGGAGGCGATGTCGAATCTTCTACCGAAGATATCGGTCATCATAACAGCCTTGAACATCTTGCACCCAATGACACGGTGGAAATCTATCTCAAGGAGATGTCCCGGGTACCGCTTTTATCCGTCCAAGAAGAAGTATCCCTAGCGAAACGAGTTGAAGCCGGATGTGTAGCGCAAACAGAACTACGCAAGCTGCCACTCCGGAATTATATAAAAAAGCGCCACGAATTGGAAGCGACCATCCATGATGGCCTACTGGCCCGTGAGCACATCATCAAAGCAAACACACGGCTCGTTGTCAGCATAGCAAAAAAGTATATCGGACGCGGTGTTCCTTTCCTTGACTTAATTCAAGAAGGCAATCTCGGTTTAATGAAAGCCGTTGAGAAATTTGAGTACCAGCGTGGTTTCCGTTTCTCGACCTACGCCACCTGGTGGATCCGGCAGACGATCACTCGGGCAATCGCAGACCAGGGACGGACGATACGCTTGCCGGTCCACATGAACGACCGCATCCGCCACCTCTACCGCATCTCCCATGAAATGGAACAGAGCCTGGGAAGACCGCCTACTCCACAAGAATTAGCAGAAAGAATGGAGGCCGCACCAAAAAAAGTCCAATGGCTCTTACAGGTGTCCTGGATACCGCTATCGCTTGAAAGTCCAGTCGGGGATGAAGACGATTTAGAGCTGGGTATGTTCATCGAAGATAAGGCGACACCGACCCCATCGCAATCGGTTTATGAAAACATGCTCAGAGAGCGGGTGAACGAAGTGCTCTCCACACTCACCCCGCGCGAAGCGCGGATATTGAGAATGCGTTTTGGCCTCGATAACAACCACCCCTATACGTTGAAAGAGGTGGGCGAGAAATTTGGCCTGACACGCGAACGGATCCGCCAAATCGAAGGGAAAGCACTGCGCCGTTTACGACATCCATGCCGGGTACGGCAGTTGCAGGAATATATATAATTCTAAGACCCTACTGTACGAGGGGTAAATTCCTTGACAAATCTACGCACAAGTATAAACTCATCAGCAGTTAGAGTTGAGGGTAAAAACATGTCCGTATCACGCTTCAGTACAACAAGCCTTGGCTCCATGATGATGTGCACGGCAGCTTGCGCACATGTCCGGACAGCCGTGGTTAGAGGAATCTAACCAACCCGCACAAAACACCAACTCGGGCTGTCCCTTTCAGGACAGCCTTTTTGTTTGGCTAGGGTTGAAAGGTAGAGAGGAGGAATACTATGCCAAAGAATATCTTGGTTGCAGTTGCCTGGCCTTATGCAAATTCTGATATCCATGTCGGGAACATCACCGGTTCGTACCTGCCGGCGGATATATTCGCTCGCTACCAACGGCTAGCTGGCAACCGGGTAATCATGGTCTCAGGTTCGGATGCCCACGGCACGCCAGTCACTGTTCGCGCCGAAGCAGTCGGGACAACTCCCATAGAAGTTTATCAGGGCTTCCACCAGGGTTTTCTTGAGCTATTCCAAAAACTTGGGCTGACCTACGACCTGTTTACAAGCACACACACCGAGAACCATTTCAAGGTAGCCCAGGCGTTATTCCAGGCACTACACCACAACGGTTATCTTTACACGCAGCGGCAGAAGCAGTGGTATACACCCACGCAGGAACGCTTCCTTCCCGATCGGTATATCGAAGGTACCTGCTACGTGTGTGGTTATGATAATGCCCGGGGAGATCAATGTGACAACTGTGGAAGTTTACTGGACGCGACCCATTTAGTCGACCCGCGCTCAAAGATCGATGGATCGACGCCTGAACTGCGCGAAACCGAACATTTTTACCTAGACTTAGGCAAGCTGCAGCCGGCTATAATCGACTTCCTGCGCCAGCGGGAGGGTTACTGGCGCGCGAATGTGCTACGCCAATCGCTTGGACAAATACTTGCCGACAACCTTCACGGACGCGCTATCACGCGTGATCTGGACTGGGGGATACCGGTCCCGGTCAACGGCTGGGAGGGGAAATGTTTGTACGTTTGGTTTGAAGCCGTCATCGGCTACTTGTCTGCTTCTATCGAGTGGGCGAAAATCACAGGCAATCCGGATGCTTGGCAGGACTTGTGGTACGAGCCAGAAGCACGTGGGTACTATTTTATCGGCAAAGATAATATCCCATTCCATGCAGTAATTTGGCCTGGGCAGCTAACCGGCGCCGGTGATTGGTTTGGGAAAATCTATTCCGAACAGGATAACAAGAAATTCACCCTGCCTTATGACGTGCCCGCCAACGAGTTTCTCAATCTCGAAGGTCAAAAAATCTCCGGCAGCCGCAATTGGGCAGTGTGGGGTTTGGACTTCTTGAGCCGCTACGACCCAGACCCCTTACGCTACTACCTGACCGCGAACATGCCTGAGACCAAAGATACCGACTGGGATTGGGATGATTTCGTCAGCCGCAACAATAACGAACTGGTCGCCACCTGGGGCAACTTAGCGAATCGGGTGCTATCTTTCGCCTATAAACATTGGGATGGTGTTGTGCCCGATCCGGGTGAACTGCGGGCAGCTGATAAGGAAATACTTGTTATCATTGCAGGAGGATTTGAAACCGTTGGAGAGCAGATCGACCAAGTCCACCTGCGAAATGGCCTATTTGAAGCCATCCGTTTAGCATCGGAGGTCAACAAGTATATCGATAAAGCTGCACCATGGTTTGAAATCAAAACTGATAAGGAAGCGGCCGGTAAATCGATCTATACTGCGCTGAAAGCAATCGACTCGTTGAAAATCATCCTCGCACCATTCTTGCCATTCACGAGCGAGCGACTGCACAGCTATCTCGGATACGATGAACCGATATTTGGCCAGCAAACCACCGAAGAAATCAATGACGACCTCGGCACACATGTTGTGCTGCGGTATCTGCCAGATGATGCCCATGGACGCTGGGCGGTAAGCGAACTTGAGCCCGGACGGAAATTGCGCAACCCTGAGCCTCTTTTCCAAAAACTGGATCGAAGCGCAGCAGAAACAGAGAGAGCACGGCTAGGGTAATATTATTTTCCTGATTACCAAACTACTATAATGAAGATCCCCGCAGAGAACGCATTACCCATCTGCGGGGATTTATTTCAATACTCGAAATCAATTTTACACTGATTTATTTCTCAAGAATTCAGACCGCAAATCGTTAGCTCTCTGATTCGCTCTCCGGTTGGTCTTGAAGAAATTCGACCAAACAGCGTAAGGCCTGTTCTGCCGATTGCTCCTTTACAGCCAACCGGTCGCCCGCCCACACATACTGCCAGGCGTGGTTCGCTGAGTAGGAACTGATACCGATCCAGGTCAAACCAACCGGTTTTTCAGGTGTTCCGCCGCCGGGGCCTGCGATACCGCTGATCGATAGGCCGATATCCGCTGCCAACGCCCGCCTGACACCTTTTGCCATCTCTAAAACGGTCTCTTCACTTACCGCACCATAAGTTTCCAACGTGCGCCACTTCACACTCAAGATGCGCACTTTTGCCTCATACGCATACGCCGTAACGCTGCCCATATAGTAGGTTGATGACCCCGGCACATTGGTTATCCGATGACCGATCAAACCACCGGTACAAGATTCGGCGACTGCCAAGCGCAATCCGGACTGTCTCAGCAGCTTTCCAACAAGCACTTCCAATTCAGTATCCATAGCAAGGGGAATTATACCTGCTTTTACTGATGGGCTTTCTCCGGCAAGCTGAGAGAATAGTGATTTTCACTCCAGCATGCACCAATCCACGGAGCAGCGTGTTAAAATACCGTCGCGATGGAAGACGAAAATCTTATTGAAGCACAGCTGAAAGTTATCCCCACTAAACCTGGTTGTTATCTTATGAAAGATAAGTCGGGGAAAGTGATCTACGTGGGTAAAGCGATCAACCTTCGCAACCGGGTGCGGTCATACTTTCACAACAGCGCGCAGAATCATCGCAGAACCCAACAATTAGTCCGTCGGATCAGTGATATCGACTGGATCATCGTCGATTCCGAGCTGGAAGCGTTGATCTTGGAGATGAACCTTATCAAGAAGTACCGCCCGCATTACAACATCCGGCTGAAAGATGACAAACAGTACCCATATATAAAAGTCCATTGGGCAGACCCCTTCCCCAAAGTTACTGTTACACGCCGGATGGTACAGGATGGGTCCCGCTACTTCGGACCCTACACCAGCGTATGGGCTGTACACCAGACTCTAGATGTGATCCGCCGGATTTTCCCGTACTTGACATGTGACCGGACAATCACTGGTGGTGATGAACGCGCCTGCCTTTATTACGATATCAAACTCTGCGTCGCACCCTGCGTTGGTGCAGTAGATCAGAATGGGTATCGAGAGATGATCGACGACTTATGCCAATTCCTGTTGGGGCGTACAGAGCCAATCGTCTCGCGACTGCAGACACAGATGGACAAAGCAGCGCATGAACTGCAGTTTGAGAAAGCTGCGACAGTTCGCGATCAGTTGCGGGCGATCGAGAACATCGTTGAACGCCAGAAAGTGATCTCATCAGAATATGTGGATTCGGACGTGATTGCTATGGCCCGTTCGGATGGAGAAGCTTGCGTGCAGGTGTTCTTCATACGCGGAGGCAAGCTCATCGGTCGGGAATATTTCTTGCTGGAGGGCACAGCTGAATCTCCAGACACCAGTGTCATGGCCGAATTCATCAAGCAGTTCTACGACCAATCTCCAATGGTGCCGCCCCAGGTCCTGCTACCGCACGAACTTGAAGAAGCCCAAATAATCCAGCAATGGCTGCGAAAGAAAAGCAGTGCTGGACAGGTCGAACTAGTTATCCCCGAGGCAGGGCAGCAAAAAGACCTTGTCAATATGGCTGCAGAGAACGCCGCCGAAACGCTGATGGCTTTACAGGCGCAGTGGCAAGCCGACCGCCACCGCCAGACTGAAGCGTTAGCTGAACTGCAGGCCGCGCTGGAGATCACCGAACCACTCAACCGCATTGAGTGTTATGATATCTCGAACACCCAAGGGACTGCCGCAGTCGGAAGTATGGTTGTTTTTGAACAAGGTGTACCCAAGAAACAGCATTACCGCCGTTTTAATATCCGCAACGTAACTGGACCGGACGATTTTGCCAGCATGGAAGAAGTACTGCAGCGCCGGTTTAAACGCTGGGGTGTCATCCAGGAAGCGAAGGATGCGCCGGGTAAAAAGCCAGACCCATCCTTTGCCTTGCTTCCAGAATTAATCCTGGTAGACGGCGGGAAAGGACAGCTTGGTAGGGCAATTAAAGTGGTGGAGCAATATGAGCTCGCGGATCAGATCCATATTGCTGGACTCGCAAAACAGAATGAAGAATTATTTGTCCCTAGAAAAAGCAAGCCCATCATCCTACCGCGCCAATCACAAGGATTGTATCTTGTCCAGCGGATACGCGACGAGGCACATCGGTTTGCGATTACATCTCACCGCAACCGGCGCACGAAACTGGGATTAGCATCCAGATTGGATGCGATACCCGGGATCGGTCCCACAAGACGTAAACAGCTACTTCAGCATTTCGGCTCTCTAAAGGGAATCGAGCAGGCCTCAGTTGAAGAACTAGAGTCAGTCCCCGGGATCAACCGGAAACTCGCTGAAGCGATCAAGTCTGATCTAGATTAGGAGAAAATATGGCCAAGAAAAAGAAAACCCAATCAACCAGAGCAGCACGCAAGATGAGAACTCAGCAAATCATTTTTACAGTGATTGCAGTAATGATCATCTTGGTTATGGTCATTGGCATGTTTGCACGAAATTGAGCAAAAGCACGTTTCGTTTGAATGATTGTTTATGAATAGATTCAACCGCTGCTCAATCGTTCACAGAGCGAACTAGGTCGAAAAAGATAAAGAGTAAGAAGCGATATTCATTAACCCTTGAGCCAAGTTGTTAACAGGTTGTACTCCCAAAACCACTCGACCTTTATATATTATCTCTTGTAATAACAAATGAGCAGCTGGCGGAGTAACCTATCCAATCTCCGCCAGCTGTTGTGATGGTGTCAACGTAATTTTACACGCTGCCCAATCCCTAGAATAGGCCAATTACGCGCCCGGTTTCAAGGTCAAGATCGACATCAAAGTAAACCGGACGGGTTGGCAGACCAGGCATGGTGCGCATCTCGCCAACTAAGGGGTACAGGAATCCAGCACCCACCGAAGCCCGGATATCATTGATCGGAACGCGGAAACCCTTAGGAACCCCTTTCAGGTTCGGGTCATGGCTGAGGCTGAGATGGGTTTTTGCCATGCAGAGTGGGATATTATCAAACCCCAACTTCGTGTAAAGTTCGATCTTCGCCTCGGCTTCGGGTGAGTAATCCACCCCAACCGCACCGTAAATCTCTCTGCAGATCGTCTCGATTTTTTCTTTAATCGGGATGTCGAGGGGGTATAAGAATTTAAAGTTGCTGGGTTTTTCGGCAGCTTTAACAACCGCCTCCGCCAATTTGATCGCACCTTCACCACCCTCCATCCAGTGCCGTGAAACGGCAGCATCTTCCGCTCCGGCTTCCAATGCCGCTTGCCGGACCAACTCCACCTCAGCTTCCGTATCGTCAGCGAAGGAGTTCACAGCAACTACGACAGGGACGCCGAAACTAAGCGCATTTTTGATATGGACTTGCAGATTGCCCAAACCTGCCCTAAGCAGTTCCAAATTCTCTTCGGTGTAGGCCGGATCAAGAGGTTTTCCTGCCGATACTTTCGGACCTCCGCCGTGCATCTTTAGAGCCCGGACCGTTGCCACAAGGACCACTACACTCGGAATTAAACCAGAGTAGCGGCATTTAATATCGAAGAATTTTTCCATCCCGATGTCAGCACCGAAGCCAGATTCGGTAACTACATAATCCGCCAATTTAAGGGCAATCCGGTCAGCAACGATAGACGAGTTACCATGGGCGATATTCGCAAAGGGACCGGCGTGGACAAACACCGGTGTCCCTTCGAGTGTCTGCATAAGGGTTGGTTTAATGGCGTCCTTCATTATGACAGTCATCGCACCAGCCACACCGAGGTCTTCAGCGGTAACTGCTTCCCCTTGGCGATTTGTGCCGATCACTATGCGACCGAAGCGCTCACGCATATCCGCTAAATCGGTTGTCAGTGCTAATATCGCCATGATCTCGCTGGCGACAGTGATGTCAAAACCGGTCTCACGGGTGAAGCCTTTCTCATCGGGACCCTGGCCAATCGTGATTGTACGGAGCATGCGGTCGTTCGTGTCCACTACGCGCCGCCAGGTTATCATCTCCGGGTCAATATCGAGACGTGCAAAGCGGCTGATCTCTCCTTCTGTTAAATCATTGGGGTCAGTCTTATCAATGCCCAATTTCTGCAGTCTTTTCAGCATGGAGGGCGAGAAACTCTGGTTGCCATCTTTATCTGGTGGGCACAGCCGCCGGAAGAGAGCTTCATCGGACTGGCGAGACTCATGAAACATACGCGCATCTAAAGCCGCAGCCAGCAAATTGTTCGCGGCGGTGATGGCATGAATATCTCCTGTCAAGTGCAGGTTGAAATCTTCCATCGGGATAACCTGGCTGTAGCCACCACCCGCAGCACCACCTTTGATGCCAAAGGTCGGTCCCTGGCTGGGCTGGCGAATACATGTGAAGACGCGTTTGCCAAGGTGCGCGCCCAATGCCTGGCTTAACCCGACCATCGTCGTGCTTTTACCTTCGCCTAGCGGGGTGGGGGTAATCGCTGTGACATCGATATACACCCCATCGGGGACATCCATAAGGCGATCTAATACTTCCAATTTCACCTTCGCCTTATAGTCACCGTACAATTCCAATTCATCACGCCTTAACCCCACCTCTTCTGCGACCTGTGCAATTGGCTTGAGCTCTGCTGCTTGCGCGATATCAATGTCCGATGGGACCGGATAACGCAGCTTTAGTTCGGTCGGCACGAATTTACGAAGCCCTGGAAAGTCAGAAGAATTACTCATGTTCACTCCCTTTCATTTTCTATTTTGATGAATGTAAAACAATCATATTGTGACAGATTTCATTAAACCGATCAAGGGACGCATATCATAAATCGTTATGTCGAGTGTCACAATCCTAAAGAATTTCGCCATAGGACATGAGCAGGAATAATTCAAGATCCTCAGCTATGGATTACCGGGTGAGCCATAAATACTGGTACGGCATGAGCGTCAAAGCTAAGACTCCTGCGTAAACTGGAAATTGTGCGCCAGTCAGCAAATCATGGAGCACACCATCTTGCCAGTGTGGCAATAAGCTCTCGATCGCTTGTGGGCTTGCTGATAGATTGTTGATAATCAGCAGCTGTTCAGCGGGAGAACTACGCAGGTACGCGGCGACCTGCTCTGTACCACAAGATACCCATGTAAAATCACCCCTACCAAAAACCCGGTGCTGTTTTCTAACGGCGATCATGCGACGAATCAGCCAGAATAACGACCCAGGATCAGACTGCTGGTCTGCGACGTTTACTTTTTTGTAACCGTAAACATCGTCACCCACCACAGGTGCATATAGCTCCCTCTCATCCGCTGTAGAGAATCCTGCATTCATCTGATCGTTCCACTGCATCGGTGTCCGCACACCATTCCGGTCTGACAACCAGATGTTCTCCCCCATGCCGATTTCATCGCCATAATAGATTATGGGTGAACCAGCGAAAGTGAATAGCAATGAATTCATCAACGCAATTTTGCGCACATCATTATCTAGCAGCGGGGCCAGACGCCGTCTAATTCCCAGGTTCAAGCGCATGCGCTGGTCGGGCGCGAATTCCTGCCACATCCATTCGCGTTCTGCATCTGTCACCATTTCCAGTGTTAACTCATCATGATTGCGCAAGAAGATACACCATTGGCTGGTTTGCGGAATCGGAGGGGTCCGCGCTAGGATGTCAACCAGCGGCATAGTATTTGACTGCCGCAGCGCCATGTATAAGCGCGGCATAATCGGGAAATGAAAACCCATATGGAATTCATCTCCATCACCAAAATACGGCAGGACATCTTTAGGCCATTGATTCGCTTCTGCCAGCAGAATCCGCCCGGGATAATTTTCATCCATAAATTGGCGGATGCGTTTTAGATAGGTATGGGTTTCGGGAAGATTCTCGCAATTCGTACTCTCCCTTTCATATAAATACGGTACTGCATCGGCCCGAAAACCATCGATGCCCAGATCTAGCCAAAAACGCATGATTTTCATCATTTCGTCCTGGACAGCTGGGTTATCATAATTTAAATCGGGTTGGTTAGAATAAAAACGATGCCAGAAATACTGCCCAGCCCGCTCATCCCAGGTCCAGTTTGAGTCTTCGGTATCTACAAAAATAATGCGCGCGTCCTGGTATTTTTGATCTGTGTCACTCCAGACATAGTAGTCGCGATAAGAGGAGGCCGGATCAGTCCGGGCAGCTTGGAACCAAGGATGCTGGTCCGAAGTGTGGTTGAGAACCAAATCCGTGATCACCCGCATCCTGCGCTGATGGGCAGCGTCGATAAACTCCCGAAAATCATTTAATGTCCCATATTCTGGAAGTATGCCGTAGTAATCAGAAATATCATAGCCATCGTCTTTCAAAGGAGACGGATAGATTGGCAACAACCAAATCACATCCGCCCCGAGTTCCTGCAGGTAATCCAGTTTTTGGGTCAAACCCGGTAGGTCGCCATGACCATCGCCATTGCTATCTGCGAATGCGCGCACATAGACTTCGTAAAACACTGCATCCTTGTACCAAAGCGATTGACCAGTTTCACGCATCTTTATGCCACCTTATCTTTCTATGTGATATTGGTATTCGGTATTGAGATTAATATGTGTGTAGATGAATGGCTGAAAATAATCTGCACTACCGGGCACCATAAGTTTCAATAAAACGATATGGGTACGATTCGGCTAGCGCACTCGCTTCACTCAGTATATGCAGTTCAGCGTCAGACAGCTCTAATTCTGCAGCGCCAAGATTATCTTCCAACTGCTTGATTGTCCTCACCCCCAAGATCACGGAATCCACTTGCGGCTGGTTGAGCAGCCATGCCAAAGCGATCTGCGCATACGTGGCACCCGTATGAGCCGCAGCGATGCTTTTTACAGCATCGATGATCGCCCAGTTGCGGCTGGTAGCACGCCGGTGCCAGGCTTCTTCAGTATCGTCGGTCATCCTTGATAACCGCCCAGCCTCTGGGCCCTGACCGGGTTGGTATTTTCCGCTCAAGAAGCCACCCCCTAGCGGACCCCAAGGTGTTATTCCCACGCCCTCAGATTGGCAAAGGTCAATGAACTCCCGTTCGATGTCCCGGACAACCAGGCTGTATTGGTACTGTGCCGCAATAAAACGGGACCAACCGTTTGCATCACTCACTGCTAAGGCTTTCATCAACTGCCAGGCCTTGAAATTGGACACGCCAATATAACGCACCTTACCGGCGGACACCAGGTCATCGAAAGCCAGCAGAGATTCTTCAATTGGTGTGAGGGAATCCCAACAATGCATATACAGAAGATCGATGTAATCTGTACCCAAACGCCGTAAACTTGCTTCGACTGCGTACATGATGTGAACGCGCGATAATCCCTGATCATTAGGACCTGCTCCCATTGCAAAGCGCACTTTCGTTGCCAGTACGACACTTGCTCGTTTTTTACGCAGTGCGGCTCCGACAATCTCCTCGGAGCGACCACCTGCATATACGTTGGCCGTATCGATATGGTTCCCCCCTGAATCTAAAAAAAGGTTAATGATATTTGCTGCTGTCTGTGGAGACGTACCGCGGTCGCTTTGTTCGCCGAACACCATCGTACCTAAGCACAACTCAGAAACCTTCAAACCGCTGCGGCCTAAAGACCGATATCTCATCTCGGCAATCTCCTGTGTCTGCTATAACAACATCGTATCAATTTACGAAGCAATGGTTTCAGTATTCGGGAAGCGGAGCAGCAAAACCAAGGCAATTCCGGTTATAGACCCAGCCATCACCCCGGTCAAAAAAATCCCGGGCAGAAGCGCCATACCAGTAGTCCAGGCGACAACACTTATCACAATCCACCAGACGCTCCAGAGCAGCTCTTTACGCAGTACCAACCACTGTGCAGTACCGGTTGTGATCCCAATCAGCAACGCAGCGATCAAATCCATGCTATTAAAACCCCCTACGAGGATTACCGACGATCCCAATACCCACCCGAGCGAGGTCGCAATTATCCATTTCCAAAATTTGCTCAAGTAGCCTTGCAGGACAAATCCTTGCAGTACCCCAATCGCAATCCCTATAATGATAAAAGCTAGATTCGGGAAAAGATATCTACCCAACAACCAGCCAACCGTCGTTGCCATGATCCACTTGAAGTAAAGTGCCCAATCAAAGGAAAGTAATAGAGACATGACTCTGTTACGCGTTAATAGTCAACAAACAGCAATTTTAGCAACTTGCTGTATGATCAATTTAGGATTATCGGATATATTAACCAGTATTCGAACGATTAGCCTTTCACCGAACCAGCGAGCAATCCGCGTACAAAGTAACGCTGTAAGGCGAAGAACACGATCATCGGCAGGAGCATGGTGAAGAAGGCTCCAGCAGTTAATAGATGCCAATCGTTGCCAAATGTACCGGTAAGGTCAGCCAACCGCTGGGTGACTACTTTATAAGTGGGATCGACACCCAAGAAGGTGAGCGCGACCAAGTAATCGTTCCATACCCATAGAAATTGGAAGATAGCAAACGAAGCCAGAGCTGGAACAGAGAGCGGCAGCACGAGGCGGGTGAAAACCGTGAAATGCGAAGCACCATCGATGAAGGCCGACTCCAATGTCTCGCGCGGCAGGGTGCTGATGTAGTTATACAGCAGGTATGTTGCCAAAGCCAGGCCAAAGCCAGTATGGGCTAGCCAGACCGCCAGGAAGGTGCCGTTTAAACCCAAGCTGTTATAATCACGCAAGATCGGTACTAACGCAAGCTGCAAGGGAACAACCAAGAGCCCAACAATCAGGATAAAAAATGGACGCCGACCAGGGAAGTTCATCCATGCAAATCCGTAGGCAGCAAAAGCGGCAATCAATATTGGGATAATGGTGGATGGAATCGAGACTGCCAAGCTGTTGATGAAGGCTTGGGTCATATTTTGGCCAGGAACCGTTTCGGTGGTGCCATCCGCCTTGGTGATCTCGTAGCTGCTGGGAGTCAAGATCTGCCGGTAATTGTCCAGGCTGAAATCCCAGGTGACCGTCCAGACCTGCTTTTGAACTTCGATACGGCCAAGACGCTTATTCCCTACCCAGGTTACGCGGGTGTCACCATCGGGGGATGCAACACCTTCCCGGAGTTCGTCAAAGGTACCTTGCACGCCTTCCACCGCCATCACGCTGTCCGGGTCAAGGTTGAGCTCTTTGGGGTCTGATACGGCTACTGTCTCCCACTCGCGATGTGGAAATACATTCCACCACCCAGAAGTTTGGATATCGAAGCGATTTCGAAAAGAGGAGACAAACAACCCGAAGGTAGGGATGCTCCAGAGGAAGACAATCAGCACGAGGATAGTGTTAACCAAGATTACGCTAGTTCTACTCTGTCTGCCCATGCTAAAATGCCTCCTGTTCCCGGAACTGACGCAGGTTATAAATCATCACCGGCACGACGGCCAGCAGCAAGACAATTGCTATTGCCGAACCGACTCCCGAGTTCCTAGCAGTGAATGATTGGCGGTAAAACTGGGTGGCAATCACATGTGTACCAAACTGCCCACCGGTCATCACCCACACCACATCGAAGATCTTCAAGGTGAAAATAACGATCGTCGTCCATACGGTGATGATGGTACCCATGATGTAGGGAATCATGATGCGGAGAAACACTTGGATTTCACTCGCTCCGTCCACCCGAGAAGCCTCTATGATCTCATCCGGAATGCCCTTTAATGCTGCAGAGAACAGCACCATTGAATACCCAGACTGCAGCCAGATGACGATCAAGATCAAGAAAAGGTTGTTCCAGGGAGCAATGGCTACCCATTTGTCCCAGGGATGAGGCTGCCCGCCAAGTGCAACAGTAATTGCGGTCAGCAAACCAATCTGGGGCAGTTCAACAGGACGGGATTCATACATAAAGTTCCAGATCACGCTGGCACCCACAAATGATATCGCCATCGGCAAGAAGATCAGCGATTTTGAAACCCGTTCAAATTTACTGCGGTCGGCTAACATAGCAATCACCAAACCAAGCGCCACTGACAAGGTGCTACCAAAAACTATCCACATCACGTTGTTACGCAAGGCTTCCTGCAGCAGGCGCTCACTAAACAGGGAAACGTAGTTCGTCAAACCCACGAAGGCATCGCTTTGCAGTGCTTCAAAAATACCAGCATCGCGCGGCGGGCCATCGCGACCGAAAAGGCTTAACCAGAAAGTCCGTACAACCGGAAAGGCAAGATACCAGAACAGGATAGCCAGTGCCGGCCCTACAAATACAAAGGGTGTCAAACGCAGCCGCCACTGATCCGGGAGACGTTCAACGATAACATTGAACACCCAATAGAGCAAAGCAACGCCGCCGACGCCCCAAACGATGGCGACTGCAGCCATTACCCAACGGGGTGCAGACGTATCCCGCAGGAAAATAAAACCGTAGTAGATCACTACAAAGGCCAACAACGGGATAATCAGGGCCACAATTACGCGCCCCAACCAGGCAATCAACCTGGTAAACGCATTGCCTTCTTGATTTTTTGTCGCATCAAGTTGTGCCATGAGACAACTCCTTATAGAAAGACTGCCAGTCCATAGAGGACTGGCAGTCTGTACTACTAGATGCTATTTCGGCCAGGAGGCATCGATCTCAGCCAGGACGGTGTCCAGATCAGCTGCACCGCTGACGTAATCGGTCATGCCGGTCCAGAAGGAACCTGCACCAACTTCGCCCGGCATCAAGTCCGAGCCGTCGAAGCGGAAGCTGGTCGCCTCAGATACCAACGCGGCAATACCGCGCTCCAGATCCACACCGTACATTTCCGGTGTAGCGGTCTGGTGAGCCGCTAACGCACCACCGTTCTGCAACCAGCCAGAGGCCGACTGCGGTGTGGTGAAGTATTCCATCAACGCCCGTACCTCAGGGCGGTCGTTGAACACCGACATCATGTCACCAGCTACCAAGAACGGCTTGCCGTAGGCATCGTCCACCGGCGGCAGGTAGAAGAAGTCGTAATCCACGCCCGCTTCAGAACCCTCGGGGAAGAAACCGGTGATGAAGTTGCCCTGCTTGTGCATCCAGCACTTGGGCGGGTCTTCGAACATCGGCGCCGGGGAGTCGCCAAAGAAGGTCGAGACGATGCTATCCGTTCCGCCGAACACGTATTCCGGGGTGAACCAGATCTCGCTCCAAGTCTCGATGGCTTTCTTCACCTCCGGCGAGGCGAAGGGCAATGTGCCCGCTACCCAACCGTCGTAGTTCTCCAGCGAGGTCGTGCGCAGCATCAGTTCCTCGGTCCAGTCCGTCGCTGCCCAACCGGTAGCCGCACCACTCTCGATGCCGATGCACCAAGCCGTGTCGCCGTCATCAGCAATCTGCTGTGTCAGCGTAAGCAGGTCATCCCAGGTCTCCGGGATTTCGTAACCAGCCGCATCCCAGTCGTCCTTCGGGTACCATACCAGGCTCTTGCCGTTGAAGCGGTGGAACACACCACCGATCATCGCCGCACCATCCGGACCCTCCAAGGTCGTCATGTCAATCCAGGACTGGTTGTACTGCTGCTTCAGCCAATCCTCGGACATCCAGGTCGTCGGGTCAACAATGTAGCCCTGGCGGGCATAACCAGCTGCCTTACCAGGCTGCGGGAAGTCAGCAATATCAGGTGCATTGCCAGCATCTACCGCAATCGACAAGCGCGCTTCGAACTCCTTGTCTCCTATATAGTTCACTTTGATGCCAGTCGCTTCCTCAAAGGCCGCTACTGACTCGAAGAATCGCAGGTCATCCGGGTCAGTGAAGGGACCATCTACGGTCACTTCCGTGCCGGAAAAGTCGCCATTGATCGCCTGCTCTAGAAAACCACCCGGCAGGTAGGCGAAGCCGAATTCCGACATCTCGCCCAACATCTCGCCTTCATCTGAGGGAGCAACCTGACCAGACACGCCTTCCGGCCAGGAGGCATCGATTTCAGCCAGGACGGTGTCCAGATCAGCTGCACCGCTGACGTAATCGGTCATGCCAGTCCAGAAGGAACCTGCACCAACTTCGCCCGGCATCAAGTCCGAGCCGTCGAAGCGGAAGCTGGTCGCCTCAGACACCAACGCGGCAATACCGCGCTCCAGATCCACACCGTACATTTCCGGTGTAGCGGTCTGGTGAGCCGCTAACGCACCACCGTTCTGCAACCAGCCAGAGGCCGACTGCGGTGTGGTGAAGTATTCCATCAACGCCCGTACCTCAGGGCGGTCGTTGAACACCGACATCATGTCACCAGCTACCAAGAACGGCTTGCCGTAGGCATCGTCCACCGGCGGCAGGTAGAAGAAGTCGTAATCCACGCCCGCTTCAGAACCCTCGGGGAAGAAACCGGTGATGAAGTTGCCCTGCTTGTGCATCCAGCACTTGGGCGGGTCTTCGAACATCGGCGCCGGGGAGTCGCCAAAGAAGGTCGAGACGATGCTATCCGTTCCGCCGAACACGTATTCCGGGGTGAACCAGATCTCGCTCCAAGTCTCGATGGCTTTCTTCACCTCCGGCGAGGCGAAGGGCAATGTGCCCGCTACCCAACCGTCGTAGTTCTCCAGCGAGGTCGTGCGCAGCATCAGTTCCTCGGTCCAGTCCGTCGCTGCCCAACCGGTAGCCGCACCACTCTCGATGCCGATGCACCAAGCCGTGTCGCCGTCATCAGCAATCTGCTGTGTCAGCGTAAGCAGGTCATCCCAGGTCTCCGGGATTTCGTAACCAGCCGCATCCCAGTCGTCCTTCGGGTACCATACCAGGCTCTTGCCGTTGAAGCGGTGGAACACACCACCGATCATCGCCGCACCATCCGGACCCTCCAAGGTCGTCATGTCAATCCAGGACTGGTTGTACTGCTGCTTCAGCCAATCCTCGGACATCCAGGTCGTCGGGTCAACAATGTAGCCCTGGCGGGCATAACCAGCTGCCTTACCAGGCTGCGGGAAGTCAGCAATATCAGGTGCATTGCCAGCATCTACCGCAATCGACAAGCGCGCTTCGAACTCCTTGTCTCCTATATAGTTCACTTTGATGCCAGTCGCTTCCTCAAAGGCCGCTACTGACTCGAAAAATCGCAGGTCATCCGGATCGGTGAAAGGGCCATCTACGGTCACTTCCGTGCCGGCATATTCACCTTGGATTGCTTTCTCTAGGAACCCACCTGGAGGATAGGCGAAAGAGACTTCCGGCATTTCCGCTGGGGGTTCACTCGGTTGTTCTGGGGGCGCAGTCTCTTCCTCAGGAGGAGGCGGTGCTTCTTCAGTCGGAGTTGCACCTCCACCGCAGGCTGCCAAGAGCAGAGATGAGACCATCAGCGCTGTCAACAATATCCAAAATACTTTATTCAGTTTCATTCTTACTTCTCCATTTTTAGTTAGGTTGAATTGTCATGTTGCTAGAAAGGTTTATCTGTTTTTTTCACCTCCTCATGAGATAAGTGCGATCGTTTAAAAAGCGATGTTGATAAAAAATGTGATCGGGTCTCGCACTTTGAAACATGAATATCTGCGCTCCTAGTCCGGATGCGCACCACAAGATCCCCGGATAACCAAGTGGGTATCCAGGATAATCTGCTCTTTGGTAATCGGATTTCCCGATAGCATCTTGATCAAATACTCGCTCGCTTGCCTGGCCAATTGGGGAACAGGTATGTGGACAGTGGTCAATGGCGGGCAGTTATAATAAGCACCAGGTAGATCGTCGAACCCCACAACGGCTATATCCTCTGGAACACGGAGTTTGTTTTCACGTATGGCTGCCAACGCGCCAATTGCTACCTGGTCGCTGCCGATAAAGGCGGCAGAAAACTTCTCTTGAGAAGCTAGCAGTTCCTGCATGCGCTGGTACCCGCTTTGCATACTGAATTCGCCATACTTGATAATTGATTCTTTATAAGGTAGTCCTTGAGAGGCAAGCGCATCCATGTAGCCGTTCAAGCGGTCCGTAGCAGCAGTGTACAAAGGTGGAGCGTTGGTTATACAAGCTATCCGTTGATGTCCATGTTGGATCAAATGCTCAACGGCTTCGCAGGCTGCCTTGCGATTATCGACATCGACCGAGCAAAGACCCGTACCCGGCAGCTGCCCCATCAACACCGTCGGAAAATCATGGTCTTCCAGCGCAGATAAGGCTTTATCGTCGAACCGTGGACCTGATAATATCAATCCATCAATATGTTTAGACCTGGCTAACTGCAGGTAGGCTTCTTTTTGATGCTGTGGTTCGATGATGTCTATCAACAAGCGCAGATCATGCTCGTGGACAACATCGATTAGGTTTTCCAAAACCTGGGTGAGAAATGCATCCGAGGTGATGTGTTTCGCACTTCGCACGAGAACCAAGCCAATAATTTGCGCCCGGCGGCTTGCCAAAGCCCGCCCAGCTGCATCCGGCACATAACCTAACTCTTTTGCAGCACGGATCACACGCTGCCGTGTGTCCACGCTGATCTGGATGCCTTTGACATCGTTCAGCACTAACGAGACAGTAGTGCGCGATACACCGGCGGTATCGGCGACATCTTGGCTGGTAACTCGGGTTGGTTTCACAAAGTGTCCTACTAACACGCGTTAGTAACGCGTGTTAGTAATATAACAAATTTGCTGGAGATTGTCAACCAAGCGTGTTAGTTCATCTAAAATGTTGCCAAGAATCTGTTGTAAATGTGCAGAGATTGGTTTAATATTGTTAACTTTCACGACGTATTGTCGGCACCGGTTCTGTTGTTTTTCTTGCTCCCAATTCGGCCAGCAAAAATCCACAAAATAGGATGCGGGTGTTCAAAAAGGGTATCTAGCTGGACATCGACTCCGCGCTAGCCTGCCTCGTACAAGAGCTGGCAGCATAAATCGCCGTTGGGTGGGTTGGTAAGTTAATCATTTCCATCGCTAAGCGGCGCGCTTCAGGCAGTCCACGCACTCTCTGAGTAAGATATGCGGGGTTAATTTCAATTTTAGCAGATTCCATCGCCTGATAATAGCCACAAAATCGGTCAGGGCAAGGGTGAAAGTCAATTTCACTAGTGAGTCTAATTTATAGTTGCTTTACTAGATAGAGCTCTCCCCGCTCGAAGCCACGATCTAGATAATATTTACGCGTCCCGATCGCTGAAATGACAGCCAAGCGCTGATAACCGCGCTGATGGGCGATTTCCTGTGCTGTTTCTATCAAACTGCTTCCCAGCCCGACATGCTGGACGGCATCCACATTACTAGCCCCCAGCTGTAGGGATTGGCCATAAATGTGAACTTCTCGTATGATGGCAGCAGAATGTAAGTCAACCATGTCAAGATCAAGTCTTTGGTTAGTTGGTAAAGATAACCGCAAAAATCCAGCTAGCTTGTTGTTGGGCGTGACATAGGACAGAAATTGCTCCTCACTCCTGCGCGTTGGATACACAAGTCTCTGAAGCGCCAAACTGTCAACATCTACTGGCTGACCACGCACTTCACGGCAGCGAATACATTGACATTGGGTACCTCTACGCCTCATTTCAGCTTGCGCATCCTGCCGTAAGGAAGTTCGCTTGTTTCCGCTGACCACGTTGGTTGAAGGGATATCGCGAATGATCCGGTTTACCCGGCAGTACTGGGGGATAGTGACTTTAATATCTGCAAGCAATTCGATCAATTCATCAGTCGTATAAGGCTGGTAATCCCCCCCCAACCAGTATTGATGCAAATCTGCGTTTGCCAACAACTGGGTTGGGTAGATCTTAAGTTCATCCGGACAATAACCATCCCACAACTGGCTGAAATCTCTGCGGTCGGATACTAATGATGCACCGAGCAGATTGGGCATCCAATGCAGGACAATTTTAAATCCTGCCGCACGCAGCAGATCAACCGCCTGTAATGTAGCCTCAGCTGTATGACTCCGTTTATTCATTATCAAAATTGCGTTATCCAAGCTCTGCGCACCCATCTGGACTTTCGTCACCCCTAAACGGCGCAGCCAGATCAATTCATCCTGAGTCACATGATCTGGTCTGGTTTCAATCACCAAACCGACATTGCGGTGGGAAGTAATTTCATTTATTTCTTGGGCTTCATGGAGCGAGCCAGCCTCCTGCCCATTCAGGGCGTCGAAGCAGCGTTTTAGGAACCATTCCTGGTAGTCACGACGATAGGCGCTCCAGGTACCGCCTAAGACGAGCAGTTCGATCTTATCGGTCGGGTGTCCAACTGCCTGCAGAGCATCTAATCGGGCAGCTACCTGATTGAAAGGATCGAATTCATGGTGTAACGCCCGCATTGCACCCGGTTCATCTGGCAGATAGCTCTTAGGCATGCGGAGATCCGTAGGGCAGAAGATGCAATCGCCAGGACAAGGATAGGGCTTTGTCAGCACGGTAACCGTCGTTACTCCAGATAACGTGCGAACGGGTTTCATGCGAATACGCGCAAATAGATTTGGGTCGGCTTTCCATTCTCCCGCTGCGATCATCTGGCGGTAAACTGCGACCAATGTCGATTTACCGACGTGCCCCCCACTTGGCAGCGGGTTCTTGCGAATGGCGTCTACAACACTGTCCCCGGCACGCAAATCGGTTAATACCGCTCGGGCAGCACTCTGTCTTTCATCAGAGTGCTCGCGCGGATCAACCCAATCTTGCTTTGGTTCCATAGCTCGTTTCTTTACCGATTTTTCAGTCATTCACCCATTATAATAATCTTGTGGATGAGACAACAGCTACCAAGCTCCTAGAAGTCAACCATACATTTTACCAAAGGTTGGGAAAACATTTCTCTGCAACGTGTGCAAGGCTGCAACCAGGCGTAAAAAAGATTGCCGAAAATCTGCTGAGTGTATCGGAAATCCTCGATCTGGGATGCGGGAACGGGGAACTAGCATACTACTTAACCAGACACGGTTATGCTGGTAGTTATATTGGATTAGATATTAGCCGAGAAATGCTTGCCGAAGCGCGCCAAAAGACGGCAGCAAACCATAATACCTTTTTTTACGAAGTGGATATCAGCAATCCTAATTGGCCTGCGACAGCCGTATTACAAAAAGAAAGCATCAAAGTAGCTCAATATGATGCCATTCTGGCGTTCGCCGTCCTGCACCATATCCCGGGAACAGTAATGAGGGTTCAGCTGCTTCGTGATATACATAATCTCCTCGCTCCGCAAGGTTTGTTTAGCCTATCGGTCTGGCAATTTTTAAACAGCGCACGATTAGCCAAGAAAATCCAATCTTGGGAGAAAATCGAGATTCAACCTGTGGATGTTGATAAAAACGATTACTTAATGGATTGGCACCATGGAGAATATGGGTTGCGGTATGTCCACTACTTTGCAGAAGATGAATTAGAAGAACTTGCTAAACAGACGTTTTTCAAAATAGTAGATAGTTTTCACTCTGATGGGGAAGGCGGCAATCTAGGACTCTACCAAATCTGGCAGCCGATAAATAATCCATGATATTATTGCTAGAGCTTTGCGCTCATCCCAATCTATGCTAACATTATTCCAATGAGAATCCTGGTAATTTCGGACGTCCATTCAAATCTAACCGCTCTTGAGGCAGTCTTAGCGGATGCTGGGGATATAATCGGGGTTTGGTGTTTAGGCGACATAATCGGCTACGGACCCGATCCGAATGAATGCATCAATCTCGTCCAGACACTGCCCAATCTGAGCTGTATTATTGGCAACCACGATGCGGCTAGTTTGAAACAAATCGACCCGGCTACTTTTAACACTGAAGCGCGACAAGCCATAATTTGGACTCAAGAAGCTCTGACACCAGACAACCGCTTATTTCTAGAAAGGCTGCCTGAGGTGATCACCCGACCAATGATCGGAGATCAAATTGATCCAAATGTCACCCTTGTGCACGGCAGTCCAAGACAACCGGTGTGGGAGTATTTGCTCGACACACATCACGCTACCAACAATTTCAGCTACTTCAACACCGCTTATTGTTTCGTAGGCCACACTCACTTGCCGATCCTTTTTCATTATACGGATAACCACCGTCCTGCCCAATTGATCATGCTAAAATCCGATTCCGTAATAAGGTTAACCCACCGGGCAATCATAAATCCAGGCTCAGTGGGACAACCGCGCGATCGAGACAACCGGGCTGCATATGCGATATACAATTCGGAAGAACAAACCATCGCTTATCACCGGGTGGCGTACGATATCACGGCGGTCCAGAAGAGGATGCGGGGTTACCACCTCCCGGAGAGACACATCCAGCGCCTTGAATTGGGGTGGTAGGAAAAATCGGGAACCATAATCAAGCGTTGAGCGTCTATGGGGGAAAGGAGGCTGCCGCCATGCACACCAAAAAATTACCTCTGTCTCGAATATACACTATTATCATACTGCTACCAATCTTGGTTGGTGCCTGTGCTCCGGTAAGTTCAGGAGTTCTTTCTGAACAACGAGCCAGTGCCCCCATGGCGTCGCGAGATGCGGTCGCGATGGGCGAAGCCGTGTCAATTGAAGTAGCCGATAATCTGTATGCGCTCCAATCAAACGCGCCCGACCCAGAGCGTATTGTCATAAAAGACGCGGATATCACGATCGTCGTGGAAAATCCCCCCGATGTATTAGATGATATCGTCCGTATGGCTGAAGACATGGGCGGATATGTTGTCTCCGCCAACCTGTATCAAAGCCGCCTTGACAACGGGCAGGAAGTCCCGCGTGGGTCAATAACGATTCGCGTCCCAGCTGCACGGTTAAATGATGCCCTTGATCTAATAGAATCTGCCAGTGATCGCGAACCACTGAGCAAGAATATCTCCAGCCAAGATGTCACGCGCGAATACACAGACCTGCAGTCTCGCCTCCGGAACCTGGAGGAAGCAGAAGCACAGCTTCGTGAGATCATGGCATCAGCAAACAAAACCGAGGATGTCCTAGCCGTGTACAACCAATTAGTCCAAGTTCGCGAGCAGATCGAAATCATAAAAGGGCAGATACTTTACTATGAACAATCAGCGGCTCTATCCGCAATAAGTGTTGAATTGCTGGCGGATGAAGCTGTACAGCCTCTAACAATCGGTGGTTGGCAGCCGATTGGCGTCGCTAAAGATGCCATCCAATCACTCATCAATACGCTGAAATTTGTCGCCAATGCGCTAATCTGGATCGTACTATTCATCCTGCCAGTCGTGATCTTGTTGGCGCTCATCTTCCTGGTGCCGCTTACCCTCGTCGTCAAAGTGATGCGCAAACGGCGCCGGTCAAGTCAGGCAGATGGCGATCAAGAATCCAACTCACAAACTTAACGGTTGTTAACTAAACTCCAATCCTAGCCACTAGGATTGGAGTTTAGGAATTTCCTCCATACATCCATACGATAAATGTGTGGATAGGAGAATCCTACATCCCACGAATCAATAACATCTAGAAGAATTCACCTCATCCTTTTGTGAAAGAGTGGGGGGATTCTGGTTAGGTGGTTATCCTCACGAGTATAATTGCTCGTTATGAGTGACTTCCTTGTGGCAATCCAAGAATATGTGAGTATCACTCTTACCCCCAAGCAGTTGTCCAATCTCGCAACATATGAGCGCACATTGGTTGAGTGGAACACCCGTGTAAACCTGACCGCGGTTGACGAACCCGAGAAGATTCGCACCAAGCACTTTCTTGATTCGCTCACCTGCTATCGGGCGATGCAAGATACTACTATGGAGCGTGTAATCGATATAGGTACCGGTGCTGGTTTCCCCGGGCTGCCGCTGAAAATCATTTTCCCGCGAATGAGATTAACCCTCGTGGATTCTGTGCGCAAGAAAACTGATTTCTGCCAATATATCGTAGATGAATTGGGCTTGACGGATGTAGAAATCATCCAAGATCGCGCTGAAAACATTGGCCAAAATGCTGCTCACCGCGAACAATACGATTGGGCTATTGCACGCGCAGTCGCAATCATGCCGGTTCTGATGGAGTTCCTCTTACCTCTCGCGGCAATCGGTGGGAAAGTCTTGGCAATGAAAGGTGAAAACGCACCAGCGGAAACCCAGAATGCCGAGTACGCCATCAAGGTACTTGGCGGACATCTACAAAAATTATTGCCGATAAGTTTACCGGGTGTCGCAGACCAGCGCTACTTAGTTGTAATTGACAAAGTTGCAGCAACTCCTCATAAATACCCCCGCCGTGTTGGGGCACCGGCAAAAAAACCACTACAGATCTAAACAAAACTCACTGCAGGTAATTTTCCAACAATACGATATCTGCTGTCCGGATCGTCCCCGGAGAGAGTACTCTGGCATAGACCCGTGACCAACCGGGGTATTCAGTATGAGAGACTCTTTCCACTTGTTGATCGAAAAATGCCCTCGCAATTGATTTACACGGTGAAGTAAATTCGGTTACCTGTAAGATAACGTCTCTCCCAATAACAAACCTTGATTCAAGAGATACGATTGTCCAATCAAGTCCAGAAATCGTTAAGTTTTCCCCTATCGCCCCCGGGTAGAGCGGGTGCATCTCGGCCTGCAGGGATTGGATTCGCTCCAAGGAATAAATACATACGGCTCGATCTGGTCCACCATGAACCCGTAAATTGCGCTGAAGATCTCCGACCAAACCATTTATTGAAATGGCAGCCGATGGAACAGCCCTTTTGGGAACACCCCCATTCGAGATATTAATCTGGAATATCCTGCCGGAACGCAGCGGAGTAATAGTATCCATGAGAAAATCATCTGCCAACTTGCTCTATGACACTACCAGATTGAATACGCCAAGTATTCGCTCGTTCAACAAATTCGTTGTCAAATAAATCGAGATCCGTGGTGGTAAGGATGGCTTGATCAAAGGATATAAGACGCTCTAACAAATCTGATCGCCGTAAAGTGTCGAGTTCAGCTAATACTTCATCCAGCAACAACACCGGCCATTGACCAGTCTTCTCCTTCATCCAATCTACTTCGGTTAGTTTTAATGCCAAAACCGCGGTCCTGGTTTGGCCTCTCGACCCGTAGATACCCAAATCCAGACCATTGCTGAGGAAACGCAAGTCATCACGGTGGGGTCCGATCGTAGTAACCCCACGGGTTATTTCTTCAATCCGCAATGTTTCCAAACGTTCATGCAAGCCATCTTGAATTTCACGAATGGATATCCCTGTGCGATCCACTGGCGCATCAATAGGTAATGCGTACTGGTCTTGCGGTTTGAACAACGGGTCATAGGCGGGCTCATAGGATAACCGCAAAACCTCCTCGCCCCGGGTCAATTGATGGTGAACCACAGCTGCGGAGTGCCCTAATTCTTGGATAGCCTGAATCCGGGCATGGATAATTTTGGCGCCCGAAAATGACAATTGTTCATCCCAAAAAGTAAGTTGATTGGGATCACTATTGCGGTCTTTGATTTGCTTCAATAGGGCATTACGCTGTGTTAATGCTCGTGAATAGGTTGATAGTGCAGCCGCATAATCCGGAACAACCTGAGCGAGAGTCAGGTTCATATACCGGCGGCGATCTTCCGGCGCGCCTTCGATAACGCGCATCGTATGAGGCAAGAACAATACAGCATTAAAAAAGCCGACCGAATCGCTCACTTTGCTAGGGACATTATCAATTAGTATGTCCTTCTTATAGCGCGAGCGGTTCCCAACTCCATTCGTCTCTTGGATCAACCGCACCTCTAACTTGTGCCGGCTTTCGGTCCCTGCTGTTGTCATACAGAATTCTGCGACGATGCGGCATACGGCCAGGTCTTCACGCCCAGCCAAGAAATTAATCAACTGGCGCTCAGCGATGGCACTGAAAGATACGAATGTTGCCAAAAAATAAATGGCCTCGAGCAAGCTCGTCTTTCCCTGAGCATTGCCGCCAACCAACAAAACGACCCCTTGAGGTACAGGGATGTCTAGACGAGCATAGTTACGAAAGTTAGTAAGTGATAGTCTTGTGAGATGCATAATAATGCCAAATAAAAGCCACGGGGTTATCACTCCGTGGCATTAATATTTACACCAACATTTTACTTGAAATCTGGGAAATGGAAATGTCAGACCTTATCAATCAGCTGGTGCATACTGCGCCTGGTCCTCTTCTAGCCGATACACATCCTCAGCTCGATCAATAAACAATATGCCATTTAGATGATCGACTTCGTGCTGGAAAATACGCGCCAACCAACCGTGTGCTTTGATCTTTAGCGGTTGACCATGACGGTTCTGCCCTTTCAAGGTGACTGATACTGGTCGTTCAACATCACCCACAAATCCAGGGATCGATAGGCAACCTTCCGTCCCTATTTCCGTTTCAGCGGAGGGCTTGACGATTTCTGGGTTGACCACGGTATATAGCTTTGGAGGGATTTCGTCAACCTCTTCGTCGCCAAACTCGACCACAATCAGCTGAATTGATGTATCCACCTGAGGGGCAGCCAAACCGACTCCCGGCGCTGTACGCATGGTCTCAACCATATCATCAATCAACTCCTGTAATCCTGGACCAAAATCAGTTACTTTGCGTGCTTTACGCCGAAGCACCGGATCAGGGTGGGTCACAATTTCACGTAATGCCATCTAAGCCTCTTATCGAATGCTAAAAATATTCATTATCAATTTTACCTGAATTCTCCTCTTTGTCAGGGTTTTTCTCAATCTCTTCTAATAATTCTGTTTGTCTACGATATGTAAGCAGCCAGTCCACCATTCGATCGCGCTCTTCATCAGATGCCGCTTCGCGTTTTCTACGAGCGAGAGCTTCGATATGATCAGCCACATCATGGTGAACCTGATCAGGATTGTAAACCCCGCGAAAGACAAACTCCGTTTGGCCCACACTAATCATCACATTCCCATAGTTAAAGATCAGCTGAAAAATACCATCGCGCGAGTGTTCAAGGCTAAGAATTGAATCCAATGGCGCCGTTTTTTTGATTTCATCACCTAAAGGTTTGCGTTCGATATCGCGTATTTGTTCTGGAGTAAGCTGATAAATATCATTGCTCCAATCGATATATCGATAAGCCCACCAACCCAGAAATATCACAAATAAAAACCCAAAAAACAGGGACAGGGACAGCCCCGTAGAGACCGCCATGCCGCCCGACCATGCCCCTTGAACAATTACTGCTGCAAGACCAAGCGTTATAAATAGGCACAGCGTGGGCAACCAGGTTTTCCGGAAGAGCAAGAGCCAGTGTTTACGATAAGTAATAATGCCGTTTTGTTCGTAACGGACCTTCAGGAATGTCTCAATTGGCGATGGTTGGATCTCATCCTTTGTCTGGTCTTCAACATAAGGCGGAGCACCGTTATCGTAATAGTCCACGGGAGGAATACCTTGGTCATCTGGAGCATCCATGCCCAAACGCAACCGCAACGCCTGTTCCATTTTTTCTGCGTCATTGCGCTTCTCAAATTGATAAGCACGGACTTGGAACCCTTGAACAAACTTGGCGAACAGGTTTGGTTTAGCCATTTTGCGCATGAAAATACCGCCGGTGTATGTACGAACTTCTACATTCCCAAACCCGATCTTGCGTCCCAACCATGTGCTGCTCACATTGACTGCTAGGACCTGGGGTAGCGGTGCTTCACGACTGCTTGAATACAAACCGACTACCTTCTCCGTCCATAATACGCGCCGGTTGGTAACTATGTAATAATCATTTCCCCAATTAATCCAGTTCCAGATCCCCCATAAAAGAGCAACCAATGCAGCGATGCCGCCAACTGCGATGGCTGATATGGATAATTGCCCCCCACTTACGAGTCCAAAACCATATCCAAGCAAAAACACGGCCAGCAAACCAATACAAATTGGTAAGACCAAAGCTGCCCAAAGAAAGAATACATGTTTACGCGATATTAAATAAATGACCTCATCCCCTGCAATCCAATCAAATTTTCCAGATTGAACAAGGGTGCGGCTTTCAGCACTCGCGGAGAGATTTAGCCTCACCTGCGGGAACATTTCTAGGAGCCTAAAAAATGGTTCACGATCCAGACGAAGCAGGATTGATTCAGATAGCGCTTCCACCGAGAAAGTACGCGGTTTGTCCAAGACAAGCGCGTCTTCACCGAAGTAATCACCTGTGTTGAATATATCAACGTGGCGTTCTTTGCCGCGATCCATAGAGCTGGTTCGTAAACTGCCTTGATAGACGATAAAGAAACTATCCCCGACACTACCCTGGCGGTAGATTACATCTCCAGCCTGATATATGGTTGGAGTAAATCGAGTGACTACATGGGCTATTTGTGCCTCATCGAGACCACGAAACAAGTAATGTCCCTTGAGCAACGCAGCAATTTGTGGGATTAAATCCTCAGCCATATCGAAATTGTAGCACGAACTGTTCCTGTTTTTCGGCTTGCCTGCAGCCCTCAAAGAGGTGCATATTCCAGACCATACCTCAACATTGCATAAAGTATGGGTGCCAAAAACGAACAGTACGCGTTCCCTTTATGGCTATGAAGTGATAAAATTTATTCCCATTTTAATATCAAGGAGAGATTAATGCCAATTCATTTTGGTACTGACGGTTGGCGAGCGGTTATATCGGATACCTTCACTTTCCATAATCTACGCATGGTTACCCAGGCAATAGCGGATGCAGTTAATTCCAGCACCTGGAATAATGGCACTGCACTGGAGAAGGAACCTTCCAAGTCGATCGTGGTTGGCTTCGATACTCGCTTCCTTTCCGACCGCTATGCGGTTGAAGTCGCCCGTGTTTTAGCAGCGAATGGTTATAAGGTTCATTTAACCCAATCGGATGCACCTACACCGGCAATCTCCTATACAGTCCGTCATATAGGCGCAGCAGCAGGAGTAATGATCACCGCCTCACATAATGCACCGCGCTATAACGGGGTCAAGCTCAAAGGCGCCTTCGGCGGCTCAGCACTGAGGGAACAAAGCCGCCAGGTTGAGGTTTACCTTAATGATAATGAAGAACGTGCAAGAGGTCCAAACCTCATGGATTATGACCAGGCACGCCAGCTCAAATTGATCAAACGCTTTAATCCACTGCCAGCATATTATGAACACCTGCGGGGATTAATCGATTTCGATGTCATTGCCGATAACCCACAGAGAATTGTTGTGGATTCAATGTATGGCTCGGGACGCGGGGTCTTTAAAGGGATTCTGCAAGGAACGGGATGCGAGGTTCAAGAAATTCGTGGGGAAATGAACCCAGGTTTTGGAGGAGTTCACCCCGAACCGATTGAAAAGCATTTGGGCGCACTAGCGGGAGCGATCAGTACGCATATGGGAGATTTCGGCCTAGCGACCGATGGCGATGCCGACCGGATTGGAGCAATGGATGAGCGGGGGAACTTTGTCGATCCGCATAAAATAATGGCGCTCGCGTTAATCCACCTGGTAGAAAGCAGAGGCTGGCGCGGTCCTATTGTACGGACAGTTTCCACTACCCGGATGATCGATAGATTGGCAGAAAAATACGCGCTTCCAGTGTATGAGACACCGGTTGGGTTTAACCATATTGCGGATCACATGTTAAACGAAGATATCTTGATCGGGGGTGAAGAATCGGGCGGCATATCGATCCGCGGGCATATTCCGGAAGGGGATGGAATATTGATGGGGCTGTTGTTGATCGAGTTGGTCGCAACCACAAAACGTTCATTGAATGAACTGGTGGAAGAACTACTCAAGAATGTCGGTCCCGCATATTATCAACGGAACGACCTGCGCTTAAAACATCCTGTCGCCAAGGCTAAGATGACCCAGCACCTAGTAGAAAACGCCCCAACCAAAATCGCTGGGGGAAAGGTCAAAGATATACTCACCGTGGATGGTGTGAAATACATCATTGCCGATGATTCGTGGCTCTTAATTCGGCCCTCCGGGACTGAACCAGTCCTAAGAGTCTATGCTGAGGGACGCACGCCAGAGATGGTCGACGGTATGATTGCCTTTGGTGAACAAATTGCAGCTGGGGTGACTTAAATCAAACGGTGTCTAAATCAGAAGCGGAGAGTGATCAAAACCATCACTCTCCGCTTTATGTCTTTCGTGTGTATGCTTGGGGGAAGCTATTGTTACGTCAAAATTGATTGTTTCGTGAGATAGAGTGTAGACGGAACACGTTAACCTTCGTCAAGGGTGTTTAACCCGGTTATCTAGTGGAACTTTCATCCTTGACAAAACACTAGCCTATTGCTTCGATTTCTATCGGTATCCGACTTCCTCCACGTCAGTAAGGTTGGGAGTATACGATGTTGGATGCCAAACGCCTTTCCAAATGGTGATTAAGCGGTCCGTAATCGCCGGGCGAGGAATATGACGGTGATCAACAGCACAGCAAAACCAAGCAACCCCGGCAGCCCAACCTCATCAGCAAAGCCGGTGGATGGCAGCGCGGTTGAGGTCGGCACGGGGGTTTTTTGAGCTAAGGCAGCTTCAGTAAGCAAAGCGGCAACAGTCGCCGTACGTGCACCGACTTCCGCCACGACAGACGTATTTGTTGGTACCGCGACGACAGGGGTTGGAGTCAATGTCGTGGTTGGTGGCAGCGGAGTATACGTTATCGTAGGCGTGTTTGTGAAGGATTTCGCCAGCAGTGTTTGGGTAATTTGAAAAGCCACTTCAGTGTTTTGTGCATTGAGATCAGCAACCTGAGTAGCATCGCTATTCTGATTTAGGGGTCGGATAACGGCAGCATAAACGACAATGCATATCAGAGCAATTACCGCAATTGCACCAAGAATGCTAGCAACGATAATAAATGTCCGGTTGTTCAATTCCTCGGGGGGTGGTGCATCGTCAAAATCGAAATCCATGTCATCAAAATCATCCATCTCTTCCATGTTATCCATATCTTCGAATGCCATGACACGCTCCTCCTGATAAGGTCCGGGTTCCTCAGAACGTTACGTACCTATCCATACGATGAATAACAACAATATCTTCTATCATTGATTCTTCATGCAATAACTTCTAAATTAGCTAATGGTACCACAACTTCCTCACCCTGCTCTAGGCGTACGTGGGCAGATTTAGTGCAGATTCCATTGGGCAAGGGCGATACTCCAGGCAAAATACTGACCAGTGTCCCAACTTTACCAGCGTACGGAGCTCTAACAATGTGTACACGTTGATTGGTAGAAAATATTTCGCTGTCGCGAGGCATCGCCGGCTGTCCGGAGGCTGGTAATTCGATGATTACCTCTGGTCGCTCTCCTTTAAAGCGGTCCCATCGAACTGCATTTACGACTACGTCCCGGCGGTCATTCGTCGAGAGCAGTTTGAATGCGTCATTATTCATCGCCTTCCGTCCGAAGCCTTGTATAACAATAATTGGGTAAGGCATTGTCTCGGCGAGCGGTAATAACTCAACATCGATGCTGGTCAATATCAACGCACGTAAGGGGAATTCAGCCGCCGCGGTAAGAAGCTCTAGTTGGCTACAGTGACCACCCAGCACGACTGCGCCCCGCATGCTTGCATCGAGACGGGCGGCTTCTAACTGCTCACCTAAGTCTTGGATCATCACCTTCAACAAACCGTAATCAACCTTTCCATTGCCCCAGACACCCTGGATGATCGCGCCTGCGGTTTCTACCACCACACCACGATCGCCGACCAAATCAACAATCGTTCCGGATAATCCGGCGAACAATTGAAATGGCGACTGTGAAACCTCCAGTAAAACTTGCCCGGATCCAGCAACCACTACTTGTCCATCACATGGTGATCGCACAACTCGCTGAAAAATCCCAACCGGACCAGCCAGCACATCACCCTTTGAGATCTCTGCTCCAGCGCTGCACAAGATATGCCGATCGGCTTCAGTTGCAGAAACGTCCAACGCTTGTGTGACGTCCAACATAATGTGCTCTGGATTCACAATTGCTTCAGCAACTACATCTGTTGCACTAACATGCTGGCCTTTTCGGACAACTAAACGCCCGGGCACGGGGAGCAGTTGTTCGCGTCGGATTGTCGCTATAGGTAAAATGTGCACAACTGGTGCAATCATATCTTGTCTGTCCGAAAATTAGATGCAAGTAAGGTACCAACCATACTTTTTAACAATACATATTAATTCATCCACCTAGTTGTATAAGCCAGCGACTGTTTGCTTCTCTCCGTTGAACAACATCGCTTGATAGCTTAATTGGTCTACCCCGGGCATCGAACACGATACCCAAGGTGCCGCCGACTACTTGTAATCTCCCTCCGCGCCCTGGCCCCCCCATGCCTACATCCGTGCGCTGTAGAGGAATAAGATTCAGGCGAGCAGATTGTCCGATTGGGAGTGACAACGTTGCCAGGGAACCCTGTTTTACTATCAAATCCAGTTCATTTCCGTCATCAGCTTGCATCCTCACTTTCAGGATGGGTGTATTTACCCGAGCAGATGACAGCGGAGATATTACCGTCCCGAGATTGACAAAAGCACTCGTCTCAAGGACTTGCACAGGTATGGTAGGATTAACAGCTGCTGCAGAACCAAGCGCCGAGATGATATGGCTCTCATCCAGAACAAGCGTCGTTATTCCAACCGGTTGAATCCCGTCCAATAACATTAATAGCGAATTTCCCTTACTTGGAGCGCGTGTTAGTACGCTTCCGGACGCTAATATCGGTTCAAACGATGGGAGCAAACTCAGATCGCTTCGTTGAGCCTGTGGCAAAAATTCCGCTGCGAGTCTATTTATAGAAAGTCTCATTGCCTGACGGGCAAGTGCTTGTTCAATGTCAAGGTCTTCGCGTGTTGCGGGAACACTTGCGGGGTACAAAGCCTTCGTATACAAGTAATCCCGCAAATAATCCCTGGGGACATCCTCGTGCAGCCAGCGGGAGATACTATCTAAAGACGTGTGCGCTAATAAATCTTTAAGCTGTGAACCTAAGCCATATTCAGGATAGACACCAAGTGATAACTTTCCTGAGAACCCTGCGGCGACCATCGTCGATCCTGCACCCACATCAACCCCCAAAACACCTTTATTTGGGTCATACACTTTGCTCAGGAAACGTATGATACGGCCGAACGCTGTCGCAGACGGTATCATTTTGCCTTCAGACCAACGATCCAGTTCCTGAACACCAGAAATCCTGCGAGAACGCACTTTGCCAACAATTTTCGCGAGCTGAATTTGGACTGCCGATACCCGCTCGGTATTTAAAGTAGGGCGAATATTCGGTGCGCAATTTAAGGGAACGATATTTCCCATAATTTGTTTAACTTCTTCCTGGAGTGCTTCATTGCCTGCAAAAAGAACTTCAGGTGACTTTTCCTTCGGAATTAAGTAACCTGCCAAGCCAACCGTTTCCAATAATTGAATTACAGACTGGGAAGCTCCGCCATTGGTACCTCCCGCAACGATAATCAAATCAGGGCTATGTCTGATGATTGCATCGATTCGTTCTGCTGGATTGCGTGGGTCATTCAATCCAACACTATCAACGACTTTAGTGTAGGTTGACTTGGCAACGCGGTGGGCACTGCCAAGTGAAAGATCCTCGAGCAAACCCAACACGATTACTTTCAAAGGGGGACCAGCAGACAATGTAGCGACAATTTTGTCGACCCCCGATCCATCGACACGTGTAGGGATGATGAAGCTGCCATCTGAACCGATTATGACTCTACCAGTAATCGCTTGTAAACGGTCAAGGGCAATACCAATACCTTCACCGATATCTTTATACGGTGCATCAACTGTTGTAGGGGCTGTTCCCGACACGATAAAGCGATAGCGGCCATCGACTACATCAAGCAGAGCGGCACGCGTATTGATCGTCCCCACATCGATCGCTAATACCAAGTCTGCGCTAGCAGATGTTCAACTCATATGCTATCCAATTCCAATAATGGCAAGCATAAAATTCACCAGAAAGGTAATTCTTTCTATCATGGCAGTCAACGATGCCGAAAAAACTCCAGCAAATATTACACCTAAAGAAATACCAATGAATATTTGACCGATCCAACTCAAGATAACAGCCCAGCGTGGCTTTTCCTGGTCAGGTTCGGATTTTGAGCGGATCCCAAAATGGAAGTATAACAATGTGGTTACTGTTCCCACCAGAATCATCCCCCCTTTAATTAAATGGCTGAACCAGCTATCCCCGTTGGGGATAGCTGCGAAATCAAACAGCTGAATTGTAGCGTTTACAAGTGGGAAGATTGTTCCGATCACAGCCCCACCAATCGCGACCGCGACACCGACTCCAATCAAATAGGCGATTGTCGGATTCCCGACACGGGTTAATCTGGGAGATAATTTAAGTAGGAGCAGGATTCCCATAACTAACGGGAAGATGATAAATAAGCGCTCATTTCGTGAACCAAACAGGAGTGGTTCCAATAATTGAGGCCAAATCACGCTGTACCATACAACAACGGCAGCATAACCTGCAGCAACACCAATAAAAACATAAATCGCCACCCGGAAAAAAATATTGTCCCCGATGATATAGCTAAAAACCATCAGCGTCAGGGAAAAACCTATAACGGCTCCAAGCAAATCGGGGAAGCTGACACTTGCTAAGCTCATCCTTCATCCTTTTGTGCGTGGAAATTTGGCAGCTCTATCTTCGGAACCAATACGTATACCAAACCGGTAATGATTATCAGGACGACACCTGCGATTGAAGTAAGAGTAAAGGCATCCCAATATATCCGCCCAAGTCCCAATCGATTCAACAGCGCTTCATACGAAGCGCCTCCGGCAATGCCTGATATGAAGCCCTGCAGCTGGTTAGATTGATTGTCATAATAAGGTCGAACCATCGGTTCGGCCTGGGCACTCAACGCCATAATGAGTGGTTTTTCTCCAAGCATGGGCTGCACTTGTTCTATCCATGCCCGTGCTTTATCTGGATCCTCGGTTATTACGGCGGTCAGTGCAAATTGCGCGAGGTCGTTTATCTCAGCCAGAGGTTCGTTTTCCCAAACATGGTCACCCGCGATTGAATAAGGTGATACTTGCCTTGGTGCCTGGGCAAAAGCAAATAACCCGGAATGCCCACCTGGTATATAGCCTAGGTTTGTGTACTGCTCAGGATCACTATATTGATGCTCGGATCGTACATTGACAGTATCTATCAGATGTTCCGCCTGCGCAGGGCCAGTTGCGGTTGTCGATACGATAGTCAAATATGCCCCTCGGATCATTAAATGATCGAGCAGAACAGCCGAAGCCGCCTCCATCTCGGCAGATAATCCGATGTCATAATCAACGGCAAGAAGCACAGGAGCGCCAGCAGGGATATTGTTCACCACTGAATTCACGCTGAATACCTCTGGGGAAAAAGCTGGAAGCGGTTGCGATTGACTCCCAATCAAAAATCGTCCAGGCGATAACCGCAAATAGGATAGAGAAAATGACCACCCGAAAAATACTCTGGGATGTTACGGCAGGTTGATCTGGTATCGGTGCAGGAATCTCTTCACTTTGTATCAGTTTAGCTAATATCGCAATTTGTGCATGCTGCTTTTCTACTATGTTTAACTGAACAGAACCTACAGCAGACTTCAAATAATCTGCAGTTTCTGGTTCTGCTGGGAGTACGCCCTGCAGCCCCGCTAAGGGTCCGCTTACTTCAACTTGGCTTTCGGCAACCTGCAAATTACCGATAACAGGAGTAACGGCTTCGACGGGCTTCATTGACTCCATCCAGATTGGAAGCTCTGCTCGCTCTGCCCCATCGGAATCATCAGCAACTGATTCATCCAAATCCAATTGAGAGATGAAATCTTCATCCCCAACATCAGTCAGCTCCCCCTCAAAGAGTTCTGCATCATCAATCTGTGGTGGTTGATCAAATATATCTGAAGCCTCGCTTTCCGCGAGAATATTTTCGGTGAGCGTGTCTTCTTCGATCCATTCCAAATCGATGTCCCCCCCGTCATCATCCCCCTTGAAAGAGATAGGGGGGATATCTGGGGTTGATCTCTCAAGAGCAGCCAGCCAGTCAGGCACATCTCCACTTGATGAAGCCAGTTCCTCTTCACCCTGCTCATCATCTGTAACGCTCAAACCTGTGAGCCATTCGGGGGCTTCTCTTTCAAAGCCCGTATCCGCTTCTGGCTTGAATGAACCATCTACTGTGTCAATATGATCGCTATCATCTCTCAGTGGGGATTTATCCTCGGTTTCGTCCGCGCCAAGCAGTTGCTTTTCATCGATTGATTTATCTTTATCGCTTACCTCAGATTCTAAAGACAACCAGTCAGGAAGCTCGTCCACAGCCTCCAAATCCAGATTATCAAAACCATTTGTCAATTCTGATGTGGTACCCGCTGCATCCTCATCGCCATACTCTCGGGCAACATCATCTCGAGGAATAGAACTGATTCCATCGAGAGATTCCTCAAAATCATCTTGTCCAACAAGTCCCTGGTGGTCATCCCACTCTATATCGAAGGACTCATCAGATTCAGAATCATCCTCAAATCGCAAGCCATCTCGTTCTAGTTTGTGAAGGGACCTGATTTGCTGCAGCCATTCTGGAGCGTCCTCATCCAAGCTTAGTTCGGTCTTTTGATCAGCACTCTTTTGGTCAGCACTCTCAATGAAAGTTGCCGGGGATGGTGGATCTTTGTGCGATTGGGGTATTCTGTCTTCAAGTATTTGCTCGTCGATGAGCTCACCGAAATCTTTATCATCATCCCAGGATGCATCATCATCGATAGATAAATCCGGTAGACCGTGGCTATCAACGCGTAAATCTGCCAACCAATCCTGATCATCATTGGTAGACTCTGTCTCTACTTGCTCGAACATAACGTCAAACAAAGGCTCTTGATCTGATGCGAGTTCTTCCTCTGGCTCGATATCACTCCCACGCAAATCCCTTAGCCAATCCGCTGGGTCAGATTCTTGTTTTTCGATTGGGATAAGGGATGCTGCCGCAACTCGGTCAATACTTTCCTCTGGACGATTTGAGATGATAAGCGGCTTCAATCTGGCCTGACAGTACTGGCATTCCTCCAGCTCAGGCGGATTATCTTTCCCGCACATCATGCAGCGATTTTCACTCACCATTAACCCCCATATGGCCGGTCAGCACCGATAAGCACTCGCAAACCGGTAGCTATCGTACCCAATCCTATCCCGATTAAGATCCCGCGCGCACCCGCGACCGCCGGTATTTCAGCAATAAAGGAACGAATTCCGCCTGGACCTTGCAGCCCAGGTATAGCGACTCCAAACCACGGTACAGCCAAGATAAGCATCATTAATACGGTTACGATGAACACCAAGGAAATCAGGTTAAAACGATCCTTAAACATCCGCGCAACTGAATATATAAGAACAACAACTAAGATAGCCATTAAGCTCTGTTCAACCGGCATTTGTATATGATTGAAAATCCAGAGCGACCATTCACCCGTTGGACCAAAAAATCCAGCAGCTATCAGGGTAAGTCCGAAAGCAACCAATAAAATAATGCTGTAGGGATTCTCTCCCGGGTCTTTAGTAAATTTCTTCCAATGCACGTTGACCAAGTTAACAACGCCAAGGATGACAGCAACTGTCATCAGTAAGACTGCCCACCTCACAAAAACATCGCGCAATGTGATAAGAATAGGGATATCGATAAAATATCCCATGAGAACAATCAAGCCAAATGCTATGGCGATTGCGGTTGAGATTGGAACTTTCATATCAACCTTATAAATTTCAACAACGCACCTATCAGGATGCTACCAGTCAACACCCAGCGTAAAATATCTTGGGCCTGAAGGCTAGCTATGTGAACGGGTTCCCCATCTAAGAATGCATCAACCGCGTAATAGTCTTCACCGATAAGAGCTTCGTGTGTCGTCCCAAACATTACTGCTTGTGCGGGTAAGTTATCACTACCCGTGAGACTCACACCTCCCGTCCGTTGAGTGGCATCCGTGATGAGTCCAACCTCGCTGCCAAGATGACCCCCAACAATGGTTGCAGAAACTTTCTCATCATAGATTAACGGCAATGTCCCAGCAGCATAAGAAAAGGGTGTTACACCGCTCATGCGGCCGAGTGCTGAGTCGAACTTATCTTGCTGATTGAGTTCTCGATAGGCAGCCTGCATAGTATCGCGTGACAAAACAGCAGTTGCCCCTTCACCACTGGTGATTATTGGAGGCTTATCACTTATCGAAGCAATTTTCGCGACTCTCTTGGCAATACTCAAACCGATCAAGCTGCCAATACCAGGTATCCCTAGGAGACCTCCCCAACCGATAGAAATATGCAAGCGGCTGCCTGATTCCACTCCTAATCCGATTGCATCTCGCAACCGATTAAAAGCAAGGATCCTACGTCGTGGAGCCAAGGTGCGGTCACGGTCACGCAGCGTGAAGCCGATGATCAGACCCAAAAAAATGAGTACGAAAAGTAATCCAGCTAGTTTCACCCAGAGCACATCTGGTAAATTCACTGCTGAACTCCTTCCCGCAAAAAAGAGATGAACACCTGGGACTGTTTTTGATCTTCAAACAACTCAATCATGGTGGAAAGGCTGCGATCAGAAAGAAAGATCGATGTAACGGGCTGAGAGAAGTAAAGGAACTGCGCGCCAACCAAACATAAAGGACCAAGAGAATCAAGCAGGGTAGCCACGATATCCCCGAATCCCCATGCACGGATTTTACGAGACCATTCTTCCAAGATAAATTGGTGCATCAAACGATCCATGAGCAATGAAAAAATATTTTGAATAAAGAAGCCAGCATGATTTTATATGTGCATATACTTTTGGTCAAGTGAGCTTGCGAGAGCAGAATCATACGCAGAGTCTATACGGAAATACGCTGACCAGCCTTTGGATATATTGAGGTTGCATTTTAAGTGCCATCCGCCGTTATAAACCTGGAATGGCGATTATTACGCGAAAAATAATCACAACCGAGATTGATGACAGCACTGTAATAATAATATGACAGTTCACAGGTGTTTTTTATGCCTAATATTACTATCTGGATAGAACAAGGGTGGTTAAACTTATTAATTGAGTCAATCATCTATTCGCACACTTCGCAAACTGCAGAATATCACACAATACCCTGTTTTCGAAAATCGGTTAACAGCCTTTCCAACAGCAGGGTAAATCAGCATGATTGTCCATACTGCGATTGCATGATGCTAATCTATACTGCCGTAAGGGAGATTTCTGATGAAAAAACCTATGATTACAATTGATGGTAACGAAGCCACTGCTTACGTGGCCCACAAACTAAGTGAAGTTATCGCAATTTATCCCATTACACCATCATCACCCATGGGAGAATTTGCAGATGAGTGGTCAGCGAAAGGGATAACAAATCTTTGGGGAACGGTCCCAATGGTTACTGAGATGCAAGCTGAAGGCGGTGCAGCTGGAGCAGTCCACGGCGCACTGCAAACCGGTTCACTCACCACCACTTTCACCGCTTCTCAGGGTTTGCTCCTCATGATCCCCAACATGTACAAGATCGCCGGTGAGCTCACACCAACTGTTTTCCATGTTTCGGCTCGTTCAATCGCTGCTCAGGCGCTCTCGATATTCGGAGACCATTCAGATGTAATGGCAACCCGGGCGACCGGGTATGCATTGCTGGCCTCCAGCTCCGTTCAGGAAGCACAGGATATGGCAATGATTGCCCATGCGGCAACTCTAGTCACTAGAATCCCCTTCCTACACTTCTTCGATGGATTCCGCACATCGCATGAGGTTAATAAAATCATCCAGCTCAGCGATGAAGAAATGCGGGAAATGATCGATGATGAACTCGTCCACGCTCACCGGGCAAGAGGCTTATCTCCAGACCATCCAGTTATCCGCGGTACAGCGCAAAATCCGGATGTTTTCTTCCAAGCGCGTGAGACCGTGAATCCCTTCTATCAAACCTGCCCCGACTTGGTTATGAACAGCATGGAAAAATTTGCGGAGGTAACTGGACGACAGTATAAGCTCTTTGATTACACCGGTGCCGCGGATGCTGAAAGGGTGATTATCATAATGGGCTCGGGTGCAGAGACTGCTTCTGAAACTGCAAAGTACTTAACTCAGCAGGGCGAGAAGGTTGGCGTTGTCAATATCCACTTGTACCGGCCATTTTCAGTCACTCACTTCCTCGACGCACTCCCGCCAACCGTGAAGACTATCGCGGTTCTAGACCGCACCAAAGAACCCGGTTCGGCAGGCGAACCACTTTACCAAGATGTTGTAACCGCCATCAACGAAGGTTTGGCGGAGGGCTCTGTGCCATACGCTCAGTTCGCCAATCGGCCATACCCGCGGGTTATCGGCGGCCGTTATGGGCTCTCATCGAAGGAATTCACTCCTGCAATGGTGAAAGGTGTATTCGATGAAATGCTCAAAGCAGAGCCAAAAAACCACTTTACTGTCGGGATCAATGACGATCTTTCACACACAAGCATCCACTTTGATCCTGCATTTTTCATCAATATGCCTGGTACTGTCCAGTGCGTATTCTGGGGACTGGGTGCTGACGGAACTGTGGGCGCGAATAAAAACTCAATCAAGATCATTGGTGAAGAGACCGACAACCATGCACAAGGCCATTTTGTGTACGATTCGAAAAAATCAGGATCGGTCACAACCTCTCATCTGCGATTTGGTCCAAAATCTATTCGCGCTCCGTACATTATTGAGCAAGCAAATTTCGTAGCCTGCCATCAATTCATCTTTCTTGAGCAGTTTGATGTATTGAAGTACGCTGCTCCTGGCGCAGTCTTCCTTTTAAACAGCACCTATGGACCAGGAGAGGTCTGGGATCAACTACCGATCGAAACTCAAAAAGCGATTATCGCAAAAAAACTTCGCTTCTACGTAATAGACGCATACGACGTCGCCCGCAAAACTGGCATGGGGCAGCGGATAAACACCATTATGCAGACGTGCTTTTTCGCTATCAGCGGCGTGCTACCGCGCGAACAAGCTATTGCGGAAATTAAGAAAGCCATAAAAAAGACCTACGGCAAACGCGGCGAAGCTGTGGTAAAACGCAACTACGATGCGGTTGACCAGGCAATAGCTAATATGCATGAAGTCGAGGTGCCTGAAACCGCATCTGGTCAATTCAACCGGCGCCCGCCAGTTCCAAAAGAAGCGCCCCAATTTGTGCGTGAGGTCCTCGGTCCGATGATCGCCCGATCAGGCGATGATTTACCTGTCAGCGTATTACCAAATGATGGGACATATCCAACCGGTACAACGCAATGGGAGAAGCGGAATCTCAGTTTGGAAATACCGGTCTGGGAGCCTGAGCTTTGTATACAGTGTGGTAAATGCTCCTTTGTGTGCCCCCACGCTGTTATTCGGGAAAAAATCTATGATCCAAGCCTATTAAAAGACGCACCTGAAGGCTGGGACGCGGTTGATGCACGCTGGAAGGAATTCCCCGGGATGAAATATACCTTAGCCGTCTCTCCGGAAGATTGCACGGCGTGTGGCTTATGCATTGAAGTCTGCCCCGCTAGGGATAAAAGCCAAGTAGGTCGTAAAGCAATTAACATGGCCGATCAACCTCCAATCCGCGAAGTCGAACGTGTTAAATGGGATTACTTCTTGGGCATACCGGAAGCAGATCGGTCATCTTTCAGTCTAAAATCTGTCAAAAATTCCCAATTACTCCAACCGCTGTTTGAGTTTTCGGGTGCTTGTGCAGGCTGTGGTGAAACGCCGTATGTTAAGTTGGTCAGCCAGTTATATGGTGATCGAATGATCGTTGCAAATGCAACTGGATGCTCATCCATATATGGCGGCAATCTTCCAACAACACCATGGGCTAAAAACAATGACGGACGCGGACCAGCCTGGTCAAACTCCCTATTTGAAGATAATGCCGAGTTCGGTTTAGGGATGAGATTGACGCTGGACAAACAAATCGAGTATGCCAAAGAGCTATTAAAAAAAGTTGCCCCGGATGTTGGCGAGGAATTAGTCAAGGCTTTGCTAGAAGCAGACCAAACCACCGAAAATGGCTTCAGAACCCAGCGTGAGCGAATATCAATGTTGAAGCAACGCTTGGAGAAGCTGGGAACAGCTGATGCTAAGAACCTATTCAGCGTTGCTGATGTACTCAGTCGGAAAAGCGTCTGGATTATGGGTGGCGATGGTTGGGCATACGATATCGGTTTTGGCGGTCTAGACCATGTACTGGCCTCGGGACGAAACGTGAACGTTTTGGTGTTGGACACGGAAGTCTATTCCAACACCGGAGGTCAATCATCTAAAGCGACACCCCTCGGAGCAGTAGCAAAATTCGCTGCCCAGGGTAAGGGAATTGCCAAGAAGGACTTGGGTATGATTGCCATGACCTATGGCTATATTTATGTCGCTCGCGTAGCAATGGGTGCAAGCGATCAGCAAACGCTCACGGCATTACTCGAAGCCGATGCATTTGACGGACCATCATTAGTCATAGCTTACAGCCACTGCATTGCGCATGGTTACGACCTCCGTAAAGGACTAGACCAGCAGAAATTAGCAGTCCAATGTGGAGCCTGGCCTTTGTTCCGCTATAATCCAGATAGACTGACGGAAGGGAAGAATCCGCTGCAGCTTGATTCGCGGGATCCTAAAATCCCAGTCGAGCAGTATGCATACAATGAGACACGCTATCGGATGCTTCTTCAGAGCAACGAACCACGGGCGGAGAAGCTTATGAAGCTAGCCCAGGCTGATGTCCTGTCGCGTTGGGAGCTGTACAAGCAGATGGCGGCGATGGAATACAATCACAAAGACAATGGTAAATAGTACCTTGCTAGAATCTCCCGCGTGCTATCGTTTCGATTTGCAGGAAGTTATCACGTGCTGATTATCGTTCGGAATCTTATTTGATGACAAAGGATTGAAAATGGCTGACCTGAAAACTAAGTACCTAGGTTTGGAATTGAAAAATCCCATGGTTGCATCTGCATCACCACTCTCCCGGAAAGTCGAGACCGCCGTCGCTTTGGAAAAAACAGGTGTTTCGGCAATTATCATGTACTCACTATTCGAAGAGCAAATAATCCAGGAAAGTTACAAACTAGACCGAGACCTTTCACGCGGCATAGACGCTTATGCAGAAGCATTGGATTTCTTCCCACAAACCGGCGACTATAGTATTGGGCCGGAGAATTATCTCGACCATTTAACCAGGGTTAAAAAAGCTGTAAATATCCCCGTGATTGGCAGTTTAAATGGGGTCACACCAGGGGGTTGGGTGGAGTATGCCCAAAAAATCGAGGCCGCTGGTGCTGATGCAGTTGAATTGAATCTCTATTACCTCGCCACCGACCCGGCAACCCCCAGCTCAGAACTAGAGGCCATGTATGTTGAATTGGTAAACCTGATTCGCAATCAAGTCCAGATACCGTTGGCAGTGAAACTGAGCCCCTTTATCACATCCCTACCCAATTTCGCCAAGCAGCTGGTCGAGGCAGGTGCCGATGGTCTGGTATTGTTCAACCGGTTTTACCAACCCGATTTCGATCTTGAGGAGTTAGTAGTTACCCCGAATTTGGTGCTCAGCAACTCGAATGAACTGCGTTTACCCCTACGCTGGATCGCAATCCTCTACGGACGTGTACAGACTGACTATGCACTTACCAGCGGTATCCATACTGGCGAAGATATGGTGAAAGCGCTGATGGCAGGAGCAAGCGTCACAATGGTGGCTTCCGAGTTCCTACAAAATGGTATCGAACGCGTGGCCCAGATCCTTGCAGATGCCGATGCATGGCTCGATGAGCACGAATATGATTCAGTAGGGCAGATGATCGGCAGTATGAGCCAACAATCCGTGGAACAACCGGCCGAATTTGAAAGAGCAAATTACGTAAAGGTGCTCAATTCGTATTAAGCAAAGGAATTCTCGAGATAAATGAAATACGCTTCCTGTAGAGAGATATACTCTTGCAGGAAGTGTATTTCTTTAGTCTAATTAAATCGGGAGGCTTAAAATTGATAAGCCTCCCGAATACTTTCAAATGTAGGGATAAAGCCAGAGATATGAATAGAACTACTATTCGGCCGGTGCTGGTGCTCCAGCGTGTTTCTTAAAACGATACACGATCCGTCCGCGCGTCAAATCGTACGGCGACATTTCAACCCGCACACGATCACCTAAGAGGATGCGAATATAATACTTGCGCATCTTTCCTGAAAGATACGCCAGGACTTCATGGTCATTATCAAGGCGAACTTTGAACTGGGTTGCAGGTAAAGCTTCCACAACCGTACCTTCAACTAGGATCTTTCCTTCGTCTTTAGCCATGTACACCTCTGGATTTAACCCTTACTTTAATATTTTGTGCCATCATTCGTATGAATTGGAATTCCTACGCCGATGTCTGCGCGTCGATTTTTTCTTTTCAATACGGCGCAACTCGCTCTTTGATATAAACCACCTCTTACGCCGAACAGTACTTAATACACCACTTTTAGCAACTTTCTTGCGAAAACGTCTCATTAATTGATCTTGTGACTCGTTTGGACGAAGAACTACACTTGTCAAATTGCTCACCTCCTTTCAGGTCAAAAGACTGAATTGCTGCGGGCAAAAAAATAGCCCGGTAAACGTCAACGGGCACAGAGAAACTGATCAGAACTTTATATGTATGGCCTGTATTAAGAACTCGTTATGCTCTCTCCTGTAATACTAGTCAACTAGCAAAATGGAAAAAAGAGCAGACCGCCTGCGCCGCTGCAAGTATTATAGCAAGATACCCGAATAATGTCAATTAATTGAAAAAAGTCTCTTGGCAATGACCTACTCTCCCAGGGGGCTGCCCCCCAAGTACCATCGGCGCTGACGGGCTTAACTTCCGGGTTCGGGATGTGACCGGGTGTACCTCCGTCGCTCCAATCACCAAGAGACTTTATTCACGATGTTAAGGCTTACTAAATTGAATAGGATTGCATAGAAGAGTTTTAAGTTCTCCGCACCACAGGTAAAGCCCTCGACCATTAGTACGGCTTAGCTGAACACATTGCTGTGCTTACACATGCCGCCTATTTAGCAGGTAGTCTTCCTGCGGTCTTACTCCCTTAACGGGATGAGGGATCTCATCTTGAGGCGAGTTTCCCACTTAGATGCTTTCAGCGGTTATCTCTGCCAGACGTGGCTACCCAGCGATGCACCTGGCGGTACAACTGGCACACCAGAGGTCTGTCCACCCCGGTCCTCTCGTACTAGGGGCAGCTCCTCTCAAATCCCTTACGCCCACAGCGGATAGAGACCGACCTGTCTCACGACGGTCTGAACCCAGCTCGCGTACCGCTTTAACGGGCGAACAGCCCGACCCTTGGGACCTTATTCAGCCCCAGGATGCGATGAGCCGACATCGAGGTGCCGAGCGAGGTCGTCGATGTGAACTCTTGGACCTCACTAGCCTGTTATCCCCGGGGTAGCTTTTATCCGGTAAGCCACGGCCCTTCCACTCAGTACCGTGGGATCACTAAGCCCGTCTTTCGACTCTGCTCGACGCGTTGGTCTTACAGTCAAGCTCCCTTATGCCTTTACACTCTACGGCTGGTTTCCATTCAGCCTGAGGGAACCTTTGGGCGCCTCCGTTACCTTTTTGGAGGCGACCGCCCCAGTCAAACTGCCCACCTGGCACGGTCCCCCACCCGGATTACGGTGTGGGGTTAGGGTCTCGACATGATCAGGGTGGTATTTCATTGTTGGCTCCACCGAGGCTGACGCCCCAGCTTCAAAGCCTCCCACCTATGCTACACAAATCAAGCCCAAACACAATGCCAAGCTACAGTAAAGCTCCACGGGGTCTTTTTGTCCTGCTGCGGGTAACGAGCATCTTCACTCGTATTTCAATTTCACCGGGTCCTTCGTTGAGACAGTGCTCCAGTTGTTACACCGTTCGTGCGGGTCGGAACTTACCCGACAAGGAATTTCGCTACCTTAGGACCGTTATAGTTACGGCCGCCGTTCACCGGGGCTTCGGTTCAGAGCTTCGCTTACGCTAACCCTTCCCCTTAACCTTCCGGCACTGGGCAGGTGTCAGCCCCTATACATCGCCTTTCGGCTTAGCAGAGACCTGTGGTTTTGTTAACCAGTCACTAGAGCCATTTCACTGCGGCCTCTTCCTGCTCCATCTGTATAAATTTCACAAGAAAAGGCACCCCTTCTCCCGAAGTTACGGGGCAAATTTGCCTAGTTCCTTAACGAAGGTTCTCCCGTTCGCCTTGGTATACTCTACCCGTCTACCTGTGTCGGTTTGCGGTACGGTCACCTAGGTATCAACGCTTAGAGGATTTTCTTGGCAGCAAGGCTTAACCACTTCCGCCTCAGGGGCTCGTATTCACGCCTCAGCTCAGTCTGCGGATTTTCCTACAGACGTCAACGCCTACACGCTTACACCCACACAACCAATCGTGGGCTGGTCTACCTCGCTGCGTCCCCCCTTCGCTCCTCCTAGGTGGTTCCGGAATGTTGACCGGATGTCCATCGCCTACGCCTTTCGGCCTCGGCTAAGGCCCGACTAACCCGACGCGGATTGACCTGCCGTCGGAAACCTTAGACTTACGGCGAACACGGTTCTCACGTGTTTTACGCTACTCATGCCTGCATTCTCACTTCTGCCCACTCCAGCCGTCCTTACGGTCGACCTTCACTGCTGGCAGAACGCTCCCCTACCGCCCCAGCTAATGCTGAGGCCCATGGCTTCGGTGCTATGCTTAGCCCCGTTACATTTTCCGCGCAGGATCACTTGACCAGTGAGCTGTTACGCACTCTTTAAAGGGTGGCTGCTTCTAAGCCAACCTCCTGGTTGTCCGTGTAGTCCCACATCGTTTCCCACTTAGCATAGACTTGAGGACCTTAGCCGATGGTCTGGGCTCTTTCCCTCTCGACCACGAAACTCATCTCCCGTGGTCCGACTGCCATGCTTTAGAGTATTGGCATTCGGAGTTTGGTTGGGTTCGGTAAGCGGTAAGCCCCCTAGCCCATCCAGTGCTCTACCTCCAATACTGAACACATGACGCTAGCCCTAAAGCTATTTCGGGGAGAACAAGCTATCTCCGGGTTCGTTTGGCATATCACCTCTACCCACAGCTCATCCCATAACTTTGCAACGTTAATGGGTTCGGGCCTCCACGAGCTATTAGACTCGCTTCACCCTGGCCATGGGTAGCTCACCCGGTTTCGTGTCTAATCCCTGCCACTGCACGCCCTATTAAGACTTGCTTTCGCTACGGCTACGGGTGTCACTCCCTTAACCTTGCGACAGAGATTAACTCGCAGGCTCATTCTCCAAAAGGCACGCCGTCAGGCGTAGCGGCGCGCTTCCGGCTTTCACCGGTGCACAGACCCGCCATTAGCCCTTCGACTGCTTGTAAGCTCACGGTTTCAGGTTCTATTTCACTCCCCTTACCGGGGTGCTTTTCACCTTTCCCTCACGGTACTTGTTCACTATCGGTCGCTAAGTGTATTTAGCCTTGGAGAGTGGACTCCCCAGCTTCCCACCGGATTAGCGTGCCCGGTGGTACTCAGGTACTCAGCGAGAGTCGATCCATTTTCGCGTACGGGACTATTACCCTCTATGGTTGGCTTTCCCACACCATTCTGCTAACAGATCGATTTGTAACTCTCATATGCCGAGCCCTACAACCCCATCCCAGCAAGCCGGGATGGTTTGGGCTAATCCCCGTTCGCTCGCCACTACTAGGGGAATCATTTCTTTTCCTCTGGGTACTTAGATGTTTCAGTTCCCCAGGTTACCTTCTCGAGGTCTATGTGTTCAACCAAGAGATGCCGTTGGTTCGCAACGGCGGGTTTCCCCATTCGGAGATCCCCGGATCAACGCCTGTACACGGCTACCCGAGGCTTATCGCAGTGTCCCACGTCCTTCTTCGGCACTTAGCGCCAAGGCATCCACCGTGAGCTCTTAGTAACTTTACCTACGTAATGCGGAGAAATTAAAACTCTTCGATTTAGATGCTTGTATCCTATTCAATTGGTAAGGTGCTGTTATCGGCGGTTGATTGCCGATGTGTGGTCCCGATATCATCGGGAGCACGCATCACCCTTCAACCATTCACTCGCTCAAGACAAAGCGACCCGGCTAATCGCCGGGTCGCGTGCTTCCCTTGTGATTATGCCTTTGAAATCTTCTAAGTGGCGAGTACTTTTTGCAAGCTACCTATTTCTCTTTCCTAGTACAATATTCCTGCAGTCAGGTGGAGATGAGGGGACTCGAACCCCTGACTTCCGCCTTGCAAAGGCGGCGCTCTCCCAGCTGAGCTACATCCCCGGGATCACCGCTTAAGGGGAGTGGGCCTGACTGGATTCGAACCAGTGACCCCTGCGTTATCAGCACAGTGCTCTAACCACCTGAGCTACAGGCCCAAACGTTGCAGAGCTTAGCAACTGAAGAGTGATAGAAAACGACGCCCTTCTGCCGTTCAAGAGTTGTCTCGACACCGCGTCGAGATCTGTCGAATTACTTCGACTGGGAGTAGAGCTTCCATCCGCATCACATGAATGCCAGATGGTTGCTCGGATCTCCATAGAAAGGAGGTGATCCAGGCGCACCTTCCGGTACACCTACCTTGTTACGACTTCGTCCCAGTTACCAGCCCCACCTTCGACGGCTCCCTCCTTACGGTTAGGATACCGGCTTCAGGTGTTGCCAGCTTCCATGACGTGACGGGCGGTGTGTACAAGCCCCGGGAACGTATTCACCGCAGTATAGCTGACCTGCGGTTACTAGCAACTCCAGCTTCATGCAGGCGAGTTGCAGCCTGCAATCTGAACTGAGGCCGGCTTTATGGATTGGCTCCACCTCGCGGCTTTGCGACCTATTGTACCGACCATTGTAGCGTGTGTGTAGCCCCGGATATAAAGGCCATGCTGACTTGACGTCATCCCCACCTTCCTCCGACTTTATATCGGCAGTTCCGCATGACACATGTAACATACGGCGAGGGTTGCGCTCGTTACCGGACTTAACCGGACACCTCACGGCACGAGCTGACGACAGCCATGCAGCACCTGTACAGGCTCCCCGAGGGGTCGGTCACCTTTCGGATCCCTACCACCTGTATGTCAAACCCGGGTAAGGTTCTTCGTGTAGCATCGAATTAAACCACACGCTCCGCTGCTTGTGCGGGGCCCCGTCAATTCCTTTGAGTTTTAACCTTGCGGTCGTAGTCCCCAGGCGGTGGACTTACCGCGTTAGCTACGGCACTGATGGATTTTACCCCACCAACGCCAAGTCCACATCGTTTACAGCTAGGACTACCGGGGTTTCTAATCCCGTTTGCTCCCCTAGCTTTCGCGTCTTAGCGTCAGGAATGGTCCAGGAGGCCGCTTTCGCCACTGGTGTTCCTCCCGATATCTACGCATTTCACCACTACACCGGGAATTCCACCTCCCTCTACCACCCTCTAGTCTGGCAGTTTTGAACGGCCTCTCCCAGTTGAGCCGGGAGCTTTCACATCCAACTTACCAAACCGCCTGCACGCGCTTTACGCCCAGTAAATTCGGATAACGCTCGGATCCTACGTTTTACCGCGGCTGCTGGCACGTAGTTAGCCGATCCTTATTCTGGGGATACTGTCCTTCCTCATCTCCCCGAAAAGCACTTTACGACCCGAGGGCCTTCATCGTGCACGCGGCGTTGCTGCATCAGGCTTTCGCCCATTGTGCAATATTCCCTACTGCTGCCACCCGTAGGTGTATGGACCGTGTTTCAGTTCCATTGTGGGGGGCCACCCTCTCAGGCCCCCTACCCGTCTTAGCCTTGGTAGGCCATTACCCTACCAACTAGCTGATGGGACGCAGGCCCCTCCCGAAGCGGATTACTCCTTTAGTCACAAGGCCTCTAACCCTTGTGACCACATGGGGTATTAGCAGCCCTTTCGAGCTGTTATCCCCCACTTCGGGGCAGGTCACCAACGCGTTACTCACCCGTTCGCCACTAGGAAACCTCCGTACGAATACAAAGACTCCTCGTTCGACTTGCATGTATTAGGCACGCCGCCAGCGTTCATCCTGAGCCAGGATCAAACTCTCCGCAAAAAAATTTCACATCGGAGATGTGTTTGGGTCTTACTTTTTAAAACTTGATATGACAGGGGGTGCTTTCTATCACTCTTCAGTTGTTAAGGTTCTGCAAACAAGCGGGCTGGATTTTACCAGCATCACTATTGCCTGTCAAGGTGCCTAAGAGACACAACCGCCGATGTCTGCTTAGTTCTCGACATCGGCCATCAGACCGAAATTCTGCTGCAATGGTCTCTGACGCAGTGGCGTCTAATTAGGTTGTAAGCAATCCGCCCACAAAGGGCTAGATCTTGACTTTGCGATTTGCGAGTCTTATTATACGCTTGCCGCCTAAAATGTCAAGGCTATTTCACGTATTGGACATATGCTGGTATCTTTTCAAAGTGCCAACTTGCAACCTGCCAATTATACAGACATCCCCCATGATGTCAAGAGGACGGCGAAACCATGCCCTTGTTTGGCTTCGCCGAATTTGCGCTCAATCTTGTAGCGTTCTATTTTGGCTTGCTGGTATTGAGGTGTTTCCAATAAGCGCTGCCAGACTTCTTTGTTGCGATCTTTTTTCTGAGTGCGAAAACCCTTCAACAGAATTCCTGAATGCAAGCCTTTTTCTTCTTGCAGAAAGTAATGAAGGTCATGATCATCGTAGCTTCTGTCAGCCCCCACAGTATCAACGGGTATGTTTTGGGCCAGGTCCTTCTCTACCAATGGCTTGAAATATTTACCATCCCATACCTCACCTGAAGAGGGCAAGACCGAAGTGATCAAGTGGGTTTCCGCATTCAAGCTTACATGAGCTTTGTAACCAAAGAAATATTTGACTTGCTCCTTGATTTCGCCGTCCGTGGTCTTGTATTTACGTTTATGCTTAGCCCCCCATTTGGCATCTGGGTCACGCGGTCCTTTGTCTTTCCTTTTCCTCTTTTCGTCTTTGCTTGTATTGACATGCGCCACGCTATGAACACTGTCGATGATCTGGATGCTGCCAAATTGGATACCCTTTTCCATAGCGTTGTATTAAAGTTTAAAATGTCACCCTCCATGAGAAACTATGGAGATGAGACAAATGACAAAGATAATCCTTGTCTATGAATTGTCCGGAGAAGGCGTAAGTAAAAGCTATATCGCTAAACGACTTGGCGTATCTCGGCGGACCATCATTCGCTGGTCAAAAGCCATAGCAGAGCATGGCAGCTTAGATGCGTTTCTGGTGTATTACCAGCAAGCCAAGAAAGGGTCTCGTCAGAAGGGAAAGCGATGTGCTCCTACAACCTGGGCTGGAAGCCATTGGTGGCAAAACTTTTCTAGAACATTGTATGCCGAGATGTTTTGATGGTTTTGCAGAAGTCATACAAACCGATGGTGGCAGCGAGTTCAAGGGCGCATTCAGTGAAGTTGTAGGTAATTATTGTGATCGCCATCGTGTTGCTCGACCTTACAAGAAGAATGAGCAAAGCAATATTGAAAGTTTCAACCGTAGCTTACGCAAGGAGTGTTTGGGGTGAGGTAAATACAAACCTTCTGATATCCGACGGCTCACCCTTCAAGTGGAAGAGTGGTTGCGGAATTATCATTACGAACGACCCCATATTTCTTTGGGAATGCAACCGCCGCTCGAGATCCAGGTGTGACATTTTAAAGTGTACAATGCGTAGGAGGAGGAAATCTCGAAATATGTATTCAAACTGGATATATGGTGCAATGATATCTATTAATCCATCGCCTGCCTTCCGGATAGCGCACGGTGAAGTGTATTTGCATCTGCGTATTCCAAGTCACCACCAACGGGTAAACCACGGGCTAACCGGGTGATCCGGATCCCGAGCGGCTGCAGCTGCTGGTTGATATACATCGCGGTCGCATCTCCTTCTAAGCTCGGGTTTGTCGCTAATATTATCTCCTTGACTCCTCCACTCACCAACCTTGCGATGAGTTCCCTGATTTTCAGATCATCTGGCCCAACCCCCTCAACAGGTGATAGTGCCCCATGCAGCACGTGATATCTCCCCTGATAGGCAGATGTTCGCTCGAGGGCGAAAACATCTAGCGGTTCCTCAACGATACAAAGGAGAGATGGATCTCGTTGATAGTCTGCGCAGATCTCACATTTCGGATTTGCAGCAGCAGTGATATTGAAACATGTTTGGCAGTAAGTAGTGCTTTCCCTTAGGGCGTTTACAGCAGAAGCCAACTCTTGGCTGAATTCCGCCGGAGCTCGTAGCAAGAAGAACGTCAGTCGTGAAGCTGTCTTTGGGCCAACTCCGGGAAGACGAGAAAATGCATTCACACAGTTCTGGATCGGTTCTGGCAGTCTCATTATATTGGAGTTTCCCTAGATTTCCTCTTGTGGGATGAACTTTGCGATAATCATGCCGGCTTTAGAAAGGCAATCCACCAGTTAACGGGCCTAAACGTTCTGCGGCTAGCTCGCGCGATTTATCAAGCGCACTATTGAACGCCGTCAAGACAAGGTCCTGCAACATATCCGCGTCCCCTGCCTGAATAATCTCAGGGTCAATCTCGACAGCCTGACAGCGTTGATCACCTGTGACGTGCACAACTACTGCACCGCCACCTGCAGACGCGCTAACGACTTCTTCGGCAAGTTGAGCTTGCGTGACCTGCAGCTGCTCCTGCAGCTTCTGCAGCTGTTGCATCATTCCTATTGGGTTATTACCCTTAGGTGCTTTGAATTTTGTCACATTATCCTCAGCTTTCTAGTATTTTTAGAATTTATGATTGCTTGGAAACACTCGCGATTAATATATTGGGCTTTAATTCTACTGAATATCCACAATCTCCCCGCCCAAATCGCGTACTGCTGCAGCAACCATACCATCAGAATCTATGTCGGGGGGAATTTCCCCTCCCGGCCCGACTGACACGACGCATTTCACTGGCACTTCAAATTTCAGGACATCGTGGAGTGCTTGCTGAAAGATCTCAATGTTCTGTTCCTTCTCCATCTTCGACTTCAGTGTTTCCGAAAAGCCAATAAACAACGTACCATCTTTGACACCTAGCAATTTGCCAGACTTGATTAAAGCTTCAGTTTGCAGGCTCATAGTTCTGACGCGGACCAGGATCTTTCCCCAATTTGCCATAAGAGTTTTTACATCTAAGCCCCCTGAAATAGAACTCCTTTGATATTCTCCTGATTCCTCCTGCACAGCGGCATCTTTGGCAACAACCGATAAATTCTGTGTTCTCTTCTCACGAGCAGGCCCAATCGCTCCTCCTGGAGCTGGAGTTGATTTCAAATCCGGTGGTTGGTCATGGAACAAGTGTAGTGCATCAGAATAGGCAAGCTCTAGGGGTAGAGCTGGCTGCCAGTTATTTCGGATATCATTGGCAGCTTGATTAAAAATTCGAATTATCTGCAACAAACTCCGCTGTTGAAAACCATGTGCAAAGTCAAGCATTTGCTGCCGCTGTTCTAGGTTGGCATCAATTTGATCAGCACTGCCCATTTGAACAAGCAGCACATTGCGCAGGTAGTCCACTATCTGACGGGCGAATTGGCGAGGATCGCTGCCAGCATCTAATGTCTTGTGAATGGCATCCAGACCAGCTGCGGTATCACCAGCGATTATCTTATTGATCATTTCAAGGACTGCGCTGCTTGTTGCTGTTCCCAAGATAAGCTGGGCGTCTGCAAGTCTGATTTGGTCGCCAGAGGAAGCCAATTGATCAAGAAGTGAGATCGCATCACGCATCGATCCAGTAGCCTGACGAGCAATAAGGTCTAACGTAAGCGCCTCATACTGAACATGCTCAACGTCAGCAATTCGCTGCAAATGTGCTACGATTTCATTCACTGATATCTTGCGAAACTCGTGCCGCTGACATCTGGAAAGTACCGTGGCTGGAATTTTATGGATTTCTGTAGTTGCTAGGATAAAAACTGCATGCGGTGGAGGTTCCTCAAGTGTTTTTAAGAAGGCATTAAACGCTGCTGTTGAGAGCATGTGGACTTCATCGACGATATAGATCTTATATTGCCCCTGGTTGGGAGAAAAGTTAATCTTATCGCGCAGGTCGCGTACATCATCAACGCTTGTGTTTGAAGCGGCATCGATTTCGATTAAATCGAGGAAACGACCTTTGTTAACCGCCTGACAGTAATCACATTCGTCGCATGGCCTTTTGCTCCCATCTGGATCCAAGCAATTTAACGCTTTCGCCAAGAGGCGCGCCGTGGTCGTCTTGCCCGTGCCGCGCGGGCCAGCAAACAACAACGCGTGGGCGACACGATCAGCAGCAACCGTGTTACGCAATGTTGAGATAACATGATCTTGACCGACCACATCTTCCCAACGCTGAGGTCTCCATTTTTGATAGAGTGCTTGAACCATATTCTGCTCGGAGCTAACAAAGAACTCAACAAAAAACTCACAACCCCAGGGTAGAAGGGTTGTTTAATCTCAATTGTAGCAACTAGACCGTCGTAGATTCGTTGAAATTAATAGGTGGTTCGAGGATGTAGTGTATCAGAAGCAGACCTTATGGTCAATTCCAACTCGTGCTTCCAGCTCGCGTTTCACGCATAATGGCGATAACTGCAAGCTGATCAGCGGGGGTTTTTTTTGATTATGGGACAACGTAGGTCGTGTGCACTTTCCCTTGAGCGTCGAATAACGTCACTTTCTCTCCCGAGCTCCAAACTGGGCTGTTCAGTTCCCAGTATAAATCCAGGACAGTTGTCACACCAGATGTGGTCCATACGTTCACAGCGCCCCCCTCATAGAACTCTAATTGTGGGAATACAAAGGTATTCCCATCTTCATCCTCCATCTTCCAACCAGCCAATGAGAGCGGACCATCCCCTGTCCGCACAAGGAAGACACGTTCAGTGACTAAATCTCCTGCACCAATCACACTGTTAATCGCTACTCTGGGCTCTTGGAGAGGTCCAGAAGGCGTGGATAATTGTTTTGGTGACGGGGTAGCTGTAGCATTTTTATCGACTGTAGGTGTTGGTTTTGGGGGGACTGGTACGTAGAGTATGATACCAGCACTGAGAGAATTTGGATCGTCTAAACTGTTCAATTCCATCAGCTCAGTGACATCAACATTATACTGGCGTGCAATCTCTCCAAGCGTATCATCTTGTTTTACCAAATATTCAATGATATTTACATCCGGTGCACTGGTTGGTGGCAGGGTAGGAGAAGGCAATAATATCCCGAGCGGAGCCCCTGTGACGGGCTCGGAATCAAGATCAACGGGCACTTCTTGTGTATCAGAAGGTGCCAAATCCATGGCCATAGGCCCGGTAGGTGGACGGAACTGTTCCCACAACACTAGAACGGTTACTACCGTGCAGGCCGAAACAAACACATTAATCAACAGGTAATAAACCAATCGTTTGAAATTATTCATATGTCAACGCTCCCCAAGAAATCATAGCATAATAATATCAAGGATACAATCCTATTTCGATTATGACCCGATGGTGTTAAGCATGTCTTCGATATCAAAGAATAAGGTAACAATCTAGAATCCTAAATGGTTACAAACAACTCTAATCTTCCGTCATGGTGCAAGAAATCTGCCGTTGGTGTAAATTAGTTCTACTAGCGATCTTCTAAAACCCTGCTAGGGAATCGGATTCGGGTCAATAGATTCAAGAACAGTTTGTATAGAGAACACATTCGGGGATGACTATACTATCTGCTCTTTGTGGTTAAGCTGAACTTGATAAATCATACAAATTGGACAGCTCTAATCTTATATTAATGCTGGAAATTTTAGAATCAGGTATATTAATAAAACTGACACCTGCCCCCCCTTTTATTGGTAAACCAGGTGTCTTCCCTGGATGAAACATTCAGCACGTCCCCCCCGTGTTGGTGGCATCCAGTGGACCTCCTTAGATTGCCGGGCGTGTCCCCCCCACGTCCGGCAGTCTTCTTTAATACCCCCCATCTCAACCGGACTTCGTTAGATGTTCCAATTATTTTAAGGAGTAGGGATTACTCCTGTCGGCGGAAGATCCCACCTGCCAATAACAGCGCGGTACCTGCGGCGACGAATACTGCCACTACTATCAGCAGGCTTGAATCGGAGTTATTTGCCTCAGATAGATTTTCTGGCAGCTCAGATTCTGAACTTCTCTCTGGCGAAGTAAAAGCTGGTGTTGCTGACGCTGATACAGTCCGAGATGGCTTTTCTTTAGTCTGTGTTGAAGTAGGTTTGAATGTTGGCAGTAAAGTACGAGTTGTTATAACCTGATCACTCTCATCATTTGTGCCAGACTCAGCTGCAGTTGGGAGCAAGGATGAATCAGCGGTTGCTGTTGGTTCTGCAAGCTTGACCAACAGCTCATCACCCGGAAAAATCAAGGCATTTGCGCTCAATCCATTGAGTGTCAATAACTCACTAAGTTCGATATCATATAATGCAGCGATATTCCAAAGAGACTGTCCTTGCTGAACAATATGGATGATTGAGCCATCAGGTTGCGGCGTGGCGGCAGCTACTGGCACAATGATAACTTGGGTTGGGCTTGGTTCAACTAGTGGATTAGCGGTGACCGATACTGTATCACCAGGTGGCGGTGAACTGGTGGAGACGGCAACGTATCCGGCATCAAGGGTGAAATATGCTGCATCACCAGAAATTGCTACCCCGGCACCAACATCCTGGTAATTGGAGGATAGGATCGTGTTGAGATGCAATGTATCACCTTGCCACATCTGCATGGCAAAGTCCATTGAGATCTGGTTCCCCCCAGCAATATTTTCCGACACAAATACAGCCGCACCGTCACCATAACCAAATGCGATTGCTCTATCACGCGCGCTTGTACCCCCTGCACCGTTGTGTGTAATGGCGCCAATGGAAGCCTGATACTCACTGTGCGATTGGGCTGCGGCCATCAGGGCAGCATCAACACGGTAGGGTGGTAAACCGTATGAGGCACGCAGTTGGTTTACCCGCTGGATGATGTCATAACCGCTGATCGTCTGGGCGTGGGCGTCCTGAACCATAACCATGCCCAGAAGATTGCGGTGTTCAGTTCTTAAACCCAGGGAGAATACCATGCCCATTAAAATAAGAAACGGGACTAAAAAAATAACCAAGCCTGTGTTATGACTTGGCAGATAATTACGAATAATCTTCACGAGCAAATCTTACCACCAAAGAATATCACCTCAAATCCAGATCAATTACCCAATTGTGGCGGGCAGATGCCACTTTCCAGCGCTATGAAACGTCTCCCGAGCGTATCATGCGAATCATCAACTGCCAGAGTAAGAGCAGCAATATTATCATAGAAAACCATGCCACGTTCGCTGCGCAAAAGAATCTCCCAACAGACAATTAAAAACTGTTGGGAGATGTAATGAGAGGCTCTAGTTCTGATATTATTTACTTACCGAGAAAGACCATTAACATCGGTCGGCCTTATCATCTGGGTCGAGATAGAAAGGGTCGGCATCCGGCTGTGTCAGATACTCATGCGATCTCCAAAGCTGTGAGGCGATCTTCACGGGTTGGTTTTATATAACATAACGGTTGAAGTATTCATAAATTCGCTGCACATCCCTCGAGAATATCTCGAAGGCATTTAAGTCTTCTTGAGGAGCAACAACCTGTGGAATATCGATCAGGAAAGGCCTGTCATTCATGTACAGGATGTTGTACGCGGAAAAATCACCATGGACAATACCCAGACCAAGCATCAGATCGATATACCAAAGGATTCTTTCAAATAGGATATTCGTCCGGTCCTGTTCCAAGTGTACTGTGTTCAAAGTCGGTGCTGCTTGCCCCGGGTCGCCGATGTATTCCATTAATATCGCGTTGTGACCACAAGCAAGAGGGCACGGTACATCTGCTCCAGCAGCATTCAGTTTCGTCAGCGCTTGATATTCATACTCAATCCATGATCCATGGAGCAGCTGCAATCTATAAGATGATCGATTCCGAATTGCCTGCACTATGCCATCGTTGGTGATCTGGTTTCCGCTGGAATCGAGATCAGTGCGACCTTCACGATACAGATATTCGTTACGCAGATTGCGAAACCTGCGTGGTCGATAGACTTTTGCAGCTAGCAATTCCACTCCGGAAGCCTCGTTTCCAAGGCATTGATATACATGCGCTTCCTTGCCTCCCTTGATCAGGCAATAACATCGTCAAGCCAATTTTCATCGAAAAACTTACCTAGTGCATCTTGGAGCCACTCTCGCTCGCGGCGAGAAGCCTGGCATGAAAAGTCAATTCTCTCACCTCCACTCTGATCCGATATTTCGACCAACTCCTCTTTAGGTTTCTTGGCTACATAATTGGGTTTGTTAGTCACCACACAATGTTTGTGACGGTCGGCGTACACTTCATAATCATCGTCGAGAAACAAATTGGGGGTTAGGCGCGACATGATGTAACTCCTTATCTATGGTTGTTTGTAAAAATATTGAGAAACGGATCGTACTTTCAAACTTCAATCCAAGCAGGATGTTATTTTCAATCTCACTCATCGAACCTGCAAACAAAAACAACAGGAGACTTCCCGTGGTTAGTCATAGCGAGTCAGTTTGCCTAATAAATACAAAATCCACGGGGCATGTGCACCCGTGGATCAATCACCTTATAAAACACTCAGATGGAAGCCACACAGCGCACAAAATATACACAATCTTTCCCGCAAAAAAGTCTGCTGTTTTTTATCATTGTGCACCTCCTTACATAAGATTCTACTCAGATACAGCGAGGCTGCCATGTCGCGGGCGAACATTTCAACCCAAGCTCCCTTTCATCAATAACAACTTTCCAGTATGGCAAGAATAATTAAACTAAAAATCTACTTGGATGCACAGCAAAAGCCATCTGCAAGTTGAGACAAATACTCCAAGCACTCCACAATTTATGTCTGGCGGGGCTACAACGAACTGAGGTTAATCGGAAAAAATGCTAGCTTACAAATAGAACAAAGCGATGAAGTTATGGTACTATTAGTATAATTTACAGAGATCTTTGCGTATCGAAATTCATTTGCTCATCGTGTGGATCGATCCATAAAGTTCAACATCGCTGTGCTTTCACTTGGAGGAGGGTGCCATGGCATTCGAAGATATGGATAACGTAGACGACAATGATTTTGATTTTGATGACGTACCGCCCCCCGAAGAAACGAGCAATCGGACATTCATTATCATAGCCAGCGTCCTGGGAGCGATTGCGGTTATCTCGCTAATATGCATCGTTGTTTACGCCGCCGTTATCCGGCCTCTAAACCGAAACCGCGAAGCCACACAGGTTGCTCAACTCAATGCCCAAAATACGGAAGTAGCATTTCAGATTACACAAACTCTACTGGCGAAATCATTCACTGCCACGCCTACGCTTAATCCCACCGCCATACCCACTAAAACTAAGACACCTCTACCTCCAACAGCAACCATCGTCCCCCAAGTAGTTCAGGATACCCCAACCGCAACAGCGGTGCAACCCACAGAAACACCGACGGCGACCGCTATTTCAAAATCCAGCATCTCCGTCTCAGAAGAAGTCCCCAAGACTTGGACACTAAAAACCGGAGAGTTTCCGTACTGCATCGCACGACGATTTGATGTCGATCCTGCTGAATTAATCCAATCGAGTGGTTTATCGGGATATTCTACCTTTTACGCTGGTATGGTCTTGAAAATCCCACAATCGGGGGACGAATTCCCAGTCGAAACAAGCTTGCTTTCCCATCCATCCACCTATACAGTCCAATCTGGTGACAACATTTACTCCATCGCCTGCAAATATGGTGATGTCGACCCATTCGCTATCGCAGCAGCGAATGGTCTAGAGACTCTGTATAAATTGAAAACTGGTCAGGTCTTGCAAATCCCGTAAATTTCCCACCTCTAAAGCAATCTATTAGGGCACGGCTGTAATCTCAACCGCGCCCTATTTTGTTAACTCCCCCAACATTGAATCGGGTTAGATGAACTTATGGATTTTTTTCCTTCAAGGTAATTGCAGGATCTGCTTACCTCGGCCCTGCAACCAATCGGTCAGCCTGTGCTTATCCCAAGTGTTTATTACATTCTCAGCCTGCGCCCACCCACGCCTGGCCACCGCCACACCGTAATGGAGCATATCTAAATCGTGCGCTGAGTGGGCATCGGTATTGATACTGAGAAGCACTCCCCGTTCGACGGCTCGCCGTGTGAATATATCATCAAGATCAAGACGCGAAGGATGGGCATTGATCTCTAAAGCAACACCATACTCTCCCGCCGCTTGTATTACCGTTTCCATATCTAAATCAGCCCCGGCGCGGTTAGGGATCAATCGCCCAGTTGGGTGGCCGATGATATCGACATGCGGGTTGCGGATAGCATTAATCATCCGTTGAGTCACCTGCTGGCGCGGCTGACGTAATCCAGAATGCAGTGAGGCAACCACGATGTCTAATTTCTCTAGGACATCATCCGGATAATCCAAACTGCCATCAACCCGGATCTCGACCTCCGTTCCACGCAGGAGTATAATCTTGTTCCCCAGCTCCTCTTGCACTGTTTCTATATCTCGGGCTTGAGCTTGCAAATCCTCAATTGATAATCCGCCAGCCACAGCAAGACTAACAGAATGATCAGTAAAAGCCAGGATTTGCAGGTTGCGTTCAAGCGCGGCTTCAGCCATTTGCCGGATGGTAAGGGCACCATCGCTCCATGTACTATGCAGCTGAAGGTCCGCCCGGATATCTTCAAGCCGAATTAGCTCTGGTAAATTGCCTGCCAGAGCCGCTTGCAGTTCACCCCGATCTTCCCGCAGCTCGGGTGGTATCCAAGGCAACCCCAGATGGTGATAGACTTGTTCCTCCTCAGCGAATAGCAAATCGTTCCCACCCTGTCGGGAAAGTGCATGTTCCGATAGCGAATAGCCCTGTTTGAGCGCCAATTCTCTGAGGCGGACGTTGTGATCCCGCGAACCGGTGGCATACTGAAGAGCTGTTCCGAATCTCCTGGGTGGGTGAACCCAAAGCTGGACTCGTTTGCCATCCTGGAATTCCACGCTCGATTTTGTCCCACCATGCCCTATAATACGCGCAACTGAAGGATGCCCAACGAAAGCCTGCATTACCTGAGTGGAATCATGTGCCGCCGCCAGAATATCCAAATCGCCGACTGTAGCCCGCATCCGGCGCAGGGAACCGGCAGTCTCAACCTTTGTAACACCGGGCACATTTCTCAGGTAGCTGATCAGCTCTTGAGCAAAAGGCCACGCTGTACCAAGCGGCATGCGCGCCCCCCGTTGGGCTAAAGATTGAATCCCGGCGAGAATCTTCGCCTCAGATTTCTCACCCATACCATGTAGTTCCCGCAGTTGACCGTTAGCAGCCGCCTCCTGCAGTTCATCGACCGTGGTTATCCCTAATTCCTGCCAAAACAATTTGATCTTTTTGGGGCCTAAATCCGGGATTTGCAGCATTGCCGCCAGACTATCGGGTACTTGTTCAACCAATTTCTCATAAAACTGCAGTTTCCCGGTTTTGAGAAACTCCTCTATCTTCTCAGCGATTGCCTTGCCCACCCCAGGGATTTCTGTGAGTTCACCAGCATACATAATCTCATATAGATCGCGGCTAAGGTTGTTCAAGCTATCAGCGGCTTTTCGATACGCCAAAATCTTATAGATCACCTCGCCTTTGATCTCTAACAGATCACCGATCGTACGGAAGAGCTCAGCAACTTGGTGGTTTGAGTACCTCACTTCTTTTATCTCAATCACTCTACTTATGTGGTGTGTTATTTGTGACGCACCTAAAAATTGATTATAGTAAATATTCCCATTAATCTTTGTGCAGAGAAAGCCGTAGAGCCCGAGGAATCCTCACCCCAAACACGGGATACCCCAACGTCCAATATTTTATCCCTCAAACCGATCGCGTATTGGAAAAACTATACCGCAGATCACATGCATCGACTCAAGTTATCGGTGCACCGCACTAAGGTACCACTAATCACCAACAGGGACTTTCAATACCAGTCCGACTGCATAACCAACCAAGGCACTGAGAGTGCCAATCAACGCCATTTCCAGGCCGCTCCTTCCTGGTTTCCCAACGGTGACGCGCGCCTTATAGAATCCAACGACAAACAGCACCAAGGCTGAAACAAGTATCGCTACATAAATACTGACCTGCACCGGAAGAAATACAAATGGTATCAATGGGATGAGCGACCCTATAATTGCCGCGATACCCACAATAACTGCAGAACGTAATGCTTGGCCTCGATCCGTTGGGGAAAGCTGGTGTTCTTCCGCCAGCATTACTGCCACCCAGATATCTTTATTGGCAGTGATGGTAGCGACAATTCTATCCAATAAATCCTCGCTGAAACCTTTCCTTGAATAAATTTCCCGGATTTCCTCCTCTTCTAAGTTGGGCACTTCCTCGATGTGGCGGTACTCACGCTCACGCTCGCTTTCATAATAATCCGCATCTGCCAAAGTCGAGGTATATGCCACTGCTCCCATTGACACAGACTCAGCAAACGTTGCCGATAAACCAGCCACCAGCACAAGATAAACATCCTGTGTGGCAGCAGCCACCCCCAATATCACCCCTAAAACATTTACTAACCCATCCTGCCCGCCGAGTATAAGATCAGGCAGGATTGAGGCTCTTTTATGGGGGTCTATATCTGTATGGTGCTGCAGCTCTTCGCGATGTAATTCGTATCGGCCCATGGGCATGATCCTTTCAAGATGTTGTTATATTCCGATCGTTAGTTGGCTCTGACAATGATTCTAGTTAGATCAGGAAAACCCAGTATAGGTAACTTCACTCAGGTTATGGAGGCTCAAGGTGAACTGAAACATCAATAACCTCAGGTATTCGCTGAATCAGTTCCCTCTCGATTTGAGAGGCATATTGGTGTGCTGAGCTGATAGGCATATCAGCTGCTATCATACACTCGAGAGAAACATAATAGCCATCACCATCATTCGGTCTCTTGTGAACCAAAAATTGGTGGGGGTTATGTAGGGCAGGCATGTTGGCGATAATTTTCTTGGTTTCAGCCACAACCAGAAGCTGGATTTTTTCTGGGGCAGGTTCGCCATCTTGGACCTGCGTTGAAGCCATTTCAATATGGGTGTGAATCTCATCAATATCTGGGGTTTGCTGTTTTACCTGCTGAGCGAACTGCTCAACGAGATCATGTGCTTCACCGAGAGTGAGGCTAGGGTCAACCCCTAAATGGACATCCAAAAACAAGTTGCCTTCTAGCCGGTTGAATTCGGTCTCATGCATCGTCAAACCTGCTTCACGAGCAATACGTTTCAGTTGGCTCATGCGATCTCCCGAACTCAAGTCTAATCCCCGCTGTGCTTCCACATGGACGGTAACATCGGTAACACTATCCAACGCCAAAAGTCGTTTGCGGACGTTATCGGCTATCATATCCGCTTCCCGCATTGTTTTCCGGGGTGAAATACGGACATGTAAATCAACCGCAGCACTCCCCGGCGCACCCCGACTGCGTACACGATGGAAAGACTCAACGCCATCGACAAGTTGGACCTCACCAGCGATCCTTTTGGGATCGATGGGAGCTTGATCGACTAAAACAGGCACGGTCTCGATAAGGATATCAATGCCAATTTTTGCGATGAATAACGCAACCAATACTGTAAATAGTGGGTCTGCTTGTGGGAAACCCAGGCGCACCAACACCAGACCTGCCAGTACAGAAGCGGAAATGAGAATGCTAGCGCGCGTATGCAGAGCATCCGCTATCAACACCTCACTGTTCAGCTTCTTCCCGGCGCGCAATTCGTAAAAACTCGTTCCAGCCTGAACTCCCATTGCTACCACAATCGCGAACCCTGTCCAGATGTTGACAATTGGGGCATCTGGATATCTAAACCGTTCCCAGGCAGCTCCAATTAGCTGGAAGCTGGTCAAGAAGAGCAGAAAGGAGATTGATAACGCGGCAATGGTCTCAAATTTGCGGTGCCCATACGGGTGTTCTGCATCCGGCGGTTTACCGGCAATGTATAAACCTGCTAAACCAACTGCATTGGATATGCCATCGAAAAGGCTATCCATACCATCCGCAACCAGGCTCAATGCCCCAGTCAACACCCCAGCCACCACTTTTATCCCCATTCCGAGAAAGTTTAATAACATGGTGATAATTAGGACGCGTTTAATTAGGCGTATATCACGCTCTTCTGTAACAAAGTATCCGTCATCGACCCAATCAAAACGCGGGTAATTAAATCGTGTCACTCAGCTGCTCTCGGTTTAGCTTTGATTCTGCATCATCACCTAGTAATTTTTTTAATCTGGGGTGGTCGGCATAGATACCTCGATAAGATGGCGGTAATAATGCAGCGATTTGGCACATCAGCTCATCGGTATAAAGATCAAGGATCTTCTCGCGATCTTTTGTGGTTAATGATGGTACGGTAATTGGATCACCAAAACGCACCGTGATACGCGCTCGCTTAAACCTCATCAATCTAGATTTAACGATTTTGTCTTCGGTGCCTATCGCACCCGCCGGAATGATCGGGACACCTGCCTTGGCAGCAAGATATACGACACCTTGATGCGCTTCAATTAATGCCATCGATTTACTCCGGGTTCCCTCCGGAGCAGCTACCAACAATTGCCCTTGCTGCAGTCTCTTCAATATCGCTCTCAACGCTCCAATATCGGCATTAAAACGATCTACAAAAATAAGGTCCAGTTTCCTGCCTAACCAGCGGAAGATGGCGTAGCGTTCGTATTTTTCTGCAACGATGAGAATGATGTCATCGCGCTTTATCAGATAGAATGGCATGATAGCATCAAGTCGACCGAGATGATTTGCTGCTGCGATACAGCCGCCTGTTGTTGGAATTTTCTCCGGGTTATATACTTCAACCCGCATGAACAGCGGTGTTATTATCTGAATCAGGGCGCGGAGAAGCGAATACATATGAAGGTAAATTCCCTAATGAAATAATCTGCAAGGCCGATAATTATCAAAGTATACCGCCGTTTGCGACTGACGGCTCACACGAACCGGTAATGGAATTTTCTTGGCAAAACCCAGCCATCGTTGTATACTCATATTAACCCCGCATTCGTAGGAGAGGCGCACAATGAAAGTGACTGTTTTACAAGAAAATTTAACCCATGGTTTAAGCATAGTCTCACGCGCTGTATCCACCAGAAGCACCCTGCCGGTGCTGTCCAACGTATTAATTGCCACTGATGAAGGCCGATTACGCCTTTCAGCGACAAACCTCGAATTGGGAATTACATGTTGGATAGGTGCCAAAGTCCATGAAGAAGGTTCCACAACAGTCCCGGCGCGCACCTTTACCGAGCTCGTGAGCACTTTAACAGATAAACAGGTCGATATGACGTTATCTGTGCGTACACAAACCCTGAATGTCGTGTGCGGGGCGTCCAACACAGACATGAAGTGCATTGATGCACAAGAGTTCCCACCAATGCCGGTGCCTGACCCTGAGCAAGGGTTAGAGCTCAATGTTGCCGATTTGCGGGAGATGATTCAGCAAGTTGCCTTCGCGGCGTCATCGGACGAAGCACGGCCAATTCTAACGGGCGTGCAGGTATCAGTATCAGACAGCGGTATAACCTTGTCGGCTGCGGATGGTTTTCGTCTATCTATTCGCAAGGCAAGAATCTCTACACCGGCTCCACAACCGATGAGTGCAGTAATTCCAGCCCGGGCATTAAACGAACTAGCACGCATTGCCGGAGATGGGAATAAAAAGCTTACGATGGTTATCCCACGCGGCCGTGGACAGGTCATCTTTCGCGCAGAAGATACCGAGTTGGTGTCACAATTAATTGAAGGAGCATTTCCAGATCTAGAGCAGCTGATCCCCCAACGCTATAACACACGGACCATCTTATCAACGGCGGCTTTTCTCAAAGCGTGCAAGCAAGCGGAAATATTCGCTCGCGAGGGCTCGCACATTGCACGGATAAATATTATCGCCGGTGGGGATATGCAGCCCGGACAAGTTGAAATTTCTGGACAATCCGAAGAGACTGGTTTTAACCAAACTGTGATTGATGCGACGATCGAGGGGGAGTCCCACTTGATAGCATTTAATGTGCGCTTCTTACGGGAAGTCTTAGATGTCATTAAGACACCAAATGTTGCCCTGGAGACAACTTCCGAAACCAGTCCAGGAATTATCCGTCCATCTGGTGAAGATGACTTCACCCATGTAATCATGCCAATGCATCTTGGCAGCTGAGCGTGCTGGAGAAGCATTATCACAATTCTAGACTAGTTTCCAATCCCTCAGTGCGCGGTCGCAAGTTACCTACTGAACTTATATGACCCTGCCCCCCCCCTCTTCAGATCGAGTCCTTAGCATTTACCTGGCGTTAGCACAATACCCAATTCTAAGTACAAAGATTTCGCGCCCGTATGAGGCGCGAGTTGTTTTCACGCGGGGCCATCGATCCACAATCATTCGAGGCTGAAGTGCGCGAGAAAGGAATACGCTCGCAGGCGCTTGAAGGCTTACACAACCCGTTTGCCGAAGAACCTGTTGAGGTGTGGGAAATGCGGCTAACACGGGTGCGTGAGCACTTAACCGATTTTTATTTTGCGTATAACCTGCCATATGAGCTGTTTGAGCAAATTGTCCGCGACGTATTGAGTGAGCGGGGAGCCGAAGACCAAGAGATGATGGTTTCATTCAACCCCGAACTGGCACCCCAAAGCATGCTCTTTGAACAAGGATTAGCCCTGGAAAAGATTCCCGCGGTAGAACGGGGGCATACAGAAGCGCGATTGCGAGAGATCAAAGTCGTCCTGATACGCCAATTGATAAGTGATCAACTGGCATATGTCAATATCGCCAAAGACTGGTTCACAATATCTGACCTTGCACGCATCAAGGACCGTAAGATAGGGCAGGGCAAAATTGGGGGTAAAGCAGCCGGAATGCTGTTAGCCGCGCGCATTCTAAGTGAAGCGGGTGACGAAGACATACGTTCTTGCTTGCGAATACCCGAATCGTATTTCATTGGTGCAGACCTGACCTACGACTTCATGGCGCTGAACGGGCTGATGCATTGGGCGGACCAGAAATATAAAAGTGAAGACGAGATACGGGCTGAATTTCCACGACTACAGAAAGAATTCCTGAAAGGGAAATTCCCCCAGGATGTTTTAGATAATTTGGGCGACATACTTGATCAAGTCCAGCATGCCCCACTAATCGTTAGGTCATCAAGCTTGTTGGAAGATAATTTCGGGACTTCCTTTGCTGGAAAGTACGAAAGCCATTTCTGCCCAAATCAAAGTACATTAGAAAAGAATGTTGAAAATTTAGCCTCCGCAATCATAAAGATATACGCCAGCATCCTCAATCCCGATGCGTTGCTCTACCGCCGGGCGAAAGGACTTCAGGATTACGATGAAAGAATGGCGATTTTAATCCAGGTTGTACAGGGTGAAGAGTATAAAGATTACTTCTTACCCCACGCAGCTGGGGTTGCTTTCAGCCGCAATCTATACCGCTGGTCACCGCAAATTAGGAGCGAAGATGGCTTCTTGCAACTCGTATGGGGGTTGGGAACCCGCGCGGTTGATCAGGTGGCGAATGATTACCCCCGCCTGGTTGCTCTCAGCCACCCGCTGCTCCATCCTGCAGATTCCCCCAAAGAGCACCGCCGCTACTCGCAGCATTACGTAGACTTAATTGACCTGAAAAATAATACTTTCACCACAAAACCGGTCACCGAAGTGGTTGACGGACGATATCCAATTCTGCGCTATCTCGCACAGGTAGATAGCGGTGGTTATTTAACCCCAATACACAGCAACTTGCGCGAGCACAACAATGACAAAGTAGTTTTCACTTTTGATGGTTTATTACGCCGAACATCATTCGCAGAAAGGATGCGAGACATTCTGAAGTTATTAGAGAAAAGCTACCGTGCGCCAGTGGATACTGAATTCACAATCGAGATCACCAACCCGATGGATACAAATCCAGACGTTGATATTACGATACTGCAGTGCCGCCCCCAGAGTCACTTAAAGGAGATTGATGCACGCCTTCCAAAGAACCTGGCAGAACAGGACATAATATTTCGTACTTCACGGATGGCGCCACGCGGCAGAATAGATAATATCGATTATGTCATGTTTATCCCTCAAGAGAGTTATTTCACACTACCAACCCAAGCGGCACGAGCCCAGCTCGGACGAGCGATCGGACGCTTAAATAACGCACTTGCCGGGGAATCTTTTATTTGTGTTGGTCCCGGGAGGTGGGGCACATCGAACCCAGATTTGGGGATTCACGTTGGTTATGGCGATATTTACAACACGCGCTCACTGGTAGAAATTGCTGGCGGGGGTATCGGCAATGTCCCAGAAGCATCTTTTGGTACACATTTCTTTCAAGATCTAGTGGAATCGGAGATATATCCTTTAGCAATCTACTTGGATGATAAGGACACGATTTTTAACCGGGATTTCTTTTACAACACACCAAACCAGCTGCTGAAGTTCCTCCCGAAAGCTTCGGACTTGCAGGATACCTTAAGACTAATTGCGGTCAACACCTACCAGTCAGGTCACAGTCTCGAGCTTGTCATGGATGATGAAAGAAACGGTATGACGATGGCTTTTTTAACCCGGGACTAAAAACCTGCGCGGCAAGCTCCAGTTCAGCGTTACGCTGAACTGGGAAAGACAGCCGGCTCTCTAGAGCCGTAAAAGGATAATGATGAAGAAATTTGTTGCTGTAGCAGGAAATATCGGGGTAGGAAAGTCCACCTTGGTCACTATGTTGAGTGCGAAGCTTGGTTGGCAACCCTTTTTCGAACCGGAAGGGGAGAACCCGTACCTGGCAGATTTCTATAAGGATATGCATTCTTGGGCATTCCATTCGCAAGTTTTTTTCTTGACACGGCGATTAAGAGCTCACAGAATGCTCGCCGTGCACCCGACGTCTGCTGTCCAGGACCGCAGTGTATATGAAGATGCCGAGGTATTTGCCAGAAATTTATATAACCAAGGATTACTCAACCAGCGCGATTATGGGGCTTATTTCGAGCTGTACCAAGTGCTCACGGAATTTCTGCCACCACCTGATCTTGTAGTCTATTTGCGGGCTACGACCCCCACTCTGCTCCAACGGATTGCCAAAAGAGGCCGGGATTATGAACAAGATATCGCTCCGGGTTATTTATCCCAACTAGAAAACCTTTACGAAGAATGGATCCTAAACTTCAGCTACTGTCCAGTATTGACTGTTCCCTGCGACGACCTCGATTTCGTAGCGCATTCGAAGCATCTTGACTTGATCGTTCAAAAAATTCAGGAAAAGCTCACTGGTAAGGACGAGGTTGTTTTCAAACCCCGGGAGACAAGAATAACTTAACCATTTTCTGCGGGATGGGACCATCACTACCGGTTTGGTGCTAATCCCAAGATTTAACCCCAAAGCGTGTTTGCGTGAAGATGCAAATATATCGCTTTTTTGTTTAATTCATGAGCTTGACAATTTCAAATCATCGCATTATTTACAATATTCAAGACAATCCTATTTCGAAGTCAGCGTGAAAAATTTATGCCGAGATCGCAACTGCTGCAAGTTCAGTGAGACATATAACTGCTGTTTTTATGACTATACCAGGCATTGCTCACCAATTCAGCATATATATTGCACCAATTGGTCCGGCATCTAAACCATTACCAACCTGGCGGAGAATCATGATATCTGCTATTAATCAACATATTAGTTTTACCAACCTGATCTGGGGTAGAATTTTACAAGTCTACAGCATTATCGTATGTTGTTAATTATCAATTATGGAAACTCAAGCAACAACCCGGCAGCACACAAAGCCAATATTTGTATACATCTCGCGCACAGCGATCAGCATTATTGCTGGAATAGCATTATTCATCGCAGTGCTATTCGTCGTGCTGATTGGATTTAACCTAGAATATGCTGGACGTATCTACCCTGGGGTTAGTATCGCTGATCTCGATATATCTGGGAAAACTCCGGAAGAAGCTTACGCCCTTGTTCAAGCAAATCTAGACTACCCGCAAGAGGGTTTAATCATCTTTCAAGAGGCGGATAAAGTATGGGCAGCAAAACCAGCCGAACTTGGTCTCACTGTCGATGCGCGCACGAGTGTTCTGGCAGCTTACAACCTTGGGCGTGAAGCAAACCCTGTATCTCGCATATATAACCATGCCAACGCGTATTTCAATGGAATTAATTTAGCACCCATATATGTTTATGACCAAAGAGAGTCACAGGCCTTCTTAGACAGAATCGCTGCCACGATAGACCGTCCCACGATTGAAGCGGAATTGAAAATTATCGGCACAGATGTTGTCGCGGTTCCCGGCCAAATCGGGCGTGAAGTTGATATTGAGAACACCTTAGAACCTCTAGAAGAGCAATTTCGCAACCAGACTAATAACTTATTACCACTGATAGTGAAGGTAATGCCACCAGAAATCTTGGATGCCACCGAACAAGCCGAAATTGCGCGCAAAATTCTCAGCGCGCCGCTTGCCATCCGGGTTCCAGATCCGATTGAGGGTGACCCAGAACCTTGGATTTTCGAACCAGAGGCGATAGCAAGCATGCTGATAATTGAGCGCCAGAAAGGAGACAACGGTCACCAGTACCAGGTTGGGCTGCAAGCTGAGGGACTGCGCGGCTTTTTGGAATCCCTTGCTATCGATATGGAACAAACTCCTGCTAACGCTAGATTTATATTCAACGATGATACCCGGCAGTTAGAAGTCATCCAACCTGCCATAATCGGACGCAGCCTCAATATCGATGCCACAATCCAAGAGATCAATCAAAAAGTCAGTCTAGCAAAGCATGACGTCGACTTGGTCCTCGCTTATGAGAACCCGGCAATCACAGATGATATGACGGGAGAACAGCTCGGCATTACCGAGCTGGTAAGCGCTGAAACGTCGTATTTTTATGGCTCAAGCACCGCTCGCATTCAGAACATTCAAGCCGCGGCATCTAATTTCCATGGCTTACTGATCCCTCCGGGTGAAACATTCTCGATGGCCGAAAATATGAACGACGTCAGCTTGGACAATGGGTATGCTGAAGCTTTGATAATCTATGGGAATCGCACCATCAAAGGGGTGGGAGGTGGTGTCTGCCAAGTAAGCACTACCCTTTTCAGAACAGCATTCTTCGGTGGTTTCCCGATTACCGAGCGCCATCCACATGCCTACCGCGTATCGTATTACGAACTCAGCGCTGCCGGGAATGTCAATTCGAGCCTAGCAGGATTGGATGCAACGGTATATGTACCGGTAGTAGATTTAAAGTTTGTAAACGACTCCCCCTATTGGTTGCTGATGGAGACATATGTAAATCCCGCAGCAAGATCAATCACGTGGAAATTCTATTCAACCTCTGATGGCAGGTCTGTCGATTGGGACACGACTGGTCTGAGAAATATCCAGGATCCTCCAGAACCCTTGTACCAGGAAAACCCGGATCTTGCCAAAGGTGAAATCAAACAGGTCGATTGGGAAGCTGAAGGCGCTGATGTGACGGTGTACCGCACGGTTTATAAAAATGATGAGGTCTATATAAGGGATGAATTCAACACCTACTATATGCCCTGGAGAGCGGTTTATGAGTATGGACCTGGCACTAAATTACCTAAAAAATAAGTCGCCTTGCGAAAATATTCTTATCACGAGTCTGCCTCCATACCTTAGCAGTTATATGTCAATCAAGTTTCAATTTGTGAAAGCTTAAATTCCATGAATTGGGGGGAAATCTAAAAACTATAGCGGGAAGGAATATTCCAGTATAATTTACCTGATTGGTATACAGCCATATTTCACGTTGCTATCACTAATCCATAATCACATGGTTGCCCACAAAATTGACCATACTGAAAGATTAACGAATAGGAGAAAATCATGGTAAGTCAAGAGTTATTAGATATTCTTCGCTGCCCGGCGTGCGTACGCGAATCGGATGGCCTATTGGAATATTATAAGGAATCCTGGCTGATTTGCCAAGATTGTGATCGGAAATACCCGATCCGTGAGGATATACCTGTGATGCTCATTGATGAGGGTGACAAATGGGTAGCTGTGGCAAAAGGTGATCTAACGGTGCCGCCACCCGCCGAATGAAGTAGACCCACAGATCGTCACGCCTTCGTACTCGAAGATTCACAAACCCGATGCAGGACCTAGAATTCTGTTTATCAGAGCTGTTTTCAAACGATGATGACCGCGCGGAGCTTGCTGCGCAGCAAATCAGCTCGTTTGGTGATACCGCTTTGCTGGACCTGCAGGAAACAATGACTTCGCCAAATGCGGATATCCGCTGGTGGTCAGTCCGCGCCATAGCAGAGTTTGACAGTAAGGCGACAAATGCGCTGCTTATACGGTCCATAAATGATAATGAAACAGATGTGAGGCAATGTGCTGCACAGAGCTTGGGGATACAAGCTGATCCAAACTCGATCCCAGTTCTTATTAATGCACTGAACGACGAAGATTCACTCGTCGCACGCCTGGCCGCGAATGCCCTAATTGCGATCGGTGAGGCTTCCGTTATGCCGCTAATTGGGTTTATCAAAACCCCAGACTCCCCAGCTAGATATGAGGCTATGCGAGCGCTAGCTTTGATCGTGGATGAACGTTCCGTGCCAACCCTTTTCGATGCGCTAGATGACGATTCCACACTAATAGATTACTGGGCTAATGAAGGGCTTGAGCGCTTAGGGATAGGCATGACGTTTTTCTCACCGTAAGAAGAACAAACAGTTATTCGGCAAACCCTCAGCGACACGAATCTGCTGAGGGTTTGTTTTTTTTATAAGAAGTGGAACTTTACAAATGAAGAAAATCGAAGGATCAGTGTGGGGGACTAAATCATGGATCTGGTAGCTTATTCACTGCCAATCGAATAAAGAGGATCCAGCCAAGGAAATAGTGCTCACTATTGGAATCGTCATGCATTACCCTTGCCACACCCAAAACCACCAGAGCATCATGATAATCACCCCGGCAGCAAAGCGTGCAGCAAACGATACTCCCAATCCGGTAACTAATCCGACGAGTGCCTGCCAAGCCAACTTAAAGTCCCGTTTTTGATAATATTCCAACAGCAGAACCGCCAGGGGAGCAGCGATAAATCCGCCAAACGGGGGAAAAGCCAATGTCCCAACAACTCCCACAATGATTGCCAGTGCTATCGTGCTCCATGATGCACCCATTTTTCGTGCCCCTGCTCCCATAAACACGTTATCGATAAGGGAAGCAATGATAGCTAGCAAAGTGATCAGGACAATAATCACAATCCCAACTACTTCAAAGCCTGTCGCGAATCCATAACCCAAAGCCGCTAGCCACATGATCAATAAACCAGGAAATACTGGGATCAACAGGCCGAATAATCCGACCAACATCATCACTTGTGCCAGTGCGAAAATGGAAATGTCTAACCAGGCAGGCATATGCTAGTCATCGCGTGCTTAATCCGCAATCAATAAGACTGTATTCCCAACGATACACATACTGTGCAATCATTTCGGGTTACTTTTCCCGATTATCTCGATATCGCCCATCCAAGGGCGTAAAACCTCCGGAACTCTAACTGTCCCATTCGCCTGTTGATAATTTTCCAAAACAGCAATTAACGTCCGCGGCAAACCCAATCCCGAACCATTCAGCGTGTGAACAAACTGAACATGCTTTTTATCTGACAGGCGGAATCTGACATTTGCCCGGCGAGCCTGAAAGTCGGTCACATTAGAAACTGAAGACACTTCCAACCACTCACCGCAACCGGGCGCCCATACTTCTATATCATACGTGATGCTCGCGCCGAAACCGAGATCGCCTGTACACAACTGCAGTACGCGGTAGGTAAAACCGAGAGCGGCACAGGTTTGTTCCGCATCAGCTACCATTTTCTCAAATGCGGCTGCGGAATCTTCCGGGCGCGTAAACATGTACATTTCAACTTTATCAAACTGGTGACCGCGCTTAATCCCACGCACATCCCGCCCAGCGCTCATCTTTTCACGGCGGAAGCAAGGTGTGTAGGCCGTATAGTAACGGGGTAAGTCGCTTTCTTCCAAGATATCATCCATGTGCAGACCGGTGAGTGGCACCTCCGCAGTGGGCACCATCCATAAATCCTCTTCGTGGTCCCGGTAAAGATTATCTTCGAATTTCGGCAGCTGACCAGCGCCAAATAGAGTATGCCCTTTTACCATAAATGGTGTGTACTTTTCGGTATAGCCCTGTCGTGTATGCAAATCCAACATCCAGGCAATCAACGCTCGCTGCAGCCGTGCACCTGCTCCACTCAGTACATAGAAACGCGATCCAGTGATTTTGACACCCTGCTCAAAGTTTATAATCTCTAATTCTGGACCAAGTTCCCAATGAGGTTTTGGATCGAAATCATAGTTAGGGACCGTTCCAACGGTCTTGAGCACCACATTCTCTGATTCGTCAACACCATACGGCGTCCTTGTATCAGGGATATTGGGAAGTTCAGACATCAGCTTGGCTAGTTGGGTTTCAACACCTCTCAGTTGGTCATCTAGAGCAGCAATCTGGTCCCCGACTACACGCATCTCTTCGATTTTGCTCTGTCGTTCGGATTGGTCCTGCATGCGGCCAATTTCCTTCGAGACCAAATTGCGTTCTGCTTTCAACACCTCAACCTGTTGAATTATGTCGCGGCGCTGATCATCCAGATCAAGCACTTGTGCAACTGCAGAAGTCTCTATTTGGCGGTCCGCAAGGGATTTACAGACAATATCAGGGTTTTCGCGGATCAGCTTGATATCAATCATGACAGCACCTCCAGGCTAGCTATCGATTTTGCGCTGCACTAGCACAATGAAATAAAAACGCCCCAACTCGCTACAGGACGAGTAGGGCGCTCGTGGTGCCACCTGTTTTTATCATTCTCAAAGAAGGCATTAATTTGCGAATGACCTTATTTACGCGCTAACGGGCGAACCCGGTCCCCTTTACGATGGTTAGCTACCATCTCTGCAGGGGCAGCCTGCTCGCATTGGAGCATTGTGGAGTGGATGTAGCAAAGATTCTTATTGCCTTGCAGCTCCGGCAACTCTCTGGAAAGAATTTTCTGGGCTCTTATCTCCACGTTGGCGGTTCAGGATAAGTTTCTGGCATTATACCTAACACCGTAAGTGTGTCAAGGTTTACGCTCGCTCACGCAGATGTGGGAATAAGATTACTTCACGAATATTCGGAGTGTCAGTAAGCAGCATGATCAGGCGATCTATTCCCATCCCAAATCCACCATTTGGCGGCATACCATACCGCATCGCTCGCAAGTAGTCCTCATCCATTGGATGCCGCTCTTCATCGTCTGCATTGTAGTCGCGACCCATTTCTAAGAAGCGGAGCTCTTGATCGATTGGGTCATTCAACTCTGTAAAAGCATTACAAAGCTCCATACCAGCGACAAAACCTTCAAAACGCTCTACTACATGTGGGGAACCAGGGACACTTTTAGCTAAGGGAGAAATCTCGCGCGGGTAGTTGTAGAGAAACGTAGGTTGAATCAAGTTCGGCTCGAGATAACCTCCAAGCAGGTCATCGATCAATTTCCCCCTGGGAGCACTCTCATCTGCCTCTATCCCGCGTGCTCTCATCGCCGATGCCAGGCTTCCACTATCCGGATATTGATTGATGTCAATACCAGTCTCATCCAACAGAGCGTCCGCAAGTTCAATACGCTTCCATGGTGGGGTTAAATCCACATCATGCCCTTGGTAGGTAAATTTCAACTGCCCCATAACCTGTTCGGCAGTATAAACCACCATTGCTTCTGTCAAGTCCATGACCTGCTGGTAATCGGCATAGGCCCAATAGAACTCCAGCATCGAAAATTCCGGATTGTGTGTGCGGTCAACGCCTTCATTGCGAAAATCTCGCCCGATCTCATAGACACGCTCAAAATTCCCGACCAATAACCGCTTGAGATATAACTCAAAAGAAATCCGCAAGAACAAATCTTGCTTAAGTTGGTTATGGTGAGTGATGAAAGGGCGTGCCGCGGCGCCCCCGTAGATCGGCTGCAAAATCGGGGTTTCTACCTCCAGGAAATCTCGATCATCCAAAAACTTCCGCAAGGCACGAATTATTTTGGCTCGAGAAACAAAAATGTGCCTCACATCTGGATTGACTGCCAAATCTGCGTATCGTTGGCGGTATCTTGTCTCAGGATCGGTGAATGTCGCATGGCGGATGTTCTCCCCCTCAACCAGTTCGTCTTTGGCAGCTGGAAGGGGTGTGACCGCCTTTGCCAGCATATGGAATTCGTCAACCTGCAGCGTGACCTCCCCGGTGCGGGTTCTAAACATAACCCCGCTTGCCTGGATAAAATCGCCCAAGTCGAAATTTCGGTTGAAGAAATCAATTTTCTCCTGACCGATATCGTTAGCACGTAAGAAAAGCTGGATCCTGCCATATCCATCCTCAATGTGTGCAAACGTTATTTTCCCCATCGGACGTACCGAACGTATACGTCCTACCAAAATAGCAGATTCGGATGCTTGCTCAGCCTTGGATTCGTTGTTTTCGAATTCACGAATCGCATCAACACTGGTATGAGTTCTATGGGCGCGGTTTGGAAATGGTTCGATGTCTTGGGCACGCAGGTTTTGGATTTTCTCCAGCCTGACCTCTTCAAGGGCAGTGTATTTATTGGCCATTTATAACTCCGTAAATTAAGCAAAAAAAACCCCGCGCCGAGCTAAATCGCGCGGGGTCTATTAGACAACCCCATAATTATTTTACCTTTAAGACTGTGACAACAAATGAGCCACCCGGCGCATTAACATTAACCTGATCTCCCTCACGGTGATCCATCAGAGCTTTCCCAAGGGGCGATTCATTGGAAATCTTACCATTGCGCGGGTCGGCTTCTGCTGGACCAACAATGATATAGTCTTCAGGTTCGCCCCCTTCTTCTTGAATCCTGATGCGTGCGCCGACTTGGATGACATCATGACTCCCATTTGGATCGATCACGCGTGCATTCGCTAACAATATTTCGAGTTCCTGAATACGGCCTTCAACGAAGGCTTGCTCGTTTTTCGCAGCCTCGTATTCAGCATCTTCAATCAGCTCACCACCTTCCATAGCCTCATGGAGGCGTGCAGCTACTGCTTGACGTTTATCCTTACGAAGGTAGTCAAGCTCATCTTGTAATTTTTGAAATCCCTCTGGTGTTAGATATGAAGGTGTCATTTTTATTTCCAATTATTTGGGATAAAAGAAACCACTCCAGCTGGAGCGATCTATGCTTATGTGCACGCATCCCATATTTTGATTCAAAACGAGACGCGGCGCTCTTGAAAGCAAGTGCTTCCCATTTCGCCGCGGGGTGATTTTAGCACAAATTTTATGGTTCGGCAAGCGTTATGTGTCCCCTTTTCTAGTTTGTAAAGGCTGTAGCCCAGCTGTACACAGGATGTTTCAAGAATCTTGCAGTTTTATCAAGTGTACCCCGCCCATGGACCGAATATATTTTGATATTGACGTATGCATGGCATTCTCATCGGGCCAAAATGTACTGATCTGCAACTCATATCGGGCAACAGCTTTGATCCAAAACTGTAAACCTTGCCCTGAAATCGGGTGCCGGACAATTTCTATATCGGAGTACGTCTTATTAGGGGTCAAATCAAGCTCAGCGATGTAAGGATAATCGGGGTAATACCATAGCGGAATGCCAAGTAGCTCGGCAGCTGTACGTGTTAACTGGTGGTCTACATGACCACCGTAGCTGTATGGGCATACCAGCTGAGAATTATCAGGTAGGTATTCTTTTATCCCAGCACTAATTTGCTTGATCAACACCCATTCATCTGGGTGGAGCGAGCCAAAAAGCGCCAACTCGCTGTTGTATGGAAAAGTATTACTATCCATAGATGTCCGGTAGATACAGTCCGGAATTGAGAAATGATGGTAGCTAGCACCGACTAAATGACATGCACTAATATCTTCCTGCCGCCGTATGGTACTAGCTTGAGAACCAGTTTCCCATCGTCCGTGCAGAGACTCCGCAAAAGGAGATATCCTGGTATCGGGCGGATCGCCTGCACAAATTGTCCATACAGACACTGAATTACCGGCTTGGGATTGTTCCCATATCAAGCCACCACACGATAATACCGCGTCATCTAAATGCGGGGATAGATAAACCCAATTCATAAGCCTATTTTTATCATACATCCGCAATTTAATGGGGAAGATCCTGCTTGCTTGCCACCTCTGTTCGCAGGTGTTATCATCTATTGACTTTGAGGAATGAGTATGTGGAATGCCACCCGCGATAAGCAGCGTATCAGAATCATGCTCATAGTGGTCATATTGCTGACAATCCCGTGCTATTGTGTGGGGGTCTATGCTGCAAGCCGCGCCCCTGAACCCAGACGAAATTCCACAGGGACACCAACTCCGACTGAACCTAGTGTTCCATCTCCAATCTCCACCTATACTGCAATTCCAACATCGATCACCCCGACTCTTACGAATACGCTCACACCAACGCAGACTGCGCATCCCTCAGCAACTGCGACGGTATCACCAACTGCAACCAATACACCAACTGCATCCAATACACCAACAGCTACTAGTACTGCGACACCCAGCCCAACAGCATCTGACACGCCTTTGCCTTCTCCAACACATACTCCAACTCAAGCGGCATTACCGACCAGCACAAATACCCCAACGGTAACCAACACTGATATCATCGAGTTGACTGATACTCCGCATCCACCCACTGTTGCGACAGCTACGCCTAACTAAACTCCTGAAATTCATCGTAAAAGAATAACTTTTCAGGGCGAGTATCACCTATATGTTGAAATATGAATGAACTTCTAAGTCAATTAACAGAACTGTCCATTACCCCTGGACTTCCTGGATACATCGCACCGGTAAGAGAGCTGATCAAAAAATACTGGCAACCTTTTGTTGATGAATTCAGGATAAGCAACCTTGGTAACCTATATGGATATAAGCGCGGTGAAGAATCCAATCTGCCAAGGGTATTAATCACCGCTCACATGGACACGATCGGATTGATGGTTGCAGGGCATCTCGGTCAGTTTATCCGGATAACCGCTGTTGGAGGTGTTGATCCCCGCGTTCTACCAGGACAGCTGGTGCATGTGTTCGGGAAACGCAAAGTGACAGGTGTGGTTATCCAGCAACCCCAGACAAATGACCTGGATCTCACACACCTACTCGTAGATACTGGGATAAATGAAAATGAATTGCGGGAAATTATCGGTCCGGGAGATCTGGTCAGCTTTGCAAATCAACCAGTAACATTTGAGAATGAAGGGGTTTGTGGGCCAGCAATGGACAACCGTGCCTCAATTACGACCATCACACACAGTTTGGCGATTTTATCTGCGAACACCTATCCTTGGGATATCTGGGCTGCTGCAACGGTCGGAGAAGAGACGACCGGTGAAGGAGCAGCGACAGCAGCATATGAAATCAAACCAACATTTGCGATTATCGTTGACACGACCTATGGGGCTGGCCCAGGCAGCCAGGCTCATGAGACGTATCCATTAGGTGGGGGACCAACCTTGGGATGGGGTCCGACTGTGCATCCGGTCTTATTTGACGCTTTTCGAGAGTATGCGGATCGATTAGAAATTAGCTATTCAGTCGAAGTAATGCCGCATAGTTCGGATACTGATGCTGATACTATTCAGGTTGCCGGTCAGGGAATCCCATCAATGGTAATCAGCATACCGATACGGAACATGCACACCCCGGTTGAATTAGTCTACTTGGCAGATATTCTCCAAGCAGGTAGATTAATAGCCGAATTCATCCAAGGTGTGGATCATAATCTGCTCAACAAATTACACTGGAAGGCTTAGACCCCAGAGCCTAATCCCTTTTTTTTGTACAGCGCACCATACCGCAATTAATATCATGATGAAGAAACAGACCAACCAAATGCTCCACATTCGCGAGGAACAGATTAACTTGCTGGGGAAGTTGTCTAACGCCTGTGGGGTATCTGGCGACGAAGCGGAAGTACGCAGAATCGTACTCGATGAGATCAGCCCCTACGCAGATGAAATATCTATTGACACCATGGGCAATGTGTTGGCTATCAAGAGAAGCCAGGGAAGCAAACGAATAAGGGTAATGCTTGCCGCACACATGGATGAAGTTGGTTTTATACTCACGTATGATGACGGGAAGGGGATCTATCGGTTTGCTCTCGTGGGTGGTGTGAACAGCCACTTGATCGCTGGAAAACCCATCCTAGTCGGCCCCAACCACATCCCCGGTATCATCGGTGTCAATCCGATTCACTTGACCAAAGAGAAGGCGCAGAAAAGCCCCATACCATTAGATGATCTGCGTATCGATCTCGGGCTCGATAACAGCCACAATATCAAAATTGGTGAGCGGGGAACGTTTGCGACTCTATTCATCAAACAGGATAACTCCCTGCTTGGGAAAGCATTGGACGACCGCCTGGGTGTGGCTAGTCTAATAGAGCTGCTAAAAAATGTTCCTGCCAACATTGATCTATTGGCTGCTTTCACCGTCCAAGAAGAAGTTGGATTAAGGGGAGCGTCTGTGGCAGCTTACCAATATCATCCAGACATGGCAATCGTGCTCGATTCGACACCCACGCGAGACATTCCCGATGAATCTGACCAAGAATCTAAATCCTATAATTCCCGTCTTGATGCGGGACCAGCAATATACGTTTCCGATCGAGCAACAATTTCAGACCCAAGACTGGTGCACCACATCATATCAACAGCTGAGGCTGAAGGACTCCCGTACCAAATACGACAACCAGGTGGTGGTGGTACCGACGCGGGAGGAATCCACATGCAAAAAGGGGGCATACCCAGTATATCTGTATCCGTACCCGGGCGTTATCTGCATTCACCTATATCAATCGCTCGTATATCAGATTGGGAAAACACTCTGAGATTGGTCCATTCGTCATTGCTGCATTTACATGATGATATCTTGGCTTCACCGCGCTGACAATAGTGATTGCCATGTGTAATTTCCACAACAAATAGGAATGTCTCATGAAATCGCTTCTTGAAAAATTTAACCGCCATCCCTGGTCCTCCAGGATACGAACAACAGATCCGATCAGCAATCCAAGCGGAAATAAAGGAAATTGCAGATGATAGCAATATCGATGGGTTAGGAAATCTGATCGCTCACAAACGGAGCCGTTCCAACGTCAATAAGAAGATATTATTGACCACATCAATGGACGAAATTGGGTTCATCGTGACCAATAGGGACAAGTCTGGGTATGCGCACTTCACTAATCTTGGAAAAGTTAATCCAACAGGCTGCCCAGGCCAGCGAGTTGAATTTTTGTACGGGAATAAAGGACTGATCGGTTTCGCACCTGACCAAGAGAATATAAAATCGCTAATGCTAGAGGATCTGTTTATCGATTTTGGGGTGATGGAAGGGAAAAATATACCAATCGAAGTTGGCGACATTGCAGTATTTACACCTTCCTTCGTTGAAATCGGCAATTGCCTGGTATCTAAAGCCATGGACAGCAGAGTTGGAGTGGCGATATTAATTGAAATCCTTAGGCGGATCGACAATTCAACATATGATATATCCATGATTTTTAGTGCCCAAAAGCAGGTTGGTTTGCGCGGTGCTACAGCCATGGTAATCGATAACATCCCGGATATAGCTATCGCGATTGATATCACCTCGGAAATTGAGCACTCTGATAAAGCATTGAGTAGTGTAAAACTTGGTAATGGCCCAGGAATACTGTTAAAGAGCGGTCGGTATTTTCCGCATCCTTCCGTCAAGAACACGCTTGAATCAGCAGCGACACATGCAAATGTCACATACCAATATGTCATCCGCGAAAACGAAGAAAGCGAAGCAGCTATCATTCAAAAATCTTATACAGGTATCCATGCGGGTGGATTATGCATTCCATGTCGGTACCACCACACAGCCGCAGAAATGGTTAACCTGGATGATATTACGAATGCAGTAGAATTACTTTATACTGTACTTATGGAACCAGATCTACTTAACGAATCGTGACACAAGCATACTGGAGATTAAAGCGTGCTATTCAAGAAACGTGAGCTAACTTTGGGTATGATGGTTTTGCTGATGTTGGCTGGCTGCACTACGGCACCTCCAGCCGAATTTACAGCGACCGTTGAAGATGCCGCAACTGCAACCATCACCCCAGTCCCAACCCAGACGAATACCCCCACTCCAGAAGGACCGATCAGCTTAACGATCTGGGTACCTCCAGAATTCGATCCGGCGGCAGATTCTCCGGGAGCAGATATCCTCCAAGCCCAGTTAGATGAGTTTACCGCTCGGCGAACAGGTACCGAGATCGTCGTACGGGTCAAGGCGATCGAAGGCCCGGGCGGGCTGCTAGAATCATTGACGACAGCCAGTGCTGCGGCACCATCAGCCCTACCAGATTTGGTGGCTATGCCCCGGCATCTACTTGAGGTTGCAGCAATAAAGGGCTTGCTGCACCCGTATAATGACCAGGCAAATCTAGCGGAGGGTTCAGATTGGTATGATTACGCCATAGAACTTGGCCACCTGCAGCAAAGCACCTTCGGGCTGCCATTTGCCGGGGACCCGATGCTGTTAGTGTACCGGACGACATCGATTGAAGAACCCCCCACTACCTACAGCGCTACACTCACAACACCCGGATCACTTTCATTCCCCGCGGCAGACCCGCAAGCCCTTTATCCCATTGCGTTATACCAAGCTGATGGTGGGGAGATCCTTGATGAACAGGATCGCCCATTTCTAAATCAGGAAGTACTTCAAGGTGTATATGAATTCTTCTCGGCTGGTGCTGCTGCCACACTGATACCCACATGGACAACGCAACTCCAAGATGACGAACCTGCTTGGCAAGCCTTTCTGGACAATCAATCCGAAATGGTAGTCACTTGGGCAAACACTTATCTTAATGAAGGTTTAGCCGATACAGCCGCTACCTACGTCCCCACCGTGGACGGTGCTCCATATTCATTAGCCGAAGGTTGGGTATGGGCATTGGCAAACAATGAGCCATCGCACCAAGAACTGAGCAATGAATTGGCCGAATTCCTAACTGAGAGTCTCTTCTTAGCCCGCTGGACAACGGCCACTGGGTATTTTCCCCCGCGCCCAAGCGCCATGTCAAATTGGCAAACCACATCCTTACGCTCGTTCGCCCATCAAATCTCTCTTTCGGCGGAAGTCATTCCCCCGGCCGACATATTAACCGCCCTTGGGCAGCCGATTCGAGATGGCACAATTGGTGTAATTAACCTGCAGTTGACACCCGATATTGCTGCCCAAACTGCTGCAGACCAGGTAAACGAGCAATAATTCAGATAAATAGCCTCTTATCGCTTCAATTAACCATTGATAAGTGTTTATAACGGGTAATTGACGTAAGTTTTACGCGATGATAATATGCTGGCGGAGCAATCTGCATGCCAGAGGAAAAAGAAACTAAGCCTAATCGTAATTCGAACCCAGACACTCGACCAACTGACCTTGATTCAGCGCGGAGTTCTTCAGAACGCCAAAGTCGACTGCTGCTGTTCTGGGAGAGCCTCTCTCAAGCTGGGTTGGCTGAAGGAGTAAACCGAATAGGCACACATGTGCTGCTCATAGTCCTTATTCTGATTATCTCATGGGCGATGCGGCAATTTTTTCAGTATACAGAACCAGAAAAGGCCACTGAGCAAGCCGCTCTAGCAGCAGATCTACCGACACCGACACCTACACAGGTGCCCCCTCAGCTGCCTGATTTTGCTCCAGAAAGCCTCAATAACGACGCGGGGATACCAAGATTGGCGCTATTACATACGACATTGCCAACTAGGCCGCGTACCGAGGTGCTGAAATATACAGTAGTAAAGGGTGATACGCTATTTGGTATTGCCGAGATGTTTGGTTTAAAACCTGAGACGTTACTCTGGGGCAATCAATTTGTATTGGGGGATAACCCCCACAACCTGCGACCCGAACAGGAACTAAACATCTTACCGGTTAATGGTACTTATTATAAATGGCAGGCCGGAGATGGCCTAAACGGAGTGTCAGACTTCTTTGGTGTCAGCGCTGAAGAGATCATTGAATACCCCGGGAACAACTTGGATCCAGCCACAATCGGCGATTACGCGCACCCGAATATTGAAACTGGCACTTGGCTGATCATTCCAAACGGGACACGCGAATTTGTCACCTGGAGCGCGCCTGCGATTCCAAGAGATAATCCAGGTGTCGCCAAGGTTCTAGGACCTGGGGCCTGCGGCAGTGTCGCAGATGGCGCGATTGGGGCAGGTGTGTTCATTTGGCCAGCCAACAGCCATTTCTTATCCGGTTTTGACTACTCCCCATCAACCAACCATAGCGGTATAGATATCGATGGTGAAACAGGCGACGCCGTGTACGCCGCAGACAATGGCGTGGTGGTATATTCCGGGTGGAACAACTGGGGGTATGGCAACGTTGTCGTCATCAACCATGGCAATGGCTGGCAGACGCTATACGCCCATTTGAGTGCATACAACGTCAGCTGTGGTCAAAGTGTTTGGCAGGGTTCTGTTCTCGGAGCAATCGGTAGTACTGGCAACTCGTCAGGTTCACATCTGCATTATGAGATGATGTATAACGGTGCGAAAGTCAGCCCTTGGGATTACCTGCCATAACAAATTATCCACCATAGAACTTCCCTTTATCCCAGATTAAATATCTCAACTAAACACTGCACTCAGGGTTTGTAAGCGGTTATCCGTGCGTTAAAAACCTGCTGAAATGAATCATCCAAGTCGGGATTCATATCCAAATTATCGCCTGATGCATCCGTATTTACTCCCTTTGTGCCTTTTGGTGGGATGCCATCCAGGGTGATCTCAACGAAACCAGCCGCTTTCAGCATTTTTCCATATTCATCGACAGTTAAAGAACCCGCGATACAAGCTGCCCAAGACTGCAAATCCATCTTGATCGCCTCAGCTAGAGGTTTATCTGCGACTGTGTCACTAACCGCAAGTTTTCCGCCGCGCTTTAATACACGGAAGATCTCTTGGAATGTTTGTGGTTTATTTGGGCTGAGGTTAATCACGCAATTCGAGATGACAACATCGATCGAGTTATCATCTACCGGCAGCTTTTCAATTTCACCCAGGCGAAATTCGACATTCTCCAAGCCCAGCTTAAGCTGATTCCCTTTAGCTTTAGCGATCATCGCGGGGGTCATATCTACTCCAATTACATGCCCATCCGGAGCGACATTTCTCGCCGCTAAGAAGCAATCAAGACCACCGCCCGAGCCTAAATCCAAGACAACTTGCCCGGGCTGCAGTTCTGCTAACGTAATTGGGTCGCCACACCCCAATGAGAAACCAACAACTTCATTTGGTAGATCAGCGATGACCAGATCATCATAGAACACAGTCGATTGATTTGAACCTGGCGGACAGCATTGGGAATCCGTTGAACAACAGTTTATGCCCTGAGTTGGAGCAACGTTTTCCTTCGCCAGTCTGGCATAGCGTTTGCGAACTTCATTGTGGATGATTTCAGAGTTTTTATCAGACATATTGTTATTCCTTTCTTTTCTAATATAGACATATTGATATACTTCGATATTAATTGATAAAAAAATAGAGCTGGATAGTTATTAAGTATGCAAGTCAAGCTCGTACTCCGGTGCGAAATCCTCAGCTAATACACAGCACCCGTCCGCCAGCCGGGCTTGATTCAAAGTATAGAATACCTGTTTACCTTCCCGCCGCTGTTCCACCAGACCCGTTCGTCTGAGGATAGCCAAATGGTGGGAAACCGTTGGTTGTGAAACGCTGATTTCAGCGACAATATCGCTGACGCTGAGCCACTTACAGCAGCACATCCGCATGATCTCCTGACGGGTCTCGTCCGCGAGTGCTTTAGCAAATTCAACTGAGCCAATCCGCACTACATTCATATTGATATCCTTCTATATGATTATTCTAATCGAAGTTTATCGATATGTCAAGCAATTTCATTATCGATAAATCCAAAATGGATCACAGCGGCTACCCAAGTCTGGTAGCCAGGAACGGAACCAGCATCTCTTCTGGATGCAGTCCGCCATGCCGTCCAATGAGAATATTGTTTTTATTTGTCCACCATAGATACGCATCGTTCAGTGCAACTAGCATGTAATCCCCTAACCGGTCATCCAATGCGGGGTGTTGGGAACCAGGTCCGAACAAACCGCGTGCTGCGGCTTGCAGCGGGTCGACGATCGCAAACTTACCCGGCCAATTGGCACTGATATACTCCACTACCTGTTCGCTTCTTCCAGGGCGAATGAATAAGTAAGCCAGGCGGTTTTCACCACTCGGTAGGATATGCAAACATTTCGTAAGTTCCGGATGGTTGCGCAGTTCGTAATGAGGATCTTGCACAGTGCCAATTTGACCGTGGTCAGCAGTGAGGATGAGCAGCGTATCCTGACGTTCTTCTACGCTCAGTTGATCTAAGAAGTTCCGTTCCATGGCCTCGCTGAATAGATGGAACTCCGCTGCTGGCCGCTCATCATCTGGTCCATGAAAATGAGAAAGATAATCTACCTGCCCCCAATAGACCCATGTGTACAAACGATCATCACGTTTGTCTTCGATTAGTTGGCGCAAGTCAATCCACAAATCAGCAGCGGTGCTGAAGGAATGTACATCAACATCATTGAAAAACATCCGTGACAATCCGGACCGGGCGATGGTGTAGTGCTGAAATGCATAGGCAGAGACACCGTGCGAAGCCAAGTGTGTTCCCAGCGTTGGCAGGGTCATGAAATTCTCGGGGGAAAATCCGGCATGGGATAGGCTGCCCACCTGGCCCTGGAATGCAATCGGAGAATGCAAGATCGTATTCGCCACTATCCCATATTCTTTGAGCCACATTTCGTAGCCCAAAATACCGTGTTCAAATGGAGCCCGACCGGTCCATAGACTGGTTAATGCAGCGGACGTAGTGCTCGGTGTTATCGAGGTTAGCGCTGCCAGGATACCTTCATCCAGCATGAAAGGCCAAGCTGGCGCATCACCGCTGATGAGCCAGCGCTGAAAACGATGCAGTGCTAGGGCATCCATCAACACCAGGATCACCTTACGGATACGCCCATCAACTGCCGAAATGATCTCTGGGATCAAAGCTGGGGCACCGAGCCCTGGTACGCCCATCCAATGGCAGATGCTGGAAGGTATATTAAGGATAGATAACCCTTGATAATTAGGGTAAATCAGCCCATCACCAAGGTCAACACCAGCGATGCGATGATCTTGAATCCGCGGCAATAAATCACTCGTAATGTCTGGCATCTTATTTCTCAAATTCGAGACCCGGCTTCTCAGTAAGAAAAAAGCCGGGCCTATATGAAATGGTAATCACAGATACGGTAGTGTTCCGTCAAATTTGATTGTTTAGTAAGAATTGAGTGTAGACGGAACACTTTAAGCTTTGTCAAGGGCGTTGTTACTAGGATATCGAATGAAACTTTCATCCTGACAAAGCAGTAGGCTGTATCTAGATGATCATACAAATCTTTCTCTAATCATTGCGCTTGTGTAGTCCATCGTCGCGACAACGATCGCAATCGCTAACATCTGAACAGCCGCGGCACGGTAATCAAGCAGGCGGATGTTCTGCTGCAGAAGGAAACCGATCCCGCCTCCGCCTGCAAAGCCAATAATCGTCGACATACGGACATTGATATCCCAGCGATACATGGTAAATGATATGTAAGGTGGGACAATTTGAGGGACAACTGCATAGATAATTGTCTGCAACCGGTTCGCTCCGGTAGCCGTCACAGCCTCTAGGGGTCCAGATGAGATGCTCTCAACCTGTTCCGAATATAGTTTCGCCAGCGCGGCGATGGTATGGAGCGCGAGGGCGAGCGCCCCAGCGAAAGGTCCGATCCCTACCCAAACCACAAAGACAATCACATAAATTAAGGGTTCAATGGAACGGACCGCATTGAGTATCGTCCGGATAATCATATAAATGACTGAACCGATCGGTACGAGGTCTTTGGGACCATAGCGGAGCGACATTATCCCACCAGCTAACGCGCCAACCCCCATCGGCAGCCACAAAGTTTTGAAAGGATCATCGATCTGGTACAACCAATCTGATTGCCGCCCCAAGAATTGCGAAAATAACTGCGCCAGCAACTGCCGAGACGATGAAATTTATGTATCTCAACGAACTGTAAGTAATACGATCGTTAACAGCATACCGAGATTCCCCAATGCCCCTCCCACTACGGCTGCACCAGCCATGGCTGCAAAACCGGGTGTGATAATCCGCAATATCTCCCCGGTCTGCGCAATGAAGTAGCCGATAAAGCCAAAAGATCCCAAGGCTTCATTGAGCGTATTGCCAACTTCATACATAAGATGAGCTAAAAGCAGAGTTGTGAGGGTGAATAACAACGCTGCCAATATCAGGGCAAAAATGCGGATTATGCGAGTGGTCGTCGGTGGTTGCTTTAGTTCCTCTGGCGGAATAGCCCAACGTATGATGAAATAGGCCAACAGTGGGCTGATAACCAAACCGGCAACAGATAAAACCAGATTAGCAGTTAGCTGTTCGCTGATCTGGGAAACCAACCTAACAGATTGCAAACCAAGCGCCACGCCAATTGGCCAACCGGTTAACGTCAATGCTACGCTGGCAACCGGGCTCTTCACATCAGACATGAGATTGCGTGCGGCGAGGAAGCTTAGCGGAATCGCAATTAGCGTGCCAAAGACTGTCGCGAGCAGAGCTAAGAAAACAGTCTCAATAATTTTATTCCACGTCGCTTTAGCAACCGGCGATATTCGGGGGGCGCCGGCATTCATTCGACCGATCACCCGGATGATTTGTGCTTCGGCGACCGGCTGCCGATTAGGTAGTTCTACTTCTTCTATAAAATTTCCGTCGGGACCAACTTCAAAATTACCTAACTGTAGCGATGCACCACTCGGGGGAATAAAATTAATCGGCCCTTTCGAGCTCGGCAAGAAATTACTACCAGATACGACTATTGGCTCACCAGCGTCCGCACAATACGGTTCCAGAATAATATAAGGTCCGCTTCTATTGGTATCAGGTAATATGGGTTCGACATCTGGGCAAGGCAAATATACTGGGGTCTCGACAAACACCTCTTCCACCTCATACTCCAGGATATCAGGGTGAGCTAAAGCACGAATGATGCGTGAGAGCTGGGTAAGCCGTGTCTCAGAACGTGTCTCCTCGAAATTTACTTGGGTTACTTGAAAACCGTAGGCGAGGACAAGGATAGCAATGACTACGGTGAAGCCGATGACCAGGGATCGCTTAAATGATGGTTTCTTATTCATAGTGACAGCTCTACCCTACTCGCTCAGCTTCTTTACCGTAAATATCTTTAAATTTCTCATCATCGATGGCCTTTGGGGAGCCATCGAACATCAACTTGCCTTCATTAAGGGCAATCGCGCGATCGGCATAACGGTGGACCAGGTCCAGAAAATGTAAACTACAGAGCACCGTGACGCCATCTTCTTGATTAATTTTTTCCAGGTACTGCATGATTGAATGTGCAAGCACGGGGTCGAGGCTGGCTACCGGCTCATCCGCGAGGATGATCTCTGGTTCTTGGACCATGGCTCGGGCAATGCCAACCCGCTGCTGCTGACCACCGCTCAACTCATCAGCACGCTTATATGCTTGATCCGTTATCCCCACCCGTTCCAGCTGACCGAGTGCAGCATCGATATCTTGCTGGGGAAACCGATTTAGTAAACTCATGGCCGGATTTACATAGCCTAATCTGCCTGCTAATACATTCGTAATCACGGGTGAGCGAGTGACCAGGTTGAAATGCTGAAAGACCATACCAATCTTGCGCCGTATCAACCGCAGATCGCTTTGATTAGCACTGGTGATATCAGTACCATTCCACAATACCTGGCCCGAAGTTGGCTCTACTAAGCGGTTAATACAGCGCAGTAAAGTTGACTTCCCAGAGCCGCTTAATCCAATTACGGCCAAGAACTCGCCTGGCTCGACAGTGAAGCTGACGTCATCCAACGCCAGCACTCCACCTTCATAAATTTTGGTTAGGTTCTTAACTTCAAGCATGAGTATATTTCGATACCTACCTTTCGTCGATCAATTCTACAACCCACAAAAACAACATCCAACGATCAATAATCATAAATTCAATGACATAGAATAATGGCTTATTACGACCGGGAGTTTTTAATACTAACCCCGGGCAGGGATTTGCCCGGGGTTGTATACATGAAACTGTGATAACTATTCGCCGATATTTTCCAGGGTGATCCCCTGCGCTTCCATCAAGATGCGCACGCCGTCGAAATTCTCATCATAGATCGGACCAGCACCAGTCCAATCATAGAATTTCTCATTGCACAGCGACTGGTCGCAGGCTTCCGTACCAATGAAAGCAACTACGGCTTCCATGATTTGCTCACGCAGTGCTTCAGGGAAATCCGGGCTGAAGGATAGAGTATCATTCGGGATCTCAGGTGTGAGACCTACAATACGGACCTTCTGTACAACATCCGGGGCTTCCTCGCTGATGGCTGCTCGGGCATCCAGGACTCGGTAGTCACCACACCACAATTGCCCTTCTTCGTTGGGTGCACATTCCTCGACAACATCATCCGGAACGTCCGGAGGCATATCCATCGACCAGGTGCCTTCTGGCAGCAGTGGAGCCGAGAAGTAAGTTGTAGCAAAGTCGACCTCGCCGAGATAAACGGCGCGGACAGATTCTGGGTGTCCACCGGTCTCAACCTGGGCACCAGGAGTGATCCCCATTTCATCAAAGAGCGAGATCGGATAGAGGTAACCAGAGGTCGAGGTAACCTCAGGGTAGCCCCAGGTCTTCCCATCCAGGTCCTCAAGGGTTTGGATGTCGCTATCGCGTGGAACGATGAACTGGGTCCAGTATACATTCCAGCCGTAGCGTTCGGATGCCAAACCGGGGTCAACGCTGCAGAGCTGGTTGGCCAACACATAACCCATTGCCGGGATAAAACCGATGGTGTTCTCGGGTGAGGCACACATCTCTTCGATCGTTGCCGCATAGGAGGTGGGTACACTCACTTCGAAGAACAAGCCAGTGGCTTCATTTAAGCCCTGCTCGATCAATGCCCCAGATTCGATCATGAAGTCGACGTCCACCGATGGCACAAATAGCACCTTGATTGGGTCTTCTTCCGTCCCAATCGTAATCGGTTCAGCTGTGGGTTCCGGAGGTTCAGTCGGAACAGGTGTCGGCAGGGGTGAAACAAGCTGCTCAGCCAAGATCTCATTCGCTTCTGCATTCACCTTATCCAAAGTCGCTTGCACGTCTTCCCCGTTGACGATAGCAGCCATCGCTTCTTCAACGATATCACGGGCATAGTCATAACCTGGCACCGGTGGTTCAAATATACCGTAAGGCAGAAGATCAAATGCCACCTTGTATGACGGCAGCTCAGCGAACAGGTCACCTAACCCTTCCGCAGCGCTCTGGCGGACTGGGAAATATTGGCTCGCTTTAGCCCAAGCTTCCTGCGCATCGGTGTCGGTGTAGTATTTCACGAACAACCAGGTCGCCAAATCTGCTTCAGGTGAATGGCCGGCAGGAATGCCCACACTGGCACCATATATATTCATGATCGGTTCATCGCCAGTATAAGGGATGGGAGCAACACTCCACTCAAAATTGGCGCCCTCTTCCACGGCTGTTTGGTAGAAAGGCAATCCGGAGCTGGAGCTGATCGTGAAGAGCAGCATACCAGCACCGAAATCGGTTTGGTCACCGTATGACTCGACCTCGAGCGTCGCACAGCCCTCATTGAACATCTCCTGCAGCAGTTCCATGGAGGCGACTGCTTCCTCGGAATTGTAGGTATATTGGCTGTTGTTATAGTCAAAGATATTGCCACCGCGTGCAAACGCAAAGCTGGCAATCGTGGAGGCATCGTTGCTGAACTCATAACCGAAATTGCTCTCAACAGTCGCTCCGCTGAACGGTTGTGCAGATGCTGCACAGGCGATCTCTTTGAACTCTTCCGGAGTGGTCGGAGGTGCGTCGTACCCTAGCTCCGCCAGCCAATCTGCATTGTAATACAGCATCTCCATCGAGCGGTTGGGCGGGAAGCCTAACCGCGCACCACCATAGATGCTGAATACATCCTGGTTGTAGAAGCCAGGGAAGAAGTCTGCTTTCTCCTCTTCAGTCAGACCCCATTTAGGGCTGTTAACCAGCGGGTTCATATCAAGCATGCCATCGGCCAGCTGGTAGGTTGCGGACTGATTCTGGTATGCGACAACCAGGTTTGGGGCATCCGAGGTGTTAATGACACCTAACATCTTGTTGAAGATATCGCCATATCCACCCTGATACTCAGCCTGGACGGTGATGCCCCACTCATTGGTATTGTTGAATTCCTCTGCGATGGCATTAATTTCTGCCTCACGGTCACGTGTGTGCTGGTGCCAGAACACCACTGTTTGCCCGCTCGGGTCGACATCTGCGTACAGGTCTTCCGGAGCTGCGGGTTCTTCAGGCGCAGCCGGCTCTTCTGGTGGGGCGACGGGCTGCTCAACTTCTGGTTGGGTCGGCTCGGGGGTCGCTGAAGGACCACATGCTGCCAGGACAAAGCTGGCGATAAGAAGAACAGCTAACAAACTTAGTAGAAATTTTCTATTCAACATTGTAAATCTTCTCCTCAATTGGATAAATTTGAGATACCTTAAGACGAGTAGGAATTTTAATTTTTTTGATCGCTGCCTATTAACCTCCTTTTTTGATCGTGTGCCGTTTGTTGATTAGCTAACCCATTATAAACCGCTCTACTTTCTAGACACTATAATATGGATCAGCGGATTACCCTTTCAAACCTGTCGTAGCAATTCCTTCGGTGAACTGCTTCTGAGTCAGGAAGTATAAGATTAAAATCGGGATAACTGTAATTACTGCCCCGGCCATCAGCAGCTGCGTCTCTGGGCCGGCTTCGCTCACAAAGGTCCACAAGCCAACCATTAGGGGGCGCCAGGCATCCGTTGTTGTAACCAATAAGGGCCACAGGAAGGCATTCCACGCTCCGATGAAAGCAAAGATCAATACAGTCATGATAGGTGCCTTACTCATGGGCAGCACAATCTGGATGAGGAAACGTATATGACCGGCCCCATCCATACGGGCTGCATCCCAGAGTTCATCAGGGATCTGAACAAAAAATTGGCGCAGCAAGAAAATGCTGAAAGCATTCGCCATAAAAGGGACTGTTAGGGCTTGAAGGGAATTCAGCCAGTTCCCACCTGGTAAAGGGATAATATCCCCGCGGATCATAACGAAGTTCGGGATCATGGTTATCGATTCCGGGATCATCATCGTAGCCAGCAGCAGGGCAAAGATCACATTTTTTCCGAAGAATTTTATCCGAGCAAAAGCATAACCAGCCAAAATGGATGTGAACAGTAAGCCAGCGATGGTGACAAATGTCACGATAATACTATTCATGAAGTACTTCGCGAAATTCGCTTCGTTCCAGGCTTCAGAATAGTTGCTCAACTGCGGGACTTTGGGAAGCCATTGTTTATTGATCGTCTCGCCCAAAGTCATTAATGAGGTTGAAACCATCGAAAAGAAGGGGATGATAGCAACAACTGCACCAACGATCAGCAAGGCATATAAAACCAACCTGCCCGGTTTAATTCGCACCTTTGCAGTTCGACTAGTTTTTACTGCCACTAATGGTTGAGCTTTCTCAGCCATAAAACACTCTCTCACCGAAGACTTTATTCTGAATCAATGTAAGTCCCAGAATGATTAAGAACAAAATGATCGCTTGTGCAGTTGCATAACCATACTGGTTGGCTTTATAGAAAGTGTCAAATATCTGCACACTGGCGACATCTACAGTACCTTGAGCGGCTGGCTGACGCATGACATAGATATGGTTGAAGGCTTTAAAAGTTCCAATAAATGCAATCAACGCCAGGTAAAACGTCACCGGAGATAGCAATGGAATGGTGATATGCCGAAAAACACTCCAAGTACCAGCCCCATCTATTTCTGCAGCTTCATAAAGCTCAAGAGGGATCGAACCAAGTCCGGCCAAAAAAATCACAGTATTATAGCCGACATAAGTCCAAATCCCAAAGAAAATAATCGATACCAATGCCATACTTGGCCCCGCCCAGAATCCTTCCAAGTTTGTCCAACCAAACATGACATGGGTGAAAGGGCGCGGTTCAAAGAGCCACTTTTGAGGTTCTAGACCAATCATGACGAGGAACTGGTTGGCAAGGGCTGTTTCCCGGGGGCTGAATATTGTGCGGAAAACTACCGCTGTGGCGACTACCGGGGTGATATATGGCAAAAAGTACAGCATGCGAAAGAATTCCTGTCCTTTAATCTTTTGGAACAGCACGTATGCCAGGACCAACGCCAGTGCAAGTTCCCCAGGAACAGTTCCCAAGGCATAGAACAACGTAGTTGGAAGGGATAGCAAGAAATCCGGATCTCCCGACGCCATCAGACGCTCCCACGCAATTGGCAGTGTTAACCCGCCTGCAATCAACAAAAAAGCTGCGGCTAATTTGGCGATTAATCCTTTCGTCGTGGAGGAGCGGAAAGCACTCGTCCAAGCGAAATATGCCAAGACCAAAAGCCCGATGCCGACAACAAACAGGGCTGCACCTACCCAGTCTCCCAAGGCTTTTTCATAGTTAGCCAGCCCAATGAAATCCCCCTTTTTTACGCGCCAACGATGCATGCTCATATAAAAAGCATAACCAATTGGAAAAAATCCAAAGATCACCAAAACCAGAACAGCCGGAGTGATAAATAGGTAACCCGTTAATTGTTCTTTTACATCTAACCACCGTATCCGCTTTTTTATCCCCCGGGCAGCAGAATCTTGCGAAAGTGGGGTCGCTGTCAAAGCTCGCCTCCTCTTTTGCGCGTTGTGACCCAATTACCGGTAAACTGTTGACTGTGTTTCTTCAGGTTATATAAAAGCACGGGCATTTATCCGCCAGTAACATTATATAACAGAAACAAAAGAATAGGGAATGTGCCAGATATCCCTAATGAAATGTTATGCATGTCATTATTTTTTTTCGCTGTACTTTCCATGTTTGAGACGCAGTCAATACCCCTGGCTGGGGTTGTGACGTTAATCCCAGTTGAGAAATCGACTTCTATTAGGAAGTAATGATAAACTATCCATAACATATCTGTCATCGGCAATCATCAGAACATCGAGGGAATAACACAATTAACAAGCATAACCAAGCTTTATTCGTGTCAGTGATTTGTGCACTGATCATGGCCTTGGCAGTAGCCTGCCAAAATAGTTCGTCACCAGCAGAGACTCGTTCAGCTTTGACCGCGACGGCCACCCAAACGCCGCGCAAATCAGCTTCGGTAACACCTCGCCCGACGCGTAAGGTCACGAGAACACCCGAACCAAAAAGCGACATCGAAGTCATTCCAAAAGATTTGCAGGGGGTCCAGCTCCAGTTCTGGCATGTATGGAACGGACCGGCTGAGCAGGTCATAACGGAGTTGGTAAATGAATTCAATCTGGAGAACGAATGGGGCATTTCCGTACAAGGAGTTCCATTCAGTTCCTTTGATGAATTAGACGAAAAAGTCGCCCAAGCAGTCAGTGAACGAGAGCTCCCCCAGATCGCCACTACCTATCTATACCAGGCATTGAGCTGGTCTGACGACGCAGAAATACTGGTTGTGCTTGACGACTTTGTGAATGACGCGATTTGGGGGATGGAACGAGGTACCCAGGATGACTTCTTCCCTGTTTTCTGGGGACATGACATATATGATAGAAAGCGGATCGGTCTCCCTGCCCAGCGTTCAGCCCAGATGCTGTACTATAACACAACCTGGGCTAAGGAACTTGGTTTTAGCGCCCCGCCAACAACCCCTGCGGAATTCATTGAACAGGCCTGTCTGGCTTCAGAATCATTATTGGAAGACGAAAGCAGGGATAACGACGGGAGCGGAGGTTGGGTGATATCCACAAACTATTCGACTGTTTTGGGCTGGTTGTATGCCTTCAACAGCCCGGTAATCAGCCAGGATGGGGATGGGTATGACTTCAACAACACTGAGACCAAACAAGGGCTAACTTTTATGCGCGAAATTTATGAGGAGGGCTGTGCGTGGGTGTCAGAAAATGACTTCCCAGAACAAGAATTTGCGAACCGACTCGGCTTATTTTCAACTGGCAGCATAACAAGCATCCCCTACCAAGAAAGCGCTTTTGCCGATATTCGGAGTGAAGACCAATGGTCAGTAATCGCATTCCCAACGGAAGAAGGACAGCCATCAATTAATACATACGGGCCTTCGTTTTTCGTTTTTGAATCGACACCAGAAGAGCAACTCGCCAGCTGGATTTTCATAAAGTGGCTACTAGAACCGGGAAATCAAGCGCGTCTCATTCAGGCTACAGGCGGTTTTCCACTGCGTGCATCCGTGCTGGATTATATCGATCAAAACCAACCACCCTTGGCCCAATGGTACGAGGCTGTGGATCTGCTGCCGGACGCAAAACCAGAACCCAATTTCCAGTCTTGGGAGAGTGTGCGGTGGGCGGTTAGCGATATCGCAACCCAGCTATACCGCTGGTATTTCACCCTGGACCAGCTCCCAGCAGCAGTTAGATTATTAGATAAAACTGCTGCTGACCTACATTCTAAAGACAATGCTCAGGAGTGACATGCCCAAGGTTACGATATACAGTGATGGTTCTTGTGACCCGAACCCGGGTCCAGGCGGTTGGGCAGCCTTATTGCGGTCTGGGAACCGAGAAAAGGAGCTGCATGGCTCTGAACGGGATACCACCAATAACCGCATGGAATTAACTGCTGCATTGCGGGCATTAGAACAATTAAAACGCGCCAGTCAAATAGATTTCTACACAGATTCAGAATACCTGCGCAGAGGGATCACCGAATGGATGCCGCGCTGGAAAGAAAGAAACTGGCGCCGTAAGGGAGGCGCACTCGCCAATGTCGATCTGTGGCAAGCACTTGATAAAGCCATCCAGCGGCATAAGATCACATGGCACTGGGTGCTGGGTCATAGTGGAAATCCAGGCAACGAACGCGTCGACCGATTGGCACGCCAATCGATACCCAGAGACTGACTTTCAATCATAGAGATCTAACCGGGAAAGAGTCAGAGATACAATAATTTTGACCGAGCGGGAATAGTCAATTGCATACTTATAAAGCTTACATTTTGCCCCTGCTACCTATGGGAGGATTATCGTGAACAAATTTAAGCATATCCTGGTTGAAACTCATGATGCAGTGGGGCTCGTGCGCTTGAATCGACCTCAGGCGCTCAACGCCTTGAATAGTGAGGTACTTGGCGAGGTAATGGAAGCGCTAGTTGATTTTGATCACAACCCTACGATCGGAGCGCTGGTCATTACGGGCAATGAACGTGCATTTGCAGCAGGAGCCGATATCAAGGAAATGATGAGCGCAACAGCGATTGAAATGCTCCAGCGCGATTTTATCTCTACGTTTGATACCATCCTGACCATCAAAAAACCCCTTATTGCAGCAGTTTCCGGTTGGTGTTTGGGAGGCGGAAACGAATTAGCGATGTCCTGTGACATGATCATCGCTTCGGAAACGGCGCGATTTGGGCAGCCCGAGATTAATCTCGGTGTCATCCCTGGAGCAGGAGGCACCCAACGGTTAACCCGGGCAGTCGGTAAAGCAATCGCTATGGAAATGATACTAAATAATCGCACACTTCAAGCGACCGAAGCCCTGCAATACGGACTCGTTATCCGTGTGGTTCCGGTAGAGAAATACCTAGAAGAAACACTCAAACTCGCAGCGGAAATAGCCGCGCGAGCTCCCTTGGCTGTCCAGCTTGGAAAGGAAGCCGTCAACAAGGCTTTTGAATTATCCCTCGCCAGCGGTCTTGAGTATGAACGGCGTGCATTCTATATGCTTTTTGCCAGCGAAGACCAGCAGGAGGGGATGGAAGCTTTCCTTGAGAAACGCCGTCCGGAATGGAAGGGATATTAACCATCGGGTAGACGGTTAGGTGATGGATGCGGATTGAAAAAGCTGACCCACAGGAATTGAAGGGCTGGTTCGTGGGTCCCTGGAACTCAGGGCTTGATATTGCGATTGGGTACGCCAATCGGGGGATTGACGAACCCCATGTTCATCACCGAGTCACCGAAATCTATCTGATTGCGCGTGGTGAAGCGCAGATCCAAATTGATACCCAGACGATAACCATCCAGGCAGGTGATATGCTGCTGGTAGAACCAGGGGAAGTGCATACTTTCCTCTCTAACAGCCCTGATTATTACCATCTAGTCATCCACACCCCAGGCTTAAACGAAGCTGATGCGGCAGAAGACCGAGAGCTTGTCGATAGGAACAAATTGGGACTTTAAACCTTTCCTTCATGATAGCCTGGTTGACATTTCGATATTCGCTTGTACAATGGACTTAACCACCGTAGAACCCTTCGAAGAATATCTGGACCAACCAGATATGGTTGAATATTATTAAGGAGATAAACATGGAAAAAACAGGCAAAAAAGTCATTCTAACGCTGGCATTGGTCGCGGTGGCGATTTCTCTGATTGCGGCAAGTGGCAGTTCACGCTACAATCGGATTGAGTTCGGGGAAACCGCAGCCTTTTCAGCCGGTCGGGCAGGCGTCAGCTTCACCAGCAGCCAATATACTGGGACTGTCAAGCTGGCCAAGAAGAACCAGAACAACGCTCCAGGAGAGCAGCACCCGGATTTCACCGAACGCCTGATAGATATCCGGCTTTATAAATACAATGGGGAGCAAGTGAAGCATATTATCGGACCGGTCTATGTCTATTTTTCGGTCCGCCAGTACGAAGTTAAAAAATGGGAGCAAGGTTTGCTCAAAATATACTTCTTTGACACCTGGAAGCAGAACTGGGAGCCGTGCTATACCATGGCAGTCTACCGGAACGGAAAAGTGGTCTCATTATCCTGCCGGATGCGCGTTTTCGGTCTTTTCGGTCTCGGTATGGCGAAATAAGTATTTGATTGCTTGACCAACCTAGTAAAAATTTATAATTCTCAGGCATGCTTGCGCGTCAAGGCCTGCCTGAGAATTTTTAACTCACTTTCCCCGCTGGAAAATCAATCACGAATGTCGTACCTTCCCCCACATTACTAGAAACGTTGATCGCCCCGCCGTGATTTTCCACGATAGATTTGGTAATTGCTAATCCCAATCCTGTTCCCTGGGGAGGCCCGTACCGCGGACGTGTGGCTTCCACCCGATAGAAACGTTCAAAAATATGTGGCAGCTGGTTTTTCGTGATCCCAAAGCCATTATCCCGGACAACCAACCGGCTTAATTGCTCCCCATCTACACGGTCCAAAACAATCTCTACCTGTCCGTTATGGGGTGTATATTTTATAGCGTTATCAACGAGGTTGTACAGCATCCGGCGTAGCTGTTCCTCATCGCCAAGGAATGGAGGAACTGAAGGATCGACCCGACGGGTGAATTCAATTTCAGCTCTCTGCGTACGGGCAAGGAAAGTAGCGTACACTTCTTCGACTATTTGTGCCAAATTGACTGGTACCCGCTGCTCTTCAGTCAACCCTCCTTCAATCCGGGATAGGTCCAACATTTCATTAACCATGCAGGACAAGCGGTCTACTTCGCTCTCAATCTCAGCTAGAAAACGATCTGCTACAGACGGGTCATCTAGCGCCCCATTGCGCAAGGATTCCACCCGCAATTTGATTGATGTCAAAGGTGTACGCAATTCATGACTGGCGTTGGCAACAAAAGACCTGAGCTCGTGAACGTACGCTTGTAATCGTTCAGCCATTGTGTTGAATGAGTGCGCTAAACGATTCAACTCGACCGGGACTTCTGGTGAATTTACCCTAGCATCCAATTCCCCGCGCGCCAAACTCTCAGCTGTGTCAGTTAAACCACTAATCGGTACCGCTAAGTTGCGCGCCAAGTAATAACCCACTGCGCTCATGGCGAGAGCAACTACAAGGGCTGATGCAATCAGGGCGGCCAGGGATCGTCTAGCAGCTAGCAGTGCATTCTCCGCCGGCACCTGAAATGCCACCGCACCAATGATCTCTTTCCCATCTGTCACCGCGACAGCCAGGTTAAGAACTTCTCCGCCCTGTGCGTTCCTGCCAATATACTCGCCCTCCAGATTATCTCCGGACAATACTTGCTCTACATCTGGCCTCTCGGTAGCCTGCAACGATGCAGATAGATCACCTAAACTATCGACGATGGCATTGCCGGCGGAGTCATACACCGTATAGCGGACTTCAGGATTGTTCCTAAACAGCTTCGCGATCGATACGGTCAGATCAGATTGAGCACTACTATTTATTTTATATTCAAGCAGAGGGCGCTCTGAATAGATCTGCCGCGGCAAAAGCCAAATCCTCGTAGCGGTGTTCGACCTGGGCGCGGGTCGCGCGGTATAAGGTTCCCCCGGCATACACCGATATTAGGATAATACTGATTATTGAGACGAGTAAATGAGAAAGTATCAGTCGCGCTTGGATGGTGCGCGGGATGATCGATTTCATAAAAATACCATAGGTGAAGGATTGAGAACGCTCAACGCAATAAGGGTATGGTTAGTCTAACTCTTCTTGGCCAGCGAAACGGTAGCCATGGCCCCGAACTGTCTGGATGTATTTGGGGCTGGCCGGGTCATCCTCGATCTTAATCCTCAACCAGCGAACATGCACATCCAATGTGCGTGGATCCCCAATCCAATCGCTCCCCCATACTTCAGCCAATAATTCCTCCCGGCTTAAGGCTCGTCCAGCATTACGAATGAGAATGGAGAGAAGATCAAATTCGCGTGCAGATAACTGAACTTCTTGTTCGTTTTTAATCACCCTGCGCGCCACGGGGTCCAGGCTCAAATCTCCCAAAATGATTGGTTGCAGCTGGGTCATCTGGCGATCCAAATCAACCCGCCGTAAGATAGAACGAATCCGAGCAAGCAGCTCACGGAATGAGAAAGGCTTGGCGAGATAATCATCCGCGCCAACTTCTAATCCCAGGACGCGGTCAATCTCTTCCCCACGAGCGGTGAGCATGATCACCGGGGTCGCACTGCGGGCACGTAATTGACGGCAGACCTCCAGTCCGCTCATCCCCGGCAACATGACATCGAGGACGACCACGTCCGGTGTAAACTCTTCGATAGCTTCGAGGGCAGCGGTTCCATCACCGACTGCTTTCACCTCGTAACCCTCACGACGTAAACTGTACGACAGGGATTCAGTGATCAGTGGTTCATCATCAACGAGCAGTATTCGAGCCAAAATAGCCTCCAAATTTTGTGCAAGGGTCACCTCGAAACAATGAAAATCATCAAGGCGTGACCATCATATTCATATAGGGATAAGGCTTATTGTATCCGAAATCACCGATAAAAGCAGCGAGTCCGATTCAAGATTACTATTGATATAATATCGGTGACACGAATATTTTGAAAATTATCGGCTGTATTCCCTTAAACCCAAGTTAATAAAGTTACGCACAGTTTATTGACATAACATACCAGAAAACTGTAACGTAACTGTAGTGACCACACAGAATGATTCTATCTGTTCTCTCTTTCAAGTTATTAAGATGTCGTTAAGGTTTCAAATAACCCGCAACTTTATTACATTAAGTCCTACTTATAGATTAGTGATCATCTCTGTCACTAATCTTTGATTGCATGTATCTTTTTTGATCATATTAATTCAAGGATAGTAACAGGGAGGGCAAATGTATACCAAGCAATTTATGCAGAAAATCAAGAATCGTAAACTGATCCTGGGCATCCTCGTCACTATCACTCTTGTGCTATTAGTGGTACTTGCCTGGCAGCCGAGTGCCTCTTTGGCACAAAACACAGTGCTAGAAAATGATGGAACGATTTTCCTACCTTTCATATCTGGGGGTTACGGCGGAGTACCACCAATGCCCGCGCTGGGGGATTACGTGGTCATCGGCTGGAATGACCTTGGTATGCACTGCTACAACCGCAACTTCCAGGACTTAGCTGTCCTGCCCCCTTGGAATACACTCTGGGCCCAGGTAATCCAGCGCGGTGACCCACCACTAATCGTGACTGAGAACATCACCGTCACCTACAGCTTCCCCGATAACACCTATTCGGTTGAGAAGTCAAACTTTTGGGATTACGCCCAACCACTATTCAACTTAACCTCCCCACTGCCCCCGAATATCGGATTAACTGGAAAAGGCTTAGCGGGCACGATGGATATGAGTGCGGACCACTTCATTGCCGAAGGCATTCCGCTTACGGAATATGATGATGATTATACAGATGCTACTGACCGTCAACCTTACCAGTTAGCGGATATCGTCGTGACAGGCTCCGGAGGAGTTGAGCTGGCACGCAACCGGGTAGTCGCTCCGGTCTCGACCGAGATGCACTGCGAATATTGCCATGCAGACGGGGAATTCGATATCAGCACCGGTCGTGTGGAAACCAATATATTAACCCTGCATGATGAAGAGAATCAGGATGAATATCCTGGCGGTAACAAACCGCTGATGAGCCGCAGACCGATTCTCTGTGCTGAATGCCATGCATCTAACGCACTTGGCGCACCGGGTGAACCCGGAATACCGAACTTCTCACAAGCCATGCATAAAAAACACGCTGGTAAAGTCCAGGACAGCACCGATGGATGCTATGCCTGCCACCCAGGCCCAGACACCAAATGTTTGCGTGATGTGATGTCCAGTGAATATGAGATGGGCTGTACAGATTGCCACGGCGGCATGGAAGATGTGGCTCAAGAAAACCGCAATCCCTGGTTGGACGAGCCGCGCTGTGACGTTTGTCACGACGAACTCGGGTATGAGCAGGACCAAGAATTGTATCGTTTTTCGAAGGGACACGGTGGAGTGTACTGTGAGGCTTGCCACGACAGTACGCATGCAATTGCCACGAGTAATGAAGCTCGTGATGCGATTAAGTTCGTAAATCTGCAAGGGCACTCCGGCACCCTCGCAGAATGCACAGTATGCCACCTCACCGAACCGACCGCGGGAGGTCCACACCGATAAAGGAAGATGCGCCAGTTGGTGGCTGATCCAACTTATTCCTTTTCAACCGATGAGGCGGGTTACCCGCCTCATCGGTTTTCAGTAATAGCATGATTGTTAAGAAAATGTTAGCTGGAAATAACAAAACATAACTTGGGTTATTGGTAACACCTGAAATTCTATGCGACGACAACACCCGTTAGCAACTCCGGTTGGCATAATTTTCACCCTGCTCCTCCTGGTAGGTTTATCTCTGCACGCCTGGAACTTTGGTGGTATTGCTTTCAGCCCCGGGAGGGTGAGTGCCATTAGCCAACCTGGAGTTGAGTTAAGCGGATATACCTCACATGCCAATTTTGAGGGAGATTGTCAGCAATGCCACAAACCGCTAGCAGTCCCCCAGGATAGTCTGTGTATGAATTGTCATGAAGATGTAGCCCAGCAGATAAACAATCAGAACGGGACGCACAGCTATATCAGTTCTGCAGAGATATGTGCGGACTGCCACTCCGACCACCGCGGACTGGAATATGACCTAACAGCAGCTGCGTTCGAGAAGTTTGATCACACCAGCACAGATTTCTCACTGGCAAAGCACGAGTATGGCTATGAATCTTCTAGTATCAGCTGCTACACCTGTCATGATAGTCAGGCTGATTTTAGCGTTTTGGATGATAGCTGCAAAAGCTGCCATACGCAGGGTGATAAGGACTTCGAACTACACCATATTGAACAATATGGAGAGAACTGTTTGATTTGCCATGATGGTGTTGACCGGATGGTTGCCTTCAATCATGAGAGCACTGATTTCCCCTTAGACGGCGCCCATGCCGGAGTGTCGTGTGCCAAGTGCCATCAGATTGGTAATTCTCTTATACCGCAGAAAAGTGCCCAGAACACGGCAGGTGTATTTCTAATTCGAGATTCACATACTGGCTCCGAAGAGAGTGACCCCTTCACGAATACGCCTAGCGAATGCATATCCTGTCATCATGAACCGCCGCTCCATGAAAGCATTTTTTCCTTTGACTGCAGTGAATGCCACAAAACTGAGGCGTGGTCACCAGCTAGTCTTAACGGCTTAGACTTCAACCATAGCATCCAGACAGACTTTACTCTAGACCACCATCGGCAAGATTTCTCGGGTGCGCGGATAAACTGCAATGGATGTCATGGAGAGCAATTCAATGATTTTCAAGTCAACACTTGCATTGACTGCCACGCCCAGGATTCAGGAAAACCTGACTTTATCCCCATCCATATCGAAAAGTATGGAACAGCGTGTCTCGATTGTCATGATGGTATCGACAGGATGGATAATTTTAACCACGATGGTATCTTCCTCCTGGAAGGAAACCATTCCGAAATCGATTGCCAAGAATGCCACAGCAACTTCGTATATCGCGGTACTCCGCGTGCGTGTTACGAGTGTCATGCCGAGCCAGAAATACATGCGGGATTCTTCGGCCAAAAATGCCAGTATTGCCACAACCAATCAGAATGGTCTCCGGCATTTCTATCAGTGCACACATTCCCACTTGAGCACGGATCAAAGGAGCCTTCGTTATGCCAATCTTGCCATATAGATCGCTATACCGAATACACCTGTTATGGTTGTCATGAACATCAACGTGAAACCGTCTTCACCAGCCATCTGCAGGCAGGGATACCTGAGGTAGAAATCCCAGCTTGCGTAACTTGCCACCAGGAAGTATCTGGATAGCGATAAATTTGAAGATACAGTTTGGTCGATTTGATGAAATCCTGTTTTGAAGTGGAGAGAATTCCATGCGGCGCTATTTATTGAAACTATCGATATTGGTCCTAGCTACCGGTCTGCTTAGTGCGTGCACAGGTCTGGCGGTCATCTCCAACGCACCCTTCAACCCCGGAGACATCTTCTATCCACTTCAGCGCTTCGTGGAAGAGGAAATCTCCCCATTATTACTTGAGAATACCAGCCGGACAATTTACTTTTTAGAGCTATCAGAAAAACGCACCATCCAACTAGCAAATGCACAAGGGACAGATTATGAACTGGCAGCATTCTATGCTTTAGACAAATCGCTGGACCAGGCGGTTGAGGCTGTATTTGGCTCTCCTCAAGATCTCAAACCCGCCATAAACTACCGGCTGATTGCTGTATTAGAAAACGCATACGATGCGCTGATTACATTGAACGTAGTGCCTGATCAGGCGCCCGAAGCATACCAGCAGCTACTAGATGATATCTTGTCGGTATATACGGCGTTGGCCAAGTCATATGAGAAACCCTCGTCGATAGATAAGCAGAACTCGAATCAGGCATTGCCGCCGAATGAAACCATAATTGATGGTACGGATAACTTAACGACACCGCACACAATTGAATTTCCTCCCGGGAGCGAGGGTGCTGAGCATGAATTCTTCCCGCTTAACGGAAAGCACGCCGAGTTAGCATGTGAGAGTTGTCACCTAGAGGGAAAATTCGCTGGCACACCCGCGCAATGTCAAACCTGCCACCTCGCAGATAAACCCGTCAACCATTTCTCGGGTGAGTGTTCTGCTTGTCATACTACCCAGGTATGGTCACAAGTAAATTTCGATCACACAGTTGTCACCAGCACTAATTGCCAAACCTGCCACCAGAAAGACATTCCCACAAATCATTTCTCAGGCCAATGTTCAGCCTGCCATAATTCTGAAAATTGGTCTTCAGCTAAGTTTAATCACAAAGCAACGGGGGCGACAAATTGTCAGAATTGCCATTCGAGCGACAAACCCGCCAATCATTTTCAAGGTCAGTGCTCCACCTGCCATATCACCAGCAGCTGGCAGCAGGTAAGTTTCAGCCACAAAGGGTTAACAGATTGTAAATCTTGCCACGATAAAAATAAACCTGGAAACCATTTTGTTGGGCAATGCTCCACCTGCCACAACACCAATGCCTGGAGTTCAGCGAGCATTAACCACAGCGGTCTAACTGACTGTCAATCTTGTCATTCGAGCGACAAACCCGCCAATCATTACAGCGGTCAATGCTCCACCTGCCACAATACCAATGCCTGGAGTTCTGCTGGTTTCAACCACAGCGGACAGACAGACTGCCTGACCTGCCACTCCGGTGACAAGCCTGCCAATCATTACAGCGGGCAGTGTTCTGCATGCCACAACACCAATGCCTGGAGTTCTGCTGGTTTCAACCACAGCGGACAGACAGACTGCCTGTCCTGCCACTCCGGTGACAAGCCTGCCAATCATTACAGCGGGCAGTGTTCTGCATGCCACAACACCAATGCCTGGAGTTCTGCTGGTTTCAACCACAGCGGACAGACAGACTGCCAGTCCTGCCACTCCAGACCGAACAACCATTACAGCGGGCAGTGTTCAGCCTGCCATAGCACCTCTTCTTGGGGTTCTGCTAGCTTCAACCACAGCGGGCAGGCCGACTGCCAGTCCTGCCACTCCAGACCGAACAACCATTACAGCGGGCAGTGTTCAGCATGCCACAACACCAATGCCTGGGCTTCAGCCAGCTTCAACCACAGCGGGCAGACCGACTGCCAGTCCTGCCACTCCAGACCCAACAACCATTACAGCGGGCAGTGTTCAGCCTGCCATAGCACCTCTTCTTGGGGTTCTGCTAGCTTCAACCACAGCGGGCAGAACGACTGCCAGTCCTGTCATTCCAGACCCAACAACCATTGGTCAGGACAATGTTCACAGTGCCACAATGCTAATTCATGGGGCAGCATATCCGTCCAGAATCACAGCTTCCCAATTAACCATAAGAACGCCGACGGAAATTGCGCAAATTGCCACAACAGCAAATCGTCCAGTTGGACTTGTTACAACTGTCATGACCGGACCAAAATGGAGGAAAAACATGCCGAAAAGAACATCGCCGATCTCGCTTCGCGATGTATAAACTGCCACCCCAATGGTCAAGATTGAAGTCCCCTTTCATCTGGATAGTTATTTTTCTTATGTGTACTAAGATCCATTTTCAAAAGATGCCGGATTTCTTGGATTAGAATTGGAGTGTATTCCGGAAATGTCCTCTTCAATAGACCTATGTCATACTGATCTGATAACAATACGCGGTTAGAAGTATCATGAACTTACGCTACATCGTTCAGCAAGAGAAAACCCGGCGCCAAGCGCTTGTCGAGGGGAATGTCTTCCCGGATAGTTCCCGCTGTATCCAATGCGGCATCTGTTCGTTCAACTGCCCGATCGGGATCGATGTTAGGCGACATGCCTGGTTCGGGCAGCCGATACAAGATAGCCACTGTTTGACATGCGGGGAGTGCATATGCCGTTGTCCAAGAGGGGTCTTAAGTTTTGTCCGGACGAACTTGTTTGCACGTTAATCCTAAACCAGGTAGGGCAGTATCCTAATGGCAGAATATGTGATTATTGGGAGCGGTGTTGCTGGTATTGCTGCGGTCGAAGCAATCCGCAGCCAGGATCAACTTAGTAAAATAACTCTGATCGGCAATGAGCGGGAAGGGTTTTATTCACGGCCGGGATTGGCATACTACCTTAATGGTGAGCTGACCGAAGCCAACTTGTTCCCATTTTCAAAGCACTATTTTGATGAGCTGCACTGCCGCTGTATACGAGCAGAAGTAGCAGCAATCGCCCCCAACCAAAGCACCATCGTGCTGGAGGATGGTGCCAGAATCCCATATACGCGATTGCTAATTGCCACTGGAGCTCAAGCGGCAATGATTGATATCCCGGGGATTGACTTAGATGGGGTGGTAAAACTTGATAATATCGTGGATGCCCGACAGATTAGAAAACTTGCCCGGCGTGGGAAGCGCGCCATCGTAATCGGGGGCGGTATAACGGCACTGGAGATGGTTGAAGGCTTGGTGACAAACAAGGTGATAACGCATTACTTCTTACGCGGGGAGCGCTACTGGAGTAATGTTTTAGACGATGCCGAATCCAAAATCGTTGAGCATCGTCTTAAGGAAGAAGGAGTCAATATCCATTACCAAACCAAGTTAGATCAAATATATGGAAAGCGAGGTCGTGTCATCGGTGTTCGAACCCAGGCAGGTCAAAATATCAAATGCGATCTGCTCGCCTTTGCAATCGGTATCCGTCCACGTGTAGAACTTGGCAAATCCTGTGGACTAAAGGTCGACAGGGGTATTATCGTCAATCAACATCAGCAGACAAGCCTGCCAGAGATATATGCGGCCGGTGATGTCGCGCAAGTTTACGATCCAATTTCCGGTAGCTACGTGCTTGATAGTCTTTGGGGACCAGCTCGAGAACAGGGCTGGATAGCCGGGCTCAATATGATGGGAGCCAATCAAGCTTATTTGCGAGGGACTCCGTTCAATGTAACCAGGCTGGCAAATTTGACAACGACCATTATCGGCACTGTCGGAAAAGGTGAGGACGATGATCTACACGGTATCGCGCGCGGTGATAGTGAGGTGTGGCGCCAGCTGCCTGATGCTATAGCAGTGCAATCAAATTTCGATGTCAACCATATCAGGTTAATTCTTGACGATTATTCGTTATTGGGAGCGATTCTTATGGGCGATCAGACTTTATCACAACCTCTCCGAGAGCTGATAAATCACAAAGTACCGATCACATCCATTCGAGAAAAGCTCCTTGCGCCAAAAGCAGCTCTTACCGATCTGATCATCGAACATTGGTCACAATGGAAAGCCAATCATGTCAACTAAAGGCAATCGAGAAATTTGGTACTCAGCTATAGCCATAATCTTCGTCACGGCATTATATTTATTTGTGCTCATCATCTACCGCGAAATCCCACCGGCAAGCGATTTTTTTGGTCACACCATCGGGATCCTAGGGTTCATACTCATGCTCATGACCGAAACGCTCTATTCCCTACGCAAACGCAGCCGCAACGCACGCTTAGGGCGCATGTCCAATTGGCTAGACTTCCACATCTTCACCGGTCTGGTTGGTCCATATATGGTATTGCTGCATTCTTCCTGGAAGTTCAACGGGCTGGCTGGGATTGTCTTGCTTTTGACAATCATCATCGTTGGTAGCGGGATATTTGGCCGTTACATATACACCCTAGTACCACGTACTACGGATGGGGCAATCGTTGAAGCCGAGTTGCTGGAAAAGCAAATCGCTATTGCGGATGCTGAAATCAGGCAGGAAATGGAGCACCAATCGCCCACTACAGCAGCTCTTTTTTCTCGCTTAATAGTCAAGGAAAAGCCCTCCAATGGATTTTTAGCAACTTTCGTTGATAGGACACTTACCGATCCAGCCCACCGCCTGCAGTGGTGGTTGGAAAAAGCACGCCTTGATAAAAAAACACGTTCTAAAGTAGATCAACTGGATAAACAGCTGCGTCGTCGGCATCAGCTTACCCGCCAACTAAATTCGCTGGCCTTGGCAAGACGGACACTGGCCTTATGGCATTCCGTTCACATCCCAATTGGGATGGTCCTTTTTACTGCTGCTACCATCCATATATTTGCTGCCATATATTATGCAACACTGTTGCGCTAACGTGAGAATCACAATGTAGCTATCAGACATAACACCAGGATGGGGAAAACGCTTGAACAGTAAAAGCAGATTAGGCTGTTTATCCGGGATGGGATTGCTCGTCACATCGGCAACTATTTTCTTGATCACAGGCTATACGGTTGTGCAAGGGGGGATGCTCTTTAGTCCTGGAGCGCTAAACGCCCAGCAAGGTTCTCGCTCCAAAAATGGAGCTACATCGCATGCCGATGTCGGCGGGCGATGTTCTGCCTGCCACACTGCGATTTGGGAACCTGGATCTATGACAGACAGGTGTCTAGCATGTCACGTAGATATCATGGATGAGAATGGGTTCCATATCATCATGCTCACCCAAGGTCTAGAAAATAATTGCCATCTCTGCCACACAGACCATAATGGTCCAACTGCCTCCATGACCGTAGCTGCCCTGGCTAATTTCCCTCACGCAAAAATCGGTTTTTCACTTGATGCCCACCAACATAATAAGGATGGGCAGGAATTCAAGTGTGATGATTGCCATGCATCTGACATCACCCAGTTTGTCCCAGGTACCTGCCAAGTTTGTCATGACCATATCAATCATGAATTTGTAATCAACCATGCAACAGCATTCGGAGCAGATTGCCTCGCCTGCCATGACGGCTTGGATACTTATGGGAGCGATTTCAACCATCTCGATTCTGGATACCCACTGGAGGGAAAACATACAAAGGTTAGATGTCAAGAGTGTCATATCGATGCACGTTCTTTGCTAGATTTACAAACCGTTGACAGCGATTGCGTTGATTGTCACCTCAAGGACGATGCCCACCAGAATGGGCTTGGTATGGATTGTGCTGAGTGCCATAACCCCAGCAATTGGAACCAAGCGGTAATCGATCATGACCGGACAAGCTTCCCTCTGACTGGATCCCACATTGGGGTCAGGTGCCAAAACTGCCATCCACAAGCCCAATACCTAGGCACAGGGAAAGATTGTATCGCTTGTCATGCTGACAACGATGTACATGGCGCTGAGTTCAGCAGCTCGTGCAAAGATTGTCACAACACGGAAAGTTGGTCTGACGCCAGTTTCGATCACTCTTTATCAAATTTCCCGCTAACCGGATCTCACGCCTCGTTAAACTGCCAGGAATGCCATATTGAGGCAGCTTTACAAAAACCTTCACAGGAGTGTGCTAGCTGTCACGCCGACCCCGCTTTTCATCAAGGTATCTTCAGTGCCGATTGCGGAGAGTGCCATAGTACGGAAGCATGGGTTCCAGCCAGATTTGAACAACAACACAACTTCCCGATCAACCACGGTGAAAACGGTGGGAGCACCTGTACCACCTGTCACCCCAATTCGCTGAGCATGTATGATTGTTATAGCTGTCACGAACATTCTCAGGGTGAGACTGAGAGCAAGCACCGTGAGGAAGGCATCGACAGTTTCGCCGATTGCATGCGTTGCCACCCCACCGGTCAGGAACACGAAGATAATGGCGAGAGGGAACAAGACGATGATGACTAATCTAGGCCCTTAATCTAATTCTTATCGAAATCAACGCAACTTTTATATGAAATTTACGACTATCTAAATAGAGAAAAATTAATCACAACATTGATTGAAGTAACCGTATCATGATAAAAATGAATGACAGATTACTAGACGCCCTTGAAGATTGTATAACTGCGATGTATTCAGGTCGCAGCATACAGGACTGTCTAGCAAAGTACCCTGATCTTGCAGACGAGCTTGAACCACTGCTGTTTACCACCAAGGCAGGGCGAAGTTTATCCTCCGAACATGTACCTGCTACCGCCAGGAACCGCAGTCGGATGAACATGCTGGCACAAGCAGCTAAATTGCGCAAAACTCATAGACCACTGCTGACATATTTCCGCGTCCCACGTCTGGCAATGTCATTCATAGCTTTAGTGATTGTGCTGATGATCAGTTTCAACGGCTTGATTATCACTTCAGCCAAGACATTACCTGGTGACACACTCTATCCGGTAAAACGGGCAGCCGAAACTGTACGTTTACAGCTCGCAAACAATGTCGAGAAGAAACACCAAATAGAAGTAGATTACACCCAACGGCGCACCGAAGAAGTGTCAGAGCTGCTGCAACTTAAACGAACTGTGCAAATATCTATGGAAGGCACAGTCCAAGAGATGTCTCCCGAGATATGGGTAGTTAGCGGAATAAAGGTCCAAATCTCCCCGGAGACAAAGATAATTGGAGATGTCCTAATAGGACAAGTCGTAGAAGTCGAAGGATCTACGAGTCCAAACGGCCGGATTGCTGCAGATGAGCTTCATCTCCGATATTATGAAATCACAGATATCATAAACGATATAGGCAATGACGGATGGACAATCGGCACAACCAAATTTGTGATTGCTCCAAATACCCAAATCAATCCAGCTCTTGTGATTGGTGACCAAGTCCGTGTTCTTGTATATTCAAGCGATGATGGAAGCTTGTATGCTCGTGCAATCCTTTCCGTTGCTCCTCTTAGCCCCAGCTTTGTACCGTTTGAAATCAGTTTCAGCGGTATAGTTGACATGCTAACCGATAAATCGATAAGCATTGATGGGAAAACTATCCTTCTCACCGATAGTGCCGTGGTATCGAAGGGGGTAACTAGTGGAAGCTGGGCACACATCACTGTACTTGTTGATCAAAATGGTATGTTAACTGCGCTAATACTTGAACCCCTTTCCCTGGATAACGAATCCCAACAAACTGATGGTGCAGAAAAAACACATGAGGATGAAGGTGACAACAATGGCGCCGAAGCAATAGATGATGTGGATGACAACGATATAGACGATCAAGATGAAGAGAAACCCGCCGATTCAGACGATATATCCGACGGTGATGAAGAATCCAACTCCAATGACGAAGAACAAGATGATGGAATTAGCGATGATGATGGTAACGCAGATGACGAAGATTTAGACGATAATAGCGGTGGCGGAGACGACCAAGAGAATGATGACGACGAGGATTATGAGAGTGATACAGAGCAAGATGATCCTATAGAAGAGGACGGAAAAGATCAAAGCTCTGATATCGAACCACAGGATGGCGAATAGGGGCTGGGTATCGACAAAGAAGAACACTCCAACTACACAAAAAAGCATCAGATTCATGATATCTGATGCTTTTTCATCTCGTAATTATCATAGATAATCAATCTTCTCCGGATAGTTCTTCCTCCCGTACCGGCTGCTCTTCTGGTAAATTATTCACGCCAACCTCGACTTCTTCCTCCATCCGAATTTGCCCGCGGAGAAATGCCCCCTCTTCGGTTGAGAATGCAGCGGTAACGACATCCCCCCAGACTCTGCCGGTCGTGCGAATTTCCACTTTCTCAGCAGTGATATCTCCCCGCACTGCACCCGCAACGATCACCACATTGGCCTGCAGGTGTTTACAAGTTACCCGGCCTGTTTCACCAACGACCAACAAGCCTCTCAGTGTGATATCACCTTCAAAAGCTCCTTCAATACGCACACCACCACTTCCGCTTAGATTACCGTGCCAGTTTATGCCCGTACCTAAAACAGAGGTCACTCGCTCAGTAGGAGCGGGTTGGGAGGCTAAGGGGGTTGTATCTTCACGCCTGCGGAACATAGAGACCTGTCCTTCTACTCAACGGGTTCGGTAATACCCAGGATATTGAACCCCGAGTCAACATATAGCACTTCACCGGTGGTCTTCGCGGCTAATTCCGAACACAGGAATACAGCGGCATTACCGACATCTTCAATAGTGATGCCTTGGTGCAAAGGGGCTACCTCGGGGAATTTACTGTACATAGTCTTAAATCCAGATACACCAGCCGCAGCTAGTGTTCGCACAGGTCCCGCAGAAATCGCGTTAACCCGCACCCCTTGTTCACCCAGGTCATAAGCCAGATATCGTACAGAAGATTCCAAAGCAGCCTTTGCCACGCCCATCACATTGTAATGGGGGGAGACCTTCTCGGCACCATAGTATGTCAACGTCACCAACGCTCCCCCCGGACGTAGTATCGGTTGAAAAGCTCTCGCCAGGGCAGTAAAAGAATATACACTAATATCCATGGCCATATGGAAGCCTTCTCGAGTGGTATCATAATACGGGCCATTTAATTCATCGCGGTTGGCAAATGCAATGGCGTGTACTAAGATATCAATAGTCCCGAATTTTTCAGCAGCTTTTGCAGCTATACCCGTAATCTGATCGTCTTTCGTGACATCACAGGGTTCGACAAACTCAGCTCCAATCTCTTCCCCCAAAGGACGTACGCGCTTCTCCAAAACTTCACCAGCATAGCTCAAACCGACTGTCGCACCGTGTTCATAGAAAGCCTTTGCGATCCCCCAAGCAATTGAACGGTAGTTCGCAATTCCAAATACAAGTGCATTCTTACCATCTAAGATACCCATCGTTGCCTCCATTTCATCCGATCAATAATCATAATACCCATATGATCGTTGTTTTAGAACCATAATTCAACCTAACAAGAATTCTTTACTTACCCAGAAGCGCCAGGGGATGCTGTTCCAGGGTTCTGGTACATTATTTAACCCCACACGAGGGGAATTAGTCACGCTGGAATCTGGGATCGTCTGGTTTCTTTCTACCCAGATCGAACCGCCAGGCAGGCAGATATCTAAGCCATTTTCAGCACCCGTAATATTAAATGCCTGACACAGCTTGGCTGGGCCATTTGTCCACTCCGAGCGTGGTCTTCCCACACGCCGCTTAGCTATGTAATCAAGCCCCTCAACCGGTACCACAGCGCGGATCAAGATTGCCGCTGGTTCGTTCTCGCGTTCGGTGACGATATTTAACATCCAATGCATTCCGTAAGTAAAGTATACATACGCATGGCCAGGTGGACCATACATGATCTGCGTTCTTGAAGTCCTTCCGGCTCTTGCATGGCACCCTAAATCCTGCTCACCTAGGTAGGCCTCTGTTTCAACGATAATACCAGACAATTGCTTGCCCTCCACAACCCGCACCAACCGCGCCCCGAGGATTTCTCTAGCTACGTGCAGAGTGTTCCTGGTGAAAAATTCACGTTCAAGATGGGCTTTTGATATCACAGAGATATTGTACAATAGAATTAACCAGGACTCGGGAGTGATCACTAGTATACAAAATCGGCCATACCAGTGGTTATTGTTAGACCTGGTTGTGACTATCTAAGAACTCCTTGGTTTAACATATGACGATCTGCTGCTGGTGCTAAAACGGTCAGATATTCAATGTTGTTCCGACGCAGGTATTTCCACTTAGCGGCTCGCGTCGATAAAATTTTCCACCTCAATTTTCAGTGTAAAAATGGATTCTGTTTCCGAGACAGATATGACAATTGCCACGTCACATGCTGGCGGTATCCGTAAACCCGGTGATAAGACCTAGACATCAGCAGCAGGTGCCAGCAGAGTCATGTTGGGAAGTATGCTGGCGGGGACAGAGGAGAGCCACAGTCCGGCTGTAGTTCGCAATGGCCGCCGATTCAAAGTTGTTGGCGGAATGGCTTCATTATCAGCAAATATCCCTCGTAAAGAGTTCGAGAAATTGGGTGCGGTCGAGCCGGATATATGGGAGGTTGTCATACCCGAAGGTGTTGAAGGAGTCATCCCGTACCGCGGTAAGGTCAGCGAGATCCTTTACCACATTGTGGGAGGCCTGCGTTCAGGTAGGAGTTATGCTGGAGCGAAATCAATCACCGATCTTTGGGAGCATGCAGAATTCATCAAAATCACCCCCGCAGCACTCATCGCATCAAAACCACCCGACGTGGGTTTTTTATTGGTTGGCATAACCCTACCAGTAGTTCAACTGATCGGTCGGGTCGGTAATTCTCCCTTAAAACGTACATCCCGTCCCAGGGTTAAACGGATGCCATCCTCTAAAGCAACGCTAGGTTGGTACCCGAGAACCTTTTTAGCAAGCGATAGATCTGCACACATACGCGTTACGCCTGGATTTGTCCGAGGGCTGTAAAGCACCTCTGCATCGCCACCACTCTCTTGAAGCACTAAGCGTACAATTTCTCTAATACTGGTTTCGGTGCCGCTGCCAACATTGATCACGAGGCCGTTGAGATCTGAGATAGTCGATGCGGCTATCATGCAGCGTACTACATCATCCACAAAAACATAATCTCGCGTTTGTGTCCCTTCGCCATGCACGACCAATGTGCCGCCGCGCATCACCTGACGCAGGAATTGTGCAATTACGGGCGGATGAGAGGCAGGCAAGGGCTGTCCGGGGCCATACGCATTGAATACCCGCAAGCTGACCGTCTCCATCCCCCACAAGTCACCAATTGTCCGTACATAGTATTCGGCGGCGAGTTTTGATACCGCGTAGGGTGAGCGCGGATTTGGGTGGATACCCTCCTGCAAAGGTTGAGGGTCTTGATCACCATAAACAGCACCTGAGGATATAAAAACAACCCGACGCACCCCTACATCACGCATTGCTTCCATCAAGCTGACCGTCCCACCCACATTTGCCGCATTGTACTCACGTGGATAAAGAACTGACTCCTGCACGGAAACCCGTGCGGCTAAATGATAGACACAGTCCACATCTTGCAGTAACGTCCACAATTTGGGCCGGTCATTCACATCCCCACGGGTGAAATGGACATCCGGTGATAAGGCTTGTGGGTTGCCAGTTGATAGGTCATCAATGCCCCGAACCTGATGACCTTCACGAGCCAGCTTATTTGCTAGCGCTGCGCCCAAGAAACCCGCAACGCCGGTAATGAGGAAATTCATCGCCGCTGATTATAGCATGACATGAGAAAGTCTTAATGCAGGCGTAATTGACTACATCCCCATGGGCAATTATCATCATGAAATCGTACCGCATTTGAATGGTAATTACGCATGATTAGAAAGATGCTGAGGCTGATCATACTTGTCGCGATATCTATCGTTCTGCTTGGGGCCAGCGCAGTATTTCCTGGTGAGCAAGTAGAAAACATACGCGCCTTTACCCGCGATATTGAGTTCGATTACGTCACTTGGACCATTGATGCTTTGACCATAAAGCTTAACCAATTCGCGCTTGGTGTCCACAGTTATTTATCACCAGAAGACAACCACCAACTGGCAGTAGAGTACCTGGATTTGATTGACCGCAGTCAGGCGCTCGAATACCACTTAGCAACGATATACGCCGATCCAGAAGTACTCAATCCAGATAAATCGTCCGCCGAATATCGAGCTGAACTCGAAGAGTTGAACAAACGCCGCGTACAGATTGCGCCGTTTGCTGAGTCCATACTCCAAACACAGCTAACCTACATCGTGGCACAAGCAGGGCTAACAATCTCAGGACAACCACTTCCCCCGATACTCTTTCACAGCACTGCGTTACCGCATGCTTTGATTGTCTCCCCAAGAGATGAAATTAAACAAGACGCGAACATATCGATCAATCCCGATCTCTCGGTCGAAGAACAAATAGCGCTGGAATCCAAGGTGGATAAAGAGTTAGATGTATCTTCTTTGGTGGTCCGAATTGGTGGAATTGGAATCTATCCAACAATGATCAACCGAACCAGCGACATAAACTGGCTGACGGAAGTAATCGCTCATGAATGGATCCATAATTTTTTGTCTCTCAGACCACTGGGGGTGAATTATCTTACCAGCCCCGAACTGCGTACGATGAATGAGACTACTGCTGCTATAGCAGGAAAAGAGATCGGCTTGATGCTGATGGAAAAATACTACCCAGAACTATTACCCCCCCAACAGGAAATGGAAACTCTTCCTGCGGATGAGACACCCGTTGAGCCAGTATTTGACTATCGGACAGAAATGCGAACGACGCGTGAAACCGTGGACCAGCTATTAATGGAAGGCAGAGTAAACGAAGCAGAATCTTATATGGAGGTGAGGCGTTTATTCTTTTGGGAAAACGGCTACCTGATTCGCAAGCTCAACCAAGCCTATTTTGCTTTTCACGGGGCTTACGCCGACCAACCCGGCGGTCCTGCGGGAGAAGATCCTGTTGGAGAGGCAGTTCGTCAGCTAAGATCAGATAGTGATACGCTAGCAGAGTTCATCAACCGCATGTCCTGGATGACTTCTTTCGAACAGCTTCAAAACGAGTTCAGTAAATCATCTTGACCCATACCCCTACTAACCATGACAGGTAGTTTGAGACCTGGTAAAATCCTTTTTTGTCTGCATGAATGTTAACGAGAAATTTTACCGGTACATATTGGAGATCGATCGCTCATTGGAGGAAATGACTTGAAAAAAACATCCCTAACTCTGTTGATATTAATTGTTACCCTTTCAGCTTGCAGCAGCGGTACTACAGCAGCTATCGAACCTACTGCAGCACCAACAGCAACCAACCCGCCTATACCAACTGATACCAAGGTCGCGGTTAGTCCCACAACGACAAGTGAGGCTCTCATCTCCCAAGGAGAACCTAATAGTGGCTGCACGGTTGAAAGCCCGTTCCCAACCCCAGGTCCCACTCAACAATCGGTCTTTCCGGCCGTAAGTGATGAAGATTGGGTGTATGGTCCCAGTGATGCATATGTCACAATATTAGAATACGGTGACTTCCAGTGACCGGGCTGCGCATCTCTTGCGTCCGTGCTGGCGCGTATCAAAGACAGGTACCCCAATGACGTTCGTGTTGTGTACCGCCACTTCCCCCTGAACAGCATACATGAATTGGCAGCGTTATCGGCACAAGCTTCCGAGGCTGCGGGGATACAAGGTGAGTTTTGGGCTATGCATGACCTGCTCTTCGCTGCACAGAACGAGTGGTCAGGCATGAGTGAGGCAGAGTTTTCCGAGTGGGTTATCCAACAAGCTGGCGAGTTGGGATTGGATGAAGAGCAGTTTGCGAATGATCTTACAAGTGAAGAAGTTACAAATTTAATAGCGGAAGCATATGAACATGGTGCCGATTCTGGATTGCCTGGCACACCGCTACTGCTGCTTAACGGGCAGCTATGGCCCAACGATATGCCATTCAGCGAAACGTACATCACTGCGATCACAGAATTAACTTTATTGGAGAAAATCCAATATACATCTTGCCCGAAAATGACTATTGATCCATCAAATGAGTACATAGCCACTTTGAGCACTAAAAAAGGTGATATCGTAATTGAGCTGTATCCTGATAAAGCTCCGATCGCGGTGAACAACTTTATCTTCCTCGCCGAAGAAGGATGGTACGACGGTGTCACATTCCACCGCGTCCTACCCGGGTCCATCGCTCAAGCAGGTGATCCGAGTGGAACAGGATTTGGAGGACCTGGCTATGCGTTTGCTAATGAATCCTCCGACATGGCATTTGACAAAGCTGGTGTCGTAGCCATGGCGAATGCAGGTCCTGACAGCAACGGCAGCCAATTTTTCATAACCTACAATCCTAGACCAGACCTGAATGATGGGTATACAATCTTTGGGAGGGTGATCGCTGGTATGGATGTCGCAGAAAGCATATCAGCACGCGACCCCTCAACAGGCTTGGCTTTACCACCCGGTGACGAGATATTAACCATTGCAATAGAAACAAAATAGCGATTGAGCTACTAATGAATAGTTCCTGTTTGCTGGTTGGGTATCTAGCTACTCAGCCAGCTATTGGTGTATCAACCAAATTTAACGATCGTTATTTTGGACACAACTAAAGCAGCTCATATGATCACAGGAAACCGAAACCCACTCCACTGGCAATCTATCTTTCAATTCTGCTTATCGGTGGTCGCAATTATGATCTTATGGGGGATTTCACTAATTTCCGCCTTTGCTGGATTTATGGAAATGATCCAAAGGCCCGCCGTTGGATTCGGCACCCTGCAGTACTCGCTCTTATCAACCAGCGCATTTTTCATCGGGGTACTGGTCGTACCATCTGCACTTTTCGCCATGGCGCGTTTACTAAATCGTCAAATAAAACCATCTGCGATTAAATGGAGGCTACTACGCCCAACCAGGCTTATTTTTGCCTTGCCCTTTATATACACCGCAGGCTATCTTGCCACCGAATACACCGAACTCGCCTGGTTGCTCTTACCGCCGATACACATACTCGCGATTGGGCTGCCTATTGCATGGCTCACCTATATCGGTCTCCGTAACTTACCAAACGGTACTCCACAGCGGTTTTGGGGAGTTTTCGATGCGGGGATGCTTCTGGCGCCCCTGCTAATATTCGCTGTTGAATTCGCGGCGATAGTACTTATTATGCTGGGTGGTGTAATGGTACTTGCCCGCAATCCAGACATCCTCGCAGAACTCACGTCGCTGGTAGATTCCTTAGAATACGGGGCGCAATCTCCCGAAGAGTTCCTCGAACAAATTGAACCATATCTATTTAAACCCGCCACACTCTATATCATATTTGCTTTTGTAGCCGTAATAGTCCCGCTACTTGAAGAACTAATCAAACCCATCGGGGTATGGCTGTTATTCGGTCGTAAGCTTTCCCCAGATGCAGGATATTCTGCCGGTTTGCTGAGTGGCGCAGGGTTTGCGTTAGTGGAGAGCCTGGGTATGTCAGTTAACAGCCAAGAATGGGGGGTGGTTGTTGCAGCACGTATAGGTACAGGCGCAATTCATATCCTCACCGCGGGTTTGATGGGTTGGGGGTTGGCCACCAGCTGGCGGGACCACCGTTACGCCCGTCTACCACTAATTTATCTGTTGGCAGTCGGAATCCATGGTTTATGGAATGGGTTGACACTTTTCTACTTAGCTGCCGAGTTCAGTGAGCTATATACGTTAGGATTCAGCGATACTTTATGGAATGCGCTTGGCAACATCACTCCTATATTACTGGTACTGCTAGCTATAGGAGCTGTCTTTGGATTGCTCTGGATGAACAATAACTTGGGCAAACGCTATGTACAGTAGGTTCCCCATTTGAGAGCTATAGTATAATCCCGGCGCGCAATTAACAAATCAATATATACACCCTGGCGGCGAGTTATATCACGCTGGTAGCGGCTCAGTTGCATAGAGGTTAATAACAAATGGATCTAATATCGGAAATTATCAATCTCTTTTTACACATCGATGACTACTTGAGCGAAATCATCAAGAACTATGGGGCTTGGACATATGCCCTTCTATTCTTAATAATATTCATGGAAACAGGATTGGTGGTAACTCCTTTTTTACCTGGTGATTCGCTCTTGTTTGCGGCCGGTACGTTCGCTGGGATGGGCACGCTGAACGTGTGGTTGCTCATCATATTACTCAGTGCGGCTGCAATCTTGGGAGACACCGTGAATTATTGGATCGGGCACTTTATCGGACCACGCGCCTTCAGTGGGAATATCCGCTTCTTGAAAAAGGAGTATCTTGACCGTACTCATGTTTTCTTTGAAAAACACGGCGGGAAAACGATTATCCTGGCGCGCTTCATTCCGATCATACGTACTTTTGCGCCTTTTGTAGCCGGTGTTGGTGCGATGTCTTACGGGCGTTTTATACTTTACAACATCGCTGGTGGCATAATGTGGGTAACGTTGTTCACCCTTGGTGGATATTACTTTGGCAGGCTACCGTTTGTCCAGGATAACTTTACCTTCGTTGTACTAGCAATCATCCTAATTTCCGTACTACCAGCTGCTTATGAATTCTTGAAATCACGACTTGAATCATCTAAGGAAACCCAAGCGGGATAAACTCCACGCTTGGGATAATATGGAAAAAGCTATCGGCTATTCATGTATTAATTATTTTTTACTAGTCCAAGGTTGATTTAGCCGACTAATCCCCCCTTTCCTGACCACCAAACTGGTTAATCTAAGCCAACGCCGACGACGACTGCAGCCGCAATGTACTGGGTATGGGTAAGGCTAATTGACCATGTTGAAATCGACAAGTCTGCCGCCATTTGGGCAGCCGCGCCGTACAGATGCACGGTCGGTTGGCCTTCAACATCGCGCAATACCTCGATATCCCGCCAACCAACGCGACCAATACCTGTCCCAAGCGCTTTGGCGACGGCTTCCTTGGCTGCAAAGCGAGCTGCCAGAGATGTTGTACGATTTCCAGCTTCAGACAGCTCCTTCGCCGTAAAAACACGACGGAGGAACCGGTCTCCATGCCGTCCCAAAACCCCATCCAAGCGAGGGATCTCAACCATATCGATACCGGTTACTACTCTATTCATAAGCACCATTTCTACTTAATATCAGACATATTATAACCATTCTGGGCTTGCATGATTACCGGATTTCATGTTCAGGATCTTATGAGCGAACGTCCTCTCAGGATACAACGGCCTGGCAATGATATCTCTAAAAAACATTTATTCAATAATACCTGCTGTATTTCTTTGGTTTCTTTTATTACGGTTTGAACTCGCTTGGGATAATTACCCCAAAGTTCGCCGCGCCCATCATCGTATGCCAGTCATGAATACCCAATATTTTGTGTCCTTAGTAACTTGTTTTATCCCTGCCATCTTTATATAATACATAATGTATATGGGATATGGGATACTCGAAAACAACTAGATGACCGAATAGGAGGACGAAAACATGGGCCATGAAGAACAGTCCAGGTATGCAGTTGCAGTTATCGGGGCGGGACCTGCTGGACTGTATGCAGCACGGCAGCTCGCCGAGAACGGCGGGCGTGTGGCTTTAATAAATCGAGATATCAAGCCAGGTGGATTAGCAGAATATGGTATCTATCCAACAAAATATAAAATGAAATATGGCCTGCGAAAACAGTTCCTCCAGATCCTAGAAAACCCGGCGATCGATTATTTCGGGAACACCGTCGTGGGTGAATCTGGCGATCTAAGCTTGAATGAGTTACAGCAGCTGGGATTCCAGACAATAGTGGTTGCCGTTGGAGCACAGGGAACGAAATGGCTTGGACTGCCAGGAGAAGACACCGCACAAGGTGTTTACCACGCGAAAGATATTGTATATTACTACAACGACCTGCCGCCATTTAGCCAACAACATTACTATATTGGGCAACGAGTCGCAATAATCGGGGTCGGAAATGTGATGTTGGATATCGCGCGCTGGCTTATCCGCACAATCAAGGTCGATGAGGTGATTGCTGTCGCCAGGCGCGGTCCAGCAGAAGTGAAATTCGCTAAGAAAGAAATGGAATCAGCTATTGCCAATCTCGACCTGCATGCGCTTGATGCCGAGATTGAACGGGCTACACCCCTGATGGAATCCTTAGGGCAGGACCCACAAGCAGCTAAGGAATTTATTCTCGCCGCCCAAGCGAAAGCGGAAGAATCTGTTTCTGAAACTCGCTTTAGGCTTGATTTCTTAGCTTCACCAACCCGCATCCTGAATAATGGCACTGACCAAGTATGTGGCTTGGAGGTCGAAGAGACAACGCTCCTACCGAGAAACGGTGATACAAAAGCAAAAGGCACCGGTGTGAAGCGTGTACTGGATGTAGATACAGTGATATTTTGTATCGGAGATCGAGTGGATGATACTTTTGGTCTCCCCATCCAATGGAATGAATTCGTTAAAAACGAAAATCCCCGCTTCCCAATTGAAGGTATTTCATACGAGGCATATGATAATGTGAGTGAATTGCCACTGGACAATATCTTCATGGTGGGGTGGTCAAGGGAAGCCAGTGTTGGGCTAGTCGGTGTAGCACGAAAAGATGGAGAACGTGGTGCCCAAGCAGCGTTGGAATATCTTGCAACACAACCCACTTTGAATAACCCAGAAACTGTAATTACCAAATTGAAGAAACACCTGGAAAAAATAAATAAACGCATCATCAACAAAGAGGATGTTTTAAGGCTGAAGCAAATTGAAGAGGATAAAGCCCGAGAAAATAATCTTGAGGATTTCAAATTCGGTTCAAATGAAGAGATGTTGGATGTGTTAGGTTAGATCCAATAACATCTGCCTGTAATATGCGATAAAGCCGCGATAATAAAGATTCGCGGCTTTTGATTCTCGCTTGTTTACTGTTTAATTACTATACAGTGGTGGGAATATTTATCCCATTTCGTCGGAGGTCGTGAATGGAATCATGAGGATGAATCCCAAGGCAATCGTGATCTCACCAATCATCACTCCGAGTGCCTGCCACCTACCAAAGTATGGGATATTCGGAAGCGGCTGAGTACCAAAACCGAAGATATCTGCCATACCAGAGGCAACTGCAATAACATACCCTGTACTGACTAATCGCATGCCGATATCAGCAGCTATAGATTTCTCTCTACCATTCCATAGTGAGATTAAGCCCATATAACCCCCAATACAAATCATTGCCAACCCAGATAAGAATACTGCTATCTGCAAAAAACCCGTCACCGGACTGCGGTCTACTCCGAATAATCCCGGGTCTACACCAAGTAAGAATATCAGGAATCCAAAGATTGTGATAATCATTCCAAACCTGATTTTTAGAGAACTATTACTCCGTATCAGTTCCTTTTCCATCAATCCTTTGGTAGGCACTCCTCAAGCACGCTTATCCAGTTCATCCCCATTATAGCGGAAATCTCGTCTTCGTAATATCCGCGCGTATGGAGTAGATTGCCCACTATCTGCAAATCAGCAATAGTATCGATCTCGGGCGGGACCGATTGCAATCCGAAGCCGCCATCAAAATCACTCCCAATGGCAACATGGTGAGCACTTCCTGCCAACTGACAGATATGGTCGATATGATCTACACAATCCGAGATGCTAACAAGGTCGCGCTTATGCCCGCGTTTCCAACCTTCCTTTAAAAAATCATTCTTGGGCACAACACCTATCACTCCATCCCGTTCAATTAACCCTCGTATCACCCGATCTGACAAGTGCCGGTTGCTGTTAGAGTCCTGGAGCAGACTTAAGGCATTTGCATGTGTAGCTACAATTTTGCCAGGGAATCGGTCTAGAGACTGCAGCACAGCCAGTTCATCCATATGGCTGACATCAAGAATGAAACCCAGCTCCCCCATCCCGTCCAACAGGGCATATCCTTCCTTAGTCAGTGGTCCGGGTTCATTCGTACCACCACAGAAACGGGTGCACGCCCAAGCCGGACCAATCAAGCGCACACCAAGATACCACCACTCGCCCAACTCACTGGCGGCTCGGACACCTTCTGCACCTTCCATTAAGAGAACAATACCAACGGGAAGGTCGGGAAGGTTATCGTAGTCACGAGGCAAATCAAGGGTTTCACCTGCATACGTAAGCGGGTTATTGCTGTCATAGATAAACCAAGGTTTTAACACACCTGCAAGATCTGACCGCGTTTTAATGAATCGAAAATAATCAGGGTAGTTCTCAAATAGGTTCTGATAAAAATCCATCTGGGCACGATAGAGGTAGTGAGCCTGGTCGCTATTGATATAGTATTGGTTGTCCCATTCATGCTCAACACGGTGCGCGGGGGTAACGAATAAGGTAGCAAAGACCAAGGCGATTCGCGCCTGCTGGTAATCGGGCCAACCGGTCAGAGCATCACCAATGTAAGCTGCACCATTTCGCCCGGCTTCGATTCTACGCGTCTCGCGAGCAGAGCGAGTGATATCCCGTCCAAACGTAAGCCGATTCCAGGCGATATCCTGGTGCGAGTCAACAATAAGCATAAATCTTGCTCAATATCAAATTTTTGCTTGCCCAAAAAGCAGGAAATCCGGATTCTGCGATATTTCGCTGGCAATTTGTCGATCTATCTTGCCCATGGGGTAATCAATCAGTTCAGGGGCTGTGACCCAGCGGAATTCCGCAACCTGTAATGGATGTGGTTGACGCCCATTCTGGGAGCGGCACAAAAAAGCGTGCAGGATGACTCGAAAATGAGTATAAGCATGGTGATAAATGCCGGCTGGCTTGATCAATTCTATCCCAATGTCTAGCTCTTCAGAAATCTCTCGTTTGAGGCACGCTGACAGATCCTCCCCGGGGAGAGTTCTTCCTCCTGGGAACTCCCACAATCCACCTAGCAGTCCACCTTCAAGGCGCTTTGCCAGTAAAATCTTATCGCCGCGAACGATAATTGCTGCCGTGACGATCCGCGTGGGGGTCTTATGAGGCTGCGGCTTAACCGGACGGCTTTCTTGCAAGTCATGTTTGTGAGCCATACAATGATCAGCCCACGGGCATAGTTGGCAGTTCGGCGAACGAGGCCTGCATATTATTGCCCCTAAATCCATCAGCCCTTGATTAAATTCACCAGCACGACCCGCCGGTAATTGTGCCTTAGCAATGTCTCGTATGCGATGTGTAAACTCAGGGGCGTGCACAGGAGTCGACACATTGAACAGCCGTGAATAGACACGGCGAACATTACCATCAACCGCAGGCTCATCCATGCCAAATGCAATGGAAGCAATCGCACCCGCCGTATAAGCTCCAATTCCAGGTAGTTCTTTTAACTTTTGAATATCTTGCGGCAGATCGCCATTATATTTTTGACACACAATTTGGGCGGTGCGGTGTAGATTTCGCGCTCGACTATAATACCCCAACCCTTCCCAAGTCATCAGCACTTCTTGTTGGGAGACCTGGCTTAGTGTCATAATCGTAGGAAAACGCTTCATCCAGCGTGAGAAATAAGGAATTACAGTTTCAACCCGCGTTTGCTGTAGCATTATTTCAGAAATCCAGACGGCATACGGTTGAGGGCTTTCACGCCAGGGCAATCTGCGCTTGTGAACTTGATACCAATCTAACAATAGGTCAGCCAAAGATGGCAACATTTTCTTAAATAAACGAAACCTGGATCACCCGCTGGTCGAGCAATCCAGGAAAAAACTAGTATGGTGAGAGATTACAATTGAAAACCCGATTTTGCTTGAACAATCTTATAGTCAAATTCTTCCACATAATCCATCAGGCTTAAAATAAGCTGATCCCACTCCGAAGAATCGAGGACCTGCTGTAAGCTCCCCATGTTGTTCGATTGAACTGCCGCCATAATTTGGGGTTGATCCCCATACATTGTGTACCAAGCATCACTCGGCTCTAACCCTAGTTTTTGGATCTCGGGTAAAAAATCGCTTACAACAAATTCAAAGTATTCCTGCTCGCGTCCGGGTAATATATCCCACGTCATCAATAATTTTACTGCCATAGCCTGCGCTCCACACTACCCGTGATTGTAATCCAGAACAACAACTCGCGTCTCATCTGGCACACTACTGGGTGAAACTTTTAAAGAATTTATCGGTTCTACAGTCCCAAGACCCATTTCCTTCAAGAATTTACCCAAGGGGTCTAGATCTAATTTGCTATCCGGAGTGGCATAATGCATGGGTATTACCAGACCAGGTTCCAGCAAACTAACTACTTCTGCAGCTTTCGCGGCATTTAACCCGTCGCCCCCGCCAACTGGCACCAGGGCAATGTGGACTGTGCCGAGTGCTTCAATCTCGGTTTGGCTCGGCACCCTGCGAATATCACCCAGATGAGCGACGGTGACGCCGTTATAATCAAAGACATATAGTGTATTGCGCTTGATTGCCGGATTGTGTCTCGTTTTACCATCAGTCTGCACACCAGTTATGAATACTCCCCCGATCTCAAACTCTCCCGGACCAGATAAGGTATGGGACATATTTTTTACTACCTGGGCGTTATCGTGACCTGGTGTTTGGTTACTAACCGTAACGATATCTGCTCTCAATTTTAATGGACTGTACCCTACTTCCTCTTGGTTATAGGGATCGGTAACCACTGTCGCAAGCCCGCGTTCAGTGAGTCGAAAACAAGAATGCCCATGATAAACTATCTCCATAATGCCTCCTAGATAAAGCTGATTATACTTCATGGCTCATAATCCTGCCAAAAACCACAAGCCATGGGAGACTAGTGGTGATATTCCGACAACCCAAATCGCAATGATTACCTACACGAGCGAAACTAAACAACCAGGACATCCAAACAGATAGCAATGTATAGAACTATAGATCAACTAGCCACGGGCCAAACGAACGGTGCTGTAATTAGTAAGGTGCAAGCTGGTATCTGCCGCCTCTGTATACCATCTGGACCAGCGCGGAAGTACCGAGTGGCACAGCTCGATGATTACTCTAATTTCCCTCGAAAATTGTTCCCTCACTCCCCACCGACATCAGTCACATTTAAAGCCCGTGCTTCTTCTGGGCAGATTCCGGGGACATGGGGGGTTGGTTTTTGGAATGATCCTTTCAGCTTGAAGCTAGGATTTGGGGGCGGAACTCGGCGATATCCAGCTCTGCCAAACACTGCCTGGTTCTTTTTCGCTTCCCAAGAGAACTACCTTTCCCTGCGAGATGACATCCCTGCAAACGGTCGCCTTGCCGCCGTTTTTCAAGCACCCGACATAGCGGTCGTATTCAGACTGATCGGTACTCCTGCTTCTGCGCTGCTGCTCGTTCCGCCATTGGCGCACTATCTCAGAATAATTACGCGACGGTTTATCCGCCAAGAAGCGGTGACCTTAGATATCATACCAACCGATTGGCATAGTTTTGCCATCCAATGGCATAGGAGTAGGCTAACTTTTATCGTAGATGATGAAATAACCTTAGAGACCGGTTGTGTACCTACACCCCCTCTCGGGCTGGTTATCTGGATTGACAACCAATTTGCATCCTTCAGAAAATCAGGCAGGTTGACATTTGGTACTTTAGAGAACTCAGAAGAGGCCTGGATAGAAATTGCCGACCTCAGCTTGGATTCTGGACCGGTATATATATAACCTGCGCTCGATCAACGGTAAAACCCACCGAGAACCGCGATGCAGCCTTTTCCTATTTATCATAACGAATTAACACCCCTGGAAATCTCAGCAAGATGTCCCAGAAAATTGAGAACGAGTAGATGAAATACGCAACGATATGTTTATTGGTCGATGGGAATCCCGCCCAAAAGATATTATTAGGGTTGAAGAAAAAGGGATTCGGGGAAGGTAAAATTGTTTGCTTCGGAGGGAAAATTGAACCCGCTGAGGTTGTAGAACAGGCTGTTGTCCGAGAACTGCGGGAAGAAACCAGCATCACAGCCTCACCCGGGCAGCTGAAGAAAGCCGGCGCGCTTACATTCCTGTTTCCTTCAAAACCTGCGTGGGACCATTATGTCCATGTATATATACTATATTCTTGGAAAGGTTTCCCCCAAGAGAGTTCGGAAATAGAACCATTTTGGTTCAATATTTACGATATTCCATATGATAGGATGTGGCCTGACGGGCGCCACTGGATACCCCGAGCCCTGAGAGGTGAAAAATTAGATTACACATACACATATCATGCTGATAATCAATCGCTTTACAAGATTGATGGTAACTAAAGATGATATCACCGAGGGAAATTCTTAGCGTAAAAGAAAATGTGTGCTGGGGGGCGATCAGAATAATGCGGCAGACTGTGCTCGCTTGACAAGCATCTGACATGTAGGTAAAATAAGGTTCGCTTTTTAGCATGAGTTTAGGCCGAGATAGCTCAGTTGGTAGAGCACATGACTGAAAATCATGGTGTCGCCAGTTCGATTCTGGCTCTCGGCATTCTCGGCCAGACACAGGCCGATAACGCGGGCATGGTTCAGTTGGTAGAACATCTCCTTGCCAAGGAGAAGGTCACGGGTTCGAGTCCCGTTGCCCGCTCAATTTTTCCCACTCATGGCTGATAGCAAATGGGACATCTACACTATTTGCAGTCAGCCTGATTATTATGGCGACGTGGCCAAGTTGGAAAGGCAAGGGTCTGCAAAACCCTGATCACGGGTTCGAATCCCGTCGTCGCCTCTAATATGAAGCGAGCATTGACTGCTCGCTTCATTCCCTTTTGGGGGTACAGATAAAGCGGAGCAATCCCATAACGAGCAAAGATTTCGCAATAATCACCATAAATTTGATGCCCGTCGAGTCCAACGAAACCGAATAGGTTTTAACCTGAAATAGCTCCCCCATGATAACTTTACAGTTTTTTATGGAAAGAAACATTCTCCCAATATATCATCAGATCGAAGGGTGCCGTATTGTATTAGGATCATCGATCTTGTCAAGTAAGGACGCGTAGATCAAGGCACAAAGATTGCACGGTTGTCATGTGGAGCCAAGCTTAAATGATGACCGAAGCGTACCGTATCTTACTCGTTGAAGATGATGACGAACAGGCTGAATTGTTAAAGGAATACCTAACAATTTCAGGTCCCTTTGTCACAGAGCGCACTAACACCATTAAAGGTTTCTGGAAGCAAATCTCAAGTGCCAAGTATGACGCAATCCTTCTGGATTACACCCTACCAGACGGGGATGGGATATCCACTCTTGGAAAGCTTACCTACCGCGACCATTCTCTCCCTGTATTCATGATCTCGGGTCATTGTGATGAACGACTCGCTATCCGCGCCATGCAATTAGGGGCAAAAGAATATCTTGTAAAGGGCACCGATGACCTCCGAAGGCTGCCTTCTCTGGTGCATAAAGCTGTTCAGGAAACAAGAAACCGCAGCAAAGAGCAGACGTCGTTCGAGACTAATCGCATACTAGAGATTGTTATTAACAATCTCCCTGAAATCGTTGTTGTTTGGGATAGGAATGGTTACATTACCTATTTGAACAACGCCGCAGAAAACTTCTTTTCTACTACTGCAGACAAGGTCCGCGGGACAGCGGTCAAAGATTTTTATCGTGTCAACTTCTCACTCGAGAAATTTGAACCAACTCCAAACCATCAAGAGCTGATTATTGCCAAACGGCAATTCAGACAAAATAAGAGTCAAATCGAGGTAATTTCGAAATTAAGAGCACTAAGAACCGGAGAGCCAACTCAGGAACATATCGGTTATCTAGATATTTTGCAGACAACTACGACGGCGTCTGATTTTGGCAGTACAGTGAATTTCAATCAAGGGGATTTACAGGAGAGCGCGCGGTTTTATTCCATCATGGGTCTATTCCCAGAATATATCGGAAAATTAAACGATACGATGGCCCAGATCTGCAGTCAACAGCAAACAGCTCTGGCTAATCTCAACACAAGCAATAACGGTCATGACCCATCAACCCCGTATGAGGCAGCGAGGAGATATGCTGAACACATTCTCAACAATATGCTTGACTTAATAGGACCGCTTTCAAGTCACAACGAAAGCAGTTCAATTAATCCAACGATTAAGTCTGCAGTACACATGTTGAACACGCTTTTCCAATCCAGGGATATCATCGTAGTTGCCCAGCTAGCAGAAAATCTACCGGTGATCGATGGTAACCGGGGGTTATTACTTGACTTGTGGACCACGATTTTGAGAATAGCCGCTGACCGGATCCCACACGGGCAATCTGGTAATATTTATATCCAATCGAAATCCGCTGGCAACAGTATACAGGTAGATATCGTAGATAACGCTGTGCCGAATGACGAGGGATTTTCACGATTAATGCCCAAGGACATGAGCCAAAACAACACCAAGTCGACTAATCATGTGATTGAAATGGATATTTGTTTAGCAATCATTCGGAGCTTGAAAGGGAGCATGATGATTGAAAGCGTTCCAAAGCGCGGATCGATCATGCGAGTCACCATACCGGTGGAGGGATAAAGTGACAACATATAAGATCCTAATCATTGAGGATGATGAAATTGTTTCCCGAACGATTAAAAGAAGTTTACGGAGCGAGGATTATCATGTGACGACAGCTAGCAGCGGTGTTGAGGGGCTAAAAACCGCACGCGCCAATCTGCCCGATTTGGTCATCCTTGATGTGATTATGCCCGGAATGGATGGGTATACGGTTTGTCGTGAAATGCGCTCAGACATCAAATTGTCTGGAGTTCCAATTCTTTTCTTGACCGCCAAGATCAAAGATGAAGATAAAATCGAAGGCTTCAACGCTGGAGCAGACGACTACCTATGTAAACCATTCAATATCGACGAGTTAATCTTACACGTCCGAGCAATCATCAGACGGACAATAAAACAAAGTGAATTGGCGATAGTAGCAGAAGAAACACAGAAGAACATACCCCCACGATTGCAAGCAATCATCGAACAAATAAACCATGAACCGAAGCATCAAGAATCAGCTAACTACCTGATCGTTGATGATTTTGTACTTGATACAAGAACGTATGAACTATACACGCCAGAAAGGGGGAAAATGCGGCTTACGCCGGTACAGTACGACCTGCTGTACCATTTGATGAGCCATCCCGGACAAATCTTTTCACCAAATCGCTTACTGGATGAAGTTTGGGATTACCCAGCGGATACCGGCAGCCCAGATTTAGTGCGGGTACACGTGAAGAACCTGCGCGAGCGGATTGAGGCTAACCCAAGCGAGCCAACTTTCTTGAGAACCGTGCCGGGTTTTGGATATACCGTCGATCCCTCAATTGAATGAAATAGGGCTAGCTCTGCATAAAGGTTCGGTGATTCTGCGCAATGATAAATGATGTTGAACCACAACCAGTGATGCTTTCCTCCAAAAAATCCCGCAGGCTGATTGGAGGTGTTGAGGAGCGGGAAATTCTTCTTCTTATTGCCGAGATAATCAATGTCACGTTATCGGCAGACGAAATTTATGACGCTTTAGTGAGGGATATCTGCCGCGTATTCGGCGTTGAAATCTGTGCCGTAATCCTTCTAAACGAAGATAAAGTGGACGTAGTTGTTGAACAGTATAACCTTCAAGAGACACTGAGATATTACTGGGAAACAACCGATTTGGAAGGGGGACCGATCGAGTACTGCATTGCACACAAAGAGGTTGTATTAAACAACCATATTACCAATGATGTTGATCTGCGGTTCCTCGCTGAGACGCTTGACATCCTCCCGGCATCGTTATTGTGTACGCCCTTATCCATTGACGATCACGTTTTAGGTACGATTGCGATCTTAAATAAAATCGATGGCCCCTTCACCGAGCAAGATGAAGAGAGTTTGGTCATTCTCGCAGCTGCGTTAACACGGAAGATTCATAACGAAAACACTATTCAGAAATTAAAAATTTCCAATGCTGAGCTTGAAGTGATCCGCTGGCAATTGTTGAATTCTAGAAATATCTTGCGGGCTTTGTTTGACAGCATCCCCACGTCTATGTATATCATCGACAGCAATTTCAATCTAGCTGCGATTAACATGCATCGTGCAAACCGCATAAATCACCCCCCGGAACATCTCGTCGGCCGTCGCTGCTATGAAGCTCTCTACCAGCGCTCCGACCCCTGTCCCGATTGCCAGGTCATCGAGACCATCATTAGTGGCGACCACACTGCCAGAACCAAGCGATTGTGGGAGACTGAACTTGACCCCCTGGAATGGGAGATAAGCTCATACCCAATTCATGATAAAGACAACCAGATTGTCCAAGCGATTCTTATCGAGCAGGATGTCACTGAGAAACGCCGTCTTGAAGTCACACTCGCTCAGTCAGAAAAACTCGCCGCAGTAGGGCAACTGGCAGCTGGGCTCGCTCACGAGATCAACAATCCGCTAACCGCTGTCATAGCCAATGCCCAACTATTGATGCGAGAGCTACCTCCCGATGACGACAAACAAGAATTGGTTGAATTAATCGCGCTTGCCGGAGAACGAGCCAGTCAGGTGGTACGCAACTTGTTAGATATGGCGCGCCGAGAGCAATATGAGTTCAATCCAACCGATATCAATTTAACCATCGACAAAGCCCTGGCTCTACTCCAACACGATATCGTCGCCCGGTCTGTCGATCTAAAGTTCCTACCCGCGGAAGATATCCCAACGATCATTGCCAGTCAGGACCACTTGCAAGGGGTTTGGTTAAACCTGCTGACGAACGCAATTGACTCGTTAGGCTCAGAGCGACGCAAAGTGCAAATTGAAACAAAACATAAGGATAATGAAGTTCATGTAATCTTTTCGGATAGCGGTGAAGGCATGAACCCCGACCAACTCTCCCGGATTTTTGAGCCCTTTTATACGACAAAAGGGCCAGGGCAAGGGACAGGATTGGGGTTATCGGTGTGTCACCGGATAATAAAACAGCATGGCGGGCGAATATTAGTGGACAGCAAGCCGGGGATCGGCACAAAATTAACTGTGGTTCTGCCATCTACTTAAATCCATACCATATCCAACCTCATATCCCACAAATTACGTCATCTCCTGTGTAGTTTAATATGCAAATCAGCTCACAGGAGGTGCTTACATTATGGGTATTTAGCCCATAAAGCCTTTTTTTACGCAATCTTTAGGGTAGCTTCACTTCAGCTTTACTGTCTTATGTATAGATTACGGGTATTCTTGGGCTACGGCAAAAAAATGTGTAACTGATCTATCTATCCACTATGAAGAATATGGCCCAAATTATGCGACACAAAAATGACGATGCCCAACTGATCCAAGAGTACCAAACCACCAATAACACTGCAATTCGAGATGATATCGTGCTCCGCTATATCCCGTTAGTTCACTTTGTGCTTGGAAGACTAGGCCTTTCGAAATCTATGGGACCTGAATATGAGGATGCTGCTAGCCAAGGAATAATTGGTTTGATCGAAAGTGTAGACCGGTTCAATTATGAATATGGGACACAGTTCAGCACGTATGCTACTCTCCGCATCCGGGGGAAAGTTATCGATTATCTGCGCGCCCTGGATTGGCTCCCACCGCGGGGCCAGGAAAAGAGCTCGGTTGGTGCAGGATGCGATCGATGATTTATGGGAAGTACACCACCGCCACCCCACGGATGAAGAATTAGCCGAATACATAGATATGCCCCCGGAGAAAGTCCGCCAGGCATTAATTGACTACAGCCACGTGGTTGTCTCTCTTGACACGAACCCAAGCATCTATGAAGATGAAGAGGCATCCTTCCATGAGTTGGTAGCCGATGACAGCCAAGTCGATCCCTTCGAACTCATCGAAGATGCAGACCAAAAAACCCTGGTAATTAGATCCATCCAGGAACTGCCAGACCGAGACCAGCTGATCCTCTCGCTCTACTACAATGATGGCTTGACCTTCAAGGAAATTGGTGCGGTATTGGATATTTCCGAAATCGCGGGTTTGCCAATTACACGGTCGTATTGTCGCCAAGCTGAAAAGCACATTGGATGCGACCACACAATTAGCGAATAGTTCAGCAAAGACAGCTAAAACAAAAAACAGTGCTCGCGCCCCACGCAAAATATTTGCCAGAGAGCTAAACCAACTACCTGTCAGAGTATGACCATATGGATTCCCGATATATGCCTCAGGTTGCTGGGGCATTTTTGCGTTCTACCGGACATTTCTTTAATCATCGCAGTCCCAATACTCAAAAATTCCTTGCAATTTGATAAAGTTTTTGATCACACTGTCGAAAATAGTACTAAGGCATAACCCAATACCGGAGTATTCCTGCGCAGCGATATTTTGTAATATTGCCCACTGCACAATTCACACTATTGGCTTATCGAGACGACCACAGAAAAAAATGAACTCTACAAATCCATCTCAAGGAAACAATTTACCCTCATCTAGCCTCAATTCCTTGCTCAGAAGAGCCCACACCGTTTTAGAAAACTCGTCTGAGGTCCGGTATGATCTTGTCAGTTCAATCAAGGAGAGAATCTCGTCCGATACTTATGTAATCCATGTTGAGCAGTTAGGCAACCGGATATTCCCTATATTGACTGGAGATCATGATCTCTAGTGTTCCGTCAAATTTGATTGTTTAGAAAGAATTAAGTGTAGACGGAATACTTTAAGCATTGCTAAGGGAGTAGCTACTCGGATATCGAATGAAACTTTCATCTTTGACAAAGCACTAGTAAGGCGTAGGTGTAACAGAAATTGCTGTCGGAGTAATGCAGTGGTGATGGGACGAACAGAAAACCTGCAAACTGTTTTGGAAAGTTTACTGGTAGAAGAATTTCGGACTGTTCAAAAGCTTCTACGGCTTAAGCTGTCCGAAAGCCAAGCTCTTTCAGACTATGATATGCATACAGTAAATGAACTCTATGAAGAAATCGAGATAACAGTCGACGATATCCAACATTTACAAAGCCAGCGTCAAGTCGTTCTGAAAAAGATCGCAAACGAATTTATTGTGAACTCTGAGAGTCCTGCTGTCGTCGATATCCCGCAGGCGCTCCAATCGGAATTAAACGATCGCATTTTACGACTTCAAGAGGGTATCCGGGCTCTGAATGACGAGATACGCCAGATATCAACCCGGAACGCAGCGATAACTCCACCAATCATGAAAAGACCTAAAGCAATAAGAGATTTACCTAAATAACATTCGCGAATACTCCTTATCCCCGCTATCATTCGCATTCCCATAAGCTTCGAGCCCGATAATCCATCCTATCAGATATAACTAGCTAGAACTGCAGCCAGCTTCGAAATCCAACTGACACTTTGCACACTTTGCGATGTTTTGTTTATGAGTATATCTTGTTGCCCCGTGATATTTTGCTGCTGCTCACAATCTGCGGTTGCAGAGGTACTTGCTGCGAATCGACGAATACACGCGAATAATCTCGTCAACGTTATCATCAATGCTCTGACTAATCGCATATAGATAGGGTCCCGCTGCCGCTTGCTTGCGATACTCAGATATATATTCCACCTTCTCCTGCAGCGCAAATTCCCATGCCTCGGGCGTGTTGTCCACCAGCAAACCGTATGGGCGCAGCTCGTGGTATGCCATACTTTTACTCGCAATCCAGGGTATCTTCATTACCATATATTCTAAGAGGCGAGTCCAGCTTTGCCGCTCATCCATGTAGCCCGCAAGCGGTGCAACCCCGATATCAACCTGTGAGAGTATACTGCCCCACTCATCATACGGAACCCAAGGTTGATAAATCAATCGATTATCCGGTAGATGTAACTCCCCGGCGAGATTCACTGTCTCAGCAGTAATCATAACTTTGACGTGAGAATATCGATCGCAAATCCGTTGGAGAGCTTCCCCTAAGCCACTCTCATACAAGGTGGAAGGAGTAGTATTTATCCCCGCCCAACCGATAACTAGATCCTCGTCTCCGTCATCAAGAATGTTCTCGTAGTATTTCAGGTCAATGAAGTTCGGCAGGTATCGAACGTCTGCATAAGGCAGCCAATCACTGACCACCCGCCGCGAGGAAGCTGTCGCGGCGTACACCAAATCCAAAAAATCACCATTGACATCAAATTGGTTGGGTAGATGGTCATCATTAAAATCATAGATGATTATCTTATCTTGGGAGATCCAATAACGTATCACCGGAAATAACTTGCTAGAAATCCGAGGATTGATAACGATCATATCAGCGCTGTTGCATTGCTTCACAGCGTTTGGCAAATAGCTGGCAAACTCAGTCGATGATAGCAGTGCGGCGCGATTGCGACTGTATCTGTTTATGGCTTTAGTGGGTAGTGCCCCCCGCCAATAAAACCACCTATCGTTTACAGTTTGTTCTGTATATATATATACTATATGCATGTTTATCAGCTAAAATACCAGCTCCACCAACCAAATAAACCCTTAATGCTGTAGCAAGCTGCCTTAAGAATTTCTTCTGCTTGAGCCAATATAGCACCAGCAGTATGATTTCGCTATAAATCCCTTATGAAAGTGGCGTAAAGGTCGGCTAAATCACGCTGTCATTATCGTCTAGTTATGCCGCGATTTATCCATTTGGAAATTTATTTGTAAAACAAAGGGGGATTAAAAAATTTGGTGCCAACTATCTGAATATTATGTGCCCCAGTCGCGCAGGTAAAGAAAATCGTAGCCGATCGTCCGGTTGGTGAGCTTCGCGATGGGGGGAAATACATGTTTAAAATGATTGCGGCGGATGCGTTCGATCACAGTCGAAACGAGGCTCTCAGAAAAGCCGGCGGAAACACAGTCGGCAGGTGAATAGCGTTGATCGATCAACAAATACAATAAATTATCAGCCTGATCGTATGTAAATCCAAGTTCATCTTCATCGGTTTGACCGGGCCATAAATCGGCTGATGGCGGTTTCATGACAATTACCTCAGGAACCCCCAAAGATAAAGCTAATTGCCGCACTTGTGTCTTGTACAGATCTCCAATTGGGTTCAAGGCGCTGGCAGAATCACCATAAAGTGTTGTGTATCCGAGCAAGATCTCGGTTTTATTCCCGGTACCCACAACTAATCCATGGAAACTTTCAGACTGGTCAAAAAGAATGGCCATCCGCACCCGAGCCATAATGTTTCCACGCCGCAGCTGGGTGGTATCTGGGAGTAATCCGAAGAGCGGGTCGACAATTTCAGTAATTGCGATCGTGATGTCTTTCACCCCCAGTTGATTGATGACCAGTTGAGCGTGAGCCAGAGATTCAGAAGACGAATTTCTGTACGGCATTCGGACAGCTAGGACATTCTCAGGGCCTAATGCTTTTGCTGCCAGAAAGCAGGATAAGGCGGAGTCAACCCCACCTGACAAACCGATCACCGCTCGGTTGAAACCCGCCCGTGTCAACTCGGTGTGGATAAAACCAGTCAATATTTTAGTTGCTAGCTCGGTATTAATCCGTAAGTCGCTCATGATTTGTATATTCGAACAATCTCTCCTTGATCTACAACAATAAACTCGACACCGGTTTCACAACTGACTGTCTCCATCAACTTGTGAATATATTCCTCCGTGATAACACCGGTGCCTCCGGACGAGCTGCCCAGAACAACACAATCGATATCGAAATCATCAATCATCTCGCTGATGACTTCCCGAAACAACCCTCTGCGTACTGCCATTCTAGCATTAACACCTTCTTTTTCAGCTCTTTCCACCGCCATAGTAAGCATGAACTCACCCATCTCATCCATTTCAGCTTCTAAATCGACGGTCTTTGCGAGTGCTGTATGATCAAGGAATTCAACATTCGTGATATACAAAAATAACAGCTCGGACCCGCGCTCTTTTGCGATCACGATCGCACGGTCTTGGTTTGGATAGCTGGCTGTCCCCCCGCGTGTTGGGCACAAGATCACGTCTACCATCAGTTCTACCTCCTATAATACTCAGCGCTAAAATCGCACCAACAGCCACAAGAATCCTACGGTCAGTGTAATGTAGGTAACCGGTAAGCCAATCTTTAGAAATTCTTTAAACGTGATCGGCGTATTGGCTTGATTAGTGATTCCGGCAGTGACAAGATTAGCTTCCCCACCGATCAAAAACCCATTGCCCCCCATGGCTGCTCCCATCGATAAAGCATAGTACAGCACCAGACTGTTTGCTCCCGGGATCGTGGCGGTAAGATACTTAATAATTGGGAGCATCGAAGCCGCCAATGGGATATTGGCAATCACAGTCGATATCGTCCCAATACCAAATACCACCAAGAAAATCCCCAAAGCGAGATTATCTCCGATGACTTCGCCCATCTTTTGGGCGATATAACTGATCAGTCCGACTTCCTGAATCGCACCGACAATAATGAATAAAGCCATAAAAAAAACGAGTGTTGTCCAATCCACCGCTTTGATCATCTGGTGAACATCGGGTTTTAGCCAGATAAGCAGAATCGTAGCGCCCATTAACGCTGTGACAGCCAAGTCAAGATGGATACGCTCTCCGAATACAAAACCGATCATTACAAGAATGAAGACAATCCCTGATTTCCACAAAGCTCCCTTATCTTCTATTTCAGCGTTCTGCTCGAGTTTCTCGTAAAGCCGGGGGGAGATTGCTGCGCCCTGTTTCATGAACTCCTTGCGGTAGTGAAAAAGGACATATCCAGCCATCGCAAGCAGGGCGATCACCACACCAGTCGTTTGGTTGATAAGGAAATCATTGAACCCGATACCAGCATATGCACCAATTAAAATATTCGTCGGTGTGCCTACCAAGGTGCTGATCCCGCCAACATTTGAGGCCAGAATCTCAGGGATTATCAATGCTAACGGATTGATACCTAAAGCCAAGCCAATTTGGAGGCTGATTGGGGTCATCAACAACATCGTTGTGAAGTTGTCCAATAAAGCGGAAGCGACTGCAGTGATCCCCATAAGGATCAGCACCAACAGCCAAGCCCGGCCACCACTAAGACGATATGCCTGGAAAGCTAGCCACTGGAATATACCTGTCCTTTCAATTACCGCGATGATAATCATCATCCCCATGACTAAGAAGATGACTTCCCAATTAATGTAGCTCAAACCGCGCTCGAAGGTAAATATAAAGAAATTAGGGTTAATTGCCCCACCGACATACGATATGATAAATATCAAGGATAATCCAGCGAGAGCTGCAGTTGTACTGTGCAATTTCTCAAAGGCGATCAATAACAGCACCACAAGGAAGACAATCGTCGCCGTCCAGAAACCGGCTGAGATGCGCCGCTCCAAGATGACATCCTCCAATCGATACACACCCGATTCGATTAAAACCTGGCGTTCGGCGAAGCCGAGTTTGATCACTTGGGGATAAAAGTGTGGGTGCTCAACATAAATCTCAATATCTTGATGAGGGATCTCATTAAAAGCTAGTATCCAGGATCCATCCTCTTGGCTCTCCGTTTCGATCATGGGCTCATCTTCACCAACTGGTATTGCTTTGATTACAGCCAATTCGACGGGCTCGCCTTGAGGGTCTACTGCCCGGCCGAAAATCACGAGATCGTATTGTTTGACTTGGGTGTTTGGAGCCGCTGATGCTTCCCCTGGAAGGCATACCAACAGTAGACAAATAAACAACAGCAATAGATACACCCGATTGCGGTCTCGGAGGAGCTTGGTGATGCTTTGGGCAACGAATTTATTCATATCCACAATAGTCTACTTGATTTAATCTTCTGAAGTATTCGCTTAACGCTAGTTTGAGCTGTCACCTGCGACAATACGCTTCAACTCGCGAACTACCAAAGACGTGCGTTCATCGCGAAGTAAAGGCAGGCGCGCCCGGGTGCGGTGCAGCTGGTTTAGGTCAATTGCTGCATGGACGAGTTCTTCCTTAAAATAAGGTCCTTGGGCAATTAAATCGCCATTCGGGTCAAAGATCGTTGAGCCGCCCCAAAAATTTAAGCCGTCTTCAAAACCGACACGATTGGCGTGCACAACAAAAGTGGTGAACAAACTAGCATATGCCTGATTGATATGTTCAACCCAGCGGGCGGATTCTAATTTGGGCTCATCAGTTAAACCGCGACCGGGGGAGGCAGAAGTGAATAATAATACATCCGCCCCGTCCAGCCAGAGTAAATAGGGGGGCGAGGCATGCCAGAAATCCTCACAGATCAAGATCCCAAGCTTGCCGAAACGGGTATCGAAGGCACGTATCTTATCTCCCCAGGCAAAAAAGCGGCCTTCATCGAATAAGCCATAGGTTGGCAGGTAGGTCTTGTGATGGACGTGTAAGATTTCTCCCTGGGATAGATAAGCGGCTGCAATATAGAAGCGGTGCCGCAGGTCTTCATCAACGAAACCAACAACGATATCGATATCCGCGCTGGCTTTAAGCAGCGTCGAAAAAACTGGGTCAGCTGGGGTAGGTTTAAGTGCAACACTGGGCACTAGGTCCTGAAGCGCATAACCTGTCAATGACAACTCAGGGAACACGATCAAGTCAGCACCTTGGGCAGCGCGGATAAGGGAAAGGTGCTTATCCAAGTTTTTATCCACATCCCCCAAGTATGTATTGATTTGTGCGATAGCGATGTCCAGGGTCATGCCACCTCTCGCTCGATATTGAGATTATATTGTAACAAGTGTTTATCAGTTTGCGGTTCAGTTTAAAATTCTAACTACTCAACCAGCAGCACGCGTCCGCCAAGAGATCAGCAAGTAGCTGCCAGAAATGAACACAATTGCTAACGCGACCAATGCGTCGATCCGGATTCCCCAAAAAACCACCACATAATCCGCGCGGTGAATGCTAACAAGAAGTAAACCAACGACAACATAAATGCAGCCGCAGCAGCGATCTGCCCAGGGACTGTAAGATACTTGGCCAAGAATTCAGCTGCCCAAATAGTCCCCAATGCAGTCAGCGCGCCAATTATCTGTACTGGGAAGCGCGGTGCCAACCGGCCCCACCCATCACGGGCCGGGAAAGCCCACCACCAATCAGCCGCTCCCCCGTAGGCATATCCATCCAGCCAGCTTGCCACCCAAATACTCATTACAACAACTCCTGCAAAAGGCACCAATGAATCTAACAGCCAGAGGGGAGATACGTGTTTGATGAATGCATATCCTGCGGTGAATAGGATTGCCCCAAGTAGCGCCCCGATCCACGATAGTCCACCCAAATAAAGCTGGAAGATTTCCAGCACCTGACTATGGTAATAGGACCAATCGATTAGTACGAATAAGAAGCGACCACCGATCACGCCGCCCAATATAGCCGCTAAACCCGCATTGGCAATCGAGATACTATCTTCGGTAGAGGCCCGCAGTACAGACCAGGCTAATCCTATCGTAGCACCCATACCTACGATAAATGGGTAAAGGTATACCGGTACACCATCTGGGAGGTAGAAGATGATCACGCTCCAATCTTACCATGCAGATTTCGGCTAGAACGGTCTCAGTATGAAGAAAACCCATCTCCATTTCCCCACCTATTTAGCCAGTATTTACGATCTAGTATCAGTGTATAATTTCATTAGAGATATAATGAGAGATAAATTAACCTCTCAAATACATCTACTTGTGGAGATCACCGCATGCTTGAATTTCTTCTTGACCCCAATGTAGCGTATCTGACCTTGGTGTTGGCGTTCTTAATTACTCTAATGGCGATACTCACCCCAGGTACGGCTGTATTTGAGATACTCGCAGTACTGATGCTGATCGTTTCGGGTTGGCAGATATACAATATCCCGTTCAATCTATGGGCATTAATCGCAATTTTCAGTGGTGTGATCCTGTTCTTCATCGCTGTACGCTGGTCAAACAGGCTAATCTTTCTGGCGCTCTCGATCCTGCTGTTAATCATCGGCTCCGTGTTCTTGTTCCAGGGGGAGCCCTGGTGGCAACCGGTCGTCAATCCATTCCTGGCCATTATCATATCCGCTGCGGTGGGCAGTTTTCTTTGGATTGTCGCCGTAAAAATCATCGAATCTGACAGTACGACCCCGACACACGATTTAGGACAACTGATCGGGATGGTCGGTGAAGCGAAAACCAACATCCACCAAGAAGGTTCGGTCCAGGTAGATGGAGAGTTATGGACAGCACATAGCGAAGAAATGATCCCGATCGGCAGCCGGGTGCGGGTCGTCGACCGGAACGGATTTATGCTCGTGGTAGAAGCAGCAGATGTTGAATCTGATCCCAGTCAAGAAAGCCGCCCTTAAACCCGAAAATATCCAACTATAGAAGTAATTTGATCGAACCAATTTTTAGGAGGTAAAGCATGGATACTGTTAGCGGTACACTACTATGTGTGATAGGTGCCGTCGTTCTGTTGGCAATTCTGGTGTTAGCAACCGCTATACGGATCGTCCCAGAATACCAGCGGTTAGTCCTATTTCGTCTGGGACGCTGTCTCGGTGCAAAAGGACCGGGAGTTGTGTTCTTAATCCCGGTCGTTGACCGCGGCACGAAGGTTGATCTGCGTGAGGCGGTACGTGAAATCCCGCACCAGACCTCAATCACTGAAGATAACGCCGCGATCTCGGTAGACTTTATCTGGTACTACAAGGTGCTCGACCCGACTGAAAGCGTCCTGCAAGTTGGCGACTTCGAATCCGCTGCCGCAGGTATGGCAACCACCACATTGCGTTCGGTGATCGGCGGGATATCGTTAGACGATGTGCTGTCAAAGCGCGAGCGCATTAACAACCTGCTGCGAACACGGCTCGATGAAGTGACCGAGCGTTGGGGAGTGAAAGTGACGAATGTAGAAATTCGCGAGATCACCCCGCCGAGAGAGATCTCCGACGCCATGAACCGCCAAATGTCCGCAGAACGCAACCGGCGCGCACTCGTGACGGAGTCAACCGGGCAGCGCGAAGCTGCGATCAACGTAGCAGAAGGTGAGAAGCAAGCGGCAATCTTGCGGGCAGAAGGTGAACAACAATCCGCGATTTTACGAGCAGAAGGCGAGCGGCAATCCCAATTACTGCGGGCAGAAGGTTATTCAGCCGCCCTGGAGAAGATTCACGAAATCGCCCAGGGAGTTGATACAAAAACAATGACCATCCAGTACTTTGAGACCTTAAAAACGATCGGGGAGGGTGCGTCAACCAAGTATATCTTCCCAATGGAATTCAACAGTATGCTGCGAGATTTCGTCGATAGCCTCAAGAGGTAGCCGGCGAATCTTATCCATCGCGCAACACGCACCGGGCAAAAAGCCTGCTGTGTGTTGCGTTTTTATTGTTCCTGACGAGCTAGTGAACGGACTCTCCCAACCAACGCTAAAGATAACTGCGGCCACATGGCGCGATCTATCCGCTGTGCATCGCCTAGAGAAGGCCTGTTTCCCTAAGGATGCATGGCCCATATGGGAAGTATTGGGAGTGCTGGTGTTCCCGAATGTCATCCGCCTGAAAGCTGTACTAGCAGAAGAATTGGTGGGGTTCATCGCCGGTGATTACCGCCCCAGAAGCAAAATCGGCTGGATAATAACCATCGCAGTGCATCCAGCTTATCATGGGGGAGGCATCGGCAGCAAGATGCTGCAGAGTTGCGAAGAACGTTTAGCAACTCCCGTTGTCCGCCTATCTGTTCGTGCATCTAACCAGAGCGCGATAAGTTTGTACCAGCGCAACGATTACCAGCAGGTTGAAGTATGGACAAAATACTATATGGATGGCGAAAACGGGTTGGTATTTGAAAAAGTGCTCAATAAGGCGGTATAGCCGGTAAGTTGGGCTATAATTGCCCTACAATGAGCCAAGAACGATTGAAATCACCAAAACTAATCACCACAGCTAACGAATTCAAGCAGCTGGTTGACAAACTTGCACTTGAATCGATCATCGCCGTCGATACAGAATCGAACAGCCTATACGCCTACCAGGAACAGGTTTGCCTGATCCAATTCTCAACCCAACAAAACGACTACTTGGTAGACCCCTTGGCATTGGACGATATTTCCTCTTTAGAACCAATTTTCAGCAGCCCGCAGATTGAAGTGATTTTTCACGCCGCCGAATACGATCTGATATGCCTGAAACGGGATTTCGGATTTACATTCACCTACCTGTTCGACACAATGGTTGCAGCACGCACACTCGGTCGGAAGGAAGTCGGCTTAGGCTCACTCCTTAAGGCCGAATTCGGTGTCACCGTAGAAAAAAAATACCAACGAGCGAACTGGGGGCAGCGGCCGCTACCTCTGCACATGCTGCAATACGCCCAGCTGGACACTCATTACCTGATTGCTCTACGCGACCTCCTCAAGCAGGAGCTGATCACAAAAGGACGTTATCCACTGGCCGAGGAAGACTTCATACGGCTGTGCCGGGTAAGCGAGCACAATACGGAAAAGCGTCCAGCTGACTGTTGGCGGATCAACGGCGCATTTGACCTTGACCCGCAAGAAGCGGCTGTGCTCAAGGAATTGTGTCTTTTTCGCGATCAAATCGCCCGTCGTAAGAACCGCCCGCTCTTCAAAGTGATGAACGACCAAGTCCTGATAAGCCTCGCTGAGCGTTGCCCACGAAACCGGGAAGAACTTGTGAAAACACCTGGTCTCTCACACGGTCAAGCTACCCAATATTGGAAAGGTTTATTAGGCGCAATTATTCGCGGCCTTCAAGCTGAACCTCTCCATCCACCGGCATATAAGCGCCCGAACAACGGCTTCCTGGAGAGGTTAGAAGCATTGAAAGGCTGGCGAAAGATGACCGCCCGGGAGATGGGTGTGAATTCGGATGTTGTCTTACCGCGCGACCTGATGTATGCTATTGCGCAGGGCAAACCGCAGCACTGGAGCGAATTAAAGACGCTGATGGACGATGCGCCCTACCGATATGAATGTTTTGGGGATGAAATTATGGTGGTGATCCCAGGAAAATAATTTTCACTGGATAACATCACTTTCGTCGATCAACAACCGCAGCTCCTAACTACTGCTTTGTCAAGGATGAAAGTTTCATTCGATATCCGTTTACTACAGCCTTGACAAAGCTTAACGTGTTCCGTCCACGATCTATTCTTACTTAATAATCACATATAACGGAACACTACAAATCAAGGATATTAGAATGAATATCACTTTTCACGGTGCCGCTCGCACGGTCACCGGGTCGCAGTTCCTGCTATCCGTAAACGGCTACAAACTGCTGATGGAGTGCGGCTTCTTCCAAGGTAAGCGCAGGGAGTCCTACGAGCGCAACCTAAACTTTCCCTACAACCCAGCAGATATTGACGCCGTGATCCTATCGCATGCGCATATCGACCACAGCGCCAACCTGCCGAACCTGGTTAAGAGCGGATATTGGGGTCCGATATACACGACTGCGGCGACAGCGCACCTAGCAAACCTGATGTTGATCGACTCCGGCAGGATCCAAGAGTTCGATGCGAGCTTCGTCAACAAGAAACGCGCCCGACGAGGGGAAGAACTAATCGAGCCAATCTATACAACCGAGGATGCCGCCGCCGTAGCTCAACTCTTCAGCTGCCACAACTATGCGGCCCCCTTTGAGGTCGTACCGGGGGTAACTGCCACACTTGTGGATGCCGGACATATATTAGGTTCAGCCGGCGTGGTACTGGATATCGAGGAGCGAGGACGCAAATTCCGCCTGTGGTTCTCCGGAGATATCGGCCGGCCAGAACTGCTGATCGTTGGCGACCCGGTGCTGCCGGAGAAAGCCGATTATCTGATCATGGAATGCACCTATGGCGATAAACCACACAGCGACCACGAGGCCGCTTTTGAAGAACTGGGCCAGGTAGTGAAGCGGACCATTCAGCGGGGTGGGAAGGTGATTATCCCAGCCTTTGCCGTCGGCCGCACCCAGGAGCTGGTATACGCGCTGCACCGGATGATCGACAGCGGTGATATCCCTCATATCCCGGTGTATGTTGACAGCCCCCTGGCGGTTAATGCCACCGAAATATTCCGTGCACACCCGGAGTGCTTTGATAAAGAAACGCGTGAGTTTATCCGCAACGATAAACACGGGGCAGCATTGGGTTTCGATCACCTGACATACACACGTTCTGTGGAAGAATCAAAGGCGATCAATTATCTCAACGAACCGATGGTGATCATCTCAGCCTCTGGTATGGCCGAAGCTGGGCGCATCTTACACCACCTGCGCAACAATATCGAGAACCCGCGTAATACGATCTTGATCGTTTCCTGGCAAGCACCGCACACCTTGGGACGCCGGTTGGCTGAGCGGGAACAGGTGGTGAAGATCTTCGGAGAAATCTATGAACGCAGGGCAGAAGTAGCCACGATCGGCGGTCTGTCAGCGCACGCCGGGCAGAAGCTGCTGACAGAATATGCCCAGGCCTCCGAGCATACACTTAAAAAGATCTTCCTCGTCCACGGCGAGCAGGCCCCCGCCGAAGCGCTGCAGGGTAAACTTGGTGCGTTGGGTATCACGGGAACGCATTACCCCGACCTGCACGAGGTAGCGGAAATTTAGGCATCACATCCGAATTCGGCGAGCAGCCTATGGGGGTAATGGAGCGGCACTTTCTACCCAATACTTTGCCCACACTCGTTGGGATCAGCCAGCCCAAACGCTAGACATATGTGTAGTCAGTACAATGAATAATATGGCCGCTGAACAAACCTCTAGACGTAATATTTCCCGCTGCTCCTGGCTCTTTCCCTCGGTATGGGAAGTGTGAAATTTATCCTCCTAATCACTTCACGATATGGAACCGGTGTGGCAGGAGATAGTGTTGACTACCTGTCAGTGGCAAATAATTTAAAGCAGCAGCGTTCCTTCACAGACTATGCGGGCGGTATTTATCTATACTGGCCACCGCTGTACCCGGTGCTGCTGGCTGTCTCCAGTTGGCTGTTAAACGTGGGTACATTCCAGGTTGGTGGGTGGATCAATGCCATTAGTGTTGGGCTGCTGGTGGTTATGGGCGGCCTGTTCTTCAGCCAGATGTATCCAGGTAAACTGCGCTAGTTCCTGCTGGGTGCCTTGCTCGTACTGACCACCGCCCCGCTGCTGCGTTTAGCGGCCAATATCGCCAGTGACCCGCTGTTCATCGTGCTGGTGCTCGCTTACGCACTGATCGGCTACAAGTACCTGCAGACCCACGCCTGGCAAGCGCTGCTTGGATTGGCTCTTGTGGCAGGGACCGCCGGCTTGGTGCCTTGGAAAGGGATCACGCTTGTAGTGGCGACTGTCATCTTAACGCAGATTGCTGAGCGGAAAGACTGGCGGAGAGCAGTGCTGAGAGCCTTCTGGGCTGGAGCAATTGCCGGTCTGCCACTGGCTTTGTGGTTGTTGGGGAGGAACTACCGGCTGTACGGCACATTGATTGGCTACGAGAACCTCAATCACATCAAATACATCGATGACGACTTGCTGGATGCCGCCACAAAATGGCGCACTGGCTGCTGCCAGACCTCGTCACACGATTTATCTCACCGTTCGTTGTGGGTGGGATCTTCCTTATTATCACCATTCTGATCAATCGGAAGACAGGCTGGCGATCGTATGCCGGGCAGCTGTTCTCTGCAATAAACCTGCCATTGATTGTTTTCACCGCGCTATATTTCCCCATTGTGATGGTCACCTCCATAGCGCCAGACCATACAAACGTTTTCGATGACCGCTACTATGCACCGCTGTACTTATTCGTACTGTTCTTCATCATCTTCACCGGCTACGAACTGGTGATAAAACCGCTTGATCGCTGGCGCCCCCCTCCGAAGTTTGGCATCAAACTGTCAGAGATCATTATGAAACTGATCTTAATAGGCTGGATGCTGTACCCGCTCTATCAAACAGCTGAGTACGTCTACGTGGCGATTACACAAGGAGAACCGTCCTACAATTTCTACAACACGCAGGCATACAACGACTCGCAACTGGTCCAGATACTTAAAGGAAAACGAACTCGACCCACAGATGCCACGCTACAGCAATTTCGCGGCGGCAGCCTATTTCATCACCGGGTACAGCACGCTGAGAGCAACGCAGTCAACATTGCTGGTCGCACGGAGCCTTGACCACCTGGAAACTGAATTTGCAGATTGTCCGGTGGAGGAGCAGGCTTACTTGATCTGGTTCCCGCAGAACAGCTGGCACCACTACTACCCACACGAGGAGCTGAAAACGGTGGCGAACCTGGAGCGGATCTTTAAGAGCAGATATGGGGACGTGTACTTGGTGCGGCCGAAGTGAGTTGGGAATGGGGGGTAGTGGCAAATTGAAAAAGATTAGACTATAATCACGCTGGGTAACCGGAGAGGTGCCAGAGTGGACGAATGGGGCGGTCTCGAAAACCGTTGTGGTCTTTGGGCCACCGTGGGTTCGAATCCCACCCTCTCCGCCTAGGGATTTGGAATTGTTGATTATTAAATGGTGATCGCCCAGCCAATCCGGGTGATTTTGGATTAACCTGATAATTTCCCGTCGTGTCTACCGGAACATCGCTTATGGCATTGTGGGAACACTGAGAACTAATAATGATTACTGTAGACGATATGCAGCAGACAGTATTGAGATTGAATGTTATATCATTGATGGATTAGGCGCAGCCACACTCGAACATCTTAAGAGAAGTGTCCCTTCACAACCCTGACAGTCAGGACACTCCATCAGTAAGAGCATCCCGACCACCGTGTTCAAAACAGAATATCACTTTGTAATAGGCGCACCGGTTAATATTGAAAGTCGAGCGCAATTACCACATTCACCACATTTGCAAAAATCATTCTGCCTGGTAAACCCTTGTTTCAGGCCTGAAAGCAGCACATGAGAACCAGAAGTGATTGATGGATACCACAGGCGAGAGCTGCTCACGATCCAATTCTCCTGCCACAGCTTGACCAAGCACATTACACTCACTCTCGGCCTCCTGATCGATTAAACGCCCATCGACAATCTCAAAATTTAATTCCAACCCATCAAATTCTCTAGAGTAAACAGCGACAGAACCTACATCACGTCCTTCGGCTATAGAACCGGCGTCCAAAGCCGAGGCTGTGCCTGCCGCCCAGAAAACCGTGATGGACTGGCCGCCAACATTATCATTGACGACCTGGATGTTTTCAAGTGTTGTGTATGGATAAGCTACTACTTCTCCATTCAAATCTACAGTCAAGACCCGTGCTACCGGGGGCAAATCACCCGGCGTCTCTAGACCCTGGTAAAGGAAAGGCGAGTTGTTAGCATTATCATATCCGCTATAGGGATTACGCCCATATGAACGGTTAAAACCTGTCTTACGTGAAAGCACCAGTCCATGACGGAATCTCCACAGATGATGGGGGTCGAAGAGTATGGCGTGCTGGGTATGGGGGATGGCGATGCCGACGGGCGGGTCAACGTGCTGCTTCTGGGGCGCGGGCATTCTTATTTGCCAGAAGGTCTGCCCTATCCGCGCAATGTTTTCTGGATCTGGTCGAACAAATTGTAAACCGAATGGGCTTTTCGTGTAGAATCCAATTATTTCGAACTTAGCAAGTACTCAAATATAGGAGTAGCTCTATTGCGAGAAACTCAAAGGTTGTCCACTAACCGAATTAGCCAGTCAGTTGCATAAGGAGGTGATCGTCGTGTGCAAATGGTGGCGATTATTTGGCTGGTAAGAGGAGAGCTGGCATCGAACAGAAAAAGTCTTCGGTGTTCTCGTCGCCGATGGTGCGTGGGTGGCTGATCGTTATCGGCATCCTTGCTCTGCTGCTGAGCTTTCCGGTCTATGCCGGTCTCAGCCTGGGATATACGGAGACGAAGGGTCCATTCAAGAATTGGACCCAGGTCGTGGATTGGGAAACGGATGGCGATCTGGATGTGATCATCAGCCATACTCGCTGGGAGGACATAGATCTTTCCTGGGCCGGGATTGGCATGTGGATCAACCAGGGGGACGGGACGTTCGAGCTCATCCGTGATCGGGGGACGGGGACGTATCCCTTCGGCGGGTTTGCAGCGGGAGCGGGGGATGTCGATCAAGACGGAGACCTCGATGTATTCACCCAGGACTTTGGAATCCACCTGCTGGTAAATCAGGGCGGGGTGCAAGGGGGGGAGGTCGGCAAGTTCCTAACGCTCGGCGGGATCAATTCGCCGCCTGCTTATAACCAAGGCTACCGGGATATGGGCGGGACGATTACGATGGGCGATTTGAATGGAGATCGCAGGATCGACGCGTTCGTGGCGGGCTGCTGTTATGGTATGGATGCCTGGGAATCCGGGTATGACTCAACCAATGCGCCATCCGTATCCTGGGTGTGGATCAATGATGGCAGGCTGAAGAACCTTCAGACGGGACACATCCTCCCGATGGATTCACTGGACGGGCGATCCATCCGTGAGGTAGCCCTGGGCGACCTCGATGGGGACAGTGACCTGGATGTATTCGCAGCGGTAGGGAAGCCCACTATGGGGAAGATCGATTCGCTGGACGATCTGATCCTACTAAACGATGGGACCGGGAGGTTGGCGGTGTACAACCAACCACTGGGTAATATGGACAGCACCTCGGTTGCTCTAGGGGATGTGAACGGGGACGGGCATTTGGATGCGTTGGTGGGGACGAGCGCTGGGGCAAGGTTATGGATAAACCAAAGCCATGAGATGGGGAGTGACGGACCGATTTTCGTTCCGGCAGAGCAATCCTTCAATGCGGTACAGACGGTAAGCGACAAGCTGCAAGCGGGGTTTTCGGCGGCAGCCGACAAGGTACTAGGGCTATATCTGCCATATGGCAGCATCCGGACCAAGGCGGTATTCCTGTCCGACCTGGATGGAGATAGCGACCTGGATGCGCTGCTTGCCAGGCTTTGGGGAGCGGAAATCTGGTGGAACGATGGGCAGGAGGAGTTTCGACGATCGGACGTGCGCTTTGAATATCGAGAGGATACTGGTGTTGCTGTGGCCGATTTTGATGGGGATGGGGATCAAGATATCTTTATTGGGAGAAATGAGGATGACTATCAGGTGTGGTGGAACGATGGGAAGGGGGTATTTATAGCCGACAATTAGTCTGAATTCCGGTTCTAACTGATAGAATGCCGGAACCGGAATATTTGATTAGAATCAGTAATCCTTCGATTAAATACTCCTTCATCGTACTCCAATTGACAACTGACCAGGGACATCCGCATTAGCTCGTTTGCCAGACTTCCACGTAGTCTGCAGACTATCGGACAGATTCCGCTCATTGAGCCACGCACCCCAGTTCGAGATTGAACTAGCATCATACTGGGCTGATTTACGTTGGTCAGCCTAGAGGCACTTTCGAGACGTTCATCTCGTCAGCGAAGAGCGACTGCAGATCATCCAGTTCTGCGCCATGCAACACTTCACCTGCAAGCTCAATGACGAAATCGCTATATTCAACCAGGACGATGATGTCACCAATTTCAGATCCATTTTGCATCATTTGTCATCGCACAAGAGTGGAGAAGACGCTTATCAAGTGCTCTAAATGGTTCTACAAGTGAAATTTAGCAAACTCTTCGAGCGTTTCAGAGCGCACACGCTGGTGGAGTGCTTCGATTTCATCTGAAGTGAACTGGGATTCCAGATCGCCATAGATCTGGTTTGCCCTCACTCTGGCATCCTGCGAACTGGCAGGATGTTCGATTACACGGATGGCAATCTCCAGTGCGGATTCCGCTTTATCTTCCTGGGCAAATACACCTGCTAGTCCAGCGAACGCATTTAGGGCAACAAGGCAAAGCTTGAGCATCCAGAGAGAGATCCTGATCGCCTGCCTGAAGTGTTCAGCAGCCGGGAAAGCTCCCCCAATGAAATGTCTGAAATCACCCCAAGAAGTAAGCACGTGCGACAAGTACCACGCATCTCCATTTCCCCGAAAAGATTAACGCTTGCCTCGAAAAGTTTCTCTGCAGAGATGAAATCTCCCCTGGCGTGGGCAGCCAAAGCGAGCTGCTCAAGAATCAGCCCATAACCGAAACGATCGCCAGAACTCCTGGGTGATCTGCGCGCCCTCCCGCAAAATCCCCTCAATCTCCGCAGTCCGCTTCAACTTCAGGGCTGTCCGACCGAGATATGCAGAAATGATAGCCAATCAGGCGGGGATCACCGATAACCTGCGACCTTTCCAAGGCTTCGCTTAATAACCGATATGATGACTCATACTCACCGCGCTCGTAAGCCACATTACCTAAAAACCCAGTAAAAAGGGCGATTTGCCAGGGCGTTCCATGAATTCTGCTCAATGGCAGGCACTCCTGCATGAGATCTCCTTGCCTGATCCAGTCTGCCGTGTGTCCAATTGAGAACGGCGTAATAAGACAGAGCACGGGCCAGGGCTTCAGGATCATCAACCGAGCGGAGGGAGGAGATGCTCTCCAGGTAAAGCGCCTCTGCCTCGTCAACTCGACCCAGGCGCATAGTGAAATACGCCTGATGCATGAGAAACTGGCCCAAGGCGCCGACATATTTCCTTCGATTCTCTTCCTGCCAGTTCGGCCTGTCTGTTCTTGCAGATCCCTTCGAACCACATCGGCGGCATCGAGCAAAAACAGCCTCCGCTTCCCGGTAGTAGTTGCGCAACTCGAAGAAGTACCATAGAGACTGGGCAGCCTCGCCCAGCAGTTCAATCTGATCGTGGGCAAGTGCCCAGATCCAGGCTGACCGGATATTGGCCATCTCAGAAGACAGCCTGGTCAACGCTTCCTTCTGGCGGTTGCTTTGTAAAGTCCAGGCCCGATTTCACACACCAAGGACAAGAAAAACCGGCTGTGGCGCTCTTGCGTGCGAACTTCTTCTTCGGGTTCTTCCGCCAGGCGAACAGCTGCATAACCACGGATGAGTTCATGGAGGTCATAGCGCGCTGGCTCACTCCGGCGCAGCAGGGATTTATCGATCAGGCTGTTCAGAACGGGCAAAGGGGTTTCAGCAATCTCCTGGGCGGCTTCCCGGGTGAAACCACCCTGAAAACCGATAACTGGCGCAGGGCACGTTGTTCAGCGGGGGAGAGCAAGTTCCAGGAATGGTCAAAGACGACGCGCAAGGAACGATGTCGTTCTGGAATATCACGGGCTGAAGTAGTCAAGAAATCCAGGTCGTGGGCTGATTTCTGCAGCGATCTCACCCAAGGGCAGGGTTCGCACCCAAGCTGCAGCCAGCTCAATCCCCAGCGGAATCCCATCCAACATGCGGCAAATATGGGCTACAACCGGTCGATCCTCTTCCTGGAGTGAAAAGTCGTTTTGAACCTGCCTGGACGCGGTCCAAGAATAACTTCACCGCACTGTATTCCTCCGATCCCTCATGCGCATCGAGGGGTGGAACTGGAAGCCCCTGCAGGTCAAACACCCACTCACTCCTCAAATTCAACCTTTCTCGCGATGTCACCAGCAGCTTTACCCCTGGGGCGCGTTCCAAAATCTTGGAAAATATCTCTAGCCCCCTCAAGGAGATGTTCGGCGTTATCCAGCACCAGGAGCAGCGTTTTTTCTTGAAGGTAATGAAGCAGCTGGTCTTCAGGAGTCAACGGTCCTGCGAGGTAGAAGCCTATCGCCTGGGCAGACTGCTTTGGGGATGTTTTCTGTCGCCGTAACTGGGGCTAGGGACACAAACCATATCCCTTCTGGGAATGGAGGTGGGTTGGCGGCACTCAGATCTTCTCCAACCTGAACCGCGAGCCGGGTCTTGCCCACACCTCCCTGCCCGGCAATGGTTAGCAAACGACATTCAGGGAGACCGAGAAGGCGTAAGATTTCCTGTAGCTCGGGTTTGCGCCCAATCAGCGGAGTTGGTCGGCTTAGGGAAAGCTGTGGGTTGCTCTTCTGACAATTGTTTGGGAAGAGGATCCCCGGGAATGGGAAGAGGCGCCATTTGATCGACTGCTTTTATCCCACGGGCCACCTTTAAAAACAACTCCGCTTGACTTTCAGGAATTTCCAGGTGCTCTGCCAGCAGTTCAGCGACTCTGGCGCGAAGGCCGGCGCTGGTCACTCTCAATTTTGACAATCGTTGAGAGGGAGCAATTTACCCTACGAGCCAGTTCTTGCTGGGTTAGATCCAACGCTTTCCTTCGACGCCGGATCCAGGATCCAAACGAGTATTCTTCTATCATGGGAACTTACTGCCAATCCAATCCATCCTGAGATGGTGTAGGTGGCTACCTCCTATAACTATTGTACTATTTTTTGTACAACCCTCTGTGATCGCGACATGCACCAATCAATCTGTGTTTGGATGTTTAATCTAGAAAATGCATATTGCGAGGACACGATCCATTCATACTGCGAACGGCCATCCATCGCAAGCGAGAGAATTGTCTAAAGAAAGTTCAAATGAGGTGTACGATGAAAACCATTAAGCTTGTAATGCCATTGCTTATAAGCGTATTCCTGTTAGCAGCCTGCCTTAGCGTCCATGGCATGCAGAGCTTGCCAACTGGTATTAGCGATCAAGATGAATGGCAGACCTATACCAGCACCAAATACCAATTCACAATTCAACTCCCCACAACCTGGCAGACTATAGAGATGCCCACGGCAGAATACCCGACCGCTAATGATCAGGTCTGGTTCGTCAGCGAGACACTACCCCCACCACAGACAGACGCCAGGGCGGATATCGTACTCATTTTTACCCATGGAGGATCCTTCCTCAGATTGGGAAGCCGCAGTACTTCGATGATTACCAGTCAGACCCTTTCCAGCTGGGGGATATACAGGCAAGGAAGATATCAGGCATCAATAAAGAGAGCAAATCCTCTGAGCTGGTTGTGCTTGCAAAAATTGGAGATTACTACTTACAAGCTTTGCCAAACCATGGTGAGGCGTCCCTTGAATATTTCGATCCGGTAATCTCCTCCATTCGCTTCGTTAAGGCAGAGGCAACGACCCATCCCTCATCTGCGATAAGTCCTCCCGAGAGTTTAGGTGAAAAAACAATCGCTTTCGAAGGGATAAGCTTTTCGTACCCCTCCTCGCTGGCGGTAGGAGGCAGCCGGTAAGAACATCCTTGGTTATGTTGATCCATCAGGTTTTATGTATGACGACATCCCGGAGCATGTGCGCTTTGACTTTTCCAACCCCTACACTGTGCGTGAACCGTTTGCCGGCTTCCTGCCTGGTTGGGTTCCTTGGTTAAGTCACCAGAACCTTGAGAACCCAGAGATTCTGCCGCAAATCTTCATCCTCCCAACAAGGGAATACGCTGAAATCAGCCCTCTAGCCGGCGAGCGGATTGAAGCTCTGAAAATTCTTCTTGATGACAATGCTCTTCCAAATGAGGGAGAGCTGCCGGTCCTGCCCACGTTCAACAGCGCCCAGGATTTGCGTGTACTGGTAGCGAGCCTAGAATTTCAAGGTGGGCGTGGCCTGCGCTTCATTGCTCGCTATTCCCAGGAGGCTAAGCCAGTTGTCAATCCGGACGTGTTCTACACCTTCCAGGGCTTGACCGATGATGGAAGCCTATATGTAGCTGCCTTCTTCCCCCTGTATGTTTCTCTACTACCGGACAAGATCCAGGTCGAGGACTGGGATGCATTCAATCAGGGATATCAGGACTATATGGTAGATATGACCTCCAGGATGGAGATGCTTAAGCCTGATGATTTTGAGCCGGATCTGGAGAACTTTGACAACTTGATCAGATCCATGACCATTTCCCCTACTCCTGTAACCTCCCCTCGCACCGACACCCTGAGCGCCAGCGCTACACCCACACCGGAACCGCCATGCTTTGTTACGGGTTTTTCCCCAATTGCCTTTATGCCGGATGGTGACAGAATACTTGTCAGAGCAGAAAATGGCGTCCAAATATTCAACCTGCAAACCATGGAAGAGGAAGAATTCCTGGATGCACCGACCAATTTAAACTATCCGGCAGTCGCCCTGTCCCCGGATGGAGAAATTCTCGCCTGGGCGCTTGAAGACTTCAGCATTCAGTTGATCCGCATTTCGGACAAGAAACTTCTCCACACACTGACCGGGCACACGGACATAATCGGGAAGCTTAGTTTCTCGCCCAATGGCGATCGATTGTTTTCGGCCTCCCATGATACCTGGGTCAGGATCTGGGATATGGAAGGGAACCTGATCCATGCTTTTCAACCACCGGGAGCACTTGGTTTCCCGGATGAAGTGCTGGGAATCGGCATTTCGCCGGATGGAACAATGCTGGCTACGATCCCCTTCGATGGTCCGGTAAAGTTGTGGGACCTAAAGGATTACAAGTTGGTCAGAGAATTGGGGGCTTATGGTGGATATGATACTTCGGATATTTCCTTTTCACCCGATGGTCAGGTGGTCGCATCCGATACAGCCAATGGCTTGTTTTTGTGGAAGACTTCAAATGGAACAGAACTGCTCGGTGGAAACCCCGGGATCAACAGCATGGCCATGGCTTTTTCGCCGGATGGACGTTTCCTGGCTTATTCTGAGATTGGGGAGAAGTTCGATGTCGTTCTCAGCTCTCCGGATGGGGTACAGAAGATACGCACTCTGGAAGGACATCCCGCGCCCGTTGGTATATTGTTCTTTTCACCAGATAGCTCTTTGCTGCTGTCATCCGATTGGGTCGAAACCCGGATCTGGCGAGTTGAAGATGGCCAACTTGATGTATGTCGGGAAAAGTTCGTGTCCATAAGCATGCCGAAGCACAAGTTTGATACAACGACTGTGACCGGTTCATACACCAGGTTCCTGGCGTTAGCTGGATTCAGCCATAAAAAATTGGATATTAATCAAAACTCACTTGGTTAGAATATTTTCAGTAAAGGAGGCCTGGTAATTTAGGAATATAGAAATGAGTAAACACTTCCAATCATGGCCAATCCCATGGATGGCGCTCTCTTTGGCGCTTCTTTTCTCTCTTATTCTGTTAGCGGCTTGTGGAACTGGAACAGATACAAGGAACCCAGCATACCTCGACAGTAGTAAATAAACAACTATCAGATAGGGATGTAGGAGATAAGACGACGTCAGAATACGGGCTTATCTGGCACAGTAACGTCAAATGCTACTATTGGATTTGACTGCGCAAATGTGAACCAGATCCCCTCCGTTGAGTGTGAAGCATTGGTCGCCCTGTACACCAGCACCGAATGGGCCCAGTTGGGTCGATAACAGCGGCTGGCTGGCAACGGTTACACCTGTGCACTGGTCAGGAATCGAGTGTACAGGCGGCCACATCAGCCACATCAGCCTGGGTTACAACCAGCTGACAGGTATCTTGCCACCTGAGCTAGGCAACCTATCCCACTTGCGTACGCTCGGTTTGTCGGTCCAACCGGCTGTTCGGACCCATTCCGACAGAACTGGGTAACCTATCCGAGCTGGTTTCTCTTGATATGTCGGGCAATCAGCTCAGCGGGTCCTGTTCCCACCGAATTGGGTGACTTGCCGAAACTGCGAACCCTCTCTTTGGGTAACAATCAAGCTCAGCGGGTCAATTCCACCAGCATTGGGTAATATTGGAGAGTCTTACAGTCGCTCGTTCTCTCTCACAACCAGCTTAGCGGCGTCATTCCCGCAGAATTGGGCAATCTGGTCCAGTTATACTCTCTCTACCTGTCACACAATCAACTCAGTGGCGTCATTCCGGCGGCGTTGGGCAGATCTGAGCCAGCTCTCCGAACTCGATTTGAGCTACAACCAGTTGAGCGGTCCAGTACCGGAATCTATTGCTCAAATTAGCGGACGCAGCCTGTGGGGCAACCAGCTAGATGGAACGATCACCGCTAACGGGCAAGATCCATTCACTGTTGATTATTTGGGCGTTCACTTTTCCGCTGACCCATCGCTGGCTATCAGCATCTGGCCGGAGGTGAAACCTGCCACACCTCTTCCGGAAATTCTGGAAGGCCCATCGTACTGGCTTGCTATCCCTGAACACATACGCTTCACATTTGCCGACCCAGGCCTGTCGCCGTCCCGGCGACCGATGGGTTTTAATCTGGCGGCCGAGGCGCAGATTCTCGTTTTCCCGCTGGCTGAGCTGGTCGATATCAACCCGTTGGTCCAAACTCAAATTGAAACATTGCGAAATCTACTGGCGGAAAGAGGGACGGTACCCGCCGGTGAATTGCCGTTGCTACCACTTACCAACTCCGCTCAGGTGTTCCACGCTCAGGCTCAGTATCTTGTTTCCGGCAATATCCAGGGTCTCCGTTTCATCAGCCAGCACAGCCAGGATCCGCACCCGATCATGCTCAGCCAGGAGCTTTTTTACACTTTCCAGGGTTTCACTGACGATGGAGCTTATTACGTGGCCGCCTTCTTCCCGCTGACCACGGCCGTCTTACCAGACACGATAGAGGTGGAGGACTGGGATGCTTTCCACGCCAATTATGACACCTACCTGTCGGAGACGACGGCAATTTTGGACCAACTTCTCCCAATAGAATTCACACCCGATTTAACGTTATTGGATGCCGTAGTAACTTCGCTAAGAGTGGAATCGGGTTATGTATTACTTCATGAATGAACACCTCCCTCCGATTTTATTGACGTTTACGAAAATCGGTTAAGCTTGTTCGCCTAATATGCAAAGGAGCGAACCTTAATCAAATAATATGAACCTCAATAATCAAGAGTCTAGGTGAAGAATAGCCATCGGAAGGTAGACAGTATAGAAATTATCCGATTTTACGACTTGATATAAAGAGCAGAGTGGTACCGCCAGACACCCTTGAAAATTAATTCCGTGCAACAAACTGTGCTTGTCAAAATTGGAAAAGTACAGTTGTTTTCTCAGACTTGCACCTCTGAAGAGAGAGGAACCAATTCTCCGGCTGCAACTTTCATCTGACTAAGCCTGACGACCTTCGTGATAGAGATAAACGTTTATTACAACATGATACATTGGATTACCCAACTTGGTTTCTGATATTCTTTTTTCAGTGAGAAAGAAACTCCATCCTCTCGATGGTGAATGCGTTTCACTGCTGTCGGCTTCAGCTGCAGGCGTTTCCAATGATTGAGCTACTTGGGTCTGGACCAGTATTGTGAAGACCCGTTGTGCCTGATCGGCCACCATGTTAGACATTTCCTTTTCCATTACCTTGGCAACTGCTTGCTTTGCCTCCACGAGAACTCTATCAGGGATATGAATGCTCATTAGAATTTCTGCAACCTTTTCCGATGCCCTCATGCTCACAACCCAACTTGCCGCGTAGCGATAACTCGGCCACCGTTTGCCATCGACTTTCGGAATAAACAGGTTTTTCATCCCGCGTCATCATCTTCCCTCGTTTGACAATTTCGTTTATCCAGGAAACTACCTGATAAGAACCACATGGAGATATCTAGATTAAACATGTTCTAATAACCGATTGGGTCTAAATTTATCGGACAAAATTGTGGACAAATACTGATTGGCTGAAAGAGTGAAAGATATCCGGTTCCGGCAGATCGGCTGCCAGAACCGGAATGGTGATTGTGGGATACTTCTATATTTGGGGTTATTCCTCCTTTAGATTGCTCCAAATCGACAACTGGCCTGGCTGAACAATATTGTTTCGTTTACCAGATGACCTTCTACCAATTGCTGCTTTGGCGCCGGCAAGGGCGGCATCCCTGGCAGCGGGATCCTCGGCTTCCGATTGGTCAATCGATGGAGAGACAGGTGTGGCAGCCTCGCCAGCCTGCGCCGGGGAGCTGCCGTAGAGCTGCGGCGCGAACCAAATCGCCGTCGCAACCAGGCCAATCAAAACCAAGCCGAGGATGATAAAGCGCTTTGGTATGACGATTTCGTTCACGATGCCACCTCCAGTTTTGCCAGAACACAAAAAACGCCACCGCTGCATTCGCTCCCAAGCGAATGCCACGTGTGGCGCATTGGTCGACCAACGATAACCGGAAAGACAGCTTCAGTCTCTCTGGCTTTGCCATCCCGCACGAGGGCAGAAAGGCATACGTTTAGAAAACTGGCCTATTTGGTTGTGATTATTAATTTACACTATTTCGCCTATTTGTCAACCCTTATCAGCAACTTTTTGAAAAAGATCGGATAAATGAACCTTTCTCCTGCTGGAAAATAATGCGGAGACCTTTCGTCAGGTCGGAACAACTGGGCACACCGATTACGCCGGTACAGCAGTTTTTTTGCCTTCTTCCTCCAGCAACCAAGCTGCCAGCTCTTCGAAGGCCAGGTGCACCGGCGTGTAGGCCAGGTCTAATTCACGCTCGACTTTGCTCCCGTCTACCTGCCAATCGCATTGAAGCTGTTTGATGCCTTCGTATTCGAATAGGGGTGGCTTCTTGGTGATATCGGAGATGCGTGTCAACGCATAGGCTGTAATCAGAGCCAGGCTGCCAGACATAGTTTTTTGAAGACACGGAAGACCAAGCGCTTGACACATCATGTCATCCAGTTCGCGGTTGGTCGGGTTTTCCTTGCCGACGATATATTTTTCGCCTGTTATACCGTCTTTCACCAGCAGGCGTGTGATCACTTCTACCACATCCCGCACATGGACGGTTGGCATTCTGTTCTCGGGGAACAGATGAGAGGAAAACTGACCGGCTTTCATCATCTGCATCATTGGACCGAATACATAATCGTCGCCTGCGCCAGTCACAGCCACCGGCAACACGCTCACAAGGGGTAGGCCGCGTTTCTGATACATCTCCCAGGCAAGCAGGTGACCTTCGTACTTGGTTTGAAAATAGCGTCCATACCGTTTCTCACCAAATGTGCTGCTCTCATTGGTTGGTTTGTCTTTAGCGTTGCCCCAAATTCCAGCGGTACTGACGTCAATGACATGCGGGATGTCCAGCTCTAGGGCGACTTCCATTACGTTGCGCTGGCCTTCCACGTTGACTCGGCGATAAATGTCGGGATCGGGCAACCAGAATTTGAAAGCGGCGGCCAAATGAACCACCCGCTCGCATCCTTGCATGCCCGGGCGTAGGCTCGCGCGCTGGGTGATGTCCCCCTCTACCATCGCGACTCCCAAGCTTTGCAGGAGACGCAGGTCGCTGGTCTTCCGCACCAGGCAGGTAACCTGGTGATCATCTTGAACCAGGCGTTTCACGAGGTGCGAGCCGATAAATCCAGTCCCTCCAGTGATAAACACGTTCATCCTGCCCTCCCTTTCCTTGTAGAGACCTTTCGAGATACTGACTGTCCAGTGCATATACGGGTACGTTGCACCGGTCGATATGGATGGGTCGGCTTTCTGGCATGGATGGATGGGATGAAGCTGGTTTGAGGAAGCCGTCTTGCACCGACCGCTTCAATTTGCCTATAGAATATTATATTGATATGAGGGAGGGAGTCAAGCGGACAAGCAGGGCTTCAGACAAAAGCCAGGAACCCTTAGACACCACCGGTAAATTCGCTCGCAAGCGCATGCCATGTGTGGTGTATTGGTCGACCAACGATTCCTTGAAGGTCTGACAGTCTTTCTGGCGCCGGAAGGTTGCACTCAGGCATCACGGTGGGCAAGTGCTGGGTCACTCAGGCTTCCCAGCAGACATCCTCCACCAGCTGCCACCAGGTTTCGGGCGCATCGGCCCAGTCGATATCCGTGGGTATCGAGGGATCCGGCTGCGTGTGCCTGGCGATACATGGCGTTCGAGTAGCAACTCGTATTCATTCTCCAGCGGCTGCTGGTTGGTGAGCAACCAATAAGCAAGACGACCCTGATCGGTCAGACGTACCAGATCCGTAAACCTGCCGCCCGTGCCGGCGCCTTCGGCTGCCCATGGGCGGAATGTCTCGATCAGATTGAGATCCATCAGGCGGGATATCAAGGCCTGGATACTGCCACCGGGTTTCTTGATGCCCAGCAGATAAGGACCACGATAAAAGTGCCAGAAAGTTGTAGGGGCATTCTGCTGTCACAGATATATAACAGCTTCATCATCACCCCTGTCATGACACGAAGCTAAACTATTAGTATGGGCATCCAATCTGTGAATAGGAGGCGATGAGATGTGCTTCGAGCCGCTGAATATATATCAAAAAATATTTTTGACACTAATTGTGCTTATCTTCTTGTCAGCCTGCAGCATTTCTCCTGCTGGAGAATCCCGCCCGACAACCGGAGAACAAGTGAAATTGACCTTGGGTGCGTATACAACGCCGCGTGAAGCCTACCGGGAATTGATCCCCATTTTCCAGGCATTGTGGAAAGAAAAAACCGGGCAGGAAGTCGTCTTTGAAGAATCCTACCTGGGTTCAGGAGCTCAATCCCGCGCCATCGTCGAAGGATTCGAAGCTGATGTTGCCGCACTGTCTTTGGAAGCTGATATCAACCGCATTCAGAATGCTGGCCTGATCACTCACGACTGGAAGAGCGGTCCTTATAAAGGGATGGTCAGCACATCCATTGTTACTTTTGCGGTACGGGAAGGCAATCCGAAAGCAATACATGACTGGGCAGACCTAGCAAAGCCGGGGATTGAAATCCTAACACCAAATCCAAAGACCAGCGGTGGAGCTATGTGGAATATACTGGCGCTTTATGGCGCTGCAGAACGTGGTTTTGTTGAAGGCGTAGCGAAAGATGACCAGGCTGAGGCGACAGATTTTCTCCTTGCAGTGCTGAACAATGTCACCGTGATGGACAAGGGCGCCCGAGAAAGCATCACTAATTTCGAGAAAGGGGTCGGCGATCTCGCAATCACCTATGAGAATGAGGTCCTGGTGGGCCAAATGAGTGGTCAGGCATATGAACTGGTCATCCCACGTTCCACAATCCACATTGAGAATCCTGTCGCAGTGATCGATGCCTATGCGGACAAGCATGAAACCCGCGCAGTAGCCGAAGCCTTTGTGGATTTCCTGTTTACACAGATAGCGCAAGAGATTTTTGCTAAGTATGGACTACGCTCCGTCGACCCGGAAGTAGCTAAATCTACATCGGATCGTTATCCGGATATCGAGGACCTTTTCACAGTCGAGTACTTCGGTGGATGGGAACAGATTACACCCGCCTTCTTTGGCGACAAGGGGATATACCCATTAACAGTAGCTAAAGTCCAACGCCTGAACGAGTAAATTCTTAACTATGGGATTAGTGCAAAGTAATTTCGGCAAGATGTACTGACAAGTATTAAACGCCAGTATTCCTATGCTCATGCAACGATCTGGGTGACCCCCGAGCTGGATGTGGACAGAACATTTAGAGAAAGCTAGTGATAGCCACGTTATCCGTCACAAACCAAACTTTTACTTTTCAAAGCTGTGGTACTGCCAATGATAATCAGGGAGAACAACTATCAGAACATACTGACCATTTCGTTAGGACGACATAAGAGTCCCGAAATAAAGCTGCTTTTTGATTCGTTATCAAACTCAGGCAAGTGAGACGTCGTGACCTGATCGATGAAACCTCTCTTATGGCTAAGAAAACCAAGGCGCACCTATTAAATTTACCAACTCAGGGTGTGATCCTGATCATTGTCATCATCAGCCTGACTGCCTGCACGATCGGCATCCCGGCGATATGGCTGATCCGCGGACAATTAGACCTCCAGGCTTGGGAGCTGGTCAATCAGGGTAATCAGACGGTAAAGGCGCTGATGGATGCCCGATATAACGAATTAAGCAACCTGGCGATCCTCACAGCCCAACGCCCTACTTTATCTACATTATTAGAGCTTGACGATTCGGAAAGATTGAACCCGTATTTGGATACGCTCCGGTTAGGTGCAAACTTGGACATGGTAATGATCTGCGACCGACATGGAGAACCTGTTGCCCAAGCCGGTTTCGAAATCCCGGCTCAAACCTGCATAACCGTTTTATCGAAGAATATTTATCCATCACCTTCTGGCAGTGATATACCTGGCTGGCTGCTGGCATACCATCCAGTTATGGGCAAATCGACGGACATTGTGGTTGTAGGACAGGCGTTAAGCAACAATTTCTCATCTAGGTTGAGCGAGCAAATCGGTTTGGAACTTCTACTTCTTTACAATGGTGAACTTATTGGGGGAAGTTTCCCGGATAACGACCAGACCTGGGAGGCGATCGCCAGCCAACCAGCGCGTGAGATTTCACCCGTGAATGATACATCTACGGATAAAGTTACCATTGATGGTACCAGTAACTTCATAATTCGATCCAGTTATGGTGAGGCGGGATTAGATACAATTGTGCTTTTGCCAGGGACTGCAATTGCCGCTGCGCAGCAGCGATTGACCCGGAATGTCGCGGGTGGAATTCTGATCGTCACTATATTCTGCTCAATCATGGCGACTCTGCTTGCTAAACGAGTGAGCGCCCCGCTTGGGCGGCTGAGAGATTCAGCCATTGCACTGCGCAAGGGAGATCTGGTTTCGCCGGTGATTACGAATACAAAGGTCAGAGAGATTGCTGAGGTATCCTACGCCTTGGAGGATGCCCGGATTGCGCTCCGGCACAGCCTGGAAGAACTGAACCAGGAGAAGGATTGGGGGGATTATTTACTGGAGTCTGTTGTCGAGGGAATCGTTACAGTTGACCGACAGGGTCGTATCACCTTTTTTAGCCACGGAGCAGAGCGGATTACGGGCTATGGGCAAGAGCAGGTCCTTGGAAAAGCCATCGATGAAGTATTTCTTTTAACTGATCGAGAAATTCCCTTCAGCCAGCGCATCCCTTTACCCGGCACAAAGCCAGAGATCGTAATAATCCTGGTCAACGAGCGTCCACAGACCATTGCCATCAGCGGAGCCCGGCTGGCGCCACCCGAGGCAGGTAAAGCGAACCTGGCTATATCGATACGGGATATCAGCAACGAGGAGGCCATGCGTGGGTTATTAGGGGATTTCCTGGGGAATATCACACATGAATTTCGTACACCACTCACTGCATTGGCTGTATCAATTGAGTTACTATTAGATCAACTTCCCGAATTAAACCTTGCTGAAATCCGCGAGCTGTTAGTATCAAACCATTTGGGCGTTTTGAGCTTGCAAAACTTAATCGACAACCTTTTAGAGGGTGCAAGCATCGAGGCCGGTCGCTTCCAGGTCTCTCCCCGCCCAACGGATCTAGCTGAAGTTATTCATGAAGTTGCCAGAGTCATGCAGCCGTTGATGGAGAAAAATCACCAATATCTGCAAATTGAAGTACCCGTAGATATGCCCCTCGTGCAGGCTGATGCACGCCGCACATGTCAGGTATTGGTTAACATATTATCCAACGCCATTAAATGGGGCCCTCAAGGTTCGACGATCTTTTTAAGCGCAGTGGCAACAACTGATGATGTCAAAGTCTTCGTCGCTGATCAGGGACCCGGTATTACACCGGAAGACAAAAAAAATCTCTTTACCCGTTTTGGTCACGGGAAATCGGAGGATGGAAGAACTGAGTATGGCGCTGGCCTGGGATTATCCGTTGTCAAGGCAATCGTGGAATCTCAAAAAGGGCAGGTTGGTGTGGAGGACCGACAAGGTAGCGGGGTGATTTTCTGGTTCACTATTCCAACTGTAGCCCTGTCTTTGAGCAAGCAGGAGGAAGACTTATGAAAGCCTTGGTTGTCGATGATGATATTGTATTAGCGGAACTGGTTGCTTTCTCTTTACGAAAAGCGGGATTCCAGGTCATCCAAGCTCAGAATGGCGAGAGTGCCCTACACCGTTGGAAGGAGGAAAAACCAGATATTGTCATCTTGGATGTGAATCTTCCGAAGACAGTTCCTGCAACAGATGGGTTTACCGTCCTTCAGCGTATCCGTGAAAAAGCTGATACACCTATCATCCTGCTCACAGTGCGCGGCGAAGAAGACGACATCGTCCATGGCCTAAAAATGGGGGCGGATGATTATATTGTTAAGCCTTTCAGCCCACGCCAGTTCATCGCGAGGGTAAAGACTGTTTTGAGGCGGTCTTTGCGAGGGCCTGAGGCGAGCGTCCTGAAAGCCGGCGCACTTGCATTAGACACAGACCGCCGGGAAGTGCGGAACCGGGATGGGATACCCATTTCTCTCACCGATTTAGAAAATCGGTTGTTGGAATATTTGATGCTTCACGCTGGACATATCCTGACCATTCAGGATTTGATCAATTACACTTGGGGTCCTGGGGGAGGTGATCGCGATATGCTCCGGCAGCTCGTCCGCCGCTTGCGCGTAAAGATTGAGCCAGATCCCTCTCAACCGATCTTCATTGAGACCATACCCGCCAAAGGTTATGGGCTAAAACTCATTGATGCTCTGGATAAGCAAGCCCATTAGCGAATTAGGTCTCATTAGCGGATTAAACAAATTACTTGGACAAACGGAAATCGAACCACATTGGGCTTGAGCGCAGCGACCGAAGCAATCTTCCTTATACACGTTGGGTTGTATTAGTCCAAGGTTGCCATTTCTGTCCTTCTGCTTGTTTCACAATGACTGGATTGTCAAGAAATATAGTGAATATATCGTAAATTCGGCGAACAGTGTAAGTGAACTTCTGTTAGCGTCTGGATTTTTGTACGTACCCCTCAGCTCCAAACATATCACAGCTTTGTCACACCTTCATCATCTCTGATGTCATCCCCGCCAGTTAAACTATAAAGATGAAACAAGGGCGAAACCTTGCGACGGAAGCAATCTTCCGTTTTGTTGCTTGAATGGGTTCAACCAAAAGGTGACCTTCTCAACCGCAATGGGATGCGTAATGATTGTATTAATAAGAACTAATATAACAATTGATCGTGCATAAACCGAATAAACTCCTCAGAGGTATTTGCTGTAATAAAAGATCAAGGAAAGGGATTGCTTGACCATGTCAATTTGCCTGGAAAAGCTCACCAAACGTTATGATGACCATCCAGTGGTTAATAATGTGTCTTTGGAGATCGAAGATGGTGAGTTTTTCGTTCTGCTTGGTTCCAGTGGCAGCGGTAAGACTACCATATTGAGCATCATCGCGGGTCTGGTTGCAGCCGACCAGGGGCGGATCTTGCTGCATGGCCGGGATGTAACCTGGCTACCACCCCAACAGCGAAGGGTGGGGTTTGTATTTCAAAATTACGCACTTTTCCAGTATATGACCATAGCAGACAATGTTGAATTTGGGCTGAGTATCCGCAAAGTGCCGGTTACCAAACGCCGTCAAAGACGAGATGAGCTGCTAGAACTGGTCGGTTTGGCCGGGTTAGGAAGCCGAATGCCATGGCAGCTTTCGGGCGGGCAGCAACAGCGAGTAGCCCTAGCCCGAGCCATAGCTTACCAGCCGGACGTCTTGCTACTCGATGAACCGCTCGGCGCTTTGGACGCCAAGATCCGGGTTGAATTACGTAGAAACCTAAAGACAATTCAAAGGAAACTGGGGGTTGCGACGATATTTGTCACTCATGATCAGGAAGAAGCCTTTGACCTCGCTGATCGAATTGGTGTCATGAGCTACGGACGTTTGCTGGAGGTGGGTACTCCTGAAGAGCTCTACCAACGGCCCCAGACTGAATTTGTTGCGTCCTTTCTGGGCACAGCAAACTTGTTGGTCGGCAATATGACCCAAGAAGGTGCAAAGTTGGGCAAGTGGTATTTTCATACTCCTAAAGAGATTCATGAATTTGGGAACGACCGCCGGGTCCAAGTACTCTTTCGGCCGGAGGATGTTGCCCTAGCTTCAGAAGCCGCAACTTTGGATTGTCCGAATTTGGGACAAGCAGAAGTTGAGGAAGTGTCTTTCGCTGGTGCGCATGAACGGTTGCGCCTTATACTGCCCCCGATTCCAGGCGTACGCCCAATATCACCGCTGGTCGCTTTCGGCACCAACTCTTTCCTGGTAGACGCGACACGCTCACCGGAACAAGCCAGCCGGTATCCGCTACATTCAGGCGATAAAGCCTGGGTGGGCGTCCATCGGATCCATGCTCTTGCACACCCAGGCTTGAATTTCCTGATAGTCACAGATGGATCACTGCGGTCCCGGGGAGCCATCACTTTGGGAGGGCAGATTGGAAGATTAGCCCACGCACGGGTTACCCTGTTGGGCTGCGGGCAGTCAAATGAAATGCTTGAGGCTCATCTGGAAGAAGCGCGCAAACAGGTAGGCAGTGGGTTGGCCGCAATCGAAATGCTACCTATTCCAGAACCAACCGCTCTAGCCATCACCCGGGCAGTCGAAAAACGTCCGTACGACTTGGTTATTCTGGGGTATGGGCACCAGGAAGATTCCCAACTCGCCGAGCAAATCATGGAGGTTGGCGAACATCACCTGCTATTGGTTCCGCAGCCTCAGTCAGCACCAGTCAAAGCGCTTATTTGTGTTACTAGTGGCGAGCCGGGTAAAGACGATGTGCTCTTCGCCGGGCGTCTGGTGCGCCATCTAAGCGCAGAAGCAACCTTACTCTCAGTTCTTCCCGCAACGGTGCGAGATCTAGACTTGAACAACCGGGTTGAGGGATTCCTGGAGGGGGGTATGCGCTCCCTATCACTGATGGGCGTCCCTGCCACTACGACCATCCGATATGGTGCAGTCTCCGAAGAGATTTGCTCGGAGGTCCAGGAGAATGGCTATGATCTGGTAGTTTTGGGCGCACCTCTAACAGATTCGGGTGGGAGAATTTCATTGAATGGTATGGTTGGCCAGACATTGGAAAAAATCACAAACTGCTCCATTCTTATTGTTAGGTCTAATTATTATCGAGGACGAATTGATCGAATAACCGGGCTAAGGAGATAACTCTACGGGGCTAACTGTGCAGTAAATAAAACCACAACTGAGGTTACACAGAGCAAAAATGAGTGTAATTCATCTTGATCATAAATTGAAACAAGACCAACACGTTAGTGCTCATAGGATTAACCTATCATGGGGGCGTTGGAGCGTACGCGGAGCGGCATTATCCTATCTAGCCTTTCTACTGATTATTCCCCTGCTGGTAATCTTTCAAGACGGGCTCCGCGAAGGTTTAACCGGCTTGTGGAATCAGATAACGCTGCCAATCGCCCGGCATGCTTTGTTCTTAACGTTATGGACCTCAGCCGTCATGACCATCATCAATACAGTGATGGGCACAGTAACCGCGTATGTTATCGTGCGTTACAATTTCCCCGGAAAGACACTGTTCAACAGTCTGGTTGATGTCCCTCTAGCAATCCCCACTTTAGTGACGGGCGTAATGCTGGTGATCCTCTTCGGACCGCAGCAGGCTCTCGGCGCCTGGCTGAAGGAAGTATTTGGTATCTCAATTATTTTTGCCCCGCCAGGAATTGTACTCGCGCTCCTGTTCATCACCTTTCCGTTTGTTGTGCGCGCCATCCAACCGGTATTGCAAGGCATGGATCGCACCCAGGAAGACGCTGCCGCTACACTGGGAGCGGGAGCCTGGCCAATCTTCCTGCGCATCACTCTGCCGCCATTGATTTTACCCCTCACGAGCGGAGCCCTACTCAGCTTTGCTCGGGCGATTGGTGAGTTTGGTTCGGTGGTTATCGTGGCAGGCAACATTCCATTTTATTCACAAACCGCAGCAGTCTACTTGCTGGGCGAAGTGGAATCAGAGAACCGGTTGGGAGCGAGCGCGGTATCGATCGTGATGGTAGCGATCGCATTCAGCCTGATGATGTTGGTCAATTGGCTCCAGCGTCGCGAACGGAATATTGTTAAATGAACACTACCAATACACAGCTCAATTCTATTCCGCAAACCTTATCCAAAGAAAATCCTTGGATTCAGCGTATCCTGATTGCTCTGGTCGTTGCCTATGTTGGCACACTGATCCTTTTGCCGATTGTTTCGCTTACAATTGGTGCTTTTCGAGACGGATTGGGTGCGATCGTACGCTCACTGAGCCAACCTGATGTATTAAAAGCATTCCGATTAACACTATTAATCAGTCTAGTCGTTGTGGCAGTTCACACAATTTTTGGCATATTGACTGCATGGGTTCTTGTGCGAGATAGTTTTCTAGGACGAAATTTACTCAACGGCCTGATCGATCTACCTTTTGCAATATCTCCAGTAGTCGTTGGTTACATGTTACTACTGCTATTTGGCAGGAATGGATTATTCGCACCATTATTAGAACCGTTGGGGATCAGAGTAGCGTTCGCGGTTCCAGGCATGGTTCTGGCCACATTATTTGTAACGATGCCCTTTATGATTCGGGAGCTGATACCCGTATTGGAGAACTTAGGGATCAATCAGGAACAGGCCGCAGCCACGATGGGAGCAAATGGCTGGCAAATATTCTGGAGGGTGACCTTCCCAGCGTTGCGTTGGGGAATTATTTACGGGATCATGCTGACATTTGCCCGCGCCCTGGGTGAATTTGGAGCTATCCTGGTAGTTGGCGGAGGCATCCAGGGGCGGACTGAAACCGCAACACTTTACATTTACCGCGCCTTGGATGAACGCCAATACACTGGTGCCTACAGCGCCGCGCTGCTGTTGGGTCTGATCTCATTTCTACTGGTTATCGGAACAGATCTGATCCGCAAAAATGAACGAACATAACACGACCTGAAATCTCCGATAAAAAACTCAATCTCCGCCTTCAGCAAAATCGAGCCCAGCAGTGCAGACACACATGTTCGTTTCTACAATTAGCCCGCCAATTGAGACCAAGCTGTCAAACCAAATCATAGACCCAATCAAATAAACCCAGGGGATATTATGGGAATGCGTCACGAATTTCGCTCACCCATTCGAGCCGCTTCTTTCCAGGCCTTTGAAAAAAGCCTCCTGATCCTGATTATGATTATCCATAGGCTCACCGCGGAAAGGGTTCATATAATTCCCAGTCTGATTTCTTGCATTCACTCCTAGAAGAATTCATCGTAATTGTAGCGAGTAATTAGGTCAGAGTCGACAAGAAAGATTATTACTAATCAGGCGCTTAGTTCTGAGGAAGCTTTTATGACCCTTGCCAGAGCTTCGTATTCCTCAAGGCAGCCTCGGCATCGATCAAGATGTTTTTTTACCAGGGGTAACAAACTGGCGGCATTATCACTGCCCACATCGTATTCAACATATTGGTCAATTAAATCAAATACTTCATCACAACTTAGTTCAACTTCACCGGTATTTTCCACCATATGAAACAGCTTGACCATCATCGCAGCATCATGCTGTGCAGTCGATTTCGGCTGCGATGCTCGTTTTCCAGCGTTCAAACGCTTAATGATTTTATTGAGAATATTATTTTCGCTCATAGTCTGTATATCTGACGTCTCAGACCAAAAAATTCTTACCCATTTCAAAAACAGCAAGAACATCTTCGGGTGTTAGTCCTTCTTGTGCCAGCCTGTGCTTAAGGCGCAAACGGGTATCGTGCATCAGCTTATAAAGTGCATTACGGTTGGTGCCCATTCGGCGGGCGACCTCTTCAAGCGGCATGCCATTGATCGCAACCGCTATCATTGCCTGGCGCTGCTTATCCGTCAATTCCTCGGCGATAATCCGCTGCACGCGCTGCATCATATCAGCACCCTCGACAATATTTTCTGGCGTGGCAGCTTGATTATCGATCATCAAACCAGCAAGAGGAGGACGTTCCTCTCTATCAACCAAATCATCCAGTGAGACATTCTCCCACCGTTTGCGCCGAAGCTCGGTCAGGGCAATTCTCACCGCAATTTTGTGCTCCCAGGGAGTGAACTGGCTGCGCCCCTCAAAAGTATCCAGGCGGTATAAAACGCGCAACAGGGTATCCTGGGCAACTTCCTCTGCTAATGATGCAAAGCGGGGATCATTGGTTGGAAGCCATCTGTGAAGCGCATATGGTAATCCGCCTAGAATGACCTGTCGTAAGTCAGCCAGGGCAGATTCCCGCTGCACTCCATCAGCCTGGAGATCATCAATCCACTGTTCGTTTGAGCATCAAGCAGGATTATGACATCATGATTTTTGTATGATTCCCGATACCGGAATTGCTCAGGTGATTGGTCGTAGTAGATCGGCTGATGATCAACAAATCCGATTTCGGCAATATTGTACGCAACCAATTTAACGGCGGCTCCGAAAACGTCGCCATATAATCAATAAGAAACCTTCTACGATGTGGTTTTTCGAGGTCGCTGGTACAATTTAATCATTGAGTCAACGTTTCTTGGAGAGATTCCTTGTCGATTTATCACTACTCACGAGCAGTTGAAGACTTCCGCAGCGCACGTCGAAAAGCAGCTCTAAAAGACATCCTAACTAAACTTACCGGGCAGACGGATGACCTGCTCCCATTTGAAGAAGTACGGAAAAGATTACAAGCGGTGCAAGCCTCAAAAGCAAACCTGGTTGAGGTTCCCCTCGATCACATTGTCGGAAGCGTGGGTCGCTACCAAGATTTCACCCGTGATTTCCGGCCGCGCGCAAGCGTAGACGAAGGTCGTTGGGCACGAGTTAAAACCGCCATATCAGACGGCAGTCAAATCCCCCCAGTAGATTTGTACCGGATCGGTGAGGGATACTTCGTCTTGGACGGCAATCACCGTATTTCCATCGCCCGCCAGGTTGGAGCCACCCATATCCAGGCATATGTCACAGAGTTCCATTCGCCGGTCCCCCTCTCTCCAGATGAAAATCTTGATGACTTGATCATCAAGGCAGAATATGCAGATTTTTTAAAACTCACTCACCTGGATGTTTCGCGGCCTGATGCTGATCTGAGCGTAACCTCGCCCGGCAGGTATAGAGAGTTAGCAGAACATATCGACGTCCACCGCTACTTCATGGGGATTGATCATAAGCAGGAGATCTCGTACGAAGAAGCAGCTGCCAATTGGTATGACAAGGTTTACTTGCCAATCGTCCACTTGATCCGGGAGAAAGGTATTCTGCGCGACTTCCCAAAACGCAGTGAGGCTGATCTATACATATGGGTTTCGAAATATCGTAAAGAACTCAGCGATGCATTGGGATTGGATATCAAAACCCAAGCTGCACTCAGCGATCTCGTCAGCAGAACTAGCCCAACACCAACCCGGAAAGCAGCCCGCGCAGGACGCAAAGTACTAAATTCCCTCACCCCGGATGTATTCGAGCGGGGACCAGCGTCCGGTCAATGGCGGGCAGAACGCCGTAATAACGGGGATAATGCCCCATTGTTTGATGATATTTTGGTGCCAATAGCAGGTGATGGGACATCATGGCCAGCTTTGGAGCAAGCCTTGGTTATCGCCCAGCTCGAGGGTGCACGAATCTATGGGCTGCATGTAACCAACTATGGGGCTCAAGATATCGCGGGTGAAAAGGATTTACTGATCGAAGAATTTACTCGCTGCTGTGAAAACACTAAAGTCAGCAGGAAATTAATTTTCGAGAATGGGACAATCGCTAGAGTGCTTTGTGATAGATCCCGCTGGGTCGACCTGCTGGTGATCAAGCTCTCTTATCCCCCGGCACCAGGACCAATCGCCAAGCTCGGCTCAGGATTCCACACCCTAGTGCGACGCTGCCCAACGCCTATCCTGGCAGTACCAGGTGAACCATTGCCCATTCAAAAGGTCCTGTTAGCATACGATGGCAGCCCCAAAGCTGATGAGGCGCTATACATCAGTGCATACATCGCTGGGCGCTGGAATGTGAGTCTCAACGTCTTAACTGTAAAGGAAGCAGCTACCCCTTCATCCCGAGTCATAGATGATGCAAAGAAATACCTGAATTCATATGGTATCCAGGCGTATTATTTCGAAAATAATGGTCCAGTGGCCGATTCTATCCTGCAGACCGCAGCAGAAGCCGGCTGTGACTTGATCCTGATGGGGGGATATGGATATTCTCCAGTTGGAGAAATCAGTCCTCGGCAGCAGTGTTGACCAGGTACTGCGCGAGAGTGATATTCCAACCCTGATCTGCCGCTAGGGTATACCTTTGGTAGTCCTAGAATTATATCTAAAATCCCCTCTATCCCATTTCTAGGATAGAAAAAAATAAACCCGGGTTGCAGGGATCAAGATATGTTGCACAGCTTTGAAGATGATATCCAAAACCTGCAACTCGTGGAACAATCTCCAACGACCATTCCAAGCGAGGCCCCAGGTAGCGCCGGTTGATGTTCGCCAACCATTCAAACAGGCTAACTTTATCAAGCGCGCCGCCCAGATTGTTATCATTGTCTTTGCCGCAGCAATCGCTTTCCGTGAGGTTGGTGTAGCAAACGAGATCATCAGTCTGGCCTTTGCCATCACCCTGTTTGCCATCGGCCAGGCCTTCGCGTTGGCCTTCGGTCTGGGCAGCAAGGACATTGCTGGGCGTGAACTCGATAACTTCCTTAACGGGATGCGCGGTCCGAAAGACCAAGAACGGGATTAGTAGCGACCCTTATCTGATTGGAGACTATCATCAGTGGGAGGGGATTTTCTACTGAACTGAACACGGCACGGCGCCCTGGCGCGCCAGGGCGCTGTTATTTTGTCCATTATCTCGCTGTACAAGGAAATAAAATCCATCGTCAGTGAAGGCAATCAATTAATCCACATCTTCACAGAAGATACAATTCCTGAAAATTGCAATGAGCGGTAGAGAAAACAACCACAATCAATTATCACTCCCTGAGACCTATCACGAAAGGGACCACAGACGCATGACACAATAAATAAATCCCGGTATCCTGGAAGCAGAAGAACAGTAAAAACGGGAGGCACCGATATGCAAAGCGAAATTATCCTGCAAATCCACGATTTGAAAAAGTATTTTGGTAAGGTGTGCGCCGTTGACGGTGTAAGTCTGAGTGTATCTAAAGGGCAGATTTATGGCTTTCTCGGGCCGAACGGCTCGGGGAAAACTACCACAATCGGTATGATACTTGGCTTGCTGTACCCCACTTCGGGCAGTATCAGCTTATTTGGTGAGCCAATCACACCCTTAAGAACCAGCCCCCTGAAGCGGGTGGGGGCTCTTATCGGGGCACCGTCATTGTTCCCCTACCTGTCAGCCTGGCAAAACCTCGACCTACTTGCCCGCTTAATTCCGGATTTGCCAGATGGTCGGGTTAACGACATCTTGGAGATTGTTGGCCTCAAGCATGCGGCCAAACGAAAGGCGGGCCAATTCTCTACGGGCATGAAACAGCGCTTAGGTATTGGGATGAGCTTGCTGCATGACCCTGAACTGCTAATCTTGGATGAACCCACGAATGGTATGGACCCCGCCGGGATGCATGAGATACGCAACCTGTTAACTGCACTTGCGGATCGGGACGTGACAGTTTTCATCAGCAGCCACCTGCTGCATGAGGTCCAACTGATATGCGATTATGTGGCAATATTGAACCAGGGCCAAGTAGTTAAGGAGGCCAAGGTCAATGATTTGCAAAGCGGGGCTGCGACTGTAAAAGTTCGCGTCGCCTCTCCAACAAAAGCAGTCCATTGCCTGAGCACGTTGTCAGGGTGCCGGGATATCCGTCCAAACGGTGCATATATCACAGTTTCCGGTGTGTCCAGTCAGGCGGTCATCGCCCATCTAGTATCCAACGGTGTAATCCCGGGTGAAGTGACTACCAAGCAGTTAGATCTAGAGAGCATCTTCTTGGAGTTAACCACGAATGATGTACAGGAGGTATAGTCATGTATTGGGATCTAGTTACTATTGAAAACACCAAGAACCTCAGGCGTCGCTTGCTGTGGGTGGAACTGGTACTGCTCAGCTTGTTTGTGATGGCTATCTTCTCGGCCTTGTTCATGATGATCGAGGACATCCCGGATGGGGTCACGATCAGCGACGCAGACCTAGCCGAAATCCCCAGCATGATCACTTGGCCAGGGGCCTTAGATTTTACGCTGCGGTTTGTCGCTGAAGGCAATTTAGGGGAACTGCTGCTAGTTGTATTCGTAAGCGCAGTGACTGGCTCAGAATATACCTGGCGCACGCTGCGTCTATCGCTCAGCCGCGGCATTCCTCGCTTCATGCTGCTCGGTGCGAAATTTACGGCGCTGCTCATACCCAGTCTAATGATCATACTAGCGGGGTTAGCCGCTGGGGCAGCCATTACGGCCTTTTTTAGCATCTGGTTTAATGGCACACTGGCTATCGATCAAATCGATGTTGGACAGTTGGTCCTGAATATCCTGCGTTCAATATATGCGATGGCCCCCTATGCAGCTCTGACTTTCCTATTAGCCGTCGCCTTCCGCTCAGCGGTGGTTGCGATCGGGGGAGGCCTGGCATTTTCCATGCTCATTGAAACATTTCTTATCCAAGTTTTGGTGCCGCTTGATGGAATCCTAGGACAAGTCGGGCGTGTTTTCCCCAAAGTGCTGACCAATAGCCTTATTGGCGGTACTGAATCCGGGCTTCTGGAACCGCTGCATGCGGCAGTGGGTATTGGATTATGGACCTTGTCGTTATTAATCCTAGCACTACTTATCTTCCAGCGGCAGGATATTTCCGGATAAAAGAGGATGCTTGACTTAAAAGACGATTTCATCACAATCAGCATGGTGGAGAATATACAAGGTATGGATGCATTGTTATGACTACCTTCGATCGAAATTGGCCCAAAACGAGGGGGGCCACTGTCCCGGTTGATAAGAAGAACGTATAATCAAATTATCATGGAACGTATATTAAAGCCATTTCGAGGACTACGCTGGAAGCTAACGCTCAGTTATACACTGGTTACTGTGGCCGCATTAGTTGTGGTCGAGGTGATCCTCGCAGTTGGTCTGTGGTTTATATTAGCGAACCCCAGCAGCTACCCTGAAACCGTGATCTCGGTGATGAAGAGCTATATTGTGCCTCAAGTGGCCTCTTATCTTGATCGCACTGAACCCGATCTGCTTGGGCTCACGAACTGGGTGCGATCGACGTCTACGACCGAGGGGCTGTACCTGAACTCAACATCATACCCAGGAGTAGAAATTACGCTTGGGAATAGCGATCAGGACACGTTCCTGCTGGTATTAAACGAAAATCTGGAATACCTGGCAGGAATCCCAGAACTTGATGCAGCCGCGCTGAAATCCTTATTAAGTGAGACTGATACAGTGATCGGTGCTGCGCAAGCAGGCGAAGAGGATCCCATCCGGGTATCAATGACCACGCCGGATCAGGGTTTGATCATAGCCTTACCGGTACCAAGTAATTCTGGGTTGCTGCTGGGGGTGGTAGTCCTGAAAACAAGCATCCCCTCCGGATTACCTCTACTCGAGTTGATCTACTCTATTCTTCGCAGTCTAATTGTTTTAGTATTGGCGGCTGGCGTCGTGGGTACGATATTTGGCTACCTCACCGCCCGCGGGCTGACGAAACGATTACAGAGCGTATCTCAAGCCGCCGATCACTGGAGCAGTGGGGATTTCACGGTCTTCATCCAGGATCACTCTAGGGATGAAATCAGCCGGCTTTCACAGCAGTTAAACCGCATGGCTGAGCAGCTGCAGAACTTACTACAAACCCAGCAAGAATTGGCCACGCTGGAGGAACGCAATCGACTGGCGCGCGATTTGCATGACAGTGTCAAGCAGCAGGTCTTCGCGACCGCAATGCAGGTGGGCACTGCTAAAGCACTGCTAGATCAAGACTCGGCGGCCGTGCGCGAGCATTTAGATGAAGCTGAAAAACTGGCCAGGCAGGCACAAACTGAACTGACTGCCCTAATACGTGAACTACACCCCATGCCGCTGGAAGACAAAGGTCTAACCAAAGCTCTACAAAAGTACGCCGCCGATTGGTCGCGGCAAAATGACATCATTTCCGAAGTAGTTATATCAGGGGCAAGCCATATGCCCGAGGAAGTTGTGGGGACATTGTTCCGGATTGCTCAAGAAGGTCTAGCCAATGTCGCACGCCATAGTGAGGCGACGGTCGTCAAGATAAACATCGATCGGCAGGGTGATGAAGTGTCTTTAACCATATCCGATAATGGTATAGGTTTTGAAATGAACACCGTCGCGGGTAAGGGTCTAGGTTTGCACAGCATGCGTGAGCGCATGCAAGCGCTTGACGGCAGCCTGAGCGTAGAAGGCGTTCCGGGGCAGGGGACAACATTGATTGCGCGGTGCCAAAGCACCATCGAGGTGGATAGATGAAAGAACCAATCACTGTTCTCATTGTGGACGATCACCAGGTCGTGCGCCAGGGAGTGCGTGCTTTTCTAGAAACTCAGACGGATATATCTGTGATCGGTGAAGCCAGTTCTGGTGAAGAAGCGGTGCGTTTAGCTGACCAATACGTTCCTGACGTGATCCTGATGGACCTGATAATGCCGGGTGGTGTAGATGGGGTAGAAGCTACTCGGCGGGTTAAGAACACCAGCCCGCGCACGCAAGTCGTTGTACTGACCTCTTATCATGAGGATGAACATATCTTTCCGGCAATCCGCGCTGGGGCTTTATCTTATATATTAAAGGATATTGGCTCTGAGGAGCTCGCAGGCGTGATCCGCAGAGCTGCCCAGGGCGAAGCAGTTCTACACCCACACGTAGCAGCGTGTCTAATACGTGAAGTACAGGGGCGCACTGCGGCTAGGCAAAACCCCTTCACGGAGCTGAGTGAGCGTGAGATGGAAGTCCTGCGGCTAATCGCGGCGGGGATGTCAAACGCCAAGATTGCGGAGCACCTGGTGATCAGCGAAAAGACGGTCAAAGGACATGTGAGCAACATACTGAGTAAGCTACACCTCTCTGACCGAACCCAAGCGGCGGTATTTGCCTGGCGGGAGGGGATTGTACGCCGCGACCCGTGAAATCCTGTAACCTTTAGTCTTCTTCAAATAACGTTTGCCAGGCCTGTAAACTCCTCGCTGATATAATAATCGCTCAGTCTAACCCTTAAGCGATTATCATTTCTGGAGGGATTTCCCATGAAAGTCTTATTTATCGGCGGCACCGGGATCATCAGCTCGGCTTGTTCGGAACTAGCCCTAGAGTGCGGTATCGAGCTGTACTTGCTGAACCGCGGGCAAAGTCCCCGCCCGGTTCCGGTGGGTGCGAAAGTACTGCTAGGTGATGTCCGGCAGCCAAGCTTAACGGCTGCAGTATTGGGAGAGCTGAGCTTTGACTGCGTGGTGAACTGGGTGGCCTACATCCCAGATCAGGTGCAGAGCGACCTGCATTTATTTCGGGACCGCACCAACCAGTATGTATTCATTAGCTCAGCTTCTGCTTACCAGACACCGCCGGGATTCTTACCGGTTACCGAGAGCACACCCCTGCATAACCCCTTCTGGCAGTACTCCCGCGACAAGGCTGCCTGTGAAGCTCTGCTAGAACAGGCTGCGGGGGCAGGCTTCCCGATCACGATCGTCCGCCCCTCCCACACCTATGACCGCACCCTGCTGCCCTTCCATGGCGGCTACACGACCGTCGCGCGCATGCGGGCAGGCAAGCCCGTAGTTGTTCACGGCGATGGTACATCACTGTGGACGCTGACCCACAACCGCGATTTTGCGGTTGGATTTGTGGGTCTTCTGGGAAATCCGCACGCGCTCGGCCAAACCTTCCAAATCACTTCGGACGAGTGGTTGAGCTGGAACCAAATCTACCAAATTGTCGGACAAGCCGCCGGCGTTGAACCGGAGCTCGTGCATGTGCCCTCAGATTTGATCGCGGCATATGATCCCGAGTGGGGTGCCGGATTGCTAGGGGATAAAGCCCACAGCATGATCTTCGATAACAGCAAGATCCGGCGGTTAGTACCCGATTTCCACCCGCTGATCCCCTTCTGGCAGGGGGCACAAGAGATCATCGCCTGGTACGATGAAGATCCATCACGCCAAGTAGTTGATCCCCACATTGACGCGCTGCAGGACAAACTGATTGCTGCCATTAGACAAGTTATTCCGAGTGGGTGATAGATCAATCCTTTCTTCCATGCATTGCGAAATTATACAAGATTTATCAGTAATCTGATCGGATTGGTTGCATTTAATGTATAATCATTTTGGCAATATTTGGGAGCAATTTCAACCCTGACTTTTAGGAGAATGCGATGAGCAAGGTGAGCCAAATACTTAGATTAAAAGGGAATACGATCTGGTTCGTCGCACCGCAGGCGACCGTACTAGGAGCTCTGCGATTGATGGCAGAGAAAGATATCGGGGCACTACTAGTAATGGAAGACGAGCTGGTGGTAGGGATTTTCTCAGAGCGAGATTATGCCCGCAGGGTGGTCCTGCAGAGAAAGGCTTCAAAGGATACACCTGTTCAAGATGTCATGACCGAGCGGGTGATCTATATCCAACCTGATCAAGACGTTCAGGAATGCATGGCAGTCATGACTGACAAGCATATCCGCCACCTACCGGTTATGGAAAACGGTGAATTGTTGGGGGTGATTTCAATCGGAGATGTGGTTAAAGAGATCATTGCCGAACAGGGATTTGTCATCGAACAATTAGTGAACTACATTACCGGTGAACGCTGAGCACGATTAACAACCGAGGTTAAGAAGTAGCACAATACAACTGCGGTTCTCAAGATTGGTAAATTTCCATTACCCAAATAAACAAGAAGGGCAGCCCCGCAAACTTGGCTGCCCTATTAATTTTTCGTTTAGTTAATCAGCGATCAGTCGTCATCCTCATCATCGTCTTCGTCGTCATCATCGTATGAATCGTCATCACTGTCCGAGTCATCTTCATCGTCTGAGTCATCGTCATCATCGTCGTCATCGTCATCATTGTCGTGATGGCTGCCGCTGTCATCATTAGAATCGTCGTCATCTGAATCATCGCTGTAGCTGTCGTCACTGCTATCATCATCCACATCGTCATACATATCATCATCATTGTCATCGTACGAGTCATCATTATCGTACATGTCGTCGTCATCCATGTCACTATTTTCAGCAGACAGGTCATCAGCATCCGCCAGTTCGATTTCACGGATCGTAAAGTTGCCATCCGCATCGCTGTAGAGATGCACTTTGACCAGCGACCCAGCCTCAATCAATCCTTCAACCTCTGTCGCCGGAGTGAACAGGTAGGATTCACCATCGATAATATAGCTAGTCTCAGTCACATCATCAACTGTACCTACAATCTCCGTCTCACTAGGACCGCCGTTAAAACCGGCATCATAGACAGCAAAAGCGGCACTAAACGATCCAACTGCCAGCAGTGCTACAACAATAATTGGGGTAACAATCTTGTAAATGGATTTCATCGTAAAGTCTCCTTGAGCGTTTCTTCTAGGGTAGTAAATTATTTTGAGTTACACCATAACAGTCGAAAAAAGCGCCCAAAGGTCGCGCAATGGCATGGCATTCTTAAAAAACCTTAACCAAAGCGAACGTATCCGCCCACTGATCGGCAAACTGATGTGGATCAAACTAAAATTATATAACTAACGAGTGGGGATGTGATTAACCAACTACCTGTTCTTCCATAGAGATCGCAACTTTTTCCCACCAACGAGGAATGACTGAAGTGCTGCCATACCAAACACTCCTGCTAAGCGAATGGTGGTGAACACCATCAAGGATAATGTGCTGGGCACCTGCAAGCAGTGCCGAAGGCAGCGGGATCAACCCATCTCCGGCTACCTCACCGTAATGCCATATGCGGCGGTAAATCCGGAAAGCGCGTCTTTCGGTGTAAGATCCGTGGGCGTTGCCTTGGATATATTTTCCAGCCACTGCAGTATAACGGACCGGTGGAGCATAAGCAGCGCCGGGAAGACGCTCCTCAAGCCATCGCGACAGCAACCCATCACGTTGAAACCCCGCCCGGATGTAGTGAGGACTGCCAAGTGTGATCAAGTGGGAAACATGTTCACTGCCGTTAAACTGGTAACCTTTGAATGGTTCTTTGCTCAGATAAAGCCGTCCCAGCACACCACCCATGCTGTGCCCAACCAAGATGACGTGGTCCACACTGGTTTGTGTGAGTACCTGCTGTATAGATCGCTGCAGCTTCAGCAAAAGGTGCAGCCAACCGCGTTGTGAAATAACCGGCAGCCAATCATACATGTGAGTATCAACGACCCAGACCGGTCGTTCTGCCAAATCAGATAAAGCCCGCTGCATTTGCCTATACATGAAAGCTGAGCTAAGCAGCCCGCCCATGATCACAATGGGTTGATCAACTCTATAAGTCATAGATACCTATGCTGTTACAGGAACGAAATTCCTTACGGGATTATACTTGTATCGAATTCGCTATCCGGAGATGGCTGTGACGAAGAGCAAAACAGGAGACTAATCAGCAATAGAGGCAAATGTGGGCTCTACAGCTTTGAAAGTTCTTGCGAAATACAATTCCCAATGCGAATTTCTATGGTTATCCTGGTAAAGGGCACCTTTTTCTACTCAACATTATTGGTGATGTATTTGAATCTCTCAACACCAATAATGCCGCTGCAGGAGAGTTATAAATACCAAAGGCGAGTCCTAGGACAATTCATAACATGTACTGGAACACAAGTGAAGGCCGGAGAATTGTTAACCTCCCAGTCGGGAGGCATCTAATAAGAGGTCAATTTTCCAGAAGAAAGACGATGTAATGGTGAAGGTTATTGCGCTTCAGTGAAAACCAGCGGCGGCATTGAATCTGGGTAGGCCAGGATTTTGAGTTGTAGAGTTGATCCCTGGCAGCTGAAATCAGCGCTGTTGTAAGGGGCTTGAAGCAGGGGAACTGCACCGATTACCTGCTGCGAGTCGAGCAAATCTCTACCCATGGCCCGCGCTGAACCGTTAAGTGCACTGGTATTGATATTAGATGTAGTGAGCGTACTGCCGTTCACATCATAGTCCCCCACTGCGACACCATCAAGCGTAACCGCCACCTCAACACGCAATATAGACACCTTTGCATCAAAGAGCATCTCCAGCTGGTCGGCCTGCAGCGTCATTACTCCATCAGGTGAAAAAGTGACAAACATATTTCCACTCGTACTTTTGTATTTCAACTGGTACTGCTCAGCCACTTCGGGCGGAATGGCAGCCAAGACATAATCACTAAGCCCGGGGATCTCCCAGGTGTTAACCAAACATGATTGACCGGTGGGGGTCGGTTGTATTGTTGGCATCGATAAATCACCATCCTGGTTAGAACTTGCTACGGTATCCGAGCCATCTAGAAGCAGTCCAGAGAAGTTGCACGCCATAGCACCGAGGACAAGCAAGCTGACGAAGATCAAGGATCGATAAACTTTCAAGAATTCTCCCGTAATCAGTCTATGAACTGAAATAGCTGATCACAAGCCCTAATTTTACTATGCTTAGATGACCTAAACCTCGCTGTATAAGCATATTCTAATGTCCTATGACATCATCCTAGAGTCAGAAAATGATACATTATATAAATTCCGCATCTTGTTGGATCAGGGTTGTTGGGTTTGATCTAATAATTAGACCCACACAGAATACTATCAATTTAGGGACATAATCAATCTACTTTGTCAATCCGCCGATAACTCTTATAATGGCGTTTTGAGGTAGTGATATCTTATGCAGAAAAACAGAAATAGGCTTTCAATTTACTGTTCCGTTATCCTCATCGGGTTGGTACTTACTGTTATATTCACAGCCTGTGCTCAACCCGCACTGATTACCCCACAACTGCCCGTTGAGAAAGTGCTCACCAAACACGAGACGACCGCACCTCTGCCATCCGTCACCGCGCGTCCCCCGTCCACAGTTATAAGCACCCCTACCCATACGCCATCTCCAACCGTGACACAGACTCCCACCATGTCCCCCACCAACACCCCTTTACCGACCTATGTAGTGCTGCGGGGAGAGGTGCTGGGGCGGTCCAACTGCCGCTATGGTCCCGGGGCACCCTATCTCTACAAATACGGCTTGGTGCCTGGCAGCAACCTGGATATCATCGGGCGTAACGACCTGGGCACCTGGGTATTAGTTCAAGCGATAGGTGGTGACAACCCTTGCTGGGTAAAAGCTTCCTTGATGGAACTCCAAGGCCAGGTAATGAACCTCGAGCCGACATATCTACCGCTACCTGCTTCACCTTACTATCGACCGCCATACGGCGTACAGGCAGAACGCCAAGGAGATCAAGTGGTTGTCAAGTGGATCTGGGTTAGCCTTCGGGCAGGTGATGAGACCGCCGAATTGCCCTACCTGATCGAAGCCTGGTTATGCCAAGCGGGTCAGCTGATCTTCACTCCCATCGGTCCGCTCGGACCCGAGGTCACCATGACCGACGAACGGAGCTGTTCGGAACGATCTCACGGCCGGATAGCGCTAGTTGAAAAACACGGCTACTCGCAATGGACGGAAATTCCCTGGCCGAATTAAGTTCCAATCAGACTGCTACTCATCAGCTCGCGATAAGATCACCCTTGCACCGCTTTTTACCTTTCGAAACTGGGTAGCATCGCCGACAACATTGCCGATTATGTTAACCGGGCTAGCCGCCCGAGGGCGATCGCCACTGCTGGCTGGGGTTGGCCCGAAGAATATGCAGAATGCACTGCCCACCGGCCAGTAGCCAAGTTCACCGACATCGACATCAGCTCGTGCTCCTTCTTCCTGGTCAGCATCAACCGGTATAGCAAAATAGATCTCATCACCCCACAAGTTGGCCTGTCCTTCAATCGGTAAGGCCTCCCAAATCTGGCGCGCTGTCTGGTTATCATTTAGATCCGCTTGCATAGAAATGCTGCCAGCCTGAATTGTGATCTTATTCATCTCGCTAAACCTCCAATACTATTATGTGTTTATGTGATTTGATTTCTTGGACGCGGGCGCTTACTAGTATCCTCCAAAAGCCCGCCGTGACCCAATTCTGCCATATCAGCATGGCTGAGTTTCTCGCCCACTAACAGACGCGGTAGAACCCAATCGATAGCATTGATCTTCAAACTACGTGCACAGCCGGGTGCCCCAAGGATAGGTACATCCTGCAAATATCCTATCATGAGCAAATTACCTGGATCAACGGGGACACCAACCACCGGCACATGACCACCCGCGCGTTCGATTGCCCGTGGCACAAGATCACATTGGTCCATGATGGCGGTCTCACCCGCAACAACGACTAACTCAAAACCTGACGAGACGATGTTTTGGAGCCATTCAGCCAATGCAATTTCATCACCCTCGTCTTCAAGTGTGATGAAATCCGTCAACTCGGCAGCAGCATGCAGATTGGTAAGACGCTGGCGTAATGGCACATCAAAATCCTCAACCAATCTGTTACGGACCGACCCCGAACCTGAAAGCAGGATTGCTACCCGCTTTTGATGAAAATCCACAACTTTGAGTAAAGGTCCTCCAGTCATTAAATCAAGCTCGGCGTTCAAAAGTGTGGTGTTTGGGACTGCAAAGGGAATTATTTTTACCGTGGCAACCGTCTGGCGAAGCTCCACCACATGATATGTTGGTAAAGTGGCCAAGGTGATGCCTGGATGTTGATTTACTGCTAACAAGCGGTCCTCATCAACATACAACACACCTTGAGTAGTTGCAGACAGGTTCACCCGGCCAGAAGCAGGACCTGTCAGCCGCAGGTTATCACCAGCAGCTTTCTGTGCCAGACACAATGCTGCCTTGTCTTCTTGAACATCACCTGGTTCCAACACAGCTACATAGAGAGACGATTTACCCAGGTTCCTTAATGTAGCGACATCATCTGCAGAAAGCAGGTGCCCCTTGCGAAACAAACGCTTCCCGTCTTGACCTGGGACGTTGTGTCCAAGAATTCTTGTTTACCGCATTATCAATTGGAATTGGACCAAATTTCATCGAGGTTTCATTCCTTGGTTAGCCTGGAATAACACCAACTTGGTATTCGTGCGCTATGATGCGCAGAAGCTCATTGGCCATCTGCCGGAAATCAGCGACAACGATAGCATTCGAGTATATCTCATGGACAAAATCGGCTCCGATGCCGATGCCTATGACTTTGACGCCCATACTCTCGACACGCTGGACAGTGTCTATTAATACGTTTGCGTCTCCATTGGGTTGACCATCACCAATCACTATAATGATCTTTTTAAGTTCTGGGCGTTCCTGAATCCGTTGGAAGGCAAATAATAGATGTTCTTCATCCCAATTGTTTTTGCGCGGTTGGATCTCTGTCAATCGCGAGCGTACGTTGTGGTATGGTTCATAAAAACTCTTATACAAACGGTGTTCCAATGGACTGCAGCGGGTCGTCCGGTACTTGTAGGCAGGCGTGAGTCCCAAAGTCATCGCAGCCCGGGCTTCATACTCTGCGGTTGTAAAGCCAATGATTTCAAGGGGAACTGCCAATAGCTCAAGCGATTCACCAATTAATAGCGCTGCTTTCTTAGCTATTTTATGCTTATCTTGTCCTTTCATACTGGCGCTTTCATCGACCAACAAGGTGAAGGCAGCTGTACGTTGGGAGACAGTTAATGGTCGTTGGAATAAACGATAGTTGCCAATACGCTGTTTCCATAGCTTAGCCATATTGAGCTTACCAGAACGATATTGACCCCCAAATCGTAAATACATCTCGCCATGTATCATGTTTTGCAAACGTCGCGCTAAGTAGCCTGCTTCACGATCAATTTCAGCCTTCAACATTCGATATGATTCGTAACTACCTTGAGGGGTTTCCACTATCGTGAGCCGGTTATGCCGGACCGCGGATGGATGGATTTGCTTTTCACCGATATCAAGCTCAAACCATGGTGCGCTGCCTGGACGGAACCATTCCGGGAATTCTTGGCGGCGTCCACCTACATCAACTGATACAATGTCTTCCGTCTCCACAAAATCAGGAACGCCTTCCGGTGGCTGACCATCGTCTGGCTCGATCACTGATGGGACGATTTCATCGTTATCAGATTGGATCACTTCGTTTTCGTGATCGTATGGGTCATGAAGATCATGTGGTTGCTGAACTGGGATCAAGTGAGCAAAAATAGGGTAGATTTCCAATAGTCTCTGGTAGGTTTCGCGAGCAGAAGGTGCATGCACAGCATGAGCAATTTCTTGCGCAACTGCCTGCAATGCAGCTGTGATCCTTCGGGCGTAATGTGCCTCTTGATAACCACGACCTTGTAGGTAGAGCCCAATCTCCAGCTGATTAACAGAGGGCGCCAGCTTGAGTAAACTGCCGCCCAGATTTGGCAGCATATTTGCTTCAAACGACTTATGCGTACCTGGCCATCGGGCAACCATCCAATTCTCTATCCGTGCATCCTCCAAAGCATGCCAGAATGCAGCGAAGTAAGGCTTCCCCATTTGCTCTTCATGCTTTGCCGCTTCAGCCCATGGGCGGCTATCACCGAGGCAATGCCCTAATAAGTTTAGTGCCCGTCCTTTCATTTGTGGATATAGGGCAGAGGCAATCTCGTTGGCAGCAGCTTTCATGATGATATGACCCTGCGCGATCAGATCGCGGTTCCCGAATTCAAACCGCAGTTCGTAATCATGGGCAACCGTCTGTAAAAGCCGCTCAAGCCGGAGCCGTCTAAGTTCAGTTGCCAGGTTTTGGGGGGTCGGGCTAGAAATAGAGGTCAATAATATCTTCAACTACTTCGGCGTCATACTTAGTCAACTTACTCAGGACGGTGTAGCGAGCACTTTCGCAGATATCAAACTGCATGGACATGCGTGACCAATCGATCACCCGGCGAGTGCTGAATGATCCAAAAACCTTCTCGTTGTGGATAGCATCGCGCACATCGCGCGCAACCTGAACCATTCGGGTGACCACTTCTCGATTATCGTTACCGCTTTGTGACATGACAGCATCTATCTCTTCCTCCTCGGAAAGATAGTCCATACGAATAACCACCGGAAAGCGGTCCAACAATGCCTCATTCAAGGTCTTTGTGCCGCCATAGCGTGATTCTTCACTGGGATTCATACTGGCAAAAAGTCGGAAGTTGGGATGGGGACGGACAATGCGACCATCATACTCCATCAGCACAACCATGTGATCGTCATCAAGCAAGGAATGCAGTGAGAAAGCGATCTCGGGTAAGCAAGCGTTGATCTCATCCAAGAGGATCCAATCCCCCGCAAGCATAGCTTCTACCAAGACACCATTTACCCAGTAGGTCCCTTCTTCATTGATTAATAGCTTGCCTAGAAATTCGTCCACGGTAGTAGCGCCATTCAGGTTTACCCGTCGCAAACCATTATTGGCCTTCCAAGCAAGATAGCGAACAGCCAGGGTTTTTCCAACACCCGTTTCACCAATCAACAGCACGGGCAAGTCTCTTACAACCGCGTAGGCAATCTTCTCCAGGTAGCCTTGCGAAGGGACAATGTAAAATTGCTCGCGGGGTATGTAGGGGCTGGTATTGTCATGATTAACCGGCACGTCTACTGAACCGATGGCGATCATGTTGCTAGTTTGAGATACGTTTTCAGTCATTCCGTCCTAATTAAAATTAAGTGGGTTTTGGTAAATTATTGTAATACGGAATAGTATGCAGGAGTGGTGATTTATCCTAACACCTTCAAACATATGAACATCAAGCCCAATATTCAACGCAGCATTTCTACTCCTTCTAACTTGCTTGGAATTACATACTGCTGCCGTCAAAATTTAGAGGCTGGCAGGTACAATCACCCGACAGCCCCCAAAAGTGTTCTAAAGTGTGGACAAATTAAGGCTTAGCTAAGCATTGCCGGCTGTCACGTTATCAGGCGGGAGCAGATTTTTCCTTCTCTTCTAGTGCGCGCAGAATCTTCTCTGGCGTTGCTGGCACATCCATGATCCAGACACCAATTGCATCGTATATGGCGTTAACGATCGCGGGTGTCTGGGGGTTCGCAGTCATCTCACCAATCCCTTTTGCACCATACGGTCCAGTTGCTGAGCTCATCTCTACAATAACCGATTCTAAATGTGGAACATCTTTGGCAGTCGGCAGCATGTAGGAGAAGAAACCCTTCGGGTAGTGATCCATGGTTGGATAGTAAGGGTGCAGCTCCTCCATTAAGGCAGAACCTAAACCTCCGGCTGCGCCACCATCGATCTGACCCTCGACTAACAAAGGGTTGATAGCTTTACCGCAGTCATAAGCACTGATCAGCTTCAGCACTTTCACCACACCTGTCTCAGTATCGACCTCGATCTCAGCTACTGTGGCGCCGTAAGCCATATTATGCAGCGGTTCACCAGCTCCAGTTTCGGGATCGAGGACTGCTGGAGGCCAACCGAATGCGCCCCGCCCAGCGATGATGCGCTGTTCTCCCCAAGCGGCGTGATTAGCCACATCGGCTATTGGTATCGCCTGCTCAGGAAAATCTCGTACAACTACCGCATTATCTTGTAAGGTCAGCTGCTCGGGCTCAACGCCAAGCTGACCAGCAGCGATCTCAAAAAGCACATCGCGCGCTTCCCGAGATGCTTGGAGTACCGCATTTCCAGTTTGGTGGGTTATCCGGCTGGCAAAAGTGCCAGCATCCATCGGGCTCGAATCGGTGTCCACTGTGGTGACGTTTACTTTTTCAAGCGGTACACCCAGCTCTTCAGCTGCAATCTGACGCATTATTGTACGGGCACCTTGCCCGATATCCACACTCCCGATGACCACATCAACACTGCCATCGGTTTGCATCTTTATCATCGCTTGGCTAGGGTCCCCACCACCACTCAACCCAGTTGGGTACCAAACAGCGGCAATTCCAGTTCCTCGTTTTATGGGCATGCTATCCTCCTACCTGCTCTTGGAAGTCATGCTGAGCAGTTCATCGTCAAGTTTTATTCCAGCTCGTTCGGCAGCCACCTGCATAACTTCGACTAAAGCACAGCTATGCAATGTCGCCTGGGTTGCAGATGTATCACCATCACGCACAGCATTGATGAAACGCAACCGCCAGGATTCAATACCAATTTCATTGGCAATGCGCTCCATCTGCACTTCATGGGCATAGGAAGCTTGATAAAGGCCAAAGCCACGCATGGAACTAGTCGGACGTTTGTTGGTGAGGATTCCGTAAGACATTACTTTGACATTGGGGATGTTATACGGGCCGGCAACACCAAAAGCATGTTTTGCAACAACATAATCGTTCGTAAGCAGGTAAGCGCCGCCATCACGGATCGAACGAATATCGCGTGCAATGATACGCCCATCCTTCATTACCCCATCTGTGAAATACATGTGCATCGAGCCGCGGTGTGTAGAACCAACAAACTCCTCTTCTCGGGTCCACAGCCATTTAACCGGTTTGCCGTTCGTATGGAGGGACATCACTGCGGTGATAGGATCCGCATGCGGGTCATTTTTTGAACCAAAACCACCGCCTACAATCCCGCCTATCATGTGGACTTTCGACTGCGGTTTCTGCAGTATCCCGGCCAAAAATCCTTGGTTCATAAACACTGCTTGGGAAACCGTATAAATATTTGTGCGTCCCATGCCATCAGTCTGGGCAATACTAACTTGCGTTTCAATCGGACATTGATCTTGAGCAGCGGTGCGGTAGTAGCCTTCGATGACATAATCAGCTTTTTTGATTGCTTTCTCGAAGTCTCCTTTAACAACACGCTGGAAAGGATTATCACCAAAAAAGACAAAGTTACCATTTGGGGATACCTTGGGGGAGTCCGGTTCCATCGCTTTTTCGGGATCAAGAACTGGTGTTCGCTCTTCGAAGTCCACCTTGATCAGATCAACTGCTTCACGGGCTGTATCAACGTCGACTGCTGCTACTGCGGCGACTTCCTGTCCAAGGTAACGAATCTCTCCTTCCGCCAAAACTGGAGAATCCCCGGCGAATCCGTAGCGGTTGAACGGGACATCCTCATGGGTGATAACGGCGACAACACCGGGCAGCTTTTTTGCTGCACTGGTGTCGATATTGAGAATCTTCGCTGATATAACAGGTGAACGCCAAGCTTTAATATAGAGCATATCGTGCAGCCGTATATCATTTACAAATCTGGTCTTCCCCAGGGAATGCTGCATGCCGTCATATCTTGGCAGTCGTTTTCCAACGTATGTACGTTCTTCCATGATAACCTCCTGCGCCTACACGTTCATCTGTTCGGCTGCCGATAGGACCGACTCAATGATCTTTGTGTAGCCGGTGCAGCGACAGACATTCCCAACGATACCCTCAACAACCTCATCACGGGTTGGGTTGGGATTACTATCCAACAGTGCTTTCGAGGCCATGATCATCCCTGGTGTGCAGAAACCGCATTGTGCCCCATAATGCTCGTAGAATGCGGTTTGCAGCGGGTGGGGATTTTCCTGGGTACCGAGACCTTCTAAAGTAGTAACCTCGCGCCCTGCAACCGTGTGAGCTAAAACCAAGCAAGAGTTCACTGCTTCACCATCCAGGATTACCGTACAAGCACCGCAGTTGCCCTGCTCACAACCAAATTTAACGCTAGTAACGTTGACATAATCACGCAGCAGAGTAAGGAGGTTCACAGTCGTCGGCGCCTCAACCTCAACCGGTTGACCATTCAACATAAAAGACAGCGGGAATTTTTCCATTTTAGTGTTTGCCTCCATTCATCTTCGCTGCCTCACGCAGCGTCCGCGAAACAAGCACACCAATCACTTTTCGACGATACCAGATCGTGCCATGGACATCATCAATAGGCTTTATCGCTTGTGATGTGATCTCAGCCGCCTGCTGGATACTATCGTCGGTCAGCTTTTTCCCGAGCAGGGCACTCTCAGCTGCCTTAACTCGTAAGAGTGTCGGTGCAGCGGCACCTACGGCGATATTCACCGCCTCAACTGAGCCTTCTGCGTCTAATTTGACCCTGGAAGTGGCGTTTATCACTGCCAGAGTCAGCGCTTGGCGGCGGCCAATTTTCATGTAAGATGATCCTTCTCTCGCCTGAGTGGGTTTTATGATGATCTCAGTAAGCAATTCATCGGAGCGGCGCACGGTTTGGCTTGGGCCAGTATAAAATGCATCCAGCGGGACAACGCGAGAGCCCTGCTTACTGGTTAGCACGACTTCTGCACCCAGTCCGACCATGGCACAACCTGTATCAGCTGCTGGGGAAGCGGTGCAGATATTGCCTCCCAGGGTAGCCAGCGAGCGAACTGGCGGGCTGGCCATCTTCCCCGCTGCTACAGCTAACGCTGACGCTTTCTCCTTAAGAACAGGGGAATTTCCTGCAATTTGCATGCGCGTTGCAGCGCCGATATGCAGCATACCCCCTTCTTCCTTGATATATTCTAGGCCAAGCCGGCCGATCCACATGATACTCCCTGGGATCTTGAACTCAAGGTTCATATCGCGAACCAGGTCAGTACCCCCGGCAAGGACACTGATATCTGCCCCGTATACTTCCAGAAGCTCAAGCGCTTCTTTCAGTGATGTGGGCGCAAAATACTTTACATCTTTCACTTTTTATCCTCCTTGCTGAGCAACGGTGTGGGGGGTAATTCTGTAACTTACCGAGCTCAGCGAAAAGATAGCTTAGAACGACCGCACTCCGTTCAGGGATTCCAATTTGGCGTTGGGCGCGCCTGGGTAACTAGGCTGTGATTGAAAGATTGCTCCATTCAGACAGGCATCACGGGAACAAACATAAGCCATTCGTAATCGCTCCTTCAACTGCATCAGTAAGGAATAAAATCGCCGCGCTCTTCAGCCGCTTTTCGTGCAGGTTCGCCATACTCCCATGAGTATTCCGGTCGGTAGCGCTCGCGCCAGTCACTATATCTCAGGCGCTTGAGGTCAGCTTGCTGTGGATACAGCCATTTGATACCCCATTGGGGAACGACCACCTTCGCATCTGGCAGGCGGCGGTCTGCTATCCAGCGTACCTCTTCTGGGTCAATTTGTGTATTACCCCAGTTATCCCAGTGCAACGGGAGCAAAACTTTTGCGTCGAGCAATTCTCCCATCCGGACTGCATCATAGGGGGTCATCTTGTCTGTCGCTCCTGGCGCATTAGAGCCGATATTGAATGTCACTACATCGATGTTGTACTTCTTGAAAGTTATATAGGCATTTTGGTACAACGTGTCTGCCAGGTGGCAGAGGTTAACCCCACCTACCTTGATGAAAAACGTCACCGCCACATCATCGAAAGGTCGTCGAACACCCGGCTTAACTTCTACTCCTGGACCGCCGGTCATGGTAGCGATACGATCATAATTCGGAAGGATGTCAATCGTAATGTCCTTTATCTGGTAGGACTGATCCGGACGGACAAGCTGGATTCGTTCCTCAGGAACTTGAAATTTTCTCATCCGCTCAACCGCTGATAACGGTCCGTAAAATTGACAATCTGTGGTTTGTGTAGCAGCCTTTAAAGTATAGATGTCGGTGTGATCCGCATGCTGGTGAGAGCATAGAACCGCATCCAGGGTCTTAAAACCGAAAATATCAATAACTTGTGGATTGATACGCATCCAGTCGATGGTTGGGGAACCGCTGGTGCGGCATACACCACAATATTCGTATTCTGTGTAGTGGGCCGGACCGGCGTAGTTATCCACCAGTAATACAGCACCACCAGGGGATTTGACGACAAATCCCATCCCACCAGTCCACCAAAATGCGTAGTTCCCTTCCGGGACTTGAGTTTCCTCAATCTCACGGTTGAGCCACTGACCCCATTCGGGAAAACATTCCAGGAGCCACTGCAGGCGATCGATCCGGCGATCTTTATTCAATAAGTGATCGCCTTGCATCGTGCCGCGCCCATCCCCCACCATCTCGAATTCATTTAAGGCTTTCCTTAGGTCTCCATTGTCGCTCATAGATCCATCTCCTTCAAACACGCTGTCCGAATACCAATAGAAGTTATTTCTGTAATTCGCGGATAACTGCTTCCGCTCCAGTCACCCAATCAAAGACCGGATCCGTTGAGATGCTATATGCCTTATCATCACCAGAGAGCACCCATAAGTACCCAAGAGTAGTTCCTGGTGCAGCAACAGTCGGGTGGAATCCATTCTGCAGCAGGTAGACATCATCATTACGGATGAAAAAACTCACTTCCTGATCCTCTTTATAACCAAGCTGGACACCATAGCCATTTGTGGGTTTGACCTTGTAGAGGTAAAACTCTTCCAAGATGTTCTCCACCCCAGAGATCTCATCGTGTTTGTGCGGTGGAATACCTGACCAATTGCCAGGTGGGTTGATAGTCTCGCCAACGATCAATCGCTGGCTGATCGGTGATCCCGGTGGAATTACCAAACGGACATCTCGCCGCCAGTTAGCCACACCGGCTGAGACAACCCGCACGGTATCTGGCTTAACCAAAGCAGGTGGTAGATCAATATCGCATGGCGCCTTGGCTACCGCCAACTCTAACTGAGTTTCGGCTATTATGGTGAATTTGCTCTGGCGGGGTGCGTATACCGCCCAAGGTGAAGCACTGAATATATCTGCGCGCCCGCCAACTCCACTCCAAGCAGATTTTGCACCGTTATTGACCTCAACCGAGAAACGTCCAGATAGCGCGATGAGTGCCGCTTCTTCATCCTGAACTTCCGCTTGCCAAGTTTCGCCAGGTGCCAAACGGAGGATGTCTAAGCCAAGCCAGGTAATCTCGTCCTCGCCAATTTGAAAAATGGATTGGTGCCCACTTTGTGGTTTAATTTTTAGCTTTGTTATCATCGTTCACCATTCCCAGTAAATATTCAATATGTTATGTTAGCATTGTTTTTGATGCCCACGAAAGCGCGTTTTCTCCGCTTGCCAATGGGATGTACTCGAGTCCAATATACCCCGCATAACCTGCGGTTTCAATCACCGAGCAGAGATGCGCAAAGTCCAACTCACCAGTACCAGGTTCGTGGCGACCCGGAAAATCGGCAAACTGGATATGACCGATCCACTCGCTGTTTTCAGCAATTTTCTGTGGCAGATCTCCCTCAATCATTTGTATATGATAGGTATCGAATTGGAAGCGAATATTCGGGTGGTTGACAAACTTGACAATCTCGATGCCCTCCTGGCTGGTCGTCAAAAAATATCCAGGATTATCCACCGGGTTGAGGGCTTCAAGTGTCAGCAACACTCCGGCATCAGCTGCCAACGGTGCTGCATACTCCAGGTTCTCGATCATGCAATCGCGCTGCTCCTGGCGCGGCATCCCCACCAACTCCACACCTGAAGGAAGCATGATTTTATTAACAGTTAGCCTGCCAGCAATCCGCAGCGCGTCGTCGAACGTATGCCGGAACTCATCTCGGCGGGTGGGGTCAACTAAATAGCCCCGGTTTGCCCTATCCCACACTGGTACATCCTGATTGAACAAGATGATATCCAAGCCCAGTTCCTCTCTGGCAACACGGATCGCATCCAGATCAGCATGGCTGGGGAATCCAAACTCAATGGCTGTAAAACCCAGTCTGGCAACCTCGGCGGGCTTTTCTCTGAAAGGCAGCTCGGGAAAGAGCCAGCTGATGTTCGGGGCATAGTCCAACATGGCAGGTTGTATGAACTCCAAAACCAATCGTAGGATTATCGTATTCTGTAGGCTTTCACGGCCTCCAGGATAAGAATACACTTGCTAATATAGTTCATAAAGAAACGACTTGTTTTTTTTAGATCAATTTGCTCAAATACTCGAAGCTGCGGATCGCATCAGGCACATTGCCGCATTCAACACTAAATACAATATCATTTGGACATTTCTTGACGCTGTTAATGACCCGCTTCCAATCTACAACACCATCTCCACAAGCGCAGCCGACCGGCGTACCAGTCACTTTGCCACGCTCTTCATCGCTTTGTGAAAAGCTGATGTCCTTTGCGTGCAGATGAACCAGGCGGTCAACAACATGATCTAGCCACTCGTAGGTGTCATCTGTTCCAGCAAGGTAGCTGTTACCAGTGTCGTAATTGATCCCAATGGCCGGAGATTTTACGAGATCGTAGATGCTGTCTAAACCCTTTAGAGATTTAGTGTATTGCTGATGAGGTTCCAATCCGATCTTGACGCCATAACGCTCAGCGACCATCGAGGCTTCTGTGAGCGTGTAAGTCATCAATGAGTAGTCCATCTCCTTGGTGGTCCATTCAGGCTTGGGCCCTTCATCCGTGTTCACCACAGGGGCTCCAGCATCTGATGCCCAGCGGACAGCTTGCTTCAAATACTCAACACTGATCTCCGGTTTGCAGAGAGGGGTATGGGAAGATAGTCCGGACAATTTGATATTATTCTCGTCACACAACTCTTTTACCCAGCGAGGATCATCATACATTGATACACTATGGAAATAGCGCGCTTCGCTGAGAAGCTCACGTCCAAGATGGACCATGGGTTCAATGTATTGATAACCGATCTCAGCTGCTTTTTCGACACCCCAGGCAAATGGCTTGTCGTGGTGCCGAACGAATTCCATGTTGATACCTAGATATATTCTTCCCATGTGGTTCTCCTCAGCATTTGGTTGAAATTATGGTTTAACTTTTTCTATCCTGACATCCGTTTATTCGCGTCCGCGACAATTTCGCGTACAAAAGCAAGGCTTTGCTCGATCAAAGGTCCACCCTGCCCTTCACATTCCAGGCTAACCACGCCATCGTAATTCATGTCAACAAGAATATCAAAGCACTTCTTTATGTTATCAACATTTACACCGTCTCCAATGGCACATTGGCTAACCGCAATCCCGGTTAACTCGCCACGCAACGAGGCGGATAGAGATTCACTCACGTCTTTCACATGCACATGACTGACTTTATGTTTAAATTTTTGCAGGAAAGCCACTGGATCTTGTCCAGCAATATATGTATTTCCAGTATCCATATTCATACGTAGATATGGGCTGTCAACAAAGGCAAGCATTTTTTCCATAAACTCGGGTTTGGTGGTGTAGTAACCATGCGGTTCGATATTGATGATCATCTTGTAACGTTCTGCAACGTCCAAGATTTGACCATAAGATCGCTTCATCATTTCTAACGCCTCGTCATTTGAAAGACCTTTCGGAGCGAAGCGATCATCAGTGGTGTCGATGTGATTGCATCCCGCAAGATGTGCCCAGCGGATGGTGCGTATCGCATACTCCACTCCTAATGATGAGCCTTCTGGTAATGACATCGGGAACGCAGCGTCGATCTGTGAAAAACGAACCCCATATTCCGCGGCTTTTTCGCGCCACATCATGGGTTCTTCCCACATGGCAACATGCGGTTGGTATCCTAGACCGTGAATCCAACTAACGCCATCAATCATGCCGCATTCGATCCAATGGACATCATTCTTTTGCGCCCATTGGAGGCACTGCTCAAAATTCCAATAGCTGCTGTTAAACGCATCCGTATGAAAACCGATCTCGATCATGGATAACGAACTCCTTTCATGGTTACTTGTTTACTAAAAGAATGAGCCCGCCCGAAAGTCGAGCGGGCTCAAATCTAGAAAGCTACCAAATTCAAAATTACGGAGTGTCCACGTATTGGTTGATGTCGGGTGACTTCCAGGAATCTGGGAAGTTCGTCATATCCTCGCACCCGCACAACGCATAGTGCAGCGGGGGCATTTCAGGATTTTCGTATTGATCCAAGTTGGCTGCAACAACATCCGGTTGGGGCAGGTACCAGCTGTGCTGGACTGTCTCGCCCTGCAGGAACATGACGGCAGATAATACTGCTGTGCGCCACTGGAATGTTGGGAAGGTGGGAGCAATGGCAGTCAGGTTGTTTTCCTTCCAGTACGCCAGGTAGTCTTGCTGATCTTCACCAACCATAACCTTTGGATAGGGAGCACCAGCATCCTTGAAGGCTTCCAGGATGGTTACAGCAGTACCGCCAGCATCCATCCAGACTGCATCAATGGTTCCGAATTTTGCTAGATAGTCGGAGACAACGGTGTTGGCTTTGAAGGAGTCATATCCGACGAATTCTACACCAATGATGTTGAGCTGCGGGTTCTCTTCGAAAATCTCGCGGGCTGCACCCCAACGATGCTCTAGCACGTCCACACCGGGGAGGATGCGGAAAGCAAGCACGTTACCGCCTTCGGGCAGGTTGTCCACGATAAATTGGGCACCAGAGATACCAAAGGCATAACCACCAATTGTCCGTTCGGAAACGACCGGGCAGTCGGTTTGAGCATAGCGGTCAAACTGGACGACAGGCATGACCTCACAAGCTTTCTCAACGATAGGAGTCAGGGCTTCGCTTGTGTTGGAGGCTACGATCAAGACGTCGCATTTACCGGGGGTATTAATGATATCCTGGATGTCAGAGATCTGCTTCGCATCGTTGCCCTGGGCATCTAGGTGATAGAAGTTATTTACCAAACCCTCGGCTCGGAGTTCTTCAACCTGCTCGCGAATATCAATATATCCGACCACACGCCATGGATTGTTAACGCCAGCATTGGAGAAGCAGACATTATATGGGGGTTCCTTCGCTGCGAAATCGGCATATTGAGGATATTCGCTGATGTCTGTAGAACTATCCACAAGGTATTGCAAGTAAATGGGGGCATCTGGATTCAGCGGCGAAGCACTCATCAGTTCCTTTTCTTTATTATATTCTTCTTCGCTCCAGAACTGCGGTGCTACAGTGGCTGACTCCATCTGAAGACCAGGATTTTCCGCTGCAGCTGGTTCTTCAACTGCGGGCTCTTCTACTGCGGGCTCTTCTACTGCTGGGGCTTCAGTGGCAGCTGTCTGGCATGCCGCTAACAACATGCTCATAGCAACTAACAACGAAACGATTAAGTACATACTCTTTTTCATTAGTAAATCTCCTCCACAAATATCTAAGAATTTATATTAACCAATCTGTGCATGCTTCACACAAACTATTATCTTATGCGCACCTCCTGTTTATACATCTGCTCTCGCTGGTAATTCTATCAGATCATTGGGGTTGCGAGGAGGTAATATTAATTTACTGTTTCTTCTGTGAAGTCAAACCAACATAAGCAACAGCACCAATGATGATCATACCTTGAACAACATCTGTGTAAGGTTTGGGTAATCCAAGCAAGTTGAGCAAGTTAACAATCGCTTGCAGGGTAAATGCGCCAAAAATTACGTTGGGCACTGAGCCCTTGCCTCCACCTAACAAGACGCCACCAACTACGCAGGCAGCTATTGCCTGCATTTCCAACCCTTCGCCAATCGTAACATTCACACCACCATACCCGCCGATCATTATCCCGCCAATAATCGCGAAGGTTGAACAAACAATGAAGGTGATCACGCGTACCAATCTGACCCTTATGCCAGATAACTGACTTGCACGGACATTATCACCGATCGCTAGGATTTGCTTTCCGAAATTTGTACGGCTGAATAAGATATATAAAAAGACCCCAATCACGATCATTATGATCAGTGCATAAGGGACCCTGCCAAATACAGGAACATTTTCAATGTAATTTCTGCCAAAAGCACGCCAGTTATCCGTCAAATAGCCTTGCGGTGCCCCACCGACATAATACAAAGCACCACCACGAACAAGCAGCATCATACCAAGCGTTGTAATAAAGGAAGGAATCTTTAGATAACTGACAATCAAGCCGTTAACCAGTCCAATTGCTAGACCAAATCCCAACATGATCAGTATGGCTGGCAATGCATTCGCAGGATCATTTGCCAGCAGTTTTGAGCTTACCAGGACAACAAAAGTAACGATTGCTCCAACGGTAAGATCGAAACCACCTATCGCCAGGACAAACATCTCACCAACGGCAAGCACTGCCAAAGGCGAAGCCGTCCTGAGAAAGGTCATCATTCCGTTCATTGATTGATATTTAACAGGATTGAGAAACCCTAAGACGACATAGATTATCAAGAAAACGGGGTAGACTGGGGGGATTTTCTTAATCCCATCCCATGTTTTCTGGAGGGTATTAGTTAATCCTCCCGGGGAACTAACGGTGGATGTCGTCATATTCGATCCACTCCTATGCCGCTTCTGCCTTCGAGCGTATCGTGTAGCTTGCTACGGCTAAAACAATGATCGCACCTCGCAAGACCATTTTGAGATATGGATTTACCCCCAGCTGGTTAAATGTAGTGTCCAGAACACCGAAGATCAAAACTCCGGCTAGCGTACCCCACACACCCCCTTTCCCACCAGAGAGAGCTGTTCCCCCGATAACCGTTGTAGCGATTGATTCCAGATCATATAAACCATTCGGTCCAACCCAAGGAGCCCCCGATCGCATGAGACTGACCAAAAAGAAACCCGACACCACTGCGGTAAGACTGCACATAACATGTGCGCCAATCAAAACACGGTCGGTCCTAACACCGGATAGGCGGGCAACTTCAGAATTTCCACCGACACCATAAAGATGAGCTCCAAATTTTGTCCGGGCGAGAAGGAACCATCCCACCAAGAATACGAATAACATAATGATGATGGATACAGGTATGGGACCAATGGTGCCGTAACCGAAGTATTCAAAACTTTTCGGTACACTGCCGGTATAGTTAGAAAATGTGGCATTGATGATCCCTTTAATGATCAAGGCAGTACCGAGTGTAGCAATAAAGGGATTGACTTTTAGTTTTGTAATAATCAGTCCATTTGCCAGACCGATAATCACTCCAATTCCTAGTACAGCTGGTATCGCAATAGGAACGTTGGCGGTATCTCCCTGCATAATGTATGAAGACATTACCGCGGTGATGCTAATCGTATACGCAACCGAAAGGTCAATGGATGCGCCAATGATCACCATCGTCTGGCCGACTGCAACAATTCCCAAGGCAACAGATCGGACAATGATGTTCAGCATAATTGCTGGATTTGATAGTATTTGGCCATCTGATAATATCTGATCCAATAGCCCGCTGACCAAGAAAATTACGATCAAGAAAAGATAGACTGGGGGTATATGAATAGAACGTGTGGTTCGTCTTAACCAGCTATTGGAGACAGTAGTGGTCGTCATGTTATTACCTTCCTACTGTGTCAGTCATCTCTGAATTCTCATTGATTAAATTACCGGTGGCTAGTAGCATAATCTCTTGTTCACTAGAATTAGGGGGAAGTTCTCCAGCAATCCGGTGATCTGCCATGACAAGTACTCGGTCGCTCATCCCGATGATTTCTGGCAATTCAGATGAAATCATCAAAACTGCTATACCTTTTTTTGTCAATGCTCGTATCATATCGTGGATACCTGCCTTTGATTCCACATCGATGCCGCGAGTTGGTTCATCAAAAATGAATACCTTCGCATCTGAAGCTAACCATTTGGCAAGCACTACTTTCTGCTGATTTCCACCACTCAGGTATTGCGCTTCGCGATTAAATGAGTCGGTTCTTATATCGACCTGTTCTCCTAGCATGGGAACGAGTTTACGAGAATTGCTGATCCCATCCTTGAAGATGAATCCAAATAAAGGTTGAACGGCTCGGACGGTCAATAGCATATTGTCCCTAATCGATTGTCTTGGGGCAATCCCTTCCGATTTCCGATCCTCGGTGACAAAGCCCATCTTGTTCTTGATTGCCTTAGTAGGGCTTTTTACTGCGATGGCTTTGCCATGAAGCTCCATTTTGCCTGACCTAAACGGCATCACACCAAATAATGATTGAGCCAATTCTGTACGTCCTGAACCCTGCAGTCCAGCGACACCTAATATCTCTCCTTTGCGCAGCTCAAAGCTGATATCTTTTAGGATTTGATTTGAAGCATCTTCTACCTTCAATACTACTTCGCCAAAATCTTCGGGGGCGCCCAACGGAGGGAAGTAATGATCAAGAGTGCGACCGACCATCATGAACACGATCTGCTCTGGTGTCACATCTTTCGTCATCGCAGTACCCACTAATTCCCCATCTTTTAAAACCGAGATCTTTTCGGCGATATCAAATACTTCTATCAAGCGATGGGAGATAAAAATAATCGCCATACCACGAGCCTTCAACTTTGCCACGAGATCAGTGAGTATTTTTACTTCAACTGAAGTTAAAGATGCAGTGGGCTCGTCCATGATTAGGACTTTTGAATCAAACGAGATGGCCTTCGCGATCTCCACAATCTGTTGTTCTGCAACGGATAGTGTACTGCACATGGCTGATGGCGCGATCATCTGATCCGCGCCTAGTTCTTTTAGAACTACCGCCGCATTATTTTTTAAACCACGAACATCCAATGCTCCATATTTTCGCGGTTCTCTCCCCAAGAATATGTTCTGAGCAACTGTTCGCTCGGGGAGTAAATTAAACTCTTGGTAAATGATGCTGACACCTTTCTCCTGAGCTTCTTTTGGGTGAGAAAATGAGACTTTTTGGTCTTGGAGAATGATTTCCCCTGAATCAGGGACATATGCCCCCGCCATGATTTTCATCAAGGTAGATTTTCCGGCACCGTTCTCACCTACAATCGCGTGAACCTCACCTGGAAAAAACTGGAGGGAGACATTATTCAAAGCCTTAACGCCAGGAAACTGTTTGGAAATATCACGAGCTTCCATAATAGGCACTTGATTACTAGTTATTTCATTATCTGGATTGTAGTTTTCAAGAATCATAACAAACTCGTCCCATCAAGGTGCTGCTCATGTCAACAGGGAGTTTAGGAATTTCAGTCCTTGCATAGCGATAGCATCCTGGCTTGGGGCAATCTCGCGCCAGATTGACACTGCGCGTGCAATTTCCTTTACCTGTGACGTGAATGATTCGATCACGACTGGTCCATCATAATTCACATCTTTCAAAGCCTTGGCAACCTCATTCCAATGCACTTGACCAGTACCGGGGACTCCCCGGTCATTCTCACAAGCATGGAAATGATAGATCTTCTCATTCGCCAGTCGGATAGCATCACCGCTGTCTTTTTCTTCTAGGTGCATATGGAAGGTATCCAGATGTAAGCCTACATTGTCCATGCCAATCTGTTCAACAAACTCAAGCCCTTGCGAGACGATATTAAGCATGTCTGTCTCAAAACGGTTTAAGGTCTCAAGTGCAAGCTTTATATCTTTTGATTTGGCGTATTGCGCCATTTCGCGAACACCATTCACAGAGAGATCCCATTCTGCTTTCCGAGCATCTTCATCTTCGATATGCTCTTTACCGACAGCCGAATACATGGGCCCGCATACAACCGGAGAACCGATTTCGTCCGCCGCGTCAATGAGCCAGCGGATATAGATCTTGGCATTCTCAATGATTTTCGGGTTGCTGCTGCAAATATTCCGGTCTGGTCCAAAAGCACCACAAACAATTGGCATCAAATTGTTTTGCTTCAAGTCATTTTTGACTTGTGTAACATTAATTAACTCTGGGGTTTCGCAGGCGATCTCGAGTATATCAAAACCTAAATCCTTCACTTTGGGAGCCAGGTCTTTAACTGCAGATGTCGTGCAAGGTGATACCCAGACAAAAGTATTGACACCAAATTTCATTCTGTGCTCCTAGTAATCTCGTCTCCTAATGCTATCGCTGTTTCATTCGAAGGTGACCATATAATTTATGGCTCTATTAAGATGTCGCTACTTCCGGTATTTATCTATTACATAGAACACAATTTACATACTGCGGGTCGAATGAAGTAATGGGTGGGTCTCTATAGCTGTATTGTAATTGGGTTGATTCATTTCTTACTACTTATCAAATCATAATCGCCCAATATGGTCGAAAGGTTGGAGATTAACACCGCTATCATTTATAAACGGCTGATATTCCGCCAGCATTGGGCTATTGCGGAGAGATAGCATTTTACAATAAATCCATTACAACTTGCCACCAAGATCCTCAATTAATTCAATCATACGGTCTTTCACATTGACTATATGGGCTCTTAGGGCAGATTTTAGCGCCTCGAGATCCTCTGCTTCAAGGGCTGTTACCATGGCTTGATGTTCAACCTGGGCTTGGAGTGCATTCTCAACTGTATCCGAGTAGTGGGCACGAGCGATGCGCATATGGATATTCAATTCATTGTAGATTGTGAAAAGGCGGTGATTACCTAACTGCTCTACTATCAGAGTATGCAGGTCCCGATCCCCGGAGATAAATGCTTCATAATCAACATAATCGTCTTCTGAAATTGCTGCCTGCATACGGTCTAAGTATGGCGCGAATCCGTGGAGCAATTGTTGAACCTTGTTTTTTCTAAACAATTCTTCAGCTGCATACAGTTCGATAAGCAGGCGGATTTCAAAAAGTTCAGCAACATCTCGTTTAGTGACTTCGGTTACGAAGGTTCCTCGGCGCGGGCGGATCTCTACCAAACCATCTCCCTCTAACAACTTGAGAGCGTTTACGACCGGCGTCCGGCTGACACCCAGCCCGCTGGCAACTGTCTCTACCGAGATCTTTTCACCCGGTTGCATTTGACGCTTCAGTATCCTATCCCTTAAAATATTGTAAGCTTGATCTGTTAAATCCAAGCGATTAAGGGCGGGATACTCCACGGTTGTCGGGGGGTTATCCATGGTATCTAGATATCGTAAAGATAATGGATCAGGGCACACATAAAAAGAGAAGTTGGTAAAATGTAATATTTTACATGTGATATGTTACCAAGATTTAATTGCATTGTCAATAGCCCACCCTAGAAGCGGCTTTATAGAAACTATGAGAGCCCAAAATTGAGAGTAGCGAGATGATAGAAGTAATTGAAGATATCCAAAGGTGGCTAGAATCCGGTGAAAAAGTGGCTCTGGCGACAGTGGTCAGTACCTGGGGATCATCACCACGCGGCGTTGGGGCGAAAATGGCGTTCACCAGCTACACGAAAATCGCTGGCTCCGTTAGCGGCGGCTGCGTCGAAGGTGCAGTAATAGATGCTGGTATCCAAACCCTAGCGACAGGTGACTCAAAACTGTTGAAATTTGGTGTTGCCGACGAGACTGCCTTTGAGGTTGGGTTGGCATGCGGTGGCAGTATTGAAGTATTCGTTACCACGGTCAATCCAGAATTGCTGATCGGCATTCAAAACCAGCTCAGTGCCAGCGTAGTAAGTGCCGTAGTCACCGTGATTGAAGGTCCCTTGGCCATGATCGATAAAACCTTACTCCTTACAAAAGAACACACCTACGGCTCGATCAGTCCTGATTTGGATGAAATCGCCATCAAAATCGCTGCAGAAGCTCTGCTCAAAAACCATTCTGGGGATCAAGAAGTGGAAACCGGAGCTGGTGAAAAAGTACGAATTTTTACTGATGTGATTACCCCCCCACCAGTGCTAGTGATGGTCGGTGGTGTGCATATCGCGATCACACTCAGCGCCTTAGCGAAGGCATTGGGCTACCATACAATCGTCATTGACCCACGCAAAGTATTCGGTTCCGATGAGCGTTTCCCAGAGGTTGACCAATTAATCCAAGCCTGGCCAGATATTGCTCTAGAGCAAATCCCACTGAATAGCTCAACTGCGGTTGCGGTGCTGACCCACGACCCTAAGATCGATGACCCCGCTCTGAAAGTTGTACTGGAAAGTGACGTATTCTATATCGGTGTATTGGGCAGCCGCAAGACCCATGAAAAACGCCGAGAGCGGCTGCTTGCCGAAGGGATATCGCTAGCGCAACTCGACCATTTACACGCGCCGATTGGGATCGATTTGGGGGGTCGCACACCCGAGGAAACCGCGCTTGAAGTTATGGCACAAATCACTGCCGTCAGGCGTGGTTATACCGGTTAGATAATTGGGCATACTGGGAGGGTGGTATTGACAAAGAAAGCACCCCTCTTTATAATGAATTGTAACATTTTACATTTTACATGTAACATATTAACACACGGGTCAATTACCGATTGCCCTACGTTCTGGGCATGCCATTCCCTATCCATCAATCGCATTATTATGTACATACCGTTTCTCAGAAAGCAGGAGGTAGGTTATGAACCCTGATGAGACCCGTCAAGCCCACTCACATACTGCTGTCCTGGATAAACTATTTGGTCTTAATGGCCGGGGCGCAATTGTCACTGGTGCTGGGCGCGGTTTAGGCAGGGCGATGGCAACTGCATTAGCTCAAGCCGGCGCGGCAGTTGCCCTCTTCGATATAAACTTGGAAGACGCACTGGATGCGGCTGCTGAGATCCAGGCCATGGGATGCAAAGCGGTTGCAGCCCAAATCAATGTAACCGAAGGTGAACAAGTCCAAGCTGGCATTCAGCTTGCGGTCGATACATTTGGACAAATAGACATTCTCGTAAACAATGCCGGTGTCACTAGTCGAGCACCATTTGAAGAACTTGAGGAGGACGACTGGGAGCAAGTGCTGCGGGTCAATTTGGGAGGCACATACCTATGCACTCGTTGGATGGCGAAGCACTTAATCGCCAATGCCAGCAGAGGATCAATCATCAACATCGCCTCTATATCTGGACTGGTCGGCAACCGTGGGGGCTACAACAGCCACTACTGCACAACAAAAGGCGGTGTAATAGCTATGACGCGCTCGCTTGCCGTGGAATGGGCACCTCACGGCATTCGGGTTAATGCCATCGCACCAGGCTATATGGTCACCCCAATGACAGATCGCCTGAAGAGTATTAATCGCGAATTTTACGACGAATTGGTCGGGAGAGTCCCCTTGGGACGATTTGGCGAAGGAACCGATTTGGCTGGCGCCGTCATCTATCTGGCATCTCAGGCCTCAAAATATGTGACCGGGAATGTACTAGTTGTAGATGGCGGTTATACAGCCTGGTAAATCCATCATATCGAATACTACTATAAATTACGGAGAAAAACATGCTGCAACCATATGGAATCATCCCCGCAATGGTGACCCCATTGACCGAGGCAGACTATATCAATGAATCCGCTCTGCGCAAGCTGACGAATTTCTTAATCGAGAACGGTGTCCATGGCGTTTTTGCGATCGGCAGCCAGGGCGAATTTTGGGCGTTTACAGCTGAGGAGAAGCAGCAGGTATGGGAAATTGTTGCAGAAGAGACCAATGGACGCGTACCCGTTTACGCTGGGACAGCCGCGGTAACAACACGAGAAGCCATCGATCTTACCCAAAGAGCAGAGGCAATCGGCGTCGATGCGGTTTCTGTACTGACGCCATACTTTATCAATCCGAATGATGAAGAGCTCTATCAGCATTACCGCGCTATTGCAGAAGCCACAAAGTTGCCAATCTTATTGTATTCCAACCCAGCCCGTACGGGTGTAAAAATGCCTGCCGGGTTGGTATCCAGGCTTGCTGAAATCGAGAATATCGTGGGAATGAAAGACTCAAGCGGGGATTTGACCTTAGCGCAAGATTACTTGCGAGTAACCCAAGATGATTTCTCGCTAGTTATGGGGCGCGATACGCTGATCTTCTCTGGCCTGCTGCACGGTGCAAAAGGTGCTATCGCTGCAACTGCCAACGTCGTACCAGCATTAGTAGTAAAGATTTACGACCTCCTGCAGGTCGGTGACCTCGCCGGGGCATTAGAAGCCCAAGAGGACCTGGCCCCGCTCCGGGGTGCATTCACCTGGGGGACTTTCCCAGTTGTAATCAAAGAAGCTCTGGATTTGATCGGTCTGGAAGGCGGCCCCAGCCGCGCACCCGTTGGCCCAATGAGCCAACCGCAACGCGAGCGCTTACAGAACTTGCTCAAAGAACTGCAACTAATATAAGAGCTACTATTCGATAAGGAGAACTACTGATGACTGAAAAAATGAAGGCGGTCAGGAAAATTAGATCCGCGCCGGGACTGGATCTGGTCGAGATCGATATCCCGGAAAACAAACCTCATGAAGTGCTGATGAAGGTGGAGGCCACCGCGATATGCGGATCGGACCTCCATTTTTACAACTGGGATGCATTCGCCCAATCGAAGATCAAACCTCCACTTACAATCGGTCATGAGTTTGCCGGCGAGATTGTTGCAGTGGGACGGGAAGTAAAAGGGTTTAAAGTTGGCGATTATGCGACCGCCGATAGTCATGTCGTCTGTGGGAAATGTGGGGTATGTCAAATTGGTTTACAGCATATATGCCAAAACCTAAAAATATTTGGCAACGAAATAGATGGCAGCTTTGCAGAGTATATCGCCGTGCCTGAAAGCTCATTGTGGCGGCTATCTCGAGATATCCCATCAGATATCGGCGCCATGCTCGAACCAGTTGGCGGTGCCGTCCAGGCGACATTAATCGAGCCAGTCACTGCTCAATCCGTAGTTATCTTTGGTGATGGACCTATCGGACTAGCGGCTGTGGCAGTAGCCAACGTCGCCGGTGCTAGCAGAGTATCGCTGGTTGGGATTGTGCCTTCACGGCTTGATGTTGCTCGCCAGATGGGTGCAGATGCCGTATACAATGCAGTAGCAGATAAAGAAATCGTCGAGAAAATCCTGGCAGAGACAAATGGTATGGGCGTGGATGTGGTATTGGAAATATCCGGCGCCCATGCAGCTTTGAAGGATGCTTTCGCAGTTGTGCGCAAAGGCGGGCGAGTTACTCTCTTCGGGATCAGCCCCGGACCAGTTCCAGAGTTCGATTTCAATTTCAATGTGATCTTGAAACAAGTGCGCGTGCGTGGTGTAGCAGGACGGCACATGTGGGACACCTGGAAGGTACTGGATGGTTTAATGCAAACCGGTAGGCTGAACATTCGCCCGCTAATTACCGGTGAGTTACCCCTGGAAGAGTTTGAGACCGGATTTAAACAGTTAACATCTGGGAGTCGAGATGCACTTAAGGTGATACTTCGCCCCTAGGTGATTGATTACTTCAAGTGTAGACGATTTGAACATAAGCATTAAACCAATAGCTGTGAGGAGATATAAATGGAAGCCAATAAAGAAATCGAAGCCTACCCGATGATAATTGGCAGTGAAATTGTCATAGGCGCCTCAGGAGAGTATGTAGAAGTTTTCAACCCATCAACAGAGTCAATCGTCGGGAAGGTACCCATTGCCAGCCCAGAAGAGATTGACCTGGCAGTCAAGACTGCCCAAGCAGCTTTTCTCGATTGGCGCGATACACCCGCTTCAGAGCGGGGAGCGCTGATGATGAAGCTCATTCAGGCTGTGCGCGATAATATCGATGAGATAGCAGGTATCCTTACCCAAGAACAAGGTAAGCCAATTTGGGCGGCAAAAGGTGAGGTAAACGGATTCTGCGCTGTCATGGAGTTTTATGCCCAGGAGGCGCGCCGCATCACCGGTAAGGTCCTGGAGTCAGATGCACGCGATAAGTTCGTGTATGTGCTGCGCCATCCCATGGGTGTCATCGCCGCCATACCCCCATGGAACGACCCGCTGCACCTTCTCAGCCGGATGATCGGTCCAGCCCTGGCAGCTGGATGTACTGTCGTGGCGAAACCATCATCCGATACCCCCCTGGCAACAATCCGCATGGCCCAAGCTGTATTGGAAGCCGGTTTTCCACCCGGCGTGCTGAACGTTGTTACCGGGCCAGGAGGCCGTACCGGCGAAGCGCTGGTAAGACATCCTTTGATTCGAAAAGCTGCTCTAACCGGCAGCGTTGCTGGTGGACAGCAGGTCATGAAGGCGGCAGCTGAGGACATCAAGCGCGTCACCTTGGAGCTGGGTGGGCAATGTCCATGCATCGTTTGGAATGATGCCGATCTGGTAAAGGCAGCCGAAGCACTCACATTCCAGGCTTTCCGCAGCACTGGGCAGGTGTGCAACCGGGTGAACCGCGTCTATGCGCACGAAGACATTTACGATGAATTGGTGAATGACGTCGCCACATTGGCATCGAGAGTTGTCGTAGGTGATGGTTTCAAAGATGGGGTGGATATTGGTCCATTGGTGAATGGGCGCCAACTCAAATGGGTTGCATCACAGGTGGAAGATGCCAAAGACAAAGGCGCCAAGGTTCTCTGTGGTGGTGAACGCATCGGTGAGCAAGGGTTCTACTATGCTCCAACTGTGCTGGGTGATTGCGACCACAGTATGGAAGTCATGCGCGAGGAGACGTTCGGACCAGTACTGGCCTTCATGAAGATCGATGACGATCTGGACAAAGCATTTGAATACGCCAATGACACCATATTTGGCCTCAGTTCTTACTTCTTCAGTGCAGATGCCCGGCGCTGCTACTTGGCGGCGAAACGCATGGAGGCTGGATCGATTTGGATCAATGATATCCATGGTTCCATGCTGCAGGCACCCTATGGCGGCATGAAACAGAGCGGCATTGGACGGGAGCAGGGCTCAATTGCGATTGATGAATACCTGGAGTGGAAGACGGTATACCAAGAGATGAGCAACGAGACACGTGGACCGCGTATGTGTGTTCACCGCTAGGAAGAGGTACTATTCTCGTGGGTAAACAGATTTCACACAACCGGCGAGAGCAGGAGGCAGCATAGATGTCCAAACCGGTCGTACTGTTATTTGAACCTATCCATTCTCAAGCAGTTGAACTGCTCGCACAGCATGCCGAGGTGCGCATGGCAGACAACTTAGAGCCGGAGTACCTGCTCAAAAATGTCCCGGAGGTACAGGGCATCATCATCCGGGCAAACGGAAAGGTTGATCGAGGGCTGATGGAGGCCGCACCCAATCTAAAAGTAGTTGCGCGGCACGGTACAGGGGTCGAAGCAATCGATTTGCATGCAGCCCAAGAGTTAGGCATCAAAGTCGTCAACACACCAGAAGCCAACGTTGAATCGGTAGCCGAGCAGTGCCTGGGCATGATGATCATCTTGGCAAAACGCATACTGCAAGCAGATCGAGACCTGCACAATGGTGATTGGGACTCTCGCTACCGGCTGACCGGTATCGAGCTGCTGGGCAAGACATTGGGCGTAGTAGGCATTGGGCGGATTGGTTACCGGGTGGCTGAACTCTGCCATCAAGGATTACACATGCCGGTGCTCTACTACGATATCGTGTCCAATCCGGAAGCAGAACAAGGATTCGGAGCTAAACGGGTTGGACTTAACCAGCTGCTGGAAACGGCGGATTTCGTCTCCATTCACCTTCCGCTAGTACCTGCAACCCGCGAAATAATAAATGCCCAAGCACTGACCAGAATGAAATCATCCGCCTTCCTGATCAATTCGTCACGCGGTGCGGTCGTTGATCAAGCAGCTTTGATCCTGGCACTGCAGCACGGTACAATTGCCGGGGCTGGATTGGATGTATATGCATCAGAACCTCTACCTGCCAATAATCCGCTCTTGCAGCTTGATAACGTGGTGGTGACACCTCATATGGCCGCGCATACCGAGGAAGCTTTACTGCGGATGGCCATGGTCGTCGAAGACGTAATCGCCGTGCTTGAGGGAGACGAACCGAAAAACCCTGTTTTGGCAGGTTAAGTACTATATTAGGCGAATATTTTTCAAGGAGTAAATATACATGGATAAACATTGGGCAAATTACTGCACACTTAGTATCGTGCATTTCATGGCTTTCCCCAACACGATTACCGGAGAGGGTCCAATTGCAGATACTGTTGCTAAAATTGCGGCTGACCCTTTCTTTGGGGCTATTGAGATCGGCTGGATCAAGGATCCAGTTGAAAGGGCAAAAGTAAAGCAAATTGTGGAAACCGCCCACATCCAAGTCGGTCATGGGGCACAATCTGCATTGCTGTTGGGCAAACTGAATCTTAATTCTTTGGATGATGGCGAAAGAATGCAGGCAGTAGAGCAGCTGTACCGTAATGTAGATGAAGCCAAGGAGATGGGTGCTGCCAGGGTTGCTTTCCTGTCTGGCGCTGACCCAGGTGATGCTGAACGACCTCAGGCATTGGAAGCTTTAAGTAAATCAGTTAAACAGGTTGCTGCCTACGCTAAAGAAAAAGGAATAGCGCTGACGCTAGAGACATTTGATCGCTCAATCGATAAGAAAGCCTTGATCGGCCCCAGTACTTTAGCAGCCGAATTCTGTCAAAGCATCCGGCTTGACCATCCGGACTTTGGGCTCATGTACGATCTAAGCCACATGCCGCTCTTATATGAGACACCTGCAACCTCGCTTTCGCCACTGAAAGATTGCCTCGTACACATCCATGTCGGAAATTGCGTGCTTGACCCGCAAACACCCGGTTATGGTGATATGCACCCCCGGTTTGGGTGGCCTGGCGGCAGCAATGATGTCCCCGAATTAACAGAGTTTCTGCGCGGGTTGTTTAAGATTGGCTACCTCAAAGAAAACACCGCGGAGCGTCCCTGGATTGGCTTCGAGGTCAAACCGCAAAGCGCAAATGAATCTTCAGAAATGGTCATCGCGAATGCGAAACGAGTTTGGCAAGAAGCTTGGTCACGCGCATAAAATTAACCTTGGAGGAGCACACGATGGAAAGCAACCCAACGGATGCAATGGAAGAGAAATATGAGCAGCTGGCACAAAACTTCGCTCATTGGGAAAAAATTAAGGATCTAATCGACAACCTAATCGATGTTATTCTGAACTACCGCCAGAGCGGGCACCCCGGTGGCTCGCGATCAAAAGTATACCCACTCGTGACTCTGCTGTTGAGCGGTGCGATGCGCTGGGATATCCGCCATCCTGAGAAACGGTTTGGTGACCGTTTTGTTTTAGCGGGTGGTCACACCATCCCCTTGTTGTACTGCACCTTAGCACTATTTAATGAGGCACTGCGAATCAAATTCGAGCAGACCAAAGACCAGCGCTACCAGATCTATAAAGCAGAAGAAAGAGCGCTCTACTGGGAAGACCTGCTGAAATTCCGGCGGCGGGGAGGGCTATCGGGGCATGCCGAGATGGAAGGCAAGACTCTCTTCCTAAAGTTCAACACCGGCCCCTCCGGTCATGGTAACCCAGCAGCAGCTGGTGAGGCACTCGCCCTGAAGCGTGCTGGAGCAACTGGCGTGAATGTGTTCGCAGTGGAAGGGGAAGCCGGTTTAACACCGGGCGTTGTTCATGAGACTCTGAACTCGGCTTGGGGATTAGGTTTGGATAATTTATATCTGCTAGTGGATTGGAACGATTACGGTATCGATCCACACACGGTGAGCAGCGTTGTATATGGGACACCCAAGGAATGGTTCGAATCACACGGATGGCGCGTGGTGGGCACTGAAAACGGAAGCGAGTGGGAAGCTGTCACACGCACGGTCGTAGCCTTAATAATGGGCAATAATGATAAGAAAGTACCGAACGCTGCTTGGTTTAAAACCCGCAAGGGACGCGGCTATTACAAATTTGACAACGCTTCTCACGGTGTCCCTCACAAGACCAACAGCGAACCTTTCTGGAAGATCAAGGGTGAGTTTGCAGAGAAATATGGTATCGAATTTCAAAATTTCGGCGGCCCAGCCCCTAATGACCCACAAGCAAAACTCGAAGAGTTTCGCGCGAACCTGGAGGCTGTGATCTCAGTTCTGCACCAAGACCAGACGCTAGTCGATTACCTAGCTGAGACATTGGTGGCATTAGGAGATAACGTTCCAACGGAGATCCCATCTTTCCAACTGGGACAGCGCGGCAACCCATTTGAGGATGAACAGCTGTACGATTACAGAAACTACCCGGCTGATATGTACGCCACTCCAGGGACTGTCACGCCAAACCGGGCCGCGTTGGCAAAATGGGGGGCGTGGGCGAATACCTTTGGAGCCAAGAACTACGACCGGCCATTATTTATCGCCGCCTCTGCTGACCTAGCTGAGTCAACCAATATCTCCGGCTTCGCGCAAGGCGACGGGGATTTCCCCGGCTACGGTTGGTACGAGCGGGATACGAACCCAAACGGAGCGCTGCTGCCGCAGGAGATCACCGAGTTCGGTACAGCTGGTATTTTGACCGGTATGGCAACGGTCAATTTCTCTGCCGACCCTGATAACCACTTCGACGGCTTCTGGGGAGCCTGCTCGACGTACGGTTCATTCTCGTACCTGAAATACGGCATGTTCCGCCTGTTTAGCCAGCTAGCCCAGGACTGCCAGTTGAAGGTTGGCAAAGTGATTTGGGTGGCCGGACACTCCGGTCCAGAGACCGCGGATGACAGCCGCACGCATTTCGGTATTTTCGCCCCCGGTGTGACCCAGCTGTTTCCCGAAGGCCAAGTCATCAACGTGCACCCCTGGGAATATAATGAAGTGCCGGTGCTGTTGGGCGCCGCGTTACGGCTGCCGACACCGATCGTGGCACTACACCTGACCAGGCCACCTGTCGAAATCCCCGATCGCGAGAGCCTGGGCATGGATTCGCACTTTGCAGCAGCCACAGGCGCCTACTTGGTGCGCGATTACCGACCTGGAGAACCGCAGGCGGGAACTTTCTACGTTCAGGGCACCAGCTCTATGGTTTCCATCCTCAAGGCGCTGCCTGAAATAGATGAGCGCAATCTGAACGTCAAGATCGTTTATGTAGCCAGCACCCAGTTATTTGCCCTCCAACCCAAAGCATACCAGGACAAGATCGTTACGCCAGCTGACCGTGTCAACTCGACCGTGATCACCACGCAAGCACGTTGGTTAATCCATGACTGGTTGTTCAACCACATTGCCGACGAGTATGCCTTATCATCAGACTGGGATAATCGCTGGCGCACGGGTGGTGATATCGCAGAAGTGATTGAAGAAGCGCACCTCTCGCCTGACTGGATCGTGAAAGGAATTGATCGATTCGCAAACGAGAAAGAAGCTCGACTGAAACGCTTGCGTGAAGAACTCGCCACGTTGCGGTAGAATCCAAAGGATCATTACCTGAAGTGCGCAAGCGGTAGAAAATTACTTATGAAAGTATTCATCAGATAAAAAATGTCCGGTGTGGAAAATTCCTCCACACCGGCTTACTTTCTCGGCAGCGCTAGTTATAACGAGGGAACAATGCTCCCTGAAGAAATGACTCATATTTGCAGTGCTACGGCCTTAGATGATTTCATCCGATTTTGCCGCGCGAGAGAGTATAAGAAGTTCATGCTCATTTGTGACGTAAATACATATGATGTTCTGGGTAAGCGCGTTGAAAAGCTCTTACTTGATCAAGGCTTGCACGTCCGTGTAATCATACTGCAGGGCAAAGAAGTGATTGCGGATGAAGAATACTTGATCCAAGTGCTGATGCAGGCGGATGCCGAACCATGCACCTACCTGGCGGTTGGGTCAGGGACGGTCACCGATATCACGCGTTTCTGCAGCCACCGCACCAAGAACCCATTCATCTCACTGCCAACTGCTCCTTCGGTCGATGGTTTTGCCTCACTCATCGCCCCTGTAGTGATCCGCCGTTTTAAGTCTACAGCATATGCCCAAGCTCCTGTGGCGATCTTCGCTGATATCCAGACCTTGTGTGAAGCACCGCACGCTATGATCGCGGCCGGTTTTGGTGATATGCTGGGGAAGTACACCGCACTGGCAGACTGGCGTATCTCACACCTACTGTGGGGTAAACCCTACAACCCAGTAATTGCCGAGCGAGCACGCCGTGCACTTGAACTCTGTGTTGGCAATGCGGATGAGATCAGCAAAGCATCCCCAGCAGGTGTGGCAAATATCATGGATGGGCTGGTTGAGTCAGGTATCTGCATGCTGCTCAATGGGAATTCTCGACCAGCCTCCGGTGCAGAGCATCATCTCTCGCATTACTGGGAGATGAAACTGCTTCTGGAGGGTCGCCCAGCCGTACTGCATGGTGCCAAAGTCGGAATCGGCACAAAACATATCGCCCGGCAATACGAACAAATCCGGAGCCTCAGCCGCGATCAAGTCGAACAATACTTGGAGAAAAGCACTCTCCCAGAACAGCAGGATGAGCTCCTAAAGATTCGGGCAGCTTTTGCCCCGATCAGCGCTGACATCGAGCGCGAGCAGCAGCGTTTCCTTGACATGACCACGCAGGAATTCACCGTACTTAAAGCAGAAATCGCCGCGCAATGGGACAGCATCATAGAGATTGCCGAAAGCGTTCCAATTGCTGCAGATATTCAAGCCCTACTGGACCAAGTTGATGCTCCTACCGATATCACGATGTTGGGCATGAAAGCCGAAGATGAAACGGAAGCGCTGCAGTATGGGCATTACCTGCGCGGCCAGTTCACGGTGACAAAACTGGGGCGTGTGCTCGGGTTATGGTAGCGATCTTACGGATATGATCATACATAATCAATGATAGAATTGCACAATCGCGGCATTTAATAAAACCATTTAAACGAACAGCAAAAGGTGGTAGGCTCGCTATGCAACACTAACCACCTACCAAATACATAGTGAGGGTTGATGATGAAAACGTTAGTCACGCTTGGGAAAAGACTCATCCGGTTTTTTGTGGTCTGGTTCATCGATACAATTTCGCTGCTGGTCACGGCCTGGGTACTCCCGGGGATCACAATCGTGGCAGTAGCCGATGGTTCTCAACTCGTAGTCGCGACAGCGGCAGCCTTTGTGCTTGGAATTGTCAATTTCCTCATCCGACCACTGCTTCTTTTAATCACCCTTCCTTTAGGTTGGATGGCAGTTTTTGCGTTTGGCTTCTTCATCAACGGAATTGTCCTTTGGTTATCTGCCACCCTGCTGCCGGGATTTGAGGTAAATGGTTTCTGGTCAGCGTTCTTTGGAGGCTTATTCCTTTCATTTGTGAATACTTTAATTTCCACCATCTTGGCGATCGATGACGAGGATTCGTTTTACGAGAACCTGGTCCAACGCCAGGCAGCCCGCCAGGCGAAAGATGAAGATATTGAATCTGGTTCCGGGCGCGGCCTCGTCATCCTAGAGACCGACGGGCTCAGCTACCAGCGCATCCTAAAGGCAATCGATGACGGGGTTATGCCAACTTTAAAGGAGATGATGGAAAGCGAAGGCTACCATGTCTCCAAGGTGGACTGCGGATTGCCGCCCACCACCCCCGCCTGCCAAGCTGGCATCCTGCAGGGCAACAACGACAATATCCCCGCCTTCCGCTGGTTGGAAAAGAGCTCTGGGCGGATGCTCGAGGGCGGTGCAGCAGCGGCAGAGGTCGAACCGCTTCTCTCCGATGGCAACGGGCTCTTACGCGGCGGTACGAGCATTGGGAATATGTTCAGCGGTGATGCCGCCAAATCGATCCTGACATTCTCTAAAATCATGGCCGGCACCCCGGAAGACAAGAAGCAGCGCGCCCGGGACATGTATATGCTGATGCGTAATCCATATTTCTTTACCCGCGTCCTAGTGCTGTTTTTTGGAGATGTCTTCTTGGAGCTCTGGCAGGGCTGGCAGCAGCGGCGGCAGGGCATCGAGCCGCGGTTGAATCGACTGCATAACGGTTATCCGTTCCTCAGGGCAGCTGTCAACGTTTTCCTGCGCGATATCGGCACCTACTTCACGATCCTAGACATCATCCGGGGAGCGCCCGCCATGTACACCCTGTATGCCGGGTACGATGAAGTTGCCCACCATTCAGGTCCGTACAGCCCAGATACCAATAAGACCTTAAAGCAGTTCGACCAACAGGTGGCACGCCTTAGGCGCGTGATCAAGGAGAAAGCACCCCGGCCGTATGAAATTTTGATCCTGTCGGACCACGGACAATCCTTTGGGGCAACCTTCGAGCAGCGTTATGGGATAACCATCCTAGAATTCATCGATGAGCAGCTGCCCCAAGGCACCAGCTTATCAGGCGGCGGGGGCGGTGACGACGGTACAATAGGTGTATCGGCGATGATGGATGAGCTGCAAAATGTCCAGGATCAGAAACAGGGTGGTGTGGTTGGCAACGCCATGATGAGCAGCACCCAACGAATGGTTAACAGCAGCCTGAAGAACCGGGAGGGGTTTCAAGAACAGAAACCAGCCGAAGTGACGCTGGCGTACGGCGGTAACGGGGCGATGGTTTACTTTGATCTGTTCCCACGGAAGATCACCTTGAATGAGCTGAACGCAGCGTTCCCGGGCATGGTTGACAAGTTGGTAGAGCATGAAGGCATCGGGTTCGTCGTCGCTTATGAAGATGATTACACTCCAGTGGCTTTCGGCAAACAAGGCGCTCGCAATTTACAGACCGGGGAAGTTGTAGGAGAAGACCCACTGGAACCGTTCGGAGACGTGGAACTGCGCACTTGGCAGCTGCACCGGATGGCAAACTTCAAAGATTCGGGTGACTTAATCCTCAACAGCACAATCTACCCGGACGGCACGGTGGCGGCGCTGGAGGAACTGATCGGCAACCATGGTGGATTGGGCGGTGAACAAACCGACGCCTACTTATTCCACCCTGGCGATCTGCAGGTGCCTGAGACACGCGGCTCCTTCGAATTCAAAGCGATCCTGGACGCCCGGCGCGGGCTGCCTGGCTCAACACCAAAACCGGAAAAACCGCAGGAACCTGTAGTTAACCCCTGGGCACCCCGGACACTCGGGCGCGGGTTAGCACAAGTGCATAATTGGCTCGGACTGGCAGCACAGGCTGTCACGTTGGACAGGGACGCGTATCTGGAAATCGCCAGAAATGCATACATGACCGCGCCAGCGCTACTCATAGGATTGCTCGCGGCGTTCATCCAATCCTTGAATGCAGAAGGTAACTTTGCATTCACAAATCTCTTGCTAAGGTATGGAGCGTGGTTCCTCTCGATATTGTTCATAACTGGCGCTACCCGTTTACTGCGCGGCAAAGGGACATTCACTACCACGTTGCGCGTTGCGGGTTTTGCTCAGGGCGCGCATATTTTAGAGCTGCTGGTGTTCATCCCTGTGATTGGCCCTATCGCTCGATTCCTGGCCGTTATGCTGGTGTTCTTTGGAGTTTGGATTGGGACAGCTATAGCCAACGATCTGCGTGGGTGGCGAACAATACTGCTGCCATTGGTTTACTTGATCGTAATGATCGTCACATTCGTTTTCCTGCTGGCGATTATCCAAGGAACCGTCTTTACGATTGAGGGTCTCTTCATGGATTTAGGGATAACGGCAGGATAAATAAAAACACAGGATTTGTGATCTGAAGGGGGGTGCAGTGCTCATTTATGAATATAGATCTACTCATATAAATGCCCGGTCTTACTACGCCGGGCACTTTTTTCGTTTCCAATATCGTTGCCCCATATCAGCGGCAGCGCGCTGGAGCGATCGCGTTTGTACCTCCACTCGGATTGCTTCGCCTTCGTCATTGAATGGCAAGTCGATTAACCGGATGGTATCCTGCCAGACCTGATCACGCCAGGCGGAAATCAGTCTGGAGGTAAGCCATTCGTCCAATGGTCCCATGAGCTTATCCGCGTTCCATTTCGGGGTTATCCTACTCGATGACCTGATCCTGGACACGACCGATGGTGGCGAAAATGATCTGATTGACGTGACAATGGTCGCGAGATCGGGATCTTATTTGTTCAACAGAGATTCCCAGCCATTCTGGAAACAGCAGGTCTGATAGGGCGAAAACGAGATCGTAATTTATATGGGCATTGACCCATAGGATCAGGTTCTGCAGAGTGTGGGTATCGTTCACCTGGGCGGCATCAAAAGCCCGTTGCCACACCGCTGGGCTACTTCCATCTCCCCACGCTCATATGATTCCAGCTAAGTGAAATAGTAATCCGCAAAAAGGTGTATTAAGGCATCCGCCCACTCGCAATCCTCAAACTCGCCTTACTCGACTGCCACGAGCATGTTGGCAGTCATCATAGCGAAGCAGCATAGAAACACCCGGCGCTCATCCTGGTCTTTTTCCCAGGTATCAATCAGCCGCCACATGCGGTCAGTCACTACATACCGTTTATCCATCAATGGGTTTTCTTACCGCAACAATCAAGATATTTCAGCCCAAGATTATACACTAGGCGTCCCCACCTTCCCCAGCTCAGAGAATATCCCAGGCATATCAACACCTGATACCAGGCCGGCAGTTTTGCTCATAGGCCGACAGTGCTAGATCTAAGAAGCCCCAGGTTGGAGAGCAAATTATCCGATGGACGTGTGGATATCAAGTAAAATGTGCCTGTTGTCAGCCCACAATCCACACTTCCCCAAGGATGCAGGTATGAAAAATAAAGCTGGCAAAGCGATTACCAAACGATGGCAAGGTGCGGCAGACACCTTCAACGAATACCCGCGCCAGTTCTGGATCCTGATCGGTGGTACTTTCATTGACCGTTTGGGTGGCGCGCTGCTGTTCCCGTTCTTCACGCTGTACCTGACCAGTAAGTTCGGTATCGGGATGACACAGGTGGGCGTGATATTCGGCATATTTGCTGTGTCCGGATTCATTGGCGGGACGATTGGCGGCGCGCTGACCGACCGCATCGGGCGCAAAGTCATGCTGCTGTTTGGTTTGATCATGAGCGCCCTGGCCAGCATCTTGATGGGAGTAGTAAATGAGGTGTCGCTGTTCATCGTTGTGACCCTGATCGTTGGGATCCTCTCCGATATCGGCGGCCCCGCCCAGCAAGCCCTGGTAGCTGATCTGCTACCGGAAGGAAAACGGGCGGAAGGCTACGGTATCCTACGCGTGGTCGCCAATCTGGCAGTCGTGATCGGGCCATTGATCGGTGGTCTGCTGGCAACCAGATCGTATATGCTGCTGTTTGTGAGCGATGCAGTTGCCAGCCTTATTACAGCTTTGATCGTCTACTTCGCACTGAAAGAGACCCGACCCGCACCAAAAGAGGGCGAGCCCGAAGAGAGTATTGCGCAAACCTTCCGTGGTTATGCTGATGTCTTCAAGGACCCAGCTTTTGTGTGGTTTCTTGGCGCGTCGATATTAATGGTGCTCATGTATATGCAGATGAATACGACATTGGCTGTTTACTTACGCGACGAGCATGGTGTTACTGTACAGGGTTTCAGCTACATATTGAGCATGAATGCAGCGATGGTCGTGCTATTCCAGTTCCCGATCACACGGCGGATTAAAAAATTCCGGCCATTAATGGTGATGACGATGGGGACGCTTCTATACGCGTTCGGTTTCGCGATGTACGGATTTGTCACAATATTTGCTTTCTTCCTGCTCGCAATGGTGATTATTACGATCGGCGAGATGCTGGTCAGCCCGGTCAGCCAGGCGATCGTATCGCGGCTGGCCCCAGAAGACAAACGAGGTCGCTATATGGCGGTGTATGGTTTCAGCTGGCTGATCCCGATCGCGATCGGACCTCTGCTGGCGGGATTGGTGATGGACAACTACAACCCAAACCTTGTGTGGTACTTGGCGGGTGCGGTAGGCGTCGCCTCCGCAGCGGCGTATTATGGATTGGAATGGTGGACCGAACGAGCGCGCTTTATGCGTATAGCTCAGCGTCTGGGGATCATGGAGCGCTTGGAAGAAGGTAAAATTAATGCTGAAGAAGCCAGTGTGATGCTGATAGCAGTAAATGATGGCGCCTGGAGCAGCCTGACTGCTCCAGAAGATGCTGCACAGAGACGTGAACTGCGCATCCGGGTAAGTGACGCAGCAACTGGCACCATGAAAAGCGACCTGCGGATACCAGCCGGGCTGGTCAACGCAGTTGTCCACGGTGGAGGAAGTATATCCGCCGATTTAGAGGGCTACGATCAAGTGGAACTCAAAAACATGATTGCCCGGAGTTCGACCGGAAGCTCAACTGAGCAGATGGAGACAGGGGATGACCAGATCGAAATATCCATCGAGTGATTGATCCGACTCTGTTCGAGTTCATAAAATATTAACCGATCCCTTCACGTTGATAGGGGTCGGTTCCTTATATACGATTATCCTCGATAGTGTAAGCTAAGTCACAAGTGGGTGTGTCGCATATCTTTGTGCTGGCCAGAGGCACTAGGCCATCGGATAAGGTGCCAAGAATGTCACCAGAGATTGTTTTGCTGCCATACACAAACAGCGAAAAAGTCGCCATCGTGGACGATAGTACCCTTTGGTGATTGACTCCAGCGACATTCTTCTGTATTATGTAGTTATACGACACATAGTCAACCGCCATATCAGATGAGAGAGACAATGTACACAACTGAAGATATACAATCCACACTGCCCCTCACAGAAGTGACATACTTCATTTTACTCAGCTTAGCATCCACCCAGAAACATGGCTATGCCATTATGAAAGATGTGGAATCAATGAGCCACAAACGCGTTTCGCTCAGTACGGGCACATTATATGGCGCCTTGAAACGACTACTTGAACAGGGATTGATCTTACGCAGCGATGAGGGTAGGACCAACCCCACCGGAAGAACCCGAAAGGACTACCGCCTGACAGAGTTGGGCTACCGTGTTCTACAGGCAGAAGTGAGGCGTTTAGATAATTTAGTAACGGCCGCCCAGCTGCGATCCATAAATCAGGGCGCATAAAACATCGTTCGGGCAGCCAGCGTTATGTTAATTACAGCCTACTAATCTATTAGGGCAATTATGTCATCAGATTATATCTCCCTCCCGAAACCGGAATCCTGGGGCAGCACGATAGCTGCATTGGCTTTGTTTACGGTGGCGGGGATTGTGTTAATCATGATGGAGGTCCCGCACGATTGGGGATACGACGAACTGCTGCTGAAACTGAGTTTTGTTTTTATTGGCTGGCTGTTGGTGGCAGCGACTGGGTATTGTATTGGATGGATAAAGAAGTTCCCACGCTGGTCATATCCCTATACCACGCATTTGGTGCTGTTCAGCCTCTACTTGATGCGTGCTTCCACACCTGGACTGCAGATATTCGGTTATACATTCGGGAGCAGTGACGCTTGGGGCTGGCGGGCATGGCTCCCGGCCATATTGGCCACACTCGTAGCTTTGTTTGTCACACGTTCGCTCCAGCCGGTTGGAGCTTTCCTCCAAAATATTTGGGAAGATTGGACCCTAGGCGTTTTTGCGTTATTCAGCCTGTTGCCGCTGATAATCTTTGTTATCTATGATGAGATGGACCGTTTGTACACCCTATACTGCATGGTCGCACTTTCTCTTATGATGATTGGAACTGTTCTGCTTTACATGCGCAGCCGTACTCTCCACCAGCGGACCATTACACTAGCCGTAGGTACTTTGCTGGCCGTTTCTTTCGCTTTTATTTCAATCGAGTTCTATTGGTCCGGACAAGGTTACGGCGATTTTAACATTATCCGAACAGGTATTACGATCCTCGTGATCTGCACCTTCATTTTTTCACCAGCAATCATCGGATTATTTCAGCGATTCAGCTTAAGAAGTTCTACGACAAAGGCGTTTTGACATGAAGCGTAACTGGTCATCCCAATTATACAAATGCATACTCTCCCTATTTCCCGACCGTTTCAAACTCGAGTTTGCAGAAGAAATGCAAGCCGTTTTTGATCAAGCCCTGAATGATGCCAGCAGAGACGGTTGGCCAGCAGAAATTCACCTGCTCCTAAAGGAAATTGGATGCTTGGTAAAGACCGCACTGAGCCAGCGCTGGTGTGACACGCGCGATGACATCCTCCACCCGACATCCAGCGATACCGAAGTACATATCCCTCCTTTACGGAAAGAGATTGTCTTAGCATTATTGGTTTTTGCCATACCCATAGTCAATGTGTGGTTTAGAACTTCATCGGATATCTCTATTGGGCTGCTTGCCGCGACCGCCTGCATCTTATTTCTGGCCGGGTTGCTGAAAGGGTTCCCGCGCTGGTCGCTGCCCTCCTTCGGGTTGGCTTTATCAGCACTGAGTTTTGTTTTCCTTTTCCAGTGGCTAACCGACAGGCTCACTCCTACCTTCTTATACGAACATTACCTGGTTGCTCAGAGCGCAAGCAACCAGGTAATGATTGGTGCACTATGGTCTGGTCTGATGTGGTTCAGCCTGTTCACCTTCACGCTTGTCATCATTGGGCTGATGGCGCTCATCCAGCGCTTCAGGCGATTTTTCTGGCAGGTGCGTAATGATTGGACATTGGTCTCATATATATTGTACAGTGGGGCATTTTTCACCCTAGTCATGACATTCGATCAGTACCACGGTGAGAGGACCTATGCCATTGCCAGCCTATTTTGCTTAGCAACGGGTGCTTGGCTGTATCTGCTCAGCAAACGCCAGTGGCAGCGAACGATATCTCTGTTATCTGGTTTGACGCTTGCGATAGCAATTGTTATTTTAAACCAGTGGACGCTTATCCCAAGCTCGGAGGGTAGGTACTGGTTAATCTGGACGAGCAGCACAAGTACTGCCTGGTCAGAGACACGCCGGCTGCTGTTTGAATGGGGCTGGATGGTTGCAATCCTTATAGCACCAATTTGGCTGCGCTCCTTACCAAGCCCAAACCGGCACCGTCGACTGAGGCTGTAATAAAGAAAATGGTGTCGGGCGGATAGAATCAGATGACAAACTTACTTTTAGCAGTTGGTCTATTTGCCCTCATTGTCCCATCCCTGTTCGTGGTCTTGGCAGCAGAGCGAATATCCACATTTGGACAATCACAAAACGCCACCCGCAACAGAGTATTGTTCCTGCTTCTAACAACCATAGTCTTACTGCTGTTGTTCTTGGTCAACGCCCGAAGCTTTTCGAATGGGATGTTCCAGTTGCCAGCGCTCATCTTGTTGCCAACCTTGGTAGGGTTGCTCGCCTTATGCATCATCCGCTGGCGAGAATTTCTGATTGTCTGGAAAAAGAACCGGGGGCTGATCTCAGGATTGCTACTTGTTACCATCGTTTTGATCATCAGCCTGGGAACAGCACCAGTGACAAACATTGTGCCCATCGTGATTCCAATACTGGCATTGTTGACCGCTCTGAGCTGGGTAGCGATTCAGCAAGCGAGCTTCCGGATAGTGGAAGTCGGGGGGATATTGATTGCCGGATACCTATTCATAGATGCAGTTGGGATAACCAGCAACCCCACATTCACCGCTGCTAGACTGGCTCAATACTACATTGTCCTTTGTCCGTGCTCTGGGAGTCACTCCTGGCCTTGATCCTGATTGCTGCGCTGATCCACCGTATCCAGAACGACAGCAGCACTGACAACAAACCCTTCGCTTCAACCGCAACCGGGATAATAATTCTGTTGTTGTTAGCGTTAGCCAGCGTTGAAGTGCGCAATGGGGTATTGGCAAAAGCAACCGGACGGGCAGCGGAAGATCACGCCCCGCTCATTGAAATCCTGCTCGCGATCCTCACCGGAATGATCTTGATTGGCGTGTCTTCAAAGCATAAGCGATTCGCTGCTGTCGTATACACGATCCTGTTGCCAATACTTCTTCTTGGTGCATATAGCGCCGGTTGGTTGCTTGAACCACTGGTGATCACACAATCAAGAGCCGACCACCTGGTGCAAGCGGTTGAGCGTTTCCAAGGTGAACAAGGTTTCTATCCAGACAATCTGAAATGCGCTAACCCCCCACTATATGCCATATATCCTCGGCCCTTTAACCGGTCGCGGCCAGGTATGGTGCTACCAAAGTGGCACAGATTTTTTCCGCCTTGGATATGCCTACTACCAACGTTATTATGGACCAACTTTTCCGACAGGTTATTCAGAGGTACGCATACATGCTGCGGTCGGAGAGCCACCAGCAGGACCATGGATGTGTGATGAAGAATTAGCAAAAAACCAAACCAGATTTGGTTTATGAGCTAAGCAGTTCGCCAGCTGTCAGTGGCTGGGAACCATCCCCTGAGAGCACAGATAAATGCTAAGAGTAATCAACAGAATTATTTGAAAAACTACCTTTTTGACATAATCGTTCCAGCAGATTTAGACAACCAATTGCCAGGCGACTTCGATTTGAGAAAATGCTTGCTGAATGCCATATTGATCGCGCTCTGGGTTTGGCTGTACCGCGGGGTGTTCCCATACCTGGGGACAATATTCACCAAACAGGAATTCCGGATAAACCAAATTGTATTGTTAGGTGTGCTGATTTTGGTTGGGATGCAGATCAAAAAGCGGAGGATTGACACATACGGCTGGATAGGTCAGCTCAGTTCTATACGCCGGCCATCACGATGGTTATCATCGGTTCAGCGTTCTACTTGCTCAGCGAACGTTTCCTGGATATTAATACGCTGTCGGCGACATTATTCGGATTGGCCAGTTATGGACTGCTTGGTCTCTGGATGCAGCCAAATCACTGGCGTCGTGGTTTGCCAGCTGCCCTGCTGCTCATCGGGTCGCTACCCTTCGGCGAGCATCTGCAAACGTTTGTCGGCTACCCGGTTCGCATCCTGACTGCGACAATCGTTGGAGACGGATTAGCTAAACTGGGGGTCGGCACAGTCGGTGTAGATACCATCCTGATCTTTGAGAATGGGATTTCAAAAATTGACCTGCCATGCAGCGGAGTGAAGAGTTTGTGGAGCGGGGGTTTATTTCTACTCGCGGCGACATGGATCGAACGCCGGTCAATCAACATGCACTGGTTCTTGATAGGGGTAACCTTCGTTGTCGTGCTATTGGCGAGCAAACCTTGCCCGCGTCGCGATATTGGTCGCCATCGGTCAAATTGCCGGTTGGCGGTTATTCGCCGAAATGCTGCATGTTCCGTTAGGTGTATTGGGTTTTGTTGCCGCCTGCGTGTTAGTTATTGTGCTTCTTCGTTGGAGGGTTTCAGACCAGTTTGCAACGGATAACCACGCAGCGGACGACTACACATCCCCGGCACGTCCCATTTGGTTAACTCCCCTGTTGGGATTGATCATACTGACCATGGCACTGCTCTACACGCCACGACCCCAAACCGCCAGTGCACATCCATCATCAGACGTTCAGTTCCCTGCAGACTGGGATGCCACCCTTGGGCGCTCTCAACGGGTGAACAAGAATGGTTAGCCCGCAGCGGTGTCCAAGGTGCCGAGCGCTGGCGCTTCCGCATATGGCGAGCTCTCAGGCTCACTGCTGTTCGTCTCCAGTAATACCTGGCGTTCACACCATAGACCCGAAAGATGTTTCGAAGTCTACGGATTGCAGACCGACAGCTCACACACGAAATCTGATCGCCAGTGACTTCCCGATACGCGTGCTCACATTGAGCGGAGACCAAGACAATCACCAGTTCTCCGCAGCCTACTGGCTCCAATCCGCCGACCAAACAACCGATGACTACGCCACGCGCATATGGGACGATTTGACGCCCGAGAGACAACCTTGGGTGTTGGTCACCATCTTGTTTGATGAAGTAATTGATCCGCAATCAGGCGCAGCGACTACTCTATTCCGCTCCTTAGAGGAGATTTTAGAGGGTAGCTTCGCAGGAGGTATTTCCCCATGAAAAATCAGAAGCCAGATTACTCCTTGATTGACTACTTTGCCTACGGGTTATTTTGGTCGTGGAACGCAATCTTTCTCGCCTTCATGGTGTTAGGTTTTGCGCCCCAGGTCGTGCCCAATTTACTCGTAGAGGTGCGCGCGGGCGTGATCCAACTCAATTATCTGGTGTTTGCCCTGGTGCTGAGCTCTATCCCCTTAATTGCCGTACTATTAGGGTCAACCGTTCTGCGTAAGAAGCCTCGCAAGCTATTCGCCCTGGGTTATGTGGTCGAGGGACCGCTCATGCTTCTGCTTGCGGTGCGATTTTTCCTGATCCGCCAAGCCCCCCCGTCCCTGACCCTTCTATTGGCGGTTGCGTTCTTAGGCATGGGGACTTTCCTGTGGTATTTATTTGATCCGCAAATCGAGCTCCGAGGCCGCCTTGTGGGCTATCTTAGATTAATTGGGCTGACATTGATGCTGATAACCAGCCTGTACGCGGCCTTGTGGATTGCCTTTTATGCAATCCCGATAACAGGTGCCGTTGTAGATTGGTTTGTTAGGACAATTTCCAATGCGCGTGAATTCATCACCAGTTTTAGATATGATATTCAAAGCATACTCCGCGAGGGATGGGCATTGATCCCCTTGATCGTACTAGGGTTTATTCTCCTTGTATACACTGCGACGCTCTTTGTATTGGCACCAATTGTTATCCCGGTATTGAGCTGGCGAGCATGGTGGCAGGATTTCCAGATCCAAAAAAACCAGCGCGGGTGGCCAATGCCGGCATCAGCTTCAATTTTGACCATACTATGTGTAGCTTTGCTTGCTGTATTGACAAACCAACAGCCGCAGCACAAAGCATTCGCTCTCTTAGAGACACCCCCATCCTCGCCAGAAGAAGTCCAGCATTTAATCGACCAGCGCGAAACGATTCGCTCCGGGTTGTTAAACGCATACCTAGCCCCATTTCGCTATTTGAGTGCCCAGGGTGAGGTACGCCATATTCGCGATATATATGAAAACACTTTCGACATGCCACACGAAAAAGCCTATCGCATCCAACGTGCCTACGAGGGTGTCGCTAGTCCTTTGCTATATGATCCGGTGAACAAGCAGCAGATCAGCAGTTTGAGGGATAATTTCGCCTTCCAGAGCGAACCGCAAGCGGCGGCAAAGCTGTACCAAGAATTCTTCGATACACCGATCAGTGAAGGTGAAAAAGACGAAGTGGTGCGTGCGGTGAGAACCACTTGGGACGGTGTCCAGGCGGAAGCTGCCTGGCAAGCCGTGGATAACCGCGAAGTACACTTGGTCCGGCAGGAGATCAGCGTCCACGAACACGATGATTGGGCTGAAGTAGAGCTGTACGAAGTGTATCAAAACCAGACTACCGATCTTGAAGAAGTCATCTATTACTTCAATCTACCTGAGTCAGCTGTCTTGACCGGAGTTTGGCTGGGAAACAGCCCAGATCGCGCCGAGCGGTTCAATCCCATCGTGGCCCCACGTGGGGCTGCACAGGCTGTCTACCGCAATGAGACACGGCAAAACCGTGACCCGGCCTTATTAGAACAAATCGGCCCGCGACAATATCGCCTGCGCGCCTACCCCGTCCCCCGCATGCTTCTCACCCATGTTGAAGGTCAATCACAACGGTTAATTGAGCAGGCGGAACCCTTACATCTCTGGTTGACTTATACAACTCTCGCCCAGGGCGATGCGTGGCCGCTCCCACAAGTAGCCGAGCGAAGAAATGTGTATTGGGACAAGAGTACCGAGCGTCTAGTCAATGGTGAGCCAGCTGTAGTTGAAGGAGATACCTGGCTGCCAGCCTCTTTGCCGTCTTCCCAAGAAATCATAATGACCGCTCACCGGGTAGATTTCCCAAATGGGATGAGCGTAACTGCTACACCGGTAACTCATGCAGATCCACCCCCACATGAAGCAAATAAACGGTTTGCAGTTGTTGTAGACAGGTCTTTCAGTATGGCGGAACACGCTGATGCGGTGACAGAAACGCTCGCTGAGCTTGCTACATTGACCAGCCCAAGTCCTGCGATCGATGTCTATTTGACCGCCTCCTCTTTCCGGGGGGAAGACCCCACACGCACTACGTTTGATGAACTTGCTCCGGAAGAAATTGTATATTTTGGTGGACAGAACGCTGCTGAATTGTTATCCCAGTTCGAGGACCTGCGTGCGGGAGATACCTATGATGCAGTTCTAGTCCTCACCGATGGGAGTGGTTATGAGCTGGGTTCAGTTGAAGTTGAACTTCCGGTGCCAGAATCCCCGATCTGGATCGTTCACGTAGAGAGTGATATCCCCCTTGGTTATGACGACCAAACGCTGCAGGCCATCCAAGCGTCTGGCGGTGGTGTAGTACCAGATATCGATCAAGCCCTCGCCAGGATCTACTTACCGTCCGGGCTCAGGTAACCAGTACAGGATATCATCGATGGCTATTTATGGGTAGTGCTGCCCTCAGAAGAGTGCCGACTTGGAAGCCGGGAGTACCTCCAATAACGTTAATGAACCAGGATTTGAAGCAATGGCAGCCCGCCAATATATCAATGCTGAAATTCAAAGACAGCGCGGAGTCATTGATGAGCTCGCCACACTCGACGAGTTCCATGCCTTTGCAGAGGCGTACGAATATCGTTACACCATACTCTTCAATGATCGTCCTAGTCAATCTACAGCAGGAAAACTTATTATACCGCATGGAAGAGGGCACAGATCGCTTTAAACGCGAGTTTGAAGAGCTCAATAACACAACCCCTGCCACGCAAGTTCCGCTGACAGGCGTGCCAGAGCCAGAAGAGTGGCTGCTGCTTAGTCTCGCCGCGGCTCTATTGGTCTGGTACACGTACCGAAAACGCTTGGCTCCACAAACTGGGTAGTACATCATTTACTCTGGATGTGGCACAAATCTGTTTTTCCAGAGTTCTGTACCGTGCGTGTATTTATGCTGTACGATCGGTTTATTCGCCGTTCCATCAGGGAATCGAGCGGATTGCTGGTAGAACGTGCTCGATCACATCCTTTTCACCAGCCGGTTGAGGGATCTGATCATACAAATACCATTCCTCAACGTGTTCAATATCCTCTCCTGGCTCAAGCGTGACCAGCGGGGCAAGGGTTTCTAGTTCCAGGATATCGGAATCCGTGTAGATCTGGACATTGGCATTCATGTCCGGGTAGCGGGCACCCGGTTGGAAGGTGTAACGCTTAACGAATAAATGACCGGCACGAGCGTAAGCTGTCCAGCCATCAAGGGTATATGCGCCAATTTTCTGCGGGCTGGGACGGGCAGGATCTTGTCCAAGCAAAATAAAATGTGTTCCCATTAAAAGGAGCGGATCGGATAAATCCGTGTAAGCCCACAAGCTCAGTGTATTGACCGGAAGCAGATTTTCAGGGTGGGGGCCACGTGGGGGTAAAGGGATGATACCAAAACCATTTTGCGCCATGTCAGTCTGGCACCACGGTGCCAGCTCAACCGGCCAAAGACCATGGTTGCATAGGCGATGAAGGACCTTAACTTTGGCGCCAGCTTCATCAATGGATATTTCCATCTCCTTCTGGATACCAGAAAGTGCTTCAACAGGCTGGATCAGGTGGATTTCATTTCCCTTAACCTTCACTTCAATTGGAAGGTTATCAGGTAAATATGAACGCGGTGCAGCCTCTGGAGCATGCCACAAGCGATGCCCACCATAAGGGCGCCATGCTTCGCCACCGGTCTTGCCAACCTGGTCATCAAATTCATGGAACTCGTTCTCCTCCCCAATAAACCCAAACCGGATGATTCGTGGTCCGACATCTGTAGTAGCAATAAGTTCGATTCGTTCGTTGGCCACTCTATAGCAGTTATCCCAACCGCGATACGTGACTTTATCAATGTTCATAACCGGACTCCTCATACTTTGATCAAGTAGCTGCTCGTAAAACTATGTATTGAGTTAAATCATACATCAGGCAGTTGCCCCTGTAAATACAATATATGATAAAGGGGTGCTGTTTTCCGGATGAAGCTCATCAATTATGGTAGAACTACCAGACAAATACCCCGATCGCCCCTGGGTTCCAGTACAATTGCCGAATGCAAGGTCAGGTCTTCAATATCCAACGCTTATCCATCCACGATGGACCAGGCATCCGCACCAGCGTCTTCTTGAAAGGGTGCAACCTTAACTGCCATTGGTGTCATAATCCTGAGTCGCGCGCCCCAAAGAAAGAGGTCCAGTACTCTCCCCAGAACTGCCAACTGGGCTTGAAATGCATTAAAATCGGCCCAAATAACGCCAATTATTTTGACGCAGCCAGAATGAAGATCTTTGACCGCTCTTGCAGCAGTTTGACTGGGGAATGCGTTGAACACTGCCTGCACGATGCATTGGTATTTGTTTCCGAGACGATGTCGGTGGATGTATTTAAAGCCATCGATTATATAACTGACTGGATTCTAGACTTAAACAGAAACAAATAAGGACTATCATGCCATCAACGGAAAAAATCACTGACACATTAACTAGTCAAAATGCTAAGGCTTACTTCAGCCTGCTGTATGGAGACGACCCCGGCGTTATAGAATCCCAAACCCAACGCTACCAGGAACTCGCAGATACTTTTAGCACGGAATTCCCTAATCAAAGCAAACCCGATTTCTTCAGCGCTCCTGGTCGTACAGAGATAGGTGGCAACCATACCGATCATAATGCTGGGCGTATCCTGGCAGCCGCAGTAGACTTGGATATTGTTGCCGCTGCAACCCCAAATAACAAAAAAGCCATCCGTATGCATTCAACGGGCTACCCACCTGACGATATAGATATTAGTGATTTATCCATTCGTGAATCAGAAAGATACAGTTCGACAGCCATTATCCGCGGGGTTGCTGCTCGTTTTCAACAGCTCGGATATCGCGTGGGAGGCTTTGATGCCACGGCGATAAGCTCAGTTCCCATAGGCTCCGGTTTAAGTTCATCAGCAGCCTTTGAAGTAATAATCGGCCTCATCCTTTCCCACTTTTACAACAATGGCGATGTAGACCCGGTATTTCTGGCAAAGATCGGGCAATACGCAGAAAATGAATACTTCGGCAAGCCTTGTGGGTTAATGGACCAAACTACCAGCGCGGTTGGCGGATTCGTGACAATAGATTTCAACGACTTTGAAAACCCGGTCGTACGGCAAGTAAGTTTCGACTTCGCGGCAAGTGGATATTCGTTGGTGATTGTTGATACTCGGGGCGATCATGCTGATTTGAATGATGAATACACTGCCCTTGAGAATGAGATGAAAGCAGTGGCACATGCACTGGGTGGCAAAGTGCTGCGGGAATTCAGCGCCCAAGCAGTGCTGGAACAAATGGGTGCCCTGAGAAGCGAAGTCAGCGACCGAGCGATCTTGAGGGCTTTGCACTTCTACGGGGATGACCAACGGGTTGTTGAGCAAGTGCAGGCACTTGAGGGTGATGATTTCCCCCGTTTTCTTGATCTTGTTATTGAATCTGGGTACAGCTCATGGATGTACTGCCAAAATGTATTTGCACCGAACGCAGTACAAAAACAAGAACTGGCAATTGCGCTGGCAGCAAGTCAGGTCTATCTCCAAGGGCACGGCGCCTGGCGGGTCCATGGCGGTGGATTTGCAGGAACGATCCAGGCATTTATCCCCCAAAGCATTTTGCCTGGTTACATTGAAATGATGGAAAATATTTTTGGGGCTGGGGCTTGCCATCTACTGCGAGTGCGACCGGTTGGGGGCGTAAGAATGTGGGATTAAAATACCCCCAAACTTCTGTTTAAATTCATCCCATTTAGACCCAAATGAATCCGCTGCTGATCTTCAATGGTCGGCAACGGATTTTTTCATGGATCAGATTGTCCAAATCGTGAAGCTTTTCGATATAGCTGGGCAAGGCTGTCCTGATCGCTCAATCCCGAAAACTTAACGGAGAAAAGGGCTAGCCATCTGCAAACCTTGCAGGATTGGTAACTCAATTTTCCAATTCTGATCTCGATAACAATTAACGAACAGCCATGTTTGCCGTGTGATCTCTTAGGAACAAGCGTAGATCCCATCAAAGTTGCGTAATTGTGCTGAACGAATGAGACGATCAGGATGAAATCTGACTATCAAAACCTCTTCCGGGTGCTGATTTTTACCAGCATGCTATGCCTTTTACCGACCAAGCCCGTCCTCGGCGCTTGGGTGTACGCTGATTTGTCAATACCAAAATCACAGCTGCTCTTACTAAATGAGAACCACCTTATTCCCGTCTCGGGCGAGGCGCAAAAGAATATCCTGCTAGGTGAACCTCTAGATGAAGATGGGCCATTGACTACCAACACATCTGGCGACCCAAATCCAGTTGAAGTTAATCAACCACTGGATATCAGCGCCACTGTTGACGATAGGTATTATGGCGGCTCGCCTATCCTCTCCGCACAGTACAGCCTGGATAACGGTATTCATTGGTTACCACTAAGTGCCGTAGATGGAAAATTCGATCAAGTTAGTGAGCAGGTACAGGCCACCACCCAGGCACCTGCGGCAGCAGGAAATTTTTCATTGTGTGTGCGCGGCACCGATATCAATGGAAACACGGGGATGAGCGCTTGCGCAAGTCTTGCGGTCTACTTGCCAGACGTTCAAGGACCGCAAATAATTGACCTAAAGCTTGACCCCAACCCAGCGCTCACTGGTCAGTCGGTAACATTGTCAGCTGCGATAAGCGACCAAACTACTGGTGGCTCATTGATCTCTGGTGCAGAATACAGTCAAGACAACGGAGTGAATTGGCAGCCGCTTGCAGCTGCTGATGGTGATTTCGATGATGTCATCGAGCAGGTGTCCGTTGGTGTGCAAGCCCCCATGACCGCAATTAATGCAACCTATTGTGTGCGCGGCACGGATGAACTAGGCAATACCGGACAGAAATCCTGCATAACCCTGGGTGTCTATGCACCCGATCAAGCTGGGCCCAGCACGATTAACCTAGTTGCTGATCCAAACCCTCAAGAGGTCAGTCAAGAGCTGTCAATCTCTGCAGTGGTTGATGACCGGTTCACGGGCAATTCGCCGATCCAAAGCGCAGAATACAGCCTGGATAACGGGGTAAGCTGGCATGCAATGCTGGTTGTCGATGGCGCCTGGGATGAGAGTGTCGAAGGGGTATGGGCACAGGCAATTGCACCTGACCCGGCTGGATCCTACGAACTGTGTGTCCGCGGTCGCGACAGCAACGATGATACAGGTCCCAAAACCTGCCTATCGCTGCTGACAATTACCCCTGACAATCAAGGACCGCTCTGCAGCGCAGTTTCCGCAGCACCCAATCCGGTTGAAGTGCGAGCTCAGTTAACACTGACAGCAGCGGTTGATGAAACCAGCACTGGTGGGACATTGATCCAATCTGCCCAGTACAGCCTAGATAATGGGACCAGCTGGTCAGAAATGAACCCCCAAGACGGTGCATTCGATGCGGTGCAGGAGAATGTCATTGTCAATATAACGTCGCCATATGAGGCAGGTGTTTATGACCTGTGTGTACGTGGTATCGATCAAAACGCTAATATTGGGGAGAGCGAATGCATCCCGATCACCGTGTACGCCTCAACAGCCCAAAAAGAATTCGGTAATCACATAAGCTTCCCATTGATAATGGTTAATTTTCAGCACTAGTAAAGAATTATCAACCGATGCATCACATTCCCCAATGACTTATACGTTAAATGTTCGCAGCATTTTCGGATCTTGTGGTTGATGATAAGCGGCGTTCTTCAACACCCGACCTTTGGCACTAATTCTGCACTGTTCACAAGTTAGTATCATTACCCTTTACTATATCTAGTTAGGAGCACAAAACAATGAAACCAGTACAAAAAGCATTGATTATCCTTGTCATCATAGTTTTATCAATCCCAGCGGTTCCACTGCAGCGTGTTTTCAGCGCACCCGACCCGGTAGTCAGCCCGGGTGTTGATCCAAGTGCCATTTTAGTTGGCGCAGTGAAGTTCCGTGCCTTTACTGAGGAGGTAACGCCAACGACGACTACTGGTGTATACCTGGGGATCCCAAAATTAAACAACAAAAATTATCGCTCAGAATTAGACTTGCAGTGGACCAGCCAGAATGCGATCACATTTACATATGATGTCGCTAGCGACTGGTTAACCGCCGAGGTCACAAACGCAAATGGGTCATGGGCAACCACGTACGACAATTTCTCGGCAATCGTGACCGACCGAGTTTTTGGTGGCGATTCAACCGCAGCGAATAACGCCCTCGGCGGGTTGAACTACCTGGAGGTCATCATCAAGCTCAGGAAAGACCAACCAACCCAGCTGTCGCTGGATGATGTCCACCTAATTGATGAACAACTCGATAATTACTCATTAGGTAATTTCGTCGGTGACAAAAATAAGGATTCTAGCGAATGGATGGTCACCGGGCACGACATATCAGGCGGTTTTGTCCTTACTGGTACCTTGAACACCGACTATGTGATCGGACCAGATGACCTCAACAACATCATGATTAGCTTTGGCTACCAAGATCAGACCGGACCATTGACAACAAATGTCTTATCAACCCCAAATCCCGTGGTTGTCGACACAAGCATGACTGTCACAGCTACAGTGGACGACACAACCACCGGTGGATCACAAATCGCATCCGCCCAGTTCTCCCTCGATGGGGGCAGCACTTGGGCTGACATGCAAGCAGTCGATGGGGCTTTTGACGAAGTGGCTGAAGATGTAACTGTATCCACAACCGCACCGGCTCCGAACGGCAATTACCAGCTTTGTGTGCGCGGCACCGATATGAGCGGCTACACTGGTGAAATGGCGTGCATTACACTCTTCGTCACCCCGATTGGAGATGTTGAAGGTCCACTAACTGATCTGGTTAACGCGGCCCCAAACCCTGTACTTGAGAGTGGGGCGCTGATTGTGACTGCAAGCGTGGACGACACAAACACGGGTGGGTCACAAATCGCATCCGCCCAGTTCTCCCTCGATGGGGGCAGCACTTGGGCTGACATGCAAGCAGTCGATGGGGCTTTTGACGAAGTGGCTGAAGATGTAACTGTATCCACAACCGCACCGGCTCCGAACGGCAATTACCAGCTTTGTGTGCGCGGCACCGATATGAGCGGTAACACTGGTGAAATGGCTTGCATTACACTCTTCGTCACCCCGATTGGAGATGTTGAAGGTCCACTAACTGATCTGGTTAACGCCGCACACCAAACCCTGTACTTGAGAGTGGGGCGCTGATTGTGACTGCAAGCGTGGACGACACAAACACGGGCGGGTCACAAATCGCATCCGCCCAGTTCTCCCTCGATGGGGGCAGCACTTGGGCTGACATGCAAGCAGTCGATGGGGCTTTTGACGAAGTGGCTGAAGATGTAACTGTATCCACAACCGCACCGGCTCCGAACGGCAATTACCAGCTTTGTGTGCGCGGCACCGATATGAGCGGCTACACTGGTGAAATGGCTTGCATTACACTCTTCGTCACCCCGATTGGAGATGTTGAAGGTCCACGAACTGATCTGGTTAACGCGGCCCCAAACCCTGTACTTGAGAGTGGGGCGCTGACTGTGACTGCAAGCGTGGACGACACAAACACCGGTGGATCACAAATCGCATCCGCCCAGTTCTCCCTCGATGGGGGCAGCACTTGGGCTGACATGCAAGCAGTCGATGGGGCTTTTGACGAAGTGGCTGAAGATGTAACTGTATCCACAACCGCACCAGACACGAACGGCAATTACCAGCTTTGTGTGCGCGGCACCGATATGAGCGGCTAACACTGGTGAAATGGCATGCATTACACTCTTCGTAACCCCGATTGGAGATGTTGAAGGTCCACGAACTGATCTGAGTTAACGCGGCACCCAAATCCTGTACTTGAGAGTGGGGCGCTGACTGTGACTGCAACCGTGGACGACACAACCACCGGCGGATCACAAATCGCATCCGCCCAGTTCTCCCTCGATGGGGGCAGCACTTGGGCTGACATGCAGGCAGTCGATGGGGATTTTGACGAAGTGGCTGAAGATGTAACTGTATCCACAACCGCACCAGATACGACACGGCAACTACCAGCTTTGCGTGCGCGGTACCGATATGAGCGGCAACACTGGTGAAATGGCGTGCGTTACACTAGAAGTAGAAGCCGAAGACAACGATGGTCCATTAGTGAGCGATCTTGCTGCACTATCCAAACCCGGTCATAATCGGTCACTCTTTTGAAGTCAGTGCAACGATAGACGAAAGCACCACTGGTGGTGCTAAGATCGCAGGTGCAGAATACAAATTTGACACTGGAGCCTTGGGTAGCTATGGATTCCGCAGGATGGCGCTTTTGACGAAGATATCTGAAGTTGCCACAGCGTCACTCAATGCTCCGAATACACCGGGTGATTACACATTATGTGTTCGCGGGAGCGATGCCCTCGGGAACACCGGCAGCGCAGAATGTATTACCGTCTCAGCCTATATCCCAAAGATATATCTGCCGATCGTCCTAGTTGCTACAACCGTGGGTGAGTGAGGCTTGATATGCTCCGAAGCATACCTAAGAATGTGAATTTGGCTTACGAAAAGAGCCGGAAACTTCAAACCAGTAGATAACTCGTTACCAAATTACAAGCACTATTTATACCAAAAGGCGAGCTATATTGGGCTCGCCTTTTTGCATTAACCAATATATCAAAGCTGTTCAGGGAAGTGATTACACTTCGAAAACGGTCTGTGGGAGCATATCTTCAAGGATGATTTCCAAAGCCATTGTATGGCTGCAACGCGCCCGGGTTTGGAAAAAGTCACAATCACAACGCCAGATACCATTATCTAATTCGACTGTATGCGGGTTATTGTCCCCAGCAAATGTCACCCGTAATTCTTCAAAGGTAATACGGTCTTTTTGTTCTGCATACCGTTTGGCTTTGTCAATCTTTCCGATCATTCCATAATCCATCAGTCGTAATCTCCTTTCTCTTGAGATAAGTAATAAACAGGCACGCGTTCAGTACGCGTGCCTGCATTGGCAAAGATGTTGTTCATTTGAAGGAACTACTCGCATATCGGGGAATCCTCCAATCAAATTTAGTATAAGCCGAGTTATATTGAATGTCAACAAAATCTAATCAGGGTCTTAACTATTGCAGGTATTATTGGTTACTGCAACACCAAACCGATGTGGCTACTTGCACTTGAGTTCCATCCAGATCAATGTTTGGCGTTCGGAAAAACCTGCATAGCGAATAGCTTTGGCAGCTTTGCCGGCTGGGAAATCCAAAGTCAAAGGCCGGGAGAGCGCGGAATGCTGACAAGCATGCTGTAGAAGCTTTGTCAATGCCCCTGCTCCGCTATCAACCTCAGTGGCCAACCACAAGTTATCGGCATAGTTATAGCCGGACTGCCAAGTCAGGACGCCTAGCAGTTGCTGCTCACGGTAAACGGACCAGTGCTGGACATGAATATCCTTAAATAACCGGCTGAAAAATCCACTGATACCCGGACGGAAAGAGCGCGGTGTAATTGACACATGCCAACGCAGCTCTCTTGGATAGTTCAAATCCAGCCATCGTTTTTGCATTGTCCATTCAGTTGAACGGCGCCGCTGGACGCGTGCTCCTGGTAGAGAGAATTCCTGTAGCTGATCCGGATCTAGATCCAATCGGGCTTGGTGGTCATGCTGGTAATTCCAGGTGGTTCGCCGAGCACGCTCCGAGAAACCAGCCCTTGTATACATCGCAATTGCCCCGGCATTATCCTGGCGGACGTGCAGCCACACTGCGCGAGCGCCGCGCAAGCGAGCGTAATCCAAAGCTCGGGTGGTCATTTGCCAGGCAATCCCTCGCCGGCGGTAGTCTGGGTGTACAGAGACGTTCGCGATCAGGTAATAACGATAATTTGGCGAGAAAAATGGGATCAGGGTTAGATTGCCAACCACCTTCCCGTCTTGCTCCCATATATATCCAGAGAGAGGTAGGGATGTCCCCCCAGCAATTGCGCGCGTCCACCGCAGGTAGCCCGGATCACGAGCCGCTGCCCGCATCTGCTGAAGATAGCGTTGCCCATCTGGGTCTAAAGTATCTGCAAAACACAGTTCAACCAGGTCTGCTACCGTACGCAGATCGCGTTGGGCATCAAATGGGCGCAGATTTCCTGAGGGTTGTATGCTTGCGGCCAGGTTAGAAATTGCGGTCATCAGACATAAATAGTCGCTGCCAAGTAATATTTTGCCCATTTTACCCCACTTCATTCACAAGCTTGCTCAGCGTAACAAAACTGCAAATCACGTCATCCAACTTACCCGGGCGGTTGGGGATGGCCACTTGTCGACGAAGCAAACCGGAAGTACAATACTCAAAACAAATGTTCGTGTAATTAGTTTGCTGCGACTATGCCAACATACATGTGTCCAAGGCTTGAGAAGGTTTTATGACTATTGATTTCCAACAGGTACGAGAGCAGGTAACCAGGTTGGGGGCTGAAGCCCCGCATCGCGAACTGCAGCGCCAAGACCGCTTCCAGCTGGCGCTGACTTACTTGGAAAGCTTTGCTGCGGACGCAGAAGAACTTTGTGAGAAAGTCAAACTCATTGTCGAGCAGTATGAGCCCAGCCTGCGTACCGCGCGGCCGGTTTGCGCACCAGAGATCCCATCCGCTAAACTAAATGCCCTCTTTGCATTGCCAACCTCTCCAGAACAGGTGACAATCCTAGCTGCCGATGGCTCCCAAATTAATTACGATCGCCATGCACCCGTCGAATACGGGCTGATCAATATCGGCGTAATCCAGATAGCGAAAAACCTTGCTGAGAGTCCTAGGGTGGTCACCCACAGCCAGCTGCTGTACGGAGATGAGATTGAACTGCACGGAGGTAAAATGACCGAAGCCCGTCTCGCCTTACGGCGGGATGTAAGCGAACGCAGAATGCTATCAGCTTTGGCAGCCGAGACCAGTCCACCGGTAATAACCTTAACCGATGGATCGATGGAGTTGTGGGCAACTTTCGAACAATCCGAAGAAGCACGTTCTGAATTTCAAGCCTATCTGCGAGAATACTTAGCTTTACTCGATGAACTCGCAAACCAACAAACCATCGCGGCCGGCTACGTGGACAAACCTAGTGGTACGCTAGTTGTAAGGTTGCTCGAGATAGCTTGCTCGTCACAGGATCAGCTCGCCAGCATCAAAGATTTTCAACCGCTAAAAGGCATCACAGACCGCCTCATTTTCGAAGCACTGCTCGGCTCGGGAGACCGATCGGCTATATTTGCCCTGCAGTCACGCAGCAGCGCCAGCTACAGGGATAAACACGCTCTACACTTCTTCTACCTCAATACCGGTTGGGAGAACCGACCTGTAATCGCGCGGGTCGATATACCCGCCTGGGTAGCTGAGAATAATACAAGCGTCAACATACTCCATGCAGAATTGGTTGACCAGTGCAGAGCCTTGGGCAGCCAACCGTATCCCTACGCTTTGCACCGGGCTCATGAAACCGCGCTGGTGACACTTGAAGAACGTCAAAAAGTGACCGAGATGATTATGCTAGAGCTCGGTCGCCATGGCATCCAGGCAGGAAATATTTCCAGCAAGCAGGCGGTTAAGGATTTGGGAGGTCGAAAAAGACATCGATGAATGGACAGTTAGAAATCGGCTACCTGCTGCGAGCTTCAATATCCAGCCTTGTCGCAGGTTGTCAGGTGACCAATATTGATCTGCCAACATTTGGAGCGTTGGTGCGTGTCCCATTGGACAAGGGATACCAAACTTATGGACTCATCCACAATATTCATATCGATGATGATGGCTTGGTCCGGCAGCTGGCAACTGCCGATACGATCAGCGAGAACATCATCGCGGATAACCGCTTGCACCGCAATGTGCCGCTGGAGATCAGTGTGTTAGCAGTCGGATTCCGCCATAACGATCAAATATCGCATTTGTCTCCCCCGCGCCCGCCGCTAAGTTTGGACAAGATCTATCTATGTGAAGACCAGGATATTTGCGAGTTCACAACCGCTGGTCGATTTGGCTATTTCCGCCATATCCTACGTGCCACCGACACAGCCCGCGAAGAGTTATTAGCTTCCCACCTCAAGCAAGCCCAACTAGCACATGAAAGTCTTGGCGACTCAGATTGGATCAACCAAGCAGCCCAGGAATTGATCGTCCTGCTGCGAGACGATTATTCAACCTTGATGAACGTTCTCAGTGTCATTAGGGATTTCGATTAAATCAAACACAAAGGGCACAAAGAACCTAAAGGAATAGAAGAGCAAAACGACACCCAAGAGGTTTGATCCCATTCCTAACGAAATAGAAATAGTGGCAAAAACCTGGATGCTACTTTTTAAGTCCATTCTGCCCCAGGTCCAGGCCTTTTAGAACCTGTGTATGAGCACTGTCTTCCGTTCGAATTACATGAGCGAGGTATAGCTGAAAAAACTCAAGTGGCTTTACCCATTTCCTACAAAGACATAAGATTGGAGTCGGAATACAGATTAGGTTTATTTGTGGAAGATTGCATCATAGTAGAAATTGAAGCTGTTGAGAAAATGTCTAAGCTTTATGAAGATCAACTAATGACTTATCTAAAGTTAGCTGAAGTTAGAGTTGGCTTTTTGATAAACTTCAATGTCCCTCATCTCAAAGACGGTATCAAACGAGTAGTCTATTGAAGATACTTGGTGAGAGACTAAAGTACTATCTTTGTGACCATAGTGTCCTTTATGGTAAGAAATAAGGAAGAAGTATGAATACTGATTCAACAGTGATTGGTTACGTGGTCGGAGGCGGGCTCAGGGAAAACCTGACCGTGCGGCTTACTGTACCGGCGCAACAAGTGCAAGAGGGCAGCTTTGTAGTGATCGAGAGCGGGGATTGGCTTTATTATGGTTTGGTCACAGATCTGCGACTGGGAGCTACGGATGTACGCTTCGCAGATGAACAAAGCGAGACCCGTTTACCTCCTGAACTTGCCAAACTGCTGCACGGCAATACCCTATACACCACCCTCGAAGTGCTGCCCGCACTGATGCTCGAACGGGGACCTGAGCTAGATTCTCCTGATTATGCAGCTTGGACACAAGCGATAGGGTCCGGTCTAAAGGATGAGCCTGGACCTTTACCAGTCAAAACCATCCCACCTCACCATGCAAGCGTGCGGCTCGCAGGAGCTCATGATATCGCCGGTATCTTTGGCAAAGTGGAAAAGAAGTCCAATTTCGTGATTGGCTACACGCGGGAACAAGAACACCCAGTCTGTTTGAACCTGGATAAATTCGTTCAGCGATCCGCAGGAGTCTTTGGTGCGACCGGTACGGGGAAATCTTTCTTAACCCGCATCTTGCTGGCGGGGATGATCCACTACGATCAAGCTTCGCTGTTGGTGTTTGATATGCACAATGAGTACGGTCTGGATGATACCGCTTCCGACACTGGCGAAGCCATCACAGGGTTGCGGACGAAATTCCCCAGCCAGGTTAGGGTGGTTGGCTTAGGAAAGGGCGCCCTCATCCGCGGCAATGTGCCTGACTTTAACCTTGAATTCGCATACGATGACATCCAGCCGCAAGACATCGAACTACTAACCAGGGAACTCAACCTGAAAGAGACCACTCCAACAACGATGGACGCTTTATTGACCACATTTGGCTCAAAGGCGTGGTTCAATGAATTCAAAAAGATGAAATCGGGCGCGAGCTTTGAAGATGATAGCGGCAAGAAACAACCTACACCAGGAAGTGTAGCCGCGTGGGCGAATTCGTCTGGTGTGAATGTGATGGCAGCGGAAGGTTTACACAGCAAAATGCGCCGGGTGTTCTCCCTACCTTATCTGGTTGATGAACCCGCCGCGGACAGCTTAGGAGAAATTATCAAAGCGCTGGAAGCTGGACAGCATATCGTGCTCTCGTTCGGGAGGCATGAGAGTGATTTGGATTACCTTTTGGTCAGCAATCTGCTCACGCGGAAAATTCGCCAACGTTGGGAAGAAAGAACAAACGCATTCCGGTCCTCGGGAAAATATGAACCCCGACCCCTGGTGCTCGTCATTGAAGAAGCGCACAAACTGCTCAACAGAGAGATGTCCACCCAGACCACTTTCAGCACCATCGCTCGTGAACTGCGTAAATATTATGTCACCGTGTTGATTGTCGACCAGCGACCATCACAAATCTATGATGAGGTGATGTCCCAGTTGGGGACGCGTATCTCCGGTTGGCTGGGAGATGACGACGACATCCGGGCGGTGTTATCCGGGTTAGCCGGCCGGGAGGCGCTGCGGGGGATGTTAGCACGATTACAACCCAAAGAAGAGGTGCTGATGTTAGGCTGGGGTGTGCCCATGCCGCTGCCGATCCGTTCGAGACGCTACAACGCACGCTTTTGGGAGGAATTATTGGGAAAACCAACCGCCAAGCGAGGAGAAAAGCAGATCTTGAGTGAATTAGGATTTTGAGATCGATGCTGGTCCGTGAAGTTGCACCAGGAGAAAGCGATGTGTGGCTCCGTATGCGGTAAACCCTCTTGCCCCAGCACAATATAAGCGAGCTTATAAACGAAATGGACGAAATTCGACGAGACTCGAACTACCAGGTGTTCGTATTAGCGCGGGTAGTTGGCAGAATGGGTGGTTTTGTCGAGGTCACCACACACTCTTACGCCGAGGGCTGTCCCAGCTCGCCAGTCGGCTACATTGAGGGTTGGTATGTAGATGAAGACCTGCGCCAGCAGGGATGCGGGGGCAAGCTAATCTGGGCAGCAGAAAACTGGGCTCGCTAAATTAGCTGTAGTGAAATGGCATCCGACCGTGAACTCGACAACCTCACCAGTACCCTCGCACACTCAGAACTTGGCTATGAGGAAACCGATCGTTCAATCCGTTTCCGGAAAGACCTGTAGAGAAATAGGAACGTAGAGGTAAGCTGTTCGATGGAATATAAGCAACTGCGTACTGGGGGTAAGATACCAGTACTGGGCTTGGGCACCTGGACTATTGGCGGTGGTATGTCGCCAAACCACACCAAGGACCAATGGTACCTCGAGATCATCCGCCATGCTGTCGCGCTCGGCTATACCCATATTGACACTGCCGAGATGTACGGTGGGGGACATACCGAAGAGCTGGTGGGTAATGCGCTGGATAATATCCCTCGTGACAAGCTGTTTATTACCACAAAGGTTTGGCATACTCACCTGCGTAAAGAGAAGGTAATCCACGCTTTGGACGGAAGCTTGAAACGGCTGAAGATGGATTATGTAAATCTGTATCTGATCCACTGGCCTAAGAGCCAGGTCCCGTTGGCTGAAACTTTTGAGGGTCTAAACCGATTAGTCCAGCAAGGCAAGGTGCGCCATTTGGGGGTCAGTAATTTTAATCTTGAGCAATTGAAGCTGGCCCAAGAAGTATCAGCCACACCGATCATCACTAACCAAGTCTCCTACAGCCTTACCAACCGGCGCTATCAGGAGAACGGCGTATTAGAATACTGCCAGAAAAAGGACATCTTGCTAACTGCTTATACACCATTCGACCGGGGAGCTGTGTTCAGGAACAAGGGTGTGCAGCAAATGGCGTATAAATATGGTACATCCCCCGCCCAAATCGGACTGTACTGGTTGATCCGGCAGCCGAGTGTGATCACCATCCCCATGTCGGCCAATCCGGATCATCTAACGGCGAACCTTGTTGCCTTAGATCTGCAGATTGCACCAGAAGACGAGAGAAAATTAGATCAATTAAGGTAGCTCCAGGAGGTGAAATGATCCAGCAGAACCTGATAAAGTCGGTTGAAGATTTCGTCGCTCTAACCCAAGATTGCGACCAGTCGGATTTAGAACGAGAATGGACATGGGGTGATTACTCCGAAGGTGTGCGCTTCAGCTTCTTCCGGGTGTACGAGGAACTGCGAACACTGGCGGCGCGATTGGGTGCGCTCAGGGCTGCGTCTAAAACCCCGATCACTCTTACACAGCATATCCTCGCCCAGCACCATGCCGCTTTCCGCGATCTAGAGGCTGTCATACTGGGAGCTAGTGATGAAACTGGGGTAACAGCTCCAGCTGATGGTGAATGGTCGCTGCGCGAAGTACTGGTGCATATCATCGATGCAGAACGCACTTTTTTCGCCATCAACCTGAATGCACTGATTTACGTGCGTGCACAGGGTGGATCTCCCCCCGAAATAACTGATGAAGTCTGGGACAGGTTTTGGGTAGGAGATAGTTTCGCAAATATGAAAGACAGCGCACCGGTTAGTACCCTAATGGCATATTACGAAAATCTACACAGCCGAGTCATCGAGGAATTCTCAGATACAAGCGATGCTGAACTCCACACAGCGGTAATATTCTGGGAGAGTAATGCCATGCCGCTCGATTTTCGCCTGCACCGCTTTGATGCGCACCTGCGACAGCATACAATTCAGGCCGAGAAGACATTACTTGCCGTTATGGGTGCTCCCAACGAAGCAAAGCGGCTGGTACGTATTGTGTTCGCCGCACTGGCGGAAGTCGAAGGGATCCTGATCGGTTCGGACGGCATTGGAGAAGCTGACCAGGTATCCGTCACCGACCGGATTGCCCGCTGTACGGCTGAGATTGCGGCAGTATTCACACAGTGAGACGCTTTATAATAGAGTAAAAGAGGTCATGGCAGAATACAGCATACAGCCCATCCGCGCTGACCAGGCTCGCCAACTGCGGAGAACGATCCTGCGGCCAAACCTACCGATAGAAACGATTTTCTATTCTGGTGATGATGCGGGTGACACACTCCATGCCGGAGCTTTCGTAGATGATGAACTGGTTGGAATCAGCACGATCCTCCAGGAAGCACCCGCGGGCAAAAATGATATTGGCGCCTGGCGCTTGCGTGGCGTAGCGGTGGATGCACGTCAGCGCGGTCAGGGTATTGGACTGGCACTAATCGAAGCCTGCATCGCTCACGCGGAATCGCATGGAGCCAGTTATGTTTGGGCAAGCGGGCGCACATCGGCTTTACCCGTGTATACAGCGCTGGGATTTAGCGCACAGGGGGACGAGTACGTGACCGACACAGGACCGCACTGCCTTTTGAAGCGGAGCATTGCCTAAAAGACTTTGATGTTATAGCTTGGCGAACATCAACTAAGGTGGATTGGAGGTTGTACGATGACTAGTCTCGGAGGCAAAATAGCTATCATCACCGGCGGGGGCAGCGGTATCGGGCAAGGGGTTGCGCTAGCACTAGTAAATGAAGGCAGTAAAGTCGTCTTGTGCGGGCGGCGTCAAGACAAGGTGGCCGCGTCGATTAGTATGATCGAAGAGTCTGGGGGAGCTGCAATCGGGATACAAGCAGATGTCTCGCAAGCGCATGATGTCGACCAGTTGGTTAAAACAACCCTCGAAACATATGGCCGCGTCGATATCCTGGTTAACAATGCCGGCATTGACGGCGGCGGCCCAATACACAAACATGATCTGGCAGCGTGGAACCGGATCATGGATGTCAATGTTTGTGGTGCCTTCCTTATGTCCCGGGCCGTACTGCCGATCATGCGCAACCAACAAGCTGGGCACATCATCAATATCAGTTCTGAATCGGGGTTGAACCATTATCCTGGTGATGGGGCATATGGTGTTTCCAAGCACGCCATAAACGCACTGGGAGAGTATATCCAACGGGAAAACCAATCCAAAAACATACGCGTCAATACTATTTGCCCCGGCATGGTAGTAACTGAAATGACTGAAAACAGCCCCGGGTTGGATCATGGTAAATGCCTTTACCCAGAGGATATCGCTGAGCTCGTTATCTGGCTGTTAACCCGCCGCCAAAATATCAAGATCGGTACACCTATCTTGATTCAAACCATGGAAAACCCTTGGGAGTAATTCGCTTTCCCAAATGAATTGATCTCCCTTTAGGCGTTCGGGTATAATTTATCCCTTCATGAAACACGCCTATTACACAGCTGACAACCTGCGGGAAAAAACTCAGAAACTCTACACTGCATATGCCGCAGACCGTTCCAATCGACAAGCGCATTTTAATCCTAGCAAGTCTGCTCTACTCGTGCTGGACATGCAGATATATTTTTTCGATTCAGATTTACACGCGTTCATTCCATCAGCGGCTGCAATCATCCCAGAGATCCGAGCATTGATTGAAACCTACAAGCAGAATAATCTTCCGGTGATATTTACCCGCCATGTCAATACACCCGATAACGCAGGCATGATGGCAAAATGGTGGCGGGACTTGATCCAGGCAGATGCCCCACACAGCGAAATCATCCCTGAGCTGGATAAGGCCAAAGCAATGGTGATCGTGAAAAGCCAGTATGATGCTTTTTACGGGACAGCGCTCCAGGAGATACTAGATTCAAATCGGGTAGAACAATTGGTGTTCTGCGGTGTGATGACGCATCTATGCTGTGAGTCGACCGCGCGTGCGGCGTTTACGCGCGGCTATGAGGTCTTTTTTACCATTGACGGCACAGCAACGTACAACGAAGAACACCAGCGAGCAACGCTGTTGAATCTATCCCACGGTTTCGCCACCCTGGTGCTCGCACAGGATATCAGGGATAAAGTCATTAAAGCACATGCAGATTAGACCGGTTGCTGTAATTGGTGCGGGACCAGCTGGATTAGCTACAGCCATACAGTTGAAACGCTATGGGATTGAGACCCTGGTGTTGGAAAGGCAAAGGCTGGGTGGATTGCTCCACAACGCTAACTTGGTCGAGAATTATCCAGGCTTCCCGGAGGGTATTCCGGGATTTGAGCTTGTCAGACTCTTTGAGAAGCATGCCAACTACTTGAAGGTAAATGTCAGCAATGAGGAAGTGACTGACCTATCCTGGGTTGATAAGCACTTACATTTGAAAACAACACAGGGTGAATACCTGACTGAGCGGATCGTCATCGCGACAGGCACCATCCCGGTTACTTTTCCTGATGTTTCTGTTGACAGCAATGTGAGTGATAGAGTCTTCTACGAAGTGCATCCTTTGGCAACCAGTCAGGATCAGACTATCATAATCGCCGGCTCTGGAGATGCAGCATTCGATTACGCCCTCAACCTAAGCAGGCACAACCGAGTTAACATCCTCATACGCGGAAAAGGGGCAAAATGTTTGCCCTTACTCATGGAGAGGGTTCTTCACTCGCCTGCTATCACAATCAACTATAATACGGCGGTACAAGCGGTAACGGAGGTCCTAGGCGGAGGTTTGGCTATTGAGTGTTTGACGCCGTCTGGCAAAGAGCAATTTACATGTGATTTCTTAATTGGTGCGCTCGGTCGAATACCGAATCTTGGCTTTGTGCGGCAAGCCATCTTGGATACCCGCAGCCAACTTGAGCGCGAAGGGCGGCTATATTTTATCGGTGATGTGACGAACGGTATCTACCGCCAAACAGCCATCGCAGTCGGACAAGGGATCCATTGTGCAATGAGAATTTATCGGTTTTTCGAGGAGATACAGCAATGAAAGTGATCGCTTCTACTGGTGACAAGGATATTGCGATTGTATACATCGTTGAGATGCGCAAAGGCAAACTGGTGGAATGTGTTGAATCCGTCCAACCGCCAATCCCGCGTGACAAGAAGTGGGTGCTGCTTATATCGACCATGTACGGCTGCCCGGTTGGCTGCAAGATGTGTGATGCAGGCGGCTTCTATCATGGCAAGCTGACCAAAGAGGAGATCTTTACGCAAATCGATTATCTCGTGCAGCAGCGTTACCCATATGGGCATATCCCTTCCGAACAATTCAAGATCCAGTTTGCCCGGATGGGTGAACCTGCGCTAAACGATAGCGTATTAGACGTCTTAGCTGAATTACCCACCCGCTATCGAGCACCTGGGCTGATGCCATCACTCTCAACGGTGGCACCGTTAGGTAGGGACGGATTCTTCAATCGCCTTCGCGAAATCAAAGACACATACTATAGACAAGGCCAGTTCCAATTCCAATTCTCCATCCATACAACTGATGAGAAGTTGCGAGATGAAATCATCCCGGTGAAAAAGTGGGGGTTCGTAGAAATGGCGGCTTTTGGAGAACGTTTCTATGCTCCCGGTGATCGTAAAGTCACGCTTAATTTTGCCCTTGCGCAAGATAATCCAGTTAACGCTGTACTGCTGAGAGAATACTTCAACCCCGATAAATTTCTAATCAAGATTACGCCTTTGAACCCGACCTATCGAGCCAAGGAGAACCAGCTGACCACCTATGTAGACCCCACTCTGGCACAAGAGAAGTACCAACTTATCGATGAGCTGAAATCGGCAGGTTATCAGGTGATTATCAGCATCGGAGAGCCTGAGGAAAACTTGATCGGCAGCAATTGTGGGCAATACGTCAGACGCCACTTAGCCGAGCACACACCGATTGCGGATGGCTATACATATGAACTGCTGCACGAAAATAAATAACTAACTTCAGCACACACCCTCATATCCTTACCCAATCTAGTAGATTTCTCAATATCAGCGATCAAAGCAAATGAAACTTGCGACACTTTGCTATATCAGGCAGGGACGGCGGACATTAATGATCCACCGTGTGAAGAAAGATAATGACATGCATGCAGGCAAGTGGAACGGCCTGGGCGGCAAATTTGAAGCGGGTGAAACACCCGAAGAATGTGCGATCCGGGAAATACGGGAGGAGTCGGGGTTATATGCCGAGAATCTCATTTTGAAGGGGTTCTTAACGTTTCCTGCCTTCGCAAATGATGAGGACTGGTATGCATTTTTATTCGTTGTGGATCAATTTGAAGGGGAGGTAATCGATTCGCCGGAAGGGCACTTGGAGTGGATCGATAATGCTAAATTGTCTGACTTGAATCTCTGGGAAGGTGACCGGATATTCCTACCGTGGCTTGAAGAGCCTGGTTTTTTCTCTGGAAAGTTCGTCTATGAAGATGGCAAGCTGGTAAGCAATAACGTCGTTTTCTATCAGAATACCGGCTGAAGGATCGCCCAGTCACGAACCCACGCCATATCTGTGTTTTCTTGCATTCATATATTGTCCCCGGAGTTCGGGGGGCTAGGTTTCGATAGCTAATGAGCGCACATTCTTGAACTGTTTATTAGTGTTCAAGTTAGGTGCTGTTATTACAAGAGAGTTGGCAATTCAGCTTCCAAAACCGGGCAGCATCACCATGTACCAAATCAACCTTTTTATTGTGTTTGGTTATCAACAGATTTCCTTCGATCCAGGATATGCCGCTGGTCGCCTCTACCTGAAAATCAGAGAATCAGTAAATTTCTTACTGCTTGTATTCCTTATATATATCTAATACGATATCGGCATAGTAATATCCCACCTGCCCTGGTCCATAAGATCTCAATGCATCACGCGTACTCCCATGGCGGTTGATTAATCCCACCAGCATGCGGGTGCCATACTTTATGTTGAATTCTGGGTCCTGTAATTCTTTTATAGAAGGACGATCGGTGAAGCAAGGGCCATTAGCACACATAAATCCGGCAGCTAAACCATCTCTGGGCATCACCTGCATCAATCCCACCGCCCCACTTTTAGAGTATGCCTGCGGCTTACCACCACTCTCTTGCCAAATAATCGCTGCGATCAGATCAGGGTTGATGTTGTGCTTATCAGCATAATGGGTGATCAGATCACACCACTGTAGTATCTTCTCTGGAAAGCGATCGCTTACAGCACATTCAAGATGATTGGTGACAGTTTCGGGCTGAGTTACAGAATCATAGACCGGTTCCTTCCCAGCAGCATGAGCAACTATCTCTGTATTGCCAGCGGGAAAAACAATCCTAACGAAAAACACCAGGATACAACTTCCAAAAAGCGCTCCAAATAATACAAGACCCGGACCGTATTTCATACTTCCTCCTGCAACTTGCGAAAATAGTTATCGTGCTATACCAGAACATACTTTCTATTCTGTTAGTGGGGGGAATTGCCCCTTGACAATATAGAACAATTGTTCTATATTGTATATAAATAACTTCGCTCTGTCAATATGAGCACCACTCGACTTTCAAATCTAACAATTGAGGCGAGGTAATTAACACAGGAGGCTTGAAATGAATACAGCGATCACCCGTAAACCCAATCTTGGTTCCCTAAAGATCCACTTCCGTATCAACCGCGGCATTGCTTTTGGAATAATCATCCTGGCAGCATTACTGGCTTTTGAACTCTTCAATTTCAGCACGACAGAATTCGCACTTGGCGATCTTTTGGGCGACCTGTCTTTTGTCGGAGTCCGCTGGGCTACAATCTTAGCGATCGCATTTTGCGGAATAGACTTTGCCGGCATTGCCCGCCTCTTCACACCTGAAGAGGGCGGAAACGAAATAAAAGAAGTCTGGTATTTGTTTGGTGCCTGGCTGCTGGCCGCCACGATGAATGCAATGCTCACCTGGTGGGGAGTATCGATAGCTATCCTCAATCACAATTCACTTGGTGGTGGCGTAATGGCACGGGACACCATGCTGCGCGTGGTACCGATTTTCGTGGCGGTCATGGTATGGCTAATACGGGTGCTGATCATCGGAACGTTTTCAGTTGCCGGTGTACGATTGTTCAGCCAAGCAGAGAAGTCAACCCATCAATATCCTAGTCAAAAGACTGCACCGCCTACGATGCACCGGAACAGCCCAAGTTCTAACCGGACTACCTACCGTCCTGCGCCAAAACCACCAACTAAACCAGAGCCAGCGTTCACAGCACCTGAGCCCACCTATCATCCTGTGTCTATGAAAAGCAGAAATGGCGGCTCTGACAGGGCGATAATGGGTCGGTGACCGGATACATTCACGGTAGTACTTCTACGGCTAAATAGCTGTACGGCTCACCTATAGCAACAGGCTCTCCTCTGATAGAGGTGAGCCTGTTTGTAATTGCCAAATGTTTCAGATAGCTAGTGCTTTGTCAAAGATGAAGGTTTCATTCGATATCCGAGTTAATAAGCCCCGCAATGTACACTTTAAAATGCTCCGTCTTCACTCTATTCTTATTAAACAATCAATTTTGACGGAACACTAGCTGGCGAAGGATACTTCTTTACAATCTCCCAGAGCTAGAGGTAGCCAAGTACAGAATGTTGATCCTGTGCTGTCAGTTGAGGTCACTTCGATCATACCGCCATGATTCCGTACAATCCAATATGCGATTGAAAGTCCTAAGCCATACCCTTTTCCGTCCTTCTGCCGTGTCCGGGATTTCTCCCCGCGGTAGAATCTTTCGAAGATATGCGGAAGGTCTTCTTTGGGAATGCCTGGGCCGCTGTCACGAACTGTTAAACAGCCACGTTCGCCATTCTTCCCCAAGCTAACGATAACTTCCCCTCCGGGAGGAGTGTACTTAATCGCATTGCTAATCAAGTTAACCATTACCTGCTTCAATCGATCCTTGTCTCCGCAAACCAAGACCTGATCAATATCACCGATCTGCAAATTAATGCGATCAGCTGCCAAGATCCGCATTTGCTGGAACACTTCGAATAAGATTGTATCTAATTCGACGAGGCGTAAATCAAGCGGCAGTTTACCAGACTCAGCCTGGGCTAAAAGCAGCAAATCTCCAACCATGCGTGTTAGACGATCCACCTCATCCTGAATACTGTCCATCGACTCAACATCCAGGCAATCCATACGGCGCATCAGGTCCACATTCCCGCGGATAACTGTAAGGGGTGTTCGTAGCTCATGTCCAACATCCGCCAAGAAACGCCGTTGGGTATCAAATAAGTTCTCTAACCGGCTCAATGTCTGGTTGAATGCGGTGATGAGTTGGCCGACCTCATCATCTGGCGGACCTTTATAGGGGATGCGGCGTGACAGATCATCAGCACGGGTGATTTGTAAAGCTACTTTAGTAACATCATCTAGCGGCGCCAACGCCTGGCGGGTGCTGATCCAACCTGCTATTCCGGCGATAGTCATTGAAACCACTACGCCAACGAATAGAACAATCAGCAAAACCTGCTGGGTTGTATCAACAACTGCCAAACTCGTTCCCACTTGGATAATGCCAACCTTGCGATCTGCTTCTCCAATTACCAGCGGGACCGTTAAGACTTGCAGGTGTAGAGATGAATTTCCCGCCTGTAAGTTTACATCGCGAGATTCTGGTTTGGTTGAGGTCAATCCTACTGGGTCCAATGGTACCGTCAGCTGGGGAACATTGGTATAACGCAGTATGCGGTCGCGCCCCCATATTTGGACCAAGATGCCGGGCGGTAGATCTAATGAACGTTGAATCCCCAACTCGCCAGTAGCATCAACAAAAACTTCGGGCCAAATATTATCAACTGTCCTGAGCAACAAGGCATCAACTTGTGTAGTGAGGCTGAAGCTTACTGCGGTGTAAACCGCCACCCCAAACAACAGCAAGATTCCCCCAACAATCGTGGTATATAGAACCGCTAACCGGGCACGCAAGGACATCAGACGGGGTCCAGATTAATTAGGGAGTACTCGCCTTGGACGATTGAATTACCTGGTAGAGAACAGGCTGTCAGTTGGTCTCTCGTAAGACATACCCCATGCCGCGCACAGTGTGCAGAAGGCGTGGTTCATCCTCGGCCTCGAGCTTCTGCCGCAGGTAGCGGATATAGACCTCGATGATATTACTCTCGCCGCCGAAATCATATCCCCAGACACGATCAAAGATCACATCCCTGGTAAGCACTTGCCGTGGATGGCGCAGGAAAAGCTCCAGGAGCTCGTACTCCTTGGCGGTAAGCGAGATCACCCGGTCGCCCCGTGAAGCTTGGCGGGTGCCTGTATCCAAAGACAGGTCGGCAAAGCGCAAAACCTGCGGGCGAGCCGGCTGAGCTCGTCGGAGAAGGGCCCTGATGCGTGCTAGCAGCTCATCCAAGTTAAAGGGTTTGACCATATAATCATCAGCCCCCATGTCAAGACCCTGGATGCGGTCATTAACCGTATCCTTTGCGGTGAGGATTAAAATGGGAACCGGACCACCGGCACGCAACCGGCGGCAGACTTCCAATCCGTCGATACCGGGCAGCATCAAGTCAAGTACAACCAGATCTGGCGGGTTATCGCGCGCCAAGATCAGACCGGTCTGTCCATCGGGAGCTGCATCAACCGTATACCCCTCATACGCCAAACCACGGCGCAGGAATTTTAATATCGCTTCATCATCTTCGATTATCAATACACGTGCGCTCATGAAATCCTCCTGAAACCAAAATATACCATAAGCTGCTCATAATTTTGATACAGCAAGTTATATTCCGGCTAGATAATCAAAAGACTATCGTTCTTAATATTTGGTCCGTAGAAACCACTGCTATCGAACCAATATAACACAAAATCAATACATGTTACAGTAATGCTTGGCGTAAGTTTTTAATATTTTCCGCTATGCTGCTCTTATAATTGAATATTCCTGTACCAACCACTAAGACTGTTGCTCCAGCAGTGACGACTTCTTGTGCATTTTGCGTTTTAATTCCACCATCGACTTCAATATCGACATGATCCAAACCCCTCGCTGTCAACATCTCCTTCAAACGGGATATTTTATCTAATGTCCCGGGAATAAAATGCTGTCCACCAAAGCCAGGGTTTACCGACATCACCAGGACTTGATCTACAGATCCCAAAACTTCTTCAATCTGCATCAAAGAAGTACCGGGATTCAAAGTAACGCTTGGTTTGGCGCCTAGCTCGCCGATGTGTTGGAGTGTTCGATGCAGATGATTACAAGTTTCGACATGCACTGTAATGATATCTGCACCGGCATTGATAAAGGATGGGATCAAACGCTCGGGATTCTCAACCATTAGGTGAACATCAAGAGGTGTATTCCCCTGCATAGCAAACGGCTTGATCGCTTTTACAACTTGGGGACCGATGGTCAAATTGGGCACAAAATGCCCGTCCATAACATCCACATGGATGTAATCTACACCTCCATCGATAGCATCCTGGACCTGTTGCCCGAGCTGGGAGAAATCGGAAGCCAGTATGGATGCAGCAATTTTTATCTTCATTCCTCTCGCTCCAGAATGCGTATGCCTGCTTGCCCGGCTACAATCACTTGTGAAGCCACGTCCAAGAACAGTCCGTGCTCTACTATTCCCGGTTGGTCAGCTAAAACACGGGCAAGCTGATGAGGTTCGGCGATACCATTTTCAAAATAACATCCAACCAGATAATTTCCATTATCCGTGACAACCGGGGACCCATTCTCTTCGCAGAATTGTTCCGTGTGACATCCTAAGGTTTCAAGCCAAACCATATGCGCCTGGACTTCAAACTTGATAACCTCGACGGGTAGAGGGACTTTTTCTCCCAAGCACGATACCAGTTTGCTTTCATCAACAATTATGATCAAGCGTTGGGAACGAAATTCAACCACTTTCTCGCGCAAGAGTGCCCTGCCGAGTCCTTTAATTAAATTTAGCTGTGGGTCGACTTCATCAGCACCATCGACTGCCAGATCAAGGGCCGGATATTCACTAAGGGTAGTAACCGGAATACCCCACGCTCGTGCCTGCTTAGCCGTTGCCTTGGAGGTAGGCACAGCTTGGATACCCTTCAGAGAACCGGTTCGGTAGCGCTCACCAAGCAGATCGATAAAATATTCAGTTGTCGACCCGCTGCCCAAACCCAGGATCATAGCTGGATGCACGAAATCCAAGGCATATTGTGCAGCCTGCATTTTCAGATTCATTTAATCGCTGCTTCATTCGCCATCAATGATTTTATCCACAATTCCCATAACCTAGTACTAGGATGGATGATTATTTCGGACAACCAACAAACCAGACAGCTGAAAGAACGGCAACTGTTGATCACAGACCAGGGAAACAGATGGTCACCAGACCAATAGAAAATCTGCCAGAGCTGTGAGCTGTTCTTCATCCAGTGCTTCATAATAACCAGTTGGCATTACACCAGCAGGATATCCTTCCACAATAAATGCGTCTGGCTCTATCAAAGATTTACGGAGATAATCTTGAGCCGTCATGCCAGGAACAGTTGTTCCACCACTGGCCCCTAATCCGGCCATTGAAGGTCCAATCAATACCACATCTGCTTCAACGGAGTGGCAGGTCTTGCAACCGATTTTATTGCCCAAGGTGTTCTGGGTAAACAAGGTTTCACCAACCCTCACTGTAGAATCCAAATCTTCTGGTTGGGGGTATTTGGAGAACAAGCTACAGAAAACGCCAGTAATAGAATTGTCACAATTTGGAGTAGGGGCACACTACTAAACATCTACTGCACTCCTTCAACAATCATTTTGAGCTGGTTTAATGAATTGCCGAAATTCCCGGCCCGGCATGGTCCCTGCCAATAATATTGTAATTGATATGAATACAAACCGAACCCTTACATTAACTATGATTCTAGCGCATCATATACATTCTCGGTAGAGTATTAGCTCACGAGCACGAATTTGTTAATAAAACGTGCAGAACTCCTGCAAAAATGGATCGTAGTTGATCCTGATGCAGGAGATCTGCACAGAAATACAAGTTATTTATTGAAGGGACTAGTGCTTTGTCAAGGATGATAGTTTCATTCGATATCCGGTTACTTTCCCTTTACAAAGCTTAAAGTGTTCCGTCCACGATCAATTCTTCCCAAATAATCACTTTTGGCGGAACACTAGAGCGCTATTCCAAAGCTACTACTGCACCAGCTGCCTCAAGTTTTGTTTTCGCGTCCTCAGCGGCGTCCTTGCCGACGCCTTCCAACACCTTGGAATCAGGTGTCTCAGCCAATTCTTTAGCTTCCTTCAGGCCCAGGCTGGTAAATTGGCGGATAGCCTTGATCACTTCGATCTTCTTCGGACCAGTTTCTTTGATGACGACATCAAACTCGGTTTTCTCTTCTGCAGCCTCCGCAGCAGCAGCGGGCGCTGCAGCTGCAACTGCGACCGGAGCAGCTGCTGATACACCCCAAGCCTCTTCCAATTTACCTACTAACTCAGAAGCCTCCAATACTGTTAGCTTGCCAAGTTGTTCAACAAGTTTATCTAAATCTGCCATTTTAATTCTCCTTATGGATGATCATAATTTTTTTCTGATCGATACTAGCAATTTGTGGTAGTTACGAGATCACAATTCATATTAACCTGCTTCGGCAACTGCATCTTTTTCTGCATACGCGTTCAACACAGCAGCAATTTGGCGACCAGGTTCGGACAAAACCCGAGCCAGCTGATTTGCTGGTGCCAAAAGTGTACCCAAGAGTGTGGCACGCATTACGGGTAGAGGCGGAAGATCTGCTAATGCCTGGACTTCTGCAGGGCTAATACTTTGCTGCTCGAGGTACCCACACTTCACTTTCAAAAATTCTTTGTCTTTTGCAAAATCAGTCATCGCTTTCGCAAGACCAGGCGCATCCTCGAAGGCAAATCCGATCGCGGTCGTTTCCACGAACATCTTATCTGCGTATTTCAAACCCGCTGCATCGAACGCCATTTTTCCCAATGTGTTCTTAACGATGTGAAATTCGCCTCCAACTTCGCGCACGTTTCTCCGTAGCTGGTCGAGGTCCTTCACGGAAAGGCCGATATATTCGGCGACAATCATGGCTTTGCTTTCGGTTATCCATTCCCCGTATTGTGCTACTATTTCATTTTTACGTTCTTTAGAAATTGCCAAGGTTCACCACCTCCTTTCAAATAAAAAGTCTTTGCCTCTCCATATTTTCGGCAAAGACTTCCTTGATCAAGTGACTGTACCCTTATCGGGTATAAAATTCGATCTATAGGATATCTCCACCTCGGCAGGGAATTAAGCACGAGAACTCCCATTGCGCCTGCTGTCTATGGCGAAGCGGTTGATTACATGCGATGAAATTTATCTATCTCACTCGCTGGCCTCCATAGCCTGTGCCTGGATTGGGTCAATCTTGATACCAGGCCCCATAGTGGTAGTAATAGTAACACGCCGGATATAGGTCCCTTTGGCTGCTGGTGGACGAGCTTTAATCACAAATTCCATAAGTGCCGCGGCGTTATCATAAAGTTTTTCCGAATCGAAAGAAGATTTCCCAATCGGTACATGCAGGTTGGCCGTTTTGTCGATCCGAAACTCGACTCGACCAGCCTTAGTCTCTTCAATAACTCGCGGGATGTCTTCGGCTTGGACAACCGTACCTGCTTTCGGATTGGGCATCAATCCTCGCGGGCCAAGCACGCGTCCGAGGCGACCAACCTGACCCATCATATCCGGGGTTGCGATTGCCACGTCGAAATCAGTCCAACCGTTTTGGATATTGTTAATAACCTCATCATCATCTGCAACATAATCTGCCCCAGCTTCACGGGCCAAACTTGCCCCTTCACCTTGGGCAAACACTAGTACACTTACTGATTTACCCAATCCGTGCGGTAGTACAACTACATCACGAACCAGTTGGTCAGCATGGCGGGGGTCTACTCCCAGACGAATATGCATTTCAACTGTCGCGTCAAAATTAGTCGTCGTGGTTTCTTTGGCGAGGTCAATCGCCTCTTTGGGGTTATAGAAGCGATCGCGGTCAACTTTGGCCGCTGCATTCAGATATTTTTTTCCATGTTTTGCCATCAACTACTCCTTCGTGGTACAGACGGCTGGTTATGCCAGCCTCCCACAGGGTTTATTCCACTATTGTGATGCCCATATTACGGGCAGTGCCTTCAATCTGACGCATTGCGCCTTCAATATCAATCGCATTCAGGTCCTTCATCTTCAGTTCAGCGATTTCGCGGACTTGCGAACGTGTCACGCTGCCAACTTTCTCGCGAAGTGGTTCTGAAGAACCTTTATCAACTCCGGCCGCCTTCTTCAGCAATATCGAAGCCGGTGGCGTTTTCAAGATAAATGTAAAGGAACCATCCGTAAAGACACTGATTTCCGCAGGAATTACTTCGCCAATACGATTAGATGTCCGGGCGTTATACTCTTTGCAGAATTGCATGAGGTTGATGCCATGCCCCGCCAGAGCGGGACCAATCGGCGGGGCAGGATTTGCTTTGCCGGCATCAATTTGTAATCGAACAATTGCTTTTAACTTCTTTGCCACTTTTCACTCCTTGGTGGTATTGGCGGGTGATTTGTCAAAACCCTCCCACTTGATTTCGTTCCAAGCCATCCTTGGCTTGGCTTATGCCTTTTCGACCTGTAAAAAGTCCAATTCAACAGGGGTCTCGCGACCGAAGAAATTCACCATAACACGCACTTTGGCTCGTTCCATATCAATTTCGGAAACGGTCCCACGAAAGTCGTTGAATGGTCCATCAACAATGCGCACACGCTCACCAGACTTAAAGGTCACCTTTATCCGTGGAGCATCAGCTTCCATGCGTTTGATGATCTGGGCAACCTCCTCAGGGCGTAAAGGTGTGGGGTTGTTGCCCATTCCGACAAAGCCAGTTACGCCGGGAGTATTACGCACTACATACCAAGATTCCTCACTCAACGCCAAATTAACCAATATATAGCCTGGGAAAACCCGCCGTTCAACAGTCCGGCGCTTTCCATCCTTGACTTCAATTTCTTCCTCTGTAGGGACGACGACATCAAAGATCTTATCCTTCATTCCCATGGTTTCTATGCGCTGTTCCAGATTGTGACGCACCTTATTCTCATATCCCGAATAACAATGAACCACATACCAAGCGCGGCCGTCTTCACTCTCTGGTTGGTCTTCTTGCAGAGTGAGTCGCTCGTCGGTATCTGTTAGGGCAGTATCATCTGACAATTTAACTTCTGCTGATTCACTAGCAATATCGATGCCATCATCCAGCTCGTTAGATTTGTCCTCTTGATCAAATACATCCATAATAAAACATCCCAAATATTACGTAACTACATTCAGCCGCATGTCGCTAAAAAGTCCGCATCAGCTAATAATCAGGGCAATTACGCGTGCAAATATAAAATCTAAGATCCCTAAGAAAAAACTCATTGTAAATGTGACTATCAACACAACTATCGTAAGATTAGTGGCTTCCTTGCGGGTAGGCCAGTTCACTTTGCGCAGTTCGCCAACCGTTTCCCGAAAATAACGTTGGATTGCGTTTTGACGTTTGCGCCCAGTGCTTTTTCGTTTATCAGCTTTGGCCAAGGCAGTCTCCTTACATCGATCGAAAATATCTCTGGAAGCCAGATCCGCAGATCCTCTTCTCAATTCGTTGATTAGTGCAATGTATTACGGACAAAACGCCGCCCTTTGAGACGGCGTTATCCGTATCAGGCAGGCCAGGTAGGACTTGAACCCACAACCGCTCGTTTTGGAGACGAGTGCTCTACCAAATTGAGCTACTGGCCTGTGTTGGTCAATCAGTCAAGCATTTCTTAAATCAACCTACCGCTGACAAATTGACCGGCTTACTACTTGGTCTCTCGATGCAGTTGATGATTGCGGCATCGCGGGCAATATTTATTTAATTCTAAGCGACCAGGGTCATTGCGGCGGTTTTTCTCCGTTGTGTAGTTGCGTTCTTTACATTCGGTGCATGCCAATGTTACCACCGGTCGAATACCTTTTTTTCCAGCCATGATGTTAATTATTTACACCACAAATGTATGGTGTCACTCCTTACTCTATGATTTCTGTGATCACGCCGGCGCCAACCGTCAGACCACCTTCACGGATCGCAAAGTTTGATCCCAGCTCCAATGCCACCGGTATGATCAGCTCCACCTTCAAGTTCACACTGTCACCAGGCATCACCATCTCGACACCCTCCGGTAGCTCAATCGTCCCGGTCACATCCAACGTCCGGACGAAGAACTGCGGCCGGTACCCTGAGAAGAACGCCTTGTGCCGCCCTCCCTCATCCTTCCGCAATACGTATACCTCGCTCATGAATTTCGTGTGCGGTGTGATGCTGCCCGGTTTGGCTATCACCATCCCGCGCTCTACCTGGTCACGGTCTATGCCGCGCAGCAGCAAGCCCAGGTTATCACCAGCTTGCCCAGTGTCCAACGTCTTGTGGAACATCTCCACGCCCGTCACCACCGAGCTTATGCTCTTCTCCAGTAAGCCTACGATCTCCACCGGCTCGCCTACTTTCACTGCGCCGCGCTCAACACGCCCCGTCACCACCGTCCCACGCCCCTTGATCGAGAACACGTCCTCCACCGACATCATGAACGGCTTGTCAATCTCGCGTACTGGCTCGGGGATGTATTCGTCCACTACCCGCAGCAGTTCTTTGATGCTCTCATACTCTGGTGCATCCTGATCGCTGCTCTCGCTCTCCAACGCTTCCAAAGCACTCCCGCGCACGATCGGCGTCTCGTCCCCAGGGAACCCGTACTCGTTCAACAACTCACGCAGCTCCAACTCCACCAGCTCCAACAGCTCCGGATCATCCATCATATCGACTTTGTTCAGATACACAACAATCGCTGGCACTTCCACCTGCCGCGCTAACAGCACGTGCTCCCGCGTTTGCGGCATCGGCCCATCCGGCGCCGCTACCACCAGGATCGCTCCATCGACCTGCGCTGCTCCCGTGATCATGTTCTTGATGTAGTCACGGTGCCCAGGCATGTCCACGTGTGCATAGTGCCGATTATCAGTCTCGTATTCCACGTGCGCTATGTTGATCGTGATGCCGCGCTCTTTCTCTTCCGGTGCATTATCGATCGAGTCGAATGCCCGAAATTCTCCTTGCCCGGACATCGCACAATATTTCGTGATCGCGGCCGTCAACGTCGTCTTCCCATGATCGATGTGCCCCATCGTCCCTACGTTCATGTGCGGCTTCGTCCGCTCAAATTTCTGCTTTGCCATGCAATTCCTTCTCCTGTTTTCAATAAAATCTAATATCGTATTAGGCAACGAGAGCCCTCAATGGGATTTGAACCCATGACCCCGTTCTTACCAAGAACGTGCTCTACCGTCTGAGCTATGAGGGCGCTGTGATACAACACTACGCGCTGACAGGCGTGGGAACCGTACCCGTCAAATGGGTCAACGAGTGGGCGGTGAAGGATTCGAACCTCCGAAGGCGTCCGCCAGCTGATTTACAGTCAGCCCCCTTTGGCCACTTGGGTAACCGCCCAGAAATATGACATTGTTCCCACACATTACCGTTGCCGGTTGGCGAACAGAGCTGGCTTTCCAGCTCTGTTCGCCAACCATCAACGGAAGCCGACGATGGGAATCGAACCCATAACCTACCACTTACAAGGCGGTTGCTCTGCCGTTTGAGCTACGTCGGCGCCTGTAAGCCTCCCTATAAAAGGGCGAGAGGGATTATACCAGAGCCTGACATGTGCGACAAGGGAATACAATATGAGTGCATGGTAAAAAAAAACGTACTCCAGCTTTAAAAGTGCGGTTTACAACGGGGCGGGAGTTTATCAGGATTCACTAGTGTCGTCAATGGTACTTCCCTCTGCACCAGCAAACTGCCGAGTTTGCCACACCAGATACATTGCAACAGAACCTGCAATCGCAGCATTCAGAGAATCTATACGCCCACGCATGGGCAGGCGCAACAGCACGTCGCAAGAAGAACGAACTAACGCACGCATTCCACTGCCTTCACTACCAACTACCAGCGCTAAGGGACCGGATAAATCAACCTGATTGGGCAGCTTGGCTTCTGGTGCCATATCTAACCCAAAAACCCAGATATCTTCAGATTTGAGTGTCTCAATCGCTTGTACAAGATTCGCACGTGCCAACAACATATGTTCAGAGGCCCCTGAAGAGACGCTCACGACTGCTGGTGTGACCGTGGCGGTGTGCCGAAGAGGTTGGATAACTCCGTGGGCACCAACAACTTCAGCGGTCCGCAGCAATGATCCTAAGTTGTGAGGGTCATTCAGCGAATCCAGCAGCAAAATCAGAGGTGGTTCTGCACGTCGCGCAGCGAGTTCCAGAATCGAAACAATATCGCTGTACGGATACCCACTGACTTCTAAAGCAACACCCTGGTGTTTGACCGCAAGCGAATCTATGCGTGAGCTCGCAACATGCTCAACTAATACCTGTTTTTCTTTGCAAAGCTGCAATATTTCGCTGATACGTCCTTTTTCTATAACCCCCTCTGCAATTAGGACGCGGTACGCATCCCTTCGCTTTGCTACCAGCGCCTCATAGACTGGGTTGCGGCCTGTTAGCCATTCTCGCATAATATTGACGCCTGATATAAATCGATCGCCAGTGATCGCTTATTGATATGAAATTATTCCTCTATTCGTGCAAAAATCATCCTGCCGGCCGCAGTTTGCAGGATTTTGGTGACTGTCACCATCGATTGGGTATTCAAATGGTTGCGTCCATCCTCAACAACTACCATTGTGCCGTCATCCAAGTAGCCAACACCCTGGCCGCTCTCCTTGCCTTCCTGGATGATATTCACCTCAAGCTGTTCACCCGGTAGCAGGACTGATTTGACTGCATTTGCTAACTCATTTACATTCAGGATAGGCACCCCCTGTAATTCCGCAACCCGATTGAGGTTGTAATCATTCGTGAGGAGGGGGCATCGCAACTGCCGCGCCAGAATGACCAATTTGTCATCAACCTCTCGTACGCCGTCAACATCGATATCACTGATCCGAACTGGAACAGTGGTGTCTTTTTGAAGCTGTGACAAGACCTCCATACCACGACGACCACGTTGGCGGCGCATACTCTCCGCCGAGTCAGCAATATACTGCAGTTCATTCAGCACGAATCTGGGAATTACCAGTGTCCCCACCAGAAATCCCGTCTTGGCGATATCAGCAATACGGCCATCAATGATGACACTGGTATCTAATAAGATCGTCCGGCTGCCGTCAAAGCTGAGCATACTCGCTTCGTCTCCAAACCCAGCTCGAGTTGGGCGGGTAAATCGCAAAATTGAGAAAATATCGTTCTGGCGCATGACGAATACGGCAACCCCAAGATATCCAAAGAACAATACTGCGATGAAGGGCATGATATTCCGAAATGGCTCAGGTAATAAGGAAAGAGGGAATGCTAGCAGTGCGGCAACGACTAACCCCGCTAAGAGACCTATAAGCCCAGCCAGAAGAGTCTGTGCAGATACACGTCCCAACTGTTTCCGGATAGCTTGAACCGGCCGGTTTGTAACAAACGGTGTCAATATCAAACCGAACAAAGCGCCCAGCAAACCTACAACAACGGCATAGATCTCCCGAGAAGCGCCAAGGGCATCACCCAAAAATGCGCCATAGAAAACCCCTATAACAAATAAAACTGCCATGCCAATTAAGCGAAATAAAAATTCCGTGCTCATGAGAATAACTCCAAATAAAAAATGAACGCAAGACAATTGCGCTCACTAAGTGCCAATGTTCATTACCTTGGGATCGGAAAGGCAATTCCGATCGATAGTCACAATTTTGATAAGAAATTACCAAGCGATAATCATGACTAAATAAATAATGACTACTGAGCGCAATAGATTAATAGTCTCCACCCTGCAAAAAATAATTAATAATCCATGGCAGGGTTGTAATTATTATATAACATTAATCAGAGTTTACGCGGAAATCCATGTGCTCATACATTTTTGTGAATGGGGGTTGTTAGATTTATCTTCCAAAATAATTTCCATATTGATTATCTGCTTAGACTATATTAAACTCAACTGTACGCTTGACAGAATTGGATGCGTAGGTGTATGCCATATGGGATAATGCACAGGGGTAGTGGGGTAAGGATTCTTCCAGAAATAATCTATCCCTATCGTTTATGCTAGGGAAACACCAGGAGTAAATCATGGCGACTACAACCTATAGTTCCTACGAAAACGTCACTGAGAAAGAATATAACCGCCGTATTCGGGCTTGGACTATGTATGATTGGGCAAACTCAGCTTTTGCGACCACAATACTTGCAGTTGTGCTACCAGTTTATTACAGCCAGGTTGCCGGAGCGACTTTACCCAGTGCTTCAACTGCGACAGCCTATTGGAGCACGGGGCTTAGTGTATCGCTTTTTATCGTGGCGTTGATGTCTCCTCTCCTGGGGACCATCTCGGATGTAATGCGCGGCAAAAAGCGGTTTTTAGCAGTTTTCTTTGGGATGGGAGTCGTTGCGACCGGGTTTTTAGTATTCGTTAATACAGGTGATTGGCTGCTTGCCTCCATACTATTTATTGTCGGTCGGATCGGTTTTACAGCTGCAAATGTGTTTTATGATGCGTTGCTTCCCCATATCGCCAAAAAACAAGATCTGGACAGTGTATCTTCCCGAGGGTATGCAATGGGATATCTCGGCGGCGGTATCTTGTTGGCTATCAATATCGTGATGATCCAGTATTTACCTGGTACCTGGGGACCGCGGTTGTCATTTTTAAGCGTAGCAATATGGTGGGGGATATTCGCGATTCCCCTATTTCGACATATCCCCGAACCCCCGGCTGCGACAGCCGAGTTGCAGCTCGGGGAAAATGTAGTTGGTGTGAGTGCCAGGCGTATCTGGGCGACACTCAAGGATGTACGGCAGTATCGCGAATTATTTAAGTACTTGATCGCCTTTCTGATATATGCCGATGGCATCGGTACAATCATAGGGGTTGCGGCAATTTACGGCGCAGAACTCGGATTTGGATCTGTGGAATTAATCCTAGCCTTGCTGCTCGTCCAATTTGTTGGCATCCCTTACAGCTTGATATTCGGTAGGTTGCCGAGCCCTAATCAAAAGCACCGCCCCTTCTTCCTAGCATTTATTCTTTTCAACATCGTTGCGCTCCCATTAGCAGGCGTCTCAGCTGCGCGGTTGCTCCCCGCCGATATTGTTGGTGCCGTCCCTGAACCTTTCGCCCAAACCACTAACGCAGCAGGGGAGGGAATGCATGAGGTTAATGATGATCGCTTTGTCTATAACGGAGCGTGGGTAGAACAAATCATTCCGGCTGATGAACTTGGCACAGAAGATGATGCCATTTACCGGCAAACCGCCGATACAGGGGACAACATCGAATTTATCTACAATGGCCAAAAAGCAACGGTAGTGCACAGCATCGGTCCGGATCACGGTGTTTGGGTGCTGAAGATAGATGACAGTGAGCCGCTCAAAATTGATGCATATAACCTCACCTTTCGGCATGGGGTCGAGCAGACTATCGAAGTACAAACACCTGGAGAACACACTCTCAACCTTGTGAATACTGATGAGGCTAATCCTGAAAGTATAGGAAACCTGATGAGCGTCGCAGCTGTTTACGTGTCACCCCCTTCGAGAAGCTCGAACCTGCTATATATCTTAGGGCTGATTATCCTAGTTGAGCTGTTTGGTTTATTGCTGGCACTCCTTCTGGGACGACCTTTATTCTCCGGCTTGATAGCTAAGGTCGACACGAAGACCAGTATTTTAATCGCATTGTTGACCTATGCTGTCATCGCGGTATGGGGCTATTTCCTAAATTCTGTGGTTGAGTTCTGGTTTTTAGCCTGGATGGTAGCGGTAGTCCAGGGAGGCAGCCAGGCTTTGAGCCGCAGTCTGTTCTCAAGCATGGCTCCAGCAGCAAAAAGTGGAGAATTCTTTGGGCTATTTGGCGTGATGGAAAAGTTTTCAGCGATTGTTGGCCCACTGATTTTCGCCTATGCGGCAACAACATTCGGCAACAGCCGTCCAGCAGTATTAAGCATCATCGCATTTTTCATCATTGGGGGATTACTACTCCTGCGCGTAAATGTTAAAGAAGGGCGCCGTGTTGCACGTGAGGAAGATAAGATACTGCTAGGGGTCGAAGCCCTATAGTCCAGTGAATGTTACACTTGAGAGAAATTAGGGTACACAACCATGGCAAACCTTTCAGGTAGAGATCGAGCGAAATATGTCCAAGAGATGTTCGCGCGTATAGCACCCCGATATGACCTGATGAACCGCTTGATGACGGCCGGACAGGATATTGCCTGGCGGAGGGAAGTCATCCGTCGAACAGCACTCCCAAAATCTGGCCACCTATTAGATCTAGGTGCTGGAACTGGTGATTTGGGGCGTGAGGCGCTTCGCCAGTTCCCCGGAAGTCAGGTTGTTTTGGCAGACTTCACCATAGAAATGATGAAAATCGGTCTTGTACGACAACACAGCGAGCATCCGAATTGGTCAGCATGCGATGCCTTAAGACTTCCTTTTCCGACCCGGTCATTTGATGCCGTTGTCTCCGGTTTCCTGCTGCGCAATGTGAGTGATATCGACCAAACTTTACGTGAACAGTATCGAGTATTAAAACCGGGCGGTAGAATTGGCTGCCTGGATACAACCCGACCCAGGAAGAGTTTACTTACCCCGCTGATAAACGTTCATTTAAACATGGTGATCCCTGCCGTGGGAGAAATCTTTGCTGGTGAACCTGATGCCTATACCTATCTGCCAGTTTCTACAGAACAGTACTTGGATGCTGAACAATTAGCCGCGCGCATGTTAGCCGTAGGTTTCAAGCGAGTTGGTTTCAGAAGACTCATGTTTGGTACTATCGCGATCCATTGGGGAATAAAATGATCCCCATAGCTAAGTGTCAACCAGACCGACTTATCGTTGGTTTGAGCGGTGCTTCTGGTGCAATCTTGGGTATCCGCTTATTAGAGGCACTCGCAAACACAGCCATTGAGACGCATCTGGTCATCTCGCCGGCTGCGCAAACTACAATAGCATACGAAACTAGTTGGGGGATAAAAAAAGTGCTCAAGTTAGCAAGCTCTCACTATAGCTACAATGATCTGGGTGCATGTATCGCATCCGGATCCTTCTTAACAAGGGGCATGATTGTCATCCCGTGTTCAATAAAGACACTTTCATCTATCGCAAACAGCTACAATCAAGACCTATTAACTCGGGCTGCAGATGTCAACTTGAAGGAAGGTCGTCCAGTTATCCTGGTAATCCGGGAAGCGCCATTACACCAAGGGCATATTCAGTTAATGGATCAAGCTACACGTTCCGGGGCGGTTATCTTCCCACCAGTTCCGGCATTCTATGCCCAACCCAAAAATCTTGATGAAGTTGTCGACAATATTGTTGGACGCGTATTGGCTAGAATCGGCATCCAAAATGATCTGTATCAAGAGTGGGAAGGAAGAATAACACCATAATAAATAGTATTCACACTGATAAATCCACGCTGACGCTGGCAACAGCAGGCAATACATAAATGGCGCGGTTTTGGTTTGATATAAGAATGGATACTGGAATAACCCCTAAGAACAAAAGGCATCCCAAAGCGGCTCGCTGTGGCGAGCCGTCCTATATCTGGAGGACTGGACAGGACCGGCGGCTGAGTATGATTCTACAAGCTGCGAATGAACGGATTTCCGGCATGGTGTTAGAAAATGGTTGTGGAGTGGGGATGTACGCCGAACATCTCGAGGGATATGGCGGCACGGTTCTCGGTCTTGAGTACGACTTTGAACGTGCGATTGAAGCCCATCTCCGGGCGGATAAGATCACCAATGCGGCTGGAGAAAGGCTGCCATTTGACGACCAAACTTTTGATCTGATATTAAGCCATGAAGTGGTCGAACACGTGCAGGATGATCAGATGGCCGTTAGAGAGATGGTGCGAGTCTTACGGCCTGGTGGACGGATTGCCTTATTTGTCCCCAACCGAGGCTACCCATACGAAACCCACGGGGTATTCTGGCGAGGTCGCTACCGGTTCGGAAATATCCCTTTGGTAAACTATTTGCCAAGAGGATTCCGTAATCAACTTGCCCCACATGTACGTACTTACACCGGGCGAGATCTTGAGCGTTTGTTTGGAGGATTACCAATCAGGTATATTTCCCGCACAATCATTTTCGGAGCATACGACAATATCATTGCGAGGCACGAGAAAGTTGGAAAATCGCTGCGGGCGATTCTCTTGTACGTGGAGAAAACCCCATTAAAAGTGTTTGGGCTCTCTCATTTCTGGGTAATCGAAAAAAACAAATGAAGATTGGGGGGGAACGCATCGTACTTCTACTACCAACGGTGCACTCGCATACAAAATCCACGAACAGCGATTCGGCTAAGCAGTCCGGCTAGTTCAGACGAAAATCATAAATCCCATCACGAATCGGCCATTCTGTTGAACATCCGACGCAAATCAAACCGTGTTCTTGCTTCTCTAGGGATGAGTTATCACAGATTGGGCACTTGAAGAATGCTCCATGAACAGCCCCATGATTGCTCGCGCTCGCTTGGCTGCGGACGAAAACACTAGGAGAAAACTGCCACCAGTCGCCTGTTAACTGGGCAAGAGCGTCGAGCTTTACTAGCACCCCTGTGGGGATGGTACGCTTTATAAAACCAATTCGGAAATGTGAGACTGTTAATTGGCGTTGAATAGTAAACCCGGCTTCCTGCAGCCATGACTTTACGGTCCGCGGGTGAAAATCAAAATTTAGTTCTGCAAACTCTACCTGTTCTAGTGAAAACGGATTCCAGTTCTGTTTTCGGAGTAGAAAGCGAATAACTGCCTTTAGATTACGCTTATTAGCATATTCCAATATAAAGCAGCCAGCTGGGCGAAGAACATTGTGAACCTGATTCAGCGCTCTTGGGGCATCAACCAAGTGGTGCAGTGTGCGAATCATCGTCGCAGTATCGAATAAACCGTCGACAAACGGCAATCGATAGACATCTGCCGCAACGTAGGTATATCGGTTGCTTTTACCGAGGCTGAGATTGAGCCTGCTGCAATTGGGTTTGCGAATAATCTAACAAGACAACCCGTTCAAACCCACTGTATCGTGGTGTATTTCTTCCGGCACCAGCACCAAGTTCAAGCATCAACTCCCCACGCCGGGGCAGCAAGCGCTCTAAAGCAACAGCTTCGACTTGATTCTCATAGTCACGCCCCCCTTTTTCCCAGAATGATTGCTGGTAATCAGAGCCTTCGTAATCTATAACTGGTGGTGTTTGGTCCATGTTATGTTCTATTGGGGACATTTCTGGATCGTGACAGCGAAATCATCGAGATCGAGATAGTAGATACCAGTCTCGCAAAGATAAACTATCTCTATGATTGAGAAAACCACCAAAGCACTACAAATGGGGTCCCTTGGTGGTTGAGAATTTTTTAGACAACAAGCAGATTAAGCTGCTCAGCTTGCATCCGCTGATTATAGGTCCTTTTCTAATCGCGACCCGTTATAGCCACGGCCCACACCGCGATATCTAAATCCCACTGCAGCCATATGTTCTGGATCATAAATATTGCGTCCATCAAACACGACAGGTTCGGCCATCAGGTCTTTTACCCGTTCAAGATCAAGCTGCTTAAATTCATTCCAATCGGTGACAACCATCAAGGCGTGGCATCCTTCAGCCATACTGTAAGGATCGTCGAACATTTCCACCGAAGGCAGCAGCGGCTCGGCAATCCTCATGGCAACTGGATCATACCCCCGTACCATAGCACCTCGCGCTAAGAGGCCGTCCGCTAAGGTAACTGCTGGTGCATCGCGCATATCGTCTGTGTTCGGCTTAAACGATAAGCCCAACAACCCAACCACCTTTCCAGATAAATCGCCGACCATTTCCTGGACCTGGTTTACCGCCTGTGTACGGCGATCATCATTTATTTCCATAACAGCATGCAGCAACTGCGGGTGGCGTCCTTTCTCGGCAGCCATATAGGAAAGTGCCTTGACATCTTTCGGGAAGCAGGAGCCCCCATAGCCAAGCCCGGCATCCAAGAATTGGGGACCGATACGCCGGTCATAACCCATCCCAATCGCAACCTCTTTCACGTCGGCGCCTAATGCTTCGCAGATGGTGGCAATTTCGTTAATAAACGAGATTTTCGTTGCCAGGAAGGCGTTCGATGCATACTTGATCATCTCTGCAGTGCGGAGATCGGTGATTACAATCGGAGCGCGCAGCGGTAAGTGCAGCTGGGCTACCTTATCCGCAGCTTCAAGATCAAGTGAGCCCAATACTGTCCGGTGAGGCTGCATGAAATCACTGATAGCTGAGCCCTCACGTAGGAACTCTGGACAAGATACGACGGAAAAAGGTATCGAATCCGGCTGGTGCCGCTTTATGATCTCTGCCGCCCAGTCTCCAGTTCCTACAGGTACAGTGGACTTATTGACCACAATCAATGGATCAGTCATGTTCTCCGCGATGGATTGTGCAGCAGAAGCGACATAACGTAGATCAGCTTCTCCATCCACACCTGAAGGTGTACCTACGGCAATAAAAACAAATTCACTGCCTCGCAAGCCTTCTGGGTAAGAAGTTGTGAAAGTCAACCGCCCGGCATTCACATTACGCTCGATCAATTCCTTTAGTCCGGGTTCATAGATGGGCATCTCGCCACGTTTTAATCCGGCAATCTTTTCTTCATTGATATCTAACGCGATTACCCGGTTACCCAAGTCCGCAAAACATGCCGCTGAAACAATTCCTACATAACCGACCCCAACAACACAGATCTGTCGCATACGAAATTATCCTCCATCAAATCATAACCAGCAATTTATGGTTACTAATAATTATCGGGTTTTTAGCACGTCAATCTTACCACAATCCACCTTTTATCGGCAGGAATAATCTCAGATAGCGGTTGTCCTAATACAGATTTGCATAAAACAATCATTCTGTCATTTTCTTTGCGACAACAGTCATCCAATGACAATGATATCTGTCACTTGTAAATCATATAAATACAGTCTAAAATATCATTGACAAATCTTATCCATAAGACCGGAAAGGGAGTATTAGCATGCAGATTACACGACAAGCAGATTACACGGTACGCGCAGTATTATATCTAGCTCAACTAGGATGCGACCAACGCGCTGCCACGAGCCAAATCGCACAGGAACAGAGGATTCCACCATCATTTCTAGCGAAGATCGTCTCTCAATTATCGGTAGCCGGTATATTACAGACATCACGGGGCGCACGGGGCGGTGTTTCGTTAGCACGTGACCCAGAGAATATTTCCATTTTAGAGGTAGTCGAAGCAATCGATGGGCCAATTCTGTTAAACGAATGCGTCTCAGGGAATGGCAGTTCTTGCACATTTGGAGATACCTGCCCAATGCGTCCGTTGTGGTGCGACGCCCAAGCTGAGCTTGTCAACCGTTTGACCCGCACTGATTTCAGTCAATTCATGGTTACGGAGACAGCACTAGCAACGACCTGATAGCGGGAACGATCAGACAGTAAGTTACACATCCCTTTCCAGCGTATAATCATCCTGGAAAGGGTTTTCGTTTAAAGATTAGGAGGAGTATCTATGTCTGGACCACGAACGGTGCGCGCACCTCGCGGGACTCAACTCACCTGTAAATCATGGCTTACAGAAGCCGCATACCGCATGATCCAAAACAATTTAGATCCAGAAGTCGCAGAATATCCGTTAGACCTGGTTGTATATGGTGGGCGAGGGCAGGCTGCCCGGAACTGGGAAGCATTTGACAGCATACTCGACACCCTGCGCGATCTGGAAGCTGATGAGACACTGCTGGTGCAATCTGGCAAACCAGTGGCTGTGTTTGCCACCCACCCGGACGCCCCAAGAGTATTAATTGCCAACTCAAACCTCGTCCCTCACTGGGCAACCCAGGAACACTTTGATGAACTGGTGGGTAAGGGGCTGATGATGTTCGGGCAAATGACTGCTGGTTCATGGATATATATTGGAACTCAAGGCATCTTACAGGGCACATATGAAACACTCAGCTCCCTTGCCCAACAACGCGGCTGGGGTTCACTTAAAGGAAAATTTGTGCTGACCGCCGGTTTGGGCGGCATGGGAGGTGCCCAGCCGTTGGCCATTACGATGAATGAAGGTGTAGGTCTAATCGTTGAAGTAGATCCAGAAAGAGCGCAGCGTCGTTTAGAAATAGGTTACGTAAATGTCCTCGTCGACACACTTGAAGAGGCGATGACCCTAGTTGAAGAAGCCGTTGCTGACGAGCAGACCAAGTCTATCGGGTTGATCGGTAACGCGGCGGAAATTTACCCAGAGCTAGTTATCCGCGACGTAATTCCGGATGTCGTCACCGATCAAACCCCTGCTCACGACGTGCTCATGTATATACCAACTGGATTAAGTGTCGCACAAGCCGCAGAACTTCGCCTTGATGATCCAGATGAGTATGCCAAACGATCACTTCAATCTATGGCTCAACATGTGGAAGCTATGCTGGACTTTCAGCAGCGTGGCAGCGAGGTATTCGACTATGGGAATAACCTGCGCCAGCGAGCATATGACCATGGTGTAAGCAATGCATTCGATTTCCCAGGCTTTGTGCCCGCATACATCCGCCCCTTATTCTGTGAAGGTAAGGGACCGTTCCGTTGGGTAGCTCTATCTGGAGACCCCGAAGATATCTATGCAACTGATGAAGCGATCATGACCTTGTTCCCAGAAGACGAACACCTTGCGCGCTGGCTTCGGATGGCACGTCAGGAAGTACCCTTCCAAGGATTACCCGCGCGGATCTGTTGGTTGGGCTATGGTGAACGAGCACAAGCCGGTTTGGTTTTTAACAATCTGGTAGCGGAAGGGGTTGTGAAAGCACCAATAGTCATTGGACGTGATCATCTCGACGCTGGCTCTGTTGCTTCTCCAAACCGGGAAACCGAGGGGATGAGAGATGGGACCGATGCTGTAAGTGATTGGGCGATACTCAATGCATTGATAAATGCGGTCGGGGGTGCTACCTGGGTGTCTTTCCACCACGGTGGTGGTGTCGGGATAGGATTCAGCCAACATGCTGGACAGGTAATTGTCGCTGACGGAACCGCAGAGGCAGCCCGCAGGCTCGAGCGGGTATTGACCACGGATCCTGGCATGGGGGTAGTCCGTCATGCGGACGCAGGTTATCCCGAGGCGATTGCAGCTGCAAAACAACACGGGATAAAAATGCCGATGCTAGAATGAGTTCATCGATACGTTACAATATTCTGCCATTATGGAATGATGTATATCCAGAGTGAAAATGATTTTGTTAGATGATAAACGTTATCGCAATTCAGTATGACTATCTAATAACTTCGCCAGCTCTTCTGCACGATGGAGTTCATCCGGAGTGTTAACATTCCAGAATGCCACCTGATGTGGGTCATAGCGGCGGATGACTTCCGGTGAAACATAAACAACTGATACACTCCCAAACCACGAATCCACCCGCCAGTTATCAGCTTGAAGAGCACGCTCCACAGCTTTGAGACAAGTACCTCGCCGGTAGACTCCGTGAAAAGGCTCGTTGCCATCAGATGTTTTCGGGATTACTGCATCGCATTTCTCGCTGGCTAGCAGCTCCAATTGGTGAGATAACAATCCGACGCTGACAAACGGCATATCACAGGCAACGACGGCGACATTGGGATTTACAGCCACATCCAGGGCAGTAAATAAACCGCCAAGAGCACCACGTCCAGGAAGCCTATCGATTACCAACCGCACACCCAAACCTTGCAGCATCTCCGGGTTATTAGTGGTAATAACCACTTCTGTCGCAACCTCCTGCACACGCTGATAAACCCGCTCGATCAATGTATGCCCCAGGAAAGGAACTAATGCTTTGTCACTGCCCATGCGGCGCGACTCACCCCCTGCTTGGATCACTACAGTCAACATAGAAATGATTATAATGGATATGGGTAACCGTATAAAACCAGACGTGTAGTGGGGGATTCTAAGCCACCTGTGATATGTACGGCTATAGATATTAGGAGTGACCAAGTATGACTTCAATAGAAGCAGTGTTAGACCAGCTAACTGCAGAAGGTAAACTCTATGAACCTTTGGATGAGCTCGCCGTTCGTTGCTATGCATGCGGCCACAGATGCTTAATCCGCCCCAACCGGCGCGGGATATGCAAGGTTCGCTATAACAAACACGGAAAACTACAGGTGCCTTGGGGATATGTAGCAGCATTGCAAGTGGATCCAATAGAAAAAAAACCTTTCAACCACGTATTACCTGGAAATGACGCACTAACTTTCGGGATGCTCGGATGTGACTTCCACTGCGATTACTGCCAAAACCATCTGACGTCGCAAACTCTGCGGGACCCCGCATCAGATATTGCACTGAACCTGATAAAGCGCGTGTCTGCTGAGCAAATCGTCCAGTACGCGTTGCATACCGGAGCTCGCATCATCGCGTCATCTTATAACGAACCACTCATCACTTCAGAATGGTCAGTTGAAATCTTCCAAAAAGCCACCCAGGTCGGCTTGAAATGTGTATATATCTCGAATGGAAATGCCACCTTAGAAGTACTGGAGTATCTACGCCCTTATTTGAGTGCCTATAAGATTGATCTCAAAACCATGCAGGACAAGCAATACCGGGAACTAGGCGGTGTGCTGCAGAATGTGCTTGATTCCATCCGGCTTGCACACAAATTAGGTTTATGGATCGAGATCGTCACGTTGGTTGTGCCAGGATTTAATGACAGTACCGAGGAGCTGATGGACACTGCCCGGTTTATCGCCAGTGTATCGCCCGATATCCCATGGCATGTGACCGCTTTCCACCCTGACTACAAGATGATCCAACCTAGCCGCACATCGAGTAATACCCTAATTCGCGCCGCGGAAATCGGTGAGGAAGCTGGTCTGAATTATGTGTATGCGGGGAACCTCGCTGGGCGAGTGAATGTATATGAATACACCACCTGCCCGGCATGCAAAAAGATAGTTGTCGAGCGTTATGGCTACACGATCAAGGGATACCATCTAACTGCGGCGGGAAAGTGCCCGCAATGTGAGTGTGCTATCCCAGGTATTTGGACAGATGAACCACAAAAGGTGAAGCTTGGCGGGTTTGGTATGCCGCACTTTGTGTAATGGACGCTAGTGTGTCACTTGGGCACGCACAACGAAACGATCTACAGCACCAAAACGGTACTTGTACTGCTCATCTCCGCGCATAAAATCGAACGTTATGCGCTTGTTTTCATTGCTCCACCGTAATAAATACGCTAAAAGCACCCAACCGGGAGAGAGGGAAGCGTATTCAAAATCCAAACCCGAATTGTAGACCCAAATTTGGTTTCCGTAATCGAAGTTCAAATAACCAGCAGCCTTGTGTCCATCAATCTCTAAGAAAGCAAGCTGCAACCAATTTCCGCGAAATGCTGCTCGCACAGCTGCCCTCATCTGTGTACGCATCACGTCTGTGAGAAAAGCTTGTTTTTCTTGATCCTGTGCCATCAGATGCAAAAAATCCCCGATTTCTTCATCTAAGTTGTCCTCGGTGTCAACGATATACCATCGAATTGACCTCACATCAGACTCAGCGCGGCGTAGCTTGCGGCGAATTTCATGACGCTGTTTCTTATTGATATCAGTTAAATATGCCTCCCAATCACCTGGAAGCGGAATAAACGGGCAGTGGTGCAGGTTTTCCTGAGCATACTTCCAGCCCGTTTTTTCAGCTGAGGTTTGCATAGCCTGCAATGTTAGAGAGTCTTCTAGGATATTGTAGAAGTCCAGCAAATCCCAATCTGGTACATCTGATAGAGTTAAACGGTTATACAATGCATCCACAAAATCATCCAGGCTATCAGGCCGCGCAATTAGATCGAGGTAATCCGAGATCTCAATACTTCCTAACAACATTATCGCCGGTTTACCATCCCGGTTCTGCGTATGGAAAAGCGGAGCAATGCCGGCAAGGCTGTCATCTTCTTGGCGAGCAGTCACGATGAGCAACTCACCGTGTGGCCATTCTCCACCACCCATTGTTTCCCACCACGTATACAGGTATTCATGCCGCAGGAACGGCACATGACTTGCACTTATATCCAACAGTTCGTTCCATTCTTTGGATAAACCCGCAAATTCTTCCATTGTGCGGACGATATCAATTTTCATGGGTATGCCTACTCCAGATCAGAATCTATAGCTTTCATACGAGGATAAACCATCATTTCATACCCCAAGTGGATTTTACCAGTATAATGACGGGGGTAGTGCTATCCATCTTACCATTAGTGGCTGGTGCGAAAATACCGGAAGAATGTACCACCAATAGAACTGCGGGAAATAAAAATGGACCTTCAACTACTCCCAATCTCTAGAATTGGTGGCCAAGATCAGGCATCCATCCCAGGGCTTTACACACCTGAGGTACCAAAACGTCCTGCACGAGGCCGTCATGCTGACCAACTGATTTTGTACCTAGAGATCGCAGGCTCTATATCAATAAGTGGTGAAAACACTCAACGCTTGCTCACAAACCTGGCCAAGGTTTATTACAAAACACCTGGCTCGGTGACATCGGCCATGCGCAAGGTCGCTGAAGCCTTAAATGAGAAGCTGCTCCAGTTAAACATGAAAAGCCCCGATGGCGGGGTTCAAGGTGCAGGGATACTCACTATTCTTACTTTGAAGGATGAGACGCTCTTCATTGCACAAAGTGGCCCCACACACGCATACCTAATCAGTGCAAAAGAAACCCGCCACGTCCACGATATCGGTTCAGCAGGACGTGGTTTGGGTGTCGGTCAAACGACTCCAATCTTTTATTCGCAAACCCAACTAAAAGCCAAAGATACGGTTTTAATCAGTTACTCCCCACCAAGCGGTTGGAGCACAGCCACTTTAGCCGGTTTATACAGCAAGGATCCACATACCATACACCAGCATTTACTCAATCAAACCAATATCGATTTCGTTGCTCTGCTGATCGACGCGAGCCCGGGACCTGGAAATATCCAATTTCTGAAACCCCGAGCGAAATCGAGAGCACCCATCGCCGTGCCCCCGACACATGTAGATGAACAGCCTGTGCCAGCTTCTCTAAATGAGCAAATTGCTTTGGAAGGTACCATTCCGACAGCGCACCAACCGCAAACCACCCTTAGTGATACAACTACCCCTAGACAAGGACCTACCGATATTGTTGAAGAGTTCGCTGAACCGATTCTAATAACTGCTGCAGGACAAGAAAAGCCCCCACCCCCAAAACCAGCGGCGAGTGTTTCAACTCAGGGAGAACCAAAAGGAGAGAAAAAGGTGAGTAAGCCGAAAGCATTGCTTGCTCCCTTCTTCGCAACCCTAGTGAACACAGGTCACAACCTTGGGAACTTCTTTCACAGCCTGACCGGCAGCGTACGTGCTTTCCTCGGGCGGCTTCTGCCAGATGAAAGCATTTTTACCATTCCATCATCCTTGATGTTGTTTTTCGCTGTCTCGGTCCCTCTCGTGGTGGTCGCAGTTGCCACCGTTGTATATTTCCAACGCGGTCGAACCGGGCAGTTCCAGGCGCTTTACGCCCAAGCTGTCCAGGCTTCCGGATATGCTGAGACTCAAAGCGACCCACAAGCAAGGATTGAGGCATGGCAAACGGTTTTGTCATACCTCGATCAGGCAGAGACCTACGAGGTAACGCAGGATACCCTAGACTTGCGAGATCAATCGCTTTATGCGCTCGACAGACTTGAGCTTATTACCCGTCTTGATTACCAACCGGCAATCAGCAATGGATTGCCTGGTTCGCAGACCATAACTCGCATGATCGCCACCGAAAATGATCTGTTTTTATTAAACGAAACTGGTGGCAATGTTCAGCGAGCAATTCGGACGGGGAAGGGTTATGAACTGGACACTACCTTCCAGTGTGATCCAAATTATCCAACCGGGCGCACTGCCCCCTTCGTCGATATCACAGTTAGTTTAAACAGCGGAGATCGACATGCCACCCTGCTGGCTCTGGATTCAAGCGGCAATTTAGTCGCCTGTGTAGCAGGAGAAGCGCCGCGGTTAATTCCACTGGCAGCACCCCCAACCTCAAGGGGAAAACCAACCGCAATTCATAGTGAGCGCGGCAATCTCTACGTGCTCGATCCAGAAAGTAATGCGGTGTGGACCTACTGGAATGGTAATTATGGCGATCCTCCACAGCTGTTCTTTGACAACGAGATACCTCCACTAAAGGATGTGGTGGATATAGTTATTAATAATGACGAACTATACTTGCTCCAAGGAGATGGACGTATCACCCTCTGCACCTTCAGCCAAACTGGCACATCCCCGACTCGGTGTCAAGACCCAGCTCCATATATTGACACCCGTCCCGGGCGCGAAAATCAAGTCATGCTGCCTGGAACACCCTTTACGCAAATCGCAATATCACAACCCCCTGACCCATCACTTTTCCTTCTGCAACCCGACAACCAAGCGACATATCATTACACATTGAGATTATTGAACTTTCTAGGTCAATACCGTCCACAGTTTGATGCCCAAATGGTAAGCATTCATCCAAGCGAATCGGCAACTGCTTTTACGCTAACACCTGACGCGCAATTGGCATTCCTAGCCTTTGGGGATAAAGTCTACTACGCATCATTACGGTAGTATTTAACAGCAGAATCAAAGATCAATTGGAAATAGAAGAAAATAACTCAAACAGTTAAACCATTATTGTGGGATATCAATTGCTCAGGATATCCATTATTTGCCGCACCGAGATAAGGTGCCACACGTGCTCGATGTGCTTCACAAGTTATATCCCCCCCTTTGCCCAACATGTAAATAAAACAAATCCGCGATTATTCCCCAGATTCCTGCGCAGTGATTGTTATCGTGCGGTGGTTCTGTGGGTTTCGCAGTTTAAACCTAAAGCCAACTCTTCCAATGTTAATCAGATCGCCATTCTCGACGTAGCCCCCTCCCCGTGTGACTGGCGCATAGTTCACCCAAGTTCCAGCAACCGAGCCCTCGTCCGCTAGTAGGAAGCGACCATCGGCTTGCCGCGTTAGACGAGCGTGCAGAGCCTCAACAGATTTATCGTTTACAACCAGCGTAGCAAGGTTCTTGTCCCGCCCAAATGTCAGTTCTTCAGACGAGATCGGTATAGGTGTTATGGTGGATTCTTCTAAAGTTTCTGTCACCCTAATTAGGTATGCATCCGCGTCAAGGGCCAAACGGCGCTGCGGCCAATTCAGACGGGTAACCCAACCAGATAACCGTTTACCAGAAGAACCACTACGTAAACCAACGTCATTTTTGACTGGAACCGGCTGCGTCACTGGATCAGCTGCTTTCCGCCTCTTTTTACGACGCCCAACAACGTCTCCAATCGCACGAGGTGTGAGCTTGCCTCCGAGAACTAGGACCAATACCAAGATTGCGCCTGTGAATAAAATGGTGGCAGTGACCAATAGCGGTCCGTTGCTGACAAGCGCTGAAAGAACGCTGGTCCTTGGAATGTCCACATTGATAGCAATTGGCATTTCTATCGATTGACCAACCAAACTGAAATTATCATCAACCTCTACCCTGAGCACATGCTCTGCCGAAGTAATATAACTGCTTAAATCCCAGAGAAAGCTGTCATACGGTGGGGCTGTGTTTTCATGGACAACCTCCCCATCTACTATAAGGCGTGAGTGGACAATCTCACGTGGGCGTCCGTCAGGGGTATCTACCAATATCTGAAGCTGATGTTCTTGGGGTATAAGATCTGATACTTGGGCTTGATCCCATGGTTCGCGAGCAGTCTCTGGTGAAATCTGTCGTGTGATCAACGCCGGGGGTGAGATGAAGGCGATGTTTAGAGGCTGCAAATCGATGTCAAAAGAAAGTGGAGCTGCTTCAATCCGCTCCCCATTCGTTATCACCCGAGCGCTCAGGTCATGCCCGCCACCTTCGTCTATTTGCGACTCATAGTTGATGTTATATACGCTCCGCAGCTGGAGAAAATACTCTTCCGGTGAGGGAAGGGGACTATCACCCGAGAAAATCAGCAGTTCTCCACCAGTATCTTGAGCTAGTGCAAAGAGTTGATCTGCAACTGCCGAATCCTGAACTTCACTGGGAGCGATTAACCATACAAATATACGTACCCCTGCTTGATTAGCTCTTACCACTAAATCCTGCAAAGCAAATGACGGGTCACTTTCGGGAAGAGATGTGATAAATAGCACTGCTCGTTTCATTCCAATACGTGGGCTTTGGTCTGAGGCGACATCTATCGCTAGGAGCAGCATATCTAAACCAGCTTGAGTTGTCTCTGGATCGGGCTCTAAACTATTTAAGTCTGTAACCATTCTGGCGGGGTCAGTGAAATGAGAACTTGAAGGTCCGCCTGTCACGAGGTAGCTAATATCATCCAAAGATGAGCCCTGACGTTGTTGTGCCCAACCACTAAGTGCTTCTATAACAAAATCGTAGCGTGATAGTCCTTGAGAATTACGGATGGCAAATGATGGTCCAGGGTTGATCGCAAAAACGATTTGAACACCTGGACGTAGTTCTGCCAGCGAATCCGCAGCTAGCTGCCGGCCATCTTCTATTACCAATACTTCATCAGCCGTAAGCCCATGGATAAACACACCCATATCGTTATAAACATCCATAAAAAAGCTGATATCGGGGAACGATTCAGTATCAGGGGGGGCAACAAACGCGTCTGCAGTGGATTGGGCAATCACCGGCACTACAAAGATCACTAATAGCACCAGGAGAAAACCCGACTTCACGATACATTTTGGCATTGTTCGATATGGGGGAAACAATAGGCTAACAGATAAAGTACCTCCCACCAACTATTTCCTTAGACAAATCGTGTGATCGGTCTGACAGCTGGTGGGAGTGTAGTGAAAAGTGACTATCTATACGGATGCTTCAGTAAATGGTTGTAGTTCCTCGGTTTCTTCTGTCAAATAGAGGAAGGTTAGTGTCCACGCAGATTGGATATAACCTCGTAAGAAACCATTCAGCGCAATATAAACCGGTAGATACAGTACAAAACACAAGCCTGCTACTGCTAACCCGGCTCCCGCGGAGGTGCTCTCTAAAGCCGCGGCAAAAACGGCTGGCATGACGATTAATCCAATCGGCATACTGATAAGAAAACCACCGATCATGCCGATCACAATGTACAAAACCAGGCCCATTACAATCACGTACCCAAGGTTCGATTTGACCACATTCCAGCCACGGTTTAATCCATCAATAACACCCAGTTCTTCGACAACGATGGCGATGCCGGATTGGTCCACGACGATATACACGAACCAAATTATCGGTACGAGCAAGCAGATGAGTGGAATAAAACAAATGATGCCAATCCCAAGAGTAGCTATACTGCCTACCACACCAAGTGTGATCAACAAGAAAATCGTTACAAAAACCAATACCCCAACCAGCAGGTTCAATAAGAAAACGCGCCAAAAATATGGCGTGGAATCCTTAAACACCTGGCTAAAGGTAAACTTTTCCTGACCACTTTCAGCCTGATGGGAGGCTTTAATCACACCAATCTTGCCAATGGTGGACAAAAAGATGACCAAGACAACCACAACCAGCATGATCAGGAAACCCGAGACTACGCCGAGAAATAATGCCCAAGGCGGCACGTAATCGAAAGTACGACTCCAATTCTCTGCAAATATAGGTGCGTCCCTCTGTATGGACCACGTAAAGCTGCTTTGACTTCCTCCGCTGGCACTTGTACAACCCGCGAAGATACCGAAAATCCACAGCACCTTATTTTTCCAGATGATCTCCCAGGTTCGGGTGAGAATACCGCCAATATCCATATTGCCTTCTCCTATGTCATTAATATTTACCCATTGATGAACGAATCCATTATAGCACGTCAATCTGCAAAAGCTTTCATTTAGAATCGGGGATTCTTGACCAGCCCAGGCAGAGGGTTATAATGCCTCCATTATGAGAGACGATTGGCAATTATGAGTAGGATACCTACATCTAAGTCGCGCCGCCCAAGCATGCTCCGTATAATCGGCAGTGGGTTGACAATCACGCTGTTAATCTACCTGCTCAGCCAGCAAGGATGGGAGGCCATCTGGATAGCTGTACAAAATATCTCCTGGCCAGTATTGGTGCTGACATTTGCCATCATGATCGTTTCCCGTTTGGCTGTCTCCTTACGTTGGCATATCCTGCTGCGATCAGCTAACATGGAGATTACCTTGGCCGATTCCACCAAAATAACGTTTGCCGGTCTGTTTGCGACAAACTTTCTCCCGACGACGATTGGCGGAGACGTTGTCAGGCTAGCAGGAGCTATACAGAAAAAGCTCGATGGTACTATCGCAGCGGCGTCATTGATCGCCGATAGGCTGGTTGGGTTAACGGGCATGGCACTGGCAATCCCGTTCGGAATTCCCACCATCATTACTTATTTCCAACAGATAAGCATTTATCCAGCGGTGAATCCCCCATGGATGTTTAGCTTCGCTGCAGTCCCTTCGAAAAAATGGTGGCGCAATATGTGGGATAAGGGGTTGCGTATCATGCACCGGTTATTTGAGGCATTGAAATTTTGGGTTTCACAGCCCACTGCGTTGATCAAAGCCTTTGCCATAACGGGTATCCATATGTTCTGTTTCTTCAGCATAATTTCATTATTACTCCATGGTTTGCATGAGGATATCCCTTTCTACCAAGTCGCCGGGTTATATAGTTTCGTATACATCATTACTCTGCTACCCATTTCAATCAATGGGTATGGCCTGCAGGAAATATCGATATCTTATGTGTTTTCAGAGTTGGCTGGTGCATCTTTCGCAAATGCAATTGCTATGGCTTTATTATTCAGAACTTTAACTATCCTGACCAGTCTTCCAGGTGCATTATTCCTACCCGGGGTTCTGGCTCGGAATAAAGATGGTAAAAATTTCTGATTCGAAATCTTTTTTCATCCAACGGAAATATCGAACTTAAAATGTCTGTAGATTTCCTTTTTCCTCAATCAAAGTTATGGTCGATGAAAAAATATTGTGTTATAGATACACAGACATGGTTCCCACACAAAGTAAATTCAATCTAAATTTCCACACATATTATGAATACCAATCTTGTCAAAACCTATTCTTGGAAAGAATATTCTAAAAAATGGGCGAATGAGTTAATATTACACGTTGCGCCTCCCTTTCTCCTGTTCTTCTTAATTATATATCTACACCCATTCCGTTTCCTCTTCGAATATAACCTCGATGAGGGTGGCAATTTAATGAAAGCCTTGCTTCTCTTACAAGATTATTCATTATATAGTCAGATATGGAGTGACCAACCACCATTTTTTACACATCTTCTGGCGTTAATATTTCGTTTAACGGATATTAACGTGAATTATGGCAGAGTTTTGGTGCTTACATTCTCATCCCTGCTTATTTGGGCAATCTTCCAAATACAGCGAAATATTTGGGGGATTGTCTCCGCAATCACAAGTACTATCTTGATTGTGGCTTTACCTGAGTATACTCAACTAAGTGTTTCGGTCATGATTGGTTTACCTTCTATATCCATGGCTATGGTAGCGCTTATGGCTTTGGTACTTTGGCACAGAAATAAAAAATATGCGTGGCTTATAATGTCAGCATTTGCGTTGATCATTTCCATCTTCATTAAGCTTTTTACGGGATTTCTTGTGCCTATCTTTTTGATCGGCATAATTTTGGATCAGTATGATCAATTCAAATCCAAAAAGCCATTTCCGTGGAAAACTAGTGTACAACCAGTTCTAATATGGGGCGTTTCTTTTTTCTTTTTTTTCATCATTTTTGGTGTCTTTTATGTTGGTATACAAAACATCCCAAATATAACTATTCCTCATATACTCGCTCGTAGCCTTGAAACGTACCAAGAATTGAGCAACATCTTGTCGATAAACTATTACCTTAACAAATTATGGGCTCTAGTTTTGCTATCCATAATTGGGACGGTATTCTCAATAATTTCGAAACATTGGCTTGCCCTGTACTTTACCGCCTGGATGGGAATCGCCTATATATTACTTTCCACACATAAACCTGTTTGGTCGCATCAGCAACTAATTGTCACGGTTCCTGCCGCTGCGCTGGCCGGAATAGCCTTTGGGTATTCAATAAAGGATATCTGGTATAAATTGCGCAGGAAATCTAAAAATGGTCCGGAATTAATTTTAAGTATTGTCACGATTTCATTAGTGGGCATATTTTTCATATTTCGCATACCAGATTTAAAAAGCCAATTCGGCACACGAGCTTATCAAATTGGTAGCGATATTAGGAGGGACACTTCAACAGAAAACGGATTTCTAAGAAGAATGAGTAACTATTCCGATATTACAAACTGGGTGTTAACAGATCTACCGATGTATGCATTTCGAGAAGGATTGCTGGTCCCACCTGAACTTGCTGTTATGTCGGATAAACGAGTTGCTACTGGTAATTTAACTGAGGACCATTTGATAGAAATCGTGAATAAATATCAACCGGAACAAATACTGATTGGGCGCTTTGATTTTCCCTTATTTGAAAAATATATCGGAAAGAGTTATACAATCCTACACGAAAATAACAATCAGGACAATAATCTAAGACTCTTTATTCGCAGTGATTTGATACCCTAGCGAGGAATTTTCTTATTAACTCAACTATATGTTGAATATCTGCTTACCCTTAATCCAAGTAATAAATTAATATTGGAACAGTATCAACCATCGATTAGATCTAGTGAAACTTGGCAAATTAATCACCCTACTCTTAGACATATTATCTACATATTAGAATTATCCAATAAATGATGGCAGCGTGTGGATGGTTTCGCCGTTTACTTACAACTCGTTGGATTGCTGATATTCTAGCTCTCCTGGCAGGCATCGTTTATCTAGCCCAATCATGGGCTTATGCTCATACTCGAGAGTCTATTCTAGACGAAGGCGCATACCTATACAAAGGTTATCTATTCATTACAGGTCAGGTAAGAATCTACCAGGATTACGGTGCCTGGAGCAACCATATGCCCTTGTCCTTCTATATCCCTGGTCTTACCCAGATTCTAGCCCCAGGCCTTGCTTCTGCACGCTACCTGGCAATAATACTGGGATTGCTTTTTATTATCGGCATTTGGTTAGTTGCTCGCCGGGTTGGAGGAAGATGGTGGGCAGCAGCAGCGGTATGGGTGATTGCAATAAATCCGGTATTAATCAAGATGTATTCTGTAATGGTTACACAAGTCCTGATTAGCTGTATGATGGTTTGGATCCTTGTGCTTGTTCTTGGAGAAAATCGACGACATTGGCAAATCGGATTGGGAGCCTGTTTAGCGGGTCTTATGTTGCTAACGCGCTTGAATATGGCTCCGGTTTTGCCGTTACTTATTCTCTATACTTTTTGGCGACATGGTCAAAAATCTGGGGCTATTGCACTCGTAATAGGGGGAGCTATCGTAATTGTCGGACATATGTTATTCTGGCCTGGCATCTTACGAATGTGGGCTTATTGGATACCAAATAGCTTCTTCTCATTCCTTAACCCTTGGAAACCACCGCCAGACACAAATCCATATTGGGATCCAAATATAGATATCTTCTCCCGAATTGCCAGCTTCTTCATGAGCTTTAGGATCAGCTTCATAACCCTCGCTGGGGCAATCGCAACCTGGATTGTCTGGCCGCGTCGTAACCATTGGAGAAAACAAGGACATTATAGAGACACTATTTTTCTATCGACAATTTTTTTAATATTATGGCTTGTTCATATATGGGCTACTCTGCTAAAAAATTATTGTGTGTTTTGTTTGCCCGGATACACCACATTTTTCTATCCAATTGGATTAATTCTATTAATTATCACTTTGCCGGTATGGCAACGACATCCGTCCCGATGGCGCCAATTTATTGCTATATCTATCATCTTGATGATATCAGCGGGAATTGGATACGCAAACTTTGAACAGTATGGGATTGTTCTTTATTCACTACCTGTTCCTAAATCAATAATCGGTTACCATGTTTCGGATGAAACTCTTCGTTTAGGTGAATTAGTTAGCACGATATTTCCGCTTAATCGCAGTGAACTCCGTCGGCTGTTTCCCACCTTGGTGGGTTTGATAATCGGAAGTTCTGTTCTCCTTTTGGCAGTTGCCGTACAATATCTTAAAACCTGTTTGATGACAGATAAAAGCTGGGCATACGGATATGTGGCCTTACTGATATTTGTGTTGAGTGGCACCGTTCTTACTCCAAGCCAACCATTTAGTGCCGGTTATAGTTTTTACGAATGCGAAGGTGATGTTATGCAATCCTATGCAGCTGCAGGAAAGCATCTAGCTCAAGCGATACCTTCAGGATCCAAAGTATATTGGAAAGGAGGACTATCGGTTGTGCCTTTACTTTATGCGTCGGATATTAGCATCTATCTCCCTCAGATAAATGGTGATTACACATATTATAGTAATGGCTCAACCGATGAATTAGAGCGTTACGGTTTCTGGAATGAAGAACTTGCCAAGAAATGGGCGCTTGAGGCAAATTACATATTAATAGAACAACGCTATTATAAAGAATGGCTCGCTGACTTAGTAAACTCCGGTGCATACGATGAATTAAATTCGACTCCACCGGTCGTCCCTTGCCGTGATAATTCACGCATTCGTATATTTAGGAGGAAATTTTGAATTTGTCTGTCGTAATACCTGTCTACAACGAGTCGGATAGTCTTAATAAACTGCATCTCGCACTCCACGATGCGCTTGAGAGCCTTCAAGAACTCGACTGGGAAGTAGTCTATATTGATGATGGGAGTATCGATGACGGTTTAGATAAGCTCAAAGAAATCGCCCGCAAAGACCCTCGACACGTAAGTGTTGTCTCCTTTCGCCGTAACTTCGGGCAGACGGCTGCTATCGCCGCCGGTATCGACCATACAAGCGGTGAAATAATCATCTTGATGGACGCAGATTTGCAGAATGACCCAGCGGATATCCCAATGATGCTTGAGAAAATATACCAGGGATATGATGTGGTCAGCGGTTGGAGGGTGGACCGCCAAGATGCATATATCACACGAACATTTCCATCAAGAGTTGCCAACTGGCTAATTTCCAAAGTAACCGGCGTTCATCTACACGATTATGGATGCACACTCAAAGCATATCGCCGTGAAGTTCTAACTGGTTTTCGTCTATATGGGGAAATGCACCGCTTTATCCCTGCATATGCAAAAAGTGTGGGTGCAAAGATCATCGAAATCCCCGTTCAACACCACCATCGTCAATATGGCACAACAAAATATGGTCTAAATCGAACCTTAAAGGTAATCCTGGATTTATTTACCGTTAAATTCCTGATAAGTTACGCCAATAAACCGATCTATCTATTTGGTGGTGTAGGTATAACTTTTATCGCGATTAGTTTCCTGGCTCTTCTCATCCTTATTATTCGTCGCCTTGTTTTAGCTGAGCACATGATTCGATCACCTCTGTTGTTGATGAGCACAATGCTCTTTATACTTGGAACCCAATCTATTTTGATGGGTTTGATTGCAGAATTGCTCGCACGTACATATCATGAATCTCAGCATAAACCTACTTATATTGTGCGGACTATAATCAATCGTGTACCAATTGAATAGATACTATTCGAATATAGCTGATATCCTTGGCAATAAATGTCTTCCGGGAAATCCTACAACTTTGGTATACAGAGACTTTTCTTGCTCTCAGCAATTTAATTGTCGATAAATTTTCAAGTCTGCGGTGGAAAACAAGCGGAACTATGAAATTATCACTCGGGCAGTTACCTTATCAAGAGTAAGGAGAGCTTCCAGATCCTATTACTCAAGCAACCATTCAAGATTCGACGACCTCGATCATTCGAGTTGGTTCGAGGATTTCCATAAAGATTTTTGATTTGTAGTTTCAGTATCAGTTAGATGAATCTCTGTTGACATAGTTATAAGGACTTTCTTAGACAAGTGGCTATATATTGAGCATGATAAAACTGTATACTTTCATGCAGAGTTCTTGCGATATCTTTAGGTTGCATGAATAAAATTTGGTATATGTTTAACTTTATTAGTTGGGATGGGTTCAATGTATGTCTTGCGTAACCCCCTGTTTATATCTGCCTGAAATCATTAACGCCCATGAAATTGAGAAGAGCATGATTTCTCTACAAGATGCCTGATTCACAATATACACCAAATGCTCGTATGACCAGACTCAGGATCATTCTTGGATTTTCTATATTCGTATCCGGCTATGGTCTGATCCAGTTCTTGAAACCTGTTTTTACGAATAATATTCTGATTGAGTCTAGAAGCTGGGTGGGGTTAGCCATTGTTTGGAGCGTCGTTTTAATCTTGATGATTGGGTTCCTGATTACGCCCTGGAGTAGATTAAATAACAAGTTACTGGCTATGCTGCTCAACGTGTCTCGATATCTACACAAACTGGGAGCATATAACAATTTTTTCTTAGCGCTTTTGATCGCCACATTCTGCTTTTTGGTTCTGGGTCCATACGGTCAATATCTAAGAAACATTTATATTCGCATCGGTCTGTTTTCCCTTTTTGTTCTTCTTGGTGCCATATGCCTTAAAGCTGCGGGAAATCAGCAAAACGAATTCATTTTGCTAGGTGCTTCAGCCGTATTCATTACAACAGGTTATCGATTAGCCGCTTTTCTACCAGACATTAGCAACTACCCATTTTCGTTGGGGTGGTCTGAGGCAAGTCGGTATTACTATGCATCACTGTACTTGTCGGAGAAAGTATATGGTGTCAGAATTACGCCGACTGTTTTGCATCCCAGCCGGTACCTTATGCAAGCTGTGCCATTTATCTTTGATGGAACCCCCATATGGGTCCATCGAGCCTGGCAGGTGCTATTATGGACCACAACAACATTTCTGACAGCGTTCTTTATGACCAAACGGCTTTCGATTGAGGATAAACTCAAACGCTGGACGTTGATCATGATAGGAGTGATGATACTTCTCATTTTGCCGGTTTATTATCACCTTCAAATTCCACTAATTATCATATTGGCTTCCTTCAATAAACACCACCACTGGCGAAATGTCTTATTCATAATAATCGCATCGGTATGGACAGGAATTAGCCGGGTGAATTGGTATCCAATACCCGCAATGCTCGCTGTGACACTCTATACATTGGAAATTCCGGTGCGCCATTATAAATCTTTGCGTTATTTAATCTGGCCAGCAATTTTCGGTATCGCCGGTTTATCTACCGCCCTTTTCACTCAGTGGCTCTATATCATCTCTTCGGGCAATCCGCCGGGTCAATTTGCCTCTAGCTTCTCCTCAGATCTACTCTGGTATCGGCTTTTCCCTAATCCAACATACCAATTGGGAGTCTTGTCCGGGGGCATTCTCGTTTCTATTCCATTTTGGCTGCTATCGATTTTATGTCTAAGGCATAGATGGCGTTATTATCACAAGATTCAACTCCTGATAATAAGTATTATCTTGTTGACACTTTGCATCGGGGGAATAATTGTCAGTATAAAAATTGGAGGGGGCAGCAACCTGCATAATCTGGACGCATATTTCTCGATTCTGATTGTCATATCTGCTTATATATACTACGATAAATTTCAATTGGACACCCAAGCGAACACTGCTAGCAAAGAATGGAGAGACCATGCCGCTCGATCTTTTTCTTTCGGGAAAGACACGATCATTGCAACTTTGATATGCTTCTCTATTTTCTTCACTTTGCAATATGGAAAACCTCTTGAATTGCCATCTCCATCGGACACCCAAATTTCGCTTGATCGTCTTTCACGCTTCGTTGAGAAGGCGGTCACAAATGACGGGGATGTGCTATTCATTTCCGAAAGACAACTTGTCACTTTCAGAATAATACCTGATGTAGCTATTATTCCTGATTATGAAAAGGTTTTCCTAATGGAAATGGCCATGGCAGGAAACGAACCATACCTAGCTCGTTTCGCGAATGATTTAAAAGAACATAAATATAGCCTGATCGTAAGCGATCCTTTGTTCATCAACTACAAAGGGAGCGCGGAACCCTTTGGGGAAGAGAACGATGCTTGGGTGAAATACGTATCAGAACCCATACTTTGTTATTACGAACCCTACAAAATTTTACGGGATATTCACTTACAAGTCTTAACGCCTCGCACTAAAGTAACAAATTGTGATTAATGTCATATGTAGAAATTTATTCAAACCACTGGGTTATGAGTATAAATTCCTAAAAATCGAGCCCTCAGTTCTGTCACAAAGGGTGAGCTTGAAAAGATCATGATCAAACTCAACCATCGTCCAAGGAAATGCCTTGATTTCATGTCACCTTTTGAGGTATTCTTTGAATAGTCTGTTGCACTTCGATGTTGAATCCAAGTAATCTTAAAGTCACATTAGTGTACACAAACTTATGCAACAAAACCCGAATGGATGATCAGTACTACTCCAACATAAATTTGCCAAGGGGGAAAAGCAATTCCTAAAAACTCATTTCAATTCACGAATAACGAATAGGGTTCGTTATTCTGAATTAAGAACAACTCTTGGCTGTAATTGTAGAATTCCACTCGAGCAATTATTCATCGGCGAGTTTGATTATTAGATAGTGAGAAATTAGCTTCAAGATACATTCCAGCTGTTGTATCAATGATGGAAAAGATTCATAAACATGAAACGGTCTTACGGCAATCATGAGCGATAATAAAGTAACCAAGTGGAAATTTCTCAGGTTTTTTCAGACCATTAGCCTTTTCATGATAATTATTGCGATGGTAGTTCCGCGCATTATTGATTTAGATCGCTTCGTTACACCTGACGAGAAAAAATGGCTGCACCGGTCAGCCAACTTCCTTACTGCCCTGATTCAGAAGGATTTCGAGCATACCTTCCAGCGTGAACACCCCGGTGTCACGATCATGTGGGCGGGTACAGCAGGATTTCTCCTACGATATCCACAATTTATTACATTGGAGCCTGGACAATTGGATCGCATCGGAGATCTTCCTCACTACATGGAAAACAATAACATTGACCCCATAATTGCACTCGAAGCAGGACGTATATTTATCGTTCTTGGTATTGTTTCATCGTTTTTACTAGCTTTTTGGTATGCATTTAAGGTACTCGGATTGCAGATAGCTTCGTTGGGATTTCTATTTGTCGCACTAAACCCTTTCTCAATTGCTTTGGGGAGACTGCTCCACTTGGATGCATTGGTGAGCGCTTTGATGCTGCTTTCCATACTGGCCTTGATGGCTTACTTATATCGAGGTCGCCGATCCATCAACTTGGTCGTTTCCGCAATTGCAGCTGGGCTGAGTTGGTTGACGAAGTCGCCAGCTTTGTTCCTGCTGCCGTTCTTCTGCTTGCTGATGTTGATCGAACTGTTCAACAATTGGACGGTATATAAGCAAAATCCCATCCAGACCATATTACGAGAAAGCGGATTGGTTCTGGTTTGGTTTGCACTTGCTGTGATAACTTTTACCGTGTTTTTCCCAGCGATGTGGGTTACCCCACTTGAAACAGTCAACAAGATCTTCGCTCAAGCCATATTCTACGCATCAGAAGGTCATGGGAGTGATATTTTTTTCAACGGCAGAATTTACTCTGATGGCGTGCGGAATATATGGTTTTATCCGATTAATTATCTATGGCGGGCAACACCTCTGACTGTCCTTGGTTTGTTATTGCTAGGTCTGGCATTCGTTTTCCGACGGAGAATTCAATTTGATAAAGAAATTCGAAAATCTTCACTAATATTGGTCCTTTTCATTATCCTATTCACAATATTCATGACGGTTGGAGCGAAAAAGTTTGACCGCTACCTGCTGCCGGTCTTTGCACCATTGGATCTCCTCGCGGCTGTAGGCTGGATCACAATTCTCACTGCCACATACCATTTTCTGCGGGAGAGACTCAGTTCTCGCGTATTTCTACGCTATTCCGTGATCGCAATTGGAGCTCTGTTGGCAGGTGCATTCGTCTGGCAATGCTGGGGGGTTATGCAAACGGCACCCTACTATTTAAGTTATTACAACCCGCTACTAGGTGGAGCAAAACGCGCCCCACAGGTGATGATGATTGGCTGGGGAGAGGGATTGGATCAGGCTGCCAGGTACCTCAACAAATCGCCAGAAGCTGGAAATTTACAGGTGATGAGCTGGTATTTTGACGGCCCATTTTCATATTTCTTCGATGGGACCACCCTGATGGAAGATTTTCCGGTTGATCCAGAAGATCTTCCAAAAGTTGACTATATCATCATCTATTTTCACCAACTACAGCGGCAACTGCCAAGCAAAGCGTTTCTTAAGTTCATTGAACAACATGAGATGGAATACGTTGTATTTATCAATAGTTTACCTTACGCATATATATACCGAATGCATTAGTGTGTAGATTCAACTAGCTAGTGCAACTTTGATAGCGGAAAGAGGGGTAAGCTGATGTAGGATAAGAGCTTCTCTAACCACCAAGTCATAGGAGCACTTATGAGAACCTACAAACAGCTTACCAAAGAGCAAAGATACCAGATTTATATACTTATTAAAATAGATCAAAATTAAACACAGATAGCCAATTGCCTTGAAGTTGACAGATCGACGATCTGTCGGGAACTGAAACGGAACCATTGTCAGCGCGGCTATCGACCAAAGCAAACCCATAGTCTGGCGATGAGCAGGCGAAAAAAGGGTTGTTGCCGCATCCAAGCAGAAACATGAATGCTGATCGAAGCGAAAATACGTTTCGATTGGAGCCCAGAATAGATTTTGGATTGGTTGCTGGAAGATCAGCATATCCAGGTCAGTCATGAGTGGGTTTTTCATTACAGCCTGTGTGACAAATAAGCGGGTGGCGATTTGCACATGCGCCTGCGTTGCCAAAGGAAACGTCGCAAGCGTTACGGCAGCCGAGATCGGCGGGGTATATTTCCCGATCGAAGATATGTTGAAGAGCGTCTAGAGATTGTTGATCAACGTCAACGGATCGGGGATTGGGAAGTGGACAATATCATTGGCAAAGGGTATCGCCAGGCAATTGTTACTCTGGCGGAGCGAAATCGCGTGTGATTATGCTGCGCAAAGTTGATCACCGTACGGCCAGATTGGTCAGCGATGTCGTGATCGAGCAACCCCAACCACTTGCATCCCGCCTGCCAACAAACACCGGAGAAAATGGCAAAAATTTTACTTCCCCGCAACCTGTCGCACCAGAACTCAGCAGCTATAACTTCGTTGATCCTCGTGGGCACATGATATCAAACCTTGATCAAACTCAACCATCGTCCAAGAGATGATTTCTGATTGCTTGTTATTTTAATGAAGTATTTAACAAAAAATTGTTGCGTGAACGAGCAAATTCTAAGTTCTACGCTGCTCTTCGCTCTATTGCCCATATATACGAACATATTCAATACCATTAATCCATATTACATGTTCCGGTTGATTGCCAGAAAGCTCTGATAGCAGTTCTTCCGGCATATTGCGCTGCCACTGGTGCACATAAACAACTATATAGTCAGAGGAATAAATACCTTGCCAATTGTTCTCAAGGACTAATCTTGTTGGAATATTAACTACTTCTCCGTGGAAGAAATATGAGAAAGGACCAAGACTGTACCAGGAACTTGCAACAGTATCTTCGGCGTTTGGTTTATTATTCAAATATAATGCAGCTAAATCCAAACCTTCTCCCCAACCAATTTGCATGACCTCCGGGGCTTTCTGGCTTCCGCCCATTACCGGGTTGTAATAGGCAAGATCATAGGGAAAAATGCTGAGAGAGCTATACGCTTGTAGCCCAATCACGATCCCGAAAAGCGCCAATATTACCATCTTCCGCCCAAGGATAACGAATTTATCTTTGAACCAGAGAAAGCAAACATACCACCCTTGGGCAGCAAGAATACACAAGGGAGGGTACACGGGTAAAAGGTAGCGGTCAAATTTCTTTTGTCCCAAAGTCATTAGTACCGTATAGATACCCACGGCAATTACTAAGCACATACTGAACCAGCGAATTTTTTGTTCTGAAAACGGTTTTTGTCGACCAATATACCCCACAACAAAGGCGATAATTCCAATTAAAATGAGGGGGGTCATGCGCCATAAGAGAGTCAAGGGGTAGAAATAAAGATATCGCAAACCAAATTCTGAACCCTCAATAACTCTTCCATTAAAAAACACACCTGTATCATGGCCTGCGTCTGCATATGCCTGAGCCATTCCCAATACATTTGTCAATACTTCTCTTGGACTAACCCACATGGCAGGCCATAATGCATAGTAAACCAATGCGCCTATTAACATCAAAACACCAAGAGGCCAAACTTTATGCCAGACCATACCGAAATGCAGAGACTGCTTTTTATTGCGGGTATTTTGCCAGAGCTGAATTAATGTAATCAGTCCGTATGTGGGTATCAAAAATAACCCTGGGGATTTCGTCAACCATGCTAGCCCCGCACTGATACCACAAATGACAAGGTCAAGTCGTTTACGCTCAAGCGTATAACTGATATACGCCAACAATGAGAGTATGTAGAAGTTTGCGAGCAAGCCGTCAAGGTGCAGCACCCTTGTCAAAGCAAGATGAAATGGATCGAAGGCGATAAATGTAAAACTTAACAATGCTGGAACAATGCCAATCAATCGTCTAGTAAACCAATAAGATAGCAGTAATGTAACCGTGTGGATTAACGCCAGGATTTTCCGGCTCTCTACCAGGATTTCTAATGGATTGCGTTTAGATATCCCGTTAACAAAATACCTGGTTGTCAATTTATCGCGATATTCTGGATAACTATTTTGATATTCGCGAAATAAATTGTTATAGGCTGCATACCCGACCCACATCAAAGTAACACCTGGATGCTCTTTTTGATACGTCTCAGAATAGTTCCCTTGTTTCAAAGCGAGAATGAAATTCTCAGACCTCTCGATCCAACTCGGCTCATCAGGCGTGACGATCCTATTGAGCGAAATACGTCTTGGTACCCAAATTGATAGAGCTATTATGCAAATAGCGAATATCTCTAACAGATCCTGACGCCATCTTCCCCCCTTTATACGTGTTCTTACATGGAAATATACGTTAGATAACATTAGTAGTAGCCCAGACATTGATTCTCGTAATTGTAAGCGAGATAATAACCTGTTTGCTCAAGCAATGATTAGCTCCATATTGTTTTATGGCAACTAAATTAATGATATGGTACTGTTCACGGTGCATATTTTTCCTTTAGAAGCCGAACGTCTCAGAGAATCTTCTTCAGCCATAACCAATACACATATATGTATCACGGATTACCGGTTTTCATGAACAGAGGGTGCTGCAAAATTTATTTTTCCGTATACTCGCTCACCTTGTTCCGAAGAAAACACAGGGGAAGAGATCCCTTCACCCATATGAGATCAAAACCCCCCGTATCTAATTTGCCCAAGCCCTCCCCAACTGACCAACTCCATAGTGAGGTATCATCACCTTTCAGGATCTATTTTTATCTGCATCGAGACAATACTGCCACAGCAACGGTAACCAGTACCTGAATAAAGCTTGGTCTACAATTGCTATGTTTCACCTAGAAAATAATAAGTGCTAATCACTTGTCTACTAGTACATAAATACCGTTCAATCATCGCTCACCGGGGGATCAAGTCCTGATACCTTAGCTTGGACCAGCTTTTTCTACACTAACGAATGATACCTGTAGCTCACTACACAAATATGTCCTGATGACGACTGGTTTATTCTTTGAACATGGCATTGTAATCCGACGAAGCACCTTGACGAAGGATAACAGAAAATCGATATGCCACTGCAAACAAGGATCCAATGAAAACAGAAGACGATCCCCGATCGTATGTTGTGAACTTCTACGACCAATCTTGACGTCATTGTATTAGCGGTTGTATTGAAGTAGACTTAATAAACGGAATAAGGCAGCCATTTAATTATGCGGAGGAACAGGATTTCTCCACTACCTGTATCGTTCTTGTCGTCCAGAGGAGAATGGCTAACAAGATTTCCGTGGATCACACTGCATTCAAGTATCGCTATTAGCTCGATCACATTAACTGTTTCCAGCAATATTTCGCCATCGATAGTATTCCCCTTACTATGCATCAGTGGAACAAAGCGATATGTTGAGGAAGATTAACCACAAATACATGCGGGGAAACATTAACTCCCTACCCTCATCGTTTCTTATCACATTAACAGTGGTAGGGGGATTTTTCTTGCTGATGTATTCTCTCTATCCGTTCCATGAAGTGTTTGAATTTGATCCTGATGAAGGCCAGAATGCAATGATCACTTTGATGATCAATCGAGGGTACTCCATGTACTCCGAGATATGGAGTGAACATCCACCGCTGTTTCCGTACCTGTTGGATTATTGGCTGCGAATATTCAGCTATGAGATCCAAACCGCCAGAAGCTTGGTCTTATTATTTTCAAGCATATTATTAGCCTCTGCCTACCAATTCCTAAGAAATGCTTGGGGAACATGGCATGCTGTTGCAGGACTCATCCTAATTGTTCTGCTCCCGTATTACACCAGGTTGAGCGTTTCGCTTATGATCGGCCTGCCCGCCATCGCGCTGGCAATGTTTGCCTTGGTAGAATTACAGCTATGGCATAAAAAACGGTCTTCAGTTTGGCTTATCATTTCCGCAGCAGCGCTGGTCTTGTCCCTCTATGTCAAGCTGTTCACCGCCATCCTCGTACCCATATTCATGATAGGGATATTTTTAGATGAACGAAATGTGCAGAAAAGACATACCTGGTTCTTTCTACCACGACCCCTCCTAATCTGGCTTCTCACCTTTATATCTCTAGTACTCATCTTGGGATTAACCATGATTGGACCAATAGAGCTAGTACAGATGGTGGATTTCTACATGCGATCTGTAAAGATTGATTCTTACCTTGAAGCAGCGAAGATCTATGACATAAATTGGTTTCTTAGAGACTCCGTTCCGCTATTGTTACTAGCTGTCATTGGGGGCATTTACACAATCATCGCGAAAAACTGGTCGTCCATTTATCTTATCGCTTGGACTGTACTCGCCTACTTAACCCTGCTATGGCAAGTCCCCGTGTGGTATCACCACCAATTACTGGTTACTGTCCCTGCCGCGATTTTAGCTGGTGTCGCCGTCGGGCAATCGATTGGCACAATTCCACAGCTAATTAGTACAAAAGAAAAACCGATCCTATTGGTTTCATTAGCCTTAATCAGTATATCTGTACTGATATTCTCTTTGGTAGCGCGCCTGCCGGTAACATTGCAAGAATTTTCCGCACCGGATACGCTCCTGGAACGCGAGCGGATGTTCTTAGTCAGGAGCGGCAACCACGCTGCTGAGACGGTGTGGTTTGTCACCGACACACCCATGTATGCGTTTCGAATCAAAGCTTCTATTCCGCCCGAGCTGGCTGTCTTCTCCGACAAAAGGATACTGTCTGGCAGTCTGAGTGAAGAACGGATCTTGGCTACAATCGTTGAGTACCGACCGGACCAAGTATTTTTAGGCCGGTTTAATTTTCCTGCCATTGAAGCTTACCTCCAAGATGATTATCGATTGTTATATGCGCGTGGAAAAAGATCGCTGTATCTAAGACGGTAGCATAGGAGTTTATGAGCGAGAAAATTTTAAGTACATTTAGATATCGCAGGTTGTTAGATATCCTAAGCCTGGTAGTTATATTTTTTTTATTGGCAGTTCCCCGCGCAATAGATCTGGATCGCTTTGTCACACCCGACGAACCGAAGTGGCTCCACCGCTCCGCCAACTTCCTAACTGCTTTAGTACAGAAGGACTTTAAGCATACTTTTCAACGTGAACACCCCGGTGTTACCATCATGTGGGCAGGTGCAGCAGGGTTCTTCCTGAGGTATCCTCAATTCGCAAAAATAGGACCCGGACAAATAGATCGTATCGGAGATTTTCATCGCTACCTGGATAACAATGGCATGGATTCAATTGTTGCACTCGAATCCGGACGCATGTTTAGCGTTCTTGGGATTGCAGCATCACTTTTATTAGCCTTTTGGTATGCGAGAAAAGTTTTTGGGATGGGAGTTGCCCTGCTGGGATTTCTCTTCGTTGCCATCAACCCATTCTCCATCGCCCTTGCGAGGCTGTTGCACCTGGATAGTATGGTGAGCTCATTAATATTGCTTTCCCTACTGGCGCTGATGACTTACCTATATCGAGGACGTCGGTTCATAGACCTAGTTGTTTCCGCAATAGCGGCTGGTTTGAGCTGGTTGACGAAATCGCCAGCATTATTCTTACTGCCATTCTTTGGCTTGCTGATCTTAGTTGAGCTTATCAGAAGCTGGAGGGGTGAGAAGAATAGCTTCAAGAGCACTAGTTGGAGAACTATCAAACCGTTAATGATCTGGTCCGGAATCGCTATGGTAACATTTACGATTTTCTTTCCAGCGATGTGGGTCGATCCACTCAATACGATCAATAAAATATTCGTACAAGCGATCTTCTATGCATCAGAAGGGCATGAGAGTAATATATTCTTTGATGGTCGTGTATACCAAGGTGGTGTGCAGAATGGGTGGTTTTATCCGATAAACTACTTGTGGCGGGCAACACCAATGACGGTCCTCGGCTTGCTCCTGTTTATGTTTGCATTTATCTTGCCCCGCAAGATCCGGTTTAAACAGGACCTTCAAAACTCAGCGCTGGTCTTAGTCCTTTTCATAGTTTTGTATACAACATTCATGACGTTAGGGGCAAAGAAATTCGACCGCTACCTGCTTCCTATTTTCGCTCCGCTGGATATATTGGCTGCAGTGGGGTGGGTCACTATACTCACAGCCACTTATCAAATTCTGCCGCGAAAAACTAGGTCACAGCCCATACCTAAGGTACTTCATGATCGCAAGTGGGGTGCTGTTTACCACCGCATTCTCCTGGCAATCCTGGGGCGTAATGCAGACGGCACCATACTATCTCAGCTACTACAACCCGCTGCTAGGAGGGAGTGAACGCGCCCCAGAGGTGATGATGATCGGTTGGGGAGAGGGATTGGACCAAGCAGCCAGGTATCTCAACCAGTCAACCGAGGCCGGAAAGTTGCGGGTAATGAGCTGGTATTATGACGGTCCGTTTTCATACTTCTTCAACGGAACAACCCTTTTGGAAGAGTTTCCGGCTATTCCAGCAGATCTGCCAAAGGTTGACTACATCATCATCTATTTCCACCAGCTGCAGAGGCAACTGCCCAGCGAAGAATTTCTAGCGTTTATCGACCAGCAGACACTCGAACATGTAATCCGCATAGGGAACATTCCATATGCATATATATACCGGATGTATTAATTTGCATGGACAACGGATATCCAATAGCGATATTTGATCTCCGTTGGTGAATATTTCCTTGATTAAGGCGATATAATTCGCTATTTGGGCGTTAAATTTATATACCCCAAGCTGACATCAATACTCCGCCAATATTCTATATGACCTCAAACCATTCCCCTTCACCAGCGTTCCATCTTGCAGTCGCAGTGTGGTGTTTGGTCATCATTGCCGCAGCGGTCTTACTGCTGGTTGTTATGACGCAGACAGTACTGACCACTCCCATTCCATTTGATATAGATGAATCGAACCATGCATTAGACGGTTGGGAAGTGTACTACGCACTGATTAACAGATCACCTAGCGGTCTTCTCCGCGCCGTGAGCAATCAAGCATTCTACCCACCGGTATTCTCATTCTTCGTAGCTGCAGCCTACCTTCTGGTTGGACCGGGTTTGTTCGCTAGCCGGATCCCCTCGGTCCTTAATTATGCCCTCCTAATCATAGCTCTTACTGGGCTCACCTTCTACTTTGCTCGCCGCGCCCAAATGGAACGCGAGCATAAAGGTGAGGATGTTGAGAATCATTCCAGCACTGGCCGGTTTGCCATCCCTGGTATTGAACTAGCTCTCATCGGAGCTTTCTTCGCGACAGCGTTGACGATCACCAGCCCGGCAATGATCAGGAATTCGGGATTAAGCATGCTCGAGATCACTGGCGCGTTATTGGTCATCCCGCTGTTCTTGCTTGTCGAGCGCGCCGAGCGGCGATCGGGACGCTCCAGGATGATAGCTCTCATCCTAGCAGCTGTGATGGTCATGATCCTATTCTTGACCAAGTACACTTTCGGCATGTTTTTCGGGGCCGCGCTGGCGGCAGCACTGGTAAGTGAGAACTGGCCTTGGAAAGTAAGCCGCCGAACCTGGTATGAGGCGCTGGCTGTTGCAGGTATCTTTGCGCTTATCGCCAGCCTCTGGGTCATACTGACGGATCGCGAGTCAATGAGCTTGTTTTTTACCGGCCACCCATCATATGTCCCGTTCTGGTCATGGGAAAACTTTTTATTCTACCCGCGCATCTGGATTAATGAATATTCCATCACAGCGTTCATCGGTGTCTTTGTCACGATACTTGCAGCGGTGGAAGCTGTTCTAAACTGGCAGAAACTGTACGCCCGCTTGGCAGCCTGGTCAGTGCTAATCGCCCTAGTGATCCTGACCATCTCCACAACGAATGAACCTCGCCACATCTTGGTGGTGGCACCAGCAATCTGGCTGCTCGCTGGCCTCAGGCTGGCGACCATATTCCGGGCTTTACTCCAAGAAGCCTCTTGGGGTCCGAAAGCCAGCCTAGCGGTAGCACTGCTGTTAGTTTTATTCCTTGATGCAGGAATACCAGCTGCGGAGCGTGTTCACCAAGAAATGGTTACTAGTTTTGAGGGAGAGCCTTTCTTCAGCGCCATGCAAGCTGTCGCTCTGGAGGAAGTGGACCTAGAACAACCAGTTTTGGTAATAGGGGATACTAACGACCAATTCAATTTACTTGCACTGCGTTGGCGAGCTGCTCTCGAGACGAACCAGAGCACCTGGCAACTCGATATCGACCGATATCCTTTCGATCAATTCGATTGGATACTCGCACGGCACAATCGAAAGCCGCAGATCAAAGAGATAGACGAAGACTTCCCAGATGGCTCCCTAGATGAAGTACTGGATCAGAGCTACTATTCCTCTGTGATTGCCGTACGCAATAATAGGCGGAAGAGTGAGCTAGTAACGGAAGCACTGGTTGTACTCGAGTCTTTCCCTGCCGTCACATACAAATATCCGGGTTGGGAAATCACGGTGTACAAGCTGCACTAGACGATCCGCTTAGTTCCGTTACCCGAAATAGAAAGGTTTCTCGCAAGTGAGTTTTTATTGCTTCTCCCTCTTGCGTGCGCTATTCCGCGGTTATGTGAGATACAATCTGGAGCACTAGCGAGCCGAAATCGAAATACTTGGCATAGCTTATATTTTCAGTATAGTTAATATCTCTAAAATTTGGGCTTAATAGCAGCGCAACTTCCCTCAATATACTCTTTTATAGAGAACGATCGATCCCCGGTTATTGTGCATTTCAGATTCCCTTGGCACTAGGCAGATATCGCATATTAGAACACAATCAGGGGAAAGAAATGTCTTCTAGATTATAGACCTCAACATAATCCAGACCGTTCAATGTTACGACGTATTCCGGTGATTGATCTTGGAAAAATGCTAGGACCTCTGGGCTGGGTAGCTGGCGCTGGTATTGTTGGTAATAGATCACGACATAATCAGCCTCGAGCAACTCTTCAAGAGCGGCATCATCGGGCATGTTGATCGTTTTACCTTTAAAGTAGTACGCAAAGGGCGCGTCTCCATACCAGCTGATAACCCGCAATCGCCCTGCATCAGGTTTTGTGTTTAAATAGCGCGCCGCTTCGTCTAGACCCTCTCCCCAACCGATCTGCATAACCTGAGTAGCCGCTCGAATACCACCAAACAAGGGGTTGAAGTATTGGTAATAATAGGGATAGGTAGACACTACACCCAAAACTAAACTAACTATGAGCGCAATTATAACCAGGGTGGTTGCTAAGAATTTTGTTATCGGTTTATTTATTGACTGGTAAATCAACTGAAGCAACCAGTACCATCCAATGCCTGCCACTAGATTGAGCGTGAGCATGGCAGGCAAGATATAGCGAGCATATTTCTGACCCGCTAGACTCATCATCAGGATATACAAAACTGCGAATAATACCAAGACACCGATAACCTGTAGATGCCTTACACGGAAATATGCTGGTCTTTTTAATATCAGCAGGAAAGGCACCAACACCAGCCCGATGAGTGCTGCAGGTGTTGAGCGCCAGAGATATGCAACCAGGTAGTAATACCAGGCCGAATCTCCACTTTCATAAATCACACCATTGAAAAAGATTGCATTTTGATTGCCAGACACTGTAAAACTCAGTGCCTGACTGAATATTTCCTTCAGAACCTCAATCGGAGCCACCCACAGTGCCGGCCAAAACATGAGCACAATTACACAGCCTGAGGCCAACCAGATGAGAAATATGCGTCCGTTTTTAACCAGAAAATCCAGTACAGTAAACTTTTCCTGGGTCCGAATATTGCCATCTACCCGTATAAGCACTATAAGCAAACCAGAAAATGGAATTAAGAACAATGCGGGAGATTTCGTCAGCCAACTCGCCCCTGCCGCAGCGCCTGAGATCAATAAAGCTATCCATGTCTGCCCATTCAATAAATAATCCAGCAGCCAAAGCAAAGAAAGCAGCATCAACGCGCTGCTGAGGCCATCCAAATGAAGTATTCGAGATAACGATATCAAGAACGGGTCTAACGCCAGGAGAAGAAATCCAAGGGAAGCGGGGGCAATACCAACCAAGCGGATTGCGGCAATAAAAGATAATCCATGAGCGACGAGAATTGCCACCAACAACCAAAATCGTCCAGCAACCAGCAAATCGACCGCAGATTGCTTTTGTTGTTGGAGGAAGTGCTGAAATTTGGTCGGGCCTGGCATCTGCTCTCCAGCAAGCAGTGCATAACCGCGAAATTCCTGAATAAAACCTACCGCTCCAGCCCACATGATGGTCACCCCGGGATGTTCACTTTGGAACGTGTTTTTAAAATCGCCTTGCCGTAACGCCTGATAGAAGTTGGCTGATCGCAGCATCCACTTTGTTTCATCGATCGTTGCAAAACGATCCAACGCCGGAAACCGTGTCAACAAGAATGCTGTCAACAAGATAGCGCACAATATGAAAGCAACCCAGGATTCCCGCAACCGCATCCGAAGATTTCCGTCTTATGATTAGATTGATAATAGAAATTCCACTACGAATGTTTACTTATTTCTTGAGCATTATAACCTTACAGCCTGGTCAAGACTGAAGATTGCTTCTGGCGGCATAGTCCGATCACGCTTGTGGTAATTCCAAATAAACACAAAATTGATAAGCATATCTCTGCTAGCATTTTCCGAAAAAAGTGTTATAATTCAGCGGCTGAATTTTAGAAATTCTTATGGATACCACACCAGAACCTACCCGCGAGCTGTTACTGCTCGAACAAATCGAGGCCGACCCGGATATCAACCAATCGACACTGGCAGACCAGCTGGGTGTCGCAGTTGGTACAGTTAACTGGCATCTGAAACGTCTGGTATCCAAGGGCTATGTCAAGGTGAAGCGCGCCCAACGGCGAAAGCTGCGCTACATCATCACACCCGAGGGTATCGCCTTCCGGGCGCGCCTGACAGTCAATTACATAGATAACCAGATGCGCCTTTACCGCCGGACACGCCAGCGGATGTATGAGCTTTTACCCGAAGTCAAGCAGGCTGGGTATCACAATGTGTTCATCCTTGGTGATGGTGATATCGCCGACATCTGCCGGCTCACCTGCTTAGAACAGGGATTAACTGTGATTGATGAGATTGATGGCAGAGATACGGATGTCGCAACACTCGAAGTGACTGGTATGAGAGTACGCCTGCTGCTGGAGCAGAGCATATGAATCCGAAACCAGGTAAACATATCGTCATAACCGGAGGGGCCGGTTATATTGGATCACTGCTGACCGGGACACTGTTGCGCAACGGGTATTTGGTAAGTGTCATCGATGAACTACTGTTCGGTGGTGAAGCGCTGCTAGCATACTTACCGCACCCGAATTTCAATTTCCAGAAGGCAGATATCCTTGAACCGCAGGCGCTGCATACACCAGGCAAAAATGGATGGTCGACACCCAGTGTAGTAATTCATCTGGCCGGAATTGTCGGATTCCCTGCCTGTCAAGCGGTAGGTGAACAAGTTGCCCGGCGGTACAACGTCAAAGGCACGCAGCGCGTTTACGAGGCAGCTGTCAAACTGGGTGCGGAACGATTTATCTTCGCGTCCTCGTACAGTAATTATGGGCTGTCCAAAGACGGAAAACCAGTCGATGAAGATGCACCGTTAAACCCGCAATCGCTTTACGCAGAAACCAAGGTGGCAGCAGAAGAATTCTTGCTTGGACAATCCGATCAGGGCTGTGCCCCACTGATATTACGCTTCGCGACATTGTACGGTATCTCGCCGCGCACCCGTTTTGACCTAATCGTGAACCAATTTGTGTTAGAAGCATATACGCAACGCGAACTACTGATTTACCAACGTGGTTATTCGCGTTCCTTTGTGCATATCCAGGATATCATCCACGGGATCTGCCTCGGCTTGGAAGCACCGCTTGAAAAAATAAGCCGCCAGGTCTACAACATCGGTACCGATAAAGGAAATTTCACCAAAGACGAGATTGTCGGTATGATCCTGCAGCGGATACCCGAAACCAGCGTGCACTATAAAGACCTGTCTTTTGGTGGAGATATGCGTGACATCCGGGTTTCCTTCGAGAAAGCCGAGCGTGAGCTTGGTTTTCAAGCCAAGTTATCGGTCGATGACGGGATCCGCGAAGTGCTTAACGCCATCCGCAGTGGCTTGATTCGCGACCCACAAGCAGCCCGCTACCGGAATGCTCAGTTTATTGTGCAATAAGATGGGCCAGATCCTTACTCACCACATCACTGCCCACATCAGTAAAAAGAGGTTTAGTCATGAATCTTTCAGAGAACAATTTCTGGGGTAGCCGGCGGGTCTGCATAACCGGAGGAGCGGGCTTCTTAGGATCCTATCTTATCGAGAAACTTCACCAGTGCGGAGCTGCAGATATCTTCATACCTCACATCGAGGATTACGACCTTGTTAAACCCGGTGATATACAACGTATGTACGATGATGCCCAGCCGGACCTCGTGATTCACCTAGCTGCACTGGCCGGTGGCATCGGCGCCAACCGCGCCCGTCCAGCCGATTTTTTCTATATCAACCTGATGATGGGAGTACAGTTGATGCATGAAGCTTGGCTGCGCGGCATTGAGAAATTCGTCGCCATCGGCACCATCTGTGCTTACCCCAAGTTCACTCCCTTACCCTTTAGAGAGGATAACCTGTGGGACGGCTACCCAGAGGAAACCAATGCCCCGTATGGATTAGCAAAAAAGATGCTGCTTGTCCAGGCCCAGGCGTATCGCGAACAATATGGTTTTAATAGTATTTATTTGCTGCCAGTCAATTTATACGGCCCGCGGGATAACTTCAACTTGGAGACATCCCATGTCATCCCTGCATTGATCCGCAAATTTATTGAAGCCCAAGAGCGCGGCGATGAAAAAGTCGTCTTGTGGGGCGATGGATCACCCACACGTGAATTTTTGTATGCCGGAGATGCTGCGGAGGCCATTTTGTTGGCCGCAGAAAAGTACAACGACAGTGAACCAGTCAACCTGGGATCAGGAATGGAAATAAGCATAAGAGATCTCGCCCAGCTGATCGCGCGCTTGACGGGATATGAGGGTGAGTTTGTCTGGGACACAAGCAAGCCGAATGGACAACCTCGCCGGGCGCTAGATGTCAAGCGTGCTGAAGCCTATTTTAGTTTTCGCGCCCAAATGCCTTTCGAAGAGGGCTTACGGCGGACTATTGATTGGTACCGAGAAACACTTCCTAGTTAGTGGATTAAGGAAAAGCAGAATATATGCTGTTTTTTATAACTGCCCATATGTCAGATACAACTACTCAAACAACCCAAGAAGAGATCATTTATCTGCGCCCCTCGCGTGGCTGGTCGGCGTTAAACTTACGTGACCTGTGGCGTTATAGGGAGCTTATTTATTTCTTGACCTGGCGCGACATCAAAGTTCGCTACAAACAAACTGTTCTCGGCGCGGGTTGGGCAATCATCCAACCGATAGTCAATATGGTAGTGCTATCGATCATATTTGGGAATTTCGCGAATATGCCAACGGATGGTATCCCGCGCCCACTTTTCACTTATTCAGCCCTGCTCCCCTGGGGTTTGTTCGCAAAAGCCCTTTCTGATTCAGGGCGATCAATGCTTTCCAACCGCAGCATGATCACCAAGGTGTATTTCCCGCGCTTGATTATCCCGCTGGCATCTGTTCTTGGCGGTTTGATGGACTTTGCGATCCAATTTGTGATATTAATTGGCATGATGCTTTACTATCAGTACTACCCAACCGCAGCCGTTTTGACCTTGCCCCTATTTATCATCTTAGCCCTGATAACTGCGCTAGGCGTCGGGCTGTGGCTCTCAGCGCTGAATGTTTTGTACCGTGATATCGGCTATATCTTGCCTTTCCTAACTCAACTGTGGTTATTCCTTACCCCGGTCGGGTATTCCATTTCAGTAGTCCCAGAACAGTGGCGATTCCTATACTCATTAAATCCGATGGTCGGGGTGGTGGACGGCTTCCGCTGGGCATTGTTGGGGACAGGAACCGCCCCTGGGCCAACGGTTTTCCTATCCGCCGGAATATCCGTCATGCTGCTCATAAGCGGTATGTATTACTTCCGGCGTATGGAGCGTAACTTTGCGGATATGGTTTAACGAGCAAACAACGGACCGCGATCATGCTGAACAGTCCTTACTTGAGAGATATTCGCTGGTAATCCTTTATGACTGATACTGCTATACTCGCAGAAAACATCGGTAAACAATACCGGATCGGTGTCCAAAGCAACAGCTATCGCACATTGCGCGATAGCCTGGTCGACGTTGCGCAGTGGCCAATCCGAATTCTGCGAGATGGAATGGCGCGACCAGTCGAAAAAATATGGGCGCTTGAAAACGTCTCTTTCGAGGTCAAGAAGGGAGAAGTGCTGGGAGTTATTGGCCGCAATGGCGCAGGGAAGAGCACCCTGCTGAAGATCCTTTCCCGGGTAACTGAACCCACCACAGGTTATGCCGAAATACATGGCCGAGTTGGCTCACTTCTGGAAGTAGGAACCGGTTTTCACCCAGAGCTGACCGGCAGGGAAAATATCGCACTGAACGGAGCCATACTGGGGATGAGGCGCAAGGATATCGACCGGAAATTTGACGAAATTGTGGATTTTTCAGGTGTGGAAAAATTCATCGACACTCCAGTGAAACGTTATTCGAGTGGGATGTACCTTCGATTGGCATTCGCAGTTGCCGCCCATCTAGAACCGGAAATCTTGGTAGTAGATGAAGTATTGGCTGTCGGCGATGCTGAGTTCCAACGTAAATGCCTAGGTAAAATGAGTGCGGTTGCCAGTGAAGGCCGAACTGTGCTGTTTGTCAGCCACAATATGTCCGCAATCCTGCGTCTAACCCAAGAGGCAATCGTTTTAGACAACGGTCAGATGCTACTGCGAGCCCCATCTGCGCAGGCAGTCGATTATTACCTAACCTCTGGTTTCGCACAGACTGGGGAACACGTCTGGCAGCCTGACGAGATTCCCGCCACAGCCAAACCCTTCAGACCAATAGCTTTACGAGTGTGCAACCAGGATAGTAAGGTTGTTGATACAGTGCGCTCGATTGAACCAACATTGATCGAGTTCGAGTACAACATCGAGCAGGCAATCACCGGGTTGCGAGTCGGAATTTATATCTTAACCACACAAGGTGAACTGATTTTCACCTCTTTTGACACCGACGACCAAGCCGAATACGACCAATATGCTACGCGCCCGGCTGGAAAATATATCAGCCGCTGTCTAATTCCGGCTGATCTGCTCAATGAAGGTCGCTACATTTTAGGAGTCAATGCCAGCTCCTTCCGCGTGAAGCGGTACTTCCAAGATGAACATGCCTTGGCATTCACGGTTGATCCGACTGGAGCCCCGGGTATGCAGTGGCAAGAACCCCGCCTTGGCCCCATCCGCCCACGCTTAAAATGGCAGATAGAGGAGTACAGTTGATGGCAGTATTGAGCAAAAAAGCCGTCAAACAAGTCCTGGGCGAACTGCCTTACACGGCTGAGCTTTACTGGCAAATTCGCCAAGAAGGTCGGCCGCTGAGCAAGAGCTTTTCACTCAGCCGGACGGAACAGTGGCTGCCAAGCTGGAGAGAAGAGGCGGAAGCTGCTGCACGCCTTCATCCCCAAGGGAAGCGAGTAGTTATTTTCGCCACACTGCGATATTGGATTGAACATGCAGTGCTTATGGGATATGCGTTGGCCGGACTTGGGCATCGTGTAACGTTAGTTTACCTGCCTTATGCAAACTGGCAGAAAGATATCAACCGTTTTGATCTGCGCAGGCAGAACGCCTACAGTCGAAATATTCTTAGTGCAACAGGTCATCTTCTTGAATGCGTGTCTTGGCTGGATATCAATGACTCAAAACCTTTGACCCCATCACTAAAAGACGCTATTGAGGAAACTTCAACTCGCGATGTGCAGTATACATTACAACTAGAGGATATTGATCGCGATAGCACGCTGTACAAACTGCGGATTGCGCGCAATACTGTAGCTGCAGAGAAAGCATTTAGCTGGCTGGCACACATACGCCCAGACACACTATTGACCCCCAACGGATCCATTCTCGAGATGGGCGCAGTTTTCCAGATCGCGCAGTATTTAAATATCCCAGCTGTGACATACGAATTCGGTGAGCAGCGCGGCAAAATCTGGCTGGCACATAACAGTGAGGTAATGCACCAGGACACTGACCAATTGTGGGACGCAACCAAAAGCGAACCCCTAACGGTACCTGAATGGGACAAAATCCGCAACCTGTTTGCCTCCCGGCAGCAAGCCGATTTGTGGGAGAATTTCTCCCGCCAGTGGCAAGGGCAGCCCAGCCAGGGCCCTTCCAAGGTGCGCGCTCAGCTGGGTTTAGATACACCAGAGGCTGCTGGTCAGCCGGTCGTACTGCTGGCAGCGAACGTTATCGGGGACAGTCTTACTCTTGGCAGGCAGGTGTTTACCGACAGCATGACAGAATGGCTGCAGCAGACGGTCCGATATTTTGCCGACCGTCCAGATCGGCAGCTGATTGTCCGGATCCATCCCGGGGAACGCTATACAAAGGGACCTTCGGTGAGCAATGTCCTGCAGCAAGCGTTACCGGAACTCCCCGCCCATATCCATCTGGTTTCCGCTGACGATCCGGTTAACACCTATGACTTGATCGAGATTTCTGACTTGGGACTGGTATATACGACCACGGTTGGATTGGAAATGGCGATGAGCGGAGTGCCGGCGCTTGTAATCGGTCAAACTCACTACCGGAACAAGGGCTTTACCCTCGATCCTGTTTCTTGGGACGATTATATTGACCGCTTAGAACACTGGCTTAGCAAACCAGCCGAAAACCACCTAACAAAAACTCAAGTTGAGCAAGCCTGGAACTATGCTTACCGTTTTTTCTTTGATTACCCCCAACCCTTCCCTTGGCATCTACTGCATTATTGGGATGAGCTGGAAGAGTGGCCGCTGCGTAAAGCACTTTCTGAAGAAGGTTTAGCTCATTTTGGAGATACCTTCCGCTATTTGGCTGGCGAGCCGGTGGAATGGAAATCAAGGTAAATACGCACTATGTCGACGCAGACTGAGATCAAGCAGCAAGTACGGGAGTTTTACGATCAGATCGGTTGGCAAGAAGTCAGCGCGGGGCTGTATCAAAACGCACACTATGAGGACTTACGCCCAGTTGCGCGTGATTATATCCAGCGCTGCCACCTGCGGATCAACCGACACATTAACCAGGTTGGAAAATATCTTCTGGATGCGGGTTCCGGTCCTATACAATATCCAGAATACCTGGAATACTCTAAAGGGTATCAATATCGGGTTTGCGCAGATATATCAGCCGTAGCTCTACAAGAAGCCCGTTCGCGAATAGGAAACCATGGGTTATTCATTGTCGCTGACATTGCCAATCTGCCATTTAAGTCTGGTCTCTTTGAGGGTATCGTATCGCTGCATACCATCCACCACCTACCTGAAGATGAACACCTGAAAGCCTATTGCGAACTCTATCGTCTCCTAGCGCCTAGCAGCTCAGCCGTGATTGTTAATGGTTGGCCATCTTCAGCATTGATGCGGTTATTTAACCCTCTTATCCGCCTCAGCAACCGCGGGAAGTACTATTTCGCTCGCTTATCTGGTCGACCTATACAGTCGAAGGTAGGCAATACTCAACAGAACAAGCCCAGAGACAAGATAGCCAAAGGGACTTTTACCAGCCGGCATGATGACCAGTGGGTCAAGGGGATTGTCGGTGAGCAAATGCCACTTGAGATCCTGGTTTGGCGCAGTGTTAGCGTACGTTTCACGCGCGCTTTGATCCACAGCTGGTTGGGTGGACGATACTGGCTGCGGTTGCTTTATGGTTTAGAAGAACGCTTCCCATACTTCTTTGGTAAAAATGGGCAGTATCCTCTGATTGTTATCCAAAAAGGAACACTTTCGCGATCCCGATAGAGGACAATGGAGACTTTGATGGACTGGACAAAGCAAGTAGTAATGGTAACCGGTGGTACTGGTTCTTTTGGCAAGCAGTTTATTGAGGTACTGCTTCGAGAATACCATCCTGCAAAGGTAATAGTTTTCAGCCGCGACGAACTCAAACAGCATGAGATGCGGGTGAGTGGTTTTGACCACCCCTCACTGCGCTACTTTATTGGAGATGTGCGTGATGTTACCAGACTGCGGCGTGCCATGGACGGGGTTGATATCGTCATCCACGCGGCAGCACTAAAACAGGTACCAGCTTGTGAATACAACCCCATGGAAGCAATCAAGACGAACATATTGGGCAGCAGCAATATCGTCGATGCCGCGCTCGATATGAGAGTAAAGAAAGTATTAGCTCTTAGCACGGATAAAGCGGTTACCCCAGTTAATTTATACGGGACAACAAAACTGGCCGCAGAAAAGCTAATCATCCAAAGCAATGCCTACGCTGCTGGCAAACCGACACGGTTCAGCTGCGTGCGGTATGGCAATGTGGTAGGCAGTCGCGGCAGTGTAATCCCGATTTTTCTACAGCAGCGCCAGAGTGGCAAACTGACTATCACCGATGAGCGCATGACTCGCTTTTGGCTGACTTTGGAACAAGGTGTGCGCTTCGTGATACGCTGTACAGAGCAGATGTTGGGCGGAGAAGTATTCGTACCCAAAATCCCCAGCATGAAAATAGTTGACCTGGCTTCTGCGATAGCACCAGATGCCGAGCTGGATGTGATCGGTATCCGACCAGGAGAAAAACTACACGAAGTTTTGATCCACGAAGACGAAGCACGAGCAACGGTCGAATTGGACGACATGTTTGTCGTCCAGCCGACAACAGAGCTGTGGTTCGGTCATGAATGGCAAAATAACGGTCGTGAACTGCCAGACGGATTCCGCTACGCCAGCGATACGAACCCGGATTGGTTGAGCCTTGATGAGATCCTGCAGATCATTGCCCCGCTGGAGGGCATAAATTAGTCACTCAAGGCTAATTAACAATTTAATTGAAACAGGACTGAAAGCGGCTGACGCAAGTCGATGGAGTGGTGTCGCACCAAAAATTAGCTGCAACGATCTGCTCCTTCGACTGTCGTCAGGAAGTTTTCAATGCGGATACTTGTAACTGGAGCCAGCGGCTTGCTTGGTCTCAACCTGGCAATGGAAGCTGCCAAAGGTCACGAGGTCGTCGGTACGGTCAATTCAAATTTACTTCAATGTGAAGATTTTGAAGTAATCCAGACCAATTTACTGGCGCCAAGCGCAGTCGAACACCTGCTGGACGATATCCAGCCTGATTGGGTCATCCACTGCGCTGCCCTGGCAAATGTCGATGCCTGCGAGGCTGATCCAGCCTTGGCACAAAAATTGAATACTGAACTACCAGAAAAACTGGCAAGCTATGTCGCCAGGGGCGGAGCGCGCTTGCTACATGTCTCAACGGATGCAGTATTTGACGGGCAGCGTGGCAACTACTACGAAGAAGATCCCCCTAACCCGCTCAGCACATACGCAATAACAAAATTTGCGGGGGAAATGGCCGTAGTAAGTGCCAATCCGGAAGCCCTTATCACCCGGGTAAACCTTTTCGGGTGGAGCGCAAGTGGGAAGCGCAGCCTAGCAGAATTTTTTTTCAATAATCTATCCATTGGCAATAAAGTACTGGGATTCACTGATGTATATTTCTGTCCCCTGCTGGCAAACGACTTGGCACACATCATGTTGGCAATGCTGAACCAGGGACTACACGGGATATATCATGTTGTCAGCCCATGCTGCTTGAGTAAATACGAGTTTGGTGTCGAAATTGCGGAACAATTCGGACTCAATCGAGAATTAATCGAGCCTTCATCTGTGAAAGAAGCCGGTCTACTTGCGCAGCGTTCCCCTAATTTGACCTTACGAACGGATAAACTGCACGCTGCCTTGGGAGGCTCTTTACCCGATGTACATTCCGGAATCGAACATCTATACCAGCTCTACAAGCAGGGTTATCCGGAGCAGATACGTAGTTTAACTGGTTGATACAACTCGCAACTGCAACATTAGCGCTAAGATCTGTACACTCCCAGAGGAAATAAGGAGAGATCGATGGAAATCCTAATTGGCGCACGTATAATTGGCGCCAAATATCCAACATATTTCATTGCCGATATCGCAGCAAATCACGATGGCGATCTGGAACGAGCGAAAAAGCTGATCCGTTTGGCCAAAGAAGCCGGAGCGGATGGCGCCAAATTCCAGAACTTTAGAGCACCCAAAATCGTCTCGGATTACGGTTATAAAAATATGGGTGCGCAAGTTTCCCACCAAGCATCATGGCAGAAATCGGTATTTGAAGTTTACCAAGACGCGTCAATTCCCTTTGAGTGGACCCCCATCCTTAAAGATACATGCGATGAAGTTGGCATAGATTACTTCTCATCCCCGTATGACTATGATGCCATCGACATGCTTGACCCATATGTCCTCGCTTTCAAAGCTGGTTCGGGGTTAATGTCCTGGCCTGAAGCAATCATCCGCATGGCGAAAAAAGGGAAACCAATCATGATTGCCACCGGAGCATCGGATATCGCGGATGTATCCCGGGTAATACGTGCAGTCATGGAGGTCAATAATCAGATCGTGCTGATGCAGTGCAATACGAACTACACGGCCAGTACGCAAAACTACGATCACCTGCACCTGAATGTGATCAAGACCTACGGACAAATGTTCCCGGATGTGATTTTGGGGTTATCCGACCATACCCACAGCCCAGCTCCGGTTGTTGGAGCGGTCACTCTCGGTGCCAGGGTAATTGAGCGCCATTTCACCGATGATAACCAGCGAGAGGGGCCTGACCATAAATTTGCGCTGAATCCAGCTGATTGGTCAGAAATGGTCAAGCAAGTGCGTATTCTGGAGCGCGCCCTCGGATCGAGCGATAAATATGTTGCCGCAAACGAGCGGGAAACTGTAATTGTGCAAAGGCGCTGCCTGCGAGCTGGGCGCGATATTCAGGCAGGGGAAATTCTTGACCGAGACATGATTGATGTTCTGCGACCAGCAACTCCAGGCGGGATTGCTCCGCACCTTATCGAACAGGTTATCGGAACACGTGCCATGGTTAATATACCATTTGGTAAGGAACTGCGCTGGACTGACCTGGGAGCATAATTCAACCCTTGCGTATCCTTTACTTCAGCCGGGATTACACCCCTCATGACCATCGCTTTTTATCAGCCCTGGCAGAAACCGAACACCAAACTAGCTACCTGCGCTTGGAAAAAAATATAGTTGTTTACGAAACACGTCCACTCCCTGAAAAGATCAAACCAATTGCCTGGCATGGCGGACGATCGATTGTACGCTGGTACGACGGGCTAGAACTGCGGAAGGATCTAAAACGGATTCTGCATGCTATCCGTCCTGAGCTGGTTTTAGCCGGACCGCTGCAAAGGTCTGCCTTTCTCGTTGCTCTTGCTGGTTACAAACCTTTAGTTAGCATGTCATGGGGATATGATCTGATCTACGATGCCCAGCGCAACGCGTTATGGAGCTGGATGACACGCTACACGCTTAATAAAAGTGCAGCAATGGTCGGGGATTGTAATACGATCCATAACCTAGCCGTAGGATACGGGATGCCTGAAGAGCGAATTGTCACTTTTCCATGGGGCGTTGACCTTGAGAAATACTCACCAAAGGGGGATACGAGCCAAGCAAAAAAGAACCAAGGTCATTTCACACTGCTATCTACCCGAGGTTGGGAACCTATCTATGGGACGAAGTTGGTCGCTGAAGCCTTCATTAAAGTCGCTACCACTCAGCCAGACATCCGCCTGGTTATGTTGGGTAGCGGCTCACAGGAAGCAGAAATAAAACAGCTGTTCCAGCAGGCCGGGGTGGTCAATCGGGTGAGCACCCCGGGCATAATTAATCAGATTGATCTGCCCCGGTATTACCATGAGGCGGATTTATATATATGCGCTTCTCACAGCGACGGCAGTTCGATCTCGCTATTGGAAGCGATGGCCAGCGGAATTCCAGTCTTGGTATCTGATATCCCTGGGAATGCGGAATGGGTAACAAGCGGTGAGAACGGTTGGCTCTTCCCTGATGGGGATGTCGATGCGCTGGCGCAGAAGATCCTCCGAGCAGCTGATATGCGTAAAGACCTGACTCAGATGGGAGTGAGGGCGCGAAAGCTAGCAGAAACCCGCGCCGATTGGAAGAAGAACTTCCCAAAATTACTGGCGGCCTTCGAATTGGCAAGGCAATCAATTTAGGCTGATCACCCATCGGCAATCGTGAAACACAAATATTCACCCGTCCGAACAATTGCCATCATCCAAGCGAGGATGGATTCCGCACGACTTCCAGGCAAAGTATTGGTAGATATCCAAGGCAGACCGATGCTTGAATGGGTTGTCGTGCGCACCCAGCAGGCAACGGCCCTTGACACAGTCGTCGTAGCCACAACGCAGGACCCTAGTGATGATCCGGTTGTTGAGTTCTGTGAAGACCGCGGCTATCTCTACTACCGCGGAAGCACTCATGATGTGCTTGACCGCTATTATCAGGCAGCCAGAGAGTTTCAGGGAGAAGTGGTTGTTAGAGTGACCGGTGATTGCCCTGTTATAGATCCTGGCGTGATTGACCAGACAATAGATGGGTTCTGGGGAAGAGCAGACTGGCGAGATTTTACTGCACAAGACCAAACATACCTGCCCGCATATGACTTTGCTGCCAACCGCTTGCCGCCTCCATGGGGGCGCACTTTCCCAATTGGGTTAGACACCGAAGTATGCAGCTTCACTATGCTCGAACAAGCCTGGCAACAAGCGACATTACTATACCATCGCGAGCATGTAATGCCATTCTTTTACGATCAGCCAGAGAGATTCAGGATTAAACTGATCAATCATGATGTTGATTACGGCAAATTACGCTGGACGGTAGACACCCCAGAAGACCTGCGTTTATTACGAGAGATTATTGGGTGCTTTGATGGACAGGACGACTTCACCTGGCTTCATGTCCTAGAAACCGTCGAACAGCATCCCGAATGGACCCAAATCAATGCAACAGTCGCAGCGAAGGATTATCGAGCTGTAGATCAACGTAGATAACGTGGGGTCTGACTATCTCTACGAACGATGCTAAATTTATGAGTAATGGAAACTACAACCCCACCAAGCCCATCATATGGATCCTATTCTGGCTGGTGATCGCGGTTCTATTTTCACTAACCTATACCCAATCGCCGCTATATGAAGGCAACCAAAATACCAAATTCCTACACGGGTTAGCTGATGCCGGGCTTGGCTACTTAGATCAAGATTGGTTGGCCAACACAGCAGATCCTTTACCGGTATTCACTTATCTTGTCACGCAAACAGCCCGCATCTCTGAGATGCTCTTCTATGCGTATTATGCGCTGCTCTTCGGAGTCTATGTATTCAGTTTGTTTGGCATCAATGCGCAACTGTACAAGATTGACAAATCGTTGGTCAAGAGTGCATTATTCTTGCTGGGAACGTTCGCACTTCACTCCAGATATTTGATCCGGTTCACACAGAGAACCTTCGGATTTGATTACGAGTTCCTGCACAGCGGCGTAGCCGGGCAATACCTGCTCGGGCTAGAATTCCAGAACAGCGTTTTTGGCGTCTTTCTGCTGTTTTCAATATACCTTTTCCTGAAAAGACACAATATTTGGTCAATCCTGGCGATGGCTTTGGCGACTACGCTTCACTCCGCCTACCTGTTTAGCGCTGCACTGCTGACAATTTCTTATTCGCTGATAATTTTCTGGGAAAATCTACATAACCCTTCCAGCACGCCCATAAGCACGCTCAAGAAGCTTCTACAAGCCGCCATACAACCTGTTATATTAGGTCTGCTCATGCTTGTACTGGTACTACCCGTCCTCTGGTACAACCAAACTGCGCTGGCCGCAACATCCCCTGAAACCTGGCGGCTCGCTCTTGATATCCTAGTCAATGAACGTATCCCACATCACAGCTTGCCGGCGGTTTGGCTGGGACCAACGGCATATATACAAGCTGTCCTGATAATTATTGGGCTGATCTTATCGTTAAAATCACGCCTGTTTCCTATTATGCTTACGCTTTTCGCAGGTGGTCTTCTGTTCACAATTATCCAGATACAATCCAATGACATTAGTTTGGCTGTTCTAGCCCCATGGCGGGTATCCGTCCTGCTGGTTCCACTCTCCATCCACTTGATCGTCGCAGTTGCGGTATCTTGGATGGTCGACCGTTTGGGAATCCAGGATTCTTCGCGGATAATCCCCTGGATAATCACCGCCGCAGTACTTGGCATAATTATTCTGGCCATTTGGGGGGGAAAAATACAGCGCAATTACGGCACAAGCTCCCGCATGCGGCAAGCCAATGCGATGATGGACTTCGTAAAGAGTACGGTTGGTCCGGGGGACTTATACCTTATCCCACCTCTCGAGAATGATTTAAACAATTTTCGCTTGTACACTGGCGCACCCATCGTAATTAATTGGAAATCCCATCCCTACAAGGACATTGAGCTACTGGAATGGAATGAGCGGGTGCAATCAACGCATAGCTACTACGTATCGCATCAGCAGGGGGATGGGATGGCTTGTGAACTGCTGTACGAGTTAGCACAAGAATACCGGGTAACCCATGTCGTATTTAAAAGCCGCAGCATCCAGCCCGTTTGCGACTTCATGGCAGAAGTCTACAGCCAAAAAAGCTATTCAATTTACTCCTTAAACCTGTAATGTCGGAAACGAAAACCAACTGCCCACTTTGCGACAGCGACCGAAATGCAATATTCGACCGGAGCGCCTTCCAAGAACGCACAGTGATCAACCGATTGTGCAGTACCTGCGGTTTGGTTTTCCAATCACCCCGTATGAGCGAGCAAGAACTGCATGCTTTCTACGAGCGCGAATACCGTCAGATATACCAGACAAGTGAGGGCCCAACCCAGAAAGACCTGGCTGTTCAACAGGCTCGGGCTCAGGTGCTGCTTAATTTCACCTCACAGCATCTGAATAAAGTAAACAACCATTTAGACGTCGGCTGTTCAAGCGGTTTGCTGCTTGATAGATTCCGTCATAAATATGATAGCAATCCGATTGGAATTGAACCCGGCGAAGCTTACCGGATTTACGCGCGGGAGTTCAAGCTCAAAGTCTACAGGTCGCGTGAAGAGCTCGCATCTCACCACACCGGTCGCTTTGATTTGATTAGTATGGCACATGTGCTGGAGCACATCGCTGAGCCAGTCAATTATTTGCGGGAAATGCGGAGAGACCTGCTGACCCAAGACGGGGCTTTGCTGATCGAAGTACCGAATTTATATGCACATGATTGCTTTGAAGTGGCTCATCTCGTATCTTTCAGTCCTCACACCTTAAATCAGACGCTGAATAAAGCTGGTTTCGCCATAATCGCACGCCGGGTGAACGGGCAACCGCGTTCGGACCTGCTGCCCTTATATATCACTGTGCTCGCAATACAGCAAAAGAAAATTGATGAGACCGATACAATACCTGAAAGGTGGGTCGTTCAAAAACGAAGGATAGGTATGTTCCGAAGGAAAATGCTTGCGAGACTTTTCCCTCACCAGGCTTGGTTGCCCATCCCTGCCTATGTCCCCACAGAGCAACAATAAACATGGCTCTGCTAACAATTTTTACCGCCCCGAAACCGTTTTCCGATCCCCACATCAATGTGATCCAGCGCAACGCAATCCAATCCTGGCTGCATCTTGGCAACGAAGTTGAGGTGCTGTTAATTGGAAATGAAGCAGGGATGCATGAACTTGCCGAGAAACTATAATATCCAGCAGCTACCGGATGTGGTCTGTAATGAATCCGGTACCCCACTGGTAAGCTCGATATTTGAGCAAGCATACCAGGCCAGCGCGACACCAAACCTGGCTTACGTCAATGCCGATATCATATTGCTGCCTAATTTTCTCAGCAGTGCAAAATCCGTCTCCACACAAGAAGAGAATTTTCTGGTTGTTGGTCAGCGATGGGACCTTGAAGTAAACGCCAACTTGGATTTCTCGTCGGGGTGGGAAGAGCGCCTACAAACTGATCTCCGATCGGATGGAGAACTGCATTTGCCTGCGGGGAGCGATTACTTTATCTATCCGCGCAGCCATTTCCGTGAGCTGCCGGATTTTGCTATCGGCCGTGCCGGTTGGGATAATTGGATGATTTATTATGCTAAGAAAAAAGGCTGGCCTGTAATTGACGCCTCGCCATCCATAACCGCAATTCATCAAGTGCACGATTACCGGCATCTCCCCAACGGTAAACCTCATTACGAGCTGCCCGAATCACAGCAAAACGAGGATCTAGCCGGTGGTTCTGCCAACCTATACATGGTTTTAGATAGCGATAAAGAGCTGCGCCACGGTAGGGTTACCACACCGAAGTGGACAGCCCTGCGCGCCTTACGGCATACCGAACTTAGTTTTACCCCAAGCAATGGGAAACGCAGCGGTTGGCGCTGGTCAGTCGCTCGCCGAGTTCGCCGGATGCGCCGGAAACTGACCGGATCCCTCTAAATCTAAACATACCCCTTACAAATTAATCGTTTCATGGTGAGTTCCTGATGCGTGTCGGGCAAAATCCAGCCAAATCAACAAAGAAAGTACCACAACCACAGACAGTAACTGTCGCTTTAGTCACCTATATCCCTTTCTTGAGCGGCTTTTACGCCCAAAGCTTAGAGGTGCTTAAGGCCTGCCTGGACAGCCTTTGGCAGAACACAAAGATAGACTATGACTTATTTGTCTTCGATAACGCCAGCTGCACAGAAGTCCGGGCATACCTATCATCAGTTCACCTGCAGGGGAAGATCCAATACCTAGTTTTTTCAGAGAAGAATGTCGGTAAAGGTGGTGCTTGGAATTTCATCTTCCAGGCAGCCCCCGGAGAGATCATTGCCTACGCCGACAGTGACATCTCTTTTTCACCAGGCTGGTTAGCAGAGAGTCTAAAAATCCTTGATTCTTTTCCCAACGCAGGGATGGTTACCGCACGTCCTATACGTTCGCCTGAAAAGTTTTATACCAACAGTCTAGAATGGGCCCGTCAGGCAGATGATATTAATTTAGAGAATGGGATCTTTATTGATTGGGAAGATTATCGCCAGCACGTGCTCAGCTTAGGTACGGGTGAGACCGAAGCCCGTGAGTGGTACGAGTCACGGTCTGATTGGCGTGTAACCAGGGATGGGGTCAGTGCATTGATAGGTGCAGCACATTTTCAGTTTTCCGCAAAGAAAACCGTCCTGCAGCAGTTTATGCCACTCGCCATGGACCGACCAATGGGTCAAGTGCGCATGATCGATGCGCGGTTGAACGAGGCTGGGCACTTGCGATTATGCACCACCACTGCTTATGTGCGTCACATGGGCAACTGGATAACCGAGGATGGACAGCTTGCCCAGAAATCACGCGGGACAAAATCACAAAAAAGGCTGTCTAATATTCCGGTAGTGCGAAGAACTTTATTGTGGATATATGATCGGATCTTTGAACTCTACAACTAATAGATAACGTTTAGGTAACTGATGAGAAGAGGGAAGAACCCTGCGAAAACTGGATTGCCGGCGTACACACCCAAATCCCTGGGGATTGCACTGATTGTATATATTCCATATACAGAAGGATATTTCAGACATTCACTGGATATACTCCAATACCAAATTGCATCTATTCGCGCGACGACAAAAGATTATGACTTAATGATCTTTGATAACGGTAGCTGTGCTGAGGCTGTTGAAACCATACAGTCGTTCTACGAGAAAAAGTGGGTGGACTGGTTAGTGCTTTCCCAGCACAATGTTGGCAAGGCCGGGGCGTGGAATTGGATATTCGCTGCGCTCCCAAACCCACTAATCTGCTATGCGGATTCGGATGTCCTATTCCGCACCGGGTGGGCTGAAGCCAGCATCGAAATATTAAAAGCATTTCCACAAGCAGGTATGGTGGCCGCGCAACCCAATTTCTTCGACGTCATGGAAGGTCGTGGACAAGCCCACCAAATATTACAGAGCGATCCTAGTATTGAAATTTTTGATTATTGGCCAGAGAAGAAAATCACAGATGAGTATTGCACAGGTATTGCAGCTTCTGAGCAGCTCGCCGAACGTTTTTACAGCAACCCCCTGCCAGCGGTCCAGCAGAAGGACCACGGTACCCAGGCTGTTATCGGCGCGTCCCATATGCAATTCCTGATCCGCCAGGAAGTCGCTCGGCAGGTAGTGCCGCTACCTGCGACAAAAGGTTTGCTTCGCAAAGAAACCATGTCAATGGACTTTAAGGTGGATGAACTCGGCTACATGCACCTCTCGACACTCGAGCCATACGTCTACCATATGGGGAACACTATTACCGACGATCTGCGGGAGGAAGTGCTAAGTATCTCTGGAGGCGCAAACACTACCGGTACTCTGGCAGCTAGCAAGGAAGCAGCACGACCGATAAGTAAGAAGCGGCAGTGGTTAACAAAGATGGCCAAACGCCCACAGATTAATCGCTGGCTGCAAAGGCTGTACAACGCCCTCTTCCAGGTACTACATTCTACAGACTTGGATTCGTAACATATGATGAAGCATTTTCTCACCCGCACAATTATCTGCCCTAATTGTGGAGGCGATATTGACACCGAAGCAAACTGTTTGTTCTGCAAGGCTTGCCAGCACACCGTCCCGCTGAAAGATGGCAAACCAGTGTTTACCCAACCTCCGGATAACCTGCAGCCATCCCGGAAACTCGAACGTGGTCCAAATCTGGGCACGCCTTGGCGGCAGGCAAACTGGCGTTTTCTAGAATCTCAGATCGCCCTCCTTCCTGATAGTGGAATTATTCTCGACGTTGGTGCCGGTCGGGGTGATTTCGAAGCACTGTTAGCAGGACATGATTACCTTACCCTAGATGTATACCCATATCCTGAAACGGATATTGTGTGCGACCTGACGGTGATAAACCCATTTCGACCTAAAAGTTTCGATGCCATCCTGCTGATTAATGTTTTGGAGCACGTTTTCGAAACACAACGGTTGATTACCTCGCTGACCCATGCGCTAAAGCCCAGTGGGAAGCTAATCGTCGCGATACCATTCATGGTAAAAATGCATCAAGAACCGCTCGACTTCGTCCGCTATACCCATTACGCCCTGGATGAAATCGCGGTCCAGCACCAGCTGAAGGTTGCACAGCTAGAAGGCTATTACGATCCAATGTTCTTCTTGGGTGAAGGTATCGGCAATATTAAATTTGCATACCTGCCGATCATCCAGGGCAGCAAGCGCTACCCCGCTCGTGCCCTGCTGTACAGTATGGAAATACTTGCCGGAAAACTTTCCAAGCTGGTCGGTCAGGGGAGTACATCACCACCTACGGAGACGCGCAGCCATGCGCCAACCGGCTATCATGCAGTGTTCCTTAAACCATAACTCCTCAAGAAAGCTTCTATCAATTTAATGTCAAGAAAACGGGTTTTCATTTGCGCTGATCACGGCCTAGCAGTTTTTTATTTCTTGCAGTCCAACATTACAACCTATTTGCGAGACAATTCCGTCGAGGTTGTCGTTCTGACCGAAGACAACTCAACGGAATTGATCAAAAAACGGTTCGGACATCCAGGGTTGGTGGTTGAAGGGCTACGCCTCGATCAGGTCAGGCAATACCTGCGCAAGAAAGATCCAACTGTCCAGTGGTGGCTTGACTTCTTACGCCGAGCAGGTGCAGCGGAGGGGACCAATTTAGCAGTAGTGGATAGTTATATCAATCAGGTAAAAAGTGAAGCCCACGCCCGGCGCCAGAAGCTATTTCCTGTAATGGAAGGTTTAGCCCGGATCATCCGCAAATCGAAACCCGCCCGGATGCGGCTAATGGACATCCAGAGTAGTTATTCACCTCAGATATATGCCGACCTTTTCGAGAAATACAACCCAAATTTGGTGATCGCTGCCTCCCCGGGCTTTCGCCTTGACCGTTTCCTGCTCCGTGAGGCAACCGCCTGTAAGGTACCAACCGCAGCGGCCATCATCAGTTGGGACAGTTCTAGCAGTTATGGATTACCTGGGGCGAAGGTGGATTGGATCACATGTTGGTCTGAGATACAGAAAAAAGAACTGATGGGTGGAGCCGAATGGCCAGCGGAGCGTGTTTATGTGGCAGGAATGCCGCCGTACGATGGATACGTGTCAGGTAAATGGGATATCCCTCGCGCGGATTATTTTAGAAATCACGGTCTTGACCTCAACCGAAAACTGCTTTCGTACGCCAGCAGTTTTGTCAGCTGGTCACCAAATTACCAAAATGTAGAGGCGCTGGCAAACTTAATCGTTTCCGACCGCCTTATTGCCCCAGCACAATTATTGGTGCGCTTACACCCTATCCATATGAGCGGACACTATGTTGAGGAAGCCGAGCGTATCCGCAACATTGCACGCCAACACCAGCACATCCATGTGGTCGAACCTATCCCACTCGGCGATTTGGGTCATTATTCTGGCGAGGATATGACCGAGAAAACGGCCATGATGGCACATTCGGATATCTTCCTCACTGTATATTCAACCATGTGTGTTGAAGCTTCATTCCAGCAACGTCCAATTGTAAGTGTCTGCATCGATGCTGAGAAAGGCTATCCGGGGAAATTTTGGGTTCCGATGTCGCAAATTGGCGTTTGGCCAACCCACTCCCGGTTCCGAACGTCTGGGGCGGGTATGGTTGCGCTCAATCCGGCGGAGTTAGAGCAGGCAATTAATTTTTATCTGCAAGACCCACATGCCTCCCTGGCGGCACAAAAGCAATTCTTGCTCCAGGAATGCACTTATATCGATGGCAGTGCTTCCCAACGGACAGCCGAATTCTTCCTCTCACTGATAAATTAATCCGCCAGCCATTTTTGACTACGTGAATTCAAACCCAGAGGATTGATGATAAACAGGATAAAAATGGCTGCTCTAGCGCTACTTAAAGGGAATGCCCCGCCACCTCCAAGACGTGAAATTCCGGCAATCAACCCACAAGAAGTCGAGGAAGCCAAATCCTTTTTTCCACTGGATAAATTTTTTATTTTCGGGCATGCCCGTTCCGGAACCACCCTACTAACACGCTTGGTTCGCGTACACCCACATGTGCATTGTAATTACCAGGGGCATTTCTTCACCAGGAAACCATTGTTAGAAGGGATGGTTTCCAGTGAGGAGATGGAGAAATGGCTAGCTCGCCGCAGCAACCGATGGAACCGAGGCCGTGATCTCTCCCCGGTTGTACTGCGAGCGACTTGTGACTTCATCATGGAGCGCGATGCCCGCCAGGCTGGGAAAAACTTCGCCGGATGCGTAGTGGGTGATAAGAGCCCTAATAGCCTATTAGATGGCGAAGCGGTCATTAATTTAGTCAAAATATATCCGGATGCGCGCCTGATATTTATCGTGCGTGATGGTCGAGATGCAGCGATTTCACACCGCTTCCAAGCATTCATCGACCGGCCACAGCATTTGATACGTGCAGATGCCCAGATTCGGGAAGAATTCATGCGCAATCCTGAGCCATTTTTAAATGGGACGAAGTCCATATTCACTGAAAAGTCGTTGCGGCAGGCAACTGAGGGATGGGTGCATAATATCGTCGAAACTGACTGCACGGCAAGAAAGCTGCTCGGTGAACAATATCTTCCTCTGCACTACGAAACAATTCTGGCTTCTCCCTGGGAAGAATTAAGCCGGACCTGGGTCTTTTTAGGGGTTGATCCGGCACTGAACGGAGTAAATAAGGCGTTAGAGACAGAATTTCAGAACAATCCCGATGCCGACTGGCAACGAGAAAAAGCGGGAGAGGCAGCGGAGGCGATACAAAAAGGGCAGCGCGGGACATGGCGCGAAATTTTCACATCTCGTGATCAACTGATATTCAAAGAGATTGCCGGAAGAACGCTAATCGATTGGGGTTATGAACAAAGTCTTGATTGGTAGAAAATGATAAATCTGCTTCCTGATCAGATTATTTATCATTATGGTTAGGGCTGTATGAAGTACATGATAGCTGGGTTTGGTTCAATCGGCAGACGTCATTTTCGCAACTTGATCGCGCTCGGTGAACAAGATATTCTCCTATACAGAACCAACATGAGCACGCTCCCTGATGAAGAAATTATGGACTACCCTGTGGAGACTAACCTGCAACGCGCCCTGGATCACCGTCCCGATGCAGTGATCATTGCCAACCCAACTGCTTTTCATCTCGATGTAGCCATTCCCGCTGCGCAAGCGGGCTGTCACATATTCTTGGAAAAACCCGTCTCAAATTCAATTGTGGGGCTGGATGAATTACTCAACGCCCAACAGTATGGCGGAGGCCAGATATTCGTAGGCTTTCAGTTCCGGTTTCATCCTGGTTTGTGCAATATACGGTCACTACTTGAAGAGAAGGTTTTAGGTAAGCTATTATCTGTACGGGCGCATTGGGGTGAATATCTACCCAATTGGCATCCTTGGGAAGATTACCGCCAAGCGTACAGCGCGCGAGCGGACCTGGGTGGTGGCGTTTTATTGACCTTGTGCCATCCTTTCGACTACCTGCGTTGGCTTGTCGGGGAGGTTGAAGCTTTATGGGCGTTCTCAGGAAGACTTGGCGACCTAGAATTGAGCGTTGAGGACACTGCCGAAGTCGGATTTCGCTTTAGGAATGGCACACTTGGCAGTCTACACCTCGATTATAATCAGCGCCCAGCTCAGCATTACCTGGATATTATTGGTACGCAAGGGACTATTCACTGGAATTATCGCGATGGAGAAGCGCGTGTCTTTCCCGCGGACAACCACAATCCAGGTTGGGAAACCCAGATTTTGCCTTCAGAAAATGAGAAGCTCAGCAACGACCGAAACTATATGTTCCTAGACGAAATGCAGCATTTTATCGATGTCATCCGCGGCAATACCCAATCACGATGCACCTTTGATGACGGTATCCAGGCTCTTCGTTTAGCCCTGGCAGCCCATGAATTTGCCCAAGAAAATCAGCTTGTTTACCTTTAGGTAAAACGACCCAAATTAGCGGCCATTAGACATGACTAAACTGAATGCATCACCAAAAGAATATCTAGCAATTATCCCTGCTCGTGGTGGGTCAAAAGGAATCCCCCGGAAAAATGTGCTCCCACTGGCTGGTAAACCACTTATCGCACATAGTATTGAGCAAGCACAGCAGTCCAAATACATCACGCGGATCGTTGTATCCACAGATGATGCTGAGATTGCTGCCACTGTTAGTGCAGCTGGTGCAGAAGTTGTCTGGCGCCCATCTGAAATCAGTGGTGATAATGCGTCTTCTGAATCCGCCCTTGTCCACACCCTTCGCTACCTGGATGAAAGCGAGGGCTACAAACCGGAGATACTTGTGTTTCTGCAGTGCACCTCCCCTTTGACCCAAACGGCAGATATTGATGGTACCATCGAGTCTTTGCTGAACGAGGGTGCTGATACAGCCTTGGCAGTGATCCCCTTCCACTACTTCTTGTGGAAATACAACCAGGATCAAGATGCAATCGGCATCAACCATAATAAGCAAGTGAGGAAGCTCAGGCAGGAGCAAGATGCCCAATACCTAGAAGCTGGTGCAGTCTATGTGATGCGTGTGGCGGGTTTCCTTGAATTAAAATACCGCTTCTTTGGACATACAGCTCTATATGTGATGCCCGCTGAGCGCCGCCTTGAAATCGATGAACCAGTAGATCTCAGAATTGCTGAAGTACTGCTAGGGGAACATCACCAGCAAAAAAGATTAGACCAATTGCCCGAAAAAATCGAAGCCTTAGTAATGGATTTTGATGGCGTCTTTACAGATAACAAAGTCCTTGTCTTCGAAAACGGACAAGAAGCCGTACAATGCGACCGAGGCGATGGTTGGGAATTGAGGCAGCTCAGGGAAGCCGGGATACCGATGCTGATCCTTTCAACAGAAACAAATCCAGTGGTGATGGCTAGGGCGGACAAACTAAACATACCCTGCCTGCATGGTATCACTCAGAAGGGAACAGCATTGCAAGAATGGATAACTGCCAATGGATTCGACACTAATAGCATCGTATATATCGGTAATGGGCTCAACGATTTGGGCTGTATGGAAATAGCAGGTTGTGCTGTGGCTGTAGCAGACGCCCACCCGCGAGTAAAAACCCGAGCAGATATTGTATTAGATCATGCCGGTGGTAGCGGTGCATTGAGTGAATTGTGTGAGTTAATCCTGGAACACAACGGTCTGCTGCAATGACGATAACAAGACCCGCTCAACAGAGCCACAATTAATCCAGATCAAAACCGAGAGATAATCGATTATGCCAACAATTATAAAAATCGGAGATAAGCTCATAGGCGGGGGTCAGCCTACATTTTTCATCGCAGAGATTGGAATCAATCACAATGGCGATATTTCAAACGCAAAGCGTTTAATAGATGTTGCCGTAATGGCTGGGTGCGATGCGGTCAAATTTCAGAAGCGGAATCCAGAGAAAGCCGTTCCTGCTGAATATAAAAACGTGATCCGCGAGACGCCCTGGGGATTAATGTCATACCTCGAATACCGCTATAAAGTTGAGTTTGGTTACGAAGAGTATATCGTGATCGATCGATACTGCAAAGAAAAAGGCATTCTTTGGCTGGCCTCCTGCTGGGATGAAGACTCGATAGAATTCATCGAACAGTTTGAGCCACCTTGCTACAAAGTTGCATCTGCATCGCTAACTGATACCGCTTTGCTGGACAAATTCCGCGCGACAAAACGCCCGATTATCCTATCAACCGGTATGTCGACCATGGAAGAGATTGAAGCCGCAGTCGACCGACTGGGAACTGAAAGGCTGTTGATCGCCCACAGCACCAGCACGTACCCATGCCCTCCAGAGCAGCTCAATTTGCGCATGATACCAACTTTGCAAGAAAAATTCGGATGCCCGACTGGCTACTCTGGCCACGAAGTCGGTTTGCAAACGACATATTCCGCTGTGACAATCGGCGCAGCATTTGTTGAGCGTCACATTACCTTAGATCGAGCGATGTGGGGCAGCGACCAGGCTGCATCTGTCGAGCCTTGGGGTTTGATGCGTCTTGTCAGAGATATCCGTGTCATAGAAATCGCGTTAGGTGATGGGCAGAAGCAAATCTACGAAAGTGAAATGGCGTCCCGCAACAAACTTAGAAGAAACTAGTTGGATACTTTAATCATTCATACAAAGATGACCCAAAATTAAGGAGCATATTCAAAAAAATGAGCAGCAAAACCAAGAAAATAACTGAGCCATACGGCGGTAAACTCGTCAACCTATTGGTTTCTGGTGAAGAGCGCCAGGAACTGCTGGAAAAATCAAAAAGATTGCCTTCCGTTCAAATCTCTGCCCGGGCGATGTGTGATTTGGAACTGATGGCCACGGGTGCATTTTCACCAATTGATCGTTTTATGGGCAAAGCTGATTACGAGCGTGTGCTCACGGAGATGCGCATGGTGGATGGCACACTTTTCCCCATCCCCATCACATTGCCCATCAGTGAAGATACACTTCCAAACTGGAGTGAGCAGATCACACTGAGCGATTCTCACAACGACACCATTGCCGTTATGGAAATTGAAGAGGTCTATCAGTACGACCCTCAGCGCGAGGCGCGCCTGGTATTGGGCACGACTGACCCGCGCCACCCATTGATCTCGGAGATGAGCCAATGGGGAAAAATCTACGTATCAGGTCAGCTCAAGGTGCTCGGCTTGCCGCGCTATTATGACTTCACCGATCTAAGGCGAACACCCACAGAAGTTCGCACCGCCCTTGAAGCGATGGGAAACTCGAATGTCGTTGCATTTCAGACCCGCAACCCCATGCACCGCATCCATGAAGAGTTAACTAAACGTGCAGCTGAGGAAATCGACGGCAGTCTGATAATTCACCCTGTGGTAGGCATGACTAACCCGGGTGATGTGGACCACTACACCCGAGTGCGCGTCTACCGTGCATTGTACGAAAACTATTACGATCCAAAACGAACCATACTGAGCTTAACCCCATTGGCCATGCGCATGGCAGGCCCTCGTGAGGCGGTTTGGCACGCGATTATCCGCCGCAATTACGGGGCGAATTACTTTATCATCGGCCGCGACCACGCCGGGCCAGGAAACGACAGCCAGGGACGACCTTTTTACGGCCCTTATGAAGCACAGGCGATGTTCACCCAGTATGCCCAAGAGATCGGCGTAGAGCCAGTAGATTTCAAGGCTTTGGTTTACTTGGCTGATGAGGACCGCTACGAAGAAGCAGATAAAACCCCCGCTGATGCTCGTGTTTTTTCTATCTCCGGCACTCAGGTGCGGGAAGATTATCTCGCAAAAGGTCAGACCCTCCCGGAATGGTTCACACGGTTAGAGACAGCCGAGATCCTGCAGCAAATGTATCCCCCTAGATATAAGCAAGGGTTCTGCATTTGGTTCACGGGGTTAAGTGGATCAGGAAAATCAACGACTGCCGAGGTGCTGACATCCTTGCTGCTCGAACGGGGCAAACAGGTTACCGTCTTGGATGGGGATGTTGTACGTACTCACCTATCTAAGGGGTTGGGTTTCTCGCCAGAAGATCGTGATACCAACATTTTACGAATCGGGTTCGTAGCAGGGGAGATTGCACGCCATGGTGGATCCGTTATTTCTGCTGCCATCAGCCCATATCGCCGGACGCGCAATGAGGCGCGCAAGATGGTAGGGACAAACCGTTTTATTGAAGTTTTTGTGAACACGCCCATTGGCGTTTGTGAGGAACGGGATGTGAAGGGATTATACGCCCGAGCCCGGCGTGGTCAGATTAAGGGCTTTACCGGTGTAGATGACCCGTATGAGGAGCCCATTGATCCGGAGATCACACTTAACACGATTAATACCAGCCCGCTTGAAAACGCAAAGAAAATCATAACCTATCTCGAAGAAGGTGGCTTTATAATGCCGGATGGTTATGGGAATAACGATCAAACCGACGGAGAAGCCCTAGATGAACAACCTGAGGCTCAGGCTGGACAATAGCGAATCCCTTAAACCTGGTTGTGCCCAATCCAAGCTGTTCATACAGCAGGAATAATATACCTATGCCACCTTTACCAACATTATTCGATCTGAGTTCCCGCGTCGCAGTGGTCACTGGCGGTGCGGGGCTGTTGGGCACAGAATTCTGCCGCACTTTGTCGACCGCAGGTGCATCTATCGTAGTCGCTGACATCAATATCAATGGAGCACAGTCTGTTGCCGACAGCATCACTCGTGATTTCTCCGCCTCAAACCAGAAACCACAAGCTGTAGCAATCCAGACAGATGTAACCGATAGGCCATCTGCGAAAGATATGGTAGATGAGACAATCCGCCAGTTCGGCCGACTCGATATTCTAGTGAACTGCGCTGTTCTTGACCCGAAATTCGACCCTGCACACGGCGGGCACGTCAATGCCTTTGAAGACTTTCCATTAGAGGCTTGGAACCAGGCTATCGAAGTAAATTTGACCGGTGCATTTCTTTGCTCGCAAGCTGCCGTGGTACCCATGCTAGAGCAAGGAAAGGGTGTAATCATCAACCTCGGTTCGATTTATGGAATTACTGGACCCGATCAGCGTTTGTACCAACAAGAAGATCGACCACAGCAATATAAACCGATTTATTACTCCGTCACAAAGACGGGTATGCTGGGTATGACACGCTACTTGGCGACATATTATGCAGGTAAGAATATCCGCGTAAACGCTTTATCACCGGGGGGTGTCTATAGCGGGCATGATGAGGCTTTTGTGCAAGCCTACTCTGCACGGACAGTTCTGGGACGTATGGCGGATAAATGTGATATGAATGGCGCCTTACTCTTTCTAGCTTCGGATGCCTCCAGCTATGTGACCGGCGCCAACCTGGTTGTGGATGGCGGGTGGTCTGTCTGGTAAGTGATGCAACCACTCCGGCGCGCCATTGATGGGGATTTTTGTTTATTAGCCATACCAGAATCCACACCAGCACCCCTTCATGAGCACCAGCGCCAGCTGCAGCAAATCTATGGCGGATTTATCACTTCGCCAGTGCATCTGACATTACAGCGCTTCACGACACTCACACCAAACAGCCTCTACGGCGTTAAAACACAATCTGCAGGACCTGCTCCCAGGGATATTGCCGCTGCAGATGCACGCGAAGATGAGCTATCCCCTGTATTCTGAATTCCGACAATCCGAGATTATCAAATGGGAAATTGAAGTCACTAAAGATATTAGAAATTTCTTCGCACGCCTGGAAGAAATACTACGCTTATCTGCTTGTGTTTCACAGTATCCTACCGGGTGGACATCCAGCTTGATAACAGCCCTAGAGGAAGTATCAACCAACGGAAATAACGCTCTTGTAAACATGGTAGATGCTCCAAGACCGCTGTTCAGTGCAAATAAAATACTGATTTCACGAATAAACAGCTATCGTGATTATTTAATAATTGACGAATTTTCTATACGGACGGGAAAATGGAAGTCCTCAGTTTGATTCCTGCCCGGGGTGGATCGAAGAGCATCCCGCACAAGAATATCCGCGCCTTTGCCGACCATCCACTCATCGCCTATAGCATTGCTGCTGGAAAAACTGCCGCGACTGTTACCCGTGTGATTGTGTCAACGGATGATGAGGAAATCGCCATTGTTGCCAGGTCCTATGGGGCTGAGACTCCATTTCTGCGCCCAAAAGATATTTCATTGGACGACACCCCGGATCTTCCGGTTTTCCAGCACGCGCTGAAATGGCTAGCGGAACAAGAAGACTACAAACCTGACATAGTCGTACAGCTTCGACCTACTTCACCCCTACGGCGTGTAGAACAAATCGACCAATGTGTATATCGCCTGCTGGAACATCCAGAAGCCGATTCGGTTCGAACAGTCTGCAGCCCATTCCAGAATCCATACAAGATGTGGCGCATCGAGCAGGGTGGTTTCATGAAACCATTAATCAACAGCGATATTCCGGAGGCATACAACCAACCTCGCCAGGCACTTCCAGAGGTCTACTGGCAGACTGGTTATGTAGATGCAGTCTGGTCGGATACCGTGACGCAGAAAAACTCGATGACAGGAGATCGGATACTTCCGGTAGTGATCGCCCCGGAGGATTGGATTGACATCGATTCACCAGACGACTGGTTGCGTGCCGAGCGGCTCTTGATCACTGGGGAGATCAAAACTCAGGACCTCGGTTACCTTCTTGAGTAGGTAGATTTCCATTCGATGCAAACTTTTCCACGGCAAGCGGATTTAGGACTTGCACCCTACGGAGGCATAGATGTTATTTATTAAAATTGGCGACCGATTAATTGGTGACGGTCAACCCACATATGTGATCGCCGAGATAGGTGTAAATCATAATGGCATCCTCGATCTAGCAATTGAATTGATTGATGTCTCCGTTCATGCCGGTGCAGATGCCGTAAAATTTCAAAAGCGTTCTCTGGACAAGCTGTATTCAAAGAAGTATTTAGAAAATGCGAATGCTGGCGAGAAGACGCTGCGCTATCTGCTGCCCATTCTGCAAAAAGTCGAACTGCCAGAGAGTTCCTACCATAAAATCAATCAATACTGTCGCCAAGAAGGAATTACTTTTCTATGTTCAGCTTTTGATAGCGAAAGCGCAGATTTCCTGGAGACACTTGATATCCCGGCATATAAAGTTGCTTCAGCCGACCTAACCAACATCCCACTGCTTAACCACCTCGCAAAAAAAGGTAAGCCGCTGATTTTATCAACGGGTATGTCGCGCATTGAAGAAGTAGAATTCACAGTCAAATACTTGAAGACGAAGAGCGTCGAATTTGCCTTACTGCACTGCAACAGTACTTATCCAGCAGCTTTTGAGGATATCAACTTGCTTTTCATGGAACGCTTGAAACGCTTCGAAGTTCCTGTAGGCTACTCTGGACATGAACGCGGGATCGCGATTTCCACCGTTGCTTCCGCATTGGGCGCAAGCATCATCGAACGGCACATTACTCTTGACCGCACGATGGACGGCCCTGATCATGCAGCCAGCCTTGAACCACAAGGCTTCAGCAAAATGGTGCGCGATATCCGCCAGGTAGCAATGGCACTAGGGACAGGTGATGAGAAATTTATGTCCCGTGGAGAGATCTTAAATCGCGAAGTACTTGGGAAAAGCTTGATTGCTACTCGCCAAATTCAACCCGATGAAGAGATTACCGCAGACATGGTTGCCGTAATGGGTCCTGCCTTAGGGATCTCACCACAGCACTATCACGAATTAATCGGGCGCGTGGCGGGAAGGCAAATAGAAGCGGATGAGCCTTTCCTAGAACGAGATCTCGGAATCCATTTCAAACTGGATGAAAACCGGACATTACCTATGGAATACGGCTTCACTGTCCGCTTTCGCGATTACGAAGAGCTGCTTGAATACGAGCCAAAGATGCTCGAATACCACTTCACCGATCAAGATTTAGATGAGCCTTACCCTGGGCAAAAACACAGTCTCAAACTGGTTGTCCATGCACCCGAGTTCTGGGACCGTACCCTTGTAGACCTTTGTTCGCTGGATGAACACCAACGCACATCATCAGTTCGATTAATGCAAAAATCGATCAACTTTACCCGTGACATGGCCCCATTTTTTATCGGGGTGCCGAAGGTGGTTATCCATCCAGGGGCAATGAGTCTTGACCACCCAGTCAAAGAGAGAGATAAGCTATATAAAAACCTCCGTAAATCGGTTAATGAGCTAGATTTTGAAGGTGTTGAACTTCTTTTAGAAAACCTACCTCCCCACCCTTGGTATTTCGGTGGTCAGTGGTTAACCAATGCGTTTATGGACGCGGCCGAGATTCGGGATTTCATTGCGCCTATGGGGTTAAATATGTGCTTTGATACTTCGCACGCTAAACTCTACTGCAATTGGGCGCATAAAGATTTTATTCACCAAGCAGAAGTATTGCTCCCTTATATCCGCCACTTGCACCTTGCTGACGCAGCTGGTTTGGATGGAGAAGGGATGCAAATCGGTGAAGGTACGATTAATTGGGTTGAGTTCTTCAAAGTAATCGGCGATTACCATGGAACGATGATCCCAGAAATCTGGCGTGGCCATCAACGCGGTGGTGAAGGTTTTCTAATCGCCATCCAGAGGCTTACCCAGGCCTATTATGAAGCCCAAGATAAGTAGCCCCCAGCGCTAAATTTGGGGAAATATCACCCCCGTCAAGTACATTGGTATCCACAAAAGGCATAATGCCCGCTACTCAATCCAATAGAATTAAAATTAAATCCCGCTATTCGAGCTGGCAAAACCGCCGGCGTATCGCATATTTAGCTGGTCAAGTAGCGGAACATGCAAATGCTGAGCCAGACGCGCCTACGGTTGTTATGTTCAACGCAACGGCTCGGTTGACCGGTTTGAGTTTGAACGCAGCGTTCGCGCTGATATCTGGGTGGGCACTGCGTTTAGCAGGTGCAAATGTTGTGCACTTCGTCTGTCAATCTGGGATGAGCCACTGTGTCTTGGGCACCAACCGTGAAAACTATGAGATCGCCCCGCCATGTGAAGCTTGCATTAACCAATCGCAGCGGTTGTACACTGGAGCCCAAACCTACTCGTTTGCATACCTGGTAAATACCGAACTTGACACAGCTGTTGCACAGCTCAAGATCAGCGAGCTTAGCGACTTCACGTACCCATCTCCAATCAGCAAAGAGCCCATCCCACTTGGTAAATTAGTAGTACCGTCTATTCGCTGGGCTTTGCGGCGCCATACTCTACCCGATGATAAACAGACCCGCTATTTACTTCGCCAGTACATACTGTCTGCATATAATATTGCGCTCAGCTTTGATGAATTCATCACTCAGCTCAATCCTTCTGTTGGTGTGATCTTCAACGGAGCGATGTACCCTGAAGTCACTGCTCGATGGGTATCCGAAAAGCGAAATTTGAGAACTGTCGCCCATGAAGTCGGTTTTCAACGCTATTCAGCTTTTTTTACGAAAGGTGAACCTACGGCTTATCCAGTAGAAATACCAGATCGATTTGAGTTGTCACAGGAGCAAAATGCCCAGCTCGATGCTTATTTAGAAAAGCGCTTCCAAGGAAATTTCAGCATGGCAGGTGTTCAATTTTGGCCTGAAATGCGCGGCTTGGACAAAGCATTTCTGGAAAAGATCACGAACTTCAAGCAGATTGTACCGATCTTCACGAACGTTGTGTATGACACCAGTCAAGCTCACGCAAATGTATTATTTCCGCACATGTTCGCATGGTTAGATACGCTGCTGGGAATCATCCATTCACACCCAGAAACCCTGTTTGTAATCCGCGCCCACCCAGACGAAATGCGAATAGGTACCGCAAAATTAAGCAACGAGACCGTCCAAGCTTGGGTGGAGGAGAATGAAGTACACAAACTCAACAACGTTGAATTTGTTAAACCGACCGAATATCTTAGCTCATACGAGCTGATTCAAAAAGCCAAGTTTGTTATTGTATACAACTCCTCCATCGGACTGGAAGCGACACTCTTTGGGAAAGCAGTGATCTGTGGGGGCAAGGCTCGCTACACCCAATACCCAATCGTCTTTTTCCCAGATAGTGTTTCAGCAATGATTGAGAAACTAAATGAATTGCTGTCCGAGGAATCGATCCAAGTACCAGCCGTATTTATCCGCAACGCACGCAGGTTTCTTTATTACCAACTCTACCGCACATCCCTCCCACTGGATGAATATATCAAAGAGATGCCTCGAATGGGGTTCGTCGGTCTGAAATCGTTTTCCTGGCAAAGTTTGTTAGCCAAAAATTCAACGCCGTTGGATGTCATCACCGCTGGGATCCTGGAAGATAAACCGTTCTTAATGCCCTAAGTGTTACATCACAAATCATGGATCGAGTGGATCAAGAAAGAATCACCCAATGAAAGAGAAAATTGAAATTTTACCTACAACCCTCCTAGTTGATGAGAAGCATAGCATTGATGAACTAAAGCTTTTGGCTAATTCCTTAGGATTAGAATTTGGATGGCATTACCTGCTTGATATCAGCTGGATATTGAGCCAGCTGAACTCATTTGAAAATATGCGCATCTTGGATGCTGGAGCAGGGACTGGTATTCTCCAATGGTACCTCGCAGAGAAGGGCGTCGAAGTCCTTAGCGTTGACCGCACAAGCCGGGAGTACCTGCCTGCTCGTTTCAGGTTCCGGTTCCGCGCTCAGGGCTTGCGTGAAAGTGACCTTGCCCCTACTCTCACATCTCTACGCGCTCGCACTCAGCAGACCGCCTCGTCAATGGCAGCATTAAAAACCATAGTAAGTGAAACACGAGGTATGCTGACTTTTCAGAGATCAGCTGGGTGTGTTGTGGTTTATAACCAAGACTTAAGTTCAATACGCGATATCGTTGATGATACGCTAGATGCAGTTGTAGCTGTCTCTGCGCTTGAACACAATGAACCCGAGAATCTGCCATTGGTTGTGGAAGAACTGCTCCGGGTGCTCAAACCGGGAGGGCTACTGGTAGCGACCCTGTGTGCCGCTAAGGAACAAGATTGGTACCACGAGCCTTCTCGGGGTTGGTGCTACACCGCTGACAGTCTGCGGAAGCACTTTAAACTATCTGAGAGCACTTCTGACAATTATACACGCTATGACGAACTCTTCGATGCCCTGCAGAATTGTACTGAACTACGCGATAATCTGGCGACGTTCTATTCAAGCTCCGGAGACAACGGAATGCCATGGGGTGTATGGGATCCGCAATACCAACCAGTCGGTGTCTGCAAAATTAAACCTCCCACAGTCAATCAATAAGATAAACGCTGCTTGAAGGTGATAAAACATGGAAGACCAATCGAAAGGTGTAACAATCGAGCAAGTGCGAGCACTACTATCAGAAGCGCTGCAAGTGCCTGAAGATCAAATCACTCCTGACCTCGCATTCGGTGATATCCCCCAGTGGGATTCAATGGGTCATATGGAAGTGTTGATGTCACTTGAGAATCATTTTGATATCGAGATCAACCCAGATACTATAACTGATCTGGTAAGCCTACCAATAATCTGCGACTACCTGCAGGTGAATGGAAATGCCTGATACACGATTAAACATCACGCCGTACAACCCAATTCCAGTACACCTAATCGGTGAAGTTGAATCGAAACTCGCCTATGTAGACGAAACCATTACAAAAGCGGTTGTCCACCCAGCAGGAGACAAGATCACCCTGCACTTGAATGCACCCCCTAACCAGGAAGAGCGTGAACAATTGGTAAGGAAAATTCAACATGTTGTGGAAACAATGGCCCAAGGAGGTTTCAAACCCAAGATCCAGATACTTGAAGATTATTTGGATCGGCCAGTAGTAGTTAATGCAGACCCCACTGCGCAGTTAATTGAGCGCAATGAAATCAATCAGGAAGCGAACGGTATTTACTCTCTCGGTCCGCTGGTCGCTGGATTGGTGGATTATTTCGAATCAAGATTTCTCGAGCTGGCACAGTTTTTCGACGCCAAACCTTATCGCTTCCCAACCCTCATCCCAGCCAAGTACTTGGAAAGGGTAAACTACTTCCGCGCCTTTCCTCATTCGCTGTCCTTTGCAACACATCTTAGGGAGGACATGGATGTTATCGACGACTTTGCCGAGCGTACCAGCTGCAACGAGCATGGTGCATTGACGACGGCAAGAGATTCATTTGCACCAATCAAAACCCTTTTATCTCCTGCAGTATGCTACCATCTATATTTCGCAAATGCCGACCGCACTATCTCCGAAGGCCAAATTACTGCCACCGCTGTTGGCCATTGCTTCCGCTACGAATCAATAAATCTGTCTTCTTTGGAACGTATGTGGAATTTCACTATGCGAGAGGTAATATTTGTTGGTGGAAAAGAGTTTGTGTTAAGCAACCGCGAGAAAGCCCGCGAGGTCATACGCCGTATATTTAATGAAATTGGTTTGGCGTATAAAGTGGAGAGTGCCAATGACCCATTTTTTATCGGGGAATTTCGTAAACAAGCTGCATTTCAAAGCGCCTTCCAATTGAAGTACGAAATACGAGCCAGCCTCCCCTACAAATCAAGCACATTGGCAGTTGGCTCATTCAACTACCATCAGGATTTTTTCGGACGCCACCTCAATATCAGCTTGCCTGATGGCTCGCTCGCCCACACCGGATGCGTTGCTTTCGGTCTGGAGCGCATGGCGTTTGCCTTCTTGGCTCAATTCGGTCTCGAAACAAATAACTGGCCTACCACGGTGAGGAACGCGCTATCATAAGCCTCACTATATCCTGCTCCCCCTCATTCTTCCGGGTGTATCTAGGAGAATACCAATATGGCTGAGGTCACTTACCGCACAGTAAGACAAGACGATTACCCTCGGTTAATCGAGATGTATACTGAGCTTAACAGCTTCTTTTACCAGGTTGGCTACCGCCTTCCGCACCCCGAGGAACCCGGAACCGTCTGGTTTGCGTCCTTTGAACGCACATTGGGGCGTTTTAGCGATGTGTTTATCGCCGAGATGGAGAGCGAAGTTGTTGGGTTTATGCTTTGTAGGCTTAAGCGGGTGCCTGCCTATATGGGAGGTGTACTGGTTGGCGAGCTTAGCGACATGTGGATTGTGGCTAAAGCCAGGCGCATGGGGATTGGAGATAAACTTTCCCGGCTAGCACTGGAATGGTTGCGAGAACAAGGCGCTCATTCTGTCGAAATCCAGGTTCTGAAAGACAACGAAGCTAGCTGGAAACTCTACGACCGAATGGGTTTTAAACTTGAATTTCGGGTTGGGCGCTTGCTGTGGGATGAGTACATGGAAGAAAATGCTTGAAGTAACATTATCTGCGCTCATAGATACCCTGAGAGGTCTAGGTGTCGAAGCTGGAGATGGTCTATTAGTTCACTCTGCGGTTCAGTTTTTAGGCAGACCGCGCGGTGGGATGGAGATGTATTACCACGGATTGCGCAGTGTGCTTAATGGGCATGATAATACATCAAGCCAGGTTAATAAAACTGATTCAATGAGTATTACACCCATTGAGGGCACAATTGTTGTCCCCACCTTCAATTTTGATTTTTGCTCGGGGAAAAGATATGACCCCAAATCGACACCCGCCGTCGGAATGGGCGCTTTTTCAGAGTATATCCGGGGATTGCCAGCAACTCGCCGCACAAAACATCCGATGCAATCCATCGCCGTAGTAGGAAAAGATGCAGAGGATCTCGCTAATCGGGACACGCTGTCAGCTTTTGATTCCGGCTCCACTTTCGAACGGATGCTGGAGCTAGATTATAAGCTGCTTCTATTGGGAGCAGATATTCAAGCAGTATCTATGCTGCATTACAGCGAAGAACGAGCTGCAGTGCCATATCGCTATTGGAAGGATTTCAGTGGTGAAGTACGAACGTCTGATGGATGGCGAACGCAAACATACCGGATGTACGTGCGCGATCTGGAAATTGATCCACAGATTGAACTTTTTCCCGTACAGAAGCTGCTTGAAGCCGCTGGGCAATGGCGCTCATTACCGATCAACTATGGACAAGTCTCGCTCTGTCGATTAACCGATTTCGTTTCAGCTGTTGATTACTTCTTGGCGAAAGACCCTTGGTCCTTGGTCACCAACCATCTGAATGGCATATAACTCCTCCCTAGTCAAAATAATTCTAATTACTAAAACTATATGAGTACCATGTATGAATTGTTAGAAGAGCTTTGGTTATTGAAACGAGATATCATCTCGGATGATTACGATCGCGCCTTATTTCGGCTTGCCGAAGAAATACCGATGCAGATTCATCAGTACAGCACCGGTAAACAGGTCTGGACCTGGCATATTCCAGAAAAGTGGACCTGCAAACAAGCATATATTGAGACACTCGATGGTCAGCGCATACTTGATTATGAGGATCACCCGCTGCATGTAGTGTCCTACTCGCTTCCGATCAACCGGGATGTCACCAAAGAAGAACTACTGGCACATTTGCATGTCCACCCTACCAGGCCGGAGGCGATTCCTTATGTTTTTAAGTATTATGAGCGTGACTGGGGTTTCTGTGCAACCCAACACCTGCGTGACTCCCTTACCCACAGCCAATATCAAGTAGTTATCGACACAACCTTTGAGCCCGGCACTCTAAAAGTTGGTGAAATCGTCATCCGCGGTGCTAGTGAAAAGACCTTTGTCTTAGCTGCGCACCTATGCCATCCCGCGATGGCAAATGATGACTTAAGTGGTGTAGTAGTAGCAGTCGATGTAGCCCAACACTTGCTTCAAGGACCACAGCCCAATTACACCTATCGCATCTTGATCCTACCAGAAACGATTGGGTCGGTCGCGTACTTAAGCCAAAATGAGGAACTAATTCCGGACATGATCGGCGGTTTGTTCCTAGAGATGCTGGGCAATGATTCTGGGCACGCACTACAAGGCTCATTCCAACCAGACAGTCAGGTCGATCGCTGCTTGAATACCGCCTTCAAGAGTCTGGATCCGTTGGGCTACACAAGCGCCTACCGCAGTATCATTGACAACGATGAACGGCAGTTTAATGGCCCAGGAGTGCGGGTGCCGATGCTGTCGCTTTCAAGAGTTGAAGCACCGAAAACAATTGGGAAACCACCTTATCCTGAATACCATTCCAGCCAAGACACACTCGAGATTATTGTGCCAGAAAGGTTGGAAGCATCTCGCGACCTCGTAATGGGTTTACTCGATACCTGGGAGAAAAATCAATATATCCTCAATCTTTTCAAAGGCGAGGTGTTTTGCTCGGGCTACGGGATATGGATCGACTACCGAGTTAATCCAGAAGGTCACCGGAATCTCTTTCAGATCATGGAACGTTGTGATGGCGAGCGAACGATAGCCGATATTGCTTATGAGTTGAAGCTCAGCTTTCAATCAGTATGGGAAGTCGTACAAATGTTATCTGAGAATGATTTAATTCGGCTTCTGTGGCAACCCCAACCAACTACCCCTCAGCGTAAATCAATCGCGCCTGAATGACCTTGTCCTATTTTCTATGTCGGTTCAATATACTGTCAAACACTCACTAAAGGTTGCCCGGTGGCAGGTCCGACGGTTTGAGACCGCTATAAAGTGGGGGGCAAAAGAACTGGCGCGTATGCCGATTGTGTTCGGTAATGCGATGCCGAAATCTGGTTCACACCTTATCATTCAAGTGCTACAGGGATTAATCCACCTTGGGCCATTTGTCAATCCGGGCTTCCCACCAGTAAACCGCACCGAAGATAACCGCAAGTTAACTGACACTGACATCCTTGACAACTTATATAAGATGCGACCGGGTGATATCGGGTACGGATATATTGGTGCCCAACCCGAGTTCGTAAAAACGTTAACTGCAGACAATAAAGCGACTATATTCGTTTACCGAGATCCACGCGATATGATTGTGTCTCACGTCTTCTATGCAACACAGATGCACAAGAACCACTGGATGTATACATACTACAATGAGAAGCTGACATCTATGGAGGAGCGGATCAACGCTGCTATCATAGGTGTAACTGAAGCTGGATCCGAGCTAACCCCTGTCCGAAAACGCTATGATGGTTATTTGGGTTGGCTGGATAAGCCAAGCGTCTTATCATTAAAATTCGAAAATTTGATCATCGAGCGCGAGTTAGCCCTAGGAGAGTTATTGGATTACTTCGAAGAAAAAGGCTTCAACCCCAATACCGAACGACATTCAGCCATCCAGATATTGAACGCGGGTATTGCTCCTGGTAAATCAGGAACTTTCCGAAAAGGACAGCCCGGCAACTGGCGAGAATACTTCACCACAGATAATATAAAGAACTTCAAGGAAAACACTGGAGATCTCTTGTTCAGATTGGGATACGAACCGGATAACAGTTGGTAGGTTTCTGCTGGCGATCATGAATGGGTAACAAATTTCTAAAATCAGCTCAGTTCCAGGTTAAACTAGCTAGACGAGCGCTGCGGAGAACAAAACAGCGGGTGCAATACCCCAACTATAGTATCGATGATTTACCCATTCTTTTTTCGAACTCATTTCCCAAGAGTGGAACGCATTTATTGACGCAAATCTTGGCTGGCTTTACAACTCTGGGACCGTTTGTCGATAGCGGGTTGCCCGCGATCGTCACATATGATGGTATGGATGGTCGACATAGAGCGGAAATGGAAATACTCCATGATCTACGGCGCTTGAACGCAGGAAATATTGCATACGGGCATCTGCATGCCACCGATCAAGTCGTTAAATTCATGTCCCAGCAAAGCATTGCATCTTTTTTCATCATCCGAGACCCACGTGATGTGCTCGTATCCCATGTCCATTACGTTACCGACATGGCACCGAAACACATCCTGCACAATTATTACGCCAATGAATTATCAACTTTTGAAGAGCGCTTGAGAACAAGCATCCTCGGTTTACCAAATGCACCATTCCCTTTCCCTGATATCGGGAAACGGCTCGAACCCTACCTGGGATGGATGGGTTGCGAGGCTGTATTTGTGTTAATGTATGAAAATCTTATTAACCAGCAATTTGAGTCAGTCAGCAACATCCTCAAACACGTAATCAAGCATGGCTTCATCCCCAGGGTAAATGTAACAGAAGCCACAGAGGTCCTGCTTGCAGGGATCGATCCACAGAGATCGCCCACTTTTCGAAAAGGTGGTAGTGGTGCTTGGAAAGACCAGGTTGATGCGGAGAATAAAAAACTGATAATAGATACTGCAGGTCGTGCATTAATCCAGCTTGGCTACGAAAAGGATCTTGCCTGGTAAACACTGGTCGTGCGGAATTTACGACCCCTGCTCAGACACAATAATTCAATGCCATCAATTCCAGCAATCCTCGCCTTTCCGAATAATCACGAAACCTCAAAGCCTCAGATCAGTTGCAGCCATAGATATCTCTATTGAAGAGTGCGAATAACATGACACAAATCACAGCTCTAGTCCCAATGCGACATCACTCGCAGCGTGTGCCTGGTAAGAATTATCGTCCATTGAATGGGAAACCATTGTACGAACATATCATTTCCACCCTAATGAACTGCCCAGGGATCAATAAAATAGTAGTAGATACCGATTCTAAGCCGATCATGGCAGGTTTGCGGAAAAATTTCCCGGATGTATACATTATCGATCGACCTCAGAATCTGTGTGCCAATGAATGCTCAATGAATGAAATCCTGGCATATGATACAACCCAGGTACAAGCTGATTTTTATTTACAAACCCACAGCACAAATCCATTATTGAGCGCAGCGACTATCACTAAAGCTATCGATATTTTTCTGAGACATTATCCAAGTTATGATTCCTTATTCGGTGTAACACGTCTCCAGAACCGCTTATGGGACCAGCTTGCGCGACCGATCAATCACAACCCAGCCATCCTGCTGCAAACTCAAGACTTACCCCCCATATATCAGGAAAACTCTTGCATATACATCTTCACCAGGGAAATCCTACTCGAGCGCCGCAACCGCCTGGGAGAAAGACCTTATATGTTTGAATTAGATCCCCAAGAAGCTTGGGATATTGACAATGAATTGGATTTTCTGGTCACAGAATATTTAATCAACAAATTGCGCGAACATGGAAACTAATCCAGGGAGTACCTACGCATAATGCACAAGAAACCCATATACACTATCTTGGTGTCAGCACCTTATATGTTGCGCTATATGGACCGTTTCGAACCTATTCTCAAAGATTACGGATTGGACGTGATTTCTCCTAAAGAAGTAATTGAGCGGATGGATGAGAGCGATCTGCTGAACTACGCTGGAAAATTCGATGGCGCGATTTGTGGCGATGACCGCTACACGGTACGCGTATTGAACGCATGTTCGCCGAGACTGAAAGTGCTATCGAAGTGGGGCACTGGGATTGACTCGATCGATCAAGCAGCCTGTTCTCAACTTGGCATCCATGTGTACCGCACGCCCAATGCCTTCACTCTTCCCGTAGCCGATACGATATTTGGATACATGCTTGCATTCGCCCGCCGCCACCCCTGGATGGATAGTGATATGAAAGCCGGACGCTGGGATAAAATTCCAGGCCGCTCATTGAGCGAGTGTTCACTTGGAGTAATCGGCGTAGGCCGGATAGGTAAGGCTGTCGTTCGTCGAGCGTGTGCATTTGGTATGCAAGTTCTGGGGACAGATATCGTTGCGATTGATCCGGATTTTATTGTGGAAAATTACCTAGAAATGACCAACCTATATGAGATCCTCCGTCGCGCTGACTTCGTCAGTTTAAGCTGCGACCTAAATCCTTCCAGCCGACACCTGATAAACAAGAAAACCCTATCCATGATGAAACACTCTGCAGTTTTGATCAACACCTCTAGAGGGCCAGTTGTGGATGAAGCCGCTTTGGCTGAAGCATTGCAGCGAAGGCAGATCGCCGGCGCTGCTATGGATGTGTATGAAATTGAACCGCTGCCGCCTGACAGTCCCCTTTTAAATCTAGATAATGTACTTTTAGCCCCCCATAATGCCAATTCTAGCCCTGCTGCCTGGGAGCGGGTACACGTAAACACAATTCGCAATATACTCACGGGATTAAACATTCCCAGCGAGGACCTAGAACTAAGGATGGCAAAAAAATGAATACAGTCCCCGCTAGAGAAAACGATCAACGTTCTGTTTTGATAACCGGCGCGGCTGGAGGTATCGGACGCGCTACAGTGCACCACTTTGCCCAATCAGGCTGGCGGGTTATCGGGGTTGATCGTGCTTTGTTTGGAGAACCATTCCCGCTAGGCGGACTCTATATCCAATCAGATATTGCGGACAGCGAGAACCTCGAAACGATCTTTCTGCAGGCACAGAGATACACAGGGAAATTGCATGCCTTGGTGAATAACGCGGCCGTACAGATTGCTAAACCCCTCCTGGAGACCAGTGTTGAGGATTGGGACATGGTTATGGCTTCTAATTTACGCTCTGTGTTTTTAGGTATCAAGCTTGCGCATCCACTGCTGAAGGCTGCTGGGGGAGGCGCGATTGTTAACGTCTCATCAGTTCATGCGATTGCCACCTCCGCTAATATTGCCGCGTATGCCGCCAGTAAAGGGGGACTTTTAGCCTTCACGAGGGCGCTGGCGATTGAATTCGCGCCCGATAACATCCGTGCCAATGCTATCCTGCCTGGTGCGGTTGATACGCCTATGCTGCGTGCTGGTTTGGGTCGTGGTCACGTTCAGGGCGATGATATCCTGGCCAGATTGGACAATCTTGCCAGGAAAACGGTGAACGGTCGCGTTGGTCAGCCACATGAAATAGCTCAAGCCATATACTTCCTAGCGGATGATAAACAATCCTCGTTTATGACCGGACAGGCACTGGTAATTGATGGTGGTGCAACGGCGCGTCTTAGCACTGAGTGATTCTATTCCATGGCGAGGAGTAATCAATGCCTGGACAAACCCAATCATTCGTGATCCATAATTGTCGGCACACTCTAAACGATGGAAGAAACAAAGCAAAGTATTAAACAAAAAATGCCCCGGCCTATTTGGCACACCGCGAGTTCTACACGTTATGCTATTCAACGTGCGGCTTTATGGCCTGCCGCTGCTCTTCATCCACTACGACGAGCCAGCATTCGTCAGCTAGGGCAGTACCAAAACTGTCATCGTGGCGGGCGCGCGTTCATTATCGGTAACGGTCCAAGTCTCAAACGCACCGATCTCTCACTTCTGAAAGATGAAATCTCCTTTGGGATGAACCGCTTCTACTTAGCCTTCCCCGAATTAGGTTTTACTAGTTCCTATTATGTATCTGTGAACAGCTTGGTCATAGAACAATGTGCAGACGATATCCGAACCCTGGAGATGCCAAAATTCCTGTCATGGCGTTCACATCCGTTGATCAAACCTAGAGACGACATGATGTTCCTGCATACTACCTATTCGGGCCCCAAATTCGCCACTGATGTGCGTGGACGGCTTTGGGAGGGCGCGACTGTCACTTATGTCACCTTGCAATTAGCCTATCACATGGGTTTCGATGAGGTCATATTAATTGGCGTCGACCATAATTTCACGACCCAAGGAGAACCGAACTCGACAGTTGTCTCACAGGGTGATGACCCAGACCATTTTGATGCAAAATATTTTGGAAAAGGTTTTCGCTGGCAGTTGCCCGATTTAGAAACTTCTGAACGAGCGTACCGGATGGCAAACGAAGCCTACCAACGGGCAGGGAAAACAGTGATTGACGCCACGGTAGGTGGTATGCTGGACATATTTCCGAAGGTAGATTTTAATGCATTATTTTAGAATATTCTATACAATCTAATCATAATTCCCAAACACCGTATACATTAATAATATGAAACGCTCATACCAATATCTATTGGTCGCCCTTCTTCTTCTTTTTGGATTAATTCTGCGACTATACGACCTGACTGATCCCCCTATCGACTTTCACTCAACCCGGCAGCTGCGCGGAGCAATTATCGCGCGCGGCATGTATTATGTTATGCTCCCAAATCCCGATCCGGATTTACGGGAACAGGCGATTGCATTCTGGGGCTCAACTGGACAGTATGAACCTTCAATCCTAGAAAAAATCGTAGCATATATATACCTCTTGACGGGGGAGGAAAACTGGTGGGTAGCCCGGATTATTAACTCGCTCTTCTGGATAGTGGGGGGAATTACACTCTATGGACTTGCCCGTCGTATTGCCTCCTTCACGAGTGCCTTGTTCGCCCTGGCATATTATGTCGTGCTGCCTTTCGGTGTTCAAGCTAGCCGCTCTTTTCAGCCGGACCCGGGTATGGTCATGTGGGTCATCCTGACCATATACTCCTTATATCTATGGTCTGAGAAACCCGGCTGGAAATGGGCTGTGATTTCCGGCGTATTAGGCGGCATGGCTATCCTGACCAAAGTTGTTGCCGTCTACATCGTGGGTGGAGCAGCGATTGCTCTGGTGCTGTACACGCTCGGTATTAAGCGTTTCTGGCGAAATTTGCAGGTTTGGCTGATGGCATTCTTGATGATACTGCCGTCGGCGATCTTTTACATTAACCGCGGCGGGCGGGCATCAGATTATTTTACTAGCTGGACTTTATCATTATCCCATCTCTTACTCGACCCTTCCCTATATGTCCGCTGGTTCAGCTTGGTGCAAAGCATCATGGGGTTTGCTGCAATATTGTTAGCACTGACCGGGGTCCTTATCGCTAAACCCAGGTACCGGGCTCTCTTACTGGGGATGTGGGCTGGTTATCTCATCTATGGACTATTTCTGCCGTACCAGATGTACACTCACAATTATTACCACATTCAGCTGATACCCATCATCGGCCTCTCCCTCGTTCCCGTTGTTGAACTGCTAATTGAAAAACTCCGCGAACAGAAAAGAATCTGGCAAATTGCCTTTATCGGTATTGTACTAGTCGGTTTCATTTTCACTGCCTGGTTATCAATTGCAGAATTCAACAGTCAAGATTTCCGCCACGAGCCTGCTTTTTGGGAAGAAATCGCCTCATATCTACCTAGCGATGGCAAGATCATAGCGCTCACGCAGGATTATGGCTACCGGTTAATGTATTTTGGCTGGCGCAAAGTAACGCTATGGCCAAATAGAGGCGAACGCCAGTTATCCAAACTGCGCGGGAATGAGAAGGAATTTGAAAACTTCTTTGATAAGAAAACCGACGGTAAAAGTTACTTTGTGATCACAAGCTTCAACCAATTCAACGACCAGCCCGACTTGAAGAAGATGCTCGAAAGCAATTATCCCGTTGTCGGGGAAGGGGGAGGCTATCTAATCTATGGTTTAGCCGGGCAATCTCCGTGACACTCGTAACGATCATCACCCCCTCCTACAACCAAGCAACGTTTTTAGAGCAAACTATCCAATCGGTGCTAAGCCAAGATTATGCGCCGATAGAATATATTGTTGTGGATGGCGGTTCCAGTGACGGCAGCGTTGATATCATCCGTAGATATCAAGACCGACTGGCGTGGTGGGTTTCAGAAAGGGATGAAGGTCAAGCCGATGCAATTAATAAGGGTTTAGCCCGCGCAAACGGCGATATAGTGGGCTGGTTAAACTCTGACGATTATTATCAGCCAGACGCAATCAGAGATGCCATAGCAATGCTCGTTAGCCAGCCAGCGTTAGGGATGGTGTTTGGTGATGCAATAACCGTCGACCAAGAGGGCAATACCCTAAATAAACTGATATTCGGAAACTGGGGACTGACAGAGTTAATGGCATTCCGGATCATCTGCCAGCCGGCTGTATTCATGCGGTACAGCATACTCAAACATACCGGCTTCTTGGATGAATCTTATCAATACTTACTTGACCACCAGTTGTGGATCAGAATCGCGCAGCGAGCCCCTATCCTACACATGCCCAGTTTTTTGGCTGCAGCCCGTCACCATATGGGAGCAAAAAATGTATCCGAAGCTGGGGATTTTGGACAAGAGGTTCTACGGATCTACGAATGGATGACCAATGATCCTGAACTTGCGTCGCTAGTCGAACATAATCGGAACAGCATTACAGCCGGCGCATACCGCTTGAATGGACGATACTTGTTGGACGGTGGTATGCCGCACAAGGCGCTTCAATCTTATTGGGTTGCTCTGCGCGCAGATCCAATCTTCACTCTTAGGCATTGGCACCGTATGATCTATGCTGTGCTTAGCCTGATCGGTGGCGAAGGATTATCAAATTGGTACTACCGTGTAAAAACGAGCCTTAGGAAGACGTGATTTTGACAGGAGAAGATGTTAATCCTCAAATTGTTAGCACCACAGACGGGGGGAAATCTTTGATTCCGTACATGTATGGCCCACTTGACCGATAAACAATCCAATAATCGACCGATCTTGGTTACCGGCATCCATCGGAGCGGAACAACCTGGATTGGCAAAATGCTCGCAGCCAGTGGCCAGGCAGCTTATATCAGCGAACCACTAAATGTTCTTCATCGATTAGGGGTTATGCGCGCGCCGACAAACTACTGGTACACCTATATATGTAAAGATAATGAAGACGAATTTCTGTCAGCCTTTAAAGAAACCCTTGTCTTCGACTACCATCCTTGGTTAGAGTTCAAGACCTTACAAAGCATGAAAGATGTGCTGCGGATGGGCAGAGACTGGGCAAATTTCCTCCGTGGGCGCATCCAGAAGCAACGCCCTTTAATCAAAGATCCATTCGCCATTTTTTCAATTCCATGGTTCATTGAGCAATTGAACTGTGATGTCGTTGTCAGCATTCGTAACCCAGCTGCCTTCGCGAGCAGTTTGAAACGCTTGAATTGGCCTTTTTCGTTTCAAGATCTGCTGGAACAGCCCCTTCTGATGCGCGATTGCTTGGCGGAGTTCTGTTCTGCAATGATGAATATTGACGATACCGACATTATTGAACAAAGCGGTTTCCTTTGGATGATGCTCTATAAAACTTTGAGTACATACACCACCAAGTACCCTGAAATTCATATCGTCCGGCACGAAGATTTATCGCGCGATCCTATATCTGGCTTTGAGAAGTTATTTGCATTACTTGGTTTAGACTTCAACGATAAAGCGCAAAAAGCAGTGCATCAATCTAGCAACACTGCAAACCCGAGCGAGGTCTCCAGAAATGGAGTCCACTCATATCAACTCAACAGCCAAGAAAATTTGTCTAATTGGAAAAAACGCATGACAGATGGGGAAATCGAACGGATAAAAGCGATTACGAAAGATCTCGTGCAAGAGTATTACCCTGATATAAGTTAGGGATAATCATGCCGCCCTTAGTAACAATCGTAACCCCATCATATAACCAAGCAGATTACTTGGAAGAGACGATCCAATCTGTACTTCATCAAGATTATTCCAATATTGAATATGTCATCGTCGATGGAGGATCGACGGATAATAGCAAAGCCATCATAGAGAAATATGCCGACAAATTGGGTTGGTGGGTATCCGAAGCAGATCAAGGCCAAACAGACGCGATAAACAAGGGTTTTGCACATGCCAATGGTGAAATCATAGCATGGATTAATTCTGATGACACTTATCTTAGCGGAGCAGTGTCAGAGAGCCGTTGATTACCTGCAATCGCACCCTGAAGTCGGCATGGTATATGGCGATGCAAACCTGATAGACGAGAGTGGAAATATCATCGGGCAGTTCCCCGCAAGAAAGACGGACTACAAGCGATTGAGACGTGGTTTTGTCCACATCCCCCAGCAAGCCGCTTTCTTCCGCTCAAACCTATGGCGAAAAGTTGGCCCACTTGACCCGACATTCTACTTTGCTATGGATTATGACCTATGGGTGCGTTTAGCAAAACTAACACCATTAGCCTACCATCCACGGCTTTGGGCAAATTTCCGCTTGCACCATAGTGGAAAATCTGTGCTAGCAGATGATCGCTGCTGGCCTGAGATGCTGCGTGTACATTATCGAGAAGGCGGAAGTCGGTTCGCTCCAATTGTAATAAAAGCAAAGATACGACCGCTGGTGTATGGATGGCTGC
>CAVVAJ010000006.1:0-73180 GCA_963746255.1 uncultured Chloroflexia bacterium | reverse complement strand
GACCGCGACAACATCGCCTACGGCCGGCCCGGGGCCACCGAGGAGGAGATCCTGGCGGCCGCGCAGGCGACGTTCGTCGACCGGTTCGTGCACTCCCTTCCCGACGGCTACGACACCGTCATCGACGACGAGGGGTCGAACCTGTCGGCGGGGGAGCGGCAGCTGGTGACGATCGCCCGAGCGTTCCTGTCCGAGCCGGCGCTGCTCATCCTCGACGAGGCGACCTCCTCGGTCGACACCCGCACCGAGCTGTTGCTGCAGCAGGCGATGAACGCCCTGCGCAGTGACCGCACCTCCTTCGTGATCGCCCACCGGCTCTCGACGATCCGCGACGCCGACCTGATCCTGGTGATGGAGGACGGCGCCATCGTCGAGCAGGGCACCCACGAGGAGCTGCTGGCGGCGGAGGGGGCCTACGCGCGGCTCTACCGCTCGCAGTTCGCCGGCGCCGGCGAGGAGGCGGTCGCCTAGGCCGGCTCAGGCGTCGGCGGCAGCGTCGCGTCTCGGCCGAGGAAGGCCATCAGCCGGTCGCCGGGGCTGGCGCCCTCGGGCGCCGGCACGGCGGGGCCGAACTGTCCCAGGAGCGGAGCAGCTCCTCCATCCCGGTCATCCCGACCAGCATCTCCTCGGCGACGTCTGGGGGGATCGGGTCGGGGCGGCCGGCGGCGCGCGCGAGGTCCCAGGCGTGCATCAGCACGTCGAGGTGTAGAACCGGTCGACCGCGTCGCGCAGCCCCAACTCGCCGGTGTGCGGGTTGCTGAACGTCCGGACGGCCGAGGCGGGGTCGTCGAGCAGCGACTGACGTCGGCCGCCCGGCGTTCCCAGGCGGCGACCGGGTCGTCGAGGGACACCTCGGGGAGCCGTGCGTCGGTCGACGAGAGGAAGCCGGGCAGCCACTCGACGAGGTGACCCACGACGTCGCGGGCGCGCCACTCGGGCACGGGGCTCGGCGCGTCCCAGTCGGTCACCGCTCGGGCGGCCTCGGCGAACGTGGCGGCCACCGCGCGGTGGCGGTCGGCCGGGTCGTGTGGCAGGGGCATCGGCGTGATCCTCGGGGTTCGGGCCTGGGGCGAGCGTGGAGTCTCGATGGTGGCCGCCCCTGGGAGGTGTTGTCAACCGCCTGGTTGAAGACCAAAAAGCCCCTTGAGCGGGGGCCGGGCCGCGCTACGGTGGTCGGACACGGAAAGGAGGTGGTCCGAGGAATGAATTCTTCAAGGACGCGTGAGGTGGCTGCGCGCTAGCAGCACCCGGCCGGTGCGCGAGCTTCGACTGGGCCACGCGCTGGCGAATCCATCGCAGTCACCCGACCCGCAGGCGATCCGGGCACGTCCCCCCGGACGGCGTCACGATTCGTCGTGAGGTCAACGCCTGCGGGTCGCTGCGTCTCCGGGGGACGGCGCGGAGGGACGAACCCACGAGACGTTCCCGCGAGGAGAGATAGTCCAGTGCGTTTGCGGGGTGAAATCCCGCGAAACGGCCCGAAAGAGCACTGGACTATCCCCACGGGGTGGAGTCGGATGAGCCGCCGGGCCAGCCCGACCAGTCCAGCCGGCCGGCGTACTCCTCCTCGACGTCGGCGAGCAGTGCGGCCCAGGCCAGCACATCGACCGGCCGGAGCCGCCGCCGCAGCGGCTCGACGTCCTCGGCCGCCAGAGCCTCGCGCAGCAGTGGCCCGAGCAGGGCGGTCGCCCGCTCGCTGCGCCGCACCGTCGCCATCAGCGACCCGACGAGGGCCGGGGGTAGGAAGGCGTTGCGGACCTTCTGGCTGCGCGCGCCCGGGTGGTTGCTCGAACGGGTGGCCCTCGGGGCCGCAGGCGGTGCGGAGCATCTCGCGGTAGTAGCAGTGGTCCTGCTTCTGCGCCAGGGGGACCGCCAGCGCGGCCCGGACCACCGACGGGTGGGCGAACGGCATCCACACCTCCGTCTCCGGCCCGACGAGCAGTCGCGCCGCGGTGGTCACCGCGCGGTTCTGCCGGGTGAGCAGCTGCAGGAGGGTGTGCCGGTTGGGGTGGTCGGCGACGGTCGCGCCCAGGTCGGAGTACGCCGTCAAGGCAGCCTCGCGGAGCGGGGCGGCCGCGCCGTCGGCGAGGAAGTCGAGCCGCCGCCCGCCCATCCCGTCGAAGAGCGACTGCGGCCACGGCAGGTCCCCGCGGGCGGCCTTGCCTGCCAGGTCGGCGCGCAGCAGGGCGTCGCCGTAGCCGCCGTCGATGCCGGCAGCGGCTGGTCGTGCAGCGCGTCGGCCAGCGGGAAGAGCCAGGTGTGCATCCACGTCTGGAACTCCAGCCGGCGCCGCACGGTGGCCTGCTGGTCCGCCCAGTCGCGACCCTGGGGCAGCACCATCCGCTGCGGCATCCCCATCGAGCGGGCGACCCGCTGCGCCCAGACGACGTCCTTCTCCTTCGGGTGGTACTGGTACGTCGTCCAGGCCTGATGTAAATCATGGCAGGTGCTCCTGACCTCCGAGGATTGTAAGCAGTGGAGATGGATGGGGATATTCACCAGCGCGATGGTCAAAAAGGTTTTCCATTTCTTGAGCTAGTTGGCGGTTAAGTAAGCTGATGGGGATACCAACGGGACAGACTCGCTCGCACTCGTTGCATTCCATACAGCGTCCTGCAAGATGAAATGCGCGCCCGAGGTGAAAGGTCCGCTTTTCATTGATGCCAACACCTAAACCTACCCAGAGTGAGTCATCCCTCTCGTATAAACAAGTCGGGCAATCGCAGCTTGGGCACACTTGGCGGCACGCATAACAGCGGATGCAGCGGTCAAACTGCCCCAACCAGAAGTCCATCCGCTCTTCTGTAGATAGCGAATATATCTGTGCAGTTTGAGGACCAGCACTTTCTGGTATTAGGGTTGAACCTTCTTTACCACCTGGTTGTTCTAGGTAGGTGTCGTAAATTACGGGTTCTACTTGTGAACAGGTTAAACAGCGCGCCTGGTAAGTAGCTAGTTTTGGTAAAGTTGGTCCTGTTGTCCCTGCCCCCTGGCGAATACCATTGCAGCTCACTGCGATAATGTGTATGTCATCACGGTTGTAACGATTTTCGGCGAGGTGGATATTTATGGAGCGGCAATCACACGGTTTTACGATGATACCAATTTGTTGGTGTCTAGGACCATTAGAAGTGGAGGTTAGCTTGTCATTAAGATAGGTGGTTAAGTTATGAGTGCAATCCTGGTTCCATACCAGTCTCTCTGCATCTTCTGGAGAGTAAACAAACGCTGGGCGTGTCCGCCGTGGGTTCCGATCTCATACCCGATGATACAGTTAACTTGACCGCTCTCAAGTAGTTCTTGTGCGGTGGACTGAATATTCAGGGTTAATTGGCTGTTTATCTGAGAAGCCTGACCAGTCATTCTTGTTGTCTGAGAAAGCAGACCGGGGATCATTGGAACATTCCCGACCGTATCTACCTGCGATGGATAGGGTTGATAAGATTTTTCAATCCGCCATCGAACTGGCCCAAGCAGTTTAACTGTGTCGGTAAATTCATTTACAATTCGGGAGAAACGTTCCCCTTCAGATGCAGAAACCCAATCGAGCCGCAAGCGTTCAGCATCGAGCCCAGCAAAGGACATCAACGACCTTAATATCGGGATACGCTTTGCAGTGCGGTGGTTGCCTGAATCGTAATGGCACTCCCCGATATGGCAGCCTAAAACCAGCACACCGTCCGCCCCTTCATCGAATGTACGCATGATAATCTCTGGAGCAACCCGTCCGGAGCAGGGAACGCGAATCGCACGTACGTTGGCCGGTGTTTTCAAGCGGGCTATACCAGCGGTGTCTGCCCCGGTATAACTGCACCAGGTACAAAGGAAAGCAATTATCTTTGGTTCAAAATCCACAACATCACCTCTTAATCTCTGCCAGCCCAGGTACGATTGGTGTAATCGGTTGGAGTGCGCCCACAATCTCGCTGATGATCTGCTGGTCATTGTAATGGATCAATGACATGGCTTTATTAGGGCAGCTAGCAGCACAGGTTCCACAACCCTTACATAAGTAGCTGTTAACAGAAGCGATTTGGCCGCGGTTATCGAGAGGCTGCAGCGAAATCGCTTCGTAGGGGCAGGTATTAACACATTGGCCACACCCTGCGCATAGCTGAATTTCCACGTGGGCAATCGACGGATCCATATTTATCGTTCCCTGATCCATAATGGATAAAGCCGCTGCAGCAGCCGCGCCTGCTTGCACAACGCTATCCGGGATATCCTTAGGGCTCTGGCAGGCACCGGCTAAGTAAATTCCATCGGTTGCCGTCTCAACCGGTGCTAACTTCGGATGCCGCTCGAGGAAATAGCCATCTCGGCTGCGGCTGACACCGAATAATTTCGCCACTTGAGCGGTATCATCCTGGGGTTCGAAACCGGTCGCGAGGATTACCATATCTACAGCAACGCGGTCAGGTTGATTAAAGAAATTCTCGTCCCACGAAACAAGGAGCTTGCCATTCTGACGCTGAATTGATTTGACTACCCCATGGTAGAAGTTGATCCCTTTTTCACGGGTGCGGTTGAAAAATTCCTCATAATCCTTGCCAAAAGTACGCATATCGCGGTAGATCTCGAATACTTCAGCATTGACATAATCATGCACGAGCTGGGCGAGCTTTAGTGAGTACATGCAGCAAGCCCGTGAGCAATAATCATGGTAGCGATCATCCCGGCTGCCGACGCAATGCAAAATTGCGACACTCTTTGGTGCTTGCCCATTCTTCAGCAAGACTTTGCCTTCGGTTGGGCCGCTTGAATTAATCAGCCTTTCAAATTCCATTGCCGTGATCACATTATCGATTTGTCCAAAACCGAGCTCTGGGACAGCACGGGGGTCAAAATCTTTAAAGCCGGTTGCCAATACGATGGTTCCAACATCTAGATTGAGGTAGTGTGACTGCATATTATGGTCGATGGCACCTCGTTCGCACGCGACAACACATTCAAGGCACTCAGAACATATTCCACAGCGTAAACAGCGTTCGGCTTCGGCGAGCGCTTCTGCCTCTGTTAGCGCCAGGTCTACTTCCTCAAAATTATGGTGTCTTTGGTTTACCGGTATGCTTTTTATTGGTACTCTTTCCATGCGATTGGCAACACCTGCATTTAATTTGTTTTCGATCGTTTGCGCGTCCAATTGGACAACGGGAGGTTTGCTCGGTTCGCGGAGCCCCTGCTCACCGCGCAAGAAGCGATCAATACTACGGGCAGCTTTATGACCCTCTCCGATCGCATCGACCACGAAGAATGTTACCCCGCGGCGCACGTCACCAGCAGTAAAGACGCCCGGCTTGGTGGTAAGCATCTCTTCATCAGACTGGATACCAATTGGATAACGGATATTAATGCTGCCATCCAGCGGTAAGAAGGAGAAGTCTGGTCGCTGACCAATCGCCCAAACAACGATATCTGCCGGCAAAATGTGTTCTGTTTCTGGGATAATATCGAAAGTTGGCCGGCTGCGCTTGAAACCATGAAACATTACACTCGAGCAGCGGATCCCAGTTATACGCTCATTTTCAACGATTATTTCGTGAAAAGTCCGTCCCGGACAAATCTCGATTCCTTCTTCAACAGCGACCAAGATCTCCCAGTCGAAACCAGGCATTTCACCTCGGGTTTCGAGACATGCTAGCCGTACTTCTGACGCACCGAGACGCAGCACTGTACGGGCAGTGTCTAACGCGAACATTGCCACCTCCGAGGATTACTACCTTTTTACCGGCTAGATCATGACTCTTTCCTAAGCATGCATTTCGCAGGATATCCAGGCTCAAGAGGTTATCGGGGTGATTGGAGTTACGAATGGGGAGTTTTTTCGCGATGTGTGCCCCAGAAGCGATCAAGGCAGCATCATAGCCGTTATCAAGCAGACTTGCGATATCATCAACCCTAGTATTGAGCTCCAGCTCCACACCTTCTTCCAGAATCTGTTGAATTTCCCAATCTAGGTATTTATGCGGCAACCGGTGCGGGGGTATGCCGACCCGCATCATCCCGCCAGCGACCGGCGAAGAGTCATAAGCTGTAACTTTGTGCCCTAACCGGACGAGATCTAGAGCAGCGGTCAGGCCAGCAGGTCCTGCACCGATGATGGCGATTTTTTTGCCGGTCGGTTTAGGGTCGGATTTAAAAGGTGAGCCGATCAGTGATTTATCCTGGGTAAAAGCTAACTCACTGCGATGCTCAAAAGCCCAATCCGAGATGAAGCGTTTAATCCCCATAATATTAACCGGCGAATCAAATATTCCCCGGCTGCAGGCATCTTCGCAGGCGTGATTACAGACCCGCCCGCAAACTGATGGGAAAGGATGTTCTCGGCGAATTGCCCAATACGCATCTGCATAGCGTTTTTGCCGCAGCAATGCAATATAACCTTGAGCGCGTTGGTCTGTCGGACAGGCATCCCTACAAGGGGCTATACCTTGTTTCTCGATAACATAAGCGCCGGGCACTGCCTGGGCGGAATGGCGATAGGCGGCTTTACGTGTGCTGATCCCAACATCGAAAGTATTTACCGTATCCACCGGGCAGGCTTGAGCACATTTTCCACAGCCAGTGCATTTTTCTTCTTCGATGTAACGGGGATAGCGCTGAATCTTGGCTTTGAAATTACCGACGTAGCCCGATATCGATTTAACTTCGCTGTAGCTCAAAAGCTGGATATTCTTGTGGCGTCCAACGGACACCATTTTTGGTGTAAGTATTCAAGCCGCACAATCTAGAGTAGGAAATGTTTTATAGAGCTGAGCCATATGGCCGCCAATACTGGGCTCGCGTTCCACCAAATACACTTGCTTACCGGCATCGGCTAAGCGAAGTGCAGCCTCAATACCAGCGATTCCGCCACCGACGATTAGCGCGGATTGCTGCATATCCACACTGCGCATAGATAGTGGTGCATGGTGGCGGACACGACGAACAGCTGCAGAAACCATATTTTTTGCTTTGGCAGTTGCCTGAACTCGGTCATCAATCACCCACGCGCAATGTTCGCGGATATTTGCCATCTGGAAAAAGAAGGGGTTGAGACCTGCAGCTTTACAAGCATTTTTAAAGGTTTCTTCGTGCATCAGGGGAGAGCATGACGCGACGACGATCCGGTTTAACGCATGTGTCTGGATATCATCCTTAATCAAGTCCTGCCCCGGGTCAGAGCACATATATGTATAGTGACGAGTAAGCGATACATCTGGTAAATCACTGGCATAGTTCGCGACATCATCTACATCAACTGTAGACGCGATATTACTGCCACAGTGGCAAACATACACTCCAGTCCTGATTTTCTCCAAATTCATTGCAATCTCTCCAATAAGGCGCCTTCAATCTCTGCTAGGACTTGAGCATCAGTAAAACCATGCTGCACTACTGCACTAGAAGGGCAAGCTGCAGCACAAGCCCCACAACCCTTGCAGAGAACTTCGTTGATTGACGCTACAAGCCGATCCTCGAAAGGCACCATCTGTATGGCTCCATAGGGGCAGAGGCCTTCACAAGTGTGGCAGCTGCCACACTTTTCAGGTATTACATACGTAGTAAAAGGTTCTAGTTCTACATGTCCTGCATCCATCAATGAAAGTGCTGCTGCCGCAGCTGCACTACCGTGTGCAACACTATCCGGAATATCTTTAGGACTTTGGCAAGCACCGGCTAAGTAGACACCGTCCGTTGCGGTTTCTACAGGAGCTAACTTAGGGTGTTTCTCCATGAAGAACCCATCGGGGCTGAGGCTGACGCCGAACTTCTTGGCTGTCTTTAATTGATCATCTTGGGGCTCAAATCCAGTGCTGAGCACAACCATATCGACAAGAGTATGTAGTTCTTCGCCGCTGTATATATCCTTTGTTGAAACTTGCAGCCGGCCATTATGGCGGCTGACGGCGATAGCTTTCTCAAAGCGAACGAATTCAACCCCTTGTTCCTGAACGTGTTTATAAAAAACCTCATACCCTTTCCCAAATGTACGCATATCACGATAGAACTCGACAACATCCGCGTCACTATAATCCCGGATAAGTTTCGCTAATTTCAAGGAGTACATACAACATACGCGGGAGCAGTACTCGTGAAGATCCTTATCGCGTGAGCCAACACAATGCAGGATCGCAATCCGTTCTGGTTTTCGGCCATCTACGGTGCGGATTTCTCCAACTGTTGGACCACCTGTGTTAACGATACGTTCAAATTCCATCCCGGTGAGGACATCATCCAGTACTGGATATCCATACTGCGGTGCTTTACCCGGATCGAAATCTTTGAATCCCGTTGCTAAGATGATCGTGCCAATGTTGAATTCGACCACCTCTGCTTGTTGTTGGAAGTCAATTGCTCCAGTTTGGCAGAATTTCTCACACGCCCGGCATTTACCATTCCGGAAATATGCACAGTTTTTTACATCGATGACGGGAATACGGGGAACGGCTTGGGCAAAAGAAAAATATATGGCTGGTCGATTCCCCTTACCCAGATCAAACTCTGAAGGTATTTTTTTCCAAGGACATTTCTCTACGCACGTACCGCAGCCAGTACACAAATCTTCGTTTATGTACCTAGGATTTTTCCTGATAGTGACAGTGAAATTGCCGACATAACCCTGGACAGATTCAACCTCACTGTAGCTCAGCAGAGTGATGTTTTCGTGGCGTCCGACGGACACCATTTTCGGGGTGAGTATTCAAGCTGCACAATCTAGGGTGGGGAATGTTTTATACAGCTGGGCCATGTGCCCACCGATACTAGGCTGTCGCTCAACCAAGTAGACATGCTTGCCGGAATCGGCTAAACGCAGAGCAGCCTCAATTCCAGCAATGCCACCGCCCACTATAAGTACGGATTGTCCCACATCTACCTGGCGGGTGTTCAATGGTAGATGATGAGCCACGCGGTGTATCGCAGCTGAAACCAGAGATTTTGCCTTTTGCGTTGCACTAGCTCGATCGTCGGTTACCCATGAACAGTGCTCGCGGATATTGGTCATCTGGAAAAGGAAAGGATTTAATCCAGCTTCGCCGCAGGCGGCTCGAAAAGTTGTCTCATGCATCAATGGTGAACACGAGGCGACAACGACCCGGTCTAAGTTTTGGTTGATGACATCATCTTTGATCAACTCTTGTCCGGGGTCCGAGCACATATAAGGATATGTACGGGAAATTTTTACCCCTTCAAGTTGTGAGGCGAAATCCGATACCGCTTCAACATCCACAACTCCTGCGATATTCGTCCCGCAGTGACAGATATATACGCCAATATTAGGGCTAGACCTACTAGAATGAACCGTATTCGGCATGGGAGTACTATCGTTGGGATTTTGGCTCATCCGGCTTACCTCCTCTCGCATGCTATGCTAGCCATGACTTGAATTGAGTGGTGTATTGTTTGCCGTGGGTGGTGGCGGCAAGCCAATGAATATGATGGATCCTCGGATCCTTAATTTCGAGTCAGGCTGAAACAGTGACTGTACGCTTGCCTACTTCCAAAGCTATTTCGCACATTATAACATATATTGTGAAAAAAAGCACAAATTAGTTTTCATTATTGTTTGTCTCGATTTCCCGGGAAAAGCTTATTGATGAATCGGAACGCATCTATTGCGGGATCTTGTTGTGAGTGGAGCGAGAGCAGGTATAATACGGTGGATTTGCTAAAGAAGGGCTGCGTTAACAACGATGGTAGGAAGAGAACATGATCTTGAAGCTATATGATACATATGAGCGAAAATTGCGAGAATTCGAACCGCTCGCACCTGGCAGGGTAGGTTTATATACCTGTGGTCCAACTGTCTATGATTTCGCCCATATTGGCAACCTGCGGACGTATATATTCGAAGATTTTTTACGACGGGTGCTGGAATTTAATGGCTACATCGTGAACCATGTGATGAATATCACCGATGTTGGGCATCTTGTTTCGGATTCAGATACTGGCGAAGATAAGATGGAGAAAGGCTCTCGGCGGACTGGAAAAACCGCCCAGGAAATCGCAGAACAGTATACCCAGGCATTTAGAAATGATCTAGAGCGACCTGAACATCATAGATCCAACCATCTGGTGCCGGGCTACTGACCATATCCAAGAGCAAATTGACTTTGTGAGATGCATTGAGAAGAAAGGATATACCTACGCAGACTTCCGATGGGATTTATTTTAATACTTCAAAGCTTTCTGATTATGGCACCCTTGGCCGGCTGGATATAGATGGGTTGCAAGCTGGGTCACGGATCGACATGGGCGAGAAAATGAACGTGACCGATTTTGCTTTGTGGAAGTTCAGCCCGAAAGATAAACAGCGTCAGATGGAGTGGGATAGCCCATGGGGGGTCGGCTTCCCTGGCTGGCACATCGAATGCTCAGCAATGTCCGCGAAGTATTTGGGCGAGTTTTTCGATATCCACTGCGGCGGAGAGGACCATATCAATGTCCATCACACCAACGAAATCGCCCAAACCGAAGCTTGCTATGGGACAAGGCTTGCTAACTTCTGGATGCATGGATATTTCCTGCAGTTGGATACTGAAAGGATGTCGAAATCCTCGGGAGAGTTTCTCAGGCTTGATACGCTGGTTGAAAATGGCTATGACCCTTTAGCATATCGTTATTTCTGTCTAAATGCCAATTACCGTTCGAAACTGACCTTTACCTGGGAGGGTTTAGACAGCGCGACGACTTCTTTGGAACGACTGCGGCAATCGGTTTATAGTTGGGGTACTCCTGGAAATGTCGATGAAGATTTCATGGATAAATTTGTCGCACAGATCAATGAGGACTTAAACATGCCGCGCGCGATTGCAGTCGCATGGGATTTGGTACGAAGCGACTTGCCGGATGCGACAAAAAAAGCCACGATTTTAATATTCGACCGAGTATTGGGGTTGCAGCTAAAGGAATGGGCTCCCAAATCTACTGATATCCCTGCTGAGGTCCAGACCTTGATTGAAAAGCGTCAAGCGGCAAGAGCGAGTAAAGATTGGGCGCTAGCGGATGAACTACGCGGCCAATTGAATGACTTCGGATATGAAGTCGAGGATCGACCCGATGGTCCGAGATTAATCCAAAAGAAAGGATGATAAAAAAGATCTAAGCCGATGAAACTAGCAATAACTGGAAAAGGCGGCGTTGGGAAAACCACTTTAGCCGCGTTAATTGCTCAAGTATATGCAGATGCAGGCCGGGAAGTTCTCGCAGTCGATGCTGATCCTTCGCCTTGTCTTGCAGGAGCGCTCGGGTTTCCACCGGAACTGCAAGAGAATTTGCATCCAATCTCAGAAATGGATGACCTAATTTACGAACGTACGGGTGCTAAACCTGGGACAACCGGTGGTTTCTTTACGATTAATCCCCGAGTGGACGATATTCCTGAGCGGTTCAGCGTGATACATAACAATGTACGTTTACTAGAAATGGGTGCTGTTGACCTGGGTGGTTCAGGATGCATCTGTCCGGAAAGTGCTATGCTGAAAACTCTCTTCACGCATCTGCTCTTTCGCAAGGACGATGTCTTGATCTTGGATATGTACGCAGGGGTTGAACATTTGGGACGCGCGACTGTTGATTTCGTCGACGCCATGTTAGTGGTAGTAGAACCGACTAAACGTTCCATCGGTACTGCTGCTCAGATAAAGAAATTGGCAATGGATATCGGGCTAACGAATTTGTGGCTGGTCGGTAACAAGGTGCGTAATGCGGAAGAGGTCGATTTTCTAACTCAGGTATCGCCTGGATTAGAGGTTATTGGAACACTTCCCGCAGATATGAAAGTCCAGGAAGCAGATCGATTGGGTATCCCAGTCTATGACCATGCCCCGGAATTGAAGATCGCAGCAGAAAAAATTGTTAGCAATCTCAATCAAAAGATTGCTTCTTGAGGAAGGTGTAAGATAATGTCAACGACAATTGCATTGGCGGGAAAGGGTGGTGTAGGTAAAACTACGATTGCTGGAATGGTGATTAAGTACTTAGTTGATAACCAAAAGGGTGCGGTATTAGCTATTGATGCGGATCCTAGCGCGAATCTAAATATGGTCCTGGGATTAGAAATGGACTGGACAATCGGAGATATCCGTGAAGATATGTTAGCTCAAGTGAAAGAATCTCTGACTGCAGGTGGCGCGACGATGGGCGCCCTTCCGGGGGGGATCAGCAAACGGGAATATTTAGATTACCAGGTGCGCGCAGCGCTTTCTGAAGGAGACGATTTTGATCTCATCGCAATGGGTCAACCCGAAGGGCAGGGCTGCTACTGTGCTGTCAACCACAATTTACGTGAAGTAGTGGACAGCATTAGCAAGAATTACGCTTTTATAATTATTGACAACGAGGCTGGTATGGAGCATCTAAGCCGGCGGACGACCCGTGATGTCGAGCATTTGCTTATTGTGAGTGATCCTTCGCAGCGAGGAAATTGTAGCGGCGGAGCGGATAGCGGAATTCAGAAAAGAACTAGATATCAATATTGAAAATTCCTATTTGATACTGAATCGCTTAAATGGTACCATCCCCGATATCTTACAAGAGAAAATTGACCGATTGGATGTGCCCCTGCTGGGTGTTGTACCAGCAAATCTGGAATTAACAGAGTTTGACGCCAGCGGGAAACCGCTGATCGAATTAGGGGATGAATCACCGGTCTACCAGGCAGTTGTAAAAATGCTGGCAGCGATCATATAGCTTGCACTGACACTCAGATCGTATTTAAGTGACCTGATAGGGAATGCGGTTATTAACATCACATTCCCTATTATTTTGTTATGTGGGTAGCTGAGATTGGACAAGACGCATCAATGACCGGGTAGCCAATAAATCTGCACTTACGACACCTACAACACAGTCATCGTCAACCACTGGCATTGCCGATATCTCGTGGTGCTCTAATTTACGAAGCATGTCCAAGATGCTGTCATGAGGTGCCGATGTAATCACTTCATGAGTCATCACTTTCTCTAAAGGTGTGTCATCTGGGGAGCCGAGCGCTGTTGCACGCGTGATGTCCCAACTTGTAACAACACCAACTAATTCTCCAGATGTCGCTGTGACAGCTAAGATAGGGCTGCCGGAATCAATCAGTAATTTAGCAGCATCCTGGGCAGTGTTGGTGGAAGTGATTGTGGGGATGGGAACCATCAACTCGCGGGCTGTTCGATCCGATTCACTTGAGGCGATCCGCTGAATGCTGATCCTCTCAGCGGCTTCATATGGTAGCATATCGGCATCAGTTATCAGAAGGTCTACCAATTCGCGCATGTTGCGACGGATTACATCATCACGGTAGTTCTCTGCTGCGGCTCGGCGCTGTTCAGCCAACTGATCGAAACCGGAAGCGTTTTCACCTAACCAGCGATCCACAGCTTGGCGATCACCTAGCATGTGCTTAGGAATCCGGAGTTCAACTGGTGTCTTGATCAGGTGTTCTTGGGCGGCAAAAATTACTCCTCCGGAGTTGACTAGATAATCCGTAGCAATCAATACACCATTTTCCCGGTAAACAGCCCTTTCCATTCGGGCACGCGCGGCTTTGCGCGCTGGGTCGGGAGAATAGGTATTCGCACCTTCTATGATGACTGACCACTTACCCATTTTGGCAACGGTCATCGAAGGTTTCGTGGAAGGGTCGGTATCGAGATAATTGGCTATTGGTGCGGCTGGCATCAGGCAAAATCCTGACTCGCGCAGCAGATCATCGGGATCTGTTGAGTACTTCACTGACGGTGCAGCGTTCTCAAGGGACAAGAAGTTCGCTTGTGCATACGGGCGTGTAACTAAGCCATGCGATTCCCATAGATCAAAAAGCTCCTGGGTTGGAAGTCCTGCTGGGTCGTATAGATAGCCAAGGGCATCGCTGATCCCCGTGACCAAACAACCTGGAATCCGTTCCATAAGAAGACGTGCAGCATGTGCACCGACGGCGCCAAAACCCTGGATTAATATTGAGACATCTTCAATTTGGGGGATATCAAGGGGTTGGAATTGAGGGAGAACCCTCAAGCGCGGTATTTCATCCAACAGCGTTTGTAAAGCGATAACGCAGCCACCTGCCGCGGCACCTAGTTGGTCAATACGGTTGCCACCCATTTCAACCGGTTTAGACAACGCATGGTCGATACCATTTTGAATCGCGATTGTTTTCATATCAGCATCGTTTGTGCCGACATCGGGGCCAGGCAGATAAATATCCTTATAGCGGTATATCAACCGGGCGAATCCTTCGACAATCGTGCGGTGCTGTTCGGCGGCTACTGCAGGGTCGGCAACTATTCCGGATTTGCCACCGCCATAGGGTAAATTGGCAGCGGCGTTCTTTAAGGTCATACCGCGCGCCAGATTGTGAATCGCCGCTGGTGTTACATCTGGCAGCATGCGGATACCACCCATAGAAGGTCTACCCATGGCGAGGTTATCAACAACTAAGAAACCACCAATTTCAAGTGGAGAACTCTCGTCCCACATACATACTACGAGTCTTGGACCAAGGTTATCGACCGCGATGTCTAAACGAGAAAGCCGGTCGACATCTAACGGACCAAATTCGAGATAGCATCGATCTTCTTCACAAATTAATCGGTTGTGAAGTGTTCGTTCGGGCAATCTGGCTTTTAGAAAATCTTCCATTACGCGTGGAATCATAGAATGTATCCTTAACTAGATTTCTGTCAAATTTGATTGTTTAGAAAGTATCATGCGTAGATAGAACGCTTTAAGCATTATCAAAGGCGTATAAACTCGGACATCGAATGAAACTTTCCACCTTTACAATGCACTAAATATCTCATAATGTCTGTTTTTTCAAAGACAGATAGCGGATAATATACAGAAACTCTCTATACATGATGTAATTTATTCGCGGCAATAAACGACAGCCCGTTCTCGGTCAAAGCTTGTGCAGTCCGATTGGTTGCATCGAATTTATCCATGAAATTCTGCAGCAAATTATCCCAATCGCCTGCTTCGATTATCTCTTCCTTGTCCCTGAAATAATCTAAAATGTCTGATGGGTGACTGCGTTGGCTGTCAATATCTGGGTCACCGCCTTCATGTTTAGCCGATATGTTTGCTACATCTCCTGCAATAGTGACTAATTCGTCACGGCGGTTGTATGGTTGGCGAACGATGCTTTTATAGGTTTCAGTAATGTGATGCTCAAAACGCACGACATCTTCAAAACCCAGTGGTTCACGGAATTGGGCTGTGATCTCCATGGTTTCATTGTCCACCGAATTAGACCAATTGAAACCTATCAAGGGAGAGCTCCCATCATCGCGGGCGAACAGTTTAGCCCCCAGCAGGGTCCAAAAACCGGCATACGGGTTGTCATTTCCCATGAATACAGATATCTTGAACTGGATGTCCACACCAATCCGGTACAGAAAATACCCCAGCAGGACGGTTCCTGGGTTTATATTCAGTACCTGCTGCACACCGTACTTGGTGTAATAATACAAGAACTCATCCAGCCATTTCAATGCATGCTGATTGGGTTGTCCGATACCACCGAAATAACCTGTTATGGTGTCAGGACCACCCAGGTGGACATTTGAGCCATCCGTGCCTTTCGTATCCAGGGTTTCTACGTAACTGGCGCCGATAATCTGCATTGCAGCTGCAAAGGCAGTCAAGTCGCCATCGGCTTCTTGCTCCTTCATCTTGCGTACTCGGATGAACCGGCCAGGCATCAGCTCACCTCGATCAATCGCACGTTCAGCAGCTGCCCTTATCCATGGAAAGTATTGGGCGGCGCTAATTTCAAGTGTTACTGCGAATTCATCTCTAAACGATGTCTGATTGAATTTATTTCCGAGTACTTTTTTGCGGTAATCTGTCTCGCTGATAAATTCCTTAGCGTCGCGCTTGGCGATGAGCCACTGCAGGTCTTGGTAATACTCCGGTGTAGCTGCTTCTATCTTACTTAATAAAGTTGGTAGGTGACGTGCTGCTTGAGCTTGACGATTAATATCTTCAGGCGATCCATATCGGGCGACCACATCGAAGAAATCAGTTATCACTCGCAAATCTTGATCGAGTAGGATTGTGTTAATGTCATCTAGACGGTCGTAAGGGATTTTCAAGCGTTGGTGTAGATCAGAAGTCATTTTTGCTCTCCTCGAGAAGAAAAAACCCGATGCAGATAGTTGTGCATCGGGTTTTACTAATTTAATGCTCTAAGATGTCAATTAGATCTTGATACTCATCGTCTTTGATCGTAAACCAATTCTCTGGTTGCGGGAACGTTTTATCATTTACTTCTTGGGCATATTGTTTCAGTCCGTCCAGAATGACCTGTCCGGCTTCACCGAAGACTTTTGCCATGCGTGGTTTAAATTTCGGATAGAGACCAAACATGTCGTGGTAGATCAAAAGCTGCCCATCAGCATCAGGGCCGGATCCGAGGCTCATTATGATGCAGTCCTCAACCTGCTCAGTGATGATTTTAGTAACTCGATCAGGTACCATCTCCAGCAAAATGGCGAAAGCCCCAGCATCTTGAAGTGCTTTGGCGTCAGTGATAATCTTTTTTGCTTGTATCGCACCGCGTCCTTGCACACGATACCCACCCAAAGCGCTTACACTTTGCGGAGTTAACCCCAAATGCCCAATAGCAGGGATGCCAGCACTAACGATGCCGCGGATCCGATCAGCCATTTCTGCACCCCCCTCAAGTTTTATGGAATCGCATGCGGCTTCTGCCATAAAACGGCCAGCGTTCCTGATCGCGGTTTCAACACTTGGCTGATAGCTCATGTATGGCATATCCCCGACCAAAAATACGTTGGGAGCACCGCGGCGAACAGCCTGAGTATGGCGGATCATATCTTCCATTGTTACTGGCAGCGTCGTGTCATAACCGAGCATGGTCATTCCCAAACTATCCCCAACAAGGATCATGTCAATACCAGCTTCTTCCTGCAGGTAGGCGGTTGGATAGTCGTAGCAGGTCAGCCAAGAAATCGGTTGTCGTTCAGATTTCTTCTTGAATAATGTTCTAAGGGTAACTTTTTTTCGATCAGTCATTCTTAGGACCTCCAATTTGATTGATGGATGAACGAATTGTTTGTATTTTACGTGAAAGAAGTGTTTGATGCAATGAAGATGGAATCTCCCCGGATGTGATATAGAAGAACCTGCATTAATTTGATTACATTACTTTCCGCTGATGATGCAGCATGCTGCGCACATAGTAAACTGGATTTATTTCTTCGGTTCTATAGGATCCGCCTGTTCCATAATAGCCCAAATAAGATGATAACGATTATGAGTACACCGATGGCAACCATCCAATTGATAGTGATGGGATTTGCTGAAGGTGGAACAGTCAATGGAGTGGCGCTGGGTTTGCGTGTTCGAGTTGGTTTTGGTGTAAAAGTCGGGGTTTGGGTTGCGGTCGCTGTTGCTGTAGGTGTCAGTGTTGGTGGTAAGGTTGCAGTGGGTGTCCGGATTTCTGGTGTGGGTGGTGGCGATTTCAGCGCTCGAGCATTCGCGATTACTGGCACTACTCGCTCTCCAGGTAGGAATATATCCAGTAAACCATTGGCAATAGCACCGTTTCCATCAGCAGCTTGTTCGAGAATGGATCTGCGAAAATCCAGCACAACCAATGGCCCGGTACCTGCAGCAATCCCACCATCTGGAGAGAGGATTATTCCGGAATCGGCGGTCAAGCCAATGGATAGGTTTTCTGGGTGCTGAAAAGCTGTGCCTAGCATACTTTGCCAGCGATTGCCGATTAGCAAAGAACTGGTAAGGGAAAAATCGAACATACTCGCACCAGCTTTCGTAGGGATACGATCGATGTTTATCGACGAAGTGTTCGGCAAATTTTGCCGCAGCGGTGTATAAGATGTGCCGAGCAATTGGGCGGCGGCGGAATTGATGAGCAGTGGTGTCCCTTGCTGCCACGAGTTATTAATTTGGTGAAAGGCACCAGCTGGAATCGTGCTGCCTGGTCGTGCGAGCAAAACCATCGCGGCGATATTGTCGAGTTCTAGGAGTTCAAAATCACTGCCCTGCACAGGGAGTTTGATAATTCTAACCGGGCGCTGGAAATAGTTGCTATATAATCGTTCGATTGTGGTTGTAGAGATATTGTCCTGATAATCAACTAGTAAAACTAATATCTCACCCTCAACGTTAGTCAAGGATGCTTTGAGCTCAGACGAGACTGAATCGGCTGCTAAGCGAATATCTGCTGCACCAGAAATATACACAGCACCACTGTTTTTTGGTATTGATAGGGACGAGAAATCACGCTTCATAAAAGAATTGGGATCCGCAAGCGAATGTCGGCGTGCTTCAAGATCGTAGCTATAGGGACCGGGTGCAAGCTGATGCAGCAAGATATTACGGGCACTGAACTGGGGATAGCACACTGATGCACTGCCGCAGTCTTCGTACGTAATGTTTTCTGTTGCTTGATATGTCTCAGCGTCAACGATTGTGATAGTACTCGCGCCAAACGGCATTGTTAAAATTGTATCTGACACGATATTCACACCCGAATTATCTTCTATACCAATGCCAAGGTTGGGGGTATCAGCAGTCAGAACTGCGTTGAGGAGTCTTGTGAGGTGATTTTGCTGCAGTACTGCATGGTCAATGATTGCCTGTTTGATCCCAAAAGTGAGTCCATGCTGTTCTGCTGTGTGCCAAACATCCACCGATCCGAAATTGAACCCATCATAAGGTCCGAAGTCCTCATTATAGCCAATCAATGCGGCCGTCGAGAAGATATTTGTAGAGCCACCTTCGCCGGCCATGATCTCGCCTTTTTGATATGCCTCGAATAAATTGCGCTCTAGTCGTGTTCCGCCCAGTACATTCAGGGCTATGCGCGGGTCGTCTCCAGTAATTAAGACCGCTGAATGGGGCTTTTCAAAAAAGCGGTCGACGATTGACGAAGATGCGTCCTGCCGGGTAATGATCGGGGCTAATTCAATTTCGCAGGGTATACCAGCAGGCATGGTTAATATGCACAAATATTCAATTTGCAGGCGTTGTCGCTCTAGATGCTGAATAATTTCTGTCCTTTCAAGGAGGTCAATCTCATTCGGGTTGCTCGCCTCTCCGATTGGTAGCAGCAATATTCGGAGATATCCCTGGATGAGATTGTCGCGGGCGGAGTCGATTATTCCCTGATAAGTGGCTGGGCCACTTTCACCTGATGGAATGAGCACGTATTGGTTGGGTTGCTGGGCGTTGGTCGTAGGGGGATTAATGAAAATAAGGATAAATAACCCACATAATCCCGAAAGCAGGAGATATAAGAATAAACGTGGTCGAGTGGGGGGCATGGTTAACTTTGGATGATTCCAAAATGCTTGCGCGTCAGGATTGCGATCCAAGTGAAGTTATTGTACCTCAGAACCAGGTAAGATGTTCTATTTGAAATAATTGTAATCCTCGTAAATCACAGCAGAATCGCTAGTAATCCGTCAAATTTGTTTATGCCGCAAGTTTTTGTCGACTATTTTTATGTTTGGAATACATCTCGCTTACTAAACGGTGCACTCAAGAACCGCCCCAGGATCTTGCCCCGCGTCAGATAGCTAATACGAATGCCGGATTTCTGATTTGATAATATCTTATCCGCCAACCAGGGTGCTACGTTTTCAACACGATCGGCGAGAATGTTGAATATTTTCCTCACCCGCTCGATCTCATCAGGTTTATCGCGGTATTGGTCATAAATGAGGTCTGTCATTACCATACCTGGGCTGAGTCCGGCGGCGATAATGGGTGTGCCTTTAACTTCATCAGCCAAGCAGTCAGTGAAATAACTCAATCCGCGTTTCGTTACCCCATAGTAAGTCATCCCTGCTTGTCTGCGGCCATCACTACCCAAGCCTTCCATATTGTAAATTGCGCCAAAACCCTGATTGAGCATTTGGATTAGCGCTACTCGCGCCCCGTACGCTGACCCGAGAAGATTCGTCTCTACCATAGCTTTGATTTCGGCCGGTTCGGTGCCCTCAATCGTATTTACCGAACTGATAAAGCCAGCATTATTTATCCAGATATCGATTTTATTGAATTTAGCACATGCCCGGTCCCAAAGATCCTGTACTTGTTGGGGCTCTGTAACGTCACACGTGATACCAAGCGCCTGATGCGAATAATGAGCTTCTTGTAGTGTGTTCAGGGCGTGTTCTACTGATGCAGGTGTGCGTCCACTAAGTACGACCTGACAGCCCCGCTCGAGAAAAGCGGATGCGAGACCGTAGCCTATTCCTCGTGTGCTACCGGTGATGACAATTGTTTTCATCTACGCCTCCATATGACTAGACTGCATTTATTCTATCACCTCAATCTTGCCATAAATATGCATAACACGGACCTCCAATTTAACTAGTCATACAGTCGCAGGATGTTAGATTGTGTAAAGTATAATGACCCTGCTCATGAGTAGAGTCGTAGGTGCAGAAAATCGTAATCGAAGAAGGAATCAAATGAGGCCAATTCGTGTTGTCGTTACAGGTATAGGGGTAGTTAGCCCATTAGGCGTATCCCTCGAATCCTTTTGGGATGGATTATGTGCAGGGAGGTCAGGGATAAACACGATCACCCATTTTGACCCAAGCAATTTGCCCTGCCAGATTGCGGGAGAAATCCCTGATTTTGATCCACACGAGTATATGGAGCGGACAGAGATCAGAAGGACACCGCGAGCGACCCATTTAGCTGTTGCAACATCAAAAATGGCTCTCCAAGATGCCGGACTAGGTGAGCAAGTGCCTATTCCAGAAAGATCCGGGGTTATGTTGGGTACCGGAATAGCGGGAATCGAAAATGTAACTGGCTCATTTGAAATCATCAAAAATCAGGGTTATAGCCGTCTCAACCCATTCCTATTACCCGCCGGTCTGCCAAATATGCCCGCAGCACAGATTGCAAAAGAGCTGCGCTGCCTCGGACCTAACAATACAACGACAACAGCGTGCGCAGCGGGGACACAAGCAGTTGGCGAAGGGGCAGAATACATTTGGAGAGGAGCCGCCGATTTGGTTTTAGCAGGTGGAACTGAGGCAGTTGTGAACGAGCATGCCATCGGAGCATTCTGCGCCATGCGAGCTTTGCCTATCGATTTTAATGAATATCCGCAGGCAGCTTCAAGACCATTCGACCGGACACGGCAGGGATTTGTATTAGCAGAGGGGGCAGCTGTACTTGTCCTCGAAAACTTGGAAATTGCTAAGGCGAGGGGAGCAAAAATTTACGCTGAAGTGATTGGACACTCATCTTCATCGGATGCCTACCACATGATTGCGATGGACACCAAAGGATCAGGACCAGAACGAGCTATGCGTTGGGCTCTAGAGAACGCACAGATTAACCCTGCTGATATCGGTTACATAAACCCACATGGTACTTCTACAGCTTTGAATGATGCAACCGAGACGAGTGCGATCAAGCGTGTATTTGGGGATCATGCGTATGAGCTGCCAATCAGCTCAACCAAGTCAATGACAGGACATGCTATGGGTGCGACCGGGGCTTTGGAAGCGGTGGTTTGTATAATGGTGATCAACAGCGGCATCATTCCACCAACAATAAATTATGAGCATCCGGATCCGGAATGTGATCTATATTATGTCCCGAATGAGGCAATTAACCGCGAAGTAGATGTGGCACTGTCAAATTCGTTCGGTCTGGGTGGTCAAAATGCGTGCTTGGTGCTCAAGCGCTTCAATGAGGGCTAAAGATAGAGATCGCGAGATTAGGGGGAATCCAGAGAGCTGGCTGATGAATAAGTTGCACGCGGTTTCAATCGAACTCATAAAGGTTTGCGACCTGATGACCGGGAGATGAACGCCGAGTCAGCAATACGATTATTATTCCAAGTAAAGATTACCGTGAATTGAAACAGCACTCTAAACAAGCAGGAAAATCCGCCTGTTTAGAGTGCTTATATGGGGCTAAATATTTACTGGCTGGATTTGAATACCAATACTGAATTACCCGCATCATCGAGCATAATTAAATCTTCATCTTCGATCTGGAAAGATGATACCTGGTTGAGTGAAGCAAGATATGCAATCTCCTGGTCCATGACTCCCTCCGGCTGCTCACAGAACATCATCGTAGAGCCTGCAGGGCCGAATTTTAATGTCCCACCGGCTGTTTCGTAGGATGTGAAATAATTATTACAACCTGCGGTACCACTGAAATTACCTTCAAAAAATTCTCCGGTTATATCGGTTTCAGGTATCAGCTCTTGACCTGATAAAGACAGAAGAACCCAAGCAGATCCGTTGAGGTCAATTGCGGATTCACCATGGTCAGCATCTTGCCCGGCTCCGGCGATGAGGTAGCTGGCAGCAAGTAGAATGGCAATCGCGATTACTGCGCCAACAATATAATAGCTTGTCCTCTTTAGCGGTTGCGATTCGTAGTTGGCATCTTGTGTGTCGTTTGTAGACATTTCAACTCCTTATAAATATGTAATCGATTGATATCATTGTTGAGCTTGATTTTATCAAGAAATTTCTCGCTCAGTTCATAAGACGTTACTCAGCTTGAGTTTGTTCCGGTTGCGATCCTAAAGTAAGGGAGAATGTGTCATAAATTCCATGCTCCAATTCTTCCATTCCCGCGGTGTAATACTTCGAAAAACGTCGGTGCGATCGGAACTGTAACTAGCCATTGGCAAGGTCATCGGTTCTACTACGCCGTGGCGGTACTTTCCATTCACAACCTGCTCAACAAAATAATCGCTGATGTCAGCCGTGCCGTACGTCACCGACCATGCTAAATCATGAGTGCGGCCTAAAGCGACTACAGGTACTCCCGGCAAGGTTGCGCCGACAAGGTAATGATCGGGGCTGGAAAGTTCTGCTTGATACCAAATAGACGGCAGCTGCAACGTAAGTGGGGATCTCCGCAAAGTATAGCTGAACCGGATGCCGAGCGCTCCGGGCTTACCACCTAATTATTGCTGGCCGAGAAATTGGGCAGATATTTTTTCAAAGGGACAGTGTTAGGCGGGGTGGTGTCACAAAGTCTATTTGTTTCACGATATCGATTAACTCTGGAGTTATATCTTCTTGTATGGCAGGGAAAGCTGCTTAATTTTTCCGGGAGCGAGATCATGCTGGATCAATTGGAGGATGAATTTCTCGATATCACCTTGGGATTGTGATAAACCGATAAATCCGATCATCTGAGCCTTCAACAGTACATCTGAAGGTGTCCATGCATCTAGTTTTAGCCCAATATGCGGAACTCAAATGGTGTGCGGGTATCGGATACAGCCTGGTTCACGCCTTGGCAGTAGGACTGCAGGAAGTCCAATAAATGCCCCGAAAGTTCAGCGGATTCCATGGCGGGCTTTTCCAGCGAGATCGATGCAGCGCATATAGCTATCACGGCGATCAAGTCATCGTTGAATGTTAAGTGTTCGGATGATGTACCTATACCAATCAGGTTCATCAAACACATGTTCATCTGCCGATTACAGCCATGCGCATAGCCAAGTTCATAATATAAGCCAGACTCTTCTTAGGCCGTTTTCTGTGGGAAACCTCCGCTTGTGACGCGCGTAATTTTTATTTTCCCATATATGCCAGGAATTGATATGATGTTTATAGCGCTCATTTGGTATGTTCCATGGGTATTACTTATATGTGAATTAAATAGCTGACATATTTGGTTGAATACGGTACCAATACTCATAAACAGGTTTGAATTGGTATTTTTGATAAAGGTGGAGAGCAGGTGAGTTGTCTGCTTGAACCTGCAGATACGCAAAAGCAGCCCCATTCTCTGATGCCCAATTCATAAGGGCGGCTAAAATTTCAGCTCCAAATCCTTGATTGCGATATTTAACTGCCGTGAGCAAACTGAACAGACCGAAATAATCTCCATCCAATACCCCCATTCCGCAAGCAATCACTCTGCCATTGCTGGATAATCCAAGAAACACTACCTGCCTCTCTATCTTGGATAAGATTGCATAGTGGGTCTGCCAATACTCTGGGCTGTACTCAGAGAGACTGTAAAAAAGTGATAACCACTCAGCAAGTGGAAGTGAGCTGATTACTGACTTTGGTGCATTGTTGTTAGCAGATTGATTTATCGGGCAAGACATGACCTTCGTTTGGCTCGCGCCCCGAAAGCAATGGTTTTTAAGGTAGTCATCAAGTTCAGGTTCGGGGGAGATGGTCGTAACACGGAAAATAGTTGGCAAATTATGGGCAGCATATCTCCCGCGGCATACTTCTAGCTTCGTACCTAGAGGTAGCGTGGAGGGGTGGTTTATATAGATTGAATTTGCTCGTTTCGTGTAACCATTAGAAAAACGCATCATCCAGCCATCATAGTATTGCTGATGCAAGGCAGGCCAAGCATTCGCTCCGGCTGCTTCGATTATTGTCGGATCCATGGTCATGAAAATAATGGTTCGTACTGTTCTGAAAGATCTAACAGCTCCTGCTGATCATCCCTGTTTAGCGGTGTATAGTTTTGGCAGGCTTTGATTAATTTGGGAGTTAATCTTACGTCACCCGCTAAGCAGATGCCTGTAATGGGTTGCGATAACGTAAAGTTTACTGCCTTTTCGATCGTCTTTGGATCAGTAAAGGGCTCATACCAGGTCGTATGAGTTTTTATATCCGATGGATATGCTCCACGAGCGATTGATTTTATCGCCATGACGCCAATATCTTTCGCCTGGCAGATACGCAGCAGTTGTTCAGTGCTCTCACGGTAGACCGGATTCCTATAAAGGATGAAATTCAGTGGGAACATGACACAATCAAAATCAAAGCGGGATAAAGCCTCATTTATGATAGTGGGCGTGTCAAACCCATGCCCCGTTATGCCCAGGAAACGTGTGATACCCTGATCGCGGGCGGCAATCAGTGTTTCAAGCGCTCCACCAGGTCTAGTGACCTGATCTAATTCTTCCATGGTGGTGATCGCATGGAGCTGGTAGAGATCTAGATCAGCAACCCGCAAACGCTGCAGTGAACGTTCGAGTTCCTGCCAGGCGCTAGATTGCGATCTTTCCATCGTTTTGCAGCCCAGAAAAAATCTCCGACGATCTATTTCTAGCCAGGGTCCGATCACTTCTTCAGCGACCCCGTACTGCGGCGCGACATCGAGATGGTTGATGCCGGCTTTGATCACCAATTCCATCGTCTCGTCTGCTTGATCTTGGGATACTTCCCAGAAAGCTGCCCCACCAAAGATCCCTAAAGTGCTCATATGGCCAGTTCGCCCTAGACGACGTTTCTCCATGGCTAGTCCTTTAATCCGTCAGATTTTGGTCTGCTGCAAGTATAAATAATGCTTACAGCAGATTGATCACGAGGTCGTGGATTTCCCAGCCCAACTCGCCTGCGGACCAGGATTGATTGCCGAGGATGATGGCGTCCACGTCTTGTTGGGGGAAATAGAATAACCGGCAGCTAACGCCTTCTTCCTCACCGGTATGGCCCCAGCGGATAACCTTTCGCATTTCGTTCAGTATAAATATATTTGCATAGCCATAATACCAATAATATTCGCGGAAAGTATCTTCGAACTGCTGAACTTTGGGTGTTAGGAATTCTGCTGCCAATTCTGGGGAGAGTGTACTACCTGCTCGGATAGCTTTCGAAAAGAGAAGCAGATCGGTTAGCGTGGAGGTTGCGCCTCCATCCGCGGCTGCTTGTGGTGTTGTGGAGTAGATGTTGCGCTGCCAAGAAATGGGCGTGCCCTCCTGTTCAATTCTTGCATACCCCTCAGCGATGTCTGGAGCAGGATCGTCAAGCGCGATAAACCCGGTCTGCTGCATCCCAAAAGGGTTGAATATCTCGTTGGTTATATATGTGAAGTATGATTGACCAGTGATTTTTTCAATAACTAATCCCAACAAAATATACCCAGCACTGTTGTACTGGTAGCGCTGACCCACCGGGAATAACGGCTCGGAGTACAGGAACAACGGCAAGTAGTCTTTGTTATCACGAAAAAGGTAGATCGGGTAAGTGGTAATTAGCTGCTGCCAATTCGCTTCCCAATCCCCAGACTCTTCAAACCAATCGGCTATGCCTGAAGTCATGGTCAGTAGATGTTGAATCGTGACTGATGAAGAGATTTTAGTACTGGGAAACGCCAATATTTCCAGGACGGGTGTGGAAAAGGATAACAGCTCTCGCTCAATAAGCTGAAAGACAGCCAGGCCGGTGAACATCTTTGATAGCGAAGCGACGCGATATCGAGTATGGATTGTATTGGGAATTTGCCAAGCGCGATTTGCATAACCATACCCCTGCGCGAAGATAGTTTGCCCAGATTGTGCTATTAGCACTGCCCCGGAGAACAGGTCTTTGGTAGTGCAATCTGATAGGACTTTAGCTAATTCCGAGCTGAAATTCTCTTGTGACATGCGGCGTAATAGATGGTAAAGATTATAACCGGGGATTTTGCCATTCGGTTCGCCAATATACCCCCCGTTTGCGTGCGATGAATCCTAGATCCACTAGATCGCGCCGAAAACTTGCATAGTCTGGGTGATACTGGGAGATGATAGTATTTACTTCTACTTCTTGATACTGCTTGTCGTACTCAAATTTATCGGCCAGCCATTTATAGATCACCAAACGTTTTTTGTATCCACTTGGTATCGCTTTGATCTGTTCTCCGTCTAGGAAAGTAGAGAAGACTTTCCTCTCATAGGCGGAGTAATCTACATCTTCCGCCAATGAAGGAAGCTTCTCCTCTACGAATACTTCTTTAGTCATCGATTGGAGCACTTTTGCGTTTAGCCGGTAGAGGTGGTCATTACCGATGACCCTCATATCAACCAAGTTTAGAGATTTTAGATGATTTAAGTGATGTGAGATAGTCGGTTCTTTGACAGATAATAGGACAGCAAGTTCCTCTACTGAGCATTCACGCGTTGACAGGATGCCTAGTATCTTCAAGCGGTTTTCATTCGCTAGAACTTTAAAAAAATTGAGTAGGGTTTCAAGATGTGTTTCGTCCATTTCGCGCTTCTAATTAGAGAAAATACTAATTAGAAGTATATCGAAATACACGATTAATGTCAAGACGAATCTAACGATATTTTCGCGGCCGCATCCAGCAGGGTTTTTAATTGTTCGAGGGTCGCATTTCCGAAGTGTATTGCTTCATATGGGTTGCGAGTCGCAGCAGTGCTGGTTACCGACGTGAGCGCATTGAGGGGTGTATACTTACGTCCGTACACCAACCAAGCTGCCAGTATGTGCCCGGTACGACCAACGCCACCAGCACAATGAACGACGGTCGGGCTGCCGTTTCGATCGGAAGATTCTAGGAAAGGCAGGATGACTTTTAGTAAGGTTCGTGGGTCACTGAGGTGGAAATCCGGTATTGGAGCATAGCAGACATTGGCTGCACCGAAGAAATCAGCAAATTGATTAAGCAAGTTTGATTGGTAGTTCGCCAGTTGCTCGGATGGTAATAGACAGCATACGCGTTGGATACCATGCTTACGCATATCCTGCATCCAGATGGTGACAATCTCATCTGGGATAGGGGATGGGTGGAATAAACCAGGCATGGATGCACCGAAGGCAATATTTTCGTTCGGCGCGGCTGGGCCAAAATTGTTGGTCATGAAAACATTCTTTCTATCATCAATGATAATTAATTGATGGAGTAATCGGGTGCCATCCGGCACACCTCGTCACCGTATTCGAATTCAATCGTAGTATGCATCAAGTCAAGCTCATTGCTTAGCTCTTTCACCTCCTGCTTGATGCATAAAATTTGCTCACGATCCGTGTTATCTTCGACAACGATGTGCGTAGTTAATACATGGTGTTCTCCATCCAGGGACCAGACGTGTGTGTGGTGCGTGGAGCAGACATTATCAATTTTCTGCAAACGGATTTCGATCGCCTCCACATCAATGTGATCTGGTACTGCTTGCAGGAAAAGTGCGAGTGTCTTCCGTAAATTGCGGATGACATTAAACAGCACATAGCCGGTGATGATGATCGAAAGCAGTGGATCGAGTCTTGGCAGATCAAAGAAGAGCAGAGTGATGCTTACCAGTAAAACCGCCGCCCAGCCCATAACGTCTTCAAGCAGGTGCCACATAACTACACGAGTGTTGAGCGATTGCGAGCCGCGCAAACGGTATACTGCTAGACCGTTAACCAAAATTCCGACGCAAGCAAAAAATATCATCCCTTTAGCATCCGGCATTTCCGGATTTAACAGGCGTGGAACTGCCTTGGATAGGACGAACAACGATCCAATGATTAAAATCAAGGTGTTGATGAGAGCTGCCAGCAGCGAAAACCGGCGGTAGCCGTACGAATACTTTCTGTCTTGGGATTTATTCGCATAGCGTTCGAGATACCAGGCTAGTCCGAGTGATAAACTATCTCCTAAGTCATGAATTGCATCGGATAGTATGGCGACGCTGTTTGTCAGCAATCCGCCGATGATTTCTATAACGGTAAAAAAAAGGTTGAGCAGAAATGCAGTGCGGATCTTGCTAACGGTATCATGTGGGTGGGAATGTGTGTGGGGCATCGATAGAGACTATTAATATGTTATTCGCGAATAATTTGGCCGTCAGGGGTAATGTGTAACCTGTCGCCAGTTTGTAAACTAAACAAATCTTCTTGACCAATTACCAGCAGCGGGATTGGTGATTGGTACAGTTCGTCTGCGATAATGGAAGCCAATGCAAAAAATGAATCCGGAGTGCTGGTTATGATGGCTGCGGGGGCTGTTTTCGCCCGGACGGCCTCTAATAATACAGCAGTTGTTGTTGACGAGCCGCGGGTAAAAGGGACTGCAAGGATGCGTCCGGCAGCATTTTGACCTGATAATGAGTGGCGGCGGTCAATGATTTCTCCGGTAGCCTGGTTGTAGCCCCCCCAGAAGGACAAAGGTTCTTCAGCAGCGATTACCTCTGCTTTTACATCCCCTGGGATGACGATATGAGCTTGAATTATATCTGCCATAACGAATCATCCCGGATCACTTTACCATTTTCCGCAGAATTTATACAATCTTCCAAGCTGCCGAATGTAATTTGAGCGTCCAGCAGCCCTGGTGCATAATACGCATATTTTGCTGAGTTGGTCATTAAAAGTTTGATATCTGCGGGCAGCATCGGTGTTGCGAGGATACAAGTATCCATTGTTATCTGGCCGCCGAAGTCACGCACTATATCAAGGAAACCGGCCTGCTGAGCAAGGCCAGCCATGAGCCGGTTGGTTGTCACCAAGAACTTTACATCGGGATGCGCATGCTTGCCCTTCAAGAGGGGGACAAGTTGATTAAACTCTGCCAACGAAAAATGGGGACTTCCCAATACGACCATCTGTATGATCCCATCGTTATATGTTGATAATTCTCGGCGGGCATTAACGAGATCATTGAAGGTAATAATGTGCTCGGATTTTGGGGTGCATCCTTGAAATGCCACATCCAAGGTTGGTGCCTCCGGAGTGATACCCACCAGGTGGAATAGGGCAACAGCACCCGATGAAGCGACCGCTGCGCATAGGGCTTTTAGCTGGTCTTCGCTTGGCTTTTGTGTCAGCCCTTGGACAACAGGTACTTGGTCTTTAGCAAGTTTGCCGAGTAAATGCCCAAGAACCGGGTAAAAACTGTCATTTGATTGCAGCTGATCTGGGATATCAATTAGGTTTACGAGCAGCTCGCCAGCGCGATTTTCATCCAGGTGCAGTCCGAATGCCGGGACACGCCCGGTGATGGCGCAGCAGATATCAAATAAATCAGGGTAGCGTTCAGTGCGGGCACCGATCACAGAATTAGCAAAGGCGATCGCGTTTGATTCCCCCCAGGCGATTTGTTGGCCGAAGACGGGTCGCATTCGACCTTGATATGGGGTGCAAGTCCACGTGGGAACACAGCCCATGCTCTCATAGGCGAGCATCTGGCGGCGGGCTTTCTCGGCCCAATCTACCGGAACAGCCCATTCTTGCCAGCTGTGCTCATCTAGACCACTGACATTAAGGGTAGTTGGAACAGCAACCTCAGCCCCCATTGAGGCGAGACGTTCCGCGAATTCAAGGCCTGCTTCTCCGATATAGATGGAGCTGTCGATATGTGCGGCGCTGATATCCAATAATTCATGGGCTCCATATACCGGCGCCATACGCTGTATAATCGACATCCCGAATTTGGCTGCCGGTCCATGCACGCCGGTTAAACACTCCTGGTCATACTCGCTGAGTTTTAATGACATTCATGCTCCTGTGCGGGGGAATTATACACCACCAGGTATTTGGATAAATATGTTAGTTTATCGATGTTGGTTTAGAGAAGGTTAACGCGCTTCTTAATACGGTGGACAAGGAATGTCAGCCAGGGTGAAGGGTTCCTTTTGTCGGCAAATGACCAACCCTTCCAAGCTCGATACATAGCTGCAGCAGTGTATCGCTCACAATCCTCCGACAAGTGAACCAATGTCTCCACCATATCCAAGAAGCGGGCATCGTGGTAAAGGAAAGGGTAACGACTCAGGACATCCACGACATGGAGAATATCGTACCAGACGAACGGGTACTTTATTTTGTGGAAATCAGTACCCATTCCAAAAAGATAGATATTTACGCTCTTTTTGGATCTCCCAATGGTGAAGGATAGTTTCCGTACCAATCCTTGTCGCTGCTGTATCCGAATATTCGGGAGCGATCGCAAGCGCTTTAAGCGCATAGACATTAGCAATTGGGCAGGGGTCTTCACGACGACCTGGTCCTCTGAATTTACCCAAATCCGGTGACGCTGAACAGCGCCAGCCGTTTTCCTGAACTAAGCCGGTGAGCTGATTTAGCCCTGTTTTGAACGCACTATAATCTGGCCGAGAAAATAAGAGTACGGAATATAAAAGGGTAGGAGCATCACATAAGACCCAGGATAATTGAGGTTCGCCGCTTCCGCCAAATGGTTTCGGGATCAAAACTGTTGACAGGTAGCCTCCATCGGCAGATTGGTGCCCAGTGATAGATGTGATGATCCCGTCCATGCCTGGATCGCCAAGCCGTAAACCGAAATCGGCTAGCGTTGCCATGCTGTAAATCGGGTGGCTGGCATCATTGTGGCGTTTGATGGGCAGTTCTAAGCGCCGGTTTGCGTGAGAAATGAGTTCATTACACCTGCGGATGTGCGAGCATCGCTTGCCGGGCTTGGCGGACATCCGGATCATCCTCAGGTTGATCCAGGATATCGATAAGCGTGCGGTAGCGGGTCCATGGCTCGCCGGATCCGAGCAGCCAGTCTAACGTTGAATTTATCCATGATTTTTTTGCCTGGTTTCCCATTGATTTGGGAAAGCCCGACGTTGTGAATAGAGTTTCCATGAAAGTTCTAAGAACCCGGCTGAATTTATCGCGCATCAGGTAGAATTCTGCATTATAAGAGAAAAAACCACTTGTACTTTAGAATTCCAATCCCAGAGAGGGTAATAAAGCCCTGCTGTATAGGCAACGCCGGCAGCTAATCCACCAACCTGCAGCATTTTCAAACCACTGAGGATCGGATTCTTGTGGGTGACGAAGACCTTAGCAGCACCCACGTAGAAAAGGGTGATAACGGAAAGCAGGATGGAGATCGTGAAGGCTTGATCTGCAGAGATAGGAAAAGTCCGGCTATGTAGCCAAGTAATGTAACGGCGCCAGCGATTAGCTAGGCTAGCAATGTAGTGACCGTACGTCACTAGCGCTCTGAAAACGGCTTTAGTGAAAATACCTTGTTCAATGTACATCTTAATTAAGGGGTAATCTGATGGGCTGTCCACGCTCCGCGGATATATAGGCTGCTTCGACCGCTTCAATGGCTTTTAAACCATCGTAGCCAGTTACGAACGGCTGGCGCTTCTCTCGGATGGCAACCACAAATTCGTTAACCATGGCCTGGTTAGCATCTGATCCCCAATATGCCCAACCGGCGCGCCCCCATTCATGGCGGTATATGATCAGGTTCTGGCGGAATGCATCCACCAAGATCGCGCCCCGTTCTGTGACCATCTCAAATGTAAGTCCTCCCCAGGATGGCCAATAGGAGGGACGGCTCCAACTGGCATCGATGGTGGCGAATATCCCGCTTTCAAAAGTGATCATCTCCAGACCACCTGTCTCCACTTGCACCTCATGCGCATGTAAAATGTGGTTGGTTTGCGCATAAACTTCGCTAACCTCTTCACCTAAATACCAGCGCATAATGTCCACAAGGTGAACAGTGTGGTCCATCAATGCGCCACCTCCCGCCAGGGTTTTGTCCACGAACCATTCACGATAGACCACAGGTAACTGGCCCTGGTTGGTGGCGTTGAAGCAGAAGATCTGACCAAAATCACCAGCGTCCAGACGTGCCTTCACCTCTATTAAAGGCGTGCTGAATCGCATTGGGAAAGCGGTCATGAGTACAACATCAGCCTTCTCGCAAGTGCTAACGATCGCTCGAGCATCCTCCACGGTTGTAGCGAGCGGCTTCTCACAAAGCACATTTACACCAGCATCAGCCGCCAACTCTACCATATAGCGGTGCTTGCTATTTTCCGAACAGATGATCACACCATCAGGTTTGGCTGCCAACAAGTCATCATAGGAGTGGAAAAAGGGTATTGCATGCTGGTGCGCGATACGCTCTCCACGCTGCGCTTCTTCATCGGCTACGCCAATCAGGTCTACCTGTGGGATCGTGGACAGGTTCTGGATGTAAGCATCGGCATGGTGGTGGGCGAAGCTCATAATACCAATTTTCATGACTGCAACTCCGCCAGAGTCTCTAAGAAAATCGCCTGACCAGAAGCGGCAGATTGGATGGCAGCTTCGGCGATTTGCACAGCAGCCAGGCCGTCCACTGCAGAGACGCGTGCTGGATATTCCTTAAGCAAAGTAGCGTAAAATTCTTTTATCTGCGTGGTGTACGGGCTTTCGCTGACTGGGCTGGATGGCAGGGCAACATCCGGAGAATCGAATTGACCATTTCTACGTATTAAGTTCTTGATGGGCGCTGTGGCGTCTGAGTCGAACTCGATCAACCCCTTATCTCCAGCAATCTCGATATGCGTGCGGAATGTGGGCGGTGGATAAGCCCATGCGCCGGCAATGTGAGAAAGTGTTCCACTTTTGTGTTTCAGGATAGCCAGCCCGTAATCGATTGGGGCACCCGGATGGCTCGAGCTAACTTTTCTAGCAAACACGCTTTCCACTTCCCCAGCGATCCAACGGGCGTAATCGAAATCATGGATCATCAGGTCCATCAATATACCGCCAGATTTTTCATCATCCAGGAACCAGTTTCCGACCTGTTTCATAGGGCGGTAGCTGCCTCGTGAAAGGCGAACCACGCCTGGATGACCGATCTGTCCTCTTGCAACCGCATCTTTTGCTAGCGCGTACTCCGGAAAGAAACGAACCACGTGAGCCACCAGAAGGTGAACACCAGCTTCCCGGCAGGCGACTACCATCTCGGCAGCCTGATCGACCGTCCTGGCTAATGGTTTTTCGCAAATTATATCCACTCCCTCAGCAGCGGCAGCCATCACCATCTCATAATGCAGGTGCGTTGGAGTGCAGATATCAACTACGTTGATGTCCGGGAGCATGCTGGTAAAGTCCGAGTAGACATTCGCTCCGTATTGATCAGCGAGAGGTTGCGCCTCTTGCAAGGTTTCAGCTACCATACCCTCAATTTGGGCACCTGTTTGTAACCAGGCTTCTGCGTGGGTAATCCCCATGAATCCCACACCGGCTAATCCAATTTTCATTTATTTTTTCCTCAAATTACTTGAGATGGTCTAGTGAGTAGTATTTTTCACCGCATTCCCTTACTTGAGAGCACCTGCAGTGATACTGCGGATTAGCTGCCTGGAGAAAATTAGATATATTATGAGGATCGGTACCATCGCAAGTGTCAAAGAAGAGAGTACGGCGTTCCAATCACTGACAAATTGACCCAGGAACTGCTGGACACCCAGGGTCACTGTCGCGGTTTTAGCGCTGGGTGCAACGACCAAGGGGAACCACAGGTCATTCCAGATAGGGATCATGGTAAAGATGCCAATCGCCCCTATTGCTGGTCGCACCAGCGGAACTACGAGGAAGAAAATGCGATATTCACTGGCTCCGTCAATTCGGGCAGCATCTTTTAATTCTTTTGGCACCTGACGGAAAAATTGAGACAATATAAATATTGTCAGGGGCAACGCTTGGGCAATATAGATCAAGATCAATCCAATTAACGTATTAACCAAGCTGAAATTCACCATTAGTTTTAATATTCCCACCGTACCCAGGCGAATCGGGATCATGATCCCAATAGCCAGGTAGAGACCCAGCAAGGCATTTCCAGGAAAGGGATATTCCGCCAAAGCAAAGGCAGCCATAGCGCCGATCAACAATGTAAATATCAGGGCAACGACAGTGACGATGATACTGTTCATGAAGTAGATATGAAAAGTCGACCGAAAAATGACCGTTTCATAACCAATCAGGCTGAAGGTTTCAGGGGTTGGTAGCTGAAATGGCATTCCAAAGATTGCTTTACGGCTTTTGAACGAATTGATGATGATCAAGAATATCGGGAAAAGTACAATTGCCAAATAACTTAATAGAAGTAGGTGTGGTATTAACCTTCCAATAAATCTCCGGATTCGATATTGAAAAGGCATGCCTCTTGTTCTGTGGTCCTTAGCTGCAGTTATCATAACTCATTCTCACATTTCTACTGTTTGAATACGCCGTTGCCATAAGAACATGTAGATCAGCACACCCGACAGGATAATTAGGAACATCATTGCAGCAACCGTTGCACCCATTGTCGAATTGCCTAACTGTAGTTGTTGGCCGAAGAAGGTACGGTAAAACAAAGTGCCCATGATGTCGGTGGAGAAATCCGGGCCTGCGTTAGCACCTTTCATTGTATATATCAGGTCGAAAGCGTTGAAATTGCCAACGAAAGTTAGAATGGCGACGATACCGACCGATGGCAGAATGAGGGGGAACTTAATTCGCCAGAAGGTCTGCCAGCCGGAGGCACCATCTACCCGAGCAGCTTCCATTAGTTCATCTGGGATTCCTATCAGGGCTGCGAAGAATAAGATCATTGGAATTCCAACAAACTGCCACACGGAAATCAGCGATATGGTTATCAAGGCAGTTTCTGGTAAACCCAGCCAGGGCTTGAAAAGAGATTCTAAATTCACAGCTTGCAAGATGCTCTCAGAAACCCCCCAGAGGGGATTTAAAATCAACTGCCAAATAAAACCAATAATAACGACTGACAGAACTGTAGGCATAAAAAGCACCGAACGGTAAACGTTGCTTCCCCTGATACCTGAAGATAACAACGCAGCCAACAGCAAAGCGATTGAATTCTGAACCACCATGTGAATGGCGAAAAATACAAGATTATTTTTAAGCGCTCCCCAAAAACGGGGCGCGTAGTTTGAATCTGTAAATAGTGTGATGTAATTCTGGATTCCGACGAATATCTCTTGATTCTGTTCGTTAAGAGTAAAAAAACTGAGGCGTAACGAGTCAAGAAGCGGGTAAACCATAAAGAGCGTATATATAATTACTGCTGGAGTCAGGAAAACCAGAATGTAAACAGGAAAGGGTTTGCGATGTTGCTTTTTTTCCACTGAACCTATCCTCCGGTTGATTAAATATTATACTCGGCGGTAGTACGTACTACCGCCGAGTATAGATATTATGTTCGTCTTGCCACTACTAAGGTGTGTACCACGAGTCAAGACCAGTCTGGATTTCTTGGGCTGCCTCTTCGGGCGTCAAACTCCCGTTGATCACGGCAGCACTGACACGCCACAACTCGTTCTCTAGATTTGGCTCACCACGTGAGAGGATCTGGTAGGAGTTGCGAATGGTCTCCTCGCATGACTCTCGCCAGCTCATAAATTCCTGTGCCAGCGGATCATCAAGATTGACCATGTGGTTGGACAAAGTGAAGAATCCAGGTAAAGCGTTGCTATAAAGCTCGGCGAACTCAGAGGTGGTCATCCATTCCAAGAAGATCTTGGCCGCATCTGGATTCTCTGTTGCGGTGTTCATACCCAGGGCGATGTCGGTATGATCGCTGATGAAGCAGGTGTCACCCTCGTTTGCCAGCGGTGGCGGGAAGATGCCCATTTCAAACTCAGCTTGATCTTCAAAAACGGAGATTTCCCAGGAGCCAGTCGGGTAGATCGCAGCTTGACCCAGGGTGAACAGGCTCTGCGCATCTGGGTATTTGACTGCCTCATAACCAGACGGCATGTAGTCAGCCCAGCGCGCCAGCTCTGCCCATGTGTCGACGTACTGCTGATCTGTGTATTTCTCGGTGCCGGCGATCAGCCCTAAGCGGCCTTCTTCGCCTTTCCAGTAATTCGGACCGATGTTCTGGAAGCCCATTGTGGCTGCTTCCCACTGGTCGGCAGAGCCCATCCCTAGGGGATCGTAGGTACCATCGGCCTTGATGGCATCCAGCACAGCAAAGAACTCATCCCTGGTGGTTGGTTCTTCCAAACCGAGTTCAGTGAAGGCATCAGCGTTGTAGAAGAAGCCGTGGATTACGGATGCCATTGGAACACAGAAAACGTCCGAGCCATTATCGGTGATCCAGGCGCTCTTGGCTACGGAGCTGAAGTTCTCCATACCTGGTAGATCGTTGATCGATGCCAGGTGTCCCTGGTCAAACAACGCTAGAGAGGCATCGAACGGACGGCAGGTGATCAAATCACCGGCTGTTCCACCTTCAAGCTTGGTGTTCAGCACGCCGTTGTACTCTGCTGGGGCTGTGGGAGCAAACACAACTTTGATGTTGGAGTGCTTGGCTTCGAAAGCCGGGATGATGGTATCCTGCCAGATGGTCAGGTCGTCGTTGCGCCAGCTTTCGATGGTTAGGGTGACCTCCTCGGTCGGTTCTTGAGGCGCTTCCACTTCCGGCTGACCAGTCGGTGAGTACCACGAGTCAAGACCATCCTGGATTTCCTGGGCTGCCTCTTCAGGCGTCAGGCTCCCATTGATCACGGCAGCACTGACACGCCACAACTCATTCTCTAGGTTTGGCTCACCACGTGAGAGGATCTGGTAGGAGTTGCGAATGGTCTCCTCGCATGACTCTCGCCAGCTCATAAATTCCTGTGCCAGCGGATCATCAAGATTGACCATGTGGTTGGACAAAGTGAAGAATCCAGGTAAAGCGTTGCTGTAAAGCTCAGCGAATTCAGGAGTGGTCATCCATTCCAGGAATGTCTCAACTGCTTCAGGATTTTCAGTGGCGGTGTTCATGCCCATGGCGATGTCGGTATGATCGCTGATGAAGCAGGTGTCACCCTCGTTTGCCAGCGGTGGCGGGAAGATGCCCATTTCAAAGTCAGCTTGATCTTCAAAAACGGAGATTTCCCAGGAGCCAGTCGGGTAGATCGCAGCTTGACCCAGGGTGAACAGGCTCTGCGCATCTGGGTATTTGACTGCCTCATAACCAGACGGCATGTAGTCAGCCCAGCGCGCCAGCTCTGCCCATGTGTCGACGTACTGCTGATCTGTGTATTTCTCGGTGCCGGCGATCAGCCCTAAGCGGCCTTCTTCGCCTTTCCAGTAATTCGGACCGATGTTCTGGAAGCCCATTGTGGCTGCTTCCCACTGGTCGGCAGAGCCCATCCCTAGGGGATCGTAGGTACCATCGGCCTTGATGGCATCCAGCACAGCAAAGAACTCATCCCTGGTGGTTGGTTCTTCCAAACCGAGTTCAGTGAATGCATCAACATTGTAGAAGAAGCCGTGGATCACGGATGCCATTGGAACACAGAAAACGTCCGAGCCATTATCGGTGATCCAGGCGCTCTTGGCTACGGAGCTGAAGTTCTCCATACCTGGTAGATCGTTGATCGATGCCAGGTGTCCCTGGTCAAACAACGCTAGAGAGGCATCGAACGGACGGCAGGTGATCAAATCACCGGCTGTTCCACCTTCAAGCTTGGTGTTCAGCACGCCGTTGTACTCTGCTGGAGCTGTTGGAGCAAACACAACTTTGATGTTCGGATATTTGGCTTCAAAAGCTGGGATAATCGTATCCTGCCAGATGGTCAGGTCATCGTTTCTCCAACTCTCTATGGTTATCGTTACCTCTTCGGCGGTTTCAGGTGGAGCAGGCTCTTCTTGCTCTGGCGGCGGAGGTGCTTCGGTCGTGGCTTCTGATGCACATCCTACCATCAGTAAAGCCAATAAAATTACAATGGATAGTAATATTGCTTTACGCATCTTCTTTATCTCCTAACATAGTTATGTTTTTTATCCATGATGCTTTCTAACCGGGTCTTTATCTGGTACAGTATTTCCTTCTGCCCACCTCCTTATACAACTTATCTCGCATCTTATCGCTGCTCGTTTTTGAAATTTATCACCAAATCAACTTAGATAGATAATTATAATGTTAAAACATACTTCCAATCGTAATAATTGATCGATACCAGCATCGGGGTGATCCTGAGGTTTAACGAGCGTCATACTGGGAAATGTCCCCGTCTTTACACTCCAGGATCATAATATCCGGAATACTTGTACCAGAGTTAGTTATCGAGTGGCGGAACGCCCCGTTGTACAACACCGCGGGTTGGAAATCTAAAACTTGTGGTGGAATGAGAGCCGGTTTTTGGAAATATTTCTTATCAGATTGTTTCATAGGTATTTCTCGCGAGAACACGTAAAATGCATGTATTGTATAGATGTCATTCGAGAAAATGGCTAAAAACCAGGCTTGCAGCGCCGATCGCGCTGGAGACCTGCTGTGAGGGCATGATTTTGAGTTCCGAGTAAACGGAGAACAGGGTGCGTCGCTTGATCTCCTGCCAGACAGTGGGAATGATCAGATCAAATGCTGCCAATCCCAACCCGCCGCCAATAACAATCAGACTAGGGTTAATCAATGTAGCGCAAAAGGAGATCAGTATGCCCAGATAACGCCCCATCTTGGAAAAAACGGCCAGAGCTAGATCATCCCCATCGAAGGCCGCGGAAACAACCTCGATGGTGGTTAAATCCGGATCTATGCTAAGTCGGGTCGGATACTTGCCCTGCGATATGTGTTGGGTTACCAGGTTGAGCATCCCCGGACCTGAGACGATCGTTTCGATACAGCCGCGCAAGCCGCACGCGCAGGGAAGACCGTCCGGATCAAATGATATGTGCCCCAGTTCAGCCGCTTTCCAGGTGGCCCCAAGTACAAGCTTGCTGTTAATAATCAGACCTGCGCCAAGCCCCGAACCAATACTTATGTAAACGAAATCCTGGCAACCACGGGCAGCTCCAAAAGTAAATTCACCCAAGGTGCTGGCATTGGTATCTGTCTCAATAAACACCGGAAATTCATTTTTTAGCCGAAATTGGAGCTGGTTCACCAGGTATACTTCACCCCATCCCAGGTTGACAGCATCTCGAACGATTCCATCCTTCGTATTAACCTGACCGGGAATACCGATTCCCACTCCCAGCAAAGAGATTTGATTTCGATCGAGATTTGAGGTTGAAGAGCCAGCGAGGTCATTTACAAGCCGAACAATCTGGTTAATTACAGCCTGGATGCCTTCGTCGACCCTTGTCTGTTCTTGGCGAGCGGCATGAACAATACCGTCGGTCGATACCAGTGCAGCGGCAATCTTAGTCCCACCGACATCTATCCCTATCGCCATGTACTGCAGGTTTTTCATATACGCTCTAAAATTCCTATAGATGTGGGTTGTACATACGCCATTTATCTAATAACTCTGCATTATGCTCGGCTGCGCCTGGCATGTTCAAACTCGCAAAAACAGGCAATGGTACATCAGAGGCATATAAACGTACTACACATTCTGTAAGCAGACAGTTCCATATCAAGGCACCGATTATCGTAGAACTTGGGCCAACGAGCCAGCCCGTTTCCATAATCTGTACCAGCGCATCTCCAGGTTCTCCATAATTATCGATCGCGATGTCCGCAACTTCATCAAGCCGTTTCCCTAACGACGACATGGGAGCCATTCTAGCATAAGCCAGCGAACTGACTGAAACCACGAATAACCCGCTGTCCTTGGCTTTGATAGCCATTTCAACCGGTAGCCTATTTACACCGCTGTTAGAGAATATCAGGATCATCTCGCCCGGACGTACCTGGTATTCACCCAGCAACACTTCCGCCAGACCCCCCGTCCTTTCTAAACGGCTGGATAAGTTCGGTTTCTCGTGCAGCATCAACGCAGAAGAAAAAATAGGGACTACGGGTGCTATACCGCCGGCTCTGTAGAATGCTTCTTCTGCCATCATGTGCGAATGCCCGGTACCAAAAATGAATATTCTGCCATCCTGTGCGATTGTAGTCGCCATTTGAGCGGCTGCATCCTCAAGTACTTTTCTTTGGCTCTCAATGACCTCAGTCTGGAGCGCTAAAACCTTCCTGTAATAAAGCTCTATACCATTGCTGTTGTCATTTGATTTCATAGATTACGCTCCACTTTAGACCTTAAGAATTGATCAGATAAGTTGAAGTTCGTTTGCCAGCGGTAAGGACGCTGCACCTTTGATCACTATATCCTGTCCTAACGAGCTGAAGTTGACATTTGTTTCATCCGCCAGGATAGACATCGAATGTCTCCGCATAGTGTTCTTGATAGGTGCGAGCAGCGTATCACCAAAACGGGCTGCGCTTCCAGCGATGAAAATGTGTTGAGCGTTTACCACGCCGACAAGGCAGGCTACCGCAACACCCAGGTAATATCCAGCTTCCGCAATGACATTTTTTATGTCCTCATCACCAGCTTCTAAAGCATGTAGGATAATATCCATATTGATTTCAGTTGGGGTTGTAGCAATTTGAAACAATTTTGAGTTCGGATTTCTTTGAGCGATCTCCCTGACTCGTTTCGCCAAAGCACGGGTGCTGGCGACGGTTTCGAGACAACCGCGGTTTCCACAAGCACATGTCTCACCATCTTCGATAACCACCAGGTGCCCGATCTCCCCAGCGCTGTAGCCGTCGCCATAGTACAATTGGCCATTCAATACAATCCCCGAGCCGATACCACGTCCCACTTTCAGTACGACCAAATTTGCTATGGCAGAATTTTTCCCGAAAGTGTACTCTCCTAATGCGGCCGCTTGACAGTCATTGGTGATATAGCATGGCAGGTTGTATCGCTCTTCTAACAGGCTTCGCAGCGGCAATTCCTGCCAATCGAGATTGACTGCCCGCCGAATCACACCTTTATGAGGGTCTATCATACCGGGAGTACCGATACCGACAAAATTACTGGTTGTACAGGCTGATTTATAGTCCCAGAGACCTTAATAAAGCTCCCACTGCATATGCAACGCTCGCAGCTAATCCACCAACCAGCAGCATTTCTAAACCACTGCGAATCGGATTTTGGCGGGTAACGAATACCTTTCCAGCACCCAGGCCGAAAAGGGCGATGCCGGAAAGCAAAATCGATACCAAAAAGGCTTGGTTTGCAGCGATCGGGAATAAAAGTCCTGCAAAATAGACCAGCAACGGAACTGTGCCTGCAACAAGGAAGGCAATGAATGTGATGATACCGCTGGTGACTGGAGAACGGTCGTCCTTCATCATCCCCAGTTCATCGATCATCATCGCGGAGACCCAGCGTTCTTTAGACCTGGTTTGGATAGCGATCAGCTGATCCGCTTCCTCGGAAGTGTAGCCTTTATGTAAGTAAATCTCGAGCAGTTCTGCTTTTTCGCCAGAAGGGAAATTTTCAATTTCCCAAAGCTCGCGCTGGTGTTCCTTTTGGTAGTATTCATTCTCACTCTTGGAGGATAAATAAGCCCCAACTGCCATAGAAAAGCCATCTGCGAAGAGGTTGGCTAGGCCGAGGATGAGGATGACACTGCTGCCCAAATTTGCGCCTACGACTCCGCTGACTACTGCGAATGTTGTGATAATACCGTCTAAGCCACCGAATATAAAATCGCCGATGTACTTAGATCCACTACCGCCATGCTCTTCCGAAGCTTCACGATAGACTTTTGCGATTTGCTCCGGGTTATGCGCATTGGCAGAAGCTGTTTTATCGTGTTTAGTGTAGCCTCGCCGGGCTTGTTCGAGACGCTTGCTGATCCCCATACTGCTCCTAGAATGCTGTTCAAGGTGTTTGATTAATTCGCAAAACGACCCAGCGTTCGCTGGATCGTTTCATGATCCCTAGCCAGACAGAATCTAGGCATCAGGAAGCATCACCGCTTGCTTGGCGACCAGCCGTGAGTTCATCTTGAAGACGTCGCAAACTCTGCCAATCCCCATCGGCAGCGAGCTGCGCTTGTCTTGGCCAGGTTGAAGGGGCAGCAAGGCGGAGATTTGCTGCCCCGAGAATCTTTTTAAGCTTTTCAACATCAGTGCCAGCGAGATCTTGGTAGGTGTGTATACCAGCTTCTTGAAATGCAGCAGCTGTTTTTGGACCTATACCCTCAATAACAGTGAGATCGTCGCTAGGTTTAGGGCCAGAATGCCGGTCATTGCGGTGGTCGTGCGCGAGAATGGTTTCGGGAACTTGGTATTCTTTCGAATTCCATACTAAAGCAATGACTAATAGCAACAGGAGAACTGTGAATAGAAGCAAGGCAGTTCCTAGTGGAATTGTAGATACGGCCTGGCTGGTTATGGGTGTTTCAAGTAGAGTAGATGCTAATAGTATTGTGTTGGATAGCGACATGCGCTTACTATCTCCTAATTGGGTAACTAAAAATATATTTTATTTATGCTCAATTTTAGCACAATGCTAGCGTTTCGATCCTCGCTAACGTCAAAATTATTACATATGTTTTCTGAAAAAAATCAGGAACTGTTGTTAGAACCTAATCTGAAGCATACTAGTAAAACTGGTGGAATCTGGGTGTAATTCTCCCACGAAAATGGCCGGTCAGGCTGCAGGTCCCCGGAGAAAACTGGCTCTTGGATTTCGTCCAAAAGAAAACCAGCTGCAGTGCAAGTATTTAAATAATAATTGAGCGGCCGGTGGAAATAGTACTGCGCTTCAGGTTGACCAATAACGCCCAGCCCTTTAAATTCACGTGACTAGCGAATAAGCTGTGATTTTTATCCCATGCTGGGTAATCATATCCCCATTTCGATCGATTTCTTCGACTATTTTTGAGGAACCGTATGAATTGAAGCATGGATGCGTAATCGAAAATATGAATTTGGCCCCGTCGGAAAGGAGTGTTGGTAGGGTGGTAATTAAAGTCTCTATCTCCGGGATATCCATCAACGCCATATTGCATATTGCTGCATCAAATGGAATTCCTTCCAAAGTTTGAAGATCAGCATGGTCGGTTGCATCTAGAACATGATATGTGATCTGATCGGCGTACGACTGGTTTTTATTGCGCGCTCGAGTAATGAAATTTTGGCTGAAATCAAATGCGGTGACGTTCGCTCCCAGGATCGCTAAACGGCGAGAGAAGTTGCCATTCCCACAGGCGATCTCAAGGATATGCATTCCCGGCACGACATTCAGCATCCGTTCAATGTTTGGGCCAAGCAGAACCTGCTGAAAGTGTTTGCCTTCGCCCATATAGTCATCCCAAAACGAGGCATTAGCATTCCAAATTCTCTGTACTTCCTTATTTCGCTTTGTGTCGTCAACAGTTTTCATTCTTTCACTTTCCGGAAATTGCTCACATGGAAGGTGTAATTGCTAGTTACTTCAACTCAAATCCGCTGTCATAAATTGCTTGGTGCAAGTGCGGCCGATTGATTTTAGAAACGCGTCGGGCGGTATGTTCTAACCAGCCGTAGTCTTCGCTCTCATCAATATTCTCGCTTGTTGGGACTTGACGACCTCGGTAAATCCCAGTATTTATCATTATATGGTCGTATGCAGATAAATGCTGATCCTGATCAGTTCGGTCATAGCGTTCCCAATGCAGGACTTCGTTTAGTGGTAGGCGGGGTTTATGAATTGGCTCTTCAGCGGGGATTCCGAGAGTCATGCCGGAAATTGGGAAGGCGAGCTCAGGAAGCTCCAGCAGCTTGATAACTTCACCTGGGTGATTACGAATGGCACCGATGTAGCAGATGCCCAAACCAAGAGCCTCGGCGGCAATCGCTGCGGATTGCATCGCAATGACCGCATCCACAGCCGCGATCAGGAAATTTTCTAGATAGGCATGGTTTTGCTGGAAGCCTCGCATAGAACAAACCCGGTCCAATCTGTTCAGATCCGCGCACCACGCTAAGAAGACTGGGGCTTGGAGGATATGCTTCTGGTTACCACACAAGGTTGTCAACTGCTCACGTATGCTTGAATCGGTAACTGCGACGACAGAATATGCTTGCAGGTTTGAGGAGGTTGAGCTGCGCTGCGCAGCGGCGATTATGAGCTCAATCGTTTCGCGCGGTATGGGTTCAGAACTATAGCGGCGGATTGAGCGGTGGGAACGGATTTGTTCGATGGTGGGATTTATTGTCGACATCTGGGATCTCTCTTTGGACCAGGTGGTGAGGTGTAGAGCTGAATTCTTATATTTAGAGCAGAAGTTTCCTAACTTCGCCGAGATATTTTGGATTCTCCTCCACGAAAGTCATATGACCAATCTCTTTTTATACAGAAGAGATTTTTGACATCAAGTATCTACGAAAGTTCTACCGATTTCGGATCGCACAATTTTCCAGTGCCGCCAAGGCAGCTCTGCAACAACTGTCTCAAGCTCTATGATTCCAGTTATAGGAGATCCAGTATCAGAGCAAATTAAACTCACTTGGGCAAATAATTCTGTCCGTTGTTGCGTTTATGTATTAGCGGTTGCGCCGGTTTGCACGCTCGTGGTATTAGCTATCGGACATCGATCTACTTCTCCCGTCCGCCAACCAGTGTGGTTTGGTACGCAGCGAGCTCGTCCCATTCCTCTGTAGCTGCAAGGCGAGCTTGTTTTGGCCAAGTTTTTGGAATAGGAGCACGAATACCAGCCTCGCGCAATATATTTGCGAGTGTATCTACATTTGCTTGAGCTATTGATGCGTAAGTGGTAATACCGGCGTTATTTAAAACGGACGCTGTCTTTGGGCCTATGCCATCAATTTTCTGCAAATCATCTACCTTTTTCCCTGATGATGGTGTTGCTACGGCTACCTCGGGTTTGGGGTCAGGTGCTTCAGGGGAATGTGATTCAGGACCGAATGAGAAGACAACCTCAAATTGCTGGCGGCGTTGGTAGATATAGATTACCAACAACAAGAACAAAGTGATAGGCATAAACATGATCACAAGTGATAGGGGTTTTAATCGTGACATAGCAAATCCTCCTAAGACAGTTTACTATAAAAGTTAGCCCCATTCCAGAGAAGCGTCCTATGAGGGCTTATCCGACGGGGTCAACACTAAGTTAACAAAATTGGGTTACGTCAAAAACCAGCTGGGTTAGGTTCAATGCTTTTCAGGCTCCAGTAGAGCCAACTGTTTGGTGCAAATGCTGGGCAAAGACAGTTTGCGGATGAGAATGGGGGAATTTATCAAGGTTGATCATTGTGTCATAAGAAACCCGACCTACAACAAATAAAATTTACACATCCATCTATATTCCCGTCGTTTGGGGAACAACTTAATCTGGGAACAAGCCCTCTACGCTTAAATAGCGTTGACCTGAATCAGGTAGCACACAAACCAGTGTTTCACCAGTGTATTCAGCTCTTGCTGCGATCTGCCTGCTGGCATGAGCTACGGCTCCGGATGTTATCCCGACTAAGATGCCTTCTTTGGTAGCCAGCTCTCGGCATGCGGTAAAAGCCTGTTCTTCGCTAACCAAAAATATCTCATCGATCAACTCGATGTCTAAAGTATCGGGTGTGAAACCGGGGGCAGTCCCCATCATACGGTGGGGGTGAAAAATGCCTTGCGATATATATGGCGATTCTGCCGGTTCTATGGCAATGAGGTTTATTTCGGAATTTCTCTCTTTCAAAAAGCGTCCCGCCCCGCAGATTGTCCCACCTGTCCCTAATGCCGCGACCAGAACGGCTACTAGTCCACCTGTCGCTTGCCATATCTCAGGTCCAGTGGTTTTGTAATGTGCTGCCGGATTAGAAGGATTGCTGTGCTGACCGATATAGTAATACTCCGGATGTTCTGCGAGGATTTCCTGGAGAACACGACGAGCCCCAGCTGTTCCTTCTGAAGCGGGGGTCAGGATCAGCTCTGCTCCAAATGCACGTAAAATCTGGCGTCTTTCGCGGCTTTGGATCTCTGACATGACGAGAATGGCATGGTATCCCTTGACCGCAGCTAAATAGGCCACGGCCATACCTGTATTACCGCTGGTAGCTTCAATCAGCGTCGCACCAGGCTGCAATTTGCCAGCAGCTTCCGCATCATTGATGATGTTCAACACAGGACGGTCTTTTAAGCTTATGGGGTTCATAAACTCGCACTTAGCAATAACATCCTGATCGGGTGCAAAGCGTGAAAGCCTAAGCATTGGTGTTTGACCAATAAGATCACTGATGGTCTCGGAAATCACCATTTGATTGCTCCTAGAAATATGCCTGTTGATATATTTTAATCTGAGAAGTGGGGATTGAAATTCTAAATTTGCGAATATGCCCCGGGTAATGTAGAGGAATATATTTACCCAGTGTTTGAACCAGGAGAGTTAAACAAAATGGCTAGCGCAGAGAATAACTATTATGCGCATAGCCATATAACACAAACCTTTATCCCTTATCCAAGTACTCAAATATTACACCCCAGGCAATTATTCTAGCAGGTACGAGTTACCGAACCGAGACACTGCACCAAGGACAGGCTTCTGCATCAGGGGGCATAACCGCGTCACATTCAACGCAGCGAGTTTGAGCCTGCGTCGATAAAGGTCCGCTGTCTGCAAGCGGTAAGGAACTCGATGTATGCTGAATACCGCTTGTCGAAGACTTGGATAGGATACGATTAAGGATTGGCGGGGGATCATCTGTTGTAAAGGTATCATTTTTAGCTAATTCCACGCGTATCCGAGCTGCAAAGGTGGATTGCTTCTTTTTCATAGGATTTTGTTGTGGTACCTCAAAATTGCCGGGATAAGGTTCCAGATCACTGATGGTGGATTTCCCCGACGATCCTTTGAAACCGCCGCTTGTTTTTGACGGTTGAGTTAGTATTGGATCAAAATCCCGGACGTCACTGCGAGAAGATAGCGAAGATATCTCTTCTGAAACTTCGATGGGGGCCTGGGGCATCTTCCCATTGGATAACGCGGAAAATAGCTGCCGATCAGCACAAAATACAAGCAGGGAAATCCAGCCATCATAGTCGACGGCTAGTTCGATGTGTATGATTCCATCTTGGCCAGGGAAAGTATTTGCATTCGCAACTTTCCAAGCACATGATGCTCTACCTGGAATACCGGGAATGCTATCAGAAAAGACTATTTTCAATTCCCAACTAGGTAGGTTGTTGGTAATTTGGATATCCGCATGCCAATTCGCAGGTAAAATTGTCCCGGATGGAATGATTAATTCGGTATCATGGACGGGAGAAACTAGAAAGAGGTCGGATTTTAGTTTGGGTATACAAGTGTTCATAGCTGCCTCTGGCCTTAAATGAAAATTTGATATCATTATTATCGGCAGAATTCATATAATATGAACACATCATCCAATAATTTCTCTGCATGAAGATTTGTGTTGTTAATATTCATTTTGCGCTTGTTTGGGAATATTTATAGAGCAGTTGTAGCTGCCAGAGTTAGCGGTCATTTTGATACATCAGGGGGAAATAATAACGCCTAACTAATGGTTTCAGACTGTATACAAAAACATCGGATATATTGTTTTCATCATCAATTACAAGATTGGTGGCAAAGGAGTAGAAAACGATGGCTTGCCCGTCTGAGGTAATGCCTGAGCACGAAGAATCATTATTCCCCTCCTCGCCTAAAGCACTTACAGATACGCGAATCGTTTCGCCTGTCTCTGTGTCATGGCGGAACACATCGGTGCACGAGCGTTTCTTATTTGTATCATCTGTGCATTCGTTTTCATCATTTGCAATTAGGTTATCGGCGAATGAGTAAAAGGCCACATAACGGCCAGACTCAGAAAGCGAAGGATTGTCTGATACCGCATTGCCTTCTTCTCCTAACGAACTAACCGAGACGCGCCGGATGATTTGGTCCGCAACTGAATAAGTGAATACATCGGATGTATCATTGTTGTCATCTTCCGGTTGCATCAATAAGTCATCTGCAAGGGAGATGAAGGCGACTCTCCTACCGTCAGCTGACAGAGCAACCAAATCAGAAGCGTCGTTACCTGCCCATCCGTCTGGTGTGTTTGAGATCCGGGTAAGTGTTTCAGCGGCGACATTGTAAAGGAACACATCAGAAGTTTCATTATTATCTTTTAGATCATCGACAATCAAATTTTGGGCAAAAGAATGAAATGCGATCGTACTACCATCAGCGGAAATCGTCGGATATTCAGAATTGCCATCCCCAATTTCGTCGTCAGCGTTTTTTGAGATCAATGTTGTTGTACCTGACAAGCGATCACGCAAATAGACATGATTAGTCTCTGGGTCATCTTCGATATTATATCCAGGTGCCAAATTCGTAGAATTAGAGAAAAAGACAACAAAGCGGCCATTCTCTGATACGGAAGGCCGCCGGGTAAAAGAGTTCTTATTTCCCGGCTCTCCATGAGAATTCACTGAAATCAATTCTGTTTCTCCAATTTGACGATTATAGAGGAAGACATCCGAAGCCTCATTATCGTCGTTAGGGACAATATTTGAAGCATCAGAAGAATACACGATGTAATCCCCGTTAGCTGATATGGATGGGCGTGATGGTTCACCATTGGTTGGTCCACTTTCATAGTTTTGGGAAACGAGAGTGGTAGTGCGGAACCATATATCATGAACAAATACATCCAAGAGCCCATTATCATCATCTGAAACGAGATTGGAGGCTTCAGACAGGAAAACGACAAAGCGCCCATTCGCAGAGACAGCCGGAGCATGGGAACCGCCATTAGCGTTATTACCACCGTCGCTACTGATTGAAACCAAATTAATGGAAATATCTTCGGCTGCGAGTGTGTCACCTGGGATCAGGCATACACTGATACAAAAGGATGTAACAGCAAACAACCTGGTCAACCCCGAAATTGCTTTGCGGCAGAAGGCTTCTATCATGAAGAATATCAAGAAAATGTCTTACTTCATAACGGTAGTTTTAGACCGACGCCCATAGCCAGTGCACGTTTGTAGATCAATATGGCAGTCGCCATGTCATCAAGTGCCAAACCGAGATTGATGCTGATAGTGCGCTCTTCATCGCTCTCCCGCCCGGGCATTTTCCCCGCGATGATCTCCCCCAGGTCGGCGTACGGCAGTGGGGTTGATTTGAAATAGCCTTCCTGGCGATAGTACTCCATCTGCGGGCGGTCATCGGTGGCAAGTTTATCGGCCTGTGCAAGCGCAGAGCCTTGCCAGTAAGAATCAAAATCAACCGGGCTGGCAAACCCTCCTGGCTTGAGCCAACCGGCTGGGATAACCGGGTTGGGAGATTTGAGTATCGGTCCGCTGGTGACGACTATATCCATATCGCGTACCGCAGCTTCGGCTGACGAAACCACCTCGATGGGTGTTCCAAGCTTTGCTTGCATTTCTGCCGCATATTTCTCTGCAACCTCCGGGTAAATATCGAATGCCTTGACTGTATCTATCTTGAAAATACACGCAAGTGCTTCTAGGTTGCTGCGGCCTTGAACTCCACATGCGATCATACCAATGGAGTTGCTCTCCGGTCGAGCTAGGTACTTGGCTGCGACCGCGGTTGCCGCTCCCGTACGCATTGCCGTAATCCAGCTGGCATCCATAACCGCCAACGGGAGACCAGTATCCGGATCGTTTAAGATCAGCAGCCCGCTGATGTACGGCAGCCCTTTTGATTGGTTATCCGGGTAGCCAGAGACCCATTTGATTCCAGCCGATTCCAGCTTCGGAATGTAAGCAGGCATTGCATGGATAAATGCATCCGGACGTGTGTGAATGCCAGGTTTTGGCGGCATCTCTACTTGCCCTTGTCCCTTCTCCTTGAACATCACTTCTAATGCTTCAATAATTTCCAACATAGGCAGATCGATCGTTTCAACATTTCGCTTGGATAGGTACAGCAGTTCGTGTGTGCTCATATTTCTACCTCATAAACAATTGAATTCTTTAACTTACCAAGCATACGCTTCAGGGGCTTGCCCACCTGGGCCAGGCCAGATTTGATCAAGCTTTTTCAACGTTTCTGCGTCAAGTTCTATATCTAATGATTGCATAGCCCCGCTTAGTTGATCCAAATTGCGCGGCCCGATTATTGGGGCAGTGACTGCTGGATTATGGAGCAGCCAGGCAAGCGCAATTTGAGCTGGTGCATATCCCAGAATCGCGCATAAGTTTTCATAATCTTCGAGCTGGTGTTGATATTTTTCTATCGCATCAGATATTCGCTCGCCTGCCCGTCGACCACCTTCTGATTTCTTCTTGGCACCTGCCAGCAGCCCGCCTGCTAACGGGCTCCATGGGATCAAACCGAGTCCAAATTCTTGGCATGCTGGGATGACTTCCAATTCAACCGTGCGAGCACTTAAGTTGTATAAACTTTGCTCAGATACCAGACCAAGAAAATTGCGGTGACCTGCTGAACATTGCGCTTGGGCGATATGAAATCCTGCAAAATTGCTGCTGCCAACGTATAGAACTTTTCCTTGCTGCACAAGGGTTTCCATCGCTTGCCAGATCTCTTCCCAGGAAGTATCCCGGTCGATGTGATGCATTTGGTACAGGTCGATATGATCAGTCTGCAGACGCCGTAAACTATCCTCACAAGCCTTGCGGATGTGATATGCGCTGAGGCAGCGTTCATTTGGCCAATCTCCCATCCGGCCATATACTTTCGATGCAATGATCACTTTTTCCCGTCGACCATCTCCTTGTGCAAACCAGCGTCCAATGATCGACTCAGTAACACCGAAACCAGTTTTCCAGCCATAGACATTGGCAGTATCAAAGAAATTGATACCCCGGTCTAGGGCCGCGTCCATGATCAGTTGGCTGTCGGCTTCTTCGGTGAAGGGGCCGAAATTCATTGTTCCCAAACATAAGCGGCTGACCTTCAGACCTGTTCTGCCTAGATTAGTGTAGTACATATAATCAACCTTTTTTTGTAATTAATCGACATAGTCAGATAACTCTTTATAATCGCCCTAGATAATCCGGGATAATGCGTTCATAAACCTGTCCCATAAATGGCGAGGAGATCAAAAAATCGGCGGTGGCGCGATTGCTAGCTGTAGGTAGATTATAGAGGACTGCCAGTCGCAGCAGTGCTTTTATGTCAGGATCATGTGGTTGGGGTTCGAGAGGGTCCCAGAAAAATATTAAGAAATCGATATCCCCATCAGCAATCTTAGCACCAATTTGCTGGTCACCCCCCATGGGGCCGCTCTTTGCCAGGTTAATTATTAAGTCAGTCTCTTCCATGATCAAAGTACCTGTTGTCCCGGTGGCATGAAGCGTGTGCTGAGCTAAGACCTTTTGGTTGAAGCAAACCCATTCTAAAAGGTCAGCTTTTCGCGCATCATGCGCAATCAAAGCGATTTTCTTCTCAGGCGGGGTGGATATAGTCTGGGCCATGTTACTATCCGAAGTCAGCTAATTACTACTTGGCAAAATAATAAAAACTGAGCAGTGAATTGAACGTCACTTCTCAGTTTAGCATAATTTCGTGGGTTAAATGTATATTCTTAATTGGGGAATAATCTGATACAAAGATATCCCCTCAATCAATCAACGAAATAACTTTTACATGCCGCATCAATAAGTTCAGGTGTTAGTTTAGGTGGGGTCTCTTCGTACTCACACAACGCGATAATTGTCTGGATCAGGTCGCGTGGATGGACGGCTTGCAGCGGGCGCTCAGTTTTATGGTACCAATTTTGGAGCAGATATACAAACGAGGCTTTGTCGAAAGATAGCTTATATTCATTGCAGGCCCGCATAAATATCTGGTAAAAGATTTGCTCAGTTGGTGGCTCGACGTGCACCTTGACATGGATGCGACGTAAGAAAGCATCGTCAACTAATTCAAGCGGATCCAGGTTAGTACTGAACACGATAAGCATCTTAAATGGCACAACTACAGTTTGACCGCTGCTCAATCTCAAAAAGTCGACTTCACTTTCTAAGGGCACAATCCAGCGATTGAGTAGATCCATCGGGCGTACTTGCTGGCGGCCAAAATCATCCAACAAGAACATGCCACAATTGGCTTTCATTTGTAGAGATGCCTCGTAGATTTTAGCGACTGGATCGTACAACAAATCAAGCGAAGGCATTTTTAATTCGCCGCCGACCATCACTGAAGGTCGGGAAAAGTATCCCCAGCGTTGATCGATACGGCCATAATCCGGGTGACGATTCCCTTCCAGCGGTAATTGTCTATGGATCAACCGGTCGTGAATCTGGATGATATGACCACCCGCAGTGACTGAGTAAGGTATCCAAACTGGATCAGTCCCACCAATAAGTCGACCAATAATCTCAGCGATCGTTGTTTTTCCATTTCCAGGTGGACCATAAAGGAACAGTGATGTGCTTGAGTTTATCGCCGGTCCGATACGGCGATGGAAATCATCTGGGAGAACAAGGGAGCTAAGCGATGCCTGCACTTTATGGGAGTTAACTCTCTTATCCCGCTGGGCTTGCAGTTCGACACCCCGATTGTAGAACGGAATAGATACAGGCACCGGACCTACATATAAACTTCGCTCAAATGCATCTCGAGCACGCTGTTTACCAGCATCTGTCTGGGTGTATACATAACCGATCCGTCCAATCTGGCCATTGGCTTTTGATACCTCGACAAGGTGCTCTTGCTGCATCCATAGAAGCAGATCATCGATAATCCTGCTCGGAAGTTTCATCACTTCTACAAAGCGGCTTAATGATACATTCCCTTCATTAAAAAGCAGTCGTAATAAGATATCGATCACTATGCTCTGGGGGATGAGCAAATCATCTAAAGAAGTAGGTTCTACCAAGAGTTGTTTCATGGTCATGTTATCAACTACTTTTTCATCCATTCAGTACTCCATATACCTGCAAAATTTTGTGAAAAGGATCCGGCACGGTTAAACCGAGCTACAAACCATTCATGTTATCGGCATGTATGAGGATAATTTCAGTTAAATTTAGGGTTGGGGGAGATAAAGATTATTGGTAGAACAGGGTTTTTACGCAAAATTAATTGGTTGTCATAAGAATGGGTGGATTATTTGTGCATCTGGATGATCTCATCTTGCAGGTTGAGCAGCGAGCTAACTCCTATAGATGCGTATTCTAATAGGGTGTTTAATTCTTGGCGTGAGAAAGGAGATCCTTCGGCGCTGGTTTGAATTTCAATATATTGCCCTGAGGCAGTAAGCACAACATTCATATCGCAGTCAGCAACTGAATCCTCGGCATAGCATAAATCGAGCAGCGGCTCACCTGCGACTAATCCAGCGCTAACAGCTGCGATCTGATTCTGCAGGACACCCTCAGGCAACTCGCCTGTGCGAGTGAGTTTTCTAATTGCTAATGCCAGAGCCACATAACCCCCAGTAATCGCTGCCGTTCGAGTACCACCATCTGCTTGAAGGACATCACAATCTATGATGCAGGTACGGTGTCCAAGTTTGACAAAGTCTACTGCGGGACGAAGACTTCGTCCTATCAATCGTTTGATCTCTTGAGTCCGGCCGCGTAACCCTTGTGTCTCACGAGGTGTACGTATAGTGGTTGAGCGTGGAAGTAATGCGTATTCTGCCGTTAGCCAACCTTGTTTCGGTTCCCGTTTCTCAAGCCAAGCGGGTACGCCATCGGTAATTGACGCATTGCATAGAACTCGCGTGTCGCCAAGTTCTATAAGTACAGAACCTTCTGGATAAGTGATAAAATCTGGTATAAGGAGTACCGGGCGCAGTTGGTCAGGATTCCTCCCATCTACTCTCATATCGCCTCCTCAAATTTGGGGGTTTTCGGCATGAATTTCGAAAATTTATTGTACCAGCATAAGAAGTATATCTTCGTGATGCAAGTGAAAATGTTTTGTTTGACCTTGGTACGATTTTGATATAGACTGAGTGGCAAGGAACGGATAGGAGATTTCATATGTGGGTGCTATTAGTGCGGTCAACGGACGGAAAACCAAAAGAATATCCTGTTAAATCTGCAAAAGCCACTATTGGCAGAAAGCAGGATAATGATATTGTCATTTACGATTTATCTGCCTCGCGGACACATGCGGCGCTTGAGTATGACGAAATTTCCGACCAGTTGGTTATTCGCGATCTTGACAGCACTAATGGCACGTACGTAAATCAAGAGCGCATCTTGAAACCGTGTCTGCTTCAGCCCAATGATATCATCCGGATTGGTGATCACATATTTGATGTCGCAATAATTGCTGATGAGCATATCGAACCCGTCCTTGTTCGTTCGAAAGGTACCCAGCCCTTGACGCGCGAGCTGGTAATTGAATCTTTGAACAAGCACGCAGTGTTAATGTATGAAGTCGCTTCAAAGTTGAACACGGTTATGGATATCGATACGGCACTTCAGGAAGTATCGAAAATGGTGCAAGTCGCTTTGGGGGCTGATAAATGCGAAGTCCTTTTGGCAGAGGATTTTGATCGCATGGGAGAACTGGGGTTTCCTAAATCAATCGCCCAAATGGCTATTGATAGACGTGCAGCTGTCATTCTCCCGGATGTACCCGCTGATGAAGAACAATTCAGTAAAAGTGTAATTAAGCTTAACATCGTATCCGCTCTATGCGTGCCAGTCATCTCTGGAGATCAGCTTTTTGGGTTGATATATATGTATAAAACTGACCCACTAGCAAAACCGTTTGACGAAGTTGATCTACAACCCGCGGTAGCGATAAGCCATCAAGCCGCATTGACAATTCAGCGAATGAAATTACTTGAACGAGTTAGAGAGGAACAAAGGATCCGGCAGCTATTAGAAAGATTTGTATCCCCGGCAGAAGCAGAATTGGTTTTCGAGAGTTTTGTTGCCGACAGCACACTGCCGGGATTAGCTGAACATAAAATCACAGTGTTATTTGCAGATATCGCTGATTCAACCGGTTTGGCTGAGCGATTAGGCCCCACGAAGTTTGGCGAACTGCTTTATCGCTACTATCTAGATGCATCAGAAATTGTGTTTGAACACAATGGAATGATTGATAAGTTTAGCGGAGATGGATTGTTAGCCGTCTTTGGAATGACGGGCGATACATCCGAACACGAAGTGCGCGCGGTGAAAGCTGGGTTGGAACTTTTAAATCAAATCGAAGTAATTAACCAAGATATCGGGCAAGATATAACAATTGGAATTGGCGTAAATACTGGGGATGTCGTTGCAGGCTATGTGGACACCAAGCAGCGGATCGAATTTGCTGTGCTGGGCGATACAGTAAACGTTGCCGCTGGTCTTGAAAAAATGGCTCGACCGAATAAGTTGCTAATCGGCCCTGCGACGGTTACTGCAGTAGTGGATGCGTTCGATACAAAACTAGTAGGGTCAATATCCGTGAAGGGCAGGGTGCATGATATTCAAGCTTACGAAGTCATTCCGAAGTCAATAAGCGGCGTATCATTAAGCTAGCAATAAGCCTCAATTTAGAATAACCCGAATGGAGTGCCCAATGAAGTCTTTAGAAATATTATTAAATGCGCATAGCCAATTACCACAAACTAATTTTTACAATATATATTTTCTCAAATAAACCCAAACACTCTCATATTATCTTAGCTATGACAGCAGGTATGTCACCAGGTTGAAGCCCTGGCGTATCGTATATCGTTTGGATATCAACAAAACCATCCCGAGAGCCATATAACGAGGCTCCAAGTAATATTTGGCACGAAATATCATTCTGCGCGGCCGGGTATGCTGCAAGTAAAAGCAGTCCAGAGACCTCTCCGGGGTGATCATCTATATAGTTGACTGCCATCGCACCACCTAGTGAATGACCTGCAATAATCCAGTGGGTAATAGCAGGATTTTGTTCAATGATCTGTGAAGCCCGATTTGCACCAAATATAGCTAAATTAAACGGCATCGGTGTGATAACAACCAAGTTGCCATTCCGTGCAAGCTCGTTTGCGAGTGGAGCGTAAGACCGTGGGTCAACACGTCCTCCAGGGTAAAAGATCCAACCTATTGGTTCTTCTTCTTGAGTAGGGTGTAAAGTAATCCATTTATTTGATTGACGATCACTTGTTCGTCGGACTCTAATGCTGCAAGTGCTTCTGAAATCGGGCCGAGAGGAGTATACGCCCAAAAAGAAAATGCCCCCAAGAAACAGCAGGATGAGGATACCGATCGCGCCAAGGATATATTTTATGCTACGGAAGGCGACCCCCAGGTAATATTATTACAAGTCCCTCGTGTAAACGCGGTGATTCTTATAAGCCTTGCCGCCCAGATTTATCAAATCACTGCGCATTTGGACTGCGGTCTCTGCCACCTGGGTTAAATCAGCGTGTTCAAAATGATAATCTTGGACTGTTTTTTCCATCTCTGAGTACAGCAATGCATTCCCACCCCGGCCTTGGAATCCGGGCAGTATCCCAGCACCGTTAACGGCAATCCATTTTGTGCGCCGCATCTCTAAAAGCAGATAAAAGATACCGAAAGGAAACAAACGACCGTTAGCTCGCTGCAAAGCCCTTGACAAATCTGGGAATCCGAATAGAAATCCAACTGCTTCATCACCATGCGCAATTATTTTAATTAATCGCGGATCTCCAACGGTTAGTATGGTGTCTAGAACGAATGATATCTCATTGTCCGTCAGCGGGCTGAACTCCCAATTATTGATAAATGCATTGTTGTATGTCCGTCCTACACGTGAGGCCCATGCTTTGAGATCTCCCTTACTCTTGAATCGCTCTACCCGTAGAGTGCCTCTTTTTTGCACACGGTCTGCGATACGATGGATCCGTTCTGGTAAGTGAAAAGTGTCTGCGCTGAGGTAGCAAGACACAAAATCTACTTCTTTGACAAATCCTTGCTCTTCGACGAGGTCGACATAGTAAGGATAGTTATAGTTCATCATTGTCATCATCTGGTGATGCTCATAACCATCAACCAGCAATCCGTAACCATCCAGCACACAGAATCCCTTAGGTCCGATTATTCTTGATAGCCCTCGCTCGTGCGCCCACTCATAAGCACGGCTGAATAAGGCAGCTGCGGCCTCCTGATCATCCTCACATTCGAACAAATAGAATTGAGCAATATTGGTATTGCGGAACTTGTTATAGTTTTTATTCTCTAAGACAGCGATCCGCCCAATCACAATACCGTCGCGAACAGCGACAAAGAAATCCGCCTCAGAGTGTTCGTAATAGGGGTGTTTTTCCCGGTTCAAAAACATCTCTTGATCGATATATAGAGGGGGAACCCATTCTGAGTGACCCTTATATAGACGATATGGCAGTCGGACAAACCTTTTGACATCGGCTTTATTCCCAGTATCAATTTTCTCTATGCTAACCATCAGCATCCTCCTATGGATAAGTCAAGATACAGCCAAAGCTCTATCACTTGCCGTGTCTAAAGCTGCTACTTCATCCGTACTGAGCTGCCAACCTAAGGCACCTGCGTTATCCTGAGCTTGACGGGCGTTCTTCGCCCCTGGGATAGGGATAGCTCCCTTGGCCATGACCCAATTCAATGCAACCTGGGCAGGGGTTTTCCCTTTATGTTCTTGCCCGATATTGCGCATAGTCCGCACTAAATGCTGAATTTCACCCAATTTGCGTGCTGAATAACGCCGTGCTCTGAAACCATGGGGGGGATTTTCTGGTGTGTACTTGCCTGTTAACATGCCTTGGGCAAGCGGGCTGTAAGCAATAATACTGATTTGTTGTTCCCGGCAAAGCTCCAATAAACCATCTTTCTCTATTTTGCGGTCAAGGAGTGAATAGGAGACCTGATTAGAAGCTAACATGTGTCCATATTTGATCAACCCGGACTGCATACGCTGCATTTGTTCGCTGTTGTAGTTGGAAACACCGATCGCTTCTATTAGCCCACGCTGCACAGCTTCCTGCAGTGCACCTGCCCAGGTTTCTATTGTCACCGGTGGGTATGGGAAATGTATTTGATATAGTTGTACCTTCGCCAACTGCAGCCGCTCCAGGCTCTTTTGTATGGCTCGGATAAGAGATTTCTTCGTTAGCCGCCAAGGAAATGGGAAAAATTTTGTTGCGATGACTGCATTAGAGATCTCGTTAGCAAAATATTTTCCAACCAAACGCTCAGACTTTCCCTTTCCATACACTTCAGCTGTATCCACAAAATTGATGCCATTTTCTACCATGACATCGACAGTTGGCGGGATATCTGCTTCCTGGTGATCGCGCCCATAATTCCAAAATACACGATCTCCCCATGCCCAGGTTCCAATACCCATCGGGGAGATCGAGATATCAGTCGTACCAAGTTTGGTGAAATGCGGTGATCTCTCTTCGGTCATGTAGTTTTTCGATGAAATGAGCCGCTAATATACTCAAGATAGCATCGAACAGCCACTTTGTAAAGGTATGTGAATAACGGACTACGTTTTGAATGATATATTTACAGGTTTAATTGAATATATAACCCGCTTGTCAACGGGATTTCGCCAGGGGAAACTATCTTCACCAAGGTATTTCTTGGCTAACAAATCGATATGCCCATCGGCGCTTTCTTCTGTGGTCTTTACAACCACACCTCGGACTTGCATATAGCGGAAAGGATCTTCTGGATCTTGTATTGAGAGCGCTACACGTGGTTCGCGGGTCATATTACGATCCTTTTGCCTGCCGCGAGCAGTGTTCACACGGATCAGTCCTTCAAACATATCGAACCAGACCGGTGTTACTTGCGGGCTGCCATCTGGCATGATCGTCGCCAAGTATGCCAGGGCTCGTTTTTCCACTAAATCCGAATATTCTTCGGGGATATTTACACTTGTCATTGATCTCCTTTTATTCGATCAAATCTGCGAAAAAAGTAGATTCAATCAAATCTAGTGAGTGGAAAATTTGATCTCTAATCCAATCTCAATGCCGATTTACCGGGAAAGTTGAGTTTGCCGTTTAACAATATATGAGTTTAATCTCCAATTGTATCAATAATTTCCACACTGAGGTCTTCGCTGTACTCCACTTCAGCACCAGACCCATTTCTGGAAGGAAAAGCTCTATCTATTTAGCTTTTTGTAGCTATACTTGAACGAGGCAAAGATTAGTTTGGATGGGTCAATTCTAGTGATAAAATGTACTCTCTATAGGAACCAGAAAATCTGTTAGGCTGGTCGCCCTTAGAAGTAGAAACCGAGAAAATAAAACTAAATTTGATGATTCATTACCATCTATTCAGGAGTAAAAGTCATAATGGCCGACGATATGCCTAACAGTAGCAAAACTAATAATACTGGAGCACACCATACTGCCCAGCCCAACGAAGAAGCTCCACACCAGGCACGATCCTTTATCGATCTTCCTTCCAGGTGGGATCGCTGGGAACCGCTGGCTGAAGTGATTGCCACCGTGATTCTGGCTCTAGCCACCCTATCGACTGCTTGGAGCGGCTACCAAAGCGCCCGCTGGGGCGGGGTGCAATCCACGAAGTTCACTCAGGCAGGTGCGCTGCGGACCGAATCCACCCGCGCCTCAACCAAAGCCGGGCAACTTACCCAGATCGATATCGGTCTATTCACCAACTGGATCAACGCTTTTGCAGTGGATAACCAGGAACTGGCTGATTTTTATGAGAATCGCTTCCGCCCGGAGTTCGCAGTCGCTTTTTACGCCTGGGTGGCTACCAAGCCAAGAAGCAATCCGGATGCCCCCAAATCCCCGTTTTCCATGTCTGAGTATGTAGTTAGCCTTAGCCAGGAAGCAGACCGGCTTGAACTGGAAGCTTCAAAAACATTTGGGGAAGGAAGCGTGGCCAACCAGATCAGCGATGACTATATCCTCAACACCGTAGTTTTAGCCTCCGTGCTATTTTTAGCCGGTGTTCAAACGCGTATGAAATCGGTACCCATGCGCATGCTCATCGTCATTCTCGGTTTAATTATCCTGACCTATGGTCTAGTAAACATAGCTACTTATCCAATTCAATAGGTTATACAAGGGATATACACTTGAATGGTGTTGATAAGATCCGTATAACTGTGCAGCGCTGGTCGACTAATAATTCTGCGTACCAATCACGGAGCTGACTGAGCAGCTGGTCGTGCCTTCGATATCCGTGAACAGGAAGGTGACGGTGCCTTCGGGGAGATTGGAGAAGGGAATCGCACCTTTTTCTCCTCAGTCATGCTTCATACCTCCAGTTGTTAATAGCCTCCCGGTTACTCCAACAAATAAACCCCCTCTTTTCATTTCAATAGGAGCGATTTCGCATACACCAGGTCAGGAGTATCGAGACCCTCTGTGAACCAGCTATATATCGCTACCAACTTCTTATATGCTTCTTCATCTCGCCCCTGTTTCCGCAGAAGACGGCATAAACTGCTCGTCGCCCGCAATTCTAAAGATTTGGCGGATCGTCGCTGGGCAATATCAATGGCTTCCTGAAAACATCCTTCAACTAGCTCACCGCTTTCTCCCAATCCAATTAGAAGTTCCCCCTTGAGCCGTTTAACTTCAGCCTCCATGAAACGCTCGCCGCTCGCCTCTACCCAATTCAAGGCTTGCTCTACGGTAGCAAGACCATTTTCGGTATCCCCGACTTCGAGATAGATATTGGCCAACTCCGCCAAATTAGCGCTATAAGCGACCTTGGTACCTGTCTCAAGAATTGTGGACATGCCTTGATTGATAAGATCAATCCCTTCTTTAATTTGCCCATCTCTAACGAGTACAATGCCATGATTGAATAATCCATCCCCCAGAAATTTATTATTGCCGAGCTCTCTGGAAACTTTGATGGCTTGCTGAGACCACAAATTGAGCAATTCGTATTCCTGAATCCATCTCAGGACATAACATCCCAACCCCAGGACAAATGCCTGGGTATGGGGATGCTTCAAGGACTTAGCGGTGATTAACGCCTCTCGCAGCATGCTCCACGCCTGTTTGGGGTAACCAAGAAACCATAATGCCCATGACGCCCACAAACGACAGGTTGAGCCCGGATCTACACCGTACACTACCGGTAGATCCATGTGTTCTTCCCATATAATCTCATCTATAACGGCACGCATTTGTCCATATGCTAAATCAAGTTCTCCTGACATAAGCTGCACCCAACCGAGCCAATGTGAGAGCGCTTGTAAGAGTGGGTCTCCGGAAGCCTCCCCCAGAGCCAGTAGCTCTGACCAGACATCTTTTGCGTTCCGATAATCTCCCATAGCACCATAATATGCACCTAATCCAAGAACTGGCAGAAAAAGTTGAGGTGGATTTCCCACCTGCTTTCCAAGCTCTAACGATCTCTGAATTACTCTGCTAACTTCTGGATCGGCATATCCATTTAGAGATACCAAGGGAAGGAATAAGCTGCTCTGTAAATAGAATTCTTGTTGAACTCTCTCAATCCCTTCTGGCAAACTATTGACCAGCTTTAATCCACGACTAAAGTGAGTTACCGCTTCAACATTAGCGGACGCGGCCAAGGCTTTAACACCTGCCTGGTAGAGATAATGAATAGCTTTATCTGTTATTCCCGCTTCTTGAAAATGCCAGGCTAACTCCGTAGCAATTTCATCACTCTGGTCTGCAAATAAACTTTCGAAGATGTTGGCGATATCTTCGTGCAGATACGTCCGCCGCACTTTATCCAGGTTGTTGTACAGATATTTCTGAAATAGATTGTGATTAAAGCGGTAGACAGATAGACGCTGATCATTGATTTTCTGCACACTTTGTATGCTAACCAAACGGTGTTTTTTATCCAGCTCCCGACTGAGTAGGTTGATTAATTCTCGGATATCCATATTCTGAACTTGCGCAATTACTTCCGCGATAAATTCCTCTCCGATAACACTAGCAATGGCCAAGGTTTCAATGGCCCTTGGCTCCAACCGGCCCAGGCGTGTCTCGATAACCCCCTCTACCCGTGCAGGCAGTATCGCCCAATCCAGGGATGACCCTTCCACCCAACGTCCATGCTCATCCTTGATCAAGTCACCTCGCTCATGTAGGTCTCGCAATAACTCAACCGTGAATAATGGATGCCCCCTGGTGTGGGAAAACATAGCCTCCCTGAATCTGGCTCCCAGACGATTTGGCTCGCTATCCAAGTAAGCATCCACAAATTGACGTCCTTCGTTCTCAGGAGCCTCACTCAGGCTGATCCATACCTGACCATATTGACGTTTAAACTCATTAAGCATGCTCCCTAGAGGATGCTCGCTGTCCCCTCGTCGTAGCACAACTTCTTCTGGACGGTAGGCGCCCAGGATCAATATGCGTTTACCTTCAAGATTCCGTCCCAGATGAAAAAGCAAGTTGAGTGAAGCGCTGTCTGCCCACTGCAAGTCATCCAGCATTATCAACAATGGCTGTTTATCTGCAAGTTCACTTAGTACTTTCCAATATTGCTCGAAGAGAGCTCTCTGTTCCACACCGCCAAGCCCAGGGCGTTCCCGTCCCGCCAAGGCCCTGAGCGCTTGTAACAAGTTCCGCTGATCCGGTACCACTGATACCATCCTGGCGACCAGATTCTTACCAGGAAGGAGTGCCTCCACTAGGTCAGGCCCATATTCAACCAACGCTTTGGCTGTATTCGGGGAGAACAGCCACAAACGGCGAGCATGCTCAAGAGAAATGGTTCCTGCCGCCCACTTATACTCTATCTCGCCCGTTAACATACCCAACACTTCACGGAAAGGCAGGTAGGGATCACCAATCCCTGTGTAAGCATTACAAACGCCCATCACTGCCAACAATTCTGAGTATCCTGCCATCACTCGCTTGGAAAAAGCTTCCAACAGTGCGGACTTACCACGGCCAGGGCCCCCGGTCACGAAAACCATCCCTCCGTTTCCATGCAGGGCTTTCTCCATAAAGCCCTCAAGTTGTCCTAGTTCTCGTTCTCGCCCTACAAATACCGGTGCGGTCCTTTCTTCCACCTGCTCTTCAAGAAATTCAGGCGATTTAACCTCCCCCAGTTCCAAGCTGATTTCTGGTGGGAGCAGTTCCAGTGACTTCAAAGATGGAAACTCCCCTGGCAAGCCCTCGATCACCAACTGGCGGATATACTCTGGCTGGCTCAAGTCTTTCAGCCGGTGACCGCCTAAATCCAACATGCTCACCCCCTGAGGCAGCTCGTCCCGCACCAACGCAGTCGTAGTCTCGGAAAGCAGCACCTGCCCGCCGTGTCCCACGTGGGCGATGCGCGCCGCCCGGTGGACGTCCATGCCCACATAGCCTTCTTCGGCTTTCAAGGGCTCACCGGTGTGTATGCCCATCCGTACCCGCACCTCCACATCCTGTGGCCAGGTGTGGGTGGTCAGTGAGCGTTGTATGTCCACCGCGGCGCAAACTGCTTGCGTGGCGCGTGGGAAGGCTACAAAGAATGCATCTCCCTGGGTATCGACTTCCTGGCCTTGCCAGCGGGCGAAAGCCGCCCGGAGTATGCGGCGCTGGTCGGCTAATAATTCTGCGTACCGCTCACGGAGCTGGCTCAGCAGCTGGGTCGAACCTTCGATATCCGTAAAGAGGAACGTAACGGTGCCTTCGGGGAGGGTGGGGGATGTCATTTTAAATCCATTTGGTAAGAGCTGGAATCTAATGCGGCTCGATGACCACATCTTTTAAGAACCAGGTTCCCATGGGAGAAAGGGGGAAATTTTTCACCCATGGTTGTACGAGGTAGTGGCCTACAAAGTACGCCACGGGTAAGACTACCGCCTCGTCGATCAAGATCTTGTCCGCTTGCTTATATAACCTGATCCGCTCGCATTGGTCTTGGGCATGCCGGGCACGTTCAACCAACTCATCGAAGACCTCTCCGTGCCACCTGCTCAACTCCTTGCGAAATCCTATCCGGAGAAAATTGTCCGGATCGGGATAGTCAGCTGCCCATCCTTGTAATACCAAATGGGACGGCTTTCCGATTGCCTTTTCCGGAACTTCGATAATTGGAGCGAAGTCCCAAGTATGCTTTACCCCCAAGACCTTCTGCCATTGATTCATTATATTTTCTAGATAAACCTCTGCACCAGGCCAAAGCAATACCTCGACAACGGGGAATCCGCGCCCACCCGGATAACCTGCCTGTGCCATCAGCTCCTGTGCTCCACCCGGGTCAAAAGGTAAGCCAATCTCCGGTGAGTGTCCTGGAATTCCGGGCGGGATCAGTCCTCCTAAGGCAGGGATAACTGCACCTCTGCCGGATGTCTGCGTAACTGCTTCATTATCTAATGCCAGCATGAAAGCACGACGAACGTCTGGGTTATCGAAAGGCGCTCTGGATGTATTAATCACAAAGAAAAATACATCTTGAAGCGGTGCGGAGATATATTCCGCTGAGCGTTGGCGCCGCAGGCGATTGATCTCGGCGGTTGGGAAATATGCTATTTGCAGGACATCTAGCTTGTCTGCATCGAACATCGAAACCTCATCAGGCCATCGCGATGGCGGCATAAAGGTTATCTCAACCATCTGCAGGTTGCCGCTGCAGCGACCATAGTATTCGGGATTTCGTTCTAGGGCCAGCAACTTTCCAGGTTGCCAGCCTTTGATCCGGTATGGTCCATTTACCACCTGCTTGCCCAACTCGGTCCAAGCCTCACCCCATCTCTCTATCGCATGCTGCGGGACAGGAGAGGCTGCAGGGTGAGCCATCAACTGCAGGAAGTAGCCTGCCGGTGCTTCGAGCTCTACTTCCAAGGTGTATGCTGTGCTCGCTCGTACCCCCAGACGCTCTGAATTGGGCATTTCTCCCTGGTGAAATGCCATAGCCCCCTTGATATCGTAAAAAAGATTGGCCGAGTCCGATCGAGTGGCAGGGTTGAGCAGCCGCCTCCAGGCATACACAAAATCATGGGCGGTCACCGGCATTCTATCGCTCCAGCGCGCATCCTCCCGCAAGTGGAATATATACTTACGCCCACCTTCCAGGATCTCCCAACGGTAGGCTATGTCTGGTACCACATCCATCTGCGGGGTGAGCTCCAGTAAGCCACTAAATAGATGACCGATAACGATACCTGAATCCATGTCACTAAATAAACCTGGATCCAGGGAGTAAGGACCCCATCGTAAGATGAATCTGAATGCTTGCGAGGATAAGGCGAGTGGAGTGACCGATCGTTTTTCACTCGCCTGGCGCCAAAGGCTAAAGCCCTCCTTATAAGATTCATTAGCACGGTGATAGTCGAAGGCGCTGTGATAAGTCTGCCCCAACTTCATTTGCGTGCGAGCGGCGCTTCCAAAATCACCCAATCCTTCCTGGAATACCAAAGCCCGTTGGTAAAAGCTGATCGCCTCCTGGTGGGCGTACAAATTACGGGCTTGATCACCCACTTGAATCAAATAAGGCACAGCCTTCCTCCCATCGTTGGCGTGGCTGTAATGATGGGCTAGCAGCAAGCTGATCGCCTGTGTGTTCGCCGAGTATAGTTCCTCCAACACCGCTCCCACTTCCCCATGCAGGAGCTCGCGCTCGTTATCCCCAAGCCCATTGTACAGGTATTTTTGGAACAGATGATGCTGGAAACGATATAGATACAGCCGTTGATCTCCAATTTGAAGTGCTCCCCGCTCTCCTACCAGCCGGTGCACCTTATCCAACTCGCCACTTAACTGGCGCACTAGACCGCGTTCATCGGCTTGTTTCACTCGCGCCACCACCTGGGCGGTAAAGTCCTCACCTTCCACACTTGCGACGGCCAGCAGTTCGCGCAGTTCGTCTGCTAAACGCCCGATGCGAGCTTCGATGACCCCCTCCACCCGGGCTGGTAAGACACTCCAGTCCAGTTGCGAGCCCGCCACCCAGCGCCCAGCCTCATCGATAAACAAGTCACCGCGCTCCTGCAGGTCGCGCAGCAGCTCGATCGTGAATAATGGGTGGCCCTCGGTATGCGTATAGAGCGCTTCATGGAATCCCTCACTAAGCAGGTTTGCTTCATTATCCAGGATCGCATCCACAAACAGGCGGCTTTCCCGCGCAGGGGTATGACTCAGATCGAGCCAGATATCGCCAAATAAACGCTTGAACTCGTTGAATAAACTCTCCAGCGGGTGCTTGCCGCCCTCGCGCCCTAACGCTACTTCCTCTGGGCGGTAGGCGCCCAAGACCAATATGCGATTACCGTCCAGGCAGCGCCCTAAATGGAACAATAAGTTAATCGAAGCCGCATCGGCCCACTGCAGGTCATCGAGCAGCAGCAATAGTGGGTGACGTTCTGCAATCTGGCACAGCACCTGGGTATATTGCTCGAAGAGCGCCTTTTGACCCAGGTCACTTGGAGCCTCACGCTGGTGGTCTACCATCGCACGCAGCCTCTGCAGCAAGCCGCGCTGCTCAGGCAGAGCGGTCGCGACCCGGGTTACCAATTCCTCACCCGAGACGAAGGCTTCGACAAGCTGTGGGCCTGCTTCTGCCAGGGACTGGGCAGTGAGGGGACATAAAGCCCACAAACGGCGGGCGAGCTCCAGCGATATAACCCCGGTAGCCCATTTGGTTTCAATATCTCCGCTGAGATCGCGCAGCAATTCGCGGAAGGGCAGGTAGGGGTCGCCTGCGCCGGTATAGGCGTTGCATTTACCACTGGCTACGATCAAGTCTGGGTGCGCCTCCAGCCCTCGTCGGACGAACACATCCATGAGAGCGGTCTTACCTTCTCCCGGTCCACCGGTAATGAAAAACATACCTCTCTTGCCAGCCAAAGCCTGGTCTAGAGTGCGATCGAGCCGGGCGATCTCACGCTCCCGTCCGACAAACAGCGGCACTGACGTTTCACCCGCTCCCTCTTCTAAAAATGCAGGCAGCTTGATTGCCCCTACATCCAGCGAGATTTCTGGTGGGAGCACTGCTAATGACTTTAAGGGGGGAAACTCGCTAGGCAAGCCAGGGATCACCAGCTGGCGGATGTGCTCCGGACAGTGCAGGTCCTTCAGCCGGTGGCGCCCTAAATCCAGCAGGCTCACCCCTTGGGGTAGTTCGTCCCGCACCAGAGCGGCGGTGGTCTCGGAGAGCAGCACCTGGCCGCCATGCCCGACGTGAGCGATGCGCGCCGCCCGGTGGACGTCCATACCCACATAGCCCTCATCAACATTCAGGGGCTCGCCGGTGTGCAGCCCCATGCGGACGCGGACCTGAACTCCCTCCGGCCAGTGATGTTTGGCTAATTCTTGTTGTATCTCAACCACCGCCGAGACTGCCTGCGTGGCGCGCGGGAAGGCAACAAAGAATGCATCCCCTTGGGTATCGACCTCCTGCCCCTGCCAGTGAGCGAACGCCTCTCGCAAGATGCGGCGCTGGTCGTCGAGGAGGGTGGCATACTGGTCACGGAGCTGGCTCAACAGCTGGGTCGAACCTTCGATATCCGTGAACAGGAAGGTAACGGTGCCTTCCGGGAGATTCATAAGTGACGGATTTGAATTTGTGTCTTCAGGCATTTACAGCAACCATCGATAATTCCTACTTATTTTCTTGCTGCCTTATCTGTTCAATATTTGAATTTAACTGGCTGACCATTCTTTCGCCCATCAAAGTAAAAGTTGTATTGAAGTGTACTCCAAGAACCTTTTGACGATATTTCCGGCTGCGGAAATAGCTCTCCAAATCATCGATCCTGCCGTGATCTTCGATCATCATTTCACTGTCAAATTGAGAAAATGCCCTGTTTTGACCATCCCATTGATTGGTGGAATCCATGCGTACTCCGTAACCAATGGTACGGTCTTCACTGGCAAGTCTGGCTTTGGCAGCTTTCAACAATGGAGTATCCACAATGAAGCTATCAATCTCGGACCATATCCCATCTACCTTAACTTCGACATAACTGTGAGATAACTCTGCTGGGATGATCCACCACATGTTCGAAGGAATCACACCTTTAAGGATATCTCTCGGTATCACAACGAAGTGCTGAAAAGCTTCTATCCCCACTGATTGAAAAAGCACAACCATAAGCCGGCTTTTCGGGTTGCAGTGTCCTGCGCCATAGCTTATCGTGTATTCCGGCGAAGCTGCATCGAAATATCTATTGAAGCCAAATTTTATATTATCCCGTACATAATTGTGTAATCTGATCGCTTTCTCTTGTTCTGTGACGATCCCCGAAGTCACCTGATCTACTACGTCCATAACAGTCGGCATGCGTTTTTCCTTCCTGATCCAATCTAGTGAGTGGATACTTGGTATCTGTATCGTGGTTATGCGTTCAACAATGCTTCGGCCTCAAGTAAATCCGGAGTACGAAGTCCTTCCTCAAAACTTTGATAAACTTGTTTAAGCAATTGGCGAGCCCGATCCGGATATCCACTTTTTTTACTCAACCGAAACAGGCTGATCGCTGCTCGTAGTTCCAGTGACCTTGCGTTCTGAATTTTGGCGATCTCGTAGGCACGGAAAAAGCACTTTTCTGCTTCCGTGTATGCAGCTCGTTCACGTCCCTTTTCTTCGGCTTGTCGAGCCAACAACTCACCTTTCAGGCGATATGCTTCCGCCTGTATCCACAATTCCCCCGTCCGATCTCCCAGGCTAATCGACTCGTTGGCTGCTGCCAACCCGCTTTCGAATTCCTTTATTCTGGCACACGCCTCTGCGTATAACACTAAATAAGCTGTATGGTTCAGGATTGTGCCCATGGCATGAAATGCTTCCATTGCCTGGTATATGCGCTCTAGTTCACCGCCGACCATCACGCCAGTTTGAACCTGGGCGGCTTGGATATAAAATGTCGCCCCAAGCTCGAAACTCTTAAACCGGTGCTCCTGGCTGATTTGATGAAGTTCTTCTGCCTGAACGCGCACCACTTCAAAGTCATCCAGCTGCATGTACAACCAACATGACCTGGATAGAACATAACATTTACTCATCGGGACGTTAATTTCTTCCGCCCGTCTTAGGGCCTCCTGTGTGGAGTTAATTGCTTTTTCTGGGAATCCCAATAGCCATAAGCAGTTGGAGAGATACGCCTCCCCTACGACGGATGGCGCCATGCCGTAGAGGTGAGCCAGACTGCGCGCTTCGTTGGGTTCATACAGCCGGCTTACGCTTTCCAGGTTTTCTCTGGTCTTCAGGAAGAAACCTTGATAAAACTGGTAGACTTTATACTTGCCCATCCAGACCCATCTTGGGTCGCCCGTCTTGTGAGCAATTATGGCGAGTTGCCCTATCAGGCTATTCACTTTTTCATGTTCCGAACGGCCCATCCGGTAAACAGCCAACAACCATAAAGTCCGTATCAACTGAGTGTCATCGGTGAGTTCCGAACATAATTCCAGGGCTCGATCGTATACTGCTGATAGTTCTGGAGCTGCCCAACCTTTGACTGCCGTTAATGAGGGTGGGAGTAAGAGTTGCAGGTCGAGTTCCCGAGAACTGCGTTCTGGGGAGTCAGGTAAAATGCGTAATAAGTCTATAGCATGTTGGATATGCGCGATCGCCTCATGATTGGCGGACACTCTCATAGCATACTTACCGGCCATAGTGTAGTACTGGATGGCTTTATCCGCTAATCCTGCGAGATCAAAATGACGTGCAAGTTGGGGTGATATTTTTTCCGTATTGCCTATGTATAATGTTTCTAATGCAAGGCCAACTTCTTGGTGGTATACGACGCGTTCCAATTCATTTAGCTGTTCGTATAAATACTTTTGGAACAAGTTGTGGCGAAAAGTGAATAAAAACAGCAGGTTATCGCCCAACCTTTCAATGCCTCGATCTTGAATCAGGCGATGCTGCCGGTCCAGAGATTGGCTGAGCATTTGAAACAACCCATGTTCATCCAGATTCCGAATCCTGGCTATCACTTGAGCCGTGAATTCTTCACCCTCGACACTGGCAATAGTCAATATATCGCGTTTTGCCAACTCTAAACGGCCAATTCGCTCTTCTATCACCCCCTCTACTTTGGATGGGATCGCCTGCCAATTAATCGTACCTCTTTCGAACCACCTGCCTTCTTCGTCAAACGCTAAATCACCTTGTTCCTGCAGATTTCGGAGCAGCTCGATTGTGAATAAAGGATGACCTTCCGTGTGCTTATAGAGCGCCTGTCGAAATGTTGGAGATAAGCGGTTGGGATTTTTATCTAGATATTCTTCAACAAATTGCTGCTCTTGCCTGGCGTCTCTATCATCCAAGTCAATCCAGATATCACCATATTGACGCTTGAATTCTGATAATAATTCCTCAAGTGGGTGTCGTCGCCCATCACGACCTAGGGCTACATCCGCTGGGCGATAGGCACCCACCAGGAGGATCTGGCTGCCAGCTAACCTGCGACCTAGATGAAAGAGCAAGTTGATTGAGCCGATATCCATCCATTGCAAATCATCAAGGATGAGAACGAGCGGGCGGTGTATGGCTAGTTTTCCCAACACGTTCTCGAATTGGCCAAACAACCCAAATTGATCCACAGAGGGCAGACTAGATGGTTTGGTAGATCCCAGTACCGATACCTGTAAACGTCCAAGCAATTCAGGCTGAATCCCACCGACCTGCTGAGCGCGAGTCAGCAAGTCTCTAGCGCTAAGCAGGCGATTGATCAGATCTAGCCCAGAATCCATTATGGCAGAAATTACCTCAGGGAATATATTCCATAATCTCCTAGCCAGCTCTGCGCTGATCAAACCTGCAGTATAGCGAGATTCTACATCCCCCGAAAGCATGGCGAGAATGTCGCGGAATGGCAGATAAGGGTCGCCGACGCCCGAGTAAGAATCACAACTGCCCCTGGCAACCAGCAGATCTGGCTGGAGTTCCATCACACGCCTGGAGAATTCAGTCATGAGGGCTGTTTTGCCTTGTCCGGGTCCTCCGGTGATGAAAACCACACGTCCCTGACCGGTTTGTACTTGATCGAGAAAACCCTGCAAGCGAGCCAACTCCCGCTTCCGCCCGACGAATACTGGACCAGGCGCTTCTTTTGTCCCCTGCTCAAGAAAATCGGGTAGTTTTATACCTCCCTCATCCAACGAGAAAATTTGAGGGTATATTTCCAATGACTTCAAAGGTGGAAACTCGGAGGGCAGACCCTCAATCACCAACTGGCGGATGTGCTCCGGATCGCTGCAAATCCTTAAGCAGGTGGCGACCTAAGATCCAAGAAACTTACCCCCTCCGGTAATTCGTCCCTTACCAGAGCGGCGGTGGTCTCGGAGAGCAGCACCTGGCCGCCATGCCCGACGTGGGCGATGCGCGCCGCCCGGTGGACGTCCATGCCGACATAGCCTTCTTCGGCTTTCAAGGGTTCGCCGGTGTGTATGCCCATACGTACCCGCACTTCCACTTCCTCAGGCCAGGGTGGGTTGCCAGAGAGCGCTGAATGTCCACCACGGCCGAACCGCTTGCGTGGCGCGTGGGAAGGCTACAAAGAATGCATCTCCCTGGGTGTCGACCTCCTGCCCGTGCCAGTTGGCGAACGCCTCTCGCAGGATGCGGCGCTGGTCAGCCAGCAAGGTCGCATACTGGTCGCGCAGCTGGCTCAGCAGCTGGGTCGAGCCTTCGATGTCGGTGAACAGGAAGGTGACCGTGCCCTCGGGGAGGTCAGGCAATTGCATGTTTTTACTCATTTATTCAGCCCACTATCCTAATGCGGCTCGATGAATACATCCTTCAAGAACAAGGTTCCCATGGGCGAAAAGGGATTTTCTTTACCCACGGTTTTACCAAGTAAGTGTGTCATATCATGAGAAAAGGGCAAAACAATCGCCTCATCAATCAGCATCCTATCCGCTTTTTGGTAGAGCCTAATTCGTTCTCCTTGGTCCTGTGAACGCCGGGCACGTTCAACCAACCCATCGAAGATCTACCCCTTGCCAACTGCTCAACGCTTTTCGGAATCCCACCCGGAGGAAATTGTCGGGGTCGGGATAGTCAGCCACCCACCCCTGTAATGATATATGAGGCGGATTCACCTTTGCACGTTCCGGAATATCGATGATGGGAACGATTTCCAAGGTATGCTCTACCCCCAAGACCTCCTGCAATTGAATCATCGCATCTTCCAGATAAACCTCTGCACCAGGCCAGAGTAAAACTTCAACAAGGGGAAATCCGCGCCCACCTGGATAGCCTGCCTGTGCTATCAGCTCCTGGGCTCCATCCGGATCGTACTGTAGACCGATCTCGGGAGAGTGTCCAGGTATGCCTGGCGGAATAAGCCCTCCCATGGCCGGGATCGCTGCCCCTCCGAAGACCGCCCGCGTAATTGTTTCTTTGTCTAACCCCATCATAAAAGCACGGCGGACTCGTCGATCATTAAACGGTTCTCTTGATGTATTGAATACCAAAAATTTTATAGTCTGACTGGTGGCAGAGAAATATTCTGCTGAGTACTGGCGCCGCAGGCGGTTCATCTCAGCTGGCGGGAATAATGTGATCTCCATCACATCTAGCTCATTCGCCTGGTACATAGATAACCGACCTTCCACGCCGATTGTCCGGACAAATGGTGATCTCCACCCGCTGCACATTGCCACTGAAATGACCATGGAAATCAGGATTACGAACAGGGTCATCGACTTTCCATGCTGCCAACTCTCCAGCAGAAAAGGTCCGTTTGTACCAGGGTGCCCAATTCAGTCCACTCCTCGCCGAAACACTCCACAACATGGCGCGGAATGGGGTAGGCAGCGCTACGTGCCATAAGCTGCAGGAAATAGCCAGCGGGCGCTTCGAGTTCAACTTCCAAAGTATATGGGTCGCTGGCTCGTATGCCTAGTCCCTCTGCTCCGGTTGTCTCCCCAAGATGATATGCCCTGGCTCCTTTGATATCGTACATAAGACTCGCCGTTCGCGATTGAGTGGCAGGATTGAGAAGCCGCCTCCAAGCATATACAAAATCATGGGCGGTCACCGGCCCGCCATCGCTCCAGGTAGCCTCCTCGCGTAAGTGGAAAATATACTTACGCCCACTTCCAGGATCTCCCAGTGGTGAGATAACATCTGGCACGACATCCATTTCCGGGGTGTACGCCAGTAAACCACTGAACAGGTGTCCAATAATCCCTGTGGAGTAGTTGTCAGTGG
>CAVVAJ010000005.1:0-880774 GCA_963746255.1 uncultured Chloroflexia bacterium | reverse complement strand
GTGCCGCCCGGTGGACGTCCATGCCGACGTAGCCTTCTTCGGCTTTCAAGGGCTCGCCGGTGTGCAATCCCATCCGCACACGCACCTCAACCTCTTCTGGCCATTGGTGCGTAGCACCAGAGAGCGCTGGATCTCTACCGCGGCGGACACAGCTTCCGTCGCACGGGAAGGCCACGAAGAAGGCATCGCCTTGGGTGTCGACTTCCTGACCGTGCCAGTTGGTGAAGGCTTCTCGGAGAATACGGCGCTGGTCGGCCAGCAAGTCGGCGTACTGGTCGCGTAACTGGCTCAGCAATTGGGTCGAGCCTTCTATGTCGGTAAACAGAAAGGTGACCGTGCCGCTGGGGAATGCTAATTTATCGATTTTACGAATCCTTTTCATCGCACTCCAATGCCAGTTCAAGCGCTTCTTCCAGAGTCATCTGACCCCCTGCGGAGATGGCAATTTGATAACTTTTCTCAGCGAGCCCTCCCCGCGCTGTCGCCAGATGCAGCTCGACGTCTTTCATATCAACAAGGTTAAGGGTTATCCCTAGCCTAGCGCGTAGGGCGTTGCTGGCTGCAAAAAGCCGGGCAGCCCGGGTATATTCCCCTTCAGAGATGGCTAATCTCGCCAAACCGTCCAGGTTTGCCGGGATACCTTCATGGTCATCCAATTTTTCCAACAGGCTGAGGCTCTCCCGAAAATGCTCCATGGCTGAATGAGCATCGTCTTGAGCCAGATCGCAAAGACCGAGTAACGAGAGTATCCGCGATTGCACAAGGGTATCACCGAACTGTTGGCAGATCTCCAAACCCTCCTGGGCAATCGACATCGCTTGTATGAGCTTTCCCTGGTCGAGAGCGACCCGGGTCATACAGAGGAGTGTCTGTGAGGTGCAAGCCTTGTCTTCAATCTCCCGAAAAGTGGCCAACCCTTCTTCCAAATAAACAAGGGCTCGTTCTGGATTACCCTGGCAGCGTGCCACTTCTCCCAAGGAGCGGAGTTGGGTGGCAATTCCGTGGATATCCTTAAGCTCTCGATAGTTGAACAGACTTTTTGTAAAAAGATCCTTGGCCTGAATGCAGTCTCCAACGCGCAAGGCCAGGTCGCCTAAGTTCCATAACGCTCCCGCAATCTCGCGTTGATCTCCAACCTCTTGGAACAACGCCAAGCTTTCTTGATAAAGCCTTTTCGATTGCTTGAAATCATAGCGGGAGGCTGCGCGATGTGCGAGAGGACCTAGTGCTTGGGCAATACCGTGTTTGTCTCCCAGCTCTCGCCAAAGATCTAGGCTCTCTGCGTACAGTGATTCCATCAGCTCATCATCATCTCCTAACATTTCATGCAGGTACCCTTGGCCGTTGAGGGCCACGGCGATTCCCCGCTCGTAGTCTATCTGGTGAGCCAAGTCCAGGCTCTCATCATAGATTTGAAACGCTTCTTCAATATCAGCCTGCCTCATTGCCAGGTATGCGGCACCGTTCAACGCGTCAACACGTTCATTGATTTGTGCTTCACCGACCGCCAACGCTCTTTCTAACCATTTGCGCCCTTCACTCACGTAACCATGTGTGTCCCAGAATCGCCAGAGAGCAGCCGTCATTCTCAATCCCGATTCCTCAGCCTTGGTGTGCGGGAGGGTTTTACCTTCAGCCTGCTGTAAGAACCATTCCAGGGCAGTGCGCATGTTGTTGTGTTCTCTTTCCAGTCGTTCGAACCATGTTTTTTGTTGCGGTCCTTGCAGCATGTGTGCAGCTGTTTCTGCGAGCTCTAAGAAGTAATTGGCGTGCCTCTCACGGTTGTGCTCCTCTTGACCGCTCTCAACCAACCTCTCAAGTGCATAGTCGCGGATCATCTCCAGAATATTAAAGCGTGGTTCGCTATCTTCTACCAGCTCCTGTCGCAACAAGCTCTTATCCAGCAGGGATGCAATCCCTTCTACAACGTCTCCCCTGGGTGTTTCCCGTGGGACTACCATAATACGATTTGCCGGAGCGCAACACACAGCTTCCGCTGCCGGTAAAGTAAATCCACCCATAAATAGCGAAAGACTCCGGAACAACCATTGTTCAGCGCTATCCAGAAGATCATAGCTCCACTCAATTGTGGCGCGTAGTGTACGGTGGCGTTCCGGGGCATCGCGTGGTCCCCCTGCCAGCCAGCGCAGCGAGGCATGTCCATCCGCCTGAACAAGCCTTTTCAGAAGTGCCTCAGGAGGGAGCAGCTTGATTCGGGCCGCAGCCAGCTCGATCGCTAACGGCAGACCATCGAGACGGGAGCAGATTTCTGACACTGTTGAGGCGTTTTTATCTGTCAGTACAAAACTGGTTTGTACAGCTCGGGCTCGTTGGGTGAATAATTCCACGGCTGGCACTCTAGAAAGTACCTCTAAAGAAGGTAATAGCTCCAAATCAGGCAGCGTTAGCGGTTGAACCGGATATTCCTGCTCACCACGCAGATGTAGAGCTTCACGACTGGTGACTAGCATCTTTACCTGTAAACAGGATGCCAGTACTTCCATTAATTCCGGGGCTGCAGGGATCACGTGTTCAAAGTTGTTGAGTAATAGAAGTATCTGTTTGTTGTCCAACCATTCAGTCAAGGTCTCCATCATGGTCCACTTCCCCTGATCTTGTAGGCCAAGGGCTTGCGCAATAGTGGGGATGACGAGGCTGTAGTTATTGATAGGAGTAAGACGGACCAGGAAAATACCCTCGGGGAATTCTTCCGTAAGCTCAGCGGCTATCTGTAAGGCCAAGCGTGTCTTGCCAGAGCCGCCTGGTCCAGTCAGCGTAATCAGGCGCTCCTGGTCAATCAGTTGCTTGACCTGTTCCATCTCAACTTCCCGTCCGACGAAACTTGTTAGCTGCACTGGCAGGTTATTGGGATGTGCATCCAGGGACATTAGCGGAGGAAACTTGTACCGCAAATCTGGAATCACCAGTTGATATAGGTGTTCGGGACGCTGCAGGTCTTTCAGATGATGTTCACCCAAATCGCGCATGCTGATACCATCAGGCAGTTCATCCCTCATCAGCGCCGCGCTAGTCTCCGAAAGCAGCACCTGGCCGCCATGCCCCACATGAGCTATGCGCGCCGCCCGGTGCACGACCATACCCACATAGCCTTCCTCGGCCTTCAAGGGTTCGCCGGTATGTATGCCCATACGGACACGGACTTCCACTTCTTCAGGCCATTGGTGCGTTGCTAGGGCGCGCTGGATCTCAACCGCTGCAGATACCGCTTGCGTGGCGCGCGGGAAGGCCACAAAGAAGGCATCCCCCTGGGTGTCTACCTCCTGCCCGTACCAGTTGGCAAAGGCTTCACGCAGCATGCCGCGTTGGTCAGCCAGCAAGGTTGCATACTTGTCACGCAGCTGGCTCAGCAGCTGGGTCGAGCCTTCTATATCCGTGAAGAGGAAGGTGACCGTACCTTCGGGGAGGTTGGGGGGTATCGGTGCGTTCATAATAAATCGAATATTACTCCCCTTAGCACATCACAATTTAATATTTGAATACGTTTACACAAATATCAGTATATAGATTATTTCCTGCTTACGCAAGTACAGATGCGCTCATCTTGGTAGATCGGTGTGTGAAAAAGGTGTTCTTCAAAACAAGCAAGATCTCCAAGTTCAAGACGCTAAAAGCCTCGCTGTGCGTTAGCCACATAGTTAGGCGATGTTTTGTCAATATTGTACATGGGTGGGTTTGTGCAATATCAACGATGCAGGTCAGATCCCTCGAGGCACGGGTTTAGGGTTTGCCAAAGGATCTTATCTTTAAAGCACGCTGGAATGGGTTTTGGGGTATTCCACGAAATATTTTTAATCGAGTGTTTTCACATTCGTGGCGCATGCATATAAGACGGTCTTGATTTGAAAGGGGGTAAGTTGGGGGTGCTTCGCCCGGATCAGAGCCACGATACCGGCTATATGAGGTGCCGCGAAACTGTTACCAGTGCTGACAATATAGCTCTTGTCTCGCCAGGCCACGCGTACATCGATACCTGGAGCGCCAAATTCTACCGGTGGGCTAGGGTTGTAATAATATGTGAAAGGATCTCTTTGCTCATGTGCCGCAACTGAGATCACGGAGGAATAGAGTGAAGGGTAGCTGGGCGCGGGGATATTATTGACAGCGGATACTAATAGTACATTGTTAAAAAAGGCATCGTCAGTTAACTGGTGGAACATAGCATAGTATTCCTGCTTCGAAGTGCTCAAGCTCAGGTTAACCACCTGCATACCATTCTCGATCGCCCAGCGCAAGCCACCTGCGAACTGAAGCGCTTTCCCTTTTAGATTGCGGCCGATAACCCGCACACTATATAGCTCGGTATCAGGTGCGAGCGCGTGGATGATACCAGCGCAGGCGGTACCATGGCCGAAAAGATCGACCGGTTGTTCTTCCTCAATTATGCGTAGGTATGTCTCGCTGCTACGATCGAATTCGACAACGATACCACGATGGACGGACCCATTCACAGCAGGATGATTGGATTCGATGCCGCTGTCGATGACTGCCACGCGCACACCCTTACCGGTGCTGCCCCCCCAAGCCCACTGGCGAGTGATCTGACCAAGCGGACCTGTGGCGGTAAGTTCTCGCAGGGCATTAGTTTTAAACTGTGCCGACCACGCTGGGAGTAAGGCAGCGACTGTTTCTTTACCCTCGTTTTCTGGGTCGGAAAGATTGCTGGAATCTTCTGTCACGCTCAAAACCGCGCTTGCGCCTGGATATAATTTCCGAAAGCTGCCAAGACCTGCAGACACATTTTACGTTCAGTTTCACCACCGATGCAAAACTGGTTGATCAGCCTGGCTAACTCCAGCATATCGCCCCGTAGAGTCTCGTCACTTTCCTCCGTACCAGCCAGTGCCCTACTGATTGCATCAGCATCAACACCTTGCACTTCTGCTGCCATATCTTGGAGCCCGATGATTAAAGCTTCTCCAAGCAGATCGTATTGCTGGGATTGGTTGATGGCGATAGCTGCCTGGTTGGCAAAAACCCCTAAAAGCTCCATGTCTTGTATGCCAAATGAAGCTGCATCGATCTTATCCAGTACTTCCATCACACCGATAACCTGGTCATTGGAAATCAGGGGGGTTGCCAGGATAGAGCGCGGTACGTAGCCGGTGCTCTTGGCGAAATCTCCGGCGAAACGCGGGTCACCCTGGACGTCCGAAATAGCGATGGGTTGGCCGGTCATGGCTACGAATCCGGCGATACCTTTATGCAGTGGGATACGCCTGCCGACCACATCCTCCTTACCGACGCCGTAGGCTACTCTAAACTCCAGTACCCCTTCTTCCCCATCGATTAACGAGATAGAGGCAGCTGCCGCACCGAAAATGCGAGCTGCAGCGTCTACAATGGATTGCAGCAGATCTGTATTCGAGCTCGGTAGGATGGCGCGACCACTTACTTCGATCGCCTTGAGCAATCGGCGCAGTTGCTTGGCTAAATCGCGGTTTTCAGAGGCAGGATCGTTCATGATACAAAAATCAGCTCTAGGTCCATAACTATTATCTCCAAGAGTGCTTCGTCAAGGATAAAAATCCATTTGATATTCGAGTTAATTTGTCCTTTACAAAGCTTATAGTGTTCCGGCTGGACTCAATTAAACAAACTGATCGAAATTAACGGATCATTTGATTGCCGCTAGTCACAGTGTAACGTTTAGGACTTACGGGTATACGAACAAGAGGGGCATGCCTATGAACGCAGTCAATCGACCTGATATTCCCGGAAAGTTACATTCCGCAGTTGGCGAGTTAATACGAGGAAATATACCCAGCATCTGACCGGGTATATTTCCTCAATCTATGCGTTGCTCGATTACTTAATCGGTTACCTTGTCGGTTACCTTATCAACGACTTTGTAGGTTTCCGTTTCTTCATCGAAGATGATGATCGGTTGAATTTTTGGATCCCAGGCGTGCAGGCTGACCTCATCATCGAGGAATGGGTCAATAACGGGGTCCACCGCCGGTTGGACCTTGGGTGTGACCTTGGGATCTGCCGCCGGAGTTACTTTCGGGTCCCAGGCGTGCAGGCTGACCTCATCGTCAAGACCGGGATCAACTGCGGGCTGGAACTTTGGCGATACCGCCGGGTCCACCGCCGGTTGGGCTTTGGGCGTGACCTTGGGATCTGCTGCCGGAGTTACCTTCGGGTCCCAGGCGTGCAGGCTGACCTCATCGTCAAGACCGGGATCAACTGCGGGCTGGAACTTTGGCGATACCGCGGGGTCCACCGCCGGTTGGACCTTGGGCGTGACCTTGGGATCTGCTGCCGGAGTTACCTTCGGGTCCCAGGCGTGCAGGCTGACCTCATCGTCAAGACCGGGATCAACTGCGGGCTGGAACTTTGGCGATACCGCGGGGTCCACCGCCGGTTGGACCTTGGGCGTGACCTTGGGATCTGCTGCCGGAGTTACCTTCGGGTCCCAGGCGTGCAAAGTCACTTCCGGTTCGGGACTGATTACCATTTGATCAAGGAACGCTCGTTCCTCGTCACTGAGCGTCTTGCGCAGCGAGGTCAGTTTGGACACCAGGCTCTGCAAAGCTATCTTTTCTTGTGCGTTCATTTTTATCTCCTATGAAATTATAAATGGGTTTGATCGGACTTATGGTTCTGTATTCACCATATGTGTAAGGCGACTTTGCCTTGACTATAGCTTACCAAGTAAAACGGGTATTGTCTGTCACTGAGCCGACATAAGCGATTTTCACAGATTTACATCATGTTCTCTTCGGCCAGACTTTGTAAGGCATCCATATCCACCAGCATAATTTTGCCGCGCCCGGTGATAATCCAGCCATTCCGCCGCCAATCTCCCAGACTCTTGGCTACAGTTTGGCGAGTCACACCGATATGCTGGGCTAATTCCTCTTGCGAGAGCGTCACCAGGTCATCATGGTCGCCTTCTTCTGCTGCGCGCTGGATCAAAAACTGGGCGATGCGTGCCGGTGCGTCCAGGAATGCCAGGGCGCTTTCACGTTCACCGCTGTTTACCAGCCGGCTGGCGATGGTTTGCAATAAAGTGCGCATCAATTTGGGTTCCGCGTCAACCTGAGCCAAAAACTCACTCCGTGGTATCCAAACTACCTGGCAATCCTCGCGGGCCAGAGCGCTAGCCGAGCGGGGTTCTTCCAGTAAAAGCGCCAGTTCGCCAAAGCACTCACCTGGATGCATCTCGTTGATCACCAACTCACGCCCATCTGGAGTAGACAACTGGATGGCGATTGTCCCATGATGTACCAGGTAAGCCGCATCGCCTTGGTCACCCTGGAAAAATAGGTACTGTCCCTTGGATACTCGCTTTAGATGGCATGCATTGGCGAGGATTTCTAAAACTTCCTCATCAAGGCCGGATAAAATTGGCACGCTGCGTAAAAAATCGACCAGGTTGGATTTCATCTGACCATCACTGCTAGCATGGTGATATCGTCTTGTTGGGAGCTACCGCCGCGATAAGATTCTACGCTCTCTAGTATGCCCTCGCATAACTCCTGTGCAGGAGTATCTCTACGTGCAGCTAATTCACGCCTGAGGCGATCGTGACCAAAGAGATTCCACTCAGGGTTAGCGGCTTCGTTGACCCCATCGGTGAACATCAGCAGGGTACAGCCGTGGGTAAGCTGTATTCGATTCTCCTGCAGGATGGGCTTTTCCAAGACCCCAATCAATTGTCCTTTACTCTGTGCCAGCTCGCTGAAATCTCCCTGAGCGTTACAAACGACGGGTATTTCATGACCGGCGCGCACGTAGCTAAACACCCGATTATTAAAATCCAGTTCACCGTACAGCATGGTAACGAAGATGCCGGTTTCGTTCATTTCGAGCAGTTGTTTGTTGACGTTTAATAAAATTTCTTTCGGTGAGAGTGCTGAAGAGCGGCGGGATTCTGCTCGCAATAGGGTCACCGTCATGGCCATAAAAAGCGCCGCCGGCACGCCATGATCGGAGACGTCTCCGATAGCAATACCAATGCGGTCTTTCCCTAGCGGGATGAAGTCGTAAAAGTCACCGCCCACCGCGCTCATCGGTACCATTAAAGCGCCAAAATCGTAGCCTGGTTGTTGAGGCAGCTCGCGCGGCAGGATGCTGCCCTGGATGTCGCGCGCCACCTCTAACTCACGCTCGAGCCGTTCTTTCTCGATCAGCATCGCCTGGGCTGCCTCCAGCTCTTGATATGCTTGCATCAGTTCGCGGTTTTTGCGCCGCAGGTCGCGGATGGCCAAGTTCTCGGAATAGTCCAGGCGCTGGCTCAAGGTGCGCACCATGCCGTATGCCAGTGTGGGCTGGCGGTGCAGCAAAGCGTCAAACTCCTCACGGGTCATCTGGAGCAGATAGATTGGTGTTTGAGCGCGCACACTGGCGGTGTGCAATCCTTCTTCTGAGAGCAGCCCCATTTCCCCAATGACGTTTCCGGCTTTACGCACTGCCAGAAGACGTTCATCCGCAGTACCTAAAGCCTTAAGGACCTCCACCTCTCCTTCCAGCAAGATATGAAAGCGGCTGGCGGGGTGTCCCTCGCGTACAACGAGCGTGCCAGCAGGATATTCACGCTTGGTCAGGGTTTCTGCCAGGTAGCTGATCTCGCTCTCTGGCAGGGTCTGGAAGAGGGGCAGGTTTTGCAGCAGGTCGGCGATCAACGGTTAGATGCTCCATTAGAAGATCTTGGGTAAAATTCAGCCTTACAGTGAATCCTTAGTTGGCGAAGTATTAGCCCGATGTAGTACGTTTATTTCATGAAATAGCTGTGTGGCGGTCTTACTTAGAGTAGGAACAGGGCGAAGAGCTGTACCACACTTAGCACAGAACTTTGCTAAGGGATCGTTGGATATGCTGCAGCTTGGGCAAACTCGCTCGAGCGGACGCCCACAATTCTGGCAGAACCGGGCTTCAGCTTGATTGGTGAAATTACAGCTCGAGCAATTCATTTTGTGATTTATGTCTGATCGACTTCCAGATCTACCTGAGGTGTACGCAGCTCACGCGCTGAGGCTTCATCCAAACTGGCAAAGCGCGGCATATCTGAGATATGGGTGCGGTGCAGGCGTTCCGACATGGTGGTCAGGAATAACTGGCTCAAGCGCGGATCGCCCATCAGTCCGCGCAGGTTTTCGGCCGGTACCTGCAGTAATGAAGTTGGCTCTGCGGCTACTACGTTTGCGGTACGCGGGCTGCCAGTTAGAGCGGCGATCTCGCCAAAGAAATCACCGGTGTTCATTTTAGATAAAGAGCGGTACTTGTCTTCTTCGGTGGAATAGCCAGCTACCGCCTGGCCGGATAGGACGAAGTAGGCGGAATCACCGGCTTCTCCTTGACGCAGGATAGTGGTTCCCTCATCAGTGTCGAAGACGCAGGCGTTGGCGATGAATGCTTTACGCTCCTTGGCGTTCAAACCTGAAAATTCAGGAATGAATCCAACCAGCAGATCCATATCTGAAATGCTAGCCAACCGGCCAACACCCAATCCAGGTGCGCTGGGCGCTGCCCGCAGCAACCCCACCGCGCGTTTCCATTCGGCTGCCGGTTGACCCAAGCCGGGTAATAATAGAGCTAAAAGACCCGCTCCAAGTAATAAAACCGCACTTACCATGAATACCCCACGAATATTGAAAATATCCGCCAGACCCGCTGCAGCCATTCCCACCAGGAACAAAACATCCCGGGAGACAAGGAAAGCGCTGGTCACACGTCCGCGTATCTGGCGGGTGGTATTGCGTTGGATCACCAGACGACGGGATATCGAGGAGGGGGCGTTTAATAAACCCGAAATCGTTACCAACACGATCGCCACCGGCACGCGTGTGGACATGGCGTACATAGCTCCGACCAATCCCATGCCGATATAGCTGATGGTGATCCACTGGCCTTCCCTGAGACGATCTGCATTTCGTGCCATAAATAAACTGCCTAGCACAAAACCAATCGATGCCAATCCCTCTTGAATACCGTACTCAAATTCGGTGGCATTCAAGGTATCGATGGCGAATGGCAGCAGCAGCGAGTTCCACAAACCGATACTCAGTACAGACGGGACGGAGATGATCAAGAGTGATCGCAGGATGGGGCTGTCAAACAGATATCTGGTCCCTGCTTTCAGATTGCGTACCACGATCATGGCGGTGGTCTTCCCTGCGGTGACAAGATCGGGTACCCGCACAAATAATATACAACCAGAAGAGAGTATAAAAGTGAGACCATCCAGGTAGAAAGCCCATTCAATTGGGTATTGTGAGGCAATCAGCCCAGAGGCTGCGAAACCGATCGCCGTCGAGCCGAATGAACTGATCGCCATCATTGAGTTGGCCGCGGCGAGTTTCTCGTCGGAGGCCACTTCAGGCAGTACACTTTCCAAAGCCGGGTCGAAGAAGCGCCCGATGGCGGAGGAAAGAGCCACAATGATATACAACCAGGCAATATTGTAGGGAACCAGGAAGGGGATCAGCACTACCAAGACAGCTCGCAATAAATCGGAAATGATCATTATGCGTTTTCGGTTAAAGCGATCCACATACACACCAGCGATGAGACCAACCAGGATGCTTGGTCCAGCAGTAGCCATGAGCATCAAGCCGACACTAAGAGCTGACCCCGTTATACGATAGACCATGATAGAAGCAGCCAGCGAGGTGAGCGAACTGCCGATGGTCGAAATGAGTTGAGCAGTCCATAAAAAAGAAAAATCTCGATTGCGGAAAACCGCCAATGGAGAGATTTTCGTGTCTTCTGGGTTGGTAGTCATTTGAGTTTGCCCTCCTGTCGGGTGGACGGACGAGTAGGTGCGCGCGCTAAATAGACCGATTACGTCAATTGGCAACAATCTTGACAAAGCTTAAAGTGTTCCGTCGGCACTCTTATTCATACTAAACAATCAAATTTGACGGAACACTACATAATCAAGGCGTTTGTATCTTAATATTCAGATTTAGACGTTTAAAAAGAACTTACGGGATAATTGCTTTTCCAGAGATATACAATAAACTAATAATCAGTATAGACATATTCCCGAATTTTGCAAGTGGTAATTGATGTCGCCAACATTTTTCAGACCTGAATGCGTGTTCCGTGATGATGCCATAATCCCGTCGTTCGAATTTGGGGGGCTAATAATATGGATAATATACACTTCTAAAGAGAACCAAGGGGCATGAATAACAACTGAATATCACTTGCTCACTCTACCGGTGGGTACAGTCCGGGCATCGGGGGGATTAGGAGGTAGGGCCCCATACCACCTGCATCTCGCAGTCATCCGTATTACGTACACGTGAATGGGGGAGAGGTATCAGGAGATTAATACAAACTGCCGGCTTTTGTGTTCCAAAATATGAATGTCTAATTGAAAAGGATGGCGATTTGCCCCAAAAAACACAGGCCAGCCTTGTGGCTGGCCATATAGAGGGGTGCCAGAGGGGACTTGAACCCCCAACCACCTGATCCACAGTCAAGCGCTCTGCCTATTGAGCTACTGGCACCGCGTGTGGCGGTATTCTATCATGAAGCTGACTGAGCTTCAAGCAATTTCCGTAGATGGGCAGCGGCTGACTTTCGTGCTACTGCGCTTTGCGTGCCATCTTCCATGTTCTTGATAATCACCGTATCCTGCGCAAGTTCTTCTGGCCCGAGGACAATAGCCGCGGTTACGCCGATACGATTGGCGAACTTGAACTGTTTTCCTAACTTAATGGCCTCCGGATAAGTTAGGACATTAAGTTGTTCCCGGCGGAGTTCGCTAGCCAGCTGGTAGGATGCTAACAATGTGTCGGAGTTAAATACTGTTACCATAACTGGAGCAGGTTGCTGGCCAAGATCTGGGGGGATACAGCCAAATTTCTGTAAAACCAACCCGAGAACTACATCACCCATAGCAAATCCAACACCCGGTAGGGGAGAGCCGCCCACATCTGAGACTAAATCATCATAGCGGCCACCGCCCATAATCGCCCGAAATTCACCGTCGACATCCCAGGCTTCAAAGACAATACCGGTGTAGTAATCCAAGCCGCGGATGATGTGGGGTGCAAAATGGACATATTCACTGACCTGCAAAGCCTCTAGCGTAGGAAATAACCTGACAAGTTCATCGGATTGTTCCCACAGCGAATCATTCTGCAAAATCAAGCCTAATTCTGATACTTGTCCATCGCTGAGCCCAATTTCTTGCGCATAGTCGTTCCATTGGTCTTGATTCATCTTATCGCGGCGATCGATCAATCGCAAAACACCAGCTTTTTGACTATCCGGGATCCCCAAATTATCAAACTGCTGATCCATCAAACGCCGGTCATTTACCAGGATACGGATATCCTTGGGCTGCAGACCCACTTGCATAAAGAAGGTGGCCAGTATAGCGATAAGTTCCGCATCCGCTTCTGGTGAAGCAATTCCCATTAAGTCGATGTTCCACTGGAAAAATTCGCGGGTACGGCCTTTCTGCGGGCGTTCATAGCGCCAAAAGGGACCATAAGACCACCAACGCAGCGGGAAATGGAGCTGGTTCTGGCGTTGGGCAACAAGACGGGCGAGGGAGGGGGTAAGTTCAGGACGCAGAGCGATGAGATCCCCGCTCCGGTCGGGAAAGACGAAGGATTGTTCTTTTACCAGTTCTTCCCCTGACTTGGCTGCATAAAGATCGATTGATTCCAACAGTGGGGCTTCGTACTCTTGGTATCCAAAGGATTCCGCCACAGTGCGCATCTTGTTGTACAACCAGGTCCTGAGGGCCATTTCTTGGGGGTAAAAATCGCGCGTACCCTTTACAGAGTTAATTATGGATTTCATACTCACTTTTCCGCTGTATAAATTACACCAAAACCGAGGCGCATTTTAACATAGATATTCGATCTGGGATAAAATGGTTGAAATATCATATAAGGAAACCCTCATGATCATCACGACTTGGAATGTCAATGGGATACGAGCACTTATTCGCAAAAGTACAGATCAATGGCTTTGGGAGCAGGGTGCCAATGTCATTTGCTTGCAGGAAGTAAAAGCTACCCAGGCCCAATTGGAAGAGAGCGGAAATCCAATCCCGAGCCATCTACATGTATATTGGAACCACGCAAATCGTAAAGGCTATAGCGGAGTGGCAACAATTACCGAAGAATTCCCCGTAGAGGTTATCAATGGGTTAGGAGATGAATGGTTCGATGGTGAAGGACGGATTATCCAGACACGATTCCCAAATTTCAATTTATTTAATATCTATTTTCCAAATGGACAGCGTGACCAAACACGTTTGAATTTTAAACTGGAGTTCTACCGGAATTTACTTGAGCTGTGTGATCAACTGCACGCTGAAGGACAGAACATTATCCTGACAGGTGATTTCAATACCGCGCACAATGAAATCGACCTAGCTAATCCCCAAGAAAATGCCAACACTTCCGGATTTATGGCTGAGGAGAGGGCATGGATTGACCGCTATCTGGAGAGCGGTTTTAAGGATGCCTATCGCGAGCTTTATCCTGATCAGGTGCAATATACATGGTGGACCTACAGATTTGGGGCAAGACAGCGTAATGTCGGTTGGCGGTTAGATTATTTCCTGGTATCCGATGCTCTGATGCCCAAAGTTAGAGATGTCATTATCCATGACCAGGTGCAGGGTTCTGACCACTGCCCAGTAACTTTAATCATCGAAGATGAAGAACTTTCTTAGTTTAGCCATTTTCTTCAAAAATATCGTAATAACCATGGTCCAGCTCATCGTCATTGAGATGAGCGTAGCGCTGGGTGACAGCGATATTCCTGTGACGGGCTAATTCTTGAGCTAATTTTAAGTTTCCACCAGAAGCCTGTAATACAGTTGTGACAAAATAATGCCGGAAGGAGTGGGGAGTGATCGAACCTTCTGCAGCGCGTCCAAGCGCCTCTCCAACACGCTGTGTGATGATGTTCTGCCCGGTACGGGTGGTAATTGGCTTGATTTTCTTACCTGCGCCGCGATCGTGGCGGGCAAATAGGGGCAGTGAAGTTAGTGGTCGCCCTGAAATGCCATCAATTTCCGCCCGTTGGCTCAGGTAATCCCGCAGCACGTTCATACAGCGGGAAGAGAACCGTACAACTGCCTGGCGATCACCTTTTCCAATAATGACAGCCTTACCTTCATTCCAATCAATATCGCCTCTGCGCAGCTTGCAAGCCTCGTGGACTCGCAACCCAGTATCTGCTAAAGTCAGCAAGAAAGCACGGTCGCGATAATTGCGTAGTTTTTCCTGTTCATCTTCAGCCACTTGAACTGCAATATTATTTGCGTATTCTATTACTAATTCAATATCTTCGCGCGGAAATTGCGGCAGCCGCACACCAGGTCGCCGTGCCCGTTGGCTGATCAATAATTGCACCCGGGGGAGGTTCAGCTCGACGAGCCGTTCGGCGACCAAGTACTGGTAGTATCCGGTGACCGCGGATAAGTAGAGCCGCTCAGTAGCAGGCGAAAATACTTTGAGGTCCGCAGCAAACCAGCCAACAGCATCTTCTTTGAGATCCGTTACTGGGGTAGAGGTCGCTGGGCTGCCGTGGTCTGCTAAGGTGGCGCGAAAAGCAAGCAACGCGTTGCGGTAGGTCCGGGCAGTATTTTGGCTGCGCGAAAGATTTACGCTCTCTAAATATTGTTCGATTGTTTCAAGCAGTGTAGGCGTCATAAGCTCTATTTCCTTATAAATCGAAATAATGGCTGAACTCTAATGCTTCTGATAATAGTACTTATCAGAAGCATAAATTTAATTGGAAGTTTACCAGCCTAAATTGGGGTTGTCAAGCTTCCCTACCCGCAAATGAAGGCTCTGAGAAGCTCCAGGTTAAATTTACTTGTTATCTTCCTGTAATTGGCGTAGTTAATTCTCCCAAATCCCGCCATTTACAACGCTTATTTTGACGATCACCTCTATAATCCCAAGACTCACAGATAGCAATAATATGACCGCATTGAAAACATCGATTTGATAGGCAAAGTTATCTCACGACCACTTACTGGTGCAATCACAGCAACGTCTCATCCTATTTGCCTCAATTCTGCTCTGAATTGTGTAAACCTAATGTGCGGTCTTTTCCCCAAATAGCTGCTAGGGTCTTCTCCTCGTGCGACATGGATCCCTCTCCCCTACTTTCGCACGATATATGCGGTTACCAACCTAGTTTTCATTGGTAGCCGCGAGCCCCACTCCATGCTCTCAATATAGAATAGTACTTGACAAAAAGAACACTTGTTCTATACTATATATATATGGACCCCGTTGATCGGCTAAGGCTGCAAAATGAATATCTTGATCTAGAGCTGGATGGTGAGAGCTGCCAACCGATACCTGCTTCACGCCTGCGCCACACTGTGATCAGCCATGCAGTTCTTCCGGGCGGACGCCGCATTCCACTAGTAAAAGGCATGATCACATCCGCTTGTGAACGCAATTGTTATTACTGTCCTTTCCGCGCAGGTAGAGATTTTAGAAGAGCAACTTTCCAACCCGATGAATTAGCGCGCACCTTTTTAGCGTTATATGGAGCCGGCATCGCCCAAGGTTTATTCCTCAGCTCAGGAATTATTAAAGGCGGCCAATCTACCCAAGACAAACTTCTTGCTACGGCTGAGATCCTGCGGGAAAAGCTCCATTACCGGGGTTATTTACACTTAAAAATCATGCCTGGTGTGGACTATGCGCAGCTAGAACGAGCGTGCCAGCTGGCAAATCGAATATCCATCAACTTGGAAGCTCCAAATCAACACCGTTTAGCTCGTCTGGCACCCAAGAAAAAGTTTGCCCAGTTGGAAGAACCCTTACGTTGGTACAGATCGATTTCAACTTCCCTACCCGCCAATTTGAATGAGAAGCCCCCCTCTGCTGCAACCCAATTTGTCGTCGGCAGTGTTGATGAAACGGACAAAGAGCTGCTCGCAACCACCGCCTATGTCTATAAGCAATATCACCTGCAAAGAGTATTCTACTCTTCTTTCAGACCTGCTCCCGGGACACCATTCGAAAATATCGCTCCCAGTCCCCCTCAGCGACAGGTTCGTCTGTATCAGGCGTCATTCCTACTCCGTGACTATGATTTTTCTTTCGACGAATTTATCTACCAAACGGATGGCAATCTCTCCCCGGATGGTGATCCCAAATGGCTCTGGGCAGATAAACACTTACGTGGAGAACCAATCGAAATAAACTCAGCAGAATACCAAACATTGATGAGAGTACCCGGGATTGGAAAACTGGGCGCCAGAAGAATTGTTAAATCACGGCGGTGGCATAAGATAACTAATATTGATGAATTAGCTAAATTTGGATTGAATGTGCGGCGAATTGCCCCCTTCGTGCTGGTCAAGGGCCGCCGACCAGCGCAGCAAGCATGTTTCTCAGAGATCCTGCCCCAAAATCGTTCTCACGCACCCGCAACCAGGATTTGATAAGCTCCCACCCAAGGTTCCCCCATACGATGGCGATCAGACACCTGTACATTTTTTATTTTTTCTGCAATCCGTACACATGTTGCGGCAATTAATTCCCAATCCTCATCAAGTACTCCCCGGCGCATATCCGCCCCTAAAGTCTCTGCCCAAGCCCATTCCATGCGGAAACGGTCTGCTTTTACCCAATAATCGCGTTTCTCCCACGGTATAACAGTTGCCTCAATCGTTTTGGCGATGCTATCCAAGGATAAAGCCATAAAAGCTGCCACGTCCAATGAGCTGTCATCGATATCCGGTTGGGACATTAAGGCGCGGATTGATATCACCAATGCCTTTACTATTCGATTTCTTTGTGTACCAGCTGTTTCCGGATTGATTACTCTAGACATAATGATCCTATCTGTTGAGCTCTCTTAGGTAGCTTATCTAACGATAACCGTTGGATTATATCCGAGTTTTATTGACGGATGAATATGACCTGCGTATAATCTACGATGCTCTATCGTCAAGGGGAAGTGCTGGAATTGGCAGACAGGCGTGACTTAGGATCACGTGTCGAAAGGCGTGAGGGTTCGAATCCCTCCTTCCCTACTTTACTATTTCCAACCCTGCCAGAATAACATCTGACAGGGTTTTCATATGCAATTCTTACATAATCGCTCCAATATCCCATGTTATAATCCAGCGGGCTCAGAAAGAAAATACTTCTAGTGAGGATCAGACGTTGAATTTAGAGAAAGAGTATTTAGAAGATCACCAGGTAAAAATCACTGTCACAGTTGACGATGATGTATTTGAAGCATCAAAACAAAGAGCAGCTCGTAAAATCGCTAAACGCACCCGGATACCTGGTTTTCGGCCTGGCAAAGCCCCTTACGCTGTAATCGCGCGGCAGATCGGTGAAGGCGCGATTATCGAAGAGGCAGTTGATCTCGTTGTCAATGATATCTATCCAAAAGTTATTGACGAAGCTGAAATTGAGCCATTTGGACCTGGGACTCTCGAAGAAATCAAAAATCTCGAACCACTAGAACTTGAATTTCTAATACCCTTGCAAGCAGAAGTGGAACTGGGAGACTACCAATCCGTAAGGATTGATTATGAACCACAAGAGATTGGTGACGAAGATGTAGACCGGGTTATCAATAACCTGCTAGAACGTCAGGCTGTCATTGAGCCTGTAGAGCGAGCTGCTGAAGAAAGCGACCAGGTATACATCAATCTCGAAGCAGTGACAACAGCGGAAGCTGATCATCAGGAAGCTAAGCTCCTCGAAAACCGCAGGCTGCCAATCGTTATCGAAGCTCAGGATGAGGATGACTTAGATGAGTGGCCTTTTCCAGGTTTTTCACGCCAGCTTATTGGTCACACTGCTGGCGAGAAACTGACATTTTCTTACTCCTACCCCGAAGATGCTCCCTTCGATACGCTGCGTGATGTAGAGGCGGAATTTCACGTAGAGGTTGAGGATGTCCGTGGCCGAAACTTACCCGATCTTGATGATGAATTCGCAAAATCAGTCGGCGAGTACGAAACGGTCGCAGAGCTCCGGGCAGATATCCTAGTCGAATTAGAGATTCAGGAGACCCAACGCTATAACAATGAGTACGACAACCGCGTAATCGAAGAAATTATAGGTGATGCAAAGATTACATATCCACCTCAGATGCTGGAACGTGAAATAGATAATTTTATTAAAACGCTATCTTCTGACCTCGCCCAACAAAAACTGGATATGGACCTGTATCTAAAAACTCGGCAGCTAGATTTGGATGGCTTGCGGGAGGAAGTTACGCCTGTCGCAGAAGAGCGCATACAAAAATCGCTTATAGTACTCGAAATATCAAAAGCCGAGGGCATCCAAGTGAATCCAGATGAACTTCAAACCGCCACCAATCAAACTCTCGCACAGATATCACAATCGCTTTCGGAAAAAGATTTCAATGCGCTGATGAAAGACAAAGACGCAACTGCCAGTATCCTCAATAACTTGATGTATGACATGATCACTGCGCGAACAACCAAGCGCATGCGGGACATCGCGCGTGGAATACCAACCCCCTCTGAGGAGGAACAGTCCACTGAAGCTAGCGATGAAGACCAAGCTGAAGAAAGTACCCCACCAAATATAGAAGCTGAGGCTGCTGTAGAGGTCGCAGCGGAATTTGAACAGGATGCAGAACATGAAAGTACAGTTGCTGCCGGTGAGGAAATCACAGAAAGCGGGATTGAACCCGAACTGACTAACGATGGTACCGAGCAAAGCAGTGAGGTTGAATTCTCTGAAGAAGTTTCAGGTAGAAGTCGAGCAATCAGATAGCAAATAAAGAGTAATAACAGAGAAGACTAAAGGAAAAAAGCAATGTTAAACCCACAAGCGTTAATACCGATGGTAATTGAAACCACCGGTCGAGGCGAAAGAGCCTATGATATATATTCACTCCTCCTTAAGAATAGGATCGTGTTTTTAGGCACACCGATAAATGATCAGGTATCGAATTTGATCGTCGCACAGCTGCTTTACTTGAGTAGTGAAGATTCGGAAGCCCCGATCCAGATGTATATTAATTCCCCTGGCGGTCAAGTCTATGCAGGAATGGCCATCTACGACACCATGCAGATGATTCCAAATCCCATCAGCACCTTGGCAGTCGGGATGACCGCTTCATTTGGTACAATCCTGCTTACTGCGGGTACGAAGGGGCAGCGCTACGCCCTACCACATGCAACCATCCATATGCACCAACCACTGGGCGGTGCCTCCGGGCAAGCATCTGACATCGAAATCCAAGCCAAGGAAATTTTAAGACTTAAAGACCGGCTAAATGAAATCCTAGCTGGACATACAGGACAAACTGTTAAAGCGATTGAGAAAGACACAAACCGCGACTTCTATCTTGATGCAGAAGGTGCTGTGAAATATGGCCTCGTCGACCAGGTTATGGCACGACCAGAATCCAAAGCAGCCGCCGGTGAGAAATAGTACTTAGCTTGAATCATGATATAAATAGCCGGGTTTTGCCGGCTATTTTCTTTTAATGCGGAGGGTAGAATGAGTAATCTGGCAACATTTTCAGTTGTAGCGTATGACGCACAGTGCAATGCTTGGGGAATAGCTGTGGCTTCGAAATTCCTTGCTGTTGGGAACATTGTCCCTTGGGTACGGTCAGGAGTTGGAGCAGTTGCCACTCAGGCATATGCGAATACGCGATTTGGGCGGTATGGGTTAGTCCGAATGGCTGAAGGATATTCAGCACAGGATACGCTTGCATATTTGCTGGAGGCTGATGACGAGTGTGAAAGCCGCCAGGTAGGTTTAGTCGATACGCTAGGAGGTAGTGCCACATTTACGGGCTCAGACTGCCTTTCTTGGGCGGGGGGCATAGCTGGTACCGGTTACGCAATCCAAGGTAATATTTTAGCGGGACCTGAAGTGATTGATGCTATGGCTGAGACATATGAACATTATGAAGGCAGCTTCCTCCGGAAAATGTATCACACTTTGCTCGCTGGAGATCAAGCTGGTGGAGATCGACGCGGTCGCCAGAGCGCAGCGATATATCTTGAAAAACCTGGCGGAGGTTATGGAGGTTACAATGATCGCTGGGTTGACTATCGTGTCGATGACCATCCTGACCCCGTTGGGCGTTTAGCGGAACTGTTGAGACTGCACGAGCTGTACTTCGGTGAAAGCACAGAAAGAGAAAAGTTTCAGCTTGGCGGCTCACGTTTGACCAAATTGCAAGACATCATGCTGCGACAAGGATATTACACTGGTGTAGCAGATGGCAGCTACAACTCCCCCACCAAACAAGCACTCGATGCGTTTATTGGCAGCGAAAATTTCGAGGAACGAGTTGACCTCGAAAGCGGTACCATTGACCAACCGGTATATGAATATCTCATAGAGAAATATGGAGCCGTTTCATGAGAAATGGCACCCAACAACTGATTGACGCGTTAATCATCGATATGGACGGGGTCCTATGGCGTGAAGCGACACCGATTGGCAACTTGGAAAGCGTATTTCAGCTTATCGATGAAATGGGATTGAAAATCACCTTAGCTACAAATAACTCAACCAAAACGGTTTCAGAATACCTTAGTAAATTGGCATCATTCGGGGTAGCATTGCAACCATACCAAATCATCACATCATCTGAAGCCGCCGCAAGTTATCTCACTGAGAAATATCCTCCGCAAAGCCGTGTATACGTTGTTGGAGAGCCTGCCCTGGAAAAAGTTCTTACCGAGAGCGGCTTTAATATCACTGATGAAAGTGTCGAAATAGTGGTTACAGGCATGGACCGTATGGTTACTTATAAAAAGTTGCGCAATGCAACTCTATTCATCAGATCAGGTGCAGCTTTCATAGCGACAAATGCCGACCGGACATTTCCTACGCCCGAGGGTTTGGTTCCCGGTGCTGGTTCAATATTAGCAGCACTCCAGGCGGCTAGCGATGTTGAACCAGTTGTGGTCGGAAAGCCGTCAACATATATGTATGAAGAAGCCATGAATCGAATGGGGAGCAATCCACAGCACACGCTGGTGATTGGAGATCGTTTAGAGACTGACATCGCGGGAGGGCAAAGGCTGAATTGCCAAACTGCACTCGTGTTGTCAGGTGTTACCGAGATAATCCAGGCACGCACCTGGTCACCTGAGCCCGATTGGATTAGCCAGGATATTACTCAGCTGCTACTGGATATGAGGGAACAACATCATGGAGGTTGATATCGTCCCGAGGATTAAATCTTCATCAAACCAGAAAGCATCTATCTATAATATCGAGTTCGACGAGTTACAGAGTGTTTGTGAGAATTGGGGAGAACCAGCTTATCGAGCAAAGCAAATATGGGAAGGATTATATAAACAATATTTCAGTGATCCGGGTATGTTCTCAAACTTACCCAAAAGCTTACGCGTAAAATTAGGAACCACGTATCAGTTTACCAACCTAAACCCAGAGGTGATTCTCCTGTCTGATGACCGAAATACTGAGAAGACATTGTTCAGGTTGAATGATGGCCGCGCGATCGAAGCGGTATTGATGCAGTACGATAACCGGCGCACGGTCTGCATCTCCTCCCAATCTGGATGCGCTATGGGATGTGTATTCTGTGCGACTGGTCAAATGGGATATTACCGAAACCTGACCAGCGGTGAGATCGTAGCACAAATCCTATATTATCAAAGGAGATTATCGCTAAACAGTGAGAAGATTACCAACGTGGTAATTATGGGCATGGGTGAGCCACTGCATAATTACGATTCTACGATGGCGGCAGTCGACCGGATGAACGATAAGAAAGGGTCGAATTTTGGTGCCAGACGATTTACCATCTCAACCGTGGGGCTCATCCCGGGTATTCGGAGGTTTACGAACGAACGGCGACAAGTTAACCTGGCTGTATCTTTACATGCAATCGATGATGACTTACGCACCTCGATGCTCCCAATCAATAAAAAATATTCACTCGCTGAACTGCTTCCAGCATGCTGGGCATATACTGAAACCACAAGCCGCAGAATCACTTTCGAATGGGCCTTGATCAATGGAGTTAATGACACTGCCGTCCAGGCCCATAAGTTGGGAAAACAGCTCAAAGGCCGTTTATGCCATGTGAACGTCATACCGCTTAATCCTACGCAACAGTATCAAGGCTCTCCATCGACAAAATCAACTGCGAGAGACTTCCAGCGCATCTTATCGGGGTACGGTATCAGCTGCACTATCAGGATTTGACGAGGGATTGATATACAAGCCGGTTGTGGTCAGCTTGCGATTAAGCATTCATCAACGACCAAAGAATAAACAACAAAACATGCTACAATCTATTAGTAAAAACTGAACCAATTGATGTGTGAAAACAACTACGTCCGAGATAAATAGTAAAGGAGCTGCCGATGACCGACCAGGTTGTTCGCCTTGTATATCCCGAGGCGATGTTGAGTGTTCCGGTGATCAATCAATTGATCAGGAAATATGAATTAACCGTCAATATATTGCGAGCACAGATTGGGGGCGAAGACAGGTGGCTGGAAATTCTACTTGCAGGGAACCCGGTCATAATCGATGAAGCGATTGAATGGCTGCGGCAACAAGGAATCCAGGTACAGGATCCAAATTTGAGGAATGAATAAATCCTGCAGCTTATCAACCGGGACATCGGTAATTTTTGTATTGCTTAGCTACATACCCTGACAAGTGTGTTCTGAAAGGAACAATATGACAGCAAAAGTCATCTTGAATCCCTACGCTAACCGCTGGCGTGCGCAAGCTCGTAAGGACGAGATGATTGCCGCTCTAAACCACGCCGGTATACAATTTCGTCTAGAAACCACTACAGCTCCCGGTCACGGTCTCAAATTAGCCGCGCAGGCGATCCAAGATGGCTTTTCACCAATTATTGCTGCTGGTGGCGATGGCAGTATCAGTGAAGTCGTTAACGGAATGCTAGATTCGGATTACCGTGGCGAATTGCCTCCATTCGGAGTGATGCCATTGGGTTCAGCAAATGATTTCGTTGTCAACCTCAACATACCAACTGAACTTATTAGTGCTGCAGAAGTTATCGCAGCAGGGAACACCAAAGCTATTGATATTGGAGTGATCAAATTTGGCCCTGATCTCAGTTCACAGCGCTACTTTGATAACAATTCTGCCATCGGACTTGAACCAACAATAACGCTAATCCAACAACGCATAACGAAGCTCAAGGGCGTGCTGCGGTATCTCGTCGCGACGCTAATGGGTGTGATGCAAAATCCGCAATGGACAGTCCATCTCGAGTGGGATGATGGGATTTATACCGGACCGGCTACTCTCGTTACGGTAGGGAACAACCCGCTCACCGGGGGGTTATTTTATATGACCCCGGATGCGGATCCCTTCGATGGAAAGCTTACCTTTGTCTACGGCTCGATGTCAACCCGGCTTCAGATCTTGCGCCTTCTACCGCGAACTATGAAACCACAAGCAGGCAGCTATATCGAGCATCCGAACATTCACCAAGTTCACTCGACTTGGTTGAGGATCCACACTGAACAACCCACTCCTCTGCATGCAGATGGCGAGATCCAATCCGCTGCTGTGCGAGACATTGAATATCATATTGCAGGCAATAAACTTCCAGTTTTGCTGCCAAAATAACCAAGTATTATCTTGCACAACCCGCTTCAGCGCATAGTCCAAATATTCCTTGGCTATTTATACACCCGGCTCGCATGGCTGTACGACATCGTAGCGGGTATTGTATCTTTGGGTATGTGGCAGGACTGGGTTTCCCGTACTCTTCCTTATCTAAATGGACCGGTGATACTAGAGCTTGGACACGGGCCAGGACACCTTCAAGCGCTGCTTGCTGGGAGAGGGAATGTTATCTTCGGAATTGACCTAAGCCGTCAAATGGGAAGATTGGCAATAAAGAATATCCCTACAGCAAAAATCCCACTGCTGACAAATGGAGATGTAAACTATTTGCCTTATGCGAGTGGATCTTTCAACGAGGTCGTATGCACATTCCCAACAAACTACATCACTGCAGATCAGGTGCTGCGAGAAATCCAGCGTGTGCTTGTCCATAGAGGTAAATTGATTATCCTACCGATGGCATGGATCAAACCTACGAAGAAAATCTACCGCTGTGCTGCGTGGCTTTTCAGCATTACCGGTCAGGCACCGGAACACGCTCAAACAAAGGTGACCGAATATTTCGTCAAGACACTCTCTGAGGCTCGGATTCTCATGCCAGCCACACTTGATTGATCTTCCAAATAGCCAGGTGCTGCTGATATCCTGCAGCACCACTTATGCAGACAATCTTGGATAATATCCCTTGCTGATGTAAAATTCTCATATGGAAATCAATATCGCGGTTGCTAAAACTAAAAAATATGCCACCTCAAACAGCGGCGACACGGTTGAGATCGTTGAAAGACCCAACGGTGGTTTATCAGTTGTAATGGCGGATGGTCAGAGCTCAGGGCGCGGGGCAAAGTGGATTTCGACGATGGTAGTGCGCAAGGTGATCTCCTTGTTAGCTGAAGGGGTGCGTGACGGAGCTGCGGCACGCGCTGCTTCGGATTATCTTTACACGGAACGGCGAGGACGCGTCTCAGCAACCTTGAATATCCTCTCGATTGACCAGGTCACGAATACTCTCGTGATCACCCGGAATAATCCCGCACCGGTCATTGTGGCAAATAATAACCAGATCCGGATCTTGGATGAAATGAGCATCCCGGTTGGGATTTACCGCGACACACGTCCAATCATCAACGAAGAGACACTTGAGTATGGATTAACTGCGTTAACCTTTACGGATGGTATTACCCATGCCGGCGGTCGTTCAAAGGAGGTCCTCAATGTACCCCAAACGCTTGCGGACCTTCTGCAAGCTGGTTCAGCCGCACAAATAATCGCCGATCACATCCTCGGACGTGCGGTCGATCTGGACCAAGGTCGTCCTGTCGATGACATTTCAGTAGTTGTCATGCGAGTGGTTGAAGGTATCGGTGATGATATCCGCCGCATGTCCGTATCCATCCCCCTCAAATCATATTAACTTTCCGAGATTAACTCGGATTACCTATGAGATCTGATAAGGTAGGCATCGTAGGACCTTGCGCCGCAGGTAAGTCTACGCTGGTATCGGCATTATCCAAGCGCGGCTACGAAGCAAAACATATCGCCCAAGATCACTCATTTGTTGACGATATGTGGCAGAGATTGACTAATCCCCGGGTATTAATATACTTATCTGTATCCTACTCAACGACACTAGCGAGACGAAATATGAATTGGACGCGAAATGAATATGCCGAGCAGCTCCGGCGACTCGCACACGCCCACGCCCACGCAGATTATATTCTGGAGACCGATGATCTCACTCCAGATGAGGTCCTCGAATTTGTCGTTAGTTATTTACACTCGGTGGGAATCACTCCACTAAACCATCCGGGATAATAGCCCATATATTCAAGACTTCCATAAAATACCCTAAGTTGGACAATCCAATTATTTGGGAGTATAATCCCCCTTTGTGCCAGCCTTCACTGATATTGGATTTGAAGCGGGCTGGCATTCGTTTGAAATGGAGGAATGGAAAATCAATGAGACAAAACCGACAGCTAAGAATGCTCATCCTAATTGTCGCGGTTGTTGCGGTAGCCATATGGTTCGATCTACCCAACAACCCCGGTATTCATGTTTTCGGCATCAATAAGGCGATTGAAACCCGGCTAGGACTAGACCTAGTCGGTGGTGTCCAAGCCCTCCTTGAAGCTGATCTACCAGAAGACGTAGATATTGATGCTGAAGCAATGAGTACTGCCCGAACAATTGTGGAAAACCGTGTCAACGGTCTTGGAGTTTCTGAAGCAGTAGTCCAGCAAGCCGGTGATCGCCGGATTGTTGTGGAATTACCTGGTGAGACCGATCCTGAAAAAGCTTTAGCTACACTCCGGCAAACAGGGTTGCTCGAATTTGTCGATATGAGCGATATTTCTGTCGACCAAGCAATTGCCCTGGTGGGCACGAAAATTGAGACTGATTTCGCCCAGGGTTCTGAAGCTGTGGATGCTTCGGAAGATATACCTGTCTTCGCAACTGTGATGACGGGAACGGGACTGAAAAACGTCGGGGTTACAACCAACCAAGCTGGTGAATACGAGGTTGCCTTCGAATTAAAGCCCGAAGAAGCCAGCATATTCGCGGATTATACTGCCAACAATATTGGGACCGTTCTCGCGATCATACTAGACAAAGAGGTGATATCCGTCCCAACTATCAACAGTGCGATTACAGATGGTCAAGGAGTGGTCAGCGGCAATTTCACACCCGAGGCGGCAAACGCTTTGGCTGTCCAATTACGCTATGGCTCGCTGCCAATTCCACTCAAAGTTGTAGAAACGAGAACTGTTGGGCCGTCACTGGGACAAGATTCATTGCAGGAGAGTGCAATAGCTGGTATCGTCGGCTTCACGATAGTAATTCTATTCATGGCCCTTTATTACCGCTTGCCGGGTATTATCGCAGATGTAGCGATCCTGATATATGCCATCCTGGCCTTTGCTTTATTTAGATATATTCCGATCACGCTTACACTAGCAGGAATTGCTGGTTTTCTCTTAAGTACGGGCAGTGCGTTGGATGCCAATATTTTGATATTTGAAAGGCTAAAAGAAGAGCTGCGTTCCGGTCGGACGATCCAACAATCTGTCGATATCGGTTGGCGTAGAGCATGGCCATCCATACGTGACTCAAATATCGCTACGCTCATTACGTGCACAATATTATTCTGGTTTGGCAGTCAGTTTGGGGCGACTATTGTAAAAGGTTTTTCCCTTACATTAGCGCTCGGTGTCTTGGTTAGCTTGTTCACCGCAATCGTCATCAGCCGCACCTTTTTAAGCTTGGTGTTGGGGTGGCTTAAACCGACTAACTATGCCCGTTGGTTTGGCATTTGATAGGAAAGTAAAAATGATTGATCTATTAGGAAAACGGTACTACTTTTTCGCTTTCTCACTATTGTTGATCATCCCTGGATTTGTGGTTATCCTATTGTTGGGTTTCCCGCTAGCTGTAGATTTCACCGGCGGCACGATGATGGAAATCGAGTTCGAATTCAGGGATCGCTCCACAACCTGCGCAGATCGTCTTGCTCTACGAAGATATGGGGATTGAGGATATCCAGGCACAAACAAGTGGTGATGCAAGGATAAACGCGAAATCAAGCTTTCTCGATGAGTCTACTCGAGTTGAGGTTGTTGATCGCATTGAGGATGAATTTAATACAACTGTGACCGTACTGCGCTATGACAGTGTTGGCCCAACGATTGGTCAGGAGGTCACTTCGCCGCGCTGATTGCGATACTCATCGCTGCAGTGGCAGTAATGGTTTATATCACCTGGGCTTTTCGAGGAATCGATAACGCGTTCCGTTATGGAGTTTGTGCAATCATCGCCATGTTTCATGATGTCGCGGTAGTAATAAGTTTAGCAGCATTAGGTGGCCATTATTTGGGTTGGCAGATCGATGCCCTTTTCCTAACCAGCCTGTTAACGGTAATAGGTTTCTCAGTTCAGGACAAAATTGTTGTCTTTGACCGGGTCCGCGAAAATTCTACAATCTTCCGCCGCTTGAACTATGAGACGCTGGTAAACCACTCTATCATCCAAACGCTGCAGCGTTCTATTAATACTCAGCTGATGACGGTAGAATTCATGCTGCTAGCACTCGTCCTGTTGGGTGGTGTGACGCTGCGAGCATTCTCGGTAACCCTGCTCGTTGGGCTTTTCATGGGCACCTATTCATCAATCTTTATCGCAGCTCCAACCTTAGTTGCTTGGGAAAATCAAGAGTGGCGCAATTGGTTTAAACGGGGCGCCAAGCAAGCCAGCGTATAAACTCATACACCATCAAATAAATACAATAAACGTCTCCTTTGAATTCGCAGGAGACGTTTTTTTTCGTTTTTACACCTATAAAACGAAGATCAATAAAAACGTGCTGATAACTAAATATGGACCATAGGCAATCGTAAGGTTGCGCAGATCCCGCCTTGTAATGAACATTACAGCCAGGTATAGAAGGCTGATAAAACCTGCTAAAACCACCGCCAATATCAAGCCGGCGATAATTCCTGGCCACCCAAGCAGCAGGCCTAACACTCCCCCCAAGATAACATCGCCAAATCCTAATGCTTCTTCACCAATTTCCTCGCCCCTTGCCTTCGCTAAATAGCGCACAAACACTCTACCAAGCATGTATAAACCATACATAATAGCGGCGCCTGCAGCTCCACCATAGATAGTCGGTAATATTCCATGTAGCTGGTATCCAATTACAAGACAAAGCACACTTCCCGCTACGCTTACCGGATGCAGGATTAATCTATGCTCGAAATCCACAACAATAACAAGCATAAAATAGGCAATTAACAATACCGTGAGCAGCGGATTTATCTTCACATATGGCTGCATCCATAGCCCTATTCCAATAATAACCATTATAGCTTCTACGATCCATGTCCGGATTGGGCGTCTCTGTTTGCAATTTGGGCATCGCCTCGGCCACAGAAAATAGTTCAACAAGCCTGATTGTGTACCGCAGTTTAGGCAAAATGGGACGGTTAATTTTCGCCGGATTGGTAGGACATCCCCAAGGTAGTTAACAGCCATACCTGTGAATACTGCTGTGAATAGGACTGGAAAAATAGATAACATACGAGTATTATAGCAGTGCGTTACCTATTGCTGGCTTACATATTAGTTACTTGAGAAGGAGTACTTATGGAAAAGCTGATCATTGATGGTGGACATGCCTTGTCAGGAAATATCACGCCATCCGGAAATAAGAATGCAGCTTTACCACTCCTGGCCGCGTGCATGTTGACCGATGAAAAAGTTTTGCTGCATAATGTTCCCGATATCATAGATGTACGCTCAATGCGCGCTCTGCTTGAAAGTTTGGGAATTAACATTGAAACGAAAGCTCCAAATGTTTGGCAGATCCAAGCGCGGCAGGTCCGCCCGGCAGACTTAAACCCCGACTTATGCCGCAGCATCCGAGCCTCTATCCTATTAGCAGGACCGATGGCTGCGCGGGCAGGGTACCTGAAGCTTCCCCCACCCGGTGGCGATGTTATTGGCAGGCGGAGGGTTGATACCCACATTCTTGCCTTAGAAAAACTAGGTGTTAAGGCGGAATACAATCGAATTGAAAAAATGTTTCAATTTACTGCCCCCTCATTATCCGGAGCGGATATCTTATTAGACGAAGCAAGTGTCACGGCAACAGAAAATGCAATCATGGCGGCAGTGACAGCAAATGGATCAACGTCTATACGCAATGCAGCGTCAGAACCGCATATCCAAGAGCTATCTCATTTCCTAAACAGGATGGGGGCGCAGATTTCGCACATCGGTTCCAATACCCTACATATCAAAGGGGTGCCAAAATTACACGGCACAGAATTTACTATTGGGCCAGATTACTTGGAGGTAGTCAGCTTAATCGGCGCTGCCGTTGTCACCCATGGGTCAATCAAGATCCATAATGCTGCTCCTCATTATTTGGATATGATCGCCATGGTCTTCAGCAGGCTGGGTGTGAAATGGGATGTTGAAGGTGATTCTGTTGTAGTTCCAGCAGACCAAGCGCTCGAGATCCAGGCGGACTTAGGGGATGCTATACCTGAGATAAGTGTGATGCCCTGGCCGGCATTCCCAACGGATCTGATGAGCATCGCTATCGTGGTCGCAACTCAATCTAAAGGCAGCATATTGTTCCATGATTGGATGTACCCCAGCCGTATGTTCTTTATCGACAAGTTAGTGAATATGGGCGCCCAGATCGTTCTTTGCGATCCGCACCGTTGCATTGTAAATGGCCCAACTCAGTTATTCGGGGAAAATCTTGAGAGCCCGGATATTCGTGCCGGGATGTCGTTGTTATTAGCTGCGCTAGCAGCTAGCGGTACATCCGAGATACGCAACGTCAGCCAAATTGACCGGGGATATGAGCACGTCGATAAAAAATTCCAATCATTGGGAGCCCATATCCAGCGCATTTCCAGCTAAATTATCGCATAATAAATATGGACTGGTCTATTGCCAATGACCAGTCCGTTAGAATACAAAAAGTTGAGCAGATTAATTCTGTTTATTGCTCGATGCCACCGTAAGGAATTGTTTGACAACATTACGCAGAGTCGGTTCAGGCATTGCGCCAATTTGACGGTGAACAATCTTTCCATCATAGACAAACAACATCGTGGGAATACCTTGCACATTGAACTTTTGTGCCCATTCTGGATTTTCATCGGTATTAACTTTAGCGATTAGGACTTTTCCAGAGTATTCCTTAGCAAGCTTATCGAGTATTGGTGCAACCATCTTACATGGCCCACACCAGGGTGCCCAAAAATCAACCACGACAGGCAATTCTGATTTCATCACTGTCTTCTCAAATGCTGTGTCAGTGACGTGAATTGGTTCAGTTATCATACTTTCCTCCATGGAATTTTCCAATGATAAGTAATTTACATACCTACTCTAATTTTTCGGATTCGAAAATAATCTACTCTGAAGTGATCTGAGTAGATTTTGCGTACATTGCACTAGTTGAACAATATTTTTCTTCTGATAGACTTATTGCTTGCTCAACAGATTTTTTATCAATATCCTTGCACCATAGTTGGTATTCAATTGTAATTTCCGTATATATTTTTGGGTGGTCTTCAGTCCATTTACCTTGGACTTCAACCCGAAAATCGGTTAAATGCCTCCGCTTCTTGTTCAGAATATTGACAATATCGATTGCTGTGCATCCGGCCACTCCAAGCATCATGAGTTCCATCGGACCAACACAAGGAACTCCGTCCACCGCGCCAATTTGGATGCTCCTATCTTGATCTTCCTTACCAATATTTCCAGCACTACCTTGCCATTCGGTAACAACTTTTTTCCAATCTCCACTCATAACACACTCCAACAGTAGCTAGCGCGGCAAGTATAGCATGCAGCCCAAGAATTGTCAGGTATAATCCGGGCGATGAGTCGAAACTTCGCGATAGCCTCTGTGAGCGGCTACAAAGTCAGTACCCCAGTTTTTGAAGGACCTCTCGACCTTCTTTTAAACCTGATTGAGCGTGCAGAGCTTGATATCACCAGGGTCTCATTAGCCCAAGTAACTGACCAATACATAGCATACCTACATAGCCTACGTGAACAAGAGCTAGATGAAGCTTCAGAATTTCTTACCATCGCAGCAAAATTGATCCAAATCAAATCAGAAGTCTTACTTCCACGCCCTCCGCGGCGTGATGAAGGAGAAGAGGATCCTGGTGCGGCGCTGATCCAGCAGCTAATTCTCTATAAACAATTCAAGAATATCGCAGCGTTCTTGGCTGAACAGGATGGCAGGAGTACATATCTGCGGCTTGCACCACCTCCAAAACTTGAAGCCCAGGTAGACTTGAAGGGCATTGATATCCATGACCTGGTTGCCATTGCAACCTATCTCTTCACACGAACTGATGATCGCCAAGAATTGCACACTGTTGTCACTCCCTCCCCAGTATCCATCAGGCAAAAAATACGCTTGATTGGAGATTTTTTACGACAAGGCAGTACATCTTTTATAACACTCATAACCGGAGCTCGATCGAGAATCGAAATTGTTGTTACCTTCCTCGCTATGTTGGAACTCGTCAAACGTCATAAAATCAACGCGAACCAAGAGACTAATTTTGGTGAGATCATGCTAGAAACAACCGGAATCTGGGATCAGAATGAGGAATTCGAATTGGAGTTTGGTGAATGATTTTTCCCCCTATTTCACCATTCCGATTTGACTAATCCAGTTCATTCACAACGGACTGGTAACAGTGACTGTGGTGTAAATATCCCAAACCTCTAACTCCTTAAAGAATTCTTCCGGATCGAGAGATTGCTCAGGCGGATAAACACCCTTCTGAATACGACCTTCCGCTAACCATATAGCAGCTATTGCAGGTACAACACCAGTCGGTAAAGCTCCCTTGATCGTTGTGGTCCCCAAACGGTATGTCCTCACCTTGTCATCTTTCGTCCCCTTCACTTCAGTAACAATCTCTTTTACCCAATCTGGTGGTTTGTTCTTTGGAGCAGCCAAGAATTCCTTTACTGGAGGTACATAATCTGCCATCATACTCACGAGTAAGTCGCGTGGGACAACATTCTGTCCATTCACATCAACGGCTTCGCGATTAGCAAAACCAAACTGCGTAAGTATGTTGACTTTCTCAACAGTTTCTTTTGCCATGCCCCAATAATTTATTTTGAAGAAGCACTCTCTTATCCCCTTATCTTTAAAGCTAATCGGGATAGTAGCGACTTCAGAGTGCAGAGAGTAGTGCATGGGTAATAAGCCTAACGGCGCGGTGAACCAATAATCTTCGAAACCTGTTAGAGGTACTTTGGCAACGAATTCACCATTTTCGAAAACCATCGGTGACAGAGTTAATTCGTCGATGATGGTTGGCACTGCATAAGTAAATCGAACATCATCCGGGTTTGGTGGTTTGATACCATCATATATTCGGACGTACTCGATCGTGTCTAATCTATTAGCCGCGTAGCATGATTGTAAATTTGGAACTCCAGGAGCGGAACCCATTCCAAGGACAGCACTAATCCCTTTTTGGGCGAATCTATCATGATATTCCAATTGTTTAAACGTCGTATGGAACAGCCCTCCCATATCAACGTAGTGAACCCCCGCCTCAAGGCAAGCATCCATAACTTGGAGATTTGTATAGTACAGGGTTGCATTTAAACAGGTTTTTGCCCCTTGAAGCACCTGCACCAATTGGGCATGATTATTGATATCTACTTCGCTGATTGAAATTTTCGAGCTGCCCAGGAAATCTGCAACTATCTGGGCATTTTCGGTATTGAAGTCAGCAATGACAACCTCACTAACGCGTTCGTCAGCTGCAAGAGCTTGAACGGATATACATCCCATCTTCCCTGCACCACCTAACACTACGATTCGCATAGCGCACTCCTATTTAAGCGTCGAAGACTTCAGTATTGTTTGACATTGTTGTTTGCGTTAGTACGCTTTCCCTCCATTAGGAAATATAGTTTACCAATCAATCCAGGGAAATAGCCCGGAGTTTACCTTGGGTTGGCGCAACTGTCGCTTGATCCCAGCCTGCTAATTTGTAATATTTATCTTTTGCCCATTCGACAACCTCCTTCAGCAGCCCAATACCTTCGATGCCGTCCATATATTTTCGGTAAAACTCAAGGGACGGGACTTCTGTTTCGATTGGTTTATCAGCCAATCGTATTTGCAGGACTTTGCCATTGTAACCATGGGGCATGATTACGCCTCCGATGGAGATCCGCTCACATAATTACGTTTTCGCTGCTTTCACTGAATCATTGAAAGCATTTAATGTCTCTGAGACATCTTCTTCACTAAGTGCATAACATAGAAACCAGGGTTCGCGCCCATCTGAATCAGGTTGTATGCCGCGCTGGATAAGCTCCATGGCGATCTTTTCATAAAGCTCCGCATCCCCACGTATATAGTCTCGAAATTCATACGGTTCTTCCTCGATCCCCAGCAGAATGCTCAACATTGATGGCACACCTGTGACCACATGGGGGATGCCATGTTCTGTGAGAATTTCATCTATACCTTTCATCAATACTGCTCCCCTGTTAAAAATAGTCTTGATAACTGGTTCTGTTTCAAGGATTTCTAATGTAGCATCCGCAGCTGCCGTGCCGGCAATATTCCCAGAATAGGTTCCACCGTGTGCCATCTTTCCGGGTTGGATAGTCATCATAATATCTTCTTTGCCACCGATCGCCGCGATCGGGTAACCATTGCCAAGGGATTTCGCGTATGTCGCGAGATCAGCCTTGACATTGAAATATTCCTGGGCACCCCCGTTTGCCAGTCGAAAGCCAGTTTTTACTTCATCAAATACAAGTACCACACCGTATTTATCACATAATTCCCTCATCTTCTGAAGGAAGCCGGGTTTTGGCATTATCCCAGCAGCGTTCCCCATAACCGGTTCGACAAATATCGCTGCGATATCTTCAAACTCTCTCGCTAGTGTTTCTTCGAGCATTTCTAAATCGTTAAATGGTAAATTGATAACGTAATTTCGGATTCCTTCCGGTATACCGATTGTATTTGGGTAGGAAACTGGTTTTTCTCGAGGACCAAGATTATTAATATTCGACGAAGCAGTGCTGAACATGAAATAATCAACCATGCCATGGTATTGACCCTCGAATTTGATAAATTTCTCCCTCCCAGTATACGCGCGAGCGATACGCAAAGCATGGAACGTTGCCTCTGAACCAGTATTTGTTAGACGGACTTTTTCTACACCGGTAAGGCGGCAGATCCTTTCTGCTACGCTCACTTCTAATGGCGTCGTCCATGCGTATAAAGTCCCCGTTTCAATCGCCTCTTGGACACGTTTCGTCACAACCGGGTGAGCATGACCCAAGATGATCGGTCCAAACGCTAAACGGTAATCGATGTAGCGTTTATCGTCCATATCCCATATATATGCCCCTGATCCACGTTTGATCACCAACGTATCATCTTCACCCCAGTAGCGAAAATTGGAATTTACACCATGCGGAATATATTTCTCAGCCTTTTGAAAAAGTGCTTTTGTCTTGGTGCCTTGAATACCCATAACTACCTCCAGTTAGAAGATCCAGATTTTATAAATTTGGATTCTAGTAATCAAATTACAATGTTTGCTATGATGTTCTGTTTCATTGTTTTCTTCTTGCTACTACCATATATCAGAATTTGGATCCTGCCCAATTATTGATTCACATCGCCAAGAGCTTGTTCGAATAACCTCAACGCCTCTTCTACTTGCTCTTCTGATACGATCAGCGGTGGTATCCAGCGAATCACATTTTCATAGGTGCCACAAGTCAATAGAAGCAAGTTTCGCTTGATACATGCATTTTGGATCGCCTGCGTTGTATCTTTATCTTGGAATTCGGTACCAACCATCAGACCAAGCCCACGCACATCCCCAATCGTTGGATATTGGTTCTTTAATCGCAGCAGTCCGGTTATTAACTGAGCGCCACGCTCGGCTGCATTTGTGATCAACCCTTCCTCCTGAATTACCTTCACAGTTGCGAGTGCGGAGGCAATAGCAACTGCGCTCCCGCCGCCATAGGTTCCGCCATGAGTTCCAGGTACCCATTTTTCCATCAAGGAACGCCGCGCGGCAATCGCTGAAATCGGGAGACCGCTCCCCAGCCCCTTTGCCATCACAATAATATCTGGCTCGATATCTGCATGTTCAAATGCGAAGTACTTTCCTGTCCTTCCAAATCCACATTGAACCTCATCGGCGATCAAAAGCGTGTTGTTTGCACGGCAGAAGCCAGCTAATTCGCGTAAAAATCTCGCCGGTGCAGGTACATATCCGCCTTCGCCAAGGACTGGCTCAATAATTACTGCTGCAGTCTCTTCTGGTTTCGTTTGGCTGTGGAACAGTCGATCTAGTTCTCGTAGACAATAATCTATCGTTTCTTCCTCAGTCCATTGATAGTAATACTGGTATGGGTAGGGTGCAACGAATACACCCCCGGGTAGAGGTTGGTAGTTGTAGCGATAAATGTATTTCGAGGTTGTCATAGCCATGGTTTGCGCAGTGCGACCATGAAAACTTCCTTGAAAGACCACGATATTTCTTTTCCCAGTTGCGTGCCGCGCTAACTTTACACTCGCTTCGACTGCTTCGGCTCCGCTGTTTGAGAAGAAGAAAGTATCAATCGCAGCCGGCATGATTACTTTAAGTGCCTGGGCGAGTGCGATTGAGACAGGGGGAATGACAATATTCATCTGTCCAAAAATCAGTTTCTCAGCTTGTTCCTGAATGGCTTTGACAACTTTTGGGTGACAGTGCCCCGTGTTCGTAACGCCAATTCCGCAGGAGAAATCCATATAGCGGTTGTTCTGCGCATCGTATAGATATATCCCTTCACCATAGACAGGTTGAATCTGAGTTAGATGAGTCCAAACTGGAGATAGCAATTCAATTGATTGATTCATAACATTACTCCATCAAATTTCGCATAAATGTACTCAGGTAAGCATTGCCAATATGCTCTCTTTATGATAGCCAGTCTTTGATGCGATAATAGTACGCTGCCAAAGGTAAAAACCATGGCTTATCTCGATAAAAGAAATATGTTTGGTGAGGTATCTCCTTTAAAGGGCTGCTTGTCTTATGCCCAGTAAGCAGGAAGGCGACTTCCCGTCCTGCATATAGTGCAGTATGTAATCCGTGCCCGCCATACCCGAAGGCATAGTAAATCCCATCTATCTGCCCGATATGCGGTAAAAGGTCGAAGGTCAAGCCCAGCTGACCAGTCCAGGTGTGGGTTACAGGAATACCTGATAAATCCGGGAATGCGCGTACCATCTGGGACTGAAGTATTCGAGCGGATTTTCCTAGATCTAAATCAGTACTGAGGTTATTGCGACCTCCCCATAACATACGCCCATCCGGCGTGAGACGGAAGTAGTTTAGGAACCATTTTGAATCCCAGAAAACACGCCCATTTGGGCTGATTTTGTTCTGAAGATCTCCAGGTAAGGGTTCTGTAACGATACTATAGCTGCCTACTGGAAAGATTTTCGATTTTAGTCCACTCACCAAGCGATCTGTGTAACCGTTCGTTGCGACAACAACATTTTCAGCGCGGATATGCCCTCGTGAGGTGTGCAGCAGATAGCCTGATTTATTTTTCTCGATTTGTTGAACCCCAGAATTCTCGAATAATCTAGCCCCATAATGCTGTGCATTTTGCGCTAGTCCATAAACAAGTTTTGCTGGGTGGAGTCCAGCACCATGACCATCAATCACACCACCGCAATACACATTACTCCCAATTTCAGCTTGTATGTCTGCAGGCGGTATGAGTTGTAAGTGATGTCCAAGGTGTTTTTCATGCCACTCAACTTTATCACGTAAATTATCAAAATGGCTGGCTTTATAAGCAACTCCAAGGTCACCTTTTTGCTGCCAATCACACGCTATCCCCTCTTGGTTGACGAGTTCTTTTATTAGACCAAGTGCATCAAGTGATAATTGCCAGAAGTTTTTCCCATATTCTTGTCCATATCTCTCGAAAATTGTCTGGGCACCTAGCTTCATCCCACATCCTGTGATGCCGGCGTTCCGCGAGCTCGCTCCCCAACCGATCGTATTTCTCTCTAGAACGACTACATCTGAATTTGATTGGGCGAGCGTTCTAGCTGCGCTTAATCCAGTATATCCAGCACCAATAATAACAACATCAGCTTTCTTGGGCAGTTCATCGTCCTTAGCTTGCCCTAATGAAAATAAGACATCACCATCCCAATATGAAGTGGTAATCATTTTTATGTTCCTTAGAGGCGTGTGATCTAATAGGGATACCAGTACTCCTTCAACCCACCTTCGATATCCCAGTGGACATGTTTTACTGCTAAGAATTCATCAATTCCTTCTTGGCCAAGTTCGCGGCCTAAGCCACTCATCTTCATTCCACCAAACGGTCCTGCAAAATTATCAGTCAGCGGGTCGTTAATCCAGATGGTTCCCGCCCTAACTTCTTCAAAGAACCTCTTTACTAACCTGGCATCATCTGACACAAGACTAGCACCCAACCCAAATTGACTATCGTTAGCCAGACGGATTGCTTCGTCGAAATTGCTATACGGCATTAATGGGATTACTGGACCAAAAGTCTCTTCTTGCATTAAGCGCATTGAGTGATTCACGTTAATAACTACCGCAGGTTCAAGGAAGTAACCGTGTTCTAAATTCTCCGGTCGTCTACCACCGACCAAAATATTCGCACCCTGAGCTGCCGCATCCTTGAGCTGAGATTCAACTTTTTCCCTAAAGCGGTTGCGGATCATGGGACCAACATCGACACCTTCATCCAGACCATTACCGAGCCGTAGATTTTCAACAAAATCTGCTAACTGCTCTGAGAACCGTGGGTACATGCTTTCATGGATATATACCCTTTCAGTGGATGTACAAACCTGACCAGCATTAATCAATGCCGCATAAGCGAGAGCACTCACTGCAATATCAAGCGGTGCATCAGGTGCAATGACCATAGGATCCTTACCGCCCAATTCAAGATGCATTTTCTTAATTTGAGGAGCGGCGAGGCGGGCGATATGCTGCCCAACCGCCAGAGAGCCGGTAAATGCAATTACTGGTACATCAGGGTGGAGTACGAGCGGTTCCCCAACCTCAGGACCGTATCCTGTGATCACGTTTACCGCACCCGGTGGTAAGTGATCGCAAGCAAGCTCAACCAAACGCAGTGTCGATAAGGGCGTCAACTCTGAGGGTTTTATCACGACCGTGTTCCCAGCCGCGAGTGCCGGTGCCATTTTCCAAGCTAAGAGCAGCAAGGGGTAATTCCAAGGAACGATACAACCAACAACACCATACGGTTCTTTTATGACGAAATTGAACTGTCCAGTTTCCCCGGGTGGGAGCACCCGACCGCGTTCGTGCCGCGCTAGCTCAGCATAGTAATCAAAAGTATCTTCTACCCACCATAGCTCTTCGTCGTTTTCCGGAATTGGTTTACCCTCCTCCATGGTTAGTAAACGAATAAGTTCATCCCGATGAGAGCGGATTTTCGTAGCAACCTCATGCAGTGCAGCTGCTCTCTCATTAGCGGGCGTATTCTTCCATACCTGGAAAGCATTTAAGGCTGCATCTACAGCGGAATGGCTATCTACCGTAGTGCCGCGAGCGACATCTGCGATTACCTCCTCTGTGGCAGGATTTATGACTTCAATTCGTTTTGTTGCATTTCCAGAAATAAATTTTCCGTTGATATACATACCAAAATCCTCAGCAGAGGCGGTTGAACAACCACCCCTGCATTATATGTAACAATTATTCGGCAGCATTAACTTCAGTCCAGACACGCTCGTCATTTGACTGGATTTTTGCATTACCCTTGCGACAATTCTGTCATCGGGCGTGCACCATATGCCATCTTGAATGTACGCAAGGTCATGAAGGTTTGAGACCGCATAACACCTGCAACTTGCCTTAAACTTTGATTCAGAAATGTCGCTAAGTGCTGTCGATCACGGCAAAGTACCTCAACAATAAGGTCATATTCTCCAGAAACCATGATTAAATAACTGACCTCAGGAAAGGAAGCGATTTCCGTAGCAACGTCTTCAATATTTTCCCCTTGGACTGTGATGCCAATCATTGCTGGGGCATCAAATCCAAGACGTGAAGGGTCAATTAACCCGACAATGTGCAGGGTCCGATCTTCGATCAATCGTGCAACTCTATTCCTGATAGTCCCCTCGGATACATTTAGCAATTGTGCAATTTCTGTAAACGGCATCCGCCCATCATGCTGCAAGTATTCTATGATTCCTAAATCAAGCTCGTCCATTAACCAAATCACCTCTGTAATTCGTAACTATACCGGAATTTTATTGCATTATTCGTAATTTGGCAAGTCTTTGGTTGGTAATTCGTCATATATGGGATTCCCTTTAGCATATTATGAATTCATTATGAAGTTGGGTGTGTTAGACTAATGACAAGTAAACAATCAACAATAAGTCGATTAACCAGTTTCAAAAGTAACTTCGAGTTTTTAATTGCCATGGAGTATGAATGCCTAACCGACTAGCATCCGAAACTTCTCCCTATCTCCTACAACATGCGAATAATCCCGTAGATTGGTTTCCCTGGGGAGAGACAGCCCTTAAGAAGGCTGTTCGAGAGGATAAGCCTATTTTTCTGAGTGTTGGTTATGCAGCCTGTCACTGGTGTCATGTGATGGAAAAAGAATCTTTTGAGGCTCCTGCAACAGCAGAGTTGATGAACAAATATTTTGTGAATATAAAAGTCGATCGCGAGGAGAGACCAGATATCGACAGCATATATATGCAAGCTGTTGTCGCAATGACCAACCAAGGGGGTTGGCCGATGAGTGTATTTCTATTTCCAGATGGGAAACCTTTTTATGGAGGTACATATTTCCCGCCAGTCAGGCGTTATAACATGCCATCCTTCAGCGAACTACTAAACACAATCGCAAGGCTTTGGCGCGATGACCGTAAACAATTACGAGATAGCAGCGTAAAAATCACCGAGCATTTGCTTCAACAAAACTTCACAAAAGACTACAAGAAATATTCCCCCGACAAGAAATCACTTGCTGAAGTACCATTGACCCTATCCCAGGCTTACGACTGGGATGGAGGTGGATGGGGTCAAGCGCCCAAATTTCCTCAGCCAATGACGATCGACTTCCTATTAACGCGAGGTTCCCAAGGTGATGAATTAGCGCTAGAAATGGCTCTGCATGCTCTTGACAGGATGGCAAGAGGAGGAATGTATGATGTGATTGGGGGCGGCTTTTCCCGCTACAGTGTCGATTATTCGTGGCTTGTGCCGCATTTCGAAAAGATGCTCTATGACAATGCACAGTTAGCTTTGGCTTATCTACATGCTTATCTGATAACAAAAATGCCTATCTACCGGGAGGTATGCGAGACTACGTTAAAATTCGTTCTGCGCGAATTGACGAATACTCAAGGAGGTTTTTACAGTAGTTTAGATGCGGATTCTGAAGGTGTCGAAGGTAAATATTACCTTTGGGCTATGAAAGAGATTAAAGCGGTCATCAATGAGCCATTAGAGTTTAACATCTTCACCAAAGCATATAGCGTTACCGAACATGGGAACTTTGAAGGTAAGAACATCATCCAACGCGTGTTAAGTAACGAAGAAATTGCTGAAGAACTATATATCCCTGTATCGGATATTGCTGATTCTTTAGCGAAAAGTAGATCACGTTTACATGATCAGCGTACCCAACGAATAGGACCTGCGATTGATGACAAGATAATCACATCATGGAATGCATTAATGATGACAACCTTTGCAGAAGCTGGCAGATACTTAGATGAGCCGCAGTATACCAATATCGCAATCAAAAATGCTGAATTTATTTTGGATGAGTTATTTATCGAAAATAGACTCTCTCGGTCTTGGAGGGCAGGTCAAGCAAATAATAAGGCTTACTTGGAGGATTATTCGAGTTTGATTTTAGCGTTGTTATCTTTATATCAAAGCGATCCAGATGTTCGCTGGTACCGGTATGCTCTGGAATTGGCAGATGAGATGATGCTGCTGTTTTCAGATAAAGATGGTGGTTTTTTCGATACCGGCATGGACCATGAAAGTCTTATCATGCGGCCAAAAGAACTTCAAGATAATGCAACGCCATCCGGAAGCGCTTTAGCTGCGACAGCTATGCTACAGATCTCAGCTCTGGGAGATCGTTTACATTGGCGTGATACCGCTGAAGCGATGCTCGGTTCAATAATCGAACATATGCTTCACTATCCAAACGCTTATGCAAAATGGTTATCCGCAGCAAACTTCGCTTTTGGTCAGGCAATTGAGGTTGCCATAATTGGTGACTTGAAATCCGAACCAGGGCAAACATTAAGAAAAGCTCTATGGGCGACCTACCATCCTGAGATGATCGCTGCGCTCTCCAGCTATCCCCCTCACCCGGATAGTCCTCCGCTTTTATCGGAACGTGATTTGCTGGATGGCAGGTCAACCGCATACGTCTGTCACAATCAGGTGTGTAAAATGCCAGTGAAAACCAGCCGCGATTTAATTGACCAGATCGCTGAAGCAGGGAAATCCTGAGATCCTCAAAATTACATAAGATCGGTTATTTTAGACAGTATAAGCAATATATATTTCGTTGTAGATAGTGGCTATGCGCATTATATATCTTTCCGCTGTTGCCTATTCTTTTTAGCAGAATTTCTCCTATTTACCTAATGGAGGCCGTAGATGCCCACTCGTTACGAAACCATAACCCTCGCCAAACGTATTTTGGCTGCCAACCCACTCTACCTTGACACAGAAACTACCGGCTTGGATAGCTGGAGTGAAATCATTGAGATCGCGATCGTGGAAGCGGATGGAAAAGTAGCATTCCAATCACTCGTCAAACCCGTAAATCCCATCCCAACAAGCGCAACCCGGATTCATGGCATCGATAATAATCTCGTTGCAGACGCACCGCGCTGGTACCATATTTGGCCGGAGGTTCAACGAATACTTTCTGGGCGTCAGGTTGGAATATTTAACGCTGAATTCGACCACCGCATGCTCCAGCAATCTAATGCAAAATACCAGCTTCCCCTCAAACTCAGCCAGGGAACCAAGTTCTTCTGTATCATGAATATATACAAAGATTATCGCGGTTCTTACCGCTTCCAATCTTTAAATTCCGCACGGTCTTTTTTCAATATTCCAATACAAAACTCCCACCGAGCTGTCGAAGATACCCAGTTGGCCCGTGCAGTCCTCGAAAGAATCGCAGCTGGATAACTTACCGCTCCAGTAAAACTCCGGCTTGAATCACTGTTGGAATTCTGATATATTGGAGTCAGCAAAGGTTTACCTAATTATTCGGGCAATCCACCAAGCCATAAACACTTTTCATCAATCATCCTCGTCGCACATATCTATACCACACAACAGCACCCTTGGAACATGGCTTGAGCTTCGCCGGATTGCCCCAAGCTGTTTTTGAGATTCAGTGAGGTAAAGAAATGGCGAACACACATCTTCCCCCACCTTTTCATATCCTGCTTGCCGACGATGGTTCTACCCACGCCCAGGCTGCAATCGAGTTAATTAAAAGCTTACCCCTTGCATTGGGATCAGAGATCCATGCTGTTACGGTTTTTACACCCCGCCAAATCTCTGAACATGAACGATTGCGGGCTCATGTTCTAAAGTCTCGTGAATCCTTTCTCGGAGCCGATTTAAAAGTTTCCGCGAACCTGGTACTTGGCTATCCTGCTGAAAAAATAATTGAAATCTCTAAGGAAACCAATCCTAACTTGGTCGTCATTGGTGCTAAAGGCTTAAGAGCTACAATGGGTATCCTGCTAGGTGGTGTTGTCCAGCAAGTTGTAGAATATGCAAAATCCCCAGTTTTAGTTGTTAGAGCACCATTTGTTCAGCTCAAAAACATACTCCTGGTAACCGATGGTTCAATATGCAGCGAGTATGCAACATCATATCTAACAAGGTTGCCCTTACCTGCTTCAGCAGCTATATGTATTATGCATGTACTCCCACCAGTCCCAATATACACGCCAATTTCGAAAACATGGCCTATTGGACCTGAATTGTTCGAATTGACGACTCCAGATTGGAGCGATGAAATTGAGACCTGGAAAATGGAAGATGAGGAAAAAGGAAACGCGGTTTTGGATAAAACAAACCGTATATTAGCTCGATTAGAGAATCCGATCTCTACCGTTATGAAGCGCGGTGATGCGGCAACCGAGATCATTTCATATGCTGCGATAAATGAAATTGATCTTATCGTTGCCGGTTCGAGAGGCTTGAATCCGGTACAAGGGTGGTTATTAGGCAGCGTATCGCGGAAACTGATCCATTATACAAATTGCTCAGTCCTGGTTGTGAAGGCGGATGAAGAAATTTGTCCTAGTGAGGATTCAAATAGGGAGTAATTACGATTAATGCTTATTAAGCTTATAACAACTTGAGATATAGTAGAATTGGCAGGTGGTCCACGGTTCTTTACCGAGCCAGGATGCCGGAGACACCTATATGCCAACAGAATTCAGCGAGAAGAGCGATACCGATCAGAATAAATCTGCAATCCATCCAGCGATTAATGGGGAAGTTCCCAGTACGGAAACAGTAACAGCATATACACAAAGCGATATCAACCAAACGAAATCCAGCCGAATAGGTTGGCTAATGAGGGGTTTAATAAACAGCGGAGTGATCCTCATCATCATCCTTCTTGCCATGGCTGGTTGGGATCGCTATAATAATGGATACACATCATTCGAATTGCTATCAAACAGTACTGCTAACTTATCCCCAGAAATAAATATCAGCGTTGAAGATATACCTGCCTCTGAAATCACTAATCAATCCTCCCTCCCGATTAATTTACCCATTGTCAGCGATGATGGCATTGAGAGTGGTATTGGCATCCGTCGAAAAGCGCTCTTATATACCCTCATACCAAGCCGACCCAGGTCAGATGTAATAACATATACAGTTCAAACCGGTGACAGCTTATTTAGTATTGCTGAAGCATTTGGGGTAAAACCAGAGACTTTGCTGTGGGGAAATTTCGAAACCCTGGAGGACAATCCCCATTTATTATCCAAAGACCAGACCCTAAATATCCTACCTGTGGATGGTACATACTATCAATGGCACGAGGGTGACAACTTGCTGAGCATTGCATCTTTCTTCGGTGTAGATACTGATGATATCCTGTCGTATTCTGGAAATAATTTTGATCTCACCCTCGCGAGCGCGGAATCACCTGATCTTGATGATAATCAGTGGATCATTGTGCCAGGCGGTAAACGTGCGATAAAGGATTGGGGACCACCTGCAATTTCCCGTAGTAATCCCGCCTCAGCGCAATATTACGGCGCCGGACACTGCGGATCGATTTATGAAGGCGCGTTCGGTACAGGTACATTTGTTTGGCCGACCACTGCCACGTATATATCTGGATACCAATATTCGGGCATCCATCCCGCGATTGATATCGGCGGTGCGACTGGAAATGCAATTTTTGCTTCGGACAGCGGTGTGGTCGTATATTCCGGGTGGAGCAACTATGGCTATGGATATATGATTGTGATTGATCACGGCAATGGCTGGCAATCTGCTTACGCCCACTTGAGTGCGGTCGCTGTCACATGTGGCCAAAGTGTCTACCAAGCTGGTTATATCGGTGCATTGGGCAGTACTGGAAATTCGAGCGGTCCGCACTTACATTTCGAGCTGGTTTATAACGGAGCCAAGCTCAATCCCCTAGACTACTTACAATAGACAGTGCCATCATTATCCGAAAAGCTGAAAGCGCTGGGTGTAAATGTCGGCACCCAGGATATCACGCCACGAAGAGCACACCAATATCAATCTATTGATCGTGTGCTAAACGGTCAGTTTTGCGAGACGCCAATTGGGGATACTCTAATAATTAAAAAAGAAATTCCGATTGGGGAAGCTCACGGTCGATATAAATTAGAATTAAACGCCCCTTTCCAAACGATCTCCGAATGGGCAGGCGATCAAAGAATTGCCGACTTTACAGCAAAAGATTTCATATTTATAGATACAGAAACGACAGGATTATCTGGGGGCACTGGAACCTATACTTTTCTAATTGGTGCGGGGAAATTTGTGGAAGGATGTTTTCAGTTTTTCCAATTCTTTATGCCCACTCCAGCTGAAGAACCAGCACAACTATTTGCGTTCGAGGAGTTTATTGCCCCGGGGGCATGTATTGTCTCTTATAATGGCAAAGCTTTTGATGTCCCCTTACTCAACAGCCGCTTTATAGCGAATGGGCTTAGATCACCATTAACAGAATATGCCCATATTGATTTACTGCACTTATCCAGGCGTATTTGGTCGCAGCGACTGTCTCGTTGTACGTTAGGGTATGTCGAAGCTTATATTTTAGCCACCGATCGATCAGAAGATGATGTGCCGGGTTGGGCAATTCCACAAATGTATTTCGATTATCTGCACAGCGGTGATGCCTATCCATTACGTCGAGTTCTGTACCATAATGAAATGGATGTGATTTCATTAGCTGTGCTGTTAAATTACACCGCATCGATTCTGGACAACCCGATCGGAGTAGAGCAGAACCATGTACAAGACATAATATCTTTGGCTAGGCTTTTCGAGGATATGGGTGATATCGAGCGCGCTGTCCAATTATATCTGCATGGAATCGAGCATGATGATTTTTTCGCTGATAAAAACTTTGAATTATATTACATAAAAGCACTACATCGGCTCTCCATGATCTATAAACGGCAAGGAACGTATAGCCTTGCCGTTGAATTATGGGAACGAGCCGCAAATTACAACTATATCGATGCGCATATCGAACTCGCAAAACACTACGAGCACCACACAAGAGAGTATCCAATTGCTATTCGATGGACTGAGAAAGCGATCTCCACCCTACTAGGGGAGGCAACAACACCTATCATAAAGCAAGTATATCAGGAAGATTTGCGACATCGTTTAGCTCGATTAATCCGAAAAAATAAACGGTAACATTAAATGATTCAGATCAACGATTGTTCTCTAATGTCTCGAAATCAAACCTTAACGCTTTGACCCATATTTTCTTTTCAGTACAGATTGTAATTACTTTGTTGTACACTTCCCTTGTAAACTGATCTTTGCTTGATAGCAATACACCTTGAATATTCTTACTTTCGATCAGGTGCTCGAGGTCTTCGTAGTTCCCGAGCACATCTACACCGTGGATTTGCCGCCCCTTCATAAAAGGGTCATTATCTAGCATTCCGACAGTGCGCATCTGCAGTTCCGGATTCATGAGCATCCAACGTATAGCCATCTCACCCTTGTCTCCCGCACCAAGCAAAAGAACATTTTCATAAGGTTGATTTGCGGGTTGAACGCGCGATTGGTCTAGAATCTTGAACGATGCACGGGACGCAGCTATCCCCAAGTAAAGAAATATCCCATATATGAGATATATCTGCACGCTATAATGATCAAATTCTAGCAAAAAATATGCGACTAATGTAAGGAGGGCGACGCTCCCTAGTGCCGCCTTGGTAAAGCGAACAAGGCTATCCACCCCGATATAACGCCATACGCCACGATATACACCAAATATAAAGAACGACGCATATGCGCAGCCAATCGCCCAAGGCAACATGCCCATGTACATACGCATGATCTCGTCAGTCATCCTGAAGCCGTTGGTTAACAAGAAAGTCAGATAAAGTGATATGCCAATCAAGAATCCGTCCAGGATTATCTCAAATATGCGTCTTCTATAAGTGAGATCGATCATCAATCTGGAAAATGCTCCTGGTTGACTGGATTTTGGATTCACAACGATTTTTAATCGCGCGAGATATACTGTAAAAATAGCAAAGGTGATAATTAACAGCGGAACCAAGATCAAACTAAGCCAATAATCGAGCGATTCAATCACTAACCCTGCAATACCGGTAATAATCGCCACAGAGTAAAGTGCGAGCAAAACCTGTCTTTCGCTGAAACCAAAAGCGATCAACCTGTGTGAGGTGTGATCTTGGCCGCCCTGGGCTGGTGATTCACCTCGTAATATACGAGTTGTGGCTACTAATGCTGTATCGAGTATCGGCAGCAAAAATAACAAAGTAGGTACCCCCAAAATCGCAAGGACATTTGAAGCCTGCGGCTGGCGTGCGATCGCAAGGACAGATAGGGTAAAACCTAAGAACATACTGCCGCTGTCCCCCATAAAAATTGACGCTGGTGGGAAATTATAAACCAGGAAGCCCAATACGCTTCCAGCAAGTGCCAATGTAACCGCCAGCATGCTGTAGTTCCCTACTCTCCAGAATAGATATCCCAGGAACAGCGACGCCGCAATCGCTATCCCAGCTGCTAAGCCATCCATGTTATCCAACAAATTTATCGCATTCGTTATACCAACTATCCATACCATGGTCAGTAAGATGTTGGGGATTTGAGCGACGATCGGGCTTTCAATACGTGGGGTAAAGAAATTGGTTGTATATCCTTGGGCGACAACGAGCGAGGCCGCTACTATCTGGCCTGCGAGCTTCATCGGTGGAGACAACTCCTTAATATCGTCGTATAACCCAAGAAAAAAAATGATTAACGCACCGACCATAATCGCCCAAGGAATATCCATATTGCTTGGGTTGAGGAATCTGGACACGATTATTGTGATTGAAAAGGCGAGTACGATGCCAATTCCCCCCAAAGTTGGTGTTGGATCTTGATGCCAGCGATCATTACGTGGTAAGACAACCATACCTCGCTGTATGCTCACTCGGCGAACGAGCGGTACAAACGCAAGGCTGATGATTAAAGCGAAAAAAAAGTATAGCCAGCTCATTCTTCGAGTAATTGCTGGAGCTGTGCGACTAGATTACCGAGACGCTCCCCTTCTTCTGGTGGTGCTTTGCTAGCTGAATTGTAAGCGTGAGGCAATGCCGACTCGTAATCTTCCAGTTGAATATAAAGCGTGGCAATTGCCTCTTCAACCCGCCAAATATCATTGCCGTTGGGTGAGAGTTCAACTGCAACATTGTATGCATCAATCGCCCGCTCAAAATCCCCAATTTGGGATGCAACACCCCCTAGTGCAAGTGCATACCCATATCTTGCTTGTGGTTCTCCCGGAGCACGTTTATCTAAGGCTTGTGAGAAGTAATCAGCTGCGATCGCTAGATCCTTTGTAACATCATCGGCATCCGCGTTCTGAGCGAGTCTAGAATAGTACTCACCTAATAAACCGTAAGTCCAATGATAAGCTGGATCGATCTCAAGAGCAGTCATTAAGCGTTCTAGAGCTGCGTCCACATCAGGCAAGACATTCATATAGAGCAATGCCCATTCATCCCATATGCGCACATTTTGCGGACTGAGAGACACTGCACTAGTAAAATATTTATCAGAGATCCGCCCTTTTTCAAGCATATCAGCGCTTTCCTGTACATAAGAAGACCATAGACTGTATAAACGCGCTAAATTGGCTGTGTGGTCGGTATTTAGCGGATTAATACGCTGGGCTTGCTTGAGATCAGCCTCTGCCTGGGATATGAGCTGGTTGCGCTCTTCTTCGTTCGCGAGTGTCTTTGCGTGCTCCAGATATGCCCTCCCCAAGAACAAGTAATAATAATCCTCATTTGTTGCCAGCTCATTGGCATGATCATATATGGTAATTGCAACAGGCCATTGCCCATTTCGGGTAAAAGGGTCTGCAAGTTTATAGACGATATCGGCTTGGATGACACGGATATTTGTATACGAAGCAAGTCCTGCGGCTAGAATAAATACGACACAGCCCGTCACAAGCCCTTTAACGGTATAGTACCTAGAGTTCTTCGGCCAATTACTTGGAAGGAAGAATCCCATGATGAACAAGATTAAGCATACATATACGAAATAGCTTGAAAATAAACCCTTATAACGATCTACTTGTGCCATTAATCCATCGATATCCGTTGGCGTTGTACGCGCCATGATAGCCAATGAATTTGCATGCCAGAACCAGAAGATCAGCCCGATTATCCCGGAGACGGATAGGACAATAAGGACAGTTTGCAGCCATTTTTTTGTAGATACGATATATTGATCCTCGGAAATGAAAACAAGTGCGAATATTAGCCATGTAAAGATAATTAATGCCAATATACCCACTTGCACAGCATAATTGTGTTGTGGAAGCTTGGTAAATGAATTCCAAATAATGTCAAATGCAGATTGAAGAGAACGGGTATTTGAGATGAAATTGTAGCCCAATGTAACGAGTGTCAAGCCGGATAAGAACCCTGGAATCAAGATTCTTCGCATTCCAGTGAACTCCAGAGATGAGGCATTGTTAATTATCAATTCACCATGTTTTTTGCGTTTACCAAGATTTGGGGAGGGCATTTTTTGCCCGGATTGGGGGAAGTAGTTGTCAATATTGTTATACTGCTCATAAATGGGCAATATATAACCAACCAAAACCAAAAGAGCCGTGTACACCCAAAAATACGTGCGTGTCGCTGCGATAGCTATCCCAAAGTTAATTTCTACGAAGTGAGCAATAATTGCGGCGAGCAGAACGATCAGAGTAAGTCTGCGCAGGCTTTCACCCATAGTGTCAGGCACTGAATATTTATAGATCAAAGCAGCTAAGGTTATATATGCAAGTAACCCCAGCAAGATACCAAATGGGATCGCGACACCAAAATACTCCAGTCCCCGCCATAGACTGAAAACCAAAGCAGAAATCGCGCCGCCCGAGAAAGTGATCAGGAAAAACCAGCGCCTCTGCTTCAAGTCGGTTATCAACCCAATCCACTTCAACCCATAATAGAAGATGGCAATAAATATCGCTAGATATACGAAAATCCCAAATACGCCTGTAATCACTAACGAGTCCCAGGTTTCATTATGAGATCGATCGGGTGAGGCGTTGCGCCGCTCAACAAGCGCCAATTCTGGGACGTAAAATGGGTTGTAAGCCACGTACATCGATTCGGGACCATAACCAATGATTGGGCGAAGAAAATTGAATCGATCTTTACTGCCATCCGGATACTTGATGGGTTCATGCGGTGTCACAAGATCAGCTGCACCTTGCCAGATATATTTACGAACCAAGGCACTGTTGCTATCAGCATTCAGCAAATTTCCGAACCTTCCTATACCCGGGGCATTTCGCAGGTTATCTAGTGGACCACGTTCAATATTAAATATGATGAGGAAGACAGCAATAAGACCTGCCGAAAAGATTGTTAATAATGTCAACCAACGCTTATTCCAATACAATGATAGAAGCAGAACTAAGAAAAACGAACTCGCCATCCAGCCGAGAGCAGGACCGCGGCTTCCGCTCATATAAATCGCAATAACCTGCAAGGCCGCAATGAATATGTAAAAAGTCGACCTAATTACATGAGCATATATGTACTGATCTTCAGTAAGAATCGCTTTAAATGATTCGACAACCCGGTATACAGATAACGGGAATGTCATAATCAAATATGCCGCCACAAAGATCGAGTTGCCCATATTCGCAGCGATGCGGATGGACGTATCCCCGCCCCATGGTATCGGGTCACTTTCAAATCGCTGTAAGATACCGTACAATGTGATGGGTAAACTTATCAAGATAACTGCAGTAACGATTCGTTCGATCTGATCACGTTTGCGGATGTTGCCCAGCATTGCCGCAAATATCACTAAATATGACAGTGTCGTATATGTACCCTGTAACCTTTGATAGGAACCAAGTAAACTTACTCTTGGCGTTACCGAAAATAAAGTTGCAACCAGATATACAATCGCGATTGCCAGGACAGTTGGTACGATTGGGATTTCGAAAATTGACCGAATTCGCGATTTCCCATCACCAAGTTTTTCCCACCCAAGACCACCTTGATCAACAATTTTAACTATCCAAGCCGCGGTTATGATTAAAGCCAATGACCTAAGGATGGCGATCTTGTCTGGTTCAAAAATTCGACTTGAGTATATGTTAAAGAATAAGGGGACCAAGATAAGAGCGGCTATCCATGCCGCCTCTATCAAACCGTCACAATAACGCGCTAACTTAGTCTGCATAAAAGAGCCCATTTACCAAAAACGAGTACAATCCATCAATCGCCTATTAAAGCTAATACTAAATATAAATCCATGAATGTATGGAATTATACTAGAATAAGGATGCACAAACTTTACCAGGACAACTATCTAGCAGGTTGACTATAGTGAAATTTGGACAACAATAACTATCTCCCATGCAGCTTGCCCGCAGAAGTATTTCATCCATATCCTGGAATCTTACAGCAAACATCACAAAGTCCGCGATCCTGTTCACACGTTCAGTCTTACTTGCGAGACTGATCCGCGTTGAGGACTTTGGAGTATATGCTTTTGCAGGATCAATAATTGCCTTATCGGTGACTATCGCCAATTTTGGGTTGGACAGTGCTTTTATCCACCGGTCAGAGAGCACTGAAGATGAGGATCACGCTGCTAGCATCCACTTCACTTTGAAAATCATCTTAACTTCTATTTGGGTAGTAATAATGTTTTCTCTTGCGCTATTAATCCCAAATATCGAGCAGCGAGTGGCCATCATCGCCTTAACAATCGCTTCAGCCTTAACCGGAATCACCCAAACCCCAAAATTAATTCTGATACGCAGAGTCGACCACCGCCGGTTAGCAGTAGTTAATATCATCAACGCCATTATCACAACCATTGTCGCCGTTGGATTAGCTTGGAATGGTGTTGGATTAGGAGCACTGATAGCCACTGATTACGTCACTCTAGTAATACATATCTTGGCGTTTTACGCCTGGAAGCCAGTCTGGGTACCACGATTCCGTTGGCATCTAAAATCAATCAAGTATTACCTAGGCTTTGGGAGTCAATCTTGGATTTCGAACCTGCTCTACAACGCGCTGAACGAGATCGATGACTTGTGGACGGGGGCAAAATTAGGCCAAATACAACTAGGGTACTATTCACGTGCCTATGTTTTTGCGACATACCCGCGACAAGTATTAGCAGCCCCAATCAATAGTGTCGCTCTTGGCACATATGCCGAACTAAAGAACAACCGCGTATCCCTATCTAAAGCTTTTTTTCGCACTATTGCCTTGTTGGTGAGATTAAACTTTTTAGCTGCCGGTTGTCTCTTCCTGATCGCGCCTGAATTTATTCGGTTGTTCTTGGGTGTGAAGTGGATGCCAATGTTGGATACATTCCGTCTGATGCTGATTTTCATCCTGCTTGATCCTATCCAAACGACCATCGCACACCTATTTACTGCCCAAGGTCAGCCTCGCACGGTGATTTACAACCGGCTAATCCAAATTACTCTGCTGGGAATCGGTTTAATCACCCTTGGAAATACATTAGGTATTGCAGGTGTGGCATTGAGTATGGATGTGATGGTGCTAGTTGGGATAATTATTCTTCTACTCTCAGCCCGTCGATTTGTTGACTATTCATTACTCCAGCTGTTTCTATATCCAAGTGTCGCGCTGGTTATCGCAATGCTGGCAGGATATTTAGCCCAGAATATCCCTGGGTGGCCGCTGCTATCCGATCTGTATTCTGGACTATTGAAATCAATTATTTATATTGCGGTGTTCTGCATATTGATGCTATTACTAGAACGCACCCGAATCTTTAAAATGGCAGAATGGGTTATCTCAACGTATAGAGACAAGCAGACATAATAATGTTTTGGAATCGCCACCCAAACGGATTATCCTTACTCTTAGCTTGCCAAAATGAGGAAGCCATTCTACCGCTTTGTCTGCAGTCATTCCTTGACTTTGCTGATGAAATTATCATCGTGGATAATGGATCTACAGACGGATCCATCGATATAGCGAATGAATACTCACAGAGATTTTCAAGCCAAATTAGATTTTTCAGCGCTCCCACCCTAGCAAATCTTACAGCGGTTCGGCAATATGGACTTGATCAAGCCCAATTCAGGTGGATTGTTCGAGGAGACGCTGATTTTGTCGCTTATACGGATGGCCCCTATAATATCGCAAAATTCAGAAAGCATCTATTGGAACAACCTCGAATGCCAATTCCCAACTTTTTCGGTGCGGTCTTGCCAAATTTGATGTGTGATTTTTGGCATACTGGAAAAACAATGCTGAACAACAAGATCGAGGCTAACAAACCCGGCAGGTATGTTCCTCCGCCAATTACCGCCCCAAATCCAAGAATCTATGAGCGTTTTCCAGGATTTCGCTTCCAAAGGGTCGGTCGTTGGGAGTTGACTTCCTTTAATAGACTCATTAGATTGCTTCGGACGAAGTTAGATTACCCGCTCTGGATGCACTGCAATATTAAATCCAATTTAACCTACTTCTTGCGCTCAGAAAGGACGAACTGGCGTGAGCATGGAGATTTCAACCGCTACCCGACATTGATGAGCTACATTACTGACAGAGTAGAAATCAAATACGGTACCAAGGATATTGACGAGGCGGCAGATAAGTACATGCAGAGCAATGTATATCCTTTCTTGAAGAAATATAATCAAACCCAATATTTTCATTATCCAGAACTCGTCGAGAAGCAAATTGCTACTAACCCGATTTACAGGCTATTCAAAGTTTCTGGCACTTATTGCCGAGAATATTACGGCACTTCAAAATAAGCTATCTCCAAGTTAAATGATACTGACCACTGCTGATATAAATTACATACCGAAGGTAAAAACGTTAATACTCTCCTGTGCAAGGAATGCTCCAGATCATCCATTTTACCTATTCCTCGTCAACGTTGATAGGTCGAAGGACAATGAAATAAAATCTTGGCACTCAAATATCGTCATCGAGCATGTATTTTGGGATTACCGACCTTCCCGTTGGAGGGGAATGTTGTCCTCAGCCAGATCTATCCTTCTATATAATTCACTAAAAATGCACAAAGATAATGTTCTGTATCTGGACGCAGATATTATTGTTCGCCGTCCATTAGTTGAATTGTTCGCAATATTGAGCGATTATGATTTGACCATTAAATATCGTCCTGAATTAAACCATCTAGGTCCATCCGGGACCATGTTTGCTAGCAAGTTTAATGCCGGAGTAATTGGTATTCGTTATTCAGAGAATGGGCTTGCCTTTGCGAAAAAATATAATAAATATTTATGGAATTACATAAATTCAGGAGATGAATTGATAATAGATCTCCCCCATGAAAAGATTAATACCTATATTGATCAGGAAATGCTCTATATAACATACCTTGAATTCAAAAATAGGATAAATTTCCTTCCCTTACCAGTAGGTTTTAATGACTCAAAATTCCTCCCACAAAGCACCATCTGGCATGGTAAAGGCACTGCATATAACCACCCGATTTTCACAGTCGAAAGAAAACGATATCAAAGCTCATTCCATCATCACGCGCTTGGCATATATAACTTCATCCTCAATTCATCAAGAAGCATAAAGAAAAGAATTATCTAGCCACGATTTCCATAGCCAAAAGCGAACATACTGCTTCATGCCTTATCTATCGCATTCTGATATTTTCAAACCATATGTTTTTCTAGAAGATTTTAATTCCTTTCTAGATAATATTGCTTACACCCCACGCAATCCACTCAACACAGAAATGTTCTTTATGTGGTGCATGATTCAAACTTTTAAACCAGATTTATTTATTGAATCTGGCACCTATAAAGGGTATAGTGCGAACTTTATTTGTGAAGGATTAAAACATACATCCAAGGACGTAAATTTCGTGACATATGGTTACAACTTGGAGGATTGCATACCTTACGCTATAGATAGATTATCAATTTATGAATTTGCTAATGTAATTGAAGGAAATTCCTGTGCGCTAATTAGAGACTTCAAGGGTGAAAAGAGATCTACAGCATTCTTCATCGATGGTCCAAAAGGAAAGAATCTCCCATTTCTGCTCTTTTCAATTAATGAACTATTTGAGAACATTGCATTTATTGCCGTGCACGACTGCGAACGTGAGAGCGGCTCAAACAACCGTTGGTACATTGAACATTTTGCGAATTTCGGTTATTCACTATTATATTGTGATGCGGGTTTCCAAGAAGAGTTTACATCTCTAGATAAAACTCTAACTAGGATTGGAAGACATGAGTATGTGGCAGCCATACCATAAATCTGGTATGCCTACTGCATCATATGGAACGGGGACTGGTTACCTTATACCTCACTCAGGAAATCGATCTGGGATACGAAATCAATACCTTAAATTATGGCTTAAAATTTGGTTCTATTTGTACCCTCGATCACAAAGGAGAATTCGTAAAAACAATTCCTCATCCTCCAACGAATACTAAGTTTAAATCACACAAATTCCTTCCTTATGATCTCAAATAGATATCCGTTGCAGATAAATAACATTAATCTACTGCATACCCTGAGTAATTGGACCTGATTATTGTACAAAAGTTAGTTGAAATGCCGCTTGCCTGAGCGTATATTAATTAATATCGGCAGCGGAAATTCTTGCGTTATTCAGGGATCGAATAATTATCTAAATCTACCTCCAAAGATAAGGAGTATGGGCTCTAATTACCCAATTGATCTACGTGCTATCTCGATTTTTTCTCTTACTTTCAACTCTCAAAAAGAGGAATAGTTCATTCTCTTCTTATACGAAACCCCTAATTGAACTATGCAAGATAATTTCACCGGGGTTAATACTCGAATACGGCCCAGGCCTATCAACAAATATTTTCATCAAACACACAAAATCAGCCATCATATCGGTAGAAGAGAACTTTACCTGGCATAGAAAATATAAGAATGCCTTCCCAGAAGATAGAGTAAGACTTCTATTCCTTCCAAACGGATTGAGCGGAAACAACACTGAGAGTATATTAAATGATTACTCGCTAATCTTTATCGATGGTGGCAATAGACTGGAAGCGTTGGAGTTAGGATACAACCAAATGTCAGAAAAGGGAGCCGTTTATCTTCACGATGCCCATAGAGAAGATTACGAGATCGGTATCCGAAGATATCCATATATATACTTCCCTGAGCGACATTCTTGTATTTTGTCCAAAGACCAAGAAATATATTCCATCATTAAACAGCGTATACCTATCGATTATTCCTGTTCCTGCCGTTACTGCTCCTCGCCCTCACGCAGAGCTTATTTCGAACAATTCTCTGAAAAACTGTCATGAGCCTCCGCAATGTATTGTTCATAGCCTATAACTACCCTCCCCATGGTGGGGCAGGTGTCCAAAGATCACTTAAATTCGTCAAGTATCTTCACGAATTCGGTTGGCAGCCCTGGGTGATTACAACTCAGCCATCAGCGACAATTGTCAGTGACCCTTCTCCGCTTGCAGATATCCCTAAACAGACGCAAGTGATCCGTGTCCCGGGCTTCAGCATACAAGAACTGATGGCTAAAACTAGACCATACCCAATTCATCGATTAATCGTTTTGCTGAACCTGCTTCTGCAGGTACCAGATCCAGGCATATTTTGGGCACGCAAAGCCTACACAACTATAACTTCACTAATCGAAAAAACCAAACCCGATGTAATTTATACAACTTCGAGCCCCAATAGTACCCACATTCTAGGCTTATGGATAAAGCGCAAATATGGGCTGCCATGGTTAGCCGATTTCAGGGATCCATGGAGTGAAAACTTAGTAATCCCGTATCTACCCGGATATCGTTGGTTAAATAAGAAATTAGAACGTAGTGTCCTGGAAAACGCAGATAAAGTTTCTTGTGTATCAGCACCATGGCTTGAGGATTTATACAATAATCTCGGGAAAGACGAGGAGAAGTTTAAGCTTATCCATAATGGATTTGATGAAGATGACATCAAAAAATCCCGTCCAGAATTTTCTCCTCCTTTTACAATCACTCACATGGGTTCTTTATATCGAGACCGCGATCCAATGCGTGTGATTTAAGCTATCACGAACCTAATAAACGCTGGCGCTATATCCGAAAGCAATATCCGTGTAAGATTCATCGGGAAAGATATCCGAGAAAGATTGACCGCTTATCCATGGATCTCGCAAATGGGATATGTTCCACATTCAGAACTGGAGAAATACCGATCCGATACGGATTTGTATTTGTTGATCCTGAATTGTTCACCAGAAAACATCGGCAACTACAGCGGGAAAATATATGAGTACATGGCATCCAACCGTCCGATCCTAGCGATCGCTCCTCTAAATGGGGTTGCCCAGCAGCTATTATTCGAAAGCAGTACAGGATTTGCATTCGATAATAATATCCAAAGGATTGAAAAAGCAATTTTGAAGATATATCGCGAGTGGAAGCAAGGATATCCTAATTGGTCACCTAACTGGGATGTTATCAAGCGATACACGCGCAGGAATTTAACCGAGCAATTGGCCAATGAATTTGAGCAGATGGCAAAATATCGAGGTCAAGCATGAATATTGCCATGCTGCTTGCGAATCCATTTCGACCAGACCCGCGCGTTTTCAAGGAGGCCTGTAGCCTTATTAAGGCTGGATACCAAGTGTCGATCATCTGCTGGGATAGAAAAAAAGAATTCCTACCCAAGGAAATCATTCAAGGGATTGATATTATCCGAGTACAGTCGGTGGAATCAACATATGGAGCTGGGACAAAACAGATGCGTAGTGTTCCGAGGTTTTGGCAGGCGGCCCTTCGCTATCTTGATGATCTCCAACCAGATATACTGCATTGCCATGATCTAGATACATTACCCATTGGCTGGTGTTATTCGAAAAAATATCCCGCCAAACTCATCTACGATGCGCACGAAGACTACCCCAGCCTGATGAGTTTATACCTACCGAAATTCCTGGCAGCAAGTTTAGCCCGATTGGAAGCGTTCCTCATCAGAGATGTCGATCGTATTATCACAGCCAGTACTATACTTGAGAAGAAATTCAATCGCGAGGGCAAGCATAAAGCAGTCACTATCGGCAACTACCCAAACCTATCAGCATATGATAATCTGTCTAATGACGATGTGTTGAGGGTAAGAAGCCAAATAAACATCGACGAACGTCAATATCTTGTCGCCTATATCGGTGGGTTCAGCCGCAATCGTATGCTTAAATCCTTGATTGATGCAGCCCAAAGTTTACCAGACATCCAGTTCGCATTCTGGGGTGACGGTCATCAACGTCAACTTATCAAAGCTGCGGGCGAATCAATGCCAAATGTACATTATTTTGGCTGGTTGCCTACTGATAAGGTTCCACTTTACACATCCGCTGCGGATATCATCTACTATGTTATCAACCCGGATTATCCTGGCGCAATCTATAATGCGCCTAATGCTTTGGGAAATGCCATGGCTGCCGGTTCCCCATTAATCGCCAATGATCTTGGTGATCTCGGCCGAATTATCAGGGAGACAAATGCCGGAATTTTACTTAAAACAATCTCAACTGAAGCCATTATCTCAGCGATCCAAATGTATCAAGATCCTGTTGTTCGAGAGCAGATCGGTTTATACGGCAAGCAGGCTGCAAGAAGTGACTACAATTGGTACCAGATGGAAGGCAAGCTGATTGGATTGTACACTGAGATAAAACAGAATTGATTTCTAACTTGGGCATGCGCATCCTTTATCTATCTCAATATTTCCCACCCGAGGTTGGAGCGACTCAGAACCGCGCCTATGAAATGGCAATGAATTTTATAAAACAAGGCCATAAAGTTACGGTGTTAACCGAAATACCAAATCACCCTAGTGGGATAATCAATCCAGACTATCGTGGAAAATTCATTGTACGTTCAGACTGGGATGGAATTGATGTTGTCCGCGTTTGGGTAAAAGCTTCAGCAGTTAAATCCTTTCTTAATCGGATGCTGTTCTACATAAGTTATATGATCAATGCTGCGATTGCTGGAATACTTCTTGCGCGGGGAAGATATGATTTTGTATATGTTACTTCCCCCCCATTATTCGTTGGCGGGGCGGGTCTATCGATTAAATTCATCTGCCAAATTCCAATGATTTTTGAAGTCCGTGATCTATGGCCTGACTTAGCTGTACAGCTTGGCGAACTTAAAAACCCAACCGCAATTGCCTTTGCGAAAAAATTAGAGCTGACTTGCTATAAACACGCAGCACTTATCGTCGTCGTGACAGAAGGGACAAAACAGATCCTGCATAGGAGGGGCATACCAACGGAGAAAATTATCGTGATCCCTAATGGAGCGAACCTGGATACGTATAATTTTGATATTGCGGGGCGAGAGAAAATCCGCCGGCAGTTAAATCTGGAGAATAAATTTGTTGCAATCTACGCTGGAATTCATGGTATCGCCCAAGGTTTGGAAGTTATCATTGAGACCGCAAAAATCCTGGAAAAACAATCTCAAATACACTTCTTGATGGTAGGCAGCGGACCACAAAAAGCAGTATTACAACAAATGGTATCCACTTACGGGCTCAGGAATGTCACACTGCACAACGAAGTATCGATGGACGAGATGCCCAATTATCTATCGGCAGCTGATATTGCGCTCATTCCCCTCAAGGATATTGATTTATTTAATACCGTTTTACCCTCAAAGATGTTCGACGCGTGGGCATGCCAGCGCCCCATCATTCTAACAATTAATGGCGAAGCCCGCAGAATTATGGAAGAAGCTCAAGCAGGTGTATTCGTACCTCCAGAGAAAGCTGAGTCTCTTGCTGAGAGGCTAATTGATTTGCGAAATTCCCCCAAGGACCTAAATCGAATGGGGCTTAATGGGAGAAAATACGTTGAGGATCACTTCTCCAGGGAAGTCCTCGCAAAGAAGTTAATGAATGAATTGGAACATTTGCTAGGAACTTGCTAGTTGAGGGGACAACACTGCAGGCATTACCAAGATAACCACTTATTAGGAATGATTTCGATTAGTTGAGTATATTGGGTTTCCTGGCTGATATCCCAACCATATTTCTGTTTGAATAAATCATTAATTTCCACTGGTATTTCATCCGGCATATGCCTAACATTACCTTCGCATATCAGCGGGTGGGAACCATCTTCCAAAGCCAAACTAGCATGGGAGACCTTTTGTAGATTGCGTCCCTTTACACTATCAGGTTCGATACAGATGCAAATTCTGTTGTTGAAATACACAAACCAGATTGGGACAAGATGAGGTTTACCATGCGTACGAACAGTCGCTAGCCAAATATTCTTCTCTTCTTGTAACCGTTGTACCTGTTCTGAATTTAATGCATCCATGCCAAACCTTTAATCCCAGATAAAGAATAGTATCAATCGTGCTATTTGCTTCGCATAAATCAATTCTTTTATTATTACCACTAAACCATAGCCGCTGGTGTATAGGTCTATCATCCACTTGATGCCCTGGTCATAGTAATGTAGAATATCAAAATCAACGGAAGGATTAACATGCCGATTTACGAATATACCTGCCAAGAATGCGATTCAAAATTCGATGCTTTACGTCAAATGACCGAGGCGGATGCTCCCATCGAATGCACGAACTGCCATAGTGGAGATACGCACCGCATCTTATCACTATTTAATGCTCAAAGTGGGGGCAAGGTGATCACTGGTAATAATAACCCATCATGTACGAGCTGCAGCGCGCAATCATGCGCATCATGCGGACATTAGCCAAATCAATTTCCCTAAAAAATGCAGTTCAAAATTGCGATTCCTTATTACGGTATTGACTCTAACTCAGCACTCGGATCATTGGTTGAAATGTAATAGTCAAAGTTCAGGACTTACCTTCAAACCAATTCGTTTCCGTTCCAAATCAACATTGGTAACTTCGACCCTCAGGTTCTGACCTACGGCAAGTTTATATCCCTGCGGGATTTCACTGCGGTGTACCAACCCGTCGTTCTTTACACCAATATCAATAAAAGCCCCAAAGTCAACCACGTTGCGGACGGTTCCATACAGCACCATTCCAATTGCCAAATCCTCAATCTTGAGAATATCAGACCGCAACAGGGGTTGGGGTAAGTTCGCGGCGTGGGTCTCGTCCAGGTTCAACCAATTGCCCCAATATATCCCGCAATGTAGGAACCCCGATATCAAGCTTAGCAGCCAGAATATCGATGCTGTACTGGCCAATTAATGCGTCGATACAATTCTGTTTTTCGATCATATCCATATCAAAGGAGTAATTGCTTAGCCTGATAATTTCCCGTGCAGCCTGGTAACTTTCAGGATGTATCGCGCTGCCATCGAGCGGGTTCTTTCCGGAGGTGATTCGAATAAATCCCGCGGCTTGTTGAAATGTTTTTGAACCAAACCCAGGTACATTTAGTATAGAAGTACGATTTTCAAACGATCCATGCTCGCCCCGATAATTAACGATACGTTCCGCCAGTTTCGGTCCAATCCCGGAAACATAGGATAATAATGCCTCTGAGGCAGTATTTATATCTACTCCGACTTGATTTACTGCACTCTCCACCACGCCCATTAATACTTCAGTTAATCTGTGTTGATCGATATCATGTTGGTACATCCCCACCCCGATGGCTTGTGGATCAATTTTCACCAATTCCGCCAAAGGATCAATTACCCGTCGAGCGATGGATACAGCCCCACGCAAGCTAACGTCTAGATCAGGCAGTTCAGAGCGTGCCAATCTGCTGGCACTATATACACTTGCTCCGGCTTCACTAACCATTAGATAACGAATGTCTTGATTTTTGCTAATCATATCTGCTACCAACAGCTCTGTTTCACGGGAAGCCGTACCGTTACCAATTGCCACCAAGGACACATGATAGCGCTTGCTCAGGGTCTCTAGGCAAGCTATAGATTTACCCCACTCCTTCTGAGGCGGGTGAGGATAAATCGTTGTACACTCCAACACCTTACCATTTTGATTCACAACTGCTACTTTTGAACCGGTGCGGAAGCCTGGATCGATAGCCATTATCGTATGATTGGTTATTGGTGGTTGTAAAAGCAATCCGCGTAGGTTATCTGCAAACACAGTGATGGCATGCTCTAAAGCTACTTCAGTTAATAGACGGCGGATATTTCTTTCAATAGCTGGTAGTAGTAAGCGTTGTGCGGCATCCTCGATCGATAAATGCAGTTGTTGCGCAAGAGGCGACTCGCGTTTTACCTTATAATGCTCTGCAATCACCGTCCGCCAATCCCGCTCTGGGATCGAGATAGTCACCTTTAATACTTTTTCTTTCTCAGCCCGGTTTATTGCGAGTACTTGGTGTGGGCGAATGCGATCCAAACGGATATTGAATTCATAATACAGCCGGAAGACTTGCTGAGGATCAAGTCCTTTTGGTTTAACTCTCGATGCCAGCATAGCCCCACGGGCGCTTCGATCTCTTATGCTTGCTCGGATTGCGCTATGATCACTGATGGTCTCAGCCACGATATCGCGTGCCCCCTGCCATGCTTCGTCTACAGTCTGAACATTGCTGCTTAGATATCGATGGGCGATATCGGATAGTTCCCCCCGAACGATTTCTTGATTGAGGATGAGATCTGCTAAGGGAGCTAACCCATTCTCACGTGCGATGCTTGCCCGTGTTTTTCTTTTTGGTTTATAAGGTTGATAAAGATCTTCGACTTTTGCTAGAGTATCCGCAGCATGCAGCGCAGCTTCAAGCTTCGGAGTAAGCATATCACGGGACTGCAGCGATCTCAGGACCGTGCTGCGGCGTTGCTCCAAAATCCGAAAAGAACGAAGCTGGTTTGATATGCTGCGCAGTTGTTCTTCATCAAGACCTGCGGTTCTTTCTTTACGGTATCTGGCGATGAAAGGAATCGTGTTATCAGCATCAAGAAGCTCGATGGCTGCTGCAATCTGTTTGGAATTGATCCCAAGCTGTTTTGCGATATGGATTGAAGGATCCATTAATTACCAACGATCGTATAGCACTAGCTCGGATAATGGTTTTCGCTCCCTGGATTTAGCCTCATCTGCTGGGTATCCTAAGGGTGTAAATATCAACGGCATAACATCATCCGGCAAGGCTAATTCCGCACGCGTGGCTTGCTCATTAAAGGCTGCTACCCAACATGTACCCAATCCCAGGTTTGTTGCAGCCAAGATCAGGTGGTCCATGACGATGGCGACATCGACATCAAGGTACCGGCGTCGATCTTCTCGAATTGATCCCTGTCGCGGAACACCTACCGCGCAAATCAGGATCGGAGCCTGGACAAACCAATCCCGACGATAAATTTTCTTCAGCTCTTCTTTCCGTCCGGCTGTCTGAATGACGATGATCTTAAATGGCTGCCGATTCGCCGCGGTTGGTGCAAGTCTGGCCGCTTCTAATATCGCTGCTAATTTCTCATCCTCGATTGGATCTGGGCGATACGCTCGCACACTATACCTTTTGCGGATTAAATCATTGAACTCCATCATAACCTCCTAGAATAAAACACAGTATATCCGTACTTCCCATTCTGGTGAAATTGATGCTTATACCTATTTTGGATAATAAGTTATTTTTGGAAATGCATTGCGATCAAAATCTTTGAGACTTTCAGGTCCTATAGCCAAGAAAGCCATTTGGGTACGATCAATATCCATACGTAATTTTTCGATATCGATTCCACGACATTCATCAGGAAGCCATGCAAGCCACTGCCTCATACGTAAGAACATCTTTCGCGCGCCCATGTAATTCCCTCGTTCAATCTGATAGCAAACCACAGCAACTTGAACTAATGCACGGTACAGATCACGTCCTTCTGAATCATCTTCAATCCATGCCTGCTCAAGATACTCATGGGCTTGAAAATATTCTTCTTGATTAAATTGCTCGATACCTGTAATGGCTTTTGCTGATATGCTTGCACGACATGCGTCAAGCATGATATTGTTATCTGGTATCAGTGCTTGCTGCTCGATTATTTGAGAGAGTTGTATTAAGAATTTTGAACGCGGCAACGATATATCCGCCCCTAAATCTTGCGCTAATGATAGTTCCTCGGCGTGAACATGGGAACCATACACGAGAACAGGAATCCTGCGCGTGGCAGGATCTGACTTTAACAACGGAAGATACGCTTGCCATGTACTTCCCGGAAGATTGATATCAATGATAATCAGTACCGGAAGTAGCGTAGTAATCTTATCAACCAAGGCTTCTTTTTGCCTGGCTGACAATCGAATTGTGGATTGGTGCTCGTCTTCACCTTCCCCTTCAAGTAAATCTTCAATTCGGTCAAACCATCGTGCACTGCATCCAGTTCGCTCAATGATGGGTTCGATCTTTGAGATGAAGAATAGATCTGGAACAATCCCTAATATCAGTGGCTTTTGTATCGCATTGGCCATAGAGCGATTATAACCAATTGATGCTTAATGAGAACAAATTAGTGAGTAAATGGGGAATTCTGGAAATCACCTGAGAAAACTTGACGAGCTACTGGATGTAATGTAAAATAACGCTCGCCTGGTCCCGTGGTGTAGTGGCCGAACATGCGGCCCTGTCAAGGCCGAGATCGCGGGTTCGAATCCCGTCGGGACCGCTCAAGTTTAACAAATCCAGCCTGAACAGGCTGGATTTTTATTATTCTCCTACAAAGTGATCCAATCAGCGCTGGACGATTGGGTTGGTTGCCTTTGGATGTAGCAGCTGCGAGAGCCGCCACTTATTTATGGGTCGAAAAGGCTGGCTTATATCAATGCCAGCCTGACATGACGCATCCTCAAATTTTGGATGGATCATGTTTGATTTGCGGAACCCAGTTGGAAAGCACTTCTAACGTCTTATTCGCCTGCTGCGGGTCATTATTGGGTATATGCACCAGGAAGTCGTGCATCGCCGCCATCCCTTCATGCATCATGAAGCTCATTGAGAGGGTCGTCTGCTCTCCGGGTCTGAGAGCCATCGAACCGATGGCTGGTGTGGGTGGTCAACATTCCTCGACAAATTCGATATACAGCTGGACGTCGAAGTTCAATGTTTTATCGCCCACGTTTGCCAGAGTAAAAGACACCGAAACTTTCTTTCAGAGCTTCACGTCTCCCAGATCAACCACTTCCTGATCCACCTTAAGACTTGGCTGACCACTGACTTCCACAGGCACCGTGGTGGTCGTTGGCTGCTGCGATCGAAGGGGATTCCGAGCATACCATTGCACTCGGTATCCGAAGATCAACAGATGTGCGTGGCCTGGAACTACCCGAAGATACCCACTTCGAAGCTATCAAGGGGCACGGCGTGAAAGCTTCAAATCATGGTAAAACGGTTCATATTGGCGGGCCCCGTATGCTAGAGTTGTTGAACTTATCGCTCCCTGAACCGCTCCAAACGCTCACAGACCAAGCCAACGATCGTGGGCAGAGCGTGGTCTATTTGATCGAGGCTGGTCAGGCAGTGGCTGCTTTTGCGCTGGCCGATGTCATCCGTCCAGAGAGCAAGGAAACAATTGATAAATTACACGATATGGGCGTGGAAGTCGTCATGTTGACCGGTGACAGCAAGGCAGTCGCCAGGTCTGTTGCTGAAGAACTGGGCATTGATCAGGTGTTTGCTGAAGTCCTACTCGAACACAAAGACCAGAAAGTAGCTGAGCTTGAAGTCCAGGGGAAGAAAGTGGCCATGGTCGGTGATGGGGTCAACGATGCCCCTGCCTTGACCCGTGAGATGTAGGTATCGCCATCGGCGGTGGTACGGATGTGGCTATCGAGTCCGATGGGATCATCCTAGTGAAGAGCAACCCTCTGGATGTGGTCAAGATATTTGCCCTCAGCCGAGCCAGCTACCGCAAGATGATCCAGAACCTGTGGTGGGGAACCGGCTACAATGTTGTGGCATAACCATTAGCTGCAGGCATCCTGGCCTCCTTTGGAATTCTACTGTCCCCAGCAGTAGGGCCCATATTCATGTCTCTGAGTACGGTGATTGTGGCAATCAACGCCCAATTGCTCCGCAGGCACACCCTGGCTGGGTAATCGATGTTGTTTTATGAAAGAGATAAAATATGTGAACAAATTGGAACGTGAGACAACAACCACACGCGCCCGCGACCAGCGCATTGCATCTCATTATGATCTGACGGAAGTGTTGGTAGAAAAGAGCTCCGTCACTTGCCGAGAACATCTTTGGTCGATGATAGTTGGTCCAAAGTTGCTCGAGGTCGGTGTGAGTACCGGAAAGAACATATCCGTCTACCCACCTGAGATGGAGATTACGGCTATAGACTTAACCCCGGGGATGCTGAAAAGGGCTAAAAAAAGAGCTCACAAATCAGGTTTAGCTATTGACCTGCGTATAGGTGACGTCCAGAATCTAGAGTTCCTAGATAATATATTCGACACGGTAATGGCGACTTTTGTTTTTTGTTCTGTCCCTAATCCGGTCCTCGGCCTGAAGGAAGTGCTCCGCGTAACTATACCGGGCGGACAAGCTCTATTTATTGAGCATGTACGATCTGAAACATTGCTCATTGGAGCGATGATGGACTTGGTTAACCCGATGGTTGTCCGCTTGATAGGTCCAAATATCAATCGGCGTACTACCCAGAATGTTCAACTATCCGGGTTGGAGATCAGAGAGAACAAAAACCTGGGTATGGGCGATATCTTCAAGTTGATCGTCGCCCATAAGCTAGTAAAGTAGGTGGAATGATGATATTTCCAAAACCAAGATTGGTATTCGTGCTTGATAGCTTCTCTATTTATAATCGCCTGCGGTGGATTTTATCGAATGCCGCAGTTTTTACCGGGATCGGATGAGACACGAACCAATGGGAAAGGTGAGAGCGGTGTTGTGAATGGAGAGCGCATATACTTCACAGCCACCGACGAGGAAGGCGAACGCATTTCATACCGTGGTGGTCCTAACTTTGGTGGCATGATGATGGGCTCATATTTAACATGTTCAACCTGCCACGGTCCAGAAGCGCGTGGGGGAACCCACTTTATGCATATGCAGGTCATGGACGCCCCCGATATCTGTTATAAAGCACTGCAAGGGGAAGTAGGTGAGCATGGTGTTGATGAACACGGCGGTGAGGGAGGAGAATAAACGCTGGAGGACTTTCGTCTGGCCGTGATTGAGGGAAAACACTCTGATGGAGAAACTCTCAGCCATGATATGCCGCGTTGGGAAATGAGTGATGAGGATCTGGCAGACCTATTCGCCTTTCTAAAATCCCTCCCTTAAGCAGATATGGCCATGATGACTTGGGATCGACGATTTATCAACAGAACCACAAAAACTATCTTTACATGCATGGTATGGCTTACATCCTTAACCTGAAATCTAAAACCGTCCCTGGCATCTGGTGCAAGTTGGTGCGATGCATCTCCAACACTCGCCCATTGTAAACATATTTCTACGGTGGAACTTGCCTGATCAGTAATGCCACCGTTGAATGATTCGATCTAGCTATTTACATCAGAACTGTCGGGCATTTTGAACAGCGGTTTAGTAACCAAGCGGTCCAGCCACCCGACAGCGTATGGGTAACTAGGTGGTCTACCTCAGTGCAAGTTGAACAAGTAAGTATCTAGCCAGGGCAAAGGGGTGGCTTCGGGCATAGCTAGGTAGTGACTAAAACAAATATATGGGTCAAGTTTTGGATGATGTATCGTTGATCACTTGCGCCTCAGCCAGGTATGGGTGCGGAAAAAGGCCGGTTCTATTATCATTTGATCGCGGATTCGAATCCAGTCGGGAACGCCTGATACATTTCCCGACTAAAGTCTGCCCAAACTGAGGCAGATTTTTTTTGATTCCAATCAGAGGGATATGTCCTAGGCTGATATATCCAATTATGACATCTGTCACTAATATTTTAGGATAATCGCGCTTGAAAATTCACCAAGGTATATGCGAATATTTTATATACTCGTATATGTCCGCAAAACTTCTTTCAGCCAAGGAGATGCAGCATGACGATGAACCAAGTCGAAATAATAGAACCCGGCAAACTACTCAGACCTTCTGGAGAACTGGCTAAAATCGGTTGGTCACGCCACCCGTACCTAGACTGCAATCTTGAGGATTTACATTTCTATCCGATTAATTCTTGCCAATTCTTGCGAGTAAAACGATGGGACTATTACGCCGCATTTACTCCCCATAAGTTCTTCTCCGCCACCATAGCCGATCTTGGTTACGCAGGAAACCTATTCGTTTATGTGCTGGATTACGCTAAAGATCTCTTACACGAAGAGGGTTTGGTGATTCCATTGGGTCGAGGTGTCGTCTTACCGCGTAACAGCACTTCTGGGGTAACCGAATTCAAGAACAAGCGTGCAAGCCTATTCTTCGAAGCAGATGGAGAATCTAGAAAAATCTCTGTCGATTGGCCTGCGTTCCATGAAGGGCGTGGAATATCCGCGGAAATTTCGTTTTCCTGTCCGGCATCCCATGAATCGATGTCCATCGTGATCCCGTTTTTGGAGAAACGCTTCTACTACAACCGAAAGATTAACTGCATGCCTGCCGCTGGGACGATAAATTACGGTGGAGATGAGGAGAAGTTAGTAGCATCAACTTCACTCGGTTCGCTGGATTGGGGGCGCGGTGTATGGCCATACCACAGTTTTTGGAATTGGGCGAGCTCATCAGGCTTTTTACCTGACGGTCGTATGATCGGCCTTAATCTCGGAAACGGCTTTGGGGACTTATCGCAAGCCACAGAAAACTGTGTAATTCTAGACGGCCTACTGCATAAACTGGATGAGGTTGATTTTATATATGATCCCAAGAATTTCATGACCCCGTGGCTTTTTAAGAGCAATGATAACCGCTTAAATCTCGAGTTTATTCCGTTCAAAGTGCGTACCGCGATCACCAACCTTGGGATAATCCACAGCGTAGTCCACCAGCTATTCGGCCACTACAATGGCCAGTTTTCAACAGATGAGGGTGAGACAATCCAGATCCAAGACTTAATTGGATTTGCGGAAGAACACTATGCCCGATGGTAATAACACACACTAGAGGGTGTTTCTATGATAAACAATCCATTCAATAATTTTCGCGAGCGCTTCATCAATCAGTCAACCATCCAGTTTTTTAGATCGGGTATTGATACTCCCGGATACAATCTCGGCGATTTCATCCATGGCTATGTTTACACCCGCTGGCCATATCTATATATCGGGATCGGGAAAGGTGATCACTGGTTAGCAAGATTTTTTTATTCGGTGCGAAAGATCTTCCACGAACCAAAACAAGATTCTTACACAAGCCATACCCCACACCTAAGGTTAACGCTCGATGCTGGCACAGCTACCCACACTTTTGCAGATGGCTACCACGGAAAAGTAGTACCTTTAGAAGCAGCAAAACAACTCGTTTTGGTCAATGAAGATATCGAGATACGCAACCTTGAAAAAATAGTGCCTTACACCCGTGCCCGGGATATCATTATGCAAAATCCTGATCACTTGGTTGCGCTTAACTGTCCATGCCGTTCCGGATTAGAAAATCCATGTTTACCGCTCGATGTTTGCCTAATCGTAGGTGAACCTTTTGCGAGTTTTGTTCTAGACCATCACCATCAGCGTGCACGCCCGATAACCCCATCCGAAGCCGTTGACATTCTCTCTTCAGAAGACCGGCGCGGTCATGTCCACCATGCATTCTTCAAGGATGCCATGCTGGGGAGATTCTATGCTATCTGCAACTGCTGCAGTTGCTGCTGTGGAGCAATGGGTGCCCACCAGCGCGGGACGCCAATGTTAGCATCATCCGGCTATATTTGTACCGTTGATGAAGTGCTTTGCATCGGTTGTGGTTCGTGTCAGGAGGTATGCCAGTTTGCTGCGATCCAACAGAGTAATGGGACCTCCATTGTTGACGATCAGATATGCATGGGTTGTGGTATTTGCGTTACCCATTGTGAGCAATCCGCGCTTAGTTTGTTAAGGGATCCAAGGGGGGGAGAACCGCTCGTAATCGAAAAATTGCTAGCTGACGTGATCTAGCGTGACTCAATCACTACTCTTGTTCCCATTCCAAGCAACAAGATTAGAACGATCTTCCTGAACAACTATGAGCTACTAAATTTATCAAAACTCATCCCCTGCAAATTACTCTTAATTTCTTTCGCCGGTCTCTACCGACAAGTGCCGTAGATGAGAATTGGTGGTCCCAATATTTCATTTGCACCGCAAATAATTCCTGCTACCTTGATACGCTCTAATAGTTGTTTTCCCTTATACGTAGATTTACTGGTATTGTTTTTGGTATTCGTAATGTCTTTCCATAAGCTGTTCTGGTGTGGCAATACCGGTCGTGCCGATCTGTTCAATGGTGATCGAACCGATCAGATTTCCGATATAGGCAGCTTCCTCCAGGTGCAGCTCCGGCACAAAGCGATATACCGCAGCCTGCCAGAACTGAATCACCAGCACCCACGATATCAATTTGCCCGCTGGTTTGATAACCGGGATGATAAAAATCTTCCCGATTATCGCAGCCGCTGATACCTTCTTTGCCAAGGGTGATGAATATCGGTCTTTTTACCTTTTCCCACAACAGGTGCTGGCAGGCAATGGCCATCTTCAGCCGCCCAGCATTTTTTTGAGTATAAATTTGGGCATCAAGATCACGAGCGGCTTTGATGGCTTCGGATAGATTCACTTTGAGCGATACAAGCTCGTACTTAGCTGTGAAATGCCTGGAATCTACAATAATTACTTTGTCAGGATTCGCCAGCGTGACCTCCGCCAGCGCCGTGCGCACTCGCGGCGATAGCACACCACGGCCATCATCTTTAACCTGTTCGGTAACCAAAATGCCGTCATGCCCCTGAATAGCCGTTCTTATCCGCTGGATGATATCATTTTCCAATTCCATGGAATTTGGGGTGCGGTTCATTACATCGATGCGATTTAGCTCTATTGTTGGGCCATTCACTTCAGCCATCATCGGTTTGATATACGTGGGTGTGAAGCGCTCGGTAGATTGCAGCAGGTGTTCGATATTTACGCCTCGCCGGTGAAGTTCTTGACGCAGCACATAGCCATTGCCGTCATCACCGGTGTAGGCGATTGCAGATGTGCTGGTCCCTAAAGCGACCAGGTTATTGGTAACTACGCCCGCAGCGCCGGGCAGGCCTTTGATGTCCACAGCCTGGAATGCTTCTAGGTTGGTTTCCAGTGAAAGCTCGGACAGGGACCGATCGAGTGAAATGTACAGGTCAAGGAAGAAATCGCCCAGAACTGCGATTTTTAATTTCGGGAATGATAAAAGTATTTTTTCAAGCCTTTTGTTTTCCATAATCTCCCGACAGAAGGTTTTCTAAAATTAAACGGTGCAGATTGGAAACAGTTGCCCGGTGATTTCCCCTAACATAATAACTCTGACCGCCGTCGGCAACAGTGCGCACCAAGATAGTTTTAAATGGCCGGAAATAATAAACGGCATCGGTTTTGGGGGCTTCATCAACTGGGTTATCTCCCAGGTCGGCAATATCAAAAACGCCTGTGGTGAAATGTTTAATCACCCGATTTTCCTGCATCGCCACGTTTCGGGCCATTGCCAATGCCTTCAGGTACACTTCTGGCCCCATCACTGCCGTACCAATATTAAGCATCACACCGCCTTCCAGGTTTTCGACTACGCTGACGAACGTCAGGAAGTCGCGGTAGCTGGTCGCGCCGTAAGCAGCTCCATCAAAGTTCGGGTGCTCATGAACGATATCTTGCCCAATGCCAACGTGCACGGTGATTGGGATGCCCATTCGGTATCCAGCTGCCAAAACACTGATATCTCCATGTGGGAATTCGTCGGGGTTTTCATGGATCATTTTACCAATCGATTCGCCAAGACCAAGACCATGCTCGTATGCGAATTTGGCGGCATCATTCACACGACCGGTCTCTTTCCAGAGTCCAAACTGCCCGAGCTGAATATATTTTGCTACACTCTCAGTCGTTTTGCCGATCATGGCAAATTCCATATCGTGAATGGTAACTGCTCCATTGCATCCGATCAAATCGATGAATCCTTTTTCCATCAGGTCGATGAGAAAACGAGATACACCGCTGCGAATCACATGGGCACCCATTAAAATAATCACAGCCGCACCGCGCTGGTGGGCATCAACGATACGTTTGGCCAGAGTTTCTAAGTTCTCATTTTCAAGAGCGGGGATCTGATCTGATAAATCTAGGATCGCATCTATGGATAGGTCATGTTCTCGATCTGATAACGGGAGCAAATTCAATTTCGAGCGGTCAAAAATAGGGTATGGCACGTTCACTCCACCATCATTAAATAATCGAGAAGAGTTTGATATTGGCGGAAATCAGGCATTATGAAATCTGCACCAGAAGAGATTAATCGCTCGCGCTTCCATTCATCAATACCCTGGCGTTCGGCTTCATTGGTGGCAACACCAACCGCAATACCGCCGATCGTTTTTGTGTCTTCGATTTCCACGTAACCATCACCGAAGGCGACTAACTCAGGCCCGCTGAGTTGGTTGTCATTAATGATCTTCTGAATTACCATCTTTTTCGAGTAGTTCTGGTAATCATCCAAAGCGCCATATATGCCGGCGAAGTAATTCGTAACACCTAATAAGATCGGCTTCGTCAACACGTATTTTTCATCAGTGCCAGAAGCCAGGAAGCAAGTGACCTCGTACTGGTTCATCGCATCTAACATATCCAAAGCCCCAGGTACTGCCCAATCTTCGGGTTGTAGCTTACCGCTGCGTAAGCCCTCCAGCCGATTAATAATTCGCTCCATCAGCAAATCGTGATATTGGTTTTTATATACCAGCGGTTCATGGGGCGATGCCGCCTCTTTTTTCGATCTCTTCTGCTAAGCGGATCATCTGGTAGATGGTTTGTTTCCCCGTTGTATTGGCTACATAAGTGCGGACGATTTTTTCGATCTCGGGGCGGCTTTCATGTGTTGGTGTTTGCATAAGGATATCCACCATCATGGGGATCATGATCTGTTGCCATCCCTCGCGGATCAAGGAGATGGTGCCATCAAAATCAAAAATGGCGAATTTTACCTTACCGCGCGTTATGTCAGGATTGATGCTCTCAATATTGCTGTTGTTCAGATAAGATCGATTGCTTTTCACGTATCCTCATTTCAACTAAGTGTTCCATTCGCGATCTATGCTTCTACAAATATCGCGTTTGACGGAACACTAGTATAAGCCTTCTTCTTGGAGTGTTTCCCACATAGCCATGTAATTCTGTGGGGGCACATTGGCCTGGGTGTTATGCACAGGTGTGAATACAAATCCCCCACCTGATTTCAAGGCGGCGATGTTTTGACGCACATCTGCTCTGACTGCCGCGATATTTTCGCCATCGAATACCCTTTGAGTATCGACACCGCCACCCCAAAATACGACATCTTTACCAAATTCTTGCTTCAACTGGCGTAGGTCCATGCCCGTCGCCGATTTTTGTACGGGGTTTAGAATGTCAATTCCACTTTCGATGAAATCACCAATGAAGTCGTGGACTGCACCACAGCTGTGAAAAAATATTTTCACATTGGGCGCGATCTTTTTGATGGCCGAAAAAAGGCGGGTATGCTGGGGTTTGATGAACTGGCGATATATCTTGGGAGATATCAACGGCCCGTTCTGTCCGGCCAGATCATCCGCTTCAACGACCACATCGACGTATTTCCCAGATCTGGCTAATGTATTTTCCCAATAGGCGATCTTGATGTCCACTACTTTAGACATGATGGTCTCAGCGATGTCCGGATTTAGATAGAAATCGGTGTAGTATTTTTTGTAGCCTCGCAGCCAGGCGTGTGTTTCGGATACACCGGGCCCAATTGACCAATGGATGGCACCGAAGCCATCATTGGCATGATTAGCGGCGGTTTCTGCCAGACCAGAATAGCGGCTTTCATCATTCGGATTTATCCAGGGATAATCCTCGATCTCCGCGATGGTCTTGAGCATATTCCAGTGGGTGGAAGACCATGTCATAATAAAGTCCACCCACAATTGGCTTCCGCCAACCCACACCCCATTCATCGGTGTATTCGGTATAGTCGCCAATTTTTTGAATATCCAGGTTATAAGATTTCGGGTTACTAGGTCTGATGGAGCGGATATCAACCTCGAGACGTTTTAATACCTGCTCATGAGGGAGCGCTAGTTGTTGAATATGGTCATAGACCTCAGCATTGAGATCATCAAACCCAAGATATTTGATTAGTTTTTCGTAGGCGGTGATATGGATACCAGACATTGGCGATCCCCCGAGATCGAAAGGGATGCGGTCTTCGAGAGTATTGATGAATTCGACCGGATTAATCAGCTGGTGCACCAAGTGGCTGGGATCAAAGTTAATGCCAAAGGACGGGTGGTAGTCTACGGCTTCCAAGGCTCGTTTTGTAGTGTGGATGTCGTAGGCGATTTCAGTGGGATGCACCTCCAGAGCGAATTTGACACTTTCTTTTTCAAAATGATCTAGGATTGGCAGCCACCTGCAGGCAAAATACGCGTAACCGGCCTCTATCATCTCCACGGGTGTAGGTCTGAAAACAACACGGTGTATACGCCGAGTCTCATTATGTCTTCCTTTTTAGGTAAACTATTGTATAGATATGGTTAGGATCAAGTCCTCGTATCATCAGTAATTCTGAACAATACTAAATTCATATTTATCGGCCTTGTAATAACTGGTGGAAGCCTCGATAGGCTCACCGTTATCAAGGTAAGCAGTTGTATAAACCAATAGCAAGGGAGCAGTTTCAGATATTTTCAATAAGGATTTATGCCATTCGTCGGCTAGCGCGGCTCTGACGACTTGGTCAATCCGGGTAATCGGTAATCGGTATTTGGTCAACAGCAGGCTGTACAGTGATTCTTTTTCAAAGTCTTCATCACCTAGCTCCAGACATGCATCGGTAATAACAGTCGTATACTGTACGCCAATCGGGATGTTATCCCCAAATCGCAGCCGGATCAACTCAAGAGAACTGCTCCCCATTCTGCGCTGAAGGGAATATGGGGAAGTTTTATCAATTTTTTGTCGATTGATGCGCAAAACCTCAGAGTGGGGAGTTACTCCCATTTCGATCATCTGTTGGGCAAAACTGCGATCCAAGAAGAATTTCAAGCGGTTTTGACCCGACAAAACAACAGTGCCACGCCCTTGAGTTCGCTCCAGCAAATTTTCATTCACCAATCGCGTAACGGCTTCACGGAGAGTTTGACGGCTGACATGATAAGCTTCGCTGAGTATTTTTTCAGTAGGGAGCATATCTCCAGGCTGAAGTCTACCCGATTGAAGCAGATTCAATAGATCCATATGTACCTGGTGATATAGTGGGATGGGGCTATTTTCATCTACGGGTGCGATTCCGATTTCTTCAACACTTTTTTGACTGAATTCCATTCCGCTCGCAATATCCTTTGCGAAATCCTGAAGAGGGACCATTTATATAAAGATCCGTATCTAAATTATAATCTATGATTAACTTAGCTACTATCAAGGAATTTTTACCGTTTATAACGATAAATATCCGTATCTATTAAAATAATGATGCAATAAAAACTTATATGACCGTACATATAATTGATTAATATGCTATCCACGCCCGATATGGATTGCAGCCAGACTGAAGCAAGTGACTTCCAGTGCTAAATTCTTAAAAAGGAGCATATCAGGTGGAAAAATATATATTGGGTGTAGAGATCGGCGGTACCAAGCTCCAATTAGCGATCAGTACCCGTGATGGTGAAATTCTCGACATTCGTCATGGAAGTGTGGATGTCAATGCAGGCGCCCCAGGCATCCGAGAATGGCTTGAAAACAATATACCGGCAATGTCTACCAGAGCAAGTGACATGAAAGGGGAATTGGTTGCGCTGGGCTGTGGTTTTGGTGGCCCGATAGATACCGTCAAGGGCGAGGTTTTAAAATCTGTGCAGATACGCGGCTGGAGCGGCTTTCCGATAAAAACCTGGTTTGAGGAGAAGTTCAATTTGCCAGCTGTAATCGCCAACGATTCGAATGCAGCCACCTGGGGGGAATACAACAATGGCAGTGGTAGGGGGAGCCGATATTTCTTTTATACCAATATGGGCAGCGGCGTAGGTGGCGGCATTGTTGTTAATGGGCAGTTGTATGATGGTCAAGGATATGGCGCTGGAGAATTTGGACAAACTTATGTACCGGATTGGAGCCATCACAAACCGGGCAAGCCCGAAAAGATCGAGAACCTGTGTTCAGGTTGGGCGATTGAACAACGTTTGCGAACAACAGGATACGTCCCCCAAAACTCTATGCTATGGGATTTGGCCGGAGGGGATGCCCAGATTATCGATGCTCGCAAACTAGCGGAGGCAGCACGCGCCGGTGATAAATTTGCATTAAAAGAGATCGATCAGATTGCTCATTCAATGGGTTTGGGACTCGCAAATATGCTTTGCCTGGTTAATGTGGAAGTAATTGCAATTGGTGGCGGTGTGTCGAAGATGGGTAAACTTCTGATCGACCCGATCAAAAGATATGTGCAGAAATATGAATTCATCAGCAGCCATAACAACTATAAAATCGGGAAGAGTGAATTAGGAGACTGGATCGTGCTGGTTGGCGCTGTACTGATTGCTAGAGACTCTCTCAATCTTTAATTGCGCTGATGCTATGCCTCTGAGATTCGATGCTATCTGCAACTGCTGCATTTGTTATTGCGGAGCTAAGAATGCCCACCAGCGTGGGACTCCGATGCTTGCATCATCTGGCTATCATTGTGCCATTGATGAGGCACATTGCACCGGTTGAGTTCTTAATCATTAGGTTTACCAGTTTACTGCGTTCCGGCAGGGTAATGGAACCAATATAGTCGATGATCACTTGTGCAAGGGGTGTGGTGAGTTATTTGCGCTAAGTTTATTAAGGAATCCAAACCGCGGCGAATGGATAGAAATCGAGCCGTTATCAGCCTACATGAATTATAGTCACCCGATCACTAATTTTATCCCCATTATTAGCAGCAAGATTAGAACGATCTTCCTGAACAACTCGGGGTTAATGACATCATCAAAACTCACCCCAGCAATAATCCCCAAGATTATTGCTGGTGCAGCTAGCAAAAAATATTTCCATACCTCTACTGTCAGATTTCCACTTATCAGATGTCCGAGGGTAATAACCGAGCTTGTAATCAAGAAAAATCCCTGCAAATTACTCTTAAATTCATTCGGCGGCCAACCCCGGCAATTGCCGTATATGATCACTGGTGGTCCAACTGTGTTATATGCACCGCCGATAATTCCGGAAATAAAACCCATTAGAAAAGCCCAGTAAGGATGTTCAAGTTCAGGTAGTGTCAACTGGATCAATCCATAAACCGCATAAGCTACAAGAATGATTCCCAAAAATGTAACGATAATCTCCGGATTCACCCGCTTCAACGCGTACAAACCGATCGGTATACCTACTAGAGAAGCAAGAATGATCCGCCATATCGCCTGCAGGTTAAAAGCATTGCGGTACCTCATGAATAAATATAATTCTAGAACGATGGCAATCAAAGCGACTAAGGGTGTCGCGGTTTGGATCCCTACAATGGCAGGCAATATCGACATTGCTACTAACGCTACGCCGAATCCGGAAACACTCTGAGTGAATACCGCTAAGAATACCGCCGCAAGTAGAAATAGAATACTATTCATGAGGACGATTCTATTGATTATTCATGTAGTGTCAAACTTTCGCTTGTCACAACCTGAAACAGCGTGTAAACTAGTACACGTCCATAGAAAATCCGTAGGAAGGTAAATCATGTCAAATCTCAGCAGTTTTCAAATATACGACCTACTTAACCGTCCCCGTCCACTCTGGTTGGTCAAGATTAACCTAAGTGAGACCAACTTGTGGATGGCAGATCTCAGTGACTGCAATTTGAGTTGGGCAGATCTTTCGCGTTCAGATATGAGCTGGTCCTTATTGATTTACTCCAATTTGTCCAATGCCAACTTAAATCAGACCAATCTTTTTGAGGCGCACCTAAGCAACACCAATTTATCTCAGGCGAATCTTACTCGGGCAAATCTAACTAGGGCAAATCTTGATAAGGCGATCTTGACCGAATCAATTTTGGTGGATGCCAATCTCAGCCGAGCGATTCTGGGGCGGGCGATATTGAATAAAGCCAATCTCACCGGAGCGGTCTTAGCACGTGCAGATTTAGGGAAAGCCGATCTCGTTGGGGCAAATCTACACAGTGCAGACCTAAGCCATGCGAATCTCTTCGAATCAAATCTCGAAGGTGCTGATTTACGTGGCGCGATATTAGAGAGAGCGGATCTAACTGGCGCAAACTTAAGTGGGGTAAACCTCGTTGGTGCGAGACTAAGAGGGGCAAATTTAACCGATGCGATTTTACCAGATGAAGTGGAACGACTGCTCCGCAAGCAAAGTGAGTTGGATGGATAACTCAATCCCTCGATGAAAAACTGAATTAGGACATTTTCGGAAATAATTATTCCATCGCAATGCATCCTGCCTATATTTCTAAGGTTTGAGTAAAAAAGAACCCATAATAACGGTTGGATTCTTATCCCAGCAGAGATGCTCCCTCTTTAACTAGCGATAGCACACTTGCGTAAAAACTTTTGCAAAGGGTACAGCCGAAACCAGTATAATCGAGTGTAACTCTCAAGAGTTCGCTGTGACCAGATTGCCTGACCCCGCAATAATCATCGGCCAGTTGAATTAGTTGTTTTACCATCAATCACAGCGGATATCTTAGTGCCGGGATAAAATTAGTCCCGTTTCGACCTGGATCTAAATGATGCCGAGATATCTTGCATTTCACAAACCTTACCTAGTTCTCTCAAAGTTCAGCGATCAAGCAAACCGTGCAACCCTAAAAGATTATTTGAAAATTCCGGATATATATCCGGCTGGCCGTCTGGACTACCGTAGTGAAGGGCTATTAATTTTAAGTGATGATAAGAAATTCCTCCACATCCTATCGGATCCTTCCTATGACCACCAGAAAATTTATTACGCGCAAGTTGAAGGCCGGGTATCTCCGGAAGCTATCCGACAGCTCAACAATGAGATTGTGCTGCCGGGAGTCCAAACGAAATTTGCTCAAATCTCGGTAATTGAGCCACCTAATTACCCTGAGAGGGTTCCACCAGTACGAAATTACCATCCAGCAACTTGGTTGTCCATTACGATTGGGGAGGGGAAGAAACACCAGGTTAGGCGGATGACAGCCGCGGTTGGCTACCCGACATTACGCCTCATAAGAGTTGGCTTGGGCCCATTTAATCTGGATCGGCTTTCAGCCGGCCAATTTCGAGACTTACATCGAGAAAAAGTAAACGAGCTGTTGAGTAATAGGTATGGATCGGTATGATTGATATCGATGGTGCTCAGGGAGAAGGTGGTGGGCAGGTGTTACGCAGTGCACTTACTCTCTCGATGCTTACTGGCCAAGGATTTCACATCACAAATATACGTCAAAACCGAAAGAAACCTGGGTTGAGAGCACAGCACTTAAGCGCTGTAGACGCTGCGAGAGCGATAAGTCAAGCTGAAGTTGAAGGTGTAAGACTAAATTCTACTGAATTGAGTTTTAATCCTCACAAAGTTAGGTCTGGCCGTTATTATTTCAAGATAAAAACAGCCGGTTCTTCAGCATTGGTCCTTCAAACTATTTTCTTGCCATTGGCCACTGCGCGTGCTGCATCTAGCGTGCGGATCAGTGGTGGGACTCATGTTCCCTGGGCTCCATGCATGCATTATCTAACATACCAATGGCTGCCATATATGAACGCACTTGGTTTTGATGCCCGGATTGTTCTGGATCAAGCAGGGTTCTACCCCGAAGGTATTGGTCAAATATCAGCAGTCATCTGCCCAATTAATCAAATCAAGCCACTATTCAGTATCAGGCGAGGTAAGCTAATCGAAATCAGGGGTATCTCTGCAGTAGCGAATCTGCCACTAGAAATCGCGTACCGGCAGAAAAGACAGGCGAAAATTCGCCTAGTTGATTTTTGTGATCATATCCAGATACTGACAACATCTATGCCCGCACGTTCAAAAGGGACTATGTTGTTGTTATTAGGAAAATTTGACACAGAATTGGTAAACCAACCTGCCCAGGCATGTTATTTCAGCCTCGGAGAGCGCAAGAAACGCGCTGAGAGCGTTGCTGATGATGCTGCTGATGACTTACAGAGATTTTTGGAAAGTGATGCAGTTTTCGATGAATACTTGGCTGACCAATTACTTCTTCCACTGTCATTCGCAGGCGGGGAATCGGAGTTTACTACTCCAAAAATCACATCACATTTACTCACGAATATCGAAATAATTTCGAAATTTATTCCCGTCGGCATTGAAGTAAATGGGGTGCTTGGTGGCTCCGGACATGTGTCCATTACCCCTGCGAAGTTAGGCAAGATATAATCCTATTGCCCATGATACAAAAACCGAAAGCCGCATATCGGAAAATTATTCATTTTGATCTTGATGCATTTTTCTGTGCTGTAGAAGAACAGCATAATCCCAACCTGGTGGGAAAACCCTTCGCGGTTGGTGGTCACCCAGATGAGCGCGGTGTCGTTGCATCGTGTTCATATGCAGCAAGGAAATTTGGTGTCAGGAGTGCAATGCCGATGGCCCACGCGCTTAGGCTCTGTCCTACATTGATTGTTGTATCATCTCGGCATGGTGATTACGGCAAAGTATCCAAGAATGTGATGGCGTTCCTTGATGACCTTTCCCCATTAGTCGAGAAAGTATCTATCGATGAAGCTTTCCTTGACATAACCGATCTAGCTGAATCTGGTTTATCGATTGCGAGAGGACTGCAGCGTACGATTAATAGGCAATTAAATCTGCCGAGTTCATTAGGAATCGCCACCAATAAACTGGTAGCAAAAATCGCTAACGATGTCGGCAAAGCTGCAGTACGAAGCAGCTCACCACCGAATGCGATTACCGAGGTGCCTCCTGGCGAGGAAGCTAATTTTTTAGCACCACTCCCAGTTACCTCTTTATGGGGTATCGGAGAAAAAACAGCGGAAAAGTTAGACCGAATGGGGCTCAAAACCATCGGTGAACTGGCTGACTTCTCTGAAAACCGATTGATCCAACTCTTTGGGAAATATGGACACGACCTGTACCTTCGCTCACGTGGTATCGACGAACGTCCGATCGCTACCTCATATGGCATCAAATCCGTTAGTCATGAAACAACATTTGCACAGGATGTCACAGAAAGAGAAGAACTCCGCCGAGTACTGCTTAGTTTATCTGATAAGGTTGCCCGTCGTTTAAGAAAATCCAATCTTTGCGGCAATACCGTACGGTTAAAATTGCGCTGGGCAGACTTTTCGACAATAACCAGGCAGAGCACCCTGCCACATGCGACAGATCAAAATAGCGAGATTTATAACGCGGTCTGGGAACTTTTTGTGGGTGCCTGGCATCCAAGTCAAGCAGTGCGGTTGATCGGGGTTGGTATTAGCAGCCTTGGCCCCCCAGTGAGACAGTTGAGTTTGTGGGAGGACGATTTTCGAAAAGAAGCGCGCTTATTATCCGCCGTTGATGAACTGCGCAATCGCTATGGAGATAAAATTGTTATTCGTGCATCGGATTTATCGATAGCTAAGGATAGAAATGACAATCGACCTAAATCAAGCTAGTTCAATTGATTCGAATGGTGTAATTAGACATCGCTGGGATTGGAGGGAGATACTAGGGATAATATTCCTGACAATAATTATCGTACTGCTTGGCTCTTTTGTCCTCTATAAGGTATTTGAACTCGCTTCGAGCTGGGTTAATGAGGAGTACTATTTCCTACTAAATAACGCATTATTTGCCGCACTTGAAGCTACAGCAATTTTGATTAGTGTATATTTTATTGGCATCCGACGTAATGGGCTGACCTGGCAAGCTGTGGGTTTAACTCAAATATCCAGGCACTGGCAGATTATCGCAGTGCTGTTGGGATTGCTCATCCTGCCATCTGTAGGTTTAATCGCGATGATGATTCAGCTTGCGCTTGGATTGCCACCAGGCAATCCCCAATTGGAATTCTTATTGCCAGACGAAATATCGATGCCAGGTGTATTATTTATGCTTGTTTTCGGAGGGTTCATCGTTCCCATAGCTGAGGAGATATTCTTCCGCGGTCTTCTATACTCTTGGCTGCGGCAAACATTAAGTATTTGGCCAGCCATCTTGATCAGCTCTGCCCTATTCGGTGTGCTGCATGGTGAAATATCCATTGCTGCTGCGACGTTCTTGATGGGTATTATATTGGCTTGGATATATGAAAAAAGCACCTCCTTATGGCCAGCGATAATCATTCACATCATAAATAATAGTATCAAACTGCTCCTGCTGTACTTATTGGTAGCTTTTGGAATGGATATTCCTATATAGTGCTAACCAGTCTATGAATCCACAAAAAACCAGATAGGATTGTTCCGTGAAAAGACCTGATTTATCCGGAGTACCCGCTCACATACTTGCATATATCGATGCTTTAGAAGAGGAGAATCGGAACCTTCGAAGTATCGAGTTAGCCATGGAGTCAGATAATCAACCTCTAACAGCACCTGCACAAATAATTACCGAACCACCAACAACTATCAATTTGATAAGTGCGAACAGTGATGGGATCGCAAAAAGAACTCCGCGCCATCATTATCAGCGGCAACGCCGGGGAGGTATGGGGATCTATGACATTGATCTACCCACAAGCCAACCACCGTCTATATTAGTGCTTGCAGATAAAGAGACAACACTTCTCGCCATAACGGAGATATCAAAAGCGTACCGTCTAAATATGAACCAAATTGCCGAAACTGATATTCGTGCTCGTGGTTCTTCCTTCAACGAAAAAGCAAAAATACCCAAATCTGAAAGAATAGCAGTATTACTACCTGTGCGAGCTGATGGCTATCTAACCATTCTCAGCCAGTCTGGTATGGTTCGGAGAATTCGGCACCATGTGTTTGGTGAATACATGAAACTGGGGACTCCGTTATATGACCAAAGTGCATTCGGTGCAGTTGCTGATGCTTGCTGGACAGACGGTGAGTGTGACCTGTTCATCGCCTCTGAATCAGGACGCGCGACACGCTTTCCCGAGAAAAAAGTGCCGCCTCAAGGCTGCCAGGGGATGCGCTTAACAGACGGAGAAAAAGCAGTCTCAATAGCTGCAGTCAACAATGACAGCAAGGTATTCCTCATTGGCGGAGATGGAAAAGGGACAATCAGGAGTATGGTTGGATTCCAACCGAATAAGAATCCAGGAGCTGCGGGGAAGATCGCGATAAGGACAGATCGGCTGATTTCCGTGAAAAATGCGGATCAAGCATCAGATATTTTTATCATCTCAAAACACAGCAAACTTATCCGGTTCAGTGCCCAGGAAGTACCTGTCAAAGAAGGTGTGGTCCAAGGAGTGAATTGTATGTCGTTGCGCGGTGATGAAGTTATGGCCGTTGTAGTAGATCAAAAATCCAGGTGGTCTGCATGAACGCTGATTTCAGCACTCCAGAATGGGTAAAAACCGCAATATTCTACCAAATTTTTCCCGATCGATTTGCCAGGAGTGATTCAGACCAAAAACCAAATAATCTTGAGCCATGGGATTCTCCTCCAACGATCTCCGGCTTCAAAGGAGGTGATTTGGTTGGTATTATGGAAAAACTAGATTATCTGGAAGATTTAGGTATTAATGCTGTTTATTTCAATCCTATATTTCAGTCTGCTTCAAACCACCGCTACCATACACATGATTATTTCCAAGTTGACCCCTTACTTGGAAATCATGAAATATTCAAGTCACTGCTTACAGAAGCACATCGGAGAGGAATCAAAATCATTCTAGATGGAGTTTTTAATCACGCGAGCCGGGGGTTCTACCAATTCAACCATCTGCTAGAGTGCGGCTCCGCCTCCCCATACATTGATTGGTTTCTCTCGGATAGCTTCCCGCTGAACGCTTACCAAGGGAAACCCAATTACGTATGCTGGGCAGGACTTCCAGCCTTGCCAAAATTCAATACAAACAACCAAGAGGTGAAGGATTATCTCTTCAATGTTGCTCGATATTGGCTGGACATAGGCATCGATGGATGGAGACTGGATGTACCAGGTGATATAACTGATCCAGATTTTTGGTGTGATTTTCGAAAATTAGTAAAAGGGGTTAACCCAGAGGCGTACTTGGTTGGAGAAATACCTTGGCAGGCAGAGGAATGGCTCCAAGGAAACAAATTCGATGGCGTAATGAACTACCAATTTACCCAAGCCTGTCTAGCATTTTTTGGCGGGCAGGATATTGATCCATATTTATCGGCAAACCTGATGGGGTTACCTCAAACACATATTTGGAATGGCAACCAATTCGCAGCACGAGTAACGGATTTAGTATCTATCTACCCGGAAGAGGCTGTCTACGCGCAATTAAATCTGCTCAGTTCCCATGATATGCCGCGTTTTCTCAGTCTCATTTCTAACCGTGTGCAGAATTTCCGCCTCGCAATACTCTTCCAAATGACGTATCCGGGTGCACCGTGTGTCTATTATGGGGATGAAATCGGGATGGTGAATGGACCAAGCAGGAACCCCGAGGATGCAAGGTATGCTTTTTCATGGGACCAAGCATCATGGAATTATCAAATACATGATTTTGTCCAGCAGTGTATCCAATTAAGGAGAAAGAACTCGGCTTTAACCACAGGGGATTTCAAAATCATATCTGCAGATGATAACAAATTCACTTACGCACGGCGCACAAAAACCCAAACATTGGTCATAGTAATCAATAATTCCGACACTCTCAATAAAGTAGATGTGGACTTAAACCCACATTTCCCTCCACAAACGCGGCTGAAAGACCTACTAACTGGGAATTCCGTAAACTTACATGGTGGAATACTGCACGAATTCAGGTTAGACCCAAAAAGCGGCGTAATACTCGATATTGCGTAGCTGCAATCTACACATATGAGCCCTCAAATAACAGAGCCTTCTCCAAATATAATATCCCTACCTAGCCATATCAATCGATTAGATCGACAGATTGAAAGAATAAACGCATTAAGCAAACGCTTTTCCTGGTATCGCCTGACGATAATACTCGGAGGCATATTCGCAGTTTTTCTGGCGTATAACTGGCTCGCCTATCCATGGATTTGGGAAGTATGCGCCGCATTTGCGTCTATTTTTGTGATTGCTGTTCACAAGCACCGGCAAGTGGATCGCTCTCTAAATAGATTCATGCTGTGGAAGCAAATTAAAAGCGATCATCAAGCTCGTTTATCACTCGATTGGAACCACATACCTGAAAATAATCCACTCCTTGAAAAAAATGCGCTCAGTTCAGATCTGGATTTGATCGGACCTTACTCATTGCACAGGCTCATCGATACTGCCACGTCCCAAGAAGGTAGCGCTCGCCTAGCAAAATGGCTGACATCATCAGAACCACAGCTGGAAGATATCGTTTACCGTCAGGGAATCATTCGCGAGCTGGAACCTCTCGTTGGGTTTCGAGACAAATTGCAGCTAGAATTTCGCCTGCTAACTTCGGAGAAAATTAACGAAAAACAAATCCTGAAATGGCTAGTGGAAGCAGGACATGCTGCTAACATGGGCAATATGCTGGTGATCGCTTCCCTTTTGACCACACTAAATCTCCTATTAATTTCAATCACGCTGATTTGGGGATTTCCCGATTACTGGTTTGGCTCATTATTTGTATATTTGATCTTCTACTTGTATAACCAAAAAAACCTTTCTCCTCTGTTTGAAGTCACAGTAACAATTGACCGCGAGCTGGATGTTTTCAAATCTCTGCTGCAGTTCCTTGAAAGTTATCCTTATTCTGGTAAACCTGCTTTGGCGCAAATATGTGAACCGTATTTGCTAGGTCAACCGCTACCATCAAAACAGCTTCAGAGAGTAAAAGTTAGCACTGCAGCGGTCGGTTTACGGATGAATCCGATAATGACTTTCCTGCTCAATGTCCTATTTCCTTGGGATTTCATCTGCGCATACGTTATTGATCGCCAGCGAAAGAATATCGCCGTATCTCTTCCAGTTTGGTTGGATACATGGTACGAATTAGAAGCATTGATATCACTCGCCAATTATAAGTATCTCAATCCAAGCTACACCTATCCAAAACTTATTGAACACGTGACTGCTGATGCACCTGTTTTGAAGAGTACGGAGCTTGGTCATCCATTAATCAAGCCAGAAACGAGAGTGTGCAACGATTTCTTCATCTCATCTAGGGGTGATATAGCGTTGATCACCGGTTCCAACATGGCTGGAAAAAGTACATTTATTAAAACTATCGGTATTAATATGTGTTTAGCGTTTGCCGGTGGTCCTGTGTGCGCCCATGAACTTAGTTCAGAATTGTTTAGACTGCACACTTGTATCCATATTACTGATTCGATTGCCGATGGGTATTCCTATTTTTACGCTGAAGTCAGATGCTTGCGCCTGCTATTGGAAAAAATCTACACTGCTGACAGCTATCCAGTTCTCTACCTCATTGATGAGATCTTTCGCGGTACTAATAACCGGGAGCGTCTACTTGGGAGTCAAGCCTTCTTACAAGAAATCGTTGGGAAAAATGGTGTTGGTCTCTTAGCTACCCACGATCTCGAATTAGCAAATCTTGCTCCCAACCACCCAGAAATCACGAACTACCACTTTAGTGATGAAGTACATGACGGACAGTTATCTTTTGATTACACATTGCGGGATGGAGCAAGCCCAACGACGAATGCCTTAAAAATCATGCGGAGTGAAGGTCTGCCCATACCTGAGGGCTACTCGCCTGAGATGGATTAGTCTGAAATAAATCACATCTTCGGGGTGTACATACGGCAAATCCGTCAATCACTTGAGTTATGTTATGATTATGCTTTCGTCTAGTGCTCTTCCATAGAATCCCAATTCTCACTGAATGACTATCCGCATTAACAAATTATGCCCATTATCTACGATCAGAATTATCTAAAAGAAGAACAATATAAAACACCAACAAACCTGCAGTCCAGGATCAATCTACACCGTACATACAGCACGAATCCAACCCCATGGCACCAATGGGTCTTTGATCAAATCGCCATACAGCCGGGGAGTCATGTGCTTGAGCTCGGCTGTGGGCCAGGTGTTTTTTGGGCTGATAATTTATCCCGCATGCCAGCCGGATCAGATATAACTTTGGCGGATCTGTCCTTGGGGATGATCCAATCAGCAAAATCAACTCTGATAGACCTTGATGAATTCCATTTTGTTTGTAATGATGCTCTTGCCATCCCTATATCCTCTGCAAAATTCAATTACATTATCGCAAATCACATGCTTTACCATGTTCCAGACATAGAGAAGGCATGTAAGGAAATTGGCAGACTTCTCTTGCCGGATGGTATTTTCGTAGCCGCCACGAATGGCTTAGGCCATATGCGGGAACTGCATACATTAATCCAGAGTCTCAACCCTCAATATAAAGAATACAACTTCGGCATATCTCATTTTTCTCTGGAAAATGGTGCCGAAATCTTAGGCGGATGTTTCTCCCAGATCGATCAGCGGATCTACACCGATCATCTCGAAGTGAAGGATTCGGAAGCCTTGCTAGGCTACGTGATGTCAATGACTTATGCCATGGGGAGATTAGACGCCGATCTCTTACGGTCGTTGGAAGATCATGTTGAGTTGCAAATTGCGAACAATGGATATTTCTTCATCGAGAAGTCCCAGGGACTATTCATCGCCAGGAAATAAATATGTTGTACCCAGAGCTAGATTGGGACATTTGCCAGGTGTGTCAGCCCTGCGAAGCAAGACGTTCATGCAACACGCGCGCAATTGTCCTGATCGATCATGATGAACCACCATATATTGATATCTCACGCTGCAGCAGTTGTGGAGAATGTGTGCTTTCCTGCCCCAATAATGCGATCAGTTTGGTGAACGGGCACCAGTCTGCCGGCATCCCACACCTCTAGTTTATAATCAATAAACACTATTTCTTCAAGTGATTATCCTACCAGCCATGAACCGCAAGTGTTGGTTCTATCTTGAAAAAGCTGCCGTAGAAACTGAGAAAGAAAATCATAAAGATTGTTGTCGTCGGTTAGAATAGAGCTGAACTGGTTTGTGGATCCGCATCCTTCTGTTTCCCAGATATTCCAGTAAACTTTAACTACCTATATCTCAATTCATTGTGGTGTATGAGTGAGCGAGTACCCATTAAATCATCCTCTTGACATTCGGCAGACGATTTCCAATAACCGTCTAGTAGGTGTTTGGAATTTAATAACTGGATTCAAGCTGGTATACATCTGCGCGGCGATTTGTTTGACATTCGCTGCTGTAGCACGTTCTAGTACCTATCTGCTTGTCCGCTTCCTCACCGATAATGTTTTGCTTGATCTAGCTGGTGGCGAGGTCACTGCAGATAAATACCGCTTATTGGCTCTTTGTGCAGTTGGACTCGTCGCTCTTTCAGCTATTATGGGCGGCTTCACTTACCTAGCGGGACGTCTCGCTGCGTATACGGCTGAAAATGTTGTTCGCCGAGTTCGAAACTTTCTCTTTGATCACATTCAAAAACTCCCCTTTTCTTATCATGACAAAACGAAAACTGGAGAGTTAATCCAACGCAGTACCTCTGATGTCGATGCGTTGCGCCGCTTTTATAACGACCAAGCAATAGGTGTCATCCGGATTATGGTCCTGTTCTTTGTCAATTTTTTCGTCATATTCCAAATGAACGTTCAGCTTGCACTATTTTCCATCATTCTCATCCCAATTATTGTTATCGTTTCGATCTTTTTCTTCCAACGCGTCAGCAAAGCATATGATGCTTACCAGAAACAAGATGCAGTGTTATCAACAACCCTGCAGGAAAATCTGACCGGGGTTCGTGTCGTTAAGGCATTTGCTCGTCAATCATTTGAGCAGGAAAAATTCAACACAGATAATTGGGAGAAATATCTGCGCGGACGACACTTATTATTAATGCATTCCGGGTATTGGCCGATATCCGATATTCTCAGTGGCGTACAAATGCTAGCTGGATTTGTCTTTGCCGCGTTGATGGCAATCGATGGGACAATTTCAGTAGGAACTTACTTAGCGTATGCAGGGTTAGTGATATGGTTGATCTGGCCGATCCGAAATCTTGGACGCTTGATTGTGGAGACTTCAACTGGTTTAGTATCGTATAGTCGCGTACGAGACATCATCGAAGTAGACCAAGAAGATCTCGACTCAGGAAGAACACCTGTAACAAATATAATTTCGGGAGCTATCCAGTTCGAACATGTAAATTTTCAGTATGAGAACGATGAAATAAACGAATCCATTTTGAGCGACATCACTTTTGCATGTCAAGCTGGACAAGTGGTCGCTCTCGTAGGGACTACAGGCTCAGGAAAAACCAGTCTGGTAAATTTACTGCCTAGATTCTATGATTATTCTGCCGGTAGTATCATTGTCGATGGCAAGGAATTGCGGGAGTATCCACGCCACTATATCCGCCAGCATATCGGGATCGTCGAACAAGAACCATTTCTGTTCTCCCGCTCTATTCGCGAGAACATAACATATAGCGTTGGCCGCGCAGTGTCAGATGAAGAAGTGGTTTCAACCGCAAAATCTGCCGCAATCCATGATGTGATCACAACTTTCCCCAAGGGGTATGAGACTCTAATTGGCGAGAGGGGAGTGACATTATCTGGAGGTCAAAAGCAGCGGATAGCAATTGCCCGTACCATACTTAAGGATCCGCGCATTCTGATTCTCGATGATGCTACATCATCCGTCGATGCGGAAACAGAGGTTGAAATAAGGATGGCGCTCAGGTCACTTATGCGTGGAAGAACGAGCTTTATCATCGCTCACCGAATACACAGCGTGATGGATGCCGATTTAATCTTGGTGCTCAGCAAAGGCCGCATTGTACAAAGGGGGCAGCACAGTGATCTGATATCACAAGATGGGATTTACAGAAAGATTTATGATATTCAAACCCGGATTGAGAACGAATTAGAAGCGGATATTGCTGTTGCTTCAACAGTTTCAACGAAGAGTTGATCCCGGAATAAAGTATGTCTGACATTTACTTTGAAGAGGAAGAATTTACATCCAAATATACCGGTAGCACCATCCGGCGGATCATTTCCTTAACGAAATCCTATGGAACGTGGGTATTGGCATTTTTGATATCCATCGGGTTAGTCTCTTTTATCGATTCGTATTTGACTTATCTCAGCAAACAAATAATTGATCAAGCAATTATTCCCAAAGATCGTCAAGCACTGTACGATATCGTTTGGCGATATGGGGGTCTCATCCTCATCCAGGCGATTTTTGTCTTCGCATTTATCTTTTTTGCTGGTGTACTCGGGGAACGCATCCGATATGATCTCCGCAAGGGTTTATTCAACCATCTTCAAGACTTATCCCTATCTTTTTATAACAAAACACCAGTTGGTTGGATCATCTCCCGTGTGACTTCAGATACGGATCGGGTTTCCGAGCTGGTTACCTGGGGTCTTCTAGATGTTACTTGGGGGGTGATGAATATTGCGACTGCAATGTTCTTTATGTTAATCATTAACTGGAAACTCGCGTTGATCGTATTAGCCGCGATTCCGGTATTGGTAACCGTTGCAGTTCAATTTCGCAAAAGGATTTTGATACATTTTCGCCAAGCCAGGAAACTGAATTCGAAAATCACAGGTGCTTTCAACGAAAATATCACTGGTGTACGTGTGGTAAAAGCGCTCGGCCGGGAAGAAGAAAACTTGGACGAATTCGGAGAGATAACGAACAAAATGTACCACGCTAGTTATCGCGCGGCCTGGTTGTCAGCATTATTCCTGCCGATTGTACAAATTATCAGTTCTTTCGCAATGGGCGCGATTGTCTGGTTTGGAGGGCTACAAACATCCTATGGCGCTATGACGATTGGTGGGATTCAGGCATTCATCTCCTACCTCATTTTTATGCTTTGGCCTATCCAGGATCTAGCACGCGTTTATGCCGAATTACAGCAGGCAATTGCCTCTGCTGAGCGTATATTTTCTCTCGAAGATGAGGAACCAGAGATTGTAGATTCTCCCTCGGCAAAAGATGTCGAAAGCATTCACGGGACAATTGAATTTAACAATGTATATTTCACCTATACAGAAGGCGAAACGGTACTGGAAGGATTCAATTTGAAGATAAATCCAGGTGAGAAGATCGCCTTAGTAGGTCCAACAGGGGGTGGTAAGACGACAATCGTAAATCTAATCTGTCGCTTTTTCGAACCAACTTCAGGAAAAATCCATCTTGCTGGAGTAGATTACAAAGACTTATCCCAACAGTCCATTCAATCAAGAATCGGAATCGTCCTGCAAACTCCCCATCTATTTTCCGGCAGTATTCGAGAGAACATCCGTTATGGGAGATTATCCGCTACGGCTGAGGAAGTTGAGAAAGCCGCGAAACTAGCTGGAGCGAGTGACTTCATCGCGAACTTCGAGAAAGGCTACGATGAGGATGTCGGTGAAGGGGGTAACCTGCTCTCAACTGGTCAAAAGCAGCTAATCAGTCTAGCCCGTGCAATATTATCCCAACCGGAAATATTCATCATGGATGAAGCTACTAGTTCTGTTGATACAATCACAGAAGAACTCATCCAGCAAGGGATGGATCGGATTATGACTGGTCGCACAAGCATCATCATCGCTCACAGATTATCGACGATCCGAAAGGCAGATCGGATCTTAGTAATTATGGATGGACAGATCGCGGAGGCTGGGACGCATTCAGAATTAATCCATGCCCAGGGGTATTATTATCGCCTCTATACCCAGCAGTTCCGCCAAGAGAAAGAAGTAGCCTACGGTTCTTTGCTCTCTGAGCAGCTGGCCACTAACTAATCCTGCCGTATTAATATCCTCCTCGTTATAAGCCCTGATGCAAAGAATATCTGCGCTCTACAGCCAATATCCCCAACAATTCTGGCTGCTTTTTGGTGGTATGCTGATCAGCACAGCTGGCTCAAGTATGGTTTGGCCCTTCTTGACGATATATCTGCGCGAGAAATTGGATCTACCCCTCACAACGATTGCCCTGATTTTAACTGTGAACTCAACCACGAGTTTAGTAACGATTCTTGTTGCCGGTCCAGTCGCTGACCGCTTCGGACGGAAAGGCGTTATGGTTACCAGCTTGTTCAGCAGCAGTATCATTTATTGCTTGATGATCTGGGCAGGTTCACTAAGTGTATGGGCATTATTAATGGCGTTGCAAGGCGCTGCTGGGCCAATGTTCAGAGTAGGCAGCAATGCGATGGTCGCAGATATGGTTGAAACAGAAAAACGGGCTAATGCTTACGCTCTACTACGCATGGTAAATAATGTTGGGGTTGCTATCGGTCCATCAGTAGGAGGTTTTCTAGCAGCAATATCCTATTCAATCGTGTTTGGCATCGCCGCGGCAGCTAGTCTGACCTTCGCAGTCTTTCTAAGTATCTTCGTACAGGAGACGTTGGTACACCAACCAACACCTGAAGAAATCCGAAATAGGAAGGGATTTGCCGGTTACGATCAGATTCTTCATGACCGTGGTTTTCTCGCATTCTGTGGGATCTATGCAGTTGCAGGTATGGGCTATGTCATGGTAATGGTCTTACTTCCGGTATATGCCAAAGAGAACTTCAATATTCCGGAAAGTCAATACGGTTTTATCATGGCAACCAATGCCGTCATGGTAGTCTTGTTCCAATATACAGTAACTAACCTTACCAAGCGATATCGGGAGTTACTAGTGATGTCAGCCGGAGCATTCTTCTATTTGCTCGGATTGGGAGTCGTATTGGTCGCCCGTGATTTTCTCTCTTTCATCTTGAGCATGGTGATCCTCACCATTGGGGAAATGGTCATCGTTCCGACATCGACGACATATACAGCAAATTTAGCGCCACCGGATATGCGAGCCCGCTATATGAGTATATATGGATTAACCTTCGGGATCGCCCTGGGGGTTGGACCCGTCATTGGTGGTTATTTGTACGATAACATCGCACCAGGAGCGATATGGTTTGGTGGGATGATCTTTTCCACTATTGGGATAATTGGGTTCCTGTTACTAAACACCGCGCCTCGAAATGGGCAGCAATCAGTTTGACATCCGCTGGGATATCCACAGCGGAATTAATATAAGCTATAAATTGATATATTAATCGAAATGAAGATCGCAGTACTCGCAGATATACACAGCAATTTGCACGCTTTAAGGGCAATTATCCACGATATTGAGATTTGGGATCCTGATATAACGGTCGTCGCTGGGGATGTTCTAAACCGCGGGCCTCATCCCCGAGAATGTCTTGAGATTGTTCTCCAATATCAGTCTACGGAGAATTGGGTGGTCCTCCTTGGGAACCATGAGGAGTACGTCCTCAATCAAACCCAATGGGAATCACAAAACATAAAATCCGAGTTCATGGTCCATCGCGCATCTATATGGACTTACGAGCAAGTGCGGTCAAAGATTAAAGCATTTGCGAAGATGCCTTCCTTTTACAGTATCAATTTACCACCAAGTGCTGAAGTACGCGTAGCCCATGCTTCAATGCGGGGCAACCGCGATGGGATCTATCGTGAGACAAGTGATCGAACACTAGCCCGCCAAATTGGCATCCCACCAACTGTATTTTGTGTTGGGCATACCCATATTCCATTAATACGTAAACTGAATAGTACCTTGATTGTGAACGCTGGCTCGGCTGGACTACCATTTGATGGGGACCCCAGACCCGGTTATGCCCAAGTTTCCTTGATCAATGGAAAGTGGAGAGCATATATCAAACGTGTGTCCTACGACCAAGAGAGTGCAAAAAAGGATTTTTACCGTACAGGCTACTTGAATGAGGCTGGCCCATTGGCTCAAATTGTGCTGCTCGAACTCGTTCAAGCGCAATCTCTGCTCTATCATTGGTCAATCAAATACCAAAAAGCTGTACTCGATGGGGAACTTAGCATGGAAGATTCTGTAAAACAATTCCTATCACTTGTGTAAGCAAGTAGAAATATTGCGCTGCACACCTGTTTAATCGCATGTTCCTGCCGATTTAATAATATGGAGATACACCACTACAAGGCACCAATTAGGGCAATCGATATATCCTGGTATATGCTATTTGATAAAGATGTCGGAATGAATTCCAGGGAATCCTTATTAGTATGAGACCAAATACGCCTATGACACTGCAAAATGAGTTTACACCAACCGGTACAATAAACCAGAGTGAAACCCCTGAACCTACAAAGGGGGAGAAATCTTTGCCACCTGAGACCATCTTGGTTATTGACGACAATCGCCAGATCGCAAATTTTCTATCCACGCAGCTTCTACCGCAGCTTGGATATCACTCCCTGGTGGCACATTCTGGGAAAGAAGCCCTACGCGTCCTAGAAGATAAATCTGTCTCCCTAATGGTCTTGGATCTAGAGCTCCCTGATATGCAGGGATTAGATATCCTGCGCAGGTTAGCAAAGCAAAATCGCCGAATTCCTGCGATACTGGTGACCGGACACGGGTCAGAGCAAGTCGCCGTTGAAGCATTTCGCCTCGGGGTTCAAAATTACTTGACCAAACCGATTGACACCGAGCAATTGGGAGCTTCGATAAAGCAAGCTCTGCGAGAAACACGTCTAGTACGTGAAAGGGCTCAATTGACGACCCAACTGCGCAGACAATTGAACTGGCAAACGACGCTTGCTCGAATCGGTCGCAGCGTGACCTCATCATTGAATCTTGACGATGTATTACGCCGGATCGTTGAGGCGGCAACCCACCTCACTCGAGCTGAAGAAGGCTTTCTAGCACTGCTGGAAAATAGCTCTGACCAGTTATATATACGGGCGGTGAAGAACATCGATTCGGAGAAGAGCAAAACAATGCGCTTGCCTGTTCACGATTCGCTAATCGGTGTAGCCTTACGGACAAAACGCCCGATCCGTACAACCACTGAAACGGACGAAGGGCCGTTAATCAAGGTCAGTACCGGTTTCCTTGTTCACAGCTTGCTCCATGTACCTATCTACGCCAAAGGAAAACCTCTCGGCGTTCTCTCGGTTGTCAATCATTCTGCTCAAAGGCCTTTCAAAGAGATCGATGAAGTGTTGTTGATTGCATTGGCTGATTATGCTGCAGTCGCGCTCGAGAATGCGAATTTATATATGCAGGCGAAGATGGAGATCACTGAACGCAAAAAAGTTGAGCAAGCTCTCCGTATCAGCAAAGACCGTTATGAACTAGCCATGCGTGGAGCAAACGATGGGATATGGGATTGGGACCTGCAAAATGATGAGGTTTATTATTCCCAGCGTTGGAAAGGGATGCTTGGGTATGCGAATCGTGACGTCAGCAGCTCATCTGACGAGTGGCTAAAACGTATCCATCCGGAAGATGTTGAAAGGTTAAAACTAGATCTCACTGCACATTTCAAGGGGTCGACATCCCATTTCGAAAATGAACACCGTATGCTTCATCGGGATGGCACTTATCGCTGGATGTTAAGCCGGGGTTTAGCAGTTCTCGATGAGGATAAGAGGGCAACGCGAATTGCTGGGTCACAAACAGATATCACAGACAGGAAATATGCTGAGGAGAAGTTATTACACGATGCTTTCTACGATACGATGACTGGGCTACCAAATCGTGGATTGTTTTTAGATCACCTCACCCTAGCTGTCGAACGTGCCAAGCGTAAAAAAGACTATCAGTATGCAGTATTATTCATGGATCTCGATCGTTTTAAAGACGTTAACGATGTCCATGGACACCTTACTGGCGACAAATTACTGGTCGCAGTAGCGCATAAACTCTCAAAACGTTTGCGGGCGACAGATACATTTGCCAGATTTGGTGGTGATGAATTCGTGATCTTGTTGGAGGATATCCAAACTATCGATGATGCCAAGCAAGTAGTCGAGTGGATTATGCAGGAATTATCCCAGAGTTTCACCATCGATGGGCATGAGATCAACATCAGTGCCAGTATTGGTATGGTGATGGGCGAAAAATCCTATCAAACCTCAGAAGATGTCCTGAGAGATGCAGACATCGCCCTGTACAACGCCAAAGGTAGAGGGAAATCCCGCTCAGAGCTATTCACCAAAGAGATGCGTGAACAAGTCATGGAGCGTCTAGAATTGGAAACTGATTTACGTCGGGCAGTGCAGAATGATGAACTCACCATACATTACCAGATCATCTCAGCGCTCAAGACAAACCGTGTCGTTGGCTTCGAAGCTCTTGTGCGCTGGAACCACCCACAGCGCGGATTGCTCCAGCCGGGTGAATTCATCCCATTCGCCGAAGAAACTGGTCAGATTATCGCTATTGATCGCTGGGTAATGGAAAAAGCTTGTATGCAGCTCAAAGAATGGCAGCAGACATATGCAAACTTAGAGCCAATTTATATGAGCGTAAATATGACCACTAGTCACCTCACCCATCCAGATATCATCGGTTTTATCCAATCCATTGTGCAGAAAACCCAGCTAGCTCCAGATTGTCTAAGAATTGAAATCACCGAGAGCGCTCTCCTTGAATATACAGATGAAAACGCCCGTATCTTGCAGCAGATTCGTGACCTGGGGGTACAGGTTCAAATTGATGATTTTGGAATTGGCTATTCTTCCTTGAGCTACCTTTCCCAATTCCCAATAAATGGCCTGAAGATCGATAACTCCTTTATAAACACGATCAATACAGATAAAAGCAATCTTCAGATCGTTCAAGCGATCATTTCGCTTTCAAATGAACTTGGTATTGGGGTAGTTGCTGAGGGGATTGAGGATGGAGCCCAGCTCGATCAGCTGAAAAAGCTTGGATGTGAGTTTGGTCAGGGTTATTTCTTGTCCAATCCTATGGACCAGGGTAAAATGAAAATTAAACTCGACGCCGTGAACACCAATACTGGTATTCTTTGTTAGGGAGATAATAACGAAAAAGATAAACCGCCATAACATGACATGTTATGGCGGTTTTTTTAACTCCATCCCCCCACAAATTCCGAAGATTGATGCAAGAAATTGTCTAATCGGAAGTAATATTTGCGAACCAACGATCCCTTTCTTATTCGAAGACTACCCCCAATAAATCCCCCTCCGGTTGCGGGTAGCTCATGTTCAGATTTTCCAAGGTTTTAATGATGATCTTGCTGATTACCAAATTGCGATACCATTTTCGGTTAGCTGGAATAACATACCAGGGAGCCCACTCGGTACTAGTTTTAGACAACATTTCTTCATAGGCACGCTGGTAGTCCGGCCATAATTTTCTCTCCTTCAGATCCCCACTTGAGAATTTCCACTGTTTATTTTCTTCATCCAGTCTGGCTTGCAAGCGCTGTTTCTGCTCTTCTTTGCTGATATGAAGGAAGAATTTCAGTATCGTACTGCCTTCGTCAACGAGCATGCGCTCAAAATTATTGATGTGGTCAAAGCGTTTCTTCCATGTTTGTCCAGGCACTAGATTGTGAACGCGAACTACCAGAACATCCTCATAATGACTGCGGTTGAAAATCATGATTTGGCCCTTACCTGGGACATGCTGATGCACGCGCCAAAGGTAATCATGATCCAACTCAATTTGGGTGGGTACTTTAAAGCTTGTGACACTAACGCCTTGTGGGTTGACACCTTCAAATACATGCCGTATCGTGCCATCCTTCCCGCCGGTATCCATTGCCTGCAAAACGATTAACACCTTCTGCTTATGCTCGGCATATAATAATTCCTGTATAGTCTCCAGCTTTTGGTTGAACTGTAGTAATAATTGTTCACCCACCTGTTTACCTTCCGGGAAGAACTGCTTATCTGCTGGATCCCATTCCGACAAATTTATCTTCTTTCCAGGTTGTACCAGATACTCATCCATGAGCAAACTTCCTCTCGTCAGCTAGTAAGGTTTCGTGATCATAACACATATAAATTTACTGATGTCTGATCTTCGATCGACAAATATCCTGATTCGCTTAATTTTCTTCCCGACTTGACATCTCAAATAGAGGATATCTGCTAAAATAACCTTATCTTACCGGTATGAATGAGGTACGAAGCGATGGCAAGTATAAATTCACCGAGTCAATCTTTTCAAGTGACACAAATTCAATCGCGAAAAAAAACCTCCCAACCAGAAGAAGTGGTTGTCGAGAAACTCGTGTCATTAACTGTAAATGGCGAACTGTGGTTGTCCTTCATGTGTACACCGGTTGATCTGGAAGCTCTGGCGGTTGGATTTCTGTTTAACGAAGGAATTATTACCAAAAGTTCGGACATCGATAATATCCGGCTATGCGCATCGGGCGATAACATTGATATCTGGCTCAAGAATAATGTGGCTAAACCTCAGGATTGGCAGCGTACCTCGGGGTGTTCGGGAGGCTTGACAGCCGTAAGGAATACTTCTGGGCTGCCAGTCAATACCAACAGCTCTATACTCGCCGCAAACCAGATTAACTTGTTAATCGAGCAGTTATTTAACTCGCAGAGTCTCTACGAGATCACCGGCGGTGTCCATACCACTGGATTATCAGATGGGAACCGTATCGTCTTCGTAGCTGAGGATATCGGCCGTCATAATACGCTCGATAAAATTGGCGGGAAGTTATTATATTCGGGTACAGAATTACACCAAAAAATCATTATCACCACCGGACGGATAAGCTCAGAGATGCTGCAAAAATCAGCTAGGATTGGTGCTGCGATTGTTATCTCCCGAACTTCACCTACCTCATTATCCATAGAGAATGCAAACCAGTTGGGGATCACATTAATTGGTTATGCCCGCCGCAATCGCTTTACTATTTACTCTCATCCAGACCGGATTGCTATTTCTTCAAGAGATTTAGATCCTGTAAATATGGACGCGAACAATCGCGACCACATACAATAGTGCATATATTCAGAATTATTGGATGAGTACAATTATTGAATTACGCTGTAATATTTTTTGAACGTTATCAAGATATAATTTATTAAACCCGCGGTATTTTAGATATCGCAGCGAATTATCGTCGAAGACACCGAATATGGCATATACTGCGGCCGATATATTAATCAATCTTGCTGGCAAATCTTGCCCTGACTCTCGAGAATCCGCGGTTTCCATTTCTATCCCCTAGTTGAGAAAACCATATATGGCTATTCTATACTTTTACATTGAAATAAGATGGATCCCGGCGGTACGAACGCTATGGAAAAATTGGTCGTCCAATAAACAGGAGAGTTAACTTTGATTGAGCTTACGATTGATGGGAAAAGTATCCAAGCAAATAATGGTACAAATGTCCTGCAAGCCGCACAGGATAATGGCATCCATATACCGCATCTCTGTTACCATCCTGAATTGAGCATCTCAGGAGGTTGCCGGCTTTGTCTGGTGGAGGTGGTGGGAAATTCGCATGCGATTCCCAGTTGTGAATTGGAATGCCAATCCGGGATGGAGATCACGACTCACACACCGGCGCTTTGGCAAGCTAGGCGCGAAATAATTGACCTGCTCTTATCTGAGCATCCACTAAATTGTGTCACATGTGAGAAAGCAGGCAGTTGTACACTGCAGAAATATGCCTACGAGTTTGAGCTTGACAGAACGAGCCACCCATTCGAAATTTCCAGACCGCTCTATCAGGACGATAATCCAGTATTCATCCGGGATCATAAATACTGCATCCTGTGCGGGCGATGTGTCCGAGTTTGCGATGAGATCGTTGGAGCAAATGCACTCGATTTCTCTGGACGTGGTTTCACAAGCCAGATTGCCACCCCTTTTGACGATCCACTTGGAGACAGTTCCTGTGTGTTTTGCGGCAGCTGCGTCCAGGTTTGCCCGACAGCGGCTTTAATGCCCGTCTCGCGAAAAGGGAAAGGGCGCGAGTGGGAATTCGAGCGGATTCGTTCTACATGTGGTTATTGTGGTGTCGGTTGTCAGATTGAATATGCAGTTAAAGGTGGTCAAATTATTTATGCCCAATCTACACCTGATGCCCCGGTCAATGGAGAGTTCTTGTGCGTGAAAGGGAGATATGGCTGGGACTTTGCGTCCGATCCCGAACGCTTAACATCGCCCCTCATGCGGAAGGACATTGCCTACCAGCTTGGTTTCCTAGATGAACCGTGGGAGATTTCTCCGAAATCTCCATTAAGTATTCGCAAACCGAAGATCGAGAGCAGCTTCGTCCCCGTCAGTTGGGATACCGCCCTGGATTATGTAGCAAAGCGTTTAGCCGATATCGTATCAGAACATGGCCCAGATTCAGTGATGGGATTATCTTCTGCGCGCTGTACCAATGAGGAAAATTACCTCTTTCAGAAGTTCATGCGTGCTGGGATAGGGACAAACAACATCGACCATTGTGCTAGACTTTGACACAGCTCCACAGTTGCAGGCCTCGTGCAGGCCTTCGGAAGTGGGGCAATGACAAACTCTATCAAGGAGGTCAGATCCGCTGATTGCCTCTTTATCACCGGCTCTAACACAGCTGAAGCTCATCCGGTAATTAGCTACGAAGTAATCCGGGCAGTGAAAAGCGGTGCGAATCTAATCATAATCGATCCCCGACGGACCCCATTGGTAGACCATGCCACTCTTTTCCTCCAGGTGAAACCAGGGACAGATATCTATGTCTTCCTAGCGATCATGCACGTAATTATCAGGGAAGGGTGGCTGCACGATGAATTTATATCTAACCGTACCGAGGGGTATGCCGAATTCTCTGAAATGCTCGCCGAGTACACACCTGAACGTGCCTCTCTTATGGCAGGTGTATCTGTCGAACAGATCGTAGACGCGGCGCGTATCTACGCTCGCGGTGAAAGAGTTTGGGGAGAATCAGTGTATCCAGAGCTCCAAGGTCACAGCATGATTATTTATGCTATGGGCATAACCCAACGCAGCAACGGCACAGATATGGTGAAAACCCTCGCCAACTTAGCTATGCTGTGTGGGCAAATCGGGAAAGCTTCCACGGGAGTGAATCCCCTGCGAGGTCAATCGAATGTTCAAGGGGCCTGTGATACTGGATGTTTGGTAAATGTTTTCCCTGGATACCAGCAAGTAACAGATACCGAGAAAAGGCAGGCATTAGCTGAAGCCTGGGGTGTCCCTTCTTTGCCCAGTGAAGTCGGATTAACGGTTGTCGAAGCGATGCAATCCGTTGCGGAAGGGGTAATACGAGCATCTTATATCATGGGCGAAAACCCGATGATCAGTGACCCAAACACCAGCCATGTGGAAACTGCGCTGCGCAACCTCGAACTGCTCATCGTCCAGGATATCTTTCCCAGCGAGACTGCATTTCTTGCGCATATCATTTTACCTGCCGCGGCATCGCTTGAAAAAGATGGCACATTTACGAACACAGAGCGCAGAGTCCAGCATATCCAGCCCGTTATAAATGCCCCGGGGCAAGCGCTACCCGATTGGCACATCATCGCCGACTTGGCGCAGCGCTTCGACGAAGCAATGGGCTACCAACGTCAGCAATCTCTCTGGAGTTTTAACTCGACAGCTGAAATTTTTACAGAGATCACTGAAGTTACACCAATCTACCGTGGTATGTCCCACGATCGAGTACGTGGAGTTGGGCTGCAGTGGCCATGCCCCGATGAAACCCACCCTGGCACTTCAATCTTGCATGTAGGAAAATTTTCGCGCGGTCTAGGCAAATTCTCCATTATTGATGCGCATGACCCCGCAGAAGTACCTGATGAGGAGTATCCCCTTATCCTTTCAACGGGTAGGGTGCTCTACCATTACCACTCAGGAACGATGACCCGCCGCAGCGAAACCTTAGATTGGAAAGAACCAAGTGCCTATGTCGAGGTCCACCCTGAGGATGCTGCCAGATATGAACTGCAGGAAAACAGTCCAGTGGTAATATCCAGCCGTCGAGGTAGTGTGCGGACGCGGACAATGATCAACAATAGTGTGCCGCCAGGCACCATATTCTTGGCTTTCCATTGGCGGGAAGCCCCAGCAAATATGCTGACCCAAGACCACACTCTAGACCCAATAGCAAAGATTCCAGAGTACAAAGTTTGCGCGGTTCGTATCGAGAATCCTGAAAAGATATAGATTCCCTCGGACCCAGCGATCAGCCCGATAGTTTTATCCGGCGCTGTGTCTGACATATATACATACCAGGGTCGGTTATCGCCCCTCTGTTATTTTCACAACCAGGATATATACTGCTGCCGGTAGTATATTTGGGCCAATTCAATACAATCATTGGGGAGACCTTGTTTGGATGTTGGTCACAGTAAATGAGCCCTAACACCCAGAATACCCTAATAAAGAATCAACATCTTGCTGGTGAAACCTTTTTTTGGCCAGCCGGCCGGGTAGGCATTTTGCTCCTACATGGCTTCACAGCTACTACCGCAGAAGTCCGTCCTCTGGCGGTGAGCCTAGCAGCTCAAGGGTACACAATCCTCGCACCACTCTTACCTGGGCACAACACTACTCCGGCTGATCTAAACAGCTGCCACTGGAGTGATTGGGTATATGTTGCCGAATCAGCTTACATCTCTCTACGCGAACAATGCCAGATGGTCATCGTTGGCGGCGAGTCAATGGGAGGCCTGCTCGCGCTATATCTCGCAAGCCAATATCCAGAGATCGCTGCTATCTTAGCATATGCGCCAGCCTTAAAATTAAACCTATCAAGAACTAATCGGATCCAACTCCGCATCTTAGCCCAGATTAAACCCTATGTCAAAAAACCTAAAATTGATGATGACACCCCTTGGCAGGGATATATCGTCAACCCACTGAAAGGAGTCATCCAGCTGCTCAAATTCCAAGAGATTGTAAGGATGAAATTACCTGATATCACCCAACCTTTGCTAATCGTCCAAGGACGATTAGACCCCACCGTACACCCCTCTGTCCCATATATGCTGTCATCACAAGTTCAGTCAGCTTTCATCGAACTACAATGGATGGAACACTCAGCTCACGTAGTAATCTTGGATCAGGAACATAAAGAAGTGGAAAAGATCACCCAAATTTTTATTACCCGGGTTGTTGGGTCCGAGAAATTGCACCATTAATATCATACATTTAAGAATATAAATGCCCAGACCCCTGCGTTGGTTTGATGCCATCACAATTAATATTTATTTCACTGGACTGACAACGGTCTCCCAGACGCTAACTCCGCTGGTGATCCCTCTGCTGGTCCAGCAATTTGTAGGTGTAGATCAACAAGGTGGGTACTACGGGCAGATCCGGCTGTGGTCTTTAATGACTGCGCTAGTCGTCCAATCATTTATGGGGCTGCTGTCAGACCATTCCCGGTCAAGATGGGGCCGGCGCAGACCATTTATCTTCTTAGGGACTGTATTTGACCTATTGTTTATCACCCTGATCGGGGTTTCAGCCGGCATGGAAGGTTCAGCTGGATTTTGTTTCCTGTTTGCGATGGTACTCATGCTGCAAATCAGTTTGAATACTGCTCATGCTGCAGCGCAACCGCTTATCCCGGACTTGGTGCCCAATGAGAAACGCGGGTTATATTCGGGCATTAAAGCTTTATTTGAAGTACCAGCTCCACTGATTCTGGTCGCTTTTACGATCGGCAGGATGATCGCGGCTGGGAGATATTGGACGGGATTAATCACCGCGATGGTTATCCTAGTCTTAACAATGATCATCACGATGTTTGTCCCGGAGAAACCCAATACAGATCCAGTTGAGAAAATAGATTGGAACCCGCTGATCCGCTTGATTGCTATGACTATCGTGTTTACACTAATCATCCTGGGTATGGGAAAAGTGTCTCTCGAAATTACCGATTTCTTCGCGAACCGTCTTACAGAATGGGGTACCCTACTGACCATCGGGATAGTTGGATTAGCAGCGATGCTATTCGCAATCGGAGTTGGAGTATGGGTAAGCATACAGATCAGCTTAGGTGAGAAAGCCAAGAGCAATCCATCGTACACTTGGTGGGTCATCAACCGGTTAGCGTTTTTGGTCGGGATTACGAATATCGCTAGTTTTGCCGTATTTTTTCTGCAAGGTCGCCTTAGTCTCGAGCGGGAGCAAGCTGCGGGTCCTGCCAGTCAGCTCATCATGGTTGTCGGCATATTTATCCTGCTGTTAGCTCTGCCTAGTGGTTGGCTTGCAGACCGGTTCGGTCGTAAGCTCTTGGTTATACTTAGTGGATTCTGTGGGGCGTTTGGCGCATTGATATTAATCATCGCCCCGAATCTTAGCCTGGATATATATTGGGGCCATTTTGGTTGGCGCTGCTGCTGGGACATTCTACACTTCCAATTGGGCCTTAGGAACTACCTTGGTCCCAAAATCCGAAGCGGGGCGTTATTTAGGTATATCGAACCTGGCCGGTGCTGGAGCTGGTGCCGTGGGTGCTTACATCGGCGGACCTCTAGCAGATTACGTCACGCATTATCTCCCTGGAAAACCTGGCTTGGGGTACGTTCTATTATTCACTATATACGGTATATTATTGCTGCTATCTGCGATCACTGCGTTCAAAATCAAAGCAAACCATATCCAATGAAAAGATATAACTATTTCCAATCTAAACCATAATCTATAGTTCAATCTAATTTGAGGAAATATCACCATGCCGAAATATATCGCTGCCATCGATCAAGGTACAACGAGTACGCGCTGTATATTGTTCTCAGAGAGTGGATCAGTCATCACTTCCTCGCAGCAGGAACATAGACAGATCTTTCCGCAACCAGGTTGGGTAGAACACGATCCGCTGGAAATCTGGGAGCGGACCATTAATGTCTGTTCGAATGCAACCTTTAAAGCAAAAATCGAGCCCGGAGATATCTCCGCCGTAGGCATTACTAACCAGAGGGAAACGACAATCGTTTGGAATCGCTTCACTGGTGAACCTTACTACAATGCAATTGTTTGGCAAGACACACGCACAAAAGAGATTTGCGATTTGCTTGCTTTGGATGGTGGACTGGATCGCTTCCGCACCAAAACAGGTCTACCGATATCCGTGTACTTCTCGGGACCGAAAATCAAATGGATACTCGATAATGTGGATGGCGTTCGAGGGGCTGCAGCCAAAGGTGATGCGATTTTTGGTAATGTGGATGCCTGGCTTACCTGGTGGTTGACTGGAGGCCCCAACGGAGGTGCACATGTCACCGATGTAACGAATGCCAGCCGCACACTGCTGATGGATTTGCATACTTTATCATGGGATGATGAAATATTGCGGATTCTGAATATCCCGCGCAGCATGCTACCAGAAATTGTTCCATCCAGCGATTCCCGAACCTGGGGTTCAACCCCGCCTGATAGACCATTCAACAGTGAAGTCCCCGTGTGTGGTATTGTCGGCGACCAGCAAGCAGCCCTGGTGGGTCAAGCATGTTTCAGCCAAGGAGAAGCTAAGAATACGTATGGCACAGGCTGTTTCATGCTGATGAATACCGGTACTAATCTCGTAAAATCCAACACCGGTTTACTAACCACAATAGCTTATAAACTTGGCGAAAGTCCAGCGACCTATGCCTTAGAGGGTTCCATCGCTATCACCGGTGCTTTGGTCCAATGGCTGCGAGACAATCTAGGCATCATCCAAAACTCGGCTGAAGTGGAAGAACTCGCTTATAGTGTGGACGACAATGGTGGAATTTACTTCGTTCCGGCATTCTCTGGTTTGTTTGCGCCTTACTGGCGATCTGATGCCCGAGGGGTGATCGTCGGTTTGACCCGCTATATTACTAAAGGCCACCTCGCCCGGGCTGTGTTAGAGGCAACTGCCTACCAAACACGCGAAGTCCTCGATGCCATGGAAAAAGATTCTGGTGTGGAACTCAGCACGCTTAAGGTTGATGGTGGGATGATCAACAATAATCTGCTCATGCAGTTTCAAGCGGACATCCTAGGTGTTCCTGTTGTCCGACCAAAAGTGGCTGAAACCACCGCCCTAGGGGCTGCATATGCAGCGGGTTTAGCCGTGGGATTCTGGAACTCCTTGGAGGATTTACGAGACAATTGGCAGATGGATACATCCTGGCAGCCCATGATGGATAGCCGCACTCAATCAGACCTATATCAGGGCTGGTTGAAAGCGGTCGAACGTACTTTCAACTGGGTGGATTGATGCAGATTCACATGAAAGAAATCACGATCGGAAGCTATCAACAAACATAATCAGTAAATATTGGTCGCCAAATCTACACCAACATCGATCCTTATGTGACAAATCTCTCAGAGGATTGGGAAATTTAGCTAAAGAGTAACTCGCAGTATCGGCGAGGTGTTATCCTATAAAGCAGCACAAAATTGACTTCAACAATATAGAAGGTCTAATTAGCCAAGATTCGCGAAATTGAGTTTTCAACAGTAAATAGTTGTATCAGCGAGCAAATAATCATATGTCTACTCACCCTCTCCAAATATTTAGTGGCTCTGCTCATCCCGCACTTGCTGTTGAAGTAGCTGGGTACCTGGGTACTGGTATTGGTAAATCTACTACTCGCCGGATGCCTGATAGTGAAACCTATGTAACGATCGATGAAGCTGTCCGCGACAAAGATATCTTCTTAATCCAACCTTGCACGATTCCGGTCAACGACAGCTTAATGGAAGTGCTGCTGTTCTTAGACGCATTTCGGAGAGCCAGCGCCCACTCCGTAACGATAGTAATGCCATACTTCCCCTACGCCCGTCAGGACCGGATGGCTCGAGGGCGCGAGGCCATCAGTGCGCGTGTTGCAGTTAATTTACTGGAAACACAGGGCGCCTCCCGAGTAATATTTATCGATATCCACAATCGCGCTATCCAAGGTTTTTTTACGATTCCGGTCGACCCGATCAGCGCTTTGCCCTTATTGGCAGAACAATTCAAAGGAGCCAAATTTAGAAACGCATCCATTGTCAGTCCAGATGTAGGTCGAGCTGGTATGGCGGGCCGGTTCGCAGAATTGACCAACTTGCCGCTTGTGGTCATGCACAAACGCCGGACTGGTGTGGATACTACCGAGACAACTCATGTAGTTGGTGACATTAAGGGGAGACGCGCCATCGTCATTGATGATCTGATGGCTGGGGGAAGCGTATTGAAGCAGATCGATGCACTGTATGAGTTAGGGGCTGAGGGGAAAACATACTTCGCGGTTACGCATGCCATCCTGCTTCCTTCGGCAATCGAAATTCTCCAGCGAGACGACCGCATTGAAAGATTAGTCGTATCAAATACTCTGCCACTGAAACCAGAACAAACCCATCCCAAAGTAGAAGTAATCTCAGTTGGTCCACTGCTAGCGGACATCATCCACCGTATCCACAAGGGAATTAGCATCTCAGAGAAACTAGTTTACGCGTAAATTATTCGCGTTAGCGCTGTATACAGAGGCATCAATTTCAGGATATTGGAACTGGTTTAACAGCGATGCTTGATCGGAAAGTCATGAAAAAACAATCTAGATACCGCTGGTTTGTGGTTGGGATTTTATTTTTCTTTATGCTGCTTCACCAATCCGATAAACTGGTCATTGGTTCACTTACCACCCAGATCATGGCCTCATTTGGAATAGACGAGGTCCAGATGGGTGCAGTCTTTACGGGTGCCTTGATTGTATCGGCAATCTTGTACCCACTATGGGGCTACTTATATGATCGCTACGCCCGCTCTAAACTTCTGGCATTAGCATCCTTTATCTGGGGTTCAACTACGTGGCTTTGTGCTATCGCCCCTACATATCCTACGTTCCTGGCAACGAAGAGCTTCCACTGGAGTGGATGATTCAAGCTACCCTGGGCTTTACAGTCTAATTTCAAATTATTTTAGCCCCAGTTTGCGCGGTAAGGTCTATGGGATATTACAACTTACCCAACCTTTAGGGTATATGCTTGGCTTAATCTTGGCTACCCTGCTCAGCGGAATTTATGGTTGGCGCAGCATTTTCTACATCACCGGTTCGCTTGGGTTAATCCTCGCGGTGGTCATCTTCTTTGGCGTCAAAGAGCCTGAGCGTGGCCAGAGCGAACCGGAAATGGCAGACTTGGACCAAATCACCGAATATCACTTTGATAAGCAGGTCGCCTTAGGTCTCTTTAAAAAAACGCAGTCTGCTACTGCTTTTTGCACAAGGATTTTTTGGTGTCTTTTCCTGGAACGTAATTACTTATTGGTTCTTCCGGTATCTCGAAACAGAGCGGCTGTATTCCCCCGATGAAGTGTTGATGACGATGGTACCAGCGATTCTCGTCCTCGCGTTTGGATATTTTGTAGGCGGTGCATTGGGAGATTTCTTTTTCAAGCGCACTCCCCGAGGTCGCGTCCTTGTTGCGATGGTCGAAACTCTCGCTGGTGCAGTATTACCTTTCTTCGCAATTAATATACCAATTGAGAATCACTCCCTGTTTTTATTGTTCTTGCTGTTGGCGGTCATTTTTATTCCTTTCGCATCCCCAAATGTTATCTCAACAGTGTTTGACATCACCCTGCCTGAAGTGCGTAGCACCGCTTTGGCCGTCCAGTATTTCATTGAGAATGGTGGTGCCGCATTTGCACCGCTGCTTGCTGGATTCATCGCTCGCGAATCATCTTTACAACTCGCAATACTATTAGTCTGCACCTCTGCCTGGGCGTTAGGCACAGGTTTCCTAGCATTTACTGCTTACTTTGTACCACAAGACATCCGGACTTTGCGTAAGCAAATGAGTGCCCGGGCTGAAATAGACCGCCAAGCCTCCAATGCTTAATTGAAATCTATCCTCGGTAACCCAGGCATCCCATGACCCGCTCTCGACCCTCAATCAAATGGTGGATCTTACTGGCGATCGGAACGGGCACTTTTATGTCCGCCCTTGATATCAGCGTAGTAAACACCATTTTACCTGTGGTATCCAAAGTATTCGGAGCGGATGTCGCTACCGTTGAGTGGGTAGTTATTATTTACCTGCTGCTTGTGAGCGGATTATTACCCATCTTCGGTCGCCTTGGCGATATGTATGGGCACAAACCAATCTACCTCGTAGGGTTCGCCATTTTCATCATAAGTTCTGTTCTTTGTGGTCTATCACCGACAATCATCTATTTGATCATATTTCGTGGGCTGCAGGCTTTGGGAGCCGCAATGCTCTCTGCGAATTCACCTGCCATCTTGACAAAGAACTTCCCGGATGAGCAGCGTGGGCAAGCCTTGGGATTACAGGCAACCATGACATATTTGGGTCTAACGGCCGGGCCTTCCCTTGGAGGCTGGCTAACTGATCTCATCAGCTGGCGAGCGGTATTCTTTATCAATTTACCAGTCGGGCTTGCTGCCCTGGCGCTTAGCATAGTTTTCATTCCCATGGATCAGCATTCACATAACAGTGAAAAATTTGATTGGGGTGGGGCGCTCCTCTTTATGTCCAGCCTAATTGCGCTCTTATTAGCACTCAATCAAGCCCATAATTGGGGGTGGGCTTCACTCCTGACTACCGGATTAATTTCTTCTGCACTTATTTTATTTGGACTATTTGTCTATCTTGAAGGTCATGTCTCGAATCCAATGATTGATCTGCGGTTATTTACACATAGGGTGTTTTCATTATCAGTCACAAGCGCCGTGATCAACTATATTTGTGTCTATGCGATTGTATTTCTTATGCCGTTCTATTTGATCGCGGCTCGGGAGTTTAGTCCTGCACAAGCCGGATTGATCCTCACTGCACAGCCCATTGTGATGGCAATTATCGCGCCACTCAGCGGCACTATTTCCGATCGGATTGGTACTAGGACTCTGACTGTTCTTGGTATGACCATTTTGGCAGCGGGACTTTTATTACTTTCACGCTTGAATCCCATCTCGCCAATTAGTGAAATAATGCTGGCATTGAGTGTTTGCGGCCTCGGTATCGGTATCTTTATTTCTCCCAATACGAGCGCTTTGATGGGTTCTGCACCTAGAGCGCGTCAAGGTATCGCAGCTGGAATTATGGCAACTTCACGAAACGTCGGTATGGTTTTGGGAGTTGGACTTGCTGGCGCAGTTTTCAATACAGTTGTAGCACAATTCCCGCAGCCGGTTGAAGCCAGTAGATACCTAGCGATCTCTTATAGTTTCATGGTAGCAACAGTAATTGCAGTCATCGGCATATTCACTGCGCTTTCTACGTTAAAGAAAATTGACCTCTAAGGATTTCCTCGGCATTAATGATTCTATGACAGACAACGTCCCCTATTCAATACGCAACTACCAATCAGGTGATTTTGAAGACCTACTAAACTTGATCAATCATTGTTCGCACTCAGATGAAGAACCATTTCGTATGACGGCCGCTCAATTGAGGGATAAATTATCCGCTCCGGATACTATACCAGGAAAGGACTATTTTATCGTAGGTACATCTGCCCAGCAGGTTGTTGGGTACGGCGAAGGATTCCTGCGGAAGAGCGTGGGAGCACAATTATATATGACACGCGCCTCAATATTACCTGAATTTCGCCATCAAAGGATTGGTAAAGCACTGCTCTCACAGCTTTGGGAGCGAGTGGTCGAACTCACCACGCAGTACCAAATAACCACCATATTGAGTGCTAGGGTGACTGCAGAAAATCTATACGCTCGGCTATTATTTGAACAATTCAATATGCAAATGGAGCGTACCCTAGTTGAGATGGTTCGCAACCTTTCTATTGGAATCCCCCAGCTGCAAATACCAACAGGCATAAAGCTCATATCCTGGCGGGATTTCGGCGATATCTCATCAGTTCTAGAAGCGCGAAATCAAGCCTTCCGAGACCACTGGAATTTCCTTCCCGAAACACTCGAAAGATACCAGCACAACTTGACAAGTGGGAAATTCTCACTCGAGCATAGTATGATTGCATTAGAAAATGATCAAGTCGTCGGCGGGGTAATATGCCAGACCGGGGAGAGTATCAACTCCCTGCGCGGTGAGAACCAAGCTTATCTAATCAACCTTTTTGTTGATCAAGCAGCGCGCAAGCGAGGAAGTCGGCACAGCACTTCTGGTTTCCGCCATGCAAGCTGCCAAAGACATAGGCCACGCGTCAATCGCCCTAAAAGTTGATTCAGAGAATCAAACTGGTGCCATTCAGGTTTATACAAAAGCGGGATTTAGAGATAAAATCCATTGGATGGTCTATCAACGGGTTTGCGGTCATACACCAGCATTAATTTCCGACTCTACCTAGTGCTTTGTCAAGGATCTAATTATCATACGATTTACGAGTTATAACGCCCTCGACAAAGCTTAAAGTATTCCGTCTACACTCTATTCTTACTTAAGAATAAAATTTGACGGAACACTAGCTCACCACGGTAATTTTCATAATCAATTAAGATCAGAATCAATTTTTATCATCAAAACAGGGAACCAGTTATGCCAACTGAGCAAAAGAAAACCATCCGCAGGTTAAACCACAGCCGGAAGCAGATTCTGAACGCCATCAAAGATCTGAGTGAGGAGCAATTGTGTTCACTCGCAGTGACAGGTTCTTGGACGATCAAAGACCTACTTGGGCATATCACCGCTTGGGATACTACCCTCGTGTACCCCTTGGAACTTTTTCATGCGGGAAGTGAATTTCTTACTGAGCCGATCGAGGATTACCTTACTTGGAATGATGATCAAGCCGCCCAGAGAGCTACTCAATCCTATTCTCAGATCTTCACAGAATTTAGCGAGGTTCGCAGAGCTTTGATCGCTGCATACGAATTGCTGCCAGCGGCTGTACTGCCCGAATTATTCACTGCCCCGTGGGGTGACAAATACACAATTTCAAAAATGTTATCAGGTCTGGCTTGGCACGAAACTGAACATGCCAAAGAGATATCCCAATGGCGTGAGAGCATGAATCTCGATAGTTAAACTATTTCATTATCCAAACAGATTCACTCACAAAGTAGCATAGAATTAATCAAACTATCAACCGGAGGGGAAATTATGGTAAAGATCGTCACAGACACCACTGCCACCCTTCCCCAAGAGGTAGCTGATCAGCTAGGCGTACCAGAAATTCCTCAAATCGTCTCTTTTGGTGAAGAATCCTTTTATGAGAGCCATGACATTGACACAGCGACCTTTATGACGCTGCACCAATCCTCCCCAGATCTTCCTAAAACAGCCGCCCCACCACCAGAATTATTTTCCCAGGAGGTTGAACGCTAGCAACCCTTGGGAGAACCCATTCTCTGTATCCATCCTTCGAGCGAACTAAGTGGGACCGTGCGCTCCGCTAGCGTTGCAGCTAATGATTTCCCAAAGATGCTTATCCGGGTTATCGACACGCAGACGATCGGCTCCCCTCCGGGCACCATTGTTCAAATTGCAGCTGAGATGGCTCAGAGCGGTGCGGATATCGACGAGATAGGTAAACGGATTTACAATCTCACCCCACGTTGTAGAGTTTATTTTTTGGTTGATACACTTGAGTATCTAGGAAAAGGCGGGCGCATCGGTGGGGCTTTAAAATTGCTCGGTGGCATAATGAAGGTCAAACCCATCTTGGCACTCAAGAATGGGCGGGTTGACCAATATGAACGAGAGCGGACAAATAGGCGTGCGGTAGCTCGTCTCAAGCAGATTATTCTAGAACAGGTCCCCCGGCGAACTAATGCATATCTAACTATCATGCACGCCGGCGTGTATGATAATCGTTTGGCACTTGCCCATGACTTAGCTGGCAAAATGTCAATTATCCAACATCCCCATTTACAATGTACCTCCTGCAATTATCACCCATGGAGGTCCCGGCATCCTGGCGGTAGCTTTCTTCATCTAATTTCCCAAGAGGTGCGTAAGGCTACGTTCAAAGGTTGTGATCAATGCAGCCGGCGCCAGGATTGATTTCTTACGATTTGAGATTGTTTAACCTGCAGACTATCCGCACATTGAAAGCTGAGCAATTAGACATTATTTGGCGTCTCAAAATATATTCCGATGTGTCTGTCCATAATCCACCTCCAGTAAACATATTTAGTTCCTGTAAGAATCTGGTTCTAAACAGTCCCTGAGATCACTTGGTCGCAATGGCGGTAAAATACAATCACTCGCCCTTCAAATGTGATTAATACGACTCTCTAGGTGCAGGGCTGAGACAGCGTTTGATTTCAATTCGATCATCACCTGGATTTCTAGAGCATCATTGACATCGTTGAAACAATCGATCTTTCCCTATAAGTCAACTTTCCGGAAAATGTCTGACCCAACATATTCTTCCAGCCAAGCCGCAACCAATGAAACGAAGTGAACATAGATATGCAGCAAGACATCCTGCATGAAAGCAAACTCATAAATGACGCTTAGCTCCTTATTAGCGCACTGGCGTGCCGAACCATCTATCGGGGGGAATATCGTGTATTGGCAAAGTCAAGTGAAAAGGTCCCCAAGTTGGGTACAACCCCCATCTGACCTGCACCTCGCAGCAGTTGAGATGCTCCGTGAGCAAGGCATACAACAGCTATACAGCCATCAGGAAGAGGCTTTCCAGATAGCTACAGCAGGTCAAAACTGTGTGATTGCCACCGGGACTGCGAGCGGAAAAACCCTTTGCTTTAACCTGCCAGTTATCAATTCCTGGCTCTACCACCCGAGCCAGCGCGCGATCTATCTCTACCCAACAAAAGCACTCGCTCAAGATCAATTTGCTTCGCTTCAAGCATCCATAGCAAACCTGGGCTCCCTGCAAGTTAAAGTCGAGCGGCAGGAACATGAAAAGACGAGCGCCAACGCGAATTTCGATAATTTAATCATTGGGGTATATGACGGCGATACACCGCAGAGTGCACGCCACCAGATCCGTACGCATGCAAATATTATCTTCACGAATCCAGATATGCTGCATACAGGTGTTATGCCCCACCATACATCCTGGGCTCATTTCTTCAGCAACCTTAAGTATGTCGTTATCGACGAGATGCATATCTATAGGGGTGTATTTGGCTCGCATGTCGCCAATGTATTACGTAGACTGAAACGTATCTGCGCATTCTACGGCTCGCGCCCCCAATTCATTCTCACCTCCGCCACCATTGGGAACCCGAAAGACCTCGCCGAGCGGTTGATTGCTGAACCAGTAACACTTGTCTCCAAGGATGGGTCGGCTCGCGGTGCACAGGAATTCCTAATCTATAACCCACCGATAGTCGATCGTACGCTTGGTATCAGGCGTAGCGCAGCCCAAGAGACCGTCCGGCTTACCAGTGATTTAATTGCATATGATATCCAGACGATATTGTTCGCCCGGTCACGTCGTTCAGTTGAGATCACTCTAACCTATCTAAGACAGAAGATCAACGATCAAGGTCAAAACCCTGAAAGAAGCTCTTCGAAACTAACATCACCTGTGCGCGGCTACCGCAGTGGGTATCTACCTCGGCAAAGGCGCCAGATTGAAGAAGCTTTACGGAAAGGAGAGGTGAAGGCAGTTGTTGCTACAAATGCACTAGAACTCGGAATTGATGTCGGGGGTATGGGTGCCGCACTGTTAATTGGATACCCTGGAACAATCGCTGCTGCAAAACAGCAGGCAGGTCGAGCTGGACGGGGATTGGATGATTCTCTGGCGGTGCTGATAACTACTGCGGCTCCTTTAGACCAATTTCTTGCCAAGAACCCGACTTACTTTTTCGATCGCTCACCAGAACGAGCCCTGATTAATCCTGATAATCCCCTGATTTTGCTCGACCATTTGCGCTGTGCTGCGTTTGAGCTGCCGTTCAGCGAATATGAACGATATGGTGAACTTAGCACAGAGAACCTCGTTGAGTACTTGGATTATTTAGTATCCAGCGGGTTATTACATCGAGTTCGTGATAAATACTATTGGATGGCAGAGAAATATCCTGCCCAAGATGTATCCCTGCGTAGCGCCTCGGTCGATAGCATATTACTTCAAACCCCTAACGAAGACACCATGGTTACGATTGGGAATGTCGATTTTGCCAGCTCACATTGGATGGTCCACCCAGGTGCCGTTTACCTCCATGAAAGCCAAACCTACATCGTCGAGAACCTAGATTTATCATCAAAAACCGCGCTTCTCCAACCATGTAATCCCGATTACTATACCGAACCGCTCCAAGAGAGCACCATATCGCTAATCGAAGAAATAGAACAATCATTCATCACTGGTGGCATGAAATCGCATGGGGAAATTAATGTCACATCCCAAATGACCGGTTACCGCAAAATCAAATGGTTCACCCACGAGAACATCGGCATGGGCACCGTTGACCTGCCGCCAACCGAACTGCTTACTACCGGCTATTGGTTGTCTTTGAACGAAGGGACGATCGACACCTTACGGGCTCAGGGATTGTGGCGTAGTGATGCGATTGATTATGGGCCGAATTGGATCCAGCAGCGTAATCTCGTCCGGGAGAGAGACGGCTTCAAGTGTCAGGTTTGCGGTCTATTGGAATCCAGCCAACAGCACGATGTTCACCATAAGATCCCTTTCCGTCTCTGCCGAGATGCAGATGGCATCATTTCTTACCAGCTCGCTAATCGACTGGATAACCTAACTACGTTGTGCCGGAATTGCCACCGGCGCGCCGAAACAGCTGTGCGGGTCAGGAGCGGTATCGCAGGACTGGCCTACCTCTGTCACAATCTTGCGCCCATCTTTTTGATGTGCGATACCCGCGACCTCGGGGTGCATATTGATCCAAAATCACCGCTTTCTGATGGACAACCGACAATCGTGCTTTATGACCAGATTCCCGCAGGGATCGGTCTCAGTCAAACGCTATACACCCTGCATGACGAACTGATTCAGCATGCCAATATGTTGATAAACGAGTGTGAATGTGAAGATGGTTGTCCTTCCTGTGTTGGTCCAGGAGGTGAATCTGGATTGGGCGGGAAGGAGGAAGCGAAGGCAATCTTACAGGCTCTCACAAACCAAGCACCAGATTATCAACTATGATCTATTCATTGCTGTCCGTCTTGAGCTGGAGAAGCTAAAGGATCTATCCAAGGCGATTGTTAACACTAACTCTAAATATGAGGTGATGCGTATTCATCTCCCATTTAACTCTTGTCTCAAAAGGATTATCACCACCCCACAGATAATGAATACTCCACCGATAAGTTGGGTGATACTAAACCGTTCATCCAACAATAAATATGCTAAGACTGCAGTAAATAGGGGTTCCAAAGTTGCGATCAGTTGGGCTACACTCGCGGGTAGATAAGTCAAGCTGACAGTGAACAATCCATACCCTCCAATCGTTGGACCTACAGCTAGAACGAGGAGTATTAGCCATCCAATCCATGATCCATTGAGCCAGAAAAGTGAACCGATCCTGCCCAAATCGTTACTTTCAGGAAATATCAAATTGAAAAGTAGTAGATAGACCGCCGCCCATCCAAAAGTATAAGTCATTGTCGTCCAAGGATTTATTGATCGGTTAGAAGCTGCTTTTCCCATCAAACTATAGCCTCCAAAAGCTAACCCGGAGACCAAACCGCTCGATACCCCCAGTGCGTCGATCCGCCAATTTGTTATATCATAAGCGCCTGACACGAACAATGCGCCGATCATACTTAAGATTACAGCACTAATCTTATACTTACCCAACCGCTCGCCATATAGTCTATTCCCAATAACCGCGGTAAACGCTACCGAAGAATATGCAAGCATCGTTGCCACTGCAGCCCCATTTTGTGCGACGGAAACAGTCCAGGTCGCATTAAACAACGCCAGTACAAACCCATACTGGCTAAAAAATATCAGGGACGATTTGCCTATACGCAATAATTTTCGACACTTTATGCCCAAAAAACTTGCTAACCCAAAGGTAGCAAATGCATCTCGCCAAAACGCCAGTACTAAGGCTGGGAGATGGTAATATTCCGTTAGGTAGCGGATAAATATCGCAGTAAATGACCAAATGACCATTGCAGTAATCGCGATGGAATATCCCTTAGCCAGTGTTGGATTAGGCGCTTTTTCTTTTAAGACAATCCCCATAGCTACTCCCTGACTTCAATCCACTCTACGAATAAGTGGCCTCGGCTATACATGGTAAAACTAGCAAAAGGAATGCGAATAATGTTATCATTGGAATCAAATTATTCCGGACAAATCTTAACTATCGGTGGTTAATGATTGAATTGTGCAAAGAGAGTAATCTATGGGTTTAAGCATCGGAATTATCGGGTTGCCAAATGTTGGCAAAAGTACACTATTCAATGCGCTAACCGGTGCGCAGCATGCAGCCGTTGCCAATTACCCTTTTTGTACGATTGAACCAAATCGAGCGATCGTTGGGGTACCTGATACACGTTTGGATGAACTCGCATATTTAGTCAAGGTTCCAAGAGTGATTCACGCGACTGTCGAATTTATCGATATCGCCGGTTTGGTCAAAGGCGCCAGCCACGGTGAAGGTTTAGGTAACCAATTTCTCGCACAAATCCGTAATACTGATGCCATTATTCAAGTAGTACGATGCTTTGATGATCCGAACGTGGTTCACGTGAGCGAGGAACCTGATCCTCGATCAGACATCGAGATCGTAAACATTGAGTTGTCTTTAGCCGATTTGGATCAGTTGGAAAGGAAAATTGAACGTCTCGAAAGTGAAGTGAAAGGAGACCAAAAACTTATACCGATACTGAGCTGCGCCAACGATCTAGCAGAACACCTTAACGCAGGTTTACCGATCCGCTGCTTCACTGGAGTCGATAAGCAAGCATGGTATACAATAACCCGAGAATTACGTTTTCTAACAGGGAAACCAGTGATCTATGCTGCTAATGTCGATGAGACGGGTTTAGCTGGGGGAAATAAATATTCAGTGGCAGTTCAAGAAATTGCTGCAGAACAAAACACGGAAATCGTAATTATATGTGCAAAACTTGAAGAGGAAATGATCTCGATGTCGGCTGAGGAGCGGCAAGAATTCTTGGAGCTGGCTGGAGCAGATATGAGTGGGCTGGAACAGATTATCCAAAAAGGCTTTCGCGCGCTGGGTCTGATCAGCTTCTTCACAAAAAATGACAATGAAGTACGCGCCTGGAATATACCTGCCGGTACTACGGCTCCAAAAGCCGCTGGCGTTATCCATACTGATTTTGAACGCGGTTTTATCAAAGCTGAAGTGGTTCCGTTTCAAACTTTCGTCGAATTCGGCAGCGACATGGCAGTGAAATCTGCTGGTAAAATGCAGCAGGAAGGCAAGGAATATATCGTGCAAGATGGCGATTTGATCTACTTCCGCTTTAATGTTTAATTTTTAAGAAATTAGCCGGGTATTAAACCCCCCATAACAATGTATTTCATCTTCTTGGTTAAGGAAGCGCGGCTTCCACACGTCGTTGTGTGCGATTGAACTGCCAGACAATCGCAACAGGTATCAACGACGTGATGGCTATTAGAGCAGCTGCAATAAAACAAACAATGGCGAACGGCAGAACGGGGGGTGCGAAAAAACTCACTATTCCAGAGATAATGCTTAGGATGAATAATAAGATCGCAGCACCCAGGATCCAAAGTGAAGCCCGTTGACCCCGCTTTAGTGATGATCTCCGGTTTCCTGATATCCGGCCGGATTGGCCATTAATATAGATGGGTACCGGTTTGTTATCATCATCCCGGTAGAACGTTGCGTAAATGGGCTGCAGCAACAATGTCCAGGATTGCGAACGATATTCAGGTTTCCATCGAAAATTACGCTGCTGATCTGCATTTGAAGCTCTGCGGCATTCTTCTGCGGCATACGCCTGCAAGATCGGTTTGGCCTCTCCCCAGGCGTCCTCTGGGTTGCGATCGGGCAAGCGGATAAGAGCGTTCTGCTCGAGTCCCGTTTCATATGGCTCTGCATCAGAGCGGTCATATTGTCCGAGCATGTCGCTAATTGCTCTCTGGCCTTCTAAAGCAGGTACCGGGATATTATGGTAGCAGCGGTCTAACCGCCCTAAACGCGGTTCCCAACGAACCCGCTGCTCAGTTACTTGCTCGGTCTGCCAGCCACCTTGCTGTTGATGGTACCGTTCGCGGTGGCTGAGAACTTCATACTCATAACCTGCCTCAATTTCCCATTCAGCATTGATGTCACTATCCACCAACCAAAACGGCAAGTATATTTGCACTATCCGATCGTTTGAAGAAGCCCGCTTGATATCTGGTGTGGCAAACGGGATACCCTGGGTAAAGGACATTATCCGCGAATGGATCTGCTCCAAGCTGATTTTGAATGGCAGCAAAAGTTCTGGGGGTTGAAAATAGAATATTTGGTTCTGTTGAGATGAGGATTCAATTACGGGCTCTAATAATGCCGAAAGACAGTGCGGACATATTTGATTCTCAAGCCCATTTGGAATGACATATACCCAGTCACATTGTTCGCAAAACGCAAGTACGGCTGGGTGATCCCAAGAATCAGCAATTTTCTCCATATCTGAGCCCATATCATCCTTAGTTGAATTCATCTGCTTCCAATATCACAATTCAAGCTTAGATGTCGTCCATCTCGGCGGCTTTCTTACCGATCACTGCCGAGATGATAATTCCGATGACCAGCAGTACAAATCCCAACCCACCGATGATGATACCCACGCCACCCAAGAGAACCGTAATGACTCCAACCAAGCACAGCAGCAATCCAGGTGATAATATTCCTGCGATAACTAGCCATACTTTTCCCCAATCCGCCGGGCGCTGACCAGCTATTGTCCTGCTCTGCCCATTAATGATTACCTGATAGGAATTCCCTCGGTACAAGTAGTTCGCGATCTGCACCGGAAGCAGAATATAACGCCATTTTTCCTCGGAAAAATCCAACTGCATCCGAAAATTCCTCACCCGATTGGTGCTCGCCTGATCGATACAGGCCTGGCGTGTATCCTCGCGCATCTCAGCTCGCGCATCTTCCCACGCGCGATCGAGAGGTATATCATATGCTTGGGCCTGCAAACCCGCCAAGAAATTGGCTTCATAACTGGTCAACTTCGAGAGCGACCAGTCGCTTACCTCTTTGAGCAATCGCTTACTTAACCGCTTTGACCCTGGTATGATTTGATCGTTAAAAATCAAGTTTACTGCACCCGATTCCCAGCGCCATTCGATGACCACTTTCTGCCTCCATTTTCCATTGGAATAATAGCGCTTGGTTTTCGCGTGACCCACTTCTGCCTTCCAATTCGCATCAGCAGTTGCATCGAACGTCCAGTAGGGTAAATAGATTCCCGTAAATCGCTCTATATTCTTAATATTTTTCAGATCACGGGGTGTCATCCAACTGCTGCCTAGCCATTTTTTTACTATCTGCTGGCAATTTTCATGGTCTATCTCGAAAGGTACGAGAAAGCGCGGTCTTAGCACTTCTTGCGGGTCTTCCCGTTGGATCACTTGATTCGACCCACAGTAAGGGCACTGATGCGTCTTCAGCTCAATTGGCAGCGAAGTCTTAACACCACAGCTCTGGCACTCCATCTCAACCCGATCCGTATCCCAACCTTGAGAGGCCAATCCAATTGTTTCAAGCGTAAATTCATATTCTGGGGCAGCTCTCCCTAAATTCTCGCTTTCCGGAGCCTCAAAGTATCCACAGTGTGAGCAAGATAAGCCCCCATCTGATATGTTGTAGGCTGTCTCTGCACCACAACTGGGGCATTTAAACTCCACCAAAGTCTGCTGTTCTACTTGATCAGCTGGTGCAGGCTTATAAACTTCGATGCCGTCGATTTCTGAAGCGTCAAGGATATAATTGGGGGGTGGGAATTTGGGTGTCATATCTGCCATCTCGATAAGATTATAGCCCAAACGGATGTAATAATTGCTGGAAATTATTCACCTACCTCGTTATTAAGTGTGTTTTCAAACTGGAAGATATGAAGATCAAGGTAAGATCAGCCGGACTGACACTGTCCTGAGAAATAGATTTATGGAAAAGCCAACACACTACATTGATTTCGGCACTAACAATTGCAGCAGCTTGACAGAAGGGCTCTCTCGAGAATGGTTGGTGACCTATGGGATTGGTGGGTATGCAAGTGGGACAATTGCAGGACTACTAAACTGCAGTTATCATGGTATTTTAATCGCAGCCTCGAAACCTCCAGTTTCCTGGACGCTTCTGTTATCAAAACTTGATGAGACAGTTTTTGTCAAAGATCAAAAGTATCCGCTGTACAGCAATATATTATCAGAAGGCGCCATAGAAGGCGATCGATTTACGTGCCTATCTTGAGCAATTCCAAACCCGATTATACAGCCACGGAATTGCCTCAATCAGTGAGAGTTTTGACGCGGATCCACCGCACAGCGCACGCGGCTGTATCTCCCAAGCTTGGAGCGTGGCAGAAATTCTCCGAGTGTGGGCTGAGATCATCGTATAAAATATCTACTTAACTCAAATTAGGAGCTTCCAATGACAAAAATTAATGAACTTGCCGAGCTTGGACAAGCTATCTGGTTGGATTACATCCAACGCAGTTTCCTGGCATCAGGAGAGATGCAGACATTGATCGACTTGGGTGTGCGAGGAATGACCTCCAACCCCAGCATTTTTGAGAAGGCAATTGCGGGCAGCAGCGATTATGATGCTGACATGGCAGATTTGATCGCATCCGGATTGGGTGTGGATGAAATATATGAAGGCCTGGCGATTGACGATATCCAAAAGGCTGCCGATTTGCTGCTTCCAGTATTCGAATATACAACCGCTGCAGATGGATATGTGAGTCTCGAGGTAAACCCTAACCTCGCTTACGATACTGATGGCACTTTTACAGACGCTGTAAGATTGTGGCATGCTGTAGATCGCCTAAATCTAATGATCAAAATCCCCGCCACCAAGGAAGGCATTCCCGCCATACAGCGAGCGATAAGTGCAGGGTTAAATGTCAATGTCACCTTGATCTTCTCCCGCGAAAGATACGCGGAAGTCATCGAAGCCTACCTATCTGGATTGGAAGATCGCTTGGCTGCGGGACATCCTATAGATCAAGTGGCATCTGTGGCCTCATTCTTTATCTCGCGACTGGACACAAAGATCGATCAGGCACTCATGAACAGCTTGGACAGAAATCCTGACACTAAGGAAGACGTGAAGCGGTCGCTGGGACAGGCGGCAGTAGCTAATGCAAAATTAGCATACCAGCAGTTTCTATCCGAATTCTCTGGCAGCCGATTTGAGAAGTTGTCCACCCAAGGCGCACAGGCCCAGCGTCCTTTATGGGCGTCAACCAGCACCAAAAATCCAGCCTATTCAGATATTACATATGTCCAAGAGCTCATCGGTCCAAGGACTGTGAACACTGTTCCACAAGAAACACTCGATGCTTTTCTTGATCACGGTGAAGTTCGGGTCACGATTGATGACGGTTTGATCCACGCGCAAGAATCGCTATCCGCCTTAGAAAATTTAGGGATATCGTTATCAAAAGCAACCCAGGAGCTTGAGAACGAAGGAGTCACAGCCTTCGCCAACTCTTTTGCGTCTCTATTAGATAGCATCGCTGCAAAACAGGAAAACTTATGAATTATTCTGAACATAATATTGAATTGAGACTGGGTGATTATCAAACACTTATCAACGATTCACTCGCCGATTTAGCTGATGACCGAATCATTGAACGCATTTGGCAGCGGGATTATACCGTATGGAATGAATCACCGGTCGAGGTCAGCAACCGCTTGGGTTGGTTATCAGTTCACGATCAAATGCGCGATCATATTTGGCAAATCGAAGCACTTTATCAGGCAGTCCAAACAGAAGGCTATACGCATGCGCTGCTGTTGGGGATGGGTGGCTCCAGTCTTGCACCTGAACTCTTTAGCAATGTCTTTGCAGGACAAGTCACTGGTTTGCGGCTTGAAGTACTTGACAGTACCGATCCTGCTGCAGTCGCTGAGAAAACCATTTCTTTTGAACCGCAAGATTCTCTGTACATCGTGTCAACAAAATCGGGTGGCACGGTAGAGACATTATCATTCTTCAAGTACTTTTACAACCTAACAATTGACAAAATTGGTCTTAACGGAGCCGGGAGACATTTTGTTGCTATTACAGACCCTGGCAGCCAGCTGGTTGAGATTGCCCAAAAAAATAGTTTCCGGGATGTTTTCCTTAATGACCCCAATATCGGGGGCCGGTATTCAGCGCTGTCATACTTCGGGCTGCTCCCCGGGGCTCTAGTCGGGGTTGACATACGTCGTCTCATCAATAGTGCTGCCGGCATGTCGGAGATGTGCGGACCGGGAATAGCCACCAATTCAAACCCGGCAGCGCTGCTTGGTACTGTTATCGGCGAGCTCGCAAAAGTGGGGCGAGACAAACTGACTCTCTTGCTGCCTGAAAAACTAGAAAGTTTCGGAGATTGGGTTGAACAATTGATAGCTGAGAGCCTGGGTAAACGAGGACAGGGAGTTCTGCCAGTAGTTGGCGAACCGCTCACTACACTCCTATCCTATGCTGATGATAGAGTGATTGTAATATTCCAGATGCCAGGCGTATCCATTGATGACTACCAGATACAGCAGCTTGAAAACGCTGGGCACCCCATCATAACGATCACACTGGATGATATTTACGATCTTGGCGGTCAGATACTTATGTGGGAACTTGCTACTGCGGTAGCCGGTAGCAGGATGGGGATTAATCCTTTTGATCAGCCCAACGTCGAAGCAGCAAAAAATTTAGCCAGGCAGATGGTAGCAGATTATCAAGTAACCGGGCAATTACCCATCGATACACCGATTTTGCAGGAAGGTCCGTATTCAGTATACGGCGAGCTAGATGCCGATAACATCACGGATGTAATAACCACATTCATCGGCTCGGCTATTCCAGGTGACTACATAGCAATACAAGCCTTTGTTCCACCGACAGTCATGAATATTAAAGCCCTCCAACGACTGCGTACAAGCATAAGAAGCAAGTACAAATTGGCTACTACTCTTGGATTCGGACCCCGATTTTTACACTCCACTGGTCAGCTGCATAAAGGTGATGCTGGAAATGGATTATTCGTACAAATTACAACAACTAGCGATCCTGACATTCCGATCCCGGATGAAGCGGGTAAATCGAGTTCTTCTCTCACTTTTGGAGTCCTAAAGTTAGCTCAAGCGCTTGGCGATCAGCACGCATTGGTTGAAAACGGCAGGCGTGTCTTAAGGATTCACGTGGATGGTGACTTCGGCCAGGTGATTAATCAATTAGCTGGAAAGATGTAATACCACGCAATGGCATACGCAGTCGAAACATTCTCAATATCGAAACAGTTTCCCAAAATAAGCGGTTGGCGGCAGTATGCCTCCCGTTTTCAATCATACCATCCAGCAGTTGAGCGGGTCAGCATTCAGGTAAAAGCAGGTGAATTATTCGGTTTGCTCGGTCCTAACGGGGCGGGGAAAACAACCTTGATCAAGATGCTGAGTACGCTAATCTTACCGACATCTGGATCCGCCTTAGTTAACGGATACGATCTCACCCAAGATGGGCCAATTAAAGCCTCAATTGGTCTTGTGACCAGCGACGAACGGAGCTTCTTCTGGCGCTTGACGGGGCGTCAAAATCTGGAATTCTTCGCCCAGCTTCATGCGGTCCCAGCTCAGCAAATCGCTGAACGGGTCAATGAAGTTTTGGATAATGTTGCTCTGCTGAACGTAGCCGACCAACGTTTTTTAACCTACTCAACCGGTATGCGCCAGCGGTTATCAATTGCGCGTGCTTTGCTGAATGAGCCAAATTTACTGTTCCTAGATGAGCCGACTAAAGGCGTAGATCCCATCGCAATGCAAAACTTTCACAGGCTGATCCTAGATCGGCTTAAATCCGAGCTTGGGGTAACGATCTTCCTTACGACCCATAATCTGGAAGAAGCGCATACCCTTTGCGACCGGATAGCAATTATGAAAACTGGCCAAATTCGCGCCTGTGGTACTTTCGCAGAACTGCAGGAAGAACTAAATGTAGCCCCTCGCTATCAAATCTTAACCAGTGGCATCAGCGTTGATACCAGACGAAAGCTATCCAGGGAAATCCCGAATATTGCGATTCATAGTGAGCAAGCGATACACTCAACCATGGAGGTTGAAGCATCTGAGGACAAGCGGGTGCAATTAGAATTCTATGAAGATAACCAGACCTCGATACTTAACAAGGTGATCCAGCTGATCACGAGTTCTCGTGGGAACATCTGGCAAATTTCTCAGTTCTCCCCCACCCTAGAGCATATCTTCAGCCACCATGTTGAAAACCAGGTCAGTTCCCCGGAAGAACCAACCACCCTGGAAGCAAACTCAGATCCCGCAGAATACCGCTTAAAACTCAAAAAACCTGGCCAACCAACAGCCGATGCAAGTACATTCGGATCTCCAATTTCACTTCTTCGGACTGCGAGAGCTTTCCTAATTCGTGATTTCCGCATAGAGACAAGCTACCGTTTCGCCTTTGCGCTGCAGTTGATGAATATCTTTCTATCTGTGGGTGTATTTTATTTTATTTCGTTATTAGTAGGTCCCTCAGCTACGCCATACCTCAGCAGATATGGAGGCGATTACTTCTCCTTCGTTGTCATTGGGATTGCATTTTCTGGTTACTTCGGGGTAGGCTTATCAAGTTTCTCAAGCAGCCTGCGACAATCACAAATATCCGGCACTCTGGAAGCCATGTTGACATCCCCAACACGGCTATCCGCAATCATCGTATCATCATCGCTATGGGAATACTTGATGACGACTATTCGGGTATTGGTCTACTTGATTGTCGGTGCTCTCATCATGCGTGCGACATACGGGCAAGGGGACTTCATATCAGCTTTCGTCGTTTTATTGCTGACAATCATCACATTCAGCAGCCTCGGAATCATTTCCGCTAGCTTCGTTATGGTTCTGAAACGCGGCGATCCGATCGCCTGGTTATTTAACGCGGTATCGACCTTTCTTGGTGGGGTTTATTACCCCATCACAATCCTGCCCGAAGGTTTGCAGTGGCTGGCCAGACTTATTCCTGTAACCTATGCACTTGATGCAATGCGTCTAGCACTTTTACAGGGTGCTTCCTTGAACGAGCTCCTCCCCCAAATCCTAGCTTTATGTACGTTTTCTGTGATTTTGCTGCCCAGCAGCCTAATAGCATTCCGGTTTGCAGTGCAGCGTGCAAAGGTAGAAGGCAGTTTAACCCATTACTGAGGGTTCGGTAACCTTAGAGCTGGATCACCAAACAGCATAAACGTGCGCATCACGTCCAACGAACTGTCTCTCTCTACAGGTACCTCCTGACGGGCAAGCATATGGATATCCCCCAACCTGGCATCAGGGTTTGACAACCACTGGTTGATCAGCGCCGCACTCAATTTCCCTTGATCAATCGGTAAAGTCAGGCTTGATGGTGCCATGACGGCAACTGCTCCACCATCTTCTCGCCATAGCAGAGCTTCCGCCAAGGATTCGACTGAGGGATGGGTGTACAAGCCCGTCAAACAGGTCATGTTGACCACGACGGGATAGTTTTGCGGTGGTTCTAAATTCATCACTTGCTCGGTGCTGAATAAGCGGTCTTTACCCCACATATTCACGCTGCCATGGCCAAAATAAGCGATGAAGAGATTGCTGCCTTCTATAAATTGCTTAATTGCTTGGGGAGCATTTTCGGATCCGGCAGGTGGTGTGAACAGCTCTACCTGGAAATTTTCTGGGAACAACGCCAAGAACTCCCCGGCTTCGCGGGCAAAATGCGCTTCCTGTCCATCTGCAATCGCCACGACACCCATATGCATATACCTATCAAGGTCACGTTCGTATGCGATGATCTTATTTACCAGCCTGGTCACTTGCCCTGGAGTGCGTGCTGGTATCAAGCCAATCGGTAAATCCGGCCATTTGTCATCATCTAGCTGCACAAAATCGACATCGCTGACCGTTTGACCCCCAAATATCGTATCTACCAGGAACACAGGTAGCCGGTTGGCGTCTGGGCTGGAAATATATCCGAGTGGATCGTAGGATGAATCGCCTAGAAGGACGATGTAGCGCGGTCGTATCTCCCAGCTAGATTGTATTTCGCGTAGGAAATTTTGGATCGCTTGAGGTTCCGGTATGCTGTAGTTGTACTGGTTGTAAATATCCTGAATCGGTATCGAAACAACCGCTAAACCCTGCTCCTCCCGCAGTTCAATTACCGGCTGCCACGCTTCGAGCAAATCCGCTGGACCGATAGCTAAATACTCTGCGCCAGCCAGGTTGTTAATTTCATCCCCACTATTGAGCAGGATCACATCATCTGGGGTCATAAACCTTGTTTGGCCTATTACATAATATTTATTCCCAGGAATGGTCTCAATAACAAATGTGTTTCCACCAAACTCACTACTAGAATCAATATCTGGCAACTGGCGGCTGTAACCATTGCTCTCAATTTCATAAGCCTCAATTGGACCGGAGAACCCAGACAGCACAGCCTGGTCACTAGGAGCAGTGAAAACCAGCTGATCAGCTACTGCAGTAAATGTACGTGGATGGAATATTGTGATCCAATCAAGATGGTAAATGTCCGCTGCCACTCCGGTATCTCCAGGTGCAGTGATTGTGAGGGTATTCCGTCCATTTCTCAGTATGCTTGCCGGGAAGATACTCTCAATTATTCGACCCCCTATCCCATCCCAGCTCTCATCGGCTACAACCTGTCCATTAACAAGGATCTCGAGGTGGTGATCAGGATCAAAATCCCCTGCTTCAGTGCTGCCATATAAGGCTATGCGAGTATATGCATCCTGTTCTGGTGGTAATTTTTCCGGCAGATGATCGATATTGAAGAGATACTCTTTCGAGCTAGGTGCGGGGAGCATTTCCCAATACCAATGCTCATCAGCATCAACCTGCGGTAGATAAAGCAGATTTTCTTCAAGTGAGATCTGGTGAGCATAGGTGTTGCTTGGAAGTTGGAGTTCTGGATCTTGAATCCCTGCAGAGCTTAATGCCGATGGGTTCAATTTACTCGTTCCCTTCCCAGCTGCCCACCACCCTTCTTGACCTGCAGTAGTTAGCAGATAGATATTCTCAGAAGAATACGAACTCTCACTGGCGCTGCCCAAAAAATGGAGTTCAAAATCATCTCTATCACCCGATACCCATAAATTCTGCTCGATCCCTCTATTGAAAAGCCTCAAAGCACGAGGATCAACCTGGTTCCCGGTCGCTCCGGCTGCGCGCAGCATATCGTCCGTTATGCGGTAAACCCCCGGTTCAGAAACCTGAATCCGGAATACGAGCGATTGAGCGGGATCCAGCGCCGGTTCCGCACTCGAGCAAGCCGAGACCAAGATGAACGATATTGTGCATAGCACCAGTGTACCTATTGTTCTCATACAATCCATGCTGCCCGTTTGGCGTTGCAGTTTTGTCGTGCTCAATATTGGATTAATCATCAATGTTGGTTAGTCGCGGGAGGATAATTGGGGTATCGGGAAGTATTCTTTATTGGGATACCTATGCAGTTCTCAAACCATCTGTCTGAGAGTGTATGCGAACCAAATTGCCAGCATCGTCCAGATAATAAATATTAGACCAATCACTGTAACTCGCTGGGGGGTAAACCAATCTAAGAAACTTGCCTGGCTATCTGGTCGGGTGCTCGAGTCCAATGTCCCAGCGGTGCTGCCGGCGCCACCCGGTAAAACAAACGTGATGCTCGGCAATGGGATAAGTGTTTCGGTGGGTAATGCCGTCGGGATCCCGGGTGTGAGAGAAGGCTCAACGACAGGTGGTGTCGTAGTTGCCGGTGGCAGAGCCGTTGGTGGGATCGGGTAAGCACCAGACTGTGTCGCAGTGGCCGTCGGCACTGCGAATGTGTTGGTAGGGATCGCCGTAGTGGTTGCCTCGGACTGTGCGGTGGAAGTTCTGGTCGGGGTAGGTAGTAATTGTTGGTGTGGTAGTAGCCGTGTGGACAATCCCCGGTGTCACTGCAATCGGTCCGTAAAAATCGGCATTTTGGCTGTAATCCAGTGCCTCGAGCTTATACCAATAAGTCACCCCATTGGTGACCGCATCATCCTCAAAATAATACTGGGCACCGACGACATCATCACCCATGCTGGGGATGAAAAAGCTTACTCGTTGATATGTGCCCGTTTCGCTGTTGCTGCGCTGGATGAAAAAACCGGCGTTATCTAGTTCCGACGCGGTCTCCCAGGTAAGGATGACTTTTCCGTCAATTCCTTCTGCTTCAAAAGATACCAATGTAACAGCCGCATTAACGACTAATACACAGAATAATGCAAAGCATAACCCAAAAAGAATGCCTACCAGCCATGTTGTCCTGCGGTACTGTTTCGTCATCTAATAAAGCTATCTCTGCGTTTTCTTTGGTCGCTAACGGTACGATCGAGATTTTTGGGAATTATCCTATATCTTCCAACTCAATTTCATTAACTCCCCAGCTGGATGATTCCTTTCTGCTCCAGCTGCTGCAGGAATACTAGCGCATCGTCTTGAGCCTTCTGGATATCTATCTCGAATTCTTGCGTAAGCTGCTCGGCGATCTCGGCAATTGTGCGCGTGCCATCTGCCAACTCCCAGATACGCGCCCCTACTTCATTGAGCACCTTCACCTCGCCTCTATCTGGTAATACTAGGACGGCTTCGCCATCAACAACCTGTCCTGTCACACCAGATACTGGCTTGGGAATTTGGTTTAGGGATGTCATATAAATCTTTGTTCTCCGATATGCTGCTTTCTGCTGGTAAGTACTACTGCTCTAAGAGATAAGTCATGCGCTCACTTTCCAACCGCAGGAAGATAAACTCGATCAATATTGGTTATCGGTATCTGCAATGCTGGGTCACCAAAAATCGTAAATGTGTGCAGAAGGTCAAAGTTGGCTCCAGTCTGGTAGAGTCTCAGCTTAGCCGCTTGTGTTAATGGACCCAGAGCGTTCTCACCCTGGAAAATCAAAGCATCGTAGAATCCCCGATGCAAATGGTCATGCCCCGATGCAACGCCTAAACCTGTTGGGGAGAAAGCTGCCACTGCACCTTTGCTATCGGCACGCAGCATTTGCTCAATCAAACCTTCCCATCCCGGATATATGAAATACCCATCCCAACAGGTCATAGAAAGTATGACGGGCAATTTATTACCATTATTTAGATTGCCAATATCCTCATCCACAAATATCTGCTCATTCGACCAGCGCCAAAGGGCACCATGACCGATGTAATTTACTAACAATGCACCATTATTATTCAAAGTGTTTGTGATTACATTAGCAACTTCTACACAACGCGAATAGAGTTCGCAATCGTAATCTTCTTGGAAAATCCTAATCGGTCGATAACCATCGATCAAATAATCCTGAATTATACCGTCGGCGAAATACTCAAAATTTCCTGCGGCATCTGTGTTATCTGTAATGAAGATCGAAGTATCAAACCAGGGAGCGAACTTTATCGCTTCATAACTATTAATTTTATTGATAATCGCAGTTAATTCTGTTTCGCTATTGACCGGTATTCTGCTGATCATTACGTCTGGAAGAGGATCATCACCGACGATTGCCGCCAGTAAGATTAGTGCTATCTGTTTCCCCTTGCCAAGGATCGATCCAAGCCAAGATTGGGCGGCAGATATATAGTGGTCGATTATCATATTCACCATATCTAATATTCTGAGCTGAATTTGTGTATCCCTTGAAATTCCAATGACCATCTCCAATTAGTACAACATAGGATGGTTTGATACTCCAATTCTCATAGAAAGCATATCTTATAGAAATTCTTTATGGCGATTGGATGATATATCCCGATAATTGAAATGGTTATATATATCATTAATATCAATTCACTAGCAGCTAATCCTTTCGTTTTGCGATAGTCTTTTAAAGCATTAGCAGCTGTCCAAAACTCTTCTGGGGTGATAATGATATACTCAGATTCTTGAGACAAATCGCTGTGGAGTTGTAAATAGAGAAATCTGCTTACTGATAATAGATTCTTCACTTTTGCAGCAATAAACTTGAGTTCGCTAGAGGTATGGTCTAGTTGATCAAACAAGCTTACCTGACATCCCAACCTATGAAATCGATCAAGCTTTTGGGTTAATTGGATCGGTGATATCTAGCACAGTAACTGTCATCTTGATCCGTAAATCCACTAATCTCATATGTCCATGGTCCGGCATTATCCATTAATAAATATGATCTGGTCTTCAACTGCAACAAAGTCACGCTGATATTCAATCGCAAACCAATCGAATAAATATCTCCGGATCAGTAATTTCTGAACTGCTCACAGCTACAGTATAGTTCGTTTATTCCTTCCTCAATATCATTTTGCAGTCACAGTTGACTGTAAAATGCAGATGTGACTTCGAATATTCCAGTCATCCTTTGTAAAGATTGGGTCACCCAAAGTCTCGCTATCATTGATATATAACTTTAACAAATTATCTCTGGTAGACTGGATCATAACCCCAGAACGAGACTAATTTCTCCACTGATTTCCACATGTGTAACTGGATTTGAAATTACAGATATCAATTGTAGTCGTAAATGTATTTGTAATACTGGATGTTCGGATCAGCAGTGATCATGATCCCAAAACCATGTGTCCTCCCCAGTGAAAGTGTTGTCTTCCACCAGTGAGATTCTTCCGCATCAACGGTTGCAGGATAAGACTTGCGCAACCCAGAAAGATACCCACGGTGCTGGAAGTATTTTTCCATGCGCTGCCCTACAGTCTCCTCAATCGTGAACCAATACACATTTTCATCAGTATACTTCTCAAGCATCGTCGCATTGAATTCAGGCGTCCAACGAATAATTGGTCCACCGTCACGATAATTGCCTGTCGTAACTCAGCCATAAAGCATCTTCATCTGGATATAAATTCACTTACAGAATTTCACCGAAAATTTTTCACCATAGAATAATAAATATTCTCCACGCTGAAAGTATTTTCATCACCATCACTGTTGTGAACTGTAAATCGCCACTTCCTGCCCTTGGCTTTGCAGGTGAAAACATTTTGGGTCTGATGATTGGCATCTACCCTGAAAATCATCAGTGTCTTTCCAATATTTCGATACATACCATCCTTTTGAATGGGGATTTTTAGTTTTGGCCCCTGAAATCGTTCTGCACAGATATCTGAATGCTGGTTGTCGGATTTCAGTATTTTCGCTAAGATGGATTGTGGCATCTCTGCGTAACCACCCGCCACTCGCGTGCCTGGTCGTAATTCAACAGATTGGATGCGAGCACACTATCAAATGGATTATTGTCTTCACGCTCGGTGGGTTGCAGTGCAATTGAGCTAAGCCCAACTGCACCAGCAAACTGCAGTGCCACCCGGATCCTTGAGTTCAAGATCAACTTCTCACTACGAGCATGGTACTGGAAGGGGAAGAACTCAACTCGCAGTAACCTTTGATCGCGCATCCAAGCCTCGTCACCCACTCTGGCTGCAATATTAGGATGTACTTGATCCGTCAAGTAAGCTGTTTGGTCTTTTGTGTATTGCCATTCTCCGGCGGCGAACTCGTCTTCAGCCAACACCGGCCGCGGCGCGGGTACTAGCTCATAGCTGCCTTTAAGCATCTTGCTCTCTACAGACAAGATCTCCAAGCTGAACTCACCCATAGGAGGTATCCCAAGCAAAGTTCCAAGGACAGGAACCTGTGGTTTTCCAACCTCGTCGCTCTGCGAATAACCTGGGACTACGACCCTGTCATAGACATGGTTGTCGATCATGACTTGCTCGATCTGATAATCCGGAACAGACATTTCAATAACGATACGTTCAGGACTTGAAGAGATGATTCTGATTTCGGGTTCTTGCGCCCGTCCCTCAGCAGAGAAATCTGCCTGTCCTGGAAACGCCATTCCCAGCAGTAGTGCAACTATAAAAACGACTTTAAATATCCGCCAAAACATTTATTCCTCTGGATCCAATCTACATTCCAATGATAATAAATACGGGCTTCGACCGTTTGCGAAGCCCTCCAATAATCTCTACTAATTTAATCATAAATGATTTCAATATTAGCGATATTGAACATCATTATTACCAGATTTTAATGTCAGTCAACGGTTGTGCTTTTGGTGTATGACCAGGTGCTAATCAAAGACATCATCCGAAAACATTACATCGAAATCAGGAAATACATCTCCAGAACCTGCTCTTACCTCAAGCTCCAACTCTTCGAGAACCTCTGGTGTTTGGTACTCTTTTTTCTGTGTATTTGATTCCATGAACTGATCTCCTTTGAACAGTCCCTAACCATCTAGATCTATTCTATCGAAGATATAATCCAAATGCAATGCTGTCTAAGAAATATGCAAGTAACCCACGTGGAAAATTGAGGCTTTTCACTCTCTTGAGGTCAAGAGAATTTAACTATTTCATCAGCTTCTATAATGGCATTCCAAAAGCTGTTGTCCTTGCGGAAGTGAAGTCGGTACACCGGCACCGAAACCATCAAAGACTGGCATCGGGTGACGAGTTCATGTGTTCTGCTTGGGTCAGCATTGATCAATGGGACGCTGGTGATCATTTCAGCCATTCCTTGCGCTGGCGAGAGTGGTTCTAAATACACTTTCTGGTCTTGGACCAGCCGTAGCAGCATATACAGCGGCGCTGATCTAGCACTGGGTTCAACCTGGCTTGGGTTCCAGAAAGGAGTTCCAAACACTTGCCAATGTGTCCCGCAGTCAATGAGTGCGACCAAATCATCATTTAACACTAAGTAATTCTCTGATAGGCGAGCAGCCGTCGTTTTTCCGCTCCCAGAAAGCCCAAAGAATAAATGGGCATGATTTTCACGCACAATTGCCGCAGAATGAAACAGCATGCCCCCTTTTTCAAAGAACATCAAGCTGTAGACCATCCGCAGGAAATATTCAATATCATCAGCTGGCGAGATAGATTCCACGGAGATGATTGCTTTTGAAGCTCGCAGATCAATCTGCCCCCGATACCTCTCGTGGGTTATAGTCAATCCATCCTTGTGAAACAGAACTGGGACATCAAATAACATCGGTTGGCGATTAACTTTACTGGAATGAACCTCAACAGTAAGGATTGGTTCTCGCTTAGACAAGAAAGAACAGTAACGTTGTAATAGAGAACTAACGATCTCAGCATTGTCACTCTCAACTCTCACTGGGTAACCTGCAATTTCTATTGCGAAGCTGTCTGACATCTGTTTTTGCCTAATTTTCTAAAAGTTCTTGAGTCATTTTGTGGCGCCGCCAATAAGAATAAAATAATCCAATTATTCCTGACAAAATAACAAATCCGCCCAAAAGTATGATTTGCCAACCTTGGCTGCTAGCTTGGATTTCGATAGGTCCAAAATACGATCTGTCTCCTTTTGAATCTAATTCTTCCAGTTTGTAATAATATGTCAAACCCGCTTCGACATCATCGTCGAGATAGCTGTATTCACCACCGACCAATGGATCTGGTGATGCTGGTATCAGACTTACATTTATTTGATAATATTGCCCGTCCAGAGATTCGCTGCGATATAAATTGAATCCGACCGTATTGAGTTCACTTGCAGTTTGCCAATCAACTACGACAGAGGTTATAGATACGCTTCTCCATTCCTTAACCAAGCAGATTGCACCCAAAAATATCGCGCAAAGTGACAGCAAAGTAAGCAATTTGCCTTTCAAAGCACACCTGTAATAAAGATCCAACCGAATTGATCCAACACGAACATGATTATACCAACGTCTCTCAACCGTTCGATTGTTCTAGATCACCAGGAGGAAGCCACCAGACTACAAGCTTTTTCAAAATTTTCTCTCATATCCATGTACAATAATTTCATCCCAAAGAACAAGGATAGGAGGCATGTTTCTTGCAAAAAATTAGCTGTAGCTTTTTGCCGAATATTCTCCTGTCAAAAATGGATAATTTCAAGTCGGTACTCATATAGCAAGAAGCTTACCATGACCATTCGCCTACAATTATGCAAGGAGAAATTACTTCCGTACCAAGTAAGATAAGTTTAAGGGTGAATTTGTTCATTCTTGGAATTTCGGCGGAGGTAGCGGAATGATTGAACCAGCTCATATTAAGTTCATGAAAATGATCAAATGTAAAGATTTCTCCTACTAGTTCTTGGCTCATCAAAATGAGACGCTTAATCATTACTGCTATAACTATAATCCTGGCCGTAATAACAGCAGCCCAGCATACGCCAACATTTAATATTTTCGCAGTCAGGGCTGGGATAGATAAGATCGAGAAAATCCAATCTTCCGAGGAGGATGATGTTCGTCGAGCCGTTGTAGATGCACTTAAGAATAGTAGCAGCTATTTCATCAGCAGCATCTCAGATATGATCAGGGTCGACAACGTTACGATATCGGAAGATGGCAACTGGGCAACTGCCTGGCTGGTGTTGAGCGACCCCACGTCTGGTGATCCTCTGCCCAGTGAACCTGGTTTGGCAACCGCTGAATGGGATGGTACACGTTGGATGGTATCGCTACCCGGTGATCCGACCTACTCTCTGTATATCGCCAATGCCCCTCAAGAATTGATCAATTATGATACCCGTATCGACTTACTCGCCATTAACCGCATCCAATCAGAATCGGAATCAGAAATCACTACACCGCTCAGCGGCTATCTACTCCCTTGGCGGGCTGGGGAAACAGTCTTTCTCTCAAGGTCAGTAGCCCATGATGCTGATATCACCAGTGGAAACGCCCACTACAGCTTCGACTTCTATATCTCAAAAACGATGTTTGATATCCATGCAGCTAAATCGGGCACCGTATACTTGTGGCGGGATGATGTCCCCAACGATAATCACGACAGCGTCAACTATCTCGTACTAAAGGACACCTCGACCTACCCAGTTACTTACCAGCTGTACCTGCATTTAGCCCAAGACAGCATCCCACCCACTCTCAAACAAATCGGTGCCCCCATCGCGCAGGGCCAATATATCGGCATAGCGGATAACACAGGTGCGAGCACCGGGCATCATCTGCATTTTCAGGTCGAGAGCACACCATACTGGTCGTATTGGGGCGTTTCGGTTGATATCCAATTCTCGGACGTTGCGATCAATGGCGGCCGGCCGCGAGTATCTTGGGACGAGCCATACTGCCAGACTGATGATGTGTGTGATGAATTCAGTTCTTCATACATCTCAGCCAATGTTCCGCCCGGCGACATCACCCCACCTGTAGGCGACATGTTTGCTCCTCAGACCGGAGATTACATCACCAACAATAAGCTTGACCTAGAAGGATGGGCAGCTGACGGAGATAGCGGACTGAGCTACGCCAGGTTCAAAGCGAAGATTGAAGGTGAATGGCAGCCAATCGGTCAGATTTTTACATCTTCACCATTTAGCTATCAATGGGATCTATGTGCACAGAATGTCCCAGATGGTCCCATCAGCCTGGCCTTAGAGATTAGGGACAATGATGGCAATATGGCAGCTGGTCTTCCCGGATTACGGCATGTTATTAAGGAATACCAATGTCCGGACCCACAACCGGTCTGCAGTCCTGAGCCGAATCAAATCGTACTATATAGTGAAGCTGACTTCCAGGGCACGTGCACTGTTCTGGAGCATTCTGGAAATCCAACTCTTTTCTACACGCTGGGAACTGTCGGTGTAAATGAAGCCACATCGCTGCAAGTGGGTTCAAATTCACTAGCAACGCTGTTTGATAATACCGACGGTAGTGGCCGGGGAGATACTTTCATCCAGGATGACGCCAATCTTAGTGATAACAGGATTGGTAGTGATCGAGCTTCCTCACTAGCCATCTACCCCCGAACATATAAACCTGCTGTTCCACAGCCGTTGTGGCCACAAAATGCCAGTACGCATCGCGAATACACATCCCAAACGCTGGTCGCTGATGACCGCGGAGGCGCGCGGGAATTCAGGTTTGTGGTCAACGGCGAGCAGCGGGAGTGGCAGTCCGCGCCTATCCTGCATATGGGATCTAATCCTCCAGGTGAATATCTCTGGCGGGTACAAGCTCGCAATGGCGCTGGCGAGACCAGCTGGAGCCCATTAACGCAATTCACGATCACGTCAAATCCAACAACCTCTGGTCTCGTAACAGCCCCATACAGCGATGACATGGAGAATGGTCCATCAGGATGGGTTAACAGCAGCTATTGGGATCAGGCATCTATCTCCAATCCCAATGGCGGGTCAATCAGTTGGGTCTACGATACAAATTCTGATTCCGGCTACGCGACAGGAAGCGCAAACTACGGTGATCTAACCTCACCACCAGTCAGTATCCCCGAAACAGGATTTTTCCTGCGCTTCTGGTACCGTTACGAAACGGAAACCACCAATTCACAATGGGATCAACGCTGGGTACAAATATCTCGGAATGGCGGTAAATTCGTCAACCTGCTCCAGCTGCATGATGATCCCCCAAACTGGTGGCTGCGCAGTCCAGCAATCGACTTGTCCGATTATGCTGGGGACACAATCCAAGTGCGTTTTCATTTCGAGACACTTGACGATATGTACAACAATTATCTTGGTTGGTATATCGATGACTTCACAATCGATCAAACAAATCCACCTTATTGCATCACCGGTGTTGACGCCGGAGATACTCCCGCACTTGCCCAACCAATCAGCTACAATCAGGAAATCACTGCCGAGATCTGCCCGGGTGGCGATATAGACTTCTATTCCTTCTACGGGATTGCTGGAGACCATGTTGGTGTAACGACTCAAGCCCAGCAGATAGATTCTGACTTAGATACATATATCTTCCTCTTGGACGGCGATGGTACATCAGTAGTAACTGAAAATGATGATATCGTCTACGCCGAACAAACTGATTCACAGTTTTCTTACACACTCAACCGTACCGGTGTGTACTTCCTTAAAGTGCAAGCATGGAATCATCCCACCGCAGGTGGTGAAACTTATTCATACACAATGGGTATCTATCATGATGGGGACAGACCGCTCGCCGCTTTCACAAACCCACCCGGAGCCATATTCTTACCCACTAATGGAGTGCCACTGCTCGTACAGGCCAATGACATGGAATCTGGTATGAGTCATGTTGATTTCTACTGGCATTCAGGAGATTGGCAAAATACAGACTGGATTTATCTAGATACTGATTCGGTTGGGTCTGATGGGTGGTCAACCTACCTTGACACATCCAGCATATCTGATCAGCGTGAGGTCGCTTTCTATGCAAAAGTATTCGACTATGCCGGCAATCGTAAAGATGTTGTGGTTTGGGATTTGGCCATCGACCATACACCCCCTACAACACAGCTCAAGTCTCTACCAGAGTCCCTAATGAGTTCGGTGATCCATTTAGAATGGAGCGGGACTGACAACTTGGCCGGGATGGGGTATTACGACTTGCAAGCCAAAATAGACGATGAAACATGGCAAACTTGGGGAGAGAATATACCTTCAGATCAAACAGAAAAATGGTTTCTCGTTGACACAGGTCATTCGTATGCCTTCCGGATACGGGGAGTCGACCTGATCGGCAACCAAGAAGCATTCTCCTTGACCGCAGATGCCAGTACCCGTGTGCCTGATATTGTGTGCTCGCAGACAGATCAATGGGAGATAGACAACACCTCAAACTTGGCTACTCACTTTGATGGAGTAGTTACGAACCAGATCCATAACTTCTGCAACCCATTAGATAACTCAACCTGGCAAGGGGACGAGGACTGGGCGCAAATCCTCCTTCGAGCAGGCGACACACTCCATGTGGATGTTATACCCACCGGCGGGGCAGCTCCAGGTGATATCAGTATATTCAACAGTTCCGGTGGTAAGATCGGCCAATCGCCGTCAATAGACTTTGGTCAACCCACCAGTTTGGAGTATATTTCCGCCGCTGACCAGACAGTGTTTCTCAGGATCATACCGATAGATGACCGGATCACTGGCGATGATGCATCTTACCAAGTGATCGCTCGGGTAGGATACTTCACATATCTACCTACGATCAATAATGATCCTGGGTAATAATATCCAACACAATCGATTCTCATCGGTTATAAAAATTGAATGTAACTTCTTAGTAAATAGCGGTCGCAGCACACCGCTATTTTATTTTCGAAGATTCCTTTTGGATGGTCAGGATGGTATACTTCATGTTGACTAAACCAGATATACTGGTTGGTTCGCTAATTCTCGCATTGCTTAAAATACACGGGCACTTGTGAAACTAATCATCCAAATCCCCTGCTACAACGAAGCTGAAACCCTACCTGAAACGGTCGCAGCGCTGCCGACCCATATGCCGGGTATCGATAAGATCGAAACACTGGTAATTGACGATGGCAGCACGGATTCCACACTTGAAATCGCTAAATCAATTGGCATCGATCACATCGTTCGATTGCCAGAACATATTGGTCTTGCAGCCGGTTTTGTTGCAGGACTCGAAGCTAGTTTGCGCATGGGCGCAGACATAATTGTTAATACCGACGCAGACAACCAATACCACGCCGGTGATATCCAAAATCTGATTGAACCAATATTAGCTGGCAGGGCACAGATCGTAGTTGGTGACCGAGGAGTGGCAACCCTGAAATCGTTTTCACCAACAAAAAGAATGCTCCAGCGGATGGGCAGCTGGGTGATTGCCCAAGCATCCGGTGTTAATACACCCGATGCGACAAGTGGATTCCGGGCAATTACGCGAGATGCAGCCTTGCGTACACTTGTGCTTAGTGAGTACTCTTACACTCTGGAGACGTTGATCCAGGCTGGTGCAAAAAGGATTCCGATCGAATATGTACCAGTGCGCACCAATCCACAGAGACGACCTTCACGCTTGATGCGCAGCATGCCGCAATACTTGTCATTATCGTCTGCGACGATCATCCGTGCCTATACAATGTACCGTCCCTTGCGTGTTTTCACAACCATCGGGCTGCTCATGATATTCTTAGGCGTCTTTCTAGGTGTACGCTTCTTGTATTTAAATTACATAGTCCAAACTGGTGGTGGTTTGATTCAATCTGTCATCATGTCAGCCGCGCTACTCATCGTGGGCTTTCAAGTTCTTTTAATCGGATTAGTGGCTGACTTAGTAGGATTTAACCGCAAAATACTTGAAGAGACGCTGTACCGGCTCCGGCGGTTTGAACTAGATCAACATTTGGATGATGATCTAAATTAGAAATTTTATTCCTCCATTTATTATTATCCAATTACACTAATGGACAATGTAGATGTAACAAAGATCCAATGGAGCTTATTGCTATCTATCATTTTTCTCTTATCTGCTTGTTCAACAATATTACAGCCCGAGCAGCCATCCACAGTAGACTTTATTAATCTGAATAGCGAGAACCAAATTGGTCAATCATTTCTATCCCGATTTGATGGATTAAATGGAATCCGAATCCATTTGTCACCCAAAGAAAATGGGGAGGGAATAATCAAATTATCGTTGCTCACCAGTTCAATGGATAATGCAGTTCTTCTTGCGGAATCTACTTTGCGGATTTCGGAGATAAATGAACCAAGATATCACCGGTTTTCTTTCAACGAGCTAATTGATTCAACAAACGAAGATTATTACCTCTTTTTAGAGATGATAGGAGATGGAAGTGTGCAAATAGGTGTAGGTCCAGCCGATTCATATCTGAGTGGATCAGCATATCTAGATGGCAAGCCTACAAATAATCAGCTTGCTTTCCAATTAAGCTATGAACAAAAAGGCTTGATTTTAGGGTTGTTGCAGGAAGGAATTTACTGGTTAAACATTCTCTTTGCCAGTGCTGTTCTAATCATAATACCCGGATATGGAATCCTCAGCACAATTTTGGATAAATGGAATCAATATCGATGGCCTGAGAAATATTCTCTTGCATCAGGCGTATCTATTGCAATCTATCCAATCCTATTCTTGTACTCAAATCTTTTCCACATCCAATTAGGATTTCTTTATGCGTGGTTGCTACCGCTCCTTGGCCTAGTTCTCATCATTCGGAAAAACTACCAACCTATAAAACTACTAGCTGACCGCTCAACGAGATCAAAATATATTTCAGGTATATATGTTAGTTCACTAAATTATCTTAAGACACCTCGAATTTTTATACCTGACCTAGTTTTGTTGCTAATAATCGGATTAGTTATCACGACAAGATTCTGGCCTATCCGCAACTTAGACGCTCCAATGTGGGGAGATTCATTCCAGCATACCATGATTGCCCAACTGATTGTGGATAATAACGGTTTATTTAATTCTTGGAAACCATACACTGAACTTGCTACGTTCACATACCATTTTGGTTTTCATTCACTAGTGGCTACTTTCCATTGGCTAACCAATATCCCACTACCACAATCAACACTATGGGTAGGCCAGATCATAAACGCGTTTGCTGTTTTCAGCCTGTATCCAGTATCATTGCTTATTAGCAAGAATCGATGGTCAGGAATCGTAACTTTACTAATTGCAGGATTATTACTTCCTATCCCCATGTATTATGTAAATTGGGGAAGATATACTCAACTGACTGGGCTGTTAATATTGGCAACGTGGGTATTTCTGGCGTGGAAATACTTTCATGGATTTACGTCAACAAAACGGATGAGCTTCCTTGTTGGTTCTGTGCTAGCAGGAATGGCACTATCCCACTACCGTGTATTGATATTTGCAGTTTTATTCCTACCGTCTTTTTACATCCTATATGCAACAAAAATATTCTCACTCACATTGATACGGAAATTTTTTCTGATATCAATTATCTCTCTTGCATTATGTCTCCCATGGATTATCAACGCATTTGGGGGAAATCTTCCAGATATCTTAGCAGCACAACTAACATCCCAAACTATTCCAATCTCGAATACGATGCAGCAATTGAATTCTATTGGAGATGTTTGGCAATATGTTCCAACAGCGATATGGGTACTCACATTCCTAGTGATTGTATGGGGGATATTAAAACGGAATAGAAGCGTAATGCTTATTAGTTTATGGTGGTTACTCATATTAGTAGCAGCAAATCCACAATGGTTACGTCTACCAGGTCAAGGTGCACTCAGCAACTTTGCAGTGTTCATAGCAGCTTATTTCCCGGTAAGTTTATTCCTCGGAGCTGGTACAGCCATGATAATCGCTTTGGTAGCGTACCATCCGACAAAGCTAGGTAGGTATACTTCTCAAATAAAAACCATAGCTATACGTGCGCTCGTTATTACATCTACCTTGATACTATTTGGATATCTAGGTATATGGGGGGTGAAGCAAAGGATAAATAACGTGGACCCAGATGGGTATGCTTTGTTAACTAGACCTGATATTAATGCTAGCTACTGGATTGCAGATAATTTACCATCTAACTCAAATTTCTTAGTGAACGCTTTTTTTGCTTATGGCGGGACTTCTGTTGTTGGGTCTGATGGAGGCTGGTGGCTACCTTTGGTCGCAAACCATCAAACAATGCTCCCTCCACTGAATTATGTGGCCGAGGAAGGGTACCGGTCAGATTACTATGATTGGGTTAATTCTCTTGTAGCAGAGATTGAAGCAAAAGGCATTGATCACCCAGATGTTGTGCACGCCTTGGACGAGCGCGGAATAACACATGTATATATTGGTCAACGTCAAGGTGCTGTCAACTCTCAATATCCATTATTACCCGTTGAACAATTACTCGCAAGCCCGCGCTTTGGACCCATATATCACCAGGATAGAGTTTGGATTTTTGAGAGAATACCAACATAACCATCCCTAAGTTTACGAAAAAATCACAAGAAGGATGCTGTTCATTCTCCGGGCAATAATTGTCACATAATTTCCTTGATCCATCCTGTATATCTATCGTATTAAATAACCAATTCTCCCTTATTAGGAAGATTATTCACCACTAAAGCGAGTATATGCATCCACCATTGCATCAACCATCATGTCTACGGTAAAATTCTCCAAAACATACTGTCTGCCCCTACTTCCCAAAGCTTTCCTTTGATCTGGATCCGATAATAACTCTGAAATCTCATAAGCAATTGTCGCCGTGTCGCCTGGCTCAGTTAGTTTTCCTCCCGGACCGGTTATTTCCGCAATAGAACCACCTCGGAATGCAACAATAGGCGTACCACATGCTAATGATTCAATAATTGGCAATCCAAATCCTTCTAATAAGGAAGTAGAAACATATATATCTGCCAATGAATAATATTTTGGCATGTCTTCATCAGCGACAAAACCAACTTCAATTACTTGTTCGTGTGCAGATCCAACTAATCTATAAAACTCAGATCGAAAAGTAGAATCCATCTTCCCCACTAGGATAAGGCGTGGTTTTGGGTGTATGCTGGGTAAGACGGTAGCCAAATAATCAATTCCCTTGCGAGGAGTAATAAATCCTGCAAACATAATAACAGGTTCATTATTAGCAATTCCCAATTTGTCACGTAATGAGCTTACGTCAATTCCTGGCTGGTATTTAGTAATATCGATACCATGCCGTGCTAAAGCTACCTGATGCGATTTAAGTTTATACTCCTTACGGAATTGGCTTGATGTAGTCCTGCTACCTGCAATCAATCCCTTCGCCCGCTTCACAGATGGTCGCTCTGCAAAGTAACGAGCTGTTTGATAATAAATCCATCGTTGTATGCTAATATGACGCGTATTTATTCGTTGCTGGAATGAGTGCTGTAGTGATGCGATATAGGGTTCCCGATAACCATAAGCAAAATGTACATCCCAGAAATGTTTAATATCAAATGATTGGATTTTTTCGATTTTCCTTAGTTGGTATGCGGCTTGTATAGAATAACCAATCCAGTTTGTTGGGTTGGGCGTAATCCGAAAAACCTTCAAATTTGGATGAATCTCCAGTTCGGTAAGAGCGGGGGGGCCGATTGCGAATACAGTTACTTGATGTCCCCTTTCCAACAAACCTCGCACCAATCTTTCACCACTAATATCCAATCCGGAAGTTCTAACCGGATTAAAACCCAAGGTAATAAAAGCAATATTCATAGATTGCCTTCACAAATGTTCTCTACGATATTTTTTACTTTCTTGGTGATCAGTTCCTCACTGCAACATTTCTCGTACAACGATCGTCCATTTTCCCCTAGGTAACGGCGCAAAGTGTTATTTTGATTAAGCAGGAGAATAGCTTTTGCTAGGCTCCCTGGGTTTCCCGTCTGACATAACATAGCCGATTCCATATGTGTTAATATTGAGCGATTTGCGGGAGTATCGGCTGCAATCAATGGGCAGCCCATAGCCAATATCTGGTATATCTTTCCAGGAACCACTCGATTGGCTTTCCCACTGAACGCAAAATGCCCCCCCAGGCATACGTCAACTGCCGCAATTTCCTCTGGTAATTTATGAAGCGGAACAGATGGAAGCAATTCTATGTTTGATAAAGCGCGTTCAATCACCATCTGTTGAATACGAGGATATTCAAGGCCATCGCCAATGATGCGGAATCGGATGGATTTGTAGGCGGCTAATTGACTTGCTGCCTCGATTACGATATCCACTCCATGTAATGGCAAATAAGTAGTGTAAAACAGGACCCAGAAACCCCCATCAGGCTGGCCTAATTGTGGATGGAATACATCTTCATTACATCCAACAGGGACACTTTTAATATTATTGTCTGAGAGGTTAAATGTTTCAACAAAGTATCGCACATTTTCAGGTGTATCCAAAAGTACTTGTTGAGCAATCTGGCATGTGAATCTATCCAACCAGAATGCAATCCGCCCAATAATTGATTTCGGGTGAAATATCTCTCGATCAAAACAGATAGTATCATAAGTAGAGAGAAAAGCATCGAAGACCACTGGTGCACGCGACAGCCATCCAACTAATAACATGATGATGTGACCATAGAAGCCAATAAAAACCAAGTCGTATCGTGAGAAAAGCAATTTGGGAGTTGCGCGCAATGTCAAAATAATGCTGTTAATCAACAATGAACTTGGGCGTTTCTGCACGCCGATTACATCCACATTGCTAAACCGTTGAAATGCTCTCAAGAGGACATCATTCCGTGGATATTCAATTTCCCGCCCCACAATATATAAAATTCGCATATACGCTATTATACTTAACCTGATACTAGGTGGCTACATCTATACGTAGCCGGTATGATATACTCTCGACCTGAATTTTTCACTGGACGTAACTATTTAATCCTTGAAAGTAAACTGATGTTGTATATAGTAATAGTTAATTGGAATCTAGAGCATGATACTATTGAGTGTATCGAATCACTCATCCATGCGGGTGTATCACTCAACCAAATAATATTAATCGATAATGGCTCTAGTGATGATTCGCCCAAATCATTCAAATCGAAATTTAGTGATGAGCTCCAACTCATCATTAACGATAATAATTTGGGTTATGTCAGAGCGATTAATCAAGGGATTCAAGTTGCTCTTAATCTTAAAGCCAATTGGATCCTATTATTAAATAATGACACCGTTGTTGATGTAAAATTCTATCAAGAAATTCAACATTACATTTCCGAATCAGATTCATTTGCAATTATTGCCCCCTTAATATTCTATTACTCCCAGCCTGAACGAATCTGGTATTTAGGCGACCACATGTTAGGTGGCACATTACTTACGCATAACTCATACCATGGAAAAATAGCCCCTGTGGATCTTCCAAAGACAATCCCAGTGGATTTTGTGAGTGGCTGCGCAATGATAATAAAAAGGGATGTTGTAGATAGAATTGGTATGTTCGATGAGACACTAGTAATGTATGGTGAAGAGGTAGATTATTGCTGGCGCGCACGCATCGCTGGCTATCACGCTGTCTGCATCACACAAGCAAAGGTTTGGCACAAAGTTTCTAAAAGCGCTGACAAAATTAAACCGCGATCGAGGTATTATAAAATTCGAAATCAGATTATATTCTATCGTCGGTACTCACATGGGTTGCAGAGGGTATTATTATTTGTCTTTTCAATATTACGGTCTATAAAGATTATCGTTCGAGATATTATGCAACAAAAATCTGAATTAATCCCTCCTCTAGTAAATGGTTGGGTAGACGGATGGAAACGGTAAACTGTAATTTATGCCAGGGTAACCGGAATAGACAACTCTTCCGACTCTCAGATTTATTGCTGGAACGAGATGATATTCAAGTAAGTATCGTTCAATGTCAGGAATGTGCACTGATTTATCAAAACCCGCGTCCATCATTCGATGAGATGGGACAACATTATCCTCCTGAGTATGAATCGCATGCACCAACTCTAAAGCACAGTAACAATTCATGGTTACTTAATCGTGCGCTCCAATACGGGATGGATAAACGGCGTAGGTTTGTTACACGTCATAAAAACCAAGGCAGATTACTCGATATCGGCTGCGCAACAGGCCATTTTCTACGAGATATGGAGAAATTGGGTTCTTGGGACTTAATGGGTGTGGAAACCAGTGCTCACGCAGCCGGAATAGCGCGCGATCAGTACAATCTGGACGTGTTCGCTGGCACAATCGAAGAAGCAAATTACCCAGATCAATTCTTCGATGTCATAACAATGTGGGATGTAGTGGAACACCTTCATAATCCCCTTGGGTCGCTCTTTGAAATAAACCGTATCTTGAAAGAAGACGGCATTTTAGTATTCCGGGTACCAAATGGTGACAGTTGGGATGCAAAGTTATTTGGTTCAACCTGGGCAGGTCTTGATGCACCACGTCATTTATATGTCTTTACACCGAAAACCATTTCAATGATGCTTCACCTTTCAAAGTTTAAGATACTTGGTGCGAGCTGTAGAATTGGAAGCTATCCAACCTTTGTTTTGGACGTACGTTTTTGGTTGAATAAGCGAAAAATGAAATCAGAGTATCGACAATTCATCGTAGGTTTCCTATATCATCCAATTTCACGAATTCTTTCTTCACCTATATTCTTTCTTGGAAGTCTGGATTTACACGGACCGTTAATGACGATAACGGCAATCAAAACAAATGATTGAGATACGGCACCCAAAGATGGAAAGCTCGAGTGATACTCAAGCTGCCTATAGTGAAATATATTCAAATGAGGGCTTATTGCAGCGTGACTCATTCTACTCTTGGATAATTTCACTTTTAAACCCAAAAGCCGGAAATACCTTAGCCGATATTTCTTGTGGAAAAGGACGCTTGGTAGCGAGCGCGGAAGAAATCGGTTTACAGGCCTTAGGGATTGATTTCGCTATAGAAGCGCTACGCGACGGGCAAAAACAATCATCCCATGCTCGTTGGATTGTTGGTGATGGAGAAAAATTACCACTCAAAGATAAATCTATTGACTATATTACCCATATTGGCAGCTTGGAACATTACATCACGCCTGTTTGTGGGGCTCAGGAGATTACGCGCATCTTAAAGGAGGATGGCATAGCATGTATTTTATTGCCCAATGCTTTCGGTTTCTTTGGAAATATCAGGTATGTCTACTCTACAGGAGATGTCTTCGATGATGGTCAACCCCTCCAGCGATATGGCACTCGGCGGTTTTGGGAAAGATTGCTTGTCGATAATGGACTGAAAATAAATAAAGTAGTAGGTTACGGAGAGGTCGTATTCCCTCGGAATACAGATGACATAGTTTTCTTACTCAAGAAACCTCAAAAACTATTACGTCTCCTTTTGAATGTATTTGTTCCAGTAAATCTATCCAATCACTTCATTTTTATATGCTCTCGTGCCTGAAAACAACCAACCTCCTACAATAACGAAGCAAAGCAATTTCGCCAGTAAACCAAGCAAGATCAATCCTTTGCTTCTGCCGGCCATAACCATACTTATAGCAATCGCAATTCTAGGTTACTTGGTATATCGAGAGCGGCACCTGCTCCTGGCCTACAATTGGCAGTTCCACCCACAATTCTTTGCTCTATCATTTATATTGTACAGTATAGACTTGGCAATTGTCGCTTTGGTATGGGGTTGGATAATGAATACGTTAAGTAAACACGTAAACTACATCACACATTTTCGATTGTTCTCCATCGCAAATATCACCAAGAGAATTCCTGGGACGCTGTGGTATATCGCGAATCGCGCTCAGCTCTATATGAAGAAAGGAATTGATCCAAAACTCACCACTGTAGCCAGTGGTATGGAATTAGCTGTTTCAGTGTTGTCAAGCGTATTCGTTTGTGTGATTTTCTCAATTCCAATTATCCTACAATACCAACTCAACCCCTTTCTCCTTGGAATTATCGTCCTAATATGCATAATAGTAATTCAGCCGAGATTTATGGATTGGATCTTCCGGCTGTTGAAAATTGAAGCAGCACAATTTAGTTATTTAGAAATTCTGAAATGGTTGATTACATATCTCTTTGCGTGGATATTAGGTGGATTACTTTTGTTCTCTGTTGGCAACAGCATTACTTCAATTCCAATTGAAAATCTACCTTACATCATTGGGAGTTTTGGTCTGGTTAATCTCCTATCATTAGCGTTCTTCTTTCTACCAACCAATTTAGGAATAACTGAAGTCGGGTTGAGTTTGTTACTAGCTAACATCATGCCCTCATCTGTTGCAGTTGTGGTGGCAATCGCGTTTCGTCTGGTAGTAATTCTCTATGAAATTGTCTGGGCATTAGTTAGTATTGCAGCAAAACACGAATACATCACAAATTAACCCATTAGTATTATCAAGTTTAAAGAAATACTCGTTAAATCCAAGTCGAAGTTGTGTTGTGGTGATTTAAATAACTCCAATGAGGTATTGATAATCTACCTTATGCAGCTAAAATTATTACAACAAGATTTTTCAACATATATCATTTTATAATAAATGGAGGACCTCATAATGAAAGCGATTCGTATCTTGCTAGTTTTTTCATTTGTTTTCGTTGCCTTTAGTGCAGTAGGGGGAGCTTCTGCTCAAGCTTTCACCTATACATCAGGTTTTCAATTACAAAACCTAGATCCCGATACTGCAACAGTATCAATAGTTTTCTATAATCAAGATGGGACAATCGCTACAACCGTTCCAGATAGCGTTCCAGGAAATGGTTCCAAGACTTATTTCCCATTAACCGTTGCAGATGGTTTCAACGGTTCAGTAGTGATCTCATCGGATAAAAGAGTTGCAGCCATAGGAAATATCCTGGGTGATGGCGGATTGGCAGCCGCTTCATACTCCGCTGCAACTGAAGGCAGCCTGAATGTGCTGATTCCATTGTTAATGAAAAATAACTCTGGATATAATACATGGTTCAATGTGCAAAACACCGGTTCAACCGATGCAAGCGTCACCGTGAACTACAGCGATGGGACAACCAACTCAGCAACCGTCAAACCCGGGGCAGCGCACACGTTCAACCAAGCAGCTGAAACACATACTCAGGCGGTCTTTTCCGCAATTGTGGAAAGCGATGTAGCTATTGCGGCAAGCGTTATAGAGGAGAATCCTGATGTTATGTTTGCCTACAGCGGCTTTACTAGTGGCAGCACTAATCCAGTTATGCCTCTCATCAACGCAAATAATGCTGGCTACCAGACTGGTGTGCAAGTCCAAAATGTTGGTGATCTAAGCACCGCTGTAACCCTATCATATACTCCTACTGACGGCACTGCCTGCACTGAGACACAGACTATTCCGGCGAAATCATCCAAGACCTTTGCCCTGGCAGCATTTGCGAATGGCGCCAACAGCAACTGTATTCCTCTTGCCAGATTCGTGGGTTCTGCGGAAGTAAGCGCAAACTCAGCCAACCAACCATTGGTCGCAATTGTCAACCAGTTGAGGGTAGGCCTCAACGGTGAAGCTTACGGTGCTTTCGATCCTACTGCAGCCACCGAGACTGTCGTCATGCCATTGATCATGGATCGCAATGGCGGCTATTTCACGGGTTTCAACATCATGAATGTCGGCTCTACAACTACATCCGTGAACTGCACCTTCACCGGTTCAACATATACTGTTAGTGGATCATTAGCTCCTGGACAAGCTTTGAATGCCCTGCAATTAGGCCAAATTGCTAATGCATATGTCGGATCCGGAACCTGCACAGCTGGTGTTGGTGCACAAATCGTTGGGGTTGTGAACGAGCTCGGATCAAGTACAACTTCTGACCAATTACTAACGTACGAAGGTGTTAATCCTTAGCAGATCGACTCTTTGAAACCTCAATATGGAGTAAGGTGGGGCGACCTGAAAACGGTCGCCCCAGCATTTTCATAATTCTCTAGCATATCCCAATAACCTTTCGAGAGGTAAGTATGGCACGAATATTGACTATTGTCTTGATTACCTGGGCACTGTGTCTATTGAGCGCATGCTCGAGTTCTCCAACTATACCGCAATCTGAAGAAATTAAAACTTCTCCAGAAATCGAAACGACAGCATATCCATATCCATTACCACCTCAGATTTCTGATTATTCCCCCTATCCCGAACCTCAAGAAGCTCCTACGATATCAGTAGAGGCAACCAATGGTCCAATACCAGAGCCAAAATCGGATTCGGGTGTAGTAACTGGCTTACTACTAATTGAGCGCGCACCGGCAACCAATGCGATATTATATTTGGCAGCCGTCAGCAAGGATGATCAAGGTGTGGAAAGAATTGCGTCCTATGATCGCGCATCCTCTCCCCGAGCTTACGTGGACCCGAATGGTCGTTTCGTATTTGCTGACATCCCTGCGGGAAAATATGGGCTGATACTGGATATAGTTATCGATGCCTACCTCCTCCATGATCCGGATAATAACGATCAATTCTTATTTACAGTCACAAATGGAGAGACCACCGAGCTGGGTGAACTAGATTACGAATCATTACCGTATTCTCCATAATTGTTAATTGTATTAATCTCCAAAAAAGCCAATAAAAAGCTGAGATACTATATTTGTTCTCAGCTTTTATTATTCTTCAGATTTTGACACAACTGGGATTGAAAGTGTATAAATTGCTTGATAACTTATGTTTTTTGCAATAACTTCTTCGTTTGTCTCACCCCCCATTAGATACACCCGCGTACCAAGTAAAACTTGTCCAAAATTAGTCAGAGACTGAATAAATGGCTGATCTAATTGTTGCCAAGAGTTTGTGGTAGGGAAATATATGTAAGAATCGAGCACACCATTATCATGGGATCCCCCAATCAAATAAATATTTTCGACAACATTGGTAACACCCATCGCATATCGTTTTTCTGGTAAATCTGCCGCCTCACTCCACGGATTCATATCTACTTGATCAAGTTCAGGGGCGTAGACATGGTTATTTGATAAGACGCCCTCGTCATTTATACCACCTAGAACATAAATCTTCCCCCCCGAAACCGCCGCTCCACCATAAGCTCTCTTGATGGGCATCTTGGTTAACTCAACCCAACTATCTTGATTAGGGTCATATTCAAACACAGTGTCTAAGTAATCCTCTCCTCCCCAGCCCCCAAATAGAAAAAGTTTCCCCTCAAAACCTGAAGCTGCGTATGCACTAATCCCAAATGGTAATTCGGCACCAAGTTCCCATTTATCTGTCCGAGGATTATAGATTTCAAGGATATTTGTAACTTCATCAGAGGCAAGCTTTCCCCCGGGTACGTAAATCTTCCCTCCTAAAACAATAGCTTTAACATCAACCACAGGTACCGGCTTAGGGATCCCGGTTGTCCAAGTATCAGTCTCAGGCTGATATATCTCGGTAATTCCAGTCACACCTTCAGCACTTTCACCAGCGATAGCGTAAATTACATTCTCATACGCTGCTACAGCTAATCCCCTTCTTGCGGTTGGTAATTCACTACGTGTTTGCCATCTTGATTCCTCTGTTACTAACTCTGTTTGTGTAGAAGCAAATGTATTTGGATCGCGCAGCAAGTACACCCCGAAGATTGTTACAGTAATGAGAAGTAATCCTATGATTGCATATGCTACATATCGAAAAGATAAGGAACTCATGCCCGAACTATTTTCGTGAACCGGTAATCGGTCACTTAGTCCATGTTGTTCCTCACCCACCGGTTGAATCAATCCGCTTTGCACCGCAAACATTGCTGCTTCAGTGCGCGAGGCTACACCAATCTTGGCGAAGATATTGCGTAAATGGACTTTAACTGTATTTGTACTTATGTATAACTGGTTGGCGATTTCTTTGTTGCTCGCCCCGGTCGCCACAAGCTGTAATATCTGTACCTCGCGCTCACTGAGTTCGCTGATTTCCGCCATAGGATGTGAAACAGTACTAATCCCTTTGATCAAGGATACAAAGCTTTATATAGGATTGAGATTTCTCAGGTTGTCATGATTCAAGCTTGCGTCATTATATCACCCACCTATGTTAGCACAGCAATGTAGACATAGATTCTTATTGAAATAATAAACGGCTTCAATGTATAAAAGAGTGTTGGTGAGTTATTCTAGTAAACCCTTGCATGAAGCATACCGAGATCGCAATTTCATATGTCTACACGCAATTATTATAAAGAATACAACGATATGGCATGTACACGAGTAAGCAACCCTACAAGACCAACTTTGCCAAAAAATTGTTACACAATCCTGTGAAATACTATCAAGAAGTGGCTACGCACATTTATTCATCAGAACTGTAGTCTCTTTATTATGTGCAATTACTCATTATTGAAACGAATGGAAAACTAAAATTTTTGCGCATCTGAATATTCGTACTGAATTAATGGGAAATAGAGCGTTTGCATTTCCGGTAGGTTGACCAGGGCATATGCCAATGCCGCATAAGCATCAACTCGCCCATATCCGGTGTAGATATCGAAACCAGGATCGGAGATATCGACCGCGGTCGTGAGAAGTACTTGCTTTACTTGATCCGCTGTGAGCAAAGGATTCACACTCCAAATTAATGAGGCCACACCACTTATATGAGGTGTGGCCATCGAAGTGCCAGTTGCATACCCATACTCATAACGATCATCTGGGATTGTGCTGACAATGCTTACACCTGGAGCAGCAATATCCACTTCCTCACCAAAGTTTGATCCCAATGCCCCATCATTCCAGATTTCATCTACGTTATCAGTAGCACTGACAGCGATTGTGTACACCGAACTCGCCGGGAAAAATACATCGGTTAGATAATTCCCTGTAGAGGCAACCATGATCACGCCGTGCTCAAAACCATAATAAAGAGCGTCTTCTAAAGTTGAATTATTCTCAGGACCTCCAAAACTCATATTTAATACTTTTGCGCCATTATTAACTGCATAAATCACTGCACTGGCCGCATCTGAGAAATAGCAATTACCGGTTATGTTACATGCCTTGAGCGGCATCAATTTGGTGCCCCAGGATATCCCCGCGATACCGATTGAATTATCTGTGTTAGCCGCGGCAATCCCCGCCACGTGGCTGCCATGCCAGTGGTCATCCTGCGGTGAATTATCGTTGTTTACAAAATCCCACCCTCGAACATCATCGATATACCCATTTTGGTCATCATCGATACCGTTCCCAGGAATCTCATCACTGTTCTGCCAAATCTTATCCTTTAGATCTAGATGAGTCATATCGATGCCAGTATCAATGATGGCAATCACGTTCCCTGTGCCGGTTGAGATTCCCCAGGCATCTGGCATCTCAATCACCCTGAGATTCTCTTGATATCCGGGATAATACGGGTCGTCCGGCTCTAATGCGGTGATGTGCATCAGCCCATTCAGCTCTGCCCACAGAACAGCATCGTCTGCCATAAGCTGCTCCAATAATGCCTGGTCTGAAATTCCATCACTCTTCAACAACCAGACATTGATAGCGTTGATATGTTTTCTAACCTTAGCCACATCTTGCGGCATCGTTGCAAGATACTCTACACCGGCTTTTTGGTCCTTGAACTTAACTAAGACACCGTCGCTCTCCACTGGGCTCCCAACTTGAACATCTTTGACATCAGGTTCATTGGATCTGTTATTACGCGCGAAAACGTCCGCTGGAAATGAATAGACCAACCATATCGAGACAAAGCCCACAATAAAGAGTAGGTTAATTATTTTTCGGTAAATGTGCATAACGTTCCCAATTTTATCACCCGCAGGAAATAACAGGACCCCCGGAGTACCCAGGGGTCCTGAACATGCATTGCCCGAGCAGATAATGCGCGTGTCTAATGCCGCGCGATGATCGGCATGTACAGCGCGCGCAGCTTTCCACTCTTCGTGATCTGGATATATTCGTCGAAAGCTCCCTCGATAACCGATGAACCAACGACGAAACGTGCTCCGATTGTTTCCTCGGCAGCCAATTGTCCATTGCATAGTTCACAATGACATCGACTGATTCATTCGGGTCTATCGCGTTGACAACAACATCTGGTGAGGTTGTCGAAAGCCAAATGTTGACTTCGTCGCTCCACACTTTCAGATTAGGTATGATCGGACCATCAGGAACATCTTCGCCCAACACCCAGATGGTGTAGTCTTTACCCTCTCCCAAGCGATACTCACCAGCTCCCGGTGACCAAGTGATCAGCTCATCAGCATTCTCAGCATTCGTTGATGAGGCGATTACACCCGAGTCATCGCTCAAGTAGAGATCGACATTTGAGCCGTCCGGGATACCTGTCAGCAGGAAGTGCAGGTTTGCACTACGGACAGTTGTTGTGAATGTCATCACGACACTTGCACTGAGTGGGTCTCCAGGTGTATCCTGGTCGACGGTTACTGCTTCGTTGAACCATTCTGCCTCTTCGCTTGGATAATCTGCAGGTGCCGTCGTCCACCACTCCCAATCCATGTCGACACCATCGGTTGGATCGATCGAATAGCCGTGGAACACGACCAGGTACTGCCCGAGATCCGGGTTGCTGACGACGATCTCTTCATCAGTCCCAGTCGAATTGCCAATTCGCTGACCACGTAATCAGTTCCAGCATCGGGAACACCATTCTCATTTACATCGTATACCAAAAACAGATCGGGGTCTTGAGCCTCTTCGGTATACAGGTGTACACCAAGTTCAGTTGTTCCAGCTTGGGTTACTTCGATCGGTTCCCAAACATTGTTCGGATCCCATGGATCGTAGCTGCCTCCAGCATCGGGGATATTGATGATGAACGGGCCATATGTTGTTGTTGCTAATGGACCTGAGAGTGTTGCAGTCAGATCCGGCATCTCCAGGGTTGGGGTGAAATAGAAGGTAATTTCACCACTATTCCCATGCGAATACAGCACGTCATCGACTACTTCTCCAACCGAAGGATCTACATCCATCGTCTTCAGGATCGTTCCTACGTCAACTGCAACCCGTGTAGTCATTGTGTCTGCTTCAAAGAGTACGTTGTGCAGCGCAATCTCATGCAGTCCAGACATACCAAAAGGCACAACCAACCAGTCGTCTGGGCCACCAGTACTGGTCCAGAATGGATAAGTCGCCCCTGATCGGAACGGTTCACTCTGCCCGATTGGCTGCAGCGTGTATGGACCAAAGATCAGCGGGTCGGGCTGGCCAAAATCTGGATCTGGTTGATACCATGCGCACGGTTCTTCACCATTCGATGCACAGTCATAGGTCGGTCCAAGCACAAAAGTATTGAAGTCGGTCGGATAACCCGTATCCCAGGATGTGTGGACGAGAAGGTTCTGATTTGCGACATCATTCGCATCTACATTGAAGAAGTAATGCCGCCAATCGCCTGCCCCTGTCCAGCCGCCACCATACCAGTTGAAGTATCCATAGGTATTGCTGTTATCGTAGAGCGTGTCCGCCCTTAGTTCTCCTCCCAGAGAGAGTGATGCGTTGTCTTCTAGATCAGCAATCACATTAACGACAACAGGCAAGACTGTTTCGTGCTCGCTATGTAAAAGATCGCCTGGATCTTCCACATAGATGACGCCTTCGTAAGCCCCTGGTTCGGCATCGGATGGGACAGCTACTTCAGCTTCGAAGGTTGCCATATCTCCTGATCGGTACAAGCAAGTCGCTCTTATCAAGCGAGAGCCAACCCCAATCAGCCCTTTTGTAGAACTCCACTTCGATCGCTATGGTTGTTTGGTCAACCGTGCCATCATTGTTACGGTGCTGGAATCCGAAGAAGTATCCATCTGCCATACGGTCAAGCGGATCGCGGATCATGATCGGGATTGCCAAGCCTCCAAATTCATAATCCATGCGTACATACTCCCCAGGTTGGATCTCAGTATTTGGATGGCTGTAGGCTGGGCGGTAGAAACCATCGTTATCCAAGCCGCCTGAGTATCATCCAGATGGTTTACCACCCCGTTCCCGTCTCGATCTTCCCACAGCATGCCATCTTCATTGACATCGGTCCAGTTGTACACCATAAAGCGCCAAGAACTGTTCGGGGCCCCATCAAAGGCGTAATCTGGATCGAAAGTATCGTAAGGATGTGCGTAGCGGACAACCATTAATTCTGTGTCAGCAGGGATCAGACTGTCGTCCATCTCCATCAAGTAGTCCGGGGTGTGGAAGTTGAAATCACTCTCCTCACTCTGCGATGATGTCGTAAAGGAAGTTGTATACCCATCGAACTTCATCATAACCCCATCCGAGAGATCTACGGTAATATCAACAAGGGATGGGTTGTATACCGTATACGTTTGGGTATACGTTTGACCAGGCCAGGCAATATTAGCAAAGTTGAGGTAGTTCTCCCCTTCCCAATCGCCAACCTGCCATTCGGTTGGAGCAGCATATACCCCATATAATCCTGCCGCCAAGTCGGTTGCACGATCAGCATTGACCACACCTGCACCCTGGTAGAAGGGTGCACTAATCGCATTCGTTGCACCGCTCTTGAAGAGCGCTTTGGCGATATCCCAGGTCGGCCATTCGCCATATTTTTCCATATAAGCATCATACACCAACGCCAGATTGCCGGCTGCTAACGGTGCCGAGCGGCTGGTCCCGCCCCACGTCTCCCAGGCCGTCCACCCGTTCAAGACATAGTTTAGGTTCGCATCGCCAGATCCTCGCCCACCATTCGCCAGGATATCTAAGCCAGAGGTACCATCGCGGTTCGGCCCTTTTGCAAAGAAAGAGTTGGGATCGCCATAGACAATCTGATCGATGCTCGAGATAGAATCCCAGTTGGTTGAGCCGTATTGCGTGGAAGAACCGACCTGCAGCGTAGTTGGGCTGCTGTCGCCCTCCTGCGGGCCGTAGCCGGGTCCTTCATTACCCGAAGAGAATACCCAGGTAGAAGTCGGTGCAATCGATGTGTTCAAGGCTGTGATCAAGCGACCATAATATCCCCAACTGCCCCACATTTGGGTGAAATTGCCGTAAGAGTTGCTGGCAATTTGCACTTCATCTCCAGAATCTGGAACTCCGTCATAGCCAAGAGCTACAACTAGGTACTCATCTTCATCCGTACCCGAGTAGTAATGGTTGCCAAAATCCATGATCCCGACTTCTGGTGCTGCACCGACAACCATGCCTGGTACTGCGAACGGTTGGGCGGACAATCCGCCCGCGATCACACCTTGCCCAGCTGCGTTGGAAGCACAAAGGGTGCCGTGGCTGCCTACCGGGTTGGCATCCAGAGTTCCGGCAAAGAGCAGCAGTTCGCCCTGATCCGGACATGCCTTCAGGGTTCCCACTTCGTCTCCACATGCTACTCCCCAGAGCCAATCCGCAGTGGGTGGTGTATTTGCACCATCGCTGATCCAGACAAGGAGACCCCCAGATAAATCAGCGTAACCATCGCCGTCGATGTCACGATAGACTTCTGGGCTGTCTTTGGTTACCGGTTTCTCATCGGTAAAGTCCTTATCGTTATCCAGGTCAACGTAGACAGTATCGTATACTCCAGCAACGTTCTCATCTACAACCAAGACTGCTACCCGGTTGTTGTACAGTCCTAGCAAATCGCGGTCATGATGTGTGCCGATTTTGTACTCTCCAGAAAGGCTGGTTGTCGGAACGATATAACTGAAATTTGACGTGCTTCCAACGGGAGTGTATTTGATCTTGAACACACCCGCTGGTCCCTCTGTTGGTATCTCTGTCGTTTGCGTATCCGACCAGCGCGAGCCATTCCACCCTTGGGTGATACCGACAGCTCCCAAATCTTGGTAATCTATCTCAGAAGCGAAGTAATACACCGACACTTGGGAGAATGCCATCGGCCAGCCGAAGTAAGGTGAACTCGGATCTGTTACCACTGCATAAGTCCCCTGCAGGTCAGGATGCCCGAAGTCAACCCCGTCATCGAGAATCCCTAGTACCACCCCATCACCGGTATATCCCTTTGCCCACGCTTCAGCAGATTTGTGCCCATCCAGTACATCAAACCATCCTTGGATCGACATGCTGTCTTCTTTGTCGGTCTCACTATAGGGGACTTCGTTCGCCAAGAGCTCTTCCAAACGGCTTTGTAAATCCAATGGGGTTCGATCCACCTCCGGATCATATGGTTTCTCCAGCAGTTCTCCAACCCCGACAACAGCAGCGACAGTGGGCAGATTCGCAATTTTCACCAGCTTATTCACGGTTGTCTGCCCGTACACATTGCGTATCCCGCCAAAGACTGCGGGGCGCATGATGATTCTATCCATATACTTGCTGAGATCTGTGGCTTCTGTTACGGAAACGTAGATATTCACCAGCTCGGTGCTTCTAGCTTCCATCTTTTCACGCAGCACGGGATCGATCTTATTAATCGCCGCCTCGGATGCCATAGCGGTGACGATCGCTGCTGCACTTGATTCTTCGAGTTAGATACGTTCCTGACCTTTGCTCACTGCGATCTGCTGCTAACCCACCCAACGGCGCACTAAACAACGCCAGTACTACGCTTACAGCAAGCAGTAGTGAAATGCTGATGCCAATTTTTCTATACATTGATACCCTCCGTATCTTGATCTAGATCGCCCTCGTGTGATGTAATGACCTCGTACAGGTTTAGAAATTGATCTGTAATCGTTCCCTCCTTTCATAATTTGGAAATTTCAATTTATAGAGTCTTTCAGCATGCGAAGAATTGCTGGATTTTAAAAATCAATTTGATGATCGACCAGTGTGTTTATAAAAAAAACCCTACATGCTTTTTTGCACGTAGGTTGAATGAACTCTAGAGGAAAATCGGACTGATCCCAAATTACAACCGGAGATGACCATGGAATCTCTAAAATACTTCTTATTCCCAGACGTAATGTATATTCTAGTTTTGGACATACATTTGATTCACAAAAACAGATACATAGGTTGGAAAATAATCCCATCAGTGTACCCATGGTTACCTAAAATAAAGATACCATATGCCAGGATTTGATGTCAAGGATTTAAAGTGATGTTAATAATCATTGTACATTTATACTTTACGTTTTGCGGAGGGAAGCCGCCAATAACGAGGAATATTATTACCTGTCAATCTCAGAAACAATATCCAAATTTTTTGCAGGTGACCTGTCTTTTGCATAGCAATCCAAACTTGCGGCACAATCAAGAAAAGCTTTGCTAAAATAGTAAAGCCCGGCTACCTGCCCTAGTGATGAATTTTGTGATACATGGATTTCTCGAAAATGCATGACCCCACACACAATTATAAATCACCCTTTCGTATCCTGGTCGGGAAAGACCAAGAGAAAATCAGTCGTTATCTCCACCACCACTGGGGCTCCCACCTGATCGTCACCCGTGGCAGGATCCATGATGCAAGCGCTTTGCCCGGATATGTTGCATTATTCGGTGAAGATATCGTGGGGTTAATTACATTCTATATCGAAGCTGACCACTGCGAAATCGTCTCTCTCAACAGTTCAATTCAAGGGATTGGAATTGGAACAGCGCTATTAAAGACTGTAGAAATGCATGCAATCGAAAAGAATTGCACGAGGTTGTGGTTGATTACCACCAATGACAACCAACCTGCACTGGACTTTTATCATAAGCGAGGCTTTAAAATAACTGCTATACATTATGATGCAATCAAGGAATCACGAAAACTAAAGCCCGAGATCCCCTTCTATGGCATTGATGGTGTACCGATTCGTGATGAAATTGAGCTCGAGTTAGATTTATCCAAGCAATCTAAGAGAAATAACCAGTGAATAAGCCAGTCATTTATTCTGTTGGGATCCTGGGAGCGGCGACATTACTGCTCGAGAGCACCTTAACTCGCTATCTGGCCGTTGCACAATACTACCATTTTGCTTTCCTCGTGATTAGCTTATCGTTATTGGGCTTCGGTGCAAGCGGTAGCCTGCTGAGCATCTCCCAAAGGTTAAGAAATACTCCCCTCAACGATCTTTTAGCGATCTCCAGTCTGGGTTTCTCATTCACTTTGGCAGTGACATACCTAATATTAAATTTCCTGCCATTTGACAGCTTCAGTATCGCCTGGGACCGCCGGCAATTCCTATTACTAGGTCTATATTATCTCGCGATGAGCTTGCCGTTTCTATTAGCTGGGATCGGGATCGGCGCAGCCATATCTGCAGCAACTGTTGATAGCCATATCGTTTATGCCGCCAATTTGATTGGCTCAGCCGCAGGAGTGGTTATTGCACTGGGGATTGGCGAGATCGCGGGTGTATCAGGAGCGATATTGGCCTGCGCCATATTGGGTTTGGTAGGGTACATGCTTTTTCCCCGCGCTCGAGCATCAAAAACCGGCAAACTCGTCATTGTCCTGCTATGTTTGGGGTTATTTGTGGGTGGACTGCTCATCGGTGCCGACAGCATGCAGAATTCACCCCTGTTGATGGCCATTTCGCCGTACAAGCAGCTGAGTTTGCAGCTGCAATTACCCGGAGCAAGGCGGATTTTTGGCGGTTGGAACGCCATCTCACGCGTCGATCTCTTAGCAGATGTCAGCACCCATAAACTCCCAGGTCTTAGTTATACGGTAGCTATCGATCTGCCGGAGGAATATGCACTAACCCTCGATGCTGACGAGACCTTTGCTGTGCCAATTAATGCGGATATCGGATTCCGAGCGGCAGAATATTTGCCCGAACATATCGCATTCCAGCTGCAGTCTCTCCAGAATGCCTTGATCCTCGACCTTGGAGGTGGTCTGCCAATCCACCAAGCAGTGCAGGGAAATACCAGGCAGATCGAAGCGATATATGAAAACCGATTGATTATTGAAGCACTATCCAAAATCCCTGAGAACGCAGTGCTTTTAAATAATCCTGCAGTCAATTATGTACGGGCTCCGATCCGTGGATATCTAGCGTTTTCAACCGAACGCTTCGCGGTAATTTACCTGCCGTTAAATGACAATTTTCGACCAGTGACAAATGGTGCCTACAGCTTATCTGAAAACTATCATTTCACAATCGAGATGTTTGTCCAAATGATCAATCAGCTGGATGAAAATGGAATTATCGTTTTCTCGCGCTGGCTGCAAACACCGCCCAGCGAATCGTTACGCGCACTAACCACGATCGCCCAGGCACTGCGGTTACAAGGGATTACGGAGCCTGATCAAGTCATCATTGCCTATCGGAGCATCCAGACGATGACATATCTTATAAAACCCTCGGGCTGGAATCAGGATGAGTTGATAGCGCTGCGTGAGTTTACCAATTCGAGAAAATTCGATCTTGTATGGCTTCCTGATATCCAGGAAACGGAAGTAAACATCCACAACAAGCTGCCTGGGCCGGTTTATTACCAGACCTTCCGCGCCTACCTGGAATCTGACAACCCATCCAAATTTATCGCAGATTATCCGTATTCGATATCACCACCTACAGATAACCGACCGTTCTTTTTTCATTTCTTCAAATGGGAGCAAACCCCCGAAATATTGGCTTCTTTTGGGAAAACATGGCAGCCTTTTGGGGGCAGCGGGTATTTCGTCCTCATTATCTTGCTTGGTCTCGTACTGGCAATGAGCCTTTTTTTGATCATTCTTCCATTGGTAGTTGCGAGAATTTCAAACCAAAGAAAGACATCCCAAAACAAAGTATCTGAGATATCCAATGATCGTAATCAAATGCCAAGATTTCAGGTTGAGGTATTGCTGTATTTCGCTCTGATTGGGATCGGCTATCTATTTGTTGAAATCGCCCTCTTCCAAAAGTTTATCCTCTTATTTGGTTATCCTGCCTACTCGTTCGCAATTGTCGTAGCGACGATATTGCTCTTTTCCGGATTGGGCAGCTTTTTCTCTCACATATCTTCGCGAGTAAGTACGAGTGTATATATCCCCCTGGTATTGGTGGTTGGATTTTCACCGCTCGTCAGCCAAGTGGTTCTCAATCAGGCCTTAGGTTGGAGTCTTCCCGGGCGAATATTGATTGTCTTTGTGTCTTTAGCTCCACTCGCATTTTTCATGGGTTACCCTTTTCCTTTGGGGATATCCTGCGTGGAGGGGATAAACTCGAAGATCATCCCCTGGGCATGGGCGGTTAATGGGTGCGCCTCAGTAGTCGCCTCGGTTATCGCGGCGCTGATTGCCCTCGATTATGGTTTCAACGAAGTAATATGGTTGGGGGCTGTATGCTACCTTGGGGCGATGATAATATTCATATTATGGTCTCGCCGTGGGTGGTTAAACCAAAGTTCAATACCTGGCTTTAATGCCACCAAAACCTAATCCTGGCGAGTTAGAGGGACAAACCGGACAGCACCCAAATTCGATGCTTGAAGCTCTCCATTCAGATCCTTGTCAAAAACCCATAGTGTCTGTGTAGCCCCCACCGGGCCAATTGGGAGGACCAAACGCCCACCTGGTTTCAGCTGCTCGACCAGGGGTTGTGGAAGATGGTCAGGCGCTGCTGTGACAATGATAGCATCATATGGAGCATGCTCTTCCCACCCGAAATAACCATCAGCATTCAATATCGCTACCTGTTGATAGTCAAGGTCATTCAATCGCTGCTCCGCCTGATCTGCGAGCTCGGAGATTATCTCGACAGTATATACATCCATCCCCATCTCTGCCAAAACAGCCCCTTGATAACCACTGCCAGTTCCAATCTCCAATACCTTCTCCCCTGGATTTAGCTGCAGTACTTCACTCATCAAAGCCACAATGTACGGTTGAGAGATTGTCTGCCCATATCCAATCGGTAGCGGATGGTCATTGTATGCAGAAGATAAGTATTCCTCAGGAACAAATTCATGACGGAGTACAGTCCGCATAGCATTCAGAACCAGTTGGTCAGATATACCACGTCCTTGGATCTGATTAGCTACCATATCGAGGCGCAGCTGTTGATATTTTTCTTGTTCAGCTGACCTCTCTTCCCCCATAGCTGAGGATTGTGTGCCTGCGTCTTCCAGACCTTCCCTTAGCTGACCCGGACTGCATGCAATTGTGACGAGGGAAAGCAAAACCAGTAGAGTCGCAAAAAATACGGGTTTCATGTGCCGTCTCCTAACATCATCTCTATCTCATCCTATCGAATATAATGCCGGTTGTCAAATTGCTTTGGTAATAATGGCGCTGTGGCGAATCATTTCCCCAAGAGCTTTCGGGGAACTCTCTTTACCTTATTAGTTTCTCGACATGATTTGATGACGAGTATGTTGTGAGATTAGTAAGAGTTTGCTAGCCCCCGTAGAATAATTATTTGTACGATTGATTAAGCAAATCCTGCAGCTGTTCATCACTCAGGAATCCGGCAGCAGCACCATTTGTCCCAATCTTGTAAGATGCAAAAATCATCGCTCTCTTGAGAGATTCACGCACATTATGTGATTTCATATACGCGTGCATAAAACTCGCAAATAGGGCATCCCCTGCACCGATTGTGTTTATGACTGGACGAGAGTTCACTGCCTGGAAATGATGAATATTATTAGCATCTCGGTCTGCCAATAACGCACCCTTCGAACCCATTCCAATCACGACAACTTGCGCTTTGTAAGTTGCCATGATTTTGTCAAGCCACTCTTCCGCAGGACATGGTAGCTGTTCGTCGCTCATAAAGAGGATGTCGGCAGCGGCCATGAAGTCTCGATCATAAGGGCTATCAAGGGAGGATACTGCGTGCACATCTGTCGCAATAAGCTTGCCTCTTTCTGTGGCATATCGCAAAAATGGGCGTGAAAAGTTTATATTGCACAAGATAACCGCATCGCAGCGATCTAACTTTGCCAGGAAACAATCGATAGGATAACTATGCTCTTGGATATCCTTCAAATCCACATTGATCTGTCTTTTTCCGTCACGGTCATACAGAATTACTGATTGTGGGGTTTCAGCGATTAAAGATAGTATTCCTGAAATATCTAAATGCGGATGGTGATCTGCTTCGCGAGCAATCCTACCAACAATATCCTGACCTATTATTGAAATCAGTTCAACATCATTTCCCAACACAGCGAGTGCTTGAGCAACATTCAACCCTACACCCGAAACCGAACTGGAAACACCATAAAATGGATAACGAACAGGAATATACTCAACTGGGAATTGATCAATCTGTAATGTGGTCTCAAGATTGATCAAACCCGAAACTAAAAAGTGCGCCATGTAGCATTCCTTTTATCGGTGATTGATTACTATCCACTCAAAAGTAATCGAGAGAGTATTGCCGCCCTTTATCATCCCCGACGGGTTGCTAAAATAACGCTTTCCAGTGGTGAAACTTGCACTTCCACTGTGTATACGCGGGGTTCGCTGAACCAGTAGTCGCGCAGTTGAGCAGTGGCAGGCGAATCCCCAAGCGAAAGTTTTCCTCGTGGCGGAAATCCATCCAATATGATCAAACCCCCTTGAACTAAAGCGTTGAGCAAATAAGTTTGAGCCGCAATACGCTCACTATAGGTACTGGCAAAAAGCAGGCTAAATTTCCATTCCTTCAACAGCGTTTTCCACTGCCCAAGGATGACGCGTATGTTCAAGTGTGGCTCTACTAAACGTTTTACCGCCGCAGCGTGGGATGCATTCTCCTCGATCGTCACGAATGAGGTTGTCGGTTTTAATGCCGAGGCTATCCAACTACTGCCCACACCACAGCCAGCGCACAATTCTCCTACCACACCACTCTGAATTTGTCCAACGAGGACCTGCAGAAGACGACCAACTTCATACGAACAATCACCAGTATATTCCATTTGTTCAGCGAGGTTAAGCGCTCGTGTAACCAAAACGGGAATCTTCAAATCAGTTGGGTTATCCATATAAACCTCCTTAGGATCATGATTCTTATCGCGACTTTTCGATCGCTATCTTATCTAATTCATCAATGATCAGCATCAACTCGTGAGACATTGGCGAATCAGATCGTACCTGAAAGATTTCTGCTAGGCTGTGGTAATACCAGAGCGTACCTTCTTTTCCGCCATTGAAACATTGCCAGATATCATCACCGCCATACCGCAGGTCCGATAGAATGCTGCGGGCATTATGAAGTTTATCTGCTAGGGATACTCTTAAAACGGCTTCCGGTGCTTCTCTCAAATGTCGGAGATATTCCTCTTTACGGGCACGCCAGGGAGGCTTCGGCTTACTGACTGCATCTGTACACCCCAAAACAATATTCGCCACATTCTCTCCGAAGATAGCCCGGATTTCTTCTAAGATGAGTAATCCACCTTGATCTTCGACAGCATCATGGAGGAGAGCTGCAATCGCTTCGTTTTCATCTCCACCATCTTCCATGACTAACGAAGTAACGCTCAACAAATGGGCAAGATAAGGGACGGTTGAATTTTTTCGAGTCTGCTCGGCATGCAGTTGTGTTGCGAGGCTCAAAGCCTTCTCAAAACGTTTTGTAGATCCTTCGTTGTTAAAAAATTTGACCGGCATTGACGCTCCTACTCCCGTACTTTCCCCCTAACCTCAATTTATCGTTGTTGAAGCACAATATTATCCGAAAAATCCTGCAAGAATTGTTCAGGGATCCGGACCGGTGTATTTGAGGAGATGTCAATCCAGATATAATTTGAACGGGAGCGAGCAATTAACTTCTGATCAGGCTGGCGATGAATCTCGTAATGTCTGGTTGCATTTTCCTTTCTGATATTGGACAACCACGTTGATACAAGTAACTTATCCCCAATTTTTGCGGGCTGCAGGTATTCAATTATATGCCCCTGGGCAAAGATACGCAAACCTTCTTCGTTCATCTTAGCGAGCGACCATCCCCTAGAATCAAAATGTCGGATAGCGCATTCTTCAAGGAAGGCTAAATATACCGCATTATTAACATGTTGCCCAATGTCCAAATCACGCCATTCAACTTGCCGCACCATTCTATACACTCCCTCGGGCGGTGGTGGCGGATTTGGGAAACGCCGGCGAGATCTTGGCAACCGATCTCCCCGTTCGGGGAGATATGCCGCGATGATTTCTGGTGGTATCGATTTTGGATAGCCTGATTTACTATCCAGAAAAACCCAATCGGTTACTGCTTGAGCAACAAGCTCATCCGCACCAGGTCTACTAAATTCATAGCGTCGCAGCGAACGAACACGTTGAAAATCTTCTACCCATGTTCTCACGCTAACTATGTCATCGTAATAAAGGGGTTGCAAATATTCAATATCAGTCAGGCGGATGATCCAATGACAACCAATCTGCTGATATTTCTCAAAACTATATCCAACACTTGCAGATGCATCAAATGCTGTCTCCAACATTAGACGGATATATTGTGCACCCTTGAGATGTCCATACGGATCGCATTCTGAATATCTGATACGAAACGTCCGCTCAAAAACCACTGCTGACATATTGGCAGCCCTACTACTCATCCAGAATCTGATAATCACTGGAGATTGGAACACCTGGTTTCAATGAAGCGATAACAGAACAGTATTTTTGCTCAGATAGTTCGATTGCTCGCTCCAATTTTTTCGGGTTTACTCGTCCCCGCACTTGATAATGAAGATGGATCTTTATAAATGTATATGGCGGAGTTGATTCTTGATCTCCGGCGCAATCCACGGTCAGACCAGCTAATGGTTCACGCTGTTTGCTGAGTATATCCACGATATCATAGACAGAGCATGATGCAGCGGCTAGCAGCAGCAAATCTGAAGGTTTGATACCGATGAATCGGGATCCATCATCGGGCGCTTTTCCGATCACTATAGAGTGTCCATTGGAATCGGTCCCTACCAGCAATTTATCCTCCACAACACGTACGGTGACAGCTGCCATTTAATTCCTCCTCTAACAGAATATTTACTTGGGAAGCATCGCTTGCATCTCTTCGGCAACCTGGATGTTTTCCGGTGAATCAGAGCTGTTGAGCAGAATCTGGTCAATTATTCGCTGGAGCAGTCCAGAATTAACCTGAGCTAATGCCTTCGTTTGTACATACCACTGCTGATGTAAATTCTCATTCGGATAAGCAGCCACTGAAACGGCAATTTGGGCTGGTGTCGCAACACCGATGTTCCAGGGATTTGTATTTATCTCCAGCTCACGCCCCATGTTCGCCCAATAATAAGAAAGCATAGGATTGATCAATCCCCGCATACGGCTCCACAAAGGATCACCTTCATTTACCAGGGCAAAAAATGCCAGATAATATGGACGAGCCGCGGCGTAATCGCGATCCACTTGGGACAATTTGCCTGCCTGTGCAGAGGCATACGAAGCCAAAAACCAGCGCAGCTCCTGCAACGTTGCACCAACTTCCTCTCGTCCAAAGGCATCAAGCATCAGCTTGCACGCTAATCGATAATTGCTTGCGGATGCAATAAAATCCTGCGAACGTTGCACCAATGCAGTTTTCGCCAAGGATTGAGCCGCTTTTACTCCACGTTCGATACCATTCGGCAACTTATAACTCTCAATATCATCCAGAACGAATCGTAATTCTGGTTGATCCCAAAATGGGATCTTGTCGCTTCCAGCAACACGATAACCACTCTCCAGTTGAACGATTACTCCGCGTGAGAGTAGGTCGCCGCATAAAGATTGGATATAGTCCGTCTGTTCTCGGTCTTCCAAGAGCAAATAAGCCAGCTCTTGTTGATCAATTTCAAGCCCAGCGCTGACCAGCGTAAAGACATAATCTGATTCTGCCCGCCGGATAAACTCTGCTTCACTATGTATTCCGGAGTCGAGCTTGATCGTGCTCTTACCGAAGGACGTTATCTCCCCAGGTTCAACCGCTGCTTGATGCACTGCCGATTGTAGAATATCTTGTAATACTGGCTTGCTCCGAAGGATATCCTGCGTATTGTAGCGTTCTCTTAATTCATCCAACAAGTCTTCCGTGTTAATAACTTTATCCGCACCCATCAATTCACGGTATATATCTCGCAGAACATCACGACGTGTGTTCAGATTCGAACTGGTCATCTTGAGACGATTGAATATATGCTGGTATTGAATATACAGATGTGGGGGCCGGGAGGGTTGGGCATTATCTTCATGCTTCGTCTCAACCGGTTGCAGATCGAGATCACCATGCCGATCGAAATCTGGAGGTGCAACGTATAACTGCAGGTCTCGGATGTACAGATTAACCACGTCTTGATTATCTTCCAACCATGATTTGAACTGCGAATAACCGAAATTCACCTCATTAAAAGCTGGATCCATCAACAACATCGTTTGCTTTAATTTCGCGGCCAAAACGGGTAGTTCTCCACGCTGTCCGTACGCATTAACCGCTTTTATCAACGTAACGCGTGCTGTTTCAAGCTCGCGTCCAGATTGAATTTCTGTTTCACTTGAATCACCTAGAAGAGTCTCCAGGTAAACAAACTCATCACATGAACGGACGAGGAGGTCATGCGTAATACTCCGCGGACCCAGTCCAAGCGTATAGCGTCCATACTCACGCAGTTTTGCTGCCAAAGGGCTGAAATCACTATCTCCTGAGACGAGGATAAAATTCTTAACTTGAGGTCTGATAATAGCGATTTCCATGGCATCGATTGCCATGCGGATATCAGCCCGATTTTTTCCAGCTCTTGTGGAATAAATTTGAACCAGGTCAATCGACAAATTCATCAACTCATCCCGATATTTTAAAAATCGCCCCCAATCTCCATAAGCTCGCTTGACAACCGCTGGTCCACGCGTCTGCACATATTCAATCAATGGTGTCAGTTCGAAATCAAAGAATTCCCGTTCAGCCCACAATGCAATATTTTCAAAATCAATGAAAATCGCTTGTTGGTTCTCCATCCAACCTCCGCTACTCAAAGCTGCCAAATTTGCTTTGCTCTATCAAAATATAGCTGCCATGTAGAACTCTCGGGGTCGGGTGATGATCCAATGGGATCTACCCAATCTTCTCCCACCAAAGCCGAAGTGACTGCTTGACCACAGACTTCTGCTGACTCGAGATCATAACCACCTTCTAAGAATAAGGCTACCCGTCCTTCACAACACATATCTGCCCATTCTGTAATCAATGCAATTAATTTCCTATATCCTCCCGCAGATAACTGCAAATGGCCAAGTGGATCCCGCCAATGTGGATCAAAACCAAAGCTTACCAATACGATCTCGGGTTGATAGCGATCAATCAACGGGATAATTAGCTCTCGGGTGATTGATTCAAAAGCTATGTCTCCACTTCCAGGCGGCAGGACAAAGTTGGCAGTCGTTCCAATACCATCACCCTTGCCAGTCTCCTTCAGATTACCTGTTCCTGGGTAGTATGGATACTGGTGGGTGGATATATAAAAAACATCATCGCGCTCGTAAAATATTTCTTGCGTCCCGTTCCCATGGTGCAAATCGAGATCAATAATCGCCACTCTCTCTGCATGGTGTACCTGGAGCAAATATTCTGCTGCCAAACTGATGTTATTGAGCAAACAAAATCCCATTCCCTTGTCCCGGGTTGCATGATGTCCTGGTGGGCGGGTTAAGGCGAAACCACGTTTCGCTCCCCCCCCACACACGATCGATGCTACATTAATCCCTCCTCCAGCTGTAGTGAAAGCTAAATCCCAGCTTGCGGGAGTGGTATACGTATCAGCATCAAGAGGCCTCCCTAATTGGCAAGCTTTTTTTAAGAAATTCAGATAGTCTTCCGAGTGAATCTGATATAAGACCTCATCAGGGATGGGCAGCGATTGTATTTGCAAAGCTGCATCCCACCACCCGGCCTTTTCCAATCCAGCTCGTAGACGTTCAACGCGCTCTGGTCGCTCTGGATGACCAGGTTGGTTGTGCGCTCGGTGACCGTTTGGGTAATATACAGCCAATTTTGGACGTTCTAGTGTTTTCTGATCCATATATATCCAAGGGGAGTAACATGATATTCCTCAACTGGAGAGGAGTAAACCGAATATTTATCCAATATCTCTCCACTGCTCGGACGATTTCTTCACATACCGGAACTTGCTGCGTACTGTTACAGACGACAAATAATGGATTCTATAACTAGTTCAGGTCTATTATAGTTTGTTCCTGGTTCTCTCCCGGTTCTGCTGACATTATAAAATATTCAGCGTTTTTGAGAAATTTCCGTTGGGTTAGAACCTCCACCTGCCTGCGCTATACTCTCAATCGCTCAATTTCAGAGAGTACCACCTCACCGATTTTCCATAAAGCAGACCATAAGTACATTTTTATCAAGCACATGCATGCAAAATACATGAACTTCATTTATGCTCTACTCGATTTTGTATCCAATCTAATCATTGTGCTTGTCACTATTTCACGGCAATATTTTGGCATATAATCAAATAATGAAAGCTTAGTAATTTTACATTCTTTCAATAAGGAATGTACCCCGGAAAGGATTTGCTATTGTCATAAATGTAAGTTTCCAGTATATAAGGTATAGTGATACACTAATAACACAATCACACTGTTTTAATACATTTGAGCAAAGGTAACACCCATGAACTACATCCTCACTGTCATCGGATTCTTATTGTTGATAGCCGGCAACCAATTAAAGTGGCTATATGTAGGAGGTACTTCTTTTGTCCTCGCGGATTTCGTCGCCACCCAATATAATCTAGTTGTGAGTGAGATGAATCGCCTAATGGTCTCGTTCACAAGCAGTGTCATCGGCGTGATGATGTTTTATTACTTTACCCGCATCATTACGATTGTTATTTCTTTCCTTACTGGTGGATATGTCTTATTGTTCCTCCCGCGATTATTAGGTTGGAACATATCTTGGTCTCCAACCTTGATATTCATCATTAGCGGATCAATTGCAGCCGTTTTGACCTTTTACTCGTCTACATTTGCGATCATCCTCCTGACCACCCTGGGTGGGACGACCCTAGTCCTGCAAAATTTCTCCTTTGGAAATATCTCAAATCAAGCAATGGCTTTAGTCTTGGTAGTAGTAGGCCTCACTGCTCAATTTATCCTCCAGCAGTATTCCCGCCCAGACGAAGACTGGACATAAAAGCCATATCCTCTCACAATTTCTAGAATTAACTCACATCGGCTTTGATTCTCATATTAGTATTGTACAATTTACCCGTATTGTACGATTTACACCATCAGGGATGAACATTCTATTCCATAGATGGGGATATTAAGTGGTTTCCAGGAAAATTCAGCGTGAGGAAATTATGACTGAAGCTCTTTACCAAACAGATAGCTACTTGACTGAGTTTGATGCATCAATTGTGGGCGTCGACGATGAACTACATGCCATAGAATTAGACCGTACAGTATTCTATCCGGGCGGTGGTGGACAGCTCCCCGATTTTGGGATGCTAATATCCCAAGGAATGACTTACAAAGTAACGCGCGCCAAATACATGCAAGGCAAGATCGCTCATCTCATCGAGGGAACTGCCCCATTGCCTGCCAAGAGCACTCTAGTCCACGCAGAAATCGATTGGGAGCACCGTTATAAACTAATGCGCACCCACACCGCCATGCATATCCTCTGTGGTGTCATATTTCGCGACTACGGTGCATCAGTCACTGGGGGCGATATGGAACCATTGAAAGGTCGGATGGATTTTGAGTTTGAAACAATGCATAAAGAATTGGTTGAGCAAATCGAACAGGCGATAAATGTCGAAGTCGCTAACAGCCTGCTTATTCGGACGCAAATTCTGCCGCGTGAGGAAGCTTTCAAGATACCTGACTTAATTCGTACCAAGATAAATCTTTTACCTGAAACGATCCAGGAGGTCCGCACAGTTGAAATTGAAGGTTTGGATCTACAGGCTGACGGTGGTACACACGTTCGGAATACAGCTGAAGTTGGATATATTCGGGTAGTTGATTATAAAAGCAAGGGTAAGATCAATAAAAGAATTTATGTCGAACTGACAGATTAATAAACCCGCGGCTATACGCAAATTGCTGATAAGTATATTGTAGAATTATTCAGCGTCGCAGAAATTCAGCGGATTTAGTCATTCATTAAGCAGGGAGCGCAGGTATCAGTTTTGCTTATTACTTGGCCTGGAACCAGGGAATAGACATTATTTGGAACCAGAAAGAATGTTGCATCCTGTCTGCAGACCACGAAACACGCTGACTGCTCGATGATTTCCCTCCCGGTGGTCATTCTAAGACCAGAAGGTGGGCAAAACAGCTAGATCATCTTTTTTTGTGGGAATACCAACCGAAAATTTTTATACGATGAAAATAATGGATCACCACCAATAAAATTTACCTGACATGAAAACTCAATCTTCAAATAATCCCCCCGCTGATTTCAGCAATAAGTGGTATGTAATGTCTGCCGTAGGAATGGGGATCTTCCTGGGTACTATTGATGGCAGCATTGTCAATGTTGCATTACCAACTCTGGTCCGAGTGTTCAATACCAATTTTCCGACCGTCCAATGGGTTGTTCTTGCATATCTCGCAACGGTAACTACCCTCATGTTAAGCATAGGTCGTCTAGCTGATATGAGCGGCAAAAAACGCATCTATAACAGCGGCTTCATTATCTTCACGATTGGTTCTGCCTTGTGCGGGCTCGCCCCGAGCATAATTGCGCTAATTGCTTTTCGAGTCATTCAAGGGATTGGTGCCGCCATGATCATGGCGCTCGGCATGGCAATTGTTACCGAGGCTTTCCCAAGCCGCGAACGAGGCAAGGCGTTGGGGATAACAGGAGCTATCGTATCCATAGGGATTGTTGCAGGTCCTACGCTTGGGGGTCTAATTATTTCAAGTACATCATGGAGATGGATATTCTTGGTCAATCTCCCAATTGGTATTATTGGTTCGATAATGGTATATCGTTTTGTCCCAGAAATAAAGCCTGGCCGGACGCAGCGCTTTGATATTCTGGGAGCAGCGGCGATGTTTGTTTGTATGCTGTCTTTCTTATTCGCCTTAACCATCGGTCAGCAAATCGGCTTCTCTCAGTTACAGGTCCTGGCCTTGCTCGTAAGTTTTCTTGTTACCCTGATTTTGTTTATATTTGTAGAGCTGCGCGTCGAACAACCGATGGTAGATCTGCGTTTGTTCAAAAACAGCCAATTCTCGGGCAGTTTAATATCCGGGTTTCTAGTTTTTATTGCCTTATCTGGGACGATACTCCTAATGCCGTTTTTTCTTGAGAATGTATTAGGCTATGCGCCAAACCAAGTGGGACTTTTATTGGCCGTTGTACCAATTTCGCTCGGTGTAGTTGCACCGCTAGCTGGGAGCCTCTCTGACCGAGTCGGCTCACGGCCAATCACCGTTGCAGGACTAGCAATTCTGCTGGTCGGTTTTATCGCGGTCAGTACGCTCACTTCCGAAACCAACGCCTTTGGTTATATCATTACGGTTTCTCCCGGTCGGCATAGGTGTTGGGATATTTCAATCACCGAATAACAGCTCAGTGATGGGCTCTGCCCCACGCGAACGACTTGGTATTGCCTCTGGAATGCTTGCCATTACCCGCACACTTGGCCAGATTACCGGAATCGCACTCTTGGGCGCGATTTGGTCAGGTCTTGTGATGTTTAGAATGGGGACCGCTTATGAAGGAGATGCCACTTCGGCGCCCGCTTTGATTCAAGTAGCCGCGTTAAAGGGTACTTTTCTTTTTGTTATTGTGATTGTGATGCTGGCTTTAGGTATTGGGATATGGGCTCTGATCCGATTCCGGAAAGAGAACCGAACCCTAATAGCCCCCATTGCTATTGATATTGACGAGTAAATTACTAAATAACATAGATTGCTCTCCAGGATAATATATCTGGGCTTACCTCCGGTATTACCTAAGATAAGTAATACGTTTTAGTAATCCACCAACGATTTTAACCCAAATTGTATTTGAGCCAACACTAACTCATCAGGCTATCATGGGGAAGATTATTTTTGATTACTAAGCATGGGTAAGTATTGCCAATCGGTTGGAATAAACGTTAAATCGAACTGTCGTATCCAACCTACAAGACCACCAAAATCCGACTTCCACCAGTACGAGCCTTCAGCATAGACCCCATTTATCCCATTTTCGTGTTCCAGAATCGATCCTTGCTGACCAGCTGATGTATGACCTAGTACGTGGAAAATATCTCCAGGCCCAGACCTAATTGCACCTGAAATTTCTGATGTCACTAACTGATTCTCTGAAAATGATGTAGACTTTTCTAACGGCAACACTGAGACCATCATGAAACTATTAGCAACTGGAGGTTCAATAATTTCTGTCGTCACCAAGTTTAATCCACCTGTATTTTGACTCAAGTAGTCATTATTTATGCGAACTAAAAGCTCATGATTTTTTCTACGGCCAATCAAATTATCATGCTCCCACTTAGCAATTACTGAATTGATGGATGAATTATCCTCTTCTTCGTTATGGGAACGACAATCATTATAGTTACAGTCAGTATTATTTACGACGACCCCATCTACAACCATCGTAGATGATCCACCACTATCTAGAGTGACCCCCCAGGTAGCCCCCAGTTGATTTTTTACGAAGTCTGCTAATTCTTTTATACTTAGCCCTTCACTTGTGCCAGGATTTCTACCATCTACAACAATAAAATACACCCAATTTCCATTAAATACTACAGCAGTGCGAGCATCTGGAACAACAGCATCAGGATCTTCTGCATAATCACGAACTACCCCATTGTTCAAGAAGTGAAAATCCCCCCCCATACTAGCATAAGTTTTCGTGTAATCAACTGTAGAACCTCCACAAGGTGTTAATTCTTGATTAATACCAATTTCATCTCCTACTTTGGTATTTCCTAACATGATACTTGCTTTTTCCCCAGTCGCGGAAATGACTATATGATCGAATGGGATCTTTGTTGAGCCTTGTTTATTCCGGATTTCACGAATAAAACCTTTCACAGGAAATGCTGTATTTGGCATTATCAACAAGGGACGAGATAATTCAACCAGAACTTCTAATCCATTGTTATCTGTATCGGTATCTATACCAAACTGTGGTGTATAGATGACAAGATCTTCGCTACCTCTCGTTCGATTGATACCGTAGAATTTTTGATCCTTATCGATTTCTAAATAATATATTCGTTGTTTATCAGGTTTGTGTTCTACACAACTGCCAACGAATGCAATCCTATCCATAGTCCATCCAAAACCAACATCATAGCTCAAGCTAGGGTCATCGCCATCATAATTCGTAAATCGTTTCGCGTACCACCCTGAATGAATTTGCCCCGACCAAGGTACTCCCGGAGGTTCTAAGGTTCCATTGTAGAAATAGCCATTAATTGCTACCGCTACATCATTCCTATTTCCCCAACTCCCACCCCAATAATTTATGGTTTGATCGTATCGTTGGAACATTTCCTTAACAGTATCGGTACCCTCGGTAATCACTCCATCAGCAATACCGGTATCAATAGTGGCCGACATTTCAGAACGATCCATAGCGGAAACGAATATGTCAACTAATCGCGGGTAGGATTCATCAAATTTCTTGTAGTAAATCCCCTGACGAAGTTTACGCCAACTTGGATCGTTTGATGGTTCTTCAACCTCTGGTTCAGCATGGACTGGCAAAACGAGAGTGAATATCATGCCAATAATTGAAAAAATAAAAATAAATTTCCGTAAATGCATGGTAGTGAATCCTTTGCCTTTTTGTTCGGATCAATGGGATACAGACTTTAATATTTACAAATGATTCTTGTGCAACCAACGTGCCATCAGGTTTAAGATTGTAATAAGGGTTTTCCAATCCCGGTGAATCTTAAGTATGATTATTAAACTAACAAAATAAATAATCAGTATGGCGAAGGATTTCGTATCATCATGAAGCGGCTAGGAACTTCCAGTGGTTTGAACCCAAATCGAGCATATAAAGAGTGCGCATCGCGCGTGGCGAGAAAATAGCTGCGCAACTCTTGCAGATCGGGATGCTCCAAGATTGATTCAATCATCCAACTCGCTAATCCTTTTCCGCGGTGTGTTGGCAATACAAAAACATCGCAGATCCAAGCAAATGTCGCCCGATCGGTGACAACCCTGGCAAATCCTATTTGATTATCACTAAAGAAAATCCCAAAATTTAGCGAGTTTTTGATGGAGCGGTCGAAAACATCCCTCGGTCGTCCACACGCCCAATAAGATTCGTTCGTTAGATAATCAAAGACGACATCCAAGTCAAGTTTTGACGGATCAGTACTGAGCAGATAATCATCTCGAAATTGCTCAACTAATCTGAAGGGTTTTACCATCGGTGCCTCTCAGTCAATGAACATCCAGCGTTCTTATCCGCGTGCTATCTACGGACGAGTGCCTATGGCTTGATTATACTGTTGGATCAATTTCAGCGGTAAAATCTTGCTGATAAGATATCAAAAACGGGTAATGCAGAAATGATTACGGCAGCACTTTTCAAGGACAGGATTGCATAGAAATGACAATTAACGGCTCCCTCAAATCCCAATTCGCCCTCAATCCAGATATCATCCACTTGAATCACGGCTCATTCGGAGCGTCTCCAATCCCGGTCTTAGAAGCATTCCATGATTGGCAGCTGCGGATGGAGGCGGAGCCGGTACGTTTCTTAGCGCGTGACCTTTGGGGATATCTTGCCCATGCAAGGCAGGAATTAGGTAATTATCTTAACGCACCTTCAAGCAGTCTGGCCTTCATTCCGAATGCGACTTACGGGGTTAACATAGTCGCCCGTTCGATCAATCTTAATCCCGGTGACGAAATACTGGGGACAAATCACGAGTACGGCGCTTGTCAGAAAACCTTTGAATACATTTGCCGTACAACAAGCGCACTTTATCGCATCCAACCCATAAGCGTGCCCGTCAACTCAGCCGAGGAAATTATCGACGAGCTCTGGCGTGGTGTGACAAAAAATACAAAGCTGATATTTATCAGTCACATCAGCTCTCCGACCGCCATACATTTCCCAACAATGGAGATCTGCCATCGAGCACGAGAGGCAGGTATATTAACATTGATCGATGGAGCACATGCACCTGGTCAAATCAATGTGAATTTGAGAGAAATTGATGCAGACTTCTACACCGGCAACTGCCACAAATGGATGCTTGGACCAAAAGGTTCTGGTTTTTTGTACACCAGACCTGAACTGCAGGAAATGATTGAACCACTGGTCGTAAGCTGGGGCTGGCAGGCTGAACCAGAGTTCAGCACCGGGGCACAGTACCTGGATCATCTCCAATGGATGGGGACGGATGATCCGTCGGCATTCTTAGCCGTACCTGCGGCGATCAACTTTATGAAACAAAACAACTGGCCAGTTATTCAACGTGGATGCCAACAGCTTCTGTTCTCTGCGGTCCAGAAGCTAGAGCGACAATTCATCAACGCTAATCTTTCCAAGATAAGTGACCGGTATTGCCAGCAAATGGCGGCAATTGAGCTGCCAGCACATCTGCCGATGGGAACAGTTAAAGCAACTCTCTATGAAAAGTACAATATCGAAGTTCCTTGCTACCAATGGGAAGGCAAGAATATTATCAGAGTGTCGATTCAAGCATACAACACTGCTGAGGATATTGAAAAACTCTTAGCCGCCTTAGATCAGATAATCGACGAATCCCACTAACTCTCTCAATGCAAAATTGATATTAAGACAATTAGTCCAGGGCAGACCGATTATGTTCTGCTCTGGACTATAACCCTTTAGGAGCGGGAGTAGAATAATTATTTTAATTTCGGACGGCTACTCGTATCTTCTTCTTTAGCCGAGTTTTTTCTACTTCAGCAAGTGTATTATTGATCCAGGTTGCACTCGCAGGCGAGAACGACATCTGATACCGCTCGGCAGCAAGGTACAGGATCTCAGTGATCAATACCTGATAGGAAATCCGTTCTGAGGAGGCCATAATGCATAAATCACTCACAAAGGGATTTAATCCGGGCAGCGTATTTATCTCCATTAGGTAGGGTTTTCCGTTAGCTCCCAATCGAAAATCAATCCGGGCAACATCATTCACATGCAGAGCTTGAGCTGCTTGCTTGGTTAGTGAAATCATCTCTTCCCGCAGAACATCTGGAATGTGGGCTGGACAAAGGTAGGCAGGTGCACCCTGCTCGCTGATGTTCAATGATTTTGCCGCGACCCCATAGACGCCCGGAGTGACACTATGGCTTGAATCAATTTCAAGAATTGGGAAGAAATGGTAGCCATCGTGATCGTACAATTCCGGGCGCCGGCGATTGGCAGGATTGCCCTGGTTTCCGATGAAGCCGACAGTAAATTCGCGGCCTGGAAGAAATTCCTCGACGAGAGCAGGTTGGTGGTAAACCTTCATAACCCAACTCACACGTTCCAATAGTTCTTTAAAAGTGTGGACAATTGCCCCCTGATTAATACCCATACCTGTGCCCTCCCGTACAGGTTTGACAAACAGGGGGTAAGTTAGTCCTTCATCGCTTACCTGCTCAACAGCTGTAAATTGACGAAAGGCTGCCGTGGGCAAACCTAGGTCGTGCCAGATGTGCTTGGTTTGAGTCTTATCTAATGAAATTGCGTTGCTAACTACGCGTGAGGCTGTATAAGGAATCTGCAGCATCTCACACAGCGCGGGGACATGCGCCTCCCTGCCATCGCCACCAACACCCTCCGCAATATTAAATACGATGTGCGGACGGATATTTTGAATTGCCTGAGGTAAATCTGGCCCAGCTTGTAGGAAGTGCACCCAATGACCATCAACTTCTAAGGCGCCACCGATTGCTTCAATGGTTTCCATGCGGTCAAATTCTGCCCCGGCGTCAGGAGGGTCTTCGCTGTCGTGTCTGGTCATTTCCTTGAGGTTTGCTACTAACGCAATACGCCAGGGTGGTAACGATCCCCTATGGGATGCCTTCAAACTGCTCGAACTAACAGTTGGATAACTGTGCATTTTTCTCCTTCTTGTTTGCTGTTATGCAGCATCAAATCAATCGAGGTGAATTTTCATCACTTCAACTGGCTAGTAATATTATTTTTGTTGTAGTCAAATAGTCAGAGTCGATTCTGTTGATGGCATGATTTCAATCAGCATAATCATATTCACCATCAAATTCAAAATCCTCTTCTTCATAAGGCCAATCAAGAGTGACCGGGTCAAGATCGATTACTTCTAACTCGCTGTCGCAAAACTGACAACGGAGGATCTGGCCTAATCTTGGCCCCTTTTGGAACGTGATACTCTCTTCACAGCTTGGGCATTCGGCATTGATTTTCATGTCTACTCTCATTTCTTCTTTCTGATCTCTTTTCTAGCTATTGATAATGCCATCAAAATCTACTACTGCTTTGTCAAGGGCGAAAGTATCATTTGATAACCGAGATAATATGCCCTTGACAAAGCTTAAAGTGTTCCGGCGACACTCGATTTTTACTAAACAATCAAATTTGACGGAACACTACGTAATTTGAACAAATCTCTACATAGGACCGATCGCCTACCGATATTCGCCATTCATGCAATTTTGGATCGAAGATCGGAATATGCTTTGCGACTACGTGGCTGCCATTCATCAATTTCATCGCTATCATCGTACGATAGCCACCCCAATCTAGGTGGATTGATATTAATGATCTCCAGTTCCGCTCTACAATTCTTGCACTCGACATAACGACCGATTTTAGGGTTTGACCCAATCCCAATCTCCTGGTCGCAATCGACACATTTGGCAAAAACCATTCTTAAAACTCCTTGTCTTGTACTCTTAATTATTTACTGTTCTACTCGAAGCAATCCTTTACACATCATCGATGAATTACAGAGTATTTATTGGTCTATACGCATCCTCCAAATAAGTTATGAAACTTGGATATTTCCATCTAGCAACATTTCCAACCCTTGATCATTTGTTTCAGTAAGTCCTAACTCAATCGGATATAACCACACAACTTCTAGGTTTCGCTTACAGCTTGTACAAATGATCGGCCAGCCGATCTGTGGTTGGGTATCGAGCAAAAGGTTTGCATTACAAGCAGGACACTTGATATGGATCATATAACCCTTCCTGTGGACATAATTTAAGTTAATAATAATTGGTATAGATTCAAAACCCATACCAAAACTATGTTAATTATGTAGTAAATTAGCTATGGCCGTATAATTTTTCATACAGGATAGGCAAATCTAATGATTTCCCCTCAGTACAGGTTTTCTAATCGCTTACTTGCCGGTTAAAATAGTAACCAATCCCGGTTTCAGTCTTGATGTATTTGGGATTACGAGGATCAGGCTCTATCTTCGTCCGGAGCCGCTGAACTAATCCTCTAACAAGTTCGCGATTTCCTTCGCCAGCATAACCCCAGACATGTTCCACAATTCTTTCCGTTGGTAGTATTTGACCAGCATGTGTCATCAAGGTATAGAGCAGTCGGAATTCCAGCTGGGTTAAACGGCTCTCACCTTTATTAAGAACATCCACCGTACGAGCGGACGGATCCAGTATTAAACCTGCGATTGCCATGGTCGGCAAACTGAAATACGGAACGCCAGAACTCCGGCGCATTAAAGCCTTCAAGTGAGCAGCAAATAGCCGCACATGAAAAGGACGTGGGACTACAAGATCAGCGCCGGCCTCGACTAATTCAACAGCTTGGCTCTCGACCAGCATATCGAGGATCACGACAATTGGAGAGGCTGTATGTGCTCTGAACTGCCGGATATCGATTTTACGTTTCTCAATATCTCCTTCAATCGTCATCATGATCAATTCTGCTGGTCGTTCAGGCCATACTTCCATCGCTCGATCGATGTCATGCAATGCGCGAACTTCAAACCCGGCTTGCTGCAATATAAGGGATAACACTTCTGCTTCATCTAATGATGATGCGAATAACAATGCATGCACGAATTACTCCTTATCCTTATTGTTCAACTCTGCTTCGACCATTATGCGAACCAAATCTTGGAAGGATGTCGATGCTCGCCAACCTAGCTTTGATTGCGCTTTGCTCGGGTCTCCAACCAGAAGATCGACGTCAGCCGGACGCATAAAACGTGGGTCTTGAACAGTGTAATCCTGGAAATCTAGACCGACAACTCCAAAAGCTATCCGTGCGAAATCCTCAACAGTATGAGTCACTCCTGTTGACAAAATAAAATCTTCTGGTTCCTCTTGCTGCAGCATCATCCACATCCCACGCACATAATCTGGAGCGTATCCCCAATCGCGTTTGGCATCAACATTTCCCAGACGGAGCTCATCTTGAAGACCGCGTTTGATCTGGGCTGCTGCACGGGCAATCTTCCGGGTGACGAACTCATGCCCGCGCCGGGGACTTTCATGATTAAAGCAAATTCCCGAAACTGCGAAAAGGTCATAACTTTCGCGGTAATTGATGGTTATCCAATGACCGTATACTTTGGCAACTCCATAGGGACTGCGCGGATAAAACGGGGTCATTTCATTCTGTGGGACTTCCCGAACTTTCCCAAACATTTCGCTTGAGCTGGCTTGGTAAAATCGGATATCCGGGTCAATTAACCGGATGGCATCCAGCAGCCGCGTCACACCTAATCCTGTTACCTCCCCGGTGAATACAGGTTGTGTCCATGAGGTTTGAACAAAAGATTGTGCTGCCAGATTGTATACTTCATCCGGCCTAAAGCGCTCTAAGATATCGATCAGCGAAGCTTGGTCTAGAAGGTCACCGGAGACGATGTTAATTTCATCTTGGATGTGCTTAATCCGCTCAAAATTAATCGTACTGGTTCGCCGCACCATCCCAAGTACCTCATAGTTCATGCCCAACAAGAATTCAGCCATATAAGATCCATCTTGACCGGTAATTCCCGTAATTAACGCCCGTTTCGATTTCATGTCTTGTCCGTCCTTTCAGGGCACTTATTAATAATATTATGTGAAGTAATCATGTATGGCATAATTGATAAGGATTAGAATACAGTATATGGTTGCTTATGTAAGCTAATCTGCTTAGCAGCATGAGTTAAAAACTATTCTCTTATACAGAGTATAAATTGAGAAAAACATGCTTGAACCGATTGGCAAGCGTATTTCAAGACTTAGACTAGAAATGGGATGGACTCAGCAAGAGATGGCAGCTCGTTTAGGGATCTCAAGGGTTGCTGTTTCTCATATTGAGTCGGATCTGTCCATTCCGAGTGAAAGGACAATTACCCTATTAGCCGGTTTGTTTAAATTGCCCCCCCACCAGGTCGTGCAGGAGACAACTTACCCAGATGCCAAAGCGGAAAGACTCCCTACCTATACGTGCACCTTTACCAAACTTGAACTGCAACTGGCTCTGCTTAAAAATGATCTCACTTGGTTGCAGCGCTGCCAACAAGTCGGGGTTAGTGAATCTGAGATAGCCCGGCTTAAATCTGAACTTTGGGATAAATGGGACCCACTTCTGAGAGAATGGTTAGAAGGTTACTTGGATGCAGATCAAAAAAAATACCTGGACCAAGCCCGCCAGGTAATAGCTATGGTAAGTAGATAAATTTAAGCCCACATATTAGGGTACTGCTCTTCAGACAGTTTTTGAGCTAGATCATCACCATTCTTAATGCGGCACACAGGTACCCGCATCAATTCTAATGTTGAGATGAGTTTGTTCGTGCCAGGACCACCGCCGAAAGTCTCCGCATCCAGGATGACATCGATTGGACGCATTCCCCGCCGCATCAATAATTCAGTAACTATTGCGACCTTCAAACTCGTATCAGGAGTTATTAAAATCACGGTGCTGCCGCGCGGTAGAGATTGTATCTCAGCATCAACGAGTGCCTGCAGTGGTAAATCACCCTGCATCCGCAGTAAAGCCAGAGTTTCGAGGATTTTCCCCAACTGTCTGCCACCCCGTTCAGCTGGCAATACCCGCAACGAGTGACCGGCACTTACTAATCCTACAACGCGACCGCGCCCCAGATAATAACGCGCAAGTGATGCTGCGATACTGACCGCATACTCTTCGGTTGCCGGTGGCAGGGGTACTTTAACGGAAGAACGCCACATATCTCGTTCTCCCAATTGGGGTGGAGTATAAGGCAAAGCCGCATGTGCGTGGCGATAGGCGTCGAGGAAAATCCAAATCTCTGCTAAGGGATCGAGTTCAAACTCCTTAACCATAAACCGGTTGCGGCGTGCAGTGCTCAACCAATGGATACGGTTTAACGGATCACCTGGCGCGTACTCACGCACACCTGATGCATTTGCAGTGATTTGGTGCGTGCGGCGGCGCACAGATTCTCCTCCTGAGAGCCATCCCAATGGACTTGGGAAAGCCTGGATATCGACCATCATTGGGTATACCAGTAAAGAGTCTTGGGCGGGGAATACCCTGCTCACTGGGAACATCCCAAAAAAATCACCGGATAAGATCACAGTTCTACCAAGTGGGAATACACCACGCTGCATCAAACGCGTCCGGACCAAGTATGATCGTGTTTCATGCCCTCCGATCATACTCAAGACCTGCGAGCCCCGTGTGCCTGGCAGAGGTGATTCGTCCTTCACCTCCAACCAGAAACGAGGTATCCTGCTGTTATTGCTTATCTCGAACCGTTCTTCAAACACCTGTCCAACTTGCGAGCGCTGGAATCTTGCGCGGCGATCTAACTTAACACCCCTTAAAGCCAGTTTTGAAATTGCCCAATTCCCTACGTAGAGAAGAACCCATACGTAGGTAAGGCGGTAATAAAATGACGCGCCAGTTATTACCGCGGCGAGGAGGGACACCACCAGCAGTATCAAGACAATGCGCTGCCCTGATGTCATTTTAGCTATCACTGGTCAAATCACCACCCGGAACTGGGACATTGTTAATAATTTCCATAGCGATCTCATCTGCATCGATATCCCGCAAACGCGCTGCTGGGCCAAGGATGATGCGGTGTGCAAATACCGGGCCTACCAAAGCCTTCACATCATCTGGCAGGACATAGTCACGACTCTGCATTGCGGCTCTAGCTTGAGCGGTTTTATAGACTCCCAAGCTGCCACGTGGGCTGACGCCAAGATACACTTCTGAATGTTCTCTGGTTTGCCGTGCCAGTGCGACAATATAACGTTTGATAGCTGGAGCCACAAAAACACTTTTTACTGCTTCCTGTGCCTCTGCCAACTCTTCGACCGCTACTTGCTGCTTGAGCTCGGTTATGGGGTGCCGGTATTGCTGCAGATCCATCACCTTGATTTCATCTTCTGGACTCGGATATCCAAGCCGAACGCGAATCAAGAAGCGATCTAATTGGGCTTCCGGCAGTGGGAATGTCCCCTCATACTCAATCGGATTCTGGGTTGCCATGACCATAAATGGCGATGGTAAGTGATGAGTGATGCCATCGACAGTCATTTGTCGCTCTTCCATCGCTTCTAACAATGCAGCCTGTGTTTTCGGTGTGGCGCGATTAATCTCATCCGCCAGTACGATTTGGGCCATGATCGGCCCAGGGCGAAATTCAAATTCCCGGTTTACCTGGTTGAAAATAGATACACCCGTAACATCACTAGGAAGCATATCAGGGGTGAATTGGATGCGGCTGAACACACATCCTAACGATCGAGCAAGGCTGCGTGCCAGCATAGTTTTTCCGACCCCAGGGACATCTTCAATCAATAAATGACCTTGACAGAGCAGGCTAACTATCGCGAGTTCAACTGAAGCCCGCTTGCCAATGATCACTTTTTCGATATTCGCGACAACTTTTTCGGAGAAAGATTGAACATTATTCATTTGTCACTCCATGTTTTGGAATCAGTGGACTTATCAACTCTATAATCCACCGGTTTTGATCAGGAAAACATTGAAAGTTAACCAGAACCAGCTGTAATTTAACGCTCTACGTATATGATATTTGCCCGCAAATAGGATAATCGCTAATATCAATCCACACGAGAACCTCAGCAACCCGCCTGTTTCTCGAAATGTAGAGTATGGTAAAAAGGCAATGATTAGTGAGTTGAGCAACAATGCCAATACTACCATATTTGTCTCTCGCTGTAGAAATTTCTGTATTGCAGCAAAGATTCCCCACAAAGCCGGAAAGATAATCGCCGGAACAAATACAACCAACATTGCTCCTAGATACAGGCTGCTCTCGTAGCCGATGCGCAATAACCCCATGAATGGGATCACTTCAAAAGGTGTTGCCATAGCCCCACCCGAGCCTAATCCGGGAGATCCAAAAGTGATCCACAACCATACTTGAAAAGCTAGAAACGGGATGACCGAAATTAGGATGATGCCAAAGATGTCTTTCCACCGTCGTTCCGTAATATATGAAAATCCTACTGCAAAGACATACAAAATTGTTACTTCTTTAGTAAATAATGCTAATCCTAATAAAATCCACGCGAGCAGATGTCTTTGTTTGAATTCTGCGTAGAGTGCACTGAGAACAAGAGCATAAGCCATTGGCTCGGGCAGGTCAAGCCGGATTGCCAGACCAAATCCGACCCATAGACCGTACACCAGCGCGTACCAGCGCGAGATGCCCCAACCGGCTAGAATTTCACTTAAGATAAACGTACCAACCGAATGGAAGAAAATACTAATGAGCGGGATCGTCCAGGGTATCAAGTCCGCTCGTCCAAATGCTAATAGCCTTGCCGAGAGTGGCAGAAGTATTCGCTGGTAGCGATACGCGGGGACATCCAGATGTGGAGAAACAATTGTTGGCTTGAGGTCCCTGGCAATAAAATACACAAACTGACCATCATATCCTTCAGTTCCCCCAGATTCATTATCACCATAAAGGGTACCAATCCGAGCGAGATTTAATGGATCACCACCCTCGATCATCGTAACACTAGTGGCTAAGATGACCATCAGGATTAATGTCAATAATCCGGGCATAATTCTGATAATGGGATGAGATGAGCTAATCTCAGTATTTTCGCAATTCATGCGCATTAATGTTTGTCGGACTATAGACCTTTTAATGATCGATCCGAGTTTGATTTGTGGTTATGATACACCCACACAACGATTAACAGGCACAGTACACTGGATAGAGTTACTAGTAAACCGATCCTAAACGATGTTGGTCGATATTCCCAGTCTACGGTATGCTTGCCAGCGGGTATTTCGATCGTCCGAAAAAGGTAATTCGCAGGGTATGATACAGCCAATTGTTTATCGATATACGCATCCCAGCCTGGATACCAAACCTCAGAAACTACCAACCATCCGTCTGAATCGGCGTCTATGTGGATGGTTACCTTATTCGGATTTTGTGAAATTTCTCTATCGACAACCCACCCAGAATCGCCAGGTTGGCAGTTATCCGTGGGAACTATTCCTTTCGCTTCTACGATTACATACTTGTCGAGGTCTAGGGACCCGGATTTCATTAAACTTAACGCTGCTTCAGCGTCTTCAACAACATAACCACAAGATACCCACCGGGCAAGCAGTTCTTCCTCATCGCCAGATTGCTGGTATACCACTCCCTCCTGCTTATATACGCTTATATTCTCTACCACGGTAACTGCCATTTGGTTCAGCCAAGTATCCTGGATCTCATGGTCTAACGTTGGCAGAGCATTGATCCAATTCGTGTACCGCGCCGGAAGTAAGGGGTCGAAATTGTTCGCCGATCGTACTCCATCTAATATGGTCAAATTTGGCAGCAGGACCGTGCGCAGCATTTGCCAATCTTGATTTGGTGAAAATGTATCAAATCGGAAAAATACATCAAATTTCAACTCCTCTTCTGCATCACTGGTTAAGTACAAACGATTTCCGGCTTGCTGCTGTCTTAAGCTCACAGCAGCAGGAGCTTCCATCGTGTAGAATCTCTGGTCGATCCCTGGATTCAGCCCCCAACCTGCGCTGATCAAATCGAGTGCGACAAAACCTGACACTGCATAGGTCCAAATCTCGATACGTTTACCCTGGATTGAAGAGCCCTTTTGGGTATATGGCGAGTAGCTGGGTGCGGTCAAGGTTAAGATTCCTGTTCCGAGAATCCAGAACCCTGCCAATGCTGTTGCACGAACAAAGGTTGGACTGCGAAGACCTTCACCAGCAATTTGGTCCAAGAATAACCAAGCTAAACCAGAACCGAATATGATCGCAGCTGCACCCGCCGTCCCAAGACGTACCCAATAAAGCCCCCGTTCCTTTGGCCTGCACCATGAATCGACACCATAACCTGCCAACAGAGCCAACGAAAATATGATCCATATCGAGATTCTTGTTGGAGCATTGAACATATCAAATGTGGGCACATACTGATACAACCAGGGGAACAAGGGTGTATTTTTCCCTAAGGCGAGTACGAAAGCAACCAATATGACAGCAAGCAATAATCCAACAGTATTTTTGCGGGCAGTTTGATAATGTTCACTTCGCTCATCTGGTAAGTGAGCATTCTGGTAAGATCTAAATCGGGATGTGATCCATTTTATAACTGCAACAAAGACCATTATCAATGGCAAAACGCCGATATAGAGCGCATCTTCCCAATAATTAGCATACCCCCAATAATCTCCTCGGGAAGGGTTTCCATACAAATCCGGTGCGAATAATGTCAAGATCCTCCATGGCCAAAATGAATACGTGACGGCGCTCTCGAAATTAACCGCCGTGGAGCGTTGTGATTCGACCAAGTACTCAAAGGTAGGTATGAGCTGTACCGCGGCAACCCCAATTGCGATTGCAACTGCTGCACCGAGCAGTAACCAAGCTGTGACCATCTTCTTCACACGGTGCGATAGGCGGTGTTTACACAGAGGACCTTCATCCCGTTTATCATCCTTCACCCAGCTCCAGTATCCTACCCAGATTAGTATGAAAAGCAGTGTATACCAAGCAGTCTGCGCGTGACCTGCCAAAAGAAGAAAAACTGTTGAAATCGCAATCAAGATCAGCGATCGGTTTCTGGATGTAGATACTTCTGATGGGAATCTATTCCTCACCAAACCACTGCTGAACAGCACGAGCCAAGGGAGCCAAGCCGCAGCCGCGTTAATGGTTAAAAATCCAGCCCGGGCAACCATGTACCCGCACAAACTAAACGCTAACCCCACAATGATTTGCGCTAACCGACTTTGGCCTAATTGCTGAGCTAAACGAGCCATGCCAATCCCGGCCCAAATTAGATGCAGTACAACTAACAACCCCTGCCCCCAAGCGAGCCAACCAGTTCCTCCAACTGCATCCAAAAGAAATAATAGCCAGTTTGGAGGATAAAAAATTGCTGATTGGTAGTTGGCAATAAGCGGCGCACCCATCCCGAGCATCGGGTTCCAGAGTGGCAAATTCCCACTCTTCAATATGTTCCATGCAAAATCTCGCCAGGGGACAAACTGCAAAGCGGGTGTTCCCCAGAAAAGAGCTTTCCCAGTGAGTACCACAGGGGCAAAAAGAATTAGTGGAGCAGTTATAAGAATCACACACCCCACGATCGTAACGCGGCGCTGATTCATTCCATTTCTTGCCTGGTTAAGAAGATGTCATATCCGGATACAGAGTATATCCGCTCTAGGTAATCGCTATCTACAGGCTCCCAACCACCTAACTGCCGTTCATTAGGTCCCCAGAAAACATAGTCAACGCCATGCACGGCGATAAATTCCTGGCGGAAAGTGTCGGGAGTTTGTTGGTTAAAGAACTTAGTGATCTGCGCTGAGAATTCTTTTAGTCCAACGCTCTCAGGACCATGTCCAATGATCACCCTGACTGGAGCCCAAGCTGGGAGGGGGTTCCCCGTCCGGTAAGCAGCTAAAACAACTGCATTATCATCCACAACGCCGCTCAGATACCGGAAAGCAGAAATCTCCATATTGGGACGGAATAATGGTTCTTGTGGAGAAAGTGTACTCTTGATACCACCGGAGAGCAGTAAAACTGAAGACATAAAAACTGGTGCAAAATATAGCCAAATCATTTGCCGTGATATAGGTTTAGCCCTTTTCGCTGTTGCCCACTCTAGTCCCACAATCGCTAACACTACGAGCGCAGTCCAAACACCCTCAACCAATCGACGTTGGAGGTTCACCGGTAAGTATGCCAGCAGTGGAAAGGAAAAGAACCACCCTACCGGCAACCACCCCTGCCAAGGATACTTTTTAATGATTTCGACGGCTCCAGGGAGCGCGAAGGGCAGCATCCAACCGTATGCCAAAATATAATGGATAGGGTGTGGCGATAAGATGATATTTTGATCCGTCCACGATCGCAAAAAAGGATCAGAACTGAACACATAGGCATTGTACAGCAAGTACGGAAGCGCAAAACAAGCTGCAATCAAAGCAGTTTTTAAATACTGGCTGGTGAGGTTGTTATCAATGCTCTGCTTGTGCAACCATAGCCATACTGACTGTAAATAGGACAAGCCCCAATGCAGTGCTATGACATACCCCATGATCAAACCGGTGAGAGGTTGAGCAAGAGACGTGATCAACCATAGGAGACCCACTTTTATCCCAGATCGGCTAGGGGATGTAGTGTCACGTTCTATACTTTGCAGATAAGATTTTATTCCCCACAACATGGTAGCGCGCGCTAGTGCCAGGTGTGGTAATCCATAAATACTAAGGAAACCAAATGTCTCGGGGGAGTAAAACTCCAGGGGATATGAACCCTGGAAGCTGCCCTCACCAAGCAAAAGCAGAACCCAACCCAATCCCCCTCCCAATATTGCCAACACGGTCGCCAATTGCCGGTTGCGGTATCTTTTAATAAATATAGCGATAAAATCATAAGTTGCGATAATCGCCAAAACACCGGCACAGATCCGGAAAAGATGGTAGAGGACGACGAGTTGTTCATGTAATCCCGGTGCGGAACCTAATTTACCCAACCAAATGTAAAATGGGAAAGCTAAAACGCCATTTTGTGGGTAAATGGTAAAGGGTGTGCGGAACAGCCACTCCCCAGCAGCACCGGACAGCATTTTAGCTATATAGGAGTTCCCATCTTCCACACCAAATACGAAACCAGTGAAGACCCATTCCGTGTTCTGCAGAGCAAATCCCAAGATATATGGGACGGTGGTTGCCCCCATGACTATCAATCCAAATAATAGCACCCAACGGCGCTCTCGATTCTTTATTTCAGCGTCTGGAACTTTGGCCGCAGATGGGCGATTAACCAACTTGCACCTCAACTCCTGCTCTATGTCGATAGCGTGTCAGTGCAAACAATGAAATCCAACCAATTAAGGATACAAGCAAGCCGATATACAGCGAAAAGGGCCGGAAAACAAACTGTACTTCGTGGATCCCCTCATCGAGTTTTACTGCCCTGAGTAAGTTCCGGTAAATATGTAAGGAACTTGGGGTGTTGTCAACTATTACATGCCAACCAGGATAAGCAATTTCTGACAACACCAACAATCCCGGACCGCTGGTTGTGATGCTGAGATGATTTGGTTCCCAAACATAATTTATTACTCTCCCAACCTCATCTCCACCAGGAACCAACCCTTCCAGCCAAACACGAGGTCGAACTAACAAATTCTCATAAAGCCTGGTGTCTCCAATGCGCGCGCGTAATACCAGACCTTCACCTATCAAATCATACTCAGCAGCAACCCAACCGACATTCAACAAACCTAGTAGTTCCGAATCAGGAACGGAATTGAGATTTGCTGACCTGGGGTCACCGTTATCAAACGCGGGCATCGTAACGCTGTAACCATTCCGTTTGACGCCAGTGGCCTTTTCCATAAAGTCAACATATTGCTCCAGTTGAAGAGGATCAACCCCATCAGCTAGTTGGATACCATGTTTGACTGCCGTTTGTTGGGGAATGGAATAAGAAGGGGAGTAAACTCTTGCTTCAAGGTCAAATTCAGCAATTCTTAACGCCACCTTTTCTTGCTCAGAGAGAACTAGTTCACTGGAACGAGGTGAAAAAGCCATGTAGTTTACACCAAACCAATCAATTAACGCTATGACAATCAGTAATGAGAACCAGAATTTGAGACTCATTCTTCCCCAAAATTTCGCCCCTATCCACCGACTCCCAACGAATGCCAAACCTGCGCCCCATGCGAAATTTAGCGGCAGTTTTGAAGTCATAATCCATACTGCACCGGCAAAAAAAACCATGAAAAATACTAGTATAGTTAATCCCAAGTCAGCATAACGGCGTTCGTCCTCCGAAACACCTTTCACGATATGGTGCGTTCCATAGCCAGCTAGTATACAAAACGCCGTCCCGGTTAGAAAAAGAACTCTCGAAGGAACCCGTAATAATCCGATAAGTGGAATACTTGCCACAAATTCTAGAAATGGGATTGAACTTCCCATTGCGAATATAAGGGTCAATAAGGCTGTCATCCCCCAGAATAGTTTCCTAAACCGAACCTGTTTCCAGATAATCGCTAGCATAGCTAAGATGATAACAATTATCCCGGGATAAAGGATGTATTCGTGAAAACCAGCAAAATCTGGATAGAATAAGCCAAGAACACGCTCAACTGGTAATGAATATTGAAAAAAATCAGCGCTAGACAATGCTGCACGCGTGGAAAAACGCGCATATTCTAGCAGGGGAAACAGCAAGGGCGCAGCCAACATAATTGCCAAAACGATCTGGAAAAAAAGGGCAATGAAATCTGGTATCCGTAAACGAGTGATCACTCTTAATTTTTGTGAAGTTGAACGGAATTTTAAATGCGGTGGCAGCGATATAGGCCTAGTAATTACATACATCCCCCAGAGGATTACCGCGTATACCGACCAGCGCACGTCTGCCAAGATAATCAATGTCAGAATGACAGCTGGTAGAAGTGTTAGACGGGAAAAAAGTCCTTGACGGAATTGTCGATGTATTTGATTTTTTTTTCGAATGCTAGCATACAGCAACCAAGGTGTTAAGGGGATAGCGTACAACAAAGTCAGATGACCGGCGCCATAATGAGCGTATAACTTTGGCAACGCAGCAAATGCGATCCCACCAAACAGAGCTCCACTGCGGTTCACACCCTCCTGAGAAAGCAGCTTGTACATGCCGAGCCCACCAAGAAGTAGATGGAGGATAATCATTAAATTAAATCCAAATGGGAGCGGGAAGACAAGTGCCAACCAACCGAGAGGATACCAAAGGCCTGCCAAGGGGTTTCCAAAAAATGGGTAACCGCTGAGTATCGTTGGACTCCATAAAGGTATTGCTCCAAATTGCATGATCGCGGATTTTAGGTAATCGGCATTCGGATAATGACTAATTACTAAATCGGAATACTCGGCTGTTTGATTGGGATATGGGAATTGAGTGATCCCAGGCAGCAATACCACTAAGGGTATGAAAATTGGCCAAACGGATTTGATTTCTTTGGTAAGCGCAGATATTGAGCGAGAATAGTATCTTTGCATCATGTCAGCGATCATGATTTTATAATTTCGGCAGGATTCTTATCCATGGGATTGTACGTAATAATACGCCGATCAATCGCTTAAGTTCAGTTTGAATCCCGCGTAGCGTATATCATCACTAGTCCCTGATGATATACCAATTCCGAATCCGGTAAACTCGGGATCGGCCCCAAATCACGCTCACGCGGTCCATAGAAAATATAATCAACATTACGACTTTCCACAAAGCTTTCTAATTCGGTGTTGCTAGCTTTCCCCGCAAAAATAGCATCCAGTCCTTTCTCTTCTTCGGTTGCATTTACAGTTTCGAATGGATGGCCATAGAGCACGCGCCGGCCTGTATACGCTGGAATAAACAGCCCCGTCTCTGGAGCAGCTAGTATTAGAGCATCGTCAGCCGTGTTCGATTCAAGCCATAGAAAAGCTCTTATTTCGTCCTGCCACAAATACACATGCCGGTCTTGGGTTTGTACGGCATACCGCCCACTTAGTAGGATCAGTAAGTTGGTTGGGATTATCAGCAATATGAGAATCAATCCAAGCAACCTGTAACTACGGATAGTATTTGTAGATCCCTCTTTAACGAGCGATGAGAGTCCAACTACCCCCAAGACTACAACCGGGATATATAAACCAATTAGAAATCGCCGCTGTAGCCCGATTGGAAAAAACAGCAATCCGGCTCCGAGTGCTAACCATACTACCATCGTCACTGTCCCTCTTTGTCCAATCTTACCCACACGAACACGCAGCAAGTGATAGATACCGAAAGCCGACAAAAGAATTAGAGGAGAAAATGACAGAATGAAATCCCAAATTGGCGGTGATGGGGTTAAATTTTGCGAATTCCAAGTGCTTAATGCTGAATGCCCTGCTGTCACCAACAAATCATAAAGTATGAAAGGGACACCACCTAGCAGTACCCAAATAATCCGCCGGTCGAAACCAGCAATATCAACATCCGGTAATCCTCCCATAATTCGCAAGAATTCCTCCCCCACCAGGATGAGTATCACGAGAATAATTCCAAACGGAGAGATTATGGACAGGATTAAAGCGGCCGATGCAATCAAGAAACCCTGCAAAACTGGGTAGTTTCGCGAGTGATTGTCTGTTCCAGGTGGTAAGAGAAGCAGGAGTATCAATCCTAAGCTTAATGGAAAGTGAGGGTTTGCGTAACTAGTCAACCAAGGATAGGCCTCTGCAACCCAAAAATCAGCGGTGGAAAAACCAAATATCAGGGCAAACCAACCGAGTCCTGCACCGAACGCGGCAACTATAAACGCCAGGAGTCTTTCTCGGACTGATAGTCCGGTATGCTTAAAATATAGATACATTACAAAATACATAAAAATTGCGGCGAGCAGACGCGTCACATGGAATAATAACAACCGGTCGATGCCTATCCAACGGGCAAAGTGCCCTAGACCAAGATAGAATAAGAATAGATAGGCGCCCTCGCCTGGTTCGGCTGTGTATGGAAGTGTGAATTGTGTATCGCCTCTCCAACCTTGGTACATCTTGGCTAGATAAGAGTTCCCATCAATTGGATTGATTAGAAAACCCCCAAATACGGTATCTTCGCTTGTATTCTCCCATGCATACAGATACGGCCCGCCAAGTGAAACCAGAGCCAAAATTATCACAGCAGCAACAGCTATATGCTCTTTTCGCTCGGACATAAAAGTATTGTACACGATCATATAAAGCCCATTCAGGCAGATTGACAATTCCGTTAGGGAAATCGCCCCAACTTAACCTTGCCTATAATCTTCTCCGCCTCTATAATCTTTATCATGAGCCAGCCTTTCAAGCTTTATCGACTTCAGTTATTGGATACTAAGTTAGATAAATGTCGCGCTCGAACAGAAGAAATTGATTCTATCCTCAAGGATAATTCCGAAATTTTCAAAGCCAGAACTAAGAATGATATAGCTCTAAAGAATTTAGAGCGGGCGCATAAAGCGCTGAAGGTCGCCGAAAACAATGTTAAAAGTCAGCGCCTGAAAATTGAGCAAACCGATGCCACACTCTATGGTGGGAAGGTTCGTAATCCCAAAGAACTACAGGACCTGCAGGCCGAATCTGCTGCACTGAAAAGATATCTAAATGTTCTCGAGGATCGACAGTTAGAAGCGATGATTATTGCTGAGGATACAGATAGCATTTACTACAACACCGCCAAGACGTTAATGGAAGTCGAATCTGGCATTTCAATCCAGAATAAAAACCTGATTAGCGAGCGTTCCCAAATCCTGCAAGAAATAGACCGCATGAGCAGCGAACGCGATGCTGCAATTGGGACAACCCCTTCCGCAGACCTAAAACTATACAATGATCTCCGCAAGACAAGACGGGGTTTAGCAGTCGCAAAAATCACCGATAAAACATGCGCAGCATGCGGTACAACTTTATCTGCCACCACCCTACATTCCGCGAAATCGCCAAACCAAATCACCCAATGCGATACTTGTAACCGGATTTTGTACAGCGGCTGAACATGTCCCAGTTTCTGCGAAATTTCCAGCTTGATCGTGTATCCTTTTGGTTGGGTTTTCTGGCGGCGACATTGTTTTGGTGGTTAATTCTCCGGTTAAAACCTAAGGGGATTGAATTATTACGCAATTTTCGTATCTGGTTTAATGAAAACCGGGCGGGATTAGCCGTCAAAACTGATGTTCGCTTGCGCAATGATGTTTTAACCTTTGCAGAAAAACAACATCTAGCGGCTGCATTGTTCTCCTTAGATGAGATCATCATTCAACCGTTGGTTTTAGCCCCCCCTCTTCCAACAAATCCCGACCTTACTCCGCCAATTCAATCGATTACTGAGATAGCCCTTCCATACACACCCGATTGGCCTGAATTCGCAAGCCATTATAAAGCCCCGACCCTCACCATTGCAGAGGCATTACAAAATGGTTCTAATTTGATCCTCCTTGGAAACCCGGGAAGTGGGAAAACTGTTGCATTAGCTCACCTAGGAATTCAATTAGCGCGGAGAAATGATTTGCCTGGTAACTTGGGGCAGCGTCTACCCATTTTCATCCAAGTGGTAGATCTACTAAGTGTTAAAGATGAGATATCAAATGTAGGTATATTAATTCACGGCATAAAACAGTATGCCACGTCTGTGAATCACGCTCAATTGCAAAAGTATCTGCCAGAAATGATTGAAAATGGTAAATCGCTCCTAATCATTGATGGGTTAGATGAGCTGCCACCAGAGCTTGCAGATCAGGCCATCAAACGGCTTGCACAAATCACTGCTGAATATCCAGAACTTCAATTCATAATCTCCGCTTCCTTAACATATACCAATGGCTTACCAGGGCTAGGCGCCATCCCGGTTGCATTAGCTGATTGGGATGTTGAAAAACGAACACAATTTGTCCGTCACTGGAGCCGATTATGGTATCGGTATGTGGGTAAAGAGGTGGGGTTAACTGAAAACGCGGATCCGGGATTGTTAAATGCCTGGTTGTTGAGTGAAACCATTCCCTGGAGTCCACTCGAGATGACCTTAAAGACATGGGCACTATACGCTGGGGATGCCCTTGGTCCCTCCGGAGCTGATGCTATTGAGGCATTCATCCGGCGAGCGGCTTCCTCCAACAATCAATTAGACCAAAATTCAGATTCTCGTCAGTCACTGCATAAAATCGCCTTTGACTTACTTAAAACTCGCAGTATATTTTTTAGGATCATCCAGAAAGACATCACAGCAGATAATATTTCAACAGAAGTTCAGTCTGAAGCTGATTCCCAAGGGACAAATTCCGATGGTGAAATAATTAATGGTTCCATAATCGCGGTTCAACCGATCGATGAAGGGGCACTCAGCGTACTCATTGAAAACGGTCTAATCCAGAACATCCCAGAACGGCAATTTAGATTTTCGCATTCCGTCATCACTGCATATCTCGCCGGATGTGGCCTCAATTCAACTGACACATTAGAATCAGCTGACATTTTAGGGGATATGATTCACAATACAAAATGGGATACACTTTCAGCAGCAGTTGAGATTGCTGCGATCAGGGGGAGTGATGAGATGGTTACCAATTATTTGGCGTTCTCAAAATCACCATTAGAGCGTCACCTGCTAAGTTGTGGGAGGTGGTTGCGAAATGGTTCGCAACGTGATCCCTGGCGAGCAAAAATACTCAGCAGGCTAGCAAATATTTTAAAAAGTGACTCACACTCATTCTCGCTGAAAGTAAAAGCCCTAACCGCATTGGTCACGTCGAATAGCGAAGGAATCGATATATTACTTAAGCAGCTTGCATCGTCAGAACGACATGAACACCGCCAGTTGGCTGCTCTGGGCGCGGGGTACTGTGCGGAAGATACCACCGTAGAATATCTCATTCCATTGCTGCAAGATCCATCATCCAAAGTTCGTGCGGCTTGTTGTCTGGCTCTAGTTGCCTTAGATACTCGTCGGGCACTTGAGGCATTAGCGGATACGTTGCTCCGGGGTGATGAAGACCTGCGACGCTATGCTGCTGAAGCCTTAGCTAATAATGTGTCTGAAGGATATCCCACGCTGAAGGAAGGGAGCACCATCGATGACTTAATGGTGCGCAGAGCTGTAATTTTCGGGTTGAAACGAGTCAACCAACCATGGGCGATTGAGGTATTAAAGCAAATGCAAGCAGCAGATGACCAATGGGCGGTAAAAGACTTAGCGACAAGCGCGATTGAGGAGTTGGAAGGTCCAAATTTGTACGTGCCCAATCCATTGCCAAGACTACAGAATACACCCTGGTTAATAAAATATGCCGGAGAAAGTGGTGAGGGGATATCGCAAGAAACGCGCGCAAATGATTATCTGTTCCGTGCGCTCAAGGAGGGTTCTGAAGAACAAAAGTTGGCTGCCATTGAGCGTGTGTATCAGGGGGGGTACACAGACGGAATACCGGTGTTATTAGAATATGTTGATAGAGATGAGAATGATATCGGGGAAACTGCCTATCTCGCTCTTTGGTATTTATCGTCGAGTGGTGCGGATTTAACAAACCCAGACCAAGCCGTATATTTGATTTAGTTAGAAGCTAATTACCAATCTGGTTTACTAATCTCTCTTGAGCGATTCGGGCATCTAAATCCAGGACAGAGACAAGTTTGTCGCGTCCGCTCTCACCGGCCACAATTTCTATTCTTGACTCTGGTACATCTAATATCCGTGCTAAGTATGAGATTAATGCTTGATTTGTTTGTCGTTCATACGGTGTGGCAGTCAACCTGATCCTCACCGTTCCATCACTTAGAATTTCTGCAACCTCATCTTTTTCTGCCCTGGGCGTTACACGCACTGCAAACGCAGAACCTTTGCGACCATCATGCAGGTGGAACTTCCTCGATGACATGGTTATTCCCTTTATTAAACAGTGCTCAATAGACGGATTAATAACCAAGCTAATAATTGGACCGCAATGATAAGAATAATAGGGCTAAAATCAAACATACCTGTTTGGGGAAGGTATTTCCGTATGGGAGCATATATCGGCTCAAGTATATTATCAATCGTTTGCCGTAGGGGGTGATACGGTGCCATAAAATACGATAGTAAAACTTGAATTAGCACAAGAAATATTATGACGCGTGATCCTATACTGATAATGGTGATCAACAAATCCACAATTTTCTCCTAATACCAATATCACCAGTTGATAATCCACTTGAAGCATATTCATACCAGTGCAGATCGATATAATTGTAACAGTTTATTTGGGTGGGCGTTCACCTAATATAGCCTGTCCAATACGGACAATAGTTGCCCCTTCCTGGATCGCGATCTCATAATCATTACTCATCCCCATCGATAATTCAGTTATCGGTAAATCAGGATAAACACCGTTTATACGCTCCTTGATGGCTCTTAATTTACGAAAATATGGACGGGATGCCTCAGGATCCTGATTGAAGGGTGGCATTGTCATCATCCCCTGTACGATTATATTCTCAAGCTCTTGAAAGACTATGATCTCTTCCCGGAATTCTTCCAGCAAGGTATGATCCCAACAAGCAAAGCCAAATTTACTGGATTCGCCACTTAAATTACATTCTAAGAAAACTGGTAGTTTTCTACCCAATTCCCCAGCAAATCTATCCAATCGCAATGCAAGCTTTATTGAATCTAGGGCTTGGAACACATTAAAGTGCTCACACATTTTTCTGGCTTTCCGACTTTGTAGGTGACCAATCATATGCCATTTCACTTCAGATTTACCTGCGAGCGCGTTTATCTTCTTTATACCCTCTTCAATATAGTTTTCACCCAGGGTTCGTGCTCCAGCACCGATCACCCATTGAGCTAGCTGCAATGGATGCCCTTTTGTAACTACAACCAACTGAACATCATTGGGATCTCGATGTACTGATTCGGCGGACTCAGATATGCGACCTAAAACCTGGTTGAATCTATTGACTATAACTTCAAAATCCTGACTATGCGAAATCATCTATAATCCAATTATTGCCCCAAATCTACCAGTAGAGCCGTTCTCTGCCCGGTGGGAGTACCAATCTTCGACACCGCAAGCAGTGCAGATCTCTGCTACCTCAATCTGAATGACGCCAGTTCGTGTAAGAATAAGTTGATTCGCTCTCCAAAGATCAAGATGTGCTTCCTTACCAGTATACTGCACCAAATCATTTGCCTGACTCCCGAAAGTATCCTTCACAGCACTTACTACTTCTTCACCAACTGGATAATGTTCTTGACAAATTGATGGACCAATACAAGCAATGATATTCTCTGGGCTTGAACTATACGATATCTGCATCGCTGATACCGCCGCTTGCGCTGCTTTGTTAACCGTACCGCGCCAGCCCGCATGGGCTAAACCGACAACATTACTCACCGGATCATAAAGAAAGATCGGGACGCAATCTGCGAAGCGCATAAACAAGTTGACCAGCCGTTTATCTGTTAAAATCACATCTGCTTTTTTGTGGACAGCTCGCGGATGCTTTGGGTTGTCAGCTATGACGACTGCAGCGCTATGCACCTGCCAAACCTCATAAATACTATTTGGAGAAACATCGACTGCGGAGAAAACTCTGTTTCGGTTCTCTCTTACTCTTGATAATTCATCTCCAACCGTTGCTCCAACATTCAATGATGACCATGGCTTCGGACTCACGCCACCATGCCTAGTAAATATCGCATGAAAAACCTTATGTTCCACCAATGAATTGAATTGATAAAAGGTAATTCCATTCCTACCCTGGAACGGCATCGATTGCCTCGCAGCACCCTTGACTGATTGTTGCTATCCAAGCCGAGCAAACATCGTTATTTTGGTTAGCAATTGTGAATCTAAATAACAATAACAATCATCTTCAGGATCAAATCTCATTTATAGAATTTTCTTGCGACCGGAGACGTTTTGCCGCAAGGACTTGGCGGGTATCAACCATAGTTTCTTCAACCAAGGGATATCCAAACCAGGCGGTAGAGAAACCAAATAGAAACCCAGTCAAGATGCGTAATAGAGGCGTACTTTCCCGAAAAGGAAAGAAATTGAATGGGGGTTGGCTAATAAGCTGGCTCACTCCATCAAATCCAATCGGAACGAGACCAATGACAACCCACAGATACCATGGGAGCGGTGGCAGTTTCCTGCCAGTTGCGGCATATAACAACCCAAAAATTAAGATACCCCCATAAATCGCAATGTCTCTTTGACATAAAGCGACCTTGAAGCCGATGTTATCGTTCCCGAAAAAATTGCGCGCTTGAAACAATGCTTCTGCCTCATGAGCCTCACTTAAACCTGTGGCCTCATTATAGGTAAGCAAACCGTCGATACCAGCTGCCTCCCGAGGATAAAATGCTTGCTCTCCCAAAATAAAAATTGATCGATATGATAATTGATGGCATACGAAAGAATAACCCCGGTATATCAACCGTGCTGGTGTCTCTGCACCAAGCTTCATCATCACCGGGGCTAAGAATGGTAAACCTACATAAATGATCACAAATAAATTGAATAGAGCTAGATAGTGCCTAGAAAACCAATAAGTGACTTCATCCGCTGAGGTCCATTTCACCGGTCTCACATCTGCTTTGTTGATCTCATTGATATGGCGTTGGCGGTCAATTGCAGCGCCTAGAGTGATTTTTAGCTCTTGAATATCAAATGGGGCTTTTAGCTTATAAGGTCCCACTTCAACGACAGGTATATCAAATCCATAAGCAGTTTCAAGATCTTCCCGGCTATCAATGTCAATCTCCAGTAACTCGTGGGGATATTGTTGACGGATAGATTCCAAATCATCCCGGGCAATGTCGCATAGGTGACAACCTGAGCGGGTGTACATTATTACTTGAATCACTGGGATACTCCTACCTCGATAAGATATTCGCGCAATTTACCCTCTGTTAATAAACCTACATGTTCTTTCCTAATTACTCCATCTCCATCCAAAATGAATGACGTTGGATATCCACGCAGTCGATAGAGCGCTTGTACATTTCCACTAGGATCAAGTAGTATATCAAATGATAAGCGATGCTCATTCACGAAACGTTGGACATCTTCAGCTGGTTCGGCCGCGTTTACAGCCAAGACACGAAATGAGCGACCAGAATCTTTATAAAAATGTTGTATTGTAGCCATCTCAGCTACACATGGCGGGCACCAAGTAGCCCAAAAATTAATCAATGTTGGTTGATCTGAATCGCTCAATAATTCAACCTGATTACCATCCAGGCTATCCAAAGTAAAATTTGGTGCAATCTTCCCCACCTGAGGTCCTCCAGCTTGAGGAATGAAATCTCCAACCCGTGTCAACCAATTTGGATAAGATACCGCGCCTAAACCAACCAAACCAACTCCGATACCAATAAAAACACCACCAATCACTATCCCCAATAACCGCTTTTCTGGAAGATATCTCATCCTAAATTCCAAAATCGATAAAGAAACCAAAACGCGCGATCTGCTCAAATGTTCCAAGAAACAGCATCGTACCCACGATGATTAAAACGATGCCCATCCCAATTTCCACATAGCGCATCGTTTTCCCATAGCGGCGGAGGATGGTTGTAACCCACCCAATCCCCAAGGCAGCAATCAGGAATGGGATCGCTAGCCCCAAGGAATAAGCTGAGAGTAATACAACACCCTGAGAAATGGAACCGTCATTCAGCGCTAGAGTGAGAATTGCTCCCAAAACAGGCCCAACACAAGGAGACCAACCAGCAGAAAAAAACACTCCCATCATAAATGATGCAAAATAGCCTCGGCGGTAAGTTGGTTCCCCTTGGTGACGCAAATCATATTCCAAAAATGGTATCCGAATAATTCCAACCATATGCAAGCCGAATATCACAACGATAATCCCACCAATTTTTGCCACCCAAGTTCTAACATCATAGAGGAGACCGCCGATCGCGGAGGCAGCCACACCTAATAAAATGAAAACCGTACTGAAACCGATAACGAACGCCAAACCATGTGAAAGGGCGATAATCTTGTCATTTTTTCCACTCCCCTGCATACCTGCGGTTCGCCCACCAAGATATCCAACATATGCAGGCACTAAAGAGAACACACAAGGTGAAAGAAATGAAGCGAGTCCTGCCAGAAAGGCTAATCCAATCGAAATATTTATAGAATTCATAGGGTAAACTCAATCACTATACTTCAACAACCTTAACCTTCGTAGGGGGGATATCCGTGTCTTTACTATATAAATCTCCTGGGTCATAATACACCGGTGGATTTGTCCAGCGAAAAACCCATTTTGCGTCATCGGGACGCGCATTTATACAACCATGCGACATCAATTCCCCACCGAAGTTGTTGTGCCAAAATGTAGAGTGGATCGCGACGCCATCCCCTGAAAAAAGAGACGTCCATCCAATCCCAGGCAAGTCATAACCAGCACCACTCGTTCCACCACTCATGTGTGTTGAAACTTGTTTACGCCAAATGTTCATTGTGCCGGTCGGGGTTGATGAATGTCCGAGAGGCGTCCCGTCTGGATCGAATTTTTTTCCACCAGAGATGCGGCAGTAATATACTTCTGTATCGCCTTCGTAACAAGAAAGTGTCTGATAGCGTTCTTCGACATTTATTACAACCAATTTGTCTTGCGTTTCTGGATTAATCGGTGAAATTTCCTCCTCACTTAACGGTCGAAACGCTTCTGCACGCGCCCAAATAATATCGCCATAACCATATCTCTCTAAAATACGGTACCAAACCTGTCCGTCAGCGTCTGTATTTATTTGGTCTACCCATAAGATTTGGCTGTAGTATAACCGTAGAGGCATCCCTTCCTCTATCCGGCTGCGAAAACCCGGACTTTTTGGTTTATTATCAAGGATGATATCGACATATGGAACAGTTACTTCTACCCACATACCATCACCCAAACTAGTCGTTGGTAGAATTGATCTTGCTTGATTGGTAATATTGTGTACAGGCTGCAGTTCAGGAGCCCATATATACCCTTGGGGTGTCTCATACCATCGCTGCTTGTACCGAAAAGGGTGGTTACCAACAACTTCCCGCAGACACGGTACAACGGTGTCATCATATATGACATCCACCGTTGGTGCTTCGTTATCTGGTCTGGATTTTATCTCCACCTTCGTGAAGGCACGCCCGAGGCGGTCGTAATCTGGGAATTCAGGAATCGCAAATAATGAACTCCACGGATTGATACCAAGACCACCCAACCCGGCTGAAGCAATCTTGAGAAAATCGCGTCGCGATAAGTATTGTTGTTTCATTCGCATCGATGAATATATCTTCAATTGAATAATAGCGGTTAAGCATAATCGTAAAAGATTTGAGGGTCAATAGAATAGTCTATATCCAAAATTAAGGTTTACTTAGGATTTTGGCGTAAGTTTATATACATATGTCGGGGTCAGTTCCCGACCAAATTCGATGCTGCTCGGTATGATATTCTGAAAAAGCTGGGCAAATCATCTACTTCATTATCGGATATTGTCTGAGGATTCCAAAACTGGGACTTACTGAATAGATGTCAGGACCAAACCTTATCTTACTCAATTTCTATGCGTATGGAAGTAGCGATAAAATTGCAGAGTTTTAGCAAATAAGGAAATTGGTAATAGACATAGTGCATGTAATTACTGCATCAGCCCAGAATTATCCAACTTTGCATGCACTGATAGGAATATTTCTGCTTGCTCTTGGTTTATTATTCCATCAGCAGCCATTACATTTAGTATCTCGACAAGATTTTTATCCACCCCTGCTGGGCTAATAAGGTCCGGTTGTTCTAAAATATACGCTTCGATAAGAGAATGAATAGATAAAAATAACTCACCACTCTCTAGAGTAATCAGTTCCTGCTAAGTTGCTTCTTCAACCATTGTAAAATGTTCGTTTTTGGATTGCTCACCAAAAGATTGATCGAATCCCTCATCCATCGTACCAGCAGTGATACCTAAGATAGTTTATAAGGTCCCAAAGGTCTTTCTCATCCAGCATAGAATCGAACGACGGTATTGCTGTACCATATAGTGCGCCTCCCTCAGAAATCCTCCAAAACAAAAATTCGTCGCTCAATATGAGACTTGTCATGCCAATCGGAGAAGGCGCGGGATCAAAATTTATTCCTGCTACACCATCTACTAAACCAAATACACCATGGCATGATTCACATTTAAATTGATAGATTTGCTTGCCCTCGTTCGATTGACTAATCATCGTTTTCGATTGGACTGACCTTGCCGGCAAATGGATTCGGGATATCAACATTTTGGCGGCTCATCATGTAACTGCCATGACCATATTCTTTCTCATAACCACTTCATCACCCACGAACGGAGTTGACTGATTGGGTGGAAAATTACATGCGGAAATCAGGATAATCATGAACACAAAACACTGCAATAAAATAACAAATATCTAATTAATTTATTAATTTTCCTCCCGTGTATTGAATCGCTATCCGTCAATCCAGCTGGATATTTTTCAAACGGAGGCTATTCGACACCACAAAAACGCTTGAAAAAGCCATCGCACCTGCAGCAAGCATAGGATTCAAATAACCGAAAGCAGCCGCGGGGATCAATATGATGTTGTATATAAAAGCCCAAAACAAATTTTGCTTTATGGTCTTCAACGTCGCACGCGATAATTCTATCGCTTTTGGAACACCGCGCAAATCTCCACTAATTAGGGTTACAGCTGCGGCGGCCATAGCAACATCTGCGCCAGTGCCAATAGCAATGCCGACGTCAGCCTGAGCTAGTGCAGGGGCATCATTGATCCCATCTCCAACCATCGCAACACTCTGTCCTAGAGCCTGGATCGATATAACTTCCATCGCTTTATCACCTGGCAGTACATCTGCAATGATCTGATTTATCCCTACCTGCTGCCCAATAGCATGCGCGGTGCGTGGGTTATCTCCAGTGATCATTGTTACGGTCAAACCAAGCTCTCGTAATCGTTTAATGGCGTTGAGTGATCCCTCCTTGACAGTATCTGCGACAGCAATTAAAGCTACTAATCTGTTATCGATAGACATAAGTAAGGCAGTCTTTCCTTCTGTTTGCCACCTCACCAGCAGATCCTGAATACTCCCCAAACTGACTTCTAATGCTTTCATAAAACGGACATTCCCTATCGCTACTCTTTGCCCATTCACTTCTCCTCGCACACCCTGCCCCGCTTGTGCTTCAAAAGCATGCACTTCTTGGAAGGATAACTTTCGATTATTCGCTTCCGCGACAATTGCCTCACCTAATGGATGTTCACTGTTCTTCTCGAGTGATGCGGCAATTTGTAAAAGGTCATTTTCCTTCAGCTTAAGTGTCTCATCATTACCTGCTAGCACAAAATCAGTTACATCAGGTTGACCGCGGGTAATTGTTCCAGTCTTATCCAAGATAATTGTGTTTACGCTGCCTGCGCTTTCAAGAGCATCTCCACTCTTGAATAAGATACCCATTTCAGCACCTTTTCCAGTGCCTACCATAATTGCAGTCGGAGTCGCCAACCCCATTGCACAAGGGCAAGCAATTACCAATACAGCAACCATATTTTTTAAGGCCAAAGTGAATTGACTTACTTCCGCATTAGCTGGCATTGAGAGTATGAAGTACCAGGCTAAGAATGTAATCACAGCAATTACTATCACAGCAGGGACAAAAACGGCTGATACCCGATCAGCGAGATTTTGTATTGGGGCTTTGCTCCCCTGAGCATCTTCCACCAACTGGATAATCTGTGCCAATGCGGTTTCTCTGCCAACTTTTTCTGCTTCAAACCTAAAAGATCCTAACTTATTTATTGTCGCCCCAATGACTTTATCACCCTGAGATTTCTCTATCGGAAGCGATTCTCCCGTTATCATGGATTCATCTACAGCAGAATACCCAGATACGACAGTTCCATCAACGGGAATAATTTCCCCGGGACGTACCAAAACCAAATCACCTACCTGAACTTCTTCGACATCCACCTCAATCTCAACGCCTTCTCTAATAACCCTTGCTATCTTTGCTCTTAACGACATCAGTTTTTTGATCGCTTCGCTAGTTCGCCCTTTTGCTCGCGCTTCAAGAAATTTGCCAAGTTTAATCAACGTGATGATCATCGCCGAGGTTTCAAAATAAACATGCCCTGGAATAATACCTAGTACAACAAAAACGGAATAAAAATATGCCGTAGAAGAGCCGAGGACAATTAATACATCCATATTAGCAGATCGGTTTCGCAGTGATTTATATGCGCCAACATAGTATTGTCTAGCAACATAGAATTGCACAGGAGTAGCCAAGGCGAACATAAACCAGTTCGCCCACGCTAAGTACGCCCAATCACTAAATATTCCAAAATCCCGACCCATAGAAAATATGAATAAAGGGATTGTGAAGATTAAACCGATAGTTAGGTCCCGTTTCTGCTGGGTGATTTCCGCCTCACGTGCTTTCTGTTCTACATCGACCGCATCACCACCGGTGGCAACAGCAACAAATCCATTCTTAGAGATGAGTTTGCGGATATCAGATTGGGAAACTATTGTGGGGATGTATTCAACACGGGCTTTCTCAGAGGCAAAATTTACGTTTGCTGAGACAATACCTTCCATTTGAATCAGTGCATTTTCTAACCGCTTAGCATCCCGGTCATCACTCATACGCTGTACGAGGATATCAGCTATACCAATTGCTATCCCATACCCTGCTCGATTTATACGTGCAGTGATGTCACTTATCCCGGTCCGGGATGGATCATACGCAACGGTTGCGCGCTCGGAAGACAAATTGACCACTACCTCCTGGACACCATCAATTTTCCGTAAACTCCTCTCAACAGTGGCTACGCAATTTGCACAGGTCATCCCAGTTATTGGGATAGCGACTTGTTTCTTATCTAACATAGAAACCTCAATTACCGTTATTAATATATAATTTTTGACTACGACTCTATTTGATTCCTAACCTGGGTGTCCTCAAAAGCAATTAATTAAATGTGAATTACCAGAACAGATAAGATCTGATAAACAATATAAACTAGCCGCATTGAACCTGTAAACTGGGTTGCTACGGCAGTGAGAGTTCAATATTTTTCGATCACACCAGATACTAAAATAGATCTTTTCAGAAGGCAGTAATTAAAGTGGTTTTTATACTCCACCCATGAAAGATGTGAATGCTACTCTGCGACCTGGTAATTTATCTCAGCCAGCAGTGTTTTGATCTTCTCCTCGGTTGCTGGCGCATCATAAACGATCACAGCAGTTTTATTCTTCTCATCTGCAACCACTGAACTTACACCCTCTAAATCACCGACTTCCATTTGAATGGTATGAACACAATGCCCACATGAAATATTAGGAATATGGTATTCAATTGTTGACATGGTTATCTCCTTTGAAAAATCATTATTTTTAAGTCTACAATAAATTTATTCTGATAAGGATACAGGGAAAATTCTTCTAAACTTTCGAAGTTGCTTCAAAAACGCTGATTATTTCCCCTAAGACACGTTCACGTTCTTTCGGGTCTTCTCCTCTCACTGCCTCGATCAGACAAGAGTTTAAATGTTCATCCAAGATAATGCTGCTTACTTTATTCAAGGCGCTTTGAACTGCTTGGATTTGACGAATAATATCAATGCAATAAGCTTCTTCAGCAACCATCTTTTCAATCCCTCGAATATGACCCTCGATTGTTTTCAGGCGTACTAAAGATGTGTCATGCTTCATGGAAAATCCTTTCTCCCCCCCCTCGTGGGGTGGGATATAACTATTATACACATAGTCACTCTATTTCGTCAAGATTAAACCCAAAGTAGAAATTTCCCTCAAAGATATGTGTTTTCAAATCTTAGGGGTTAGTGTCTCAGTACCTCTGAATTGCTCAATCAATCGCCCACACTAATGAAGGAAATCCACAATAAGATGTTGTTTTGTTTGCAGCGATGTTTTATCCTCGCATACGGAATTATTTGATTCAAACTCCCCCATACGAAGTCACCCTAAATTATCCACATGCTTTCGGGATCCCTGTCATTTTGCCGACTGCAGTGCTTGCTCGAGCTCTACCGGCTCGACCAGACCTCGCCAATGCTTTAATATGTTACCTTGTCCATCTAATAAAAATATTATTGGGGGGACTTGGTTTTCTGCTAATATTTTGAGCATTGAATTCGCTGGATCCTCAAGGTCCAAATAGACAAAATTAATTTGACCTGAAAACCGGGGCTCCAAGCCATTAATAACAGGAGCCATGCTGTTGCTCTTTGGTGACCAATCCGCATATAAAACGATAAGCTGTGGAGATCCGGCTACTAAAGTAAAATTCGTGGGATTGGTGGGGGAGAACCGGATTCGCACAAGTGTTGGCGTAAAACCAGGAAATGGAGTAGGGGAGATGGTACTCCCCATTGCTGGCAGTGTTATTGCAGTTTGTGAATCATTCAACGCTGGCCCGGGATATGCCAATGCTGTGGCTGTCGCATAATATATCTCATTCGATGTTTGAGCTGTACCACTTACAGGAATTGGGCTCCTGGAAGGGTACGGATCATTAAATTGTGGAGTCGTTGTAGGCGATAATTCTTCATTAGCAGGATATGGTGATAATTGACTCTGTCCACTATCTGCAGTGTAGTTGGTTGGGGTTGCTAGAATACCGGGATATGGTGAAACGGGTGTAAGAATTATTTGCCCGCCAGCTCCTGGAGGAACATAACCGACTTCGAGCGTCATAGTAGGGATGGGATCTTCGATTATTGGACTTGTTTCGGTTTCGAAGATTGATGGTATTGTCTCCGAGGCAGCAACTGGCATACTGGTAATAGTTGATGAGGTCGTTTCATTTTGGCGGAAGCTATTGCAACTGCTAAGCCAAAATATACCCAACAACCCAAAGACAATGATCAGAAAGATTCTGTTTTTTACCATGTTCTTCTTATCCATCATACGACATTGTTATAATAAAATACTCCAATGATTATATATAGTATAACCAAATGCATTCTAATCTCAATTAGCTTTCACTAATAATTGCTTGACATGGAAACGAGGTAACAATACACTTGAATAGTACTGTTAACTAATTACAATAAGTTTAAATGCCAGCGAAAAGCACCAATCCCCAATGGATTCTACTATCCAGCCTACTCCTTATCTGCGGAGCAGGCTGGATATGGATCAGCCGACCTGCAGCCAATGATATGATCGGGGGACAACAAACCATACCACATGTTGGATTTCAAGCACCAGACTTTGAATTGGAAACACTGGATGGTACTACTGTCCATCTTTCAGATTTTCGTGGACAAGCTGTCATAATTAATCTTTGGGCAACCTGGTGCCCTCCCTGCCGGGCTGAAATGCCTGCTCTACAGAAAGTGTACAAAGAACATCAAGCAAAGGTTGCAGTTTTAGCAATCAATGCAACGAATCAAGACGATCTTGACGCCGTTCAGGAATTTACACAATCGAATGATCTTACATTCCCGATCTTACTAGACAAGAGCGGCGTTGTTACCAAACTGTACCAACTTCGTTCTTTGCCTACATCGTTCTTCGTCGATCCAACAGGTGTGATTCAAGAAGTAGTAATCGGCGGTCCCATGGCTGAAGCTTTACTGCGGATTAGGATTGAACAATTAACCTCGGAATAACGCCTTGTTTCCCATACTACAGATAGGTCCTATTGCTGTTCAGGTACCAGGATTAATCCTTCTAGCAAGCTTATGGCTTGGTCTTTCAATCGCGGAAAGGAACGCTAAGAGCCACAACATTGATTCAAGTCATCTGTATAATCTCACACTTATCGTCTTGATCTCGGGAATCGTAGGCGCCCGGGTCACATATGTTTTGAGATATCCCGGAGCATTTGCCGAGACCCCACTCAGTCTAATTTCACTAAATCTCGGATTATTAGATCCTGTTGGTGGTGCAACCGTAGGAATTGTTACTGCACTTATATATGGTCAACGAAAGCATATGCCATTCTTTCGAACTTTAGACGCGCTCATACCTCTTTTAGCTGTAGTTTACATTGGGTACACATTTGCGAATACAGCCTCTGGAAATGGTTTTGGTAATATCACCGACGTACCGTGGGGAATTGAGATTTGGGGAACAAAAAGGCATCCAGTACAGATATACTACGCTATTGCAGGGATTGTTACGCTGCTATTATTTTGGCCAAATCGTGGTCCATTTGGCAAAATCCGTACAGCTGGAGTAACTTTTTTCGCTTTTATGGGAATTATCGCATTTTCTAAAGTTTTCTTGGATGCTTTCCTGGCATCCAGCCAAGTATCACTCTCCGGTGTACGAAATAGTCAAGTGATTGCTTGGCTATTGATGGCAATCAACCTAGCGGCAATTGGCTGGCTGCAACACAATAATCGAGGAAATGGTCTGACGACCATCCCCGATGAGAAAATTACCTAACAAGTGCATATGGAGGATCTCATGAAGGAAGGTATAGCCATAGAGGTCAAACTTGAGAAACCATTTGAGACTGCGGTCGAGCTTGTTGTAGAGGAGCTAAAAAATCAGGGATTTGCAGTACTTACAAGAATCGACGTCCAAGCGACCCTAAAAGAAAAGCTCGCTAAGGATTTTCGACCTTTCGTGATCTTGGGGGCTTGTAATCCAACACTCGCTCATCGAGCCTTGTTAGAAGATGCAGTCGTGGGTTTAATGCTGCCGTGTAATGTCACTGTTGAAGCGGAGACAGATAACAAATCTGTGATCCGGTTAGCTAATCCAGAGACTATGATGACTGTTGACGATCTCAAGGACAATGAAGTATTAATCAATGTGGCTGCTGAAGCGCGTCAAAGGATTGAGAAAGTGGCCGCATCATTATTGGATGCGTAAGCAAGTGGACCGGATCATTATCGAAAATCTTTCCGTTATGGGCATCTTGGGAATCCATGCGGGCGAAAGAGTCAAGCCTCAAGAAATCAGGATCAGTATATTCGCTGATGTAGATTTATCCGAGGCAGGACAAAATGACGACATCCAATCCACCGTTGATTATGAGACGTTAGTTCATAGAGTCACTGCCTACACGCTAACAGCGAACAAGTATACCGCCGAAGCTCTAGCGGAAGACTTGGCAAAACTATGCCTATCCAATAATAGAATTGCGAAAATCCGGATAAAAATAATAAAACCCACAGCCCTCCCAAATGTTAGCGCTGTGGGTGTTGAAATTGAAAGAGAACGTGATTAGATTAGAACATCGGTGCAGATCCACGCGAGATATTATCCAGAAATTCCTGCCGGGTAGCAATACTTTTACGGAATTGACCTAACATAGCCGATGTTGTCATGCGGGCATCATGTTTTTTCACGCCACGCATGGTTGCGCAGAGATGCAGGCCTTCAATCACCACTGCAACACCCAGTGGATTGAGCAGTTCATCAACGAATTCTGCAATTTGCCTCGTCATTCGCTCCTGGACTTGTAGGCGGTGAGCAAACATATCAACAATGCGTGGGATTTTCGACAATCCCAGCACCCTTCCATTAGGCATGTATGCTACATGAGCACGTCCGATAAAAGGCAGCATATGATGTTCGCAGAGGCTGTAAAACTCAATATCGCGTACAAGAACCATTTCATCATAATTTACCTCGAATAGTGCGCTATTGACCAATTCTATCGGATCTATGCGATATCCTTGTAGCAATTCTTCATACATCCTAGCGACACGCTCGGGCGTACGTTTCAATCCTGCGCGAGATGGATTTTCGCCAAACGCTAGAAGCAGCTGCTCAATTGTTTCCTCGATTCGCTGGATATCAAGACCATCATCAGGTAGCAAACCTGCAATTTCATATATCTTTGTTTTGTCATAAGCCATTTAAGCTAATCCTTCCATACCTCACAAATCACAAAGGTCTGCATCACACGGAAATGAGATGAGATTATAACAATCACTTTACTTGATAATTTCAACTTTCGAAAGAAGTTGGAGCAATAATCGGATACATTGTATTGACAATGATCTTGAAATGCTAACCAACTTCTGGTTCAATTAATCCATATGTTCCGTCACGGCGTCTATACAAGATATTAATCCCGTTCGTGTTTACATTATAGAAAACAAAAAAGTTCTCATGCCCAAGTAAACCCATCTGATCCAACGCTTCCATCTCATCCATCGGGACGAGCACAAATCTTTTACGGCGAGCAATTACCGGACCGAGCTCACCACTTTCTTCATCATACTGCTCAATATCAGTCATATCAGCGGCTTTGCGACCGTCTCCCCTGCCTCGATTCCGCTTACCTTTATAGCGTTCTATACGCCTTTGCATTTTATCTAATGCTAAATCCAATGCCGCAAAAATATCATCTGCCCTCTCTTCAGCTCGCAGGATAAACCCTTTGCCACGAATAGTTATTTGGGCAACTTGCCGGTCGGATGCGTTTCGAGCGGATTTTACATATGCGACATCTACACGAGCTTCTTCAATATCAGAGATATATCGATCGAGTTTTGACACTTTCTTGTCAACATATTCCTGAATTCGATCTGTTACTTCCATATTTCTTCCATAAACTTCAACGTCCATCGCCATAGTGACCTCCATTTCCTTTACAAATAATTAATTCATTCATTCTGTGATTGTGATTAATATTCTTCCTGACGTGGAGAAGAACGGAACGATTTTGCTTGAGCAACGGTTAATCCATGAACTGCTGCAGCCCCTGCTGCAAACAATACGCCCGCACATTCATTTAGTGTCGCTCCGCTTGTAACGACATCGTCAATTACTAACACTCTGTTGCCCTTTACGGATTTAGGATCAGCCCAAAAAGCTCCCTCAATGTTTTCCCGCCTTTGATGAAGAGATAAACCTACTTGTGATCGGGTATCGCGCACTTTTCGTAATGCAGTTGGATTATAAGGGATATGTAAACCTAAAGCCACAGGTATTGATAATAAAGCTGCTTGATTATATCCACGTTCAGCTTGGCGAGCAATGCTAAGTGGAACTGGTGATATCAGCTCAATTTGCCAATTGCTTTTCTTTAAGAGGGTGATCAGATTGCGGGAGAGCAGCTCTCCTAACACGATATCTCGTTTGTATTTCAATCTTTGGATAGCCGACCGAACCGGACCATCGTAAAATGCCCAAGATTGGATTGAGGTGAACTGTGGAGATGTAGTTTGACAAGCATAACATGTACGGTGCGTATCTACCATCCGCCCGCAACGATTACAGACTGGCGGATGAATTTTTTCAACTTGGGCTGCACACGCTACACACCAACGAGACCCTGGCTTGCCACAACCTCCACATGAAGGTGGGTATATCCAATCTACGGCATTCCAAATCCCTTGATATATTTTGTAAGGTACATTGATCCCGATCTGCATAGTATGACAAAAATTATTTCGATATAATCATAAAACTGCCCTCGGGATATACCGATGGCAGCAGTGTTTAATTGGATAGAATTAGCTATTATCCAAATATTATATCAAAGTGTAAGAACTTTTAACCGCCAAATAGTATACCCTTCAGTGCAGAACGCATCATCATCAAAGCAGCTGGAGTCATTAATACAATACAGATTGATGGGAATATCAATAATGCCATCGGGATTAACATCTTTATCGGGGCTTTTTGCGCCTCCTCTTCAGCTCTTTGGCGTCTGCGTATTCTCATCTGATCAGACTGTATTCTCAGTACTTTCGCCATACTTACACCAAGTTGTTCTGATTGAATTACCGCGGCTACGAAACTGGTCATCTCAGGGACTCCCAAACGATCCGACATATCCCGCAAAGCATCTCGCCGCAGCTTTCCCAGTTGGATCTCCCGGAGAACGCGCCCAAATTCCAACGAAAGTTCATTGTCCCATTTTTCATAAACCCTTGCCATCGCGCCATCAAATCCTAGACCAGCTTCTACACAGATGGTCAATAGGTCTAGAGCATCCGGCATAGCTCGAACAACACTCTTTTGACGCCGTTGGATTCTACTGGTCAGCAGCATTTCGGGAAAATAGAACCCAAAACCGATGATCGCCGCCCCAATGAGTAGTTTTCTAATCCAAGGCCAATCCGACCCGCCAATCGAAAACACAAAGATTGCCAGAACGCCAAACGTAATGGCCAAGACAAATTTCGCTGCCCAAAATAAGGTCGGATCTAATCCTTTTGGATTTCCAGCCAATTCCAGTCTATGAGCAGTATTCTGAATTGCATTCTGTGGGGTGAAATGCAATGCAATTTCGCCGAATTTGCGCGCTAATGGATAAACAACCCTTTCAGTTATCGGTTGAGAGAGCTCAATTTCCTCTAACGAGGCTGTCTCACCTCGAGCTGCGTACTCAGCTAAGCGCGATTGCAACGGATCATCACCCTCCCCTTCGCGTACACCTATAAATATCAGGATAAGGGCTCCAATCAATACTGCAGCTACTAGTACAATCACTAATGTGCTCATCAGAAGCATACCCTCCGAACTATCCACTCAAGGGAATTAAACATCAATATTGGCAATTTTCGTCATTACAAAATAACCCGACGCAATCATTAACGCTCCGACGATCAACATTGGGATACCGACAAGCCGAGTTTCAGGATCGAAAAAGAGCATCATATAGGGTCGGTTAAGCAGCCATAAAGCGCCGGTTATCATGAGTGGCATCAAGGCTAAGAAACGACCTGAGTACATGACCTGGGAGGTTAGAACACGAATCTCGCCTTTGATCCGCACTCTTTCACGAATGGTATGAGAAATGGTATCAAGAATTTCAGCTAAATTTCCCCCGACCTCACGTTGAACATTCATCGCGGCTATAACAAGATCGAGATCATCACTTGGTATACGCCGCAATAGGTTATCTAACGCGACTTCCGCCGATAGGCCAATTTGCATTTCCTGGACCACTCTCCGGAATTCAGTAGATATTGGCGCTGGCATTTCGCGGCTAACAGCTTCCATTGCTTGCATGGTCGAATAACCAGCTCGCAGTCCATTTACCATTAGGTTTAGCATATCAGCAAGTTGATAACTGAAATTACTCAGGCGCTGACTTTGTTGTCTCCTGACGTAATATCTAGGCACAAGGGTACCAATAAAAATTCCGACTACAGCTAATAGGATAGAACGCCCACCAATCAACCACAAAACTAGACCAACACCAAGACCAAAGATCAACATCAACGCAAGATATTCACCCACTTTGAGTTTTAGATCCGCACGGGCTAGATCGCGTGCAATTCCACCACCCCAGTTCGAACCTTCCAATCGTGTGTTGAGCCAATCTCCTACCGGAGAATCTTTGGTATCAACCGTTTCATAATATGGGATATCTTCATCCAGGTAGCGCCCTAAACGCTCATCCACCACTGAGCGTTCGCTTGTCGCAGATATAATTATCCCCACTAATAATAGGATCAGCGCTAATCCACCCCCAACAACAAGGACAAGAATAATTGGGTTCATCAGGAATATAACCTTAGCCTCTATTAGAATTCACTACGGAATTCTTTTGAGATCTAATAGCGCCGGCGTTCACCGATACCAAATATCGTCGCTGGAAGATGAATACCCGCAGCCTCAATTTTATCAATGAATTTTGGCCGGAGACCTGTGGGCCTGAGTCGGCCGATAACTTTGCCGTCTTCATATCCACTCTGTTCGTATTGAAAAATATCGGTCATCGTAATTACGTCCCCTTCCATACCAGACACTTCCGTGATATTTGTTAACTTACGAGTACCATCTTTGAATCGCTCTTCATGGACAACAAGATCAACAGCAGAAGCTACCTGTTCGCGAATTGCTTTGACGGGCAGTTCCATTCCTGCCATTAAAGCCATTGTCTCGATACGAGCCAGTGTATCTCTTGGGGTATTTGCATGGGCTGTGGTCATTGATCCATCATGGCCCGTATTCATTGCCTGGAGCATGTCTAAAGAAGCTTCATCTCTGATTTCGCCCACGATTATCCGATCAGGTCGCATACGAAGCGAGTTGATTACGAGCTGACGAATGGTGACCTCACCTCTACCTTCAATATTGGGTGGGCGTGACTCAAGAGTGACGACGTGTTCCTGCCGAAGCTGTAATTCTGCCGCATTCTCGATTGTGACAATTCTTTCGTCATTCGGGATATACTGGGAAAGTATGTTTAGTAATGTAGTCTTCCCTGATCCTGTTCCCCCTGAGATCACAATATTCAATCTCGCTTCAACGCAGGCTTTAAGAAATTGTAATGACTCAGCTGTAACAGTACCGAACTCAATCAATTGTTCTATCGTAATTGGATTCTTAAAAAACTTGCGGATTGTTATAACCGGACCAACCAAGGAAATTGGGGGAATAATCGCGTTTACACGGGAACCATCCGATAATCGGGCATCCACATAAGGGCTGGATTCATCAATTCTACGTCCGAGTGGAGCTACAATACGATCAATAATCCGCATGACATGCTCATCACTCTCAAATGTGAATGGTACTCGATGGATTCTCCCTGAGCGCTCAATATAAATGTTCTTCGCACCGTTTACCATTACTTCGGTGATTGTTTCATCCTCTAAGAGGGGTTGTAATGGTCCTAAGCCCAATATTTCTGCCGAAATTTGTTCGTAAAGGCGATGCCGCTCCGGGCGGGATAATACGATATTCTCTTCAGCCAAGACCTGTTCAAACAATTCTTGAATTGTAGTTCTTACCTCATTAACCTTAGAAATATCCATACTTGGGTCTAACTCAGCTAACAACCGATTCTGGACCCGGGATTTTAGATCGTAGTAAGTATCTTTTTGAGCGGTCGCTCCTGGAGCCGCCACTCTACGCGCTTGCAGCGTTTGCAGCTTCGATGTTTGACTACTGGTCTCTGCAGGTGCTGAATTGGATACTTGACCTTGTTCGATTCTTTTAAGGAGAGACATTAAATTGACTCCAGATATTGATCAAGTTAAGTAAGTTGCTTAATTCTAGTAGTATCTTCGACTTCTTCATCCGATAGCTCGGAAAACTCATTAATTTTCTTTCGTACTTCTTTAGCTAAGGATAACACAGCTCTGGAAATTGGCTTTGATTTATCAGTCAGTACGAACGGCATGCCACGATTTATTGAAGGAATCACCACTCGATCTTCTAACGGTAGGACCGCCGATATTTCGTGTTTGAAAGATTCACCTACTTTTTCTGGAGTGATTCCAATTCGTTTATCATAACGATTCATCGCAAAAATCACTCGTTTTAGATCAACATTCAGGACATGAGTGAGATCAAAAAAGTGACGTGTATTCTTAATTGCCGGGATGTCCTGTGTAGTTATGAGGATGATGATATCACTTGCGTCAATTGATGCTAAGGTTATATCATCTAAAGCAGTGGCAGTATCGATCACGATATAAGTGTAGAAATGCCTTAGATATTCCAGCAACTTTGAAAATTGTTCACCCGTAATATTTTCTGCATACTCTGGACGAGGGGGAGCTGCTAATATTTTTACTCCAAACTCAGCATGTGTAGCGAGTACCTCTTCTAAGATTTCGGTGTCCAGTTCATCAGCTCGTGGCGCTAAATCGACAATACTATTCTTCGTCTGCTCATTTAAGAAAACGGCAACATCACCGAATTGTAAGTTTCCATCAACAATTACCGTTGGGCTATCATCATTATGCAGAGCCATTGCCAGATTAATTGCTATTGTCGTGCACCCAGCGCCACCCTTTGGACTATAAACACTTATCACATTGCTTGTCGGTACAATTGATCCCAAGGAAGGGTCGGTGGATATTTTGCCACCTGATAATCCCGGTGGTGTTCGCAAACGTTCATCAATTGCCATCTTACCGGCGCGTCGAATCGCTGATGTCAACTCATCTGCAGATGGAGGTTTCGTCAGAAAATCCCTTGCACCAGCAAGCATTGCTCGCCGCATATAATGAGGATCGCCTTGGACTGAAAGTATAATTATCTGGGTATGCGGTGAATATTTCCGAATGGCCTCGGTAGCTCGTATCCCATCCACATCAGGCATGTTAATGTCAATGATGACGACATCAGGGCGAATTTTTTTAGCCAATTCAATGCCTTCATACCCTGTTTCAGCTGATCCGACGACTTCGACGTCATTTTCAAACTGCAACAAACGCCGGATATTATCACGAGTATCCGCGATATCATCCACAATGAGGACTTTGATTTGACCGTTGTTGTTAGCCAGAGATTGATTCATTTATTCCTTGTTACCATTTTGAAACCTTAGGGGACTGGAGTTGGCTGAACATCTTCATATTTTGCTGTTGCTCCACTAAGGGCATCTACTCTCGGTTCCATCCCGTATGGTAAGCGGACGGGGACCGGAATACTATACGTGTCGAGTAAGTATTGTAAAGTTACTGCATCAGTTTGCACCCTGGTGTCGTCCTCGGATGGTCTTAACGCCAGTGTCATTTGAGCACCACTGAAGATTAAGTAATTCAATGTGATGGCATCCTGTGGTGTAACTATTAACGTTATGACGTCAGGAATTATAGGAGCGGGGGTTTCAACTGGTTGCTCACCCTCAACAGGTTGCTGCTGTTCGCCTGCTTGCTCAGTTACAACCGGTACAGCTTCTTCAGGCACCTCATCTTCAAGAGGAAAGTTACCTACCCCAAGAACGATTGCATCCTGGAACAAATTCTGACTTACGAGTCGAGGGCGTTGCTTTTCCGAGGGAACAGAATATTGGGGTTGGTCAAGCCCTGGTACGACACCTAGTTTGCCAATATCTTCCGGTCCAGCACCTAAGCGGTCAATCCTGACGGTCAAGTAATTAGTACCTAATTCTCCCTCGACTCCGGGCGCAATAACAACCCCAGCGTTATTTGGGAGAATTGTTTGAAAGTCTGTATCTAGATCAACCAATTGTACCGTTACAATGACATTAACATGATCCCCAGGACGTGGTGCATATGAAACACTTGAAAGCCGATTTATCGGTATTGAGACAGCAACTAAACCACGAGGGATCGATAACGCTGCGATCGATCCTATCGCGGAGAGTTGGTCAGCAGTATTGACTATCATACCAGCTGTAAGTGGAATCCCAAATTCAAGATCAAATTTGGCTAATTTCCCTTGCACATCAATAATATCGGTCATCATCCCAGGTAGTAGCAAATCCCGTGGTATAGGTTGGATTGATACCATATCTTCTTGAATTACTGTTCCACGCGGGATCTTCTGAGAAACTACTAAGATTGACACCATCTCGATTACAGGAGTTGGTTCACCAGTTGCCGCATCTTCCGCGGGTTGATTCAAGAATTGATTCCAGACGATATAAACAGCCGCAAGACCTAAAATGAGTACTAACGCCAGGTATATGAATACTCTTCCTCGACGCATTATTGCCTCCCAGAGATATATATATTTTTTTCAGAGTGGATAATCGCCATTATTACTCTTATTTATTATTAGTCAAGCCACAAATTCACTAAATAACCAAATCATAACAATTCTGTTAGAAATAATTTATGAGTAGGCATTGTAACGAAAGCATTCATACATAATTGTAATGGATAGCAATTACCCTAAGGCATCTCGAACTCTACCTTAAATTATCATCTATTATAATTCGAAATGCATTCAAAATTTCAGTTCGATAGTTTTCCATATTGGTTTGTTGAACTGAAACACACACGTGACCTACTGCTCTTATAAAACCAACTTTGAACGAAAGAGTGGCTACACGAAAAATATGCCCACCTTTAAGTCGTTTGTCTCAATTTTCTTATCCGATATTTACTAACCCATTCAAATGCTAGGCTTCCACTTCTTGATGCGATCTAGCTTTATTGGAAGCCATAAAGAATGAGGGAAATGAATAAGACCCCGATTGATTTGGGGTCTTATCTTCATAAATAATGATTTAAGTATTTTGCTTGTGAATAAAATTAGATCGCATTCATGATCTGGCTGAAGACATTACCAATTGCTGGACCAAGTAATGCCAGGATAACGATCACGACGATCGCCACTAGTACGAGGATCAATGCATACTCTACCAAGCCCTGACCCTTTTCCTTCGGTGCAAATAACATGTTGTTCACCTCCTTTCAAAGATTTACTACTATCATGTTACTACAAACATTATACAGAATCATTCTTAATTTTGCAATACCTATTATATGAAATTTTCCTTGCGATTATGTTAAGGCAGATGCTTCGACACACGGAACTTGGTAAGATACCCTCGTGCCTTGCCCAATCACACTATCCACTCCAAGATTTCCACCAAGCATTTCTGCACGTTCTCTCATGAGCTTTAATCCAACGAAACTATCTTCCTCAAGACCGTCAACATCGAAACCTTTACCATTGTCCTCACATATTACTTTTATGTTAGTATCGCCAAGATCTAGATGTAAGTTTATCTGAGATGCCTGACTATGACGAACAGCATTCTTTAAGAATTCTTGGATGGCTCGAAATACCATTACTTCCAAATAAGGTTCAAACCTTCTCTCGACTCCTGTAACAGTTAAATGAATCTCTATTCCCGATTGATTTTGAGTAGCCTCAATATATCTCTTTATTGTGGGAGATAATCCTAAATCATCCAACATCATTGGTCGGAGTTCGAAAATATAATCGCGAACTTTTTGAAAAGTGCTTGATGCTGATCCCTTCAAATTTATAAGTTCATTCTTGGCCTTTTCTGGGTCAACATCAAACAATCTCATCGCGATCTCAGTTTGCAGAATGAAATTGGATAGCGCCTGAGCCGGACCATCATGCATTTGCCTAGATAGGCGCTGGCGTTCAGTTTCTTGGGCTTGGATTAACATTTCCACGCTATCAACAGATGAATACGTATCCTGAGATTGAACATCGGGTGACTTACTACTGGTTTGAGTATGTCTCGCAAGCTCAATAAACGTAATATATCTTTCTTGGTGATTTAAATCACTCTGCAGCTTTTCTACTTGTCCCCGCATCACGAATAAACGCTGTTGTGCATCGAGGGCAGCGTCATAAGCAGCCCGAATCTCTTCTCGAGACATTTTTTCAAATTGGTTCTGTACCCTTTGAAGCTGCGCAGTGGCGGATGCATTACGTTGGGCTAATTTACTTACCTCCTGCTGGCTATGTTCCAACATCTTAGAAATCTCTACTAACTCAGTTCTTGACTTCTCAAGTTCTAATTCGAAATCACGTTGATTTGCATCAAATAAATTAGATATCGTTCCAGAATCCGAACTTGCCATACCTATTCCTCACCTTTAATATCAACTTCATGCAATTGAACCCAACCATGCCGTAAAGCATAAATTGCGGCTTGTGTCCGGTCATCAACTCCAAGTTTTCTTAGTATCGACGTAACATGATTTTTTACTGTTTGATGACTTATCACTAGCGAGTTCGCGATTTCTTTATTACTCATTCCCTGGGTGATATAGATCAATACTTCCATTTCGCGGGGTGATAATGGTTGGTATGGTTCGCCAACATTGCTATATGTTCCAATTATATGTTCGCTCTTTTGAGATATCCAGCTTTCTATATCTGTGGCCTCAATTACATCCTCATTGATTACATATTTTCCTTGGGTAACATGGTGCACAATATCTACTAGAACTTCCGGTTTAACATCCTTTGTACAGTATGCTTTTGCTCCTGAACTTATAGCATGTATCATCTGTTCTAGATCATCATATGCGGTAAGTAAAATTACTCGAGTTCCGATTCCCGCGGCAATTAAATTCCTGGTGACCTGATGTCCATTCAATAGAGGTAAATTAACATCGATGATAGCCACGTCTGGTACTATTTCTTGAATTAATTTTAATCCATCTTCACCATTATCCGCTTGGTCGACCACATTCAGATCGTCCTCAAACGACAGAGTATCTGCTACTCCCTGTCGAAAGAGAGGATGGTCGTCAATAATTATTACTGATATCTCTTTCATCTTTATGATGGCCTTCCACCGCTATATGGAAGAAAGTATAGCATAATAACTTTTTCCCAGCAATGAAATTTGAGTTACCTTAGAGTTCAGTAGAAGGTCACCAAAATAAAGTAATTATTTTCAATTATGCTTATCCCATAAATAAACCACCATATTTTCTCCACCGGCTTGTGGAGAGAAATTACTAGCTGTAACGAAACTAATTTGTAGAGAATCAACGAGTTCCGGATACCAACTAGGAAATGTCATCAGATACATGACCTGCTCTTGGTCTAGGTAATTGGCAAGTTTCTCTTCATCACTAATAAACCCAATAACATCAGGAGAGATTAAACCAGCTAAATCAAGAATTCGTCTTTCACTGAAGTATCCAAGCGCTCCGATATCGTGTGCACCTATAAGATCATCTGATGAGGTATTATTTTTTATCCAAAGGGCAGATTGAACCATCTCCGTTTCGATAATTGCCACATCTCGGGCATAGGATCTGCCTCCGAGAACCCAAAAAGCAAATAATAACAATATACTGGCTAGTAAAAAACTTCTTCCTAAAATCCGTTTAATCGATTCTCTCTTTAAAGCACGAATATACATGGCAGTTCCTGCCATACCCCAAACAAAATATACTGGCATCGCGGGTATAAGGTATCTGCCATGTTGGTAATTGAGTGGTAAGAGAAGAGCGTATAAAAATATATAACCCAAAAACCACACCATGCCAAGAATCGGATCCCAATTTTTCGATTTGAGATTTTGATAGGTTATATATACGAAACCGGGAACTAACAATACCCCAGCGCCAATGAGTGGTAGGATTATCAATTTTGAATACCGATAATACATGGGTAATTCGAGGGTAGATTTATACTCTGCCTGTTTAGCATAGAATGTGTTTGGCCAACAGGTCCCAGCTATTTGAAAGTTGAATGCTAGATAAGGAAGAAATAATAATATAAAACCTAATAAAAACTTAGCTAAGGTCTGGACATTTTCTTGTGGACTTTTTGGAGAGAGAATGATTGCAAGAACTGCAGGTCCTAAAAGTGTTATCCCGTCCGGTCTAACCCAAACACTCAACCCAATAATGACCCCTAAAACAAACCAGTTCCTTCGCAGGGATATGATCCCTGTGAGCACAATCAGAATTAACAGCGCGAAGAAGATGGTTTCCATGCCGGAGACAGCAGACCATACTAAGTGCCATTCGAATATCAAAAACAATGCTGACAGCGTGGCGAGCCATCCATAAATCTTTGTCAACTTGGAAAAACAAATGTAGCCAACAAACCCCAACATGCATAACAATATCGATCCTAGCGTGAATACCCAAAACAAGTGATCTACATTAAGGATATATCCGAGTGCCAAAATCATCGTCCATAAAGGAGCTGTCGAGCCTGCTGATTTTACGCCTGGTGTGTAAACCCAATCCTCATAAAGAATGAGATTTCTTGCGTAGGTTTGATGTATCCAGGCATCATCAAGCGGAAATCCAACCCGGTAAGTATTAATACTCCACAGCTGGTATATACTGATTGTAAAAATGGTAGAGCATATCAAAACTATGAACGCTTTGGTATGCGAATTGGATACATAACTTGAAAAACTCTTATTCATTAGAGATTATAAATATATGGGCGTCTTCCACAGTGGATAACCACTCCAAATTCGCGAATTTCGATGGTGATGCGTACAGATCGTTCAATCCAACGGGGTGGTCTTTTTCCAAAACTAGGTACTCAACACTAAAGTCTTTTGCTAAGTCCAAAAGTGTCTCCACGCCGCCATTTGGCACTGATAGAGCTGAACGTTTATTTGCGACCCAATAACCTGGAGGATTATTGATTAATATTAAATCTTCATCAGAGAATCCGAGCCTAATTAATTCCTCTTCGATCTTTTGGTATTTGTGATTACTTGAATTCCACACTGGTAGGTGCCAATCTTTACCCATCACTCTGCCGTGAAAAGTGTATATCGATACAGTCAATGCCAACACCATGATGCCAACCGAAAAGATTGGTAAGGCTTGTGGTTTATTCCAACCGCGTTGTCTCTCTCCCCATCTAATGAACTGCTCTAAACCAACCGGTGTCAATGCCCAAAACAAAGGTTGGACCGCTGCGGCCGCATGAAAGAACCCCCCACGACTTCCCGCGAAGGGAAATATTATTGTCATAAGAAGAAAGATGATTCCCCAAATAATTACACCTAACCTCACACGCAGATCTTTTTTAAATTTAAATATGCCTGCTACTACAAGTGGTGCAAATATGATTCCACCATGTACTCCAATCAACGTTTGAACATTTTGACCAAGTGCCCAAAGTCTTGCTCTGATTGCACTATTAATTCCATTTTGCACCCACCTAATGTATGTGATTTTATCCGCAGGGTAACTATATAGGTCATCATATTTGATAAACCACAAAGCTTTGGACGTACCATCCGGGAATAAAGTATCCAATGCAAAATAATTCCTGATCAACCATGGAACAATGAGTACAAGTACCCCTGCTATATATAGACTGAATTCTAAAAATGAAGATCGTAACGTTCTGTTATTACTACGATCAGCCCTGGATTCCAATAAAAACAACACATATCCTGCGCCGATTACTACCCAGATGATTCCATCAACTCTTGATAAATATAATAATGCTCCGGTTATTCCAAAGGCAAAGAGTAGGAGTACGTATCGCGAACTGTTTTGTTGGGTGAATATGTGTAAGAAATATGCCAATTGAAACCATAAGATCCCGAGAATTATATTGATCGCAAAGATATCAGTAGTTACCAAGTATGCACTATAAAATATTGGAAACAAAGCGATGACGCCAGAAAATATCCCTGCCCACCTCTTGCGTGTAAGAGAATAAGAAAACCACGCAGTCAATGGTGAAATAAGGCATGCGAATACAAAGAGAATAATTCGAGCGCCGTTAAATGAAGTTACACCAGCCACTTGCATACCAAACCATGCAAGTATTGAGACCAGAGGCATCCAGTAACCATTAGAAGGTTGTGGCAATTCGTTAGGTTGATTAAGATAGTTCCATATGAATTCTTCCTGGAATCCATTACCTTCATTCAGCTGTATCGCTCCCGCATAATAATATTCTGCATCCATATAACCAGGCGTTTTTTGTATCACTGCGATCACTGAGCAGATCACAAATGAAGCGCAAAATAGGATGCAATAATCCTTCTTCTTCATGGATAGATGCCAATATAATAATCTGTGTAGTGTGGTCTCAATATATGATCTTTGATTTGTAACCAAAAAAATATATCTGTGACACAAATTTATAGGGAAACAAGCATCAGGATTTCCCTATCTCAATTATGCTACTAACTCAAAAAAGAAGCATGAGCCCGTGTCGTCCACCAACGAACCCAATAAAGCAAAAAGAGCATGATCAATGGCAAAGGGAAAAACATGATTGAGTCTTGAGTTGGTTGATCCAAATAATTAATGGTATTAATAAACAGCAGCCACAAACTTGAGAACAATAATATTACAATTGATGTCGATATCCAAATACCAAACCGTGGAAAGTGGTCATCGATTGAAGCAAAAACAAGGATAAGAGCAGGTAGTAATGCAACATAGTTTGCCGTTGCCGTTCGGATACCAATTAAATTGGTAATCGTAAGGGTTAAGCACGCTGCCCATAAAAACCAATTAAACATCTTTCCAAACGCTAAACGCCACTCCACGAATAGGATACCCAACATCAAAATGGTAAATAGCCATCCAAACTGTAATCCAACGCCAGGTAACCACTCCGAAAATATTTCTCCAGGACTACCAGCTAAGGTGTAAGCAGGATAAGATAAAACTTGTAAAATATTCTTAACCAACCAATCTGGTTCGAACAAACTCATTAACACAATTAGAAGCGTTAGACTGCCAAAAAAGACACCAACGATAGACCATTTCTTCTTTGAAACTGCCCACAGCAATATAAATGGTATGAGTAGTATTACCATTTGGGGCTTTATGGTTGTGAGAGAGAGTAAAAAACCAGCCATTGCATCCAGGTTTTTCTGAATTGATAAGAGACTCAAAGTGATAAGTAGAGCTACAATAATCGATAAATTCCCATTAATAAGCGGCCGAACACTGTGATACCACAAGAGGGAAAAAAGAATCATCGTCCCCCAAAACCAAACTGGTGGCTTCCAGTAACAAAGCATAAAACCAGTTATTGTAGTGATGACTAGACACAATTGAAGAGCTGTCATCCAAAGTGCCCTAGCAAGGGCATAATCCGAGATTAAGGAAAACGGTGCTACCAGAAGGACCGTGTACATTGGGTAGACGAAAAGAGATTGATCTTCATCATCACTAGCTAATCGTCCAAAAATCTTTTTTTGAATTTCTTCTGTCGTTTGTTCTCCATAAGGACTCCATCCGTTTAGAAGAAATAATCGTGTTCCAAGATACCGTGGTAAAAAGTCATTTCCACCTGGATTATTTTGACTATAACCATAGTTGATATATGTGATTCCGAAGAGGATGCCAAGAAAAATAAGAAGCAATATTATGATTAATAGCGTAGAATTTATGCGCAAAGCTCGCCTCTTTTTCACATTCTTCCCGACAGCTTCTAATTATTTCAACAGTCTTTTCCAATTATGTAAAATGGTAAGAACCGCATCTTGCGTTGAACGAAATCAGGATCGTTATATTTTTACGTGTAGGTCAGTCAACGATATTTTGTGAGGGTATGTTCCGAGTAAATATTTCAGATATTTCATCCGCATATATATTTTTCCACTCATCATCCTTATTTAGCCAGTTTGTAAGACTCGCATCTGCTGGTATTAATATTGTCTGAATATCATACTTTTCAATCGTATCGCTCCAATCCCCTTCCATACGCATAATACCTAACCACTCGGATACAATTTCATCCGTGTATAAATCTGTTCGTCCATCAATAAACACTGGATATTCCACCAATTCCATCATCAAGTATCCACCCCAATTGTAAGTGCTAAATAGATGCCCTGGAAATTTGTTACTTTTCAAATAATTTACCGCGTCAACTGGAAAATTATCAGCAAGGCTCTCATAATTTTTCTTCTCAGAAAAGTCAATAGCCGATCTTGCTAGAACTGAAAAAATTAATATCAGAACGATCGCCAAGTTTAGTGCTTGCTGTTTTCTTCCGGAAACCGTAGACGGCATCGATGTACCTTTAAGAAATCGTCTTGAACTATTAATTAACACCGTAGCATGACGGGTAATCAACGCTGGAGTGACAAGAGCAAATATGGCTACGTTGCGTGCAGCATAGAAACTCATGTACAATAAGCCACCAGCCAACAAGAAATCGGTTAAGGCTATTCGTTTCCGTGAGACTCCGAGAGTGCCGACGATCAAGATAATCATCAACAAAAATGGCTGAAAGATGGTTAAGTGGAAATTTGGGGATTGCCATTCCTCGATGTAATCACGCAGCACATTTATCCCGATCGTTTTGAATGGGTACAAGAGCATCACTGGACCAGAGGGATTGATGCACACCGCGATCAGCATGGAAAACCCTATCACGAGAAATTCTATGATCTGCTTTCGATTTTCTTTGTGTGCAGGATTTATATAATTTCCATGACCAATAGATATCAAATTTGACACAAAACACCAAATTATCCAGAAAATGTATACCCCCCACAGAAGAAAGCCTATGATAAATCCACCATGACTATTTGCCCAAATCAACATTATCACTGGCAGCCAATATATGCGATTCTTGCCCCTCCAACGAAAATCCTCCAAGATCCAAAAGAAGATTGCACTGAATAAAAATGTCGCTAGATATGGTCTGGCTGCCCAGTAAACAGCGGATGTTGCGGCAGCGAGTACTAAAACAAACGCCTTCAATAGTGGACCACCTTCAAGAGTGAACCAGATAAATATGAATGTCGTCGTTACAATAGTTGCAGTAAAAATATTTAATCCTCCTGGTCCAAACAATCTGTAAATCATGTACATAGGGATTTGGAAAATCCATCCTGGATACTTCCACTCTTCCCCTAATCTGGTGTAAGAAAATTGATCCACTTGGAGAATTTCTTTATGCTCCAACATCCACTGGCCTGCTCTCAAGTGCCACCAAGTATCACTGTCGAGAGAGATACGACTTGACATGGCAAACACACCGAGTACCGCGACGATGAAAACTAATCGTTTCGTGTCAAGAGCTATAGTCATCACAGCTACAAAATAATTCTGTTCATATGGACAGTCAAGAATTTGTACCCAAGCCAATATCTGCCGGTCTTACTACTGCTGATAAATCATAAAATACTCGGAAATCCCCGATTGTTTCCTCCCTCCATTTGATATCTAGCCGCTGAAATTCTTCCCTCAAGTGCATATCCAGTTTTTCATGATTTGAGGTGATATATGCGACCTTGTTGGCATCCGTTACCATTTCGTAATATGGGGAATATCTGTCATCACGTTCGCTGTAGCGAAAATCATCATGATAGGGTAATCGTGGGATGAATATCACGCGTTCAGATGAAAGGAATGCTAATGGATAACTGACCCAATAATTAGTGTAACCTCTGAGTTCTCCGTTTGCCTCCAGAAAATCGATTAAATCTCCCATATATGCTTGGTCAACCTGCGTGACGCTGTCAAATTGGGTAGTAAATCCTGTCGAATCATAATATGTGATTTGGATAAAACCACACAGGTGGAACCCCACAACTAATAACAATAATCCTGTTCCTAATAATGCATTCTTTTTTTTGGTATAGATTATCATTCCTGCAGCATACAGGGACATTGGCAAAATAACAGGTATAAAGTATCGCCCAGACGGGTCTGCTCCGAATGGAGAGAAGATAAAGGCTACCAATAGAATGACGATGGGAGCAAGCAGCAGCAATTTTTCAGCACGTAGGTTGTTTCCTCGATATCGAATATCACTCACTGCAAACCACCCCACTGCAATCCAAAACAGCAGCTGAAATGGAATCAGAGGTAGTGCTAACCAATTGCTTGCCCAAGGGGGGCGGAAACCCAAAATGACCGTAATTCCTAATATTAGAAAATTTAGAACATGCTGGCCGACCTGATAAGGATATGCTAGCCCTTCAACCCCTGCAATGGCTCCACCAGTATATTCCCATATCATATTCAACCACCCATATTGATACCCATAGAAGAAGAGCGGAAGCGATCCAATGATCAAGCCAACAATCCCGACAAAAATACGGCTAAAGATTGCTCTGATGACTTGATTTTGGGGCAACTCTGTACTCCAATAATAATGAATGGTTTTATAAAATGAGTAAACTAGAACCGGTAGAAAATATATCAATATGATTCCAAACGACCAAAACCCGATTCCTGCCAGAAAACCCAGGATAAACCACACCCATAATCTATTTCGGTAATTAGTTTCTGTACATCTTCCCAAATAAACAGCGCATATTAATATTAGGTTACCTAGTAATAATGCTTCACCATACCCTCCGAGAGAGACGGTCGTATATAACAGGACATTTACTGTTGGCACCGCCAATAATAATGCCCCAATCGATCCAATTTTTGATGATTTAAATATGATCCTTCCAAGCCAATACGTTGTTAGTATGGTGCCGCAGTAAAGGATCGTTTGAATAAATCTAATCACCCAAACCGATTCACCAAACAGGAAGAAACCGAAGGATACCAACCATGCGTCTAAACTGCCCATGTATGATTGACCATAAAAGAATATTGGGCGACCTCCAGTCAGGATATGACGAGCCATCAAAGCAACTATAGCTTCATCGGAGTTAAACGGAACTTTTTCATTGATCAAAATGATCCATTTCAATCCAATGGCGATAACCAGCGATAAAGCAACAATCAGGGTTGGATGAATAAATTTTTGGAGACCTTGGTAAATCCTGACCATATTAATGCTGAAATTGATATCTTAAAAAACCATATTGCCTCAGTACAAATTTTATACCGATTGCAGCACATATATTTACCAAATCAGGCTCTATTATTGACAAAATCGTTAGAAAACATGCACTAGACTAATTTCATACCCCATCTTATAGTATTCTGAATAAAATATTTACCAAACCGGGAACGACCGATGAATAAAACAAATGGATAATCGTTTATATAGATCCCTACTAATTCCAGGTCTAATTTTTATTGTGGCGATCGCTGCTCGAATTCTCCCTGGTCCGCGGACGATTGATGATGCATATATTACTTTTCGTTATGCCCAAAATATACTGGACGGGAATGGTTTTGTATACAATTCTGGAGAGCATGTCCTCGGCACAACTACACCTGTTTATACATTAGTTATGGTATTCAATGGGCTGTTGTTTGGAGGCAAAGACGCAAATTTCCCACAAATCGCGTATATTCTCAATGCAGTAATCGGTGGGTTTGAATGTGTATTATTATATTATCTAGGAATACATTTTGGTTCCAAACTAGCTGCTATCGGAGTAGCTTTGGTTTGGTCGATCGCGCCCTACTCAGTGACTTTTGCCGTAGGTGGTCTCGAGACCAGTTTATATGTGCTGCTGTTAACCACAACCATAACTTTATATTTAACCAAACGATACACATTAAGTGCATTTATGGCGGCACTTTCTATTCTTACTCGACCTGACGCCTTGCTATTAATTTTACCGCTGATAGCAGACCGTTTATGGCAGCAAGCTACTTTTTTTAAGGGTGTAGATAAATCTTCAAAAAACATGCGAAGCTACGTTAGTATTCTAAACGGTAATACATTCTTGTATGAATTCGTTGCATTCTCAACACCCTTACTTATATGGGGTGGATTTTCCTTTTTTTATTTCGGCAGCCCAATTCCCCATTCAGTTTCAGCGAAGAGCATTGCCTACTTGCTTCCCACAAATGCCGGTTTTATCCGCCTGTTGCAACATTACGCAACGCCATTCTTAGGTCATCTATCTTTTGGTAATCAATGGATTGCTATTGGTTTTGTAATATATTTATTCTCATTCATGATCGGAGCCAAACAGGGAATAAAGGTTGATAAACGATCATGGCCGTATATTATCTATCCATGGTTGTATTTATTTACTTTTGCTATCGTGAATCCGCTTATTTTTCGATGGTACCTGACACCTGTTCTTCCGCCATATATCCTAATAATTCTAATCGGAATAGATAAATTGATTGGGGATATCTGGCAACTCCTTCCTACGAAAACCAAAAATATACAACTGATAAAACAAGCACTTGCCGTAACGATAATTATCTTCATTCCGACACTATTATCTTTGCGTGACTGGCAAATGGTTCCAGATCATGGAATTAAGCGCCCCGCACCGAGCATGGCTTGGTATAAACTTGAACTATTATATGAACAAGCAGCAGGTTACATTAAATCCGCCATTGTTGATAACCCCAATGCAATTTTAGCTGCAGGTGATGTAGGGATATTAGGGTATAAAACCCAGGCGACGATTCTGGATACTGTGGGACTCAATACACCCATCTCTTCCAGCTACTATCCAGCAGATCCTGACATCTACATTACAAATTATGCCATTCCCCCAGAGCTCATTTTAGAACAAAAACCAGACTATATCGTAATTCTCGAGGTTTATGGAAGAGGTGGATTAATCGGAAACCCACAATTCCAAATTGAATATGCGCAAATTAAAAAATTCCCAACTGATATTTATGGTAGTGATGGGATGTTAATATTCAAACGCAATAATACTAAGTCCTAGGATGATAACCGCACTAAAAAACGCATCGGTTGAAGTAGCAATATTAATACTCCTCGCAATCTTCGTCCTCGCAGGAGTATCAACCATCCCTTTCCATCCAGATGAAAGCTCTTGGTTATATATGAGCAAGGACTTTGAGTTGTTTTTCTCAAAACCAAGCTCCTTGATGTGGGTTGATTCGCGAGATGGTGAGGTCGATCAATATAAGCGTTTGATTGACGCACCATTTGCAAAATACATTATCGGTCTTAGTAGAAATATTGTGGGTGTCCCTACTATCAAATCAGATTGGAATTGGGAACTGTCTTGGTCAGATAATAAACATGCTGGAGCGTTGCCTACTCAGTACCAGCTGAATGTTGGCAGGTTGACGAACACGTTGGTGCTTATCGCTAGTACAGTGTTGATATATATTTCAGGAAAACACCTTGAGTCAAGACTTACTGGGATTATCGCTGCGGTATTCTTTGGCACAAATTCATTGCTATTACTACACAATCGCCATGTCATGGCTGAAAGTGTATTAACCTTATGTATTGTCTTATCAATTATCGCTGTTTTCTATGGGAGTGATTATCCTTGGTTTACAGGTCTAGCAGTGGCTCTGGCGGTAAACTCGAAGCAATCAGTAATACCCTTAGTAGGAGTTGGTTTGTTCTCTGTTCTTTGGATACCAAACCAAAATTTCAATATCAAACGCATAGGAAAGAATGCTGCAATTTATTCTATTGTTTTAGTTGGACTGAGTTATATTCTTAACCCATTGTGGTGGTCTCACCCAGTGCGTGTTCCCATTGAAGCATGGATTGCGCGGGTAAATTTCAGGGATAATCAGGTCGCAACCTTAAGGATTTTTGCTTCTAATCAAGTGCTCGATACGCCAATCAAACGATTGGTATCGTTTATCGCGAATCTATACATCTTACCGCCCGCATTCTATGAAGCCGCAAATTACATAAATGAAACAGAAATTTCCCAAGTTAAATATCTATCGTTTCCTGGTCACAATCTATTACGTGGAATTATTGGAGGAGGGATTGCTCTACTTTTATCCCTTTTTGGTACAATAATTGGTATTATAAACGTTATCCGCTCTGCTGATCCTGTTAAACGTAGAAAGTTGACCCTTCTGCTATTAGCGACATCCTTTCAGGCGATAGCAATCCTGGTCGCAATTCCAATTCCCTATCAAAGATATGTCATACCAATGATTCCATTCATCGCTTTGTGGATCGGGTATGGTTCAAGTCTACTACTCATAGGAATCAAAAATAATATATATCTCCCCAAATTCCAAAATTAATAATCGAGAATTAATCGAGAGTCTCTAAACGAACAATTAATTCAAATATTCACGCAGTTTTCTGCGAACAGCGGGATTGCGTAATCGGCTTAAAGCCTGCGCTTCAATTTGCCTGACTCTCTCCCTAGTAACCCCCATTTTCCGTCCAACTTCTTCTAATGTGTACGCCTGCCCATCTAGCAAACCATACCTCAGCTGTAGAATCCGCACTTCTCGTGGTGGTAAACCGTTAAGAACACTGTCCACGTGTTCCTTGAGTAAATTATAAGTCGCCGACTCATCAGGTGCGATAATAACATCATCCTGAATAAAATCCCCTAAAACCGAATCTTCCTCATCATCGGTAGGTGTTTCTAGAGACAATGGGCGTCGTGCAACCTGGATCATGTTCTCAACTTTCTGAGGGGAAACATCTAACGCGTTTGCTAGTTCTTCGACAGATGGATCACGCCCTAATCTCTGCGTCAATTGATGCTGAACCCGTAGTAGTTTGTTTATCTGGTCTCCCATATGTACTGGAACTCTAATAGTTCGGCCTTGATCAGCAATCGCTCGCGTAACTGCTTGGCGAATCCACCAAGTTGCATACGTACTAAATTTATGACCACGCCGATAATCAAATTTCTTTGCGGCACGGATCAGACCGATATTCCCTTCTTGGATGAGATCCAGGAACGGCACCCCACGTCCCATATACTTTTTAGCTACACTGATGACCAAACGTGAATTCGCAGTGATCAAGTGTTCGCGGGCAAGCCAACCATCTTCGATAAGGCGCTGCAGTTCAAATCTCCGTCTTGGACTGACGTTTCCCCGCGCAAGTTCTTCCCGTCCAAAGCGCCCATTTTCAATTCGCTGAGCTAATTCGACTTCTTCCTCGGCAGTTAACAACGGAACCCGACCGACTTCTTTCAGATAGAGACCAATTGTGTCATCTGTATCAACATTAGCCAAATAATTTTCATCTATGGGCATTGCCAGATGAGTCTCGCCGTCTTGATCAGAATCCTCACTCAATTCATTTTCAGATGGACCTCTACCGAGAGGTTCGTCAACGTAGGGAATACCTGCACTTAGCAAGGCAGCGAAAGCTTCCTCTAATTGATCAACATCATGCTCTGCCTCGGGGAAGAAAGCCAGGATGTCATCAATTGTTACATATGTTTTTTGACGTCCAAGCTCGACTAAACGCGCTAAGGAGGGATGTTCGGTATCCTGCTCTTCAATAGCGTTCAGCAAATCCTCATCAATCATAACAACTCCACTGATGGATTTCTGTTTGCGAAATCTCTTATATTTGTCAATGACCACATCCAATCATAAGATGCCTAATAACACTTTTAATCGTCACACAGAGGATATAGTTACTTCAGAATACACTCATTTTTGACCAAAATCAATACCCAATCTATTGTTCCATCGATCATAATGAGGGTTCCATACTACATCCTAATTCTTACGCAACAAAAAGCACAGCAGCCTTCCCACGGCAGCAGTGCTATGAAGGAGCAAAATATGGGTATTCTGCGGCACTCGGCACTGAGTATTACTTCCAAGAAAAAATATACAGAAAAACCTAGGCTAAGTCAAGCGGTTGAAAAAATTCTCATCGGATGCTAATATTGAAATAGATAAACTATCTTGAAATCATTTCCAACCACTACAAAACTAACAAGTTTTTATCAAAGTATTTCAACTCCTTGACACCCACGTCTCCCGCCTGTAAAATGACGTTGTCTACGGCTAGTGTCAATATTTCCTGAACACCCAAAAAAATAAATTGATGATTTTGCTGAATTCATGCAAACACCATTAGGCATCAAAAAACTCAGCATATATGTCCGTTTAAACAAAGCTCCTTCTTCCAACAGGAGGTATTTCACTCAAACCGGATTATTAGAGATTCAGGGGGACCGACTTTTTGATTCGATATATATACTCACAATGAATAATGCATTTACTATTGGGGGTTATCGATCGATTGTCAATCATATTTCTCGAATGCTCTCCATCCAAATGTTGACGTTTCAAATTCCACAACCCCCATGGTAGCTTGTTTTTAAGTTTAAAAATGAATCATCAGAACAAGGAGGGACCAAACATATGTACGGATTAAATACGTTTGAACAAATTGCGATATGGAGTGTTCTTGGGGTGGCGATCCTTGGATTATTATATGCAATTTTTCTTAGGTATCAAATACTCAAAGAGGCTAAAGGCACTGATGAAATGCTTGATGTGTGGAACGCGATCAGAGAAGGCGCCGATGCATACCTAAGGCGGCAGCTAAAAAGTATTCTCCCAATTATGATTTTATTAATGTTAGCGCTATTTGCGTCAGTTTATATTGTTCCACCAACTCCAGAAGCCTCGGTCTGGTATTGTATGGCATTCAAAGGGGCAGCTATTGAAGCTGCAGAAACCTGTGCCGAAAATTTAACTACCGCAGAAACAAGCCAAGTAGTGTGGCTGATCGCTATCGGACGAGCTATTGCATTCATGTTGGGGGCAAGCTTTTCCCTTACAGTCGGGCAAATCGGAATGCGCATGGCTGTGCAAGCAAACGTCAGAGTTGCAGCCGAATCACGCAATTCTTTCGGTGGTGCGCTGAGAATTGCCTATCGGGCTGGAACAATCACTGGTATGCTTACGGATGGTTTGGGGCTTTTTGGTGGCACGATTATCTTCATCATTTTCGGTATAGCAGCACCGGACGCATTGTTAGGTTTCGGATTTGGCGGTACGTTAGTTGCTCTCTTCATGCGTGTTGGAGGGGGCATATTTACCAAAGCAGCCGATGTCGGCGCTGATTTGGTTGGTAAGATAGAAGCAGGAATTGACGAAGATGACCCTCGCAACCCAGCAGTTATCGCAGATTTAGTTGGTGATAATGTAGGCGATTGTGCAGGTATGGCAGCGGATATCTTTGAATCTTATGAAGTAACTATCGTATCAAGCTTGATATTAGGCGTCGCCTTGACAGGAATTACTGGCCGGATCGAATGGATCATCTATCCATTATTGGTGCGTGGTATTGGAGTTTTGGCGTCAATTTTCGGAACCTATCTAGTCAAAAGTGGTAAGGGAAAAAGCGGCGATGCAATGCGAGCAATTTTCCGCGGTTTCCTCACATCTGCTGGAATTTCGGTCGTATTATTTGGGATCGTGGGGATGCTCTATATGCAGGACGTTACTGGCAACTGGTGGAGACCATTCCTCGCCACAACAACTGGTGTACTTTTAGCAATATTGATCGATCGTCTAACAGATTACTTCACCGGCACTCATGGATCACCTGTGAAGCAGATAAAGAAATCAGCCGATACAGGTCCAGCAACGTTAATCCTTTCTGGTATCTCAGTTGGATTCGAATCATCTGTCTGGGCAACACTTGTTATTGCTTTGACAATTTTCGCATCCATTTTGATATTTGGTGGAGTTGATATCTCTGGTTTGGTTGCCAGCTCAGGTATGAGCCCTGACTTCATCCAATTTACATTTATCCTCTATGGTGTAGCGATGACTGGGATCGGTATGTTGACATTGACCGGTAACAACGTAGCCATGGATTCTTTCGGACCGATCTCAGATAATGCCAACGGAATCGGGGAAATGGCATGGCATGGGCGAGATGATCCAGATACTGCCGCTGCCCGGCAAATTATGGCTGACCTGGATGCGGTCGGAAATACAACTAAGGCGATCACGAAGGGAATCGCTATTGGATCTGCGGTAATTGCTGCAGTTTCTTTATTTGGATCATTTTTAACCGATGTTAGCCGGGTTGATCCAACAGCTCTTAGCGCAGGCATTCGTGTTTCTATGCCGCAAGTTTTCGTCGGAATGCTGATTGGTGGTGCCGTTCCGTGGTTATTCTCATCATTTGCAATCCAAGCTGTCAGCAGGGCGGCATCCTTGATTATCATCGAGGTCCGCCGCCAATTCAAACTGGGTGTTCTTGAAGATAAAGTTAAACCGGATTATAAGACACCAATTGCGCTATCAACAGCTGCTGCCCAGAAAGAGCTGATTCCATTGGCACTAATTGGTGTCCTTTCACCGATAATTGTCGGTTTAGTGCTGCAGGTTGAGGCGCTTGGAGGATTTCTGGCAGGTATTATCTTGTCAGGTCAACTATTGGCTTCCTTCCTAAATAATTCAGGTGGTGCTTGGGACAATGCAAAAAAGATTATTGAGGATGAACCAAAAGACCCAGAGAATAATTTAGGAAAGGGTTCAGAAAGGCACAAAGCTGCGGTGGTTGGTGATACAGTCGGAGATCCATTCAAAGATACAGCTGGACCGGCATTGAATCCATTGATAAAAGTAGTAAATCTTGTCGCATTGATTGTCGCTCCGATTGTAGTTACCTACAAAACGCTTGGGTTCATGGGTTGGGCAATTATAATTCTGCTGGTAGCTGCTCTAGTCTGGGCGATTTTGCAAAGTAAAAAACCTGTCCCGAAGATATCTATCCAACCTGAAACAAATGTTTGATTGTCAATAGTTAGGAGGATTAAACGACATCTCCCTGGTGATTCATCGCAGGGAGATGTTTGTATATATGCAAACCTGGTGGATTACTACTTGCGAGATATCTACGCAAGTGATGTGTATCAAAATCGCATAATTACTTCTTAATAAAATACCGTATAATTTACAAGGATATACATGCGACTAGCAGGCATATTTATTGCAATTTATCGATGAACGCATCAGAAATGAGTAAATAAGGGTATTGGTATGGTGGAAATTCCACTTCGCGCATACATAAGGGATATCGACTCAATGATTGATCGTGGTGATCTTGAAGAAGCAATCATTCATTGTCGATACATATTAACCGTATATCCAAAGCACATTAATACCTACCGTTTGTTAGGCAAGAGTTTCTTGGAAGGGCAAAGATACAGCGATGCCGCAGATGTTTTTCAAAGGGTTCTATCATCTGTCCCAGATGATTACATATCCCATATCGGAATGAGTTTGATTAGGGAAGATGAAGCAAATATCGAAGCAGCCATATACCACATGGAGCGCGCTGCCGAAGTACAACCTGCAAATCAAGCCATTCAAGCCGAACAACGGCGTCTGTATGGCCGTCGGGATCGTGTAGAACCCAGCAGAGTTGGATTAACACGCGGTGCCCTCGCCCGTATGTATTACAACGGCGAATTATATTCACAAGCGATTACCGAGCTTCGCGCCGCGCTTGCGGAGGAACCACAAAGATCTGACTTACGCTTGCTGCTAGCTAAAACCTACTATAAATCCGGTCACGAGGTTGATGCAGCAGACGCCTGTAGTTCAATTTTGAGCAAATTGCCCTATTGCTTAGATGCCAATCTCTTGTTAGCTGAAATACTATCCGATAGTAAAAGAGCTGAAGAGAGCAAGATTTATTACCAAAGAGTATACCAATTAGATCCATATGTCGAATATATTACAAGAAATAACCCGTCTCCAAGAATGGTTCCTGAAAATTCGGTGATGATCGAACTCTTGGATGATGCATCAGAACAAGATCAGGAATTGTCACAGGCAGATTGGATAACATCAATTGGTTTACAAAGTGAGGATCTTAAACAGAAATCATCACCGCTTCCAGAATGGTTGGTTGATGAACCAAGTGATCAATTATCAAACAGTGGTGATTTAAAATCCTCCCAAGACCATATTCCCCCATTTACATTTCCTGATGATGATGAAAATGTTGAGTCTATAATAACGAAACCACCGGCAGATCACGACGATGTTTCTGCTGAAATTAGTGAAACGGATACAATGATAGATCAAAACCTAGATGAAGACGATCTGTTGCCAGATTGGTTGAAAGATGCCGGTTGGCATCCCGCGGTGGGCGGTGAGGGTGTCCAGGAAATTGAGCCTACCACTAGAGTAGAAACGAGCACCATGCCTGAGATATCGGCCGCAGATATCCCAGATTGGTTGCAAGCCTTAGCACCTCCTGTAGATGTGGAAGCTGATCAAAAGACCGAATCGCAACCTACCACTGGTGAATTAGGTGAGGCAGCTGCACGGTCATGGTTGGATGAAACACCATCTGCTTCGGCCGAAGGAGAATTAGATTGGCTAGGGTTACAAACAGAGACAGATAGTGATGTAGAAATCTCCCTGAGCGAAGGTGAGATCGAGGCACCTGAGTGGTTGAAGAATCTAACACCTTCTAGTGATATTTCTAAAGAAGAAATCCCAGATTGGTTGGAGGACCTTGAAGAAGCAATCTCAAACGAAGATGCTGAATCTGACGACGAAAATATCACAGAGAACTCTGAAATGTCTGAATATGAAGATGCTTCAATCGTCGAAGAAATGAGTGATGCGTTCTCTGCGGACTCGATAATTGATGATGTTTTAAAGGTCTCGGCTGTAGGGATCGCAGCAGTTGAGAATTTTTCTCAACCCGATCCAGAAGATCAAACAGATATAATACAAGAAGGTGATTACCAAACGGACACTGAGGGTTCTCAGGAATTTCCTACTCTTGAATTTTCGGAACAGCTTGAAGATGAGTGTTAGTGAGCAGCCAACAGACACCCGAGAATCAGGAGATGAAAACATACAAATAGATTATGGTGAAGATCTGCCGCTACATGAAGATGGGGCTGAGCTCGAACCTATCGAAATAGTGTCAAGACCCCCTGAGAGTATTCCTGAAGATGTCTCAACGAAAGAGCGGCTTGACCGATCTAGCGATGATCTGTTACAAACTACTCCTGAAGGATCAATGCGTGATGTTGAAGAAACTGTTGACTCCTACAGAGACACTCCTTTTGAGAGCACTAGAGCTCACGAGGCTTTAGATGGTATTGATAAAACGGAGACGCGTGACACAGAACCATATACCTGGTTAGACGAATCTGCTTTCCACGCTCCAGATAGTCATGGTTCCCATGTAGACACAGAAGAAACGGAAGAGACCGTAACTTACCAACCAGAGCTTCATAGCGCGGTTGAAGCGGAGGCAGCTATGAATGAGAATACTTTTACTGATAAACCTGACAGAGTAGATGATGCGGTGGATAGCGAGCGAGTAGAAATCCCCGATTGGTTAGATGAATTCGATTCAGTACCAATCCGTGAAGCACCGATTGAGAATGAACCTGGAGAAATCCCTGATTGGCTCCGCAGTCTTGCACCTCAAGAAGCTGTATCTGCAAAAGTTGGCGGAGGAGAACCGATTGAAGAGCCTATCGCTATCGATTCGTTCACGATGAGATCAATAGAAACTGAATCAGACGGCCTTCAAGAAGCTATTTCAACCGAAGATTTGCTGCCAGATTGGTTATCAGCTGAGGCACCGGAGTACTCCCCAACCCAGGTTTCTAGTGAGCCAATTCTAGATTGGCTAGAGTTGATGGGGGAAGAAGAATCCTTGATCACTCGTGATGATTTTAGTGCAGAGACTGCAGCAGATAGCAGAACACCAACTATAGATATTGAAGAACCACCAATTCTGGCTGATGATACACAGCCTTCAATCCTGTCTGCTCCAGAAGAATCAGATGGTTATGAGTTGGAGACCGAGATTGCACCGTCCATAACGGATATTGAAGAAGACATATCAGATCAGGTTGAAGAATTTCCAATAACTGCAGACTTGGAAGTCGATGAAGAAACAGACATAATTCCAGATTGGCTGTCCGAGATCGCTTATGTAAGCCCTCCAGAAGAGGAAATTCCAGCCGAGGAAAGTGCTTCCGATATACCTGATTGGTTGCTCGGTTTAACAGAGGAGCCCGAGGGTCCGAGTGATATTACGACTGCAGAGACGGCTGCCCCCGATTTCGAAACGAAACAAGAGGCTGGTTCAGAAGATGCGATTCCAGATTGGGTACAGGAGTTAGCTCCTAGAGAACCTGGTGTGATTGAAGATGCTGATCAGTTCATCGAACCAACAGTTGAAGTCGAAACAATCGTCGAATCTACATTGTCTCAAGTTGAAGAGTCAGACATGCTCTCTGCTGAAAAAGACGACACAATTGAGGAATTCCAACCGGTAGATGCTCTAGCAATCGAGGAATTAATTGAAGAAGAGCGCCAGGAACCAGATTCCATTCTAGAAGTTCAAACTGAAGAGCTAGCCGCAATTGAAATTTCTGAAGCTCTTGCTTCAGAAAAAACTCTACCATTTTCTGATGCAGATACTGAAGAATTGACTGAGCTGTTCGAGGAAGAAGAGCTGGAAATACAGCCAAGCCCCGGTCTTATGGTCATCGAAACCGCTACCCTCAACGCAACTATAACTGCCATAGAACATGCAGATGATATTCAAGAAGAGACGATTATCCCCGATTTGAGTTTGGAGCCTGATAATATCTCTATACCAACCAGCGCAACAGACGCCATTCAAGAAGGTGAAATAGATTCCGAAGATCTCGAAAAAATAGAAGTTTCAAACCGTGATACAGATGAAACTGAGCCAGAACTTCCTGACTGGCTAACCAGTATCGAAGAAAGTCCCGTTTTTGAGGATGAAGCCGTTTGGCAGCCCTCACGAGCTTCTGAAGTCCATGAGGGAAAAATTGACATCTCTGAAACAGGCTCTCCTCTTGAAAGTAGTGAAGAACGGATTGCAGCAGATATTGGTGATTTAGAAGATGAATATCAAATAGCTTTAGCCCAAGCAAGAAATGCGCTTGTTCAGAGTGATCAAGTTGGCGCGATTGGTCAGTACAACAGCTTGATACAATCTAAGCAATACCTGCCAGAAGTAATTAATGACCTGCAGGGGGCGCTAACACAATCACCAACCGATATGACACTATGGCAAACTCTTGGCGACGCTTACGCTAATGCTGATCGCCTTCAAGATGCACTTGACGCATATACGAAAGCGGAGCAACTGCTCGGATAATTAAGCAAACCGCAACTGCAAGACCTTATAGATTACGCAACTTTGGGAATTGTCTTTCCTTGCGGGTTGCGTAATTCGTTTTATAATACGGCATTCTCGATTTAATGGAGGCAATCATGGAACGTTCTTTAGTTCTGGTAAAACCCGATGGCGTACAACGGGGATTGGTTGGAGAGATCATCTATCGCCTGGAACGACGCGGTTTGAAACTCGTCGGGGCAAAATTTTTACAGGTCAGCCAGGAATTAGCTAAAACGCATTATGCAGTTCATATGGGGAAGCCATTCTATGATGGATTAATCGCCTATATCACTTCTGCCCCGGTGATGGCGATGGTATGGGAGGGACCGAATGCTATCGCCGCTGTTCGTCAGACTATGGGAGCAACCCGTCCAACCGAAGCAGCGCCAGGATCAATCCGCCATGATTTCGGATTAGAGGTTGGGCGCAATCTCACTCACGCGTCCGATTCGGTTGATAATGGAGAGCAGGAAGTCACGCTGTGGTTCAGTTCACAAGAGCTTATCCAATGGAACCGAGCCAATGACCCTTGGATATTTGAATAGAATAATTCTCCCAGCCAAAAAATCACCTTGGTTGCGGCATAGGTGATTTTTTTTGTCTCAAGCATTGAATCTGGAGATATACTGTCATATTAGGGGCATTGTGAGTTATAATCACTAGCCGCAATGCTAAGGAGAATTCAATCTGCAGTGGAACCAATGATAACAGATCCCCAAGAAATCAAAAACGGGCTTGAACGTATTCTGCCTAAAGTCAAAAAACCAGGCCGTTATACCGGCGGAGAGTTCAACCAAGTCTGTAAAGATTGGTCGAAGATCCAAACAAAAGTCGCCCTAGTATTCCCGGATATATATGATCTCGGGATGTCAAACTTGGGTATAACAATTCTATATGACCGCATCAACCATCGTAAAGATGCATTAGCAGAACGCGTCTACAGTCCCTGGGTAGATATGGAAGCTGAAATGCGGTCGGCTAATATCCCGCTCTACTCCTTAGAAAGTACGCACTCCCTATCTGATTTCGACATTATCGGTTTCTCATTACCGTACGAGACACTATACACAAATACTCTAAATGCCCTGGATTTGGGTATGGTGCCCATAAGAACGGGAGATCGCACGGCTGAAGACCCACTGGTCATTGCCGGAGGTCATGCAGCCTTCAATCCTGAGCCAATGCATGCGTTTATCGATGCTTTTGTTATCGGTGAAGGTGAAGAAGTTATCCAAGAGATCATCGATACATACAATTCCTGGAAGGCGAATGCCGACCCACGCGGACAGCTTCTGATCCAACTCAGTCAAATCTGGGGGGTATATGTTCCCTCGCTGTATAGGCCAATCTATGCAGAGGATGGCACAATTGAGCGTATTGAAAAGGTAAATCCCCAAGCCTCACTACCGATAGTGAAGCGTATCACGCCTACCCTTCCCGCACCGACGACCAACTTTATTGTTCCCTATATCGATACTGTCCATAACCGGATTCCGGTAGAGATCATGCGCGGCTGTACACGGGGCTGTAGATTTTGCCATGCAGGCATGATCACACGCCCGGTTCGAGAACGACCGGTTGCAGAGATCGTTGAAGCAATTGATGAGGCAATACGCAAAACAGGTTTCGAGGAGATTGGGCTGCTCTCACTTTCCTCATCGGACTATACGCATATAATTGAATTGGTCAAAGCGGTCGGCGAGCGATTTGCCGGTAATAATCTTACTGTATCGCTGCCTTCATTGAGAATTGAGTCCCTGTCGGTTGATTTGATGGATGCCCTTCAAGGCCAGAGACGCGGCGGTTTCACGTTGGCTCCCGAAGCCGCAACAGAAAGGATGCCGCGAAATCATCAATAAACCTGTCAGTACACCGCAGCTGTTGGAAACAGCTTTTGAAATTTACTCCCGGGGCTGGACATCCATCAAGCTGTACTTCATGATCGGACACCCCTCCGAGACCCAGGCTGATGTGCAAGCAATCGTGGAACTAAGCAAAGCAGTGCTTGCGGAAGGACGGAAAGCCATTGGTATGCGCGCACAAGTAAATGTAGGCATTAGCACGTTCATCCCCAAACCCCACACACCTTTCCAGTGGGCAGCGTGTGATGATGAAGAGCAGATCGGTGACAAAATCAGATTGCTAAAAAAACAATTGCGAGGCAAAGGTCTGAAGCTGAATTGGATGGACCCAAAAGAGTCAATGTTGGAAGCATGGCTCACTCGTGGTGATCGCCGTATGTCGGATGTGATTTACTCGGCCTGGCAAAATGGGGCTAAGTTTGATGCGTGGGGTGATCAAATGAAATTCGATATCTGGATGGATGCATTTAGGTCAGCCGGATTAGAACCCTCTTTCTACACACAAAGGGAAAGGCCAATTGACGAGACTTTCCCGTGGGAACATATCAGCACAACTGTGCGGAAGAAATTTCTAGCTGAGGATTATCTCTGGAGCCAGCAAAGAAAAACACGTGTTGATTGTCGAGAGCGCTGCTTTGCTTGCGGAATCCTCCCCACCTTCGCTGATATACGCCGTATGAACCCAGGTGAAGTTTGGCAATGCCCGGAGGTTAAATCAAAGAATATTAAGCTCCAGGACCTGCCTGTGAAGGAGACTGCATAACTAGACAATGACTATGCGCAATAATCGTGACCAATCTAACCTCTCCTGAAAATAATATCTCGCGAATACGGATCACTTTCGCCAAAACTGCTGCAATGCGCTACACCAGCACACTGGACCTGCATAAGACCTGGGAAAGAACGATGCGCAGGGCAAACCTTCCCATCGTGTACAGTCAAGGATATAACCCCCGGCCGCGAATTAACCTGGCGTCTGCATTACCCCTGGGAATAACCAGCGATTGCGAAGTCCTGGATGTTCAGTTGAGCAATAAATTAAATCCGGATGATATTGTCCAATCGCTTGACGCCGCCGTTCCATCCGGAATCAAGATAATTGATGTCTGCGAGGTTCTGACAACCATGCCTTCACTGCAAAGCCAGCTTTGTTCGGCTGAGTACGTTATCACATTAGTAGAAGACATCGAAAACATTGCGCAGCGAGTTAACAGTCTCCTGGATGCCGAAACCTTGCCCCGTAACCGCCGTGGAAAGGAATATGATCTGCGCCCACTTATCGAAGATCTCACTCTCGAGGCGAGGAACGAGAAACGAGAACAACAGCTATCGGCACGGTTTTCTGCCCGGGAAGGTGCGACAGGACGCCCAGAAGAATTGATCTTAGCTTTGGGTGGTGACCCAATGACTGCCCGCTACCACCGCACCCGTCTCATCTTCAGCTCCTGAAATCTACTTGCCCATTTCTTTGGATGCCGGTAGGCAGTTCGTTGCACATCATGGTAAAATCCCAATTCACGCCCCCATAGCTCAGTGGATAGAGCGCTGCCCTCCGGAGGCAGAAACCTGCGTTCGAGTCGCAGTGGGGGTATTTTTTTCTTAAATATCAAATTTCTGATTGCTGAAATTAAGATATCCTCTTTTTTCCATTCAATCACCATGAAATCTGAATAAAAGTATAAACTTTCCGTTCGAGTCGCCTTGGGTGGTAACGGTACGAAAACCGCTCTACGGGCATCGAGAGTGGTTCATTTAGAGCTTGTGATCCTAACTGGACGAATTTAGAACCGCCTTCCCAAGATATTTGAGAAAGAATCTTTGTCGCTTACTTGTCTCTTCGGTCAACCTGCAGCATCGGAAAGCCGACAATTTCGATCGTCGTTGACCCTACCATGATGTTATCATCTGCCTGGAAATACTGCAGCAATTCCCGATGTAGTCGAATTGGCCAGCCTGATGAGTTGGGCCAGTCAGATAAGGGCTTTGGGAAATTAGTTTTTCACAATTCATCAAAACAGCAAATAATGATAATAAGTGCAGACGTGGATTTACTCACAGCGTAAATCTTTCAAACTGATATGAGTCAGGCATGAATTTGTCGTAAATAATAAAATGGACGAAAGATGATAGAATTATTTGTACGCGAAAATTGTTCGAGCCACGCTATAAATTTATCCAATCAAGTGTAAGTCCAATAAGACGATGGGCGGAGCTACAGTTAGGCTCTATCAGACTCCCATCGCTTTGTTATCTATGACGGAATACCAGCCTACATTCCCGCGGATAAAACTTCACCAACCGCACGCCATCGCCGGGTGGATCACTCGGCAACGCCTGCTGCAACAGCTCGACCAGGTTCTCCAGAAGCCCGTCGCGTTGATTTCTGCGCCGGCCGGGTTTGGCAAGACGGCCCTGCTCTCCCAGTGGCTAGACCGTTGTCCGCTGCCCAACGCCTGGCTGCAGCTGGATGAAAATGACCTCGAGATCCCTATGTTTCTGACCGGCGTTGTGGCCACGCTGCGCCAGCTCTTCCCGGGCTGCCTGCAGAAAACTGCCGATTTGCTGCACGCCCAGGGATCCGTGCCACTGGCCATGTGGAAAAACACGCTGATCGACGATTTGGAACTGCTGCAAGACACACCCTTCATCCTGGCGCTGGACGATTATCACCTGGTTAGAAACCCTTCGATCGATTTGCTCCTGGCCGATGTGCTGAGCTTCGAACCACTGCCCCTGCACCTGATCCTCTCTGCCCGGCGCAGCCCACCCTTATCGTTTAGCCGATTGAAAGTGCAGGGATGGGTGGTGGAAATAGCCACTGCCGATTTGCGCTTCACGGATTCAGAAGTCCAGGATTATCTGAGCCAGGAGCTCGATATCACCTTGAGTGCTGAGGCACTCCATCAATTGCAGGAAAGAACCGAAGGGTGGGCGGCTGGATTGACGCTGGCGGCGATCAGTTTGCGCAAAGAGGTACAACCGGAAGCGTTCATTGCACTCCTGGGTGGATCCAACAGACAGATGAGCGATTATTTGCTCGATCAGGTATTCAATAACCAACCGGTAGAAATCCAGGAATTCCTACTTATAGTCAGCCTCCTTCAACCAGTTCTGCGCAGCTATGTTATCAGAGGTGCTCGATTCGGAACAAAGTGAAGGCGAGGTCCAGGCGCTACTGGAACGCATCGAAGCTGCCCAGCTCTTCCTGACACCACTGGACAACCAACGTTCGTGGTACCGATATCATCACCTGTTTCGCGAGATGCTGCTGACACGCCAGCGTTACCACCTTTCACCCGAACAAATCGAGCGATTTCACCGGCGTGCAACGGCCTGGTTGATCCAACAGGGACAGAAGGACGAAGCCCTGGGTTACCTGATTGCTTTACAAGATTGGACCGGTGCGGCTAAGGTAGTGGAAAGCCAATTCCGTTCCTTGCTCAACGCTGAAGATTTTCAGGGGATCCAGCGCCGGCTGGGTTATTTCCCGGAAGATTTCATTGCCACCCGTCCCGGGTTGCTGTTGATACAAGCCTGGATGGCTCATTTTGGATTGCGACTAGTTTTGATGCGCTCTCTGACTGCCAAGATCCAGATCCTGTTGGATGATGCCTTAAAACAGAATGAAACTGCTAAAAACGACATTCCTTTTGCCGGGTTCGAAATTATCTCCCCTTACGTTGTTCAAGCCAATGTTTGGGTGATGGACAGCAATTGGTATTTTCTGACGAACCAGGGTAGCCAGGCGGTGAAGATGGCCCGTCAGGCAATAGAAACCTTGCCAGAGAACTGGCTGTTTACCCGTGGGAATGCCATGCTATACCTGGGAATGTCCATGTGTATGGAAGGACAGTATCATCAGGCGGTTGAGTTGTTAATGGAGAACTATCATCGCTTGCAGGACCCGGGCAGGACGTATGGCCTGCGGTTACTGTTCTGTGTCTCTTCCATCCATGTGCTGCATGGTGAGTTAGAGCTCGCGCGTCAGGCATCGGAACAAATGCTGCGAGATGCTCAGGCCTTCAACCTACCGCTCATGCAGGGCTGGGGCTACTACGGACTGTGGCGAATTTATCTGGAGTGGAACCAGCTCGAGCGGGCAGCCAGCTATTTTCAACAGGCGGTGAACCAGCGCTTCACTTCAAACCTGTTTTGTTCCCTGGAGAGCATCGCGGGCTATGTGCTCGTACAGCATACGCTGGGTGATCGCGAGCAAGCGCAGCAATCACTGGATTTATCCCAAGACCTGTACGGTGAAAAATCCACACCCGCGCCTGCGATGGTCATGGCCCTGGACGCCTGGCTAAAACTGAAGGATGGCCGTCGTGAGGAAGCGCGCCGTTGGGCTGAATCGTTTACATCCCCAATCACCGAACAATCCATCATCTGGTACCACATTACCCATCTGTACAAATTGAAAATCCTGATGGAGCTTCGTGAAACTGGAACCGATCAGATCGTTGCTCAACTTTTGGAAGAAATCCAGGAACTGGCCGAGCGTACACATAATACCTACACGCTCGTGCGTGTGCTGGCGATGCGAACGGTGTGGCTTCACCGGCAGGGGGAAAGCGATATGGCCCAGCAAACCCTGGTGCGCGCGTTGCGCCTGGCCCGACCAGGCTGGTTTATCCTGACCTTTGTGGAACAAGGCCCGGAAATGCTGGAACTTCTTCAGGCAGCGATGCCTCGTCTGCAGCAGGAGGCGGGATTAGGCGAGTATATCAATAAACTGATTGCTGCGTTTTCAAATTCAACCGGCCCCCTTCCGACAACCTCCAACCTGGATGAGATCGAAACGCGGCTAACCGAGCGCGAGCTTGAAGTCCTGGAGCTGCTGGCCGAGCGGTTGAGCATCAAGGAAATCTCGGCTAGACTGTGCATTTCGCCGAGCACAGTTCAGCAGCACAACCACCACATTTACCGCAAATTGAATGTCAACAACAAGCGCCAGGCCGTTACCAGAGCCAAAGAGTTCGGTATCCTACCCAAAAAGCGCTAGCGCTCCCTTTTTATATTCCCCATTTCAAATAAAACAAAAATAAAACATTTTATTGCATGACTCATTGGATACAACCGGATATGCTGATACGCGTACAAGGAGGTGTCCATGCCTGATGAGATTGTACGCCCTTATCTATTTGACCGTCCGGGACAATACCAGATTCGCGTGGTGGGTTCGTTGAGTAAAAGCTGGCTTGATCACCTTGAAGGGTTGAAGATCTCGACCACTCCTTGGGGGAGTTATCCTGAGGTGATGCAGATCAATGGGTGGCTAACCGATCAAACTGCGCTGTCCGGACTGCTGGACCTGTTGACGGATCTGGGCCTGGTGATCCTCACCGTAGAACGCCATGAATTTGATAAGGAGATCAAACCATGAAAATTCTAACTATCAGTATTTTGATCATTATAACCATCGCTTTAGCTGCCTGTGGCGGTGGAAAGGGCGAAATTGTGGGCCCAACCTGGTAATGGGATGCTTTTCAGGATACCCCGGGGATCAATGATCTCAGCGTGCCCAACCCTGAAAATTACACCCTGACATTGAATGTAGATGGCACCGCCAGCATCAAAATGGATTGCATCCAAGTGATCTGGAGCTATGAACTCAACGACAGCCAATTGACCTTCGACACCACCGGCCCTTCCACTTTGGCGATGTGCCCCGAAGATTCACTGGACCAACTATTTTTAGAGCGCTTAGCCAATACCGTCACTTTTGTGCTCGCAGATGGCAAACTCCATCTCAATCTGTTTGCCGATGCAGGAAATATGGTTTTTCAAGCCAAATAAAATCAAGGATCAGAGGATCCAATCCCATGCTAAATGCCCCCAAAGTTCTGGTTCCCCTGCCTGATGCTCCACCAGCCTTCCATCTGCTGGCAAAACCCAGCGGTTCTGCTTGCAATCTGGACTGCGCATATTGCTTCTTTTTGGATAAAGAAAATCTGTACCCAGGTAGCAAATTCCGCATGAGCGAAACAATGCTCGAGCAATATATTCGCCAGCTCATCGCATCACATCAGGCAACCACCGTGAATATCGCCTGGCAAGGCGGCGAACCAACTCTGATGGGGCTTGATTTTTACCGACGAGCTATCGCACTGGCCAAGAAGTATCGCCGCCCGGGGATGACCTTTCTGCATACGATGCAAACCAACGGCACACTGCTGGATGATGAGTGGGCGGCATTTTTCAAGGAGAACAACTTCCTGATCGGTATCAGCCTGGACGGCCCGCGCCAGTTGCACGATGTATACCGGCTGGACAAGGGCGGGCGTCCTACCTTCGAGCGGGTGATGCGCGGGGTGCGGCTGCTTCAGAAGCACGGCGTTGAATTCAACGTGCTGACGGCGGTAACCCGAGTCAACGGCGATTATCCGTTGGATGTCTACCGCTTCCTGCGTGATGAGGTGGGCGCAGATTGGATCCAGTTCATCCCGGTGGTAGAGCGGATTAATTCCGATGGCTTGACTCTCTACCAAGAGGGCACGACCGTTTCCGAGCGTTTGGTCCTTCCTGAGCAGTTTGGGCGCTTTCTGGCTACCATCTTCGATGAGTGGGTGCGCCGAGATGTGGGTCGGGTCTTCGTGCAAACTTTTGAAGCCTCCCTGCGCAACTGGCTGGGTCTGACTACCTCCGGCATGTGCGTTTTCAACGAAACCTGCGGCACCGGCCTAGCCCTGGAGCACAACGGCGACCTGTATGCCTGCGATCACTTTGTCGAGCCAAAATTCTTGCTTGGAAATATCGAGAACACACACATGCTCGAGTTGGTTGCCTCACCTCAGCAAGTGAAGTTCGGCCAGGATAAACGCGACGCCCTGCCGCACGCCTGCCGGGAATGCGATGTGCGTTTTGCCTGCCACGGCGAATGCCCCAAGAACCGCTTCCTGGTCACGCCGGATGATGAACCGGGTCTCAACTATTTGTGCGCCGGTTTCAAACAGTTTTTTCACCATGTCGATTTCCCAATGAAGATCATGGCCGGGCTAATCCGGCGCGGTCGCGATGCAAAGGAGGTGATGGTTATCCTGGATCGAACCTTCTCAGGAGTGCAGCGTCACAACCCCTGTCCCTGCGGCAGTGGGCGTAAATTTAACCGGTGCCACGGCGTCGTGCCAATCCAGCCGGGTTTAAAAAAAATCCCGTCACCCACAAATCGATCCGGTAGAAATAAGGGTGTATCTTCCGTATCGATGTCCGGTGATCAAAGCCTTTGAGCGGCGTCGGGGTCATCACTAATCAGTAATAATAATTCACCCAATAAAGGAGAAAATAAAATGCCAAACGGAAAACCTAATATCCTGATTTTATGGGGCGATGATATCGGCTGGTGGAACATCAGCTATAACAGCCGCGGCCAGATGGGCTACCGCACCCCCAATATCGATCGCGTTGGTAATGAGGGGGTCGCTTTCACCGATTTTTATGCCCAGCAAAGCTGCACTGCCGGGCGGTCATGCTTCATCACCGGTCAGAATCCTATCCGTACGGGTTTGACCAAAGTGGGCATGCCGGGCGCCGATGTCGGCCTGCAAGATGAAGACCCCACGATTGCCGAGTTACTTAAACCCTTGGGCTATACCACCGGGCAGTTTGGCAAGAATCACCTGGGCGATAAGGATCAATTCCTGCCCACCATGCACGGCTTCGATGAGTTTTTCGGCAACCTGTATCATCTGAACGCCGAAGAAGAACCGGAAGATGTCGATTATCCCGATGACCCGGAATTTAAGAAGCGCTATGGACCACGAGGTGTGATCCATAGTTGGGCGGATGGCAAAGGTGGGCAAAAGGTGGAAGATACCGGCCCGCTGACCAAAAAACGTATGGAAACCATCGACGAGGAAGTCACCGACCACGCCTTGCGCTTCATGGATGAGGCCGTCGAGGCCGATAAACCTTTCTTCCTGTGGTACAACACCACCGCCATGCACTTCCGCACGCACCCAGCCGAGAAGCACGTGGGCAAAAGTGGTCAGGGCTTCTATAACGATGTGATGGTAGCACACGATGAACTGATCGGCCGCATGCTCGACAAACTCGATGAACTGGGCATTGCCGAAGATACCCTTGTGATGTACTCCACCGATAACGGGCCGCACTACAACACCTGGCCGGATGCCGCCATCACGCCCTTCCGCTCTGAAAAGAACACCAACTGGGAGGGCGGCTGGCGTGTGCCGGCCTTTGTGCGCTGGCCCGGCAAGTTCAAGGCCGGCATGGTGCTGAATGGCATCGTCAGCCTTATAGATTTCTTGCCCACCATTCTGGCTGCCGCCGGGGAACCGGAGATCAAAGAGAAATTGCTCCGGGGGCATCAGGCTGGCGACAGAACCTATAAAGTGCACCTCGATGGTTACAACATGCTCCCCTATTTCATGGGAGAGGTAGAGGAGAGTCCTCGCAAATCTTACTTCTATATCAGTGATGATGGCGAGATCCTGGCCATTCGCCTGGGCGATTGGAAGGTGGTCTTGATGGAGCAGCGCGCCAAAACGCTGCAATGCTGGTTCGAGCCCTTCGTGCCCCTGCGAGCACCAAAGTTATTCAATCTGCGGCAGGATCCTTTCGAGCGCGCTGACGAGAATTCGAACACCTACTGGGATTGGATGATCTCGCACGCTTACATCATCTACTACATGCAGGCGGCGGTGGCCAAGCAGATCGAGGCCTTCGTCAAGTTCCCGCCGCGCCAGAAACCAGCTTCTTTTAACCTGGATGCTGTGTTGCAGCAACTTGAAGAAGCCACCAGCAGTAAATCGCATTAAGCTACCGTCTCATAAGACTGGAACTTCGGCTTTTCGCTCCCAAAAAGCCACTCGTAAAATCCATGGGGGCTGTCATCTTGTAGATGACAGCCCCCATGGATTGGAGAAAAAACATGAGCGAGCCTCTGTCTCTCTGGAACAAAACTCCCACCCGCCAGGCGATCCTGGATTTTGTTGCTACGGTCACCGACGAGTCCGGTCCTAACTACGTGCCGCCGGCCGAGCGCATTGCTACCTTCGATAATGATGGCACACTGTGGTGCGAAAAGCCGGCCTACATCCAGCTGTTCTTCGGCCTCCAGCGCCTAAATGAGCAAGCAGCAACCGACCCAGCCCTGCTGGCTCAACCCGGATACAAAGCCGCGGCAGCCGGCGACCTGGCCTACTTTGACAGCCTGTACCCCGGAAACCTCACCGAATTGATGAAATTGATCTTCGACACCCACGCCGGCATGACCCAGGCGGAGTTCGAAGCCCAGGCTATAGCGTTTCTTTCTCAAGCAATTCACCCTCGTTATGGCCAGCCGTTCAAGCAGTTGACCTACCAGCCAATGATCGAGTTGATCCGCTATCTGGAAGCAAACGAGTTCAAAGTTTTCATCGCCTCCGCTGGAGGGATGAGCTTTGTGCGCACGGTGTCGGAAGAGATCTACGGAATCCCGCGTGAGCAAGTCATCGGCAGTAATGTCGCCTACGAAACAAGGTTGACGGATGCCGGTCCAGTCTTATTTCGCAAACCAGGCCTGGTTGACCCAATCAGCGACGGCCCTGGTAAGCCGGTCAACATCGAGCTGCACATCGGCCGCAAGCCCATTCTGGCTGCCGGGAATGCCGACGGTGATATCCACATGCTGTGGTACAGCCAGACTAGCCCCTACAGATCGCTGCAATTGCTCCTCCGTCACGATGATAGCGAACGTGAATACGATTATGATGCCGGCGCTGAGAAAGCGCAACAACTGGCCGCGGTGCGCAGCTGGCAGGTGATCAGCATGCAAGGAGATTTTCTTCAGGTGTTCCCGTTTAAGTGAGAGCGGATCTAAGTATGGACCCGAATCAATTGTTGTCCCTCATCATGAACCTCTCCACGCTGGTCTTTGTGGTAACCAGTATGCTGGCAATGGGACTGAGCCTGACCCTGGCCGAGATTGGCACGCCGCTGCGCAATGCCCGCCTGGTGATCTTGGCCCTGGCAGCTAATTTTGTCCTGGTGCCCCTCACTGCCTATCTGATCACATCTATCTTGCCTCTCAGCGATGGACTGAAGATCGGCCTGATTCTGGTCTCTACCGCTGCCGGGGCGCCGTTCCTGCCCAGGCTGGCTCAGATAGCGAGCGGTAACCTGGCTTTCTCCGTCGGCTTGATGGTGCTATTGATGGTATTCACCATCGTTTACATGCCGGTAGTTCTGCCACGGCTGCTACAGGGTGTCTCGGTCGATCCCTGGAGTATTGCCCGCCCGCTGATACTCCTGATGCTGATCCCGCTGGCGATGGGTCTGTTCATTAAGAGGCGTTACGCTGGGATCGCCGGCGCTCTGCATCCCTACCTGGCAAGGGCATCAACGATTGCCCTTATTCTCTTAATTGCTGCGGGCTTGCTGGTGCACGCGAAAGCTGTCCTTGCGGTGTTTGGCAGCGGCGGGATCATCGCCTTGCTGCTTTTTTTAGCGCTAGCATTTATATTCGGTTATTTTCTAGGTGGCAGAGATGGCAGCATCCGCTCTGTGTTGGGCTTGGGCACAGCTCAGCGCAACCTGTCGGCCGCACTGGTGATCGCGGTCGCCAATTTTGCTGACGATCCGGATGTGATCGTGATGGTCCTTGTGCTCGGTCTGGTGGATCTGACCGCTTTATTAATTACAGCCATTCTATTGGGAAGAAGAAATAATGTGAAGATGAAGAAGGTCAGAACATGATGAAGATATCAGGGACCGACATTGATTACCGCCGCTTGACCACACCCCGTGCCGCTGCGATTGCAGGCATATTGTTTAGCGTATTATTTACCGCATGCCTGGTTTTGCTGCGCTCTGCAATTCCCGCTGATCCATATTCTGGCACTGACTGGATTGAACAGGGAACGCAACGAATCACGATTGCATTGGAACTGATACCTTTCGCGGGTATCGCGTTCTTGTGGTTTATCGGGGTTATACGTGACCGTCTGGGCAGGTATGAGGACCAGTTTTTTTCAAGCGTGTTTTTCGGCAGCGGCCTCTTATTCCTGGCAATGGTTTTTATCTCCATGGCCATCGCCGGCGGCATGATCGCTGGGTACCGTCTGAATCCGAGAATAACCCTCGATAGCCAGGTGATCTATTTCACGCGCGCATTGATGATCGAGCTCAGCAATGTCTACGCCTTGCGCATGGCAGGCATTTTTATGCTCTCACTGGGAACAATCTGGTTGCGTACAGGGTTGATGCCCCGCTGGCTGGTAATTCTTACCTATCTGCTTGCACTTTCTTTGCTCATCATCATTAATTTAAGTTTGTGGGTAACACTTATCTTCCCTGCGTGGGTGCTGATCATCAGTGTGGAAACATTGGTCTTGAATTTGAGGCGTGTGACCTGAGGAAAGGCTTTTTAATGCAGTCCAACATCATCGCTACTTATAAGCAACGCTGGAGCATCCGTCCCAGGAACCTTGTGACCGACCTGATCGCCGGCTTAACCACCGCGGTAGCCAGCATCCCCGATAGCATGGCTTCTGCTTTACTGGCAGGGATTAATCCACTGACCGCTCTGTATACCATGATCATCGCCACCCCGATTGGGGCGTTGTTTTCCAGTTCAGAGTCGATGCACATATCCACCACCAGCGCCTTATCGCTGGCCGTGGCAAGCTCCCTGGTCGGAATGACCCCTGACATGAAGCTGCAAGCAGTCTATATGTTGGCGTTCATGGTCGGGATTATTCAGGTCACCCTGGGCTTGCTTAAGATGGATTACCTGGTGCGGTTTGTGCCTTTTTCTGTGATGACTGGTTTCTTGAATGGCGTTGCCATTTTGATCATCCTGGGCCAGCTCAGCAATTTTACCGGTTATACGAGCCCTTTTTCAAACCGGGTGGTCCAGGGGTTAGATACAGCCTTGAACACTACCAGCAGCATCCTTCCTGTTTTTGTTGTTGGCATGGCAACCGTCATCCTGATCCTCGCTTTCAACAGGTTCAGATTGACGAAGCGGTATTCCTAGATCCTGACGATGATCATTGCCTCAACCCTCACCGCGCTGCCAGGCTTTGATTTGGTGCCAACAGTCGGGGACGTAACCGATGTTCCCGGCGATTTGCCGCGCTTCTACCCCCCGGATTTCTCATTACTCTTGTCATTAGTCATACCTGCTTTCGCCCTCAGCATTATTGGTTTTGTGCAAGGGGCTGGGATCAGCCAGGGATACCCGAATCCGGATGGAAAGTTCCCTGACCCATCCGGTGATTTCTTAGGTCAAGGCGTTGCCAATCTGGCGGCAAGCTTCTTCCATGGAATGCCTGCTGGGGGCTCTCTCTCCGGTACTGCCCTGGTTGTCAGTTCATGGGGAAGAACTCGCTGGGCGAACGTATTTGTCGGCATCTTGATCGCCATCATCATATTGCTCTTTTCCCACCTGGTAGAGCTGATCGCGATGCCAGCGCTGGCGGGGTTTCTTATGGTGATCGGCTTTCAAACCATCAAGCCGACTGACATCATGACTGTCTGGCAAACCGGCCTGACCCCACGGGTGGTCATGTTGATTACTTTCATCGGGACGCTGATCATGCCGATGCAATTCGCGGTGCTCCTGGGCGTGGCAATATCTATCGTGCTCTACATATCCCAGCAAGCTAACCGCATAGAGCTAGTTGAAATAATCCCCCAAAAAGGTGGCTTCCCGGTCGAACGACCGGCTCCAGCGCTATTACCAAGCCACAAAATCACCCTGTTGTACCCATATGGTAGCCTGTTCTGTGCTGCCGCCAAGACATTGGAAGAAAACTTGCCTGCTCCCGAAGATTCCTGGAATGTGGTGGTCATCTTTCTCCTGCGCGGTTACGACCAATTCGGCAGCACAATGATTGGTGTGCTGGATAGATATACGCGCACCGTTCAAAACCATGGTGGGAAAGTAATGTTAGTTGGGCTCAGCGAAGGCGTTCTAACCCAACTGGAGCGCACCGAGTTGCTCGAGCTGATCGGTAAAGAAAACATTTTCATGGCCCGGCAAGAATTTGGAATGGCTGCTAACCAGGCTTTTGAGTTTGCTCAGAATTGGTTGAACGCAGTAGACCGACTAGAAAAACCTGTTGAGAACGAACCATGATTTCCGCTCCAGTCGCAACTCTCTATGACAAGGAGGTCTTCCATGAGGCTTGGATTATAAAGATAGCGATTTAGATATCGCCCGTCTGATCAAAAACAACTTTTCAAATTAGGTATAAAAGGAGAATCTAATGCTTGCACAAAAACATAAATCTATTTTCGGTCTAGTTAGCCTGCTTGTCGGACTAAGCCTTATTCTTGGTGCGTGTACATCGCCGGCGCCAAGTCCTGCGCCGACAGAAGCTGCCCCACCCCCAACCGCTGTACCGGCTGTACCAACAGAAGCTCCGAAGGTTTTGGAGCCCATCACCCAGGAAATGCTGGTAGGGGCGATCTGGCAGTGGGTTGGCGGGAGAGAGCCGCTGTCCTCCCCACCCTTCCAGGTGCCAGACCCAGAAAAGTACACCCTGACCTTCAACAAAGATGGCTCACTTTTCGTCCAGGCAGACTGCAACACGTCGCGCGGCACCTATGAGCTCTCAGGCAGCCAGCTTACAATCACCCTCGGGGCAACGACGCTCGTGGCATGCGAAGTGGACTCGTTATCCGACCACTTCTTGACCAATCTCGGCAAGGCAGTCCAGGCAGGCAACGGGTTTGGCAACCTGGTGATCGGCCTGGCAGACGAGACGGGCGAGATGTTCTTCCATCGCACCGCCGCGCCAGAAATAGCATCCAACCTGGAGCCGATCACCCAGGAAGAGATGATCGACATCCTGTGGCAGTGGACAAGCCTGGAGGAGCCGCCACCGGCGCCGGGGGTTGGCGTGGGCGAGCCCGCGCAATACGACCTAGTCTTCCGAGTAGACGGCACCTACAGCGCCAAAGCCGACTGCAACCGGTTGAACGGCACTTACGTAATGAACGGGTCCCAGTTGACGATCAACCCGGGGATTACCTCGCTGGCGTCCTGCGAGCCAGAGTCCAGATATGACCAGTATTTGAGCTTACTGTGGCGCGTGACCGGAGTTGGACAGCAGGAAGGGATGCTGGTGCTGCTCCTGGATGATGGCACTTCAGCGATGTCGTTTGTCAACGCTGGTCCATCTCCTGTCGCAACGACACCACCCACCATTGAAGGCGACCCGGCGTTGGTCCTGGGGACGCCCAGCGGTGTGGAAAACTTTGACAACACCAATAACTGGACCACGTTCGATAGCGAATGTTTCTCATCCGAGATCACGGGTGGGCAGTTCGTGATGACCGCCAAAGGCATGCCGCAATCTTCATGTTGGGAGGTTTCCTGGCCGCAACTGGATAATTTCTACATCGAGACATCCCAGATTATGCCCCAGACCTGCGATCCGCAAGACCGCTTCGGGCTTCTGTTCCGCGCCCCAGATACCAACCGCGGCTACCTGTACGGCTTTAGCTGCGCCGGAGATTACAGCCTGACGGTTTGGGATGGTCAAACAACAACCACCCTCGTACAACCCACACAGAGTGCGGCGATTCTCAACACCCCGGGGGCGATGAACCGCATGGGACTGTTGGCTTTCGGCGAGGACATCTCACTGTACGTCAATGGCGTTTACCTGGAAACTTTACAGGACTACACGTTCCTGGATGCGGGTAAGATTGGATACTTTGTGAGAGCTGCCACAGAAAATCCCTTCACGGTAAGCTACGACCAGCTTCGTGTCTGGGTGCTGGAGGATGAGTTCTACCCGCCAACTGTGGAGCAACCATTGCCAGAGGTGGATCTACCTCAGCCGCCATCCAATGTGCCCACCGGAGAGGCTCGGGTGAATGTTAACGTACGCACCGGTCCGAGTATGCTCTTCCCCGTCCTGGGTACTGCGCAGCAAGGCGATACAGGCGAAGTTCTCGGCATCAGCCCAGATGGATTCTGGTACGCGGTCAGCGTATCCACGAACGTAGTGGGAACCGGCATTGCCTGGGTTTCAGCCCAATTTGTCAACCTGACCCATCCAACCAGTCAGCCTCTGCCGGTGGTCACCCCGCCGCTATTGCCAACTACGGTGAATTTCCCTCCGCCTGCGTCAACTGCTCCCCAGGTGGTGATGCGCGAGCCTGCCACAGTGAGGAGTGGACCGACCCTGGAATTCCCAGTTATGGGAGTCGCGCCCAACGGCGCTCGAGCCGAAGTGATAGGTGAGAGCGAAGACCGTGAATGGTGGGCGATCCGCGTTCCTACCAGCCTTTCCAGCGACGGGTCTGCCTGGGTGCCTAAGGTGTTCACATCGGCAAACAGCATTTCCGGTGTGCCTGTGCTTCGAACCCCAAACCTGCCGCGTAACATCAATCCGGCAGCTCCGGCCTCTGGCGCGCCTTCCCTGATCACGATCGAACCACTCAACGTGCGCACCGGACCCGGGAATGAGTATTCCAGCCTGGGCGCGGTAGCCCGTGGAACAGCCTTGGCGGTTGTGGGCGTCAGCCCGGATCGGGAACACTTTGTCGTGAATATCCCGACGACGATCGACCCCAGTGGTCAAGGTTGGGTTGCCACGCGTTTCGTGCGGGCCGTCAATGTGAGCAATGTGCCCGTAGTGCAGCCTCCTCCGGCACCATAGTACATTTTCAAAAAAGGGCCAGAGATATAATCTCTGGCCCGGAAACCATTTTATCTGAATCAAGTTATGCAGATTATCCATATTACCCAATAAATGCAGGAGAATTATCATGAGAAAAATCCGATATAGCGTAATCTTGTATGCAACCTTGTTAGCAGTGTTATTAGTAGCCTGTTCCACAAAGGAAAGTTTGGATGCCACCAGTTGGGCAATGACCTCCTACAGGGACGCGCAAGGCAACCTGACCGAGATTCTGCCAGAGACCATCGTAACGGCCGATTTCCAGGCGGATCAGGTTTCGGGGAATGTGACTTGCAATAATTATAGCGGCACCTACCAGACGACTGGCAATAAAATCAATATTGGCCCCTTAGCCACCACGTTGAGAGAATGTGTGGGGCCCGATGGCATCATGGAGCAGGAGGCTGCTTTTCTAACCGCAATGGAGGGCGCTGCCCAATATGATATCAAGGGCGACACCCTGGAGATGGTGGATGCTCAAGGTGCCACCCTTCTGGTGTTCAAGAAGGCAACCGGTGGATGATTCTGCCGAAGGATAAGTAAATAACGAATGGCCGATCGTGATGGGTCGTTCCAAAACAAGGAAAGTATAATATTTTGCGAAGAGGTGCAAGAAGAACTTCAAGAAGAACATCCAGACGAACAATCAGTCGAGTGATGCGTCGCCGCAGGCGCAGACGAGTGTTGGTTGGCGGTATGGTATTGCTAGCTGTTGGTGGGACGGCACCGCGATCAAGCTTTCCCAACAAGATGCCCAACGCATCGAGCAGCACACCGGAGCATCGGTTGAGGAATTGGAAGATCATGAGTTGACCGCCGCTATGCAGGAACTGGGCATTCAAAGCGCAGAACTCACTGCGGAGGATAAAGCTGCCCTGGCGGCTGCCCCTCCCTTGGAAGCGGATGAATCTGCTAATGAACTTGTTGACAATGAACCTGCTGTTGACGAACCTGCTAATGACAGCATGTCGTACATTAAAGAGCTTCAAAAACTGGCTGGTCTGCGCGATCAAGGCATTCTCACGGATGAAGAGTTCGAAGCCAAGAAGAAGCGGTTATTAGGACTATAGGGAAAGCAACGAAATTAGCGTAATCCAACCTGAGAAAGGAGCAGGAAGATGAATTGATGGCTGCATTCTCAGCAGCGTAAAAAATCCAACCTAAATTCTGGTGAAAAAGGATCGTGATTCCTGCCAGGAATTGCGATCCGATGAAGAAGAACAAATAGACACTCAAGAACCCCATTATGATAAGGAGAAACATCATGAAAACCCGAAATACCCTGCTCTAAACACGATTGCTACCGTCTCCGGATTCTGACCTATATCGGGGTGGTGTTTCTACGAATGTTGGTGATGTTTGGGGTCTGTAATGTATTTTTCGACATGCCGCTTGGACGTTCCCCCCTGGGGCTCTTTACCCTCACGCTGGCGTTAGCACTGGCTGCGACCAGCCTGGGTATGCTGATCGGGTCGGCAGCGCGGACCACCAAGCAGGCTGGGGGCATCGGCCTGGTGGTCGGTTTCGTGCTGATGGCCGCCAGCGGCTCCTTCAGCTCCGGAATCAAAGTTTCAGGAGGCGTGGCAGAAATGAGTGTTCCAACTGAGGGTTTTGTGTTCTATATTTCCAAACTCACTCCTCACGCCCATGCCTTGGACGGGTATATAGAATTGATACTAAAAGACGCTAGTCTGGCGGATATTCTGCCGAACATCCTCACACTGCTTGGTTTCGCGGTCGTCTTTTTCCTGGTGGCGATGTGGCGCTTCAAGTTCGATTAACAGGCTGTAATCTGTCCCACTCTACTACAGAAACCTTTGAATCAACCTGGCGTTCCATTTCATGCAATATTAGATTGCTGATCCGCTTCTCTCATGCACTACACCGCTCCAGACAAAACAGATAACCACCCAATTCGTTCAACAACAAACTACGATTTTGATACCGATTCATGATGATCGGCATCACCAGCATTTATAACGCACTTATATTTCGCTAGTTCTTTCAAACTTTGTTTATCCAGAAGGCTTGTTTCTATCTCGCACCACCCTATAAATAAAATCGGGGTTTCATGCCTTGGGGAAATAAACCTTCTTAGGTCCAAAACGTTTATCTTGGGTTTGGTTTGCTTTCTCCAAAGAAGCTTCAAATGTGGACTTATCAACCAGCCAGTTTTGCCCCAGCTTCATGCCAGTCAATTTGCCATCTTTGAGTAAACGTTACAGGTATTGCACATTGTAGCCGCTGTGGAATGGAGCTGTTTTAACAGATAAACAATTGTTGAATACAAAGGGAATAGTTGACCCCGGATCGTTCATGTCGACATCACTTCAGAACACTGGGCAATTCTTCCAGCTTACTGCGATTTTCGAACCTTAGCATCTCTAGGACCCGCTCTACATCTGTTTGAGGCCGTTCGACAAGTGTCGCCGTGGGGGGTATTTACCGAGACCAATCCCGAACTAATTTCACCGTCGATTCCCAGTATCTTGAAATGGTTCGCTTCCGTCAAAGAAGCAAACTTGGAGAACTGCCCGTCGCCTCGAAATTGAGCGTTCGGGATGTGCGTTTTTAAATCAAGCTGCATGTCAAGCATGTTAAAATTATCAATGCTGAATGCAATAATAAATAATAGGAGCTACGATGCTATCATCCATTAATATTGGTAATTGCAGTTATCAATCCCCTCATCTTCAAGTGAACGGTAAATATGTCACACTGTTGGGGGAACTCTATTATTGCATCGAGAATTATGACCAGATGCCGCCCTTCTTCATGAGTGTGGTTAGCAATACTGACCATTGGATGTTCATCTCAAGTACGAATGGAGTAACCGCTGGACGGATAAATGCCGAATCGGCTCTATTCCCATATGAAACAGATGACAAGATCACTGAGAGCAGCCAAAACACTGGCCCGCTCTCGATCTTCTTTGTTACGAGGAATGGACTCACCTCGCTCTGGGAACCGTTTTCAGATCGATATACGGGGCTGTACAATGTTGAACGCAAAATTTACAAAAATATCAGTGGAAATAAACTAATTTTCGAAGAGAGCAACATGGATTTGGAATTAACTTATCGTCGGGCATGGCGCACAAGCGACCGTTTTGGTTTTGTACTGACAATGTTGTTGTATAACCAGTCCCGTAACCCTGCACATATCAGACTGTTGTCCGGAGTTCAGAACATTTTGCCTTTTGGTGTGACAACCCTTTTACAATCCACTTTCAGCAATTTGCTTAACGCCTATAAACGCAGTGAGTTGGAAACTGAGAGTGGTCTTGGTATTTTTAGTTTGAGTTCGACCTTAACCGATCTCGCCGAACCAAGCGAATCTCTAAAGGCAACTACTGTCTGGCAGGTTGGACTTGATCATCCAGTCCACTTACTTTCTACGATGCAAGTGGATGATTTTCGGAAAGGCACTGAGATCACGAATGAGGTTGATATACGCGGTTTTCGCGGAGCTTATCTGCTAAACGCTTCAATAACCCTCGATAGAAATGAAAATACAGATTGGAGTCTTGTATTAGATGTTGAACAAGATAGCGCTGACACCATTGCACGCATCAACATGCTCAAGCGTCCAGCGATAGTGACCAAAGATGAACTCGAAAAAGATATTGCTTTGGGAAGCAAAGCCTTGAATGCAATCATCGCCAGCGCTGATGGTTTGCAAGTGTCAGCTGATCAGCTCAGTAGCGCACATCATTATGCAAACGTACTTTTCAACACCATGCGAGGTGGTATTTTTGCAGAAAACTACCAGGTTCAAAAAGTGGATCTGATCAAATTCTTGCATACACGTAATCGATCGGTTCTGGACCATCAAAAAGATTTTCTAGATGAGTTGCCAGAAATAATGAGTCTTGAGGATTTGTTAGCGCACGCGAGTAGAAGCAAGGATCCCAATTTGGAACGTCTGTGTTTTGGATACCTCCCATTGACGTTCAGCCGCCGTCATGGGGATCCCAGCCGGCCGTGGAACAAGTTCTCGATCAATCTAAAAAACATGGATGGCAGCCAACGCCTAGATTACCAGGGTAACTGGCGTGACCTATTTCAGAACTGGGAAGCGTTAGCCTGTTCGTATCCTGAATTTGTGGAGAGCATGATATCTATATTCGTTAATGCTGGTACTCCCGATGGATATAACCCCTATCGTGTTACGCGTGAAGGAATTGAGTGGGAAGTACCCAAAACAGAAAACCCCTGGGTCAACATTGGATACTGGTCCGACCATCAGATCATATATCTTGAGAAGCTGTTGGAAATCTCTTTGCATTACCATCCTTCTAAATTGAATAAGCTGCTCAATAAACGAATATTCTGCTATGTTAATGTGCCCTACCGCCTGAGAAAGTATTCATCTCTGGTGATCGATCCTTACAAGACCATTGATTTCGATTTTGATGCCCATTGCGAAACAGAAAAAGATGTTGCTTTATTCGGCAGTGATGGAAAACTGGTCCGCAGTGCTGATGGTGACATCTTTCATGTAACCTTAAATGAAAAACTACTGGTCTTAATTTTAGCCAAGCTGGTCAATTTCGTCCCTGAAGGCGGCATCTGGATGAACACCCAGCGACCAGAATGGAACGATGCCAACAATGCCCTGGTTGGCAAAGGTTTATCGGTGGTTACACTAAGCTACCTGCGTCGCTATGTTGTATTTTTGCAATCTTTGCTGGAAGGGATTGAGGCTACAAACCTGGAAATTAGCCGGGAAGTTAATACCCTTTTCAATAATATTCTAGCTATATTAACTCAGTTCTCGCCGAGCTTGAGCGCTTCGTTTTCCAACGAAGAACGACGGACTGTTTTGGATATGTTAGGTCAGGCCGGAAGTGATTACCGTTGGAATATCTATCAGCAGGGGTTCTGTGGGAAATTAGAGTCGTTATCGGTTAGCAAACTAAACTCCTTCTTGAGTCTGACTTGCCAGTATATCGAGCACTCTTTACAGGCCAACCGGCGTGCGGATGGCTTGTACCATGCCTACAATATCCTGAAGTTGGGACAAAACAAAGCAGAGATTGGCTGCCTTGATGAAATGTTGGAAGGGCAGGTAGCAATCCTGTCTTCTGGTTTGCTAACGCCACAGGAGGCGCTGGTTTTGCTGCGCAACTTGCGAGTGAGTGCACTATACCGCGCAGACCAGCACAGCTATATTCTCTATCCTGACCGGGATCTCCCACTTTTTTTGGAAAAGAACCGCCTGCCTCCGAACCAAACCGGGGGAATTGATCTCGTACAGGTATTAGTTAAGAATAACGAGCCTAGTTTGATCGTTCAGGACGAGAACGGAGATTTTCATTTCAATGGAACGTTCCGCAACGCTCATGACGTATATCAAGCGCTGGACCGCCTCGGGCAGCAGGAATCCTACGTTGATCTGGTTGCAACTGATGGGGAAAAGATCCTCTCCCTGTTTGAAGATGTTTTCCAGCATGATACTTTTACTGGTCGCTCGGGGACATTCTTTGCCTATGAGGGATTGGGCAGTATTTACTGGCATATGGTTTCCAAATTGCTGTTGGCAGCCCAGGAAAATTTCCTGCTGGCGATAGAGCTGAAAGCAGAATCTGAAACCATCCAAGGCTTGGCCGAATGTTATTATGATATCCGAAAGGGTCTGGGATTCAATAAATCCCCCGATGTGTACGGCGCTTTCCCAACTGATCCTTACTCCCACACTCCCAAGGGACAGGGCGCCAAGCAGCCAGGCATGACGGGGCAAGTGAAAGAGGAGATCCTGACTCGCCAAGCTGAGATGGGGGTGTTCGTTAACGATGGGCAGATCACCTTTGATCCCGTTCTGCTTCGTAAGGAAGAATTTATAACTCAGCCAACAACTTTCAAGTTCTTCAACCTAGAAGGTGATCCTCAGCACATACAGTTACCGACCGGGTCGCTGGCCTTTACCTTTTGCCAAACGCTGGTTATTTATCACACCGGTAAGAAATCCGGTGTGCAGATTCACTATGCAAATGGCAACATGGAAGAAGTTTCTGGTTCTCGGTTGGATTTTGAAATCACCCAGCATATCTTCAAGCGTGATGGGGTAATCGCTAAAATCGTTGTGTTTCTGGAACAAGCATGAAGAAGTCTTTATACCGATCCGTCTATCTCATTCTGTAATGCAACGATTGATGATCATTCGACGATGATCTATTAGGTGCCGGATAGGAGGGACACCTTTCAGTATACATCCTAACAAAGAAGCGTTCGTGCCAGACTCCCGGCACACAGCTCAAGCCTCTCAAACCCCTCGCGAGGCAAGAAACGGTTTCCAAACAGAATTCTTCAGGTTGTGAACTTGCTGATGGCAATTAGGGTGGAGAAGAAACCGATTTCTTGCCAAGTCACTGCCGCCTTTGGATCGCTAGACGATGTGTGGGCTGTGGCTGGCCTTGCGGCTCTCAACCGGCGGTTCGACCTTTTGGGCACTCTGGTCAGCGATGTCTTGTTCATCACCGTTTTGGGGATCGCAATCCTGTTGACCGGACTGATGCACATGCTTGGCGGTTTCCGAACGGGCGAAGATGCTTCCCGCGAGCGGTAGTGGGCAAATATCTTCATGGGTGTCTTCAAACAGCTTGAGGACGAGCTTGAGTGGACCTTTGTTATGATTCGTTTCGATACTTGGGGGAAACTGGATTTCCTATCTAATATTCAGACCGATTTCCTTTAAACATTACTATAAACATTCCTAAGAAATCGTTCGTGTCGCGCCAATATTATCTAAGAAGGATGAAAGGATTTATTATTTACTTTCCCCTACCAATTAGAGCTGTAATACGAAAGCAGTTATTTCTTCTTCACGACCTTTTAGTGATAAATGTCGCCTTTCGATACCTTCGGAACTAATATTGGCGGCAACGATTGTATCTTCACTCACCAGGATTTCTCCGGGTGCAGCCATAGAGGTCAATCGAGCTGCTGTATTGGGAACATCTCCTAATGCTGCTACCTCCATAATCCCATCAGGTCTCCCCACCGATCCAATAAAAGCCTCCCCAGAATGGATACCAATGCCTATGTTTACCCAGGGGCCATTTACATCAGCATGGCCAGTTTCTCGTAAAAGCTCCTTCGCCGCAATGATTGCTTGATTGTAATAGTTATCACCCGACAAACCACTAGAAAATACTGCGGCGATCTCATCCCCAACCAATTTTTCGATCATTGCCCCAGCTTGACTTAAAACCATACTGCTTTTGATATAGAAGCGGTTTATTAAGCTGCTGAATTCTTTTGCACCAATTTTCTCTGCCAATGCGGTGGAGCCGCGAATATCAGCGAATAACATTGTGATAGGAACTTCAGCTCCACCTTGATATTTTTTAGAAAAATCATCGCATGTGTTACAGTAGAAAGGGTTATAACGGGAAGGGTATACTCGTAAAACGTATTTAACAAATGGGGCAGCAACTCCATCAAAGGGGGCGGCACAGAATTTACAGCGCACCTCAGATGGCAGGAATTTAAAGAATTGTTGGCGCCTGATTTTTGCTTTTGGCGGCCCCTCCACAAACCAATTGCGCCAAAACTCCTCTACCATCGTGTCATGTGCTAAATCTTTGCTTTCCATTATTTTCCTTTTAATTTTTTGTTATGGTAACAAAACTTTCTGTTGGTTGAAAATACTTTTGCACTAAATCATCCTGGATCTATGGAAGGGACTATTTAGACTATTTCTGCAACTCAATTATATCCTAATAATAATACAAATGTGATATATATTGTATTAATAGTATATAATGTAGGGGATTATTGCTTCCACTGCCATTGATAAACCAAGTACTTAATGAAAGTATTGCTTCACCATCATTGTTTGTTAGGCTGAAACAGCATAACATGGCAGGAACGGCAAGATTTCTAAAGGAGTTCAGAAGAATGGGAAAACCAGTAATTATGTCTATTGATGATGAGCCCCAGGTATTAAACGCGATAAACCGCGATCTCAGACAACATTATGGTAAAGAATACCGGGTCCTCAAAGCAGGGTCTGGACAAGAAGCATTAGAAGCATTATATGAACTAAAAAAACGGAATGAGCCAGTCGCCTTATTTGTCGCTGACCAAAGAATGCCTGAAATGAGTGGCACAGAATTTCTAACCCAGGCGCGCGAGCTTTATCCTGAAGCACGAAAGATATTGCTTACAGCGTATGCGGATACTGAAGCGGCGATAACTAGTATAAATACAATAGATTTGGATCATTACCTCATGAAACCCTGGGATCCTCCAGAGGAGAAACTAATTCCTGTAATGGATGACTTGTTGGGTGATTGGTGGGTAACGGCGTCTCCGCCCTATGATGGTATCCGAGTTGCAGGCACGTTATGGTCTGCCAGTTCGCATTATGTCAAAGATTTTCTGGCTCGCAACCGCATCCCTTATCAATGGTTGGATATTGAAACAAATTCCGAAGCGAAGAAATTAGTCGATGACCTACAGAAAGATGAGAAAAAACTTCCAGCCGTCTTCTTCCCGGATGGAAACGTGTTGTTCGATCCAGATATTCAGGCTTTAGCAAAGCAGGTGGGTCTAAAAACGGAAGCCTCCGCACCCTATTATGATCTGATAATTATTGGGGGAGGACCTGCAGGTCTGGGAGCAGCAGTGTATGGTGCCTCCGAAGGGTTGAAAACGCTCGTTGTCGAAAAAAAAGCCACTGGTGGGCAGGCGGGTACTAGCTCACGGATCGAGAATTATTTGGGCTTTCCGAAGGGGATCAGTGGTTCTGATCTGGCCAAACGAGCAACTGACCAATCAATCCGGCTGGGTTGTGAAATTATTACATCCCTCGAAGCTGTAAAAGTTGAAGTTGAGCAACCATATAAAATCATCACTCTCAGCGATGGGCAAGAATTAACCTGCAAAGCCTTGCTGCTTGCTACTGGAGTCACATTGCAAGTATTAGATATTCCAGGTGTCAGCCGGTTGACTGGCGCAGGAATCTACTACGGCGCGGCATTAACCGAGGCGGCCAATTATCGGGACCAACATGTTTTTGTCGTAGGAGGGGCAAATTCCGCGGGACAGGGAGCAATGTATTTTGCGAGATACTCAAGCAAAGTGACCATGCTTGTGCGGGGTAGTTCGCTACAGAAAAGCATGTCGCAATACCTGATTGATCAGATCAACGCGCAGGAAAATATCGAAGTTATGCCTTATAGCGAGGTTGCCAAGGTCCATGGGAAAGACCAGCTTGAAAGTATCACCCTAATTAATAACCAAACTGGAGAAAAACGAATGGTTCCCGCGGCAGCTTTATTCATATTCATTGGTGCTGTTGCTCACACAGATTTAGTTGCTGGAGTTGTGGAACGTAATAGAGTTGGTTTTATCCCAACTGGCCCGGATCTCATTCAGAATGGTAAACCACCAAAAGGATGGACAGATAAACGGTCTCCCTATCTGCTAGAAACCAATGTGCCAGGGATCTTTGCAGCCGGGGATGTTCGCGAGGGTGCCGTCCGGCGAGTGGCTTCAGCAGTGGGTAATGGTGCCATCGCAGTCAGCTTAATTCATCAGTATCTGAAAACCGTTTAATGACACACGAGTTGTTGAAAACCATTCCGCTTTTCCATGGGCTGAATCAAGAAGATTTAGACCGAATATCCAAATCTGTGGAAATTGTGACAATCTCTAAAGGAGAAGAGCTTTTTCATGAGGGGGATGAGGGTAGTCGAGCTTATATTATCAAGCAAGGGGAGGTAGAGATTATCAAAGAATCAATTGGCCGGGAGGTCTTGGTGGCCGTTCGAACTGGGGGTGAGGTGATTGGAGAAATGGCTTTGTTAGAGTCAATGAAGCGGAGCGCTACTGTCCGTGCACGGTCAGATTCAGTCTTCTATTCCATTCGAAAGGAAGAACTTGATCGGCTCTTGAATTCAAGTCCGTCGGCAATGCAGTCACTGTTCCAAAACATTCTCGGTCGATTGCGAGAAGACCAAGTGCATTTAAGACAGAGTGAAAAAATGGCACAGTTAGGCACGCTCACCGCTGGTGTTGCGCATGAATTGAACAATCCCGCGGCGGCTGTAAAGCGCAGTGCAGACCAACTTATTGGAGCCACGAAAGATTTAGATGCATCCTATTCGCATATCAGTCGACTGGGATTTGATGACCAGCAATGGAAAATTCTGAATTCTCTGACCGAAAAAGTGCACACTAGTGCATATTCCCCGCCCGAAATGGATGCGATTACTCGCAGTGATATGGAAGCTGACATAGAAAATTGGCTGGAAGCTCATGGTATTAATGAAGCTTGGCAGATGGCTCCTAATCTAGTTAACCTGGAATTTAATCAGGATGAACTTGCATCCCTGACCGAAGAATTTCCTGCTGAAAGGTTGATGTGTGTTATTGAGTGGCTGAATGCTACATATAATGTTTACAGCCTTTTGAATGAGCTTTCCCAAGGCTCAAGTCGAATTTCGGCAATCGTTAAATCTTTAAAATCTTACTCCTACCTAGACCAGGCGCCGATCCAATCAGTAAATATCAACGAAGGCATAGATGATACCCTCACAATTTTACGGAATAAGCTTAAATCTGGGATTAACCTAAAACGTGAATATGCACAGGATTTACCAGCGATCATGGGACATGGCAGTGAACTTAATCAAGTGTGGACCAACATAATTGACAACGCTGCTGACGCACTAACAGATCAAGTTGACGCCCAGATAATCATACGCACCAGACAAGAAAGCGAGTGGGTTGTAGTTGAAGTAGAAGATAATGGCCCTGGAATTCCAGAGGAGATCCAATCAAAAATTTTTGATACATTTTTTACTACCAAAGGTCCTGGTAAGGGCACTGGGCTTGGATTGAATATCAGTTACAACATCGTGGTGCAAAAACATCGTGGAGATATTAAAGTAAACTCAATACCTGGAAAAACACGTTTTGTAGTCATGCTGCCGATTGAGTTCAAGGATTGATCTAATTAAGAATTATTATGATAAAAGGCTACATTTTGATTGCTGAATTTGTGGAGATTAAACCATCACTGTAGCTGGAAATGGTGTAAGCAAACGGGCTGAACTATGCGGTCTGACCGTGTTGTACTCTCTTCGCCATTTCTTGATCAAGACCCGAAACTTATACAAAGAATGAGAAAAAATTTAGAATTTTCGGTGACGATCATGTCTGGATTTTAGGATAATTCAGCTGATTATGGATAGAACTCATCCGGAGAATCTCGGGGCGTCTGACCTGTTTTACGCTTGAAGAAACTACCAAAATAAGACGGATCTTTAAAGCCAAGCATTTCTGCCACCTGTGCAGACGTCAGGTCAGTATGGACAAGCAAGCGCTTAGCTTTAAACACAAGCCGATGACACAACAGTGCCCCCGCGCGCATTCCCATCTCACTTTTGACGGTTTCATTGTTGCCCATAAGCTCGAACGAGGAAACTCAATCGGTTTAGTTACCAAAACCGTCAAACAAGCCCAACAAAAAGAAATGGTTACTGATGGACTGATCCTCCACAGTGACCAAGGGTATCAATTCAGTTCGCACCCGTATCATGTCCTCACTCATGAGTATAATACTCCTGCGATGTCTAGACGTGGAAACTGCTGGGGTAATGCCCCCATGGAAAACTTCTATGGGCATCTCAAAGAAGAAGCCATACGCAGGATCAAGAGACCAACATTCCACCAGGCTCAACTAATCATCGACGATTATGTTTACTTTTACAACTATGAAAGGATACGATTTAAAACGAAACAGACACCCTACCAGGTAAGTTGTCTGTCCGGCTGATCTAGGGAGGGCGTTCTTATTATGGGTCTTGGGTTGGGGGGCAATTCAAACTATGTAAAGCAGTTAATTATAATTACTGCAATGAGGATTGCAGAAAGTTGGTCTACTCTTTCGTTTACTAACAAGCTTTTCTTTGCCGCCTTACTTCGCGACACTCGCCAGGATCACGAAAAACAGGAAGCCTTGGAAAAAAAGAGTAGCCTTGACTGACAATTGTGCGACCAAGTGGATTGACAGATACCTCATTAGCGAAAAACTATGCTATAGCCGAAAATATTCTTGTAAAGACTTCGCGAATTGCTCGTGCCGATGTCGCTCATTTCACCATCAATGAACTACATGACAATGTCTATGTGTGTAAGGCGGGAACGATAACAAATCAGTACAGAAGCAAAATCCTAAACTTTTACTTCCTTTACAAACGGACGGGACATTCACTGATTTGGGGTGAGTTTTGCGCTAAAGGCACCGCGCAGACACTCAGACATCTAATGCATTAGACATATATAAAAGAAGCCACAAATTGAGCTCAGACAGATTATGAAAACAACAATCAACCCACATAACATGGTTGGAAAAATATGTTTGACAACAGGAGCCACTTCAATAATCGGAAAAGTCACTGCAACTGCGCTAGCTGCCCAAGGTGCAAATCCCAGGATGTGACGCCGGTTTGTTGTCTACGCCGATCGCAAACTTCATCACAAGCATCATATAAGGTTTGATCCAGGTTAGCGCCAGCCTGGCGATCCTGGTGGTACTGCATGCATAGGCCGTTCTCGTCACTCTCAGCAGGTGTCACTGTAGCGCCGCTGGGGAAGGTTATCAACTCAAACATATAACAAGCAGGCCAATCACTGACACCGTGGTATGTCTCATACTGGAAGCCGGTGAAGACTTCTTGTGCGATATGATTTTTCTAGAATTGATGTACTAAAATCAACCCACCTGCAATCATCAGTAACATGAAAATCCTGACCTCTCAGTAAACGGAGGATCAGGATTCTGGTTATCTACCGCGCGAACAGAGATCAGCAATATATTAATGAATATATGGAATTACTACTGAGACCAGTACCAGATACGGAACGAATTTACACGTGTTCTGCTAATGTTTCAATGCGCAAATCACGCATTCGTTCGCGAACAACTTGAGCCGCTTTAAGCACCAACAAATGACCAAAACAACAATCATCATTTATGGCCGATTGGAGTTTGGTGCAGTCAAATCGCAAAACTCGACAGGTGGTGCTTGCTTTCGTATTTGCAGTCGAAATATTGGGTGGTATTACAGCCGACCAACCAAACGTATATCCAGGACCTACCGAGCTGACAGTGATATCAGTTGTCGTTAGATTATTAGTAAGCTGCTGAACAATGCTTTGCTCGGATTCCCTGTCGGGAATATCCACGGTGATGCTAACATTGCCTTCCACAACCATGTAGAAACTATCTATCTCCTCCCCCTCATGAAAGAAATAATGTCCAGCTTCTACAGATTGTTCTTCGCTAACGTTAGCCAATATCCTTATCTGTTCAGTTGAAAATCCAGCGAAGTATGGGTAACGATGAAGCATTTCTGTGGAAATCATTTTCGCCTCCTTAGCAAATATCTCCGATAAATCGTGCTGTAGATTTCCGTTGAAAGGGGGCGATCAATGATTCTTTCTGGAATGTCGCCTTAGGGACGGTGCAGGCAACAGAGAAATTACAGATTGAGCGACGTTGCACGATCTATTGGCTTGGAAAGATGTGAAACAAACGCTATGCGCATCAAATTTATTGCGTCTGATATGATCATACCATATATTGCAAAATATTTCACAAGTTATTTTTGCGAACATTGGGTAACTCTTGCAATAAGCCCGGAAATATGCCCGACCTACCTAAATGCGAGTGGAGAAGCCGGTGATGTCGAACTACGTGACGGATATACTTTTGCAATAGGTTCAAGCTTCTCCGCCACTTCCCCAGATTCCGCTATCGCTCTCAAAATGGAAATGAAACGCCCCCCTGCATAAAGGGTTGCCGGTAACTCAATCACTCTCCCCCAAAAAAACATTCGTTGTGAAGGTCTAGTTTTTATATGTCGGGATAATGACAAATGTCCTCAAACTCAATGGGTATGCTGTTTACTGTTTCCAGGAATCTACTCAAATGAGCAACAGTCTTTTGGAAGAATTAATCAAAGGGTGATAAGGAAACCACAAGAGTTAATTGATTGTGATTCTCTCAATTACTAGCAATCATTTTATTCACCGCATTCAGTGATTCGTGATCTATAATAAACGAATAAGTAAAAAGAAGGGAGTGTGATATATGGTCTCAAAAGGTTTACGCAATTGGTTCGTCGTCCATTTCACACTGGATGTATTATTTGGGGTGCCGCTCATTCTGGCACCGTTCCAATTCCTCAGTTTTTTTGGATGGTCGACCATCGATCCTATCACAGCCCGTTTGGTTGGTGCCGCGTTAATGGGCATCGGGATCGAGTCATTCCTCGGCAGAAATGCCGACATCCAAGCATACCAGAGTATGTTGAACCTAAAAATCATTTGGTCGGGAGCCGCCATTATCGGATTCGTTCTGTCGATCCTCACCGGCTACCGCCCCTGGGGGATATGGCTGCTGTTAGTGATTTTTGCGGCTTTCAATGTTCTCTGGATCTACTATAGACTGCAATTACGGAAGCTGCAGTGATCCTGGGAGTCAATTCTCTGGCAGGTGCGGTCTGATATTATTATTCCGGTTATAATTCGGGAATATGAAAACTTACACATACCTGGTTACTATTGCCCATTTACTAAGGCAAAAAATATAATCTTATTAGGAGGCAACAGCACAATGTCAACCACCACCAATAATCTAAAAGATGCTTTCGCCGGTGAGAGCCAAGCGAACCAGAAGTATCGCGCCTTTGCGAAGAAAGCAGAACGTGACGGCTTCCCGAACATCGCCAAGCTATTCCGGACAACATCAGAGGCGGAGCGTATTCATGCCGAAGGGCATTTGAAGGCACTCGACGGGATCGGTTCAACTGCCGAAAACCTCCAAACTGCAATTAATGGTGAAACCTACGAATTCACTGAAATGTATCCACCGATGGTCAAGCAAGCGGAGACAGATATACCAAAAGCCAAGCGCATGTTTGCGTACGCGGTTGAAGCCGAAGAAGTTCATGCAAAGCTTTACGCTTTGGCTCTTGAGGCTGTAGAAAACGGTAAGGATCTGGAAGTAGCAGACTTTTACCTATGTCCAGTTTGTGGCAATGTAGAGTTCGGAAAACCGACTGAAGACTGTCCCATCTGTGGAACAAAAGCCAGTAAGTATGTTCAGGTATGATACCTTCCTTCATGATGCAAAAATAAGCCACAAATAATAACACGCAGTTTCTCTGCTCCTGGCGCAAAATAGGAGCAGATTTTTATTAATTAGTAAATTGGCAGGCAAGCTGCTCTTACTGGCTGATTTTGAGCGTATTTAACCAAACGTCGTCAGTTCCATTTAACAACATTAATTGTCAATGCATAATGCTGAACACCCCTATATCGATGCATGGAAGACAACTTGGTATACTAATGGTGAGAAGTGTAGTGATATTTTTGTTTAATAATGGTATCTCAGAAATTTAAGTGAGTAAAGACAATGACATTTACTGGCTCATCATCATATTTAAGCCTGCTCCGCAATCAAATCGATATTACCAAAGTACCGTTCAGCGATCGCGGCTCTCGGATCTTAGTGTACCAGCATGCAGATTTGAGTGCCTTATATATTAAACTTGCCGAGCGATTACTAGCGCTTGATCCGGGCTTGGAAGCCTATCTAAAACGCCCTCCTTATATATCGCATTTAGAATTTATCGACTCGAATAAACAACCGCTCGAATTCATCACTGTGTCTAATCCACACGCGCTATTTTTCCATACAAAACTCGGCGATGTCGGACTTGTATTTCAGGATCTGCAGACACTTTCCATCGGCCTCCCACCCGATACCACGATCGGGTTGCGTTTCAAAGTGACTCCCTATATGTGGCAGGTCAGCGAGAGCGGAGGTGCTCTTAAAGCGGTCCGCAATCTAGCTTACTCGACAAATGGGGATATTGTCGCAAACCATATCAAACCAGATGAGGGGGGATATATCATTGAACTCCTCATCAAAACCGGCCAGGATTGTGCTGTTTCACTAACCATCCGCAACAGCCCAGACCTGCTGCACGAAACTAAACCATTCTCATTGACAGTCACCGATGCAGAAGAACGCTGGCATAAATGGTTCAGTAAAGTTCCAGCTGTAAACGAGAAATACTTGCGCACATATGCTTATGCCTGGTGGGTGATGGGAAACAACCTGATCAGCCCACAGGGAAACATAGCCTATGAAGCTATGATCCCGTCAAAGGTAAATTATATTGGTCTATGGCTTTGGGATAGCGCGATGCATGCTCTAGCCTTTAGACACCTCGATCCCGAACTCGCCCGCAATCAAATCCGCGCTATGCTTGCCTACCAGCTGCCCGATGGCATGTTTCCAGATGCGATCCATGATGAAGGTATCGTAGATGAAATCGACCACCCAATAAGAGCCGAAGTAACCAAACCTCCCCTCCTGGCATGGGCGGCGATGAAACTGCATGAGATGGATCATGACCTCGATTTCTTGAAGGAAATCTATGTTCCATTGGTCCGTTGGAATGCGTGGTGGACAAGCATGAATGATGATGATGCTGATGGACTTGTGCAGTACAACCATCCATATTCATCGGGGTTAGATGATAATCCTCTGTGGGATTATGGCATGCCAGTCGAATCACCCGACATCAATACCTACTTATGTGTACAGATGGGGTCACTTGCTTCCATGGCCGAACTGCTGGGAATGGATGCTGAAGGAGCGATGTGGCGGCGGCGGGCTGCAGCGATCGTTCGGCGAATGATCGAGGATTTCTGGGATGAAGAGAAAGGTTATTTTAACGCCTTACATAATGAGCAGCCGATCCCGGTACTAACACCTTTCAATTTATATCCGTTATGGACCGGTCAGCTTCCGAACCATATAAGGGATCGGGTGATTTCACAACTCACAAACCCAGAGAGTTTTTGGGGGGAATTTGCGATACCATCGGTGGCAAGAAATGACCCCCACTTCGATCCAAATACGATGTGGCGTGGTCCGATTTGGGTGAACATAAACTACTTCTTTATCGAAGCTCTCGCTCAAATTGGCAAGGTTGAATTGGCAAACGAATTAAGAGAGAAAACGTTGGATCTGATCATGAGGCAGCCCAGTATTCACGAATATTACAATGCATCCAATGGATACCCACCGGAAACTGCAGCAGATATATTTGGATGGACGGCGGCCGTTTTTATAGATTTGGCCATCCAAGCAAACGCTTCTGACAACGGTAATAAGGATCCATCTGGAGAAAATAATGGCTAATCCAAATATCCAGCAAGGTCTTTCGGAAAACTGCTTGAATAACCAGACAGAATACCTTGCCGGGAAAAAACTTATCATATGCGCGAATCGAGCCCCCTTCCAGTTTGAGAAAAACCCCGACGAAGAATATATTTATGAGCGTGGTTCAGGTGGATTAGTTACTGCATTATTGGGACTTACCCAAAATATTGATGCGACATGGATAGCATGCGCCCAGAGCAGCGCTGATCGAGAGCTCGGATCGGTTCACGTTCCATTAGATCCGGAGAATCCAGAGCATACCATCCATATCAAGTTCTTATCCCCAACAGTCGAGGCATATGAAGGCTATTACAACGTCATCGCCAATCCACTGTTATGGTTTCTCCAGCATTCGATGTGGAATGTCCCGATCAGCCCAATTATCGATCGCAACACATGGCATGCTTGGGATAATGGCTATCATGCTGTAAACGAACTGTTCGCCCGCGCTATTATTGAAGAGACACATAAATACCCAGGGGCGAAATTGGTCATGCTACAAGATTACCATCTGTATTTAACAGCACGCCGCGTCCGAGACGCACTACCTCCGCGTGCCCGCCCTACATTACTGCATTTTATTCATATTCCTTGGCCGGGGCCGGAATATTGGCAGATCCTACCGCCCAATATGCGTTTTTCTATCCTGGATAGTCTCTGCGCTGTTGATATCTTAGGCTTCCAGACAAACGCTGATGGATTGAACTTCATCCGCACCTGCGAGTTTTTCCTCCCGAAATCTTATGTAAATTTCAAACATGGACGGGTTTGGTATCGCAACCACGCTACATACGTTAGGGATTTCCCTATCTCTATCGATGTTGATTCGATAAAAAATCAAGTCCGTTCTCCCGAAGTCGAAGAATACCGGTCTGAAATTGAATCGAACACAGCAGGCTTTAAAGTTATCGTCAGGGTAGATAGAATCGAACCGAGTAAGAATATCGTACGCGGATTTCTAGCATTTGAGGAACTTCTAGATCTGCACCCTGAGCATTGTGGAGAAGTGCATTTTTTGGCATATTTAGTCCCTTCGCGATTGGGAGTTGTAGAGTACAACGAGTATCTAGATAACTTAAACGCCACTGCCGGGCGGGTAAACGCGAAGTATGGCGACAGCGATTGGGAGCCAGTGCGGATAATTATTGGCGAAAATTATGATAGAGCACTAGCTGCATTACAGTTATATGATGTATTACTGGTAAATGCGATTGCGGATGGAATGAACCTGGTGGCAAAAGAAGGACCAATCGTAAACCAACGAGATGGTGTATTAATCCTTTCTGAGCGCACAGGGGCTAATCAGCAGTTAGGTGTGGGTGCCATCGTTATCCCTCCGTGTGATGTTTATGCTACCGCGGAAGCCATGCACCAAGCTTTGATTATGCCTGAGGCAGAAAAAAAGGGAAAGGCCCACCTACTCAAGTGGATAATTGAGAAAGAGGATATTGTTGATTGGTTGTGCCGGCAACTGAAAACGATTGAAGAATTAGGACTATAAGCGAGAGAGCAGCAATGGCATTACCCAAAATTGGTGTATTGCATTATTCATCTCCACCAACAGTGGGCGGTGTTGAGATGGTTATCCTCGAGCACACCGAGCAGTTAGTTGGACATGGATATCCGGTTACAGTCATTTCCGGCAGAGGATCTGCATCTGCATTACCAGCGGGAGCAAGCTATGTAAAACTAGCAAGATTGGACTCACAAGATCCCCTTATCGAATCCATCAGCGCTATTCTTGAAACGGGTGTAGTTCCTGACAATTTTACTCATATCACAAACCAGCTCTATCAAGAACTAATCCCGGTCGTAAATAAAATTGACACTTTGATCGTTCACAACGTATTTACCAAACACTTCAATCTACCGCTAACTGCCGCCCTTACAAGGCTGGTTGATGAAGGCATCATCGGCAACTTTATTGCGTGGTGTCACGATTTCACATGGACTAGCACCAACTCGCGCATAAAAGTACATAATGGGTATCCTTGGGAGTTGTTAAAACAACAGCACCCGCAGATCACCTATGTTGTGGTCTCCAAAGAACGTCAGCAAACGTTGGCTAAACTGTTTGGATGTCCAGACGAGGCGATACATTTAGTTTATAACGGCGTAAATCCGGCAGAGATATTAGGTTTATCAACAGAGGGCATCCAACTCTCCCAAAGGCTGCAGCTGTTCAATTCTGACATGCTATTATTGATGCCGGTGAGGGTCACGCAGGCAAAGAATATCGAATATGCCATGCAGGTAATCCATGAACTAAGGAAATTTTTTAATGACCCACGCCTGATTATCACTGGTCCACCAGACCCCCATGATCCGAATAACATGGCCTATTATGCCGCTCTATTAGATATGCGGAAATCTTATCAGCTTGAAAGCAATGTGCATTTTATTTATTCATCAGGTATAGATTCCGATAAACCGTATCTGATCAGCAATAAGGTAGTGGGTGATCTATATCGCATCGCGGATCTAATGTTTATGCCAAGTCACCGAGAAGGATTCGGGATGCCAATTCTAGAAGCTGGTCTTGCAGGGGTCCAAGTGATGAGCACTGCTGTACCTGCAGCCGTAGAAATCGGATCAAAAGGAGTCGAATTATTCGATGCTGATGCTCCCCCACGAAAAACTGCCAATTCGATCATCGCCTGGGCAGAGGAAAATCTTGAATTCCAATTCAAAAAGAAAATTCGAAAGCAATTTACCTGGGAGATTATCTTCAAGGAATATATCGCCCCATTATTGTCATCATGACCACAAAATCAACTAAAGAGATCGTCAAATTGGTAAGCAAAAAAATCAACCACGCCAAAACAATTAAGCTCTTATTGGATTACGATGGCACACTAGCGGATTTTGCTCCCTCGCCCGACCATGTCCTTCCTGACCAGGATTTAATCAATTTGCTTAGAGCTTTGAGCCAAACTCCGAATATCGAAGTAGTAATTCTCAGCGGACGGCGATTGCAGCATATTGAGCAGTTAGTACCGATCGATGATCTCTGGCGAGCCGGCACCTACGGTATAGAAATAATTAGCCCACAAGGTGAACTTATCGAACGAATCGACTATCGAGCGATCCGCCCAAATTTGGAGCAGATTAAACCAAAATGGCACACATTAATTGATGGTAGCGAAGGTTTTTACTTAGAAGACAAAGGCTGGACCTTAGCACTACATGCTCGTGATGTCGATCCTGACATTGGTTCACGGATTCTACTAGATGCTCGAAACATCCTCCAGAAATGTCACCTTAGCAACCAATTTCGAGTGCTTGGTGGAGACCGTTTCCTAGAGGTTGCACCAACAATTGCCAATAAAGGACTTGCTGTTCAGTACCTAGTCGATCGCAACGATTGGCAGGCAAGTTTATTAATTTATATTGGTGACGATGATAAAGATGAAGAAGCATTCGCAGTAGTAAAACAACATGGGGGCGTCACCATCAAGGTCGAACGGGATGCTGGGGGAACTACTGCTGACGTAACACTTAGAGATCCTCACAACGTCCGAGAATGGCTTAATTATCAATTTTTGATGTAACACCTAAAGGCAAACGAATCAAAGCGTACAAATACAAGGTTGGACATTTCTCATCGAGAAGATCAGGTTAGTTTTGCAGAAGTTCTAGTAAAATCTACTCTTTTATCGCAACGATCCCTTTCAAATACCCACCTTCCGGGAAGTTGAGTGCGATCGGGTGATCAGAGGCTTGGGAGAGCCTCTGGATAGCCTTAACGTATACTCCGGCATCGAGTGCTGCGCCAGCGATAATCTTCTGAAATAACTCAACACTCACCCCTCCAGAGCATGAAAAAGTGACTAAGAAGCCTCCCGGACGCAGCAGCTTCAACGCGAGCAAGTTTATATCCTTATATGCACGAGTGGCACGGGCGACTTGCGCCGAGGTGGGCGCAAACTTGGGTGGGTCTAAAATGATCAGGTCAAATGTGCGCCGGGAATCACGCATCGTGCGCAGGACTTTAAATACATCACCATTAATTGTCGATAGTTTGTTTTGATCAAGGCTATTGAGGTGCAAATTTTGCTTTACCAGATCGATCGCGGATCCAGAACTGTCAATAGCTGTAACAGAGTTTGCACCCCCGGCAAGCGCAGAAATTGTAAAACCACCGCTGTAACAAAAACAATCTAACACATCTTTCCCCTCGGCATATGCCCGAACGATCTGTCGATTGTCGCGTTGGTCGATATAGAAGCCTGTTTTATGTCCATCCTTGTAGTCTACAAGGAACTTAAGCCCGTTCTCAGATATCTGGATTGGTTCTGCTGGTTCAGTCCCCCAAAGTAAACCTTCTCTCGCAGCCAAACCCTCTAATTTACGGACATCGACGTCTGACCGTTCGTAGATAATGACCGGGTTAATTCGCTCAGCCAAGATACTCACAATACTGTCCCGCCAGCGATCAGCACCACAACTCAATACTTGGATCACGAGATTTCCGGCATATTGATCAATTATTAATCCCGGTAAATGGTCGGATTCCCCATGTACTAGTCGAACTGCATCCGAGATGGATGAATCAATAATCATACTCCGCATCTGGATAGCTTTATCTAATTTGGTCTGGAAGAAATTTGAATCGATCAAATCGTTTGCATCCCAAGTCCATATTCGGCTGCGGATTTGTGAAACCGGACTGTAGCTACCGGTGGCTAGATAGGTACCGTTAGAATCAAGGACACGGATAGTGTCCCCACAGACTGGATCACCTGTCACATGATCGACGGCTCCAGAGAATATCCAGGGATGCTGCCGTTGGAGTGATCGCTCCCGGCCATATTTTAGATATAAAACTTTATCCATCCTCACTCCCTGAAAAAAACTGCGCCGGAAGTACCCGGCGCAATTTAATCGTTAGTATGATTTTAGAGCCTAAATGATGCCGGTTTGCTTGCCCGCATCCTCGATGACATCCATGGCGTGCTCTATTTCGTCAGGCTCATGGGCGGCTGTAATTGTAGCCCGTAAGCGAGCCAATCCAGGAGGCACTGCTGGTGATACGACAGGTAATACAAAGACATCACGATTCTGTGCCGTACGCGTGATTTCATATGCGACTTCATCAGAACCGCAGACCACCGGAACGATCGCTGTCTCGGTGAGGAGTGTATCGAAACCGCGCTCTTTCAGACCATTAATAAATTGAGCAGTGTTCGCGTTTAATTTTTCCATACGCCAGGGTTCGTCGAGAATCACCTCAAAAGCCACTTTTGCCGCCGCAGCCTGCGCAGGTGGTAAGGCTGCAGAGAAAATATATGCCCGACTGGCGTGACGGAGGTAGTTGATGATCTCTTTTTTTGCAGCAACATAACCACCGACCGAGGGAATTGTTTTACTTAATGTGCCCATTTTGATGTCGATTGTGCCTTCCATACCAAAATGTTCTTCGATCCCACGACCAGTCTTGCCTAATACGCCAACTGAATGGGCTTCATCTATCATCAGCCAGGCCTCATACTTTTGGCATAATTCGACGACCTTTGGAAAATCAATGATATCGCCATCCATACTGAATACCGAATCGCATACCACTAATTTTGATGCACCAGATGGCACCTGCTGCAGTCTTAATTCCAAGGCTTCCATATCGTTGTGCCTGAACCGCACGAATTTTGCCCCTGACATTAAACAACCATCTACAATGCTGGCGTGGTTCAATTTATCGGAGATAACGTAATCCCCCCGTCCGACGAGAGTTGATACGACAGTTAGGTTAGTGACATAACCGGATGTATAAGTAACAGCCGCTTCGGTGCGTTTGAAATTAGCAATGGTCTCTTCCAAGTCCTGGTGAATTGTTAATGTTCCTGCAAGCGTCCTCACCCCGTGAGTACCTGTACCATATTTCTCAATTGCGGCCAACGCGGCGGCATTGATACGCGGATGCCCTACCAATCCAAGATAACTGTACGAAGCATACATCCCCATCTCACGACCATTTACTAAGACTCGTGCACCACCGCGTAGTTCAGATATTGGCTGGTTGTAAAAATATAAACCGGCGTCCATTATCCCATCCACGCGTTCATTCATTGCTCGTACCCGCTGTATAACAGCGTCATTTGCTGTATTTATATCCATTTCGCTCCTTATCAAACAATCCTTCCAAGTTTAGCTTAGGCTTAAATAGATGTCAACGCCGCGTATTAGTTTGTTAGCGTATTTGTTCATCCACAGATTATTCACCGGCCAATTCTTGAAGATCAGCCTCATTTATTATTGGGATACCCAATTCTTGAGCATTAACCAGTTTGGATCCGGGATTTTCACCTGAAACCAGATAAGATGTATTTTTACTCACAGAACCAGTCACCTTTCCCCCACGCTGTTGGATAAATTCTTTTGCATCACTGCGTGAAAAGTTAGTTAAGGTTCCCGTTAGGACAAATACAAGACCATTGAAAAGACCGGTCGTGAGTTTATCAGTCTGTGCCATCGATTTTGGCCATATTCCGTTTGATTTTAATTTCCGGATGACTTTTTGATTGGTTATTTGCTTGAACCAGTCGACAATTGCTTTGGCGATATTGGGGCCAATTCCTTCAATTCGCTGCAGCTCTTCTTCACTGGCTAATGATAGTGCGTCCAAGTCTGGATAGACGCGGGCAAGATCAGCCGCCATCACCTCACCGACACCGCGTATGCCTAAAGCGGTGAGCAGACGGTCAAATGTTTGCGTTTTTGATTCTGCAATCGCATCAATTAAATTATCAGCTTTTTTCTCAGCAAATCCTTCCAAGTCCAGCAAATCGGATTTGTCAAGCGTATATAGATCAGCAACGTCTTTCACTAAACCAGCTGAAACTAGCTGTTCGACGATTTTAATTCCCAAACCGACAATATCCATGGCGCCGCGAGAGACGAAATGTTCGACGTTGCGGACTAATTGCGCAGAACATGCGGCGTTGACACAGTACCATGCCACTTCACCCTCGATATGTTCTACCGGTTGATTGCAATTAGGGCACAGTTGGGGAGGTTGGTAGATCGCTTCAGCCCCTGTGCGTGCAGCAGATATTGGACCAATTACGTAGGGAATTACATCGCCGGCGCGTTTTACAGCCACGCGATCGGCTATGCGGATGTCTTTCTCAGCGATGTAATCAAAATTGTGCAATGTGGCTTGTTTTACTACCACCCCGCCGATCTTGACTGGTTCTAACACAGCATACGGGGTAAGGACACCTGTGCGCCCAACATTTACACCGATATCCAGTAATTTCGTTGTCACCTCTTGAGCAGGAAATTTGAAGGCGATAGCAGCGCGCGGGTCCTTGCCCACATACCCCAACGATTCAGCCAATTCACGGTCATTTATTTTTATTACCGCACCATCAATTTCGAACGGCATCTCAGAACGTCCGGCGACCAAATCTGAATGCACGTTGATCGTCTCCTCAATCGTCTGACAGTAAAGAGCAGTTACTACTGGAAATCCAAGTTCTCCCAAATATGACAGCATATCTTGTTCAGTTCGCAGAGAGGGGATGCTCCTTCCTTCAGCGTATAAGATCTGGTAGGTCAAAATTGTTAGAGGGCGAGATGCGGTGAGCTTAGGATCCAATTGACGGAGTGAGCCAGCCGCAGTATTTCTGGGATTCAAATATGGTTTCTGGTTGCTCTCTTCAATCCTACGATTGAGCTCATAAAAACTATCGATCTCAATAAAAGCCTCCCCTCTAACTACGATATACTCCGGGGGTTCGGGTCCATCCCTAGAGATTGGGATTTTCAAAGGGAGTGAGCGGATTGTCCGTAAGTTCGCGGTGATATCTTCCCCTATCGCCCCATCACCTCGTGTCGCACCCATTTCGAAACGACCATTTCGGTAATGCAGCACAACGGTTAAGCCATCAAGCTTGGGCTCAACTACATAGGCTGTATCGGCTACTCGCTCATCAAGCTTCAAGATCCTTTCATACCACTTCCAGACATCAATAGCTTCAAACGCGTTGCTCAAACTCAGAATTGGGACCGGATGGTTGACTTTTTCAAATTTATCTGCCGGTTCCGCGCCTGCACGCTGGGTTGGTGTGTCAGGTGTGATGAGTTCTGGGTGCTCAGATTCAATTTTTTGAAGTTTGAGCATCAATTGATCGTACTCGAAATCACTGATTAACGGGCTGTCAAGGACATGATAGCGATAATTGTGGAAATTGATTTCATCCCGCAATTCGTTGAGCTGATTCTGTATCTCTTGCGTACTTCTATCTTCCATCGTGAGTTACCTTTTTCTCATACCATATTAGTGTAATTCAATTTACTCTGCTAATATTTATGGCAAGGCATTCTGCTGAGAGCTTACCGGTGAAAGATCACTTTCAGCAAACACATTCGCTAAAAATAGAACACTCACTATCCATATGATGTCCGCTAATAGAAGATGGACGAGCTGCATCCATACGGGAGCCAATAAAAATACGTTTAGCAAACCCGCACTAAACTGGATGAGAACTGCAATTATCAGGATTCTCCCAAATCGCTGCACCCAATTATCGTCTTTACGGCTGGTAATAATACCTGTTATTACAATCAGATAGAAACCTACAAGAACTGCGAATGTAGGATGCAGGATTCGTAAGCGAATTAAGAAATGAGCAGTGCTGGAAAAGTCCTGTCTAAACCCCTCGGCAAGTGTGTCAACTGGAAACAGTGTATCCCCTAATGCAGCTAGTGCGCCGCTTGCACCTAAGACCATCGTACCTAGAAGCCCAATCAGGATCATCCCGTAGCTGCTGTCACGCACCCGAATGACTATATCTCGACCGCCTGTAGCCCACCAAGCTGTTATCGTCAGGTAGGCTATCAATAGAAATGTATTGACCAAGTGGACAATAATCGAAATTGCTCTACCAAGCGATGCATCACTCGCTACCCATTCAAATAGTACCAACCCAGCTCCGACAAGCGCCTCGGTGACCATAAACAACATCGCCATACCTGAACCAAACCGCAAACGATGCCCTTTGGGATAAATCTTGAAGATCCATATCACTAGAATCAACAGCAGAATGAACGCAATTCCGCTGGTTGCTCGGTGGGTAAATTCGATAACCGTTTCAATCTGTTGAGCGCGCGGGATTACAACGCCATTACAGAGTGGCCAATGGCTCCCACATCCCGCGCCAGAACCCGTAGCGCGCACGAATGCACCCCACAGGATGACAGCGATGTTTGCTGCCAATACGAACCAAGCGTATTTGCTCAACCGAGAGAATTTCAGCATATACTCATATCCGTATTCCTTCCACCAATCAATAGCAAGAGTAGCTCGTTATTCAAATAATACTCCCTGGCGAGGTGGGTGTAGCTGTATAATTGGGAGACCATTAAGTTGCTTGAAGCGGTTGCATGTCTTTGGGGCGAAACCCGCGTAATCATTATTGAAATATCCAAATATTTTCTTAATATAGGTTTGATGTTCAGCTATTTGCTGACGCCACCAATCTAACCGCGAGGTCAAGTCCTCACGCTCTCGATTGAATTCCGAGTACCGGCCGTGTTGCCCGATCCACCGAATATATAAAAAATCAGCTGTGGGATATAGCGTGCTGGGAACTCCCGGGTAATCAATGGCAGTCCAACATACTCCTCGAGTTTGCAGGCTATCTGCCACCCTAGGTGTAAGAGCATCTCTCGCTGCAGTGTACCATGACTGATGGCGAAACTCAATCGCAAAGCGCAAATCCCTTGGTAATTTGCTCAGGAATGATTGCAGGATATCATAATTATCATCACTGAACGATGGTGGAAATTGGATTAGGATAGCACCCAGCTTGTCTTCCAAAAGCGAACTCGTCAGTATGAAATCTTTCACTTCGTTATCCGAATTTTTAAGTCTCAATTCGTGGGTGACGCGGCGGGGCATTTTCAACGAAACCGTGAAATTATCTGGTGTCATCGCGCGCCAGCGTAAAATAGTGCTCTGGCGAGGTGTACCATAGAATGTAGAATCGATCTCAATGGAATTAAATTTCCCACTATAAATTTGAAGATATTTCTGGGCTGGGCTCTCTATAGGATAGAATACACCCTCCCAGTCCTTATATGCAAAACCCATCGTTCCAAGATGCCAATCCATGGAGTTCGTCATTTGATTAACTGCTAACAAAGATTATGGATGAGTGATTATAATTGCACCAGATGAGCATTTGACGAGCATCTCGTGGAGGCCTATATGCCGGAGAGTAAATTGACTTTTTACGGTACAAAATGGTGTGGGGACTGTTTACGAACAAAATTTTTTCTCGATCGCAAAGAAGTACCGTACACATGGGTAAACATCGACCATGATCCAGAAGCTGAGGCTTTCGTTATAAATACAAATGATGGTTTGCGTAGTGTACCAACGCTTGTTTTTGAGGATGGCACCATCCTAGTTGAACCATCGACAAAGGCACTTGCAAAAAAACTAAACCTCGGTTAATAGAACTGTTGAGCATTAATCGCACTCGAGTAAAACCCGAGTACGGCAGTCTGTAGATCACCAGCATTGCTCTTATTCGTTGTTAAGTAAATCCACCACTTCAGGCTCACCAATCGCTTTGATCAGATCTGCTTGCCTCAAAATCACAGCCACTCCTTGCTGACCAGATCCGATCGATATCTCGTCTTGATCTAGCACACTCTTATCAACTAAAGTGCGCATCGGAGCCGACAAACCCAAAGGTGAAACTGCCCCGCGTCTATACCCAGTCAGAGCCAGCACTTCATCCTGATTTGCCATGGAAATCCTGGATGTGCCGAGGTGCTTTCGCAGCGCTGGCCACGCGATTTGTTTCGGTCCCGCTACCAGGACCATTACATATTGCAGTTTGGAAATGCGAAAAACAATACTTCGCACTACCTGCTCAGGCTGTTGATTGCGTTCATATGCAGCCTGTTCTAAAGATTTCAATTGTCCGGGGTGGATAAAAACCTGGTAGGGAATGTTTTTATGATCCAGTTCACGAATTACGGGGGTGTTTATTTCCATAATCGAAAATTGCTTGATGCCCTCCTCCAACAATAGTTAACAGAATTATAAACTTCAATCGGCGAGGCTCTTAGTATACTCTGGTAAGGCAAGGTACCCAGCATGATAGCTCTATTACTTACAAAAATAAACTTCTCACTAGTAGCGATATCTCTATTGATCACCCATCAAGTGATAACATCACCTGGTCCTCTTCCGCCGCAAATTGAGGGGGACCAATCAATTTCAGCCGAAAATATTAGTTATGCAGGGTGCGGTAATCAGGTTGCACCAATTATCAATGCAAACTATGAAAATAGTGTGATTGAGCTCGTGAATCATGAGCGAGCAAATTACGCATTGCCCCCGCTTAAGAGCACTATTGGCTTGGAGAATGCTGCTCGTTACCATGCGGCTGATATGGCTCAAGACAATTATTTCTACCATGACACGTACGACCGTGTAGATGGCGGGCTATTGAGGATATGCAGTTCCTGGGAGCGGATAGCAACATATATTGCTGGCGCATCGGGAGAGAATATCGCGGCTGGATATTCCGATCCTCAAGCTGTTATGAATGCATGGCTTAATAGTCCGGGGCACCGCAGCAATATCCTCAGTGAGTACAGTTGGGAGATTGGGGTCGGTTACTATCAAGGCAGTGGAAGTTATGGTCGCTATTGGGTGCAGGATTTCGGCAAACGGAATGGGATTTATCCATTAATCATCAACAATGAAGCCGCCGTAACCGATAACTCGCAGATCGAGTTATTCATCTATGGAACCTGGGATGAAATCCGCCTCCGTAACAACGATGATGCGTGGTCAGATTGGTTCACATTTTCGAATGAGATCGATTGGCAACTGCCAAATCGAGCCGGTCAGCATCTAGTTCAAGCAGAGGTAAGAGCTGGGGAAATTTCGACCGTGAGTTCAGACACGATTTATTTATCTGGTGAGTTCTTGATCCCTGAACTTGGGAATCTGCCGTCCCAGCTGAGTTTTTTCTATGATTTAAATCAACATAAATTTTATCCAGAGAATATTGTCCTCACTCCAAAAAATGTCGGTGATGAACAGCCATTACTGTGGGGAACAACCATGGATGGGAATTGGTTTTCCGTTTCACCCGTTCAAGGGCTAACACCTACACCCCTACAGATCGAGTTGATTTCCCCAACATCAACTTCCGCTACTCAAACTGGATCGATATCCATTATCATAGACTCTCCTGATGGTGTCCTCGGTTCCCCCCATGACATCGTTCTATATCTCTATATCCTCGATGGACCACCAACGCAGCTATACCTTCCGTTAATCGCTGCAGCAGAATAACCAGTAAGGATAATGATAAAATCAGGTAGTTATGACCCTAATATTATCGAGCATGGAACTTGGCCCCTGGCCGATGAATTCATATATCATCAGCAGTCCAGACAACCACACCTGTGTTATCGTTGATCCAGGTGCTGAAGCTGATAAAATCTTCGCGGCAGTTGCTGGAAAGAATATTGCAGGGATACTAGTTACCCATGCCCACCCAGATCATATTGGGGCGCTCGATGAGGTGAAAAGTGCCACCGGTGCCCCTGTTTATGCCCACCCAGCTGAATCGAGTTCAATAGCCATCAACATAGACTCTCCACTGTCCGACGGAGACTTAATAGCTATTGGAGATGGGAGGCTAAGAGCAATCCATACCCCGGGTCACACACCAGGTATGATGTGTTTTGACATTGGCGATGAACGAATCCTAGTTGGTGATACGATTTTCGTTGGTGGTCCAGGCCGTACCTGGTCAGTGGCAGATTTTGCTATGACAATTCGTACTATGCAGGAGGTCGTCTTCAGGTGGCCAGATCAGACCCGCTTTTTCCCTGGCCACGGACCGGCCGGTAGAATTGGGGCAGAGCGAGCTGAGTTTCAGGCTTTTCTCGAGAAAGGCTGGTCACATGGAGTGTATGGGGATATAACATGGGTGTGAGATTTGTCACTGCGCTAAAGCCATAACAGCCAAGGCAACGATCTTGCCAGCGATCTCTAAGCGGTTGGGGTTAACTCCGTTCGCATATTCATCGGGTAAGTTATCCTCATTCGCCAAGCGCCATGCCAGCAATGACGATGGGACGCCAACCTCATGAAACGATACTTGGTCGCCCTTTCCTGTGTCATTGACCCAAGTGATTTTTTCATCAAGGTACTCGCCAGCTGCCTGTGTTGCAAGTAATATGAGACTGTCCGTCTCTAGATCACCAGTGATTCCGAGATTAAATCCCTCCCCCGCAGCGACTCCATCCAAGTTCACTACTGCGATTGTGTTCTCCAATGGTACGATTGGATTCTCGCGATAATAGGTTGAACCCAAGTTGCCAAATTCTTGAGCATCCCATGCAACGAAAACGATGCTCCGCTTTGGCATATAGCCAATTTTTTGCCACAAGCGAGCTAATTCCAGCATAACACTAACCCCGCTGGCATTGTCGTTGGCACCCGAATAGTTCATTCCAGGCTCATCACCAACATGATCGTAATGAGCACCAAGGATGATGACTTCATCTCTCAGGATTGGATCGCTGCCCGGCAACCAACCCAAGACATTCTTCGCTGGTACGGTTTCGTCCCCGCTAGAGAATATCTGCAGTTCCGTTACATAATCCAGCGCCGTACCTGGATCTAACTCGCGAATAGAAGAGCGGGAGTGCCCGATATGGTCTAACAAGTTCGTATACCCCATCTGGGTCAGTTCGAGCACTACCAGCCCAGTGTCTTCACCGTCAGATAGCGATAGCGGCAGCTTGGCATATATATCTTCGTTCTCTCTTGTGCTGCCAGCGATGATTAATGCTGCCGCGCCACGTTCTCTTGCCCAATTTATCTCTCTCTCGATGTCCTGAGTCGAAGCCTGCAGGGCAATCTTCCCGCGCAGATCAATCTCAATATCAGGATGATTTCCCGCCCACACAAGTTGACCCCGGTTATATTGGCTGGCGCCATTTCCGAGTTGGCGAATCAGAAATCCCTGCCGGTATGGCAAAATAAGCTCATTCTTCGATTGGTTATCCACAAAGGTTAAGGTTGGTATGGCGGATAATACCGTCCTTGTAATTGGAAACTGCTGGTAGTAAGCACCTGAACCGAGAAGTTGACCCATCGTTTGTTCCTGTACAGAGTCAAGATCTATTTCAAGTGCTAAAGGGTCATTTTCCACTGTTGAATTCGACTCAGTGGTGAGCGCTGAGTAAACCGGCAGCAAACTGAGATCAGCAAACATATCTGAGATATACTCCGCGGCAAGCTGAGCTCCAGGTGTCCCCGATAACCGTCCACCAAGTTCAGGGGCAGTAAGCTTACTGATATCTTCTAGCGCGGAACGTGTATTGAATTGATTAACCATATCGCCCCACTCAGGTGCCACGTGCCCGCGGCTGGCGGAAGCTTGCCAATCATTTGCGAAGTCGTCTAACGGTACGTCCAAAGCGAGCTGCAAACTCCTATCAAGAGAGTATCCTCGGCGGCAGTAATCAACGATCAGAGTAAGCTTCTGCCACCCGTACTGGTTTACTAGATAACGAACGGCATCCCAAGATTGGGCATCGGCGAATTTACGCTCTTCGGATGTTATCTCGTGATCCTCAGGGAAATCTTCCAGGTTGAAGAATTGGTCAAATTTATCATTTTCCACGATTATGAACAACTCGCGGGCAGCGTTCTTCATCTCCTGGTTGTTGAATGATTGGGTCATATAGATACTCAAACCACGCAACAGCCAATCATCTGTTAAGCCAACCTCATAGAGCAGGTTTTTCGCGAGCAGTTTGGCTATTGTCCCCAGATATTGTTGATTATCCCATTGTGATCGCATGACGAGTTTTATGCCTTCATCTCTGGCCGTCCACTCGATGATTTTTCCTGCCTCAAAAATACTTTGTGCAATCGAGAACTCTAGCTCTCCGGGCGTTTCATAAATTGATATTACTTTGCCCTGCTCAGGTTCCATGCTAAGCATCCCAGTGAGTTTTAGGTAATATCGCTCAGCTTCCGGCAGGATACCTGCTGCCCAGTCGGCAGCTTCGTGTGGTGTATAAATCTCCAACCATTCTCCACTCGTTTTTGATAAATCCGGTCCTGCCCAAGCGTACCCCTCCTCAGCTCGCGTGAACTGAATTTCTGCTACAGGGGTCTGGTTGTGAATGGATTCGTCCGATTCCGGTTCCGGAATGATGAAGACCTTCGCTAGGATATCTCCATCCGCGAGGAAAGCAATCGGGCGATACTTATAGTCAACTAGATCTTTCTGGACAGCATCACGAAACCAATGAGCTTGCTCCGCTTGCAGGTATGGCAGGTCATCATCTACAGTTTGCATGAATGCAGTGCTGTCATTCTCTGCTACAGCGAAAGAGCGCTTAGATGCCAGTGCATCGAGCTCATTTTGGGCTGCTGTAAGTCGGTTGTTCCAGTAATTTCGCCAATCCGCCTGAAATCTTCCCTGGTCGACTCCCAGATTGGCGATGTAAATTTCATTGATTGCTCTTTGATCCTCACATCGCCCTGATTCGCAGAGATCACCAAATTCGGAAATAAACTTTCCCACCCCAGCCCAACCCAGATTATCTAGAAGGTAATGAGCAGCAGCCCAATCTAAAGCCAAGGTATTGGTATCCTCTCCAGCTTCTAAATCGGACTGCAAAGCAGGTATAAAACGTTTCTGTACGGCAATAGCTTGTTCCTGCTCCAATAAAACTTGAGGCAAGCCATTCCAAAGCCAAGGAGCCGCATCATTGCCAATACCAGCGTCGGCAAGATATAACTTGACTATGCTATCGTCAAGAGTATTGCTGGAACTTATCTGATCGCTGTATATCAGCTTGAGGGCACCTGCAGTTACCCACTGATTTTGTCCATCCGGTGTAGCTAAAGATATGCTTGCCAGAAAAAACTCATCATCGGGGAGAAGATACACATTGACCGTATCACCGGCAGGTCCACCAAGCCTGTCGCTGATCTCTTTATACGATTGCGCGATCTGTGCAGCGATACCAGCAATATGATCGGCTTTGTTTGGCTCTGCAAAGACGTTAACGGTGGGCGATACATCCGAATCGCCACTCTCGGTCCTATCCACAAAATGTAAATCTGGTCCAGCCCACTTCCAGGCTTCCCCTTCATAAGTAATCTGAACTGGTAATCTCCCCCGCAACACTTGGGTGATCGGTTCGGTACTCGGATCAATATACTCGATGGCAATTTGCATATTTGCAGTAGCGTAGTTACCTGCAATGGAAAGTTCCCTAGGCTGAAGCTTTACCTGGGAAATTTCGAGCGTTGAGAGATCGCTTACCCAGGCTTTATCAAACACATCCTGGTCTGCACTAGAGGTAGCCAGGAATTTGTCTAGATCTCCATTCAAAATCGCATTTTCGCGTGCGATCAGCATATCATATATCGCGGGTTGGCTTTCGATAATATCAAGCAGCGCGAGATTTGCCACTTCAGCCACATTTGAAAGAGCCTGAGCGTCAATGAGCTCAATATTATCCGCAGGGCGGTGATAATGATTGATAAAGCTGCCATCATCCTCCCAAATGAGCATTGCGGCCTCAATGCCTGATTCTAAGAATGGTGCATGATCACTCCTACTTGAATCAGATAGTTGCGTAGTTATATTTTTATCATTTGCCAGCTTCACTAAATGTGTCGATAGATTCTCACTACCCGCAACGGTGAGTGATTCGGTTCCAACACCTACCATATCGAGGTTGATGACCCTCAAAGTGTTCTCGAGCGGGTAGACCGGATGATCAACGTAGTAGTATGAACCCAACAGTCCAATTTCTTCGGCATCCCATGCTGCGAACATCACCGTTCGCCTCGGAACGAAACCGATTGCACGCCAGCTGCGTGCGATTTCCAACAGCACCGCGACCCCTGAAGCATTGTCATTAGCTCCCGGCCAATAAATACCATCGGGCGAACTACCCATATGGTCATAATGTGCGCTCAGGATAACCAGCTCGTGTGCATAATCGGGGTCTCGCCCCGGTATAACACCGAGTACATTGCGAGCAATACATTCGGTACCTGGGCAGGTATCGGATTGGGCTATGGATAAACTCAGGCTAACCGAAGTATTCAGTGGAAATGATTCTTCTAAAGATAATAGTTCATCCAGGGTATATCCGCTACCAGATATAATATCCTCTGCCAGTTCAGGGTAGATGCGGAATGTTGGGAGTGGATCAGGCACCCAGACATCCTTGAAAGCATAACCAAAATCTGCCGGTCGTGTCTCAGGATCGGTGATAAAGAGCAAACCTGCCGCTCCATATTCAAGTGCATTGCGACTGGCATCTAACAACCAATCCTGTCGGGTATCTGCAAGGCACACCAGAACTTTTTGCCTGACATCCAACCCAAAAAAATCTTCTCTTCCGCAGTCATCTGCCCAAAATGCATCGCCAGTCCTCTCGCCCCATCCGCTATACCAGCGAACGAATGGAGAGAAATCGTGGTAAATCTGGTATTCAGTATTTAGATCTCCATCAGGCAATTGGACAGTCAACGTGGGGATTGAGTCAAGCGGGGTGTATGTAACCGTAAATGGCTGAAAATATGTCCCCTGCTCTCCAACCGGTCTAAGTCCAATTTGCTCGAATTGCTTGGCGATGTAATCTGCTGCTCGGCTTCCAGCTTCAGACCCAGCCTGCCGACCCTGAAAATCCTCAGATGTAAGCGCTTCAATCTGAAGCTTAGCCTTGTCTGGATCAAAGGTGGCAGCCAGCGCCGGCATATTTCCAGTCGAAGCTGGTCCTATTGGTGCATATGTTATTGGGCGGACGGATGGTGGTATGACGGCATTTAATTGTTGATTAGTATCACTGGTGACTTCGATGTCGTTATTGGTTTCAGATAGCTGAGGAATAAATCTCTCTGCGACAGTGGCAACGATTGCCGATGTCTCTGGTTTTAAGTTCCTGTACCAAAAGAACAATACGCTGCCCCAAATACATAAGACTAGCCAAATCGTGATTAATGCAATGGGTGAGCTGTAACTCAGTTTAACATTTTTTTGGAAGATTCGCTTTGCACTAGTTAATCGTGTCGCGCTGCCTCTCAGTGTAGGTATAAAAACTCGTCCACCATATGTGAGATATCGCCATATCCATTCGAGCGGACCATAATCATGCGTGTCAAACCAAATAGAGCTTAACCTCACCTGGGCAGAAAAAATTAGAACCGTAAAACCAAGGGCTAACAAGCGGCTAACACGACCATACAAGCCCAGTCCGTACCCATAGAAAATGAGTGTCGCTACGATTGATTGGAATATGTAGTTGCTTAACGCCATACGCCCTACAGGGCTCAACGGGTTTAGCCTTTTCTTCCATGACTTGCGCTGCCAAAGTAGAGTAATCCCAGAGACGTAAAACAACATCAAAGCTGGTGCGCCAATCGTCCTGGTGCTGCTGATCAAGAAACGGTTATAAGCACCACCCATATCGGAGTGAAAGGTTACATATACGGAAAAAGAATTAAAGAGTACCCCAACTATTAATCCAACAATACAAACCGTTACGAGCAGCCGGTAATTTTTAGAAACATTATGAAAAATGCGCCGCTTTCCGATAAATAAGCCTAACAGGAACATCGCGAAAATATTCCCGAAAGAGAATATCATCCAGGAGTTGCCATTCAAATAATCCTGAATTCGAAGTTTGGTGATTTCAGAATAATTTCCTGTTTTAAATATGCTTTGGGGATAGGTGTCATAACGGAGAAATGAAGTAATCCCATCATACCAAGCGCGGAATGAAATCATCAAATCCCCTGGCATGCTGATGACTATCGAGAAGAGCAAGAATAGACCTACCAGGAACAGTAGTTGCTTAGCTGAGCGGTTGCGGAATAAGACTAGGAGGAAACCAAGCAGCGCATAAGTCAACAGGATATCCCCTGACCAGATAAAAATAGCATGAAGCGCACCAAAGCACAATAAAATGAGCAACCTGCGTAAGTAAACCGGTACAATGTTGATGCGTTTTTGCTTTGCCCGATAGAGCTGAACCGCTAATCCCCAACCAAATAATAATGAGAAGAGAGAATAAAATTTTGCCGCGACGAAGAACATAATCGCGATTAAGATGGCTTTATCAATAAAACGTGTAGAAGAATCTAATCCTGTTTGTCCACTAAAATGCCCCATATTTGCGACCAAGATCCCAAACACAGCAAATCCGCGTAATATATCAACGAAGATCAAACGTTCACCCGGTTGGACTGGTTTGACCGTATCATCGGGAAGCATGCTATTGTGGCTTACGTCTTTTACAGTTGACATGGTTTGGTGATCGGGGATCTCTGGTTATTCCGGGTATTGGCTTAGGTTCGTATACGGTATCCAGCCAACAGTATCCCCTACCTTTACCTGGGCCCATAAAATATTGTGATTCTCAATTATCAGTTCTATATTCACTTGAGTGCCACCGTCAAGGATAGACACAACATTCGAAGCCGCGTTTGGACTCGAGCGTATGACCACGGTATCATCACTGCGCTTGATATAGGAAACATCCCCCGATTCTTTTTGGGAAATATAAACCGAAACCAAACTAATCGTCGCAACAACGAGAGCGAATGTAGCTAGAGCTGTAATCCACCAAAGAAACCGCACGATCCGCTTATTCGTCATGCTGGCCTAAAAATTAGCTTGGCGGACAATCTGGGTAATCGTCCGGGATAAGATCTGTCCCAACTCCTGCATTTTTACAGTATCAATTCGATCAAAGGTATCTGTTGCAGCCGATGCCAGTTCTTGTTGCCAGCCCAGATAAATTGAATTTCCACGTGATACCCGTAGAATTGGTATATCTTTCAGCTCTTCTGCATTCTCATCAGTAACGGAAACCTCTAAATCATTGGCTGTTGTTTCCACAAGTTGGGCTAATCGTTCACTTGAATTGGGATGAATAAAAATATCATCGCCACCTGCACCGGCATAGTCTACTTGGATCAAGAATTGCGGTGATAGAGGTGGATTGGCACGCGGTGCAGGGAGATGGCGAAATGAATCTACTGAGTTGATGAAAGCTTGTGGTGCAGGGTCGCTCAAACCTTCTCCTCCCCATGCTACAAATAAGACTGAACGGCGTGGTTCTAGATTCTGTTCTTTCCACAAACGAGCAATTTCTAATAGTATGCCTACGCCGGAGGCGTTGTGATTTGCACCGACAAAAATAGTGCCATCCGGATCAATCCCTAAACCATCATAATTCGCGAATATGACTACCAATTGGTTTGCTAATTCATAATCGGATCCAAGTTTGTATCCTAAAACGATTGGAATAGTTATTTCTTCAGGCTCATCGAAGGATACTTCCATGAGCAACGTAATATCTAAGAGCTTTGTATACCAACCTGCACCATGCTGTTCTATATCAGCTTGATTATTAAGTAAATTTGCGAAATTTATTCCTTTTTGTGTTAACAATTCTGTAGCCACTTCTGGACGTATCCTGAATATCGGCACGCCCGGTTCAGCTAAATATTCCAGATTCGGATCTGCAAGTTGAATTTGGGAACGGATATCATCACGTGAACTACCAACCACCCACAAGATTCCCCGTCCACCGCGTATTATGATTTCGTTGATTATTTCATCGGGAGCATTTCCCTCTACGACCAAAACTATTCGATCTCGCAAGTCCAGACCTATATAGCTCTCCCAATTAATTGATGCCGTTTCTTGATCGAAACCGAGGAATGTGACCGGAAATTCGATTTGTCCACCACTTGCGTGCCCTTCGATGATGTAACCAAAATCAATTTGGTGCCGGTATTCCTTGATGACAGGACCAGTTTTTTCAACTAGTGCCAACCTCGGTTGAGAATTTGGATACACTAATCGCGTTGTATAAGTATATGTATAACTGCTGTGTTTCCATCCTGGTTGCAAACCATATGCTTGAAATGTCTCAGCGATATACGCAGCAGCCTGGGTGCCGCCTGCTTGTCCTATCCCCCTGCCATTCATAACGCTTAATTCACGCGTATGATTATAGGCTATCTGCGAATCAAATGATTGAGCTAACTTATTGAACCATGGCGCGGGACCAGTATTATTAATAATAAATACCGTTCCAAAAGTGATCATCACCGCTAACAACAACATTCTTTTCTTAAGCAGGAAAGATGTATTTACATATCTTTTTTCTATCAGCCGGCGTAAACCCTCTCCAAAAGAGTTGAAACCCAGTACAGCGATGAAAAATGCGATCGCGGGAGGAAATACAATAAATGGTTTTGAACGCAGCCAACGGTAGCCTTCAGCCAACATCGCGCCCCACTCAGGCACTTCCGACAAGTTGATGACATTGATCCCGGTGATCTCATCACCGGTAGCGATGTGGCTGCCTCCACCAATAAAAACCCCAATGAATCCAAGCTCTCCCAATAAAATAAGGACAGCCCCGATTTCCAAAAAAGTAATCACTAACAACTTCGGGAGTATATTTGGAAGTACATGCCGAACTGCAATCGTGAAATTTCGAGCACCAATGGCATATGCTCCTTCAATATATGGCATTTTTTGAATAACGAGAAATTCGCTGCGGATATACTGGGCGATTTCAGTCCAACCAATAATCGATAACGCGACAATGAATACAGGTAAGCCCTGGCGGATATCTAGTGCATAAATGATGATCATACTGCTTATCAGCATTGGTATGGCAGTTAGTACACCGATTATCCCCATCACAAATTGATCACCAGGTTTTCCCTCATTCCACCCGGCATATGCCCCGATAACCAACCCCAGAATAATCCGTACCATCGTGATAAATGTACACAGCACCAATGTATTGCGTGCCCCGTAGAGCAGCATGCTCAGAATATCATTTCCCCATTCATCGGTCCCCAACGGATACTCTTCTGATGGATTGAGCGGTGGATGTATCCACTCACCTTTTTCGCTGTCATAGTGTGAGACTATGTGTTGGCCTCCGATGTAAGGATTAATTGGGGCAATGAGCGGACCGAATAAGACAACCATAAATAAACCTGCAACGATTACTCCACCCAACAGCAAGGCTGGATTCAGAAGAACATCCCGCCAAATTAATCGTTGGCCTTTCTTTGTAGAATGATTTCCGGGTTGGTTGTCCTGACTGCCCCCTTCCTCGCCAAACAAGCGCTGGTATTGAATGCGCGGATGGAGAAACAGCTTGCCCACCTGTTTAAGCTGATCCATTGCTCTCCCTGACCCTTGGATCAATAAACCTGTAAGAGATATCCAATAGGAGATTGACAACGAGAAATGTCATTCCCATTAAGGCTGCTAGAGTTACAACTAGTGCTGTTTGCCTTTGGTTAATTGCCACTAGCATACTCAGGCCCATTCCGGGCCATAGGAATAAGAATTCAACTACTGGTAAGCTGCTCAATGAAAATCTTAGCGATACTCCTATGGCAGTTAAAGAGGTACAGCAACGTTTCGGATTGCATGGAAACTCACCGTTTGGTTTTTTGTCAATCCCTTCGAGAACGCTGTCCTGATGTAATCTTCTTCCATAATGTGGTTGAACGACATGAATGCCGCGCGGGTGACATGTGCCAGTGGGCGCGCGGCGAGGACCAACACCGGCAGCAACATGTGCTTATAGTCCCATCCATATCCTGCAACGCTAACCAATGTGCTGCCGAATGTCCTAAGATAATAGATTTCTCCCTGCCGTAGCAACAAGCCAGCGAAAAATGATGGCGTAGAAATCCCTAAGACGGTAACTGTCAACACTGGCAAGACCCAAATTTTACGTTTAGTCAATGCTGCAAACCCGCCTGCTATAAGCCCAACCAGTGTTGCTAGAGCCATTGCACTCAGCAGTAATCCCATGCTATTAATATAGGCTTCACCAGCAATATCCCTCACGCGCACTAGTCCATACGAGGCCTCGATATATCCTAAATTCCCGCGTAAACTTTGGGTAAGATATGTCTGAGTTTGGTCCCATGCTTGCTGGGATTGCGATATCAGGTCATAATTTGCTCGCTGAGCATCCGAATTATTCACCATCAACATACCGAGGTGAGTGAAGAACACTATGGACAACATCACAAGGATGATAAAAGAAACACGGCGTCCCAGGAAGTTTAGCATTTGAGATGGATCCATCCGGAGATTGAGATTGGCACAATCATCCTTTATTGATATTTATTTATGTCGATAAAGGTTCAAACCCTCACCTAATCAGGGATAGTCTATAAGCGAAACGGCACGTATCTTGAAAGTTCCCGGTACATGCCGTTTTTTGTTAATTGAAGGTATGGGATTATTGTAAGATATGGTTACTTAATTAGTTGCTCCGGCATTTTTACGGCGACAACTTCACCCCTGACAGTAAGCTGATCCCCAGCGAATAAATCAATTTTCACGTTCGCTTTACGGTCAGTTAATTCCACAACTTTTCCGCGTAATTCAAGCTCAATGCCCAATGGAGTAGGTTTAAGATAGTCGACATGTAAGGATCCAGTCACATATCTTAGTGGAGGCTCGGAGGCCATATCACGACCCTGTGCCCGATATGCAGCAGCTGCGGCCGTACCAGTACCATGGCAATCAATCAGTGAGGCCAATAATCCACCATACACGAACCCGGGGATAGCGATATGGTAAGGTCTCGGAGTATATTTTGCGATGGAGAATTCTCCATCCCAAAAACTTTTCAGTTGTAAACCATGATCGTTTAATCGACCACACCCATAGCAATAGGCTGTGTTGTCCGGATAATAATCTTGAAAAGCCGTCTCTCGCATCCTGATCTCTCCTAGTCACTTAAGATTATTTCATCAAGTTGATCCCTAGCCAGATTGATTTTCTGAAGAATTTTACCACCTGCAAATACCGATCACTTGTTGGCTCTCAATCTGCATATACATTCCTCCAATATCTCTAATCCTGAAGCTCAGATTGGGATAGGATATAATTCACAATTGAGCCAGCGATGCATAGCCTAAACCACATCTAGCTTCAAAACTAATTTTATAGTGAGTTTAAGAGATTTCATCATAAGAGTGTTCAAGAGAGACAACCTGATCAAGACTCAAGATCCTCAGAACACGCTGTGCTGATGATTTAGATGGCACAGTCTCTAGAAAAAAACAAAAGCCAAAGAGTATTCCTGCGCTGGAGCTTATGATTTTCTCGATCAATATGTCGAGTTAGTGCAGGGTGGTGATGCTGCAGCTGAGTGAAGCCCCTGGTTGAACGGCATCTTGATTTGTGCCCTGATTGCCTTGAAGAATATGAAGCCCTCCTGGGCAAATTATGGAGCCAAACCGGCTGAGGTTCGGAACATGTGGGATAAAATCGGCATGGAGGCTGAAATGACCTCCTCAACGAATATTTGGGTCTGAGGATAGCTTGCTTCCGCTTAGTGAGATTATGACCAACTCGATCACCAATCCGATCTGATTGTGACCGGTGAGGCTCTTCCACTCAGATAGACTGACCGATAAAAACATATCTTCCCTTCCCATCAATAGGAGCATAGGAAAAAGTGCCCGTATGAACCGCCAACCCATCAAAAAACTTACATGAATAACAAAAATATATTGATCGACTTCTATTGTTTAGCACTTGGTTGATATTGAGATGGAGATTATTCCAACATACACTGGCTTCGTACCGTATATCACTTCTGCTCAGATGATCGAAGTTGATCGAGCGATGATTGAAGACTACCAAATATTACTAGTGCAAATGATGGAAAATGCTGGTCATGCGTTAGCTGAATTAGCGCGCAAGCGCTTCCTTGAAGGGAACCCAAAAGGAAAGCAAGTTCTGGTTATTGCCGGGAACGGAGGGAATGGCGGTGGAGCCTTGGTCAGTGCAAGAAGATTGGCAAATTATGGTGCTGAAGTAAGAATCCTGCTTTCCAAACAAGATATCGACTATGTGGGAGTACCCGGTCAACAGCTCAGTATCATCAAACAAATGGGACTTAACACTCATTCTAGCCACAGTCAAATGGATAATGGTGATTACGATCTCATCATTGATGGTCTAATTGGGTATTCGTTATTAGGTGCTCCACACGGGACAGCAGCTGAAATTATCGTTTGGGTAAATAAGCAGAACTGCCCAGTATTATCTCTAGACATTCCTTCCGGCATAGATGCTGATCGAGGGGCAATATATGAACCAGCAATAAAAGCCACGGCAACCTTAACTCTGGCTTTACCCAAGGTCGGTATGAAAACATCTGCTGCAAATCCATATATCGGAGAGTTATACTTAGCAGATATCAGCATCCCCCCAGGGCTTTATGCAAAGGAACCATTAAACCTAGCGATGGGAACTATATTTTCGGAAGCCGATATAATAAAATTACCCTAATTCAAATTATCTTGGTCAAACAACCAAGCGGAGGCGAAAATCGTGGAACTGTACGATTTTATAAAATCAAAAACACATATTTTGCTTGACGGCGCGATGGGAACGATGCTGTTTAGCAAAGGTTTGGTGTCAGGTAGTGCTCCAGACGAATGGAACCTAAGCCACCCCGACGAGGTGCGCAGTGTTCACCGCTCGTACATTGAAGCAGGCTCACAGATCATCTTGACAAATTCTTTCGGTGGTAGTCGTCTGCGCTTAGCACAACATCATCTTGAAGGTAATATCCGCTCAATCAATCAATCTGCAGCGGAAAACGCACTTGCAGAAGCTGAAGCCAGTCCTAGAGATGTGTATGTTGCCGGCTCAATGGGCCCAACCGGCAGCTTGCTAAAACCATACGGTCCATTAGAGCCAAACCAAGTGCGCGATGCTTATGCAGAACAAGCAGAAGCATTACGAGATGGTGGCGTGGACCTGCTCTGGATTGAGACAATCAGTGACTTGAACGAGATTGCTTTGGCTATTGAAGGAGCCCAATCCACAACTGACTTACCGATCAGTGCAACCATGACTTTCGAAAAAAGCGGACGAACCATTATGGGCGTAAAACCTGAACAAGCTATCGCAAAACTTATGAGTTATAAACCGATTGCCCTCGGTGCGAATTGTGGTACAGGTCCGGATGAAATTGAAGCCGTTATCGAAAAAATGCACCAGTATAATCCCGATATTCCCTTAGTGGCGAAGGCTAATGCGGGGATACCGCAAATGATTGGCGGCCAAATTGCTTACGATGGTACACCTGAGATTATGGCCGAATATGCAATAGAAATTCTCCAGTTGGGCGCGAAGTTGATCGGTGCGTGTTGCGGTAGCACCCCTAAACATATCGCTGCGATGTCTAAAGCTCTGGAACAGTAACTCATCTTCCTAAGAATAAGTTTAGTGATATCTTTAGATCTAACTCCAGAATCCTTCTAACTATAAGTTGTATGGCTGAGATCCTAAATTGTTCGTCGTATCTTTGAATCACAAACTCCTAGAATCAATTATTCCATGTTTGAGAGGTGACACATATGTCTGATTCAATACACCGCGATAATGCGAATGTCACGGGCTCATTTACTTACAAAGCCGAAACCCGTCAGTTACTGAATATACTTATCCACTCGCTCTATACCGATCGGGACATTTTCCTGAGGGAGTTGATTTCAAATGCTTCAGATGCCCTTGCCCGGTTGAGTTTTGAAACACTCACCAATCGGGAAATTTTTGACCCAGAAGCGGATTTAGCGATTCGTATTAAGACGGATAAAGACGCAAATACACTGACAATATCCGACTCTGGAATCGGTATGTCGGCTGAGGAGCTAATCGAAAACTTAGGGACAATCGCCCACTCAGGTGCACGTGCCTTTGTGGAAACTGTAAAAACGCAATCAGGAAGTATTGCCGATGTAATAGGTCAATTCGGTGTCGGTTTCTATTCAGCGTTCATGGTTGCGGATTGGATAAAAGTGGTCTCATGTTCATATAATCCTGAATCACAAGCAGTCGCCTGGTTCTCCGATGGGTCAGACGAGTACAGCGTAGAGAATACAGAAAAAGAGACCCGTGGTACAGATGTAATCATCAAATTAAAAGATGATGCCCAAGAATTTCTTGAAGAATCGCGCCTGCGCGAAATAATCAAACGACACTCAGACTTTGTCGCATATCCAATATTCTTTAACGATCAAACAGAACAAATTAACCGCCAAACTGCCATTTGGCGGCAGCAGCCGCGCGAGGTCAGTACTGATGAATATGAGGACTTCTACCGCCAGTTAACGCTGGATTTCAACCCTCCGCTTCAAACCGCCCATATGACGGTGGACGCGCCAGTGCAAATGTATGCTCTGCTATATATCCCCTCATCACCTGAGAAGAATGTATTTTCTCTGCGAAAAGAAGATGGGCTGCAGCTATATTCGCGGAAAATTCTGATCCAGGATTACTGCCGTGACCTGCTCCCCGAGTACTTTGGATTTGTGACTGGTTTGGTCGATTCGGAGGACTTACCCTTAAATGTATCCCGGGAAAGTGTCCAAACCAATCGGATTATGGTGAACCTCAAAAAAATTGTGACAAATAAAGTAATTGAGACTATTGAAGAAATCGCTGAGAAAGATCAGAAAAAATATGCTGATTTCTGGGAAGTTTATTCAAATTACATCAAGCAAGGCGTGGCGATTGATGATGGTAATCAGGAAAAGCTATATCCGCTGCTCCGTTTTAAGACCAATCGAGATGTAGAAAACTGGACATCCCTCGATGATTATGTCGCACATATGAAACCAGATCAAGAAGCAATATATTACATATTGGGGGACGACGAGAAATCTGTCATTTACAGTCCTCATTTGGATATCATCAGAGACCTTGACTACGAGGTGCTCCTAATGACAGATCAAATCGATGCTTTCATGCTGGTAAAACTCAAGAAGTTCGGTGAACGTGAACTCATCAATATAGCATCCGCAGATATATCCGCACCAGAAAAAGCAGACGATGAACACCGATCGGTGGAAGATAAGGAAAAGCTAGAAGATGATTATTCTTCGCTAATCAATCTTGTCAAGAACGTGCTTGGAGACCTCATCGTAGACGTGAGAACTACGAACCGGTTGTCTGGCTCTCCGGTGCGATTGGTTGAACCTGAAGGTGCACCGAACTTGGAAATGCAAAGGGTCTATCGTTTACTCGACCGGGAGTATGAAGTTCCGAAGAAAGTACTGGAGATTAATCCCAAACATGAAATATTCCAGCAACTGGAAACAAAAACAGTTGATGAGAAACTAGCCAATTTGGTAATCCAACAGCTCTACAATAACGCCTTGTTAGTGGAGGGTCTGCATCCAGAGCCAGCGAGTATGGTATCTCAAATCCAAGAATTAATTGAGTACTCTTTACGGAACAAACCCTGAATATTCATCTTTTTTTATTGTGTTTATACTAGCGCGATCAATGAAATCTGGTCGGCGCGGCACTAGATGGATTTCGTCAGAGCAAAGCTAGGTTTTTTGCGGGTAAAACACAGCCATTTGATCACGCTGTGATTATTTATTGCTCTAACTTTCAGAATCATCCTCTCGATCTCCGGCTAATGATATATCTTAGGAATAATTCCAACTCTCCAAAATATTTCGATACCGCACTTCTAAATATCATTTGATATTCGGTTTTTTATTGCTTATCCTGAGTGGGCAATATATTCCATTGACGACATTTATGAATGGCGATACACTATTTTGTACCATAATTCAAACGAAAACTTTCTAACAAGAATTAAATATCTTTGATACTCGTATAGCTAGGAGAAGCCACATCCATGAGTATTAGCCAGCTTGCTAGATCTATAGCTACTTCTCCCACATTTCGCGCTAAATGATGAGGCGCGGCGGTTGAGAGAACGTGGCGAACCAGTCATCAATATGGGAATTGGGGAACCCAAAAATAAAGCACCAATCACTGCAGTGCTGAGTTCAGCTGCCAAACTCGCCACCGGTAATATCAAATATACACCTCCTGACGGAACTCTTTCCTTGAAAAAAGCGATCATCCACTATATGGAAGATAATTACAACAAGTTAGTCGCTCCAGAAAATGTAATTGTCTCGTATGGCGCCAAGCAATCGATCTACAACATCCTGTTTACAACCATTAATCCGCAAGATGAGGTGATCATACTAGCACCATATTGGGTCAGCTACCCCGAAATGGTGAAGATGGTGTATGGTATTCCGGTGATTGTTACACCTGAGGACGGGGGTTTTCACCCCCGAATGGAAGAAATAGAAAGAGCGGTAAGTTCATATACTAAAGTCATAATTGTGAACAGCCCTAACAATCCATCGGGTGTGGTCTACTCGTCCGATTTCATCGCCGAAATTGTTGAATTCTGCGAGCAGAAGAAAATCTATCTCATCATGGATGACATCTACCACAAGTTGGTTTTTGATGGTTTTCAAGCTGCCAATGCGTACCAATACACCCAGCAGGATTTGGAATCTTCAATGGTTATTGTGAGCAATGGAGTATCAAAGATTTATGGTATGACTGGCTTCAGGGTTGGATGGGTAGTAGCACCACGCAAGATGGTCGAGGTGATGACCAATATCCAAGCACAAACAACATCGACCACCTCAGTAGTGCTTCAAGCCGCTGCCGAGGGGGCGTTGACAGGAATGCAATCAGTTGTTGAATCACTGAGGTTGACTGTTGAGAACAATCGCAACGTGATCATGCAAGAATTACGATCTTTCAGCGGGGTAAGAGTTGTTAAACCGCAAGGCACTTTCTACTGCCTGCCGGATTTCAGGGCCTACTGTCCTTCGGCAATCGCCAAGGATTCAGTTGAATTGTCAAAATTCCTACTTAATAAGGCACTCGTAGTAACAGTGCCTGGCAAGGAATTTGGCATGGAAGGCTATCTACGGCTTAGTTATGCAGGGAGCGTGAAAGACATCAAAGAAGCGGTAGAACGCATCAAGTGGGCGATTAACCCTGAAGCACCGAATGATATTTTCATTGGTGACCGAAAGCTAATTAGGGATTGGCTATGAACAATATTCTTGATATCAAAACCCCCGCCCAGGGTCAATCTGGTGAGCTGAAATGCGATTATGGACTTGACAGCCTGGGCTTACTCAACCTCAACCGCATATATTGGAACCTCCCCAGTGAAGCTTTGTATGAAGAAGCGATCTTTCGTAATGAGGGAAAGATCTCAAAACATGGTCCGTTGGTCGTTAATACCGGCAAGCATACTGCGCGGGCCGCGAATGATAAATATGTTGTCCGTGAACCCAACACGGAGGGACACGTTTGGTGGGGGGAATATAACCGCCCTTATGGAAGCGATAAATTCAATGAACTGTTCAATCGAGTGCAAGGTTTTTTACAAGACCGAGATATTTTTATCCAAGACTGTTTTGCAGGAGCGGATGAAAATTACCGCTTACCGATAAGAATTATCACGGAATACGCCTGGCATAGTCTCTTCACGCGCAATATGTTCTTGCTGCCAAAAACTCAAGAAGAATACCGCCGTCATTTTCCCGATTTCACCGTGATTGCAGTACCATCATTTAAGGCATTCCCACAAATCGATTCCACGAATTCTGATACTGTAATCGTGCTAAATTTCGAACAAAAGCTATGCATTATCGGTAATTCGGGTTACGCAGGGGAAATAAAAAAATCAATATTCACGATAATGAATTATCTACTGCCGCTCGACGGGGTGATGACGATGCATTGCTCTGCAAACGTGGGCGAGGATGGCGAAGCAGCACTCTTCTTTGGACTATCTGGTACAGGAAAAACTACACTGTCGGCTGATCCTCGGAGAAGACTAATCGGGGATGATGAACATGGCTGGAGCGATGAGGGTGTTTTCAATTTTGAAGGCGGGTGTTATGCAAAAGTTATTGCACTTTCACCAACGGCTGAGCCACAAATCTATGCTTGCACCAGGAAGTTTGGCACCATCTTGGAAAATGTAGTATTTGATAAAACGACCCGGGTAATCGATTTGGATGATGATTATTACACGGAAAATACGCGCGCATCATACCCACTGGATTTCATCCAGAATGCTCTCCCAGAAAAAAAGTCCGGTCACCCCAAAAATATCGTTTTGCTTACATGCGATGCATCTGGCGTGATGCCACCAATTGCAAAACTATCTCCTGATCAGGCGCTCTACCACTTCATATCCGGGTATACAGCCAAAGTAGGAGGAACGGAAATTGGTTTAGGAGAAGAACCCGAAATTACTTTCAGTGCCTGTTTTGGAGGTCCTTTCATGGTTCACCATCCAGCTTTTTATGCTGACTTGTTGAAGCGCAAGATTATTCGCCATAATGCCAATTGCTGGCTACTGAATACTGGATGGGTAGGGGGCCCATACGGTGTCGGGAAAAGGATAAGCATCAGCTATACCCGTGCCCTGTTGAATGCCGCGCTGAATGGAGAGCTGCTTAATGTCGAATATAAGGTAGACCCGGTTTTCGGATTCGAGGTACCTTTGAGCTGTCCGCAGGTTCCTGATAATGTGCTTGATCCTTGTTCCTCATGGTCAAGCGAAGAAGCATACATGAAGCGCTACCGTTCGCTCGCATCACGCTTCATAGACAATTTTAAGCGTTACGCTCAAGAAACCGCCCCAGAAGTTAGAGCTTCAGGTCCCAAAATATAGACCAAAAAAGAGATTCGGCGATCTAAATACCCAATCTCTTTTTCATTAACCAAGCCGAACAGTTTGAAATTTGGTCAGACAATAAATTCTTGGTACCGAGCTACCAAACGTCCTGGTACCCGACCTTTTATGAGGGTACCACCATGTTCTTGTTCTATTCGTTCGATTTTCCCTTGGTCATGGAATAATGCTAGTAAACCACCCTCGTTATATGGCAGCCGTACTGTTAGCGGGGTATAGGTCTCGAATAGCTGCTGATTTACCGCGTCCAGCAGTTCTGATATCCCATAACCTTTGAGGGCTGAGATTGCCACAGAACTTGAGAACTCCGAACTCATTTCCAACGCGCTCTTGGGATCGGGTAATAAATCAATTTTATTCAAGACCGTGAGGATTGGTATATGGTCTGCATCTATATCATGGAGCGTTTGCAAGACAGCTTCAGAATGTTCAGAAGCGCTTTGGTGCGTAACGTCAATCAGATGCAGTAGGAGATCAGCCTCAGCAATCTCCTCGAGGGTTGCCCTGAAAGCTGCGATGAGTTCAGTTGGGAGTTTTTGAATAAAACCTACCGTATCTGTGACAAGAGCGAGTTGACCACCGGGAAGCTCTATCCTCCGGGTTGTTGGGTCTAGCGTGGCAAATAACTGGTCAGCAACATACACTCCTGCATCTGCCAACCTGTTTAACAGAGTTGACTTTCCCGCATTAGTATATCCAACGAGGGCTACAACAGGGATACGTGACCTCTTCCTTCTGGAACGGTACTGCTGGCGATGGACACGGACTTTTTCAATTTCCTTTTTTAGTTGACCGATCCTGCGGCGGATCTCACGTCGATCTACCTCTAGCTGGGTTTCTCCGGGACCGCGCAGTCCTACACCACCTACAGCTCCCGACCGGCCACCTCCGCCACCTGCCTGCCGAGCCAAATGTGTCCAAGCACGTGTGAGCCTGGGGAGCAGGTATTCATACTGTGCCAATTCCACCTGAAGGGCACCCTCGCGTGTACCGGCATGCAAAGCAAAAATATCTAGAATCAAGGCTGTCCGATCTATAATGCGAGCTTGATTATCAAAGATTTTCTCGAATTCTCGCAGATGACGCGGTGACAATTCATTATCGAACACAATGACATCCGCGTTTACTTCGCCTGCGAGGGCTTTGATTTCTTCTACCTTCCCTGATCCAACAAATGTTTTTGGATTTGGCGCAGATTTTCGCTGAGATAATTGGCCAACGACATCCAACCCCGCCGTATCCGCCAGTAAAGCCAGCTCAGAAAGCGAGTCTTCAAGGCTCAACAGCTGCTCTTCACTGCGGATTTCCACACCAACCAGGAATGCACGTTCCACGGGTCGTGCAGTTGGTTCTGGCATCTTTTTCGTCATCATAAATTGTATATTCCTCTCGTTTCAACACTTGCTCACTAATGAGTAGTTTCAATTCATCCGTGTTATTGATAATAGATCACTCTGCATCTGATCCCAGGATCATGACTTACGGAACCCAAGCTGAAGAAATACCAGTCATATGGCCAACAGGTTTATCTAATCAGCGGGGATTCCTACTGACTTTTCAGAGCAATTTTACCAGCACCGGCATATCCTTCGCAATCTAGGTCACCAGTACAAATAATCATGGCATCTGCTTGGTGAGCCAGGCCTGCAGTGTACTGCCAACAATCTGCATACTTTCAGCCGAAATCTTATCGAGCGTGTCGTCAATCGTATGCCAATTAGGATAATCAAAATCGATGATATCTATGGCTGGAATCCCAGCTTGCAGGAAAGGAATATGATCATCTAGGATGGCTTTATATGGTTGGTTAATAAAATAATCAGCATATCCTAATTCTGCAGCTTGCTCCCAGATGCTCGCTGCCAATACAGGGTCGGAGTTCTTTTCAAGATGGATATTTAGGTTCGCATCACCGACCATATCCACGATAATAACCCCATCTGGTTGACCTACCAGCTGTTGTACAAAGGCGATCGATCCCATAATCCACTCACGATCCTGTATCCCACCATTATCTTCCGCATCGAAGAAGACTAACCAAACCTGCCCATTGATATCAGGCGGAAGTGAGCGAGCCAATTCCAACAAAACTGCTACGCCCGAGGCACCATCATTAGCCCCGGGGACAGGGAGCAATCGATTAGCAATGTTTAGATCCCGGTCAGCATGGATGCGCGTGTCGTAATGAGCTCCAACTACGAACCACGGCTGGCCCTCACCTCTCTTCGCAATAATATTCTTGATTGGAAAACCCAATATATTTGCCGCTTGTATTTCGGTAGCCCAACCAGCATCTTGAAGTTCGCTCAGAATGTACTCAGCTGTATCACTGTGAGCTTGTGAGTCAGGGAGGCGAGGACCGAAGGACATTTGGATTTCTGCATCCTGGTAGGCAAGCTCTCCGTTGAACACGTGTTCTTCACTCCCCAAATTGGTACAGCTTGAGAGTAATCCAGCAGTTAATACATAATAAATAAACAATAATCGGTTTCTTCGAATCATTCCTATCGTCATCATATTATCAACTCTTCCTCATTTCTTAAGAAGCTCGACATATCTTCGATCGCACGCTTGGAATAATGAGCTGCCCGCTCACGTTTATTTCGCGGAGGATCCGGCTCGAGAGCTGGCAGAATACCGAAGTTTGCTTTCATTGGCTGGAAATCCACAGCAGTTTCAATTGTGATGTATGCACACAATGCCCCAAGCATTGTAGTATTCGGGAGGCGGAGGGGAGCATGATTAGATGCTATGAGGGATGCATTTATCCCAGCCAATAAACCAGTTGCGATATTTCCAACATAACCTTCAACCCCGGTGATTTGACCGGCGAAGAAGAGATCATCACGGTTATGAAACTGTAAGCTAGGCTTGAGACAAGTTGGTGAATTAATGAATGTATTCCGGTGCATCTGGCCATATCTTTCAAACACGGCATTTTCCAATCCAGGGATCATTCTGAAAACACGCCGCTGTTCTGCGAATGTCAAGTTGGTTTGAAAACCGACTATGTTGTATAGTGAGGCTGCTAGATTATCCTGGCGTAATTGTACAACTGCATAAGCCCCCCTGTTCGTTCGTGGATCACGCAGCCCTATCGGCCGCATGGGACCATACGCGAGAGACTGTTCCCCCCTGCGACTGAGCACCTCTACTGGTAGGCAGCCTTCAAAATATTGGTAGGCACCAGCTTTCACACCAAATTCAATATCGCGTTCAAAACTCCTAAGTTCTATCCTATCAGCAGTGACTAACGCTTGAATAAACTTCCGGTATTCGATTTCATTTAGCGGGCAATTAATGTAATCTCCTACTTCCAACTCTCCATTTCCGAATCGCGAACCTTTAAAAGCGATATTGAAATCTATAGATTTAACGTCGATGATTGGGGCAATAGCATCGTAAAAATATAAGTGATTGGTTCCCGTAAGATCCATAATGGTATCTGACAATGCGGGTGATGTTAATGGTCCAGATGCTACTATGGTTATGCCGGGAGGGATTTTTACGACTTCTTGTCGAATCACTTCGATATTGGGGTGAGAAACGAGCGCTTGCGTTACACTTTGGGCAAATCGTTCCCTATCAACTGCTAAGGCACCGCCTGCTGGGACAGCATTCTCATTGGCTATACGCAGAAGAAGTGAATTCATGAGCGAAATCTCAGCTTTTAGCACGCCAAGAGCACGGTCTGACAGCATTGAACCTAAAGAATTCGAGCAGACCAATTCAGCCAGATACGAGCTTCTGTGAGCACCCGTCTCACGCACGGGACGCATTTCATACAGGCGCACATTATGCCCACGCTCAGCAGCTTGCCAGGCTGCCTCACTCCCTGCTAAACCACCTCCGATAATACTAATATCTGCCATTATTAACGCTTCCGGCTCAAGTAAGATACCTACAAGGACAAACTATTGATGATCAAATCGCAACTGAGGTTTGAGTGTCATGATAACCTGTATATCTTTCTGTGCCGTAGTATAATCAAGTAGATTATCCTGGTAAAGATATCCTATTTAATGGAGATTAGTCATGCCCAGTTTAGGACCAACTGAATTAATCATCATTCTTGTTATCGTTATTGTGCTATTCGGTGTAGGCAGGATTGGCAAAATAGCCGGTGAACTCGGTACTGGAATCAAGTCATTCCGTGAAGGGCTAAAAGGTGATGATGAAGAAAAACCATCTGAAGATAAAGAGAACTCACCTCCCGAAGCTTGATAGATCGGTAGTTCATATACCTGCAATTTTCCATATCCATCGATACAATAATCTGATAAAACAGAACTATCATCCCTAATACTCGATTGGTAGTATATACACACTTGCCTAATCTAGATCACCCTTAGCTAATACTGATTCATTCCTGACCAGAAAATCTCAATTGGTTCTGGATAGAATATCCATCGCCGTGTAAAACCCTCCGAGTTCTTAATTCTTCCAGCAGTTAGAAAGCCGCAAAGCCAATAATTGCGGTTTGTAAATATCCCCAAAAAATGAGTTGAACTACCATATTTGTCATGCGTGACATTTTGGCAAGGTATGGGTGATAGAATGCACCTGACAACATTTGTGCATATTAGTACAAATGGCGGAATAACCGGATAGTCCCCGCTACATATAGGGTGATCATACTCGAAAACAATCCACTGGATGCCAACCGATTTCGCCTGCTCATCCAGTTACATATAGCTTCTAAGGAGAATTATTATGGGAACCGACCGTGAAGAACTCCGTGCTGCCCTACAAACGATTCCTTGGTTTCAAGAAATCGATAGCAAGCATTTTGATAGTCTCTGTGGAATAGCCAACGTTTAAAGAAGTTGAAGCTGGTCAAGAGTTATTCCGCGAAGGTGACAAAGAAGATTTTCTGTACATCGTTCTCGAAGGACGAGTCGCCATGGAACTATTTGTGCCCGGTCGAGGTCGGATGCGAATATTCACTGCTGAACCAATGGATGTGATCGGCTGGTCAAGTGTTACACCTGTGATCCGCCAACGTACAGCCAGTGCACGGGCTGTGCTTCCTGGCTGTCTAGTCGCTCTCGATGCCCGACAGCTACGCCAACTGTGTGAAGAAGATCATGATCTCGGTTATATCGTGATGCGTAGATTGGCCAATGTCGTCGCTAGCCGCATGCTGATCACTCGCCTGCAGCTGCTCGATATTTTCGCGTATCCAGTGCGGGAGGGTAAACATGGGTGAAATCAGTCTCGAAGTCGGTAGCTCAGTCGCCATAAGCAAAGATCAATTCGACAAGCTTCTCCAATCCTTCAAAAGATGAGTTATGTGACAATTGGACCAACAATTTTAGATGATACCTTAACCTACTCACAGATATCAACATTGACAGACTTACCTCAGGGCTATACTAGCGAGCAGGATGCTGGCAGCTATCGATTGGTATACACAGGACACACAAGGTACTTTGATATCACCCCTGGAGCTAAAACCTGGAAGGAATTTCTCTTTCCGCCGCGCAGCACCCTTTTTACAGTAAAAAAGAATGGTAACGGCTGGGCAGCAGAAAAAGGAGACTGCCAGGATAACCCATACGCGCTAATTGGGGTGCGCGCGTGCGAGTTGGCAGCGATACAAATCCAAGATAAAGTTTTCTTGCGAAAGGATTGCAGTGACCCAATCTATCGAGCTAACCGTCATGCAGCGTTTATTCTGTCGGTTAACTGCCTATTTCCCGGAGGCACTTGCTTCTGCCATTCAATGGGAACCGGCCCAAATAATTTAATCGGGTTCGACATCAATATCACCGAGCTTGATGATGTGTTTCTGATTGAGATCGGTTCCGAGGCGGGGCGGATGGTGATCGGCGAACTGCAGTTCAGTCCGGCCAGTGCCTTCTTACTACAAGCAGCCAAACTGGGGCTAGATGAAGCATGTAGTCAGATGGGACGAGAATTATTAGACCCTCAAATGCTCCCATCCATTCTACTGGACAGCTTGGACCATCCACAATGGGAAGATGTCGCAAAGCGGTGCCTGAGCTGTACTAGTTGCACACTAGTGTGCCCAACTTGCTTCTGTTGGGATATTTATGAACAACCAGATCTACCAAATAATTCAAGCCAAAGGATACGAGTTTGGGATTTATGTTTCAATCCGGATTACTCTTATATAGCTGGGGGGAATACCAGACCGAATACGAGGTCAAGATACCGCCAATGGCTATCACATAAATTCGCGAGCTGGTATCACCAATATGAAGTTATCGGTTGTGTGGGTTGCGGACGCTGTATTACCTGGTGCCCGGCAGGTATCGATATTACCAAAGAAACTGCTGCGATCGCGAAGGAGACCGCCGAATGATCACCAAAATCGCCCCTAAAAACACAGCGGTCCATCCTACCGAACCCATGCAACCGTACTGGGCTGAAATCACCGATATTCGACCAGAAACAAGTGGAATAGCCACATTCTGGCTAAGGTTTAAAGATCCCGCAGTTCGTGCAGACTACTCCTTCAAACCAGGACAATTTAATATGCTTTACTCGCCCGGGTACGGTGAATCCGCTATATCAATCAGTTCTGATCCTGAAAACTTGGAAACGATCGGCCATACGATCCGGTTCACAGGGAATGTAACGAAGAGTATTGCCAGACTTAAAGTCGGCGATGAAATTGGTGTCCGCGGTCCCTTCGGGACCTATTGGCCGATCGATCGATATAAGGGTACAGATCTCGTCTTAGGAACTGGTGGAATTGGTCTACCCCCTTTAAGGCCGATCATTTATTATGCGATGCGGCATCGCGAAGATTTCAACCGGGTGATTGTGTTGTATGGTGCGCGCACTCCTGATCATCTGCAGTTTAAGGATGAATACGCCGTATGGGAGAACTCTGGTATTGAAACCATGATCACTGTTGACCTAGCCGACGAAAGCTGGCAAGGTCAAGTCGGTGTGGTTCCGATTCTTTTCTACCATTTGAAAATGGATCCGCGTAACAGCGTAGTCATGACTTGTGGACCAGAAATAATGATTCGGTTTGTGGTTTATGAAGCCCTTGCGAGAAGAGTTCCAACCGATCGTATTTATGTCTCTCTTGAACGCAATATGAAGTGTGGTCTCGGACAATGTGGTCATTGCCAGGTGGGTCCTTATTTTGTGTGCAAAGATGGACCTGTCTTTAGCTTTAAACACTTAGAACCATACTTCAACGTGGAGGAACTCTGATGAGGAAACCGAGAGTTGCGGTATACAAGTTTTCTTCGTGCGATGGATGTCAACTGTCATTATTAAATCTCGAAGACGAAATTCTTGAACTTACCAGCGCCGTGGATATCGCCTTCTTCCTAGAGGCTAGCAGCGAAATCTCATCCGGCCCTTACGATATCGTCCTCGTGGAAGGCTCAATCAGCACTCCGCACGAAGCTGAAAGGATTGTTGAGATTAGGCAACAGGCTGAGATCGTTGTAGCGTTAGGGACATGTGCGACATCTGGAGGTATCCAAGCCCTGCGTAATTTCGCCAGCGTGGATGATTATGCAATAAGGGTTTACGAACATCCTGAGTTCTTAGATACCTTGGAAACTTCAACTCCAATTTCAGCACATATCAAGATCGACTTAGAGCTTTGGGGATGCCCAGTAAACAAATACCAGGTAGTCGAAGTTTTTGCTTCTTTATTACAGAACCGGCGCCCGAATCTCCCGAACTATAGTGTCTGTCTTGACTGTAAACGTGCCAGCAATATATGCGTAATGGTGGCATACGGCAGCCCTTGTCTCGGGCCGGCTACACGCAGCGGTTGTGGAGCATTATGTCCTGAATTTGGACGCGGTTGCTATGGTTGTTTTGGCCCAATCCCTAACGCAGACATAGCCCCTCTCTTACCAATACTCACCTCACTTGAACGCCATCCTGGAGAGATTGTTCAGCTTCTACGCAACTTTTCAGCGTATGCACCAACATTCCGTGAAGCCGCTGATGAACTGCTCCAGGAAGGAAGGTAACGCATGCAAACAAATATTGAGATTCCTGCCCTCGCCAGAGTCGAAGGCGAAGGCGCATTGTACATCCGGCTGAAAGATGGCAAGATCAATGACATCGAGTTAAATATTTATGAACCTCCGCGCTTCTTCGAGGGATTTCTCCAAGGTCGTTTCCTACAGGAGGTCCCAGATATCACAGCTAGGATATGTGGTATCTGCCCGGTTGCGTACCAGATGAGTTCAGTCCAGGCGCTCGAAAAGGCATTGCGAGTAAACATTACATCCGAAGTACGCGCACTACGACGGCTGCTGTATGATGCAGAATATATAGAGAGCCATACGCTGCACATCTACATGCTCCAGGCGCCTGATTTACTAGGTCATAAATCAGTATTGAGCCTCGCCGAAGTCGCCCCAGAAGTAGTAAAAAAAGCCCTGCGTTTGAAAAAAATAGGTAACGATTTGCTGCGAGCAATTGGAGGCAGATCTGTTCACCCAGTAAACACTTGCGTCGGAGGATTTTATCGCTGGCCGCATATTGCTGCAATCAAATCGCTTAAAGATGACCTCGCTCTGGGGATTAGAAGCTGCGAAGGAAACAGTTCGCTGGGCAGCCACTCTCGAGTACCCTGAATTAGAAATCGATGATTACGAATTCGTGGCATTAACCCACCCTAACGAGTACGCCATCTTAGAGGGCGAGGTCCTATCTTCGCAGGGGATCAAAATCCCAGTTGAGCAATTTGAAAAACGGTATCTTGAGAAGGCACGTAAAACACTCAAATGCCCTTCATAGTCATACCATTGATGGTACACCCTATATCACCGGTCCTCTAGCACGGTTGAACTTGAATTACCACCAGCTAGGTAAAGAAGCCAGCGAAATTCTGGCCCAGATCGATATCGATCTGCCTATCAATAATCCATATAAAGCGCTGATCGCGCGTGCGGTTGAACTAGTTGAAGTATATGCTGAGGCAATTAGACTTGTTGAGGCATACAACCCGCAAGGTCCAAGCCATATTGAAATAACGCTGCGTGAAGGCGAGGGTGCGGCTGCATCAGAGGCTCCCCGCGGTCTGCTGTATCACAGGTATGTTGTGAACGCAAATGGAACGATAAACCACGCCCATATTGTACCTCCAACAGCCCAGAACCTGGCCCGGATCGAGGCTGATCTATGGGCCATCGCACCACAAGTAATCAATATGCCGCAGGAGGCTGCCACACTGGCTTGCGAACACCTCGTGCGTTCGTACGATCCATGTATTTCTTGTGCAACACACTTCCTTAAATTGAATATTGAAGAGGCGTAATCTTGGCTGATCACTTTTAGAGAGGGTCAGGCAAGAAGAAAAAACGAGCGATGTTAACATCTCTCCACTATGCAAATTATCGTCTAGGCAGGAGAATCATACATGCTGCGAACTCCAAAAAATGTAATAATATTATTAGCACTCGGATTGCTTTTTATCTCCAATCCGTTGACCTCTTTGGCTCAAAATTCAATTGTTTACGCTGTGCTTTTCTACTCACCTTCCTGTGGTAATTGCCACAAGGTCATAAATGAAGACCTTCCCCCTTTACTAGAAAAGTATGCTGGGCAGTTGGTTATAGTCGGAATTGATGTGACCGTACCTGAAGGGCAAAAACTATATCGTTCAACAGTTGAAGAATTCGGTATTCCAGATGAGCGCCTTGGTGTACCCGCACTGGTCGTCGGTGAGACGGTGTTGGTAGGTAAATTTGAAATCCCCCAGCAACTTCCAGGTATTATCGAGGCTGGATTACGTAGCGGGGGTATCGATTGGCCAAATATCCAAGGTCTTGATACCGTTCTCACTGAATATCAGAAGTCAATCGGGCCAAGAATACTTCGAAGATTTTGACACTGCTCCCAAATCATCTGGTTCTCTAATTACTTCTTTAAGCGATAAATTCTCACTCGACCCGACTGGCAACCTCATTGCGGTTATCACTCTATGTGCCATGCTGGCAAGTGTCATCGCGATAATCATATTGATGTTTAGTGATGACCTCGCCAAGCCTCCGCTTTGGCCGCGCTGGGTGATACCAGCGGCTGTTCTTCTTGGATTACTTGTTGCCGGATACTTAGCATATATTGAAATCACCCAATCAGAGGCAGTATGTGGTCCTGTAGGTGACTGTAACGCTGTCCAACAGAGTCCCTACGCAGTTCTGTTCGGAATTTTACCGATAGGCGTGCTTGGAATAATCGGCTATCTGCTGATCGGAATTCTCTGGTTGGTGCGGGAACACGGACGACAGGTAAGTAGAAGGGCTGCAGCCATTTTGATATGGGGAATAGCGTTTTGTGGGGTCCTATTTTCTATCTACTTAACATTTTTAGAACCATTCATTATCGGAGCGACCTGTGCTTGGTGCATCACATCAGCAGTTTTAATGACGATCCTGCTTTGGGCATCCAGCGGATCAGCCAAACGCGCATGGCATTCATAACCGCATATTATCTCTCACGAAACAATTAAGAGATTCAGCCTATGAATATCGTACTTGTTGGTGTAGGGCAAACATTACGAGGGGATGATGGGGCTGGTCCCGCAGTGGTAAAAACCTGGAAAGAACGCTACCCCCAAACATTTGAAAACACCCAAATACGAACAGAAATCGAAGAGTTACCCGGCCTCAATCTGCTCGCCCTTCTTGAAGGCTCAGATGTGGCGATTATTGTCGATGCTGTTCAAAGCAATAGTAAACCCGGCACGCTGCATCTGTTACATAATGAGATACAGTATCCATACCATGAAAAAGCCCATGGTGCCCATAATTTAGGGGTTCAAGAAACGTTAACGCTGGCGAGTTTCTTACAGGTTAATAACCTACCTGAAACGATTACGATTATCGGTATAGAGGTAGAAAATATTGCGTTGGGGGGTAATCTCAGTAAAGATGTGCAGAATGCGATCCCAAAGGCTGCGGATTTGATCGAAGAACAACTCCAATCGCATCTACACCCTATCCTAGGATAAACTCCGGTAACTATACATATATGAGAAAAATGGTATGATTTTGAGATGACATATCTCACTATCGTATGAAATCGCTGTATGATAAGCTGAAATCTCTTTGTATCCAATTATGCATGAACTCGCAGTAACTGAAAGCATCCTTGAAATTGCCCTTCGTCACGCTGAGCAAGCCAATGCTGGTCGAATTACCGATTTATACCTAGTCATTGGCCAGTTGGCCTCAATCGTAGACGACTCAGTAAGTTTCTACTGGGACATGATCTCGGCCGATACTGTCGCTCAAGGTGCCACTCTACATTTTCGACGAATACCAACTGAAATGCAGTGCCAGGAGTGCAGTACAAAATATCAACCAAGCGAGAATGATTTTACCTGCCCGACCTGCAGCAGCGCTAAAATCAAGATTGTCTCCGGTGAAGAGTTCTTTCTCGAAGCGATCCATGTAGACAATAATTCGACTTAGGTATATCGCCAGCTGGGAGCGCCACCGATATGAAAAGTAGAATCCCGATACTTGAAAAAATCCTCGGGTCAAATGAACAAATCGCTGACCTAAACCGGACCCAATTTGATCAGGAAAATGTGCTAGCTCTCAATTTTATGGCTTCTCCAGGGGCAGGAAAAACCTCGCTTATCGAACACACAGTTAAGAACCTCATACCAAAATTCAAGATCGCCGTCGTCGATGGTGATATCGCGACCAGTATTGATGCAGACCGGGCAGCTGAAGCCGGAGCCACTGCCGTCCAGATCAATACCGGTGGGGAATGCCATCTCGACGCAGTGATGCTGCGAGAAGCTTTACCACAAATCGATTTAAGTCAAATCGATTTACTAATCGTAGAGAACGTAGGTAACCTCGTATGCCCGGCCAGTTTTAAACTTGGGACCCACAGCAGCGTACTGATTGCCTCCATTCCCGAAGGTGATGACAAACCCTACAAATACCCGGGGATGTACCGCGGTGTCGATGCATTGGTTGTAAATAAAATCGATCTGATGCCCTATATAGATTTCAATATGGAGTATTTCCGTCAGGGAGTCGAAATATTAAACCCTAACCTGATCACTTTCCCTTTGTCCTGCCGAACGGGTGAGGGTATTGATTATTGGCTGGATTGGATCACAAGTCTGATCAACGATAAACAAGATAGCAACATGTCTGCCGGTAGGTCAGCGAATTAATGTCGGACCAACAGGCATGCCACGTTCACATCACAGGCATCATTCAGGGGGTCGGTTTCAGACCGTACATATATAACCTGGCCAACAAGCATAAGATAACAGGGTGGGTTCGGAACACCTCGGCAGGTGTCGACATACACGCCGAAGGGACGGAACTCGGCAATCACTGCTTTTCTCCAACTAATTGATGCAAATCCCCCCCCCCTTGCCCTTATCGATAATCTCCACTGCGAACAAACAGAATTATTCGGATTCTCAGAATTCGAAATCGTAGCCTCCGAGCCAATCCCGGGCGAATTTCAGCCCGTATCTCCTGATGTGTGCATTTGTCAGGATTGTATAACAGAGCTTTTTGACCCACAGAACCACCGCTACAGGTACCCATTTATCAACTGCACAAATTGCGGCCCAAGGTTGACGATCATTGAGGATATCCCCTATGATAGACAAAATACAACCATGGCAAGCTTTCATTTGTGCGATTACTGTCAGCGTGAATATACCGATCCAACAAACAGACGATTCCATGCTCAACCCGTTGCCTGTCCTGAGTGCGGTCCCCATATCTGGTTGGAATACCCTGCTATAGATAATATTGAATCAGCATATGACCCTGAGCATATTCATGGTGAAGCCGCTTTGGAAATCAGCCAGAATCTCCTCCGGGAAGGGAAAATCATTGCCATTAAAGGCCTGGGAGGCTTTCACCTCGCTTGTGACGCAACGAACCCCCATGCAGTTTCCGAATTACGGCGGAGAAAACTACACGTTGAGAAACCGTTCGCATTAATGATGGCAGACGTAAAATCTGTTCAACAGCAATGCAATCTCTCTGATGATGAACAAGACCTCCTACGTGCTCGCGAAAGACCGATTGTTATTGTTGAACGCCGCGCAGAATCCACAATTGCTCAAGAGGTTGCCCCTCACCAGACCACAGTTGGCGTTATGCTGCCATATACACCCTTGCATTACCTGCTGTTTGCGGGTCAAAATACTTGCTTGGCAAGCGAAACGCTTACAGACAAAGTATTACCCCCATTGGTCATGACCAGCGGCAATCTATCAGAGGAGCCGATCGCTACAGACAATCAAGAAGCGCGGCATAGATTGGCCAGCTTGGCAGATGCTTTCTTGATGCATAACCGGCCGATCAACACGCGGTGTGATGATTCGGTAGCCCGCGTTCTTCCACAGAAACTTGCCTCAGGAGAGATAGGCAATCCAAAAATCGAACGGCCAATCCTGCTACGTCGTGCGCGCGGCTATGCACCGGCCCCTATCCTCGTACCTTTCGAATCCCCACCGCTACTTGCGGTAGGTTCAGAGCTGAAGAACACGTTTTGCCTCCTGAGAGGCCGATATGCATTGCTTAGCCAGCATATCGGCGACCTAGAAAACTATGAGACACTGAAGTCCTTTGAGCAAGGTATCCTTCATTACCAACAACTCTTCAAGATCCTACCTGAATTAATCGCCTATGACTTACATCCAAATTACCTAGCAACCCGATACGCCCTTGAACGAGGTGAACGAGAGAATATCCCGCTGGCCGGTGTTCAACACCACCATGCCCATATTGCAGCTGCTATGGTTGAGCATGGATTTGAAAGCGGTGAAGAAGTGATCGGAATCGCCTTTGATGGGACTGGTTTTGGCGAGGATGGCTCCATCTGGGGAGGTGAATTCCTCATCGCTTCCTATGAACGCTACCAGCGTTGGGCGCACTTAGCATACATGCCTCTACCGGGAGGCGATGCCGCTATCAGGAAGCCAGCTAGAATCGCTCTTGCGTATTTATGGAAAGCGGATATAAATTGGGACCTTCAGTTACCCCCAGTTACTAGCCTGTGTGCTGAAGAGAAAACCGTATTACGATCGATGCTTGAAAAGAATATTAATATTGTTCAGACTTCAAGTATCGGCAGGCTTTTCGACGCTGTGTCAGCTTTGTTAGGCATCCGGCAGGCTGTTAACTACGAAGCCCAAGCCGCTATCGAGCTAGAAGCAGTAGCTGATCCAACCGAAGATGGCTATTACCAATGTGAGATATCCAACCCGGAAATAAACTCCACACCGCTGTCTTATTCAAGGTTTGCCGACACAGGCACAATCATACATCGAATCTATGCTGATATCTTGGCTGGCTGTTCTATACCGACGATAGCCGCACGATTCCATAATACACTCGCCAGGCTGGTGCTGGAAATCTGCCAGAGAATTCGGACTGAACAGGGAATTCAGAAAGTTGTCTTAAGCGGTGGTGTATGGCAAAATATGACATTACTGGCAAAAACATTAGACCTATTGATCAAGTATGATTTTCAGGTCTATACACATAGCCGCGTACCTCCCAATGATGGAGGTGTGGCTCTTGGCCAAGCTGCGATCGCATACCATCGCTCACATGAAATCATGTCTAGATATATTTGTTGAGAGAAATTTATAATTAAGGATCGGTCAGATTAAGGGCGGAGGTATTATGTGTCTTGGAGTTCCAGGAAAAATAATCGACATATACCAACAAGGTGATCTCATGATGGGTAAAATTGACTTTGGTGGTGTCACGCGCGAAGCTTGCCTCGCGTACGTACCAGAGGCGCAAATAGGTGATTACACGGTAATTCATGTCGGATTTGCACTCCATCTCATCAGTGAAGATGAGGCTCAGGAAACCCTCAGCTTGCTGCGAGAAATTGCAGCTATCGGGGAGGGTGATCCGTTTCTTGATTTGGGTCAAGATGGAAATGATCCAGTCCAGGAGAAATAAACCACTATGAAGCATCTGACAGAATACCGAGATGCTGATTTGGTTCAAGGTGTAATAAGGAAGATCCACCAGACGATTACCAAACCCTGGGTAATCATGGAAATCTGCGGTGGGCAAACCCATGCAATTATGCGGCACGGGATCGACCAGCTCCTACCTGGGGAACTCGAACTGGTGCATGGCCCCGGATGTCCAGTATGCGTAACTTCCTTAGAATTGATCGACAAAGCCTTGGCAATCGCAGCTCTCCCAGGTGTTATCTTCACCTCTTTTGGAGATATGTTGCGTGTTCCGGGCTCATATCATGATTTATTCGAGCTTCGCGCGGCTGGTGCAGATGTCCGAGTAGTCTACTCCCCTTTAGATGCGGTCAAAATCGCCCAGGAGAATCCGGATAAGGAAATCATTTTCTTTGCGATCGGTTTCGAAACCACCGCCCCAGCTAATGCAATGTCTGTGCTGCATGCACGAGCTTTGGGATTGGATAACTTCACAGTGCTTGTTTCACATGTCCGTGTCCCCCCAGCGATGAATACAATCCTTAGTTCTCCGGACAACCGGGTCCAGGGTTTCCTGGCTGCCGGTCATGTTTGTGCTGTCATGGGTTATTGGGAGTATCCCCCATTAGCGGATAAATTTATGGTGCCAATCGTTGTGACAGGTTTTGAACCATTAGACATAGTGCAAGGAATCATGGAAACTGTCCAACTACTGGAGAATGACCAACCAGTTGTAGCAAACGCTTATTCCAGAGTAGTGACATACGAGGGCAATAGACCAGCTCAAAGGGTCATAGAGCAAGTGTTCACTGAGTGTGATCGAAAATGGCGCGGTATCGGTACCATCCCATTGAGTGGGTGGTGCTTACGTTCAGAATTCTCCAAATATGATGCCGAAATCAGGTATGATGTCGGTGATATCCAACCAGAAGAATCCCCCCGCTGTATCGCCGGGCAAATCTTGCAGGGCATAAAAAAGCCACATGATTGTTCAGCGTTTGGCGTAGAGTGTACCCCTCAGCAGCCTCTTGGAGCAACGATGGTTTCCTCTGAGGGTGCCTGTGCAGCATATTATCGCTACTCAACCATATCCCTTCCATAACTATGTCTGAACGAGAAACCCCATCCATGCAAGGCGCGAACTGCCCAATCCCACTTCCCCACGATAAGAAAATCGTTTTAGGACATGGTAGCGGTGGCAAGATGTCACAGGACCTAATCAGCAAATTGTTCTTGCCGCATTTCAGCAATCCTGCTCTCGATGCTGGGAATGACGCCGCTTTCGTCAGCCCCAACCACTGCACGGATCTGGCTATCAGCACCGATTCCCATGTTGTCTGGCCTTTATCATTTCCCGGAGGTGATATTGGTAAGTTAGCAGTATGCGGAACAGTAAACGATGTCGCGATGCTGGGGGCAAAACCATTATATCTGACTGCTGGATTTATTCTAGAAGAAGGTTTGGATATATCCACACTAGAACAAATTATTCACTCGATGCAGGAGGCAGCTCGAGAGGCCGGAGTCGTTATCGTCGCTGGGGACACTAAAGTAGTTGAAAGGGGCAAAGCAGATGGGCTCTTTATTAACACTACGGGTATTGGGACAATCATCCCTGGCGTACATATCAATGGATCAAATGCGAGACCCGGAGATAAAGTAATCATTTCGGGGAGTTTGGGAGATCACGGGATCGCCGTTTTGGCTGCGCGCGGCGACCTCGGTTTCGAAACTGACATCGAAAGTGATATCGCCCCATTGAACTCGCTGGTCAGTGAGATCATTGATAGCAGTGAACATGTCCATGTCCTGCGAGACCCAACTCGAGGTGGCCTAGCGACGAGTTTAAACGAGATCGCCAGACAATCCAAGGTTTGCATTGTCATTGATGAGGCTGAGATTCCAGTGAAACCTGCCGTCGCGGCAGCTTGCGAGATGTTAGGTTTTGACCCTCTCTACGTCGCGAATGAAGGGAAACTAATCGTAATCGTAGCAAAAGAAGATGCTGAGCTCGTATTGACTAAAATGGTGGCTTTACCTTATGGGCAGAACGCCAAGATAATTGGCGAAGTCCAGTCTAGCCCTGCAAATCGTGTCCTCATGAGAACTTCGATTGGCAGCACGCGCATCGTCGATGTATTAGCCGGTGAAATGCTACCTCGTATCTGTTAATTTTCCCCCCTTTCCAGTCGGAGAAAGTCACTCCGTGGGTTTATCGATGATCACCCAGGCATTCCAACCGTCCATTTCTATTCTTGCTTTCTTACGCTGATCGAGAAATAGATCATTTATCGCAGGGGGTGATATGAAATGACTGCGCATCAAGACTAATTTTTTCCGCTAGAGCTACCAGCTTGACTGAAATTTTACGGATATCAGGTTCAAGAATCACAATCCGGCCACCTGGAGCTAAAACCCGCCAAAGCTCCGCGGCTGTCTCTGCATGGTCACAAACATGATGCAACGCATCCACCATGATGACACGGTCAAAGCTATGCGCAGGAAATGGCAGATACTCCGAGTGAGAACATGCAAGCTGCAACCCCCCTTTTGCTGCCGCCTCTGTTAGCATCTTGAAGGATAGGTCAACTACTACTGTACTGCCTGCCTTATCACGTAATGCAGCTGCAACCCTGCCTGTACCTCCCCCGGCATCAAGAATCGTACCATTCACCGGTAACCCTATCTTTTCGATGAATTTTTCGGCTTCACGCAGCGGTATTGCTCGATCATAAATTGGGGCAAGTAATCCAAAATGGTCTAAAAAAGGCATTGAAACCTTCACAATAATTGTGTACTATACACAGCCATTAATCCACGGGCGGTCAGGGCTGCCAAAATAGCTATGATGACAGTTAAACCTGAAATAACTATCATATCACGGGCGCCTAATTCCCGCTTCAAGACTGCTAAGGTTGCCAGACAAGGGATATAAAAAACCACAAAGACTGTAAACGTGACCATCTGCACGGCGGTCAATACTGTCGCAAAATCGGTCGACCCGAGCGCTTGCCCGAGCATTACTAAGGAAAGTTCCTTTCGTAAAATTCCAAATATCAACGGAACGCCAACCTCTGCGGGCAGACCTAAAACCCATGTCACTGGGCGTACAAATGTGTTGAAAAACCTAGCATAATTAAGATACTTTAATACAGCCAATATTATACTTCCGAGGATTAAATATGGCCAAGCTTCGACGATAAACTCTCTAGCCCGGTACCACGTCTTCCGGGTGACCGACCGAAAAGTCGGCATCCGATACACGGGCATTTCTAAAATCATACCCGGGCTATCTTCCGGCAGCAGATTTGACAACAGCCTGCCGGTTAATGCAATAACAAACAAATTAAATATGTAAATGAGTAATGCTAATCTGGGACCTAGATAAAAAGCGACTAATCCGAACACAACGGCCAACCTGGCAGCACATGGTACGAGAGTTGCCAAAGTCGCCGCTAAAAATCGATCACGCCTGTCCTCCAGCATGCGGGTCGACATCACTGCTGGCACGTTACATCCGTAGCCCAATATAAATGGTACAATCGCCTTTCCATGCAGCCCTATCCGGTTCATTAAGGAATCCATCAGGAATGCGACTCTTGGGAGGTAACCAACATCTTCCATAATCCCTAAAACAACCAGGAATGGTATTAAATAAGGCAGGACAATAGCAACGCCTCCAGCAATTCCTTGAATAGTACCGACCATAATCTGACCAATCAACGAAGTATCGGTTGATAAGTATTCAGATGAGCTGATCAGAATCGTAAACATCGTTAGCAAAGGGACTTCAACGGCACTCCCTATGCCAAATATCAACTCAAAAAACAGCAGGAAGATTAAGATCAAGGTGATATAGCCCCAGACAGGATGCAGTAGGACATCATCCAAGCGGTCACGCCAAGAGATTCGCCTTTCACCCTGTTCAACGACCTGACTCGCGATCTTAGAAGCTAATCCATGTCTTTCCCCATTGATCACCCAATATGCAGATTGCCCGCGGCTTTGTTCAATTTCGTCCTGCAGCTGTATAACATGGGGAATCACTAAATTATTCTCGACCCCAACCAAGTCGGTCAATCTCAGATCACCTTCAAGCAGTTTTATGGCTAGTGGTTCATTTTTTAGGGGGAACAGATCGGGCTGAAGAATATTACTTATAGCGGCAATCGCTTCCTCGATGTCCTTGGAGTAATTAGGACGTTCAGGGATATTCTTAAGGTTGCCAAGTTGGTAAGCCGTAGTGAATAAATTCCTTACCCCACGCCCTTTGCTGGCAACTAATGGCACTGCATCGGTACCTAGCAAAGAAATCAATTTTTTTCCGTCAATGGTCATACCCAACCGAGCAGCTTCATCCATCATGTTGAGCGCAATGATAGTTGGGCGCTGTAACTCAAGCAGTTCAAGGGTTAACCCCAAACCTTGCGAAAGCTGTGATGCATCAACCACATTAATAATCACATCAACATCATGTGAGGCGAGATATTTTAGAGTGACTTCCTCAGCTGGGTTGCTGCCGCTCAGGGTATATGTTCCTGGAAAGTCTACAACCTCGACAATATCCCCCAATACACGTAATTTACTAGATGTGTACGTTACACTGGTACCGGAAAAGTTCCCAGTTTCCGCTTTGTACCCCGAGACTTGATTAAATAAGGTGCTTTTCCCGCAGTTGGGTTGACCGACTAATGCTAATCGCATTCTGGGATTTCTTTTTCAACATTGATTCTTGCGGCAATCCCACGTCCTACAGCGATTGTCCTCCCCGTAACCTCAACTAATATGGGTCCGCCAAACGGAGCCTGCCTTCGCACGTACACAACCTCACCGGGGTTCAATCCCAGCTGGCGCAACTTCCGCTCAACACCTTCTCCCCCTTCATAAGATAGTATCCGGACTTGAGTCCCATGTTTTACTTTAGCTAATAGCATTTGAAATTCACTACGAAATCATCGCTTTCATGTTGGACTGATTATATCCGGATTTGAATAAACTCGCAGTAATATTCATCACAATATGGACGCATGTATGTAATGTCGTTTGCTATCGATGATAAGCAGTTTGATTGGATTCTCGATACGCTGAAAAGGGAAAAACCCGGCGTATACCGGGCAGATGAACTACTTGAATAAATGACGTCTTAGTTATCTACGACGCACCTTGAAATACCTGGGGTAAGTACATCTTATTATCTAATCCGAAAATGATTTCATTGAAATTCATGATAATCAAATTATTTTCACACGCAAGCTCACCATCATATGTGTCAAAAGAGTATTTGTTTGCTAACGGTGAACCATCTAAATCGTAGAGCTGGAGCCATAAAGTTCCTTCTGACGAGATCGGTTTACTGGCAAGCTGGATAACATAACCACCTGGCCCAAGCTGAGGTGTCTCCCCAGTCATCGACAATATTACTAGAGACTCTCCCGCCAACTCTCCAGAAACTTCAACGATCATATCATCCATCGGAAATCCCTCTTTATTGAAAACTTGTCCACCTACGCCAAGCCAATTGCAGCCTGCTTCTGGGTAGATAAAGTTTATTGTTTCAGCCGGTGTTCCAGCTTGGATAGTAAACCGGTACGGTTCTTGAGTGATTACCGGTGTTTGGGTAGTTTCAACAAAGTCATTTCCAGATGGCGTGACAGGTTTATCTGGTTTTACTGTCGCCGTGGGTGGAAATTCTGGAATTGTATCGTCCGTAAGCACAAAATCAGGCGTAATCTCTGGCTCAACCGTATCAACGTTGTCCGTCGAAACAGGTGTCAGCGTGACGATATCGAATTCAGATGGTGGTGCTGGAAGGACACAGGCAGTCAACGCGAGAGAGATCAATGCCAAGGTAAGAGTTTTAGATATTTTCATGTTTAGCTCCGCAGGGCGGCAATTATTCTAGAGAAACTATTAATTAACTGTACTGGTACAAGTTCTGTGCCTGTAAAAGTCCGTCTTGAAGACCAACACGAAAACAGCTGCGTTGAAAACCCCTGCCATTTTAATAAAATACGTATTCTTTCTAATCCATCTACATCCCGACCACACACATAATTGATCGCAGGTAGTATGCATTTACTTAATAGATTGTGATGCTTACTCCTGATCTAACTCATATTTTTTATACCCATCTATGAAGAGATAAAATCCAAATGCGACCAGATAGCTAGATTGCCCTTACCATCATAAGGTCGCTTAGTGACAGCAAGCCATGAAATCTTCCATGGGTTTAACCTGTACGTGGTTAAAACAATTCCACAGTGGTATGTCTGCAGTAGATAATCGCGACAAAATGTTTCTTAATCATGTTCACCGGTGCAGTCCAATACGACAATATATATAGGGTACAATTCCACGCAGATAAAGGCAGCAAAATGGATACCCAATCATCGCTAACTTCCATCACTTATGAACACATTTCATACTCCAAAAGTCCTGCTTGTAGATGATGAAACAGCGATCACTACCAACCTAGCCCCATTCCTCAAACGTAGTGGGTACACTGTCGAAATCGCTGTTAATGGCGAGCAAGCGCTGGAGCTAATCCGCTCATTTAAGCCAGATATCATGATTCTCGATGTGATCATGCCAAAATTGGATGGTCGTGAAGTGCTGCGTAAGTTGCGGAACGAAGATAACTGGACTCCTATCATACTCTTGACCCAAGTCGGTGAAGCATCCGAACGGGCGATGGCGATTGATGAAGGTGCGGATGACTACCTCAATAAACCTTACGATCCGCATGAATTAGTTGCTAGGATGAATGCCGTTTTAAGGCGAGCCCAACCTGGTAAACCGCCTCTAGCTTCAGCCCAAAGGATAACTTCTGGAGGTATTATGATCGACCGGATCGCCCGTAGAACTTGGCTATCTGGGAATGAGTTGTTACTTACTCCCAAAGCCTACTCTCTGTTAGAGTATCTTATGACCCATCCAGATGAATTAGTTACCAGAGACAGGCTGTTGGATGCTGTGTGGGGTTGGGATTACCCAGTTGGTTCAAGGGCTGTCGACACCCGGATAGCAGAACTGCGGCGAGAACTTGGTGATGATGTTAGCAAACCAGAATATATTGAAACGGTTCCTGGGCAAGGCTACCGATTTGTTGGTAAGGTTGAGCAATCAGCATGAAAGGTTGGCGGTTTCTTATTATCGCACCAGTATTAATCGGTTTGGGCATATCAATCGTTCTAAATGCAGGTTTTATCCAAAACCCAACAATATTTTTCCGTGCAGACCTTGGAACATGGGTTCTGCTAATTGGAATTTCAGCAAGCGTAATCGTATTCTCAGTTTTCTTGATCCAAGAACGATACAACTCCGTCCGAGAGGCAACACGATTGGGATATACTGAGGAAAAAAGACGCTTCTTGCAGCGACTAGATCATGAATTGAAGAACCCTATCACCGCTATCCGGGTTGGATTGGCAAATCTTGGGGACCCGAATAGTCCAAACCATGATGAGACAATCACCAGCATAAACTCGCAAGCAATCCGATTGAGCCGCTTGATTAAAGATCTACGCAAATTATCTGATCTGGAGGCAAGCCAGTTAGAATTACGTCGAGTTGATATAAATGGGCTGCTCACAGAGGTATACAATACAACGCTAGAATCTGCGCTAGCGCAAGACCGATTTCTAACAATGAACACCCCACGTGTCCCATGGCCATTACCGACCATGGATGGAGATCATGATTTGCTCGCTTTAGCAATTCACAATCTCTTGGACAATGCACTGAAATTTACTAATCCTGGCGATAGTATCGAAGTAAGAGCCTTCGAGAACAGTAATTGGATAAATATCGAGGTCGCCGACACCGGTCCAGGAATACCAGACGAAGAATTACCCCATGTATGGGAGGAACTTTATCGCGGTAAAAGTGCGCGATCGATCCCGGGCAGTGGATTGGGGTTAGCGCTTGTACGAGCAGTTGTAGATTTGCATAATGGGCGCTGCACTATACGCAGCCGTGAAGGTCAAGGTACGATAGTTGAGATAGGCATACCTACTTGAAATACTTGTTAATAATTTACTAGTTCAACAATTACCGAGGACATGAAAATTCCAGTAAATTAATAATAGTTGAGACTACCAAAAAGTATAGTAAGGAACATACACACAAGGAACTCGCGACTATTAATGACCAGAACTCGAACTAACAGCAGAAGAAGAAGAATAATCCTTAGTTCCCTATTCCCGATTAGCTTTTTGTTTGCTTTGGTATTTGTTACCTATGGCGCTGCCGCATCCGAGCCAAGACAGCAGCAGACTGAGATTGCATTGTCACCGACTCCAACAGCCACGATCAATAGCGAAATCACTCCTCAAGCGACACCTGACTCTCAACAGATTTCAGCTTTGGAATTATTAACAGATACATATCTGATCACTTCAACCCAACAGACGAATCTTTTCATGCCGTTTATCATGCTTGAGACGGTGCAAACCCCTCCAGTATACGTACCCTCTCGCACGGGGCTGTTCTGTGATTCATTGCCTTATTCTTTCCCCATTCCTGATAACAGTCGTGCAGGTGTATCGAACTCCATAAACGTTCTTGAACCAACATACATCACTGACTTAGATGTAGCTCTGGATATTCGCCACTCATGGATTGGTGATCTAGTTGTGACCTTAACCCATCACGATACTGGTAAGATGGTGATCCTGCTTGACCGTCCGGGATATCCAGCCAATCCTTTGGGCTGTGATAGAGATAATATTGACTCATTCCTCGATGATCAAATTACATTACCTGCAGAGAACAAGTGTACTGGCAGCCCAGCCGCAATCGCCGGAATCTATTTACCTGCTGAACCGCTTTCGGAATTTATCGGCGATTCAATGCAAGGCAGCTGGACACTCACGGTATACGACGTCGTCAGCAATTCAACTGGGAAATTGGATGGATGGTGCCTGATTGCAGATACCAGTCCTTCGCCAGCCCCAGCGACACCAACACCCACCGTAGAGCCGTTCCCCGATAGCAAGCTGCTTAATAATGTAACGGGTAAAAACCAAGCGCTACCATTAGATTGCGAAACTCGTTCTGCAGTGGATTGGGCAAATTATCTCGGTCGCTCAATCAACGAGTATACATTTTTTAACCAGCTGCCAAAGTCAGATAATCCAGACAAAGGATTTGTGGGCAGCGTTTATGGAACCTGGGGGCAGATCCCTCCCGACCCCTATGGTGTGCATGCCCCACCAGTGGCGGCGTTATTGAGGGAGTATAGCCTGCCTGCCTATGCTCATCGACCGTTATCCTGGGAGCAATTACGGGCTGAAATCGCCCGTGGATACCCAGTCATTGTTTGGGTTATCGGGAATGTTTCCTTAGGGATCCCGATCTATTACATCCCCTCAGATGGTCTCGCCACGATAGTTGCCCGTTATGAACACACAGTCGTTATCACCGGTTATTCGGATAACTATGTCTACTATCTTAATGGCGACACGATTTATCGCCGATCGGTCGGGGAATTCCTTGATTCCTGGTCTGCATTGAGTAATATGGCAATAACAACTCAACCATAGTGTTTGAGCGCAACGCAAAATTAAGAGTACAAATTTGTCAATCTTCACCGTATATCCAGCCAATGATCCTGCAAAGGACAAATCGTGCAGCTCCAGGAAGGAGATCCTGCCCGTCAAAAAAACCTGACGGATCCAATCGAGGTGGCACGCAAATACATATCAGTGGGAGATCATTTGCGTCATGTCGTTAACTAGGATAGGGCATTTTGTGAGCCTGATGCGAAAAACGAACAAGCATTAGAGGCAGTAATAAATGAATATAAGCGATTCGTGGCATATATACAGCTCGATAAAGGGTTATTTTCCCTCACTAATATCCCCTCTACACTATGTCTTGGTATAACCAGGATGTTATATGGCTTCTCGTTGATTAATATCTCTGGCGATTAGCTGAACGCATCACTCGAGCTTGTCTCCCTGCAAAACGTGGACAGCACATCTGTCCATCAAGTTATCGAAAGCTTCAGGATCAACCAGACAAAAGGGGAATCGATATATATACCTCTTCAACAGCTTCGCTTAAGTAGAGCATGCATTGAGATTTGATTTAGACGAACTTCACTATTCCAACCAGAACAGTTACCACAAAGCCAAGTTTATGTGTACAAGAAAAAAAGTGTTTCTATTTGATATTGATGGTGTCCTCGTTGAACCACACGGATACCGAGGGGCTGTACAAAGTACTCTGCGGTATTTTACTGACCAATTTGGTATACCTGCAACCTTACTACCAGATGATGCCATTATCGATTTATGCGAAGCCAACCAAATCACTAGTGAATGGGATATGGTCCCAATATGCTTGGCAATTCTATTAGAGAATATCCTGATTTTGAATCCCGAAACCACTCTTCCTCCCAGCCTGAGGCAGATTACCAAGTTATCGATAGAACACTTGCCGAATAAATTGGAATATAAAGAACCGATCCGCTTCATCAGCGGGCATTTACATCCCGGCATCTATCCAGCAGAGATCACTTTATCCTTAGCAGTGAACTCAACTTGGGAAAATGAAGAATCCCCTCCATTCTTGATGCATCTTCGAGATCAATCTCTTATTCATGATCTTTTATCAAATACTCGAGATGTTCAAGAATGCCGCACCACGCGTATCTTCCAGCACTACAGCCTGGGCAGTGAATTATTCAGCCGAATATATCTTGACACTGCAGAATTTTACTCTCCTTCACTAATAGAGACATTGGATAGACCACAGATTGCGGATGAAAAAGCATATCAATTACAGGTCATGCAGAAGGAAGGAAAGCTATTATTATGTGCATACACATTACGACCTTCATTACCTCCTAAAGATCTGCAAATTGATCATTACGGTTTTGCACCCGAAGCAGAGATGGCTTTATCAATGGTTCGCATGGGTTGGATACCACTGATCGGCTATGGTCGGATACGCTGCTTAGCAGAACAAGTAGGGGTGAAACCCGAAGTCCTGTTGAAACCATCACCTGTCCAGGCATTGGCAGCCATTTTTGCTTCATTCAATGACAGCGAATGGCAAGCTCTATTAGCAGCGAATCATTATGCTTCCAACAATAGCCAAATGAGTGACATACAGATCAGTGGGATTGAGAATCAGAGCGGAAAGCTGCCTTGTTTGGATATCCACGTTTTCGAGGATACCGTGGGCGGTATGCAAGCAGTGCGAGATGCGGCTTGGATCTTATCAAACAAAGGGGGAAATTGTAATACGTATTATTGGGGAATTACGAGTAATGAAGAAAAAAAGAAAGCGCTTAAGTCGGTTAACGCCGTTGTGTTATCATCGACCAACGAAGCTGTGGAAAGAGCGTTGAAGACTTAGTATTTTGATCACTTGTATCCCCATCCGGCTAAAGTTCCCAAGGAACCTGCTATCCTGGCACCAGCAGCATTGCCAGCTTGGCACGCACCCCGAACATCACTCCCAGATATCAAAGCTGCAATAAATCCTGCCGCAAAGGCATCTCCTGCACCAGTTGTATCCACAATATCAACCTTCAGTCCCGGAATAAGCTCCGCATAATCATCATTTTCTACCCAACAGCCTTCTTTTCCTAATTTGATGATAATGGTGCTACCGCCGCGTGCACGCAGTGCTGTTGCGATCAAATGTGGATCTCTCTGACCTGTTATTCGCCAGCCTTCGTGCTCATTGCACATGAATATATCCAGATGTGTTAAGCAAGGCCATAATACATCCGGTGTATCCATTTGCGGTGACCGGACAACATCGAGCGATGTCAACATGCCGGAACACTTTGCTTCTTCTAGCTTTCCAGCAAGCTCAATATCTAATAGACCTGGGAGCACAAAATAACCTGCGATGTGCACCAGTCTAGCACCAAGATCAACAAAGGAAGGGATATCTAATTTATCGGGGGATAGATAGGCATTCGCACCGGAAGTGTGAATAAAACGCGGTTGAAATTCACTGTCTACAAGACCGACACTGGTACCCGTATGTACATCCGGGATTCGCTCAAGAAAGTCTAAGTTAATTCCCGCATCTCGCCAATAGGTCTCGATAATGGATGCCGCGTTATCCATACCACAACATGCTACTAATGCTGGGTGGATGCCAGAAGCATTTAATCCGAGGGCGACATTCGATCCACAGCCCCCAGGAGTTACGGCAACGTGATCGAAAACAATTGAGTCATAGCGCGGTACCTCATCCACTGTTTGGCAAATGATATCCAGGGTTACGTTTCCAACAATAACAACTTCCATTTCTTCTCCCAATATTATTCGAACCTTCCAAGATGGAAGGTTCGTTGATCACCTGTATATTCATGTATCTCAAGGAGACAAAACAGCCTGAGGCTCATCTATGTGCGGGTTGAGTAGTAATCTGAATATCCACATGAGATTGGATGATGACAGGTGGGTCTAGCTGATTCGCTGAACACATACCCAAGCAGATAGAAGTTAATCCTGACTAGTATTCGTCATCATCTACCCATAAATCATCATCTTCATCTTCTAAGTCGATTTCATCCCACTCCTCAATCTCATCAGGATCATCCTCTTCCCAATCTTCATCGACGACGATATCATTGCCGCGTTTATATGTGGTACATCCAATATCAGGATCGATCTCAATTGCGGCAGCACCACAATACCCATCATCTAGAAACATACAATCTAAATAGAGACAGCGTATACGGGGCATATTATTCTCCTTACCCTCTGATTAATCATCCCTAGGTCCGTTGATTGCCAAGCGAGCAATCGACATACTGAATATAATCATCATGGCAATTGCGGATAGTACGCAGTATGGACATATCGCATAGATCACCGCAATTTCAACATAAGTCAAATAAATCGAATAAATTACGCCTACAAGACTTGTGCCAAAGATAATCAGCGGCGAATATTCTCGCCAAAAATCTCCTTTTTGTTCGAGGTAAAGCAGTCCAAGTATAACTACATAGGCACCCATTCCAAGAACAGCTATGGGAATCCCTGCGATCTCTGAATATGGACTGTTAGCAACAGTCTGACAATCTCCAGACCCACCACAGAACGCCTCGCGATGTGAAAATTCCACCCAACTGAGATAAAGTGAATCCAGGAAGCCAATTAGGGAAACAACTGCGATTCCTATCCGTATCTTTTTATCTAATACCATATAATTCTTACCACCGATATAAATTAATCTAATATCCAGGCGTCTACTTCAGTTCCTGACGGCAGAAATTTTACCTCAGAAGGGATTATAAGCAAAGCGTTGGCTGCGACTAAAGATCTCAAGTTGCCTGAACCTTGATGTCCGGTTAATTCCGCTTCCCAAAAGCCTTCTCGTTGCTTGATCACCGCACGTAAATAGCTCTCTCGGCCATCAGATTCAATGGGTTGAGTGGTAATTACTCGTACAGTGCGCCTAACTCTCGTTTTTATCCCAGCCAGTCTTTCCAATACCGGTTTTACAAAAACTTCGCACCCCACAAATGCTGAAACAGGATTTCCAGGTAAACCGATAATAGGGATACCTTTATAGTCCCCGAAAGCCAGTGGTTTTCCTGGGCGCATATTTACACGCCAGAAATCTAAATTTCCGTAGCTCTCAACAACTGTGCGGACAAAATCATAAGCACCAACACTTACTCCAGCAGATGAAATGATCAAATCCACACCAACTGCAACCGCTTTATCCAAATTAGCTTTCACATCATCTAGGTTATCACGAACGATTCCCAAGTCTATTACTTCGCCGCCATACTTGTTCACTAACGCTTTAAGCATATAGGCATTCGAATCATGAATTTTCCCGTATGACAGCGGTTCACCCACCGGAATCAGTTCATCCCCACTTGATAAAACGGCTACCTTGGGTATGCAGAAAACGGGAACCATACTTACACTAAACATCGCTAGGAAACCAATATCCTGCGCACGGAGCTGAGAGTACGCTTCCAAAACAATCTCATTTGTTTTGATGTCCTGACCAACCCGGCGAATATTCGCACCGGACGGGACAGAGTGGTAAATGGCAACATTCTTAGGCAGTGGAGTACCTGTATGACGGTAATCAATATCGGTGTCTTCTACAGGGATAACCGCATCGCTCCCATCAGGAAGAATTGCACCAGTCATAATCCGCATACTTTGCCCAACAGAAATTGAACCGTCCGGGACTGATCCAGCTGGTATATCTCCGATCACTTTGAGAGCTACAGGGGATTCTGGAGATGCGTCATTGAGATCCGTAGATCGAACGGCAAAACCATCCATGCTTGAATTAGCGAAAGTTGGGAAATCAATCGATGCCTTGATGGCAGCACTGAGAACACGATTGTATGCCATCGACAAAGGAATCGTTTCTTCGCTTACTGGTTTGATGCTTTTTAGAATTCGATGCTGCGCATCGTGAACGCTCAGCAGTTGCGCCATCGGAATCTCCAGGAATCATAGCTAAAGCGCTGAATTATACCACTCTGTAAAGTTGAGAAAATATTTTTATCGGTATGGAAGGAGGGTTTTTCTATCCTGGCCTGACACGTTTCGCTTCAAGAACATTGGGCAAATTCTCGAGCCGGTCTAATACTCGGCTCAATTCAGCGATATCACGCACTTCTAATGTGAGATCGAATATGGCAAAATTCTTGGATACCCCTACATTCACGCCAGTCATATTTATATTTTCATCTGAGATGACCGTCGATACATCTTTCATTAGACCATCTCGATCATACGCTTTGATCCGAACAGGTATCGGGAAGGTTCGCTTTGCCTCACCCCAAGAAACATGGACCAATCTTTCTCTGTCTTGAACTCGTAGAATGTTTGGACAATCTCGGCGGTGGATCGTCGCTCCACGACCGCGAGTAACATACCCGATTATTTCGTCGCCTGGAGCAGGATTACAGCAGCGTGCCATATTCGTTAACAAGCCACGTAGACCGAGCACGCTTACCAAATCATCACCCACTTGTATTTGGCTAGCTGCGGAGGGACTGATAGAAGGATATTGTTCTTCTTCTTCTTTGTCCGCGATGGTAAGGTGATTTACTAACCGACCAAGCGGCATATCCCCACAACCAATCGCTTCATGCAGTTGATCGATCGTTCTAAAATCAAATTCACGAGCCAAGCGATCAATATTGATATCTGACAAACCCAAACGGCGAAGTTCTTTATCCAGGATCGTCTTCCCGTGTGAGATATTCTGATCGCGAGCTTGGCGTTTGAACCAATGGCGAATTTTTGACCGGGCACGTTGGGTTTTTACCAATCCCAGGTTCGTGTTCAGCCAATCTCGGCTCGGACCGCCTCTCTTGGCGGTTAACACTTCAACTTTATCTCCTGTTTTTAGGGCATAATCTAGCGATACGAGTTTGCCATTAACTTTTGAACCTCTACAACGATGTCCAATATCGGTATGGATGTGATAAGCGAAATCAATAGGCGTTGATCCAGCTGGTAAATCGATAATATCTCCTTGTGGAGTAAATACATATACTCGATCTTGAAATACATCGGTTTTCATTGAATCAACAAATTCGGTTGCATCATCAACGTCTTGCCGCCATTCCATCAACGATCGAAGCCATAGAATCCGTTTTTCATAATCTTCATCGCGCGGCGCGCCTTCTTTATAGCGCCAATGGGCAGCGATGCCATATTCCGCATTTTGGTGCATCTCAACAGTTCTTATTTGGACTTCGAGAGTATTGCCATCATCATATACGACTGCGGTATGTAAAGAGCGATAAAAGTTGTCCTTGGGTACAGCGATATAATCATCAAACCCGCCAGGAATTGGTCGCCAATGCGTATGGATCACCCCCAAGGCAGAGTAGCAGTCAGGTACAGAAGGCACAAGGATACGAACCCCCCGGACATCATAGATCAGCTCAAAGGGTAAACTTTTGCGGATCATCTTTTTGTATATTGAGTAGATATGCTTTGGCCTTACTGAGATATCGGCTTCGATATTGGCTTCAGCTAGGCATTTTTGCAGAGCATCTTTGATTGACGCCATCTCACCTTCACGTTGTGATCTTCGAGCGGCGAGATTATCAGCGATATCTTTATAGACATCTGGTTTTAGATATCGGAAACCCCGATCTTCAAGCTCCCATTTTATCTGCCAGATTCCAAGACGATTAGCAAGTGGTGCAAAAATATCTAATGTCTCTTTGGATATGCGCTGTCTTTTATGCTCTGGCATAGAATCTAAAGTTCGCATATTATGCAGCCGGTCAGCTAACTTTATCAACACCACATTGACATCTTCCCCCATGGCCAGAAAAGTCTTCCGAAGTGTCTCCGATACCAAATCGTATTTGCGGCTGCGAGTAATTTGCTGGGCCTCTGCATCAGGGTCTGGCAAGCCGCGCCTTTCGGCTATCAAGCGGTCTGCTTCACTTTGTTGTTCTTCTTCTTGATGCTGATCACCTCGCGTGACCCTTGGTAATTGTGTTAACTTAGTGACGCCATCAACCAACATGGCTATCTCGCCACCAAAATCGCGGGATAAGTCGCTTAATTGAATATCTGTATCTTCTACTGTGTCATGGAGCAATCCGGCTGCGATAACTGCCGGAGGTACACGCAATTCGGCCAGTATGCTCGCCACAGCAATGCAGTGATTTACGTACGATTCACCTGAGGCACGTTTTTGCCCGGTGTGTGCTTGGTCAGCTACATGATAGGCTCGCATCACAAGCTCACGATCAGCTTGTGAGTAATTTTTCGGTAAAGCTTCCATTAAGTCTTCAATACGCATGGATATCTCAACAGGTATTAATGTGGAACTCTACTAATCCCCCACTGTTCAAGTAGAAAACTCTTGCAATAGCCGAAGTAAACGCGTCTTCTCGTCATCCTCCAATACTTTCCAAGGATTATAGAAGTAGTTTTCTGTATCATCTTCGATTTGAATTCTAACCAACCTGCCAGTTGGAGTTATCCAGAGGTCATCATTGGAGCCTTTGACATATTCAAGTGCACGAAGGTCGTCTACAATTCCAGCATACACATCACATGAATGACCCCTGTGTGCCAGTCGATCGCATAGCGTATCATATGAATTCGCCTCGCCACGCCAGAACAATGTCAATGTTTCTAACGCTGTAGCGCTCAATCTGCTTTTTCTCCAAGCCGCTAGATAAGAGTCATCATAATATGCAGCTATGCACGTAATGGTCTGTTCGATATAAGGTATCCGACGGTCAGCTGGCGGCATCAGCTTATAGCTCAATCCAATGGACCAGTTATTTGGCGGAGATGGCGCCTCTAAACTCGCTTGCAGCAATCTATTTAAGGAATCAAATATCATATCAACGCTCTCGTCCGGGTTAAGAGTTATCCTATCCATTGCATTACGAGCATTGTTTATTAATCTCTCCGTAAGCTCTCGCCCTGTGCTAGTAAGTACGAACTTACCAGCCTGCGTTTTCCTGAGGTATCCCGCACTGGTCAGCTCTTCAAGCCTTTCCCGGTACACTTCAGCGGCAGTAAATGGGTTTCGGATCATTAGATGTCCGGGTGTTGTTTCCTCCGGTTCGAATTTTAATACTGCCAATAGCAAACCCCAATCGCTACGTGAAATCTTGCTCTCAGATAGTTCAGAGCTAAGGGCAGGTCGATAAACGGCTTTTATCTTCTGCCAGATCACATTCAATTCTTCCCAGACCACTGTATTTGTGACGTTTTTTTGATTCATACGGACCCAACTTCCAATAATCGTCCACTTTGAGTATTGATACTAGAGAAGTGGCTGCCGGATAACATAACTAACTCGCTAGAACATTAAGTGAAGTCAAAAAAAGAATACCATACGCTTCAATCTCTCGGTCCTCGAAATCAATCTCTATACCGGCTAACAGGTCTAAGTATTTATAACCTAATAGATACAAACGTAACGTGTTGGCAGCTACAACCTGAGGGTAATCGCTGAAATTAGCCAACACCAAGATTGTGTTAGATGAATCTGAGCGTATGTACCCAAGTATATGCTCATTATCGACCTCAGCAATCTCGAAATTTCCGACCGAGAATGTCTCTGTTACTTTCCGAAAATCAATCAGTAATTTAAGACCTGAGTAGACTTTACCCTCCAAGGTTTCCGCAGCAAAGCGTTTGTCCATCTTATTCCAGTCAGTTCTGGGGCGATGAACCCAACGGCTATCGTGTGCTTTATCTGGGTCTAAAATGTAGCTGTAATCATTCAATGTGCCAATTTCATCACCAAAATATATCATTGGCAATCCCCCGATGGTAAGAATCACTGCATGAATCAATAGAATACGTTTTATTGCGAGTTCTACTTCTTTCTCCGTCTCTTCTTGGAGTGCTTTTTCCAGACCAGCTAGAGATGCACAGGTGCCTGAAATCCGCGCATCACCTGTTCTCGGATTTTCTTGGAAAGGCAAGCCGCGTGCAAAACTTCCAGAAAATCTTCCTGTATAAAAGGAATTAAGAAAGCGCCGGTGATCATATGCATTGATGTCAACATACCTCGCATCTTCATTAGAAAATGTCCATCCGATATCATCATGGCAGCGTATATAGTTAACCCAAGCACATCTATTATCAATAGTAAATCGCTCGTTCAATGCGAGTCTTAATAAACTTGTCTCCCTAGAAGCTAAAGTACTCCATAGTAGTGCCATTAGCTGTGGATTATAAGAAAGCTGGCATTCACCTGGGTCAATGTACTTCGCTACTTCGTCCGGATGAACGATAGCTTCCGATAAGAAAACCATAGAAGGCGCTGCAATACGAACAACCCGATTAAATGCTCGAATTAAGATATGGGCTTCCGGTAGATTTTCACAAGCCGTCCCCAGCGTCTTCCAGATAAATGCAAGTGCATCGAGCCTTAAAACGTTGACGCCAATATTCGCGAGAAACAACATTTCTTCAACCATACGGTTAAAGACTACCGGATTGGTATAATTTAAGTCCCATTGGTAGCTGTGGAACGTCGTCCAAACCCAAGCATCTAGTCCTCGGTGATATGTAAAAGCACCTCTATGCTCTTGAGGGAATATCTCTCGCAGTGTGGTCTCATATGCATCTGGTTTTTTCCGATCTGGGAAAATAAAGTAATACTCTTGGAATTCTTCCTCACCACTTTTTGCCCGTCTAGCCCACTCATGATCATCAGCGGTATGGTTGAAAACAAAATCAAGTATGAGGTTAATTCCTTTTGCTCGCAGCAAACCCGTAAAATCGCGTAATAACTCCATCGAACCGAGTGGTGGCGCTACTTCTCGATAGCTGCTCACTGCGTACCCACCGTCATTATTACCTTCCGGTACAAGAAACAGCGGCATTAGATGGATGAAATTTACCCCAAGCTCCTCGAAATAGGGGATCTTTTCCTTCAAATTTTCCAAATCGCCTGCGAATAAATCTACATAACACACTGCTCCCAGTGATCTATTTGATTGGTACCATAGAGGGTCTCGCTCGCGTTTAGGGTCCAATTTTTTAAGATCTTCTGGACGCGCGAACCACGCTTTGGCTAAGGAGTAGAGAAGATCTTCTAAGTGGAAGAAGAAATCGTATTCTTGATGATACAAAGAAAAGTAAAGGCTAAACAGGTCATTAAAATGAGAATTTAATCTCGATGATAGTGCCGCCCAGTTTCCTGGTTGATCTTTGGCTTCTTTGGAAAATCGTTCAGCCAATTTCGGCAGCAACCTGTTTAGCGACTTGCCAGCTTCCCGCTCCAACCAGGCTTTATCGGATTCAGCCATAATCTAACTATACATACCTTTATGCGAATTAATGACGACCAGTTATTCAAAATCGACCACGGGAAAAATACAAATGCAATAATCCTTCGATTTGGGATAGTATAACAGGATTCAATTATCAGCTCTAGCGATGTTCATCAACGATATCCTTTATCGCTATTGCCTGACCGAACAAATCACCTTCACTCGTTCGCGCCCGTACAGGAAAAATGACCAGGCGCACGTGGAGCAGAAGAACTGGTCAGTGGTACGTCATCTGATTGGCTATGACCGGTTTGAAACCCAGGATGAACTGAATTTATTGAGCGCTATCTACGAAGATCTGCGCCTGTACGTCAACTTCTTTCAGCCAGTTCTCAAATTGATTGGTAAAGAACAGATTGACGGTCGTACCGTCAGACGATATGATCTGGCTGCAACTCCATTCCGCCGAGTATTGGCTTCAAAGGATGTCTCGTTTGAGGTGAAAGCCAGGCTTACCGGGCAATATTTCCGACTCAATCCGGTGACTTTACGTAACAAGATTGATGATAATGTAGCTAGCTTATGGAAACTTATTCGGTAACATTTATATTTGAGGCAACGATACCCCAAAGTAACACAGCGATGAAAAAGTCTGGTCGATCTCATTTAAAATCTGCTTCAGATCTAATAAATGTATCACCAATCATCAGAAATTATGTTATGAGCAAGAAAAGTTGAATCACTCAAGTAGAATGCTGAGGACCAAATAAGAATACCAGTCCAGGTAGAAACGGTGACATTGCAGCTGCTCATATAATAATCATACCTGGGTTGACTTTGGAAATCTATCTGGAGACTTTATCGCAGATTTCAACCAGGTAACGCTGGCTTTAATGTGGAATGTTATCAGGTGTAGATGAGTCTATGGCAGGGTATAGGTTAACGAAAATTTCCCCCGCAATTTGTTAGTCTTTCTCCAAGAAGAATCCCTTCAATAGCACCAAGGTAAAAAATGAGATAAGTATAAGGATGACCGATAGCGTAATCGCGATTTCCATGTCCAACTCAAATCCCAAGTAGATCGCTAACGGCATCGTTTGTGTAATCCCGGGAAAATTTCCCGCGAATATGATTGTGGCACCAAACTCACCCAATGCTCGTGTCCATGTCAGTACCAACCCACCTAACAATGCAACTCGGGAGAGAGGTAATGTAATCATCCGGAAGATATACCATGGGCTGGCACCGTCCAAGGATGCTGCCTGTTCCAACTCAGGTTCAATATTTCCGAAACCGATTGCGGCAGATTTGATGAATAATGGAGCTGAGATAAATATCATCGCCATAATCACTGCGATGGGCGTAAAAGCGATCTGCAAACCCACAGAATCCAGCCAACCCCCAATTAAACCACGGCGTCCATAGACCATTAACAATGCCAACCCAGCAACTGCAGGGGGTAATACAATGGGTAAGTCCAAGGCGCTATCCACAAGCCGTTTAAATCTAAACTCCTTTCTCGCCATCAGGTACGCAATAGGGATTCCAAAGATAACTGTGGTCCCTGCAGCTGCCGTACTTGTCAGTAAACTTATATAGATCGCTTGGTATACCTCAGGTAGCTGTATATTTTCGAACAGTTCTTCAGGACTGGTGCTTAGCAGCAATGCTAAAACTGGCAGGATGATATAGACGATGAGCGGAACGCTCATTATCCACCAAGCACAACCGAGTTTTCTTATTGGCTTGCGATCTGTATCGTATTTTGGCTCAGAGAAAACAACTTCGGACACGTTTACCCTTGATAATTGTTTAGGTGATGCCTATTCTGAATTATTTTGGAAAGTAAACCCATACGTTGATAAAATATCTCTACCCTCCTGCGAAGTGACATATTCTATGAACGATCGGGCAAGTTGACTCTGTTTACTATCATTCAAAACAGCTATTGGGTATTTAGCGATCGGGTTTAGATGATCAGGTATTTCTATCACACCAACATCATTTCCACTTTCACCGTAAACATCAGTAACATATACAATGCCGGCGTCCGCTTCACTAAGAGCCACCTTTGTAATGACAAATTTGACATTGTCCTCAAAGGAAACGATATTTTTCGTTACTGCTTCGCGAAATGATGGTCCCAGGCTTTCATCCTGAGCTGCTCTATCTATAAAATCCAAGCTGTAACGCCCGACCGGGACATCCGGCGCTGCGATGATGATTTTCAGATCAGGTGTCGCCATATCATCGAGCTCGGTGATTGAGAGTTTACTGTCCCGAGAGTAGATCACGACCAACCTGTTCTGGGCAAATATGGTCTGATCTTCGATATTGATCCGACCATCGCTTTGAACAATATCCATTTGCTGCTGGTTTGCGCTGGCAAATACATCAGCTGGCGCTCCATGTATTAGCTGCTGTGCCAATTGCTGGGAACCTGCCAGATTGAGAACAACATGTACACCAGGATGTCCTGCTTCAAAGTTCGAAGTTATGTCTGCCATCGCTTCGGTTAGCGATGCAGCGGCAAAAACAACTATCTGTGAATGTACACTCTCCAGTCTGGTGTTTACGGTACACCCATATGTATTAAACGATAGGAGGAGCAGCAATAGAACACAACTGAAGACGCTTCTTCTTTTTCATAACCTGGGTTTTCTATTTTACTCTATCCACACACAGATGTCTGAAGAATTATAGTAACCCAACCGGTAGGCAATTCATCACAACAAATGCCCCCAAGTTCTGTGAACTTGGGGGCAACCAGTAGAACAGTGTACTTACTTAAACTCAGCTCGTTTGGACTGGCATTTTCTGGTCTGCAGTATGAGATTTCCCCTCTTCGACAATTGCCGGTGCCAAGCCGGCTTCAGATACAATCCGAGGGACGATTGACTCCCACCCAACAGCCATTAAGTGGATTCCGTTTACGCCTTGAAGATCCTTCACTGCCTCAATTAGCTCGAGGGCAATCTGGACACCTTCTTCTTCAGCGTTGTCACCTGCGTGTTCCATCCGCGCTAACAGGCGTTCAGGAATCGTAACACCGGGGACTTCTGAATGCATGTACTGCGCCATTCGCAAGCTTTTTAGAGGGGTTATCCCCACCAGGATAAACACTTTGTCGAGAATATCCCGCTTGGCAATTTCGTTCAACCAAATTTCCAATCCGTCAGGATCAAATACCAGGTTCGTTTGGAAAAACTGTGCACCAGCATTCACCTTCTTCTGTTCACGCAATGCCTGGAAGCGAGGCTCTGACGCAAATGGTGACGCCGCAGCACCCAAAAATAATTTAGGTGGGAATTTCATGTTGCGGCCGTCCAGATATTTTCCTTCATCCCGCATTCGGCGCAAGATCCACAACATTTGGATCGAATCGATATCGACGATATCCATCCGTCCGCGTGGTTCGGGTGCCATCCGCATTGAGTCGCCAGATAGGCATAGGATATTGCGGATACCCAAGGCATTCGCGCCCAGGACTTCTGCTTGCAGTCCAGTCCTTGTCCGGTCCCGGGCAGCGATCTGCATCACGGGTTCGGCGCCACGCTCAATTGCCAAAGCGCTGCAAGCCCAGCTGGACATACGCGGAGTTGCCGATGGGCTATCGGTAAAGTTAATCGCTGCCACATAAGGTTCAATTAAGTCTACATTCGAGCAGAGCTTCTTTGTCGCAATCGTCATCGGAGGGGCAACTTCCCCAGTAACGACAAATTCACCCGCCTTGAGCCGTCTTTCAAGCTCTGAAACCGGTTCTTCATAAGCTGGCGGGTGATATTTCGCATCCCCCTGCCACCACTCAGGCTGTCTCACCGGCTGAAAAACAGAATCCCACGTTTCGGAACGTGTTGCAGGATCACTCGTTAGCATACCTTTCAAGACCTTTGCCGTCCCGACGACTTTTACTTGTCGGGCAATATCACCCCAAGTCTCGGTACCGGTTTTATTCCAGTCCAGTGGCGGAAGCACTTCCAGGAGCATTTCTTCCCGTCCCATGGAGTAAGCCCGATTATATATCTCATACCAAATGCATGGTCGGGTTTCATCTACATAACATTTTTCAGGTGTGGAGCCTCCACACGGCCCATTGCGGATTCCTTTAGGGCATTCCATTGGACAAATAAAAGCCGTCTCTTGTAAAAGACAATTTCCACACATACGACAACCAAACAACGGACCTTTTACCACTCGCTCAACGCCAGCCAAAACACGACGGTTAAATGGTTCTCTTTTGAACGGACTAAAAGCAGGTTGCCAGCGACGCCCGGGTGTAAATATTGGCATAAAATGCCTCCTTAAACTAATAAAATAAGCGAAATTATTTTTTCATTATGGATGGTAGGTACATACTCATTTACTGAAATACTTACCCTATTATACTCTTATTGCTCCAAATAACCATCTGCATAAATAACTTTGTTGAGCAGTATTTGGACTGTTTTCCAAATCGCGACTTGCTCAGGATCACCCATATCCACATCGTCTATGGTCGGCTCTCCCATTGCTGCAATCCGGTCTGCGATCTTCAAGTACAGCTTACCTACGGGGGTTGATTCGTCACGCTCTTCAAGGATCCGGATGGTTTCTTTCAGTTCCTTATCGAGTGGATCAGCAATCATCATCTTCAGGTCAACACCCATGAGCATTGCACAGTACACTTGATTGATCAACGGTCTCATCTCGTGCGGGACGGCATTGGAGACATTCGAAAGGCCTACTGAGATGGCTGGCGGTGGATCCCAGGCATATTGTATAGTCCGCACCGCTTCCAGCAGTTCTGGGCAGTACTCTTGACATCCGGAGACAGTCAAAACTAATGGGTCAATGATGAGATTTTCCATTGGGTAGTCAATCTCCAACATGCGTGGAATTAATACTTCTAAAGCAATGGTCACTCTCTCATCTGCGGCGACTGGAATGCCGCTCTTACCCATCGTTAGGGCGATCAGACGCGTATTGTATTCCTTAGCCAACAGCGGAACTTTTTCCAAGCGCTCCGGCTCAGCGGAAGTTGAATTAATAATTGGTTGTGCTTTCGTCACCTTTTTTAATCCCGCTTCGATGCCAAGGATATTCGTGCTGTCAAAACTAAGCGGTACATCAACCACCGCTTCTACGGTTTCGACCATCCATGGAAATACTTCTTCCCAATCCTTTTTCCGCGGGCCTAAATTGATATCTAAGGCGTGTGCTCCCCCCTCGACCTGTTTAACCGCTAGCTCCTGAAAAAATTTTGCATTTTTTTCTTTGAGAGCCGTCTTGACTTTCTCTGAAATTATATGGATATTCTCTCCGATGATATACATGGGTTTTACCCCTCCTTTCACCTGTCTGGACTAGTAGCAGGTAGTGTTCCTGCGACTGTTGGGAAATTACTCAAATCGGTATGTGGCAAAAACATCGCTGACATGAAGGCGTCATAGAACGTGTTGTCAGCAGATAACTCAATATAGGTCATCTTCTGTGCGATCTCGCTGATTCTCTTTCGCAAATCTTTATCGAGCAGCCCATAATATGCACCCAACACTGAGGTATTTCCTAAAAACTTAAACCTGTCCCAAGGCATATCTGGGAGGAGCCCAATCTGGATGGCTTTTTCCACATTGATATACTTGCCGAATGAACCACCAATCAGGACTTGCTCAACAGAGCCCAGTGGAACCCCAACACTTACCGCAAGTACGCTGAACCCTGCGTAAATTGCGGCTTTCGCTCTTATTAGATTGTCAATATCAACATGCGTGATAACTATATCATTTCCATCATGTGTTTCTGTTCCCCAGGCGACAACGTACTCACTGCCATGGGCCCCATCTCGGATTCGCTCGCTCTCGGAAGATATATTCAAGTATCCAGCTTTATCAATCACACCGGTCATGAGCATTTCAGCCAACAAAGATATCAAACCACTTCCGCATAATCCGCGTGGTTTTCCACCTCCGATTACCCGGTAGGTCGGTTTAAGTGTATGCCCATTGATCCAAACTTCCTCAATGGCACCCTTGGTAGCGCGCATACCGTGCATGACTCCCGCACCCTCAAAAGCAGGGCCAGCTGAACAGGCACAAGTGACCAACCACTCCCGGGATCCAAATACTGTCTCGCCATTGGTACCTACATCCATGAAAAGGGTTAGCAATTCGGTATCATCCATACCCGACGACAAAACCCCTGCAGTAATGTCGGCACCAACGTAGCTGGCCACACCTGGCAAACAATCCACAGTCCCGTTCGGATGGATACCAATCCCCACTTCTGCTGCAGTAAGAGATGGCACTTGATTCACCGCGGTCACGAATGGGGTTAGACGGATGCTTTCAGCAGGGATGTCTAACAGCAAGTGGATCATCGTACTATTGCCGGAAATAGTTGCCTTCGAAATATCAGTGGGCTTAATCAGAATTCGCTTACATGCCCGATTAATTAACTCCTCAATCGTCTCCAGGACCATCTGCTGAATATGACGATTGCCGCCATCCTTAGCCGCATATATGATTCTAGAAATAACGTCTTCCCCGCGTGCAATTTGACCGTTATATTCCGCCACCTGTGCTCGCACTTCTCCCGTCAGCAGGTCTACTACCCACAAAGAGACGGTTGTAGTTCCGATATCGATTGCCACTCCCCAAAGAGGTTCATCTGCTGGAATATGCCCGGGGATCAGATCAATTAACCGTGCCGGACATCCAGGACAATCCCAGGTCATTTTATCCACGACTGCTGTGACCTGCCACCCACCTGCACGCAGAGAGTTCCCGATTGTCCGCAGAGTGTTGAGGGAGATAACTACTTCGCTCAAACCCGCTTGCTGCCGCAGAACGGTCTGTACTCGGCTCCAATCATCGCTCTGATCATCGATATCTGGTGGGGTAATCGTGAGAGGTATGCGCGATATGGTTTGTGCTAAGGCTGGATTATAGTCTCGCGGTACTCGGACTTCTGCAACCACCCGATCAGTTGTTAGTCGCCTTTCTATCTTTTCTTGCGGTGGAACTACTATCTCGACATCCCCCTCGATAACCGATTGACATGCAAGCGCGTAACCGCTCTCGATATCCGTTTGTGAAAGACGGAGCACGCTGCGCCGGCGTACTTCACCAGCAGTTACCTGGACCGCACACCGACCGCAGCGTCCTTGCCCTCCACAGGGTTGGTTTAAATCGACACCAGCTCGCAAAGCTGCTTCAGTGACTAAAGCACCGGTTGGTACACTCACTGGTACAGCTGATGTATCAAATTTTACAATGTGTTCTACCATTCCATAGTAACGACGATCTAAGAGGTTTGGATGTTGGGATTGCGTCGTTTTTCCTTATAGAACTTCTTTCATATATTTTGGAATATCTACAGCTTCACGCGGTCCAACTTTAATCTCCCAACCAGGAAGTTCTTCCTCCAGTTCACCTGACAGAACTGCGACATGACCGGGTAAAACGATTCGCTTCTGGCTGATTTTTGATTCCACATCGAATGTCTTGACCGATTTCGCGATCCGTTCTGAGTCAAACTTCCCAGCTGCCCATGCGGTTAATACGCTCATACCTTCGGCATCAGTGACCATAAGCCAGGCTGGTAATCCCGATCCTTCAATTTCATTAGCTACACTGAAGTAAGTAATGCTGAAATTCGTGGTTACCAACACCGGATCTTCGGGCGTCGGGTTATTGATCTCATACAACCCCGGCTGGACTTGAATTGGCTTCTGTGGATCTGTGTAAATGTTTTGTCGAAGCACTAACAAAGGGTAAACAACCTCTGGGGCAAAATGATCCATCACAATGAAGCTGCTGTACTTACCGATGGCTTGTGCCGCGGAATAAGCTTCGCGAGCTGGGTCGCCAGTATCACCAGGAAAGCTGAGAATTGGGTAGCCCAGCGGGCGGAAGTTCTTTTTCAGCGCCATCCGGCGCACGATGGTATTGGCCTCCAAAGTCCCATGTAAACTACGCTGCATGGGAGAGATTACGATATCATCAACCCCGACACCTTTCACTTTCTCGGTCAAATCGATCATACCATCCAACGTCGCTGCGCTAACTGCAAGTGCTGCATGATGGGTTTTGGCTAAGGCAGCCAGCTCTTGCCAATTCTCAGCATCGGCATGGCATAAAAGCACCTTCCCCTGCTCTCCTGCAGCCTCCAAACCCGATTGCAGCTGCCCGGCATCCCCAATTAGAATCAAGGGTCTGTGGCTGGTTTCAACGACCGCAGACACCGATCTGGCAAAATCGCCACCATTTGCCTGGACCGCAAACCCGCCCATGCTGAGTTCAATGCCAACATAGTCCACCGAATATTCATCCGCAGCTGCGACCTTGGCTTGTATTTCTTCAGCTGATTCTGTATCCCGAACCCGGAGGAATAATCCGGGTTGACTATAGAAAGTCTTCTCGTGCCGGAAAAGCACTACCTCATTCCCAGCCTTAACTTCATACCCATTCGATTTCAAAACGATCGGGCGTACAGGAGGGGCAGAAGCCTCTGATAGCTGAGCTTGCGCTTCTTCACTTACATACGGGCAGAGGGCTAACTCCACCTGTTTATTGGCAAGTTTCATCGCGAATGCCAAGCAGGTGGGGAATCCACATTCCTTACAATTCGTCTGTGGAAGTAATTTATATATTTGAATTCCTGAAAGTGCCATTTGGTTAATTCTCCTGGGAATGGGATAGAATAGCGTCCATCCCTTCAAATCTCTCCTGCTTAGTTGAACGCCTCCATCAAATCTTTGATCGCAGCACGAGTGCGCCGCAGACTTTCCGGATGCCGTAAGACGACCATATCGGCACCAGACTCGATAAGCATTACTCCAGTCAATGTCTCCCAATTAATCGCCCGCTCCAACCAGTCTCCCCATTCAGCAGGTACATCTGTACCCACCTTAGACTCTTTTGCTTTCCAACACTCTTCACCTGGTGTGACTAACATCGGTTGTTGGGTCATGCTATCGCCCTGTAGAGCTGCAAGGCGAAGGCGCTCCATCACCGAATAACCATACTCGAAACCATATCCAAGGGCACCAGTCGTTGGATCCATAACAACCCGATCCATCGGTAATCCCATATCGCTGATTAGAATATTGAGCTGTTTAGCCAGGTTTACGTCCATCGCTGTGCGAGCATTAACTAAGTGTCCATTTGCCATTGCAGAAGCCACGATAGTACGGTAATTCTTATCTTCGCAAATACCGAGTAGCAGACGCTCACCCTTAAACGTCTCAGCAATTGGAACCAATAACGCATTATCCGCATCAGCCTGTCCAGGACCAAACACTGCCAATGGCAGACCGGTTGCTTCGAGAATATTCTTTACCGTAGCTACAGCAGATTCAGGTTTTGTTGGATTACCGTCCGCATCGGTCGCGTTGAGGGACAGCAGAATCAAATCTGCACCTGATTTTTCTGCCGCCTTTGCCCATTCAACAGGGTCATCGATGACATCCTGCCATGTCTCAAGCAGCAGCGGTGACCAATCTTCAGGTTTGCGATCCTTTATCTCAATCGCTATCACCGGCTCATGGGGCATATTGCCATCAAAATTCATAAAAGGCATTGCCGTCTCACCACCGACGGTCACTACTTTTGTTCGGGTGCCACCATCAGCTGCTGTCGCTCCGATTGTGATTTCCCTTACCGAACCAGACCATTTCTCAACCAAGATTTCCGTTTTGGTACCGGTTGGTAGCCAAGGTTCATCAGGAGCTAGTTCCACCACCTGTTCATCCACTAGTTCTTCTTCGGTTGGAGCTGGAGCAGTGGTCGGCATTGGTATTTCCACAGCAGGCATCTGCAGGTCAAGCCCCTCTATACCCCCTAATTCAGCTAAAGCTGCAATCAATGCTCTTCGGAGCATATCTACTGCCCTGTCAGCACGATCTTCTGCTGCCTTTGTCCCAACCTTGCTCGCTGGGACGGTAGCTGGGACCGCGGGAGGAGCCGTTGTTTCGGTTTTCAGTGGTTCTTTGGGCAACTCAACTTCTGGTTGTGTTACTGCCATCTTCGTTTCAGCTTTTGCCACCGCAGCTTCGACAACAGCTTCCGCTTTCGAGATAACATCAGCTTCCATAGCTGCTGCACGTTCGTCTTCTTCTTTCGCAGAAGGCTGCATGCTGCCCATTTCTAGGACAGGGTGATTTTTCTCTTTAATCCATACCTCAAGTTCTTCTACAGAGGTAACATTGCTCCCGTCTGCGATGCGGTCGATTAGATCTGGAATCCCTTCTCGCTCCGCAACAGCCATAAATTCTGCCGCCATTGACCGTTTTAAAACCGGGCTCATCCACACGACACGTTTAAAGCCACCATCAGCTGAGATGAATTTTGGGCTGACCAGGTAATATTTGCCGACACCCATGACACCAGGTGTTTGCACACCTCCACCAGCCATACCAGCCAAAGTACTGAATGTCATCCCCGCGGGGGTCATACTGGTGTCTTCGCGGCTGACAATCATTACTCCTTCAACCTCCGGGATATACATTACGATACACTCGAAACAGCCGCAAGCAGTCATCGGATTTTCCATTATGGAGTACATCGATACATCCTCGACGACACCATGCGACCCGACCCTGGCATAATCTAGCGTGCCCTCCCAATATCCTTTGTCGATATCAATTAATTTACCTAATCTGATGGGTTGGTTGGGACCGGTTGGGTTGATATTGAATGAAGCTTTACAGTCCAACCAGTTGTAGGCACCACATAATCCAAGCCTTTCAGGGCTGATCACGCAGACATGATTTGGTGCAAAAGACTGGCACAGCGTGCATGAATAGAACTCATCAACGCGTTCATCAGTCATATCAGCTAATCGTTTGTTGCGTGTGTCATATGTCTCACGCGCTCTGGCTAACCACGATTTCAACTTTTCCGGATCAGTGTAAATCGTAACTTGAACCTTATCAACTATTGCTCCGAAATCAGCATGAAAACGGGCATGGAGAATCTTGCCAAAATGCTCCAGGGTAAAGCCTTTCTCTGCCGCTGCATTTGAGACACGGATCCATGCGATATCTCGTTGTCCAATATGCTGGATCCCAGATGCACCATTAATGAAGTAGTGAATCTGCCGCTCTAATACGGGTTCAAAATCTTCCTGCATGTGGCGACTAGCTACCTGGACGACAATACCCATATCAATTGAACCTTGGGCTGGGACTTCATCAAACCCATTGCCAACAATTTCCACCTTGCCATCAACAATTTCGTCCAATGGTGTCATGAATAAGTATTCGAAGCAGCGAGAATTCTTACCACCAAACTCAACCCGCATATCAGCTTTGCGAACCACTTCGCCCTCAAAGGCAGATCCATAGGGTACGGGGACCGGGACATCTGCCATGCGGATCTTTAACCCCGCGTACTTCGATGCATTTTTGGACCAGGATTTCGGTCCTTTCAAGATCATCTTTCCCTTCAATTTCATCAAAAGGCATAGATACGACATGTTCATACGTTGTCACACCAGTCGGAAGGATCTCCGGGATAACGGTATCAGCGATGACCGGAAAGCCGAAATTTATTGCTCCGGCAGCAGCTGCATATTTCAAATCATCAACTTCACCGAGTGCTAATACGAATGCGAAGACGCGCGCTCGGTTATAGAGCAAGATATCGCGGGCTTGCGCCGCTTTAATCCCACCGAAAGTCAACGCTGAGCGCGTCGCGAAGCCAAGTGCGTAGATAGCACTAAGCGTATCAGTTCCAAAGGGGACCGTGTAAGTATCATATCCGAGCTCAACCCCTTCTTCCACCAACTGGTCGATGATACTGCGTCCATTCACATTCCCAGACAGGAAAGTTAGGATATTGCGCTGCTGGAGTTCACGGATTAATTTAACCGCAACTTCATTCGATTTTGCAGCCCCGACGATTGCGGCGAACCCCGGCATGCGCCCGTCCACCAACTGGATGCCCCAGGATCTCAACTGTATATCGTCGATTGGACCATTCAGGTGTCCGACCAGTCCATCACCATTATCTGAGTAAGCAGTTCCACCCGCCAGCTCTATACCAGGATATGGTTCAGGCTGCAAACCATAGATAAAGCGGACAGCTTCGATAACTTCTGCAGCGAGTAATGTGGCCATCCCACTATCTAGGGTCTCACCCAGATATGGTGTCCAGTGTTTATCAGATGGAACTGGATGGAGCAGCTGCCGGGCATGCTCTATCACCCCTGTCAGCTGACCGACCTTAGTGATTTCAATGCCAGTCATTCCATAGATCAACGGCAAATAATATGCCGTGTTTGGAAAAGCAACTGGAGTATCCGGTCCTTTCTCATCAATTACTTTTTTCAGCATTAGTTCCGCTTCTGCAACTAAGGCGTTTGCACCGCGGATGGCTCTTGTAGCAATATAACGTGACATCTGCCCTTCTCCTAGTCAGCGGCAACGCCGTACAAAGCTGAGCGCCGCTCAGATAACGGCAGCTTCTCAAGCTCAAACATACGGTCATCACCACTTCGTCCAAAGCGTTCTGCATCGTAGGCTGGTAGTCCTAATGCCTCACGTTTCGCATCAATGTGCGCAAGCGTCAAGCGAATCATTTCATCCGGGTCAGGGATAAATTCCAACTTTCCGCCGTATATTTCTTCCCACCCTTTGCTGATGTAGTTGAGAACGATATCGCTATCAGCCACGCGATCCGGCATTCCACTGACCGGTGATGCCCCGCCAAAAATCACATACGCACCTGAAGCAACACAATAAGTCGCAATCGCAAGAGCTTTTTCACTCATCCATTCGGGAGCGAGACCTACCGCAGGGATCGCGTCGATATCATCCCCTAAACCACCTTCTTCAACCATTTGCGTCAAGACAGTCAGAATGCGGGTATTGTCGACACAAGACCCCATATGCAGAACAGGTGGAATGCCGACGGTTTCGCAAACCTCACGCAGGCCTGAACCAACCTTATCTAATCCTGCTTCTCCAAGAAGCAAACCTAGCTTCGCAGACGCAATCGCTCCACAGCCTGTTTCAACAATCAGTACATCCTGCTTGAGCAATTCCTGGGTCACATAAGTATGCAGGTAATCCTGCTTACTGCGCGGGTTATTACAACCAACAATTGCGGCCACACCCCGGATACGACCGGACATGATCGCATCATTCAAGGGTCTGAAGGAAGCCCGGTAGGAGCCGCCCAACATATAATTGATGTATTCGTGTGAAAACCCGGGGATCAAATCCTCACGCACATCAGGAATATGGGTTGCACCACGGTTCTTATAATTATCAATCGCCGTTCGCAAGATATCCTTCGCGATCGTCAAAGCCTTATGCTCATCAAATTCAATATGTACTGCACCTTTAATTCGAACTTTTGGTGAAGTTGTGATGACCTTGGTATGGAAATTATCAGCCAAGTCAACTAAAGCCTGCATAATACACTGCACGTCAACTACCATTGCCTCAACAGAGCCTGTTAATATTGCCAACTCCTGATGCAGGAAATTTCCAGCAGCCGGGATGCCTTGGCGCATGAGGATTTCATTCGCCGTGCAGCAGATCCCAGACAGATTTACACCTTTAGCGCCGGCTTGTTTAGCGTATTCAATAATATCTGGGTCTTGTGAGGCAGCAACCACCATTTGACTTAGCGTTGGCTCGTGGCCATGGACGATGACATTAACCATATCATCTTTCAGCACACCCAGATTAGCTTGACCGAGGATCGGTGCGGGTGTACCAAACAAGATATCGGAAACATCCGTCGCGATCATGCTGCCCCCCCAACCATCCGCTAGGCCAACCCGTATCGCATGATTAAGTATGTGTACAGGTTCTTGATCATCGCCAATATGGGTCCTGTGTAAAGCTTCGACAACTTCGCGATCTATGCCGCGTGGAATTACATTTTGTTCCTCCCAGATCTTCTGGCGCTTTTTCGGCGCTCGTGATGCAGGAACAACCCTCCCTTTTTGCTGTCCAAACTGTGCGATGTACAGGTCCGCAAGCTCATCTGCGATTTCATTCGGAGAACGCCCCTCGATTGGGATATCATAATATGAGGCGACATTACGCAATTTCGCTACATCACGGATCAAATATCCTTCAGCTTCCCCATTAGCCACAGCTTTCAGCGTGAAAGCCATATCACGTCCATGATCGGAATGCGCCGCAGCTCCGGCTGCGATCGCACGAATCAGGTTGCGTGCCTGGATGGTGTCAATTGTTGCGCCGCAAACTCCTGTTTGCCCTTCTTTGGTCAGCCGGCATGGGCCCATGCCACAAAGCTTACAGCACATTCCCGCACTACCGATATTACAGGGAGCCATATCATCAGCACGGCTGAACGCAGTCCCCAGACCTAATTCATCGGCTCGGATGAGCATCTCCTGCGCAGCAGGGTCAGACGTTTTTTCTTCATAAGTTCTTTTGGCTTTGGCCATAACTTATTCCTCCTCTATTTCAACATAATGTATGGGGCCAACACCTGGACAGGGCCAAAGCGCACGTCCGCCGTAGTTAACGTTTTGAGCAAAACTGACCGGTTGCTGGGTATGTTCGTACACTTCGGTGTGCCTGAAATACACATCGACATTATCAGATTGGTATGCTGCTATGCCTGATTCGAGCGGAATAGATAGTTCACCCATATAGCCAGCTGCGTCTAACTGCAGGTTTATCTGATCAGCCGCTACTTTTTCAGGGTCATGCGAAATTTCGACTGCCCGGAAGGCACTCGATGCGTATACTTCTTCCACTCCAGGAATTTCAAATAAGATCCTTCTGACTTCAGACACATGATGGTCACCATACATGGCCGGGAGTTCAAGCGTATAAGTCTCCATACACTCCTTCCTTATATTAATCTTACGGGTAAAATGGATAGTCTAATCTTACAGGGAATATCGCATTAAACGGAAACCAGCACACTCTATTCAATACTGTGCCATTCAGGTCCGATGCCAGTATATCGTTCAAGGCGTATTTTCATCCAGGTGCTATGCTTTTAATCTCCTTTCCCTATTGCCTCTTATTATATTCGACCTTGTCCAAGTAGTACCATCTACTTGAAGAAGCGATATAAGTTCGCGTAATGACCAATAAATAATTCTACGGTTTATTCGACCCTCAATATAGCAAAATAGCTAGTATGCGACAAGTGACATTTATTACTATCTTTATACGATTAGTAGTCTTGATTTTGAGACATTCAACATAATAAATCCCCGGATTCCTCTGCGTAATACGATTGATTACAATATCCATAATCTCAGATTGCAGATTCGATTTCAGCCAAAATCATGATCTACATCGGGATTAGCCAGAAACGAATTATTTGTGTGGGAAATAGTTACAGAAATTGGTAAGATACAACCTTGGGGTTCTGAATTTCGTCCTAGAACCAGTATAGAATATGGGGATTTATCAACTTCTACCCAAAATAAGGGGTGAGTTGGATCTAGACAATCTGGTGTTTAAGATTGCGCGGGAATCAATTACAATCTGCCTTCGATGAATTATCTAGAATGAGTAATTTCCAAGTTAATCAAAGACCCATACAGCTAAACCGCGTACAAGACATATAGGACTATGATCGTCACTAAACTCAACGCCATTAAGCTTGCGTATGCTTCAGAACCGATCTTTGAAGATCTCAATTTCAGTATCCATGACGATCGCTGCATAGGTTTGATCGGGCAAAATGGGAGCGGTAAAAGCAGCTTACTGCGGGTTATCATGGATGAGATTCCCCTCGATGAAGGTCATGTATCACGCAATCCTGGCACCAAGATCGCTTATATGCCTCAGGATATCGAATTTGAATCATCCAAGACAGTCATCGAAATCGTTCGGGCTGCATCCGCCGATCTAATGAGTATTAACCAATCGTTACACCAAATTGAATCCCAACTCGGAGACCCTCAAATTTATACAAATCCCAAAGCGCTCCAAAAGGCTCTTGACCGACAATCGAATTTGCTGGAACAGTATGTTCAGTTGGGTGGTCCCGGCTATGAAAACAACCTCCGCAACCTCCTTTCTCGGTTTGGATTTGATGAACAAGAATTAGATATGCCAGTTGATGTCCTCTCGGGTGGGCAGAAGAAGCTGCTTGCCCTCGCCAGTTTAGTTCTCCAAAAACCAGATATATTACTGCTCGATGAGCCTGATAATCACTTAGATCTGCACGGGAAAGCCATCCTCGAACAGTTCATCAGGGATTACTCAGGTGGAGTTATTCTCATCTCACATGATCGTTATCTCCTTGATCTACTTGTGGATGAAATTATTGAAATTGAGCAGGGACGGTTGAATGAATATCCAGGAAACTATTCGGAATATGCGGTCGAGAAACAAGTCCGTGCACTAAGGCAGCAGCAGGTCTATCAAGCTCAATCCAAAGAGATAAACCGGTTGGAGACATCAGCCAATCGCCTGCTCACATGGGGTAGGGTGTATGACAATAACAAATTTATCCGTCGGGGAAATAACATCCTCAAACGTTTGGAAAGAATGGAAACGGTTGATCGTCCGATCTTAGAACCAGATACGATGAATTTAGACCTAAAGGGCTGGCGAGGCAGTACCAAGGTGCTCGAAATCCAAGACTTACGGGTAGCATTCGATGATCAGAACGACCCGAGTCAGCAGCGCACGATCATCCATGACTTGAATCTCCTGATCCAGCATGGAGAGCGGGTCGGAGTTGTTGGTCCAAATGGTGCAGGAAAATCCATTCTATTTAAAGTGATTCATGGTGAAATTCAACCGACCCAAGGAAGGATAACTCTTGGGCCAAGCGTGAAAAAGGGATATTACGCCCAACAACATGAGACCTTAGAGGCTAACTTATCACTAATAGACCTTGTCCGCAAAACTGCTCCGTTATCCGAGGGCAGAGCGGTCGCATTCTTGAACCGTTTCCGTTTCAGCTACCTGCAGCAGAGAGATATGATCGGAAATCTTTCTGGAGGAGAACGCAGCCGCTTACAGCTGGCATTGATCATGTTGACAAATCCGAACTTTCTACTTTTGGATGAACCGACAAATAATCTCGACATCCCCTCGGCTGAAGTCCTAGAAGAAGTCCTGAGCGAATTCCAAGGTACGATCCTGGTAATCTCACACGACCGCTACTTCCTAGATGCCGTTGTAGGCCGAATCGTAGAACTGGAAGCTGGCAAACTATTCGAGTATGGAGGTAATTATTGTTACTATGAATCACAGAAATTCTCCACCAAAGTAATAATCTAAACAGAATTTCACCAAGGAAGAGATACAATCGCGGCCGAAGTGCCTTCCCTGCTAAAGAAGTATCAATTTTAATGTCCTCCATTATTGACACGAAACTATCGTTTAGGTAGCGATGGTTTCTTAGTATACACTTCCTTCTTTGTTGGTGGTCATATCTAATCGAGGAGAAATATCATTTGCGCCAAGCTGACAATAAAGGTACACTTATGTGAAGAAATTTCATCTGGGAGGTGCTAATGTCGGTCATAAGAATCATCGCCTATATCGCAGCAGCAATACTGATCTTCTTCGGTGTACTATTCATTTGGGGAGCCTTCAGTCCTGACGGTTCGATTAGTTGGATTGTGATCGGCTTGATAAGTGTGGGTATTGGATTCGGGCTTATTTGGTTCGCCAGCCGTATTAAATCGACTGCCCCGGCAGACCAGAACGTAACTCTGAAGATCGACTTACCTGGGGATGTGAACTTGGACACCCTAAAATGCCAATCCTGTGGGGGAGTATTAACAATGGATAATATCCAGATGGTCGCTGGCGCACCGGTCGTGAACTGCCCATATTGCCAAACCACCTATCAGCTTACCGAAGAACCAAAATGGTGAGCCTGATAACAAAAAGATAGAAACAGTAGAATTCGTCAGTGTGTAAATTTTAGTGATGGAGATTTCAAATGTATAAGCGCATCTTCCTGGCAGCCCTCATATTCTTATTCTTCATCAGCTTTCCGGGTATAGCTCTAGCCCAAACTTATTCCTTCAGCTTGGATGAACAATCGGTAGATGTCTTTTGGAATGAGGACGGGACCATGTCCCTGGACTACATCCTTGTCTTCACGAACGATGCTTCCGCTTCACCGATTGATTATGTTGATTTAGGACTACCCACAGCAGATTTTAATGAAAACTCCATCACCGCTGAAGTAAATGGCACGGCGCTTTCAGATATATCGAGTTCTGGATATATGGGGGATGGTGTTGGTGTTGCGATTGGGTTAGGTCAGCGTGCTATTCAACCGGGTAGCCAAGGGGTTGTCCGGGTACATGTTGGAGAAGTACGCAATGTTTTTCGGGAGGACAGCCAAGATAACGAGTATGCAAGCGCGGTGTTCTCCCCGACCTGGTTTGGTTCAAAATACGTTCACGGAGACACTGCATTAACCGTGACGTACCACCTGCCACCTGGTGTTCAACCAGATGAACCCCGTTGGCATTCTGCCCCAAAAGGATTCCCCCAAGAGCCAATCACAGCGCTTGATGAGCAGGGTCGAGTAACCTACACATGGAGTAATCCAAGCGCAAATGGTTACACCCAATATCTGTTTGGCGCTTCTTTCCCCAAGAAGTACATTCCCGAGTCTGCAATTGGTAGTACTTCTTTCCTGGAGATGCTGGGGATATCTATTGACGATTTGATTTCTTGGACATGCTGCTGTGGTATTGGATTGTTCATCATTTTGGTCATTGCTCTATCAATACGCAGCTCCCGCAGAAGGAAACTTCAATACCTACCACCAAAAGCATCTATCGAAGGACATGGCATCAAACGCGGCCTAACAGCAGTCGAGGCCGCGATCTTGATGGAGCAGCCCATGGATAAGATCTTAACTATGATCTTGTTCTCGGTCATAAAGAAAGATGCCGCCCAGGTGATCACTCGCGAACCGCTAGAAATCAAAATCACTGAGCCGATACCCGCTGGTCTCCAACCTTACGAAGCCCAGTTTGTGCAGGCATTCAAACTGGAGAAGAAAGCCAGGCGCGACGCTTTGCAGGACATGATGACAAAATTTGTCAAGAACGTAGCCAAGAAGATGGAGGGATTCAGCCGGAAGGAAACTGTAGCTTATTATCGGAAAATCATGGAACGCGCATGGCAGCAGGTTGAAGCTGCAGATACACCAGAAGTAAAAAGTGAGAAATTTGATGAGGTCTTGGAATGGACAATGTTGGATCGTGAATACGACGACCGTACCCGACGGACTTTTGGTACCGGTCCCGTATTCGTACCCATATGGTGGCACCGTTACGACCCTACCTTCCACCCATCAACTCCTTCAAGAACAACTTCAATGCCCACCAGTAGGGGCACTGGTCCAAGCGTTTCTCTGCCCAATCTTCCCGGAGGTGCATTCGCAGCTTCGATGGTAACGGGGGTCCAAACAATGTCAAGCAACGTAATCGGTAGTCTGACTGATTTCACCAGCAACATTACTAACAAGACCAACCCAGTACCTGTCTCAAAAAGTAGTGGTGGGTGGAGCAGCGGCGGCGGTGGAGGAGGCTGTGCATGCGCGTGCGCATGTGCCGGATGTGCCTGTGCATGTGCTGGTGGTGGTCGCTAAATATCTCACTGATTTCATCTCTACCAACAATGGCCGGAGCAAATTTATGATTCAGCGGTATTGGCGAATACTCGCTATCACGATATGCCTCCTATTTATTACAGGTATTGCTGCGGCTCAAATATATTTCTTCCAAGTTGACGAGCAAATCGTCAATGTCTACTGGAACGCAGATGGAACTGCATCTATTGACTACGTATTCGTTTTCACGAATGGCAATGGTGTATCGCCGATTGATTACGTAGACATCGGGCTGCCGAATGATAGTTTTGCCCGGGACCTGATCTTTGCTGATGTAAACGGAACCCCGATAACTGAAATTCAGGAATCACCCTATCTAACTCACGGGGTTGCGCTCGGGTTGAAAGAAGCGGCGATTGAACCGGGTGAAGGCGGGACTGTACATGCATTTATCGGTGTGGTTGAAGATGTGATTTATCCAGACGACCTCGATGATAACTACGCCAGCGTCGTCTTTATCCCCTCCACTTTCGGATCAGGCTTCGTCTATGGTAATACAGATTACACAATCATTTACCATCTACCGCCAGGTTTGCAGCCTCAAGAACCACGCTGGCATACGGCACCTCCAGGATTTACGGACGAACCAGAAACTGGAATCGACGATGAAGGTCGCATAACGTACCGATGGCATAATCCTGATGGAGATGCGTATTCCCAATATACATTCGGGGCATCTTTCCCAACAACGGTCATCCCAGCTGATGCTGTTGTCAGACCATCCATCTGGGCACCGGTAATAGCTTTTCTATCCAGCATACTTGCTTTCGCACCATGTGCGGGCTTTGGACTCATTTTCGGTGCCATACTATTTTTCTCCTATAAAAGCAGCAGTCGACGTAAGCTGCAGTACTTGCCGCCTACTATATCTATTGAAGGACATGGGATTAAGCGTGGGCTAACCGCGATCGAAGCTGCTATATTAATGGAGCAACCCTTAGATAAGATACTGACAATGATATTATTCTCAGTTATAAAAAAAGGTGCGGCTTCAGTGGTATCCCGAGATCCGCTCAAGCTACAAAATACCAAACCCTTACCGGGTGATTTGTATGCTTATGAAACAGAATTTCTTGCCGCTTTTCAAAAAACATCTGTTACAAAGCGAAAGACTGCATTGCAAAATATGATGGTAGCGCTCGTAAAAAGTATTTCCCAGAAAATGAAAGGGTTCAGCCACAAGGAGACTATTGCATACTATAAAACCATAATCGATCGCGCTTGGACGGAAGTTGAATCCGCGGGGACACCAGATGTGAAGAGCCATAAATTCGATGAAGTTCTCCAGTGGACTATTCTAGATCGAGATTACGAAGCTCGGACTGAACATCTATTCCGAGATCAGATGGTGATCCTGCCTCCTTGGTGGGGCAATTATTATCCAGGAACCACACGCAGCATATCAACCGATCAACAAACCCTGCCATCAGGATCTAGCGCACCCAGTACTATCACACTCCCCCATCTACCGGGCTCTGATTTTGCAGCCGGCCTGGTCAATGGAGTTCAGGATTTTTCGGCAAAAACAATTGGTAATGTGGCCACTTTCACCAGTGCAATTACAAACAAAACAAATCCAATTCCTAAATCATCCTATTCCAGCAGCAGCTGGAGCAAGGGGAGCGGCTCCAGCAGCCGCAGCAGTTGCGCCTGTGCGTGTGCATGTGCCGGTTGTGCATGTGCCTGTGCAGGTGGTGGCCGCTAATGAATAGAAGAATACACGGAGATCAGATATTTGAGGTAACAGGAGTTATCGCTTGAAGTTTACCGGTTTCAAAGAGAAAATTGCTCGCTTTAGCACCAAATTAAGGTCGCCCTGGCAAATAAAATCGCAATACCCAAAGCCGGGACTTTATCATTATGAGCGTCGCACAGAGTACGAAAAAAGCCGGATTCATCTGCGCGTCGACCCGGATCATACGGGTTTTCTGCTGGTAAATGCCAACCGGATTATTCATCTTAATCCAACGGCGGTATTCATGGCATATCTACTGCTGGAAGACTACTCACAAGAACACGCAGTGCAAGTTATTACCAGCACATTCCAGGTATCCGCCGGTCAAGCGGCAGCAGATTACCAGAAGTATTCCAGCCAGTTCTCAGAATTGGTCCGCCCAGATGGAGCCTGCCCAATCCATGATCTTGGTATCGAAACCGTGATGCCATTTACTTCCCGCCCATCTGCACCATACCGCATGGATTTGGCACTCACCTACCGCTGTAATAATGAATGTGCCCACTGCTACAATGCCCGCCCGCGTTCTTATCAAGAGTTGTCCACAAAAGAGTGGTTTAAGATACTTGATCACTTGTGGGATTTAGCCATCCCTCATATCGTTTTCACCGGTGGAGAACCAACGCTTAGATCTGATCTGCCAGAACTCATCGCCTACGCTGAGCGCAACGGGCAAATTACCGGGTTGAATACGAATGGACGCCGGTTGAATGACAAGGATTATCTAAACCAATTAGTTGATGCGGGATTAGACCATGTGCAGATCACATTGGAATCACATGATCCAGAAATTCATGACAAGATGGTACGCACGAAAGGCGCATGGAAGCAAACTGTTGTAGGCATCCGTAATGCTTTAGATACGCCTCTCTACATGATGACAAATACTACAATGCTGAAAGATAACAGCCCCCGGATGGAATCAACCCTAAACTTCCTGGCTGATATCGGTGTTCCAACCGTTGGGTTAAATGCTTTGATCTATTCTGGATACGGGTTATCAGTCGGCACAGGATTGGCGGAGACAGACCTACCTCCGCTGCTAGAACTAGCTCGAACGAGTACAGCTAAATATAACCAGCGTCTAATCTGGTACACACCAACCCAATACTGCCACTTTGACCCAATGGAGCTGGAACTTGGTATAAAAGGGTGTACTGCGGCTTTATATAATATGTGTGTGGAACCAGATGGAGCCGTCCTGCCGTGCCAATCGTATTATCAACCCTTAGGTAATTTATTGACAAACAGCTGGGAGTTCTATCTGGAATCATCCACTGTCAATCGCATTGCGGGAACGAACGGATATTCCGATTAAATGCCACGATTGTGCGTTATTGCCAGAGTGTGGGGGTGGTTGTCCTTTAAGCATGAATATAAATGACAGCAGAACATTAATTTCGATAGAATAAACCTCAAAACTTGAGTGCAAATCTGCATTAGTTCAACTTTAGAGAAATACAATAAGTAAGGAGATCCCATGAGCAGTATTCTAAAACCAATCCAACGCTGGTTTGCAGCGATAGAGCCTATTGAACCAGGTATCTACCACTATATCTCGCCTCAAGATGATCCACGTAATTATCGGCTGCATCTACGGATTGAAAATGATGGAGTTGGGGTGCTGATCATCAACGCGAGCACTGTGCTCCATCTCAACGAGACCGCTGCAGAGTATGCATACTATTTCGTAAATAACATGATGGCTGATGAAGTAGCAGAAAAAATGAGCCATCGCTACCAGGTAGGACATGATCAAGCGCTCCAGGATTACCATAATCTCTCGGAACGCATTCTCACGCTAGTTGAAACCCCAGATCTAGATCCTGTTACCTTCCTTGATTTCGATCGCCGCGAGCCGTATTCTGGCAACATATCTGCACCCTATCGCATCGATTGTGCACTCACCTATAACCTTCCCGAGAATGCACCCGCCGAGGCAGCACCGCACAAACGTGTGACACGAGAATTATCCACCGCCGAGTGGCAGCAAATTATCGACAAAGCTTGGCAAATAGGTATCCCGCATATTATCTTCACTGGCGGTGAGCCGACTATGCGCAGCGACTTAATCGAGCTAATTGCCCACGCAGAGAAAAATGGGCAGGTAACGGGCTTGCTCACCGATGGTCTGAAACTGCGCGAGGGTGAATACTTCGAAACGCTTTCAGCTACGGGTCTCGATCACATCGTTATCCGCTTAGTGGTTGATGATGAGCGCGTATGGGATGCCATATCCACAGCGATGGACGGAGATATTTTCGTCGCAGTCCACATAACAATCACCGAGACAAACCGTTCTGCTATTAACGCTGCGATCAATCGCCTAGCAGCACTCCAAGTTCATGCCATTTCCCTCAGCGCCAACACTGACATTGATAACGCCGAGCTCGAAGCAGCCCGAGAGATGGTAGCGGAGGCAGATATCTCACTTGTCTGGGATATACCTGTGCCATATTCGGCACACAATCCAGTATCTCGTGAGGTAAGTGTCGAACACCCACCCGAAGGTGCTGGACGGGCGTGGTTGTACATAGAACCGGATGGGGATGTTCTGCCTGGGCAAGGTCAAGAAAAAATACTTGGGAATGTCTTGGAAAATACTTGGGACGAAATCTGGCACGCACGCTGAACGAGCGCGGGCTCTAGGTTATGTGTATTATCTCGATACAGAGATTAGTGCAGTCGTAGATGGTTTAGTGCCACACCCGCTGCAATAGCGACGTTTAGCAACCGCTTTCTTCCATGCTTACTGATTTGTATCAGTTGATCACATAATAAGAGTATGTCGGGGTCAATCCCGCAATTCTCATTTCCCACGATAAGCACCCACCTGCGAAAGGAGGGTGCTTTTATTATTTCCAGTAACACAGCATTTTCAGCTGTTTCCAATCCAAGCAAGTAAACCCCTTGTGATTTTAATTCCTGGCAGGCTGATACGCCGTTCGGGTAATACTGCCACGGTACCAGAAGTTCTGAACCAAGCGCTGTCTTATTGAGCTTGGTGTTCTCGGGTGTAGGTGCAATGCCGCAGAGATGGATTTTGCTGACACCAAAACCTTCAGCGGTGCGGAAAATCGATCCCACATTCCAAACACTGCGCACATTGTCAATCAAAAGCTCAAGCTTCGGATCCCGGATCTGAGGGTGATCGGTTACCGGCTCAGAGAATTGTTTTTGATGTTTACCTATCTGAGTTTCGCCGCGGCAGCGCGGACAGCACTCCCCAAACTGATACGACATTACATATGGATATCGTAAACCACACTATAGGCGCGAGCACTGGCGAAAGGTGAAGTCAGCAGGTGACATCACATGCTCCTGTGTTCCGGATTTGCGATCAATTATAATGAATATCCAAAACCAATAATCCACCGTGCGGCAGAACTAAGTCGCTGATATTGTTGGTATCTGGTCGAGAGAAGTTATATTTCATTTTAGTGAACTCATGGATAATAAGAAAGCGATCACTGATTGGCATAATCGGTTCAAAATGCAAGCTAAATGGACATCAACGATCAGATCGTTTATTTTCAATGCAATTGACATCCATCAATCGACACGCATCCTGGACGTTGGTTGTGGGACTGGTGCGCTTGAAGCTGATATAGCCCCCCGCTATAGTTTTACTCTCCATGGTCTCGATATCAATGGGCAGTATCTCTCTTACGCTAAGCGTACGGGGATAAGTGCCATCTACACTCAAGCTGATGCCTATCATACCCCATATGAAACGGGCACTTTTGATGCCTGTTTCTGTCACTTTTTTCTGCTTTGGATTACTAATCCGGTACAGGTCTTAACCGAAATCAAGCGCATTACCAGACCAGGCGGGAAGATTGCCGCCATTGCGGAGCCTGATTACGGCGGGCGGATTGATTATCCGCCGGAACTGGAGGTAATCGGGAAAATGCAGGCCAATTCCTTACGAGGACAAGGAGCCGATCCACAGATCGGTCGGAAATTATCCGCGTTATTTCACCGGGTAGAGTTGATTGATGTGACCGCTGGTCTGCTTGGAGGGCAGTGGAAGAAACCATCCTTAGGAGATGAATGGTTGGAAGAGTGGCGGATGATCGAGTATGACCTCAACCTGCTGCCTGACCCGCACATAGATATTGAGCTACTAAAGAAAATCGATGCCAAGGCGATCAGATCGGAGGAGAAAGTGCTTTATGTACCTACATTCTATGCCTGGGGAACAGTGCAATAATCAAGAAAGGAGCAGCTGGGTGTTAGCTGCTCGATATTGATCACTGAATATATTTCTAAACGGATTGTGGGAGACCAACCTCGATCTTACCCTCATTGATCCGGACTGGATACGCAGCAATATCCACGATAGCTGGCAAAGACACGGCTTTCCCGGTGCGGATATCGAAAGATGCGCCATGGCGGGGGCATTTAATTGTATGATCTGCGAGCTCACCGTCATCGAGGGATCCGTTGTCATGTGAGCACTTGTCCTCGATTGCAAAAAATACGCCTGCGAGGTTGAAGACAGTTATCGATAGGTCATCAATTTCCACAAATAACCGCTCGCCATTCGCAATTTCTGCGGTATCTCCAATAACAACAAAATCGCATTTCTCGGGATCCAGATCTATATAGTTATACATTCATTCCCTCAATTATGCGAGATTAACTCACTCAACTAAGTTGTCACTCGCTTCACCCAACCCGTAAACACCGGCCTTTAATACTTTCAATGACAGTAAGGCACATTTTAATCGCACCGGACCTAAATCGATCCCGATCATTTCCAGGATATTCTCTTTGCTGAGCAGCTTAATGTCATCCAAGTGCTTTCCTTGCACTGACTCAAGCAGTAGATCCGCGGCTGCCTGGGAAATTGCGCAACCTTGACCGCTGAACAACGCCTCAGTGACTATGTCGTCCTCATCTACCCGCAGATCAATGCGAATATGGTCACCGCAGAGCGGGTTATCATCTTCAAAGGTGATATCATTTGGGTCGAGTTCGCCTCGGTAGATCGGATTTTTGTAGCGGTCGATTATCAATTCGCGATAAAGATCATCCATATTTCTACCCAAATAAATCCTTTACATGGTAAAGACCGTCCACCAACCGGTCAGCCTCTGCTTTGGTATTGTACAAATAAAAACTTGCTCGGGTCGTGGCGGGGATGTTAAATTTTTCATGCAGGGGCATCGCGGAATGATGTCCCGCTCGCACGGCAATTCCAAAAGTATCCAGCACTTGAGCGACATCGTGTGGGTGGATGTCATCAAGTGTGAAAGACGCAACACCGCCCTTGTATTGTGGTTGCGGTCCAAATATCCACAATCCTGGGATTTCTTCCAACCGTTTCATCGCGTAGCTAATAATTTCATGCTCGTATGCTGCAATCGCATCCATACCAATTCCGCCCAAATAATCAATTGCAGCACCTAACCCGATAGCTTCGGCAATCGCTGGTGTGCCAGCTTCAAATTTATGTGGGATAGAATTAGGGACAAAAGACCGCAGTTCAACTCTTTTGATCATGTCACCGCCACCCATGAACGGCGGCATGGATTCAAGCAGCTCAGTTTTACCGTACAATACCCCGATGCCCGTTGGTCCGCACATCTTATGCCCTGAAAATGCCAGGAAATCAGCATTTAAATCGCTTACATCCACAGGCAAGTGGGGAACAGATTGCGCACCATCTACAAGTGTGACTGCGCCAATTTGGTGGGCTGATTCGATAATCTCTTTTGCCGGATTGACTGTACCTAGGACATTCGACATGTGGGAGAAAGCAACCAGACGCGGCTCTAGACGTAATAACGATTGATACTCTACCAAATCAAGCAGGCCTTCCTCAGTTACGGGAATAAACTCCAATCTTAATTTCAATTCCGAGGCCAGTATTTGCCAAGGGACGAGATTTGAGTGATGTTCCATCTCGGTAAGGATAACGACATCACCCTGCTTCAGGTTGGCTCGTCCCCAGGTTCGAGCAACCATGTTGATTGCTTCCGTAGTATTACGAGTGAAGACAATTGATTTAGCCGATTGAGCGTGTATAAAACGCTTTACTTTATTGCGCGCTTCTTCAAATGCCGCAGTAGATTCTTCGGCTAGAGTATGGATTCCCCGATGAATGTTTGCATTCGACCGTCGGTAGTAAACATCCATCGCGTTTAACACTACACCTGGTTTCTGACTAGTAGCAGTCGAATCGAGATATATCAGCGGGATACCTGGTTTAATTTCCCGCGATATCGCTGGGAAATCGAGACGGATCTTCTCAGTGTCAATCTTATTCACAAGGTCTGCAATCCCTTCCGAGGGAAAAACAATTAACGAGTTTTTGTTCGCCGGCGGCGGCGGTATTGCCTGACTTTATTCGAGATTTTTGGATACCACAGTACGTGGTCGGGAACCATCCAGCCATCAGTCAAGTATACGTTTTCTTTGAACTGCACAGCGATCAGTTTTGGATCGACCTGTACTACAGTCCCAACCAACCAATCACGAAGCCGTTCGCCATCTATCTCGTGATCGCATAACACCTCTACCCGATCACCGACTTCGTATGCTTCATCCCCATCTGGGGCTGAAGTGAAGGGTAATTCTGTCAATTTCCACCTCCAATTTCCAACATACAATTTTCAGCATCACTGTTGAAATGAATAAGACATCTAAATCCACAAAAATATCATAAATCACGCTTCGTTATCCCTTGCGAGCTACCGGTGCTCCCTCACTGCACCAGTTGAGAATCGAGCATGCTACATCTATCCCATTTTATTACGAATACCAGTTTTTAATCGTTCACGTACGCCATCAAATGGGATTCGCTGCATAACTGGGTCAAAAAATCCTTCGACAACCAACCGTTCAGCAACATCCTGTGGAAGACCACGACTTTGAAGATAAAAAACCAATTCTGGGTCAATCTTGCCAACAGTTGATCCATGCGTACAACGTACATCATCAGCCAGGATCTCAAGTCCAGGTATTGAATCGGCACGTGCGTTGGGGCTCAGAGATAAATTACGGTTTGCCTGATAGCCATCAGTTCGTTGGGCACCTGGTGCAACATAAATCATACCCTGCCAAACCGAACGACTGTTATCTTTCAATGCACCTTTGAACAACAAATCACTTGTCGTATTCGGCGCGCGATGGTTTTGTTGGGTATCGTGATCGAGATGCTGATTACCATCGGTGAAATAAAAGCCGGACATTTTGCCTACCGCACCTTTACCAACGAGATCAATTTCTGAGAAATCCTTGGTCAAATGACTGCCGATCGCGCCTAAAACCCAATCAAGATTTCCATCCTGTTCGACACGTGCCCTTTCATGCGAAAAATTCCATACGTTTTCTCCCCAGGACTGAAGCTCAACAAACCGCAAATTTGCCCCTTGTCCGACACGAATTTCAACGATACCTGCATGAAGTACTTGTCCCGATTCTGTCGGTGAGGCGGCCTCATGGACATATGTCAAAGAAGCCCCTTCCTCCAACCACACAATCACATGTGAGAAATTTGCCAATCCAGTTCCGGGTGCCCAAAGAACACTGTGAAGTGGTTGTGACACCTGAACATAGCGAGGGACATAGATTAGGACACCCTTATCAGCGAACGCTGATGCTAGGGCGGCGAATTTGCCTTCATTTGATGCAACGATCTGCCCTCTCAGGGAAGTGATCAGCTCGCCATTTTCCTTTTCCGCATTAAGAAGGTCGGTGAAGATAACTCCTTGATCGCGAAGCTCTGATAAATTTCCTGTTCGAGTTATCCGATCAGGTGTCAAGACTAATTGTGGTCCTTGCAGCTCCCCTACGAGTGGATTTAATAATTGTTCTGGAGGCTGTGGAAAATCTATCTGCTTATCGCCATGATAAATTACGAAATCTGCAGTATTCAGGGATTTGATATCAGTTCTACGCCACGCTTCTTCACTTGTAGTTGGCATGGGTAAATTGTCAAAGTTATCCCAGGCGTTAAACCGGTAAGATGCTGTTCCATTATTGCTGGTCCCAAAACCAGGAATCATCTCTTTCGTAAATGAGAATTGCTGAGTCTTTGGGAGTCTTTTCCCGGACCTTGTAACAACTTTTCTACTTGCCATACCCTATCCTATCGATCCTTCCATCTGCAGTTGGATGAGTCTGTTCATTTCTATCGCATATTCCATCGGGAGTTCCTTCACTAGGGGCTCGATAAAGCCTGAAACAACCATGGTTGTAGCCTGTTCCTGACTCAGCCCACGGCTCATCAAATAGAAAAGCTGTTCTTCACCAACTCTTGAAACGGTGGCTTCATGACCTATTGTTACGTCATCTGAGTCAATTTCGATGTACGGGTAGGTATCGGAGCGGGAATCTTCATCTAACAGCAATGCATCACAAACCACATTTGAGCGTACATCAGTCAAGCCTGGATACACCTTCAATAACCCACGATATGAGGCACGCCCGCCACCTTTGCTGATCGATTTCGACGTGATCTTACTGGAAGTCCTTGGAGCAGCATGGATAATCTTACCACCGGCATCTTGGTGCTGTCCTGAACCAGCAAATGCCATCGAAAGGATCTCACCATGCGCACCTGGTCCTAATAAATAGCAAGAAGGATATTTCATGGTTAGTTTCGATCCCAAATTTGCATCGACCCACTCCATAGTTGCACCTTCATAGACCAACGCACGTTGTGTAACTAAATTGTACACATTATTTGACCAATTCTGAATTGTTGTGTAACGAACGCGGGCATTCTTTTTGACAATAATCTCAATTACACCGCTGTGGAACGAGTCAGTGGTGTATGTGGGAGCGGTACATCCCTCGACGTAGTGAATACGTGACCCTTCATCGGCAATAATCAAAGTCCTCTCAAACTGACCGATATTGGCGACATTTAAGCGGAAATAAGCTTGCAGAGGTAAGTCAACTGTCACACCCTTCGGTATATAGATAAAAGAACCACCTGACCAGACGGCGCTATTCAACGCCGCAAATTTGTTGTCTTCGATAGGAATTACAGTTCCAAAATATTCGCGGAATAAGTCTGGGTGCTTTCGTAAGCCATCTTCAATACTGAGAAAAATGACGCCTTTCTCTTCCAGATTCTGCTGGATTTTGTGGTACACCATCTCCGATTCGTACTGTGCACCTACTCCAGCCAGGAATTTTTGTTCAGCTTCTGGGATACCTAACTTATCAAACGTGTTTTTGATTGTTTCGGGCACATCATCCCAGGATTCACTTTCCTGTTCGGTGGGTTTCACATAATAGTAAATATTATCCAGATCTAGTTTGGATAGGTCACCTCCCCAGGTAGGAATGGGCCGCTGCTGGTAATGTTCAAATGCTTTCAACCGGAAATCCAGCATCCACTGCGGCTCACCTTTCATGAACGAAATTTGTTCAACAATCTCGCGGTCTAAGCCTATTTTGGATTTAAAAACAAAGGTATCCGGGTCATGAAAACCGTATTTATAATCACCAATACCTTCAAGCATTGCTGCATCTGAAGTCATTATCTTCCTCCAAAACTATAACGGGAGACTACCAATAAATATTATGCTGGGGTTGGTTCGTATTTTTCCCGAACCCAATCATACCCTTCTTCTTCAAGCCGTAATGCCAGGTCTGCGCCGCCTGTTTCAACGATTTGCCCACCCATCATTATATGGACGACATCCGGTTGGATGTAATTCAAGATCCGCTGGTAGTGGGTGATCACTAAAACACCCAGGTCTGGTCCCCGCAAGGCATTCACACCTTCCGAGACAATCCGCAAGGCATCGATATCCAGACCAGAGTCGGTCTCATCAAGAATTGCGATTTCAGGTTTGAGCACTGCCATTTGGAGCACCTCAGCCCGTTTCTTTTCCCCACCGGAGAAACCGTCGTTTAGGTAGCGTCCAGCGAAGCTGTGATCCATTTTTAATAAGTCCATTTTCTCTTTCAGCAGCACCCGGTATTCTGGGATCGGTATCCCACGATCAGCTTCGTTTTCTGCCTTACGCCGAATATTGACCGCGGTGCGTAAAAAATTCGCTACCGATACTCCCGGTATGGCGACGGGATATTGAAATGCTAGGAAAACTCCTGCACGTGAGCGTTCATCTGGGGCAAGGTCTAAAATATTCACCCCTTTAAACCAGACTTCGCCGGCTGTGATCTCATAGCTGGGATGGCCCATTAACGCATAAGCCAAGGTAGATTTCCCGGTCCCATTCGGTCCCATCAGTGCATGCACCTGGCCTTGCCCTACAGTCAAGTCAACCCCCCTTAAAATCTCATTTCCCTCAATATTCGCGTGTAGATTTCTAACAACGAGTTCGGACATAGAATACTAGCTCCTCGGTTGGTGTTTTCGCAAAATAGTTCATAAAATGGGGCGGCTAATCCAAAAAGTAGATTATAACCGCACACTACATCTTCGTCAATATTTAGGATAAAAATCTTATTTATTGTTCGGAATTATAGCGTATATTATTTAAAAAGTCAATAATATTTAGTATAATAATCTTATATATTGACAAAAATTCTCCAAAGTGCTATACTTCCTCAACTTAATTGAATATATGAGCTATTAAGGAAAATATGATTACATATAATCCCACTGTTAACCAAACAAAAACAACCCGTGAAAAAGTGCTGCACACCTTACTAACCAGGCAGCGCTGTACGATTAATGAGCTAGCGGATGAGGTAGATATTAATCCAATATCTGTTAGGCACCATATTACTAAGCTCCAAGCCGAGGGCTTAGTTGCTTCCCAAGAGGAACGTCATGGTGTCGGCCGCCCCCGGAGATTGTACTTTCTGACGGAACTCGGGCTAGAGCAGTTCCCTTCACGTTATTTGCGCTTAACTTTACGCCTGCTTGAGCAACTCAAAGACAGCATGCCAGAACCTATGGTTAACGAACTGTTCACCCAGATGGCAAAAGATATGGCATCAGATTTTTCCGCCGAAACTGACAGTATGAACATGGAAGAACGGCTTGATACGGTGACATCTCTTCTCAATCGAGAAGGCTTCACCGTAGAGTGGGAAAAACAAGAAGACAAATATATTATTCGGGAGGTTAGCTGCCCGTATTTCCACATCGGTCAGAACCACCCTGAGATTTGTGCTGTTGACCAAACACTGATATCCACGTTACTCGATGTCCCGACAGAAAAAGTGAAATGTCTCTTGAACGGGGATTCACATTGTACCTACGTGGTCTCCGCAACAAGAGATTGATGGGAGAGCAATGAGCGACGAAGTGAAAAACAAAACTACATGGCAGGCTGACGAAACCCACCCTGAGATTGCCGGCTCCATCCGTGAACGCTTGCGAGAAGTTGTTGATCCTGAACTTGGCCTAAATATCATCGAATTGGGCTTAATTCGAGAAGTCGAAATCGATAACGAAGAAGCTGAAGTTACGATGATCCTCACAACACCTTTTTGCCCATATGGTCCGGCACTATTAGAGGCGGCCCGCAGCAAAGCTCAGGAAGCCCTCGACCTCCCTGTTTTAATTGAAATGGGTACAGAAATGTGGGATTTATCCTTTATGGAAGAAGGCGTTGGAGCAGACTGGGGATTGTTTTAAGGATTAATTAGATTCAAGTCCAACACTCTCAATTCGATGGAATTTAGATTGAGAGTGTTTTCATTTAAATACCAAAGAAATATTAATCACCCCCACTATTAAAGATTTGATAAAATTTAAGCTTCCTGTAGGATATATGACGAAGAAATGATCGTCAATTCATGACGTTTCAAGTTATTACCTATACTATATGCTAACGGCATGAAACTTGCTATAGTTTCCTATATTATCAACATTCCTTGCAAATTTTTTCTATATAAGGTACTATGGAATCTGTGAATCAAGACAAGTATGTAAATTCAGAACCGCCAACCAAGAAATCGAAAAGAGGGACTTTCTATTTCTTACAGGTCGTTGTGGCGGTGGGTATTGTCGTTGCTACTCTATTTACAGCCTGGACCGATCCTGGCTTACTCCCAGGCAGTTTTGGTGATAAGATCACGATTGCCTCAGCCCCCGAATTTACCGAAGAACCTGAAGAGCAGTTAATTGTCCCCACTCCCAGATTGAAACCACTGGTTGGTATCGTCGTCGGGCATTGGGATGATAACTCTAAAGATCCGGGTGCGGTATGCACTGACATAGCATTGACGGAGTTTGAAGTGAATCAGAATGTATCGACCTTAGTTCGGGATATGCTGATCGCCCAGAATATCGATGTCGATATACTTAGAGAATTTGACCCTAAGCTTGATAACTATCAAGCAAATGCGCTTCTCTCGATCCACGCCGATACATGCGACTATATCAATGCAGAAGCAACTGGTTTCAAGGTATCTTCATCACTTGCTAATCCCCATCCTGATCGTGCAGCTCGTCTGTCCGGCTGCCTTCGCAATCGCTATAATCAAGCAACTGGATTAAGACACCACAACAGCATTACGATTGACATGACCAGCTATCACGCTTTTGATGAAATAAATGAAGACACAACTGCCGCGATCGTTGAAGTTGGATTTCTCAATTTGGATCGAGAGCTGCTCACGCAGCATCCGGATCAAGTCGCTAAAGGTATAGCGGATGGTATCCTCTGTTACTTAAATAACGAAAGTATTAACAGCGACCCACTCCCCCAAATCACTCCATAACAATGTCTATCGATCAGCCTCCGCAAAAATCAGGGCTTGATTACAAGACTGCAATCACGAAGGCAAGGCAGGCTCTTCGCCAGGGTAATCGGCTTGAGGCGCGTCATTGGGCATTGCTAGCCGTCTCTATTGACCCAGATAAAGAAGAGGCCTGGCTGATATTAGGTGGTTTAGCCAGCCCTGAAGCTAGTCTGCACTACCTCAAGCGCGCACTTGAAATTAATCCAGAGAGTGAGCATGCGCGCACTGGTATGCATTGGGCGATTCAGAGATCCCGGGAGATGCCCGCTGCTCCTGGCATTTACCCAGAGCGCAGTCGTTCACTCTTCCCAGGTGATATTCCAAGCGAAGCTGTAATCATTCGGAAACCAACTGTTCTACCTTGGGTGCTGCTAGTGCTCGTTATCATGTTCGGAATCTCTGCATGGTTGGGTATGCCCGTAGCCTCAGCATGGTATGCCGAACGCAACTCTTTGGCCTTAGCCCAGAGCGTAATTTCAAAAGAAACACGGACACCTACTCCTACTGCCACATTTACACCGACGCCGACCGCTACTGCGACCTTCACACCAACACCAACAGCCACTCATACGAGTACACCAACACCTACAGAAACTCCAACAGCGACGCCGACCAACACACCAAAACCAACAACAAAACTAAAAGTCAATTCGAATTATAAATTTCCTGGAAGACCAGCAAAAGTCGGTCCAGATGATTACTGGATTGACGTAGATCTCAGCTTGCAGCGAACATATGCCTATCTGGGTGATCAGCTGCTGAGAGAATTCGTTGTGTCCACCGGCACCTGGCGAACCCCAACCGTGACGGGAACATATCGGATCTATGTAAAATACCGATTTACTAATATGTCCGGGCCGGGTTATTTTCTACCGAATGTCCCCTTCACGATGTATTTTTACAAGGGATATGGCATCCATGGTACTTATTGGCATAAGAATTTCGGCACGCCGATGAGCCATGGTTGTATAAACCTTCGCAAAGGGGACGCCGAATGGCTCTATCACATGGCATCTGTCGGCACAGTAGTAAATATCCATAAGTAATGCAAATAGTTGCCAGAAATCATAACCGTATGATAGCGAAAGAATCCCGGTACAAAAAGGTATCGCGCAGAGAATTTCTCAAGCTGGGTGGCATCAGTCTGGCTGGGTTTTGGATGCCTGCTTTTAATCTTTATTCCAGCGAACCCAGCTATCAAGGTCGCGTCTGTGTTGAAAAGACAGATATCTATCTGAAGCCTTCATTCAGCGATAAAAAAGTTAAAACGATCTGGAAAGACACCGTATTTCCGATTATCGAAGCAACTGCAGGTGAAGGGGAACCAATCCATAACCGGATCTGGTATCAGTTGAACGACGGTTATGTTCACTCAGGCGATATACAACCGGTTCGTACATTGGTAAATAAAGTTACATCTCAGATTCCGGAAGTGGGCATTTTAGGTGAGGTAAGCGTACCCTTCACGGATGCACACTGGGCACCAAAGAAGGACTTCCCCATCGCGTATCGGTTTTACTATGCAACTACGCATTGGGTAATCGCGATGGAACAAGATGAAACTGGGAACTACTGGTATAAGATTGCGGATGATAAATGGGATATCTTCTATTTCGTGCCAGCTACCCATATTCGTATATTCCCAAATGAAGAGCTTACCCCGCTTTCACCGGAACTACCTATCGATGCGAAGCGGATCGAAGTCTGGACAAAAGAACAAGCGGTGATCGCTTACGAATGGGGACGACCCGTCTTCATGACCCGCACTGCAACTGGTGCAAAATTTAGTAATGGGGATTTTTCGACCCCTCCTGGTCGCCACGTCACTGCCCACAAACGCCCGTATCGCCATATGGCTGCCGGTAATCTTGCCTACAACGGATATGATCTACCCGGTGTGCCTTGGGTGATATACATTACCGAAAGCGGTATCTCATTCCACGGCACTTATTGGCATAATAACTTCGGTCGACCACGCAGTCATGGCTGCATCAATCTCACCCCCCAAGCTGCAAAGTGGTTATACCGCTGGACGATGCCAATAGTACCTCCCCACGAGCAATTCGCCTACGAAGAAAACGGCACAGCTGTTGATGTGGTATAACACGAATTAACGATTTCGAGTAACCGCTATCGATCTCACCGATTATAATCTGGATGAGCTTTCGAGATCCAATTACGAACTCATCCTTGCAGGCACGAATTGGATTTGAATTATTATCAGGCGAATAACTATGGCAAATCGAGCAATGTTCGAAGGATTGGTTGTCGACGAGTTTGACCGAGTCGTTAAAGTTTCTTTTGTTGGCGATGAGCCTTGTTATGTTGTCGATGACGCCGGATTTTACCGGCATATCCCATCCGAACAAGTTGACCTGCAGGTACTCCGTTCCATGGTAGAGATGATTGAAGGGCACGAAGACTTGATCTCTGAACAGACTGCGAAAATGCTTGGCCAAGAAGACATCTTCTCTATGGCGATGATCTCTGAGCAGCTCAAGCAGGTTGATCAGCAGTACGATAAATTACTCGCAAGCGGTTTGCCAGAAGAAGCCCGCGCTTACATGGGAATGCTGGGGTTTAAAGTAGTGATTGATATGCATGGGGATGTCATTGATATACAGCAGCCTGGGATGGTAGACCCAGATGAGGAGTATTAGGCCACGTAGGTCATTGACATCCTGGATCACTGAATTATTTATATCAAGCCTATGTATCCCCAATTACCCTCCCAAACAGGAATATTGATGGCGAATACATCACCATCTAAGGTTCTTTCCTGTATTCATTCTTGTTAGTTTCCCTCCCAATGATTACAAATTTCTTATATTCCCCTGGTAGAATAATATATATATAAAGTAGATTTGTTTCACCCAGACATACGGGCTGTTGTTATACTAACAGATCCGTCTTGGAGGATAACTTATGATGGCATCAGATTATATAATTGATGTTTCCGAGGCTGATTTCCAATATCAAGTCCTTGATTACTCACAAAAAGTTCCCGTTGTGGTGGATTTTTGGGCAGAGTGGTGTATACCATGCCGGACGCTAGGCCCCTTGTTAGAACAGCTGGCAAAAGAAGCACAAGGAGCTTTCCGCCTTGCCAAACTAAATGTTGATCAGAATCAAAATCTTGCCCGACAGTTCAATGTGCGCAGCATTCCCTCGGTTAAGGCTTTAAGAAACGGCAGGGTACAGGCTGAGTTTACCGGGGCACAGCAGGAAAGTAAGGTCAGGGAATTTTTGAGATCGATTGCTCCAAGTGATATTGAATTGACCCTGGAAAAAGCACAAAGCTTCATGCAGCTAAAGCAATACAAGAGCGCAGCATCTACTTTCCAGCAAGTCCTGGAGAAAATGCCAAAACAACCAGATGCATTATTGGGGCTGGCAAAATGTGAAATCATCCAAGGTGAATTTATTACTGCTCTAGATATTCTACGAACATTCCCTGCAAGTCAAGAATTCTCGGATGCCCAATTACTGATGCCCCTCGCTGTCGCATTAGAGCGCAATCAAGATCTAAAGGAATGGAGCGATAACCCATTGGATGCCGCTTATTCACGCTCCTTAAGCCTTATCGCCCGTGGGAATTACCCAGCAGCTTTTGACGGTATATTAGATATTCTCCGCGAAGATAAAAAGTATAATAACGATGAAGCACGGCAGGTGATAATCGCGATGTTTGAACTGCTCGGCGAGGACAATGAACTTACCCGCCAATACCGGAGAGAACTTGCCTCCGTATTGTTCTGATCAGCAATTTCACTTGACAGACATCCAACAGTCTCGTATAATTTCTTCGCCTGCCCAAGAGGGCAGGTATTATTATGATTTTTTCGAGCTGTAGGTCAGTCCATAATTTCTCTGACCTCAAGTGAAAAAGAAGGAAAAGCTTATGCCACCCCTACCAAAAAGAAAAGTGTCTAAAGGGCGACGCGACCGCCGGCGAGCACACCATGCCCTCAAGTCAAAAAATCTTGTCCAGTGCAACAACTGCGGAGAGATGCGTTTGCCGCACACGATATGCCAAAGCTGCGGTCATTATAAAGGTAGAGAAGTTCTCGAAATCAGTGATTAATCGTCAATAACCGAGAGCGAGCCGTGGTGACACGGCTCGTCTTTGTTTAAGGTAAGATTGGACAGCACATGAAACTCAATCCCGAGCAAACCGCATTTCTATTTCCTGGCCAAGGTTCCCAAACAGTCGGCATGGGATCGGGTTTAAACGCAGCATATAAAGTCGCTCAAGATACGTTTAAAGATGCAGACCATGTATTAGGTTTCCCCCTGACAGAGATTGCGTGGCTGGGTCCACCCGAAACGCTGAATGACACACAAAATACCCAACCCGCTTTGATGGTTCACTCTGTTGCAGCTCTAAGAGTCTTTGATGAGATATTCTCGGGATTTTCCCCAAAATACGTTGCTGGTCATTCAATGGGCGAACTCTCGGCATTAGTTGCTTCAAATGCCCTCAATTTCGAGAGCGCCCTGCGCCTAGCGCGCACACGTGGAGAATTGATGAAGGCTGCTGATGAAATTGCCCCGGGGGGAATGGCTGCGATCATCGGTCTTGAAATTCCGACCCTTGAAGATATATGTCTACAAGCCAGCAAGGGAGAAGAAATCGTACAAGTCGCAAACGATAACTGCCCAGGACAAGTTGTGATCTCAGGTTCAACACCTGCTCTAGAACGCGCAATGGAGCTGTCTAGAAAGGCAGGGGCGCGCCTAACAAAGAGACTTGATATCAGTATTGCCGCGCACTCGCCATTGATGGCAAGCGCTCAGGAAAGATATGCTGCAGCTGTCAGATCTGCTCGGATCACGTCACCAACAATCCCGATCGTTGGAAATGTTCACGCAGTTCCATTGCTTAATCAAGAGGGAATTAGGGATGATCTGCAAGCTCAGCTAACTTCCAGAGTTCGTTGGACAGAATCCATTCAATATATGATTGGTCAAGGGATTATAAATTTCGTTGAAATTGGCACCGGGTCAGTGCTGGTGGGGCTCTTAAAGAGAATTGATCGGTCTGTTAATGGATTTCGTTTTGGGGAACCGGAAGATATTGCACAGTTCGCTTAACTTGCATCACAATCTGCAGTGTCTATTCGCGGTATAATGACCCACTGTGGAATCCCCCCGCATTGGAGGCAGGATGATGACCCTTAAGAACAAGGTGGCATTAGTTACTGGTAGTGCACGCGGTATCGGAAAAGCTATCGCGGAGACCCTTGCGAAACGCGGCGCAAATTTGATTCTAACAGATCTTAATATCGATCAAGCCGCAGCTACTGCCCAGGAAATTCATTCAACTTTTGGAGTAGAGACACTCGCGCTGCAAGTCGATGTTTCAGACTTTAACAGTGTGAATACTATGATCAAACAAGCCCTTGAGGCATTCGCCCAAGTAGATATATTGGTAAACAATGCTGGCATCACTAGAGACAATTTGATTATGAGAATGGATGAATCCGATTGGGATAGCGTGCTTGACGTAAATCTAAAAGGTGCCTGGAACTGTTCAAAGGCCCTGATCAGGCCAATGATGAAGAAACGCTATGGGCGAATTATCAACATCTCTTCTGTATCCGGATTAGCTGGACAAGCTGGGCAAACAAATTATTCTGCTTCGAAGGCAGGTCTGGTTGGCTTTACGAAGGCTCTGGCTCGAGAAGTAGCCTCCCGCAATATTACAGTAAATGCTGTAGCGCCCGGTTTTATCCCCACCGCGCTTACCGTGGATTTACCAGATGAGCTGAAAGACGGGATGATGAAGTTAATTCCGCTTAACCGCTGGGGGACACCTGAAGAGATCGCCTATGCAGTGGCATTTTTCGCTTCAGACGAGGCAAGTTATATCACCGGTCAGGTCTTGAGCGTTGACGGTGGTATGATGATGATGTAGTGGATTGGGAGAGAAAATGGACGCAGGAACAACAACTATTGCTCCAGAAGTGTTATTGACTATCGCCCGGCTCACAACTTTGCGAGTTAATGGTGTTAGCCGGTTGAGCACTGTGCCTGCAGGGGTAAACCGGCTGATAAAACGCGGTTTTGGGGAAGGTGTTCGCATCAATATCAAGGAGAATACCGTCTCAGCTGATATCCATGTCATATTAGAGAATGAAGTCAATATTCGCGATATCAGCCGCTGTATCCAAGGTGATGTCGCCCGTGCTATCTCTGAAATGGTTGGGATGGATGTTGGTTACATAAATATCCACGTTGATGATATCGATTATCCTGAGGTAGTCTCGGCTTAGCCGCATATGAAACCTCGCACCAGAGCGCGCAGCGTGGCTCTGCAAGTACTTTACGAAATTGATATCGCTGGCCACTCTCCAGGTCTTGTCTATGAGACCCGGATTGAGGCAGAGGACCTTGACAAAACCCTTGCGGACTTCGTTCACAAGATTGTTTTTGGTATCTATCCCATTATTACTCAGCTCGACCTAATAATCGCCGAACATGCCCCAGAATGGCCCTTGGATCAAGTGGCAATCATCGACCGGAATATCATCCGGATTGCCCTGTGGGAGTTTACCGTTTATAAAGATACCCCAATGAAAGTCGCCATCAATGAAGCAGTCGAATTAGCGAAAATATATGGGACAGACAGCACACCTCGTTTCGTCAACGGTGTGCTCGGCAGTCTCGCAAACAATCAAAATGAAATCCAGCAAGCATTAGCTAATTTTATAAGCATATTAGACTCAGATCATTGAATTACCAAAATTTATGGATATCCTTGGAATTGGCCCACTTGAACTGCTTTTCATCGTAATTATTGCCTTAATTGTGCTTGGTCCGAATGATATGGCGAAGGCAGGCCGTTCAATCGGTCGTTTCTTGCGCACTATGATGATGAGCGAGACTTGGCAAGTGGTCCGCCAAGCCTCCAATGAGATCCGTGGCTTGCCAAACCGTCTCATGCGGGAAGCGGGGGTAGAAGAATTAAAAGATGGTGTCCCGAACATGAATAGCCTGAAGAAAGATTTAGGATTACAGGATATCCAGAAAGACCTGAATGACAGCGTCAGTGATTTATCAGACTGGACAACCCCACCCCGGACCATCGCACCACCCAATGTTGCCTCTACGGAGGTGACGACTCAACCATCGGAAGCGGCCGAACCAACACCAGAGGACAAAACGCAGTCTCCGCAGTTGAACGACGCGTCCGATCAAGAGATTGTTCAAGTATCAGATGAGATCGTGCAAAGTTCTGCTGATTCTGTGGCTCCTGCGCAAGATGCAGAAAATAGTCCGGTAGAGCAAGACAAGGATTAGTTAACCGCCCACCATACTGATCAGCACAAATCCATGGGTAAAATACTTCGCTCGCTCTGGAAAATCATAAGCGCCCCTTTTCGTTTTATCGCTTGGGTATTCCGTACCATTGCTGGTTGGTTTATTAATCTTGGGGGTGATATCCACACCCTGTTGATCGAGGAGCCAGAAGATGAACCCCTCCCCGAGACATTTGCTAAAACCGTTGAAAACCCGAGTGCCATATTTGAGCATCTGAATGCTTTACGCAAACACCTAACTCGTTCAGTTTTAGCGTTAATATTAGCTGTTTCATTTGCGTTTGTGTTTGCCCGTCAAATTATTGACATATTAGCGCAGCCGGTCGGGGGGATTGACGCCCTAATTGCTATCGATCCAACCGAACCCATCAGTGTTTTCATGCGGGTATCCTTATTGACCGGTTTCTCCATCGCCCTGCCATACATAGCTTTGGAAGTCTGGTTATTCATTGCACCAGGGCTCCATAAATCATCACGATTATTCAGCCTTGCAGCACTCCCCTTTGCCACCTTGTTCTTCTTCGGTGGCATGGCCTTTGCATATTTCGTGATTCTACCGAATGGCTTACCTTTCTTGATAAACTTTATGGGAATGAGGACCGAGCTCCGCCCATCTTCTTATGTAAGATTTGTTACCTCAATCATGTTTTGGATGGGCTTAGCTTTTCAATTCCCCCTCATAATCTACATCATCGCCCGGATAGGGTTGATCAATGCATCAACTTTGGCAAAACAATGGCGCTTGGCAATTGTCATCATCGCCATCGCGGCTGCTTTAATTACTCCGACAATCGATCCAGTCAATATGGCTCTAGTTATGGGACCATTAATATTGCTCTTCTTCTTCAGTATTTTCTTAGCAAAGATCGCAGAGCGAGGCCGCAAGTGAAATGGGGAAAATAGGGCTATAATATGATTAGGAGAAGCCCTTGATGGAAAAAATCGAAACGACTCCTACCATAATAATTCTAAAGCTGATAAGGTATATGGTTTGCGCTGGCGGCATTATCTCGCCAGCGTTTTTTGTATACAAATGGCACCCATTGATTTCCCAATTTCGCTGAACCAACAACTGCTGGTGTTCTGAGAAGATTAACATAAATGTTATCAAATCCCATCTAATCTGCTAATTATCTGTACAAGGAGGGTGTTATCTCTAATCAATATCCATACCACCGTCACCAAACTGTCTTTACAATCGGGTAGAACACACGGAACCAAACAATATAACTTGGCCCCAAGTCATTGCAAGGAGCTATAGATGAACGATGATGTAGCAATAGTTGGTGTGGGCTGGGAAGGGTTTCAACAGACAACCCCGGATCGCTCATATAAAGAGCTTATGTATGCTGCCGCTGTACGGGCTTATAATGATGCCGGGGTTGACCCGCGGCGGGATATCGATAGCTTTGTTACCGTAGCAGAAGATTTCCATGAAGGGACAAGCATTTTTGATGAGTACGTACCGGACCAGATTGGCGGTGTCTTAAAATCCGTCCATACGATCACAGGCGATGGACTCCACGGACTCGCAACAGCCTATATGATGATCCGTACAGGTCAATTTGAGCTGGTTGCTGTCGAAGGCCACAGTAAAGCATCAAATATCATCACCCTCCCGGAAATTACTGCTTATGCCCAGGACCCGGTGATAAACCGCCCTTTAAGGTTTAATACACAGTTCGTCGCTGGGATGGAAATGAACCGTTATCTTTACGATAGCGGAACAACACGAGAGCAGTGTGCAGCCGTAGTGGTCAAGAATCGCTGGAATGCACTTCAGAACCCGTCCGCCCCTTTTGGTGCCGACTTGACAATCGAAGACGTCATCTCTGCACCTGACCTCTCCACCCCACTCGGGACGAGGGAGGTTGCCCAGCATGCCGATGGTGCCATTGTTATGGTCCTGGCTGCTGGAAGAGTCGCAGAGCAATTACACGATGTTCCGGTTTGGATTCGTGGTTTTGGATGGATAAATGACTCGCCTTCTTTAGAGAATCGCACCTGGGGGAAGGCCCTTTATGCACAACAAGCCGCGCAAATGGCATACCGACAGGCAGGGGTTGGCAATCCCCTAGAAATAATCGATTTCGCGGAAGTGGATGACATATATGCCTATAAGGAGCTCCAAGCACTTGAAGCATTGGGGATATGCACCCCAGGGGAAGCTGGACGGTGGACGGAGACCGGTATGACCGCGCTCAACGGCATGTTCCCAGTTAATCCCTCCGGTGGTAGCCTCGGCTGCGGCAATTTACTCGACGCAACTGGATTAGCCCGCGCCCTTGAAGTTATTCTCCAGCTTCGGGGAGCGGCCGGCGAGAGACAAATCGAGGGTGTGGAAGTCGGATTAGTGCAATCATGGCGCGGAGTCCCCACTACAAGCGGCGCCGTAGCAGTGCTCAGCAACTGACCAAGGAGAATTCAGACATGGCTATGAGAAAAGTTGCGGTAATTGGTGCTGGCATGACGAAATTCGTCCGCCGAGCACAGGAAACGGGTAAAGAATTGTCTTGGCAAGCTGCGCACATGGCACTGCAATCGTGTGAGATGACGATGGAAGATATCGAAGCAGTCTGTCTTGGTACCGCACCAGATTCATTTGATGGTGTTCACATGAACGGAGAGTACCTAAGTGACGGTGCTGGCGCGTGGCGGAAACCATATATGCGTTCGTACGTCGGAGGCGGGACAGGCGTGTTTGTCCCCATCCAGGGTTGGTACCATATCGCTTCCGGATTGTTCGATGTCGTTCTGGTAGTTGCAGAAGAGAAGATGTCCAGCTATTACCCGCATGCACAGGCAGCTTTCTTGACAATCTTCGATCACACAACCGAGCGTCCATTACTGCCTAACCTTCTTTGGATTTTCGCGCTCGAGATGAATCGCTATATGCACACTTACGGAATCGCGAAAGAGGACATTGCACGCGTTTCTGTGCAGCATAAACGGAATGCCGCCGACCACCCATGTGCGCTGCTTGGCGATGCAGATATCACCGTCGAAGATGTTCTCAATTCAGAAACGCTCGCCTGGCCTGTACAGCGTTATGACGTCAGCCCGGTCAGTGATGGGGCGGTAGCCATCGTAATGGCAGCAGAACACATCGCGAAGCGGGTGACCGATAAACCAGTCTGGGTCGAAGGCGTGGGCTGGAATCTTGATACAGCCCACTGGACAAACCGTGATTTGGCCTACCCCCGCTATGTAGAATATGCAGCCCGGTCCGCTTATGAAATGGCTGGAATAAAAGAACCGAAAAAAGAAATCCACATCGCAGAACCATATGACCCTTTCGATTACAAAGCACTCCATCACTTGGAAGGTCTGCAGCTCGCAGAACGCGGGCAGGCTGCGAAGTTGTATATCGATGGGACCGCGGCGCGTGATGGGAATATGCCAGTTTGCCCATCGGGAGGTTTGCTGGGAGTGGGTAATCCGATCGCTGCAGCAGGACTAATGAAGATAGCTGAATTGTTCTGGCAGCTCCGCGGAGAAGCCGGCGCCCGGCAAGTCCCCGGACAACCAAAGCGCGGTCTTGCCCAAGCGTGGGGTGACCTCATGCAGGTCGGAACAGTCGTAATTATGGGACGCTGAGGAGGTGGTATATGACTCGTAATGAAAATAAGTATCCGGGTACTCCCTTAAGTGAAAAAGATTTCGCAGATGGAAATATCTTGTTCCATCATGATGAACTGGAAGGCAATTTCGCATGGGATACCGGGATTGCGATTGCTCAATACCTACAAGGGCTGAGAGATGGACTGTTACTGGGATCCTTCTGCAGTACCTGCCGGAAGACTGTGATACCCCCTCGTACCGTTTGTGAGTGGTGTTTCCGACCGATGGACCACTATGTCGAACTTGAGGATACGGGCACAGTAAATACATTTTCACTATGCTACGTCACTTGGGATGTAAAGCGTATCAGCGAACCCGAGATCCCCGCTGTTATTGAGATAGATGGCGCATCCCCACTGCACGGGATAATGCATATGTTGGGTGAGGTGGATCCGGATCAAGTGCATATTGGCATGAAAGTGAAGGCTGTTTGGAAACCAGCAGGTGATCGGGTAGGCGCAATTACCGATATACTGTATTTCAAACCACTTGAGGAGGTGAAAAAATGACGCTGCTGAATAAGGATCAGCACGCTCCTGGTATTTGGAGCGGCAACCTCCCTGTAACCAGTCGCTATACCTATGGTTTAGCAGGCGAACGCTTCTTCAGACACCTCAAGGAGAGTGGTAGTTTCCTGGGGACCTACTGTCCAGAATGTGACCATACATATGTGCCAGCAGCTATCTATTGCGAGCGTTGCTTGGGAAGTTTAGACCAATGGGTAGATCTAGGGACGATTGGTGAAGTCCACACTTTTACCCTGCTCTACGAGAATTATGATGGGACTCCCAGAGATGAGCCTGAAGTTGTTGCTTTCATCAAATTTGGTGATGGCGGTATCGTGCACCGGCTTGGTGAAATTCCACCTGAAGAAGTATGCATTGGTATGAAAGTTGGCGCGGTTATTGTCCCACTCCCCCAACGGCAAGGATCGATCCTAGATATCTCTTATTTCCGACCGGTCGATCAGTAATATTTACATACCGCAACCACTCTCCGAGTCAGCTCTTTGGATATCACTAATTCACTGACTCGGAGATTTGGTTAATTTCACGCAAATGATTAATGGCATAATCATTGCATCTTAAGGAAACTGACATAACCAACGCAACTATGGGCGAAAAATCAAGCAGCCAATCTTGGACATTAATAAAGACATATCGCGGTCGCAAGTTTCGAAATAGTGATATATTCATATTTTTCTTACCTGGTCTATGCGCAATTCTTGGCAGCTTATTATATGCTGGCTATCTGTTTTCATATGGCAATCAGAAATATGGACCAGTTGCGGCACAAACTTGGAGCAAACCCTGGTTTGTGCTGTCCCTTATCGCGGTCATCATATTTTCGGGTCTTTTCTATTATCGTCTTCGCAACTCGCGACGATTTGTGGCACTTTATGATGAAGGTATAGTAATACATCTAAGTAGGGTGAAAACTGCCACCTGGGAAGAGATAACCGGTGTCAGTGCGATCACTATACAACCATATTTTTTCCGGCTTCATTTGCCCCCCATCCATACAGGCATACTGCACTACGGCAATGGAGAAACAATAAAGATACAGGATGATATTTCTGATACAGCGAGTTTGCTGTCCCATATCAAATTGAAAGTATATCCAATATTACTCAAGAGATTCGAGCGCGAATTTCGGTCTGGAGAAACGCTCTCCTTCGGTCCAATTGGTATCGACAAACAGCATTTCTCTCTGAACAACGGTAAATCTGCTCAAAATCGAGCATATTACTGGCGGCAGATTAAACAGATCGACCTTCAATCCGGCAACCTAATGATAGAATTTCGTGATTACCCAAGCATGAGTATTCCGGCAGCAGAAATCCCGAATATTGAATTAATGCTGCAGCTTATAAAATCGGAGATTTCAGTGTGAGCGACAAATCAAAATTGCGTTACTCAATTTTCAGAGCACCCAGAGTTCTTATCGTGTCGAGACGATCAATAGCATTTTTTGCATTTGTTTTCTATGCAATCATACTGAGCCTGGGGTTGTCAGCTTGTTCTACCATAGAATCATATATCTCTAACACAGATATCGACATTCCTACACCCCAAGTTTTCGACGAACCGCAACGTGACGTCGAGGTCACTTTCTCCGTAGTGATACCAGAGAATACCCCCGAAGATGAACAAGTCATCCTGAATATTCTCGATGAAGTTACGGGACTTCGCCTTAAATGTGGAAAACCATCCAATGGTTTTGGAAGCGGAGCGCACATTCTCAGTGACGGTCCCACTGAAAATCGGATCTGTAATCAAGTATCGCTATTCTAGAGAAACTTCTTCCGCTCCCATGGAGGAACACACCTCTGATGGGCGTCAAGTTCGTTACCGTCTGTATCATGTCCATGAAGAGGGCAGTGTTGTTGACCAAATTTCTCGCTGGACAGATACCAATTTCAATGGCCCAACCGGAAGAATAATGGGGCAAGTTAGCGATAATAAAACTGGACAACCCATTCCAAATCTGCTCGTAGCTGCTGGAGGGATGCAGGTCTTTACATCGGCGGACGGCGCCTATCTCATCGAAGGTCTTCCACCAGGTACCCACAACATGGCCGTATATGCAGTTGACGGCAGCTACCATACATTCCAACAAGGTGCCATTGTCGCTCCTGATTCTACAACGCCTGCCTCCTTCAGCCTTGAACCAGCCCAATTGGTAAAGATTACATTCGATGTCCAAGCACCTGAAAACACAGTTCCCGCGATTCCGATCCGTTTAGCCGGGGACCTATACCAGACTGGTAACACATTCGCTGATTTGTCTTCCGGTGTGAGCACGATCGCCTCCCGGATGCCCGCACTAGATGCTTTCGCTGATTACCGCTATTCCACCACGCTGCAGCTGCCTGCTGGCGCACATCTTCACTATCTCTACACACTTGGCGATGGATTATGGAACGCAGAGAAATCTTCGGAAGGAATGGTTGTTGTGCGGGATTTGATCATTCCAGACGAGGACACTACCATCTCTGACACAATCGAGAATTGGTACGAAAACAGCCAAGCTCCATTAGCGTTTGACATCAGCATCCCACCGGCAACAATTGCCAACGACACGCTGTCCATTCAGTTCAACCCACTAATCGGTTGGACCGAACCCGTACCTTTATGGAGGCTTAGCGAAACTCGCTGGGTTTACGTATTGAACAGCCCATTGCATATCCTGGATACGTTAAAATACCGGATTTGCCGGAACAATCAATGCGGTTCAGCCGATGATTTATTCACGGCTGGTCCAAACAATCCGGGGCGCTCCATCCCCTCTGCAGATACTCCGCAAACAGTTTCGATCCAGGTTGACAACTGGGCATGGTTAGATACCCCGCTTACCGAGCCCGGAGTAATAACAGAAAATATCATCCCCCGTGGCGATAGTTTTATCGCCGGCATCGAGATGCAAGCTGCTTACCATCCATCTTGGAATGCACGAATGCCACTGGCAATAAGCGAGATCCGCTCCAACGGGGCAAATTGGATCGCCTTATCTCCGACCTGGAGTGTGACAGGAAACACACCACCTATCCTTGAACAGGTACCTGGACGAGATCCACTCTGGTTTGATACGGAGCAGCAAATACTTGCGAGCCAAACAAATGATTTAGCTGTCGGACTTAAACCAGCGCTCAACTTCCCAATCGATCAAGAGACTTGGTGGCTTGAAGCGGTACGTGATTATGCTTGGTGGCAGGTTTGGTTCGAACAATACCGCAACTACCTGCTGCACCATGCCTCGATGGCATCTAGATACAATCTACAAACTCTTGTCATTGATGGCGAAACCATCGCTCCAGCTTTACCGGGTGGCAGTTTAGCAGATGGCACACCGTCTGGAGTCCCGGCAGATGCCCAGCAGCGCTGGGATGCACTTCTAAAAGAGGTGCGCAATCGTTTTGATGGACAAATTATTTGGTCAACTGACTATACGCAGTTGATGAATGGTGTTTATTTGGATTTGGCTCAATTTGACCAGCTGTATATTACGATAAATGAACCTTTATCCGGAAACAATGAACCTCTCCAAGCAGATCTCGAAGTGGAAATCGCCCGTCTTTTGGATGATGGACTATACCCGGTTATCTCCGAGAAGCAGATCCCGATCCTTCTGCGTATTGCCTATCCATCCGCTGATGGAGCGGCGACTGCGTGCCTCCCGGATCCTCAAGGAGGCTGTCTGGATATCCACAAACTCAGCCGTCCAAGTGAAGACATACCCTCCATATCCAGAGACCTGCAGGAACAGCTAGATATCTATAACGCATTCTTGAATGTCCTCAACCAACGCGATTGGATCAACGGTTTAATTTCGGGAGACTACTATCCTCCTGCAGCTCTACAGGATAAATCTGCATCAATTCATGGTAAACCAGCTGAGGTCACGTTATCGACCTGGTTTGGAGGCTGGCTACCAGATCGGTAGAAAAGCAGGTTTGAAGTAGTGTTCTATTCCAGTGCTGGAGTTTCCAGCACTGTTTTTTTTATTTGAAAAGATCTCTTTTACGAGGTCGCTTAACGGACAGCTCAAGGGCGTAGGTCAATCATTCTATGGTAGAATAAAAAAGTTATGACAGAGGGCAGCATCGCACCAGTTAGCCAACAATTGACCGACGGGCAAGTTCAGGATCCAGAACTATTACGGCGCCAGCGAACAACAATAATTGTGATCGCAATCATTGTCTTTGTTGCGATTCTAATATTCGTAGGGTTGATCATCTTTCTGCTCAACCCCAACACCCCGCAAATCTACGTTGCCCGGATAAGAGACGTATTTATTATTATCTTTGCTATCCAATCCTTATTTATCGGTCTGGTATTAGTCATCCTGATGGTTCAATTGGCACGTCTGACGAATTTACTTCAAAATGAGATAAAACCGATCCTTGAATCTACCAATGAAACGGCGAATACATTACGAGGAACAACAGCTTTCCTAAGTGATACCGTTGTTGAACCTGTGATAAAGATGAATGAATATACGGCTGGATTGCGCCAGTTATTATTCGTTCTTGGATTAACCCGAAAAAAATAAAGCGAACACCAAAGGAGATTAATTATGGCTAGTGAAGATAATGATTTTGGGGCATTCGTAATCGGCTTCATGATCGGCGGGTTGGTTGGCGCGGCTACTGCTCTCCTGCTCGCTCCCCAATCAGGCGAAGAAACGCGGACGATCATCCTTGACAAAAGCACCGAGGTAAAAACCAAAGCTTCTGAATCAGCAACAAAAGCTATGCAGGATGTCCGGATCCGCGCGGAAGATTTCGCCGCCACCGCAAAGGAACGCGTGCAGAGCGTACAAAAAAGCAGTTCAGAACAACCGGTTGTGCTTGAAGAAACCGTTGTTGAAGTTGAAGAAAAAATAGAAAAATAATCTTTGTTCTAAAGATTTCCCAATAAATATTCATCTACTTCTGTTAAGTGGGACAACACCCATCTTTAAATCTTGTGGGTGTTGTTTTTTTGTTATCCCCTAATCGTGAATCTGGCCAAGCACCTCCACTGCTCCATGTAAGACATCTCCGGCCAACACACAGGCGCTGTTCCCGAGGGTCGCCTGAGCCCTTAAACCACCCTGAGCATGTATCCAGGCACCCGCGATGGATGCAGAATAGGCGTCCATTCCTTGGGCACGCAGACCGACGATCAGCCCGGCGAGGACATCCCCCGTTCCCGCCCGTGCCAATGCTGCGGATGCGACCGGGATAACCGTTGTCTTTCCATCAGGGGCGGCAACAATCGTAAACGCTCCTTTGAGCACAACGACATGTCCCCATTGTTTTGCGTACGCCTCTGCAATCTCCACCCGATTAGATTGAATATCCACCAAACTGCGTCCGGTGAGCACTGCCATCTCGCCTGGATGTGGGGTTATGACGGCCGGTGACGGCAGCATATCTGCCCACCCGGGGTATTGAGCCATCAGCTTTAAGCCATCTGCATCGATCGTAAAGGATGGCAGTGGATCTTCAGCCGAATCCCCACCAGTTTCATTTATGGCATCGAATTCGGTGAGCAATCTGCCAACAAATCGCTGAGTAGCCGGCGCCAGACCGAATCCCGGACCAAACAAAATCGCGCTCGTCCGCCCCAGGCTTGAGATGATCGTATCGACGGCATTTTCAGCTATCGCACCCTGCTCATGGGGCAGCAGCAGCCATGTCGCTTCAGGAAGCTCTCCCGCTAATAGCGAATGCAATGGTGTGCTGACCCCTAGTGTTACCAAACCAGCCCCACTGCGGTAAGCTGCCTCACCTGCCAACAATACTGCACCGGTGTAATTCAGTGACCCAGCGATAATCAATGCGGTACCAAAGGTGCCTTTATGCGCATCAGGTGGGCGTGGCGGCAATAGCTTCGCCACCTGTGGTTGCGACGCCACCTCACGTTTGATGGATGTCCAAGATTGGTTATCCTGGGTCAAACCTATCCCAACTAATACAATCTCACCTGCAAACTTGTGGGCGGGGAAGCGCAGCAGCCCCCGTTTATATGCTGCCATAGTTACCGTCATATCGGCTGCCAAACACTCCGCTGCGGCTTCTCCAGTGTCACAGTCTATTCCCGAAGGGCAATCTACAGCTACAATCAGCGGAGGATTATCCAATGCAGCCAACCCTTCCTTCACGAAGGTCAGGACATCCATGATTTCCCCGCGCAGTGGTAGTTTAATCCCGGTCCCCAGTACACCATCCAAGATTAAACATGCTGAACGGATGAGGCGAGCTAGTTCACGAAATTTGGAATCTTGATTAATGATAGCAATCTCACCCCCAACCTCCAGCACACTAGCCATCAACGGATCATCCGGATCACGGTCCCTGACGATATACGCACAGACCTTCCACCCCCAAGACGCCAGATAGGCTAGCGCAACCAGTGTGTCCCCGCCGTTATTCCCCGAACCAACTAAACCGATTATCAACTGCCCCTTCAAATGGTCATAGCGATCGGATACGACATCTGCCAACCCACGGCCAGCGTTTTCCATCATCTGCTCATAGCTTAATCCAAGCGTAGTCGCTTCGCGTTCAATGCTGACCATTTCAGCAACGCTGACATACTTAATCTCGTTCATCAGCCCTCACATCAGACATAATTGTCACTTAGTTGAATTCTGGGTCGCTTATCCATAGTCAATTTACCCATTCCAGACCCAATTTCCGTTTCGTCTGCTCAGTTGGTGAGCCTGTGAATGGATCCCAGCCCCTGGCTTGGTAGTACGCGCTGAGCATGGATACAATATCGGGTGCAAAACCATCCATTTCACCGCGTGCGTCTTCAAATGGTTGGAGCAATTTTGCAGGTAATTTTTCGGACCCAGGCTCCAGTCCAAGTTTATTATTGATAATGCGTTTGAGGTTCCAACCGCGTTCGCCGGCTAACAGCAGGTCGGGAAGCGTAAGCTGATAGCCAGTGCTGGTATTGACCAACTGCAGGAGATCCTCTGGTGGAACGTTTGCTAAGATACAAATGACCAGTGAATTAGAGACGGTTCTCCAATTCTGGTGTATGGCTACGTTTCTAGCCTTCTCGGCGCCTGCCAAGCGGTGGTACATTTTTAAGCCCAGGCTCTCTTCGACTTGACCGATATCCACTAGAAAATAATCCGATTGATTGTGACAGGCCCCGCGCGGCGATGTGGCATATACCAAAGCCATACCTGAAGAACCACGCAGGTCATGGTAGGGAACTTCTAAGCCATTCACCTGTACTGCTTCTCGCTCGGCAGCAAAGCGCATTCCAAGACGCGCGGCGCCCTCAGATATGAACTTCCCGAACCCGTCTAAGCGTGCAGTTTGGTGGACTAGCTGCTCAACTGTTTCTTTGTTCCCCCAATCCAAAACCAAACCCAACGTGTCCTCGACATTGATTACGCCTTGTTCAAATAATGAGCAGACCAATCCAATCGTATTGCTCAGGCTGATCGTGTCCATGCCATAGCGGTCGCATAAATCGCCCATCTGCGTGACAAATTCCAGATCGTCTATCCAAAGGTTAGGACCAAAACCAACCATCGTCTCATATTCGGGACCTTTTTGATCAGCGTGTGATGAGGGTGTTTCAGGATCGCCAAGATTTACCACCCGCCCACAAGCAATGACGCAAGCGTGGCAGGTGCTGACGCCAGTTAGATACTTCTCCGTCAAGCTGGAGCCGGTAACCTTATCCGCACCAGGGAAGACGCTGCGCTGGAAATATCGTTTAGGCATCTCCCCAAGGTAATCGAAATAATCAGCCGAGCCGGAAGTACCCAGCTCACGCAGCAAGACTGAAACTGGATCCCCACGTAGCTTGCGGTTGACGCTTGAACGAAGAGGGATGAATTCATCCGGCAGAGCGATGGGTACCTTCCCGGAGCCGCGCACGGCGACTGCTTTCAGGTTCTTGGAGCCCATGACCGCCCCCATGCCGGTTCGCCCTGCAACGCGACCATGGTCGGTCAAGATCAGCGAAAATGGGATTGATTTCTCGCCTGCAGGGCCAATAACAGCAATCCGGGCACGGCTCTCATGGATATCCTCACGCACCGCTGCTTGGGTCTGGTAAGTCTCCAATCCCCAGATGTGTTCTGCTGAGCGGATTTCGACACGGTCGTCATTGATCCATATGTAGACTGGCTCTTCAGACTGGCCTGTAACCCACAACCCGTCATAACCTGCTTTCCTGAGCTCAGGTCCCCAAAACCCACCGCAGTTCGATTCGGCCCACAGGTTTGTCGCCGGAGACTTCCCACAGATCACAAAACGGCCTACTGCGGGACCAGACGTGCCGGTCAATGGACCCGTCATGAATAATAATGGTGAACTCGGCGATAATGGATCGAGTGTCGCGTGGAGCTCATCGAATAAAATCCTGGCTGCGAGCGAAGCACCTCCTAAATAATCTGCCTGCCAGCTAGCCGGGATCTCATAATGCTCGCTATCTTTTGTAGTTAGGTCAATCTTCAGAATTGGCCGCATATACTGTCACAGTAATCCGATTCATATTGTTCCGAATTTGTACAACTGAAATTTGTTCACTATAAGAATTATAACTTGTGGATTTGTAGGGTGGCGTTGGTATACCCAAATCTTGACGATAAGGATTCAGGCAAGTATGATACGACCAGGATGATTTCAAAGGCAGGAATTTAAAATGCTCAGCCGCAACACAAACCTGATCATTTGGGCGATTCTGCTCGATATTTTCAGCGTTATTGCCGCTGTCCTGGTGGCTATTTGGATTCGTCTGAACCTCCCATTTGGTCTCGAATTATATTACGAACCAGGACTCACGCTCGTATTAGCTGTTGCAGTAATCACATATCCCCTAACGTATTTATTCTTTTCGCTTTATGATCCAGACCGGGCATTCACAGCAGCAGATGAATACCAGCGGTTGACCGTCGCAAATGTCCTGGCCGCATTAGCCTTAGCAGGTTTTGTCTATTTTACCCAAAGAAGCATTTCGCGCCTCTTCTTAGTCTATTTCTACGGTTTCGAATTCGCACTGGTGATTGGCTGGCGGATATTGTTCCGCACCTTCACATTCGGCGCCGCAAACGGTAAAGGTGGTTCCCGGCGCGTCCTGCTGATCGGTGGAGGTGACGCCGCGCAGCAAGCGCTGTCCAGATTAGATGAGCTATCCTGGGCGGGGATCACACTGGTTGGATATTTAACCGATGAGGAGCTCATCCCGGGCGATTCTGCATCCATCCGCCATCTAGGTCGCTTAAACCAGGCACCCGGTATTCTCGAGGAGTTTGATATCACCGACGTCTTAATTGCCTTACCGGCCGAATCCTATGAAAGAGTCCAGCAATTGGTGGGCGAGCTTATCGACAAACCCAGCAACCTGTGGGTCATCCCGGATTACGTTAGCCTGCTGATGTACGGTTCGCGGGTTGAGAATTTGGGCAGCGTATCCATGATCAGCTTGAAAACACCCACCTTGACTGGATACCAGCGGGTGATAAAACGGGTATTCGACTTGCTCGTGGCCTCGCTGACATTGCTCATCTCCCTGCCGTTATTATTCCTGATAGCAGTCGCGATCAAGCTCAATTCTCCGGGACCGGTGATCTTCAAGCAGAAACGGGCAGGTGAAAACGGAAAAGTCTTTGAGATGTACAAGTTCAGGTCGATGCAGGCTGGTGCAGAAGGCAAGTTCTCCGAGGTCATCAGACATGACGATGAGGGGAATTTGATCCACAAAACACCTGACGACCCGCGCATCACGCGCGTAGGTCACTTTATCCGCCGGACAAGTTTGGATGAGCTGCCGCAGATCTTTAATGTGCTCAGAGGGGATATGAGCCTGGTCGGACCGCGACCTGAAATCCCGGTGCTGGTATCCAATTACAATCTCTGGCAGCAGAAACGCTTTGCCGTCCCGCAGGGCATCACCGGCTGGTGGCAAATCAACGGGCGCAGCGATAAACTGCTCCACCTGCACACAGAGGATGACCTGTACTATATTCAAAACTACTCACTGTGGTTGGATATTCAAATCCTTTTCAAAACCATACCGGTCGTGCTGCAGCGCAAGGGGGCATTCTAAGCAAAATGGTTGAGAAACGGAGATCGCATTCGTTCGGCGTTCGTGGCACAGTGATCTTCGGACCACTTATGCTCGTGTTACTCCTGCTGCCGTTAGCGGCCTGCAAAGGGCAATCTATCCAACCTGATCAGCAGCCCGCGTCTGCAACTAGCACGGAAACGACCGATGGCACAAGCCGCACAGAGGTAATCCACTTGAACACCGCAGATGGCATCAAAATCAGCGGAACCGTGTATCACCCAGATCCTGCGATAGCCAAACCGAATTCAATATTACTGCTGCACGAGGCATACCTTGACAGCCAGGTGTGGGCTCAATTCGCGGAAACAGCTCAATCCAGGGGCTATACTGTCCTGGCTTTGGACCTGAGGGGACATGGACAGAGCGCGGGCGAAAAAACATTCACACCCGCCATGGATCAGGATGTGGATGAAGCCATGCACTGGCTGAGATTCACACTTCCCAAGGATGACCAGATCAGCATTATCGGGGCGAGCGTCGGGGCAAACCTAGCCTTGCGCGCCGGGACCAGGCATCCCCGGGTCAAACCGATCATCATGCTGTCACCCGGCATGCAGCTGTGGGAGATCGGCATCACAGAGGCCATCACGGAGTACGAGAACCGCCCCCTGCTGCTCGTCGCCGCGCAGGATGACGCGTATCCATATGACTCGGTCAACCAACTCTACGACCCTGCCAACGACACCCACCAGCTAGAGATATACCCAGGCGCAGAGCATGGCACGCAACTGCTGAACAGCCACCCGGAGCTGACGGCGCTCATGTTAGACTGGATTGAGCAGAACAGTCCATAACCACGAGAGTTATCAATCGATTCATACTTGTAGCTCGCTAACCCCCCGGACCCCCTGCCATACCACCATCATTTGAATATCAGCACATTTCCCCTCGCACCCAGCCCTCTTTTTACGATCCTACCCGGCCTTAATTTTGCAAAACACCCTAGATGCATTGACATATAGATCATTTGTGCTATAATATTGCCTGCAACAACCGGCGTGGAGAGTCACTGCTAATAAGAAACCCTGGACGCTATACAAGTGTTCAGCAGCGGTGATTGGTCAAGCGCCGTTTTTTTTTATTTTTACCTGCCTGAGGAGGGAAATATGCACTCGATATCCACCCCAAAGCTCGACCAACACACTTATGACCCACTACCAGCTCCGGCTGATGAAACCAGTGGGACCCAGGCCATAACCACTCGGCGGCAATCCAAACGGTCAGCCCGCATTCAATGCTGCACGCGCCCGCAGACGAACCCAATCATGACCAAATGCTAGGACAATATCCAATTGTGAAACAACAGAGCAGGGGAAACCGATGGATTACCAATATTACCCGCCGGTGGCGTGCAACCGGGGGGCTTCGATAACCAGCCGCTGGAAACCAATTTCGCAGTGCTTTTCCATCGCGGCCGAATTCAGGTGGGTTATGCGCAGTGTACGTCTCATAAGAGAAGCTAAAGGGACTGTAATCGACATCAGCCCTGTTTCTCAAATCATCGCTCCCCCGCTCTCAGCATTGGTTTGGGGAGTTTGATATGAGCGAATATGGGTACAGCAATGCCGCAGAAGGGCCACGAGAATTAACCCAAGCAGATATCGATCAGCTGCTGAAAATAGCAGAGAGAGCATCGATATCTCAGCGGCCATTCGCGATCAAGAAACTGGCTCTGGCACTTTCCAGTACGGATCCGTTCACTCAATCGCTGATCACCGAGCGGGTCAAGGCAGCCGGACTGGCTACGAAACAAGACTTCCGCAAAGCAGTCAAATATTTCAGCGAACAAATTTCGGCGGCGCAGCAAGATGAACCCAAGGAACGTGTACCGACCGAAGACGAACTGGCCGACTGGTGGCTCGAGGAGTACCCGCTTACCGCCTATGGGCTGGGCAGTTTCCGGGCATACAATAACGGTGTGTGGGAAGAGGTCCCCAAGGACACAATCAGAGCCTCGATATTAAATAATCTGGTATATGCCAAGGAAGAGGGTATCCGCCCAACCGCCCATCTGGTTGCTTCGGTGACCGAACTGGTCAGACTAAAAACTGTTATCAGAAATGATCGCTGGGATGCAGATCCAGATTACCTTGCCTGCAAGAACGGCACCCTGCACATCCCCACCCGGACATTGCTCCCCCACTCGCCTAAGTATTTCCTGACCTCTTGCGTTCCCTATGAGTACACCCCGGATGCACAGTCTGATATCTGGCTGTCCTTCTTGGATGAGACCCAGCCAAAATCAAAAGATTTTCTGCAGGAGTTCGCAGGTTATGCGCTCACGACCGACACCTCGCACGAAATTGCGCTGTGGCTATACGGGCAGCCTGGTGGCGGCAAGAGCACCTTCCTGGCGGGGCTGCAGGCCATGCTGGGACCGCGCGCGGGACTGCTTGGGCTGGCGGATATCGTCCGCAGCGACTTCGCGTTGACCAACCTGCCCGGCAAGACACTGGTGGTATCGACAGAGCAGCCGGGCGGGTTTCTAAAAATCGACTACCTGCTCAACGCCATCATCAGCGGCGAACCGATTCCTGTAAACCGTAAGTTCCGCGACCCGATCGAAATAACCCCGCATGCCAAGATAGCCTGGGCGATGAATGAATTACCGCGGGTCCAGGCGAACAGCGGCTTGTTCCGCCGTGTTCATGTCATCGAGTTCCCCCCGCTCGCTGAGCAAAAGAGGGATCCCCGAGTGAAAGAGCGTATCAAGCAGGAGGGTGCCGGTATCCTGAATTGGGCCCTTGAAGGGTACGCACGCTTGCGTGCCCGCGGCGCATTTGATATACCGGCAAGGGTCCGCGAGGCTAATGAGCAGTTCCAAGAAAACAGCGATGTGGCGGGTCTATTCGTAGCGGAACGATGTGAAATTGGTGAGGGTTTTAGCGAGCAAAGCAGTAAACTGTACGCGGCTTACGAAACTTGGTGCTATACCAACGGCCATCAGAAGAAGAGCAATACCGCCATCGCCGAGGATTGGCGGCGCCTTGGGTTCACGAAGTTTAAAGTGCAAGGTCGAAGTCACTGGCGAGGAGTCAAGGTAATTCCCCAGAAATAGGTAGACAGTGGTAGACAGTTGATCCTATTAATGCCTATCGCGGGGCAGTGAAAAAAGGTATATATGTCGTTTTTGCGGGGGAAGTTTATTTAATAATTAAGTGAACTATCTACACCGTCTACCTAACAGACTGGTGAAGCCATATCCCTACTGTAGCGAATCCAAAAAACTATCCAACTTTATGGGTCCACTACAATTTTACAATAACACACCTCTCCTAATAAACAAAAAGTGGCGGGGGAGGGGCATCTGCATCTGTATCTCTGGCTTTTGCTAGCTGAACGAGCTGGGGTATTCCCCCCAAACAAATTTGATTACTCTGGCGTCAGCAATGGTGCATTCTTCTTCTGGATAAAAGGTACTGACAGTGAATCGATCTGGTTGTCTTCCTACCTCTGCTGCTCAAGGGGACTCCCCCACCGCTTCCAAGTCACACCCCACCCACAGCAGAGCCATCCCCCGAACCCGAGGTTGATTTGCGCATATCATTCATCTTCTATGATGGTGTTGTACCTGATGTGGAGAGCGATGAGTATGCCCAGATCACGAACAATGGGTCTGGGATCGTAGACTTGCAAGGCTGGCGTCTCAACGCGGGTGACCCAGGGCAAGACTTCAGCTTCCCGAGTTACATCATAAAGCCTGACAAATCCTGTCAGGATCACACCAATGAGACCCTGAATCTTGTGGGTTTAGCTTTGGGAGCGGGACTGCTCTTTGGAATAACAGCGGGGATTGAGGGTATCTGTATAACGACCAAGGTGATCTCACAGACGTGTATTGTTATTAAGAAAGATCAGAGCATATCAAAAAGGGACAGAATCAACAGGATCTATATTATAAAATCGTTACTCCATGAAATCAGCCCTGCGCGATTGAATGCGCTCACATCTTTTGGGTTCACTTCCACTGCTATAATCAATTATTGTGATGTTTTAAGGGATAATGTACTCTATATCTTATTAAACACTGGATTGGTGTTGATAATTTCCGTATAGCGGACTATATCCATATCATGGCCAATATTTGTTTCGATAATATTTCAAATTGGAGATATTGCATTAAGAGATTTGGTTATCAACCCGTTGGGCGTGCAGGGGTATGAGGCAAGCATATGAGAAACAAGCCATGGATTCTTGTAGTGTTGTTTACGCTTTCGCTTGCTGTTAGTTGCAGTAGGAGTAGCGGAAGTGTTACTGCAATTCTGGACCAGGTAACACAACCAACTCATACTGTAGAACCAATACAAACCCCGGATTCAGAAAACATTGATCGTATACCTGTTTGCCCGCCCGCTAATGGACAAGGGACGATTTCTCCTGCTATCACCATTTACACAATTACCTTCGTTGTTAACGGTGTCGAACATGTTCTGCGCAACGGTGAGGCATTGGATACGATGGTCGGTGAGGAAATAGAAGTTAAAGAAGTGGTCATCTGTACCGGGTCTTTCTCAGACAATGGCGGAGAAGCCTGTGTAGATTTCGCGCCCATAGACCAGAGTGGACAAGAGATTATGCCTGAGCATGCGGGTACGCATATGGTCCAAGTGACCTCAGGTCTCATCACCATTCCTGGTCCAAGTCATACTTGGACCCGTGCCGAGAGCTGGGGACAAATTTCTGCTGTCCTGAACCATTGGCCACGGGAGGACACAGAGGATACTGAGTGTGCCAATAGACGTTGCGAGCACGATGATTGGGCAACTATCATACTCCGCTGAAGTAATAACGAAGGAAAACAACAGCTCATTCGCTCAGCACGCCTAACATCTCGCCAGAGGCGACCGGGGATGCGGCGCAATTTGCAATCGACGGAGCGGGGGTGCGGTACAAGAACTCCTGGCCAAGGTGGTAGCCCCGGCGCCTCGGGTTCACGAAGTTTAAAGTGCAAGGTCGAAGTCACTGGCGAGGAGTCAAGGTAATTCCCCAGAAATAGGTAGACAGTTGATCTTATTAATGCCTATCGCGGGGCAGTGAAAAAAGGTATATATGTCGTATTTGCGAGGGAAGTTTAATTAATAATTAAGTGAACTATCTACACCTTCTACTTAACAGACTGGTGAAGCCATATCCCTACTGTAGCGAATCCCAAAAACTATCCAACTTTATGGGTCCACTACAATTCGTTCATCTTCTCCCCCGCAATAAGTAAAACCCTGAGAGTTTTAATCTGGTAACAAACAAAAAGGGCGGCGTGAGCTGCTAGCCCAGGCCACACCGAATTAATATTACTTCATGGTGTGCATATCCAATCAGGTCCAGAATAAATATATATTGAGTTGAAGAAATCCAAGAGATCTTGGGTTGATACACATAGACTTAGATCATTTCGATGTAGATAAACCTCATCCAAGTAGATGAGGTCTTGAAGTGTATCTGGTATTAGTCCTCCAAATTGGTTGTTGTTCAATACCAATTTCTGCAAGCTGATTGATGTTCCAAGTTCTGGCGGGAGAAGACCACTTAGTTGGTTAAAAGAAAGATCTAACCATACTAATCCTGTACTCTTCACAAGCTCGGGTGGTATTGTACCGGTCAGTTGGTTGGTGTTGAGATTAAGCCACCACAGGTTTGGAAGGTTGCTAAGTTCTGGTGGGATAGTCCCAGAAAGCAGGTTATTATCTAGAACTAGTGTATCTAAATTTGATAGTATCCCGAGTTCTGGTGGAATGGATCCGGTCAATTGGTTTCTGCCGAGGTCTAGATATTCTAAATTCGATAGAGTGCCAATCTCGGGAGGAATAGCTCCAGATAGTTGGTTGGCATGGAGACTAAGCACCCAAAGGTTTGTAAGGTTGCCAAGTTCTGGTGGGATAAGACCACTTAGTTGGTTAAAATCTAGCGATAACCATTCTAATCTTGAAAGATTTCCAAGCTCTAGTGGTATTGTACCGGTCAGTTGGTTATTATCGAGTTTCAGATCTTGAAGCTCTGAGAGATTCCTGAGTTCTGGTGGAATGGATCCGGTCAATTGGTTTCTGCCGAGATTAAGATAGATTAAATTTGACAGATTGCCAAGTTCCGGCGGGAGGGAGCCCCCAAGATTACTTGATCTCAAGTATAAACCAATCACCCGATTCGTATATATGTCACAAGAAACTCCATACCATGAACATGGTTTAAATGTCTGAGCCCATCCAAAATCCCACTCATCGCCATTCGTGCTATTGTATAGAGCGACTAAGGCATCACACTCGCTTTGTGGTATCTCGGTTACGATATCGCAAGAGAATGGAGGGTATCCAATTAAAACAATAGGAAGATGAAGCCGATTTTCCGAATCAGATATTTCGCTTGAGTTGCGGGAGGCGAATATACCATCTTTGCTTGGATAATCTGCTGATGCTGTGATAGTAAAGCAGAACGTTGCTGCCAGTAGTATCGCCGTAAATATTTTCTTCATCTCTTCCCCTCCGAAATAATCCAATTAACAAAATCCACCCATATCTATAATACATTAATAAATGAACGGAATCAAATATCCAACACAAGAATCCTTGTTATCGCAATCAGATTTGGACAATTGCGACTTAACTAGGGCGCAATCAAAAAGGGCGGCGTGAACTGTTAGCCCAGGCCTACCAGCTGGACTGGTGGACAGTGGACGGAGGCGGAGGCACCTCATCAGGTGGTGTCTATTCCCTGAGCGCCACCATAGGACAGCCTGATGCAGGCAGTCTTTCGGGCGGAGCCTATACCTTAGCAGTCGACTTTTGGAGTGAGGTGGTCTCTGTACTTCCATCGAGAAGCTTATTCTTGCCCCTAGTGACGCGTTGAGCAACCTATGAGTATGTTCACATTTATACACACTACTCACCTAGCCCAGCAGATGACGCTGGGCTTTACATTTCATGGGAATGTGGAAGCAAAGAGGGAATGAGTGTTATTGATACCCTCGTAAACGATCGGTCATCTCTCATCCGCCCCTAGAAAAGCTTGTTTCCTCTATAAACCTTCTTGTATGATATCCTGCAATAATACTTGTTTTCAGACTTGGGTCACTTATGAGTGAATCTTCAATTTCCCAAAACACGTATCATTATGTATCAGGAATATTTGAATATTATTTCTGGCGAGAGGTATTGCGCTCTCTATCGAGAAGTGATTTGGGTTTAGGGTTCATTTCTACTGCTATAATCAATTATTGTGATGTTTTAAGGGATAATGTACTCTATATCATATTAAACACTGGATTGGTGTTGATAATATCCGCAAAGGGTACTATATCCACATCATGGCTAATATTTGTTTGTATATTATGTCATATTGGAGATATTGCATTAAGAGATTTGGTTATCATCCCGTTAGGCCGCCACATTCGTAGTCCACAACAGAAAAGGAGACAACCATGATTGGTTACTATCGTTTTCAATTAGGGACCTATAAGTGCGTCTCACTTTGGGATGGTGATGTGGATTACAAACTGGAATCCATGGTCGCCAATGCGCCTCTTTCAGACGTAAAAGCGGCTTTACAAGCGCATGGCCTACCTACCGACATGATCACAACTCCCTATGCCTACCTATACGTTGATACGGGCAAGCACAAGATATTGGTGGATATGGGTGCAGGCAGCTTGACGCCTAAAACAGGCAGGCTGCTAGAAAGCATGCAGGATGCGGGGCTCTCTCCAGAAGAGGTAGATAACGTATTTATTACCCATGCACACGGCGATCACGTAGGCGGGGCACTCAACGAGTATGGCCAGCCTGTCTTTGTTAATGCCAATTACTTCATCTGCAAGCTGGAATGGGATTTCTGGTTTTCTGAAGATGCTATGACGCGAACAGGAGAATGGTTCACTAATATGGCCCGCCAAAACCTGGCGCCGCTTAAAGAGAAGATGGTGTTGCTGGAAAGGGAAGAAGAGATTTTGCCGGGCGTGAGTGTGCTATTCGCGCCAGGCCACACACCTGGGCACATGGCTGTTTCCTTTGTATCTGGCGGTGAAGGACTTCTGTATCCAGGGGACACCGTCCTTTTACCGCTGCACCTTGAACACCCAGATTGGTTACCGGTATTCGATATCCTGCCGGAACCGGCAGCAGTAAGTAAGCAACGCATTTTCGACTTGACGGCATCAACTAGTAGTCTAGTGCTAGGCCAGCACTTCCCTCCATTCCCTAATCTGGGGCATGTTGTCAAAAAGGAGATTGGCTGGGAATGGCAGCCAATAGGAAACGCCGGACCAAGTTAATTCGGGCGTCTCGGGCAATTGCGGTCCAACACGGCGTGCAGCCGACCGTCTTGGCGCGGGGATACACCGCGCGTTTCGCCAGATTTCGTGCTCCCACGATCAAGGAGTTTAGCCCGTTCCGGCGGCATATGAGCCAGACCGTTGGGCAGGAAATATCACTAGAGGAAGTGCTTTTTACGAGGAAAATCAGGACAAAACAGGTTGCATGAGTGCAAAATCAGGCGGATATGTAATTTTCCACTACGAAAGGAAGATAGTATGAAAAAACAACCCTGGAGAATTATGCCAAAAACCATATTGGGTAAGTGGTCGATCGGGCTCATCGTCGCAATGCCGCTATTGTTTATCATCGGCACATCATTTACAAACTCGTTATATAAATCAGTGCCGGCAGGTGGCACTATTTTGGCAGATATTGCCGCGAGACCGGCCTTGGCGCTTACAATGCTTGCTGGAATGGTTGCCGGAATTTCGGCCTTCATCACGGGTCTCCTGGCAATCATCAGACAAAAGGAACATGCGCTACTGGTTTATGTCTCTAGCTCAATCGGAGCGCTTCTTGTGTTATTTCTCGCTGGTGAAATATTGTTTCCCCATTAATAAATTGCCTTAATGACTAAGAGAATGGGTGCGAAACTAGCCTTTTAGTGGCAGTGTGGTTCTTTATCAGTTAGCGAGTCTTGTGTTCATCGTGCCTGCCCAAAGAAGCGTGCACTGGACGCTGGGGATTTTGCGGCATTTTCGAGCATTTTTCTGGCTTCGGGTTTTTCCTGCTCCCCAGCAGAATCCACGCCCGCCCCAGCGCCAGTAACGCAAACCGTTAGAGCGCTGAATAGAGTACATATGAAACATAAGAAATCATCCAAAATGATGCAAGAAAAAATCTCTGATATTTATACTGATGGGAAACACTATGATCAACTATTCCTTGATGGTAGCGAAGATTTTTCATTTTGGGTCAGTCTAGCGGAAAAATATGGAAGATCGATTCTGGAACTTGCCTGCGGAACAGGAAGAATCACGATCGCTTTGGCGAAGGCTGGTTTCAAAGTAGCTGGAATTGATTATGGTGATGGCATGATCAAGGAAGCGAGAGAAAAATCTGCAAAGGCAGGAGTAGAAATTGAGTGGGTAAAAGGGGATATGAGAGATTTCAATTTGAGTAAGAAATTCTCACTAATCTTTCTTGCGGCCAATGCACTATGCCATTTGCTAACCTTGGATGATTTTGAAGCCTGCATGTCAGCAGTAAGAAAGCATCTCGCCGAGAATGGCAAGTTTGTAATCAGTGTATTTGTTCCCAAAAACGAGCTTCTGATAAACAAACCAGGCGAGAGATTTCCATTTTCAGAATATGAAGATCCAGATGGGAGGGGGAGAATAATTGTCACCGAGAGTTACGAATACGAAGCGAATACGCAGATCAAAAAAATCAAGACTTATCATTCCATTCCTGGTGAAGAAGCAGAGATTGAAGGTGAGTTGAACATGAGAATGTACTTTCCCCAAGAACTGGATGCTTTGCTGAAATACAATGGTTTTGTGATCGAAAACAAATATGGGAGTGAAGATCGAAAAGAATTCGACAGAGATTCAGAGACCCAACTTATTGTGTGTCGAATGGCAAAAGAAAACACAAGTTTTGCGGACTAACCCCGCGTTAAGCAGACCTGCTGCGCAGATGAGGACCGGCGCGGAAAATACAGTCTTTGGTTCTGTCTGAGCAGCTTGCGGAGCTGAAACGCAGGCTGCTCAACAAACCGTTGGGCGGTATAAGGAAAAGGTTATGGTAAAAGTCCATGCAATACAAACCGGAAAAGTAAAAATTAAAAAAATTTGAAGCATTCGGAGCAAAAAATCGAATATCACGGATGTGGCAATTGCTACATACAAATAATTGGACTGATTGGCTTCCGATTTATTGCTGGCTAGTTGAGCATCCGGAAGGACCGTTCCTGATTGATGCGGGAGAAATCGTTAGAGTACACGAATATGGATATTTACCAGATAACATCTTTTTCAATGGAGCAGCTAAATATGATGTGAAGCGAGAAGATGAAGTTGATTATCAACTTGCGAAATTGGGATACAAAGTGGAACAAGTTACGGGGGTATATCTCACCCATTTTCACAACGATCATGTAGATGGTGTATATCATTTTCCAAAAGCAAAAGTATACGCCGCAAAAGAGGCATATGATTTCACATTAAGTTCAAAAGGGGCAGGTTCAGGATATTTAAAGAAGAATTTACCTGAGTGGTTTCAACCGGAAGCATTTGAATTCACAGATGGCAGAGAAGACGTATTTATGTCAAGTAAAAAGCTAACAGCAGATACAAGCATTGTAGCTGTACCCATGCCTGGCCATTCGATTGGTCATACTGCTTATATAGTTAAGTCAGAAAACTATCGGTATGTATTTTCTGGAGATACCACATTTAATGGTCAAACATTATATGCTGGCATACCGACTGTTATTCTAAATAATGCCGATGCGAAAGTATCTGTTCGGAAGTTACGAGAGTATGCTCAATCATCGGACGTTGTGGTATTGTGTTCACATGATCCACAAGTTACAAAAATATTAGAAAGCAAGTAATCGGTTACACTCTACTACCGCCCAACACCGGCTCCACCTGACCGCCTTTGGCGCGGGGATGCGGGGGCCCTTTGATAGAAAAAGTGATTTTACGCAGTCTTGTCTCGCTCAAATCGGCGGCAGGTGAGCCAATCCGGTTAGGTTCTGCAATCCTACAGGATGTATTGTCGTAAACGATTCTGAAAACAGCGGAATTAAGCAACCTTGGAGGAAACTCATGAAAGCGATTGTATGCACAAAATACGGACCACCGGAGGTTCTCCAGCTCCAAGAGGTAGAAAAACCTGTTCCAAAAGATAATGAAGTGCTTATAAAGATTCACGCAACAACAGCACATATAGGAGACACTCGAATACGAAAGCCTGACCCATTTGCTGTAAGACTTTTATTTGGTCTCATGAGGCCAAAAAAAGCACCTATATTAGGGATGGAGTTAGCCGGGGAAATTGAATCAGTAGGCAAAGATGTAAAACTATTTAAGAAAGGTGACAAGGTTTTTGCATTTGCTGGTTTTGGTTTTGGTGCTTATGCTGAGTACATATGTCTACCTGAAAAACCTAAAGAAGGAACGGTTGAAAAAAAGGGATTGGTGGCAATAAAACCTGCCAATATCACCTATGAGGAAGCCGCCGCTGTTCCCGCTGCAGGACTTACAGTAATAAAGGTTTTTCAAAAAGGAAATATCCAGGAAGGACAAAAAGTCCTTATCTATGGAGCTTCCGGAAGTTTAGGTACTTATGCGGTACAGCTTGCCAGGTACTATGGGGCAGAAGTTACCGGAGTATGCAGTACCACGAATTTAGAATTGGTGAAATCTCTGGGAGCCAACAAAGTAATAGATTACACCAAAGAGGATTTCACCCAGAGCGGTGAAACCTATGATGTTATTTTCGACGCAGTAGGTAAAACTTCGCGTTCACGTTGTAAAGGCTTGCTAAAGAAAAACGGAATTTTTCTTACCACTAACGGTTTAGCAAGAATTAAGGCAGAAGATTTAATTTTCCTCAAAGAGCTTATTGAGAAGGAAAAGCTAAAACCGGTCATAGATAGACGCTATCCGTTGGAACAAATTGTTGAGGCTCACAGGTATGTTGATAAAGGACACAAAAAGGGAAATGTAGTCATCACTGTGGAACATAACAACAAAACCTAACAAAGCGTGGTGTGTCCTGAAAGCTATCGACTGCTAATCGGTGAAAGTCCGATCCTGGTAACGGTCACGCAGCCAGGTAGCAGGCAACCAGTGCAGCCGGGTGACTGGCTGTGCTGAAGCGTTGTATCCCAGTGAGAAGAAGGAGCAAAACAGCAGCCCGTAACATAAAGTGAATGGCGAACACGTTTGCTCGGCAGCGCCGACATGTTAGCCACGTAAGGGGAAAAAGTGGGAGCCGAGTTACTCAGCGATGGCGAAGGCCACGGAAGCGGCGAAGAACCTGGACATGCAGCCGTCAAGAACCCTCCGGCGTAGGAAGAGCCGTATGAGGGAAAACCTCACGTACGGTTCGAGGTGGCAGGGAATGGAAACCAGGATATGACATTGGTATTGAGGCACTCTCAATGGAAACAGAGAGCAACGGGTCTGCCATGCCTAAGTCCCAGGCGTCATTCCCTGACCCTGCCAACTGAGCTCAAGGCCGTTCGGCGGCTGGATCGACTTCGAAATCGGGTTGATTTTGTCTTGATGCTTATACTTTGTTCTGATGGAGTTTAGCAATATGTCAATAAATATGCAGTCCGCCCCGCGAGAAGATCATGAATTGCCGCTAGCCCTTTCTGATTGGGGATGGCGTTATCATCATCTTGGTATTCCTACCGATATTCCACGACGAGGCGAAGTGTATCTCGAAAAATACAAGATGCATGTGTCGGGATTTAGTGCCAGCCCATATGGAGTGGAATGGATGCGGTTTGAACCCGAAAGCCCAGTTCCCGAGCTGATCCAGAGAGTTCCACATCTTGCCTTTGTGGTGGATGATCTTGAAAATGCCTTGGTTGGTAAAGATGTTCTTACACCACCTAACTCTCCTTCAAATGGGCTAACGGTTGCTATGATAGTTCACGATGACGCGCCAATCGAACTCATGCAATTCTAGCGGCTGATGAAACAGCTGTACCTCAAATGCTAAATTTTAAGGCTAGCGGCCAAACGTCTCGCCTGGAGCAGATCGCCGCTGCGTAGCGCGGCCAAGCGGCGGGAAGGCTGCAATATAATATCTACCTCGCACATTTCCACCCTGGTGGAATTCATCGGGGCGTTTTGTATTGGAGGCAGTTTGGGATTTGAAGGGAGTATAAACGACGACCGCGCGAGAGGGGGGACTTCCCGCGCAGTCTATTCGGTTATTGGTGTACGGTGAAGTACACGATAATCATAGCATAGCAGAAAATCGAGGGCTTAGCAATATGTTAAACGGCGACCACGCACAGCGAGAGAGTTGCGCGTGGTCTATCAAAACAATCTACTCCTCAAGAGAGAGTACACAACCAGCATAGCAGAAATTGGGGAGTTAATCAATCATTTGCCATTGGAGTTTATCTGGAGGTAGAGCAATGGTCACTGACCACGAGCTAGAGGCAACGATAGACGGTGCGGCGCGAGACATATCCCAGGTGTATCCTGACCCAGTGGACTTGGAAGGTTGGGCACTATATTTCTTCGAGGCTATGGAGCAGGTTGCTATTGAGAATCGGCGCCTTCGCCTGTCAAGAGGGCCGATTCCGTTAGCCTGGTCGACAACAAGGTACCAACCACCATCAGCCCCGCCAGCAACAGCAGCGAGGAAGTCATCGCGCCTGTATCCGGGTGCTTAAAGCCATCCATCCCAAGGATAAACACGATGCCTGAGATCTGACCCATCAGTAAAAGCATGCCATTCGAGGTGCCTTCTGGGGCTGGGTATGTGATTTCGGCGCCGTATTGAAACCCGATCGGACCTGCGGCCAATAAGAAAAAACCCATCACGAAGGCAGATGCCAGCAAGAGGGCATAATTCGATGCAAAAGTGATCCCCACCAGCCCAATAGTTGCAGCCGCCAGGGCAAGAATAATGAAGGGCACTCTTCTACGGTAACGATCCGACAGCGAGGGTAGAATCAACGCTCCGAGAACTCCGCCAATGACCATCAACCCACCCACGACTCCCGCCTGCATGATCGAGAATCCGCGTGGCCGTAGGATATCCTCGATCCAGGTCGTTACGCTGTTAAAGACCCCCAGACCGATGAAGAAGATGACCATCAGCATGATGAAGCCCTTCATGCGCACCATTTGCTTCAGACCATCGAATACCAGGGATCGCTCTTCTTGACTGGGTGGGCTGGCTGGTGTCGGCGGATTTTCCCTGGCCAAGAAAAGGAATAAAGCTCCTGCGGCAACTGCCAAAACCCCATAAATGAGCAGCATGCTGTCGATCCCGGACCGGAGCACAAGGAACGGCGTTAGCATCATTGCTACCACAATCCCCAGATACATAGCCAGCGATCCAAAACCGGAGGCTGTCGCCCGTTCCTGGATCGGAAACCAACGCGCTGCCACCTTGGTCAAGGCATTCAGGATGAACGGTTGACCTACAGCGATTCCAATTTGAGAGATGAGCACCAGCGTGTAGTTGTCTCCTGCCAGGCTGCGCGTCAAACCAAAAACACCCGTCAGGACTGCCCCGATCCCGACCGCCATGCGGAAGCCGTAGGTATCGATCATCCACGAGGCAGGAATCGAAACAAATATATAAACGATCATGAAGCTCATTGACAGCAGGCCAATGCTCAGGTCAGAGACGCCATAGTATTTCGCTGCCACGCCGGTTATCGGAGCAAATGTTATCCACGCCAGCTGGTTGACCGCGATCACCCCCATGAACACCAACAGGACGACCCACCGGTAGCCATAAATCTTGAAGGACGCGTCTCTCATCACCTAGACCTCCTTAGTTCCCATATGTGATTGAATCAACACTCGAAATGGCAGTAAGTTGCTGTTATGGAAGGGAGCACTGCTATGGCAGCTACCCAGGCATATCAGCTAGACTGGTGGACAGTAGACAGCGGGGGAGGCAGCTCACACAGTGGCATTTATTCCATGAGCGGTACCATCGGACATCCAGACGCAGGAAGCTTATCGGGAGGTGAGTTTACACTGGCAGGCGGATTCTGGAGCGGAGCAGTCTCTGTCCCTCCAGTGCGAGAGTTATACCTACCCCTCGTGAATCGATGAGCAGCTTCCATATGTAAACTGCAGATATTAGCGTCCTTTCTGACTCAAACCACAATAGACATCGCCTGCGCACATTGAAAATGATGCCCAATAGATTCTATGAATCTTTCTTTAAGTAAGATTTCCTAGCATCTTTACACGCCGCTTCTGCAATCTCACTCGTGATAATGAAAAGTAAATGATAGATGCTAGAACTTGTCGATTTCACCGGAATACGCAATCCGACGTGCATCGTGCGCAGGCAGGTGTTAGAACACCATCTATTCACTCTTTCCGGCGTGCATTTGCACTGAATATGCTCAGGGCTGGTGTGGATATTTTCAGCTTACAAAAATTGATGAGCCAATCAGACCTTCAGGTGCTACGACGGTATCTAGCGCAAACTACGGAGGATATCCAGCAAGCACATCTAACAGGGAGTCCGGTGGACAATATGTAAGAGATTTGTGTAGAATAATCGTAATCTGGAAAACTTTGTTTATACTGTAACCCCACTTGGTAAATCTTCGATTTACTTAGGAAGAACCACATCAGGTGGGTTGTAGTTTGCGTACTCTTCTAACTCCGCAATTTCCAATTTTATCCCCCTATTCTTGGAATCAGTTATTATTATTTTAGAACCAACAAGCAATCCGGTTTGAGTTTTTAATCTTGTCAATTTGCTCTCGTTGGTTTCCAATTCTTTTTGTAATTGCGCAATTTTCTTTACCGCGTGTGATTTTTTCTTTAGCATCCTTAAAGAATTTCTTTTTTCTCGTACATTATTTTCCCACATAAGCCACCCGGTGGTTTTTGCCAATCTTTCAATATTTTCAAGAATTGCCATATCAGTTGGACAGTAATCTGATGCTGTAATAAAGTAGTCCATCGCCTCATAAAACGATTTTGCACTTTCTCTACGAGCTCTATCCATATTTTTTAGATCGCTCTTGTCCCAGATTTTATAAATTTCCTTACCTTTGGCATCAGCATCTATGCCCAACTTATTTAACAATACCGATTGTAACTTTGTCACGTCTTCCATTGCTTGGCGTATTCTCGTTTCATCGGGATTGATTTCTTCTGCTTTCTTGAGATAGATTATTGCTTCACTATACCGATTGTTTTCTCTTGTGGATAACCAAAACGTTGCGACCGCTTTTTCTATCCAGGCATCAACATCATTAAGATTAATTTCAAGAATTTTATTTGTGTATCTTATTGTCTCTTCATAATTCTTTGCATCCATTGCAGCTTTTGATAGCTCCTTATATCGCTTCAGATTGACACGTTCTCTGTTGGCATCTGAATCTCGAAGAAGAATCTTTGTCCCACAATACATGCAATGAGCAATATCGAGGGAATTTGGTAATTCCAGCTGACTTCCACAAGATGGACAGTTCAGAGATATCATCTGGGAAACTCCTAGACCTATTCAGTGTATCCGTCCAAGACTTTATCAACTACTCCTTGGGCAACTCACCTTTATGAAACTCCACCAAGGTATAAGGTAATTCTGCAATTTCGTCTTCATGTGAAGGGTCAATGAACTTAAGCCTTACCTGTGTTTCGTTATATATCCCTGCACGGTAATCCTTGAGATTAAAGTGAAAACGTTCGACCAGATTTGTTACTTCTTGCGGTGCCGGCATATATCCCTCCGTTAGTACACAGCAAATCAACTTCGATGAAATTGTAATATCATTCATGTGTTCTCCAAATATGTGACTTTACATATATATCACAAAACCAAGTGACCGAATAACGTGTGGGCTAAAAAAAAATAAGCGTGTAAAAAAGAAAAGCCCGCGGTGCTATAACCCCCAGGTCATTGGTCAAGCTGGTGAAGCAGCCTGACGAAGAATGTATAGCATACAACAAGGCCGTTCGCTTCGCTCGGATGGTGTACAGCGGTCGGTCTGTTTATCATCGTAGTTATGACACAATCAACTTGGAAATTTCAACAGCAGTTAGAATTCGATGCGAATGCTGATGAAATGGTAGCCTTCATGCTTAGCGCCGTGATTATCAAGCATCTAATACTATAAAAATGTTTGTGCTCAATGAATAAGGATATAAGTGAGAAAATTATGCACCTGCATAAACTTAGATAAAGTCTATGATCACACTGCGATCCACTCAAAAACTCCGCAAGTATTTAGGAGTTATTCCAGTTAATAACCCTGGACCACCAACAGCATAGCTAGGGGATTGGTATGGCAACCTGGATCCCACTGTCTCTGGGGATCTTCTGATATTCGTAAATGAAAAAACTCTTTTAACTATAGCAATTCCAATCCGGGAATCCAACAACTTGGTTCCACTATTCCGTATCAGGGGCGCTAATCTACTGGGTATGATTGGAGGACATCCAAAAGACATTGCAATTGAAATTAGCCATTTCGATCAAGTTCAATACAGCAAAACAGCAAGTCGAAGTGTGTTGGGATCGCAAAACGATTTTGCCTGGCATTTTCAAATGATGGCAGAAGATGCCAAGAGTAAATCGAATTTGAGTCTCTCGAAAGCTGAACTGCAATTAAGCCAGATGCCTTGTAAGCCCATAGATTATGGATTTCCATCTGAGGCAGCAAAAGAGTTGTTAAGTACGATGGGGAAGAACGACACCTAATCCTGCGCCCACAACGACAAGGCTTCGCCGGGAAGGTCCACGGCGCGATTTGTCATGACGCGCTGGGATTTCCTGAAGATTCGACTGGAAGGACAGTTTCACAGTCTTTTTCACAATCGTGATGGAAGTGTTTTGGCCCCCAGAGGAATTCATAAAATGCTGCGCAAATATTATACCCAAACAGGCAAAGTTGGGGTTTCAGTTCACAGTCTCAGGCATACCTTTGGAGCCCACCATGCTGCCAAAGGGACACACAATATGACCATCCAGGAGGTGTTGGGGAATCGAGACGTAAGGAATACCGAGATTTACTTGTCCTTAACCAAAGAGCTGCAGAGAAAAGATTTGCAACAACATGAACCTAATTCGCTTGAACGCATTAAATAGGTAACCACCTGGATGTATGCATCATGGTTTAGCCGCTAATTTGCCTTTTTCTCTTTCCAACATGGACAACGTTTCCGGGATCAAGATTTTTCTAACTTGCTGAAATTGTCTATCAGGCAGAAGCGAATTTAAATCTTCGTTGACAATCGTCTGTGTGACATGTTTCTTAATAAACTCAATCAGCTCTCCGAAGTACTCCCCCAGTTCCAGTCCAGTTCTTTCTCGAATCACTGCGCCATTATATGGATACCCGTGGACAAAAAAGTGGTGGATATCGTAAATATCTCGGCCGGCAATGGTTTTATGCTGGGTATAACGATCTGTCACTGCCACCAGCTTGTTGGCAAACATCGTTTCAACGGTCTGGCTGATAATTAACCTATCAATTTCAGGAAAGTAGTGGACCTTATATTGGTTAGCCTCAACTTTCATATTGCTGGCGCTGACTTTTAAATTACTCCTTTTGCCAGGGCTGCTTGGATAACGAAGTTGGAAAAAGAGTACCTTGTCGAATTCCAGCGTCACAGTAAATCCTAACTGGTTGAAAACCTGATGAAATTCTTTTCGCAGCATAGCTTCGTCAGCAACTGTTAACACATCGAAATCAAGGTCAACCGAGAAACGATCCAGATAACCTAACATAGCAGCACAGGTGCCACCCTTGAAAGCCAAGGACTGAGCCATCAGCGGTTGGTCAACGATCTCCAAAAGCAACCTATGGAGATAAGATTTATGGGCAATATCTTCAGGCCGCAGATCTAGCATGGATATCCGATTTCTTTTTGAATTGATCTAACTTTATCGAAATTAATGCTTTCCGGGACATCGAAGTGATAGTTGGGATTGTAATAAAGCATATCAGCCATCGCCCGTTCAGGAGATGCTATAAAATACCCGTTCTGTTTTTCGATGCCAGCAGGGTGATAGAGGTATTCATATTTAAGTTTACGGAACCGAAAAGACCACTGTCCGACCGATACACGCTTGGACCGTTCAGCAACAAAAGTGTAATCATAGACTCTTTGGGAGATGATCCCGGCCTGCGATAGTACTGATTCCGTGGTGAGGAAGGTATACCGATGGATGATAGCCGTGCCAAGTTCCAGCGGGTCGAGAGTGGATATAGGGACGGTGGAGTACAGCCCTTTATAGACAGGAAAAAGAACGCCCTTGTTAATGTAGCGGCTAATGGTCATATACAAATTGTGCTTGTTGGCGATCCCCCAAAGGATGGCCAAGTCGCCGGTATGAAATAGCTTACGATCTAATTGGAGAAGTTCGCTTATCCTATACATTTGTGTATAGGATAATGCAACATAAAATAAAAGTCAAGAGAAATCAAGATGATCTATATAGGATAATAGTGGGCTTCTGTGCACAGTCTCAGACACACGATCGGAAACCAACATACTGGCAAAGGGGCGAAAATCAAAACCATCCAGGAAGTGATGTAACTCAAATACATAAGGAAGAATATCGAGATTTACTTTTCCGAAGCCGGGGAGTACAGAGAAAAGCCTTTGAAGGGTACTGTATCTTATTTCAATATTCTGGTATCTACAAAAAGAGAGAACTCCAATCTAATAAGGGTAGGACAACCCGAAAAAAGGAGATCTCAAGAACAGAAAAGACTGTCACCATAAGGATAACAACAGAAGTCAATAGCAGAGCACTGAAACGGGAAATATCCGTCGGAACTGCGAGTATAAATGGTGAAATAGTCAAGTTGATGAGCGAAACGGTTACGATGAAATTTATCGTATGGTCTTGGAGACTTATACTCCCTCAGCTTACCTCCATTGACCAATTTGTTGTCCCACTTACGACTTGAATCAAAGACCATTATTACTGCTGGAGCTGCCGCGGATCTGGAAACCAGGGCGGTTATGGATATGTGGTTCAGTTGACGGGTTGATTGGCTGCTGATGGCATTGGTTGCCGGGTTTGTGATGATCACTTCAGATCGGATTATCACTGCTATTCCCATTAAATGCCCAATGCGGAGGTCTTTCCGATATGTTACAATCCCCCGAACACCGGGAATAATCTGAGCATTAATGTCAGGGTTCGCCCATTTTTAAGACTGTAAACTATGCTTCCGGTTCAATAGACTGAACAATTTAGAGTAACTAAGGGTAAGATTGAGACGATTATAATTCTGCTACCTGTTGGTGTAATCCTTGACTCATTGACTGGTGGGAGGTCAGCATACAGGATTGAATAACGTCTCCCAATATTGGTAAGGACTGCGAAACCATCCTTGCCTATTGCTAAATTCCATTATCCAACATCCAGGTGACAAACAGTTCGTCTTTATATTCTGTTTCTGGATTGGCTTTGATCTCCACCACCGTACCGGGTTTTTGTTTGTCGGTATTAACCAAGAACATGGTCAAAAAATTTCCGGGCATCCGAAGGAAAACTGGTACTTTGCAGTATTATCCCTGATTGACTGGTTCTACTCTGACCCCAACATTAACCGGTTACCTGAATGATACTCACGGCTTGTCGATGTGTATTGGCTCATCGGTGATGGTCATTGGATTGGGTTGTTTGATCGCCAATTTTGTGTCTACGACCCTGCTCCACGGGCAAAAATGAAATGATTAATACACTTTCTAAAAGGTATTTACTATGATCCAAGAACCATCTATGCAAAACCTCCGTCCAAAACTCGAAACCACGTTCGAATTTGCTCAAATGCAGGTGAAAAATTTGATCAGCAACCACCCAGATTATTTCCCGATGTACACCCAAGAAGGGAAATGGCAGCATGGAGGTGAGGCTTGGACAAATTGGTGTTAAGGCTTTTTAGGGGGAATGATGTGGCTTTTCTACGAACGCACTACGAGCGACTGGTCGCTAGAAAAAGCACAGCATTATTCAAAATTAATCGAAGAGCGTAAATATGATCGTGATGTCCATGACCTTGGATCTCTCTTTTGGTCTACCTGGAAGCGCTGGTACGACCTTACTGGTGATGAGGAAATCAAAGAGACTGTGATTACAGCTGGCAAAACCTTAGGAATGCGTTTTAAAGAGTGCGGTCATTATCTAAGTTCTTTTGTGGCTGATGATTCCTTGTTTATCGATATAATGATGAATATTGGCATCATTTTTTATGCTGCCCTTGATACCGATGACCAGATGCTGCTAGCTAAAGCAAACCAACACTGCCTGACTACCCGCCGGTATTTGGTGCGGGGAGATGGCAGTACTTCTCATGAAGGTTTATTCAACCTTAAACTGGCGAATTCATTCGACAATGCACCCACCAAGGTTGGCGTGACCACTCATCCTGGGCGCGTGGTCAAGCATGGGCTCTGTACGGGTTTGGGACAGCATTTGACTTTACACAGGATGAACGTTACTTCCGAACAGCTCAGGCTTGCGCAGATTTTTATATTGCTAGAACATCCTTCGAAGCAGATGCGCTCTATGGTCCTGGCGTTCCGCCAAATGATTGGGAAGAACCACAAGAGACAGCTATGGCTGAGAGTTCAGCCGCGGCGATCACAGCCAGCGGGTTATTGAACATGAGCAAATTAGTCAAAGATCAAGATATTGCTGATCGCTATCGAGCGGCGGCATTCGTGATCTTAAACACATTGACCGGGCCAGAATATCTGGCTAACCTAACATCAGGCTGGGAAGGTATCTTGAAGCATGGCATCTATCACCAGCGTAAGAATCTGGGCGTGGATGAATCTGTGATGTGGGGCAAATATTTCTTTGTGGAGGCAGTAGCAAAAGCCCTTGATCTGGAGAAATGAGGTATAAGTAATCGTAAGGTCGCGATTGTAACTGGCAGCATTCGCGGGATCGGAAAAGGCATTGCGCTGAGTTTGGCAAAAGAAGGATGGCGGCTTGTGATCAATTACCGCAGCAATGATACCGCCGCCGAAAAAACCAAAGAAGAAGTAGAGAAGTTTGGTGGTCAGGGACTTGTCATCCAGGCTGATATGGGAGATGTTGATTCTTTTCCCCTTTTAGTAGACGCAACGATTGACACTTTTGGTAAGATCGATATGCTGGTCAATAATGCGGGTGTTAGCCCGCGCCAACGGATTGATATGCTCCAGGTTGGGGCCCAAAGTTATGATGAAGTCATGGCGATTAACTTGCGTGGACCCTTTTTTCTCACCCAGATGGTGGCTAACCGGATGATCGATTTTGTTGAGCTGGGTGTGATCCATGATCCAAAGAATGATAATATCAATTCGATCAGTGCCTACACCAGTAGCCCAGCACGAGCAGAGTGCTGCATTAGCAAAGCCGGTATGGGGATGATGACCACATTATGGGCAGACCGTTTGGCGGAATACGGCATTAACGTTTACGAGATCCGCCCGGGGATAATCAAAACAGACCTGACTGCCGGAGTGAAAGAAAAATATGATCGCTTAATTTTTGAAGAAGGAGTCACCCCGCTCCGGCGTTGGGGGCTGCCGGAAGATATTGGCAAAGCGGTAATTGCCATCGCGCAAGGACTGCTACCTTTTTCGACGGGAGAAGTGATCAACGTAGATGGTGGATTTCACATCTCGCGCTTGTAATCTAGAAGAAATGGAGAGATCAATGTCACAAGTTGTTACATTTGGAGAGATCATGCTTCGGCTTTCACCTCCAGAACACCTACGTTTCGTACAGGCGCGCAGCTATGATGCGATCTATGGTGGTGGTGAATTGAATGTAGCCATTTCCTTATCCATTTTTGGGATAGGAGCAAATTTCATTACTCGTCTACCTGATAACGATATTGGTCAGGCTTGTCTGAATTATTTACGCCAATTCGGTGTGGGCACGAATCATATTGTCCGCGGCGGTGACCGGCTGGGGATATATTTTCTTGAGCATGGCGCGGTTAGCCGGGGTAGTAAAGTAATCTATGACCGAGCTGGCTCTGCCCTGGCAACGATTGAAGAAGGCATGATTGATTGGGATACTGCATTTGATGGAGCTGAATGGTTCCATTGGACTGGGATTACACCGGCGATCTCTGAGGGAGCAGCGAAAGTTTGCTTGGAAGCTGTCAGAGCAGCTAATAAACATGGGCTAACCGTGTCAACCGATTTGAATTATCGTAAAAATTTATGGAAATGGGGAAAGCATCCTGGTGATGTGATGGAAGAATTGGTTGCGCTCTGCGATGTGGCAATTGGTAATGAGGAAGATGCAGCAAAAGTTTTTGGCATCCACGCGCCGGATACCGATGTGACATCCGGAGCGCTGGATGCGGAAAAGTATCACTATGTTTGTGAGAGGCTCTCCGAACGTTTTCCACGTTTGAAAACCATTGCGATCACATTGCGCGGTTCGCTCTCCGCCAGTCACAACACCTGGAGCGCGGTGCTCTGGCATGGAATGGATATGTATTCTGGTCCTACTTACGACATCACCCACATCGTCGACCGGGTGGGCGGCGGCGACAGCTTTGTGGCTGGTCTGATCTTCGGGCTGAAATCATATGGTGAAGACTACCAGCGAGCCCTAGAATTTGCAGTTGCCGCTTCAGCGCTCAAACACACGATCTTCGGTGATTTCAACCTGGTGACAGTAGCCGAGGTAGAAAAGCTGATGGGGGGTGACATATCAGGACGCGTGAGCCGTTAGGAATCCATCGATTACACAGATTATGGAGACACGGTTACATAACGCTAAACCGCAAAGGAATTATGAATTACTAATGACCCATATATTTAATTAATCAGGATCAGTTTAATAAATCTTTGCTCCTTTGAACCAAGCTTCTTTGCGATTAATGTGGGCTTGAAGAAATGCAAATGCAATACCAGGAGAAAATGTTATGGCGAAATTCAGTCGTTTACGCGTCCTCAATACAATGATCGAGTCCGGTCTTGTACCGGTATTCTACAATGGCGATGTGGAAGTCGCTACAAAGATTGTACAGGCGCTGGTGGAGGCAGGAGTACGCTGTTTTGAGTTCACCAACCGAGGCGACCAAGCGCACTTGGTCTTCGGCGAATTGGTACGCCGTTTCTACGACGATGAACGTATCATCTTGGGTGCCGGCTCTGTAATCGACCCGGGTACGGCGGCGCTGTACATCCAGTTGGGCGCAAACTTCATCGTCGGCCCGTCGCTAAATCCCGAAGTAGCACGCCTTTGCAACCGCCGGAAGGTGGCCTACTCCCCTGGCTGTGGCAGTGTGAGTGAGATCGCCGTCGCTGAGGAACTGGGCGTGGAGATCTGCAAAGTCTTCCCCGGCTCACAGGTCGGCGGTCCCAGCTTTGTCAAGGCTGTGCGTGGTCCGATGCCCTGGACCTATATCATGCCTACTGGCGGTGTTTCACCAACCGAGGAGAATATACGTTCCTGGTTCGAGGCTGGCGTAGCCTGTGTTGGTATGGGCAGTAAGCTGGTACGCAAGGATCTGGTGGCAGCGAGTGATTTCAAGACCATCACAGAGACTGCAAAGCAGACGATAGCATGGATACAGGCGATCCGTGCTGAGCATCCCATATTTTATTAAATTTGCATTCCCGGAGAAAACATGGCTAATCCATACACCCGTATAGCCCGACTACGCAGTGCTGAAGATTTCCGGGCATATACAGAGAAGTTAAATATTCACCTACCGTTTGATGAGATCGTCGATGTAGGTCCTGATGCCCCCCTAGCGAGTAAACTCAGGCTACAAAACAGCAAAGTGATCGGTAACCGCTTCTGCATCCTGCCCATGGAAGGATGGGACGGTACAAAGGAAGGAATGCCGACGGAGATGACCCAACGCCGCTGGAATAACTTCGGGCGCAGCGGCGCCAAGCTGATCTGGGGCGGAGAAGCTGTTGCAGTTCGTCATGACGGGCGCGCCAATCCAAACCAGTTGATGATCCAGGAATTTCTCCATGCACCCGGTAGCAGATCGTTACAGTCCACAGGATTGGCAGCTTGATTGGGAACATGATTATGTCGAAGGCACCAAAGATTTTATTTTTCGTAATACCTTTGGTTATATGGAAGTTTTTGCCAATACTATGAAGGATAAGAACGTTAAGCCGGAATTTGAAGCCTACGATGTAGGCCATCTCTATAACTTGAAATTTATGGAAAAATCTGGCTTTGTCGAGCCTCCTTACTGGATCCAGTTTGTACTAGGTGTTTTAGGTGGCCTGGCTGCAACCCCCGCAGACTTGATTACGATGATACAGACTGCCGACCGTTTGTTTGGCCCGGAGAACTATCGCTGGTCAGTGATTGGTGTAGGTTTCCCTATGGAGTTTAATATGGCTGCAATGGGTATTATGATGGGCGGGCATGTACGGGTTGGGCTGGAAGATAATATCTTCCTCCGGCGGCGGGTTTTAGCTACCAATGTGGACCTGGTCGAGAAAGTCAAACGGCTGGCTGCCGAGTTTGATCGTGAGATAGCCACTCCGGAAGAAGCCTGCGCAATGTTACCTCTCAAAGGACGCGACCGCGTAAATTTCTAATGGCGACTCCAGCCCAATTCCCGTTCGACCAGCCCATTGTCTGGCGGCCCAGTCAGGATTATTTGGAGCGCAGTCGCCTCAAGCGTTTCATGGACCTTCATGGCTTGACCACCTTTGAGCAGTTAGTGGAACGCTCTACCACCGATATTGCCTGGTTCTGGGAGGCAGTTTTTGAAGACCTGGGCATCGAGTTCTATCGGCCATACACGCAAATTGTGGACCTGTCGCGTGGCATTCAGTGGCCCGAATGGTGCCTGGGAGGGCAGCTCAATATAGTCCATAACTGCCTCGATAAGTGGATGGACACCCCAACTCAGAATCGCGTTGCCATCCGCTGGGAGGCGGAGGAGGGGGATGTACGCTTGTTGACCTATCGTGATCTATACGATGAGGTCAACCGGGTGGCTTCAGCTTTACGAGCTGCCGGTTTGGGCAAAGGTGATGCTATCGGCTTATTTATGCCCATGGTGCCTGAGATTGTTATCGCTCTGCTGGCAATTGCCAAGATCGGTGGTGTCATCCTACCTCTTTTCTCCGGCTACGGTCCGAGTGCTGTAGCCACGCGGCTGGCTGATGCCGAGGCCAAAGCGATATTCACCGCTGATGGGATGTTCAGGCGTGGCAAATCGATAGCGATGAAACCCATAGTTGATCAGGCGCTGCAAGATGTACCTTCAGTCGAAAAAGTAATTGTTTTTAAGCGCACAGGTATTGACGTTCCTATCTTCTCCGTCCGAGATGTCTGGTGGCATGATTTTGTGGTGGACCAACCCGCCGTAGTCTCTACCGAGCACACGGAGGCTGAAGACTTGCTCATGATCATCTACACCAGCGGTACCACTGGGAAACCCAAGGGAGCGGTCCACACCCATTGCGGCTTCCCTATCAAGAGCGCCCAGGATATGGCTCACGGCTTCGATATCCAGGAATTCGACACAATGTTCTGGATGACTGATATGGGCTGGATGATGGGCCCGTGGCAGGTTTTCGGTGTGCTGATCTTAGGAGCAAGCATGCTCATCTACGACGGTGCGCCCAACTACCCTGATGTGGATCGGGTGTGGGCGTTGGTGGAACGACACAGTGTCACTTGCTTGGGTTTAGCGCCTACCTTTGCGCGTTCTATTATGCCTCACGGGGATGAGCCGGTGCTGCGCCACGATCTGAGTTCGCTGCGTATCCTGGGCTCGACCGGTGAGGCGTGGAATCCTGACCCATGGTGCTGGCTCTTTGAAACTGTTGGGCGGGGTAAGGTGCCTATCATTAACTACTCAGGAGGCACAGAGATTAGCGGGGGCATTGTATTGGGCAATGTTCTACGTCCTCTCAAGCCATGTGCCTTCTCTGGGACTCCTCCTGGTATGGCGACCGATATTGTGGATGAAAGCGGCCAATCGGTCAAAGGCGAGGTTGGTGAGTTGGTAGTGCGCCAACCCTGGATTGGCATGACGCGCGGTTTTTGGAAAGACCCGCAGCGCTACCTCGAGACATATTGGAGTCGTTTTCCTGATCTTTGGGTCCATGGCGACTTTGCAGTTATTGATGAGGATGGTATGTATTTCATCCTGGGGCGTTCGGATGATACGATCAAAGTTGCTGGTAAACGCGTAGGACCGGCGGAGGTTGAGAACGTGCTTATCGGTCATCCTGCTGTCGCTGAGGCTGCAGCTATTGGGGTGCCAGACGAGATTAAAGGGCAGGCAGTGGTAGCCTTTGTGGTGCTGCATTCTGAATTAGTAGCAACAGAATCCCTGCGCACAGAATTGGGGGTACGAGTGGCCAAAGAGCTGGGCAAGCCGCTCGCTCCCAAGGAAATTCGTTTTGTGGGCGATATTCCCAAGACGCGCAACGCCAAAGTGATGCGCCGCCTTATCCGAGCAGCATACTTGGGCGAGCAGCCTGGTGACGTGGGAGCCCTCGTTAATCCTGATGCAGTCAAAGAGATACGACAGGCATATTAAAGAAATATTTGAACAATGGAGATGATAATGGGGTTACCTGGAATGGCTTCCTTGGCTCAACTATTGGAACAATCTGCATCCAGGCATACTAATCTATGCCCCCGGCAGGTGCTCGGCGTTCGTATGGGCTTACTTGCGAGTCAAGTGCTTGGTCTGAATCTTCCCAATTCTGGTAAGCGCCTGATTTCTCTGATCGAAACAGACGGCTGTGCCGCTGATGGTGTCATGGCAGCTACTGGTTGCACGGTGGGCAATCGCAGGCTGCGTATTATTGACTTTGGCAAGGTCGCGGCGACTTTTGTGGATACGAGCTGCGATCAAGCCATCCGCATCATACCTCGCCATGACATCCGCGAAGCAGCTCAAAGACTGGTGCCCGACGCGAAAAGCCGGTGGCATGCTCAATTAATGGCCTATCAATTAATGTCTAACACTGATTTACTACAATAAAACGGGTGCAGCTAAGCATTTCACTTGAAGATCTGCTCAGCAAGCCGGGCATTCGGGTTCTGTGCGATGCTTGTGGAGAAGAGGCTCTCAACGAGCGTGAAGTCATCCTTGAGGATGCGATACTGTGTCGGGCCTGTGCCGGACAAAGCTACTATCGCTCGACAGAGCAGGAGAGCCCTAAGCTCTTATGGCAGGAGCAAAGTGAAGATTGTGTTGTAGGCTGGCAGGGACAATTTGGACTTGGTAGACTGGCAAACCCGGGCAAGGATAGATGTCAGAGGTAGGTAAAACCAATCTCTTTAAAACACCAAATAAGTAAGGATGCTCGTATGGCTGATGTGGGTATTCTGATACTTCGAATTTCGGTGGGTATTGTAATGGCTGCCCATGGCTTACCGAAGATATTCTGGAAACGGGAGCTGTTCAACAAGAAGTGGAAAAAAGAGTATGGCTTTCCGTTAGGGTCCGTTCTGATTACCGGCATCGTCCAGGTAGTAGGCGGTTTGGCAATAATTGTGGGGGTTTATACTCAGTTTTTCGCATTAATTCTAGCTTTGAGTATGTTGGTGGCAACCTACGTTAGTATCTGGAAGCATCGAGAGTCCTTTCTCAGCACACCCGAAGGAAAAGGCTGGGATGTCAACTTCTTATTGGTAGCAACGCTTATCGCCTTGATCTTTTTAGACAGCGGTGCCTGGTCTTTGGTTGGGGGGTATGTTCCCTATTTCTGCCTTTCACTCTCAAGCGATAACGTCGTAGACATTCGGCTTACTTCAGTCATAGCGCGGCGTGATCTATGGTTTTAATGACTGGTGAACTTCGGAGTTGTGCTGTCCAGCCATCTCCATCAACTCAAATCGAATCACCATCTAGCATTGGGTAGCATATTCATCCCCGCGGTAGGTCAAATTAACGGAAGCCATGTATCACAACCATCGCTAGACGGTATTCTGGGGTGAACAGTTCTTCGATATACTACACCTTGTCGGGCGGGACATTAAATATCGCGTGGCGTTCAATCATTGTTTCTCTCCCTTTTAATTCTTGTAAACGCCAATCATATCAAAGCCCCCTAAGTAGATATCCAATCAATTCTAGGGTATAACGCTGACGGGTTTCTGTATGATCCTGGCTGTTAGTAGACTTTCGCTTGGGTTAATCTATGGCAATACAGGATCCGAATAACGCTCATCTGGGCTGGTTCTGATGATTGTTACACTCTTCCCGGCATCTTGAAAAGGTTGCGTCCTAGTCAGCCACTACGGCTAAGCAGCTAATTCAACCACCAGGCGATCGTCTGTTGCCAGTCGTGTTACCTCCATAGTCGTGCTAGTTGCCCAATGATTCCCCATATACTGGCCCATTACTTTGTTGACAGCATCCTGATTCTTGTCGATATTCCGTATAAACCTGAAAAGCTGCACGATATCGGTCAAATCCCCTCCAGCTGCTTTTAGAACTCCCAATAGGTTTTCCATGGCCAGTTTGGTCTGTTTCCCAGGATCCAGGGGGATATTCTCAAAATCGGATTTAATATGTGGATGATGGTGATATACAGGTGCTGCGGTGATCCCAGCCACATAGACGGTCGCCTCTGATCGCACCTTTACAGCAGGCGTGTACGGCATGTTGTAGGCTGGGTTATTCTCTTCTGTGTGGATCATTTCAAAGAGATGACTCATTTTGTCCTCCTTGTGAATTAGATTACGAATAGCTTATCACAAACCTGTGTCCTCCATGGATTAATTTCCACGAAGTCTACAGGAAGATCGTTGCATCTACCTGAATATGGCTGGATAACATTAATATAATCGGGTTAGGAATCAGTTGATATTGACGTACTTCCCAAGGTTCTTGAGCAATTTCTAAATACGCTTCATTTGCACGTCTATTCCACGTGAATCAAAAAGCCTGCCGAAAGCAGGCTCTTTAATCCCTTTTTCTCAGTGGATACCCAGTTTCTTGCTACGGAGATTCCACGCTTAAGTAAAACTCGACCCGCAGGAGTAAATTTCCGTAATACCCCGGCTGCTTGCAGTGGGGATAGGAATTTTGAGGGATTAGCAAATTTATTTTGGGCTCAGGTTAGGTTAGTATCTTAGAAGTATTTTGCGGGATCTTCTCATCTAAGCTTTTGTTCGGTTGGAGTAAATCAACTGACTATTTTCCGATAAACTTTTCTGCTGATAGATATTGATGAAGCTTTTCCTTCTCGTAAGATAAAGACTTTACGAATCGAACTCAAATGTAATAAGCTATCGTAAATATAATTACTTTCCCAATTAGATCAAGCTGCAAGGCGAGCTTGCTGTGAGCGAGTGTAATCGGGCAGGATCAAGGGAGATGGCTTATCGTCTCCCAGTCCTGCTTCGCGGCGTAGGTTTTCCCAATCCTGCAGATGTTTTGGGCTGAAATCAGCAAAATCTACTTGCTTTGTAAATTGCGCGGCGGCTACCCCTGCCCGCCGCCCAAATACGCAGATATCCAACAGACTATTGCCCATCAAACGGTTCCGCCCATGGATGCCACCTGCTGCCTCCCCGGCAACGAACAGTCCTGGTGTTTGGGTGCTTCCATTTGGATGGATCACGATACCGCCATTCTGGTAGTGTAGCGTCGGATAGACTAGGATAGGCTCGCTTACCAGATCAATTCCAAAGCGTTTATACTGGCGCACCATGGCAGGTAATTCGCGCGCGACCGTTCCTGAACCTTTGATCATGTCAATCATCGGTGTATCCAACCAGATTGCCGGTTGACCATTCGGGGTTATGACGCCAAGTTGACGCTCTGTACATTCGCGAATAAACGCGGCTGATTCGACATCCCGTGTTTCCAAGGGGAAGACAAACTGTTCACCCTCCCGGTTGCATAGCTGGGCGCCCAGCCCGCGCACTTTTTCTGTAACTAATTGCCCCAGAATTTGCTCGGGGTAAGCGGCACCAGTCGGGTGGTACTGCATTGTATCAATGAAACATAATTTGGCACCTACTCGGTAAGCCAAAACCAGACCATCCCCAGTCGCGCCATAATGGTTTGTGGTAGGGAAACCTTGATAGTGCAAGCGCCCACTACCACCTGTTGCGATAATCACCGCGCGGGTCTTGATGAGCATATACTGCTTGGTATCGAGGTCGAGAACTATTGCACCTGCCGTGCGACCATTATCGTCCAACAGTAGCTCTACAACGGGTCGAAATTCCCAGATCTTGATCGAAGCCTGGGAACCGTCATCTCGTGAGCGGACTTCATCACGCAGTGTACGCATGATTTCTGCTCCTGTGTAATCACGAGCAGCGTGCATGCGTTTACGGCTGGTTCCGCCTCCATGGATCGTTCGCAGACTACCGTCTGATTCTTTGTCAAACATGGCACCTAAATCCTCTAGCCAGGCGATCACTTCTGGAGCCTCGGTCACCAACACCTCAACCAAATCTGGATCGTTGCTAAAACCACCGCCCCCCATCACATCCAGATAGTGAATGGCAGGTGTATCGTTATCTTTATCTGCCGCCTGAATTCCACCTTGAGCCATCATGGTGTTGGCATCACCTAAACGCAGCTTGGTTGTCATTAGAACGCTAGCCCCGTTTGTTTGGGCAAGCAGCGCAGCGCAGGCACCTGCCCCTCCACCACCGATCACTAAAACATCACATGTGTGGGAAATCGGAATATTCAGAAGGTCAGGTACATAGTTTATTATCGCGGGTGCTTCGAGAGTGTCAGCCAATTCGCGTGGGGCACGTTCCCCTCGGTTAGGACCTAAGCGCAGCACTCGGAAGGCATCTTCAATAAAATCAGGGTGAAAATTTTTCAAGATGGATTCGCGCTCTTGGGCGAGTAGGCGCGGGCATGTATCGGTCAGACGTCGTTGACGGGTTGTTTCGACCTTGACCAACGATTCACCTATTAGGCTTGGATAGGACATGTGTACCTCTACTTGGTATGCTTTGGGCCCAGGGCAGCACCTGAGCAGGATCACCGGGCGTGTAGCCCATTTCCTGCCGGATGTGATGGCTGATGGATGCGATTAAAAGGCTGAAGGGGACTTCCTGGAGGCAGTATTGTGCGCACATGCCGCAGCCAGAGCACGACGCCAGCCAACGGCTAAGGTGAACAAGTTCTGAAAGCAGAGCTCTCTCCCCCCGGTGGTCCTTATGCATGGAGGCCACTCCTTCAAACTCAATATCATATAGCGGGCAAGCTTGCAGGCATTTTCCACATAAGGAACAGCCTGCTAACCAGGCAAAAAAGCTTCCTAACTCATCGAAGCGATAAACGCCAGGCAAGTTCTCGGTGAGCGTCTTGCGCATACCAACATGCTGATTAGCCATCGCTCCTACTAACACCTCGCGATGCGAAGCCTGATATTCAGTTGCCTTACCTTCAACGATCTTATCAATATTCAGGCGAGTAGACGTCGCCTCATCCCGGCAAATCAAAAGCAGAAGCTGGCCAGTTGGGACACCAATTGTACCGATGACAAGGTCAGCCGCCAGCGGAGCAGGACATTCGCATACTAAACAAGCTGTCCGTATTGATTGCGCCCTCAAACCTCCACCAGCGGCATCTTTCAAGGATTCGCGCGTCACTTCCTGTTGGCTACGTGACCGGACGAGCTTTTTATACTCAACTGTAGAGTAAGTTCCTGGGCAATCCATACCGATCAATACAAGTTTTTCTGGATTTGTATGCCTGGTTTGGCGCTTGCGCAGTTCAAAAAAAGTGCGCAATTCACATGGTCTCATGATTGCAGCGATGCTTTGATTAGGATTCTTCATTACCAATTGATTGAGCAGTCCCGCAGAGTTAATTGGCATCAGAGGGGCAAACGGGTTCACTGCTGCTAATCCAGCCTTATCTTTGATTATCCGCAGCGCGACTCCCGGGGTTTCGGTCGTTTCAACCGGGGTTAACAGCACATCGAACCTGAATAACTCCCACCAGGAAAGTAGAAAGCTGCGCCAAGCACCTACCGCATTGTCGTCTTTTACTTCCAAAGTATGATAAACATTCATGTGACACCTCCATCACCACTTATCGGCTGAGATTTCACATATTTGGGTGTCGCTCAAACAGTACAGCCGTTATCTCCGCTTGAGCTTTTTCTACCGCCATATTCAGAGCTTCAGGTGGAACTGTGCTGTAGACCAGCCGGTATGGTTCGATTGCCTCGGAAGGTCCTGGACCAGCGAATATGATTGTGACACGATCAACTGCAGTTTGGAGCAATTTCCCGGTGATCAAGCGGACATTAGCAGCTGCACAGCGCGCTTGATCTGCTCTGCTGAGGTCTATAAGCCAGGCAGCATGGTAGACTAACCAGCGGGCGCTTTCAACCTCGGCATGCGTTTCAGCTAACATCCTTTGAACTGCAGGACGGACTGATATAGGTGCACCAAAAACCATCCAATCTTTGGCGTGTTCGACTGCCATATCGAGCAAGCGCTCTACGATCCCTACATATCGGGCACCAGCCCGGACCCTAGCTGTTGGGGCAGCAGGGGCAATCATTTTAAGAGCGTTGCCAGGTTTGCCAAGAATAAACTCGTTATTGATCTGAAATTCTGAGAATTGGACGATGTATTCGCAATCGTTGGGTCTGCTTTCCGTGCAGGAAAGGTAGATATCCTCTGAGTCCACAATAAATGCTGTATAGTCATGGGGTGATTTAGCGATAACCACGAAGAAATCTTCTGGATGAGGTTGGGTTACCACCAATTTCTGCCCGTTAAGCACATAACTACCGTTAGCGCCTGGTGTTGCGCGCATACTCCAGCTTTGGGGATGTGTTCCGCTGGGCTCACGCACGGCAAGGATTGCCCTACGCTCGCCAGCTAGGGCTGGTTCCAAATAGGATGGAATTTGGTCACCGGAACATGCATAGAGGAGGTTGGGAACTTCACCAATCTCAAGGGGAATAAAAGATTTTCCAAGTTCGATTTCCAATAGGCAGGTTGTCACCAAATCAAGTCCACCACCCCCAAATTGCTCGGGGACTGTCAAGCCCCATAAACCCATTTGCTCAATCGCCCCGCGCAGATGCGTCCGCTCATCTGGTTCAAGCCTCCCCGATGTGAAGTATTTCATCTCTAATGGGCGGACATCTTTTTGAATAAAGCGTCTAAGCATGTTGCGAAGCATAAGCATGTCTGGAGCGAATTCAAAGTCCATAGATGATCCTTGAATAACAGATTAATCAGCACTCTTGGTTAAGCAGCTTAATTGGTAAACCAACTTGTTGCAGTTGTTCCAGCTACCCACCTCAAGCCTCGATCTCTCTAGCTTCATATCGGATTTTAAGTTCTATAGGTGGTAGGTTTCTTAGTTCTCTGATCTCATTATCGAATACGCCAGCCTTGATCTCCCGGACGCGTTTATGGAGGTGTTCTGCTGATGGCGCCAGGTATTTCCCATAAAGCCTGCGCCCGAGTAAGGCAACATTCGGCGGTACCAACTCGGCCGGACAACGTGCAACACAAAGTCCACACATAATGCAATCGAAGGATGCATCTGCCAAGTTTCCAATCTCTCCACGCAGAGCATCAGCCATGTAACCCAGGACGTCCAACTCTTGGGGGCAAGATTTAGTACAAGTGTTGCATCCGAAGCAGGTCACAATCTCCGGATATAAAGCCAACAAAGTGTCACCGGTTGGCTGTAGTGCAGATAGGTCGTATGTAGATCGTTGAGCAGGGAAGAAAGGAATGGTACCCAGAACCATGCCTGGTTGGGCAACTGTCTGGCATGCCAAGGCATAGTGCAGGCGGTAATCGTCGGTAAATCGGTAAACAGTTCCACATGCCCCGCAGAATCCTGCCCGGCAGCCTACTCCGCGCGTCAAGCGGAATCCTACCCATTCAAACGCTTTTAGAATAGTTAATCCTTCAGGGACTTTGTAGCGCTGACCAAAAATTGTTATCTCAATCACGTGTGCCTCCGGGGTTTTTCGATGGTTTATGTACACAATGAACTTGATAACTTATATGAATCACATCAGATCTAGCAGCAATAGTTCCTCCGAGGTTGCCTTCGTTAACAGCTCAGCCATTCCCTCGGCCAGATGGGTTTGGACCAGGAAATGCTTAATGGTCGGGTCGACCTGTGGGCACGCCAGGGCACAATTCCCACAACGGTCACAGTCTTCTCCGACTAGAGTCTCTAAGGCCATCGAGGAACGAGCCTCGCTACGCCGGCGGCGTTGGGGATCACGTGCCAATACGGGGCAAACATCCATACAGCAACCGCAACCGAGGCAGGCTTTACAACCTGCCAGCTGCTCAGTTACTTGAAGCATATATGCTGGTCCCATTCCTGAGCTTAGTAACCGGCAGCGGGCAACTGGAGAGCGGTTTTGTCCCAGTATGAGCTGTAATATAGATCGAATACGCATTGGGTCAGTTTGCTGTATGAGCGGCATTTTTTCTCCCGCAGGTAATGAAGTGGAAAGAAACCATGAATGATAAGATGCCAGTCATGAGTGAGCTTTACTCACGAAAGAACCGGTATGCGACCATCCACACATAGATCAGTCAGCTGCAGCTTAATGCATTTGTGGATCGTCGTCAGCGCGACCTGCCGAGGACATGCTTGTTCGCACTGGCCGCACATCACACATGAAGACAACCAGCGCAAGGTGGCTTTAGTTGCTGAATACTTCCCGTTTCCATAGTTCGCTAATTCACCCGCATATATCGGGCAGGCTTCCAAACAACTTTGGCATGGGGCACAGTTATTTAAATACCGTACAAGGGTATCCGGACTAGTCGGGATTTCGGCAGGCAGTGAATTGGAAAACCGTCTGAAGGTGGCATCATGCCGGTTTTCCAATATGACCAATGTGTTCTCACGCTGGGCGAGCAGCGCGCTTGGTGCACACCCAGATGTGATTTTACCGATATTCAAATAACTTACAGTATCTTTGCGGTTGATTTCGATAATGATGTAACGTTTGATTGGTAATCCGATTAAGCCGATATTTATATCAACATATTCCGGTGCGCTAGGCATACACATCTGGCATGCCACACGATATCGGTATGGGGCTATACCACCCTGGCGGGCAAAGCGCAAAGCCTCCCGCGTGAGTGGCTCAATTCCCCCCGCTCTCTTAGCGCGCCATTCCAAATCCTGAACAGGATAACTGGCTAGGCAATCTACACCGACGATCAGCCAATCCTGGTAGTTATTCGAACTTGATTTTGTATGGTAGGACCATGCTCGGGCTTCACAAGGCCGTAATATCACCGCAATGCGGTTGCTAGAATGTTCAGCCGCGAGAAGTGAGAATTTACTCGCAGCGTTAATTGGAACGAATGGTATGAATGGATTCAAATCAGCAATTTCTAGTGGGTTGTGGATAAACCGGTGGTAGATATTTGTTGTCCCGGCTTGATAGGTCGGCATTAGCATTCCTTCTAGATCCATTGCTTCCCAAAGTTCGGCTATAAAATTTTTAACGGCACCCAGTGGCTGCAGGTTAGTTTCGAGGATATGGGCGGCATTCATACTATCCCTCCTTTCCCAATACCTTTTATGCCATGAATGAAGGTTCATGGATCAAAGATTCCTCATGCATAACGTTTGTCCCGGCAAGCAGCGCCTCGACTTGAGCCATAGTTTGTTCGAAAGTAAAGTGGTTTACAGCTACGGCACCGGATGGACAAACCGCAGCACATGCACTGCAGCCTTGACAAAGAACCTGATTGACCGTCATAACATCCTTGAATGGATGAAGCGTGAGTGCTCCATATGTACAGACATGGGCACATTGGCCACATCCAGCACACAATTCCTCATCTACGAAAGCCGTAGCGGCCTCAATCTGTACTTGTCCACGCAGCATAGGAATCATGGCGGCTGATGCGGCTGCCCGGGCCTGGGCAATCGTATCGGTGATGTCTTTTGGTCCCTGGCAGCACCCGGCGAGGAAAACCCCTGCTACTGAGGTGTCCACCGGACGTAGTTTGGGGTGTGCTTCCATGAAAAAACCGTCCGGAGTGCGGGAGAGCTTAAGCAGGCTTGCCAGAGTGTCACCATCTTGGCGTGGCACCATTCCTGCTGCCAGCACAACCAGATCGGCTTCGACCTCCACTACTTCTCCAAGCAATGTATCTTCGGCTCGTACCAATAGGCTCTCGCCATTTTGGATTATTTCTGATGGGTTGCCTCTGCGATACATTACACCAGATTCACGCACCAAGTCGTAGAATTCTTCAAATCCCTTTCCATAGGCTCGTACATCCATGTAGAACACGGTTACATCCGCCTCCGGAATGCTGTGGCTAACCAACATCGCCTGGCGAGCTGTAACCATGCAGCATGTGCGCGAGCAATAGGAATTGCCAACCGTCTGGTCACGTGAACCAACACACTGGATAAAAACCACCTTTTCAGGGTGGCAACCATTCGTCAGGAGCTCCTTGGATGATAAACGCTCAAACTCCAACGAAGTAATCACCTGGGGGTAAAGCCCGTAACCCAGCTCTTTTTTAACGTGGGGATCAAAAACATCGAAACCTGTTGCGATGATGATCGATCCAACTGGTACGACGTGTAATTGACCATCATGCTGGATGCTGGCTTGGAAATTACCGACAAACCCTTCGATTTCTACTAACTCTGCTGGTTGCATCACTTCGATCCTGATATGGGAATTAACACGCTCAACCAATGGATGCAGCAATTCCCGAGCGGGCTGTAAGTTGGGAAAAGTGGTATATAGCTCGGTAACATGCCCACCAAGCTGGCTTGTGCGCTCGATTAAGACAACTTGAAAACCGGCGTCCGCGATATCAAGGGCAGCCTGCAAACCGGCAATACCTCCACCAATGATCAGGGCAGAAGGTGTGACCGGAACCTGTCTAATCTCGAGTGGCTGCAAGCGAGTTGCTTTTGCTACTGCTGATGCAACTAAGTCCATAGCTTTCCGAGTAGTCGCGTTACTGCTTTGGTGAACCCAGGAGCACTGTTCTCGGATGTTTGCCATTTCAAAGCAATATGGATTCAAACCTGCTGACGCCACCGCGTTGCGGAAGGTTGGTTCATGCATGCGAGGAGAGCAGGAAGCGACCACGACACGGTTAATCTCTAATTGCTCAATATCCTTTTTGATCAGCATCTGTCCAGGATCTGAGCACATGTAGGTGTAATTACGGGCGATGACTACTTTCGGCAAGCTAGCCGCAAAACCAGTAAGCTCATTAATATCTACAGTAGACGCGATATTTATACCGCAGTGGCAGATATATACACCAATACGAGGGTTGAATACCATGGTTCTAGTAACTCCTAGATATACGGTCTATAATGCTTGGACGGCAATCTCAGCGATATCCATCACGCGCAGTCGATCTTCTGCGTTCATGTACTTGGCTGCCTCCTCCAGAGTCAGCAGACAAAATGGGCATGCAGTGGCGAGCACTTGGGCGCCAGTATCCAGGGCTTCCTGGATCCGCCAACGAGCGAGCCTAGTTCCAGGATTAGAGCCTTCCAACCACATCCGGCCCCCACCACCCTCGCAGCATAGGCTCTTCTCTCTGGATCTATCCATCTCGACTAGTTTCAGACCTGGAATTCGGGTTAAGATTTGGCGGGGCTCGTCATAAATTGTGTTGTGCTTTCCCAGGTAGCAGGGATCGTGAAAAGTCACCGTCATCTCAAATTGCCTCGAAAACTCCAGCCTGCCATTTTGAATTGTGCGTGCCAACAACTGCGTATAATGTTCAACTTGCAGATCGTTTTGCGAATAATCGTTCTTAATAGCATTAAAACAATGTGGAGAAGTGGTAAACAATTTGCTCACACCGATTGCTTTAAATAAATCTTGATTCTCCTCTTCAATCATCTCGAACAACCCAAACTCACCCAGGCGACGAATCTCGCTGCCGCAACAGCTCTCCTGCTCTGCTAGAAAGCCAAAATCCAGGTTTGCGTGTTGGACCAGCTTTACCAAGTCGTGGGATACCTGCTGGACACGAGGGTCATAGCTTGGTGTACAACCGACAAAATATAAATATTCCATACCTGCACTGAATGGTCTAATTGACAATTCGCTTGCCCAACCAGCCCGGTCTTCGCGTGGCATGGTCAAAGGATTTCCATGCCTGAAGGTGCTTTCCAATGCGGTCTTAACATTCGGATGTACTCTGCCCCGCTCGATGAAAACGCTGCGCAGTGCGATAACCGTCTCCATCGGGCTGACCAGCTTAGGACAGCGGCTAGAACAGGTCGCGCATGTGGTACAGTCCCAGAGTTCCTCGCACGCATCTAAATCGTAGCCATTCCCTGCCACTAACAGTTTGTAGATCAGGCTGCGCGGGTTCAATGTTGTCTTGACTGCCACAGGACAACCCCCCGTACATTTCCCACACTGGATGCACGCATAAAGATTGTGATCTTGCGTAAATTGGCGGCTTTCAATCCGTAGCATAGCATGCTCCTATTTCCACGAGGGTCGGCTGTTCACTACGCATGTTTGCAAGATAAATCAGCGCGGCGGAAGCTGCAGCTTTAGAATGGGCAACGGTATCGGGAATATCCTTTGGTCCCTGACAGCAGCCAGCCAGGAAAATGCCCGGTATATTGCTATCGACTGTCTGGATTTTTGGGTGCTTTTCCTGAAAATAACCGTCTATACCACGATCAAGTTTAAGGATCTTGGAGAGGTCTTCTTCGTCTCTGCGTGGCTGCATACCAACAGCAAGTACGACAAGATCAGCCTCAATTTCCACTAACTCACCTAGCAATGTATCTTCCATACGCACGATGAGATCTTCTCCACGCCGGATCACTTCGGAAGGATTACCGCGCCGGTAGAGTACACCCTCCGTACGAACACGATCGTAAAATTCCTCGAAGCCCTTACCGAATGCGCGCACGTCCATATAGAGCACCGTAATCTCTGCGCCGGGGATGCGATCATGTGCCAAGTGAGCTTGCTTTGCGACCGCCATACAACAAACACGCGAGCAGTTAGGTAGTCCAAGACTCTGGTCGCGCGAGCCGACGCACTGGATGAAGACTAACTTCTTGGGCTGATAGCCATTCACGCTGATGCACCCAGCTGTAGGACCTGAGGCGGATACAAGCCGTTCGAACTCCAAGGTAGTGATCACATGTGGATAGACGCCATAGCCAAATTCTGGCTTGCTGTGCGCATCGAACACGTCATAGCCAGTGGCAACCACAATCACCCCTACTGTGATATCAACTAGCTGTTCATTTTGGTTAAAGTCAATAGCGTCAGCGCTGCAAGCTTCCTGGCATTTGAATGTCTTACCGCACACGCCGCGTGTCAGGTACACGCATGCTTGTGGATCAACGGTATAAACCAGAGGTACAGCCTGGGGAAACGGGACGTAGATAGCAGCACGTTTGGCAATCCCGGCATTGAATTCAACAAGCGGATCGCCGCGTACGCGCCCATTCAACCGGCATGCTTCGGCACACAACCCACAACCACGGCACTTGCTCTCGTCGACATAACGGGGTTTTCGCTTGACTTGAACCTGGAAATTTCCAATCCCCCCACTTACTTTACCGATCTCAGAGTAGGTTAGCAGATGGATGTTGGGGTGCCTGCTTACATCAACCATCCGAGGGGTTAGTATGCATGAGGAGCAATCCAGGGTCGGAAAGGTTTTATCAAGTTGAGCCATACGCCCCCCAATACTTGGCGAGTTTTCAACCACGTAAACCTGAAAACCTCCGTCGGCAATATCAAGTGCTGCCTGTATACCGGCAATACCGCCACCAATTACCAGCGCAGCAGGGTTATGCTGGTTAGATGGTAAACATGTACTCATTTCACTTCACCAATTTCAGTCCACTCATCTGCCTGGAAAGTGGCTAACGGTAGCGGCTCCTCGAGATTGCGTCCCGGTGAGTAATCAAACGCTGCCTGAACCTGTGAACCAATCGTGCTGAAAATTAGTCCAACCGGAATATCCACTGGGCAGGCTGAGCTACATATGCCGCAGTTAACACACGATGTTGCCATGTGATTCAAACGAGTCAGGTGAAAAAGAAGCGTGTCACCCAATAAACGAGTGGCACCTTTACGAAAGGCAGCATTCAGATAATGTTCGGGTGGATGATCGAAAGCAGCAGTTCGGAACAAGCAGGTCTTGCAGTAGCATAAAGGGCAGGCAGTCATACAATTATGGCAGCGGAGGCACGCAGCAAATAACTCCGCCATTGTTCCGTTGGAGCTGAGTTTCGCGTTGAATGCAGCTATTTCTGTCAGCCGAGCCTTTTGCCGTGCCTCGCAAATTTGCTTAACAATATTTTGTCGCGTTTCTGTCTGATGATCATGAGCTGGAAAGAGACCTATCTTCTCAGCGATCTCTTCCTGTGTTTTTACATAGATGCCGGTCTCCGAAACTGTCCCGTATAGTTGTATGTGAATATCGCCCTTTTCAGGAATCGGTTGGCTACACATCTGGCATGCGAGGCGGAGTTTCGAATCCACAGGTTGTGCCCCGCGCCCTGCTTTCTGGATGAAATCTTCCAGTGAGAAATCTCCTGATTGATGCAACGCTAGATATTCAGGAAGCTCATAAGTACCCAGACAGTCCACACCAATCAGCAATACATCTTCAAGTGTGGCTTGCTGCAGTTTGACTAGTTCAACTAAAGCGCGAATCTCACAAGCTCGCAATACCACACCGATTTTGGTGGGAACCTTTTTCTGGGTAATCGCAGAGACCGCGCGAGCTCCATTGACCGGCATGACCGGCGCAAATGGGTTCGCCTGTTCCAGATGGGCTGGATCCGTCACCAATGCAGGAAGGATTGGGCCATAACCGGATTCCAACGAGACATATAGAGCATCTATCAATTTGTTAAGTAGAAGAGTTTGGAGAAAATTCTGCACCGCTGCCAGAACACTTCCATTTTTTGATGGTAAAAGACTAATCATATTTACCTCATGGTCAAAGAATCCAACAACGATTAAGCAGCATGTTTAGTAGACCTAGACCTACACATGTGCTATTAAACAGCCCAGGAATTGCACATGGGGTTGGGTCCAAGTTCTCTCAAGGATGTCACCATCTCACTGATTGTGTCGGCGAATTTTTGACCTTCGCTTGCACTGATCCAGCGTAGCCATACCCGGCGCGGGTTAATACCACCCGCCTTTAAGATCTCATTCATTGCGACATAACGCCGGCGAGTTTTATAATTGCCAGTCTGGTAATGGCAATCACCAGGGTGGCAACCGCCGATCAGGACGCCATCGGCACCATCCAGAATCGGTTTCAATACGTACACCGGGTCAACAGAGCTGCTACACATTGTCCGGATAATGCGTACGTTGGGGGGATATTGAAGGCGAGATGTGCCTGCTAGATCGGCTCCGGTGTAGGTGCACCAGTTGCATAGAAATGCCACTATATGAGGTTCGAAGTTGTTATCATCAGGCATTTTTCTTTCTCCGACGATACTTACATCTGTTTGGGGACATTAACCGCAGCCTCCAACATCCCAATAACCTGTGTGAAATCAAAACCTTTTTGCCGGGAGGCTTTATTCGGACAGGCGGTCACACATGCCCCACAACCCTGGCATAGTACTTCAATTACCTCGGCGTGGAGCATGCCTGGTTCAAGAATCCGCGCACCATATGGGCAAACTTCCACGCACAGCCCACAAGCAGCACACAGTTTAGGGTTTACACTCGCGATGATCGGCGTGGACTGGAGATTTGGTTTGGAGAGCACTCTTACTGCCCGAATGGCGGCAGCATTGGCTTGAGCAATTGTCTCCTCGAGCGAGCGGGGAGAATGTGCCAGACCAGCCAGGTAAATGCCTTCGGCAGCAAAATCTACCGGGCGCAATTTGACATGTGCTTCCAGGAAGAAACCGGATTCATCCAGCGGAACCTTCAATATTTGCGCCAAAACACTGTTGCTGGCTTCAGCTTCGATGCCCGTGCTGAGCACCAACCAATCGGCTGTCAAAGTTATCTCATCATCTTCAGGCTGGATAGCAATTTTCAACTCAAGCCTGTCCTTGTCAGCAGGTTTCACCAGCGGTTTCTTCTCCGGATCATATTCCAGGAAGATCACCCCAGCTTGGCGCGCTTGGCGGTATAGGAATTCCCGAAAACCGTAGCTACGTATATCACGATACAGGATAACGACTCGCGTATTAGGGTTTAGCTGTTTGATTGCCAAGGAATTCTTAAGTGCTTGGGTGCAGCAAACTCGAGAACAGTAGGGGTGATCGTCATTGCGTGAGCCAACACATTGGATCATGATAAAAGATTGGCGATCCAGCACAGATGATGGGTCTTGGTGCAGTAAGGTTTCCAATTCGCGCTGCGTCAATACCCGGGGATGTTGGTTGTATAGGTACTCAACCGGTATAGTTTCCCTACCTCCAGTTGTGACTATTGTCGTCCCATGTTCTAGGGAGATCACCGTTCCAGAAGATAGCATGATCCGAGTAGAAAAATGACCGGTATACCCGCTATGATCGAGAATTTCAGCCCCAGTTAGCACGTTGATACGTGGGTTGTCCAGGACTGCGGAAAGGATCTCTTTAAGCAGATTCTGCGGATCTACACTACCTGGGTTGGCTATATAGATGTGGTTTAGGTTCCCGCCCAGCTCCGGCTTGCGTTCGACCAGAGAGACATCATAACCTTGGCGGGAGATCGACAGTGCTGCAGTCATTCCAGCTAGCCCTCCCCCAATTACCAGAGCGCGCGGGGTAACCTCAAAAACATTCGAGCTGAGAGATCGTAATTTGCGGGCTTTCGCAACTGCCATCGCCACAAGTTGTTTTGCTTTAGCTGTGGCAGGTTGCGGATCAATCCGGTGGACCCAGGAATCTTGCTCGCGAATATTTGCCATTTCAAACAAATGTGGATTTAGCCCTGCTTGGCGCAGCGTGTCTTGAAAAAGCGGCTCATGTGTGCGCGGTGTACAGGAAGCTACTACAACTCGATTTAGTCCATATTCAGTAATTTGTTTGGCGATAAGCTCCTGAGTATCTTGCGAACATGTGTATAGGTTGTGCTCAGCATGCACTACCCCTGGCAGGCTTTGGGCATATTCGACAACTACTGGCACGTCCACAACTGCCCCGATATTGATACCACAATGACAGATGAATACCCCAACACGTTCAAATTCGTCGGAGGTATCCCTTTCAGGTGGGTATACCGGTGTGCGAGTCAGTGTGCCACGTGCTTCAGCAAGTAGCGCTGAAATTTGCGCCGCCGCGGAGGATGCTTCAATCACAGATTCAGGGATATCCTTCGGTTCGATGAATGCACCTGCTGCATATATTCCATCTCGAATGGTCCGGGTTGGTTCGGATCCAATCGTATCGACAAAACCATGCTCATTCACATCCAGCCCAAGACGTCGGGCAAGTTCGTGGGCGTTCGGTGAAGGACGCATACCAACAGATAAGACAACCAGATCGAATAGCTCTTCATGGAAAACTGGTTTTTTCTGTTCCTGACCTTCATAGGTTACATATCCCAGACGTAGGTTGTGGGTGGTTGGAACCTCCTTAACTGCAGAAATCATGCAGCGGATGAAACGGACACCATGTTCCTGTGAAGCGCGTTCAATATAGGTCTCAAAGCCCTTCCCAAAGGAGCGAATGTCCATGTAAAAAATCGTTGGTTGAATGTCTGTATCATGTTCTCGGGCAATAATCGCTTCTTTGGTGGCGTACATACAACAAATCGATGAACAATAGGCAACCCGGCCATACTCTTCAAGGGTAGAGGTACAATCTCGAGAACCAACACATTGAATCCAGGCGATCCTATGGGGATGTGTCCCATCCGAAGGGCGTTTTACAACACCCATGGAGGGGCCGGAAGCCGATAGCATGCGCTCAAACTGCAGGCTGGTAATTACATTTGGATAACGTCCATATCCATATTCGGGACGGACATCGCCAGGCATGGGCTCAAGTCCAGGCGTCAGTAGCAGCGCACCTACTTGCAATTCGAGCAACTGGTCGGTATCTTGGTGGTTTATGGCATCCGCTTGGCATGTGTATACGCACTGGTTGCATTCAGAGCATATACCACAGCGTAAACATCGAGCAGCTTCCGATTGAGCCTGGTCCGCGGAGAGAGATACATATACTTCCCGGAAGTCGCACTTGCGTTCATTCACGCATCTTTTGAGCGGCTCGATTCGTTGAGCAGGCGAAACTTCTGTGGAAGATATGCGATTGAATACCTCCTCAGCTGATAAACTCGCAATCCCAGGTACCACAGGTGACACTTGAGGCTTTTCTGCTTGATCACCATTAAGGTAAGCTACAATTGAACGAGCTGCCCGGCGACCAGCTGCGATAGCATCGACGATAAAGGCCGTCCCGGTCACTGCATCCCCGCCAGCATAAATCCCGGGCACATTAGTACTCATCGTCTCAGGGTCGACGACTATTCGTCCGTTGGCTTGGCATTTGACTTGTTTTAGACATGTAGATTGGGGATGTTGGCCAATAGCGAATATGACTATATCCGCTGCTATGATCCCCTCGGTTCCAGGTATCTCATCGAAATCCGGCTTCCCATAAGTAAAACCACGGAAGTCAATATTCACCGTCCGGACACCAGTTACCTGGTCACCCTGGCAGGTAATTTCTTTGAAAGTCCTGGACGGGTACAGTATGATTCCTTCCTCTTCAGCATCGCTGATTTCCCAGTCATGGGCAGGCATCTCTGAGCGGCTCTCTAGGCAGGTCATGCCCACCCACGCAGCACCCAAACGGACCGCATTGGTGGCTGAATCGATCGCCACGTTTCCGCCACCAAGAACAAGGACACGCTTTCCTCGCACTTCTGGCATTTTTGATGTAGTTTCAGGAAGGTTCACCATGCGCAGGAATTCGGTGGCAATATGCACGTTGGGCAGATCAGCCCCAGGTATCGGTAGCCTGATTCCTGCATGCGCTCCAATTGTGACAAAAACCGCATCGTAGTCTTCCAACAAGGCTTCTACATCATTGACACGATGGTTGAGCTTGAGTTCTATCCCAAGAGCCAGGATATCGTCAATCTCACGCTGCACGACTTCGGGGGGCAAACGGTAAACCGGAACCCCGGCACGCAGCATACCGCCTGGAACCGGCAAAGCTTCATAAATCGTGACCTGGAAGCCCTGCCGGGAAAGCTCTTGAGCACAGGTCAACCCGGCAGGACCAGCGCCTACTATGGCAACTTTTTTACCGTTCAGTGACTTTTCCGTTAAATGGGAACACATGGCTTCCACTACTATACGTCGCTCCTCGGGATGTCCCCAAGCCCAATCCGCTACAAACCGTTTTACAGCCATGATGTCCACGGCTTGGTCCGCTTGTGTCCGGTTGCAGGCTTCTTCACAACGGTGGTTGCAGACTCGCCCGCAAATGGATGGAAACGGGTTTTCTTCTAGAATCGTGCGATATGCATCGGCAAAGCGACCCTCAGCAACAAGCGCTAAGTAACCTTGAACACGTTGATGTATTGGACAAGCATCTCGACAGGGAGCGACCCCGCGTTTATCAATCGTATATGCATTTGGAATAGCCTGAGGGTATAATTTATAAATGGCTTTACGTTGAGAGAGGCTGCCGTTAAAGTCATCCGGCATAGCAATGGGACAGGCCTGGGTGCATTCTCCACAACCGGTGCATTTTTTTAGGTCGACATAGCGAGGGTGCTGCCGTACAGATACCTTGAACTTTCCTGGTATTCCAGCGATGCCCTCCACCTCAGCGTTAGTCAGTAGTTCAATATTGAGATGCCTGCCGACCTCAACCAGCTTGGGGGACATAATGCACATGGCACAGTCATTGGTGGGAAATGTTTTATCGAGCTGTGCCATCTTACCGCCAATTGCAGAGGCTCGGTCCAGCAGGTAGACCTTAAAACCAGATTCCGCCAGATCCAGAGATGCTTGCATGCCGGCGATTCCTGCGCCGACGACCAATACAGCTCCAACCGGACCTTTCCCGTTCCCATTACCTATTTTAGGAGTGTCCATGGCGATTTCCTGGTATTGGAATTCTCATAGTTTTCAAGAACAATAATTTAAGCATTAGTACGTGACTAGATTGGCATTACAGCACTGACTCAGGCATGGCCAATAGATCAAGTGAACCAAACAGTGGGCGCGGGTCAATCAAATGCTTGGGCCACCAACGCTTCGCTTCCGGTAAGTTGAAAGCTAAGCCTAGCAATTCGGTGAAGAAAAAAGCTGGCAGCTTAGGTTCTCTTGTTTGGCGCATTTCCAGATTTACCTGGCATAATGGGCAAGCAGTAACCAGCGCAGCGGCACCGGCTTCGCACGCACGCTCCACCAGGCGACCTACTAGCTTTTGGACGATATCCGACCGACTCAGGGACAGACCTGCCCCGCAACAATCCGTGGCATAAGACCATGGTTGGACTTCTGCACCGATCGCAGACATTAGTGCTCCCATGACCTGCGGGTTATCTGGATTGTCAAAACCGGTAATGTCTGGCGGGCGAACTAGCAAACAACCATAGTAGGTCACAACGTTTAGACCCAAAAGGGGTAGTTTAACCTTTGCTGCGATGTTCTCTACGCCATAATCCTCGTAAAGGACGGACAGCAGGGAGCGGATTGAGATATCTGAACGGTATTTAAAGTCAACAACTGACTCAATGTGCGCTCTCTGTTCGTGATCCGTACGCAGTATGTGGTTAGCTCCTTTTAAACGGTTAAAACAGGCTGCACAGGGAACTACCAGATCTCGCCCAACTTCTTGAGCCAGGGCAATCACTCGGGCTGGTAGTGCTAAGCTCAAGGTGTGGTTAATCGCATGGGCTGATGATGCACCACAGCAGTTCCAGCCCATCAATTCGTTGATATCCATTTTTAAGTGTTCAAACACTGCCCGGCTGGATAATCCATATTCGAGTCCAGTGGAATGCAAGCTGCACCCGGGGTAGAGTGAATACTTCATCTCATTTGCTCCGTTGCATGATTTGCCGGACATCTGCTGCTGCTCCAGAACGCTTTGGCAGTAGGGGCACTTTGCCGCGCAGGAATAGGCTGATACCAGCTCCGACATCGTTCATAATGGGCACATGCGATGTGATCTTGAAAAGACCTAACATAGCGGCTTCGTGTGACCTTCCGAACCAACCAACAACCATAAGGAATAAACGGTGGAACAACAACGCATCACGTTCTCCAGCTGGGTAGCCTCGCTGCAGTGCCAGCTGGCGTAGGGCATCCATCACTGCTGCTAGGTCGATATCATTGGGGCAACGCGTGCTGCAGGTGTAGCATCCCGCACATAACCAGACATCTTTGCTGAGGAATACGGGTTCCAATTGCTCAAGAGCAACCATACGTAACAGTCGATCAGGTCCATAATCCATTGCTTCAACGACCGGACAGCCTGCGGTGCATTTATGGCAGTGATAGCACTGCTCGATCGGTTGGTTGCTGAGCTGTTTAAGCATATTTACCGCATCGTTCATGCTTCTTTCTCTAAATATCAGTGCCTTATTTACACTGCCTTATCGTTTGCTTCCCATTAGTTCACGATCTCGCTAACTTAGGCAACTGTTCAAACCGATGATTTGCTATTTCTGCTCAGAAGCCGAATCCAAGTCCTGGATAGGTGTCCTGAAAATACTGCGAATGCTTGGGCGCTTTCTCCAGGTTGGCCAGAGATAGATTGACCAGTAAACCAAGCCAACCATGATCGTCCCGCCGATGATGTTGCCAACGGTTACCGGTAGCAAGTTTGCCAGGAAAAAATTCCCCCACGTAAGGTTCGGGTAATCAGCAGCAGTCTTGCCAATTTGCGTCCAAAACTCGCTATTTGCGCCAAATTTGATTAGCAACGCAACTGGGATGAAGTACATGTTCGCAATACTGTGCTCAAATCCAGCCGCGACAAAGGCTGTAATCGGTGGAATGATCAGCAACACTTTGTCAGTATCAGTACGTGCACTGATACATAACCAGACTGCAAGACAGACGAGTGCATTACAGAAAATACCCAAAACAAGCGCCTGGAGGAATTCATGACTGACCTTGATATGGGCGGTATTCAGCGCGTTCAGCCCAAGAGTACCCATGCCAAATGTATATTGTTTGGTGAGGTACATCATGAATGCGGTCAAGATGGATCCCAAGAAGTTCCCGATATAGACAATTACCCAATTGCGCAATAATTGGGAAGTCTTGATCTTGCGAGATGCCCAAGCCATAACGATCAGGTTATTGCCGGTGAATAGCTCCGCACCCGCAACCACGACCAGTATCAGTCCTAGGCTGAACGTTAAGCCCCCGATAACTCTCGTTATACCAAAAGGTAATGCACTGGCACCAGTAGTGGCCATGGTAGAGAAAACTGCTCCCATGGCAATAAAGGCACCAGCCAACACTGCCAAGAAAAACATTCGGTAAAAGCCTAGCTTGGCTTTACTTACGCCCACGTCTTCAGCCTTTGCGGCCATTTCTGGCGGTAGCCAGGGATCAAATGTAGAAAATTGTTGCATGGTTTACTCTCCTATACGTATAGATTAGGTATAGCCGTGGATATAGCTCTTTGACGGGTGAATTCAAACGCATTATGAATTGCGACTAAAATCTATTCGACAATAATTTGTTAGCAAAAGACCATGGTATTTTTCTAGTGATTGGAGACTTTGTTACTAGGCATCCCGCTCACGTTCCAAGACGCGCTTGACCAATTTCAACCGAAAATGATCGGTTCGCTCACGTTCATCAAGGGTCATTTCGATATAGTCGCTCTCCGCCTCCAAGCGCGGGATGAGCAGATGATCTAGGGCGTTCAGGCGGCGTGAAGTGCGCTGGATTTCAGCAGCTAAGCGCATCAGGCGAAGTTCAGTTTGTGCAAGCTGGATGATCGCATCCACCTGTGCCTCGAAAGCGGAAGCCGTTTCGTCAATTGTGATAGAAGTGCCAACAATAGAATAGCCTCTTCCAAGAAATGAACGATCGACTTGCTTTTGATCGATTTGGGGAACCTTGACACCCATTACATTGGCAGTGGAAACCTGAATGGGCATTTCCCTCCGTGAAGCCAGTGCGGCGGATAGGACGGCTTCTCTTCCAGCCAGAGACTCAGCACGAGCCAGTTTATTGCGGGCATCTGCGGCTACTTGCTGCAGAATGTCAGAGTGCTTAATGGCGGTATCCGCCATGCGAAGCAGTTCTTTCATCAAAGCGGTTCGCTTCTGGTCAAGCAGGTCACGACCTTGTCGGGCGAGTTTTATTTGAGACTTGTGAGCCAGCAACTCCATACGAGTGCAGGAGACTTTCGTTAACATGCTTTCATCCGCTAGAATTGGTGTTATCGACAAATTCAGTGGGCGACTTGCTTGTATAGTGATATTGTTCAATAAATTCTTGAGGAATGCGTTTAAGAACGGTGGCTGGCATCGCTGATAGCAGGTCCCAGGCAAAATCAAGAGTATATTGGATAGGGTATTCTTGCATGCCCTGCCCAACAAAGGATTCTTCGAAGCGCTCCGCAAACTCCAAAACTTGGTGGTCTTCTGGGGAAAGTGCGGCTTCGCCAATAATTGCGACCAAACGACGCAGGTCGCGCCCCTGAGCGTACAGCGCATAAAGCTGATCGGCGACAGATCTGTGATCTGCGCGGGTCTTTCCAGGTCCAATAGCGGCGTTCATTAAGCGCGAAAGAGACGGTAACACGTCTATGGGCGGATAGATACCTTTTCGGTGAAGGTCACGGCTCAGTACGATCTGACCTTCGGTGATATAGCCGGTTAGGTCCGGGATTGGGTGGGTAATATCATCATTGGGCATGGTTAGGATCACCAGTTGTGTGAGCGAGCCACGTTTGCCCCGGATGCGACCTGCGCGTTCGTATAAACTGGCTAAATCTGTATACATGTAGCCCGGATACCCCCTGCGACTTGGGACCTCTTCGCTGGCTGCCGATACTTCTCGCAGTGCTTCGCAATAATTAGTCATATCAGTCATGATCACCAATACATGTCGGTTATAGGTAAACGCCAGGTATTCAGCGGCAGTAAGAGCAGCGCGAGGTGTTAATAAGCGCTCGATAGTCGGATCATCGGCAAGATTGATGAACAGCACGCTGCGGTCCATGGCGTCACTTGCCCGGAATTGGTCCATAAAGAAAGAGGCTTCACGATGTGTGATGCCGATTGCAGCGAATACGATTGCAAACGGCTCACTGCTACGAGTATTGGACGCTATTACTCTAGCCTGCGAAGCAATCTGGGCTGCCAACTCGCTTGCCGGTAATCCTGCCCCAGAAAATATTGGTAATTTTTGACCGCGGGTTAGTGTGTTCAGCCCGTCAATAGCGGATATTCCCGTTTGGATAAACTCGCTTGGATGTGTGCGAACAGATGGATTTATTGGCAGCCCATTAACATCAAGCGAGTGCTCTGGGATAATCGGAGGACCACCGTCGATCGGCACTCCGGAGCCATCCAGAACTCTGCCTAGCATCGAGAGAGCCACATCCAAGCGGGCCACATCCCCCGTAAAGCGTACTCGCGTCCGGTTTAGGTCTAAACCAGCAATTCCTAAGAATATACGCACCATACAAGTTTGCCGGTCCACTTCCAATACCTGACCCAGGCGTATCTCACCATCGGGACCTGTGATCGCAACGATTTCGTTATAGGCCACGTCTGAGACGCGCTCCACAAAAATAAGCGAGCCCCTGATTTGTGAAACTGTGCGATATTCTTTGGTAATCAAGATCGGCTTGGGAATAGTCTCAAGCATGTGCGTTTACCCCTGCACCCCGAACTCAGAAAATCTATTCTGAACTCTTACAGATAATTCCTGGATGGTCAACATGGCTCGATCAGCAGGTATCTCTTTCAGCCGGGCAATCTCTTGTACCTCTGGCAATTCCAAGGCTCTCTGTAGAGGAACTCCAAGTTCTAATGCTGATTGAATGTAGTGATAAAAATCCATGATGATCGCCAGCATCCAATAAGTTTTTTCTACCGGGCAGTAGCGATCGATTTCATGGTAGGCTGATTGTTGTAAGAAGTCTTCCCGCAGCATGCGGGCTACAGCCAGAATTGCCCTTTCCGTCTCTGCTAAAGCGTCTGGACCCACAAGCTGGACAATTTCTAGTAGTTCAACTTCACGCTGTAACAAACTCCTCGCTGTCCGAACTCGATCGTTCCAATCTGGCGCGACGTTTTGGTTGTACCAAATATCGGTTTTATAGAGTGAGTAACTCTGCGTCCAATTTATTGCGGGGAAGTGGCGGCGGCGGGAGAGATCATAATCCAATGCCCAAAATGTACCAACCACTCGCATAGAGTTTTGCGTCATAGGCTCTGAGAAATCTCCCCCAGGAGGCGAGACAGCACCGACCAAGGTAACCGAGCCAGTGAGGTGATTATTATCTGGGTCCACATTATTTCCCTTTACATGGTTTCCAGTACAAACAACTTTACCTGAACGCTCATAAAATTCTGCCAATCGTGCCGCCAGATAGGCAGGGTAACCTTCCTCTCCGGGCATTTCTTCCAACCTACCTGAGATTTCACGCAGTGCTTCGCTCCAGCGTGAGGTTGAATCTGCCAGCACCAAAACCTGGAGACCCATATCCCGGTAGTATTCGGCGATGGTGATACCGGTGTAAATACTGGCTTCCCGTGCAGCCACGGGCATATTGGATGTATTGGCTATCAGCACCGTGCGTGCCATCAGTGGAGCACCTGTGCGCGGATCTTCCAGCTTGGGAAATTCCTCTAGTACCTCGGTCATCTCATTTCCCCGCTCACCACAGCCGATATAAACGACCACATCAACATCTGCCCAGCGGGCCAGGCAGTGCTCTACAACCGTCTTTCCAGTACCAAAACCACCCGGGATAATAGCTGAACCACCCCTCGCAACCGGGAACAATGCGTCAATAATGCGCGTTCCCGTTATCATTGGCTCGTTTGCCGCTAAGCGCGCATGTACTGGGCGTGGAGTTCGGACTGGCCAGGATTGGCATAGGGAAACTTCGCAGTAATCCGCATTGTGATTGCTTTGCAGTTCGATCACCGCCACGACATCATTCAATTTGAACCGCCCAGCACGCATTTCTACCAGCTGGCCGGCTTTTCCTGGCGGTACCATGATGGCATGTTCTATTGCTTGCGACTCGAGCACTATGCCGAGCACACAACCTGGTGAGACATGCTCGCCAATCGAAGCCCTGGGTTGGAATTCCCAGAGAGTATCTTCTGGTAATGGAAAGACAGTCAGTCCTCGTCTGATAAAATCGCCTGTTTTATTGGCCAGTGCTTCTAAAGGCCGTTGGAGGCCGTCATATACTTGGCCCAATAAACCTGGCCCCAGCCTCGCTAGAAGCGGTGCGCCGGTGTTATGAATTGGTTCCCCAATGCGTATGCCGGATGTATCCTCATATACCTGAATAGTAGTTTGGTCGCTCGACAGTCTAATGATTTCTCCAATCAGCCCCAGCACACCGACATGAACAACATCATACAGACGGGCATTCTCAAGACCACTAGCTCCCACTACGGGTCCTGCAATACGAGTGATCTCACCATAGCCTTTATCCAAACGATCCATCACGTTTCCGCCTCAGCTCCTTCATATTTAAAGGTGATGTGAAAACCAATGGCTCGCTGTATAGTACGCGCGATGCGTTGACGCCGGGAAGCCTCCGCGCCCATGGCGCTGCCTCCTGGAATTACCAGATAAGGCATTTGATCATAGGCATCCATTCGTCTCTGAATCGCGGGTTCAAGGTGCTCGAAAAGCCCGTCATCAATTGCCAGCAAACCGGTCTCCCCTCCATCTAGCCAAGTAGCGATCATTTCCTGGGCAGTTTCATAATCCTCGGCGCCGTATGCGTCTACACCTGCCAGCTGAAAACCGGGCACGAGAGAATTCCTAGTAAGAACAAGCAGCCGGCTCATGCAATAATCTCCAGACGTCCCCGGATTTCTTCAAGCTTCAGGCTTAGGTTGATCCCATTCGTAATCCAACGCAGGTTGCTGACCTCGTTTACCTTCAAGGTTATATAACCCAAGACCAGTCCAATCCCTAAGGGATCCTGGTTGATTTTTGATGCCATCCAATTCAGCCGAAATCGATTCAGTTGCCGCTCAATATCGCTTAGATGACCCGAGGCGCGGTACTCTCCTAAACCAGTTCTCAAAACCGGACCGTATGCTGTGCTTGATAACAATTCCAAAGCTTGTTTGATGTTTTCCTGCTGGCTGCAAAGATCTAAGAGGCTGAATGGAATGTTTCCTGGTCCAATGAACAAGTTCTGGATATGGTGCGGGCTGGTCCGTTCATTGATCGCCTCCCGTTCATTAGGTGTGTGCAAAAAGCGGAGGAGAGTGCGCAGGTTTGTCAGGTCAGCGTCCAGGTTGATAGCAGCCATGAACAATTTAGCATCAGGGATTCCAGTAGCATAGTCCTGTGCTTGTTGAAAATGCCATCTCTGGAGCGCTAATTCCATCTGAGGTATGCTTGTAGATAGCCGTTCGGATCTGAGCCTTAATAGAGGTGGGGCAAATGGCAAACGCATGCTGGCCATCATGTCAATCGCTTCACGCAATCCAGCAGCCCTCGATAACGCTGTCAGGGTATGAAGATCAAGATCACCAACCGGCACGAGTGTAGCGAAGATTTTAACTGGGACAATGTTATTGTTGAGGCCGCGTAAGATAGCGGTGATGTTGTGCAGATCATAAAACCGGAGCATGATGCTAACCATCGCTCCGGCGCGTTCACTATAAAAACCCCGTAATTTACAGAGAGTATTGACCAGATCCATTCTCAAAGCTTCGTTAATACAATCTATCCCAGTCATTCGCGCCAATGCAAACTCGACTGATTTATGGTACGCAGTTTTTGTGAGCGCAGAAATCAGACCCGTTATAGTGCCAGATCCAGCCAAATTTTCTAAATCCCGCCTGGTAAGCAATCGCGATATCATTGCTCGCAAACGAGCGTTTCCATAGTCGAAAGCAGACATTCTTGGTTCTCAAATAACGCTGCCAAAGATCGGCGTAGGTAAGGTGTTGCCGAGGCTAGACGGGCTTCCAGGGTGTTGATCACCACCACTTTTGCTGCTTCGCTTTTCACAATCAAGCCCCCCCATGACGTCAGGTCTGTCGATACGGGCACATCCATACCCATCTCAGCCAGTATGGATTTCATCAGCTCAAGATCGCGATGATCGACTTCAACTGTCGCTTTATGAATGTCACTCAAAGAGCCTTCCAGTTCATCAAAAGCCTCTCGGGTTAGTTTACGTAACACTGCAGGGTAGCTTGCCTCAGTGTAAATACTAGCGAGGCGAATGCGCGTCTGCTCCAACGCAGCATCTATAAAATCCTGCCGTGCATCTCCGATAATCTGCAGAGCTACCATACGCGCCTTGTGAAGTATGCGCGAACGCTCCCTATATCCCGGAGCGGTTGCCTCATCAGAGGCTTGTTCTCGGATTTGATCAGCTTCTTCATTTGCCTTATCCAGAATTTCAATCACCTGAGTTTGGGCAGCCAACTCAACCCGGTTCACCTGTTCCTGGCCCGCTATCCGAATAGCTTCCAGGATGGTTTCCAGACTCATTTCACCCACCCAACAGCAGAACCATTGCAGCCACAGCAAACCCCAAGATCACCATTGTCTCAGGGATGGCCACCAAAAGGATAATGCTGCCGATGGCTTCGGGTTTTTCAGCAATCACACCAGCACCAGCCGATCCAATCCGCGCCTGTGCCATCCCGGTACCGATGGCTGCCAAACCGACCGCCAAGCCGGCGCCAATTGCAGTTAATCCAGCATCCATAACATCCTCCTTATCCGGTTCAAATAACGGACAACATCATTGAATATCTTGAAAATTTCTTTCATAAAACAGGTGACTTTACCGCTCCTGATCAAGGGGTAATCGGCTTTTAAATGGTTGATATGGTCTGCCGCCGCCTTCATAAAATTTGCGGAAGAACTCAACGTAATGCAAACGAAGGCTGTGAATTGTAGGAGAAAATGCCCCTAACACCAAATTAAGGGCATGGATCAGTAAAGCGACAATAGCACCTACGATCACGTTGCCAGCCATACCAGCAATATCATTGGCAACTTTTGCTAGGTAAACCGAGGCCAACCCTATGGCTGCAATACGCAGATAAGATAGCAAATTACCGATCAAACCGATATATTCGATTGGCCCCATCAGAACACCGAGCCAGCCTAGCGAAACGCCCATCAGCACGACGCCAACAATCAGCAGTACAATGGCTGGCGTCATAAAACCGTGTGGCAAAAAATCGGTCAAAACCGCAACAATAAAGAATAATCCGATTAATCCAACCAACATACCTCCTCTATCTAAAAGATGGGCTCGGTTATTCTCCTTATATGCTTCCCACACACCGATGATTAACCCAAGAGTTAGATGGACGGCACCAACAGCAAGTGTCATAAGCAATAAGCCGGCTACATGCTCAGCACTATCACGTTCGAACCATATTGCATGCATCCCAAGGTGTTCTCCAAGTGTGCCAAACGCTTCGCCATATAAAAAGCCGAACACGATCGACCAACCAGCCCCGATCGCCAAAATAACCAGGACATCGTGAGCTACGCCGGCTTTGAATTTCCGGCTCAACCCCAGACTGATCAACAGTAGGAGCAGCCCATATCCTACGTCACCCAAGATCATCCCATAGAAGATTGGCAGGAATAAAGCCATCAAGCAAGTGGGGTCGATATGCCCGTAGCGCGGTAAAGCAAGAAGATTCACCAGGCTTTCAAAAGGTTGGGCTGGCTTTGGATTTTTTAAAATGATTGGGGCTCGTTTACACAATGTGCGCGTCAATGGGATCGGCTGTACTAGGATCGTATCGTCTGTTTGCTCCTGGAGGGTTTTTCGAACATGGTCTAGATCTTTAGCTGGAATCCATCCCACCAGAACAAAAGTTTGGTCTGTCTCTCCAAAGCATGAGAGTACATCGCTTGCGTCCTGCTCATCCAGCAGAGCGTCTCGCCAGACAGACAGTTTCTGGCACCACTCAACGGCGAGTTCAGCCTGCATCGCATTCACGATCTCCAGTTCTTCAGGGATGGCCGCCAGCCTGCGATGCAGTGAAGCTAATATCACATCTGGAGGCCCTTCGTCCAACTCGGTAGGCAAGCGCAAGCGAGAAACATCTTCATCACCTAGTAAGCTCTCAATTTCCTGTGTGTATTCTTTCGGGATAACAATCAGCATGGCCCGGGTAGATATGTCCACATCACGAGCAACTAACTCTGCCTGGCCGGCGGTCAGGTCAAGTATGCGCTTACCAACTGCCTCCAGTACACCCACATGCTCCCGACTACACAGCACACCGATCGACCGATTTCCTGGTAGGCGCGCAGAAGGGGGAGTGATGGGGAGTAAGGCTCGTAATGTCGCCTCGTAGCGCGGCAGTGAAGCCAACTCACTTTTTAGTTTTTCACTTCGTGCGCTAAGCGCTTGCACCTTGGGCAACAAGTCGTCAACTCCCTGCTGCGCATTTAACCGGTAATTATCGTCAAGGAGCAACCCCTGTGGCATAGGGGAGCAACCAAGGGTATCCAGTAAGCCCTGCAAACGAGCAACCAATAAGCCTAACTCTTCTTGTTCCTGGAGTATCTCCCGATCCAGAGCCAGTGGTCGAGCGGATACTTCATTTGTCTCCATTAATTGGTCAATGTGAACACAGCCCAATTTTCGCAAGGATTGAAGAAAGATATGCAGGTCTCTTTTGAGACCGATAATCTCGATCAGGGTCATCTCGACATTCATGATTTTTCCAGATCTTCTTCCCGCCCCACGATAAGGCAAAACGCCCGAGTGATAGCCTCATCCATAAGTTGGTGACCTCGCCTGCGCAGTAGATCAGCCCTGGTTTGCGCCGCATTCGTGATTGCTTCAGCTTCTTGTTCCGCCTGATCGATTATCTCCTGGTAGCGCACCTGACCTGCGCGTAAACCGGCTTCTCGAGCCTGATTTTTAATTTTGATTGCCAGAGAGCGATCGCTCGCAATGCTCCGCCCTGCCGACATGCGGGCTGATGCGATTCGAGCAGCGACTTCTGTTTCTATTTGCCAGATCTGATCCAGGGGATTTAGCTCAGATCCAGTTGTATTCAAATCCTTCAAAAATCTTTCTCCCATTCCTGCAGCAAATGTTGTGCGATCGATGAAGCTTCAACGATAGCTGCGGGATTCTCTAACGCTTCCAAAATTGGTTTCAGCCGTACGCGTAAACGTCGTGAGACTACACTATGAAGCGAGTGGAAGGCTACCTGACGGGACGGCGATTTCAGCTCGTTATCCCGAATAACCTTCAATGTGGAAGGAACAGCTGGGGCTCCAATCCAGGCAAGTATGCCTGCAGTCACCCATCGCACCTCTTGGCACTCATCGAGTAATCCTGCGGCCAGGATATCAACCGAGTTTGCTTCAGCGGTTTCTCCAAGGCCTCGTATGGCACTCAAGCGAACATGGCGATCTGGATGATTTATGGCTTCACCCCAGCCCCGTACGGCTAAGGGTCCGAGTTTCTTTAGCGCTTGCTTGGCTTCGCTGTGCAATGCACCCCGATCCATGGCCAACGCGCGGATCAGCGGCATCCCACAGCGCTCATCACCTATGGCTGCCAACGAACGAACAGCACGGACTTTCCAGCTTTTTTCCGCGCTGTCTAGGATTTCTTCGAGAATTGGGATCATTTCCGAATCGCCACGCAAACCTCGCAAATAGGCAGCTGCAAATCGGAATTCTGCTTGGGATGCTCGAAGTGCATCCTGAAGTATATTGTCCTTGATCGTCGTTTCCCAATCGTGTTCGTCAGTAACAAATATCTCTTCGATGGCTTGGTCGATCCTTTGGGATATTTCCTGATCGACACACCCGTCGCTATCGCGGTGTCCATCCCAACGCTGAATCGCTAGACAACGCAGTAGTTTCTTCCAAAACCCTTGGCTGTTATTATCGTGTATTGTCTCTTGGATTATTTGGTGAGTGTGGGGGTCGGTCGAACTGAGGTATAGGAAAACCTGATTGATGGCCTCCTCATTGCCTTCAAGTGCTTTATCGAGTAGCGCCGCCTCAACCGGATGACGGACAGATGTTTTATCTTGGCTCAACATAGTAGCCTCCGGGTCATTAGACTCCAGAGAATCGACCGCATTGACAAGCCATGCTAACTTAACTGTACCGGATATAGGGGGCAAATATCGTGATAATAGCGTGATAAGAGAGTGATAACTGTGTGACAGATACTTACTCAATTCCTGAAATTGCGGGAAGGGTGAATTACTTCACCGTGCAATCCGCAGCGAGAAATTCACCAATATTATCTAGGGGGGACTAGTGAAGAATAGAAAAAGAGGTTTCATAGTGAACGCAATTAAAAGAAATATGCCCGATTTCTCTGTATCCAAGATCCTGATCCGCAAGCGATAATAAAAGTTGTTGGATAGGAACTGTGCTGGGCTGTATTCAATAGAAAAGCAGTGCGGGAAATCTAATTATCGCTAATTATTAAAAAGTGCTTTATAAAGTAATTTCCGGAGCTTCGCAAAAGGTGAGGAAATATCATCCAACGAAATTTGAGATCCTTAAATATAGATATATCCAACCCATATAGTGATCACTGGATGTGAATAACAACCGAATAGCACTAGCTCTTGATACTAATGACCCCGGAGGGCACCGCCCGGTTATCGGGGGGGGGTGGGGTGAAGGCCTCCCGAATTATCGTCTGCTGCCTTTAAGTGAAGCAAATATTCGCGCAACACCCTGGGAGTTATTTGAGAGAGGTTAAGAATTATTTGTCCATCACAGTGTACCGTAGACAGCTTCATTTTCTTCCGGTAGAACTCTATGTCCCCATACTGAGCCCCTGTGACATACGATTGAAAAAATGCGTCCACCCATGTCTAAAAATAGTCTTCGGTGGAAATTTTTGAAATAATCCCCTGGTCTAGGTTCGTTTTAAACATCATGACGGCTCTCCTTTTTCTGGTGAGAACCGCCATACATAGGGGTGTTCTATTTATTTATCCCAGCCCGTAGGAGTTTAGTGGCGGGGGAGGGATTTGAACCCACGGCTCTGTCAGTTTTATTCCCGAAGCAAAATCAAGGAAAACTTTCAAATATCCGTGAAAACCCACTTTTGAGATGACCATAATTGTAAGATATGGAATATAAGCGATGCTGTTTGGTCATGAGAAATTGCCTCATAATTCTCTGTTGAATTGACAGATTGCTTCTTCGAAGAATTAACAATATTTAGCCGGAGATGTAACTTGTGCATTTTTTCACTATGTTGATTCCAATACTAAAACCGTATATAATGGATTAGTAATTACATACCTTACTCTGGTTACACTGCAGGCGGGGAAACAGGCCAACCTCAGAGCCTGGTTTCCACTCACAATATCATATTAGACCGCTGATCAAATGTCAGCGGTCTATTACTTGGGGAGGGAAAGCTATGCGTTTAAACCGTGTAATCAATCTCATCGGAACTACAGTTATTGGATAAATACTTCTGGCAGTGATTTGGCTGTGGATATTTTCTGGTCCCCCGCGGTTAGCGCAAGCTGACAGTCTAACCGTATGCAAAACAGGTTGCAGCTATAGCATCATTCAGGATGCAATCGATGCAGCCGAGGACGGAGATGTTGTCAAGGTAGCCTCAGGAATATACACCGATGTAAATGATTATGGTGGCTTAGCGCAGATCGGTTACATCAGCAAAACCATTACCATTCAGGGAGGCTACACAACTTCAAACTGGACAATTCCAGACCCGGTTACTAATGCTACTATCCTGGATGCAGGCGGTGAAGGGCGCGTATTATTTATTACCGGGGATATCAGCTCTACCATTGACGGTCTGCATATCACAGGCGGTGATGCATCCGTAATAGCGAGTTGGCTGGATGGCGGTGGTGTGTTTATTGAAAATGCAAATATTTCTTTCTATAACAACTGGGTATACAACAATAACGCTGATCAAGGAGGTGCCCTTTATTTAACAAATTTATTTAACAAATTGTATATCTACATTAACCGATAATGCTATTTTCGAAAACAATGCAGTATCTGATGGTGGGGGAATCTATTTTGATACGTGTGAAGTAATTCTAGAAGATAATTCCATATTGAATAACGGGGCTGATAACGGGGCTGGATTTTATTTGGTTGGCAGCAATAGTACAATAAAATTGAATGATATTTCTAATAATACTGCCAGCAATGGAGGCGGTATATTTTTAGATGCTTGTACAGCTCATATCGTAGAAAACAATATCATATCCAATACATCGACAGCGTCTGGTGGGGGTATATTTTTAGATGCTTGTACAGCTCATATCGTAGAAAACAATATCATATCCAATACATCAACAGCGTCTGGTGGGGGTATTTACCTATTCCACAGTGATGATTCATTTATCTCCGGTAACCTTATCGCTTCAAATATTGGTGGTTATGGTGGAGGGTTAAGGGTTTTGGGTGGATCTGAAGTAATTATCATGGGGAATACAATAGTGTCTAATACTGCAAAATCTGGTGGTGGCTTAAGGCTAAATTCAGATATCGAACTGATTAAAAATCTAATCTCATACAATACGGCTTACCAAGAAGTAGTTGATTATGCTGTTGGCGGCGGAATTAGCATAAATTGCACCTTTGGTTCACCAATTATCCGAAACAACGTCATTGTGAAAAATAAAGCAAAAAATAATTACCACCACCTTAGTTTAGGCGGAGGAGTATCACTAGGTAGTTTATCTTCGCCATGTGATAACATAATTGCTCCTGTGTTTAAGGAAAACGAATTCAACCATAACTCATCAGATGGTTCTGGAGGAGGGGGATGGTTTAATGGTCCGGTAATAATTGAGAGCAACTCATTCTATTCCAACACAACTGAAGGTGCAGGAGGGGGGTTCCACTTTGAATCAGGGAACCTTCAAGGACGAAATTCTTATGTATTACATAATTCAATCACCAACAATATGGCTTCAAGTGGTGGAGGTATTTACATTAGTACTTATTCTAACTATGGAGGTCTGACCCAGCTCTCGGAAAATTCAATATATGGAAATATCGCCGAAAGTGGTGCAGGAATTAGGATAAACGGACCAGGATACTCGTTACTAAACAATTTGATCGTAGAAAACAAAATTGTTACACAAACAACTCCATACATGAACATAGGTAGTGGACTACTATTGAATAATGCTGGACAGACAAGTCTCCTTCACAATACAATAGCTAGGAATCATGGTGGAGATGGTAGCGGAATTTATTTAAGTAATGCTTCTGCAACCATAACTAACACCATAATCGTTAGTCAAACGATTGGAGTTTTTGCGGATGATGATTCAACGATATCGCTAAATGCGACATTATGGGGGGCAGGAGAATGGGCTAATAATTTCGATACCGGAGGCAATGGCACCATCGATACCGGTTCAATAAATTTTTGGGGTGATCCGGATTTCGTGGATTACGAAGCTGGCAATTATCATATTGGACCTGACAGTCTGGCTATTGACAATGGGATCAATATTGGAATTCTTGAAGATATTGACGACCAACCACGACCCATGCAATCAGGTTTTGATATTGGAGCCGATGAACTACCTCCCAAGGCGGATTTCTTGTCAAACAGCCCGGTCAAACTAAGCCAAACAACATTCTTCACCAATACCTCGATTACTGAAGGTCAAACTAGTTATCTGTGGATATTTGGTGATGGAGAATCAAGTTCCATCGAGAACCCATCACATTTCTACGACCTGGAGGGTATCTATGGAGTTAATCTAACAACGACATGCGAGTTAGGCTCTGATAATATCTCCAAAACTGTCGTTATTGATGGCTCACCACCAACTGGAAGTGTAACAATTATTGGCGCTGGACAGACGGTATCGTTAACTTTATCTGCAGAAAACTCCCTCACCGCTGTTCAAGATATGCAGATATGCAATGATAAGAGTTTTAATGATTCACAATGGGTGGATTTTATTCCAAATCTCGATTGGATATTAGATGACAACTACACCGTATATGTAAGGTATAGGGATGTAGTCGGAAATATATCAGTTACTTATTTTACTGAAGGACAAAGACCAGAAGGACAAAGACCAATATTCTTGCCATGCCTAACAAAGTAAAATATTCTAGTCGAGCAATATATAAAACGATTTACGCAACAAGGAAATTGATTAGATAACCTGGATTCAAATTTTATTCAGAGGGATTATCTATAAATTATCCAATGAAAATCCCTCAGCCAAGTGTGCAATTTTTGGGCGGGTGCTCCCCCCTTTAAAACAAAAAGTGGCGGGGGAGGGATTTGAACCCACGACCAAGGGCTTATGAGTCCCCTGCTCTACCACTGAGCTACCCCGCCAATTCTGGAGCGGCAAAATCTTACTATGCTCCGGTTAATTTGTCAACTTACGCAGCCTTCCTGCACCAATAATTCGGCGTTGTAGATCGACCCGCCAGCAGCACCGCGGATGGTGTTGTGCGAGAGTACAACCAGTTTTAGATCCAGGATGGGATCTACTCGCAGCCGCCCCACGCCGGTGGACATGCCCTTACCGTGCATGCGGTCCAGCCTCGGCTGCGGGCGGTCATCCGCCTCACAGTAATAGATAATCGGGGCCGGCGTAGAGGGTAAATCGCGGCTAGCTTCAGGAGCCTGGTACTCTCGAAGCCTCGCGATGACCTGTCTGAGATCAGCACATGGCTCATGCAAACCAATCGATAAGCAGACAGTGTGCCCATCGCTGACCGCAACCCGGTTAGTCTGGGCTGAAATTACCATTTTCGCTGGTTCGATAGACCCACCAACCACCTGGCCAAGTATTTTGCGAGTCTCCAATTCGACTTTCTCTTCCTCGCCCGGGATATGCGGGATGACATTATCGAGGATATCCAGCGCGGCGACACCGGGATAACCCGCCCCAGAAATCGCCTGCATGGACGTCGCGAAAACCTGTCCAACGCCATAATGCTGATCCAACACATGCAGCACCACAGCCATGCCAGTGCTGGTGCAGTTGGAGTTGGTGACAATTCCAGAACTCCAATTGCGGTTCCGCTTCTGTACCTCCACCAGGGCAAGGTGTTCAGGATTAATTTCCGGCAGCAGGATCGGCACATCTGCTTCCTGGCGAAATGCGGAGGCGTTTGAGCAAACCCATGTGCCTGAACCGGCAAACCTGGGCTCTATCTCCCTAGCCAAGTGGGAAGGTAGAGCCGAGAATACCAGCGGTACATCCAGCTCGCTGGCGTAGCTGCTGGTGACTCGGCAACCGCTTCACCCACTCTGGCATCCCTTCAGGAAGAACCCAATGACATGCCCCTCCAAAGCGTTGGCCGACTTTCCGTTCCGAGCCTGTTACGGCGACAACGTCGAACCAGGGATGATCCGTTAGCAGTTGGACAAACCGTTGCCCAACGCTGCCTGTCGCCCCCAGAATAGCTGCTCGAATACGTTTATGCATATTCTCTCCTTATCAGGCCGTGGACTGCATACAGACCCCGCTCCATGGCGCTCGCATCAACCACCAAGCTGATGGACACCTCAGAGGATCCTTGAGCAATTGCCATGACATTGATTTTATCCGATCCCAAAGCACTGAAAATTCGCCCCGCGATACCGGGAGTGTTGCGCATGCCCATCCCAACAGCAGTGATGATCACGATCTCATCCGAAGCCCAAATACGATCGATGTCGCGCCGGGCAAGCTCCTCTACAAGAGAGGCTTCGACAGCCGCGATAACGCGGTCCGCGGATTCCTGAGGGACGGCAAAACAGATCGATTGCTCGGAGGAGGCTTGCGAGATCAATGGTACGCTCACATTTGCTTCGGCAACCGCCTGGAACATGCGTGCCGCAACACCTGGGACACCCATCATGCCGCGCCCTTCAAGTGTGATCAGGCTGAGCCCGCGGATGGCGGTAACCGCTTTTATCCCGCCATTCCCTTGAAGTACACGATCAGCTACCAGCCGTGTCCCAGGCGCACCCGGATTGAAAGTATTAACTACACGCAGTGGGATCTGTTTTTCAATAACCGGTCGAATTGCTTTTGGATGCAGAACCTTTGCCCCAAAGTAAGCCAGCTCGGCAACTTCCTTATACGAAAGGACTGGAATCGTGCGCGCATCGCTAACATAGCGGGGGTCGGCGGTCATCACACCATCGACATCGGTCCAAATTAATACCTCGTCTGCTGGCAATAGCGCTCCGATAATGGCAGCAGTATAATCGCTGCCCCCACGGCCTAATGTGGTGGTTTCATGTTTCGGTGTAGCTGCGATGAAGCCGGTAACAACTGGAACGCAGTTCTTTGCGAGTAATGGCTTCAGCTTATCGCGGGTGCGGGAACGGGTGAGATCGAAATCAGGATTGGCGGCTTGAAATTTATCGTCTGTGATGATCAGGTCGGTGGCGTCAATATACTCTGCCCGGACGCCACGACTAGCCAATATAGCGGCAAAAAGCCGCACCACGAGGCGCTCCCCGAATGAAGCTACCGCATCCCTGGCGCGTGGCGTCGCCTCCCCGAGAATGCGAATCGCGTGGCATAAACTCGAAAAATCGTTGATTAAATCGAACAATTCCTGCTTGACCTGGTCGAGGCGACCGGTATCCAATACGAGCTCTTCGGCAATCTCAAAATGCCGGGCGCGCAACTCTACACTTACTTGATTTATGAAATCATGTCTACCCGCGGAGGCGTCAGCAACACTACGCAGCAGCAAATCGGTAACAGTGGACATCGCAGATAAAACGACGACGATTTTTGATCCGCTCTCATGAGCATCTTTTACAATCTGGATTGCATCGTCGAAGGCCGTCAAACTACCAATAGATGTACCGCCAAATTTCATCACAACAATTTGAGATGCGGGTTGAACAGATTCTCCCATCAGCGGCTCCTGGTGAGTAAACTCTCTGAGTAGTGGGTCAAAACTTGATAATAAGGTTCGATGGATGGAATATAGTGTCTTTCATGCGCACTATGTGGCGCGATGCCACTCTGCCCCCACACAACACCTTGTCCCCGAGGAGCAAACCTGGCGCTTGTTCCGGGGAGCTTCCGTCCAATGACAGGCTGCCCACCAGAGACATCACCTACAGCCCGGGTTAAGGCCAAGAGATAAGGGTTATCCGGGTCACAGATTATCCCTGCTTCCTGAACAAGTATCTCAAGCTCTAACCCCCGCGCTGAACAGTAGTCCCGGAGTTCTGCCACCAGACCCACAATATCATTTTGTGGGATCGGGCGTACTTCAATCCCAATCACTCCGCGGTCGGCCGAGATATTAAATATCCCTGGCGAACCGACTTGAACATAGGGGTAGCTAATCTGCGAATTCCAGCCATCGCTGCCCTCCAAGGTCAGGTAGCGCGATAGAATATCCGAAACCCCGTTGCGGGCATCTATCAGCCTGGTCGAGATATCCAGCGGCATTCTGCTCACACCTGTATGGCCGCGTGTGCCTCGAACAACGATCTCAAACCTCATTACCCCCCTATTCTCGGTGCAGATCTGTCCGTAGCGCTCATCCCCGTTCTCCCCGGTTCGTTCGCCTGCAATTAACAATTCCGGTTGATAACCTGTATCTTCGAGGAGCAAATTCAATAATTGCGGCGTACCCATCGCCTCAGCCTCCCCATTTTCCTCATTGCCAATTAACAGCAGATTGATTGGCGGGTAAGGATCACCGAGCTTGAATATATCTTTCATCCAAATCAAGAGTGTCCCCAGTACTGTTTTCATGTCTGCAGCGCCACGCCCCCACAAATAATCGCCTTCAATCCTGGGAATGAACTGGCTGTCATCCGGGTCAGGTTCGACGACATCAAAATGCCCAGCCAACATCACTGGAGCATGCATCTGTCCAGGAAATCCGATAAGCAAGGCTGGGTATTTTTCCTGGTCGTAATACCGAACGCCCATACCATACTCTCGGACAAAATCATAGATCCACGTCGCGGCCCGTCTGACCTCTGAGATACGTTCATTAGGAGAAGCCGTAACTGATGGGATCCGGATCAGCTCCTGCGAAAGGGCAAGGATTTCACTTGTTTTATCTTGGTGATATTGCTGGACACTAGTAGCAAAACTGCGACGAAAGCGGATCGGGGCGAGGGGATCATTATGGACTTCATCACGCGCATGCTGCAGGAATTCCCCAATTATCCGCCGGTCCAGTTTTAGGTTTTTGAAATCTGCCGCAATATATTCAACATCACTGTTCAGCTGAATTACCCTTTGCTGCGCTAATCTTTGGAGCTCTTCTACCGGTATTTGACACCGGTCTTTGGTCTCGCGACATAATTGTTCCCTGATCAGCTCTGCCGTATTTGGGGCTCCATCTGCCATTGCAGATAAGGGCTGCAGTTCACCCCACAAACCTAATTCGCTGGCTAATGGTTTCAACTCCGAAAGAGTCCACTTGAGGTATTCACGCATACCTATGGGTCCACCGGTAAAAGGATGTTCGATAACAGCTCGCAAACCATCCCTCGCAGTGGCGGCTTCATTTAGACGCGCCCGGTGAATATCTTCGGCATCATAATGAAAGCTGCTTGCGAAATCTTTCTCGGCAAAAAAATGTAATAACAGCAAATGTTTAAGGGTTAGGTTAGCGATCTCCTGGTCAAGCGGTAGCCCGCCATCATCAGTCCGGATTTCTACTCTGGACATTGGTAAATGAATTCTCGCGATCAGGTTCTGCCGTTCGATCTCGCTCGCCATATCTTCGACAGAGTGAGTCTGTCCCAATGTGTACAGTCCGCGGGCATACAGATCGTTCAGCTGTTCGCTGGTAACCTCGATCAGCTTCTCTACCGGTTCTGCAAATGAGCGCGCTCGGACAGGCGTCCAGTTGTTATTTCCAAAGCGAATTCCTTGGCGAACCAAGTCATTAGAGAGCTGGAGATATGAATCGTATGAGCGGTAAAGATCGGGAATGTCTATCTCTGGTGGATTCGGGAAAGTCAGGTTGCGGATTGAGTTGACAGCAGTGACTTCGACGACATGCTTATCAAGCGAGCTATTAGAGCGCAGAGGTGTGGAGGCACCTGTCGCAATGAACAATGCAGTGAACCCCCGGAATAAGCGAGAGGCTTTGATATAGAACTCACTTTTGAAGCGATCAAACTGCATATCCCCACGCTCAGATCCAGCCAGATGCATAAATTCCCACGCCAGCAGTGGTTCTGGGATCGATAAGTTCGCATGGGTCCCAGCAGTAGCAAGGGTATCGCCGTACAGGTCAACGCACCGTTCAAGGTAGCGCCGTTTTGCTATATCCCAAGATCCAGGGATCGAGCTGTGTGATACATGAGGGTTGTAAAGTAAGTTCCCATGCCAACTATACAGCTGCTCACCATAGGAACGGCCTACTTTTTCCAGTGCATTGACCAGCAGTCCTTCCATCAAACGTGCTTCATAGACAGCACCCCTTGGCGAGAAGTAGGGTCGGGTTGCCCATTCGATCATCCAATGGAATACTTCCAATTGGGAGAAGCTATTACTCCATGGCGTCAGGATGTCTTCCCGAAGGTAATCAACAAACGATTGTTCACTTGGCCCCGCTCCTACGGTTAGCAGGGGCCGGAAGTGGGAGTCAAGCAGATTCCATTCAAGCTCGACCCCACACAGCCCGGAATTGGGTGCATCTTTTTGAACAGATTGCACTGCTAATTCATATTTTTCAGCAAATTTTTTGGTGTCATAACTCATGCTGCACCTATTCAAGAGCTGATTAATCGGGTGATCAACAGCCCATTCAATCGATACTCTTCAAACCTTTAGCAAGTCTATTCAACGCCTGTTGGGTACGTTCCGGCGGCGTAGCATAGGAAAAACGAATCCACTCTCCGCCGTACTGCGAGAAGAATACGCCTGGGACAACGGCAACACCATGTTTCTCGGCCAGGTACTGTCCCATCGGTTCACTGTCAGGCCAGTTATGCGCGGCAAGCGCCTCACCAACATTAATAAATGCATAGTAACCCTTACCTAATATGTACTGGTAGCCTGCATGATCCAAGAATTCCTTCAACACTATTCGGCTGGCGTTAGTTGGCTCGACAATCGTACGGCTTGAGTTGGCGTATCCCTTTTTATAGGCTGTGATAGCGACGGCCTGCGAGTAAAAAGACGGAATGACACTGTGCGAGGCACGGGCAACAATAAATTTGATCACATTTTCAGCAGCAATCAGATGGCAGTTGCGGATATTGGAACCGCCAAGACTTTTTGTGATACCGTCTAGGAACAGCAAGCGCTCTCGCTCTGCTGGTTCAAAATATCCCATGAAATTATTCAAGTCCATCGGGTCACCATCAGTGACATAGTGATACATCCAATCGAACAGCACAAAAGCAACACCAGCCTCAAGTGCAGCTTTAGCTAGCGAAACCTGGCGGTGGGTTGAGATGGTTAACCCGGTGGGATTCTCAGGGCAGGTGATCACCAGGCAGGCGATTTTGCGGTCCGTGCGGTTGGCAAACTCCACGCAAGCTCTGATTGATGCCTCGGTGTACATCCAGCCTTCCTCAGCTGAGCCAGGCGCATACATCACGTTTGCCCCGATCCCGTATGGTCCCCAGGTATAGGAAATCCAAGGCACCCTGGAAACTATTATTGCATCACCTTGACGCCCGTAGCCGAGATTCAGCATGGCTTGGTACGCCTTTACCAGTACGTCGCGCCCCCCGACTCCTGCTAAGACATTAGCAGGTCCGTAACCAAGCTGTGGATCTAAATGCCAGTAATCTTCAATGACCGTCTTCCGGAACAGATCCGTTCCGTAAGGCATGTCGTATGCGGTTCCATTTTTTATCTGAAGTTCAGCCGCTTCTGCCAGAATCTCAGCTGGGACGCCCGGCAGACTAGCACCACCGTCCCCTTGAGAAGCGTCATATACTTCTTCTTCCGGGTGATCTCCCGAAAACCGCGTGAGGCTCTTCTTGATCAAGAACATTCGCGAAGCCGGGATTGCTGCGGATTGGGAGAGATAATTATCAACTGGGATCAAATTTTCCCTTGGAACCGCATATACTGGATCACGAGAATCAGCAAACTTCGTCATTTGAACATCCTCCTAGAATAAATAAAAACCCCGCTGCTGCGGGGCTTATCAGATAACCTTGCTTGGACTGATTTATGCTTAAGCAATTATGCTCATGCGCATATGCCCCACGAAATCAAGACGATTGGGGTTATACATTGTCATCGTTGTCGAGGTGCTGCGCGTGTAATTTTTCAGCATATTGGGCAGAACTATACCATTGACAAATACCCTGGTCAAGGGGCAAGATTTTCCCCCTACGCAACCCCAGAAATATGTTTTCTCCATCTACGAATGCCGCTCAATAATATATTGAGCCAATTCCTTGAGCGATTCTCTCTCATCGCTCATTGGCTGTGTATCAATTGTCGCTACAGCAGATTCGATATATTTGCGCGCCACTGAGAACGACTTATCTATTGCACCGCTGTTATTTATATCGACCACCAATTGTTGGAGGCCCTTTTCAGAAAATCCAGCGTTCGTCTGGATGGCAAGCAAGATTTCATTATCTGGATAGTCTTGGAAATAATACAGGGCCGGTAAAGTTATTAACCCCTGTCGAAGATCGCTCGCTACAGGTTTGCCGATTGTTATTTGCTCGCCAGTGAAATCGAGGATATCATCTACTATCTGGAATGCCATCCCAAGATCATAACCAAAACTGCGCATTTCCTCAACGATTGTGCCGTCAGCTGGACTTAATAACGCTGAAGCCGCGGTTGAAAGCTCAAACATGGAGGCGGTCTTGGCGTAGATACGTTCGTAGTAATCTTCGAGGCTGGCTAATCCTTTGCTGGTAAATAGCTGCGTGATCTCTCCATTTACAATCGTTGCCAAGGTCTCAGCAAATAACTGCATCACGGGGACCGAATCAGTCTTCGCGGCTAATTTTGCTGCTTGAGCGAAAACAAAATCTCCGGTGAGGACGGTCGCAGCGGGTGACCATTGGGCATTGAGGGTTTCGATACCTCGCCTAAGCCGGGCTCCATCGATTAAGTCATCATGCACTAAAGTCGCAGTGTGAAGCAGTTCAATGGCTGCGCTGAGCGTGATCACTTTATCCTGCTGTGCAGACAGCATCTCGCCAGTAAGCAAGGCAACGGCTGGACGGATCCGCTTACCGCCAGAAGATAACAAATGCTTCAGGGCACTACCCAGGTCGGGGTGGTGTCCATCGGCTTGGGTCAGCATACGCTCTTCAACTAGCTGAATCTCGTTCTGTATGTTTTCCAGAAAACTAACGCTTATTAATTGGTTGTTCACCATAAAAATAATCTTTCTGCATTCTCAGAAGTCAATTGACAAACATCTTCGATTGATGTCTCTTTTATCTCAGCGATTTTACCAGCAATAAAACGAACATGCGATGGTTCGTTTCTTTTTCCCCGGTGGGGATGCGGGGTGAGAAACGGTGCATCAGTTTCAATTAGCAGCGAGTCAATCGGAATCTCCCTAACGATTTCCCGTAATGTGTCTGCTTTCTTAAATGTCACTGGGCCAGTAATGCCGATAAAAAAGTTCCATGACATAGCACGGTTGGCACTCTCGAGATCACCCGAAAATGAATGCAGCACACCTGGTCTCTCAGCAAGCGGATTGCGGCGACTGACAAGCTCGGATTGCCAATCGCTAAGAATTGGGAGCATATCGACATCGGCGTTCCGGTTGTGGATCACGACGGGCAGCGATAATTCGGCGGCCAGATCGAGCTGTGCTCGAAGTATCTCGTTTTGCAGCTCATGTGGAGAATGGTCGCGATAATAATCCAATCCTATCTCACCAATTGCCCGGACTTTGGGGTGTTTGGCGAGCTTTTTTATTGAACTCAGGGTAGTGAGACTCCAACTTTTGGCATCGTTGGGGTGGACACCGACAGCAGCAAACACAGTTGGGTACGTGGCAGCAATATCTACGGCTGCATGACTTGAATCAACATTTATTCCTGGGTTGAGAATCTTGTTGATTCCATGTGCGGAAGCCCCATCAATCACTCCCTGCCGGTCACTATCGAATGCGTGAAAATCTAAATGGCAGTGTGTATCAGCAAGGGGAGACACTATTTTATCCCAGCGATCTTCAGGCCATCCTCCAAAATCGCCCCGACACTATCTTCATGGGTGGTTTCAGTGTACACCCTGATAATGGGCTCCGTTCCCGAGAACCGGATCAACAACCAACCACCGTCCTCTAAACCGAATTGATACCCGTCGGTAGTATTAAGCCCGGTAACTCTTAATCCACCGATGCTTTTTGGATTGGCATCCAAAATCGCTTGAATCTTTGCTTCGCGATCCCCGCTAAAACCGGTATCGATACGGGAGTAATAATGAGCACCTACTTTATCAAATAATACTTTTAACAATTCAGATGGTTTCTTTTGGAGCTTGACCATCATATCCAGCATGTAGAGTCCCCCCAAGATCCCATCACGTTCCGGTACATGTTTGCGGAATGCGTACCCACCAGACTCTTCTCCGCCGATCATGGCATCGGTTTCTACCATTTTTGGCGCAACATATTTAAAGCCAACTCCGGTTTCATAGACTGGGACATCATATATCTTACCCAACTTGTTTAACATGGTTGTGGTCGACAGTGTCTTTACGATTGGACCGCGTTCACCACGCACTTCGAGCAAATAATACGCCAGTAACCCAAATACCCGTAATTGGTCGATGAAAACGCCTTGCTCATCTCCAATACCGACTCGATCAGCGTCGCCGTCGGTGATGATTAAGATATCAGCGTTATACTCGAGCGTCTTTTGAAGACCTACATCAACGTTTGGAGGAATAGGCTCTGGCCTAAACATCTCGGGAAATACTGGATTGCGCACATTGTGGATCTCAAGTACTTCGGTTTTTCCACCATCCAATAAGCGCGGAAACCAACCTGCTCCATTTCCCCACATTGGATCTACCAAAATCTTGAGCCCGGCATCTTTAATCGGTTGGAGATCGATTAAACGTTTGATTTGTTCAATATATGCAGGAGCAGCATCGAAATACACCACCTGGCCTGTACTAACAGCTTCGGCAAGATCCATTTTCTGGACGCCATTGACAGTCGTGGGTATCCTTCGTTCAATATCCTTTAAGCCGTCTGGGGCAATTGCTCCACCGTTATGGTCGCGCACCTTGAAGCCATTATCCCAGGGAGGGTTATGAGATGCCGTGATATTTACACCCGCAACGGCTTGTCGTTCAACGACAGCGTAAGAAATAACTGGCGTAGGTGTTGCCCCATCCGTCAGATATACACGTAAACCATTCCCCGCCAATACCTCGGCGACAGAGGCTGCAAAAAATTCGGACAGAAAACGCTTATCATAACCTACAACGACCCACTTATTCTTGTGACCACCAGCTTTAAGATATTCAGAAAAACCCTGTGCACAGCGCCTGACATTCTCAAATGTATAGTCTTCAGCAATATGCCCTCTCCAGCCATCCGTTCCAAAATTAATCTTGAAGCTCATTGATCCTCCAACCCTCTCGAATTCGTTGAGGATGTATTATAACAAGGGATATCCGGTCAGGGAAAGCGGATATCAGTGATAATCGGGCATTTGATTTAAAAGTACTCACCGGTGGTACAGAGTTGGCATTGCAGCAGAGGCTGGAATACAGCTGTTTATTGTTGCTTTTTTCTTGAAGATAGCTTATAAATGGGCACGCTGTTTCCAAAATTCAGCCATATTCAGCTCGTGATTTGGACAAGATCAAATACACCCAAATCATAAGCCGAATGTCCAACCTCCGTGTGAAGAATACAAGTTTGCTTATTGAATGTTCGCTGCAAGAATATCAAGGATGATTTCCATGGATAACCGAATTCTTAATAAGCCTAAAAGAGTATACCTTGACCATGCTGCTACAACTCCGGTTGACCCGCGTGTTCTCGATGCGATGCTCCCTTACTTCACTGAATTATATGGAAATCCTTCCTCAATTCACACATTTGGACAGCAGGCAGAATTCGCTTTAGATACGGCGCGACAAACGGTTGCGGATGTCCTTTCGTGCTATGCTAAAGAGGTAGTGTTCACATCAGGCGGATCAGAGAGTGATAACCTTGCGATTAGAGGTATCGCCTTTGCCGCGAGAGAACAACGCAACGCCAACCATATCCTCACAACCAAAATCGAACATCCAGCCGTAACAAAAACAGTTGAGCAGTTATCAACATTATACGGATTCGATATTGAATACCTGCCTGTTGATGAATACGGACGGGCTGAACCTGCGGATGTCGAACAGCGATTAAGAGAGGATACAGCACTCGTATCGATCATGTACACAAATAATGAGATCGGCACGATCAACCCAATTGCCGATATTGGTGCCATATGCCAGGGTAAAAATGTGCCCTTCCATACCGATGCCGTGCAAGCTGCGGCATACCTGCCAATAGATGTCAATCACCTTCATGTAGATGCACTATCGATTGGTGCACATAAGCTCTATGGTCCTAAGGGGATTGGTGTGTTATATCTGCGAGCGGGAACTCCTATCCTCCCCGCACTTACCGGCGGCTCCCAAGAATTTGGACTGCGGGCTGGGACTTCGAATATCCCGTATATCGTCGGGCTCGCCGAAGCCATGCGCCTGGCACATGAAGAACGGGGTAAACGAAATCAGCATGTGCTACCTCTCCGCGAGCGAATAATTGATCAAGTGGTCGCCGCGATACCAGAAGCTGAGTTAACGGGGCATCCAAACCAGCGTATGCCTAATCACACCTCCTTCGTTTTCAAAGGTGTCGATGGGAATGCGCTTATCGCAGCGCTTGATATGGAAGGTTTTGCTTGTTCATCCGGATCAGCATGCAAAACCGGGGATCCGGAACCTTCTGCGGTGCTCACGGTACTCGGTTATGGCCGCGAGATGGCGCTCGGATCGCTGCGCGTTACGCTAGGGAGTCACACTACCCAGCAGGATGTTGAAGCATTCCTAGCTGTATTACCTGGGTTAATCACCCGAAATCGAGATCTTAGTTGGCATTCATGACTGATTTGGAATCATTTTTTCCTGCCAACGACAATCCAAGTAAACAAGCATGAAAAGAATTGTGATTGCGATGAGTGGGGGTGTAGACAGCTCAGTTGCTGCTGCATTGTTGGTAGAAGCCGGCTATGATGTGATAGGTATGATGCTGCGCCTATGGAGCGAGCCCGGCACCTCCGATGCCAACCGCTGCTGCTCGCCGGATGCGATGGCGCTCGCCCGACGGATTGCAGGACAATTGGGTATCCCTTTTTACGCGGTGGATGCGCAGGCTGCATTTCACGATACAGTGGTGCAGGCGTTTCTCAAAGGCTATACCGCTGGGATAACACCTAATCCGTGTCTCATATGCAATCGCCAAATCCGGTGGGGATATCTGCTAGACCATGCGCTTGCTTTAGGAGCAAACGCTCTAGCAACCGGACATTATGCCCGGTTAGCAACTGCTTTAGATGGATCCAAACAATTAATGAAGGCAGTCGACCTGGGAAAAGATCAATCATATGTCCTGCACGTACTTAAACAGGAACAGCTCAGGAAAACCATATTCCCATTAGGAGAATATTCAAAGGCAGAAGTGCGAGCTTATGCCCGTTCTCTGAACATCCCATCCGCCAATAGATCGGACAGCCAGGATTTATGTTTTCTTGCCGGTGGTAACTATCGCGATTTCCTTGTTCGCAACTTCCCCGCAGCCATAAACCCGGGACCAATTCGATCAATTGAAGGAGAAAATCTCGGTGAACATCGTGGTCTAGCATTCTATACGATTGGACAACGAAAAGGGCTTGGATTATCATCCCCCTACCCACTCTACGTCGTTAAGAAAGATATCCGCAGTAATGCACTCATTGTCGGGGGAGAGGAGAATTTAGGCAGAGTAGAAATGCCGGTGGCAAAGATTAATTGGGTGGCAGGTATCACTCCTGAACATCCATTTAGAGCGAATGTCAAGACACGCTACACTACCGCCGAACTCCCGGCCATGGTCACCCCACTTCAGCATGGAAACGCAATGATCAAGTTTGATGCACCGGTAAGAGCTATCACCCCTGGGCAAGCCGCTGTGATCTATGATGGTGTTGTCTGCTTGGGCGGAGGTATAATCCAACATAGCTATAAGCGTGCATTTTGAATTAGAATAGCACTGGATATAACCTTATGACCCTGCCAACGTTACTCTTCGGATTTTTGTTATCAACGCTTTACGGTACAGCGTTTCATGTCTGGCGCGGCGGCGGCGCAGGACGGTTTCTACTCTACCTTATCCTAAGCTGGGCAGGGTTCTGGTTGGGTAACTTCATTGGTGACCAATTTGGGCTTTCGTTCTTCAAAATGGGTGCACTGAACCTTGGTCTGGCAACTCTCTCCAGTGTCTTATTCTTGTTTGCTGGCTATTGGTTGGGACGGGTAGAAGTCAAACCGACATAGCCATAATCCAAATATACGGGGGGAAAAGAACCATACCTGCTTCTCTCGTTGCTCAATATCTTTGATATATGTCACGATTTCCGTATTTTCAGAAGTGTTGCTCAGCGCTGATATAATACCTGCTGCGGAAACTTCAACGTCTTAGGATGTGTTAATATGTTATCGGATAGCCTAAACGCCCAACCAGGCGATCTAATTCAACTCGTGAGTCCTTCAAATAAAATATATTTTGTACGCTTAAATCCTGGTGGTGAGCTCCAGACACATCGAGGGGTACTGAAATTCGACGATATTATAGGAAAACCATGGGGCACGGAAATTCTCAGCCACCAAGGAAGCTCTTTCTTTCTTCTGCAGCCTTCCCTCGCCGAGCTAATCCAGGAAACCCGCCGCAACTCCCAGATCATGTATCCAAAAGATATCGGCTACATCCTGGTTACGATGGGCATAGGTCCTGGAAAAAAGGTGATTGAAGCCGGAACTGGATCGGGTGCCTTCACTACTGCACTCGCTTGGATGGTTGGTGATCAGGGGTGTGTCTACAGTTATGAAATCCGACCAGATATGCAGAACCTGGCAATCAAGAATCTTAATAGGTTGGACCTGGCAGGCAATGTCGAGTTCAGATTACGTGACATTGCTGAAGGCTTTGTTGAAGAATTTGTCGATGCGGTCTTCCTTGACCTACCAAACCCTTATGATTACATCGAACAAGTTCGCTGCGCGCTAAAACCAGGGGGGCAATTCGGAGCCATTGTACCGACTGTAAATCAGCTCGAACGGTTGCTGCCAGCCTTACACAATCATCAATTTTCTTTTGTTGACATTGCTGAAATACTTCTCCGCCACTACAAGCCCCTATATCAACGTTTGAGACCGACTGACAGGATGGTCGCGCATACTGGATACCTGATCTTTGCGAGATCAGTCTCCTCTGCTCAATAGGATGAGAAAATGCCGACATCTATAGCAACTTTGCCAGAAACGGAGATACTAAAACGTATCCGCTCGGTCTCAGAGAGAGAACCAGATAACCCATATCCACCAGGTATGCTAATAAAAGAACATCGACTGGCAGCAGTACTCATCCCATTTGCTTGGATTGATGATTCCTGGCACATATTAATGATCCATCGGTCTGCCAATAGATCTGACCCCCATAGCAGTCAGGTCGGATTCCCCGGAGGCGGCGTTCACCCGACCGATAACGATGCGGAAATGACTGCTCTGCGAGAAACCGAAGAAGAACTTGCTATACGAACAACTGATGTTCACCTGCTTGGGCGGTTAAATGACTACCTGACAATCACAAATTATCGAGTAACCCCGATCATTGGGATAATTCCCTGGCCTTATCCTATTATTCCAGACAAGAGGGAGGTCACGCGTGCTTTTACGATCCCCTTGTCATGGCTAGCGGACCCAGACAATTACGAGAAACGCTATCGAGAGCTGCCACAACCTTACGGCTCCATCCCAGTAATCTACTACAACCAATTTCGAGGTGAGACCCTTTGGGGAGTATCCGCCAGGATTATGATCGGCTTGATCAATCTACTTCAATCTCACTGATATGCACGCCTCCCATCCAAGATGGATGAGTTGAGATATCTAAAAAAAGAACAGGCCTGGTAGATAAATTTCCCCCGACAATAAAAGCAACCCGATGAGTATCACCGGGTTACTTTTTATATCTTCTGATTTGTCGGCAAGAATATTATTCGTCTTCTTCGTCTTCCTTCTTACCGCGTTCAATCACTTCTGGTTCTGCTTCCTCATCAACAAAGAGTTCTTCTGCGGCTTCTTCATCTTCTTCAACGATCAAAGCAGGTGCGGTAACCAGGACGACCATTTCATCCTCGTCGGTCAATATCTCGACCGCTTCCGGCATTTCAAGATCCCGAACATAAATGGCATCACCTATTGAAACGAGGCGAGAGATATCAATAGAAACTCGCTCCGGTAGATCTTTCGGTAAACTTTGTACATCCAGGTATTCTTGTCCTGTGACAAGTATGCCACCCTCACCGAGCGCGGGTGCCTCACCCAGTAATACGATTGGGACACTTGTACGTAGTGTTTCAGTCATTGAGACTGACATGAAGTCCACATGCAGCAAATTATTATGAATCACATGCTGCTGTCTATCTCGCACAAGGGTGGTGAATTGCTCGCCTTCTACGTCAACGGTAATGAACTGCGAGGATGTGATCCCTGGCAGCAACCGATTGGCGATTTTTGCATCTAGACTGATCGCGATTGGTTTAATCTCCGGACCATAAATCACCGCTGGTATCCAACCATCACGTCTTAATGCTTTGACTTGCTTCCCAATAATTTCCCTTTTTTTTGCTTCAATAACTATATCTTCCATCTTTTCCTTCCTCGGAGCGCCTCTCACCTGATACTGATAATCAGCAGGTTACCTTCACTCGTCTGGTATATTCCGGCAATGCCGGTTATTATCACCAGGCACAGCGATACACTATGTGGTGAATTCCACTTTGCTTAAGATCTGCGCGTCAGAAGACCTCCCAAGAGTAGAACCAATCCAATGCCCAAACCGGCAGCCGCGCCAGCCAGTAATGCCCTAGGCGTATCCAGTAATGTTTCAACATTGCCATCAACTTGACCAGCTAGCAATACCTTTGTCTGTATCTTCCCGCCCTGGACTTGTTGAGCAACCAGTAAAGAAGATTTCGAATTATTCATCACGGCATTGGTCGCATACACAACCCCGGTTGTCCCTTCGTTTATCGTTGTATCTGTGGCAATAGACACACCTATACCGCCTTGGTCAACCGATACTGTCTCTGCTTCGCAGAGCATAATTCCGCCCTGGTGTAGATTAATGGATTGGGCAGCAATTTTTCCGGCACCACCCTGGCGGATATCAACCTCACTGGCTGAAATTTCCAACGCGCCGCTGTTGTTCATACGAACAACTTCGGCTTTGATATTTCCTGCCGATGATTGAGATAAGTTTACTATCTCAGCGATGATGTCTTCTGCTCCGGTTTCTACAGAACCTTCAAGATGTTCGGAATCGTTAGCGAATTGCTCTTGCTTATCCATTGTATACCTCCGGCAAAAAAAGGCCGCCTCCCAATGGGGGGCGACGTGATTGACGCTTAGAGAATTTTAGCCTGCGATCCCATTTTCGTCAATAGCGATCTGCGATTTCCCCGATATAAGCAACTTAATTGGTTTTGACTGCCTGCCAAATTGGAGAATTTTGGGACGCAGCAATGTTTACAGGTTTTGGCCGCATATAGAAACTAAAACGATAATGCCCGGGCTTACGCACCTACTGACGAGAACGACATACAAAAGCTAACGCACACCAAACAAGTATAGGTATAATCACAATAATCCGCTTATCAATTCACTTGGGCATAGTTATCATATCGTAGTGATATCTTCTCGAGTTTATTGTGGAGGCTGTATCAAGCCTATTCTTCCTCCTTCAGGAGATATTTGATGATTAATAATGCTAGACAGCGTATTGGGGTCGTTACAAGTGGTGGTGACGCCCAAGGAATGAATGCAGCCGTTCGAGCTATTGTCCGTTCTGCAATGGACATTGGAGTTGAGGTACATCTGATCTATGAGGGGTACCGCGGGATGGTCAAAGGTGGGGATCGGATAAGGATGGCAACTTGGGAGTCGGTTGGCGGGATACTCCAAAAAGGCGGCACAACGATCGGCACTGCACGTTGCCAAGAATTCCTCACCCGCGCTGGTAGGAAAGCTGCAGCAAAGAACCTAATTATGCATGGGATTGACCGCATTGCGGTAATTGGCGGAGATGGAAGTCTTACAGGCGCCAATATTTTCCGTCAGGAATGGCCAAACCTTGTGGAAGAGCTTGTCGCTGATGGGGAAATCCCTCTGTCAGCGAAAGAGCAATACCCAAACTTAATGATCATCGGTTTGGTAGGTTCTATTGACAATGATACATTCGGCACAGATATGACCATCGGTGCGGATTCTGCCTTACATCGCATCACTGAAGCTGTGGATGCTATCTCCAGCACCGCCGCTAGTCACCAACGGACATTTGTTGTCAAGGTGATGGGACGTAACTGCGGCTATCTGGCATTGATGGGCGCACTGGCGACAGGTTCAGATTGGGTGCTAATCCCCGAATTTCCGCCCGATGTCGAAAATTGGCAAGAGGTGATGTGCAACCGAATAAAAGCAGGTCGTAAAGCCGGCAGACGGGATTCAATCGTTGTTATCGCTGAAGGCGCCCGAGACCGTGATGGCAATTATATCGGCAGTTCACACGTAGCTCAATCCCTAGAAGAGTGTCTTGGTGAAGAAGTGCGTGTAACTGTCCTAGGTCACGTTCAGCGCGGCGGTACGCCGAGTGCTTTCGACCGCAATTTGGGGACCTTGTTAGGTCATACCGCGGTTGAATATCTATTAGCTGCGACTCCCGATGTAGAACCCCAATTAATCGGTATACGTGGAAATCGAATTGTGGCAACTCCTCTCGTAGACTGTGTCGCCAAGTCGCAAGAAGTACACACCGCCATCCAGGCCAAAGATTATCTTCACGCAATGGAGTTGCGAGGCAGCAGTTTCATTGAAGCATTTAAGACTCTCAGGACGATGTTAAGAGCATTACCTCATCCGCCAAAAGCAGATCAAAAACGTCTCAGGCTGGCGATAATACATTCAGGCGCTCCAGCTCCTGGTATGAACGCGGCTGTACGAGCGGCAGTACGTATCGCTCTCGATAAAGGTCACCAGGTTTTCGGTATTTCTAATGGATTCAAAGGGTTCGTTGATGGAGAAATCTCCGAAATGCAGTGGATGGATGTCAATGGCTGGGCAACGATGGGTGGTTCAGAGTTGGGTACGAATAGACATGTCCCTAGTGCGAGTGATTATTATCATATCGCTCGCGCAATCGAATCGCACCAAATAGATGGATTGCTGGTGATTGGAGGATGGTCGGGTTATGAAGCTGCTTACCGATTGCTACAGGAACGGGTGAATTTTCCTGCCTTCGATATCCCTATCGTTTGCTTACCAGCATCAATCAACAACAATTTGCCAGGTTCTGAATTGAGCGTTGGGGCAGATACGGCATTAAACAATATCGTTGAAGCGGTTGATAAAATCAAACAATCAGCAGTTGCACTCGGGCGATGTTTTGTGGTTGAGGTGATGGGCCGGACGTGCGGGTACCTGGCACTCATGAGTGGGTTAGCAACTGGCGCTGAACGTGTATATCTACATGAAGAGGGCGTTACTCTCAAAGACCTACAATCCGATGTAGAACAGTTGAATTTCGGTTTCCGCAGCGGGAAGAGATTAGGGCTGATAATCCGCAATGAATACACCAATAATGTCTATTCCACAGCATTTATGTGCGCATTATTTGAAGAAGAGGGTGGTGATTTATTCGATGTACGGCAATCAATTCTCGGACACCTTCAGCAAGGAGGCAACCCCTCGCCTTTTGACCGGATTCAAGCCACCCGGTTTGCTACACGCTGTATTGATTACCTAATTGAAAAAGCAGATTCGGACTCCAATGAGAGCGCCTTTATCGGTTTACACGGCAAAGACTTGGATTTTCACAGCTTGCAGGACTTCCCCCGGATGGGGGACATGATCAACCAACGGCCAAAGCAGCAGTGGTGGATGGAGACTCGCCATATTGCAAAAGTACTTGCCCAGCCTGGACCAACTATCAATCCCGCCCCCCCTGAGTAGGTTAATTAACAAATTGTCGATTATTTATCATTTCGATTGAGCCAACGTATAATTTAATCACTAGCATGCATCCAGAGGAACACACCCGTCGAAAGCCCCTCGAGAGTCTGGAAAGCTCCTCTCCATTAATCACGCGGGGTGTTGCAGCAGGGTTGAACAAGCGCATGCTTCCACCCTACAATCTGCCGAATTGGCAAAGGGCTGGACTATCGCTATTGGGCAGGGCCCCCCAACAAATCAGCCGACAGATAATCCCTAAATTCCAAGCAGCGAATGCCATCTCGGCGAATATGGTAGAAAATCTAGACGTCAGGACACTCGCCAAGGAGCGGCTAAAAGATTACGATAATACTCGCGGACCGTTTCCAGCACTTACGATTGGGGCTGGGCTTGGTGGTGCGAGTGCCCATCTCGCTCTATCGTTGGGTGGTCCTTTTCTGCCGCAAGCATTTGTCGTGACGCTGAAAGGGGGCTCACCAGATGGAAAAGCCAGCACATATTTTGAACGCTCGACGTCCCTCGCCACAAAGATTGCCCAGCTCAACCCAGATATCATCACGATTCAGCATTTTGACCCTGTCCATGACGAATGGTTAACGCGGCGGGTCAACCACCTGCGTTTTAAGATCACCGGGCTGATTAAACCCTACCAGGAGTTTATCCTTGCGAATTTAATTGATGGGGGCACGATATGTTATCTAGATTGTGGAGCACAATGGCTGCAGTACCAAATTGAAGAACGTATCGTTTTCCAGCTGGGCGGATGGGGAGATATATCCGCCCAAGAATACATCGAGGGGAGCACGCGAATTGAAACCTATTGCCAGGCAAATGGAATGCAGTACACCGACTGGCAATTATCGGGTTACCCTCTTATCGAAGGGCCGGAATCTGAATGGGGTTCTGCACCCGGATTGGATTCTTCGATAGAAGAATTTTGCGAAAAGCACGGTTACCGTTTTCACCATATCCACCTTCCACAGCCGCATGACTTTTCCCGCCTGGCCTTTGCAGCAGCCGGGCGCCAGCTGGAGTTGGAGAATCGCGAGCCAGCTGGCGTTCTAATTGAAATGTTCAGTCAATTTGATCCGAGCTCTGCACTGCTCGCGGGATTACTACCATTATGGCTAATATTTAACACCTGGGACAGCTTAAATTTTCTGGAAAGTGTGGTGAGCGCTTTGCCCAAGGATGTACCAGTGTTTTTTTCACCACTTTCAACATTTACCTTGACACCCGACTTCGTACCTTGGTCATGTTGGGAAGCAGCGCTGCATGATTTTGATTGGGTGAATATAGGGACGCGCAAGACTCATTATCCTTGTGACCCCCATGCGATTGCGAATTGGGCTGCACCCCTGCACCAGTGGGTCAGGGAAAATTATGACCCGATAGGCAGCAGCCTGAATGTAGATGAACTAACCGCTTTGGTTAATAAGTTAACTTGATCCCTACAGCCAACTTTATGCCGCCCGTGTGCCAGTACTTTAGCAGATAAGACTGCCTATGCTATAATTTTTTTACAATTGATGGGTTCTAATTGCCGGATGGTATGCCATGTCTGTCATTACAATATCACGCCAGTTAGGCAGTTTGGGAGATGAAGTTGCCCGCGCTGTCGCTACACAATTAGATTACCAGATAATTGGCCGCGACCTAATTAATCAAGCCGCGGTGCGCGCCAATGTACCGGAAGTTGCCCTCGCTGAGATAGATGATCTCGGTTTACTTGATTTGCACCCAGCCCCGGAGTCAATCCAAGCGTACCAAAATTCGATTTCAGATATGATGCATGAGCTAGCAGCTGGCGGAAATGTCGTGATTGTTGGCAGAGCGGGACAGGTGATATTAAGAGATAATCCCCAAGTGCTCCATGTAAAGGTTATCGCTCCAGAGAACATACGTTTCCAGCGTGTGGCACAACAGCAAAGCACTACGCTCGAATGTGCCCAAGCCCAAGTTTTGACCAGTGACCAAGCTCGCAAAAATTACTTAAAAAAGTATTATCAGATCCGCTGGGACGATCCACAATTGTATGATCTTATCGTCAATACAGCCCGATTACTCCCTCAACAAGCAGCCTGTCTAATCTGTCAAGCTTTGAAGAACTGCTTTGCAGCAGAAAATCAACCTAGCTCCCACAAAGAAGATTCACAGGAATTACCATCCAATTAAACAGTAGCAATATACCAAAATTTGCACATCCAGTAGAAGCCACATTCGCTCGTATTCTCGATTATTACGGCATCGAATGGGTGTATGAACCAAAAACTTTTGAATTGGAGTGGGATGAGGCAGGAAACCTCTTAGAAGCCTTCTCACCAGATTTCTACCTCCCTCAACAAGACCTCTATGTCGAATTAACTACCCTAAGACCGCAGCTGACAACAAAAAAAAATAGAAAGATAAGACGCATGAATAAACTATATCCCGAGATCAATATCAAGCTGTTTAAGCGTAGAGATATCCGCGATCTTATGGTTAAGTTCGGACTCGACGATGACGCCCAGAGAATGATGGGGACTGAAGCACAGGAATAGGTAATATGATTAATGATGAAAACCCCTACAGCGCGTATGCTGATATCAGCGAGGTCCTAATCAGTGAAGAGGAACTTCAGGAGCGAATCCATACATTAGGGCTGCAAATTGGAGACGATTACCGCGGGCGTACGCCACTTCTGGTTGGGGTACTCAAAGGTGTATTGCTCTTCATGGCCGATCTATTACGAGCCATTCCGATACACGTTGAGATGGATTTTATGGCAATTGCTAGCTACTCCTCTGATACTCGCGACAAGGGATTAGTCCGGTTAGTCAAAGATCTCGAAACGCCAATCACAGATCGTGATGTTCTGTTCATCGAAGATATGGTCGATACGGGATTGACTCTTAATTACTTATTACATACTTTACAAATGCGCAAACCGGCAAGTTTAGAAGTCTGCACCCTTTTTACCAAACCTAGCCATCGCTTGATCGAAATACCTCTGAAATACACCGGTTTTGAGCTCCCAAATGGGTTTATCGTCGGATATGGTTTGGATTACAAAGAAAAATACCGGAATCTGCCCTTTATCGGATTATTGAAAGCAGATATTTTTCAAAACGACCAAAAATGAATCGGTAGGAATATCCTGTACTTGGCATTAAAATTAATAAGCATCTCCCATATTTGAAAGATGCATAATAATTGGGGCCCCAAGTAACCTCTAGGCTTTGCCATCACCTATTTGAAACCTCACATACCAGGAAAAATAAGACTGGATGTTTTCGGTATTTCAAATAGTTTGCTCTAAGTTTCAACTTTCCCGCTACCAGTTTCGCAAAAATTTAGCTAACTTTGTTACTCCTGATATAGGTCCATATCCACTTTAGCTAGTCTTCCCTTCCGGTACTGATTATCCCTAGTTGGGATTACTGCCTGGAATACTCTCCAGGAAATAGAACCAGATTCTTCCGTAAGGTCCAACATGATGGGTGCGCCAGCTAATTTCTTGGGGCTCCCGTACCGTCAGAAAATATGTACTACAAACCATACTCTCATCAGGTAAATCTACTATACAAAATTAACTCATCAGAGTCAAGAAAAATCCCCTACTTTCAGGTGTTCCTCAGTCTAATACCCCTCCTGAGTTCTGTGATAAACTTTTAGATTGCGACGAAGAAAAGTATTGATAGTTCAATCAAGATGTTGGATGGAGATACCAATCTCCCATTCGTGGAATAATGAAGCCAATACAAATTAAATATCTCCTGCCCATATCAATAATTACCTTGATAATCGGCTTGATCGCGGGGTATGCGATCGGGAGTAATTTCACGCTCACCAGCTCAACCTGGCCAATTCTATCTCAGGCTTATCGGATCCTAGAGAATCATGCCTTGCGAGATTTACCTGCAGACCCAGCGATTGAGTATGGATTAATTCATGGGATGCTTCAAGCTTATGGCGATCCCTACACAAGCTTCATTGAACCAGTTCAGCACGAACTGAATACAGATCAGATTGAGGGAAGCTTTGGTGGTATCGGGGCCAGGTTGGTTACCGATCAAAAGGGGCAAGTAGCACTTTACCCATTCCCGGACGGCCCTGCCAGCCAAGCGGGTATTCAAGAAGCTGACATATTACTGCAAATCGATGGGCAAAATATCGCGGGAAAATCTTTGCAGGAGATTCAAGCCTTATTAAGGGGATCAGTCGGCAGCAAAGTGACCATCACCATTCTGACTAATGCAGCAGGCACTGAAAAACAGTTTTCCATCCGGCGAGAGGAAATCCCACTACCGTCAGTAACATGGCACATTTACCCAGATGACCCACGGCTGGGAGTATTAGAAATCAACATCATCGCCGCCAGCACGCCTGCGGAGATAGAGCGAGCCGTAGAAGACCTGCTCAGCAGGGGCGCAGAGGGGTTGGTTCTAGATCTTCGCGACAACTCTGGTGGATTGCTCACGGCAGGCATTGATTCGGCCCGATTGTTTCTTAACGAAGGGATAATTCTAGAACAACAATATCGCAATAGTGATGTCGAATCATATCGTGTCGAGCAACCCGGTCCTTATACAGAAATTCCACTCGCGATTCTGATCAATCATAGTACCGCCAGTGCTGCTGAGATTATTGCTGGTGTTCTGCAGGCGCATGATCGAGCGCAATTGATCGGTTCACCAACGTTTGGTAAAGATACAATTCAGTTAGTCTTCGACTTGCAAGATGGCTCAAGCTTGCATGTAACTTCCGCCGAGTGGTGGATCCCTGCCCTAGAGCCCCCCATACATGGTCATGGAATACAACCAGACTATCCCTTGGAACCTGACAATTCTGAACAAAGCTCGCTGCCCGAACTAAAAGCTGTGATACAGTTGTTGTTCAGCAACAACTGAGAGAGTGAATCTCTTAATACGCCTTCGACATAATAAAAATCGAAAGCACTTAACGCCATGGACAAAAATAGAAAAAACTCAAATGCTCATTCAGCGCCAACTCAACCCATCCATCCACAATGGATGGCCCCCAAGAAAAAGCGCTCATGCTGCAGCACGATCGGATGTGGACTCTCGTTATTTCTCATAATCTTGACTAGTTTATTGGTCTTGGTGTATCTTTTTTTCCCCTGGCAGACAACGATGCTGATCATGGGAATTGACCGGACACCCGAGGGTACATCCGCTGGACGGACTGACACTTTAATCCTGGTTGGTTACAATCCCTTTCCACCAAGCTTCAAGATGCTCTCTATCCCACGAGATTTATGGGTTAATATCCCTGGTGTTGGTGAGAATCGGATTAACACCGCGCACTTCTTCGCCGAGATTAATACGCCTGGTTCGGGACCAGAAGCAACTATAGAAGCAATCAGGAGCAATTTCTTGATAGACCCGCAGTATTTTATCCGTATCCAGTTCGAAGGCTTCCAAGAAGTAGTTGATACGATGGGCGGCGTTGATATCCAGTTGTCCAAAACTATGGCGGGATATCCGCCAGGCAGCTACCACCTTACTGGTAATGAAGCCCTGGCTTTTGTCAGACACAGGGCCGGAAGCGATGATTTCTTTCGGATGGAAAATGGACAATTTTTACTGCAAAGTGTTTTCCGGCAAATGCTTCATCCTGCAAAATGGCAGTATTACCCGCAGATTTTGCTAGCCCTTACTAGAATTACTGATACCAATTTGCCCGTTTGGCATTGGCCGCGGCTGATAATCGCTTTATTGAGAGTGGGAACACAAGGGATTGAGAGCCATATCATTCAGCGCGAGATGGTTATACCATATACGACTTCCGGTGGTGCTAGCGTCCTTCTACCCCGTTGGGAGATCATCCACCCTTTCATAGCAAACATATTTGGAAACTAATTACGCATAGAGCCAAAACCGCTATGCTAAAATAAGTCTACGATGTCAGACAAGGTATTAGCAACTAATCGAAAAGCACGGTTTGAATATTTCTTGCTCGACCACTATGAAGCAGGTCTTGTCCTGCGAGGCAGCGAGATCAAATCAATCCGTGCGAGACATATCAGCATTGCAGAAGCGTATGTCCGAATTATAGACGATGAAGCATGGTTGATAGATGCGCATATCGCGCCATATGACCAAGCCAGCCATTTTAACCATGACCCGCGGCGACCACGTAAACTACTGCTACACAGAAAAGAATTGGGGCGCCTTGTTAAGGCTGTGCAAAGCAAGGGAGTAACCATTATTCCTACTAAGGTCTATCTGAAGAATGGGCGCGCCAAAATCGAGATCGCCCTCGCTAAAGGGAAAAAACGCTACGACAAAAGGCAGGTTATTGCCAAGCGTGATGTGGAAAGGGAGCTACAAAGGCAACTCCAGAATAGGGGCAAATAGTGGTTGGCACAAATGTAAATCCGCACACAATCAGCGGGATCAACCGTTTAGACGACCAAACCAAGCATGATATCTATACGCGACTAATCCCCCCCCAAGTGTTGGATCGCTTCAAGATAAACCCAAATTATATTGATCACGCTGGCAATGACTTGCTTGAGATCTCATGTGCAGCGGGGTCTTCTGATACTCAACTAGCTCTCTGGCACGAATATGGGTTTCCGGATCCCATTCTTTTCGGGCATATAACTGATACTGTTCATGGAATGATCCATGTTCTGCTCTATATATTGAATGACCCAGAATCCCCACGTTTCGATGTTGATCACATGCCGGATGGTGCGCCGACAATGTTTGGTACCCTGAAACGGAATTTAGATGCTGAAATTGCCGCTATGAAATTTGGGCTAGCACCTGGGCAAATCCGGCGGGGATTGAATATCCTTAAATCCGCAGTTCAATCCTTCGATCATTTTATTCTCAGCCTCAACCATGACATGTATTTTGTAGAACCGCTCTATTATCACAATGCGATCATATTTGAGCACTATGGTTTCACCTACGAAAAAGGCCGTCGGTTAATGGAGAAAATACAATCCGGATTCACGCCCGGTGGTGAATACTACAACCGTTTAGACGGTTCATCTCCTTTCCGATTGCCAGAGGCCGCCCAGAGCATCCGTTTGCGTTCTTGGGCGATACACGATTTCATAATGGGTGAACCATTTACTGGCGTTACAATGTATAAACGCATCGGCAACCCATCGCAAATCAGAACTAACAAAAATTGCCAATGGTAATCTGAATAATTTCTATTCGTTTAAGATTTCGATAAGATCGGTGGAACTATTGCATGTTGAACAATAACTGGGTTGCATTATTAATAACATTCCTGGTTGCTTTATCCTGGCTGCGAATAAACAATTTTGCAGCTCACCGAGGGTATACAAGCAGTGATTTAAGCCGGAAAATCATCCACATCGGTACTGGCCCATTATTTGTCCTGTGTTGGCTGTTATTCAATGAATCCTTTGCGACCCGTTATATGGCAGCCCTTGTTCCTGTTCTGATCACAGGTCAGTTTATCCTCGTCGGAACTGGGATTATCAAAGATGAAACCGCGGTTCAATCGATGTCTCGGACCGGCGATCGTCGCGAAATTCTCAAAGGACCTCTAATCTACGGGGTTGTCTTTATCGTTATTACGATCGTTTATTGGAAAGATAATCCAATTGGGATAATTGCTTTGATGCTGATGTGTGGTGGTGATGGTCTTGCAGATATTATTGGACGCAGGTATGGTGCCCAGAAACTGCCTTGGAATCGCGATAAATCCTGGGTTGGTTCGTTAGGTATGTTCATTGGAGGTTGGTTGTTAACGGTATTCGTTGTCTCTGTGTACGTCCTGGTCGGACAGTTTAATATCTCGTATTCAGATTTAATGATTTCAATTCTAGTTATATCAATCGGGACAACAATCGTAGAATCGCTCCCTATTAAGGATTTTGATAATCTAACCACGACCATCACTGCGCTCGCTCTTGGTCACATCATGATTTAGTCCCGGAGGCAGCTCATCAATTCTGAGAAATTTCTTACATTTACCGATAATCAGTCAGTATATAATTGACGGTATTGAATAATATTGATAAAATTCCTCTAATTATTTGAAGGAACATTGTAATCAACACTAACTGAAAGGTGGCCAAATGGTTCTCGATCAAACCCAGACACAACAAGTAACAATTACAAAAAATGCTGCCAATGCAGTAGAACAGCTACTCGAGAAACGAGAATTATCGGGATACGCCCTTCGTGTGTTTGTATCTGGCAGTGGATGCTCAGGATACCAATACGGGATGGCGCTCGAGAATAATTTCCGCGACAGTGACCTCCTAATTAACAGCGAGGGCATTCAAGTGGTAGTCGATGAAGTGTCAATAAACTACCTAAATGGTGCAACCATCGATTATGTTGAGGATGTAATGGGCAGCGGTTTCAAGATCGAAAACCCGAACGCCATTTCCTCGTGCGGATGTGGGCAATCATTCGAAAGCGGTAGCAATCCAAACTCCAGCGGCGGTGGCTGTAGCGGGTGCTGATAACTGAGACAAAAGAAGACCGGCTCTCGCCGGTCTTTCTGTTTAACTTCACTAATATCCCGAAATTTTTTACCTTCCACCTAATAAGCTAATTAACACCCCAAATAGCCCAACCACTGCGGCACCAACGATCAACAACCCCATCGGCACGCGTCCTGTCCCAGAGAATTGCTCCTCCACGGAGAAGGTCGGTATAGATAATGGTGGTGGAGGTGTAAAGGTGGGTAATCTTGTTGGCGGTATTTCAACGATGAACTGGGCCGCTAGGGTCGGATCCACAGTTGGGGTCGTGCGCGGTGTGGGCGTGGGTGGCGGCGCAACAATCGGTAATGAACCGGTAAGGATTACCAACGGTGAGTATACCCAGGCTACACCTCCTGCTACACCCGGATAGGCAATTTGCACCCAATCCCCTCCAATCGACCTTCCAAGCGCCGGGACCTGCTGTCCAGCAATCAGAACACCAACCACTGGGTATTCTGTACTCGGACCACCACGAACATTTATCTGATCTTGGTCCATCGTTACCGCGGCAGTTGCCCCTGCAGGGGTTCCGGTTACTGTGGGAATAGAAACCGTCGGGATTTGACCTATCCAATCTGCATTTGCGATTTGGATTTGAGACATTAACACAGATGTCAACAAACCACACAGCAGTAATGCCCACCCAATTTTTCTCAATACCACATTTTCACCTTTGCTTCTTTTCATTCTCTTAGTCATTTTTACCACACCGCAGATTATAATCCACGTAAGTTAGTGGCAGAATAAGCGGTACATAAGTAAACACCTTGGTTAAATTCCCTCTGACCGGATTGTATTTTTGGCCTAAGCCAACATAATTGATGAATAACGAAACCTTTGTATCAGCCTCCAACTATTATCTTAATACTCTACTCGAAACAAATTGGCAAAAGGAGAACGGCATGCAGCCAAAAATCTTCCATGGAGACATAACCCCAAAGCATTTTGCACGTGCTCTGATTGCGAACTTCAACCGGGGGAACCTCAGAGCTCAGCAATTTGGACGTGGTGACAACGTTATTGTACAGGTCGCGACACATGATTGGAAAAAATCAGGTGGTGATACGGCTGTTACGGTAAGCTTGGAGAAGGTAAGCGACGGAGTCGCAGTACAAATTGGTAAGCAGTCTTGGATGGGTGTTGCTGCTAGCCTAGGTATGTCCCTACTGTATACATGGCGAAACCCTTGGAATCTGCTGCACAGAATTGACGATATCGCACAGGATATAGATCATATGCAGCTCACTGACCAAATATGGGAGGTAATCGAGCAGGTGGCCGATGCAGCCGGAGCATCTTTCGAGCTATCTGAGCGCTTGAAACGTGTGGAGTGCGAATATTGCCAGGTGGCTAACCCGGTTGGCGAACCCAACTGTGTGGCTTGCGGTGCACCACTAGGGCGAGTCCAACCCGATACATGCCCAAAATGCGGGTTTGTGATCAATGATACTGAGGTATTCTGTCCAAATTGCCGTTCAAAGTTATAAGGAAGTTCGAATGCATCCCTCAGAATTATGGCAGCCTCCAGAGAATTGGTTAAGAATTACCAGCGTTGATGCTCACACGGCGGGGGAGCCTCTACGGGTCATAACAAGTGGTTTCCCCGAATTAATTGGAAAGACCATTCTTGAAAAAAGAAACTATGCCCGCAAACATTATGATCATATAAGAACTGCTCTAATGTGGGAACCGCGGGGTCATGCTGACATGTACGGCTGTATCTTAACAGAACCTGTTACACCGGATGGAACGTATGGGATCCTATTTCTTCACAATGAGGGCTTCAGCACGATGTGCGGGCATGGGATTATCGGGGTAACAAAGGTGCTGTTTGATACCGGAATGCATCAGCACACTGAAAGTGATCCTATGCTGCGTTTGGACACACCAGCAGGTCGTGTCACTGCAGTACCTCACTTTCATGCTGGTATTGTGACAGAAGTATCTTTCTTGAATGTGCCATCTTTTGTCTACTGTTTAGACCAATCCCTGGAAGTTGATGGTATCGGCACGATTTCATACGACATAGCTTTTGGCGGAGCATTTTATGCCTTCGTTCAAGCGGAACACGTAGGGCTGTCATTAACCCCAGATAATTTCCGTGACTTGATTGAAGTAGGAATGTCAATAAAACGCGCCGTTATGGCTTGCGCCCGTATCACTCATCCTTTCGAAGAAGATCTCAGCTTCTTGTATGGCACGATATTTGTGAGTGAACCACAAGATCCTAACCATCACAGCCGAAATGTCTGCATTTTTGCAGATGGAGAAGTGGATCGCTGCCCCACAGGTACTGGCTTAAGCGCGCGTGCAGCGATTCATCATGCACGCGGTGAGTTAAATCTCAACCAACCCTTTACCGTAGAGAGTTTGCTGGGCACATGTTTTACAGGTGAAATCACCGAGATAACAGAGCTCCCTGGCATCGACGCAGTGATCCCCAAAATTACCGGATCAGCCTATATCACTGGGCGAAATGAATGGTTTTTTGACCCTACTGATCCTCTCCAAAATGGATTTCTACTAAGATAGAGTGAGATTACTAGTGAAAAAGCAAATTGTACGTATCCCTGGACTGGTAATTATTGGGCACGAATTTGTGGTCCCTTTGGATCATTCCGATCTAAAAGGAGCCAAAATAAATATTTTTGCGCGTGAGATCGTTGCACCAGAGAAAGAAAATAAAACATTACCATGGGTAGTGTATCTGCAAGGCGGACCAGGCTTTCCATCACCCAGACCAGAGCTCAATAGTGGTTGGTTAAAGCGAGCTTTGCAGGACTACCGCGTTCTGCTGCTTGACCAACACGGTACAGGCATGAGCACCCCGGTGCTAAATCAAACTCTTAGGGCTTTTCCGACCGCAGAGTCCCAAGCAAAATATCTATCCCTCTTTCGGGCAGATTCCATTGTGCAAGATCTGGAGGTAATCCGTAAGGAATTACTTGGAAATGACCAATCTTGGAGCGTTCTTGGTCAAAGTTATGGTGGGTTTTGTGCCTTGCACTACTTGTCTTCAGCCCCACATGGGTTGAGTGAAGTTATGATTACAGGCGGGTTACCCGCGCTAAATTTGCATCCCGATGAAATCTACCGGAAAACTTACAACCGAGTTATCCATAGAAATCACGAATATTTTTTGCGTTACCCAAACGACGAACGCCTCGTACAAAGAATTGTAGATCATCTCATGGGCAACAAGGTGTATCTCCCAAATGGCGATATGCTAACTCCTCGGCGACTTCAACAATTGGGGATTGCTTTTGGGATGGAAAATGGCTTCGAGCAGGTGCATTACATGCTTGAGGGCGCATTCGTTCAAGGCTATTCAGATTCTGAATTGAGTTACCCGTTTTTGAATGCCTTGCAGAACTTTCTTACTTTCGATACAAATCCGATCTATGCCCTCCTGCACGAGGCAATCTACTGCCAGGGATTCGCTTCAAATTGGTCAGCTGAAAGAATCCTAGCAGAATTTCCAGAATTCACCATCAAGTCAAACGGTCATTTCAATTTTACAGGTGAGATGATTTATCCTTGGATATTCAGCGAATATGGGCAGTTGAAACCACTTCGGTCTGCGGCAGATATACTAGCAAAATACGAGGATTGGCCAGTTCTATATGACCCCGCAGTTTTGGTAAAGAACCGCGTTCCTTGTGCTGCTGCGATTTACTATGAGGATATGTATGTTGAACGACAGTTTTCGGAGGAGACTGCTGCCCAAGTTGGATCCCTAAGACCCTGGATAACAAATCAATACGAACACAGCGCATTGCGGCTACATGGTGAGCAGGTTTTAGATCGGTTATTAGGGCTTTTACACGGGGAGGTATGAGACCGGCAACATCGCCAAGTGCGCCAGAGATCAGGGGGCGAGCCAATTGTGACGTATATCCTGCTGGATAAAATCATCAGCTCCGGGTGGTCCCCAGGTCCCGGATTCATAGACAGGTAAGTTCTTTGGTGGGTTTTGCTCCCACCCATTGAGGATATCAGTAACAAACTTCCATGCGGCATGCACCTCATCAGTCCTAGTGAACAATGTTGCATCCCCTGCCAAGCTATCCAGCAGCAGCCGTTCATATGCTTCCGGGGGTTCTGCACCGAAGGTTTCTACGTAATCGAATTGCATTTTTACCGGTGCAATTTGGTTTTCCGGGCCAGGGGATTTAGCGCCGAAACTGAGCGTTATGCCCTCATCCGGTTGAATATTGATGGCTAATATATTTGGTGCCGCACCAGCCATATTTTTCCAACCAAAAAGGGGGAGCGGAACTTGCTTGAAATGGACAGCAATTTCAGTTAACCGGCGCGGCAGCCTCTTCCCAGAGCGTATGTAAAATGGTACTCCTGCCCAGCGCCAATTATCGACGTGTAATCGGGCGGCAAGGTAAGTTTCGGTAATCGAATCTTGCGGTACTCCCTGCTCCTCTTTATAGCCAACAACCCGCTTCCCATTCACCCATCCAGATACATATTGGGCACGATATGTCTGCCTGAACGCTTCGTCACCCACTATCGGTCTTAATGAGCGCAGTATTTTCAGTTTTTCGTCGCGTACCGCATCGGCAGTAAATGCCACCGGGGCCTCCATGGCGGTTAGCGCGAGCAGCTGCAAGATATGATTTTGAAACATGTCGCGGATTACTCCGGTCTTATCATAGTATCCCGCGCGACTGCCAATGCCAACTTCTTCAGCTACAGTAATCTGGACATGGTCTACATTAAGACGGTTCCATAGGGGTTCGAATATGCCGTTCGCAAAGCGAAATACCAAAATATTTTGGACTGTTTCCTTCCCCAAATAATGGTCAATTCGGTAGACCTGGTTTTCATTGAAGACATCATGTACGACTTTATCAAGAAATTCAGCTGATTTTAAGTCATTGCCATAGGGTTTTTCAACGACGATCCGTGTCCATCCTTGGGGATATTCTGCCAGACATGCCTCTCCAATTCTTTCAACGACGACCGGATACGCCTGTGGCGGCGCGGCTAGATAATACAACCTGTTTCCAGCGTTTAATTCACGTAATAACTTGTTTAACCGCTGGTAACCATCAAGCTCGTCGAATGTCGAATGTACGTATCTCATACGTGAAAGTAGGTCACCTAATGTGGAATCGTCAATCGGCAGAGTGCGTGCGTAAGCCTGGACTCCTTCTTGTAGATGTGAGCGCATCGCATCATCACTCCAATCACGGCGGGCGAAACCAATAACCAGCAAATCGTCCGGCAATTTCCCAGCGATGTGAAGTTCATACAATGCCGGTATCAGCTTCCTCGCAGTCAGGTCACCCGTCACGCCAAAGATCACTATCGCGGTTCGCAGTTGATTATTTATTGTGTCCATATTTTTATAATCACTTTTGGTACACTAATGGTGAATTATCTTTGTGAGCGAACGTTCACATATAATCGAACATTTACTTCCTTCGACATACTATATGAATCAGCCCAATAGTTGGCGCGCTTGTTTTACGATATTCTCCACTGTCAATCCTAATTTTTCGTAAACTACGTTGGCGGGAGCTGAGGCGCCAAATTGATCCACTGTAACTGTACCACCATCGCAGCCAACCCAGCGGTACCACCCATCACTTACACCAGCTTCAATCGCCAAACGGACCTTGACAGATTTGGGAAAGACTAACTCTTGATACCCCTCGTCTTGCTCTGCAAATAATTCCCAGCTCGGGAATGAGACAACGCGTGTGTTGACGCCTTCAGCGGCCAGTAGGCCAGCTGCATTTAGAGCCAGACCGACCTCGGTTCCAGACGCCATCAAAATGATCTGTGGTTCACTCTCCCCCATATCCGCCAGCACATAGGCACCGCGTTTTAATTCGCTCGCGGCAGGATAGATGCTGCGATCGAGTGTCGGCATGTTTTGCCGGGAGAGAATCAGTGCTGTCGGTCCGTCTCGACGTGTTATTGCCACTTTCCACGCCTCGTTTACCTCGTTTGCGTCTCCAGGACGCAGCACTACCAGGTTTGGAATTGCCCTGAGGGCAGCAAGGTGTTCGACAGGCTGATGTGTTGGTCCGTCTTCCCCAACCCCTACGCTATCATGAGTAAAGACCCAGATGCTTGGAAAATGGGACAGTGCCGAAAGCCTGATTGCCGGGCGCATATAATCCGAGAATACCAGGAATGTACCTCCATACGGGATTAGACCCCCAAATATGGCCATACCATTCACGATCGAGCCCATCGCATTTTCACGAACACCGAAATGAAGATTTCGTCCTTCTGGTGATCCTTTCTGAAATGCGGGACTCCCGTCAATCCACGTCTTGGTTGAAGGTGCAAGGTCCGCAGAGCCGCCAATCAGCTCGGGCAGCTTGGCAGCTAACGCGTTAATCGCTTTCCCAGAAGCCGCCCGGCTAGCCATTCCCTTAGTATCAGCAGGATATAACTTTAAACCACTATCCCAATCGGGAGGTAATTCAGCCGAGATTCGTCGTAGGAACTCAACAGCAAGGTCAGGGAAAGCAGCTTGGTACACCTTAAATAGCTCTTCCCATTCACGCTCTAGTTTTTCTCCGCGATTAATTGCCTGGCGGAAAAAATCAAGTACTTCTTCGGGGATGTAGAATTTATCTTCAACTGGCCATCCAAGGCTGCGTTTTGCGGCAGCAAGTTCATCTTCGCCTGGTGGTTCCCCATGAGCTTGAGGCGTACCCTGTCTGGTAGGCAAACCATAACCAATGGTTGTTCGGCATATAATCAATGAAGGGCGTGGATCTTCCTGTGCGCCACGAATGGCTTGTGAGATCTCAGCAAGATTATTGCCATCCTTCACATTGCTAACATGCCAACCATAAGCCTTAAATCGCGCTTCACGATCTTCGGTGAATGCTATCTCGGTGCTGCCCTCGATGGAAATACGGTTATCATCGTAAAAATAAATGAGCTGTTTTAGCTTCAAATGACCAGCCAGGGATGCCGCTTCCGAGGCAACACCTTCCATTAAATCCCCATCTGTGACAATCGTATAGATATAGGGGTCAATGAGATCAAATCCTGGGCGATTAAATTCATCAGCCAGGTGAGTGGCAGCAATTGCCATCCCCACCCCATTTGCGAAACCCTGTCCTAAAGGACCGGTGGTTGTTTCTACTCCTGGTGTGAGACCATACTCTGGATGACCTGGTGTTCGGCTGCCCCATTGACGGAAATTCTTTAGCTCTTCTAAAGTAAGGCCGTAACCTGTCAGATACAACAAGCTATACAACAACATCGATCCATGACCTCCGGAAAGGATAAAGCGATCCCGCCCAGGCCATTTCGGATCCTTTGGATTGTGGCGTAAGTATTCGCTCCAAATCGCGAAAGCGATTGCAGCATCTCCCATCGGTAATCCTGGATGACCAGAGTTCGCGTGCTGCACGGCATCGGCTGATAAAAACCGGATGGTGTTTATTGCTAGTTCTTGAGATTCTGAATTGTTATTCATTTGCCTTTCCCAAAATGATATATGGATTATTGTAATCGAAATAATCCTGGTGACTGTAATATCGAGATACCTATCCAATTTCGATGGCTGGCCAGCTATTTGATATATCACAACTACCGTTCAAATTCATGAATGTTGAAGCATCAAATTGAGCTGATAAATCTCTGAAGTTATTTGTAATATTTTTCACAAGTTATGTGTAATCCAGCAAGTAACTTTCGTCAATTGGCCATTATGCTGTTTGTTACTATACCTGGTAATGCATAAATCTCATACTTAACTAATGTAGGGAACGGATTCCTTACATTGGCGTGGATCGTGAACGGATGGAAAACATTGGAGGACGCCCTTCACCCACCCTCCAAATTTGATACAGAGCACCCGCTGATTAACCACAGATAGGCAGGAGGTGCCGTTATGGCAGTTAACCAAGCAAAACAAGCATTAGAGTTCAGCCGATCATTTTATACCAGTCTGTTTGAAGTACAAGATGGGGAACGATTCAAAAACTGTATTCAGTGCGCCTCGTGCAGCGGTGTATGTCCATACGGATATCTGATGACCATGCCCCCTGGCAAAATGATTTCCTTTCTGCGCGCCGAGTTATTTGATAAAGTGCTGTCAAATGACACTGTCTGGATGTGCATATCATGCTATGCCTGTACAGAGATTTGCCCTCAAAAAATCCCTGTGACACCCGGGTTAATGACCCGGGCAAAAGAAGAACTACTATTGGCTGGAAACGTTCCTAATGAACTGCAGGACGCCTTGATGAACTCCCAGCGTTATGGAAATCCGCTTGGCGAATCACCAAGAAAACGCGCATTGTGGACCAAAGGTTTTGAGCCAGAAATTACGATCCTTCGTGAGGCAAAACGTCCCGTAGATGTACTCTGGTTTGTTGGTGATTACGCCTCATACCACCCGCGAATCCAGAAAACCACAAAAGCTTTTGCTGAGATATTGAATGCACTCGGGATAGATTTCGGCATATTGGGTCCAGAAGAGACCAGCGATGGTGACTCGCAGCGGTTGGCGGGGGAACGCGGTTTGTTTGAAATGTTGGCCGAGAAGAATGGTCAAGCGTTCAGCAAATACCAGTTTAACCAGATTGTAACCACGGATCCGCATGCGTATAACGCGATTAAGAACGAATACCCAGCGTTAGGTATCTCATACCCGGTACAACATTACACCGAGTTTCTGAGGAAACGCCTCGACGACCTCAAACCGTTATTGAAAGATAATGGCAACGTCCGGGTGACTTACCATGATCCTTGCTATCTAGGTCGAGTGAACGAGGTCTATGAAGAGCCGCGTGAACTGCTGCAAGCGATCCCTGGGGTGGAGCTGACGGAAATGGCACACAACCGCTCTACTAGCTTATGCTGCGGTGGTGGTGGCGGCGGGATGTGGTTGGATGGTTTTCAATGGGAAAAGGCTCATACGCGCACTACTGAATGGCGTGTCCGCGAAAGCCTTGCCGTTGGTGCGGATGTGCTCGCGGTTGCATGTCCTTATGAAGCCCCACGTTTCGAAGATGCCGCGAAGACGATTCAGGAAGCAAGCAGCTTAGCTGTCAGGGATATTGTGGAACTTTTGCATGAAGCAATGGAAGATCAGGCGGATTGATTCTGAAGAGGTGAATTCATGAATATCACAGCAATTTTCAAGCTAGTCCCGGACTTAGTAGAAGAGTTGGAAATTGATGATGACGGCAAAGCGCTCGACATGGAATGGTTGCGCCTAATCATCAATGAGTTCGATGATCACGCAATCGAAGAAGCAATATTGCTGAAAGAGCGTGGTGAAGCAACTGTTACAGTGATTGCTCCAGACACGGAAGGAGTAGATGATTTTCTATATACCGCTGCTGCTAAAGGTACCGACAAGTTAATCAAGCTTACCGGTGACTTCGAGGATAGCGTCAATAATCATGCATTAGCACGCGCGGTTGCCCAAGTAATTAAAGAGTTCCCAACCGATCTGATCTTAACCGGAGTACAAGCCCACGATGACCTAGATGGATCCATGGGACCATTATTAGCGGAGTATCTAAACGTACCATATATCGGATATGTATCGAGCGTCGAACTGAGCAACGGAAATGCGATCGTGCAGAAAGAGTATCCTGGCGGGCTGATTGGTGAGATGGAAGTCAAGCTCCCCGCCGTGCTGGGCATCCAAGCTGCAGAAGAACCTCCGCGCTATGTAGCCGTAAGCAAGGTCCGCATGGCAATGAAATCTGCCATGATCGAAGAACAAGAAGTCGCCGAACTTGACCCAAGCGGAGGCCCAGAAATCAGCCGGATGTTCCAGCCGGAGGTGGGCGAGGGGGCGACAATGATCACGGGAGATGAAGAAGAGATCGCCTCAACGTTGGTTGAAATCTTTAAGGAAATTGGCGTATTGTAGTGGAGGATAGCGATGAACAAAGATATTTATACTGTTGTTGAGCACCTGCAAGGCCGTGTCCCGGATATCTCGTACAACATGATCGCTGCTGCTCGAGCACTAGCCAATTTCGATGGTGGTGAGGTAATTGCCGTCTTGCTTGGTCACAATGTCAAGGAATTGGCAACCAATTTGGCTGCAGATCAGGTGCTTTACATCGATGATCCCAAATTAGCCGAATTTACAACAGATGCCTACCTAAAAGTGCTCGCAAACTTGATTGAAGAAAAACAACCCCGCGCGGTGCTATTTGGCAATACTTCTATCGGGGCTGACCTCGCCAGCGTACTTTCAGTTCGGCTGGATCTGCCATTAACTTACTCGTGCCAGAGTATCAGCGATGATGGGCAGTTAGTCAGCCAAATTTGTGGTGGAAAAATCATGGCCGAAAGCCCACTATCTGATATGACCACGCTGATAACCATCATCCCCGGGGGCTACAAACCAGATGAGGGTCAAGCCACAGCAAGTCCACCTATCACGCAAATAGACACTCCCCCACTTGATAACCTGCGAGTTACTCTGAAACAATATATCGAACCAGAGGCCGGTGACGTGGATATTTCGAAAGAACCGATCCTGATATCGGTCGGGCGTGGGATATCGAATGAGGACAATATCGAGTTAGCGGAAGAATTAGCCAAAGCGATCGGCGGTGTTGTAAGCGCCTCCCGGCCGGTTGTGGATCTAGGATGGCTGCCAACATCACGGATGATCGGGAAATCAGGGCAAAAAGTGAAACCCAAGCTATACCTCGCATTGGGCATCAGCGGTGCGCCTGAACACGTTGAAGGTATGGCGGATAGTGAAATGATTATCGCCATCAACAGTGATCCCACCGCGCCGATTTTTGATTTTGCTCAGTACGGAGTAGAAATCGATCTATTTGATTTAGTCGAAGTCCTGATTGATAAGGTGAAAGAAGCTAAAGGCTAGTTGTATAAGTTTTGAGGAGTTAACTGATGCCTGAGCGATTGGATTACTGGGGCATTCCACACACATGGGGCTCTCCAGACATCTTTGTATATTCTATCCTCGGTTTAGCCAGCCTAATTTTGCTGATCCGTTTCTATTTTTATGCCAGTACATGGTGGCGAGTGGGACGACCGGCGAAGCGCTGGGATAAGCTCGATATCCGTCTCGGGCGGCTTATCAAGTACGCGATCATCCAAATTAAGGTGCTTTGGGAGCGATATCCTGGTATCATGCATATCGGGTTGGCATGGGGATTCTTTGCATTCTTTATCGGGACGGCTCTTGCGACGATAGATTCGCACTTCTTTAAATTCCTTCAGGGGGATGTATATCTTATCTACAAACTCGTTCTGGACCTGTTTACAGTTTTCTTCTTCGTTGGAGCGGGGATGGCAACATATCGACGCTATGTCCAACGCCCATCACGTTTGACACTAAATTCAAGTTTCACCTATTCACTTGTGCTGATTGTCGTAATTGTGCTCGGCGGTTGGATAACTGAGTCGTTGAGATTGGCAGTTGAGCAACCCACATGGGCTTGGTGGTCGCCAACAGGGTGGCTTCTCGCCCAGTTATGGATCGCGACCGGTGCATCCGTACAAACTCTTACAAGTTGGCATCTGATCGTATGGATCATACACCTATTAACGGTCGCATTGCTTCTCGTGACCCTGCCAAGCAGCACATTGACTCATATCGTAACGGCACCATTAAATGTTTTCTTCTCGAAGATAGATCCGCCGCAAGGCGAATTGGAACCGATTGCAGAAACCGATTCTGGGGAACTGATCTTCACGAGTTCATTGCAGGATTTGACTTGGCCTCAGCTTCTTAACGGGTTTGCGTGCACTGAGTGCGGCCGCTGTCAAGATGCCTGTCCAGCTTATGCTGCAGGAACTCCGCTCAATCCGAAGCAATTGATTCTTAGTATCCGCGATGCGCTGGCGCAGGAGAGGAACACAATATATTCTGGGAGTGGGGAAGTACGGCCATTGGTAGGAGAATGGATTAGTGATTCTGTATTGTGGTCCTGCACTACATGTGGTGCTTGCGTCAGAGAATGCCCCGTTCTTATAGAACATGTCAATTCGATTGTAGCTATGCGCCGCTACCTAGTAATTGAAGGGCAATTGGATGATATGCTCCAAGAGGCACTTTCAAATCTTGGGCGCTACGGAAACTCCTTCGGTCAATCAGGCCGCGCCCGCGCCAAATGGACGAAGAGCATTGAACCAAAGCTCAAAGATGCGCGCAAAGAACCAGTCGAATACTTATGGTTCGTTGGAGATTACGCATCATACAGCTCGAGTTTAACTGATATCACTCTACTTACGGCTGAAGTATTCAATTCCGCTGGAATCGACTTTGGCATCCTGTATGAGGCCGAACAGAATGCCGGAAACGATGCTCGCCGCGTAGGTGAAGAAGGTCTGTTCGAGATGCTGGCAGAGAAGAACATCGAGGCGTTTGGTAAATGCCAATACGAGACTATTATTACGACTGATCCCCACTCTTACAACACGATAAAAAATGAATACAGCAGTGGTAACGGGCAATATCGAGTACTGCACTATACCGAGTTATTGGATAATTTAATCATATCGGGGGAGATTAAATTCAATAAGAAACTTAATTATAAAGTCACTTATCACGATCCATGCTATCTTGGCCGCTATAACGGTGTTTATGACGCCCCACGACGAGTGCTAACAGCTACTGGCTGCGAGTTGGTTGAAATGCCTCGCCACCGTGAACGCACATTCTGCTGTGGTGCGGGTGGCGGAAGGATATGGATGGATGAAGATGAAGTTGAAACAAGACCAAGTGAGGACCGCATCCGCGAAGCCGTCGCCCTGGATGGCGTGACAACTTTTGTTGTCGCCTGCCCTAAAGATGTCACGATGTATCAAGATGCTGTTAAAACGTCTGGTTTGGAAGAGAAGATCGTTGTCAAGGATCTTATAGAGCTAATTGGAGAAGCGATGGAGATCACTCCACAAGGAAACGATGAGTGATTTACTCGAATCTTGATAACCATAGATAACCAATGAACGCACTAAGGAGATCTATATCGGAATTCAAGGATAGAATCTATATTCCAATTGCCTCCAAATTGATGTTGGCCTTTTTGCTGATCATCGGTTTAATTAGCCTGGTATTCATTATTGTAGGTGTTCTGTTAATCAGTGATCGTTTTGTGGCCGAGGCTCAAGAGAAGGTACGCAACGATCTGAACTCGGCGAGAGAAATTTACCATAATGAGTTAGACCTCACCAGCTCGGTGGTAGGTTTAACAGCAGATAGGTTTTTCTTGAGAGATGCATTAATGTCTGGTGATTTAGAATTAGCCACCAAAGAACTGACCAGGATCAGAGAAGAAGAAGGTCTTGACATATTGACCGTCACAGACAAATATGGCGATGTGCTCATTAGAACCAGCAATCCAAAATATTCTGGTGATAATCTAGGTCATGACGAGCTTGTTCATGCGGTCCTGCTGCAGGAAAAACCGATCTCTTCGACCATGTTAATGACTGCCAAAGAGCTACATAAGGAGACACCGCTTCTTGCCGAACAAGCGTATGTCAAGTTTATGGATACACCGCTAGCTCGCCCTAGAGACGAGACACAAGAAACAGATGGCATGGTATTGAAGGTCGCGGCACCAATATTCGATACGCAGGATAAGTTGATTGGAGCCCTATGCGGCGGGATACTGCTCAACCGGAACTATGAAATTGTGGACAAGGTAAAACAAACCGTCTATGAGGGTATTCAATACAACGGTCAAGATATCGGGACAGCAACGATTTTTCTAGATGATGTCAGGATCTCCACCAATGTTCTGAATGAGGATGGTTCAAGGGCTATAGGTACACGGGTTTCTGAGGAAGTGTACAACCAGGTGGTATTAGCAGGTAAACCTTGGATTGGGCGAGCATATGTTGTCAATAATTGGTATATCACTGCCTATGAACCGATCAGGGATGTCTACGGACGCATTATCGGCATACTTTACGTTGGATTATTGGAACAAAAATACGGCGATATTCGCAAACAGACCATCACGATGTTCTTGGTTATTACGCTAGCTGGAAGTTTTGTTGCATTAATCGCGGCTTATTTTATCTCGCAGAAAATTTCGATCCCGATTATAAAGCTCGTATCCGCATCCAAAGAAGTTGCGCAAGGGAACCTAAATGCAAGGGTCAAGATAACGACCAACGATGAACTGCAGTACTTGGCAGAATCGTTTAATTCTATGGCCGCTGCGCTGAAAAAACGTGATGACCGACTGCGTGATTTTGCCACCCAAAAAATCATGGAATCAGAACGCCTCGCCTTAATTGGACAATTAGCGGCTAATGTGGCTCACGAACTGAATAACCCACTCCAAGGTATCGTTGCATTCTCACATCTCATTCTTGAGAGGATTGAGCAAGATGACCCCATCCGAGATTTTGTAGAAAAGATTGTTGGGCAAGCAAACCGGGCCCGGGATATCATTCGCGGCTTGTTGGATTTTTCACGTCAAAGGAAGCCCGATAAATCAATGTCTAATGTAAACAGTATCCTGCAAGAATGTATATCGCTCATGGAAAATCAAGCCCTCTTTCTCAACATCCAAATTGAGATGGACTTCGAGCGGGACTTACCGCTGGTTATATTAGATCCTTCACAGATTGAGCGCGTTTTTATCAATATCATCATCAATGCAGCCGAGGCGATGGATGGAGAAGGGTTATTGGCGCTCGAAACTAGTTACCATGAAGGTAATGATTATATAGAAGTGACCATCACAGATACTGGATCTGGAATCGAAGCGGAGAATTTAGACAATATTTTCGATCCCTTTTTTACTACGAAAGAAGTTGGGCATGGAACTGGATTGGGATTAGCAATCAGCTACGGAATTATAAAAAGTCACCGAGGCACCCTCAGTGTTGAAAGCGAAATCGGTAAAGGCACAACCTTTATCATCAGATTACCAATAAAAGCTACAGAAATAACTAGATGATTATGAAAGCCAAAGCCAAGATACTCATCATCGATGACGAACAGATAGTTTTGGATTCTTGCACCCAAATATTAGCCAACAGCGATTATTTACTTGCCACTGCCAAAAATGGTGAGCTCGGGTTGAAAAAGCTGCCAGATTTCCAACCGGATTTGATATTCGTAGATTTAAAGATGCCGGGGATTTCTGGATTTGAGGTGATTAAAAAAATACACGAATATGACCCAACCATCGTCGCTATCGTAATAACCGGTTTTGCGACCATCAGTTCAGCTGTAGATACAATGAAGGAAGGCGCATTTGATTTTCTTCCGAAACCTTTTACACCCGATGAGTTGCGGTTGATTACCAGTCGTGGATTGGAGAAGAGAAAACTTGAATTAGAGACCATCGCTCTCCGCAGGGAACGGGAAATTATGAGGGAGCATTTTGCAGCAATCGTCTCGCACGAATTAAAGTCACCCCTGAATGCTGTTCAGCAGAACCTATTCGTCTTAGCTAATGAATTATCAGCGCAGCTGACAGATGAACAGACGGGCAGACTAGAAAGAATTCAGTCACGCATCAACGACCTCATGAAACTCATCCACACCTGGCTGAGAGTGATGTCAGCAGATATTGATGAAATCCAAACTACATTTCAACCCACCAACCTTGAACCACTGATCACGAAAGCGATCGAGAATATAGAGAACCAAGCCATCCGCAAGAATGTCGAAATTATTACCTCAATCCAAGAACCGATAAATCCCGTGAATGGTGATGAGGGCACATTAGTTGAAGCCCTGGTAAATATCATCGGGAATGCGGTTAAGTACTCTCCGATGGGGAGCCAAGTGCTCATTTCCGCCGAATGTGTGGATGATCAAATTCTGATTTCAGTGAAAGACAGCGGTGTGGGAATTCCCAAAGAAGACCTGCCCTACATTTTCAATGATTTCTATATTGCTGGTACCGCACCTAAGGAAGCGCGCGGCAGCGGATTGGGATTAGCAATCACACGGAGGATTATTGAAGCCCACTACGGGAGCGTATCCGTAGATAGTGTGCCGGGCAAAGGTAGCACATTTATTATTTGCCTACCGGCTGTTAGTATATCCGGCTCGCAGTAATCGTTGAGCTGGCAATATTATTTTTAGGAGGTTCCGATGGAAGCAAAGACCAGGATTCTGATTATTGACGACGACCCAGACTATGTTGAGGGGATCAAGTCAATACTTGAGAAGGCAGACTATGAGGTCGAAGCAGTCTATAATCCTGAAGACGGATTCAATACCTTAAAGTCAAAGCCTTTCGACTTGCTGCTACTCGATATCATGATGGGCCGTGGGGCTGAAGGCGTAATGGTAGCCCGGAAGATCAGCAAGGATCCAAAATTAAGGGAGACTCCCACCCTGATCATTACTGGGATTCGAGAACAGATCGCTTACCTCTTCCCCGGTCAGCCGCTGCACCCACATTTCCTACCAGTAGACGAGCTAATCGAGAAGCCAGTTGAACCGGAACTGCTACTCGAAAAAGTGAGTAAATTGCTGCGCCTATCCGAAGAGAGAAAAGCAAAATCTGGTACTGAATAGGATAAACCTATGGCAACCAAACCTAGATTCGGCCAAGAAATCTCAAACCTCTTATATGCTGCTCACGGGGAACCACTAAAAACCTGCATCCAATGCGGAACTTGTGCTGGAAACTGTCCGGCAGTTGATTTTATGGACCATACCCCTCGGCAGCTTATCGCCATGATCAATGCCGATCTCAAAGAGGATGTACTTGCCAGCAACACCTTCTGGTATTGTGCGTCATGTTACCAATGTACGGTGCGCTGCCCGCGGAATATCGATATCGCGGAATTGATGTATGCGGTCAAGCGCTACTCAATTTGGCACAATACCTACCCAGAAGAACTGATCGGACCTGTCTTTTCTGAATCTTTTGTGAAGACAATCATGCGCAGTGGAAGATCATACGAACCCGTTTTAGCTACTGCCTATATCTTCAGCTTCGGACCGCGTGAATTTTTACAAGAAGCTACTACTGCAACTTCAATGATGATGAAGGGGCGGATTCCGGTTCTTCCGCCTCGGATCCAGCGGTTGGATAATTTCAAGCGGGTAATTGGTAAGATCGTCCCCGTGGGAGGCTCTAAATGAAAAAATATGCATATTTTCCAGGGTGCTCTCTCGAAAAAATGGCTCAGAGCTATCATATGTCGGCTATGGAAACCACTCGGAAATTAGACGTAGAGCTCCAGGAACTGGATGACTGGAATTGCTGCGGCGCAACGGCGTACTTCCACGTGGATGAAATATTAGCCTATACATTGACTGCCCGCAATCTCGCGATAGCTGAGAAGATGGGATTAGACTTAGTTGCTCCATGCAGTGCATGCTACAAAAACTCCTATTTCACCAACAAGAATCTGAAACAGGATCCTGACCTGGCGGATCATATCAATTACGCGTTAGAGGAAGACAACCTCAGTTTTTCAGGAAGCATAACAGTTCATCATCTGATGGAGGTATATGTTCATGATGTAGGACTTGAAGAGATCAAAGCTAAAGTCACCAACCCACTTAAGGGACTGCGTGTCGCCCCATACTACGGATGCCAGATCATGCGACCTCGCAAAGATCACGAGGACATAGATAGCCCCCAATTCTTTGAGGAATTGGTATCAGCTATCGGGGCTGAACCGATCGACTACCCGGGCAGACTACGCTGCTGTGGTGGTTCTTTGATTCTTACAAGTCGAGTCGCAGCCCTTAATATGGTTTATATGCTTCTGCAAAGTGCCGTAGATCGTGGAGCAGCAGTAATTGCAACCGCGTGTCCATTATGCCAGGTAAACCTCGAGTGTTACCAACATCAGGTTAACCAAGATTATGGCACTAACTTTGCTTTCCCAGTGTTGTATTTCACGCAATTGGTGGGATTATCTTTTGGAATTCCTCCCAAGCGTTTAGGTATCGGTAAAGAACTGGTTTCTACTAAGGAGGTATTGTCCTACATCACGGAAGGAGAACCTTATGAATGAAAAAGTTGGAGTTTACGTCTGCCATTGCGGTACAAACATCGCCGGAATCGTCGATGTAGAAGATGTTGCGCAGTGGTCTGCAGAGAAGCTGAAAAATCGTGGTGTGGTTGTGAGTCGCGATTACAAGTTCATGTGCTCTAGCTTGGGACAAGAGTTAATCCAGAATGACATCAAAGAACTTGGTTTAACCCGGGTGGTGGTTGCCGCCTGTTCGCCCCACCTGCATGAGCAAACATTCCGGACAGCTTGCGACCGGGCTGGGCTTAACCCTTACTTGTGCGAACTCGTATCCATCCGAGAACAAGTGTCCTGGGTCCACACGGACAAATCCGCAGCGACAGAGAAAGCTAAAGCTGTCATCTCGGGTGGTGTCGAGCGCGTCCGGATGGATGAACCTTTGGAACCACTCCTGGTACCGATCCACCCGGCCACAATGGTGGTTGGTGGTGGGATAGCAGGCATTCAAGCTGCTCTTGAAATCGCCGACTCGGGACGGCATGTCTATCTCGTAGAAAGAGAACCATCCATCGGTGGGCACATGGCGCAATTTGATAAAACCTTCCCCACATTGGATTGTTCAGCTTGCATACTCACTCCCAAAATGGTCTCGGCTGGATCCCACCCAAATATCACCTTACTAGCCTGGAGTGATGTTGAAAATGTGGATGGCTTTGTCGGCAACTTCACTGTTACGGTTCGCCAGAAAGCCCGCTATGTCAATATCGATTCGTGCACAGGCTGCGGCATCTGCTGGGAAAAATGTCCAAAGAAGGTAGTCGACAATGTATTCGAAGCCGGATACGGACAGCGCAAAGCGATCTACACGCCATTCCCTCAAGCCGTACCGAAATATCCTGTGATCGACGTCGAAAATTGTATCTATTTCATCAGAGGAAAGTGCAAAGCCTGCCAGATCTTTTGCCCTACTGAACCAAACTCGATTGATTTCGAACAAGCAGACCAACTTATCGATGTCGAGGTTGGTAATATCATCTTGGCAACAGGATTCGACCTGTTCGAACTCAAGCCGTATTCCCCAATATGGGTACGGCAAACTAGCGAATGTCTTTTCGAGCCTTGAGTTCGAACGAATGTGCAACGCATCAGGACCAACGAACGGTGATATTGTTTTAAGAGATGGGAAGACGACACCCAAAGCGGTCGGTATCGTGCATTGTGTCGGCAGCCGCGACAAGAATTACAATGAATACTGCTCGACGATCTGCTGCATGCAAAGTCTCAAATTTGCCCACCTGGTAATGGAGCGGACAGGTGCTGAAGTCTACAACTTCTACATTGATATGCGCACCGCCTTCAAAGATTATGAGGAGTTCTACCAGCGAGTTCTAGAAGAGGGTGGTCACTTTATCCGCGGGAAAGTCGCCGAGATTACTGATGCTGCCCGGACACCAGAGGAAGAGGGAAAATTAATTATCCAAGCCGAGGATACACTTATTGGACGTCAGCGGCGTATCCCTGTAGACATGGTCATCCTGTCAGCAGGGATAGAACCGCGCTATGACGCGCAAGAGGTCGCCAAACAGTTTGGCATCGCTTGCAGCGCTAACAAATGGTTCATTGAGAAACATCCCAAGCTCGATCCAGTCTCAACCATGACCGAAGGTATCCTTATCGCTGGCTGCGTCCAAGGTCCGAAGGATATTCCTGCTTCGGTAGCCCAAGGTGCAGCGGCCGCGGCAAGAGTGCTCGCCCGTATCCAGCAAGGAGAAATCACCTTAGAGCCAATTCGCGCAAGCGTCACCGAAGAGAAATGTTCGGGCTGCCGGATATGCAACGATCTGTGCCCATTCAACGCGATCCTTTTCGACGAAGTTCGTTTGGTTACCGAAATTAATCCCGCCTTGTGTCAGGGCTGTGGGACTTGTGTGGCAGCCTGTCCAGCGGGCGCAATCTCCGGCACCGGTTTTAGTGATTTACAGATCTATGCCCAGATTGATGGCTTGTTGATGCTCAACCTTGAGCAGCCGCTTGAGGCTGTGGTTGGTTGATCACATAGGAGACAAATATGACTGAGAATTTCGAACCCGTGATCATAGGCTTTACATGTAATTGGTGCAGCTATCGGGCAGCAGATTTGGCTGGAACGGCGCGCATAAAGTATCCACCAAACATCCGCTTGATCCGGTTGATGTGCTCAGGCCGGCTGGACCCTACTTTTGTACTCAAAGCCTTGGCTGGGGGTGCAGACGGTGTGCTTATCACCGGATGCCACCCGGGAGAATGCCACTACCTTGAACAGAACTACAAAGCTTTACGGCGTTACTTGTTGCTCCGTCGCACTATCGCCCAGATGGGGATTGAACCTGAACGCGTAAAACTCGTTTGGGCTAGTGCCGCCGAAGGTGTACACCTGGCTGGAGAAATCACAAATATGGTGGCAGAGATTCGTGAGCTTGGCCCACTGAATTGGCCCAAATGGGGCACCAATGGGTCGGAAAGCCAGCGTTACGGTGCAAGAGGAGGTGACAGCATGACAACCAACGGCAAACCTAAATTTGCGATGTATTGGGCTGCGTCTTGCGGTGGGTGTGAAATCGCGGTGTTGAATATCCATGAAAAGATATTGGATGTAGACGCCAACTTTGAGGTCGTATTTTGGCCTGTGGCGATGGATGCCAAATATAAAGATGTCGAAGCAATGCCCGATAAGTCGATCCTACTCACCCTGTTTAATGGTGGGATCCGAACTGCTGAGAATGAAGAACTGGCTCATTTGATGCGCCGGAAATCACAGATCCTGGTAGCTTTTGGATCATGTGCGACAGAAGGGTGTATTCCAGGGTTAGGGAACTTCTCCAGCACGGAGGAGATATTCGAGGCTGCATATGAGGGAGTATCAACCGAGAATCCGGAGCATTATCGCCCGCAGTACAATTACTCAATGCCAGAAGGGGATATCCATATACCGGAGTTCTATCCAGTTTTAAAGACTCTAGATCAGGTCGTACCCGTTGATTACTATATGCCCGGATGCCCACCAGAATCGCACCAAATTGCCGCAGTGATCGATCTGGTCATTCAAGTTCTGAATGGCGAGGCTGAACTGCCACCGCCTGGAGTAACCATTGGTGCAGGTGACACAACCGTCTGTGACGACTGCCCTCGCGAGCGAAATGTGAAATCGATCAAGAAGTTTGTACGCATCCAGGAAATGGAGCATATTGATCCGAATCTTTGCTTGCTAGAACAGGGCATTCCATGCAACGGTCCCGCCACCCGCAATGGCTGTGGGTGCTTATGCCCGCAAGCTGGCGCACAATGCATTGGCTGCTATGGTCCGGCTGAAGGAGTCATCGACTATGGAGCTCGATTAATGACTGCCTTGGCATCGGTGATCGACAGCAACGACCCAGAAGAAATTGAAGCCATTCTGGATGGAATCCCCGACCCGGCTGGTCAGTTCTATCGTTTCAACCTGGCTGGTTCTCTACTCCGGGCAGGTACACCGGCCTGGAAATCAATCGGTTCGGATTAGGAGGAGGAACCATGGAAAGAATCACTATCGATCCTATCACTCGCCTGGAAGGACATGGGAAAATCGAAATTTTCCTGGATGACGAAGGCGAGGTAGCAAACACGTATTTCCAGATACCAGAACTGCGCGGATTTGAGCGATTCTGTGTCGGCCGACCAGTTGAAGAAATGCCCCTCCTCACCAATCGGATCTGTGGTGTATGCCCGGAGGCACATCACATGGCAGCGGCAAAGGCCGCGGATGCTGTGTACAATGTGGATCCACCCCGCACCGCCAAGCTGCTGCGCGAACTGCTCTATATGGGCTTTTACTTCACCGACCATACCACTCACTTTTACGCTCTAGGTGGACCAGATTTTGTGATGGGCCCAGATGCCCCGGTCGCAGAAAGAAATATCTTAGGAGTTATCCACAAAGTCGGATTGGAGATCGGTGGCAAAGTGATCCAAGCCCGCAAGTATGGTCACACAATCGTTGAGATGATTGGCGGGCGAAAAGTCCACCCGTGCACATCGATCCCCGGCGGTCTCACGAAGGGTATTACCGAGGAGCAGCGCAAAGAGATTGAAGATATGGGCAAATGGGCGATAGATTTTGCCCAATTCAGCCTGCAGCTCTTCCAAGACATCGTGCTCGGCAACCAAACCTATGTAGATCTGATTCTTGGCGACATCTATACGCACAAAACCTATAATATGGGTATGGTCGACGATAACAACAAAGTCAACTTCTACGACGGGAAAGTCAGTATTGTCGCGCCAGATGGCGAGCGGATCGGTAAATACGCCCCCAATGAATACACGGATTGGATCGCGGAACGAGTCGAGCCGTGGACATACTTGAAATTCCCCTATCTCAAGAAAGTCGGTTGGAAAGGCTTTGTGGATGGCAAGGATTCAGGTGTCTATCACGCCACGCCATTATCCCGGCTTAATGCCTCTGATGGGATGGCAACCCCACGTGCGCAGGAACATTATGATAAATTCTACGAGACGCTGGGCGGGAAACCGGTCCACCAACGTTTAGCTATCCATTGGGCGCGGTTGATCGAACTACTTTATGCAGCCGAGCATATCGTTGAACTGGCGACTGATCCGGAAGTCACTTCGGACAACTTCCACACTGTTCCAACTGAAACACCCACCGAAGGCGTTGGTATCGTGGAGGCACCCACGGAACGCTGACCCACCACTATAAGACAGACGAGCGCGGCCTGCTGACGAGCGTAAACCTGATTGTTGGCACAACCAACAACTACGCGCCCATCAGCATGTCGATCAAGAAAGCTGCCCAAAGTTTAATAACCAAAGGCACTGTCGTCAACGAAGGGCTGCTCAATATGGTCGAGATGGCATTCCGAGCCTACGACCCTTGCTTTGGCTGTGCCACCCACTCGCTGCCTGGGAAGATGCCGCTGGAAGTTACGATCCGGGACGCTAACGGCAACCCAGTTGAAGTGCTGAAGCAGTTCTGCTAAACGAGAATAGTCAATTGGCCAACCGCGATCAAAGTATAAAAAGGTTGGCCAATTGGTATGCTTAGATAAATACGCTTGAAAACCCTGATTGTTGGATTAGGAAACCCCGTCCTGGGCGATGATGGTGTCGGCTGGCACATTGCCAGGCAGATCGAACAGCAGATGCCAACAGATCAGCCCTCGGGTGACATGGTTACTGTCGAGTGTTTTTCACTCGGTGGTCTTAGCCTGATGGAGCAGCTCATCGGATACGACCGTGCCATCATTATCGATGCGATCAATTTGGCAGCTAATCCTGTTGGCAAAATTTACTGCTTCCCACTTGAAGATCTACCTAATCACGCAGCAGGTCACATGAGCTCAAGCCATGATACCTCCCTGCAGAATGCATTAGCAGTAGGGCGATCCATGGAAGCGCAGCTACCGGATCAGATCACAATTGTGGGGATCGAATCCCCGTATGTTTATGATTTTTCAGAAGAACTATCCCCTACCGTTGCCGCAGCAGTACCTGAAGCAGTGGAAGTTGTCATGCAAGTACTGTTGAACAACGAGTGCACCATATGAAAGGAGAAATGACAGCCATGATCTCTCCCGAACTTTTGCGAAGATATCCGTTTTTCGGACCATTGAATGAGAACCAACGTAAAGCGATTGCGATGAACGCCGATGAAATTCAGGTTAAGGATGGGCAGGTAATCTTTGAGGAGTGCCAGCCCGCGGATGCCCTATATCTGTTAATTGAGGGAAATATCGATTTAACCTATAAATCTGAGGAGGAATTCCATCCGAAGAAAACACAGGTTTTTTCAGTGGGTGAAGTCAACCCCCAAGAAGTATTTGCGATCAGTGCTTTAATCGAACCTTACGAATATAATGCATCCGCGACAGCCACGCAAGATAGCCGTGTTATCAAAATTGACGCCAAAGCCTTGCGTGAGCTCATCGACCAGGATGTACAGCTTGGGTATATCTTGATCCACCAAATTGCCAAGACGGCGATGGAACGGTTAGCATACACAAGAGTACAGCTTGCCGCAGCTTGGGCATAATCGCAGCGTTATTTAACATACCAGCACCTGGGAAGAACCCAGGTGCTGTGTTTTATGCTTAGAAAGATTGTAATCAAGGGGTTGTATTATTATAGAACCAATTATAAGCGTAATACCCTGATCCAGACTTGCTCTCAATCCGAATTGCGATTTTCCTCAAGCCATGAAATTCTTCGGGTATTGTGAAAGTTTCCTCGAGGGTCCCGCCTTCATCTGTGCCAAAACTGCGGACCTTCACCCCATTAAGAGCGCGTGTTCCGTAATAATTCATCAGTGTCTTGAATTCATCATCGGGCGGTAAATTTTTGATCTTAATCGTCACTGATACATCCCTCACGACACTTACGATTTTGAACACCGGATAGCCAGTATACCCACTGCTCGTACCAGTGCCAGAGTCAGAACTCGAGTCATCCGAAGTGTTGTTGTAGAACCAGTTGAAGGAATAATATCCCGAACCAGCAACGCTTTGATAGCGGATAGCGATTTTATATTTGCCATACAACTCTTCTGGGATTTCGAATGTCGTTGTTAATGTTCCACCACTACCTGAATACACAGTTCCAACACGGTATCCATTTACACCACGTGTTCCCATAAGATTCATCAAGACTGCGAACTTGTCATGGGCAGGTAAATTGGTAGCTTTGACAGTAACCGTGTCGTCTTCTACAACACTAACGATCGAGATAAGCGGGTATCCGCTGTAAGCTGAAACCGACAACTGCTCAGCAGCAAAAGCAGTCCCGGTAAGGAATGGAGCAATCACTAATAAGATGGTTATGGTTAATACGGAGATATATTTCATCACTTCACCTCTTTATGTATATTCTGCGATTATTCTAAGTGTACATATTACTTTACAGCAAATCCGATCAAAATGCAACCAGGAATCCCTTCTTGCATAATCATTTCGCAGATTCCTGATGAATTAACGCACTTGATCATCCAATATTACACACGTGATTATCCATTAATAAAAATTAAATGGATTACACTCCATGTTCCGTGAGCTAATCACCTCTACGATACCAAGTCGCCTAAATTGTACGGCATTGCAGTTCGCTGATGAGATAATGATAATATAAGACAAATATTTATAATAGAAGTGGAACAAATTTCATGGAAGCCTCCGGATTTGCTTTGCATAATATTAGGGTATATCCAAAATACCTTGAAGCTCATTCGTTAGAAAGAGCATTACCTATCAAGACCGTATAGCACGCAAAATCATGATTTGCATGAACGGAAAGGAGTAACTTATGGCAAATTCAACAGGCCCAATCGATAGATCTAAGCTTCATTGTTCATTAACATCTCAAGCAGCCTCTGAACCCCTTTATGGAACAGCTCCCCGGACAGACTTCTGGATCTTAGTCGAATACAACCGGCCGCCTGGAGCCAAAGCCCTGCAAGAAAGCACTCTGCCAGAAAATATCAAAGCATATCTGACAGAGAGTGCGAGTGCATTGCCAAACTCTAGAGTTCTATTAATTAAACAGCAGCCTGCACAAAGTGAAGGACCTATTCGATTGTTCTTAGGGCGCAGTTCAGATCAGTCTCCCACTCTGTACCGCTTTGAATTAGATAGTTATGAAGATATTCTCTCGGTTCCGATTATTAGCGTGTTGACATCGTTCAGCGAGGAAGGTGAATACACTGGAATCCCCTCAATGTACCTGGTATGCACAAATGGGAAGCGAGATATCTGCTGTGCCCGCTGGGGCATACCTGTCTATAACACTATCCAGCAAGTCCTAGGAATGCATGTATGGCAGACATCACATGTAGGAGGCCACCGATTTGCACCGAATGTCATCTCGCTTCCATACGGCATCTACTACGGCCGAGTTACAACGGAAGACATCCACGAGACCATCACTACCGATCAGAATGAAGAGCTCGACCTGAAACACTACCGGGGCCGCGCTGGTTATCCAGCTCCTGCCCAAGCTGCCGAGTATTATTTAAGACGAGAAAGCGACCAGTTAGAGATAAACAGCTACTCGATGGTTTCCATTAATGAAGGGGAGGCAAATACTTGGGATATTGTTTTCCGATCTCAACAATCTGGGGACCTGCACACAGTCATCGTTGAAACGTATACTGCAGAATACACAATATTTGAGTCGTGTGCTAAACCTGACAAGCTGGTCGCTCCAGAGCAGTTCCGCTTGGTTTCAATCCAACATGGCTGATCGATCCGAGAAAATGACTTTTAAATTCATGCATGCTTATCGTATCATTCGATTCCATTTCAGAATACTTGGGGCAACTATATCGATCAGACCCGCTGTATCGCCTTGGCAGAGGATACTATGAAGAGATGTGTCCCCCCGACCAGAGAAGGCTATCTCGTTGGAAATCAGGGAGAATTTAGCCGGCTATGACAATGCTGCGACAGTCTCAGCCCCACTCATTAATCACCAGCTCTGCATCGGGTGTGGGATCTGTATGTATAAATGCCCTGTCAATGGAGAAGCAGCGATTAGAGTATACTTACCCAGCGAGATTCCCTTGTTTAGATTGTCGGATATGTTAATTTCGGTGTTATCGTCTGGATAAAATATGAAGGATGAAGGATCCAGCCCATTAATTGGAACCCTAAGTGAATCCTCACTCCACGCGGCAGTAAAAGATTGGTATGCCATCCCCGGCGATCGACTTGAAGTCCCAATGAACGGTTACGTAATCGATATCCTGCGGGATGATCTGCTGATCGAAATCCAAACCCGAAATTTCGCCCAAATCAAGCATAAACTCCGTACATTGCTCGAAAATCACACTGTCCATCTCGTCCATCCAATTTCCCAGGAGAAATGGATCACCCGCCTTCCAGAAAATGGCAATAATTCTCCTTCGCGCCGGAAGTCACCCAAGCGCGGTCGATTTATCCACATATTCGATGAACTAGTCCGTATACCAGATCTAATCACTCACCCCCAATTCAGCCTAGAAATCTTACTTATACATGTCGAGGAGATCCGCATTCAAGATGGAAAAGGATCATGGCGGCGGAAAGGTTGGAGCATCTCTGACCGCACGTTAACTGCAGTTATCGACCGGTTGGTCTTGAAAAATCCGCGTGATTTTCAACAGTTTCTGCCGCCAGACCTACCAACCTCTTTTTCCGCACGTGATTTGGCTGAGCAGGGTTCTATTCCGCTGCGCCTTGCCCAAAAGATGTCCTATTGTTTAAAGCACATGGGCAATATCAGAATGACCGGCAAACGTGGTAATGCCTACGTTTATGAAATTGCACCAGCAGATCAACTGACTTGACATCTATCGCGGCCATGACTATAATCCAAAAACATCGGCGGGTGTAGTTCAGTGGTAGAACGTCTGCTTCCCAAGCAGGATGTCACGGGTTCGAGTCCCGTCACCCGCTCTTTCTAGAATAATCTTGGATAACGCCGGCTCCAAACATCCAGTTTGGAGCATTGTTTTTATGAATTAGTGATTTGTTTGATATGAAAATTACCGAAAATTTGAGCAGCTTGATTAAACTTCCCATTTACCCATTACTTTTCGCGCTGTATCCAGGGATAGCTCTCCTGGGTCACAATATCGAAGAGATCAGACCGTATGTTGCGGTGCGAGCACTCTTTGTCTCACTCCTGGTATCAATATTGTTGATGATCATCTTCCGATTAATACTTAAGCAGTGGGACTATGCTGCAATTCTGACAACAACTACCCTGATCACCTTCTTCAGCTACGGCCACGTGTACCACTTCCTGAAAGATATGGATCGCATCGGGGTTGCTGCTGCCAGACACCGGTTACTCATACCTATATCGATAGCAGTGCTGACCGTGATATTTTATTGGCTGAGACGGGTAAAGCCAGAATTGAAAAATACCAACAGATACCTCAACCTGGTTGCATCCATTGCCTTGATCATACCGCTTTTCCAGATTGCATCTTACAGTTTTCATGCTCAACCAACGGCAGCTGATGAAGATTATATCGATGCTGAATCCGGGATATTACGCTTCTCACAAGGTACGAGTCCGCCAGATGTCTACTACATCATCTTGGATGCCTATTCGCGAGATGATGAACTGCTTAAATATTATGATCTGGATAATTCCTCGTTCTTAAATCAACTGGAACAGCTCGGTTTTTTTGTTGCCAACTGCAGTCAGAGTAATTATTCCCAGACCCAATTATCTCTAGCATCCTCGTTGAATTATGATTATCTAGACAGGCTGAGTGAGCAATTTAATCCAGGCAATCAAAAAAGGATCGGCATCCATGAATTCATCCAGCACAGCAAGGTGCGTAAAATATTTGAAAAACTCGGCTATGACATAGTCGCATTTGAAACAGGTTTTAAAGGCACCGAATGGGATGACGCCGATTTCTACTTCTCGCCATCTCCATCCTCATTAGGAAATTTACAGATTGTTTCCGGGATAAACGGATTTGAATTGATGCTCCTGAATAACTCAGCAGCCTCAGTTTTCGTAGACGCATCCAGAAAGATGCCCGAATACCTCCTGCCGGATTTCGATAACCCCCGCCGAATCCACCGTGACCGCATCATATATTCTCTTGATCAATTGGAAAAATTACCAACACAATCAGGGCCGAAATTTGTCTTCGCCCATCTTGTGATCCCCCACCCACCGTATGTCTTTGGTCCGGACGGAGAATTTAGGGATTACGACCAAGAGAAATTAACTGCGTACCGCGACCAGGTGACCTTTTTAAATCAACAGCTCATTCCAATGCTGGGTACGATGATAATTGAATCGGAGACCCCACCGGTCATTATCCTGCAGGCAGACCACGGTGGTGTCGAGCTAGCCCCAAAAAACCGCATGAAAATATTAAACGCGTATTACCTACCTGAAAATGGCAGCGTGGATTTATATATCCAGATCTCACCTGTCAACACATTTCGGGTAATTTTCAACCGTTATTTCAATGGTCAATACGAACTCTTGCCGGATATCAGCCTCTTCTCTGTCTATAAAACCCCTTTCGACTATACCCAGGTTTCCGATAATCGCCCCGGCTGCCAAGAACTCGAATAAACAGCTGACCATCTACTGCGAAATTGATTCACTTTTTGCGGCTGTGGATATCTATGGCTTCAAAGATTTCTTAAAGCTGTCTTTCAACGCTGCACGATCAATTGCATGTAATACCTGTGCGAATGGTTCCGTCAAAATTCCTGGGTTCAACTCGTCAGTGCAACAGACTGTTCAAAGAATACCTCACTGTCAGCGCTCCGCTATTGTGACAACTTTTTTCAACAATGTCCTTCAACACTTTGTGTTCCAGATTCAGGTCCGCATACATCTCTTTCAGTTTTTGGTTCTCCGCTTCCAGTTCCTTGAGGTGTTTTAGGGCAGCCGCATCCATGGGACCGTATCTGGCTTTCCATTTGTAAAAAGCGCTTTTGCTGAAGCCATGCTGGCGACTGGGTTCTTCTACTGCGACACCTGCTTCAGCTTCTTTGAGGATTTTGACTATCTGCGTTTCGGTGTAGCTTGATCTTTTCATCGGAATCTCCTGCTTAATTGTGCCAGAAAAATCCAATTTCGTTTGGTATTATTTTAGGGGAGGCTTACCAGTTGGCCTCCGCGATGTACTCCTCCACCGCTCTGCTCAACCCATAGCTCCGGTCTGCTACAACATGGGTTAGGCAGTTTTTCACTATAACTACTGAGAATCATAACGCTGAACAATGGCAATTTTGATCTGCAAAGTTGTGAATATCATCAATTCCATCAATGGCTATTCTTTCTTCATTCTTGTTTTCATCAATGACCCAAGTAATCATCACCCGGAATCACATCGAAGAGGTAATACCCGCTGGCAGCGGATGTGTTTTCCACCGGTTATCCTATTCCGACCCTTTTTGCTTTCTCCCAGATTTGTCAGCTTCATCTTGCAACCAGGCTTTGAGTGTGGCGCGGTAGAGCGCGCGCTCGAAGTAATCCCCTTCGATGGAGATGCCGTCGTAGCCTTTTTTGACCAGGTGATACATGAGTGGTTCCAGTTGGTGCGCATAGTGCCGCATACAGGCTTCAGGATGCACGCCCGGCCATGAGTAGCATGTGACCGTAGTGCGGCGGTGTTTGGATGGAATCGATGCGGGTACAAGTTTGTCCCATTTAGGGTCATCTGCCGGGAAGACGTATTGGTCCAGGTTTCCTTGCGGGATGCCCTCAACGCCGCGCACAACGGGCGGTTCGGCATCCAGCGTGTACGGGTCTACGGCCAGGTCTACGATCACGGCGTGCTCTGGTAGCCAGGCGATCCACTCGTTTGGAACAACCGGTTTGCTGGTGTCGCGGCGCTGGGTGGCGTCTGCCAGGATATCGCATTGCCGCATAAGTTCTTCCATCGTGACAGGGTTGGATGAAAGATTCCGTCCCACAGAGAGAGCGATAGCACCCGGTCCTTTTTCTGCGATGTGATCGCTGTTGCGTTCCACATTCCCCAGTTTGGTGGCAGCTTCGATGGCGTGTTTCCCGACCATGCCTGTCCCCAGGATCAACACCTGGATGGGTTTCCCGTCGGGGCGTTCCAGGCCTGGCCATTGCATTTCGAGCCAGTCAAAGGCCGCTTCGAGACCGTTCCATGCGACGGCTTTCATGTTTTCCACCAGGCGGATGCCGCTATCATTGACGATGCTATCCAGCGAGATGGACTTGATGTCGCCTTCTTGCAATCGGGTTACGCGGTTGGAGCGGGTTGGATAATGCAGCATGGAGATCAGCGTGCTGCCGGGTTTGACCAGATCAAACTCCTCCGGTTTAGGGCTGCGCAGGATGATGGACACATCCTTTTGGAAGGCCTGCTCGCGGCTGCATATGTGCATGTTGAGACTGGCGCGCTTGTAATCTTCATACGTGTAACCAGAGCGTGCGCCATAGCCTTCTTCGATATACACTTTCATACCAAGGTTGGCAAGATACTGAATAAACTCGGGTAAGAAAACGCGCTTCTCTCCTACTTCGTTCCTCATCCGGGGGAAGCCGATGGTTTTGGGTGGGTTCATCCTTTGTCCTCCTGCTCTGGATTGATTGAGCCACTGGCCAGGTAGTTGGCTTACCCATTGCGAAAGCATAGCCTGCCAAATGGCACGTTCAAAATACCGGCCGTGTGGGTTGACATTCTGAATGCCGCCCCGGTCTGTGATGGTTCGTAATATCGGACGGATTTGCTCCCCGTATAATTTCATACATCTCTTGGGATGGATGCCTGGCCAGGAATAACAGGAAACCGTATAGCGGCGGTTTTTTGTGGAGACACAGTCTGGTATGTGCTCATACGCCGGGTCGTTTGGCATGAAAACATACTGATCCAGATTGCCCTGTGGAATGCCCTCAATACCTTTTACCTCGATTGGCTCATACTGGCAGATATACGGGTCTACCGATAAATCCACGATCACGGCATGCTCAGGCAGCCAGCCAACCCATTCGTTGGAGATGACCGCCTTGCTTGTATCACGGCGCTGGGTGGCGTCCACCAGGAGGTCGCTGCGCGCCAGGATGTCATGCATAACCTCTTCTCGCCCGGCCAGGTCGTAGTCAATGGCCGTTACCTGTACGCCGGGTGTGCCGCGTTTGGCCAGCGTTTTCCAGAGCTTTATATCGCCGTAGCGGCTGGCTGCCTGCACCGCGTGACCGCCGACCGCACCTACCCCCAGCACGGTGGCATGGATCGGCCCACGCTTTGGATTTTCCATGACCTGGCGAGGGATAGGTGCTGCCCAGCACCTGGAAACCCGCTTCCAACCCGTTCCAGGCCACAGATTGCAGGTTTTCGATCATGCGGCGGCCGGAATCGTCTTTGAGCGAGTCCAGCGATACGGCCTCGATCTCCAGCGAGCGCAGGAATTCCACGCGCTGCGGTCGAGTGGGATAGTGCAGCATGGAGATCAGGCAGGAGCCTGGTTCCATCATTTTCAAATCCTCGTTCGCCGGACAGCGTAACACCAGCACATTTTGTTGTTTAAAAACTTCCTGATACGAAACAAAGCGCACCCCCGGAGCGACCTTCAGATAATCTTCCTCGGTCAATCCCAGACCGGTGCCGTACCCATATTCCAAATACACCCGCGCGCCGCGTTTCTCCAGGTCTGCCACCAGCTTTGGCAAAAAGTCACGCCGCTCGCCGTATTCCACGTGCATGCGTGCCAGTCCAAAAGTAATTGCATCGGTCATATTTCCCTCGTGTATTGAATTTGGGGAGCACGATACGCAGCCCCCAAATTTAGTGTACCATATTGTTTCGCCTAGCTTCCTCGATTCGGTTTTCCGGACGCAACATGCAAAGAAGAGGAAATCATGCCTACCTATGAACGCAAGCCTCCCTGATGTACCCGCTCCCTGTCTTGCTGTGATCGAATAGGCTGCAAATGTGGCTATCTTTGCCCCTTTGTTTGCGCTCCGATTAAACATCACAGCTTGCTTTTCGTCTTCCTTGTTGCTTGCATATGTTGGGGGTTATTGCTACAATCTTTCTAGATCAGCATAGATTTTGCTGGGGTACCTCGTGGGAATTTCTGCTAATATTACAAATAGCGATTTTGACTGCTCGGCTTTGTTCAAAAGCGGATTATGTGGTGGCTGATCTTGGGTTTAGCGTTCGTATTATTCGGAACCGCACCACATCAATAATCTTAATTCGTTAGGTTTCGCCGTTATCCGCTGCATAATTACAATACTGGCGGGTATTTGGAAAACGCAAATAGATAAGGAATAGTATTGTGGCTAGAATAACTACCACCCTTGGTCTTAAAAGTTCTTCCGAATTGGGGTCGATTTTGCCCCACGAACACATCTTTGTCGATCTTCGGACTTGGGACACTCCTGGTTATGCCCAGGCTGAAGTTGAAGAAGTTATCCAGCTAATGGCTCCGGAAATAAAACAGGCACAAAAAGTCGGTGTGACAGCCATTGTAGAATGCAGTACAGTCGGCGTGGGACGTCGGGCTGATATTGATCGAGCTGTATCTGAAGCCACCAATCTACCCTTGGTAATTCCAACTGGTATTTATCGTGAACCTTGGGTTCCTGATTGGGCTCACGCGGCTAGCGAAGCCGAATTGACCGGTTGGATGCTGGGCGAATTGCAAGGTGAAATTGAAGAGAGCGGTGTGCAAGCCGGTTGGATTAAGTTGAGCGCAGGTGATGACGGATTAACTGCATGTGAAGCCAAAATCTTACGGGCGGCTGCAACTGCTGGTCGCGAAACGAATGCTGTTATAGGCAGCCATACGATCCGAGGCCGGGTTGTTCGGGACCAACTCGATATTATCGAGGCGATGAATTATGATGTAGAACGATTTATCTGGATCCATACCCAAGCAGAGCCGGATTTCGAGTTACATCTAGAGATGGCTCGACGCGGGGCTTGGATTGAGTACGACGCCATTGGTAATATCGATAGTGAAATTGATGAGTACTATTTGCAGCACATTCAACGCCTACTAGACGCTGGTTTGGGTGGTAAATTGCTGCTGAGTCATGACCGAGGATGGTATGATCCGGCGTTGCCGGGTGGCGGTGTTCCCAAACCATACACATACCTCGCAGACCAGTTTCTGCCAAAGCTGCGGGCTATCGGATTGGATGAAGTAATGATCCATCAACTAACTCACGTCAACCCCTTTCGGGCATTTGCCCGTTGATACTTGAAATAGAAACCAAACATTGGCTTCCACCCGATGCCGCTTCGCGGCGCCGGTGAAGCCAGACGTTAGGCAGCTATAGTTCCGAGATCCTTCAACATGCGCTTTGCACCTTTTTGTTGAAACCTTTTTTGCCAGGCGTTACATTTATAAAATGAGAATTGGCTCAATCGTAATTCGGTGCTATGAGTTCGATAAAATGATGAAGTTATGGCAGGAGGTGCTTGGGAATGTACCTGTCAGACCTGCAAGTGGTGGCTTTGTGATTCTCACTGATCCAAAGGGAAAGGGTCCCAATATTTCACTTGACAAGTCGCCTGAAAAACGGACAGATACTCAGCCTGGGTCGGGTAACCACCCGTTCTGGACATATTGAAAGTAAATACTACCCCGGTAGGTTGCTCACTCACCAGACAGTTCATCCAGCAGTTCGATCTGCCCGCTGTAACCAGCACTGCGGATGAGATGGCGGGTGCAATGCCGCCAGGTGTATGTACCCACCGAGCTGAGAATAATGTGTTGATTGATGATATACCAACCCCCCGACCCCCTCCCAGTTGGAATGGGGAGTAATGCAGACTATGGGCAAGGGAAAAATTATGCGGACCAAGAAAAACCTTCTTCCCTCGTGGGGGGAGAACCGAGGAGGGGGTCTAATGAGATACTCCCTCTCCGACAGCGGATACAACTGTCCCGGATCACCTGGCGACGACCGCACCGTGTGGCAGCATGCCGCCCAGCATTCAATACCCTGCGATACTTGCGCTCAACCCTCGGCGATGACCACAAATCGCCATTTGTACTCAAATCGCTCTTCGGAAATATCTTCATAGGTCGCAATGGCCGTGTGCCATCCTGAGCGTAAGGGTTCGGGCCGCATGTAACATGGTTCTCCCACCGGATCAGGATAGCTATATTGCAGCCGAACCCTTTCGTATAACCTCCTTCCCAGCCAAATATCGAGATAATCCCATAACTTGTTTACCTGAAAAGTGTTATATAGTAGTGAAACACCGCATCGTCTTGAAGACGGTTTGCACCATTATTCGCCAATGTAATCAATTAATTGAAAGGAGACTAAAATGAATACTGCAAGAATTGGCAAATGGGCTTTTATTATTGGCCTTGTTATTGCCGTGCTCGCCGGGCTTTTCTATCAACCCGACTGGGCGATTTGGGTGTTGGCGATCCTGGGTGTGATTGTCGGCATTCTCAATGTCACCGCCGAAGACACGCGAAGCTTTTTGTTGGCTGCGATTGCGTTAACTCTTTCCGCGACGGCGCTTAATAGCTTACCCGTAGTGGGGACAGCTTTTTCATTAGTCCTGCCATTTGTGGTAGCCTTTGTCGCTGGTGCGACGATTGTGGTCGCATTAAAAGAACTGTTCCAAGCCGCCCGGGATTAATTCGCAATAACTTCCCAAGTTGTAAAAGCAGGTGGCAGATCGCTGCCTGCTTTTGTTATGAGGACCTCAGGAAGGATAATTAGATGAGAAAGGAACGGCAAAAGTAAATTGATCAGCGGGTACAAGAACGGCAAGAACTAAAGGGGAAACTAAATGCGAAAAGGGAAATTGAGTAAGTTACAATAACATTAGCATAAGGAGCAGTCCAACCCAGTTTGCAGCTGGCCGAGCTTCGCCCAAGTGATACGCAGCGCGATTCGCTATTTTTGGCTCTAATTAAGCAGCAATCACTATGTAAACGCCCAGCAGGTGAAACTCCCGGTGGGGAGACGAAAAAACTAGCAGGAGTGAGTCATGGCCGAGCCCCGAACCCGAAAGGAACGGCGAGACTTCTTAACCGAAAGAACCATTCGGTTCTTCGATTCCTACGAAGACGAACTGGAATTGATAAGCCAACTTCTCAAAATCAGGCTTGATCAGCTGGCTTCGGCTTACACTGTAGAAAACGAACTCCCGTCTAGAGCTGTTGACGTGTACGCTAGAGTCAAGTCATTGGCGAGTTTTCTCAGGAAACTGGAGAAGACAAACTGGCCAATATTCCACTATCCGACCGAAGTTATCACGGACCTTATTGGCGCCAGAGTGATTTGCTGGTTTGTTGATGATTGCTACGGTATGCTGGACTACATCCAGGCTACCAAGCAGTTCCGCATCAAGCCGCGGTCTTTGGAAGACTACATCAGAGATCCAAAGCGCACTGGATACAGATCGATACACCTTCTGGCAGATATTACTTATGATCGTGTGAAGACCTACAAAAAAGAACGCACTGTCGTCGAGGATAGCATGATCTGCGAAATCCAGATTCGGACAAAACTTCAAGACGCTTGGGCGGAAATCACGCACGACGTGCACGGTAAAATTTCGAGTGAGTATCAAGCAGACTATGAGACAGCAATTGCACAAATTGCCCGCAGACTGGCCGCCGAAGACATGTCGGCTTTGGCTGTGCGAGACATACTCAGTAGGCAAGCAGAAAAGATAGAACGTGATGACTTGAGAAACGATTAGCAGCACATGAGTTAACCCAACAATCCGATGCACCCAGCCGCAAGTTGCAGCAGGGGTTCATATGCATTGCGGCGGTAAGGCAGGTAATCAGGCACACCGGAAAGAAACTGAGAGCTAATTTGATAATTATAATAACCATCGAGTTATTTATTGCATGGTAAATTCTCTGGCACAAATGACTATCCCGGGTTGGTCGTTTTATTCAGGTGTTAGCCAGGATCTGAGTCACCGCGCTGCTGCAGGTAGTCTTTGTCCCCTCTCTACCGACTACCTCCCTCAAAACTTTAATTGGGTATTTGAAATGAATATCTAAAATTCTTCATCTAGAACACTTGCGCAAATCCAAATCTTATAGTACAATTGTTCTAGTAATAATGCTCTTCATTCTTCTCTGCCCCCCGCATAATCCTGCTCCCTTTCGGAACTTGTGAATAAAATAATTTATTACTCAAAAATCAGCATAGAACTCTCCGACGAACAGTAGGTCGTCGTCGCCCCCCCGGTTGATATGACTCACCTGCCCCCCCCGTACCATATCATCTCGAATTATTTCTGGACTGGTTTTTTCCAATGGGGCTTTTTCCCACACCTTTTCTCGTTTATTTACTTCTTTCCATAATACAATAATTCTGTTCACATTTTATTGCCCGAACCCATAAGAGTTAGACTTCAATCGTCATAAATACTCAATGTGCCAGATCGTGCAATATCTATTCTGTATAAGTGGTCAGGTTACCCATATAATCCTCTCAGGAGTACACCAGCGTTGCGCAGTGCTGTGATATACTGCCCGTATTCTTCACCAATTACAATTGATGAAATATCCCCCCTAGACCAATTTATATGACAACTCATCATCATCACAATGGGAAATTACATGAACGCTAAGGAACTAATCCAGCTTGAAGAAACCTTTGGAGCCCACAATTACCAACCGTTAGATATAGTCATATCCCGCGCCTCCGGTGTATGGGTAGAGGATGTAGACGGCAACCGCTATATGGACTTTCTCAGCGGGTATTCTGCTCTCAATCAGGGCCATGTCCACCCCAAAATCTTACAGGCGTTGATCGAGCAGGCGAAAAATCTCACCCTGACATCGCGGGCATTCCGCAATGACCAGCTGCCCATGTTTTATAAAGAATTATCAGAGCTAACTGGTTATGAAATGTCGCTGCCGATGAACAGCGGTGCCGAGGCAGTAGAAACAGCCATTAAACTGGCCCGCAAATGGGCCTACCAAGTAAAAGGTATCCCAAGGCACCAAGCTGAGATCATCACATGTGAGGGTAATTTCCACGGGCGGACAACGACGATCGTATCCTTCTCCAGCGAACCTGAGTACCGGGAGGATTTCGGACCCTTCACACCTGGATTTGTAATCGTACCCTATAGTGATTTAGCCGCGATTGAAAAAGCAATTAACCCCAATACCGCGGCGGTGTTGTTAGAGCCTATCCAGGGTGAAGCCGGGGTGCGAGTTCCACCCGAGGGGTATTTACGAGAAGTATCTGATCTATGTTCAAAGCATGGGATACTATTGATTGCGGATGAGATCCAAACTGGACTCGGGCGTACCGGTGCGCTGTTTGCGTGTGACCATGAAAATATCAAACCCGATATCATGGTTATCGGCAAAGCCCTATCAGGAGGTTTTTATCCTATATCTGCAGCCTTGGCTGATCGGGAGTTGATGGGATTATTCCAACCCGGAGAGCATGGCTCAACCTTCGGTGGAAATCCCCTCGGAGCGGCCGTTGCCCGTGCCGCCCTGCATGTGATAACAGAAGAGGGACTCATTGAGAATTCCAATACCTTGGGTGAGTACTTCATGGAACACTTGATGGAAATCCCAAATTTTAACATCCAGGAAATACGCGGCAAAGGTTTACTAATCGGTGTGGAACTCAAGGAACAGGTTGGACCTGCAAGGCGCTATGCTGAGGCTTTAAAAGAAAAAGGCATCTTAGTCAAGGAAACACACGAGACCGTGCTGCGGTTTGCACCACCCTTGATCATTTCAAAGGACACTTTAGATCAAGCCATACCTGTGATTCGCGAAATTTTGACAACGAAATTTTAGCTTGGTCTCTACCACACTTAAGAAATCCCAAAACACTTTTACCCAGCGAGGTGAATTCATGATCATCGGAATACCCAAGGAGACAAGACCATTTGAGTACCGGGTGGGCATATCACCCGCCGGTATAAAGATGCTAGCCAAGCACGGACACCAATGTTTCGTGGAACACAACGCTGGATTAGGTGCGGGTTTCAGCGACCAAGAATTTGAATATGCCGGAGCTCGAATAGCTTACAGCGCCCACGAAGTCTTTGGACGAGCTGATCTGCTGCTAAAAGTTGCCCGACCTTTACTAGATGAGATTGAATGGCTAAGACCAGGGACAGCTCTTGCGGGTCTGCTCCACCTGGCTTCCGCGCGTCAAGATAAGATTGAGGCACTGCTCAGAAATGATATAACCGCCATCGCATTAGAGCAAATCCAATTAGCGAATGGTTCTGTTCCGGTGCGCCGCGCCTTAGCCCAAATCGGCGGTCTGATGACACCGCAGATTGCCGCCCGCCTGCTGCAAAATGAAGCGGGGGGCAAAGGTATCTTGCTAGGGGGAGTAGTTGGGGTACCACCGGCGGAAGTGGTCATAATTGGTGCCGGTATTGTCGGTTCCTGTGCCACCCAGGCATTTCTCGGTATGGGCGCCCATGTGACCCTTTTGGACATCAACCTTGATGCACTGCAGAAAACCCTAGTTAGATTTCCATCCATTGTCACGATGATATCCAATCCGGTTAATATCGCCCGCGCTTGTACGTTCGCGGATGTTGTTGTTGGCGCGGTATTGACCCCTGGTGAACGTGCGCCGGTGCTCGTTACCCGTGAAATGGTCCGCAGTATGAAACCACGTGCCATAATCATGGACCTTAGTATTGACGAGGGCGGCTGTGTGGAGACATCTCGACCAACGACTCACGATCACCCGACATTCGCTGAAGAGGGCGTTATCCATTATTGCGTACCGAACATTCCCGGGGTTGTAGCACGCACATCCACGCATGCCTATATTAATTCTGCCTTGCCTTTCATCATAGAGATCGCAAACAATGGTGTGGGACCTGCAATATCCAAGAACCCTGCCATAGCAAAAGGGGTTGAGACCCATAACGGCAAATTAGTCGGATTTTCCTTGACTGGCAGCCCAGGAAAGGTGGACTAATCATGGCTGCATGGCAACAAACCTACAATTCGCGAATAATAACGCCGGGTGAAGCAGCCCAGAAGATAAAGTCTGGGCAGAGAATTTTCTTGACTGGCAACTGCTCCGTTCCCCAACAAGTTTTGTCGGCAGTAGTGGATTATGCACCGAATCTGGAGAATGTTGAAATCTGCCAAGCGCTAACTGTTGGTCCGGCAGATTACGTTGCTCCTGAGATGGCAGGTCATTTACGAGTAAACACCATGTTTATCAGTTCCAATATCCGCCAAGCAGTCCATGAAGGTCGGGTAGATTTTACCCCTGTGCTGCTGTCTGAGTTCCCACTGCTTTTTAAGGATAATGTGCTGCCTGTGGATGTAGCCCTCATCCATGTTTCCCCACCCGATGAACATGGATTCTGCAGCTTTGGAATTGAAGTCGGTCTAACAAAAAGCGCCGCGGGATCTGCAAATATCATCATTGCAGAGGTCAACCAATGCATGCCGCGTACTTTGGGTGACTCCTTCATCCATGTCAGTAAACTTGATTATGTTGTTCCGGTGGATTATGCGCTGCCTGAACTCTCAATGACGGGCTCAGATTCTTCCGAAGTAATCGAAGAAATCGCTCGGAACATCGCAGGCTTGATCCCGGATGGTGCAACCATGCAGATGGGAATCGGCGCTATCCCTGACGCAGTCTTGAAATATCTTTTTGAAAAACAGGACCTTGGCATACATACTGAGCTGTTCTCAGATGGGATTATCGAACTAGTCGAAGCAGGTGTGCTAACCAATGCTCGTAAGACACTCCACCCAGGCAAAATCATCGCTGGTTTTCTCTTAGGAACCAGTCGTTTGTATGCCTGGGTGGACGATAATCCATTGATCGAACTGCATCCGACTGAATACGTGAACGATCCATTTGTGATAGCTCAAAACGAACGTATGGTGGCGATAAATTCAGCGATTGAAATCGACTTAACCGGTCAAGTATGTGCCGACAGCATCGGTCCGAAACTTTATAGCGGCGTCGGAGGCCAGTTAGATTTTATATATGGTGCATCGCGTTCGAAGGGTGGCGTCCCGATTATTGCGCTGCCGAGTACAGCAAAGGATTTTAGCCGCATTGTACCGACTCTCAAACCTGGCGCAGGAGTGGACACTACCCGCAATCATGTCCGGTACATCGTCACAGAATATGGTATTGCTGATTTATATGGGAAAACAATCCGCCAGCGTGCCCTGTCACTCATTGAGATATCGCATCCATCGTTCAGGGAAGAATTAACGAAGCGAGCAAAGGAGCTGCATTACATCGATTAATATCAAAATATTGAACCGGCCAAACGGCCGGTTTTTTAATCCAATCTCGTATGCTGCTTTAACTTGTGTTTGCAGTTGACTTCTATGGTATCAGCGCAATACTGTTGTTCCGACAAATTTGATTGTTTAGTTAAAATAGAGTTTAAACGGAACAGTAGTATACAGGAGTGCTAATGGCTAACCCAATCACATTTTACCCGGGAGTGGATCTTGATGATAGGCATCCTCTGGTTCGCTTTATACCCCCAGTTCCACGAGGATCGGCATCAGGATGGGCAAACGATAATCTACACCTTGGTTCATTAATACTAGATCCATTTGGCGCATCCCCGTTCGTGCCAGTGGAATTGGCCCGCTCCGGCTACCGTGTCATCGTTGCCGCAAATAATCCTGTTTCGCGCTTCCTGCTTGAATTTAACACCAACAAACCGACAGCCGCAAACCTGCAATCTGCCTTGGCAGACCTGGCAGCACATCGGAAAGGTGATACACGCCTGGAACCTTATATCCGCTCCCTATATATTACTGATTGCCATCAGTGTGATCGCGAAGTTCAAGCAGAGAGTTTCATTTGGGAGCGAGACACAAACACTCTGCTAGCCCGAAATTACAGCTGCCCTGTTTGTGGAGAATCCGGCGAGTTCCCAGTGACGGATCAGGATATTAACCGTGCAGCAAGCTTTGCCCGCAATCCGCTACATAAAGCACGGGCTTTGGAGCGGGTAGCATCAATTAGCGATCCAGATCGGTCCCATGTAGAGGAAGCACTTGCCACATACTCAGATAGGGCGGTATTCAGCCTCTTCACACTAATCAATAGATTAGATAGCTACCCTCCATCGCACGCTCATCACCAACCCATTATTGCATTGCTGCTTGCAGCTTTCGATCGCGGAAATAATCTATGGTCATATAGAGCCCGCCGACCACGGCCAAAACAACTTTCCATCCCGCCCCGCTACTACGAGCATAATATTTGGATGGCACTAGAAAACGCGGTCGGTTTTCTTTCAGATGAAGCCAGCAACATCCCATTAACTAGGTGGCCTGATTTACCGCCATCGAGCGGAGGTATTTCAATCTATGATGGTCGTATAAAGGAATTTGCTGAAAGCATGCCGGATGCGAACATCGATGCCGTCATCACTACTTTCCCGCGACCCAATCAAGCTTATTGGACTTTGTCGGCATTATGGGCTGGCTGGTTATGGGGTCGCGAAGCAATCGGACCATTCAAGTCTGTACTCCGCCGTCGCCGCTACGATTGGAGCTGGCACTGCGAAGCGCTATATTCCGCCTTAGCCGCTCTCGATCCGCTTTTACGGTCAGGAACACCGGTACTCGGTCTGTTACCCGAAGCAGAATCGGGGTTCCTGGCAGCTGTCATAGTCTCCGCATACGCTGCGAGTTTCGATTTAACTGGCATTGCGTTGCAATCAGAGAAAGATCAAGCCCAGATGACATGGAGTCACAATCCAACAGTTCACACTCAAGTCAATGTCAACCTATATGAACTCGTAAAAAGCAATCAAACTACTGCCGCCGAGTTCCTGAGCCAACGTGGCGAACCATCCGCATTCATTAATATCCAAGCGGTGGTACTGGAGAATATGGCCGGGACTGGAACCTTGACGGCTCCAGAATTAGATCCAAGGAGAGGAGCTGTCTCACCCACAAATATATTAGTGAATGCCAATCATATTATTGAGAATACCTTCAATAAAGCCGGTCTATTTCGACGATATGATAGCAGCGATAAATCACTTGAAGTTGGCAAATGGTGGTTGGTGCACCCTGAAGGGTCTGCTATCCCTCTCTCTGACCGGATAGAGATGGAATTCGTCAACTATCTGTTGCAGCATCCTGGATCGACAAGATTAGCTATTACTTCACATCTCAATCAACAGTTCCCTGGAATGAATACACCCGCGCGCTCATTGATTGAGACGTGTTTGGAGTCTTACGCTGAGGAACGTCCAGCAAATAGCACTTTGTGGTACATGGAGCAGAAAGAACAAGCACGAAATCGGAAACAAGATATCGCGAATATTTATGCATCATTACAGGTGGTTGGGGAAAAATTGGGCTTTATTATCCAGGGGGAAAGACCGCTTTTGTGGCTAGATGAGGGGAGTACAATTTCGTTAGCATTTATTGTATTCGCCTCCGCCACTTTTTCCGAAACCATACTCACAGAGACTTTACCGCCCGAGAAATCTATTATTGTTATCCCGGGCAGTCGAGCATCATTAGCGATTTACAAAAAACGGAATAACCCCTACTTATCAGAAATCCTGAATCGGGGCTGGCGGTTTATGAAATTCAGGCATGTGCATTACTTACTTGATTCCCCTCTGTTAACCAGAGAAAATCTCTTTGAAAATCTTGATCTAGACCCCCTGACAATAGACACGTCCCAACTGCGTTTGTTATAAGGATTAACAAATTACTCCTCTCACTCGGATTCTTGTAGTAACCGAGTAAATTCTGCCCGTGAGGGCAGGGATGGCTGCGCACCGGCGCGCGTCACTGCTAAAGCTCCGGCAATTGTTCCCCAACGGGCGGCATCGTACAACTCATAACCTTCCGCTAGAGCGACCGCGAATGCGCCTGCAAACGCATCGCCAGCCGCGGTAGTATCCACAACCTTGACATCTAGTGCAGGTATCTGAATTTCACTCGTTGCATCGACAACCAGCACTCCTTCATCTCCCATCGTGACTACCATCGTTGCAACACCGAGTTTTCGCATGTTGTCAATCGCACGACTCAGTTCTTGTTCGCTTGAGATCAATGCTAACTCTGACTGATTCGGAAGTAGGTAATCAACCTTGCTAAGAATATCAATTCCCAATACCTGTCCAGGTGCTGGGTTGAGAACGACCTGAAGCTGATGTTTCTTTGCTAACTCAATCGCTCTTTCAACCGCTGGTAAGGGGCATTCGAGCTGAATCAACAGAACTGCAGCCCCGATAAATACCTTTTCTGCGGCTTGTACATCTTCTGGAGAAACACGGGCATTGGCTCCTGGGGCGACAATAATTGAATTCTGCCCATCCTGATCCACTGTAATAAACGCTACTCCTGTTGGCTCGTTTGGATCCTGGATAACGTATGTTGAATCAAGTTTTTCAATACTGATTGCTTCCAGCAGCTCATTCGCGAAAGGATCATTCCCTACCCGCCCAACCATTTTAACCAGACAGCCAAGCTTCGCAGCCGCGACGGCTTGGTTCGCACCTTTTCCACCTGGGTACGTCCTAAACTCACTCCCCAGGATTGTCTCCCCAACCTTCGGGTGCCTTGGAGTTTTAACTACTAGATCCATATTTAGACTGCCGACAACAACGATATGCCCCACAATTTTTACCTCCATGTGCTGCATTTCGAACCCATCAAATTTACGGTATGCTGTTATTTCTCGCCCAATCGTCTCCAAGAAACAAGATAATATTCTCGTCCTGAGAAACATCGCCATCTGCCCTAATTCGGAATTGGACAATATCCACCAAATCCACGATATAACTTAATGTATAAGGTGTGGATAAATCTGTGCTCACTGAGCTAACAGTCGAGTACTGCTCACCGGGCGAGACTGAAACAATATGCATGCCAAGCGACCTCAGATGCTCAGCAGTTAGCTGCCCTAGGTCAGGGTTGCTGCTCTGATTAATGATCGAGACGTTCGCTGCCTCAGCCTGCATACGTTCTTGTGCATTTCCCGCCGTTTGGGGGCTCAATACACCAGAAGATGCAAATATCTGATCCCGCAAGAGATGTATTTTATCTGTGATTGGGATCAAAATGCTCAAACCGTCAGGGGATTTACCAAACAGAACTTGTTTTTCGCTAATGATCCCTTGCTGGATATCTTTCTCCTTAACTTGAGTAGCTACGATAGCCAATTTGATTGCATCACTTAAATTGATATTTGTTTGGATGCCATTAGATAATTGCTGGTAGAGAACATCAGCTTTGCCGATTAAGACCGGCAATAAATCAAAACTCAGAATCCGGTCCCGTATCCCTATAATGACCTGCTGCTGCCGGGCAGCGCGATCAAAGTCACCTCCCTCTGTGTACCGAGCACGGGCATAAGCTAAAGCCCACTCACCCGGTAATACCTGCACACCAGCTTTTAGGTTCTTTTTCGTAGCTGCCCCTGATCCAAGTAAATCAACGGTGATTGGTTCCTTGACGTCCACTTTCACCCCACCGATTTCATCGACAAAATCTACAAAAGCACCGAAATCTATCTGAGCAAAGTAGTTTACTGGCACACCTAATAGCTCTTCAACAGTATCAACAGCTAAACCCGCCCCGCCACCGGGTAGTTTATAGGCATCTCCCAAATAATATGCAGTGTTGATTTTTCCGTGTTTGAACTGGGGAATCGACACCCATAGATCGCGCGGGATCGATAAGATACCGGCTGTCCGCGTCAGGGGATCCAAAGTCAGCAAAATCATAGTATCGCTGCGTGAGTAATCTCTGCCAGTCGACCAGTCGCGATAATCAAGTCCTAAAACCAATATCGTAACCCGACCGGCACCATCCCATGGCGTCAATGCGGGCTCGGATTGGGGCTGATTTGCATTGGTACTACCAAGATAATCAAAAGCATTACCGCCACTTGCATCTGGAGTGGTTTTGCGCCCGGCGATAATTGGTTCGAACCCGGTTTCACCCTCTGGTATTGCGTCTGACATGTTCCGGGTGTACTGGTACGCGCCCCACCCCACGAGGGCTGCCGCTGCTGCAACGACAATTAGGAATAACACTGCGAAAAGAATGTTTCTAACAATTTTCATCCTGCACCTTAGTTTGACTATCCTGATCTATACGATCGTGTGTCCTTTATGCGCATCTATAATTTGTCCAGTAACCACTACAAATACAAAATTAATTTCATAGAGACCCTGCCTGTGTAGGTTTGCTAGACTCAGATGAGGGGGGCGTCTCGGTAGGCACTGGGGTGTCTGTTGGCAAAGGTTCCTCAGTGGTTATCACTGTCGGGCTAGGAAGTGGTGTCTCCGAAGGGACTGCTGTTGCGGTCAGCGCGGGTGGAGATGTAGGGGTCGGTGATAAGTAGATTTCGGTTGCTGTCGGGGTGATAACAACTCCTAAAGTCCCGGTCGCTGTCGGAGAGGCATCAACCACGATAGTAAAGGTAGCTGTTGGCGTTGCTGTGCTTGGTGCCGGGGTTGCTGTGGGTGGAGAACACTTAATGCTAACAAATGATCTCCGTTCTTCGATGGAAATCTCGGAGCGTATGGATAAAGCTAGCAAGTAATATTCTTCTGCTGCACACCACTCTTCTTCAGACATTAATTGGTCCGCTAACTGGATCAATGCCGCGCGGTATCGTTCTCTGGCGGTCCACCCTGAAGAATCTAGCATATAGGGAGCGGCTGATGCCACTTGTTGAAAATAATATACAGCCTGTTCTGGATACACTTCCCAGTATCCTAATCCGATCATGTATAACCTGGCAAGATTCCGCCAATTACTGGCTTCCGCATCTAAGGGTGCAAAATTTTCTGCTAAAGCGAGATCAAAAATCCCTCCCTCCAGGCTTCTCTGATTGCGGATTTTATCGACCCCGCGGTGTCTCAAAACTTGATACAGCATAGCATCAACTTTTACTACCTGATATTGAAGATCCAAATTCCGCAGCGCAGTAATGGTAGTGATTACTTCATCCCAATCGCTAAGCAGAAATTGTCTCTCAGCTTGATCGTATAATTCATAAATTGGTCGTAGATCAGGTGTACTGGTTGGGGTTGGTGATGGAGGTGGTGTGGTTGGCGTTGCGGTAGCATATAATATCTGTTTTACAGCAGTGAGCTTCTCGATCGCACCGGGGTAATTAGGATCCTCATTGATGACATACTCTAGCCGCTGCTCTGCCAGTTCATATTCTCCTGCCTCATACTCCTGATTGGCAAGTGAATATTGCTCTGCAATGTACAAGGCTTCGGCAGTATTTGCGGTAATTTCGTTTTCCATATTTGCATTTTGAAAGCCAAGCCAAGCACCATAAACAGCTGATGTAGCAAGTGCAAATAATACAATAATCAGAAGTACAAAAATAAGGATAAATTTGAGTATTTTGGAGTTTAAAAACCTGTGTTGATAATTGCGGTCTGCATTCATGATATTAAGCTAGACGATCCAATTGGTTGTCTGGTTCCGAAATGCGGAGAACTCCTACAAAAAACGCCGCAAGGATTCTTGCGGCGCAACTTCCACCCGCTCCAGGGTCACTCAAAACTATCTGTAATCTCCCTACAGCAACGGACAAAGTCCAATACCGTGGGTACGCTGCGCATCAACACTGCCATATTACCCTTGACGCCCAATTTACGTGTAAGTAATGCTTGCATTGGATCGATCTCACCATTCAACAGCTTCACATAATTGCTGTAAAAAGCGGTCAGCTTGAAAGCAGCATCTTGCACATTTCCGTCGCCAACCATATACGCAGCGCGGCAATTACCATGCCAAAGATCAAGATAGAGAATCCTGGTGTCCTGAAAATCACCATCGGGATCAATTTTAAAGAGGATAGCCCCTTCCCACTTTTTGGCAATCTGAGCATACTGCTCATCAGTATTCAATTTGTCCATTAAAGCATTAACCCAATCTTCGGTAGGGAATTGTGCCATAGTAATCCTCGCGTAACAAAACCATAAATTTATACAGTCATACTATGCATTTTCTGGGTTAACGACTATTATTATACATGGATCAGCTTGCAAAATTTCGTAAGTTAGTCTATTCTAATATAGGCGGCGGCGAGCACCTTCTTTAGTTCCGGTTGCGGCACCGGTTCATTGAGAATGGTCAATAATTTCATTCCAACGAATATATCAAGGAGAGAAAAATGAGGAATTGAAAATTCGCTATACTTTTGGCAGTCATATTAATCATGATTATGATTGCAGTCTCAGGTTGTGGGGGATCTGCGACACCTACGGAAGCACCACCTCCCCCAACGACTGCGCCAGAACAATTGCCTGAAGAACCAGAAACACCGGAGGAACCAGCTCACGGAGCATTCCCAGATCTTGGGGGTGTGGAAGTCACTGTCGCAGTGGAAAACGCCTATCCGCCCTTCAACTCGATTGATGAGGCCAGCGGGGAACCCGTCGGTTGGGACTACGACGCTGCCCGTGAGATCTGTAACCGGATCAACTGCGTCCCGCTGTTCGTTGAAGCCGCCTGGGATGGCATTTTCCCAGCCATGGAAGCGGGCGAGTATGACTGGCTCGCAGATGGCGTTACCATCACCGAAGAGCGTGCCAAGATCGTTGATTTCTCGGTACCCTACGTCACCATCGGACAGACCTTGTTGGTGCGCGTCGATGAGACCGCTTCGGTTGATGACTTCGTCGCGGATGACAATATGCTGATCGGTACACAGATCGGGACCACCAACGAGATCGTTGCCCAGGAATACTTCCCGGTCGAGCGCATCAAGTCCTTTGAAGATTTCCCCGCCACAATCCTAGCACTGCTCGCCAATGACATCGATGGTGTGGTGATTGACAATGTGTCCGCGCTCGGTTTTATGGAAGCGAATGAAGGCAAGCTCAAGATCATTGGACAGCTCACATCCGATGAACAGCTCGGTTTCGTCTTCCCGCCAGGCAGCGAGCTGCGAGATGCAGTTGACGCCGCCTTGCTCGCCATGGAAGCGGATGGCACACTCGAAGAACTCAACCTGACTTGGGGATTGATCACCAAAGAAGCCCCAGCCGCAGAACTACCAGACCTGGGTGGTATGGAAGTCACTGTCGCAGTGGAAAACGCCTATCCGCCCTTCAACTCGATTGATGAAGCCAGCGGGGAACCCGTCGGTTGGGACTACGACGCTGCCCGTGAGATCTGTGATCGGATCAACTGCGTCCCAGTGTTCGTTGAAGCCGCCTGGGATGGCATTTTCCCAGCCATGGAAGCGGGCGAGTATGACTGGCTCGCAGATGGCGTTACCATCACCGAAGAGCGTGCCAAGATCGTTGATTTCTCGGTACCCTACGTCACCATCGGACAGACCTTGTTGGTGCGCGTCGATGAGACCGCTTCGGTTGATGACTTCGTCGCGGATGACAATATGCTGATCGGCACTCAGATCGGTACCACCAACGAGATCGTTGCCCAGGAATACTTCCCGGTCGAGCGCATCAAGTCCTTTGAAGATTTCCCCGCCACAATCCTAGCACTGCTCGCCAATGACATCGATGGTGTGGTGATTGACAACGTGTCCGCGCTCGGTTTTATGGAAGCGAATGAAGGCAAGCTCAAGATCATTGGACAGCTCACATCCGATGAACAGCTCGGTTTCGTCTTCCCGCCAGGCAGCGAGCTGCGAGATGCAGTTGACGCCGCCTTGCTCGCCATGGAAGCGGATGGCACACTCGAAGAACTCAACCTGACTTGGGGATTGATCACCAAAGAAGCCCCAGCCGCAGAACTACCAGACCTGGGTGGTATGGAAGTCACTGTCGCAGTGGAAAACGCCTATCCGCCCTTCAACTCGATTGATGAGGCCAGCGGGGAACCCGTCGGTTGGGACTACGACGCTGCCCGTGAGATCTGTAACCGGATCAACTGCGTCCCGCTGTTCGTTGAAGCCGCCTGGGATGGCATTTTCCCAGCCATGGAAGCGGGCGAGTATGACTGGCTCGCAGATGGCGTTACCATCACCGAAGAGCGTGCCAAGATCGTTGATTTCTCGGTGCCCTATGTCACCATCGGACAGACCTTGCTGGTGCGCACCGATGAAACCGCTACGGTTGATGACTTCGTCGCGGATGACAATATGCTGATCGGTACACAGATCGGGACCACCAACGAGATTGTTGCCCAGGAGTACTTCCCGGTCGAGCGCATCAAGTCCTTTGAAGATTTCCCCGCCACAATCCTAGCACTGCTCGCCAATGACATCGATGGTGTGGTGATTGACAATGTGTCCGCGCTCGGTTTTATGGAAGCGAATGAAGGCAAGCTCAAGATCATTGGACAGCTCACATCCGATGAACAGCTCGGTTTCGTCTTCCCGCCAGGCAGCGAGCTGCGAGATGCGGTTGACGCCGCCTTGCTCTCGATGAAAGCGGATGGCAAGCTGGAAGAACTCAATCTGATGTGGGGACTGGTGCAGTAGATTTTAACACCAGTTACTCGAAATCACTAACTCCGGGATGGGAAACAATTTTCCCATCCCGGAAAAGTGTACTAGTGTTCCCTCAAATGTGATTCTTTAAAAAATAGATCACGGACAGAACACTTAAAGCTTTGTCAAAGGTATAGTTACCGGATATCGATGAAACTTTCATCCTTGACAAAGCACTAGTATTCCTTTAAATTTGATTGTTTAGATAGAATGGAGTCTAGTTGGAACACTTAAAGCTTTGTCAGGGGCTTATTAACTCAGTTATCAAACGAAACTTTTATCCTTGACAAAGCACTCGATACGGTGCTGCATACCGAAACCCACACCCGGCGACTCCTACAACAGCACTCTCTCACACCTTATCAATAGATCCAACAAATAGGTTAAATCAATAATATTTTCATTACAAATATTTCCATAGAATTATTAACCAAATTACCTAAGCCCTAGGAACCGGATTATGGAAACTACCCGCAGTATGGATGAACGACCAGGTATCGTTGACCGATTGCAGTTAAACAAGCTCCCATGGTGGGGAATCGTGATTCTCGTGTCAGCACTGGCTATCACCTACCTCATCCTCACAAATGATAACTACCAAGATACATTTATATTCCTGAAAGACGGTGTTGTAACAACCATCCGGATCACTTTTTTTGCGTATATCTTATCACTAGTCATCGGCTTGCTCACCGGAATAGCACGCACATCGAAGAACACGTTTGTCTACACAATTGCCACATTGTATGTGGAGGTAATCCGCGGTATTCCGATGATCGTCCTGATACTTTATATCGCATTCGGTGTGGTACCCTTATTTATCACATTCGTGAATTACCTGGGTAATGTGGGCTTAGATCCTTCGACGGGGACAGCGCTTGAACAATTATTTCTATATTTGTCCGAATATACAATTCGTAATATCTCGATGGAGTTTCGGGGGATCTTAGCACTCGGTATCGGCTATGGCGCTTATGAAGCAGAGGTTTTTAGAGCTGGCATACAAGCAATCAGTCGAGGTCAGATGGAGGCCGCCCGATCGCTTGGTATGAGTTATTTTAAAGCTATGCGGCTTATCATCTTACCACAAGCAATTCGAGCAGTCCTACCCCCTCTAGGCAATGATTTCATCTCATTATTGAAAGACTCGGCGCTATTAACCGTCCTGGCAGTTAATGAACTCACTCAATTGAGCCGCAAAAGACGCTCGAGCACCTTTCGAGTTTTTGAGACTTTCAATGTAGTAGTCTTCCTTTATCTCGCAATGACCCTGCTTTTATCTGCTGGAGTTCGCTATATTGAAAAGCGAATGAAAATTGAGGATTAAAGCAAGATATCAGCGCTATTGGACGCTGATATCTCTACTCATGCGCTGGGTGGGAGTTGAACCCACACGCCTTGCGGCACATGGCCCTCAACCATGCCTGTCTGCCAATTCCAGCACCAGCGCAAGCTTAGCCGTATTATAATCGGCCCTGCATCTGTGTCAAGTTTCCACCCTGTGGTGACTCAGTTTTCAAAATAAATCCTGAACAAGGAGATCCAATGAAGATAGTTTTGGACGCCATGGGAAGTGATAACCATCCAGAACCGGAAATCAACGCTGCGGTTGAGGCGGTTAAATTATTTGGCGATGAGATCACCTTAGTCGGTCATGAAGGGCAAATATCAGCCCGCCTGAATGCTGTAGCAGGAGATTTTCAGCAGATAAGGATCGTGCACGCATCTGAAATTGTCGCCATGACGGACAAGCCAGCAGAGAATGCACGCCGGAAAAGCGATAACTCAATGGCTGTTGGTATGGACCTGGTAAAATCTGGTGAAGCGGATGCTTTTGTAACTGCCGGTAACACGGGTGGAGCAATGGCGAATGCCTTATTCCGGTTGGGACGAATTCGTGGGGTTAAACGCCCCGCCTTGACTGGGTTGTTCCCGGTTAAAAATGGACATTGCGCTGTATTGGATATCGGCGCAAATGCAGATTGTAAACCAGAGTACCTATTACAGTTTGCACATCTCGGTGCGGTTTACACCGACAAAGTCCTTAGAAAACAAAATCCGCGGGTCGGTTTACTATCAAATGGTGAGGAAGCCGGCAAAGGCAACGATTTGGTAAAGCATACGTTCCCTCTGCTGCAAAACAGTGGATTGAATTTTATCGGGAACGTGGAAGGAAAAGAGCTTTTTGGCGGCCAAGCTGACGTGGTCGTCACAGATGGATTCACAGGCAATGTGCTTCTGAAGACAAGTGAAGCGGTCGCGAAGATGATCACCGATATGCTCAAAGAAGAATTAACCAGCAGCCTGATCACGAAGATAGGAGCGCTCTTGGCAAAGCCTGCCTTTGGGAACATTAGGAAATTAATGGACCCCGGAGAAGTCGGAGCTGCCCCTCTATTGGGCATCGATGGTTTGGTTTTTGTAGGTCACGGTCGTTCTGATGCCCATGCGTTAGTCAACGCAATTAGAGTAGCCCGACAAGCGGTAGATTCAGATCTGCTCACTGCCTTAAAAGACTCAATTAGGACTGCTTTAGCGTAATACCTGAGATTCCCCTTTTTATTGGAGTATTAATGTCAAATAATAATTCTCGTCCAAGAGTTGTCATCACTGGTTTAGGTGCAATCACTCCTTTGGGTTCTTCGATCAGCCAATTCTGGGATGGATTGGTTGCTGGACAATCTGGTGTGCGCAAAATTACCCAATTTGACGCCAGTGACATGCCCTGCCAAATCGCTGGAGAAGTCCCCGATTTTGATCCTGAAGATTATATGGAACGCAAAGAAGCACGGCGCGTTGCACGCTCTGCACAATTTGCGCTAGGCGCAGCTACTCAAGCGGTAGCCGATGCAGGACTTCCAGACACAATGGCGAATGCTGAGCGAGTTGGTGTCGCTTTTGGTACAACAATCGGCGGTTTAGAACGCTTCGACGACGGAATTAAGCTCCTCAGAACCGTGGGCCTGTCCCGGGTAAATCCTTTCGTCCTCCCTTCAGGAATTCCAAATATCGGAGCATTCTTAATTGCCCGGCGTTTCCATTGTTTTGGACCGAATATTACTATCTCCACCGCCTGCGCAACGGGGACCCAGGTCTTGGGTGAGGGTTGCGAATACATCCGCCGTGGTGTGGCAGATGTGGTGATTTCAGGTGGTACAGAAGCGGTTATCCAAGATTACGCTATTGGCGGGTTTTCAGCAATGCGTGCCTTGCCAACAAGCTACAACGATGCTCCGCAATCCGCTTCACGCCCATTTGACGCGAAAAGAGAGGGATTTATCTTCTCAGAAGGTGCTGGTGCAATGGTATTGGAAAGTCTTGATCACGCACGCGCACGCGGTGCCCGTATTTATGCGGAAATTGCCGGGCATGCCGCCTCCTCAGAAGCCTTCCATATAGCAGCACCTGACCCTGAAGCGAAAGCCCCTGTCCGCACGATGAAATGGGCACTCAAGGATGCAGGGATAAATATAGATGGCATAGATTATATAAATGCCCACGGTACCTCCACACCCTTAAATGATGCCGTGGAGACAAAGGCGATCAAACTACTATTTCTCGACTATGCCTATAATTTATCCATCAGCTCGACAAAATCTATGATCGGTCATGCCATGGGTGCTTCAGGTACTTTGGAAGCCATATCTACAGTACTATCTATACAAAATTCGATCATTCCCCCAACAATAAACTATGAGTACCCTGATCCTGATTGCGACCTCAATTACACGCCGAATGAAGCACGCCATATGAGTGTCAATGCTGCACTCTCAAATTCATTTGGCTTAGGTGGTCAAAATGCATGCTTGGTGCTCAAGCGATTCCAGGAGTGAAATTAAGATATGAAAATCATTATTAACGAAAATAAAATCAATCGCAATCGCCGTATCGCGCAGATAACCATGATTGGTGGTTTAGCAGTTCTGGCAGGTGGCATGTATGTATCCTTCCAGATGCCCGACCATTTTTACTTATCACTAGTTGCTTTGTTGCTCGGTTTTATCTTATCCCAAATAGGTATCTATTTCAGTAATCGCTGGGGACGAAGACCCCGACCTGATGAACAGATTGATCAATCTCTGAAGGGTCTGGATGATCAATACTCAATGTATCATTACAAAACGCCAAGCTCTCACCTACTCGTTGGACCAGCAGGCATTTGGGCGATCTTTCCAAAACATCAACGCGGGACGATTACCTTCGATAAGGGACGTTGGAAGCAACGTGGGGGCGGGATGTTAATGACCTATCTAAAAATCTTTGCTCAAGAAGGACTCGGTCGTCCTGATCTCGAAATGCTCGGCGATATCGAAAGCTTGGAAAAGTATTTCGCAAAAATTCTACCTGACGACGACCTATCACAAATCTCCACCGTATTAGTCTTCACCAATCCGGGAGCCGTAATAGAGATCGATAAAGAGCAAGACTTACCTGCTGCAACAATCCCCCTGAATAAATTAAAAGACTTGATCAGGAAGTCTGCCAAAACCAAACCGATCTCATTATCTGTGGTCAAAAAACTTCAAGAAGCCTTACCACAGAACTGATCTTTGATTAGGACACATTAACAATTAACTCAAGCCATCGATGTAGCTGGGTAGGGATCATAAAGATTGGTGGGATAGATAGGAGCCCCATTTCACCCACAACGTAGCGCTGTATCATGGTTTCCGAACCATATCAACAATAATGCAGTTGGCAATCCATATATTTAATTATTCAAATCGACCTATTTTTCTTGTCCAAAGTTGCATAAACGCAAATCACCCCCTAGCGAGATTAATTTCCCAGACAGGATCACATCCTCCAATATTGATTTCAACAATCTGGAGCCGCAATCTCAAAATGAAATATTGTTGCTGGAGATTCAGCCTACTGATTTCGTTCCATCCACTCTTTAATATCATCTGGAATCCCTTTGGCAGTCTCAAGATTAGCGTACACTAAAGTCGTCTCAGCCATATCTGAGTGCCAAAGATTTGCGCGAGTCAGATCAGCACCTCGCAAGTTTGCCCCCCTTATATCAGCATTTTGAAGATTGGCATCAGTAAAATCTACTGCTCGCAAATCTGCACCAATTAGCTTTGCTTCATGTAAATTTGCTCCCCTTAGATTCGCTTCACTTAAATCTGCATAGCTCAGGTCTGCTTGTATTAGATTTGCCTTGCTGAGATCGCTGCCAGTCAGATTCGATTCGCTCAAGTCTGCAATTTCTAAAACGGCTTCTGCCAAATATAATTTCGATAAGTCAACCCCATTTAAGTTAACTCCCCGCAGCAACAACCCCTTATGCGCGTTCATGTTTGTGGCAATCAGCATCACCATTTGAGTCCGGGTTAGATCGCTCATGTAGATTTCTCTCCGTCGTTTTCAAGTTTTTTTCGACAGCTAGTGCTTTGTCATGGATGAAAGGTTCATGCAATTTCCAAGTAGACGCCCTTGACAAAGCATAAAGTGTTCCGTCTACACTCTTGTCTACCTAAACAATCAAATTTGACGGAACAGTAGTTCATCGTAGAGAAAATAATTGCAGCTTATGAAAACACAATCGCAAGATCATCATCGTGATATTTGTAGTGTGCATAGATAACTGGGTCGCCTTTCCGGATCAAGAACAATTTTGGTAAAAGTACTGGTAAATCTTCAACAAGCGGTAGCTCATACACCTCAGATCTATGAACCCATTCGAGAATCCCCTCAATGGAAGTCGTTGGTTTCAGATTCTTATAGGTATCTTTCTCGATTTGACCACGGAAAACGAAGAGAAGGATACCACCAGTGTCTCGCGCATCAATAGTTACCACAGCCCCTAACCATAAATCTTCCGCTTGGTATCCAGATTCCTCGAATAACTCACGCTTTGCGGCGCGGAAGATGTCCTCACCACGCTCGACGTGCCCTCCGATACCGTTGTACTTTGAAGCCCAAATTCTCTTGCTGGGGTTTCCTTTAAGCATCAGCACCATGTCCCCACAATCTAAGAAAATTAGGGTGCGGGGAATCACTGAATAGCGATCTTTAGAAAATCCTTGATCAGCTGACGCCATAATCCGCTCAGAACATCCTTCCAACAAGGCTCACTCATGATAATGGGGATTGAACTTGTCAGTTCAATCCCCGAGGAGCTAAATGCAAATATCTCAGTCAACTGTTCTAAGCGTCATGCGCACGTTTTCGAGCTGTCCTGCGCTCCCAAGTTTCTCATTCTTCCCGGCAATAAAGTTTGCATATTCACTCATGAATATTTTGCCGGGTTGCCTCAGGTCAAATCCCTCTGGTTTTTCCTTGAAAAATTCACGGTGAACCCTAGTCCAAACTAGCCGCCCGTCCGTATCGATATTAACCTTGGTAACACCTAATTCAGCGGCGCGCTTGAATTGATTTGCATCGACGCCTTTCGCTCCAAGCATTTTCCCACCAGCAGCATTAATCCGCGCAACTTCTTCTTCCGGAACCGAACTGCTCCCATGCATGACCAGAGGGAAATTCGGCAATTTCGCTTGGATTTTCTCTAAAACATCAAACCTTAATGCCTGGGAACCAGAAAATTTATAAGCCCCATGGCTGGTTCCAATTGCGACAGCCAAAGAGTCACAACCTGACCGTTCTACGAATTCAGCAGCTTGATTTGGGTTAGTAAGTTTGGCATCTGCTTCAGCAACAGAGATATGTTCTTCAACTCCACCCAACATGCCCAACTCAGCCTCCACAACAACGCCTCTGGCATGTGCGGCGTCGACTACTCTTCTCGTCGTGGCGATATTATGATCAAAATCCTCATGGCTTGCATCAATCATCACTGATGAATAAAAGCCACTATCAATCGCATCGTAACATGTCTGTTCATCACCATGGTCAATATGAACTGCGAAGATCGCTTCGGGAAATACTTTTTCCGCGCTGCGAATCAATCCTTCCAACATGGTTTTATGGGTATAGGAACGGGCACCTTTACTGATCTGGATAATAAAAGGGGCTTGACTTTCAACATTTCCCCTAAATAGACCGATGGTTTGTTCAAGATTGTTAATGTTATACGCACCGATCGCGTATTTCCCATATGCTAATTCAAACAGCTTTTTTGTAGTTACGATCATCTAAATCTCCTTTATTCTAAGATAGGTCTGCTGTGCTTAGAGAGTGTAGTGGATAAATTATAATCGAAACCCATAAGCACACCTAATAAAGTACACATCTCGTTTTGATTATCGGTATCGGTAATGAATACTGCCGTTGAGTTGTGAATAAATTGATAATGTAAGAGAAAAACTGATGTTGTACGAGTTGTTATGATTGCCGAAGAATGGTTGCCTTGAAATACAACAAAGGCTATAATCAGTAAGAATGACATTGACTAAATTAATTAAGGAGAATAGCATGGGCGACCCCGAAGATCAGATTTATGGAAAAGTTAGCTCCGACATGGATCCCTTCAAGAAGATTTTGACTAAAATCCCCGGATTCTCCGGGTATATGGAAAGACAAGCTCGCCGTGACTCAGATAAAATATTAAGGGATACCCTAGCCAATCGTTTTGAAGAATTATGGCAACGCGTATCTGCGTTACAGAGGGAATTTATACGAAATAATCAGATCCAGTATGTGGATGACCTAGAAGCTGCGGCGATAAAGATGCGTACTTTTGCAGACCGTATTCGGAGAGCGCCCAGGGGCTACTCGGGATTGTTTGACGCCGTAAAAATCAACGAAGAAGAATTGACACAGTTATATGATTATGATGCAACCATGCTGGATTTGGTTGATGAAGTAAGCCGTGCAATAGACAATATTGAGATGTCGGTCGGGACAGACGGTCTAAATGCTGCTATCCGACACCTAGAGAAAACCACCCAACAATGCATTGATGTTTACAACCGCCGTTCAGAAGTCGTCACTGGTGCTGCAGGTGCATAAGTGGCATTAGTCCGCTAAGATGAATTGTAGGAGAAAATACTATGGCTAGGATTTTTGATGTTATTGAGTACCCCAATGAGATGCGAGACGAAATCGTCCATCGTTTTCCCGAAGTAGGCCCCGGCAACTTTCGGATCGGTTCTCAGGTAATTGTTCGTGAATCACAAACCGCAATATTTTCCCGTGACGGAAATGCGCTTGACACTTTTGGTCCGGGTCGTCATACGATTGTCACATATAATATCCCGCTCCTTGTCAACGCCCTTGGGCGGGTCTTCAACGAACAAACCCCATTCCCTGCTGAAGTATACTTCGTCGCGATGCGGGAGTTCGTTGACCGAAAATGGGGAACCCCACAACCGATCATTGTACGGAATCCGAATATGGGGCTTGGGGTTGCCTTACTGCAAGGTTTTGGCTCCTACAGCTTCCAGGTTCAAGACCCGCAGCAATTCGTCAACCAGGTGGTAGGCGCACAGGGGATATTTAGGACTGCAGAGATCGAATCGCGATTGCGTTCTATGCTACTGTCGAAGCTTTCGGACCTGCTTGGTGAGACTGCTGCAGAGAACTCAGTACCAGAATTGATTGGATTGACCGAAGAATTAGGTGCGGGCGTAAGGGCTAAAGCTCAGGATGATTTCTTAGCCTTAGGATTAACTCTTAAATCGTTTTACTTAGAGAACTTAAAACCTTCCAGTAAATCAGCTGAGGAATTACGTGCGATGGGTATGCTTGATATGCAGACCTACACCCAACTGCAAGCAGCTGATGCAATGCGGGATGCTGCTCAGAATCCAAGTGGTGGTGCTGGGCTAACTGCCGGAATCGGTGCCGGGCTGGGTGTTGGAAATGTCCTCAGCCAATCATTAGCAGGAATGACAGGGGCTGGTGCCGCAGGCGCAGGTCAAGCAGCACCTACTGGAGACGCTCCTGCAGCAGGCGGACCAAGCGTAATGACCCCTACGGAAGCCGCGCAATATCTAAGGGTCTCCGAAGAAGATGTGCTGGCAGCGATTGAAGCGGGGGACCTCACTGCGAGGAAAATTGGCAATGCTTTCCGGATAAGTAAAGATGCCTTAGACGCTTTTCTTAACGGTTGAGTACTAGGCAAAGCGCAGGTTTTCTAAATAATCCCTCCCACATCTGGATAGTGGAAGGGATTTTTTATCAGTCAGTTCTCTCATAAAAGACAAGCTGAGTGCTGCCATACCGCCGCTGATCAAACTCGACCAGGTTTGCTAATTGTATTTCTTGGTATTCAATTGGGTCAATTTGAATGATCCCCCACCCATACTTATCTAGCCACTCAATATTCTGCTCAAGCAGATGCAAGGATTTGGACCATAAACCCTGATATTGAGGAGGTGCGATATATATATAATCGTAGGCACGATCAGAGGCAGAGGAGAGAAGTTTGAACGCGTCCTGGCGGATGACCGTCGCTTTTTCAGTTAGACCCGTTTGAATCAGGTTAGTTTTAATCGTTCGTATCGCTTGGGGTTGGGTATCAACAAATCGAACATGCTCTGCTCCTCGGGAAAGGGCTTCAATACCAACCGCTCCGGTTCCGGCAAATAAATCTAATAGTGATGCGTTTACAATATCCGAACTTATTATGTTAAACAGCGCCTCTTTTACACGGTCAGTAATCGGTCGGGTCTTATCACCTGGCACAGACCGCAATCTCTGACCACGCGCCATTCCGGAAATCACACGCAAACTCTTCATATATTGAGCATTGAAGTCGATACGATTCTTGATAAATTACCGCGTTAATTCGACACTTTGGCGAGCAGCGATTAAATTAGCTCGCGGCGCGGTGATCGGGACAACACAACCAGTACCCAAGATAAACCTTTTCCCACCTGTACTTTCGATCGCATCCAATGCTTCCGCGGTTACTTCCGTTGGTGAACCAAGCACCATAGACTGCTCCCGTCGCAAACCACCGCACACCACGCCTCGGAAATCTACAAGACCATCTTTCAAGGTCGGGGGCGTGTCCCTGTCATGCCAATTGATTACCGAAACCGGGTAATCAATTACATCCTTGAACATGATATTGTTACCATGCAGATGAAGGACGTTTAACCACATATCATCGACGCTCGTAAGCAACTCCAAATCGTAGATTCGGCCGAATTCATGATATTCTTCGGGGGACAACAGGTGGTATTGTGCATGCTGAACAGCATAGAAGAATCCTGAAATTCCTGTGGCCTTAGCAGCATCCATAAATAACTGAGTACTTGTGGAGATTGTTCTCAAACCTGCAGCGAGGGCTTGTGGATTGCTGCGCATATGATAAAGCAATTTCTCTCTCCCCACCAGGTTTTTTGCCTGAGACAGGGGATTAAAGATCGTTTGGATAACCGGCACGCTGGCGCCCAGTTCCGAAGTAATTCTCTTGAGACAATCTATCTGGGCACCTAGTGTGCCGGAATATGGATCTAGTACAGTCAAAGTAAGCCAATCTTCAGGAATATGAATCACTCGGGAAACATAATCACGTGTACCCTCAGTAGCGCCAGTCCATTCATCTCGTATCCCCCAATCCTTTAAACAATATGATGAAGCAGGGGTGACTTTCACGAAATCAAAATCATAGGTTTTCTGGAAGTCTAGGGTTGCCGCAGCGAGATTTTCCGGTGATTGATCATCTACCGGAAAATGTCGCCATAATGCAACTGGTACGCGATCTGCAGCCTCACCTGAAATAACCTGCTCCAACCGTGTCCTATGACTGTTTGTATATCTTAGCTGCTGTGTTTCCAAATTTCACCCTCCAGACCCCAATCTCCGTTCCGTGCCTGGTTGATATGACCCATCGCTAACCTGCGCAGCATTTCTGCTTTAGACCGGTCCTCCACAATCTCAGCAACCAGTTGAATTACTTTCTCGAAATTGGTTATCATCGCATTGGTATTTCCTTGACTCTTCATCACAATGCCCAATCCATAATGGGCTTCGACTGACTTTTGATTAATGGCTAATGCTTTATTGAATTGCTTTTCTGCATCCTGATCATTTCCTTCGGTGTGGAACTTCCAGCCCGCATTGATGAAATTTGATAGCTCATCATTGTGCTCTGTCCCGGTAGCATCATCTGTCATGTTTTTCCTCTCCATCCTCATGATTTGCTTTGGCAAATGTTTGTTCCACAATTCTGGTTATTTCATTGTCTTCAGATATTCGTTCAGCGAAAAACTCTTCAATATAACGGGATCGCCGCAATCTCAATGCCATGAACGCCACAGTCTCTAAGTCCGCTATCGTCACCTCAGCGCGCGCATCTGCCGCTGCATGCGCGCGTGCAGCTTCAAAAAGTGTTATCTCTGCCCGTAGAGAGTCAACTCCAAGGTCATTTATGATTGATAGCCCCTTTTCCGCTACGATGCTTGGCAGAACTACCTGAGGGAGAAGATCACGGGCAGATTGAATTTCGCCCCTTGCTATGTCCGTCTCGAAGGCAAATTGTTGAACACTTTGGCGGCGGTTCTCTAGATACGCATGCACACGTTTGTAGGCTTCGAGACGCAATCCTGTATCCTCAAGCCCACGTACGATAACACGCAAACCAAACCGGTCCAGGATTTGTGGTCGCAACTTACCTTCCTCGGGATTCATTGATCCGATTAATACAAATCTCGACCAATAGGTCGCCGATATCGGACCACGACGAACGGTAAAACTCCCTTGTGAGGATGCGTCTAGCAGAGCATTTACCACATCATCGGACAGCAAATTTACTTCATCAACGTACAGAATATTCCTATCTGATTGTGCTAACAACCCTCTGCGCAGGCGCATGCGGTCATGTACAATTGCGCGTTCATCGATTCCACCAACCACATCTTCCAGCTCTGCATTCAAAGGTAGTTCAACTAACCGCCCAAGATCTAATTTGGCTAACGGCTCTCCCTGAGCATATTTCTTGGCACAATCAGGGCATACAGCATCTATACCTCCGCTCTCGATATCTTCGGGCAGGCAGCCATAGTAGCAAAGGCTACGCGGGACATTGGGGAGTAAGTCTATCAAACTGCGTACCGCAGTTGTTTTTCCCGTACCGCGTGGGCCGATGAGCAATACCCCTCCCACCGCAGGATTAATCAACGCAAGTATCAATGCCAACTTCATGTCATTCTGGCCGACTAACGCTAGAAACGGAAACGGTATCGATTCGGCAATACCTGCGTCTTCACGTTGTTCGGGAGTAACAAAATCCTTCCCAGAAATGATATTGAGCAGGTCCTTTAGTGAGCGGACACCTGCGCCATCGTCGTTTTTCGTTGGATGAGTAATGCGATCTTCATTTTCCAAGAATTAATTTCTCCTGGTGAGCTCCCTGCGTGGGATTTATGCCATCTAAATCGCAGGTTAACTCCCAAATGAGTTAATGGGGAAATATTTATAGAATTTTGTGACTTCAACGAGTAGGATGAATATCCATTTGAAGTTGATTAGGTGAAATATTTTTTACCTATGCGAATAATGTTGTGCGAAAATATAGGTGTTGAATCTTACTATTCGTCACGAAATAATAAGTAACTGAAAAATTTCTGTAACAGATTAATCCATATCATCTCGCAGGTCACCATAATCGACAGCCGGAAGCAGTTCGGGAGTTTCTTCCAGGACATCAAACCAACCTATTGGCAACTCAGGCAGCATTGGCGCCAGTGGAACAGTCGCTGGGATCACGATTTCTTCTGGTTCAGGCGGCGGTTCACGGCGAGGCTTTATGATGTCTCCTGATCTCCTACGCAAGATGCGGGGATCATCGCTCAGCCACCCAACGTAATGTCCATGAACCGAATAAACATCTCTATCAGAAGTAACCCATCCGATCCATTCACCCAGTAAACTGTAGATATAAGGGTAAATTAAAACTGCCTCAACCTCACCTTGGGTTATATAAATCAGTATTGCATTTGACACAGTCCCCATAACTTGCTCACATTTGTGCAATTACTTGATACCGATTCTGTGATCGACCTATAACAAATTACTTCACATCATTATAAGTCCAATACCGGTTAACGAAGAAATTCCAAAACATCACAACGATGACAGCAATGGCTAAAGCGAGGTTGTGGCTGAAGAAATCTGTTCCCAAACCCAGTACACTGATACCGAATGACGTGAATAAATTATTCAGCAGCCTGTCCATGACTGCGAATAAGGGTGTTCGAATTGCTAAGCCGATCAGGCTTATGATTGAAAACTCGACCAGCTGAAGGGATAACCGTTTCGAACGTGAATCAGGATAGGTCCAATACCGGTTCCAAGTGAAGTTGCTGATGACTGCTGCCAAAAATGATAAAACGCTCGCCCACACTGCTACCACACCGAATAAACCATTCAGTAAATTGAATGTCCCGAAATCTATGACTGCACCAAACGCCCCAACCGCTGCAAATCGAAAGAAGCGCGCCCTTTCGCGTGGATTGTTTAGCAATACCGTCATTCTAACCCCATGGTAGCTTTGAAATATGGGATGGTCTTATCCAATCCGTATTCAATGGTTGTTTTTGGCTGCCAATTCAAGAGACTGTCAGCTCGCGATATATCCGGTCGCCTGCGCTGCGGGTCTCCTTCACCTCTTGATTCCAGGTTGTACACAACTCCTGCGTTGTTCCCAATGTAATTATTTATCTTCTCCGCAAATTCTAGTATCGTAGTCTCCTCAGGATTACCAATATTCACCGGTGTATTCACATCCGAATGCAGTAATCGAACCACTCCTTCAACAAGATCATCGACATAACAAAAACTACGCGTTTGGGTCCCATCCCCATATATCGTCAAGGGCTCGCCTCGCAAAGCCTGTTGGATAAAGTTTGGAACCACCCGACCGTCATCGATATGCATACGTGGACCATAAGTATTAAAAATCCTAACTATCCGACTATCGATTTGGTGGAAGCGATGATAAGCCATGGTTAACGCCTCTGCAAAACGCTTGGCTTCATCGTATACCGAACGGAGACCGATCGGATCAACGTGCCCCCAATATGTTTCGACTTGAGGATGCTCAAGAGGATCTCCATAGATTTCGCTCGTAGACGCGAGCAGGAATTTGGCACTGTGTGCTCTAGCCACCCCCAAGCTGTTATGTGTACCCAACGCGCCAGCTTTCATAGTTTGTATTGGCAAGTTTACATAACCATAGGGCGAGGCGGGATTTGGACTTGCTGGGGAAGCAAAATGGAGAACAGCATCTACCTTCCCAGGCACAAAGATGAAATTCGAAACATCGTGTCGGATGAATGAGAATTTCGGATTACCAGAAAGATGAGCCAAATTTTCCGGGTTTCCGGTTACGAAGTTATCCATACCAACTACTTCATGCCCATCGTTCACTAAACGGGTGCTTAAATGCGACCCGATGAATCCCGCAGCCCCAGTTATTAGAATTCTCATTAATTTCACCTCAAGTCAATATGCGTCACCCAAATTTTCTATCGGATTTATCTGGGATTTATTAAATCAACGGTGAAAAAACTACGATAGTTATATTTCTGAGATGACCAGCTCAATCACATAATCGTGTATCTAAATCATGAATCAGTCAACTGCCAATCCAGCCGGGTAATCAACCCATCACCAGTAACTTGCAGAGGTGGGGATTGGTTTGAGCTATCGATGAGCCAGATATTCCCCTGATGGATCACCGCAATTAAGAAATCCTCCGATTCACCAGTCGGGACTGGCGACCAAACAACTTGCTGCGGATCAACACCAGGCTCGCCCTGACTGGGAAATAAAACCGTAGGGTTTGAAGCATCTCGATCCATGACGGTGAGCCTGTAGCGGGTGTTATCACTCTGCATCGGAAATACCGCTTGCAAGTAAGCAATTTCATGAGCATCTTCACCGTTGGCTGTGATCCTGTTTTGTGAAGCAGTTGGGTATGCAAACATGCCCGTTTGAGGGGTAATGTCAATTGATATACCTTCAGTAATCAGGATGGCTGATAAATCAAACACAGGCAATTCCTCCGGATTGTCGGACCCGTCTTGTTGTAGATGATTGACAATATATAATGTCTTCCCATCCGGCGACCAGTTAATACCAGGCACCCAAGCCCAGTCTGCGCCAGTCTGCAAGGGGATGATTTCCATGAGTGGATTATATGTGTTTTTCTCGAAATCAACTAAGCCTACCCCATCTGGGCGTGCGTACGCCATCTCATCCCCATTCGGTCCCCATAGAAAATTGGCGCCCCACCAGCCATAAATACCTCCCGCATTAGCTTCAATAATCTCTTCCCATTGCGATACCCAACCACTCGTACTAAATGTCAGGATATTCAGGTCGTTATTCGCTTGCCAACCCGGAGCAGTAGCACGTTGTTCTACAGTTGAGAATGCCACTCGATTATTCTTTGAACCTGGTACCCAATCTGCAAAGTGAATTACATTTTCTACACCCAGATCGAATAACTGTGGCGGATCCGTATCAAGAGACGCTGCCCATAGTGTATTGATTATTTCTTCTTCGTCAGATCGGCGAGTAAACAGCAACCAGGTCCCATCTTCTGAAACAGAAAAGATACGGCCATCCATATCGCCCGCATTTATTACTGGACGTCGGTTGGCAGTTGTCTCCTCCATCAGCCAGGCATTGCCCCCCATTAGGTAAACGATCCTGCCTGGGATTTCGACAGGAGAATACGGTGTTTGTACTCCAACCATAACAATCTCAGGGATCGCTTCCTGAATAATCACTGACTTCACTGGATCCTTGGAAACCAATAACGAGTCATGGTAGAGGTATCGGTACGTTATTTCACGCTTTCCAGTTACACCGCTTTGAGCAAGCAATTGTTCCTGATCAGATAAGGATTCAGTTTGCAGGATTTGCTTTTCGTATGGCACTGTCTCCTGCTCGACGCTAAAATCCTCTCTTACGCGGATAACCTTTATCTCTTCATCATTATTTAGTATCGAATACACTGGTGGATCAACAAAATCTAATGGACCTACACTGATATTAGCTTCGTCTATTGCCCTTTGGGTGCTGCTTCCTGCAGGGAGTGTGATATCGATTGTCTTCCCGTCCCACAAGATCCTTACGCTAATTACTGATTGAGTGGCCTGTGGTGGAGAACAACCGACGATCAAGTTGAATATCAAGAAAACTGCAATAATTGCGGGATGGTATAATCGCATGTCGATCTAAATTTTATCATAGCAGTATTAATTCTTCCCAATATGACAGATAACAGTTTAGTTGGAAAATTAGAGGCGTTATTGTTTATTGCACCCATGGGTGTCACAAGTGCCCAACTAGCAGAAGCACTCCAGGTATCAAAAAACAAGGTAGAAGAAGGAATTAGTGAATTATTAGCTCATTATACAAGTCATGGAAATATTCATGGGTTGCGTATACAAAGCCATCATGGAAAACTACAGCTTACGACATCACCAGAAGTGGCCACGGAAATTGAGCGATTCCTTGGTTTGGAAGCAACAACACATCTTTCCCAAGCTGCGCTCGAATCCTTAGCGATTATTGCTTACAATGAACCAGTAACTCGCCCTCAAATTGACGCTATTCGAGGCGTGAATAGTGATGGAGTTTTAAAAAGCTTGCTCCGGAAAGGTTTGATCCAGGAGGTAGGGCGTGCAGAGAGCCCCGGTCGTCCAATCCTCTATAGTTCAACCCCAGAATTCCTTCAGCAATTTGGCCTGAATTCCATATCTGAATTACCCCCACTTACAGAAATCACAAAAATAGATTCAAACATAGAATTCGAGTAGAATGATCGCGAAATATAATTAAAGGATGAATTAATATTTGTGGGACGGGAATGACCAGGATTAGTAGTATCGACTTTGAACCAAGCAAAGGAATGGAGATAGAAGTAATTCTTCATTATTAATCGAGCAACCAGCACACACCCCGATAAATTCGGACTACGATCCAAGACAATTATGTCCATCCCCGAATTACACAAGTATTAGAAAACCTAATGGAAGAAAGAATACAAAAGATACTAGCTCGCGCAGGCTACGGTTCTCGCCGCTCATGTGAAAAGTTCATTTCATCTGGCCGTGTCACTGTCAACGGTAAGCTCATCACACTCGGGACAAAAGCAGATCCACATGTGGATGATATCCGAATTGATGGACGCCCGATAGCCAATACGCCAGAAAATACATATATCGCTTTGTACAAACCCCGTGGTGTATTATCAACAGTTCACTCAGAAAAGGATACCCGCCCAACGGTAATCGATATTGTCCAGATCCCTGAGCGTGTTTATCCTGTTGGCAGATTAGATGTTGATAGTGAGGGCTTAATCCTGCTAACGAATGATGGCGAGTTAACAAATCGCCTTACCCATCCCAGGTATGAGCACGAAAAGCAATACCGGGTCCTAATCGCTAAACATCCTGATGAGAAGCAATTAGAAGCATGGAGACGAGGGATTATACTTAGCGATGGGTATCATTCTGCACCCGCGATCGTTGAAGTCTTATCAACCCATGGAAAAGGAGTTTGGTTAAATATTGTCATGCATGAAGGGCGCAAACGACAAATCCGTGAAACTGGAAGTTTATTAGGGCTGCCTGTTGTCAAGATTATCAGAACGCGGATTGGCAGCATCTGGCTAGGATCCTTAAAAGCCTCGCCAATGGCGAAAATTGTCCGATCAGGAAGTTCATGATCTCAGGAATTATGCTGTCGACAAGCCACTATAAATATTCACTCTTAGTAATTCGGCGGATTATTAGATTAATCGAAATCTGAGGATGTAATAACTATAGACCGTTTGACTGTTGCGGGGATATTTATCAGTTCATCAAAATTCATGAGCAAGCTCATCATTATACGATCCTTCTCGTCTACGTCATATTTCCTTGATGTTTGCGTTATTTTCGTTAGATAGTTATATGAGCGGCTCAGCTAGAATCTTACGTGACAAATCTGCCTTTGAGCAATTTTACGATCAAACTTTCCTACAAGTATACAGATATATTTATGGCTTACATGGAGGACCAGCAGAAGATGTCGAAGACCTCACAGCTGATGCCTTTATCCGGGCGTGGAAAGCCCGTAAGCGTTTCTACGGAGACCGAAAAGCCTCATATGCTTGGATATTAACAATTGCACGGAACCTAGTTATCGACGACTATCGTAAAAATAAGCGCTCTATACAACCGCAGCAATTTGAAGATTCAGATCGGTTTGAACCAGAGGATAAATCTATAATCCATCCCGAAGATGAATTGGTGGCAGAAGAAAACCAAATGATCATCTTAGAGATCCTATCCTCTTTGCCTATCGATACTCGCGAAATGATTGTTCTAAGATACATACTGGGTTGGTCAGTAAAGCAGATAGCCGAACATTTTGATATGCTTGAGAATACGGTTACAGTTCGTATTCGAAGAGCATTAACCCAAATCCGAAATGCGTGGCCGGTATGAGTGACGAAATAATTTACCAAAAACTACAAAACCCAACAGATAATGAGATCGAAGAGATACTGATCCACTTCAGACCAGTGCCGGAGGAATCATTTCATAGCAAGATGTATACGGCACCTTGGAAGAAATCTTCCAGTTTGAATATTGTCACTAAAGTCAGCACAAACTTCTTGCCCACGTCCCTACCTATACGCCTCGCTATACTGGTCAGCTCAATTCTCATACTCACAATCATTAGTTATACCGCCTCACCGACAATAAAAGCAGCGGCAAAACAATTCTTTAGTTTCTTTGTCCCTGCCGAAACAGACACAATCTCTATTCCAATCACTGTTGGGCAGGACGGAAACTTAGTGACCTACGATGCTCCGGGGTATTTCTCCATGGATATCGCCACTCTAACGGAGCTGATTGAGTTTGATCTGCTGGTCATTCCTGAACAACTACTTGGATTAAAATACTCAGGCGCCAACTACAATAAGGAAATATCCTCAGTGACAATACAGTATCAAGGAGCAGATAAGACTATTTATTTTACACAACGCCCAACAGAGAGTATGCTAGAATTTTCCAGTATTGGAGCCTCTGCGCCAATTGAATTAGTCATGATAAATGGTAATCCCGGTGAATATGTAGTTGGTGGATGGCATGCAATAGATAAAAAGTCAATTATCACTCCGGATCATTTGATGAAAATTAGTGAAAATTTAAATATATACTGGGATCAAAATCAATCACAACGGATTATGCGTTGGGAGGAAAATGGTGTGACGTATGAAATTCTGGCTATCGGTCAGAGATTAAGTAAATCGATCTTACTGGAAATGGCCGAGAGTTTGACACCAATCCCAACCAAGTAATTACCGTCTATCAATAAAGCCCATGCGTTAACTAGCGAAGGATCAAATATGCAGGAAACATCCACAAACAGCCGATCCTGGATGGATCAACCATTATTCAACCTCATCTCATTAAATTGGGAGACTATCTTATTCTCGCTATTGATCATTCTTGCCATCGTCAGCCGGTTTTATGATCTCGAATCCCGAGTTATGAGCCATGATGAAACATCACATGTATATTTTTCCTGGCTCTTTGAGCAAGGTCGTGGCTACTCTCATGACCCTGTTACACATGGTCCTTTCCAGTTCCATGTAGTGGCATTGTCTTATTTCATGTTCGGTGATAATGATTTCACTGCGCGAATACCTGCCGCCTTATTTAGTATCGCAACTGTATTGTTTATGTGGAATTATCGTCAGATTATCGGTCGAATAGGGGCAATAGTCGCCGCACTGCTGATGATTATCTCCCCATATCTACTGTACTACGGTCGATATGTGCGCAATGAAGCTTTTGTAGCGTTCTTTGGAGTTGTGACGTTATGGGCGATTTTAAAGTACTTAGCCAGCGGAGAAAATAAATATCTTTATTGGATAGCTGCAATCAGTGCATTACATTTTACAACTAAAGAAACAGCTTTTATCTATACCGCCCAAGCAATGATATTCCTTGCATTTTATCTTGTAATGCGCCTGATACAAGCAAATTGGCAAAACCCAGAATACCGGCAAAGGTTTGTAATCGTTATAGTCGTTGGATTATTATTACTTGGCATCGGCGGAGGACTGTATGTAACAGGTAACTCGGCTAGTCAACAAAGCGAGAATCTCAGTACACCAGAATCGACAGGAGGAAGCCTCTCCACACAACCACTATCTGAATTCCCAGTACTGGCGATAAGTTTGCTCCTAGTCGGTGGGATACTTATACTCACTGGGATATTCTTTGTATTGAAAGGTTTCACATGGCAATGTCTGCGTGAAGAACGAAGCTTTGGGATATTAGTCGTTTTGATCACAATGGTATTACCTATGTTATCCCCATTCCCAGTAAAGCTCTTGGGGTACAACCCGATTGATTATTCCAATACACAAAGCATAACCATGATTGGTTTATGGCTTGGGGGTTTGGCTGTTGTAGCTATCGTGTTTGGACTGTTATGGAATTGGCGTGTTTGGTCAATATGCGCGCTGATCTTCTACTCAATTTTTACGATTTTCTATACCAGTCTATTCACGAACGGATTTGGCTTCATTACCGGGATGGTCGGTTCTTTGGGGTATTGGCTGGAACAACAAGCCGTAAACCGCGGCAGCCAACCTTGGTATTATTACGGGCTGATCCAAATTCCCATTTATGAATTTCTCCCTGCTCTTGGAACGATCATCGCCTTACTAGTAACCCCATTTATTGCTCGAAAGGCATACCCAATTTCGGAGCTTGACCATTCTGAAGGTGACTCTTTAAATCCCCCATTTAGAAGTCTTAAATATCACACCCCAATCGAAAGCAATTCTGAGAACAATCAGTTATTCCCCGGAACGACAATCACATTGCTCCTTTTTTGGAGTATTACTAGTATGCTTGCTTTCACTATCGCTGGGGAAAAAATGCCTTGGTTAACCGTCCACATTGCTCTCCCTATGATATTGACCGCGGCTTGGTTCCTTGGACAGCTCATTGAAAGTATTAATTGGACAACGTTTTTTCAGCAAAAAGGCTTGCTGTTGATACTTTTGTTGATTGTATTTCTCATCGCACTTGGTTCAACAATCGGTTCGATACTGGGACCAAACCCACCGTTTCAAGGTAAAGAACTCGAGCAGTTGCGAGCATCTAGCACTTTTATCTTCGGTTTACTCGTTTCCCTTGCATCGGGATATGGGATTGCCTACTTGGTAAAAGATTGGTCGAACAGTCAACTCATCCGGGTAATTATTCTGGCAATATTTGGATTTTTGACCCTGCTGACTGCGCGCAGTGCCTTCAGAGCAACGTATATAGATTATGACTACCCAACAGAATATCTTGTCTACGCACATTCCGGGAGCGGACCAAAACTGGCACTTAACCAAATAGAAGAGATATCCCGGCGAACAACAGATGACCTAGCTATTCGAGTTGCATACGACAATGAGACAACTTACCCATATTGGTGGTATCTCCGAAATTATTCAAACCAGGATTACTACGGAAGCACGCCTTCACGCGCTCAGCGGGACGCGCCAATAATTTTAGTTGGAGAAGGTAACTACGGAAAAGTAGAGCCAGTTGTTGGGCAAGCTTATAACAAATATGATTACATCCGGATTTGGTGGCCAAACCAGGATTATTATGACCTCACTTGGGAAAGGATAAGAAACGCAATTACAGACCCTCAAATGCGTACTGCTCTGTTCCAGATTTGGCTTAATCGGGATTTTTCTTTGTACAGCCAACTTACCGGCAAGGACATGAGCCTTGGCAATTGGTATCCATCAAATCGGATGAGGCTTTATATTCGCAAGGATATCACCTCACAGATATGGAACTATGGTGTCGGCCCTGCACCAGACGAGATTATTGCCGATCCGTATGAAGGGAAGCAAATCGATATCCTTGCAGACACAGTCATTGGTGAGTACGGGACCGAATCGGGGCAATTTAACAGGCCTCGGGGTGTAGCAGTTGCGGAAGATGGCACAATCTACATCGCTGATACAGATAACCACCGCATTCAGCATATGGACGCTAATGGTAATGTGCTCCATATCTGGGGAAGTTTTGCTGATAGCAGTGTGGGCGAAGCACCAGGTGGTACATTCTATGAACCTTGGGGAATTGATGTCGGACCCGATGGATCAGTATATGTCGCAGATACCTGGAATCACCGTATCCAGAAATTCACACCAGATGGGATTTTCCTGAACTCCTGGGGATATTTCGGTCAAGCTGAGTCCCTATATGCTTTGTGGGGACCGCGAGATGTCTATATCGACATAGATGGGAAAATATTCGTAAGTGATACCGGGAATAAACGAATTCTCGTATTTGACCAGGGTGGTAACGCGATCACGGAATTTGGGCAGGCAGGTTTTGCACTTGGTGAATTTGACGAACCGATCGGTATCACCTCGAATGAATCCGGTCAGCTTTTCATCGCTGATACATGGAACCAACGCATCCAAGAGTTTATCCCAGGGGGGGAAGATAAATACCAAGCGGTGAATAGCTGGGATGTCGTTGGGTGGTATGGGCAATCGTTGGATAATAAACCATTCCTCACAATAAACTCAAAGGACCGCTTATTCGCAACCGACCCAGAAGCCTATCGAGTGCTGGTCTTTTCATTGGGTGGTGAAATTATTGGCTTCATCGGAGATTTATCAACCGGATTGGATGGCTTTGATTTAGTTGGAGGCATCGCAGCTGACAAAGAGGAGGGGATCTGGGTAAGTGATACAGGCAACAGCCGTATAATGCACTTTACTCTCCCTTGAAATTATTTTGTGGAATTCTTTTCGATTGACATGGGGAGAAGACCTACTTAGTCACGACCAGACCGAAGGCTGATGCCCCGGTCTGGTCATCATTATCCCCCAAAAAGATAAAACCAAGATTTATCAAATACGGACGCTGAAGAATATACTTGGGAATTGCACCCTATTTTAAAGTTGGATTCAAGCGGGAGAGGTTGGGTAGAAGATATTAGTTTCTCGGCGAGCATCAGCAGGATAACCAAAAGTGCTGCATGGTATAATTTTCTCGCAGTGACCTCGCACTCCTAATAACGAAAAAAGTGGGAAACAATCAGAAATTAACCATGATATAGCGACTGCCAATAATATGGAGAAGCAAACTGGATGAAATTACACGAGTATCAATCGAAGAATATATTCGCAAAATATGGCATCCCCATCCCGAAAGGGAGAGTAGCGGCTACCTCCCAAGAAGCTAAGCAAATTGCTGAAGAATTAGGTGGCCGCGTTGTTGTTAAATCTCAAGTTTTGGTCGGAGGCCGGGGGAAAGCAGGCGGTATTCGACTCGCCAAATCTCCAATGGAAGCCGAAGAAGTTGCTACTCAAATCCTGGCAATGGAAATTAAAGGCCTACCCGTCCGTAAGGTCCTGGTCGACGAAGCTGCACAGATAGAAACTGAAATTTATCTAGGAATAACAAACGATCGTGCCACGCGTAAACCTGTCCTGATGGCCTCCGCAGCGGGCGGTGTTGATATTGAAGAAGTCGCTCGCGAGACACCTGAAAAAATCGTCCGGGTAAACATTGATCCACTCTTAGGGTTAAAAGACTACCAAGCCCGGGACATTGCAGCTTGTATAGACCTGCCGCGTGATCTTTGGAGATCATTTGGTTCGATCGCATCAGGATTATGGAACGCATACCTTAAATCAGATGCCACATTAGCCGAGATCAATCCACTAGTGATCACAACCGATAACCAACTAATAGCTGTGGATGGCAAGATGGTAATTGATGATAATGCACTTTTCCGGCATATCGATATCGCTGAGATGCGTGATCTTGACGTGGAGGTTGAATCAGAAATTCGTGCTCGGAAGTATGGCCTATCTTTCATAAAGCTGGATGGTGATATCGGGTGTATGGTTAACGGTGCAGGATTGGCGATGACTACAATGGATATTATTAAATTATTCGGGGGAGAGCCAGCAAATTTCCTCGACATCGGTGGTGGCGCCAGTGCTGAACGCGTTACAGCAGCATTGCGAATCATCCTTTCGGATCCAAATGTTAAAACCGTACTGATCAATGTTTTCGGTGGCATTACCCGTGGTGATGAAGTTGCACGCGGTATACTCTCCGCCCTCGAAGCGATGAAAACTGAAGTTCCAATGGTAATCCGTTTGGTAGGTACGAATGCTGAAGAAGGACGGAAGATCCTGGCCAATGCAGATATGATTACAGCAGAAACCCTAGCCGATGCTGCTCAAAAAGCCGTTGCAGCTGCACGCTCATAATCAGGAGTTTATCACTAATGAGTATTCTTGTTAACAGAGACACACGGCTTCTCGTTCAAGGAGTGACAGGGAACGAAGGCTTATTCCATACTACCCAGATGGTGGATTATGGCACCAATGTTGTCGCCGGTGTTACTCCCGGAAAGGGCGGGGAATGGGTTTTGGATGGAAAGGTACCAGTGTTTGATTCGGTAAAAATCGCTTTAGAAGCTACCGGTGCTAACACTAGTGTAATCTTTGTTCCAGCACGTTTTGCTTCTGATGCAATATTCGAAGCTGCAGATGCAGGAGTAAGACTGATCGTCTGCATTACCGAAGGCATCCCAGTCCAGGACATGATGCAAGTCCGCACCTATCTGGATCAGAAAGGAGCCAGATTGGTCGGACCAAATTGCCCGGGATTACTAACGCCTGGTGAAGCCAAGGTTGGTATCATCCCTGGCGACATAGCAATTCCAGGCAATGTTGGCGTGGTATCTCGCTCTGGAACACTCACATATGAAGTTCTTTATGCACTCAAGCTCGTTGGGAGAGGAGTAAGCACTTGTGTAGGTATCGGGGGTGATCCTATTAATGGTACGGATTTCATCGATTGTTTAAGGATGTTCGAAGAAGACCATAAAACAGATCATGTGTTGTTGATTGGAGAAATTGGTGGGTCAGATGAAGAAAAAGCTGCCGAGTTTATTTCCAAAAACATGACCAAACCGGTAGCCGGATTTATTGCCGGCCAAAGTGCACCGCCAGGTAAACGAATGGGGCATGCAGGAGCAATCGTTGAAGGCGGATCGGGCTTGGCGGCAGATAAAATAGCCGCTTTGAAAGCGGTCGGTGTAAAGATTGCGAATCATCCGGAAGAATTACCTAAATTATTGAATTAGCTTGCCGACCGGTATGGGTTTTCCGATCTGAGAATAAATACCCAAATTAAATAAGAAGGGCTATGCAAAACGTATAGCCCTTCTTATTGCTTTTCATAAAATATTATTTTTCAGCTGGATCTCAAACTTAGCTGGGGTGAATTTCTCCAAGCGTCAACTTATGCGAGCATTTTATCATTGATATAATTCACAACTTCACCAACAGTTGTAATCTTCTGAGCATCCTCGTCGGAGATCTCGCCGCCAAACTTATCCTCAAAAGCCATAATTAATTCAACAAGATCTAGCGAATCCGCCTCCAGATCCTCACGGAAGCGTGCATCCAGGGTAACTTTTGATTCATCGACACCTAATAAGTCGACGACGATTTCTCTGACCTCGATGAAGGTATCAGACATGTAAATCCTCCTTATCCTTTATATACGATCTAATTTTAACTCCGCTTACCCATCTGTCAAGTATAATTCCGAACTCGATATTGAACAACTCGTCCTTGTTGACTTCTGAGCCAAGCGTTCAAGGACATTTCGTTGACATAGCTAGATCAGACTGGTAATATAATTCTACTTCACAGGAACACCGCATAATGGAAAAAGTTACGCCAACCAGCTCCCGAAAAATAGAACATATCAGGATCAATCTCGATGAGGATGTCAGTTCGTCTATCACATCTGGATTAGAGCAGTATCGTTTCGAACACCAGGCACTTCCCGAACTGAATCTCAATCAGGTGAATCTAAAAACGAAATTTCTGGGGAAAACCCTTCGTGCCCCTATCTTGATCTCATCAATGACCGGCGGTAGCGATGAAGCTGAACGGTTAAACCAAAGGTTAGCCACCGCTGCCCAGGAAGCAGGAATAGCAATGGGCGTGGGTTCACAAAGAGCCGCACTGGAGGACTCGTCCTTGGATCTAACCTTTCAGATCCGGAAATTCGCCCCTGATATCTTATTATTTGCTAACTTGGGGGTAATTCAGCTGAATTACGGATATGGAGTTGATGAATGTTTACGCGCGGTAGAAATGGTCGCTGCAGATGGGTTAATTTTACATCTGAATGCGCTCCAAGAAGCAGTACAGCCTGAAGGAGACACAGATTTTTCTGGAATAATCCAAAAGATTGAGCATGTGTGTAACATAATAGGAGTGCCTGTAATTGCTAAGGAGGTTGGTTGGGGGATATCAGAACAGGCAGCAAAGTCTTTGATAAATGCCGGAGTAGCTGCGATCGATGTCGCAGGTGCCGGTGGTACCTCCTGGTCGCAGGTGGAAATGTATCGAGCAAAATCTCCCAGCCAAGCGCGACTTGCAGCAGCTTTCCGTGATTGGGGTAATCCCACAGCCCAATCGGTACTAAACGTACGTAATGTCGATCAAGATATTCCCTTAATTGCATCAGGTGGTGTTAGAACAGGTGTGGATATCGCGAAATGCATTGCTTTGGGAGCCAACATCGGCGGGATGGCTTCGCCATTTCTAAAGGCTGCAGCTATCTCAGTGGAAGAGACAGTCATGACAATCAGAGAAATTGAACGGGAAATACAAGTAGCGATGTTTGCCGCCGGAGTGAAGGATATAGAAGCTCTTTTAGCATTGGAATTGATTAAGACTCTCTGAGCCATCTAGGTTTCCAACAAATTTGATTGTTTGGTAAGAATAGAGTGCAGACGGAACACATTAAGCTTTGTCAAGGGCGTATTTCCTCGGATATCGAATGAAACTTTCATCCTTGATAAAGGACTAGAAATATTCTCAAGAACAGCAGTAATCAAATAAGATACCGAATTGCCAACTGCAATGTCACCCGACCTACTCGAAGTTAATCTCCTAACCGCAGTTGAAAATCAATTAAGAAGAACTCTCGCGCAAATTGGCGATCAGCGATATCATGGCTTGCGTGAAATGATGGAGTATCATCTTGGCTGGGTTGGGGACAATGCTGGACAAAAAGCAAGTGGAAAAAGAATTCGCCCATTGTTATTGCTGCTGTCATCTGCGGCTGCCGGCGGGAAGTGGGAAGAAGCTTTACCAGCGGCTGCCGCTGTGGAATTAATTCACAACTTTTCTCTGATCCACGATGACATCGAAGACAATAGTCCTTACCGACGAGGACGCCCGACAGTTTGGGTTAAATGGGGAATACCCCAAGCGATCAATACTGGTGATGCAATGTTCACAGTTGCCCACCTATCGATATTGGGCCTGGCAGTAGATACATCACCAAATATTGTTCTCCATTCGGCAAGACTACTCCAGCAAACATGCCTAGACCTTACCAAAGGTCAATATCTAGATATCGCATATGAAGAACGCCGCGAGCTCAAAATAGAGGATTACTGGCCCATGGTAGCAGGTAAAACGGCCGCGCTACTCAGTGCCTGCACCGAAATTGGGGCAGTCATCGCAGAATCAAAACCTGCAATCCAAGAACTATACCGCAGCTTCGGTTACAAATTAGGTCTTGCCTTCCAGGTTCAAGATGACATCCTTGGCATCTGGGGAGATGCAGCGCTGACCGGCAAATCTAGTGAGAGTGATCTGATAACCGGAAAAAAATCCTTGCCGATCCTTTATGCATTAAACAATAGAGGTGAATTCGCTGCTCGATGGCAGCAAGGTGCAATTTCTGAGGATGAAGTTGAGCATCTGGCCGCGGTCCTCGAGGGGGAAGGGGCCAAGTCTTATGCCCAAAATGTAGCCGTAAATCTGCATAAGGAGGCTATTGATTCCCTGGATCTAGCAAACCCATCCGCAATCGCAGGAAATGAACTCCGCATGCTAGTTGAAACCCTTCTATATCGGCAGTCTTGATCTATTCATACTATATAAACTCGAGAAACACTTGATTGCCTAATAAAATCCCGCGATCACTAAGGCAAAGTCGCTCGAGATTTTTCCCACGCCACTCTAGCAAACCGAAATCGATCAATTTGTGGATTTGCTCACCATAAATCTGCTGCATATCCAAACCGAAGCGTTCGGAAAACTCTCCCACAGTAATCCCCTCTTCAAGTAACCGCAAGCGTAAAATCATGGTTTCAGCCATCTCTGTTTCTAGGTCAATCGGATTTGCTACGTTTGTGCAAGGCAGAGATGGGTAGGTTATTTTTTGGCTTTGTTCGTTATTCAGTTTTTCTTTATTAATTTTGGAAAAAGAAGAAATATATTGTCGAGGGTGATTGTGATTGGCTACACGCTTACCAAAAGCATATCCATGCGCCCCAGCACCAATACCAAAATACGGCAAATTACGCCAGTATTGCATATTGTGCTTGCACATGAAAGTATTCGGCTCTGCCCCTTTTTTTGCCCAGTTCGAAATTTCATAATGGATATAACCTTCACGAGCTAAATAACCTCTTACCCAATCATACATTTCTGCAGCTGCATCTTCATCAGGTTTGCATACCTTGCCTTCATCCACCCAAGTTTTTAATGGCGTACCTTCTTCTATGCTTAAACCGTAAACTGATAAATGCGTGGGAGACAGGTCTACCGCTCGTTGAACAGATAGCATCCATTTGTCGAAGGGCTGCCCAGGCAGCCCAAAGATTAAATCCAAACTGTAATTATCGATTTGAACTTTGCGAGCCCACTCAACTGCCGAAATTACATCAGCAAATGTATGCTGGCGCTCTAAAAATTTTAATTCCGGAGCATGGGACGACTGCATACCCAAGCTCAGGCGGTTGAATTTCAATTCCTTTAGCTCAGCGAGATATTCGAGTGATAGACTCCCAGGATTCGCTTCCAGGGAAACTTCGACATTGTTGTTGACTTCAAACTGATCATTAATGCAGTTAATAATCAGTTCATAAGCCGATATTGGCAGCAATGATGGCGTGCCCCCACCAAAATAGATACTCCCAATACGCTCTTTGTTGGTTAATTGACTAGAGAGCAATTGCAGCTCTGTGCAAACAGCTAGGGTATAGTTTGGGATGAGATGGTTAATACCTGCGTACGTAGTAAAATCACAGTACGCACAGCGATGATTGCAGAAAGGGACATGAATATATAGACTGTATTCCATTCTGGGCGAGTATACCAGTATTGATAAATCGAGAGTGCATTGATTGTCTAGACTAAAATTACTCAAGTATTCATAAAGACTGGTATAATCCGCCAGGTTTATACCAGTACGCAATATTATCTGGCAGTAGAATATTATTATGACCACAGATTCTCCATCTAAACCAACAAAAGTATGCCCGGTATGCGGTACGCGCGTTAGTGAAGATGCGGAACGCTGCCTCGTGTGCGGCGGTTCTTTTACCCAACAAGCTGCCAGTGGAAAAAGCCCTTCGAATGTTCAGGGAAGTCGAATGCCGGCTATAACTATAAGCCTGCCCGTTGCTATAGCCCTTTTAGCCTTGTTCCTCATAATTGGAGCGGTTTTGGTCTACTACGCACTGCAACAGACTGGGCAAGTAGTTGAACCAACCATCACTCCGACACTGACAAACACGGCGACAACGACGATTACCCCAACGCCCATGACCCCCACACCTACAAATACTCAACAGCCGACGCCAACCCCATTGACATACAAGGTCTCGTCCGGTGATACTTGCTCTTCCATCGCCTTTGCGTTTGGTGTTTCAATCCAGAGCATTGTGCTGGAGAATACGCTTCCAGCAGCTTGTGATACATTGATCGTGGGACAAGATTTACGGATACCCCATCCTACTCCTACGAGCACACCACTTCCAACGGCAACTCTAAGTGCCGCTGATGCGACGGATGCTGCCTGCCAGAAAATTGATTACACAGTTCAAGAGAATGACACACTATCCAGCATCTCAGCAAACTATGCAGTGCCTATCACAGTTCTTAAAACGTACAATGGTTTAGTAAACGACATTGTCCGTTCCGGTCAAAACATAGTTATCCCCTTATGTGAACGCGCGGCAACACCCGGTCCCTCCCCTACACCGACACCACCGCCACCCTACGGCGCACCAAACTTATTGCTTCCCGCAGACGGAGCACCTTTCTTCATTAGCGACGAGACAATCACTCTTCAATGGGCCTCCGTTGGCGCTCTCCGCAACAATGAGGCTTACGCAGTAACAATTATCGATGTAACCGAGGGTCAAGACCGCCGCTTGGTAGATTACGCAACCGATACGAAATTCATCCTGCCAGATTCTTTCCGCCCTGCTACAGAGATTCCACATGTTATGCGCTGGTGGGTTGTCTCAGTTCGCCAAACCGGTACCGATGATGACGGTAATGCCATCTGGGAATCTGCGGGAGCTGAAAGCGATCGTCGCGTATTTACGATAACCGGAACCAGCACCATTCAAACACCTTCACCGTAAAAAGACTACGAGACACTATCAAAACCAAAAAATCCCCACTTGGCAAATTAGCTCCGTGGGGATTCTGCAAATTACTGGTTAGTTTGCTATTTACAACATTCTTCTAACATAACGGTAGTCAAAGATTTAGGTCGCTCCAATGGCTGACCCAATGCGCGTGCCCAAACGGCATTACTCGTAACACCTAACGCTCGCCCGACACCGAACATAACGGTATAGAAATCAATCTCCCGCACGCCATAATGCTGCTGTAAAGTACCGCTAATAGCATCAACGTTCGGCCAGGGGTTCTTTGCTTTTCCTTGTTCCAATAAAACATCTGGAACCACTTCATTAACTAGTCTCGCAATTTGGAACAGCTCATCGTCTGGGAAATGTCTCATAGCGAATTCAAATTGAGCGGTGAAGCGCGGGTCGGGTTTGCGTAATACAGCGTGACCATACCCAGGGATAACCTGTCCATTGTTTAGGGTCTCCCAGGCATATTGTTTAATCTGCACCCTATCCGGGATGCCGCCAAAACTATCGCGTACACCGATCAACCAACGCAAACATTCCTGGTTCGCCAGGCCGTGTAGAGGACCAGCAAGGCTGTTGATCCCAGCGGAAAAGGCATAATATATGTCTGAAAGGGTAGAAGCTGCTAGATGTGTTGTATGGGCACTAGCATTACCACTTTCATGGTCGGAATGCAGCAGGAAGTACAACCTAGATAAATCACGATATTCCTGCGTATCAATTCCCATCATGTAGGCAAAATTGGCACCCCAATCCAATTCTGGATTTGGTGCTGTGTAGATACTATCCTTATATTTCAGACTATATATGAATGCCGCGATGGAGGGAAGTTTGGCGGTGAGATTCAAGCTATCTTCGAGCATCGGGATCCAATACTCATCCTTCGTCATCCCTTCCTGATAGCGGCGAGCGAAGAGTGATTCATGCTGTAATGCTAATATCGCCTGCGAGAACAACATCATCGGGTGTGAGCCGACCGGCATAGACCGCAAAACATTGAACACATAATCCGGTACATGAGAGCGTGCCTGCCACTCTTTTTCGACTGCTAAAGCATCATTTTCTGACGGTACATCCCCGACTAAAAACAAATAATACAACCCCCCAACAAAAGGGACTTTAGAGGCGGGTGGTTTTGGCAGCATTGCAAGGGTTTCTGGGATTGTATAGCCCCGAAAACGGATGCCCTCATCCGGATCAACGAATGAGATATCGGTTACTAAGGATTTTATTCCCCTCATCCCCCCATATACTTGGGCAATGGTGACCTCATCAACTTTTACATCTCCCCGTTCCTTCACAAGGGTCTTCACTCGTTCACGATATGCAGGGATAATACTCTCCAACTTGGTCTGTAGATCCATTACACGTTTCCTTTTTAGAGATATAATTTGGCGATATTTTCTTTTACACCGCTTGCGGATTTAATAAACGCAGCCCTTTCCGAATCAGTGAGCTCGTACTCAAAGATCTTTTCAATACCTTTTCGCCCTAACTGAACTGGTACGCCAAAGAATAAATCCTTTAGACCGTATTCCCCGTTCAAGTAAGCAGCTGCCGGGACAATCAAATGCTTGTCCTTCAATATTGCTTCAACCATTTGTGTGATGGCTATTGATGGTGCGTAAAATGCACTGCCGGTTTTTAATAAACTGACAATCTCACCCCCTCCCTTGCGGGTTCGTTCAACGATCGCTTCTAATTGCTGAGGCGACAGCGCTTTCTCCAGCGGTATTCCAGCTACGTTCGAATGCCTTACCAAAGGCACCATATCATCTCCATGTCCGCCAAGGACATAACAGTGAACATTCTCAACACTTACACCCAATTCCATGGCCACAAATGCGCGCATGCGGGCTGAGTCTAGGATGCCTGCCTGACCAACTACCCGTTCTGCTGGTATACCTGCGACTTTCATAGTTAGGTATGCCATTACATCAAGTGGGTTCGTGAGAATGATGAAGATAGCATCCGGTGATTCTTTGATCGCTGCTTCTGCCGCTGTACTGACAATCTTTGTATTTGCCATCAGAAGATCATCACGACTCATACCTGGTTTCCGAGGCAGTCCAGCTGTGATAACGATGATATCTGAGCCTGTAGTCTCAGCATAACTGTTGCTTCCAATAACTTGAACATCCTTACCGATCACTGGTAAAAATTCCTGCAGATCAAGCGCCTTGCCTTGGGGCATCCCATCAACCACATCAACCAGAACAATGTCAGCTAATTCACGTTCTGCAAGCCAATGGGCGGTAGTCGAACCGGTCATTCCAGCGCCAATGATTGAGACCTTATTCATTTATACTATCTCCTAATATTCTTTATATGATCAATTTTAGTAAAACAAAGTTCGGAATGTATCCAATTTTCCGCTTTCACACAGGAATTCTTCCTAATTCATTTCAACCAAGTTTTCAATATCGGTTACGCTAATGCTTCAAATTCTGGTAATTCATCTTCCAAACCCTCAATGAAATGGATGGCCTGCATACTCGCCGCAGCTCCCATACCCGCCGACGTGATAACTTGCCTGAAGATAGGGTCAGCGATCTCACCGGCAGCAAAGACACCAGGAACATTGGTCTGCATATGATCATCTACCTCCAAGTAACCGAGTTCATCCATTTCTAGCTGATCCTGGAAAAGATCGTTGTTTGGTAGGTGGCCAATAAAAATGAATACACCGTCTGTTGTCAGTTCAGTAATCTCACCAGTCTTCACATTTTTCAGAGTCACACCGGTCACAGCCTCATCACCAAAGATTTCAGTCAGGATAGTATCCCAGACGAATTTTACCTTTGGGTTAGATTCCGCCCTTTTCTGTAAAATTGCCCCTGCTCGCAGCTCATCCCGGCGGTGGATAATTGTTACCGAGTCGGCATAGCGGGTTAAGAATAGGGCTTCTTCTAATGCACTGTCACCACCGCCAACGACAACCACATCTTTCTCTTTAAAAAACCAACCATCACATGTCGCACAGTAAGAGACTCCACGACCGGTCAATTCGGTTTCACCATTTACTCCGAGATGCCTTGGAGTGGCCCCCGTGGAAATAATCAACGCATCAGCGAAATACTCTGTTTTATAGGTAACCACTCGGAATGGGTGTTGAGAAAAATCGATTTCGGTTGCTGTGTCAAATTCAACTTTTGCACCAAAGCGTTCGGCCTGTTTTTGGAAAAGTTCTACAAGTTCGCTCCCACCAACACCTTCCGGAAACCCGGGATAATTCTCGACAATATGTGTCAAAGAGACTTGACCACCCAGTTCCATACCAGTTAATAATACCGGTTCAAGATTTGCTCTAGCGGCGTATAAGGCTGCAGATAATCCGGCAGGACCAGAGCCGATGATCAACATTTTTACACGCTCACTGCCGGTTGATTTACTCGTAGACATCTCTGTTAAGTTGAAATCCATTTTCTTCCTCTATCTTGAAAATATTACCAAATCTTCCACTAAAGTTTCTTGGACATAAATCCGTTCGCTATTGCTCTCCTGGCAAGTCTATTTCGTAGATGGGAGATTTGGAAATAGTATTTATATTTCATCTTCATCACCAATAACTATGATGAAGCTTGATCCAATACACTGATATTTTTGGGTTTTGCTACCCACCATGGGCGCCAATATCCATTGTTAGATTGTCGAGCTCGCAGGTTGTCACATAAGGGTTGACTTCCACTGTCGATTTCACTTGATTAGTGAGCCTCCGGTAGTAAAAAAAATTCCCCAGTAAAGTTACATCATTAAGATGCATTGAAACCTGAAAAGGTTACACGACGTTTCCAATTTAAGGAATAATTATTTAGCTCAGTTTAAGTAAATCCCTAAATCTAAACATACTCCAACCACTCATTTGAATGTGGGCTATTACCATGGATCGCATCCTGGTAGGCTCCAATAATCTTTTTAGTAACCGGGCCTAACACCCCATTCCCAATATCCCGGTAATCTAACCGTCGAACCCCGACAACTTCTGCTGCAGTCCCAGTGATGAATATCTCATCAGCAATGTAGAGCTGGTCACGGGTTATCTGATTTTCAATTACATTGTATCCAAGTTCTTGTGCCAAAATTATGATCGCGTCACGTGTGATCCCTTCCAAGACTGAGGCTAAAGGTGGAGTGTAAATTACTCCCTTACGCACCATGAACAGGTTCTCTCCTGTGCACTCAGCGACGTAGCCTTGTGGGTCCAAAATAACAGCTTCATCATATCCAGATCGCAGCGCTAATGTCTTTACCAGCATTGAATTAACATAATTCCCAGACACTTTTGATTTTGTCATATTGATATTCGGGTGCAGTCGGGTAAAGGATGAAACCATCATATGGATACCAGATCTAACCGCTTCATCACCCAGATATGGACCCCACTCCCAAGCAGCAATTCCTATTTTCACCTGCGATTTATCCATATCTAAACCTAATGGTCCTTCTAAATACATCAGCGGACGTATATAACATTCCTCGAAACCATTCTTACGGATCGTATCGAGGACCGCTAAGATCAGCTGTTCCACCGTGTATGGGATGTCTAATACCCCAAGTATGTGGATTGATTCAATAAAACGCTCCATGTGTTCACGTAAGCGAAATACACCCGTGCCTTTAGTTGTTTTGTAACACCGGATTCCTTCGAATACACCGAGACCATAATGCAAGGTTGGATTAATGAAATGAACTGTTGCCTGGTCATATGGAATCATCTGACCATCCATCCAGATGAATTCTGATTTCATTTGCAGCTCCTTTTTTGGTTGGCGGAAGACGGGCTACTTGTCTATGTCCATTATAATCGATCGAATCTTCACAATCGTTATTCGAGCTCTAGCACTAGGGCGAATTAGCTAGGTTTTTGTGGTATCCTACACAAATGCCTGCTATTCTCCCGATGAATTTTATATCACTCTATGAAGCATTTAAAGATCCGGTAGGCAATTTCGATTGCGGAGATAAGTGCGCTCCGTACAATGAAGGCCTAGTACCATTTTGTTGTGACACATGTCATATCGTCCCAGCAGCTTATCTCAGTGAGTGGCAGTATCTCAAGGTCCATACAGACCTTTGGCATTTATGGCAGCCAGATGCTGCAGATAAAGCTGAAGTGTTAAAAGAGCAAGTGCCTAATGGTCAAGTGCTCATCGAATGTTTGGGGCATAAATCATGTCAGCGAGCATTCCGAACCATCGCTTGCCGTGCATTCCCATTCTTTCCATACATCGATCAATTCGATAAGTTTAGCGGTATTTCATATTATGTAGAGTACCGTGAACTATGCTGGGTGATCAGCAACCTAGATTATGTATCACCTGCTTATTGTCAGGCATTCTATGCTGCTTTCGCGCAAATCTTCAAGTACTACCCTGATGAGAAGGACATTTTCAGCTACTATTCCAGCCAGCTTAGGACCAACAGCCAAAGACAAGGCTCATCGATAACGATACTTGACGACCAAGGTGAGATATACAAAATTTCGCCGACGAGTGGGAGAAAGCAGCAAACGACAAGTAAAGGGCTACCAAAGTTTGGACCATATTTAATTGCAGATATGCTACCTTTCCCAGATGAAATTGATTAGGTTTTGATTTCATGAGTTCTACATCAATCCCAGCTGAATTCAGTATCCCACACCGGATAAAAAGTGATTCCAGTGGTCCTGTGCGCTGGATAACTATGCATGCTTTGCGTTACTGGTACTTATTGATCCTTATGCTCGTTGGTGCTTTTGGGAATGCTGCTTTGGCGTCGGTTGTCCCAGTGTATATTGGTCAAGCTTTCGACGCGATCCTGGAAACCCCACCAGATATCTCTGCTATCGGTACGATCGCTCTGGCGATTACCGGCACTCAAATCGTTCGTGGTGTATTGCAGCTCGGACGTAATTTTGGTGCAGAATTGGTCGGTCAGAAACTAGAACGCGATATACGTGATGAGCTTTATGTCAGTTTGTTGGGTAAGAGTATGACCTTCCACAATTTGCAATCAGTGGGAGACACAATGGCCCGTTCCACAAACGACGTGCGTGAGATCAACCTAATGTTCAGTCCGGGTCTCAATCTGGTTATCGGTTCGGCTAATTTCATGATCTTACCGCTGATCCTCGCACCCAGATACAATACACTGTTAATAATCCCTCCGCTAATCTTCATTATCGGTTATAGCATATCGATCTGGCAATATCTACGTGAGCTTAATCCGATCACTACCCATGCAAGAAATGCATTTGGACAGATGAACTCAAGGTTAGCAGAGTCTATTGATGGAATAGAAATTGTCAAAGGAATGGCTCAGGAGGAAGTGGAAGTAGAGCTATTCGATCAGAACGCACGTGACTTCCGTAATGCATACGCGGATCAAGGTGATGTTGAAGCTAGGTTTATTCCACTGCTGTTGCTCGGAATCGTTCAAGGACTCGGGCTGCTAATGTCGCTGATCCTCTATCGACAAGGTTTGTTGGAAATAGGTGATGTCATTGCATACTTTGGACTGCTGCAGTTATTTGGATTTCCTACCTTTGTATCCCTCTTCTCTTACTCACAGGTGTCGGTCGGTATCGCCAGCGCTCGACGAATTATTGAGCTTATCAATCGAGAGACAAAACTAGATCAAAATATCGCTGGTTATACCGGTGATATGAGAGGCGAGATTGAATTCCGCAATGTCACTTTTGGTTACGGTGATAATGAACCAACTTTGGAGGGGATCTCCTTCAAAGTTCAACCTGGACAAACTGTGGCGATCGTCGGTCAAACGGGAGTTGGCAAAACCTCTCTAGTAAAACTTGTCAACCGGACATATGATGTCACCAAAGGGCAAGTACTGCTAGACGGCATCGATGTCAGGGATTGGAATCTAGATGCCCTAAGACGTAATATATCGATCATCGAGCAGGATATTTTCCTCTTTTCAAAAACAATTGCCGAAAACATAGCTTTTGGTACACCAAACGCAGTTGATAGGCAAATCATTGCAGCAGCAAAAGCAGCCCAAGCAGATGAGTTTATCCGCTCTTTCAAGGATGGCTATAACACTGTACTGGGAGAACGCGGAGTGACCCTATCTGGAGGCCAACGTCAGCGATTGGCTTTAGCCAGAGCATTTGAAACTGATCCTAAAATTTTAGTTCTGGACGATTCGACCAGTGCAATCGATAGTGCAACTGAAGATAAAATCCAGCGTGCCATATACGCGGCTGCCAAGGGTCGCACAACGTTCATTATCACGCACCGCTTATCACAAATCCGATGGGCCGATCTTATTCTTGTTCTTCGGAAAGGTAAACTAGTTGCCCAAGGCAACCACGAAAAGCTAATGCAGGAATCGGAAGCGTACCAACGTATCTTCAGCGAATGACGGATACACATACCGATCTTATGATTAAGATGGATTGACAGAACGAATTGAATGAGTTTTTTCTCAGGTCTTGACACCGAAAGGTACGATAGGAAATATACAGACAGAGAACTTACTGTCCGTATGGCGACCTATTTTAAGCCCTATCAGAAAAAAATGTGGCAGGTCGTCTTTTTATTGCTGGTCATTGGACTCGCCAACACAGCTACTCTGATAATCGTTTCCAGAGGTATTGACTTCCTCAATGATCTGACAGCTTCTTCGCTATCGCTGCTCTTAATTCCCGGAGCGGTGTTGATGAGCGGAGTACTGGTTTGGGGAGCAAATTGGGCTCGTCGACGGCTCACTGTCCGGATTGTCGGTGATACGGTATTAGCTCTACGCAATGATGCATTCAGTGCTTCGGTAACTCATGATCTATCATTCTACGACGAATATTCATCAGGACGGGTTGTCTCTCGAATCACTTCCGATACACAGGATTTTGGACAAGTTGCCACCCTAATTACTGATCTCGCTTCGCAGTTCATCCAAGCGTTTATCCTGGCATTCATCCTAATTTACATCGATTGGCTTCTTTCCTTGGTGGTATTTGGGTTTTTACCAATACTCTTGCTTGCGGCGGTAGGTTTTCGGCGGTTGGCACGGGTAGTAACTCGGCTCGGTATGCAAGCAATGGCGAATGTGAATGCCACAATCAAAGAAACTGTGAGTGGAATCATCATCGCAAAAAACTTCCGTCAAGAAATGACAATTTTTCGGGAATTTGATGAAGCAAATAAAAAATCATATCAGGTAAATGTCCGACGGGGGTTCGTGCTTTCACTAGTATTCCCGACTTTGAACGCATTAGGAGGTATTGGGACCGCTATTCTTGTGTATGTTGGTGCTCTGAATGTCGTGCAAGGAGCGATAACGGCGGGAGCCTGGTTCCTTTTCCTGCAAGCCCTCGAGCGTTTCTTTTTCCCCGTCCTCAATCTATCCTCATTCTGGGCCCAGATTCAAACTGGGCTATCGGCTTCGGAAAGGGTTTTTGCTCTCATCGATGCCGAATCCAAGGTAAGGCAGCGTGGGAATCTCATTCCAGACCGTCTGCAAGGCGAGATTGTTTTCGATAAAGTAGATTTCAGATATTCAGATAATGAACCGGTGCTCACACAATTTTCGCTGCACATTAGATCGGGTGAGAGCATCGCACTTGTGGGTCACACTGGAGCAGGCAAGTCCTCGATAGCAAAATTAATTGCCCGGTTTTATGAATTTCAGGGTGGACAAATCTTAATCGATGGCACAGATATTCGCGATTTTAACTTGAAGGCATTTCGTACCCAGCTTGGGATTGTGTCACAAACACCTTTCTTGTTTTCTGGTACCGTGGATGACAATATCAGCTATGGCTGTCCTGAAGATATAAAAACGAGTGAATTGTTGGCACTCGCAAACAAAATCGGAGATGGCGAATGGCTGAACTCTTTGCCAAATGGTCTGGCAACTGAAGTGGGTGAAAGAGGCGGGCGTCTATCGATGGGGCAGCGACAATTGGTGGCATTGATGCGCGTTTTGGTGCAGAATCCTTCCATATTTATCTTGGATGAAGCAACTGCGAGTATCGACCCCTTTACAGAGTGGCAGATCCAACAGGCTTTAGACTTGATACTATCAAAATCAACCAGCATCCTTATTGCTCACCGTCTATCAACCGTTAAAGCCGCCGATCGTATTATCGTAATCGACCAGGGAAAGATAATTGAGCAGGGTGATCACGAATCTCTGTTAACCACCCAAGGTCACTATGCTGAACTCTATAATACGTATTTCAGGCACCAAAGCCTTTCCTACGTAGAACAGTCCAGGACATTTGTTCCGGCTGATTAGAGCCGCGGAAATAATCGTAGAGCATCGCTATGATGAGCACCCAAAATAAGCAGTGGATTGAGAGCACTTTTATCAAATCAGGATATCCCGATTTTCTCCATCTACCCTGGGATATCCATTTTACTACTTGGGATAACAGCAACTGCACCAGCTTAGTTACAGTTCCAACAGGTGTATCCCGCCATCGGGTGCTGTTTATTAATTTCGACGGGGATATTTATGCATTAAAACAGATGGCAGGAAGATCCGCCCAGACTGAATACAATTTGCTGACAGAAATTGAACAAGCGCGCCTTCCTGCAGTTACTCCGGTTGGGTATATCTACCCTGCCCTCCTTAATAATACTTCCAGTATATTAATAACCCGCTATCTTGAGCGATCCATTCCCTTCAGGACCCTATTTGTGCAGAAGCACTTGATGAATTACCGAAAATTTTTATTGGATGCTATCGCTGGGCTCTTAGTCCAGATACATCTTGCAGGTATATACTGGGGAGACTGCTCGCTTTCTAATACACTCTTCCGGCGTGATGCCGGTGCGCTCAGTGCCTATTTGGTTGATGCTGAAACTGTAGAAATAAGTCCAGATTTTTCTCCCACTCTGCGCCATCACGATCTAGAAATCATGGAAGAAAATGTAAATGCTGAACTGGAAGAAATTGTCATCAGAGATGGTATTCCTAAAGATGATCTGCATTCTTATCCCGGAGCGTATATCCGTCTTCGTTATCAAGCATTATGGGAGGAGGTCACGCGAGACGAGCACATAAAAAAAGATGAACACTACCGGATAAATGACCGGATTCGAGCACTCAACTCACTCGGATATTCAATTAGTGATATAAAGCTGCATGATACTGAATTCGGCGACCAGCTCAGAGTACGCATTGTAGTATCTGATCGGAATTTTCACCGCGATCAGCTTTTTGGACTAACGGGTCTAGATATAGAAGAAGGCCAAGCTCAGACCGTGATGAATGAGATACATGAATTACGGGCAACTCTCTCCCAAGATAAAGGTCATGAGGTACCCATCAATGTAGCTGCACATCATTGGTTAACACAAAGATATGAACCGATTCTGGGGATTATACGATCAGAAACAGATGACCAAGTCGATAGAGCAGAGCTGTACTGCCATATCTTAGAACATAAATGGTACCTGTCAGAGAAAGTCAAGCATGATGTTGGACATGTTAATGCTGTCCAGGATTATTTAGCGAATTTCCCCCTGGGTAGCCGCTAGTGTAATTCCATTATCATGTTTGTAGGCAGTATGGAGGTCGGGCTACGAAGGAAATAATGTACAATCAGCAAATTAAAGATACCCGATCACCAGAATGTTGGTCGGGTATCTTTATTATATGGAGGAGCAAATTATCAAGTATTTTCTGTGGCAAGCTTTATGTCTGGAAGATGTTCCATGGCTTTCGCAATTTCTGCTTCTGGATAAGCATAATCTTGTAGAACATTTGACAGATATGATTGGTAAGCGGCCAAATCAAAATTCCCGTGGCCCGATAAATTGAATAAGATCACTCGCTTCTCCCCTTTTTCCTTTGCATCCAAAGCTTCATCAATAGCAGTTCGGATAGCATGGGCACTCTCTGGTGCGGGGATAATGCCCTCCTGGCGGGCGAATAAGTGTGCAGCTTCAAAAGTTGCCAGCTGGGGTATTGCCACCGCATCGATATACCCTGCATCATGCAAAGCACTAATGCTGGGTGCCATACCATGGTACCTCAGCCCACCTGCATGGATCGGCGGTGGGACAAACTTGTGGCCGAGAGTGAACATCTTGACAATCGGTGCCATTCGCGCGGTATCCCCGTAATCGAAGGCAAATTTCCCTTTTGTGAGAGTGGGAGTGGCTGCCGGTTCGACCGCCACAAAACGCGTCTTTTGACCGTTAAGCAGATTCTCTCGCAGGAAAGGATAAGCAATTCCCGCAAAATTTGAACCGCCTCCAACGCATCCAATCACTACATCAGGGTACTCATCCGCCATCTCCATCTGTTTGATAGCCTCTTCTCCAATCACAGATTGGTGCATAAGCACATGATTCAGCACGGATCCCAAACTGTATTTCTTTGCTCCCCCTGAGGTTACGGCAACCTCAACCGCTTCAGAGATCGCGATACCTAACGAACCGGGGCTATCGGGGTCGTCAGCCAAGACGGATTTTCCAAAGCTCGTCTTCGCAGTTGGACTGGCAAATACTTGGGCACCATAAGTCTCCATCATGATGCGCCGATATGGTTTTTGGTTATAGGATACCTTGACCATGTAAACTTCGACATCGATATCAAAAAAATTACATGCCAAAGCCAATGCTGACCCCCATTGCCCGGCACCTGTCTCAGTTGTAAGCGCCTTGGTTCCTTCCACTTTATTGTAAAAGGCTTGTGGTATAGCCGTATTCGGTTTGTGGCTGCCAGCAGGAGATACGCCCTCATTTTTATAATAGATGTGAGCAGGAGTCCCGAGAGCTTTCTCGAGCCTGCGGGCTCTCATAAGGGGAGTCGGGCGGTATAGTTTATAGATCTCTGCCACTTCCTCGGGTATATCAATATACCTATCAGTACTAACCTCCTGCATGATTAATTCCATTGGGAAAAGAACCGACAAAAACTCAGGAGTTACATTCTCCAATGTTTGGGGATTCAATACAGGATTCGGGGGAACCGGTGAATCCGCATTGATGTTGTACCACTGCCGAGGTAAGTCACTATTACTTAGATTGAAGCTATATTGTTCTGACATTTTATTTGCCTCCAATTATTGAATTGGGTTTCTGGAACCTTGTTTTTGACAATAGGTGTCAAATCATGATCATTTGAGCTTGTGTCTTGATTATAAGATTTGCCTCATAGTAAAAGACCTCCTTTGTTAATTCATTTGCACAAGTGGTAATTCCTTCAGTGATAATGTGCAATAGATAAGTAAACCATCAACTAGTGGGTATGAGTAACATACATATTACGTGAAGAGTATATTCGCCAATAAGCCATCGTTTACCTCCTTTAGATAATGTTTGATATCGCCAGCTCCTAGATTTCTACACCTGTATAATTGCTGAATGATCTGGTTGATTCATGACCGCCTAGAAATCTATCCTGACAATATGTCCTCTCCTCAAGCACTCTAACCATGTCACAGACAAATCTAGAGTTAGAAGGAAGTCTTCTGATAAATGATTTATTGAACTCCGTCATCTTTGCAGCATTCCGATAAGAAAGAAAAAGCGTTCATCCCATTTGGGACGAACGCTTATTGGTCCGTGGTGCCACCCAACTTAGGCAGCCTTTAACGAAAAATCCCGCCGGTGATGCGACGGGAAAGAGGCCAGCCTCACTCTGATCAGGTACGGCCACCCAACATGGAGTGGATTATACCTTTTGCCTTGGTAACGGTGGCAGCTCCGGCTCAGGCTACTCGAGTAACTCTTTCACCCTGCAACTCCAAGGTCCATTCAGCTTCGTCGGTCAGGTGGGCTTTCACCAGTTTCCCACTCTCTGAACTGCCGAATTGAAGCCTACTCATCCTTTTCAAAGAATTAATTTATTATGTTGAATGGGATTATACGCAAAACATCCCGATTGTCAAGGCAAGTTCAGACTTTTAGCGGATCCCAGCCTGCTGAGCTCTGAAAAAGTATGAGCATAGTCGTTTTTTTCATCCGCACGGATAAACTCCTGTACTTCTTCTTCCCAATCACTGGGATCTATCTTTGGGAAAAACGTATCAGAATCTGTCGTAGCATGGACGCGCGTCAAATAAATCCGCCCGGTAAAAGGCAAGGCAATTTGGTAGATATCGGCGCCCCCTATTACGAACACTTCTGATTCGCCATGTGCGGTAGCAATATCAAGAGCTTGTTGGATTGAGTTTGCGATTTCGCAGCCCGGGGCATGGTAATTATCCTGCTTGGTAAGAATTACCATAACCCTTCCAGCCAAATTACCACCAATCGATTCGTATGTTTTTCTGCCAACGATGAGCATATGGCCCATTGTCAAGTTTCGGAAGCGTTTCATATCAGCGGCTAAATGCCAGGGCAGTACTCCGTCCCGACCGATACCGCGTTCCTGATCGAAGGCAACGATTATTGATACCTTCAAACTGAAATCTCCGCTTTTATGTGGGGATGCGCTTGGTAGTTTATGAGATCGAAATCACCGTACTTAAAATCAAATATGGATTGAACTTCGCTGTTCAGCCGCATTTGTGGGCTTGGGTACGGTTCGCGGGATATTTGAAGTTGTGCTTGATCAAGGTGGTTTAAGTATAGATGTGCATCTCCAAGCGTATGGATGAACTCTCCAGGTGTTAGGTTGCAAACCTGGGCCACCATCATTGTCAACAAAGCGTAAGAGGCAATGTTGAAAGGGACTCCGAGGAATACATCAGCTGATCGTTGGTATAGCTGGCACGATAAGCGCCCATTTGCGATGTAAAATTGAAACAATACATGGCAAGGAGGTAATGCCATCTTATCCAGTTCGCCGACATTCCACGCGCTGACCACCAACCTTCTAGAATCAGGATTATCCCTGATTTGGTTTATTACTTGAGTGATCTGATCAATCACTCTCCCGTCAGACGTTCTCCAAGTGCGCCATTGTACACCATAAACGGGTCCTAATTCCCCCTCGTCATCCGCCCATTCATTCCATATCTGGACACCATGGTCTTGTAAAAAACTAATATTGGATTCCCCGCTTAAAAACCATAAGAGCTCGTAAATTACAGATTTTAGGTGAATTTTTTTCGTTGTCAATAAAGGAAAGCCGTTTGTTAGATCAAACCGCATTTGATAACCGAATACGGACTTGGTTCCTGTCCCGGTCCGGTCCGCTTTCTCCGCTCCATATGTGAGTATTTGGTCAAGCAAATCTAAATAATTCTGCATGCACACCTCCCGGAAAATGGTTCAAATAAATTATTGGATAAAGCTGCATGTTATTATCCGCCGCCTTAGAAAAACATAAGTTGATCAATTCCAGCAGGCCATCATTTCGAAAATGAGGAAATCCCACTCATGAGTGGACTAAGAGGGTGGACAATCGACGCAACAGATAACATCTTTCAGTTAAAGGTTATCAATGTGTTGTGGCTAGGAATCACCTTGCTCATTATCACCGCACCACCCGCATAAGCAGGACTATTTTATACAACCTATAAACTTGCCCACGGTAGGTATACCGGATGGGAAACATTCTTTGTCGGTTTTCGTTCATTTTTCTGAGTCAGCTGGTGCTGGTTCCTGCTAAACGCAATTTTTTTAATTGTACCTGCGATATTTTTATCATATGTTTACCAGAGCGATACGTTTTCTAACGTATGGATCTCAGGAGGGTTGCTTGCCATCTTATTCAATTGGTCTATAGCACAAATGTATATCTTGCCGCTGATCTTTGAACAATCGCAACCAAACCTGCATTATGCTCTATGGAACAGCTTCACTTTAATGCTGAGAAGACCGGTTTGTTGGTTTGTCACTGGAGTTTTGGTACTGCCAATAGTTCTTTTTAGTACGATAATATTTTTACCGGGTTGGTTAGTGATCACAGCGAGCATAATATGTTGCCTGATCAACCGCAGTACATTCCTCCTAATCAATCCCTTACCTATACATGGGGCGAGTATCTAAAGAGATATCAACTCTAGTTATTGCTTAGCTGGATTTTAATTTTCAAATATCTGGCGTGCGTGCGAAATATCATCCTCGATTTGAGATATCAGGTAATCAATTCCCGGGAAGCGAATTTCATCCCGTAGTCGCTGTATAAAATCAATTTGGATTTCATCTCCATAGATATCGTCATTGAAGTCTAGAAGATGTGTTTCCACAAGTGGCTTTTCTGGTTTATTGTTAAATGTCGGCCGGTAACCAATATTGGTGACCGCTTTGAAATTAGTATCTCCAAACTGTACTATACACGCGTAAACACCTGGTTTGGGGACTGCACGTTCATTCCAAGTATTCAGATTTGCTGTCGGAAAACCAATTAACCTGCCGCGGGCATCACCTGGTACAACAGTGCCTCTTAGGAAGAATGGGCGTCCCAAAAATAATGCCGCTTTCTCAACAGATCCTTCTCTGATTAATTTACGAATATCGCTTGAAGATACTACAACGCTCGCAACTTGATATGGTGACACCACATCAACAGAATAGCCAAATTTATTACCTGCTGTACGCAGAAATTGGATATCGCCCTCACGGTTATGGCCGAGGGCAAAGTCCGGTCCGACAACCAGCTTTTCAAAACCTAAATACCACTGTAGGGATTCGACAAAAGTAATCGCCGGTATCTTGGCAATTTCAAGATCGAAGGTTTGGGTTATTACATGATCCGCTCCGTATTCAATGAGCAATTCTGCCCGCTCTTCCGGAGTGTTAATGTAAAAGGGCTCCTTCCTTCTCCCCAAGACGATTGCAGGATGCGGAAAAAATGTGAGAACAACTACCGGTCTATGCTGCTTGTTCTTATCTGATGTTAGGTGCTTCAATATTTCTTGGTGCCCGCGATGGACACCATCAAATGATCCTATGGTTAACCAGGATTTATTTAGTAGCAGTTCCTCGAGGGAGCGGTGATGGCCCATCCGGTCCTCAGGCTAAGATTGGAAAAAGACTTTCCTGGGCTGCCATTCATCAGAATCTACAACATGCTCCAACAGAGCTACCAAATCACCTTGCTGGCTCACCCCTCTAACCCATCCTGAAGTAACCTCTGTTGTGGCAATCACCCGATGCCCATGCCGCACCAACTCGACCTGATCACCATCAAGTTCTACCATCGGCCAATCTCCAAGGGCTTCCGCCGCAGGGATTAGATGGTTGTACCAATCACCGGCGTCAAATGCTTCCTGCAATCGACGCAGTGGTATTGCATCTCGTAATGTAAAGCGGCCACTTTTTGTCCGTCTCAATCCGATCAAGTGAGCACCACAGCCCAGTTCTTCTCCAAGGTCATTCGCCAATGACCTAACATATGTACCTGAAGAACAATATACGTCAATCACTACTTCGGGAGGCATCCATTCAAGTACTTCTAGGCTAAATACGTTGATAGTCCGGGGTTCGAGTTTTACTTCTTCACCTTTACGCGCCATCTCATATGCTTTGCGACCTTTCACTTTGACTGCGGAATATGGTGGCGGTACCTGTTCAATCTCGCCGATGTAATTTTGCAGCACATCAGAAAATCCTTCCTCGGAAATATCTTCAATAGATGCACCGGTCATTGTAATTTCGCCTTCGGCATCGTATGTTTCCGTTGAACTTCCTAAGCGAATAGTTGCTTGATAACGCTTATCGGATGCTGAGACAAATTCGCTCAACCTTACGGCTGGTCCGATCAAAACAACCAAAACACCCGAAGCCCGGGGGTCTAATGTCCCTGTATGCCCAGCGCGCCGTATGCCAGTACCCCGGCGAATGACTTGTACCACGTCATGGGACGACATGCCAACCGGTTTATCTACAACGAGCACCCCAGATACAATGTTTTTGATAGAGTCTTCTTTATTCATAGTGATCCTATTATTTCCTGACTTTTTATTATTACATCTGCAATTAGATCTTGTGTTTTCTCCAGCACCTGCGAGCGTACGGAATTAATATCACCAGAAATTTCTGCACCCGCAGCTGCAGGATGTCCACCCCCACCAAAGAAAAGCGCTAGGGGTGTGATATCAATGTCAGGTTCAGCCCGCCAGCTTACCTTTACCTTATCGTATGGCTGTTCCACGAAAACAATCGATACCTTAGCATCATCGATCGAAGATAATATATTGACAATGTCTGCGTCATCATTGCCCGGGTAGCCAGAATTTCGACGATCTTTCAATGTAAGCGTTGTCCATACTAATAGACCTTCACGTTGTAAACTAGTTAAACCTGCTCCCCACAATTTCGTCGCTTCATATGTACGGTTTATCAAGGCTTTATTGTATAGATATGATAAGCTGTTGCTTGCCTCTAGCAACTTAGCCGCTGTTCGGAACGCATCGGGAGACATATTGCCTGTACGGAAGCCCAAACTATCTGTTATCAAACCCGTGAGCAATGCATCAGCCACAGCTTGCTCGAGGGGCAAATCCCAGTCATCCAGATGTTGGGCGATAATTTCTGCTGTCGCGACTGCTTTTTGGTCAACAAGATTTATTTCGGCGAAGAAGAGGTTGGTTTTATGGTGATCAATGTTGATGTCCGGGTTTTTATAACCCTGGTAAAACTCGCCTGCTCTGTAGATATCTGAACAGTCGAGAACAATTGACAAATCATAACTCTCGACAGGTTGTTTTCTTACCAAATCCCAACCATTTAAATGTTTATATGTACTTGGAATGCCGTCTGCAAGTACTAGTTGTACATTTTTACCAACCGCTTTTAATGCAAGCCCAAATCCCAATAATGAGCCAACTGCATCACCATCTGGACGTATATGGGAAATCAAAAGGATTCGTTCAGCATCCTTTATGCTTCTCCCAATTTTAGTGACGGTAGTTCTACTCAATTGAATCCTGCCCCTTCTCATCTGTAGATGGTTCTTCCTGGAGAGAAGCGATCAAACGGTCGATGTGCTCTGCGCGTTCAAATGTTGGATCCCAATAGAAACGTAAGTGAGGGAATGAGCGGAGATTGACGCGTTGAGACAACTCACGCCGCAAATAACCACGAGCGCTTTCTAATCCTGCCAATATCTCCTCAGTTCTCACAGATCCCTCTAATGCTGAAACATAGATTGAGGCAAACGCTAATTCCCGATCAACATTCACATCGGTGATCGAGACGCCTTCTAGTCTTGGATCAGAGATATCATAAATCAACATTTCCGAGAATTCGTTACGGATTCGCTCGGCAATCCGTTCTGTTCTTTGTTTTGAGACCATTGGATTTCTGTAATCTCCTCATTCAATCGATCTTGCTATGAATCTTCTATACTGGGACTATCTCAATGATAAAACATTCAAGGGCATCCCCATCTTCAAAGCTATCAAAACCTTTCACACCAACTCCGCATTCAAATCCCTGACGGACTTCTCTGACATCATCTTGAAGATGCTTCAAAGATGAAACAGGACCAACAGCTACAACTTCTTCTTGACGCATTACCCGGATATTGGCATTTCTTCGTAATTCTCCATCCCGAACAATACAGCCGGCAATTTTACCAACTTTAGAGATTCTAAAAACTGCACGGACTTCAGCTTTGCCAATAACTACTTCTTTTTCTTCCGGCTCAAGCATACCCCGGAGAGCTTTTTCAATATCTTCAGTTAATCGGTAGATAATATCGTAGAGTCGAATTGAGATGCCTTCAGTTTCGGCTAAGCGTTCCGCAGCTCCATCTGGGTGGACGTTAAATCCAATTACAATCGCTTTGGATGCCACTGCAAGCATGACATCACTCTCATTGATATTCCCTGTTTCGGCTTGCAGAATATTGATTGAGATATCTGTATCGCTCATTTCCTCAAGGGAAGAAATGATGGGTTCGAGGGAACCCTGCACATCCGCCTTGATGATAAGCCTCAATTCACGGACATCACCGGCTTGGAATCGATCAAATATTTGCTCCAATGTGACAGTGCTCTTTCGCGCAGTCTTGGCTTCTTGCTGCTCGGTTTTCCGGCGAGCGGCAATCGCCCGGGCATGCTTATCCGATTCAACAACCTGAAATAGCTCGCCAGCTGGGGGTACATCCCCTAAGCCCATGACAGAAACTGGAGTAGATGGGCCAGCCTCTTCAATGGGTTGACCACGATAATCAAACATCGCTCTTAAACGGCCATGGGTAGTTCCGACAATCACTGCGTCCCCAACTCTGAGAGTGCCATTTTGCACTAAGAGAGTAGCCAGTACACCTCTCGCTCGATCTCGCTCTGCTTCAATCACAGTACCGATGATACTGCCATTTGGGTTTGCTAGAATGTCGAGGTTATCAGAAACAAGTACGATTGCTTCCAGAAGGTCGTCGAGCCCCTTCTGCTGCTTTGCTGAAATAGGGACGACGATCGTATCACCATCCCAGTCATCAGGTACAAGACCGACCTCTGCAAGCTGCTGTTTCAAGCGATCGGGATCTGCATTCGGCTTATCGATTTTGTTCATTGCGACAATGATCGGGACTTGCGCTGCCTTTGCATGCGCGATGGCTTCACGGGTTTGAGGCATTACGCCATCATCTGCTGCTACGACCAGCACGACGACATCAGCCCCTTGCGCCCCTCTCGCTCGCATTGCAGTAAATGCAGAGTGACCAGGTGTGTCAAGGAACGTGATTAGCTGACTATTATGTTCGACTTGATACGCCCCAATATGTTGGGTAATCCCACCAGCTTCATCTTCTACCACATTTGTATGGCGTATTGCATCCAGTAAAGTAGTTTTTCCGTGATCTACGTGACCCAAGATAGTAACTACTGGTGGTCTTTGCACCAGTGAGCTTTCATCCTCATCAGCGATCATCCTGCGCCACAAAGGGATTTCACCTACATCTTCATCTTTTTCTTCATCAGTAGTTTCAAGAGTAGCTTCAAATCCCATCTCTGCAGCAACAACAGCTGCTGTATCGAAATCAATCAATTGGTTTATATTAGCCATTACCCCGTTTGCCATCAATGTTTTGATGACTTCAATGGGGCTTACCTCCATTGAATCAGCGAGTTCTCGTATAGTAATAGTAACTGGGAGTGCTATCTCATGATTGTGCCCATTTTCGCTCATAACGTACCTCCGTAAACAGATAATCTAGCTTAATTTCAATATTTCCGATTGAGCGTGGAAGGCAATTAGAAGACAGAAAATAATTTCTACAATACTTTCCCCAAATCCATCTTCTTTGTTTGGCACTCATGATCTAAACAAAACCGTGAAAGCGTTACTGAACTTTGGAGTGCTCTTCTTCCCCAACCCGTTCGATAAATTCTACTGGTTCAGGATCCATTTTTCCGCAAATGTTGATAAATACTCATATTCATCTCTGGTTAACTCGGTTTTCAGTGCTTTGGCAAGAGCCCCCTTTATGCCATTTACCCAACATGACTTCTGATCATGTAAGTACGCCCCTCGCCCAGCAATCTTACCAGTCTTATCAATCAAGACTCCTTCAGTTGTCCTAACTATGCGAATTAAGGATCTTTTTTCATGCACTTCGCGACATCCGACACAGGTTCGCTGTGGAATATGCTTTCTTCTACCGCTCCGCTTTGCCACGATACTTCAGAACCTCTCAGGCTATAATTTCCAATCGTCTTCCCAATCTTCACTGTCGCGTTTGCGTTGGCGTTTAAGGACGACTACATCCTGATCAGGGTCATACTCCATTTGAACGTATTTCTTCTTTTTCTTCTTCTTCTTACCCCGTTCATCCGTGGTAAACTCCTCTTCATCATCATCTTCTATATCACCTTCATACTCGAGGACATCGGGTCGCAATGTGAATATTTCTTCTAATGACTTGGGTTGATCCGCTTCATCCAGTTCAGACAATTCGAAGAGTGGTTCACCCTCAACACTTTCAATACCCTCCCCGACTTCCAAAACTATATCAGCTTCCGCTTGTTCCTCTTGAACCTCGGGGGTGCCTTCTACAACCACTTCTCCCGCTTCATCCACACCGACTGAGATCTCAATTTCCTCTTCAACTTCAGCGCTGATTGCATCAATCGATTCTTCTAGTTTCTGTAACTTGATCGGGTTCTAAGAGTTCCTTTTCAATTACGGCAACTTCTTCTTCAAGTACAACTTCATCAAGCACCAGGCCGTTTAAAGTTTCCTCAATCGTTGACATCGCCTTAGGTCCGATCCCATTCAATCCCAGGATAATATCAGGATTGAGTTCAAGTTGTAGCATGAGATCGCCAACCGTGGTATAGCCGGCTCCCCCCAGGATCGTCGTTACTCGCGGTGACATCTCCAACTCTTCCAACGTGACACGATAGGCTGCATCTGGGATATTTGCCTTTGCTATCCGCAGATTTTCTTCTTCTAGCTGCTTTTCTTTCTGAATCTGTGTGAGCAATCCTCTTTCTACTCGATCGACAAATTGGGCCAAGGTTTTATACTCTTCCGGCATGACCGGTCTTCCTTCAGCTTTCTTGGCCATGATTGCTTCTACAAGCGGGATCGTCTCTATTTCATTCTGAGCGATTTTCGCGTAGCTTGCATTATTCTGTAATTTGTAGATGGCATCCGCAACAGACTCGGGTAGACTTTTAATGTCAATGCGCCAGGCGGTTAATTTCGCTGCTAGACGTGCATTTTGTCCATCGCGTCCAATTGCCAGGCTTAATTGATCTTCTGGTACAACTACTGTAGCCGTTTTTGTACCCTGCATAAATTCGTTCAGATACACTCCGGAAACTCGTGCCGGACTGAGTGCTTTGGCGATGTATGCCGATGGGTCGGAATTCCATTCAATAACATCAATTTTTTCGTCGTTTAGTTCCCGGACAATGGCTTGGATCCTGACACCGCGAATACCCACACATGCCCCAACCGGGTCAACACCGGGCTGCAAAGCAGCTACAGCTACCTTCGAACGGTGACCTGGTTCACGAGCGATTGACCGGATTTCGACCATTCCATGATAGATTTCGGGTACTTCATTCTCCAATAAACGCCTTAGGAAATTTTTGTGGGCGCGGGAAAGTATGATCTGCGGACCGCGTGGTGAAGCTTTCACCTCTAACAACAGCACTCTGACACGATCATGCACCCTAAACCTTTCGCCAGGTAATTGTTGGTTGCGCGGCATTACGCCTTCAGCCTTCTTATCCAAACCTAATGTTATCGCCTGCGGATTCGTTGCCTGAACGATACCGCTCAATATTTCACCGATCTGGTGGCTATAGTAATCCAGTTGGGCATCACGTTCGGCTTCACGGATTCTCTGTTGGATAACCTGGCGGGCTGTCTGTGCAGCAACGCGTCCAAAATTCCTGGGCGTCGTCTCGACCACAAGCATATCCCCGATTTGGACATCCGGATCGATAGCCTGAGCATCACTTAGTGCGACCTCGGTTCTATCATCTTGGATATCGTCAACAATTTCTTTTTCCGCGAAAATTGTAACTTTACCGGTGTCCAAATCCACCGAGGCTTCCACAAGCTGTGCAGTCGAAGCATTCACCGCCCTGCGGTATGCTGAAACCATTGCGGCTTCAAGTGCTTCAAGAATCACCTCGCGTGGTAGCTGTTTTTCTTCGAGTACTTCGTTGAATGCTAATTCAAACTCGTTCTTCATTCCTTCTCTCACCTCGTGAAGGCCCAACTGATAAGTTTCATTTTGTTTGTATGTCTATAAGCAGAAAAGTGGGGGTTGCCCACTTTTCGACGTCTCCGTAACAATGCCTGCCACCAACAACATACAAATTCTATCATGGAAAGGTACTCCGTGCAAGATTGTAGCACAATAATCTTATCGAATTCCCGCTTTCTCTTGAAAGTTAGCGCCTGACAACACTAAACAAGCAGCTTCTCTAAACGCCAACCGGGATCATTTACTCGGATGAATTCATCTTGGTGATTATAGTACGACCAAATTCCAGGATCTTTACCTATCACAACGTAACCCCGGCGCTGATAGAATTTGAGCGCATCAATATTCGTTTTCGAAACGTTTAAATTCACGTACTTGTAGCCATTCCTTCGCAGGTTTTCCTCAGAAGTACCCAACAATTTGGAACCAATGCCCCGCTTCTGGAAATTATTCTTAACACGAAAACCGAAAATATAGGCTCGGAAATTTCCATCTGCCAGGTCGATCCGCATACTGCGCAGCTGGACAAATAATTGCCCAACGATACCTGCGGTAGATGTTTCCGCCAACCAGAGAATTGAATGTCCCTTTAATGAACTTTCGTAGATATCACGATATAAACGCTGGTAATGGACTAGCTCGCCTTCCCATTCCATAGCTGGCAGATCTCGAAATTCTGCCTGTCGTATTATAGGAGCATGTGAGGTAGGAATCTGGTCCATGGCTTTCAAAACAACGATACAATCAAATGAAGTATTAGGAATTTATTTTGCCAGCAAATCATTAAGTAATGCCAACTCCCCATTATCATCATTAATTTCACCATCTAATCTGGCATTGCGGAGGCGCTGTAATATCGATTTATACTGCGGTCCGGGAGGAACACCCATCTGTTGAAGATCGTTGCCTGTTACAGCAGGTGTGATTTTTATCCAATTGTTTATATACAGCTCAAAGATATGTTTAATTTCATCATCGGAAGTAGAAAAATAAGCAGCTTGTAAGGCGATTGGAGGTACGGGGTTTAGAATTTCGACAATCTCACTTGGGCGATTTACCCTTCAGCTCAGGAAGACTAGGCCAAAGTTGACATGCGGATAAAATATTTTCTTTTAATTTTGCGACCAGTTTTAATCTCTTGATTACGCCCCTCACTTGTCGTTGGTCCAACCTGATACACCAGATCGTGTAAAGCGTTTGTTTATGCTCGTTATCTATTCTCCTCAGACGTTTATCTGACCACATTTGGGCATAATTCATTGCAGCAAGATATGAAAATCGGTCCGACAACCAATTGTCCCAAATCAGATCTGGGTGTATTTGTTTGAGTACGCCTAGTTCAGAAAGCCGCAGCAACTCTTTCGTTACATTCTTTTCGATGAGAATGCTATCTATCTCATGTCGGATGCGATCTCCAGACACCCTGTCCAATAGGGGTAATGCCTCCTTCAGCAGCTCTAATGTCCGGTTATCGATTCGAAAACCGAATCGCTGTTCGAATCTAGCTGCCCGCAAGATCCGGGTGGGGTCATCAATAAATGATAAGGAGTGCAGAACACGGACAATACCATTGTTCAGATCAGAAAGACCACCCCAATAATCATGCAACTCTCCATAATGCGGACCATCTAACTGCAGGGCTAATGTGTTTATCGTGAAATCTCGCCGGTGCAAATCCAACTTAATGCTTCCTTGTTCTACAGTCGGCAGCGCTGTCGGGTGGCTATAAAATTCTGTCCGAGCAGTGACAAAATCTAAGGATTCTGGGAGAGGAATTTCTTGGTCAGATTCAGTGATATGCTCTAAGAGATCAGGATATAACAGCTTGAGCGTTCTGGAAGTATCGGTGGCGATTAACCATTTGGCAGTACCAAACCGGCTGTGTGAAGTTGCCCTGCCTCCAAATTTACCCACCACCGTTTGTGCGAGTTCGATCGCATCGCCTTCTACTACTAAATCGAAATCAACTGAAGGTATCTCGATCAGCAAGTCTCTGACAAATCCACCTACGATGAAAACCGCCTTCCTTTGTTGGTGAGCGATTTCTGCAACAGCGAGAAGTAAAGCCAACCGCCCGGGCGGGAGAGTGGCCTCGAGCCGTTCAGCAATATTGCGTCGTGATGGAATTTTTTGTTTTTGCGTGAGGGTCTTGAGCAAATCAGTTCTAGTGACGATCCCTTCAATGATACCCGTGTCGGGATTGACGACCGGAATTTGCCCCCAACCTGTATTTGTCATCAAGCTTTGCAGCAAGTCAATAGAGTCATTGGGGTGAACAGTGACCTCACCCGATTCCATTAGTCTTCCGGCATTTAAATTCAGCCGGTGTGACATCGCCCGATCGACAGCCCGGCGAGTTAGCAGACCAACTACTTTGCCATCTTTTACCACCGGATATCCTTCATGCCCAAATCTGCGCATCTGGTCAGCGGCTACATCCACAGGTGTATCTATTTCCAGTACCTGTGGCCCTCGTGACATGATCTCGCCAACTGTGATTGCTGGGGTTACCTTTCCAGGGAGAATCTCCACAAGTTCATGATTAACCTCCTTGATTGACTTTCCTTTTATTAAACTTGCCGCAGCGCGTTCATGTCCACCTCCACCAAAATACCCGGTTACTTCAGCTACATTGATATTATCGCTAGTTGAACGGGCGATCAACTGCACCCCTCCACTGGTTTCTACCAAGAGAAATAAAGCATCAGGGTCTAGTAAATCACGCAGCTTATGAGCAATTGTAGATAATTCTTCGTCTGTAATCAGCTCATCACTGCAAGCAACGACAATTGTTTGACCATGAATTTGATAAGAGTGTAAATTATTCTGTAAGTGATCATATAACTGTTGTTGAGTGGGGGAAAGGGGGTGATTAAGAAAATCTGCGGCAATTTTAAGATTCGCCCCTTGATCAAGCAGATGGCTAGCAACTCGCAAATCACGCGCAGTCGTTCGACTATAGGATAGTGATCCAGTATCTTCATATATACCCAGCAGCAGGAGGGTTGCTTGAATCGGACTAAGCAAGATATTGCGCTCTTGCATCACCTCGACGAAGAGTGTAGTATTTGCACCCGTGCCAAACACGGTGATATTCCAATCTCTCGGGATATCTTCGCGCAATGGATGGTGATCAATCACATGTACCAATGTGTCTGGCGTCATGCCTTTGACACTGATCATGGACTGAGTATCTACAATAGTAACCGATGTGATTTCATCCCCAGGTAGGTCACGCGGATCTATGAAAGGCATTTCCATCCCGTAAAGAGTTAGGAACGCACGTACATTACGGTTCATCCGACGCGGCAATACAGGGTTGCTGGTCTCATCAAGTAAATATGCACCTAACAAGGATGCAATAGCATCAAAATCTGCCTGTTCGTGCGTAAGGATTATTTTCATCTTTTTCTTCGCAATGTGCTAACCCACAATCCCATCCAGTTCGGATTGTTTTAATTGTAATCTATCCGAATCAGATTACCCAAAGGAAAGCCTGCTCCTTTATCGAATCAAAGGATGTTATGAAATCATGGCATAATTAGACCATAATCTCGGACATCAACAATAATGCCGGCTCTCGTATTGGTTAAATACACACGAAGGTTAGCGACAGACTGAATTGGGATTAGCCTAGTTGATGAAGGAGATTAATACCTTTTCTTATTGAGGAGTTCATTTTGGATATTACTGCGCTTACCGCGCTGATGAATAAATTTGTTGCGGATAAAGGATGGTATGGACTCGATTCTGATCGTCCGCAGACGCTGCGGAATTTAGCAATCTCATTAAATTTAGAGGCTTCAGAAGTGCTTGAGCATTTTCAATGGCATGAAGAGCTGTACGATTCAGACAATCTATCCGGAGAATTAGCAGATGTTGCTCTATACCTACTCCAGATCGCAAGTATAGCTGAGATTGACCTTGAAGAAGCCATATTAAATAAGCTCGAAGATAACTACCATAGATCCTGGAAAAACAATTAACTAAAACGCTATCGATACAAATACGAGGAGATTGGGTTATGCGTGTCACTGTATTTGGTGGTTCTAAACCAAAACCTGGCGACCAGGCTTACCAAGATGCGTACAAACTTGGATGCTTACTTGGTGAGGCAAATCATGATGTAATCACCGGGGGATATATCGGTTCGATGGAAGCCATTTCACGCGGCGCAGCGGAAAATGGTGCCCAGGTCATCGGTGTCACATGCGATCAAATTGAATCCTGGCGCCGTGTAAAACCTAATCCCTGGCTCACAGAGGAACTCCGCTTCACTTCGCTTGTGGAACGCATGGTTGCATTAATCGACCGATGTGACATAGCCTTAGCACTACCCGGTGGACCAGGGACACTAGCCGAGATTTCATTGATGTGGAATTTATTGATAATTGGCGCTATCGCCCCAAAACCTATATACTTGATCGGTGATTGTTGGCAGGGCGTATTTGACCAATTTCTAACCTGTTTTAGCGATTATATACCAGCAGAACAAAGGGCTTGGATAAATTACTTACCGTCGATTGATAATGTCATCGACCAGTTGAAGCCTTAATTTGTGACGCATTTTTTTAGAGTAAGAATGTTTACAATTAAAAAGAGTCGCCAATGCCTGCAATACAGCTAACCCGCTTGCGGCAAAAAACAGCGGTCTTATCTGAAGTTATTGACAACCCAGATGAATCCATCCACGCAATACACGGCATATTAGACGCATACGCCAATCGAACACAACGCGCTGGGCAATCCGGAGATCCTCCGCCGTTGGGTAAAGCATACCTAGTACCAAAACCGGTTCTTCGCCAAATTCTAGCTGAGCTAAAACCTTACGCAGCAAGCAATCCCAAGGCTGTACTCGAGCTGTGCGATGTATTTTGGGATGAAGGATACCTTGAATTCCAGATATTGGCTGCCCATCTAATTGGATATATTAATGGGGAAGACCCCTCGCTGATCTTGGACAGAATAATCAGATGGTCACGGTCTACTGTGGACTTTCAGGTTCAAGAGGCTCTTTTCAAAGAAGGCTGCCAGATGTTGGTTGCACAAAACTCAGAATACTTAATTACTCGTATCGGACAATTGATCATCCAAGGAGACGTGAGCTCGAAGATCCTGGGACTACAAGCACTACAACCAATTGTGAGTACTCCATCGTATGAAAATTTCCCTGCGCTGTTCAATTTACTCGGACCCCTAGTAAGAGAAGCAACACCCGAAACCAGACCGTATGTGCTCTCGATAATAGTAGTTCTTGTACACCGTACCCAACATGAGACAGCGTACTTCCTTCGCCAAAATATGGCGATCGAAGATAACAGCAATACAGCATGGTTCATCAGACACAGCATAAACGAATTTTCGCCAGAGCTAAAACGTGGTTTAGAGGATGTTATTCGAGCACACCGTTAGGTTTTAATAACCTACCTGCCATTCTCAATCACGAGACAGCTCCCTAACTTTCCGCATGTGAACTTTGCTAATTTAATTACGAGGAAGACTCTATTATCATGTGGTATAATCGCTGCGCTTGACTAGCCCTACGAGCGGCAGAAAGCTACTCGTATGGAGACCTGCTAAAAAAATACGAAAGGAGACAGCAGACGTCATGAGACTCGATAAAGAATTGAAAACAGAACTTATCAAAGAGTTCTCGCGTCATGAGAGCGATACAGGTTCCCCTGAAGTACAAATCGCGATTCTGACCAAGCGGATAACCCAACTTACAGATCACCTACGCACCCATAAACACGACGAATCATCGCGGCGAGGCTTATTAATAATGGTCGGAAGACGCCGGCGATTATTGTCTTATGTGCGGCGAAATGACTTTCAGCGTTATATGGCGCTTACCGAAACTCTCAACATTCGCCGCAAGTAGATTATGTCAGATTGAGTAGATGTGACAATGAAGTGCATCTACTCACTTTTTATGAGTTTAGTTTGATTAATTACTCACTGGGGGCTAAAAATCAGCCCTATAAGCCATTTAATATTATTTCGTCATGACCAATTAGGATCGGTGAGCGGAGTTCGCTGATCCTATTCATTTTTTGATATCCACCGGTTGGGAATTGAAAGCTGCTAACAAGACGGATTACTCAACAGATCATTTTGCAGGCACCTTTCAGTCCCTGACCAGGTGGGAATACAAGGAGAAAATATAATGAAACCAGAAGTAAAACAGTACCAATTTTCAGTTGGTACCAAAAATCTTACCTTTGAAAGTGGAAAGCTTGCCGGTCAAGCAGGTGGTGCATTGACGCTGCAGCTTGGCGATACAATTGTCCTCGCTACTGCAACTATGAGCCGTGACAAGCGACCGGGGATTGATTTCTTACCTCTGACAGTAGATTACGAAGAGCGGCTATATGCTGGTGGCCGCATTCCCGGTTCTTTCTTCCGTCGAGAAGGAAGACCAACTGAGGAAGCAATCCTCACCGACCGATTAACCGACCGACCGCTGCGTCCGCTTTTCCCAAAAGACCTGCGGAACGAAGTCCAGGTAATCATCTATTCTCTCTCTACAGATGGGGAAAACCCCATCGACATCCTGGCAGTAAATGCCGCATCTGCTGCCTTGATGATATCTGATATCCCTTGGGGAGGGCCAGTTGGTGCTGTTCGGGTAGGGTTGATCGAAGGTGATTTCATTCTAAATCCTACCTTCTCAGATATCGAATACTCCGAACTGGACTTGCGTATTGCGGGGACGCGCGACGCTATTTTGATGGTGGAATGTGGCGCGCAAGAAGTCTCAGAAGCGACAATGGTAAAAGCACTTGAGTATGCTCACCAAGCCATTCAAGGAATAATCGATATCCAGGAACAGATGGCGCGTGAAATTGGAAAACCCAAGCGAGAGTATCAAAAACAGGAGATCGACGAAGAACTCTATACTCAGGTTCTTAATCGTGTCTCAGATCCAATTAACCAAATCCTATCACAACCATATGAAAAATCAGTAGTCTACTCAGCCTTTGACAACTTAAAAGCTGAGACCATTGCTGAATTTTCAACTGAGGGTGATGAGACGCGTGCTATCGAGGCGAGCAAAGCCTATGAAAGTGCGTACAAACAGATCATCCGTTCGCGTATTCTAACAGATGGGAAGCGTATTGATGGTCGCGGGCTAACAGAAATTAGACCGATTTGGTGTGAAGTCAACACCAGCCCACGTGCACACGGTTCGGGTCTATTCACCAGGGGTGAAACTCAAGTATTAACGTTAGCCACTCTTGGTACGCCACGGGAAGCCCAAGAGATTGACTCTCTTTCGCCTTCGGAAAGCAAGCGTTATATGCACCATTACAATTTCCCTCCATTCTCAACTGGTGAGACCCGGTTCTTACGTGGAGCGTCCCGACGTGAAATCGGTCATGGCGCTTTGGCTGAGAGAGCGTTGGTACCCGTTATTCCTCCTGAATCCGATTTCCCTTACACATTGCGGTTGGTATCTGAAGTGCTTTCCTCCAATGGATCTTCTTCAATGGCTTCGGTTTGTGGATCAACTCTGGCATTGATGGATACCGGTGTTCCCATCAAAGCCCCAGTTTCCGGTGTCGCTATGGGATTAATCAAGGAAGGCGATGATTATGCAATATTAACCGACATACTTGGCATGGAAGACCATCTCGGTGATATGGATTTTAAAGTGGCCGGTACAGAAAAAGGCATCACCGCACTGCAAATGGATATCAAGATCAAGGGTATACCCTCACAGGTGCTCACAGAAGCCCTAGAAAGTGCGCGAGTTGCCCGATCGGCGATTATGGATAAAATGCTCACCGAGCTGAGTGCTCCACGCCCAAATCTGAAATCGCATGCGCCACGCATCACAGTAGTACATATACCCGTCGATAAGATTGGCGCGGTTATTGGGCCAGGTGGCAAAACTATCCGCAGTATCCAAGATGAAACTGGCGCAAAGATTGATATCGGTGAAGATGGCGCGGTGTTTGTCGCGACAAGCGATAGCGAGAGTGCACGACTGGCAGTAGAGAAAATCGAAAGGTTGACCGAAACTCCAGAGGTTGGGCGTATCTACACTGGTCGTGTAGTGAGAACAACAGATTTCGGTGCATTCGTGGAGATAATCCCCGGAACAGATGGAATGGTCCACATTTCCCAACTGGACAGCGAACGTATCGACCGAGTTGAAGATGTAGCCCGCGTTGGTGAAGAGATCACAGTTATGGTCACCAATATCGATGCTCAAGGGAAGATCCGACTTTCCAGGCAAGCAGTTCTGGAAGGATGGACAGCTGAAGAAGCCCAAGCAAAGGATCGTGGAAAAGGCGGTTCCCGAGGCAAAGGCAGAAACAGCGGTGAGCGCTCCAATCGCCGCCGGTAGAGAAAAGACGATTGGACAATTATAAATGAGTTGCATGGATCACTCCATACAACTCATTTTTCTGCCAGCACATCTTCATCTGCTAAAATTAGCTCTGATAATAAAAATCAATACATCCGAGCTATGGCCGCTATTATCTTCATCTATTTATTGAATTTCTCGGCAGAAGATTTGCAGACATCATGATATTCTACGATTCAAATGATAGACAAACGAAGGAGATTGTACCTGGTATCAATGCACGGACTTTTTGGGGAGACAAAATGACCTTGGCTCTTGTCACTCTAGAACCCCATGCAGTCTTACCCCCTCATATACACCCGCATGAACAAGCCGGCTATGTCTTGGAAGGCAAAATTGAGTTTGCGATCAGTGGGCAAACAAAGATATGTAGAGCAGGAGATGTTTATATCATCCCAGGGAATGCGGAACACCCAGTAATAATTGGTGATCTGCCAACGCGTCTATTCGAAACCTTTGTGCCGGTGAGAGAGTACTTTAAATACTAACATCCATTATCCGCTTACATCTTCATTTACAAGCCCGATAGATAAGGCTTTTTTATCGCTCGTGTTTGGTGGGCAAATACGGCATCTCCGGGCCTTCGATACCGAAGTACTCAGCAACCGCAGCTCGCATGGCTGTTCTGTCATCCCATGGGTATTCGACTTCCTCGAAGCACATGGACTGCTCATGTCCCTTTCCAAGTGCCATCACAATGTCGCCAGGTTGAGCAATGGAAACCCCCAATTTTAGTGCTTCTCCACGATCCGGAATGCAATAGTAGTCTACCCCTTCCTGTCCCCCCCGATCCATCGCTCCTTCTGCCATCTCCGTAAGTATCAACTCTAACGATTCTGTGCGCGGGTCTTCCGCAGTTAGGATAGATATATCAGCTAGCTCGGCGGAGATTTCTGCCATCATTCGACGCTTCTGCTTGTCCCGTAAGCCAGCCGAGCCAAAGATCGCGATGATACGTCCTGGCGCTCCCCGATTGACAATCACTGCTCTTGCGGTCTCTAGAGCACTTTTCAATGCATTGGGTGTATGTGCAAAATCTACAATCGTGTCGAAATCTGTCCCCATATCAATGGATTCCATCCTGCCTGGAATATTTTTCAAGGTCAATATCCCGTTTTGGATTGCAGTTTGACCAATGTTGTAACCCACAAAGGTTAAGGCGATTGCCGCCAGACAGTTATAAATATTGAATTCGCCTGGCAACCGCAAATCGACCGGTAGAGTGGATTCTTTGAAAGGAATGCGAAAACTACTGCCGGAAATACCGTAGTTAATGTCCGATGCTGTCACTTGAGCAGTAGGATTTAATCCATAAGTAATCACGTTGATCTGCTCTAGGGATTTTTTGGCGATCCGTTCGTTATGATCATCAAGGATCGGTCGTAAGTAACTATATGAAGAATCGTCAATATTAAGAACTGCAATCTTTGGACGAGTGGTTTCTGCGTTAACCAGCTCCCTGAATAAATCTGCTTTGGCGTCGCGGTATTTTTCGATAGAACCATGGTAATCAAGATGTTCATGGGTGATATTTGTTACAACAGCGGCGTTGAAATCACAAGCATCGATCCGCTTTTGGGCTAATCCATGTGACGTTGCCTCGATCACGGCATGGGTGATCCCTTTCGAAACCATCACGGCTAGGTAGCGTTGGATGTCAGGGGATTCGGGTGTTGTAACATGGAATCCTGTATCGACCGTTTGATCCCCAAGGACTGCATTTACTGTCGAGACCATACCTGTTTTGAATCCAGCAGACTTCAAGATCTCAAAAATTAAATTGGTGGTTGTTGTTTTTCCATCTGTACCAGTCACACCGATAACGGTGAGCTGTCTGGCAGGGTAATCATAGAGTGCAGCAGACAGATGCGCTAAGGCTATTCTCGTATCCTGCACTCTGAGATACGGCACAGCGATATCCTTGGCCTGCTTGGAGGCAACCACTGCCGAAGCACCGCGATGGATTGCATCCGGGATGAAATCATACCCATCGACATGCTGTCCCGCAACTGCGACAAAAAGCGTACCTGGCAGTACTTTACGAGAATCAATCTGGATGTTGGATATATTGATGTCTAGGTTGCTTGAGTCATTAACGGATATATCCAGATCTTGTTCGACTGCTTTTAGCAACCGGTTTAGTTTCTTGTTTGTCGGGATATCGAAATCAGACATTACGGTGGTCCGGGATAAGTAAAATTACCGGATATATTTTAAGCTATTAATCACAGACGCCCATGACAATTGTCTGGGCGCCTAATTTAGGTACATTTTAGTATCAGCTTCGATTAATAATAAGTGGCAATTACCCGCCCTGAATCCCGTAAAATAATTCTTAAAACGGGATGCAGTAAATGACTATTATAAGTATGGCGAAAACTACTGTAACCCTTGTCGCAACTCTTCCAACTGACCGGCAACCGATCCATCGAGGACCTTATCGCCGATGCGCACAATAATTCCTCCCAATATGGTCGGGTCTACACGAAAAGTAACGCTAGCCTTTTCACCAATCTTTGAGAGAATATCATTCTTGACCGTTTCTTGTTCGTCAGGGTTCAGCGGGAGGGCACTGGTGACGTCCGCGGCAGCGCCGCTGACGATTTCACCCTCCAGGACGACAACCTTGCCGGTTTTGACCCCTGAGAAGAATTCTTCGATGAGTGCATGTTGACGCGATTCGTCCAAGGCCTCACCAATCAATCGCTGAGCAGCTGCCATAGCTAAGGCAGATATTTGACCGCGCAAATCTGCCAGAATTCGATCGCGCTCTAACTGTGCTTCAGCGCGTGCATTCTCACGGGCTTTCGCCGCCTCTTCTTCAGCTTCTGTCATTACATCACGTGCAGCGACCTCTGCTCGTTCAGTTGCTTCACGGACTTTTTGAGACGCTTCTGTTTGCGCTTGATTGATGATTGCCCGGGCTTCTTTTTCCGCATTTTCGCGTGCTTCGGCTGCAATACGAGCATCTTCAAGACCTTGTGCAATGCTTATTCGTCGCTTGTCAAGTAAACCTAAGATCGGCTTGAATACCCAGGTTCGCAAGACAATGAAAATGATTGCGAAGTTGAAGATCTGTACAAGTAAATACCCTAAATTTAGACCAAGTCCTTCCAAGGCATATCTCCTTTCTTTGCGTGGTTTCTACGATTACATTTCCTACCCTACGAATAGGATCAGCAAAGCGACAACCAGACAATAAATCGCAACAGCCTCAGCGAACGCAATTCCAAGGATCATGTTGGTCTGAACATTTGCACTTGCATCAGGATTTCGGGCAATACCCTGTACTGCTCCGTTTACAAGGACGCCAATGCCAAGTCCAGCACCAATTGTGCCGATCATAGCCAATCCTGCACCAATGAGTTTTGCGGCTGCAACTTCCATTTTGAATTATTCCTCCTATCTTTTGATCCGGGTGGGGAAACCTTGTTCCACATCCGCCGTAAAATTAGTTTATCCCGGGCGTAATAGTGGATAAAGCCCCGCCCGTTGATCACAAATTAATGAGAATGTTCCTCGCCATGGTCACCATGCCCGGCAACAGCCTGTGACATAAAGACCATGGTTAGCATACCAAAAACGATGGCCTGTATCATCCCCACAAAGAATTCGAGCATCAAAAACACTGATTGGGCGAATACAGGTATGAGCGTGCCAATAACAAATAACAGGACAGACCCGGCAAAAATATTTCCAAATAAACGGAAGGAGAACGATAGTATTTTTGATATCTCCGAGATCATTTCCAAGAGGCCTACGCCAAAATCGATAATCCCAAATATGGGTCGCTTAAAAATCCCCCCAACATTGATAAATTTCGAGAAATAGCCTACCCCTAGTGAGCGTACGCCGTAGACTTGGGTCATAACGATTGAGATTAACGCCAGTGCTACGGTAAAGTTGAGATCAGTCGATAAGACCCGCACATAGGGAATTAAGCCAAATAATTCTTCACCACCAAGTGCTCCAGCTTCTGCTGCATGCGCTGCTTCCTCGGCTGGTTGTACCAATGTGTACAAGTTCGCGAATACTTGCTCAATCGGATAACCATGCTCAGCATGCTCCAGGAAACCGATACTATCAACTCCAGGAATTAACTCCATCCAGTTAACGATCAAGACGAAGAGCGTGATGCTGGCGAACCAGGGAAATATTGTCTTTGTCCACTTCCCAGCAGTGGATTCGGTTAGGTTGTAAATGACCTCTAATAAGGCTTCGATAGCTCCAGCCAACCCACCCGGAATTAGTGCTCCGCTCTTGACTGCACGGCGTACAAGTATAGCAATAAGGAAAATCAATATATCTGCAAAAACCATTGCGGTCAAAGTGTTTGTCCAATATAGATCACCTATGACCGGTAAGGACAGTAATGAACCGCTGGGATATTTTTCAGCTGGCAGCTGGATGTGAGGCAGAATAGGTGGGTAAAACCTCGCACTTATAAATCCAAGGATGATAAACAGCAAGACGAACCAACGGTTCTTCCCCCAACGCAATTTGGAGAGATCTTCCTTCTTCGCAGCTTCTTCAAGCAGATCCTCTGTTACGTGTTCAGCTTCATGGAGTTCTTGCTCAAGTTTTTGATTATCTTCCACCTTCAGCTTCCTCCTCATTCGTGTTTTCTGGCGTTGGGTTTTGATGCAATCTGGAGGTAGCAGATTTTACTACCCAAAACATCAGGACAAGTGTTACTGGTACGCTAGCAATCATCAATAGCACTGTAATCATTGGTCTAGTCTGGAAATAATTATCCAGCCATAATCCAGTAAAAAGGGCTGCTAACACTAGCACTAAAGTTAAGCAGCCCACCTGACCGGCAACAACAGCTAAAGAGAGATTGAACGCGTATTCATTACGCTTTTTCTCATCTTTTTTGCTGGTTATTCCCATGGCTTGCGAATTGTAACACAAGGCACAAAAATCAGTCAACAAATTGGTGCATAGTTGTCCAATATTGTTACCTACCTAAAATCAAGCGAAGGTGACCGGTGATAACCAGACTAAAAAAGTGAAGTCGCTGCTCGATTTGCAACTGCAAACCATGGTGCAAATACAATTCCCAGTAATACGATACCTACAGATAAAATCCCTAATCCAAGGAGATATGGTCTAGTGATATCAAGCGTCTTGTCTTCATCCTCAGATCGATACAAATATACAACTTTGAGCACTGATAGGTAGTAGTACAAACCGATTATCGAATTTATGACACCTACAACCGCCAACCAAATCATGTCTGCTTGGACCGCCGCGGCAAAAACAGCGAACTTCACGATAAATCCGCCGAAAGGAGGCATGCCAGCTAGGGAGAGAAACGTTATCATCATAACGAGAGCCAGCCAAGGGGAACGCCGGCTCAACCCCGCATAATCAGCGATCTCATCTGACCCTAAGATCCGTCCAACAACAGTAACTGCGCCAAATGCCGCCAAGTTCGTTACTACATATACGATTAAGTACACAACCAGGCTCGTTACACCAAGGTATGAGATAGCTACTAAACCGATTAACACATATCCGGCATGAGCGATTGAAGAATAGGCTAGCATACGCTTGATATTTTTCTGTGCGAGGGCTAACAAGTTGCCCAAAGTCATCGTTGCCGTAGCTAGGGCAGCTAAATACGCGCCCCAATATGGTGCCACTGATGGGAACGCAGCCAACAAAACCCGAACTAAAACGGCAAAACCAGCCGCTTTTGAAGCTGTGGAAAGGAACCCCGCAATTGGGGTTGGAGAACCCTCATAAACATCGGGAGCCCAAAAATGCAGAGGTACTGCCGATATTTTGAAACCGAAACCAACCAAAATTAGCAGCAATGACCCGATCAAGGGAACTAACGACAACTGATTGACATACGCTAGCTCTGCTAAAGCATAGATATTTGTGGTTCCGGTAAAACCATAAACCAAACTTAACCCGTACAGCATTACAGTTGATGTCATTGCCCCGAATAACAAGTATTTAAATCCTGCTTCCGTGGATTTATCATCATGCGTAAGGAAACCAGCTAAGATATATAACGAGATTGATGTTGTCTCAATGGCTACATATAGCATGATTAAATCGGCTGACATGGCCATCAAACTCATTCCCAGCGTGGATACCAAAAATAATACATAGTAATCCCCCCGCTTTCCTATTCTGGGAGTATCCATTGAGAATAATGCGGTGATACCGGCAGCAAAGATGAAGACCATTCTGAATGAAAATGCAAACCAATCATTCCGCAGCATCCCCCCCCACATTAGCTCCCCATTGATGGTGGAGCGTGAAAATATTAAACCCACAAGTGCAATGAGCCCTAATCCAACAGCAACAATCCAACCTTGATGCCGGCGATAATTTTCCGGTAAAAACAGGTCGCAAACTAGGATCACCAATGCTAAAACAAGGAGCAAGATTTCAGGTAATATTGCGATAACCATCCAAGGTTCAAACTCGAAATTGAACACTTATGCACCTCCCAAGAGGCGTAGGATATGTTCCACACCAGATGATACGATTGGGACCATTAACGGAGGATAAACGCCTATGCCAATGAGTACTGCTGACAATACTACTAAAGCGAGCTTATCTAATACGGTAACATCCTGGACATGGTCATTAAACTCATCCGGGATTTTGCCAAAAAAGATTTTTGTGATGATCCGGATGATATAGGACGCCGTGATGACAATTGAAATTACTGCAATTATCGCTACCCACGGATAGGTAGCCCACAATCCCATAAAAATCGGAAATTCAGCAATAAATCCAGAGAATCCCGGCATACCCATCGATACAAGCCCACCAACAATGAAGGCAACCGCCACGACCGGCATTATCTTACGGAATCCACCTAACCTTGGTATCTCTCTCGTATGCACTTGATCATAAACCATTCCGACGACAGCAAAGAAAAGCGCAGTCATAACCCCATGGGAGAACATCTGCAGCCCAGCTCCAAGCATCCCATCCTGGGATAAAGTCGCAAATCCCATCAAGACTAAACCCATGTGTGAGACAGATGAGAATCCAATCACATATTTAAAATCACTTTGGACCATGGCGATGTATGCACCATAAACTACATTTACTAAAGTCAAGATGATAATCCAAGGCATGTGAAACTGAGCACCCTGCGGGAGCAGCATGATGCCAACTCGCAGCGCAGCGAATGCCCCCAACTTCATTAGTACACCAGCATGGAACATAGAGACAGCTGTGGGTGCAGCTACATGACCATCTGGGCTCCAATTATGAAACGGGAAGATACCTCCAAGAACTGCGAAACCAAAGAAAACAAACGGGAATACGATTCTTTGGAAGCTCGCTGAAAAGCCTGCCTGCTCTAGTGCAAGCATATTGAATGTACCCAGTCCTGAGGTAAAGTACATAGCCAGCGCGCCAACCAGAGCAACGACCGATCCAATAAACAGGTACAATGTCAGCTTCATCGCGGCATATTCGCGTGTTTCTTTCCAACCCCAAATTGCGATCAGCAGGTACATCGGAAATACAGCGATTTCGTAGAAGAAAAACAACATAAATAGATCTAGCGCCACGAAAACACCGAAGACACCTGTGGCCAGGATGAATAAGAATGCGAAAAATTCTCTTGGGCGGTCATCTATCTTCCAAGAGATCAATACACCTGTGAACATTACAATTCCAGTCAACAACACTAAAGGTGCATTCATCCCATCAAGGCCGACTTGATAAGATATACCCGCCGAAGGCAACCAGGCATATTTTTCCAAAAATTGGTACCCACCAGCGCTAATATCATATGAAAAATAAGCCCAGATAGACAACAGCAGGGCAAAAGCTGCTGCAGCGAGTGCAGTGACCCTTACCTCGGTTTTCCGGTCACTAGGGATCAATAGAAGGATGATTGCCGTAACAATCGGTGTAAAAACAATTACACTCAAAATTGGAAATTGCATTCTTCACCTCGAAGCTAGAATAGCGTCATTACAGCCCAATTGATTACATCAAGGATCCAGTTTGGCCATACACCGATCCAAAGCATGAGTATCATTAAGGGGGCAATTACAAATATCTCTCGGATATTAATCTCTGGTAAGTGACCAACCCATTTTTCATTCAATGGTCCATGGAGAACTTGCTTAATCCCCTTAAGGATATACGCACCGGTAAATAACAACCCAATCATCCCAAGTGCAGTGAAGATGGTGAACACTGGCCATGAACCCCTTACTACTAAGAACTCGGAGATGAAACCGTTTAACCCAGGCAGTCCCAGTGAGGCCATCGAAGTAAATATGAGAATCCCACCGTACACAGGAATCAATGGGAACAAGCCACCGTACTCGTCCAAGTTTCGCGTATGGGTACGTTCGTAGATTACACCCACTAAGAAAAACATGCCAGCCGCTGACAATCCATGATTAAACATTTGCAGTACGGCACCCTCAAGCGCTATGGTTGCATTCTGAGTATTTGCAGCGAATGCAGCTGCCGCGATACCCAAAACAACGAATCCCATGTGGTTCACTGATGAGTAGGCAACGAGACGTTTGAAATCGGTCTGCCCAAAAGCGGCAAAAGCGCCGAAAATAATAGCCATCACTGCCAGGAAAGCCAGCACTCCGGCATAATACTTAGCCTGGACTGGGTATAAAGGCAGGACAAAGCGCAGAAAGCCATATGCGCCAAGTTTAAGTAAAACGCCGGCAAGAATCATTGAGCCTGCGGTCGGTGCTTCCGTATGGGCATCTGGCAGCCAAGTGTGGAACGGCCAAACTGGGACTTTAATTGCGAATGCGATCACGAATGCCCAAAAAGCGATTGTCTTTACTGTTGGAACCGGAATTCCGAAAAGAGACCCTTTAATTGAGTCCCAACCGATAACTAACTCCTGATAGTTATACGTTCCTGCAACGACTCCGATCATCTGGATGGCTAAGAGCAAACCCAACGAACCTGCCATCGTATAGATCATAAATTTGATTGCTGCATAAGTCCTGGCTTGAATCTTTCGTCCAAATACTTCCCGCTCCCCCTTCTCGCTTCCCCATTGACTGATCAAGAAAAACATCGGGACAAGACCAAACTCCCAGAAAACAAAGAACAACAGTAAGTCCAGGCTGAGGAAAACACCTAACATACCCATCTCCAGCAAGAAGAAAAGGATCATGTAAGATTTAACCTGGTCCTTAATCGTAAATGACGCCAATATTGCCAGTGGTGTTAGAAGGGTGGTTAATAGAACCATGCTGAGTGAGATGCCATCAACACCAACATGGTAAGACGATCCTATTGCTTGATACCAAATAGCTTGTTCTTGAAATTGAAACCCTAACTCGTGTCGATCAAAGTTAAGCCATAGGATCAGAGTTAACACAAAGGGTACAAAACTTAGAATAAAGGCTAACCATTTTATTACGCTCACCTGATCGCGCGGAATTAGAAATATTATGATCGCGGCAAGAACTGGTGAAAACAAGATCAATGTCAGCAAGTGATCAGCGATGAATCCCATCATTCGCTCCTATCCTTCTACTTTAGCTATGGTGTTAATACCAGCAGATAATAAAAAAGTGCTGAAAATGCTGCGATGGTTACCAGTGCGCCAATCATGTACTGCTGGACGCGACCAGTTTGGACGACACGAAATACCTGTCCAAGCTTTTTTGTCCCCTCGCCAACCATATCACCAAATCCGTTGACAATTGGCAAATCGATATAATTACGGAAGAATCTCCCAATAAAAGGCATCGCGTACGCAATCGAATGCAAGATGCCATCGATTACTTTTCTATCCATCCATAGATATGTGAAAGTCGTAGAAATCCATATTGATGGACGAACGAAAAGGAAGTTATACAGTTCATCAAAATAGTATTTATTCTGTAAAACGGTGTAGACAGGTCCTAATACTTTCTTTAATGGATCAACAGACCCAGGTTGTATTTTGCGGTAGACTAACCACCCCGAGGTTAAACCGAGCAAAGCAACTAACACTGAGGTCAGCAATGGTTCGTAACCGAATTCTATTGTCGCCGGGTGGGAGGAAAGAGTTCCACCGACATACTCGTGAAACCAATTTGGGAGCACGCCCCCAAGAGCTGGAAAATCTTCCGGGATACCCACCCAACCAAAACCTATGGCAAATATCGCTAAGATCACCAGTGGGGCAGTCATCGTCCAGGTGGTTTCCTGAGCATGCACAGCTGCTTTCGAACGGGGTTTCCCGAGGAAAGTCAGCGTAATTTGACGCATCGTATAGAAAGCTGTCAACAACGCCGCAAGTGCGAGAGTGATGAAAACAACATAATGTTTATTTGCAAATGCGTCGGCCAGGATCTCGTCTTTAGACCAAAACCCAGCCGTCACGAGCGGAAATCCTGCTAATGCTAGTCCACCGATCAGGAAAGTAACAAAGGTGATTGGCATTTTCTTTCTCAATCCACCCATATTAAACATATCCTGGGGGTCGACATGATCGTCCGTATGCAGCACTCCATGCTCGACGCCATGGATAACCGAGCCGGATCCCAGGAACAATAATGCCTTAAAAAACGCATGGGTAATCAAGTGAAAGACCGCTGCTATGTAGGCACCGATACCTAATGCAGCGATCATAAAGCCGAGTTGAGATATTGTCGAATATGCCAAAACCCGTTTTATATCGTTCTGGGCAACCGCGATGGTGGCTGCAAAGATCGCAGTAAATGTGCCAATGAACGCAAGCACCACCATTGCCGATGTAAGCTCGCCATGGAAAGCTCCAGCAGTCAATAGAGGGTAGATCCGTATCGTAAGGTAAATACCCGCTGAGACCATCGTTGCAGCATGGATCATCGCAGAAACTGGTGTCGGACCTTCCATTGCATCTGGCAACCAAACGTGCAGCGGCCATTGAGCAGATTTTCCGATCACCCCAATAAACAGCATGATGCCGATCACAGCAGCCACGGAGAGCCCAAAGAAACCAGAAGATGTCGAGGCAAGCTTATTGAGAAACTCCGGATTGTAAAAAATCTCCCGGTAACTTAAAGTACCTGCGGTGAAATACAGATATACGAGTCCGAGAAGCATAACGACATCGCCAACACGTGTGGTGATGAATGCCTTGATCATTGCTGCACGGGCAGATGGTTTGGCATACCAGAAGCCGATTAATAAGTAAGAACATAACCCCATGATCTCCCAACCAATGAACAATGTCAGCAAATTATCTGAGATGACCAACGTATACATCCCGAAGGCAAATAGACCGATAAAAGCAAAAAATCGGGAGTACATTGGTTCTATCGATGGGACTTTATGAGAATGCCCGTGTTCGTCGGTTAATGTTGCTCCGTGAGGCTGTAATCCGGGCTGGTCGTGGTCACCTTTTGGTTGGCCAAAGTTGTTATAACCAACACTGTAGATGAAAATCATTAAAACTGTCCAAGCCACGAAAAATAACACCACCGCGGTAAGCGGATCTACAAGAACACCAATTCGAAAATTGGTGAGTCCTGTCGAAAACCATGGAATGGAAGAGCTGAAAGGGTGCTCTCCAAAGTGTTCCACTTGTACAGCTCTCCAAAAAATCACCATACTCCCGAACCAGGAAAGCAACGCCGCACCAATAGCAATGCTATGACTTAGTACTTTGTTACGATTCGTGAATAAAATAATCAGGAAAAAAGCCAGTACTGGCGGCAGCGGAAGGAGCCAGATAATCGTATCAGTCGTCATAGATCTCCTCGTCCATTGAGCTCAATAAGAAAAAACTCTCCAGCGCTCAAAATTAGAACTTCAACATGTCGATATCTTCAGCCACAATCGTTTTGCGGCGCCGATATATCGAAATAATCAATGCCAATCCAACCGCAATTTCAGCTGCAGCTACTGCAAAAACCATGATTGCGAATACCTGTCCAGTAATTCTTTCCGGTGTGATATAGCGCCAGAATGCAACCAGGTTGATGTTTACAGAATTTAGCATAAGTTCGATGCCCATTAATATTGCGATAGCGTTCTTCCTTGATAGAACTCCATATATCCCAATCGCAAATAACGCTGCCGCAAAAATTAAATACCAAGAAAGAGGGATCATCATGCCTCCGTTTATTTTCGATCCCATGCGATAATAATCGCACCGATCAAGGCAGCCAACAGCATAACTGAAGCTACCTCAAATGGGATGAGATAATGATTGGGAGAAACTAAGGCTTGTCCCAATTGACTGATCGTGTCAACCCGTGAATCTAAAGGAATGATCTGGGTTGATAGCCCTCTCCATGAGCTCAACATCCACGCTATCCCAGCAAACATGGCAAGTGAAATCAACAGAGCCCATGGCCAGTTGCGGTTAGTTTGGGTTTCTTCCTTATCACCAATGCCGCGCGTTAGCATGATGGCAAAGATCATTAGTATGGCAATCGCTCCGATATATATAACCACTTGGACGACAGCCAAGAAACCTGCCTGCAGTAAGACAAATGTGACGGATATACCCAATAACGAGAGGATCAACCACAGCGCAGCATGCACCATATTGCGGGTTGTGACGACCATCAATGCCGATCCGAGAGTCACTATTGCAGTGATCAAAAATATAACTTGTGCAGGGGTCATACAATTACTCCGATTTCAAGGTGACGTAGAAGAGATAGAAGAAGGTGGAGGAGGTGTGGCAACGGGGCGCGGCTCCCCTACGCGTTTACGCTCACCTTTTGCCCGTGATCTTAAGATATTCAAGGTGATCAATACTAATACTATATTCGCCATTAGCATGATGGCGACGTACTGCCAATAAGGAAAACCGACCATCAATTTATCCAGCAATGCGACGACCATAACTAAGATCAATGCTAACGGAGTTAAGAACTTCCAATTGAACTCCAACATATGGTCGATACGTATACGTGGAAGGGAATATTTCAACCACATAATTGCCCAATAAATGATGAATGCTTTAACGAAAAAGTAAATTACCCCTAGCAAAGGGTAAGTCTCTGCGCCTGGACCACGCCAACCACCGAAGAACAATACTGAAATAATCCCTGATAAAGTCAATGCATGTAATAATTCACCGGCATAGAACAGTCCGAATTTCATCCCGGTATATTCAATATGAAAACCGGCGACAATTTCTGACTCCGCTTCGCTCAGGTCGAAGGGAGCACGACCTAATTCGGCTTGAGAACTTATAAACATAATCAAAGCTGCTAATGGCGCGATTACGACAAACCAAACCGGATCCTGCTTCTCAGCAATGGTATTCAACCCCATCGATCTCGCCAAAATTACTGGTACTAATAATACGATAACGAGGGGCACTTCGTAAGACACTACCACCGCAACAGTCCTAAACGCACCTAACAAGGCATACTTGTTGTTGGACGCCCAGCCAGCCATAATGATGCCTAAGGTGCCTATCGCGCCGATCGCGACTACATATAGGACACCAACATCAAGCTCGCTCCCTACAATAGTGGAAGCGAGGGGTATAACCGCCCATAGAGCCAGAACTGTGGCGAGCGCAATAATTGGCGGCAGATTGTAAACAAACTTGTCTGCCCCAATCGGTCGGATATCTTCTTTAATCAGTAATTTGATAACATCGGCAATCGGTTGGATCAACCCAAAAGGTCCTAACCTGTTAGGTCCAAGCCGATCTTGGAATCGGGCAACAACCTTTCTTTCCACCCAAACTAATACAATATCTAGGAACAATACGACTGCGCAGAGGACAACAACACCGATAATGGACTTAGTGACGACTACCCATCCTGCAGATAATCCCCAACCTATCAATAGACTATCAAACCATTGGGAAATTAAAGCACCCGGATCACCCATTCATACTCTCCTCATCAAACTACTCTTTAGCGTATCAGCATAGATGCGTCTACTGGCATTCAATAGTTGATGTCAACCATGCTTAGCCAAAATATAATGTTTATGCCCACTCAAGTGCACCTTTGTGCCAGATGTAAAGCAGACCAGATACAAGAATTAAGATAAATAAGATGCCCTCGAGGACTGCGTAGAGTGGTAAACTGTCAAATGCGACCGCCCACGGATAGAGAAACACCAGCTCAACATCGAACACGAGGAAAACAAGGGCAAATATATAATATTGAACTTTGAATTGAACCCAAGTATCTCCTACAGTTTCAATCCCGCACTCGTATGTATCAGCTTTTAATGGATTTGATTTTCGGGGAGCAATTAATCGGGGGATTAAGATGGCAATAATTGGAAATAAGGGAGCTAGTACTAGAAATACACCTATGAATAGCCAGTCGTTTTGCATGTACGCTCCTTTGATCGGATGTCATTCCACGACAGCATGCCGGATCAAGTTGATTATTTGGCTAAAAAACACCCAGACTTTATGAATTTACTGCAAACAACACACAACGGGAAAAATTTTACCATACTATAAACTCATTTTGCATTAATTACTTTCTAATTTTCGTCTACATTTCATTATGATTTCTTTCGATTATCATCAAGAAAACTTATCAGGATTACCATTCGCGAGAGGATATTCCGTTTTATTCCTAATAAGGGGATTTAGATCCTTCGAATGAGCGATGATCTTTGTATCATATGAACCTTGTTGGCTGATAATTTAGTATTACTAAAAAGGCACATGTAGGCGGCATTGAGACTATGACTCAAAAAAGAAAATCTGTAAACCGCTGGTGGGATTTTATCGTAGTACTAATGTTGGTCGTGATCATCACAACTGCAATTACCCGGCTGATCGCAACTGACTGGACTGAAGGTCTGAATATCACCCGCATTATCGCATATTCCGGCCTGATTGCAGGATTTGCACTTGGTTACAGTGTGTTTTCCACTAGAACAGTGATTTTCTTTACCTTTATATATGGTGTCTTTGTTATCCTCTGGCAATTAGGGCAATTACTTGGAGAAGGAATTCTTTGGACCGAGCGACTTCTGAGTTTAGTGGGTAGATTGGGGGTTATCACAGGAGAATTAATTAGACAACAAGCTGTCTCAGATAATTTGCTGTTTCTAACATTAATGGCGATCTTGTTTTGGGGTGTGAGTATATTTGCTGGATACAGCCTTACTCGCCATGGCAACGCATGGCGAGTTATTTTACCTATCGGTATCATCTTAGTCATCATCCATTCCTATGATGCATTACTTGGCAATCGATCGTGGTATCTACTAATTTATCTCTTCTTCTCCTTCTTGCTCATTTCTCGAATGGCCTATCTGCAGCAGTGTGATCGTTGGCAGGAAAATCAAACATACACACCACCCTATATCGGTCTGGATTTTGTTAGGGTGACTGTCGTTATCATTACTGTACTCCTTTTATTCTCATGGGTTGCGCCAGGTGTTGCTGAGACTGTTCCAGCAGCTCAAGATGCATGGCAGTTTGCCAAGCGACCGTGGAACAACGTTCGCAGTACTTTTGACAACGCTTTCGCGTCGCTGCGATCCACAGTAGGGATAATCACTGATTATTACGGACCAAATTTAAACCTTGGGCGTGGAACTCGGATGAGTGATACTCACATCTTTTCTGTACTCACCCCAACCGATCCCCCGGATGGAATACGGTTTTATTGGCGAGCCAGGGTGTATGATACGTACGATGGGGGCTGGCGGAGCACTTTTTCAGATCAAGATGTGATTGCCCCAGATCAAATTGATTTTGTTTATCCAGACATAGCTGATGATTCGACACGAACAAATACATTCTCCTTCACGATCGGCTCTTCCTTAGCAACGCTGCTAACCGCAAACCAGCCGATCTGGGTTAGCCGGCCTGCGCGATATGAATTTGAGGAGAATTCGGAAGGGACAGTTGACATCGCTCTAATCCGTGCGACACCTCCTTTACGGACTGGGGAGACATACACGGTGCGTTCATCACTGAATCAAGCCACGATAAAAGATTTGCGAGAAGCTGGCAAGAATTATCCAGAGTGGGTATTAGATCGCTATCTACAAATCCCAGATTCAATATCCCCTCGGACACTAAAATTAGCACAAGAAATCGCTGCTGGCAAGGATACACCTTACGATATCGCCACCACGATCACCCAGTATTTACGAAACAATATTGACTATTCTGAGACTGTTCCGCCACTACCCGCTGATCAAGAGTTGATCGATTGGTTCTTATTTGATATCAGACAGGGTTTTTGTAATTACTACGCGACTACTGAGATAATTATGTTACGCTCACTTGGAATTCCTGCACGACTTAGTGTGGGATATGCACAAGGCGAACCGATTGAAGATATTCCAGATGCGTATCTTGTTCGACAGCGTGACGCACATGCCTGGCCGGAAGTGTACTTCCCGGGTATTGGCTGGGTTGAATTTGAACCCACAGTGTCGCAACCGATGTTGGTCCGACCTCTTGGGATTTCTTTAGACCGTGAAATACCACAATCGGTCGATGAAGAACTGAGAAATCCACTCGGAGATGTAGAAGCTGATCTTTCTAATCTCGGTGGTGAAGAAGAAGGGGCGGGTTACGTAGACACTACGACAACGTTGCAGAGATACGGCGGCGTTTTGTTGATTACGGGGTTGGTAATCGGTTTCGTGATCTTGATGATACCACTTATCCGGCGAAAACGGCTCCACGAGAAAATACCTCACCTACCGATTTACTTAGAAAACGGTATCCAACGCCTGGGTTTAAAACCCCCTGCCATGCTCCGCTGGTGGGCTCAATATGCGCGTTTGAATCCAATAGCTCGTGCATATAGCGAGATCAATATGTCGCTCAATCGACTTGGTAGACATCCAAAACCAACGGATACACCATTAGAACGGGCGGGTTTTTTGATGCAAGCGCTTCCAGTGGCGATCGAACCTACACAACGCTTACTCACCGAATATCAAGCCACTACGTACAGCAAAGGATACACTCCAGATTTGGAGAATGCCCAACAGGCTAGCAGTGAGATTAGATCTCTATCTTTTAAGGAAATGCTGCTTCAATGGTGGCTGCGAGTGACGACATTTATCGGGGGAAAACGTGGGATAGAGGGTAGAGACTATCGGTACTAGGATCTAGAAAAATTCTCCTTCAACAAAACGATACCAACACATCATCCAAAGATCCAGAAGGATCTGGATCTTTGGTGCAACCCATCTCCGTTACATCATCTTTTGGCTATCCATATAAATATTCCTTGATAGTTGCGGGTTTGGTGAGATTTGCCTATATACGCGATAGACATTCGTCATAGGATGGATAGTTAGATATCCTGTAACAATGGTTGGTAGGCTTCAGCGAACAGCGCCGGTGTTCCTCCGGTATGCCATAAGAGCACCGTTTGGCCGGTTTTGAAATATCCCCTTGCGGCCAAATCTAACAAGCCGCCAGCTGCCCGACCGGTATAGACAGGGTCTAATATGATACCTTCCATTCTGGAGAAGGTTCTGATAGCATTGATTTCCAGAGCTCCTGGCTTCCCATATCCATCACCAAGATAATCTGCTGAGACATTGATTGCATCTGCAGTAATTGTTTTACTACTACCCAGGAATCCTGCTGTTAGATTCGCCAAATCAGCTACGCGTAAGCACAATTCTGCTTCCGGTGTATCAATACTTATCCCCAAGATTTCACCATGAAAATTGTACAACTGGGCGCCAACGACCATGCCTGCCTGTGTACCCCCAGATGATGAAGGAATCACAACACAATCCGGATTTACATCTTGTTCCATTAATTCTTTCATAGCAAACGCAAATGCTGCCGCACCAACTCGATTTGATCCACCATAGGGAATGAGGTATGGTCCTCGACCATCAGCTTGGGTTTTCTCAAAGATCATCTGCAGCGATTCATCCCGTTTGTCAATTGACGTCCAGTAAAATTCTGCGCCTAAAAGTTGATCTAGCAGAAGATTTCCGCTCATCTCCTTAGGTGGTTCCCCGACGAGAACTAGAATACAATCCATCCCATATCTCGCAGCAACAGCTGCGGTCTGCCGACAATGGTTAGATTGTAGAGCACCTGTAGTTATCAGTGTTTTTGCACCCACAGCTTGGGCATCTGCCAACAGAAATTCCAATTTTCGGGTTTTGTTGCCACCAAACGCCAATCCTGTAAGGTCATCTCTTTTTATAAATAGGGAAATTCCTAACTCTGTGGATAGATACCGCAGCGGCTCAACAGGCGTAGGGAGATGAGATATCCGTACTCTTGGTATTTTTTCCATCTGCGGCTCCTATATTCGCTTTATATTTCTTGGATGAGAGATGAATCATATTTTTATGAAATGGATTGTCTAGTCGATTTCCGTCCAATTCGCCGCAATCCAGCTAAACCCAACGGTAGTGAATGGCGGTATATCCAGAATGAAACTGGGCGAGCAATGTAATCCCAGGCTCCAATATGCCTGACAACTTCCCCACCAAATCCTTTTTTAAATCGATATACGTTCCATAATGGATCGGTCTCGGTAAACACATCTGGAGCCCCCCACATGTCATAGACCTGGCAACCTGTTTTCTTCGCCCGTTTCATCGCTTCCCACTGCAATAAGTAATTGGGCATCCTATCGCGATGATGTAGTGTGGACATACCTTGAAAATACCAGGCAATTTTCGTAAATCTCAAGATCACCGCTGCGGCAACTGGAGTGCCATCAACTTCAGCAATTAATGCTTCCCCCATCTGATTATCAAGAAATGTCTCCCAAAGCGTGATGTAGTATTTTTTCTCCCTGATCGCAAAACCATCTCTCAAAGAAGTTTCCGCATACAGGCAATAGAGCGAATCATAGTCTCCTGGATCGGCGGCTCTTATCGTCACCCCTTTCCGCTGCGCTAATCGTATATTGTAGCGGGTTTTTTGTTTCATCAGCGACAGCAACTCATCTTCCGTTTGACACAAATCGATCGATACCGTATTTTTGAATTGGATCTGTTCTTCTGAATACCTCCACTTGTGATCTTGGAACGACCTGACAATCGTGTCAGTTTGAGGATTAGTTATTGCAAATGTTTCTCCTGGTTCGCCGGATCCAATGGTGAAATCGGGATCAATTTTTATAAATAGAGCTCCGCTGTAATGAGAAAATTCTGCCAGATCCACAAGAACAGCTGATAATAATTTGCTATTACCCCAGTCCATTAACATGGGTCCCTTTGGGACGTACAAAATCCGGGCATTCAAATTACGACCTAAGATGGGTATCGTACGCTCGAGGATCATCGCCGCTGCGCATGGGGAACCACGGGCGCCATCATTACTACCGGTAAACTTTTTCATCTTATATGTGTCACCTTCCGAAATCCATACTAAAGGAATTGGAGTCCAGTTATAGGCACTCTTTACCGAAGCCCATTCCGCAGATTGCAGGAAGTGCGGATATTCCATTTGATCGATTAGTTTATCCCACAGATTAGGGTAATCTTGCATTGTTATAGCCTAACAGGGAACCAAATTAAGAGAATTAGGTAGCAATATTCAGGAAATGGATATGATTTTAGATCTCATCCCTTGCTTTACGCCTTGTCAAAATATCATATAGCCGGTAAATCTTAGGTGAATAGATTCTATCCCATGCCCCTGCTGAACGTACGAGTTGTCCTCCCCAACCACGTTTAAATCTATAGACTCCCCACAATCCATCTGAACGCTGCATGAAGTTGGTTTCCAACATCTCAAGATCTTCATCAGGTACCCCCCAGAGATCATATTCCTGACAACCGTGCAATCGAGCCCATTTGATGGCTTCCCATTGCAACAGGTAATTCGGCATCAACTCACGCTGCTCACTACCTGAGGCACCATAAAAATACCATCCCCGTCGCCCCTGGAGAAAAACCATCAGGCCAGCCAGGATATCACCCGAAAATTCTGCCAAAAATAATTGACAGCGCCCAGATGGGCTGAAACCATCATATGTATATTGGTAATACTCCTTTGTATGGATACCAAAACCATCCCTGTTACCAGTCACTTGCATCAGCTTATAGAATCGGTTTATGTCTGTACTTTCAGAGACAGTAACACCTTTCCGGGCTGCCAGACGGATGTTGTAGCGTGTCTTCTGCTTCATCTTGGCCAATATACTGTCCTCAGTTCCGTGAAGATTGATCATGAGGGTTGCGGCGGGCTGAATAGTATGTGGGCTCGAAATGAAACCTGTCTGGACTAGCAAATCTGCTGTAGTTGGTGATTCCCAAGAGTCAGGTTCAATTTTCAGGAAAACTACACGCTGTCTGCGGCAAAATTCATCAATTTCAGCGAGCAGATCATCCCAATGATCCATATTTCCGATTGGTCCCATGGGAATATAGGCAACTTTGAACCCAAGCGGCAAATGCCGAAGCAGCACCTGGGCTCCACAAAAATTACGGCGAAATCTAGCAACCTTCCAATTAAATTTTGATTTGATATCACCCCATTCGGGAGTTTGGAGAATATGGGCGTCTGGATAGTTCGCGAAAAAGTCAGCCCACTCGGGCATTGTGATCTTTGGCATAAGATCCTTTGAAAGCAGGTCTATAAAAGATGACGGGCTATACTATACGATCGCGGTAAGATCCGGTGGAGGAGTACTGCGTACTGCAGCACCGGGAATACACTCATCTAAAATGCGGATGATAGACGCAGTATCCCCTTCGCGAGCAAGGTGATATAAATCATTAACGACTCCAGTAAGAGCATTCCCAGATAGGATATCTTCATCCGCAAGCAGTACTATATCAGGATGATCCGTCGGTTCATATTGAGCCCATTTGTCCCAGAGCTCTTCACTTAATTTTTCACCCGGGCGGATTCCTGTAAAGACGATTTCTATATCCTTTCCTGGTTCCAATCCTGCCAATCGAATTAAATCCTCTGCCAGATCAAGAATACGCACTTGTTCGCCCATTTTTAAGACAAATACTTCCCCACCCTGGCCCATTGAAGCTGCCTGTAGTACCAAGTGAACAGCTTCCGGAATCGTCATGAAGAACCTTTCCATATCAGGGTGAGTAATCGTAATTGGTCCACCACGGTCTATTTGACTCTGAAATGTCGGGATAACGCTTCCTCGGCTGCCCAAGACGTTGCCAAACCGGACAACGGAAAACAACAATCCCGTGCGATGGGCGGCATCCAGAACCTGTAATTCTGCTAGTCTTTTGGTAGCGCCATAAACACTAGTGGGGCGGATTGCTTTATCGGTTGAGATCATCACAAACTGTTCAATCCCAAAATTCGCCGCCACTTCAACCATATTTCGAGTCCCCAAGACATTATTCGTAACTGCATCTTCAACATTTAATTCCATCAAAGGGACATGCTTATGCGCGGCTGTATGAAAGATAACCTGAGGGTAATAATTATCGAAGATCACATTCATGTGATCGATATCACGAATATCTGCGATCACAGGATGGACAGGCAGTGTCGGGAACAATTTTTCGAGTTCAAGCAAAGTCTCATAGATGCTGTTTTCTCCATGACCCAGCAGAATCAATGCTGAAGGTCCCCATCTAGCTACCTGGCGGCATAATTCCCGGCCAATTGAGCCTCCTGCACCAGTTATTAAAATCCGCTGCCCAATGAGGTTGCTACCTATCCTGCTTTCGTCAATTAATGCAGACTCCCGGCGTAGTAAGTCGGTGATTTGGACTTCACGTAATCTGCTTACATTGACCGTCCCACCAATCAATTCATAAATTCCCGGCATTGTCCTAAATGGGATATCTTTCTGCCGACAAATATCAGCAATTTGGCGGACAACACCACCAGGTGCACTTGGTATCGCGATGACAACCTCGTTGATCCTCAAAACGGACACTAATCGAGCTAAATCTACCAAACTTCCCATCACCGGGATCCCATGAATTTGTTGTTTCTGTTTACTCTGATCGTCATCAAGGAAACAGATTGGCTCCAAACCAAGCTGTTGGTTTTTCTGCATTTCGCGAACTACTAATGCCCCGGCATCGCCAGCACCAACAACCAGCACTCTGCGGCCGCGTTTGCCATTCGGTTTGGTATCACCACGCGATTCAGCCAGAATTCTCATCGAAAAACGTGAGCCACCGACCAAAACTAGGGACAAAAGCCAATCTATTGGTAGGGTGCTGCGAGGAAAATAAGGGATCACTTCCACTGCCCGGAGGAATACAATAAATATGGAAACCAAAACAGATGCGGTGGTAACACCAACTGCGATGAGCTTTAATTCCTGGATGCTGGCATACGCCCAAAGACGCCTGTAAAATCCAAAGAAATAGTACACAATCGGTTTGATAAGCAATGCTACTACGACTAGTGTGATTGCTTGCGGTAAATAAAGGATAAACAGGGGACCTAGATCCAATCGCAGTGCAAAGCTACCAAGCGCAGAAATGATAATAATCAATATGTCAGCAGCGAAGATAATCCAATTTCTGGGAAAACGGGCGATCTTATCAACCGCATTGTTGATGATTTCTTTTAGTTTGCTCATTGACTAATAACTAATTCCAATAAGCCTAGCGGCCTCGGAATCCGATCACTGTATTGGGCGTACGCAACAAAATCACGATATCCATCCACAGATTCCGGTTTTTAATATAGTACAAATCACATTCTAGCTTGGTGACCGTTTCTTCAATGGTAGCAGCATAACCTAAATTTACTTGTGCCCAGCCAGTAATACCAGGTTTCACAAGCAATCTTGCACGGTAAAACGGTACATGCTGCTGGAACAATTCAACTAATTCTGGCCGCTCAGCTCTTGGGCCAATTAAGCTCATATCACCCTTAAGGACATTGATTAACTGCGGAATTTCATCCAAATGTGTTTTTCTAAGAAACTTACCACTTCGAGTCGCGCGCGCATCATCTTCTTTCGCCCATTGTGGGAGTCCGTTTGCCTCTGCATCTCGCCGCATTGTCCGTAATTTATATATCGTATAAAGTCTGCCACCTTTACCAGATCGCGTTTGCGAATAAAAGATGGGCCGTCCATCATCGATAATTATTATTAAAGCCAAAACCGGTAGTAATATTAAGAATATAAGCATGCCTAAAATTCCCCCCAGGAGGTCAACTAACCGTTTCGTTGTCTCATAGAAACGGCTTACTCGGGCTTCATCAACAAAAGATCGCAAGATCCAATCGGCTTCCAACTCCTGAATTGGGATACGCCCAACAAGCTCCTCGTACGCTTTAGGCATTCTCGTGATCTCTACCCCTTGCTCCTGAGCATCAATCAAGGCTTGGAACATGCTCACTCGCATCTCTCCTGAGATCGCTACGATGATATCAGAGACATTCTGCTCAGCAATGATATCTATCAGCTTTTCACTAGTCCCGATGATTGGGTGCCCTGCGACTGTCTCACCTTGTTTACTTTCATCATCATCAACCACACCCACAATGAAAAAAGGTGGTGGCCACAAGTCATTCGCGACCTGGAGGAGTTTACTGCCTGCCTTCCCGCCCCCAACCAGCAGCACTCTGCGCATTAACTGCGGTGCAGTAAATATCCGTATATAAAGTCTTCTCCAGAGAAGCGTTAATATTGAGGCAGCGATTATAAAACCAGCCACCCCGCGACGTGGGAGGAGAGATCGGGGTGGATCAACATAGTAGAAATAGAGCACTAAATATACGATAAACCCAATAACTGCAGCAGAAGCAACCCCTCTAGTTGTTGCAGACCAATTCCCTGCCGTTTGAATGTCATATAGTTCAATCAGCAACAATAGCCAAATGAAGGGCAGCAGATAAAACCATGCTGGGACGCGTTCCTGCAAAAAAGTAAGATCAAACTCAATAAAACGAACGCTGAGTCCCCAATTATAGAGTGCAATAACAAGGGAAAAGAATGCCATCAGGAGGTCTCCGAGGATTAATACGCCTCGTCGCTCTCCGATACGCAGTTTCCAAACGCTAGAACGTCTGAGATTACTCTGTGAACTCATTTTTGAAATAAGCTAACTAAAAAAGCCGTACCCCAGGATACATGCTTTGTGATAATTGCCACCGGTAATCCTAGTGCAAAACCGATATATTTTTTCTGGAACGATCCTATGATTCCTGCCAGTAACAACACAAGCAAGTATACTCCAATCTCAATTGCCAGCAGAATCCAGGGGAGAGGAACAAAAATCCCTACTAAAAACAAAACAAATATCGACAAAACAAACGTTGGAGGCAGCAACTGCCTCCAACGTAATGTATTGGGGTATTTCTTAATCATGCGTGCCTTCCAATATCCATATCGCCAGTACTGCCGGGCTAATTCCCGAAAATTCGATCGGGCAATATAAGTTGTCCGCAATTTCGGATCGAACCACACCACACCGCCTGCTTGGCGGATGCGCACATTAAATTCATAGTCTTCATTAGTTAGCAAGGCTTCATCATAACCACCTATTTTGCTGATTAAATTCCGGTGATATGCACCGAATGGTACAGTGTCAACTGCTTGAGCTTCGCCGCCAAGTCGATAGTGAGCGTCTCCGACTGCAAGAGGATGAGCAGCAGCCTCTGCTATTGACCTTGCCTGCCAGTCATCCTTCCCAGGTTTGATAATCCACATACCACCGACACTATCCCCTGCACCCGCGTCAAGCAAGCCTACACAATTCGCTATGTACGTATAATCAGGTATTGAATGCGCATCTAGACGAATAATATAATTACCTGAACTGCTCTCGATTGCGAGATTTAATCCAGAGGGAATGGTCCGGGAAACATTATCAACTATCGTTATCGACAACCCAGGATGATCAAGATGGAACTCGGTTATCACTGAACGCGTCGAATCTGGACTCATCCCATCGGCAATGATGACCTCAAACCGATCTTTTGGAAAAGTCTGATGATATAAGGCTTCCAATACAAATCCGATCGTTGCTTCTTCTTTATAGCAAGGAATGATAACCGACACATCTACAGTCATTTTACGTCCATTTGAGAGTTGAGTCCGTATAGTTTAGGCAAAAGATATATACTCCATTTAACAATCGTGGTATTGAGAGCATAATATATCAATTCAAGGTTATTCTCTTAACTTGCAGCACATCAGGATATTCTTTAGTACGCAGGAATCCAGATGTGGTTATTTTATCAGCAACATATTTCAATTATATAGAATCCGATGGGATAGGAACCTAATCTTATAACAGAGATCCCTGCTGGTAAACAACTCACACGTAATTGTCTCAAAATCAATTGTGGTTCAGAGGTATTGACATGAATTGACTACTAATCAAATTTCAAGAGCTGCAGAATATCCAATAACGCCGTGTCAAATATCTCCTGCATAATATCCTGGCTAGCTGAATAAGGGCCGCCAAACGAGCCATCACCAAATAAATTGCGTGTTTCGCAACTACTCAACATATGAGGTACTTCAATAGGGTGTTTACTTGTCGTGGGTAATTCTCCGATCTGAGTAAATGGAAATGCCTCCACCCAATTTGCGTGGGCGGGCTTTAAACCATACTTAACAGCAATGTCTAACACGGAGTGCGATTGAAACCATGCGAACCATCTTACCTGGAGTAATTCCAACTGGTTAATAAGTTCATAAAGTCGTTCCTTTAACGGATCATTTCCTCCGTGTCCATTAAGCACTAGTAAGCGCCGGAATCCTTGTTGATACACTGAACGGACGATATCTTCAGCGACATCCAATAATGTTGTCACGCGTAGGCTAATCGTGCCCGGATATGCTAAGAAATATGGAGAAATACCAAAATTAACTACCGGCGCAACTAAAACATTACTGTCTTTACCAGCTGCATCTGCCAATGCTAGGGGAACATTAACATCGGTCAGTAAGCTTAAATATGCATGCTGTTCACACGACCCAAACACAATCATTAATCGGTCATCTTTTTCCAAGTAGTTTTCTATATCGAACCAATTTAGATCTTCGTAACGCATTGTTTATGTAACTCCATATGTTGGCTACAGTCGTTGATCACTGCTGTGATTTGAACTTCCATAAGTTACCAGATGGTATACCAGCAATAATCTCCAATCAAAACAAGCCATATCCGGTCAGGGTGTATTCTCTTATGGTTATTAAAATAGGCTGGGCGTAAAAGCCCATCCTTACGAGTCAAATAACTATGTTAACTAGACGACCCGGCACATAAATAACCCGGCGAGGAACCTTCCCCGTAAGATATCTCTGGACAACGTCATTATTGAGTGCCATACTCTTTGCATCCTCAGCGCTGATATTTACTGGAACTTGAATTCGAACCCGCAGCTTCCCATTGACCTGGATTATCAGAGGGATAGTGTCATCTGCCGCGGCGTCTTTATCAACTTCAGGCCAGGGTTGCGTGTGGATTGAATAAGGCTTTCCGATAAGCTGCCACAACTCTTCGGCGATATGAGGTGTCACAGGAGCCATCATTCGCAAATAGATGTCTTCCATCTCCCTCCATTCATCCGAACCAGATGCCCCTGCTTCACGCGCCTTATAAATTTCATTCAACAATTCCATCAGTGCAGATATGATAGTGTTAAATTCAAACTCGTCGAAATCGTGGGTCACTTTTCTCAGGGTCTGATGCACTTTTCGCCTCAAATTGCGTAATATTTGAGGGTTGTAAGCATCAAGCTTATTCTTTCCGAATGAGGAATCCTCGCGGACTTCATGGAACAATATCCATATTCTACGCACCCATCGGACAACACCTTCAATACCGCTGCTATTCCATGGGCCACCCAAATCCCAGCGCGAAAAGAACATCAGATATGCCCTCACCACATCGGCTCCATAACGATTAACAAGATCATCTGGAGCGATGACATTACCGCGGCTTTTCGACATTTTTTCCGAATCTTCTCCGAGGACAATGCCCTGGTTGCGAAGCTGCAGCATTGGTTCTGGTCCTTTCATGATACCCATATCGCGACCGGCTTTGTGGAAAAATCGTGTGTATATTAAGTGCATAGTCGCATGCTCTATCCCGCCGGTATAAACATCTACCGGCATCCAATAATCATATTCACGCGGATCAAAAGGACCCAGAACATAATCAGGGCTTAAGTACCTTAAGTGGTACCAAGAGGAGCACATGAAGGTGTCCATCGTGTCGGTTTCACGCTTGGCAGATTCACCGCACATCGGGCAGATTGTTATTGACCAGGTCGGGTGCAGTTTCAAGGGGGATTCCCCTGTTGGCAGCCATTGGACATCATCAGGCAGAAGAATGGGAAGCTGATCATCAGGCACAGGCTGTACACCACAGATCTTGCAATACACCATGGGAATTGGTGTTCCCCAATACCTTTGCCTAGAGATCAACCAGTCACGTAAGCGATAATTTACCGTACCGGTTCCTATCCCTCTCTCTTCCAACCAAGCAATTACAATTGGGATGGCATCATCACCGGATGTTCCGCTGAACTCATTTGAGTTAATCATCCTTCCATACTCATGGTGGTAAAGAGTATCTTGATAAAACTCACATTGCCACAACATCTCCATTAAGCTGCGCATATCATGCAGCGCAGGGCTAAGGCTCTTACAGCGGGATAAAATTTCTCGTTCGGTCTCTAAAGTATCCCATTGGATAATTTCATCTTTGAATATGAAGAGCCATCGAGCCCCTACGACTTCATTCCAACAACCTGGATGCAAATTTGTTTTGGCAATTTGTAGATATTGTTCGACTTTTTCCTGCGGTATCGTCACTTCGTATCCTAGATCAGTAAGTATATAAGGGATACTTTCCTTAGTTAAACTGGCAGGAAATCCAGTCTCCATCGACTCCAGAGCTGCAAATGATTTCAGCTTTCCATCGACTCGCTCGATAACTGGTAAGATGGGTAAACCGAATTTCAACGCGAACTCAAAATCCCGCTCATCATGAGCTGGGACTGCCATGATTGCACCGGTGCCGTATGTCATCAGAACGTAATCAGCAATCCAGATCGGAATTCGCTCATTGTTCACCGGGTTCACTGCATACCCCCCTGTGAATACACCGGTCTTATCCTTTTCAAGTGACTCGCGCTCGATATCCGTCTGTCTTGACGCTTGTTGAACGTATGTCTCTACAGCTTCTCGGTTGATATCCGTAGTGATTTTGCTGACGAGTGGATGCTCAGGAGCCAACACCATAAAAGTCGCTCCCCAAAGTGTATCTGGGCGCGTCGTAAATACCTCAATCGGGTCATCTGTTTCAGTATAGAACACTACCGCTGCACCTTCGGATCTTCCGATCCAATTAGTTTGTAGTGTCTTTACCCGCTCCGGCCAATCAATTTGGAAAAAATCTAGGAGTTCTTCAGCATAGTTCGTCGTCCGGAAGAACCACTGGACGAGATCTTTCTTGATTACTGGCGTACCGCATCTCTCACAATGTCGGTCATCCCCCCAAACTTGCTCACGCGCCAATGTAGTATTGCAATTGGGACACCAATCTACAGGTGACATTTTGCGGTAAGCAAGACCGTGCTTATAAAGTTGGGTAAAAAACCATTGGCTCCAATGATAATACTTGGGGTCTGATGATATTGCCTCGCGCCGCCAGTCGAACATCGCACCCATACTTTTCAGCTGTGAGCGCATTCGGTCGATATTGGCATATGTCCATTCTTTAGGATGGATATTACGCTTTATAGCTGCATTCTCTGCTGGTAATCCAAACGAATCAAAACCCATTGGGAACATAATGTTGTAACCCTTCATCCGCATATATCGGGCGCGCGCGTCCGATGGGGTCATTGCATACCAATGCCCGATATGCAATTCACCCGAAGGGTATGGTAGCATGGTTAGTGCGTAATATTTCTGGCGAGTTTCATCAATATCAGCATGATAAAGCCCATCTCGTTCCCACTTTTCTTGCCATTTTGGTTCAATCTCATTGTGATTGTAAATCGGCAGCATATGCGTTTTTCCTTATAACGTAATACTCGTTGGTACCGATAATTCTATCTGAATCTAACCTGCTTTGAAATAGACATTCTATCTTTCCAGAACACCCTCGATGGCATACTCTTTGCAACAATAGGACTCCACATGCCCGAATTGGAGTTTCAAAACCATGGATTTCAGTGACATCGAATGGGTACAATTTCTCATCAACCTGACCCATTACATTGATTCTCAAGTTGCAAGTAGCAGCGGCCACAGCAGTAATGTTGCTGACTGGGCAAAGACCATTGCCCAGGAATTTGACTTTTGTGAAAATGACACCCAATCAGTCTTTTGGGCAGCCATGCTGCATGATATTGGCAAGATCGGTGTTCCCGAACACATTCTCTGCAAGAACGGGCCTTTAGATCCTACTGAGTGGGAGATGATGAGACTACACCCGATTGTGGGAGCGAGCATAGTTAGTTCCCTAGAAGGAATAAATCACATTGCGCCAATCATCTACTCTCACCAAGAGAAATTTGATGGTACCGGTTACCCTCAAGGATTAATTGGTGATTACATCCCACTCGCAGCCAGGATAGTATCCGTCGTCGATGCTTATGAAGCTATGACCAGTGACCGGGTTTACCGAAAAGCTCGGACCCATTCAGATGCCATATCCGAGCTTGAGAGAATGGGTGGGAAACAATTCGATCCGAAAGTGGTTGAGAAATTTATTGAAGTCGCCGTATAATTTTCGGTATATCCTTCCTCACTAAAAAAACAAAAACCCCTCGGCCGACTAGGGACGAAGGGATACTCCGCGGTACCACCCAGGTTGTTTGCCTTGTACCCAATACGGTTGGCACTATTGGCAAGCCACTTTTCACCGCGCTAACGGGCGGTTATCGCTGCCGGCTAATTGATTCTGGCGAAACTTGAGATCAATTCACCGGCAGGGTCTGCCCCGAGAAGGGCTAGCAGGCGAGTTCAGCTCCGGCAATGCCTTTGTGCTCTGCAAACACAAAATCGGGCTCACACCTCTCATTCCCGACTCGCTGGCAGATAGCTTAATACTCCTACTATGACTTTATTCAAGAGTCCAGTTCTATCAGAGCTGGGCTCTGTTATTATTGGTGGACCCAGTGGGATTCGAACCCACGACCTTCTCAATGCCATTGAGACGCGCTCCCAACTGCGCTATGGGCCCAATCTGCTACATCGCCAGAATTATATCAGGAATAAATATCCAGTCAACGCGCTGTTGAACCAAACTATAAATGGACCTGGCGGGATTCGAACCCGCGACCTCATCAGTGCGATTGATGCGCGCTCCCAACTGCGCTACAGGCCCAATAACCTTGAGCATGTATTATACCACCCGCTCTCAAAGACGCTATCAAAACCACATATGAGAACGTCGAGAAAATCCTGGCCAATGCATCTATGCATTAATTCGTATCAATGATCGGGGGAAACTACATTAACCTTGCACCAGTTGATTTTTAATTACCCCTAAATATATTTCCAAGTTTGATCTTCAGATATAATTCTAATCTGTTCCATATTGTTGACCTGTCACCTTAATAAATTCCTGATTGTAGTTGGTAGGAGAGGCTGAGATGAATCCTTATACACCATACACCAAACGGCAAAATAAGCTCAAAGAATTGCTGAGTAATTCAGGTTTTGATGCATTAGCCTTAAATCCCGGTCCCAGTTTGTACTATCTCACCGGACTCCATTTTCACCTCAGTGAAAGACCCGTTGTTGCCATATTTCCGCTCGAGAAACCAAATATTATCATCCTGCCAGAATTAGAAGCCGCGAAAATCAAAGGACTTGATTTTGAGATCGATGCAGTTGATTATGGAGAAGATCCCCATGCTTGGCCTGGGATTTTCAGAGATGCAATATTGGGACTGGGTTTTTTGAATGATGCTAGGATTGGTATTGAAGATCGGCGTATGCGTGTTCTGGAATTACGTTTACTTGAAGAAGGAATTCCCGATAAAAACAGCATCGTCGCTGCAAATGAACTCATTACTGAGCTTCGCATAATCAAAGGTCACGCCGAAATCAAAGCGATTCGTAAAGCAGTGGATATCGCTGAGCATGCCCTTATCGCCACCCTTAACATGATCCATCCAGGTGTAAGCGAGCAAGATGTCGCATCCGAACTGACACTGCAGCTCTTGCGGAATGGTTCGCAACCTGAACTACCATTCTTCCCAATTGTATCTTCCGGTCCTAACAGCGCGAACCCACATGCTTCGCCTTCGAAGCGGATACTTATTCCAGGCGATATGTTGGTTATTGATTGGGGCGCTACGGATGGTGGCTATGTATCAGATATCACCCGTACTTTTGCGATCGGGTATATCTCTCCAGAATTTGAAAAAATCCACCAAGTAGTTCTCAACGCGAATACAGCTGGTCGTGAAGCCGTCCAATCGGGATTATATGCAGAGCAAATCGATGAGGCTGCTCGCAACCAAATCACGCAGGCGGGATATGGGGAATTTTTTATTCACCGTACAGGTCATGGTATCGGCATCGAAGGTCATGAGCCACCCTATATCCGGCAGGGGAATCAACGAATATTATCCCCGGGGATGACTTTCACGATTGAACCGGGGATATATCTACCAGAAGAAAATGGTGTCCGAATCGAGGATGACATCTTAGTAACCGAGGATGGTGGGGAAAGTCTGACAACTATCAACCGCGAATTGATGGTCATTGAGTGATCTATGATCATTCCATCTGCAGAACCCTTTTTGTACCCTGGAAGTGAGATCGGCTGTCTCCTCATACACGGATTTACCGGTACCCCAAAGGAAATGCGTTGGATGGGTGAATATCTAGCAGAACAAGACTATTCTGTTCTTGGTGTACGCTTAGCTGGTCACGCGACAAAAATGGATGACTTGAACCATGCATATTGGCAAGATTGGATTGCGTCAGTTGAAGATGGTTACCATCTACTCAAAGGGATGTGCAAGGATATTTTCGTGATGGGTTTATCTATGGGTGGTGTCCTCGCCCTCTACCTTGCAGCCCATTTCCCAGTTACAGGAGTCGTCGCGATGTCAACCCCTTACGCCGTGCCTCCAGACCCTAGATCACGCTTCATACGACCGTTGGGTATGTTTATCCGAAATATACCGAAAGGACCTCCAGATTGGCATAATCAAGAAGCGGCAGTGGATCATATCGATTATCCTGCATACCCAACAAAGGGAATTATTCAGTTGGATACCTTGTTATCCGAGCTTAGACCTGTTCTAAGCAAAATCAAAGTTCCAGTTCTATTAATTCACTCACATACAGATCAAGGGGTAGCGCCTGAAAACATGAACAAAATTTATGATGCTTTAGGCAGCGAAGAGAAATCGATGATATGGCTTGATGACAGTGGTCATGTGATCACACGCGAACCCGAACGAGAGATCGTTTTTAGAGCTGTGGCTAAATTTATTGAGCAACATGCTGCAAATGTATTATGAATCGTAATTTACTGCTTATCGCTGTCTCCTTGTTCTTTTGGGGGATGGGCGAGACATCGTTCATCGCTTATCAACCACTCTATCTGCAGGAGCTAGGGGCCAACCCCATCCTGATTGGAGGGATACTAGGCGCTTTTGGTTTAACAAATGCAATTGCTCATATCCCCGCTGGGCTGTTAGCAGATCATTTTGGCCGAAGGCCGATTATGCTCAGCGCCTGGATTATCGGCTTATTAGCAATCGGAATCATGTCCTTATCGACAAATTTAGCCGGGTTTGTATTTGGTGTGTTACTGTACGGAATCACCATGTTTGTTGTCGCGCCTCTTAACAGTTATATAACCACAGCACGAGGACGCTGGAGTGTTGGGCGCGTACTCACAGCGGTTTCGGCTTCTTTTAATTTAGGTGCCATAATAGGGCCATCAATTGGTGGCTATCTCGGTGAGAGTTACGGTTTTAAAAGTATCTTCATATTCGCAGGTATCATGTTCATTCTTTCCACCATTATCATCTTCCAAATTCAGCCTCAACCCATCGAAACGCAACCTCAAAGCCAGAATTTTCTGCGTTTATTCGACAATCGCAGATTTGTATCATTCCTAGTAATATTATTTATTGCTGTGCTGGCAATGTATCTACCACAGCCGTTAACTCCAAACTATCTCCAAGATATCGCCGGGTTCTCATTCCAAACCATCGGCCGGCTCTATTCTTTGAGTAGTTTAGGAGTGGTTGTGCTTAACCTTATTCTGGGGATGCTTGATGCCAGATTGGGTTTCATCCTCGGACAAGTATCAGTGGCGCTGTTTGCGATGATAATCTGGCAGCAGGAAGGAGTCATGTGGTACAGCCTGGCTTTTATTCTGCTAGGAGGCTATCGAGCTGCGCGAGCCTTAGCAGTTGCCGTTTCTAGAGACTTGATTGATTCCTCCAGGATGGGTGCGGCATATGGCGTGAGTGAAACTGTCGGATCGATCGCAACAATTGTGGCACCTTTGCTAGCTGGTTTGCTGTTCGATATTAAACCCGAGTTGATTTACGCCTACAGCATTGTATTGATTTTTGCTTCTATTACCGTAAGCAGTTACTTTTGGTTAAGAAAGCCAGCCTTTACCATGGTCAGACGATAAATGATTTTTGGGAGTTAGTAATGGAGACGATATACGAGACTGGTATCACCTTGATTTACACACTTCAGAATAATACCGAATGGTTAATACCGATCATGCAGTTATTTACTTTATTAGGCAATGAGGAGTTTTATCTATTAATTTCACCGGTACTTTTTTGGTGTATACAACCTGATCTCGGATTAAGATTAGGAATCTATTTAATGATGAGCGCTTCCATCAACTCGATTGGAAAAATTCTTCTACATACTCCCAGACCTTATTGGTACGATAACCGAATCCGAGCATTGACTACTGAGACATCATTTGGCCTGCCTTCAGGGCATGCACAAAATTCTGTGGTTGTTTGGGGCACTATCGCCAACTATATAGGCAGTTGGTGGGGATGGCTTTTATCGATCGCAATTATCCTTATGATCGGTATCTCTAGGATGTTCTTAGGCGTCCACTTCCCGATAGATGTTCTCATGGGATGGGCAATTGGTGCCATCTTGCTCTTCTTAATGCTGAAATTAGAGAAACCACTGCTCAGATGGATTGAACCATACTCACTGAGGATCAAGATTTTGTTGATTTTCACGGCTTCCATCGGAATAATTATTATCGGATTCATCGCACAACAAAGTCAATCATCCTGGGAACTCCCGGTTGAATGGTTACAGTCAGCAGTCAACGCATCTCCGGACGCAGAGCCATTTAATCCATTTGCTTTGGAGAGTTTGTTTTCCAATGCCGGTGCATTATTTGGTTTAGCTGCAGGCGGGTACTATCTCAAGGCGAAGGGGGGCTTTAAAGTGCAAGCGCCAATACGAAAACTTGCCCTGCGATATGGCTTTGGTGTTATTGGGTTACTGATCTTCTGGATGGGTTTAAAAGCGATATTCCCCGGCGGCGAATCTGGTAGCGCCTTAATTTTCAGGTATATAAGGTATGCTCTGGTTGGTCTCTGGGTGACGGCTTTCGCTCCAATAATCTTTGTTAAACTTCACCTCGCTGAACATGCAGATGGATAAGCTATTACTGGTAGTGGAATTTGATCGATGGGGATGAACGTGCCATTGGGCAATGCTTGAATTAGGTACCCGTACGAAGGGCTCAGCCATAATTATTAATCTACATATTAATGGTATTGGGATTGTTTTGGAAGACTAACACTTGTCTTCAAGCGTTTTCTACCAGCATCAATAATAAAAGGTCCAGTGCTTCATCAATGTGGCACTGAACCAAGTATTTGTGTAGAATTCTCGCGATCCTGACCTAATCTTCCCTCGCGGCAGCTAATTCCTTCTGGCGAGCATCCAAAATCTCTTGAGTGAGATGGGTTGGAACAACTTCGTAATGTGAGAGTGTCATAGAGAAAACACCTCGTCCTCCTGTAATCGATCGCAGATCAGTTGTATAGCGCTGCATCTCCGCCAGAGGCACTTTTGCTGTAACGATCGAGCGCCCTTTCTCACTATCCATACCTTGCACCCGAGCCCGACGCGTATTGAGATCACCTAAAACATCCCCCATATTTGTTTCAGGAACGACGATGCGTACATCCATAATTGGCTCGAGCAGCACCGGGGAAGCATCTTTTACCGCTAACTTGAACACTTCACGCCCAGCGATTTCGAAGGCAACCGGTTTGGAATCGACGGGGTGTTCTTTGCCATCATAAACTGAGACATGGACGTTTTTTACTGGATAACCAGCGATAACACCATCTTTCATCACACTCTTGACACCTTTATCAATTGCGCCCATATAACTTGAAGAGATCGCACCTCCGAAAACATCATTAGAAAAGGAGTACTCGTCATCCTTAAACGGTTCTACTTTCATATGCACTTCTGCAAATTGACCTGCGCCGCCGGTTTGTTTCTTATGGCGGTACATAGCATCACCCATTTTTGTGATCGTCTCTTGATAAGGAACTTTGGGCAATTCCACGGTAAGCGTAGTTTGGAATTTAGATTCTGCTTTCCGGACCGCGATATCGATGTGCTGGTCGCCCATCCCTTGGAGAATTGTCTGTTTCGTGGTCGGTTCTTGATGCCACGACAAGGTCATATCTTCCTCGCATAGGCGTGTCAACGTTGGGCTGATTTTCGCAGAATCTGCTTGGGTTTTCGGTGCAACTGCAACTTGGTAGAGAGCGTTTGGATACTCAGGAGTAGGAAGTGTTAACGGATGCCCTTTATCACAAAGTGTATCACCGGTGGAAGTGATGTTAAGTTTTGGAACAGTTGCGATGTCACCTGAGTGAACATTTTTCACTGCAATCTGTTCTCTGCCACGGATAATATTTATCGTACCCAACCGTTCTTCGCCGTCTTTGGTTTGGTTCCAGACCCTCGAATCAGAATGTACCATTCCAGAATAAATCCGGAAGTAGGTAATTTTGCCAACAAACGGATCGGCTGTAGTTTTCCATACGTATGCTGCGAATGGACCGCCATCGATAGCTGTAATATTTTCCTCTCCACTAGTTCCAAGTGCAGTTACGGTAGTGTCTGCCGGTGAGGGCATCAACTCAATGATTCCATCCAATAAGGGGCCAATCCCAATTAATGCAGACCCCGCAGCTACAAATACCATAACAAATTCACCACTGCAGACAATTTTTTTCAGACCGCTGATGATCTCTGCAGAACTTAATTCTTCTCCCTCAAGATATTTTTCTAATAAAGCATCCTCGCCCTCTGCTGCAGCCTCGATCAATTCCATACGGGCAGATTCTGCATCATCTTTGTATTCGGCTGGTATCTCGACAGCTTTTTTCCCATCACCAGGGTATGCCTTCATGCTTAATAAGTCAATTACTCCAGAAAAATCCTGACGTTCACCCATTGGTAGCTGCAGCGGGAGCAGGCGACTGTCAGACATTAACTGTACAGAATCCAACGCTTTGCGGAAGTTTGCGTTATCGCGATTCATTTTATTGATGACGACGAAACGCGGCAGGTTATATTCTTCACTATAACTCCATGCAATCTCCGTCCCAACCTCTACTCCAGCAACAGAATCAACTGATATGATTACACCATCCGCAACCCGTAAGGCTGAAATTACTTCACCAACAAAATCAGTATATCCAGGTGTATCGAGAATATTGATTTTATAGTCTTTGTACTCGATTGGTACGATCGCAGTTGATAAAGATAAGCCTCTGCGGTGCTCTTCGTCCTCATAATCGGCAACTGTGGATCCATCTTCCACTTTGCCTAAACGAGTCGTAGCTCCCGTATAATGCAGGAATGCTTCAGCCAGCATCGTTTTTCCTGAACTGCTGTGTGAAGCAAGCGCAATATTGCGGATTTTATCCGTAGTGTATTCTTTCATTTGCTAACCTTCCTCGAGAGAAATAATAAGTTCGCGAAGCAACTCATTTTAAGTTATATCCGCATCCTTGTCAAAGCTTGTTCGCTAATTTGAGATACTTCTAGTAAAATCAAAACCACTCTGATAGTCGAACTCAAGCCCGGAATAAATCTCGATCTCTTGGTGAGGATGCTTACTATTCAAATAGACAGCTCATTATTAAGTTTTGATACAATCTTAATCAACCATCCTAAGTGAAAATTCACGAACACACAAGCGTTTCAAGAGCTGTTATTTTTTTGGAATTCCCACGGCCCTATTGTTCCGTCAAATTTGATTGTTTAGTGAGAATAGGGTGTAGACGGAACGCTTTAAGCTTTGTCAAGGGCGTATTAACACAGTTTTCGATTGAAACTTTCATCCTTGACAAAGCACTAGCTAAGGGAAAAATATCAATCCACCAATGAAAAACATCGTAAAGAGATTATTTTTTTATTATTGGTATCTGAAGAAACCACCCTGGGATACGGGCGTATCCCCACCAGAATTAATGGAATTCATCGCATCTAATCCTCCAGGAAGAGCCCTAGATCTAGGCTGCGGAACAGGTACAAACGCGATTACATTAGCTCAAAACCATTGGCGGGTGACTGGTGTAGACTTCGTTTCGAATGCCATCAAAAAAGCCCAGCATAGAGCCCAGCAAGCTGGTATCCAGGTTGAATTCATCTTGGACGATGTCACGAAGTTAAGTTCGATAAAAAGTGATTTTGACCTCATATTAGATATTGGATGTTTTCATAATCTGACAGAAGACAGGAAGCTGAAATACATCCAAAATTTAAGGCGCTTACTAGCTCCCAAAGGTACATTTTTGCTTTATGCTTTCATATGCTCCACTGATTCTGATAAGACAGGGCTGAGTGAGCATGATCTAGCAACACTTGCAGGTCAGCTTACATTGATCTCGAGACAAGATGGTAAGGACCACGGGAAGCGGTCTTCTTCATGGCTGAGCTTTATTAATAATGATCTTAAACACATCTAGACATACTCGATTTATGTGGGGAAAACCTCAGCAATGAATTTTCTGTTCTTTTTTATTGATGGCATCGGTCTTGGGGAGAACGATCCATCTAAAAATCCATTTGCTGGTGCAACCCTACCAACCATCCAGAAGCTTTTAGGAAATCAAGAGCTCACTTTTCAGAGTGCACCATTTGTAGGTGAGATCGCTAATCTCCTGGCAATTGACGCAAGTCTCAATGTTGAAGGATTACCTCAATCAGCAACTGGTCAAGCGATTATTCTAACTGGCAAGAATATCCCGGCAAATATTGGCTATCATTATGGTCCAAAGCCCAATCCTGAAGTTGCGCAGTTCCTAAAAAATGGCAACCTGTTTTGTGCCCTAGAAGATATGGGCTTACAAACTGGTTTATTGAATGCGTATCCACCAGCGTACTTCGAGGCGATTAAAAACGGACGCAGGTTGTACTCTGCAATCCCGCTTGCAGTTAGATCCGCTGGTTTAGCCTTGAGGAATGATCGTGACTTATATAATGGGCATGCAATTTCGGCAGATTTTACTGGTCAGGGTTGGCGAGAGCACTTAGGTTACAACGATATGCCGGTGATCTCGCCGTATGAAGCCGGGAAAAGACTTGCCCAGCTCTCGATTGAACTTGATTTCGCATTCTTTGAGTATTGGTTGAGTGATTATGCTGGACACCACCAGGATTTTTCCCAAGCCAATGAGCTATTAATAACTTTGGATCAGGTATTAAATGGATTGATTGATTATTGGAGTCATAGCGATGGTTTAATACTCATAACTTCAGATCACGGTAATATGGAGGATTTATCCACCCGACGCCATACTAACAATCCAGTTCCGGCAATAATTATTGGTAATTTAAAAAATCGTCAACAATTTACGGATTCGCTTCATGATCTGACTGACATTTATCCAGCGATCATGAGGTACTTTCGGCCAGCCCACGCAGAATTATAATTAGGATATGACTTTTTACTTTACATGATCATAAATGGAGCGGAACTTGTCACAAGTAGCCATAATCACTGATAGTTGCGCCAGCATACCGGAAAAACTCATTAAAAATTTGAATATCCATATCGTCCCTTACTATATCCATTGGGGCAAAGAGGTATGGCGCGACCTGGTATCTATTAAGCCATCTGAATTTTATGTATGGCTGCCAACGGTTCAAGATCTACCAACAACTGCCTGTCCGGGACCAGGTGATTACGTAAAAATGTACACTCAAGCAGTAGAAACTATGCACGTCTCCGAAATTGTCAGCATACACATGACATCGAAAGGGAGCGGCGCCTATCTAGCGGCAAAGAGCGCGAGAACAATCATACAGGAAAATATCCCTGGTATTGTCATCCGAATTATCGATACGTTAAATGTATCCATGTGTCACGGGTGGATGTGTATCGAAGCCGCCAGAGCAGCGCTAGATGGGGAATCCGCAGATCAAATCGTGACAATAATTAAACAAATGATTCCGAAAACAATCATGCTGCAAACTGCAGATACCCTAAAATATCTTTATATGGGAGGGCGTATTGGGCAAGCAAAAAGACTAGCTGGTGCGCTGCTAAATATCAAACCGATCATCAGTATGCAGGATGGGATTATTGTGTCACTTGGTCAAGCTAGAAGCCGTAAACGAGCTTATCAGATGATGGTTGATAACATTGAATCTGCTGTTGGAAAATTTGGACGCATCAAGGTTGCTTATGTCCATGCCGCAGCTTTAGATGAAATTCAGCAGCTCAAAGATATGGTCGAAGCTAGATTCGATTGTGTTGAGAAGTCTTATCTCACAGCTTTCACCAGCCTTAGGTGTGCACACCGGACCTGGAACAACGGGAGTTTGCTATTTTCCCGTAGACTCCACCTAATTGATTGGTCTTTGAAGTTTTGGATTGGCTGGTACCGCGATCTGTACATTTCTCGTAATTTCTCCAAAGTATCATTTCTGAATTGAATAAGTAGTCACTCAGATCTGCACAGTGGCAAGTTGATGGACCTGAATTGCTCACAGACATCATGCTGGTTCATCGCATCAACAGTGATCCATCACCTTTCCAATATTTCATTTCCTAATTGTTACAAGAGTTACACCTAATTTATGCAGCTGCTTGAAATTTGCCCCTTGTTTAATTCCACTGATAACCGATTCAATATCAAAGACTTTTACCCCAGAAAGGGTAGTAATCCCGTAATCATATAGGGCAGGAGAGAGAGGTGTACTCGGGCCTAAGAGCATCACATGAGTGTTGGGAGAGCATAACTCTAGTAGGTTGGATAGAGATCCATTGGTGATCGTCAAACTCGTAATAGCAACAACATCTGCTTGTGGAATAATCTGCGGAGCATCCTTTTCTGGATAATCACCTTCACGTGGGTCTCTCTCCAGCACGAATAGTTCACCGACTTCTTCCCTCAGACGTTGTACAAAGGGGAAATGGCCAACCAGAACAACTTTCTTTCCCCTACCCAATTGTGCGATTTCATACTCTGCGTTGATTTCAATGGCTTTTTGTTGGGGATCTGGCAGCAGAGAATTTATCGCTGCAATACCAATGCTCCTTTCAAGTGAATTCAATGACAGAATATACCTTGCCAGCTCATAACTTGTTTGGTTAGCAAGATATCCGGCCTTCTCTAGCGTTGCTTTTGCAGAGTGCTTGTTTTGCTGCTGGAGCGTTGAGGCTAGACCACACTTTCTTACACCCTCAACCAAAGATACGACAGCTGTCCAACGTATTCCTATGCAGACATCCAATATCTGCCCTTGAGTGATCTGCTTCAGGAGTAGTTCTTCAATCCTACTCATATATACCCTTTTTAATTCATAGTTATTACCTACGTGATTAGGTTTTCAATACGTGATCGAACAAATTAGAATGAATGTATTCGGTATAGCCATTAACCCAAATAAATGGCAGAGGCGTATCCCCGCCATTATCTTGATTCCGCCTCTGCTTCTATCAAATCATGCTTGTTCTTTATGCTCGCGGACTAATTCGCGCCGGAGAATTTTGCCTACGGTCGTTTTTGGTAGCTCGTCGCGGAATTCAACACTACTGGGCACCTTATACGAAGCGAGATTCTCTCGACACCAATCTTTCACCTCATCTTCACTCAGAGTCTCACCCGGTTTAAGAACCACCCAGGCTTTTACGGTCTCTCCACGGTATGCATCCGGGACCCCTGCCACACCAGCTTCTAATACTTTAGGGTTGTCGGCGATAACTTCCTCGACCTCACGTGGCCAAACTTGATATCCACCAGGTTTAATTAATTCTTTCTTTCGATCAACGATATAAAAGTATCCATCCTCATCCATGCGAGCGATATCACCCGTGTACAACCAGCCCCCACGCAGAGCATTACTGGTTTCAGTTGGCATATTATGGTAACCCTTAAATACTTGCGGTCCTTTCAAAACTAATTCACCGATCTCGCCGGGAGGTAGTACGGTCACCTCGTCGTCCAAACTAATTATCCGGCAATCCACGTCGGGTAACGGCAAGCCAATTGACCCAGTGCGATTTTCACCCAATAATGGATTACAATGTGTTGCCGTTGGAGTTTCAGACAAGCCATATCCCTCGAAAACTACCCCCCCGGTTAAAGCCTCAAACTGTTCCTTCGTTTCGCGCATCAAAGGCGCCGATCCAGATATACATGCCTTGATCGTGCTAAGATCGTATTTCCCGGCTATTACGTCCGGATAGATGTTGATGGCATTGTAAAGTGTTGGAACACCCGGAAAGATCGTCGCCTTGTATTTTTGAAGATTACTCAGTAAATCTGCTAAATCTCGTGGATTAGGGACCATCACCATTGCTGCACCCAGCTTTAAGGCGAACAACATCCCAGCGACCATGCCGTAAACATGGAAGAGCGGTAAAGCCATAAGCATGGTCTCATTCCCAGGTTCAGCCGTTACCATCCAGCTGGATATCTGTAAGGCATTGGCAACGAGGTTGCGATGTAGAGCTATAGCACCCTTGGATGTCCCGGTGGTACCACCGCTAAATTGGATTAGAGCGATATCATCAGGACTAACATCAACTTTTGGCCGGTCATCTGGCGAGTATTTATCGATAATCCCCTGCATCCATTGATCACTATTATCTAACTCGACCCGGAAGCCATCTTTCTTCTCCTTCGTTAATGTGAATAAGAATGAGAGGATCGGTGGTAAGGCTTCCTTTATATTCGTAACTACTATTTTGCGGATCTTCGTCTTTGGCTGGACTTGCTTAATAGTATTGTAAAAGTTGCTCATGACGAGCATTACTTCAATCCCGGCATCATTGACCTGGTGCTCAATCTCCCGGGCAGTATAGAGCGGATTTATCGCCACCACAACGGCACCCAGTTTCAAAATCGCAAAATATGCCATCACAAATTGTGGGGTGTTTGGCATAAATATCCCGACACGATCGCCCTTCGCCACTCCTACTTCCACCAATCCGGCTGCTAATTGATCAGTAATTGAATTCATTTCTTTATAGCTGATTTTTGCTCCCTTAAAGATTGTGCATGGTGCTTCTGGAAATTGTCGAGCATTCTCTTCAAGGTAGTAAAACAGAGGGACTTCGGGGTAATCTATGTGTTGCGGTACCGCCTTATCATATCTCTTCAGCCACACTTGCTCGTCCACAGCCTCCTCCTTTTCGATATCCTCGATTACGATTGTCTTACTTTATACAATAAGTATAGAGATAACTTATTCTTGTGTCAATTAGCGTTTGTATTGGGCATCAATTTGCGAATCGATAAAGCGGTGTGCGAGAAAGCTCCGCTTGAAACTCTACGCAAGCCGTACTATCAGGTCAAGAGTTTTGATTATGTTATGTTGTCAGGAAATCGAGGAGAGAGTAGAATCTGTAAAATCAATTAATATTGAGGTCAACTGCTTGGATAATGATAGTTATATTCCCCAGAGTGCGCTGGCGATTTATGCCCACCCAGATGATATTGAGTTTTCCTGCGCAGGAACACTGGCTCGTTGGGCATACTCAGGTGCACGTATCGGATATTTAGTACTTACCAGCGGAGAGGTTGGTATCGCCGAACCTGGAATGTCGAAATCAAGGGCGGCTGGTATCCGGGAAGCAGAGCAGAATGAAGCCGCGCAGATTATTGGTGCGGAATCGGTAACATTTCTTAGGGAACCAGACGGTATATTAGAACCATCAATCGATCTGCGCAAGAAAGTTGTCCGCGAGATCCGCAAGTTCCGCCCAGAAGTCATCGTTTGTGGCGACCCCACTGTGGTATGGGCAGGTGAGACTTATATCAACCATCCAGACCATCGCGCTGCCGCGACAGTTGCTCTTAATGCTACTTTCCCGGCGGCAGGCCAACCCAATCTTTTTCAAGAACTAGAAAAGGAGGGCTTAAGTGCCCACAAACCCCGCAAGGTCTTTGTTTCAGGCCGGCAGCAGGTCAGCCAATATATCAACATTACAGATACGATAGACCTGAAAATTACCGCATTGCGTGCACATAAAAGTCAGATGAAAGACTGGGACCCTGCCCCAATGGTAAAGGAATGGGCTTCTTCCCTGGCTAAAGGTAAAGAAATGCGCTATGCAGAAAGCTACCGGGTAATTACTCTAGTGGATGATGAAGATTGGGAAAAAACTAACGGGCGTGTAACCGATTTGAAACCTCACGAAGCACAGCGGTAATGTTATACGACCAAATCAGCATAAAAACACTCCCTTTTTATCAATCCAAGGATATGTATTTATCCAATTTTGGTCTTCCTCCAGGATAGAATTTCGTTTACCAAATCATCAACAATAGTTTCACCAAAGTCAAACCACTGGATACCTGGATCATTTGATTTAAACCAATTTGCCTGACGGCGGACATATTGGCGGGTCTTTCTCTTTACCAAAGTAACTGCTTCTTCTAGAGTAGCACGACCTGCTAAATAAGCGCTGATTTCATAATATCCGATAGCAGACATCGATGCTAAATTGGCTCTATATCCATGATCCAACAAGTCCTGTACTTCATCGACAAAACCATTTGCTAGCATTGCATCAATCCTGGTATCAATCCTCTCATAAAGTTCAGTTCGAGGTCTTCGAATCCCCAACTGCAAGAGATTGTAAACTGGTGTTCCTCTCTTCCGCAGTTCTGAGAAGCGTCGCCCAGTGGAAAAAATAACTTCGAGCGCACGGATGGAACGACGCAGATTGTTGGGTTCTATCTTATTTGATGCAATTGGGTCCAAGACCGACAGTCGCTGGTGGAGCCCGAGTGCGCTAATTTCATTTCCCCAATTTTCTAAAGCCTGCCTCATCCTTTGATTTGGCTTGACTGACGGTGGCGACCAATCCTCAAATACAGCGCGTATATACTGCCCGGTTCCACCTACGAGTAATGGTAGGGCGCCAGATGACAAAATTTCTGCTGCTGCATTTCGAGCAGCTTTTTGGTATTTCACCAAGCTCCATATCTCATTGGGTTCGGCAACATCAATGAGATGATGCCGGACACGCATTTGGTCCGCAACCGAAGGCTTGGCAGTCCCGATATCCATACCGCGGTAGAGCAGACGAGAGTCTGCTGAGATGATCTCCCCATGCACTCGTTCTGCAATGCTGATAGCAATCTCTGTCTTCCCAACTGCTGTTGGGCCCAAAATCACCACTAAAGATTGCGGACGCTTTCCCTGCCCGATTTGTTCTTCCTGCATAAATCATTCACTAACTGCATTGGGAAAATGGGTGATTACAGGTTGATTATCCAGTTCATTTATTTCAACAGCCACTACATCTATACGCCAATCACCTTCAAAATCTAGAATTGTCAGTAAATACGCTTCTGCGGAGGCGATCATGTGATTGATTTTTGACCTGGTGATTGCTTCTTCCGGATAGCCATACGCGCTGGATTGACGGGTCTTAACCTCGACAAAAACTAGCATGTTTTCTCGCTCGACTATTAGATCAATCTCGCCATATTCCGTTCGGACATTGCGTTCAACTAGCTGGTATCCTGCATTGACGAGATATTCGCTGGCAATCTTCTCCCCCCACTTACCCAAGCCTTTGATTCGACTTTTCATCGTCCCCGTGCGATAAATTTTTTTGCCAGTCTTACGTGGAATGGTTGCTTTAGCTTGTTATCCCGCGCAAGTATTTCCTTGTACTTCTCACTCAGCAATCCAACTGTTCGATCGATAGCATAACTTGAGGCATCGCGTTTTGCCTGTGCACCAAGGCGGATCCTAAGTTCCCGATCGATAATCAAGCGGGTTAATTTCGCGGTATAAGCGGGAATGTCTCCTTCTGAAACGAGTTGACCGTTAATTCCATTATCGATAATATCACCTACCCCGGGAGAATCGACACCCAGCACTGGTAAGCCTGATGCGAGCGCTTCAATAACTGATAGTGGATGAACTTCAGAAGCAGAAGTCGTGACAAAAATATCTGCCATTGCTAAGAAAGCAGGCACTTGCTCATACGGGATTGGACCTGTAAAAGTGACATATTTTTCAAGACCCATATGATGAACTCGATCCTCCAAGTTTTCCCGCTCGGGACCTTCCCCGACTATTAACAGCTTTGCCTGCTCAACTGCTTGGGCTACTCCCGCGTATGCTCGAAGCAGAAATGGCAAGTTTTTTTCAGGTCCAATTCGTCCAATATATTCTAAGATGATATCATTTTCTTCATAACCGTATTGATCTCGATCCATTGGTTGTTCGCAATCCATATACGGCTGGATATCGACACCATTAGGAAGCACTTCTACCCTATCGACAATCCCATATCCGGCTAGGACACGCTGTACCCCTTTGGAAGGTGCGATAACTAGCTCACAAGAACGGCAAAATGAAGATAGATAAGCATCCAATGCAGTTTCACTTACCACACCTGGCAACATCGGTAGATATGCTTGGGCATATAGATCATACCGGGTATGGTTAGTGAAGACGAGTGGGATTCCGCGCGGGCGGCAAAAACGCATCGCCAGAGAACCACTGATAAACGGGTGATGTACGTGAACAATATCCATGGTTTGGAGCAATTCCCGTGCGGCGCGTGAATACGAAAAATTCAAATGGAATCCTGTATCCGTAATTGGTAATCCTGGCGACCGGATGATGTTATCTTCATCGTCGACATAATCTTCAGATCCGAAAGTAAAGATATACACCTCGTGACCGATGGATTCCAAGTGTTTCTTGGTCAGTGCAACCACATTTGTTACACCACTGATATGAGGTTTATAGAGATCCACCATCATAGCTATACGCATAATTCACCACTTAAGAACTGCAGGATTTCACAAATTGACATACCCGAAATATAATGACCGAGCTTATATTAATCATAATACAAAACTTGGCAGTTACCTTGAGGAAAGGTACAATCCAAGTGTGTTAAAACACCGGCATTTACCGGAACTAAACAAGCTGAGCCTATTTACAGCAGTTATTCTCCTGGCCTATGCTCTGGCTCGATATATCGATTTACCCGCACGCGAGCTATCTCTCCAACTGCCTGGTATATACCTCTCTGTATCGATCAATATCCGCACAGCGGTTACATTATTGAGTGCATTAATCACTGCAAGCGGTGCTGATTGGCTTTTCAGAAGCCACCCAGAAATTGGCCAGACCCCCACTTATGAGCACTGGCTGCTCCCCGCCTTAACCGCATGGGTTATCGGTATCCCTTTGTTTCAGATCTCTATCGGTTTGACCTGGTGGTTTGGATTCTTGTTTGCTGGTGTAATGTTGGTATCAGTCCTCATTGCCGAATATATAACAATTGATCCCGACGATATACGTTATTCGGTAGCTGCTTCGGGTTTGACCGCATTATCTTTTGGTCTCTTCCTCACGCTGGTGATATCTTTGCGGTTTGCCGGGTATCGATTATTCTTACTCCTTCCGGCAGTCACTGTCGCGGCATGGCTGGTTTGTTTAAGGACCTATTTTCTTCGATCTCAGCGATCAACAGCTTTCGTGTTCGCATCGTTGGTGGCGATAATCACTGCCCAAATAACCGCCGCTATGCACTATTTACCCATCTCAGCAATTTCATATGGTTTACTCTTGCTCGGTCCGACATATACCTTAACTAGCTTTTTCGCTAACATGCAAGATGGTGATCCAATCCGCCAAGCAGCCACGGAACCATCGATAATATTTGCAGTTATCCTGGGATTTGTATTATGGATTGGGTAGGCAAGCCACAAACCAATACGATTCGACTACATCCCACCCACATGGAGAAGATGCAGGTGCACGTGGATTCTACGGCACCGGAAGAAGCTTGTGGGATACTTGGGGGGGGGGCGGGTCAACCTAATATAGTCATACCAATCGAAAACGTTTACCATAGCCCGGTGCGATACCGGATGGATCCCCAAGCTCAGTGGGATGCATTTCAATGCTTGGAAAAGGAAGGTCTTGAGCTAATGGGTATCTACCATTCTCACCCATCAGGTCCTGAAGAACCGTCGTTAACAGATGTCAGGCAAGCATATTATCCGGAAGCATTTTACATAATTTGGTTCAGAAACCCAGAGATTTGGCAGTGTTCCGCTTTTAGAATTGTAAACAGTGTGGTAATTCGAGGAAAAATCATTATAGAAGTAGAAACAAAGTAACCATCGTTCTAAATAAGTGTTCATATATTTAGTCACAAATAACGGAGACCAGCTCGAAAATGCAGATCTTACTTAAGGTGGCATTATTAGCAGCGGCTTATTTTTTAGGAGCCATTCCGGTCGGGCTGCTCGTTGTTAAACTACTCACAGGCCAAGATGTACGCACTGTAGAAAGTGGCCGCACTGGTGGCACAAATGTTTTTAGAGCGGCGGGAGTATGGCCGAGCGCGATTACCATTTTCTTAGACGGTTTTAAGGGCACGTTCAGCGTGTGGATGGTATTATTGCTCGCCCCCGGGAGTGCCTGGCTAGCGGTATTTGCCGCGCTATTGACGATCGTCGGGCACAACTATTCTATCTTCTTACTTGAGTGGGATACTCATGGACGATTGCGCTTTCGTGGCGGAGCTGGAGGCGCGACTTGTGCTGGGGGATCAGTTGGCTTATGGTTTCCCAGTCTCTTTATAATCGTCCCGCTCGCTATCGGAATCCTCTACTTCGTCGGTTATGCTTCAGTGGCAACAATGAGCATCGCGTTGTTATCTATGCTCTTGTTCGCAATTCGGGCGTGGATGGGTGCATCGCCCTGGGAATATGCGTTCTACGGTCTCTTTTCATTCCTCCTGCTCGCCTGGTCTCTGCGACCAAATATACGGCGGCTCATCCAAGGTGATGAAAGAATGGTGGGCTGGCGTGTCAAGAAGAAGAGTAGCTCTCAAAGCTGAAAAAGAAATCAATAGCTCTCATACGCCCCTGACATATTATCCCCAAAAAATGATTTGTTGGGGGTGTTAGCGACTAGAAATCTTCCTCATTGGACCCGGCTGGAGCTTCCCCATATAGCTGCTTATAGAGCGCGAGCAAATTCCTCCGGTGGAGTTCTTCGGCTAATCCCCCGATTAGAACCCGACTTTTCCCAGAATCTTCAACGCTGAATTCATCCAAGAGATCGAGTGGGTATTTTCGTCGTGATGCCTTACGAACTGTCTTTCGGATCGCGGATAAGTAGTTCAGGTTGTCTTTAACATAGCCTTCCAGCTCTCCCCTTAGGATAATGTCACCATGACCTTGGATGACGTTTTCCAAACCTAACCGGCTGATATGCTTTAAGGAGGCTGTCAACTCATCGATATTACCATCAACAATATACGGGATCGGCATACATACATCTCCCGCAAAAAGCACCCGATCTTCGTCAATCATAACCCCGACATTATCTGCACTATGCCCAGGCAACCCGAAGATTGACAAACTTTTCTTCCCAACCCGGAGCATCATCGATCCGGAGGTAAATGTTACCTGCGGCAGCACAATCTTTACATTACGAAAACTTGTATTCTGTTTGCGTACAATCTCTAACGAGGGCATGCCTCGTGTTTCTAGCCATTCTCTGCAGAGCGAATGGCTTATTATGGTTGCACCAGGGAAAAAATAATTTCCCCATGCATGATCGGCATGGTAATGCGTATTGACAACATACCTGACGGGGACATTGAGCGCTTGTTCGATAAATTCGCGGATAGCTAAAGATTCTTCGGGCATCGCTAATGTATCAACCAACACCGCCCAGTTTGGGCCAATCACCGCTCCTGCAGTAACTTGCGCATACAAGTCGCTTTGGAACAAATAAACGTTATCAGAAACTCGTTCGCGTTGAATCATATTCCCTTCCAATACGAAAAATGTTATCGAAGGATAGCATAAATCAGGTATCAAAGTCAAGAAAATTATGTGCGAACAAACAATTGGGGGTATCCTTTTGGAATTTACTTCGATCAAACAAAGTGTCAACGATGAGTTGACGTAGCTTTATTTTCTCGCTATAATCATTTTAAATAGAATAATTCATCTGGGAGGAGTAAGTGGAGCAAGCACTGCCAGAGAAGGTGTGGTCACAGGCTGAAAACCCCCTCAGCTGCCCTTCACTGAATGTCGCCCAGATTTCATACTGAAGAAAACCTCAATACTAAATATTGAGGCGAGTAGAACAGTACGGGTAAGCCCGTTACAGCACGACCTGGATGTTTGTCCAGGGTGAGTGCACTGGAAGTCACCTTCCAGTGAAATGAGGTGGTACCGCGGAAGGCAAACCTTTCGTCCTCTTTGGACGGTAGGTTTTTTTTATGATCAAAATCACAACTCCGGGTACATAAATATGGCTTTACACCGGTTCTATCAAGTAGATGCATTTACCGACCATGCTCTTTGTGGAAACCCTTGTGTGGTCGTTATGGAATCTCCTGATTTGAGTGAGAATACGATGCAAGCACTAGCTTTAGAGATGAACATCTCTGAAACCGCTTTCATCCTCTCCGTTTCTGAAAAGGGTATCGCGGTACGCTATTTCACCCCAACTGAAGAGATTCCTTTTACGGGGCACCCAACAATTGCGACCTGCTGCGCGTTGATAGATTCTGGGAGACTTGTCCTGGAGAATCCGAAAATCGAGATCATAACCCATATCGGATCTCTGGAGATTCCGGTATGCATTCAACAACAAGCAAATGGTCAAACATGGATCACAATGACTCAACCGCGGCATCAGTTTCTTGCCATCCATCCAGCAGAACAAATGGTCAAGGTGTTCGGTTTATCATTGGATGACATTTTGCCGAGGTACCCAATTCAAACAGTGAGCACTGGAACACCTCAGCTAATGATCCCAGTTCGTGATCATGGAGCGTAAAAAAAGCAATATGGACTTCAACGCTTATGCGGATCTTAAGGCACACTCAGATTTCTTCAGCCCACATCTGTTCTGCCTAGGTGGTGTGACATCGGAAGGAAAAACCTTCGCTAGGCATTTCGGACTACCGCCTGATACGATTGAGGATCCTTTTACTGGTTCAGCGACCGGAGCTATGGCAGCTTCTCTGTGGCATTATGGCTTGCTTGAAGAACGTAAATTCACCGCCGAACAAGGCCATTGGATGAATCGTCCAGGCAGGGCATTAGTAGAGATAGATGGGGCACGGGATTCAATCCAAGCGGTGAAAGTATCCGGACAAGCGGTTACGATTGCCCGGGGCGAGCTCTACATTTAGCAGCGATGCTTTTCTATGGCTACATAAATTAAGTCTATGGAGAACAGGATGCCAGAATATACCCTCCCCAAAACATATGATTTTCGACAGACTGAGCCTGCAATTTATGACTGGTGGGAAAAGTCAGGTTTTTTTAAACCAAGCAACGATCCCAACAAACCTGGATTTAATCCATCGATCAAACCCTTCGTTATCGCTATACCACCTCCGAATGTAACTGGAGAACTCCATCTCGGGCATGCGATGTTTGTTTCAATGGAGGATCTGATGATCCGCTACCATCGCATGAAAGGTGTTCCAACGCTTTGGATTCCCGGATCTGATCACGCTGGAATTGCTACACAGCTTCAGGTAGAAAAATCCCTCACTCGCGAAGGGCTGACCCGAGAAGAAATTGGTCGTGAAGATTTCTTGCGTCGTACCTGGGAGTGGAAAGAAAAATATGGTGGCATTATCACCACACAAATCCGCCGTCTCGGTGCTTCATGTGATTGGGATCGGGAGAGATTTACGCTTGATGAAGGTCTTTCCGCCGCTGTGCGGGAGGCGTTTGTTCATTTGTACGAGAAAGGGTTGATCTATCGCGGATTACGACTGATAAACTGGTCTCCTGAACTCAAAACCGCGGTGTCAGATCTAGAAGTAGAATACTCTGAAGAACCTGGAATTCTGTACTACTTCAAATATATGCTCGCCGGTTCGGAAAACGAATTCATACCAGTAGCTACTACACGTCCGGAGACCATTCTGGGAGATACCGCCCTTGCTGTTCATCCAGAGGATCCTAGGTATATCAAGTATCTCGGTCGTAAAGTAATCGTACCGATTTTGGGGCGAGAAATCCCAGTGATCGCTGATGAATATGTTGATATGGATTTTGGTACCGGGGCTCTGAAAATCACACCAGGGCATGATCCAAACGACTATGATATCGGTCAGCGGTATGGTCTTGAAATAATCTCGGTGATTGATGAATCTGCCCGTATAAATTCACATGGGGGTCCATATGCCGGGCAAGATCGGTTTGAAGCTCGTAAGAATATTTGGGACGATATGCGGAAAAAGGGCTTGGTATTCAAAGAACAGCCGTATATGATGAATGTACCACGGTCTCAGCGCGGGGGTGAAATTATTGAACCCATGATCTCAACCCAATGGTTTGTTGAGATAAAACCTCTCGCGGAAGCTGCCCTCGAGGCTGTGCGTTCAGGTCAAATAGAGATTATTCCTGAAAGATTTACGAAAGTATATTTCAATTGGTTAGAGGACATTCAGGATTGGTGCATCAGCCGGCAATTATGGTGGGGACATCGGATTCCGGTTTGGTATTGCGCTGAGTGTGGTGAGCTAACAGTCTCCCGCGACGATCCAGATCAATGCACTCATTGTACGAGTTCAGATATCGAGCAAGACCCGGACGTGCTCGATACATGGTTCTCCTCCGGGCTCTGGCCTTTCTCAACTTTGGGTTGGCCAGGAGAGACCAGCGATTATAAGTACTTTTATCCTACGTCGATGATGGAAACAGGTTACGATATCCTTTTCTTCTGGGTTGCCCGCATGATAATGGATGGCATCGAATTCACGGGTCAAATACCTTTCGATACAGTATATCTGCATGGGTTAATTCGTGACGAACAAGGTCGAAAAATGAGCAAAACCTATGGGAATGTGATCGATCCATTAACCGTCATGGATGAATTAGGAACTGATGCCTTGAGGTTTACCTTGTTAGTTGGATCCACTCCGGGAAACGATATGAGTCTAAGCCTGAGCAAAGTTGAAGCCAACCGGAACTTTGCCAACAAAGTATGGAATGCCGGCCGGTTTGTCATTGGTACATTCTCACAAGCTCCGGATAAACCCGAAAGAGACCCTGAATGGACCTTGGCAGATTCCTGGATATGGGCTAGTTTGCAAAGATTAATCCGCGATGTTGAGCGTTTATTCCAGCGACACCAATATGGGGAAGCTGGACGACAAGTATATGACTTTTTTTGGGGTGACTTCGCTGATTGGTATTTAGAAATCGCCAAGCTACAGCTGGCAGATGGAGGAGATCGAGCATTTTATACTGTATACTCTTTGGTCAAGACACTAGATATATGTTTACGATTATTGCATCCATTTACGCCATACGTCACAGAAGAGCTTTGGGGACACTTGAAACGTGCCGTAGAATCATTCTCAGACCAACTTGCACCAACCGGAGGCTGGCCACCTGGACTTATCGTGGCTGACTGGCCAACTCCTCGTCCCAGCGAAGGTTGGGAAGAAGAGAAATGTCAAGAATTCATGTTAATTCAGGATATCGTAAGATCAATCCGTAATTTGCGCTCAGAAATGAACATAAAACCTGGCCAGAAAATCCCTGCAACGATCGCAGCCGGAGACAAAAAAGATCTCCTCATGAACCAGGTAGGCTCACTGGCATCATTGGCTCAGCTTGATGATAGCCAAATCCAAATCGTGGCAGATCTGCCCACTAAACCAGCGGGCAGCATAGCAATGGTGGTTGGATCGATAGAAATCTATCTCGCCCTAGCCGATGCAGTTGACATACATGCTGAGCTGGATCGGTTGAGAAACGACTTAGCTCAAGCAGAAGCTCAAATCACCCGACTGCAAATTTTGTTGAATGGACCATTTTCAGAAAAAGCTCCTACCGAGGTGGTTCAAAAAGAGCGGGATAAGCTCTCAGGATATCAGGAAACCGCTGAGAAAATCCGGTCACAAATCGTCACTCTTCAAAAATAATAATCTTGAGGATTGGCGATAGAGCAGCGAGGGAGGCGGTCCATACCACCACATTCAAAGTGGCTCCTTCAGGTATATGCAGTCGACTCACAGTACAAGGTGAATTTATTCATCCAACAAATGCTGAAATACATTCATAGATACAATCGCAAGGTTGGTAACAGTATAAGATATACCTGTATCGGCATATAAGGTCACCTCGAAAACAGCGAATAAAATGTCGGTTTATCAGATAGTGTCGTAACTATTCTATCCACTGGTGATAAATTGGTTCAACTCGCGAATCATGCGGGAAGTTTACCTGGATATCGTCGATTATTTTAGACATCCTTTTAGATAGCAACATTCAATTAGAACGGAACTGCCCGCCAGGTGAAGTGCCACAGAACAAAGACCGAAAAATGACTTGTACCACCCAATGTTTTTGCGCAGAGGTATCTGATGAGCCAGGATGTAACACAGCTGCACGAAGATGACCCAACCCGACTAGTAGAGAGAATCAATCAGTTAAAGAATGAGATAAGGCGGGTTCAGCCTCTTCACCTGGCCGCCAATACGGGTTCCACCTATCACGAAGAATTTGATAATCAAGGGTTCTTCGGTTTGTCTATATGGGAGGACCCATTCAAACTAGCATATCCAACCTTAGAAGTATTTGATCCCAAATCCAATACTCCCCTCATCTTACCCAATCAAGCACTGTTATTTTATTATTTCTTTACAGCTGATGGGTTCCCACCATCCGATCGCTGGATATCATTTACGGAACTGTCAAATGGCATGTTTTACACCCAAGCGTTTCAAAGCTACACCGGGAAAGAACTTGCACGCATATTTCAGGATGACCGGCTATCTTTCGAGGCAGCAGCGAAAGTATGTGGCGGAACGCAGGTCGAGTTTGGTGGCGTCTCTTATGAATTCGAACTCCTACCATATATTTCCCTCTTGGTAGTGTTCTGGGAGGGAGACGATGATTTTCCGTCGACTTTCCAGGTGTTATTTAATGCATCAACAAACCATTACCTACCTACTGATGCCTGTGCAATTGCCGGCAGCATGCTGACTCGCCGGATAATCAACGCACATAAGATATAACTATTTTGGTGCCTTGCTCATGCCGAAGGTGAATTTTGCCAGATTGATCTCCCATTTTCTATGGATATCGCTTTTACTGATATGTTCAGGCTGTTCTGACTTCAGTAATGGTGATCTTGCTTCAACTCAAACTGCCCAAAGCGACCGCTCGAGACAATTAGCTACTAAGGCAGCATCAGCGATATTACCAACTTTGACTGCACGTGTCCTTGCAGTGGAAGCAACCGCAGAAGCCCTAGAACTGATAAGGGAGCTTGCTCAGAATTGGACAATTATTTTGAGCGATGTATTTGACAATCCTGATAACGCCTGGCCTGAAAATGAGCGCGATGACCCACTCGCAAAAATGAAGTGGAGTTTTACCGATGGCAAATATCGCTGGTCCGCACAAGCAAAGGAAGGATTTGTCTGGTGGGCAACTCCAGAAATTGACGAAGTTGCGGATTTCTCAGCTTCCACCACAGTTACACAGCTGGACGGACCAGCTGACGCAGAATATGGCATGATATTCAGACGCACGTCCGATGGTGAATATTATCTGTTCGAGCTTAGCGAGTCGAGCGAATATGCATTGTTTTTATACTGGCAAGATGATTGGTGGACACTAATAGAGTGGACACAGACTGATGCGTTCCTGCCTGGGATCGAAAATAAGATCGATATAATCGCACTAGACAATGTATTCTATTTGTATGTCAATGATGAACTGGTAGCCCAATACCAGGATCAACGTTTACCGGCAGGTCAGGTTGGTCTCTTGGTGGGGTTATCAAACAGTGGAGATGAAGGCATATGGGAGTTTGATAATTACACTATCCGAACACCACCATGACCGGTTATGAACTGACCACCGAAAAGATATCATAAACATATTTCCAAAAAACGATTACTAATTCATTTACATAAATAATGTGCAAATTGTCTTTTGATTGATATTCTGCAACCCGAATTACCATCCTGCAGTAGCTTCAACATTTACTCTAACCGTCCATGTTTACCGCAAAACAATCAATTTACACAATCTCATACTTATCAATCATCTGGTATTTTTTTGTATAGATAGCTGCCAACCTGGGCTCTCGATGGTATTATCCATCATAACAGAACTTGACATCCCCTCGGATTATGCTATTGTAAATATTACTAGATTATCTATCAGACCTATCCAGTATATCCGGGAGTTTTTCGATGTCCAACCACCCAATCATTCATATAGAATTTTCTTCAAAAAATCGCGAAACAGATGCGGGATTCTTCAGCGAGCTTTTTGGTTGGTCTTTCAACCAGATGCCAGAGATGGACTACGCGACGTTCGAAGCTGAAGGTGGTACAGGAGGCGGTTTGAATCCTATTCAGGATGAATACCCAGCCGGAACAATTATGGTATATGTCCATACCGATAACATTGATGAAACGTTCACGAAAGCGGTTGAATTGGGCGGTAAAATAGTTCGTCCTAAGAGTGAAATCCCCGGTGTTGGATGGTATGGCTTCTTCTCAGACCTGACAGGTAATACAATCGCCCTCTTACAACCTTTAGGAGAATAATCTTTATATTGATTCGCATGAATCACAAAAGGTCGCTCTCGTGGTGCGACCTTTTGGCTTTGCTAGCATACACTTTCATTCCTACTCAGCAGGTTCAGAATATCGCCGCTGCCATTCGTAAAGAATATTCAATGCTTCAATTGGCGATAAAGCATTGATATCTATGGCCTTTAATTCCTCAAGCAGAGGATTTGTCGTCGGAAATAGAGCCAACTGCTGTGGTGTGTGCTGCTCTAACTTAACCGCATGTCCTGATGAAGTTTCAAGCTGGTTTAGAATTTCGCTTGCTCGCTGTGTGACAGGTTTTGGTAACCCAGCTAACTGACCCACGTGAATACCATACGATCGGTCCGCTCCACCTGGTACGATCCGGTGTAAAAAAACTACCGTACCGTCGGATTCGCTTACTGCAACGTTGTAATTACGGATACCGGGAAGGAATTCCGATAATTGGGTAAGCTCATGATAGTGCGTCGCAAAAAGCGTTTTAGCTCTAAGCTTTGGATGATTGTGAATATATTCGATCACTGCCCATGCAATTGATACGCCATCATAGGTACTAGTACCACGGCCAATTTCATCTAAGATTAACAAGCTGCGCGTTGTTGAATGATGGAGGATATTAGCCGTCTCGATCATCTCTACCATAAATGTAGATTGACCCGCGTGAATTTCGTCTTGGGCACCTATCCTGGTAAATATTCGGTCGATCAAACCGATGCGGGCTGATGCTGCTGGCACAAAACTGCCCAACTGGGCCATCAACGCAATAAGCGCAACTTGACGCAAATACGTAGATTTGCCGCTCATATTTGGCCCTGTAATGATCCTTATCCGCTCGCCTGGTTCGAAGTTCGCGTCATTCGGGACATACCGCTCACCGTCCAACGAGTTTTCAACCACTGGATGACGCCCATCTTTAATTTCAAGCGTATCCTCTTCAACAACTTCGGGTTTACAATACCCGCCATTAATTGCACTTTCTGCCAAACCACAAAGGACATCTATTTCAGCCACAGCTCGCGCCGTTGAAAGCAGCTGGTGCGCTGATTTCGCTAAGCGCTGGCATACCTCTTTGAAAATTCGGCCTTCGATCTCACGAATCTGGTCATCTGCATTCAACACCAATGTTTCATACTCTTTCAGATCGGGTGTGATATATCGCTCGGCGTTCACTAAAGTTTGTTTACGGATATAGTCCTCTGGAACCATGCCGGAATTGGCACGGGTAACCTCAAGATAGTAACCAAAGACTTTGTTGTAACCCACTTTGAGTGTTTTTATCCCAGTACGCGTCTTCTCAACATTTTCTAGATTAGCAATCCATTCCCGAGCGTGTCGGGAGCGCTCGATTACACCATCCAGCTCATCAGAGAACCCTTCACGAATTATGCCAGTATTTTGGAGGGTGGCAGGCGGCTCATCACTCAACGCTGCATTGAGCAAATCTAACTCAGCACTGCACCGGTGGAAATCACTTGTGAGAACATCAATCACACCAAGATGTTCTTTTACCAGTAGCTCGATCTCCGGTAAATAAGCTAGGGTATCCTGCAGAGCGACAAGGTCACGGGGTTGTGCTGATCCAGAAATGACACGGTTGGTCAATCTTTCCAAATCACTGAATTTCTTCAGTTGGTTGCGTATTTCCCCTCTGAGTAAACCATTCTGATGGAATAATTCTACCCCAGACTGTCTCTTCTCAATAGTGCTTACATTTAAAAGCGGTTTGCTCACCCACTGGCGGATCAATCTCTTACCCATTGGGGTAACCGTTTGGTCCACGATTCCCAATAATGACCCTTCTGTCGCTCCTTGGCGGATGGTCTCGGTTAATTCCAGGTTTCGACGTGTCGCCGAGTCCAAGGTCATGAAATCATGTAAGCTGTACTTGGATAATCCCGTCAACAATGTTAGAGCTGCCGGTTGTGTCTCTGTCAAGTACTGAACAATTACGCCTGCAGCTTGAACACAAATTGTGTCTCCACGCAAACCAAAACCGTCCAATGCTGTTACTTCGAAATGTCTCAGGAGTGCTTCCCTGCAGCGACCAGCTTCGAACCGCCAAGTAGGCAATTCTGTATGCTGACCAGGAAAACCTTCTCCGATATAAACTTGCTCTTGGATCAGGATTTCAGCTGGATTCAACCGGTTAATTTCCGACCTTATTCCGCCCACAATGTTTATGCCCTCAAGTTCGGTTACCGCGAATTCACCGGTTGTGATATCGACGTAAGCTATACCGGCTTGTTGGGAATGTACTCGAGTGTTGCTGCTCTGCGATGAATCGGCTCTCATTACGATGCAGACCAGATAATTATTCCCATCACCGGGCAATAATCCGGGTTCAATTACTGTACCTGGGGTGACTACACGCACAACTTTTCGGGGAAAGATCCCTTTGATCGGCTGTTCTCCAATCTGCTCGCATATCGCAACGTGATACCCTCGTTCGATCAAGCGACCTAGGTAATTCTCAGCTGCATGGTGTGGGATACCTGCCATCGGTATCCGCACCCCTTTGGCAACGTTCCGTGATGTCAGGACGATATCCAGTTCACGAGCAGTGGTTTCCGCGTCTTCATCAAAGGTCTCATAAAAATCCCCCAACCGGAAGAATACGATCGCGTCTGGATAATCTCGTTTTATCTCCAAATATTGTTTTCGGATGGGTGTGATCACACTCTTTGTCGGCATAAGATGATTCTAAGGGTTGTAAGTAAATTAGACAAGTACTTGGAGGAATTCTGTATAAACATCCAATATGTTAATCTACAAAGATCAATTTCCCACAATATTTGATTGCTTTTTTGTTTAATGACATATATAATATGGGCACTATACTCACGAAGAAAGGAGAAAATCTTATGGCAAGCGTCACGTTCGATCACGTCTACAAAAGGTTTGGCGATGTGGTGGCAGTTAATGATCTGGATATCAAAGTGGAGGACAAAGAATTTCTCGTCCTTGTTGGACCTTCCGGTTGCGGCAAAACCACCGCTTTGCGGTGTCTAGCCGGGCTCGAAGAGATCAGTGAAGGTCAAATCTTGATCGGGGACCAGGTTGTCAACGACGTAGCTCCAAAAGACCGAGATATCGCTATGGTCTTCCAATCATATGCTTTATACCCCCATATGAGTGTGTACGACAATATGGCGTTTGGTCTGAAGCTTCGCAAAACTCCAAAAGAGGAAATTAAACGAAGGGTGCAGGAAGCAGCTGAAATCCTCGGCATTGAACTACTGTTAGACCGGAAACCGAGGCAGTTATCAGGTGGTCAGCGCCAAAGAGTCGCAGTTGGGCGAGCAATAGTGCGCGAGCCTAAGGTTTTCTTGTTTGACGAACCGCTTTCCAACTTGGATGCGAAGCTGAGAGTAGAAACCCGCGCGAATATCAGCAAACTCCACCAGCAACTGCAAACGACCTTTATTTACGTCACCCACGACCAGGTTGAAGCAATGACCATGGCCTCACGCATCGTCGTCATCAATCGCGGCCTTCTGATGCAAATTGACACACCCCAAATATTGTATGATTTTCCGAACAACTTGTTTGTTGCGGGTTTCATTGGCTCACCGGCGATGAACTTTTTCTCGGGGACCCTTCGAAAGGATGACGGGAACTTATTTGTCGATGGAGAGACGTTCAAGGTTCAGATTCCTGACGAACGACTTGATGTTTATATGCCGCATGCTGACAAGGAAATCATATTCGGTATCCGTCCTGAGGATATCCACAATCCTGAATTCGCGCCACCTGGCATCGTTGCCAGACCAGTGGAAACCCAGGTGGATGTGACGGAATTAATGGGCAATGAAATCTTCGTGTACATGAAAAGCGGAGAAACCATATTTGTTGCGCGCGTTGACCCACGCTCCCGCTACAGCATTGGAGATAATATCCAAGTAGTCTTCAACATGGAGAATATGCATATCTTCGATAAAGAAACCGAGCTGGCAATCCGCTAGCAGCTTATCGTCGTATAACAATCATGTCTCCCCACCAGGATTGGTCTTGGTGGGGAGACAATTTATGTAAAGTAGAAGGGATAAAAGATGCCATTTGATTATCTTAAGCCACTATTGAACACTGAGAAAATCAAGATCGTTCTGCTCGTTATGGACGGATTGGGTGGATTACCAATTGAACCGGGCGGACGAACTGAGCTTGAAACGGCAATCACACCAGTGATGGATGAGTTAGCGAAAAATGGAACTCTGGGGCAAATCATATCTATACGCAATGGAATTACGCCTGGTTCGGGACCCGCCCACCTGGCATTGTTCGGATACGATCCATTTGTCTATGATATCGGTCGTGGGGCGCTTGAAGCATCTGGCGTTGGGATGGAACTAAAGAAAGGTGATGTTGCTGCTCGAGGAAATTTTTGTACGCTTGATGAAACTGGAAAGATATCCGACCGGCGAGCAGGTCGGATTTCAACTTCCGAAGCCATACCTATTGTGGAAATGCTGCAAGACGTGCAGGTTCCTGGCGTTGAGGTAGAGGTTAGCCATGTAAAAGAATATCGCTTTGCAGTAGTAATGCGTGGTGATAAACTTGAACCAGATATCAAAGATACTGACCCCCAACGCACTGGTGTAGCCCCTTTACCTGCTCAAGCTGTCACCAAATCCTCTCAAAAGGCAGCCGATTTATACAACCTGTGGATACAGCGTGCATCAGAAGTTATCAAAGGTCAACACAAGGCAAATGGCTTGACTCTGCGAGGTTTTGCCACGCACCCAGGATTACCCACTTTTGAAGATGCCTATGCTTTGAGAGCCGCGTGCATCGCTGTTTATCCAATGTATCGAGGAGTCTCGAAGTTAGTAGGGATGCAGATAATCGACTTCGAAGGGGATACCCCAGAAGATGAGTTCAGCGCCCTTCAGCGGATCTGGGATGATTACGACTTCTTTTTTGTACATATAAAGAAAACCGACAGCAAAGGGGAAGATGGGGATTTTTATGGCAAAGCCAAGATTATTGAAGGTGTCGACAATGCTCTCCCCCAACTCATAGATCTCAATCCCGATGTATTAATCATCACTGGGGACCACTCAACTCCTGCAAAGCTAAAAAGCCATTCCTGGCACCCCATCCCCTTCCTGCTACATGCACCTGCAACAGTCCGACCAGACGGTCAAATTAGCTTTGGAGAACGAGCCTGTGCCCAAGGCGGGCTAAACACATTTTCAGCGCTCGAAACGATGTCACTCGCGTTAGCGCATGCCAATAAAATTGAGAAATATGGTGCTTAAGCCCTACTGATAACCCGAATCCAAAATAAACAAAACGGCAGCGAGCTTGGAACACTCGCTGCCGTTTTGTTTATTTACCAGCTCGTTTCTTGGTCAGCAAGGTTAGGAGCAGCCCTGCCCCACCAGCGAGAATACCAACCGCTAAAAAGGTGTCACGCCAAAACCTCTCTGGGAAAAGTCTGATCAAAGAATCGGAATATAGGAATGTCCATGTTCCCGAGTCAAAGAATACTTGGTGGAACAAAACAAAAATAAAACCAAAAGCGATTAACACAAATAGTAATATTGTAAGAATAATAAATACAGTTAACCACCCACCCAAATTCAATCCCAATTTAACATTCCCCCACAACTTCGTAAAATATGCCCAAATAACCACAGCGAGAATTCCGGCAATTGATAAGTACCATACTTTCAAGGCAGCTTGTACGACGCTCTTGACATCCAGCATATGCTCCAATTCTCGATCGTTATAGAATTGAGAACAATCGCTCATATATTGGCACGATTGGGGGGGAACAAGCTCTCCTTCAGGAAATCTTAAATCCCCTAGATATGAAATTTCTTCATCATTTAATAAATAATCCACTGCAAAATGTGCCCAATACAATCTATCTTCTTTGTTAAACCCGAATCGATCAGCGGGGAAATTCGGTGTATTGTATTCAAAAATGAGGTAGGCCGGTGTTAATAATATACGCACTGCACCAATAATTAGTACTACCGGAACGAGGAGAGTGACAATTATCGTAATCGGGTTTAAGATACGCGTTTGTGATTGCTCTGGTGCAGCCCTTGAACTCATCTCAATGTCTCCATGTCCTCAGAGAATAAGAAACTTAATACCATATTGTTAGTTATATATTCAATTGGAGCCCAATCATCTGTAAAAACATAGCTGCCAACAGGTGTGGGCTGCAGATTTATAACAACAACCTCCATAGCACTGATCAATAAAGGATTTACCTCAGGTTGCGTGTATAAATAAACGAGATTCTCGTAAAAATTATCAATGCTGGTTTCTTGCTTTGTCGCGTAAATAATAGAATTGAAAGTATATGGTATGTCGACGATATAAACCGATGGAAATATGGAGTTTATCGTACTTGCTAACCCATCTATCAGCTGTCGATCCTTTGGGGAGCGACCCACATTGATAACCATCACCCCATCATCTAATAACTTATCATACACAATCTCGAAGAATTCCCGGGTTGTTAGATGCCATGGAATATAAGGTGGGCGGTAGGCATCTATTGCGATTATTGAATACGCTTGATCGCTTTTGGATAACCCCCACCGTCCATCTTGAGGGATCGGAGAGATATTCGGTTCCTGCAAGGCAAAGTATTTCTTTCCAACCTCAATAATCTGCGGATCCAGCTCGTATCCATCTATGGGTATCGGTCCGAAAACAGCGCTGGCTTGTCTAGCAGTCGTTCCAGCTGCCAAACCGATGATAGCCATATTTTTTACCTCATCCAAAGGGTATTCCGGAGGGTTAAAAAACGGTGCGGCAAGAAATTGCTTCCAAGGACCTTCAAAATCCAGATCGGTGGGATGCCACATTGAATGAACACCTTGCCCATCATTCAAACGCAGCATCCGATACCCATCACGATCCAATACTTGGATATAGTTATAAGCTGACTCGGATTCATAGATCTGTCCGGGAGTCTTTTTAATTGACGCACTGCGGTTCATGAAAACAACTGCTAACAATAGAATTGGCATCCATGCTAAACGCAGCGCAACTTTCCACCCGGAATCTAACCAGAGGCCAAGGATTGCGATGATTAAAAGGTATAGGCTGAATATCGCAAATGATAGGGCTGTGCCAACTAAAGGTATTAATAATAATACGGGCAAGAAAGTGCCGACGAAAGAACCTAAGGTTGATATTGCGTAAACTTTTCCAGAGACACTCCCGGCTTCTTGTGGTTCAATTATTGCCAACCGGATAGCAAAAGGTGATGCCATACCGAGAAGTGTCACAGGAATGATGAAAAGGACCAGAACTGCGGAGAATGAACCTAATAATATACCGATTTGCAGTTCATCAAATGCGTTGGCTGCCAAGATCAATACCGGACGAGCAACCAAAGGGACTATGCCGGCTGAGAAAGCTCCCCATGCCAAAATCTGATATAACGTCCGATAGTAAGGCGAGCGATCTGCCCACCACCCGCCCACAAAATACCCTATGGTGAGATATATTAGAATTAATCCGATTATACTTGCCCACACAAGGTTACTTGAACCGAACACGCTGCCAATCAAACGTGAAGCGCTGATTTCGATTGCCAGCACGGTCATCCCAGAGCTAAATACTGTGAAATAAAGGTAAGGACGCATAGATTTCATGATATGGTTCGTTTTTAGGGCACAAAATAATTGGGGTGCGAGGATTATATCCCATATCCACATGCATATAATCCTCCATTTCTCACACTGCTATAGATTGATATCAATAAATTCTTCATTCAATCAGGTAAGCACTGCGTGGATAGTTATTCTTGCATAAAATAGCCAACTTCGGATAAGATATATCTAATTGCTCCAGACCAATTTGATTAGTTAGTACGATATGCATATCAAAAAAAATTAGCGGAATATATGGAGGTAGTATGCTGAAGGAATTCAAGAAATTTGCCCTAAGGGGGAATATGATTGATCTCGCGATCGGCATCGTTATTGGCGCCGCTTTTAGCACTGTCATCACATCATTAGTCGATGACATCATTATGCCTCCGATCGCACTACTTCAAGGCGGGGTGAATTTTCAAGACAAGTTTTTAGTGCTATCAGGAGATGTGTACCCAACTCTAGCCGAAGCACAAGCAGCTGGCTCGGTAACACTGAATTATGGTATCTTCTTGACAAATATAGTATATTTTATCCTTGTTGCATTCGCGATTTTCTTGGTCGTAAAAGCCATAAACCGGATGTATCAACCCGAAACGGAACCTGATACAGACCCGACATTCAATTGCCCTCATTGTTTGGCGGCTCTTCCAATCGGTGCTACACGCTGTCAAGCTTGTACTTCCGAATTAGATACCCCTGAAAACCAAAATGCTTAAATTTCGGAGTTCCGATGTCTAGAAATTTGTCTGGTGGTCAGGTAAGGCAGGAATTTATAGAATTCTTCGTAAAACACAATCATAAGTTTGTGCCTTCGTCTTCACTAGTACCTGGCGGGGACGCAACTTTATTGTTTACGAATGCTGGCATGGTCCAGTTCAAGGAATATTTCCTCGGCACCGAGACCCCTTCTTATCTCCGGGCGACGAATTCTCAGAAATGTATGCGTGTGGCTGGAAAACACAACGATCTGGAGGATGTGGGTCGAGATGACACTCACCACACCTTCTTCGAAATGCTTGGGAATTGGTCATTCGGCGATTACTACAAAAAAGCAGCCATAGAATGGGCATGGGAGCTGCTTACAGATGTATGGCATTTACCAAAAGACAAATTATGGGCGACATGTTTTCAAGACGATATAGGAGATATACCACAGGACAATGAAGCTGCTACGGAATGGGCAAAGCAGCCGGGTATTGTTTCCGAGCATATTCTATTTTTCGGCCGGAAAGACAACTTTTGGGAAATGGCGGAAACTGGCCCATGTGGTCCGTGTAGCGAGATTCACCTCGACAGAGGCGCAAGATATTGTGACCTAGCAGATACTCCAAATCACGTATGCGGAGTTAACGGCGACTGTGCGCGCTTCTTAGAACTTTGGAATTTGGTTTTCATTCAATATGACCGGCACAGCCAAGACAAATTAGAACCGCTCGCAGCAACTCACGTAGACACAGGTATGGGCTTGGACCGTATCGTATCCGTTCTTCAGGATGTTGATTCAAACTACAAAACTGACCTGCTAAAACCCTTGATCGATAGAGTTCAAACCCTATCTGGCGATACTGATGATGCAACAGTCCAAAATATTACGCCATATCGGGTGATCGCAGATCACGCTCGTGCGGCAGCTTTTTTGATTGCAGATGGAGTGATCCCAGGAAATATAGGGCGTAATTACGTTTGCCGGATGATCATCAGACGTGCCGCCCGGTTTGGCAATAAGATTGGATTGTCAGAGCCGTTTTTAGCCGAGATTGCTGAAGTAGTGATCAAAAATTATGGAGACTTCTACCCAGAACTTCGGGTAAATCAGGCCACAATCTTAGCCAACATCACTCGTGAAGAGGAACGTTTCCAAAGGACTGTCGAGAGTGGTGTCGCAAAGTTGGATAATTTGATCCTAGAATTGCAGAATTCAAATCAGGATAAGTTGTCGGGTGGTGCTGCCTTCGACCTATATGCAACATATGGTCTACCACTTGAGATAACGCGTGATATTGCCCAAGAACGGCAGTTGGATGTTGATGAAGCCGGATTTCATGAAGCCATGGAAGCTCACCGCATGGCATCGGGTGGTGGCGATTTATTCACCGACCACAGTGATCAGGAAGTTGGACTATACACAAGTATAGTAGATCGCTTGGAACGCGAGGGGGCATTACCAAATAGGGCCGTTGCGTACAACCCATACGGCAGCCTGGAAGTTGAAGGCCCTTTACTCTCCATACTATTAAACGGAAACATCGTTCAGCAAGCTAATGTCGGGGATGAAATAGAAATTCTTCTTCCTGAAACCTGTTTCTACGTTGAGGCCGGTGGTCAAGTCGCCGATACAGGGACGCTAAGCTCTCTATCAAAGCCGTATTGGGAAATATCTGTCACAGATATGCGCAAACCTGCCGCAGGTGCTATCGTGCACGTCGGAGTTGTTATCTCTGGGACTCCAAAAACTGGCGATCATGTTTTAGCTCAAGTAGATCGAACACGGCGGATGGATATCATGCGCAACCATACTGCAACTCACCTTCTACATCATGAACTTAGAGCTGTTCTCGGTGAGCATGCGCGTCAGGCAGGATCGCTCGTTACGCCCGATCGATTACGCTTCGATTTCACCCATCCGGCACCACTCTCCGTTAAAGAGTTGGAAGAGATTGAAACGGGTGTCAATCGAAGGATATTCGAGAGCTACATGCTCAACATTGCCATTAAACCGCTACAGGAAGCGATTGATGGTGGGGCTATGGCCCTCTTTGGTGAAAAATACGCTGAAGAGGTTAGGAATATAACTATCGGAGAACCCGAATTATTCTCTAATGAACTATGCGGGGGAACTCACGTGGAAAATACTGCCGATATCGGAGTGTTTTTCATTACCAGTGAGAGCAGCACCGCAGCAGGGATTCGCAGGATTGAAGCTATTACTGGGCGAAAAGCCTACGAGCTGGCAAAATCAAGGATAAGGGATCTAAAACAAACTTCCATAATACTTGAATCAGCAATAGATGATGTCCCATCCAAAGCAGAACAACAGAAGCAAGATTTATCAGCATCACGAAAACAAGTTGCTAATCTCCGCAACGAATTAGCGCTGGCAGAGTTTGGTAGACATATTGAAGAAGTACCACGGATTTCAGGTGTACCAGTTCTCGTTACGCAATTCGCGAATGCAAATATGGATACCTTGCGCCGAATAGCGGATCAATTCCGCAACCAATTTGGCAGCGGAGTGGCATTATTAGCAACGATTGAGAACGAACGACCTATGTTAATCGCTACGGTAACTGAAGATCTTGTGAAGCGAGGGATCCACGCTGGCGAATTAATCAATTATGTTGCTGAGCCTTTAGGTGGCGGCGGGGGAGGCAGACCGACCATGGCACAAGCTGGTGGAAAAGATACAATCAAATTAGGAGATGTCCTGGCTAGTGTCCCACAATGGATAGAGGAACACCTCCAAGATTATTAATCAACTTCTCAGAGTATCTTTTAGAGAGCGCACCGCATCGAGTGCTGTGCGCTCTTTCGATTATCAACACCAGCAGAATCAAAATCGCGTTCATGGCGTAAATGCTGTGCGGTAACCATTGATTTAGAACGAACAAGTTATAATGAAATCATATTTATGATCTCTTCACGATTATGAAACTGCGCAATATACCAATCTGGAGTGTCCCATTTAGCCTTTTAATCCTCGCCATTCTCAGCTATGGGATATTAATCCCCTGGTTAGGGTTTTACTGGGATGATTGGCCTTCAATGTGGTTTTTGCACTTCCTGGGTCCATCTGGTTTTGAAGAAGTATTTTCATCAGACCGCCCACTGCTAGGTCAGTTGTTCAAGCTTTCATCCTCCTTATTAGGTGAGAACCCAGTTGCTTGGCAGAGTTTTGGATTGCTGACGCGTTGGCTTAGCTGCGTTGCTTTATGGTGGATGCTGCGTGCTTTGTGGCCAGAAAAAATCGTTCAAGCGACTTGGGTAGTTTTCTTATATCTAGTCTATCCTGGTTTCAACCAACAATTCATCTCTGTTACCTATAGTCATGTTTTTATCATTTTGACCACATTTTGGTTGTCAATGGGAACTATGATTTGGGCAATCCGGAAACCAAAATATTTTTGGCCTTTAACTATCTCATCCCTCCTTCTTTCAGCATATAGCTTATTCACGGTCGAGTATTTCTTTGGCTTAGAACTAATCCGTCCGGTGGTAATCTGGATATCCTTGACCCGGGAAAATTATCAACCACGTACACGTTTGGGAAAAACTATAGTGATTTGGCTGCCTTATTTTGCCATAGTCATCGGTTTCTTTGTTTGGCGGACGCTTTACACCGAAACGCCGCGCGGACAGGTTGATTTATATGGCAAGCTTCTAGCCAATCCTTTTGGAACGATGCTGCAGATAGCTAAAGAGATATTTTCTGATGTCTACCAAACAGGAATACATGCTTGGGTACAGACAATTAATTTCATCAAGCTGTCCAATTTTGGCGTGTTTACAACGATGCTATACGCTCTTCTAATCTTTTTAGTTGGCACGGTAACGTTCTTTTACCTTTGGAAGTTGAAAACGCCAAGTAGCGAAGAGGCGCGCGTTTCTCCGTTCAGAAAACGGTGGGGTTGGCATGCTCTGAGTCTCGGACTGTTTTCATTTTTTCTAGCAGGTTGGCCATTTTGGGCTACCAATTTACCGATTACTTTGGAATTTCCATGGGACCGATTCACGCTGCCGATGATGTTCGGAAGCGGTCTGACTCTCGTGGGAATTATAGACTTAATCGGTAAGAACAGGCTTCAAAAAACAATCTTAGTTGCGGTCATGATCAGTTTGGGAATAGGCTGGCAATTTCGTAATTCCAATATATTCAGGCGAGAATGGAATAATCAAGTGGCAATGTTTTGGCAGTTATCGTGGCGTGCACCACATGTTCTTCCTGGGACACTTTTCCTGTCATCAGAACTGCCATTCTCTTATTTTAGTGACAATTCATTAACCGCCCCGCTCAACTGGTTGTATTCACCGGATGGCATCAAAGTTCCGATGGAGTATATGCTGTACGCAATAGAATCTCGTCTGGGTAAGGGGCTTCCAGATCTTAAAGCCGATATCCCGATTTATGAACCATACCGAGCGAGTTACTTCGAAGGAACTACTTCACAAGCCCTTACTTTTTATTACTCTCCACCAGGATGTGTAAAAATTTTGGATCCAAACGTCGATCAGAAACTACCCCAGAAACCAAAATTTATTGGCGATGCCTTGAGCCTCTCAAATCCAGCGCTGATAATGGCTGATGAAAACGTAAATGGTGCTAAACCCCACTCTGCACTCTTCGGCCTAACTCCGGATCCGGATTGGTGCTACTATTACGAGAAAGCTGATTTGGCTAGATATGCTGGAGATTGGGAGACAGTAGTGGCAATATCTGCTAACGCAATGACCTTAGATCAGCGACTGTACGAAGTTAATGCCCCAGAGTATTTACCCTACATCGAAGCTCACGCCCAAATGGAGCAGTGGGATCAAGCCATCCAAATTACTGAAACAGCTTACGAATTAAACTCCCGCATGCAGCGAATTCTATGTGATACTTGGGAGCGTATTAGTATCACCACGAAATTCACAAAGCAACAAGAAGATACTGTTAGGGAAATGTACCAAACCTTGAGTTGTTCAAAATCATAAGTAAAATATTAAAACCAATCCCCCACTGTGGTATTGAATCATATCATGTCACTTGAAGATTAACTTGTGCTATTCATGATGATGAAGATCTATTATTTATCTTGACCAGTAAAATGAAAAACATTTCTGTAATCATCCCAGTTTATAACAGCAGTCCAATGTTAGAAAAGCTTGTTCAGCGTATTGGGGCAGAATTACCAAACCTAAGTAAGGAATTTGAAGTAATTTTGATCAATGACGGGAGTCTGGATAATAGCTGGCAGGTAATCATGGAGCTGCAGACCCGGTATCCATGGATGATTGGGATAAACTTGATGCGCAACTACGGACAACACAATGCTTTGCTGTGCGGTATCCGTTTAGCACAGTATGAATACACAATCACAATGGATGATGATTTACAGCATCCGCCAGAGGAAATAGGCAAGTTGATATCAAAGCTAGATGAAGGTTTTGATGTGGTATATGGATATCCTGAGCAAGAACAGCATGGTGTATGGCGTGATCTGGCTTCGCAAATAACAAAGTTCGCCCTGCAAAGTACAACCGGGGTTGAAACTGCCCGGCGAGTAAGTGCATTTCGCGCCTTCCGGACAAAAATCCGTCAGGCTTTTGATACTTACCGCAATCCTTTTGTCTCAATCGACGTGCTGTTATCCTGGGGAACGAACCAGTTTACCGCCGTTCCAGTACAACACGATATTCGTGCAATCGGGGAATCTAATTACACATTTCGCAAATTAGTTGCCCACGCGGTAAATATGATTACTGGATTTACTACTTTTCCTCTCCAATTCGCAAGCTGGTTGGGATTTGCATTCGCAATTTTTGGCGGAATCGTGCTGCTTTATGTGATCGGGAGATTTATTATCCTAGGAGGAAGTGTCCCCGGTTTTCCGTTCCTTGCATCGACAATCGCGATTTTTGCAGGCGTACAGCTGTTTGCCTTAGGGATTATCGGGGAATACCTCGCCAGGATGTACTACCGTTCTATGGACCGTCCTTCTTATGTCATTCGGGGCAAAACAAACGATTAGGAATGCAACTTACATGGTCACTCACCAAATAACATGTGAATATCTCGATTGGGATTCGGATTTTTTCGGATTTCGAATCGGGCGGGTCAACGAGAAGAGATTATCAGATCACCTGATTCAAGGAATTTTCACCTGGAGCGAGCTTCATTCAATCGACTGCCTATATTTTCTCGCAGATTGCGATCATTATGAAACTCATGCAATCGCGTCTGAGTTTGGATTTGATTTAGTTGATATCAGGGTTGAACTAACGCAATCTATCGGTACGATTCCGGTGAGAGATAGTAACAGAGCTGGACCGCAAATCCGCTTATCCCAACATAAAGATTTGCCCACGTTGCTCGAAATTACCCGCTCGAATTTCCGGGCATCCCGGTTTTACACCGACCCTGGGTTTCCTGATGAGTTGTGTGATACCCTGTATGAGACATGGATTGAGAATGAAAGTAAAGGATGGGCAGATGCGGTGTTTGTCATCAAGAAAAAGAATGATGTTGTCGGATTTATCACCTGCCGTAAATCACCTAAACACAAAGAAGGGCAGATTAGCTTAGCAGCTATATCTCAATCAGTACAAGGGCAAGGATATGGCACGAATCTTGTTCACCACGCATTAGGCTGGTTTACAACTCAGGGTGTTTCTACTGTTCGGGTCATCACTCAAGGGCGTAATATTAAAGCTCTCCGTCTTTATGAACGATGTGGATTTACGATTAGTAGTGTCAATCTTTGGTATCACAAATGGTTTTCCCATTAGATCGGATAACTTGATACATTATGGAATATTCGATACCTTTTAACAAAGTTTATATTTCCGGAAATGAACTTCAATATATCGAAGAGTCCATCACTAATAGTCATGTTTCAGGAGATGGACCATTTACCTTGAGATGCCATGCTTGGTTGAAAGCATATTTTGGTAGCCCAAAATCACTGATCACGACTTCGTGCACCCACGCCCTAGAAATCAGTGCCATGTTATTGGACATCAAACCCGGTGATGAGGTTGTCATCCCCGCTTATACCTTCGTGTCCACTGTAAATGCTTTCGTTCGCCAAGGAGCAAAGCCGGTTTTCGTCGATATCCGCCCTGACACCCTCAATATCGATGAAAGAAAACTCGAGGAGAAAATCACGCAACGCACTAGAGCCCTCATCGCTGTACACTATGCCGGTGTAGGCTGTGAAATGAATGAAATCCAAAGGATTGCGAGGAAATATGACATACCAGTCATAGAGGACAACGCACATGGGATGTTTGGTCGCTATCGCGAGCAAAAACTAGGTACATTTGGAATTGTATCCGCGCTGAGCTTCCACGAAACAAAAAATATATCCTGCGGAGAGGGCGGGGCTTTGATTATCAACGAACCCAAATATATTGAAAGGGCTGAAATTATCCGCGAGAAGGGAACAGATCGAAGCCGCTTCTTTCGAGGTCAAGTGGATAAATATACATGGGTAGATATTGGATCGAGTTACCTCCCCTCGGATATGCTTGCTGCTTTTCTATATGCACAATTAGAGGCAGGCGAATTGATTCAAGCCAAGCGGAAAACCATATGGCAAAATTACTATCAGGGTTTAATGGATTGGGCTGATACCAACAATATAGCTGTCCCTTTTATTCCTAATCACTGCGAACAGCCTTACCATATGTTTTATCTATTGATGCCATCGTTAGAAAATCGGGATGTATTCATTACACACTTAAAGGACCAGGGAATTCTCAGCGTGTTCCATTATCTACCACTCCACCTCTCAAAGATGGGTCTGAAATTTGGCGGTAAGCCTGGTAGTTGCCCGGTCACTGAAGATATCAGCGACCGGCTGGTACGGCTTCCATTCTATACGGGTCTGGGAGAATATGAACAGCAACGAGTAGTTGACACAATAGTATCGTTTAAAACAAAAATCTAATTTAGAATTATCCAGAATCTAATGTCAGATTAATCTTATTGTACTAACTTATGAAAGTTGAGATAGAGTTATGAAAACTGCCATCGATATTCACCTGCTGATTACAGAAGTAGCTGCACCCGTTTTGGCCAATCCTGCTTATCTTGACCCCGGCTCGGGAAGCTTTATTCTCCAATTGCTGTTAGCAACGCTGCTCGGATCGATATTTCTGATAAAAACTTATTGGCGCAAAATCACTCGTTTCTTCCGCCGGGACCAAGCCACGGATGACGATGATGAAGCAAGCCAAGAATAAGTGATCCCAAATGCAATCTGATATCCTCAGCAGCTCTTTCAGAGATCCCAATGGGTTCTTATTCTCTCGCGATGGCCAAATCTATCGCCAGATCAATAAAAGTTACCAACCAAACTATGATTATTTGATTAGCTCAGGACTTTACCAAAAATTAATCGACAAACAACTGATAATACCGCACCAAGAAGTGGACATCAAACCACTAATCCATGACACCGCCTACAAAGTAATTCAACCTGAGAGGATAGAGTTCATATCGTATCCGTACGAGTGGTGTTTCAGCCAGCTCCAAGATGCGGCCTTGATTACCTTGAGAGTTCAAAACATAGCCTTACAGTATGGAATGTCTTTAAAGGATAGCAGCAGCTACAATATCCAATTCCACAATGTAAAACCATTGCTAATTGATACTCTATCCTTTGAAATCTACAATGAAGGACAACCTTGGATAGCCTACCAGCAGTTTTGCCAGCATTTTCTAGCCCCATTAAGTTTGATGGCATATAGAGATTTTCGGCTGAATCAATTATTGCGCGATTATATCGATGGCCTCCCATTAGATCTCACCAGCCGGTTACTGCCCGCAAAGTCCCGCTTGAACTTTCCCGTGCTAATGCATATTCATACTCATGCAGCTTCTCAGAAGCGAATGGCTGGAAAAGAGATTGGCAGCAAGGGAAAAATGAGTCGCACATCATTTCTTGGATTGCTTGACAGCTTGGATAAGCAGCATTCGAAAATTAAAATGGCAGGCATCTGGAACTGAGTGGAGCGGATACTATCAGGACAACAATTATTCAGCACAAGGATTTCAACACAAGCAAAAACTCGTGGGAGAGTATCTTGATGTTATTAAGCCCGAACGGGTATGGGATCTTGGGGCAAATGTCGGCATATTCAGCAGAATAGCCAGTGAAAGAGGCGCGTTCACAATCGCATTTGATAGCGATCAGGCTGCTGTCGAAAGGAACTATCTTAAATGCCGCCAGGATAATGAAAAAAATCTTCTACCTCTGATTATAGATTTGACTAATCCAAGTCCGAATATAGGCTGGGCCAATCGTGAGCGGACGACGATTGTCGAGCGTGGATCCGCAGATACTGTTCTAGCCTTAGCATTAATCCATCATTTGGCCATCAGTAATAACGTCCCGCTAGATAGGATATGCGAATATTTTCGCTCGCTTGGAAAATCTTTGGTCATCGAATTTGTCCCAAAAGAGGACTCGCAAGTAAAGCGCTTGCTCGTATCTCGTGAAGATATTTTCGTTGACTACAACCGCAACGCCTTTGAACACATTTTTTCCAAGCACTTCGATATTATACGCACAGAGAGAGTGCAAGATTCCTCCCGCTATATATATTTGATGGTAGGCCGATAATTGGCAGCTAAGATATCTAGAACCTCCCCAATTCTGCATCCAATCCTATTCGCGCTTTATCCAATTCTGGCATTATTATCTTTGAATATCGAGGAAACGAACATCACCACTGGAGTTCGACCCATTGGTGTTTCATTATTCAGCTGCATTCTATCCTTTATATTGTTCAGGATGATCACCAAGAATTGGTACCGTGCAGGTATTATCACCTCGATCCTCCTCGTCTGGTTCTACTCGTATGGGCATATTTACAACTATTTTGAGGGAATTTCTATATTCAGCTTCACGATCGGTCGGCATCGTTTTCTGGCAATCTTGTGGCTGTCTTTGGGAGGGATTTCCATATGGTGGGCAGGCAGACGGCTACGGGCGTTAACAATAACCACCAAGTTGTTTAACTTTATAGCGATAATCGTTATCATATGGCCTTTCACCAAGTTGACCCTTCACGGTATAAATTCATATAGAGCAGAACAAGAAGCGGGAAAGGCCCTTAAACATGACTTTCAGAATGGGGGCATAACTTCCAGGAACCAACCAAACCCCGATGTCTTCTACATCATTTTAGATGGGTACGCACGGGATGATATATTAGCAAAACATTATGGATTAGACAATACGCCGTTCCTCAGACGGCTCGAAGGGATGGGATTTTATGTGGCACGCTGCAGCCAATCAAATTATGCTCAAACCCAACTTTCATTAGCATCATCCTTAAACTTCGATTACTTGGAAAATATCGATGACCGATATGTTGCAGGAAATAAAAGCCGTCTCGGATTAACACAACTAATTCGGGATAATACAACTCGCGAGTTATTAAAGAGCATCGGCTATACTGTGATAGCTTTCGATAGCGGTTATGAACCAACGCGTTTAGAAGATGCTGATATATACTTTTCACCAGGATTAACATCAGATATCAATGATTTCGAAGATTTACTAATAAGAACTACCTTAGGTCGCATATTTACCGAAGGTATCTCATTTCTTAACCTTCCCCCAGATTGGGAAGCGCGCGATCAAGCCCATAGAAAGCGAATATTGTTCACTATGGAGCAGCTGAATAATCTCCCCGAAGTGGATGGTCCAAAATTTGTTTTCATCCATCTCATCATCCCCCATTGGCCTCACGTTTTCGGTCCTGATGGGCAAGCTGTTCACGAAAACCCTGACTCTGTTAGCGGATACCGCGACCAAGTTCAATTCATTAATTCCCAAATCATACCCATAATTGATAAATTACTTGCAGATTCGGACCTACCACCAATCGTAATAATCCAAGGGGATCATGGTTCGATAATCGAATCTCCAAAGCAACGGATGAGTATACTTAACGCTTATAAATTTCCAGAGCCGATGAAAGACGATTTATACCCGGATATGAGCCCTGTGAACACATTTCGCATGGTTTTTAATTACTTACTAGGCAGTAAATATGAACTATTGGAAGATATCGCCTTTTATTCACTCTACAATAACCCCTACGAATACCAGATAATTCCGAACGATCGCGGTGATTGTCAACCGTAAACCCAAAATAGAACCCAACGCTATATCAACTGATAGAATATAGAAAAGCAGTGGAAATAGTGAGTATCTGATTATTTATGAGAACACAAATTATTCATCTGGACGCACATGACGATCATGTGAGTGCCCGGGACAAGATGGGCTGGACGCAAACCCAGAGAATTATCGTGGTATGGCCAGATTCGGGTCGAGTACTTGACAGACGCCTCGATCTGATTTTATTAAACAGACACAGTCACACGTTAGGGGGCAAGTTGGCAATCGTCACTCGGAATAAGAGAGTTGTCCAAAATGCGAAAGAACTGGGAATTCCCACATATAGGGATCTTGTCCGTGCAAAGCGTTCGCATTGGAAAGAAGATAATCCTGCTCTAAGCCAACCAAATGCGGTAGATCAAAAGCTATTTCAAGCGAAAACTAACGCAGATACATATCAAATCAATCGACTCATACCTAAAGACTCCTCACATTTCGAATTAACAAACCCTCTTCTCCGAATTTTGGCGTTTGCATTGGGTGTGGTTGCAGTAATATTCATTGCCGGAATATTCGTTCCAGATGCAGAAATCCATATTAAGACCGAGACATACCCTCAAGAACTGACCTTGACATTGTCAGCAGGACCTAACATTGAAGCAGTTAATCTTTCGGGAAAATTACCCACTGAACCATTCTCAATTATTGTCGAAGGTAGAGCTTCAATCCCAACTTCCGGTAGTACGCTATACCCAGTAAATTATAGTAAAGGGCGCGCGTTATTGACTAATCTGAGTGAGACCTCGATTACCTTAAAAAAAGGCGCTATCTTCCGCAGTTCTGATGATCCAAAAAAACGGTATGAGACTATTGAGAGTATGATCATTGAACCTGGGGACGATGAAAGTATTCAAGCCGCTCTACAAGCCTTATCTCCTGGGGAATCAAGTAATATAAAGGCAAATTCAATACTAATTTTGGAAGGTCCAGATAGCATTTCAATTACCGCAATAAACCCGCTTCCTTTGAGTGGTGGTAAGGATATTCTCGTTCCTGCAGTTGACCTTGTGGATCAGCGAGAATTATATCGAATTTTGGAATCACAGCTCCGAATTACAGCCCTCGAAGAGTTTATCCAGGATTCTCCGAGCAACTACCACCTCATCACACCCACTCTGACATTGAAGAATGTAATTGATGAGCAATATTTTCCATCAGTTGGGAAACCTGCTGACCAAGTTGACCTCGGTCTACGTCTCGAATATGAAATCCAAACAATTGAATATGACACTGTGGTCAATCTTATCCAACACTTGATGGATGCCCGTATCGCGATAGGATTTACCCCGATTGACTTATCCCTCCAGATGGATAATATTGGGAAGTTGTCTATAAATGACAAGGGTAATGCCACTTGGAATATAAAAGCTGAGCGAGAACTAATCACACAAATTGAAGGGAAAGATGTAGCTATCTCTAGCCTAGGCTTGATGCCACGGAGCGCAATAGATTTATTGAGGGAAAAATATTCCTTATCCGAATCCCCAGAAATCATTTTATCTCCCGAATGGTGGCCTCGGCTGCCACTGTTGCCCTTCAGAATTGAGGTCTTTATGGATCGATCGAACTCCCCAAGTAGTCCAAAAATATCCCGGGAACAGCAATAGTGCGTGATACTTATTATGCGGATACTTGCCATCGACCCCGGAGAAAAGCGGATCGGAATAGCTATTAGTGATCCCACTGGGACAATTGCCAATCCATTAACCATTTTGCGTCACACATCCAGAAAATCAGATGCGGTATCGATCGCACATTTAGCAGAGAAGAACGAAGTAGAATTGATTGTTGTCGGGGTCGCACTTGATTCAGAAAACCAACCAACAATGCAGAGCAGGCGTTCAGTTCGCCTCGCTGCAGCTATTAGCAATCAATCTACTCTTCCAGTTGTTTTATGGGATGAAAGTAACAGCTCGAACGCGATAATAGATGCACAGTCAATTATGAAAACCCGAAGAAGAAGAAAACGGAAACCTATTGATGACTTGGCGGCTACATATATTTTACAAACCTACCTCGACGCTCACCAAAAGAATTAATAATTTGCATACAGGCTCACAAGCTTATACTGAATTTCTCAGATATGAACAATAGGTCATGCTTTTCCAATTTATTTACTTTTTCGATTATCTTCTTAACCTGTATTGCTGTTTTCGTATTGACAATATGGATTATTGATCCAACCCAAAGAGCCATGCAAGTGCTCGGACCAGCCGATGAGAGTTTGAGCAGACTTGATAAAACTATGCTTGCCATAAGACTTTTGTATCACCAGCAATCTATTACTCAACCAGTTGTTGAAACCGCCCCATACCAAGTAGTTACCATCGAATATGGAGACGATGTCAATTCAATAACTCATAAACTTGAGGGGCAAGGCCTGATATCAGATGCAAATATCTTCCGAGATTATCTGATCTTCCGCGGGTTTGATCGGACCATTCAAGCAGGAATGTACAATATGAACGCGGGGATGACCGCCCTAGAAATTGCTTCCGCCCTTCAAGATTCCACACCCAGTCATGTGGATCTATCGATATTGCCTGGATGGCGGTTAGAAGAAATCGCTCAATCGCTCCCAACCTCAGGTGTAGAGATTTCACCGGAAGAATTCCTAGCGGCGACAAATATAAAACCAGAAGGATATACTTTCTCTCCATATCTTCCTGAGGATTCCACAATGGAGGGTCTAATGCCTACTGGGATCCATACAGTTCCTCGGAACATTCCCATAGACCAACTTCTGCATCAATTGCTTTCTACATTTGAATCACGACTAACGCCCGACATTCTGCAGGCTTATAACAGGCAAATGCTATCTCCATTTCAGGCGCTTATATTAGCTTCCATAGTCGAAAAAGAAGCCATTAACGATTCAGAAATGCCTTTGATAGCTTCTGTCTACATCAATCGTCATTCCGCTGGAATCAAATTAGATGCGGATCCAACTGTTCAATATGCACAAGGATATGATGAAAATCAAAATACTTGGTGGAAATCACCTTTGAGTCTTATCGACCTGCAGATCAACTCCCCCTATAACACTTATCTAAACCTAGGATTCCCTCCGGGTCCCATATCCAATCCGAGTCAAAATGCTTTACAGGCTGTGGCTTTCCCAGAGGATTCTCCCTACTTATATTTCCGGGCTGCGTGCGATGAGTTTGGAAACCATGTTTTCGCAGAGACATTTGAAGAGCACAAGGCAAATTCATGTCCATAAAATTCGGGACGGGTAAGAATTTGTGAATTCCCTGGTTCTTATAAAACATGCAATGCCCGCGATTGACGAGCGCTTACCGGCCTCCGCTTGGCACTTATCAGAGGAAGGTCGGGATAAATGCAAAGCTCTCAGAAAATATCTTTCAAAATATTTTCCAGCAAAAATCTACTCCAGTGAGGAACCTAAAGCGTTTGAGACTGCACAGCTATCAACATCCAACTATACGAAAGACCAAATCATCACAGACTGGCGCCTTAATGAACACTACAGAGAGTCATATAAGTATCAGAATCAGATCAAATTTGAAGCTCACGTAAAGGAGTTTTTTGAATTTCCTGACAAAATTATCTTCGGCGAGGAGACAGCTGACCAAGCTTTCACCCGCTTTAAGGAAGTAATTGATGAAATACAATCAAAAAGAAACCCAGCATACTCAGCGCTGGTGTTCTCACATGGTACTGTGATCTCTCTCTGGGTTGCTCGCACCATGCATATTGGACCGTTTCCGCTATGGAAGAAGCTGACTTTACCGTCATATATTGCAGTCAAACCAAATTATCCCCCAGACTTTGAATTCGTCACCGGCATATAGTTTGATTCTAGTTTGCTCGCAGAGATCAATTCACAAAATCCTAAGCAAATCTGAATCGAACCCTGATGCCCCAACTAGATTCGGATCACTGGGGATATCATTTCTCGAAAAATAATACGTTATCTCGACCTTACTTTACCCCCTTTTTCTTATGGTTTGATTTTCCAGCTTTTAATTCGCGATCTGTGGGTATTAATGCTACTTGCAGTACTTCATCTAAGTGTTCGACTGGAATTACTTCAATCCGGTTGCGAGCTTTTTGGGGAATATCAATTAAGTCTTTCATATTCTTCTTCGGAAGAATTACCTTCTTCAATCCGGCGCGATGGGCAGCAAGCACCTTCTCCCGGACCCCACCAACCGGTAAGACTCTACCCCGGAGAGTAATTTCTCCGGTCATACCAACTTCGCGATTCACAGGACGGTCAGTAAACGCTGATGCAAGTGAGGTTGCGATAGTTATTCCAGCACTCGGTCCGTCTTTTGGGATCGCACCTTCAGGTATATGAATATGAATATCGACCTGCTCATAAATACCAGAATCAATTTTCAAGTCATCTGAGCGGGACTTTAGATAAGACAAGGCAGCCTGGGCAGATTCCTGCATTACATTTCCAATCTGCCCTGTGATTTGTAAATTCCCCTTCCCCTCCATTAGGAGAACTTCAACTGGCATAATCTCACCGCCGTATTCTGTCCAAGCAATAGCTGTAGCAACGCCAATCTCATTCTCTCGCTCTGCTTCAAGATTGAAAAACTGCGGCGGCCCAAGAAATCGTTCTACCTCAGCCGCACCAATCCTTTTTGGAAAGCGCCGCTTTTCAGATTTTAATCGTGCAATCTTTCTCAGTACCTTCCCAATTTCCCTTTCAAGATTCCTTACTCCTGCTTCGTACGCATACTCACGGATGACTCGCTGCAAAGCCGGTATCGTAAAGTGGACTTCATCCACATCTAAACCATTTTCTTCAATCTGCCTTGGTATTAAGAACCTACTCGCAATCTCAATTTTCTCTTCCTCGATATATCCCGGGAATTCGATTATCTCCATTCGGTCAAGTAACGCCGCTGGAATTGTGGATGTAGTATTTGCAGTGGTGATAAACATGACATTGGATAAATCATATGGTAGTTCCAGGTAGTGATCTGAAAAGGCATGATTTTGCTCAAGATCTAATACTTCGAGCAGCGCCGCTGCAGGGTCCCCGCGAAAATCCTGACCCAGCTTATCAACTTCATCCAGCATGAACAATGGGTTTTGGGTTTCTGCCCGGCGCATCGTTTGCAGGATTCTTCCAGGTAACGCACCAATATATGTTCGCCGATGGCCTCTTATTTCAGCCTCATCACGGACTCCCCCAAGTGACAAGCGCACGAACTTTCGCCCAAGGGCATTGGCAATCGATTGCCCGAGTGATGTCTTTCCAGTTCCAGGCGGTCCGATAAAACATAATATGGGTTGGCGAGAACGTTTGGGTTTAAGTCCCCGTACAGCAATATATTCCAATATACGTTCCTTGGCTCTGGGCAGCCCATAATGATCTCGCTCAAGCACCTCAGCAGCATGCTTGACATCCAGATTATCCTCAGAACGCTGAGACCAAGGTAGCTCCAAAATCCATTCAATATACGTTCTAATGATCCCCACCTCTGGAGACATAGGCGGCATTTGGGCGAGCCGATCAACTTCCTTGATAGCGCGGACTTGGATTTCTTCAGGCAAAGAGGCAGATTCTACTCGTGTGCGGAATTCAAGGATTTCTCGCGACCAGATATCCCCCTCCCCAAGTTCTGTTTGGATCGCCTTCATTTGTTCTCGCAAGTAGAACTCCCGTTGAGTGCGATCGACCTCATTTTGGGCGCGGCTGTGGATTTTGTCCTCTAGTTCTAACACATCTGCTTCCCGAGCCAATAACGCAACGACGTTTTCCAATCGATCTAATGGATCAATGGTCTCAAGAAAGGTTATTCGTTCTGAAACTGGCGGCGATATCGCCGTTACGATCATATCGGCCAGCCAGCTTGGGTTATCAATGTTTAGGGCATACAGATATGCTTCATCTGGTAGGCTACGATCCAATTGAACACATTTCTGGAACAGCTCCAAGGTAGTCCGCATAGTTGCATCCATTTTCTGGTCAACATCGCTGATTTCATAGAACGGTTTTGCCTTGGCTGCAAAATAGGGTGATGTCTTTAGAAACTCAACTATCTCGATTCTACGCCTCCCCTGAACTAGAGCTGAGCTTGAACCATCAGGCATATTCAACATTCGACCGACTGCAACTTCGACCCCGATCGGGAGCAGGTCATCTTGTCCAGGTTCATCCTGATCTGGGTCTCGCTGTATTAACGCGATGATCGTTTGGTTCTGTTGTTGCGCTTTCTCAACGGCGAGCACGGAAACTTCCCGACCGATGAAAATTGGTGACACCATATGAGGGAATATCACTACATCGCGTAATGGAAGAACAGGGCAGATAATCAAGCCCTCGTCATTCGGAGTCGTATCAGGGATTTTATATAACTCTTCTGTACGACGATGTAATGTCTCCCCGAAATCATCATCGTCATCACGCAAATACCAATCATTATGCCTCATGCACGGCTCCAATCAATCTGCGAAACCCTATAAACCAATCTTGAAACCATTACTCTCCTGCCAGGCTTCACGCCCTCCTGCAGCAATAAATACACTTCCCGTAATTAATAGCACTTCTTCATCATCTAACTTCTCTAATGCGTCTTGGGTGGCGCTGCCAACATCGTTAAATATCGCCACCGATACCTTGAATTCCTGGGCAACTGTGGCGATTATTTCTGGATCCATGGCTCTGGGATGATAGGATTTAGTTGCATAGATCTTCGTTACTAATGGCATTAGCTCCGACAACATACTCCTAATATCTTTATCTTCTGATGCGCCGAAAACTAATACAACTCTACAATCAGGAAAATATGCAGATACTGTTTTTACTAGTTTCTCAATAGAATCCCGATTATGTGCTGCATCGATAATTACAGCTGGTTTTTGCTGCAAAATCTCAAATCGCGCTGGCCATTTGATTTCAGCAAATCCTTTTTTAATGGCTGATACATCAACCGGTACGGCATATTGACCAACGATCTGTAATGCAGCATAAGCTGTCGCCGCATTCTCCATTTGATGATCACCCAATAATGGGATAGATACTATCACTTGATCGTTATCAAATTTTTCCTGAAGAGCAGAATTTCCATCAAGGTTCTTCCAAATCTTTAGTGTTTGTCCAGCAAGATTTGTGGCAATTCGCTGGTACTTATAGTCCTTACCCACCTGGATCAGTGGGGCATTCTTTATCGCCGTATTACGTTGAATTTCACTCGCTGCTTCATCGGTTAGCTGAGATGTAACCACTGGTACTCCAGGTTTTATAATACCGGATTTTTCTCTAGCAATTTCCGTTAGCGAATCCCCCAAAACGTATGTATGATCGAAAGAAATTGAAGTGATCACCGAAACGACTGGTGTTATTACATTCGTTGCATCCAATCGCCCTCCGAGTCCCACTTCAATAACTGCGATATCTACACCGACCCTGGCAAAATGCAAAAATGCCAAACCGCTCGTGATTTCAAATGTAGTAAGTCCAGGAATTTTGGAAATTGTTGTCTTAATTTCTTCGACTAGACTAACCAAGTCGAATTGTGAGATTGGAGAACCATTAACCTGTATTCGTTCCGTAAAATCATGTAAATGAGGCGAAGTGTACAATCCAACCTGGTATCCAGCTGCATGCAACCCACTACTACAAAAAGCAGCTACTGAGCCTTTCCCTTTTGTGCCAGCCACGTGGATCGTAGGGTATTTATCTTGAGGATTATCTAGCGCAGTGACGAATGCACGCATATTTTCCAGCGTGAAAGCTTCAGGTGGAAATTTATCCATGCGCGTTTTACTGTAATCCACGAAGCTGTAGATATAATCTAGCGTTTTTTGGTAATCATCTACTTGTAGAGTCACAGTGGCATTTTAACCTCTGGGAATATCAAAGGCAAGAGGGCATAATTCGTCTTTATTTCAATTGGTGAGCAGTATTCAATTCCGTGGATTATTTGCCCGTGCAAAAAACCACAGGATAACAAATTGAATCGGCCAAACTATCTCCTTCAGAGAATTTTGAGAAATAGTAGAATCCTACTACCAATGATAAGCATACCGGAGAGTTATCTTGGTTAAATTCAACAATCCGGATCGCGAGTAGTTAGAAGATTATGATGGTAAAATCGCCCTTTATGCTAAAAAAGCTAATTAAGGGAATGTTGTGGGCAATATCTATACTGTTATCAATCACTGCTGGGATACTAATTCTTCCCAGGCTATTTACGGGTATTTACTCATGGTCGAGGGTTACAGACGTTCAGAATGCTCCAAACCGGGAGGTAGCGATCGTATTTGGGGCCGGTCTTTGGTATGATGGGAGCCCAACACCGGTTCTTCGAGACCGGATCGAGACTGCAGCGAAATTGTATATTTCCGGAAAAGTAAAAAAGCTGCTGATGAGTGGAGATAACCGTTTTCAGAACTACAACGAACCAGGAGCAATGCAAGCGTACGCCATCGAGTTAGGGATTCCAGAAGAAGATATTGTGTTGGATTATGCTGGGCAACGGACTTATGATACTTGCTATCGAGCTCGCGAGATATTTCAAATTAGCGAAGTATTACTTGTTACACAGTCATTTCATCTTCCACGTGCGCTCTACACCTGCAATAAATTAGGGATAAAAGCGATCGGAGTTCCAGCAAACAATCGCCAGTATCGGAAAGGATCGGCATTTTTCTGGAATATGCGGGAGCTCCCCGCAACATTAGTAGCGTTCTGGCAGGTCAACATTTCTCGCCCGCTACCAATACTCGGTGAATCTGAACCGATTTCGGGAAAGAAAGTGGATTATGTATCGAGCTGACGCGTTAGCTATCGTTCAGGAATTTGTGAACAGTGAGAACCTCATTCGGCATATGTACGCTGTTGAGGCGGCGATGCGTTTTTATGCCCAGAAGTATAGTGAAGATGATGATATCTGGGGAATCACTGGATTACTGCACGATTTCGATTGGGAAATTCACCCGTCAATGGAAGGACATCCTCAAGCCGGGGCACCTATTCTACGTGAACGATATGTCCCAGAGAACATCGTCCGGGCGATTTTAAGTCATGCTGACCATACAGGAATACCACGTGAAACCAACATGGAGAAAGCATTATACGCCTGTGACGAAATCACCGGTTTGGTCACCGCAGTAGCTCTCGTCCGACCATCACGGTCATTGTACGACCTAAATGTAAAATCTGTAAAAAAGAAATGGAAGGACCGGTCATTTGCCGCTGGTGCGGACCGGGATGAAATTGAGCAAGGGGCGATGGAATTTGGCATAGAGCTTTGGGAACATGTCCAAAACGTCATCGTAGCGATGAATGGTGTCGCACACGAATTAGGATTGTCCGGCCCCCCTTCTCAAAATATTAAATGAAAAAGGCGTGTGTTATTCAACTTCACACGCCTTCACACTGGCTTTTATCATAATCGGCGAAACTATTCGGTTACTTTCCGAATATCATAGCAATCAACACCACATTCTTCAATCAATCGAAATATAGCATTATATTCTGGTTCTGTCGTAACGAGTACTTTGCCGTCAGTCAAGGATATGGTGACCTGTAGAGTGTATGCCTGAAAAATTTCTACTACATCACCATTGCTGATAATTACACTAACCTCTTCCCAGGCGATCTCTTCGCCAGCAACAGGGGATGGGTAGGGATTATATGGAACGATCTCTATCGGCATCGGGTAAGGTTCGTCTGGATTAACTGGATTTACGGGTTTCTGTATTGGTGTTGGCTCTTCCGCTGGCGCTGTCGTGGGAATTGTTTCTGCAACAGCAGATTCGTCTGTGGTTATCTGATTGGGGATCGACTCCGTTTCCGGGCTTTCATTTTGACAAGCCGATAAGACTAAGATGGAAAGCAGTACAAGTAGTACCCCAGCAATCTTGTAGTTTCGCATTATATATCCTCGAAATAATTATTTGTATACGGCTCATTTGCTCGACTGTAGAAAAAATTATACCTGACTTTCAATATTTATAAAGCAATTCTTACTACCCTGTAATGTCAGTGCAATCAATTAGGTGTCAATCAGTTAATTGACAAATCTGTGTAGTTCCATTACACTATTTAGTAATTGGCTATACGAAAGCCTATATACAAACAGGAGGTTTCCATGTCCGCTGAAATTGCTAGCGCTCATATCACATCACAATCACTCGTAACGCCAACGATTAACGCATGGCGAATTTATTTAGAAGATCAAGACAACTCGCCCCACACGATCAAGGCATTTGTAGCAGACATGAGATTGCTAGCATCCTATCTCCCACCTGACCGGCGGCTTGGTGATATCACTACAACCGATCTCAACAATTACTTGGAGTGGATGCAGTCGGGACGAGGAATACCATGCAGCCCTAAAACTTTGTCGCGTCGAATTACCTCGGTCAAAGCATTCTTCCGGTGGTTGCACGGAAATGGCGTCATCTTGGTAAACCCCGCTGAAAAAGTAGTCTCAAAATCTGTAATTAGCCCTCTTCCGACAGTCCTAACTGATGAAGAACAAATGTTAATTCTTGAGACCTCCGACCGACACCGCTTATCCAAAAAGCCTGATGCCCGCTACTATACATTGATCTCCCTGCTGCTTAATTCAGGGATAAAAAAGGGAGAGTGTCTAGCGCTCAGTCTAAACCATGTGGATATGGAATCTAATAAGGGTCCGCAAATATTTGTCCGCTACTCAAACCCGAGCCAACGTTATAAAGAGCGAAATATCCAGCTTCCGGAGAGCTGGGTTACAGCGTATCGGGAATATGTTGTGCAATACGAGATTTCAGATCGCATGTTTCCCTGGTCTCAAAGACGGTTAGAGTATCTTCTTGAAGATATAAGTAATGAATGTGGTTTGGAAAAACACCTCTCTTTCGATATGTGCAGGTGGACATGTGCCTTGAACGATTGGCAGATCTATTTAGAGAAAGATAAGATTCGGCAAAAATTGGGGGTATCCAAAGTGCAATGGCGCGAGGTTAGATCTAAACTGGCCAGATTAGCACAAAGGGATGATACTCCCTCCTCATAATAAAAAGCCAACATTTCACTTTGACGTTCTGCCACATATTCGCCGTATATGGAAGATTTCTAGGGATAGCGTAGAATAACTATATCGTCATTCAATGTGAACCTCGCTCCTGAACAATGATACTTCACTATCCTGTTTGTCCAAGATTCGGGGTGCACTACAAGATAAATCTGTCTAAATGGCCTGTGTAGAAATGTTTCGAGCCAATAGATGGTCTTCAATTCGCGGTATTTGTAGTCCTGTCGTCACCATATAATTAATATAAAAGCAATAACCAACATACCAAGAATCAATGAGGCCAGACCTATATATTTCTCAACTCTAACTACACACTACGAACTATCCAGGCAATCACTAAGCAAATTAAAAATTGAATAAACTGGCCAAATCTTCAAAATTCCTATCCCAGCCGCAAGCGGACGGCGGTTTACGGAATTTTGCCCCTTCGGGTACAGATGTTGCTAAAACTTGGAACCCACTTAGCAAGCTACGGAGTATTCCATTTTGAATAAATTCCCAAGATAAAATTAATCCGCCAAGGCTCAGGGGGGGGCGAATACTATTCGAGGGAAAGTATGAGTACCACCATATTTATCCAAATAGAGGATTAAGTTTTTCCTTAATATTGATGTGAACCGTAGGAAGTGCTAATATATATTATCGAAGTTCGTCAATAAATGTTTCGAGGTCTACTAACATATATACCAGATCTCTTGTATCGCTATTCCAATTCTTTCGCCACAGGTTGAAAATCTATAGAAGAAATCATCCCCTGATAACTTTCATTTACGCACGCGTTCAATAGCATTTAGATTTTTTTGGGTAATGTGTCACAAGGAGGTGGCTAGCAAATACTTCTCAATATTCATAAATTTATACGATCCAAAACGAATAGCGTTAACAAGTAACGAAAGGAGATTCTCAAATGGCACTTGGAGGTTACGCACACAGAGTTGCTCAAATCGATCTGAGCAATCAGAAGGTTGAATACAAACCTCATCCAGAAGAATGGATGCTCAAATATATCGGCGGGCGTGGTATTGGTGTGAAGTACGTCCTGGAAAATGGACCAGAAGTAGACGCATTATCCCCAGATAATATCCTTTGTTTCATGAATGGACCACTAACGGGTACTCCTGCCAACATGAGTGGCCGGCTGGCTGTTGTCTCGAAATCCCCGTTAACCGGAACAGTCACAGACAGCCATCATGGCGGTTGGTCTGCGGCTCGCTTACGCTGGTCAGGTTTTGACGGGTTGATATTTAAAGGCAAAGCTGAGAAACCAGTCTACGCTTTCGTACAAGGGGATACAGTTGAAATCTTGGATGCAACCGAGATTTGGGGAAAAGGAGTCCACGATACTGTTAAATATTTCCAGGACAAATATGGCCAAAAAGATCTCTCGGTGATCTCAATCGGCCAAGCTGGTGAGAATCTTGCTAATTTTGCCTGTTGGGTTAATGAAGATGATCGAGCTAGCGGTCGCGGTGGGACAGGATGTGTTGGCGGTAGTAAGAACTTAAAAGCCATCGTTATAAAAGCCGAAAAAGCCATGCCGAAGGCAAAAAACCTAGAGGCATGGAAACCCGCCCACGAGCAAGCGCTGGCTACCATTATGGATGAAAAGAATATCACTAGCCCACGCAAAGGTGGCCTTTCTGTTTACGGGACGAATGTCCTCATGAATATCACCAGCAATATGGGGGCTCTTCCAGCACGCAACAGTCAGTTGACGTCTTTTGGAGAGAATGCCGAACTGATAAGCGGTGAGTATGTCAAAGAGAATATATTAGTAAACGATCCAACCTGTCACGCATGCCCGGTAGCCTGCAAGAAGGAAGTAAAAATTACCGAAGGGCCATATGCGGGTTTACAGATGGAAAGCGTCGAGTACGAGTCAGCCTGGGCTCTCGGAGCGAACTGTGACAACGCGGACATTGGCAGTGTCGCCAAATTGATCGATATGGCCAACGACTATGGCCTAGATACGATTGAATTGGGCAATGTCCTTTCGGTGTACATGGAGGCGTCTGAAAAGGGTTACACAAATGGGGCTGACGGGCTGAAATGGGGTGATTATGAAGGAATGGTCGCCACTGCTACCAGCATCGCCACGCGAGATGGCATCGGAGATATCTTGGCTCAGGGCGCTGCACTTGCCGCCAAAGAGTTTGGACACCCAGAAATCAGTATGGATGTGAAAGGGCAAACAATCCCTGCCTATGATCCGCGCGGTATGAAGGGCATGGGCATTGCCTATGCAACCAGTAATCGTGGTGCATGCCATCTGCGTGCTTATACGCCAGCCAGTGAGCTGACATTGATCCCATTACCCACGGATCCCCTCGAATGGAAGGGCAAGGGTGAACTCACCAAGATCTTGCAGGATATACATGCCTTTTCAGACAGCCTGGACCTATGTAAGTTCAGTGCATTCGCGGAAGGAACCGAGGAATATGCTCAGCAGTACTCGGCGGTTGTGGGAATCCCATTCACTTCCGATGATGTCCTGAAGACCGGTGAGCGGATCTACAATCTGGAGCGCTACTATAATAACCTCGCTGGATTTGGTGAAGGTAGTGATTACTTACCTGAGCGGTTTACCAAAGAACCGTCAACTATGCCTGGGTCAGAAGGTCATGTCTGTGAAATCGACCTGATGCTGGCAGAATACTATGCTGTACGTGGATGGGAGAACGGAGTTGCCCCTGAGGAAAAATTGAAGGAGTTGGATATTCTCTAAACCAAATAACTATGTTTTTCAATGCGGAGCGGGGCTCGATGCATTCGAGCCCCGCTTTTTATCGTGATTGAAATAAGTCCGGCCTTGCTTCAACCCCCTGCACGTAATAATTTTTTTTCGAGGACAGGTTTAAGTTCCTTCCAGACTTCTGGATCAGCCTGCAACTCTAGTCGGACCTGTCCAACAACTAGAGATCCAACTTGGAAATCTTCCATCGGTGATAGACTGGCTTGCCAACCTTTACCAATAACGATATTTTCCCCTTTTTCCTCAGCACCAATATCAACAAGGTACTTTCGTAACAACCAGAGTGGTATACCACATATTTCTTGTATAAAGTTAACAGTATCACTTTCGCCGCCCCCAACCGCAGGAAAAATATCGATCTTGTCATTTTCCTGGATTCGCGTTGAAAGAGAATCCTCTAAATATGGAGCATCACGACCATTGACGAACACGTGGACGTGCTGATAAAGGTTTCCACCGTTATCGAGAAGCTCTCTTCCTAACCTGGGATATTTATTAATTATATGGTCAATCATTTCCCGGACTGTCATCCCAGATTCAATATCTAATTCAACTTCCTTTTGCCCAACGATATCTCTAAGAGTTGCATAGAATTTGATCTTCATTAACTACCTTCTATTTATCGCTCAAGCTTGAAAGACGACCCAAAAACTGATCTCGATTGATTCTTACATCACCTTCGTCGATGATCAATCTGCCTTTGAAAACCGCATCAGAACAATTGTTTCCGTTTTCTCAGTAATCCGCACAGGTTGAGCAATTTGGATACCAGGCACCCAAATAATATCTTTACCTGAAACAAGCAATGGAATCTTGTTCCGGACACTTTGCGGGATTTTGTGGTTAATCATCAAGTCAGAAATTTTTATCGTCCCATGCTGCATACCTAACGGAGCCATGCGATCGCCTGCTTTACGTGTGCGGAGCCATAGTGGAAATTGGAGTTTAGCTGCATCGAACCAGGCGGAAAAAGTATCTGAATTCTGTTTAATCTCTGCTAACAAAATCGAGTTTGCTCTTCCCAGGTCAGTGTGGAGCTGCCAACCTCCAGAAAAATTGTGAAAATGGGGTACAGCAAGTTCGACAGCAACATCAGAATCGATCATTGGCCAGTTCCTTATGTCCGCCTCAGATAGATCTGACGCAAGTAAGATATGATTATTCCTTAAGTTTATGCTAACATCATTTAATAGAATTCAACTCCTAGAGTGGACAGGATTTCTGATAAACTCTACTGCATCATTAATAGTCCTGAAATCTAGATCGTCACAATGTTGGCGGACGGTTGAGACTCCCTTGCGGAGTAAATAACGCTGCAATGCTTGAGGCTCAGATAAGAATTTCTCTTTTTGGAAAACCACATAATCATCATCTGTTTCAAGAACACAATCACGCCAGGTTGCTTCAACAATTGATGTAATTAATTGATAATCACCTGCCAGAATATTCGCCATCCGGAATAAACTTTGCTTGAATGCGGGATTATAACTTTCCAAGAATGGAAAAAGTTCATGACGGATTCGATTGCGGATAAACCGCCGATCATTATTTGAAGAATCAATCACTGGTTGTAATTCACGCTCAGCCAAGTAGGCTAGAACTTCACTTCTCCATACCCTTAACAATGGTCTCACAAGGGGTATCGTTTCTGACCATTGATTTGGATTTGAGACAACCGGCATCCCCTGCAGTCCCTGCAGACCTGTACCTCGCAGGATATGCAGCATGATCGTTTCTACTTGATCATCCGCAGTGTGTCCAACGAGGACAGCTTGGGCACCGATTTTCTCAGCATTATCGAACAAGAAACGATACCGAAGGACCCGGGCAGCCGCTTCAATTGATAAGGCTTTCACTGAAGCGTAATTCTTGACATCTGCTTCACTGTAGATAATTGGTAAATGATATTTTTTAGCGATTTTCTTAACATATTCTGCATCGATATCGGCATCTTTTCTCAAACCATGATTCAAATGGGCGATTGTGATTTCAAACTTATTTTCTACAAAAAGATCAAGTAAACACAAACTATCCGGTCCGCCAGATACTCCGATCAGGAGAGGTTGTTTAGGTTCAAGTTGCCATTCTTGATGTAAAATAGCTCTTATACGCTTGTCCATCTGTGAAAATTATAGCCTATTAGATCATATGCCAACCAACATGCTCAAAATAATGACGAGTAATATGCAAAATACCACGTATGAGGTGTATATATGGCTGACAGAGTCCTTTTAGTCGATGATGATCCTGATACATTACGCTTAGTAACTTTAATGCTACAGCGGCAGGGGTATGATGTCGAAGCCGCGAGCAGCGGCACCCAAGCATTAAACATGATTGGGGAGGAACCGCCTGATTTAATACTTCTGGACATAATGATGCCAGATATTGATGGTTTTGAAGTCGCAAGACGAATCCGGTCAGCCGTTTCTACAGCGAACGTCCCGATCATTATGTTTACTGCTAAGGCGGAAGTTGAAGATCGAGTAAAGGGATTCGAAGCTGGTGCTGATGATTACCTCACAAAACCCACGCAGCCTCGCGAATTGTTTGCCCACATGAAAGCAATATTGAATCGGTCGAAAATCCCGGATACAGCCATCTCATCAACATTACCTGCCGATCGTGGCCAAGTGATCGGAGTGATCGCTAATAAGGGGGGACTTGGTGTCACAACCCTGGCAATAAACCTGTCGGTAATGTTACACAAAGAATACCGTAAAGATGTAATCCTTGCAGATTTCCGACCGGGGCATGGGCAGATCGGGCTTGACTTAGGATACCGAAAAACTGATGGGCTAAATTATATTTTCGAAAAGAATCCAAATGAAGTGAATACCGAAATGCTAACAGAGAAATTGGAGCATCACCCAAGTGGCGTACATATCCTGCTTGCTTCCCATCACCCACGGGATAGCCGTTTCATCGAATATGCAGAACATTACGAGCAAATTACCGCCCATCTCTCAGCAGCAACAAATTATCTCGTCATCGATATAGGATCCCCACTTTCGCGGACAAGCCGGAAAATCCTGCCTCTCTGTGACAAAATCGTGCTGGTAGTCGAACCTGTACCTAATACATTAACCCAAGCAAAACTCCTGCTAGATGATTTTCCACAATTTGGTATAGATTTGGATAGAATTTATGTGGCATTAGTAAATCGTGTGCAGTCAGGAGTACAACTGTCTTGGAGTCAAGTCCAAGAGAAGCTTGATAGAAGCTTAGCGGTGATTTTTACCCCCATTCCCGAATTAGCTTACCAAGCCTCTGCCGATGGTGTACCAGTAATCATCCAACATAGTGATAGCTTAACCACGCAACAATATCACAAATTAGCCGCTAAACTTCTATAACACCCTCACTTCTTTGATGAGTGTAAAAACAATAAAAGAGATCGGCCATTTAATACGAAACTGCGAGTATACAATCGCACTCTCCGGCGCTGGTGTATCGACTCCATCCGGCATCCCCGATTTTCGATCTGAAAATAGCGGACTTTGGGAAACTTACGACCCATACGAAGTCGCTTCACTCAATGCGTTTCGATACAATCCAGAAAAAGTATATTCCTGGTTGAGACCGCTGGCAAAGCTGATCATTAATGCATCCCCCAATTCTGCCCATTACGGACTCGCACAATTGACCGCGGATGGGTATTTACAGAAGATCATCACGCAAAATGTTGACAGCCTGCATCAAAAAGCAGGTTCAAATAATGTCCTTGAGGTCCACGGTTCATTTCGGACACTAACTTGCACCTCCTGTTTTAGACAATATTGCTCATCCGAATTCACAGATACTTTTATTCAAGATGAAGAGCTCCCGCGCTGCAGATCATGTCAGAGAATTTTGAAACCAGATGCAATTCTATTTGGTGAACAGTTACCTGCACAGACGTGGTTACAAGCAGTAGAAGCAAGCCGTAGATGTGATTTGCTTATCGTGATAGGCTCCTCATTAGAAGTCATGCCAGTTGCAGGATTACCAATGCGCGCGATCGATAACGGCGCCCAATTAATAATATTAAATCAACAAGAGACCTACATGGATATCCGTGCTGATATCATTCTTCGAGAGAATGTAGCCGTTTCTATACCTGCAGTAGTGAATGAGGTGCTGGGTGGCGGGTACTAGTCTTACAGCATTATTGGAGCGGTATCAAAAGCTGCTCGAAATTACACAGGATCTGGCATCAACGCTCGAGTTGGATACGCTCCTTAAGAAAATCGTCAATGCTGCAGCGAATCTTTGCGGAGCAGAGGCCGCGTCCATCCTTTTATATGACCAGGTCAAAAGGCAGCTGTATTTCCAGGTGACTTCAAACTTAGAAGCACCTGTCATGCGTGGATTAAATGTCCCGATTGATTCCAGTGTCGCAGGTTGGGTACTAACCCATAAGCAGTCGGTAATAATACCCGATGTAAGTAAAGATCCCAGGCATTTCAGGGAAATTGCGAAAGCTACGAATATCAGCACCAAATCTCTATTGGGGATTCCCCTAGTTACACAGGAAAAAGTGATCGGTGTCCTGGAGCTAATTAATAAACAAACAGGCGAATTCTCAAATGAAGATCTTGAAATCATCTGTGCATTAGGTGCACAAGCAGCAATCGCAATTGAGAATACGCGTCTATTTCAACAATCTGACCTCATATCCGAACTTGTCCACGAGCTGGGTACACCGCTTGCTTCACTAAACACAGCTTCATATTTATTGTCGAGACCAGAAATCCCACAGGAACAACGGGATGAGATGGTTCTGACGTTACAACAAGAAATCAGCCGTCTCACTGACATGACAGCTTCGTATTTGGATTTCGCAGAGACTCAAATCTGGAAGGACCAGATTTCTTACTGAGCAAATCTATCTGAGTGAGTTATTGCCTGAAGCTGTTCAGGTCATGCATGGGAATATCGAAGAGAAACAGCAAACTCTCGTGCTAGAACCCATAAAACAAGATGAACCCATAACAGGCGATTACAACAAACTATTACAAGTGGTTATTAATTTACTAAGCAACGCAACGAAATATACACAAGAAGGGGGACAAATTAGACTTTCAGCAAATGTCTCCCTCGATGAAGCAGTGATCCGTGTTGCAGATAACGGACCCGGAATACCGGAAAATCAATTTTTACATGTTTACGAGCGTTTCTACCGCATACCCAAGACCCAAAACCGCGCCCAGGGGAGCGGATTAGGTCTCTCAATCTGTAAGCGGATAGTCGAGGCCCATCGGGGCTACATTGAGATCCAAAGCACAGTTGGTGAGGGAACAGCATTCATTATCCACTTACCAATATTTCCAGCCGCGATTCGATAGCCTAAAAGAGATTTACAATTCTGTTAACGATACAAGTGGCGGTTCGGGGATAAAGATAATCCAAGAAATATTGGTCCAATTATTGTTGGATAAACAAGTCCCAACAATACTCAATGATCGAAAAGCCAATCGCTGAGGAACTACAAGTCGCTACGTACCCCTTTCCTACCAAATTGGCGTTCTAACAGATCAACCGACAAATGGATCATGGTCGGACGCCCATGCGGGCAGGTTCTCGGGGACTGGCACTGCTCGAGATCAGACAATAACCTCTGCTGTTCTTCACCAGACAATACTTGCCCTGCCTTAATCGCTGCTCGCTTGCAGACACGCGCAATTATCCGGGCTTCAACTTGTTGCTGAAGAGGTGATTCATCTTCTTCGAATTCTTCAATGAGTATCCTCAACGCAGCTTCAGGTTCGATATCAGTCAATAGCGTTGGAACCTGCCTGACGATGAAGGTATTCGATCCGAAGGGCTCTACAGCAAATCCCAGCTTATTGATGATATCTAATTGCTCCTCCAGCATGGAGGCCTTTGTTGTGGAAAAATCTATCGTCACAGGTTGAAGCAAACCTTGGGAATCTATACTATTGTTATTCTCTTTCCCTCTTTCATAAGCTGCATGATATTGCTCAAACAATACTCTTTCGTGTGCAGCATGCTGGTCAATGAGATAAAGACCATCCGGTCCTTCGGCGACGAGATAAGCAGCACCAACTTGACCGATTAATCTCAATATGGGTGACTTCAATTTAGCAAACCTTGGGTAATGGGAATTGGTCTGAGTCTCCGGCGTTTCCAGGCTGTTCGGAAATTGCCAACTCGGCGATACTAGAACTTCACTAGGGTTTGCTGCCCCAGAAGGTGTATGAGCAGAGTGCCAAGTTTTGTGCAGCCACTCCGAATTCTGATTGATTTCTGGTATGGGCGAATGCGCCAGTAGGGATCGTCTTGCAGCTCTCTGTACAGCCCGGAAAACTCTTTGAGGATCCTTAAAACGGACTTCGGCCTTGGTAGGATGGACATTAACATCAACGAATTCTGGAGGTATCTGGAGAAAAAGGTAAGCGAATGGATACCTGCCTACCATCAACAACGTATGGTACGCCTGGGTAAGAGCCGTCACTAATGATGGATCCTGAACCGGTCTCCCATTCACAAAAAAATAGATATCTCTGCGATTCGATTTTGATCTGGTTGTCGGGCTGATAAATCCATTTACAGAAATATCGTCTTCTTCTGCAATGACTTCGAGCATCTCGCGCGAGATTTCGACACCCATTATCGCACCCAGGGCTTCTCTCCGATTACCTAATCCGCTTGTCTGGAGAATTTTTTTCTCTTCGTGGAAGAGTTCACAGCGGATTTTTGGATTTGCGACCGCATATCTCATTACTATGTCGTCGATCTGACGTAATTCAGTCCGGTCGGTTTTTAAGAATTCCAACCGGGCGGGCACGTTATGGAACAGGTCCTCGACATGGACGGATGTTCCTAGCGGCGCGCCGATGGATGTTTGATATACGATGCGACCTGCTTCCACCCGGATTCGGTTGCCGCTACCCTCTGCTTCCTGCCGGCTGGTGATCGTCAAACGCGAGACTGACCCTATCGAAGCCAGGGCTTCTCCGCGAAAACCCAGCGTGGCGATATGGAACAAATCAGCTGCATTTACCAATTTGCTTGTCGCATGACGTTCTACCGCTAATGAGAGGTCCTCGGATGATATACCGCTTCCGTCATCAGACACACTGATCGTTTGTTTGCCTGCGCCCATTATCTGGATTGTTATATGACTGGCACCAGCATCAATAGAATTTTCCATTAACTCCTTGACGACCGATGCAGGTCTCTCAACGACTTCACCAGCTGCAATTTGGGAAGCTACATTTGCGGGTAATATTCTGATTGGCATGCGATTATTATAAGGGATGGATATACTCTAGAACAAGTATGGATATTCAATCATATCCCTCCAATAAATCCAATTCATGAATGTTCCCCCAACCCTTATAATATGGTTGTGAGTGAAAAAGTCCTCTTTTTCGATCTTGATGACACTTTATACGATCATGGATCCGGTGTTTGGGAAGCTATTCGCGATCGGATGAACACATTTCTTCAGGAACACCTCCAATTATCTCGAGAGGATGCAATCAGCCTGCGCCAAGAGTATTACATAACATATGGCACTACATTAAAGGGTTTACTGATCGAGCACGATATTGATGTAAATGCATACCTATCGTATGTACACGATGTGCCTTTATCCAAGTACATCAAACCAGACCCTCAAATAGCTGCCATGCTCTCATCTATAGATTATGCAAAATTCATCTTTACAAATGCTGACGAAGCCCATGCTAAGCGCGTTCTGGATTACTTGGGGATTACTAATTTATTTCAGAGCCTGATTGACATTCGAGCATTGAAATTTCATTGCAAACCTGACCCTTACGCATATCAATTGGCAATGGGGTTAGCTGGAGTCTCTGAGCCGGTCAATTGCGTATTGATTGACGATTCGCCGCGCAACATACATGCGGCTCATAATTTCGGGTTTTTGACTGTACTTGTGAATAGTGGTTGTATCATTGCATCAGCAAATAAACAAATTTCCTCCATTTCCCATCTGCCGGCTGCACTCCGTTATCTATGATATTATTCCTACCCCACCAAGGAATGAAACTATACCTTTTCTATACGGGGAAATCATCTGAGAAGCATATAAGGATGTGTGATGGATCTTGAACGGGTCCCCATTATCATTTGTGGTGTCATATTTCTGGTTGTGGGGATTAATGCTGCTATTTATGCGATGGCTAGTCGAGGAGGAACTATCCGGCAGATCGAGTTAGGGAAGCGAATGTTCCGGCGTTTACAACAACCTTGGGAACTCGAGGATAGGGCGCTTGAGGAATTATCAGCCGCGGTAAAGAAACTCAAGTCCGAAAACAATCAAGAAAGCAATCCTGACAACAACAACCGATAGTGATCCTTGGAGATGAGGATGGATAAGCTGATATCGCTCAAAGAAGCTGCCAACCTGGTTATTACAGGCAGTTCCCTTGCTTTAGGTGGTATGACTCTCTACCGAAGACCTTTTGCTTTCACCAAGCAGTTGCTTAAAAGGTACATAAAATTCGAACAACCAAATAACCTGACGTTGATCGCGTTCACTGCAAGCTTCGAGTCCGACTTATTAGTAGGTGCGGGTCTGATCTCAAAAGTCCGTACCTGTTATTTCGGAATGGAAATATTTGGTTTGGCACCGATGTTTACCTATCTCGCCAATCGCGGGGAAATTGAAGTAATAGAAGAGTCTGAGGCAAGCATTTCGTTTGGTCTCAGAGCACAATTAGCGGGTGTTGGTTTTATGCCGGGCCTGGGATGGATTGGAACAGATTTACTCGCGCTAAGACCTGACGTAAAGACCATTACTGATCCTTATTCTGGTGAGGAATTGGTCGCATTTCCTGCCATCAGACCCGATATCACAGTTATCCATGCATTGAAGGCAGATCCTGCCGGGAATGCCGTCATCGGAAATAACAAAGCAGTCGATGAAGATCTAGTGGGGGCGTCGCAAATCGTTGTAATTACCGCCGAAGAAATCGTCCCGGAACTCGAAAAAGCTGATATTGTTGCACCTTATGTTGATGCTGTGGTTCATGCTCCTAAAGGCTCACTACCATCATCCTGCTATCCATACTACCCAGTAGATGGAAGAGCAATCATGGATTACATCGAAAAGGTGGGTGATCCTGCATCCTTCCAATCATTTCTGGGAGGATATCTGAAATAAAATCATAACCAATTGCTATGTTATTTGTTCTCTTTCTTAATATTTATATTGCTCTAATCAAATTATGGTACTCTTAATCTGCTAAAACAGATAAAGTATCACTTGGAGTTTGAAGTTAAATGAAGACAAAGACAATTCTGGGGATATCAATCGGATTTATTTCGCTTATCTTGCTGATCGGTGCATTTTCAGCCGGATTTATTTTTTCCCAATACATGACGACAAATTCAACTTTAGCGGTCACGATGCTCCCAAATTTCGGACAAATCGGCCGTGTCGGACAGAGCGAAGCTGGAACCCCGCAAGATCTTGAAGAGTTATTTGAACCGTTTTGGCAAGCATGGGATCTGGTCCATGAACAATATGTCGATCAACCCGTCGATAAAGAAATACTTATGCGCGGGGCGATTGATGGCATGCTTGATTCATTGGGTGATGCTCATACGACATACATGGAACCTGAACAGTATGAAATGCTTACCACCCACCTTGAGGGAGAAGATGAATATGAAGGCATCGGTGCTTGGGTTGATACTACCGGTGACTACCTTGAAATCATCAGCCCAATGCCTGGTTCTCCGGCGGAGTCAGCCGGGTTGAAGAGTGGCGATAAAGTATTAGCCATTGACGGTGAAGATATGACCGGTATCGATGGCGAGGTGGTTCGCAAACAGGTTTTAGGACCCGCAGGATCGTCGCTGCAAATAACAATACTGCGCGAGGGTGAAGAACCATTTGACGTAGTCATCATCCGTGAGAGCATCAATGTACCCAGCCTCGAAAGTCGGATGCTTGCTAATGATATCGGTTACATACATTTATTTCTCTTCGGCGATAACTCAAATAAAGAATTACGGCAGGCAATCGAAGAGCTCTTAGAACAAAATGCGCAAGGATTGGTTTTAGATTTGCGGGGCAACGGCGGTGGTTACCTACAATCTGCTATTGATGTCACATCTGAATTCATCGAGGACGGCGTAATCATGTATGAAGAGTTCGGCGATGGTGAAAGGACCACGTATGAAGCGCGGAGGGGCGGAATTGCCATTGATATTCCAATGGTTGTGCTGATCAACGAAGGCAGCGCTTCAGCCTCGGAGATCGTTGCAGGTGCAATTCAAGACCGCGAGCGTGGTCTTCTAGTTGGTATGAATTCATTCGGTAAGGGGTCTGTCCAAGTACCCACAACATTGACGAACGATCAGGGGGCTGTCCGTATTACCATCGCTCGTTGGCTCACACCTGCCGGCCGGACGATTCACGCCCTCGGTCTTGAGCCCGACTTTGTCGTTGAAATTAGCGAAGAAGACCGAGAACTGGGGATTGATACACAGTTAGATAAAGCAGTTGAAATATTGTTTTCCCAATAATGATTTCCAAGATTAGCTAGTAAATCGTTATTGTAACGATTTGGAGGATTAGATGTTTTTCTTTGACGGGCGTTACCTCATGTTCATGCTACCAGCCATGATACTCATGGCTATAGTGCAGTGGTACGTTAGCTCTGTACACAAGAAATGGAGTCAAAAACCGGTTAGAAGCGGATTAACCGGCGCCCAAGCCGCCCAGCGCTTGATCTCAAGAGGCGGGTTGTATGATGTGAAAATTGAAGGAATACGTGGAAACCTTACGGATCATTATGATCCACGAAATAAAGTACTGGCCCTCTCACAAGCTGTCTACCAAGGTAGTTCAGTTGCTTCCCTGGCTATCGCAGCCCATGAACTCGGTCATGCGATGCAGGACAAGGAAGGATATGGTCCCTTAAGATTGAGGGCAGCCATAATCCCGGCAGTGAATATCGGCTCGTACCTAGGTTGGATACTCATCTTTCTAGGTATGCTGTTGAGGTTCACCGAGCTGGCTTGGTTAGGTGTTATCGTTTTTTCGGGTGGCGCTTTATTTGCTTTGGCCACCATTCCAGTTGAGTTAAATGCATCATCGAGAGCAAAGCGACTACTCTCTGAAACAGGACTTGTCATGGGGCAGGAAGAACAACAAGGTGTGAACCAAGTTCTGAATGCAGCGGCATTAACCTACGTAGCCGCTTTAGCAACCGCAGTGCTCCAGCTGCTCTATTTTGCATCAATGGTTTTCGGCATGGGAGGCCGGCGTCGCTAGATACCGGAAGGGTTTAGTTTCCTCGACCAATTAGCTGGTTGCCACTCACAATATCTCGAATATAACTCAAATTAGCAACATGTTTCATAAGTGGGATAAACTCCTGATCACTTTCGCTGTGGTTATCAGTGTTCCTTACGCGGGAATTGCTGGAGCCTTCGCGGGAAGTGCCGTTGTCAATAGTGATCTCAAAGGGCAAGGAAGCACTTCAACACCGGACTCAACACTTTACTGTCGGTCACTCCTGAAATGACAGGCCATGGAACAACGGGGGTTGTGTCCACAACTATAATAGTTTAAGAAGTAAGCCCACCAGTGGTGACAGTTATCTCCATCCGGATTCCTTGGTTGGTAGGAATTACCAGACCAGTAATATTCAGGGTAGCACGAATAATATCGCTGCGAAATTCCATTTTAGTTATCCGGTATAATCACCTCATGCGTAAATTCATCTTTTTTGCAGTTATATCCCTAACGGTTTTCTTTATAATTACTCGCTTTACAGAAGTGCAGTCGATAACAGAGACAATAAAAACCGGGGATTGGCGTTTCCTAATCTTAGCTTTGATCTTAGAGTTTCTTTGGTTATTCAATATCGCCCTATCCTATAAATTGATATTCAGATCTCTGGGTTTGAAAGAGAGAATTCCAAAACTTGTCATACTCTCCTCGGCCGCAAATTTTGTTAACGTTGTTGCTCCAACCGGAGGAATTGGCGGTATGGCGGTATTGATCGACAATGCAAAGCAGAAAGGTGATTCCTCAGGACGCACTACTGTCGCTGGAGTCCTGTTCGTGCTGCTCGACTATATCGGTTTTTTAAGTGTTCTTACTTTAGGGTTAATCGTTCTGTTTCGCAGAAATAACTTAAACTCAGCTGAATTAACAGCTTCCGCAATTCTATTTATCGTCGCCTCAATTATGGCTACACTGCTTGTAATTGGAATGAATTCCCCACGCACGTTATCTCGGATATTCTATATTACGGCGACTAAGTTTAACCGAGTGATAATCTTCCTGCGACGTAAAAAACGGGTCTCGCCGATCAACTCCTACCGGTTCGCAAACGAAATCGCCAATGGCCTTAGAGAAATCCGCCGCAGACCAGAAAGGTTGATTCTCCCTGCCGGTCTTGCACTGACCAGCAAACTGCTGCTAATTTGCATTCTTTTGTTAATTTTCCTTTCCTTTGATGTGTCATTCAGCATAGGGACGATCATCGCAGGGTTCAGCATCGGATATCTATTCTTCGTTGTATCACCAACACCATCCGGATTAGGTATTGTTGAAGGTGCATTAACTTTGGGACTCGTATCATTGTATGTTCCGCTCAATCAAGCTGCTGCTGTCACCCTAGCTTACCGCGGAGTCACATTCTGGGTGCCATTGATCATTGGCTTGGTATCCTTCAGAATGGTGACGGGTGGTAAGAAAATCGATACTGCTTTCACATAATTAAAGAGATATCGTATCAAATCGCGATTATGCGACGATTTCTCGGTCGCCTGCTAATTTGACCAAAATCACCCCTTCGGTTATAATCCGAGTTTGTCAAAATCAATGTACACAAGCTCTGATCCGAACTCAGTTTTCTAGGCAGAGCAGAATTGTATCTTCTGAGGTTTTAATATCATGCCAAAACGAACATACCAACCAAAAATACGCCGTCGAGCTCGAGTGCATGGATTCCGTGCCCGAATGGCTACCAAAGGAGGGCGTAATGTCCTCAAAAATCGCCGGCTTAAAGGACGCTACCGGCTAGCAGTTACAAAAAATCAGCACGTAAAGAAAGTAAACTGGAATAGTTAAAATATCTAATGGCAAACTGGACGATTTGCTGCAGTCATGACCTGCGTTAAAAATAACAGTGGATCGCAGTTTTCGACTGACGAAAGCAACCGATTTCAAGCGGGTGAGACGTTTAGGAAAGTCATTTGCTCACCCGCTTGTCGTGTTAATTGCTTTACCGAACAGTATTGACCGGACTCGTGTCGCCGTAAGTGCATCCCGGTCGCTTGGTAATGCAGTTGCTCGTAACCGAGCAAAAAGAAGGATCCGTGCAGTAATACAAAATCTCAGCATAAACATCATATCAGGCTATGATTTGATTTTCATCGCCCGAAAACCACTGCACCAAGCCTCTTACCAGGATCTATATCAAGCAATATCGGCAAAATTAGCGGAAGCCAATCTACTCAATAACAACAATGACAACTGATATCAATCATACTCTTGAGAATTCACCTGAACCTCGCCTGCAGGATCTTCCAAGACGAATCATATACATTCCTCGTTTGTCCCTGTTGGGATTGATACGCCTATATCAGCTGACATTTTCGCGCACACTGCCAGTCAACACATGCCGTTTCCATCCATCATGTTCCCATTACGGATATCAGGCGATCTATAAGTATGGAGCCATCAAAGGCGGGCTCATGGCCGCCTGGCGTGTATTACGCTGCAATCCATTCAACCCCGGAGGATATGACCCTGTTCCTTGATCCCGGAGCATATAAGACACAATTATCGATGTTATAGATGAAAAAAGAACACACCTCAATCGTACTCCTACTCACAATTCTTGCTATTCTACTTACCAGTTGCATGGGTGGTGCCGCAAGTACTACAACAAGTTGGCCAGGTCTAAGCGTTTATGATGATACAGCTTACTTGGCATACAATCAATTTGTATATGCCATTGATACCAAATCTGGAACGGAGCTTTGGCGCTTTCCTAACGAGAGCGATAGAAACGTAACGTTCTACGCAGCCCCCACAATGACAGCTGATGGTCAGCTCATAATCGGTGGTTACAATAAAATTCTCTACAGTCTGAATCCTGAGAACGGTACAGAGAATTGGACGTTCGACCAAGCCGCTGACCGTTATGTAGGTTCTGCTCTAGCAACCGGGGAAGGCATCTTTGCGCCAAACGCAGATTACTCCCTCTATGCGATTGATACAAATGGGGAACTCAAGTGGTCATTTACTGCGGAAGAAGCTCTTTGGGCAATGCCCACCGCTGATCCAGATTGCACGTGCATTTACTTACCATCAATGGACCATAGTATTTACGCAATCAATGCCGAGGACGGAAGTCTAGTATGGAGAACTGACCCACTAGGAGGCGCAGTTGTTGGAAGCCCATCTTTGAGTCCGGAAGATATTCTGTATACCGGGACATTCAACAATGAAGTCATCGCCTTGAGTGCTGAAAACGGCAGCAATGTATGGACACATTCTGCTGAGAACTGGGTCTGGGCTGGACCGGCCCTCGATGAAGAGCGAGTATATGCAAGCGATTTAAACGGGAACTTATACGCCCTTGACAAGACAACCGGTAAAGTTATCTGGCAGATAAACCTGGAAAGTGCCATAACAGAGCCGGCACTGATCACACCCGATGTGGTCTACGTTTCAACAGAAAATGGTACTTTATATGCAGTGAATCCAGATAAAACGATCCAGTGGACGAGAGAAGTCAGTGGGAAGTTAAATGCCGCCCCTGTGCTGGCAGGTGAGTCGATATTAGTGGCAGTAACGGATGGGGATGATCTAATTGTTGCTTATGATGCAAATGGCAGTCAGCAGTGGACCTTTGCCCCTGAAGAATAATTGCTAAACGGAATATATATATATGGATATCTCCTCTATTTGGAATACAATCATCATCGAGCCAATGGTAAACACCTTGCTCGGAATATATTCAGTGCTGACAAGTATTTTTGGCCCTGAAAACATGTTTGGCCTAGCCATCATAATTTTTACTATCCTTATTCGCCTGATTACTTACCCGCTAACCTACCAGCAAATGAAGAGCGGTCAGGCTATGCAAGATCTGCAAAAATCGAAAGAATGGCAAGATATCCAGAAAAAATATAAGGATAATCGCGAAAAGCTTGCCCAAGAGCAGATGAAGATTTACCAGGAGAAAGGGGTCAGCCCGTTTAGCTCCTGCTTACCAACGATCATACAATTCCCGATTATTATTGGTCTCTACCAAAGTATTATCCGGGCTCTTGCGGTGACTCCCACCCAGCTGCTAGGTCTTTCCATCAATATTTATCCATTTATTAATGCCGCCGCCATCATCCCATTAAACCAGCACTTTTTGTGGATGAACTTAAGCCAACCAGAGAGATTAAATGTTATGGGGGTTGGCATCCCGGTGCTCACTATCTTAGTTGTGATAACTACATTCCTACAATCGAAACTCATGGCGCCAGCAACTGCCCAAGCAGGTGACCAAGGCGCAAACATGAGCAGAGCAATGAATTTATATATGCCTTTGTTGATGGGTTGGTTAGCTTATTCCTTCTCTGCAGGGCTAGCTCTGTATTTCATCACCAGCAATTTAATCGGGATTCTGCAATACGGTGCCATGGGCAGATTAGATTGGCGTAACATTATCCCATCGAGAAAAAACGGTTCTAAAGCTAAATGATTGGGAGAAAGCATTTTTATGGATAATCGCACTCACATAGAGATCATCGCACCAAGCCCCGAAGAAGCCATCGAAAAAGGATTACTGGAGCTTGGGTTATCTGAAGATGATGTTCAAATCGAAGTATTGGATGAAGGCAGCAAGGGTTTGTTTGGATTAGGGTCACGGTTATCAAGGGTTAGATTGACTGTCCGAACGTCATCAGAGGTTGATACGACTACTCTCTCGACTGAGAGGAACCAGGAAATTGAGCCTCTAAAAGGCGCTTCACAGCATGTCGAGCTAGAACCAACCCCGGAAACTGGATTTTCGCCAGATAGAGCAACACTCCTTGAGCCTGACACAAACATGACGGATGCGGTTGACTTATCGACTTCATCGCTAGGAGCTGAGGCAGTTGATATTGCCACTCAGACTGTGCAAGAACTATTAGAAAAGATGAGTGTAAAAGCTGAAGTAAGCGCCAGCCTCGGGTGTGATCAAGAAATCCGTGGAAAAACGCCCATCTGCATAGATATTAATGGGAGCGACCTAAGTGTCTTGATTGGACGCCAGGCAGAGACACTAAATGCGCTGCAGTATATAACCAGCTTAATCGTTGGGAAAGAATTGAACCAATCCATACCCATCATCGTGGATGTAGAAGGCTATCGCAAGCGGAGAGAAACACAGCTCCGTGGAATCGCCAGGCGCATGGCCGACCAAGCAGTGAAAACTGGTAGAAAACAATTGTTGGAACCGATGCCAGCAAATGAACGCCGCCTGATTCATATCGAATTGAGGGACAATCCCCAGGTCATAACAGAGAGTATCGGTGAAGACCCACGACGCAAAGTGACAATCATGCCAGTTTCGTAACAAATAATACTTCAAATCCACCAATTTTAATATAACTCGTGTAGAGAATTCACCTATTATCTAGAATTACGCACATGGTCGCGGGACAAAATTCGCACCCATGTGCTTTTTTCTTAGAATAATCTTGATCGAGTATAATCTATTCATGCAGCCAATTTTTTCAAACCAAATGATTGACTACCTTTTGGTAGGTCATGTTACCAAAGATATCTTACCAAGTGGCTCACGCCTTGGAGGCACAGTAACATATTCTGCTCTTATGGCTCGGGCTCTGGGATTACGAGTGGGTATTGTTACCGCAATCAGTGAGGAAGTATCACTTTCATTGTTCAGCGGCATACCGATCATAAATTATCCCACAAACTTGACAACAACATTCGAAAATATCAAGTCCAGTACTGGGCGGCAACAAGTCATTCACGAGGTTGCACCCACACTAACCTTCAACCAGATTCCCGAAAATTGGTTATCGGCATCAATTGTACACTTAGCACCAGTGGCTCAAGAAGTAGAGCCTACTCTTGTGCGGAATTTTCCAACCGCCTTAATCGGAGTAACCCCACAAGGTTGGCTAAGGTCATGGAACTCGTTTGGGCAGGTTTCATACACTGAGTGGCCCGAAGCTAGCTTTGTATTAAACAGGTCTGGAGCTGCGGTGATCAGTGTAGACGATATTCAAGCAGATGAAGAACGAATAGAAGAGCTGGCTACATACTGTCCAGTGTTAGCAGTAACCGAAGGGAAAACAGGAACCCGCCTGTACTGGAATGGCGATGTGAGAAGGTTCAGACCGCCGGAGGTGGATGAAATCGACAGCACCGGGGCCGGGGATATCTTTGCGACTGCTTTTTTCATCCGCCTATTCACTACTCGTGATCCCTGGGAAGCAGCGCGTTTTGCGACGATGATTGCTGCCCAGTCAGTTTCCCGACATGGATTAGGTGCAATCCCGACCACTGATGAAATTGATCAATGTCTCGTAGAGGTATTGTAGCTGTATGGGAAAAATCTATACCCTCGTAAATCAGAAAGGTGGAGTCGGGAAAACTACAACCGCCATAAACATTGGAGCATACCTCGCAAGTTTTAACCAGCGCGTTTTATTAATTGATATCGATCCGCAAGCCAACGCCACCTCCAGTCTCGGTGTGGATAAGAATGTGATTCGAGGGGGGACATATGAAGTACTGCTAGATTCGGCGGATATTTCTCAGCATATTCTCCATAACCCACGGTTGAAAGTATCTCTGCTACCCTCCTCGCCAGCTTTAGCTGGTGCAGAAGTCGAGCTCGTAACGGCCAATGAGCGGGAATTCCGATTGGCAAACGCACTCACGAATTTGGTAGAACGCTATGATTACATCTTGGTCGACTGCCCGCCATCCCTTGGATTTTTGACATTGAACGGATTAGTTGCCGCTCGGGACGGGGTCATTATTCCAGTGCAGTGTGAATACCTTGCGCTCGAAGGTATTGGACAGCTAACACATACACTCACACGTGTCAGAAAGGCCTTAGTATCAAACTTGGATATCCGTGGGGTTGTCCTTACTATGCATGACGCGCGGACAAACCTATCAAGCGACGTCATCACGGAAGTAAAAGATCATTTCCAATCTCGGGTATTTAATACAATTATCCCCCGCAATGTACGCCTTGCTGAAGCGCCCTCTTATGGACAACCTATTTCGATTTACGCGCCGGCATCAACGGGGGCGATAGCCTATGCGCAGCTTACCCGCGAGATCCTGGTTGGTGACGGTATAAACATACCGGTCTTACAGGAAGATTTCTATGGCTCGTAGAAGAGGATTAGGACGAGGATTAGAAGCATTAATTCCAGCGGCAGATGCAGATCTCGAGCCATCTGAACAAGAAATCGCGATCGAGAAAATCTCTCCCAACCCCCGCCAACCAAGAGCAGCCTTTAATGACGAAGAGATGAGCGAGCTCGCCGATTCGATCACTTCCCATGGCATCATCCAACCATTGATCGTCACTTATGACGAGATTTCCCAATCCTACACTTTAATTGCAGGGGAGCGCAGACTGATTGCGGCCAAGTTGGCAAACTTGACCCACGTTCCGGTGATAATTCGCGCAGCCACTGAACAGCAAAGGCTCGAGCTAGCCTTAATTGAAAACGTACAACGCAGCGATCTAAACCCTTTAGAAGCAGCCGAAGCTTACCGCCAAATGGTGGATGATTTTGATCTCTCTCATGAAGAGGTAGCCAAGCGGGTTGGAAAAAGCCGGGTCACAATTACGAATGCGATTAGATTACTGCAGCTTTCACAGAAAGTCCGGGAAGCATTAGTGAATGACCAGATTTCCGAGGGGCATGCACGCGCATTACTTGCTCTCAGACACCATCAAGCCCAGGATGCAGCCCTAGATACCATTTCGCGGAAGGAACTGAATGTCCGCCAAACCGAAGAATATGTCCGCAAGCTCTCGAGTCAAACAGCAGAAAGGAACGCATCTATCCCAACAGCATCCCCAGAGATTTCTGATTTAGAAGCCAAACTGCGAACTCGTCTGGGTACAAAAGTTAACATTCATCGACGCAAGAACGGCGGTTCGGTCGTTATTCATTACTATTCTGAGGAAGAACTAAATAACATCATCGATACACTTTTCGGTGATGCCACTTAAATCCCTTCGGAAATAACAAGCTTCACACTAATCAATGTATAGGTTCTTGCCAATTCAAGGGGTGGTTAAGCACTGGTTGTTCTTTTCAATTATGTAGGCTCCCCCGCGGTAGACGCATATGCGCATCCTAACCAACGCGAAGATCCATACCCTTGATCCTCACAACCTACAAGCAAACACTTTAGTGATCGACCATGGTGTTTTCCTTGCTGTTGGAAATAGCACTCTTATTACGGCATACAAACAACCAAGCTGCGAAGTCGAAGATTTACACGGCGCGATCATACTCCCGGGTCTTGTCGATGCTCATTTACACCTTGAGCAATACGCTCTGAGCTTGCAGCGAGTAAATTGCGAGACTCCCACCAAAGCGGTGTGCATTGAGCAGGTTGCCAAAACAGTTAAGAACACAGCACCTGGTCAATGGATCATCGGGCATGGCTGGAACCAGAATGATTGGCAAGCGGGATTTGGGCATGCATCCGACTTGGATGGCATAGCACCGGACAACCCAGTTTACTTGACCGCGAAATCTCTCCATGCAGCCTGGGTAAATCATGCCGCCCTGCAACGTGCAGGCATCAATGACAGCACCCCGGACCGCAGCATGGACGAATAGAGAGAGACCAAAATGGTAAAGCGACTGGTATCTTATTCGAGACGGCCATGGAATTGGTCGCGAAAATGCATCCCCAAACCCAACCAAAACCAGATCACCGAGGCGATCAAGGCTGCGATCCCTACCTTGTGGGAAATCGGATTGACTGGCGTCCATGACTTCGACCGCCGGAGCTGCTTTATCGCACTCCAAAATCTGCAGAATTCTGGTGATCTGAAGCTGCGTGTCGTGAAAAGCATCCCCGTGGAGGATTTGGATGAAGCTATTGCACTTGGACTGCGAAGTGGGTTTGGGAACGATTTCCTACGAGTAGGTGGGATAAAGACGTTTGCCGATGGCGCGCTTGGCCCCAGGACTGCCGCACTGCTGAGCCCTTATGAAGGTGAAGAGGACAACAATGGAATTTTGATGCTCGACAGCGAGCAGCTGTTTGAAATAGGCAGCAAAGCCAGCAAGCATGGGCTGAGTATGGCCGTTCATGCAATCGGTGACCGAGCTAACCATGAAGTACTGGACGCTTATGCTGCTTTGCGTGAATTCGAATTCGTAAATGGGCTAGAACACCTGCGGCACCGGATCGAACATGTCCAACTGCTCCACCCTGCGGATCAAAATCGTCTCGCAGACCTAAACATCATCGCATCGATGCAGCCCATCCACGCCGTTTCGGATAAGTTTATGGCCGACCGTTATTGGGGTACACGGTCTAATTTAGCTTATGCCTGGAAGACACAACTAGATGAGCAGGCAATCTTGGCATTTGGATCCGATGCTCCAGTGGAATCCCCTAATCCTTTTCTCGGGATCCATGCCGCAGCGACCCGCCAGGCGAGAGATGGTTCATCTGATCCAAAAGGTTGGTACCCGGAGCAAAAAATCTCGGTCCCAGAAGCGATCAAAGCCTATACAACCGGACCAGCCTACGCCGCGGGTGTCGAAAACATATCTGGGGTGATTGCGGAAAATTACTTCGCTGATCTGATCGTCCTGGACAAAGATCCCTTTGGTATCGATTTTGACCTGCTGCCCGAGATACATCCCATTGCCACGATGGTTGGAGGTGAATGGGTCTATAAAAAATAACCCTCCATGCTAGACATGGAGGGTTATAGATACCGTTAAGAGTTACTGATAAGCGATGTAAAACTGCTACCAGTCCAGATCGTCGTCCCAGTCAAACGCATCTAAAAATGTAGGTGATCCTGCCCGGGTTTCAAGCTCCGTTTCGAAAATGATCTCAGGCTCTTGGTACTGTTTGCGTTCATTCTTCTCGTTCATGATTACTCTCCTAATAAGTGCCATATATCGATGAAATTTCTAGGTGTAGGGTTATGCCATTCGCCGGGCAAAGAGGTAGGAGCCGCCACCTACAAGAAGTAATAAACCGGCTGCGAACATCCAGATTAGACCACTATGCAGTGGGGATTGGCCAGTCGAGGCTCCAAAGGAAGCCAGACTAACTGCTGTTGGGGGGCATTGTGGACCGGTTATCGCACCAATCAAGCCGCCATTACCGGTCTTGACCACAACATCACCTGGGGTATCCTGAAATCCATCTGGATGGAAAATTAAGAACTGAAAGACATGGGTTCGCTGGGGAGGTCTGCCCTGCCAAGTGATCACCTTCGATACAGGTGTGAATTTAACCCCCCAAACTCCGTCAGTACTTCCGATCCTTACCCCAAGCTACATTATAATTTGCTTCCACACAGTTATAAGGACCCATGATGCAATCACAATATCATTGATAGTGGTCTGATAGCTCCTAAATATTGAATTGTGGATTTTTCAGCTTGAAAGAAGTACACACTCCTAATGTCCAATGGCTGAGCCCACCACCTGCTCGGATGTTCGGGAGGTTCAGTAACGGCATACGTCCATTTTGTGATATCAGGATCTCTGCTATTGTTCATACCCTAAGTAGCTCACTACGTAACCATCCTGCAGAGTTACAGCTTCAAGTATTGCAGCAAAAGCAACACCAAATATGAGCACTGCCAAGGCTACAGCAATAATTGAGGCACGACGAAAATTGCGATACATGGGAAGACCTCCTAATAATAGTTCAGATGCTGCAGGTAATAGATTTAACCGCAGCTTAATAATCTAACTATATTATATATGCAAATAGGGAAATATTAACTGACAATTTTCTGACAGTTCACGCCAGATATGACTGTGCTAACCCCCAAAGCGATAGCCGGCACCCCAGACGGTCTTGATATAGCGCGGGCGGGAGGGGTCCAATTCTAGTTTCTTACGCAGCCTGCGGATAGTCGCTTCAACCAGGTTTAAATCGTTCTCGATAACCTCATAGCCCCATACATTCTGCAGCAGCTCTTCTTTCGATACCACCATGCCGATATTTTCCATCAGGTAGCGCAGCAGCTGGAACTCTAATGGGCTGATCTGAATTGTTTTACCTTTAAGCTGCAGCCGGCGGGCATCCATGTCCAACAGCAGTTTGTCGTAGAATAAACGCCCATCATCAGATTTTTCCTGACGATAAGAGCGCCGCAGGATCGCCTCAATCCGGGCGATAAATTCATTGGTCCGGAACGGTTTAACGATGTAATCATCCGCCCCCGCTTCCAAACCATTAACGATATCCTGCTCGTTGTCCAAGGCTGTCAGCAACATTATCGGGACATCGGACCGCTTCCGGATCCAGCGGCAGGCTTCCAAACCATCCATAACCGGCATATTAATATCCAGAATTACCAGATGGATTGGGTAGGAGCGCCAGATCTCAGTCGCCTGCATACCATTATTGGCAGTGATGATCTCATAAGCTTCATCCTGCAGAACGAGCGCGATCAGTTTGTGAATTTCTGGATCATCATCAGCGAATAGAATTCTTGGTTTTCGCATACTTCTTTCTGTAACTAGGTACGGGATACCTACTGGTGTATCAGTATGTCCTTACGGCTCATAGCTCAACGCTTGAGTATTTTCTATATCGTCAAGCACTGCCGAGACAACCAGGCGTTTTTTGTAGAATCCGGTATTAGCATCCCATTCTATGCAGGTTATTAAGGTTATCGTCGAATCGTCGGTTTGCTGAAGCACCGATATATCGGTCTCTTCGACAACACTTTGTTCACTGACCCGATAAGTATACACATTTTCTTCTGTATAGAGGTAGACACGGTCGCCAGTTTGCAGATTTGATAAATAGCGGAAAGGACCGAAACCCCCGCTGCGGAGGGTAACGTGGCCAGCTAAGGCAGTATTGCCACCCAAGCCAGGCCAGGATGTATCTCCCATCCAGGCTACTTCCTGTTTCAAACCGCCGATAAGCCAGGTCAACCCATCATAGGGAACATACTTAACAACTGTATCCAAGTTAAGCGCCGGTATAGCAATTCTATTCACCGGGCTGGTGTCTGGTGGATTTTCTTCGGTCCCAGCTGTTGGTTGGAGGGCGGGTTCAGGGATTGGAAAATCTGGGAGTACTTCCGGTTCTTCAGTCGGTAGGTACTGAACCCAAAACTCCGAATCATTACTTTCAACAACCGGCGTTGATTGAATCAGGGATTTATTAGCCAGCTTATTAAGCGTCAGATTAGTGTCATTACTCAGCGAATTTAACAGGGTCGCTGCAACTAAGAAAACCATCCCTGAAGCAGTTATTAACAATCCAATTTTTAGATACCAGCTATCCCATTTTGCACTTTTTCGCCAGCGCCATACACCGTAAAGTATTACTGCCAACCCCGCCAAACCAAGCAATATGGCACTGATAAGTGAAAGCCAAAATGGCGTGGTTTGTTGGGCGATTTTTTCGAACCCACCTGTACCAGGTAAGGTAGATGTCGCTAATAGCTGGAAGCTGGCTACGTTTGACGATTTCGAATACGTGCTCCCACCGAACTTATAGGTCATCGAGGCGGAATTACTTATCGTGAGGTTTGAGCTGGCAGTCGTATTGACCCGAGTAACCACCGTGATCGTTGCCGTCTCATCTACATCCAAGACATCAATTGACACGGTTACTTTGCGTGTAGAAGTATTGGCTACTGCAGTGCCTTTCGTTGTTTTTGCACTCAGGATGTTCAGATAGCTCGAGAAAGTGTCTGTCACGATGACGTCCGTTGCGGCGGCGGTCCCATTGTTCTTAACCACAATCGTATAGGTCACGTTTTGGTTTGTACGCGCTTGGCTGGGGCTGACCGAGAGCGTGATGCTCGGATTGGCAGTCCCGGTGCTTGTATTTGTATCCAAGGCGACATTGTTGTCCTTGTTTGCCTCGAGGCTGGTTGTTGAAGCACGAGCCGCGTTTGACAGGACCGTTACCGGGCTTGGAAGTGCATAATTAACCTGCGCCCTGATTTGAAACGTGACGTCGGCATTCGGTGCAAAGTTATTTGGAAATTTCCACACATACGTATGCGCCGCGGGTACTGTGTGGGTGATATCCAGCGTATCGGTGATGTATGTGATTTGTGCTGGAAAGACATCAGTAATAACGACGTTATTGGCCGTCAGTGTTCCGATATTGCTCAAGTCCATCGTATAGGTAATTATCTGACCTGGGATGACTGTGGTCCTCCCATCAGACATTTCGAGCAACAGATCACTGGTGTCCAAGGCGATATTTTGGGTGTTCAACCCCTCTTCAATCGTGATAGCCAGATTTTTCGTTTGGTATCCGGATAATGAGGCGACTAACTGTGCCTGACCCAAGGCTATTGGATTGGTAATCGTCGAGGTGAACGTGTACCAACCGTCTGCATCTGTGTGCGTGGAAATAAAATCATTTGCACTATCGGTAAACTCAACCAGGACATCTTCAATAGGATCATCGTTAGAAGCATCTGTAACTAGTCCAATTAAGCTGGTATCGGAAACAATGAAACTGACGGAATCGGAGTTATTATCCACGTTATAGTCGTTTTGATCGAAAGATATACCTTCGACCGAATTGGTGATTGTCGATCCGCTGGTACCTGAATTTACTTGGGCTGTCAGCGTTAATGTGGCCTGATCCCCATTGAGAATAGTTCCAATCGCCCATATGCCCGTAGCTGGCGAATATACACCCGGTGGCTGCGCGCTGATATAAGTAACACCATTAGGCAGTTCATCAGTCACAACAACGTTGGTAGCATCCTGTGGACCGAAATTCTCCACGTGCAGCGTGTAGGTTACTGTACCGCTCTCCGCCGCCACTAAGGGCTGAACTGATTTCGAGACTTCGATGTCCACTCCGGTAATTTGTGTTTGGTCAAAGGCGGTATCATTTATCGGATTCGCATCATTGGCATTTTCGAGTGCAGCAGTATTGGTGACAAGGGTAGTATTGGTAATACCCACAGAGGCAGACAATCGGATGACCGGTAAGCTGCTGCCAGCTGGCAGACCGCTCGCATTGGAATGGACACATGTGAGAACATTCCCAACAAAACCACAAGGACTCCAATCAGAGGCTTCAACATCGAGCGATGTCAGATTAGATGGCAGCGTGTCGCTCACAGTTACTTGCCCCGAAACCGCATCTGTACCGACATTCTCAACATTGATCGTATACACCCCGCTAGACCCAATCGCAAAATCCAAGGTGTGTGTTTTCGTAATGGCAAGATCTTGAGCCACCTGCAGATAATTTGATGCTTGATTTGATGCTATGGAAGGAATTATGCTGGATTTGGATTGGGCGTGGTTAGTTCGAATAACGTTTCGACTTCCAAGCCCAATAGAGTCAGATATGTTCGCAGCGAACGAATTCTGAAGAGGCAGTATCACCAATCCTAAAAGGATAAGCGCAGCGAGAATCGTCGCTGCGCTCCATGCAGCTCGGACGAGTCTGGATCTCCCATTTACCGTCAAATGCTCTGATTGTTCTTCCATATCCACTCCAATCTTCATGATAATCGCTCGAAGAGATACCTACAATTATAACAATGGAATCCTATTTGTTTAAAACGCGGACATCACCTTCCCGAATTGTTATCCCGACTGAGTCGGTATACTCCAATAAAGCTAGAGCATACTTCCGGCTAGTGACAAAGTGATCGCGGAATTGTGCGGCTGAAATACTCCCTGATTGGATGATTAAGTCTCTCAATACGCTGACCATCTCTTCATACGTATCTTTACGGAACACAACATCAGGAGATACCTGTACGAATTCACCTAGATCAATTAATGCTGTATATACATCGTCACCAACGATGGCTTGGCATTCTTTTACTGATGGTGGAGAATACGTTGATCTATCAAATTCAGCTCTTAAAACATCAAGTTGCTTAGATTGCTGCGCGGTAAATTTGATTTCATGTGTTGGTAATGCAACAAGTTTTCCTGTGTCATCGATTTCCTTTTTTAGAACCAAATCAGTGAACAACAAATTGTACACCTGGCTTGATAGGCCTAGTCTGTTTTTTAACTCCTCACGTGGCATCCCTAACCGTAACGGAAACTGCTCGTGATAATCATGCAGCATCGCCACTACCATCTCGGTTTCAAGCTGCCAGTAACGGTATGAGGCAATGATACTTGTGGATGTGGATGAAAGGTTTGCTTGAATCGAATTTGTCAGTACCAATACTTCACCAACTGCAACCAATTCTGATAAAGCCGTCTCGAATTCTAGTGGCGCTAACGCGGATTTTTCTGCTACAAGATAGATAGGAGCGGCATTGGATTCGATTACTGCCTGGAGGAGAATCTCCATTGGGTCGCCTTGGGATAAGGCTTCGAAGCGAGCTAATACTTCCTTCGAAAACCGCTTATACCGGCGCTTTGGAAAAGGATCGATGACTTTTCCTCCACCAAGCGTCTCACCGGGAGACGGTCTGCGTAATATATAATGATCACCCTGTATAACAACGATTGGTTCAGTTGTTTCGAGCTGCAGCCAGCCTTCATCGCCTGGTTTTACTTCTTCGACACCAATTACTCTGACCCGTGCAACGAATTCTGCGGCTCCCACAAACAGCTTCACTTCACTATTATGTTTCAATGGTAATTTTGTATCGGGAAGTAGGCGGAAGTGGACATCTATCCTTCGAGAAGGATGGTAATCGCCAGGATGGGCGATAATATTCCCTCTCAGAACCTGGTCTATGTTAATCCCCGAGATATTCACTGCAGTCCGCGATCCTGGATTAGCAGTCAACTCTTTCTTCCGATGAGTTTGTAATCCCCTTATACGAGCTCTGTGTCCGACCGGTAATATCTCAATCTCATCTCCGACATTAAATTGACCATCGAGTAATGTCCCGGTTACAACTGTTCCAAATCCAGCAATGCTGAACACCCGATCCACCGGCAATCTGGGACGACCATAATCGTGGCGGGTTGGTTTTTCAGCCAGGTGATCTGCTAGAGTCGCTACTAATTCGCTGATTCCATTGCCGCTTGTACTAGATACACGCACAATGGGAGATTTTTCTAGCACTGTCCCAATTAATTGCTGGCGGATATCTTCTTCGAGCAGATCTAGCCAATCGGGATCATCGACCATATCCACTTTGGTGAGTACGACTACGCCGCCTTGTATTTGAAGAATATCCAAAATCGCCAAATGCTCCCGCGTCTGAGGCATGACGCCTTCGTCAGCGGCAATCACGAACAAGGCTGCATCAATGCCCCCAACCCCGGCCAGCATATTTTCAATAAAATCTCGATGTCCAGGCACATCCACAATTCCGATTTCTTCATTGTTGGGTAGTGTCAACCAAGCAAATCCGAGGTCAATTGTCATTTCCCGTTCGCGTTCTTCTTTCAAACGGTCAGGATGCACCCCAGTCAGCGCTTTCACAAGGGTGGATTTACCATGATCAACATGCCCAGCAGTACCGATCACTCTCATAACATTAAGATTTGGTAGATAGTAAATTGTTCGAAGGCTAGAAACATCTCTCAGCAACTGTTGAACTTTCTTTACCGTTCGCGACCAAGCGAACGATCGTGCTTCGACACCCAATCATGGATAACAACTAACAAAGATTGCATTCTCTGATCGGTTTGTTCAATAATCTGACGTAAAGTATCTTGTACAATTTGGTGGTCATCTTCCAGCTCTGTTACCCGATCGGAAATCTTTTGTATCTGCCGAGTCACCTCACCACGATCTTCGTCCTGCGTTAGGGAGTAATTCGTCCAGCGTTTTTGGTCATCAGCTTTGAAGGTCACCCATTCCTGTCGAAACCGCTCCTCAGCTAATCGCTGAATCTCTGTCATTTCGCTAATTCTGCGGTCAACCTTTTGGGTTAGTTCATCCAATGCTTGCTGTGAGCGTCGTATTTCACGGTGAGTTGCATCCAGAGTTTGTAAATTCATTTCGACATCTGCTGTTTGCTCAACTATCGTATCAAGTTTTGCCTCCCACGTTTTCCATGTGCGCTCGCGCTCTACATGTACTAACGATTGTTCTTCCAGGAATTTCGCCTGTGACTCGCGTCTTTCTGTTTCAACTGAGACCAGCTCATACAATCGAGTTTCAAGTTTTTTAATGCCCGTTGTAGCAAGCTCCATCCGTCCCCGTTGATCGTCCATATGCTTTCTTAAGGTGGCTGCTTCACCCTGCAGATCTAGCAGCCTTTTTGAATCCTGACGTCTGCCATCTTCAAGGAGTCGATAGGACCGCAGATATTCTTCCTCGCCCCGTTTCACCGCATCAATTTGCACTACAAGGTCATCAATGCTGCGGTTCATCCTTTTTTCCTCTTCAATCCGTGCTTGAAGACCTCTCTGCAATTCCTGAATAGGGGTCAGCTCCTTGCGTACATCAGCAATGCTCTTATCAATAGCTCGCAATTCAACTCGGCGGACCTTCGCATTTTCCTCTTCCCGATTTTTAATCTCTTTTTCTAAAGCGTCTAAAGATTCTTTTGCCTCTACTCTCAACTGAAGTATCGTCTCATCAAATTGGTCTATCCGTCCCAGAATAGTTTTTATACGAGTTAGTTCGCCTTCAAAATCATTCAGCTTTTTCGGTAATGGCTCTGTTCTCTCTGCCAGCTCATTGGTTCTACCTTCTACAAGCGAAAGGGTGGTCTTATCTTTACGCCGCTCGTCATCTAACCACTCAATTCTTTTAAGGATTTGATCTTCATCCATGCGGATTTCTCCTTTACTTCTTTCATTAGGGTAGAGAAATTTCCAGAAAATTATAGCATGCGGGTTTGTGGATCATTGTCCGATATGATCGAGACTTTCAACCACATGAAACATAACCGGAATAAACCATTTGGGAAAAAGACCAAGAATCAGCAAACTAGCACTTCCCAAGGATAAAAAAAATACTTCCCAAGCGGTTTCGTTTCTCTGCCATCCATTATTATTATCTAAAATCATAGCAGCAATTGTCCGCATCCCACCGATAAACACGCCTATCATACCGAATAAGATTAAAGTGAGTGACAACACGCTTCTTCCTTGAAAGGCGTCCAATATGGCGTGGCGGACTGAATAACCTGCCATCAAAGGGAACCCTGCGATTGAAAAATATGCAATAAGCAAACAAAATGAAGCTACAGGTAGTCGATAGGCAATTCCTTGAATACTTCGAAAGCTAAGTGAACTAGGTACTATGATATGAATGCCGTTTCCATCAACAACTTTATTTGATAATACAACCAATGCAAGCGACCAAACACCCAATGCTAATCCTCTTGGCAGCAGCATACCAAAGAATAAACCTAATGATCCATTGTTAACCAACCCGCTGCTTATCGCGATCAAAGAAAATCCAATATCGACAATTAACACATATCCCATCATCCGACCAACATGCCTTTGGAATGCAGTAATCGTCCCACCGACAAATATCATCGTTATTCCGACAATGACCAGAATTGAATGGGTTGTCAAAGATGAACGCAACCAGACATATTGATCAAAAATATTCAGGGCAAAAATCGTTATTGCTATGGGAAGCTGGTAGTATATAAATGCAATATTGTATGGATGTGCACTTTCACCTAGCATCGGAATCCACGTGTGAAAGGGAAACACCCCGAGGAGAAAAGCGAAACCCAGTGCTAACAAGACACTTGCTTGGAGGATTTGAAGTGAATTCCCAGGGCCAACTTCAATCCCAGCCAACAGCCAGCCAGAGAATAATAGAAATGGGAAGCCAAGCGTCTGGTAGGATAGATACCGCAACACTCCTTTCGAGACACCCATACCCGGAAAGGCGAGCAGTGGGACGCTTACCAAGACAGCTAGTTCGAATAATAACGGACCGTATAGAAAAGGTTCCACACTAAAAGCCGCAATATAAGTTGCTATCATTCCTAAAGCAAGTGGGATGAATGCGCGGGTTGTACTTGCGAAGAAAACCCCACCAAACCAAAATGCAGCACCAAAATACATTAAAGCGATTAACGCTGCATCCCTTTGGGAGATCACGAACCGTCTGCCAAGGACTACCAACATATCAGAAATCTCAAAGCCAAACGTACCAAGTGTGATACTTTGACCAATAGGCAACATCAAGGCAAATAAACCTAGCACTAAAGCCAACAAGATTCCCACGGAGTTTACTAACTTGACGCGATCCTGGAAAATGTATAAAACAATCGCGATCAGCCCTGGAATTATGATCCAGATAATTGGGGCACTCATGAGATTGGCCTTAGACTTGACAAATTAATCAGATATGCTCCGATGAGTGCAATCCCCAAATTCACGCCTGCCAATAATCCAGCCACTAGTGCAGAAATTTCTACCGCGGCGTATAGAATTTCGAAACCTCCTAATACCGATAATAAACCGAGCGCTACATTCAACGATTGAGAAGTAAAACCAAGCTGTAGCAGACCAATTCCGATTAATAATAACCCACCAATAATTTGATATATACCGATCCCTGGCACCCAATCTTGTATACTTAAGCTAATAGATACCACAGCTAATGTGACCATCACACCCGCAAAAAAGCGAAAAAATGACTCCGAAATATTTGTTGGTCGAATCGGGTTTTTAAAAGATCGTCCTCCGGGTATGTTTTCCCCTTGATTTAAGATTGGTTTTCCCGCCATTGCCAGCCCGAGAATTGCACCTGACATCCACCCGGCAACAATCTTGACGGCTGCCATTTGTAGAGGCCAAGAAATTGTTACCAAGAGGAAAACACCTATATACTGCAGTGCCAATGAAATTACACTCACCCGCCAATCACGGGCAATGAAGATAATCATTGATGTGATACAAACCAATATAAGTGTAAACGGGTATATTTGTCCGAGTCCCAAACTATCAGCTCCCTACCTGAATTGACGAATGAGAGTAATAAATAATACTAACAGCAGGAGTGTCCACAATATGCCACCATCCCCTTCCAACACTTTTGTTAACAAATCAACTACCCGTCCCAAACCACGGTAAAGGGACCAAAGACTTCTCCAAAACCAACTGAAATTGAAGAACTTCTGGAGCAAGGGTATAAAACGATTTCCATAGAAGCTCCAGATCCGGAGTTCCGGATAAAAGCGGTGGAAAAGAAATATACTAAGAGCTGCAGCAGACGATAAGAGCCCAAGCCAACTTGAAAGTCCCAGTGGGACCGAATCACCGATTAAGAATCCAATAAGTAGATGGACCAATGGGAGCAAAAACAAACCCCAAAAGTAGACTACCCACGTGAATCGACCAATTTTCTCTCCATGGTCGTCCAGCTTATGAGCGATCTGAAAATAGCCGATTAGGATTAATATGTGAGAAAACAGTAAAATCAACAAACCCCAATGAAATGGAGGTGCGAACAACTGAGTGCCAACCCAAGTTGGGGTATACGGAAGCATAGAAATATTAATTAGACTAATACCGGCTAATAAGAGAAGATATCTATGATTCACGGATACCAAGAATAATATTCCACCAGACAAGATCAACGCTACTCCCCATGCCAGGCTGGCTTCTAGATCACCCCGGATAACTGACACGATGGAGAATCCCGCCATCAAAATGACCCAATTAGTCTTATGCCGATGTGATTTCGCTTTCCAAATCCACGATAAAGCATTAAAGAACACAATCATGCTGATGAACGCGACCAACATTAGTTCTATGCCTGCCGGAAAACTCATTGCCTGGTTTGCATTGAACAACGCAAACGCTGCCGCGGCTGGTACAAGATGGAGCAAGCTGCCAAGGCTCTTGGAGAAATCGGTATCATTGATGACAGGTGAGAGAATCGTGATACCAGCAACTCGAAATCCGATCACGACAAGGGCAAGTAAGCTCACAAACATATCCTGATTTCCCGAAAGTCCCTCATTAGATACCGGATATTCGATTAGTGTTGACCAGGAAAGTAGTAGCACCGCTAATATGTTGATACTGAATGCAACCACTGCCCTCTCTCTAGCCTGAATAGTTGTTATCAAACCGGACACAATCAAGAACACGCAAATATCCATCGCCGCCCAGGCAAGTACTAAAGTTACCGGATTGAGTGCTAAGACCGACCAGAGGCCAAAGGCAATAAGGACCAAACTCATTATCCAAGTTATCCATCGCTTGGCTTCAGCATTTATGATAGAAGTAAGCACCGAAGATAGGAGTAGAGTGATAATAGCTAATGCGTATGACCAGGAATACCGATTAAATTGGATTGTTGGAGAAAAATCATACTGATTAATAAAGTTCCACGGTAGTATCTGGATGCTAATATTGAGATTCTGATAATTGAGGAAAACAAATAACCAAGCAAGTAACGCACCGAGTACAGCCGCGATCCACGATGTAGAAGACCCGCGTTTGAAGATTTGCAGCACACCGATAAGAGCCGCGCAAAACAGCAATACCAGAATTGGAGCGAGAGTAGAAAGGGTTTGCAATATCATTGTTCTAATAGGAAATTAGGTGATAGCCAAAATATTTCTTTTACATCTTCTCCTAGGTAAGCTCGCAGATCATATAAAGTATCCCCGGTATCATTACATAAAAGCCGCGCTCCATGCTGCCCAAGAATGACCGCATGTTTACCATCCGGAGACCAAAGGGCATCCAATGAATCTGGGGGGATTTCTGTAATAACCTTGATGAACTGCTCCTGGTTATCCATCTTCACAAGCCAAGAATCACTGGACAAAGAATTCGTGAAGAGTATAAGGCTGTATATGCCAGACTCTTGCTGATGAAGATTATATAACCGGAGTGACAAGGATTTGCTATTATCGATCCCGGTGATCATCTCAGGGATCGAAAAAGTTTTCATTCCTGTAGCGATCATCAAATCTGTATGGGTGGGCACGATCTCGTAAGTAGTGGTTTCAAGAATATTTTCTTCATTCTCAACGCCAAATTGTACAGTTGTCAAAGTCCCATCATCGTTCCATGTGTGGATTGCATCATCTTCAAGATAACTATGCGTGCCCGGAACCTCAACCATCCGAGCAGTTTTTGTGTCCAATAATCCCACCCACTGGATATCAGATCTTTCGGGATGAACTTCGACTGATCCATATCTACCAGAAGGAGACCATGCTATCGGTTTGTACACGACGGGCAACTCTATCTCTCCGCCAGATTGATTAGAGACTTTCACTATTCCCGGCAGGATATTATCTTGTTCGCCACTATCCACATCAAATAGCCAGATCCCGGATTTGTCGCTCCATAATAGGAAACTACTATCCGGAGACCAAATTTTCCCATTGCATCCACCCCCACGACAGACAGTCAGCGCTTGCCCGATTTCTCTATGTTCTGATTGCAGGATAACTATCTCCCTGGATTGGGAGGTATCTACATAGGTGATCCACTTCCCGTCGGGTGATATATCTAAATCACTTGGGCGAGGGATATTATCGATCAGCATGTAAGCTTCCCCAGATTCAAACAGAAAAACACAAATCTGATATTGCTCAATACCATTCGCGGTAATTCCTTTATCCACTAGCATCGCAGCAGTCTTATTCAGATTATCGATTGCAAATTCAGCAATATACAAGGAAGAGCAATCTCCGGTAAAGTCAGTCTCCGCTTGGTTGTTTTCGAGTATGGGTGACAGCAATGAAATCTTGCCAGTTGTTCGATGATCAAATAAGTATAGGCCTCCATCAGCAATATATAAAATATCAGCTGAAATTTCGTTTAGCAGTTCATCATCTTCTTCGTCAATCATTGGGGTTAGTGTCTTGGTCATTCTATCCGCTACAAAGGGAGTCGCGGTATCAATGAAAGGTGTTTTTGTTGACACAGAGGTTACTGTAGGTGATATATCCACTTTTGTGTGTACCTCAACGTCTCCTAGATTACCGTTTTCATCCAACTTATTTGATGGTCGCGAGGTGGGGTGGATTGAAGGAGACCTTGTCACAACTTGAGAGAGTTTTGGCTCTAGTTGAAATCCCCCACAGCTAGCAGTTAACAAAATAACACCCAATGCTAGAATTGTAAACAGGGGGGGTCTTACTAGATACTTCCAGAGTTTATTATTCAAGAGGCAATTCTCTGTACTAGAATAGCATACCACGATGATTATATCGGGTAAATTATATAGCTCACACTACCAGTAGTAAGTGATATCTGGATTTATGATACCAGAGCTGAAGGGTCGCGATATAGATATTTGCCCATTCCGGCTTTCCCCATCCACTTATCGCCATCTACAATTAATTTTCCACGCAGCAGTACTTTCTCTGGATATCCATGCAGTTCCCAACCTTCATAAAGGTTGTAATCAGTACGGTGATGGGCATATTTGAGCCCATAATGGACGATTTTATTAGGATCCCAAATTACGATGTCGGCATCCGAGCCTGGCAATAGTGCACCCTTGCGGGGATACAAGCCGAAGATCTTGGCTGGATTCGTGCTCATCAGGGCTACAAACTGTTGAGGGGTAATTCTCCCAGCTACCACACCATGCGTCCACATTACCGGCATTCGGTCTCCAACCCCGGGTAAACCATTCGGTATCTTCGTAAAATCCTTTTTCCCCAACTCTTTTCCAGGAATCGCCACCGATTCTCCTTCATATTGAATGGCATTTGCTCCATTAAAAAAGAACGGGCAGTGGTCAGTACCAACAACTTGTATTGATCCATCCATGAGACCTTGCCACAAGCCCTGATTATCTTCATCCGAACGTAAAGGTGGTGAGCATACCCACTTCGCTCCATCGGGTCGCTTGAGGTCTTCCAAAGAGAAGAATAGATACTGGGGACACGTCTCACCCATCACGCGTATGCCACGTTCTTGACCATAACGTAACTGGTCGACTTCCCCAGTGGTATTCATATGGACAAGATATAACGAGGTACCGGTTTGGGCTGCTAAAGCGATAGCCCGTAACGATGCTTCAACAGCACCCCAAGCAGGACGAGTACGAGCATGCCACTCAGCCGAGTAATGACCAGCTGCCAGCGCTTCTCTTACAAGGAGATCAATTACATCACCATTTTCAGCATGGAGCATGGTTAGCATCCCATTTTGATTGGCGACTCTCATGACTTCAAAGATTTCCCCGTCTGACAAACGAAGCCGTTCATTATATGCCGTAAATACTTTAAGAGTGGTTATCCCAACATCAACTAATGCAGCGATATCATGCTGGATTCGACTGTTAAACGAAGATATATTCATATGAAACCCGAAATCGACAGCTGCTTTTGGGTCAGCTTTTGTACGCCAAGCTTCAATGTTTTCTAATAGGTTATCGCTATCTTGTGGGACAAAATCCATGACTGTGGTTGTACCACCAAAAGCCGCAGCCTTGTGTCCCGTATAATGATCATCGGAAGAGACCGTGCCAAACATAGGCAGATCGAAATGGCAGTGTGGGTCAATCCCACCCGGCATGATGAGTTTTCCTTGTGCGTCGATAATATCTGCACCGTCATCTGCAAGGTGATCCCCGATAGCTCTAATGGATTCACCATCAATCAGTATATCCGCCATATAGGAATCAGATGCATTGATGATCTGGCCGTTTTTGATCAGTTTCTTCATAATTCACCAATCTGTCTACGACAGGATAAGCTGGATCACACCCGCTTGATTACTCATAATTGTCAGCAATAATATCGCTTATCCCCAAAAGTTTAGATAATAGATTAATGTCTATATCCCCTCCAGGTAATTCTGGCTCCAAAGTGTAGCCCTGTCGTTCTGTGGCGCGCTCGTGTAGAGTCTGCCATAACAGGCGGCGTTCATCATCATGAACGATTAAATCGTTAATTGTTTGAGCTTTTTGAAGGTATGATCCGGTGGTATAAAAAAATGTTATCCGGCGCCATTTTCCGGCAGGTATAGGTCTGGCGAGTTGTTCTACTGGACCAACCTGTATCTTATAGTATTCCTCTTTAGCAGCAGGATGATCGGCTTCATCTTTTAGGAGAGCGTAGCGGGTGGTCAATTCATTCCCAAGGACTTGCGCGAAATACTTGATACACCACTTCTCTTTTGCAAAAGCGCTTGTTTGATAAAATGCCAGATAATCAATCGCAATAACTTTGGGAGCTGATCTTAATGGAATCCGGTACCAACCTAACAGACGAGCGATTTCCAGGTCACGAAGATTGTTCATCACTGCAACTAGGACAATCGCGGTAGGCGGGATGATTGAATTGGTTGGCATCGTCAGGCTCGATCCGTTCCCAACCGCAAAGTAATTAATTTATTCCAAATCTGTTTTAATGATCAAAGAGATCGAACTTCTTCGTTGAATTCCTCGATCAGGGCATCTATCTCTTTGATCTGGTTTTGAATTCCGTGCCAGTAATCACGATCATACCATTGGGCTTGAATTTCATCATGCGTCTTACCTTGCTGTTCAACCCATGTAAAATACTTCAAATTATGCACACGGCGCCGATCAACATAAGTCATATCAAGCATATTGTCTGTTGTTATCCCCCGTAAATAACGATCATAGTCCACAGCTGCGTCAACATCCTGATACTCACCGAATTCCTGGTGCATTTCCTCAAGGCGGCTAGCATACAATTCATTGGAGTCGGTTAGGACAGATAATATAATATCATTCTCGCCCAATTCATAATATTTAGCCATTTTTATAGCAGAAAGCATATTTGATATTCCAGAGAAACCAAACAGATCTAACTTTTCAACGAAATCTTCTGGGACACCGGCATCAATCAAAAAACTCCTACCTGCAGTCTCGTTGAATAAACGCGCTAGATTTACGACCGCGTTATCATCGATCGCAACGATGATATCTGTGTTTTTAACATTATGGATCCAGGGCACATGCTTATCCCCAATCCCTTCTATGCGGTGGGAACCGAATCCATTTTCAAGTAAAGTTGGGCACTGCAATGCTTCACTCGCTCCCACCTTGCTACCAGGGTAAAGTTGTTTCATGTAATCGCCGCAGGCAATCGTACCCGCGGAGCCAGTCGCCGACACCATGCCGAAGTATTGGTCGTATGGAGCAGCGATCATGCTAAGGACCTCTTCCATCGCATGGCCGGTAACATCATAATGCCAAAGGTAGTTACCAAATTCGTCAAATTGATTGAAAATCATTAAATCTTGACCAGAATTTCGCAGTTCCCAGCATTTATCGAATATTTCTTTAACATTAGATTCGCTTCCTGGGGTTTTGATGACCTCTCCAGCAATGCTGGAGAGCCAATCAAACCGTTCCTTGCTCATCCCTTCAGGAAGTATGGCAATAGATTCACAGGCGAGTAATGCTGAATCATACGCTCCACCCCGGCAGTAATTCCCTGTTGACGGCCAGACTGCTTTCTGGACCGTGGGGTCAAACTGCCCAGTTATCAAGCGAGGGACAAGGCAACCAAAAGCAGCCCCTACTTTATGCGCTCCGGTGGGGAACCACTTACCAACTAGCAAAACTATTTTTGCATCAACATTACTAAGGCTGCGTGGGACTTCTATGTAGTTCACACTTCCAAAAGATCCTCCATGGGTGACAGGTTCATTCTTCCATGTAATCCGGAAGAGATTCAATGGATCGATATCCCACAATCCAATCTCTGCAAGAACAGATTTAATATTCTCCGGTATTAAATTCGGGTCTTTCATCTGAGCAAAGGTTGGGATGATAATGCCCATCTCTTTTACCCTCTGCAAAGCGCGTAGTCTTTGTTCTGAATTAATTCTCAGGTCGATAGTAGTCATGGGAATCTTATTCTCCTAGTTATTAATATATATGGCAAAGCATCCTGCAAGTACATTTATTCTTCTTCCAGCTTTGGGGCCTCTTTCACAATATATAAAGGTCTTCCCTTGGCTTCATCATAAAGACGACCGATATATTCGCCTAAGATCCCCAAGGATATCAGCTGCACACCCCCCAAAAATAATACTGCAATTAAAGTTGTTGCTTGACCAAAAAAGGCCTGCGAGCCAGTCATGCGCGTAATGATGACGATCGGAATTGCGACAATACTCAGACCAGCACATAAAAATCCAAGATAGGTCGCCACTTGCAGGGGAAAGTAAGAGAAGCTCGTGATTGCGTCGCTGGCAAATTTAAGCATCTTTCTGAAAGGATATTTTGTGCTACCAGAGTAGCGGGAAGCTCTTCTATAGGTGACACCAGTTTGTCTGAATCCTACCCATACCGACATTCCACGCAGGAACCGGTGCCGCTCACGCATGCGGTTTAGGATATCGACTACACTGCGATCAAGCAGGCGAAAATCACCCGCATCAAGAGGAATGTTCACATCGGTGATCTTATAAATGATGCGGTAGAACATCGAGGCAGTGACCATCTTGAACCAATTTTCTCCCTCACGTTCTGCACGCACAGCATAGACGACCTCATATCCCTCGCGCCATTTAGCGATCATATCGAGGATCACTTCCGGAGGGTCTTGTAAATCAGCATCGATGATGACGACAGCTTGGCCGCGTGAATAATCTAAACCAGCAGTGACAGCAAGCTGGTGTCCAAAATTTCTCGCAAATATTACTGGCCGAACACGTTCATCTTCCTGGGCTAGTTTACAGATCACTTCAGAAGAACGATCTGTTGAGCCATCATCAACCAGCAGCAATTCCCAACTCTCGCCAACCAACTCCATAACTCCACGAAGTCTTTTATAAAGCTCTTCAATATTACCAATCTCGTTGTAGATTGGTGCAACAATCGAAAAAACAATCATTCGTGGTGATATCCTCTCAAAACTGAATCATGCCACTCTATAGCATGATGATAATCAAAGAAATCTTTTAATGGATTAACGAGCTTTCTAAATCATTCTGACAAATACTTTTACAGATGACCGCGGAATGGTTAACGACATAACGATCATTACCTTGTCCGCTGATCGTTCATATAACGTTTGAGCGCAGCGATCGATGGCTCAATAATTGGAGCTTGTTGGACTGCTTCCATTGCTGCACGGACATCTTTGAGACCGCTTCCAGTGTTTATCACGATAAACGGCTCGCAAGGGGCAATTTTACGTTCTTGAAGCGCCCGTAGAAAACCAGCGAATGCAGCAGCTCCAGCCGGTTCAGCAAAGATTCCGTCCTGCCCGAGTTCTGCTAAAGCGGTGAGAATCTCACGATCATTCACCACGATATAATCCCCACCCGTTTCACGTACCGCCCGCAGCGCCCGAACCCCATCACGGGGTAAGTCAACAGCAATGCTATCAGCTAGCGTATTGGCCGAGACGGGGGTGATATCTTCGTGACCAGCGTGATACGCATTCGCGATGGCCGCTGATCCTGCTGCTTGAACACCGTATATCTTAGGGAGCTGATCAATCCATCCCAATTCTTTGAGGTCCTTAAAACCTTTATGGATGCCAGAAATAATATTACCGTCACCGACGGAAACAAATATAGATAGTTCCGACAATAATTTTTGTTTACCGTTCTTCGTTTGCATTCGTGTTCGATTATCTGGTTGGCTGAACCAGTCCCATATTTCAAAAGCCGCGGTTTTCTTACCTTCGGCTGTAAATGGATTGTAGCCAGTATTTCGGCAATACCAGCCAAATTCACGAGCCACTTCCAGTGTTAGATCAAAAGCATCGTCATACGTCCCATCGACAAGGATCACCTCTGCGTTGTAAACCAATAGTTGAGCTACTTTTGCTGGTGGTGCGCTCTTGGGAGCAAAAATAACCGCCCTTTGACCCGCTGCGGCGGCCATACCTGCCAAGGCTGCGCCTGCGTTACCGGTCGAAGCTGTTACAACAACTTGCGCACCTATCTCATGAGCCCGGACAACAAGAATCGCACTGGCCCGATCTTTGAAGGAAGCAGTGGGATTTGTGCTTTCATCCTTAACCCAGAAGGACCTCAATTTGTATTTGTCAGCTATCCTAGCCGTAGAATATACTGGCGTATTACCAACGTAATGCAGTGGAGTTCCCCATCCGGTTGGGTGGTCCACCGGCAATAGTGGAAGATATCGCCATAAGGATCCTTCGACTGCTTCTAGGATGTCCTTCGGTGATATTGCCTCACTGATTTTTCCGTAATCAAGGAGGACATCTAAATTGCCTCCATCCTCTGGGCAGGTATAGAGAATATCACACGGATCATAATGCTTCCCACACAGCGAACAGCGGTAGCCAACATATTTATGGTTCATTCATATATCCAGGTTCAGTGTCTGAATTTCTGGGGTTAAATTAGAGACCACGCTCGCCCCGGACGTATGGCGTCCCTAATGCTGCGGGCGCACCGATCCGTTTACGCATCGCTTCCCTAGAACCGATGATTAGTACGATAATCGTGAATGCATAAGGTAGCATCTGGAGGAAGAACCCCCAATATGGATTGAAATAAAATGGATTAGCGAATCCTAACAGCGTCACCGGACCTTGGATATCTAACACTAGTCGTCGGAGAGCACCGAAGGCATACGATCCAAAAGCCGCCCGAATTGGATCCCATTGAGCGAAGATCACCAAGCCAATCGCGATCCATCCTTGGCCGGCGGTGGTAAGCTCGCTGAACCACCCAGGAGAGATCGCTAAACTGATCGTGGCTCCCGCTAAACCAGCTAGCACACCACCGACAAACACATAAAAATAACGCAATCGATAGACATTAACGCCCAGTGCATCAGCTGCCGCGGGATATTCACCAACCGCACGCAGATGCATTCCTGGCCGTGTCCGGTAGATATAGTACCAAGCGAAAGGGATCAATAGATAACCGACATATACTAAAACACTTTGGTTGGTGAAGAAGATCGGTCCGATGATGGGAGTCATCGAAAGGACCGGAATGGAAAAATTAGGCAATAAAGAAACAGCACCCGCTTTGCTCAACCCTTCTCCGAGCACCAGGCTGATCCCCACACCCAAAAAAGTAAGCGCCAGGCCACTGACAACTTGATCTGCTTGTAAGGTGATGGATATGAAAGCATGAATTTGACTAAAAATTCCAGCGGCGAGCATAGCTACCAGAACTCCTAGCCAAGGATTCCCAGTAGCAATCGCAATGCTGAAGCCACTCATAGCACCAACCAGCATCATGCCCTCAACACCTAAATTCAAAACTCCCGAGCGTTCAGCGAATATCTCTCCGATTGTAGCAAATAACAGGACAGTACCACTAGCCACACCAGCCTGTAATATGATGATTAGATCCACGCTTCAGGCCTCCTCACTGGTACGGTAGAGCTGAACTCGATAGCGCATCAGAAAATCACTAGCTATCAAACTAACTAGAATAATGCCTTGGATCATCCTGGTGATACCAGAGGGTTGTATCTCCCGACCGGCTAATATCAGCGCTCCAAACAATATCGAGACCAGTATAATAACGAATGGATTCAATTTCGCTAACCAAGCAACTATTATCCCCGTAAAACCATAACCGGCTGCAACCGGTGAGGTTTGCAGTCTATGCACCACGCCACTAACTTCCGAGACTCCGCCTAAACCGGCTAATGCCCCAGAGAGCATCATGACCAATATGGTATTTCTGGCAATGTTTATACCGGCATATTCGGCTGCTCTTTGGTTGTCTCCGATTAACCTGATCTCGTAGCCCCAGCGGCTGCGATAGATGATAAACCACACTACTACCGCAGCGCCGATGCCGATGAACAACCCAAGATGTGTCGTTAATCCCCGTAAGACCGGTAGCTGATCGGCATAATCCAGCAGTCGCGGCAACCAGGCTGTTGTTGGAAACTTCATGGTCATTGGGAATCCACCTTCACTCCATACAGCAAATATGAAGAAGTTTACCCATGCGATGGCGATATAGTTCAGCATCAAAGTCGTTATGATCTCATTCACTTGCAGTTTTGCTTTCAGATAACCGGGGATAAACCCCCATAACCCACCTGTGATCATGCCAGCGACCATCATTGTTGGAATAAAAATCCATGGTGATGTTTCAGCTGGCAGCAGAGGGATCAACACAACTGCAGTTGCCCCAAAGGCCCCCATGATGAACTGCCCTTCTGCGCCGATATTCCAGAGACGCATCCTGAAGGCTACAGAACACGCCAATGCAGTTAAGATAATCGGCGTTGCCTTGACAATTGTATCGGAAAGCACCCCAATATTCCCGAAAGACGCACGTGCTATATGAGCATAAGACCGGAAAGGATCGCCTCCCACAAAAGCGATGACAAAAGCACCAAGGAGCAGAGAAAAAATGATGGCGATAAATGAAATCAATGACGAAAACCACGGGGGTGGTTCTTTGATGCGTTTCTCCATGCGTATGTGAAATGGGAATACGCGCTTTCTTCCTGGGCTTGTTGAAGAGATCTCATTCATTTCTTTCCATTCCTTGGGGCTCGATCTGATCTAGACGTGTACCAGTCATCATTAGGCCAATGGTATCTATATCACCCTCCTTCATCTCCCCCATGAGCTGGCCTTCAAATATCACTGTTAATCGATCGCTCAATGCAAATAATTCTTCCAGCTCTTCGGAGATCAACAAGATCGCGGCTCCTGCTTCGCGCTGAGATAATAACAAATTGTGGACACCCTCTATTGCACCGACATCGAGTCCACGAGTCGGTTGAACTGCAACGATCAGTACTGGTTCACCAGAGAACTCTCTGGCGAGAATGACTCGCTGTAAATTTCCTCCTGATAACAGTCGGACAGGTGTCTCAACAGTCGGTACACTGATCTCATAAGAAACTTTTAAACCTTCGGCAAAATCGGTGGCAGCATCAGCATCGATCACCCACCCCCTAGCAATGGGTGGGCGGCGATAATTTTTCATTATTACGTTATCTGTAACACTTAGATTGGGTGCGGAACCAACGTGTGTGCGATCTTCGGGTATATAGGCAACACCTTTATTGATAGCATTTTTGACTGGCGTATTGCTGATGATTTTGCCATTTAATTTAACTACGCCATCCTCGCATTTTCTCAAGCTCGAAAGGACTTGGGCAAGCTCGCGTTGGCCATTGCCTGCCACACCTGCTAAACCTAAAATTTCTCCGCTACGCACGACAAAGGAAACACCTTGTAATGCTGGCAGTCTTTTGTCATTCTCCGCATAAACTTTGTCTACTTCAAGGACGATTTCACCTGGACGTTGGGCTTGTTTCTCAATGGTAAATTCTACATCGCGACCAACCATAAGCTTGGCTAACTCTTGCTGGCTGACATCACTCGTATTTAGACCAGCCGCAGTTACCTTGCCCTTACGCAATATTGTGATGCGATCAGATATCTCCATCACTTCATGCAATTTGTGGCTGATAAATACTATTGATTTCCCATCCTGGACCATCGAATGCAGCGTATCGAATAACACATCTATCTCTTGAGGGGCTAATACTGCAGTGGGTTCATCTAAGATCAGGATTTGCGCTCCACGATAGAGCACTTTGAGAATTTCAACCCTTTGCTGCTCGCCCACAGATAGCTGCCAGATCTTGGCACTGGGGTCAACCTTTAACCCGAAACGTTGTCCAAGCTCTGACACATTACGCTCGTATTGCTGCAGGTTCATACGAAAACGCGGTTGATCAAGGCCGAGGAGTATATTTTCAGTTACAGTTTGTGATGGTACCAACATGAAATGCTGGTGGACCATACCAATTCCAACGCTAATCGCATCGCCCGGTGATGAAAAATTCACCTCTTGACCATTCACACGAATCAATCCTAAATCCTGGCGATATAGACCGGTCAATATATTAACCAATGTGCTTTTACCGGCTCCATTTTCCCCGAGCAGGGCGTGGATCTCACCGCGCTGCATGTCGAAATCAACGTGGTCGTTTGCTAAAACACCCGGGAATTGTTTAACAATCCCTCTCATCTCTACGACAATATCCGTATTCTGTCTCTCGGAACCTGAATATGAAGTTGTCACTTTAAATACCTTTAGGGACAATTAGATCGATGAATACAATTAGGCCGGAATCCTTAATGGATTCCGGCCTAATTGAAAGGTAAATTATTCACCTAAAGAAGGCAGCTCAGCAGTTATATTATCCGACCACCAATACATACAGTAATCGCACTCTAATCCTGGAGCGCCCGGAGGAAATTGATCCAGATCTGCTTGTTCCATTTTTTCTCCAGCAGGAACGATGACCTCACCTTTGTTATCAAGAATTTCTCCAGCGAAGACATCGAAGCGGTCAAAATCACCATTCAGCATCTGGGCTAAAGTTGTCCGGACTAATTCGATTACATCAGGTGGCAGTTCAGCTACGCCAGAGGTTAATTCCTCACCCTCCATGAAGCCATAGAGTCCCATACCTAAAGAATCGGCATCAAAATAATCCCACCCTACTTCATAGGTGCCATCCTTCACACCTTGAGCGATTTTGGTATAAACCGGACCCCAATTCCAATATGGAGCAGTCAAGCAGCGGTCAACCTTACAAGAACCTGACCAGTCATACGTTACACCCCATTTTCCTTTTTCTTGGGCGACGTCAGCTACTGCAGGTGTGTCTGCACCGGTGAATACAACTTGGGCACCGCCATCGAATAAAGAAGCTGCAGCGTCTTTCTCGATGATCGGATCGTGCCAAGTGTTGATCCAGCGGACATCTAGCGTGCACTCCGGGCAGGTTTCCTTCATGCCTAGGGCGATTGCGTTGCCCAACCGTATTTCTTCGGGAATTGGAAATGTCGCCATGTAGCCAACTTTCGGGTTACCATCCATTTTGGCACGTGCGCCTGCAAGCATACCGCCTAGGTATTTCATATCCTCCATGGCACCAAAAAGATTCCCAAAGTTCTCCATATTTGATTTATAACCACTGATGTGGATGAAGGTTGAATCTGGGAACTCTCCCGCCACGGTTTCCATGGGATCCATATATCCAAAAGAAGTCCCAAATATGAGGTCAAATCCTTTGCGCGAAAGGCTGCGGAATATTTGTTCGGAGTCGGCACCTTCAGGTACATTTTCGATGTAAGCAACATGCACATTGTCAATATTCGCCGCTATTTCCTCTAGCCCTTCGTAATGTGCTTGCGACCACCCCCCATCATCATGGGGGCCTATCAGAACCATGGCTACATTGAATTTACCCTCTTCCGTGGCCGGAATTTGGAAACCACCAACTTCTTCCGGTTGTTCAGTCTGCTGGCATGCGGATAGAAGCAACATACTTACGACAAACAGGGTTAATACCCACCAATATTTTTTCGTATTCATTTACTCCTCCAAATTACATCTCTAAAGTTGTCCAATTTTCTGCTAGATATGCAAGCTACAGAACAAACTATTGAATTTCACCTCCTTTCAGCATTATTTGAGCATGGTTATCACAGTAGAACTACTATATAGACTATTATATAAGCATATCCATCTGTGTGTAATCCGGCTATGGTCATTACTCATATATTTTACAGGCAAGATGACCAAAATCAACAAAGAAATTCTAGCTAGGGACGAATCCAGGTTCCTGTTTCTCCGTTCAATGCCCGTCCAATATTCTCGGGATTCGTAATTAGAGCTTGGTCCCCGCCTGCTTTGATGAATTTGATACATGCCTGTATCTTAGGTAGCATACTGCCTGGGGAAAAATGACCAGCTTGTATATACTCCTCTGCTTGCGAAACGGTCATCGCATCCAACCAGATCTGATCCGGTCGATTAAAATTTAGCGCTACTTTCTCAACAACGGTCGAAATCAATAGGAGATCAGCATCGATCATCTCCGCCAACAGCGCTGAGGCGAAATCCTTGTCGATCACTGCTTCAACCCCACGCAGTTGTCCGCGTTCTTTTTCGACTACCGGTATCCCTCCCCCGCCCACAGCAACAACGATCATACCAGCTTGGATTAAACGCTTGATCGCCTCCACCTCGATGATGTCGACCGGCTTAGGGGATGGTACAACTCTGCGCCAGCCTCGCCCTGCGTCTTCTACAAAAACTTGCCCATCAGCAATTCGTTCGCGGGCGGTGCTTTCATCTAAGAAAGATCCAATCGGTTTGGAAGGATTCATAAAGGCTGGATCATCGCTATCAACTTTTACCTGAGTGACGATAGTGACAGTTTGTTTATCGATCCCAAGCTTGGTAAGCTCATTACGCAAAGCTTTTTGGATCATGTAGCCAATTGCACCTTGGGTATCGGCTCCACAATAATCCAGAGGGACGGGATGAAGCTCATGGAGTGCTAATTCAGACCTCCGCAGAATAAATCCAACTTGGGGTCCATTTCCGTGGGTGATGATAATATTCCAGCCATTTTTTATCATCACTGCGATATGGCCCATTGTCTGCTCAACCGCATCGAACTGGTCTGGGATTGTCTTCCGATTATTGTCAATAATTAGTGAATTTCCACCAATTGCGACTACAGCGATCTTTTCTATGCCCATTCCATTACCTCATCGTGAGAGCCATAACCGCTTTTTGTGAATGCAAGCGGTTCTCGGCTTCATCAAAAACAACTGAATTTGGCCCGTCCATCACACCGTCAGTAACTTCAATATTGCGGTCCGCGGGTAATGGGTGCATATAAATCGCATCCGCTTTCGCTAACGCCATTTTGCGCTCATCGGTAATCCAGTGTTCATATTTCTTTATGATTTTTACCCCCTCCTCAGCATCTGTAGTATGTACCATCGCTCCCCAGGATTTCGCGTAGACTATATCGGCATCCTTAAATGCCTCTTCCATATCATCCGTGACATCAAAACCCGCCCCGAATTTCCGAGCTTGCTCTTTTGCTTGTTCCATCACATCTGGCTTCAGTTTGAATTCCGGTGGATGTGCAAGGACAATATCCAAACCAAAACGGGGCATCTGCAGGATTAGTGATTGTGGAACAGACATAGGTTTCTGGTAGGACGCAGCGTATGCCCAGGAAACCACCATTTTTTTTCGCCGCAAATCACGACCTTTCTTTTCAATGATGGTCATCAGATCAGCAAGGATTTGGAAAGGATGGTAGATGTCACACTGCATATTCAGCACCGGGACCCGGGAGGCTTCAGCTACGTAATTCAGATAATTATTTCCGATCCCCCAGTCTACATGCCGGATCGCAATTCCATCAAAGTATCTGCCAAAAATCTCCCCCATCTCCTTCTCTGTATCACCGTGTGAGATTTGGGTCGTGCGGCTTTCGATGAACGCGGCATGGCCTCCTAACTGTGCCATTCCTGCTTCAAATGAGCCCCTTGTCCGGGTACTTGAGAAGAAAAACAACATCGCCAAGACTTTATCACGCAGGTAAGCATGGGGTTCACCCATAGCCCGCTTGCGTTTCAAATCAAAAGCGACATCCAAAACAGTTTCGACCTCTTCTTTACTGAAATCTAAATCGCCAATCAAATCACGACCGCTTAAATCAGTTTGCATGGGCGAGCACCTCCTTGCGGCTCGAATACAATATCCATCCGGATAGAGATAGGTTCCAATATTAATTTGTCAGATCTTGAAGTCTTGAGCGTTTATTCCGTCGCTCCAAGTATCAATGCCAACAACGCCATTCGCATCACAACGCCATTAAATGCTTCCTGCCAGTAGCGCGACCAGCGAGTAATGTCAACATCAGGCGGAATCTCATCCATCCGAGGTAACGAATGCAACAAAATCGCATCTGATTTAGCTTTTTCCGCCAGCAATTCGCGGGTGATTTTGTAGTTAGCAGGGGTGAGTCCCTTATCTTCGGTTGCTTCCTGGCGTGATTTTGTGTAATCCGGCTGTACGACCGGTTCAACGAGGATCACATCAGCTTGGTCGATGACCTGTTCGATATGTTCTGCTTCGCTAAAGTCTAAACAGTATTGCTCTATATCTGCCTTGAACTCATCTGTCAGTGACATTTCTGGTGGGGAGATAAATGTTATTGGGCAGTCGAATTGAGTCAGGGCGTATGCTAATGAATGCATTGTACGCATCCGCATATCACCAACTGCCACCCAAGTTAAGCCATCAATCCGCCCCTTCTCACGAAATACAGTATATAGATCGGTGAGAATTTGTGTTGGATGCTCTCCCCAGCCATCACCGCCGTTAATCACTGGAATCGATGCCCATTTTGCAGCTTCTTGAGGAGCACCCTGCAAGAAATGGCGCATTACGATTACATCGCCGTAAAACTCAAGCATCTTAACTGTGTCCTTGATAGATTCCTGATAAAAATCTCCTGCACGGGTCATTTTAGCATCCGCGAAACCGGTGACATGCCCTCCTAGTCGGTGCATAGCTGCCTCATGAGCTAACCGAGTGCGAGTGCTTGGTTGGTAAAATGCGGTTACGAGTGTTTTTTCTGCCAGCAGATCGCTATTGCGTCGATTTCTGGCAATTGGTTCTAATTCTTCAGCAATTTCAAAGATGCGAAAAAACTCCTGTCTTTCAAAATCCTTCAGGGATAGGATATCGCGACCTAAAAAACTTCTCATTTTTAATCTCCTTGATCTTGTAGGTTATTTAATACTGCCATATTGAAGGCAAGTTTAATATATAGGTATCATTCAATTCGGCGGACGACGTGAAAGCGGAAATAACCCGGCAAGAAATAACTTAATGAATAATCAATAACCCGGCCATTCTCAGCATACAATAATGCCGAGAAGAGCAGTAATCCATCCCGTCGTTGAATTTCAAGCGCGCGGGCAATGTCTTGGGTTGCAGGCTCTGCGTTGATCTCACATAACGATGACACTATCGGAGGGGTTCCTCGCTTGAGAAAGAAATCCAACATTGAACCAGTGAACTTCTTTTCTATCTCGTTGGGATTTACCACATCGTCAGGAACTATATCAATTAAGTATGCTACTGGTCGATCATCTGTAACGATCACCCGCCTCGCAGACCATACTTTTTGCCCCTTGGGTAGAGAAAGTTTTTCAACTTCGATAACATCAGGAAACCGGTGATCAATTTGGACATCCTCTACTCTCACATCAATATTTAACCGAGCGGCCATGCTCTCAATGCTTTCTAGAACTTCGAGACCACTTTCGAGGATATACGTTGGGTGGATGACATACGTCCCAGAACCTTGGCGCCGCCGGATTAGACCCTGAGTTTCAAAAGTACGCATTGCTTCTCTCAGGGTCGCTCGCGACACACCAAGCTCACTAGCAAGTTTAGGCTCAGAGGGAAGCCTTTCACCTGGAGCCGCTTGCGCGATAATTTGCTTCAGTTCCTCATGCAGTTGTTGGGATATTGAGAAAGTCTTTGTCATTAGCTTTTACTCGAACAGCGGGATGAAATCAAAACGGTTAACATCTACTAACCCTTTATTAGAAAGTCGCAATTCCGGAATCACTGCCAAAGCTAAAAAACTAAGCGGCATATTCGGATTATTAATCTGGCAACCGCAAAGTTGAAATCCATTAATGATCTCCCGGGCTTTGCGCGCAACCACTTGTGCTGGCTTGTCAGATATCAATCCTGCAATTGGTAATTCCAGCAGTGCGATCACCTCTTGTTCAAGAACTACAATCTGCCCGCCACCAACTTGAACTAGTTTATTGGCAGCAATAGCCATATCCTCTTCTGCAGTTCCGACAACAACCATTTGATGCGAATCATGAGCAATTGTTGAAGCCACCGCACAGGGAGACGTAAAGCCAAAGCCATTCACCAATCCCATTTGAACTAAACCGTCTCCACGATAACGGTCGATTACCGCCAACTTGGCAATATCATGCACGACGTCAGAAAAAACCTCCTGATCTGATACTGGAATATCCATTTTCAGGTGGCGTGTTGTCACTTGATTCTCGATTATCCCGATGACGTTTGCTTGGACTGTAGATCGAATGCCTAAATCCGGTGGGGTTTGTATCTTGAAATCTTCTTCTACCAGTTCTCGTCCAATATTTACTGAGGCACGCGACCAATCCGGATAGGGGAATTCGTCAATCATGATACATGGTTTACCAGTCTCAGCAATTTTCTGTCCTTTGGCAAAGACAATTTCAGGTATAACGTCGATGAAATCTTCATAAATTACCAAATCGGCATACCGTCCTGGAGCTATCTGCCCCACTTCCCGACTGACTCCAAAATGTTCAGCCGTATTGATCGTAGCCATTTGATATGCTTGAATCGGAGATAGACCGCGAGCAATCGCCCGCCGAATGGCGCGATTCACATGTCCTTCTTCGATCAATGTCTCAGCGTGACAATCATCCGTACACAAGATGAAATGACGCGCATCCAAACCGAGTTCAGTTATCGCACGTACCTGTTCATCAACATTATGTTCAGATGATCCAAAGCGGACCATGGCTTTCATGCCTTGGCGGATGCGCTGAACAGCGTCCTGCATGGTAAGGCCTTCATGATCATCTTCGGGACTGCCTGCCACATATCCATGAAAAGGAATCCCAAGATCAGAGGAAGCGTAATGCCCACCAATGACTTTGCCTGCTAACTTGGCGATCGACATCTCCGCATGCATTGCTGGATCCCCAGCGATAACTCCGGGGAAATTCATCATTTCACCCAATCCGATAATCCCTTCCCAGGTCATTGCTTCTGCTACATCATCCGGGCCAATCAACGCACCTGATGTCTCCAATCCTGGGGCGGAAGGCACACAAGATGGCATCTGAACCCAGACATGAATGGGCTGTCCGGCGGCCTCGTTAACCATCAACCGTACACCCTCCAGCCCAAATACATTGGCGATTTCATGCGGATCGATAAACACACCAGTGGTGCCATGGGCTACTACTGCGCGGACAAATTCCGTCACGGTCAGCATCTGCGATTCGACATGCATATGCCCATCCAGTAAACCTGGAGATACATAGCGATCGTCTGCATCAATGATTTCCGTTCCTGCCTGAATGGTATGTGAAGCATCTGAGCCTACAAAAGCAATACGCTGACCTTTGATGGCAATATCAGTATTGGGTATTATCTCTCCGGATTGAACACAGACCCACCGTGCATTCCGGATTACTAGGTCAGCGGGTGCATTCCCAATGGCAACTTCAACCAGTTCTCGAGATAGTTGTGAGAAGTCTTGATCCATTATCTATCTCACTTGATTATCGCATTCATACATCACATTTAGATGGGCATCTTAAACGGTTTATCCATTCACCAAGCGAACGGCTGCTCTATTATGCAGCTCTACCAAAAGACCAAGATCGCTGGTGATTAAATTGCCTCGATCGACAACAATGTTACCTCCTACGACTGTGTAAGCTGCTTTTCCCGGCGCACAAAAAACAACTGCTGCAACAGGGTCATGCCATGCACCAGCATATTCCAGTTGGTTGAGATCGATAGCAAAGAAGTCGGCACACTTGCCTGGTTCTAAAGAACCTATATCGCGGCGCCCCAAAACAGCTGAACTCCCCCTTGTCGCCAATTCCAGTGCCTGCCTGGCACTCATTAGAGAATGCCCTTCTGCTTTTGAGAGTGATGCTCCTTGTACCCCAGCACGGACACGTGACACAAGCATAGCTTGCCTCACTTCTTCAAGCATATGTGAGCCATCGTTGCTAGCTGAACCATCGACACCTAATCCAACATTCACCCCGCTAGAAACCATATCCAGAATCGGAGCTATACCCGAGGCGAGACGCATATTCGATGTAGGGCAGTGCGCAACACCGCAGCCAATATCCGCATATAAGTTTATTTCTTCCTGATTGACGTAGACTGAATGCGCAAACCACACATCTTGGCCAACCCAGTTAAGCCTATCCATAAATGCTACCGGGCGATACCCAAATTTCTCTTCACAAAAAGCCTCTTCATCCTGCGTCTCCGCCAAATGAGTATGAAGACGCACACCATATTCGCGAGCCAATCCCGCACTCTGGCGCATCAATTCAGGCGTCACGCTGAAGGGAGAACAAGGGGCCAATACAATTCGCACCATCGCGCCCGGGTTTGGATCGTGATATGTCGTGATTAAACGCTGTGAGTCATTCAGAATGAAATCTTCTTCTTCAACGACATGATCGGGAGGTAAGCCACCTTTGCTCTCGCCCAAGCTCATCGAGCCACGTGAAGCATGAATTCGCAAACCGATCTCTTTGGCGGCATTGATCTCATCATCGAGCCGGGATCCATTTGGGAAAATATACAGATGATCTGAAGCTGTTGTACAGCCTGAGAGGGCAAGTTCTGCTAGGGCTATCTTCGTGGAGATGCGAATATCTTCAGGAGACATCCGTCCCCAAATTGGGTATAACCTAGTTAACCAATTGAATAAATTTACATCCTGTGCGCCTGGCACAACTCGTGTCAAAGTTTGATAAAAATGGTGGTGCGTGTTAATCAATCCTGGGAGAACAACATGACCCTCAAGATCGAGGATATTGTCTGCTTCTGCCGGAAGTTCATGCGAAGGACCCACTTGTTCAATGAAGCCGTCCCGAGAGAAAAGTCCACCATCGGGGATCTCTTGCCGATCGTCATCCATCGAAACGATTAAGGTGGCATGCTTAACAAGTAATGTACTCATCGTATTTAATTTCGGTATTAATTTGATTTGTCTGACAACTTTCAGTGTAGCAAATTTTATCCAAATAGTCAATTGGCTTGCTTGATAAATGAAAACCTCCAAAGACTGATATCTCTTCGGAGGTTATTTCTGCTGAGTGATCCCTTACAAACCGGCTTGGATTTTCGCTCCCTTGACCGTATTACGCAGCAACATTGCGATAGTCATCGGACCAACTCCACCTGGCGAGGGTGATATCCAACCCGCAACCTCTTTAACTTCATCAAATGCTACATCGCCAACCAAGCGGTAGCCCTTCTCGCGAGTAGGATCATCGACGCGGTTCGTTCCGACATCAATAACTACCGCGCCAGGCTTGACCCAATCTTTCCGGACCATCTCAGGTCTACCAACCGCGGCGATTAATACATCGGCTTGACTGCAAACACCTGGAAGATCCTGAGTACGTGAGTGACAGATAGTAACGGTTGCATCGCGTTTGACAAGCAGCAGAGCCACAGGCATGCCAACTATATTCGAACGCCCCAAAACCACTGCATTTGCCCCACGGAGTTCAAAGCCAGTCTGGTCTATCAAGTAAAGCACACCATCTGGCGTGCAGGGAACAAACAATGACTCGCGACCTTTTTGAGCCAACCGGCCGATATTGATCGGATGGAAACCGTCAATATCTTTCTCGATACTGATTGCATTGAGTATTTTCTCTTCATCCAGGTGATCAGGCAGCGGGAGCTGAACCAGGATACCATTTACCTTCGGATCCGCATTTAATTCTTTTACTAACTTTTCAACTTCCTCTTGAGAGGCATCAGCGGGCAGAGTATAGCCGAAAGATTCCAAACCCTCTTTTTCGCAAGCCTTGCGCTTCATGCGTACATAAACTTCTGAAGCTGGGTTTTCTCCCACCAACACTGCTGCTAAACCCGGTCGAGGCCGACCTGCAGCGAGTAATTCCTCGACATCTGCTGCAACTTGTTCCCGAACCTGCTTGGCAATGGCTTTTCCATCGATTATGTTAGCTGTCATTGATCTCTCCTATAAATTAATTTCCACTTGATATCATGGATCTCTTCCACGCCCCCTTCCCTGTTGATCATAAATATCGTTGAAATTGGTGCTAATGCAAGCGCCATATTGACCATTATCTAACGTGGAAAAAGTTCCGAGGAAATTATCACCAATTACACGCAAAAATACAATTGACATTTGTCATAATATCTTTACATTTCTCTCATAAGATCGAAATTATTGTTGCTTTTTGACAGCCCAACTTAGTTAGCGCACTTCTTCCCGAATCACAGGAGAGATCGTCAGTTATCCATCAAAAAGAATACGCTCTCAGCCCAGCATACTAAGAATCTGAACCGGTACACAGAAATTATGATAGTTGTTGGTAAAATTAGCACGTATACACAGTAGAATGGATCGCTTATGAAAACAAACACTCTAATAGTTGCACTGATTCTGATCATACAAATTTACCTACTCACAGCTTGTGGAACAAACAGCAATGATGCTGCGGCTGCAGTTGAGGGCTATCACCAGGCACTTGCTGCTGGTAATCGTGACCTGCTGATTTCATACTCATGCACTGCTTGGGAAGCAACCGCCATAGATGAGGTTGCCTCGTTTACAGCTCTTGAGGTCACTCTCGAAAATGTTGCCTGTGATGTGATAGAGGAACATGATGATGCATCTTTGGTTGGGTGTACGGGTATCATTCACGCTAACTACGGCAATGAAGTTCTTGACATTGACCTGTCTGCCAAAGCGTATGAAGTCATTCACGAAGGTGGAGAATGGCGTTTATGTGGGTATCGATAAAGGCAATACAGTTATGAAGCGAATTCTATTTTCTCGTCAAAACCTGTATGCAGTGCTGTTGGTGATTATTCTGTTCAGTATTATCGTTATGACATCTGACCAATCACCACAGTGGATATACCAAGGTTTCTAAACTTCTAGAATGAATATAGAGAGCATCCTAATCATCAGTGGGATTACTATTCTACTGGTCTGGATAACCCCTGCACGCTGGCAAAAATGGGTAATACTCATAAGCAGTGTCTTCGCGTTATTTTGGCTGCAGCCGTCTACTCCAATTCGTAATCTCGATTTCTGGTTCCCACTCGCTTCAATAAGCATTGTAGCCTTAATCTGGGTAATAACGAGAGTTACAAACGAACATAATGCCCGGGCTGACCTGATTACAGCCGGGGTGATTATCGGCGTTGTCCTGCTAATCAGTTTAACGCGGTATGCAGGACCTCTGTGCTGCATCACCCCTACTCGTCCGCCACAAATTAGAAATGTTCTCCTGGCTGAGGTGGTTGTAAGTTCCCTGGTGTTGTTAGTAATTCGTTATTTTTCAGGATACAAATACACACTTACCATCACACTCCTTCTGCTCATCCTAACCTTTATGATCCTAAAAGCGGAACCATTAGCAAAGTTAGCCAGTGAGACCTTGAGAATGCTAACCAACCAGAATACCGAACTTGCCAGTCCGTTAGATATGCGTTGGTTGGGATTCTCATATCTAGCATTTCGTTTAATCCACACTCTCAGAGACCGCCAGCACGGCAAACTACCATCTGTGACACTAAAGGAATATGTTTCCTATACACTTTTTTATCCATCTATAACGGCCGGTCCGATCGATCGGGTGCAGCGGTTTGTTAAGGATTATCGGCAATCTTATGGCTCACGGAAATCGAACACCCTGCAAGGTGGACAGAGAGTACTGATTGGCTTGTTTAAAAAGTTTGTGATTGCGGATGCTCTCGCCCTGATCGCGTTGAATCCACAAAATGCACCCCAAACAAACAGCACTCCATGGATGTGGGTGCTATTATATGCATACGCTTTTAGAATCTATTTTGATTTCTCCGGGTATACAGACATTGCGATCGGTTTAGGTAATTTTCATGGTATAGCACTCCCAGAGAACTTTACCTCACCTTACCTAAAAACGAATATCACTTCCTTTTGGAACAGCTGGCATATCACTCTTGCACAATGGTTCAGAGCATACTTCTTTAACCCACTCACCCGCTCACTGCACAAAAGCAAGTTGAACTACCCAAACTGGCTCACGATTCTGATCGGACAACTTTCTACCATGCTGCTAATTGGTCTTTGGCATGGGATTACCTGGAATTTTGCAATTTGGGGATTATGGCACGGGATAGGTCTGTTTGCCCATAATCGCTGGTTGAGTTGGATAAGGCATAGAAAATCCCCACTGGAAGAAACACCGTTGGTTTCGACTGGACTAAAAATCGGCGGCTGGATTATTACATTCAACTATGTCGCGCTAGGTTGGGTCTGGTTCGCCCTCCCATCACCCGAGCTAGCTACCACTGTCTTCCAACAGCTATTTTCTAGCTGATCTATACTAGCGATATTCTATTTGATTTCCCTCTCCGGGTTTCGAGCATGAGAGAGAACACCAATCAAAAGCAATGGAAATTTTATGGCGGTGTGCTACTAAAAGCACTCGCTCTGTTTATCATCATTAGCTTCTTTTTTGCATTTTCCTATCCGTTTAAGTCAATCGGAAAAGCAAGTGCATATAATATTGTATTTCCAGGAAGGACACGCCTGCCCTACGGTGATGACCCTTCCAAATCATATAATCTGAGTCTCTTCAATCTTGCCGCCATGTTCGCTTCACACCGAATTGACGCCGGCCCGAAACCAGATAATGAGTTTCGGGTGATCTTAATCGGAGATTCATCAACTTGGGGATATCTATTATCGCCGAAGGACACTCTCGCTGCCCACCTGAACCATAAACAGACGATACTCCGCGATGGAAGAGTGTTGAAATTTTACAACCTTGGCTACCCCGTGATGTCTTTGACAAAGGATTTAGTAATCCTATCCGAAGCCATGCGCTACCAGCCAGATTTGGTGATCTGGTTAGTTACGTTGGAATCATTCCCAAATGATAAGCAGCTCTTTCCAGATCTGCTCCTCCAAAACCCAGATAAAATCCGGGTGCTTATCGACAATTACGAATTGGACCTAAGCCCTGAAGACCCCCCGCTTGTCAATGGGAATGTAGCTCTACACACACTAGTCGCTGCTCGACGCGAATTGGCAGATCTGATCCGGCTACAATTGTACGGCGTCCTATGGAGTGCAACAGGTATTGATCACTTCATCCCAGAAATCTTTCCAGCAAAACAAGAAAACCTGGCCGCTGATATGGAATTTCATGTTTGGGAAGCGCCCCCACTTGATTCGAGCAAGCTCGCGTTTGATATTCTTAGAGCTGGTCATGACGTAACACGCAGCATACCATTATGGATCATCAATGAGCCAATCTTTATCAGCTCCGGTGAGAATAGTGAAATCCGCTACAACTTCTATTATCCACGTTGGGCTTACGATGATTACCGCCAAATGATGCAAGCACAAAGCGAGAACTCAGCCTGGCTTTACAGCGACATGTGGGACGTGGTTCCCCCAGAGGAATTTACGAATACAGCCGTCCATTTATCTCCATACGGGACAAGCATTTTGGCTGAAGTCATTTCAAGTACTCTTCCTAATATCCTGTATCAAGCCAAGTAATCAGATATAATTCGCTCCAGTATGTTTTTTATCAGTAGAAAGAAACTAATCTTACAGCTAAATATCTTATTTACGATTTTGCTGGTTGGGGGATGCACGTCTGCGACAAATATCCCGCAACACCTTCCAACATCAAACTACACGCTTTCCCCCTCTACGGTTAAACCAACCATATCCCCAACCGGTAGTCCCGAAAAGATGGAAACATTAGACCCTGGACCTCCTCCGACATTAGGTATCACAACAGCCCCTACCATAATGACTTCTCCAACCATTCGCCCGACACTCGGGCCAGATGAATGGCAGGAATTACCAATTGTCCCGGAAATCAGTGATCGGGTCATTGAAATCTACTCACGTGGTATCGATCTAGGCAACAATCCAAATTCATTCTCAAAAGTTGGGGATTGTGGGACGACACCAGCCTGGTTTCTAGGCGATTTTGATCGCGGTCCGGAATACTATGAATTGGGTGACTATACGAATCTCTTGCCAATAATCGATCATTATCAGGGCGCATACGGACGGACGAGCCTAGCTGCGAAATCAGGGTTCAATGCCTCATCGATATTCTCCCCGATCTGGTCCGACCGGACTCAGTGCCAAGCCAATGAGACACCCCTGGAATGTGAATACCGGATATCCAATCCTGCCATTGCGATAATTATGCTGGGCAGCAATGATGTTTGGCACCAAGATATATTTGAACAACAGATGCGAAAAATCATCGAATATACCATATCCGTAGGGATTGTCCCCGTTTTATCAACAAAAGCAGATAACGAGGAGAAGGATGGCAGTATCAATGCCACGATCGCCGAATTAGCACTTGAGTACGAGATCCCGTTATTGAACTATTGGCGTGCGGTACAGCCTCTACCTGATCACGGACTACAGGAAGACGGTGTCCATATCACCTGGGGACCAAATCGCTTCAATGACCCCCTTATCATGAAAAAGGGTTGGCCGGTTCGCAACCTTGTTACCCTGCAGATTCTGGATGCTGTCTGGCAGCGGATCCAATCTTATGAATATTCTCGATAAATATAGCTAGGAGCTAAACATTGACTGAAAACATCGGCGGCGTGCTTGCAGGTTATATTACAGCTGAGATATTAAAACAACCAAACCGATCACTCCCTGCAGACGAACCATTAATCACCAGCGGGCTGATCGATTCATTCAGCCTGGTTGATTTGGCTCTCTATATAGAAGATAACTTTAATGTAAAAATTGATGACACGGAATTGAACAGCGATACTTTCGACACACTTGAACAGTTAGCAGATTTGATATACTCCCGGCTATAATCTGCTTATCTACCGGTTAGATATGTCTAACTCTTCCGTGGCAACCATTCCAGCAATACTTAAACAACATTACCAGACAACCCCTGATCATACGATCATCACGCTACAGGTAAGTGGCGTAGCTGATCTGCAGTTATCGTATCGAGACCTGATCCGTGGTTCGGCTGTTTACGCGCAGATGTTCGCGGAGGCTAATATATCCCCAGGGGAAGTACTCATTCTGATCCTAAATCACGGACCAGACCTCATCTACGCCTTTTTCGGCGCGATCCTGCATGGTGCAATTCCATCCATAATGCCCTTCCTCACAGAGAAGCTATCCCCAGAACAGTATCGCGCCTCACTCAGCGCCTTATTTAATGTCACTAACCCAGCTGGGGTGATCACATTTCCTAATTTCTTTGCTGAAGTAGAGCAGGCAGCGCGTGGCTCAGCTGAGCTAAAGATTTTTCTTCCGCCACACCAATATAAGAACCAACATATTCAGTTCGGCGAATTCAAAGGGCTGGAGCGCCGGGAAACAGATATCGCATTACTGCAGCACTCTTCCGGAACTACAGGACTGCAAAAAGGTGTTGCTCTCTCCCACGATGCTGTAACCAATCAATTAGACAGCTATTCGCGGGCGATTGACTTGCGCGCTGAAGATGTTGTTGTGAGCTGGCTGCCCCTTTACCATGATATGGGGTTGATAGCAGGTTTTATTCTGCCGGTTCTGACCGGGGTACGGCTTATCTTGATGTCACCCCTGGATTGGGTAAAAGCCCCTTATCGGATGCTGCATTCAGTGACCCAATATCAAGGGACACTCACGTGGCTGCCTAATTTCGCGTACAACTTTTGCTCCCAGAAGATCAGAACGCGAGACTTGGAGGGAGTGGATTTATCTTCTTGGAGAGCCGTTATCAACTGTTCTGAACCGACCATTTGGAACAGCCATCAACAATTTATTGAGCGATTCCAACCTTATGGCCTTAAGCAACGAGCTCTTGCGACAAGCTACGCAATGGCAGAAAATGTGTTTGCTGTTACCCAAAGCATTCTTGACCAATCCGTTACAGTTGATTACATAGATAAGGATATTTTTACCGCTGAGCGAAGAGCTGTACCCTCTTCAGTCGAGGAACGCACCATTAAGATGCTATCAGCGGGTGTTCCGATCGATAATACTAAAATCCGGGTACTCGATGCAGAAAACCATGACCTTGCTGAGCGGCATATAGGTCAAATCGCAATAAAAAGCCAATGCATGCTGACTGGATACTATCACCGCCCGGATTTATCTGCAGAAGCTTTTATAGATGGGTGGTACCTTACCGGTGACCTTGGTTACATTGCGGGTGGAGAGTTATTCGTTACCGGAAGGATGAAGGATATTATCATTGTTGGTGGGAAAAATGTATATCCCCAGGATTTTGAAAGACTTGCCTATCAGGTTGAAGGTGTATATCCCGGGCGTGCAGTAGCCTTTGGTATTTTCAGTGAACAGACCGGTACAGAAGAGGTCGTAATTGTCGCCGAGACTGAAGTCCAGGATTTTGAAGAGCGAATAATTATTGCTAACCAAGTCCGCCAAAAAGTAACTAAAGGATCTGCAATAGCCTTGAGGTTTGTTGAATTAGTTGAGCGTGGTTGGTTGATAAAGACGAGCAGTGGAAAACCTGCGCGGAGTGCGAATCGCAAAAAGTATCTGACCTTGTTCAGATAATGCCTGGTAACTTGCTAAAAAGTCTAGTTTAACTTGCCGCGTGTTTGCGATATCACATTACGATATAGGTCGACGACGCGAGCAGCGATCTTGTCCCATCCATATCCTTGAGCAAATTCTGCGGCTTGCACCGCCATTCGCGCCCGCATATCAGGATTGGTGATAATTTTTTCCAACTGATCGGCCAAAGATTGTGGGTCATCGGCAGGCACTGTATAGCCTGTTTTCCCATCCTCGATCAAAAATGCTAATCCACCTACTTGTGACGCTACCACAGGCGTGCCACATGCCATAGCTTCTAAAGCGACCATGCCAAAGGATTCGTAATGTGATGGCATCACAACCGCATCTGCTGCTGAGTAATAGTACGGTAGAGTATCTTGCCCCCGCCGCCCAAGAAACGCCACCAGGTCAGTTAAACCATGCTGTTCGCACAAATCCTGGAGCCGAGACATCTCACTGCTTAACGTCTCGGGACTTAAATCTGGATCACCACCGATTATGGTTAGACAAACAACCGAACCTCGATTCTTCATGATAGCTATTGCCTCGATCAGTGTATCGATACCTTTCAAGGGTTCTATGCGTCCAACAAAAAGCAACACCTTGTCACATGGTGGGATACCGATATATTCCTTGGCCTCATCATCTGGAATTGGGTAAAAATGACTTAGATCGACGCCTGGTGGAATTACTTGTACTTTTCGCTCATTTACATCATACAACCATTGAAGCTGGGCCAATTCAGCCGGAGTGGCAGCAATAATCCGGTTGGCGATCCCGATTACTTCTTTTTCTCCCCGAATCCGGTAATTCCCCTCCTGTTCTTCTGCAGACCTCGCTACTCTTTGTTTCATCAGGCCTAATGTATGAAACATATGCACAATCGGAACATGCCAGGAGTTATTGAGCTCTCCTGCTGCCATACCTGACATCCAATAGTGGCTGTGTATCACATCATAAGAAAGCCCCTTTTTTTCTGCAAACTCCAGGATCCCCTTGACAAAATCGGGAATGTAATGGGCAAGCTCATCTTTCGCGAGTGGGATCTCAGGTCCGGCAGGGACATGGACAACCCGGTTGCCAAATCCTAGATCATGGAGCACGTGAGGGACGTGCTCGTCCTGGGAACGGGTAAAGACATCGATACGTACGCCCATTCGCCCTAACTGCCGTGTTAGATCACGTACATATACATTCATACCCCCGGTATCTTTTCCACCTAATGTGGCAAGTGGGCATGTATGGTAAGAAAGCATCGCAATTTGCATCGTTCACTCGAGACAAAGAATTCATCTGGGGGAGATCAATAATCCTTGCAATAAGAAAGTATACCTTGTATAATGTGCCCGCATTTCACTGGTTGAGGATGCCACCGTAGCTCAGGCGGTAGAGCAGGCGTTTCGTAAACGTCAGGTCAAGGGTTCGAATCCCTTCGGTGGCTCTTTCTAGTTTAAGCGCTACCGTGTCCTTATGTCGTTTCCACCCCAATACCAATCACTTCCAGTATAATTCTTTTATGGTGAAAAACACAACCCCACTTGTGATTGGCATTTCTGGTGGGACTGGGTCAGGAAAGACTACCGTAGCTAATGCCATCCTTGAACGTATTGGGATAGATAATATTTCATTCTTACCCCATGACGCATATTATAAAAACCTGCGGGACCTTTCGCCGGCGCAGAGAAGCGAAGTAAATTTCGATCACCCTGACTCGCTTGATACAAGATTGTTGATCGAACATATTAAAACCCTCAAACAGCATAAAGCCATTGCTTTGCCTGTATACGATTTTAAAACCCACAGCAGAACGTCGGAAACTATTCCTGTAGAACCACAACCATTGATACTGGTTGAGGGTATTCTGATCTTCATCGAAGCAGAACTTAGGGAGTTATTTGATATCAAGATTTTTGTTGATACAGCCGCGGATATCCGGTTTATCAGACGTTTGGAGAGAGACCGGCAGGAGAGGGGACGGACAACAGCTTCTGTGATCAACCAATATTTATCTACGGTACGACCTATGCATCTTGAGTTTGTCGTACCATCCAAACGTTATGCAGATGTAATTATCCCGGAGGGCGGTTGGAATACCGTCGCTCTGGATATGGTTGTAGCTCGGCTTGATGCCATGTTAAGCTACAACCGTGATAATTAAATTCCCACTTAGAAAAGGATACTTCATGCAAACACCTAGCAAACAATGGTCTACTGCTCCAGAAATGTCCATTGACATCACTAAGAAATACTCAGCAAAGTTAGAAACAGACAAAGGCGATATCTTGATCCGTCTTAATACGGAGAAAACCCCTATAACAGTGAATAACTTCGTATTCCTTGCCCGAGAAGGATTCTATGATGGGACAATTTTTCATCGTGTAATCCATGATTTTATGGCCCAAGGTGGTGACCCGACCGGAACTGGAAGAGGTGGTCCAGGGTACAGTTTTGAGGATGAATTCGATCCATCACTTAAGCATGATGGACCAGGCGTACTATCGATGGCAAACGCTGGTCCAAACACAAATGGCTCTCAATTTTTTATCACTCACGTGGCTACTAATTGGTTAGATGGAAAACACAGTGTTTTCGGGTATGTGACAAGCGGTATGGACGTCGTTCTATCAATTCCTGCACGTGATCCGCAAAGGCCAGAATACGACGGAGTGGTTATTCACTCGATTACGATATCCGAAGATTAGAGACCTAATAGTAATTATCTAGGGAAGAAGGAAATTTTCCCGGGTCGTTCATATTTATCACCCATCTAGATCAATGAAATCGAAGAAGGGCTTAACGCTGGCGCGCATATTGGCATTGATAATCGTCATAGCATTCAGCGTTTTTGTCTTCAGTATACGTGATCAAGCAGAAGAATTAGCCTATTACGGCTATCCCGGGATTTTCCTGCTTGCGTTCCTCTCCTACGCAACAGTTTTGCTTCCAGCTCCCGGGGTTGCAGTTGTTTTCACCATGGGGGGTGTGTTCAATCCCATTATCGTTGCTTTGGTTGCTGGAGTGGGTGCAGCCCTGGGTGAGATGTCAGGTTATTTGGCTGGTTTCAGCGGGCGAGCTGTTACTGAGCGAGCTCCAGTTTACGAGCAGCTTACTAGCTGGATGAATAAAAAAGGCGGATTAACCGTATTAGTCTTATCTGCTATTCCGAACCCATTCTTTGATATAGCTGGCGTAACAGCTGGCATACTAAAGATGCCCGTTCCGAAATTTCTTTTCTGGGTATGGATTGGTGAGACCATTAAAATGACGATCTTTGCTTTTGCAGGAGCAAACCTGATTACTCGATTCTTATAGTGATTTCCCATTGAAGTTCCATAGGAGAAACCATGTCCCACTATTCCTCTATTGACGAATATCTGAAGCAAAACTTGGATCAGAGTATTGCAGAGCTCTCACGTCTGGTCGCACAACCTTCTGTAGCCGCTCAAAACTGGGGGATACCTGAGTGTGCTGAGTTAGTTGCCGGGATGCTACGCAAGAGAGACTTCAACGTAGAGGTCATCGCAACAGGAGGCTCACCAGTCGTATATGCGGATAGATCTACCGGCATAAAAGAAGACACTAAAACCTTACTCTTTTATAACCATTATGATGTTCAACCCCCAGAACCGTTAGAACTTTGGGAAAGCCCACCCTTTGAGCCTCAGATCCGGGGTAACAAGTTATTCGGCCGGGGAGTAAGTGATAATAAAGGGCATATCACCAGCAGGCTCTATGCAATTGATGCGCTGTTAGAAACCCGAGGAGAATTGCCCTGCAATGTAAAGTTTGTTATTGAGGGGGAAGAAGAAACCAGCAGCCAACATCTCGCTGAATTTGTAAAGAGAAATGCCAGCAAACTCGAGGCCGATGCGTGTATATGGGAATTTGGCGGAGTTGATCATCGTGATGTGCCGTTACAATATCTGGGACTGCGTGGTATCTGCTATGTGGAACTTTCGGTTAAGACTGCCGAAATTGATGTCCATTCGGGTTTGGGTGGGTCAATATTTCCCAATGCTGGCTGGAGGCTGGTATGGGCACTTAATTCATTGAAGGACGAAAACGAAAATATCCTCCTGCCTGATTTCTATGATGACATCACCCCATATACAAATAGAGATCGAGAACTCTTTTCGGTTTTACCCGATTTAGCGGAGGAATATAAACAGCGCTACGGCATCAGTGACTTTATTAAAGGGCTTAAAGGAGGCATAGACCTGCGCATCGCAGAAGTATTTGAACCGAGCTGTACAATCTGTGGTCTGTCATCTGGTTATCAAGGTAAAGGGCCAAAAACAGTACTTCCAGCAAAAGCCAAGGCGAAAATTGATTTTCGCCTTGTACCTAGTCAGACCCCTCAAAAAGTTCTCACAGCTCTGCGAGACCACCTTGATAGCAAAGGATTTGCAGATGTTAATATTGAGTACCTAGGCGGTGAAAGCCCCTCCAAAACCGATCCTGATGACCCCTTTGTCGAGTTAGTCGTCCAATCCGCCGAGACTGTATATGCAGAGCGAATGCAGGTCGTACCTATGGTCGGTGGGTCGGGTCCAGGTCATTTATTTGAAGAAATCCTTAAAGTCCCGATCGCAACCGCAGGTATTGGACACCCAGGGTCTCAGGCTCACGCTCCAAACGAAAATATCAGGCTAGATTTATATCTCAAAGGTGCCCAGCATATTGCACGCATCCTCACTAATTTTGGGCCAACCTGATCGAATATTTGCCAAAAGGTCTATCTATTGCGATGAAGTCAGTTTTTAGACACAATGTCGCTGTTCAATCCCTAGGGCTATACTTGCTGTTCGTTGTCCCAGTTATCTTTATTTGGGTTGGCTTCGAACAATTAATTTATCTACGTCTGGATGAAGATGTTAAGTCAAGTGATTTAGCTTTAGCCAGAGCGATCGCTCAAGGGACAAACGCGACTATGGCTCGCTCCCTGCAAACGGTAGAGCAAATCGCGAAATCACCCGCGGTAGTTGAGAGCGATCAGGCTTTGATGGAACAACTTTTTCAGAACGTCTTGATTGCCAGACCAGATATCAATCTAATCTACCGACTAGCGTCAGACGGTGTCATGATTTATCAATACCCTGATGATCCTGGTGCTGTCATTGGGACCGATTTCTCCTTCCGCGATTATTTTCAAGAAGCAAAAGGCAGCAACTTGGCTTTTTTTTCACGGGGTAGGATTGCGCCCACTACAGATGAACCGGTCACTACAGCGGTCAAACCTATCTGGGGCGTAGATGGTGAATTTCTCGGGATTGTTGCTACAAACATCACACTGCAATCTTTAAGCGACACATTGATAAGCATTGCAAAAGCTCAGCTACCTGAAGAAGATATCGAAATCTTCATCATTGATACAGATGGCAGGGTAATAGCGCATCCTGATCCAGAATTATTGCTGAAAGATTTGAACAGTCTACTCCCGACTATCACCACAGCAGTATTGAATCGGGAGTCTGGGAACACTTTTATCAGTGATGATTCGGGCCAAGAAAGACTGTATACTTTTGCCCCGATCGCCGCATCAAATTGGGGGGTGATCGTTAGCCGGGAGACATCATCTGCCTTCAGCACAATCAGAGCCATCCGCCAAGGCATCCTTTTTACGATTGTTATATTTATTCTTGTAGGTTTGATATTCTGGCTAGCATTATCGTACCGAGTATTACGACCTATAAAGGGATTGGCCGAAATCAGCGGTAATATCGGTATGCAGCAGGGAATCTCTGCTCAAAACCAGGACAAACTCAATGAGCTGTCACAGAGACAGGACCAGATTGGTGAGTTGGCGACCAGCCTCCAACGTATGGAGGTATCCATCACAGCCCGATTAAATGAGCTCTCGACATTGCTCCAAACCAGTGCCGCGGTTGTATCTTCCCTGGAAGCGGAGACAGTGCTGAACACGATTCTAGAGGAAGTAGAAAAATTATTGGGTGTTGAGAAATGCGCTATCGTTGCTTTAGATGAACACCAAAGGCATTTCCGAGCCCGGGCGAGCAGAGGGCTTTCCCTAGCCTATAAAGAGCACGTCGTCATCGATCCATCTGAGCCTGACTCGCTCACATTGCGTGTAATAAACAGTAAAAAACCCCAACAAATCAGTGATACGGAGAGTGACCATACGTACGCTCTCAAAAGAGAACGTTCTCGCGCTGAAGGATATCGCTCCATCCTTGCAGTCCCCTTGATCACCCAGCACGCGCCACCTTCAGCTTTGCTTGTATACCGACCGGACCCGCACTACTATTCAGACCAGGAAATTGAATTAACATGCAGCTTTGCGAATCAAGCGGCGATGGCTATTGAAAATGCCGCACTCTATTCGATGAGCGATGCTCAGCTGCGGGGCCAAACCCGCAGATTAGAGGCTTTAATCCAATCTTTAGAGGAAGGGTTGATCTTAGAGGACTTAGACGGGCGGATAATATACGCAAACCGCAGCATCAGCGAATTGATAGACACCCCAATACAGGATATCGTCAATACTCCTTTTAACCAATTTATCGAGAGGCTGGTATCACTAAGTGTTGAGCCAAATAGTGAAAAAAAGGATCAAATCCGCACGCATATCATCCATGCGCTCAACGGAAAAGGCTCTCGGGAGGTCGAATTCACCATATCTTTACCTGCACAAACCAGGTATTTGCAGATGCGTGTGTTTGATGTCACCGATATGCATGGCAATTTGATCGGTCACGGGCAGCTACTCAATGACTATACACAATTTCGCGAGTTAGATATGATGAGGTCCAGCTTGATCTCCACCGTGTCCCACGAGTTGAGAACTCCGCTGGCTGCAATCAAGGGATACGCAACCACCTTATTAGCGGAGGATGTTGAATGGGACATGCAAAGTCAGCGGGAATTCTTGGATATTATCTCCCGTGAGACAGATCACTTAAGCACTTTAGTCTCTGAACTATTGGATATGTCGCGCCTTGAAATCGGGGACGATATCGATAAAGTATAGTGAAACTGACCTTTTTGAACTCATCTCGAATGCTTCCGTACGGGCATATCCAAAACCGCACCTGCCCTTAGTATTGGATATCCCGGCAGAACTGCCTGCACTATTTGTTGACCCAAAGAAAATTGAAGCTGTTCTCCGCAATTTATTTGAAAATGCTGCTAAATACGCTGGTGATGAAGTTCCAATCCAGGTGAGTGTGGAAGTTCTAACCCGATCGGTTATCATCCGGGTCAGGGATCAAGGGCTCGGAATTCCTCTTGAATACAGTGAGCGAGTGTTTGAAAGTTATTTTCAGCTTGAGAATGGGCTTCCCATCCAAGCTTCGGGATCTGGTTTAGGCTTGGCAATTTGCCGGGGTTTTATCAAAGCACACGGCGGCGCAATCTGGCTCGAACCTGTAGCAACTGGTACATGCATTGCGTTTTCTATACCCCTCAAACAAGATGGACTTGCTGCGGCATAAATAAATCAATTCGAGTAAAATTCAATTATGACTCCGATCGCAATCCTAGTTGTCGACGATGAAAAATCTCTGCGCGATTTTGTTTGTCGCAATCTTGAAATTCGGGGATTCTACGCACCAACGGCATCTAATGGGGTTGAAGCGATTAAATTATTTAATCAGCATAACGTTGACCTAGTTATCTTGGACTTGATGATGCCTCAAATGGACGGATTAGAAGTGATAAGGCGAATTCGTGTCTATTCACAGGTTCCCATAATTATCTTATCTGCATTAGGCGAGGAAGCCGATAAAATCCGCGCCCTAGATGTAGGAGCGGATGATTATTTAACCAAACCTTTTGGTGTTGGAGAGCTATTGGCAAGAGTTCAAGCTGTATTGCGGCGCAGCGCTTGGGGAGCTACTCAATCTTCAGAAACGCAGCTCTCATGTGGAGAGATTACTGCTGACCGGGAGCGTCATGAAGTGACAGTGGACGGCCAGCCGATTGAATTAACTCCAACCGAATACCACCTACTGATATTCCTGATGGAAAACCAAAGCAAAGTGCTATCTCACCAGCATATTCTCCAAAATGTCTGGGGACCAGAGTATGGACCTGAAAGTGAATATTTACGGGTATATATTGGTCGCTTACGGCAAAAAATTGAACGAGATCCAACCAACCCAAAATACCTTATCACCCAACGTGGATTTGGTTATAGTTTCGAGGTAGCTGACGTAGAATAATATTCACCGAAAAAATGAAGCGAAGCCTCACAGGTGATGGTCAGCTCGCCAGATTTCCACTTGATTGAGTGCAAGCACCTGTAATTCTAATAATAAAATACAATCAAAAAGTTACTGGAGGGGGAAATGTTAGTCGGTAAGAGAATGAGCCACCCTGTGATCACAATTAGACCAGATCTACCGATCATTGATGCGCTGAATTTAATGAAAAGGGAAAAGATTCGCCGCGCACCAGTCGTTCGCAAAGGTATCCTGGTAGGCATTGTTTCGGACAAAGACCTGCTCAATGCGTCACCCTCGCTCGCTACCTCGCTCAGCATATGGGAGATGAACCATCTACTGAGCAATATTACAGTGGATAAAATTATGAGTAAATACGTATTGGCGGTTATAGAAAATACTCCGATAGAAGAAGAGGCTCGCACTATGGTTGATAATAAAATCGGAGGGCTGCCGGTACTCCGGGATGGCAAAATCGTTGGAATAATTACGGAGACTGATCTGTTTAAGCTATTCCTGGAGCTAATGGGTCCACGCGAGTTCGGTGTACGGATAACTGCATTCGTTCAGGAAGAGTCCGGGCAATTTGCGAAGTTGACCAAATTGATAACTTAAGCTGGAGGAAATTTCATCGCGTTTGGGCAATTTGCGGGGGAAGATCCAATCAATCGTTTAGTTACTTTCAAGGTTGAAGGTTTTGCAGAAGAAGAATTGCGAACACTTATTGAACCACTCGTTGAGGAAATAATCGATCTCCGCGTGACACCAACATAAATAACGCGTTGAGGATTGTGGTAAAGGATGCGAAATATATATATTCTAGATTCCTCCGCATATCCCCCATCAAGAAACATCGCGGGTTATGTCGATCCAGGCTTTGTTTTTAAGATCTTTAGCTTATGCTTACCTACAGTGGCGATAGTATGCCATGATGCCAAAACATCTGCGACTTGATCAAAGCTCTCTGGTAGCTCCCCATACCTGACCAGCAAATATGCATCAGTAATTTTGTGCAATTCATAAACATTTTCGGGGAAAAGCTCCTGTAATCTAGGTAAAAATTCTAGAGGCGTTACCGAGACTGGACGAGCAGAACCAAGCTTGGTGCATAGTCTCATTAAGTTTGCATATATCCGCCGAATCCGGGCAGCAGATATTATCCTTCCAGCTCGTTTCAGACGCAGCGCATTCCCAATTTCATCCGCAAATCTCTCCCAACCACGCTTCAGCGCCGAGCGTAATAAGCTGAACAAATCATCATCACTTAATAAAGACTCAATTTCGTCTTCATCAATCGTGATCTCTTTTGACAGCATCCGGCGGGTTGTCAGCAGTATAAGTACCAAAATTAATAATAATATCCCCCACAGGAACACAGGTTTGCTCCCGCTCAGGTTACCTAACCAATCAATTACATCTTCTATCCCGGACCTGGCGAACCATTCTTTCACTACACCAAAAATATTTTGAATTAGATCACCCAAGCTAGCGATTAGGTTACTGAACAAATCAGAAATCGCATCGATATTTAAAAAGTCGGCTACCCATAGGACAAGATACATGAGTAGCCACATGAACGGGCTCAACAATAAAACTAGGATATATAGAACCCAAGACACAATATTGATAAAAAAGTCAAATATTGGTTCTTTGATTAACCCGACTGCCAAGGCGGCGATACCAACGAAGCTCAGGATAAATAATGACATGCCGAGAAACCAATACCGGTCAAATGGTATGCGTTTCCCGCCACGCATCTCGGTTAAGATACTGATACGCGAGGAACTCATTGCTAGTAGACCAAGGAAAAGGAAAAAGTATAGGGTAAAATTTGGTATCGCCCCTGGAGCAGGATTCAAGGCGGCAAAGATACAAAACAGTATGACACCTATTTGAAACCGAAACATGACATCACGTGGCGTGGTCGCTAAGTGAAGATAGGTAATCCCGCGCCAACTTACAAATAACGCCAGCAAGATGACTAAAAACTCGATTGGCAGAATTGATTCTTGGTTATAAAAACTTGCCATTGTTGTCCTCAGCATTTCCACCAGGTTGTGATCACTCCCTTCAACAACAATTAATAGGCATATAACCAGATTTACAATGATCAACAACCCAAGGACAATCCTCCTCCGCCAGATTGAGATATCTAGATAGTTTAGAACCCGGGCAACCAAATAGAACCCAATCAACATTCCACTCAGAATAAGGTAAGTTTCCCAATATCCCATCTCTGTGCCAGGCAAAAAAATTGTGTGATACCAAAGGGTGGACCAGGTTAATTCCATAAAGATCGAGGCAAATATTACTACCTCTCGCCAAGAGTAGATATTCTTTTTTAGATGTGTTCCCCCCCTGGTTGAACTTGACAAGCTTTCGAACATGTCCATCTCTAACCTGCCTAATTCTATGCAAAGAGAAATACCGGGGTTGCTTAGTCTATCAGTAATTATTGGATATTCGTTTGAGTATAGGAAGGATCAACTGCCGGATAGTGTGCTATGGTAATACCTTCAATAATCTGTGGTTGTTCATCTGCGATAGATATCAATATGATCCGCCGTTCATGTTTCTTTATCCGTAATAATGTCTCCCGCAATGCTGGATAGATTACAGCAGTGATTACTACCAAAGTTGCTCCATATGGCACACGGGGGATTTCTGTGACCAAAAATCTATCGAATCTGCCCATCACAACTGGCGTGACACCTGCTAGCGCTTGAAGAAGATGTGCCATCTGCTGAGGCGAACGACCCGGCGGGATACGAAAGGGTTGATCAGAGTTTGCTAGACAACCATTAGAAATTACCCCCACACGGTACCCGGTCTCTAACCCTTCCTTCGCTAAAGTTGCGGCAACACTGAGTAGATGCTCCAAGTAAACCGGATTGACCCCTTCCCAATGTCGCTCGTACGTGGACACATTTATACACATCATCATGACGCGAGCAGAAGTAGGTTGAAAGACTTTTACTTGTAAATCTCCAGTCTTGGCAGTTGCCGGCCAATGGACGCGTCTAAAACCATCCTCAAGTCGGTATTCACGCACCCCAATCGGGCGATTTAGATCTTCGAATAGTTTTCGACGTGATTTTTGATCCCCAAACGGGTCTTCAGGGGGTAAACCTATCCTCTCAAGTGGAACTATATCCGGAAATACGGTAATAAATTTCCCGCGATCCCATTTCCTGGTACGTCTCATAGATTCCAAAAAAATCCCCGGAAGACATTTGCGCAGGTCCAACCCAATATACCCCACGCTTCCTGAAATGGATCATGTAATCACGTTGAGTTCTCTGAAACCAGCGCAGACTGAAGGCGTGGGTGAGGAAACCTTCCCCTTGTATATGACTCGGTGAAAGGATATCCTCTCCTTCAGGGGCAATTTTTTCTGGCCAAGGATCCTGTATTCGCAACCAAGACAAGGGCAAAATTTTTTTATTTTCTATCTCTAACTTTAATGGAAAACGTTCGTCAGGAAAGGCACGGATATAGTGAAAGCGCCGGTGGTAAATCACAGCATCAAAGGCATGTCTCTGCCACCATTTAGACAAACCTAAAATAATTAGTATAGTGACAGGTAATGCAACGAAAAATATTGACCGGATGAATAACCCGATGATAACAAATATGACAAGTACAAAGATCCACTTGTCGTTACGCATCGTCAACTTTCAACCGGGACTGGAACGCTGTTTACGATATCCGCCACCAAATCATTCATATTTCGCCCTCTCAGCTGAGCTTGAGGAGATATCATCAAGCGGTGGATTAGTACATAAGGTGCCATAACCTTCACGTCATCTGGCAGTACAAACTCCCGACCATCTATCCCAGCTCGTGCCTGAGCAACCTGGTACAGCGCTAAAGTTGCCCGTGGGCTGGCGCCCAATTCTATCTCTGGATGCTGTCGTGTAGCTCTGGCAACCTTGACTATATAATCGCGTACCGCTTCAGAAACGCGAATATCCTGCCGCTCTTCCAACATACGGCTTATCTCATCCGGTGAAGTCACTGCCGACAAATTCAAGAGTGGATCACTCGCCCGGAATCTCTCCAGAATCGCGTTCTCTTCTTCTTCAGTTGGATATCCAATCCCTACACGCATGATGAATCGATCTATCTGTGCTTCCGGTAATGGAAATGTCCCTTCTAATTCAACTGGATTCTGAGTTGCCATTACAAGGAATGGTCTCGGGATTGGGCGGGTTATACCATCCATAGTTACTTGTCTCTCTTGCATCGCTTCGAGTAAAGCTGACTGAGTACGCGGTGTGGCGCGATTGATCTCATCTGCCAGGACGACTTGGTTCATAATGGGGCCTGGTCTATACTCAAACTCTTGGTTCTTTTGATTAAACCAATTCAACCCGGTTACGTCAGATGGGAGTAAGTCCGGTGTAAATTGAATCCGCCGGTAAGAACATCCAAGCGAGGCCGACAAAGCACGAACTAATGTAGTTTTACCAATCCCGGGTACATCTTCCAACAAAAGATGACCTTCGCATAACAATGCTGCTAGAGTGTGGTTGATGACATCAGGTTTGCCCACTATAACCTTTTGAATATTTTCTCTAATTCGAGCAGTTATCTCTGATATCATCTGAGATCACCTCTTTATAGTTTAGTTGATTGGTAATAGGTTATTTTAATCTGCCTAGCAAGTAAGTATAACAAGGATAAATATGCCGGCAATAAGATTACCCTAGCAGGTTAATGAAAGTTCAAGCTGCCAGTTGCGAATCTAATGCTTTGCGTGATCGATTACAGGGACGGCGATTGGTCAAGGTATAATCATCCATATGACATCAATCGTTGCACTTGATATTGAAACCACAGGCTTAAATCCTTCTGATGATGCAATCATTGAAATTGGTGCAGTACGTTTTAATAATCGACGGATTGAAGGTGAATGGACAACATTGATCAATCCTGGTAAACGCATCCCCCCCTTTATCACCCAACTGACGAATATCACCGACCAAATGGTTATCCACGCTCCGCAGATTGAGGAAGTCCTACCAGATTTAGTGGAGTTTGCCGGTGATGCCCCGATTCTCGGCCATAACGTCCAATTCGATCTGTCTTTTTTTCACAAAAATGGCATCTTGACTGATAACGACCCCATAGATACGTATGAATTCGCCTCTGTTGTCCTTCCGAATGCTGGTCGATACAATCTATCTGCCTTAACGCAAGCGTTAAGAGTACCTCTTTCTGCTACGCATCGCGCGCTTGATGATGCGCGTGCGACCCGTGGAATATATATACGGTTATTTGAGATCGCTCAAAATTTACCATTACACATCATCGCAGAATTGGTACGAGCCAGTGAAGGGATTGATTGGGGTGCTTCCCTGCCTTTCCGGGAAATTCTAAAGCAGCGCTCAAAAGAGATAATTCCTGCTGATGTGATCACCGGCCCACTTCGAGGACCAATTTTTGATGAGACTACGCTTCCAGTGGATGCGCCACTGCTAGGCAATGAGAATCCATCACCACTTAATATTGAGGAAGCGTCCGCCACTATTCAACATGGTGGCCAATTTTCAAAACACTTTCCAGATTTTGAAAACCGCCCAGAACAAGTCGCAATGCTGAATGCTGTAGCCGAAGCCATTTCCCAAAGCCGGCATCTGATGGTTGAAGCAGGAACCGGTACTGGCAAGAGTATTGCCTACCTCATCCCTGCCGCACTATGGGCTATCCAGAATGATACCCGCGTTGTAGTGTCCACAAACACTATAAATCTCCAAGACCAGCTAATAAACAAGGATATACCCGATATCACCAGTGCGTTGGGTATTGATCTCAGAGCATCAGTACTAAAGGGACGAACAAATTATCTTTGCCCGCGCCGGTTAGAAAACTTCCGCCGACGTGGACCGCAAAACCCAGAGGAAATGCGTGTTTTTGGTAAAGTTTTGGTTTGGCTCAATACTTCAAAAACTGGCGACCGCGTTGAAATCAATTTAAATGGTCCCATCGAGCGCGAGATCTGGACGAGGATCTCAGCGGATGATGAAGCATGTACCTCAGAAACTTGTAAGAAAAGAACTGGTGGAATTTGCCCTTATCAGCGAGCGCGGCAAGCAGCACTTTCATCGCACCTGTTAGTAATAAATCACGCCCTACTGCTTGTGGACGTCGCTACAGGAAACCGTGTCCTGCCAGAGTTCAAAACGTTAATCGTCGATGAAGCACACCACTTGGAAGAAGCGACGACAAACGCGCTCAGCTTCAGGGTTACCCAGCGAGATATCGAGCGCTTATTACGGGAGCTGGGTGGGACAAAAACCGGTGTGTTGGGATGGTTAACTTCGGCCTTTGACGATCTCTTAAAGCCGGGGGATTTCGCTAGTATGACACAAATCGTAGACCAATCAGCTGACTTGGTATTCCGTTTGGAAAACTTAATGCGCCGGTTCTATGATGCGATTGAACAATTTTTAATTGACCAAAGAGAAGGTCGCCCAGCAAGCTCGTACTCATATCAAGAGCGCATACTACCCGCTACACGCACGCAACCTTCATGGACAAATGTTGAATTAGAGTGGGATGAATCCCAGCACACATTAAAGCCATTAATCGACATGGTAGCAAAACTTCTTCAAGCAACTATGGAAAATATTACCATCCTGGATGAAGAAGATGAAGAATTGTATAGTTCGTTGAGTAATATTTATCGCCGACTCACCGAGCTAAACGAACAAATAAACGCCTTAGTTTTTGAACCGCTCTCCGATCAAATCTATTGGGTACAGTTAGATCAAAACCGGGGAAGAGTATCCCTGCATTCTGCGCCTTTACATATCGGTCAGCTTATGCAAAAGCATATTTGGTATGCCAAGGATGCGGTAATATTAACCTCAGCAACCCTCACAACAGCTGGCGAGTTTGATTACCTGAGGAATCGTCTTTACGCAGAAGATGCTTATGAACTAGCGCTGGGTTCACCATTCGATTTCGAAAGCTCTACTCTGCTGTACATTGCGAACGATATACCAGAACCCGGTGACCGGCGAGGCCACCAGCGTGCAATAGAAATGGCTATTGTTAAATTGTGTCTGGCGACTGGCGGCAAAACATTGGCATTATTCACATCCTACGACCAGCTCCGGCGGACTTCACGGGCAGTCTCTCCGATACTGGCGAAAGATGATATTGTCGTTTATGAACAAGGCGAAGGAGCTTCATCCCATGCATTACTCGATAATTTTCGCAGCAATGATAAAGCAGTCTTGTTAGGGACTAGGGCTTTTTGGGAAGGAGTCGATATACCAGGTGAAGCTTTATCCGCTTTAGTAATCGTCAAGCTACCGTTCGATGTCCCCTCCGATCCTATTGTCGCCGCCCGAGCAGAGACTTTTGAGGACCCCTTTTATCAGTTTTCTATACCTGAAGCCATATTACGATTTAGGCAGGGATTCGGTCGGCTTATCCGTACGCAACAAGATCGCGGTATAGTCGTAATCTTGGATAAACGGGTGCTTACGAAAAGATACGGCCAAATGTTCATAGAGTCATTACCAAACTGCACATATAGGCATGGATCTCTGCTAAACATCGCTCCTTCGGCTGTAAAATGGTTGAATATCTGACACATTCCCACAGAAAATTGTTCCACGCAATCCTATTGCTCATACCTTCAATCTTAAGCAGCAATGCCGCGTTCGGACAACAAACAGATATTACGTTATTAACGATAAATAAAGCTGGTGATCCAGCAGATCGCTGGACTTATCAGCCTGATATTTCATGGAATGGAGAGTTCTCTGTCTGGTCTTCACCTGCTGACAACTTAGTAGAAAATGATCAATACGACGGATCTGATATCTTTATATGGGACAAGACCGGATCAATTTCGCTCATCTCGGTCAACTCACATGGTGACCAATCCAACGGCTGGTCTTTTGACCCTGCCATATCAGCAAACAGTCGCTACATCGCATTCACAACACTCGCCAGTAATCTACAAAATAAATACGCCCTCCCGGACACGAATGGGTTAGCGGATATATACTTACACGACCGCAACCGGTACACAACCGAAAGAATTTCGGTTTCCACATCTGGTCAGCAAGTCACAGGGTGGAGTAAGGAACCATCCATCAGCGGTGATGGTCGCTTTATTGTCTACACATCTAGCGCCAGTGATATCGTGACAGGCGGCGATAATAATGTCAATGACATCTTTTTATACGACCATTTGACAAAAGATGTACGTATAATCTCACGCGCATCCGGAAATCAAGCTGCTAATGGGCACTCATTCAATCCCTCCATTTCATCATCAGGACGCTACATCGCTTTTATATCGTACGCAACGAATCTCTCCCCTGATGTCAAATCAGGGATCTTCTTATACGATCAAGTCGATCGCAATCTCTTAAGGATCCCCATTGATATTCATCCAGGAGACCTTAATCAGGACCTAAGGATTTCAAAACTCGCGCTCTCAGGTGATGGCACAGTTCTAGTTTTTTCCACAACAGATGGGACAAAAAGTACAATATACAGTTATGAAAACGTGGACCATAAGTTAGAGTCCATCTCCTCTTCATCCGTAGAAAAAGATTTTCATAAATACCCACCCCCTGTGGATATCAGCGATGGGGGCAGGTTTGTTGTTTATCCGGAAAAGCAATTATGGGGCTCGCAAGTCCTATATGTCTATGATCGAGTAACCACCAAGAAAAAAGAAATTGCTCTTGATCGCATAATCGAGAATAATTCTGTTGTCGTTGCTTTGCGTGTATCCCCAGATGGGGGTGAATTTCTCATCCAAAGTGCTGATAGTTCAAGTGATAGCGAACTGCAGACCAAATATAAAATAAATTGCCTGTATTCAATTCAAAATGATATTAAGGACAATATAACTTCACAGGTACGTGGATGGGTTAGCGATGGTATAGGACTGCCATTAACAGGGGTTGATATTCTAATAGAAGAAGAGAGAATAGCAGAGACAGATCAACGTGGAGATTTCAAATTATCTGGTCTTTCGCGCGGTACTCACACACTCGCACCAAATAAAAAGGGGTACGTCTTCGAACCTCAGAATTTTCGCCTTTCACTTTCCAAACCAATGTCATCACCCCCAAAAAGCGCTGTATTTATCGGTATACCGGAGGGTGTGGTTGATGCTGCTCGCCAAGATATCGGGATGCCGTATTCGCTTTCGCGTGGTTGTGAATCGCCCTTCACACCTTGTGGAGGTCCTTTCCAGGGATATTTCTCGGGCGACTGTACCGATCTCATTAGTGATGCTTTCCGATACGGGGCGGACTTCCATTTAGGTCGGGCTTTAGAATGGGACGCATACATCAATCCACGGCACTACTATCGTTGGCGGGATGCAAGAAATTCGCATGACATGTGGCGGTATTTTGCGTATTCAGGTCAGGTACTATCACACGACCAAATGTATCTCCCCGGGGATATCGTTTTTTTTGACTGGGATGAAGACGGAATCTCAGATCATGTGGCGTTGGTATCGGAGATAAATCAGAAAAATCGTCCACTTAGGATTATTGATGCAACTGGATATATTGAAGAGAATCCTGATGGATTAGCAGTAGAAATGGAATGGAAGCCCTACCATAACGCCTATGCGCAAGGACATGCCCGTTGGAATGGCATAGGCAGCATCAAACGTGTTGATGAACAAGAAGGAAACACTCTCATTTTGATTGCTCTCAACTCTCCAGCAACTACCCTTCAAGTTAAAAATGCTACTGGCTTAGCCACAAATTTTTCTGTTGCTAACATCCCCCATAGTCAGTATTGGGAATATGGCTCGAGCAGTGTAATAAGCATAGCAGTACCCCTAAGCAGTACACCATTCTTTATGATTGAGCTAGATAGCTCAATAGATACAGATTTCCATCTGGGGATTCAAACAATCCAAGGTGGGCACATAACACAGAATTACTCATACAGCAGTGAAATGTCAACCGATGAAGAGTTGATCGTTCCACTTAAGATCTTTGTTCAAGATAGACAACTTGGATTTGTTGAACCGATAATCACCCAAGATTAGCCCCTGAGAAACCCAATCCTAGCATTGCTGCCGTCACAACAATACCAGGAATTCTCTAGTAATTTGCCCAAGGAAAATTGATCTTTATTGAGCGTTTGAGTCTCTTATGACCAAAACACCAATGCCTAAGTCGATGAAGAGCTCAGCATAATCGGCATCGCTTCGAAAATTACTGGAAACATAACCGGATTCGGTCTTACGGTAATTACCCGGAACATCGACCAATACTAAAGCAGTATCGGTATTAATCCTTACCGGGAGTTTTGGGGGAATGTTGATAATAATTAATCCTACTCCACCTTCTAATTTGCCTGCAAATTGGTCATCAAGGGGTATGTAAAGCTCATTTGACCCTATACCAAACTCCGCGTTCAGGTCGTTTACAAGAGTATTTCCCAGGTTTAAGTAAGTCGTCCCCAAACCGCTATTAACATTCAACATGCTTGGGATATTGGCTGGAATTGTAATCAGCCATTGCCAATCATTTGTTGATTTTCCAGGATAATATGGATTGCCATCATCCACGATGGTGATCTCGGCTTGATCTCCAGAATGATCCACCTCTTGTATTGTATTACTTGAACTGGCAATGACAATTTCTTCTTCTGCCCCGACCTGCCGTGCACCTTCAACAGATATGCTTCCAATACTCTTGCTCACGTTAATTTCGAGCTCATTTACCTCCGACAGCTCAAATACTGATTCTACGCGCCCGCCGGTCAATTCTTGGGTTCGTGAGCTGAATAATAGAAATGCACCCACCAATAGGACAATAATCAACACCATGCCGATCATGGACCAGAGCAATGATCGCCTACCAAATATCATGTCCACACCGACCGCAATAAGCATAATGGGCCAAAGAATAAGTAAAGCTTGCCAGATGTTAATTTGGAGGTATCCCAGGTTGTAAAATATGATCAATACCCCGAGACCCATCAAGAATATTGGTCCGACTAGACCTTCTTTTCTAAATAGGCTATCCAGCCCAAGAACGATCAGAATCACAGGCCAATATATTCTGATTGTCTCCCAAAGATCTCCTCGGAGAACTCCAAAATTATTCAATAAGAATAGTATCCCGGCAAAAACTAAAAGAAGTGGGAAGAAGAAACTTCTCCGATAAGGCTTTGATTGTTTTGGTCGACTAGGGTTTTCCATCAAAATCATCTCCATTCTTACAAGAAAGACCGTAGGATTGATAATCTACCGCGAGCTTGTTATCTAGAGAAAACAAGTGCAGATAATCCGTAAACTAAAATTTATGAATCACAAACCTTCCAAACCATCCCATTACTACGGATGCTGCCGATAACTGTCTGGAGGTTCGATTTTGTATTCGTGGCTATCCATTCATTAGATCTTCTAGTTCGCTGTGGTCCAAAATTCATCTCAACTGATGGGATATATCTAATTGATTATCGAGACAGGAAAAATCGAACGATAAGAATCAGCCCTAATATAATCAAAGCCACCGGCCATAATAAAACTATAACCTGTTCAGTAATTACAATGATAATGAATCCGATGACTGTCAGTACCACGCCTGGAATCCAAGCCCACGTCATGCGCCCTTCTGGAGTAGGAACGATGGACAGAAGGAAAAAGGTTAAACCCAGCCCAACGAAGAACACACCTGGACCACCAAAACCCGCCCAGACATTCTCGAGCAGCACGAATACCGCTACAGTTGCTAATACGCCGCCTGGGATAATTGCCCACCAATGTGCGTTATCAAAAAAGTAAATGATGAAAAATGCGATCGCAATGCCAGCCAAGACAATAAAACCACCAAGATCAGAGTTTAGTTCGGGCACCAACCATTCGAGTGCGAGCATGACACCGATGCTGATGAGTACAAACGCTGGAATTAGAGCCCACCAGTTTTCTCGGTTGGTAAAAAATACCCCAAGGAAAATAAGCCCTCCAAAGCCAAAAACTACACTCCAAAAAATATTCGCCAATTGGATGCCATATACATTCTGAAGCAATAATGCAATACCCCCGATAATCAAAATTGACCCCCATAATATACGTGATTGCAGCCATCTAAACATTATGCCCTCCCATTTCAGTCCTTATCTGCACTCTTTACTACAGGTCAGGTTATCCACTCTTTTCTATGTGCTGATTTAATCAGCTGGTTCTTCAAATCCCACAACTTTTGGAGTAGTGATACATGGTATAAGAGGGGATTCATAATCTAATGCACATCCGGATCTATCAGTTACAAATCTTAAATCCTTCGTTGGCGGATACCTTCTAATGTTGGCAGTTCATATACTAATTTGCCATTGATCAGTACATCTGTCAATAGCGGTTCTATACGTTTAATATCTTGCCGATCTAGCCAACGCTTTTTGGTGTAATTCGTTAGGTGTATGGTACAAAATTTATTCCACATCAGATTTGAATAAACCAAAAATACTTATCCCAAAATATGTCCGGTGAAAATTATTCCTCGCAATGCAAAAACTGATTTATTTGCCAGCAACCCTGATTTGAAAGAATTCCACGCACCTCAACTCCGATTAACAAATAACAATTTGCTGGTTTCAATAAAATCGCCAGACATTGACGCTTCACACTTTCACTTATACCAATCATACTTTACATCCTTCCCAAAAGCATATATGTGGACAAAGATGCTTGGAATATAGATTTGGATGTGTCAAGAATTGTATATAAATTCCATCCTTCACTTTCAGATACAGTTCCCTCCAAATTCTTATCAAGCTAGTGCTGCTGAATGTGACAAAACTTCGAGGTAGAGATACCTTTCCCAGTAATTACGGATCTGAACAAGGATGTTGCCACACTCTTTGGTAGGGTGATGCCGGGAGAAAGCACGACTGAGAAATCATGGTGTGTGTGGGTTATTGATCCCGTTGGGATTATGCACGCAATAATCTACTACCCGCTTACGACAGATCGAAATATTCTGGAAATATTGCGGCTAGTTGATGCACTCCAAGCTACGGATAAACACCAAATCGCAACGCCTGCAAATTGGCAACCCAGTGATAAGGTCATCGTCCCGCCACCTAAAACAACTGAACTGGCGGAGGAACGGGCGAAAAGCGATTACGAATGCATGGATTGGTATGTCTGCAAGAGAGATTTATAGTCTTTCCAGAGTTGCACAAAGGGACTATCGATGGATAGTATAAATCCAGATGGAACATTAACACCATCAGCTCAAAAAGTACATACCCACTTCGGACTCCAGTTGCACAATCTGACTTGGCAGAATTAACCAGTATACCTATGTACCGTGTACGGGTCAGTGTAAGTGATTTACTCGACGCCGAGTTCCTTGAATAAAAGAATGGGAGCTACCGAGCACCGAGAATGGGATAGCCCAAATATGGCCGGTTGGTGTGCAGAAGCAGAGAATCGGGAGCGATTAGTAAATTGCTGCTCGTTTTTGTCTATGGATTTCCTACTGCTTGAATTTGTTTGCTATCGACTCTTTCTTTTCGAACTTCTCGAGGTAATTTCCTTGGCGGCAATCTCGAGAGGGATCTCGCTGCCATAAGTCTCTTGCAGAAACCATTGCCGACTGATAATCCACAAATATAGATCTGTCTCTGTCCGATCAGGAAATCCCTCCAGCATATGCTGATTGCGTATGATCTTTATTATGGGCATGTACACAGTAGAAAACCATGAAGAAACTGCGTCAGAATAGCTGACTTGTGATCCGCGTTGTTCACCCAAATACCATCGATGAACATCAATCTGATTCAACAATGTCTCATATTCCCCTGGGCGGGTGGTTGTTATTGTTGCATCCGGGAATAGTATATTTATCCGAGTCCGTTGATAGAAGAATGCTCGTTCTTGATTCAAGATTAGATCATTCACCCATTCAGCATTGACCATTAAATTTATGAGTTTTTTAATTGCTGGAAGATCACTCTCGTCTGACAATTGCTTCCCCGCGACCTTCTTCGCTTGGCGGTCAACATCATTACTGGTGATCTGCTCTTCATCCAAATCCTCCCGATAAGTTTCTCGTAAGTATGCTTGGTAATCCATGATGAACAGATAAATATCTGTAAAAGAGTAATTCTTGAAAGTTTGAGATATATTCTGATCTATCAATATCTCTATTACAGGGAGATAGACATGTTCATACCAAGACTTTGCAGCCTCAGAGAAGGGAATCTCCACCTGCTGCTGTTCTCCAAGATACCACCGGTGGACTGCAATATGTTCTAACAAACGCGAATATTGACCCGGAATATCGCTATGCAGAGTCCCCAGAGTGCTCTCTTCTGTAAGCTCAGTTTTATCATAGAAAGTAATCCTCCCCTGGGCTATGCTCAACTCATCCAAGTCAGAGTCAACCGTAATAGGTACTGATACATCAATTTCGGTAACATAGGCATCGATGAATTCTTGACCTCTCTCACGGGCAACAGAAACCCTGTGGTTTCCATCACGCACAAAATATACCTCACCCATTTTGTATAAATCAACCGGCGGTAGATAGATTTGATCATAGTGTGCCTTATCAATATTTATCCAGCGATCTTTCATTCGCTCGTGGATTGGTAAGAACGCGCGATCAAAATCTCTGAACCTACCGGCGCTGCCAATTATCTGATCAATTGAAACTTGCTCCACACCACGATAATGTTGGCCACGAATCGCTAATCGTTGACGAACTTCATCGAATGGTAATAGTTCATTAGTCTCGCCAAACAGCCGGGATATGATACTTCGCCAAAATGCTTTTGATCGAGCTTTCCCAAAGTCACTTTTTGCTAATTCATCAAAGGCCAAGAATGCTCTCCTTCTCAGGACCTCAATTTAGTTTCTTTAAAGAAATAATCGTCTCACGGAATCCATATGTGTTTATCACGCAAGTTTGATTGAATAAAGTTTCAGTAACCGTATCTGGCCTGTATACGTGTATATGACCATGGAAATGATAAGCGGGTTTAAATACACTTAATATCCATCGAAATGCGTCTATTCCTTGATGTGTGTGATCCCCTTGATCATGGATCCCTCGCGGCGGAGCGTGACTAACAAAGATATCGAGATATCTGCCATACAAAACACGATTCCGAATGATGCCGGGAATAATACGAGCGGTATGCACCCACATTTCGCTTTGGGAGTACTGGAAAGGACCATCACGGTATCGCAGACTACCCTCGATACCTGCTAATAACAGCCCAGCATGTTTGATAACATTCAGATGTAGATTCCTCGCCCCTCGCGGTTGTTTGCGATCACCAGCTCGTGAATATTCAACTTCTTTATCGTGATTTCCACGGACAAAGAAGTATGGTATATCCAACATGCTTATGACATACTCCTGATATGCATAGGGCAAATCACCACACCCAATACATAAATCGTAAGAATCGAATCGCTGCCGGATTCTTGGGCTATATATGATAGGGACGATTACATCGCTTATCGAAAGAGCTTTCATAGAAACAAGTACCTTTTGGAGAAGGTTAAGTCATGTGCATTCGATTGAATTTCATCATATTCGTCAAACAAGTATCGTGCACCCTTTCCTCATTATCCGAGAAATCGACCTCACTACATACGGAGCAATATTGATTTTCTTCCAGTATATCAGCTTATAGCTTCGTACCTCACGCCCACACTGACAACGTAAATCGATTCGCCATCGTGTAGATCCTCATAAACTGCCCTCCTCAAGCTCAGCAACATACTCATACATAATATTCTGGGGTTATCCAATATGTCGGAAGGAATAATCATGGGATTGAGTCCTTTGACCAAGAAACTTTATTTACTAGTCCATTTAATACAAGAATATTATCCAGTGCCTGGGGATCCTGAAGAATTTCAACCAATGCGCGACTCACTCCAAAAGTGACTTCGTATGACAGGAAATTCCATTGACGATTATGACGCGGTGTGTTATGATTATATTATGATGCATCGCGTCATGATCATAATTATTTGTATCACAAAACAACATTAAACAGAAACAACTATCTCATGAAGGAGCTAAATTATGCCTACACAGACAGAAGCAACTGAAGCAGCCGAACCTATAGACCGGTTATCCTTATTTGAAGCATCCCGCAAAGTATTACTCGCCGGGATCGGTGCGGTTGCGCTAGCCCAAGATGAAATCGAGGATTTCATTGGTAAACTTGTTGAACGTGGCGAAATCGCAGAACAAGACGGGAAACGTCTGTTTTCCGAAATAATGGATAAACGCAAGAAGGGCACTGAAAAAGCGGAGGAAGAATTCACAAAACGTGTAGAAGAGATTCTTGACCGCATGAATGTACCTACCAAAGATGATATCAACAAGCTAGGTCAAAAGATCACCAACTTGACCAAAAAAGTTGATGAATTAAAGAAAGCTCAATCCGAATAATACTTACAACTACTGCAACAAGTATGGTGAAATTAATACCCCCTACTTGTTGCAGTACTATTCCCAATGGTTGAAAAATCTACTTACTTATTGCACTCGCAATTATGATTTGATGATCACGATTAAAAGATATCCGAACCGCAAGCTGTACGATACCGATGCAAAACAATACATTACACTGGCAGGTATCGCCCAGCTCATTAAGGATGGAAGAGATGTTCATGTTTTGGACAATGTCACTGGTTCGGATCTGACTGCGCTAACATTAACCCAAGTAATCTTTGAACAAGAGAAGAATGAAGGCGGATTATTTCCCCGTACCCTATTAGCAAATGTAATAAAAACCGGCGGTTCTCGGATAAGTGCATTACAACAAAGCCTCCCTTCACCAAGGGTGATCTTCCATATGGTTGATGACGAAATTCGCCGTAGGATTAACTATTTGGTCCAACAAGGGGAAATGGGCGAATCTGATGGAAAACACATCATAGAGCAGCTATCATCGCCAAAATTTCTTGATCGCCAAAATTTGGCATACTTAAACGACGCAGTTGATCGGATAATGAATGAGCGGAGCATTCCAACCAAGACAGAGATAGAAAATCTCAACCAAAAGTTAGAGGTCTTGGCAAGGAAACTGGATGAGCTGTAGCCTTACGACAGATTAATACGACCATCCGGGGGAAACAAAATACACACCAACAGAAAACCACAATCGAAATCGAATCCTTCATCGCTTAATGGAAAGTGTACACGAATGATCCGATAATAATTATCCATTAAGCCTTTTATCAAATGGAAATGATATACTTCGGCAGTTATCTTTGAAGAGTAGTGTCAGATTACGTATTAGGATGTTAAAGTGAACTATTGACTGCATTAGGAGAGTTGAATGCTTGTTCGATCTCGCTGGTACCTGTTGATCTTATTACTATCTATCACAATATTCGCGTGTAATGCTGTTTCGGGTGTTCCAGGTACCCCGGTACCACCTAGTCCAACAATTACACCCACTTCTACACCACTTCCACCTATCCCAGTTCAACCAGGGGAACAGAATCCAAACGAGCCGGTTTTTATCAACGGTGATATACCATACACTTCCCCCTTCTTCCTAAATACCATATCAGAACCCTTTGTTTTATTGGAAGATCAAGCCGGGTTTATCAACCGAGACGAAGAATTCCAATTCCCTATCGAAGGACAAGCCATGGGTCCAGTAACTGTTTTGGATGATGGAACGGTAACATATAGCTTAGCACTCCCATCAGTACCCCAAGGAACACAACTGGATTTGGATAATAACCGTAGTGAAGATAAGGGTGTACAGGTATTTGCGATTGCGTATTGGTCCAATACGTGGGGCGGACCATTCCTCGAGAGCCGAGATGGTACTGGATGGTCCACCGCTTATGCATCTACTATCGTTGACCCAGATAATGACAATGAAATAAGCGGTGGGATGATAATTGTCTGGGCTCCGGATGACGAACAAGGCTTTCCAGTCGGATTCGGAGAAGACGGACAATTATTTACTGAAGATGACCCTTCTGAGAATATACCTGCTGGGTATAGTTTTGTAGATTTAGATCAAACCCCATTTAAGATATTCAAAGTGCCGCGTTTATCGTTTAATTTGAACGAAGGAGACATTGCGGTCAACGATTATTCTGACTTGAGCTATACAGCGGCATTTGACTCCTTGTTTGAGAAAGCTTCTCGGGAATATCCATTCACCCAAGAAAAGGGAATTCAGTGGGAACAGCTGTATGAACGGGTTTATCCAGACGTTGAGGATGCAGAGGATATTGATGATTATTACCGTGCACTCCGTGCGTTCGTAAATGAAATACCTGATGCACATGTTGGACTTCTCATTTAACGCCGATGTATTCTTCGAGGAGCGTGGGGGAGGTTTAGGAATAGTACTTTCCGAATTAAGCGATCATCGGGTAATCGTCAGTGGGCTGCTTCCCGATACACCGGCCGCAGATGCAGATATAGAACTAGGTGCTGAAATACTTTCAATTGATGATACGCCTATATCTGACAAAATAAACGAGATCATCCCTGATTTTGGGCCTTACTCTACTGAACACCACAAGCGTCTGGAGCAAGTTGTATTTCTAACCCGTTTCCCCCCCGATGAGAAAGTCACCATCAGCTACCGAAACCCCGGCGAGACAAATATACGTGAAGAAACTCTGATAACAGAAGTGGAATATGGCTCCTTGTTCGAATCGATCCCAACTTTCATGGTGGATGAAGTTGCGCTGCCAATCGAAGGGGAAATATTGGATGACTCTGGATTAGGGTATATCCGGATTAACACATTCTCAGATGATTACAGCCTTATGGCGAAAACTTGGGATCACTACATGGAAAGCTTCATGGCAAATGATGTCCCGGGGTTGATCATTGATGTTCGTACCAATAGCGGGGGTTCAGGAAGTATCGCCCTTGATTTTGCTGGTTACTTCTTTGAAGAGGAAATAGATCTATATCAGAGTAAGTACTATAATGACAAATCAGGCGAGTTTGAAACTACTAAGCTTCCAGCGATCGTCAAACCCGGTACAACATATTTTGATCGACCGATTGCCGTAATCGTCAGCCCGTACTGCATCAGCGCTTGTGAAGGGTTTACTTATGCGATGAGCCAAAATTCAGATGCAATTATTGTCGGTCACTTCCCAACCGCAGGCGCATTTGGTGAAGTAGGACGTGGGCAATATGAACTTCCTGAAGACATTTCCGCACAATTCCCAACTGGACGGCCAGAAACAATGGAAGGGGAATTATTGATCGAAGGAACAGGCGTTATACCGGATATAACCGTTCCGGTAACACTCGAAAGTGCGTTGGGAGAGGATACCCTATTGAGGGAAGCAGTAGAAAATTTACTGGATCGAATTAAATAGCATCAATCCCGGAGAAAGCAAAACGGCTGAGAGCGTAATTCGCTCTCAGCCGTGTATATTTTTGGTATGAACGATCTTGATGCTTGCTAGTTATCCCATACGATATAAATTGGGGCAACATCGATGGTGTAGGTTAAATCCGCACCTGGAAGGGGCAGCTGATTCCCAAAGACATCATAGATCGTGTTAGGGGAGCGTGGTAACTGGATGTTCTCAGCATGAATATTCTTTGACCATAACAGCCAAATATCGCGTGTTTGATCAGTAAAGTTATATCCCTCGAGACTAGGCAGCCCACCAATTTTCCCCAAATAGTTAAACCCTAATAGCATCTGTTGATTGAATACGAAAGCATCGTAAGCGGGAAGGGGTTCATTGTTGGCATCAATGATATTGGTACCTCGCCAACCTTTATCACTATACCAAATATTTGCAGTTAATTTTTTATCAATTGCCTGGGCATATGCTTGAACCAAGTAAATTGCTTTGGTGTTTTGAAAATCATCAGTTAAGCAAATGGGCTCTTTTCCATCCCCTCCACAAATAAGGGCCACTTCTGTATTAAATAATTCCTTCTCTGGGTACCCGTAAGAATCTAACAACGATCGTAAATAACCCACTTTCTGGCTCAATACAGGTCCGGTAGTATCCCATTGACTATGCCAATTACCATTCGCATATTTTCCGTACTCACCGATGTAGTAATCGTAAGCATGAAAACTCACCGCATCGAAATAATCTCCACCTCCAGCTTCTAAGATCCCTTCAAGAAATCTGGAGGGTGTACAATCTTTAAGTGTTCCAGAACCAGGCGGATTCTCTGGTGGGTTGATCGGATCACAATCCATCAGCAGACCGCCAATTACTAACATCGCTTCTGAATTCTGTCTTTTCATTTCAGGATAAACTTCTTTCAACATCTCCGCGTAATACTTGCCGCCATAGTAACTGTCATCTTCGTCTTCTCCCCAGCAGCCGAAGAAGCTGCTTCCTCCAACATGAATTCGACTGATATCGGGCTCATTGCCAAATTCATAATACTTGACTTCGTATGGTGCTGTACTATAACGGTTAACCATCTCACCTACGAACTCGCCAAAATCGCTAAGTGCTTCTTCAGTGATCGGTCCACAGGCATAACCAGGATATTTTTGAGCCCATGTAGGTGCATATAATTGTATTGAGAGTGTATGCACTCCAGCTGAAGTAAGTTGCGCAACTACTTCCTCATCTACGGATTCCCAATAGTAGTCGGGTGGCTTTCTTCTCTCTGGCTGGATCTTGTCCCATTCGAAGAAAACATCCCGCATCCATCCGGCTCCAGCATCACCTAATAACTGAATCTGAAGACCTGATGGTACTCCATGTAGCTGCATCCCCCATATATTGCTGACTATGTATGGCTCCTCAGCTTCCGGTGGTTCCGGAGAAAATGTCAGATTATATTTTTCTGCCTCGCCTTCAGTATTAATCTCGGGAGTTCGTGTTGAATCATAGCTATCAACGACTTCACTCGAAGCAGGTATTTGATCTGTTCGCACGCTATTTTGCCCTTGAGAGGAACAAGCAACGAGAACAAATCCATAGGTAACAATTATTATTCCAGCTATCCTAGGATTCATATTCTTTCCTCATTATTTGTACACAACTAATGGTTCGCCGATATTTGTCATCTTGCCAACATATCTCAGACTTGATAATCCAGACATTCAGCAATTCCTCATCCAGAAAATGTAGGACTGAGTGCCAATAAAATTGACACTCCAATAAATTGGAGTGTCAACAAAACATAATATATTCTGCTCTATATTTATTGAACCACGATTATAGAATTGAATTATTATTGTGCAACTATATCTGCAGACAATTTCTAGAAGTCTAGTATCAAAGGTTTAATTGTTATTTCCATGGGATTTCCTGGTGTGACAGAATTCCCGAGAGCATCAACAACTTTACTTGGTGTAGACGGTAGAGGAACCGCATGGTTGTTTCCATCTAATGACCATACGACCCAGATCTTTTTACCGGCACGCGTGAACTCATAAACACTCACACCCGAATATTCAGTAATCCTTCGGTTAAAATTGGCATTTACCAACTCACTTCTAAGGGTCTTATATGCATAATATGCAGGACGTGGAGAATAATCACCATACAGAAGACCGGAATTCCGCCAACCCAGAGCGCCGTACCAAATATTCCCTTCGAGGTTATCCGCAATTGCTGTTGTGAAAGCCTGGATAAGGTAGTACGCCTTAGTCAGCTCAAAATTAGAGGTCGGATCATCATCACACGATCCTTCTCCGGGCGGATCATCCATCCCGCCACAGATAAGTGCTGCTTCTGTATTGATGAGATACTTGTTTTCAGCTCCAAAATCGGGATTAGCCAACAGGCTCCGAATATATGAAGCCTTTGCTAAGCTTACCGGTCCAGTCGTGTTCCAGGAACTATTCCAATTACTATTCCAATATTGACCAAGTTTTCCGAGGTAGTAATCATAAGCATGGAAGCTGACCCCGTCAAAATAATTGCTGCCATCATTCGCTCCATTATGGCGGAGGATACCTTCAAAAAAGCTTGGGGATAATTTATCAGTAGAATTTTCACACCCGTTTATCCCTACCGGATCACAATCCAAAAGTAAACCACCAACTAACACTTCTGTCTCTGAGTTCGCTTCCTTGATCCTCGGGTAGACTGCTGCCAACATATCGGCGTAAAAACTACCACCGTAATATGGAGCAGCCGCATCACCCCAGCATCCGTATTCGCTATCCAAAGGAAGCAGTCCCCCGGGAGCAATATCTGGTTCATTGTACAGCTCCCAATACATCACATTATACGGAGGACTGCTGTAACGAGAAACTATCTCATACAAAAAATTGCCGAAATTGGGAAGATATTCAGCTGCAATAGCTCCACACGTATAGGCTTCATATCCAGCCTTCCGTGCCCATGTAGGGGTACCATGTACAAAAAGGATGAGCTGCATGTCATACTCTTGTGCATACAGCAGCTGGTTTTCAAGATTTGCTAAAGCAGCCCAGTTCCATTCTTCGGGTCCGGTAGGTTGGACATCTTCCCAACGCACATCATGACGCAGCCAATATGCGCCTGCTTTACGCATGGCTTGCAGATCTCCGGATGGATAAACAGTACCCACATCGACGCCGAATATTGATTCGACCTGCGGCAAGTATTCTCGCATGATCACAGGCAAGTAAGTACTTAATGCTTCACTGGTCACCAAATCTTGGGAGACCTCCTGTGAGTCCGCTAATACATTACTAATACACAGATTACTGAAAGATATTACTGGCAATATCATAATACAGATAAATAACGCTTTTCTTACATAGTCCATAATTCTCATGTTGCTGTCCTCGAGTAAAAGATTATTACGCTGTAAAGTGAATATAGATTAAAAATTGCGAATGCCCCCAAATATACCACAAAACGAACCGGCTCTCGTAGATCTGGTGGGACTCTTAACCATCTAATAATAATACTGAGGACTTCTAACCAACCAATCGTGAGTATTAACAGCGTTGGGATGATCGCGGGTGCAGCATAACGAGCAACGGGTAAGTACATCTGAATAACACCAAGATGAAGCGTTCCCCTAGTCATCGCACCGAACCAGATCAAGATAAACAGTGAAAATAATATTACGAAATAATTCGCATGTCTCATGATCCTTTTCCGAAGTATAAGATGGGCGATCCATATACCAAAACCAATAATGGCCAACATCGATAATAAGCCAAACACTCGATAAGGTTTTCCGCCTAATAGTGGTACATTACCCCACCCAAATTTTCCCCAAAATGTGCGGAATATCCTTAGGCCGCTCGCTTTAAATATCCAGCCTGCCCCGCTTGGATCAAGCATAGATGTCAGCAGCAGGGATGCCCGTGCTGGCAGAAACTTCATTGTGAGGTTATCAAAATCAGACCGTAAGCGAATTCCAGCAGACTCAGCGGACCCATTACGTAGTAGATTGTTAAATCTTTTGCCATGCCAGGTTCCTGATCTCCCATTGGCATTATCAAAATCTGGTATTCTGGAAGGGTTATTAATGTCATAGGTCAAGACTAATCCATCATAAAACACGACCAACTCATTTGCCGTGTAACCTTCCCTGGGATCGAGGCTCACCCATAACCTTTTAGCTGATAGATCCGTAATTTCCACATTAAATGCATAATACGTTGGTTCACGAGTGACTTCAATTTGTTCGTAATAATAGCGATACCCATCTCCAATCATTGGTGTACGTATCGTTGCTGGTGTATCTGCCCAAATCCACGCCCCCAGGGAGAACTTCGCACTGTCCAATCCAGAAATTGACCTCTTAGGAATGGGCTGAAATAAAGGCACCATCCACCTAGGAGTAACATCCTTGGAAGCATCCAGCATAAATACATAATCCCCCAATGGCGCGTGCTCGTCTATTTGTCTGATCGGTTCCACCTGGGATGTGGAGCGGTACCAATATGCGGGATCATTCATAACGAAGATGAGTAATACCATGGCTATAGCACCCACAAATACTGCAGCCCAGGGTATCCAACTCAATCGATTTCTGAAAATCGTAAACAGCAATGCAATGATGAATATAGGAAGTGACACTATAGCTACTTCCTTGGAGTAATAACTGGCAGCCACCGCAAATATCGTTCCCAGAAAAACTGAGGGTGAGAATCCATTCCTAACTAGATGTATGCTTCCCCATAAAGTGAGACTGACAAACACAACCGCGGCGGCATCATTATTTACAGCTGTCATAGTATCTGCAAATCCCGGCAGCAATGCTAGTGTCATAGGCAGGTACAACCTAATTGGATGTCCACGTTCTGTGAACTCCGACACAACTCCCCAGGCGGCAATAATCGTAAGCAAGTACAGGAATAGAGATGTAAATCTAGCTGCATAAAGCTGCCTGGTGACATCATCTATATCAAGTAGGATTGATGGTGCTGAAGCGATAATATAATACAGCGGGGGATTTGCCAGCTGCGGCGCATCCCCGATCCAAACTGGTTTCTCGACTGAGTCAAAGTCTGGTTGGATGCTCATTCCTTCGTAGAAACCGTGAGCGAGCATAGATGCAGCAGCCGCTCGATGCATTTCAAGGTCGATATCCCCAGGCTTCGGTAGCTGTAAACGATCCGTGATTAACCATACATATTCTAGATGCAGCGGCTCATCATAATGCTGCCAGGGCGGGACCAGGAAGGTAAAAACCAACCCGTTGACCAACCCTAAGAAGAGCACGAATCCCAAGCGGATGTATTCACCACGCTTTGAGTTATCTTGCAGAAAGTTTGTAAGTATGTGCATTCAGTTTTTAGATAGCTGGTAGCAGCGCCGGCTTGGATCTGGTTTTGTGAACGTATTCGGGTAAGCGCGCGAGGTTAATACGATCTCCCGCCTTTAGTACTTTGGCGGCGATTATTATACCTTGTCTACCCCCTGGTAAGCTCTGATTTAAACTTCTGGCGGAGGACGCGCAAGACAAATTCCGGATTGCCAAGCACGTAGCGACGCCACTTCGCGGCAGGATCGACCAGCAAGCGCCACAACCATTCCAGATTTAGTTTATACATCCAACTGGGGACCCGCCGCTCTTCTCCGGCCAGGTAATCGAACAACGCGCCAACCGTCCAACAAACTGGCAATCCCAGCTCCTGACGGTGCTCAGCGACCCATTTTTCCTGCTGCGGAGCCCCCAAACCGACAAAGAGGACATGCGGAGCCTTCCGTTGGATTTCGAGCAGCGTTTCTGCTTCGCTGGTTTCTATGAAATAGCCATCACTGACACCAACGATATCCAGCTCCGGCCACTTATCGACCAGTGCTTGCTTGGCCCGATCTGCGACGCCTGGTTTCCCCGCCAAGATATAGATTAGGATATTTTTTTCACTGGCGGCGGCACAAAAATCGTAGATCCAATCTGCACCGGTCATTTTCTGCAGCTGGCAGCCGCCTAAAAAACGGCTTGCCCAGACCACACCCACCCCATCGGCATATACCAGGTCGGTCTCATTGAGCAGCTGGCGGTATTCCGGATCGCGGCAGCTGGTATTCAGGCAGTGCGCATTAACATAACTGATCGTATGCGCCCCTTCAGCCTCTGCCCATAGAATGGCTTGATCGATCAAGGTCTCCAGATCGACGCAGCTGACCTGCACTCCCAAGATGTCAACGGTCGCGTCCCTGCTGCCGGTTCCCATTCAGCCTTCCTCACCAGGTGCAGCTCGGTCAACCGGCCGGTTGTGTGATCCCAGGAACCAGAAAAAGGGCACACTGACCAGCGTAGCTGGGACCAAAACGATTGCCTGCAGCAGGATCCCATAGCTGAAACTCATCGCCTGGTCAACTCCGAATAATCCCAACGCGAGGATGCACAGGTATTGAAAAATGCCGATCCTGCCGGGGATAGCGGGGACGGAAATACCGGCTTGCAGGAAGACCAGCACGGTGATGGATGCACTCCATGGGATTTCGATATGCAGCGCAGCGGCCGTCAGCTGATTTGTCCATACTGCCGTACCCCAGACAAGCGCAGACAAGAGCGCCAGTTTAAGGAGGTCTACCCGCCGACGCAGCACACCAAAGCTGGCTAATCCGTTATCTAACCAGATCAGCACCTGCGAACCCCAGCGCTCAGGCAGCCAGCCGACCAACCGCCGTAAAATCCGCGCAACCGTTTCAGGGTAAGCGGATAGGACGATCACACCGGCGGTGAGCACAACTGTCAGCACGATCAATGTCATACCCGAGCTGCTGACCCAATCCGGCAGCGGCAGCAGCAAGATCAGGTACAGGAAGAGCAGCGCATAGGAGAGCAGGTCCAGCACTTTCTCCAACGCGATCGACCCCAGGGTAAACGTCCTGCTTGGGCCGCGGCCACCTACGGCCAGCACGCGGTTCACTTCCCCCACCCGGCCGGGGAGAAACCAGTTCAGTGTCTGTCCGGTCATCAGCGCCATTAACAGCCGGCCGAACCCGACCTCATTCCCCTGCGGGCTGAGCAGCACCCGCCAGCGGACGGTCTTCAGCAAGATCGTCAGCCCCACACTCAATACCGCCAGCAGCACAAGCCGGTAGTCAGCCTGGCGCAGCGTGATCCACACCTCCTGCCAGCCGATCGCCCGGACGGCGAAATACAGCAGCAGGGCGCTGAAAGCCAACCCCACCCCATAGCGGAACGTGCGGGATGCAAATAACCGGCTGAAGTGTTTCTTCACACGCAGCTCACGGCTCAATGCCGGTAGATTGTTCTGATTCAGGGGAAGCTCCGGCGGCAGGTACGGCATCCCGCTGTCCCCACAGGTATACATATCCGGCCGCGATCGTCAGCCCCCATAAGAACCACACCAGCGGCGCAGGGCGCACCTGCCCCCAGGTGACCGCATCCAATATGCCGTGCGTTCCCAGCGCCAGCTGGCCCCCCAACAAGCCAGCACCGATACCCATCAGCCAGCCATCCCGGCGGGATTTACCCACCCTGAAGAGCGTCCAAGCGGTCAGGATAACTGATCCGTAAACTGCCAACCAGCCGATCAACCCGGGGACTCCCAAGTCCACCGCCACCTGCAGGAACAAATTGTGGGCATGCATAACTGTCCCCGGCGCGGCCAAGAAGAACGGGTAGAGCATATCGGCGATATCGGTGTATGATCCCATACCGATACCGGTAAACGCGAAATCCTGCAGCATGTAGACCGCCCGCGACCAGATCTCCACCCGGCCACCCACACCCTGGATCGCATCATTGGCCGTGATGATCTCCATGATCTGGTCTATCCCGGCCTGCCGACTGTACAGTGCGGCACCCACCACCAATAAGAGCAAGATCACCCAGGACCAGCGCCAGCGCAGCATGGCTAATAAAATCACCACGGCAGCCAGGCCCAGCCAGGCGCCGCGTGATTTTGTCAAGATCAGTATCGCGGCGATGATTAACGAAGCCAGCGCGATCCCGATCCAGGCCGGCCAGCTGATCACCCGCCAGCTGAACAGCAGCAGCCCAAGCGCCAGCGCCAGGACCAGCAGCAGGCTGCCGGCCATCACGTTGGGATGCACCACATCCTGGACGACCGGCGTCAGCCGCTCGTATATCCCAGCAGGGATGAAATTGAAACGTCCGAGTCTTCCACTGCACGCTGACCAGTGCAAAGCCAGCCAAACCTACGCCGGCGACCAGGGTTGCCCCCAGCAAGTACTTGAGCTTGACGATGGTGGAAGTGCTGTTGATCACAGCATAATAGAGCAGGATGCCCGACAGCAGGCGCAGGACCTGCGGCTGGGTGAGCTCCGGCAAAGCCGTAGCCCATAAGGTCACCGGGATCAGCAGGCTGACGAGCAGCACGCCCCAGTCGCCCGGGGTGCGCCGGATGATCGTCCGGGCTGCAGCCCAGCGCAGGGGATAGAAAACCAATCCCGCGGCAATCGGCAGCCACAGCAAGCGCGGGGAGACCACGCTCAGTGCGACTGCCCCAGCCACGACCCACACCTCCAGGTCGAGGATCTTATGCAGCACAGGTTTCCTGAATACTGGGAACGATTTATCTATCACTAACAGCCAATAGAAAACCTCCGAGAGCATTTCGATAGCGAAAAACTAACTCTCGGAGGATTAGGATTAAAGGTCGGTCAAAGCTCAGTTACTCTCTCTCCCCAACAGCATGCGGATGGTGACCGGCCGGGGCTCAACCCCTTTATAAGCCCACCAGAATTCGATCGCGTAGGCAGCGAATATGCCCAGGAAGAAACCCACCAGCGCGGCCATGAGCACATTCCGGGCAACGCTGACGGTATCTTGAGTGGGTATCATAGCCGGCGATGCCAGCGCCACATCAGTGCCCTTGGTCTGCAGGGCCACACCCAGCTCGGCTCCTTTCTTGGCCAGTGTTTCATACGTCCCCCAGGCCAGGTCGCTGCGCCCGCAGCAGCTCCTGCTCGCGCGCTTGCTCAGCTGCCAGGTTGGCATTTAACTCATTGATGCGCGCTGCCAGGTCCTGTAACTCCTCTTCTAATGGGGTACCGGCAGCACTCAGCTCGCCGAGGCTCTGCAAACCCTGCAGCTGCGCGAAAGCCCTCACCACCGTCTGGGTCTGTTCCCCTGATAGTATATTCTGATTAGCTTCATTGTCGTTAGTCACACCTGCCGCCAGCTGGGCGGTAAGCCCGGTTATCTCTTCATCCAACGTTACCTGACGGGCCTCCAGCGTCAGCCACCAGCGACTGCAGGTCAGCCAGCATCTCCTCTTGAGTCACGACGCCAGTCTCGGTGTTTAATTGCAGGTAGGCCAGCACCTCGTTATCGGCGTAGGCCTGGGTTTTGAGCAGTGTCAGCGCCACCAGGTTGCTCGCTACTGCCCCATGTCCACCCTGGGCAACCTGATCACGCATATCCTGGGCATCTTGCAGCAGGCGCACATTCTTGCGGTGCTGCTCGTAGGCCTGGCTCAAGCGCTCTCCGGCGTTCTCTATCCCTTGGTTGAAGGCGATCAGGTTGGCCTGCAGCGTTCCGGTGATGATCTCGCTTGCCGCCAGGCTGCGTGTGGTGGACAGCAGTTCGACCATCTGGGTCAGATCAAGAACCTGGCGCGTGTATTCGTTAACCCGGCTTTTCCCCAGGAATTCCACATACGCGTTTTGGGCGGCTTCGTAAGTCTGCTGCGCTTCCGCGGTTTGGCGCTGGATGGAGTCGTACGAAGCCTGGGTCTCGCCCGAAGAATAGATCTCGTTGACTTTGTCGATGTAAGCATCCGCCCAGGCGTTGGCAATCAGCGCGGCGGTTTCAGGGTCGACCATACTTTACAATAATCGCGATCGAATCGCTGTTTGATGCAATTTCAGCATCCACTATATCAAACACAATCAGTATCTACAATGTTGAAGCTCACGTTTCCACACATGTCGATAGAATAACTAAAAAACTGCTCGAGGAAAGCACTCCAGCCAACCCTTTTGAAAGACTGGTAGAAAACGCTGAAAAATTCACAAACATCAACAAAGACATCATATTGATGGCACTATTTGCTACTGTAATCGCTCTTGCAGGTCTTTTTCTTGACAACGCAGTTACCGTAATTGGTGCAATGCTACTTTCGCCTCTACTAGGTCCCATTAATGCATTTGCAGTAAATGCAAGTATAGGAAAAGTAAAGAAACTACTTAGAATAGAAGTCTCAATAATAATCCTTTTAGCATCAGTAATGGCGGTGTCAGCTATAATCACATTTACACTGACATTTTTCTTTGACTTGACGTTAAGTTCACAAATTGCTATTCGAAGTCAAACTTCTTTGATTGACGTTGGAATAGGATTAATACTGGGTTTAGCTGGAGGTTTAGCTTTAGTATCTGACGTGTCAGAAATATTAGTGGGCGTAGGAGTGGCAAGCGCTCTTTTGCCGCCAGCAGCAGTATCAGGAATAGGTTTGGCTCTTATGAATAATGAACTATTCTCTGGCGCATTAATACTAACTATGGTGTATCTAGTTGGTCTACAACTGGGATGTACTGTGATGTTACGCACAAAAGGTGTCCGTCCGCGAAGGTTTTACCAACAAACAGAGGCAAAAAAACATTCTGCATATTTCATCATCACATTTAGTATGCTGCTGATAATTCTTCTGATAATTGTATATCTAAAAAGCGTTTGAATCTCAGCCCAAGGTGTTCCTTATCATGTGGACATGTCTATTTATGGTGAGATGATTGAGATTTTAGAGAATAAAGTGAAGCAAGCTAAGGTGGCGGGAAAGAGAAGCTTAATGCCGTGAAGAGGCTTCGTGTTCTTGCTCTTCACTGATGTGTAAGAGTTTTTTTGTTTAAACATTTTTTGGGTGATGTGTCTTGTTCGAACTCGGATTTGACACGAACATTTAAAAACTTTTTATATCTTATATCTTACCCTACAATATTCTATAAGCGTGTCACTCTATGACCAAAAAAGTCCATATTATAGCTGAGTTGCTACCAGAAGCATCCAATACGCCATTTACTCAGATTGAAGAAACAATAAGAAACGAGACAAAAATCCCATGGTGCAATGAAATAAAAGAAGTGACAATAGAGGATATTGACGAATCCTACAAGAACCTGAAAAACCATGGCATTTCAAGCAGCGTAGCACGAAACCTCATGGAATTGTACACCGAATAACAAAGCACTCTCACTGAAACAAGTCTCACTGTGTTATGGAACAGCAAACTTGAATCAGTAATGTTCCAGTTCACGCTAACCTATTTTTCCGCGGATTTCTGTGCTTACCGCTATTTTGGCGAACATTTCCTTTTTAGCTCTGCATACGGGACAGATATACGGTGGTTCTTCACGGAAACAGACATAGCCGCATTGTTTGCAGTACCATAGTTTCATTTTGATTTCAGAAGGCTGTTTGATGTCCTCAACATTTTTTGTGGGTGTTTCAGTTGTTGATGGTTCACTGGAAATAGTGTATGCTCTAGCCTGTTTTTCTAAGGGTCTTCGTTCTGGAATGGGTTGTGCAGGCTTTTTTCCTTCATAAACATCTTTTGTGACGTATAATCCGCAGTAGCATTGTCCATACTCGTTTACGTCTGGGTCCCGATAGTCACATGGGCAGATTATGTCTCTGTCCAGCTCCAGCTTTCCTGAAGCCAGTCTGCATGGACACGAGGGATAGCCGTAACGTTCTTCGTTTTTTTGTAGCCCTTCCAGTAAGTCTTGGAGAAGCTCTGTGTCTGGGGTTAGATAGTAGCCGTTGGCTTTTGCATCGCTCTCGGCTCTTTTTCTAACATTTTCTATGTTTGTCAAATCTCCAGAACCTCTCTTAGTTTGTCTGGGGATGCGCCAGTCAACAAGATTTTGTTGTCTATGATTAGTGTTGGATATGCAAGTCGTCCTCCACGGCTTTGGATGTCTTGCATGATTTTGTTTTTGTCTTCCCAGTTACATACGTCGACGTCAATGTATTCATATTCAATGTTGTTGTCGTTCAAGAATTTTTTTGCACGTTTACACCAGCCGCAGGTGCTTATTGCATACACGAGAACTTGATGTTTGTTGTTCCTTCCCGGAACCTTAACTGTCTGCATCTTATCTCCACTTATTGTTATTATCGTGCCTTGATTTAACGTTAATTGATTTTCTGGAACACGAAAACCCATCATTAACGTGCCACGAAGTCAAGAATGAAATAAAATCAATTTCTATTTCAAGATCATGTGATCCGAGGGCTTGCTCCCCAATAGCAGCCTGAAGTGGTCATCTTTTCCTTCTTGTTGCACTCTTTCAAGTTTGCCTTCTGCAATCACGGCTTCACCACTTTTTGCTTGTTCACAAAATCTTCCTCGAAAGGACACGATCTCTTCAATTGGCTCAACTTTTGGTGCCTTCAACTATTTCCACGTTGGCGAGCTTGTATGTGCATGGCGTGAAGAGTGCTTCTGAATCGTCAGCAACTGTGGCTTTGATTCTTGCGTTGCCTTCTGGCTTGTAGATTATGCTGCCATATTGTTCACTGATTTCGTTGTGGTCTTTTACGAAGCGGATGAAAAAGTGTTTTCCCATGAATTTGCCGTGGGAAATTTTTCGGGAGTCGGTTCGAACGAAATCTTCGAAAGATGTGATGGTGTCCTTCGAACGGAAATCGAACAGCTCTTTTAGACCCTCCAAGTCATACGCTTTGACTGGGCTATTCTTGTCTTCTAGCATCTCTTTCATTGTTGCCTGTACCCTGTAGCCTGTTTTGGACCCGTAAACGACTAGGTCAATGTCAGAATCTGCTTCATGAAGCTTAACTAGGATAGACCCTGAAACGCCCAGTTTGCTCCATTGGACCCCAGCGTTTTCTTTGAGGTTTTTCATAAACTGTAAAGCTGCTGTTTCTGCTTCGTCCAAATTGTTTCTGTTCCGTAGGTCTTGTAGGCCCCGAGCGGGCTGATAATGCTGTTTTATGTCCTCTACTGGAACCTCGCAAAGTAACGTATTGAAGACAGGGTCGTTTACTAAGTATTGTGGATATTCTCGTTTTAGCAGGTCATAGCGTTTTGCAAGTGCATAAAATTTGCTGTATCGTTTTCCATCTCTTTCTCTGTTGCCATTTGGGTCAGGAACATAACGGATGAAGGCTACCACCCTATGTGGCGGATGAACTAATCCTTTAACATCAAAAAAGATGTTACCTTTAGTTTCGAGTAGGTCGCCTTCGCGTGCTTTCATGCAGTTCACGTACTTGATTTAGAAGCTCAGCAGCATTAATTTTCTGGGTGTTTATTATCTTTTTATGAAAAATAATTGGTGGGATTTGGGGCTAAGACGCAGTTTTGAGCGCTTTAGTTTTTGATTATGCTATATATTCCAGATTTTCTGAGGCTGTAGTATAGGGGCAAAGCGATGGCAACTGTGATAATTACTGCAACTATTCTTTCGACAGGATAAATGAATATGATGCTGTTCCAAATTTCAGGTATGAGCCCTGGATTAAAGTACCATATTGCTAAGCCGCTGCCGAATATGTGATCAGTTAAGGTGCCCACAAACGCGGCGACGGTGACTCCTAGACCTAGCCTCTTTATATTTGATAGCTCGGTTGACCAAACTGCAAGTCGTGTTGAGAAAGCTAATGCAACAATCAATGCAATTATATGCAAAAATGGATAAAACATGGCTTCGCGACCGAACGGGTGACTGTAGAACAGGAGAATTGAGGCAAGAATCATTGCCGCTGAAATGTAGCCTCGTTTTGCTATTGTGAAACCTGCGCTGAAAGCGCCTATGGTTGCTGGCAAAAATGATAGAACACCGAAGATTGCGCCTGCAGGGTTTATGAACATGCCAATTATTGAGCCAATTAATACTGATATGCCTCCTGATAATGGGTCCGAGGATAATTCCGATTAGTGGGGCGCTTACTACTCCTAGAGTTATGGAGCCTCCAACGCCTATTGTTATTGTGTATGGTAGGGAACTCAAAATTGTATGTAGTGCTGCAAAAACGGCTATTAATGCGATTCCTTTGGGTGTGCGGAGGTTTTCGATCATTAATTTCACCTGATTAACGTTGTGTAATTTTTTACACTTGTAATATTTTACACTCTGTATCTTCAGTATTTGGTATATAAGATTACCTCCATTTTTCTCCTGTTTTCCTGAAAAAAGGCTGTTTTCAACAAACAGCTGTTATTAGTCTCCTGTTATGAATTGGCAATGGGTCGTTTTGTTGGGTTTGTCGGATATCTCTGTTAACCTATTGTGGGTGTTGGGTTGGTTGTTTTTGAAGAGGGCACGCTTGTTCTTTTGAGAAGGGGTGCTGGAGCCTATCACCGACATGATAGACGTCAGATGGGTTCCATTTGATGAAGTGGAAAACTGCGATTTGGCAGAGTCAGTTCGTTCATTCTTTAGAAAACACAGAAAAGAACTAGAGAAAAAATGCTGTGTGCTAGGAACAGGACATTTATTCTCCACAACACGCTTTCCTTTTCCATGCATTTGATCATCAAGAAGAGGCTATTCTTAATCTATACGCTGAATTCATAAGTTAGTTAAATATCAACAGCAACTGTAAGACAATTATCATTAGGAGAAAGATGTGATGGAAAAATCGTTCTCACCCCAAAACCGCAAAAAGCTACAGAAAATGATGCTGGAAGCATTCACCAACGAAATTAAAACTCTCACACCTGAACTTCAGTCTATACTAGCGGATGACTTGGTTACGGCTTTTCAGAATCGACTTGTGGTTTTCCAGAGAATCCAAGCAAAAGTAACTGCCTAAAAAGTGACTTAACAAAACCTTTACTCCAAATCCATAAATGATATATATAAACTTGGATGAAAATAGTTCAAGAGGCGTTAACATGCGAAGATCAAAACTCGAAATGTATATCGACATCCTCAGGGTTCTGTCCCAAAGAGGACCGCTTAAGCTAACGCATATCATGTACAAGGCTAACGTGAATTGCAGTGTCTTAAAGGAGTATTTGGACTTTCTCATCCAGCAAGAACTGGTTGAAGAGAAGACTGTAGGCAAGAAAAGAATAGTTTATGTTGTCTCAGAAAAAGGGACCAAAGTTCTGAAGTACTTCAGAGAATTGAAGGTTATGTTGCCTGTCATCGAAGATGGTCAGGCTAGAATACCTGCCTCTCTCTATTAGAGGCACCTTTTTTCTTTCGTTTCTTTTATTTTATTCTTCTGTTATTCAGTTAATCTTTTTTATTCAAGTTTTTGGGCGTACGCCTGTTAAGTTTGAAAATATGGACTGATGTGTCGTAAGATTTAATAAATATTGTGAGTTACAACACTGTAGATGCGGATAACACATCTAGGACCACAACTATGGCAGCATACCGAAAGCTTGATGGCAAATCAACACAACTGCTGGAAAAAATCAGAGAGAACCTTGAACAGCTAAACGAGAAGATAGACGCGATGTTCGAAATACAGAAGCATAGTCAAAGGACAATTCCAGAAAACCTGCCTGAAGCACTTGACGTAATGACCCTACTATCGCTTCCGGACCACCTGAGAAAAACAGCGGTTTCACTATGCAGGCTAGAAAAAGCAACAGCCGATGAAGTCGCTGGACAAACAAAACGTGCAAGAGCAGTAGAAAGCGGTTATCTGAATCAATTGGTAACAATGGGATACCTGAAGAAGGAAAGGCAAGGCCGCAAGGCATACTTCTATGTTGATACGGAGGCTTGAAAAAAATGGGAAAAATTATTGCAGTTCACTCGTATAAGGGTGGAACCGGAAAAACATCACTTTCAGCTAATTTGGCAGCTACCTACGCCAGAAGGGGCAAAAAAGTTTGCTTGATGGACCTCGATTTTCGTGCACCAAGCCTTCATGTCATATTCAAAAAACAGAATTTAGATTACTGGCTAAACGATTACCTTAACGGTGTCTGCGAAATCGACAAAGTCTTAGTTGACGTAAGCAAAGATCATGGTAACAGCGGCAAGCTAATGGTTGCACTTGCAAATCCGTCCACCGAAGCAATAAGGGATATGACAGCAAAAGATAGAAAGTGGGAAATGAAAGCTTTAGGCAGGCTTTTGTCACTAAGATCGGCTCTTCTTGATGACGGCGATTTTGACTACATTATCTTTGATACAAGCCCTGGACTTCAATATTCTTCCATAAACGCCATCGTCGCCGCAGATGTTGTCTTGGTCGTTACAAGCTTGGATGCCTCCGACATAAACGGAAGTCAACGAATGACAAGTGAACTTTATGACCTATTCGAGAAGAAGACGGGAATCTTGATCAACAAAGTTATTGCAGAATATCTGTCCTCAAAAGAAGAAGAGAAGAAGTTCAACAAGTACATCAAGACTATCCATACTCTTCCTGTTCTAGCTACAATTCCATGCTTCTGTGAAGTGCTTAGAGCAGCAGGAGACTTCATATTCTCAGAAGAAAGACCAGATCACCCATTCACAGAGACAATAGAAAAACTAGCCACAAAAGTCGAAAAATTCTAATCCTTAATTTTTCTTTTCGTATTTTTCTTTAACTTTCTTGCTTCCTCAGCAAAATTCCTAAGTCGCCTAAGCTCCATCTTCTTTTCAGGCAAAGTCTCAGGAGCAAACACCAAAGGCATAATAGCAACAAACAGGAAAAAGCTAGCCAAAGAGAAAGCAGCAAACGACGAGATTTGCTCAAAAAGGGACTCGTTCAAGAATTGTGGTATAATGTAGCTTAGAAAAAAGGGAACACTTCCTAGTGCATAATATTTTTCTCTGGTTCCTGGTTGGGATAAGTCGCCCCACAGAATCAAAACAAATATTAGTAGAAATATGCCCCAAGCAACACCGTCAACTATGAAGTATAAGTACCAAGAAATAACGGAAAGTGGAGCAAGTCCAATTATTGCGTATGCGACACCTAATGCAACAAAACCAGAGAACACAATTTTCTTTCTGCCAATCCGATCGCACAGTAGGCCTGCAATCAATATTGAAAGACCTCCAACTAATGGTTCTACAAAACCCATAATGTCAATTAAACTAGGCAATTCAACTGTTCAGAAATTGCTCTACAAGAGCTTTCTCAAATTGATCTACGAGAAGAAACATAAACCAAGCGACAAAATAAAGTAGAAAAGTTCTATCACGTAGAATAGAAACAAAAGAGACGTTTGTAGTTATCTGTGAAGAAGGTTGTTTTTCGGGCTTAAAAAAGAATACAATTAACCCCATTGCTCTCAGAAGAGCAAAAATTATCGAAAATGTAGCTAAATCAAATAGGCCAAATCAGACATTGCAAATAGAGGAACACTAATGTTTGCAATTAAAAAGGTTATTCCGCCTATGCGTCCCCTATTTTCAACAGCTGTACATTCTGCGAAATATGCTAAACATGAAGGTACACCTAAACCAAATGATGCACCTAAAAGAAGCGACATACTCCAAACCTGAGAAAAACTAACATTGGTGAGTAGAGCCGGCAAAAATGATGTAACTACCCCTAAAATGGTCCATGTATAAAGAAATTTGTGTCTATCAACTTTATTTGACAAAAATGTGCCAAGTATGCTAGTTCCTATGATTGAAACATAAAAAGTAGCCCAAATGGCAAGATTTTCTGTATTGGTTTGTTCGAGGCCGCTTAGAAGGCTGTTTATCATGGGCACTGCCATGTATAACCATCCAAAAACACTGAGAAATAGGATGGTTATTACAAGAAAGCCTCTTTTACCGACACTATATTCGCCTAAGAATCTTCGAAGCATTCGTGATACACTGTCTATACTGAAAAGTGAGTGGTCTATCAATTAAGAATTATGAACAAGAAAACATGATTTTAAATCGATATTCGAGATTCTGTAGATGTGTAGAACAAATCTTATATATGATACATGTACAACACATATACACGTGATAAAAATGGAGAAAAAACCAACTATCAGTTACCTGTTCGATGGCGTTGGATTTAGATAACTTCGCCAATTAGGTAGAAGCATCCCATTAATAAGTAAAATTAAGTACTTTTTGTTAAACCTAACTTTTTCTATTTTATTATAAGCATCTTGGGCTAATTCTTGCATGCACCGGTCAATACGAATAAATCCTCCGGCTTTATCGACAAACCTTGAAAGTTTTTCAGCGTCCTTTGTCTGTAATTGTTTTCTTCAGAAGGTCAGAGACCAAGGATTTCATTTCAGGATTCTGCAACGCGTAAAGGATTGCCAGTGACAAGTGCTCCTTTTTTATTCTGTGAATTGTTTCTTCTGGGTCAAGCATATCTATCATGTCGTCTCGCAATATCACTAGCATGCCCAAGAAGCCTGCCGTATTCTCCAAGAGCCTCAATTTCTTCTTTAGAACCACCTCCGACTATAGCGCTAATTCGCGTATATGCTTCAATATCCGCTGCTTTCTTTCTCACCACCTGAAGATATTCTTCAGGCGTAACGTCCGCTCGTCCTCGAAACTGAAGTTCAAGCGCTTCAGCGTCTCCAAGCTCCAAAAATGTTGTCTTAATTATATCGCTTATACTAGCGATTTTTTCGACCGGGACTCCTTTATCAACTGCGTTTTATACAATGCTGTAAAACCTATGAATAATAAGACGTCTCCAACAATCAGTGCAATGTCTTGACCAAACTTGCCTAGAACTGTGGGTCGTGATCCTTTGTTTTTAGATTGATCAATGATGTCATCATGTATGTCTATTGCTCCACTTATCAAAATCATTGAGATAGCAACGGGTGTAGTTATGTTGGAATCGCCGCCTACGGCTTCACAGACAATAGAAAGTAACCCGGGTCTTGTTACGTCGTGCCAAATTTCAGTCATGAAATAATTTAGGGCTTCTCGGACCTCTTGGGATTCAATTTTTTCTTCAAAAACTGTTTTTCTGGCTAGTTCTAGGGTTTTTTTTCCTCTTTCCTGAAGAAGTTTTTGTAATTGCTCAGTAATCTCTTCTGGGCTGATAGTATTATTCAAGGTTAAGCCTCTTCTATGTCCATTTTTGTTAGTTGTTCTTTTAGGAACTGTGTAGTATGCGTCAACTAGTTGTGTTCCCTTTGGTGTTATGTCATAAACTTTTCTTATGCGTCCTTCTTTGGTTATTTTTTCGCTTCTGGCGTATCCTTCTGTTTCTAGGGTGTTGAGTAGCGGGTATAGGGCGCCGTGTCTAAGGTTTATTTCAAAGAGTCTTTGGGTTTTTTTTATAATTTTGTACCCCCACATTGGCTCTGTTTGGAGGAGCCTCAAGATTAGGATGTCAAGGAAGTTACTGGTCATGCGTTGAACAATTTGTTTTTTCGGTTCTTCTGTCAACGTTTTCCTTCCTTTTTGACGCATAATGTAGATTGATGCCTTTTGTTATTTAAGCTGTCGAGGTTTTTAGTCAGTTTTTGTATGCTCTGATATGCTTTTCTATGTTTTTGGGTTGCACGAACCTTTATATCATGTTTTTATGTCATGTAAAGATTGTAATATGTCAGAAAGTGGACATATTGTATATGCGTAAAACAGGACAACTGTAGAACAAAAAAACAAGAGAAGAAAAAGATGAACGAAAAAATCAGAAAAGTCCAAATCAAACTCATGAGAGGCCTACTAGACCTCGTAATTCTTCAATTCCTAAATGTAAACCCCATGCACGGATACAAAATCATCACAAGCATCCGCAAAAACTTTGGAGTTTATTTCGGTCCAAGCACAATATATCCCATGCTTGGAACCCTAGAAGAAAAAGGCTACATCAAGAGCCAATGGGACCTAAACAGTGACCGCCCCAAAAAAGTTTACGCCCTCACACCTGAAGGCGGCAACTTGTTAAATGGCACAGAAGAGTCCCTCAATCACATCTGCCGAAGACTCACAAGCATAGGATTAAACCGAATACCACTCAGCAGCGCCAGCTACGACCTGAAACACCCACAACGATTAACATAAATGCCAAACAAAACAGCAACAAAACAAAATCGCTCGCCTTTCCATGGCCATAGCCTATGCCATAGATCCTTTTTGTTCCCTTTTTCAGAATATTTCGAATTCTGACATATATACTCCAGTAATTACATCTATCTTTTGTTTTCTGCTCCAAAGAGCATTGGGCACCAGCTTTAAACAAAAACGTGCGATACCTAGTTGCATCCTCTTTTCATGTAGTTGATTTGTTGAGGTATATTCTCAGAGCAGACAGCACAACCCATGAAGCAGTTGCCATTGAAGATATGGTTTCAGGCACTGCGATTCCAGCGCTGTAAATTTTTAGTCCATAAAGTATCCATGAAACAGCACCGATACCGAAGGCCGCAACGGCTAGAACCGACCGTTTCTCTATGACTATAGCTGATGGAAGCAAAGCCCAGCGCCGCGAAAAACAGTACTGAAACCTGAAAATGAAGAGCGCCATAAACCTCATTAAATGTGGCGACTAGCTGAAGAGCCAATCCAGTGAGCAACAGAAAGTAGCTTGTATATTTGGCGTGACCTCTGAAGCTTGTTATGGAATAATAGATTGTGAGAAATCCGCACAAAAGCAAGCCGAAATTGAACAACGGCGCCACATCACTCTTAACAGAGTGCCCAAGGTCGCTCAAAGCGTTGCTTCCCCAACTGAACCACGGGGACAAAAGTATAGCCGCTGCAATAAAAATAATCGCAATTAATGGTCCGAGAATGCCAAATAGAGCATAGTTCTGTTCTCTCAATGCGTCAATGAACCCCCACCATTTATTACCTTTCCCTTAATTAAATAATAATGGAGAAATGCATGTCTGGAGCTGAAACACTTATTCCGTTTCTCGGAGAAAAGGGAAAAGGAGACCAACCAACCATCATAGTAGACAGTCGCGAGGCTAAGTCAGCACCAAAAATAGTTAAAGGCCTAACAGAGCTGGGTGCAGACATCAGCATAAGATACCTCGAAAAAGGTGATTATGTTATTTCAAGCCTCTGCGCCTTTGAAAGAAAAACGGTCAGCGACTTCGTTTACACTCTCACCCGACGATACCTTTTCGATCAACTGTTCACGTTACAAGAGTGCTACGAGAAACCCTTCATTCTAATCGAGGGCTACTTGCCTATCGTCTACAAGTATAGCAAGATTCAGCCTGCCTCAGTTTGGGGCGCCATGTTTGCTCTTGCTAAACAGGGAATCAATCTGATGCATACAAACAGCTACAAAGAAACTGTAGATTTCCTGTACACTGCCGCGAAACAGGAACAGATTGTCGAGAAGAGATCACCAGTTGTTCATCCGGTAAAGAAGCATGACAGTTTGGCTGATGCCCAAATCTTTTTTATGGCTAGTCTACCCAACATCGGAAGAGAAAAAGCGGTATCTCTTTTGAATTCGTATCAGTGTCCGTTAAATGCGCTCGCAAATGTGGATCAATGGTCAAAGGATGTTCATGGTTTAGGACCAAAAATCACAAAGAAAGTGAAAGATGTTATTCACAAAACATACGACGAAACAGAAAAGCCAACAAAATAGCAAGTGTGCTTTTGTTACTAATTCTAACATATGATGAAATGCCCTTTGGAAACTGGGTAAACGGAGTAGACTCTTATCGTTCCGCGAGAGCCTCATTGACGCGATTAGTAGATTTTTTAGGGGTAGATATTCAACCGTGGTCACGGTTCCACTTTGGGGAATAGGAATCGAATAAAGATCAGCAAGATTTGTATTAGGCTAATAGTTTGAGGTTAGCCTCTTCATAGATTCTCTTGAGTCTTTCAGGATTATAGTCAGTATAATGTCCCCCATGATACTTTGCACATTCGCTATCAAAATTCTTAAAACAAGACAAAATAGATATTACTCTGAAAATAAACTGAAAAAAATGGAGAGAATGTTATGAATACTATTACCTACAATATTCCCACGGTGAATTGTGGTCATTGTAAGATGAATATTGAGCGCGAGGTTGGGAAACTCTCTGGAGTCACCTCCGTCACTGTTGATGTCGAAGCCAAGAAGGCCATAATTAAATATAATTCACCTACAACCAAGACCGAGATTGAAAAACTGCTCATAGAACTGGGCTACCCGCCAAAGAATTAACCCCGTTCGCCACCCACGTAGGATTAAGCTAACACTTTGAGTTTAGCCTATTCTTAGATTACTTTTGTTTTCTGAATAGCTTAACTCCATCCATTTCTGTAACATACTCAAAACACAAATCAAAAAGTTTAGTTTCGGTTTGCTTTCCGAATTTTTTGTTCTTTGGTTCAAACAGCTTAAATGAATTTTAAGTGAATATAATTTAGAGGGATAATACATGATTTGCATATTCTTAAATCCTTTAAATTCTGAATTTCGTTGTCATGCACAACCAATTAGACCAGGAGAGACAGGTATCCTTTATTACAAACCTACCGAAAACGAGTTAAAAAAATACTGTCAAAGTTCTAAAAATTTTTGCTTATGTCCTAGACTAAAGGCGTTTCAAAAACTCAAAACAACATAAAAGACAAAATAAATCTTAAGAGATGAACCATTGACAACATCGAGCAAACTACCCGATATTCCAGAGTTTACATCATGGACTTTATTTCCGCTAGTAATAGCTTGTATAATTGCTATTGAGGTTTACAGGAAAAAACAACAAGATAAAATGTCCGCTAACCTGAATTATTCTATATTTACTGGTAAATTAGGGTGCGAATCCCATTACCCGCACCCCTTCATCACCAATGTAACCCTTAGAATATCACTTTACGATTCTGACGATTGATTCTCTAAAGTTCTTTTGGTTCAACTAATAATTGAAAGGCTATTATTCCTTCCTCGCTCAAAAAGTATCGTTGTTCTTTATCTTGTTTAACTAAACCAGTTAAATTGTCAAGATGATAATAACATCTGCCCAAACTAATGTTTAATATACTTGCGAGGTCAGATGAACTGAGTGCCCTATGAGATTTCAAAAGTTCAATAATCCAACATCGAAGAGGATTGCTTAGGGCAAAAATCATTTTTCCTTGTGTTTCCTGCAAATTCATTGGGTTCACCAGAACCAAACATTTACGTTATCTGATGATTATTTTCTGCTTCTAACCGTTATGAAGCAAAGATATTGATTATCATAAGTAAATGAGAAAAAAGGGGGAGTTTTGCAAAAACACCGTGGTGATATCACTATCATGGAATGAACAGCCATTTCCATTGATGCGTCTTAGTTTGGATTTGGGGTTAAAAATTTAAAACAAAATTCTGGAAAGACTAGAAAACTTTACTGTATATTCATAAAAAACAAATGCTAACTAACCTAACTTGTTTTATTGAGAAGTCAACATTGAAATTTTCTCCAAGATTCTATGGATTACTTGCCATGTTTGGAATTGTTATTTTAACCCTAGTTCTTGTAGGTGCCTATTTGGATGGTGCAGACGCTTTGAACATTTTGGTGCTTTTATCTCCAATGTCCTCATCAAAACTTTCACTTTGGTTTGTGATAGGTGGTATTGGATTGCTTACTGTTGGAATGGTTGGAATCATAATGCAATATTTCAAAAATCATAGAAAACTGTTTACAGCACTGGCAATTCTCTTAATTCCACCAATAACCTTTGCCACCCTTGTTTTTGGTTGTGGCTATGCATTTTTTAGTGCTCTTGAAATGGATTCTTTGAGGAGTGAAATAACACAGGTTACAGTGGTTGACACTAATCCACTTGTTCTCTCCATAACTGTCAAATCAATTACAAGTAGGAACACTGTAATTGAGAGCGCAATCATTTTGAATAGCACTAATAAGAATATTGCACGGGTTCCAAGTAATGAAGAATTTGTTGCTGCATTTGCTCAGAGAGGTTATTTTGCTTTGGCTGAGTTGCCTGGTGGTTCGGAAATATCATTAACCTTAGATTTTAACACTACTCTTCCTTCAGGCGACTATCTTGTAAAGCTTACTGGCTGGAAAACTAACCACGACAGTTCCTCCTTCACTATACCATAATCAACTGCTGAAACCTCATTAAGAACTAGTTTTAGAGCATAAAGAAGCCTTTTACAAAATTATAAATCTACAAGGTGGAATAAAACAAGTGATGAGGTGTATTTTGAGATGGGACTAGGGTGGGGTTCTGTTCTTAAACTTGGAGCTTTAGGTGTTGGTATCTTTGATGCTCTTTCGATAATCATCTTCTTTAATATCGGAAGGGGATATGATTCATTTTGGTTAAGTATGATACTAATTTTATCAGTTCTATTAGTAATTGTGGTATTGGTTTCATGGATAGCTTCGAAAAGAGTGGAAAAGGAATTGATTAGTTGATGATAAGCTCAACATGAAATGACATTCTTATTAACCCCAAATAAAAATACTAGACTTCAAGGTGAACGTATCACTGATAAAAATTTAGGGATAACAGATTCCTTATCATTTGTTAAGGTATAATATTTAATCCTTATCTAGAATTTCAAAGGCTATTGATGTTTCAATACACTCTTAATGTCTTTTACAATCATTTTCCTTTTGCTTCTCTCAATCAGATAGCTCTTCCTGTTTGCAAATATCTAGGTAAAACTCTCAAATTCTTTTTCCTCTTCATCTGTCAACATTCTATCATGAGCTATTTCATGCTGTTCTTCTCTTCGATTTACTTTTGTTCCATCTTCGTTAATTCTAGAAATAATTAATAATAAAGACGCAATGGAGATCGCGCGCACGCAACCACAGTTTTTTACCCAAAGATGCCTCGATATTAGTTTTGATAGATTCGAGTTCTTTCAGAAATGATTTCCCCACGTTATATTCTGCTCTCCATTCTATCTCTTTAAGAGGAGAGAATCTTTTATGATTGCATAAAATTATGGGGAATAAATTGTGATAACGAATTTGTGATAATTTTTCTTGATGATAAACCTCCAATAAAATGTTCCAGAACTTTATGGACAAACAATGAGCCGATTCTGTTAAATTTCAAAGAACATTTCGAAACAAACTGGAAAAAAGCAATTCCTTACCCGGTCATTATTGAAGAATAACCGTATAGTTGATGACTAAGAATGGATGTCTTCTAAAAATCCCAATTTTTTCAGGCTTTCATAAATTATATATTGTTTACAAAAGAGTATGCTAAGGAAGTCTGAGTGCTAAAAAGAAGGGTTTGCTGAGGCTTTAGCACAGTTGTTGATGAGTGATGAAACAATTCCAGGCCGAATAGAGGAGAATCATATTTCATTCTTCCTGTGTTTTGAGCCTTCTCAGCCCCTTCTGTTTCTCTTGTTAGTTCCAAAAAAAGAGGGAAGATTTTTTTGTGTATTGTCTTATTTGAATATAATTGCGCTAATCCTATAGGTAATCAATTTTTCTTCTATTGTTTCTATCTCCTTTGAGTTGAATCGTGCATATTTTTTGTTTCAGAGACTTCTTTTCTAATTGTAATTTCTTTTGTTTTCTCTGGAAAGCCTTCTTTTGGTCCGCAATATACTAGCTTAAAATCTGGAGCCCTATGATGCCAAATCCCACTCTTACGTTTTTGACGTCTCATTGGTAACTCCCCCAAATAACCAAATCATTTTCATTATTCTCCTTTCTATTTTAACCAATCAAACCTCCTTCATAGCAACAAATTTCTATCCGGTTACTCCCACAAAAAAAGGGGAGGGAAAATTTGGGATTATTTCCGCTTTTTGAATACCCAGAAAGCTGCTACGCCTACTACTGCAGCAACAGCTACAGCTGCGATGATAGCAACTTCGGTGGTGATCAAAGGTGTTTCAGGTGTCGGCTCTGGCGAAGGTGATGGTGATGGTTCAGGTGATGGCGAAGGCGAAGGTTCAGGCGACGGTTCAGGTGATGGAGATGGTGAAGGCGATGGTGAGGGTGATGGCGAAGGTGATGGTGAAGGTTCAGGTTCAATTGGTCCGCCGCTTGAAGCTGCTGGACCGACTGTAACAAAAGTTGCGGCAAATGAGCTGCCATAAGAATCATCACCCGCAAAAGAGGCAACTATCTTGTAGGTGCCCTCAGCTGATGGAGTCCACGCATGACCGAAAACACCAGTGGTGCCGTCTGATGTTGTTGTGCCAATAACAATTTCATTATTGTTTGTATCAATAGCTGTCAAAGTAACTGGAACGCCAACAATTGTTTCATCATGATGTAATCCATCGATTGGTCTTTGCATGTGCAAGTATTCCATCCAAGTGCTCATTGAATTTGTGGATACACATGGTGTGTCTGGTTGAGCAGGAGATTGATCCAATACTGTGCCTTTTATTGTGAAAGCTGTTCCTTTTGGAACTGAAACATCAGGTGCTGTAACTGTTGTAGCGCTCTTACCCTTGCCAAAGGCAATGGTTTGTCCAAAGTAATCGGAGTCGCCTACCATGTAGCCCTCGGCGATAGCACCTGGAAGAGTATAGCCGGTGATGTTCCATATGCCTTCGCCTGTAAAAGCGTCTATGCAGTGGGTGCTCCAACCTCTAGTAAGAGGCTGAGTAGCTGTGTGCTCTTGATTGCGAGTGTAGACTTTTCCGTCAGCGATAATTTGAGAATCACGGAAAGAGTAAACTTCTGTGCCGTCGCTATTAACATATGGAGTTTCGAATGGGAATTCTGTTGGTGCTTCGTAGAACCAGACTATGCTTCCATCATCCCAATCAAAGGCATACATTCCGGCGTAGCTGCCGTCGATAATCATGCCGTAAGCTGAGCTTACACTGTAGGGCCACCACATTCCCCAAGGAAGGTCTGTTATTTCGCTTTTCCATGCTAAGTTTCCTGTTCTCAGATCCCATGCCAGCCAATAGCCATTACTCATGGCTACAGCACCTTTTCCGTGGTCTGCAACTGCTGTGCTGCTGCTGAAATATCTGTCGTCCTCAAGTTGTTTGCTCCATAGCTCTTGGCCTGTTTCCATGTCGGCAGCCCTTATTTCTAGTCCAACCCATGCTCCCACGGAAGGAGGAGTAATTGCATTGACATCAAAAGCTATCATCGATCCGTAATCTTGTGAATCACCCAAATTTGTCCATGGCCATGTTATGTTGCTTAGCACTTGCATGTATAGATTGGTTCGTAAACTTGGGAGGTTTTCAATTCCTATTGTCCATTTGATTAAACGACGTTGGCCGCCTAGATTCTGCAAGCTGATAAAATTATTATCGCCATAGTAATCCCCTGATGACAATGGAGATATATCGATTTCTGTTGCTAAATCACCAGTTGTTGGGTTATATCTCTGTAGTTTTCCACCAGAAAATGCACAAAGCCATACATTCCTTCCAGACATAGGGTCAGCGCCAGGAACTTCTGAAAAACCAGGTTCATACATTACGAAGCTCGGTGCTGGAGATACGTCTGTTCTTTCCCAAATGACTTTTCCTGTGCGAAGATCAGTGCAAGTCCATAAGTTTTGAACTTCACCTAAATATACTCTTGTTTTTGAATCGTAGCATCTGCCAGCATATATTATGCTTGGGGTATTTCCACCGCTAGTCCAAGATAGTTGTCCAGCTACTCCTCCAATGAGACCTCCAATGTTTTCTGTTCGTTTCCATACAATATGGGCAGTGTTTGGGCCTTGGACATAGGGAACAAAGTCATAGTCTGTATTCATGTATTTGTTTGTGTCTGGATAAAGTTCGTCCCAGATGGCACCTTCTCCTGTAACACCCGTTGATGGGAAGTATCCTAGAATCGGCCACCATCCTCTGTTTTCGGGTGATACTGGTCTTTCCCAATAGTCAGTTGGTAGATCTCCATATGGCCAAGAAAGCACCGGCTCTTCCTGTACGGTTAATGTTCCAGGGTCAGCAGTTGCGGGCAGATAGTAGCATGATTCTGTAAAGCTCCAGACCTGAGGACCTATCCAAGCCCCGGGATATGAAGTGTAGTTCCCCGTTGGGAAATAGGCGCCTTGGAAGTCAAATTCGATTGTCCATGTACCAATCTCATCAGCTATCCATTCAAACCATGCGGTTGAATCTGCACGATAGGAATCAATTAATACGACTTGTTGGGCTCCGCTAGGTTTTGTGATTGTCACTTTGTAGTCTGAAAGGTATCGGCTTGCGTGAACTGCGGGTTCAGTCCATAAGTTGACCAGGAAGATCTGATTTAGTCCTATGGTTTTAGGTCGGACGCTGATGTAGGGATGAGTAATAACCTCATAATCAGGGGTAACTCCTGCAGGTAGAGCTATAGAGCCACCTTCTTGCAGATTTGTGGGAGTGACACCGGAAGGTACTGATGTTTGAGCTTGAACCGGAACATTTAGCATTAAGGTAAAAGCAGAAATCATTAATAGTGTTATAGTGATTGTTGCTGTTAATTTTGTTTTGTTTATTGAAATTTGCATATTTTTTCTCCTTTTTAAGTTGTTTTCATTTTTATTGTTTTTGGGAAAAAGAATTAAGAAAAATCCTTGTTCTTTCCCCCTAGAATTGTTCTTTGTAACAAAGTGGTATTTAACATTAATCATGTCAGCCCTGACGGACAAATTTTATATTTTCTTACAATGAGACTCCCCCAACATATAGAAGAAATAAAAAGGGTAAAACCTCAATTTCTAACAATAATATGTTATACAATTAATTATAGCAATTTATACTTATCAAAGAAATCTCATTCTTGTTTACTCTTAACAGAAACTTTATTTTCCAAGAGTCTCCATGATCATATTCATCAATTATATCCCCAACCCATTTTAAGACCAATTCAACTATAACATTTCTGTCTAATTGATTGTTAGACCGTTATTGTTCCGAAAAAAGTTAAAACAACCTAAGTATATGAAAATATTAGCAAGAATCTTGAAGGTGAGTGAACAATCAACACTCCAACATTTATTAAACAAATGTCAGAAAAATTATTCAAAAAAAACTTCTCAAATTCAAGCTTATGTAAAAAAAGAATGGGGAGTATACAGTCTTTTCAGGTTTATTGTTTTCATTGTTTCAGTTCCAGTTTTGGCATTAATTTTATATTCTAATCTGTATATTCTGAGCTTTGCATTTTTAATCATTTCATTTCCTTTTTTCATTTTAGACTTAAATCGGTAGCAAGTTGCAAAAATAGAAGCTGATAAAATTGGACGCACAAAATAAGAAAAATAAAGCTGAAAACGAAGAAAGCAAAGCCATCAATATAGATTCAATAGAACAAAGGCTCAAGGCCATAGAAACAACTTTAGAACTCATAGCTAAACAGCTGGCAGATAAAAGAGAGGAAAGAGGATGGTTTTTCTTTGGAATCACATTATCTGTTCTGGTCGGACTTGCGAGCGGTTTGTGGATAGAATACTTGATGAAAGTTTTTGACCAAACAATTTCAGAAAACACTTGGTTTCTTTCCCTCATAGGAACAACAATAGGATTAGTTATTCTCTTGGTCTTTCTGACATGGAGGACTAACTCTTATTTTTCTCCAAAAAAACCAGTAAGTGAGAATTTGTGCGCATATCATTTACACTTTTGTTCTTCCTTTTTCCAATTTTGTATGCAACGACCCCAACTATGACAACTGCTATGATGGCAACTATCCAAAACAACATCTCCATGGAAAGATTAAACGGCAAAAGGGATTTTTCTTCCGAATCTGTGGGCTGTTCAGGTTCAGACGGTTCTTCATATGTAATAGTAAGTTTCGGCGGATTAGAGGTTTCTCTTGAATCAAAAAATGGTGACAAATAATTAGCCTCTTCAAAAAGCGATTCAAAAGTCTTTTCTCCAACGAGAATGAATGTTAGCAGCTTATTTGTGTTTTTTAGTGCTGTCTGACATGTTGAGGTCACTGTCCAAGAATACCAAGAAGGTAAAACACGTGCTGTCTGTTTAAGAATTATGGTGGAATCGAGAGAACATGAATCAAAAGATGGTTTGTTGTTCCAAGTTATCTGCATTTCTTTCCAAGAGCTATCTGAACAAAAATGAACGGAAACTGGGGTTTCGTAAATTGCTCTTTGATCTGATGTTCGTAAGCTGAGAGTGGCAGAAATTATAATTATGTCAACTGGCAGTGTTGACAAATCAAACTTGAGATAGGCATATGCTGTGTCGTATGCGCGCTAGGCTGTTTAGAAATTAATTTGTTGCTTGCGTTATCTTATGTTAGGAAGAAGCTTTGAGCATTAAGCACGTGCTTGGGTCATTGAATTTAAGTTCTATTCGTGGTTTCTTGACGTCTCTTTATCACAGAGAAGGTGCTGGAAGAAAACCGTACAATCCTGTTTCTATGTTGAAGGCTCAAGTGTTGAAGTATCTATGGCGTGTTCCCAGCGACCGCAGACTCTCGTTGCTGCTAAAAAGAAATAAGCAGGTAGCTAGAGCGTGTGGCTTCAAACAAAGGACACCCAGTCACGGCTTGTTCACTCAATTTAGACATCGCCTAGGCAAAGACGGATACGAAAAAGTCTTTTCAATTTTGCTAAAGCAGCTCCTAAAGCATAGAACCGTTAAGGGAGAAGTGGTTGCTGTGGATGGAACTGCAATCAAAGCTTACAGCCAAAGAAGCTTAGACAACAAAACAGGAAAAAGTGACCCTGAAGCTCGAGTTGGAAGAGCTAGAAGAGGATTCATTCTTGGCTATAAGGTGCATGCGGCATGCTGCACAGGCAGTGAGTTGCCCTTAGCGTTTATGGTTGCGTCCTGTAACATGAACGAGAAACTCTTTACTAAACCGTTGCTGGAAAAGCTGAAGGGTTTGGTGTAAACTTCAAGGCTGTTTTGGCTGACGCCCAATACAACTCTTCTAAAGTTAGAGAAGATGTGAAACAGTTTGGTGCTGAACCAGTCATACCCTACAGGAGATCTTCTAAACTCAAGAATGGATTAAAGGTTGGTAAAGACTTCATTACTCGGGGAGTTAAGCGGTTAGTTAAGTTGTTCAGGAAACGGGTGAGTGTGGAACGGATGTTTGGCAGAGCCAAAGAGTGGCTTCTCCTAGATCATCTGCGAGTAAGAGGACTGGAACAGGTTTTCATTCATGCCTGCTTAAGTTTCTCTGCCATGCTCTAGCCCTTGCAGCTGTAAGACAGCATAAGTCCAGTCTCATTCGTTGCATCAAACATTACACAACATCAATGAAACTGATGAGACGTCAAAGAAGCACTAAAGATAGGGTTAACCATAAAAGAAAAAGGCAGAACCCAAGCCCTAGGTCTCCAGATTTCCTTAAAAGGAGTAGAACGTAAAACACCGAAAAACAGGTTTTGCATCAACAAGAAAAACAGAAAATAAACTATCAACGACAATTTCTAAACAGCCTAGCGCGCGGATTGAACAATTAAGGTTTGCCAACTGCCATAGTTACGGTCGGCAGCCTAAACATGAGTATCCTCAATTGCTGTTAAGGTGCTTGTCTTTTAAGTCTGTGCAAAACTTGGATTGTATACAACGGATAATAAGATTATTGCGATAAACGCTAATGCGAAAGGTTTACCTCTCATGAGTGCCCTCACTTGAATAATGTTTGAGAATGTATATTATTTTCGGCGCGCGCTTGAATTAACTCCTTCGTGAAATGCTTCCAGAAACTTTATTTTCCCACAAAGACTTATTGAATGTATGGTGCAATGTTGATGCAATTTATGATTATTATAAATAAAATAGTTAAAGAACATGTAGTAAACTCTCAATTAACATCGATTATAATTTAAGTAAGTTGACCGAAAATAGAATCTCAGAGGAAAAAGTTTTGACCGCTTCAAAAATAGACTTTGACCACATCTTCAGAGCCTATGACATAAGAGGAATCTTCGGAGAGGACCTAACAGAAGAAGTTGCATCCAAAATAGGAGCAGCATTCGCCAAGTTCCTAGACGGCAAAACCGTCGTAGTAGGCAGAGACGTCCGAATCAGCGGAGAACAACTCCGTGACGCCCTAGTTTCGGGTCTCGTCTCCCGTTGCAACGTAACTGATGTGGGCGTGCTTCCAACTCCTCTACTCTATTTTGCCATAAACATTCTCAAGATGGACGCGGGAATCATGGTTACTGCCTCACATAACCCACCCAAATGGAACGGATTCAAGGCATTCAGGGGACAGAAGGGAAGCATTTACGGCAAGGACATGGAGACAATCAAACAGTACGCAAAAAAGGTTGACCCCAAAGCGCTGGGTAAAAGTAGTGGCAAGACAGCACGTCATGAGGGAATAATCAGCAAGTATCAGGATTTTGTTCAGAGCAAGATACATTTTGAAAGAAAACTTAATGTTGTAGCAGACACGGCAAACGGCACCTGTGGACTGGTAGCTCCTGTTCTCTTCGAAAGAATGGGATGCAACATCTTAACTTTGAACAAGGAACCCGACGGCACATTTCCGGCGCATCTCCCTGTGCCAAATGCTGAAACTTTAGGCGAACTGATGAATGAAGTGGTTAAGCGCAAGGCAGATTTTGGAGTAGGATACGACGGGGATGGCGACAGAGCCGTGTTCATTGACGAAAAAGGCAACTTGATCCCCGGAGACCTGACATTACTGATTTTTGCCAAAGACATTCTCCAGAAACAGCCTGGCGGAAAGGTGGTTTACGAGCTGAGCTGTTCCATGGCTGTTGAAGAATACGTAAAGAAACTCGGCGGAATACCCATTGTTGAGAGGGTCGGTCATACATTCATAATGGACAAAATGATCGAAGAGAAAGCATTGCTGGGCGGAGAAAAAAGCAGCCACTTCTATTTTGCTGACGTCTACGGGATGGATGACGGCGTGTTCGCAAGCATGAAACTGGCGGAAATCCTCTCAAAAACCGATGAGAAACTCTCAGAAATGGTTGCTGCCCTGCCACAATATCCATCAGTCTATGAAGAAAACTTCAAGTGCTCCGACAAAAAGAAATTTGTTGTAATCGAAAAGGTTCGGAGCCAATTCAAGGAGCATGGACTGAAAACCCTAGACATTGACGGCGTGAAGCTGATAGAAAAAGACGGCTGGGTAATCCTAAGAGCATCAAACACTGAGCCTGTAATAAGAATCTCTGCTGAGGCTAGGACAGAAAAGAAACTAAAGAAACTTTACGATTTTGCAGTAAAGGAACTAAACAAAGCCCTGAAAGGTGATTGATTGCAGACAATCATCCTTGCCGGGGGAGAGGGAAAGAGAGTTTTTCCGCTTGCAGCAAACAACCCTAAACCCATGTTCAAGCTTTTAGGAAAACCGCTGATTCATCACGTCATAGACACCCTGAAAGAAGCAGGACTAAAAGACTACGTGGTTGTCGTAGGCCACAAGGGAGAACAAATCAAAGATTACCTGAAAGACGGCAGCAAATTTGGAGTTAACATCGAATACACTGTCCAGAATCAATCTTTAGGCATGGCGGATGCCCTCAAAACCGCAGAAGAATTAGCAGAAGACAACTTTTTTGTTGTCAACGCTGACGACATCTTCGAAGCTTCACTGATAAAACAGATGCATAATCAATTCAAGGAAAAAGAAGCACAGATAATTCTCTCCTGCAAACCAGTAAAGGAAACGTGGAAGTTTGGAATAATCCGCGTTGAGGACGAGAATGTGACAGATTTTGTTGAAAAGCCTCCGAAGGGTAAGGAGCCAAGCAATCTGGCTGTGGTCGGCGTCTACATACTTACTAAACAGATTTTTGATTTCTACAAGAAGATTCCAGTTTCGGATCACCAATACGAGGATGCAATACTGCAATTCATCAAAGACCGGAACATTGTCAAAGCCGTGAGCTATGAAGGATTTTTTGCGGGCTACAAGTATCCATGGGACCTCTTCACCATAAACAAGCATCTTATGGACAACAAAATAAAACAGCAAACAATCAAAGAGGACGTAAAGCTTTCTGAGACGTGCAACAGTTGAAGGTAATGTCTGGATAGAAAAGGGAGCAAAAGTGTTTGAGGGCGCCTGCATAAAGGGACCCTGCTACATAGGCGAAAACAGTGTTGTTGGGGGAAACAGTTTGGTTCGCGATTTCTCTTCATTAGGCAGCAACTGTGTTGTGGGTTTCTCAACAGAAATCAAGCACTCCCTAATCGGAGACAACTGCTGGTTCCACATGAACTACATCGGTGACTCCATAATCTCCAATAATTGCCTGTTTGGCGCAGGAACAATAACCGCCAATTTTCGGTTTGACGAAAACAACGTTAAAGTTCGAATAGGAGAACAAACAGATAGATTCGGGCACAAACAAGCTGGGCGCCATAATAGGAGACAACTGCAAAACAGGAATCAACACCTGTCTCGAACCCGGAGTAAAGATTGGCCCCCAGAGCATGGTTGGTCCAAACGTTGATCTTCAGGATGATCTGGAACCAGAAAAAATCATTTTTGTAAACAAGAACAGTTATGTCAAAAAAGGCAACAAAATAACTGTCTCCTTCAGAGAGCAAACAGCAGCTAATGAAGAGACTGATGAAAACTGAATGATGACTATGAATAAACTGTAACTATTAGTCGGCACTTCAAACTGGCTTTTTTAGTCAGGAAATGTGACAAAATTCTTGTTTTTTGTAGAAATAAATAAGTTCTTCTTTTTCTATCTAGTGGCTAGGTGTTAAGATGTCAGTAGCTAAAAGAAACTTCTATGGCGAACTTGGATCGCTCCTTGATAAATCAGTAATGGTAATCACGGTTGATGGCAAAAAATATAGCGGAACATTATCGGGCATAGACCCTGATACACTAAGCCTCTCACTATCAGACGCTAAAGACGAAAAAGGCACAACAATACACAAAATATTCCTGAACGGCAGCATCCTGGGCCAAATCTTCACCATCGAAAAACCATTCGATTTGAAGGCACTATACGAACGCCTCGAAAAAGTCTTTCCAACAATGATTAAACTCTATGAAGACCAAGGCTTCATCTGGGTCATGGAAAAGATCAAAGTAACCGAAAAAGGCGTGGTGGAAGGTTCAGGACCGATAGCAGAACGCGTGCAACGAGTCTACAGTTTGTTCACTAAAGACGCAGCAGCTAAATAAACCAGCGGAAATCCGCTTCCCGATCCTTTTTTTCTATTGAAGAAGTAACTATTCCAAAAGATTTCAGTATTTCTCCTGTTTCTTCGGCAGCCGCGCTCAAGTTCTCTAAGTTTATTTTCAGATTCAGCATAGTATTAATGGCTTTTAGGATCTGCTCGCGTAGCCACTGCGTCTGGATACAAGCCAGAAGTTTCAGCCAAGAGACAGAGACCTTTAATGTTACGTAAGGTGCATAATCCAACAAGAAGCCCTGCCACTCCAAAGATGTGACCTTTCATTATTTTGGCGCCAAAATCCAAAGCCTCCTGCAAGGTTTCTGTGTCTGAGGCTGTGCAGTAGATTTCTGGGGTTTCGATTTTTTCTTCCTTTCTTAGTCCGCCCACAGTCAGGATATATTTGCATCCCAGTTCTTCTGATATGTCTAGGATTTTTCCACAGAGCTCATACTGTCCAGTTGTGGTCAGGGCTTGTGTGTTACCGTAGAGAATAATGAGATCTCTTTCGCCCTCTTTTCCTTTGTAGTAGTAAAACTGGTTTGTGGGAAAGTATGTCTGTCCATTGCCTGTGGTCATGGCGAGGTCTTGGAATGATGAGGATTTAATTTCTGCGAACAGTGTTGCATTCAATTCTTTGATGAGATGTAATGCCGTGATGTTTGCGACAAAACCGATGCCCGGTAATCCCTCAATCAACACGGGGTCATTCAAGACCGGCTTTTCATACAAGTGAACTTTGCAGACCATAAACGTTAACCTCAGCCAAACCAGCACAATTAAGAGACACACCTTTCGATATAAATGCAACCGTTTGAGACTACAGATGTTTGCAGGTGTCTGTGGATTAAACTATAATCTCAAACAGATGTTTGCTTATTCACCGTTTTTGACTCCTTTTTTTCTGTTTAATTTTAATTGAAACTACAATTTACAGTAAGTTGTTTTAAATTTAAATTATGTGTTACTTTTTTGAATGCAATGATCTATTCAAAACAATTTTAAACTAACGTTATATCTTTTTCGTATTCCAAATTTTTCCTAACTCGAAAAATAATCTTAAATCTCTTTTGCCATTTCCATAAAAGTTAATACAGATGTGGTAACCTTTTGATTGTGGAAGTTAGATTCTATTTATAGCCAATAGGGTTTAACTTCCATTTTGTACCTCAAATTTTCGAGTAAAAACCGCTTTTATAGATTATCTTCGGCGTTAGCAATCTTTTATTTTACAGAACCAAAACTTATAAAAAACAAATATTTTAGAAGCATAAAAATTAATTAATTCTATAAACATTTGTAACTTTATTGGTTGGGCGGTAAATTTGGATATTAAAAAACTAAAAAAATGACCGAGTTAGTAAATAATAAAATGAAAAAAATTTCCTCGTCAAACCACTATAATTTAACTCTTCGCCGTTATCCCTCCGAATTATCAGAAGTTAGAAATGTCCTTAACCTTGCTGGTAAAACCCTTCCTGAACACAAGATTTATTTCGAAAATATGATTGAAAAAGCAGGGTTCCCTAATTTTTTTCTCTCAGACACTCTCGATGTTCTTAAGCATGTTTTAGAATTATTAAAATAGAGAAATCTGACAGCCGAAAATTAATAACATAATAATTTTTGAATTGCAGAAGATAAAGTGAAACATGCTAGCGTTTCTTCGCGGGGACAGAAGTTCTCTCTTGTGTTTCACGAGCTAAATACAACTTTAGACATGGTTCTGAAACTGTTTTTCCTTCAATCAAAGATCTTAAATGTTAATAAATGAGGTTTTCTGAGTCAGTATTCAATGTATGTGTGTCTTGGCGGTTTTGTTATGTCCTTTGAGATTTTAGATAGAGATTTGATGGCGCGGATAGGAAGGTTCGAAACCAAAAGTGGCGTAGTGGAGACGCCACTGCTTTTTCCAGTAATAAATCCCGGAATTCAATTGATTCTTCCCAAAACGTTGGAGGAAGAGTTTGGCTGCAGAGCCCTCATAACAAACGCCTACATAATAAACAAGAACTTCAAAGAAACTGCCGTTGAAAAGGGATTACATAAATTCTTGAATTTCGGCGGCTCAATAATGACTGATTCTGGCGCTTATCAGCTTCTTATCTACAAGGGCGTAGAAACCACGCCTAAAGAGATTGTGCAGTTCCAAGAGGCTATAGACACGGACATTGCCACAATACTTGATATACCAACAGGATGGGGTGTCCCAAAAGAATACGCAAGATACACTGTAAAAGAGACAATCAAACGGGCAAAAGCTTTAGAGAAAATGAAATCACGCGACGACCTAGTATGGGTTGGTCCAGTTCAGGGCGGACAGTACCTTGACCTAATAGCCAAATCAGCAAAAGAAATGGGAAAACTGCCCTTTCAGGTTCACGCCTTAGGCAGCCCAACCCCCGTGATGGAGCAATACAAGTTTGATGTCCTTGTTGATATGATTGTAACTGCGAAAATGAATCTGCCTCCAAACCGTCCTCTTCACCTCTTCGGCGCGGGTCACCCTTTCATGTTCTCTTTGGCAGTAGCACTAGGATGCGACTTGTTTGATTCTGCCGCATACGCATTATTCGCTCGGGATGGACGTTACCTGACAGAGTCGGGCACAATAAGACTTAACGAAATGGAATATTTCCCATGCTCGTGCCCAGCATGTAACAAAACTGACCCAGAAACTGTGAGAGCATTACCTTCAGAGGAGAGGCAGAAGCTGATTGCGGAGCATAATCTCTATGTTAGTTTCTGTGAGTTACGGCGGATAAAGCAGGCTATAACTGAGGGGCGGCTCTGGGAGCACATGGAGATGAGGGCGCATGGGCACCCGTCTCTTCTTCAAGCTCTAAAGAAAGTAGCAAAATACAGTGCATATATGGAGAAGCAGAGTCCCGTCACCAAAAGAAGCGGAGCCTTTTTCTTCACTTCATTGGGGCTAGCCCGTCCAGAGGTCATCCGCTACAGGCATAGACTTCTTGAGATGTATTCTCCGCCGCCAAAAGCCAAGGTTCTCTTGTTGCTACCACAGACAAGGAAGAAACCCTTTCACACTTCGAAAGAACATGAAACAGTCATGAAAGAACTAAATCAGACAATTGATGATAAAATTGGTTTGGTTCACGTTTGCACGTATGCCGCTCCATTTGGCGTAATCCCCACAGAACTTGACGAAGTTTATCCGCTGTCACAAAACCTGATTGCGACTCCCTTGGACTACGAAACAGTAACGTATGTGGCACAACAGGTGGCAAACTACATCACAAAAACAGTCTATGAGCGGGTAATCCTGCTTCGTGAACCAAAAGTTTGGAAAGGAAAGGTTGTGGCAGCTTGCAGACGGGCCTGCAAAAAGAAACAAATTTCATTCATTGTGCTGCAAGAAAGAGATCCATGGGCTAAAAACACGATGGAACATCTTGCTGCTGTAATACAGGACGCAGTAATGTAATCAATAAACATGTTTTGACTTCTTCTGAAATCCAAATCTGCTGATGGATTAAAGTTCTGTAAAAAAAGTTACTGTTTAAATGATAGTACGTATTTAAACCAGTTAATATTCCAATTAACATTACTTTAACGGAGGATGAAAACAATCCCAATGAAAATTAAATTTCTCGGAAGCGCAAGAGAAGTTGGCAGAGCAGGTATCGCAGTTAAGTCAGAACAGAATCAGTTGCTCCTCGACTATGGCGTTATGCTAGGTGACGAACCTGGGTTTCCCATGCACATTCCGCCCAAAGAGGTAGACGCCATAGTTCTAACGCACAGTCACTTAGACCACTCAGGCGGTATTCCACTCTTTCACATTCAAGACAAGAAACCCGTTTTCGGAACACAACTAACATTTGATTTAGCCAAGCCGCTTATCTCCGACTTTATACGCTTGTCAGGTTACTACTTGTCATTCGAGTTCCTAGAACTGGAGACCATGATGAGAAGCACTGTTCACCTTAACTTCCGAAAAAATCAGACTATAGGAGATATGAATTTTCAGCTTCTGAATTCTGGTCATCTTCCTGGTGGCGCTCAAGTCTTGATAGAATCGGAGGGAAAAAGAATCGTTTACACAGGCGACTACAACTCTGGGGACACTCAACTTCTCTCTGGCGCAGACCGAGACTACGGCGAACTTGACGCCATAATCATAGAAAGCACCTACGCTAACGAGGTTCATCCCGACAGAAAAGAGATAGAGAAAGAATTCATGGAACATGTCAATGGAGTCGTGGAAAAGGGAGGAACAGTCCTAATTCCTGCTTTTAGCGTAGGACGGTCACAAGAAATAGCATGTGTATTAGCCGCAAACCATTTCAAGTACCCAGTTGCCATGGACGGCATGGCACGTGAAGCCAACCGCATAATGATGAATCACGCGTCCTACATGCGAGACCCTAAATTATTCATGAAAGCTCTTCGCTCCGCGATTTGGGTTGATGGATGGAATGGTCGCAGAAAAACTGCAGGTAAGCCTGGGGCAATCATTTCTCCGGCAGGGATGTTAAAAGGAGGACCTGCCGCTTTTTACATACAAAAGGTTGGGACAAAAAGCAAGAACGGCGTTTTCCTTGTGGGCTACCAGATTCCTGGAACTCCTGGACGAGAGTTGCTTGACGAAGGAAAGTGTGTCATTGACGGGAAAGTGCAGAATGTGAAGGCTCAGGTGAAGCGTTTCGATTTCTCGTCCCACAGTGGAGCCAAAGAGCTTAAAGATGCAGTCAAGGAACTGAAGGGAAACCCTACAGTTTATGTGGTGCATGGAGAGCCTGCGAACTCTGAAATGTTTGCTGAATGGATAAAAACTGAAGTTGGACTTGAAGCTATAGTTCCAAAGGCAGGAGAAGCATTTACAGTATAACTTAAACTAGGCGAATTTGTGGTTATGATTCGTTGTTTCCAACGTTATGTAGCGTGTAAAAGTGAAAAGATTTTATTGTAGAACATCAATCGTGCTGTGGTCATAGCGTTGAATCTCACGGAAAGAGTCCAGAATCTTGAGTATGCTATCCGCGATGTGGTAGGGCACGCTAGGCAACTGGAAAAGAAAGGAAAGGACATAATTTACCTTAACATTGGAGACCCTCTGCTGTTTGACTTCAAGACACCAGAGCACATCAAAGAGGCGCTGATTCAGGCAGTTAAAGAGGACTTCAATGCGTATTCTCCTTCAGAGGGCATTCCTGAACTAAGAGACGAAATCTGCAAGAAAGAGAAAAGAGTTAGCGGCATTGACGTTTTACCCGGTAATGTGATAATTTCTAACGGCGTTTCTGAGGCGATACAGATGGTTCTGGGAGCCTTGGTTGAGAATGGAGATGAGATTCTGGTACCGGGTCCAGCATACCCTCCCTACATTTCATATACAGAGTTTTTTGGGGGTAAAGCGGTTCAGTACAGAACCATTGAAGAGAATGGTTGGCAGCCTGACTTGGATGATGTTCGAGTTAAAATAAATGATTCAACAAGGGCGATAGTTATTATTAACCCAAATAATCCATGCGGAGCACTTTACGACAGGAAGACTGTGAAGGCACTGGTTGATTTGGCGGGAGAACATGACATTCCGTTGATATCTGATGAGATTTATGACCAGATTGCATATGACGAGCCTGTGAGCACAGCTAATGTTGCCAAGGATGTGCCCGTAATCGGGCTTAACGGATTCTCGAAAATCTATCTGATGACCGGATGGAGGCTGGGCTACGTGTACTTTACTGGACATGATGAAGAAATGATAGAGGAACTGCGGGAGCATGTTACAAAAGAAGCGCGAATACGCCTTTCAGCTAATACTCCTGTCCAGAAAGCAGCCATTGAAGCTTTGAGGGGACCACAAAATCACATATCTAATATGGTGGAGAAGCTTCGGGAGCGGAGAGATTATTCTCATAGGCGGCTCAACGAGATTGATGGAATCAGCTGTGCAGAACCTAAGGGCGCATTCTATTTCTTCCCTAAAGTTGACGGAATCGGCTCAAAATGGAAAAACGACATGGCGTTTGTCCGCGACCTACTGGAGCAGACAGGACTCGTCTTTGTTCACGGCTCAGGATTCGGATCAACTTACGGTGCAGGGCACTTCAGAGGAGTATTCTTGCCGCCCATAGAGACCCTTGAGAAAACATTTGATAGGTTAGACCGCTTCATGTCGCAAAAGAGAAAATAATCTGTGCCTAATTGACTTTAAAGGCTCTTGAGATTAAACTTCAAATACAGAGAAGTCAGCGCATATTTTGGAGTATTTGTTTGTTGAGTTAGTAGCCTCTCCATGCGTCAGGGTTTTGGTATTTCACTTTTAGTTTGTCCTTAGCAAATAACGCATATAGAAACGTTTGGAATTCTTCATTTGAAAGTCGATTGGATGACATTGTAATTCCCAATATTCTTTGTTCACCCAGAAAGTATATGCCGTTTACTTCAACAACGAATCATTAAAAAAATGATATATCCCTGCAGAACTGTAAAGTCCACGAGAGATTACTATAAATCGTAAGAAATGTAATCTAAATTGGCTAAATGGTGTGGAAACGGATGGCTGAAACGGGTAACGTTAAGTGCAAAAGTTGTGGATGCGAAATTTCGATTGAAGAAAGTTATGTGCTGGATGGTTTCACGGTTTGTGAGGACTGCTATTTGGAGAAAAGCCACCAAGTCATAGCTTGTAACCCATTGGCAACTTACTCAGCTAAACGTTTTCAGGAATCAGATGGGCTTGAAGCAGAAGAAAGGCTAAATGAGCAGCAAAAGGCAATCTACAGGTTTGTCAAGTCCAGAGGCAAAGTTACGCCACAAGAACTAGTTGACCAGTTTAATCTTTCTCGATTTGAAGTTGAAAATCAGATTGCCGTTCTAAGACACCTTGAATTGACTAAAAGAAAAAAAGAAGACAACAAAACATACGTAGTTCCCTTCTAGCAGCAAAATGTATTTTTGCATTTAGTAACTGTAATGTTCATTAGAAACATGCTAATTGATGAATGCGTGTTATCAGAATGGTATTGGGGAGAGGTAAGCAACAAAATAGATAATTGGTCATGTTATTAGATTTCTTGGTCATTTGGACGGGTTTAACAATTCTAGCTTTGATATGGGGAACTAGGTTTGATCAGTCAGACAAATATCAAATAGACTATGAACTTCCTCAAGTTTGATCCACACAAACACTGAACCTGTGTTGGAGCGTTGACATTACAGCCCTCCTGATGGGTCTCGCCTTATGGCGGGTATTCATGCTGATTGCTGCATCAATTGCACTATACTTCTGCAACAAAAAATCTTTCATATAAAGAAAAGAATTAACCAAAGAAATCAAAGTATATTCTACTTTCTTCAAAAATACCTATACTTCGCGTATTTCACAGCTTAGTTTTTTAATGATTTCTTCGGCTTTTGTGGGGTTTACTTTTAGGGTGTACAGTTTGCTGGAGGTTCGGAGTTTCAGTTTAACTTCTCGTTCTAGACGTTTAATGCTGCAGTATTTTGCTCGCTCCGCAATTAGTACAAATTTGTCAACATCAAAGATTTCTTCAGGCATCTTCTTCGTTCTCGCAGGTTTGTATAGTGCTGACTCGTCTATTTTATCTTTTGTGGTTTCTGCTATGTAATATTGGCTTGGTTTTGGTGCGTTTCATGTGCTTGTTAGTGTAGGAGTTTTTTTGTCGTGTTTCAAATTTGTCATTATATAAAATCACAATTCTTAAGCCATAAGATTTAATTCATTAGTCAACAATGATACATACGCAAGAACAGAAAACAGAGCGCCACAAGACGCCTAAACTTATCCCACTCGCTAAAAATGAACAGAGGAACCCTATGCCAATAAACAAAAAAAAGTTTGAGGGAGGAAAACTCCACAGCAAAGTAGAAGCCGAAATAATTTGCTTCCTAAAGGAACGAAAAGACGGCGCATTCACATCACAAGAAATAATGGCGGGAATCCACTGCCACACAGACTTCAGCACCCCCGAAATAAGCAAAATGTCAACCTTCGCTATAGCCGATTTCACTACCCTACTCCACGATCTGGTGAGACAAAAAAGCATACAAATGAAAATCGTCAGAAACCGAATGTACTACATGACAACAGACGCCAACATTGCAAAATGCCCCAAATGTAACCAACTTTTTGAGCCAAAAAAAACATGGAAGATGGCAGGTCGCCCAGACAAAAATGATAAACGATTCCAGTTACAAATAGGCCTCTACAACTGCCCAAAAGATGGTACATTCAGAAAGGTCTTGGACAAAAGAAAAATCTAAAAAGCCTTTTTCTCCTGCGCAGAACGAACCGGATGAAGCAAGCAATCTTTCAAATAACAAAACAAAAAAAATTGGGTTTGAAGTGACCTTATCTGCTATGTCGTCAAATATTGCTTACCGCTAGAAAGACGCGGGGGACGCCTCAAATAAAGTGGGTGTAGATTTTTCCTCTTTACTCATTTGACCTGCTTAGGTATACCCAGATCACTACAAAGAATGTAGTTATCAGAGCGCCCGCAAGTCCTGAGATAATCCACTCTGCTGAGGAGAAGATCAGTGGGAAGCTAGCGAGTAGCCAAGGCCAAACCGTTTTTGCGCCGATGTTTGCAACTATTCCGCCTAGGAAACCCAACACAGCAAATGTGCCTAGTATTTTTATTCTGTCACTCATTCGTTTCACCTTGCTTTTAACAGTTAAATCTTCGTGCATTTGAGTGTAACTTACATAAAACTGTCTATTTTTGTATCTGCGCCCAATCTCTCTTTCAATATTAGATTTAAAGCTCAAAACGGCGGCAGAATGGGTATGTACTGTCTGGTATATCGGTAAATATCCGCTACATATTAACAACGTAATAATACCGTTTAAACACACCTCCTTGCGTGAGGAATTTAGAATGTCTGAAAAATTTGCAAAAAAATGGGGAGAAGGAGTAAACGATACACCTCTCAGCAATAAAATTAAGGACGCCGTTAGGCCTCCAGGTCCATTGAAACCACGACTTGATTTCGCAGTAAAACGAATGGAAATGCAAATCCAAAGATTAGACAAAGCATCAGACCGATTCTCTGATCGTGACAAATCAATATTTGCAAAAATCGTTAATGCATACACAAAACACGACATGGCACGAGCCAACGTCTTCGCTAATGAACTAGCAGAAATACGAAAAATGGAAAAAATGATTATGCACTCTAGGCTTGCCCTAGAACAGATAGTTCTCAGATTAAGCACAGTTTCAGAACTAGGCGATGTAGTGAGCACTTTGGCTCCAGCAATAAATGTTCTACGCAACGTCAAATCTGGAATGAGTACAATATTCCCAGAAGCAGAACGCGAGATTGGCAGCATCGGAAACTTGCTCAGCGGAATTATCATGGACGCTGGCTACAACACTGGTATGAACATTGACTTCCAGACAGCAGGAGACGACGCACAGAAAATATTGACCGAAGCGGCTACAGTTGCAGAACAGAAAGTCAAAGAGAAGTTCCCAGATCTACCCACCGGAATCCCATCATTTGGCGAATCCCTTCAAAGCGAAACATAGAACTGGACAAACATAGCTGTTCACGGATATTAAGGAGGTGACACTGTGTCAAAATCCATTTCCAACCCCTTTCTTTTTGTTGGCAAACAAATAAAGGATGAATATGGAAGGCAAATCGGTCGAGTTGCATCATTCAAGGTAACGCCAACCGGTCGCATAGACGGAGTCTATGTTGAACACGGTGACGGAGAGTTCCTTAGCTACTCCAACGATCAAATCAAAATCGATAACGGTGAACTAGTGATCTCGCCGACACTCAAATTGAAAGCTAATTCTCTATGTCAAGAAATTCCGTTGATCTGGAGAAAAGACAGGGCTTTAAACGATCTTGTGGCAAAGAAGAAGATACCGCCGGAAATGTACGATGATCTACACAGCACGTTTGAGGGCGCCCTAAATCAGCTAAAGGACAACGCAAAAGAAATCACAAATGAAATAGAAAAAGAGATTGACCGTTGCAACAAACAGATTCATTCGCTTCATTCAGCCTTGATTAATCTAGAGATTGAGCGCGAAATTGGCAGATTAAGCGGTGATTCATACGAGAAGGCTCTGGGAATAATCCAATGGGGACTAAAAGGAGTTAACGCAGAAAAAAGCGATTTGGACGTTCTAAGGAGCAAACTATCTAACCTGCTCCTCGGAGAAAAAACTCAAAACACGCCTGAAGTAATCCAAACAAAAGCTCCAGAACAAACAGAACTGCCAAAAGTGCCTGCGCCCGTTTCTACAAATCTTCCTGAACCCCCAGTAATCATCCATGTGCGGAACACTAGCAATCAAAGCTCTTAATCTCTTAGGTCTGTGAGGGAACCCCCATCAAGAACCCTTTTCGTGCTTCTCCACAATTTGAGAAGTTAGTTGTTGAGGCAGTACCAAAACTCAAGTCTCAGCAATTTAAATTAGGCCAAGTTGTTGTCAAACTTACTCGAAGAGATAAGATTCTCTTCACAACTTGTGCGACAGCATTACAGGCAAAAAACAAGGAACGCGCAGCAATATTTGCTACTGAACTTGCTGAAGTCAGAAAACTCACTAAAGTTATCTACCACACCCAGATACTTGTGGAACGTATCATTATACGGCTAGAAACACTCAAAGAATTCAACACAGTCTTTGCCGATCTGAAACCAGTCCTCAATAACCTTCAATCTGTAACGAAAGGCCTCAGCTCATTAATGCCTCAAATGGCTATTGAAATGGAAAGGGTTAATGAAAGCATATTCGAGGTCATGACCATGTCCACAATTGACTCCTCTAAACTAGAAGTGCCAACCGACATTAAGACTCCAGGCGGCGAACAAGTTCTAGCAGAAGTTGCTGATTTTCTGGAGGAACAAATAACCGAAAAACTGCCTGAACCTCCAACTTATGCTCCGGTCATAGAAACGCCTCAACCCCAACAGCGTGTGGTAAAACAAAGACAGATGGTTGCTCTCACAGCTTCTTGCTCAGAAATTTCTGAGCCAAGAGCTCCCCAAAAAGTTGTGACTTACAAAGACACAGAAGTGACACGTATGGCTTGGACAGTCAATGAAGATTTAGAGGCATCAGTTTTGGATTATGCGAAAAGACGTGAAGGACAGCTCGACATTACTCAATGTGCCACTGAATTACAGGTTGCATGTGGGGAAATTGAAAAGGCCTTAGAGACTTTGGGTGTAAAAGGAAAAATCAAGATTGCGTCGTGATTCACATGAGTGCTTCTCAAGAACTTGAACAAGCGGCAACAAAATATGCTTTAGAAGCGGTTCGCCTTGACAAACAAGGCTCAAGAGGGATGGCCATTACAATGTATCAGAAAGGCATCTCAACTCTCTTGAAGCTCGTCAGGCTTTACCCTGATTATGGTTTAAATTCGGTGTATATTCAACGTGCTCAAGCGTATCAGGAACGGATAAAGGCTCTGCAAGGAGAAGGACCTGTTCAACTTGTCAGACATCAGTCGGAGAAATCGGTGGAAATGATGGATAATCCGCCAGAATCCGAAACAGGTGCGACGGACGAAAAAGCGACATATGACGAATTGGTGCTACAAGAGAAACCTAACGTAAACTGGAACCAAGTTGTTGGCCTAGAAACGGCTAAAAAAGCCATCAAAGAAGCCATAGTTTATCCCGTTGAGCGACCAGACCTATTTCCGTTGGGATGGCCTCGGGGAATACTTCTGTTCGGTCCTCCAGGATGTGGAAAAACTCTGATGGCAGCTGCTGTTGCAACTGAGATAGACGCCGCGTTTGTTTCGGTGGATGCAGCCTCGATTATGTCGAAGTGGCTAGGCGAGGCAGAAAAGAATGTGGCTAAACTGTTTAATCAGGCAAGAAAATCTGCAAGTAATGGACGTCCTGCTATACTGTTTATTGACGAGTTAGATTCACTGATTGGCATGCACTCTAATGAGGTCGGAGGAGAAACCAGAGTTCGTAACCAGTTTCTTAAAGAGATGGACGGAGTTATGGATAAGGGCAAGAACATCCATGCTTATGTTATTGGAGCGACCAACAAGCCCTGGGCTCTGGACTGGCCGTTTATACGGCGATTTCAGAAACGGATAATGGTTCCCCTGCCCGATTACGAGGCTCGACTGCACCTGCTAAAGCTTTACACTGAGCATCTGAATCTGACATCTAATATCGATCTTGACGAGTTTGCTAGGTTAGCTGCAGGTTTCTCTGGAAGTGACATACGGGACATTTGTCAATCTGCTCATCTGCGGGTTATCGGAGAATTGTTTGATTCTGGTAAAGCAAGTGACAAACATGCTAAGCCAAGACCTCTGTCTATAGACGACTTCAAAGGTATCTTGGCGGATAGAAAGCCTAGCGTATCTCCACGTGTTATCTCAACATACAACGAATGGTCTGAAGCTTTCAAAGCGCTCTAAAATGAAACTGGGAGGTTAAGTAAGCTCATGAAAAGTGGTCTTGGAAAGGTTCAGAGAGGAGCTAATTCCTCTGTTATCACTAAAATCTCCTTTCTCCCATTACTCCATTTCTCTCTGAATCCCAAAACGCCACTAGAGTTTGCTAGCCTCTTGACAATCGCTTGATGACGATCGAAACCTTCTCTTCCCCTTTTATTTTTACCCCTTTTAAACTTGAAACCATAGCAAGAACCGAGTTTCTTATTATATCTTGAACAAAGTCGCCTAAAGGCAATATTTGTTCGTCTACCTGTATTATGATTTTTTCTTCGCGCTTCTGTTTTCGCTCCACCAGAACTGAAACTTTTTTGTTTACCAATTCAACAAGTTTTTCTGTTTCATTTATGGCGTCCACGAAGGGGATGTCTGTTTCCACTTTTTGGTCTGGAATGTGACCGATGAATGCTATGATGTTTTTGTAGCGTTCAAGAGCGGCTGAAATTTCGTTATCCGTTTTTGTTGCAACTATTTTGGGTATAGTCATGTCTTCTCCGACTAAGCTTTTGAAGCCCTCAACGATGATGATGTCAGTTTGGTCTGGAATTTCTGAAATAAGCTGTTCTAGTGTGTATTTTTTTGTGTCAACTTTTTTGATTGTAGTCAATTCGTTTGGGGCTACACTTAGGATTGTGCTTGCACCGGCTTTGGCGTGTCTCCATGTGTCTTTTCCTTCTGTGTCTATAGTGAATTCAGGTTCAGGAATACGTTTTGCAGATGCAACCTTGTAGCCTTTTTTGGTTAATCCTTTAATGATGGCTTCTAATGCTGTGGTTTTTCCTGAGTTGCTGCTTCCAACAATGGCGATTATTACTCTGTTAAACATGAAGTTCTTCCTCTCGCCCTAATAGTAAACTTCACAAATTTAAATTACGCCCAAAAACGGTAAAGAACAAAATTATCGAAAGGTAGATGAGAGGCACGATCATAAAATTATTTTCAACAATTGATATACAATAGTTTAGGGAGAATACATTCCATGAAGATTTTGGCAATAGACATAGGCGCTGGAACTGAAGACATTCTACTTTATGATGATACAAAGAATAGTGTCGAAAATTGTATCAAGATGGTTCTGCCGTCACCCTGCCAAGTTTTTGCTGCACAAGTAAAAACTGCAACTCGTCACCTCCAGGACCTTTTTGTTACAGGAGATACGGTAGGTGGCGGACCTTTTTCACATGCCCTGAAAAGACATGTTGAAGCAGGACTTCGAGTCTACATGACAGAAAACGCTGCATACACTGTGAGAAACAGTTTAGATCAAGTTAAATCCTTGGGAATCGAGCTTGTCCCAGATTCTGGACCCAAAAATTTTGAAGGCGAAACAATAGTTCTTGAAGAAGTAAACCTTGAGAAATTACACAATTTTTTGAAGTTTTTTGGGGAATCTTTTTTAGACATTGATTTTGTTGCAGTCGCAGTTCAGGACCATGGAGTTTTCCCTGAGGGAATGTCAAACAGACAGTTTCGCATAAACAAAATCAAGGAACTGCTAAAAAATAATCCAAAGCCTGAAGCGTTTGCTTTCAAAGAAAACGAAATTCCCTCTTATTATCCGCGGATGAAGTCAGCAGTGCACGCCTCAAAACGACAATTACCTAATGCCAAAGTGTTGGTTATGGACACTTCTCCAGATGCAATACTTGGATGCCTTATGGACCCGGCGGTAGAGGATGTTTATCCAATTCTCGCAGTTAACGTAGGCAACGGACATACAATGGCTGCGATAATATCAAATGGTGAAATAACTGCAGTGTTAGAGCATCACACGCGACTGTTGGATTCGCAGAAGATGGAGAAGCTTCTAAGAGATTTCGCGGACGGAAAGCTCAGCAATGAACAAGTTTTCGACGATAATGGACATGGCATGTTCTATCTGAAAAAACCACCATGCTACTCTGCAATCAAGAAAGTGGTGGTTACTGGACCAAACAGGAATATTTTAGCCAAAACAGGTCTTTCTGTTCATTTTGCAACTCCGGCAGGCGACGTGATGATGGCTGGCACTATTGGTTTGGTTGAAGCAACAAAAAGAATTAATGGCCTGTCTTAAGGTTTGTATCCGTTTAGGTTGTTGAGGGCTAATACAGCTTCTGTTATGTCCGCTGTTGTTCCGGGGCTTAGGTCGTTTTTGGGGTCTCTAAGTTTGCTGTCAAATTTTAGGAGAAGATTTCTGCCCAATGGCGTTGTTAAACCGCCCTCATTCAAGACTTCTTTAGCCTCTGCTGAGATGCTCTCCGCCTTAGTTTGACCCACCTTTCGGGAAATAAAAGTATCAGGAACTTCAGAGAGAATCTCCATAAAAGTATGAACTGTAGCCGTGTTAATGTCGCCGGTCTCTTCAAGCTGCTTAACTAAATATTGATAACCCAAATCAAAGGTTATGGGATAATTGTTCACCCACTCAGAAGCTATAGAATCGTACGAAGAAGCAATCTTGAATGTATCCAAAAGAGTCACGCCTTCATCCAGAATCTTCTTTTTCGATTTTGGGTCTGTGACATCCAACTTCTTAGTCTTATTCAAGCCCCCTGGATTTACAAGGGCGATTGCATCGTAAACTTCCACTGCATCTTCCGGGGTTGTCGATTCAACAACCACCTTGATTTTCTCTCTAAGCTTAGGTAAAGAAAAACTGTTACTGACCATTCCCGCCGCCGCAGCTATAGGAGCAAGAATAATTATCGCACCCAACAGAGTATTGCCGCCACTCTGACTCCCCAACATACGGTTAACACGCATCCTTGATTACATTCCCGATGCCCAACTCTGAGGACTCTATTTCTCCTCTAGAAACCCTGATTCCCTGCTCAGCCACCTTCCTAAACGAAGGCGTTATCGCAACCGCAGACGCAAGATAATGCTCAAACGTGGTTCCAGGAAAATCTGCTGTCCGGTGTACATTTCCGGGTTTTGGATAACCGCTAACCTCAAAGAGTATAGCAAGTTCTAGGCATCTAGAAATGTAATCAGCCTTCTCTGTGACTGGAACATCATTCATTTGGCATACCTTGGAGTATGTTATTCTCTCGTCATTTGGTTAAGCGTAACTTAAATTAGTTTATGTAAAAAATTACACTCAAAAGTTTACAGCATATTAGGAGACTAATGATGTTGCATTGTTAAAAGCAGCCTTTTTTCTAAAAAACCAAAATGAACCATAAACCTTCAACAACTCCTATTATGGTGTGTAAATTCTTTATTATTCAAAAATATTGGTTAAACGTTTTTAGCTTCAGCCTGCTTAACCTTTAGGTCGGATGGGAAATGGTCATGGCCGACTACACAGTTGTTTCCGCAAAACTACCTGACAACCTATACAGGAACTCGCTCTACGAATCCCTGAAGGCGAAAGAAGCACATTCATCCGAGAAGCCATACTAGAAAAACTGGAAAAAACTCCACGACCAAACAAAATCTTCGGACTAGAACAGAAACTAAACCAGCTAACAAATGATGTCAACAAAATAAAAGATGCACTAGCCAATCTAGAAATTCTCACACACGAAACAGGAAAAGTAAACCCACACATTTTCTGCATCGACGACATCGACACAAAACTAGTTAATCATCTAATAGACCACAGAGGAGCCACAACCACAGAGCTTGCAGAGTTTCTGGAAACCAACCGCTGGCTTGTCCTCAATCGCCTAAGAAAAATCGAAAAATCATCCAAAAAACAGCTAGGAAAATCTATCATCGAATACTACGCTGGAGAAAGGACTGGAAAAAGAAAAGCATGGTGGATAAAAGAAGACCTAATCGAAACATGACCCTCTGTTATCAACAAAACTTTAAGTTAGACAAATGGACTGGATGAATGAAAAAGTGGGTCCGTAGCCCAGACTGGATTAAGGCGCCGAACCATCCTCCCATGATGGTGCGTAAGCCTCCGAAGCCGGAGACCCGGGGTTCAAATCCCCGCGGGCCCGCCATATTTTCAGTTGCTTGTAGATGTCCATTAAAATTTTTCGAGCGTTCAAAAGTGTAATGTATTGTTAAGATTTGAAGATAATTGTGTGTATGGTAATGTCTGGTGTATGCAGAGTTGATATCCGTTGGATTAAGACTATTAATTTAGGACGATTATTTTATGCTTGTTTTTTTACGATTTTATCATATACTTTTGGATAATTGGCAGAAATTATTTTGGTATTGTCTTCATTTTTGGTAGCAAATGGCATAGAGGCAGTCTTATTACAACTTCTATTTGGTGACGGTATAATGCCTGTAAAAGGATATGATTCGGTGAATTTACCTTCAGGGTTATACGCTACGGTGAAAAAGTTGGTTAAGACTAGACCTGACTTAGATTACAGAAGTGTAACCGAGTTTGTAACAGAAGCCATTTGGAAAAGAACAGAGGAAATTGGAAGGATAAACCGTATTACATCTCAACTTGAAGAAAATGTTTCTAATGGCGAATAACGATGAAACATGAAACAGCGTGCACTTCTTCAATCTTTTGTTGATATCTGCTTTTACAAGATTACGATAACTGTGTATGTAAGCCTTGTCTAAGTGTGATTTTTTATGTTGTCGTTTTCTGGAGTAATGAAAACCTTTAAAAATGTTGGATAAAAGAACTTTTGCGAAGGAACATCACTAGTTAAAATCAGCAAGAATTTAATAGTCCTTTCAAATCATGTCATATTGAGGTTGGTGTATCATGGCTGAAATTGGATTAAGGACTCGAATGCTAGTCAAAGATGTAATGTCCAGTCCCGCAGTTACTATCCCTAGGAGATACTCCCATTGACAAAACAGCTCAACTAATGAGCGATGGACGACTGGGTTGCATCATCGTAACTAGCAAAGACGGAAAAGCTCTCGGCATAATAACCGAAAGCGATCTTGTAAAACGAGTTTTAGCTAAAAACATCAGACCAAACAAATTAACCGCCAAAGAAGTCATGTCAACACCCCTAATCACAGTAGAGCCAGATGAAATCCTGACCGAAACTGCGAGACGAATGAATAAACTTAATATTCGAAGGATGGGCGTCATATACAAAGGAAATCTCGTGGGAATAATCTCTAGCAAAGACATTTTAGCCATAACACCTGATCTTCTTGAAAATATGCAAGAAAAAGCCCGCATAGAACAAGAACCTGAAGTTGATGAAGACGGTTCAGAAGCCAATCCTTTAGCTGGATATTGTGAACGGTGCGGCAGCTGGTCCGAAAACCTCGACGAAATTGACGGAACAATCCTCTGCGAAGAATGCCAGATGGATCTCTAGAACGTGAGTAGTACTGCTTATATCCCGTGCTAATTTCTGAGTGTTATTGACACATTTCTGTAGACGACATTGAACGTCTTGCAGTCGACATTAGAAATCTTTCTGAGACAAGAGTCATAGTGAGTTATCCTGTAATTTTTCGTCTGAAGATTTCATGTCGTCTGAATGAGAAAAGTTGTTAGAACGAATAAGAAACGAAAATTCTTATTCAAATTCAGTCAATGATGAATTTATAAGAGGCTATAATAGCTTATTTCTTTGAAGGTGATTTTGCCCGTCGACATCGTCCTTTATAATACCAAAATTTTTATCCATGGAAATCTTGTTGAAGCAGGACTCGCCATCGATAAAGGAAAAATAGTCAAAATAGCCAAGGATACAAACCTTCCTCCAGCATCAACAAAAATAAATTTGAAAGGTCACATAACACTTCCTGGACTCATTGATTCTCACGTACATCTGCGAGACCAACAACTAGCTTACAAAGAGGACTTTCTTCACCGGAACAGCTGCCGCAGCGGCTGGAGGTGTAACATTGGTCATTGATATGCCCAACAACAAACCTGTTACAATGGACTCTTTTTCCCTTAAAGAACGGATGAAACTAGCCGAAAAACGAGTGTTAGTTAATGTTGCTTTCAATTCGGCTTTTCCCAAGAACGTAGAAGAAATCGCTGAAGTAGTTAAAGCGGGGGCGGTGGGATTCAAAGTTTACCTCTCAAACAGGATTGGGGGAATTGATGTTGACGATGACGAACTGCTATTTGCTGCATTTAAGGAGGCTAAAGCGAATGGAGTTCCTGTTGCAGTGCATGCTGAAGACAAGAAAATCATTGAAGAACGTAGAAGAGAAATGGAAACAGCAGGACAGAACGATACTGAAGCTTACGTGAGCGCTCATCCTCCTGAGGCAGAGGCTCAGTCAATACAGCGCATTATTCGGCTTGTAAAGAATTCTGGCGTTCATGTTCACTTCTGTCACATAAGCTCAGCATTGGGATTGAATGCTGTTCTACTTGCCAAGAAAGCAGGTTTACCCGTGACCTGTGAAGTTACTCCACACAATCTACTTTTGTCTTCTGAGCAGTATAAATGCTCTGGATTTTTTGCTCTTACTGATCCTCCCTTGCGAACACGAGAAGATGTCGCCGCTCTGTGGAGTGCCCTTAAGCGTGGTTTCATTGATGTGGTAGCTTCGGATCATGCTCCTCACGCTCTTGAGGAAAAGAGTGTTGACTCTGTTTGGGAAGCGAAACCTGGTATACCTGGACTCGAAACAACTCTCTCACTTCTTTTGACGCAGGTGAATGAAGGTCGCTTGTCATTTGCCAGAGCTTGTGAGGCTGACCGCCGAAGAGCCGGCAAAGATATTCAATCTGAGTAAAAGGGGATTTTTAGAGGAGGGAAATTGGGCTGATATTGTGGTGGTTGATATGAAACGAGAATATGAGATTGATTCTTCAGTTTTCTTCTCGAAGGCAAAATATTCTCCTTTTGATGGAATGTGACGTTAAAGGCAAGCCTGTAAAGACTTTTGTGAATGGGAAACTGGTTATGGATGAAGGGGAGATAGTTGCAGAGTCCGGAAGTGGACAAATAGTTCGAAATAGACCTGTTTTGAATTGATGTTGTTTTAGTTAAACATTTTCTGTAAAAAATTTTCTAGTTTTTTATATATTTCTTCTAGTTTTTTCATCTAGAAAATGGTATCTTCATAGTTTATATAATTAGCCAATATTACTAACATCCAACATGCGATTTATTTCACTATTTGATTCTCATCGGCTCAAATCAGGATGGATTAAAGAAATGGAAACATCAATATCTAAGCCAACAATTAATGAAACATTCTTGTGGTGTTTTGCTCGTTATTTTGATGTTGAAGTACACGAAATGAGTAACATTTTTTGTATCAATTATTTGAGCATTTTCCGTGGAACAATTCGCATTTGAAATGAATAATAGAATTCTTGTGTGTGAAAAAAATGGGTAAACATAGAAGTAGGCTAAATATCCTAGCTGCCATTCTTTCCGTAGTTAATAGTGGGACTGGTGTCAAGAAAACTCAAATCATGTATCAGGCGTATTTGAGCTACAAATTGTTGGTTCAATACCTTAAGGATATAACAGAAGCACAATTAGTCAGATGTGAAAAAGGAAATCATTATGTACTGACACAAAAAGGAAAGGATTTTCTAAGATTGTTTAGCGAATACTCAAAATCTCATAAAAATATCCAGAAAGAACTAGCTACTATAGACTATCAAAGACTAACCTTAGAAAAAATGTGTCCTCAATAAATCAGAAACACGTGTAACATATTAACAATTTTTATTATTATTCACTCATCTTTTTATGCGAAAAATATACACTTTGATTGTAGAGTTTTTTTGAGTTTGGGTTCAAATGTGTACTTATATGATACATTTCTAATATCTTCATTTTAATTTTGGAAATGCTATCAATGCTTCAAAAACGTGTTCTAACTCTTTTGTTGAACAACTATTTTAAGGGAATAAAACCTAATTATGACTACAATAAACTCTGCTTCGATCGATGGAAGAAACTTCTATAATTATTTATTACCTTGAATTGTATGAATTAGTAGTGTGTAAAGAATGAATTTCAAGTTGGTTAATTTCGTTCATATCTGCAAAGAATTTGGTTGGTTAGTGCAAAATAGTTGTGATGACCGTTTATGATGAATGGTTTGAAGATTGGAGTGGTAGTTCCCACATTAAATGAGGAGAAAAATTTACCTTTTGTATTGGAAAGTTTGCCGAAAACTGGAATTGATGCTGTTTTGGTAATAGATGGTAATTCTAGTGATAGAACTGTGGAAGTAGCTAAAAATTTTGGTGTGCAAGTTGTTTTTCAGGAAGGCATTGGAAAAGGAAACGCTATTTGTCAAGTTTTTTGTAATGGATATCTTGATGTCGATGCTGTGGTGTTAATCGATGCTGACGGTTCGATGAATCCTAATGAAATTCCCCTTTTTGTTAAGAAACTAAATTCTGGATTTGATGTGGTAAAAGGCTCCCGTTTCTTAGGCAGTGGTTATTCAGAAGATATGAGTATTTTGCGTAGGATCGGAAACCTTTTTTTTGTTAAGACAGTCAAACTCTTGTGGGCAAGTGAGTATACTGATTTATGCTATGGTTATGCTATATTTACTAAGGAGAGTATCAAAAAACTTTCCCCTATTTTGAAATCCCAAAATTTCGAGATTGAAACGGAAGTATTTGTAAAAGCCAAAAAGATTGGATTAAAAATAGGTGAAGTTCCAAGTGTTGAATTAATACGAAAACATGGCAAGTCAAATCTAAAAGCTTTCACAGATGGATTACGTATTTTTAGAACAATTATTAACGAAATTTTGATTACAAATACGTAATTGCTTTATTCTATTCGAACCCAAAATTACATTATGGTTCAACAAATATTTCATGAGGTAATTTAGTTTTCATGATAAATAGTTATTGGTTTAATGTTAAATTTGAATCGCTAAGTGTACTCTTTATGGTGGAAGCTTTGATTAGTGTGTCAGTAATAATTTCAACTTATACTAAAAAGAATTTGTCTATGGTGATGCGTTGTATTTCTTCTTTGAAAAAGCAAACGGTTTCACCAACTGAAATTATTTTAGTTTTAGATCCATGTAGTGAACTAGTTGATTTCTACAAACGCTCGGTGCCGCGTGATGTAATTATTGTCATGTCTAGTGAAAAAGGGCTTTCTTATGCTAGAAATACAGGCATAAGAAAAGCGAAAGGAGAAATTGTGGCGTTTATTGATGATGATGCATTTGCTGATAGAAATTGGTTAGACTGTTTGATTACAAATTTTGAAGACCCTCAGGTTGTAGGCGTAGGAGGACTTGTCAATGCCGCTTGGGCAAATCAGAGACCTTTTTGGTTTCCAGAAGAAGTTGATTGGATAGTTGGGTGCTCTTATAAAGGTTTTAAAGAAAAAAAGTCAATAATAAGAAATCCTATCGGCTGTAACATGTCTTTTAGAAGATCTGTTTTTGAAGAAATTGGGTATTTTAGGACTGATATGGGTAGATTTGGTAAGATGTTATTATCCAATGAAGAAACAGAGATTTCAATGAGAATTAATAAAAAGATGCCAGAATTCGAAGATAATTTTTGATCCTTTATCAATTGTCTATCATCAGGTTTCTAAAGACCGGGGAACTTTAAAGTATATTTGGAAGAGGTCTTTCTATGAAGGAGTGTCCAAAGCGTTGGTTAGCTCAAAAAGAATGCATCCTGAAAATTTATCACATGAGAATCTGTATACTGAATTATTTGCTAAAGACTGCGATACCTTCAAGGTTCATGGAAAATTTTGGATTTAAAAATTTATTTCAAACTATTATATTGTTGATTTCTATTTTCGCTGTTTTAACAGGTTATGTGTCATATAAACTTGGAGATTAATCAATGAAGAGTAATATCTCAAGAGTTATTGAGAACGAATTGTGTTGTGGGTGTGGAACCTGCGTCGCTGTTTGTCCCACTGAGGCAATAAATCTGGAAATTTCTAATGGATTATTTACGCCCGAAGTAGATCCACAAAAATGTATTGAATGTCAAGCGTTGTATTAAATCATGTCCATGTTATTTCTATTGATTACGATACGCTAAATTCGGAGATATTTAAAGGGCAACCTCAAAATAGCTTGCTTGGAAATTATTTAGAATGTTATGTTGGGCATTCAACAAATGAAGATTTAAGATATAATTCTACCTCAGGCGGTCTAGTTACACAATTACTAATTTTCGCCTTGGAAAACAATTTGATTGATGGAGCTTTAGTCACACGAATGAACGCAGACAATCCTTTGGAATCTGAAGCATTTATTGCTCGGACAAAGGAAGAAATAATTTCTGCTTCAAAATCTAAATATTGTCCTGTAGCTGCCAACACTTCTTTGAAACAAATTCTGAAAGAAGATGGTCGATTTGCAGTTGTAGGTTTACCTTGTCATATTCATGGGATTCGAAAAGCAGAAAAAATATTCAAGTCTTTGGAAGAAAAGATAGTTTTGCATATAGGACTTTTGTGTTCGCATATGGTAAGTTTTAGTGGTACCGAGTTTCTGTTGGAAAAGAAGCAAATCAAGAAAGATAAGGTTAAAAAATTAAGTTATAGAGGTAAAGGTTGGCCTGGGTCACTGTCAGTCGAGATCGAAAATGGTTCAGATTTGGCTATTCCTTTGTTCGGCAAATGGAATGCATATTGGCCCATTTTTGCTTCATTCTTTTTTACACCAATCAGTTGCACAATGTGTCCAGACCAAGCTGCTGAGTTAGCTGACATTGCATTCGGTGATGCTTGGTTGCCTGAATTAAAGAAAGAAAAAGTTGGGGAATCAGTAGTTATAGCTAGGACAGAAGTTGGAAATAATTTGCTTGCTCTCGCAAGGTCCAAGGGTGTAATAAAAATCAAGACTTTAGCTAGTGAAAAGGTTGAGCAGTCACAATTTATAAATTTGGTTTTTAAAAAGAATGATTTAGGAGCGCGTCTATTCTTGCGCAGATTAGTTGGTAAAGCTACGCCTCGATTTAAGATTGAGCCAGTTGTTAATATGGCTCCGGTTGTTTTTCTTCGGTCTTTTTTTATTTATTTTAATATTTGGGCATCATCTAAGAAGAGTATTAGGTCTTTACTTGTTCGTTTTCCATTTCCTCTATTTCGAGTTTATTATGGGGTGTATAAGTTCATTTCTAAAATTTGAAAATTGGATGTTTATGCTTTGAGTAGGTTTAATGTTCATTTTATTCATGTTGGAAATATGAATAATAAGGGTACTCAGGCCCTTTTTTGCAGTGACGTTAATGTTATTCGTGAAATTCCTAAAACTGAAGTTTCTGTTTCAGTGTCCACACCTGATATTGAAGGAGTGAAGAAACTTAATCTATCTTTAGATTCGGTGCTTCCTCCTATGGTAGATATTCCTTATGATAAAGCTGATCAACAAATCAAAGCTATTGGTGGTAAACGAAAAGATTTGCGTTATAAATGGTACACTCTGGCCAATTTATTGTATATGTTCCTTCAGATTCCCTTGACCCTATTTTCGGTTTTATTTTTTAAGATTGGTTTTAGACCTTTTTATCGTGGTGAAGTCATAAAATGCGTTAATAATAGTGATTTAGTGATATCTCACAGTGATGAAAATTTTAAGGAAACTGCATCTTTACTGCCTTTGAATCCAATTTGGGTTATTACTTGGTGGTCAATGTTGCTTTCTAGAACTTTTGAGATTATTGTAGCCACGATCCTTGGGGAAGCATGTTATTATGTTTCCTAATTCTGTTGGTCCATTTAGAACTTGGTTGGGTCGATTTTTGGCAAAGCTTTCACTTAACAATTGTGACACTGTTTTGATTAGAGAAACAATATCTTATGATATTGTAAAACGTCTAGAAATCAGGGGTACAAAGATTTTAACTTATGATACGGCTTTACTTGTATACGCCTAAGCATAATGACATGCTGCATGATGATTTCTTGAAACCTTCACTGGGTGTTTGTCCGGGAATTTATAGTCGCAGTTTATCAAAAAAAGAAACTGAAAATTACATTGATGGACATGCTAAGGCCCTAGATGCTGCAATAGAAAAGTATGGGTTTTCAGTGGTTTTTATTCCTCATTATATTAGTGGATTTCCTCATGATGATTTAGATGTATCTAAATTAATTCTAGATAAAATGAAGAATAAACATCAAGCCAAAATTGTAATTGCTGATGGTGTTAAAGAATTCAAAATGTATCTTGATCAAATGGACATGATCATTTCTTCTAAGATGCATCCTGCTATTCTTGGGTGCAACCGGTTATGTGCCTATTTTGTGTATTGTTTATGACCACAAACAATCAAGTTTCTTTGAACGCTTGGATATGGTTGAATGTACGCTTGGAGTACGTTTTGTTTCTTATCAAAATTTGTTATCTAAAATTGATTATGTTTGGCAGCAACGTGAACAATTAAGTGCGACACTTAGAGAGAAGATTCCAAAATGGCAGAAAAATGTAAGCGAAGCTATAAAAAGTACAGTAATTCCATATATGAAAATTAGATCATTCACTGATTTTTGGAGAAATGAAAAGCCAACGAGATGATGAAATGTGATTAACTACGCTAGGGCTTTTTATTATCTGCAAAGTCTCCTAAAACGTGCCTATTGGAGCAATGAAAGACTAGAAGATTACCAAAATAAACGTCTTAGACATCTTGTAAAATATGCATATGATTATGTTCCATTTTATCATAAAAAATTTCGTGAATTGGGATTAAAACCACCTGATATTAAGACTAAGAAGGACTTGAACAAACTTCCAATCATACCAAAAAATGAAATCAGAGCAAAATGTTAAGGAAATGATTTCGGCAGAATTCAATATCGAAAATCTGAAAATGCTCTCAACAAGTGGTTCAACAGGAAAACCTTTATTTTTGTATATAAATAGTGCTGAAAATGAGTTTAGGAAGGCAAAACATCTAAGGGCTAACTTTGGTTGTGGGCAAAAACCTCGAGATCGGTGGGTAACAATAATTGCCCCTCATCATTTTAGTAAATCATCTAATCTTCAACAAATTGTAAGGCTTTTTACTCCAACTGCAGTTTCTGTTTTTACTGATCCCTCTATTCAGGTTTCATTGATTGAAAAATTAAATCCTGATATATTAGATGGATATTCTAGTTCTCTTTTTGTGTTGGCGAAAGAATTGGAGAAAAATGGAATTGACACAATTAGACCAAGATCTGTTATTGGAGGTGCTGAATTAGTAGACTCGTATTCCCGTAAATTTATTGAAAAGATTTTTCAAACTCAATTCTATGATCAATATTCAAGTGTTGAACTGGAACGAATGTCTTGGCAGTGTCGAGTTCGTGATCAATATCATATTGATGCTGATGCACTAATTATGCAATTTGTTGACAAAAACGGAGAAGAAGTATCCGCTGGTGAGCGTGGGGAAATAGTCTGTACAAGTTTGTTTAATTATGCAATGCCTTTTATCAGATATGCTATAGGTGATGTGGGCGTGCCCTCTGATGAAATTTGTTCTTGTGGTAGAACGCTTCCATTAATGAAGACTGTTGAGGGTCGAAAAGATTCGCTTCTTGTATCTTCCCGATGGTCGAAGTATTACTCCCAGAACATTTACCATTGCTATGAATATGTTCAAGTTTTACAAGTTCTATTGATCAGTTTCGAGTTATACAAAAAAAGCTTGATCTTTTTGAGTTCCATCTTGTATTGAAAGAAAAAAGTGTAGAGAAGGAAATCATAGAAGAAGAATTTATTAAGCATCTTCAGAAAGTTCTCAATCTTGATCAAGTGAGATTTGAAATAAAGTTTAAAAATGGGATTCCCTTAGATAAGAATGGAAAATTTATGGCTGTTGTTTCAAATCTAAAATAATAATAGTTGATTGAAAATCTTTTGTGGGGTAATTTATGTCGATTTTTTCGGTTTCAAAATAGTTTATGCACTTCTTATTCCCTTAATAATTATTTTACTTGTAATTAGCATATTAACTACGTCTGTATCTTGGATAGAGCCAACTGATTTAGGATTAGTCAGTGAGTTACCTTTGGTTTATTGGATTGGTTTTTCTCTATTGGGTTTATTGTGGTATGTTGGTAGAAAATCTCGTTATTGCTTGATTGTGGCCCTAATTTTGACCTTATCTTATTTGTATGTTGCTCCAGCTGTTATCAGGCAACTCCTTGGATAAGTAATTCGTATTATCCCTTTGGTGAGTCATTGCTGATCAATCAGCTGGACACTTAGCAGCCTCATTCATCTGCTCTTTTTGTTAGTTATCTGATTGGCCAATATTTCTTTATTTTGCGAGTGCACTGACCTTAGTTACTGGTATTCCTCATGATGTTTTGCTTAGAGTATTTTCCCTTGTTGATAGTTTCTTTGTATGGTTTGTTTTCGGTTTTAATTTTGACGAACAAAATTGAAGCTTAGTACGCTCTCATTGGTGCTGGTTGGGTGTTAGCGTAGCTTTTTTATTAAGCAACAATATTTTGGTCCTCCGTCTGTCGCGTATCTATTTTTTCTTTTTATTATGTTCTTGTCTATCTTTGGTTGTTTTTTGATGACAGAACCAACAAGAGAGTTTTGATTGGGTTACTGATTTTTTTATCTATTATTACTACCCTTACTCATCCGCTTGACTTCTTTGATGTCAATTTTTTTGGTGGTTGCAGTTTATCTAGTCATATAGATTTGTGATGAGAAAGTCCTCTTCAACTCTATATCTGTTTTACTTTTGTTTTTGGTGTGCAGTCTGGGTAAGTTATAACATGTTTTTGGCTGGTCCAGCTTTTTTAATACCACTGTTGCAGCATATGTCAGGTATTTTGTTTGGAGAAAGAGAGCTTAATCTTTACTCTGAGTCAAGCAGAATTGTGGGTTCTCAGGCTATGCAATTAAATGTCTTTTCGTCTTGGGGTATTGTGATATTTGGTAGCTGGTATCTCTCTTCTTTCAATTTATTGATTGTTAGAAACTGTTCGAAGAAATCCAATAGATTCCAGTTTAGGGTTTTCCTTTTTTATGGTTTTTATGACTAGTATTATTTGGTTTGTTTGCTTTCGGAGGCGAATATGGGGCTCATGAGTCATATCAACGGGCATTTATGTTTGCATTAGTTCCTTTGAGTTATCTTTGCGTTACGTTGCTTGAAGAAGAAACCAGCCTTGTTGATGGTTTGTTTGGTTGGGTTGCTTTTTCTTAATATTCCTGCTCAGTATGGGGCTGATACATATCGACTTACTACTAAAACTCAGCTTGCGGGTTCAAAGTTTATTTCTGATCATTCTGGCCAAGACATTAAACTTGTCGGAAAATTATCTCTTTATGTTAGATATTATGATGCGTTGAAAGAAGTTGAAGTTTTATCGATTGGAATAACTTTTCCATTTACTACTTATAATTCAACAGCGGTTGATGAAGCAATAGCTAAGGCTCTTCAAGAAGCTGATTATATAATATCTTCAGATTTACAGACTAATTATTATGTGTATTTTCTTGGATTTGATCCCATGGAGCAAGTTGATTTTGAAGAAAACTGTAATCTGATATATAATAATGGCCGTTTTCGTCTCTATGTACCGTTAAATGCGACTGTTCAACAATAATCTTTGTTCTTTATTTTTGAATTAATTGGTTTCTTTAAAGTACTCTAACAAAGAAATCATTGGATTGATATCGAGGTCTTTCTTGGTTTTTTTGGTCACGCAAACCGATTAAACTTTAATTTTAGGAGGTGCTGGTTTCTGTGGCTTTTTCTAATTCAAAGAATGCTGTTTTGCCTTCAGCGACCCCGTTGGCTATGTTCCAGTTTTCTATACTAGTTCCGACTGATTGCCAGCCCCAACCAAGAATTACATCTACGCCATAAGGAATGAACCGCTTTTTCTATGCTATCTTGATAGTATAGTCTTTGGGATTCTTGGTCTGTATTTTTGCCGAACTCTATTACCCAAACGTCTAAATTGTTTAGTTTTGCTTCATCGATACTATTTTTGAAGTCTGCCCAACTTGTTCTGCTTTCTGTCTCGTAGGCCTCGTTGTTTGGGTCGTTATAGATTGTTAGAGCTAAAAAGTCAATCCTGGAGATTATTTGGTCAGAATTTGGGAAATAGTCTGTAAACGGATTCCAGCCTGCAATGAACCTAACACTTTTAGGGGTGTTGGCAGGTAAAGCGTCAAGAGTCAGTGTCACGAAAATCAGTCAAATCAGATCGAATGCTTGAAGGGGCATAAGGTTCATTGCATGCAAAGAAGAAGTCGGCATCACTTAAACGGTTGCTTACGTAAGATACCATGTTGATCCATGCCTGTCGATAGGCTGTATCTTGGAAAAGTTCATACCAGCTAGAAACCCAACCTGGCAAAAAGTTGTTCACGCTCTCATATTCAGGTTGGGTCCAAAAACTAACGCTTACTTTTATGTCATATTGATGTGCAACAAGAATAACTCGTTCATAGTTGGCAATCATGGACTCCCGATATTGCCCTTCTGACGACTCAATTGTTGACCATGGTATCCGGATGTCGATATAGCCAATTCCGTGGTCTTTGAAATAACTAAAGTCTTGGTTCAACCTGTAAGTTGTGTGGTCGTCTCCCCTGTTTCCGTTACTTAGATAGTTTACGCCAACACCTAAACTTGATGTTCCTGGTTGATAGTGCAATTAGACCAGTTGATGACAATTTACGAGAATTTGAACTTGTTTCAGAGAATTGAGCATATAATGTGTGGGATGAACCGCTGTTTTGTGAAGGAATATTAACTGTTCTGGATGAGGAAAATGTGTTTCCGTCTAATATCCATGTGTCAAATTTGTAACTTGGACCTGGGTTTGCTGTTACTGTTAAGGATTGGCCAAAATTTACTGTTCGTGTTCCGGAGATGCTTGTTGTGCCTCCCTGTGATGAAGAAATTGTTATTGACCATGGCTGCTGAGGTTGTGGAGACTTAACTTCAACTGCTTGAGACATTGCTATGAGCATTGCTTTAACTTGCTTGAATGTGTCACCTGTTTCTAGATTTGCTTTTTTAGTGGCTGTTGCGTCCCATCCGCTCATAACCTCTGTTAAAAATCCGGCGCTTCCAAGGCTTGCTGCGCCGTCCTTGCTGTAACCCGACCCGTATCCGCTTGAGATGCTAAAACTCCAGCCTGCACTAACGCCTAAACGGCTTTGTATTGATGGTAATAGACTTTTCACTGTGTTTGCGTCTGTTTTTGCTTGACTGGCCACAGCAGTACAAGCTGTGGAGGGGCCTATTCCCTGATGAAGATTCCAGTATATTCTAGGATTATATTTATTCCATGCATTTATCAAAGCTTGACTTTCTGCTTCGCTATTAGAACCTGTTCCGGAGTAGCTGTCTCCGTTTGTTTGGCTTAAGCTGCTTGGCCAGTTTGGACCAAAGTTTCTGTTAAGGTTAACTCCGCAATCGTCACCATCATTGCCTGGATCGTTAGTTGACATCCATGATGGGATGTTATAGTTTGTTCTTCCCCATCTATAATTTACTACAGGAGCAACAAGGATGTAGTTGTTTTGAAGAATTCTTGTTGCATCTGCGTCGTTGCTTGTAACTAGCCATGTGATTACAGACTTGAGGACTTGGTAGCCATAAAATTCGTTGCCATGCATGTAACTATCAAGCATTACTGTTCCGCCATTGGGATTGCCGAATTTGAACAAAACTATGTCCCAGCCTTGGTTTCCGCTACTAGTTCCTATGCTCTCGTAAGAGCCGCCATATGAATCTGCTAAGCTCATGAAATATGGAATAGCATCTTCTTTATCATCCCATGTGTTCCAAGCGTCTCCTCCTGTGCCTTTAGTAATTTGTCCTGGACTTGGATAACTTAGTGGTGGAGCAAACGTTTGGGGCGTTAGTGAGGCAAGTGTTGTTAGAATCATAGTTAGTAGGATGAGTGCTCCTTTGATTTTCATTATTGCCTTCTCCATGGTGGCTATTTAGGAAATATGGGGTTTTCCTAACTATTTGTATTATATCTTAAGATACTATATTATTTTAGTCGAAGATATTCTAATAAGTCTTTTCTTCTATTTGTTCAACAATAATACAGTTATTTGGATAATTCAGAATCAGTATGAAACATATGGATTTATCTTCTAGAACTTAGTTCTAGAAAAACGTTTGATATAACATTATAAAGTAGTATACAAGTCACCTTTTAGAAAAGAAATAGAAAGGATGACAAAATATGTATTCGACTAAAAAAACAAATACAAAAAAAATAACAAGTATAGCAATTACGGCAATGTTGATTCTTGGCTTATTAATGCCACTATTAGCATTTAATCAGGTATTTGCAGCAGATCCAACAACAGTTTTGACTCCTAAGTGGACCAGAACTGGTTTGGGTACTAACTGGGAAAGTGGACTAGTAATCGGAGACGTAACTGGTGACGGTCAAGAAGATGTTGTTTATTGTGGTGGAGGCAGTGACACGATCTATGTGCTTAATGGAGATGATGGAAGCACAATTGCGACTTATTATAATAATCGCATTGGAACCTATACTCAACCACAGCTGTATGATGTTGATGGTGATGGAGTTCTCGACATTATAATTGCATATGTATTATCCACCAAGTTGTGCAGCAGTGAAATATGATGGTGATTCAACACTCTTGAACTATGGGAAATTTACACTCAAGCCGGGCTCGGTGGTTCAGTTCAGGTAGCTATTATGGCAAAACCTGTTGCTGGAGACATTGATGGAGATGGGCACTTGGATATTTTTGTTGCCTCTCAAGATGTTTCTCCTCTTGGAGGTTATGATGGAACAATAGTTAGATTAGACTAATGAAGGAAACATATTGGCTACGACCTTTACTTGGCGTGCATGTTCTGGCGGTCTTTCTTTAGGCGACACTGATAATGATGGTGTTTTTGAGCTGTATCAAGGTGACCGAGACATGGATTACCGTGACGGTGGATATGGCAAAGGTGTAAAATCTTACTGGGCAGACGACCTAACTGAAAGATGGATTCGTCTTGACGATTTAACAAGTAGTCAGGCTCCTGTTCTCGCAGATGTTAACGGTGATGGAATAAAGGACGTAATCACAGGTATGTATGGTGTACAATGGGTTTTAGACTCTTCAAATGGTGAAGTCATCGAATTTTGGAGTGATAATGATATGTCTGTTCACTATGGAACCACAGTTTATGACATTGACGGCGATGGAAACCTTGAACTTTTAGTGATGATGGAGACCATGATAATGATCCATACACTGATGTTTTTGATTTGGTTACAGGTGAAATGGATGCACAGCTTGACCATTTGCAGGTGGAGATTGGAAATGGAGTCCATTAGTTGCTGATATTGATCCAACTCATGACTGGAATGGAGATAATATCATGTCCAAACGGTACAGTTCAGATTAATGGTTATGGCGTGGAGTGATAATGATTTGGGTTATAATGGAACCTACTAATCAAGTCTTCAAAACGTTACTCGCACAGCTATGATGTCGTTATTCCAGCTTGGTTTTCCAGTTGTTCAAGATATTGATGGTGATGGTCTTCTTGAGTTGGTGGCTCATGCTTCTTCAGGTAACGTTTATGCGTTTGATACTATTGCTCCTGCGCCAACTGGTGATGATCGTATTAGATCTGAGGTTACTTATTATGGTGAAGATCGTCAGGGAGTTGCGCAGCACACTATTATGCCTGGAGCATGAAGATTATTGGACTGCACCGCTTGTTGCGCCAGTTTCGCCAGCTGATAATGCTCTTGCTGTTCCAATTTCAACTTCTCAATCTTACTTTCCAACTACGAGATGAACAAGATGAAGCGTTAACTTATTCTGTAACTACTAATCCAAACATTGGGTCACTTGCAGGTTCCAAAAGTTACTGGAACGGACACTTGGTTTACGCAGGAACGTGTCAATTAGTGGTCCTTGGATTACGATACTACATACAAATGGACAGTGAGTGCAACCGATGGAACTGAAGTGACTAAGAGAACTTATACTTTTAGAACAGAGTTAGATCCAAATCCTGGATAATATTGCTCCAACTACAGATGACGCCAATAATGGGTCCTTCAGATACTGGAACTTCAACGTATCATGTGTTTGAAGCTCAAGCTCAGGGAACAGATGACGACTGATGGTGACGATACAACAAATATTTACAAATGGTTAGTTAATGGCGACTCTGCAGCAAATCTGTTGTTACCCTTTGATACACGAGATGAAACTATGACTAAAGATTACTCTGACTATGGTAATGATGCAACAGTTACTGGTGCAGTTTGGGTTCCAAATGGTGTCGTTGGTGGAGCATACAGTTTCGATGGAAAAGATGATGTCATAATAAGTAAGTGATGGAGGCCTTGGCTATTTCAATGACGTAGATTATAACACTGGTCCGACTAGCTAATCATGCAGAGTTAGGTGGCTATGGCGATTGGGATGATATAACTGTTGAAGCATGGATCTATCCTACTGAAGATACTGATGGTTCAAGAATTGTAGCAAAGATTCCAAGTTATGCACTTGGTTTTGAAAGTAACTCTATCAACCGTTTGTATGGTGCAGTTTGGCCATACACTGGTGAGATTGCTGATGATGCTAACAACGCTACAGTAGATCGAATGGTAAGAATACGGGCATACGTTGATCTTGAGTTGAATACTTGGAATCACATTGCTTTCACCTACGAAAATGGTGTATGGACTTGAAGCTTTACTTCAATGGAGAGTTAGTTGCATCAGGATCAACTACTAATGCACCTCTATCGCCGAGCAGAGGCGAACCAGTATACATTGGAAGGTTAGTTCAACCGTTTGCTGGAATGATCGACGAAGTTAAACTCTATCCATTTAGTTTACCTGAAGAATACTTCCAAAATAGCTATGCGAACACAATAGACGGATTAAGTGATATTTCACAATTTATTCCTACAGCTTTCAGTGGTGGAGACGAATTAAGTTGCGAAGTTATACCTAACGACAGCTATGCAGACGGAACGTCTGATGTTTCAGAGTCCGTATTACATTAGAAGACCCTAATTGGATTCTGTCAGTGGACAAATTGACTAGCTGGTACTGGAGCAACACTACAATTAATGCAGTAGTAGAAGCTGATGTAGATGACGATGATGCTACAGAAATAGTAACTGGTGGATACTATTTTGATGGTGACCGGGATGTTGCACAGCTTGTTGTCTGGAATGCATCAACTATGGCTGTAGAGAACATTGCAACATGGTATTGGACAGGTGACACACGAATAAATGCGATAGCAGTTGGAGATGCTGACCATGACGGCGACGTTGAGATAGTAACCGCAGGATACTTTAATGATGGTGAACGCGACGTAGCTCAGTTGGTATTCTGGGATGGGGCAACTCTTGCAGTTGATGACCTTACTACTTGGTATTGGACAGGTGACACACAAATAAATTCAGTAGCTATCCAGGATGTTAATGGCTATCGAGATGAAGATCGTGTATGGCATGATAGGGAACCCGAAGTAATAACCGGTGGCTACTATAACGATGGCGATCGCGATGTTGCTCAACTGGTGGTATGGAATGGTACATCTTTGGAGCCTCTAAACCTTAGTACATGGTATTGGACTGGTGATACAAGAATAAACTCTATTGCAGTCAGCGATGTTGATGATGATAATTGGAGTGAGATCATAACTGGAGGCTATTACTATGATGGCGCTCGTGACGTTGCTCAGATGGTTGTCTGGAATGCAACCACAATGGCAGTTGAAAACATTAGTACATGGTATTGGACTGGCGACACAAGCATAAATGAAATAGCTATTGAAGATGTTGATGGCGATGGCGCTGACGAAATAATAACCGGTGGATACTACTCCGATCCCAACAGGAGAGCACAGTTGGTAATCTGGAATAGCACAACAATGGCCGTAGAGAACCTTAGAGGATGGTATTGGACATCTGACACCGAAATCAACTCAATCGCAGTAGGCAATGTAGATGTTGACGCTGATCTAGAAATCATCACAGGCGGCTACTACAATGATAATACTCGTGATGTAGCTCAACTAGTGGTTTGGAATGCACCTGATCTGGCAGTAGACAGTATTGGAACCTGGTATTGGACTGGTGACACCCACATTAACGATGTTGCCGTAGGGAACATTGACGCCGACAACGCTATAGAAATCGTGACCGCAGGCGACTACTACGACGGCGCACAAATGTGTGCTCAAATAGTTGCATGGACAATCGAACTCGACTAAAAAGTGGCAAAAACGCCACTACCCTTCTTTATTTTTTTAATTCAAAAGTATAGACTAGATATTTTTTTTAAAATAGTGCTAGCAAAACAAGATGATACTGTGTCTGAAGAAATTGTAATTACAGTTTATTTGTAAGTGAACACTTACTTTTTTATTATTACAAAGATGCTTGTGGTTACCTCAACAGATTACATGTGCGCGTTATCTTTACCTTATGAAAGAGAAAGCAGAAAGAAGGGTTAATTTTTATCCTTTTTTCCCTCCTTTGTAGTGATCTTGATTGAATATTTTCAAGTTCTGCACCTCTACATCTTTTTGGAAAAAAATTGATTTATAGTTGTTTCTGTTAGAATTTCGCAAGGCTACTCGCCTTGCTCCCACCCACCAACCCTAAACTAAGTCACATATTCTACGAGACGCAGTTTGGGTTTGGGATTAAATTTTAACCTTTCTCTCTCGTTCTCTTCTCTGCTTTTCTGTTCTGTGTGCTCTCTGCACTCTACTCACTACTCTCCACAAAAAATATGGAAGAAAAAATCTAACCTAATACTGCGATTGGATAGAATCCGAATTGTATGAAATAAAAAGGAAATTGGGAAATTGAAACTTATTCATCCTTATTTCACCAGTGATCATGTCCCCAACGAACTAAAAGTCTAAAAACAGAAAAACAACATCCATACAAAAATGAGATAATGGAAAAAGAAGGGAATGTATTTGGTGAATGTAACGCAATAATTCAGGGGTAGCCTTTGTTGGGTGGTGTTTTTCATAACAAAAAAAGAAGGAGTAAAGAAGATTTTTCTTCTAAACTCGTGTTATAGTGACGGTTTCAACTATTTCCGCTTTTCTTGCTCCCGCCATTAGTTTGTTTATTGCCTTCTGCCAAGCATCATTTGAGTCATGAAAAGTTTTGTCTACAACTATTCCGTCAACTTTGAGTACAATACCGCTTGTTTCCTCTATTGCCATTATTTCACCCCCTGACATTCATTTATTATTAGATTAACCAGAATAAAAATTTTGCACAAGTTCATCATGAAACGATGTGTATTTTTGTTTGTTGAGTGGAAATATCCCTGCAAATTGGTTATTATTACTTGTGCAGTGTTTTTATTGTGTTTATTCTTTATTGTATCAGGAACCTAAAATTGGTTCTAATTTTTCTTAAATAATAATTCTTTTTTTGATTTATTTTTTATTCTGTGATTAGGTTACAGATTAGATTATAAGTAAGCACCAATCTAACTGTGAAATGAAGTGAGACATTGCTTAGTGTGAAGTTTGTTAATTTAAAGGCTTTGTCGGGATCGACAATTTTTGGATTTGTAATGATTGCTATGTTATTAGCACCTGTTTTGGTTTCGGTTCCCTTTGTGAAGGCGGATCCAGCGACAGTTTTGACTGGAAAATGGACCAGATCTGGTTTGGGTACTAACTGGGAAAGTGGGCTAGTAATCGGAGACATAAATGGTGATGGAGCTGAAGAAATCGTTTATTCTGGCTATAATTTAACCAATTCAGCTAATAGGCGAATTTCAGTATTAAATGGAACAAACGGGAACATTCTTTATAGTTGGTATAGTACCCGAATTGGTGCATACACTCAACCCCAACTATATGATGTAGACGGTGACGGTGTTCTAGACATGCTTGTTCCTTTGTTTTATCTACCCGGTTTAGCGGCTGTAAAGTATGATGGTGTAGGGCTTAGTACAATGTGGATAACTAACACTCAAGGCCAATTTGGCTCAGGAAGCATTATGGCAAAACCTGTTGCCGGAGACATTGATAGAGATGGGAACTTGGATATTTTTGTTGCCTCTCAAGATGTTTCGCCTCTTGGAGAGTTTGGAGGAGGCTACGATGGAACAATAGTTAGGCTAAACAACATTGGGGAAATATTGGCTACCACCTTTACTTGGCGTGCATGTTCCGGTGGTCTTTCTTTAGGAGACACCGATAATGATGGTGTTTTTGAGTTATATCAAGGTGACCGAGACATGGATTACCTTGACGGCGGATATGGCAAAGGTGTAAAATCTTACTGGGCAGAAAACTTAACTGAAAGATGGATTCGCCTTGACGATTTAACTAGCGCTCAAGCTCCGGTTCTAGCAGACGTGACCGGCGATGGAATAAAAGACGTAATCACAGGAATGAGTCGTAATCAGTGGGTTCTTAGCTCTTCAAATGGTCAATCTATTTCATATTGGACTAATAATGCTCTTTCTGTTCACTATGGAACCACAATTTACGACATAGATGGAGACGGTCATCTAGAACTTTTGAGTAACAATGGGGATAATGATAATGATGCGTATACAGATGTTTTTGATTTGGTAACCGGAAGTATGAATGCTCAGCTATCGCTAGCAGGCGGAGATTGGAAATGGAGTCCACTTGTTGCAGATATTGATCCAGATCATCCTGGAATGGAGATAATATCGTGTCCAAATGGTACTTCGATTAATGGATGGCGTGGAGTGATAATGATTTGGGATAATGCCTACAATTCCATTCAAAATGTAACTTACAGTATGAGTACACAGCTTGGTTTTCCAGTTGTCCAAGATATTGACGGTGATGGTCTTCTTGAGTTAGTGGCTCATGCTTCTTCAGGCAGCGTCTATGCATTTGATACTTTTGCTCCTGCACCAACTGGTGATGATCGTCTTAGATCTGAGGTGACCTCTTACGGAGAGGATCGCTTAGGAGTTGCGCAGCATACATTTATGCCTGGGGCTCAAGGTTATTGGACAGCTCCACTTGTTGCGCCAGTATCACCAGCTGATAATGCTCTTGCTGTTCCAATTCGAACTTTTAATCTTGCTTTCCAACTACGTGATGAACAATCTGACACGTTAACTTATTCTGTAACTACTAATCCAAACATTGGGTCACTTGCAGGTTCCAAAAGTTCTGGAACCGACATTTGGTTTGCGCGGGACGTGTCAATTAGTGGTCCCTTGGATTACGATACAACATATACATGGACTGTAACTGCAAACGACGGAAGTGAAGTAACTTCGAGAACTTACACCTTTAGAACAGAATTAGCCCCCAACCCAAGTAATGTTGCTCCAGCACAAGGCACGCCTTCAATATCTCCTTCAGGTGGAGGGCATTCAACATCCGATCTCTTTGAGGCTCACAACCAGACAACAAGTGACTCTAATGGCGACGCTGTATCAAACATTTATCGATGGAAGGTCAATAGTGACTCGGCGGCAAATCTGCTTTTGCCCTTTAATACTCGGGATGAAACTTTAACCAAAGATTATTCTGGATTTGGAAATGATGGAGTGGTAAAAGGGGCGACTTGGGTTCCCAACGGTATAGTCGGTGGAGCATATAGTTTCGATGGCAAAGATGATGCTATAGTAATAAGTGATGGAGGTCTTGGTTATTTCAATGACGTAGATAACGCTGGTGGAAATCCTAATCATGAGGAGTTAGGTGGATACGGAACTTGGGATGAAATAACGGTTGAGGCTTGGATTTATCTTACTAAATACAATTATGGTTCAAGAATTTTGGCCAAGACTCCAAGTTATGCGCTTGGGTTCCAGAGCGGCTATACAAATCGTTTGTATTGTGCTGTTTGGCCATATACCGGTGAGATAGCTCAGGATCCTAACAACGCTACTCTCGATCGTGAGGCAAGAATCTATTCAAATGTTAACATTAATTTGAACACTTGGTATCACATTGCTTTTACTTACGAAAATGGTGTGGGTTTGAAGCTTTATTTCAATGGGGCGTTGGTGAATCAAGGTTCGACAACTGAAGGACCAATCCAGAACAGTCGTGGCGAACCCATATATATCGGTAGGCTTGTTCAGCCCTTCGCAGGTATGATTGATGAAGTTAAACTATATCCCTTTAGTTTGCCTGCAGCCTATTTCCTTAACAGTTATTTAGACACTAGAAACGGCAGAAGTACTGTTTCTCACTTTGTTCCTTCAGCTTTTAGTGAGAGTGACAAATTAAGCTGTGAGATTATTCCAAGTGACAGTTACACAGATGGCACAGCAAAAACCTCAAGTACAATTATTTTAGGAGATCGTGACTGGGTGCTTTCTGTAGACAAATTAACTAGCTGGTACTGGAATGATGACACTACAATTAACTCTGTAGAAGAAGCAGACGTTGATGGTGATGGTGCTGTTGAGATTATTACCGGTGGCTACTATTTTGATGGTGTTCGTGATGTTGCGCAGTTAGTGGTCTGGAATGGTGCAACGATGGCTGTTGAGAACATTAGAACTTGGTATTGGACTGGCAATACTCGCATAAACTCGTTGGCAGTTGGCAACGTTGATAGTGATGGCGCTATTGAGATTGTGACCGCAGGCTACTATAATGATGGACAACGGGATGTTGCCCAGCTTGTTGTCTGGAATGGTGTAACGATGGCTGTTGAGAACATTACGACTTGGTATTGGACTGATGATACTCGCATAAACTCTTTGGCAGTTGGCAACGTTGATAGTGATGGTGCTATTGAGATTATTACCGGTGGCTACTATAATGATGGAGTTCGTGATGTTGCGCAGTTAGTGGTCTGGAATGGAGCAACGATGGCTGTTGAGAACATTAGTACATGGTATTGGACTGGTGATACTCGCATAAACTCGTTGGCAGTTGGCAACGTTGATAGTGATGGCGCTGTTGAGATTGTGACCGCAGGCTACTATAATGATGGAGTTCGTGATGTTGCGCAGTTAGTGGTCTGGAATGGAGCAACGATGGCTGTAGAGAACATTAGTACATGGTATTGGACTGATGACACTCGCATAAATGCGGTAACCATTGCGGACACTGATGGCGATGATGCTGAAGAAATAGTTACAGCCGGATACTATACCGATGGTAGCAAGAGAGCACAGTTAGTAATCTGGAATAGCACAACAATGGCAGTAGAGAACATTAGAGCATGGTATTGGACAGCTGACACCGAAATTAATTCAATCGCAGTAGGCAACGTAGATATAGACAGTGATCTAGAAATCATCACTGGCGGATACTATAACGATAATACTCGTGACTGTAGCTCAACTAGTGGTTTGGAATGCACCAGATCTTGCAGTAGACAATATTGGAACATGGTATTGGACTGGTGACACCCGCATAAACGCTGTTGCAGTTGGTAACATTGACGCTGATAACTCTGTAGAAATCGTGACCGCAGGCGACTACGACGACGGCGCACAACTGTGTGCTCAAATAGTTGCATGGACAATCGAACTCGACTAAAAAGTGGCAAAAAAGCCACTACCCATCTTTATTTATTTCTAAATTCGAAAGAATAGACTAATATTTTTCTAACAAAGCATTTCCTGCAAAAAAAGTAGTTGTAAACAGGAAAGCAGCTACCTTATTTCTGGTTGAGAACTTTTGTAACTCCTGACATTAACTTTTTCTTTAAACATGCACAGATGCAGAAGGATATGTGTAACTCTGAGTAACAAACCGAATTTTAATTTGTGCACACTCCAGAATTTCTGTTTTCCGTACAGATTTGTTTATTCATTTGGTCAATTCACTCAATTGTGATTTCTTAGTAATCGTACTAAACCAAATATGCAAACACCTGAAAGAGGATTCCAATCAATACCAAGAGTATAATCGAAAGTGAAGAGTATTGAAATTCATTCCAAAACGTTGGAACTTGTATTATGGGACTGAAGAAACGTGGACCCACATTTAAGATTATGAAAATCACGTCAAGACTTGTTAGTGCATAGAGAATAGATCTGAGTGATGGTCTGAAACATATAAAATGTATAATTAAGAAAGGTAAAATCCATATGAGATATTGTTCATTTATTGTAGTCGATGTTACAAAAAGAATGAGCAACACAGTATTTACTCCTTTTAAGGCAAACTCTGTGCTAATCTGATTGGAATTGCTTATCGAGTGAGAATTTGTTTTCTTGATTAATAAATATGTACATTGCTAAAAATGATGTAATGGAGAAAAATGTAATTATGAGTATTAGAGTTGTAGTTTGAATTTGTCCTGTCTCTAGAAGTTTTCGTATTGCAAACCAATAAGTCAAGTTCTGCGGTATTCTGCCAATATGAAATAAAATGGATGAGATGTACGCATTTAAGTTAGTTATTAAAAACGGTATTGAAATTACGAAAGGAATTAGAATTGAAATAAAAAAATATTGAATGCTGCTGTACAGTTTTTTTCCTTTTTTCCATGTGTAATAGAGAAAAAGAGGTAACAATATTGCTGGAAAATAACCTTTGAAGCCAATTCCAAAACCTAGAGCAATACTGCTTTTTTTATTCTCATCTGTGAGCAAAAAGAGAAATGATAGAAAAGCGAATAATGTTGGAATTGCGTCAAAACATTCCCCAAAGAGAGGAGATGATGATTGTAACCGGGTTGAAAAGGTATAAAACCATAGCTGTTTGTGCTTTTTTTTCGTTACTGGTTAGTTTGAAGACAATTTGTTTTACAATTAAAGCTATGATGATATCTGCTATGATTATTGGCAGTTTTATAATAAAATATTGAAGGAAAATGTTTCCTGTAAAGTTATATAAGAAATTACTAGCCGCACAAAAGATTGCCCATAAAGGAGGATATACTAATCCATTAGATGATAATGCGTAGGGGTTCTGACCTGAGAGAATTGAATTGCCAATGTTTATCCATATGTCCATGTCCCACGGGTCTCGAGTGAAAGGTGCAAAAACAAGTCTTACAATAAATCCAATCAAAAGAAAATAGATATAATTGTACTTTGATTCCCTAATCTGAAACAATCCCCAGTTGTGTAAGCTCAGTTTGTTCACTCTTCATTTCTTACTAATACTATCGGAAAGCTCTCATGTATTCTGACAGATTGCAATCAGAAATTTGGGTTTAGTTTTCTCTATAGATGTTAGAAGATATATTTGTCCTGGCCCTACAAATCGTTTCAGAAACCAACCAGCTAACCTGTAGATGCTTGATAGATCAACTCTAAATTTTTTAAGTAATGATCTTCGTATGTCTCTTAATTTATTATATAATAATCCAATTCTTATCTCACCATATAATTCAACTTTGTCAAAATGACTTTTTAACAAGATGTAGAATTCAGATGTGGTAAACTCTTTGGTGTGAAAGAGGTTGATATAGAATTCATTATATCCGCTGAAGGCTTCTCTGTTAGGTGTTGATACAATAAATGTTCCATTATGTTTCATAACTCTTTTCATTTCAGAGAGAAATTTTTCGTAATTTTTAATATGCTCTATGGTTTCGAACGATATAACAGTGTCAAATGTGTTATCCTGGAAAGCATTAGTTGTTGCATCGCCAATTAGTAATTCTAGAAATTCGGCGTCAAAAAATCCCTTTCCTTCCCTGATTGCTTTTTTAGAAACGTCAACGCCAATAACCGTTTTCGGTCTGAATTTAGTAAGGAAACTAGAACCATATCCCATTCCACAAGCGATATCTAAAATCATTTTGTCTTTAACAAATTGTGAAGCAAAGACATAGCGCGAAATGTGCTCTTCGTAATCTAATGTTTTTTGATTTACAGTTCTATTGTCGAATATAAACCTCGGATCTTCTATCACACTTTTTTTTGTTTTTATTATCTGTTTTCGTTTATTCATTTACTGGTAATCACCGGGTTTCCCCAAACAGCATAACTATACGCATTTTTTCCACTTGTGTTAGGACGTGTAATAAAAATTAATTCCACGTTTTGATCTGCGACTGTACCTAAATCCACAACTTCTTCGTTCCATTGGTGAAAAAGCTCATTTTCAGTATCAATAATCTTGTCAAAAACAACATGCACTTCATCGTTGTTTCTGATTTGTATCTGAAATCTCGTGTCATTGGCTTCATCCCAAAAGTTCGAATCAATACCAATAGCGAACTTTAAAGTTGACCTGGGAGGAATAACTGTGTTATAAGATATATATGATTTCAAGGAATCGCCTTCTTGTGGCTGGTACAGAGGTGTTTGTTCTATTGCGTATCTAGGATCGTCGTTAATGTTGACTATCCATATTTTAGGTTTAAGTGCATCGTCAGTCATTTCATCTGTTTTTCCAAATATCCCATTGCCCCTGTCATAGTATTTGTTGGCCTCCTTGAATTTATCTATAAAACTATAAACTACTCTTGAATCTGAATTGTTATCATATTTACTAAATATATATGCATTGTTAATGTTTTTATCAAAAAAATAATAGTAAAGCAAATACTTAACTATTGGATCATTATTTTCAGCTCTATTAAAAAGTTCCAAATAATTATTAGAAAATACAATTATATATTCGAAAGTTGTATTTTTAACCAAGCCAGTCAATCTAACTTCCTCATTTTCTGGGAGAAGCCCCAAAGACCAAACATACTTACTTGGTGGAACCTTTCCAGAAAGCCAATAAATCTCTGCTGCCCATGAATGCACGAAGATACTTTCCTCCTCAGAGGTCTGAGACAAGAGATAACGTGAAAGCGTAGTTTGTGTATTGTAATCTGTATCGGCATAGGCCCACTCAATATCACCGGTCCCCAAATTCATTTGCGGATATTGCAAAGATTGATAAAATAATGAAGGAACAATCAATGCTGCCAGAAGAATAATAAGTATTACGTTTCCGAATTTAATCCTTAATTTTTTCGACAAAATATAATTATAAGAAAAAGATTTTCTAATTTGATTTTGTATATAATCAAAACCTGTCCCTGCTAGTATGCATGCTGAAGGCAAAAGAAGAATAATACGATGACCGAAGGTGGGTCGAATAAACGATACACAAAGGAAAAGAAATACCCAAAGTATTACTAATCTGTGATTTTGTGTTTTTTTCTTGATCGCTACTATTGCTCCAATAGCCGAAAATATCCAAACCGGCAAGTTTTCTAATAAAATTAAATTTTTAATAAAATATGGTACATCTTGAACGCTAGTAACATATGATATCGCTCGGAAGTATAAGCTAATAAATCCATTAATATCTTGATGTATTCCGAAATAGATTAGAAAAACCATGACTGGAATTAAGATACCTGATATGAAAGATGCAAATGCTATACGAACATTAAGTTGCTTGGCTAGTGCATCGCGGATAAATATGAACATTAGGAGTATTATACCTACTCCATTCGTTGCTCTAATGAGAGATGCGGAGGATATTAGAAGACCTGAAATAATTAAGTCTGACCAATTATCATACTTCGTATATCTGATACAAAAATAGACCGATAGAATTGTAACTGGAACAGAGATTGGTTCACTTAATGCTGTCATCGCCTCAAGAATAGGAACGTTCATTGAAAATCCAAAGAAAATAACGGAAAAAATGCCTACCTTTTTTCCTAACAATACAGTGGATATTAAATAAACTACCAAACATGATGCAATGAAAAACAAGTTATTTATCAATCGTATTGGAATTATCGAGTTCCCAAAGATTAATATGCAGAAAGCATAAATGCTATGCAAAAGAGGACCTTGAATATCGAGCCAATATGTTGGAGAAACCCCCTTTATCCACATCATTGCAACTAATCCAAACGCACCCTCGTCACGTGAGATAGTTGTTTTTAGCCAAAGTAACCTTAAAATAAAGAAAACCAGAATACAAAGAAGTAAAAGCCAGTTTTTATTTTTAGATTTTTTTAAACAATTCAAATATTCCAACTCATAGAGACAAGCTATTCGAAATCACTTTGTTAAGTCTGTCAATAACTCATAAAGAATTTCATCTTCTGAAAGTAGTGGCGATTTATGATTGAAAAGTTGATCTTATTCATATTCGGTAATCCTCAAATTTCCTACCTATGTAGTATGTCGCGACAGCTAATTCCTGAGCTTTATCCTCGTCAATATAGCGATCAAAGAATGCTAAAATGCGGTCGAAAGAATTATAAATTTTCATCAAAAAACTACTAGTTATAGAGCTTCGAGACACAAAAAAGCCGGTATCATATACTTCAATTTGATTTGCATTTTTGTCAACAGATGGCAGAAAACATCTCAAGTATCTAGAAAGAATCATTGCTACCGAATGTGATGGCATATTATATGGTTGTACGCCACTTCGGATTTTCTGGAATTTCTCACATAATTGCTCAACTCCTTCTTTTGTCATGTTAAAATAATGATGCGGTCGACCATGATAAGGAGTCATGAATGGAACTTCGATGTAGACAATTCCTCCAATTTTAGTTATTCGATAAATTTCTTCAATAACAACCCAAGGTTTTTTTACATGCTCAAGGAGATGTTCACATATAATCAGATCAAATGTATTATCTCGGAAAGGTAAGTAATGCGCGTCTACAATAATGTCTATGTATTTGTTCTTCGAAGCATCTACATTGCAAACATTCGGAAGATTCAGTCGTCTTTCCCCACTACCAACATCTAATATTCTCGCATTTGGATCCAGTTGATTAATTATTTGCATTGATCCTTTGTATCTATGAGCACGTCCATAGTACGCTTCCACACTAGAACCCTTACTTGTTACTACTTCCTTTTTATCGGATTGGGACATGGTTTAAACACCTTTTAACTGTAATAGGGCGTGCTCCACTGAATTAATTAAGATGCTCCAATTAAAAACCCGCAAAACTCTATCTTGAGCATTCTTGCCAAGCTTCTTCTTTAAATTTTCATCCTTCAAGATTTCTATAACCCTAGACGCAAACATCTTATTATTATTGGGTTCTACCAAAAACCCAGTTTTATCTGCCAAAATATATTCGGTAATCTGTCCTACATTATCAGCCACTATGGCTTTTCCTGCAAGCATAAGCTCCACAAGTTTTCCTGGGCATTTTGCTTTGTTCAAATTAGTGTCCTCAAAAGGGTAAATTGCCACATCTCCAATCCCAAAATACGTTGGTAAGTCTTTAGGTTTAATCCATCCCGCAAAAACTATCGAATCTCTAAGTCCTTCTTTCTCAGCCTGGGTCTCAAGTTCTTTCTCCTCACCAAATTCACCCTTTCCTACAACTAAAAGTTTAACATCACCTAACTCTTGCCGAACCCGCTTAAGTACTTCTACTACCTTTCCGACCTTAAACTCGAAAAACCTGGTATACAATAAAATTACTTTTACATCATCTAGACCTAACTTTTGCCTCAAAACTTTGACATCTTCGGATTTCACTTCAAATCCTTGAGAATCAGTTCCATTGGGAATATAGAAAATCTGTGCTGGATGGAACTCGCCATTTTCTGAGTCTTTCCTCCAGTAATTTACTTGCTACAGTTATCCCATCCACATGTCTTGGAATCCACCTTTCTTGAAAATCAAAAAAATCTAACATTATCTTCGAGGATAAAGCGAATGCAATAAAAAATAATCATTAAAACCACCATAACCTTCCCAATCATCCATATCCAATAATAAACGAAGAGGTTTCAAGAATCTTAAATTTCTTGATAACTGACAAAAACATTGCAACCAAACCGCTGTATCCCTTTGGTTTAAAAACATAAACAACATCCGGATTTAAACGCAATATCCTCCAAATAATCCTGAATGTAGTTAATAGATATTTTATTACTTTGTAATCTTTGAAGACTACATTAAATATTCTTACTCCATCTACCTCATATTCTAAGCCCTGAATAAGAAGGATTATCATAAGGTGGTATTACAATTGATACCTCGTGACCATCTTTTACCAACTCTTTTGCTATTGGCAACATTCTTACACTAACAGTGCCTTTAGGGTAAATAGCAAAAGGAGCAATCATCGTAACTTTCAAATTTTATCTCCAACTTTCAATTTGCGATTTCTTGACTAATTGATGCTCTACATCTCTGGGCAATCCTCTAAGTTGACTGAATCTTTTTCTTCCAAGAATATAATATTGCATTGCAACACTTTCCTTCACCATTTTTTCCAATATCTGACTATCTGAAACTTTCCTGCTTCTTTGAACTGAATACCTCCTCCTTAAAACTGCTTTTAAGTGCTTCAATAACCAAAAATATGCTTTCAAAATAGAAACACTTCTCGTTTTATCCCTTAGAAAATAGAGAAAGGATATCCAATCAAATAGAACTCGCAAAGGGAAGTATCGCAACAAGACTGAATGTTGAAAAATTCTTAAGCATGATGATAAGATTGTTCCTCTGTTTATAATAAAGGACTCCTTCAAGATGAGTTCCTCCCCCCAAGTGATATACGACCGAGAATGGAACAGCAACTATCTTATAATTGAGCAATCTTAGCCTCCAACTTAGATCTATCTCTTCCATGTGGGCATATAGGAGACTGTCAAGAAAACCAGCTTCGATTAATGCCTTTGTTCTGAGAAACATGGCAGCTCCACTAGCCCAGAAACATTCAATAATTGTGTCATATTGGCCTTCATCCTTTTCCTCAAGATCGAAAACCCTACCTCTAGTTAAAGGGACACCAAATACGTCCAAGAACCCCCCCGCAGCACCATTATATTCGAAATATTTGGGATTTTTTAAAGACAAGAAGTTTTGGTTGACAAGCAGCAATTGTCAGATCTTCTTCTGCAACTTTGACCATATGGTCTAACCAATCAGGTTTCACCACAGTATCATCATTCAAAAGTACTACGTATTTACTTGTCACTTTTTGAAAAGCTAAGTTATTTCCAGAAATAAAACCTAAATTAGTTTCACTTCTGATTATGTCAATATCTTCATCATATAATTTCTTAACACTCTCAACAGAATTGTCATTTGAACCGTTATCGACTAGTATAACTCTAAAATTATGAAAATTTGAATCAAAAACCGAACTTAGACAAGCCTGCAATTTAGATAGCCCCCTGTAATGAACAATTATTATACTTACAAGGGGTTTTCCCATCTTTTTCAAAACTTCCTTCCAAAATAGATGTGAAGGACTTAGTCTATTTAAATACTAGATTTTGCTTGCTTATTTACCAGCTCCTTTTTGAGTGAGAGCATTCCTTTCAATTGTGAAACAATTATCCCAAAAAGTTTGTTCGGCTTGTAAACATTTGTTTCTCCATCTAATCTTTTTCTATGAGTCACTGGAACTTCCTTTATCTTGAATCCATTAAAGTATGCTCTTATAGTAAACTCTGTCCAAAAACTCTCTCTCATATACTTTGAATCATTAGCAATTTTTTTTGCAATTGTACTGTTTACTATCCTGTAAGGTGCAGTTATATCATGATATTTCGGAATTTTAAATAGAATCTTAGCTAACCACTTAAAAACAGAAGAAATTATTTTCCTATGTAAACCATCAGCTCTTTTTACTCTCCATCCTGTAACAATATCATAATCTTTTCTAAGTTCATAGAGCTTCCAAAAATCACTTGCTATATGCTGACCATCAGAATCTAGGAACACTACATAGTCAGTGTCTACCTTAGCTAATCCATCGATCAAACCTTGCGAATAACCTTTTCTGTCTTTTCCTAATATTATTTTCATCGGAATCCTTTTAGACAAATCACGAAGTATAGCTTTTGTTCCGTCTGTGCTCCCATCTTCAGCAACAACTATTTCTATTGGGATCTTTGAGCTAATTTCGTTAAAAAACTCAGTTATTACTTCCTCTATTATCTTTGCCTCATTATGTACAGGAAAAAGAAAAGAGATTTCCGGCTTCATTTAAAATTTCCCAGATTTGTGTCTAACTATCTGTTGATACAATATAAGGTGCACGCTATTCAATTGTTTCCACAATCTGAGGTCGAACTTTTGTAAACCATTTGACAGTTCTCTTTAATCCCTCTTCTAGAGATACCTTGGGTTCCCAGCTCAAAAGTCGTTTTGAATTTGAAATATCCAGTGCTCGACTTATAACTCCCATTGGTTTTGTCGTATCAAAAATTACTTCTTTCGGTTTATGGTTCGTTATTTTAAGAATACTATCAACTACATCCTTAATCTTATACCTTTTTGAGGTTCCTAAATTCAATGGGGTTCCATTAGTGATTTTTTCGGCAGAAAGAAGCGTTCCATTAACAATATCACTTACATGTGTGAAATCTCGGTCTTGTTTTCCATTCCCCCAAACAATATATGGGTCATGTTTTTCAATTGCCCTTCGAATCAATGCGATTATCGCATGAGTATCATTCTCTCTTTCACCATATGCAGTAACATACCTAGAAATTGAACATTTCAATCCATTCTCTTTATGAAATGCCAACAGCTCTAGCTCGCCCATGAACTTTGACCAACCATATTCCCCATCGCAATTAGCCCATCCATTTTCAAAAGCATCATTCTCCTTGAGAAGGTAATCAGAGTCATATTTGGATTGAAGAGAGGTCGGATATATACATGCTGTACTTGAATAATGGATTCGTTCTAAATCAGCTTTGAATGTTTCCTCAATAACATTGTGATTAATTGCAAAATTCTTACAGCACTCAGCCGGATGTGTGTCTATGTAGCCTCTTCCTCCTATATTTGCAGCTAAATGAAAAACAACTTCCTGATCTTTAACAACATCAGCTACCTGATTTTTATCTTCCAAGTTGCACTTGAAGAATGTTTGATTAGCTGCCACTATTTTCTTGCCGCTTTTTTTGGCATCAAGCCCATATTTTGCCCAAACTTCAAAAACATTATCTAATGAGCCCGTTGAAAGGTTGTCAGCTATGCTTACATGAGCGTTATTTTCTATAAGTTTGTCGACCAAGTGACTTCCTATGAAACCAGCTCCACCTGTTACAAGCACCCTCTTTTCTTCCCAAAAACTCATTTTGCATCATCATAACATTGAAGTTTTAATTTGAAATAACAAAGCTAACCTATTTCTCGCTATTTATCGATTTCCTTTGTGCACCAGATCAAACCCAAACTCCTAGGCTAAAGTAGACAGAAAACAAAATCACAACCATTAACATCTTCACAGAATTAATCTAAGAAAGTAGAAGAAGGACGGCATTATTTTTTTCATCAGTCTCAACTTCTTCTAATATTGTTTCTTTTTATTTTATTGTCTCTTTTTCTTCTCTATCTTTTTTGAGTCGTTCAAACATTTCGTCGGCCTCTATTAGTTTACGTTCTATTTGTCGGTAGCCTACATATTCTGCAAATCTTTTCTGATAGATGGTGCTGGTTTGGATAAGGGTTCTTAGTCTCATGATATCAGTTTTTGTTAGTTTTGGATCTTCTATAGCTTTCATTGCTGCGGCAAGCTTAAGAAGCGTCATCTCTATGCTGGGCAAATCCTCAGGCAATATCAGCTCAGAAGTAGTAGACTCCTCAGTGTTTTCGAGGGTTACTACTTTTAACCCAAGACGCCTTAACTTCTGCTTAACAGCATCAGCACTTTTATCCATCAACAGTGCAATTTCTGCTACTGTTTTTCCATTCTCACGAAGTTCCCGTAGCTGTTTTACTTGCACATGAGACTAAGGTTTACCTTTGGGCAAAACAAACATCTCCAGATATAAAAAATAATCAACTTTTCCTAATCGAAATAATACCATCACAAAGCCCCATCCTTAGGATCTTTTGATTTCATTTGAGCTTCAATCTTCGCCTTACAGCACACATGAATAGGCTTACCATCAATATTCGTCAAATCAGAAAGCTGAGTAATCGCCAAATGACAAGAGAAACAAGCCGGAAACTGCCCTTCAGGAAAATAACCAGCTTCGTCAGATGATGCAACTGTCCCACCTGTCCCAGTTGTCCCAGAATCCACAACCTCCCCTACTTTACCATTTTTGTTTGAATCAAACATTTTCGGGGTAACCAATTTTGGGACAGAGGGGACAAATGGGACATAATCAAGACCGTTCATCAACTTCTAAACAGAAGAGCAATATTTTCCAGTTTCACAGCGATTTTTTGATAATATAATCTATACATTTGTTTCTCAAGACTCCTACAGCATAAAGAAACATGGATAATATCTCTCCGGCAATGTACCCTTCCGTTTAGTTGCAAATCCTGGTATTGAACCACAAACTAAAACAGTTAGCCATATGGCTTTTGCTCTGGAGATTGTGAAGACTTTGAAATTCACTTTTTTCTCTATTCCAGATTAATATCTGGTGGTTTAAGCTTAATGAAATCTAAATATTGATTAAATTTTATTCTCCCAAAATCTGAATATTTCTGATTAGTCTTCCCATCGGTAACGTTTCTTCTTGGTTTTCATTTTTTCTAAATCGCAACTATAGCATATTCCGTTATGGCAACAGATTACTTCTCCACACTTTGGACATTCCCATTTTTTCTTTTCAGCTTCCAAAAATTTTGCTAAACCATAATCCCTAATATACTGAAGATTTTCAACCATATTCATACGATAAAGTGTTTCATATTTTTTGAAAACAGCCTTTTTAAAGAGTTCACAGGGAAACTCATTACATTCATAGCAGAATTCCACCTTGTGATTTAGAACCTTTTTACATTTTCTCTTAATAAAAGAGCACTTCTTGTCTCTAAGGCGACAACCTTCGCAGTAAGGTAGTTTGACTCCTTTAGCTTTGGTATCATTTTCTAAAGCAAGATAGTTACTGCACACATTACAGTTCATACCACACGGTGCAATCAATTCCGCTTTCAAGTTATTAACCTCTCAACAAATAACATTTTTAGGTATTCTATATTTAATTTACATAACTTCTTTTCGTGGTGATACGAATTTCTTGTTTAATAGAACTTTCTTCTATCTGAATTTATCGGGCATTTGTGTTAATTAACTATTGGAGAAAGTAGAAATCGGAAGTAAGATTTCGAATTGCGGGAGATGTATTTAATCAATTGATTAAAGTTTAACCCCAAACCCATTTTTTAAATTACCGAATTTATCGTGGAAATCATATCTTTTTTTCAATCCTAAATGGTTATTCAAAGATGCGTTTACAATTCTTATGAAGAGAATACAATCTCTCATGGGCTATAAAGTAATTTATATAATAGAAAATCTAAGGCAACAATATGACATTAATTAGTGAATTATTTAAAATTCAAAAAAGAGACCTTAAGAACGCAGTAGATGTGCTCACTGACGCTTTTTCTAAAGAGTCGATGTGGAAAGAAGTATTTAATGATGAAGAAAAGAACAGAATACTAACTGAGGTTATGGTTAGATTTTGTTTAAAATATGGAAGTGTCTATGCGACATCTGAAAATTTTGAGGGAATAATGGCACTTGCACCTCATGACAAAGAAATGACCACTTGGACAATCGTTAGAAGTGGCGCATTCTTTCTTTCCATGAAAATCGCAGACGAAGCAAAGAAGATGGAAGTTCTTAATAGTGCAGTTGAAGAAGCAAAGAAAAGTCTGAATTTAGGTTCACATATCCATCTGCTAATGATGGGTGTTTCACAGGAGTTTCAAGGAAAAGGTTTTGGAGGAAAATTATTAAGAGCACTTGTAGAAAAAGCTGAAGCAGAAAAAAAATCGATATATTTGGAGACCCAAAAAGAAAACAATGTCAAGCTCTATGAAAAGTATGGATTTTCTGTTAAGAAAAAAATAATTCTACCCGAACCCTTGAATTTGCCAATGTGGTTAATGGTTCGTCAAGTGAAAAAATGATTGCATTTTGAAGCCCTTAATGTGGTTCCCATTAGAAAACGATGGGTTTAAGGGTTAAATTTTAACCAAAAAAATCACTCCAAGGGGTTTGAATAAGGTTTCGTGAATGGCCTTGTCATCTTGACTTGAAATGAAAAGCACATCTACCCCTAAAAGCTCACCTACACCCCTATGTACTCGCAGAACATAGGTAACTAGCCAACAAAAAAATTCTCCCCTCACTCTTTTTGTATGAATTTAGGCAAAGATTTTCGTTTTCTAAACCCTCGAAACATAAAGGCAACTATTGATCCGATTGATAAAGCTGCAATTAAAATAAGTATTGGGGAGAAGTTAAATTCTTGGTTCAGTTCTTCTGCTGGAGGTTCTTTAATTTCTGGTATCTCTGTTTGTTCTGTCAGTTCAGAGTCTTCCACGATTTTCATGTCCGGAACATAAAATGAAGGCGCTTCAATTTTTTTGACTAATTGAATAGGTTGATCTAGAATTGTTGTCTGTAAATTTTTAAGAACAATTATTGAATCTGGATCATATTTCATTAGAATTCTATATTCTCTGGTGGAATTAGCCGGATCATCTGTTGAAGCTATTTTTGTTAAAACAACACCATTTTCGTCAAATAATTCAACAATAATCTGATCCTCAGAAAAATTTATGCCAAAATGATACCATAGATTTTCTTTCACATAACTTGACGCGTTAATCAGTCGAACATCAGATCCAATGATTATTTGAGTTAAATCATAATTATCCAGCAATCTCACGGTTAAACTGTAATCTTCTTTGCCATTTTTAATAAGTGTAAATTCAAGGTGATTATCTAACCGGCTTCTATAGTTGGGTATCGTAACTATTTGCTCAGGTACTTTTCTAGTAAAAATATTTCCCCGTTTAACTATTGTCTGTTCGAATTCAGGTATTGTTATTATTTGTTCAGTTAAAAACGGTTCATCAGACCCAAGAATAATAAATTCATTACTAATAAAAACGTCTGCTCCAGTAAAATTTTTTTCAAGAATTTCTTTGATCTGTTGATTACTGAGGATCATGGAACCAAGAGAATCCAATGTAGGTATTTGAATGTAATCTGATCCAACTGTTTCTGTTTGGATTACCTCGTGTTTATCCAAAAATTGATTCAATCCAATATTTACTGTGAGAATATCACTGTCTGAGCCTGCGTAATTATTAATACCATTCCAGCTTGTTTGGATCGTAAATTTTCCTGTTTTGTTAAGGTTCAAAGGTAACGTGTAATTACCAAACTCGTCGGTAGTTACTGCCTTGTGGAAATAAAGCTGGTTTGTTTCGTGTTTTACATTTACTATCACTTTTTGTTTTGGGTATACTGGAGAAATTGAACCTACAATTGTGATGTTAGTTCCCAACTCTTCAATCCTTAAAAATTCTGGAATTAAGCTAAGCGAAATCAAGGAAGGAATTAAGGGATTGTCTAGACTTGATGAGATCTCTGCAATTGAAGCATTTTCATTATTATTTATAGGAATTATTTTGGGTTCAGATTTAATATAACTCTGTGGTTGGTCTCCCACTCGCCAATTTTCTCCTGTGGTTTCAGCTGTAAAATATTTTTTTCCATCATATTCATAATAGAGGGGATTGTCTCGCCTTGAACAATAAATTGGGTCCCTCGGTAAATGGACGCCAATATTCATGTGGTTGACAGGATAATCCTCGTAGAAAAGAAGGACAACATCCAAATTTCCTGCTTTCATTATTGAGGCAGTCAATAGAGATAGCGTGTCACAATCTCCTGAGTTTTCAAAAATAGTTTCAGCTGGGAATTTTGTACTAGTTTTTTGGTATGGAATTTGATGAACAATATCTAATACAACATTAGCGAAAATTTCATCGCTGTATGGATTGTTACTTGTAACGTTTTGGATGTTTTCAGCAACTGACCTGAACACATTTGGCGTCACAAATTTTGAAAAGCCTTCAATTCCTAATGTATTAGGGTTCAGTGTTTGGTAATAATCATACACTGATGAAGGAACTGAAATATGGATTTTATGATTGTTTTCAATGATGCCAACTTTGGTACTAAAGGTATATGTCTGGTCATAATTGCTTGAAAAAGACTCTCTTGGTATGATCAAAATCAGCGAAAGAAAGATAATGATCAAGCACACTCTTCTATAACTTTTAATATCCATAAACATTGGAAAAGCATAATCACTACTTCAATTTAAACCTATTTTTTTACCCTTGGATGCGCGCGCAGAATAAGAATGAACAGGGGAGAAAATACGTAAACGTGAACAAGTAAACGATTGGGGTTAAAATTTAATCCCAAACCCAAAATATCAACGTCTACGACGACGACTGTAATGACTGAAACAACCACTACTACTATGCTGACTGACACACAAAAGCAAAATCAGTATTTGGTCAATTTTTCTTGACCCATTTCTGTTTTATCTGGTCAAGATTTCTTGACAAAAAGCTTTTTCACTACTGCTTCAGCTGTACCTTTAGGGGTAGGTTACGTGAACAAGTTGGTTGCTGTTCTAGCAATCGTCATTATCTTGCTGAGTTCTGTGTGTGGAATCTTATACTATCAAATCGATGACATGCCGAGCCAAAACAGTGAGTTGCAGAACCAGATAGGTCAACTTGAAAATCAAATCATAAATTTACAAAACCGAAGCAGTGAACTTGATGCGCAAATCCTTGAACTTGAAAATCGTATTCATGAATTTGAAAATCCAGTCTATGACGTAAAGATCATATCGCTCTCGTCATAGAGAATATAAACACTCCAGTTGGAGTGGCATTATTTTTCGATGCTTACATCACAATAAAAAACAATGGAAACAATGTCGTTACGGGATTAGTTATTTTTTTGAAAAGAATTGGAGACGGTGGGACTTATGGTGATTATTTGCTCGGAGAGGGTTATGCATTACTTGATACCATCCAACCCGGAGAAGAAAAAGAAATACATGCTGAAATAGAAACAAATTTAGGTTTAGCTTGGAAGGTTAAGCCAATTATTCATACAGCCACTCTAAGATTAGGAACTATAATAGTAGACAAATATACACTTTCATAATAGCGCGCGCTAAGTAATGGGAGCGTAGAAAAGGGGAATAAAACATACAGAAAGACACCGCGAGCGCATTTCAATTTTTTGCAAGGACAAGTTTCTTTTACAGGTAAAAATAATATTATATTATGGGTGTAGGAATTGAGTGAATTCAAAAAGCCAGTTTGTCCTATTTGTAAACAAGAAGTATTACTTCCATTTTCAATAATGCAAGTAGGTGGTAATATACCTGAAAAAACATATGGAACATGGATTTGTTCAAATTGTGGTTTCTTTTTGTCAACACGTGATACAAAAGGAATAAATCCTGAAAGTGACGTTGAAGCAGGTTTCAGTGATTATTTACAAAAGAAAGTTGAAGACCTACGACAAGAATATTATAAAAAATCGAATACATAACAAAATTTAAAAAAGGAGAAGTTGCGGGAGAAAAACGGGTGCTATCACAAACGCTGTTACGAACAGCCATTTCCATGGATACGTCTTAGTTTGGGTTTGGGGGGTTAAAATTTAAGCCATAATATAAAAAAAGCGACTTGGAAAACATTCATTATTTGTTGTGTTTTTTAATATTTTAGGTAACAAATTTTTTAGGTAGAATAAGTAACATTAGATTGTGGAGATGGTTACATGGGAATGGCTTTAGTGTTGATAAACACGGAGACAGGTTCTGAACAAGAAGTTTTAGATGAGTTAAGGAAGATTGATGCAGTCAAAGAATCTTACATGGTTTACGGTGTTTACGATATAGTAGCTAAGGTCGGTGCAGATACCATGGATAAACTCAAAGAGATTGTTACTTGGAATGTGAGACGGCTCGATAAAGTTCGATCAACCCTTACCATGATCATAATCGAGGGAGAAAAGTAAATTACTTTCTGAAACTGACAAAACTTTAACAGAAATTATCAACTTCTACCAAAAAACACGTAAATTTCACCAAGAAATTTTATAGACAATATATTGAAAGATACAATCTAAGATTTCTTTCATATTTTACTGGTAAATTTGGGTGCGAATCCCACTCCCCGCACCCCTTCATCACCAATGTAACCCTTAGAATATCACTTTACGATTCTGACGATTGATTCTCTAAAGTTCTTTTGGTTCAACTAATAATTGAAAGGCTATTATTCCTTCCTCGCTCAAAAAGTATCGTTGTTCTTTATCTTGTTTAACTAAACCAGTTAAATTGTCAAGATGATAGTAACATCTGCCCAAACTAATGTTTAATATACTTGCGAGGTCAGATGAACTGAGTGCCCTATGAGATTTCAAAAGTTCAATAATCCAACATCGAAGAGGATTGCTTAGGGCAAAAATCATTTTTCCTTGTGTTTCCTGCAAATTCATTGGGTTCACCAGAACCAAACATTTACGTTATCTGATGATTATTTTCTGCTTCTAACCGTTATGAAGCAAAGATATTGATTATCATAAGTAAATGAGAAAAAGGGGGAGTTTTGCAAAAACACCGTGGTGATATCACTATCATGGAATGAACAGCCATTTCCTTCGTTTTGTTGAGTTATTAAAGGGGAGTTTTGAGGGTATCTCCACCTATGAACGTGTGTGCATGCGTAAAGCATAACATAAAATTCAATAGTATATCTCCCGGAAGTAGTAGATCCCTCAGTGTTTTCGAGGGTTACTACTTTTAACCCAAGACGCCTTAATTTCTGCTTAACTGCATCAGCACTTTTTTCCATCAACTGTGCAATCTCTATTACTGTTTTTCCATTCTCACGAAGTTCCCGTAGCTGGTTTACTTGCACTTGAGACCAAGGTTTACCTTTAGACAAAACAAACATCTCCAGATATAAAAAATAATCAACTTTTCCTAATCGAAATAATACCATCACAAAGCCCCATCCTTAGGATCTTTTGATTTCATTTGAGCTTCAATCTTCGCCTTACAGCACACATGAATAGGCTTACCATCAATATTCGTCAAATCAGAAAGCTGAGTAATCGCCAAATGACAAGAGAAACAAGCCGGAAACTGCCCTTCAGGAAAATAACCAGCTTCGTCAGATGATGCAACTGTCCCACCTGTCCCAGTTGTCCCAGAATCCACAACCTCCCCTACTTTACCATTTTTGTTTGAATCAAACATTTTCGGGGTAACCAATTTTGGGACAGAGGGGACAAATGGGACATAATCAAGACCGTTCATCAACTTCTAAACCATACTTTGGGACTTGTTTTTGGAATATAGTTTTGCAAATTTAAATTAGAAGATGATAACAGGCTATTTGCAGAGCCACTATTATCATCTCCTTTCAAGTTATGTCGGTGCATGCGCAAAAGTAAAATATAACTTGAAGAAAAAAGTTTGTGTATTTGGTGAGATTTTGAGTAATCAAGCTGGTCCTCCAGATTGGATGTATAGAAATAATCGACCTGATGACAAAGGCTACTTTGAAAATATGACGCGAATAATTTTTCAGGGAGGTCTAAACTGGAAAGTTATAGATAAAAAATGGCCTAATTTTCGAACGGCTTTTAGAGACTTTTCTATCGATGATGTTGTTCGGTTTGATGATTCTGATTTTGAGCGATTGATGCAGGATTCTGGAATTGTAAGAAATGGAGCAAAGATTATTGCTACAATAAACAATGCCAAAGAATTTCAGAAAATAAAACAAGAATACGGATCATTCCAGAAGTATATTGATAGTCTAAACAAATCAAACAATTATGCATATGTAATAAAGGAGTTATCAAAGAAATTCTCTAGATTAGGTCCATCTACAGCACAAATATTTCTCTACAGTGTTGGAGAAAACATAAATCATGAAATGTAATAATTGGTCTAAAAAATGGTATTTATCTTAAAAAAGAGGTAGGTCATTTGACAATTAAAAAATCAACAATTATTCAAAAGGTTATCATCAAGGCTTCCCCAAATGAGGTTTATGACGCTTTGATGGATCCAAAAAAACATACTGAATTTACTGGGAGTAAGGCTACAGGAAAATCGACTATTGGAAGTAAATTTACAGCATGGGATGGATATATTCAAGCAAAAAACCTCGAGCTTGAGAAAGGAAAAAGAATATTACAGGAATGGGTCACAAGTGAATGGCCTCAAAATTTTCCTCCATCTAGATTGGAATTAACTTTTACAGAATTAGATGGTAAAACAGAGATAAAAATGGTGCATTCCGATGTCCCTGCTTCCCAAGAATCAGATTTAAAGCAAGGATGGGAAGACTTCTATTGGAAACCTTTAAAAGCATATTTCGAAAATCGCGAGCACATAAAATAAGACACCGCCAAAAAGATATAATTATTCAAATTCTAATAAATGTGAGATTTGAATATGACTAATATAAAATCTAATTCTCGACCCTGTTTGGTCTCCTGCAGTGTCTTAAAAAACGAAATTAAGAAACTGGTTCAGCAAGGTGAATTAGATGCAGAAATGGTTTTCGTCAGCAAATATTTCCACGTGGATTATGCCCAGATAGAAAAAAACTTGCGCCCAGTAATTGAAAACGCACTACAGCAATACCCTGGAAATGTAATTCTCGTCTATGGTGACCTCTGCTTAGGCATGAAAGATCAAATGAATAAACTAGCAGAAGAATATAACATCGAAAAAATTGATGCATTGAATTGCATTGACTGTCAGTTAGGAGGAAAAGGAAAATCCTTAGAAACTGATCCTAATCAAGATCTTGTGTTCCTCTCACCCGGAATGACAGATTTTTTCCAACATGCCAAGGATATGATCCGAAAAGAAGGATTTGATCAAATCGCTCTAAAAGAGCTATTCAAAGATATAAGAGGAATAATTCTTCTTGATACCCTGGGCAATAGTTCTGAGTTAACTAAACAAGTGGAAAAACTAGATACTGGTCTTGACATCCTGGAAACAAGATATGTAGGATGTGAAAATGTAAAAAATGTCATTCAAGAAGCCATAGAAAGAAACAAAAGACAAAACCCAACCCAAAATACCAAAACAGAACAGAATACAAACCCAATATACTTCTGAATCAGCAGATTTGTCTTTGATGTAATCAATTAATTGTGTTATTTCATGTTTTTTGAATTCATTAATTCCTGATGCGTTGGATAAAAACCAACATGATCTTTGTATGCTGCAAAATGGACCAAATTTCGCTTTAATTTGAAAGTGGGCATCTGATAACTGATTGCCTCTTTGGCATTTGGTGCTGAATCATTACCTAATAGAAGTAGGACGGCTACATTTTTTCTTCAATCCTTCTTCTTTTAAAGTTCGCCAAATTCCACAAGTGGCTTAGCTTGTTTGGTTTGGTGAATGCGGCAAGGATATAAATCACCATATAATTATATAACTATATAGTGATGACCATGAAAAAATACGCAACAATATCCGTTCCTGCAGAAATAAAAAGCCGCCTAGAAACAGCTAAAGGCAAACAGGAATGGGGCGAATTCATACTAAATTATACACTGAAGCAAATAGACTAAAAAGCAAAAAAGCCTTCGAAAAACTGACAGAAACCCTCACCGAAGAAGACCTAAAGACCATGACAGAATCAAGCAAAGAATTCAGGGAGAAATTCGAACTCAGATGAACCTCCTCGACACAGACACCCTAATAGAAATGATCAAAACAAAAAAACACCAACCTGGAGCCATCTCCCCGATAACCCTCATCGAAACGCTAAGAGGAATAGAAACCAAAAAAAGACCCAACATAAAAGAACTCCTCGAAGAAAGCTTCACACTACTAAACATAGACAACAAAACCATAGAAACATACTGCACCCTATACCAAAAACTCAGAACCGACGGATCACAGATCCCAGACGCAGATCTCATCATCGCTGCTACAGCAATAGCCCACAACTTGGCGCTACAAACAAAAGATCAACACTTTCAAAGACTAAAACCCCTAGGCCTACAACTAACAAAAACACCCAAATAACAACAACACCCTAGCGCGCTACAGAAAATCTGCTATTCCCAAAAAAACAGTCTGACTCAAGACCATCAGAAACAAAAAAACCTTATAATGCCACCTCAAAACCCCAAAACATCATCCAAAACCAAATTTAATCCTATCCAATAACGCAACTGTCATGAAGAATCAAACCCCATTAGACTCTTCGTAAACTTTCTACCTTTTTTAGACAAGTTCATTTTCTAAAGTTCTCATGAATGTATTGGTTAAAGGTATTGGTCCAAGTATTCTTGTTATTGTGTTGTAATGCGCGTACAAACCCAAACTCGAAACTTAAATTTTGAAGCTGCACACAATTGTATTCGAACAAAAGAAAAGGAGTTCAGATGGTGAGTTCATGAGGAATTATGAATGCATAATAAAATTTCTTAATAAAGACGGAAGAGTGCTACAATCTTTTCAAAGAGACAAAGATGGCTGGTTTCAAACCAGTTCTAAGGGAATAGTCAGACGATGCACAGCCGAACAAACACTATCACATCTATTGCCTCCTCTTGCTGGTTTCAGCAAAGCAATTGTAAAGGTAGAAAGGATATCGACTAAGAATTCGAGTTGAATATCAACTTAATTTGCAACTTTGTTGGTGTAGAATCGAAAATCAAAATTGGACATGGACATGGTAGTAGTAGATTAAATTTTATCCCTCCAAATCCAATAATTTCAAACTCGAATTAACCTAAACTTTAGTTAATAAGAAAGTCAATGTGTTGATTATGCCAATGGAACAATCTTGTGGAGCTGTTGTGTTCATAAAAAATAATGAAACTGAGTACCTGCTTTTACATTACGGAAATGGTCATTGGGGTTTTGTGAAAGGTCATATTGAAAACATGGAAACAGAAAAAGAGACAACATTAAGAGAACTAAAAGAAGAGACAGGATTATCAAAAGTAGAATTCGTGGAAGGTTTCAAAGAAAAGAAACATTACTACTATAATAGAAATAATAAAATAATTTACAAAAAAGTAACATACTTTCTAATCCAAGCGCAACACAAAAAAATCAAACTGTCCAATGAACACATTGGATACGAATGGTTAAACTACGAAAGAGCAATAGAAAAACTATCCTTCCAAAACTCAAAAAACATACTAAAAAAAGCGCACAAACTTCTAGAAACCATATATCCCCATAATAAACAATCTACAAATAAAATGTGAGAGGCTTGGTTTTGGTTTGGGATTAAAGTTTAACCCCAAACCCAACCCAACCATTGTATGATGGCAAATTTTTTAAACAAATCTAGAAAAATATTCTTAGATAAGGGATTTTCACCTAAAAGGACAAGTGTTTTCTTTAACGCGTTAGAGGTGAAAAATGATTGAGTGAGCAGAGGTTCGTTAACCGGCATTCCGTGGCAATCTATTTTGTTTTAGCTTTCGCAATCGCTTGGATCGGCAGCTTTGTTTCGGTTGGTCCAAAATTCTTGGCTGGTGAACCTCTCGAATTCAGTGATAGTGGACCAATGGCTTTAGCAATGTTAGGTGCCCCGTTCATAGCTGGACTTTTGATGACTTATCTTGCGGATGGAAATGCTGGAATTAACGAATTGTTTGCTAGAATGAAAAAATATAAGGTTGCTGGACGCTGGTATTTTCCACTTTTGATCTTTCCAGCGCTCTTGCTTTTGGTTTCAGCGCTGCTAAGTGTTTTTGTTTCCCCAGAAATGGCACCATTATTCGCTATTTTCGGTGTTTTCGCGGGTCCGTTAGCAGGGTTCTTAGAAGAGACGGGTTGGACAGGATTTGCCTATCCAAAAATGAGTGAAAAAGCAAGCGTGCTCAGCACCGCAGTTTACCTGGGGATAATTCATGGGATTTGGCATATTGTGGTTTGGTTTCTAAGTCAATCTAATGCTTTGGGAGTGTATTGGTTGCCCTATTTCTTTGGGTTTTGTCTGCATTTAGTGGCGTTGCGAGTGTTGATCGTGTGGGTTTACACTAATACAGACAGCGTGTTCTTGGCGATGTTGATGCATGCCAGCTCAACAGGATTCTATGCAATCTTAATCTCAACGACTATGGCACCGGTAAATTGGGCAATCTTCTATAATGTCTACGGAGTAGTCTTGTGCTTAGTCGCGTCCGTTGTGGTCTTAAAATACGGTAGAACCCTTAAGGTTATATCGAATTAGTTCGTGACAACAAATGGTTTGTCTCTCGTTTGTGTGTGTTTCTTATTTGTTGTTTTTTTCTTCTACTCTTCATAAATAGAAGTTGTTGACCAACAAACTAAGAAAGGCCGTTCAACAACTTCTAATAGCAGTTTTTCTCAACTAAAAAAGGGATTATACTAATCTTCAAGTTTCATCATAAAGCATATTCTGAAAGAGTTTGATGTAATTATCATAGAAGATAAAACAGGCGGATATAATGAACATGTACCTTCATTACCTGACTGCCACACTCAAGGAGACACCATAGAAGAACTCGTAAAAAACATAAGAGAAGCCATAGAATTGTATTTTGAAACTCTAGAAAAGTCTAGTGTGACAATATTCTTTGGGCTCTCAACTGTTTGATCAATTCTGTAATAACTATTATATTTGCAATCCTGTTTCTATTTATTAGTTGTCGAGTTGTGAGAGTTAATGCAACGAAGAAATAGAGAATTTCGAGAAGAGAGAATTTTTGAAGAACCAAAAAAAGACAGAACTGGCTGGTTTTTTATTATTGGACTTATTGTTAGTTTAATAGGTTATATAATTTATGATTTTCATATAAATACGTATAAAATAACACAAACGGGACGGAGAATTCTTCTTGGTTCTGACTATCCATATCAATTTATTGGATTAGTTGTGATTGTTGTTGGATTAATTGGTATTTCAATAGCTGTTATAAAGATAGTTTATTCTAGATTTAGATAATTTAGGTATGTTTTAGGAGTATATTATACTAATATATGGTTGATAGTCTGAATCAAGGACAAATGTTATATTCATTTATCAATGGTATATTTTGATATTACACATCGTTTGAGGAAAGTGAACTGGTTTGAAGACAAAAATTTTTGGTTTGACTTTATCATTATTTTTATTATTTGTTCTATCGGTTCCTTCTGTTTTTTGTGTTGGTGAGGGAGAGTGGATTGTAAGCTATCGAGTGGAAGATTTAGAAACTGGTCAGGTTTATATTGATCAGGATTTTGAAACTAGTGAAATTTCTGATTTTAGTTCTTTGTTTGATGGGTCAGAATTAAATGTGACATTTACAGTGAATGTAGGGCTTACAGTTTCTCACGTTAATTTGAGAATTTCTACGGATCTTGCCCATTCATCAATACAGGATAGATACTGGCAGCTTCATACGCAGAATTACAGTTTTGAAAACTATAATCCAAATGAAAAATTTTTACAGTTTAAACAGGTTAAAGGCACTTTTACGTTATCATGTTATGGGAAAGTTCCGAAGGGTGTTACTACCCAGATAGTTTCTGGATATATATTACATAAACCAACTGATTTGGCAACAATCAAACTGACTGGTCCAGGTGGTGAGCTTCTTGATCAAATAGAAAATGAAGTAATTGATGCAGAAATAGATGAGTTCCGTAACCTTCTTGAGATAAGAGAGGAACGCTCAGAAGTTATGAAAAATACGGGGGTAGCTCCAGGATATGTTGAAATTTATGAAAGCGTAATTGACCAAGCTCAGACACAAGCTGAACTTGGATTTGTTGATGAAGCAATTTCCCTGTTAGACCTGTTGGCAGTTTCCCAAGAACCTGTTTCATCAATTGGAGAAACACTTTTCTTACCAGTGATGGTGGCTTTGGGAATTGGAGTTGTTGCGATAGGATTATTATATATGCGATCTAGAAATAAGAATAGCTATGTTATATCGGTTATTGAGGATCAGATTAGGGATTTGGAAGGGGTAACGTTGAGAGTATCAAAGATTGATCAAGGTCTTGCCTCAAGATTGGATTCTATGAAAGAAAGGTTAAAAAAACTAGTATGGGCGTAATTAAAAATGAATCCATATCAAAATAGTGTTATGTTAATAGGTTTAGGTTCTGCGGGCACTAATATCGTAGAAGAATTCATGAATCATAAAAAAACAAAAGAATTACTAAATAGCGATATTACTCGGCTTTCTCTTATGGCAGTTGATATAGCGGACCGTGAAATTAGACAACTTCAGGAAAGTAGTGAGAAGATTACAGATAATATGAACAAAAAGGGAATTCCTAATGAGAGAATGAGACTAAATTCTCAGGCGATAAAGTTTCCAACTGCAGATGCAATGTTTGATTTCATCAATATGAAATATAATGAATATCTTAAGGGTGAAGGAGCTAACATTAACAATTATAATTCTTGGCTTAGTTCGACAAGGTCAATACCTCCTTTGGCTGGAGGAGCAGGTAGAAGAAGAGCTCTGGCTAAAGCAGTATATGTTTTAAATTATTATCAGCTTGGAATAATGAGAGGATTTATAACTTCATTTAAAGAACAAGCGCTTTCATCGATTATAACTCCAACAGTTGTTTTAATTTATGGATTAGGTGGAGGTACTGGAAGTGGATTATTCTGTGAATTTACAAGACATCTTCGCAAAGTATTGGGGACCAGTATACCAATTATAGCTTTTGTAATTGCTCCTTGTGGGGGGGATGATCCTCCAGCAAAGGGAACATCAGCATTCACGGCGATGAGTGAGTTATCTCTTTTGTTAAATAGGGATTATAATGAATATGTGAGCAAGTCTTATGGTGACATCTATAGAAATCCGTTAAATGCTCTGGTTTGGTTGCCTTTAATGCCTGCGTACACAAATGCGGGTAACATTGTTATTGCTCGGAAAGATATCGACGAAATGATTGTGGAGATGCTTTATGTTTTAATGGATTTCGATTTGGCTGATCTTCTAGGAGGAATAGGGACTGAGGTTGGACTTACCGACAACTTCGTTCACACTTTAGGTATGATCAAAGTATTGTATTCTATTGATGATTACATATCAGCCTTTAAGATTTATTTCGAGAAACTTCAATCAGTTTTTGAGTTTAGGAAGGAAAAACTAGCTATTTTTGATGGAATTAAAGAGATAATCAAGGTTAATAATGATGTTGTACGCGATCTCTATAAGAAATATCTAATAAAAACTGGCAATTATGTTAAAGAAGAATTTGAAGAGAAAATCAAGGCTACTGTTTTTTCTAATCCGATGATTGAAGAGGACTATGATCTTCACGTCAAATGTATTGCGGAACAGGCAAAAAATTGGCTAGACGAACTAATGAAGTTTCTAAAAACCATCAGATTAAATGAGTCTTGCGGACCATTAGAGAAGAGAATAGAAAGTTTATGTACTTCGAAAAAAGGGATCAAGAAAACAAGATAATTTGGAAATTTTACTTACAAATCTAAACAAAACCCATCCTGATTTCAAGGTAAAGAAAGCAGCCATATTTGAGCGGTTAGAACAGTTAATTCCTGGTTCACAAGTTTTAACTGTAAGACAAAAGAAACTCTTAGAGGATTTAATAAATCTCGCTGATCTTGTTGAAAAATCGCTTGATACTTTGAGGATTTATGATGAAACTAGAATCTTTGCTGAAGCACTAATGAAGTATTATCAGGATTTTCCTGAGTCTGATTCAGAATTAAAGGATTTGGAGGAAATTCGATCTCAATTATCAACTCTTTATCTTGTTATTCAGTTGATGCTAAGAACACCATATGATGAAGCAAAGATGATTGAGGAATATCTTAACTATATTCATGAAGTTAAGAACAAGGTTATGAACAAAAAGGCATCTGTAGAAGAAGAACTTGTATTGATTCAAGAGGAAAAGAAAAGAAAAGAATTCGATAAGTTGAAAATGGAAAAGCAATTGCGTAAATTCTTAAGTTCAAAAAAATATGCTAGAGAACAAGTTAGGTCATATGAACAAGATTTGACAAGATTATCCGAAGAAGAAGCGTATATCCTTGAGGATTTTGAAAAGCTAGATAGTAACATCAAGTTGTATGAGCAACTGGCTAATAGAATGGAAGCTACTTCCGAATATCGAAAAAGATTGAATAAAATTGTTGATTTGTCGAAAGAATATGAAAAGAAGCTTGCATATATTGGTAGACCTAGAAAATATTTTGAAAGAACAACTGAATTAACTGAAGAAGAACAAATCAAAATTATTTTTAAGATATTATCTGAACAAGATGATGCGCTTACTAATGATACCATAATTAAAGAAATAATTGACATGAACCATTTCAGAGATTACATGAAGAGTGTTATTCGAGTCTTCAAAACACCAAGCCTTTTGGGATATAAACCAACATATAGAACGGATTATATTTGGGTAACTGTGGAAACCCCTCGGGGTTTGTGGAATGAAGACCTGACTCAAGAGCTTTTCACTTCGCTTGCAGGATATGTTACTAGTGAGGTGTCAAGAACAATTACTGTACGTGTAATTGATTCACGCGATCCTTGGATAACTAGAATCTTGGTTGTGGGTGGTCGAGGAAAGGTAGAAGATCTGGAGTCCTTTGATGAAATGAAGCTCTTGTATTCCAAGGCTAGCAACTTTGAGAAGAATTTTGCACGTTCATACCTTTTAGAGCATGGAGTTTCTGCAACACAACTTATTGAAGAAATAAAAAATAATAATCAGAAGAAGTAACAAATCTTTGGAAGCTGCAGATCTTAATCCTTCATTAAACTTTCATCAATTTTCTCCGCCATTTTTTCTCGTTGATAAAACCTAAATTTAGTGCTTCTTTTTTTATCGAATCTATTTTTTTCTTCATTGAGGTGAACAACTTAGTTGTGTTGAAGCCTCCTACAAGGATAACCATGTCGACTCTATCGCTTGTATCTTTGGTGTATATTGGATCTGTGAAAGTATATGGATTTGAGGTTGACTTTATCTTGGAACCAGTTAGCTAATGATAAGTCAATTTTTTCCCAACTAATTTGGTCTTTAGATGAGAAGGAATTCGGAAGAAGACATAGAGGACCGATGCGCTCGCCAAATCAAATTTTAGAAGCGGTTTGATTAATCCGGTTTTGAGCATATTTTCTATTGATCCGTAAATTCTAAAGCTGGCTCCTGTTGTTAAAATAGGCGTAAAAAATTTGATGTTAAAAGATCTGGGAAAGTTCAGAAATTTCTTGTCCCATGGTTCTTTTTTCTGATAATAGTTCTAGCAGATAATCGATGATCATGTCGCCTTTTATTGTGTACCTTTTCTGTTGACTCCAACGCAATCTTCGGTGCCCCTTATCCATTAGTATAATGGGTTTAAAACCTGTTATTTGCTTATCTGATGGATGAAAACGCGTTAAAATGTGCATCTGCTGGTTGAACTTTAGATGGCAATATAGATAGTGCTATTGGGTTTATGTTTATCATTTGTAATTGTGAACAAATTAAAGGAAATAAAGAACTGCCAACTCCATTTTCTAGAGATGCTACTATAATCGCTTGGCGTATATTGTTGGAAGGTTTGTTTTTTAGACGTTTAATGAATGAGTCGTTTTTTATCAATTCCCGGTACACGTGAAACCAAAGTAATGTGTCGTTTTTTGTATTCTTAGACACAGAATATTATGTGGTTTAATAGGTGATTTGCTCCAATTCATAATTTCTTTAGTTGATTTATCTATGAATAATGGTAAAAAAACGTCTCTAACATTATGTATGAAGGCCCCGTTTAGAATAGCTTGATTGAATATTTACCAATGCATATGATGGCTTGTGAAGGAATCCATGGTTTTATTTTTTTGACATGTTTTTCAATGTTGACAATAATCTCAAATGGCTGCTTTTCACTATGCATAAGTAGCTGGTCGATGTGTCTTTCGATGTTTTCAATAATCGCGTATTGCTGATCACTGAGAGCCATAGATTGTCTCCACAACAAGTTTTAAGAGCGGTTAGGTAAATTAAAGTTTTACATTGATTAGCTTGGAAGTTCCACGTAATTTATCCTTTTTTCATCCTAGAGATTGGTATAGAAAAAGAAAGCAAAGAAAAAAGGAAGAGATGGAACAAGCGCTTAAACAGAAGTCACTTAGGGTATTGACTTTTGTTGTAACATTTATAGGGATGGCCTTAGGGTTATCTTTGATTCCGTTTTTTGTTCAACCTGTGCCTTTGATAATTGCTTTTTTGGTATCTTTTGCAGCTTTTATGAATCATGCGAAAGTGGGATGGTCTTGGAGGCAGTTTGGTTGTTGGTTTAGGGTTGGTTTATCAGATGTCTAGGATTGATCTTATTTCTCAAATTAGTCCTGTGCCTTTATATTGTACATTAATAATTGTTGTCATCCCAACTTTGTTTTTTATTCTTCCCATTATTTTTTATCGCTTTGAAGATGCAATTGCAATCAGTTTAGGGATTATTGCAGCAACTCTTCTTTTATTCGTTGATGTCTATTATTTTGCAATACCTTTGATTCTGGTGGCAGCAGTTCTTTATAAAGAAACGAAGTTGGGTCTTACTGTTACTTATTACATTCTTATTTCGTTGCCTCTTCAAATCATGCAGTATTTGGATTATGTTCTTGGGTTAACTAATCCTGGTTGGTGGGAGATCTGTGATTGATCCTTTTATTTATGTTCCAGCAGAAGAGGTTCTTAGTGGTATGCAAGAATCTATGTTTCAATTTAGAATACTTGAAACGAACAAGGTTCTGGATACTATTAGTGGACAGATTACGTTCGCAGAGTATAATCCTTTACAACAAACTATAAATGGCGTG
>CAVVAJ010000004.1:0-16251 GCA_963746255.1 uncultured Chloroflexia bacterium | reverse complement strand
CCATGGGCGTGGGTTTGTGGTCCTTCCGCCACGATGCCAGCGGCAGCGTGTTGGCGGTCCGCCGGAGCGGGAAGCCGCCGGCGTGAGCCGGCCGGCTGATCAAGCGACGGCCAAAGAAGGTTATTTTTCCGCTGAGCGGTGCGCTGCGCCGTGTATTTCGGGGCAGCTCGTGGAGCGAAGCGGACAAGAAAGGTTTTTATGCCGGGTTGGGCCTGGCGCTTCCAGCGCCAAGCGCGCCCGGCCAAGAAAGGTGTTTATGCCGGCCAGGATCTCCAGGAGAGCATTATCTGACTGGAAGATCTACGGACGGCCACTAAAGGATTTGCAGCTGCACTAGGCAACGGCGCTGGGTGTTTTTCCCAGCTCGGGGGACTAGGGCAGCCACTAAAGGTTTTTATGCCGGTCTGGACTCCCCCCCTGGGTGCTTTTCCCAGCTCGGGGGTCCCAAGGCCGGCCAGGCGGTGAAAAGGTGAAAAAGGGCAAATGCGTGTAGTCACTTACGCACGATGGAAGGCAGCAAGCTGAAACCTGGCAGCTTAAAGCGGCAAACCCATCCCACACTATAAATACTATGAGTGATCAGCTAACAAACCTACTACAACAGCGCTTCTATCAAAACATGCACTCTCGGCCAAAGCGGGGCGGGGTGCACTCGGTCACGGATCTTGGCGAGCTCGCGGCCAGGCTGGGGGCGATTGATGTATTCGACCGGCGTGGTGATGTGGTCTGGTTGGATCCATGCGAGGATGCAATCACCAAACGCTGGACTGTGACCGGATCCGGGGCGGGTTACACTGCCGGCCAGAACTGGCTCTACTGCAGAAACGGCGTTTCGGCTTACCGGCTGATTGGTGGCAGTGATTCGGATCGCTATATACTGCTCAGAAAACTTTTTCCAAACGCTCCTGCAGCGTCAAAGGTGGGATTGGAATACTCGTTCGCTTTGGATGAAGAAATCGAATATTTAGAAATTGGGCTGCAAAAGTTTGACGGTGCGGAGCGATATGATTTCTTAGCCAGGTACACTATCTCTACAAAAATTCTATCCTTCTACAATTCCCAATCCGAGCAGGAAGAGATTGAAACGCTGGACTATGATTTGTTCGAAGGTCCACCAGGCTGGCATAACTGGAAGCTGGTAATCGATCCCGAAGAAGAAGAGCCGGTAAGAATAATGTTGGATGAGTGGGAATATGTAATCGCTGATTTTGCGCCGGCGTCTGCAGCTGACCCTGCGGATCCTGGTTTGCAGCTGCACATTAAAACAGGATCTACCAGCGGGAATAATGGTGTTCTGTATGTAGATGATATTTTATTTACGATCAACGAACCAGGGAATTAGCTATGAGTGTACTTAGATCAGAACTTAGAAAAATAATAAGAGAGATCCTTTCTGATACTGCCACCTGGCCAGACTCCACAATCAACGCGTGGATTAATGAATTGCTCAGGGACTTCTCAAATTACTTTCCGCAAACTTCGGCCATGGATATAGCTTGTGTCGCTGGGCAGCATGTCTACAGTTTTGCGGTGGATGCGCCGGATCTTAGGGATGTGATCAAGGTGGAATATCCAAATGATTTAGATCCCCCTCGATTTATTACCAGGCTAAGCGAGCAATCGCCTAATTTTTGGAATGGTCCATACTATGATTTGATTGGCGGCGTGCCCCCGCAGGCGTTGTGGCTTGGGGAATCTCCCAAGACCGGCGAGCAGATGACGATTGATTACGAACATGATCACGATACGGTGACCAGTGATCTTTACGTTATCTCGGTGCAAGAGCGGCATTTGGAAGCATTGGTATTATTCTGTCAGTGGCAAGCGATCCGGGAATTGGAAATGCTCGAAGCCAAAGAGCCAGACGATTCGAACATCGTACTTTCGATGTTGGGATTAAACTCTGGTCGAGCTGAGCGGCTTTATCGATCGAAGATCCGCGAATACCAATCAACAGAATCAGACGGTGGCTCGATCGGACCTTGGGCGATGGACGGGCAAGACCGGGTTTATTAATTGCCTGGCCCTTGCGGGGGGTGCAGCTCCTGGTAGTATATTCGCATAGCCACTAAAGTTCTATGGTATGGATCTTGGAGACTCGTGCCAAGTCAAAATAAAATGTTACCGAGGGGCGGGTATTGGATCAAATAATAATGGTACTCAGCCGGAACCAGGGACGATGCAGCTGCAGGTGAGTTCTTTCAGGGCATCCCGACCGATTTCACCGCCATCAACCGCAGCTATGTGATCCAAGCGATCAGGGAATTGGAAAGCCTCGGCGCCAAAGAACCGGACTATTAAAATATTGTGGTTCCGAGTTGGGATTGAACTTTGGCCGAGCGGAGCGGCTTTACCACGCGAAGATCAGGGAATACATAGCAACGAAGGCCGATGGCGGGGCGGTTGGCCCCTGGACTATTAATAGTTCAGACCGGATCTACTAAGCTCCACTTCGCAACCTATCGGGACAGAGCTCAGCTAAAGGATGTACGGTATAAACATCTTTGTACGCTGCATGTACGCCTGGTACGCGGCACCAAAATACGCTGTATTTTCAGCTTCTTCCTTCTTCGCCGTGATGAACAGCAGCAGGGAAGCCAGTATCCCCAGCAGGAACCCAATCCCGGTCATGTGCTTGAAAAAGATGCCCCACGTGAGGAACAGTAATGAGCTGTAGAACGGGTGGCGGATGTAGTGGTACACGCCTGAGCTGACCAAGCGGGTCGTCTTCTCTACCCCGACAAGTGTTGGGTCCGCGCGTCCCGGGTCGATATTTCCCTGCCGGCGGAATGCTTGCACACCAAGAACGATCAGCAGCAGCGAGATGACCAGCAGGATCCAGGCGATCATCTGCCGGGGGCTGAACGGATCGACGAACCAGTAGTTGATGTTCAGCACAAAGCTGACCAGGATCACTTCCCAGGCAAAGGTGCGGTAGAAGCCGTGACTCTGCCTATCCCGCAGGGAAGTCCGCGATACCCATACGATCGCAGCCGTCCCGGTGACGAATAGGACCAGCTTGATTACGAACATGAGTATGCTCTTGATACCAAGATAGCTAACGCACCTGCAGATACGTGCTCTTTACGCCCCATTCAATCCTAAACGAATGGTTTCACTCATCTGGATACACACCCCAGTACAAATCGTCAAACTGCGCGACGAAATCTGCGGAAAAATATGCCCCATACTCCTCTCGCCCCTGCAGGTAATAACCAAAGAACGCGCTCGCAAAGTGGTTGATCCGCCGCTTTGGTTCGGTAAACTCCACCAGCATATGGTCTTTGTCAACGTACGATATCAGGTATTTCTTGGCTGTTCTAAGATGTTCATAAATGTAGCTGGCGTCAATATCGTATAAGGTATCTTCTGTACCAACGAGGATGAAGGTTGGGATATCCACGGCTGCCAGCCCGCGTTCACCATATAACCAGGCCCCATCGGGAGCCATCGGCATCACTGCCAGGATGCGGTCATCCGTCAGCGGCTGCCAAAGACCATCCTCGCTGGTAGTCATCGCATCGCCTGCGTAAGCGGTCAATTTGTCCCATTTATTCGACAAGCTGCAGTAGTAGTTCATCAAGGAATCACTAAGCGGAGGTTCGAGCGAGGGAGCTAGCGCACACTGTGATAGATAATGATCTGGGTTAATCCGCACCCCGCCTACGGCGAGCGAAAAGAATCCATCCCACGAATAACCCGCCGCGCCTGCCCGGTTGGCATCGATCACCCCGGCAAGTCCTTCGGGCGGCTGCGATGCCAGCTGGTCCAAGGCAAACAGGAAGTCCAGCGGTCCGTCGATTACGTTCAAATCCCAGTTTTGCGTATAGGAAAATTTCGGTGAGCGCACGGTCGCGGTTACGAACCCATACGTAGCCAGGTGCGATTTAAAGAGATAATCGCCAGAATGGCGTCCCGTTAGGATCAGTGGATAAGGGGCGCCGCTCATGTCAGCTGGGGCATCCTCCACGATCGGTTTACCATCCGCATCGAACATGTTCCACCGCCGGATACCAGATCGTCAGCTTGATCTCGCGTCCGTCGCGGCTTTCATCGACAATGACGACCTCGCGAGCTCCCGCAAAATATGGACCGGGTTCGGCCAGCGGGAACGAAGCCGGCTCTTGTTCACCCTGGGGTGCTGTCAGCGAAGCAGCAGTTGTACGCGTGGGTACCCTAGTTTCAGGTGCAGCTTGCTTTGTTTCAGTAGATATCTGTGGCTTCGTTGCGGTTGGGTTTACACTAGCCGTTGTCTCATCTGGCAGGACTGCTGTGGGGGAGGCACAAGCAGCTAGGATGATTGTCAGTCCAATAATGGATCCATAAAGCTTGTTGTGGTTCATGCTCCCTCCTGATTGTTTACTCGCCAGCAAACTTTTCGTGAAGCGATGCTAGATCATGTAAGTGTTGCTCTGGCAGCTCGTACCCGCGATGACAGGTGACCTGCATTTCAACCGTGATACACCGGATGGGGAAACCGGCGATCGCACCTGCGCCTGCCAGGTTTGCCTTCGTAAAGATCAGTCCACTGTCATCTTCCCATACAGGGACCCCATTTCCGTGCTCATCAAAGCGGACGGCGTGCACATCAAACTCGCACCCCGCGCTGTCCTTTAATACATAGGCGCTGGCGGTTTTTTGTCCCGACCCATCTAGGACCCACGTATTCTCTGGCCAGTGTTCCTTTAGGCTGTAGCCATTTTGCGATAGCAGCGCGTGCATCCGGCGCATATCATCCAGGGATAACAGTGCATCTAGATCTTTATGGGGGCGCGTCTGCCTGCCAAGTAATGCATCGATCCCCCAGCCACCCGTCAACCAGATTTCAATACCGTTATCCGCTAGGCGGTGATAGATGAAAAGGACGTCCTCAGCGCTGACCATTTGGTCCCTTTTTACTACCCTGTTTAAACCATGGTGCCTGGTATAAACACTTGATCGCGACTTTTTGGATATTATCCCATAAGAATGATAGGTTGAGATTCTCTTTAGGGATGAGCAACCTACCCCAAGTACTTAAGGATTAATTCTGGTATTCTCCTATCGAAACCCCTTTCTCATGCCCTATTCAGTATCTCAAAACCTGGTTCCCACCCTCAATTTGGTTGACTCTCAAGACTGGATTCGCTATAGTACTAGATAGATCATTTGCAACCTTTTTTTACGTCGTTTAGCGGTCCAACTCGCCGCGTTTACACCTGGATACCCATTTGCGAGACGTGAGACATGGGCGAAGTCGATTTTTCCGATCGAGCCGGGCTGATTCGAGAGATTGAAAGCAATCTTTGGGAGACATGGTCGACCTATGGATGTGGACCAGGGTGTTGTCTGCACGCGCAGGACGACCTGCTCTGGTTTGAGACGCCGATACCCATTATCCCCTACAACGGAATCCTTAAGACCAATCTGCAGGTCAACGTGGATCAACGGATCGATGAGATCATCCAGCACTTTACTCGCAAGGAAGCCCAGTTCATGTGGATCGTTCACCCTTCATCAGAACCTCCCGACTTGCCCAAGCGATTGCAGGAGCGAGGATTGAAGTATATTGAACCAATTTACGGGATGGTGCGGAGCCTCGCGGACCTGCCGCAGTTGCCCACAATCCCTGACGATATTGAGATCCGTAAGGTCGCCGACGACGTTGATGTAAGTGCCTTTTACCAGTTCGCCGCGTGGCGCTGGCATGTTCCGGATGAGTATAAAGAGAACTACGCCGGCATCATTTCGGGGTTCCGATTTGGTAAGAGCGGCTCAAAGGCACACATGTGGCAGGCTTGGCGGGCAGGGCAGCCGGTCTCGAAGGCCGGTATGTATCTGGGAATCCGGTCGGCTGGCATCTACGCAGTAGTCACCAAACCAGAAGCTGGCCGGCTTGGCCTAGCGTGCGCCCTAACGCTTGCAGCCCTGAACGATGCCCACTCACGCGGGTATCAATTGGCCGTCCTACACTCCACCCCAATGGCTGAGAGACTGTACGAGTCACTGGGTTTTGAAACTGTCGCGGAATTCCAGATTTACGGATCGGATGAGGTGTATATATAACTCATGCAGCTGTTTTACCGCTCGCAAGGGTCAGGGGGGCAGCTTGAAAAGCAACTATCTTTCTCCACGACCATCCTATCAGCAGTGCCTTGCACATTGTCTCAATAGAAGGATAGGGATTAAAGGCTATAATGATTTTCTGCATGTTTGAGTCACGGCATACAGATGGGTTAATGGTAGATATTGCAGGATGAAACTGCAAGCAAAGGCAGATGGCTATGACCGTACTTCCGAATGATAATGATGAGCTTGCTGACAGCCAGGCAGAGCGGGCTTTCACCCTCTGGCAAGCCTATCTAACCGGTTACCACTCACACCTGGATGCCCAGGTGAAAACGGTGCAGAAACTCTTCAACCGTTTGCCGTCCACAACTCGCTGCCGGGTGTGAAATGCTCCTTTTCAAGGCCTGGGAGGGGACGATTGTCAGCCTTTTCGGCTTTGGCACTGGAAGATCCAGTTTCAACCCGAGCTTATGTGACCGCTGCGAGAAGATTGTCAAGCATCATCAGGTGGGTACCGAGGTCCAGTTGACCTTGCTCTTTGCAGATGTGCGCGGCACCACCACGCTCGCTGAAGAAATCGGTGCATCCGCCTTCCACCACCTGATCAATCGCTTCTACACTGCCACGACCGGTGTCCTGGTTCAGACCGGGGCGCTGATCGACAAGTTAATTGGCGATGAAGTTGCCGGCCTGTATGTACCCGGCATTGCGGGGCCGGACCATCCACGGATCGCTGTCAACGCCGCGCAAGCATTACTCGCAGCGACCGGGCATGGCGACCCGAATGGCCCGTGGATCAGGGTCGGTGCCGGGGTTCACACGGGCACTGCCTATGTCGGTGCCGTGGGATCGGCCCAGAGTGTGAGTGACATCACCGTGCTTGGGGATATGGCCAATATCACCGTCCGTCTGGCCTCTCAAGCTGGAGCCGGCGAAATACTTGTTACAGAAGAGACCTGCCAGGCGGCAGGTCTAACCCTGGACAACTGCGAGCTGCGCCAGCTTCAGCTGAAAAACCGCAGCCAGATTATACCGGTGCGAGTGATCGGGGTATCGAGCTAAACAGTTCAGCTTCCCTGCCGAGTGAAACTGGTTCGCCCTTGTTGGGCGGCATGTTTATATTGGCTGCCCAATTGTTGCATATGGATATTCTATATATAATTTTGTGTTAATCTTTTAAGATATGCTGCCGCTAATGCATCTCCACTGGGGGGTGATGGTACGTACCTGAGCGCGTGAACATAGATATCGATATTTATGTACCTCGGCGGAACCCTCAGGCGAGTTTGGGGTTTATCAAGACAGGATTGGTTCCCGAAATCAAACTTAATCACTTTTCTCACCAAAGGATAATATGAAGCGCTACAAAATCATCGTAAACCCAACCTCAGGCCGTGGCGAAGGGGGCCAGAGCATCCCCGAAATCGAGCGCCTGCTCACCGAACACGGATTAGATTACGAATTGGTGCGTACCGAGGCGCCCGGTCACGCTATCCAGCTTGCCAAAGAGGCTGCCGCCGCGGGATTCGACGTTGTCGTCTCGGCTGGTGGTGACGGAACGGCCAACGAGGTGCTGAACGGGCTGGTGCAGGCCAGCCAGGCGGGCCTTGGGAAGGCGGTGATCGGTGTGATCCCGGTCGGCCGCGGCAACGATTACTGCTTCGGTGTGAAAGTACCCATGGGTCTGGCGGAAGCCTGCCAGGTGCTGGCGGCTGATCAGCGCCAGACCATCGATGTCGGTTATGTAGCGGGCGGCGATTACCCGGACGGGCGCTACTTCGGCAACGGTGTCGGGGTTGGCTTTGACGCGGTGGTCGGCTTTGAAGCGCTGAAATTGAAGCGCCTGCATGGTTTCCCATCCTATATCGTTGGGGCGCTGAAGACGATATTCCTGTACTACACAGCCCCCACCGTGCGGCTTGAGTTCAACGACCGTACCATAGAGCAGCCTGCGTTGATGGTCTCAATCATGAACGGACGGCGACTGGGCGGGGGCTTTATGATGGCGCCGGAAGGATCGATGGAAGACGGATTGTTCGACCTGAGCATTGCCGACCAGGTCAGCAAAGCGAAAATCTTCTACCTGATGCTTCGCTTTATGCAGGGCACCCAGGCATCCCACCCGGCCATCCACACCTACCAGACGGACGAGCTGCGTATCACATCCGTGAACGGCAGCTTACCTGCGCACATGGACGGTGAGACCTTGTGTGAGGCAGGAGAATCGCTGCAGCTGAAGCTCCTGCCGGCCGCGTTGGAAGTAGTCACAGTTGCAGGATAAGAGGAAATATGCCGCTTGCTCAACGGGCACTGACATTTTCGATTAAAGGGATCACCCGCCTGCTCTGCCAGGTTGAGGCAGAGGCGTTAGTGCAGGTGCCCCAGAAAGGGCCGCTGATCCTGGTCTGCAACCATATCAATTTTATCGAAGTACCGCTGCTCTATACCCACCTGCTGCCCCGGCCGATTACCGGGTACGCCAAATCAGCCACCTGGGACAGTCCGATACTGGGGCCGCTGTTCAGCATGGGGGGCGCAATCCCAATCCGGCGCAGTACAGCGGATGTCAGCGCCCTCAAGGCGGGATTGCAGGCGCTCAAGGAAGATAAGATCGTCGGCATCACCCCGGAGGGTACTCGCAGCGGGCACGGTCGGTTACAGCGCGGCCATCCCGGCGTGGTCACGCCTAGCCCTACACTCGGGCGCCCCACTGCTGCCGCTGGTCTACTACGGCAGTGAGATCATCCACCAGAATATGCGCCGCCTGCGCCGGACGGATTTCAACATCATCGTCGGGAAGCCTTTCAAGCTGGTAGACCCATGGCGAACGTGTGAACGGCACAGTCCGCCGGGCGATTACCGACGAGATCATGTACCAGCTTGCCATGCTGCTCCCGCCGGCTTACCGGGGGGTCTATGCAGATTTGGAGGCAGCATCGACGAATTACCTGAGATTTTCGGAGCCTGTTCCTCCTCCAATTGTGAGCCCACCTCTGCGTGTACAATAGCCTCAATTCCGTCTTGGATTTGCACACGATACCCCACGACAGCTTGAACTAGAAGCACGGACCTATGGATAATTCCTCGCCCCCTGCAGCAAGCGATGCCGCCTGGAAACCCCTGTACATCATCGGGGCTGTGGCAGCATTCCTTGCAGTCATCTTTTTCCGCAGGAATTTTGGTGCCGAGATGTGGGCCTTCAACGGCTTTGGCATTTTCAGTGTGCCTGAGGTCGAACCCATCTTAGCTTTGGAGTGGTTTGAGCTGCTGCAGACAAATCCCTTTGTAGGTTTGGCTTTCCTCGGTCTGATCGATCTCGTGAATTATACTCTTGTGGCATTGATCTTTTTAGCTCTTTTTGCGGCACTCAGGATGACCAGCAGCAGCGCGATGTTGGTTGCCACCACTTTAGCTTTTTGCGGCTGCAGCGTTTATCTCATCAGCAATCATGCCCTGGATATGCTCTCACTCAGCCGGCAGTTCGCAGCAGCCGGGGTTGAAGCGGAGCAGTTCCGGTTGCTGGTCGCTGGAGAGGTGATACTGGCATCCCAATCTTCTGGTACGGGCAGCTACATCAGCCTGCTGCTGGTCCTGATCGCTGGGGTGATCAGTTCCTTGGTCATGTTGCGCAGTCCGGTTTTTGGCAGGGCAGCCGCCATCAGCGGGTTGCTTGCGAACGGTATTGGCCTGCTGTATTTTGTTGTCCTGGCCCTTTCGCCAGCCATCAGCTGGCTGCCTCCGACGCTTTCGGCTCCGTTTCGCATGGTCTGGTATGTACTCATTGCAGTCAAGCTGATCAAGCTCGGGACACGCAAAACAATCCAATCGAATGGAACCTTGGTAGCCGAAAAGGAGCATCCGATGACACAACAGCCCCCGGGTGAACTTACCTTCACCGCAAACGACCTGCGCTGGAAGGAACTCTACTGGATCGGGGCATACTCCAGCCTTATTGTAGCGTTCCTGGTGGTCTTAGCAGTGATCGCATTCTTGATCTGGCCATTTTCAGCAGGGGTTGCTTCCACTGAAGAGATCTTCACGACCCTTCAAAACGACCTGTTGGGCGGGCTGTTGTCGCTGGATTTGCTCTTGCTATTAATCCAGCTGATCAATATTCTACCGCTGCTGGCCTTATATGCTGCGCTCAAACAGGTGAACGAGTCATACGCGCTGGTTGCTTTGGTCCTGGGCATAATGGCAGTGATTTTGATTATCGCTGCCAGACCTCTGGCGGACCTGGTCTACCTGAGCGGGCAGTATCGTGACGCGCCAACCGATGCAGCCAGGAGCCTTTATACAGCTGCCGGAGAGGCATTGCTGGCTCTTTTCAACGGGACTGCCTGGATGGTATTCACCGTCTTCCTGGCATTATCTGGTTTGATCAGTTCGCTGCTCATGCTGAGGAGCCACTTCTTCCAAAAATTTACCGCCATCACCGGTATGATCGCAAGTGCACCCGGATTGTTTTTCTTTATCCCAGTGGTTGGTACTTTTTTGCTATTCGTAGGGACGATTGGGGGCGTGGCGTGGTATCTCCTCGTTGCCCAGGATTTCTTCCGGCTCAACCGGGAGATGAGATCCAAGCAGATTCAACTGCCCGAGAACGACAGGAGTAGCGATGTTGGCGCTGGATGACACACGCTGGCAGGAATTGGCAGGAAATTTCAACAATGGCTGTCACACCGCAGCCCTCCTACAGCAGGCATACGCAGGAGTCGAATTGGAGACTTGGTACGATGACCTCTTTCAGGAGCTGTGCCACCAGTACACAGTCAGCCCAGCCGCTTACGCCGCGCTGCCGCACCTGGTGAAGCTTGCGGAAGGGAACCCTGAATGGCGCCCAAGCATGCTCGTTTTGGCGGGCGCGTGTGTAAGCTCCGGGGACCAACCGCCAGCTGTGCTTGCGTCTGAGTACGAGGCAGATTTCGATGCTGTCGCAAGTTCGGCCCGCGTAATGCTGGGGGGACTTCTGTCACGCGAACAGCGTTCAGAATCCGAAACCATCTACCTGCTTAGCGCGTTAGCTGCTTTCCATGGCTTCCCCGACCTGGCGAGGTATATCGAAGCCCAGGAGTGGAGTTGAATTGACCAAACAGCGTAGCGCTGATTGCACCGCCAGGTGACTGAAGCACTATTGATTTTCGGAATAGGAATCTAAAATACCCAAGCAAGACAATTCACGGCCTAACACATTGTATGCAAACAAACCGGAACTGGATTGCATCGAATATTTGAAAAAGTTGATCCGGAAAAGGATTATCGATGGAACAATTTACATGAAAGAGCCAGTGTTCCAGATACTCTTTGTCGTAACAGTAATCGTCCTCAACGGTTTTTCTTGCCGCCAATTGTTTTAAATTCGAATATTGCTCAGTCCAGGCTATTTATTGCTATATACACTGCATACGGTCTCTATGCATAGGGCAGCCGGTTACAACTTGGGTAAGGCAAAAAAAAGGTTATTTGAAGTTGAGCGTATAAGAAGAAGATGACTGTTTTGGCTTGTTAAGATCGTCTTTAGCGATTTAATGGCAATCACGCGACACTATGCAATCCCATCATATTTGCTGCCATCTTCTTAACGATATGCTCTGGTAATAGCCTTTTCATGAGATTTACCAGCTTTGCATCCCGCCCAGATAAAAAGCGGTATCTATCTCTTTTGCTAACAGCAGCTTCGAAGATAACTTGAGCAGGAACTTCTGGTGAGGCTATTTTCTCTGTTTCAAAACGATGTCGAAAATTTTCGACTGCGTTTTTACGAATGGATGAATACTCTTCATTTTGGACCTGACTTGGAAAATCGTGTTGTAAAGCTATATTGGTTTTTGTAGTACCTGGTTGCACTAGAATTACCCGGATTCCTAGTGGAAGCAACTCATAATACAATGCATTACTAAGACCTTCCATTGCCATTTTAGTTGAGCAGTACAAAGTGGTTAAAGGCGCACCGAGTTGTGGGAGCGTAGACGTAACATTGATGATCCGGCCAGATTTATTCATTCGAAAATGAGGTAGCAGAGCGCGAATAACCCGCATTGTGCCGAAAACGTTTGTTTCGAATGCTGCTCGGATGACCTGCTCTTCGACTTCCTCAAAAATTGAATAAATACCTACACCTGCATTATTTACGAGAACATCGATTCTTTCAAACTTTCTAATTGCTTTATCGACCGCGAGTTCAATTGATCCCTTGGAGGTAACGTCAAGCGCTTCTACCAAAACATCATCCAAAAGGCTAAGTTCTGTCTCATCTTCTGGAGCACGCATCGTTGCGACAACCCGCCATCCCTGCTTATGGAAGTAAAAAGCGGATGCTCTTCCGATGCCAGAAGAACAACCAGTGATCAAGGCACAATTATTCATAGAATCCTCATTAGATTACCCAGATTACCCCATTTCGGCACATTTCAGCCGATACCGACACCGTGGGTGGTGTAAGTTCTTAACCCAAAAATTACCCGAACTCGCATACCGCACGGATGTGATAGGTGACGTGCGTGAATGGATACCACACCAGCCGAGTGATTTCACCAAATGCATCGAGTATACAAATTCGGCTGGCTTATGTCGCAGGTAGAGATTGGCTGGCCGCCTCAACCGGGATCGTCCATAGTCTGATTCCGGCGCCAATTAAGCCCAATCCTAATAACGTCCCGCCAATCATAACCAGGATGCTTCCTAGAAATGCCCCACCCATCGTTGAGAGCGGGTATCCCGGAACGATAAAGGCCGCGCCTATGATCCACAGCACGGCTGTCCAGCGCGGAAACTTGTTTGCCTGCCATGAGCTTATCCCCAGCAATAGAAAGCCGGGGAGCAAGGATAGGCCGGTTAGCGGGCCGAGCACACCGGCGGCTCCCACAAGTTGACCTCTTTCTGGCAGCCAAGTCTGCGCCAGAGAGGCAAAATTGCTGATGTTGATCAGCAAAAAGCCGAGAAAGCCCATCCACCCGGTATCCTCTATTTGGCAGCAATAGATACCCATGCTGCCAAAGACGAGGAGAGCCGTCGCAATGAAATTCAATGTGTCAGACATGGTGAGGCTTGAAGACACGCTGGCGAATTCCATTATCCAGTGTACAGGTAACAATATGCCACTCAGAATAAGTGCCAGACCACTCCAACGAAACAGGTTTGAAGTTGACATTCGTTAAACCTCCTTTTGCTCTAAAACTTACCTGTGCAACATGACATGTTCGAATGACGCGCTACATTGAAGTCCAGTTGATAAATTAAATGTATTTCGATCTGTTCTTTGGTTAAAAAAAAGAATGCGAATCCCAACCACGAGGATTCGCAATAATGTTTCCAAGTCCTTAAGGGGTATCCAGTGATGCCTGAACTTGGTTCAACCTTTCAATTTTCTGATTACATCATAGCATAGATTTTGTGAATTTCAACACAAACTATATCGACTCCGATCTTGGTTAGGCGATCCTTCCACGAGATCACTCGCTGAGTGGAAGGAGGTTCTCGCAAGGACCATTCATGTTCAGAGTCGCTTGCTCGATCCAACCTTTTGCAGATGATCCGGTGTTGCCCGGACCAAGATCGACCTTCGCCCAACCAGTGCTGTTTACACCAAGGACAGCCGCGAACTCCCCTACATTCAGAATCACCAACACAGTTGAGGCAGTAGTCGGGCCGGCACGGACTTCAACATCTTCCATAGGCATATCGAAACAGACCCCAGGGGGAGGTGCCCAGACGACCGGCAGGTTGCCACACGCACCCGCTAAGTTGACATTGCCTGGATCGATCCAGCGCAGTCTGAAGGGGCCGATGTTTGCGGCTTGGGCAACCCCCGGATCGAACCCAAGCCAACCGGAGGCAGTCTGACCATCGACAACCGTGGCAAACCCCACCGGCACCGTTGAGAAGACATCCGCCGACAAATCGGGACGTTGGTAGATCGTCACATCGGTGGTGGTAACAGCCTCGCAAGGGGCAGAAGGGGTAGTGCTCGGAGCGGGGTTGACAGCTGTTTTGGGAAGGACTGGGGAGAAGCCTGCGACATCGGTGGGCGTTGGGCTGGTACCGGGAGTTAGAACATTGCAGGCCAGAAGGGTGAACATCAGTACGAGTCCGGCAAGCCGGGATGCTAGGGGTATGTTATTCGGATTCACTACGACACCTCCATTCAAGTCCCCTACCGCAACTCAGAGCTTCATAACGGTTTGCATTAGCGGCGCTGGGGCGCGGGTTAGCAGATGCCATTTGATTAAATCAACTACGATTTCATGCTTGATACGACAAACTCCTCCAATTGATCATAGTGTTCTTCTTCGTCTTCCATCTCAGCTTCCAGCAGGCGTCCGATCATCACCTTCCATTATATATAGACACAAGTTTGGCATTGTACTTTGCCCAGTCCTTGTCAGAATCCCTATAAAAACTTAGCAGTCTCACAGCCAGAATTTCATTAGCAGCCTTAATATTCGTCTCATCCCAACCCGCCAGGTGTGCTAGCATTTCCCTAGATGACCATTTACCCACATAGATCTCATCCTGCTCGTTTTTGGGTAGAGAAGAAGCTAAAACCAGGATTTTCTCACGCACATCGTGCAATCCTGAGATTAGTACAGACTTTCTTTCCTCAAATTCAGGTGTTTTCTTGTCTCTAGTCATTTACTTCATTTAATGAATCCATCTTAATGTTCGTTGCGCCTGCTAAAGGTTTTTTTTGACGATCCGCCGGGTTTGCACGCCGCCATTTATCGGCCAGCACCAATTACCGCGAAAATCGCGCCGCTCACCAGAGCCAAAGGTGAGTCGGGTTAAAGTGGGGTTAGGTTTCGGCCTGACTAATAATAACCTACCCTATAAAGAGCTGTTTCTACTTTGCCTATTGCCCGTTCTACTTTCTTCAATGCTCTCCAGAGCCCATCAATATCATCTGGATCATCGACTGCCAATTTCGTAAACTCTATGCTGGCTTTCGCTAAACTAAATGCAGGGCTATGAATCGCGGGCGCATCACTACTTGAGCGCAATTTCTTCGATTGTCGCGAAATTTCATCAATTGTTGGCCCAAAATCATTTATGGATTTCTTGTCATTTACGGTTCTTTCGACCTGCTTTTTTAGATCAAAGCTATCGATGATCCTACCACTCTGTTTTGCGGCCATATAAGTTTCTCTGAGAGTAGCTTTTATCCCACCACCAAATGAAACTGCATACCCCTGTAATAATCCATCATAGATAACCTTGCTCTTAAATGGAAGCAGAACTGTTTTGGCGTAATACGGCCACCTAGCGTATGGCAAAACATCTTCGAGTGTTTCATATAGAGCCAACACACCATATACTTTTTCGTCCCCAATGAAAATTGCATATTTCTTGAGTAACCGTTCGATGAAAAAATCACCACGTTGAAATTTCTTCCAACTTTTTATGATTTCAAGTTCTTCTTGGGATAATTTCTGAGGATTTTCTTCCAGATATGCATCCACAAGGTTTATATTGTCATAGAGTGCTTCTCTTACAGAGAGCTTCTCCGATGATGGAAGTTTTTGATACTCATCAACTGTACCAATATCTGGAATAATTTCCAACTTCAAATTCACATATGTCTGAAGTGACCACATTAGCTTGAAGAAAAGACCGGCATCTTGAGTTGATAGTTTCATAACTATATTCTACACTCGAATTTTTCCTACGGCATTGAACAGAAACCAACGATAAGGTTCAGCGGCGCGGCGATTGCGGCGCAGAGCCTTCGATACCAGCCCCCTTTTTGCGCGAATAGCCGCCGATTTCTGCGGTGTAAACCGCGTCCGCTGTAGCCAACGTTGGGCGGTAGACCGTACAACCCAAGTATCTGCAACAACCTGATGCTCACCGTGCCTAGATTGTCTTCATCAGCCTTGTGAGAACAGTCTTGCTGTTCATGGCCGGTCTTCACCAGCCTACCAAGAGGGACCTTGTTTCTACCTGGCCTACTTTCTTTGGTCTTACAAGAGCAGTTTTGCTTCTACTAGTAGAGAGACATCCCGAAATTCGTCATTCAATCCAAGGTCACCATTTCATAGTTGAGAGAGGCATCCACGCGTGAATATAAAGTCTCTGCTCATCTGCACTTCCAGTCATCCAGGCGGCGCGGTCGTCCAGGAGAAATGCGTTGTCTCCACGATGCAGGTGATGCTCGTTTGTAATATGCGCAGCAGCTTTGAGAATGTTTCCCCTGGCGTCGATAACCGT
>CAVVAJ010000003.1:0-13649 GCA_963746255.1 uncultured Chloroflexia bacterium | reverse complement strand
AAGTATGAGGACGTTGGAATTCATATATTAAGGTTGCTAACCGATTCTCACGAGGTTTGGGCGGCAATTTGCTACCGGTATCTGGTTATTATAGATCTTAACCAGGTTAAAACAGCGCACAACTCATTTATATCATAAAGCGCACATGGTACGGATTTTATCGTACGTCATGTGCGCATATTAGATTTTACTAAAAGCTAAACAGGTGATGGGTTTCTATTGATCGAGATCGGGCTGTTTGAATTATCGATCTACCGCAGGTAGAAACGATTGGTAAACGCGATCTAATTTAAGCAGGTTGATGTCAATTGTGGTGGGATTCGCACCTGCAGAAGCAACTATGACACTGCCGGAATAAGAACCATCTTTTACCTCGGAAGCATCTATCCTCACAATCAACTCCTGTCCTGTAAGGCCGGACACCTGTGTCAAAGTACCTGTTCCGCCAAGGTACAACCAAGAAGTGGATGTAGATGCGGTCCAGGTAGTGGTTGGTTCAAAAGGAAGATCAATCGTAATCTGGTACGTTATTTCTGCATCATCATCCGTTAGCGCAATGATATTTGAAAGTGATGAAACCAATGTAGGCACTGCGTACTCATCTGCCCCGATGTCCGAGTATCCTGAAACTGGTCGTGTTTGGCCATCAATGTCAACTAATAAGTTGCTTTGAACGGCACGATTAATCGCTGGCGAAGTTGATAGCAGGTGGTAATCGTAATCGGGGCCACTCGGGGATGCGAACTGGACAGAGTTTTCCTCGTACATGGAACTTAAGCCAACTATAGTTCCGGCTGGAAGTGGGCTATCATTAATATTGGTGTTGTTGGTATTGTTTGAGAATATCCCTTGATGGAAATTAGCTGTGCTGCCTTCTGCTACCGTTACAGCGGAAGTGTAATTTGTATATGGATGTATATGGTTGGCAATGATACTGTAATTGATATTGGCTATAGCGGGTAGACCGCTTGGGCCGTATAGCCCATTTACCATTACAGCTTGCCCACATTTTAGATCTCCCAGGAAGTAATTGTTAGCGAATGTGGAATGGTTTATATTTGCGGTCATCGCCTGAACGACCAATCCTGCGCCGCCTCCCCCTGTGCTTTTCCCAGGAGCGCCAACCTCTATCCAGTTGTCTGCGAAAACGGAGTTGCTTATGTTTGTTTCATACCCCGGTCCGTAGATGAAGGATGTCAAGTATGCTCCACCTCCACCCGGGTCTCCAGAGTTCCCCCCTGTGGAGGATGCTCCCGAAATGGCTGCATTATGGATGATATTGATGCGTTCTAAGATCGAGTTTGCGCCGTCTGTGATTATACCTCCCCCGAGGGCAAATCCACCTGTTGAAGCTTGTCCTCCCCTGATTGTATTATTCTTTAGGTCGGCATCTATTAGTGTTAGGTGGGATTGTTCTACACCGATACCACCGCCAAATGCACCGCCACCTACCGCATCAGATGCTGACCCTGCATTGCCGCCTATAGCGCTATTTTGATTGGCGGATATATTGGTGAGGTTGGCTGTGCTGCCAATTTGGAGAGCGATTCCGCCTCCTAATGCGTCCGCTCTTAAACCATAGATCGAGTCAAATCCATTACCATTCGAGCTGCCTGCCTGTGCAGAGTTGTTTTTCACACTAATATTTTGTCCGTTGATTGCGGATTTATAAGTGAATAAGCCCCCTCCAAGAGCAACACCGCCGCGACGAGAGCCACTCCCACCTATCGCTTGATTACCATCAAAAGTTACGTTTTCTAATATAGATATGTCGCCATTGGGCGCTGATTGGATCGCAAGCCCGCCTCCTGAACCTCCCCCCCCCGTATTCAGCGCTGGTACTTCCACCAATTGCCCGGTTATTCTCGAAAATCACATTGTGCAAATTTACAGACCCATTCTGCGCCCACATTCCACCACCAAATGCATAAGTGTAAAAATCGCCGCCGCTTGAGGTTCCCTGCGCGAGACCATTCTGGATGGTAAAACCTTCCATGCGAATACTGGCTGTCGAGTTATAGGCAATGATGGCCACACCACGCGAGCTGTTTTGTCCGTCGACTATTGTCAGATTTTGATCAGGGTCAGAATTCGTCCAATCATTTACGGTGTATCCTCCCAGAATGGTTAAGTGCTTATCTACAAAACAGACCACAGCTCTTGTTACTAAGAAACCACATTTATCGGTACTTGTCCGATAAGTATATATGCCAGAGGCGGCTAAAATGACATCCCCGTTTACGGCTTTATTAACGGCATATTGAATTGTCTGACACGGCAATCCATCGGTACCACATCCTGCCGTATCGCTGCCAGATGGGGCAACTTTGATATAGTTGGCCTCAGGGCTAGCTAATACAATCTTGCCTCCTGGTTGAAGAGAACTCAATGTCCCTGAAAGGAGCGCGAAGATTAAGATTACACCGATAAGTTTCAATAATGGAACTCTTAATTTTCTCATGTATATTTCCGGTCAGATTATTCTATTACCGCTCAAAGATGTTCTATAAAAAACGGACCAGGGTGTCCAGGTCCGTCTATAGAAACAGTATTCGGTCAGATATGTTTCACTTCGGCGACCTGGCAGTCATAGCCCGCATTCATTAGCGGCGGTAGACCCATGGTTTTGCGTCCCCGGCTTTCACCGGGTTTGCCTTTTCGGTTCGAATAGATTGTAGCATGATCAATAAGCAAAGTCAACAACAAAAGCATAAAAGCAATAATAAACAAATAAAATTGAAAGCCAGATGGTTAACCATTCTGAGTGCTTCCAATTTAGTGTCTTAATCTTAACTAGCAGTATTCTGTAATGCAATAAAAATAGCGTTAAGGCTGCTTTATGAATGGGTTAAGGGGGTTGTGAATATTGCCCGATAATTAATACCTCATTTTCGTGAAAAACAATTTAGTTTATGTATCCTTAACGATTTTGCTAAATGTAGTGACCTCGTATAGTAATTGTATAAGACGCCGTCTCGCGCATAAGAATTTGATGCAGTGGATTCATGAGTTAAACTTATTCCTATACAATCAAGTTAGGTAGAAATAAATTCCCCTACATAATTCCGATATGCATCACTAAAATAATATCGCATTGTAAAGTTCAAAGTCCTATTCGCCATACTCGCATTGATGTAAAAGAAATTGACTTTATTGATAGCGAGTTTGACTTAGTGGTATTCGTCATGGCACTGCGCATACCATATATATTCATCGTATATGCCACATTTTATGTACAAGCTGTAAAGATGATGGTATTTTGGTAAATTTTGAGTGAACTACCCCGCCGCTTGCGGCGGGGTAGTTTGAAAACCAAAGAGGTGGAGCTTATGTGTGGGCGATTGCTTATATTGCTCAAGCTCATGTCCTTGCTTCTTTATATAGCGCTTGATAACTTCTTCTGAACCATGTTGGTATACTGGCACAACGGAGTAACCAGCTTTCAAAAATTCTCCTCCCCACAATCTCCCAGGTTCCGCGGACATCCATCAGAAGGTCTCCCAATAACTTCGAGCAGGAAACTACATACTAACATGTTGACCGTCAGGATCGTTAGCTAAAGACTGGATCTCGCGCTGGGGATCGCATTCCGCGCGCGTCCTGTTCGTTATAAAATCCTTTTAAGCGGTTGCGCCAGTCTGGAAACAATCGGAAAACGACGTGCGACGCGGCTATAAGAAGGCGTCAATTTTTGCCGTAGGCGCGTACGAACGATAGGAACTTGTGCCTTTGCCTGGTAAACTCCTCGCGACACCCTAAGTTGTAACAACCTGGGCAGTGATATTTGGATCGGATGAGAGGGGGACCGCCCCAATAGATTTTGCCGGTAAAACCTCAAAAAGTTTGGGCGATTGCTTAATAAGTGAAAAGCGTGTTCCAGTACCGGGTCTATCTGCGCCACTTCCTTAAAGAATTGTTTCTCTACCTCATTGTCTAGGTAGGAATACAAGTTCTGGATGCTGGCATCATAGGGGCAGTGCATACATAGGGTATCGACATCTTCTAGGTCCAAAGCAGCTATTTCAGCGAAGACAGAGCGGCTTTTTTGAAACAAGGCATTGTTCCAAATCTCACCAAAGGTATTCAACCCCGGTTCCAGACGGCCAAAATCGTGGGTTTGCTCCCACGGAGCGCAGCAGGGGGAAACCGAGCCATCTGCGTTAACCAGGGAATAGTTGTAGTGCCATGAGCAGGGAACGGGGCTTATTGCCATACCTTTCTGTGATGGCTGGCCGGCTGGCTTTTCAGCCGATGATGCATTCGCCTCCTCTCGCCGATAGCTGGGCAGCCACTCCGGCTTGTCTATGTAAGCTTCGCGTTGGTTAAAGGTTATGCCGTTCTCTTCGCAGTACTTACGCGCAAGATCGATCTCGTGCTCATTAAAGCTGAACACGAGGAAGTTCCAGATGATATCGGTTTGCAAACCTAGGCGATCGCGCATGGTTGCAAGACGGGTGATATTCTCGTGGCACAGCTCAAAATTGCCGCCACGGCGATATTTTTGGTAATTCCCTTGTGAGAAACCATCGATCGAAGCGGCAATGATATCCACACCCGAAGTCAAAATCTCCTGCATGAATTCTTCGTCGATATGAAGTGAAAGGTTGGTGTGGATTTCGGTACAAATTTGGTAAGACTTAGCTATGCGCAGATAATCTGGTAGACGCTTATTCAGCAGAGGCTCACCCCAGTTGTAGAACATGATGTAGAACAGCTTCTCGCCTAACTCTTGCATTAGGGCAATGAACAGATCGCTCTCAAGCATGGTGCGATTGCGTATTGAGATCTTTTCACCAACTCTGCGGCTTTCATTTTCCAGCCCGGTGGGGCAAATTGGGCAGCGCAATTGGCAGATCGATGACGGGTCAATGCCCATGATATACGGAGAAGATTGCACCACAATTTCCCCACTCCAGGCCTCATATTTCGAATGCAGGTAATTCAGGTAGGCGCTGCGGTTGGTTTTCTGAAAACGCATAATCATTCCTTTACTACTCTATTTTACCTTGTAGATCCAATTCGTAAGTGTAATTTTGATGGTTGGAGTAAACAAGCAGCGATAGAGTATACCTCTCAAGACCTCCAAGTCGAAGGATTCGTTGTATTAAACTTTAAAATGTCACACTCCATGAGAAACTATGGAGATGAGACAAATGACAAAGATAATCCTTGCCTATGAATTGTTGGGAGAAGGTGTAAGTAAAAGCTATATAGCTAAACGACTTGGCGTATCTCGGCGGACCATCATTCGCTGGTCAAAAGCCATAGAAGAGCATGGCAGCTTAGATGCGTTTCTGGCGTATTACCAGCAAGCCAAGAAAGGGTCTCGTCAGAAGCGAAAGATCGATGCGATCTTGAAGCGCTGCATCTGGGCTTTGCGAGAAAAACATCATCAATGCTGCGGCCAGAAGATCCAATACTTCCTGCAAAAAGAGTATGAAATGCAAGTGAGCGTCACGACGATCTATAAGGTGCTCTCAGAGAAATATCAATTGCGCTCGAAATGGCGGATAAGCATGCGGAAGGCGATTTCTATCGTCATCTTCGCAGTCAACAGAAACGGTGTAAGTATAGTGGAAGCCATGACCGTTGAGATAAGCTCTCGCACTGAGCGAGCATTGAAGAGTGATCGGATGTCGTCGAGTACTGATCAGAGGATCGGTGATTGAAAAGTTGACACCATTATTGGCAAAGAGAATAGTTAGGCTAATGTTACGCGTACTAACCGTAATAAGCGTTTCTCTTTTCTGGGAAAAGCCTGATGACGGAATGCTGATCATGTGTGAGAGACCATAATTACTATTTCGCGTACACGTATGTCACTGGGAGAGAGGCGCATATAAAAACATAGATGGCTTGATCCGACAGATCATGCCGGCCAACCGTGATTTTACTTCCACACTGACTGCAGATGTAGTGTCGATTATGGCAGGTCTTAATAATCGACCTAGAAAGCACCTTGATCTCACACATTGATGAATTCTCTAATAAGGACGATTTAACGTGCAAGTTGAACCAAATTCTGAATTATGATGACGTTGGTCTAGAATAAAGAAAGCGTATCCATCCAAATCTAGGATACGCTCATATCAATGGATATGTATTGATCGCGCTACTTCTTAAGGGATAACGATTTTTCTCAGCAGATCATCCAATCGAATTTGAAATCGATCAATACCAAAAGCCCTGCTACGCTCAAGAGCATTTTTTGACATTTTTTTCCTGAGGCTTGGATTATTGATAAGCACAAGCGTTTGTGCTTGGAGATCTGATAATGTATTCCACAAAAAACCACTTTGGTCATGCTCAACAATTTCGGGCTGACCGCCTTTGTTTATGACGACCGGTATACACCCTGCGGCCATAGCTTCAACTGTAGTGATGCCGAAATGCTCAAATTTTTCTGGATTAACATTTTCGTCTTCATCAAATCCGCTGGCATGCCAGTAAATGGGACTTTCGGCATACAAATTTACTAGGTAATCGAAGGATATATCTGTGTGAATGTGAATGGGATATCCCTGGGCGGTACTATAGAGCTGTTCTAAGTATGCTTCATTTTCCTCTCCGTGAGTTGTTCCGCCCGCAAGGTGAAATTCCCAGTCATATAGCCCTCCATCAACTAAACCCCTGAAGGCAGAAATCATTTCAAGATGTTTTTTATTATGTTGACCAGCAAAAAATCGGCCAACAGTAAGAATCCTATTTGATTTATTGCTTGAGAAGAAATGTTCGACATTTACTGCAGGATACAAGATTTCGCTTTCTCGATCCCAGTACTGCACCACCCATTTGCGGACGAACTCTGATATAGTCCAGATCGTGTCATATGTGTCAATGTAGTCAATCATTGAAGTGCCAGGCGGATCATATTGTAATCGCATAGCCCATCTACGATTCCACTTTTCCAATAACTGATAGGTTTTATATTGGGGAAGGCAAACGCTCGGTATCCGTACCCATATTTTTGGAGTACCGTCAGTCATGATGGTTCTATCGATTGATATCGTCAGGTACTGGTCTGTATTATTGTTATTTATCGGAACACTTGCATTAAAAGTTGCCCATTCTCCTAAATTATCGAAATTGACTTTGCCGATGATTTGGTTATTTATTGTCAATACAGCATAGCCCACCCTTGGGTCTGCAGCTTTCAGGTCTATTATGAGGTGGTATACAGAGTTGGATCGGGGTAATCGTATTTTTAGGACAGTATCTGCCGACCATCTGAAGATTTGCTCGCTAGCATCAAAGGCATGTACTCCTGCCATAACTACAGGCATCTTTAGCCTTTCGCGGATATAGTGCTTTAATTGTCGTTTCAGTGCAATTCGGCGACTGAAGGCCGCTGGGAAGTAAATCAGAGCAACACTTTTCTCTGCGAGGGAAGGGAAATAATCTAAATGCGAAGCGTTAATAAACAAATTGTAATCTTTCGTTATTTGGGTGATCTCCGACGCTGGCCTGTCAGGGATATTAAGAAAATTAACTCGTGATAAATCCAGGTTGAGCCTTTCAGCTGCTAGTTGTTTTGATACCGCGTTGTGGTTAATTACTTCTACATCATGCTGTTTACTTAGATATTCCGCGATAGCAAGGCTTAGTTTTTCCCCCCCTCCTAGGGTTGCCAACCAACGGTTATATATGCCAACCTTCATTTTCATGTTTGGAACCATTTCTCAAGCTCCCTCGGATTAACCGAAGCCTCTCTCTGGGTTTTTTGCCTCTTTAGCCAAAGAGAAGGGAACCATTTTGCCAGGGTAGCAATAATCTTGAAATGAATCTTTACTTGGCTGGCTTGCACTCGCCAAGAGTGATTACGCGCGAGAAGCAAGACAAAAGTGTCCCAGCAGAGCATCAGCACCTTCAATGCATAGCCTGCCCATACTCGATAAACTTGAGACAGTTGTCCGTTTTTGAAAACCATTGCCAACCGGTTGCGTTCTGTCATGTATAGAAAATCGCGTGACCATTCCTTTGTGGTTCCACAGTGAATGTGACGCACAACTGCATCTGGGGCATACAGAACTTTCCACCCTTTTAGTCTGGTGCGCCAGGAGAGATCTGTGTCCTCATAGTACATGAAGAAATCATCGTCGAACATACCTACTTCATCCAACATCTCTTTGGTAAGCAGCAGGCTGGCACCATTTCCAGCAAAAACCTCTTCTATTTGAGAGTAGCACCCTATGCTATCTTCAAAAAATACCTCAGAATCTCGTACTTTAGTACCTCGATCCCGGCTCTGCCCGTTGCGGAATATAATTGAGCCGGTGTTTTGTTCAAGTAGTTTTGCACGCGTTCGGTAATCGCTGGGTATCGTTAGTTGGTGCGGACGAGGAAAACCTCCACTGACTGCCCAGGTAGCGAGCAACTCTTTTTGATTAAACAAACCTACATTTACTGCTCGATTATCAGGTCTTGGTGCTGCGATTACTAAACTAAGCGACCACTCTGTCGAACCATGTGGAACAGGAATCCCAAGGGTGGCACTCCCTTCACACCATCGAAAACTTTTTCCCGAGGAGAGGGTCTCTTGACCGTAAAATCCTTCCAGATATTGGACAATGCCCTTTGGCACTCCGCTGGCAACATCAAACACTTGGACACCTAACTGTCGCGGATCATCCTCTTGTGAAAATGTATCTGTTCTTATTTCTAATTCAAGTTGGTCATAAAACATTATCAGGTGTCCAGATACCATGCCCACTTGTTGATCTGATAGTGCCACTTTGACCATGTTTTCAAGCCAACTTGGTGTGGGTAAGGTGTCGTTATTCAACAATATGATAAATTCGCCTCGAGCGATTTGAATTGCCACATTGTTGCCCGAAGCGAATCCAAGATTGCGCCCGTTATCTAGCAATCTCGCCCATGGGTAATCATTATTGATGAGCTCTATTGAACCGTCACCTGAACCGTTATCTGATACGATCACCTCAAAACGTTCTTGTGGGTAGGTTTGAAGACGTAATGCATCTAGACAGGGCGGAAGATAATTTGCGCCGTTATAGTTTACGATAATGATGGATACAAAGGGAAATTCGCTCTTAATCATATATTGATTGAGCGTTTTAACCAATGGTAAGCTCGCACTGGTAGTGAGCGTTGATATCGCATCAAGGAGTTTCTAAGTACTTCGCGTTCCAGGATTACTTGTTCCAAATACGCATCCTTATCTTGGATCACTTGCTGCAAAAATGCATCCTTATCACGCCCGATACGTTCAGTCTCGGTCAAATACTGTCTCTTATCAGGCGCAATATATGGATCGGTGCAAAATTTCGCTAAAGGTAAAATCACTTTATCCCAGCGGTGAGATTGACGAAGTTTGTCAAATGAATCAGCATATTTTACTTTTGCATTGTCTGTGATTAAGTTCTCGATAGCTAATGCTAACCCCTTAACATCGCCCGGAGCAACGGTAAAGCCAACATTTTCTTTTTTTGCCAAATCAGCCCATGCATCGCCCTCTGTAATAATGAATGGGATACCAGCCCAAATGTAATCCAAGACGCGGGTTCTAAAGGAGAAGTGGGTTTCAATATGACCGGGATGTGTTACTGCACCTAGATCTGCTTCCGCCAGGTAATTCTGTCGCTCAGCATATGGGACCCAATCCCCAAAAAATACTGATTTCCCAAATAGACCGAGCTCGCGGCTGAGGTTAATCGCGGTTAGTGGCATCTCCATTCCGTTAACAAGCGGATTAGGGTGATGTGTGCCCATAAAATATAGTTTGATTTGTGGATTCCTTGGAGAAATTTCAGCGAGTGCACGGATTAAAGTTAAGGGGTCAAGCCAATCCCAAATTCCACCTGACCATAGGATCACCTTATCATCCGAGTTTATCCCGGGGTGTTCACCTTTTAACACAGCTTGTGAGGGGATGGGCTCATTTTCCTGCAGTCCAAAGGGAACAATGTCAATTAGCTTCCAAAGTCCAGGATCTTGTTGATAAGTGTGTGGATTAATTCTTTTTTGCGCGTGCAGCCAACCTAGCCAATAATCTCTCTGGCGTTCGCTCGCACAGAAGAAGAAATCACCGGCTCGAAGGAGTTCCAATTGTAAGCGCAAATATTCTTCATATGCAGGCCCCCAATTTTTAATTGGATCGTTTTCATGCCATACTAAACTCTCGAGTAAGTTGGGTACATACAAATCTACCGCGATAGGTGTTTCTAACGTGCGTAAATAGGGGTGGAAGTGCAATATCGATCCATGCAGCACGATTACATCTGCCCCATCGGCAATAGTTTTAAGGTCACCATGTTTTAGATCGTACGATATTAACTTAACACTATCAGATAGCAGGTCAGTTCGATTTGGGACAGCAAGTGTTATTTGGCAATAATGTGATAATGCGTGGGCTAATTCCCAATTCCGCACTCCAACACCACCCATGTGCTTATCTATAGTGTCTCCACTAATTACTAGTACATTTTTCATATCTTCTTTTTGTGCTCTATCGTGTCGCATAGCGATATGTTATTGCAGATCACGAGTATTTGAGAATATTTCTTAAACGCTCGGTAGAGGTCTCTTCAAACGGCCGCTTCAATGTAGGAATTCTGACGGCCAGCGAGAGGTTCGGATTATAAAAGGGGTCACTTTGTGCAACGATTTCTTTCATGTGTTCGTAGCCTAAATGAATATCTTCCGAAGGGATATAATGACCTCGTGTTCCCCCTTCGTGATGAATTCAGCTGGGCAAACGGTGTATAAACCACTCGATAGCCTGCATTTATTGCCCGAAGACAAATCTCAACGTCGTTGAAGACCAATTTGTAATCTTCGTCAAACCCACCAATTTTCTCATAGACTTCTCGGCGCATTGCCATACAAGCGGCAGTTACTGCAGAGTAATTGCGGTACCAATTCACTGAGCCAAAAGGTCCATTTGCACCATCCTCTGCTCCCCCGAAGACGTGACTCGCATGACCTTCCATGCCCATGATAATTCCGGCATGTTGAATCTTGCCATCCGGGTAAAGCAATTTGCTTCCCACGATACCGATTTCCGGAATACACGACCAGCGCACCATCTCTTCTAGCCAGGTTGGTTGGATAAATTCCACATCATTATTTAAAAATATCAGTATCTCTTCATTTGTATGCTGCGCCCCGAAGTTTAACGAGGCGGAAAAATTAAACTCACCGCGAATCTCAAGGATCTTGATCCGCGGATCATTTTCTATTTCTTTATAGTAGCTAAGCGTCTCAGGATCACGACTGCCACTGTCTACGAGTGTTATCTTGTAATTGTTATAGGTTGTCAAATCCATTAGTGATACAAGACAACGGCGTAAGTATTCTGGTTTATCCCGGGTGGGAATGATAATGGCGATTTCTTTTTCTTTTACCGGCCATGTTAATTGGGATATCCCTTCTGCTGGGTAAAACACCTGGGGGTTATCGTGAATGCCGATTCTTATGGCATGATCACGCACACAGCGCAGATGTTGTTCGGCTGCCGGAGTCCAACGTATTGAATTTCTTGCTCTCCCGGTGTGAATCACTACAAGTGGTACATGGTAAATGCATTCAGCCGCCTCGGCGCAGCGATAGACAAGATCTTCGTAATCTTCCTCTTCCGTGCTAAGGTAAGTTACCTCAGTTAATAACTGAGCGCGGATGAACGCTCTATCCAAATAGTTATATGAGAATAACAATTCCGGGGACCAGTCTGGATAGAATTGCGGATTTTCTCTGATTGTGCCATCCTCGTTCAATTGGTCTTCATCGGTATATAGTATATCGATTTTTTGGTTGACATTTAGGGTATTAGCAAATTCAGCAAGTGCATTAGGTGAGAGTGTGTCACCTGGCAGAAGACGGCAAATATAGCCATCGCTAAGTTTTTCATCAACTAATACATCACGGTATGGTATCTTCCCTGCGGAATTTATTTGGAGGACTGGATGTAAAATTCTTTCATCACTCACATCGATATTTCCCGATTTTAGTGATGATTCTGAAGATTGATCGAGGAGCAGGAGTACTTTCCAATTTGGATAGCTTTGTCGAGCTAGGGAAGAGATTGTTCTCGGCAGGTAATCATCATCGCCTGCCTTGTAAGGGATTAGGATCGTGAAGCAAAATACCTGCTCTGGGCTCTCATCGTTTGATTGCCCACTTGATGTAAAAACAACATTGCACTCCATTACTCTGATCCAATCAGTATAAGAAAACCAACCATACCTATCTTGAAGCTTGATCCAAAATTTGGTGCTAGCGGTTTTGAATTTCCAATCGGTTGCCTTGATTGAGAATCTTGACATCAGCTTGAAAGACTATGATGCCATTCACCACTCAGGGTGATCATGCCGTATTTTTCAACCACATCCCAGCCATGATTATCTACTCTAAAGGCGTACACTCGATCGTGATAATCGAACATTTCAGTATCAATAGAATTGGTTGCTGCCACGGAAAATCGGTATAAACCTTTTAGGAGGGGTAAATTATATATTGTGTAAGAGATTCTTCCCTTACCTTTGATACTTCCTAACTTTAAGTTCGAGAATGCAGTGTTTGGTCCTGATATGTGCACCCCATCCTGCCGATGTATTGCAACCCCGAAAATCGGCTCTTTGATTGGTTCTCGAGCGAAATATTCGAATTCGCAAATGAGCGTTTCGCCGGTATGAAAAACAGACTGTTCTTTGCCATCAGCTCCCAGAATCTTGACTGTTTCGATTTTGATGGTCTGATTTCCCCAACGATTATTTTCATTAAGCATACCTTGCTCGGCTAATCTTTGAGACTCTTCTCCTCTGACACGTTCCAGATAGCTGTTCACAACAGCTTTGGCTGAACCGATTGTGAGCACATGACCGTGATCAAACAATACTGCCCGATCACAAATCTCTTCTATCAAGCTCATATTATGTGAGACGAGTAAAATAGTGGCACCTTTTTCACGGAAGGCCGCGATCCTTTCCGAGCTTTTCCTTTGGAAATTCTCATCACCGACAGATAAAATCTCGTCTACAATCAGGATATCTGGGTCAACATCGGTCGCGACTGCAAAACCGAGCCGCGCCCACATTCCAGAAGAATAAGTACGCAATGGGGCGTCGATAAAATCCCATAATTCTGCGAAATCGACAATGTGTTGGAAACGGTCATCCATTTCTTTCTGTGTGAACCCTAGCATAGCGCCATTAAGGTAGATATTTTCGCGCCCAGTGAGCTCAGGGTGGAATCCAGCACCAACCTCTAGTAGCGGGGCAACCCTTCCTTTTACCCAAATCCGCCCCTGGGAAGGTTTCAAGACTCTAGCAATTAATTTCAATAATGTGCTTTTCCCTGCCCCATTTTCCCCAATAATCCCGAATACCTCCCCTTGGTTAACAGTCAAAGAGATGTCGTCCAATGCTAAAAAAGTGTTGTGCTTAATTTGACGTTGCATATACCGGATCATGTATTCTTTGAATGTGCCGATCCGCTCTTGAGGAACGCGGTATTGTACAGATACTCCATCGGCACAAATAACAGCCGCTTGAGTATCTTTTGTGCGTATTTTGTCCATATCGTAGTTAGATTTTGTACGCGAATTCATCTGATTTGATTGAGAAGACATACCATCCGATGAACAATGTAACCCCCGATAGGATAATTGCAACCGCAAACAACTCAAAAGATGG
>CAVVAJ010000002.1:0-11660 GCA_963746255.1 uncultured Chloroflexia bacterium | reverse complement strand
CAATGACGATAGTGCCATTGTATGTGCCAGGCGAGAATTTGTCAGCCTTCACGATAAAGTTGAGCGGAGTGGTTATTTGTGTCTCACCGCTTGTAGTGACCAGCTCTATCAGTTCAGGGGTGAGGGTGTGGGCCGTCCAACTCATTGTGTTTCCCCCATAATTGGATACCGAAATTGCTCCTACATTTACCTCGAATATTAGCCCGCCAACACAAAAAACTCTTGGGGAATATAGAGTTCTGGTGTTGCAGTATCCACAGTACTAATTATGCCGCCTTCAATCGTGATTACATACAATGTGTAAGAGCTACCTGCGTCACTAGGAATTTCTATCGACCCTGTTGGTGAGGAAGCTATTTTTACGCCTTGATCAATGGCAACATCAAGGAATGTGCCTGAAGTGATGGCCCAATTGAAGATTGTTGAGTCGTTATCACCAGAATTGTATAGCACGGCTTCCGGGAGTTGTGTATCAGCGATGCCAAAATAGTAGTTTTGACCATCTACTGACAGCGTGTGAACTCCATCATCATCTGTGAGTATAACCCCTGTGTAATCAAAGGTTATCGGCTTCTCTATCCAGCATTGCTGTATCACCATTCCATATATACCCCAGGTAAGATGGGATTTGAATAGATGTGCTTCCAACGATGCTTGATTTCATAATTTGAGGTGGAGTACCAATTATCGCTCCTGTCGCCGGCCGGTCAGCCAATGCATAGTTGTCGATTTGAGATTTATCGGTACCGTTCATTGCTGCGTGTGATTACAAGGTCGTTTAATTGAGATACATTTTTCCAACTATAGTATGGGCGCCATCCAAGTATACCGAAGCGCTGATATCAGAGTGATAGAATGTATTGTTGTTATAGCGCACATCATTAATCGGACCATCTACCCTATCATCATCATAGATTGGTAGTCCGTGATTATCACTAATAACTGAGCCTTGAACGACACCGTTTACGGCTATAGTTGCCAACCATGGGGGAGGTAAAGATTGCTGAACCAAAGTTTGTGTTATTTATCGTGTTCCTTATGAATTTATTATCGTTCGCATTCATCGTCGACCCCTGGACAAACATCCCCCCACCGAAAATGTCAGCCGAGTTATTGGCAAAAGTTGTACTCGATATATCCACAAAGGATTGATTGATTACTGCGATTCCACCCCCTGAACTATTTGTAGTTCCAATAGCATCACAATTTATAACCAAGCTCATCCCAAATTCCAAATCTACCAAATCTACTAGAATGCCGCCACCAACACCTGTTCCAGCAACACTGGGTGTTTTAACGTCTAGATCGTGTAACATCACACGTTTTAGGTTTACTTTTGCACGGTTATCATCCAATGTCCCCATTGCAGAAACCCCGTTCAGCCCATAGGTACGATTTATATCTCCTGCAGTATAAATCCCCCCCCAGTCTGACCAACAGTAGTCACTCCATCGTAGTTCCCTTGGATGTATGTATCCTGGATTGTAAGTTGGGCAGAAGGGCGGTTAATTTGTCCGTAATTTGTTGTGAAATTTGCCGTATCATTTGAAACCGCTGAAATTGCTCCGCCAAAACCTTGGGCAATATCGTTACTGGTGACTTGGTTGCCTTGGAAAATACTGCTGTATATCTCTACTGTTGCACGGTAGTTAGTGACTGCTCCGCCTACTTCAGCGCGGTTTTTAGCTAATTGAGAAAAGCGAGAAATTAAACAGAGTTTGATCCTCCGTGTGGATAGCACCCCCTTCGGTAGGATTCGATATGGGTACACCTGCGTCATGTTGTGATTGGTTGTCTGTGAAGAATGAATTCGATACAATAACATCTGCGTTTGGGATGTTACGGGGTCAGACCAGGACCCAATTGCATATATTGCCCCTCCACGTTCCCAGCCTGATTATCTTCAAAGTAGCTATTCGAAACTCGTAATTTTGAATTGCCGACGTGGATGCCCCCTCCAGCAGCTGTACTTGAATGTCCTGGCAAATTCGTGCGGTTGTCCTTAAACTTTGAGCGGTGAATAAATGCTGTGGAATTTTCTTCAAGTGCTAGACCACCCCCATAGTGGCTGGCATGATTGCTCTCCCACATCGTATCAATAAAGAATACCGTGGAACCATAAGTGACTACGATGCCTCCTGCGCTGCTTGAACTATTACCGCGGTTATTGAAAAACTTACAGTATTTAAAGGTGGCATTAGCCCGGTATATTGTTACACCCCCAGCAACACCTTGCTTCGCAGAGTAACCATTCGCGCAAAATTATATTTTCAAAAACAACAGGCTTTCCCGATGATAGGCTTGAATTGATGAACCGTAAGATATCATATTTCCCCCCTCCATCAAGTATGACTTGCGCTCCTTCAGTAGCCCGGACAGTAAAACCCTTACCCAAATCGGAAATATTATACCCACCGTATGGAGCACGATAGGTTCCTGACGCCAGCTCAATTACACCGTTGTTTGGGATTTGGTTTATTGCCGATTGTAGATCGCTTACATCCGATGGCACATGGATGATGTCAGTTCCAACCGTACCATCGACTCCTGCAGATGTGTCCTGGATAAGCCCGAAAACTAAGATCATGACAATAAAGAATTGAGAAATCGCCTTAGTTTTGAATACCATCATATCCTCTTTGGTTGATGCGATATCGCCTGCGATTTTCTCTCATCGAAAATAAAAGAGCCTGGTACTATCAGGCTCTCAGGAACTAAGCAAATTATCTGCTCGTTCGGGAACCTGGCTGTCATAGTCACTCATGATGACTTTAGACCCATGGCTTTGCGTCGCCGGTTTTCACCGGGTTTGCCTTTTCGCAGTCAACAGTTGTATATGTATCTTGACCCTATTGTACAGAATACACCCATGTTATGTCAACTTGCGATCTCGTAAGTAGCGCTCCCTTTGATGCCGCTGAGTAAACCTGAAGGGAGATTTTATCCGGGTGTATCTCGATGTTGGTTAAGATTAGTTAAGATCGGGTTATTATGTCATCAAACCTTTTGGATGATTTCGTAATTGATCATAGGCTGATAATTTTCATTGGATCGATATTTATTGTTCTCGGCACTGGGATGTTTTCTTTCGTGCCAACGCATAGAAACTTTGCAAAGTTGGCAGTAAATAGCTGCATACATGACTGCTCCGAATACGTTGTTGTATCGGTGATCGTCTGAACAATCCCTGAATGACTCCATCGTAGTAAAAATAATCAAGTAATCCTAGGTATAGAGAATTAATGCGTTATTATCTTGCCACTCATAATAACTAGCCAAATGACAGGCATTTTGTTCGATATTATCGATTTTTTCTGTTGGAAACGGGTTTGTGAAAAACTCTGTTTTTGCCAGTAACTTCATTATGCGAATGTATTGTGCGCGGAACTTCCAATGCATCCTGGGTGTTTTGCAGCAAACAAATTGGCCATTAACCCCGTTTTGAACTGTCTCTTTGAGAATGACCAGATTGTATGGTAATGATAATGGTACCCAAGTATGGCTGAAGAATGGATGATTTTGAGGCCATGTCGAGCTAACCGGTAGGCCAATTCAGCGTCTTCATAAGCCGCATACCGAAAATCAGTGTCAAACAGTCTGTCGAGCTGTTTTAAAATGGCTAATTTGAGAGAGATATTTGCAGTATAGAAATGCCGGAAATCGTATTCGGCCCCATTTTAAGATAATGGTAGCTAAATTGCTGAGCGCCTATACCATCGATATGCTTCATGAGCGTGTTTATGGGGATATTACTTGGCCAGACAACTTTTCCAAGGATCGCTATGTTCTGTTGTGGGTATTGCTTATGTGCAACCACATGCCCCCAAACCATTTTTCGATCAGGTGAGATATCGTCACCAACAATTAATATTAGCGGGGATTTTGCTCGTTCGATTCCGTGGTTACGTGCAGCTGCCGGTCCGCAATTCTTTTCCAGGCGATGTACCTTAGAGCGAATAGCGGGATGGAGCATATCCGGAGAGTAGATCATAGGTGTTATCCGTTGATGCATCGTCAACGGCTATTAGTTCAAAATTAGTGTCACCGAGCTGTGTATCATACGCCTCTAACACATTTAGTAGTTCATGCGCTCGATTGTGGCAAGGCATAATAATGCTCAAGTCAGTCATGGAAAGATTATTGTTCGATTGCTATCAGTAGAGCGGGACCATTCTCGATAATGTTGTCTTTACTTTTGAGAAGAATCCCATTACCGTGTTCTGAATTTAATTCATTCAAGTTTACGTTTTCGCGTATAAAGTCCAGATATATATCGCGGACGGGGTTAGTTGGTTCAAGCAATGCGAGGGCAAAATCGCTGTGTGACGGAAGGGTTTGAAGCAACATTACAGAAAGAACTCGCTCCATACCGTATGTGTAAATTGAGCTAAGCAATTGGTCCGTTCTTTCTGCCCAACTGGCTTGGTTGAGGAAGTCTTCCCGTCGGATATATTGGGGGAGATGCATAGCCAGGATCCAGCATATTTCAAAGATCATGGCTGAGGTGTCTTCTCTAATGGTATTGGATTGATGAATCCGATATTGAAGAAGCGCCTCTGGTATCATCAATAATGGTGTTATCGCTGCTGCGCGAAGAGCATAATCCCAATCATGAGCATACCGGAGAGGTCCGAACTCACCGATTTCTTCGAATATTGTACGGGTGAAGATAAAGTTTGAGGTTGTTGCCCAATAATTTTCCGTGAGTAAGGCGAGACGCAAGTCACTCTCTTGACGAAAGCTTTTTTCCGGATGTGCTAAAGCCCAAGGATGACTATCTTGGTAGCCATGTTTGATGCTAAGTTTTTTCCCACTATCATCAATAATTTGAATGTGTGAACCTGCAAAGTTAATCCGTGGATTTTCTTCAAACAATCTGAGCAAATGCTCCAATCTCTTAGGGTGGTACATGTCGTCTGAGTTCAAAATGGCTAAGTAATCACCCTTGGAGTTTCCTCAAGCCTAGGTTGATTGCGCTGTGTGCGCCACTGTTAGCTTGGCAGAATAGATGAATGCGAGGGTCGCTAAAGCGTTTGATAGTTTCTAGACTATTATCAGTTGAACCATCGTCAACGATGATCAGCTCCCAATCTTCTATGGATTGATTGAGAACACTATTTATCGCATTCCCGATATACTTATCATGGTTATAGGAAGGTATTATGATGGATATTTCAGTCATGGCTTGTGCCAAGGAGCGCAGAATAATATTTTTGCGCTGTTCTGCGAATATCATACCTGCCCAATATGGTTTCGCGCAACTTTACTGGATCAGGAGGGGTATCGAGGAGGCTGGTAGTCGCATTGGCGAGTGCGTCAATGTCCCCAATTTGTTCGATAACTATTCCCCCACCCGAGAAATCGATAACTTCTTTATTATTACCCACATTAGTTGTTACCAGCGGCACTCCCATCACTTGCGCTTCTATGATTATCATTGGCATGCCCTCAAACTCAGAAGGTAGAACGAGCACATTCGAGATTGCCAAGACATCACTTATCGGTCTATAGAACCCAAGGCGCCTAAAGTTTGTTCCCCCGATTTTTTTTACTTGATTGTCTACGGTTTCGGATAAAGGACCGTCTCCAACCATAAGGAAAGTTATCCTTTGCTCACCAGCAAAACGACGACTCAGTTCAACGAAATCTAAGGGACGTTTCTGTTGATGAAGCCGTGAAGCGAAAGTAACAACTTTATTATTTTTTGGAATTCCAAATTTTTCCTTGATGGTTGAGATTCTCCTTGATTATATTCCTTCGGCAATAGTTCTGTTGCGTCAATACCGTTCTCAATCAAAAGAACTTGGTCAGGATCGGCGCCTTTGTTAACAGATGCTTGGGATATCCTGGAGATTAACGCCAATATACCCATCGGTGTTGAGGATCACTCCTGGGTCGTATCTATTGATCCACCCCACTATTGAATCATATACTTGATCAACAATTCCGATATTCGGGTAATTCCTTTAAGAAGTCTTAGGTTGTCGTATATCCAGCTCGATCCATTAGCGATATATATTGTATTGGGTTGGTATTTTTCAATAAAGTAGGTCATTAGGATTGGTACTGGCTGGGGTGTGCGTAATCTGGCAAAGTGTAAACAAATGGTGTTACCTGGCGAACGTGTCTGCCATAGTCCCAGTTCATCATCGAGAGCCTCAAATGTGATCACGACGAAGCGGATTTCTCTGTTCAATTGCTGCATAATCTTTAAGTGAATTTGCTCTGCTCCACCAACTGCAAGGAAAGGCATGATCAAGAAAACGGTTGGTAAAGATGACATGCTTCGATTTTTCGACAAAACACTATCTACCGAAAAAACTTGTCGGAGAATTGCATTATTCTCTCGAATGTTCTCCGCACCAGAATAAATGTAGGGTGGGTGTAAAAATAACCTTGCGTTGGATACTTTGGTTTCGAGTAAGAATTGGTCAGCAATATCGGCACTGCTGGTCGTATGCCTAATCACTTTGCCGACCGGCACCGACAATCCAGAAGAACCTTCCATAGCACCTGTAATATCTAGTGTATAGTTGTCAGTTACGCATTCCTTACGAGCAACGATACGGAATAATGGATGCAGACGGTCACCTGGGAGTAGACTTTGTCGATTTTGTCTGTCGCCCAATCATAAGCCCCCAATAGGTTTATAGTAAATAGCAACCCTTCACTTTCCAAAGTTATTAGATTTGCTTCAAGATATGTCTCGCTTTGACTTAATAAATCTTCGCTGGCAAATACGATATACCTACCTTCAATACCATCTAACACAGATCTGAGAGATGTTGCTGGCCAGCTTTTGCCATTTGAAAGATTTATTACTTTGCCAAAGTTTGCATCCCATGCAGCGATTTCTAATGAAACTAGGCTCTGGGAATTCACCCACCTAGATATCCTCTGCTGATCTAACTCGGGTAGTACAGAATTGTTTTCAATAATCACACTTATTGCTGGGTCTGATAAGCGAAATTCTGCCGATTGAATATCTGGTTGATAAATTTGATCCTTTCGTGTATCAATGATTGGGTGCAAACTGCGCCCCCGGATAGATGATGCAAACCGGCTTCCTAAAGCTCGCGAGCCTTCGTTTCTTAGAATTCGTAATGTTTGGAATATGACTTGAACAGTTTTTTCTCGGAAGCTTTTATGAGGGAAAAGTGTTAATGAAACCTATAGAGAAATTCAAGCAACTTCCACCCGCGGCTGTTTTGTATAGCTTGTATTTGTTCGTTGTAGAGCGATATAAGCCGCTGCTGTTCATTTATCTTCAAACCCAAGGCGTCGATCGCTCTTTGTTGATTATCAATGTCATCTTCTAGAATTGCTAACTCAGCTGCACTCTCTCGATTCGACGCATAGAATTTCCGGGCGATGAATATCGCAATATCCGGTAAGCCCTGGTGGTTCACTTCTTTGAAGATCGAGTGGAATACATTTGCCCAACTATCAATGTGATCAGACAAAAGCCAATCTTTTTGATGGTTTCTTTGGCGGACTGGCCGATCCCTTTCTCAATATTGGATCTGATAGTAAATTTTCGAGGGCTGTCCCCATTCTTCAAGGGAGGAAACTAATAATCCATTTTCCCCATGGTTTATCACGGAAGCATAAGGAGCAAGTCTGCTATAGATACCAGGAACGCCTAAAGCACTGTACTCTAAAAACTTCAAATTGCTTTTGTTGCAATTGAAGGTGTTGTCGACTAGCGGTGCGATGAATATATCACAGGCTTGTTTGCTAAAATAGTTAGCGAATTGGGCGTAATCGACTAAACTTATATCCAGCCACTCCACCTGGTGGTAGCCTTTCAGGGATGGCGGGGGTTCCATTCCCCAAATCCTGAGCACAACTTCATCACCATGCTCATGAAGTATCTTTTCTAATACCGGTTGAATTAATGCCAAATCTGGGGAATGGCTGTGCGCACCCAGGTATCCGATCACGAGGGCTTGATTGGACTTGTCGCTATGAATAAGATTATCAGTTCTTATTTTCCATAAAGTATCGTTGAGATAGTTAGGCAATACAATCGTGTTCGGGTTGTATATACTAATGTTCTCAGCGATTTTTGATGTACTGCATGTGATAGCATCTGCCTCAACTATGCTGGCGAGTATTGCTCCTTTAGTCCGGTTATATGTGCTATAGTCGGGATGAGTTGGAGGCAGTTCAATTAAGAGGTCATCAATATCAAAAACAATATTTTTCTGATATATTTGAGATTCGGAAACAACTCGCTGATAAGCTTTTGAAAACTTAGCGAAATCACGCTGGATCATGACGAGGTCAGCACACTTAATGATCTCTGGGTGTAGATGTAATTCACCACCTTGCCAGTCATTTCCTTTCAGCACGTCAAACCCAGCCAAGTTTGCTGGGCCTGTTACTCGGATAACAGGACAAACATGCTCTAGGCGATCAGCCGAGAAATGTGCGATGGTTAATGGTTTATTGCTTTCGCTCAAGCAAACACTATCCTTGGATTTAGCCACACATGCTTCTGAAGATCACAGGTGCGTACGCCACTAATACCACTTTACGATATTGGATAACTGTTGAACCGAAGTCTCTTCAAACGGCCGCTTCAATGTAGGAATTCTGACGGCAAGCGAGAGGTTCGGATTATAAAAGGGGTCACTTTGTGCAACGATGTCTTTCATGTGTTCGTAGCCTAAATGAATATCTTCCGAAGGGATATAATGACCTCGTGTTCCCCCTTCGTGATAAATCAGCTGTGCAAACGGTGTATAAACCACTCGATAGCCAGCATTTATTGCCCGAAGACAAATCTCAACGTCGTTGAAGACCAATTTGTAATCTTCGTCAAACCCACCAATTTTCTCATAGACTTCTCGGCGCATTGCCATACAAGCGGCAGTTACTGCAGAATAATTGCGGTACCAATTCACTGAGCCAAAAGGTCCATTTGCGCCATCCTCTGCTCCCCCGAAGATGTGACTAGCATGACCTTCCATGCCCATGATAATTCCGGCGTGTTGAATTTTGCCATCCGGGTAAAGCAATTTGCTTCCCACGATACCGATTTCCGGAATACACGACCAACGCACCATCTCTTCTAGCCAGGTTGGTTGGATAAATTCCACATCATTATTTAAAAATATCAGTATCTCTTCATTTGTATGCTGCGCCCCGAAGTTTAACGAAGCGGAAAAATTAAACTCACCTCAAATCTCAAGGATCTTGATCTGCGGATTATTTTCTATTTCTTTATAGTAGCTCAGTGTCTCCAGATCACGACTACCACTGTCTACAAGTGTTATCGTGTAGTTGTTATAGGTTGTCAAATCCATTAGTGATATAAGACAACGGCGCAAGTATTCCGGTTTATCCCGGGTGGGAATGATAATGGCGACTTCTTTTTCTTTTACCGGCCATGTTAATTGGGATATCCCTTCTGCTGGGTAAAACACCTGGGGGTTATCGTGAATGCCGAATTCTTATTGCATGATCACGCACACAGCGCAGATGTTGTTCGGCTGCCGAAGTTCCAACGTATTGAATTTCTTGCTCTCCCGGTGTGAATCACTACAAGTGGTACATGGTAAATGCATTCAGCCGCCTCGGCGCAGCGATAGACAAGATCTTCGTAATCTTCTTCATCCGTGCTAAGGTAAGTTACCTCAGTTAATAACTGAGCGCGGATGAACGCTCTATCCAAATAGTTATATGAGAATAACAATTCTGGGGACCAATCAGGCTTGAATAGCGGATTTTTTCTGCAGGTGCCATCTTGGTTAAGTTGGTCTTCGTCGGTATACAATATATCGATTTCTGGCTTAAACTTCAGGGCATGGACAATTTCAACAAGCGCGTCGGGCGAGAGAGTGTCACCTGGCAAAAGGCGGCAAATATAACCCTCACTCAGATCTGCTTCATCCAATATATACTGGTATTGGTTCTTTCCCGCAGTATGCTGCTTTTTATCCCAGGATGCGATACGCGCATCCATAAATCTATGATTCCCATGGGGGTTGGGGATTTTGAAGATTGAGTTAGTAATAATACTTTCCAGTGTGGAAAGGTTTGGCTGATAACTGAAGCTAAAGTTCTCGGTAGGTAACCCTCATCCCCGGGTCTATATGGAATGATGATAGCCAAATTTAGTTGCTGCGCGGTTTCTGTCCTCGTTTGAATGCCAATCAGACAAATTGATAACACTAGCTTCGATTTTTTGTATCCAATCTGCATAAGAATACCAACCATACCTGTCTTGCAGACTGATCCAAGATTTGATGGCAGCGGTTTTGAATTTCCAAGTGATTGCCTTGATCGAGAATCTCGTCATCAGCTTGAGTGAATATGCTGCCATTCACCACCCAGGGTGATCATGCCATATTTTTCAACCACATCCCAGCCATGATTATCTACCCTAAAGGCGTACACTCGATCGTGATAATCGAACATTTCAGTATCACTAGAATTGGTTGCTGCCACTGAAAATCGGTATAAACCTTCTAGGAAGGGTAAGTTATATATTGTATAAGAGATTCTTCCCTTACCTTTGATACTCCCTAACTTTAAGTTCGCGAATGCAGTGTTGGGTCCTGTTATGTGTACCCCATCTTGTCGATGTATTGCCACTCCGAAGATTGGTTCTTCGATTGGTTTGCGAGCGCGATATTCGAATTCTAAGATGAAGTCTCGCCGGTATGGAAAACCGACTGTTCTTTTCCATTTTCTCCCCGAATCCTCGCCGTTTCGATTTGAATGGTCTGATTTCCCCAACGGTTATTTTCATTAAGGATACCTTGCTCGGCAAAGCGTAGAGATTCTTCTCCTCTGACCCGCTCTAGATAGCTGTTCACAACAGCTTTCGCCGTACCGATCGTGACCACTTTACCATGATCAAACAACACCGCCCTATCACACATCTCCTCAATTAAGCTCATATTATGCGAGACGAGCAATATAGTGGCACCTTTTTCACGGAAGGCTGCGATCCTCTCCGAACTTTTCCTTTGAAAATTCTCATCACCGACAGACAGGATCTCATCTACGATCAGGATATCCGGGTCAACGTCGGTCGCGACTGCAAAACCAAGCCGCGCCCACATTCCAGAGGAATACGTTCGCAAAGGGGCGTCAATAAAATCCCATAATTCTGCGAAATCGACAATTTGCTGGAAACGTCCATCCATTTCCTTCTGAGTGAATCCTAGCATAGCACCATTAAGATATACATTTTCGCGCCCTGTCAGCTCTGGATGGAATCCAGCGCCAACCTCTAGCAATGGGGCAACCCTACCTTTTACCCAAATCCGCCCACGGGTAGGTCTCAAGACTTTCGCAATCAATTTCAAGAAAGTGCTTTTACCAGCCCCATTCTCCCCAACAATCCCGAATACCTCACCTTGGTTCACATTCAATGAGACGTTATCTAATGCTAAAAAAGAGTTGTGCTTTATCTGCCGTTGAATATACCGGATCATGTATTCTTTAAATGAGCCAATCCGCTCCTGAGGAACGCGGTATTGCACAGATACCCCATTGGCACGAATAACAGTCCCCTGAGTATCAGCAGACAACTCTTTGTCCATTAAACTATTAGATTTTATAGGCGAATTCATCTGATTTGATAGAGAACACCCACCATCCGATGAACAAAGCTACCCCCGATATAATAAATGCGATTGTAAACA
>CAVVAJ010000001.1:0-1102625 GCA_963746255.1 uncultured Chloroflexia bacterium | reverse complement strand
GCTTCTGATGAACCGCTAGCTTATTCCTCTGGAGGAAAGCTCATCTATTACGTTTTATGTTGTGACAGAATGGCAGGAGCGATGGATGTTACGATACCATATGGACAGCCTGATAGAGCGTGGGGTTATTTTGGATATAACCTCGCCAATAACGTATTAGCCCCTGGCTACCAGCAGATGTATGATGGTGGAAATCCAGAGGCCTACAATATCAGAAAATGGCTGGCAGGTTTATAGCGGAAAGACCAGAGCCCAAACGGCGTTTATGGGAAACACGGAACGACCCAGTCTCCACCGATACCCACCAGGGCAAGTTATTCTTCCTTAAAGGGAACGCCTTGATTGCCTTCAGTCCAAACGGCACAAATCCTAAGACGCCATCTTCCGCTTGCTACGATCTGCCTGCGCAAAGTTCTTGCCACATCGATTACGAAGACTTTAATAACTCAGAGATTAGAGAGTGAAATTCAAAAAATGATTTGGCTGCCGGACCTCTCCGACCAGGCTATCATGATTCTGGCTTTATTGACTTGTATGGAAATGGCAATTACGTTGACGAGCGGGAATTTGGAGAAATCTTCGACTATTTCCAAAATCCAGCCGATACCGTTTACACGCTATTAGCGGCTTACCCTCATCTTTCACCGTCTACCCAACAGCAGGTGATAAGCTATCTGCAAACCAACTACGGACCGGGTGCGAAATATGATTTCACAAAAATTGCTCATATTGGTTGGGGAAGTGGAGCCGCCCGGGAAGTCTATGATGTTCCCCCCGAGGTTTCAAGCCGGTGGGGGGAACCGTATGAATCTCCCTATGAGCCATCGACTGAACCAATCTGTGGTTCGTGCGGTTATTGGCAATCCTTCCCCCCTTTCTCTTTCTATGCCGCCTGGCAATATGCTCAGGTCGTTGGTGATAATGATCCTGCCATTGCCAAAAACATTTTCGATCAGATGAGTAGTAAATTAGAAGATCCATTGAGTGATGACACTTTTACCAAAAAACCATACTGGCTCAATCTATATCTTGCCGGCTACCAGGGGTACCTGGAGATTGCAACAATTAGCTGGGTATCAGAAAAGCCAGAAAGTAGTAGATGCTTACCAGCACATGTTAGACATACGAGTAAACGATTTTCTCCAAGGATACTCCGTACCCGCCCATCGGTATCACCAGAGAAGTGAAGGCGGGTGAGCTACATAACTCCCTAGCTGTTGCCAGAAACTTTATGTTCCTCACACCCGAACTAGCCGAATACCTTCACGAACGTATTTATCCTAAGCTCAAGACGCGGTTGATGAATATGAATATGTAGCCCCATACTGGTTCGTCTCAAAGTTTGATGACTTCATATGGAGAAGGTACATTCCAACACCTTTATGATTACCCGGCTCTTTTCCAGGCCAAGGCCTATATTCTCAACCAATCCTACGACGAACTAGTCAAGTGGCTTGATATTCCTGCATTCTACCAGGGTGACCTGTTCTACATTCAAAACCTGGTTGCGGCATTGAAAGCAAGCGAGTCACATTGATCCTTTTCAATTGAACTTGAATCAATTAAGTATACAAAAGAGCACTTACTGTGAGAACACAATTACAGAAACTGACCTTCTACTGGAGCTATTTGATATCGATCTTTTTGGCTTTCCAAATAATCTTGTTCTTCGGATTCCAACCGCAAAGTCATTCAACATAAGTCCCAAGCTGTTGGCCTTCCACCCGTCAAGTCAATGTTCCTTATCTTCAGGATCTTCCTTTTTCACCAGCATCTTTTGGTTGGGGCAAGTAGATCCATATAACAACTATGCTGATGTGCGAATTTGGTATTATGATGAATACTTGATGGTTGTCGTCAACATCATCGACCGTTTGCATTGGTCAGATAAACCGGGGATGTGGCTGATCTGACCAATTATGACTCCATTAGTTTGTATCTCAATCTTGGTGGCAATCTAGGACTTGGCTCCAGATACCGAATCTTATCGGTTGGATGCCCAGCTGGATGGGTTAATGGCTGGCTACCGTGGTGACGGTTCTTCTTGGCAAAGTGATTCCTTTATTTACAGCACTAGATACCACCTGGCGTGGGGGCCAAGGACCGAATAGCGGAGTAGATGGCAAGGGATGGCAGGTTGAATATAGCATTCCATTTGCAAGCTTAGGGATATCTTCACCCCCTCCAAATGGTACAATTTGGGGTCTTTCCTTGATTTTGCATGACCGAGATGATGCCTTAGGATCTGATATCCGGCACACGATGTGGCCGGAATCTATGGATTCTATGACACCTGCCAGCTGGGGACAGATGGTTTTTGGAATTCCTGGGTACCAATCCCCACAAGCCGCAGCTCAAGGCGAGATCATTATTCGCCAAGGATTGAACGGTTCTGCTGTAATGGATGGTCATGTCGGTGGGCATACGATCTGCGGTGCAGATGTGGAACACTGGACCGAATGGGGCGAAGCTAACTACGCTGGCTATACTCAGATGAATATTCAAAACCAGTGGGATATCTCCGATTGGCCATGTTTTTCCAAATACTTCGTTACCTTCCCAGTGGAAAATATCCCGCCCAATAAAGTGATCATAAATGCAACCCTGACGATGACGTTATTTGGCAACGCCGGTGGCGGTGATCTGGGGTGAACCGCCAAACTCCTATATCCAGGTCTTCACTGTTGGTGAGGATTGGGACGAAGCGACACTGACCTGGAATAACGCCCCAATAGCAGTAGAAAATATTGCTGGAACCTGGGTATACCCACGCGATTACTCACTACCTGACCAACCATATCATTGGAATGTGACCGGTGCTGTGGACGATGCCTATCTAACCGGTCAGCCGCTGCGGTTGGCGCTGTACTCAGCAGATGGAGAACGGCACAGCGGTAAATACTTCTGGACTTCGGATACGGATGATTGGGGGGGAAGTGTTCGCCCAACCTTAAAGGTAGTGTGGGGAGAATCATGCGAATCGCTAAAGATTGAGTGTTATTCTATCTATTTACCTATGACAATTCGGTAAATAAAATCGCCCCGTCAAAGGAAAACAATAAGCGAAAATTGATAAATCAAAAATGGTGTACATGTGACCAACAACCATCGTTTTCTGATTATTTGTTCATTACCTTTATACCTATCAACTTGATCATAAACCCTATATTTTCTAACTATACAAAAGCTAGAGATGGAACATTTTACTTGCTCATAGATCTATAAAATATTTCCTAAGTCTCATAAGTGGCCCTTATTTTCTCTGGATTTACATATCCTATAAGAATTATGAAGAATTATGGAAAATTTATACGGTCGCTCTCTATGGATTCCGTTTGTGTCACTAAATAAATTAATCGCCCGAAGAATTCAGGAAATGACCCCCAAATTGTTCGCAAATTAGGTTGGAAAATTGTCTATACATAACTTCAGGAAAGGGGATAATTTTCATTGAGGAAATGATTGATAGACATTTTCAAGAGATTGTACGTAGTTGGAGTATCTTGAATTTATAATGATTCCCATCATTTGGAAAATCTCATCTCTCTATTGGAACCATTTATGATACCAAATCTCTACTCTTTGAATAGAAAAACCACAATTCTGATACAGGCGTAGACCTGTGAAATTACGCCCTTGTGTCGCGACAGTAACCTGTTCCCGACAATTATCGTGAAACCACTTGATAGATGAGTTTAAGATTTGTCGACCAACTTTCTGGCCTTGATAATCAGATGTCACACCTACTAAGCCGATCTGCCCGTTATTGTTATCGATAAGATGGCAAGAGATAAAACTAACTGGTTTTTCTTCGATATCGGCCACTAATACTGTATCAGCGTATCCACTGCAACTTTTCTCTATCCATGTTTCATAGAGAAGGTCGCATAGAGATTGAGGAAAGTTTTTATCATAGTAAAATCTCGTGTCACGAAAAAGTGACGATGCAATTGATTTAAGGATTGGTACATCATTCTTGATGAATGGCCGAATAACAATCCCGGGGATGCTATCAATTTGAGTTGGTACATGCACTGACTTCCTACTTAATGTTACGCGAATATCTACAAATCGAAAGTTATTGTCTTCTGCTAACTCAGTGGTACTTGCGTCGCTTATATCAGCCCGGAAATATAAACAATCGATATTGTTCTGTTTGCACCATTCCATAATCTTGCCAACGCTGTCTTGAGTAAGTCGGTTGACGGATATTTTAGCAATTCTACGGCTAAAGAACTCAAAATCCCACTCAAGGTATCGGCAATAATTATCTATGCTCATATCTGATTTCCTTTGCAGGTTGTTCTTCCAGCCGTAATAATCTCCCCGAATAAATATATTTTCAGCTTGTTTCTGAGTTGATATGTTATTGTACCCTGGATTCAACTCGTAAGTGCAACAGGGTGTTTAAAGAATACCTCAAAAGGTGACCTGAAATCAAGGCATTTTCTTGGACGATGGTTTAGTTTTGTCATGATCTGTACCAGCTCATCATTTGTGACAGAAATTAGTTCTCGATTCTTGGGAATATATTGGCGGACCAAACCATTCATGTTTTCATTAGCGCCCCGCTCCCAGGCAGCATAAGGATGAGCAAAGAAGAAGTCGATGCCAAGTTCTTGAGCAATGCGTTCGTGTTCAGCGAACTCTTTGCCATTGTCCCCGGTGATCGTATGCGCGCGATCGGCAACAGGTTGGAGCAGATCGATCACAGCATCGCTGACCAGTTCGGCTGTGCGGCGATCAACTTTGCGCAGCAAGGCCAGACGAGATTTTCGTTCCGTCAGAGTAACAATGGCCTGATGATGTCCTTTGCCAATAATGGTATCCACTTCCCAATCCCCAATCCGTTGACGTTGATCAACAATCTCTGGTCGCTCTTCAATACTTCTCGATTGGGCAGTTTTCCCCGGCGGTCACAGCTACCATAGCGCTTGCGGCGTTTCTTCTGGCAGCGCAGGTGCTTGTACAAATCCCACCGGCTTGTTTATCGCTCAGGATGTATTGATAAATCCATTCATGACTGACCTGGATGTCAGTGTTTTCCACAACCAACCCGAAATCTGTTCTGGGCTCCAATCCGCAAACTTGGCTTCGATCAGCATCCAGGTTTCGGTCCTGGATCCGGCGTCTGGTCCTTGTTTGCGCCTGCTCATCGCCAGTTATGGGCTTGCTTGGGTCGATAGCCTCGCTGACCCTGATTGCGTCTCAACTCTCGACTGATCGTCGATTTGTGTACTCCGATAAATTCGGCGATCTCCGTTTGATTGATGACCCATTTTCATCAAGCGCATAAATCTGGTATCTTTGTTCTTGGGTAAGCTGTGTGTAGGTTCTCATAAGTGCTCCTTTGACTTGGTGGTTAGAGAAGCACTTATCCTACCTCAGCTTACCTCTCTTTCAGCCTTCAAAGTTGCACTTGGGAGTTGAATTTAAGGTATAAATAAAGTTCAGGGTCCCTGATTAATAAAGAAATACCGTTCATTATATACCGCACAAATGTTTTTCGAGGTGGAGTAATTGCCGCATCGCATCTCTTCGATATGAAAGCAATTTCTCTTCTGAGAATAGTGGATGTTTGATTACATAATCAGGCGTCCGCAAACGCCGGAAATCCAATCTCTCCAAATCGATCATACCCTGCGCAATACACTCCTGGAATAATCTCGTCCCCGGGTAGGGGGATGCGGTAGATACCCAAAATCCTACTGCACCCATATTCTTCAGATATACTGCATATTCAATCGTTTGATCGATATCTTCCCATGTTTCATCAGGAAATCCAATGATAAAAAAGGTGTTTACCCCCAACCCAACTTGGTTGGCCAGCCGGATTGCGTTTTCACAGTCCACTAACCGCATCTTCTTCCCGATAATTTCATCCAATGTCTTTTGGCTGCCGCTTTCTGGGGCAATCATGAAATCATAAAAACCAGCCTGTTTCATAAGCTGCAACAATTCAAGATCAATGGTATCAGCGCGGATACCGTTGCGTGCATAAAACCTAATTCCCAGATTTAGATCAGACATCTTTCGAAAAAGCTTCTTCGCCCAACGTTTATTAGCGGTCAGATTGTCATCTTCAAAATAGATCTCTTGAATGTTGTATTCAGACTTCCATTTCAGGATCTCTTCAATGATATTCGCGACACTGCGCCGGCGAATAGGATAGCCCATCACGGTGTGTATAGAGCAAAAGTTGCAATCAAACACACACCCCCGGGTGGCAATCATATTCGTCCATCGTTTTCTATCATGCCATAACTTGGAGAGTGGCATTAGATCCAAGGCAGGAAATGGTAAGTCATCCAAGTTGGTTATGAATTCTGGTGAAATTACTTGTTGGTCGTGCATGGTAATGTTGGCATCATGTTGGAAGCCATTATTCAACGATTGTATGAGCTGAAGAAATGAGTATTCCCCTTCACCGATGATTACATGATCGAATAGTTCACGATCAATCATCTCGGGAACTGCTGTGACATGATTACCACCGGCGACAATTGGAATGGAGGGGAAGTGACGCTTTATTTCGCGTGAAATATCATGCGCGACGTAAAGCTGGCAGGAGAATGGGATCGAAATACCAATCAGATCAGGTTTTACTCCGCCTATCCTTTTGATGATTTCGCGATTGGAGATACCTAATTCTTGCCAGTAGGGGTCGGTAGGTATCCGATCGGAATACATATTCTCGGCATAGCAATCAAGTATACCAACTGAATAGTTATTCGCCCGGAGAATAGCTCCGATGTACGCCAAACCTAAATGGAGGATATTTTCTTCATTTAAGTTATTATCTGCCTTCGCAAGTACTGCCGGAAGGCTAATGAGCAAGACTTTTTTGATGTTGTGTGAGGGAAGCACTTTTCGATTTATTACCAATAAAAATATATTGAAAGATTTTGCTGAGGACTTTGTCAAATAAAAATATTTAGAGTAAATTTAGTAAATTGTATAAGGTTGCCACAAACACAAATCCTTTACCATGATAAAGTGAGGACCTTTTAGTGTTGAGAACGATTTCGTACAAATAAGATATACATAATGGACAATCCACCGACAATTACAGATACAAGGATTATCGCAATGATAATCCCGGACCAAGAGTTCCCCCTATCTGAGCTAGGTAGCTCAAGAAGTGCGTTTTCACTGATTGATTGTGTGGGAGTTGCAGCGGTTGGATTGATGATTCCTGTGGTCGCAGTGGGGATCTGAGTATCAGATGGCATCTCTGCAATGGGCTCCTCCGCCATGATATCCTCGCCCAATTTCACCACCCGCTCAGAAAAAATCATATTTTCTTGGATGGGAGTGTCTGGGAGCGAGGCGGTGCTGTCTGCGACAATTATGATACCTAAACGGTTATCGGACCCGACATCGTTGCTGACCGCGCCATGCTGAAAATCAAAGTTCCCAAGTAATTCCGTGCCTTCAGCGATAGTCCAGCGGCCATCCGCCCAAAGCCAGTAGGCTATTTCAAAATTTTCTTGCCCAGATTGGAAGGGATAATTCAAATGCAACTGCCCATCTCGACTTGCTGAGAGGCTGAGGATGGCTGAGGAGATCACCCAGGATTGGAAGACCGGGTGACAAAACCCAAGTTAAGCCACTATCAACACTATATCTATGCCGTAAGACATCGTTCGGCTCCTTGGACTCCATCCAGGTGATATGGACGATATTCTGGCCAGGAGCATCCATTTGGCTCCAAGTAACGGGTCCTGACTGAACAACTTCAGGATCGGACCAAGATTCTTCCAGAAGTCTCGTGATTGGGAATAGTATAAGCCGAGCGGACCGATCCCTTGCGGATGCGACATTTGTGTCCAAAGAGCATGGTAAATGCCATCACCAGTAATTGAAAAATGAGGATCATCCACCATTTCCCAACCTGCCGCTTGCGCATCAAATACCAACGCTGGATCTAACCACGTAGCCCCATGATCAGACGAGTTTGTCATGTAGACACCGCGATTATCATTCAGGGTAAGAGCGTAGATAATGTAAATCTGGTCTTGTTCCACAACAATACTTGGAGACGAGACGGTCCCGGACGGGGTGGTTACAATAATCGGCTCTGCCCACTCAAAAAGATTGTTCGCTTGCGGGCTATCCACCCAGCTATAGTTTAGCTCACCGGTAACCTTATCTATCCATCCGATATGTATCCGACCGCGACTATCTGCAACAACTGCCAATTCACCCGCATACCCGCTGTCGGAACTAAAAATGGCGGAGGATCGCTCCATATTTCTATATCTTGGGATGAATGGTAAATTGCTGGATTATCCATGCTTTGGTCGTCTGCTGCTTGATACCAAATGGCATGCAAAACGTTCGCATTATCAGCAACCAATTTCGGTGATGAGATTGGAGTGCCAGAGATATATATGGGAGTGAACTCACTCCAAACTGGAGGTGGGGGGAACCATGTGTTTACATCACCAATTGCTCGGCTGCGCTGCCATATATCCTCCCCAGTGCCAAGGTCGCATCCAACGGCTAGGAGTTCATCACTAGGTGAGATGTCAATTGCATGGCAGCCCATGCTAACCTGGGTGAATATCTCTGGATCGCGAAAACCGACCAATTCATCCTGCGGTTGGACAAAGCTCCAGCGCGCTCCGTCCCACACGGTTAAGTATGGCCGATTGTAGATCACTGTAAAGAGGATTGTAAGCCCGCCAGATGTGATTTTAAATGCGCTTTCTTGGGAACATCCTTGGATATCTGGTTGGAGAGGTTGCGGTACCGACCAAGTCTCTCCCCGCGTAGCTGAATATTGGAAATGCTGTTGGCAGGTCCCACCGGACGCACTTTCTTGCCAAATTAATAGAACATTGTTATCCAGGGCAGAAATGCTAATATTTGCAGGTTGGTTGCTGCCTTGTTCTGAGTCAGGTCCAGCGATCTCCTCAATGGGTTCCCAATTTTCACCTAAATCATATGAATGTCGTAATAAAATCTGCTTCCTTTGCGGATTATCGAACACAACAAATACGTTTATTTGATCATCCGTTTCTGAGCTTGCTATCTTGAGGTTGCCATTTTCGGGTGTCAGCGAGCGGAAGTAGGCTGAGTTCATACAGCAGCTCCGGCAGGTACCAGCTGTCGCCGTTATCCGTTGTGCGGCGGTAGTAAATGCCGGCCGGAAAACCATCTTCACTGACCGGACGTAGGTAGGCAAGATGGATCGTACCGCGCTCGTCAACGGTCGCGTCCAGGGCGATGGCGGTATTCGCCAGTTGGCGGGCAGGCTTCCCAGGCGAAAGCATTCCCACGTCTGATGCTGGCGCGCGGCTGGCGAAAAGCTCCTGCTCTTCACCGATCCAGAAAGCGTGCACCCAACCGCGCGGAGATCGCAACCAAAAAAGGTGTAAACGTAGAGAATGGGAATTCACCGGTCGAAGGTGGCTGCCATACGCCGTCTGCTCGCCGGGTATAGGTCGTGCCGGCGTACTCGTCCTCCCAGAAGACATGTACGATACCTTGGTCATCGACGACCAGATATGGTGACGTCGCCGCCCCTGAGTGGGACAGGTTGACCGGCTCCGACCAGGGCTCAGCCGTAGATTGCGCCTTGGCAGGTAAGGTACGTTGCCTGATGTCATCGAGAAGACGACCGCCGTGAATAGCCAACAGGAGAATGATCGCTAATGTCTTCGTGGGTGTCTTGTGCATGGATTATGTGCGTGGAGTCTTAATTCACTGCTTGCCCTGATTTTAGTTGATCGCGCATCATATCGGGCAATATTTGCTAAATCCGGCCGGCTAAGCTGGTCCCACCACCAGGTGTACACATCCAGTTCCCGAACCGCTTCGGGCAGCGTAGAAAGGATCTGGTGGGCTGGTTTCATCTGGTTTGCCCACAGGTAGCTGTAGCCCAGGTTTTTCATGATTCCCGGGTGATCTGGATCACGCTTATAGGCTGATTCCAAGTGCCTAACTGCGCTTGGATACTCACGCTTAACCATAGCAATCAGCCCCAGGCGGTGGCTAGCAGTGCGGTTACCCGGATTATAAGCCAACGCCTGCTGGAAATATCCTTCACGTATTTGATAATCTCCCCGCATTCCTGCCGTCGTCTAGTTGGTTGATCGGCCAGCCAGCCAATTCAATCCGTGACATCTGCACCGCCCCGAGATTGGCGAACCACTGTGCTTGTATCGGTTTACGGAACCAAAATCCTAATCCGAGTAAGACCAAGGAATAAGGCGATTACCCCAAACTTTATGAATGATTTGTACTCTGCAGCATGCATCCCAAATTTATTGCGGAGGCTGTATTCTGGGGTAACCCTGCTGAGCAATCGTTACGGCAAAGCCGGGGATAACGAACAGCAGCGGAGCACCCCAAGGTCCATAGATCACATCCGTGACCAACCCGTGGATAGTGATCACCAGCATACTGGTCAACACCGACCAGCTCAGCATCTGGTTAATATGGATTGTGAGGGGCTTCTAGTCTTGTCGCATTCAAAACCAGATAGACGGCACTGCCGAAAAAGATAACTGCAAATGCGACTAGTCCAAGCAACCCTTGATCGACAGCGACATCAATTAATAAATTGTGACCGTTATCGTAAATAAAATAGGGGATGACGAGGATGTACTGCGAGTAATGACCCGCAAAGGAGTCTAAACCCATACCCGTAAATGGGTAATCTTGGATAAGTTTGATACCAGCTTGAGCAACATCCAGACGGCTGCCCGCACTCGCTGGTCCGGGCAGTAGGCTGTCTATAGAATTTGCGGAAAGGGGGTAGCTGATCGCGAAGACCATAATCGTAAGGAGGCCGATGAACATTAATAAGGCGAATACCAATCCTCGGCGAGCCTTGAGAAATTTGGCAAGGCTCTTAGATACTGCCCCCATAATCCAAATTATGGCGGCTCCAAGTAAAGCCAGCAGTGCCCCCGCGATGAGCTGAGCAGCAAAGCAGCACCCATAATGACCGCTGCTGCGGCAACGATAACGACGGGAATAATTTTCTTTTCTTGCCACACCCGGTAGGCGAGGACACCTGCAAATGGCAGGGTCAGCGCGATAATACCTGCTGCTCGGTTTGGGTGCATACCCGCGGCGAATACTTTCGGGCGGATTTCAGATAATCCAGATCCCGAGCCGGTAGATCGGTGCGAACTTGACCGGATATTCACTGAAATCATGCGTCATCAGGAAGAACAGCGCCACTGCGCAGCCGAGCACCGTCAGCAAGCCAGCTATTACCCAATGGTTTGCGGTGGGTTGGATCGCAAGAGCATAAAACATCAGCACTGCTCCGACCAAGAGCCAGAATTTTCCCCATGCAGCTTGGCGGTCGTAGGCCGCCCAAACGCCAACCCCGGCAGTGATCATGAAAATAATGATAGGAATGTCAAAAGGAGTCCGTAAGAATGAACTTCTACCAAGGAGCAGTAACGGAATTATGGGGAAAACCGCAACCAAGAGCGGCCACCAGCCGATCGTTGGGAATATGTACCAGATTGTGGTGGCCGTTGCTACAAATCCGAGCGTAACCAGCGCATATTGTGGGGACGATAGGTAGTTGTCAAGCCAGGCTTTATTCACCCGCGTACCAGGCGAGGTGCTGCAGGCCAGCGTTGATCGCCGACTTGAACGTGGCTGTCCCGGAGAAAAGCATCTTCAGGTAGGTCATAGCCGGACCGGGCCGCAAGGCCCACTCACGGAAAGCCCGTTTTTGCCAGTAGAGCAGCTGCTCAGCCGATAGTTCAGGGTAGTCCAGCACAGTGCCCTTGTCCATATCAACCTGCTCCCAGCGGGTGCCAGGGCGGAACCAGCCGTTCTCCACAACTTCAAAGAAGAATGGTGTACCTGGGTAAGGGGCAGCAACATGGAATAGGGCGATATCCAGCGGCAGACTCTTGGCGAATTCGATCGTCTGTTTAATGGTTTCTTCCGTCTCACCGGGCAGGCCAACAATGAAGTAACCCCAATTCTTGATCCCAGCCTGTTTTGCCCAGCGTAGTGCTCTTTCTGCCTTGTCTGGGTATGCGCCTTTGCGAGCGTGCTTCAATATCTGTTCATTGCCACTCTCGATCCCCCATGAGATCAGCCAATTACCTGCCTTTCCCATCAGCTGCAGCATCTCTTCATCGACGTAATCGACGCGGCTGTTGCAGGTCCATTTGATGTTGATCTGTTCGGCGATCATGCGCTGGCATAGGTCCACGACCTGTTCACGGCTCACGGTGAACAAGTCTGCGTACATGTGGATGTTGTTCAACCCCAACCCCTTCAGCTTCCAGAGTTCTTCCATGATCAATTTTGGAGACCGCAGACGCGTCGAATACTGGTAGCTGACATGCTTAATACAGTAAGTACAACCAGCGGGACAACCGCGGCTCGTTACGATAAATGTAAATGGCCCCTTGATCATAGGCATACGGTACTTCTTTAAAGGAAGCAGCTCATGCATGGGCATGGGTAGATCATCCAGGTCGGAAATAAACGGTCGCGGGAAGTTGAGAATGATCTCGTCCCCCTTACGCCAGGCTAGTCCTTTGATTGCATGGAGATCGACTTTGCCATTGTCACGCGTGGCGAGCTGATACTGTGGATCATGGGCATCAAACAGCTTCTGGATCTCGGGTGAACGCAGTCCGACCTTATCATCCAGGTTGTCAAGCAGATCGCGGATGGCCAGGTCTGGCTCGCCGACCAGCACGTAATCGAGTGCTGGGTAGGCGCGCAGTGTCTCGCGCGGTATCGGTGTGACATGCGTCCCAAATGCGATGGTAACGGCACCGCGTGCTTTAGCCAAAAAGCAGCCATACATATCATTCTCAAGTGTAGGGGCTGTCACCTGGGTGAAGTAGTAGCGCGGTTGGTACTTATCCAGGAGTTTGATGAAGGATGGCCAATCTATGCGCTCTGCGTTCGCGTCGATGATCGCTAGTTTGTAGTCGGGGTGAAGCAGTGCGGCCATCTGGGCGAGCGAGACCTGTGGCCAAACCATGTTTTCACGTGTCCGGCGTCCAACCCGGTGCTGGGTGCGGATCCATAAGCCTCCGTCTGGTGTGGGTGGATTCACTAGCAGGATGTCGACTGCACCCTCTGGACGGCTCGCCGATGTCAGTTCTTGATTAACGATCGTGTCCGCATTGGGGAAATCGGCCATTCGCACCGAACGGATCGGGCGGCTGCCGAGGTTTTCCGAGAAAGGTCTTTTGTTTTCTTTTGTCATAGCAATACCGATATTTTCTATATTTGTATTGGGGTATTTATCACTGCTAATTTTATCCGTTAGCCATCGCATTCTGGGTGATCTCTTCGCGCTTGCTTATCTCTTCCAGGGCACGCATCAGTATCCAATAGATCACCAATTGTACACTAACCAGCGTTAGCATCGCACTGCCAAGGAGGTATAACCATAGTCTAGCAATATCCCAACCCTGAATGCCAAGTACTAGACTAACGATTGATATAGTTACACCGAAGATCAATCCGACAAGTCCTGCTGAACCGAAGTAATGGTCGATGGAAGGGTTGAAGATCGGACGGCCAAAGAGCCCTTGGCGGATGGGCCGCTTGTAGAATAAGGTCACCAAGTAATTGAAGGTTGCACCCAGGGCGAAGATACTTACTCCACCCACTGCGGTGATGAGGGCTGTATAAAGAGCGACGACGCCCCAGGCACCTATCGTCGTAATCCCCATCAAACGAGCGATGACCAATCCCAAACCTATTAATGTAGCGATGCCGACACCGATTAAACCGATTGTCCCAAATATCCGCACCGGGTTATAGGTCAGGGCTGTCCAGAGAATCGATTGCAGGAACAAGGAGCCATCCCGGACGACGCTCAATTTCGATCTGCCCAATCTCTCACTATACGGAATCGGAACCTCGACCATGTCGATCCCTTCATGCATCGCTCGAGTGCTCATCACTGGAGTGAGGTTGAGTCCGTCTGGTAGCGGATAGATCCGTTCTAAAATATCTCTGTGGAAGACTCTCATACCACTCGCCGAGTCGGTAATTTTTTGAAACCCGACTGCGGATAACAGTCCTGCAAAGAAGTAATTTCCAATCCGCCGCGTTACGGGCATCTGACTGTCAGCTCCCGACATTCGAGAACCGATGACCAGTTTGCTACCATTCAATGCGGGTTTTACTAATGCGGGGAAGTATTCAGGGGGATACGTTCCGTCGGCATCGAGAAATCCTAATAATTCACCTCTAGCTTGAGAGAATCCTGTTTTTAATGCTGCCCCGTAGCCTTTATTTTCCGCGTGGCGGATTAATCTGAGAATGTCTGAGCCCTGGGCTAATTTGTCCGTGATTTCGGCAGTATTGTCCTGCGAACCATCATCCACAACTATCAGCTCCAGATCTTCTAATCCTGTGGCTTGAATGTTCGCTCTTTCGGATAACACACGTGCAATGATTTCTGCAATTCCGGTTTCTTCGTTATAGGCCGGTATTACTATTGATAGAATGCTCATAATTGGCCTCGATTTCCAAAATAAATTTTACGATCTACGGGGGCACCAATTTCCACTTCGTTGATTTTTTTGATTATTCGTGCTGGTACCCCCCCGACAACTGTATGAGCTTCTACATCATTAACGACGACAGCACCAGCAGCTATTACGGCGCCCTTGCCAATGTGGACCCCGTCAGTGATGATCGATCCAGCACCTAACCAGACATCATCTTCGATGACGATACCCTCAGCGGTAATCCCTTGGTCAATAAATGGTTGCTCGGGATCAGTCGAACACATGGTTTACCGCAACGATTTGTGTATAAGGTGATGTATAGACCCGATCGCCGATAGTTACACCACCTTGACCGCGGATCACTGTATATTCACCGATTAGACAATCACGGCCGATCTTAATGCCTGCATTTGGCAACTCACGGAAATTATAGACATGCAGGACAGCACCATACATTATGATTGAGTTTTCATCAATCTGGATACCATTTGGACAGGCGTGCAAATAGACATTTTGGTCTAGATAAACTCCGTGGCCCAATTGAATATTATTGGCAAAGACAAGACGAACTTTGTTTTCAATTGCCGCCCAGCCATTCATTTTAAGGATGAGCCGGTAAAGTAAGCCCCGCAGCCCCAGCCCTACGATTGTTGGTATCCATCCGACCAGGATGTACAGGAATTGCTCAAGGATGTATGAACCAACGCTTAAGGCTTGCCTGTTTATGTATAGGTGAAGCGCTTGCAGTAACGAGTACTTTTCTTGTGTATAGTTTCTTTCCAAGGAAATACTGACCCTCTAGTATAGTTTCTAGGTGGATAATTCGATATAAAATACGCAGATTTACGAGCAGGCACGCTCCGCCCTACCAACATCTATCTAAGCTTGGTTGTTGTGGTGTTGATGCATAGACCGATTTCTACCCCGAAGAGGAGTATGTTCGATCTAATTGTCAATCAAAGTTTGGTGACTCTCTAGAAGTCTGCCGGCCAGGTCAGTTTTGATGGATGACGCTGTGCGTTTCGAGTTTACTGTGCATTGCTTATGTCAAATAACCACTTCTTAACATCGGTCATACTTGCAAGATATTTACCATTGGTCATAATTTGATGTATTTGTTAAGTTGCCGAAATTTGGTAATGCTACCCGCATCTCAGTACTTTATCGAAAAAGGCTGCCTTTTTACCCTGGGCAGCCGATTTATTTTCTAACTGTGCCCCTAAGTGGTACCCTCATACGCTTCATGAGTTTGCCATTCCAAAGGGCGATGTCGATATTTGATAATTGAGTGATCAGATCTTTCTGTCGGTTTAATTATTCCATCCGCTATTTATCGGGTCAATGGGAGCTTTGTACTAACGGAGTATCATTCAGTATAAACTTTACACAAACCTGATCTTTGGGGGCTCATCCGATAATGCCGTGAGCGTCATTTGGCTCTTATAAAATAACTAAGTAGTGTTACGATGTGAGATGGATTAAATCGAAATATGTATTGAACTATTCGCAGAGAATTCGCAATTTTGGATTCAACCCGAGTAACTGCCGTGAATATATCCCCTTTGTGCAGACAGCAATGTGAGGTGGATTTTCTTTAGGGGTTATCCTATCCCGATTATAGAGTAATGAGGAGATAATGTCAATTAGAGCCTGATGGATGGGGATTTCCGATGGATGCGTAAGACTAATCGCCCAAAGGTGATCATTATTCAACATAGGGCAGTATAGTCATCATGGACATTAAGGAACTTATGAAAGGATCCAATCCTTCTCTCTCCCAGTTTATTTTTTCGATTATGGTTGAAGGCCGGCGTGAATGGATCAATAACAAACTGTTAATGATTGCTGTTATTAAATGAATTATGATTAAATATTCGTTGCTATCGAAAGGTTTCTTAATGGTGTGATGGACAATCCAATTAACAAGCGGGAGAGACAATTTATCGTTGTTCTAGTAATGGTGGGATTGATCGCCGGGATCAGTTTATTCATGCCGAATATTTTAAATTTGGTTTCCGGAGCTGAAAAAGTGGATGCTTCCGCGGTAGCTTACTTTCAGACACCAACAGCTACTGAATTGGTATTGATGCCTACGGAGACTGACCCAGGAATTTCAGTCACTGTAACAGGAACAACAAGTGCAGATAAAAGCGCGGATCAAGAATATGGCTGTACGTATGATAGGGATTTCTGGATCAGCCATATAGAATCCTGGCCCCTCCAAGAAATCCAATTAGGAGATGAGACTTATTCTAAAGACCAGTTGAGATTATTGATCAATCTCAGTGCTCCTAATGCTCGAGAGTACTTGCTGATCGAACTGGTTGTCTATACTCTTAACGTATTCCAGGGTTCAGATGGGTCAACAATCGCTCAGTCTGTCGCTGGTGCAATTGATTGGTTGGAAGAGCATCCGCAGGGCAGCGAATTAACCGATAGTGAACGGGAAACGGCTGATCGATTTGAGGGTATGTTGAGTGATTTTAATCATGGGAAAGTTGGTCCCGGGCTTTGTGAAGAGACTGTAATTTCACCATATCCTTCAATGACGTTTTCACCCAAAGTGACGCTTACTTCCACTCCAACGTTTACTCCAACAATTACCGAGAGGCCAATTCTTCCTATATCCACTTACGTTTTTATACCCATTCCTACCAACACAAAGAAACCCAGTAGTGATAGTCCACCCCCAAAGCCACCGGTTACTCAGCTTCCACCTACAGCCAGACCGGGTGGGTCACTTGCAACCTCCGCACCGACCCCAGCGGAAAGGTAACTGGTTTCCAATAGAGAATTATTATCTCCAAAGTGAAACATAGAAGGGGATCGACATTGGGATACTTGACTAAGTTAGTCTGGCCCATTCGACCCAAATTTTATCTGTTAACCTTTTTGTCTCTAGTCCTGGGAGGGTAACACCAGGAAAAACGAACCTCATTAGGGCTTCTTATTCATTTCAGGAAATTGCTGGTATTAAATGAACTATGTGTCTGTTATGGTACGATTATCCACCTTTCTATTGATCGCTATTGAACATCATCTTGCTGATTAACTCTGGTACGCTGGATTATTGGTTATTCATGATCTAGATGCGATAGAAAAGATATTTGATTAAACCAGGCTCATCGGCAACCCAAATACCATCTACGAGTTGTTCGCGGTGTGTGTTAACTATTGATCCATTGCGGTCCTGGATTCTCTACATCATTGATGAATTAACAATATATCTACCAAAAAATGTAGGTTCCGCCCAAAAGTCTTATTGCTACACGGAATATCTTGGGATTTGTCGTTTCCGTGCCAGCTGAATCTGAAACGGGGCATTCTAAATTTGGAAGGATTGATAAGGCAGGATAGAAGAGACCATCTTGGATATCCAGAATCATTCCCAACTTTTCAGGATACTCAGTGATGATCATCGTGGTTTGAGTCCAGATAATTAAATCCCATCCCGCTTTCCCCGATGCTGATTTTAGTTGTAGTTCGAACCGATTATCAGAATCCCGAGTGATTCCTCACTTTCGCGATTTTGATGATATGTTGCTTTGGGCAATGTTAGAATTTTCTTGGTGTGGCTGATCAAACTCATTGCAGTTGCTGATTTTTCTAGAATCCCTACTATATTGTTGGACCTCCATGTCATAGCCTCATAGCAAAAATTTGAGGATTGAAAAAATGTTTGAGCGAAACACAATTTTATAGCTGGCATTGCCAGTCCCCATGCATTTGGGATTTATAAGATGTTGAGTGGAGCGGGTAATCTCTTTGCCCATCAGATCACATACTAATAATAAACACATAAGGAGGCTTACCGATGTTTTATATAGATCCTGTTTATTTCTGGCTTGTATTTGTCCCCACATTATTGATCTCTTTGGGTGTTCAACTTTATCTACGCTCTACGTTTGCTAAATGGAGTAAGGTAGCCAATAGTTCTGGATTGGCTGGAGTACATGTCGCCAAGGCGCTCTTTGATAGGACTTCACTGCAGCCTATTCGTGTTGAGCGGGTGGCGGGTAAGATGAGCGATCATTTTGATCCCAGGGCAAATGTAATTCGGCTTTCTGATGATACTGCCAGGAGGAAATCGATATCTGCGATGGCCGTAACTGCTCATGAATTGGGACATGTGCAACAGTACCAGAGTGGTTCCGTCCTGATTAAAGCGTGTGGATTTCTAGTTCCTGCACTGCAGTTCAGCCCCACGATCTCTTATATTGCGATCTTGTTGGGTTTGTGGTTCAACATGACTGGATTGCTGTACATTGGCATCATATTTTTCGCAATCATGGTGGTTTTCTCGGTTCTAACTCTACCAATTGAAATTGATGCTAGCCGCCGAGGTTTGCAGATGCTGACCGAGGCAGGATTAATGCAAGCAGAACAGGATGCTGTTGGATCCAAAGCTGTCTTGCGAGCTGCAGCAATGACCTACTTGGCAGCTGCGATTACTTCAATTCTGCAGCTGCTTTACTATATTAGTGTTGCTCGAAGACGGAGGTAAAGACTTTAGAAAACGAAAATCGCTTTCGTTATTGGTTTACTCCGCAGTGTACTTGCTGGAGCCCTGGGGTTGGTGTAGTTCTTTCAGCCGGATCATACACGACTAATATTAGCTAATATTAACATCGATGGACTAGGTACATCGTTAGCTTGGGCTGTTCGGTACGCTTGATGATCTCGCCATTTCCCTGGTGATCAATCCCGGAAATCTAAGTTTGGGCCTGAGATCGGTGATCACAGGATACGCTGATCGTACCCTACCTATTTGAACTAAGGAGTAAAAAACTATTGGGAATTTTTCCAGGGAGTGATACTGCTCAAATATATAGACCGTGACAGGAAGTGCTTCAGGCGTGGTGTAGCCGAGAAGCCAACATTAATTCCCCGTCGGATGCTGGGTTGTCGAAACAATCGATTTTCTGGCTTGGAGCGGGACAACGTCCATCACTATCGATGCCGATAATCGACATCTTATCGGTTAGTAGCAACTGAATTAATTGATAACTCTGGTCAATTAAGTCAGGTCAACTTGCTTGTTATACTCAGCCAATTTGCGCAGGATTAGTAACCAGTAATTAGCGTTGCTTATGCCGAGACTGCAGTCCAGCCGGTTATGGCCAGAGACGAAGAAGAGAATGTTTATCTATGATGGCAGACGAGCGATGGTAACCAAGAGTGTCTTAGAATCATATATTAACATAAGTTGATAGCCCATCGCAATATTGCTGCTCAGCATACTACCGTGTATTGATATTACGAAGAGTTTCCTGACAGAGTTTTAAATGTTGAGTGGTCAAGGTTTAATATTATTCGATAAATAAGTTCATGAGAGGCAATTCATGCCATCGTGGCATCACATACAGAGCGATTGATAGATGGGATGGAATAGATATCAGATACCAATACTACGATTGAGCAATTGGATTACTTGCGTTCTATCTCGATCTTCTCGGGCATTTTCATCGGCAGTTTGGTGCGACGGACACCGTCGAATTGGTATAGAGCGTTAGCTACAGCCGCCGCGGTAGGCACTAGACCGATCTCACCAACTCCTTTAGCGCCGTAAGGCCCGTATTTATCTGGCACTTCCACTGCGATCACTTCAACTTCTGGCATCTCCTTTGCCCGCAGGATGCCCATCTTGCGTAAACGGGTGGATAACGGGCGCCCATCTTCCATCGGCATGTCTTCGCTGATGGCATAACCCAACCCCATGTGCAAGGATCCTTCGATCTGACCATCAAAAAGGGTGGGGTTGATCACTTTTCCGGCATCATGGGCGGCGACAATTTTCTGCACTTGCCCACCCTCATCCAGGATGACAAGCTGGGTGGCGTAGCTGTAAGAATAGTGTGTGATTACTTCGCTTTCCTGAACGCCTGGTTTGGTAGTCCAATCCACCGTCCATTGACCCTGGTACTGTTTGTCAGCCAGTTCAGCGAGTGAATGGCTCTTGAGATCTGCTTTTAACTGCTGGCAGGCATCGATAAGGGCATTCCCAACGAGTGAAGTGGCTCTTGAAGCCGTCGTCATGCCAGTGTGCTGTTGGGCAGCGGTATCTACCATAACAATGATGACGCTCGGATCAATTCCGGTTTCCTGGCACACAATTTGGACAGCGATCGTGTTGACACCCTGGCCCATTTCGGTCCAGCCGTGATCTACGATGACTTCCTGCTCATTAACAATCCTGATGCGGGCTGAAGCCGTATCAGGTATACCATTGCCGATCCCAGTGTTCTTGATTCCACAAGCCAGGCCGGCATAAAGGGCGGAATCGTATTGTGCTTTGACGGCCAGCAGGGTTTGCTTGAGCCCCGCACCATGTTCAATAACCTGTCCCGTTGCTGTGAACCCACCGATATCCAACGCATTATCATAGCGAAACTGCCAGCGGTCAAAACCACCTTGCTCGCACAAGTCGTCGATGCAGGATTCGATTGCAAATGCGGTTTGGTTTACGCCAAAACCGCGCATAGCTCCGCTTGGGATATTGTTGGTGTAAATTGCCAGCGCCTCGATATCTGCGGCCGGGACGTGGTAGGCACCTGTGGCATGCCCGGCAGCCCGTTCGAGGACTTTCATACCGACCGAAGCATACGCACCGGTATCCCCAAGTATCCGTGCAGTGACATAGGTCAATTTGCCCACGCTATCACAGCCGACAGCGTAATCCAACCACATCGGGTGCCGCTTGGGGTGCATTAAGATCGAACTCGTCGCGGGTCAGGCGGACTTTTACCGGTATCTGCAGGACATCCGCCATCAAGGCTGCGTGCCCTTGCACAGATAGATCTTCTTTACCGCCGAAGCCACCGCCATTTGGGACCAGGATGACACGCACTTGATTAATACCTTTGCCGAGCAGGGCTGCGATTTGGGCCTGGTCCTCATATATCCCCTGTCCTTGAGAAAGCACAACGATGGAATCTTCAACCGGATAGGCGATTGCCGCTTCGGGTTCCATGAACCCATGTTCAATGCGTTGCGTCTCAAACTTTTCTTTAGCAACGTAGGCGGACTTCTGCTGGGCGTCAACCAAGTCCCCACGCTGGATATATGTTCGAGATAGGATGTTACCGTCTGCATGGATTGGAGGGGAATCCGGTGCCATGGCTTGCAGGACATCTGTTACCGGAGGTAGAACTTCATAATCAATTACGATCGCGTCAACGGCTTGCCGGGCGATCTCATCTGACTCTGCTGCAACTGCGACAAGTACATCTCCTACATAGCGCGTGATTTCACCTTCGGCAACCAGCAGCGGCCAATCGCTGCGGATCAAGCCGACGAAACGTTCACCAGGGATATCCTCAGCGGTGAAGACCTTGATCACACCCTCGATTTGCTCTGCGGCGGATATGTCTATTGTTCGGACCACGGCGCGCGGGTGATCGCTGAACTTGAGAGCCCCGAACAGCATGCCGGCGATTTCGATATCATCGATATACTGGTGCTGGCCTAGGACGAGTTCTTGGGCTTGGTACTTGCTCTGGCGTGCTCCGACATTTCCAGGGCTCGTCGGGGGAGATATTTGCTCCTCACTGCGGAACGCCTCTGCTGCATACAAAACCGAGTCGATGATTTTCTTATAACCGGTGCAGCGGCATAGGTTGGGGGTTAATGCCTGCTCGATTTCCTTCCGAGAGGGAGTCGAATTTGCGTTGATCAGCGAATTTGCCCGTATAACGATACCGGGGATGCAGAACCCGCATTGCAAGCCGCCTTTTTCCGCAAATGCGTTGGCGAAAACTTGCTGTCGATAGCCGTCCAACCCTTCAATAGTCGTGACAGTCCCACCGGATACTTTCCTCATCGGGATAACGCAGGATAAGACCGCTTTCCCATTCAGATCAACCGTACAAGCCCCACAAGCAGCTTGGGGTGCGCAGCCATTCTTTGGGGATTTTATGCCTGCGATTTCCCGTAGATATGTTAACAGGGGTAGCTCAACATCGCCATCATACTCAACAGGGCTGCCATTTAATTCGAATTGCATGCTTGTGCTCCCAATGGTGTGAAATTACCTGCAATTGTACCAACGGTTGGTTCGGGGAGTACAACAAATGTCGGAGTTGGAGATTGTAGCGGGTCACCGTTCGGGTTCGAATATATCTTCGATCGTAATCCCGAAGAGAGCCGACAGTTTGAAAGCGAGCGGCAGACTTGGATCATATTTCTCGGTCTCGATTGCATTGATCGTTTGGCGGGATACATTAGCCATTTCTGCTAACATAGCCTGTGACCAGCGACGTTCAGCTCGCAAGAGGCGCAGCTTGTTTTTCATCTATATTTCCACATTGTCCACAGTTTGCCAGCCAACCAGCCAAAAACCATCATAGGAAGTAAATAGATCCAGCGTGGCTGATCCATACCAGCCATGATGTATATTCCGATTGCATAAACACATACTAAGCTCCAACCAAACGCGATGGCGAGGGCTTCTAACTGAATCCGCCGCTGCAGTTCATCCAAGCTGGCGATCGCTCGGGCGATGGCATAAGTTAAGAACAGGCTAGCCAGACCTGGGAAAACAGCGACCAGCAGTGTATATGGCTCAGTCAACCCTTGATTGATCAGCGCGACAGCAGATATTGTAGCGATGATGAATATAAGTACTGCAATCATGATCAGCCGGATGATATGGGCTGGGTACTTCATTGGGATCACGAGATACCCCTTCAGTAGACCCCAACTGAATGAGAGCAGCAGGGCGATGACCGCCCCAAAAACCCAATCTCCTAACAACCATTGACTGAGCAATCCTGCGACTAGAAGGCTTACCAACACAACCAGGCCATATTGGCGGGGCGGCAATCTTTTCGGGTTCTTATCTAAATTGTTCATCATATACCTCCAAGGAATGTAAAGTTAGCTTTACATGTATTGTAAAGGAAACTTTACAATAAGTCAAGTGTTATTTCCTATTCACCTTGCTTTCATACCATTAATAGAACCTTGTGCCAGTGGATTTTATCTCCAGAAAGAGTGACCGATTACGTCGTAACTGTGTTCCCCGTAATCTGCCTTGGATCTGTGGATTACTTGACCCACTGTGATCGTGATACTACAATACAGGTAAAACTAAAAAAATTTCACGATCTAAAAATCGCGCCACGATATGCATGTGAACACATACGTTCATATTAATCCACTAAATCCATTAACTTATAGGAGCTATACATGTCCGATTACCTGTTCCGGGGTTCGCTCGCTGACCTTGACCCTGCCATCTTCGAACTGGGTCAGATTGAAGCCGAACGACAGTTCCGCAAACTTATTCTGATCCCGAGTGAAAGCACTGCACCGTTAGCGATCCGGGAAGCTTTGAGCAGCGCTTTTCAAAATATATATGCCGAAGGGTATCCTGACGAGGAATCCCGCCAGATGACTGAAAACCAGATACTCGATTACGAAATGCGGCTGGCACATTTCCGCCGTTATTCCGACCCGCGCTACTACAAGGGTGTTGAGTATGCAGATATCGCCGAAGCGTTAGCGCGCCGGCGATGCGCAGAGGCATTTACCGCGAATGGCGTAAAGGCAGATGATTTGTTTGTGAATGTTCAAGCGCTCTCAGGCGGCCCTGCTAATAACGCTGTTTACCATGCGCTGGTTAATCCGGGTGATACGATCATGGGGATGGATCTGCTCCATGGCGGGCACCTATCGCACGGTTCACCGGTCAACCGCTCGGGAAAATATTACAACGCGATTCATTACACGGTCGATCCCGATACGCAGCAGATCGATTACGATGCCGTCGAATTACTGGCACGCCAAAATAGCCCCAAATTCATCATCGCTGGCTACTCCTCGTATCCTTGGTCTGTGGATTGGGCACGCTTCCGAGCGATTGCAGATGCAGTCGGCGCATACCTCTTTGCCGACATCGCTCATGTGGCGGGTTTGGTGGCTGCAGGTGTTTACCCTTCGCCGGTGGGTTACGCCGACGTGATCACATTCACGACTCACAAATCGCTATGCGGACCGCGCGGTGCTTGCATCCTGACGACGAATCAACTCATAGCGCGTAAGATTGACCGGGCAGTTTTCCCTGGAGAGCAGGGTGGACCGCATGTCAATGTATTCCCCGCGATGGCGCTCGCTTTCAAACTTGCCCAGAGCGATCAATTCCGCAAACTGCAGGAACAAGTCGTCCACAACTGCGCAGTATTCACCCAGCGCTTCCAAGAGCTCGGTTTCCAGATCCCGTTTGGCGGCACCAATACGCACTTAATGAACCTAGACTGCAGCACAGTGATTGGAGCGGATGGCACCACATTATCAGGCGACCAGGCTGCCCGGATCTTAGACCTAGCCGGCATCGTAGTCAACCGCAACACGATTCCAGGCGACCGGTCGGCTCTAGACCCGTCTGGGATACGGATGGGTACGCCCTGGGTTACACAGCGTGGCTTAAACGAATCGCATATGGTTCAGCTTGCCGACATCATCGCTGACCTCCTGCGGTCCACGGAACCGTATTCTCTGCAGGGACGGCGGGGGATGCTGCGCCGGGCGAAAGTGGGTTACAGCGTCTTGGAGACCGCCAAAATCAGTGTACGCGAAATGGCTGGGGCCGCAGGTATTGATTTTGAACCCGGTCGGCATGGCTATCCCCATTTCTACTACCACGATGAGAAACCGGATGGCATAGATGGCTGGGTGGCTTTTAACCTGTATGGTGAACAGATCCGCCAGTTCCTCGACTACGCCGTGAGCTGTGACCTAGCAAGTTTGACAGCGGGTGAGAGCGCACCGACCTGCCTGCATACCACGGTAGGCACGGTAGAGGGTACGTTGACCTGCCTGAGCAGCGTAGAATTCCGGCTGAGCGTACCAACTTGGAGTGCTGCCCTAGCTGCCAACTGGCTGCGCGAGCTGAGCGATGGGTATATTAAATTCGATTCCGACTTGCTCAAGAAACTCCCCGGTCCAGTGGTTGTGAAAGTTTCGAGTGTTGATCCAGTCCAGAAAAGCTGTGCGGATGAACCTGTTTTGAGTCCTTCACGCGGTTCGGCGAAACCTTATTTTATCGGTATGCCAGAAGGCACGGGCAAAGCACTGGCGGATTTTACTTGGACTGAACCCGAGCAGCCTGAGCTGAAGCATACGCCGTTGTACGAAATACATCAGCGGTTAGGAGCCAGGATCGTGCCCTTTGCCGGTTGGGAAATGCCGGTCCAGTACAGTTCAATTATGGATGAACACCAAGCGACCCGCCAGGCAGCTGGTTTATTTGATGTCGCTCATATGGGGGTTTACCAGGCAGAAGGACCTGAAGCGGCCGCCTTCTTAGATAGCGTTTGCGGGAATGATATCGCCGGGCTGCTGTCAGGTGAATCTTGCTATACTCATTTCCTGGCTCCTGACGCCAGCGTGATTGATGACACATTAGTCTACCGCCGGAGCCCGGAGAAGTACTTGGTCGTAGTGAATGCATCCAATGATGATAAAGATTGGGCGTGGTTGAATGCCGTACGTGAGGGGAAGGTCAAAGTGGATGGCAAACGGCCTTGGGCGCAGGCATATGGCAGAGGTGTCATCCTGCGCAACTTGCGGGATGAAGAAGCGGGGGAGGATATGCGTGTGGATATCGCCCTGCAAGGTCCAAAGTCGCGGGATATCTTATTGGCATTGGGGGTAGATGCTGAAAACAAACAGCGCATCATGAAGTTGAAGCGCACTGAGCTCTGTGATGCGGTCGTGGGTGATTTCGATTTGATTGTCTCGCGAACAGGTTATACCGGAGAGAAAATGGCATTTGAACTGTTCGTTCACCCAGACCGGGCTGCAGAATTGTTTGAGAGTCTGCTGAATGTCGGGCAGATCGTAGGGCTTAAACCGGTGGGATTAGGAGCACGCGACTCACTGCGCACCGAGGCTGGTTTACCCCTCTACGGACACGAGATGGGACTTGGTTCTGGGAAGCGGGGGCACAGCGACCTGGGTGTGAATGACGCTGGTTTTGGCAGCTACGTAAAAACTTACAAACCGTGGTTTATCGGTCGCGATGCCTACCTCGCAAGCGAGAGGTCGCGCTCTGGTGTGGTAGTACGCTTCCGTTTCAATGAGAAAGGCGTCCGGATGGCCCATCCAGGAGATCCGATTTTGGATAAGCGTGGCAAGGTAGTAGGGTGGGTCACGAGCTGTGCAGCAGATGTTGAGGGTTTCCTGCTGGGTCAAGCTTTTGTAGATCTAAAATATGGGGCGGTCGATACCCCGCTGTTCATCATCCAGAGCGCGCCAGCGAAAGCCGGCAAGGCGCCCGCAGAACTAGAACTGGGAGACCGGGGGATCGTTCCGACCCAGGCGGCGGTAATTCGAAGGTTCCCATAGAAGACAAAAATGATCTGGCACGATCGCCAGACCATTATTGTTTATGTTTATGATCCATCTCAAGGAGATTGGATTTCGAGCAATTCAACTTCAAAAATTAGCGTATCCCCGGGTTTTATCACCTCCCCGGAACCGCGCTCACCATAGCCCAACTCAGCTGGGATGACCAAACGGCGCACGCCGCCGGGCTGCATACCTGCGACACCTTCGTCCCAACCTTTGATGACCCGGCCAGCACCCAGGGGAAAGGTGAATGGGGTCCCGCGATCGAGCGATGAATCGAATTTGGTGTTATCGGTCAACCAGCCGGTATAGTGTACGACGACGATATCGCCTGCTTTTGCCGCTTGACCTTCGCCAACTACCAGATCCTGGTACTGCAGGCCTGAAGAGGTTGTGATGGTATCAACTCCCTCTGGTATCGAAACCGCATCACTGCTCGTAGTCGCCTGGCCCGCGGAAAACTGGTTATAAATTACAAACGCTGAAATAGCTAGAACGATAATGACTACCGCAGCTATGGCGATGCTTTGGTTTCGTTTTTGGGCAGCCCGTTTCGCACGCCGTTTTTCACGAGCTGATTTCGGGGAAGAATTAAGCGACATGCTGAACCTCAATATTGCGACGGTAAATTTGATTCAATGAGCATGATGATACATTCATAAGCTGTGTAAGCTTGGCTCGCCAATCATGCCTTACTCGTTGGATTTCTAGTATTCCGTCAAATTTGATTGTTTAGTATGCATAGAGTGTAGATGGAACACTTTAAGCTTTGTCAAGGGGGAATTAACTCGGTTAGCGAGTGAAACTTTTCTCCTTGACAAAGCACTAGGGCTTATCGACTGGTTCCTCATCTTCGACATCATAATCAACCCAAGCACGCTTCAGGATGATATCGGCACCTTCACGTACACCTGCCATGCTTACCACTTCCCAACCGTCTTCACCAACCCCAGATAGATATTCGTGTAGCAATGTACCTGCTGGCTGTGATCCGACCATTTGGGAGACCTCCTGGCCGTTTACCATCGTTACGACACCGCTGTAAGACCGGATGACCATGTATTCCCACTTCTCCATGTGATACCTCCATTTTCGTAGCTTTTTTATACTGGATTGGCTATAGGATAGCACTGCCCCCGAGCGTTGTCAATTCTTAGCTCGATAGGAATCTCACGGGGTGTGATTTGATATGAGTAGGGGGAAGAAAATCTCTTCCGGTTTTTGTGTCGGAGACAGGAGGTGGATAAATATGGCGCTCAACGGTCCCCAATTCCCGCTGCTGTCCTGCCCCCGTAGGTAAATAGTGTGCTGCCCAACTGATAATCCTTGAGTGTCAATCACGCCTGTCGTGACCTCAACGGCCGAATCGTACTCGCCATCTACTGGCAGCAGTGGGGCAGGCATTAGGTTGCCCTGGGCCGAGCCAGGTGGTATGTCGACGTAGAACTCTCCACTGTTTATTGTTTCGGTGTGAGGCTCGTCGTTTTTAAATATGAAGCGTAGGTCGTCCAGCGTCGCCGTGATTTGAATTACCTCTCCAGGTATGGACGTGGTTTGTGCTAAAGTGATCGATATCACATCGGGTCCAGAAGGCAGCAAGTACGGCGCAGATGCGGTTTTTGCAGCGTAGACCAACGCCGGCAAATTATCCGGCAATATCGCTGATTCAAATGTGTGGACAATCTTGAAAAAATGTATTGCCAAGCTCGAAAGTGTACGCGGCGAGGCCAAGCTCGCCGTAGGCGAAATCAATCGTCGAGCCGTCAGTGGGATAGAGCTGCCTCGCCTGCTGCGGGGTGTAGTTATTAAAAAAGGCTAGCTTCCTGCCCAGGGTATCAAGGGCTTCGTGGTTGGGGGCGGGTGAAGGCGAGAAGCCCCACGGCCAAAGCACGAGTTCGCTGTAGCTGTGCAGGTCGAGCAAGATCCCGGTAGTCGTTATGGGAGCAGCGGCGTCGAGGGCCTCCTGCCGCAAGTCAGGGTACAGCGTCTCCAGATAGGTTTGAATAGCTTGTGTTTCAGGTTCGGAACTGGATAAGGGGCCTCGGTAGAGTTCATCGCACTCGTCATTGCTCGAGCCGCCACAGCAGCCCCACTTGAAGGGGAAATTGCGGTTGAGGTCTGCACCACGTTTGTCCGTGTCCGAACAGTAGTTGTTGTTGGTATTCTTTCGCCAATACTGGAGTTCCGATGTTCCTGACTCCACTTGCACCCTACCATCCGGGTTTGCCAGCAGCAGCAGGTGAATTTCATTATAGTCAAGCAGCCAAGTGATATCGGCGTCGGTGTTGTACTTCTCTGTCAGGTATTCTGCAAAGCGGGTGGCCAGTTCTGCCGGTGCCAGCTCGCGGGGATGCATAGAGGCCATGACGAACAGCTTCGGTTTGGGCAGGTTTATCTGGGTATTAGTCAATTTCAATACCAAGAGATCGTACCCTGTTTGAGGAGCGGGGTCGGATTTTTCCCACGAGTTGCCGATATCGATCACGTCGACCAGATTGGGATAGTCGGCTGCTAGGCTCGCTGCGGTCTCGTACGTTTCTGTTAAGGTGTGGTAGCAGGGATAACCAGCGATGCCGCTGTTTTGGCCGGGCAGCGGGGAGAACGCTCGGTGGGATTGCGCGGTGAGCTGATCATCGACCTCTACCTGCAAGCCGAGAGCCTCCAACCAGAGCATCTCTGTAGCGTCCGCTTGTAGGACGACATAGCGTAGTTCTTGGTTGACTTCCCACGGCTCAATTCTCTCAGCTAAATTTGCCACCATCTCAGGTGTGCTGTAATATGCTCGCACTATCCATGGTCCTTCAGCCGGTATTTGTATGCCCGGTTCACTGGTCGCGCCGGAATTACGAGTTGTGCGCTCAGCGGCGTATGCAGCCCAGGATTTCGTACTCAACAAGAAACCGGTCAAAAGGACCAACGCGAGCGAACTCACCCCCACGATCAGCGCCGTTCTTATTGTTTGTCGTGTCGGTGTCATCGGTTGCTTATATCCGAGATAGTTCGCTGCTAGAGTGGGTTAGGTCAAGTTCAATTATTCGATTGGTTGTAATACTTTGTGGCTGCACGGATCGCTTTGTTGACTAAAGTATGCGGAGCTATCATCAAGCCTTGATTTGCTTTCCGAGCAGCCAGCCGCGGATCAGTTCCTACCATTATGATTCTGCCAGAGCTTGAAGTGCTTGAGGATCGAACCGCCAACAAATTCCCGCAAGATTGAGTTATCTGGGATTAAGTCGGTGTCCAACGGAAGGAACCACTCCAGTAAGGCCAACAATCGCTTGGCTTCGACATATTCTTGGGTGCCATTTGGCACCTGTCGCAGCAGCGGTTCCACGAGCGGCTTAAGCACCGATAATTCATATACCAGAGCCGAGTTGAACATCAAGTCTGCATTTTCTTGGAATGGGAAAATATAGCGCTTCTCCCCACGCCTGACCGACTCCCAACGGTTAATCGTCTCTTGGGCGTTGTAGCCACGCTCCCGGGCATCGCGCACAATGCGGCGGATTAATCGGGTATCGGTTGTCGAGATGCGGTTGTGGCTGTCAAGATTCAGCTGGGTGAGCGCCGAAACAAATATGCGGAAAGTATACTGCGGGTCGATCCCGGATACCAGAGCTTGGTTTAACCCATGGATCCCTTCAAGGATGATGATTTCCCCAGCACCTAAACGGACGACTTCGCCTGGCTCGCTTGATCCGGTAACAAAGTTAAAGCGTGGCAGCTGGACAGTCTCCTGGGCGATTAAACGCTGGATGTCATGCGATAAACGGACATGGTCGACGGCCTCTATTGATTCGAAATCGAGCTCGCCGTTTTCATCCAACGGGGTTCTATCACGATCGATGAAGTAGTTGTCCATTTCCAAGTTGTAAGGTGTGACACCGCGCGCTGAGGAGCTGTACCGAAAGGCGCTTAGAAAAAGTTGTTTTCCCCGAGGAAGATGGACCCGCAATAAAAATGATCCGTAGTTGCTTGCTGAAATTCGCCATTTGGGCAGCGATTTCCGAGACACGCTGTTCATGTAATGCCTCAGAGACCAGGATGATCTCAGGGGAACGACCTTCTTGGATGGCGTCATTCAGCGCGCCGACACTTGCAATGCCCAGACGGTCTAACCAGCGGCCGTACTGCCGGAATGTGCTTAACAAGGTCGGGTATGAGGGTGGCGCGAGCAGCTCGGTCGGGGCGTGGCGGCGCGGGAAACGCAGGGTAAAACCTTCCCCAGTGAGCATCAGGGCAAACCACTTCAAGTAACCCGTCGATGGGACCATATAACCATGGTGGTAATCCCGGTGGGCTTTCAGGCTGTACAGTGTCAGGTAGTTCTTCTTGCGGTGAACCAGCAAGCGCACTTTCTCTTCAGCACCCTCGGCCTTGAAGAAATCGATTGCTTCTTGGAGCGGCACTTCCATGCGACCATAAGGGATATCTTCAGCGACATAATTGCGCATATGCGCTTCGATTTCTGCCAGCTCTTTCGCGCTCAGCGGTGGACGGCCGGTGATATGACAGTAGTAACCACCCGAGGAGACAGAATGGTCAATACGTAGATCAATGCTTGGGTAGAGATCGTTAAACGTAGTCTCAAGCAGGAATGTTAGGGAGCGGCGGTATATCCGCATTCCATCAGCTTCGCCCATTGTGACGGGTCGAGCGTGGGCATCCATCTCGATGCGATAGGTTAATTCACGCAGCTGACCATCCACGATCGCGCCGACGATCGGTTGGAGTTCATCCTCCTTGAGCATACTGAAAAACTCGTGGATCTGTGCACCACGAGGTCCAGAGATCACCCGGCCTTCGGGCAGGTGTACTTCGACTTTAGCTCTGGGTTCGACAAAGTTAAATTCGGACGTGCTACTCTCAGCCATTATGAGACCTTTAAATCAAAATTGGAAACCAATTTTATCATGTCCACGTTCTGCCAACTGCATAACGACTTGACAGTATTATTAGTATTCTATGGTTTAGTTCTGACCTAACCAGGTTTTTATCGGTGATTGTTGTAAGATGGGTGGGTTGATATCCTGCCACACAGTTGGATACTATGGCGCTATGTTGGGCTCAGTAGCGCACATTTTAGAAATTCCCCTTTTGAGCGGTGTATACACCAGGATTAAATATATACCCAAGGGCAGGATGAATAGCCATTTCATGGCATCCCAACCGAAAACAAAAAAGGAATAGCCCAGATTACCAAGAAGTCCGATTCCATTAATTGGCATTGAGAGCAAGAAAAGAAGATCTGTTTGCTGGAAATAAGGTATCGTAAGTGCGATTGTGGCGGCAATCAGGACCATGCGGCGAGCAGAATCCATTTTCAATATGAGTGTTGGCAGCCACAGTACGAGTGCGCTGTAGCCGATCCATCTCCATAAGCTGATACTGCCGTAATCATTTGGTGGGTTTTGAAGAATAGTGTTCAGGGATCGAATAGGCCAACCTGGGTAGATGAGTAGCGAGAGAACCATCACGAGAGTAGGTACAAAGAGCACGCGCAGTCGTTCACGCCAATTGATGTCAGCAAGCAGCCAGATAGCGAGCGACAACGGAATCCCCATTTGATATTTTGATATCGCTAAAGCCATGCCTATACCTGCAAAGTCCCAGCGATCATGCGCGAGCGCCCACGCTTGGAGAGCCAAGGCACCCGCGATGACTCCGGTGATTTGCCCAAAATAGAGGACATAGAACAGCTGAAAAGAGAGCATCACAACGAGCGGCCGGCCGCCGAAGACCCGCATCGCGAAATAAGCTCCGGCGATATTGAGTATTCCCCAAATGAAGTATCCAGAATAGATGTCAAATTGCCCAAACAAGTAAAAAATGGGCAGCAACCAATGCGCATAATAATAATTGCTGAAATCCCCTTGCGAGGTCTTGACGTAATTATAGAAATCGTACGGGATGTGATCTCGGAGGATGTGTGCGGTTAAGGAAAGTATCAACACAGCTACAGCAACGCCGAGTGTGATGAATTCAATACGGTTTGGGCGCGTTCGTAAGCGGCGATCTATGTCCTCGGTTGAAAAATAGAAAGGCCCTGGTAGCGCCCAAAGTTCTTTTAACGAACGAATTATCGTTGTTAGCATAACCCATCCATCGAACGAATTATAGCAAACTGATTTTGTCTATGCCTATCTTACTCGATGATGTTCCTAATTAAAAGATCAAGTTCCCACCCACGGTGCGAACTTGATCGATTATGAGTAATTTTAACTTATGATCCGGAATCAACCGCGCAGCGTAGTACCAACTCGCGCGCCGCCTTCACTTCATCGAGACGCCCGACTGGTGTAGAAACCGGGGCATTGTGGAGCAGTTCTGGTTCTCGCTGTGCTTCTTGGGCGATTTTTATCATCGCATCGGCGAAGGCATCTAGGGTTTGTTTGCTTTCCGTCTCGGTTGGTTCGATCATCAGTGATTCGTGTACGATCAGCGGGAAGTAGTTGGTCGGGGGGTGGATACCGTAATCCATCAGCCGTTTGGAGATATCGAGCGCATGGATATCTGGTATATCGGACCAACGGCCTTCGGCGACAAATTCGTGCATGCAGACCCGGTCATAGGGGACATGGTAGCTATCGCGCAATCTAGCAAGCAGGTAGTTCGCGTTGAGCACGGCATACTCAGCGATTTGGCGCAGCCCTTCTTCGCCGTGCATGCACATATACGTAAATGCACGCACCATCATGCCAAAATGCCCGTGGAAGGCTTTCACCCGGCCGATTGTTTTTTCAGGGGATACAAATCCAAACAGAGGCAGCAGTTCATCATCCCCTTCTTCGATCACCGCAACGACCGGCGCCGGCAGAAAATCAACTAGATGGGCGGCAACACCCACTGGACCTGATCCAGGACCGCCACCACCGTGGGGGGTTGAGAAGGTCTTGTGTAGGTTGTAGTGCAGGATATCGATCCCCAGATCGCTTGGACGGACGATACCGAGCAGCGCATTCATGTTCGCGCCATCGCCGTAGACAAGACCGCCTGCTTGGTGCACCATATCGGCGACTTGCATTACGTGTTCGTCAAATAGGCCAAGTGTATTGGGGTTGGTGAGCATCAGACCAGCTAACGTGTCATCGCATTCCGCGCGTAGCGTTTCGAGGTCTACATTTCCGCGGCTGTCCGATTTCAGCTCGACCACCTGCATGCCGCTCATTGCAGATGTTGCCGGATTTGTACCATGGGCCGAGTCTGGGATCAGGATCTTATTGCGCTGCTTGTCGCCACGGTTGGCATGGTATGCGCGGATGATCAATACACCGGTTAGTTCACCTTGCGCCCCGGCCGCGGGCTGTAATGTCACGCCAGCGAAACCACCGATCTTCTTCAGCCACTCCTGCAGCTGGTACATCAAAGCCAGGCTGCCTTGGGTCGTTATCAATGGCTGCAGCGGGTGGACATGCGAAAATCCGGGAATACGGGCGGTTTCTTCATTGATCCGGGGGTTGTATTTCATCGTACAAGACCCTAGTGGGTAAATACCGATGTCGATGCCGTAGTTCAGCTGCGACAGCCGGGTATAACGGCGGATCACATCCAATTCATACAGTTCTGGCATAGGCAGCTCTTCCCGAACTAAATTGTCCGGAAGTGCTGCCTCGGGTACGTCTAAAGTCGAAAATGAAAATCCCCTGCGGCCCGGGACAGACATTTCACATAATTTGGGCTCAGTCATTCGACACCTCCGCCAAGATCGTGACCAGGTCATCGATCTCTTCCTTCGAATTCATTTCCGTTACGGCGATCAGCATGTGATCGGCGAGCTCTGGGTAGTCCTGCCCAAGGTCGTAGCCCCCCAGGATATTATGGTCCAGCAGGTGTTCATTGATGTTTTCAATCAGTGTAGGGCAGCGGACGACAAACTCATTGAAGAAAGGTGACTGCGACCAAAGCTCGTAACCACGCAGGGACTGGATTTGTTGGGCGGCATAATGGGCTTTATGGTAGCACAGGGAACTGACCTGCTTGAGACCATGCTTACCTAACAGACTCATGTAGACAGTTGCTGCTAGGGCCATCAACCCCTGGTTCGTGCAGATATTAGAAGTGGCTTTCTCACGGCGGATATGCTGTTCTCGGGCGGTCAGGGTGAGTACATACGCCCGCTGGCCGCGGTTATCCACCGTTTCTCCGACCAGCCGGCCGGCCATTTTCCGGACCAGTTTCTCGCGCGTAGTGAAGATACCTAGGTAAGGTCCGCCATACGCGAGCGGGATACCGAGGGTCTGGCCTTCACCGGTGACAATATCTGCGCCGAATTCTCCCGGAGGTTTGATCAGCCCAAGGGCGAGTGGGTTTACCGAGACCGCCAGCAGGGCTCCCTGCTCGTGAACAGCTTCTGTAAGTTCACTGAGGTCAAAAATCCGTCCGAAAAAATCCGGATATTGGACAATTACCAGTGCGGTTTGATCGTCAACCATTGGAATAAGCGCCCTGGGTGAGTTGGTCAGGGGGATGTCCTCCCCGAGGAATGTGATATCTCCGGCTGGATTGTACGTGTGGATGGTTTGGCGGTAATGGGGGTGTAGGGCAGGGGAGAGAATGACCTTGCTGCGCTTACCGCGGAAATTTGCTATCGCCATACTGACGGCTTCAGCAGCGGCAGTGGCGCCATCGTAGTGGCTGGCGTTGCTGACGTCCATCCCGGTCAGGGCGGTGACCAGGCTTTGGTAATCGAAGATAGCTTGGAGGGTGCCTTGGGATATTTCCGGTTGGTAGGGAGTGTAGGCGGTATAGAATTCGCCCCGCCGCAGGATCGAGTCAACCGCGGCCGGGATGTAGTGGTGATAGGCGCCTGCGCCTAAAAAGCAAGCCATTTCTTTGGCGGAATCGTTTACCCAGGCCAAACCTTCCATCTCGTTCAGGATTTCCATCTCTGACATGGCAGGTGGTAGTCCTAGGTTCGGGAAGCGGTGCTGCTCAGGGACGACTTCGAAAAGGTCGTCGATTCGACTAACGCCGATCGCGGCCAGCATCTCTTCCCGCTCGGCAGGTGTGTGGGGAAAGTACATTGCTGCTCCTTAACCCGGTCGGTTGAGTTCTCCGTGGCGGGTCAGCATTTGGTTAATAGATCGGCTATTATTGTTTTTCAGCGGTGAATTTCTCATAAGCGGCGGCGTTCATCAAGCCTTCCAGTTCGGAGCTGTCGCTCAATTCCAATTTCACCAACCAAGCCGCGCCATGAGGTTCACTGTTGACGAGTTCCGGTGTATCCGCCAGCTCCTCATTCGTGGCGATGATCTTGCCGCTGACCGGCATATAGACTTCAGCCGCAGCCTTGACGGACTCGATCGTGGCACAAGTATCGCCTTGGGCGACCAGCTCGTCCACGCTGACGACTACTTCCACGTAAACGATATCAGAGAGCTGGTCTTGGGCGTAATCCGTAATGCCAACTGTTGCAGTATTGCCTTCGACGCGAATCCATTCATCATTTTCGGTGTACATAAGATCTTTGGGGAATTCCATCGTGATCCTCCTTATCAGGGGTAAAGCTAAATGGGTTTTGTGTGCTGCTTGCCGACCGATTAAAAATAAATAAAGGCGCACGCAAATAAATGCGTACGCCTCTGTCGTTGACCTGAGAGATTCATGCCGGCTGTGGCACTTGCCCCTTCGGTGCTGGCAATTAGTTTAGCGGTTACCAGCTTTCCAGAGTTCGACTGCCCCACGGTCCATTTACCTGAGAGTTTCGCCTGCAGCAGCAGCTGTTAGGTTTGCCCCTTCGGTGCCCATCGCAATGGGACTCTCCCCTGGGACTGTTAATTTTACGGATTGATTCTAAAATGTAGTCAAGCAAAAGTCAAGCGAGGTGATTACCTGCTCCCATAAAGCTCAAGCCGCGGGGTCTGCTGGTGGTTCGTAGATCCTACGCACCCAATCGCCGATCAGCCAGTACTTAAAGTCTTCTCCCTGGCTGCACCCGATCGCGCCAACTACGCCGTACACCAGCGCAGCTAAGGGCAGAAGCGAGAAAAACAGCGCTGGAGGCATTACCAGGCAGCCAAGGCACAGCAAGACTAACAGCAGGCTGCCGATAAGCCATAAGATCACGGCGATAATACCTGCTCCAACCCAGAAGACGAGCTGAAAGATAAAGGCCTGCATTGACTGGTAGGCTATATAGCGCGAGCGATCTTTATAGATCAGGTAGATCACCAGGGCGATGAGCGGTCCTAAGAAACCTGTTATAAGATTGGCGAAGATGCTGAGGTGAGCGAGCATAGCCCAGGTTTGCTCCTCATTGGAAGACATCGGTTGAGGGGCTGGGGACGGCAGCGTTTCAGCTTCAGCAGCCATAATTTATTCTCCTAGATTATGGCATCCCGTTCCGGGAACTGCAAACCCGGAACGGGAGACCAAGTGGCAATTTATGATTAACGCTTTGTCAAGGATGAAAGATTCACTCGATATCCGAGTAAATACGCCCTTGACAAAGTATAAAGTGTTCCGTCTAGAGCCTATTCTTTCTAGACAATCAAATTTGACGGAACACTAGATCCAACCTTGTTTCTTAATAAAATTGGTGATGACTGGCAGTTCGGTGTAGTTGCCCTTGAACGAGTCATAAGCTGGCCAGAAGGACACCAGCCACAACAGCGGAGCACACAGCGCTCCGAAACCAAGTGTTACCAGGCTGACGATAAAGATCAAAATCCAGAGAATAACATTGAACGCCAGTGACTGTACGGCATGGAACCGGATGAAGGGGCGGTTCTTCTTATCCTCGAGAAAGAGGACGATGATGGCGATGATCGGGATCACGTAACCTAGCGCTGACCAAAGCTTATCATCACTGGTGATTTCGGGGGACATTTGTTCTGACATAGGTACTACCTCCTTGAAATGTGTAATTTGAACAACGAAAATGCGGATAAGTGAACATATCTAACCGGTACAATTTCTATGCCGAAAGCGATTAATTAGATAGTTCCACATAGGTTAACCCCACAAGCCGTACTGCGTTACGCGCCATTCAAAAATAATAGGTTGGGAACCATGCCCGTTCGGGATTGGGATTCAGCCGGATAAATGCCAGGAAAGAATAAAGGTAAGAGTAAATATCGTACTTACGATCAATTGTCGCAAGCCGATCCGGGTGGGTTTAACGCCGATGGCCGGGAAATAAGACCCCCATAATGATTCAAGCCACTGGATACCGAATGGCAGCCAGATGAGAGCGGGCAGCGTGTTCCAAGCTAGGAGTGCGGAAAAAAGCAAGTTGAATGATGTGTACAGGAGCGCCCGGCGAGCCATGATAAAACGCGCACGGACTGTAGGTATCTTGATGAGATCCCGCTGGGCCAGTCGCAGATAAGCATAAACGATAGAGGCGGCTGACTGCAGCCAGATCAGCAGGAAGAGCCACCATCCGGTCGTGTCCGCCGAGCCGACCCCCACCCAGTACACGGCTGGAGCGGACAGCGCCAGGACACCGCTTCCGACGATCTCAACCCCGGCTTGCCTGCGCTCCTGGCGTTTGCTCACCAGGTATAGGTGCCAGATAAAGACCGGGATGCCCGGGATGGCCAAGATGAGGATATAAGCATAACCTAGCCAGATGAGACTCAGCGTCGCAATCAGGATCAACGAGCCGTAGACAAGTATCCAAAACCGGGCGGCGGGCAGATCGCGGCGTGGACGCCTTCCGCTGTAGGTCTTGGTAGCGATCGTGATCGGCTGGCGGATTAGAAATGCAGCCATCACAGCCACGACCAGGAACGTCGTCGCGCGGGTCCATACCGCCGAAGTGAATATGCCGATCAGCAGCGGGCTAAGGATGAAGACCCAGGCGCCGTGATCCGTTGGCAGGGCGATGTGGCGTCGCAGGTAGGTGGACATGGAGCAAGTTTTTACCCGGGAGTATGGTTTCGGTGAGCTAGGTGCAGTTCATTGTACCGTTTCAGGGGTCAGCTCACCGCGCAGGTCCTGGGATATCAGCACCTTTACTTCGCTGGATGTGTAGCCGCAGCTGAACAGGTAGAAAAGTTTGGTCAATATGGCCTCACTGGTCATATCGCGCCCGCTGATCACGCCGGCTTGGGCGATGGCAGTTCCGGTGCTGTAATCACCCAGGTGGACCGTGCCGCGCAGGCACTGCGTGCTGGCGACGATGACTACCCCGCGGTCGGTAGCCGCGTGCAGCACCTGCAGGAGATCTGTATCGCGATCCGGCGCATTGCCAACCCCGTACACCTCCAGCACCAGCCCTTTCAGTGGCGGGCGTAGGATGTTTTCCAAAACCTGGGCGGTGATCCCCGGGAACAGGCGTAGCGCGCCGACGTAGGGAGTTGCCAGCGGCTGGACGACCAGGTGGGTATCTGCCTGGGGTTTTTCCCGCACCAGCTGCCAGTTGATCTCGACATCTGCGCCTACCTCACCCAGCGGTGGGTAGTTGGGCGAGCTGAAGGCTTCGAACCCTTCGGCATCCACTTTGACTGCCCGGCAGCCGCGCAACAGCACACCGCCGAAGTATAGGCTGACCTCCGGCAATGGGTAGTCGGCGGCGAGCAGCAGTGCGGTGATCAGGTTGGCACGCCCGTCGCTGCGCAGTTCGCCCAGCGGGATTTGTGAGCCGGTCAGGATTACCGGCTTGCCGAGCCCTCCCAGCATGAAGGCCAGCGCGGAGGCGGTATAGGCCATCGTATCGGTGCCGTGCAGGATGACAAAACCGTCGTAATCATCGTAATTGTCGGCGATATCGCCGGCGATCTTCAGCCAATCCTCTGGGAAGAGGTTCGACGAATCGAGCAGCGGGCTGTATTCCCGCAGTGTGTACTCAGGCATGCCGGCCTGGCTCAGCTCGGGCAGACCCGCTAGCAGTTCAGCTAGGTGGCCGGGTACTGTCGTATAGCCGTGCGGGCTGCGCTGCATGCCGAGGGTACCGCCGGTGTGGATCAGATAGACGCGTTTCCGCATAGTTCCCATATTCTATTTGATGCTAATCGAGACCACAAAATGGAATATACATCGCTGTATTAGGTTTACCACAAAAAAAAGATGTGCTAATGATCCTGTTGGGGTAATCTAGCAAAGGTAAAAAAGCTGGCGGTATTGTATCAGCCGCCAGCTTCCTGCTTAGCCAATAAACTCAATCCCATTCCCAATCGACGCACCACTTGTGGATCAATTCGTTATCATCATCGCGGAGGTATGCACAGTTGGTTGAGTAAGTCCAAAGCGAGTAGGTTAATCCCCAATATAGATCTGTTTCGTTTTCTGTTCCTATCCCGCTCCGTACTCGCACAGTTTTATCTACCCCGAGTTTGAAATCTTCCTCAAAGTAATAGGATGAATCAGTTACAACTTGTGCTTTCTCCGCTTTTAATTTCCACTCCGCAAACTTTACTGTTTTATCGGTGGTGTTGATTATCACAAGATAATCATCTCGCGGATTAGTGGAAGGGTGGAACTCCTCGATGTAGACTCCTGGCGGGCGCGCCGTAGGAGTTGGTGTTTTGGTGGCGGTTGGGGTCGGCTGCCGATAAACAGCCGGTAGATAAACGGTATCGGCTAGCACACTCATCACGGTGACTGATGCAAACGCGATCGCCAGCGCGATCAGGAACTTGGTTTGCCGGGACATAGCTATACCTCCTGGGCCAGCTGCGGGCAGGCAGCGGCTCTATGAATTCATCTCATTTTCCAATAGTTACGTTACTATCGTAGCATGCATTGGGTACAAAATCAATACACAAGTGTGCGGTGTCCATCAGCCTGGGCAGCTGCCGCCGTGATAAATTCGTCACGATCGACTTTGCTGGCTAGACCATTGAACTGGAGCGGATTGGCACCGATGGCGATGCTGCCCGGGCAAAGTCACTTTTCACCGAGCTCGATGGTCAGGTAGACTGCCTGAGCGTTTGCGGCGTTGACCTGGATCTACCCTTGGGAACCCGCGCATTCCGATTGCTTGCGACCTTGAGGCTGGTTGACAACAAAACATAGACCCCGGTGATCGACGGGAGCAGCTTGATACATGCCCTCGATCGGCGGGTCTTCGATCAAGTCGCTGCCATTGTTGATTATAACCCGCAGCACTACAAGCAAGCCCTTGTTCCCGCAGCTGTCGACCGGTTGGGTTCAGCGCAGGCTGCACCAGTGTCGCAAGTACTAGGACATGGAGAAAGTTTTTGCCTTTAAAAACTGTTTGGGTGAGTTAGGTGCGATCGTAGTACTGTGTTGGGTGTCAGCTTGTCTAGGTGGTCTTGGGGCATCAAATGCGTTACATCGAAGGATTGCGACTAACATCGCTGAACTTTTCGCGGAACGGGATTTGTAAACCGGTCCGGATCAATCGCTTGTTGCACCCTTCCAGCATAAAGGCTAATGCAGAGTCGCTATAGGCAGTCGTGTCGGAGCCGCTCAGGATGACAAATCCATCTCCCTGGTCGGTATGCTCGCGGATATACGCACCGATTTTCAGTCAATTCTCGGGGAAAGGGTTTGACGAAACGAGTAGGGGACCAAGAGAGCGCATAATGACTGTTGGCATACCGGGTTGCTTTAGCTCAGGCCGATTAGTAAGTAGCTGCTCCAGGTGCCCCGGTACAGTCGCATAGCCGTGCGGGCTGCACTGCATGCCGAGCGTGCCGCCAGTATGGATCAGATAGACACGTTTAACCATAGGATCGACAAATTATTTGAAAATGGTTGGTATCTACAATGTATCTCTATGAAAGATGGATAGTTCAAAATTCAATTTACTCAAACATAAAGTTCGTATTGCCTCAGAGTGGGTTGTTGCACCCGTGGCAAATTGTATATGTACACTTGGTAATTTTGACGATTTTTATTAATAAATACCATTACCCACAAATGGTAAACAATTTGTGAGTAATGGATAATACTGTGTAGCCAAAAATGCTATGCAAATTACTTAATAGCAATATGTGTCAATTTCTATTTTACTACCGTCATCCTTAACAATCTTGAGATAAGCACAATTGCCACCCTTTATCCAAATCTCAGTAGGATTACCCCAATACAAATTTGTAGCCGAATTAGTTCCATCCTTTGTCCATACTTTTACAGATTTTCCTGCCCCTAAATCGAAATTATCTGGGAATTCGTATAATTCTCCAGTATCAGCTTTAATAATCCATGTTCCCATTTTTACGGTTAGTTTGTCCTCAAAGTTTTTTATCTCAACGTATTCATCTAAGTCAATTGGGGGATCATAGACAATATTTACAATTTCGACCTCTGGCAAGGGTGTCTTGGTGGGTGTTGGTGTGGGCGTTTTAGTAGGAGTAGGCGTTAGAGTAGGGGTTAGCGTGGGCTGCCGGTATACGGCCGGCAGGTATACGGTATCGGCTAACACACTCATTACAGTGACTGATGCAAACGCGATCAGTATGGCAATAATAATTTTGGTTTGCTGGGACATAATTGTGCCTCCTGGGCCAGCTGCGGGTAGGCAGCGGCTAATTGAAACCGTCTGAAAATCCAATCAGTTCACTTCTATCGTAGCATGCAATGCTTTCAAAATCAATACACAAATAGTGTCTGCTGGATATGCAGGTGAACGGGATAGGCACTTCTGAGTGTGTTATATTAGAGCAAGTAACGTAGTGATTCATCACGCGAGGTGAAGCATAAAACGCGCCGTATCCATCAGCCTGGGCAGCTCCTGCCGTGATAAACGCGTCACGATCAACCTTGCCGGCCAGACCATTGAACTCGAGCGAATTGGCACCGATGGCGATGCTGCCCGGGCGAAGTCACTTTTCACTGAGCTCGATGGTCAGGTAGACTGCCTGAGCGTTGGCGGCGTTGACCTATACCTGCGCTTGGAGGACCGCGAATACCCCTTGCATGCAGCCCTGAAGCTGGTCCAAAACGTCAAGCGGACCCCGGTGGTCGACGGGCGCGGCTTGAAGCATACCCTCGAACGGCGGGTCTTCAAGCTGGCCTTTGCGAGTGCGGATTTCATCCCCCGACATTACAAAAACGCGTTCGTGCCGGTGGCAGTTGACCGCTTGGGATTGGCGCAGGCCGCCGCAGAGGTCTCGGATGACATCGTCATCGGCGACCTGATGATTGCCTTGGGTATCCCGATCCCGGTGCGCGGCATCCGGGCTTACAAACGGCTGGCGCGCCTCCTGCTGCCATTTGTTAGCCATTTCCCGCTGAGCATGCTGTTCTATGGTTCCAGTGGTGATGTCCACGACCCGCGCTACGAGCGCCATTTCCTGCAGGCGGATATGATAGCGGGTGATTTCATGTTCATGAAGAAGTATCTGCCGCATGACCTGGACGGCAAGACGGTGGTGACCAACACGACCACCCCCGAGAATATCGAACTGCTACGGGTGCGGGGTGTGCATACCTTGATCACCACGACCCCACGCTACGAGGGCCGCACGTTTGGAACGAATATGATGGAAGCTGCCCTGACTGCCTATGCCGGATATGGTCGGACCCTGGCCGACGCTGAACTGAACCGTTTGATCGATGAGCTGGCTATACGCCCCATGGCGCTGCGTCTGAGCGAGCCCGAGGTACGGGGAAAGGCGTAAAGCCGCAGGACGGGAACATTATTATTTCGAGGTGCGATATGGCAGTGCTGCCGGTCGACGCACAAATCACATTTCTCTCAACGGACAATCTGGCCGCGACCGCCGAGTTTTACAAGCGGTTGTTGGGTTTGCCATTGGTGTTGGACCAGGGTACATGCCGGATTTATCAAGTCCGGGAAGGCGCGTTCCTCGGGTTCTGCGAGCGCCAGGCTCCCCCAGCTGACAACCAGGCTGTGATCTTCACCCTAGTCAGCGATCAAGTTGATGAGTGGTACCGACATCTCACAGCCCACGCGGTGCCGATTGAAAAAAAGCCAACCCTGAATCCGGAATACGAGGTTTACCACTTTTTCCTGCGTGACCCGAATGGTTACCTGATTGAGATCCAGCGTTTTAATGACCCGCGTTGGAAGCAAGTTCAAATGGATAACCCCTAACGGCACGGATAACCATATATTGATAATCATCGCTCCCATCTCGCAGCCCTGATAGGTGAAAAATGAACTCTGAGCCATTAATACTGACCAAACAGCTGACGAAAAGCTTCGGTGACAAACTAGCAGTAGATCAAGTCTCGCTGGAGGTCAGGGGCGGGGAGATCTTTGGCTTTCTTGGACCGAACGGCGCTGGTAAGACCACAACGATCAAGATGATCGTCGGTTTGCTGCAGCCAACGTCCGGGGAAGTTTATGTCGCTGGTCATGATGTACAGACTGAGCCGCTGGCAGCCAAGGCGGTAAAAGGGTATGTCCCCGACACCCCGAATTTGTACGGGAAGCTCTCGGGTCGCGAGTTCTTGCGGTTTGTCGGCGACCTGTACGGGATGGAAGCAGCCAAGGTTGACCGCCGCATTGAGGAACTGCACAAGTTGTTTGATCTCAGCGAAGCAATCGATCAGACCATCAATTCGTACAGCCATGGTATGCAGCAGAAGACTGCTCTGGCAGCCGCACTCCTGCACGACCCTAAAGTTTTGGTTCTGGATGAACCTACCGTTGGTTTGGACCCGAAATCAGCCCGCCTGATCAAGGATATCCTACGCCAGATGACGGAACGCGGGGCAGCAATCTTCCTGTCCACGCACATTTTGGAAATTGCAGAGCGGATGTGTGACCGGATTGGGATAATCCACCAGGGTCGATTGATAACTGTTGGCACCATGGAAGAACTACGCTCACTGAGTCTATCCCAAGCCGGGACAAGTCTAGAAGATATATTCTTGTCCCTAACCGGAGGGGCGGAATATGCTGAAATTGCGGACATATTATCCTGATGGAACCCATGACACACAAAAGTAATCCATACGCTCCAGTTTACCAGAGTGTTATTGTGTTATTACGGATGCGGCTGCTCCTCTCCGCCGGTGGATTCCGCCGCGCAACCTGGCGAGCTAGATTCGGCTACCTGTTCCTATTGGTGATCATCCTGGTCGGGATGGGTTTTGCGTTTTATCTCAGCTGGCAGCTGTTGAAGTTTATCCGCTCGCCAGAGATAAACTCGATAATGGGAGACCTGGGCTCGATCAGTTCTGCGCTGCCCGGTTTCGTTGTCACTGCCGCGTTCGTTGGATTGTTCCTGACCAGTTTTGGCTTCCTGCTGCAGGCGCTATACCTGGCGGGGGACATGGACTTCCTGCTGAGCTCCCCTATACCAATCAGAGCTGTATTCCTGGCTAAACTGCTCCAGGCGGTCCTGCCTAATTTCGCATTTGTCCTGCTGTTCGGATTACCGGTCTTATTCGGCTTGGGATTTGCAGGAGGATACCGCTGGGTGTACTACCCGGCTGTCCTGCTGGTGTTGGTTGCTGTAGCCTCCGCTGCGGCTGGTTTAGCGAGCCTGATCGTGATGCTTGTTGTCAGGGTGTTCCCTGCCCGGCGGATCGCAGAGGTGCTAGGTCTGTTGGTCGGTGTATCTTCAATAATATGCTCCCAATCGGGGCAGTTTGCGAATTACAGCGATTTATCACCCGCACAAACAGCCCAGGCTTTTTCTGCCCTGGAGAGGTTTAACTCACCGCTGATACCAATGTACTGGTCGGGGCAGGGGCTGGTCGCCGTTGGTACAGGAAGTTGGCTGTCTGGGTCAGCCTTGGTCGTGGTTACACTGCTTGTCTGTGGGGGCTTATTTATGGTGTCATTGGGGGTGGCTGAGAAGCTGTATTATAGCGGGTGGGCCGGGATGCAAGGCAGCCTACAGCGTAAAAGGGCGCCCAATCGGGTTCGGAACCGCGCGGCTTCTAGTAGATCACGCAATTGGTCTTACTGGGTGTTACCACAGGCTGTCCAAGCGCTGCTTAAAAAAGACCTGCTGGTCTTGCGGCGTGATCTACGGAATTTATCCCAGATCATCACCCCGCTGATCCTAGGTGTGGTCTACACAGTTATGCTGCTGCGCGGCCGTAGTCATGGGAACGAGGTCAGTGATGCCCCTATCTGGTTCCAGGAAGCGGCTAATAACCTGGTTGTCTATGCCAATGCCGGCATCGCGATTTTTGTAGCCTGGATGCTCCTGAATCGCTTAGGCTTAGTGGCTTTCTCCCAGGAAGGTGCATCCTATTGGGTGCTGAAATCTGCACCAGTCAGCGAGCGGCGCTTGCTGGCCGGGAAATATCTGCTGACAGCATTGCCAGCCTTTGCCTTGAGCGGCATATTCTTCGTCGTAATATCAATCCTGCGCCAGTCTCCAACCGCAGTCTTCCTGTACGGTCTTCTAGCGTTGAGCTTCTGCATTGCAGGTGCGGCTGGGGTGAGTTTGTCCTTCGGCGTCCTCGGCGCTCGCTTCGATTGGAAGGATCCCCGTAAAATGGCCAGCGGCGGTGTGGGTTGCGTGGGTTCGGTAGTAGTTATGGGATTCCTGGGAGTCAGTTTTCTATTGTTCGCTGGACCGACCCTCATAGCCGCCGGTATCGGCTGGGAGCCATGGCTCGGCCAGACAGTCGGTCTGCTTCTCGGGGGCCTATTCTGCTTGCTGGCAGCGGCAATACCATTTCTCACACTCGGTAAGCGCGTGGCGGACTTGATGGAAGCCTGAAATTCGTAAAGGCAGAGATAGAGTTCAGATCCACTTGAGCAGCCCAGCGAACACCACTAGACCGATCAGATCGAAGATCAAGATGGCGCTGACCGTAATGATCTTCGAGCGGGTTCTCTCCATATCGTGCACCCAAAACGAGACTAGAAAGAACGGCAGGTAGCCGATCAAGAATATCAACCAGGGAGCCTGAGCGCTCCACCAGGGATAATCCCAGGTAAGCGCGTTCACCTGATTAAGCAGGATCTCGATAAATACACAAAAAGCCGATCCCAACAGGGCAAATAGGAGCCGGTTGGGGATGCCAAATATCTTGAGCGATTTGTCGGGTGGCAGCATTTTGGAGAAGGCCACTCCTGCGATGGCGAACATGAAGCCGATCTCGATATTCAATCCGATCAGGATCAAGTACGCCGTGCTGCCTGGCGCCGCCCATACCGGTGCATATTGGGTGAAATGGAAGACTAAACCATTCCAGATCTCATTGAACCAATCCATCCCCCAGAAAGCTAAACCAGCGAAGACCTTATCCCAGTTCTGGCGTTCGATTTCTACAGCATAGACATAGACTGCCAGCGCAAATAGTGGGATGACATACCACTGGAAAGTGCTGCCGGTGCGCAGCAGCTCTAAGGCTTGTTTGGCAGATTCGGTGGGCATCTCGGTCCTCCTGGTTGCTTATGAGTGGTTTGGATAATTGCCACGTAGGCCCTTTGTCAAGTATGAAAGTCTCATTCGATACCTGGTGATTACACCCTTCACAAAGCTTAAAGTGTTCCGTCCACGATCTATTCTACCTAAATAATCACAATTGACGGAACGCTAGGAACAGCTATTTCCCCAGCCAGTGTGGCGTGGATTTGTGCAGCGCGCTCTGCAATCCAGTTCGGAAATCTTGGGTTTGGATTAGCTGGGACTGCGCCCAGATCTCAAGTCGCAAACCGCGCGGCAAGTCTTCTAGATCATCTATCACGCGCTTCGCATAACTGACTGCGCGAGGTGCGGCGGAATTTAATTCAGCGATAAATTCCAGTGCATACGAGCGGAGGTCCTGGGTTGGTACTATCCGGTTAACTAATCCCCAAGCCTCCGCCTGATCCAGCGGGATGAGCTTCCCGCTCATGATGTATTCCTTTGCCCGAGCTGGACCGATCAAACGCGTCAGGCGTGTCGTACCACCGACGTCCGGGATGAGTCCTAGACGGGATTCGGGCAGTGCTAACTTGGTGTGCCTTGCAGCGATGCGGAAATCACACGCCAGAGCGATTTCCAACCCGAGTCCGAGCGCATAGCCGCGCAGCAGTGCGATGGTTGGCAAGCTGAGCCGTTCGAGCTTGTTGAGCACGGATTGAAATTCCGCGATGATATATGGCATGCGCACTTGCCAATTTTCTCCGAAAAGATTGGATATATTTGCTAAGGCATTCAGATCGATACCTGTAGAGAAACCCGCGCCTGCACCAGTCAGCAGGACGGCGCGTACACCAACAGCCCGTTCGGCGCTTTCAACCGCGGCTGCTAAGGCTGGAAAAGTATCCCAGTCGATCGCATTCCGCTTGGCGGGTTGGTTGAGGATGATTTCGAACAGTTCACCGTCTTGCTTGGTTATTACAGCTTCTACCATTATGATGCTCCTTGTTCATTTGAATTTCAGTCAGAAAACAAATGCCCCACGATATTTTGAACCAATATTACGCGGGGCTGATATTCCGTTTAGCTTGTTTGTTTGCTCGGTTTAGCTGGCATCTTTGCTCCGTTTACGGTAAGCCTTGATCCAGCTCATAGCATATTCATCTCTCCCGAGCAATAGGTCGCAGGCGAGTAATGTGGTTTGGATTTCCGGCACTGTTGGATCGGTAATGGCAGCGGTGAGTCCGTTCGCAATTGCCAGGGCAAGGTAAGCAACATTTACGATCTTGCGATCCGGTAGCCCGAAGGAGACATTGCTGGCACCTAGGCTGATGTTGACCCCCAACTCAGATTGGATCAGACGCACCGCATCAAGCGTCACCCGACCGGCATTAAAGTCCGCACCCACGGTCAAAGCCAGTGGGTCGATAATGATGTCTGCTGCGGGAATCCCATAATCCTCTGCAACCGCAATCAGCTTGCGGGCGACATCCAAACGGTCTTGAGCGCTGGCTGGAATGCCGTTTTCGTCGGTGATCACACCGATTACTGCAGCACCATACTTCTGAGCCAACGGGAACACGCGCGCCATCATGTCTGGCTCGGCGGTTGTCGAGTTGATCAAGGCTTTGCCCGGGTAGATCTCAAGAGCAGCCTGCAGGGCAGCTGGGTTGGCTGAATCTAAACACAGTGGTTGGCTCGTTACCGACAGCACGGCTTCGACGGCCGCCCGCAGCAGGGCCGGTTCGTCACTACCCGGGATGCCGGCATTGACATCCAGCACCTGGGCGCCTGCAGCAGCCTGATTCTGCGCATCCCGCTGGACGAGGCTGAAATCTCCGGTGGCCATCGCTGCGGCTAGCTTTTTTCGCCTGGTTGGGTTTATCCGTTCACCGATGATGACAAACGGGCTTGTTGGGCTGATTACTACGCGTGTGTCTTGGTTTGTTAGTATTGTTTCCATAATCTCCTCTCTGGAAGATATTTTATCGGCATCTTGAATGTACGGCAAGGGATATCCATAGCGAGCAAGTATCGTGACCGCTGTGGTTGGGATGTGAAATTATTTCCGTTCCAGGTTGATTGATATCTTCCTTCTTATTGTGCTAACAATACTGCGAATTTCCGTAGTTCATCCATTCATCCATGGTATACTGAATTTATCCGTGAGTAGTACTTAAGTAATGGTTTAATTGTCGGTAGCGCATTGACCGCAAGCCCGGTCAGATAAATTTGGTATGAGCAACTTTGACAACGGCGGTCTACAATCACTTGATGCAAGCCAATTAACCGCTTGCCCATTCCTGGGTTTGCAGGATGATCCACACACCCATTTTGCCTGGCCGCAAACGAACCATTTTTGCTACCGGGCTGACCCACCTCACTCCGTCATCGAACAATACCAGCAATCACACTGCCTCAACCGAGGTCATACGAACTGCCAAATTTACGCAAAAACCTGGAACGGACCGCTGCCCAATGAACTGCGTGGTGAGCTCTCACAACCATGGCGGACACGCTCGTCAGCAATCAGCATGCCGTTCTTCAACCGTGAGACTGACTCGGACGTGGAACAATTCAAGCAGGTGGTTATTCAAGATGATGACATCAATGGGGATATTGAGCCCTGGCAGCAGATGCGTTCGGCTGGGTTCGTGAATGAGGAGATCGATGAACCAGCTGGAAAACCGGCCTGGTGGATTTACATCTCAGCCGTAGCCCTGATTGGGATAATAATAAGCTGTATCGTCGGGTATTTCATTTTCTTTGGACCAGGCCGGGATCCAGGCGATGGCAGCGAGCAGTTGGCCTCCGCAGCTGAATTCAGCCCGCCAACTCCCACCCCAACAGAGACCCTACTTCCTCCCACAATGACCCCGGAACCGACGAGCACTCTTGCCCCATCCCCGACTCCCATACAAAGTGCAACTCCGCTGCCCACGATTACCGCTTTTTCCCTACAATCGATTTATGACTGCTCAGATATCCGGGCCTATACCTACGAACTGCTTTCTGGACCTGATCTAGTCCCCGATCCTGGATATACTTATGAGGTGGGAACGCTGCCTGTTGCTCCAGAGGTGACATGGACAATCCAAAGTACAAGCGGCTGCGATTGGTTCACGTTGAATATCTACTCTCTGCTCTCGGGTCGCTTATTGGCGCCGATTATCACAGTCGCTGGCGTCGTGGTTGAGCAGGCTTATCCGTATGAAGATGTAGTTATTAAGCCCGGTCAAGTTGTGGAAATCTCTCTGATTTTCAGCCCTGAGAGCGCCCGGTATATCAACAATGAGTGGGTAGTCGAAGTTAATGGCTTCCGGCTACCCGACCAAGCGCATCTGGTAATTGACGTCTCTGATTGGGTAATTGCCTTACTGGTAACACCCACTACGAGTAGTGGGGGAGCTGGAGGAACCGGTGGCTCCGGCGGGTCAAGCAATCCTGCACCGACTGTACCGCCTTCGCGCCCATAGCCGTGCACTCAGCAGTAGAATACCGCCAATTGTAAATTTTTTTGCTGGTGGGAATATTCAGAGCCTTATTTTGATTTAATCGGGTGATCATTATTTACTGAGGGTCAACGGGATAAGGATTTGGTGCAAAACCTCGGGGGATAAATTCTTCGGCTAAAACATTAGTCAATTCTCTCTACTAAAAGTATTGGTAAACCGTGGTTGCGCAGCCTGTCAAGGGCTGCTGCAGGGACTGCTTGCAGCTTGTCGGGTGAAATGTCATCACCCTCCAACATGCTATCGTGCTGGCCAGCTGACCGCAGCTCGAACCCTGGGAGCCAATCAGCCCAGTTTGGGTAAAGCTGCCTCGCGACCTGGATCCGGTAGTGCGATGGCGACTTCTTAGTTGTGTTCATATTTTTTCTTGAGTTCAGGATGGTATGTCGACCGACCTCCCTCGAATTAACTGATCTATCTTCTGTATGCTTACCCAAAGCAGCCCTCTGACCATCCCAAGATGGGGTATTCAGGTGGGGATTATTCGACATTTCTTGTCATAACCCATGACCATCTGATTCCCGCTTTCGGGTGTTGGATTTGATGGGTGGGGAAGGTTCATAATTTCAATCAATAAATTTCTTAAATAATTCTTAAACTATACCGTATCCATTTCCACGTCGCAGCGTCATATATAGCGAATACTGGTAAACAGACCACTTGCCCGGAGTCTATCTTGACGTTACCAACGCTGTTCGTCGAGCTTGCGTGCGCTGTGCCCCCACCGACAACCTACACGACGCTTGGGCATTTATGCGCGTTCAAGAGGCATCCGTCAGTCAATCAGCGTCTTTTCTCCCACAGGGTCAATGTTCAAGCCAGCGGCAACTTGTCAGCCAATTCGCGGCTCGAAAAGCCCCGCATATGCTGCCGGAGCCGTTCCTGCAAGTTGGTAGTCGCCGGGCGTGCACCCCCTCAATACTGCTAAATAATTCAGTGAATTGCTCTACCGATGGTGTAGACCACGGGAGAGTTGTCTTCAGAGAGAGGTTTGCCTGGGAGCAGGCATTAATTGGGTCAGTCCATTCGATTTGAGGAGACGATAAATGAAAGTCGGTCTAATTCGGGCAGGGGGATTACTGTGTGTATTGGCAGTCTTATTGCTGCCAAATTTTACCGTCTGGGCGGCACCCGCCAACCAGGAAGGTGAGGCCAATCCTCTAGATTGCAGAGAATGCCACTTAGCTACCGTGCTTGCCTGGGAAGGTAGCGCACATATGCGGGCGTTAACCTGCAGCCAATGCCATGTTGACGGAGAGCCCGTCGTATCTATGGATACAAACCACCCAATGCAGGAGGAAGATGAGCCACGCTGTGTCTCTTGCCACACAACCGGCTACGACCCGCTTACCAATACCTGGGTGGATGATGGGATAACTTGTCTAGCGTGTCACAATCCGATTAATCCCAACCACCCCGAAGAACCGATGCCGATTGAGCGCTCGGCGTATATGTGTGGCAGCTGCCATACAGAGACGTATACTGAGTGGAAGCTGAGCCAGCATGGTCAGGCGGACATGGTTTGCGTCAGCTGTCACAACCCGCATGCTGGTCGAATAAAAGATGAAGAGGCTTCCTATCTGTGCATAACCTGCCATCAGCCCGGATCGGAAAACTTCGTCCATTCCAAGCATTCGGAATTCATGCTCACAAAACACAACCAGGAAGAACTTTCCTGCGCAGACTGTCATTTGGGGGAACTGACCAATGAACCTGGCCGCGGTCATGCTTTCCGGGATCACAGTTTTCATGTCCGCCTCGGCACTTGCAGTGCATGCCATAATAACCAGCAGCATTCGATGACGGATATGAATAATGTAGAAAGCGTTACCGAACCGACCCCGGTTATCCCAATCGAAGAGCCGTCATTTATGAGCCTGTCACCGACCCCGGTTAGTCCGATCGGTTTTATCTTACTGGCCGTTTTGGTTGGATTAGGGGCAGGTATGCTCGTTGCGCCAATATTAGGCCGGTTTGCTAAACGGGCAAACAACGCTATTCAGCAGGCCAATGATGGGGATCGGGAGTAGCCGATGGCGCACAATAAACTTACCAGAAGAAATTTCCTCCGTGCTCTGACTGCTGGAGCGGTAGGGGCTGTCGGATTGCGTTTCGCTAACCAAGGCCGCGCCTCTGGCCCACAAGGTGAGAGCAAATATAAGTGGGGGATGGTGATCGATCAGGAGAAGTGCATTGGCTGCGGCTACTGTACCTTGGCCTGCCGTGCCCATAATGATGTCAACCCCGACATATCCTGGAACCAGGTTTTTGAAGTCGAGGATGCTGGAAACCGTAAGGTCTACCTGCCGCGCCCATGTATGCATTGTGAGGATGCAACTTGTGTACAGGTTTGTATGGTAAGGGCTAGCTATCACCGGCCTGATGGCATCGTGATGATGGACTATGACCTTTGCATTGGATGCCGCTACTGTGAAGTGGCTTGCCCGTACGGGGCGCGATCATTTAATTGGGTAGAATTTACTGGAGAAAATCCAGCCGTACCTGAATGGGGTTACCCCGAAGTAGAGCGTCGTCCACGCGGTGTAGTTGAAAAGTGTTCATTTTGCTATCACCGGATTGATCGTGGCTTGGCGAACGGTTTGATGCCAGGTGTCAACGCTAATGCAACCCCAGCGTGTGTGGTGGCTTGCCCCACTCGGGCGCGCATTTTTGGTGATCTCAACGATCCGTCTTCAGAAGTCAGCCAGCTTTTAGCAGCCAACCCCAGCTTCCGCACCAAGGAAGGCCTGGGGTGCGAACCGCGCGTTTACTATTTGCCGGTACAAGAGGGGTAATGCGATGAAACAATTGACGAGAATTATCACACCCTATCGCATCTGGATGATGGGGTTATTGTCGCTGATTGGTATCGGTGCGCTGTGTGGCATTCTGGTGCTGATTGAAGGGCTGTCGCTGACCAATCTCAGTGACCTAGTACCTTGGGGGTTGTGGATCACGATTGATTTGTCTTCCATTGCCCTGGCCGCGGGGGCATTCTCCCTCTGTGCGGCGGTTTATATCCTGGGCCTTAAGAAATATGAACCCGTAGCTAAAACCGCGACATATATCGGTATTATTGGGTATAGCATGGCAATGATGTGCTTGCTGTTGGACATCGGGCGTCCTGATCGCTTCTGGCACGCATTTGTATTCTGGAACCCACACTCAGTGCTCTGGGAGGTGACGATGTGTGTGGGTTTATATTTCAGTGTGCTGCTTGTGGAGATGCTGCCAATCATCGGGAATACACCTTGGATGAAATCCATCTTTCCCTGGCTTTCGGCTCGGTTGGTCAAAGTGCATCATATTGCACCGATCCTAGCCGTCGCGGGTTTGGCATTCTCCATGCTGCACCAATCATCGCTGGGGGCTACATATGGTGTATTGAAAGCACGTCCGATCTGGTTCCGCCCGGGGCTATCGTACCTATTTATCATCTCCGCGGTCTTGGCAGGGATATCGATGACCTTATTAGCATCAATGCTTGCAGGACGTCTTAGCCGCCGCGCGAAGGTAAATGACCGTCTGATCCAGAGTCTTGCGGTGTTCGTGGGTTGGGGATTGTTGCTTTACCTTTACCTGCGCTTCTGGGATGCATTTTCCATGACATATAGTTATTTGCCTGGCCGGTCTGAGGGTTTTTGGATGCTTACTAGCGGTACTTTAGCCTTCAACTTCTGGGTTGGTGAGATCATTCTGGGCATCTTAGTGCCAGCCATACTGTTGTTGAACAAGCGACTACGCGTCCAGCCAGTTATCAGGATGATTGCTTTTGCGATGGTAGTTGGTGGTTTGATCGCCTATCGCTGGGATTTGAATATCGTCGGGCAGCTGGTTGTGATGACCTACGAACCATTCAATACTGTTGTCCGCTATATAAGTTATTTCCCATCGCTGGTTGAAATATTGGCTGGGTTGGGGATTATTGCCTTTGGCTTTTTCGCATTCACGATTGGCGTGCAGTACTTAAACATAGTGAACCACCGCCAAGTACATGCGCATCAAGAGCAACAAGAGCGTACGGTTCAGCCGGTGGTTGCCCCTGCTGATTAGGCTCGCGGGCAAACGCCTCCTCAAAGTCGTCGCCGGCACCGAACCGGACCGACCCTCCTCTCTGGACGCCTGGCATAGCCAGGCGTCCCACTTTAAACTAACCCAAGGTATCTTCACAGCCCATAGATAGGAGATTGATTGCTCGCCAGCGGGCAAAAACACATTATTTCAAATTCTAAAAATGATTGGTATAATAAAACTACCAATTTCAGGCGGTGAGAAGTACCGTTGCAGCGCAGCCCAATGGATGGGCGCGTCAAATAATTCAAAGGCAGATTTGTTAACTGTCTGACTAACAAGGTGAAGGAGGATTTATTATGGAGTATGAAGGCTATTGTGTAAAATGTCGTGATAAGCGTAAGATCGCTGATGGAAGAGTTGAGACAAACGATAAAGGTCGCCGGATGGCCAAGGGCAAATGCCCTGTGTGCGGTACCAACGTGACTCGTTTCCTACCCAGTGAAGATAAAGCCTAGACACCTAATCACCCACGCAAATCCCCAGCAAAACATTGCTGGGGATTTTTCTTTGGAAGCGCCTGCTTGTAATCATGCAACCAGAACTTAACGCCGATTAACTAATTTTATGCTGCTACCCAGCTGACATATGCTCGCAAAGGTTTACTCATCAGCTATTATCTCAAGATACCAAGAGAGTTGATAGACCGGCGCATGGATTTCCACTGCAGGATAACCAGGTGCCGCTGCAGATCAGAACAGACCTTCAGTTTGTCTTGTTAAGTGTATGACTACAAATTCGAATGGAATTAATGTCTAGCTGAATGGCTCGGAGAAGAGCGTTTGGGGGGCATAAGCTACCCCAACCATGCTCGGCCCCGTATGTGCACCCAAGACAAGAGACATCGGCCCCATTGGCAACCAGTGGCATTTAAATTCTGCGTTGATTTTCTCCCTTAAATTCTGTGCACCCTCTGGATTGAAGGAGTACAGCACCTGTACGTGCAGTTCGCTGCCGGAAGCATGCTGGCGGGCAATTAGATTGACCAAACCATCAAGCGCTCGATTGAACGTTCGTGATTGTCCCTCTTGGGTATAGGTGCCGTTAACTTTTTCGACACCTATCAGTGGTTTGATGTTCAATATGGATGCGATCAAACCCTTCATATGGCTGATCCGCCCCCCGTGTATCAAGTACTTGAGTTCTTTTAGCGTATATAGACTATCGCTTGCTTCGCCAATTTGCTTCAAGTAAGCGAGGGTTTTCTCTAGCGTCCAACCTGCCCGGGTAGCTTTTGCTGCGGCTTCCACCTGCCAGCCAGCGGCTGCTGACAGCGTCTTGGTATCGACAAGAGTTACATTGGCTTCTGGGACTTGTTTGGCTGCTTCTACCGCCGAGTTATAAGTCCCACTCAATCCCGAGGTCATATGGATGGATAAGATGTCGGGGTCATCCTGCGCTAATTCACGGTAGATTTCGGCAAAATCTCCCGGTGATGGCTGTGAAGTGGTCGGTAGTTCATCACTTGCTTCGAGTAAGGGGTAGAATTCATCTGGTTTCAGGTCGACATTCTCGTGGTAGGATTTCCCACCCAGAGTTACCACAAGTGGCACGATATGGATATTCAGCTCTGCTATCTGTTCAGGGCTTAGACTTAAATCGGTCCCACTATCTGTCACAATTTGCATTTGCATGCTCCTTATCGATGGGCGGCTAAACCGCCACAGAAACCTGCGCAACTTTCAACCCTCATAACCTTGTCGTCAGGTGGAAGTTTTCCAGCGACTTGACTATTAGGTTTTGATGTCTTCTGCGAGGCTGATATTAGCGGCGTTTTCAAGGATTCATTTATGTTGAATATAATTATATAGCAAGATAATAGTCCTGGCATTATGGGTTGCTGATCTGGTGTTAATTGCCCCATTAAAGAGCGCCGCTCAATCTCTGCGAGTGGGTCATGATATGGAATCTCTGCTGGGTTTGAGGGAGTATACTTCTAACCCATACGTCCGGTGATATAGGTCTCGGTCAGTTCTTGTTCGGGATTGGTAAATATAGCAGGGGTATTGCCAAATTCAATCATTTCACCCAGCCAAAAGAAGCCGGTAAAATCTGACACACGTGCTGCTTGCTGCATGCTGTGGGTGACGATAATGATTGTGTATTCATTTTTCAAATCGTGAATCAGTTTTTCAATACTCTCGGTGGCTATCGGGTCGAGAGCAGAAGCCGGTTCGTCCATCAGGATAACATCAGGCATGACTGCAACAACGCGTGCAATGCACAAACGCTGCTGCTGACCGAGCGATAGCCCAATCGCATTTTCCCCGAGGATATCTTTGACATCATCCCATAAAGCAGCTTGGACAAGACTGCGCTCAACGATATCGGTAAGTCCTGCCCGATTTTTGGCGATGCCGAGCACGCGGGGGCCAAAGGCTACATTATCGAAAACCGATTGGGGGAATGGGTTGGGTTTTTGAAAAACCATTCCAACCCGTTGCCTAAGCAATGTCAGGTCGACATCTGGGGCGTAGATATCTTCGCTGTCAAGCGTGATCCGGCCGGTAAACCTCGTATTGGGGATCGTATCATTCATTCGATTGAGACAGCGTAAAAAAGTTGACTTGCCGCATCCCGAAGGACCAATTAACGCGGTCACCTTTTGTGGCTGGATATCCATCGAAATCGCGCTTAGGGCTTTGAAATCGCCGTAAAAGAAATCGACATCTTTGGCAGAAATAATTGGCTGTCTGTTTTCCATCAGCTAAATTCTAACCCAATTTTGAGTGATCATTCCACAGATTTACTTATTTCTGTTGTGAGTTTAAAGGTTTCGGCATATAATCAGCCTGGCATGCGATTTTTGCGAATTGTCCTAAACCTCTCGCTGTTGTTTCTGCTTGTGGCCTGTACCAGTACTGGCTCTCCCAACGCAGTCGATACTCCCCCTGAGTTAGTTGAAAACATCGAAAATAAGGGCTCTGATACGATGGTAAACTTGGCGCTTGCCTGGGCAGAAGAGTATCAGAAAGTTAATTCGGCTGTCAGCATCTCCGTGACAGGAGGTGGTTCGGGTACGGGGATCGCGGCCCTGATAAATAACACCGTGGATATAGCCAACGCCTCCCGCGCAATTAAATCAGAAGAGATCGCCAGCATGCAGGAGATCGGGGTTGACCCACAAGAATTCATTGTAGCGCGAGATGCGATTGCTATTATTGTTAACCATGACAACCCGATCGCTGAATTGACATTGGAACAGATTTCCGCCATCTACCGTGGCGATATAACCAATTGGCAGCAGTTGGGCGGCGAAGACAGGCCGGTTGTCCGGCTTTCGCGCGAGACCAACTCTGGCACGCATGTTTACTTCTTAGAAAATGTACTTCGGTTAGGAGAGAAGGACTCAACAGCACTGTTCTCTCCCGATACTTTGCTGCTGCCATCCTCGGAGGGTATCACTGCTGAAGTCCGCGACAATCCTAATGCTATCGGATACGATGGGTTGGGGTATATCACCGATGAAGTGAAGGTGCTTGCTGTTGCCGAGGATGGTGCAAGTCCGTTTGTCCTGCCTTCCATTGAGAGTGTCAATGACGTGACATATCCAATTGCCCGTGATTTATATATGTATACCGCCAGCGAACCGCAAGGTGCGATCCAAGCCTATCTGGACTGGATCTACGGCCCTACCGCACAGCAGATTGTCATGGATTTGGGGTTCGTGCCGGTCAGCAGCCCTTGAGCTAGGAAATTCGGAGCGTCGATGCGAGCCTCACGGAATTGGAAAGAGAGCCTCATCACAGCTGGGATCAAAATCGCCGGCTACTCAGCGATCCTCTTTGTCGGGGTGATCTTCATATTCTTGATCACAGAAGGCTTGCCAGCTATTTTTAAAGTCTCGCTTAGGGACCTGGTCAAGGTTCGTTGGTATCCAATTGAGGATTATTTTGGCCTATTGCCGCTGATTGGCGGATCCATAATCGTCACCTTAGGGGCTGCACTCATTGCGGTCCCGATAGGAATTGGTACGGCAATATACATCTCCGAGATCAGCCCGCGTTGGGCACGCGAGGTGCTGAAGCCATTTGTGGAGATTATGGCTGGCATCCCTTCCGTTGTGTTAGGTTTTATCGGTATCTTAGTGCTGGCCTCCTATATCAGGCGCATCACAAATCTGCCAACCGGATTATCAGCTCTGACGGGGTCTTTACTGCTGGCCGCGATTTCTATCCCGACGATCGTCTCTGTTGCTGAAGATGCTCTTGATGCGGTACCGCGCGTTTACCGGGATGCCGCTCTGGCCTTAGGTGCGACCCGTTGGCAAACAATCTGGCGTGTAACGCTGCCAGCCGCCCGTTCAGGTGTATTGACAGCGGTCATGCTCGGAATCGGACGTGCGATTGGCGAGACAATGGTTGTCATGATGGTTACCGGCAATGCTGCAGTTATGCCATCAGGCATTACAGCGTTTTTTTCACCCACTCGTACGATGACAGCCACGATAGCTGCCGAGATGGGTGAGGTCGCTACTGGCAGCACGCACTATCATGTCTTGTTCTTGATCGGTATTGTCTTGTTTTTAATTTCACTGGTGATTAATGTGATTGCCTCAGCAGTGATTTTCCGGCAGAAAAAACGGGCAGAACGAATTCTGTCCTAGTATGACCTTCGAGCATACATAATGGAAAAGTCGCTTAAATCAACCTCATCCCGACGCAACCTCAACCAGCGCATCGGTTTCGCCGCGCTAACAACCATATCAGTCTTTACTGTTGTACCGATCCTGATGGTCGTCGTTTACATCTTCGTGCAGGGTCTTCCAGCTATATCGTGGGAATTCCTAACGGGTTTCCCGGAAAACGGTATGCGTTCAGGCGGCATCTTCCCTGCGATTCTAGGCACGGTGATCTTGACTATCGGGACGGCTATTGCCGCCGTCCCGCTGGGGATTGCCGCAGCGGTTTATCTATCAGAGTACGCAGCCGATAATAGACGTACCCGTGCAATCCGTTTAGCGATTATCAACCTGGCTGGAATACCATCCGTCGTCTATGGTTTGTTCGGATTAGGGATCTTTGTCTTGTTTTTCCAATTTGGGACATCAATATTGGCAGCGTCACTCACATTGGGCATCATGACCTTGCCGATCGTTATCAGCACTGCAGAAGAAGCGATGCGGACTGTCCCGAACGAATTCAGGGTAGTGAGCATTTCTCTTGGAGCAACAAAGTGGCAGACGATCCGGCGTATCGTGCTGCCCCAATCCCAGCCCGGGATCATTACGGGCATCATCCTCGGCCTCGAACGTGCTGCCGGTGAGACAGCACCGATTCTGTTCACGGGAGCGGCGTTTTATCTACCCACTCTTCCAAATACACCGCTCGACCCAACCATGGCAATGCCGTATCACTTATACGTAATTTCCACACAAGTTCCAGGTATGCCGACTGAGATCCAATACGGGACCGCGCTAGTTTTGCTGGTGCTAGTGCTAGGGCTGAATTTGCTCGCAACTATCATCCGCTCGCGGGCTCGGGCTAGACGGCAGTGGTGAGATACACTTTATAGATTTCCCATTGATAGGTTATGTGTAATGAAAAGTTCCATTGATGAATAAAATTTCTATAGAAAATTTCAGTTTGCAATATTCCGATGGCACCGAATCCCTGCGTGACATTAACCTAGATATCCCTGCCAACTTGATCACTGTGCTGTTTGGCCCGGCAGGTGGAGGAAAATCAACTCTGCTGCGGGTGCTCAACCGGCTCAATGACCTGGCCGATGTAGTCCATATAGAAGGCCGCGTCATTTTACGGGAACCTAATGGTAGCGAGATTGATTTACTCGATCCGAAGTTGGACGTGATTAATTTGCGGCGTCGTATTGGCATGGTCTTTGCCCGTCCGATCGTCCTCCCGTTCAGCATACGGGAGAACCTAACTTATGGGTTAAAAATGGCTGGAGAAAAAGACCCTCGCCACTTGGAAAAGGCGGTAGAAAACTCATTACATCAGGCGGCACTTTGGGAAGAGGTGAACGACCGCCTAGATGACCCAGCAGTAAAGCTTTCTGGTGGCCAGCAGCAGCGACTATGTCTAGCGCGCAGTTTAGCTCTGGAACCGGAAGTGATATTATTGGATGAACCCACTTCAGGATTGGACCCGATTTCTACAACAAAGGTGGAAGCCTCGCTACAGCAACTGAAAAAACAGTACACCATTATCTTAGTACCGCATTCTATCCAGCAGGCTGCCCGTACAGCAGACAAGGCGGCGTTTTTTTTGCAAGGTGAATTGATCGAGTATACTGATGGAAGAGAGATATTTGTCACACCTAAGGACGCACGCACACAAGATTATATTGAAGGACGGTTTGGATAATGCATCGATAGTTGAGGAATTTAGCCAATGACACGTGAAGCTTTGGATAATAAGATCCAGAGTATGCTGGATCAAATCATCGAAATTGAAAGTATGGTTGAAACGAGTACTCTGGAAGCGATTGAAGCGCTTAAGCGTCAAGACCTAGAAGCGGCCAGAAAAATCTACCGCAATGATGCTTTAGTGAATGCTAAACGTTTTGAGCTAGAAAACTTCCTGATGATCACGATCGCTACACAGCAGCCGCTCATGGCCGGAGACCTGCGTTTGGTGGCTTCAATCCTAGAAGTTGTCGCAGAGCTGGAGCGGATGGGGGATTACGCGAAAGGCATCGCAAATATTTGTTTGATGATCGGTAGAGAAACGTTGATTAAACCGTTGATTGACCTACCGCGCATGGCTGAGATCGCAGTGAGCATGCTGCGCCGCTCTGTTGACGCTTTCATCATTCAGGATGCCAGGCAGGCGAGTCTCATCCCACTGGAGGATGATCAGGTAGACCAATTGTACGACCAGATCTACCGCGAGCTGGTGACTATCATGATTGGCGATCCCTCGACTATCGACCAAGCCAATAATTTAATGTGGGCAGCTCACAACCTTGAGCGTATGGCTGATCGTGTCACCAACATCTGCGAGCGAACGATATATGTCGCAACTGGTGAGATGAAGGAGATCGATATTTCAGATGACGAATACCGGGCTTTCAAAAATAGGCAGATGACTGACCTGGAATAATCCATCATCCGAAAATATATGGAGAAATTGTACATGGGCTGTTTTATGGGCAGCCCAAATTTTTTATAGTTCCTTGGGGATAATTTAGCGTATTTTGTAATGTACAGATGATTGGGCACGTAAACGTTCAGCTGCCTGTTCGGCTGTCATATCACGCTGTGACTCCGCCAGCATCTCATACCCAACCCGGAACTTCTTGACTGTCGCGGAGCGCAGTAGGGGCGGGTAAAAATGGGCATGCAGTTGCCAGTGGGTATGGTCAGTAGAAGTAAAGGGCGCGCCATGCCAGCCCATGGAATACGGGAAAGAGGTTTCAAATAGGTTGTCGTACTTGGTTAGGAGAGATTTTAAGATCTCGGCTAGGGATAGCTGTGCTGCAGGAGAGAGATCTGGCAGAGTGAGCACATGGCGGCGTGGCAGCAGCAGGATCTCGAATGGCCAGAATACCCAATAGGGTATCAACGCCACCCAGTCATCGTTGCTTTCGACCAGCCGTTCCTGTCGGTTGAGTTCTCCTTCCAGGTAATCGACCAGCATTGGCACTTGGTGTACATCGAAGTATGCTTTCTGGTGCTGATCTTCTTTACTCGGTTCGTTCGGCAGCTGGTCACCCGCCCATATTTGCCCGTGTGGATGCGGGTTTGAGCAGCCCATGACTGCGCCTTTGTTCTCAAACACCTGCACCCAACAGTAGTTTTGAGATAATTCTTTCGTCTGAGTACACCAGACATCAATCACCTCAACAATCGCGCCTAGTTCCATCTCTGGCAATGTCAAGTCATGACGTGGCGAGAAGCAGATGACCCGGGATGTACCCCGTACGCGCTGGGCTTGAAAAAGTGATCCTGCGTTGCTGCTGAGTGCGGGAGTATCGGGCAGCAGGGCGGAGAAATCGTTCGTGAAGATATACGTTGAGCTGTACTCTGAGTTCTTGGCACCGCCTGCGCGTTCATTCCCTGGGCAGAGATAACAGGTTGGCTCGTAGCTGGGCAATTCTTCGGCTGGCAGCTTCTCAACCTGACCAAGCCAAGGTCGTTTGGCACGGTGTGGTGAGACCAAGACCCATTCGCCCGTCAGCGGGTTGAGACGCCGGTGGGGGTAATCGTACATATGCATCCTAAGCAGTTACGAATATGATGAATTCAAACCAAAAAACTTCGAATTTTCCATAGAACAACTCTGTGTGACAACCAGATAATTGTAGTTTAAGCCACTAAACGCTTGGCTAACGTAGCCGCTTGGCTTGCATCGGGTGCAAAGCCATCTGCACCTATGTTAGCGGCGTAATCCGTGGTTACTGGCGCGCCGCCGATGATGACTTTAACCTCATCTCGTAATCCAGCTGCGTGAATTGCCTGGATCGTTGCAGCCATATTGGGCATAGTAGTTGTCAATAGGGCCGACAAGGCAACAATGTCCACCCCGTCGTTTATGATCGATTCAATGAATTTTTCTGGACTCACATCTGTGCCGAGATCGACGATCTCAAATCCAGCCCCCTCCAACATCATGGCAACCAGATTCTTACCGATATCGTGCAGGTCTCCCTTGACAGTGCCGATGGCAACTTTACCCGAGAATTGGACATTTTCTTCCACAAGGAGAGGCTTTAGGATTTTTAATCCGGCTTGCATCGCTCGGGCTGCGATCAGCATTTCGGGAACGAAGTATTCACCTTCTTCGAAAAGCCTGCCAACTTCGCTCATTGCCGGGATCAAAGCCTCATGTAAGACTTTTGCGGCCCCAACACCATTATCAAGAGCTGCCTGTACGCCTGTGGTTGTCTCAGGCATATTTCCTTCTAAAACTGCGTCGTAGATTGGTTTTAGTTTTTTATCCATAGTATCGCTCATCAAAAATATTTGCTTAGTATATTGCTGAATTTTGTGTACTACTTATTGTGTTGTCCAACGCCCAAAAGTTTGCCATCGGCGTATCCAGCTGCATATGATGTGTGGGAGCCAAGATCAAATCACCATTATAACCGACCTGTTCGAAACCCTGGCTCGCTCAGCAAAACCGATCAGATTAAATATCCAACGAAAATCGCCCAGCACGTAACTAATTAAGGCGAGCGTGTTAGTTATGATAAGATTGTCCGGGTCTATTGTTACCTGGGGACATGATTTTGGCTGCCTGAATCAATCGGTGCAGAACATATTTTATTATCGCTGAGAGGTTTTTATGGACAAATTAGGCGGAGTGATATGGGATATGGATGGGGTGCTTGTGGACACCGGCGAATTCCATTACCAATCCTGGCGAGACACGTTGATTGAATACCAAGTGATCCTAACCAAAGAGAGATTTTACGAAACTTTCGGAATGAACAATCGCAGTATTCTGCAGCTGCTGTTGGTTGACCGGTTTACTGAGCAGCTGGGTGAAGAAATCAGCGACACAAAAGAAACTGAATTCCGCAGGATTATCCAAGGTAAGGTGCAGTTGCTGCCAGGAGCACTCGATTTGCTTCAAGCAGTTTTCCAGGCAGGAATCCCACAGGCGATCGCGTCATCAGGTCCACCCCCAAATATTGATGCCATAGTGGATGCATTAAATATCCGCAGATTTTTTGCTGCCCTCGTTTCTGCAGCTGATTTGCCAGGAAAGCCAGACCCGGTGGTCTTTTTGACCGCTAGCCAGAGCATCGATGTTCCTCCACGATCTTGTGTAGTTATTGAAGACGGGTTAAGTGGCGTCGCCGGTGCGAAAAATGCTGGTATGAAATGCCTGGCAGTTACTACAACCAATCCAGCAGCGAAGCTTAGCCAAGCCGACTTAATCGTTGACCGTCTTGACCAAGTCTATGTCTCAGATTTGGAAGACTTATTCAGTATATAAACCCAATAAACGGTAAAAGAACAAAAACCTGCCGGTAGGATGCATTGTTAACCATAGCGAGGTGCCAGCAGGTTTCAATTTTAGGGTAGATAATCAGTTACCACAAGTGGTGGACCTGGTCTTTGATCAGCGACTCGTAGATTTCCTTCACAGCTCGCATCGTTTCCGGCAGTATATCCGGCATATCGGACGCAGCGGCATTCTCGCTCACCTGATCAACGCGTTTCGCGCCTGGGATCGCGCAGGTTACGGCTTCAAACATTAAAATCCAACGCAAGGCGAACTGGGTCATGCTCATGCTTGCAGGTTTGACTGCGATAAGTCTTTCAACAGCTTCAAGGCTTAAGTCGTAATCCACTCCCGAGAAGGTCTCCCCAACGTCGAAGACTTCGCCATGCCGGTTGTAGCGGCGGTGATCGGTGGCGTTGAATTTACTATCTTTGGTAAACTTGCCCGTCAGCATGCCTGAGGATAGCGGAACGCGCGCCAATATGCCTACCTGCCGTTCCTGCGCCAATTTGAAAAACAGATCGGCGGGGCGTTGGCGGAACATATTGAAGATTATTTGGATAGATTGGACATTTGAGAACTCAATTGCCTTGAGTGCTTCCTCTACTTTTTCGACGCTGACCCCATAATATTGGATTTTACCGGCTTGCACTAGGTCATCCAAAACGCCAAACGTCTCCGGTATATAGTAGACTTCTGTCGGTGGGCAGTGCAGTTGGACGAGCTCGAGCCGTTCTGTCTCTAGGTTTTTAAGACTGCGCTCGACAAAGGCGGTCAAATTGGTGCGGTTGTAGCCAGCCGGGATATGTGGATTCAGCCGCCGGCCAGCCTTGGTGATTATGTGAAAATCAGCACCCCGATCCTTTTTTAATTTCGCCAGCAACCGTTCGCTGCGGCCATCGCCATATACGTCGGCGGTGTCAAATAGAGTCGTACCCAAATCAACTGCCTTATGCAGGGCGGTTAATGAGTCTTGATCGTCAACCGAACCCCAGTCGGCACCGATTGCCCATGCACCGAAGCTGACCGTTGATACGTCCCAACCAGTTCTACCAAATTTGCGATACTGCATGATTAACCTCCTCAAGTTGAATAGCTAGGTGAATTGTAATCGATCTGGGTTCGATCCTTCAGTAGAACCAAGCGGATAAGCTTGACCTTTCATATATCGATTTTCTAGCATACAATTTAGGGCGGCTTCCACCAAAAGTCATTTATCGATGAGGAATACGATGCCCGATTTCGAAGGACAAGAAAATCATTTCCAGCTCCCAGTAGTTGTAATTGCCTGCCAGGTATTCGAGAGCATGCTGAACAGAATGCTCAGCCCTGATATGACTGAGCAGCCGACATACTTGAATTATGGCCTGCACTCTAACCCCAAGCAGTTGACTACTGCACTGCAGGACGCTATTGATCAAATTGAAGATCCCTCCTTAATTGTTTTAGGGTACGGGCTGTGTGGGAACGGGTTGAACGGTCTGCAATCCCGCCAGCATGTGATACTGATCCCTCGGGCAGATGACTGTATTGCGATGTTTTTCGGTTCGTACCAGGCGTTCAAGGAGGATTTCGACGGCAACTCCGGGTCTTATTATCTGAGCAAGGGCTGGTTGGAGTCCGGCAGTGACCCTCTGCTTGAATATCAAGGGTTAGTGGAGAAATACGGGATTGAGACCGCAGATTGGATCATGGAGCAGCAGTACAAGCATTACAAGCGGCTGGTTTATGTGGCCCTGCCAGATGAAGAAAAGGCGGAGTACGAACCGCGCATGACTGCCATCGCTGCTTACTGTGAACGCTTTGGCATGAAGTACGAGGTGGCACACGGATCCGACCGCTTTATCGAGCAGTTGCTGGATGCAGTAACCCGCTTAAGCCAGTCAACAGCTGATTTCCTGCTGGTGCCGCCCGGTAGTGAACTCCAGCAGCGTCATTTTCTCCGAATGGATCATTCTCCGTCCAAGACATAACGATGCCTAAAATCACAGTTTTCTTGGGTGAAAAAACTACAGTATTTGATGCCCCGCTGGGCAGCATCGTTGGGGAGCAGATAGCTAAACACGAGCTGCCTTTAGAGCAGCCTTGCGCTGGGCGTGGGACATGCGGGAAATGTAAAGTACTGAATGAGGGCGGACTCGCTGAGCCAGATGAGATTGAACGCCGTCACCTGAGCGATGGAGAATTAACCGTTGGCAACCGGCTTGCTTGCCGGGCACGGGTGGCGGCTGACGTGAAAATCGCGCTGTCGCCGGTAGTAGTCTATTCAAACAAGATTTTTAAAGCCTGCGACCGCTATAAGCGCGAGCGAACTGTCCCCTTGGGTTTGGCGATCGACTTAGGCTCAACAACTGTTGCTGCATTCCTGGTGATGTTGGACAACGGTGAGGTTTGTGCCGGTGGGGCAAGCCTGAACCAGCAGACGGTATACGGTGCAGATGTTATCTCGCGGCTCGCGGCCGCCCAACGCTCAGCTGAGGACGCTGAGCGACTGCACCGCTTATCATTAGCGTCTATCAACCAGGCAGTGGATTCGCTGCAGCTATCGAAAAGCATCCTGGCGCGTGTTCAACGCGTAACGATCGTCTGCAATCCTGCTATGCATCACCTGCTGGCAGGCTACTCGGTGAAGAGCTTAGCCGCGATGCCTTTCCAGCCCTACAAAATTGAAGCACAGCCTGATGCAACAGTATTAATGGACGGTATTTTTCCTGAGGGAGCCCGAGTTGCACTCCCGCCGTTAATTGGCGGTTTTGTTGGTTCAGATGCACTTGCTTGTCTGGGTTATTTTGGCTTTGACCGGACACAGGTACCCATCGTGGCAATCGATCTAGGAACCAATGGCGAGGTGATGGTTACGAATGGGGCGCATATTCTGACTGCATCGACTGCTGCTGGACCAGCTTTCGAAGGCGTGAATATCTCCTGCGGCTCCAGGGCAGTAAATGGTGCGATTACTGGGATAGAGGTGCAGGATTCACAAGTGCAACTTGAAACAATTGCTGGCGATGAGCCGGTCGGGCTAACAGGTTCTGGTCTTTTGAGCGCAGTTCATCAGTTCCGCCAGGCTGGATTGATTGACAAGAGCGGGAGGATTGCGAACGAATCGAGTCTAATTGTGATGGAGCAGCGTGGTGGGCATCCCAGCCGTAGTATTAAACTGACACCTGATGGCAGGCTGAGGCTCAATCAGTGGGATATCCGTGAGCTGCAGAAGGCAAAAGGAGCTATCCGGGCGGCAATTGAGGTGTTAATGACGCGCTTAAACCTCCATGCGGCTGATCTGCAGCGGGTGATCCTAACCGGATCATTTGGTGGCCAGGTAGATATCGCCGCAGTTCTTGGGATCGGTATGATCCCCCCGGTTCGCACATCGGTAGTCGAGACGATTGCCAACGGTGCCGGATTTGGGGCAGCTATGTTTTTAAGCGATCCGGGGTTTGAGCGGGCGAAAACGATCGCTGGGCAAGCAAAGCAAGTTGACCTGGATGTGGATGCTGATTTCATCAATCGCTACATCAGCGCCATGGAATTAAATCCCTAAATCCCCGGCTTCTGTATCCTATCGATCGGCATACTGCCTAATTTATTAGCTTGATCTTACGTAATCCATCTCAAGCTCGAGCTAATATCTTCCTCTCTAAGGACAATTAGAAGATGAGCAAAAACCTAATTTTTGGGATTTCCACAACAGTTCTGCGGGAACATCCCGTTTCCTACGCTTTGGAGAAAATCGCCTTGACTGGATATGAGTCAGCAGAGCTTTGGCCTTGGCACCTCGAAAAGTGGGCTGAGCCGCTCTATGATCTCCGAGCAGTCCTTGAGAAGTTAGGACTGAAACTAACTATCCACACGTTCACAGGCGAGCTCAATCCGCTTGCCCTAGATGCGTATGATTCCCACCAGGCCCGGCGGAGGGTTGCGGCGTCGTTCCAATTAGCGGCAGATTTGGGTGCCAAACTGGTCGTAATCCACCCCGGACTGCGCGATGGTGATACTGACCCTGCTGATCACGCCTGGGATCGATTATTGGATTGGGTTCATGAGTTGGATGATTTAGCGGCACTGTACGGCATCAGGGTTGGCATTGAACTGATGGAGCGAAAACCATTCGAGTTTTTCATGCTTCCAACCGATGCCAATCGTCTCATGTCGACTGGGTACCATAATATTGGCCTCACGATAGATTTAGCACACCTCAATACTCATGGCAATCCTATCGATTTACTAGAACAACTCCCCCAGGACTGGATTACCCATGTACACTTGAGCGATAACACCCCTCATAGAGTGCATCTACCTTTAGGCACTGGGCAGATGGACATTGGTGGGATACTCCTCGCGCTGACAGAAAGATATTCGGGTCTTGTCAGTATCGAAGGCTCTATTCCTGAGAAAGGCCTACAACTCTTAGAGCAGAACTATAGTTATCTGGAAAAACTCGGTTTTGTGCGCAGGAAATGAAATACCTTTAGTCTGATAAAGTCAGCCCAAGTGTATTTGATGTTAGCACTAGTTGCCGGATGGCCGATTCTGTTGTAAAGTAATATAGTTTGATTTAATTTACAGTTTGCAGGTTAGAACTGGAGGGGATTTTAGGCAATGAAAATTGAACGGATCGAATTGTTCCATGTCGCGATTCCATTAGAGCGCCCATTCCACCCAGCCTGGATCCCAGGCTATCCACAAACTTTGAACCGCTTCACCCTCGCTCGCTTGACGACGGATGATGGTGTTCAGGGAGTTGCGGCCGGTGTTGCGTTTGAGCGCGAGCGAGAGGGTCTTGGTTCCTTGCTGGGTCCGTACTTGATTGGCTTGAATCCGTTGGATATACAAACCGCGCGCCAGCGGATCCGCGAAGCAAGCTACCTCGGGTGGCGCAACTATTGGTTGGAAGCGGCCTTCTGGGACATCAAAGGAAGAGTGGAGGGGAAACCCGTCTGGGCTCTGCTGGGTGGGAGTACCGGGGGACGTGTTCCGGTTTACGCTTCAACCGGTGAAATACACCCACCTAAACAACGCGTTGATGAAGTGTTGAGGCTGCGGGACATGGGCTTCAATACTGTCAAACTGCGTGTGCACAGCTTTTCGCTGCTGGAGGATATCGCCCAGGTGGAAACAGTGCGAAAGGCGGTTGGTGACACAATGCAGATCGGTGTAGATGCCAACCAGGGCTGGCGAGTTGCCTTGATAGACGATGCACCGCTCTGGGATTTAGCCCGGGCGGTCGAATTCGCCCGAGCTTGCGCTGACCTCGACGTGGCTTGGATTGAAGAACCGCTAGATATGTATGCATATGATGAGCTGGCTAAGCTGCGCCAGCAGTCGGCAGTGCCGATTGCCGGTGGCGAGCTTAATGGTGGCTGGCACGAGTTCAAAGTGATGTTGGAGAAAGGCAGCTATGATGTCTACCAGCCTGATGCTACTATGGGAGGCGGGGTAAGTGAAGCCAAACAAGTCCAAGATGCCTGCATTGATCGAGGGTTGGGATTCACCCCACACACTTGGACAAACGGGCTTGGACTGCTGACCAATCTGCACTTGCTGGCGAGCGGATCGCGTGACCAGCCCCTCGAATACCCTTATGAACCGCCCGGTTGGATACCTGAGGTTCGTGACGGTCTGCTGACTGAACCCATCCTGATCGATGAGGCGGGGACGATCGGCGTACCGGATCAACCCGGCCTAGGTATAGATATCGACGTCGATAAGCTTGCCCATTACGGGGATAAATACTTCGAGATCACATCGCGCGGGTTGGCTGTCAAGACCATTAAAGAGAAAGGTCTTTTCACTGCCCTGCGGTTATCACGGAGTAAACGCCGCTAGTCGATCATTAAACCGCAGCCGCGGATCTTCTTCTCTCTGTCCATACCGTTATTGATCATTTATTCGAAAACACGTGAACGCCACGCCGGAACCATTTCGCAGTTGGAAGTATTGAGAACATAAATCATACCGAATTTATAAATCTTATGTGTTGGTTCGTACCATTAGTTCAAAAGGAGTGAAATATGGGAAACTACCAATATCTTAGCCCTGAGTGGGCGGAGGAAGCCTATCGCAGATTGAGTACTTTTCTGACCGCCGATGATATGAAGCACACTACTTCATCGATGGTCACCGCTTATAAAAACTGCCCAGACGGGATCGACCGGGCGGTGTACTACAAATATGTTGACGGTATGATCAAAGAATTATCTGTAATCGAGGACGAACCGCTCAAGGTGGAATTCACCATCACCGGAGATTACGAGACTTTTGCTAGGATTTCGAAAGCTGAGCTGGGGGCTCGGTCGGCTCTCATGAGCGGGAAACTGCGGTTAAAAGGCAGCATGGTTAAAGCACTAAGCCTTGCGGTTGTCGTAGACCGCCTTAACGCGGTCTTAGCAACGATTCCAACTGATTATTAAGCGAGCCGATCATGAACGAATTAGAGAAACATGCTGCTGACCCATACTTTGTTGATTTCCCGGCTCGCGTTCAGCAGCTGCAGGCCGAGATGGCGGTGGAAGGTATCGATGTGTACCTGGGTACCCGGCTGCGGACTTTATCATGGATCCTTGATGCTTTCTGTCCTTGGCGATCGTACATGGTTCTACCCAAAGACGGCTTGCCCACTGCGTTTACCTTCGTCATCGACGCTTCACGTGTCGCTGATGATTCCTGGGTAGATAGCGAGCATATCCTCGGATATGCACCGATGGGTGGTCAGGATCAAATGACCCTGGTGTCTGAATTCATCGCCGACTTGCTGCCAGGCGGCAAAGGGGTTGTCGGAATTGAAAGCGGGCTCTCCAACTACCTGCCTGAGGGGAACCTGACTCATTTTGAGTACGAGCAGTTGAGCGACGCATTACCAGCGGTACAGCTTAAGAATGCCCATGATATCGTCGACCGGTTGGCGTTGATCAAGGATCAAGGCACTATCAATCGCTTCCGAGAAGCCTCTCGGTTGGTCGACATCGGCCATCAGGCGGTATACGCGGCGATAAATAGTGGCGGCTACCTTGGCATGACTGAAACTGAGCTCGCAGGGATTGCCAGTCATGCGATGCGCAAAGCGGGCAGCGAGTTTGATTGGACCTTTACCGGTGGTAACGAGATCGCCTCTGGCTACCGGACTGGGTTGGCGGGTGGTGCCTGTACGCCAGCGTCACGCAAAGAGCTGCAAGCTGGCGAAGCATTAATGGTCGATTTGCATGCCATGTTCAGATTGGGACTGGGTGACCATTCCCACAATTACCTGCTAGGTCCTGCAAGCCCTCGCCAGCGCTGGCATGCGGATAACTTCATTGCACTGGTGAAACACTGCCTGGGGACCTATCGCCCAGGGATCTCTCCGGGAACACTGGCGGATGAGATGCAAGAGATCTGTGAGGATGGTGGTTTCGCTGAATATGTCGTGCCTGGTTTTGAGCACGGCATCGGTATGATGGGCGATGAATGGCGGATTGGGACCAACGAAGGTCCATTTCCATACTGGACTGACCCAGGACACACCTATCAGGACGGCGAGCTGATTATCTGTGCGATCCAGTACGCCTGTCCAGAGGACGACACTGGTTTCCGCTACGAAAACCCGCTGCTGATCACAGCTGATGGTTGTGAAGTGCTGTCAAAATACCCTCTGGCAGTAGAGGAAATTTAACTCGGGAGCCAAGGATTGCTGGTCTTCGATCACGCCTACCACTTTTTCTCGCTGGCTTATCACTTGCTTGGACCAGTGGAGAAAGTGTGTACCTGGATCGACCGTTCAGCTGTTGGGGGTCTAATCCCGCGCCGGGTCGCCGAGGTGGATGCTCCAGCACCGATCACGTTCAAATTTAAAGCCCCTCAGCGTTATGGGATATTAGATTTCGTGCACACACACGAGATGGATTCGATCTACTACGCTGACGATGATCGGGTTGAAGTGATCGGTGAAAAAGGCATAATATTTATCAACCGCTGCACCGCCCGTAAAGTAGACCTACCAGCGGTCATGCTATTCAAGGATGGAGACACAGAACCAGTTCCAGTAGAACGCGTCGAGTGGCATGACAGCTTCATCGACTACACGCGGCATCTGGTGAAGATTCTAGAAGAATGTGGGGGGTCCGATCTTAGATGGTCCAATCGTGAAGTAAGTCCTGCAGTTTGCACTAGCGCTGCAGGTCTCAGCTCAAGAATTCCGCGAAGTCTACCCAGATTTGGTCTGTTGAGCTCGTATCCAAATAAAGCCTTCGGGAAAATTTATCTGCGGTGATAAACGATTAATAGATTGTAAGCAGTTATTTCAACATTCAAGCTAGCTGGCTTCAATTTTACCGAGATTACGCCGAATCATCGGTTACTTCCTTTGATGCATTTTCGCTGGCTTTAGCTTTACTAGGTTGTTTAGGTAGCTCCGGATCGTTATAGACGATTACATACTGGGTTGGATATGGTGAATTGATCCCGGATGCGGTAAAAGCTTGATCTAATGCGGTATGAATATGGTCCATCATCCGTCGGGTATCGATGTAAGTTTCGATCCACCAGCGAACCCTGAATTTCATTGCGAAATCTGCCATCTCGATATAAAGGGCATCAACAGGTTTGTCTTGCAAGACGCCAGGGAGACCTTTAACGGTATCGATGATGATCTGGCGGGCGAATTCAATATCGGTGCCATAGGCGATTTCGACATGGGTCTCAATCCGGTAGCGTGGGTCGGGGTAGGTATAATTGATCACTTGGTTGCTGCCAATGATTGAGTTGGGGACGATTACCATTCTATTATCGCGGGTGCGGATACGGGTGGTCCGTAAACCGATATCAACCACATCTCCCCACGTACCGATTTCCTCAATTTCAATCCGGTCTCCGACGCGAAATGGCTGGTCGATCAGGATGATAAAACCTGCGATGGCATCCTTAATCGTATCCTGGGCTGCTAATGAGAATGCCAAACCTCCTAAGCCTAAGACGGTGAGCAGACCGCTCACATTTATACCAAAGTAGGAAAGCAATACCGTAATCGCAAGTAGTGATGCGAGTACTTTGAGGATTCGGGTTGTGAGGGTGATTACTGGTGTGATCCGGTCAACTTGCTCGCCAGACTCCGTCTTCTTCCTGGATTCGGTTTCCGCTAAATCGATAAGCTTGAAGGTCGCATGGGTCACAAACCAGATCATAATAATGAAGAAAATATCTGCTGTGATCTTTTTTACTTCTGCATTGATGAATACGAGCCGGGTAACTGCGTAATTTAACGCGATCAATACGGCTACCCATCTTATATCCTCACCTACTTTATTTATGATTTCATTGCCTAATTTGATGTTATTTTTCTCAAAAAGACGGGGTAGTACGCGCCGAATTAACCACGTCCCGACAATAAAACCAAATAATCCAATTAATATTGATAAAGCGAGATTAATCCAGTCCTCGATTCGTAGACCGAGGATTGTGATGGATTGAATCCCGCGTTGTTTGACAAATTTGGAAATTTGCTTGTCGATAACACCGGGCGTTGCCGTGGGTGCGGGAGTCCGTGTGGGTGCTACTTCGGCCAATCCAATTTCACCTTCAGAACTACTCGCTGCCTGAAATTGGCTACCGGGTGGTGGGCTAGGAGTTATGGAAGGTACGGGAGTAAAGGTAGCAAATAACTGTAGATTCAATCCAGTGCTTTGCTGTGTAAAGTTGGTATAGTTCACAACGATGACAACTAAGATTACAACTAATATCAGCACCGTCATTATTCGCTTTAAATCCATAAGATCACCCCGGGGTCGACTCCTTCCACGATAAGGCTAATAAAAAACATATATGTTCACAGCCTAATTATATCTGTTAGTTCATATATCGATTTGGTGGAATTGGTGGAACTTGGACAATATCTTGTGGGTACACATTCCGTGAACATCCCTCTCCAGTAGGATTAAATACCATCGTTCTAGGTGGGTGGATATTGAACTTTCCCCCACAATTCCACAGTAATAAAGGTAACTATGAACTGCTCATGGGTATTTATAGCTTCACGCTTTGATAACCAGGCTGTTACAGCATTAATGCAGGGATTAATTATTAGTGGAAATATTTCGAATACTCCCCAAACAATTCTCAAGAACTCTCGCTCACACCGCGCGCATTAGCATTTTATTCGTTACCGCCGTAATATTTTCTTCCCCCAACATCAGCATACTGAACGAGAATGAGATCGTTCCTGCATATCGTCCGACATTTGCTTCTGCATCATACGCGGATAATGGTGGTGACGAATATACTGACCTGCTCTTCGACCAACTGACTAGCGAGGACGGGCTTTCGCAGGACTCTGTCTTGGTAATCATGAAATGCAGCCAGGGTTTTATGTGGTTTGGCACTCGCGACGGGTTGAATAAATACGACGGATACACGTTCACGGTTTATAAGCCTGAACCAAATAACCCATACAGTCTAAGCGACAACACGATTACTGCGCTGCTCGAAAGTCGCGATGGATCGATTTGGATCGGGACCGGAAGCGGGGGCCTAAATCGTTATGACCGCAGATTGGATCGCTTTATCAGATACCAGTATGACCCCGCAGATCCGGGCAGTATCAGCAGCGACCATATCCAAGCATTGTTTTTAGATCGAGCTGGTCAGCTTTGGATTGGTACCTCCGGCGGCGGGTTGAATCGCTTCGATAAGGAGAATGAACGCTTCATCCGCTATCAGAACGACCCTCAAGAACCGCAGAGTCTCAGTAATAACAACGTGGTAGCTATCCAAGAGGATCGCTCAGGCACATTGTGGATTGGTACGCTTGGTGGTGGCCTAAACCGGATGTATCATCCGGAACTATCTAATCCAAATGGCGATTCGCTTAGTTTAGGGCGGGCTTCGCACAGTGATAGCCTGCAAACCAGCCAACCCTATTTCATTCAGTATAAACACGTATCCAACCTACATAGCACGCTGAGTCATAATGATGTTTATACGATCTTTGAGGATTTAGCGGGTTTTCTATGGATCGGTACCGGTGATGGCATTTTGAACCGCTTTGATTATTTAAACGGGGAGTTCAAACAATTCCCCGTAGCACCAAGCGATCCATTTATGCCCCAAGCGAGCGTTATCAGAGTGGTCCGGCAGGACAACCAAGGTGGGATTTGGGCCGGCTTGGACAACGAAGGATTATTCCTGCTCAATCCCATCACAAGTGATGTGCGCCGGTTCTCCACCCAGACCGGTGATAACCGCAGTCTAAGCACCCAAAGCGTTCGATCCATGTTTGTTGACCCACTGGGTATTCTATGGATAGGTACATATGGGGGTGGGTTGTTGAAGTATGCGCCCGCGCATAAGGATTTTCACATCACGCGGCACGATCCCGCAGACTTGAATAGTCTTAGTGCTGATACTGTGTTCTCCATCTTGGTCGACCGTAACCAGAATGTTTGGGTAGGCACGAATGGGGGCGGATTGAATTGCTTAAAGTTTGGTACAGATGGTTTCACGCGCTATCAGTTTGATCCAGAAAATTCAAACGGTATCAGCAGCAACACGATTAATGCGATCCTAGAAAGTCGTAGTGGTGAAATTTGGATTGGGACCAGTGGGGGAGGATTAGCGCGCTACCAGCCGGAAAGCGATAGTTTTGAGGTCTATCGTCATAATTCTACCGATGCTGCTACTATCAGTGATGATTCGGTCAGCGCGCTCTTTGAAGATCACACTGGTGGTTTGTGGGTAGGAACATTTGATCGTGGATTGAACTATTTTGATCGCGCCAGTGGTTTATTCACTCGCTATCTACACCTACCGTCAAATGCAGGTAGCTTGAGCGAAAATACAGTCCGTACGATTTATGAAGATCGCGGCGGAAATCTATGGGTTGGAACGAGTAATGGATTTAATCGCTATGATTGGGGATCGAATAACTTTTCGGTTTTCTATCATGATCCTTCTGTTCCTAGCGGGTTGAGTGATGATGACATCTTGGCTATCTATGAAGATCACCGGGGAGAGCTATGGATTGGAACCAATGGTGGTGGATTGAACCGGTACGACGCTGAAAATCATTCCTTCGAACACTTCAACGTCCAAGACGGCCTGGCAAACGAGGTGATCTACGGGATCCTGGAAGACCAACTAGGCTTTCTTTGGTTGAGTACGAACAGCGGGCTTTCCCGCTTTAATCTCCAGACGGAGCAATTCAAAAATTATGACGAGAGCGACGGATTGCCTGGCGGCGAATTCAGTCCGAAAGCCTATCACAAAGGACTCGATGGGAAATTATACTTTGGGGGTGTAAACGGCTTTATATCGTTCTATCCTTTGGATATCCAAGACGATCCTTATATCCCGCCCATTGTTTTAACCGAAATTACCCAAGGCGGGGACCATTTACGGCTAGAAGATACACTGGAAAACATTTCAGATATTACCCTCCAATGGCCAAATAACTTTTTTGAGTTTGAGTATGCGGCTATAAGTTATATCCGGCCAGAAAAGAACCAGTACGCATATATGCTGGAGGGTTTTGATGACGATTGGATTATGGCTGGTACACGTCGGTCTGGCCGTTATTCGAACCTGCCAGGCGGGGATTATACCCTGCATATAAAAGGTTCCAACCACGACGGGGTATGGAATGAATCTGGAACTAAAATCAGAGTCCGGATTTTACCTCCGCTCTGGGAGCGGACTTGGTTTCAAATCGGCATGTCATTATTGGTGTTTTCTGGAGTTGTTGCTGGATACCGGCTGAGGGTGAATTGAATACATAAACGGAATATCGACCTCGAGCAGATGGTTCAGCAACGAACGCGTGAGGTTGAACGACGCCGGTTGGTTGGAGAAGGCTTGCGGGAGATCATGATCTTGCTAAACTCCAATCGGTCGTTAGGTGAAAGCTTGGATTTTATCGTCTCTCGTGCGACTCACTTGACTAGTGCAGACCGGGTGATCATTTACCGCAGCAATTCCGAAAATCAAGCCGAAATCATTGCCAGTTATACTCGGAATCCAACAGCTGAGTATGATTCAACGGCAGTGAAGGAATCGTTAGCCCAGATTATCGTCCCACACATTAGTTTTGGGCAGCCGGTTGTCCTGCCGAGTCTCACCCACCACTACACCGCTGGAGGGTATCTCCGTAGCATGGAAGTTAGTCAATATAACGCCTTGCTTTGTGTTCCAATCAATGTGAGTGGCGACATATTTGGTGGTCTAGCTCTGTTTTACATCAACGAACGATCATTCTCGAATGAAGACACCGAGCAAGGTATGCTTTTTGCTGACCAAGCTGCTTTGGCTATCGGGAATGCTCGATTACGGGAACGTGTCCAACAAATGGCAGTGGTTAGCGAACGGAATCGCCTGGCGCGAGACTTACATGACGCAGTCACCCAAACTTTGTTTTCTGCCAGTCTGATTGCCGAGGCGTTGCCCAGCTTATATGAAACCGATCCAGATGATGGTCGCCAGCTGTTAGCTGAATTACGTCAATTAAGTCGCGGCGCGCTCGCAGAGATGCGCACCCTGCTGTTGGAACTGCGTCCGGCAGGAGTTTGTGAAGCGAACTTTCCTGAACTGTTGCGGCAGTTGACAGAAGCAATTGCCGGTCGGATCGGTCATCCGGTCACACTGCACGTGCAGGGGCAGGGCGATTTACCTCCCGATGTCCAAGTAGCCTTTTATCGAGTAGCCCAGGAAGCTTTAAACAACGTCATCAAGCATGCCCGAGCATCAAAGGTAATTGTCAATTTGAATATTTTGACAACAACAGCGGAGCAATTGGATTCTGTCAGCTTGCAGATCATGGATGATGGCGCAGGATTTGACCTGGCGAACGTTCCCCAAGATCGCCTGGGCTTGAAAATTATGCGCGAACGGGCAAATGCTATCGCTGGCCGACTGATGGTTGATAGTAAACCCGGTGCTGGGACTAACATTAAAATGACCTGGAACACAGGAGCGAGGGGGGTGGTTGATGGGGTATCTACTGATGAGTGCGATGACGAATGGATGACAGGCAGTAGTCAGTGTTTTACCGGAGGAGTAGCATAATGGGAAATAACAAGAATGGCGGTCCGATTCGTGTGATGGTTGTGGATGACCATCATATGGTTCGACGAGGATTGTCTGCGTATATGCGTACGAGTTCAGATGTCGTCTTGGTTGGTGAAGCAAGTAATGGTGAAGAAGCTTTAGATGTCGCTAGAGAAATTCAACCAGATGTAATCCTAATGGATTTAGTCATGCCAAAGATGGATGGTTCGACTGCCATCCGGATAATCTTGGATGAATTACCAGCGATCCAGGTGATAGCTTTGACCAGTTTTCAAGACAAAGATCTGGTCAAAAATGCACTTCAAGCTGGTGCGATCAGCTACCTGCTTAAGAATGTTTCCGGTGATGAGCTAGTAGATGCTATTCGTGCTGCTTACCAAGGTAACTCAATATTGGCACCGGAAATCGCTCAGGTTCTAGTTCAATCGACGTCTGAAAAATCCTGCCCAGGTGATGACTTGACCAATCGGGAACGAGAAGTATTGGCGCTTCTAGTTGATGGCTTGAGCAATCCCGAGATCGCCAGCTGCTTAACCATCAGCCGGTCCACTGCACGGGCACATGTCAGCAATATCTTATCAAAATTGGGGGTTTCTAACCGTGGAGAAGCGATCGCGTTGGCGATTCGCAGCCAACTGGTACCGTGAAATCGTTTAAATAGGACACCTGTCCAATACAGAAATCCCCCAACTGACAGATGCGGTTGGGGGATTTATTCTCTATAGTCATATTAGCGGAGAGCGGTGGTGACTGTTAACCCTTGCAATACCCCAGACATATTTGATGCTTGGATGAAGAAAGCAATAAACCCGCCTTGCCAAGGAGAGGAATGTTTCCAAGAAATCTGGGAGCGTATCGTAATAGAGATCAAGCGCCGCTGGGGTACGAATCCCAGGATCAAACCTAAGCAAAAGCGTGGATATTAGCGGAGTAGTTTATTCCTCTGTTGTTGAATGAAGTGCGGGGACTCTGAGTTTTGGAGGTGAGCGTGAAAACATAGATCATAGACATCTTATGCCTCGCTCGCGAGGCAATCCAAATCGCCGCAGCACAAATACTTATTTGAGGAGAAGAAATGATGACTAGCAAGAAAAGATCTTGGATATCGATTTTCGGAATCTTGATTGTACTCAGTTTCATACTCGGCGCTTGTGCTCAACCCGAACCGGAAGTCCAGACGATCATCGAGACAGTTGTCGTTAAGGAGCCTGGTGAAGAAACGGTTAGAGTTGAGACAGTTGTTGTCACAGTCGAACCAGAAATCGCCACGCCGGAACCAGGACCGAAAGTTTTACGCATCAATCCAGGGACTGGTACCTACCCGGATATTATCGATCCGCAAAAATCTTCGTTCGTCGGGGAAATCGCTCACTTAAAACTGATGTACGAAGGGCTGACGCGTTTGAATCCGAACCTAGAGACTGTACCAGCTGCAGCTGAAACCTGGGAATATAACGAAGACGCCACAGAGCTAACTTTCACACTCCGAGAAGAGTTAAAGTACTATGATGGCAGTCTGTTGAACGCCCTGCGGTTCCGCTATTCACTGCTTCGCACTATCGATCCAGCAACAGCGGGCGAGTATGCTGGGATCACGGATGAAATTTACGGCGCGTCTGAGTGGCGGTTAGGGGAAGGGGAAGAATCCGAACAGGGTTTTGCGATGCTCGAAGAAGGCATTCAGGCCTTGGACCTCAATGGCCAACCATGTACGGATTATGGGCAAGAAGATTGCCGGATTTTGAAGCTGAAGTTTGCTCGCCCTGCCCCTTACTTCCATACGGTAATGAGCTTGTGGGTGGTGTACCCTGCAAAAGAAGAATTAATTGCCGAAGGAGGCGATAACTGGTGGAACAGCTCGAAATACCATGTCGGGAATGGCCCGTATATCTTAACCAGCCTGGAGCCATTCGTACGTGGATATTTTGTCCCTAACCCGTACTACTGGGGTGGGCAGGGCAAGGTCGATATCGAGTTCTCGTATATCACCGACACGGCCATTGCCTACCAGGCGTACCTTAATGATGAATTCGATATCATCGCCCTCGCGGCTGAAGATTATGAGACTGTAATGGCTGACGAATTGCTTAGTAAGCAGGCGATGATATACCCCGGATCTTGCAGCTTTGTAGTGAACTTCCACCATCTAAAAGAGCCTTTCACCGATCCGAAAGTCCGTGCGGCCTTTGCGACTGCAGTTGATCGTGAAGCCTGGGTACGAGATGTCCTCCATGGGCTTGGTGCTCCGACATTGACTTGGATACCCCCTGGCTTCCCCGGTTACCAGGAGGGAGAGACCCGCTGGGGATTTGATCCGGAAGCCGCTCGTCAGCTGGTTGCAGAATCGAGCTACGGGTCCATTGAAAACTTGCCGCCTATCGTTGATACTTTTGGTGACACTCCCCGCAACCGCTTACGCAACGAATGGTTAGTGGCAAAATGGAATGAAGTATTCGGCATCAATATTGAGTTGAATCCAGTCGAACCAACTACATATACGGCCATTTCGAAGGAGCAAGAGACCGCGCCGCAAATGTTCATCATGGGTTGGTGTGCTGATTATCCTGATCCGCAAAACTGGTTGAGTGTCTACTGGACAACTGGCAGCTGGTTCGCCGACAGGATCGCGTATACCAATCCGGAATTAGACGTTGTCCTTCTGGAAGCAGATACTGAGGTTGATCCAGTTGAACGCATGGCGCTATATAAGCAGGCACAGGACATGCTGATCGATTCAGTCCCCGGTGCATTCATGTGGAATGATGTCAACAATTTCCTGGTTAAGCCTTGGGTTCAGGGGATCAATACTACCCCTCAGGACGCTGATTGGCCCGGATCGATTGACCCGCTCATAGTGGACATAGATACCAGCATGATGCCATAGGATCTCACCGATCTCACCGGGGTATCTTACTCAACTGGTGGCAGACAGGTGAGTCTGGATAGAACTCTGGGAGATTGGATTAGTACTCCTCCGTACTTTGATCATGGAGCCGGTTCCTCAATAGAGTGACCGGCTCCATCGAAAGACAGGTAACCATGGTGCGCTTTACAATACGTCGACTTCTCTGGATTATTCCCGTACTCTTCACGATTGCCCTGGTGACGTTCCTGCTAATGCATGCTGCACCTGGCGGTCCTTGGGATCGGAATACAGACCGGCGTCAGCTGGATGCCGCTTCTCAAGAACGTTTGAACCAGGAATTTGGCTTGGATAAACCCATGTGGCGCCAGTTTGTCGCTTATGTGATAGGTGATTTTAACTCCGATGGCAAGTATGTATGCGGCGCGATATGCGGGAACCTCGGGCCATCTTACCGCCAGCGGGGACGGTCAGTTCAGGAAATCCTATTCAGAGCTCCCGAAGGAAAACCTATTTGGGAGAGCCGTTTCGGTTATTCAGTCCGCTTGGGATTAATTTCATTGGCCTTTGCAGTCTTTATAGGGATCCCGGCTGGGATTTTGGCAGCTTTGAACCGCAATACTTGGATTGATTACTCGAGTGCTTTGATCGCCAATTTTGGTGTTTCAGTACCCAATTTTGTAATCGGCATTTATCTGATCATTATCTTTGGTGTCATGCTGCATTGGGTTAGTGTGGTACCTCGTTCTTGGGGAGACCCGAAAGTTTGGATTATCCCGGCATTGGTTTTAGGCTTTGGAACGATGGCTTTTACTGCTCGCCTGACGCGGACATCAGTTTTGGAAGTGTTGGACCAGGATTATATCCGTACTGCACGGGCAAAAGGCGTTTACGAACGTTCCGTTATCTTTGTCCATATGTTGAAGAACGCGTTGATCCCAATTGTCACCATCTTGGGTCCCGCGCTAGCCGGGTTGGTGGTGGGCTCTTTTATCATAGAGACCATGTTTGCCTTCCCTGGGATCGGACGTGAATACGTCCAGGCAATCAGCAACCGCGATTATTCCATGATTTTAGGCACGACACTGGTATATGGATTATTAATTACCTTCGCCAATCTCTCCGTGGATCTAATATACGGGTTCCTAGATCCGCGAATTCGGGTTGGTTGAATATCATCTTCCCAGGCTTGGTACGGGCTGTTAATATCTCAAGCAGCCCGTACCTAGGTGGAAATAACTAAACTCTCGCAGAGAGTACCCTGGGACTCATTCAGCAGAGGAGCATTGAAATGGCAACGATGGTTCAGTCACGGGTTGTCGAATTACCTGAAGTCCGGCGCCCATCGCGTAGTCTGTGGATGGATGCCTGGCTGCGCCTGATCCGCAACAAAGCAGCAGTTTTCGGTATGTTTATTGTTAGCTTCTTCTTATTTGTGGCGATCTTCGCTGAAGTAATAGCCCCAATGAACCCGCTGCAAATTCATGACGCGACAAGCTACCTGCCCCCTGTTTGGGTAAAAGAGGCTGCTAACGGGAAAAGTGGGGACCCGCGCTTTATCCTCGGTACGGACACGATTGGTCGGGATGTGCTCAGCCGTTTGATTTATGGAGCACGGGTTTCCATGGTGGTCGGGTTGACGCCGGTTATTGTGATTTTGGTGATCGGAACGGCAGTAGGTATGCTCTCGGGATTTGCTGGCGGAAGAGTTGATAACATCATGATGAGAGTCACCGATGTCTTTTATGCTTTCCCTGACCTGTTGCTCTACATCATCTTGATGGTGACCTTGCGGGATGCCCCTATTGGTCAATGGTTAAACGGGTTGTTCTTGCTGTTTATTGCCCTGGCAGTTGTTTCGTGGGTTGGAGTTGCTCGGCTTGTGCGCGGCTCCACATTATCGGAAAAAGAAAAAGACTACATTGAAGCCGCTCGCAGTGTCGGCGTGCGCGACTACCGCATCATGCTGCGCCATATCTTCCCGAATGTACTTGGTCCGATCGTAGTATGGATGGCTTTTGCTATCCCCGGTATGATCATCGCCGAAGCAGTGCTTGGTTATCTCGGGATCGGCCTGAAACCGGCCACCAATCAAGATGCTATCTTCATAACCAGCTGGGGTATGATGATGTTAGAAGGTCAGACTGCTATTAACACCCAGCCATGGATTTTGTTCGCACCTTCGCTATGTGTTGGTTTAGTAGTGATGGCATTTACCTTTATTGGAGATGGTTTGCGTGATGCGTTGGATCCAAGAATGAAGAAATGAGACGATCAGGATTTGGAATTCTAACCAGAAACCGGCGAATACTCATCAAACGGTTCGGGCGTTAGTAACTCACTGGTGAGTTTACGTTTATTCCAGGGTGATCGTCTGCAAAATTTACGGACGCTGGTAATTATTCAAAGACTTGGAATATGTCCGTAGGCTTCGCCGATACCAACCGCTGTGTTTTGGAATTCTCAGGCTATGATGTGTGATTGGGATGAATAGTAATACTAGACAAGCAGAAAAAGACCAAAATAAAGGTCATAAATTGCGGATATTAATCGCCGACGATCAGCCGAAAGTGCGCTATGCACTGCAGGTTCTTTTGGCACACCAGCCGGGTATTGAAGTAATTGGCGAGGCAGTTGATGCAGATGATTTGATGCGTAAAACCAAGACTAATAACACTGATGTGATCCTGCTTGATTGGGAACTACCGGGATTCACGGATGTGCACCTCATAACGCAATTAAGGATTGCTATCCCAGAAATTGCCGTGATTGCCCTGAGCGGTCGCGCGGAGGCCGGTGATGCTGCTCGTTCTGCGGGGGTAAATGAATTCGTCAGCAAAGTAGAACCACCAGAGTATCTGCTTTCTGCGATCGCAAAGTACGCTTAAAATGAATCAGCTGTCCGTTTTAGGCTGCTTCCATGCGATACTAAAATCAAATCGAAGCAGCCAATTGGTTTAATTGTATATAATCATTATCATTGTGTTTGGATCCGCGATTAATGACGACTTGTTGGGTAATCTGATAGCATGTGTAAGGAGTGTAATTCTTGTTGACACATCGTTGTTTTCAAGTTGATGTGGATTACTGGCGCATCCGTACTTTCTTGCGCGAGGTGTATCTGCTGAATGATCGCCTGGAATCCAGCTGGCAGGCTTACCGCTTTGATTACTGGCGCTGGCATGGGGTTGAGAACATCGACCATTTCTCCTTAGAGGATGTAATATGGTTATGGGAGACGAATGACGGGCAGATTATTTCAGTTCTCAATCCAGAAAGCCGCGGTCAAGCATTCTTACACATCCATCCAGATAGTCAATCTCCGGATCTGATCGATGAGATGCTTTCCACAGCAGAGCAGCAAATTGCAGTGCAGACTGCGGAGGGTGCAAGCGAATTAATCGTCTGGTCAGTCGCCGGGGATAGGCACCGTCAAGCAAGATTGACATCCCGTGGTTATCACATGACATCATACCAAGAGATGATGCGCTGGCGTTCCGTGGAAGATCCGATCCCGTCGGCTAAACTGCCACCCGGGTTTCATGTTCACTCCTTGGGCTTCGGTGCCGAATTCTTAGACCGCTGCTATGCTTCCGGGTTAGCCTTTCATCCGGATGATATCAATCAAGCCATTCAGAATCGGACCGACCCCAGCTGGTATCATAATATTCAGCGTGCGCCCCTATACCGCCGAGATTTGGATCTTGTTGTCACGGATGAGAATGGAGCTGTCGCGTCCTTCTGCACACTTTGGTTTGATGATGTTACCCGCACAGGTGCATTTGAACCGGTCGGGACTATCCCGAAATACCAACGCCAAGGGTTAGGAAAGGAGCTATTGAATGAGGGGTTGCGGCGTTTGCAGTACATGGGTGCCACGCGTGCAACGGTTGGGTCGTATGAAGAACCCGCTCATCGACTGTATCGTGCAGCAGGGTTTGAGAACTACACGCTAAACCAAGCATGGATCAAAGAGTGGTGAAATTGGATGAGAATATTGTATTTACTGAGGTGGTAAATGTGCAGGAGTATTAAACAACTTAGATATCCAGATCGCCCGGCTACTGAAGAGGAGCTGGATGAAGCCGCGTTGCAGTATGTACGCAAGATTAGCGGCTTCCGCAAACCATCCCGAGCCAATGAAGCCGCCTTCAATCGAGCTGTTGAAGAAATCGCAGCTGCCTCCCAGCGACTGCTAGCGGAATTGGTAGTACGATTACAGTAAGAATTGGTGCGATTGATAAACTATTTTTTATATATTATTGTTTATTTATTAGCGTTATAGGTAGAAAAATTTTTGGTAATTGTTTTATTACAATGTCCTGAAAGAAGTTATCTGCTGGGGTCACCTCCCCCATTGGTAGACTGATATCAACCGTGTTCGTATACCATCGCAGCGGGGCACTAGGTTCGAGTAGATCCACATTGAAATTGATCGTCCCGACCTCTCCGGGATAAATCTCTGCGAACTTAAACAACCACAGTCCGTTCTCAATGTCGTCGATGGTTTCACCAGTGCGCTGCTCTCCGAAATGTATCTCCGGCCAACTGGAGGGTATTACGCCGACCGGCAAAGTATCCGTGATCCATACTCCCGTTACCGCTTGATTGCCAATGTTAGCAAAACGGATGGTATAGCCAAGCTGCTCTTCTCCCCGCCACTCGGACCATTTCTCCACTTGCAGGTTAGGACCAAGTGGTTGGACAGTGAAAGATGAACAGGCGATATTATCTGCTGAATTTTCATCCAGCTCTTCACCCTCAATTTTGGCACAGTTTTCCATGCCTGTACCTGGAGAAACCGTCTCAACAATAGCTAATCGGATGTTGACTCCGCGTTGTTCGTTAACCCTTACTGCTGGCATTTCCCAGACCAGTTGGTTACCAAATGTGATTGGTTCTGGTATTGCCTCCCCGGCCCAGGGTGTTTCCTCGCCCCAGGTACCAGACACATAAACTAGTCCTGGTGGTAGGGTATCGGTGATGCGGACGGTTGACTCGACATTGCCATGATTGTGGTACCCCAACCAGAAATCTACATAGCCACCCGGTACCAGCACTGCTCCCCCCTGTTCTTTTTCGATTGCTAAATCATAGCGGGTTGGGCTGGCGAAAGTGGATTCATCTACCCACCAGTTGTTCTCCGGATTGACATCGCCATGTATATATAAATTGATTAGATTAATCAATTTTGTGTGTATCACTACCTCGGCATCCAGGGATGCTCTTATTTTGATCGTTTCACAGCGGTTACCCGGCAGGCCGGGTGCCCAGAACACCACCTGTTGCTCATCGGCAGTGATCTGGTACCAGAAGTGCATCCCCGGCTCGCTCTCCTGCCACTCAATCAATGAAACACCGACTGGTAAGGTATCGGTCATCACCACTGGACCAGCAGACGCACCGCGCAGGTTGCACCACTCGATCCGGTAGTCAAATTCCTGTCCGGGGTGCGGGTCGCTGGGCTCTGCCCACTTGCGTACAGACAGGTCAACTTCATCTTCCCAGACGTCCACCACCTGACTGCAGGACAAGTCATTCTCGGGCTCCCAATCTCCAGGCGTCGATGACATGATCACGGCACAATTCTGATCGATGGTCCCTGTCCCAAGCAGTGTATTCGGGTCAACATTCAATGTGACATAGTAAATTGCACTTTCACCTGGCTCGATCGTACCAAGCTCCCAGGAGATTTCGTTGAGTGGACCAACCGTTACAGGAAATCCGTTTGTATCTGCAGCATAAGAAGTGTAGGGTGGCACCGTATCTTTAATGACGACATTTTCAGCGGGTCCATTGCCATCGTTACGATAGTGTATGCCGTAAATAATGATACCTCCCGGACGGGCGTATTCGCCAACATGCCATTTCCAAAGACCCAACTCGGGTGCTGGCAATCCCCATGAGTACACGATGTTGTGTCCATTACGGACATTCATGTGCGCATTTAGTCTCGTCCCATGCACAACATCGATAGAATAATCGTTCATAATATCACTGGTGATCACTCCGCTATAACCAATCTCACCCAAATCAACCCAATCGCATGTTTCATCAGGGGCGCAGATCTCAAGATCGATGGTATATGTCGGTGGGCCAGCAGCGGTAACCGTGATGATGTTGGTTTCGGGATTTGCAGAACCGGACATTGGGTACATAGAAAGCGAATCTGTGATAATCCCACCAAAATCGGCATACAGGATATTCCATGGCGCTAAAGTTCCCTCCGGAAAGTCGTTGCCCGTGTTGAAGTACCCGTTCATGTCCGGAAATGTGGTTGTACCAGCAATGAAATCCCCCAAATCTGTCGTGACCGTGAGTATAACACTGGCGTTAGGAGAGGGGGAGCTGCCCCAGATATGCCGGTTGCCATCACTCCAGGGTCCGATATTCGCCGCCAAGAACGGCCATTCGATTGTATTAATCACTTGATCACCATCGTCTTCAAAGTAGCTGATTGCGACTATATCACTAACCTGTAGGTCCCAGCCCACCTCACCGAAATCACAAGCAAATTGCCCTCCATCTGGGTTAGACGTTGTATTAATTGGATTTGGAGTTAGTTCTCCTAATATTTCGCATTGCACGTCTGTGTTATCAGAAAGCCAGTTGGCGTTCAGCGTGACCGTAACCAAATCACTGGCATAGTCCACTTCTCCCAGAAGAGAACCAATGGGACTGATACTTCCGGTCACGCCAGTAGATTCTACGTGGACATGATCTCCAGGTTGAATGTCTGGGCATCCGCCGGGAGACCAGCTTTCACAGGTGGTTAAGAAGTGTCCAATTTCATCAGCTTGGAGTAGGGCTTCTGCTTTCACTGCACGTACATTATCAGTGATCGTGATTGTCACAGTTGCATTGGGATCTGTTTCACCCGCGACCCAATCATGCCCATAATTGACCTGCAGCTGTAAGAACGATAACGTTACGGCAGCGGTGTGGTTACGCGGTGATTGAACGGTTTTAATCGTCCGGTTTGTGGGTGAATGGAGTGGATTTGCCAGAATGTGATCTGCGGTCTCGTAAGCTTGACCAGCAGCGGCAAGAACGACACTGACCAATCCGAACGACGCTAGGGTCACGAGCAATAGAATTGGTAAGCGGCGGATGATCATACATAACCTCCGGATTTGTAAACTACTTCGTGGTGCAAAGCGTGTGAATGGATCAAATCCCGTACCCAATTGAGGCGAGTCCGGGTTCCTTGGGGGCTGCTCCGTGTTGAATCCTCTGTAATGATATTACTATAGCAAATATCGATCACAGTGTAAAGCTCCCGCTATTAGTTCATGTGCAGATCAACACAGCAATTGATTATGGTGCATAGGCCGGTTTGCACTGGGACAACGAGTGATATACTTGCCCCAAGCTATGTTGGTGGCATTATTTCTGGCTCAACTATTAGTTAAAATATTATTGATCTCGAAATAAAGTATATGGACTTGGAGGAGATTTCATGAAAACACTGGTCACTGGCGGGGCAGGTTTCATCGGGTCGCATGTTGTGGATGCGCTGGTCTCGGCCGGACACCAAGTCGCGGTCATAGATAATCTGTGGGAGCACGGCGGCGGTCGTTTGGAGAATGTCAACTCGGGGGCTCGTTTCTACCAGCTAGATATCCGCGACGCTTCACTAGTAGACCGTTTCGAAACAGAGCAGCCTGAAGTCGTCTTCCACCTGGCAGCCCAGCACTCAGTTAAATTATCGACAGACGACCCAGCCCACGATGCCCAGGTAAATGTCTTGGGTTTGATTAATCTCCTCGGGTGCTGTACACGTTTCGGTACCCGCAAGGTGGTTTTCTCTTCATCTGGTGCAACCTATGGCACAGTCGACAATTTGCCGATTGATGAGGGCACGCCCCAGCACCCAGAGTCGCCATACGCGGTTACCAAACTGGCCAGCGAGGGTTACCTTCGATACTGGCGCGCGATGTACGGTTTAGATTATGCTGCATTACGCTATGGGAACGTCTATGGCCCGCGTCAAGATCCCTTAGGTGAAGCGGGTGTGATCGCCATCTTTTCCCGGGCGATCTTACTCGGCGAACCGATCCGGATTGATTGGGATGGAGAACAGCAGAAAGATTATGTCTATGTCGAAGACGTCGCTCGTGCCAACCTTGCCGCGATTTCTCAGTATGAAGGGGAAGCATACTGCATTGCTTCTGAACAAGGCACCTCAGTCAACAGCCTCCACCGCAATTTGGTCGCGATCGTCGGGCAGGAGGTCGAGGTGGTATCAGCACCAAAACGACCTGGGGATATCTACTTGTCATACTTCAACTGTCAGAAAGCCGCTCAGGGGTTAGGTTGGGTACCACAAGTGAGCTTGGATGATGGTCTCCAGCGAACTGTTGATTATTTCAAGGACAAACTAGAGATGTGATTGTGGTTGCACTTATCAACTAGGAACTTGATATGGATAAATCATTTCGCCAACATTTGAAATCTGGAGAACCTTTGATCGGTACGATGATCTCCCTGCCGTCATTAGAAGTTATTGAGATCATGGCCGGTGCGGGGTTCGATTGGCTGTTCATTGATGCCGAGCATGCCCAGTTTGATGATCTCTTGGTGCAGCGGATGCTGCAGATAGCTGGTCCAGGACTACCCTGTCTAGTGCGGTTGGCCGATAAGGACGAAGTACACATCAAGAAAGCACTTGATGCCGGGGCAGAGGGGATAATTGCACCGATGGTGAACAGCGCTTCCCAGGCGGCTGAAGTCGTCCAATGGGCGAAATATCCACCTCTCGGGAAGCGTGGCGTGGGATTAGGGCGCGCCCAAGGGTATGGCATGCAGTTTGCTGAGTATGTGGGGCAAGCCAACCAACGGATCGTGGTTGTTGTCCAGATTGAACATATCCAAGCCGTAGAGAATATCGCTGCCATCGTACAGGTTGTGGGCATTGACGCGCTGATGCTCGGTCCATATGACCTGTCCTCAAGTATGGGTTTAGTGGGCCAGGTCGCTCACCCCGATGTGATTGCCGCGATAGATCAGGTGACGAATGTATGCCAGGCGGCAGGTATGCCATTGGGGATATTTGGCGTGAGTGCAGAGGCGGTACAGCCGTATATCACCCGAGGGTATACTCTGATCATTGTCGGGGCGGATGGGATGCTTTTAGGTCAGGCCGCGGCACAGCTCCTTGCTCAGGTGCGTGAGTATTAGGACACTTGTGAGTATGATTGGGCGTTTAGGATTCTTTTTGTTTCGAGGGACTATTGGCTGTGCTGCTATTATGATTTTTGTCATTTTCCCATTCTATGATACATTAGTGATCGATTAACTGGTGCTGGCGGTTTGGTGCCCATTGTTTTTATCTATACCGGCTGAAATGTCCCCCCAATCTCTTACCGAACTTATCCGCATCTCAGTTTCCGTGGGCCTTATTCTTGGTGTTCTCTTCACGACAATAAGCTCACTGATCGTAATTCTTATCTGAGGGTCAGATTTCGTTATCAGATCATCGATTGAAGTAGATTATGATATCCAAGCATGTGAAACGAGTTAATGCGCCTTTTTTAGTTGCCCAACTATTGGGGAAGAAACCTGGGTATGCCTATACTTAGATATACCGGGTCACGCTTCGGAAGTGAAATATGGTTATGTATACCGAAGACTATATCATGCGGTTGATCAGCCAAGCGGTGGCAGTACTCACACATGTCTTAAGATTAACCAAAGCTGGCCAGCACGATGAAGCGATCACCGCGATCGATGAAGGGCTGGCTGAGCTCTTGGGCTTGCGGGCCGACCTGGTGCGCCAGCTCGATCACCGGGAAATTTTGCAGATGCTGATGGTAGGTGGAATTATGGATTATGGACGCGCCATGATCCTGGCGGAATTATTCAGCATCAGCGCTGAAACATTCATAGCGAGCGGCCTGCCAGAAAAAAGTCCGCCGGAATATCAACGCGCCCTGGTGCTGTATCTCGAAGTCGCATTGAATGACCCGAGCTACATGCGCGCTGAATTAATCCGGAAAATCGTAATCCTGCATCAAAATTTGCATGGAATAGAATTGTCTGTTGAGGTCAATATGGGCTTGTTGGATTTCTATGAGATGTTGCTTACCATGGATGCGAATGTTTTTTCGACCTCTGGCTGCACCAGGATGGATGCTCAGAGCCAAGTAGAGCTGCTGGAGGAGAGTTTACAGCGCTACTTGGAGAAACGGGTTATGAAATCCTAGCTTGATCTGCTGTGGATGCTGGTCAGCAGATACGCCCTTGTTGGGGTGGCCAGAACAATGGTAGGTTGGAGAGCGATCTTATTACTGGGCGGGGTGATTAGAGGAGTGCTCAATCCAAAGCTGCCTTTTCCCAACCATACTCCATAAAAAAATCTGCTTGCCGGAAGCAGCGGACTGCTTCCCGGATATATGGGATTGTATCTTCCGGGAGCTTATCGATGGGAACCCAACGCAGTTCCGAACATTTATCGGGCTCTTTATTCGCAGGTTCACCATGCCAGATATGGATTGAAAAGAAGAAATCAATCCTTTCCTGACCTTCTCGACGGTGCATTACGCCAGCGAAATGTAAATCATCTACCCTGAGCCCGATCCCAACTTCCTCAGCTGCTTCACGTCTCGCCGCCTGTTGCACTCTCTCGTTACCTTCAATATGCCCTGCAACGACGCTGAAAAGGCCATCTGCGAATCCCGTATTCTGTCTGCGTAGGAGCAAGACATGTTTCTGGCGGAGTAAGAAGATATGAACTGTAACCGGGAAGCGATTGCGAGGTTTTGACATGCCAATGTTGAAAAACCTGACTTACTTCGACTGGTTTGGAGTGAGGATTGCCTGTACATCAGAATCGACTAGAGCCGCCTGGACTGCATTACGAATCGCTCCTCCAGCGACCATAACTCTTACCTGCTCTATGAATGGATACATAACCTGGTCTTCTTCAAGAAACGGCACGTGCTCCCGGATCAGTCTGTAAGCAGGTTGTGTACCTAGGCCAAGTCTGGCATCAGGACCAAGCACTTGACGCCGGAAGTCGACCCCCTGGCAGGCAGCGAACAGCTCTAAAGAGAGAATGAGCTCGACATTGTCTGCGACAATCTTGGCCTGACGTGCAGCCGTGGTGCCCATACTGACATGATCTTCAATATTAGCCGATGATGGGATTGTGTCCGCACTAGCGGGATGTGCGAGAACCTTATTCTCTGAAGCTAGCGAAGCTGCCGTATATTGCGTCAGCATGAAGCCCGAGTTCAAACCCCCATGCTGGGTTAAGAATGCGGGAAGGGTTTCCCGGTTGCTGGCTTCATCTGTCAAGCGAGTCAGCCGCCTTTCTGATATATTCCCCAATTCCGTTAGGGCTAAAGCTAAGTAGTCCATGGCGATTCCGACGATTTCACCATGGAAATTTCCACCAGATATCACCTCCGGCTCGTCGCTATGCTCGTCAAAGAAAAGCAGGGGATTGTCTACTGCGGAGTTGAGCTCGATGTTTACCACCCAGCGGGCATACCGCACAGCATCCCGCACTGCACCGTGCACTTGGGGCATGCAGCGCAAGGTATAGGCATCTTGCACATTTAGCGGGTCATCCGGACGGGTGAAAGTGCTGCCGGAAATCAACTGCCGCATATATGCCGCGCTTTCTATCTGGCGCGGGTGCGGTCTCGCCGCATGCAGTCTTTCATCAAACGCGCGTGGGGTTCCATGCAGCGCTTCAAGGGTTAAGCAGCCAGCCAGGTCAGCCACACAAGCCAGATTTTCTGCTTGCAGCGTGGTTAGGACACCAATGGCGGTCATCAAAGACGTTCCGTTTGTTAGTGCCAGACCTTCCTTTGCGCCCAATTCAACCGCTGATAAACCCGCCTGCTGGAGAGCCTGTGATGCGGGCATCTTTTGGCCCTGATAGTTAACTTCTCCCAACCCGATGAGCGGTAATGCCATATGGGCCAGCGGAGCCAGATCACCGCTAGCGCCCAAGGAACCCTGGCTGGGTACGATGGGATGGATCCCGCGGTTGATCATGTCAAGTAGCATCTGTAGTGTCTCCAACCGGATGCCGGAATGGCCTTTTGCCAAAGTGTTGGCCCGGATTAACATCATCGCACGAGTTGTTCCATGATCGAGTTCTGGACCGACACCTACCGCGTGGCTCATTAAAATATTGCGCTGCAGCTGGGCGGCTTGGTCGGGGGGGATTATGCGGTCTTTTAAAGCACCGAATCCTGTTGTAACCCCATAGACAATTTCGCCGCGTTCTATTAGGCTGCGTACTGCCTGCTCGGCGCGTAGTACCTTGTGCTTTGCCTCTTCGGTCAGGACGACTTCGATCTCAGGATGCATGACGACTTCTTGAACCTGTTCCAGGCTGAGATTTTCGCCATCTAGGAGACATTGTTTCATATTATTCCCCTTATCGTTGTGTGAAGGGATCGTTGGGATGATCATCCCATTTTAACAATTTTACCTGATGGACCGATTATGCGAGAGGGGCTTATATAGGTGATCCCATTTCTAAAATTCCCCTTAAAATTTATGGTCTTGGGCGAACTCACGTTGTATAATTAGGTTAAGTATTGATTAAATTTGCTGGTGGTATGAGTTTTTATACTATCGTATCATTATTGCAAATCGAATTGATCCCAAGGATTGGGACAAATTGGTGATATCCGAAGTAATGCATTAATTGTATACTTGGGAATATGCATACTAAAGTTATTTGCCTAGAATCTAGTTAGCAATTTGCAGATACTTAGAAGCACAAGGAATCATCTGTGAGCAATGTGAATTTTTGGTATAAATTTATCCGCTCGATTGTGAAAGGCTATATTACCTTATTCATCGACTCAGTGCATGTCGAGGGTATCCAACGGATACCAGCCGGTCCAAAGATCATTATCGCTAATCACGCGAATGTTACAGACGGATTCATGCTGCCATTTATCCTGCAGGAGCAGCTGCATTACTTCATTCAAGAAGAAACTTTCACCGTGCCGATAATAGGCAAGTTGCTGGCGCTTGCAGATCAGATTCCCGTTGTGATTGGTCAGGGGCGCGATGCGATCGACGCTGCCCGTGAACGACTGGCACAGGGCAACTCTGTGGTCATATTCCCTGAAGGCAAACTGAATCACGCCCGTTCCTTCCACCGCGCCGGTGCTGGCGCCGCGTTATTAGCTCTCGAAAGCGCTGTCCCGGTTGTCCCGGTCGGGTTTTATGTCCCTGATGAGCACACTCGGAAAATCGCAACCAAAAAGTTTCATGACCGTGAAACGACTGGCCAATGGCAGTTTGGTGGTACCTGTTTTATCAATATCGGTGAGCCTTGGCTGCCGCAATTGTCCCTACAAGCGGAAGCTAATTACCGCGTTCTGCGGAAGGTCACCGAAGAGTTGATGGAGCGGGTGATCGATCTGGTCGAAAATGCACGCAGCTACGCACTCTTAGAAGATGGGAGTGAGTAATTCCTGATTATTTACATCATTAATAATAATTACAGACACCCGGAATTGGGGTGTTTTGTTTTTAAGCTCGGGCACCTCTTGAATCTGATGAGTTTAATTGACTTTTTGATCTATTAATTAAAGTATGCATATACCAGCATAGCGCGCAGCATCCCCATCTACCTGCTGGTGGGAACAAAAGAATAGTAAGTTGTACTGATTATATTAATAATCTCATTCCAGCAAAATTGGCGGTATCTAAAATAACCTGGAATGGGATTCCTACTTAGGATGGGGATTTTATCCGGTTGGTGAAGTAGGTGCAGGTATTGATGATAAGATGTGGCGCTGGTATGAACCTAAAACTCGCAGGTATGGGGCAAGTTCGGTCAAGTGGTCCAGGGCTCTGGTGCAGTTTTGATCTTGAGCATGGCCGGCGAAATCAACATAAAACATATATTCCCACAGCTGTCCCTGGATGGGTCGCGATTCTATTTTCGTCAAGTCGATATCCCGTAAAGCAAACACACTGAGCGCTTTGAAAAGCGCACCTGGCTCGTTGCGCAGGCTGAAAACGACCGAAGTTTTGAAGTCAATTTGTTTTATCTCTCGGATCGGCTCAGGTTCTCTAGCTAGCGTCAGGAAGCGGGTGTAGTTGGCGGGGTTGTCCTCCATATTCTCGGAAAGTATGACTAAATCGTAAACTTCAGCTGCACGGTGGGATGCCAAAGCCCCGGCATGACGCTCGCCTCGCACGCGGATTAACCTAGCACTGCCAGCCGTGTCAGCCTCAGCTACAGTCTCGACACCTAACAGCTTGAGATTCCTATCACATTGGGCAAGCGCCTGGGGGTGAGAGTGGACACGTTGGATATCAGTGATCGGCACATCGGGCAGGGCTAACAAACAGTGGCGGACACGCAGGTTGTATTCACCAACGATGTGCAAATTGTGTTCGAGCATCAAATCGTAATTGCGATGGATGCTGCCCGCCAGTGAGTTCTCCACTGGGATAAGACCATATTGGCATTTACTTTCTGATACTAGGGTAAAAACATCCTCGAAAATTTGGCATGGTACGCTCTCGATACTGGCGCCGAAAAAATCCAATGCGGCTAGCTCGCTGTATGCACCTGGCTCACCCTGATAGGCTACTACAATATCCGTCATTTCAATCCTTGTACTTTGTCAAGGATGAAAGTTACATTCGATATCCGAGTATATACTCCCTTGACAAAGCTTAAAGTGTTCCGTCTATACTCTATTCTGACAAAAAAATCAAATTTGACGGAACACTAAACTGCGAAAACAGATTTCATCGACGTAGTCAAGCCAATCGCAGGAACGTTCTCCTTCACCGCGCACCGTCGCGTGAAAGAGCTCTTGGAGAGCTTCGACAATCGGTCCACGCACCCCCTCACTGATGGCTCGGAAATCGATCTCGCGCACAGGCACGACCTCGGCTGCCGTCCCACACACAAACACTTCATCTGCCAGATAGAGTTGATCGCGCGTGATTGGTTCTTCCACTACCGTATAACCAAGGTCTTCCGCGAGAGTGATCACGCTGTGACGCGTGATGCCTTCTAGGACTGTCGCACGCGGAGGCGTGTAGATCACATCATCTCTAACTAGGAACAGGTTTTCGCCGCTGCATTCCGCGACGTAGCCTTGTGGGTCAAGCATGACAGCTTCATCGAAGCCAGAACGTTTTGCCAGGGTTTTCGCCAAGGTTGAATTTACATAATTTCCGGATAATTTTGCCTTGGTCATCATGACATTGCTGTGATGGCGAGTAAATGAGGATACCTGCATGCGGACACCTTGTTCTGCAGCCGCGCGTCCTAAAAAGGGGCCCCACTCCCATACTGCGATCGTGGTCACGGGTTTCCAGTCATCAAGATCTAACGATAGCGGTCCCTGCATGTATACCAAGGGGCGGATGTAGCACTCAGAAAAACGGTTTGATTTTATGGTTGTATGCACTGCTTGATACAGCGCATCCTTTGAGAAAGGGTAATCCAATATCCCGGTGATTTTAATTGAACCCAGAAAGCGGTCCAGGTGCTCCTTCAAACGAAAAACAGCCGGTCCTTTCGTGGTGTTGTAACAGCGGATGCCTTCAAATATTCCGGTCCCATAATGCATGGTAGGATTCAGAATATGGGCAGTTGCCGCTTCATAAGGTACGAAATCCCCATCAATCCATATATAGTCTGACTTCATCTTTGCTCCTGGTTCTCCCTAATCATTGATCTGCATACTGGTGCCGGGATTTGCATCACCCTCCACGACAAGGAATGTTTAAGTCAATTTTATTCGGGATGTTTCAGACGGCTGGTGATCTGTCTTGTCATCTCGTTCGTGTTCAGGCTCGGCTCGCCGTTTCGGGCTAAATCAACCGTACGGTGTCCTGCAGATAACGTCTCTGCTACAGCGTTTTCCACTTGCTCAGCTTCTTGAGATAAGCCCAAGGAGTACCTCAGCAGCATGGCGGTCGAGATGATAGTTCCAATCGGATTAGCGATGCCAGCCCCCGCGATATCCGGTGCTGAACCGTGGATCGGCTCATACAGACCGCGTGGATAGCCGTGCCTGTTAGTTGCCTTACCAAGCGAAGCGGATGGTAAATTGCCCATTGAACCGGAAAGTACGGATGCCTCATCTGATAAGATATCGCCGAACATATTTCCGGTCAGTAAAACATCAAAACGGGCTGGTTGGGTGATCAGGTACATGGCGGTCGCATCGATGAGCAGGTGTTCGAGTTCGACCTCCGGGTATGATTCCCCCACCTGCGAAACGGTTTCACGCCAAAGTCGTGAGCTCTCTAAAACGTTGGCCTTATCGATTGAGCTGACCTTATTTCGCCGCCCTTGAGCAAGCTGGAAGGCAGTATGAGCGATACGCTCGATTTCTGCCTGGTTGTAGACCATGCTGTCTACCGCTTCGATCAGCCCATCGCTCAAACGCCGCTCACGGGGTTCACCAAAATAAATCCCGCCCGTCAACTCACGCACGACCAGCAAATCCACACCCGCTAGACGTTCTGATCTGAGTGGGGAGGCATGGTGTAAGTCAGGATGTAGTTGGACTGGGCGCAGATTAGCAAATAGACCTAGCTCCTTCCGCAACCCTAATAATCCTTGTTCAGGCCGCACCTGGGCAGTTGGGTCATCCCATTTTGGACCACCGACGGCTGCCAACAGGATGGCATCAGCTTGCTGGCAGGCTTTCAAGGTCTCGTGGGGCAGCGCGGTGCTCTGGGCATCGATGGCAGCCCCCCCGATTAGGTGTGATTGCATTGAGAATTCATGTCCGAATAGTTCTGCTAACCGGTTGAGTACTTGGCTCGCAGCTGCCATGATTTCCGGCCCTATTCCATCTCCGGGCAGCAAAGCAATTGTGGCTTTCATGCTTCTCGTGCCCCATTCAACAAAGCGTACTCCAGACTGTCTGCGAGTGCTCGCCAGCTGGCCTCGATGATATTTGAGCTTGCACCGACCGTACTCCAGCGTTTTTTGCCATTTTTCGTGTCGATCAAGACCCGCACGCTCGCACCAGTCCCGTTATCACTGTCCAGGATGCGAACCTTGTAATCTGTTAACCTGACACCGGTTATGCCTGGGTAAACGTCTTCCAATGCTTTCCGCAGGGCGGCATCAAGTGCACTGACCGGACCGTTGCCTTCAGCAGCTGTGTGCATGATTTTGTCGCCGACCCGCACCTTGACATTGGCTTCAGCCAAGATGCCGCGACCTTGACGGTGCTCAACAATGACCATAAAGTCAATTAACTCGAATGGCGGATGGTAGCCTTCTTCGAGGCGTTCGAGCATTAAATCAACGGTCGCATCAGCCCCTTCAAAGCTGAAGCCTTGATTCTCCAGCTCCTTTATCTCCGCCAGAGCCTCACGCGCCTGGACGGTATCGATCAGCTTGCCGAGTTGGCGTGACTTATCAATCACGTTGCCTTTGCCTGAAAGCTCGGATACAAGCGTACGGCGCTGGTTGCCGACGAGTGCCGGGTCGATGTGTTGGTATGTGTCAGGGTTCTTGAGGATAGCTGCTACGTGGATACCGCCTTTATGAGCGAACGCACTTGCTCCCACAAAGGGTAGATGGCGGTCGTGGGGCAGGTTTGCTACTTCAGCAACGTAATGTGACAGATCTGATAGGTAGGCGAGGCTCTCCTGACTGACACAGATTTTGCCCATTTTTAACTGCAGATTGGGGATGATGGTCGTAAGGTCTGCATTGCCAACACGCTCCCCATATCCATTGATTGTTCCCTGGACATGAACTGCACCTGCCCGCACCGCAGCCAGGCTGTTCGCAGTACCGCACCCACCATCATCATGAGCATGGATACCAAGGGGCGCCTTCAGTTCACGAGTGATCTGCTGCATGGTTTGCTCTATCTCCCAAGGCATTCTCCCACCGTTTGTATCACATAGCACAATCACATCCGCTCCGCTTGCTTCGGCTTTCAGTACAGTTTGCAGGGCGTAGTCAGGATTTGCGTGATACCCGTCGAAGAAATGCTCTGCATCAAATATTACTTCTTTGCCATGCTCCTTAAAATATGCCACGCTGTCAGCAATTAGGCGCAGATTCTCTTCCAGTGAAACACCCAGCACGATTGTCGCGTGCATGTCCCATGACTTTGCGACGATGGTGACGACCGGGGTTTCGGCATTTATCAGCAGTTGGATATTGCTGTCTGTGGACAATTTTTCACCTTTGCGTAAGGTGAACCCAAAGGCGGCTATCTTTGCGTAAGCGAGTTCAAGCGATTTGGCACGTTCAAAAAAAGCTGCATCCTTGGGATTCGAGCCAGGCCAACCACCTTCGATGTAGGCTACCCCAAACTTGTCTAATCTGCGGGCGATTTTCAGCTTATCATCGACCGATAGCGAAATACCCTCGCGCTGTGTGCCATCTCTCAGTGTGGTATCGTATATATATACGTCGCTCATGGAGCTGCCCCATACGCCTGCTCGTAGGCTTCGATTTGTTCGCTGAATTTCTGGATATATCCCAGCTGGTCGATCCCTTCTAACAGGCAAGTTTTATTGAAAGTATCGATTGGAAAATTCGTTTGCCAATCATCGCCGATAAGGATAGTTTGTGATGCTAAATCGATTTGCACTATGGTATCCGGTTGTTCGTGGACCGCTTGTTGGAGGAATTTGTGCTCGCTTGCTGCTAGGCTTACTGGCAGTAAGCCGTTCTTCAGGGCATTGTTATAAAAAATATCTGCAAATGAAGTACTTATCACAGCTTGGATACCCCAACTCATCAACGCCCATGGGGCATGTTCTCTGGATGATCCACATCCAAAATTGTCTCCAGCGAGCAGTATTCGGGCAGCCTGGTGGGCAGGTTGGTTGAGTGGGAAATTTGGATCTGGCACCCCGTCCTTGCGATACCGCCAGCCTGCGAACAAGCCATCGGCCAGCCCCTCTTTATCTGTGACCTTAAGGTAGCGAGCAGGTATGATCTGATCGGTGTCGATATCATCGAGTATTATGGGTATTATTCGTGAGATCAAAGTTTGAAATGGTTTCATCAGGTGTTAGTCAAAGTTAGTTGCGATTATTTTTATATGTCAGTAAATTTTATTATTTGCTATCTGAATATGCGCGGATCGGTAATTTTGCCAGTGACAGCCGCACAAGCTGCAGTGATTGGGCTTGCCAAGAATGTCCGGCCACCTGGACCTTGCCGGCCCTCAAAGTTCCGGTTGCTGGTACTGACCGCATATTGTCCCGGCTGCAGCTGGTCACCGTTCATCGCAATGCACATACTACACCCTGAGTAGCGCCACTCTCCACCAGCGTCAGTGAATATTCGATCAAGCCCTTCTGCCTCAGCTTGACGGCGAACATTCTCTGAGCCTGGGACCACCAAAAGTTTAGTGTTCTCGGCCACTTTTCTGCCTTTGATAAAACGTGCAGCTTCACGGAGATCTGAAAGCCGCCCATTCGTACAGCTGCCGATGAAGACGATATTAATATCTTGTTCAATAAGCTGAGTACCGGGACTCAAATCCATATACTTGAGAGCTTTTTCCAATGCTGCCCGGCGGGTTAGGTCGTTCACGTATGCGGGATCTGGGATGCGCCCATTGATTGGCATCCCCATACCGGGATTGGTGCCATAGGTGATCATCGGTTCTAGCCTGGTTGCATCGATGTCGATTTCACGGTCGAAAACTGCTTCGGGATCGCTGGGCAATGATTGCCAATATGCCAGTGCCTGATCCCAGGCCGTGCCGTGTGGGACGTGTTCCCGACCAGCCAAATACTGGAATGTGGTGTCGTCTGGTGCGACCATACCTGCCCGTGCACCGGCTTCGATAGACATATTGCAGAGCGTCATGCGGTTTTCCATATTCAATCCTAGAACCGCTGCCCCGCCGTATTCAAAGACATAACCAGTTCCCCCACCGATCCCTATTTCTGCAATCAAAGCTAAGATCATATCCTTTGCGCTCACATTATTCTGCAGCTTTCCATTGAAATTGACCCGGCAGGGTTTCGGCTGATTCTGCAACAAACATTGGGTAGCCAGGACATGTTCGACTTCGCTCGTGCCGATACCGAAAGCCAATGCCCCAAATGCGCCATGAGTGGATGTGTGGCTGTCACCGCAAACAATAGTCATCCCAGGCTGCGTGTAGCCGAGTTCTGGGCCGATTACATGCACAATCCCGCGCTGCTCGCTCTGCATATCGTACAGCGGGATGCCGAATTCTTCACAGTTGCTGCGCAGCTGGGCAAGTTGTTTAGCTGCCATGCTGTCCATTTGCACTCCACCCAAATCCACCGTAGGAGTTGAATGATCCATCGTAGCTACAGTTCGGTCCGGTCGCCGGACGCTGAGTCCTCTCTGACGAAGACCGGTAAAGGCCTGTGGGGAAGTCACTTCGTGGACTAAGTGCAAATCAATATATAAGATTGCCGGCGCGTCAATTTCTTGGGCAACGACATGCGAGTCCCATATTTTTGTGAATAATGATCGTGGTTTTCGCATAGAAATTTCTTATTTCAAGGCGGATACGTCCCAATTCTTGGGCGTAGTACGCGGCTCGGAGAACTTGTCTTCGAACCAAATGGCGCCATCAGATCCGTTGTTCGCATCTGCTTGGTCAGATTGTTGATTATGAAGCTTGTTGGGTTTCCTGTTCTTAGAAAGTTTTACCAATCCAGATAGGTCCCAGCCCTTTGGCATGGTTCGTGGTTCAGAGAATTTTTCTGGGTTGTATTCTTGGTTTTCATTTACATTGTTATCTTTATTATTAGTCATCTTGATATTCCTTCTTTTCGCGGTTAATCGCGCCCGGTTCTGATTAGAGATTAGATACTCTGTACTGCTGGTGCTGATTCTTGGACTTTATAGCGTCCCGAAGCGACAATATATTTATTGAGTGCCGCCAAATAGGCTTTTGCACTCGCAACGATGATGTCCGTATCGGCGCCATAACCGCCAAATGTTCGGGCGCTGGGTTTGCCGCTCTGCGGAGAAGTCCGTTGGGTTTTATCTCCGTTCTTCCCCTGTAGCCGTACAGTTACTTCTCCAAGCGCATCAATTCCTTCAGTAATCGCATGGATATTGAATTCCAATAGCGTATTGGGCGCATCGATTATGGCATTGATCGCTTTATAGGTGGCATCCACTGGTCCAGTCCCGATCGCAGCTTCAATGTGCAGATTCCCCTGAGGACCACGCAACCGCACCGTTGCAGTTGGCAAACCCATCGTGCCGCAGGCAACTTGCAGACCGTCGAGTTTATAGACCTCATGGCTCTGATAGGATTGGTCTTCAATCAATGCTTCTAGATCGGCATCGGTGATCGATTTCTTCTTATCAGCTAGCTCCTTAAAGCTCTCGAATGCGTGGATAAGTTCGTCGGGAGTGAGATCGAAACCCATCTCTTCTAAGTGGGTACGCAGTGCGTGCCGGCCGGAATGCTTGCCCAATACCAGACGTGACCGGCTGAGCCCGACTGTCTCAGGATGCATGATTTCATACGTGGACTGGTTCTTCAGCATACCGTCCTGGTGGATACCCGCCTCATGAGCGAAGGCGTTGGCACCAACGATCGCTTTATTGGGCTGGACTGGAATTCCTGTGTAGTTAGAGACTGTCCGGCTAACCCGCGCGATTTGCGTTGTGTCAATCCCCGTCTCCAATCCATATACGGTTCTGCGGGTATATAGCGTCATTACGATTTCTTCCAAAGACGTATTCCCTGCCCGTTCGCCGATCCCATTCACTGTTACTTCAGCTTGCCGGGCGCCTGCCTGGATGCCAGCCAAAGTGTTTGCAGTTGCCAGTCCTAAGTCATCATGGCAGTGTACTGACAAGACAACGTTCTCTATACCTGGGGTGTTCGCCATTATCCCACTGATCAACTGCCCAAATTCCTCTGGGGTTGTATAGCCGACTGTGTCCGGAATATTCAGGGTTATTGCCCCGGCTCTGATAGCTTCGCCCAAGACCTGGTACAGGAAATCCGGCTCGCTGCGACCGGCATCTTCAGGGGAAAATTCGATGTCCGCGCAAAACGATTTGGCATAGGCAACCATCGTGCGCACTTGTTCAACGACTTCCTCGGGATCCATTCGCAGTTTATACTGCATGTGGATAGGTGACGTAGCTAGAAAGGTATGGATGCGGGGTCGTTGGGCTTGCTGCACAGCCTGCCACGCGGCATCGATATCCTTAGTAGTTGCCCTGGCGAGACCACAGATCACCGGTACAGGCGCGGCAAATTCGCTCTCGTTGGGTATGGGATTACCTACCTCAATCGCGATCCGGCGAACGGCTTCCAGGTCATCAGGCGAGGCAGCCGGAAAGCCGGCTTCGATGACATCTACCCCGAGCCGCACCAATCCACGGGCTATCTCTAACTTCTCTGCCGATGTCAAAGTTGCCCCGGGAGATTGTTCGCCATCACGAAGGGTTGTATCAAATATCCGGACATAATTTGGTGCGATCATCACCGATATACCTCAATAATCATCACGATTGTCATTCCCCTGGTTTAATTGTCACCGGATCGATAAATGGCATCATTGATCGCAGGTCTGCACCAACTTTTTCGATCATATGGTCTTGTGCCAACCGGCGCTGATTGTCGAACCAGGGTCGACCGGCTTCATTTTCAGCGATCCAATTCTTCGCATAGGTCCCATCTTGGATATCTTTGAGCAGTCCTGACATGACGTAGCGGGTTTCTTCGGTGATCAGCTGGGATCCAGCAACATAATCTCCATGCTCAGCGGTATCGGAAACGGAATAACGCATATAATTCATCCCCCCGCGATACATGAGGTCTACGATAAGCTTTAATTCGTGCAGGCATTCGAAATAGGCGATTTCTGGTTGGTAGCCAGCTTCCACCAACGTCTCGAACGCTGCTTTTACCAAGGCTGTGACTCCTCCACATAGCACGGATTGCTCGCCGAATAGATCTGTTTCGGTCTCTTCAGCAAATGTGGTCTCCAGTACTCCCGCGTGGGTCGCACCGAGAGCGAATGCATAAGATAAAGCCTGCTCCTTTGCATTTCCACTGTAATCTTGATGGACAGCCAAGAGCGAAGGGGTCCCACCGCCTTCTTTATAGATCTCACGGACCCGGTGCCCAGGCGCTTTCGGTGCAATCATGCTGACATCCACATCTACTGGTGGAACGATTGTGCCGTAACGGATATTGAAGCCATGCGCAAACATGAGGGTCTTACCGCTGGACAGATGGGGAGCAATATACTTATCATATATCGCTGGTTGGGCTGTATCGGGAGCTAAAATCATAATGGTATCCGCCCTCTGTGCAGCTTCTGTGATTGGTAATACCGTGAGACCATCTGCAACCGCCTTGCTCCACGACTTCCCAGCAGGACGCAGCCCGACGGCTACCTCTACGCCTGAATCCTGCAGGTTTTGGGCATGCGCATGCCCCTGAGATCCATAGCCGATGATGGCTACTTTTTTCGAGCGGATCAGTTCTGGATCAGTGTCACGTTCATAGTAAATATTTGCCATTTGGGTTTTGTATACTCCTTATCTTGACATAATCATGCGGACATAATCGCTTATTTTGTGAATATCTCTACTTCTTCGTCTTTTTCGTGCCCATTCTTATTGTTGCCGTTAGCACCTGGTGCGTAGCGAATACCACTCGCATTTCCGCGCATCATCGCAACATTCCCGGTTCGCACCATTTCCATAACACCTTGCGGGCGAAGCAACTCCAAGAGCGATTCAATCTTGTCTTCGGTACCTGTGATTTCTACTATTACCGAATCACTGGCAACGTCCACAATTCGAGCCCGAAAAATCGAAGCCAGGTTGGCTACCTCTGCCCGCTGTTCGGGCATGGCTTTGACTTTGATCAAGGCGAGATCGCGCGTTACAGCTGGCTGGTTCGTTACATCTTGAACGTCGATCACGTTAACCAGTTTGTAAAGATTGACTTCGACCTTACGGGCATCATGATCTTGGCCATCCATAACAATTGTCATGCGCGAGATATCCGGCCGTTCTGTCTGCCCGACATTTAATGATTCGATATTGAAGTTACGCCGCCGGAAGAGCGAAGCTACCCGGTTGAGTACACCGGGTTTATTCTCTACTAGTGCGATAAGCGTATGCTGCATGGATTCCTCCTTCTTATAAAACACTGGTGGTGCGTTATTGTTGGACTTCAGCGCGGCGGTTTGGGCGGCGCAGCATTTGGTCGAGGTCAGCACCCGCGGGGACCATCGGGAAGACGGCATCTTCTTTCTCGACGCGGAAATCAATTAGCACAGGTCCCGGGGTGCTGCGGGCAAATTCAATGGCGGCCAGTACATCTTCAGGTTCAGTAACCCGACAGGCATTTAATCCATGTGCCTCGGCAATCTTTACGAAATCGGGGTTCTTGAGTTCAACAGCCGAATAGCGCTTCTCGAAGAAGAACTCTTGCCATTGACGCACCATCCCAAGGAAGTGGTTGTTCATTAATGCGATCTTGACGTTTGCACCTTCTTGAATGGCGGTGGTTAATTCGGCCTGAGTCATCTGGAAACCGCCATCGCCCACCACTGTCCAGATTTCTTTATCCTTGTTTGCAAACCAGACACCTATCGCCGAAGGCAGCCCAAAACCCATTGTCCCTGCTCCACCGGAGGTGATTAAGCGGTTTGGTTTATCCATTTGGTAGTACTGGGCAGTCCACATCTGGTGCTGACCGACATCAGTGGTCACGATTGCATCACCGGCTGTGGCTTTCCAAAGGTCACGAAGGACATGAGCGACGTACAGCTTGCCGTCATCGGGCCAAGCTAGAATGTCACGCTCCTGCGAGTCGCTCCGCCATTCCTCTAGCTGCTCTCGCCATGCATCATGGCGAAGTTCCGGGACCATTGGCAACAGATCAGTCAAGACGGTTTTCAAATCGCCAACCAGTGGGACGTCCACTTCAACATTCTTGTGAATTTCGGAGGGGTCAATTTCCACATGAATTTTATGCGCCCGGGGAGCGTAATTTCGCAGGTTGCCGGTAACCCGGTCATCAAACCGCATGCCGAGTGCCAGGATCAAGTCGGCGTTTTGGATGGCGAGATTGCTCTGCGCTGAACCGTGCATCCCCATCATACCCAAGCTTAGCGGGTGTGTAGATGGAAAATTCCCCAAACCAAGCAGTGTATGGGCAATTGGCGTATCGGTTCTGAGGGCAAATTCCGCCATTTCCCCGACCGCACCGGACATGACGACACCGTGCCCCGCCAGGATGACTGGCCGCTCAGACTGCGCGATCAATTTGGCAGCACGTTCAAGATCAGCAACAGGTGCGTGCGCTGGAGGTCGATAGCCTGGCAGGGTTATTTGTTCCGGGTATTCATATTCGACCTGCTCGATTTGGGCATTTTTGCAGAAATCAATAAGTACAGGACCAGGTCGTCCGCTGCGGGCAATGTAGAGAGCTTCTCGGACGACTGCTGCGACCTCATCGGCACTTGTGATCAGGTAGTTATGTTTCGTTATCGGTAAGGTAATACCGGTGACATCCGTCTCCTGAAAAGCATCCCCTCCGATTAAGTGGGCATGTACTTGCCCGGTAATCGCTAAGATAGGGGAGGAATCCATCATAGCAGTGGCGATACCAGTCACCAGGTTGGTGGCTCCAGGCCCGGAAGTGGATATAACTACACCTACTTTTCCTGAAGCACGGGCGTACCCGTCCGCCATATGCGCTGCCCCTTGTTCGTGACGGGTTAGCACATGGTGAACTGGGTAGGACAGCATTGCATCATATATGGGCATGTTTGCCCCCCCTGGATACCCAAATACAACGTCAACTCCCTCACGGGTTAGGATTTCCCATAAGATCTCAGCACCAGTTTTTTTCATAAGTACTCCTTTAGTGACGAACTTCTGGTTAGACTAATCTAGAAATGACCTAAGCAATTAGAACTGCGCCTTGGTTTGCACTGCTGACCATCTTGGAATATCGGCGCAGCCAAGAACTCTTCGCACGTGGTTCAAATATTGGTAAAGAAGCCAAACGGGTTGCGATTTCTTCCGCTGTTAGCTGTACATTCAAACTGCCCTTATCCAGATCGATCTCGATGATGTCGCCATCTTGTAAGGCTGCAATTGGGCCGTGAGCAGCGGCTTCAGGGCTGATGTGGCCGATGCAGGCGCCGCGCGTCCCACCGGAAAAACGCCCATCTGTGATCAGCGCTACTTTATCCCCGAGCCCCATCCCCATCACGGCCGAGGTAGGTGACAGCATCTCCTGCATTCCTGGCCCACCGCGGGGTCCTTCATACCGGATGACAATCACATCGCCAGCTGTAACCTGATTCGCCAGGATGCCGGCCATAGCATCTTCTTGACTCTCGTAGATGCGGGCCGGTCCACGGTGCTGATGCATCCCCGGCGTGACTCCCCCAATTTTGATCACTGCCCCATCCGGCGCAAGGTTACCGAATATAACTGCCAGGCTGCCGGTTGTGCTATGTGGGTTTGTATGCGGACGGATGATCTCACGATCACTGACATGCATCCCGGCGATCGATTCCTGCAGGGTTTCACCGCTGACGGTTAACCGGTCCCAATTCAGCTTATAACCTGAGGCTGCGATCTCGTTCAGTATTGCCGGTACCCCACCGGCGCGGTGCACATCTTCCATGTGCCATTTGCCTGCTGGGCTAACCTTACACAAATAAGGCACTTGTTTAGCAACCTGGTTGATCCGCTCGAGCGAATAATCTAAGCCGGCCTCGTGGGCTAGGGCGAGCGTATGCAGCACGGTGTTGGTGCTGCCTCCCATGGCCATGTCGAGGGCAAAGGCGTCGTCAAGTGCAGCTTGGGTGACGATTTTCCGGGGTGTTAAATCGGCAGCAATGAGGCTGAGAATTTGGTTCGCTGCACGTTCAGCGAGTGTCTCTCTCTCTTCGCTCAACGCTAGAGCTGAACCGTTGAACGGCAGAGCTAGCCCTAACACTTCCATCAGGCAGTTCATCGAGTTGGCAGTGAACATACCCGAGCAAGACCCGCATGACGGGCAGCCATAGTCCTCGAGCAGCTTTAGCTGGTCCGCATTAATCGTACCTGAACGGTATGCACCGACACCTTCAAAGACTGAAATTAGATCGACGACTTCTCCTTGGGGAGTTACACCTGCTGCCATTGGACCACCGGAGACGAAGATGGATGGGATATCCACCCGCAAAGCCGCCATCATCATTCCAGGGACGATCTTGTCGCAGTTGGGGATGCATACCATGCCGTCGAACTGGTGCGCCTCGAGCATCGTCTCGACACTATCTGCGATCAGCTCGCGAGATGGTAGGCTGTATTTCATCCCTGCATGCCCCATCGCGATCCCATCATCGACACCGATCGTGTTGAACTCAAATGGTATGCCGCCCGCAGCCCGGACGCCCTGTTTGATACGTTGACCAAACTCGTGCAGATGAACATGGCCGGGGATGATATCGATATATGAGTTGACGATGGCGATGAATGGTTTGTCGAAATCCTCATCCCGTACACCGGTAGCTTTGAGCAGTGCCCGGTGGGGGGCTCGTTCATAACCTTTTTTGATGCGATCGGAACGCATGCTGTCTTCTCCGCGACAAAAATAAAACGGGGCTGCTATTTGGGCAGCCCCGTTGCACTCAGGGTTTAGCACTTAGCCGGACTTCAGAATTATCTCAACTCCTCAGCCTTGGCTGCCCAAGCAGGTTTGGGGCTCTCAATCCCAAGAATGAGAACCAGGAGGACAACCAAAATTAATCCAAATAAGCTAAGTGAGATCATCAAGAATGAATCCTATATTTTCAAGCTGCTATAAATTATCCTAAGTTTATATGCTCGAAGGGGGATTGTCCATCGGCATTTTACCTAACATTTCCCCCTTACTCTTATGGCATAATGCCCAATAAAGATGGATTATGGGGTAATTTTCCCCTTTCAATTCGATTTTGAGTCTAGCATACGGTGGCAGATCAACGCTAGCTGCAAGGCAAGTCTCGTATCGGGATCTTCCATTTCTAGCCCCGCGATGCCGGCGATGCGGTTCATGCGGTATAGCAAAGTGTTTCGGTGAACGAAGAGCGCGTCCGCGGTTTGTGAGAGATTCCCATTATGCTCGAAGTATGTTTCCAGCGTGTGGAGCAGTTCGGATGCATTCTCAGTCGTTAGGATCGGACCCAAGATCTCCTGCTTGAATTTACCAAGCTCCGGGTTGTGCTCGATCTGCATCAGCAGCCGGTAGACAGACAGGTCCGGGAAATAAAGCGGTTTGTCCTCCTGAAAACGGTTTGCCATCACCAGCGCTTGCCCAGCTTGCCGGAAAGAGTCCCGCCAAGCAATCAGATCCGCAGCCAGCGATCCAACACCACAGCGGATCGGGCGATCAGGGTATTCCACGGCACCTTGTTTGATCACACTGCGCGCCAGGGCTAGTGTGGTGAAAGGGCGATCCACTTGAGGGGCTTCTTGGCAGAAGCAGACGATCTCTTGTCCCATCAGGCTGAGCGTACCTTTTAGCTCCTGCGCGGCGAGTTCACCATTTACTAGTGTCTCCAGGCGCCGGCGTGAGGGTGGATCTGGAGAATCCCAAGATAGACGCAGCGCGGCGTGTGGGGCATCCAGATCGATGCTCATCGATTGAGCCCACAATCTGGCATCGCGCGGCGATAGGTTTTCGTGTATCAGAGCAGTTAATAGATCTCCTTTGAGGCGTTTTTCGGCTTCACGTACAGCCTTGGCGCGCGACATCTCAACCGCGCAAACCATCGCACCTTGTTCGGCGACGACTTGGTCTAGAGGATCAAAATCATTAGGGAAACCAACCAAGGATAAATAGCCTCGGGATACCTCTCCGACAACGATCGGTGTTACCAATCGGGCTATGTTTCCAGGCAGGGTTTGGGTAAGGATAACCGCCTGAGGTCCGGCTTGTTTGCGGTTTTGAAGCTGGTCAGGTAGAGATTTTGGACTACACAGCTGCGGCAGCAGTTCATCCCAAATAGCTAACAGAACGGGCGATGGGGCGTGGGCGACCGCGGCGAGACGTTTATCTTGGATGACCACGCCGCGTCCGGAGAGTTCGGCAATACCTTCCACCAAGTGGGATAAACCTCCGCCCTCCGCTTCAATCTGTGCCAGTTGGGTGTGGATACGCACGCCACGCTCCATCAATGCGGCGCGTTGGTTGATGAGAATTGTACTGAGCAGTTTCTCGATCTCACGGATACTATCTGTTGAGTGGTGCAGCGCGACCGGCAGCGGGGATTCAGTAAAGTCCACTTGCTCTTCGACATTATTCAAAACCAACAAGGCACTCGCACCGGCATGATTGGCTGTTTGGATGCTGTCAGATCCTAGTTCAGTCCCTGCTACCAGCAGCAGATCACCCGCCTGAACCCTGGTAATGGTGGAGCAGATCCAGCGTACTTGAGGGGTTTCTCCGCGGATTGGTGATAGCCACGTTATCTGGTCCGCGAAAGCTAGCCGCAGCAATGTCTTTAAATCGGTTGGTGACAGCGCCATAACTTCCTATATCCAGTCATAAGGTGATTCCTCCGAGTATAGCACAAGGGTGCGTGACTGGATCAATTTTTTACTTTGTTGTGGTCTTCTGGCAGAAAAAGATCCACCTGAAGCTACAGATGGATCTCTAAATTCCTAACGTAGTTTGATTACCCAGCGCACGGCTGGTATGTACTAAACCCCTCAAACACTGCCGGAACCGCAGTTGGAAGCGGTCCTGTAGCTTGGGGCTGCGAAAATACTCGCGCCGGCAGACCGCGAGGCGAAAGTTGAGATTTTCTTCTTGACCTGCTGGCTATCACATGCTGGGCAGCTTACATCGTTGATCGCAGAAGAACTGAGCAGTAGCTCTTCAAAGGGCTGCCCACAGTCATCACAAACAAATTCGAATAACGGCATAAGGATCTCCTCATCCTGATAAAGGGTAATTGGTTTTTTGCAAATTAATACCGATATTTAGATGCCGTGATCTAAAAAAGGTTACAACAGTATTCCAAAATCCTATCAAAATTTTACCCAACATAACACGGTCGAGTGGCAATATTAATCCAATTCATGTGTATGGGGGATCATATCCATCCCACGAACTTGAAGCTTGGATTGATCGGGAGAGATACTTATTAATTCTAAGATCTGAAGCCTAATAACCGATTATGCTCCTTCGACTTATTGTCAGCTCGCCCTTTTGTTCTATTTTTCATTCGGCTGCTGATGATTTGGTATACAATAGACTAGTAAAACTAACCTTTCCTGAAGAAGCTAAACGAAAATTATCACCCGGTCATCATAGTTCTCGATGGATGAAATAGTCACCGAATCCAACACCAGGATAGCGCTTGCGTATCTGCTGATTGACAGAATGGCGAGACTATCTGCTGATTCCATTTGGGCACGCCGGACGAGCGGTTATCGTGGTACATTGCTGAAATTGGTCACACGCTTAGAAAATGATTCCGTTGGCACATATTCTGTTGAACAGCAGGATGATTACGCCTATTTGGAAGAATTGATCCCGCTCGGATTTGCCCTGCTCGAGAAAGCTGCCCAGGAGTATTGATCCAGTTCTTCAACGTCAGTTTCTAAACTTTTTCGGATGATATATTATTTTTGGGTTGTCAAGATTGCGCGCCCGGATCTCTCACAGAGTTCCGCTATTAGAAGGTCGCACCAAGACCCTTGGCATAGAACAAGGTCTCTGCACATGCTTCGAGGTGTTCGGTTAACCGCCAGGCGCTGAAAATATCATCACCAATGCTGACTACCCCGTGGTGGGACATGATAACGAGATCATAATCCCGGTAGTAAGCCCGCATCGTTTTCGCGAGTTTGGTAGTCCCGGGTTGTTGGTACGCTGCGGTCGGAATACCCTTCGGAAAGAAGATCTCGATTTCTGGCAGAATATGCTGGGGAAATTCTCGTCCGGCGATAGAAAATGCCATCGCACGAGGTGGGTGTGAGTGAACGACCGCCTCGACATCTTCCCTAACTTCATAGGCAGCAAGATGCAGCCGGTATTCTGAAGATGGCAGCTCGTCTCCGCGCAATATGTTTCCCTGTCGGTCGATAACCACTGGGTCTGCCGGCTCCAGGTAACCTTTGGAAACCCCAGCCGGAGTGATCAGGATTTCATCGAGTGCTAGACGGATAGAAAAGTTACCGTCTGAACCGCGCACTAGACCCGCTTGATATAGCCGGCGGCCAATTTCACAGATGTGCTCCCGGGCGTATTGTTCTTGCATCACTCTTTCCTTCGCTAGTAAAATTATATGCCTTATTGCTTTCCACATTTATAAAGCATGGACAAACGATAGGTTAATCATACACTCCTTTGATCAGTACCGGGTTTGATTTCCAGAAGCAAACGGTCATGTTATGGTATATGGTTTAGCCTAATACCAAATTCGGCGAGGTGGATGCTACAATATGACAGCAGTATCTGGTATCGATCACCTTGTGCGAGAAGAGTTGTATCGTCTGATTCCCGGAGCTTGACAAGCTCTATACTTCAACTCGAATCTATCCCAGGTCTTGATGTGTAAAAATAATCAGGAGTTTAAGGTATGCATGTAAAAATTGTTGGTATCTTACACCCGGGTGCAATGGGGATTTCTATTGCGGTGGCTGCTACAAGAACGGGCAATACTGTAATTTGGTGCTCGGCGGGCAGGAGCCCAGCAACCCGACAACGGGCGGAAGGACAAAACCTACGGGAAGTTAAATCCTTCGAAGAGTTTTGCCAGACCTGCAAGGTGCTGATCAGCGTTTGCCCGCCCCATGCCGCAGTTGACGTAGCAAATGAGGTGGTAGCATCAGGCTTTCAAGGCATGTACTGCGATGCAAACGCGATCGCACCAGCTACTGTTAGACGGATATCAGGGATAATGACAGCGGCGGGAGTCGCTTTCATTGATGGTGGCATTATCGGTGGACCGGCCTGGGAGCCGGGTGACACCTGGCTGTACCTCTCCGGTGAGCGCTCTGCTGATATCGCCGAGCTGTTCAGCGCTGGCCCTTTAGAGACCACCGTGATCGGCGCTGACCCAGGTAAGGCTTCCGCCCTAAAAATGTGTTATGCCGCGTACACGAAAGGATCGACCGCATTAATTTCCACAATTCTCAGCGCGGCAGATTATTTAGATGTTTGGGAGGAGCTGAAAGACCAGTGGCAGCGCGATTTTCCTGAATTGGCGGGTAGTGCTGAAACCAGGGTACGGCGAGTTGCAGCGAAGGCTTGGCGTTTTGCTGGTGAGATGGACGAGATAGCGGCGACATTCCGTTCAACAGGTGCACCGGATGAGTTTCACGCTGGAGCTGCAATCGTGTACCGGCGTCTGGCAAAATTCAAAGACGCTCTTGAACTACCAGAGTTGGAAGAGCTACTCCAAGCTGTAAGAGGGCGATAGTATTGAAAGTGAATTTTGTGGAAGAAGCTAGGGCGCTGCTATATAGCAGCGCCCTTTTATTTAAAGTAGTAGTTAGATTTACCTTACAGCGGGGGAGACTCAACAATTGGAACGTTGGCAGTATTGGCTGTGTTGACATAAGCAGCGTTTATCCAACCCTGTCCATTGGGAGCGATGATGGGCGGTATCGCGACCACCCACCAACTGCCATCAGCGCTTACACCAGTCACTTTAAAAACAGTTCCGATCGGGGCGACACCATAGCTCGGATACTGCGAGCTCGGTCCGGAACGGACATTAATCGGTTCAAAGTTCACCGCAGTCGGTCCTCCTGGGTCAGGCGGAGGGGGGATAACGTCAGTTGGCGGCGCCGGAGTATCAATCACGGGGAGATTCTGGGTGTTGTCAGCTTTAACATAGGAGGCGCTCACCCATCCGGTACCAGATGCGGCATATTCAGTGGGGATCTTAACTGCATACCATCCTCCGTCCGAGCTGATGCCGATTGTCTCAAAAACTGTACCCTGCGGGGCGACACCATAGATGTCATAATTCGTTCCAGGTCCACTCCGCACGTTGATAGCAGTCAAAGCTGTAACGGTCGCTGAGCCCGGTGCCGGGGATGGCGGTGGCACGGTCGGCGGTGGAGGGGGTGCTGGCACGATGGGTAAATTCTCAGTGTTCTGGGCAACGACATAATCGGCCGATACCCAGGCATTGCCCGATGCGATGATCTCTGTAGGAACTTTAACGCTGTACCACTGACCATCCGCACTGGTTCCTATCGCTTCGCCAGATGTACCTGGAGCGACAACACCATAAACCGGATAATTATTCCCTGGACCGCTGCGAATGTTGACGTAATCCATCGTTGTCACCGTTGGTACACCCGGGGCTGGCGTTGGTGGGATCACTGTTGGTGCGGGTGCCTCACTACTGTCGCCAAACAAGCCTGCCAGGAATATACCGAGTAGGATTACGGCAATGACACCCAAAATCACCACAATGACGGTCAGCACTTTGTTGCCGGATGATTTGCCATTTGCATCTTGATTTGTTTCAGTCATTTTACTGCTCCTTTCTGAGTATTTGATTCATTCGTCATATCACTTATATGAATTTGTAGACAGATGCAGCTTTTCTGCATCCGAGCCAATCAACTATAGCGCCGCCTGATTGAGAACCATGCTGTGTAAAGAATCGGTTAAGGGCGTTCGACGGTTTGCGAACCATAGGTATGTGCATATATCCGTGTAATTACCGCGCCGATTAGGAAAATTTGCGCCATGACGTTGAAGGTGATCAAGAATACCGCCACGGTTCCGGCAGCTTCTACCGCCGAAGTTAGACGGCTGCTTGATATATACAAACCCAGGAAAAATGCTGCGATCATCAATAAAAGTGCTGCGCTGAAGGCTCCCAAATAGACATCCCGCCAGGCGATTTTAGTGTCCGGTAGAATTTTATAAATCAAAATTAAGGCAGCGGTGATTATGACGAGCAATGAGAGTGTATTTAAAATACGGATGATTAGGTTGAGCTCAATGAAATTATCCACAAAGGAGATCACCAGACTTACCAGGGTAACCACGATTAGCAGCAAAGCAACACCAAGTACCATCAAGAAAGAGAACAATCGCTGGCGAATAAAGACTCCGGTTTGGTCTCTCTCTGGTAAGGGGACATTCCAGATCTTGTTGAGCGCATATTGGATTTGGAAGAAGAGCGATGAGGCTGCATAAAAAAGTGCGATGATCCCGATCAATGATATGATGATATTCCCGTTAGATGTTGTTTCAGCCAATTGGTTGACGGCGCTTGTCAAGAATTCATATACCTCCGGATTCATCTGCGCAGCAGCCCGCTCTATCATTTGAGATTCAACCAAGGCTTCATTTAACAATAGGCTGACAATTGTGAACGCAATATAGATGATCGGGGCGATGGAGAATAAGCTGAAATAGGCTAATGCTGCGGCTAACTGGCTGGGCCTTTCGGTGATCCAGATGTTATACACTTCTTTGAAGAAGTCAATTAGGGGTGGTTTTTGCTGCATGTTATTTTCTCCTATTTATTACTCTCGCTGAGCCAAGAAAGCGACAGTCAGCGGGCCTTCAGGCAGGACAGCGATGGATGCTTGCGATCCGTAAATTTCGGTGAGCTCGCTAACTCTCTTGGATAAATCACCAATGGGTGTGAAGTGTGCCGCCCTTATCTGAACATCACTTAGGCCGTCTGAGAAGACGTATACATCAGCTCGCTGCTGGATTTGAGCCTGAATCTGCACCTGCCATTGGTCGGGTGCGGAGAAATCCGGCTGTGCGAGCATATCCAACAGTCCCCGAAGTGAACCGGCTTTCCGCAGTAAGTTCGCATACTGCCCGTGCTCAGGGAGACCATCTTCACAAGCCGCGGCGATGATGATCGCTCCGCTTGGTTTCACAATTTGAGCAGCACTGCTCATCCCTTTAACCGATTGGTACAGATTCTGGTCAAGAGGATACCCGCTGTTCGTCGTCACGACAATGTCAAATGGCTTTTCAACCGGTACCATACTGTGTTTACGGACGAATTGGGAGCCCGTCCTGTGTGCCGCTAACATCTCACCAGCAAACACGCCCGTAATGGCTTGATCTCGATTAAGGGTCACATTGACCAGGAATGTGGGTTTCGTTCGTAATGCGACCTCTTTCATCTCCTCCCAGACCGGATTTCCAGATGTAACACCCCAAGTGGACTTCGGGTGGGAGATAAAGTCAATACTGTGATTGGTCAGGACACTCTCAGCACCTGCTAGTGATGGCAGGACGGCTTTAGGGCCACCGCTGAAACCAGCAAAGAAATGCGGCTCGATGAGACCGGTCAGGATGCGAACGTCTGCTTCCAAGTAGGTACGGTTTATCCGTACTGGATGCCCGTACGATGTTCGGCCAAGGTCGACCAAACCTGCTTCGTCAAAGGCGCTGTGCTGCAGACAGTGGTAGCCGTCCATCAATCGGTCGCCGAGCATTTCCCGTAATTCAGCTGGTGTTTGATATCTGTGAGTACCCAGTCCGTTCAGCAACGTGATATCAGCACGATCTACACCGGCTGCTTCGATCTCGTGGATGATAACCGGCAGCAGGCGGTCATTTGGAGTGGCACGGGTGATATCGGTGTGGACAATGACGACGTTGTCTCCAGGATGTACTAGACTGGAAAGATTCGGTGAGTTGATCGGATTACCCAGGGCATAACGGATCGCCTGGGACTCGTTTGGAAGCCCTGTAACATATTGAGATTGGATAACTTGTGATGAATCCGGCAACTCAACAGTCAGTCCGGTTCTCCCATAAAGTAAGTCAATTTCCATTCAATCTGCTCCGACTCGCACATGCCAGCTAATTTTAGCATGCTTTTGATATGCGTTTGGGAACGACTGCACCGCTAAGCAGGAGGCCGTTCCGGGATTCAAGAATCAAGATCAAGCCAAACTAGGAATCCCCACTCAGTAAGAATGGCAGGGCTGCATTTCCTGACGATTGTCTTAGAGTAGTTCTCTGTGGATCAGTGGGATCATCTGTTCGAGATCGGCTTTTGATCCAAAAGCGGTGCCAGGTCAACTCGCTGCACAGCTGCCGTTCGCTATTCCCCTGCAAAGTGCTGCTGGTAAACTCTCCCCACCAGTCAGCGCGGCGAGGAATCCCGCGAGCAGTACATCCCCGGCGCCGATTGGGTTCACTTCTTTTATCTCTGTCGATTTGGCAGACCAGCTGATGTCACCACTCTTTAAAAAAGCACCACGCGGCCCAATGATAATAATATTAGCTGGTTGCTTTCTTGATGGAGAAACTTCAAAGCCGATAATGACTCATCCTGGTTTATAAACGGCGAGTTCACCAGCTCACTAAACTCCGCTAAGTTCGGTTTTATTAACTTCGGGTCCGCAGCATATCCCAGGCGCAGCGGTTCACCGCTGGTATCAAGGCATACTAGAGCACCGTGAGACTGGATGTCTCTCACTAAATCAGCGTAGAATGTCCCTGGGATGCCGCGCGGTATGCTACCGGATACACCCACCAATCCTTGGGTGCCGACAGTGAACGTTTTATCTTGGAGCTTTTTGATCTCCTGCGGTTGGATGACCGGACTAAGTCCATTGACTTTAATATAGACATTTTGCCTGTAGCTGGTGATGCTCGTATTGGTGCGTGTCTCCTCGGCGATGGGCACAATTTCTGTTTGGATACCGAGCTTGTCCAGTCCTGATACTAGCTGTTGCCCGGGCAGACCACCCGCGAAACCAATTGCCACACTGGATACGCCTAGCTGCATCAGGGAACGCGAGACATTGAACCCTTTTCCGCCGAGATCGGTTAGACAATCTCGGGCTCGCAATACTTCATTGGGTAAAATCTCCTCGACAGTATATTGGCGGTCTATTGCGGGGTTTTGGGTTACGGTATAAATCTTGTCAGAATGGGGGCGCAAATCTATAAGCAAATGCGCGCGGCTCTAAAATCAAGGGACGGGGGTTTGTTCAGCTGGGATGGGGGTGCCGCGCAAATTAATCTGTTCCAACCTGGCCGGGATGATTCGCACGCGGATGGTAATTGGGGCGCCGATACTTGCGCTTAGCTCATTCTGGATATCGGCGATTTCACCAGCGGTTAACTGCTGGTAGGCATAGACGGTACCAGTGACCAAGTAGCCGTCTCCGCGTGGTTGGATAGCGAGATCCTCAACATCCGCTGATTCAGCCGCGAGAATGCGCGTAAACACGGTTTCCACATTCTGCTGTCGATCGAGCTGGTTGCGCAGGTTGTAGGAAGCGAATCCTAAGGGGACTGCTAGGATCAGCAGCATGACCACTGCAACCAAAATGTAACGCTGCATGTACATCCCACGGTCGGCGCGCGTCGGTCTAAATCCTAATAGGAGAAAGATGATTGCACTAGAGAAAATGATCGCGCTTAAGTTCGTCACAAAGAGCAGCATTGCGCCACCCGCAACGCTGTATAAAGAGTAGCCTAAGCCATAGCCGACAACGGTCAATGGCGGTACCAAAGCAGCCGCGATGGCCACACCTGGCAGCGCAGCAGCCAGGTGTTTGCGGCTGATCGTGTAGGCAGCAGCTGCTCCAGAAGCCAATGCCACCATCAAATCCAGGATATTTGGACGGGTACGGGCAATGATCTCGGCGGTGATCGGTGTAGAGGGCAGAACCATGGATACCACCGCGGCTATGACAACCGCGGCCAAGACTCCCTTGATGGTAGACTCGGTGGCTTTGGCCAAAACCGGGATATCACCCAATACAATTGAATGCGCCATGACCAATATCGGACTCATCAATGGTGCAACCAGCATCGCTCCGATGATCACCGCCGCACTGTTTGTGATCAATCCAAGTACTGCAATAATTGATGAAAGCACAATCATCATGTAAAAATCGATTCCCGCGATCGCATCGCTTTGGATCGTTTCGGTGACTTCAACCCGTTCGCTGACTGTCAGATTGGGAAAGAACTTATAAAGCAGCTGCCAATAATGTCGCAGCCAAAATTGGCCTGTCCCTTCATAATGTTTGATCAATAGGGTTGCTTTGGTTCGTGATTGGGCGACGTTAAATGGGATCCCAGCAAATACAGCTTCATCCAGCAAACCGCGATGTGAAGCCCCCATTAACAGCAAATCGGCCGCTTCTGATTCTTCGAGGATGCCTGCTGTGACATCGTTCGCCGGGGCGATCTTTTGGATAAAGTGCTCCGGAAAGCGCGTTTTGGATATCGCCTGACCTAGGTTGACCTTTGCGGTGTTGTTTTTTTCTGGGGTGACGGCTCCTGGAATGATAATTAAAGCCGTAATTTGGCCATCATCACTGAAGGCCAACGCCTCGCCGAATTTCAATGCTTCGGTCGCATGCGGACCACCAGCGGTAGACACTGTGACCTCATCTAAAATTTCCGGTAGTCTGCCATGCATCACGCCGACATCGCATTGGGCATGTTGTACGATCTCATCTAGTGCCGGATTGAGATATACTCGGTCGCTGGTGCGCAGTGTGCTCCAACCGACAAGTAAAAGATCGATATGCTCTTCACGGACGGTTTCCAGAATCCCATCGGCATGGGAGGGGGCAAATCTTATGATCGCGTCAGCAGGTACTGCCTGGATATCATGATCTAATATTTTTTGCTTGATTTCCTGGAGTGCAGTATAGGCTTGCGCCCGGTTTACTCGTTGGTATTCGGAATTTGAGATGACTTTTACTACCAAAAGTTGTCCGTCATTCGCCGCAGCTAGCTTTTCTCCGGCGCGCAGCAGGGATGAGATGCTTGAGCGACCAGTTGTATCTATTAAGACGCGGTAGCCCTTCTTTAATGTGATCGCTTCAGCAACTACCTGCTCCCGTTTTCTGGCTTCGGTAAAGGATTTGCGCGCGTACACTAGATAGTAGATGACTCCAAGTATGACCCATATGCCTACATTTAACCAGGTCTGGTAAGGCATCGTGAGCGACAAATAAATACTGATTGCAATAGCAAGGGCCGGGAACAGGGGCTGAAATGGCAATTTTATCGGCCTTTTTGCTGGGAGCGGGAATTGGGAGGGGAACATCCCAGGCAAAGTAATCACGACCGAAGAGAATAAGAAAAGCAGGGCAGTAACGCGTGCGAGCTGGTCGAATGACAATAAAGCAATGAAGATCAAACAAATAGTTGAGAATATAAAAGTTGATCCGATCTTGATATTAATATTGATGCCTGGGATCGTTATCTGGGTGTTAATCATCCCATCTTTAGCCATCGAACGTAATGTACGTCTCCCACTTGCCAGTGTGAAATCCAGGGCAAATAGACAGAGAAGAATGGCGGTCACTAGGACGACTATTTCTGCCACCGCACTGCCCGACCGGGCGATGGATGCCAATGGGATCATGTCGTCATACAAGGACAATGCGGTTTTCTCAGCAACTGTGGAGGCTGTCCATCCGAATAGACTGCTTAATCCCAGGACGATGATCATCGCCAACAACAGATTGCGGTTTGGTTGCTGGATTTGGTTGCGGCGGTCAAGAATTAACCCGGTTCCCCACAGCACGGTACCCAATAAAGCCAACCCCTCTGGTATATCTGTAGGTCCACGGACTGCATAACGAGTGATCATCTCTGCGGGCTCAAATAAAAAATAGCCTGCAATGAAAATAAGGGCTAGTGTAGGTGTAACTACCAAGATGACACGCATACTGGTACGCTGTAAGCTGGTAGCACTGATGCTCCGGTACCAAGCAACCAGAATAACAACGCCCAACGCGACATAGATCTCATTCACTGAAAAAGAAAAGAAACTAGTGAGCGCCCGGCTGAAATGATAAGCAGTGCCCCACGCTGCCAAGATTGTTACTCCCAAGAAGCCGCCCAGCGATAGCCATGAATTGCTGAATAATAAAAAGGGCGAGAACCCATATCGCTCGAATTGAAATGCTCCGTTATCCCCCATATATGCCAGGCCGCGTTCCCAGAAAACTAAGATGGTGGGTAAATAGATCAGTGGAACCAGGGCATATACCAGATTAGTCCGCTCGCTAGAGACTCTTAATACCATCCCCAACAGCACGAATACACCGATGCCAGTTGTGACACTTGTACCGATAGCTGTGATCGATGGCAAACCCAGCACCCGGCTGTGACGTACGGCTGTGTGGCTATTGTGGGAGGAATTGTTCGTCGTCATGAAAATACCTGGATGTGATTATATACCTTGCACATATTTGCTAATAGGCTTAACTCAGCTCTTTATGGGGTGTATGCCGAACTGGCACATCGGAAGCCGACTTTGTGGCGTGTGTAATCGGGGGTGTTCTCTCCCCGGTTAGCACTGCGGACATCATCGGGTGTGTCCAGCCATCCACCACCACGCGGGATGCGGTTTGCACCTGCTGCTGGGGTAAACGGATTCACCTGTGGGTCAATGGAATAGTAGTGATACCCATCTGCCACCCATTCGCGGACATTGCCGGCTAGATTTAGCGCCCCACACCAGCTCACCCCGTTTGGGAAGCTGACAACCGGCGCGGTATCCGGAAAGCCATCGGAGTACGTAGGATCGATTACACCAAGCGGACAGTCAGCATCACAGTAGTTGAGCCGCTGTGGGTCGAAGTCGTTGCCCCATGGGAAGATCAGGTTCTCAGGACCTCGGGCGGCATATTCCCATTCGGCCTCTGTCGGCAGACGTCCGGCAGCCCAGCGGCAGTATTCGTTGGCCTGGCCTTGAGTGATCCAAATTACGGGGTAGCTGCCAAATTCGTTTGAGCCATAATAGACTTCGCGGGTATAGGAGCCGAGCTCAGCTGGTTGCGTGCACGAACCTTCATCAACGCACAGCTTGTACTGCTGATTTGTGACTTCATGGCGGTCTATCCAGAATGCATCCAGCTCAACCGGATGGTCTGGCATCTCATTAGTAAACGCGCTCATTTGGCAAATGCTGATTGCGACTTTCCCCTTATGATCGCGGCATAACTGCCTGGCATAATGAACCTGGTCAATATTGCTGCCCATCTGGAAGCTACCCTTCGGGACATACACCATCGGCATATTATCCATAGAACGAATTTGGGTATCTCCGATAACATGGGTGATTGGTGTCGTTGTTGGTGTGTGAGATGGGACAGGCAAGGGTTTTTTAGCACATGCTGTCAAGCAGATGGTTAGAGTAATTATCGTGGTTCCAATCGTGGTTGCAGAGGCTATCATTAGTGCATTGGCTCGCTTGGTTGAGTTCTGGGCAATGGTGGCATATTTTAGTATGCATCCTATGAATTATATATTACAAGCAGCTCATCATCCAATTATTTTAGCTATTACACCGCTGAGGGTGAAGCCCATCCAAGGAATCGGTTTTAGGTTCACTGATGATATTTGGATGTAAAGTACAGGTTCATATCTTGTGACAAGCTCGTAACCAACTGTTACAGGAGCATAACAATTTTGCCAGAACTTGGTAACAGAATTTCAGTATACTGTGGACAACTTTGAAGAAGGACAGGATGGATCATACCGTCCTAGACAGGAGGTCCAAAATGAATACCAAGATTTCATCAACAGGTAAAGGTACAATTGCTTTACCACGGAGAGATTATCGCAGGAGAAGGACTATGCTGGTAAAACTTCATCGGCACCTAATATTGTCGGCTGTAGTATTCGTTCTTCTGGTTGTGACAAGTTCATGCGGTCAATTCCAAGTTGGTGTGGAGCGACCCACTTCAACGCCGCAAGGAGAAACTGAAACGAAGGGCGAAGGTTCTGAAGTTATCACAGTTGTCGTTACCCAGGAGGTTATTGAAACCGTACCAGTGACGCCTGCTGGAGATCAAGGTGAAGCGTTCGATGTTGTCGCTTGGCGTGGGGGCATTCATGCCCTCCCACTGGCGAGCGAATATGACGATTTTGTTGCTCTCCAGCCAGCTGGGACAGGTGAATTTGGCCTGGTTGGTGTTGATGAAACACTCGAATCCGAGATTCGTTCACTGCGAGATGCAGATCCCCCGAACGATTCAGTCCTGCTGTGGGGTGTTTTGACCTGCGGGGATCAGGACTACAACGGCTGCCAGCTAGTAGTTGACCGCTTGGAATATGGTCCAATTCACACGACCGGAGGCGTGGTCAATGGTTGGGTCGGAACGATTAAGTCCAGCACGTTCAACAGCGGAATGAGCTTTGTCTTGGAACTGACCGGCGATTTCCCGATGTGGTACAGCTTGCATGCCAGCCAAACGCCAGAACTGCAGGTGATGATCGAGAAGCTGCGCGATACCGGTGCGATCGTGCAGGTTTACGGCGAGCTGCTCACAGGAGTTCCAGATGTGAATGGTACCCGCATCGAGGCTGATGTCATTGGGGTGATACGGCAAGGAAATATCACACCGGAGCCGCTGCCCGAAACCATGGTGGATCCAACTGAGGGCTGGCAGACTTTTGTCAACGAGCGTTATGACTACCAATTTAAATACCCGCTCGAAGCCCAGATCGGTTTTTTTGGACCGACTGGTTTCGAGACTGATGAACTGCCAGAGGGTATGACACCAGACCAGTATATTGACCAACTGCTCAAACAGTACACAAACCAGCTTTGTGTCGAAGTAAAGTACGGATTGGGGTATGTCATGATTTCGGCACCTCCAAACCAGGAGAAAATGTATACCTCATGTGGGCGGACCGGAGTTGGGGCAGCGGAAATTATTGAGAAAGTCGAGAATGTTAAAATAGGTGGGGTAATATACCAGGCCAACGGCTGGGAGGTTCGCTCAGCAGGTGAAACTTTAGATATGCACAACGAGTTTTTCAGGGTGCAGCTAGAGGATGGGACAGTGTTTGAGTATGGAGCAAGTCCTCACGGAGAAGCGACCTACGATGACTATTTGATGAAAACAAAGGAGATCTTGCTGCGAATCTTGGATGGTTACGAAAGCCTGGATTGATGAGAATTAATGCAGGAAAATTAATTATGTTGGGGCAGGCGGATGGCTTGCCCCAACATAATTTTTTACTCTGTCCGCTGGTTGGATAAAGACTTTTCCAAGATCTGGAAATATTGATAATTAAGCATACTCCGCAAGCAATTCTGGGATCTGGTTCTGTATGGCATTACGCACCCGTCGAAACTCGTCTATTATTTGTGTTTCGCTGCCAGCTGCCTGCGTAGGATCAGGGAATCCCATATGGATTGTTTCTTCCGGACCTAACCACAACGGACATTCTAACGCGGCCGAATCACAAACTGTTACAACCAGGTCGAAGTCCGTGTTGATGAAATCATTGACATTTTTGGATTTCCCCTCGTGATGGATGCCGATTTCTTTCAGGGAGCGTAGGGCAAGGGGATGCACATATCCAGCTGGCTTTGTTCCCGCACTGTATGCGATCCATGCAGTGCCCAACTTGTCATTCACGATTGCTTCTGCCATCTGTGAACGGCAGGAGTTGCCAGTACAAAGGAAAAGGACCTGCTTGCATTTCATTGTGCAGCCAATATTCCAAATCCATCATACGAGTTATCAATCTCGGCTTACTCTGAGGTTGCTGCAATAATGGTGCAATTAACGCTTGTTGGCGAACAGTTTCTTACCGCACCTTAGGTTGTGTACTGCCCACATGGGGTAGTACGCTACTCGTATGCCAAGACCTCGCGTATAGTCAGCCGGGCGGCGCTGCGTGCTGGAAGCACGCTGGCCAAAACCGCTAACATTGTCACGACCAGCAGCCAGATACCCGAACCGAGCGGTGTTAAGGCTAGGTCTATCGGCGCATTGAGCATCGATGTGCTGATGATGCGAAGCAGGAGAAAACTGATTGGGAATGACGCCAGCACTGCGAAGACCCAACTGATTAACCCGATCAGCATGCCCTCTATGATGACGGAGTTGATGATTTTTAGGTCGACCGCGCCGATGGCGCGCATAACCCCGATTTCGCGCGTCCGCTCCAGCACGTTCATCCCCATCGTACCGGTCAAACCGATGCTGCCAACCAGTGCCGTCAGCATCGCCATGATGAGTAAGAAAGCAATCAAGATACTGATCATTTCCGAGGCATCCCGCAGCGTAGCCAATCCTGCTTCAACCTCACCAACTTGATAGCCGCGCTCGCGCAGGAATCTGTTTAAAGCAATGCTGACCTCTTGCTGCCTTTCCCAAGTATGTTCATCTGTTACGACGCGGTAAGTGAAGGAGCGGTTCGAAGTGTTCAAGATATCCGAGATCACCGCATAATCAGCATACGCAAAAATGGTGTCCATCATGCTGGTGAAACGGAAGATCCCGACCACAGTCCACTCAGCCTCTCGCTTGCCCTGCACTTCCATCGGCAGCGTATCTCCGGGCTGCAGATCGGGATATATTTCCCAGATGCCATCTGATACGACCAAGGCATTGGTTTCTCCAGGATAGATCCAGCGCCCGGTGATCATTTCCGGATGGATTAGCTTAGTTTCTGCCGGGGGGGCTAATATCGTTATATTGTCATTTTCTCCACCATCACGGGTGATTATTTCACCGCTGGCGGCAGACCAACCTTCAACGGATTCCACTCCGGGCACTTGTAATACCGTTTGCTCGATCTCGGATACACGGTAGGGTCTTTCGAAATTCAAGGAGACGTCTGCGATAAAATACTTCCCCAGGGACTCGATATACTGCTCCATTGACACGCGTACATTGAACACTGCGATGAAGACTGCTCCCCCGATGATGAGGGTAAACAGCGTCAGTGCAAGCCGCCCCTTGCGGCGAAAAGTATTGCGGATGGAGAGTAATATCGGTCTCGAGACCCAAACCATTTTTCCAAGCAGTCTGTCAAACCAGGTGGTGCTGGATCCCAGTTCGCCAGGCCGGTTGCCGCTGATTGCCCGGCGGACATTGGTTTTTGAACCAGTGTTCACCGGGATGAATCCCGCCCCTAAAGGAACCAGCAGCGCTATCGCTACTTGCAGTAGCACGACCTGTGGGATAAAACGGAAGCCCTGTAGCGTGAGGCTCGCTTGACTCGCGATGAACTCAGCTAATGCATAACCGCCGATGGCACCCAATGGAACCGCGAAGAGCGCGGCGATGATGCCGAATGCCAGGATCAGCATGAGATACATCCCCAGAATCTGGAAACTGCGCGCGCCAACCAGCTTCATCACCCCGATTTGGCGGACATGCTGGGTTAGCAGCGCGTTAAGGGTATTCGCAATTAATGAACTGCTCAGCAGCACAACGAGAATACCCAACGCTAACAGCACGCCGAGGATTGCTAAGATCAGTGAAGACATCGGGTGTTCATTTGTCTTACCCAGCCGGGTACGGTAAACTGTCCTGCCGCTCTTTTCCAATTTATCCTCGATGGATCCCGAAACCTGCTGAAATACCTCTTCACTATCGGATTCTCCACTGACTGTTGCCAATAAACGGTTGAAAGTTTCAGGCGCCTCCAGCCATGCGAGGGTATCCATGTTGATGTACCCATGTGGCAGAGCCATGAAATCAGCTCTGCCTGCGGATTGTTCAGTTGCGATTCCAACCACTGGCAATGTTCGTACAGTTCCACTCGCCAGCTGAACCTGGATTTCATCGCCGAGTAGGATACCGGTATCGTTGAAACTATTCCTGATAATGACCACTTCGCGTTCACTTGGCACTTCGACACCCTCAACCGGGGAGCGGAGGTTGATGTCAGCAATTGCATAGTCACCGATGGCGACCAAGTCAAGACTTATCCAATCTCCACCATCCCGGCTGACTTGAACATCCATGATATAACGTCCTTCAGCTTTTTTGACACCCGGAATTTTGTTGATCGTTGTCACGAAGTTCTCGTCAAAAGGGTCGGTCCAGATTTCGATATTGGCCGGATTCGAAGCCGCATAGCTGATATTCATATCCGTAGAAAGGATGAAGTATGTTGTGGCGATTGTACCGACCGTGAATACGCCAACCGCAATTGAGGCTACAACCAGAATCGTGCGCAGCTTGGAATCCCAAAGGTCAATCAGGACTTTTACCCAACGAGGTCTAAGATAGCTTGAGCTAACTTTCATCGTCCTGCACAATCCTTATCACTGGTACGGTTCTCCCGTAAACGATCCTGTGCTATATCCGTTATGGCACGCTCAGTTGAAGCCGAGCTGCTCAATAGGTCGCTGAAAGCATCCCGATCTAATAATGCCAGCTCAACCGGGCCACCTGCCGCTGCCCGTGCACTTGCAATCGAATTACCCCCATTTGTAAGCTCTACTTCTCCAAAAAACTGGCCTGGACCAAGCCGGGCGAGGCACATCTCAGGACACCCATCCCTGGTGAGCAATATATCCACCTCACCGCTGCGGATCATAAAGAAGTTATCTACTTGCTCACCTTGCTTGATGATAGTTGTGCCCGCAGCGTAACTGCGAGATTTGGCCCGGTGTGTGGCAGCGAGCATTTGCGGATGGTCCAGCAGTGGTAACGCACGCGCAACCGTGTCATCAATTATCTCGCCATCGGATAGGATAACTGTTTGTTGTGTGCGTTTTGTGAAAGATGGGTCGTGGGTGACTAATAGAATGGTTTTGCCGCGCGTGGCGAGCTCTTTGAACAGTGCCAAGATGATATCGGCCGAGCGGGAGTCTAGGTTGCCAGTCGGTTCATCCGCGACGATAATTTTTGGATCGGTTGCTAAGGCCCTCGCTATGGCTGCGCTTTGCTGCTGTCCGCTGGAAACCGCTCCCGGCAGCTTGTAGGCATGGTTTTCCAGCCCCACCATCTTCAGCAGTTCCATGGCTTTTACCGACCGTTCTTGAACTGGGTAAATATTGCAGTAATCCATTGGCAGCATAGTGTTTTCAAGCAGAGTGAGCGTTGGCAAAAGTTGGAAAAATTGAAAGACGATGCCAACGTTTTTCCCACGCCATAAAGCCCTCTGGCTTTCAGTCATTTCATAGATCCGCTTCCCCCCAATGATCACTTCCCCCGATGTGGGGTGGTCGATACCGGTGAGCATGTTTAGCAGGGTAGATTTCCCGCTGCCTGATTTCCCGACAATCGATATGAATTGGCCATATTTCATTTGCAGGTTGATCCCCTTCAAGGCGGGGAACTCGCCGGCAGCGTTGCGGTATGTTTTTATGACATCCCGCAGGACTATTGCCGGACCGGCATCGGTGTGGGCAAGCTGTGATCCGCTTTGTTCGTGAAGCAGCGGGTCTGGCGCTGACTCGGAGATGTTTACTGTGGATCTGACCTTGGTTAATTTGCCAGGCTTTTCAGTTCTATCCCCTTGCTGGTCATCTGCTAGCTGCCTGTTGTCGTCAGCTTTGAGCGGTGAATTTCCATTTCCACCGATCGCAGCAGAATTTGTCACATCTGGTGGATGATTTAGGCTTTGAATGCCACCCGCATTCTTGATAGTTGAAGTCTCAATAATCTCACCATCCGATATCTGCACCCAGCGTGAAAAGCGTGGCGCTAGAGAAGCATCGTGGGTGACCATAACAATGGTTTTTCCATTCCTAACTAAACGTTCGAAGATTTGGAAGATGGTTTCGGCAGTGACTGTGTCCAGATTCCCGGTCGGTTCATCGGCCAGTATCACGGGTGGATCGTTCACCAGTGCTCGGGCGATGGCGACGCGCTGCTTCTGTCCACCTGAGATCTGGGATGGTTTTTTATAGGCATGTTCGCTCAGTTCAACCAGGTCAAGCAGCTCAAACGCTTTATCGCGGCTGATCTTAGAACGGAAGCTGCCGGTGAAATCCTGCGGGATCATGATGTTGTTCACCAAGTCCATCTGAGGCAGCAACTCAAAGGATTGGTAAACGATCCCCAGGTTGCGGCCGCGCCACAGCGCTAATTCATTCTCGTTCATCGTGCCCACGGCAAGGCTATCAAACCCATTCTTGCCGTTGCCATTTTGGTGGTTGTAGAAGAGCACTTCCCCAGAGGTAAGCGTACTGACACCCGAGATCATATTCAATAGGGTTGTCTTGCCCGCACCGGATTTTCCGGTGATGCCCAGGAACTCCCCCTGGAATATATCCAGATTGATATCGTTCAATGCGGTGAAGCCGCCTGAACCAGTGGAATAGACCTTAACGACATCACGAAGCCGGAGCATGGGTTGCTTCGTAAACTGGATTGCTGCAGATTCTGAATTAACCTGATGTCTCTCTAATACAGTTGAAGTCATTCGAAAGCTTGAGACCTGAGTACTAGTTTTTGATCCATATTATTTATCGGAACATTTTGCCATAACTTGTGATGGTGCCTGCGCGAACGGACAGTAATAAATCCCGCTACTACCCATATCTTCACATTCCCAACTCCCCATAATATCACAGCTGGCTGAAATCTAATTAAACAGAGGGATTATTATGAGAAAACTTTTAGAAATTCCTTTGGGGTGGGTAATTTGACGAACAGTTGTTCAACAGCACGCGAATCAGGCTGGATTTTTGGCAATCACGCCCCTTTGGCAGCGTGGTAGTATCAAACGTTATAAAGCTGTACTGCATTGAAAAATATAAGGACAATATCAATGTAAAGCTATCAGAGTTGGACTACCTCAAATTCACAGATTAACGATCGCCAACGATTTGTTCGTTGGCGATCGTTACTAGATCAAATCAATCTGTTGAATCTATCCGCAGCCTCCACTGCTAGGGCCCCGCTTCAGCTCAAGTTTAATTATCGGCTTGAAATCGAGTTCATACTCGTTGATGTGCGGGTCGGAAGCCGCGAAAGCAGAACCCAGTGCGGCGGCGAATTCGTAGCGTAGCGTGTCATCCGGACTGGAGGCCAGTGCCCGGATGCGGTTATCTTCACTGGCGAATGTCGCGATCCAGTTGTTTACGCCTCCCTCAAGAATGTAAATATTGGGCACGCTTTCTGCCACAAGATATTTCCAAGCCGATGTTGCCGCGCTTTCATCGTTGCCCATTACAACAAATACAGTATTAGGTGGTTCGAGATGAAGCTGGGGGACACTCGCCTCGAGTTGGTCCAGCGTTACATGCTGGCTGTCGGCCAGGTGGAAAAGGTTGTAGCTGGCTTCGTCACGGACATCGATCATAATAGTGTTGAGTTTGTGGTCGTGAAGTGTATTTAGTAGCTCGGCAGGTGAAATTTGCACTTCACGGTTGTCCAGTTTCGCCTGGCTCTCGTCGGCAATCTTTGACCACCGGTCAGCATTGGTGGGCTGACCGAGCGGGATGAGCAGGAGGGCGGCGAAAACGAGGCTAGCTGCGCCGAAGTAGCGGAACTTGGGAGCTTTATTGGGATCCATTCCGCCGAAATACTTCTCCAGCTTCTCCGCTCCCCAGAACATGAAGAGGGCCATCAACACGATCCCCAAAACGATATAGCCAGTTGGGATTTTGAATAGGTCCATTAAAGTGAAGCGCCCCATGTAGGATGAATTCCAGAAAATATCGATGATGTCAACTGTTTCTCCAAAAATGAAAATGCCGAAGAGCACACCCAGGGCGAAGAATATGCCGTCAACTTTCCAGGTCGCGGCGGCGACCAGGGATGTGCCTGGACAAAAACCACCGACGATGAAGCCGATGCCCATGATCAAACCACCAATGATTCCGGGCCACAAATAGGTTGGGTTCACCCAGAGCAGGTTGTAATCGAGCAGGCCGAGAGCTGAAGCGAGGAAAATTCCTACCATCGCGGTGATGATTGCCCCAAACATGACCTTCAGCACGGTCAAATCACGGAAATAGAATTGTGCAGCAAGTTTCTTCGAGTTGCCGAAGCCGGAGCTCTCGAGGACGAAACCGAAGCCGAAACCGATCAGCAAAAATACCACGTATGCGCCGTACTTGCCAAGCAGTTCTACTAAATTTAGAGGAAATGGTGCCATGATTACTCTCCTTAGAGCCACAACCGGCGAACGAAATAAGCCAGCGCATAGGCCCCGGCGAATACGGCGAACATGAAAGCCCAACTACCGACGGAGAGCACAGCACCGCCGGAGAGCGCTTGCCCGGATGTGCAGCCGCGTGCCATCCGCGCGCCATAGCCCATGAAACCGCCGCCGATAAACGCAAACAGCCAGCGAGCTTTACGGCTGATATGCGGGCCACGGTTGGTCTCAAGCTTCAACCGGCCGTTGAACCAGCCGGAAGCAAATCCACCCAGCACTGCGCCAACTGTCAGTACGACAATCCACGAATCTAGGGCGTTCTGTGAACCACCCGCCATCGAAATCAGGTAGGCCACTTGGTCGATATGCTCGGGGGCGACCAGGTCTTCGAAAAAGACCAGGATGCGGTTAAGGCCTCCCGAGGCCCCCAAACCATTGCCAGTGATGAAGAATGCGCTGAAAAGCACGATCCCCAGCAGGAAACCACCCAGGTAGGGGTTGATATAATCTCGTGTCGGGCGGTTGGTTAACCGTGCAGCCCATGAACGCTTCTTCTGAGCGGGTTTTGATTCTACGGCAGTTGTCATTGTACAGATTCCTCCTCGGTTGGTCCGGTAATCTCCGGTTCTTGGGGATGTGCTACTTCGACATCATCCCAACCAACCATCATAGCTTTAATTGATGCAAAAGGTGTCGGTCCAGTAGTCGTCAGGTAGACATGCGCGACGATGAATGAAGCAAAAAGCCAAGCGATAAGCGTATGGAAAGGCCCCAGGTAGGTCAACCCACCAATGCGGGCGGAAAAATCCGGCCATCGCTGGGCCCCCCACATCAAGATGCCGGTGAGGATTTCCAGCGGCAGCAGGATATTCAAGATCGCGAAGTATGTAATCTGCTGCAGGGGATTGAGCTTCTTCTCAGGGGTTTTCTCGAATGGATGCTCAGCGCTGCTGAAGATACCCTTGATGTAATAGATCGCTTGCTCGAAGGCTTGGTCAAAGAAGCCGCGTGGGCGCGGGATGTACTGCTTGATCTCGCCGCTGGCAAGGTGGTAGAAAAGCGATAGGGCCGCATTGATCACGAGAATGGCGGCCAGGATATTGTGTACTTGGACTACATAGCGGAAGCTGAAGATGCCGAATGTGTCCGGGCGGTGGATGATTAATCCAGTAAATATTAACCCCAGGATAACGAATGTCTGCAGCCAGTGCCATAGACGTTCGTAGACCGTATACATATACACTTTTTCGGTTTCCAGGCTGCCTTGCGGATGCCGTAGTGCTGCCAGCAGGCGCAGACCGGCATGAGTAGTGATCGCGAGGATGACCCCCAAGAAGATCAAGCTGCCGGTCAGGTCAATCCAATAAACACGGTCGCGGCCCAGAACGTAAACACCATCTTCATGAGCAAGCGGCGCATAATACAGCTCACCGCTCTCTTCATCCAGCACCAAATCGCCGGATTGGACGATATTGCTGCCCGGAACGAACTCGGGCAGCACCTCTCCCGGCAAGTATGAAGCCAGTTTCATGGGTTGGTAGATCCGCGAATCTATCGCTGTGACAGGTCTCGCAGTCCTTGGTGACCCACTCGCCGTGGGTGACATTGTGGTTGATGCTGTAGGGCTGGATTTCGGCATTAATTCGTGGATTATCCAAACCCAACGTCGACAATCGAGCGCTAATGAGCTTTTCTTTCTCTACGCTGTCGATAACCAACTCATCCTGGTCGATTTCTCCGTCGCCATTTGTATCGAATGTTGCCACTACTTCAGCATCGTACACATCGCCATCGAAATAGGCTGTCTGCAGGTCCTGCAGACGGACTGGACGCGCTGGATCACCGTATATCCAATACCAGGAGCTGACCAAATTGTACGGTGCTAGTTTTACATTTCTATCAATATCCGCGCGCGGCAAGAGAACTGGTTCATAACCCGTGATGATCGAATTCAGTGACATCGGGTCACCTTCGATACCGCGGCAGACTTTTGCAGGTGCCGAATCGATATCCAGCACTGTGTAGTCTAGCTGTGCCAGGGCATTTGAGTACAGTTGCGGGATATGGCATGATTTACAGCTGATTGCTTCCATATGGCGCTCTTTATAGGGCAGCCAATCGTGGGTGACTGCCGTGCTGTGGCATGATTCGCAGCGCCGCATAGTGTCCTTCAGTGCACGATCAATCGTTGATTGGGCCGATTGGCCTCGTGCAAACTGGTGGAGTGGTTGTTCCAAATATTCGTTGATTTCAAGCCGGCGCGGGTCGAATAATAGGTGCTCTGGGCGACTCTCCGCGTTTTCCTGGTAGTACACGGGATTGTTGAGTGCAAAATGACAATCGGTACATTCAACCAGACGTTCAGCGTGGATATCCCAAGAGCGATCCAGCTCATGTTTATCGGGTATGTTCATACCGGAGTCGCTCAACTTCTGCCCGGAGATGATCTGCCCGGTGGTAACTGTGCGTAATCGTTCAGGGACACAGCCGCCTGCAACGAGTGGTTCATCCAAATCATCATGGACTAAGCCATGACACTGTCCGCAGTTTTCATTTGTCGGGTCTTGGATATTAACGAATTCATCGAGTAGTTCACCGTTGCTCGCGAAGGCTTGGGAATTGTAGCTGAAACCTTCCCCAGTCTGCTCCAGGATGCCGGTTCCGAGCAATGTGGCTGTGTTTGCCCAGCCAAAATCGCCGCCGCGTAGTGCCTCGCTACGCGCGTCTGCGTTTGGAGCTGGGATATGGCAGAGGTAGCAGTTCATCTCCACTATCCCTGATTCAGCCCAATCCCAGGGCAGCAGTTCGCCGCTTTCAGGGTCAACAAGGCTTGCTTCCACATTGGTTGCATGCGGTTCTATTGCCTCCAGCGGCTGCCCATCCCGCCCTGTTGTAGCTGGTCCCCCGCCAACATGGCGGACACCCAACACCTGGAGCCAATCAGCAGTCGTTAGGTCCACGATTTCATCACCCTGCGGCGATAGATAACGGTATGAAAGCGGGTCCCATTTGCCAAAAAAACCGGGGCTGGTATCCCAAGGTCGGCTGTTAGGTAGAGAACCAGGCGGGGAGTAATCGTCTAACCCTACATTGGTGTGGAAGGAATGATTGCTGATGAAATCCGTGTCATGGCAGCTGCCGCAGGTTTTTAGTGTGGATATTGGGTTGCCTGTCTCGAGTACATTTTCACCTTCGCCATCCAGCAATGGGAAAGAGGGGTGCAGATTCGATGGCTGAAGGAAAGGTTTTAATGGGGGCTTGGCACTGGCGTAATCCCAAACAAGTGCTGATCCGAAGCTGGCTATGAGCAGAGCGATTATCACAGTCAGCAGCAGGAATAGTCGTTTATGTGTGCTGAAAAGTTGTATCATAATGCATGCTCGCTTTATTTACTGTGCTTCAGCCGTAAGGCGTCCGCCCCAGTTGATAGGATCGCCCATGTAACCCAAAGCTTCCCAATCTAGCCGCCCATCGTCACCATGACAGTCATTGCACTGCAGTACTTCTTCAATTGGGGCGACCATGTGGGTGATTGGCCAATACATTTCAGTCTCGGCAAAGTCATATTCGCCGCTGTACTCTAGCCCAACAACTTCTGAGCCTAAACGCAGAGCTTGATCCCAATCGAATTCCGTCCAGAATCCACCCTCACCGACGGTTTTTGGCTGCAGTAAGTATTTGTTGATAGTGTCGTATGGCTGCTTGGCGACGTGAACTTTGAAAGGCCAGATCTTAGCATCGGGATCGTTTATGTCCCCATCGGGAGGGTTCATGACCGTCCGTTGGTCGGGATCAATTACATCGCCGAATAGGTAGCGGTCCTTGATGCCTGCATACCAGCGGTATTCAGGTATGAAATCACCTTCGTATACGAATGAGCCCTTGATTTTTAGATAAATATGGGGGTCTTCGGGCAGATCCTGTCCGGCGGTTGACCAATCCCAATACATTTTGGTTGGGTCTCTAACCGCCCCGACCGGGATATGGCAGGTCTGGCATGCGACCGTTGGAACATGCGAGTTGATGCGCTCGTCGGTGTGCAAGTTCTCTGAGTGACAATCTGTGCAGTAGGCTTGGTTTTCTGTATCTAGGCTGACCGATATGGAGCGCCCGCGGATATTATGCTCCTCAGTTTGGTGACAATCGGTGCAGACAAAATCCAGCTTACCCATATGGACATCGATCTCGTCCGAAGGGTTATAGAGGTGTTCATCAAGGTCGCCATGCTTAACGGCATTCCCCCCTCCGCCATCGAAGTGACAGCTGCCGCAGTTGTCGCGGTCCGGATAGCCAACGCTCTGAGCAACGCTGACCAAATCGACCCCCTCCGCAGGGAGGCCGGAAGTTGACTTTACATAGGTGCCAGACTGTTCGTGGCAGACTAGGCAGTCAATATACTCTGTTTTAGAGAAGTCGAAATTTTCATCTTCCCAACCATAGCCGGCGTGGCAGGAAGTACAGCCAGGCCAGTTGGATTGGATACCAATGCAGAAATTATTCAGCGAATTCTTCTTGCCAATGGTGACGGGTTCCGGGCGACCTTCGATGGTGTATTCTCGCGATTCCCATGTCCAGTGAACTGATTCAAGCATTTGCGTCCCAGCTTCGGAGTGGCATTCCAAGCAGCGCAGTGTAACCTCGCTTGGATTATCAAACGAGCCTTCTATTAAACTAGTATGGTCGACATGAGATTTACGTTGCGGAACGTTTGCCCATGGGTCATCCGCTTTCCCAGATGCTTTGGGAAGAAAGATCGCCATGGGAATGATGATGATCGCCAAGGTGACGACCAGACCGATTGCCCAGATGTATTTATTATTTCGCATACTATCCTTTTTTCGTTACGAGTCCTGATGATGTCTGTTAGCTTCGTTGAGCCAGCGGGGATCACATGGTTGCTTCGCTGATAGGATCCTCGATCACATCGGCTAGATTTGCACGATTGCGTAGCCGGTCACGCAGCACTGATCGTAAGAGGTCGAGGGCATTAATTAAACGGTGGTCGCTGAGGCGGTACTCTACACTGGCGCCGTTGCGGAAGGGCAGTACCAACCCCCGCTCCCGCATGAGCTTCAGATGGCGCGAAGCTGCTGGTTGGCTGATGCCGACCTCGGCAGCCAGGTCACTGACATTGAGATTTTTCTTGGCCAATACATATAGCATTAAGATGCGGCGAGGGTCAGCTAGCGCGGAGCAGATGTCGGCGTGCAGTTCGTTGATTTCCGATTTTAGATCGCTATTATTCATAATTGCCATCATACAACTATTCATATATCCGCATACATTGATTTGTGAAAATGATAACTTATGGACTGGGTGTCCTGTTAGTGATAGTTGTCACATACTAAATGACAGTATGTAATAGCCATTTCGATAAAAATGTACGAAATAGTGCGGCAAAAAACAAAAATAGATAAGAATAACGCGTGGTTAAATCGCTAGTGTCCTGTTAGTCGGCATATTCGTTCTAATAGGCATCAATCACCCCCCCCCAGCCCGTTGCTAATCTGGCAAACAGAGCGGATGTGTTGGACTCGGACTGACGCGCAGCCCGACAAAATATCATCGAGGCGCTCGCCGATGGGTAATTATTCGGATAAATTTAGGAGATGCCCCCAGCCGAGCCCCCACTATGGGGATATGGACTCCCACGCGAAACAGCTGCTTAATTAAAGCTCACTCTGAACTCGCTTCGACATTTGGTGGGCGGCGCGATTTACTGACTCATGTTACAACATAAGCAACGCCTGGATCAACCACGCCAGACATGTTAGCAAACCAAATGGCGGTTTATCCTCTCTTGTTCGAACAGCGCGATCTACATCTCAAAAGTCCACTCACCGGCACGCATGACTGGTTCATGGGAGCCATCGTCGTTGATGCCATCGACATCCATCTGCGAATTGCCGATCATGAAATCGATATGGTTGATGCTTTTATTCCCGCCGCGAGCAGCGTACTCCAATTCTGAGACTTTCTCCGCATCTTGCAGGCAGAATTTCAGTCCGTCCCCGAGAGCAATATGCGAGGCCGCGTTCTCATCCAGCAGTGTGTTATAAAACAAGATGCCCATTTGAGAGATCGGCGACGAGTAGGGTACCAGCGCGACTTCGCCCAGGCTGCCCATACCCTCGTCGATCGCGATCAACTTCTGCAGCAGTTCCTGGCCTTTGCGGGCCTCGACCTGGGTGACACGCCCATGCTCGAAATGCAGACTGAAATCTTCAATCAGCGCGCCCGAACGGCTGAGCGGCATGCTGGCAGATACATGGCCATCGATCCGCTCGCGGTGAGGTAGGCAGAATATCTCTTCTGTCGGAAGGTTCCAGCTGAAAAATATCCCGCTGCGGGTCTTATCGCCGCCCCCATCCCATCGATGCTGTTCTGCCAAGCCGATGGTGAGATTCGTTCCAGGTCCAAGGAATTGAAGTGCCGCATACTGCTTCGCAGTCATGTATTTCGAGCGCGCTTTTAGGGTGGCAATATGCGACTGCCAGGCACTGGTTGGATCCGCTTCATTAATCCGGCAGATTTTGAATATTGCTTCCCACAGCTGGGATTCTTGCTCACGAGGGGAGAAATCAGGAAAGACCTTCTTTGCCCAGGCTGGGGTTGGGTAGCTGACCATCGACCAGTTGATGCAATTATTGCCCAACAGGTCGTAAAACTCATCCAGATGCTTCATCCTGGTCTTCTCGATTGTTGCTATGTCATCTGGGTCTTGATCAGCGAGTAAATCTGGGTCCTCACTTGTGATGCCCAGCGCGGCCCCGCCATCCTGAGCATGTTTTGTCCACCCCTCTGCCAAGTAGATTGGATATTCCTCAAAAGAACCACGCGGTGCGTGCTGCAGGCGGATGAGTTTCAGCTGTTCATCAACCCAGGTCACATCGACATAAGGTGCGCCGAGTTGGTAGGCATGCTGGGTAACCAGCCTAGTGAACGGCGCTGATAATATCGGTGCGTTGATCAGCAAACGCTGCCCTGGTTGCAGATTCAAGCCAACCTTCACAGTCAGCTCAGCGTAGCGTTCAAGCTTTTCGTCAAAACTATAGCCAGTCATCGCATCTCCTTTTATCTCACCAGAGTGCATGAATGCGGCGCAGGTATTGTTTCTGGAGTAGTGAATTAACGAGAGGATTTACTAATATGAATTTTACAAACTCTCAAATCATTTGGATCAATTTTGCGTTGAAATGACCATCTAGTGATCTCAAATTTCAATGATTAAGTGTTGGGTACTGATCGCTGGTTGGAGCATTCCAGCAGCGGCAATACTTATACTGAGCCATCATTGCTCCAGGTAATCATGTTTTATATCAAGTCATAAACACTCCTATCAATCTAATACGTGTTGAGGGGTGTGGATTCTCCTACAAATCAAAAGCCCACTCACCGGCACGCATGACCGGTTCGGGAGAACCATCTATGAAGATGCCATTGACATCCATTTCCGGACTGCCAATCATGAAATCAATATGCAATAGGCTTGAATTGCCACCCCGTGCAGCGTATTCCTCATCTGATATCTTCTCCGCGTCTTTCAGACAAAACCGGTAACCGGCTCCAAGCGCGAGGTGGGAGGCTGCATTTTCGTCCAAGAGTGTGTCGTAGAATAAGATTCCCTCTTGGGCGATGGGTGATGAATGGGGAACCAGCGCGACTTCTCCCAGGCTGCCCATGCCCTCATCGGTCGCGATCAATTTAAGGAAAAGTTCTTCGCCCTTGCTTGCTTCTGCCTGAGTGATCCGCCCATGTTCAAATTCCAACTTGATACCTTCGATTATTGTCCCGGATCGGCTTAGCGGCATACTGGCGGTTACGTAGCCATTAATACGTTCGCGGTGCGGGATCGTATAGATCTCTTCAGTTGGCAGGTTCAGTACAAATTGGATGCCGGTAAGTGCGGTAACGCTGCCCCCCACCCACTGCGATCCTTCCGCTAATCCGACTACAAGATCGGTACCTGGTCCTTTAAATCGTAGCGCAGAGTATTTTTTGTGGGTAAGGTAGGAGGCTCGTGCTTGGAGCTTATCGATATGTGATTGCCAGGATGGGACTGGGTCTGGGTCATCGACCCGGCAAATCGAGAAGATCGCTTGCCATAGCCGATCTTGGCATTCTGCATCGGCAAGCTGGGGGTATACTTTCTTAGCCCAAGAAAGTGTTGGGTAGTTGACCATTGACCAATTGGATGCATTCTGCCTAAGCAGGTCGTGGAATGGTTTGAAGTGGGTATTGCCGGTTATTTCTATTGTGGAAACATCCTCTGGATTTTGGTCAGCGAGTAAATCGGGATCGTTACTCCGAATGACCAAAGTTGCCCCTCCCTTTCGGGCATGATCGAGTAAACCTTGTGCATAATATGCTGGATATTCTTCAAAGGTGCCGCGCGGTGCGTACTGAAGTCGAATTAGATTGAGTTGTTCATCATCCCAACCCACATCGACATACGGTGCACCGATCTGGTATGCACGCTGCGCAACCAGGCGGGTAAACGGCGCAGATAATATCGGTGCGTTGATCAGCAGACGCTGCCCTGGTTGAAGATTCAAACCAACCTTCACCGTCAGCTCGGCGTAGCGGTCAAGCTTTGTGTCAAAACTAGAGCCAGTCATCGCATCTCCTTTTATCTCACCAGAGTGCATGAACGCTTCGTATGTGATGTTTCTGGAATTTCAAATAGATTTGTGGGTTATGTATACTAAATTATACAGGATTGCAGGTCATTTATATCAACTCGGTTTGAATTATTATTCCCTTGATAACCATGATCCTTTATGCAGTATAGCATAATGCACCTTGGTAAAAATATGGCCATATTCACCCGATAATCACGTTGGCATGGTTGTTTTCGGTGCTCGTATTTTGTGGCAGTCATTATCCCCGACATACATCTTCCAGACTATTGGGTATTATTATTCTACCTACACATCAAATGCCCAATTACCGGCTCGCATAACTGGCTCACGAGTGCCATCGTCGTTGAGGCCATCGACGTCCATACGGGCGCTGCCGATCATGAAATCGATGTGGTTGAGACTTGTGTTACCGCCCCTTGCAGCGTATTCCTCATCAGACATCTTCTCGGCATCCTGCATGCAAAATCTGACCCCATCCCCGAGGGCGATATGCGATGACGCGTTCTCATCCAACAAAGTGTTGTAAAACAATATCCCCAACTTGGAGATCGGCGACGAATAGGGGACAAGCGCGACCTCACCCAGGCTGCCCATGCCCTCGTCAATCGCGATTAACTTCTGCAGCGTTTCCTTCCCTTTGCGGGCTTCAACCCGGGTGACACGTCCGTGTTCGAATTGCAAGCTGAAATCTTCAACCAGCGCACCCGAGCGGCTGAGCGGCATACTGGCTGATACATGACCGTCGATCCGCTTGCAGTGCGGCAGGCAGAATATCTCTTCAGTCGGCATGTTGGGCGTGAAAAAAATCCCGCTCCGGGTAGATTCACTACCCCCGTTCCAGCGATGTCTTTCTGCCAGACCGATCGTTAGATCAGTGCCTGGACCGCGAAATTGCAGCGCCGTATACTGCTTCTCGGTCATGCATTTCGAGCGCGTTTTGATTTTGGCAATGTGGGCCTGCCATGCCGCTTTGGGATCAGGCTCATTGATTCGGCAGACTTGGAAGATCGCCTCCCACAGCCGCACCTCTCGCTCCGGCGCTGGTTCTTCGGGGAAGATCTTTTTCGCCCAGGCCGGCGTTGGGTGGCTGACGATAGACCAGTTGAAGTAGTTATCACCGAGCAGGTCGTAATATTCCTTCATATGCTTCATAAATGTCTTCTCGACGGTTGCCAGGTCGTCTGGGTTTTGATCAGAGAGTATATCTGGATCTTCTCCTGATATGTAAAGTCCTGCACCGCCATCTTTGACGTTCTGTATCCGCCCCTCAGCTAGATAGACTGGAAATTCTTCAAATGTGCCCCGCGGTGCATATTGGTGGCGGATCAATTGGAGCTGCTCATCCATCCACACAACATCGACAAACGGGGAACCTTTTTGGTAGGCACGCTTCGCTAACAGGCGCGTGAACGGTGCCGATTGCAAGGGTGCCCTGATCTGCAAACGCTGGCCGGGTTGCAGATTCAAGCCAATCTCCAACGTCAGGTCGGCATAGCGGGCGAGTTTTGTTTCGAATTCATCCATGATCAATTATCTCCCTAATTTGGTTGTGCTCAACTTATTGTGTATATTTACGGCTGTACTGGTAGCCGAGTATGACACTTAGAAGTGTACCGCGGGAACCTGCGGTAATGGAGGCCAATCTCCAGCTAATAAATCAAATTACGCGCTCTCTTAATTTTCTCGCTTCGTCTACTAAATTCTCCGAAAGGCGTATCGTATAATAAACCTCGGCGTCATAATTACTAGTGCAGCTAATGGAGGGGTCGCAGAAAAATAAACGGTGTAAATCGGGTTTTGAGCGACCTAGTGTCCCGTCAAATTTGATTGTTTAGCAAAATAGAGTGTAGGCGGAACACTTAAAGCTTTGTCAGGGCGTATTTACTCGGATATTGAATGAAACTTTCATCCCTGACAAAGCACTAAACTATTTTATCTAAAGGAGCAGGAGATGAAAGCGAATAAAATTATTGGAATCCTAATTTTGGCTTGCTTGGTTATGAGCTTGTTTTTCAACACGGCACTAGCTGGAGAGTCTTTAGAAGACAGTGAGTATACAGAAGGTCTCGGTCAGGTTTTCTTCCCCAACCCAGTGGCCTACCTTGGTGACCCGACATTAACTGACCAGGATGATGCTGATTATCCCGAACTACGGGCTGCCTATGTAGAGGTTGTGCTAACGAATTTGGATGGCAGCGGATACCTGCATGGGGACTGGGCAAACATCTATAAATCTGTTGGCCCCTTAGCGTTTGAGGCGGATAATGTTTTCATCTATGACCGGCACGATGACCGATTCGAACAGGTAATGGGATACTACTGGGTGACGGAAGCTCAAAAATATATCCAGAGCTTAGGGTTCGGAACTGGACTATACAATCCGATCAATATGGAGCCCCAGGATATCCGCATTAACCAATTAGGGCTCGACAACTCGTATTCCTGGGACAAATTTGATATGCTGCGTTTCGGTAAGGGCGGGGTTGATGACGCCGAGGATGCCGAAGTGATCTTGCATGAATACGGGCATGCCATGATGGACTCGCAGTCAGAACCCTTCGGCAACTGGGGATTGTCGCATGAATCAGGCGCGCTCGGTGAAGGTTTTTCCGATTATTGGGCGGTGACGGTCAGTGACGTGATTGCACCGACAGCAGACCCTGGTTGTGTAGCTGATTGGGATGCTACTTCTTATGCCTCCGGGCCACCATACTGCCTGCGGCGAGTTGACCTCGACCTGCATTATCCCGAAGATATGACTACATCCATCCACCATGATGGCCAGATTTGGTCACGGGCATTGTGGGACATCCGTCTGGAGGCAGGACATGTAGTCGCAGATACGCTTATCCTGGAAGCGATCTTTGATTTTGCCCCGGACACTTCATTCGAAGATGCCGCTCTGGTAACTGTGAATACAGCCCAACGACTGTACGGTAAAAGAGTCGCAAAAATAGTTTGGAGTGCTTTTGCCGAGCGAGGTATCCTGACTGGATCATGGAAAGGTCCGTATGGGAACTGAAGCCCTATTAAGAAACAGAAGGCGGAATTCCAATTCCGCCTTCTGTTTATCAGATAATTGGTGAGCAATTAGATAAACATCGTCTGGGCGCCGTCGGCGATTTCGAGAAATTCCATCGCGCCGAGCACTTCCGCACCATCGACCAAGTCATCCTTGGTTAGCTTCATCATATCCATGGACATCTTGCAACCGTAGACGTAGGCGCCTGAATCAATGATCACCTCGATAAATTCATCTACTGGTGGGAAATCGAGTTTGTCGATCTCACGGTTCATCATCCACGTCGCTGCCGCGGACATACCCGGTATCACGCCTAGCCAGGTGGGGATGTGGAACCAGGGGTGCATATTGGGGTTGCCGACCGTGGAGACATTCAGTTTTGCGTATTTACTTTTCGTGATGATGTCGAGACCCCAGAATGTGAAGAAAATATGGGTCTCAATGCCGCTCATGCGGGCGGCGTTGGCCAGGATCAGGGGAGGATAGGCCATATCCAGCGAGCCTTTCGAAGCTACCAGGCACAATTTGCGGGGGACTTTGCCATTTCCTGATTCAGTGTTCGTCATAGTTTGCTACTCCTTTGAGTTTCTCTCAATTGGTGTGTGGGTCCGGTTATTGAGCTAGATGCAGCCGGTGGGTTTGCCTAAGCCGGACACTTTCGCGGCGTTCTTGGCAGGTCCATTGGGGAACAGCGCATAGAGCTCTTTGGTGTTGACGTCTGTGGTCTTAGTAATGCGGCGCAGAGTTGGCGCTTCACCATTGGTTTCAAACTCTTGGCGGGCGAAATTGATCACGACCCAGTGTCGGTCGCTGAGGGTCAAGCCAATACTGTTAGCGATCTCTTCAGCGATCTCGGGAGTCCAGGCATTCGGGTCAACCATAAAGCCTTCTGCGTCAAATTCAATATTTTCTAAGATGGGGGCTACTGTGTCAGTCATTTGGGTTCTCCTTGTACATTTAAATTTTATTGGTTTTCTGTTTTAATTAACGAATAACTATCCGTTCTGAACTAGTTATTAGAAGTTGCTGGCTGGTCAGCCAGCACTTTTACCATATTCAACATGCGCGCTAAGCCACGCCGAACTTTGGGGTCCGACATCTCCCGAAGCAGCTGGAAGACGGATACATTGCCATCCGGAACTGGATCCTCGTTGAACGCGCTCAGTGCGTTGTTTGTGAGATCCATGATCTCCGGTTGGGTAAGGTTTTTCACAGTTGTCAGGATCGTGACGATATTATCGCCGAGCGCATTGACATCATCTTCATCGAACTCTTCGACTATCCTTTGAATTACCTTATAACCGCTGCGAGCGAAGTTGAAATACCCTTCACGTTCCATTCGATCAAGTTCCAAAACAGCCTGGTGGAAGGCTTGGTTTCCGATTACCTGCACTTCGTCAAATAGTTCCACCGCTCCTTCCATCCGCCCCAGCAGATCTGTCAGCAGGTTGACATCCCGCAGCAGGCGCTTGACCAGAAAGAACATGTCTTCCAGCTGAAAATCTGAACTGATCTCGGCTAATTCGTCGATGGAGAGTTTAATCATATGGTTGGCGATGGGCAGGACATCATTTTTTAACTCATCCATCTCGGCTTGGCGGCGGTGTTGGGCATCGACATAGGCGATTACTGCGTCAAACTTAGCGTCCAGTTGTTGGTAGCCGTTGTTCTTGGGTACGAGCAGCTCGATCTTGGCTTGCTGCGCCTGAACCTGGGCGGTCAATTGATCGATCTTCGCGTGTAATTGGGTCATATCCATTTCGGTAATAGAGTCCATGGTCAGTCTCCTACTGCCACTTACCGGCCATCGTCATCTGGGACTCGAACGGCATCTCCTCGCCTTTGAGAAGTAAATTCCAGTACATCCAACGGAACATCATTTTGCCCCAGTGATTGACCGGTGATTCTTTTAAGAGCGAGAATGGACCAAATCCGGGTAGCGGGAACTTCCCAGGCAGCGGTTCGACGTCGTAGTTGAAATCGATCAGGATTCCTTTCTCAAACCCCAATTCGATGAAGCAGTTGGCATGACCATCAAAGATCGGCTTAGGTTCAAGCCCCTCCATATGCCGCTGCATATTCTCAACCAGTACATCCAGCATGAAGTGGGCTACTGAACCAGCTTTTGAGGTCGGGGCGTTGCCAGCATCACCGATCACCCATACATTTTCCCACTTCTCTGACTGCAGCGTGAACTTGTTGATTGGGATGAAGTTCAGCTCGTCACCCATCCCAGAATGCTCAATCACATCCGCTCCCATATTTGTGGGTACGGTAACCAGCAGGTCGTAGCTGATCTCGCGCTCGTCAAAGGAGCGGATGGCGTTTTTGCCGGCATCCACTTCGCCAATGTTGAAGTCCGCTTCTAGGTGGATACCCTTTGTCTCGAGCATGTCGCCGAGTACGGAGGAGGCGCGTGGTTTGGTGAAAGCACCTGGCAGGGGTGTCGCAAAAACGATCTCGACCTTATCGCGGATACCGCGCTCGGTAAAGAACCAATCGGCTAAGAACAGGAACTCCAGTGGGGCTACCGGGCATTTGATCGGCATCTCGACCACGTTGACTACCATCCGACCGCCCTTCCAGAATTTGAGGTAGTTGCTTAGTGCGTTGGCCCCGTCGATGGAGTAGAAATCGAAGACATTCTTGCGCCAACCACCGTCCACCATGCCTTCAGTCTCTTCAGGGTGGATGTGGCTGCCGGTCGAGATAACCAGGTAGTCGTATTGGATGACCTTATTATCCCGGGCCAGGCGCACCTGGTTCTTATCGGGTTCGATCAGTTCGATATCGGAGAAGATCACATCAACGGTTGGGGGCAGGAAGTTGCGTTTTGGTTTCACGACATCACTCGTAGAGTAGATCCCGAAGGGGATAAAGAGGAAACCGGGTTGGTAGTAGTGGTTCTCATCCCGGTCGACAATAATGATCCGCCACTCGTTAGGATCTAGGTGGTGGGCCATCTTGTTAGCGACCATCGTCCCGCCGGTTCCGGCTCCCAGGATTAGCAGTGTTTTCATGAATATATACTCCGTTTTGAATTATTTCTACCGGGGTTGCATGACCGAGCTGGCCAGCTCACCGCGGCTTTTGAGGTTGTCAGCCAAGATGCTGCGCAGTAAGTCGAGCGCTTTAATCGTCCGGTTATCTACCAGACTGTATATGACGGATTGCCCCTCGCGCTGGGCCGTAACCATGCCACGGTCACGCAGGATAATCAGGTGGCGTGATGCGGCCGGTTGACTGATACCGACTTCATCCGCAACTTCACTGACGTTAAGCGGCTTCTCCGCGAGGGCATAGAGCATCAATATGCGGCGCGGGTCGGCCAGTGCCGAACAGATATCGGCGTGCAGCTTAGTGATTTCTTGGGTAAGTTCGGGTGTGACCATAATCTTCCTTCTTCCACTTATGCAGATAGGTGAATACCTAGAATAGTGGAATAATAACAGAGTGATATATTTTACAATAGTGACAAACATCACAAACAATCATATAACATGTCATGAAAATGCCCGCCTGCTGCGCTTAGGAAAATTTTGTGTTCTTGTTTACCGAAAACCGCTCTCGTTCACCATCCGGGAACGGCAAAACATACTGGGGAGGGGTGTGCTATGCTGGATTTACCCTGGCTGCGGTGGGAAACTACTAGATACGCGACTACGGTGATAATAACAATGACACCGATGATCAAGATCCAGGTGATTACGGTTGGACCGGATTCTTGAGCGGGCGCCTCCGTGGACTCAGGAGTCTGGGTGGGGGGCGCCTCGGTCGGTGGAAGCAGTGTCGGTGCGGGTGTGTCCGGGGCTAGTACTTCATTGTCTGTCGGCTCGGCGGTTCTTGTAGATTCAACCGGTGTAAGGTTTGCAGCTGCGAACCATCTCGGGCAAATAGCATAACGCCTCGGAGTCCAGGCGGCCATTGGATAAGTGGCACGATTGGCAGTCTGCCATAAGTATTCCTTATACAAAAGCGTCGATTGGGCATTTACCACATGTGTATCGTGCGCTCAAATTTTCATTTGATAATTTTATTGTTTGCAGTAATTGATGTCATGCTGGGGTGTTAGCATCAATTATGGACATATCAAAGGAATTTCTTATAGATACCCCAGCCACCTATTACCAGGACAAATATGCCGCTCCTTTTTGTTTCGGAGAGTAGCTTCGCAGGATATTATGCGCATGATTGAGGGATATGACTTGTGACCGTGATAATGGTGACACCTTTCCGTTGCCTTCTAAGAATCTGTGCTTATAATAGTTAGTGAAAGATATAACTAATAATTATTGATAGTCAATATGTCGGAACACCAAAACAGGTCCTGTGTGAATAGTACGAGTTCTATAAACAGCATTAGCAGCTGGAACAGTACAACAGATGAGGTCTTGGTATGATCAATTTGAATGATTTAACTGTCTTTCTCGCTGCGGCTGAGTGCGGCAATTTCAGCGAGACCGGTCGCCAGCTGCATCTTTCGCAGCCAGCCATTAGCCAGAAGATCGTTAGCCTGGAAAAGAGGTTTGGCACGAAACTGTTCACCCGTCAAGGTCGGGCAGTGCGTTTGACAGAGACGGGACAAGCTCTCCAGCCAATTGCCCGGGAGCTACTCTCGTCGGCGCGCCGTTTAGAGGAAACGATGGCTTCCCTGCAGGGAGAGCTGGTCGGTGAGATGAACATCGGCTGCTCGACCGCATCGGGAAAATATTTGCTGCCCGGGTTGATTGCGCGTTTTCGCCGCCAATACCCACAGGTCAGGATAAATGTCCTGATCTCCAGCTTGAATTCGGTTCTCGACCGTTTATTGGCGGGGGAATTATCGCTGGGTGTATCAAGCAAGAAGATTGAACACCGCGACCTGGATTACCAGGATTTCTTCACTGACGATGTCATCTTGATCGCGGCGGCAAACCATCCTTGGGCTAACTACCGGCATGTCTACCCCGATGATATCCTCGACGAACCGCTGATCCTACGCGAGGAAGGCGCTGGGACGCGTGAAGTTCTATTTGACGGCTTGCAGTCCTGCGATATCACCCCGGATATGCTGAATGTAGCCATGGTCCTGGGTAATGCCGAGGCGATTGTGATGGCGGTTGGGGAAGAGATTGGCGTAGCATTCATATCCAGACTGGCAGCTCAACGTGATTTAGAGGTGGGACGCGTAGTGGAGGTCCAAGTGGACGGAATAGATTTGACCCGTCACATCTACTTGGGCCGCAATTTGAAACTGCCTGCCACACGTGCTCAGACAGAATTCTGGAATTTCGTCCGCCAATCCAAAATTGACATTCCGCAGTCGCTGGTCAAGGCATAGTGCTGCGATAGCTCCTGATTACACTACTGATTGAAGTGATCTGATATTAGGAAGGTGGTAATCGAGCAACATAACGAGTGAGGTGGGGATGACTCCCACAACTTTCGCGATAATCTACTTCTTCTACGGCCTAGCGTTTTTCAGCATGGGTTTGGCGATCTTGCTTGAGTCAGGTCGGGCGAGCGATATGCGTTTGCGGCGTGCTTTAGCTCCGTTGGCGGGTTTCGGCTTCATCCATGCCGTCCATGAATGGCTCGAGATGTTTGATATCGCTAACTTGCTGCATCTTGGAGTACAGATGCATGAAACCTGGGAGGCTCTGCGCCTGGTTTTTCTGGCGTTCTCATTCCTCTCCCTGGCTGCTTTTGGTGCTGCTCTATTGGCGCGCGATGATGAGCAAGTTCGTTTGAGCCTGCTGGTACCACTGGGACTGTCAGCGGTGTGGGGTTTAGGGTTGCTGTACTTGCGTGGGGTTTACCCCTACTCTGAGATGTTCGATGTCGCCGATGTATGGACGCGCTACGTACTTGCAGTCCCCTCAGCGATAATTGCTTGTGTTGGACTTCTAGCACAGCAAAGGCGCTTCCGCTTAGCTGGTATGGAGCGTTTTGGGCAGGATGCATTGTGGGCTGCGATCGCGTTTTTCTGGTACGGGATCATTGGGCAAACCTTTACCCGGATTAGCCCATTACCACCTTCAAATGTCCTCAACCAAGCGTTGTTCCTAGAATTTTTCGGCTTTCCGGTGCAGTTTTTGCGGGCGGCGGCTGCTGGACTTGCGGCGGTTTTCGTTATGCGCTTCATGCGGTCATTTGAGGTCGAGCGCCGCTCCCAGATGCGCGAGCTGCAGACTGCCCGTTTGGAGGAAGCACAGCGGAGGGAAGCCTTACGGGGGGAGCTGCTGCATCGGGTGGTAGCAGCTCAGGAAGCGGAACGCCAGAGGTTAGCCCGCGAGCTCCACGACGAGACCGGGCAAGCGCTTACCGCAATTGGCTTAGGTCTGCGCGGGGTGAGCTCCATGATTCTTCAGGATGAGGGTAAGGCAGCGACCCAGCTGCGCCACCTAGAAGGCCTGACCTCTCATTCTTTGAATGAACTGCGCCGGGTTATCGCTGATTTGCGCCCAACCCATTTAGACGATCTCGGTTTAGCGGCAACACTGCGCTGGTATGCCCATGAAGTACAGGGCTGGAGCGATGTAAAAGTTGTATTTCACGTCAGTGGTCCGGCTTGCGAGTTGTCTGCGGAGTTGAAGACAGCCCTTTTTAGGATCGCTCAAGAAGCTTTGACGAATACGGTCAAACATGCCGATGCTTCTAACGTTACAATCGAGCTGCAGTACTGTCCCGAGGACGTGAAACTGCAGGTGCGCGATGACGGTGTTGGGTTTGACACGTTGAAAATCAATCATTCCGGTCGACCCCCCTGGGGTTTGGAAGGTATGCGGGAACGGGCCGTTTTATTAGGTGGCGTAGTGCGGGTTACTTCAGTGATTGGAAAGGGGACTTTGGTGGAAGTGGAATTGCCCTGCCAATGCGCCCATCAGGAGAGTGAGCATGTCGAAGATTCGCTTATTACTGATTGATGACCATCAGGTAGTGCGCCAAGGGTTGCGTATGATGCTGGACGGAGAACCAGACCTCGAGATTGTTGGGGAAGCCGATAATGCCAGCCAGGGCTTGATTGAAATAACCCGCTTGAAACCGGATGTTGTGTTGATGGATATCGGCCTGCCGGATATGTCCGGGATCGAGGCTACCAAAGAAGTAAAGCGACTCGCTCCCGAGGTGGCCGTTGTGGCGCTAACCATCCATGAGGATGAAGAGTACTTCTTCAAGATGCTCGAGGCAGGTGCCAGTGGGTATGTCCCCAAGCGTGCTGCACCAGATGAACTGTTAACTGCGATCCGGGTGACCGCCAGTGGAGAGGTTTATCTGTATCCCTCTTTGGCGAAGCTGCTGGTGCAAGATTACCTGGGTGAAGGCCAGACCAGCCGGAAGGAGAGTTCGCTTAACCTGCTGACTGATCGCGAACGAGAGGTGCTGACGCTCCTGGCAGATGGGTTGAGCAATTCAGAGATCGGCGAACAGCTCACGATCAGTCCGAAAACGGTCGCCCGCCACCGTGAAAATATTATGGCTAAGTTGAATCTGCATTCGCGGACCGATTTGGTTAAATATGCCATCCGAAAAGGGATTATCGAGCCGTAACAACATACCAAATCCCGGATACCCTCCAGCAAGGGCTGCACACAGCAGCTCTTGTTTTTTTATACCTTCATGCAACTGCTGTTGATAGAACTAGATAGGAGACTAAATTACCCACAGACAGCATGGGTAATTATACTCAAATGTGGGTTCCCGATCTTACTCCTATCCCCAAGGGATATGGGATGGTCACGGTAGGGGATGCGGCATTTATACCTCAATCTGCAGGTAGATTACATTGGGGTTTCTCAAGTAGGAAATCCATTTTTGATGGGGGAATGCTGGACGAATAAATTGGGTGGTTACCGGATTTACTTGGACAACTCAAATCCCTATACTGAGATCAAAGATTAGAACAAAATTATAAGCTCTCATAAAGCTCTCATAAGGAGGTCTGAGATGGAAGGCGTATTGATTATGCTAATCTGGGCACTGTTCCGGTTTTTCCTGCCGTTCGCAGTCCTGATTGTATTGGGAACCGTAGTGAGCCGGCAGCAGCGTCCCCACGTTCACCTAGGGTGAAAATATGGAATGGATTTATTTTTCAAACATGTTGCTAGGCTTGCTTATCCGGATTGGGATCCCAGTGGTTATCACTTTGGTCCTAATCTGGGTTGTCCGTCGTCTTGATGAACGCTGGCGGGACGATGGTGCGGTGGTCGCCGTGCGAGCGAAGAACACCGGTTGCTGGAAAATCAAGGGCTGTGCTGAAAAAGACCGCGCGAAATGCACTGCTCACGCAAACCAGGAAATCCCTTGCTGGCAGCATTTCCGCCGCGATGATGGCACGCTGCGTTCCGGCTGTATCGGTTGCGATGTCTTCCGCCAAGCGCCGGTTCCGGTTTTAACTTAATTTACTGATGAGATGAGGTGCAATAATGCGAACAATTTTACACCGCCTGTTTTATGGATTGCTATTCGCGATCCCCTTAATGATGGTAACGTTCATCATAGTCCAGGCCTCAGCCCCAGGCCAGGATACAGCGCCAAATTCGGCCCCGGTGGAAGTTTCTGCAAATGACTTAGATTGCCAGAGCTGCCATCGGCCTTTTTATGATGCCTGGGAACAGAGCGCTCATGGCAATGCGACTTCTGACCCGGCATTTCGCCAGGCATGGGAAGCACAAGGGGAACCGGTGGATTGTCTGGTTTGTCATGTAACGGGCTTGAATGCCTCTACTGGGGAATGGGAGGAGGATGGGATCAGCTGCAAAGCCTGCCACAGCCCGATCACTGCAAATCACCCGAAGGAACCGATGTCAACCGACAGCTCTGCTGCTATGTGCGGCAAATGCCACCCTGATACCTATTTTGAATGGCAGGTGAGTGCCCATAGCAATGAAGGGTTGGATTGCTACGGCTGCCACGACCCTCACATGACGAGCTTAAAAGCGGAATCGCCAGCGCTTTTGTGTGCCTCCTGTCACCGTGATCGATCATCAAACTTCACCCACAGCGCGCACAGCGAGCAGGGTTTGACCTGTGCGAACTGCCACCTTGTAGAACTGGATTCAACTGTCGAAGAAGGGCGCTCAGCCAAGGATCACAGCTTCTTTGTGAGCCTGGATTCGTGTAACAGCTGCCATGTGTACGAGATGCATGACCCAATAGAAATCCACCAAGAGGACCCAACACCGCGCGAGCCGGATGCCATGGCAGCAGTTGAGCACGCCGCAGTGTTTGCAGAGCCTGACCCTGTATCCCCATTAGGCTTTTCCACTTTAGCCGGATTGATCGGCATCGCGTTGGGAATTGTGGTCGCTCCCTGGATTGACAAAGCCCAGCATGGTCTCCGCAATAAGCGGGATGAGGAGTAAGCGTCATGACAGCAGATAAAAGCACCGAACGCCGAAATTTCCTAAAAATCGCCGCCGCGGGTAGTGTAGCTGTCGCCGGTCTCCGTTTCGCAACTCAGGGCTCCGCTTCACAGTCAGCCTCTACTGCAGTTGGGGAGAGCCCCTACAAATGGGCAATGGTGATTGATCAAGCGATTTGCACAGGGTGTGGTCAATGCACGCTCGCTTGCCGCGCTCACAATGATGTGTCCCCTGACATTTCATGGAACCGTGTCGTTCCAGCAGGTGAGGTCGATGGTAAGTCGGTATTCGTCTCGCGACCGTGTATGCAGTGCGAGCATGCCCCGTGTGTCGAGGTTTGCATGGTGGGTGCCAGCTATTACCGGGCAGATGGCATCGTAATGATGGATTACGACCGCTGTATTGGCTGCCGCTACTGCGAGGTCGCCTGCCCTTATGGCGCGCGCGCTTTCAATTGGAAGGAATTTAGTGGCCCCAATCCTGCCGTGCCCACCTGGGGGCAGCCAGAAGTGCCCCGCCGGCCGCGCGGCGTACCAGAGAAATGCTCCTTTTGCTACCAGCGTATCGATCGCGGTTTGGCCATGGGATTGACACCTGGTGTCGATGACGACGCGACCCCGGCCTGCGTAGTTGCCTGCCCTGTTGGCGCACGAGTTTTTGGCAATCTTAACGACCCTGAGTCGCTTGTCTCGCAAGTGCTCCGTGAGAATCCATCCTACCGGCTGCGTGAAGACTTAGGTACATCACCGCTGGTTTACTACTTACCGGCAAGAGAGGAAAACAGCCATGGGCACGACATCCACAATTTATAGAAGGATAAAGATCACCCCATTCATGCTCTGGGTGGCTAGCTTGGCTGCAGTCGCTCTGGTGGGATTGGTGGGTATGGGCATCGTTTTTGTAGAAGGGTTGTCGGTAACTAATCTAACCGATCTGGTGCCCTGGGGTTTATGGATAACAATTGACTTGTCATCCATCGCCCTGAGCGCGGGCGCGTTCTTGCTGTGCGCCGCAGTCTACCTGCTGGGTTTGAAGCGCTACCAGCCGGTGGCACGTACCGCGACTTTCATCGGTCTGATTGGCTACAGCATGGCGATCCTGACATTATTATTGGATATCGGTCGCCCTGACCGCTTTTGGCACGCGATGGTGTACTGGAACACGCACTCGGTGCTCTGGGAAGTCACCATGTGTGTAGCCTTGTATTTCACCGTTCTGCTGCTCGAAACCGCGCCGTTGTTTGGAAAGATACCCTTCGTCCAGCGTTATATGCCCTGGTTGAGTACTAACCTGGAGAAGCTGCATCACTTGGCACCATTCCTTGCTATCGCTGGTTTAGGACTCTCAATGCTGCACCAATCATCTTTAGGTGCGACCTATGGTGTATTGAAAGCGCGCCCGCTCTGGTACCGCCCGAACCTGTCTGTGCTGTTTATGGTTTCAGCGATGGCAGCCGGACCAGCTTTGACGGTGCTGGTATCGATGATCGCAGGTAAAGCCTCCCCGAAGATACGGATCAACGATGAACTGCTCGAACGAGTGGCTTTGTTTATCGGTTGGGTGCTGGTTGGCTACCTGTACTTCCGCTTCTGGGATGCCTTCGCGATGACGTATACCTATGAGTATGGGCGTACTGAAGGGCTACGGATATTGACGCGCGGCAATCTCTCGTTCAATTTCTGGGCAGGCGAGATATTCCTGGGGATAGTGATGCCGATGATATTGCTGCTGTACTCCAAGACACGTAAAAATCCGCTCACTCGCATGCTGGCGCTGTTTCTTGTCGTTGGCGGTTTGGTGGCTTACCGCTGGGATACGAATTTGGCGGGACAGTTGGTGTTGTTATCCTATCTGCCGAGTGACCTGACTGCCGTTTATACAACCTATTTCCCATCTTTGATCGAGTTCATTGCTGGTATCGGTGTGATTGCCTATGGTATGTTAGCGGTCACGCTCGGCATTAAGTACCTCAATATTGTCGATCATGGTCCCGAGCAAGAAGAGACCGTAAGTGAGAGTGTGCCGCTGACTGCTGCCGCCGATTAATGGTCAAATGGATTAAAGTCTGAAGCTGATAACAAAAACCGGGTCACTTTGTGAGACTCGGTTTTTGCTGTTTTAGGTCATAGTTAGCTGGGGGAGTAAGTTAAAATGGATTGGCCAATGCCGGCTTGTGATTTAGCAGACCTGGACGATACCCAAGTGCGAGATAAACTCACTCGCAGGGAGCGCATATGATCTACACAACCAAATTCCCGATCGAATTCCAGCCCCAAGCACTCCCAAACGCAATCATCCAGGGGAACGATTACCGGATTACTGCGCTCACTGCCCGCTTATTCCGGTTGGAATATGACCCAACGGGGACATTCGAAGATCGTCCTTCGCAAACTTTCTGGTACCGGGCGCAGGATGTCCCGGATTATAGGGTTGAAGAAGTGGAAGGGAGACTGAGGATCACGACTGAATACTTGGTTCTAACTTATAAGTTGAATTCCGGGGGCTTTGCTGGCGATACGTTACAGATCAATATTAGAAATAATGGTGGGTCATGGCATTTCGGGGACAAGGATCCCGATAACTTAGGCGGGACCGCACGCACATTAGATGAAGCAGATGGCGCCATCCCGCTGGAAAGCGGTTTGGTATCGCGTCGCGGTTGGGCGGTAATAGATGACAGCCAAGCGCTGGTCTTCGATCAAAATGGTTGGCTGGTGCCGCGATCCTTACACCCAGCGTACCAGGACCTGTACTTCTTCGGCTATGGTTCTGATTACCACGCTTGTCTGGGTGATTTCGCTTTAGTTGCGGGAGGAACACCGCTGCCTCCCCGCTTTGCGTTAGGCAATTGGTGGAGCCGCTACTGGGCATATACTGCAGATGAACTGTTGGGATTGATGCAGCGCTTCAAGCAGGAACGCGTCCCACTCTCCGTCTGCATCGTCGATATGGATTGGCATATCACCGCTACGGGAAATGAATCGAGCGGCTGGACGGGCTACACCTGGAACCGGGACCTGTTCCCTGATCCAGTTTCATTCCTGGAAAACATGCACAAACTGGGACTGAAGACCGCGCTAAACCTACACCCAGCTGAAGGCATCCATCCTCATGAAACGGAGTATGCGCAGTTTGCCCTAGCGATAGGTGTCGATCCCAAAACCGAAGAGCCAATTCCTTTCGATATCGCCAATCCCGAGTTTGTACGAGCTTATTTTGAGTTGCTCCATCACCCGCAGGAAGCAAATGGGGTGGATTTCTGGTGGCTCGATTGGCAGCAGGGGACGCAATCACGCATGCAGGGATTGGACCCTTTGTGGTGGTTGAACCACCTGCATTATTACGATCTCGGGTGTGATGGTCAGAAGCGCCCCTTCATCTTCTCGCGCTGGGGGGGCTTGGGTAGCCACCGCTACCCGATCGGTTTCTCTGGCGACGCGGTTGTCAGCTGGGATTCTTTGGCATTCCAGCCGTACTTTACATCAAGCGCGGCTAATGTCGGTTTTGGGTGGTGGAGCCATGATATCGGCGGTCATATGGGCGGTGTCGAAGACCCTGAACTGTATACCCGCTGGGTGCAGTTCGGTGTCTTCAGCCCGATATTACGTCTGCACTCAACAAATAACCCCTTCCACGAGCGCCGTCCGTGGGGCTACGATGCCGAGACGTTGCGGGTGACCCGGAAAGCATTTCAACTGCGCCATGCGTTAGTTCCGTACTTGTACAGCATGGCTTGGCAGTTCAACCAGTGTGCTTTAGCTCCGGTCAGACCGATGTATTACGGATGGCCAGGGGATGAAAGGGCGTACCTATGCCCCGACCAGTATACGTTTGGGAGCGAGCTGGTTGCCGCGCCTTACACATCGCCCAGGAATTATCATACCCGCTTGAGCCGCCAGGTAGTATGGCTGCCGCCGGGAGATTGGTTTGGCTTCTTCGATGATTTCCATTATGCGGGTGATGCCTGGCATGTATTGTACGGGAGAATGGAAGACATCCCGGTATTTGCCAAGGCCGGGGCGATCGTACCGCTGGCGCGAAACGCAGGTGAGTTTGGCACCGAACTACCGAGTATGTTCGATGTGCATATCTACCCGGGAGCGAACAACACATTCGAATTATATGAAGATGATGGTGCAGGTAGTGCGAGCATCACACCCTTGCGTGTGGAATGGGATACACAGGGTTTGGTATTCGAACTGGGACCTGTAACCGGAGAGATCGGGCATATACCAACTGTGCGAGAATTTACCTTCCACTTCCACAGCCTAAACGGCGGTACGCTTATCATAGACCGCGATAATCTAGTGCTGACGGTCAACAGTCGTTATCACTCCGATGAGAATAAATGGGTCGTCGGACCAGTCCAAGTACGTTCTGGTGAGCGAATACGGATAGCAATCGCGCCGGATACCGAACCGCTGCTGTTCAAGCGGAGCTACTGCACACCGAAAGCTGAGCAGCTGCTGGACAGCTGCCGGCTGGAATCTTACTTGAAGGTTAAGCTGGCGGCGAAATTGACTTCAATCGCAACTCAACCGGGGGAACTGAAAGAGTTTGCCTTACTGGTTGAACCCGCGATTCTCCAGGCGCTGCTCGAAATCTTGGGGGGTATGGGTGTACATAATTACCGCCATCCCGCAGATGGTCAGTCACGTATCCTGAGCTGGAATAATCGGAATTTACCAAATATGCGCTACCAGTTATCGGGGTTAACGCGCTGGGGTGAGCACTTAGAGAACCGTTCTGGCACTGTCTCAACGTTCTCTGCTTTGCAGCCGGGGGAGTCAGGTGTCAAGTGGCTTGAAGCGCGTGGAACTGACAGATCAGATTTTGACGTAGTAGATCTTCCACTAAAGAGCTGCAAACTGGCGTTGGACTACTGCGGTTTGCTGCACTTGGATTTTAAATGGGAAGATTAATCAGGATAGGACCCATATCCAAAGGTCGAGCTGTAATGAAATACAACCAATTTGGTAAAATATCTATATTGAGCGGGTACAATAATCCAGCAGCTACGTATATCGGAGTATCGCTCAACCAGGATTTGCATGCTATACAAGCCATGGGAAATTGTTGTGCTAGCCGATATGATTGGTACTCCGGGGGTATGTAGTCATATAGAGCCCTTAATCTACTCGTATACAAACTTCCAAATCTAATATTAAGACAAATATTGAGAAGGAGATAATAATGGCTTTCAATCTTCGCAACCGTAGTTTCCTAAAACTCTTGGATTTCACACCGGCAGAGATCAAGTACCTGCTGAAGCTCTCGGTGGATCTTAAAGCAGCTAAATATGGCGGCTATGAGCAGCCTAAATTGACGGGCAAGAATATCGCGCTGATATTTGAAAAAGCCTCTACCCGCACCCGCACAGCCTTCGAAGTTGCGGCATTTGACCAGGGTGCACATGTCACCTATTTAGGACCGAGTGGTTCGCATATTGGGCATAAGGAGTCGATGAAAGATACCGCCCGAGTATTGGGAAGAATGTATGACGGGATCGAGTATCGAGGCTTCGCTCAGGCAACCGTGGAAACATTAGCGGAGTATTCTGGAATACCCGTGTGGAATGGCTTGACGAACGAATTCCACCCCACCCAAATCATGGCTGATGTGCTGACCATGACCGAACACAGCTATAAAGACCTGCCTGAAATCGCATACTGCTATCTGGGCGATGCTCGTAACAATATGGGCAACTCGCTCATGGTGGGCGGCTGCAAGCTGGGGATGGACGTGCGTTTGTGCGGTCCAAAAACCAGCTGGCCGGAAGATGGCTTAGTGGAGATCTGCCGTGAAATTACAGCCCAGACTGGCGCTAGATTAACCTTGACTGAAGATGTGACCGAAGGGGTGAAAGGTGCCGACTACTTACACACCGATGTGTGGGTCTCGATGGGTGAACCGGCTTCCGTCTGGGAAGAACGTGTCAAGCTACTGCTGCCCTACCAAGTCAATAAACGGGTGATGGAGTTAACTGGTAATCCAGACGTGAAATTCATGCACTGCCTGCCTGCATTCCACAATGTCGAGACTGCGGTTGGCCAGGAGATGTACGAAAAATATGGACTGGAGGGTATGGAGGTTACCGAAGAAGTCTTTGAATCAGAGGCTTCGATCGTCTTTGATGGAGCTGAGAACCGCATGCACACCATTAAGGCTATCATGGTGGCGACGTTAGGTACTTAGGAAGAATCCAGTACTGCGTTTCGCTGTTTTGCTGAATGTTAAACGTAAGGGCAGATCACGAGAATAACCTTTGCACTCATCGGGGCGGCGAAACAAAACCGCGATAGAGTTTGTAATCCTGCATAATGAGGGTTCGGGTCGTTCTACTCGGAAATCTAAGCGAAAACTCACCTGGCTAATCATTGGTTGAATAGCTTAAGTGATTAAATAACTGATGTTGGTACTCACATGGGTTGTGAGCAAAGGAGGCACAGAAGAAAATGATCAAATCCCTCATACGTACTATGGGAATGTACAAGAAATACCGGGCCAGGCTGGTGATATCGCAGGTGCTGGTACTGATATCGGCCGCCGCCGTCATCGGTGTGGCTTCGCTCAACCAACAGCTGATCAATGAAGGCATCGAAACAGGTGATGTTGAAGCAATTCTGAGGACCGGGCTTTGGATGTTGTTGTTGGCCATCCTATCAGGTTTATGTTTATCAGGTACGGCATACCTGGCGGTATTCTTCTCCCAGGGAACGGGCTATTATATCCGTTCTTATCTGTACCGCAAGATCCAAACATTTTCCTTTAGCAATTTCGACCGTTTCCGTACTGGCGATATGCTGGTGCGCCTAAATGCCGATGTGGTCAACATCCAGAATGCGCTGCTGTACATGACCTTGCTCTTACTTTATGCGCCTTTCATGCTCTTGGTAACCTACGTACTGACCATTATCAACACGCCCTCATTGATCTGGGTCTTGGTATTGGTAACTATGGTCGTTCTGGGCGTGATGGCGCTGCTGATCCCCCAGGTATTCAAGGCATATGATGAGCGTCAACAGCGTTTGGATGATATGAACAATACTATGCAGGAGAACCTGGCGGGTGTCCGGGTGGTGAAGGCCTTTGTGCGTGAAGATTACGAGATCGATCGCTTCGCCCGACGCGCGGATGCATTGCGCCATCCTGCATATACCGCGGCCGTCCGGGTCGCCTTTCTAGCACCCATGCTGACCGGGATCACCCAACTGGGTATCGTCCTATCGCTGTGGGTGGGTGGGCAACAGGTATTAAACGACGCCGGCTTAGATGTCGGTGAACTGGTCACCTTTACTCAGTACTTGTCCCTGGTGGTTGCTCCCTTAGCCATGCTTGCTATCGTATTCCCATTCATGCTGCGTGGCGACGCTTCAGCCAAGCGCATCTTCGAGGTGTACGATGATGAACCGGCCGTACAGGACAAAGAAGGTGTCATGGCTCCGGAACTGGAAACCGTAGGAGGGCGGGTTGTATTTGATAATGTCTCCTTTGCGTTCCGCCGACCGGACGGAGAACTTGACCCACCTGCGTTGAAAAACATCAACCTGACTATCGAGCCAGGCCAGCAGGTGGGCTTCCTGGGCGCGACCGGCGCTGGAAAGTCCGCCCTGGTGAACCTGATCCCACGTTTTTATGACGTGACTGAGGGGAGCATCACCATTGACGGTGTCGATGTTCGCGATGTCCCGCAGAATAGCCTGCGCCAGATTGTGGGTATCGCCTTGCAAGAGGCTGTGCTCTTCCAAGGGGACCTGCGGTTCAACTTAAAATTTGGAGCACCTCAGGTGGAAGACGATGTGATGTTCGATGCAGCCAACGCGGCCGACGCGTACGGTTTTATCAACAACATTCCCCAAAAGTGGGAAGCGCCAGTGGCTCAGCGTGGGGCAAATTTCTCCGGTGGGCAGCGCCAACGCCTGTCCATCACAAGAGCCCTGACAGCCCAACCTAAAGTGCTTATCCTGGACGATAGCACCAGTGCTTTGGATGCATCCACCGAAGGCCGTGTCCAAGAAGCTATCCCGGACTTCACGAACAATATCACTACACTATATGTTGCCCAACGCATCAGCGCAGTAATCGATCTGGACAAGATTGTGCTCTTGGAAAACGGTGAGATCGTTGCCATGGGTACACATGAAGAACTGCTTGAAAGCAGTCTTCTATATCAGGAGATTTACGAATCACAGCTCGGCAGAGGCATCATTGCTGGATTGGAAGTGGAGGTGGCGAAATGACCACGGCAACCTTAGAAAAGAAGTCTGCAAATTCTGTAAACGAGCAATCCGTCAAGGCCATCGATAAAATCGACGATACATTTAAAATCATCGGGCGATTGTTTGATTACATGGCTGGTGGGGATGAGCGGTCCAGATTCATTCTGGCACTGATCATGCGGGTTATCGCCTTGATGGGTTTGACTGCGCTGCCTTTCCTGACTGGTCAGGCGATCAATGTGATCAGCGACCCGAATGGCACTACCGCAGAACTGCAACGCTGGGTTACTCATTGCAGTAATTGCCGGAGTGATTTACCTGGGAATGACCTTTTTCACCGAGCGCCTATTCGCAGATATGGCTACCAAAGGACTACAAAAACTGCAAACGCGTCTTTTTTCACATATGCAGACACTATCGCTGACCTTCTTCGACCGCCAACCAATCGGCGAGTTGATGAGCCGCATAACCAATGACACCGAGGTTGTCTCTTTGTTCTACGAGCAAGCTGTATCCCCGATTATCCGCGCTATTATCCAGATCCTGCTTGCTTTTGTCGTCATGTTGATCATTGACTGGCGCTTGACTATTGTGGCGCTGTTGATCGTACCGGTGATATTGATCCTGACTAATGTGATCGAACGCATCTCAACGCCGGCGTTCGCCAAGATGCAAGAAGAGCTGGGCTCGCTGAGTGGTTTCCAGGAGGAGTCCCTGTCTGGTCATAAGGTGATTATCAGCAAACGACAGCAGGGATGGGCTGACGGGAAAAACGATGCCCTGGCGGATAGTCTCTACGATGTGGGCAGCAAAGCTTTCTTCAACTCGCTTTTGCAGTATCCGCTGACGCAATCTTTATCCACCATCCAAATTGTCCTTGTTATGGTTGTAGGAGCGTTGATGGTGGTTGGGGGCCAGATCAGCCTCGGCACTGTGATTGCCTTTGCTGGATACGCGGCGCTATTGTCGAGACCGCTCTCCGAGATCGCAAACCTGACCAGCACCACTTTGAACGCCGGGGCGGGTGGGCGGCGCGTCTTCAGCATTATCGATGAGGACCCAACTGTCGAAGATGCATCTGATGCTTCGGAATATGAGTTCAAAGGTGGTCATATTGAATGTATCGATGTCGATTTTAGCTATGTGCCTGGACGTAAAATCCTGCGTAAAAATACCTTTAAAGTGCAGCCAGGTGAGGCGATCGGCATCTGCGGTCCAACAGGGGCTGGCAAGAGCACGCTGATCAATATCCTGACCCGCTACTATGATATCGACAGCGGCACGATCCTGATCGATGGTCAGGACCTGTCTAAACTGACCCAGGAAAGCCTGCGAAAGCAGGTCGGTGTCGTTTTACAAGAGGCTTTCCTGTTCACCGACACAGTGATGAATAACTTGAAATATGCCCGCGCGGGTGCCACAGACGAGGAATGCATTGAGGCAGCAAAAGAGGCCAACGCCCACGAGTTCATCCTCAACCTGCCCCAGGGTTATGACACTTTGCTAACTGAGCGCGGGGCAAACCTGAGCCAGGGCCAGCGCCAGATGATCACTATCGCGCGTGCCATGGTCGCTCAGCCCAAGATCATGATCCTGGACGAGGCCACCAGCAACGTCGATACCCGCACCGAGAAATTGATCCAAGAGGGCTTGCGAAAGCTGATGGAAGGTAAGACCAGTTTCTCAATCGCCCACCGCTTGGCAACCATCCGTGATTCGGCCAAGATCATGGTGCTGAATGGTGGTGAGATCGTTGAATATGCCTCGCACGATGAACTGATGGCAGCAAAAGGCTTTTACTATGCGCTTTACATGAGCCAGTTCAAGGGTAAAGCCCCGGCTGGCACAGAAGCTTCAGATATAGATTTTGTGAGTACATAAATCTCAAGATCCTATTCACCTGATCTGCTTTATGGCTGATGATCAAATACCCCCGGTGCTGTGATACGCAGCACCGACGGTTGTAGAAAACTATCGTTATGAACAATCATAGATCTTCAATGTTGGATCTTATTCATATTGTTTGATTGCCCTATGATATCGGAAGCGGTGCAGGTTATGGAAATTGAAGCCAAAATGAGTATGCCGGATCCGGGAGTGTATTGGACGCTGCAGACAGCAGACAGCGTCGGAGACTACACGCTGGTAACAGTCCAAGTCAAGAATACACATGATATCTACCTTGACACTCGCTGGCGCCGTATCTTGGCCGCTGGATATTCGTGCCTGCTGCGAGAGTCCAGCGAGGGTATTGTGGTGACGCTCAAGAGCATAACGACCGCCGAAGGCGCAGTACACCGGCGCGGCGAATGGGAAATCAGCCTGAGAACATTTCAGCAGCCGGCCGAGTGGCCAGAAAGCGACGTGCGGCAGCTTGTGCTTCCCCTGGTGGGTAGGGATCCCCTCATCCCGCTCTTCGATATGCAGCAGACCCGCATCATACGCATGCTGTCCCAGGCAGAAAAACCGGTTGCTGAAATCCGGTTGGACCGTGTATCGATGATCAGCAACAAAAGAGAGCAGGCGTATCTCGACCTCGAGGTGGAGCTGTTTCCCGGGGTTCCGGAGGCGAATTTAAGGGCAATTATTAAACTGCTGCAGGAAGCCTGGAACCTGCAGCCTGAGCCGTTGTCGAAATTCGAACGGGGGTTGGAACTGTTGGATCAAGCCCAATAGAGATATCTTTGGGATAATTAATTCTAGCCATTATCATGTAGCATCCATAGCCGTCCTTTTTTTAATCACCGATGGAATGACCGACCAGACATAAACGAAGGATGTGATCGCTCTATTCTGACCAATTCATGATTTCGTGTTGAGATTCTACCGGTCTCAAGGGATATAGTTAACAGTGTTCAAGCTGAGATAGTAAACCAGCTGGCATCCGGTTTTTGATCTCATTCGAGTTCGATCTACTGGCAACAAATCATCATAATCTCCAACGGAATTTTCGGATCAAGGAGGTGTAATAAAAACAAGCTTCGAAACAAGTTTTGTCTAGAGAAACCTATTCTCACCACCAATAGAAAAAGGAGATCGCATGTCAGCCTCAACTATTCGCATCATAACTGGATTGGTACTTATCGTCCATGGTATTGGACATGTTATGGCCTTTTTCCCGGTCCTGAATTGGGCTAGCAATGAGAAGTGGCATTACCGATCGTGGCTGCTTTCAGGGATTTTGGGCGATACCTTCTCGCGCATTATAGTTGTTGTGCTATTTGGGGCCGCGGGGCTAGGATTTATTGCCGCCGGTTTGGGGGTGTTCAGTTGGTTTATCCCACAAGACTCCTGGCAGAATCTGGCGCTTGTATCAGCCGTGATTTCGCTGGTCGCACTAGCGCTTTTTTGGAACTCCTTTGCATTTTTATTCCCCAACAAAATAGGTTCCATCGTTGTTAATGTATTGGTGCTGTGGGGAACCTTGGGAACCAATGCCTTATCGGAGATCTTTAATAAGATTTAACTACCTGGGTCCTGAATCGGGACTATATCAAATAAGTTATTTGTATCAGTTGGATGAGTAGCATATAGCGGTGCTGTTTCGATCGCGCTGCTGTATTCCAAAACTCAAAGGCAGAGTTGCGGCAAGGAAAACCCTAACCAGTAAGTTCGATCGGGAGATAAAATGGCTTGGATTGAGCTATTATTTAGTTCGTGTTGGTTTGGGCGATGTAATCAGCAGATTGCTTGACCAGATCTTTTAGCACAGCCTGGTCAACATCTTCCAGCTTATTGATATACAGACAAGATTTGCCAATCTTGAATTTCCCCAAATTCTCTAGCAGCTCATCGTACTGCTCAAATCCGGCCATGATGTACAGCGTCAGGTTCTGTTTACGAGGTGCGAAGCCGGTCAGGAACCATTCACCTGCGCGCCCGCTGGCGTACTTGTAGCGATAGAGGCCGAAGCCGATGATGCTGTCCCCCCACATGACCGGTTCTTCACCGGTGACCTGCTGCATGAGCGCCAATATCACCAGGCTGTCTTGTCTCTTTTTCTCATTCTCGATTGAGTTTAGGTATTCGATGACGTTTTTATCATTCGGTTGGGTCTTCAATTCTGCCATATCGATTTCCTTGTATAGTTTGGTGTTTATAGATAATTGTTGTCCGATTATACCGAAAAAAGCCACCAATATTGGAAAAATGGTGGAGGTTAACTTATTTTCTAATAATGTGACTTTATCCGATGGGCTCGCACATCAATGAGGGCGAGTTTATACTTCAGCTGACCTTTAGAACTGCTCTTGTTGAGACCGGACAGGATTAAAAAAGGCAGCTTCTCAGAGACGATAATATGTCCTGGTTATGCCCGCTGAGCGACGATGATAAATGAGTGATCTTCATCTGCGGCGGGTTCAGAAGTGAAATCTCTATCGGCGCGCACGTTCGTGAAACCCACGCTGGCAACCAGCTCCTTTGCTTCACCAACCAGGTACCAGGTCAGGTCTGGTGAGCTGCGGTATGTTTCAGATTGGATTAGCTGGTCATCTTTGAGCACATCGTAGCGGTATTCAGTATTTTGCAGGCGTGCCGGTATGTCAAACTGGCAGCGGAACCACTGCTGAACCGTAGCTCCATCCACGGGGCGCTCTGCTTCTGAAACCAATTCCCACTCCCATGTATCTTCGTCAGGTTCTGGTGCAAAAACCCGCAGGGACATCGCTAAGGTACCACCAGGTTCGAGGTGAGCATAGAACCTTTCTAATGCATGCAGAGCCGTACTACGCTCGGTCAAATGGAGGAAAGATGATGAAGGCACAATAATCGTGCGGTAGCGACGTGGCAAATCTAGCGATTGCATCGCCTGAACGTATAAGTTTGGTTTGTATCCGGCGGCTTGCGCATTCTTCTGGCATTTATCAATCATCTCGGGTGAGATATCCACACCGTCGATATCGATGCCGAGAGCCAGGTAATCCAGTAATATCCGTCCTGTGCCGCACGCTACGTCCAACACCGGTTCACCAGAATGTTGGATGATATCCAAGAAGTATGGCCGGCTGGACCATTTGGATGTGTCGCCCCGCAGCAGGTCCCAGTATTCAACGATCATGTTGCGATAAGCGTATGCTATCATTATTTTGTAAGATATGGATACTTGATTTGTATTGCATCACCGGTTGCGCTGCCATTCATCAATGAAGATTTGGATGTTCTGCCAGGTCAACGGCGCATCGACCGTGATGTTGTCAACAGGTGAGAGGATAAAACTGTTCGGTCCTAAGGTATCGATTGCCTGCCGAGTAGCTGCCCGGATCTGTGCCTCGCTGCCTAATTCGACGGTCACCGCACCGGAGACTCCCCCCCAAATGCACATTTGTTCGCCTATCCGGTGTTTGAGCTCCGCCAAGTTCGTGTGTGTGCCCTGATCGGGATCGACCCCGATCAGCACATCAATTCCCGCCTCTATGAAATGGTCCAGCAGAGGTAGGATACCGGTTGAGCAAATATAACCGAACTTGACGTCATAATCGTGGGCTAAAGCAATCTCTCGTTTAAGCCGCGGCAGGATCACACGCTGGTAGAAACCGGGAGTGACGAAGTCGCAGCCCTCATACCAGGCGCGGCGGATGTAAAGGTCCACGCCGGACGCCAGTACGACACTCATCCGTTCCATATTCCATAGGTGGATCATTTCCAACAAGTCTGCTACGAATGCTTCGTCATCCATTGTCAGGAACATCAAGTTTTGGATACCGCATAACCAGTTCGCCATATCCATTCCAACGCCCCAGCCGCCAACCAGTAAGATGCCGTGTTCGGCGGTGAAAGCCTTTGCTTTTTGGACTTCGGCATGGTACAGGTCGAGATCCTGCTGGTTGGGAGGCGCCAGTAGATAACTCAGCGGTTCGAGGTCTTCCCGGCCAGTGACCAGCGGTTTGATTGCCCGCGGTACTTGATAATCATCGATGAAGGGGATGTGATCCCCATGCGGCCAATCTTCAGATATGCTCACACTGGTCGTCAGGCTGCCGGCAGGGGTCAGGTATTCCTTATGGATACGATCGTAAACGCCGGAACCTGGTGAACGCTGTTCATTCAATTTGACCTGGGGAGCAAAGCGTACCGGCAATCCGCGCAGGTCGGGATGATCTGATCTTTGCTGTCTCGAGAGTGATGGAATAAAAAGGAAAGAATCCAATCCCATACTCAGCTCGGCTATTGCCAGTTCGTACAGGTTTTCAGCATGGCGCTTGCGCAGCGCAGTGAAGCTCATAAAGCTGCAGGGGATATGATCGGATGTCTGGCTATTTATGGCTGCTAACATACGCAGGCGTGAGTTCATTGAAGACATACAGGAGTTCCCTATTCTTTATCCGGATCGTGAAACACGTACAAACAACGTGTCTGGTCCAGTTACGGATAATTGTAATGCAGCAGTTCTCCAGCTTCAAATAGATAAGCCGGGATGCCGTGCTCGGCTAGGTAGCGGACCACTGGTATGCCGCCAGTTAACAAAGCGCCCATATCGCAGAAGACGACCTGCTGTGCAAATTTTAGGAGCTGGCTAGCGTGTTTTAGTTGGGTTATACCCGCACCAAGCTGAGCGTCGATGCACTGCCGGAGTGCGTTGGGTTGGTTGAGGATATTTTGCAGCAGCGGATTATCTTTATTTGTATCCTTCCATATTTATTATGCGGGGTGAGAGTGAGTAGGGACTGTCTAGTCGTGGTTGATACACGACCGGCCTCGACGTAGTAATAAACAGGCATTCTCTTTCGTTCACCTGGCAGCGATATCACTACCGACTGGTGACCTAATGACAGCCCCTTATATTATTTTCTTATGGATTGAACCATAGTTCGATCGGTTTCTCCACTCCACTAGGTCGGAAGGGGAGTTCGACCTTCGCGCCGAGCCCGGCGGATTTGTAGCCGGCTAACAGGACTTCTTGGACGACGCGACCATCCTCGCCGGTTGCCTGCGGTTCTTCTTTCCCGCGGACGCAGCGAGCGAAATGGATCATCTCCTGCGGGAACCCATAATTCCAAAGCTCCTCGAACACCGGATAGGTCCAACCTTTCGTTGAGGGAGCCTTCTCGACTGCATAACCATAACCGGTTTCACTGAAGGTCGGTAAGGCATTGCCCATATGGAGATTGGCATAAGTGCAACCTTCAGACCCAAACACTTCGACACGGTCATCCATACCACCAGTGCGCGCCCAGCTGTTTTCAATTAAGGCCACGGCACCGTTCCCGAATTCGAGGATGCACAAGGTGTTATCTTCGCCTTTTGTGATCTCTCTGTGGACGTAGGTGCCCATCTGTGCCATAACGCTTTTAATTGGCATCCGGTCATAGAACCAATACGCAAAAGCGATCCCGTGGCAGCCCATGTCCATGAAGACACCGCCGCCGGATTGCTCGACATCCCAGAACCAGGGGGCATGTGGACCATAATGCTTTTCGCTTTGTTTGACGAGATAGATATCACCAAAAGCGCCCTGATCAGCCATCTCCTTGGCCTTGACATATTTGGGTGTGAAGTAAAGTTCTTCCGCGTACATGAACAGCACACCTTGCTGTTTGCACACTTCGACCATCTCATCGGCTTCTTCGAGCGTCATGCAGAGCGGTTTCTCGCAGACGACGTGTTTTCCCGCTCTTGCGATGTCGATCGTCATCTTGGCGTGGAGCCTGTTCGGTGCGGTGATGGTGACCATCTCGATGTCTTTTTCTTTGAGCATTTCGCGATAGTCGTGGAAAACCCGTGGGATGCCGTAATGTTTGGCAAGCTTAGCAGCATTCCCTGGTGTGGGGGAAGCGATGGCTGCGACCTCAACCTCTGCGGGGTACATCTGCATGCTGGCGACGTGGATATCGGCCTGGAACTGCGAACCAATCACGCCTACTTTGACTTTGCCTTTGTTTGCCATGGGCTAGCCTCCTTTTAGATTAGAGAGAAAAACAGACCGGTAGGATTTCCTATATGCCTGGATAATATTGGGGCTATTTATTCTTGGGGTTGTTTGGGCTGGTGCCCATGCTGCGCTGCTGCAGAAGGGCGGTCTGGTCAAGTGATTCTCAGCAGGAGAACTGTCCGATGTAAGCCAGGTTGAGGTAGATCTGCTGGATATCCAGCAGTTGTACGTACTCAGGATATTTCCAGACGTCGCACCATAGACATTAGTGATGGAGTACAGGGAGGCCCACCGTGCAGTGCCTTCATCCGCCATCTGCATCTCGATTAAATCGTTGCGGGCACTGGCGAAGCCGGCATTCGGGTCGTTGAGCAGGTCTGTCTGGGTTTCTTTACTCAGCAGCCAGCCGAAGTATTGGCAGGCTGCTTCCTTATGCTGGGAATTCACATTGATACCGATACCTTGGGCGCCGTATGCTGCTGCGCAGCTGTCAGCATTGTGGCAAGGGAATGGAGCATATTTTCATTTCCTAGCAGCCTAGGAAATATCCGGATTGTCCATACCTCCGGCCAAGCTCAACCAGGTGAAGATCATGGCGTACTTGTCATTGTACGCGCCACTGAGCAGCTCGTCAACGAACTAGTTAGCGGTGCCGGGATCGACTGAACCGTCTTCCAGGTTGATTGCGACAAAGTCTTTACAAGCGGCGACAGCTTCGCGCGAGTTGATCACACGTTCGGCCTGCCAGTTGACATCGTCCTAGATTTTCACACCTTAGGATATATGGAAAGGCAACCATTGCAGTGTAATGCCATCGCTGATTCGGCCAAGAAACGTGCTCTCCATACCGTAGGAGTGAAGCTCAGTGGAACCTATGGCGCTCCAGCCTCGATCCAGTCGTATAGTTGTTCGAGCTCATCCGCCGAAAGCTGCTCGTTATGCCCGCCAGCAGATTGCACGATGATCACTGAGCTGTTGTCAGGATCGTCGGGGATGATACCCGGTCCTGAGTTGCCTCCAGCTGCTGCGGTCTCATAAGTGGTTAGGTCTAATCCACCGATCATGCTCACAGGATTATGGCAGATACCACAGCGCTGGAAGAATAGATCACTGACACCAGCATCCCAACTCGCCAGACCGCCTGGGGGCGGAGTCCGGGTTGGGACGTGTGTTGGCAGTGGTGTCGGGGTCAGTGGAGCGAATATAACCACATCCTCAGCAGGGGGTACAGTGGCTATTGCCGTCTCTTCGTAATTTACGAAGAAGTACACCCCAACCAGCATGATAGCTGTGGCAACGCCATATACCGGCCAGAATCTACGTTGCCGTTTCTTTTTCTCCTCTGGCGTGAGCTCGACAATGTTGGTACCGGCTTTGATATCGGCGAGTTCAAGCGGATGTTCGTCTTCCATTTGGTGCTGGCTAAGGGAACCAGTAAACATACTCTTATTGAAGGTTTTGACCAGCACGTGGTACAGGTGCCAAACGAATATGGCTGCTACAGCGAGAACCGCTTCGAGGCCATGCGCGATCTTTGCAGCAGGAATAAATCCACCCGGCAGGAATTTTGTCGTCGCGATCGGGTTCCACATCATAAAACCGGTGAATGCCATTACGACTGTCCCCCAGACCACCGCCCAATACTCGGCTTTTTCTTCGAACGTGAAGCGACCCTGTTGGGCGGGTTCCTTATCTAAGAATATGTAATATCGCACCGTCTTCCAGAAGGCGGCTAGATCAAAGACGCCGGGCAGCATGCTCAGCGGCACTCGACGGACGTAGATACGATAGGCAACGGCACCGATATGGTAGATGGTTACCAGCATCATAACGAATGCTGCGCTGTGGTGCACTAACCGCGTGTTGGTAATCCCACCCAGGGCTGTAACAATTGTCTGTGAAATCGGTAGGTCGTGGTATTTCTGGATTAAACCTGTAAGACCCAGGATAGTGAATGACGCCATGAAAGTCCAATGCTCCAGCCGTTGAGGCAAGCGGAAGCGTTTGAATTTTTCGCTACCAGAATGGTTTGGTGCGTGCGTATCAGCCATGTCTGGACTCCTGGAAGCGGTTGAGCATACGGCGGGTGAAATCCATCAAAACGAGGATGGCCATTCCGCCTAAAACAACCGGGATGAAAATTTTGTAAAAGAGCTCTACAAAGTAAACGACAGGGAACTTCTGCGGGTCGGGTCGGTAGTGCCCTAACCATGCCTCTGAGAAAGATCCTTCAGCGTCCGGATGGCATTTTTGACATGTTTTGATCAGGTTGGTTTTATAGATTGAGCTGTCCGGATTGCTTGAACTGCGGATATCGTGGACCCCGTGACAATCGATGCAAACGGGTGTGTTGAGTGCCTGTCCTTCCACTTCTTGGTCGAAGAGCACGAGCGTCGTCCCATGGAAGTCGGCTACATAGGTGTCGAAGACATCTGTGCTGATGCCATATTTATCCATCAGCTCGGGGTCAGAATGGCATTCGGCACATATCAGAGGTGAGTCCAAACGCAGCGGGCTGTTATTGGGTCCTTGAACAGTGTGGACGCCATGGCAGTCGATGCAAGTCGGCACATCAGGATTGCCTTCCCCAATCAGAGCTGAACCATGGATGCTCTCAGCATAGCGGTAATAGATCTCGGAATGGCAGCGTTCACATGTCTCTGGAATGGCTGTGGCAGGCTGTTCTTCTATCGCATGAATATTGTGCGCTCCATGGCAGTCGCTGCAAACTGCTGCATTTGCATTGCCTGCAGCCTGTGCCATCCTGTGGACATCATCCGCTGAATCTGAATATTTATCCGCATGGCAGCGCGCGCAAGTGTAGTACATGTTCAGAGTTACCTCGCGCCATGTCTGAGCCTCTAGTGTGGGATGGGGGTAGCCAGTGATATTGGAGTGACACTGCACACAAGCATAACCGTCACGACCATGAACCGAGTGAGCATACTCCGTTTCATCGATTGTCAGATACAGTATCTCCCCTGAGGGGAGGGTGATTTGCTGATCAGGTAGTCCATGGCATGCCAGGCATTCCTGGTTATCGATGCCGGGTTCAGGTGCAGGAGGAAATTGGGGCGGCTCTCCCGATTGGGCAAATCCGATACCAGTGCTTAGGGTAGCGACGGCTATCAACATCCCAACAAGGATGAATGCAGCTGCATGTCGTTGGGTCTTCAAGTGGTCACCTCCAATGCAACAAGGGTACCAACTACAGAACTCGAAGGATCACCGGTTGATGGTCGTTGAATATAGAGAATTTCAACGGGAACCAACCTGTCATTTTCAAGGAAGTTCATTCTGATTCAGCTGTCTCAAATACGGCTGGGCGGGCATGATATTCGACCGCACCGGCGATCAGCTCCTCGTCAGTCTTCTCACTGCCAATACCTGCCCCATGGCAGTGCCGGCAGGCGAAGTTCAAACCGATCTGGGAAAGGGCCACTGAACCATCTGCGCTGAACTGCTCGATCTGGTAAGGATTGATAGCCATAATATGCGATCGGATGTCGCCGGTAAAAGTCTCTGCATTGCCCCATGCACTTTTGACGATGCGCGGCATGTGGCATTCAATACATGCCAAATTGAAGCTTGTATGGCTCTCATTCTTCTGGAATCTCTCTTGCTGCCAGTGGCAGTCGCTGCACTCGGTGCGAGTGGTTTCCTCATCATTCTGCCGAAGCTGAATTACACCGGTATGGGGATCGTGGCAGGTTACACAGTTCAGGGTGATGTGCTTGCTCTGAAACAGCTCTTCATACTGTTCATGGTGGTTGATGAAGCCATTACTGGCATCAACTTCTTCTACCTCACCGCGGAAATGGCAGCCACCACACTCTTCGGGATCGCGATTGATCTTTAATGCGTAACCGCGCGGTTCGGCGACGTGGTTGCTGCCTGGGCCATGGCAAGCCTCACACTGTACACCGGATTCTTCCCAGGTACCAACCAGCCCTGGCAGGTCATCCTGATTGCCAAAAGGGCTATAGCCGGTAGTATGGCAGCTGCCGCAGTTATAGGGCAGGTTTTCCACACCTGAGTTGTAGGTGACCCAGCCAGCATTTTTGAGCAGGGTGCGGTTAGCAAAATTGTACTGGTTGAGATATTCGCTGTTGCCACTCTCTCCAGGCGCATCAGTGATGATGTAGCCTTTTTGATCAACAAAACGAGCTTTCCAGTGATAACCGCCGATCACATAGGCGATATCATCCCAGGTATAACCTTCTGGTAGCTCATTGATTTCGGTGAATGGGTAATCTGGTGGCTGACCATCCATAACTGGGTTCAATTTCCAAGCATGGCCAGATTTCTTGAATACTTCGTAGATATCCGGATGGCAGCCCCCACAAATCTCCGCTCCGACGTATTCAGCAGCGGCTGAAGCAACTTCACCAGGTGGGCCTGCTGGCCCTTCTTCACCGACTGGTCCTTGTGGGCCTTCAGGTCCGGGAGCCCCAGGTGGGCCAACAGGTCCTTCTGGTCCTTCTGATCCAGCACAGGCGGTCATGATCAACGCCATGAGCGCAATAATTCCTAGAGAATAAAGCCATTTCCTCGTCATGATACTTCTCCTCAAACTCATGTACTCCCAACCTCGCTAGGTGGGATACCCAAATTATTGGTGCTAGTTAGATACATTTTTCACAATCTCTATGGGGATTATAACCCAATAATTAATAATTGATTAGGATATTCTACCCATAATTTTATGACAAAAGGCCTGATAAATGGCAGTCCCAACTCCGGGTGCCGATCAATCTATGCTGGCATCTACCGTTGGCGACATTGCTGTGTGTCCATGACTGACAAATTCCCAAAATGCTTCTTGGGCGGCGGCAGCTGGACGCAAGGCGTGCCGCGCAGAGAACACCTCTCTCTCTGCAGATTCAGTCCTGCAATCCGGACTGTTGCCACGACTTCCTGTCCAAGCTTCTCAATTCCTATCCGCGAGACAAAAACCGCACCAGACCTTCCTTAACCGCAAGAACGATCGCCTCAGAATTTCCTATGGTCACCAAGACATTTAGTGATTTATATGCAAACCCAACTTATTTTGCTGGGCATGGAGTGTGTCATATTTCCCTGATCCTGGTTCACGCATCATGAATTGGGTTTCTCCTAATTCACTAACTTCGATCTCTTCTCGGAACTCCCATGGGTGATTGGTCGGCACAATAAGCTCGATTACATCCATCAGGTAGGGCTGTACTTCCAAGCCCGGTCAGCTAGGCTCCCTCAGAGATGTCAGTGTGATTTGGAGCTCGCCATCACAAAGTTGTTGTAGGGCTACTGATTGTCCGAGCACTTGACAGGTGACCCTGATTTGGGGGTATGTGCTGTGGAATTGGGCAAACAGGGCTGGTAAGACGTATTTTCCGGGTGTTGTGCTGCAGCCGACTTGGAGGTGCCCATTGATCTCGCCTTTCTGCGATGCCATCGTATCTTCGATGCGGGTGGAGAGTGCAACAGCTTCGCGAACTAAGGGCATCAAGGTTAGCACTGCTTCAGTAAACTCGATATTGCGTCCCGAGTGATTGAAAAGCTGTTCATCAAAATGTTTTTCCAAGGCTTGGATATGCTAGGAAACGCGGGCTGGGTCATTTGCAGCTGCTGGGCCGCCCGGGTGAAGTTCACGGTTTGTGTCGCGACTAGAAAGACATTTAGTTGATGGATATCAAGCATGCTGTAGATCTTATTAATACCGCTGTATATTCGAGTATCCGCTGAGTATATGTACACCCTATCACAATCTTGATATGTGGAATATTGATGAAGGGCGCGGAACCTATAGTAATTTATTATCGATAGATATATGTAGGCGTAATAAGTAAAAGTTGTCTTTGAAACTATTATCTACGAGGAATTCTTTTTATTCTGCTACTTAGTGAAAATAAGCGCGAAATGTATTGCCACGACGGGAGAGTGCCTGTGAGCCGAATTTTACTTTTATCTAGCGTTCTGTTTGTGATCCTTTAAATTGCGGGTTACCAATCTGGACGATACCCACATCATCAGCTACTTTAACGGCTACACGGAGTGGGTTGACAGTGTACCCCCTGAGGGAGAACCGCTCAATGCTGGGGAGCCTAATCAAGTGCTCGCTGGTCTTGATCGATGTCCGCACACCTGGCGAACACGCTGACAAAGGTATCATCGATTATGAAAACCAACTCGCTACCCCCTGGAAGACTTCATCGCTCAGAAAGCTGACTGGCCTGCTGACAAAGATGCTACCTTCGTAACCTACTGAAGCTCGGGTTACCGTTCGACCATGACGATCTTGTGGAGCAATGGTTTCAATGATGGTCGCCGTATGAATGGTGGTTTCGGTGCCTGGATCGAAGCGGCATTGCCGCTCGCAGAGGTTGAGGTTGTGAATTAATTCTATCCATAAGTTGGTATGAGATCGGGCTCAATACAGAGCCCGATCTCTTTTTATGATGGCCAGTTGAGATCAAATATTTTCCGCTGCCCAACAAAGATTTGGATGGGGTATATGGGAAAGATAGGGGGGTGCAGCTTCGATAGATGCCTGAAGCGGGCGGATTTGTTGTAAATGTGCGAAATAATTGTATAATAGGACTTGTATGTAGCGAATCACTGAACGAGGACAACGAGGAGGTGGCAGATGGACCTAATGGATAAAGATCTAAAAACCATGGATGTGGGATCCAGATTACGTGACCTGCGCACGGAACGCGGTCTTTCGATGCGTGCGCTCGGACGTGAAAGCGGTCTATCCACGAATGCGTTGAGCATGATCGAGCGCGGAAAAACCTCCCCCTCTGTCAGCACACTCTATAAAATCGCAACTGCCTTGGATGTCCCGATTACTGCATTTTTCCGAGTAGAGTTAGCCAAAAGAGATATTGTATTCGTCAAAGCGAATGAACGCCAAAAAGTCACATTTCCACGTGGTACTTGGGAGGGATTAGGAGGGGAAGCATTCATCGGTGATCTTGAGCCTTTCCTGCTTACTCTTGAACCTGGTGGCAATAGCGGTCGATTTGGTATGACCCATACGGGGCATGAACTCGTCGTTTGTCTGACCGGAGAGATGGAATACGAAGTTGAGAGTGAACGATTCATGCTGGAAGCTGGGGATTCGCTAATGTTCGCAGCTAATCTGAGCCATCGCTGGCGCAACCCCGGTAAAGTGCCTACAAAAGCAATTATCACCATGACTTGTTTCGAAGGTGGTGAGCATCCGAGTGAATATCATATACAATCATCCGACTCTGATAAGGATGTGGAGGAAGAATAGCGTGCTGAAGGGATAATCTATCCTACCATGTGAGTGGTCTTATGCTATAATACCGCCCAATGTAGATCAGAGCACAATAATTGAATCGATACTTTCTGAAAGGTAATAATGATGACAAAGTTCACCCACAAATTGTTCGGCAATAATAATAACGACGATAATTGCCTGGAAGCGGCCCGGGTGTGCGGTCATTGGATGCAGAAGCTCTGATCCTGATTAAGACCTAGATATCGCCCGACGCGGTTTGCGAAGGGCGATTTTTTTATGCGGAGGCAAACATGTATAAAACGCATACTTGTGGGGAGCTACGCGAGGAACATATTGGACAGACGGTGGTGCTCGCCGGGTGGGTGAACCGTCGTCGTGACCATGGTGGGGTAACTTTTATCGACCTGCGCGACCGATTCGGAATGGTGCAGGTAGTCGCCAACCAAGAAAATTTCCCTGAGGCGCACGCCACCCTTTCTCCTGTACGCATGGAGTGGGTCATTCAGGTTGCCGGCATTATCCGCCAACGTCTGCCTGGGATGGAGAATCCCAATTTGGCGACAGGGGATATTGAGATTGAGATCGAGCGGGTCAACATACTCAATCCTGCCAAACCGACCCCGTTCTTGATCAGCTCGGATGAGGAGGTTGATGAACAAATGCGGCTGCGGTATCGCTACCTCGATCTGCGCCGTGAACGGATGAGCCAGAACTTGGAACTCCGCCACCGGGTGGTCAAATTCATCCGTGATTACCTGGATGATCAGCGCTTCCTCGAAGTGGAGACGCCGATCTTATTCAAGACCACTCCTGAGGGAGCGCGCGACTATTTGGTGCCCTCACGTATCCATCCGGGTGAATTCTACGCTCTGCCGCAGTCACCGCAGCAGTTGAAGCAGCTGTTAATGGTCGCGGGTGTAGAGCGTTACTTCCAAATCGCCCGCTGCTTCCGTGATGAAGACCAGCGTGGCGACCGCCAGCCGGAATTTACCCAGCTTGATCTTGAGATGTCTTTTGTCGAGCGTGAGGATGTGATGGCGCTGGCCGAAGATTTGTTCACCAAATTGGTGAAGCAAATTGTGCCGCATAAACATCTTCTGACGGAACCCTGGTCCAGGCTCACTTATCAGGACGCTTTAGCCCGTTTCGGTAAAGATAACCCTGACCTGCGGTTCGGAATGGAGCTCGTTGATATCAGCGATTTGGCAGGGGCGTCTGGTTTCCGCGTGTTCGAGAGTGTAGTCTCTGGCGGTGGCAGCGTGCGTGGGATAAATGCACCTGGGTTGGCTGATTACAGCCGCAAGCAGATTGATGAGCTGATAGAGTACGTCCATAAATTTGGTGCCGAAGGTCTGGCTTATCTAGCTATTACCAGTGATGGGGAGAAGCGTTCATCTTTCACCAAATTTACTAACGAGTCCACACAGAAGTCCATTCAAGAGCGCATGGCTGCCCAACCAGGTGACCTGCTCCTGTTTGTAGCTGGGCAGCCAGGAGTGGTTTTTGAGTCACTCGGGCGGCTCAGGGAGTTGCTGGGTGACCGCCTGGGTCTTCGCAATCCGGATGTGCTTGCCTTTTGCTGGATTACGGATTTCCCATTCGTGATGTGGAACTCTGATGAACAGCGGTGGGACCCGAGCCACCATCTTTTCACCGCGCCGATGCCAGCCGATATCCCCTTGCTAACGGAGGATCCAGGCCAGGCACGCGGTCAGCAGTACGATATGGTGCTGAACGGCAACGAAGTCGGCGGTGGATCGATTAGGATTCACGACAGCCAGCTCCAGGCACAGGTCTTCAACTTGATCGGACTGGAGCCAGAAGTCGCCCAAGAACGCTTTGGGCATATGCTGGAGGCATTCGAGTATGGCACACCACCTCATGGAGGCATCGCCCCTGGCATCGACCGGATTTGTATGATATTGGCTGATGAACCCAACATCCGTCAGGTAATTGCTTTTCCCAAGAACCAAATGGCGCGCGATGTGATGGCCGATGCACCATCATCTGCCGAGCCGAAACAGCTGGAAGAGCTGCATATTAATATTGATCTGAAGTGAACTTTCCGACGGGTAGGCATTAGGTAGTGAGGAGCGAATCATGATCCCAATAATACGAGTTGACCAGATTGCGAAATACGATGGGCAGGAGGTTACGGTGCGAGGTTGGGTTTACAACCGCACCCATAAAGGCAAACTGGTCTTTATTCTGCTACGGGATGGCTATGGTTTTATCCAATGTGTAGCCTGGAAACCTGACCTAGATGAGACCTTGTTTGACCAGTTGACTCGCATCCCGCAGGAGTCGTCGCTGATCATTACAGGCACGATCCGGGCTGACGAGCGCGCCCCCGGTATGCCAGGCGGCTATGAACTGGGTATCAAAGACGCACAGATCATCCAAGCTGCTGATGAAGATTACCCGATGGCGTTGAAGGAGCACGGCGTGGATTTCGCCTTGGATAATCGCCATTTCTGGCTTAGGATGCCCAGCCAATGGGCGATACTGCGTGTACGCGCCGCGGTCATCCGCGCCATGCGGGAATGGCTCGATGATAACGGCTTCATCAATATGGATACCCCCATCTTAACCCCTGCTGCGGGTGAGGGCACGACCACACTCTTTGAGACACCCTATTTTGACCAAGGTAATGTTTACTTGGCCCAAACTGGCCAGCTATATAATGAAGCCAATATTTTTGCCTTCAGCAAGGTATACTGTTTTGGTCCCACTTTTCGCGCTGAAAAATCAAAAACACGCCGCCACTTGACCGAGTTCTGGATGATCGAGCCCGAGATCGCTTTCTGCGATCTCGACCAGCTGATGGAAGTCGAAGAACAGTTCACCAGTTATCTCGTCCAGTACGTCCTGCATAACTGCAAAGTCGAACTCGCTGCATTGGATCGGGATACTAGTGTTTTAGAAAAAATATCTCCACCATTCCCACGCATTTCTTATGATGAAGCGCTGGAAATCTTGGCCGACGCGCAGGCAGCCACCGCGGATCCTGATCACAAAGAGCTGCTGGCGATAGAGTGGGGTGGCGACTTCGGTTCACCACATGAGACAGAGCTTGCCTCCAGCTTTGACAAACCAGTCTTTGTCTACGGCTACCCCACCCAGACGAAAGCATTTTATATGGAGCCATGGCCGGACCGCCCAGAGGTATGCAAGAGCGTCGACCTGCTAGCCCCAGAGGGCTATGGTGAGATTATCGGTGGCAGCGAGCGGATCTCTAGTCGTGAGCTGCTGCTCGAACGGATACACGAGCACGGTCTACCCGAGGACGCATTCAAATGGTACCTGGACCTGCGGCGTTTCGGTAGTGTCCCACACAGCGGCTTTGGTATGGGCATTGAACGGACCGTATCCTGGTTGTGTGGTATCAGTCATATCCGGGAGGCCATTTCCTTCCCTCGCACGATCAACCGTGTCTATCCATAACCCCAGGACTCTACAGTTCTATTAGGAGCGTATGCAAATATTAGAATTAACAGGAATGCTTGCACAGCTTCAAAAATTTATGGTATAAGATGAGTACCCTGCTGTGCGCGTGATGCCGCACCCCGGTTTTGAGCCAACACCCACTTATAGGGTTCCGATCTTACGGGTTGTACGCGATAGGCCTGAGCCAAGGCGGAGCATCCGAGGAGGGACCCAACCTGCGAAGGCAGGTTCAAAACTTCGCTGCACACGGCATGGTGGGGTGTTCATTTCCAAACCACCCTCTCGGTTGGTTAGGAAAGAAGAGAGATACCTCTCGAAAGTCAGTTCAGAGGTGTCTTTTTTTTAATTACTAATGCAGTTTGCTGAAGCTCTGGCATAGACATCCCTTGGTGCAATGTGCTAAATGGCGATTGCATTTTGGTACCGATTGCTGGATATTGTTAGAATGACTCTGAGTCTTTAAGAGCATTTTTTTGGGTAAGCGGTGAGATGTATCCGCTCTGGATTATAAGCAGCGAGCCATGGTGCCATGTGTATAATTCCTCCTGGAAAAAGGTAATTAAATTTGTGCTGTAGAGTTACCAGGGAGGTATTGATGCTAGGGGCGATTGCCGGAGACATGATCGGGTCGCAATACGAACATAACCCAATAAAGACAACCGAATTCACACTATTTCAAGAAAATTCACATTTCACTGATGACAGTGTCTTGACCATAGCAACCGCGTACGCCATCCTGGCGGACCGGGATTACCGTGCTGCATATCAATCCTTTGGACGACTGTACCCACGTGCCGTATATGGCGGTGCTTTCTTCAAGTGGATTTTTATGGAAAATGCCCAGCCCTATTACAGCTATGGTAATGGTTCTGCAATATGCATAAGTCCGGTTGGCTTCGCGTATAATACGATTAAGGAAGTGCTAGATCAAGCCCAGTTGAGTGCAGAAGTCTCCCACAACCTTCCGGAGGGGATCAAAGGCGCCCAGGCTACTGCCCTGGCAGTCTACTTAGCCCGGACAGGCGCAAGCAATGATGCGATCCGCAGTGAGATCAGCTCTCGGTTTGGGTACGACCTGGATGAAACCGTTGCAGATATCCGCCCACATTACCATTTCGATGTCACTTGCCAGGGTACAGTCCCCCAGGCGTTAATCACCTTCCTTGATTCGCAAGGCTATGAGCATGCTGTACGTTTGGCCATCTCATTGGGCGGAGATAGCGATACGTTAGGCTGCATTACCGGGGGGATTGCTCAGGCATTCTACAAATAAATTTCAAACTCGCTCGAGTGCCAGGTCCGCTCTCGGCTGCCTTCAGAGCTGCTGGATATTCTTGATAGATTCGTGAATGAGCACCCCCTATAAAAGGTCGCCCGGTTGAATGGCAATGGTGATAACACTGAGGGGAATGTTATTCCTTTGATTAGGCGCACTTGAGTGATATAATCACCTTGTTCGGACAATATTACTCCGAATATTATTTAAAAAGATACACAGGATATTATCGATGAACAAAACCAATCAGGTTTCCACTGATCACATAGGGTCATTATCGCACGCTGAGCAGCTCTACCAACAGGGAAATTATCAAGCGGCCAGCGAGCGATGTACGCAAGCTTTATTGAACTCTGGTCTTTCAATCCGCAGAGCGCATTGATTGGCTGAAATTACGGTCGGTATGCTACCAGGACTTATCTTCCTTTGACAAACAAGCCGCTGATTTAATACTCATCAACCAACTGGTCGTTGAATCCTTGACCGAACGTGAAGCCGAACTGGCTATGATCAACCGCGTTCAGGAGGGTTTAGGTGAGAAACATGAGCTGCAGGGGATCTATGACTTTGTTGGAGAAGAGATCCGCCAGATCTTTGACACCCAGGTTGTGACGATTTATGGATTCAACCTGGTAACCCATCTCCAGGAATTATATTACGTCTATGAGAAAGGTGTGCGTCATCACCCCGCACCGGTAGATTTCTCTGGAAAGCCGATCGTCGATACGATAATAGAACAAAGTCGCACCCACCGGGCGGCGATCATCAATGTAGGTGTCGCTGAATATATGGCCGCGCAGGGGCTAAGGTCGTTTCAAGATACCGAACCGCCCAAATCCGTCATCGTGGTGCCGGTAACTGAGATCGATAACGTTTCGGTCGCGCTCACTCTTGAGGATATCGATCGTGAAAATGCTTTTTCCGAAGCGGATTCGCGCTTGCTCGAGACACTAGCGCAGAGCATGTCCCAAGCTTTGGATAATGCATGCCTGTTTGCTGAAACCCAGCGGTGCAACGCTGAATTAGCGATAATAAACAATATCCAAGAAGGATTAGCTACCCAATTAGATCTGCAGGCCATCTACGACCTTATCGGGAAGACGCTCGAAGAGATCTTTGAAGCGCAAATTGTCGCCATCACAGGCGTTGATCTGGAAAAAAACCAGACGATCATGTTTTATTTGATCGAGAAAGGTGTGCGCTACTATCCTGAACCCAAGCCGATTAGTGGTTTGACCCGCAGAATGGTTGAGCAGAAGGAGTCGTTTTTTGTAAGCACGGCTGCTGAGTTCGAGGCATTAGGAGCAGAAACTGTCGCGGGGACAGAAGAATCCAAGTCAGGTCTTTTTGTACCTCTCATCGTCGGTGATAATTTCCGAGGAAGTATCAGTATCCAAAACGTTGACCGGGACCATGCGTTTTCAGAAGTCGACTTGCGGTTGTTGACGACAATCGCAAACAGCATGAGTGTGGCTTTGGAAAACGCCCGCTTATTTGATGAGTCCCAGCAGCGAAATGCCGAACTCGCGATCATCAATCGAGTTCAGGATGGTCTGGTTGCCCAAATGGATCTGCAGTCCATATATGACTTGGTTGGGGACACTGTTCAGGAGATTTTCGATGCCCAGACTGTCGGTATCGCTGGTTTCGATTTGGAAGAGCATGCGTTAGAAATTTATTATTTATGTGAGAAAGGACAGCGGCACTACCCTAACCAGGGGGAGTTGGGGCGCATAAGCCGCGAATTGATCTCAACAAAGCAGCCATTAAAGGTCGATTCCATCGCTCAGTACGAAGAAATGGGCGTTTCTACTATCGAGGGTACTGAACCATCGCGTTCTGGGATCTATGTGCCGCTGATCGTCAGCGATGAAGTCATCGGGGCACTCTCGATTGAGAATATCGACTACGAGTATGCTTTTGACGAATCCGATTTGCGGTTAATGACCACGATATCGAGCAGCATGAGCATTGCCTTGGAAAACGCCCGATTATTTGAGCAAGCCACCCGCCGGGCAAACGAAACAACCGCCTTGGCGGAGGTCAGCCGTGATATCTCCGCCATACTCGACCTGGAAACTGTGATGAAGCGTATCGCCACATCGGCACGTGATCTGTTAAATGCTGAGACCAGCGCCATCTACCTGATGGATGATATCGGGGCTGGCTACCGGGCGATCAGCGCTTTGGGACCGATAGCGGAACAGATAAAAGCAGATTTAATCATACCTGGAGAGGGAATCCTGGGAGACCTTATCCAAAATAAAAAAGCTGAATATATCAATAATTCTGCTAACGATCCACGCGCCCTGCATATTCCAGGCACACCTGAAGACATAATTCATGAACGGCTTATGGCTGCTCCTTTGATAGTCGGAGAAATGGTGAGTGGAATGCTCGCTGTCTGGCGCCGGGGTGGCAGACCATTTGCAGATATTGAACTTGATTTTCTAACTGGACTAGCCCAGCAAGCAGTAGTGGCGATCGAGAATGCACGCCTATTCAATGAAGTTGAGCGGCAGAAGGAGTACTTCCAGGCAATATTCGATAGCAGCCCGGTCGCGATCGGTTCGATCGATCCTGATGGAAAGATTGTTGCATGGAGCCCAGCCGCGGAGCGCCTATTTGGATATTCGGCGGATGAGGCGCACGGGCGTGATATAGATGCCTTACTGGCAGCGCATACTGACCAGTACGAGGAGGCTGTTAGCTACACCCACCAGCTGCAGGAGTCGGGACAATTCCAGGCAAAGACGATCCGCTCTCGGAAAGATGGCAGCCCCGTGGAAGTGGAAATCCATGCCAAGACAGTCATCGCGGGCGGGCACCCAGTGGGCTACATTGGCATCTACCATGACATCTCCGAGTTGGAACGCGCCCGCCGTGAGGCTGAACGTGCTAACCAAGCGAAAAGTAATTTTCTGGCAAATATGAGTCATGAACTGCGCACACCCTTGAATGCGATTATTGGTTTTACGCGTATCGTGCGCCGGAAAGGTCAGGACCTGCTACCCGAAAAGCAAATTGATAATCTTGATAAAGTACTGATAAGCGCTGATCACTTGCTGGGGTTGATCAATACGATCTTGGATATCGCTAAGATTGAAGCCGGTAGGATGGATGTGCAAGCGACCAGTTTCAACTTACAGTTGCTTATCGATGCAGCAGTAACCACTATCCAGCCGCTGGTGAGAACTCCCGCAGTTAAGTTGCGAAAAGATATTCAAAAAGACTTGCCAAAAATATATACCGATCAGGAGAAACTCAAGCAGATTCTGATCAATCTTTTGAGCAACGCCGCGAAATTCACTCACCAAGGGGAGATTAGGGTAGTGGCGCGTACGATCGCAGGTCGGCTGGAGATCACCGTCTGGGATACCGGCATCGGGATGTCTGCCGATGCACTGGAAAAAGTATTTACTGAGTTCCAGCAGGCCGATTCCAGCACTACACGCGCTTATGGCGGTACCGGATTGGGCCTTTCTATCAGCCGGCGTTTTGCGAGATTATTATGCGGTGATATCCATGTTGCCAGTCAGCTGGGCAAGGGCTCGCAGTTCACGCTCGTATTGCCGCTGCGCTATGGGGATACGCTAGCGTCAAACACGGCTCCCGTACCGGTCACTGAGTTCGAGCATATCCCAGGCAAGAAAGTCATCTTGGCCATCGATGATAATCTCGACACTCAGCAATTACTGCGTGAGAATCTATCTGATGCTGGGTACCAGGTAATTACGGCCTCCAATGGGGAAGATGGTCTTCAGCGTGCACGTAAGTTCAGTCCATATGCGATAACGCTAGATATCATGATGCCGCGCAAAGATGGCTGGCAGGTGCTACACGAACTCAAAACCGATCCGACCACCCAAGATATCCCCGTTATCCTATTAAGCATCGTTGAACAGAAGGATATGGGGTACCGGTTAGGCGCCTTCGATTACTTGGTTAAACCGGTTGAGGAGCGGGCGCTGATCGCGGCTTTGGATCGTTTGACCCACACCACGGCACCTTCATCAACACTCGACCTGCTGGTTGTGGATGATGACCCGAATATCGCAAATCTGGTTGCTCAATTCTTGGATCCGGAGTGGTATCATGTCCGTGGAGCTGAAGATGGGCTTGCCGGTTTGCACGCCGTCAATGAGCAAACACCTGACCTGATCTTGCTGGACTTGATGATGCCGCGCTTGAATGGCTTTGAATTTATATCCCAGGTACGGCAGGACCCCAGGTATAAAAACCTGCCAATTATCGTTTTGACTGCACGCTCGCTGTCCGAAGCAGATCTGGATAGATTGGCGGAAAGTGTATCTAAAGTGCTATACAAGGATGGGGTACATCAGGAGAAGTTATTGCATGAACTCTTTGAGGTGCTCGAAAACTTGGCTGATGTTGATGGGTGATCCGGATGAAAAAGAAGATCCTAATTGTTGAAGATGTTGCACTGAATTTGGATCTGCTTGTGCAGCTTTTGGAGGATGATTATCAACTGATTACTGCTGAAGAAGGATCCACCGGTATTTGCATCGCCTTTGAAGAAAAACCCGACTTAATCTTGATGGATATGTCGTTACCGGTTATGGATGGTTGGGAGACTACCCGCCAGATCAAAGACGACTCTACGCTGCAGCATATCCCCATCATCGGTCTCTCAGCCCACGCGATGAGCGGCGACCGCGCTAGAGCAATTGAGGCGGGCTGCGATGACTACCTCACCAAGCCGGTCGACGAAGACCTGCTGTTTGCATGTTTGGAAAAATTTTTGGGGGCGAACTATGGATAATGAGCGCCCAATAGTTTTGCTTGTCGATGATGAACCGTTCAATATTGAGTATTTAGCGCAGGAGCTTGAAGACTTCGATCTCGAGATTCTAACCGCCAGTGATGGCCAGGAGGCCTTGGAGCTGATTGCGGAAGGCATCCCCGACATGATATTCCTGGACATTATGATGCCGCGGCTGGACGGATTCGGGGTCTTGAAACGCCTCAAAGCAGTGCCCGTTTGGCGCGATATCCCGGTTATCATCATCTCGGCGGCTTCAGATATGGATAATATCGCCCGTGGTATTGAGCTAGGAGCGGAAGATTTCCTGCCCAAACCATTTAACCCGGTGATCCTGCAGGCGCGGATGAATGCTGGTTTGGAAAAAAAGCGTTTGCGGGATATCACCCAGCGCTACCTGCAGTCGCTCGAGCGCGAGCTGGAGATTGGACGCGAGATCCAGGCGGATTTTTTGCCTGCAGTAATCCCGCAGCCTCCCGGCTGGCAGATCGAATCCATCTTTCAGGCCGCGCTCGAGGTCGCCGGCGATTTTTATGATGTCTTCTGGATCGCAGAAAACCAGCTAGCCTTTATCCTTGGCGATGTCACTGGTAAAGGGGTTGGTGCCGCACTCTACATGGCGCTATTCAGGACGCTGCTGCGCGCCGGAGTCTTGCTGAATGATGGACAGGGGTATGCCCCGCAGGAACGCTTGCGCAAAGCCGTAGAATTAGTCAATCACTATATTTGCACGATTCACGACTCGAAGATGTATGCGACGCTGTTCTTCGGTGTGCTGGATACTACCAGCGGAGAACTCAATTATGTCAATGCCGGACACGACCCGCCCTACCTTATGGAAAAGGGGCGGATTATCGATCAACTAAAGCCCACCGGTCCCGCGGCTGGCATCCTGGAAGAGGCCCAGTATACGCTGGACAGCCGCACGCTGGAACCGGGCGCATGTCTGGTGCTTTACTCGGATGGGGTTCCGGATGCGCTCAACACGGGTGGAGAAATGCTTACCCAGGAACGATGGCGGATGATGCTGGAGGGAATTGAGGCACGCGGGGCGGCCGGCGTCGCCGTCCTCCGTACCCAGATCTTCGACTTCATCGGCGAGGCTGCCCAATATGACGATATCAGCCTGCTGAAGCTGCAGCGGGTGGGTTCGGAAAAGTAAACGGGGATAAGTTTGTCTGGATTCCTTTCTCATAGGTCCATCACTTAGAGAAGCAGGGAAAACGTGTTTTTTACCTGCCAGTCTCATTTTCATTTTTCTGAAAATATTAATCGTGATTCTTGCATTTTTGTCATTTATCGCGTAGTATATAGATAAGAGAGCAGTTCCTATCAAGAAGCACGCTCAAATTGTTCAAGTCGGAGGCGGATCGAGAAATTCCGTTAGTTAAACCATACTTTCTCATAGAATAATCGGTGGGACAATACATCACGTTACACGGCTGCCCATTTCCCCAGAATATAAAATGTTAGTAAACCGCGGTAAATTTCATATTCATTTATTCCACTCCCAGCAAAGTCTATCCGATAGATACTTGGGAAAAATTTGCATTTGCCGGGTAATTACGGAAAGGAGGTGTAGATATTATTAGGTAACTAAATTGGTGTTCAATTTAGATCGAAATTAACTAAGTAATGTATGTACGGAGGACAATCATGAAAAAAAAGCTATTGAGTGTTGCAATACCTCTTGTATTGCTGTTAAGCCTTTTGGTGGGGATTATCCCGGCCTCGGCAGACCCAACTGTCGAACCACCTTTTGAGTTTCCACGAAACAACATGGCTCCCACAGGTCTTGATCCGATGGATATCTCGGTCGAGGATTTGGGCTGGGATGAGATAATCGTGCGCAAACTCGCAGCGTTGTTCAGCCCTGCTTTAGCAACAGGAGCATCTCCCTATGGTATGCCTGCTGAAGTTGGTGATGAATTTACTTTCACAGTTAGTGATAATGGTCAGGGATACGATTATGACCAGGATTTTGTTGTAGTCTTAGATGGCACATCGGGCATAATCCTGGTTCAACAAGAAGCCTACGATGCCTTCGATGGCACGAATTACTACTTCCCGAACCCACTAGATTGCGGCGACGGTCGCACAGAAGATGTAATATCGCATGCCCAGCTGGAATACTTGCTGGATGAGTTTGACAACAATATGTATCCAACCATCTCGGAGGTTTTCGGTGAACCACTATCGCGAGGAGATGAGGGCCAGAAAACCTGGACCCTGATCTTTAATATCCGGGATGATTCCTATTACGACTGCAATCAGACATCGTATATCGCCGGATACTTCTCGGCAAGCGAGAGTGCCACTAACAATAAGAATATCATGCACATCGACTCGTATGATTGGGGGAACCGCGTAGGACCTGATGCCGCCCGGCCTTACCTGTATGAGGGAACTTTCGCCCATGAATTCGAACACTTAGTGCACTTCGACATAGATCCAGATGAACCATCCTGGGTTGACGAAGGCTTAGCTGACCTATCCGGTTTCCTGTGCGGATATGGACATTCGCAAAGTCACCTCGCGTATTATATGGTCTACCACCCCATCACCGCGTTGACCTTCTGGGGCAGTGGTTTGGAAGACTACGGTGCCAGCTACCTGTTCCAACTCTACCTGTTTGAGAAGTTTGGTGGGGCTGCTTTCACAACTGCGTTGGTGCAGGATCAAGCCAACGGGATCGAGGGTGTCGAGAATACCTTGGCAGCTTTTGGCTACCGAGAAACGTTCAACGAGATATTCGATAACTGGACGGTAGCCAATTACATTGACGATACCTACAAAGCCGGAGGACCATATGGCTATGAAACGCTCGATATCGGCTCTGGAGATACTTGGGGCTATACTATTGAATACGCTTTAAGCAACATGTGGTGGGGTCCGCCTGATATGGCTCCGTTCGTTGTTCCATCGAATTGGCTTGGAGACCCACAACCCTACACCGCTCAATACTACCGCTTCAATACAAAGAAAGCTAGCAAAGTTAACATCGACGGAGCTGACTTTTCTGGAACGCTGCCCTACAGCGGCACTTACGAATGGTACTCGGGTGCCGAAGCTTGGTCTTGGCGCAGCTTCTACCAGACCTTTGACATTCCAGCTGGAGGCGCAACCCTAAACTTTATGACATACTTCGATATCGAGGCTGATTGGGATTACGGATATGTTGAGGTTCATGACCAGGATACGGATGAGTGGTACACGCTAGACGCTGGTGGCACGGTAGACTACTGTATCTCACATTCAAAACAACCCGAATACACCTGATGAACGAGAGCCGTCTACCTACGAAGCTGCTGAATCGTTGGCATGCTTTCACGGGAAATAGCGGCGGTTGGATGCCTGTGTCGATGGATTTATCACCGTTTGCCGGTCATGTTATCGATCTGTACTTCACGACCTGGCAGGATGGTGCCTTCACTTTACAGATGATGTATGTCGACGACATCTCAATCCCGGAGATTGGTTTCTTCGATGACGTCGAAGCAGGTGAGGACGGCTGGACTTCAACTGGCTGGATTGTTACAGATGGTATTCTCCCCAATGGGTTTGGTGTGCTCACGATGGACACCAAGTGGGTGCCGACAGCCCGTTATCCAGAACCTGCCAGCAACAGTGCGATGGAGCATTACATGATGTGAGCATTATGACTGCTGATCCAGACACTCAAGAGGGAGTGGATAAGGTTGCAGCAACCCCTGTGGATTCAGGGCGCGTTTTGGTTTCGATTGTTTCTAACCACGCTCCCCATATTCTCAACTCTGACTATTACTTCTGGGTGGAATAATCATCCGCTGCGATGAAATCGATAACGGGGAAGCATATCGCTTCCCCGTTATGTTTTAAGCTCATCGAAGTATGATGATATGGCTGTTTATACCCGTTTCAAACCTCAGTGCAGTTCAAACATACTCCCACTTCAGGTTTTCACCATTCATACTTTCAATTCAAATTTTTTCTTACCCCACCGGAGATAACCGTTCGATTGCTTTGGCCGCGTATGATCGTACTACCTGGAAACTATCGCTCTTTGCAACCTCCAACAGGGTGGGAATAACCCCTGGATCGCCGATCTTCTCCAGTGCTTGGATGATGGTACAGCGCACCATCCAAAAGGTGTCAACCAGCAGTGCTTCTAACAGTGCCGGTACGGCTTCGGGGCTGCGCATATCCCCTAATTTTCTGGCGGCTATTTGCCGATCCCCCCAAGGAGTATCTGGTGACAGATCAGCCAGCAAATTGTACAATTTTAGGTCGGGTTGGATCCCTAAAACTAGCGGTAAAGGCGTAAATATATTTTTCTGCTCAGCTACTTCTAGACGTTGATCAATCTCGATTTGAAACATCTCTGATTCCTTTCGCTACAATTACTCTTTGACTTGCATTAAGCATGTCTCAACTATAGCGAATTGTTACCGGTGAGTTACCCACCTTTTAGTAGGTAAAAAGTAGGTAAATCCGGTAGAATGTAATTGTAGAGTTATCTATATTGATCTGATTGATTAGATTCTGTCCAATCTGTCCAAGAAGTTCGACCATGAGTAAAAGTGAGTTGCTCGGGGGTACAGTGCATGCTGACGACCTGACCTGGCGTGAGCGAGAAGTATTACTTCTCCTTTCGGAGCATCTAACAAACCGTGAGATCGCTGACCACCTGCATCTTGCCGAAAGCACTGTTAAGGATTATGTTGGGAAAATACTCAGTAAACTATATGTGAAAAACCGGCGTGAGGCAGTCACCCGGGCTGAAGAACTGGGCATCTTGGATAACTCCCAGAAAACCACAACAAAGCTGCCCACAAATCTACCTGCCGAGTCGACCAAGTTCATTGGACGCAGGATCGAACTGAACGAAATCAAGCAGCAGTTGTTGGGGACGCGCCTGCTCACGCTAACCGGCCCAGGCGGGATAGGGAAGACGCGCTTGGCGCTGAAAGTGGCTGAGGCATCGGTACATGATTTTGAAGACGGGTGCTTCTTCGTTTCATTAGCACCTATTCGTTCAGCTGAACACATCATTCAGACCATTGCGGAAGCGTTGAAATTTCCCCTCGCCACACAAGAAGATCCGCACTATCAATTGCTCCGCTACCTGCGGAAGAGACAGCTTCTGCTGCTAATGGACAATTATGAGCACTTGTTGGATGGTGTGGGAATTATCAACGAGATTCTCAAGTTTGCTCCTGGGGTGAAGATCCTGGCTACATCACGAGAAAGATTGAACTTGTTATCTGAGACAAATTTTGTGGTTGGAGGGATGGACACCTCCAAACAAGTAGGATCGGAAGATTATCCTCAAAATGATGCCATTGCCTTATTCGTACAGAGTGCCGGCAAGGTCTGCCCAGGATTTGATCCTTCCAAGGAGGAGCTGAAGCAAATTGCTACGATCTGTGAAATTGTTCAGGGGATGCCGCTGGCCATCGAACTGGCCGCGGCATGGTTGCAGATACTGCGTGTGGATGGAATTGCTGAGGAACTCGAGCAGGGCATTGATTTCCTGGTGACTGATGTGCGTGATGCGCCAGCACGTCACCGCAGTATCCGTGCCGTTTTTGATTACTCATGGTCCCTGATGGATAAGCCTGAGCAGGAGATTTTTATTGCTCTCTCAGTTTTTCGGGGCGGCTTTACCCGGGAAGCAGCTCAGCGGGTCGCAGGAGCTTCGCTCCAGCAACTGGTGGGGTTAGTCAATAAATCTTTCCTCAGTCACGATCCAGATACCGGACGCGTAGAAGTCCATGAACTGCTAAGGCAATATGCCCAAGAGCGGCTTGACAAAATGCCGGAAACCAGCATTTCCATTCACGAACTGCATGCTGCATATTACACAGAGTTTATGGGACAGAGATGGGAACATCTCAAAAGTGCACGGCAGATTCTGGCGCTTGCTGAGATTGAAGCTGATATTGAAAATGTACGGGCAGCCTGGCGATATTATATAGATCAAAGAAATGCCAGCCAACTTTTGAAGTTCATTCATTGCCTCTGGTATGTTTACTGGATCCGTTGGTGGAACCACGGGGGAATGGAATTGTTCGCAGAGGCGGTTAAGGTATTTCCGGGTGAGGCTGGTGAGGAATCTGCTGTCTTGCGAGCTTTAGCGATGGCATATCAGGGATATTTCATGGCTTGGCTGGATCTTGCTGATCAAGGCTATATACTGGCTGAAGAAAGTGTGGCTATCTTGCAGCACCTGGATGACCCTGTTGCACTTGTAATGGCTTATGACAGCCTGGTCCTGAACGCATATTTTCTAAATCGGTTTGCGGAAGAGATTGATGCATCCAATAACATGCTCGCGATTGCTGCAAAGCTTGATGATAAATGGCTGTTAGCATTTACGTTATTTGGGGTGTGTATGAGTGCCTTGATAAAAGGAGATTACTCAGAGGCAAGACGGCTGGCAGAATCCAACTTGGAGCTTTATCAAGAGATCGGCGATAAGATTGGATCGACTATACCGTTAATTATCCTGGGGCATGCAGCTTTGGTAGGTAGTGAGTACGAGCAAGCAAAAGGTTATTATCTGCGCAGCCTGGAAATTTCACGGCAGTTCGGTTTCCACTATTCGGTCCAAACATCCAGCAAATATCTCGGCAAGGTCACCCTATCACTGGGTCAGATTGTAGAAGCAGAAAATTATCTAGCAATCAGCCTGTGGATTTCATTCGAAATTGGTTTTGTCCGCGATGTCATCAATCTCTTATATGAGTACGCCCGCCTAAGGGAAGCTCAGGGTAATCCAGAGGGTGCAGTCGAGCTGCTGGCATTGGTGGTACAGCATCCCGTCAGCCATCAGAACAGGTGGCTGGAAGGGCGTATCAGCGACAGCGCGAATGAGCTACTCGCCATTATCGAAGCTGAACTACCTCAGGAGAAGTATTTGGCGGCGCTGGAAAGAGGCCAGGAATTGGATCTGGATGAGGTTGTCGCTGATTTAGTTGGTCCAAAGCGGCGGATTTGATATCGTGTTCGATCACACAATTATATAAGGCAACCTTCAATAGTAATATTCTGTTATCTGTAGATTGAAGGTGGGTGCATTCCTACTGCCTGCTTGAGAGGATTTCATGGATGAAGTAATTAGAAAATTAGATGGCGCCAATATGGATATCGATCTCACTACCCCTGCTGGTGATATCGTTTGGGGACAGGACGCCTGCCCATGGAACGCAGCTGAAGCCTCTAGTGAACATCGCTGCGCAGTGAAGAACATTTCGATCTGCCCATACTTCTGCGGCATAGAATACATGGACTATGTCCTGTGCTGTTACCCACACCCCAATCCGCTGAAGAACAAAGTATAATGCCTGATCGCAGGTGGATCTCTTAGGCAGATTTCTCATGAAGAAAGCAACAAGAATTTTTTTGATCTCGCTGATCGCGGGCGCTTCGGTAGTGCTTGACCAGGTCGCGAAATCGTTCGCGCGCGATAAACTGGCCAACATCCCTCCCATCATCCTGCTGGATGATATTATCCGCATCTACTACTCCGAGAATACCGGTGCCATGTTGGGCTTAGGCGCCAACCTGGCCCCGAACCTGCGCTTCTTACTGCTCAGCGTCATCGCAGGGTTAATGCTGGTCGGGTTATTGGTATTTGCCTGGCGGTCCGATAGCCTAGATCTGCTCGGTATCAGCGGAATCGGTCTGCTGGTCGGGGGTGGGGTAAGCAACCTGATCGACCGGGTCATCTATGGTCAGGTGATTGATTTCATGAATATCGGTATCGGCAACCTGCGCACCGGTATCTTTAACGTGGCGGATGTGGCGATCATGCTTGGCGCCGGAGTGATGATCCTCTGGAGCATCCGCCATCGGGAGGTCGGGGGACAAGCACAATAAAACGGGGGTTAACGCAAACTGAATCAGCAAACTGTTCTATCCGTACCTGACACAAAAAATGAACCCTACCCGCAGTCGTTCAATATTAAGATTGTGAGCCTTCAGCGGTATTTCACTTTATTGCGGAGCAAATAAATGAGTCTGGGCAAGAATAGAGTTCTAGTTGTACTGATAGCTTTATTATTATGCATTTCTGGGTGCGACCGATATGGAGCTGCCCCTTCAACAGCTACATTTCCTGCTACGGTAGAGTATTGGCCAACGGCCGGCTGGCATCCATCCACGCCCGAGGCACAGGGGATCGATTCGGCATTATTAGCGAGCATGCTGGAAACGATCCACGCCCAGGATTACGCCATTGACAGTGTGACCATCATCCGCAATGGCTACCTGGTACTGGATGCCAGCGTATATCCCTATATGACATCAGAGCAGCACATCATTCACTCCTGTACCAAGAGCATCGTCTCTGCCTTGATCGGTATAGCCATCGCTGAAGGCTATATTGAGAGCGTCGATATCCCAGTATTGGCATTATTCCCAGATCAGGACGTCGCCAACCGCGACCAGCGTAAAGAAGAGATGACCCTGGCGCATCTGCTGACGATGACCTCCGGATTTGACTGTCAAGACTTGTACCTCTACCGCTGGGACGGGCTCAATCAGATGCGTGCCAGCACGGATTGGGTGCAATATATATTGGATCTCCCCATGATTGCCCTCCCGGAACCCGCTTCGAGTACTGCAATGGAGCATCCTTCCTGCTTTCGGCTATCATCTCTGAGACAACCGGTATGAGTGCCCAAGAATTTGCAGACCAGCACTTGTTCGGTCCGCTGGGCGTCACCGACGTGACCTGGCCCAAGAACCCGCAAGGGATCAATATCGGTTGGGGTGAGCTGCGCATGCGGCCGCAGGACATGGCGAAGATAGGCTACTTGTACTTAAACAACGGCGTTTGGGAGGGGGAGCAGGTAGTGCCCGCAGAATGGGTCGCGGCTTCAACCGCAGAATACATATCGGCGACCTTAGAAGATGGCTACGGCTACCAGTGGTGGGTCAGTGACTCTGGCTACTACCTGGCATTAGGTTATGCTGGGCAGTTCATTTTTGTCATGCCCGAAAAAGACTTGGTCGTAGTCTTCACGAGTGACCTGGAGGAGCGCGACTTCTACACCCCCCAGAACCTGTTAGACGAATACATCATCCCGGCTGCAGTCGCTAGTGCGCCGCTGCCAGCCAATCCGAGGGGTGCTGTAAAGCTTCAAGCCGCAGTTGATGAGTTGGCTGCCCCCTGAAGAAAATGGTGCCTCGGCAATCAAAGTGAAAATATATCCTGCCGCTCAGGGTTCGAGCGGCAGGTATAAGAGAATTGTATTACTCCAGTCCGCTGTAGATCGCGTTGCCCAGCAGGCGGAAGCTGTTCTCCGGATGGCCGCGGAAGGTGCTGTCAATACCGATTAACGTTACGTCGTTCGCTCCTTCAGCGTACGACACGATCACCGGCTGACCGGCAGCACCACTGTCATTCCAACCTGGCCAATAGCCAGATTCCAGGAACGAGCCTGGGGCATAGCTGGCAGCGGTGTCAACATCGGAATCCAGTTCGGTGAACCAGCCTGGCCCATCAACAAAGGCGTAGTCCTGCTGGCCAGAAGCCAGCGCTCACTGGATTGGTTTCTTCATAATCAAGCCGAACGATCGCATTGCCAGATGCGGTCTCGTAACCAACATCGATGATCCCGGCGCTGGTTGCAAATCCTACACTGCTGCTGGAGATGCCTAATCCAATATAATCACCGCCGCGGTCAAAGAAATCCGATTCAGCGCGCTTTCCCACCGTTCTGGCTGATCCCAGACCAGCTCTGCCCCTGGTTAATGAAGACGTCATATTCAGTTATCAATCCGGCGTTGATATCCTGTGCGGAAATCTCATCGTAATCAAATCCCAATACACGCAGCGCATGCCGGACACCTTCATCTCCATTAACTGCTATCCGTATTGGTTTCATCTGGATGGCACCTTCGGGAATATTGCTCAACGCCAGCATATCGATGGCATAGGATTTGCTGAGTTCAATCACCTCCGCCTCAGTCACAATCAAAGTGCCTGCCTCAAATACTCGCCCACTATCCTCAAATGACACCGCTGCATAGTATATAGAACCACGATCCAGCAGAGCATTGGTTGCCTGGAAAGTTGCCAGGGTATCCGGGACGAAGGCGTAGAACTCTGAACCCGGGGAATCGATGCTGCCTTCTGGTGTCGGGGCTCTATCTACATCGCTGCGTTTCTACTATAAATCCTTCTTCATCTTCAAATGCGACCGATACCCGGTGAACACCCCAAAGCAGTGGGTGGCTCCAGACCGAGGGCGGCGAGTAAAAGGACAGACCTTCAATCGCGACAGGTCGGGACCGCTCTCTAAGATGGTATTCGCCAGTCCGCGCTTGGGTTGGTTCATCCACACAATGTAGCTGCCAGCCGGGTACTCTGCTCCTTCAAAGTTGAAGGGTTCGATGGCCTGAGATACCTGTACATCGTTGAACAGCAGGAATTCGATCAGACGAGCCACCTGGTGGTCACTGTACTGGTATGGTTCGTCCGCTGGAATGATATAGGCATGTGGGAAAGTTCTGAGATATGCGCTCTTCCCATACTGATCCCATTTCGTTTCGTTCAAGATTTCTGGCGGAATTAGCATTTGATATTGATCGTTTGCAAAGCCGCGTTCGAAGATCGCGATCTGGTCGGCAGATCATCTCGTCTGTGTTCTCAGCGACAAACTTGAATGCACCCCACACTGCGGCATAGTGTGCATCCACGGTCAGGTCGCCCCAGCCTTCAGATGGTGTCTCGAGCGTATGCCCAAGCTGCCGTGGTACATCGCATACATCGGTGTGTAGGTTAGCTGCCCAATCGTCCCAATCGCCTGAGTCTTCAATAAACGGGATTTGTGAATCCAAACCGGTTTGGTCAACAATTCAGCAGCCATCGCCTTGGCCTCGTACAGCGCCCACTTGATGTACAAATCATATTCGTAGTTTGGGTTATGCGGCGGCGTACAGGGTTCGATAAGCATCGGAGTGATGTATCCATGCAGGTCCAGCAATACCATTGGGTTCCACTCGCTGATCACTCTGACGGTGGCGCGTGTCTCAGGCTGTGATTGGGTCATGAAATCGCGGTTCAGGTCAAAACCGTTTGCATTTCGCCTTGATCCCTGCAACGCGCCCGTCTGGGATTCTGGACAACATTTACCATCAGGATCACATTCTTCAGGATTGGTTAACTTCCTTTTGAGATTGTGAATTAGAACCAGGACGATTATATGCTAGCGTTTCTATCAGTCGGATAGCCGCATCCACGCCGGGATATTCATCCCCGTGGATGCTCGCATTGATGAAAACCGGTACTTTGAAATTACCCTCGAAATTCTCGATGCAATACCCCGGCTTGCTTAGGGTTGGTCAGCATTAGGTGTCGGATATTTTGGTAGTATTCTAACTTTTCTAGGTTATCCGGTTCAGATACCGTAACCAAGAACAAGCTCGCGGTCCTCCAACCGAGTTCCCAATAACCTCGACTTTTACCCGATCTGCTATTTGATTGGATTTGGTCCAGTCTGCTAGCAATCTCTGCGTATAAGATAGAGTCATAAAATTGGGAAGGATTTTCATCCTCCGGTGCACTCCCCTCGGTGCCCGCTCCAGCTATTGCTCCGGCTGGAATTGCTAAAAACATGAGACCTATCAGCACCATTACACTGGTGCTGAACCAGCGCTGATATCTCCTCTTCATCGTTCTTCCTCCTTAGATTATTGTGCCTGGATATGACAATTACGGTCATGATACTTGCTAGCCCCCCGACCAAAGGCTCCAAGATCATTCCCACCCGAAAAACTGTGCCTGATAACAACTTGGGGATGAGTGGGTAGCGCAGAAATATCGATCAAACAATAATGACTGCACAACCCTGTCTACCGGTAAAATATCCCCAACCGTACTGTGCACATTTATTATACAGAAATAATTTGTGCAGCACAATACTTGACAGGCGATTTTTATGAAATTGATTCGTATCAATATCGGTTTTGGGCTTGTGGTTGCAGAGCGTTGAGTAGAACTCATCACTCTGATACTAGCTCAAAGTACTTCGGCAGTTCACCCACGTCCCCCAAAATGACATCCGGTGGCGGGGTCCAGCGTTCAGCCGCCTGGCGGCTCGTGGCACCGCTCAAGACTAATGCGGTTTGCATTCCAGCGGTCTGTCCCATTTTGATGTCAGTCTCCAACCGGTCACCAACAAGCAGGCAGCGCTGCGGGGGCAGGTCAATATTCTGCAATGCAACTTCCATCATCAGCGCAGAAGGCTTCCCCGCCAGCAGTTCAACTTCTCGACCGGTGAGATGTCCCAGGGCTGCAATGGTAGCACCTGCGTCAGGGATGCCTCCGCCAGGCATCGGGCAGGTTTTATCGGGGTTGGTGGCGAAGAACCTGGCCCCGCCCATCAAAGCCTGGTAGGCGGTGTTAAGTTTGCGGTAGTCCAGCGTCCGGTCGAATGCCACCACAACTGCATCGATCCCTTGCGGGTTAATAACTGTCATTGGATCCTGCTCAGCGAGCTCGTCCAAGACCAGCAGGCCATGCGCCCGCAGTTCAGTTTTGAGGATGTCTTCACCTACGACATATAGTGCCAGCTCTGGATAGCTGTGCGCCAAATGATAGCCGAGGACAAAGCCCGATGTGATCACATCCTCTGGTTCGCTGTGGATGCCCAGGCGGGTGAGTTTAGCTGCGTATGACTGGCGCGGTTCGAGCGGCTTGTTGGTGATAAAGAGCACCTTTAATCCCACCCGCCGCAGCTGTGCTACAACATCGCTGGCTCCCGGAAGCGCTTTCTCGCCTAGGTAGAGGGTGCCATCGAGATCGAAGATGACAGCGCTAATTTCTGTGAATTGATGAACAGGATTTTTCATTTTCTTGCTCGGTTAATTAGAGTGACCCATGCGGCTCTTGCACTGTGGGCTGCACGGTTTTGTCATCATATTTTTTATATATTGCTATCTGCTGTTGTTGAATGTTTGGTAGATTTTATCAGCCAATGTCTGTGCAGTTTACGGTACAGCGTATAGAAAGGGTCACTCCAATCTGACGGCATTTTTTTCGGCCCTTCCAAACCAGACTTGGAACAAAACCACAGCTGTCAGCGCCAGTAGGGCGCCCAGCAGGAAAGGCGCAGCCGGCCCAAGACCACCCCACGAACCGATTCCCTGCCACAACAACCCGGCCACGAGAGAAGCTGGCAGTGCAGCCAATCCTATTGCCCCGTTGAACAGACCATACGCTGTGCCGCGCTGCTCTCCGGGAATCAAGTCAGCGACCAGTGCTTTGGCAGTGCCCTCGGTCAGCGTGTAGAACAAGCCGTAGATTGCATAAAGCAACCAGACCTGCCAACCAGCACCGGCGAGTGCCAACCCAAGGTAAACCGCCGCGTACAGCAGCCAGCCGCTCAGCAGGACTTTCCGGCGGCCAATACGGTCAGATAACGCTCCTGCCGGGCCAGAGAACAGGGCATAAACTGCCGTGAAGCTGAGCAGAACACCCATGATCTGCAGTACGGTCAGGCCGCGCTCCTGGGCGCGCAGGATAATGAAGGCATCTGCGGAGTTGCCAAGCGTGAAGATTAGCACAACCAGCAGAAATAAATAAAACCGTTTGTCGAGTTGCTTGTAGATCGCCACCCCGCTGGCGGGCTGTGGATTGCTTGCGAATTGACTGCGCACCTCGCGTGCCCCTATTGCCAGGATTACTACCCCCAGCACAGCCGGGATGACGCTGGCAATGACCAAATATTGGAACGTGCTCCTGGTCAGCAAGTTGGTTTCCCCTTGAGTCCGAGAAATAATCATAGTCGCTACAAGCAGCCCAATAAAAGCCCCCGCGGTATCTGCCGCCCGGTGCAGGCCGAATACCAAGCCGCGCTGGGATGGGAGCGCGCTATCGGCTAATAGGGCGTCGCGCGGTGCGGTGCGGATACCTTTCCCAACCCGGTCGGTGAAACGCACAAACAATACTCCGACCCACGAACTTGCCCAGTAGAGCAGGGGTTTTGACAAAGCAGAGAACGCATATCCCAGAACGGCTGGTTTCTTGCGGGTAGCGAACCGGTCCGACAGCCGGCCGGAAATGATTTTGATCATACTGGCGGTTGTCTCCGCAATGCCTTCAATTAATCCGATCGTTAGCGTGCGCACCCCCAGCACATTTGCCAGAAAGAGCGGCAGCAAGTTGATCAGCATCTCGGAGGAGATATCGGTTAGAAACGAGGTCGCCGACAGCACCCAGATGTTACGGTCGATGCGTTCGGGATTGCTACCTGGTGTTTGTTGGGAGCTGCTCATGGTCCTCCTCAGTTCTTGTGGGGTGAGATTAAAACTTTTCCTGACAAAAATGAAATTTTATAAAAATATATTGCATCCGAGAATAATATATGCTAAAATGATCCTGCAAGACTATTTGCAAAGAATGGATAATCCGCATCAAGAATGGTAAACAAGTTGGCATTCACAATCGAGGTGCATATAAGTCAAATTCAGCCGCACAAATCCTCCTCGCAGATGGACAACAGCAGCGTATTTTAGACGACCTATATCTATTTGCCCATTTATCCATAATTATCGTCAGAAATTTATTCACGTTGTCCTCCTCTGCTCCTGGCCGGACGACCCAACTGGGAAGTGGTTCCTCCTCATTCATTGGGATATTTATCAAAGACGATCGTCTATCCCGATACCCCACCACTAGTTGGGTCGCTCTCTTTTAACTGTACCCGTTGGCAAGTGCTTACCTGCGTTTAAAAACGAACGCCCCTTCCGCTTGGTAAAGCAGTTTAAACAGCTCGCTGTCCATGTATACGGCTGGCGGCAGCACGCCACCTCGGGCACCAATCAGCATATAAGGGATATCGTTCTCCTTCATCAGGTTCGCTATCGTTTCTGGGTTAGATCCATTCGTAAGGACTGCTTGGCTGAGCTGGTTGATCCGTGCAACTTCATCCTGGTCATTGCTGATGCCGTACAGCACTGGTGGGGGCATCGATGGGTTTTCGGTCAGAACTGACAACCAAAATGCACCATCGTTCCCGGCGTATAGACCATAACCCCAAGGGAAGGGGTTGATCAGGATTTCGGCTCCCCCAGGCAGGTTTGCGTCCACCCACTCCAAGGCTGGTCTATCACCTGCCCGGTAAAGGAAAGTGACCGGGTTTAATAACGGTACTAGCGAACGGAATCCCAAAGAGGCTGCTGCAGCGAGGGCAATCACAGCCAGAGAAACGGGCAGGTATCTCCAAGGACCTGGAAGGTGTTTTGTAATCACCCCCAACAAGTCGGCAGTGAAGTAACCGCCAAGCAGTGTAATGGGCATAAAGAGTGTGATTGTAACCGAGGTATTGTTTATAAAGCTGCCGCCAGGCAACCCGAAGGCATTGAGGTTCGCAAGCGCGAAGAGCGATGCCGCCCAAACCGCAAGTACAAGAGGAAAAGCCCGGCGCCTCAGCAGTCCCCAAACGAATCCCAATCCCGCCAAAACCAGGCTTAAGCGTCCGAGCGCAGTCGTCAGGTAGTTCCAGGAAAAATCGCTGAACGGTGTGGTGGTGAGCCCGCTCCAGGCGTTGAGTTTGGGCAGCAGCAGATTGGAGACCGTCGTCGGGAGCCATGGCAGCAGTAGTACCAAGCTGATAAACGCAATAATCAGCAATCCAAATATCTCCGTAATTGCCTGCTGCATGGTGACTCCACGGGGGAAGCTCACCAGCAGCCAATAGCAGTAATAGATCCCTGCCAAGCTGATCGTAAAAGCTGCCACTCGCATATGGGTGATGAATATCCCTGCCAGCAGCAACGATAGCAGTATGAGCACCTTCCAGTTCTCTCGCCATAGGCGCCGCAGAGCATCCTGCCACCCGCCCGAATATACATTTCTATCGTTCACCTGCAGGCGTTCCAAGAGCTCTACGAAGACCGCCAGTGCTGCTGGTAGGATCAATAAACCTGCCAGCTGGGTGTAGCGTCCCCAGCTGGTGTAATATGCCGGCATCGGCGTGATCAACCCTGCGATCAGCGCCGCTATGACTCCCGCCCAGCGATTTTTGGTTAGTGTGCTGGTCAGCAAATAAACTGCGATCACTGCCAGTGCGTTCAGCACCTGCCCGATGATAAGCATCCCAAACGGTATCTCCAGACCTGCTAACCAAAGGGTGAATGCCAGTACTGCATGGAACCCGAGGTGGTAGCTACCCGCCTCCAGCGCCAGATAGGGTGCAAAGCTTTCCGGGTACGCACCTTGAAGCTGAATTAAGTGTGTCAGGGTTCCGTGGTGCACTGCATCTACCCAGGGTGGCGCGGATAGATCGCGCACCATCGCAATCCTGACCAGCAGGCTGAGCAGGGTGACTCCAACTATGGCGATGGTCAGCAGTCCGTCCATCCAGCGCTGGTGGTCATTTTCCTGGCTGGTACTTAGCTGGTCCTCATATCTAGAAGTTGGATCCTGCCGGCGTGTTTTGATCCAGTAATTTACGACGGCGAGGATAATCATGCCGACTGCAGATAACAGCAAGACCTCTTGCGTCCACTGCAGGTTTAGCGCTGATGTCCAGGTCATAATCACGGGGATCGCTGCCAAACTCACGCCGATTGCCAACGCAAAACGTTCGATGGTATGGAATTTAGTACTGATCCCACTCCAATCGAGGAGCAGCCATCCAGGCAGCCACAAAAGCACCCCCAATGGGAAAACTAACCAGGACAAGCTTAATAAGGTGTTGGCATCTTGCCAGAGCGAGTATGCGTCATACTCGTACGTCAACCTGAAGGTGGCATCGATAGGCAGCACTTCACCGTTTAGGCTTGCCTCCCCGGCTGGGTATACGTCGCCTGTCCGTCCGAGGACCTGCAGCGTCCCCCCTGATAACTCCAGCTCAAGTTCGTAAGCTGCGGTACTGACATCGCCATTATCATGGATCGGGATTTGGAGTGTCCCGCTGCGTTGGATATCCCCCAAGGCATAGACTCCGCTGCCGACCAGGACACCAGGTTGTTCAGCAGGGGCTATGTGAACTTTCAGTGTAGCCCCGTCTGTGGCAGTTTCTTCGGGCACCCGCAGCCAAAGTTGCAGCGTATTGAAGTTCTGCCGCCGGCTGATGAGTGATTGCTTGAAGACATCGCCATCATTTAATGTGGCGATGGTTTCCTGCGATTGTTCTTGGGAAGCTTCCGGGTCTTGGAGTGTCAGGCAGCCGCTCAATGAGGACATTGCTGCCAATAATAAGACGGCTGTTAGCCAGCTTGCAGGCAGCTTAGTTATCCTGTGCATTCTCATCGTGCTAAGTGAATGATTTATTGTTGGTAGACCTTGTTGTTTCGACAGTGCAGGAAGCGCTGCGACCTGCACGCTGGAAAACTAGGATGGGATCCGCTCTTAAGCCCTCTTCCCGTGGCCAACGTTGGCACGCAGGTACGCTTCAATGAAATCCCCGATATCACCATCCAATACAGCTTGGGTGTTGCCGGTCTCATATTCCGTGCGGTGGTCTTTGACCATCTGGTACGGATGCAGCACGTAGGAGCGGATTTGACTGCCCCATTCTACCTTCTGGAATTCACCGCGCAGTTCGGACATATGCTGTTCCTGTTCGGCTTGTTTGATTTCCAGCAAACGCGCCCGCAGTACTTTCATCGCATTCTCGCGGTTCTGCAGCTGCGAGCGTTCATTTTGACAGGTGACAACGATGCCTGTTGGAATGTGAGTAATCCGGACCGCAGTGTCGTTCTTCTGCACATTTTGCCCGCCAGCTCCTGCGGATCGGTAAGTATCAAGACGTATGTCGCTCGAATTTATCACAATGGTGGTGTCATCTGCTACTTGAGGTAGGATTTCTACTAGGACGAAAGAAGTATGCCGGCGGTGGTTCGAGTCGAACGGGGATAAACGCACGAGGCGGTGGACACCTTTTTCAGCGCGCAGATAACCATACGCGTAGCTTCCCTCAACACTGATGGTCGAACTTTTGATACCCGCCTCATCGCCTTCGCTCAGATCAAGTATCTCCGTTTTATACCCATTCCGTTCTGCCCAGCGCAAATACATGCGCTGAAGCATTTCCGCCCAATCCTGGGAATCAGTGCCGCCTGCTCCGGCATGGATCGCTAGCAGGGCATCACCCCGGTCATATTTGCCGGAAAGCATTGCCAGGAACTCTCGCCGGTCAATTTCACTCTGCAGGGCTTGGCTTTCTGCTTCCAAGTCTGTACACAAGCTTTCATCTTCGAGCTGTGCGAGTTCCAGGGCATCCTGCACGCGCTGTTCTAAAACCTGCCAGCTTTGCACCTCATCGCGCAGCGCCGACAGCTTCTTCATCACTCGCTGGGCGTATTCAGGATCTCCCCACAAATCCGGGTCTTCTGATTTTTTCTGCAGTTCAGCTATTTGGGATTGTTTTCCAGCTACGTCAAAGACGCACCAGTAAGTTCTGGATTTTTGTTTGGCTTTCAGTCAATGAATCAATCAGATCTTGCATTTGTTTATCTCCAATCTTGATCCCTATTGTACAATGAAATCGACTTCAAGTGGGGAATGATCGGAGCTCTTCGCCTTAGCTACTTACCAGCTTCCGAGCTAGCTTGATATCGCCCCAGGCTTGGAGCAGAGACTGGTGAGTTTTGGCTGAGATATTCTGCGATCGCTTCCCTCAAGATCGTAGGTACCTCATGATCACTGGGCTGATTTTCATTCAGTTCGAGATAACCCCACTCCTCCATCGTCTCCGCATCGGTATGGGCTAGGCGGTATGTCTGGTCAGGGTGCAGAGGTTCGTCCCCCACCAATACCTGCACCACCCGCGTACCATACTCCTGATTGGGGTCATACCAGACCTGAATACCGCTGATCTGGGGGATGCCGACCGGTGTACCACGGAAACTGTGCAGCATGTGTTTGTAAAGTTCGGGGTCCAGACCACGTTCCAACGCAGCTGAAATTTGAGCTCCGGTTACAATTGTTAGGCAGGGATTTGCGGAGGAGAAACAGGCCTTGTCCAGGTCACCGAGTGTGACCTCTCCTGCTGGCAGACCGTGGTGGAACTGCCCGCTGGCGACCATTCCGATATCGGCGTTCAGCCTAACCCGCAAAATATCTGCGGCTAAATTACCCATTTTGCATTCTGCATAGTGGTCGATCTCCAAAGCAGCTTGTAGTTGGCCGAAAGGCTGGGCCATCACTTGTTGGGTTTCCTCCTCCGCAGTTTGGATCGCTTCCATAACGATGGGGTCAGGTGGCTCGTCGACCGGGATCCTCAGGACACGCGCTTGACAATCGCGGATCTGGCCGGAGGTTGGATCGATAGCCATATCGACCCGTCCAAGGTGCTGGGCGTACTCGCCAGCTTGGGTGATCAGCGCACCATTACGGTACTCTCCTGTGTGCAGCAAAGAGTGTGAGTGGGCCCCGATGATCAGGTCGATTCCCTTCACTGCAGTCGCCAGGCGCCGGTCATCCTCTAAACCTAAGTGCGAAAGTATGATTACGATATCTACACCCCCGCGGCGGATCTTTTTGACAAGTGTTTTTGCGACTTCGATGAAATCCGGTAGATGCAGGTCAAAGACCTGATAAATATCCCCCCAGGGAGCGGTCAGACCGATGACCCCATATTGAAAGCCTCCCGGCAGCGTTTGGATGACATATTCTTTAACCCCCGGTACCAATGGTCCTTTTCCGTCGCGTAAGTTGGCTGCCAGGATAGGGAAATTTGCCCGAGCAGCAACCGCCTCGATCGCTTGGGGTCCGTAAGGCAGTGCAATAGCATTCCCCATTGTCTGCAGCTGGTAACCCATCGCGTTCATCACCGTCATAAAGGCGGCGCCCTTTGTGATGCTGCTGATCTGGATGCGGCGATCGGCGGCGTCACCGGCGTCCCAGAACAACACTTTATGGCCAGATTGTTCCGCCTGAGCGCGCAGCCTGCGGGCAAAGTGGCTCAACCGCGCCATCGCCTCCAGCCGGCCGTGCATATCATTGGTATGGAAAATGGTGACCTTGATTGGGTCAGGAGATGGGTCAAAACCTTTCAGTTTGTGCATATTGTCTTCCAGTGATTGGCGCACGTGATGAGCATCCATGTAACGTGGAATTAGGCGTAAGTTTAGTATACTCGAAAACAAATCTGCAAGAAAACTAAGCAGCACCTCGATGAATTAGGTGCGGTAAAGGTTGTGTAGCTGCTGACGTTAAGTTCTGGGTACAAGTCAGCTGATCGGTGCTTGTTTAATGATCTCGACGACTCCACGCCCACCATCAACCAAAACTTGGTCACCGGTCTGTAAACGCAGCGTGGCATCACAACAGCCGACAACGGCAGGAATTCCGAGCTCGCGGGCGACGATCGCTGCATGCGAGAGCCGCCTCTCCTTTGATCTTACCAAAGCCATTCTCTAACGCGAAAGAAGTCTGGACGGAATCTTCACTCCATGCTGAGGAACGGACTGCGAATAGCGTATTAGGAGCTGTTCTTTTGCGGATCGCTTGGATTTGGGAGCGGAGTTCTTCCCAGGCCTCGGGAATCAGCTGTTCATCCTGGAAAGCGGTCGGCAGGATGATAAACCCTTCCGGCACCGGGTAGCCGTCCTGGAATAGACGTGCCAACGTAGCGCCTTTGCCCCCAGCCGAGGGAATTCCTCATGTGGAAGGGCTGAAAAATCTCGGATATAACTGCGCATAGCTAACCTCTTTCATAATAAATAGACCAGAGTCAGCGTTGCGATTCCCAAGTAGAAGAAATAACCAAATGTATCCGTGATCGTAGTCACCAAGACTGGTGAAGCGAGCGCTGGGTCAATCTTAAAGATGGACATTCCAAGCGGCACAAGCACACCTGCCACCCCAGCGCAGATCAAGTTAAGGAAGGTTGCGGCACCAACCACGAGGCCCAAGATTGGATTGCTTTGCCAGAGCAGTGCCACCAGTGTAACGATCGCACCGATAATGATCCCATTCGACAAGCCAATTATGCCTTCGCGGACCAATGTGCTCAACCCGTCACGCAGTTCAACAAGTCCAAGCGCCAGCCCGCGCACGGTTACTGTTAAAGTCTGGGTACCTGCACTGCCGCTTACGCCAGCCACAATCGGGAAGAACACTGCCAGGATGGCAAATTGAGCGATTGTGTCGCTGAATATGCTGAGCACGAAAGCTGAGATCATTGCTGTCCCCAGGTTGAGCACCAGCCAGGGCACCCGGGAGCGCAGGGTTGTGCCGATACCGGTGTCGACGGGTTGGTCTTGGGTGACGCCACCAAGGCGGTAGATATCTTCCGTGGCCTCCACTTCGAGAACATCTACCAAGTCGTCGTGAGTGATGATACCCAGCAGATGATTTTGAGCATCAACGACCGGCAGGGCGAGCAGGTCATAGCGTGCCATCAAACGGGCGGCTTCCTCCTGGTCTGCTTCTACCAGAACGGTGATGGCATCGCGATCCATAACGGTTTGGATGGGTTCCTCTGGTGGGCATAACACCAGTTCGCGCAGCGAAACAACCCCAACCAAGCGCATATCGTCATCTACAACGAATAGGTAGTAAACGGTCTCGGCATCTGGGGCAACTGCGCGCAAGTGGTCAAGCGCCTCGCGTGCGGTCAAGTCTTGGGGCAGGATGACGTCCGCTGAGGTCATCAATCCACCCGCTGAATCATCATGGTATTCCAGCAGCGGGAGGATCTCGGTCGTGTCTTCGATTGCCGATAAGGCTTGATCTGCTTGGGCTGTGGTCATATCCCCTAAAAGGTCGGCGGCTTCATCAGGCTCCATCTTGTTGAGAATACGCGCCAACCCCTCCGAGTCCATGCGCTGGGCTAATTCAGCCGCGTCCTCATCGTCGAGTTCTTCCATGATGTCAGCTGAGTCCTCGGGATTTAACCGTTCAAGGAGTTCGTCCTGCAATTCTTCTGACAGTTCACTGAAGAGCTCTGCTTGGTCAGGTGGGCGCAGCGCCTCCACCAGGTCTACGACAGAACTCCAATCGTCGCTGATCAGCGCCTCACGCAGCTGTTCCAGTAATGTATCAATGTCGGTAGTGCGCATGATATTCTCCTTTCCCGGACCTGCCATCTCAATTTGTAGCAGAGAACACGGTTCCAGCCGTGAAATGTGCTCAATGCACCTGGTTTGTAACCCCTACGGCTGAGTAGTCCTATGCTACCACTAAGCGCGCTGTTTGCGCGGGGGGGACAGTATGACCTTTGGCAAGGTGATGACAGCCTTTACCTACAGCTGCTTGCTGGGCGTACCCCTGGGGCGCCCAGATCAATTTTCTCTACCTGGGTTATCGCAATATCCCGATTTCAATTGTTGTTTTGCTGTTCTCACGGCAGATTGGCCTCCCCCGCTGCCGCTTCATGTTCGCATTTCAACTCGCAGATTGGCTGCTGGCTTCCAGCAGTAGATTCTGACGACATGTATGGCTTCCGGTCAAGAGAGGTTAACGCATCTCCCCAGGCCGGGAGCCGTTCCTCGTGAAGCGAGTTACACGGAGGTTCATCTCCCTTGCGGCCAGTCTCGTCTGAGTATGGAGCAGTGATCCTGGTTGCCGGCAAGATTTAGCTCAGTTGCGGGCGCACCAACTGCATTGCCCCAGACTTGACTGGTCCGATACCTTAGTGAGAGGGTATGTTGGTCTGCATCAAGGTCATCATCCATACAGGGTTACCTCCTTACATCCTATCCATTCATCCGCTATGTAGGGATTTCTCCGCACTCCGCTGACAACATATCATTGGCTTGGGGGATATGCATCCCTCAGCTAGGTGAAAGTTAGCGGACATTTCACGCCGTTCTCATGATGCCGCTGATAAATGCCTGTGGGTCAAACGGCTGCAGATCATCTTGCTTCTCACCTAAACCGGCATATAAGATCGGAAGGTCGAGCTCCTTTTGGATAGCGAATGCCATCCCACCGCGGGCCGAGGAATCCAGCTTGGCAAGGATCACACCGCTGACATGCACCACCTCTTTGAAGGCGCGTGCCTGCTGAAGTGCATTTTGGCCGGTGGTGGCATCCATCACTAACCAGACGTGATGGGGTGCTCCAGGCATCGCCTTTCCCACAACGCGATGCACCTTTTTGAGTTCCTCCATCAGGTTGAAGCGGGTGTGTAAGCGCCCGGCCGTATCGATCAGCACGACATCTGCCGCGCGCGCTTGGGCGGACTTAACGCTGTCGTACGCTACCGCACCGGCGTCGCCGCCCATCTGGCCAGCGACAATCGGGATTGACAGTCGTTCAGCCCAGATCTCCAACTGATCTACCGCTGCTGCCCGGTAGGTATCCGCCGCGCCAAAAACGACACTCAGCCCATCATCTTGAAAAAGTTTGCCGAGCTTGGCGATGCTGGTCGTTTTACCGGATCCGTTCACCCCAACGATCAAGATCACCGTTGGCTGCGGGCTGAAATCGAGCTCCGGCGGTGCTGGCAGTCGTTTATACAGTTCTTGCTGAAAGGCCTCGCTGAGCTGTTCCGTCTTGGTAAAGCCTTCTGCTTCCTCCCGCTGCCACAATACGGCGAGGATCTCTTCACTGGTTTCAACCCCGAGATCAGCCTGGATCATCAGGGCCTCCAGTTCCTCGAAAGTCTCGTCGGTTAATTCGGTCGCGCCGAAGAACTGGGCGATCTGCCCAAAAGTCGTTTGGCTGGTTTTCGCTAGCCCGTTTTTCCATTTATTGAATATGCTCATGGCGGGAATTATACCTGCTATCCTTACCGCTTGCCCCATTTCTGATGGGGAAATGTTTCCTGTTTGCAGATAAATCGCGGGTCAAATACGGGTGTTATAATTCTTGCATGCCTGGAGAATTGTCACATCTTGATGAAAGTGGAAAGGCGCGCATGGTCGATGTAGGTGGAAAACCGGACACTGAACGTGTCGCAGTAGCTCGTGGTCAGATCAGTATGCTTCCGGAGACATTCCAGCTTATCCGTCAGGGAGCAGTGAAGAAAGGTGATGTGCTGACGATCGCCCAGCTGGCTGGTATTATGGCTGCTAAACGGACTGCAGATCTAATCCCACTCTGCCACTCACTGCCGCTGACAGATGTGGCAATTGATCTAGATATGGATGAAAGCTTGCCGGGCATCGTGATCACTGCCACAGCACGGACGTTTGCCAAAACCGGGGTTGAGATGGAAGCGCTAACTGCAGTGGCTATCGCTGCGCTTACGATCTATGACATGGCCAAAGCCGCTGAAAAAACGATGCGCATCCAAGAAATACGCCTGGTTTCGAAACATGGTGGTCGCAGTGGGGATGTTGTATTGGAAGACTAGAATCACCCAATAATACGCTCTCCAGCGCTACTCAACACAAATAAACTGGATATTATAATTTGACAGTTATTCGAGTACTCTTTTTTGCTATTTTGAAAGACCTATGTAGGGTTTCGCAGACCGAGATCGAGCTGCCACCCGGTGCCACGGTTGCACAGCTGCGCCAGCAGCTGCAGGAGCAGTTTCCACCTGCCGCCGGAGTGATCAATAGCGCATTAGTGGCGCTGGATGGAGAGTTCGCCTTTGATGAAGATGTTGTGCCCGATTCTGCGGAAGCGGCCTTGTTCCCACCGGTGAGCGGAGGCGCAGGAGAATCAGACTGTGACCTAACAAGCGATTACCCGACGATTTGCCAGATAACTGAAGAGGACTTGGATTTGAATGCGCTGATCGCCCATATCACGCTGCCTTCGACCGGTGCCGCGTGTGTATTTACTGGTATGGTGCGCGCCGTTACAACTCGTGGCGATCCCCACCAAACCCATTACCTGGAGTATGAAAGCTATCAGGAGATGGCTGTCGCAAAACTGCACCAGGTTGCTGAGGAGATCCGCCAGCATTGGGCGGCGGTCGAAGGGATTGTAATTGTCCAGCGTATTGGCCGTTTGGAGCCTGGCACGCCAACCGTTTTGGTGGGCTGCACTGCTGCCCACCGCGACAGCGGTGTGTTTGAAGCCGCCCGTTATGGGATTGATCGGCTGAAGGAAATCGTACCGGTCTGGAAGAAAGAGTTCGGACCGCAGGGTCAAGAATGGGTGACGGGCTCATATATCCCCACCCGTGAAGATTGATTGAAATGGAATAGGTTGCTGAATGCCTGATATAAAGTGTTCCGTTTGCGGTTTTGAATACCCACCGGTGGGTGCCCCGTATCGCTGCTTGAAATGCGGCGGTGTCTACGACTATACCGGCCCATTTCCATTTGACTCCCAGGAGGTTCAGACCGGTTTACTCGGTATATGGGGCTACGAGCATACCTTCCAGCTGCCTGAAGAGGCGCAAGTGATAACGCTTGGTGAAGGGAACACCCCGCTAGTGCGCGGGGAGGCCTTCGGTACATCCGTATTATTTAAATGCGAATACCAAAACCCGACCGGATCCTTTAAGGATCGCGGCACTGCCACATTGACCAGCTTCCTTGTGGCGCGGAATGTTACCCTGGCGGTCGAAGATTCTTCCGGCAACGCAGGTTCATCTTTCGCCGCTTATTCCGCCCGGGCTGGAATCAAAGCGAAAATATTCGTCCCCGATTCAGCCTCGGGTCCCAAACGAACCCAGATTGAAGCCTATGGCGCCGATGTCATTCGGATCATGGGCCCGCGCGCCAATGCCGCTGAAGCCGTGCGGCGGGCGGTTGAGCCTGCCTCCGCTGTGCTCAAGCCTGCTGCCCGACCGGCTGAAGGCGAATCAGAATCAGAACAGCGGCCGGTGTATGCCAGCCATGCCCATATGCCCTTTATGCTGCCTGGGTATGCCACGTTAGCATACGAACTGTACGCTGAGCTTGGGACTGTACCGGGGACGGTGATTATGCCAGTCGGGCAGGGTGGGTTATTGTTAGGTGTAGGACGCGGGTTCGAGGCGCTGCGAGCGGCCGGGCTGACCGCTTCTATACCCAAGTTAATCGGTGTCCAGGCGCGGGCTTGTGCGCCGCTTTGGGCCGTATCTGCTTATGGCGCGGCCGGGTTGAGCTGGACTGCTGATGGAGAGACAGTGGCTGAAGGCATCCGCATCACACACCCGATCCGCGGCGACGCTGTGCTGCAGATCGTAAACAGCTCGGGTGGTGCCTTCTTGGCTGTAGATGAGGAAGAGATATTGCCCGGATTACGTGCCTTGGCTCGGCGGGGTTTTTATGTGGAACCGACATCCGCTGTTGTTTGGGGTGCCATATCTCAGATTGCTGGCCGAGTCCCTGACCCGCTGGTCGTGGTCTTAACCGGAACAGGTTTGAAAACCAATCTGGCTGTGAATTAGTATGCAGGCTTCATATAACCAGGAGGAGATATGCCCGAACGGATCGTGATCACTGGAATGGGGACGATTAATCCCCTGGCTCATAATGTGGCTGACACCTGGACGAAAGTGCTCGCTGGAGAAAGCGGTGTCGGCCCAATAACCCTTTTTGATTCGAGCGACTTTCTGGTGCATACCGCCTGCGAAGTTAAGGGTTTCGATCCGATCGATTTCATATCAGCCAAAGAAGCCCGTCGCCGCGATCGCTACCAGCAATTCAGCACAGTTGCCGTTCAGCAAGCCTTGGACGACTCAGGTCTGGACGCGGACCAGCTCGACCCAACCCGGGTGGGTGCCTTCATCTCAACGGCGATTGGAGGGATCAACTCGATTTACGCTGCTTTCGAGCACATTTACCATGGCACTTCCCGCCGCATCAACCCTTTTTTTGTTCCGATGTTCATGCCTAATGGTGCCGCTGGATTAGCGGCCATCGATCACGGCTTCCAGGGACCGGCTATGTGCATTGCCACAGCCTGCGCTTCTGGCTCGGACGGAATTGGGATGGCTTGGATGTTGCTGCGAGCTGGGATTATTGACGTCGCCGTGGCTGGTTCTAGTGAAGCGACAATCAATAAGGTCGGGGTGAGTACGTTCGACCGTGTTGGGGCGATGACACGCCAGGGCATAGAAAATACCATTCCACAGCCATTCGACCGTGAACGTGACGGGCTGGTGATGGGTGAGGGCGCAGCGATCCTGGTGTTGGAGCGAGAATCAGGTGCCCGGGCGCGCGGCGCAGCGATTTACGCTGAGCTGGCCGGACATGCCGCCACAGCCGATGCCCACCATATCACTGCTCCGGCCGAATTTGGCGCTGGCGCAGCACTGGCGATGCGCAATTCCCTCGCCCAGGCCGCGGTCCCCCTGGATCAAGTTGACTATATTAATGCCCATGGCACCGGAACGGTATTGAACGATCTATCCGAGACGCGCGCGATCAAGTCAGTGTTTGGAGATAGAGCGTACCAAGTCCCGGTCTCCTCAACGAAATCGATGACCGGGCACATGATGGGTGCCACGGGCGCGCTCGAAGCGATATTATGTGTCCAGGCGGTACGCGAAAACATCGTCCCGCCCACGATCAACTACCGTACTCCCGATCCGGAGTGTGACTTGGATTATGTCCCCAACCAGCCGCGGGAAATGCCGCTCAAGGTAGTGATCAGCAATGCATTGGGATTCGGCGGTCATAACTCAGTTTTGGTGATTCGCGAGTACAATTAGGTGTTTGCCGGATCGGCAGAAATAATTCATACCTGTGAACTAATGGAACGCTAGCTACTCAACAACTTGATGAGTAGCTGGCGCTCCCTGAGTTCTTCCACTCGGAGGGAACTTTGGAGCCTTATCAGGGAGAGGCGTGGATCACGTCTTTACAAGAATACACCCAAAACTTGGGTCTGCACTTTGATGATCTATTCTTATTATCCCGGGCGTTAACCCATCGTTCTTATCTTAACGAACATCCGGAAGCGCTGGAAGACAATGAGCGCCTTGAGTTCTTGGGCGATGCGGTGCTGGATTTTATTGTCGGTGCCTGGTTGTACCACCACTTCCCCGAAAAACCAGAAGGTGAGATGACTCGCATGCGGTCGGCGCTGGTGCGCACTGAGCAGCTGGCGGAATTTGCGATCCAGATCAACATAGCCTTGGTTATGCGGTTGGGGAAGGGCGAGCGCGAAGCGGGCGGGTTCCAACGTCCAACGCTGCTGTGTGCGATGTACGAGGCTTTTATCGGAGCGCTCTATCTGGATGGCGGTATTGAGGTCGTCATTGATTTCATCGAACCTTATCTGGATGAAGCTATCGAAGACATTATTTCGGACGTGGTTCTTAACGACCCAAAAAGCCGCTTCCAAGAAGTCATCCAGGCGCAGGGCTATGCCCCCCCGTTCTACCGCACGGTGGCGGCCCGCGGTCCTGACCATGCCAAGACATTCGAGGTTGAAGTGATTGTCGCGGGACAGGTGTTCGGGAACGGTTCGGGCCGCAGCAAGCAGGCGGCTGCCAAAGCCGCGGCGCGCGCCGCGCTGCACTCACTCGGTGAAAACTGAATAGTGCTTTGTCAATGATGATAGTTACATTCGATATCCGGTTACTATACCTTTGACAAAGCTTAATGTGTTCCGTCCGCGATCGATTCTTCTTAAATATTCACAAATGACGGAACACTAGATTATTTGATCAGTTATCTTATCTTGGTAAATGGATTGCGATGCCAGCTCGATTAAAATCGATTGAATTACAGGGTTATAAAACTTTTGCCACCCAGACCTTGTTTGAGTTTGCGGGGATGGTGACGGCTATTGTCGGTCCGAATGGCTCCGGCAAATCCAATATTGCGGACAGCTTGCGCTGGGTGCTTGGCGAACAATCCTACAGCCTACTGCGCGGCAAGAAAACCGCCGACATGATCTTTGCGGGTTCAGAGTCCCGCCCGCGTGCCGGTATGGCTTCAGCCTCGGTGTTATTTGACAATGAGGATGGCTGGCTGCCGATTGATTTCAGCGAGGTGTCTATTACACGCCGGGCATATCGTGATGGTACGAATGAGTATTTGATCAACGGCCAGCGCGTGCGCCTCAAAGATGTCAACGAATTATTAGCCCAATCTGGACTGGCTGAACGCACCTATACGATTATCGGGCAGGGAGTTGTCGATGCCGCCCTGGCGCTGCGCCCTGAAGACCGGCGCCGGTTGTTTGAAGAGGCGGCTGGAATTGGGCTATACCGCTCACGACGGGAGGAAGCCTTGCGCCGGCTGGAGACTACTCAGCGCAATCTAGACCGGGTCCAGGATATCTTGGCTGAATTGCGTCCGCGATTACGCAGTCTCGAGCGGCAGGCCCGCCGCTCAACCGAATACCAACAGCTCCGCGAAGATCTCAAGATTTTGCTGCGTGAATGGTATGGCTATCATTGGCACCGTGCCCAAGCCGATCTCGCCGAAACCAAGCATGCAGCCGAGGCGCAGAGCGTTCTGCTCGCCCAGGCACGCGCAGCGCACAATGAATATGACACCAGCCTATCCCAAGTCCGCAGCCAGATCAATGGGCTACGAGCCCGGTTGTCCTCATGGCATCGCCAATTGGCAGATCTGCACCGCCAGCGGGAAGAGATCAGCCGCCAGCAGGCGGTAGCAGACGAGCGTACGCGCGCCCTCAGTGTACAGCGCGCTAGTTTAGGGGTAGAGATTGTCCAATTGCAGGCAGAACTGTCTACGCAGGAAACGCGCCTATTAGCCCTGCAAGAAGACGCTGCTGCTCGTTCGCAGGTCCTTGAAGAGTACCAGACTGAGCTAGTTAGTGCTCAATCTGCCCTGCAGACTCACCAGTTGGAGCAGCAAGCCGCCGAAGAAACCATATCTGCCGCTCGGGAGCACTTAGTAAGCCTGAACAACCGGCAGATGCAGCTGCAGGCGCGCCAAGAACAGCACCAAGAGCGGCGCCTGCGTTTGGATGAACAGCTGGCAGCTAACCAGGCTGCCGTTTCGCAGGGGCAAGGGAATATTACTACTTTGCAGGGTGAATTGGGGTATGCTGAAGAGGCTCTGGCTGAACAGCGATCCGCGGTCCAGGCAGCCCAGCAAAAACTTGAAGAGCATCGCACCAAGCATTCAGCGTTGGAGTCTGCCCGGCAGGCACTAAACGATACCCATCACCAGCGGTCTGCCGAAGTCAGCCGCATGCAAGCGGAGCTGCAGGTCTTGGACCAGGCGGAAGCGACATTCAGCGGATACGCCTCCGGCACTCAGGCTTTACTGCGGGCGGCCCAGCAGTCTCAGCTGAAGGGTACCCAAGGCGCCTTGAGCAGCTTCTTAGTGGTGTCCGCTGAATACGAGCGGCCGATTGCTGCCGCGCTGGGAGATTACCTGGATGCGGTTCTATTAGACCGTCAATCCAGTGCAGAATTCGCGCTCGACCACTTGGGTAAACAGGCGCTGCGCGGCAGTTTGCTGCCGTTGGATTCCCTTGCCCCACCTGAACCTGTCCGCCTCTCTGCTGAGGACCGGGAACTGCTCGGGGCTGACCTGATCGGGCAAGCCGCGGCATTGGTACAGGCGCCGGCCAAACTGACGCCTGTAATAGATCTGCTGCTGGGTGATACACTGGTCGTACGCACGCGCGCGTCAGCCAAGCTTCTTATCCAGCGTTTTAGTGCTGACGGCAAATCACCTATCCGGGCAGTTACCTTGCAGGGAGAGGTTTTTCACAGCACTGGTGCAGTCCAGGCACGTGGTCCAGCTGCAGGCGCCGGCTCAACCCTCAGCCGGCCGCGGCGCCGTAAAGAGCTTGCCACCCAGCTGGCGAAATCTGAACGATCCCTGGTCGCCCTCGGCGTGCAGATCGAATCTAACACGTATCAATTGGCTGAGTCGCAAGAAGCGATTGACCAGCTGCTGGCCGAATTGGGAGCGGGGCGAAGTGCGGAAAGCGCCGCCTTGGAAAGGGTGAACCGCCTGCAGACCCAGATTGCAGGTGCCGGTAACCAGCTCGCTTGGCTTACCGATCAGACCGATCAGCTTCAGCAGGAGCTAACCGAACGCCTAACAGCAGAAACTGCTGGGGAGCAGTCCTTAGCAGGGATTGCTGAAGAACTGCTCACCGCGCGCGAATCTGTTGAACAGGGAGAAAGACAGCTCAGGATAATCTCTCTCCAGGAGTACCAGACCGATGTAGCCCATTGGACTACCCAGGTCGCTTTAGCCCAGCAGTCGGCAAATAGTGCTGCTGCACGGGTGGAAGAAGTCCGGCTCAGTGTGCAGGCTGCCCAACAGGCGTTTAATGGGGCGGAGCAGCGCCAGACGGACCTGGAGGTTGAGTTAACTGCCTTGGAGGCTGATATAGGCGTTCAGCGTGTGACGGGCAGCGATTTGTACCAGCAGATCGAAGCACTGAGCAAGCAAATCGAACCCGCCGAAGCCGGTCTCGCTCTGGCTGAAACAGAGCTCGACCAGCACTTGAACCGTGAATCTGGTTCGCGCCAAGCTCTCAGCAAGGCTGAAAACAGCCATGCCCAGGCGCGAATTGATATGGCTCGCAAGCAGGAAGCCTTGGAGAACTGGCGCCGGCGGATAGAAGATGATTTCGGTCTAGTGGCTTTTGAGTATGACGATGAAGTCAGCGGACCGACCCCGCTGCCGCTCGATGGTCTGGTTGAGCAGCTGCCGCGTGTGGAAAAGCTCAACCCGGAGGTCGAGCAGGGTGTACGCAGTAAACGCACCCAAATCCGGCGTGTGGGCGCGGTCAATCCTGAGGCTCAAACAGAATATGAGCAGGTTAAAGAACGCCACACTTTCCTGCAGGCTCAAGTTGAAGATTTACGGAAGGCAGAGATTGATGTCCGGCAGGTGATCAGCGAACTGGATGAGCTGATGCAGGTCGAACTGCGGGTAACTTTCGATGCCGTCGCCGGCGAGTTCAGCAATATATTCACCCGCCTGTTTGGCGGTGGGGCTGCGAAGTTAATGCTGACCGACCCCGATGATATGACCAACACTGGTATCGACATCGAAGCACGCTTGCCCGGTCGCCGAATGCAGGGCTTATCGCTGCTCTCGGGTGGCGAGCGCAGCCTGACAGCCACCGCTCTGGTTTTCGCGCTGCTGAAAATCTCCCCGACACCCTTCTGCGTGCTGGATGAAGTGGATGCTATGCTGGATGAGGCCAACGTGGGGCGTTTCCGCGAGCAGCTGCGCGAGATCAGTGCGAACACCCAGGTCATTATTGTCACCCATAACCGCAATACAGTGCAGGTCGCAGATGTGATTTACGGCATCACCATGGGGCGTGATTCCGCCAGCCAGGTGATCAGCCTCAAGCTTGATGAAGTCAGCCAGGTTGTCTAGTGTTCCGTCAAACTTGGTTGTTTAGTAAGAATAGTGTGTAGACGGAACACTTTTGGCTTTGTCAGGGGCGTTTAAAATCGGATACCGAATGAAACTTTCATCCCTGATAAAGCACTTGTCGTTAATCCGATTTGGGATCTTAAATAGAGCAGGGTGCCGTGTGACGGTATCCGGCACCCTGTTAGTTGTTTATTACTGCGATCAAAATTCTTCTGGTACGAAAGTTTGGTCGCTGAAGGGTGGGCGGACGTAGCCGATATTGTCCTGGCGCGGTGGCAGCACAATAGGGTCTGGCGTTAGGTCCTCATACGGGATCAGGGCCAGCAGGTGGCTGATACAGTTCAGCCGGGCGCGCCTCTTGACATCCGAATTCACCACATACCAGGGTGCCTGTTTGATGTCAGTATATTTGAACATCTCGTCTTTGGCACGTGAGTACTCTATCCAGCGGGCGCGTGACTTAAGGTCCATGGGACTTAATTTCCAGCGTTTGGTTGGGTCATCCAGGCGTGCCTGGAAGCGGCGTTCCTGCTCCTCATCGCTGACTGAGAACCAGTACTTGATCAGGATGATTCCAGAACGCACCAGCATGCGCTCGAATTCCGGGCAGGAACGCAGGAAATCGCGGTACTCTTCCTCGGTGCAGAAACCCATCACACGCTCGACACCAGCGCGGTTGTACCAGGAGCGGTCAAACATCACAATTTCACCCGCGGCTGGTAGATGTGGGGTATAGCGCTGGAAGTACCATTGCGTTTTCTCGCGCTCGGTCGGTGCCGGTAGTGCCACGACGCGTGCAATACGGGGGCTGAGGCATTCCGTGATACGCTTTATCGCCCCGCCCTTCCCGGCTGCATCGCGTCCCTCGAAGATGATCACCACTCTCAACCCCTTGAACTTGACCCATTCTTGCAGTTTTACCAGCTCGATCTGCAGCTTGGCTAGTTCTGCAAAGTAGAATTTGTTCTTGATATTTTTACTGTCTTGTTCAGGGACGATATTTGCCTGGAAGGATCCTGCGGCCGGGTGGTTGTTTGCTAGATTGATTTCATTATTATCGGATTTTTTTTCTGGGGCATTTCCCTTTTGATTGGTTTTCTTCTTCGCCATGAGAACCTCCGCCGCGGGCAATCAAGTGAGTGCATTTTTTACACTTGTATTATAGGCCTGTTAATTAATCTGTCAACTTCGCGGCCGTTATTGTCTCTGTATGGTGTGATTCTCATGATCGAGTTTTCTTCAGAAAACTTGTCTCGCATTGCATCAGGGATGCGACGTCATGTGGAACGAAGTGAAGCATCTTGTTGCATTCCCACTTATATGATGGTTGCGTGCCTTTGGTGCAAGACGTGCGTATAACCTGCTGCTCATTCGACTTCACTCCATTGAGCGAGATTCTCCCCTGCGCTCCTCTCCCTGCCGCAGCGTACTAAGATGCCAGCAAATTGAGTGGATTCCGAATTTCCTTGTACCTGCTCCTGCGTAAATAATAGTTGACGTGAACTAATCATTATGCAATAATAAATTATATATCCCGAGGGCTCACAGCCATCGGGACTGCACCTTGGGCACCGCTGCCTGACCTGCTTTGCGCCTGCACTCCTCACAGCCTGACCTCCACCCAAGCCGTACCTAAGCGTCACTTATCGCCCTCCCAGGCACAGTCTGGCAGGGTTTACCAATTAACGAATATCTCGGTCCTCCGGCTGGGGCAAGAGGACCAACCGCACACTCCAATCCATTTTGCACCTGCCGCTCCCCAGTACAGTCGCGCGGCGCAGGCGCACCTTGTAAAATGCACCTCGGGACAAGCCAGGTGCCGGAGGGGAAAATGAACCAAAAACTCGTTCGCACATTGCTGCTGATCGTGGTGTCCATGCTGATCTGCGGTTTGTCTGTCAGTGCCCAGCCCGGCGCTGGCAGCCCGTCCGCTACGGAGCGGGTCTGGGTGGGCTACCAGCCTGGGGAAGGCGCCCGCGTCGCCCAGCTGCTGCGGGATGCCGGGGCGCATTTCCACTACAGCTTTGCCCAGCTCGATGCTCACGTGGTCAGCTTGCCGAGCGCCGCACTGGCGGGGATTATGCACAACCCATACGTCAGCGCGGTGGAAGCGGACCTGCCGGTCTACCTGATCGAGCCGGTCGGGGATCCCGTCTCCGGATACTATTTTGACCCCAGCCTGTACTCCACGGATGCCAACGGCCAGATGGTGCCCTGGGGCATTGACGCCGTGCAGGCCAGGGACGTGTGGGACGGCAACCGGGACGGCAAGGTCGACCTTAGCGCACCCAGCGGCGCCGGTGTCACAGTCTGTTTGATCGACTCCGGGTATTTCGCAGCCCATGAGGAATTTACAGACCTGGACATCTATAGGCGGGATCTCGCAGGTCGACGACGACTGGGAAAATGACAGCACCGGGCACGGCACCTTCATAACCGGCATTTTGGCTGCCGCCAATAACTCGCTGGGCGTGGTCGGGGTCACCCCTGGCGCCCTTTCCTTGTATTTGATTAAATATTCCTTGGATGGCTCTTCAACCATAGACTCGGACTTTGTCGCGGCAATCTTTCACTGCATGGACAATGGCGCAAAGATCATCAACATGAGCTTTGGATCATACGGCACACAGGGCTATAAGAGAAAAGCTTGCGATTACGCCTACAGTCAAGGAGTATTACTGGTGGCAGGAGCCGGAAACGACAGTTCTGACGATTACCTTGTTCCGGCATCCTATAACTCGGTCATCTCCGCCGGAGCCGTGGACCTCAACAACCTCGTGGCGCCATTTTCGAACCAAAACGACCAGGTGGAGTTGGCCGCCCCGGGCGTGGACATCATCTCCACTTTCCACCAGGTCAATATTAACACCCTGACCGTGGACGAGGCGAGCTATTATGCCTGGCACATTGATTACGCTGCCCATGGCAGTGCCACAGGCCAGTTGGTAGACGGTGGGCGGTGTTTGAACGGAAGCGATGATTGGGTTGGGAAGATCGTCTTATGCGAACGCGGCGACATTTTTTTCTACGAAAAAGTACAGTCGGTTGAAAATTCAGGCGGGGCAGCCGCGGTCATTTACAACAACATACCGGGAATGCTTTACCAAGCAGCTCTGTCAGAAGATGGCAGCATCTCCTCCGACATCATTGCCCTGACGATCAGCCAGGCAGACGGGCAGTATCTGGTGGCCAACAAGCTCGGCTATGATGGTTCGGTGTACAGCCTGTTTGTCCCAGATACGAGCGGATACATTCAGTGGTCAGGCACATCGTTCTCGACTGCCCACGTGACTGCGGTGGCGGCCTTGCTGTGGAGCTCAGACCCTTCCTTGACCAACGTCGAAATACGCCAGGCCATGCAGGCCAGTGCCCTGGATCTGGGCGCGCCCGGTCGCGACGTGGCCTACGGGTTTGGGCTGGTGCGGGCGGCAGATGCGCTCGAGTACTTGAAGAACCCTCCCGCGCCGGACTGCAGCGCAGATGGGATATGCAACCCGGCATGCGCAGCCGGACAAGACCCGGACTGCTTCTGCGGTGACGGTGTCTGCCAGGGTAAGGAGACCTGCCAGAACTGCCGCGCCGACTGTGTGGTCTCGCACCCCACCCAAGGGGACCTGACCTGCTGCGGCAACGGCATCTGCGAGAAGCGCGAGAAGCCCGAGCAGTGCCCGGCCGACTGCCAGTGAGGGCATGATCCGGTGTCGATTTGAATTCACCCCCCGCGCTCACATACCTACCGCCGTGTGTCAGAATGACAATGGGAGGTGAATGTTCTGCGGGAAATCCTTAATTTTTTTATCTTCGCGCCTATAGTCACCTGGAGTTAAAACCCTAACAAGAACCTCTCCACCGGGTCCCAATTAGCCTCACAGCACCTCGTACTCCCCGACACATCGGGCACTGGCTGGCAGCGCCCCCGCAGCCTTCAAGCAACGAAATCGCGTCAATACAGCGATTGATTTGATGGCTGATAATAACTAACTATCGGTAACTTTGGTTAGGAACCCGGTATGGTAATTTTTGGGACGCGCTTACCACAAACGACGGGTAGAGGTCGGTTCCAACAGGTCGATGATCTCAATCCGATTGGTACCACCCGTATCGGCCGTCGTATGCCCGGCGGTCATCACTACTAGTCCCTCGCTGATCTCATGACGGTCAAGCCAGCTGCGCACATACATCTCCCAGCCTTGCGGCCGTTCGGTTTCGTGAAACGGGTGGACGCCGTACGAGAACTGCAGGTCCTGGCAGGTGGACTCATTTGGACTGACTGCCACAATCCATACTTTTGGCCGGAAGCGGCACACCTTGCGGGCGGTGTTCCCACTTAAAGTTGGCGTTACGACCACAACAGGTTTGACCGCTGCGACTGTCATGTAGATGCTGAGCGAGATTAGATCCGCTTTGCTGATGTCGCCGCGTTCGCGCGCCTGATCCAGCATATGCGGGACATCGTGCGGGTGTTCGTAATCTTCCATGACCTTGGCGATGCGTGTCATCACCGCAACGGATTCGACCGGGAACTGTCCCATGGCGGTCTCGCCTGACAGCATCAAACAATCTGTACCGTCTAGAATGGCATTGGCGACATCGGTTGCCTCGGCGCGTGTCGGGCGGTTGTGGGTGACCATCGATTCGAGCATATGTGTCGCAGTGATAACGGGTTTGCCAGCTAAATTTGCCTGGGTTATGAGCTGTTTTTGGACCAACGCGATCTCTTCGATCGGGATCTCGACCCCCAGATCGCCGCGTGCTACCATGATGCCATCGGATTCCGCCAGGATTGCTGGTAATCTATCGACGGCACAGCCGCGCTCGATTTTCGCTATCAGGAAAGGGTAGTAATTAAGTTCTGCTGCAGCCTGGCGGACTGCCCGCATGTCTTCTGGTCGTTGGACGAAGGATTGGCTGATCGCATCCAGCTTGTGTTCGGAAGCGAAGCGCAGGAAGGTGTGGTCATGGGGAGTAAACGCTTCAATCCCCAGGTCAATCCCCGGGAAATTTACGCCTTTATTAGAGAGCAGTTCGCCACCGACCTGCACCCGGCAGTCCACCCGCTCCTGCTGGACGTTTTCGACCAGCAGCTGGATATAGCCATCGTTCACAAATATCCGGTCGCCAGCTTTGACAGCTTGCGGCAGACCAGGAAAGCTCATTGAGGCCCCGTTCTCATCCCCAATGCGTTCGGTTGTGTATAAGCTGAATAATTGGTCGCGCTGTAAGATGATTGGTTCATCTGCCAGCTGCCCGATGCGCATTTTCGGGCCGGGTAGGTCACCCATGATTGCTAGTCGTTGCCCTGTTTCTGCCGCAGCCTCACGCAAGGCGTTCACAGTGGCGAGATGGGTGTCAATATCCCCGTGGGCAAAATTTAAACGGGCGACATTCATCCCTGCCCCAAGCATGGCGCGCAGCACGCTGGGTGACTGCGAGGCAGGACCAATCGTACAGACGATTTTTGTCTTGGTTTTTGGGAGCATCAGTTTTGATGTATCTGGGCGATCAGGAGCAGCCAGGTTGGGTCTTCTGCACTGCTCCTGAAGTTATCTTATCCGGAGTGTATTGCGTATATTTATCTGCACCTGGATACTTCTAATTATTCTTCTTTTTCTTCTTCTTTTTCTTCTTCTTTCCTTTATCTGGCTTTCCTTTGACGGCTTGCTTCTTCTTGTCCTTCTTTTTTCCTTTCTTCTTCTTTTTCTTCTTCGAGCCCTTTTCGGTCTCGCTGGTTGGCTCTTCTACCACCGCTAGTTCTGTTACAGACTTGGGAGCTGTTTCAGTTACTGACTCAGATTTCCCACCCCCATTTATTTTGAGGATCTTCTCAGGAAATATATCTAAGCTCTTTGACCAAAATTTCTTGAGCCAGTATTTCGCCTGCCCCGATGTGAGGCCGGATTTCTCAGCCGCTTTTTTTGGGGACATGCCGCCATCAACGGCCAAGATACACAAGGCACGCTGGCTGTGTGGGGCTTTCGCGGTAATGGCGATACGCTCAAGCGCGGTGCGTTCGTCTTTGGTGATCATCGAGTTGGAGGAAGGGTTGTCGGTCATCGGATACTCCAGTTGGGGGATAGCGAAAGGTTTTAGTCCATGTCCTTATTATATGCCATATTACGGGATTCCGAATTGATTTTTGGTTGAATTCCCTCCAGGTGGAGCTCTTCCACCACCGGGTCTTCCATCGGCAAACCTATCCGGGTTGCAGCGGAGGCAATCGCATGCACAGCAACCGGGCCGGATACCATCAGCAAAATGAATAAGAGCAGGGCTTTACCCAATGCCAAAGGTGTCTGGAGAACGGCGGCAACCATCAGCATGACGACCCCATATATGCCAACTTTTCCGGTGGCCTGCAGCCGGGAGCAGCGGATAGCCAATCAACGTCACTCGCAGCGCGCCCACTGCATGGTGCTGTCTGGCGCATTAAAGGCCGTAGAGCCATCCGGTTATCTTGTTTTTATGCGGTTCTGCTGCATATGCTAGCTGTCTGAACACTCCAAAAGAGTTGACAACGTATAGGCGTAGATTTCCAGTGCTTTGTTCAGGTCAGCCAGTGCGATGTACTCATTCGGACGGTGTTCGACATCGGGGTGTCCGGGGAAGTTTGCCCCGAAAGCCAAACAATTCGGCACGGCGCGCGCATATGTCGCGCCTCCGGACGCGATGGGGGAACTGGAGTGGTCTCCTGTTCGTTCTTGGTAGACTGCCAGGAGCTTTTGGAACATAAAATGCTCAGCTGGGAAATACAGCGGTCCTTCCCAATCATACTGTTTGTAAGTAAGCCCGTAGTGGCTAGCCGCCTCCACCAGCAGGTTAACTATTTGTGCTTTTTCTATGGTTACTGGGATGCGGATATCCAGACCCAAACGCTGTGTATCTCCCAAATTGATCTGTCCGGCATTCAGTCTGAGTTTTCCGGAGGGTTCGTCTTGGCAGCTGCCGAATATCTGGCTGGCATAGGGGTCCTCGCGGATCATCTCTGCCAGGAACCGGATCACAGCTGACTGGACACCTATCTTGTCCAGTGCGATGGCTAACCGGCAGATTGCATTGGCACCTTTTTCGGGTTCCATGGCATGGGCAGCTTTTCCCAAAACGGTTATCTGCCCATCTTCTGCGCGGTACGGGTAGCCAAGAGTGTCGAGCTGGGCCGCTAACTCAGCCGGCAAATCACCACTGTAGACAGCCATATCCGGCACCGCGTTCAGCGCTTCACCAGCGCTGAGTTGTATCGGCGCGGGGCTGTCTGTTTCGAAGTGGCACTGCAGCAGACCTTTTTCGGCGTAAACAAGTGGGAAACTGGCGTCTGGGCTGAAACCATAAGTCGGCAGTTCTTCGTGCTCACGGTACCGGCGGATACCACGCCATAGCGACTCTTCATCCGTGCCAAAGATAAATCGCACCCGCTTGTTGAACGGTTGACCGTGATCTAGCAGGGCTTTAGCTGCGTAAAGTGCGGCAAGGAGCGGTCCTTTATTATCCTGGGTGCCGCGCCCGTAGAGCCTTTCCGACCTTATTTCGGGAGCGAATGGTCCACTCTGCCATAATTCCAGGCTGCCGGAAGGCACGACATCCACATGCCCAAGCACACCGATTGTCTGCTCGCCGCTGCCAATCTCTGCATAACCGTAATAACCACCCGCCTCATAGACTGTACGGAAACCGAGACTTTCTGCGATCGATAGTATGGAGTGTAATGCCTCATCGATTGGTCTACCGAACGGGCAGCCGGCAGCCGGCTCGTCTATCACGCTCGGAATGCGGACCAGCATTTGTACGGCTTCAAGCAGTGGGGGCTGCTGTCTTCGAATGGCGTCGTTCAGGGTTGTCATTTTGTTAAAGTTTACAGGGCATAGGCTTTGGAATGAACCACACTATAGTGTTCCGAAAAAGATGATTGTTCAGCAAGAATTGATCATTAACAGAACACTTTAAGTTTTGTCAATGTCCTAGCAACCGGTTATCGTACGAAACTTTCATCCCTGACAAAGCACTAGGCTGTGGAGACGACGGATGGTTCGCTGCTGTCAGCGTCGATTTCGATCTCCTCGAGCCCTCGTGAGGGAGGTGCTTTGACTTCACGGCGGGTTTTGAGCGGAGTGAATCGCCAGTAAAGCTGTAAACTAACCGACCATAAAATTGCCATACCGGCGATCACCAGATGATCGATAGGTTCGCGCAGCCAATCGATTTCTAATAAGTCTCGGGAAAATGGAATAGCTAAAACGATAACAAAACCGATCAGGCCGAAGAGTACGATACCTAATAATCGCTTATCATCTGTGATGCCAAGCCAGCTCATCCATCCGTGCAGGGCGGGTTTGATGAATAAGACCAGTATCAACCCGATAATCACCAGCAGGTAGGTAACGCCCAACTGGGCATAGCTCACTTCCCCGGTTTTTTCCAGGAGGTACCGGTATACGAACATCGCAGTGGCAGCCATGGACAGCGCGGCTGGTGCAACAAAATAGAAGAGCTGACGTGCCAAACTGGCTTCGCGTAGGATACCTTTATTTGCCCACAATGCTAATCCTACCCCAGGGATTGTAATGGTCAGGGTTGTGATCAGTGTTCCTTGAATGGATCTATACGGGAACCCGTACAGTAATATACGAATTGCGGCGATTAGCAATGATACGTAAAAAACTTGGGTCAGGTACAGCTTCAGCACATCCAATAGGCCATTCACGATCCGTTGTCCTTTATCAAACACGCGTTTCAAGGTCCCCGGTGTGCTTTCCAAGAGTATTATGTCGGCTGTGCTGAGCGCCGCTTGGCTGCTGGTCCTCAACGCGATGGATAGCTGAGCTTGTTTCATGATCGGGACATCATTTACCGAATCACCTAACACAGAGATATGGTGGCCAGAGCGCCTTAACTCGGTAATGATTTCAGCTCGATTAGTTGAGCTGATTTCACCGAATATTGAATTCTTTTCAAGCGCACGCCGATAATCTTCCTGAGAAAGTGCAGCCAATTCTGGATTTGAAATACCGCTCATACCTTCAATGCCGATTACGCTTACGCTGGCATGGTTGAGCAATTCTAAAGTGTGTTCAGCAGATTCCTGAGTGAAGATCTTGATATCAACACCTTCACTGGTCAATTTATTGATCGTTGCGACTGCATCCGGATGTACGTAATCAGAGTACTGCAGCTGGCAAAGAGGGATCAGCTGATCCGGTAGCTGCGGTTGGCCTGCTGGGTTGTGAAGTGGTTTCAATTCTGGATAGTACGCGAAGATAAGCACAGTTTCCCTCATTCCCCCAGATTCGCGTTTTGCTTCCTCCAGTATGACCTCATCCGGTAGTAATGTGTTACGCACCCGAAGGATGAATTTTTGGAACCCTTTGGCATCGGTTTGTTCTTGAGAGGAAACTGCTGGATTGGGCTCAAGTTCTACTACCGGTTTTTCATCTTGGCCAGCTTGCAGATTTTCTGGTGCAATTGCGGTGCTTTCTTCACTGTCTTTCTGCCGTCTAAATCTCTTCAAGATACCTGAAAACTGTCCGGCCATATTTTTCAATGCAACCACTGGTTCGAGAGGTTTTGATTCGGTGAGCAATTTATTCTTGGTGAGATAAGGGCGCAGCGTAGGTTCTTCGCCAAGGATATATACGCCAGTTAAATCTGGGTCATCAAAGGCGGCAGCACTCCAGCCATAGGCTGACATATAAGGCGTTTGATCAATTGCCTGCCGGAAAGTGCCTTCAAATTGCTGCTGGAGGGTTTTTATACCGCGGTTCTCCCAGGCTATGCTGCGGGAAAAAGCTCCAACCAACTGCCGGATGCGGGTTTCGGAGAGTTTTTCCTGCCCTTTCAGGGTATCGTATAACTGAAGGTCAACCTGAGTGCCGGTTAAGACACCCGCGCTAGCGAAGCACATCACATCCACTTGCGCAAGAGATTCCACCGACCGTGCCTGACGGACCAGCGCACCGAAACGGGCCAGGTCCGCCGTACCCGCCGCATAGGTCACCAGTATCATGAAGAATAAACCTGCCGGAGCGATCGTGAATACCACATTGATCGCATCCATAATTTCGAGTGTGGGGAGTCGCACATCAACTTTTAAGTAATGGATGATGCCAGTAAATAAGAAAAGAAGCAAGATGACCATTAGAGCTTTCAATACTCGATCGATGATCCGCTCGACTGGTGTCAGCTTTTCTGGTGCTTTTTGGATGTCAGTTAACTTGGCATTTATCTGGCGATCTTCACCAACCGCTGTTACTTCACATACGCAGCGTCCATCCATGCAGATACTTCCTGCGTAAAGCTTATCATTCAAGCCCTTGCGAACCTGGTGTATATCAGAATCCAGTATTGATTCATCAAGTTCTACCTCTGTGCCTGCTACCATGCGGCCATCGACGGGTAGCCTATCCCCGGGTCCAATAACCAGAATATCTCCCGCTACAATCATGTTTGGATCGATGCTCTTCACCTTGCCGGAACGGATGATGGTCGATTTCACCTGGGCAGCTTGTTCAACCGTTTCGATTTGTTCGCGGGCAAATAGTTCCTGAAAGGTATTGATCCCAATATTCAGGGCTAGTACACCCAGGCTGATTAGAACATCAAGCCAGGTGGCAAAGAAGATTTGGGCAACTGCAATACCGATTAGACTGAGGTTGAATATCGAGAAGGTGTTGCTTCTGATGATTTGATTGAGGTCTCGGCTTGGGCGCAGATAGATGCTGTTGTCGGTACCAGCGGTGTATTTTGCTGAAGCTTCATCAGCAGACAACCCTGTAATCTCACCGGTAAGCAGTGCTACTTCCTGCGTTCTCGCAATCAAATCTTCCCGCTGGCGCCGCTTGCGACGCCGAACGAACCAGAACGCGATACCGGCCAGCACTGGCACCAATGCCGGGACCGCATAGATTGGACGAAATATCTGCCGGAAGGATTTCACAGGGGATGAGATCTCCTGGAGTAGGTGGATTAAGGGAATAAACTCAGCCGGGACCGGCATGGCTGAGTCTGTTTTATGATTTACCCGCAAAACTTAGGGGTAACCTACCTTGGCTGACTCCAATCAGCTGTTTATTTGATCCGGTCTTTCAATTCAGCGCGCAGGGCTTCTTCTTCCTCTGCGCCCAAGGTGGTTTGCAGAATGGTGCCTTTATAGGGGCGCATGCTGGTGATCGCGGCAGCCGGGTTGCCACCACGGAAGATGAAAAAGATCGCTGAAGTGTTCGGCCCCATGGTTTCGCTGACCTCTTTGACGAAATCATTGCTTATATGTGTACCGGCTATTTTCCCGACAATTGCACCGCCGATCGCCCCAATGATCAACCCGCCGATGGGGAAGAAAATCCCGGCGAGCAACAATCCGAGCAGGCTGCCGCCGACTGCACCTACTTTCACTCCGCGGTCGACTTCGTTGTGGATATGGATCTTGCCAGCCTCATCTTTGACCACAATCGCCGAATCGTCCAGGCTGATCAGATCGGAGTGCTGTTCTTTCTGGATCGTCTCACGTACCTGGCTGGCTTCATTAACGTCATCGAAAACAACTGCAATTAGATTTGACATTTTTGCCTCCTGACATAATGAATAATAAAGGGTAAACGAAATTACCGACCGTGATTTAGTCCGGTAAAAACCAGCTCAAGACCATGCTGACTATGCTGATGATGATACTCCCTATTAGGGCGTTGAAGAAACCCGTGAGCAGGCCACCTTCAATGGTGAAGTTGGGACTGATAAATGCTGTCAGCCATAGCATGAGTGCATTGATAACTAAGGTGAACAATCCTAAGGTTACTACGGTGATTGGCAGGGTGAGCAGTTTTACCAGTGGGCGTATCAAGGCATTCACCAAGCCGAACACTATGGCGACCAGCAGCAGATCCGGGAAAATTGCCCCGCTGAATGTAATGCCTGGGTAGACCGCTGCCGTGAGCCATAATGCGACCGAGTTGATCAAAATGCGCAGGATAAGTTTCATCTGTTCTCCTCCTCAGAAGCGTGTAGTTGAAAAATTATAGCATGGAAGATATTAAAATGAAAAAGGGCAAACTCAATTTGATTTGCCCTTCTCTGTAGCTGGAATAGTCTTGTGTGAGCGCTACTCCTGGGATAGAGCGAGCAGCTCCGCGTCGATTGTAGTTTCGCAGTAGACACTATCAGTATTGGCGTTCTTTAAACAGACAGAAACATAGATGTTGTCCTGGAAAATTTTCGGTAGTTTGTATACCTGCGTGAGTGTAGAATTCTTTTGATTATTGAAGAGCCCGATTTTGTACCATGGTGAGTAGCTCTTCAATGCATTCGAGACTTTGACGTAGTAGGAGCTTTTCTTACCCAAGTCGTTCCCTTTAACAGTCACATAATTACCTTCACGCGTGAAGACCCATTTCTTTGTGGACGTGGCTGTCGAGCTGCTGTCATCTTCATCCGGCGTGGATGCCCCAGCCGGGATGCACAGCACATCGCCAACGAAAATTTCATATGGGGATTTGAGGTTGTTCGCTTCCGCCAGCTCAAAGAAGTCAACCCCATAGGTAAGAGCGATGGATGTCAATGTGTCGCCAGCCTGGACGGTGTATTTGGACTCGCATGTGGCTAAGCGGGGTGCCGCCTGGGCGGATTGGGGCAGCATGCCCGCCGCCAATGCCACCATCAGCATGACGGACATCAACGCAACCAACTGCCGCCGATTTGCTTTCTGTTTCATGAGTTTATACCTCCTGTATATGATCCATCGAACCGCTGATCCAATTCGGTAAACCTTGCGGATCAATGGAACTTGTAACATGCCAATTATAACCTTAAATCAATACTGTTATGTTAATATACCGTTAGGTGCGGGAGACAGCAATTAGGCATAAAACACAAAATATAATGAGAATGCGAGAATGAAACGCATAGATAGTTGCACAAATTTACTGGTTTTCCTTTTCTCGTTGTGAAGTACAAGGGTACTGCGGCCAGGGACGTCATCACTCCAGCAACTTGAATCAGCAGTGACGTGGGAATCATCCCGGGCAGTCCATCGACCGTTGTCGGGATACGAAACTGGCTGGCCAATTTGCTACCCGTTAGCGGGCCCAATACCATCGGATTGCCAACCCAATAAAGCAGGTAATATCCCTCAAACTGGCCGCGTTTCTCTTCCGGGAACAAATCCTTGCTCAAGGTAAATTGTCTATCCGGCTGACCTAGGGGGACTTTCTAAAAAGGTGTCTTTCCTATAGGGCGCAATTCAGAGAAGCTTAGAGATTATTGCTCAGCTTGTCATGTATTCCACCAGCCGGATAGGCGTCTCGGCGGCCGCCGCAAAGTTGGGATGGTCTATTCCTTGCAACAGTCTTGGATTGGATTACCCTTAGCAATTGATAGTTGGCATATAATATGGCATTCATTCTGGGTTGCATGCAAGATAGTCTGGAGCGTGGATGAGAACTAGAGTATTTATTACAATGATCGTACTCCTGGTGTTTGTCCTGCCGGCGCCGCTGCAGGGCACGCATGCCCAGGAAGAACCGAACGCTCTTTCCGGGCAGATCGTCTACACCGCCACGGATGGGAACCTGTATGTGCTGCGGGATGAAATGGCCACAGCCCTGCAGATCACGACCGATGCCCAGCCGGGGCAGCGCTATTTGAGCCCGCGCTGGTCGCCGGATGGATCCCTTTTGGCATATTGTCAGGAAAATGCCAACCAGCCCCCTCTCACGAAGCTGATCTTCATGCGCACAGGTGAGTGGCAGCCGTTCGCCCTCGCAGAAGACGTTTACTGCGCAGAGTTTCCATTAGGTGGCTTGGATTGGACACCCGATGGGCGCAAAATCACCTATACGCGCAATTTTGAGTACAATCCTGAACCCGGTCTGTATCCCTGGTCGGTCTACCAGGGAATTTGGACGGTTGATATCCTCAGCGGTGAGAAGCAGGAGCTGCTCCCCCCCGGCGGGCCGAATCCGCTGATCATGCCGCTCTGGTCACCAGACCAGGTATTGATGCGCTTTTATGAGATCGTCTTTTTCGAAGGTGCGGGTGTTCTGCAGACATGGGATAGCGAGACCGGGCAGCGTATGAATTGGCTGAACAGCGCCAAAGAAGTCTACCCGGGCTACGCTAGCTGGGCGCCCGATGGCGCCTTCATGGTCTTCGATGTCGCCAGTTATGCCGGCTTCCCCGGCGGAGGCTTGTATATCAGCGCCCCCGATGGTAGCAATATCCAAAAGCTGTTTTCTGACCCGCTGTATGCCGCCAGCCACCCGATCTGGTCGCCCAAAGACAATTGGGTCGCGTTCACTTCGACGAATTTCAGCACAAATTCCGTGCTGTCTTCCAGCCTGCTGGTTATCCAGACCAACGGGCAGAATCTGCAGATCATCCAGCAATCCGAACATGAATTGATGCCGGTTGTCTGGTCGCCAGAGGGCAGCGAGCTGCTCTATGGTGATAAAATCGATGGTGGGATTGATCTGTACCGCATCAACCCCAGTACTGGTGCCAACGCGCTTGTTGGCCAGGCGGCTGATTGGAATGCAGATTGGAGTGCGCTGCCGCCGCCCCACCAGTTCAACCCCGAATCAGCTGAATTCATGACCATCGAGGATTTTCCGGCCTCGTCCAGCGTCATGCTTTACGTCGGCCCAGGCTACCAGCTCATGCTGGGAGATCCGAGTACCGGCCGGGAGGAACCGCTGACCGAGAGCATGCGGGTCGCTGGGTTCTATCCCTCGCCAAGCGGACAGCGCGTGGTGTATGGCAGTACCTTGCTGCTGTTGGAGTTTACACCAACCGGGCAGGTCGAAGCCCGGCGCGTGGCTTTACCATCCCTGCCGCTGGACGGCGAACTTACCTGGTCTCCAGATGAAGGCCATCTGGCTTTGAAGGATGAGAACGGTGAGGTCTGGATGGTTGACCTCAGCGGGAATGCACTGCCAATCCCCGATGCGAACGGCTTGCCGGCTTGGAATGCGGATGGCAGCTGGGTCGCGTACTGCGATGAGAACAGCACCTTGTTCGTTATTGGTCCGGATGTCCCCCCCAAGGCAATCGCCCAAGAAACGGACTGCCAACCTAGCTGGTCAGCGGCCGGAAACTGGCTGGCATACACCGAGCTCGAAAGTGCTTCAGAGGGACCGAACCGGGTCGTGCTCTACGATGCCGAACAGGACAGCGCCCGCGCCCTTGTTGAAGGAGCAGCTCTTGACAGCTGGTCTCCAGATGGCCGCCTCGTCGCGGTCCGCAAGGATAACTCACCTGGTTACGGTGCTAACGCCTATACGATTATTGTGGTTGACCCGGCCGGTGAGAACCAAATTGCCGTCGGCAATTTTCAGCCCAGTGATACCGGCCATCAAGGGTGGGCAAATTTGCCGGACGTCTATATTTATGGCCCATACCTGATCGCGCCCGACTTGGGCAGCGTGTCTGCACTGGCGGATAGCCTATTCGCTATCACGCCCAGCGGTGCGCGGCTGCTGAAAGGTATCGGCAAACAAGATTTGGTGACCCTGGCTTGCGCCCGATTGTCCGGCGGCGACCAGTCCATGCTGGGCACGTTTTATCTGACCGGGGTCCCGGTGGAAGAAAAACCGGGCTTGTGGGGTTGGCTATCACCGGATGGCGAATGGACTGCACTATACAATTACCAAGCCGCAGGCGATATCCACCAGCTCGAACACTGTGAACGTGCTGAGCAGATATCCTTACCTCCTGGGAGCACCCCCCTCGAACAAGCCTTCTCGCCAGACAGCCGCTGGCACCTCACCTCACTAACCAACAGCGAGGGCAATGGCGAGCTGCTGCTGAATGACCTGACGGCTGGAGATGCACTGAGCCTCCCTGCGGTCCCCAACCCACAGGCGGTGTGGCTGCAGGATTTGGTTCTGCCGCCCCCGGAGACTTACACGATGACGGGCCAGGTCAGCATCCCCAATGACGGTCCGGTGGCTGGTGTCGAGATATTGGTTAATGGTCAGGCGCGTGCGCAGACCAACGAGGCTGGTGAGTACAGCGTCGGCGGGTTGGAAGCTGGTGATTATAATTTGCAGCCCCGATTGAGGGATTATACATTCTCGCCGGCGAAGTCGCCGGTCAGAGTACCGCACAGTGCCATGCGGGTTGATTTCTATGCGGTGCCCATCCCCGTTGACGAACCAGCCGCCGAAGTGGTTTACCAGACTACTCCCACCCCAGGAGTCAGCGGCGAGGTCCTAGTGGACAGTTGGGATGCCCTCGTCCGTGAGGATCCCACTATGCTCCTCGGTGGCTTGCTGCTGATCTGCCTGCCGGTTGCCCTTGTCATCCTGGTGATACTGTTGATCCGGCGGCTGCGCAGACGGAGTAAATCGCTCGCAGAACCCGAACCTGAAGTTGAAGAAGTGCTTGAGATCAAAGCGCTGCCGATGTCTGCAGACGCCGAGGCCGAGACTTTGATGCGCGAAGGTGTGGGGTTAGCAAAACAAGGCAAGAATAAGGAAGCTTTCAAGGTCCTGCGCAAAGTCGTCAAATTGACGCCTGGCAACCCCTCCGCCTGGTTGTGGCTTGGGCTGACCGCCGCCCGCACCGGCGACCGCCGCTCGGCAGAACGCTGCTTCCAGCGTGCCAAACAGCTCGGCCACCCCAAAGCTGACCAGGCGCTCGAATGGTTGGGCAGCGGCAGTTGATATATAGATTTTGATAATCTCAAGAATAAGGAAATTGATGAACTGAGGTATCAGGAAATCTATTTTCTTGTCCCCAATTCGTAAATATCGAAAACAGCCATCTCGTCAATAATAAAGATGGCTGTTTTTTTTAAACCCGGCTGTCAGGGAAGACAGCACCCTGATCAATCCTGCAAGGGGCATTTGGTTCTAATCATGCAGTAGTACGATAAGTTTTTATTACAGGCGGGTAAATTGTAATATATATGGGGATATTGGATATAATTGAATCAATGGGAGAAGCTGATTTTCTGCAAAATCTTCCTGAGCTCCAAATCATGGGGTTTAGAAAGCGATGGCTTTTCTATACCATGTCAGGCGGCGAGTACGTATGTTTCGTAAAGGAATTCAATGAAGACATCGATCTATAAGAGCTCTGAAGGTGAAGCACGAATTTTGAGCCTATACGATAGTTTTCAAAACGACCTGGGGGTAGATTTCAGTGATCGCATGGTCAACACCCGTTTTGGGGAAACACATGTTTTGGTGGCCGGTCCTGAGCAAGGAGTGCCAGTGGTCATTACGCATGGTGGCAATTCTATTACGCCGCAAGGGCTGCGTGGTCTCCTGCCCCTGCTTAAGCTAGGACGCTACCGAGTATATGCACCTGACACCATTGGTCATCCGGGCAAGAGTGCTCAAGTCCGAATCTCACCGCGTGATCAAAGTTATGGGCAGTGGCTGAATGATGTTCTTGACGGTCTTGGTCTGGACAGCGCAGCTTTCATCGGGGGGTCATTCGGTGCTGGTATTATCCTGCGATTGGCGGCTTTTGCTCCGCAACGTATTGCCAAGATGGCTCTAGTCGTACCGTCTGGCATAGTCGCTGTACCACTCACCTCCATGATATTCAGAATCAGTCTGCCATATTTGTTGTACTTACTTTTCCCAAGCCGCAAACGGTTGTATCGGGCTGTCCAGTGGATGGGAAACGACATCGAAGATGATGTTCTGCAGTTGATTGAAGCTGTGTTTCAGCATGTTCACGTGGAAGCAGGAATGCCACGACCATCAGCCAAAGCAGAGTTGGCAGACTTCACAGCGCCGACTTTGGTCATTGCTGCCGAAATGGACGCGATGTTTCCTGGTGAAGCGGTGTCGGAGCGGGCAAAGGAGATTTTCTCCAATCTGGAAGTGGTTGAATGTCTGAAGGGGGGGAGCCACTATTCTTCTAAACCCGACCTGGAATATGTCAACAGACGGATAGCGGAATTTCTGGAAACAGCAGAATAATGTAGTGTTCCGTTGAATGGGCAGCGTCAGCTAATGCACTGATCTTCATCATTCCCCGCATAAGGAAATTGACGAGCAGTGCGTCGAAAAAATGCCCTACGCAAAGGATGAACCCTGGTGAGAGTCCTAAAGGTATAAATATTACTTTGGCGAGTTATTCTGATTACTAATGACAACATTATTTCAAGGATAATTTTGAAGTCAATTAGAGCTTAGTGGTGGTTTATTTTGTCCTTACCCTGACTGGGTGTGGGTCAGCCCTAGGATCTGATCTGCAAGCCATACCGACTTTTTCTCTGGAATCTCCGACAAACACACAGCTCGCCCCCACATCCACACCGGTCCCAGCAACCATCACCATGCTGCCCCCATCCAAAACTCCGCTCCCCCCAACACCCACACAGATTCAGCCAACCGCCACACCAGCTCCTCCCGGTGATCCTGTCTTGGGAGATGAATGGGTCCGTCCTGCTGACGATATGGTCATGAGCTTTATCCCTGCTGGCGAGTTCGAGATGGGCTCTACCGAGAGTAATCCTTGCGGCCATTTGGATGAATTCCCCCAGCATATTGTCTATCTGGATGGCTATTGGATCGACCAAACCCAGGTGACCAGCGCTCAGTACCGGCGCTGTGTGGATAACGAAGTTTGCGAGGCTCCCGCCTCGTGTGGTTGGGGAGCAGGGACTTATGATGAAGAATCGAAAGTTGATCATCCGGTTGTGTGCGTAACCTGGGAGGAAGCTCGAACCTATTGTGCGTGGGCTGGGGGGCGCTTGCCGACTGAGGCGCAGTGGGAAAAGGCTGCTCAGGGTGGGGATGGGCGGGCGTATCCCTGGGGGGAAGAGTTTGATGCTGGCAAGTGCAACTCGGGCGAATCTGGGATCAATGAGACCACACCAGTTAGGTTATACAGTCCGGGTGGAGATAGCCCGTACGGGTTGGCTGACATGGCGGGTAACGTCTGGGAGTGGATGATCGATTGGTACGATATCGATTATTATGCCAAAGCGAGCAGTCAAAACCCCACTGGCCCGGCAGCAGGGGATCGAAAGGCGCTGCGTGGGGGGAGCTACTACGGCGATCTTTGCAACGCCCGGACTACTTACCGGTATTATGATATCCCCTATGGACGTGGACCGGGTGTGGGGTTTCGCTGCGTATGGCCAACCGGGGGATGAATTGGTCGCGCTCGGTCGGGATGGATAAAAGGAGAATCTATTGATTGAAGGAGATAAGAAAATGAAATAAAGAGTCCACCGATTCAATGTCAAAATGACAAGTGATCAGAGTAAGCTAGAGCAATTCCTGAACAGCTTGGAGGGCGAGGTAGTATCGATGGATCCAAACGTCACTTGGGCGCCAAAAACACAAGTAGACTTTCTTCTCATTGTGGAAAAGCTGCGCTGATTGCCAGAAACCCCCATATATGGAAATTGGCAAGCTGAGCCACCATACTATTCTATTCGGAATTTTCCATTACGAAAATACAGAAAACAGCCATCTTGATCATTGACGCGGTTAGTGTCGCAACTGTCTTGTTTGTTATAGTGATCATTCTTCAACTCCTATTTGAAGCTGGTATCTTGCCGATCTCGCTGGCTTGGGGAACGCGGCAACCTGTCTTAACAACATCCTTTAGAATCGCCAGCCTAGCCTCTGCAGCCGATCCCCGCTAGTAAAATTACTGGAACTTGTTTAGGTGAAATTCAAATGACCGGTCAAGTGCTTTGCCAAGGATGAATTTTTCATACGATATCCGAGAAAATCCACCCTTGCCAAAGCTTAAAGTGTTCCGTTTACACTTCATTCTTACTAAATATTCAAATTTGATGGAATACTAGTAATGCTGGGAGCAAATATTGTTGTCTCAATAGAAGTATTTTAATGATGATGAATCCGAAGTGAATATCAGCCAGTCCAACTTTGGCTTTTATTTCACTCGGGCAGTCATCATTTTGATGAGGATAGAATGATACGATCAATTTTCCGAGTCGCCTGGATTTCAGCCTTATTCACATTTTTGAGCAAATGTGTTGTCTCAGCGGTTACGGCGCAAGCCGGAGATGATGATGAAGTACTGCTAAACGCGCTTATCCAAGGAATTGCAATGGGTATTCCTGGTCTCTCGGTTGCTATTGGCACAGGTAATAATAGTCTTGCCTGGACGGGAACTGCTGGATACAGTGATTTGCTCCGCAAGGTGCCAATGAAAACCAGCGACCGATTTGGTGTAGGTAGTATCACCAAGACTTTTGTCGCCAGGGTCATTCTTCAATTAGCAGAAGAAGGTATGCTCGACCTGAATCGAACAGCCGTCGACTATCTCGATCTGGAGATCGTCCGGGACGTCCCCAACGCTGATAAAGCAACGTTGCGTCAACTCCTAAACCACCAAAGCGGTATCCCAACTTGGGAGTTTCAAGAGGAGTGGATTCGCAAGGGCCGCGGTGCTGAGATGGAGTTGGGGAAGGTTTGGGGCAAGACGGAGACCCTAGAGTACGTAAGGAGAGAACACCTCCCTGCGGATCACGAACCCGGATATCAATATACATATTCCAACACAAACTACACGATTCTAGGCCTCATTATTGAGGCCATCACCGGGAATGATGCGGCGACAGAGATCCGAAATCGAATTCTCCTCCCACTCCAACTCGAGGACACCTTCCTTGAGTCGTTCGAGGCGGTTCCTGGCGGCTTCGTTCACCATTACCACTATGCCACCCCGCAGTTTGTTGATGTCGCCGGTGTCCACCGCGGATTTTCAGAGGTCCGACCCTATCTTGTCGAGTTCGACTGCCGCTAACCTTTCAACCGAGTGGACTGCAGGCGGGATGGTCTCCACCGCAAGGGACCTCGTGCGTTGGGCCCAGGCGATCCGCAACGGTGAGCTTCTAAATCCGGCGATGCAGAAGGAAGTCTTCACATACTACCCTCCGAATGAATCCGGCAGTATTCGGGAAGAATACATGCAGGGTGTCCTTAAGGTCAACGATTTCTACAACGATTTTGCTGTTTTTGGGCATGGTGGGGGGACGCTGGGCTTTACTGCGCTGATGTATTGGTTGGAAGAGACCGACATTGTGGTAGTTTTGCTGGCCAACGTCGGTGCTATGCACAGCGGTCTGAAACCCTCACCGGTTGGGATGTTCTATAAGGATGTGTTGCTGCCGGCTGTCCTTCAGTTTCTAGGTCGCTAATCGGCGTTGTGAGCCAACAAATAGTTGCACACGCGACTTAATCGTGATTAAATATTCAAAGCAGGTTTGGCAACCAAATCTGTTTCTATTGTTGTGCCATAGCCGATCCGGGACGGGTAAATTCAACGTAGGCCCCGCCCATAAAAGGAAGGTATTATGAAAAATATTGATCCTTCCATTCCAATAAAACGGTTGCGGATCGATCCTCAATCGGGAGCTGCCTTCATTCTTAAGCAAGGGCAAATAATCCGGATCATTGATGTAGAGGGCGAGCAAGTGGCAGATTTATTTTGTTTTGCCAAGGATGATGCTGATGAATGTTTATCATCTGGACATACGACTGATTACAATGGCAAGTTGTTCTTGTCGACGGGTGATACTCTTTATTCGAACCACAGTAACAAAATGCTTACCATCATTACCGATCAAGTTGGCAGGCATATTATGTTGTATGCACCCTGCAGTCAGGAAATGTTTGAGAAGAGCTATGCTGTTACCGAAGCACATCCAAATTGCCTGGACAACTTGGCGGTCAATCTGAAGAATTATGGAATCCAAGCATCTCGAATTACGACCCCATTTAATATTTTTATGAATATCGAAATAACACCGGAAGGTGAGATAACAATAAATTCACCCAAGTCGAAAGCGGGAAACTACATAGAATTAAGGGCTGAGATGGATATGGTTGTAGGTGTTACCGCATGCTCAGCAGGAGCGTGTAATAACTTTGCATGGACGCCTATTGATGTGGAAATATACTCGAGAGGCGAAAAAGTTTAAGGGTTAAGAGAGCTTTAGGGCTCAATCCCGCATGCACAATAACTGTGCTTCGGTTGAGAGTACGCGGCGCAATTTGCGTAGATTGACTTGGGTCAAGCGTTTGTCGGAGCCAAAACACACTGCGAATAAACAAACAGTTTTATCGCCTAAACACTGTTATGAATGATACTATCGATCATCATCCCGGATTGAAGGTTCCAGAACCAGTTGTTGTTGTCGATCTATTCCAAGAGACGCTCAACCATCTAATCGAACTCTTGTCAGAGTTGAATGAAGAGGAATGGGATACAGCCACAATCTGCACTGGTTGGTCAGTTAAGGATGTAGCTCTCCACCTCCTTGGGGTGGAAATCGGTAACATATCCTTCCGCCGCGATCAACATAATCTCGGCAGATCGATATCAGATTGGGATGAGCTCGTTAATATCATTAATATCTGGAATCAGGAATGGGTCGCTGTTTCTCGTCGGATCAGCACGCCTCTATTGATCGAGCTGCTCGCTGATTTAGGTCAGAAAGCGAATGAATACTTCCGTTCTTTAAATCCATTTGAAATTGGCGGTTCCATTAGTTGGGCAGGGCCTGAGCCAAAGCCTGTTTGGCTCGATATCGCTAGAGAGTACACGGAGCGCTGGCATCATCAGCAGCATATCAGGGACGCAATCAAAAAGCCGGGCTTGCTGGAACCGAAATATTTAAGCCCAGTTCTTGAGACATTTACTTGGGCCGTGCCCTATACGTTCCGTCACATATCTGAGCCTGATGGGACCAGCATCACACTTTATATAACAGGTGCTGCGGGCGGGCAGTGGACATTGCTACGCGAGAAGGATAAATGGGGCTTTTACAGGGGAACGACCATGCAACCTGATGCAGTAATATCTTTAGATGAAGACATAGCTTGGCGATTTTTCACACGCGGGGTTGAAATAGACCGAGCCCGGAAACTGGTAACCGTTAAGGGGAATAAGAGCATTGCGGAGCCAGTGTTTGAAATAGTTTCAATAATTGGGTGATAGGTATTTTCATTATATTGAAGTGGATAAAGTTTCGTAGGATGCAGCGTGCCCCCCATCCTTGTAACAAAAATCCGTGCCGAAGCTTGCATTCTTCGGGGGTTTCCTATGATAGAACGTGGGATAGAATAATTTACGAAAACGACATAGAATCTCAACACACACAACATCAAATGCAGCGGAATGGCTGCGATCAAGGGTAACCTGCACGAAACGAAGGGTTTCGATTTGAGAAAAGCAAGCTGTTATGCGCAGCAAACAGTCCAACTCAACAAATCAATATGAGTGTAGATGATGATATGACTGACACTGTTACAGAATTCTATGCCAACCTCGCGCCGCTCTATCATCTGATCTATCCCGATTGGGAAAAGAGCATCGAACGTCAGGCATCCATGCTTGATGTAATCATACGCGAGACTTGGGGGGAAAAGATCACCAAAATTCTCGATGCCGCCTGCGGAATCGGTACGCAGAGTCTGGGCCTTGCGAAACTTGGTTATCAGGTGACTGCATCTGATTTATCTCCTCATGAGGTAGAACGTGCCAAGCGCGAAGCCGCAGCGCGCAGTTTAACGATAGCTTTCTCGACGGCAGATATGCGTTCGGTATGTGACCAGCATGCCGCTCGGTTTGATCTCGTTATTGCGTGCGACAACGCAGTACCCCATCTCTTATCTGATGCTGAGATCCTCAGCGCGTTCCAGCAGTTTTACGCATGCCTCCGCCCAGGTGGCGGCTGCATCATCTCTGTGAGAGATTATGCAGCAGAAAACATGACCGGGCAGAATATTAAACTTTATGGGACCCGTGAGGAGAACGGAATCACTTACTTAATCTTCCAGAAATGGGATTGCCATGGGGAGTTCTACGATCTTTCCATGTATTTCATTGAAGACGACGGTGGCTCTGATATCAAGACTCATGTTATGCGTTCAAAGTACAATGCAGTTGGAACGACCAGACTTATTGAACTCATGACTGAAGCTGGATTTGTAGATGTGGGCAGACTGGACGACAAGTTCTTTCAGCCAGTGATTATTGGAACAAGGAATGCATAACAGACCTACGCGACTTGACGCTAGCACCTAATGAGAGCCAACCGAGCTAGGCAGTAGAGAGCGGCTAATGCTGGTCGTTGGGAGGCCATAGCATCCGACGAATTGATTAAGGAACAGATGGTGTTACTGGACGATTATGCAGCAAAATCACAGCTGTACTTGCAGACCTTGTGCAGTGTGAAACCAAACAGACGGACAGGCTCTTCAGGAAACAGGGCCGCGACGGATTTCTTTGCTGACACTATTCGCACGTATGGTTATGAGATTGATGCCTTTCCGTTCGAATGTCAGGATTATATCTGTCGTGGATCATTTTTGACGCATGGTGAAGATGCTTTCAAAGTTTTTGCCAGCCCCTATTCTTTGGGATGCGATGTCATGGCTGAACTGTTCACAGTTGCGACAACGGAGGAGCTGGAAAACACGGACTTCGCGGGCAAGATTTTGTTGCTGAAGGGGGCAATATGTTCAGAGCAGTTGATGCCAAAGAATTTTGTTTTCTATAATCCGGAGCATCACCAGAAAATAATTGCCCTTTTGGAGGGCAGGAAGCCAGCCGGGATAATCACGGCCACAGAGAGAAAACCGGAGCAGGTGGGGGCATTATACCCATTTCCATTGATTGTGGACGGTGATTTCGATATCCCAAGTGTCTACTGTCGGGATACTGTGGGAGATGTGCTTGCGGCTCGTCAGGGTGAGCCTTTTCGATTGAAGATTGATGCAAGCCGGCTGCCATCATGTGCGTCAAACATCATCGCGAGGTTGAATCGAGGAGCAGCCGAAAAAGTCGTCATTACTGCACACATCGATGCATATGAAGACTCTCCAGGCGCCTCAGACAATGCATCTGGTGTAGTCGTCTTGCTCCTTTGCATGGAGATGTTGTCCGACTACCGTGGAGAGTACTGCATAGAATTCGTCGCACTCAATGGGGAAGACCACTACAGTGCGGGCGGTCAGATGGATTACCTGAACCGATATGGGGGTGAATTCCCTCGTATTCTGCTTGCGGTGAATATCGATGACGTTGGCTACAATCAAGGAAGATCAGCATACTCGTTTTATGAATGCTCCTCTGAACTCAAGAAAAACGCCGCGGATGTCTTCCAGCGTTTCGGCGGTCTTGTTCAAGGCGAGCAGTGGTTCAATGGGGACCATATGATCTTTGTACAGAGCGGGGTTCCGTCCTTGGCCTTCACGTCCGAATGCATGCCCGAACTGATGATGACTGTAACCCATACATCATCAGATACACCTGACATCATTGACTGCCGCAAGCTCATCGAAATTGCCGAATCGCTGGATGCTTTGGTGCGATCGCTCTAGAGAGCACGATACCTCATGTCCATCACAACAGGGTGCATTATAGCTGGAATAATATCCTCTTAGTTCCTACTGTCATACCGGTGTCGGCGATCTCGGCATGACAAAGCGGGAACATTTTCCTTCCATCAATTTAATTTAACTCTAGTTTATGCTTGCAGCAGCAGCTCTGGACGGAGATCTTCGTCCCAGGCCCGGATCTTTACCCATTTCTCCATATCTATCGGCGGACCGAAGCGGGCAAGCCAGCCGGGCATCAGTAGGGCAGCGCCGCGGCGGTCAAACTTTCCGGCGAAGAATACTTCATCCACTGGATCAAGCAATGGGCGGATCGCGTCTAGGAAAGCCAGGCGGTTCCGCCGGCTGTTTTCATCATTACCCATATTGGAAATGTACACCGTAAACAGCGCCACCGGGAGCTCGTTGAGTGCTTTTCGGTTGGCTTGGACGTATTCTACAGCCTCCAGGCAGCCAGTTGCCATACCATACAGCGCTGCCGATCAATACAGCTTGGTAGCCGGCATGCAGGTGTCCCTGAATGGGTTTAACATCCACAGAAATGCCATTGGCACTCAGTGTTTTGCCGATCTCGGCAGCCACATCATCGGTTGAACCCAGAGCGCTGGTATAGGCAACTAAAATGCGTTTTTTCATTGTCCTTACTCCATAAGTAGATGTTGGTAGATCGATCGAGGCTGGGTCGGGATTGGGAATGAGCGTGCTAACTCCGCAGATTGTTAAACCAGCGGCAGTCATGCTGAGACAGCCAGTCTTGAGAAACCCTTGGCGTGTGATGGTTTTAGCTGACATTTTCTTCTTCTGTAAGTACGGCTTGCGGTTGGCTAGTGACGGACCAAAGTACATACCCCGTGAGTGCAGGTGCTGCACCAGCCCGATCAGACCAGCCTGATCGGTGCAGACGCTGAAGGTCGTTGCAGCCGTCTCTACCCCTAATGCCGTCATTTCAAGCGGGCTGGTGGCATTGAGCTCGGCTTCACCGACCGGACCCCGGAGTTGGATAAAATTGGCGCTTGTGTCATTCACGATTCATTGCTTCCTTAACTTCTCTGAGCTTTCTCAGCGAAAAAATGTAGATAACTAAGCCCAGGAAAAGCGTCCCATACTCGCTAATGTTGACACCCAATTGGGTGGTCCACACGCCCAGCCCTGCGATCGGCGAGCCATCGAAGAGAAGTGAAAGGCCGGTATCATCCGGAAACATAGCTGTCATGGGGTGAGAGATGAAGTCCACCACCCAGTGGCTTAAGACCAGCAGTCCAATTATCAAGCTGGTACGGCGATTTCGGCTGATAAGTCCGCTGATTCCGCCGGTCAGGAGCACCAGATCACGGTCATAAAAAGGCTGTGTGAACACGGGCTCGTCGTCACGGAATTGGACTCGTGTAAACGTTCGATACCTGCGAAAAAGAAAATGCCCCAGATCACATCGATCGCGTAAGCGGCAACTTACAAGATCCAAAGGGGCACTTTGGGGATAATTCGTTTGCTTGCCAGGCCAATGCCAACTTTTGCAAATCCAGCCATATAACCAGCCATATAAACCTCCTCGGTACCAAATGGAATGATATTGTTTCGACATCAGTCTAGCCAAGTACTGCCGCCAGGCGGATATTTAGGTTACCTGTCACCAGTTGAGACATACTTTTGCCTGCCGTATGATTGCAGCCGGGGTGTCGGTCATTTCAGTCAAGAAAATGATTGGTCACACCAGTATTCGAACAACCCAGTTGTATGTGCGAGTCGCTGACAGGCAAGTAGAACAGGATTACCACGCCAGGATCCAGAAAGTGATCGAGAATTGTGAAGTCAAGAGTGGATTCGAGGTCGTTGGTGAAAGCCGATGATGAAGAGACTGTGCCTCTGGTCGATGTACTCATGCAAAACGTTATCGTGACAAATGTCAACAAACCAAAGCTGAATAGAATACTGTTTACCATCCAGATATTACAATCTCTCCCAGATGCGCGCATCCTTATCATGACCATGAACCGCAAAAATCAATTTGTCTCTGATGCTATCAAAGCCGAAGCCAAAGGGTTATTATTATGAAAATGCCGATGCTAAAGAATTAGTTAAAGCGGTGCACAGGATATCTCTAGATGAGCCGTTGATTATTTCGCAACAACCAGAAAAAAATCAATAATGTCCATCGCCAGGGAATTTACGTTTTGGGAGATAGCCGGACATATGACGAAATACACTACGAGAGTATAATCATGCTAACTAAAATGATGTCGATTAAATAATGATAAAGATCGCTCAAGCCCAGTTTCCAGCTGAATATAATCAACTCGAACCAATTCGCAAGTTTGTGGAGCAGTATGCAGTTGATCTTGGATTTGCGTCCGACGTGGTTTATGATTTAATCTGGTCTATCACCGAAATTGTTACTAACGTGATTAAGCATGGCTATAAAGAACAGGCGGGAACCGTTGAAGTAATTCTTTGTCGACAAGGAAACGATTTTATTATGCAGGTAAGAGATGAGGCGCCATACTTTGATCCAAAAACAATCCCTCAGCCAGATTTATCATTATCCTTAGATAAGAGGCCATTGGGTGGGTTGGGGCTATACATGACAAATAAACTGGTCGATTCACTATCTCATCGGCCTACTGAAAACGGCGGGAATGAAATAAATTTAGTTAAACGAGATATAATATAACTCCAAACTCAAGAGGATAAGAAAAATGGAATTATCTCATGAAGTAAAGGAAGGGTTTCACACGGTTACTGTGTTACACGTTGCGGGAAGAGTTGATAGCTCTAACTACCTCAAACTAATTGATAAAGCCAGGGAGTTGTTCTCGAGTGGAACAGAATATTTATTGCTGGACTTGGAAGCATGCGACTTTCTTTCAAGCTCTGGATTATTTGCTCTTCACAGCATCGCATTGACTGCCCACAAATATACGCCCCCTGATCCAGAGCATGGTTGGGAATCACTGCGAAAAATGGTAGATGAGGATCGCGAATTTAAAGAAAAATTCAAGATTGTCCATGTGCAGCCAAATATTTTGCGAACCCTGGACGTGGCCGGTTTATTATTATCATTTGATGTTTACTCGGATATGCAAGAGGCTCTGGAAGCGTTCAAGCTAATAGAATAAGTAGCATCATAATGCCTTCTATTTAAAGCTTAAGAACATATTTCTACCAAGTGAACTACTGAAGTGCCTCCCAAAATTAAATCCAAAACTAATGCGAGGATAGGATTATCCGGAGGCATAAAACTATTATCTCTGGCGAAGCGAATAGGGGAGTTGGATGTCATCCAGGCCAAACAACTAAAATAACTGGAAAAAAACACTAGGCTGAAAAAGTTGGTGGTAGATCCTTCCCTAGATAATGTACGATTCTTTTAGAACAAGAATGGGGAAGCTAAATGTCTTCAATTCGCATCCTTTTAGCTGATGACCATAGCCTCTTCCGCCGTGGGCTTCGCCAGATTTGTGAAATTCAGGGGGGATTCGAGGTCGTCGGTGAAGCAGCCGATGGTGAAGAGGCTGTCCAGCTGGCCGATGACCTCAAGCCAGATGTTATCTTGATGGATGTCAACATGCCTAAGCTGACTAGTATCCAGGCCACATCCCAGATATTACACGCTCACCCTGAGACGCGCATCCTGATCTTGACCATGAATCGCAAAAACCAATTTGTCTCTGATGCGATCAAAGCCGGAGCCAAAGGATATTTAAAAAAGAATGCCGATGCTAGGGAATTGTTGGAAGCGGTGCGCAGGGTATATCAAGATGAGCCGTTGATTACTTCACAACTGTCAGCTAGAGAGACCAGCGATTTCCGGCACCAGGGAATTTACGATTTGGGTGATAGCCGCTCATTTCTCGACAGCCTGTTGGGCATCCCTACCGAGGCCATTATCTGTGTGAATGAAGCGCAGGAAATTCTTCTTTTCAGCACCGGCGCAGAAGCGATCTTCGGTTATGTCGGAGAAGAGGTAATCGGTCAGCCCTTAAATATGCTCATTCCAGAGTCATTTCACGAGCTGCACATAGAACATGTTCACGGATTCATTGCATCAGGTGATAGCTCACGCTTTATGCATCAACGTAGACCCGTATATGGTCAGCGTAAAAATGGAGAGGTATTCCCAGCACTGGCTTCAATTGCTAGACATAATACTCAGGATGGGAAGATACTTGCAGTCATTTTGAGCGACATCTCAGAGCAGACACAGTTGGAAGAACGGCTGCTCAAGCTTTCGGTTGTGGTCGAGCAGACTCCTGCAATGGTTGTGGTAACCGATACACATGGCAGGATTGAATACGTAAATCCAGCTTTTGAGAAAGTATCTGGCTACACGTACGATGAAGTGATTGGAGCTACCCCTCGCATCATTAAATCAGGTTTAATGCCAATTGAGGTATACCAGGATATGTGGGGAACGATAACCGCTGGGGAGGTTTGGCGAGGAGAGCTCTGCAATAGGAAAAAGAACGGCGATCTGTATTGGGATCTGGGAACAGTGTCACCGATTCGAAACAAAGAGGGGGTCATTACAAACTACATCTCTGTTAAAGAAGATATCACCGAGCGCAAAAAAAACGAGGAGGAATTGCAACACTATCGCCAACAACTTGAAGCTCTGGTAGAAGCGCGCACAGCAGAACTTCGTGAGGAAATCAGTGAACGCAAGCGAACCGAAGAGGTTTTAAGGGAGAAAGAAAGAAGGCTTGCTGAAGCGCAACGAATTGGGAAGTTGGGAAGTTGGGAGTGGAATGTACAAAACAATGAATTGATCTGGTCAGACGAGAGCTATCGAATTTTCGGGGTTGATCCAATGGAATTCGTACTGAATTACAAAAATGCACTCGATTTGGTGCATCCAGATGACCGAGAGATTTTGGAGAAAGCCTCGAATGCAACTCTTTTAGAAGGCCAACCACTTAACATCGATCACAAGGTTGTTCTCCTGGACGGGCGGCAGCGCGTGATCAACCTCAACGCTGCGCCAATGTATGACGATCATGGGAATATCTCTAAGCTAATCGGGACAGTTCAAGATATTACTGATCGAATCCGTGTCGAAAAAGAGTTGCTGGAAAAAGAGAGCCTGACGAAAGAACTAGACATTGGGCGCGATATCCAACTCAGCATGCTGCCAAAGGCTTGCCCATCCGTAGAAGGCTGGCAATTTGTCGTCTATTACCAGCCAGCCAGCCAGGTTGGCGGTGATTTTTACGACTTCATTTATCTGCCCGATGGACAAATTGGTTTAGTCATCGCAGATGCAGCTGGCAAAGGAGTGCCTGCGGCGCTTATGATGTCCTTAAGCCGAGTGATTCTAAAGACAATCGCCCTCAACGGGTCTGGGCCATCATCAACGTTATTACATAGCAACCAGATCTTATATAAAGAATACTCTGAAAGTGCATTTGTATCTGCATTTTATGCCAGAATAGATCCCAAAAATGGACAGATGGAATTTGCCAACGCCGGCCACAACCGGCCATTATGGTATTCGTCACGAAGCGGGGAGAGTATAGAAATCCATTCAAAGGGAATTGTACTTGGTTTATTCCCGGAGGTCTCCATTGATCAAAAAACGATTGAGATCATACCCGGTGATGTGCTGGTCTTCTATACCGATGGGTTGATCGAAGCACAAAATGAGCAGAACGATTTTTATGAAACATCACGCCTGGTCGAGATCTTTAGCTCCAATACCCATAAAAATGCGACGGAAATCTTAGACGCTATTGTTCAATCATGGAAGAGTTTCGTAGGCAATTCTCCTCAATCGGATGATTTGACACTCATCGTTGTTAGGCGAACCATTCCATAAGTGGTATCCTGATGGCGATGCCATTCAATTGGTTCAATCTTTACGCACGCCGGATGGTCACCAGTGCACGCCCCAAACTTTGCTGCCACTCGATGAACTCATCGCCCCCGTGTACTGAGATGTTCTTAGGCGATAACCCCAGCGCCCATTTGAAGAAATTACGCACATCGCTAGAATAATTCAGCGCAGTACTTGTGCCAGGCTTACGACGATTCCATTACTTCACGAAACCATCAATCCGATAACATTGTCTGGTGGCTTCGATTGGTACACACAATTCTTGATAAGGGGTTTTCCCTATCTCATTTGTTATATTTGTCTAGTCAACAGTGTTAATGCCACCATGAGTATATCGTATTATTAGAACGTTCGAACCACTCTGACGAATTGTCAGAATTACTTTGCCTCGTCTGATCCACCGCCATGAAAACAGTGATGAAGCGCATCGACATCCTGCTCACGAACAAAAGCAGTTACTTGATCTCCCACTTGAAACACCGTAACCCCATGGGGGATTATCACTTTTCCATCCCTTTGGATCGAGATCAAAATGGACTCCTCAGGCATACAAGCAGCCACATCCTCGACTTTTTTACCAATTACTTTGTCTCCATCGGACATAAGCAATTCGACGAACTCACCACCATCTAAAGCTCGCTTATCTACCAGTTTAGTGCGCTGCCGAAAACCGGCTTTTCGGGTCAGGGCTAAATTGTAAGCACGGATAATGTCAGCTCGTCTTATAAGACCGATGAGATGGTCATTATCTTCACGGGAGACAACCGGCAGACGACCTACACCACGAATCCCCATCCGGGCTAGAGCTTCTCCCATGCTTTCATCCGGATATGCCACCATTGTTGCGGATTTATCTGTGCCAATTTCTGTAATGAGGGTATCATCCGGCAGGTTTTTTTCCAAGGCTCGCTCCAAATCTGACACAGTTACTATTCCCCACAGCTTACCTTGATTATTCAACACTGGCATTCCATGATGACGGGTTTTGGATAATATCTCGGAGAACTCCGCCAGTTTGGTATCAGTGCTTATCGTATCCACATTGCGCGGCATAACTTCACCAACGGTGACTCCTTCCATAACGTCAATATCATGTCCAGATTTTATACGTACTCCTCGTCGTGAGAGCTTAAGTGTGTAAATCGACTCGCCAGCCAGCATTTTTTTGGCTAGGAGTGTCGCTATCACAACCGTTAGCATGAGAGGTAGAATAATCCGATAATCACCAGTCAACTCAAATAAAATGATGATAGCTGTGATCGGCGCATGCGCACTCGCAGCAAAGACGGCCGCCATTCCTACAAGAGCATACGCGCCAGGAGGAGCTACAATTGATGGGAAAAAGATTCTAATAACGAGCTCAACAGCTGTCCCCAACATAGCACCCATGAACAAAGAAGGAGCAAATACGCCTCCCGAACCTCCGGAACCGAGGGTTAAACTGGTTGCAATGATTTTTAGAATCAATAATGACAATACAACGCCCAGCAAGAGCTGGTTAGACAACGCATCACCAATCACTTCATAGCCGACATTATATATTTGTGGGATACCCACCCAAGTAGTTGGAGTAAATAATGGATAGGCTAGAGCCAACCCACCTAAAAGGGCGCCACCGACAGCCGGTTGTACCCATTCAGGCACGCCTGTCCATTTATCAAAGAGATCTTCTGTCCAGTACAGTAACCTTACAAAAATCACTCCAATGAGAGCTGCGAGTATACCTAAAAGGATATAAAATCCATATTCCCAAAGGCTTCTAATTCCGTATTCCGTGAGTAATGGAAAAGCTGGTATGTCACCAAATACTACCCGGCCAACAACACTGGCAGTTACAGAAGAAATGACTACCGACATAAAATAATGTATTTTAAAATCACCCAAGATGACTTCTAGGGCAAAAATCACGCCGGCAATAGGGGCATTGAAAGTCGCCGCAATGCCTCCCGCAGCACCACAAGCTACCAGATTGCGTACTCGATCATTGGATAAATGCAGCGCTTGTCCAATAGTAGAGCCAAGCGCCGACCCGATTTGGACAATTGGTCCTTCCCGCCCGACAGATCCACCGCTGCCAATACAGATTGAAGAAGCCAGGGATTTAATCACCGCCACTCGGGGACGAATCCGACCGCCATGGAGTGCCACAGCTTCCATGACTTCAGGGACTCCATGGCCTTTTGCCTCGCGAGCAAAATTATAGACCAGCAGACCGACTAGCAATCCACCAACAGCTGGCACGATTATTACATATGCATTACCCCAATTGCTGGTAACGCTCGGGAACCATGTATACCCAATCCACTCAACTGCTCTTATTAAGTAGCGGAAGGCGACCGCTCCTATTCCAGCTCCCAATCCGACTAATAATGATGTTCCAAATAGAATAACTTCTTCTGATGGTTGCCTTTTTTGGAGCCATATTCCTAACCGATTTGTTATGCGTTTATATACGGAGGCTACCGCGAGTGGTTCCGATTCTGTGTTTATTGGTCTCATTTAATGGTATCTACTTTTCTGTGGGAACGTCTTTGACCAGGTTGAGCTCGCAATGGACAGGTACTATAACAGCTTTTTCACCGCTTTACTTATCAAGAACCTTGTAGTGGAGTAGTCAAAAACCTCTACTGAGAAAAATATTCAGTAGAGGCCATCAGTCCAAGGGGACGTTTATTCGGCGAGCCTCATCGCCAGCGGAAATTGTACCACAATTGGATAATGGCCCAACTATACGGCCAAGATTCCGAATTGGCATTATTTGAATTGAAGTGTACCAGTTGACAATATCAGCCATATAAATGATGGGCGACGGTCATGGTCAGTGACGATCTATCTCCCGACTAACCTGTGTCAATTCCCGCAAGCAAGTTGTGGTTTGGAAAATGGCTGCCCAACCCTGCAGGTGACCTCTACTGCGCAGCACGGGTAGGTGGCAGGTTTTCAGGTATTTGGTTCGAAGCCATATTGCACTAGAGCCAGCCCCGCGGAGGTAAAACAGGCGCATTGGTTGCCGTTTGTGATTCCGGAAGATAGCTGAAGATGGGGGTTTCGTTTTGCCCGACAGGTGGTAGGATGGTTCTGTCTCGGCGGCCAATGGGTGTCAGTTCGGTTGAAAGCTAAGACATAACCCAACAAGCACCCTTTCGATATTGAGGTGGTACTTGGGTGGATTTCTCCAATGATCAGAAGTTTGGCTAGCGGTTGATCAGCCCGCTTATGGACTAACTTCGACAGGTCTATACCACCCGCTAACTAGCCCAGGGTTTTCCCTGCACAGCAGGTATACTGGTCCCTGCTCGACCTTGATCTACGCATGTACATATTGAAACAGACAGTGTCGTGTTCTTTTTGTTCTCTGCAATGTGCCAGGACATATTGTCGCATCCGCAGCTACATTTCGACTGCTCGTAAGAATGGCCTTCACGTATTGGATGCATGGCAGTTGGCGATCCAGGGCGACTTTTTTTACCCATCTTGTCTCTGACTTCCGGCTGTATCTGCATCCTGAGCTGTCACACAAAAATTTGAAATACTATATAATTTAATACACAATTATCCTCTGTCTTTCTTCCACCACTTACCGAGCGAGCGTTTCTCTTAGGGAGGTGCTCATTGGATACTCAGCCGTCTGCACCAATCCCATTCCCCGAACTGCCGGAAGGCACGGTCACTTTTCTCTTTACCGATATCGAAGGTTCTACCCAGCTGCTGCATCGCTTGCGCGACCGCTATGCGACCCTGCTGGCTGACCAGCGCCGCATTCTACGGCAGGCTTTTACCAGCTGGAACGGGCATGAGGTCGACACCCAGGGGGATGCTATCTTTGTTGCGTTTTCGCGCGCCACCCAGGCGGTATGCGCAACCGTGGAGGCGCAGCGCAAGCTGGCCGAACATGCCTGGCCGGAAGGCGTTGCAGTGCGGGTGCGCATGGGCATCCATACCGGCGAACCCTGGAGCGGCGAAGAGGGTTATGTCGGAATGGATGTACACCGGGCGGCGCGCATCGCCCATGTCGGACATGGCGGCCAAGTGCTGCTCTCGGAAACGACTACCGCCCTGGTGCGGGATGAGCTGCCAGCTGGGGTGAGCCTGATCGATTTAGGCCGCCACCTGCTCAAGGATATTCACCGCCCGGAGCGCATCTGCCAATTAGTGATCGATGGCATACCAGCTGAGTTTCCACCTTTGACATCTCTGGAGGCGCTGCCGCCGGAAGGGATGCGGCTGCCCCGCCAGGTGGGCACGTGTCCTTACCGCGGTCTTTCCGCCTTTCAGGAGCCGGATGCACCTTTCTACTTCGGCCGGGAAACCTTTATCACCTCCTTGGAGCACGCCGTCCGGGAGAAAAAGCTGGTCGCGGTCATTGTGGGCTCTTCCGGCTCGGGTAAGTCCTCGGCCCTGTTCGCTGGGCTGCTGCCCCGGCTGCGCAAAGCGGGCGGCTACCAGTTCGCGATTTTCCATCCCGGCAGCCAGCCCTTCTATGCCCTGGCGGGTGCACTCCTGCCGCTGCTGGAGAGTGGCTTGAGCGAGACCGACCGCCTAACCGAGACCCGTAAGCTGGCAGAGCGTCTGTTGAAAGGGGAAGTCAGCCTAGCCCAGGTCGCCGAGCGAATCCTGGAGAAAGCCCCTGATACCCGGCAGATCCTGCTGGTCGTTGACCAGTTCGAAGAGCTGTACACCCTATGCCCGGATGACAGGCTGCAGAAAGCGTTTGTGGACGAACTGCTGGCTACGGTGGCGGCGGCTAAGGCTCAGCGGGAAGCGTTATCGGTCATTCTGCTGACCATGCGGGCGGATTTCATGGGCCAGGCGCTGGCTCACCGGGCTTTTGCGGACGCCTTGCAGGAAGCATCCCTGCTGATGGGGCCGATGACCCGCCAGGAGCTGCACATGGCGATCGAGAAACCAGCCGATATGCAGGGAGCGGCCTTCGAGCCGGGACTGGTGGAGCGCATCCTGGATGATGTGGGCGAGAAGCCTGGCAACCTGCCCCTTTTAGAGTTCACCCTGACCCAGTTATGGGAGCAGCAGACCGACGGCTGGCTGACCCACACCAACTACGATGCCATGGGCAGCGTGGAGGGGGCGCTGGCGACCTATGCCGACCAGGTATATGGAGAGTTGCAGGCCAACGAGCAAGAACTCGCCCGGCGGGCTCTGGTGCAGTTGGTGCAGCCTGGCGAAGGCACGGAAGACACCCGCCGCATCGCCACTCGCCAGGAGCTGGGCGATGAAAGCTGGAGCCTGATCCAGCGCCTGGCCGACCGGCGGCTGGTGGTGACAGGGCGGGACAACGCAGGTCATGAGACGGCGGAGGTGGTGCACGAAGCCCTAATCCAGAAGTGGGGGCGTTTTCAGGAGTGGATGGACACCGATCGTGCCTTTCGCGCCTGGCAAGAACGCCTGCGCGGCAGCCTGCGTCAATGGCAGGAGAGCAACCGGGACAAGGGCGCTCTGTTGAGCGGCGCGGTGCTGGCGCTGGGGCTGGAATGGGCTGAGGCACGATCCGTGGAGATGAATATACAGGAGAAAGACTTCTTGGAGACCAGTTTGCTTGAGCAGCAAGCCCAACAAGAAGCAGAGACCGCTCGCCAACGGCGCGAGCTTGAAGCGGCACAATCTCTTGCGGAGGCAGAACGCCAGCGGGCTGAGGCCGAACAGCGCCGGGCCGAGGAACAGACTCGGGCCGCCGGCCGGCTGCGCCGGAGAGCCGTATATCTGGCTCTGGCGCTGAGCGCTTCCATCATTTTGTTACTAACCGCCGTATGGCTGGGCCAGCTGGCCAACCGCAACGCCCAGACAGCCCAGGCCCAGACCCGCCTGGCCAGCTCGCGCGAGCTGGCTGCCGCCGCGGTGAGCAGCCTGCAAATCGATCCGGAACGCAGTGTTTTACTGGCCCTGCAGGCGCTCTCCACCGCGGATACGCTGGAAGCCAGGAACTCCCTGCGCCGGGCGCTGCCAGAACTGCATATCCTGCGCACCATCCCCGCTCACCTCCAGTCCCCCGGGGTGGCCTACAGTCCGGATGGAAAACGACTGGCAAGCATCGGCATCGAAGGCATGGCCATAATCTGGGATGTAGCCAGCGGCCAGGCGCTGCTCGAATTACCGGCAGACCCGGTCGAGTTCGGCTTCGGGATTGCTTTCAGCCCGGATGGAAAGCGAGTAGCTGTCCCCTGGAACAGCCGGCTGGTGGTGTGGGACGCCGAAAGCGGGCAGCGAGTGCAGACCTTTCCCGGCAATCTCAGCGGAGGGACTGTCAACCGCGTCAGCTTCAGCCCGGACAGCACACGTGTAGCGGTTGCCAACCAGGATGGCAGGCCGCGAGTCTGGGATCTGGACAGCGGAACCCAGGTCTTGGCGCTCAGCGGTCACGAGCAGCTTTGCGATGCCATCGCCTTCAGCCCGGATGGGTCGCATCTGGCTACCGGCGATCAAGGCGGCGTAATCAAGATTTGGGATGCCGAGGGCGGGCAGGAATTGCTCTCCTTCGGTTCGGGCGGGGTGATCCACAACCTGGCGTATAGCCCGGATGGGGCGCGCCTGGCCGCGGCTAACGAGGATGGCAGCCTGCTGGTCTGGGATCCGACGACAGGTCAGGAAACCCTCAGCCTGCCGCGCATGTCCGGCCTGTACAGCGTCGCTTTCATGCCGGACGGCAAGCGGGTGATCACTGCCCACCAGGATGGAACCACCAAAATATGGGACGCCGTCTCTGGTCAATTGCTGCTGACCCTGGCCGGCCACGTCAGCACGGTGGTCGATGTAGCCAGCAGCCCGGATGGCGAGCAGATTGCCACCGCTGGCTACGACGGCACCATCCGGCAGTGGGACCCGTCTCCCGGCCGGGAGATGCTGACCCTGGCAGCCCACACGGACCAGGCTTATGAGGTGCGCTACAGCCCGGACGGCGCTCAGGTGGCAACCGTTGGCATGGATGGTTACGCCCGTATCTGGGAGGCGAGCGCCGGCCAGCTTGTGCTCGAGCTTGCGCCCGGCAGTCCGCTCACCAGCCTGGCCTACAGTCCGGATGGCAAACTGTTAGCGGCCGGCGGGGTAGATGGGATGGTGTACGCCTGGGATCTTGAACCTGGCCAGCTTATCCTGCAGGTCGCTGGCCACCAGGGCATGGTGCCCGGTGTGGCCTTCAGCCCGGATGGGACCCGGCTGGTGTCCGGCAGTTGGGACGCCACGGCAAAAGTCTGGGAGGTCAGCACCGGACGGGAAATCGCCAGCTTTGCCGGACATACGCTCGGATTCGGAATGGGTATTGCCTTCAGTCCGGATGGGAAAACGGTTTATAGCGGCGGCGCCGATAGCTATGGGCGCCAATGGGAAACAGACACCGGACGGCAAGTGGCTGAATATTACGCCGATGGCCGCGAGATCTACGGCCTGGCGGTCAGCCCGGACGGCAGGCTGCTGGCTCTCGGCCTGCACGACGGCGAAATCAATGTATGGGATACCATCCAGAAGATCAAGATCCTCACGCTCAGCGGTCATGCCGGGATCAACTCCAGGCTGGCTTTTAGCCACGATGGAACCCGCCTGGCGTCCGCCAACTTTGACGGCCTGGCCAAGGTCTGGGACGTTCAGAGCGGGCAGGAGCTGTTCTCGCTGTACGGCAATCCCAGCAACGTATTCGGAGTAGCTATCAGCCCGGATGGCAGCCGGCTGGCGACCGCCGGCGGGGACGGGACCCTGCGCTACTACACACTGGATACAGCCGAGCTGGCCGCGCTCGCCCGCACACGCGTGACACGAGACCTGACGACCGAGGAATGCCAGCGCTATTTGCATATGGAACAGTGCCCCGATTCCTAATCAACCGAACTGCAATGAGTTTGGGGATATATGCATCGAGCCATTCCGGATCGGTGTGGATGCTGGCTATTCTGCCCCGGATATAGCCCAGCGAATTCTGCTCCCTCACATGAACAACCGTGGTCACCGTTTATCGAGGCTCGCAGAAAGCTCGGCTTAGGGTGTCCGCAGGAGGCTATCTATAAATAACAACACATTTTGGCTATGACTAAACTTGTATCTCACTACTACTTGCAGGCGTGGCATTTCCTGCGAGAAGTTGGTGTCATGCCGGATCCGGTGGTTGTGAAACAGATTTTGGGTGTTGTTGTCGAGGTAGCCCTTGCGGAGTGGCTGAACATTGTCGCTGCCTACACAGACAACACAGCACGCTATTTTAACTTCAGTGGGCAGGGGTTGTCTGGGATGCTCCCGACAATTCAATGAACGAAGAAATCGACATTATGCTCCATGTCGGGAAGGTAGTTGTTGGGCAAATCGAGCCATGGGAAGATGCAAGGCCGCCTGCTCCCCGATAGGTCATGCACGGATTAGCGTGCTTACTCCGGGCGGACTTCATTTTGGGGAAGGTCCTTACGCTGGGCTGGTAAACGACCAGTTCGGTGGTCCTGTCATATCGGCTGCCATTGGACTCATGCGAAATCTGATTGCTATAACAAAAAGAAACCAGGACTAAGCAATTCTTGTGGTTCCTAAGATGCGCAGCCGCAATGTCTAGGTTGAACTCAGCTGTTATTTTATGAACTAAGGTGGCACGCTCGCTAGAAGGTGAGGAATGAATATCGTAATCCCTACTATTGGTTCACGGGGGGATGTACAGCCTTTTATTGCACTTGCACAAGGGTTTAAACAAACCAGCCATACCGTTACTGTAGCATCTCATCCTGTGATGAAGACTTTGGTTGAGTCTTACGGTGTAACCTTTGCGCCTATCGGTCCTAATATAGACCTCGCTCTGGAAATTACTGCCATCAGGAACCAGGCTCGCAATGCAGCTGGAGGGCTGATAAAGGCGATGCGTTTCGGTTTCGAAATGTTGGAGAGATCACATGATGATATTCTGGCTCAGTGTCGGAATGCTGATCTGGTAGTTGTGCCTTCTGCAGTTGCGGCAGGCAAAAACGAAGCGGAGTTGTTAAATCTGCCTTACCTGAGCGTGACATTGATGCCTTGGGCAATTCCTTGGGATGATCCTGACCGCCCAATTTTCAAGCGGATTGCTTATAAATCCATAAATGGATTGGTTCACTTGATAACTACCCGACCGCTCAACGGAATACGCAAAAGACAAGGGCTTCCTCCTGTAGGGAGAGAAGGCTTATCTTCACCACTCCTAAATCTTGTACCTGTAAGTCCAGCAGTCTACCCCCCGAACCCGCTTTGGGAACCTCGCCATCATGTTGTTGGGTACTGGTTCGCTGAAGGACCCAGTGCATGGGAGCCGCCGGCAGATTTGCTTTCATTTCTTGATTATGGCGACCCGCCAATATTGATCAGCTTAGGCGCAATGAGCCTAGGTGATGGTGATGCGTTAGAATCCGCCAGCCTGTTTGTGGATGCTGTTCAGCAAGTTGACGCACGGGTGATCATCCAGGGTTGGGATGCAGGGATCAGACAATTGACTTTGCCATCCAGCATCTACGCCGCCAGCTCGCTGCCTCATAGCTGGCTATTGCCGCATTGTGCTGGTGTGGTACACCATGGAGGATTTGGAACCACTTCCGCAGGTTTGCGAGCAGGCATCCCAGCATTGGTTATCCCGCATATCGCCGATCAATTTTATTGGGGGCAGCAAGTTTACGAGTTAGGTGTAGGGCCGCGACCAATTCGGTTTACTAAATTGGACATCAAAGGATTGGCTGCGTCCCTAGATGAATTATTGCGAAACGAAAAACTGCATGCTGCAGCTTCCATCCTTGGTGAACAGATTCGTTCCGAGAATGGTGTTGAAAACGCAGTGCGACTGGTCGAGGGGGCGTTTATCTAACCCTGTAAAAGGATTAACAAGACGGATCTTAAAAGGCCGCCACTCAGGTCACCAGATCGGGTTTCGAATGAAAGTGAGCGATGAAATTTACAGAGTTGTTATGGTTACAGAGTCTTCGTAGCCAAAACGCCAGTCAGCATTCGTTTAATCCAGCCATCAGTGAAACAGTCATTGATCCTCTCAAGGACTATTCTTAAATTGAGGTTTCTCGATATCTCAGTCCGATAAACTATTCTGTCAATGTACTGGCTGTCTTGATCGCCTATTCTCATCAATAGAAGAAACCCTCTTTACACTTCGGCGACCTCGAGTCCTTGCCTGCTCTTATCCATAAATGATGAAAGGATAATATTCCAATGGTTAAATTTTACCAATTGTTGGGGTGATAATATCCGTAAAACGGGCGATATCCATATTATGCCCAGTATTATTTTGTATAATGTGTCATAGTGGAGATAAAACATTAAGAATTTCGCTGATCACTTTAGGCGGCAAGCAGTAGCAGAAAGACCGCCTGTAGAATTCTCATAAGCCCGGACACGCTAGCACACCGATTACTCACAGGAGTATAAACTGTGAAAGACATTGTCCTTCAGGCCATTAGCCTTACCAAACGTTACGGTGATTTCCTCGCTGTAAACGACCTGAGTCTCGAAGTGTATGAAGGCGAGGTGTTTGGTTTACTAGGTCCTAATGGCGCCGGTAAGACTACCTCGATCAACATGATGTGCGGACTGCTCAAGCCGGACGGCGGACACGTAACGATCCACGGCCAAACCATTACCAGCGGCAGCGCGGATCTCCGCTGCAGAGTAGGTGTCTGCCCGCAGGAGATTGTGCTCTGGAAGAAGCTAACCTGTCTAGAACAACTTCAGTTCATCGGGGAAATGTACGGTCTCAAGGCTGCCAAGGCTCGCCAGCGGAGCATGAGCCTGCTGGAGAAACTGGACCTCGTCGGGAAGACTCATAAGCTCGCCAGGACGCTTTCAGGAGGGATGCAGCGCCGGTTGAACCTTGCCATGGCGCTCGTTCACGATCCCGAGATCGTAATTCTCGACGAACCCGAAGCAGGGCTTGATCCGCAAAGCCGCGTAAAAGTGCGCGAATATATCAAAACCCTTGCCCACAACAAAACAGTCATTCTGACCACCCATAATATGGATGAGGCTGAACGCCTCGTCGACCGGGTTGCCATCATCGATCATGGAGAACTGCTCGTGCTTGATACGCCCGAGGCGCTCAAAAAAAGCGTCGGCGTGGGCGATGTTCTGGAGATCACTATCAAGGATACTAATGCGAACGTTCATCCTGCCCTGGACGATCTGCAAGATCGCATCAACATCACAATAACGGATGAGATTCTGCAGATCCGCGCCCTCGATATCGTAAACTTGCTCCCACTAATTCTCGAAAAGCTCACCGCGGCAGGTATCCAACCCGGAGAAGTACGCCTGCGTGAAAACACCCTTGAAGATGTCTTCATCCGTCTGACCGGACGGGGGTTGCGAGAATGAAAATCCTAAAAATATTTTGGAAAAGCCTCAAGGAACAAGCGCGCGATTGGAGTACGTTGAGCCTCAGCTTGATCATGGGGCCTTTCTTCGTCTTGTTATACTGGTTGATGATTCCCAGCGGTTCGACGACGTTTGGTGTGATGGTGCTTAATCAAGACAAGGGTTCATCTGGGGCAGATACGATTGCCGTGATGGAGACACTCTCCTACGCCAGCGGCGATCCGCTCCTGGACGTGATAACAGTAACGGATCGGGAGGAAGCGAAGTCCCTCCTACAGGACCGTGATGCCGAAGTCCTTATCATCATTCCCGAAGATTTCTCTGAAACCCTCCTGACAGCTTCCCTGGGGGATAATTCGGTTACATCAGCGGTAACCCTGGTTGGTGACCTGACAAACCCGTATTATGCCGTCGGCGCGATCATGGCCAGCAGCGTCATAGATGAGTATGTGCAGGACGTTACCAACGAGACGCGTCCAATCATCATCGAGGAGATAGCCTTGGGGGCTTCGGGAGGGCGATCCGAGTTCGATCTGTACGTACCAGGGATGCTCATCATCTCAGTAGTAATGCTGGTCTTCATCGTTTCGATGACAATCACGTACGAGGTTGAGTACGGGACTTTGCGCCGGCTGCAAATAACGCGCATGACGGCCTTCGATCTGCTGACCGGGATCAGCCTCTCGACAATCTTGCTGGGTATCATTGCAGTTCTACTGACATTTTTCGTCGCGATGGCACTAGGATTCGAGAGCCAGGGCCCCATTTGGGCAGCGATGCTCGTTGGGGCGATCACAGCCATTGCAGTCGTCGGTGTGGGCTTGATTGTAGCTGCTTTCTCGAAGACCGTCAGCCAGGCGTTCATCATCGCTAATTTTCCTCTGATCTTCTTCATGTTCTTCTCTGGCGCAGTCTACCCCCTGCCGCGCGTCCGTTTCTTTGAAGTGGCTGGACGCGTTATCAGCGTATACGATGTTATCCCTCCGACCCACGCTGTCGTCGCGTTGAACAAAATACTCACGCTTGGAACCGGGCTGGTAGATGTGCTCTACGAGTTAATCTCACTGGTTGTACTATCAGCGCTCTACTTTGCAATCGGAATATGGTTGTTTCATAAGCGGCATATGCAGACAGCGTAAGAGTCTCTAAGGTTCAAACCAATGTGGCCTAAACCCAGCTGCAGCGCAGGGGGGATTTTCCTCAGGCAACTTGGCGCGTATTGCAGTCAATCGCTCTTGTTCTAATTCGTGTCTCGCCGCTGATCACCCTGTAACGCTGCAGTCGATGGGGTTATGTATAGTAATGGTGAAGATCTGATAGACCAGGAGTGAATTAAATGTCCGGCGCAAGTCAAAACCTAACCAGTCTCACTTTTTGCCTATTTCTCCGTATCTAATTCAGTCAGACGCAACTGCTGGCTCTATTGGGTACATCCGGAACATGCATGTGGAGATAGACGGTATTGTCTTTTCTAAGTGTATAGGGACCCTTCAAAAATCCAACCCTAAGAACTTACTCACAGGGATAAGTTAGTTATCCATAGCCATTTCTACCATCAAGATACGGCTTTCCTTGAGCGCGGTAAGTTCCAAATACTCTTTCCCCCAAAGTTTTAAGGAATCACAATTAAATAAATCTATCCCATTGCATGCCAAACTACCCTCTAAACAAAACAGGTAAGATTGACGCTTCTCCCGGTTGGAAATTGTCATTTGCATGCTTTTTTCAAGTTCAGCGACGTAAATATTCGCATCTTGATGTATTTTGATTGCAGAATCACGCGCTTCTCCAGAAACAACCAGGCGCAGTTCATTCTTGCGCGCATTCTTTGAATATTTCTTTACGCGATAAATTGGAGAAAGCCCTTTTTCATTTGGGGCGATCCAGATCTGTAGGAACCGCAGCGAACCATTTCCAATCGTATTCATCTCACTGTGGTAAACGCCAGACCCAGCGGAAAGATACTGCACATCGCCGCGACCGATCGAGTTTTTATTCCCCATATTATCTACATGATCAAGCGTGCCTTCAACACAATACGAAATGATCTCCATCTCATCATGGGGATGGGTTTCAAACCCTGTGCCGGGTGTCAATTCAAAGTCGTTTAGTGCTTGTAAGACGCCAAACGGACCATTCTCCGGGTCCTCATAATCGGCGAAAGGAAAATGGAAGCGGCCGATGTGCCAATCATAGTCACCGACATATATGTTCTGCGCGGGGATTTTTCTCTTCATTCAATTTCCTTCCAACTCGCTGTATGATCGCGATGTGGAAATGTTACGCTCTCCCAATCAAATCGCAGACCGGTTCAATAGCTCCAAATATGATTTTTACACTGTCTCCAAGTAGCGGTGCACCTGGCTGATGGCGATTGCACCCTGGCCGACGGCTGAGGCCACTCTTCTTACGACGCCCTGGCAGACATCACCTGCAGCAAAGATGCCCGGCACGCTGGTTTCCAACGGGAATGGATCGCGTTTATACTTCCAATGCTTGGGGCGGCTGCCGTTGTTCGTTAAATCCGATCCGATGACGATGAATCCGGCCGAGTTCCGCGCTACCACATCAGCCACCAGCTCGGAGTGCGGCACGGCGCCGATGAAAATAAAAACCGCCGCCGCAGGTAGTGTTTGGGTGGTCCCAGTTTCGCGGTTCATGATGGTTAAGGCTTCCAGTTTCTCTTTCCCGATCGCTTCAACCACTTCAGTATCGGTCAGCACCTCGATATTTTCCGTCCCGTATATTTGGTCTACCAGGTATTGGGACATGCCTTTCTCCAGCGCGCTGCTGCGGACCAGCATCGTGACTTTGCTGGCATAGCGCGAGAAGAACATCGCGGCTTGCCCGGCAGAATTGGCGCCGCCGACGACGAATACATGCTGATCGCGGTAATTTGCAGCTTCGGTTAGAGCGGCGCCATAATATATGCCTGCTCCGGCGAGTGTTTCAACGCCCGGGATATTTAGCTCGCGCACGGTTACCCCAGTTGCGATAATCAGTGCGCGGCAGCCTAACTCTTGTCCATCGCTCAACGTTACATACCGGTAAGGGTCTTCAACCCGTACTTTGACCACTTCTTGGGCGGTTAGGATTTCAGCACCCAGGCGCAATGCCTGCGCGGTCGCCCGCTGCGCCAGGTCAGTTCCGCTCAAACCTTTTGGGAAACCTAGGTAGTTCTCGATCCGCGAACTCGTGCCAGCTTGCCCTCCAGTGGCTTCCTTATCTATCATCAAGGTCTGCAAGCCCTCAGATGCCCCATAGACTGCCGCCCCCAAACCTGCCGGACCAGCACCAATGATAATGACATCGTAAAAAGGCTCGGTTGCTTCAGTTTGAAGACCGCATTTTTGAGCTAAGGTAAGGTTGTCAGGGTCGATAAGCACTTCACCATCCGATAAGAAGACAACTGGGATGCGGCGCTTCTCTTTGCTGACACCATCCACCAATACCTTGGCCTCTTTGTTCTTTTCGATATCTAACCACTGGTATGGAATGCGGTTGCGGGCTAGAAAATCCTTCACACGGTGGCAGCTCGGTGACCAGAGCGTACCTGCCACCCGGATGCCATCGTACGGTAGCGGTACGGTTGCCTGCCAGTCGCTGAGCAGATCATCCAATACTGGGTATAAGGATTGTTCTGGCGGGTCCCATGGTTTCATTAAATAATAGTCCAACCCAATTTTATTGATGCTGTCAACCGCTGCGGCTGTATCTGCGTAAGCAGTCAGCAGCACTTTGCGTGCTTCTGGGTAATAGTCTTGGGCTGCGGCTAAAAACTCAGTCCCGCTCATGTTTGGCATGCGCTGATCGGCTAGAAATAAGGCCACGGGCTCATTACGCAGCTTCAGTTTTTGCACCGTTTCCAGGGCTTCTTCAGGTGAAGAAGCCTTCACAATTCGGTACTCACCGCGATAGTGCCGTCGCAGGTCACGCTCGACAGCATTGAGAACCTGAATTTCATCGTCAACGGTTAATATTATTGCTTTTGGCATCTTTAAATCTCCATTAGAATGGTTATTGCTGGTTTATTGGCAGGCGGACAGCGAAGCAAGTCTCTCCTGGCTTTGAATATACATCGATCCGCCCGTTATGTTTTTGAACGATGATGTTATGGCTGATATTGAGACCCAGTCCGGTGCCCTTTCCGGGGCCTTTGGTGGTGAAAAAGGGATCAAATAGATTCGGTTGAATTTCCACTGGTATCCCTGATCCGTTATCTACAATCTCGACGACCACCCACTGGTCTTCCAAGTAAGTCCTAATATTGATCTCACCTTGCCCATCCATGGCGTCAATTGCGTTATCGATCAGGTTGGTCCAAACCTGGTTGAGTTCGCTGCCGTATGCTTCGATCTCCGGGAGCTTTTGATCGTACTCACGATGTACATTTACCCCTGCTTTTAATTTACTACGTAATATCACCAAGGTGCTGTCCAGACCCTCATGGACATCAACCTGCTGGATTGGTGCCTGGTCTAGATAAGTGTAGTCCTTCAGCGCTTTGACGAGCTCTGATATCCGCCCGGTACCCTGACCGATTTCCTCTAGCAGACTGTAGATCGTGTGGGTGCTGTTCAGCCAGTCAATCACCGCTGTAAATTGGGAAGGATTGAATTCTGCAATCAGTTTCTTTAATTCCGCTTGGTTATATCCAAGGTTTACCAGAACTCGGTGCCGCATCCCAGGCGTCCTCAACACCCTGTCCTTCCAACCAGGCTTCCAATTCACTCTCAAGATCTCTGCGTGCTAGAGCATCCATATTTGTCGGCTGCTTTGCCCTCTCCTGAGCTAGTTGGTTGAGCTCCAGCAGCGTATCCAGCTGTTCGTTCGTAAGTTCCAGCTTACTGAGATTTAGATGAGTTTGCTGGAGTTGGCTAAAAGTTTCCACCAGCTGTCCGGCACCGCGCTGGGCGGCTGCTGCAGGATTGTTCAGCTCGTGTGCCATACCCGCACTCAGCCGGCCAAGCGTCGCCAGTTTTTCACTATGGCGCAGCGTCACCTCTTGCTGCAGGTAGGCTTTCTCAAGATCGCGCAGCCTCTTTTTTTGGAGGCTGGCGTTCAGCCGTGCACGCAGTAAGATCGGATTGAAGGGTTTCGGTAAGTAATCTTCCGCTCCCATCTCAATACAACGGACGGCACTGTCAATCTCATCTAGCCCTGATATCACGATCACCGGGATATCCCGGTGATCAGGATCGGTTTTAATTGTCTCTAAGACTTGGTAGCCATCCATGCCTGGCATGATGATATCCAAGAGCACTACATCAAATGTGCCTGCCTTGAGCATATCCAGCGCTTGCTGCCCGTTCTCGGCCAACTCAACAGTATGTCCCTGCTTTTCAAGGTTACGAGATAGTTTCAGCCGGTTCACCCGGTTGTCATCAGCCACTAGGATCTGTCCCACTTCTTCACCCACGTTTGCCTCTCGCTTGTTCATTTTTATTAAGGATTAATTTCACACCAACGTTGGCAGATAACTCTAAATATTGCCCTTATTGCGGACTGTAATTAAGGCTGTCCGGACAGCCTCGAATTCGTCTTTGATCTGGACAGCAGCTTCTGCTGCGTATTTAAGTGTGCCAGATTTCCCTCGCAGTTCGAGTTCTTTACACAGCTCGGCAAATTGCGTTGCGCCAAAGTCAGCGCCATTAGATTTCAGGCTGTGAGCAACCCGGTGCACGATTGCTGCATCTCCTTGGTTGACCCCTTGATCCAGTTCGGCGAGGAGTTGGGGTGCATCTTCCAAAAATGAATCGATCAGCTCGATCAGGAAATCAAATTCACCTCCCACCATTTCGAGCAGGTTGTTTAATGCGGCTGAATCAAGTACAGCAGCATTATGTGCGGTTTGCAGGGAGTCATTGGGGGATTGCGCGGATTCCGTATCTTCTTTAGTTTCTGGGCTCGGATTGGTCTTTCCCAGCCCTTTCCCCATCTCATCACTGCCATTTATTGGACGGCTTTTACTCAAAGCTGTCACCAAAATTTCGATCCGGATCGGTTTGCTCACATAATCGTCCATACCGGCGGCTAGGCACTTCTCGCGGTCGCCCTGCATAGCGTTTGCAGTCATAGCAATAACCCGTGGTTGACGATAGGCAGGTAGATCGCGGCGCAGTTTCATTGTCGTTTCGAGACCATCCAGCTCTGGCATCTGTACGTCCATCAGTACTACGTCATAGATTTGACGTTTCAAGGCCGCTAGCGCCTCCAAACCATTGCCAACTACGTCCGCTTGATAGCCCATCCGGGCTAGCAGTCGCAGTGCCAGCTTTTGATTGGTCGCATTATCCTCAGCCAACAGGATTCTCAGCGGGCATTTTTTACCCATTTCTGCGTCCAGCTTCAAATCTTCCGCCGGCTTCCTCAGCGTAGTCCCGCTAGATTGCCCAGTAAAAACTCCCACCAGGGCATCAAAGAGATGAGATGGTTTTATCGGTTTGGAGAGGAAGGCAGCAAATTCATCCATATCCTCTTTAATCTCGCGTCGGCCAAGCGATGTCAGCATGATAAAAGGCCGCTTGGCAGCCGGGACGGTTAGACCGCGGATTTCCTTCGCTAACATGACACCATCCATCTCAGGCATCTGCATATCCAGAATGGCTACATCAAAATCATTTCGTTGGCGGATCCAGTCTAATACTTCAAATGGTGATGCTATAGTATGGGGAATCATTTGCCACGATTTAACTTGGCGGGCGAGTATCTTCCGGTTCGTGGCATTGTCATCCACGATGAGGACACGTTTACCTGCAAGTTCAGGTTGGTTGTCGTTTAGATACGCGTGGGATGGTGGGGCAGCCGCATTGGTTAGGATTGTGAAATTGAATGAAGAGCCTTTTCCCAATTCACTTTCCACCCACATTGTCCCACCCATCATCTCGCTTAGGCGTCTGCTGATTGCCAACCCCAGCCCGGTACCGCCAAAACGCCGCGTGGTAGACGCATCGACCTGACTGAACGATTGGAATAGGCGATCCAAACGATTGGGTGGGATGCCTATACCTGTATCCCGAACTGCAAATTGGATAATATTCCGGTCATTATTTGCCCCGGATTTGTCACCAGGCAGGATTTCGCTTGAGAGGGAAAGAACAACTTCTCCTTCTTCAGTGAATTTGACCGCATTGCTCAGTAGGTTAACTAAGATCTGTCGCAGACGGGTCACATCACCAACAATAGCTTCAGGTGTATCGGAGCTGACCATATAGGCCAGGTCGAGTCCCTTATCCGCCGCGCTCGTCGCTAATAAGTCAAGTGCCCCCTCGACACATTCGCGCAGATCGAATGGTTGCATCTCCAATTCCAATTTATCCGCTTCAATTTTGGAAAAATCTAGGATATCGTTGATAATCGTCAGCAGAGCCTCACTGCTGCTCCGGACCGTTTCAACAAAGTCGTTTTGCTCTGCATCAAGCTCCGTATCGCGCAGCAGGCTTGTCATCCCGATAATCGCATTCATCGGAGTCCGAATTTCGTGGCTCATATTGGCGAGGAAAGCACTCTTCGCTTCATTTGCAGATACAGCCGCAACCCGGGCAGCTTCAGCTTCCGTGAACAGTCTGGTATTCTCCAGTGTTGTTGCCAGGAATGAAGCGATCTGCTGCAACAAGCTTTCATCACGTTCACTATACATACCAGGGTGGAAATTCCCCGTATTCAGCGTTCCGATTACTCGCTCCCCCACACCAAGCGGTGCATTCATTGTCGAACGTATCCCTTGCTCGGCGAGCTGTTTGGCCTCTACGGCGTTGCTGTCTAACAATTCTGGCGTGTTGATTAAGCGATGCTCCCGAAATGCACGTCCAGCCATTGTGCCTTTAATCGGAATACGTTCGCCCACTTGCAGCGTCCGTGCTGCACCTTGCAGCGCATAGACTTCCAAACTATCACTTGTTTCTGTCAATAGTGCCAGGCTGACTCGATCAGCTGGAATGATTTGAGGCGTGTATTTAGTTACGATGTGAACAATTTCATCTGTGCTTTCGGCTAGACTCATCTGGCGGCCCATATCGTTAAGCATAGCTAACCGCTTAGCTTGCTCTTGCGACTGGGTGAATAAACGAGCATTATCGAGGGTTAAGGACGCTAGTTCAGCAAAACGCGTTAAAATTTCAACTTCCGCTTCCGTGAATTTTCCATCAGACTCACTGTCGAACGCTAAGCCGATCGTCCCTCCAAATCGCTGGTCTGATTTCAATGGTACAGCAATTGTGCCTTTGATTGCATTCTGCTCATATGCTGCAGAACGCTGCTCCCAAGTATCATAATCAGCGATTACTAAGGGTTTGCCCGAAAGCCAGATTTGACCTGACAAGCCCTCACCAGGTTTGATGCGAACTCCGATGGATTTCTCAAATAACCCGATACCCACTTTCTGCTCGATTTCATTTTCCCCTCGTTCATGCAGGTACACAAAACCATGCTTTGTACCAATAAGAGTTGCTGCTCTGCTGACAATTGTCTGCAGCAGGTCATTCAAATCGAGGCGGCTCATCAAGCCCAACGTCGTCTCGTGTAGAGCAGCCAAGTACTCATTTTGCTGTTTTAGCTTTTCCTCGATCTGCTTGCGATCTGTGATATCCATAACAAAGCTGCGGATGCGTTCGCTGTTCGGAACCATGTGCAGAACTTGTTGGTACCATATATCATCAATCTTTATTTCCCGCAGTTGGGAGTTATCCCCGTTCATCTGCATGCTTTTCCAAACAACTGGCAGGTCCGACAAGATCGGGGAACTGAAGCCTTGCTCTTTACACATCGGAAACATCGATTCAGCGGCAGGGTTCGTATAATGAACCTGTCCACGTTGGTCCAGTTCGATTATCGCTGCTGGGTTCAATTCGGGGAACGAGGCTAAGCGTGTGAGTTCTTGGTTGGTATAATGCAGTTGCTTGGCTTGATCAGCTCGATCAATAACTGAGGCAAATTGGGCAGTGATTGCCTTCGCAATATTAATATCTTCGTAATCATAGCCTTCCGATTTTGTGGTGCCAAAGGTTAGAGCACCCAAAACCTGGCCATGGGCGTGTAGAGGCATAGATAAGATTGTGCCAGGTGAGCCGTTCCATATTCCCGGATAGGCCTGAATAGCGTTTTCTTTGTGGGAATGATCATCGCCAAGTGTGAGTAGACGAACTTGTTGGCTCCGGATCACTGCACCTGGAATGCCCTCGTCCAATGGGTAAGCAGTATCTTCGAAATCATTTACCTCCAGCTGTGGGTCCAGGAGGTTTCTAAGCTTATACGTTTGATTTTCTGGCTGCAGTATGGCAAGTGTACACCGGTCAAAATCCAGTAGGAATTTGATCTTATCGATGAGCAGGTCTTGTACTTGCTCAAGGTTGTCTGTCTCAGAAAATAGCAGCATGATTTCTGGGAGTACTTCGTAGCGTTCATCTTGGATTCTTACAGTTTCTTGGCTCATCGTTGCCTCTGTCAACAGCTTGCGTGTCTCTAACGTTCCCAATTAGCAAACCAACATGATCATTGTGACACTAGAAGGAGATCGGTCAAGTTCTCTAAGCTGCAGTTATAGTAATCTTATCGCCCACCGATTATTCTAGCGCAGATGGCTGATTTCCTCTTTGGGGTTGGTGTATTTATTGGGTTGAAGCCCGGATGGCTGAGGAAATCACATTCCCACCATGGCGAAGGATGCCGAGGAGATCATGCTGATATGATTATGAATAACTGTTTGATCAAGGCTTTGGCATTTAAGATCTCAAATATGCCATTATTCTCAACTGCGTAAATTATGACCTGTTCCGTAAGTAGATACCGGAGATAATAGGATAAAAAAGGTGAAATATATTATATTATAACACTTATTGATTGGATGGCTTCATCGGTGGGTATGAAATACTATCACCCCATCGGATTATTTTCCATGTCATCCTTGCTGGGATCTGGCTGCTCTGGACTATGCCTAAAGTATCGCAGTTTGATTCTTGATCGCTTTTGTTTCCTACCGGATTTGCTATGATTTACCATACACAATCTGAACTTCTTTGAAGGTTTATATTGGCAAGCGTTATTTATTTGTTGTTACTATTCGCCAAGCTCATTTCCTACTGCATCGCTCCCGGCTGCCGCTTGTCGTTCGGCAGAGTTCCCAAGACGCAAAAAATTATCTGTAATAAATTGAGAAAATTCTCACCCTTCTTGATCAATAATGGAGACTGAAATGGGTAATCAAGTTCTGGTAGCATTTGCCACCAAATATGGCGCAACGGCAGAGGTCGCCGAGAAAATTGGTCAGGTGCTTCGTCAAATTGGCTTGGTTGTTGATGTGTTGCCTGCAGATAGCATCAACGACCTGACTCCTTACCAGGCAGTTGTATTGGGCAGCGCGGTGTATATCGGCAAATGGCGGAAGGAAGCTGTAAAGTTCCTGAAGGTGAACGAAAAGATGCTAGCTGAACGACAAGTGTGGCTTTTTTCGAGCGGACCCACGGGTGAAGGCGATCCGGTAGAATTATTAAACGGTTGGCGTGTTCCGAAAGCCCAGCAACCCATCATCGATCGTATTCAGCCACGTGACGTTGCTCTCTTTCATGGCAATGTAGATATCAAGAAACTGAACCCGATCGAGAAATGGATGCTCAACAATGTCAAATCACTAATCGGAGATTACCGTGACTGGGATGAAATCACTGCCTGGGCTGCAGAGATTGGCAAGACACTGAAAGAAATAGTCCGATAGTAATAGATCGCAATGAACAAGGCAACCAGAATAAGTGTATCAACACTTGGCATAATATTCGGCATTGGCGGGATCAGCCATGGCATTTTTAAGATCTTACCGGGTAATACGCCTACAGGCGGAATGATCATCTCTGCCATAGGTCAAGCGCAGCCGATTTGGGCTCATGGGAATGAAATCGCATTTACGATCATCCCCAACTTTCTTGTCACCGGCATAACTGCGATAATCGCCAGTCTTATGATTGTCATCTGGTCGGCTACATCTCTATAACAGAAGAATAGTCAGCTCGTTTTTATTCTGCTCTTTATCCTGCTTTTTCTTGTCGGCGGCGGGATTGGACAAATCGTATCCTTTACCCTGATCTGGGCCGGGGCAACCCGCATCAATAAACCGCAGACCTGGCGTCGCAAAATTCATCAGGTTGGTCTTCGTCGGGTCTTGGCAACATTATGGTCTGGCCTGCTGATTCCCTGTTCGCTGCTCATTATCGCAGCCCTCGAAATTGCCATTTTCGGATATCCCTGGTGTGAACGACCCGGATCAGATTCTCACGATCATGTTATCCAGTTTTGGTATTGGGTTATTAGTTCTCCTGTCGACTTTTGTCGCTGGGTTTGCATAAGATATTCAAATGTTTGATAATTTGCTTGAATAACTCAAAGGTGATCCCTTCTTTCTCAACGCAAAAGCTGCCCAACCAAGGTCTTGGGAAACTTGCCTTTCACGTTGAGTACACGGTACGAATTTCTATATTCGATTAGGGTTGAGCAGTAAGAGGGGAAATAATCCCCGCAGGAGTGATGCATGCATCTTTCCCATACTCCAGAACAGGGTGCTTAGATGGGGGATACTGATTATAGAGTCATCCTGCGAGAAGGGTTGCACGGATCAAAAACTATTTGCTCAAGTTTCAAGGTGCTGCTCCATTGAAGCTCAATTAACAGTTAAGGGTTTTGTGTGATGGGCCTCATCGGACACATGGCGCTCGGATTGTGGCAAATCCGGCTGCCCCCGTGTGCCACTGCTGGTCTTACTGTTCGCTACCCAAGTATTCGACCTGTTGAGCGTCGGATCCAAGCGATTTGTGTCGAGGACTTTTGGGCTAGTCAAACGGACCTCACCTATGGTGTCCAATTAGTTGTCCTCGGCCTCGCCACCCTCGTCGCATGGGCTCTCCATGTCAATTATTTGGTCAGTATTAGCTGCGGTTATTGCCTTCCTATTATTCCGGGATCGCCGATTAGCCGCCATCATCGGGTGGTTGTCTTCAGCCATTGAGTTCTGGATTTTATCGTGTATGCTGCTGAACTCTCGCTCATATTTATCGGTTCGCCAAAGGTCGGTCTTGGCCTGTAGAGTTCAGGTGCTGGGCTGATTATCAGCGGAATTTTGGAATTCGCTTTACGGGTTGACAGAATCGCATTCTATCTGACTTCGAGAAAACATCCCACCAATCGCCAAGCGCAAGAGGACAAGTAGCGTGACGCTACCAACCAGCAGGTGTAGGGCAGATGGTACGCTGCGCGATTTGCGAAGATTAGTTATAGTCGAGAAACATTCACTCGCATGCCTCACGAGCGATAACCTATGGATAACGATAGAATTGTCTCCAAGCCCATAAAGAAAAAACTCCCATCCCCATGAAGCCTGTTAGGGCAGGACCGGATAACCCCAAAAAGATGCCCACTCCCATCGCGAGAAACAACCAGGTAATTGTGTAAATCATCAAAAGCCCTGGCAGCCGTAATCTTGTCGGCCGAATGATTACTGTGAGCAGCATTGCTATCAGCCACCACCCAAAGAAATTTTGCCATGGGATCCCATAATAGGTTCCTGGTTGTTCCCACAACCAGAAATCTTGGCTGACCATAAGCGGATCCAGATACAAGTCCCAAACTGTGAACACCAAACCTGAAAGCACAGGGTAAACGACGGGATACATTTTCCCCAATCGGGCTTGGTAGGGAGTCAGGATATACTCACTCACACTCCAGGCGGAGAATAGCATCATTACCCATGCCATTGGGATCAATAATGGGACTCCATACAACTTGCGGTATTAATAGTGATGTATAGCCATATTTGCCAAACAGTGTCCCGTATTGAGAACCTATATACTCCATCAGCCACGTGGCAACAAAGATTAGTGCTGCTGCTCGAAAAATCCTACTTCCTGTCCAGGATAGTTTTATGACCAGTATCGTCGCGATCAACTGGCAAACTACTGCCAGGCTGGTCATACCTGGGAACGCGCTCATACCCCAGGCCGAGATCAATAGTGGAGTGGCAATCATGGACGTAATCCATAACGCGAAACTGACTTTCTGAGGTCGGCCTGTTCTAACCATTGGCGTTTCCGCGGAGTTTATCGGCATCACGTAACCCTAAGCATCACCCTCAATTTGCAGTGGATAATGAAAAAACTCACCGGCTGGTATTTCATTGTACATATCTCTTAGCAGAGTGTTTTTCAATAGTTCTATGGGTGCAGATTTCAGCTATCAGGATGTAGATTTGTCGTGGGGCAGCACAGTACATCAACTCAGCGTTTAGTGATAAGTTTTATGAAGCTGCTTTCGCAAAACCGGATTGATTTTCCGTATCAAATATATTATCTATGATTTCGCGTAACTGTGGAATACTGGAAACACGTTCTGGATCGTATATTTTGTTCCGCCGGGCTTCTGTACTTCTACACCGTTAGTTTATATTCTACAATAGAAAACACAACCATTCAGCGTGTCAGGCATTTTGCATATCTATTAGGGTCACCACAACATCGAATACGATCAAGGTCTGCCTATCGGCCACCAAACAGTCCTGAGAGGTGCTACAGTCAAAATCCTGGTATCCGACAATATTATTGGATTACTCGTTCACCGTTGAGGTTTGTGGAGAGCGTTGATGGAAAAGTCAGATTATCAAGATTGTGATGATACTAAGGGGCAAGAAGCCTTCGCGCTGCGCATAGCTGAAACTCCCAACGGAAATTCGTACTGGATTGAAGACCAGCAGGGACGGGTCGTTTTTCAGGGGCGGCAGCGCGAGCAGAATTTGATCCGACAGTTGGACGTGCTAGAATTCCTCCTGGATTGGCATGCTCGAAAACAGCGCTGGAGCAAGTGTTCTTGGTGGTTGGAATGGCACCGCCTAGGTTCGCAAAGATCGTCGAAAAAGTAGGATTTCTGCATGGGATGATTACGTAGGTTGAGTTATGATTAGGGTGCAGTTAAACAAAACTGGGGTTCACGTGGAACCCCAGTTTTTTATTACCTTGTGATTATCGGTTGAAGAACGCCCCTCTGTGCAGGCAGTCAGCACAGAACGGTAGCTTACGTCTGCATGGGAAACTTGATAGCCTAGTTCTTCGTTCCGAACAACTCTTTCACTCCAGGTAGCATGATGTAGATGAGGATCAAAGCATTCAATACTATGGATACTGTGAGCCAGTCAGTTGTTCCAAATTCATTAACGATCAGGGAGAAAAAGTTCAGCACGAGGTTAAAAACTGTGATGACAGCCAGGAAGAGCCACGCTGAAGGGTCAACCTGCCAAAGCATCTTTGTTAACCAGATGTACACCCATGCGAGCAGGCCGTACATCAAGGCATACCATAGTGAGAATACCCGGATCGCTGGGCCAGGTCCGAACCAAGGCACTAAACCAAGGAACCTTAATGTCATCAGGACGGCCCAAAGTGTTAATAACCCAGCTAAAAATGCGAGAATTGTGACGCCAATCGGTCTTGCTTTTTCCATTTTTTAATTCTCCTTATATTGTGTCTGATTTCCCCTGCGTGTAAAAAATATATGTTTTAGTCGAACACTGTCAATATATTAACACGGATGTTTACGCCAAGTTACGCATCGGTGATGTTGGTTAAGTTCGTTTAAGAAAAAGGACGCTCAAGAAAGAGCGTCCTCAAGATTGGTATTATGGTGTCGTTGGGGGTACTTGTGGCAATGCCGGTTGCCCGATGCTGCGTTGGATGAATAGCTCAATCTCTGGGGGCAGGGCAGGATCAGTTGGTACACGGTCTATCCAGTAATCGCGGATCTCAATCTCTGAGCCATCGCGAATTCCCTGCAGCCACTCGAAAAACGCCTGCTGGTCTCTCTGCTCCAGTTCATCAGCACTAAGCGGGCGTTCTTCGCGACCGATGACTTGGATGATGTGCCAGCCGAAATTGGTTTCTACTGGATCACTGACTTCACCTATGTCGAGAGCGAAGGCTGCTTCTTCAAACTCAGGGACCATCATCCCGCGCCCAAACCAACCCAAATCGCCACCGCGGTCTTTATTGCTGGTATCTGTTGAGAGCTCAGCAGCCAGGTCTTGCCATGATTCTCCTGCCGCTAACCGTTCGATGACCAGTGCAGCGGTCGTCTGATCAGGGACTAGGATATGTTTTGCCCAGACCTGTTCTTCAGCCGGTGAGCTGCCTAACTCTGCTCGCATGGCTTCCTGCAGTTTTTGGTAGTACAGCTGTTTACGAATGATATCACGCAGGTCATTTTCATTGAATCCAATACTTTCGTTGAAATTCACGAGGGCCTGTTCGTATTGCGATTGGAAGCTTTCTTTAGTGTATGGAGTCGGTGAGGCCGTCGGTGCACTGGTAGGCGTGATAGTGGGAACCGTTGTCGGTGTTGCGGTGATAGTGATCACTTCGGTTGGCATTGCGGTTGCTGTCGGTGGAATCAAAGCCTTCTGTTGGGCAGATAAGGTCGAAGTCGGAATCGGTTCGGATGTGGGTTGGCTTGTCGGAGTACCGTTAGCGAAATACCCAAAGGCCTCTTCGACCGCCTGATCAACTTCATTTCCATCCAGGGTAATACCACGATTCTCCGCTTCTTGCTTGATCAATACCTCGTCGATCATTTGATCCAATACCTGGTTGCCAAGTGATATCGGTTCTAGCTGAGCTTGAACTTGTGTTAATTGACTAGCAAACTGTGCCTGGGTTTCCGGGCTATCGCCGAACATTTGGATAAACTGGTAGGTATTTACTGCGTTCGCAATCACCTGTTGGCGCGCATAACGAACACTTTTCTGGAAACTTTTCGTAGTAATCCGCTCGTTATTGACGATGGCGACGGGCTGTAGGTTCTTAAGCACCATCTCATTTAGGATACCGTAGATGATTAACGCAAAAACCAACACCAGGACAACGATTGTACCGATGATGATATAGCGCCGCTGCGAATCCTCGCGCTGCTTACGCGCAATATGCTTCCTAGTTTGCAGGGGAGCTTTAGGTTCATTTGCCATAGTTATTCCTTATTGTTTTGCGTAAACTACCCGCTGATTAGCGCAGTGTTTCGCCGGTATACGGCATCATTGCCAAATGGCGGGAGCGTTTAATCTCGCGCGCTAGATGCCGCTGGTGTTTCGCGCAGGTCCCTGTCTGGCGGCGGGGGCGAATCTTACCCGCCTCAGAGATAAAACGCCGCAGCACATCAATGTTCTTGTAGTTTAAGGCCACAGATGGGTCTGTGCAGAACATGCAAACACGCGGCCGTGCGTAATAACGACGTTCAGGTCTATCAGGTCTATCAGGTCTATCAGGTCTACTAGATCTACTAGATCTACTTCCCCTTGATGGAAATCGGTCACTCACAGTAGTTCTCCTTGTTTTAAATATCAGTACGTAAATCGCCTGGTGTTTGTTGTTAAGTTCAGCATCACAATATTATCCGCAGTTGTTCATGAGCTGCTAAATCTATTAGTGAGTACTGAGCAAGTCATTCCCTAAAATGGGAATTCTTCGTGATCATTATCATCTTCTCGGTCGCTGCCTTGTCCTTCACGGCGATCACCCAGCATAATCATCTCGTTGGCGACAATTTCCGTTGAGGAATGCTTTTGACCTTCAGAGTCCTCCCAGTGGCGAGTCTGCAAACGGCCTTCGATATAAACTCGCTGGCCCTTTGTTAAGTATTGGTTGCAGATTTCTGCCAAACTGCCCCACGCGACCACATTGAACCATTCCGTTTCCTTACGACGTTCTCCGTCGGATGTTGTCCAGGAACGGGTGGTAGCGACATTAAAAGTCGTAACCGGACGCCCAGAGGGGGTGTAGCGCATCTCTGTATCTCGGCCTAAATTACCAATGATCATAACTTTATTCAGTCCACGGCTCATAGCCTTTTACTCCTAACTCTGGAACCGAATGTTGAATTCTGGGCGTTGCTGAATCAACGCTCAATCGTAATTGGGATAATATGATGCGTTATTTCAGGATGACCAGAAAACGCATCACTGGCTCTTGCAGGCGTAAGTTGCGTTCTAACTCAATGCCATACTCTGGAGCCATGTTGATGTTCATTAATACATATTGACCTTGGGTCTGCTTGCGGATGGGGTAAGCCAAATCTTTTTTACCCCACAGGTCAACTTTTTCGACCTCGCCGCCAGCTTCGGTGATCCAGCCCTTGACCCGCTCGACGACTTCGTTGAATGCGTTTTCATCAAGTTCCGGGTGGACGATGAAGACCAGCTCATATGCGCGCATGGTAAATGTGCCTCCTTTCCTCGGGATTGCCCTAGATCCTGATGACCAAGTCTAGAGCGGAAAGCAAGCCACGCTCAGGCGTGGCTTAACGGTAAAGATTTTACCGCACAAAACCGCTTTTGGGTAGGGCGCGATGTAATCATATGAGTATATCGCTGGATGGGCATTCCACGGCTGAAGCTTAGCAACATAGGAATTTTGAACGACGTAAGGCATTATCCGATGGGTAAAAAGTCTGCCAGCTTCTCGGATTAGCTTTGCAGCGGCACAGTTCTAGGATTCTACCAATTAACGGTGGTAAGTAGTCCGGTTTCACTTGGGGTATATTGACTTCTCAGCGACCGGGCTGTATGATGGAAAAGTAGAGAACAAAGTTGAGCATAGTTCATTGATGAGTGAGATATGGTCGCTGAACTGAACCAGGAAGAGCGCGAAATTCTGCTGGATCTAGCTCGCCGAGCTCTAGAAGCAGGGGTAGCGGGGGATCCATTACCACAAATTAAATTGTCCAATTTGCCAGCTTCGTTGCAGGATCCTGGCGCAACTTTTGTTACGCTGACGATTAAGGGAGAGCTACGTGGATGCATCGGCACATTAAGTGTCCAACAGCCTTTAGCCGAGGATGTGCGCGAGCATGCTGTCGCTGCGGCATTGAACGACTACCGTTTCACGCCTGTCGCTGAATCGGAACTGCCTGATATTAATATCGAAATCTCACGCCTAACTTCCCCCCAACCGGTGAAGTATGGTAGCCCAGCGGAGTTATTGGCAGCGATTCGGCCCAATGTTGATGGGGTGATCATTCGCTCTGGTTCACGGCGGGCGACATTTCTTCCTCAGGTGTGGGAGAAGATTCCTAACCCCGAACAATTTTTGGGCAGTCTATGCTTGAAGATGGGCGTCGATTACAATTACTGGCGAGATAACCAACTCGAAGTGTTGGTTTATCAAGTTGAAGTATTCCATGAAAGTGTGTGATAAGTTTAATCAGTGCTAGCCATCCACCAGGCGCATACCATATTCCCCCAATAATCGTTTAGTTGTACCTACACCTGCGAAAAATGGTCAACATTTAAAACGAAGAGCGTAGCCCGACGCATTCCCGGCTCGGCAGGTGCATCAGTGTTCTCGCGTATGATCTCAATGGCTTGATCGACTTTTTGATCATCCAGGCCAATCATCAATGTACTTGAGCCGCGGCGCAGAAACCCGCCTGTCGAAGCGATCCGAGTCACTCGCAAATCTGCGGCAATTAGCGCTTGGGAAACTTTGTCATTATCTCCATCATTGATAACAGCCACAATCATCTTCATCTTTAAAACTCCTCAAACTGTTCAACTGGCAGCGAGAATAACGTAGCTCCACCAACCGGGATAGCCACCGGGAAAGCCAGGGCCGTAGAAGGCTCTTCAACTGGTGCTTCACGATAGGTCACTCGTTCGCGGGTATTGTCGCGAATAATAGTGATCACAGGTTCAAACATATCAGATGGTAAACCTACCAACAGCGTGATGTTGATAAGCGACAAAAAACCGCCGCTGCTCGTTAGCTGGACAACGACCAATCCTAACTCCTCCAAGGCAATAGTAACTCTTTGCAAATCATGTTCCTGCAATACAACCCCCAATAACCGGTCTACTGGTTTATGGAGGCTTTTGATTAGCGAGCCATTAAATGAATTCTTATCCTTTCTTGATCCTTCGTTATGTTCTAAATTTGAGTGAATTTCATCTGGTGTTCTAAACATGGTTTTATGTCCAAAGGCAGATAGATCGATTATTATGCTGCTTACCGTCCATTCTTTTCCAGTGCAACGGTTTGGGTCTTATCATCAGTGATGGAGGCCGTTTGCCCATCCGGGAAGACCACAGTGGTTTTCTCCGATTGGCACAAAACTGATAAGCCTCTATATTTTACTGTAATTGGCCATGGGAATGGATTAAGACCTGTTAGTAAAATCTTTTCCGGTGAAAAGATCTGTAAACCGAGCGTTTTCAGGAACAACCCCAGCGGAGCTAAACCATCTAAAGCATTTATCTCCCCATACCCGGCACCCGTTTCCGCATCATAGGATCGGCGCAGTTGCCCAGTGCGGTCCAAGCTCGCTGTGATTGCGGACATGAGCTGGGTCACTAACGATACAGCCTCAGATCGGTAGCCATAAGCCAGCAAACCTTCGCCGATTAAACTATTCCAAATGAGGTTAATCGTCGAACAGCTCTTATCAATCGCAGGGTCAACTGCATCCGGGCAGATGGGTAACCCGAATTCCCTCCAGAAACCCCCGCGATTTAAAACTCGCCCGCTGACCACCTGCCCGGCTTCCTGTTGTGATGGTATCGCCGCCCAGAGCGGTGCTAGCAGGCTGATATCCTGGCAGTTGTAACCTGCCACATATACGGATACACGATCTCCGGGAGTGATGTCGCTGACCTGGACAGTTCCTAATTTGGTGAATACACCCTTTGTCGTCAGCACACCTTTGTCGGGGCTCCAGCGTACATGTTCAGAACCTGGAATCTCGGTGTTTTCTATGCCCTGAGTGTCATGGCCTCGGATGATCATTGTAGGGCGCGGCCGGGTTGCCTGATCCGTGTGTATTCTGATTTGTAGCCGGACAGGAGTTCCGAACGCACGATTAAGCTCTATCTCGCCAGGACCAATCCGCTCACCTAGCCGCTCTGCAGTGGGCGAAAAGTGCGTGTCGCGATCCCAGTATAGGTAGCCACTGCCATCCCATCCAATTTTGAGCAGTGAGGATAACTTCTCAACATGGCTAGTTAGCGATTGTATTGCCCCCTTATCGCCGATTATTTCCGCCATCTTCAATAATGCCTGGCATTCCTGGTATAGCAGAGCACATAAGGCTGGGCTTTCAGCGGTGCTGATCGTTACACTTTGAGACCAGCTGTGCCAGGCGGAGAATACAGGGTGTTCTTCTAACCCGATTTGCAAGATGTGATCCCACTCAGGCAGCCCATCGCCATCCCGATCGTAAACATTGGTGAACCAGCGGTTGATGAAGGCTAGGAGTGGTGCAAAGATTTGCTCGATAAACCCTATGTCTTCATCGTACAGGAATGCCTGCCAGGCAATCGATGCGATAATTGGTGTAGCAAACAAGCCAATCCGCTGACCAGCCAAACCGGGTTTTAGGTCGATAAACCCATCTTCCTCCTGCACGCTGATAAAGTTGCGCACCAGGTCTTTCACCCTCTCTGCACCTCCGGGCAGCAGCAACCCGGAAATGAAATAAGCTTCCAGAGGAGTGCAGCCATTCCATAGATGGTTATAATCCGAACCATCGCCGCGTAGTGAGTAACCCTGGTCCGGCAGGCGAGTTTGCATCGGGTTTGGGAAAGGTAGTTTATTGGTCGGTCCGACGAATAATCCATTGGCGATATTCTGTGAGAGTGCAAAAGCCAGATCCCACTTCGGTTCACCGGTGTGAATTTCCAACAGGTTGGAATTGATCATCTCAACGCGGGCGATCTCGGCCTCCCACGATAAGGCAGCGATTTGCTGAGTAAGCTCGAATGAGACTTGCGGATTAATCTTAGCTGCGTGAACCCAGAGGAAAGTATGGCTCTCCTGAGGGTCAAGTTGGCAGTCACATAACAGCGCTGGGTATGGACTGCTGACGATATGGGCGCCCGATGTGATGAATACGACCGGTGACAATCCTTCGCTTTGTCCCACAAGAACGCTCGTCGTGCCGAATTCGGTAGGCGCCATCCGTTCACCATCGTGGGGCGATAATTGGACTACCCAATCGCAGCGGAGATCCTGGGCTTGGGTAGAAGTATTCTTAACTCGCATCCTCCCGGAAATCGCATGTGAGTCGGGAACCCAAACTTCCATCTGGACGTCTATACCTTGAATAGGAGAGAATTCCAACTGCAGGTAGTTCGGATAATAACTGCGCAGGAAAGGTGGTTTATCAAACGATGCTGGGTCGCTCAGTTCATCGTCACCCTGGACAAAACGCGGATACATGCGCATCGCCCGCGCCCGCAGCCCGTAAGTCGTATTGAGGCTGATCGCGGGAGGATCGCCCAGTTGGGTGGACAGCTGCCAAATTTGATCATCAGTGTAATCGGTCGCTGCCAGCCGGGCATCTGCTGCGATGTTAAGGTTAAGTGTCTCGCCAAGCTGCTTTGTTCCAATCGCGCATGGACCCATTTTATGGTAACTTGACGCAGCGGTCAAAGGATTGCTAGGCGGGCGGCATAGTTACTGCACGCTCTAGGTGGAGTAGAAAGCAGTTTTTGTGCTAGAATTTGATCTATCTCTCCCCAACTGGGGGGATAAGATCCTGTCCTACCAAAGGAGATATCGTGAGTATTGAGATGAGTGAACCGCGTGGAAAATATTTTGAGGAGTTCGAAACCGGAATGCGCGTGGTCACGCCCGGGCGGACGATCACTGAAAGTGATATCGTCAGTTTTGCCGGATTGACAGCTGACTACAACCAAATCCATGTCGATGCCGAGTACAGCAAGAAAGGTCCCTTTGGTCAGCGTGTTGCCCATGGGTTGCTTTGTCTATCGATGGCATCCGGTCTGCTGGTGCAGACTGGGGTGATGGAAGGCACTGTGATGGCTTTTCGAGAGATAAACAGCTGGAAGTTCACCAAACCAGTATTCATTGGTGATACTATTCATGTTGTCGCTCATGTGACGGAAACCAAGGCACTACCCCGCATTGGCGGAGGAGCGGTCATACTGAATGTTGACCTAAAGAATCAGAATGATGAGTCAGTAATGAAGGGTTCTTGGACGGCATTGATCGCCAGCCGCCCAGCGTGAACAACGTGGTTCTACCGCTCTAGATTACATCTATTCGGGATAATCACCACGAAAAGTATACCAGTATGTCAGAAGAAGAAGCTGCCACCAACGGAATCCCCAACGGAGAACCACAAGACCAAGATAAGGAAGATTTGGCGCGGGTCGAAAACGCCACTGAGTATTCTGAAAACAAATCACCTGCCGTGCTTGATGGAAAAACTCTTCCTGAATGGAGTGTGGCGGAGTCTGGTGCTGAACAGGTAGAAAATCCCCACACAGGTGGCGACCTGGCTGATTTGGGAGCCCCGATAACCAGCGTAGAGACGGCTCCAGAAACCGACGATGCAGCTACTGGCACGCCAGTACCACCAGCGGGAATAGCCTCTGCTGAAGGTTCTCAGCCTGCATCTGAACAAGCACCCCCTGATTTAGATCAGTTAGCTGATTTCAGTAGGGCTGAAACCATGCCCTTTGAATTAGATACTGATGGTGTCCAGCCAAGTCTGGAACCCACCCCTATCGAAGATCTGCCGCTCAACCTGGCTATTGATACCCAACCAGTTCAGGTTCGACCGGAAGTCGCAAATCCTCCGCAAAAAAGGGGAGAGCCCAGCTTGGGATACCAGACTGGGGAGAGCTCTTTAACGGAAAAGCATTTACCGGACATGGACCCAGATCAGGGTACCACGCTTCCTTACACTTCCCATGCTACACGAGGGTCGTGTTATCGCAGCTTGGAGACAGCAGTTAAGACAAGTAACAGCCAACCGTTTGCTGTGCCTCCGCCTCCGGTTCCTCCACCGCCGAGCTACCCGCCGCCACCTACCAATAAATCACCCGATCAGCCATGGCGAAGAAGTCTGGGCTGTTTGCTGCGTATGATGGTTGCGGCTACATTCCTGCTGGTCATCACCGTATTATGTGGGGCTTCGGTAATTTTTTACCAATACATGCAGATCTGCCAGCACCTTACCGGATGTCAATAAGCTGCGCGAGCGTGCCTCTCAATTCGAGACTACTCGCATATTGGACCGCAACGGGAACGTCCTTTACGAGATCTTGGATCCAACGGCAGGCCGCCGGACCTACATTCCTCTTGAACGTATCTCGCCTTATTTGGTTGCGGCAACGATTGCCACCGAAGACAAGGAGTTCTACAACCATCCTGGATTTGACTTATGGGCGATTTTTAGGGCGTTTTACCAAAATTACACTAGCGGCGAGACCGTATCGGGTGCCTCCACCATCACCCAGCAGTTGGCCCGCAATTTGCTGTTTACTCCAGAAGAACGCTACGAGCAGTCGTACAATCGGAAAATCCGTGAAGCGGTTCTGGCAGCCGAGATCACGCGGGTCTATTCAAAAGATGAGATCTTGGAACTTTACTTAAACGAGAGCAACTACGGCAACCTCGCCTATGGGATAGAGGCGGCCGCCGAAACCTACTTCGGTACTTCCGCGGATAGGTTAACCCTCGGCCAGGCGACCTTCTTGGCTGGCTTGCCGCAAGCGCCCGCCATCTATGATGTTTACACCAACCGCGAGCCCACCCTTGGTCGACACGAGGATGTGCTGGTCTTGATGTTCGAAGCCAGTCAGGAGCAGGGTTGTATCTATGTCAGCAACCAGGCTCAAAGGGTCTGTATCGATCCGGTTGCCGCTGCCTCGGCTGCCAACGAGATGCGTGTCTACCAGTTTGAATCCCCGGACGTCCCCATGCGCCACCCGCATTGGGTAAACTACATCCGCGTCCTGCTGGAAGAACAGTTCGATCCCCAAACCATCTACCGTTCAGGCTTTACCGTATACACAACTCTGGATGCGGATATGCAGCAGGATGCTGAGCGTATTGTCAAGGAACAAGTCTCGAAACTGAAAGAATTTAATGCTGGCAGCGGTGCGCTGGTCGCGATCCGTCCCAACACTGGTGAGATCTTGGCTATGGTTGGATCCTCCGATTTCGGTGATGAGAGTATTTCCGGTCAGGTTAATATGGCAGTCAGCCCGCGCCAGCCTGGCTCGGCGATCAAACCGCTCACCTACACGGCAGCTTTTGAGAAAGGATGGACCCCAGCGACGCTGATTTGGGATGTCCCATCTGAATTTACACCATCTGGTATGCCGGATGACCCTGTCCCGCCCTATAAACCGGTCAATTACAGCGGTAATTTCCACGGCCCTGTAACGGTTCGTTCTGCCCTGGCAAATTCGTACAATGTACCGGCTGTCAAAGCGCTCGAGTACGTGCGCATCTACGATGATCCTGAGACGCCGCGGGTAGATGGGTTCCTTGAATTTGCCCGCCGAATGGGCATCACTACCCTAACCCGCCCTGATTATGGCCTCTCACTTACTCTAGGGGGTGGTGAAGTTACTCTTCTCGAGCTGACCGGTGCATACGCCACTTTTGCTAACTTGGGACGCCGTGTCCCACCGGTAGCGATTACCCGCATCCTGGACTTCTCTGGCAACCTAGTTTTTGAGTCCGAGCAAGATTTGGGTGAGCAGGTGGTACGACCCGAACATGCTTATTTAATCTCGTCTATTCTAAGCGACAATAAAGCCCGTACACCTGCATTTGGACCTGACTCCGTGCTCAGTCTGCCGTTCCCAGCCACAGCGAAGACAGGAACAACCAACGATTTTCGTGATAACTGGGCGATTGGCTACACTCCAGATTTGGCAGTCGGTGTATGGGTGGGCAATCCCGACTACACCCCGATGCAGGACACGACCGGCTTGACCGGTGCTGCACCGATTTGGTCGGAATTCATGCGTGCGGTGATCCCACGTGTGTCGGGGGGCAATCCAAAACTATTCAGCCGTCCAGGTGGCATCTTTGAGCAGGTGATCTGCGAGATCTCCGGTACTGAACCTTCAGAATGGTGCCCCAAGCAGACGACGGAATTGTTCGCGGCTGACCAGCCCCCCTTGCCGAAGTCCGAGGATCTCTGGCAGAAATTGGATGTGGACACCTGGAATGAACTGCTGGCATCGTATATCTGCCGTGAATTTACGGACGAGAAGTTCGTCCTCAATGTAAGTGACCCTTGGGCTAAGAAATGGATCCGCAACACATCACAAGGCGAGGCATGGGCGGAGAGCGTGGGTTTTGACAAACCAGTAACATTTAGGCCGACCAGCGCCTGTAATGACGAAGACCCCCGTCCGATTCTTGAAATCCAATCTCCCCGCGATGGCGATCAGATTACCAGCAACCCATTAGAGATTATTGGGAAAGCAGACGCAACCAGGAATTTTGATTACTACCGTTTGGAGTATGGCATCGGTAGGGATCCCGACAAATGGGAGCTGATCGAAAAGAAAATGACTCCGGTGAAGGAATCCGGCCGGTTGGCAAAGTGGGACTTGAGCGAGCTGCCCTCTGGTGAAGTTTCGCTGCGGCTGTACGTCCACAGCACCCAAGATACTTACGCCGTATTAGTAATCCGCTTGAATCTGCAGGTGCCGACCCCAACACCTACACCTACTCCCACCCCAACACCAACCGAAACACCTACACCTACGTTGGTGCCAACGTTCACACCTACTATGACTTCCACACCAACAGAGACCCCCCACTTGATAAAGGCAACCTTGACACCCACCCCGACAATAACACTGGTGCCGGTGTTCCCAAGCATAACCCCAACCTCAACCCCAACACCATAAATAATCTATGACTTGGTTAAATGGGGGGCTTCCCGCGTATATTTGTGGGATGAACCTTGACCATTGCGATTAGCGGTAGGTGCGTTCGCCAGTCCAGGGAGCCCAAGGAGCCATGGTTAGCTCTACCAATTCTGGGATGAGGTAGTCGTAATTTACACGCCAACCGGCGAAATCCAGGTATGCTTTCTGCCGGTCTTCGTTTAATGGCACGCCAATTCGCTCCAGTGCATCCAGTGCGGTATTGAACTCCTCCCAGGATACTGAGATAGGGTCATCAGGATAGTGGGGATCAATCGGGTAAGGCAGACGAAAACTATCCCCAATTCCGCGCAATGCCAAATAGCCGGCCCGGATGCATAAGGCTGCCCGCGCGTCGAACGTGGTCTCTATTGCCGATAGCGACAATGCCGCTGCATCCAGTATCGTGATTGCTGTCGTAACCCAAGAATGTCCAGGTTGTGGAGAGCGGAAGAATACCAGTGCCGATAACGAGGTATGCGACTCTTCCAGCTCTGTAAACCACAATTCCCAGGTAGACCACTGTTCACCGAGCTGCTCAAGCCCGTGGATGCGGTGGTAGCGAGCGATCATTTCCTCGGCAGAAGGTGGGTTGCCCGCCCGTACTTCCAGAAGTTTGACGGCGGCTTCACGGTGTGAAAACGCACTGTACATGCTGGGTAAGTAAGCGATCAGCAGCGCAACGAGCATCAATCCAAAGGTCGCCGCGCTGAACTCCAGGAATGTAGATACCAAACTCTCGCGGGAAGCATATCCTAGGGTCAGTAGGGAAGAGACGCTGATTCGGAAGGCTTCGTAAACCGGTCCGCTATCCAACACCCAAAATACGGCTGTGTAACCTACTGTTAGCAGGATCATCCAGACTGGAAGCAGCATAATCAGGCCAACAGGTGCGAAGTATGCCATCACCCGGTCACGTTTCTTATAGTCCTCAGCATGGCTGACCAGCAGGTCGAATATCCAGCGTATTCCACGAAATACACCCATAAAGATTATATCGGGGGCAGAACGCGGCAGCACAAGTGCCCTCACTGCCGATAAAAGTGTTATGCCGATCAATGCTGTTCCGAAGATTAACGCACCAATCTGGATAATGAGCATCAGCTTCGCCTGCAGATTTTTATGTTCACCGGATTTCACCACCGGGGTTATCTGTGGCAATCTCCCATTTGCGCAGGAAATCCAGAGATTCTGCCGCTTGGTGCAGATAGGCGAACCGTGCTACCTGGCGGCCGACATCCATCAACCGCTCGGCAATCTCTGGTTCTTTAAGCTGGCCAGTGCGGTCAAACAGCCGCCAGGCTTCTGGCAGCGAAACTTGTTCCGGAACCACCCACGCGTGCAGTGAGCGGCCAACTGTGCGTAAGGAGTTCAGCGAGTTTGTCGCGCCCATCTTTCCGCCGGAAACCCCGACTAGACCCAACATTTTCCCTTCAAACTCTTTGAAGCCCATCAAGTCCAGAGTGTGTTTGAGCACTCCACTCAAGCCGCCATGATACTCAGGTGTTCCCAGGATCATACCGTGTGCCGATTGCAGCTTCTGCCGTAAACGCAGTACGTTGTCTGGTGTGACCGGTGCTCCCAGGTCAGAGAATTTGAGGTCGTACTCTAGTAAGTCGATGTGCTGGGTTTCTGCTCCTAACTCCTGGGCACCTTCAAGGGCAATGTCCACTGCCCGGCGGGTGATGCTGCCGGTCCGCAGGCTACCTGACAACCCTAATATGATGATTTTATTTTTATTTTCCATAGGTCTTCTTCTTATGTTCGTTTTTTCTGATTTGGGGCTATGATTCATATAAGCAGATTTGATTAACCATGTCGCTCAATTCCGCCCGGATTGGTTTCCGGAAGCTATGCCAGCACGGACACAGACTGTATCATCTACAAGCCTGCCAGCAAGTCTGGCAGTACCTCGCCCGCGGCAGGTTCAGGCCAAGCCAGAGCGAAGTATTCACGGCTCATAAGGCGTTTCACGGTTTCTTCTGGTAAGCGCCTGAAGAGATTGCTGGGTCCGAACTGGGTGCGGTGGCATTCCAATGCATCCCATTTTGCATCTACCGAGTTGGTTACATCGATGCTTGCATTAACTAACTCATCCGGCCAACCGCGTTCGCCCGATGCGAAATCATCGAAGTCGGTTGTGTCTTCACCCAGCTTATGTAGTTCTGTACGCATGTCTAAAAAGAATGAGCGCGGTATGGCGGTGTAGAACAGCCGCTGGGCTTGCCAAGCCGCTCCAAGTTCGGGGTATTGGTCGGGATTGGCGGACTTACGGAATGCTGATACCGTATGTTTGTGGATCGCAATATGGTCTGGGTGCCCATATCCACCGTTCGGCTCGAAAGTCGTGACGACCAGCGGCTGCAAACGGCGGATAACGCTAACTAGTTTCTGGACAACCTCTTCCACCGGTGCATTTATGAATGCCCGCGGGTCATTATTTTCTGGTGTATCTGCCATACCCGAGTCACGGTAATCGAGAAAGATCAGCTCAGCGATACCCATGTTTTCGGCCGCGCAGCGCAGCTCGTGCTCGCGCACTTGTCCGAGATTTGTCGGTGTGGCTAGGCTGGGGTCGGATATCTCACCCGCCTCACCGCGTGTCGCACACACCAATACTACATGGACACCTTCTGCTGCGTACTTCGCAAGTGTGCCGCCGGTACCGAATGCTTCGTCATCAGGGTGGGCGAAAACTGCTAGGATTGTAGTCTTGTTATTTTCCATTTGAATTACATATGAATTCCATAAGATGCCTTGAATTTACCTGTTGGACGTGCATTTATTCCGCATGCCCCGCAATCCCCCGACCTAGTTTGCGGCAGAGATAACCGATCTGCTCCTGTTTGGTAGGGTTAAGGTTGTCCAGCTCGGATTTTATCGCCTGAGCTTGGTGTTGGACAATCTCCCTTAAAAGCCCCTGGCCTGCTGAAGTTAAGGAAACGATTACTAGTGTTCCGTCAAGTGTGATTATTTAGCAAGAATAGATCGTGGAAGGAACATTTTAAGCTTCGTCAAGGGCGTAATCACCGGGTATTCAATAAGACTTTCATCATAGACAGAAGACTAGGTGGCGGTCAGTGCTCGAGTGTTGGCGTGTGACGAGCTGCCTTTTCTCCAAATTATTGATGACCAGGGAAGTGTTTCTACCGCTTTTATGTATTTTTGCACAAATTTCCGTTTGCGATAAGGGCCCAAGATGAAGAAGGTCTTCAAGCACACCGAATTGCGATGGAGTCAGATCGCCAAACGTTTGCTCATCATTCAACCGGATGCTGAGCGCATCAACTGAACGGATCAGTTTGACATATATGTCCAGATCGGTCAGCATAGCAGGATTATCGTTGTCGGGTTTGTTCATGATCGTTTGATATCGAATTGTTTTTGATCAAAATAATAACAATATAGATGATATATGTCAAGTATATTATAAATATTCGGGTTGTTATGACTGAAACTGAATACCGCCGATTTTACTTGAATTTTTATTCATTTCGAGGGATAATTACAGGGTTTGGGTAAATCCATTAATTCTGCAGCTAGCGTACCAACGTTGATCACGCGCCGCGGCGGAAGGAAGGTCAGATGGCGCACGTTTCACAGAAGCTATCCAGCTCTTTAGAAGGGGCGTTGGCTGGGGGGGGCGACCCCGCGACCTCTCCGCTTTATGTTTTTGGACCATTCCTAAGGATGGTTGTTGTCGCAGGTGTTGCGGCGGTGACTTTTGGCACATCCGTTTGGTTGGTTGTCTTTACCATCCTGATGGTATCTGCGATGTACCGTTTGGTGATGAGTTGGGTTACAGATGGCAGTGGCGGCAGTGGTCTCAGTGAAGAAGAGTTTGGCGGGTGGGCAGTAAAAGTAAACGCTGCTATCACTTTCATCGAATATACACTAACCTTCTTGGTCAGTATGGCCGCCATGGTGACTTTTATCTCCGATCGCTTCCCGGTCTTGAATGATACGGTCTTTGGCATCCAGTCCCGCACGATTGTAGCGATCTTCCTCAGCGTTTTAACCGGCTGGTTGGTCAATCGCGGTCCAAAGACCGCCGCACGCGCTTTTGGACCAGCAACTGCGGGCGTATTAATCCTGCTTTGGGTGATGGTCTTCTCTACCATCTATAAATTTGGTTTCAGTCTGCCATCCTTCGCCCTGGAAGCTTTCACAGGTGAATATCTCCATTTCACTTTTGGTGGCTTTACTCGTATGCTGGCGGTAATGACCGGTATCGAGGTGTTTGCTAACTTAGTTGCTGCATACGAAGGCCCCCCGCAAGTGAGAAGCAAGAAAGCATTTGGTAGCTTGGCGATAATTATGGGCACGACGGTTGTCACAATGCTGATCGTCGGACCGGCCATTTATAAAATCTCTGATCCTACGTTGAGCGAGGTATCTGTCTTCACTCAAACTATGGATGCCCTTTTGCCAGCCCCGCTACCCTACCTAGGGACGATCATCAGTGTCCTGGTTTTGTTATCGGCCTCAGCTGCCAGCGCGCAGGGTTTGCAGAACCTAGCTTTGGGTCTCCGCAACCGCCGCTATATCCCGGTCGTACTAGGTGAGCGGAACAAACATGGGGTAGCTGACAAACCGGTCTGGTTGGAAGTAAGTCTTGTCGCAATAATTTTTCTTATCGCAGGAACCGATGAAGAGACTTATTTAGCCCTATATGCAGCTGGTGTCTTCATTTTATTGAGTATGACTGGCTGGGCAGCTGCCAAACGGTTGGTTCGTGAAATTAAAGAAGTCTTTGTCCGTTCGCATCTGGCGATGCTCGTCGGTATTGTGATTGCGGCACTGCTGACCAGCGTAGCTACTCTGGTGATTTTCGAGGAGCGCTTCATAGAAGGTGCCTGGATGTATTTTGTCTTCATCCCCCTGCTCTACGCCGGATTTACCTATACTCGCAATCGCATGGGAGCACCCCAACCCGAGCTCGAACGGCTGGGCGAGCTGGACCAGGCATTGCTCGGTGGTTTTGGCTTTGGACAATCATTCGAACCAATCCCAGTTATGGCGACTACGTTGGGTTACGCAAACCCAGGATATAAAGATATGCTAGACTCCAAACCCAAATACATCCCCATAACTACTACTACACGCCCTCAACATATACTTGTGCCCCTGGATGGTTCAGATTTCGCCGAACAATCTCTCCCCGCGGCGCGCAGCTTGGCGGAAGCGTTCAATGCCCGTATTACTCTGGCTTCGGTTGTCCCGGTGCAGCGTTTATCCGAGGATGCTCCTATCCCACAATGGCAGCATGAACAGGTGGACCGAAGCCGCACTAAGCTGTCTGCCTATCTCGAAACCGTTGCGGTGGGGTTACGTGAAGCAGGTTTGACGGTTGACCAGGAAGTACTGGTTGGTTCGGTTGCTGAATTGATCAACCGCCTGGTCGATGAAAAGGATATCGACATTGTCGTCTACAGCACGCGGGGTCGCGGCGGATTCCAACGCTGGCTCTTGGGCAGTGTCGCTAGCCGGTTAATCCAGCTGCTGACCAAACCGCTACTGATTATCCGCCCCCAGCTCGGTTCGCCGCCGCCCGTTCCACAGTTCAAGAAAATCCTGGTTACTCTGGATGGATCAGAATTTGCAGAGCGAGTCCTGCCGTTCGCGCGTGCTGCTATTTCGTATGGCAGCGAAATCATCCTTTTGTCGGTTCCTCAAATCCCGGAGGCTCACCAATATGGTGCCGTTGTCGAAGAGATCCAGCAGCTGCGTGAGTATGTTGAGCAGCGGTCTCTAGCTTACCTTGAAGATATCGCTGAATCCTTGGGCGAATCTGGATTGGAGACACGCGTAATCGTGAAAGGTACTCGCCCGTCTGAGACCATTGTACAGGTCGCCGAAGATGAAGGTGTTGACGTCATAATGCTTGCCACCCATGGCCGCGGTGGGTTCGACCGCTTATTCGTCGGAAGTGTTGCCGACCGAGTCGTCCAATACGCAACCTGCCCGGTATTTCTTGTGCCGATCCACGAACGCCGTGCGAATGGGAATGGTCAATGAGCGTTTCTAGTGTTCCTTCAAATTTGGTTGATAAGTAAGAATTGGGTGTAGACGGAACACTTTCATCTTTGACAAAGCACTAGGCTGCCCACAAATGTACCAACTACCAGCGGTAGTATCGCCTTGGAGATTAATCGTCCAGGGCGATTTGCTTTTTCGCTGCGTTTGACGCAGGTGCCAACAGCCGATCTCAGAACCGCTTGGTCAACCACAGCTGTATTCTAGCACGGTGTCGTTCTGACTGGCTTCAATATTGCAGCTGGCTAGGTAGTTTTCCTTCATATTTGATTGTTTAGAAAGAATTGAATGTTGAAGGAACACTATAAGCTGTGTCAAGGATATATTAACGCGGATATCGAATCAGACTTTCATCCTGTCATCCTTGACAAACCAGTAGCGTATAATTGGTCTGGGTTCAGCAGCGGGTTTTGTTGGACATTGACTGTAATCAAATTGGCATGTCTCTCGGGAATCGACATGTTCCCTGGTCTAGAGCATAGTCCTACAACAGAGGAGTCGAACACTGATGACAGTATTCCGAGAGCAGCGTACAGCCGATCCCGCCCCTTCCTTGTTGGGTGTCAATAGCCTCTATCTGATCAGCATGATTTTGATCTTGACCCTCGGGACTTCTCTGCAAGCCTGGGATTCTGGGATTGGTTTGCTGCTGACCGAGATCGGTCTTATCTGGCTGCCGGCGTTTCTCTTCCTATGGCGTTCTAACCTGCCAGTTGATGAGACTATCCGTTGGCGTTGGCCAGGCGTGATGACGTCTGGATTTGCAGTCTTGGCGGGGATTGGCTTATCATTTTTTACCATCTGGTTGGCTGAATCCGCCAGCGATCTATTTGGTTATACTCTGTGGTTGCCGCCCCAGTTCTACCCGCGTACGTTCAGCGAGGGACTGATCCTATTCACCGGTCTGGTTATTGCGGCACCGCTTTGTGAAGAGTTTTTATTTAGGGGAGTGATCCAGCGCGGCTATGGACGGGTTGGTGCACGTGCAGCGATCATCACTGTCAGCTTGATGTTCGCCGCTTATCATCTCAGCTTGCAGCGCTTCATTTTGCTGATCCCAATTTCCTTGGTGCTCAGTTTCGCTGCTTGGGGCTCGGCCTCAGTCATTACCAGCATCTTGGTGCATGCTAGCTACAATCTAGTAGCGGCGATCATCTTGCTGTCCGGTAGTTTCCACCCGGATATCAATTTCGATCTGATCGTTTCTCCCCCGGTGGGTGTCATCGGGTTGCTAATTGGGGGCTTTGGGATGTGGGCACTCGCCCGTGTGCAGGTCAACTTAGGAGTTGAACTTGACTCAGGCAGTGGCCAGCAAACGCGCTCTGCATTACCAAAGAAAAAGGATTTTTGGCCGCTACTTGTTGCCGTCCCAGTCATCGTCCTGATGATTGTGGCTGAGCTTATCTTAGGGTTGTTCCCTGGCGCCCTGGCTGTAGAGAGCTTAAATCTGCAACCCGCTCCCTGGTACCAACCTGTGGAATTGGTATACGATATCCGTAGCCATACAGATGAGCTGTTAGGAAAAGCTGAGTGCCAGATTAATCCAACCGCTGATTCGGTTGAACTATTCTGTCAAGCGGAAGCGCATGCGGGGCAGCCGGAGCAGGGAGATAGCGGCTATGGTTCAGCCGCTTTCCGCTGGACGCAGTCAGCCGTTTGGGATGGGGCGCGAATGCAGCTGCAGCTCTTAGAAGGTCACTATGAAACCGGAGGCGAAACTGCCTCAGTTCGGGCAGAGCAGGGTGAGGGTGAATTGCGGGTACAGAATGATCCAATCGGTACTAGTATGCAGTCGCGAGAATTCTCCGCCAACGGATTGATTAATGGTGAATGGCCGTGGCGGTTATCGGCACTATCTTTCGAAGATACTTATAGTGTGAGGGGTTCGCTGTTACAGCCATACCTTCCAGATGGAGATCAGGCTGCTGATGACGCAATCGTTATTGTTGTCCAGGGTGGTGAACCGCTCGCAACCCCGGTAGGGAACTACATCGCCTGGCGGGTGGAGATCGGCGAACAGACCGCCTGGTATGATGTCCAGGCACCCCATCACCTGCTCCAGTACGATAATGGCACCCACTCGTATAGCCTGGTTGAAATTAAATGATTAATTAATTGCTTATTTATTCGTACGCGGATTTGAAGCGGCTGATCTGCAGGTGGGTGATGGCCACGGCAAGGGCGTCGGCGGCATCATCTGGCCTTGGGATCTCCTCCAGGTTCAGCAAAGCCCGCACCATATGCTGGACCTGCAGCTTATCTGCCCCCCCATACCCGGCGACTGCCTGTTTGATCTCCATCGGGGTGTAATTCCCGATTGGTACTTTCGCTTGCGCCAGCGCTAGCAGGACAACGCCGCGTGCTTGCCCAACACTAATAGCAGTGCGGACATTTTTTTGGAAGAACAGCTTCTCTACCGCCGCGGTATCAGGTTGGTACTGGTCCAGCAACTTTACTGTTTCCCGGTAGATTGCTACCAACCGCTCTGGGAGCGGGAGGTCTGGCATTGTTTGGATCACGCCGTGAGCGAGAGCTTGGAGATCACCGTTCTCTGCTTGGCGCACGAGGCCATAACCAGTTATTGCTGTCCCTGGATCGATCCCCAGCGCTAGCATTCTTTTTGGCTACCTGGTTCTGAGTTCATCTCAGGTCTCGATATGTAATTGATTCAGCAGAATAATTATTGCCCAGCCATCGCAAAAATAAATAAGGGTTGGCAGCCGGTAAGCCCCAACCCTTTTCCATATCATGAGTGTAATCAGTCCGCGATCGCTGCCATAGCCTCATCGGAAATGGTCAGTGAAGAATTAACGTTTTGGACGTCGTCCAAATCTTCGAGTTCCTCGATCGTCCTGATGACCTGCAGGGTTTCATCGACCATTAATTCGATCTCGTTGTTAGGCAAGTAGCGCAGCTCGGCCTCTTCGGGTTTGATGCCAGCCTCTCGGATTCGGTCGCTTATTTGCTTGAACGTCTCAATCGGGCCGACTATTTCGATGGTTTCGTCATCGAAATTTACGTCATCTGCCCCAACTTCGACCGCCAATTCAAAGATCTCGTCAGGGTTGCAGCCTTCAGCTGGGAAAGAGAAATAAGCTGTTCGGGTGAACTGCCAGGCTACGGAACCGCCCTCACCCATCGAGCCGCCAGCCCGGCTGAGGATGTGGCGGATGTCGGAAACTGTGCGGTTGCGGTTATCAGTGACACAGGAAATCAGCAGTGCGACACCGTGTGGGCCATAGCCTTCATATGTGATCTCCTCCAGCGCGTTTCCCTCCCGCAGTTCGCCGGTACCGCGCTTGATGGCGCGTTCGATATTATCTTTGGGCATATTATTTGCGCGAGCGCGGTCTACGGCGTATTGTAAGCGCAGGTTGCTGTTTGGATCCCCGCCCCCTTCGCGCGCCGCGACCGAGATCTCACGCGCCAGGCTGGTGAAAATCTTGCCACGCTTGGCGTCTTGGGCGCCTTTTTTCCGCCGGATCGTTGCCCAATGCGAATGACCAGACATAATGACTCCTCATCTACCTATTTAATCAATGAAATGACAGTCAAATCTGCAACTCGACCAGCCCGTTCTCGTGGTTTGTGTTTCGCCCAATTATACCATTAGGGGACACCAGATTCGGAAACAAGCAGTGGCAAAGGACGGCTACTAGCGGATCACAAAACACAATGAGATTAAAAAGTTATCGGTTTTCGTGGATTCGATAAAAAGAGACCTGCCGCTTCAGGTGGGGGCAGGTCTTCTGATTTTGTTTTTGTTAACCGGCGGTTATTCGGTTACGTCTTCATCATCATGGATAAAGGCCTCCACCATCTCCAGGGCGACCTCATCCTTAAACTGCTTGGGTGGGGTTTTCATGAAATAAGCTGAAGGCGCAATTAAGGGACCACCGATGCCGCGGTCAAGACCGATTTTCGCACAGCGCACCGCATCGATGATGACGCCGGCTGAATTGGGGGAATCCCACACTTCGAGCTTCGCTTCCAGGTTCAGCGGTACATCACCGAATGTTGTTCCTTCCATGCGGATGTGGCACCACTTGCGATCTTCCAGCCAAGGTACATGGTCGCTGGGGCCGACATGGATGTCGTTCTTGTCGATAGTGTACGGCAGCATGCTGGTTACTGCGTTGGTTTTGGATATCTTTTTGGACTCTAATCGATCGCGGTCGAGCATATTCAGGAAATCGGTGTTGCCGCCGAAGTTGAGCTGGTAGGTGCGGTCGAGTTTGACGCCCCGGTCTACGAATAGACTAGTTAATACGCGGTGGACAATCGTCGCGCCGACTTGACTTTTAATATCATCCCCGATGATCGGCAAATTACGCTCGCGGAAGCGTTCCGCCCAGTATTCGGAGCTGGCGATGAAGACCGGAATACCGTTGACCATCGCACAGCCAGCTTCTAGGACTTGCTCCATATACCATTTGGTCGCCATCTCTGACCCGACCGGCAGGTAGTTGATCACCACATCGGTCTTGGTTTCCTTCAGTATGCCGATGATGTCAGCTGTTGGCCCAGGTGCCTTGGTTACGATTTGGGCCAGGTACTTACCCAATCCATCGTGGGTCATCCCGCGGTTGACGGGGACATTCAGGTGGGGCACCTGAGCAAATTTGTAGGTGTTGTTGGGGTACGCATAAATCGCTTCCGAGAGTTCTTTGCCGACCTTGGTATCGACAACGTCAAAAGCGGCGGTGAACTCGATATCACGGATGTGGTAGCCGCCCAGGTTGACGTGCATTAAGCCCGGTACTCGCTCATCATCTTTGGCGTTATGGTAGTAATGTACGCCCTGCACAAGTGAAGATGCACAGTTTCCTACCCCGATGATAGCCACCCGGACTTTTTTGTTTTCACTCATGTAATGCTCCTTAAATGTTGGGATAATGCTTATCAGATGGTGTTGTGTAGCTGAGATCATATTTTACTCTGCCGACCAACATCTTGCCAAGCTTTTCAGCTAGATTGGCACAAAACCCGCAACTTAGTGTATGATTTTTACAGATTTGTTACTCAACATACCTATCCGCGTATACAGCGAATTTACGCCAATTTTAATTGGCGAATTATTGATATTTGCAGAAATGGATGTATAATTCGATTACGGGACACCTTTGCATATGATGGATGGCAATAATACCGAACATCGCCTTAAGTCCCTTGAGCGGATGGTGTTGTTGGGCACTGCATTAAAATAAGCTCGAATCGCTCGAGGATTATTTATGCGCGGTTTGCGAAGCGACCTGCGAAGTATTACAGTGTAATGCCTCCTCTATCCTGACATATGAAGAAGAAAGCGGGACACTTAAGTTCATCTCGGCACCCGCCGACCAGATGGAGCGCTTGCACAGTATTCGTGTGCCGCTTGAGAACAGCGTGGCAGGCGAAGCATATACCAGTGGTGTACCGGTAATCGTCCAAAATGTAAATGATGATCGGCTCGTTTTCCGCGCTGTCGATATGGAAACCACCTTCAATACCGAATCTATCCTGGCTGCTCCGATAAAATATGGTGATGACACCATCGGTGTCTTGGAAGCGCTCAACAAGATCGATGGCCAGCCCTTCAACAGCGCAGATATCGTTCAATTAGGACACCTGGCTTCTCTAACCGGCACAGCGATCTTTAACCGCATCCTGTTTGAAGAAGCGGATTTAGTTGAGAGAGATGCCGAGAATTTGGGAGAAAGGCGGACGGAGCTATACGAGCTCGCCACTAGGGAGATCCGCCAACCTCTGGCCGTAATCCTGGAGCATGCTACTGCACTCGAAAGCCGTATGCGCTTGGATACCATTGGTTATCCAAAAGTGGAGGCGATCATTGAGAATGCGAAGCAGCTGCGGGCTACGCTGGATGAGCTCACGCGGGCGGGAACTAAGGGTACCAACCAGCCGCGTTTAAGGCGCACACCGATCGATATATGCGACCTGATCCGCCAGGTGTGTGATTCATACCAGCTGCAAGCTCAGTCGGGCAAAAAACAGCTGCGAATAGACACCCAGGTTGACGATAACCTAATCATAAGCGGGGACGAGGAGAAGCTGGGCATCGCCCTGAGTAATTTGATCAAGAATGCACTAACCTATACAGAGCGTGGGGACATGATCATGGTTGGCGTCGTGCAGCAGGAACGATTTGTAAAGATCTCGGTGATCGATACCGGCATCGGTATCACCGCTGACGAACTTGAGCATGTATTCGAGCGCTTCTACCAGGTCAAAGCCCATGAGAAATACCGCCACGGAGGTTTGGGGATGGGCTTACCGATCGCCAAAACGATGATCGAGATGCATGGCGGTGAGATATGGGCGGAATCAGTCGCCGGGCGCGGCAGTAACTTTTCTTTCCGGTTGCCCCTGTAACCCCCACGTGACCTTGCCGAAAGCATTGGGCTGGATTATAATCTCGCCGCGCTGTTGAAGATGACAGGGTGATCGGGGCGTGGCTCAGCCCGGCTAGAGCGCACGGTTCGGGTCCGTGAGGTCGGCGGTTCAAATCCGCCCGCCCCGACTTACAACAGGAGCTGCTCCTCATTTTTGGAGCAGTTCTTTTGGTTAAATTTTCTGCTCTTTGGGTATATCATTCGGTCATGCGTGTGGCTGGATATTTTTCTACGGGCGATACGGCATTCTGTCAATACGGCAGCCTGCAAGACTCAGTTTCCATCGGTCAGAGCAAGCAACGATCTGGATACTATTCGTTCCGATGTGCTTTAGGTTCACTTCTAGGAACTGCTTTTCATACGTCCAGTAGCTCGATATCCATGAATTTTATTATCGCTTGTGCTCTTCCCACTGCCAGACGAGCAAACTCGCCAGCGTCCCGATCCCTGCGCCAATTGCCAGTCCCACACCGATGTTGCCGATTAGTGCTCCCAGCCCGACTCCCAGTCCCGAAAACACCGGCAGCAGGAAGTAGAAGTTGTGCGTGGATTGTTTCCGCTGCTGGTTCATATATACCTTCGCCAATAATTCATTGTTCCAATTGGGTCATACGTTTTTCGATCTGCTTGTTGCCAAGATAAGCCACCAGCAGGTAGCCTCCTACTAGCACAGCCGGTCCACCTAAGATCGGTGCCAGCCGCCCAATCCATTCTCCACTCTGGGGCCATCCATGCACCAAGGTGTGCGGTATGGCGATTACCGCCACCAGGGTAATGTAAATCGCAAGCACCTGCCAGGCTGAAGGTAATGGCAGCATATCCGCCGAAGAAAAATCGTGCCCCCCAGTATCCCAATATGGATAGTATCAAGATCAGCCCTACATCGTTGTAATATGCTGGTGGCAAGTCCTCAACATATCTTTGGTAGATCAACACCATGTACAGTCCCAGCTGTGTCAATCCCAGGAATATAAACCCCAACTGCCCCCCAATCCGTTCAGTTCTTTCATCGCCTGCTAACCACTTATTCATGGTGGTCTCCTTCAATCCAGAACAACTCTCCCAGGTGTTTACCGGTTGCTTTGGCCAGTAATAGGCATAATTGCAGAGTGGGGTTGTACCTGCTTGCCTCAAGCAGACCGATGGTTTGCCTGGTCACCCCAACCAGGTCTGCCAGCTCCTGTTGGGTAAGGTCTTTCGCCACCCTGGCGAGCTTTAAGTTATTCCCAACCTTGATATCTTTCACCATATCCTCTGGGGAATCCAAAATCTACTAATATAAGTAACATATATTTTGCATAATGTCAAGTATATATTGCAAATACTCGCAATTATCCGATATTTGGCGATAGGAATCAATGAGTATACCCAGTGTCAAGTTTAATCCTGAAGGGTGATTAAGGTATGTGTTGGATGTGGTTATTGAATGGATATCAAGCAGGTAACCCAAAGTCATCTGCGGAAGATGGAAAGCAGGCAAAACTCCCCAGCCTAACCAGGATTCAATTGATTACTAAATGTGGATAATGAGCTATGTTTGTCATTTATTAGATTTTCTATTAACATTACAGAGTGATTGTGCAAAAATGAACGTCATTAACACACCCGCTTGACTAGCAGGCTATAGTCGTAGGTTACGCTTTACACGTGAGTTATCTCCACTCCCAGACAGTTTGTGAGAGGCTACATATAGAGATGTATATATGATCAGCCCCAAAAAGATTATGCTTCTCGATCACAATATTTGCTTAGCTGATGCCGATTCTGTTTTCGGGTTGCCAGTTTCGTTCAGCTGCCCCAGCAGCCAGGTATTGGGCAAGCATGGTCTTTGATCCGCTCGAGAGCCAGGTAATTTTATTTGGCGGCCGAGCACAGGGGTTGTTTGGAGAAAAATATTTCAAAGACCTGTGGGTATTTGATTCCGACACCCAAACCTGGAAATCGCTGAAGACTTCCAACCCACCAGCACCGCGATCAAGCCCAGGTATGGTGTATGATCCGGTCTACCATCAGATCATTTTGATCAGAGGTCTTGGCGAAGATGGCCGCATCGGAGATACGTGGGTGTACTCTATCTCTGACAATCAGTGGCAGGAAGTTTCTCCAGAAAGCAGTCCACCGCCGAGAAGCGATACAGGCATGGTGTATGACGAGCTTAACCAGATAGCTATACTGTTTGGCGGCTATTGTCATGAAGAACACCGTGATTTATGTGATGATACATGGAGTTATGATCCAAACTCAAATAAATGGACCGGGAGGAAGCTCGCCACGCCCCCACCCGTGATGTACGGGCACACACTGGTTTATAATCCGATTAGTAAACACTCTGTCTTTTGGGGAGGGCATCAAACGGCATTCGAGAATGTAAATATCGTCTCTGCTGGGTACGAGGATGGCATTAGGATATATGATTATCAGCAAAATTCGTGGCGGCGGGTAAGCGTTGAGTACAAACATCCGGCTAGGTACTGGCACCAGGCTGCGTTCATTGAAGACTCGGGCAAACTACTGATTTTTGGGGGTGATGGCGGTCGTGGTTACCTTGATGATACGTGGCTTTTTGATATTCTGTCAAACTCTTGGGCAAGGGTTTACCCTGATCAAGTGCCGGCTCCTAGGGTCAATGCTGCTAGGGCTTACGATTCTGCCCAAAAAATATTGTAATTTTTGGGGGATTGAGAGAAGATATGACCCCTTTGCAGGATACCTGGATTTTCGAGGAAACAAAATCTGGTGGGAAGTGGTAGGAGATTTTATCTCCGTAATGATTTTGGACAGCTAACGAGATATTGGTACTTTTTATAAATGGCATTCCAGGTCAGAACAAACGCGTGGATTTACTATATTACAGTCATGAATTGGCTGCCATATCGCTATAATATATCTACTCACGGGTTCCAATATCTCGATAGAATAAGACAGCCCCAGCGATGAATACTGGGGCTGCTGGTATTGTGCTAACTCGTCTCACTCACCTGGTTTTCGGAACTGGACCGTCTTCTTCAGCGCTTTATCAACGTCCTCTGGGTCGATCAGCACGGTAGTCTTGGTGCTCACGGTGCCGCTAGAAGACGCGGCCAGCAGACCGGCGACCATCTCGACGTTATCAAGGTCATCGATAATCGCCAGCCCATCATAATCGCCAAACGCAAAGTAGTACGCCAGGAGCTTACCACCCAGACTTTTTACCAGTTCTTTTGTGGCTTCACGCCGTTTTGTACCACCGTCCTTGATGAAACCTGCGCGGCCTGAATCGCTGTAGCTGAACTGCACCATAAATTTTGCCATCATATCACCTCCGGGTATTTTAGGATAAAACTGGTCGAATTATTCTATTATACACTGGAAATTCTCGTCCGGAGTGATATTCCCTTAAATTATTCCTGGAAATCCATTCTTTCGGTATAATCTGGCGCATGTTGCTACAAACCCCAAAACTCATCGCCCTAAAAAAATGAGCATACATATCAAAGAGAGAACCCTTTACACTGCACCCATTATAGGCGACCGCCCATGACCCGCAAAATGATCATCGATACCGATACCGCATCGGATGACGCAGTTGCATTGATCATGGCGCTCCAGGCGCAGGATGTTATTGTTGAAGCGATCACCATCGTGGCCGGCAACGTGGATGTTGTGCAGGGCAGCATCAACGCCCGCTACACGGTCGAACTGTGTGGGAAAGATACCCCAGTTTACGAGGGTGCCCAGCAGCCGCTAGTGCGGGAACGCTATGACGCGCGCTGGTTCCACGGTCAGGATGGGTTGGGGGATATCGGCTACCCACCCCCGCGGCTTTCCGCTGGTACGGCCCACGCGGTCGATGTCCTGATCCACACGATCAGAGCCAATCCCGGCATCATATTGGTCACTTTGGGACCGCTGACAAATGTCGCGCTGGCTGTATCCCAAGCCCCCGATATCGTCGCTAATGTCAGCCGCTGTATCGTCATGGGCGGCGCGGCGTGCACAATTGGCAACATCACCCCAGCTGCCGAGTACAACATCTGGTGCGACCCGGAGGCGGCATGCACCGTCTTCCAATCAGGACTACCGGTGGAGATGGTAGGTTGGGAGCTGTGCCGCGGTGCTGCAAACCTCACCGAAGAAGAGATGTGCTATTACAAGGAAGGGATCGATACCCCACTGTCTCATTTTGTAATTGATTGCAACGCCCACGCACTCCTAACAAATCGGGAGTGGTTGGGTGACCCAGGGATCGGACTGCCGGACCCGGTTGCTATGGCGATCGCGCTAGACCCACAAATCTGCACCCGCAAAAGCAAGCATCTTGTCGCCATTGAGTGTGAGGGGACCTACACCCGCGGCATGACTGTGGTGGATGAGTTGCATGTTGCCGGTCACCAAACTGCCAATGTTGCTATGTGGGAGCCGCAGCGCAATCAGGGGGCGCCGAATATCACTATCTGTTGGGAAATTGATATACCGCGCTGGAAAGCTCTGTTAGAAAAATCAGTCAGGTAATACTCCTAGAACTCATTCCCCCTCAAGATATTCTCCTGCGTTCTGTTTTGCCTTCGCCTGCCACCACTACGGTCATTAATCTGCTCTCAGTATGAGCCCGAATATGGCTCATATAATTTTTCCCCAATGCCAGAATTGGATCACCCCCGCTGTATTCGGCGGGGGTGATATTTTGCTTGTGAAGTATCACTAGATGTCGTGATCGGAGAGAATTTCAGGTGCGATTTTCAAGCAATCCGCGGATCGCTTTGACTTCCTCTAGCAGTATTATGCTCTGTTCACCTGAAAGAACTGCGCCCTCACTCTCAGCCTGTGTCGGGGACATCGCACTGCGGAAGCGGCGTAGTTCAGCTGCGACCATCTCGTAGATTTCCTGCACATTCTCCAACCCCACCAGCTTTTCTTCGGCACCGGATTGACCACTCATACCCGCGGTTTGGATATTCAGCGAACCGAGATTGAAGAACCAGCGGTCAAATATGTCCCGCTTCACAGTGATGTTGGTTACTGTACGGTAGGGCACGTGTTTGACTGAGTGAGTGAATATCCCTACCCGCACGATGACTTCATCATCCAGCACTTCATACTCAAGGCTGCGGTAGTAGGGAAATGCCAGGATCATCGCACATATCCACCAGATAAAGTTTAGCGGCAGCAAGATCGCGATGATAATCAATCCAACACGTGCGTCATCCAAGCTGATCAACCCACCCAGCAGCAAGATGCCGGCCAGGATCAGCAGGGCGACCACGGTGTAGACAACTAACAGTTTGTATAAATAGCGCGGATTCGGTTTGAAACATTGCGGGACCATATCTTTACCCCTTTCGGTAAACTAATAGTATATATGATAATACTCCAGCGAATTTCCTTAAGTTCACCTGCAAGAGGACTCCACAAATATTATGGGGAGTGGGCGATCGGCTGAAATAAGTGTTAGACTTAGATCAAACTTGCAGACGGCTTAATAGTGTAAATAAGGGTAAAGATCATGGCGATTGATGTAAGAGTTCTGCATATCCCGGGATGTGATTACGCGGCTGCGACTGTTGCGCTGGTGTCCGAAGTCATCGATAATTTAGGATTGGATATCGACCTGCAGGTGATCGAGGTCAGAGACCAGAACCAGGCTGAAACGCTGCAATTCCTGGGCAGCCCCACGGTGCAGATCAACAGCTTAGATATCGATCCTGCTGTGAGAAGCGCGTCGACATTTGGATTCATATGACGAAATTATGGGGCATCGGGTATGCCTTCACGTGGGTTAGTCGAAGCTGCTTTTCGAGAGGCGTTGGCGGAATAAGTGATCGGGACATGTATTTCACCAGCCAGAAGGATACGATACCGACCAATCTAACTGATCTTATGCCGGGTGGGTAAGCAAGATTAAAGTTATGATTATTTTGAAGAAGAATCCATTATTCAGGTTGGGGCAGCGAGCCAAGCACGTTGCGTTGAATTGGGATTGGCCTGCCCGCAGCTCGTTCTTCTGGGCTGTTGTAATAACCTTAATATGTGCAACCCAAGGGTGCAGGAGCGTGGACGTTAGCCCACCACCAGAACCGGCCCAGATGGGACCCTTCGCGATCTACCTCATGCCAACCGAATACCTCTTCGAGGGAATTGTCGCTGATGAATGCACTGACCTAGGCTCAGCGCTCCTGGGGGAAGCAGACATTGCGGCCTACAGCTGGTCTCGTCATGATGTGGTTTTACAGCCCGATGTGGGTGAGCGCTTGGCGGTACAGGATTTAGCTGGCAAACCCTTCGTAGTATGCGTTGGAGATACGGAAATTTATCGTGGGGAAATTATGGCTGCATATATGTCACGCTCGTCAGAGGGTGTTGTCATCCTATGGCCGCCAATAGATGGTGATACCAACCGCTTTGGGATCCAGCTTGGTTATCCAAGCGCTGATTTCTTCGTGGGGTCTGATCCACGCGCCGATGAGCGGATCAAGGCTGCGCTTATCGCAGCCGGTGTGCTTCAGCAGTAGATAATCGATAAATTCGGGGGAATGTTTGTTTTTTTGATCTACTCGTCACCATTCGCGAACTGCGGTGTTAAGCCGGTTAGGAGGGTAGCAACTACCCGCGTGTAATATACTCTTGCTTACTGCAAAACCCGTTCAGGAGGTGATCGCTGATGACAACCGCCATAGTAACCGATACCGACTGCAGTATCCCGCTGGACCTCGCCGAACAAATGAGCATTCGCCAAGTGCCCATCTCGGTCCACTTTGGTGAAGAAACTTACCAAGCTGTGTACGATCTTGGGGATGCCCAACTGTTCGGCCGGATCGACCGCGAAGGGCAGCTCCCCACGACTGCCGCACCATCACCGGGGCAGTTCGCTGAAGCTTACCGGGCCACCTTCGATGATGGCGCCGACGCAGTGGTATGTTTTTGTGTCAGCGGGGAAGTGAGTGCGACCTATGCTTCAGCTGTTGCTGCCCGTGAGATGGAACCAGAGCGGGATATCACCGTCGTCGATACGCGCAGCCTATCGATGGGGCAGGGTTTCATGGTGCTGGCAGCTGCCGAAGCTGCTCAGGACGGCGCGCCACCGAAGGCGATCATTGCCGCAGCCCAAGCTGTAAGGGAGCGTACTAGACTTTACGCGGCGCTCTCGACTCTAAAGTACTTAGCGATGAGCGGGCGTGTCGGTCACATTGCAGCGGGGATGGCCTCCCTACTGAATATGAAACCCATCCTAACCATCCAAGATGGAAAGCTGGATATGTTAGAGCGCGTCCGCACGCAGAGTAAATCTTGGGCCAGGGTTGTCGAACTTGCCCAAGCCGACATCCAGGGCAAAGGTATCGAGCGTATGGCGATTATCCATGTCAATGCCTTGGCACAGGCGAGCGAATTTGAGAGTTTGCTGCGTGAGAACCTTGACTGCCCGGAAGATATAATCACCAGTGAGCTGACACCGGGGTTGTCGGTACACTCGGGAATGGGGTTGGTGGGAGTAGTTTTCGTAACTGGCTACCCGGGTTAGCAATTCTTTTTGCCACGTTACTTCTTTGCTGACGCCCTCCTCAGCGCAATTAAGGACAGCATTTCAAAGATGAGATTTGCTGCTAGAATTGAGGTAATTCCGCTAGGGTCGTATGGCGGACTTACTTCGACTAGGTCGAAACCGACCAGATTTAGCCCGCGCAACCCTCTTACGATTTGCAGCATCTGATAACTGCTGAAGCCGCCGACTTCTGGCGTGCCGGTACCCGGTGCGAAAGCTGGGTCTGTCGCATCTATGTCTAGTGATATATAAACCGGGCGGTTTCCTACCACTTCGTGAACGCTGTTTACCAGAGTGGGTATTCCGATCTCGAAACACCTACCGATCGTATATACTTTTGCTCCTAGTTTACGAGCTTCTTCAAGGTCGCTTGGCCCGCTGACTGGACCACGGATACCGATTTGAATATAAGCATTGGTATCGATAAGCCCTTCTTCAATCGCCCGTCTAAAGGGCGTCCCGTGACTGTATGGGTGATCACCGAACTCAGCTTGCCAAGTATCTGGATGGGCATCTAGATGTATTACAGATAGTGCTCCGTATTTATCTGCGTGAGAGCGCAATACTGGTAAGGATATGGAGTGATCTCCACCCATTACACCGACTATCACATCCTTGTCAAGCACCTTTTTGACTTCTAATTCGATGGCTTTCATACTGGCAATAATATCAACTGGGATCACTTCGACATCGCCATAATCAATAACTTTTAACACTTCTAGGGGGGTAACGTCCATCACTGCGTTCACTCCCCACAGGAGTAACGAGGCCTCCCTGATACTGCGCGGACCAAAGCGTGTTCCACTGCGGTAGCTGGTACCGCTGTCAAATGGTACACCTAGCATAGCTACATCTACACCCGTGAGATCACGTTGTGCGGGTCGCCGCATAAATGTTGGAATCCCGGAGAAAGGTTCTAAGTGTGCCCCATAGGCAGCATTGGTATTGTCATTTGTCATGATGCATTTTCCTTGTTATCTGAATTGTTGAAATCGTCCTGCGGGCGTGCGGATGCCGATCAGCAGGCAATGTAATGGAAATCAGCCGTTGAGCATTTATACTAATCCGTCGGTTTAGCCTAACAATAGGTGGTATTCAAGCGCCCGCTTACCGCAGCATTCCTGAAAAAGCGTCTCCAATACCCTTCCCCAGGTTGGAGACTCCATCCGTGACCGAGTTCGATCGGATTTCCCCCGCTGCCACCCGGATTTGTGATCGATCGAATAGCCGCGTCCAGATCTCCACTAGTAGACTGGTAGAAGTAGTAGATCAATACCGCGAGGATCAGCAGAATGAGAATGACGGGCAGTGGGTTATCACGCATGTATGTTTATTTTATATCATAACTTCCCATTTAACATCAATATTTTTTCACCGGATGTGCTCTTCTCGCAAATAACTCGTAAACCATAGACGGGATTGGGGATATCTTGCTAAAATTATTCTTAATCAGGAACCGGTAGGTCCAACTGCTTCAAACCGAGAGGTTATCAGCCAAGTATCAACTGAAAGGTCGCATAGAGAACGACAATATGACAAATCAGCATAAAATTACCGAGCTCACCCTCAAAACAGCTGGCGCGCTGATGGTCGCGGTAGGTCTGGTGGCCGCCTATTATGGCCCACTCGAAGTCTATGTGTTTTACATGTTTTCTCAGGGTGGTCGTTTTTATTATGAGGGGTTTGCGGTGGGTTCGCTTTGGTTCGCATACCTGGTGCTGCAGAACCTGGGCTATTATCTTCTCGCGGCGGTGCTGCTGCCCTTAGGGGTAGGGACGTTCAGCCTGCGTCGTTGGGCATACACGTTAACTCGCACACTGCTATGGCTGTGGTTGGGTGCTGGGCTGCTTGTCAGCCTCAATTGGGCGGCTTTATCGAATTCTATGCTGCGTGCTGATCCATCAAACCCGACATCTGCTTTACGCATAGCCGTTATCAGCATCTTCTTGGGGCTTTTTACTCTGGTCACCCCTTTGCTTTTGATGTGGTTGTATTCCCGGAATGCAGTCCGTAAAACCTTCGAAACCAACGACCCACGCCAATACTGGAGCGAACGATACCCCTTCCCATTGCTGATTGTGCTGGGTATCATGCTTGCGGTGTTATTGGCTTTTCATATGGCGCTCTTCCTGCAGGGGCTATTTCCATTCTTTGGGGAGATCATCTGGGGCCGTACCGGCGTGCGCTGGCTGGCGGGAAACATCCTAATCCAGCTTGTCATCTTGTACGGATTGATCAAGCTGAAAAGGTGGGCTTATTGGTCGTCGCTGCTGTACTACAGCGTCTTGAGCTTGTCTGCAGCGCTCAGCTTCTATGGACGCAGTTTGGCGGAAGTCCTGAATGAGATGAACCTGCCGCAGTTTGAAAATGAGTTCCTAGCCCCGCTGACTTTTACAAAGGGGATTTCATTATTCTTGTGGACAGTCCCCGTTCTGCTAGCGCTTCTGGTTTTGTTCAGCTATTCCAGGAAGTTTTTCAACCACACGAAAGAAGGGGAATTTCGCTGAAGACTGAGAATGGGAGCTACAAAGAGTGGATCAGCGGTGTCTTTTCCCGCTCATCCAAGTTATACGATAACACCGGCCCGAGTATCTTTGCCTACTTCGGCCGCGGCTTGGTGGAGCATGCCGGACTGAGAGCAGGTTGGCAGGTGCTCGATGTGGCTTGCGGGCGCGGTGCGGTCACACTACCCGCGGCCGAGGCGGTTGGAGCTCAAGGGTTGGTAATCAGCATTGACCTCGCCGAAGGGATGCTGCAGGAACTGAATCATACGCTCAACGCAGGAGGGCTGAAGCAAATCCAAACGCTCAGGATGGACGCAGAGCAGCTCGAATTCGATGATGGTCGTTTCAACGCTGTCTTATGTGGGTTTGGCGTTTTCTTTTTCCCCAATTTCCAGCAGGCATTGGAGGAAATGCTGCGGGTCTTGAAACCTGGCGGTGTATTGGCGTTCTCTACCTTCGTGTACATCGAGGCCGAGTTCGGAGAACAGCTCTGGGAGATGACCAAGGCGTTTCAGGAAGAAATGCTACCTGCTCCTGCTATCGACACGTTTGACTTCGATGACGAGCAAGTTATGCAACAGCTTTTTACCGATGCTGGAATGAAAGATGTCGCTATCCAAGCTTCCGAAGCCACCTTCTACTTTACAGATGAAGAAGAATGGTGGGCTAACCAGTGGTCGCATGGGCGCCGTGCTTTACTAGAGCGGATGGATGATGGGCTCAGAGAGCGTTACAAACATGAGGCATTGGAGATCATACGCCAAGCACAAACCGAGGCTGGAATCCAGATGAGCATGAAAGCGCTATTCGCCCGAGGAACTAAACCTGATTACCCACGGAGTTGATTTAATGGTTCGAGTAAAACGGTCCGCAGCCAAATCCCCGTTGACGTTCGTTGTACTCGCTTTAGGCGGATGGTTGTTGGCCGCAAGCGTATTCGTCTTCGTCTCTGGGCTGGTGCTGCAGGTTAATTTTATCGAACTGCTGCCGCAGGCTCTGGGGGCAGTACTCGCGACACTGCTGTTTATCTTACTGGCCGGGTTATTGGGTTGGCTGCGGGCAGCGGGGATCGCTCGGTTGGGGAATTGGCAAGTCTGGTTAGTAGCTTTTATCAGCACAACATACCTTGTGATTGCCTACCAGCTGGGTTTCTTTGGACAGATTAGGGTAGACTTATCGCTATTTCGCTACTCATCTCAGGCGCAAACGCTGCTGATCAGACAACTGCAGGTCGCTTTCGTGGAAGAGATCCTATTCCGCGGCATCTTACTTTATGTTCTCGTTAGAGTGTGGGGGGCAGCCCGGCGCGGCTTATTTAATGCGGCATTGGTGACCGCGCTGCTTTTTGGAGGGTTGCACATGCTACAAGCCTTGGCCGGCAGCACCCCGACTGAGGCTGGGTTGACCGCAATAAATTGCATGTTAAGTGGTTTTTGGTTCGCGGCACTTGTGCTTATGTGGGGCAGCATTTGGCCGGTTGTGCTCATCCATGCATTCACCAATCTAGCCATTATGCTGCCCGGTATGGTATACGCGCCAATTGACCCGAATTGGTGGGCATATATTCGAATAATCTTGCTTGAGCTGCCCTTTGGCATTTATGGCATTTGGCTGATTTGCCGCATGCCACTGCGCAAAGTTGTTCCTGATGTTCCATAGGATACTATTACAACCATGCAGACCATATTTCGATCTGTTTTTATACAATTCATCGCCGCTTTCCTGTCAGATTGTACATTCGCTAGGCAGGGGACTAGCCAACCTGCTGGAGATCGAGCGACTCTGATTACACTCGGGACGATCACTTCTGAACTGCTGCAAGAGCTTGATCTAAATAGGTACTCTGCAATCTACCTGCACGGTAAGATCATCGAAGAACAGGGAAATGATGCTGAGCATCCCGAATATGGCAAGTTAGAGTACCAAGAACGGTTAAAATACTGGGCAAATGGTGGGGTGAATATGATCAGTACCGTTCGTGAACAGGATCCCGATACTGATGCGGTAATCCGTCTTGTCAAACAGCAAATAAGCAGGCTGCTGGCTGCGAGGGTACCGGCTGAACAAATCAGTGTTATTGGTTTCTCCATAGGTGGTGCGCTCGCCTTAGAGGTTTCATCTCAGTTCATAGGCCCAAATTTAAAATATGTGATCATCGCTATCTGTGGAGACTGGCTTGAAGACCGACCCGAAATCAGTCTCCATGGGCGTGTCTTATCGATCGATAAGCAGAGTGATGAACTCGGCGGTTCATGTCGACCGCTCGCTTCTCGCTCTGATGGGATCTTAGCATTGCGAGAAATTGAATACGACACAGGATTGCGGCATGATGCATTCTACCGCGCCATTCCAGATTGGCTCGCACCCGCCCAAGACTGGATTCTCGGAAATGATATTGGAGCAGTGAATGGTGCATCATCATTTTTGTAGTAAATCAAAGGGATAATTTTATGCCAACAAAGATACGCGAAGTATCCCCACCGCGTGGACTAAACCGCATCCTATTCCGTTTACCGATCTTTATTTATCGCATTGGGTTTGGTGGTCTATTCGGTAAACGCATGCTGCTTTTGAACCATACCGGGCGGAAGAGCGGTCTTTTGCGCCAAGCTGTTCTTGAAGTTGTTCACCATGAACCGGAGACAGGAACGTTTGTGGTCAATGCTGGATTTGGTCCCACATCCGATTGGTACCAGAACCTGCTGGCGAATCCAGATACCTCAATCGTGGTTGGCCGCGAGCAGATCGATGTCCGGGCTGAGCAGCTAAGCCCTGCGAAGGCTGGTCCGCTGATGCTGAATTTTGTTCGCCAGCATCCTCAAGAGGCGCGCTTTGTGAGCTATTTGGGCTACGAGGTGGATGGTAGCGATGAAGATTGGATTGCCTTAGGGGCTGAGCTTATTTTGATCGCATTAAAACCGCGTTAGGTTTAGATCAACTTCTGCAAACCTCCCAGCTGCATAGGTATCAACGGGATATTTTGTGTGGATAACTAGCTGGGATTCCGACTACACTATCTGTAATCAAACTCAGGAGGTAAAACGATGCTGTTCGCTGCTCTGTTCGCGCTCTTGGTCGGTGTTGGGATGGTTGCACAATGGACGATTTCTTATGCTCGTGAACAAATCCCTGAGCTGGAATCAGAGCCTGTTCGAATCGGGTTCCACATCGCTGCTGAGCTGATCACCGCACTGTGTCTGATTATCGCTGGTATCGCGCTGCTGTTGAACGCCAGTTGGGCAGTACGGGTGTATCTCATCGCAATTGGGATGCTGTTCTATACATCAATTGTCAGCCCCGGCTACTTTGCCCAAAGAGGGCAGTGGGGTTGGCTTGGTTTGTTTGTGGGCATCATTTTCCTGGGATTGGTCAGCATTCCTTTTGTCCTTTGAAATCCATCCGATCAGTGCCGCAGGCGTCTGGTAGGACCGAGTTCGTATGATATACTGCATTTTATTATTATCCCAAAGCTGATTTGACCGAGACTAGATCTCGTTAGACTGAAATAAATTTCCAGGAGAATAGCGAACTATGATCAAAGAATATGACCTGCGTGAAGAGCTAGATAACGTTGTTAAGGATATTACCCTTTATGAAGAGAATCCCAGCACTTGGCTGCGCTGGATATTGTATTTCCTCTCCGAATTGGATAAGCAGGCCATGGATGTAAATCCGACTCACCAATCACTGTACGATGAAATGCTTTCCAGTTTACAGGATTCGATCCGCAATCGCCGCCGGACCGGGGGTTGGGGCAGCACATACCGTTAATAGGGTTTTTGAGTGGGTAAAGGGTTAGAGTACAGGTAGGCCATCGTATTTTCGGGGGAGGCAATTAGATAGATTCCCCTAGCTAATACCCAATCTGGGGGATGACTGTTCCTATATCATTCATATATCCTATACTTGTTGAATCAGATTAGTTGTCCATAAAGGAGGTTGGCATGGACTTCGGGAGAATCATCGGGCGTGCCTGGCAGATCACCTGGAAATTTAAAATCCTTTGGCTGTTTGGGTTCTTGGCCGCGCTGTACTTTAACAGCTCGTCATCCAGCAGCTACCGCTATGATACTCTGCCGCCGAAACTAGCTGGGCAGGTGGAACGATTCTTTTTCAGCCCTGCCTTCGTGCCATTCATCGCAGTGGTGATCGTAGTATTCTTCCTCATCGGGATCGTTTTCGCGATCTTGAAGGTGATCGGCCGTACCGGTTTGGTGGACCAGATCAACGCAGCTGAACAGGGCGTTCGCCCAACTGGACGGGCTGGTTGGGTGGCTTTTCGGCGCTATGGCTGGCGCATGTTCTGGATTAACCTTTTTTCCGGTTTGCCGAGCTTCCTGATAATTATGTTGGCGGTTTTTCCACTCATTTGGGCGACAATCTCATTACTGATGGGGCTGAGTAAATTCTCATTCTACGACTTCAAACCAGACCCAACAGCAATACTCCTGAGCTTGGTTTGGTTCTTCCCGCTCTGCTGCCTGGGTGTGTTGGTCGGAGTATTCTTCAGCTTGCTGCGTACGCTGGCGGAACGGGTCTGTGTTATCGAAGATCAGGGCATTTGGGAGAGTATTAAGGGCGGATGGAGGATCTTTTGGGGGCAGCTGGGCAGTGTGTTCTTGATGTGGCTCTTTATCTTCGTGATCAACTTTGCCGTTATCGGTTTGATTGTGATCCCTGCCATCTTGATATCCCTGCTGTTCTTCGTCCCGCTGCTCTTGTCTTCGCAGATATTGGATGGAGATTTCTCAATCGGCGGGCTGACCAGCTTAATTTGTTTGGGTGGTGTGATCTGGATATGGGGGATGTCGATCGCCAGCATCGCTGAGACCTTCTACTCCGGCTGCTGGACGCTGACCTACCGCCAGCTGACCGGCCGGGTGTTCGGTGGGGATTTGGCTGAATGCTGCTAAAATATATTTGATCTTACCCAATCCTGAACATTCACTCACCTATCCTTAGTCCAGGATGATAAGGATAGGTGACGCTTTGCGGTGCTTTTCCAAAAAATATCTGCTCGGAGCCAATTTGTTCATAATTGCCCCCGCTCGCCCTCCGGTGCAGCTGAGTCGAACTGCCCCCGAGGTTTGGCAGCGTGATTTTTCGCGAAAGTTTATGCCGCCATATCGCTTTCTCGGGCCCATTGCCCTTCATCTTTTCTGAGCAACAAATAGTAGATGCAACCCAATGCCGAGCAATTCGGGCGTTGTGCACACTTCAAGCTCGATTTCTTTTAATTCTTCCCACGTGTTCGTTTCATTAAAAGGAGCAACGTCAAAGGTATCCGAAAGACTCGGCGTGGAGGCGACAACAAGTAGCTGACACCCGCTTCTCTCCAATAAAGTTTTCATTTCACCAACTGTGTACAGATGGGTTTTCGGTCCCATACCACAATAGGTCCCGCCCGTCCTCAGTATCTCTCTTGCTTCCGCGATATTTCCCTGGGCCAGCTTCAACCGCAAAAACCCATATTTTGAATCTGAACCTAGAATGAGGATTGATCCGCTCTCTGCCACACGTACTAGTTCTTTAATGGCCATTTCTCGCTGATCTAAAACATATGAAAGTGAATCACCCACACAAACAATAAAAGAGAATTGCCCATCCTCGAATTGATCCAAGTGGCAAATGTCACCTTCGACGACCTGAACGCGGTCCTGCAGTCCTTCACTCTCAATATTTGATCTAGCAAGCTCGAGTATCTGCGGCGTGATATCAAGAAGGGTTACCGATTTCACAAAGTCTCGACATCATAATGGCATTGATCCCTGTTCCGGCGCCAGCATCAAGAACCCTATCCGTTGGTTTGATATAACGCTTTATGAATTCTCTTGGGATCTCTGTTCGAAGAGAGAGTTCCTTCTCCGACCGATCTTCAATCTCGGCGTTCCTCTCGTATGACCGAATAACTTCTTCAGGATCATAGCTCATTGGAAATACATGTCCTTCTTAGGTGAATAACGATTTGCATGCGCGGCTGTGCGGCGCTGTTCCGTAACATCTTTTACACAGATCCAAAGTTGGTAAATCGCGGCGCTTTCCCTCGCGCCACAAGCGGGTTGGCTGAATTTGGGGTAGGGCAGATCTAATTTGTTTCAAATTGTACCTTTCTAAGTCGATAGTGGAAAATGCTCAAAACCTTGGCGAAAAGCGGTCCATGACGCATCCATCGAACATTATCGAGTTCTTGGCTCTGGATTATCAAAGTAACTCCACTCGTCGAGCAAGCAAATCCCTGTGCTCCAGTTTTCCAGGTCTCTGCCACGTTTCAAACCCCAGTAATTACGAGCACCGAATTTTGTCAGGGACATACGTAAGTTGTTCATCCGGACGAGGAACGGCGAAAATGCATCGAAATCTAACTCTGCCCCTGGATAATATTCATACAATTTTTTCACCAGTGACTTGACTTGTGATTGTTTGATGTACATAAATACCCCTTCGGCTAGAAAGAGAAAAGGTCGCTGGCGATATGCACTCATCGTGCCTAGCCAAGCATCGTTGAACACCGAATAACCCAACAAATGGTAACGCTCCTTTTTATCACCGATGAACTTCTTGCGCATTTCGATGACTTCGGGCAAATCAAGATCATACCACTCGACAAAGCCATTATCTACGCGCTCGAAGAGCGCATCGAGACCGCATCCTATATGGATAAATCGCAGATTCTGGATAATGAGCAAGAAAATTCTGTGTGTAGCTATCGAATTCCCGATTGCGCAGTACAAGCGTTACTTGATCCGTTTCATCTATCTTGATCTGTTTGATCTGTGAAAAATCATAGTTTATTTCTTTGATCAGCGCCACAGCCTTCTCGTCTTTGATAATGGCATCGGGACGCTCCGATTCTTTTGCACGTATATATAGAGTTATGAGCAACGTTTCAGCTACATCGTTTAGGTTTTGTTTTGAAATCTCGGACATCACTAATCTCCGCCGGTTCAGATTTTGGCATTATGATTGCGGTTGCTTGCACTGATCTTGTTGCTCATCGGAACAATCAACCACCGGCCGGAACAGACTTGTGATCACCACAAACCTAGATTAAAGTTAGCCCAAAACACACCACTCAAGCACCGTCATAAGTTGATGGCTACATAAAGCTGTAGGCTACACATAGTTCTCACATCGGTGTCTATCCTAAGTGTTTCAGTAATCGCAGCACATCAAGCGTGACCCATTTGCTGGGCTGTTTGCGCTTCTCAATTGGCCAGGTGCGTGAGACGGAACCGCACGACCATCGTCCCTGACTATCTTGTTTTTCCAGGACCAGCTTGAGCAGCAGCGCTACCCGTGCATCGTGGATATAGCCATGCGCGGCTAGCGCTTTCAGCGCACTGAGCAGGTCCCAAGCCCGGGGAACGCCGAAAGTAAGCCAGCGTTTATGTTCGCCATTGAAATCATATCTAGCATCTAGCAGAGCATTTACCAATTTTGTTACTACATAATGTGACTGCGCTGATTGCATGTCGGTGGGCAGTACGGCCAAACCATTGAGCGCCGCGATCGCTCCCCAGAGACAGTCTCGATGCTGGTAGCGTCCACAATCCAGGCCATCCTCGGTAACCATATCTTCAATCAGAAAGGCGAATGCAGTTCGCACACGCGGATCGCCTCCCAAACCGAAATAGACTAGAAATTGGAGATGCTCACCCGTCGTGCAGGGGAATATTCCACTTCGCTGTTTCTTTGACAGTGAAAAGCCACCAATTTCATGCTGGCAGAATTTCAGGAAGGAATCACAGCCTGCTGCGGTGCGTTTGTCCGGAGCAGCACCCAGCATGTGCAGTAAAGAAAGAGCGGTTACAGCCCCCTGGGCAGTATATGGTTTGGTTTCATCATCACCCCAATGCCCTTGTGGGTGCTGAAGAGAAAAAAGTTGCTTGACCAAGGGCTGTTGGGTAATAGCCGCTCTCGTTTGTTGTACTTCGGCGTCATGAATTGGTCGATCGAGAATATCTATCAATGTCCAGAAACGGACGGATGGATTTCCTGGTTCGAGCAGCCAGGCTTGCCGATCGCTGTTGAGGTATTCACTCCAGTTAAGCATTTTGAACAACCTTGTAGTAGATTTCTTTTATGATTCCCGGCAAACGGTATACAGCTGAGGGCTTTGGCATTCCCATCGACTCCACCAGCGTGGTTTGTTCTCTCGCTCCAACGTTCCCAAGCGTCGCAGCGCTGGCCTGCTCCCAAATACCAAGCAGATGGAATCTCGCGTTATCCAGTCAGATTTTTGTGCCAGATATCAAATAACTGTGTCAGATTTTCAGGTCCTTTTGAGCCTCTGGCAATACCATATGCATATACTTTTATGAGATGATATGGGCAGCAATCAAGTTGCCCCAAGTGACGAAGGATTGGGAGATGGTAATCAACTGAAGATGGAGAGTTGGTTTTTAATCTCCAATCAATATCACCGATCGTATGTTTCAATGCCTCGCCAAAATATATGCTTATATCAAACGCGTAGGAATAGGTTCGGTTTGTGAGGGTCCAATCTTCAAGCTCAACCTGACGAAACCAAACCGGGGCGGAATTGTAGATCTCATCAATTTCTGATTGCGTTTTATCCCTGATTTTCACGTTACCTGCGAACCAATTAGCAAGTGATGGGAGCGATGCCCTGGACAAGTCGTTCGTCCAACTTGAGAATCCTTTGCTGGATTTCACGACTCGCAAAAGCTGCTCGCAGCGGTAGGGTATTTGCTTCATGAACCAATCAAAAAAATCGCGTGCGTCATCCCGCGACATATCAGCAAGGGGATATGGTGGAATGGGCGGGTCGTACTTCATGGTTACCTCATCAGCCAAGTACTGTTATAAGCAAGTATAAGGATTATATATTGAACTCTTCCTGGTTGAAACCAACATGTTTAATAATGCTGGGACATTTTTTGCTTCCAGCGAGCGATCAGGTCGCTAGCACTTCACGATTCTTCTTTTTTCTGCTGATCAAGAAAGCCAGTAGACCAAATAGGCCGAACAGGAATGTTAACAGCACCCAACTGAACCGTTTGCCGATAGACATCGGCCGGCCGACTGCCAGTCGCCAGATCAGGTATGCTAACGACAGCGCAGTTAGCAGGATCCAGATCGGTCCCACCCGTTGAAGGATCATCAAGCCAGCCCATTTAATCGTAGGTGGGACGAAAGGGCTGTAGCGCATCGAACCATTTTGCTGCGTGTCCACTCCATCATCGCAGGGGAAACTCTCAATTCCCCATAGAAGGGTGTCAACCAGTAGCGCCGGCATACTCATACCATCAAATTGGCTGAAGAATCTCCTGCTGTGAGCGAAACTCGCTGCATGTGTATACGGGAGGAGCGCATCGCTGACATCACCCTCGCCATCTGCATGAACATCCAGCATCATAACCGGTGTCTGGCACGAGAAATCGAGGCTGTCAAAATCGATGTAGCGGATATTCGGATTGCGGTTTGTAAGGAAATGGACGCGTAGGTTTACCGGATCATAGACAAAGCTCCAAACTGTGTTTTGGCAAGAAACCTGCTCCAGTGTGTCAAATGCATAGGCTACTGCATCAGCTGAGTTTGCTAGTTCATAAGCGGAGAGCCTGTTCGCGGCTGTAGCGAATCGCCATTACGAATTTTCATTCGGCTGGATATCTTCTTCCTCCCAAGGACGGATTGACTGCTCGTAGGTGCTGTTGGTAAGGGCCTTCACCGGCAGCGACTCACCAGTATGGTAAACCGGCTTGCCATCAAGAAACTCAATTGCAGCACATGTACCACTACGGTCGCAGACTAGGTAGTGGTCGACCGCCGATTTAACCAGTCGTATATCAGCATCGCTGGCAATCACTTGATCTACCGTGCTGTGATTATCCAGGTGATACTGCATCCAGAAAGGACCTTGGAAAGAAGGTCTTCCGTCCGCTCTGGGTCCGCGGCTTTCAGGGACAGCCATAGTACTGACCATTAAACCGGCCTCATTCATCCCCGCCCAAGCCATATGGTAGGCAACGAAATTAATCGTCACGCTGCCATACTCGGAAACCCAACGCGCATAATCCCCGGAAGTACTTGAGTCCCAGGTCATTTTCAATCCATGCCGCTTGTTGACGAACAATAAACCAATTTCGAGCAAGTTATCCTGGTTCGCGCCGAACACACAGTGATCGCCATAATCGAGACAAAACGCAGTGCAAAGGTTTGGAGAAAGAGTATCAAGAGAAGGGACAGGGATATATGCAGACCCTAGCTGCCGAAGGGATGAGGAATACGTGATCAGTGATAGGGTGAGCAATAGAACAGATAATATTAACTTACGTTTCATTTTTAGCCCCTCCTTTGCCACTCTACCGAGCCTCAGGATGTGTGATAATGAAAGCAGCTTTATGGATGCCCGTGGTGCTGCAGCTAGCAGTGTGCGAATCATGGGTGGTTCGCTCTGGCAAGACATCTATCAGCAGAGATTAACGCGTCAACGTCTTGGTACCTTCAGCCTGACTTTGAAAATATCCTTGGGATAAGAAATGGGGTTTCCGCCTTGTAATGAATGTATTCTTCCCCAAATCTTGCCTCAAGTTCTCTTTCTTCAACAAACTTTAGGTAAAAAATCAGCAGGCAGGAGAATAACAGCACAAATGCAATGGCTGAAATTGATCCAATAATGATGCTGATACCCAAATAGAATAGTATCGTTCCGAAGGTCATTGGGTTACGGCATTGCCTGAATGGACCAGATATCAGCAATCTCTGCGTGGCCATGATCGGAAGGGGAGTCCCACTTGCGCGGAATAGCTGTACCGAGATTGACCACATTGCATAGATCAACCCAACGATGATAAGAATACTGCCAATAAGCAATGTTAGTAATCCGTACTCGATCGAAATAAATCCCAAATTTTCATCAAGAGCAGGTGCTACTTTTACCAGAAGAAATGGGAAGACAAAGACAAAGAGAACTCCTGCCGGAATTAATGCTAAGAATCTCTGCCCAAGAGGATATTTTCGTTCAGCCCATTTCTTGAAATGATTCAAAAGATGTTCTCCCTCCCAGAAGAGCGAAACACAACCATCGTAGATATATGGCAGCAATTCTTCTCATTGGATGGCTGCTTCAATGAGTTATGCTTTCCTGCGCCTGCACCTCGATTCATCCGTTGACTGTATATAAGCATAATACTACGAATTTGCCCCACAAGACCATAATCCAGGTAATATATTTTACAAAACCACAAAGACGTCCATTATTGAAAGCAGATAAATTCCACTTCAGTTCGAATCACTCTGGGAAAGCATCTGTACGCTACTAGACGTAATATTTTTGACCAAACCGGATAGAATCGCGTTGATGGGGAACCTGAGCACAGCAAGCAAAAATGTGGTACTACCTACCATCCTATATTGAACACTATATTTATCAATTGGTTTGCTGTGCAGATTGATTTGTGACTCCAAAAGCCGGGATAATTAGGTATCATATAGCAGTTAGCCTTCTTATAGAGGAAATGATGCGAGAATTGATCGACGGCAATGAAGCGATTGTGCGCGCCGCGTTGGATGCGGGCTGCAATTTTTTCGCTGGCTACCCAATCACACCGGCTACACCAATCCTGATAGCGATGAGCCAGGAGCTGCCTCGGGTAGGCGGCGTAGCGCTCCAAACAGAAGATGAGATCGCTGCCATGGGTGTTTGCATCGGGGCGGTTTTGTCTGGCGCGCGCGCGATGACGGCGACCAGCGGTCCGGGCATCAGCCTTTTCAGCGAGAGCATTGGGGCGGCGCTGATGTGCGAAGTACCCTTGGTTATCGTTGACTGCCAGCGGATGGGACCTGCCACCGGAGGAGCAACGACCGTCGCTCAGGGCGATGTCCAATTTCTGCAGTGGGGGACTTCGGGCGGCTACCCGCAGATCGTCTTGTGCCCTTCGACTATTGCAGAGTGCTACGAGCTGACAGGCAGAGCTTTTTCACTTGCCGAACGTTTTCGGACGCCGGTATTTATCGCGGCTGATAAAGAGTTGGTTGCTACCCGGGTAGTGGTTGAAAGCGATCGGCTGACCGGGATCAAGCCGCCGTTGCGAGACACCCTCCCAGTGGAGCAGACTTATCACATTTATCCTCTTGAACAGCCAGGCAAGGTGGTGCCACTTACACATTTCGGCGGTCCGCACTTAGTGCGTACATCTACCTCTTCGCATGACGAGAGTGGATACCTGATCAAAGATCCGCAAATAATTGGCCGGTTGAACCAACACCTTTGGGAGAAGATCAATGCACACCGCACTGAGCTGGAGGATGTCACTTGGGATATGCAAACTGGAGCGGAAACCTTGATTATCAGTTATGGCATCACCGCCCAAGCCGTCCGCGAAGCGGTTAAAGTCGCCCGTCAGGGTGGGAGGTGTGTATCTAGTCTGACCTTGCGGTCCTTGTGGCCGGTACCTGAAGCGGCTATTCAAACTGCGTTACCGGGCACAAAGGACATCTTGGTCGTGGAACTCAATCACGGGCAGTATCGCAGAGAGATAGAAAGATTGGCTTCTGCAAAGCAGCAAGTGGCGGGTCTCAACCGGGTGGATGGCAGATTGATCACCCCTGCCCAGATCTTCGAGCGAGTGTGAAGTATGGATGATTTTACAAGCTACATGAACGAAGACCTCCTACCGCTGCCATTTTGTCCGGGCTGCGGGCACAGCGCTATTGTAGATAGGTTGAACGACGCCTTATTGAAGATGCAGATTGACCCGCACCAGGTCGTAATTGTGACGGACATTGGCTGCAGCGGGTTATCGGATAAGTTCTTCAAGACAAACGCCTTTCACGGTCTGCATGGCCGTTCGGTCACCTATGCAACCGGAATCAAATTGGCCAACCCTGATCTGCACGTGATTGTGCTGATGGGGGATGGTGGCTGTGGGATTGGGGGACACCACATTATAAATGCTGCCCGGCGTAATATTGGGGTGACTGTCTTGGTATTTAACAACTTGAACTACGGTATGACCGGTGGGCAAGTGTCAATCAGCACCCCACGCGGTGCGATCACATCTTCCACCCGCTACGGGAATCTCGAACAGCCGCTTGATATCTGCCAGACGGTGGCGGTGAATGGGGCTGGTTTTGTTGCCCGGACGACTGCTAGCGACAACAGTTTGGCTGATCTCATCCGTACTGCGATTACACACGATGGCTTCGCACTGCTGGATATCTGGGAACTGTGTACGGCGCATTTCGGCCCGCAGAATCAATTTAACCAGCCGCGACTGGAACAAACGATGGCCGAATTAGGTTTTATCCGCGGCATCATCCAGGATAATGATCGGCCAGAATTCAGCCGCGCCTATCGCCAAGCGCTTGCCAACGAATTGGATTCCCCCCATAGTTGGATTGGAGGTGGGCTGGAAGTGAAATACCCGTCTGAATTACAGGTACCGATGCATATAGTAGTGGCTGGTTCAGCTGGTATGAGGGTGGGCAGCGCCGCTCAATTCCTTGCCCACGCAGCCATCCTCTCCGGTTTGTACGCCAGCCAACGCAACGAATACCCTGTTACGGTGCGCACTGGGTTCTCCATATCCGAGTTGATCATAAGTCCCAGCGAGATCATCTTCTCTGGGATTTCCAAACCGGATATCCTGGTCATACTGAGCGCGGATGGCCTAACCCAAGCTGCCCATTGGTTGGCGATCATGGTCGCGAGCGATCTGGTCTTTATCGATGACCAGCTGCCGGTAATAGAAACGCTGGCACAGGTTCGCAAGCTCGCCCTGTGGAAAGTTGGTCGGAAATCATTGCGCTCGCTAGCCGCCCTGGCGGCAGTTCTGGGGCAAAATGAATTCATACCCATCGAGGCGTTCAAAGAAACGATCAATCTTCAGATTGAACAGCCGGGATCTTCCCTGAAAGCGCTTGAGCAGGGCTTGCAATCGGTATTTTGAGCAGTAGACCTATAACCTCGAATCCCTATCGTTCCCGTCCCACTGCCCGTGGTTGGGAAGATTGATCCTGTATAAACAACTGAGAGGTCCGAAAGAGCTCATTGGCTTTATGCATTACTGTGCCTTGTGGCTAGAAACTAGGGATTTTGACCGGCTAGCAGGGCGATAACCTCAGGGACTTCCAGACCGGTTTTTGACAGCACCAACAATAAGACGCTCAAGTATATCCCCAGAAAGGAGATGACGATTACACTGGTCAGTACCAACCAGCGGTATCTGCTTTTGGTCATTTGAACAGAACCGGTATCAGGATCGCTTCCCCACCTAGCCAAGCCTTTATTCAATAGCAGCAGATGGATTGGATAGGTTGTAAGCAGGATGGTGATCGTTCCTAAAGATGCTACCCACCACGTCCCTGGATTGAGTCTGGCCGGCATATCTGGGGGGCTCGAGGTGAGTATCGAAAGCAGTAAGGTTTCTGCCATAGCAAAGTTAGCTATCATAATGAAACCAAATACGTTGATGCGGTACAAACGCCGGTACAGCAAATTTAGAGCCCAACAAAGTACCAGCAAAGAAGCGTAAATGATAATGAGGCTGACCCGAAAGTCAACGATGGTGATCAGATTTGTGACCAGCGATCCCAAAACGAGACCGGTAATCAGGTTTGTCCCGCTGATTGTAGCGACTGTCAGCGCCCGTGCCCAGGATGGTAAACCGTTGGCCCCAGCATTACCCGCTTTGATATGACGGATTGTTAGCCAATAGATCACGATCTCTAGCGGTCCAAGCAGTAATATCGTCAACGTCCAGCCCAATCTTTCCCGGATCGGGATTGAACCCTGCCGGTACGCGTCGATATGGAAGAGCACCAGGCTGGCAATTACGGATAACAACCACAGCGTAAAAAGCCGATCAATGATTATTGCTGAAGGACGGTAATTGGGTGCAAACCAACGCAAGTCCTCGCCAAGGTACGGCTGCAGCCAATCAGCCGCATCAAGAAATGCCTGTTGTGGCAAGCTGTGGCTAGAGTCATACCAAATGACCGTCTTTGGTTCGCTAGCAGCGATCTGGTAGCGGATCGCATCGCTCGGTGGTACGTTTATGTCATGGATGCCGTTTTGGAACAGTATCGCTGCAGGTGCAGAACGACCGATGAAGTGCAGTGATTCAGTCGGCCACATCAACGCAGCCCACTCTTTCCCGAAATGGGTTGGCAAACCGTCCTCACCCGGCTCGGATGTGTGCTCCACCAATCCGCCATCCCCGCTCTGCAACACATACGCAACCAGCCGGTTTTCTATCCCAGCCAGCAAGCCTCCCATCGCGCCGCCATAACTGTAGCCCCAGTAAGCTAACCGTTTCGGGTTCACCTCCGGCCGGGCTGCTAGGATATCAATCGCCCGCCGTAGATCGGTGATGTGTTGGATCTTGTATTCGAGGTCTTGAGCAGTATAGTACGGCCAGGTCGCGCCCATATACTTGGTTGGCTGCCAACCGCCCGGCCGCGAGTACGGGTCATTGATCATCAGGACGACTGTGCCGTACCGGGCGAGGACGCGGGCGGCGGGAGTGAAATCATCGTAGATACGCAAGCTTCCATGCTGCAGGAGCAGCCCCGGGAAGGGTCCTTCACCTTCCGGTAGAACCATTCGTGCCGGCACCCGGCCGCCTTTTGGGCTGGCATAGCTGAAATCGATCTGCGCCCAACCGGAGCCCTGGCTGCTTTGCTCATCCTGAATATCGAGTGGCAAGGTTGGATCGTACTCGAATAGATATTCGAATTTTGATGGATCAACCGAGTTCAATGACTTGGCAACGGCTTCTGGTGAGGCATGCTGGTTGGCTGCCGGAGCCTCAACTTCGGTGGAGCAGCCAGCTGTTGTCAGGAGGGCTATTGTCCAAAATAAAGCGAAAGTTTTGTTCATGTGCCGCTCTGATGGTATCTGGTATAAGTTGCCATAAATTTGTCTGCGATGTTATCTTAGCTCCGAAGATGGGGAGCAGTCATCCCACAAATTGGGGATAATGTCTAGATGATTATTATTGAATAAGCCTGCGCTTTTGGGGTGTTCGTATCAACTCATAGATATCTGTTGTATACCCGTAGGTATATTTGCAGATAAGTGCTCTTAATGTGAAAGGGCTGGCCTTTTTTGGACAGCCCCGGGTTAATATCAAGTGATTATCGTGAGATTTGACGCATCCTTATAGTCTCTCAAACCTCGCCTGGAAGAAACGCAGGTATTTTGGTTCGTAGACCATTTTCAGACCCCGGGTCTGTTCGCGGGCATCGTAAACCGCTTTCAAGGATTCTGCGACCACATCCATGTGTGCTTGGGTGTACACTCGGCGAGGTACAGCTAGCCTAGTCAGTTCGAGCGCCGGGTAGCGGTGCTCACCCGTCTCCGGGTCACGACCGGCGCTCACTACTCCACGTTCCATAGCCCGTACACCGGAATCGATATACAGCTCGGATGCAAGCGTCTGGGCTGGGAACTGGTCCTGCGGGATGTGCGGGTACATACGCCGGGCATCGAGGAAGATCGCATGCCCACCAATCGGCTCTACGATCGGAATCCCCCAGTCTAACAGCAGGCGCCCCAGATAGCGGATCTGGCGTACCCGGCTGCGGATGTGGTCATCATCTACCGCTTCGGAAATACCAATTGCGAGCGCCTCCATATCTCGCCCGGCCATACCACCATAGGTGTGCAGACCCTCATATATCACGACCATATTGCGGGCGAGGTCGAAGATATCCTCATTGTTCACCGCCAGCCAGCCGCCGATGTTGACTAGGTGGTCTTTTTTAGCAGACATCCAGGCCCCATCTGTGTATGAACAGAATTCCTTCAAGATCGTAGAAATGGGTTTGCCCGCATAGCCTTCTTCACGTTCTTGGATGAACAGACTGTTTTCTGCCATCCGCGTGGCATCCAGGTAGATACGAATGCCGTACTGATCGCAGAGCCCACGCAGTGCGCGCACGTTTGCCATACTGACTGGTTGGCCGCCAGCCATGTTGACCGTGCCGGCTAGGCTGATATAAGCGATTTTGTCCGCCCCAACCTGCTCGATCAGCGCCTGAAGTTTATCCAAATCGACATTCCCCTTGAAAGGATGTTGGTTAGTCGAGTCGTGGGCTTCGTCGATGATGACATCTACGAATGTACCGCCGGCCAGTTCCTGGTGCAAGCGCGTAGTCGTGAAATACATATTGCCAGGTACATACATGCCTGGCTCAATCGATATTTGGCTGATTATATGCTCTGCACCGCGGCCTTGGTGTGTAGGAACGATGTACTTATAGCCGTAGTAAGTTTGGATAGCTTCTTCCAGGTGGTAGAAGTTGCGGCTGCCAGCATACGCCTCATCACCCAACATGATCCCGGCCCATTGGCGGTCGCTCATCGCGTTCGTACCGCTGTCGGTGAGCAAATCGATATAGACATCTTCTGACCGCAGTAAGAAAGTATTGTAGCCAGCATCTTTGATCGCCCTGTAACGTTCTTCAGAGCTGATCATGTGGATCGGTTCGACCATTTTTATCTTCCAGGGCTCAGCCCAGGATCGCCGACCAAACTGCTGTCCCATGGTTCGGTATTTCGTTTCGGGCATTACACGGCTCCTTTTATTGTGTGGTCTAAAAAGGTGGATAAAAAGCTGTATTCCTTAATTTATTGTAGTCTAAATATGGCTATTTCCAAAGTTTAGTGTTGAATAGACCTTGTTGCCATTGTAATCAAAAGCGGAAATTTGTAGTCGCTCGCTATCTCAGGTAGATTTGGCTCCACGTTATTCCGCCATCGTTGGTACTTAACAGCGTTGCGGACTCTTGGCAGGCAATCTGTCCAGCAGCTTTGTCTCCCTCGCAGTTGCTGTCCTCAAGCAGAGTCCAAGCCTGGAAACGGTTGATTGCAGAGGTGTTCCTAGCTCCATTGGGCAGGTTCAGATGATCGGCTATGACACTGTTTTGATCCTGTATAAATCCGTTGGAGAGTAGCGGCTGCCAGGTCATCCCGCCATCGTTTGTCTGGTAAAATTCCTTCCCGGTGGCACCCCCGGCTGTCCAACCATCGTTAGGGTTTAGGAAGTGGACTTCCTCCCCGATTGGGATGCTGCGTTCCTGCCACGATCGGCCGCCGTCTTGGGTGAAGAACATTCGCCCGATTGAAAAATTACTGCTGGATACAAGTTTGTATACCAGATATGCGCTCGACCTATCCAATGCTTCAATATAGATCCGGGCAATAGAGTGTTCGAGATCATAGCCTTCCTCTGGGAAAGGGAAAAATGACCATTCGCGGCTTTTGCTCTGCGAATGTCCAACTTGCAGCTGCCCGAGTTCCGTATCCCTACCAACCAGCCAACGCTTCACCGGTTGGTGCATACGCGACGGCAGAAACTTGAAGCTTGGTTGGGGAGTGCTGCTCCCAGGAATGGCCTCCGTCGGTTGTGACGAGCAAACGCCCATTGGTTAAAACCCAGCCATGTCCTTGGTTTATCAGCCCGAAATCATCTATCTGGGGACCAGATTGTCGAATGGTGGTCATATATACCGCTGACTGGGAGGATGTACTGCTGGTTTGGAGTGGCAGGGCGGTGATATGCCCATCAAGCACATTGCTGTCGATCGCCAGCTCCACACCGCCCCAAGTTTCGGAATGTCCCCCGGCGTACTGCTTCAGACGTTGGTGGTCATTCCAATAAGTATTATCCAACCCACACGGGACATCCCATACTGTTGCAGAAGGGTTGTACTTGTTGGTGATCCAATGGGCGATCCAGATGTCATGGGGCGGATTTGGGATTGTCGCCCAATCCGTGATGTAGGAACGGCACGGACTGCCATAGGCACCCGCGCGCAGGTTATTTGCTTGCAGCTGTTCGACCCAACCCTGCATGAAAGATTTGACCGTCTCCCGGCACTCGGAGTCGTTGGTATAGCCTTCGATGTCGTAGTAGATTACCGCCTGGTCGAAGAACCCCAACCGTTGGGCTGCCTCGGCGGCGTATTCGGCTTCTAGTTTTCCCTCAACGTAAGCCACTTTAGGGTCGCTGCTCATGCGGTATTTAAAGGAGGTACAAGGGGCCTGCGGCCCAACCCAGGTGAGGATAAATTCCCAGCCCTGCTCTGCAGTTTGGTGAACCCACAACGCATCCAACGGTTCGTCCCGGCAAGCGAAGCTCACGCCCCCAATATATAAGTTGAACACAGAGTAGGGACTGTTCTCCCACCAGGTCTGCATCTCCTCAAGCGTGGGCGCATAGCAGCGGTCGAAGCCTTGCTGCTGGTTGATCACGATTTGGCTGGTGGGGTTGACTGCATATGCTGTTTGCGAAGTCGGCGATAGCGTTTTCGCGGATAGCAATGCCTTGTGGTCATAAATGCCAACATTAGTAGGTGCCGTTGCATCGAACCTGAACTCCCAATCGCTCTTGGGAAGGATAATAGTTTCGCTGATTATTCTGGTAGCTGCATCTCCATTGGTACGGCTGATTTCGAGACTGGCCGTGAGTGGGTAATAATAGTTGTTGATGCCGGTAAGCACATTCTGAATCTCATCCCCAGCTTGAAATGCCAGCATAGGCGTTCCTTCGGAATCACTTGTCCAAAAATCAAGCAGCTCAAACGCTGGCAGCCCAAAACCGAAAATAACCGGTAGGTGCTGGGTATAGGTTATGGAACCTGTTGGTGACGATGAAGACTGGATATGCATCCCCCGAGCTTCCCAACCACCCCAGTTATTCTGTACTACAATGGCTGCCTCTGAGTTGTCCACAAGCGGCATCGCTTGCACAGGCAGCGCCGTAAATACTACGAGCAGGAGAATAGCGGAGCCAAGTAGCACGCAGAAAATAAACAGAGCATTATATAATTTCATCAGCCAGTCTCTCCAAGAGACGCTATTCGGGATAATTAGTGGATATTTGATTGCCATATTATAATCAGATCATCAACATATTAAATTAAACTACCGTTGGGACTGTGAAATGAAAATTCATGTCTTACTAAGAAATTTGCTGCTGTGGGTCGGTTTGATTGCGCTCATATCAGTGTGGCTTCTTGCGGGATGTTCAGAAGAGACCACACCTGTTTTTCCAATCCCTTCCCCCACAGCGCAGGTCATGATAGTCCAAGCCACACCCTATGCGAGCTCACCCGCCGCGGGCATCTGCGCTGGACCTGCTGAAGGGCAGACTGCTTCGATAGAGATTTGGCCGGACATGCCAAACCCGCGCTGCCTGCAGCTTTCCCCAAAACAGTACCTGCAGGTGACCAATCATACCGATACCAGCTTGCAGTACCGGTTGGGGCATTTTTCAGGCGAGTTGGAGGTTGGCGAAACCATATTGCTTGAGCAACAGGTAGGCAGCTATTTAGCCCCCGGTGTTCACTTGTTCATGGTCTCCTCCTACAGCGGACCAGAGTTATGGTTGAAGTAGTTATGGTGCGATCATCTAGAAGAAGTGCTTTTACATAAATTGAGGGTTTTATCTATTAAGCAAATCTGAAAAAGCAAGATAATTCGAGATCGTGACCTGATGGTCGTACCCCAGACAATTTTTGACCGCCTAATTGCTCGCTCGCAACCCTTATATGCCCGGTTGGTCGTAGTTGTTATATATCTTGCCGCGCTGGTCGTTGCGGCTGCACTGGACGGTGTGTTGGGTGAACTTCGCGACCTGTTCACCTTGCGAGTCCTGCTTTTAGCCCCCACTGTGAGCATCTACATCTGGTTGGTATCACCAGTTATGGCTCGTTTTGGCCAACAAGTGGAGCTGAGCTTGCGCCCGTTGATTGATTGCGATGACGAAGCGTTCGAGCAACTACAGGCGAGTGCAGGGTTCATAAAACCGAGCTATGAATTATTGGTGTTAACCGGGGGATTGGTTATCGGTGTTGTCACGACCCTCGCAAGCGGATTCGAGCAGCTTACTCCCTGGCTGGGAGTATATTGGCTGCTCACTGCGGCTTTGATGTATGGCCTGCTGATGTGGGTGATCCTGATATCTGTTCTTAGCACCCGTTTAATCGCCCGTTTTCACCAGGCGATTGGCGCATTTGATATCTTGGATCCGCGACCCTTTGAACCGGTCGGAAAACAAAGTTTGTTACTGGCGCTTGTTTTCATTGGGGGCATCAGTATCAGTTTCCTGTTCTCATTCCAGCCGACAAATCTTGCATCAGCATACTTTTGGTTTGAATATGGCATCATGGTGCTGCTGGTACTGTTGATCTTCTTCCTCAACATGCGTCCCACCCATCGGTTGATGGCAGCGCAGAAAAACAAAGCGCTGGGACAACTGCAGGGTCAAATCCATTTCCATAGCCGTGAGCTGCTGCGCCGTCTGCAGCACGGCCAACCGGTTGGCGAGCTGCCCGGAGTGATTCAATCTCTAGCCGTCTTCGAAGCCCATCTTCTGAACGCACCTACCTGGCCGTACAATACTGCTATGCTGCGTGCGCTGGTCTTTTCCGTACTGATCCCGATGGTTTCAGTCCTGGCGCGTGTGCTGGTAGAGTTGATAAAATAGTTTTCCATTCTCGTTTTCTATTTAATGTAATATTTTTAGAAGGGGATAACAAACTTCGCATTTAGATTCATTGACATATTTCCCACCACTCTCAAAAAAACTCATTAACCACGCACGACATAATTCTTCGCTGAAGTTTTTGCGGTGACTTGAATTAATGCGACCAATAAGACCAAAATTAGTACTTAAGTACTGGGATTATTTTCATAATAATCTAATAAATAGGGTATACTTTATCATATTAATGTTTTTACAACTCTCACTCACAAGAACAGATTGTTATCAGCGGATCATAGGAAGCCACTCTTATGTCGTGATAATTTTATGCTGACCCATGGCTGAAGTTTGAGATTAAAGAAGTAACAATTAGATGAGTAAACTTCGACTTCAAGTACTCCTTTTCATCACCTCCGTTGGATTGGTCATTGTGCTGGTAGGGCTTAGCACGTTTGGTATTGTCAACACCATCATATACCCGGCCTTTCTGCTACTGGTCCTTACAGCTATCCTTGTGGCTTTTGCGTTGCCAATTATTTATCAAAATCGTGCCCGTTATTCCATTATCAGTTGGATTCTAATATTGCTCGTGTACCGGTTGGCGATTTACCCTGGCCAATTCTTTGAATTAAATAACGTCTGGGGTTCCCTAATTGAGTTATTGGCCTTGGTATGGTTTGCCTTTATGGCGCACAGGATCTCAAATGAACTAATTAATGTTGAAACGGTTGAGAATGTCAACCAAATTATGGGTTTGGATAACCCAGCGATTGATATTGAGGCTGCTCAAAAATTAATTCATGCCGAGTTTACTCGCAGTCGTCATTACGAGCGTCCTCTAAGTTTAGTGATCTACGATATCCCAGGACAGATCGCGCCAGAGGGAATTAAAGCCAGTGATGATGATTTCTACAACCTATTGGTGAGCTGTTTTACTCAGACGCGCGTCTCTCAAGTTATTGCTAAGGAATTACGTGCCATGGATTTAGTTTTAGCTGACCGTGAACAACAGCGTTTGATATTAGTCTGCCCAGAAATTGATCGCCGGGCTGTCCCTCAGCTTATTGAGCACCTGGACACAGCCATACAACGTGAGCTAGGTTTACAACTTAGTTCTAGTAGCGCCTCATTCCCGGAAGATGGCTTGACCTTTGATGGCTTATGGTATCGGGCCAGTAAAGTACTAGATCAGAAAGAAGCTCGTTTGAAACCTATTCCGGTTGTCAAATCAGAGCGCCAATTCATCAACCAATGAGGCTATCGTGTTCGAGCAAACATATACAACTCTTAGGTTTGAGCGGAACTGCGATCAGGACGCGGTCATCTTCCTGCCGACAACTTGTGCGAGCATCCAAGACATGACGCGCCAGATCAAATGGCTGCAGGATATCCCACCGCAGACGCTTGGGGTAAACCAACACAAATATCGGATAACAAAAAGGGCGATGGATTTGATTGTAACTTTGCTAGCACTGCCATTTTTAGCGGTTGTTATGCTTCTAACTGCATTATTAATTAAGCTTGAAGACCCACGTGGCCCGGTGTTTTTCTTCCAACTTCGTACTGGAAAAGATGGCCGCCGATTCAAGATGTATAAGTTCCGAACCATGGTACATAACGCCGAGGAGTTGAAGGAAGAGCTCGCGCACCTGAATGAGCTGCAGTGGCCGGATTTTAAGATCACAAATGACCCACGCATTACCCGTGTTGGGCGTTTCCTTAGAAAAACCAGCTTGGATGAGCTGCCCCAGATGATCAATGTGCTTCGTGGTGAGATGAGTTTAGTTGGACCTCGCCCGACTTCGTTCTCTGCGGATATGTATGAGTTATGGCAAACAGAGCGACTGGATGTAGCTCCTGGTCTTACAGGTTTATGGCAAATCTTAGGCCGGTCGTCGATCGAGTTTTGCGAACGCGTATGCTTGGATATCCTTTATATAGAACGCCGGTCGATAAAACTTGACCTCTTAATTCTCACTCACACATTTCTGGCTGTGATCAAACAGCGGGGAGCATATTAGGGTTCGATATGGGAATTACCGAATTTCTGATAATTGGCGTATTGATTGGGCTCTTGGGTGCCTTACTGGGAGCCGCCGTTGATAGGTATTACAGCCGCCGCCTGCAAACAGATAGCAGGATGGGTGGTTTTTTGCTGATCACTGCGGGTATTTTTAATACTGTTGTCGGGACAATTGCTATCGTCTTGTCTATGTTTATTACTGGAAGCCTAAAGATTGCTCTAGTGCTTGGATTGGGTGTACTGGTTGGGTTTGCGGTTGGCTTCTTCATTTTGGCGGCATTGTGGGTTTTTCTCGCAAAGGATACCGAAAATTCAGCCCACTAGATAAATCGTCGTAGGATCAATGGACGAAATTTATTACTTCGTAATTGCTAATTAGAGAAAAATTGTGAAAAAAAAGATTGCCTTTATCCGTGTCTATCAATCAGTTCCAATTGCCCGGAGTGTGCCGCGCATGTTAGCTAGTGCATTTCCGGAGTATGAGCTAGAGATAATCACGATTACCCAATTATTAAAGCCGCGTATTGATATTTTATTTATCAATGGCCTCATCACTGTCAGAGAGCAAGGTCTAAAAATCCTAAGGGATAAGAAAGCATTCCGGAAGGCATTTCTACGCACGCCTTACATATTCAGGCAGATCAAGCGCTTGTTGGCAAATCGTCTTTCCCGGAAATTAGGAGAATACGTGTTCTCGTTTCAGCTGCAGTCCCTGTTTGATTGCAGCGTGCCAGGGTTAGCTCATTTTGTTTACACTGACCACACCCACTTATCAAATCTGGAGTATGACGATTTCGATCCCGCAGCCCTATGCTCTCCGGTTTGGCTGCAATTGGAGAAAACGGTGTACCAACATTCAGAGCACATTTTTACTCGCAGTACAAATATCTCACGCTCTTTGGAACAGCACTATGGCATCTCTGCTGAGAAGCTGACATGTGTCTATGCCGGCACGAATGTGCCGGTCGAAGATACATGTGTGCGGCAAGATGGGGCTGCGGGGCAGAACATATTATTTGTGGGTATTGATTGGAAACGCAAAGGAGGACCCGACCTGGTCCAGGCGTTCCAGAAGGTATTAAATGAGCACCCACAGGCATCCTTAACTATTATTGGCTGCAACCCTGTGGTTGACATGCCTAACACATCAGTACTTGGTCGCCTGCCTGTGGAAGAGCTATCACAATATTATCGAGAGGCCGCTATTTTTTGTTTACCAACCCATCTTGAACCGTTTGGGGTTGTATTTATTGAGGCGCTATCATACGGATTACCTATCATTTCTACGGATATTGGTGCAATTCCTGACTTTGTGATTGAAGGTGAGAATGGTTTTATGGTTCCTGTTGGGGATATTGATTTATTAGCCGCGAGGTTAATTCAATTAGTTGGAGATACTGAGACCCAGCAGGCATATGGGCGAATTAGCCGTAAGCTTACCGCAGAGCGATATAACTGGCAGTCTGTTGGAAATGCAATCCGACAGCAAGTTATTTCGGATTTGGACTTAACAGTTAGAACGGATACAGAAAAACGTGTGGACCACATGCATGTTCACCCCGAAGTCTACGCATGATTAGCCTCTCGTCTGAGAGGAAAATATATTTTCAAGACAAAATGGAGGAATAGTAAAATGTTATTGGGGAACAAACACACCCGCTGGTTGCTCATTGCAGCCATACTCATCATTCCGGCAGTTTATGTTGGTCTAACTGCGCCTGTCGCAAATGCGCAAATAGATACCTGCCCGGATATCTCAACGTTAGCCTGTAGTGATGTGAAAATATCACCTCCCCAGTTATATGAATTCGATGGCACTGGTAGCGGTCTATTGGATAAGAACGGGGTTGGGATGGGATTTACTATGGTTGATCCCCCCTCAAAACCGGGCAACCCAATTCCCGATGCTAGCGCGCCCGGTTATTGGCCTGAGAGACTTGAACTAATTAATAATACATTGGTTATCTCGACTACTAATGGGCTGATGACTGGTGTCAGTAACTCACAAGATAACGCCCTGGGTATCGGCCTTGATCTGGGTGGTTCAATTGCTCTTGAAACAACGCTTGTTGATATTATCACTGCGCCTGGGGGTTATGTCCAAGCAGGTCTGTGGTTTGGGAAGTCTGCCATTGGTCCCAGCGGTTTGGGTGGTACAGGCTCTGTGGAGGATAACTACATCAAGCTTGTCCTTATCTCATCCGGAACCGATACATGGCGTGTACAGGCCTCAATGGAAGCGGATGGTATCCCCGTTGATCTTCCACGCAGTTCGATTGATGGAACCCAACCTGTAACATTACGGCTCGAACTCAACCCTTCGCTGGGTTCGGTAACCGCTCGTTACTGCAACACTGCTGGATGTGATGCTTCTCAAGCGGCGGTCTTCCAGACATTCAATAATGTCGCAAGTGATTGGTTTAGTGCTGATGCGGCTGGTATTGACTTGAATGTCGGCACTCGCAGCATGGGTGGTATCTTCGCCTCCAATCGTCAACTTCTTAATCCTGTTGAGTTTACATTCGACCGGTTCGCATATGAAACAAGTTATTCCACCAGCGATCTTTCCTCGAAGGACGGCATCGATTTTAATTCCTGGATTTTCTCCCCGGTGTTTAAACCGACAGCCATGGCTTGGGGACCAGACAACCGTTTATACGTTGCAGACGTGAGTGGTATGATCCATGCTTTCACTCTGGATTATGAGAATCAGTCGGTTCTCGCGGAACAACTAATTTCCTCGGTTGCGGGTCGCTTGATGCTTGGGTTGGCTATCGATCCGGAATCAACAGCGGATAATGTGATTTTGTGGGTATCCCATTCTGACTTAAGTCAGGATAATGGAACGGCTAATTCGGGGGCAGTAACACGCCTATCGGGCGTGGATTTTGCCGAACGTTTGGATATCATCACCGGTTTACCGCGTGCCATAGCCAATCATGCTACCAATAACATTCACTTTGGGCCCGATGGTCGATTGTATATTGCTCAAGCTGGTAATTCTGGTGCTGGAGCAGCCAATGATGGTCCATCAGAATTTGGTTCTCGTCCCGAGCAGCCTCTATCTGCTGCGATTTTGGTTGCGGATGTTAAAGCCCCGGTGTTTGATGGATCGTGTGCATCCGAGATTGATCCGGACGGTAGCGTTATGGATACCACCGGGGTATCCGCAAGGGACATACCCTGCGATGTGCAAGTGTTTGCGTCCGGTCTGCGGAATGCCTATGACTTTACTTTCATCAAGAATGGCGATTTGTATGCTACAGAGAATGGGTTGGGTGTCGTCGGCACCTTCCCTGCCTTGTTCCCGGATGATCTAAATTGGAATCCTGCTACTGGTTGTGAAGGATTGATCGAAGGGAGTACTGCGATCCAGGATCATTTCCCGGGAGAACGCCCGGACTTGCTCCAGCGTATCGTGCAGGGTGGTTATTATGGCCACCCGAATCCCTCGCGTAATGAGTGTATTTTCTTTGGTGGCAATCCAACTTCTGGCGGTGATTACGAAGTTCCCAGCTCTTCTGCTGAACTGGTTAATTTCTTTTTGGACTCCGACAAATATTCTGTTGGAAGGATCCCTGAACCAACCTGGCTCTTACCAACCTTTGCTTTCGGTGAGAATAAATCTGCTAACGGCATTATCGAATATGATACAGATTCAGCTGCCTTCTGTGGGCGCATGGATGGGGACCTGCTGGTGACCTATTTCTCCCAGGATGACCAGGTTCGTCGTGTCCAGCTCGCTGAGAATGGCACTGTTCAATCTGATGAGACACTACTCCGTACCTCAGCTGCGGCTGGCGGCGCGACATTAAGCAATCCGCTGCCGATCACACAAGACCCGAACGGGCGTATCTATATTGGGGAATTTGGTTTCTCCCAAATCACCGTGTTTGATCCCGTCAATGTTGGCTTGTGGACAACGGATGGTGTTGCCGATCTCCCAGTCGCACTTTTAGATGCGGGTGGAACAGCTTTAGATGGTAAGCTTTATACGGTTGCGGGCAAGACGGCAGGTGGACACCAGAAGGCAACATATTCTTATGACCCCACCATAAACACTTGGGTGACATTGGCGAACCTTCCAGATAGTTATCCAGGGGTCGAGAACCCGGCTGTTATTGCGTATAAGGGGCTGTTGTATGCCTTTGGTGGCTCAACGAGCCCGTTCACCGGAGCTGTGACAAATGCTGCGGTGTATGATCCAAACACGAACCAGTGGACTTCATTGGCAGGAATGCCGACTGCACGGGGAGGGGCCACAGCGCAAGCCGTAGGGGAAAGTATCTATGTCATCGGTGGGCTTGATACCAACGGCGATTCTGTTTCCACCGTTGAAGCCTTCGACCTGACCGCTGGTACATGGAGCGTGGTTCCCTCAATGCCGACTGCGCGCGATAACGCTGGTTCGGCCGTCCTCAATGGAAAAATTTATGTTTTTGGAGGCCGGGCACTCGTGAGCGGTGGCAACGTAGAGGGTACTCTAAACACAGTTGAATTCTTCACCCCATCTGATTCCAGCTGGAATACAGGTGCGCCGATGCCCACCGGTCGGCGTTCGATGTCAATGGTTGTTTATAACGGTGAGGCGATCGCCTTCGGCGGTGAGAAAACGGCGGACGGTGGTACATTCGTTGCGACCGAAGGTTATGATGCCTTGAACGATCGCTGGCGGTTGCTGACCGATATGCCTGTAGGACGACATGGTGCGGTTGCCGGTGTTCTCAATAACGCTATCGTCATCGCCGGAGGCGGTTTAGAAGGTGGCACTTCATATACTGCAGATGCCGATACCTTCCATTTCGATTGTGATATCAACCTAGCCGCACGGCAATCGCTGTTTATGCCTTTGCTCATGCGCTAAGGGTAATCCTAATAACTAGAGCTGCTCCGAACCTGATAATTCTATTCATGTATGGAGCAGCTCACCATTTCTAGTATTGGTTGTAGGTATTTATGTCATTAACACGCACTCTGCATTGTTTTCGTCGTGGTTGGTGGGTTATCCTGTTGACAGGATTAATGGCTGCTTTCGTAGTTTACGTCTATACAACACTAAACTACTCACCTCAATATCGTGCCATTTCACGTCATGTTGTCAGCCCAAATACCACGCTAACAAATGAAACTGATTCTCTACGCAGTTTGGATACCCTATCCCGCGGCGAGATTATTCCCACTTTTGCTGAGATCTTCCAGAGCGGTCAAATCCTCGAACGCGCGCGCACGACAGTGGGTATAACTGCAGATGCAAGTACGTACATAGTAGCCACCTATAACCTACCCCAAACCAATATTCTCGTCATTACCGCGACTGGTCCTGATCTGGCTACTGTAGTCGAATTGAACCAGGCAGTTGCCAGTTCTTCCATGGAGTACATAGCGGAACTCTACCCGATGTACTCAATCACTTTATTGGATGCACCACGTTCTTCTGGCGCACCAGTGGGTTCCAGTCAAGAACGCAACGTTATTTTTGCTTTTATCCTTGGCTCAGCATTTGGCATGGTAGTAGCCATCCTGATTTATGGGGATATCCGGGAAATATTTGGTATCGAATACGACCCTGAACGCCCGTCGTTGAACCCTGAGAGGAACTCAACAAAAAGCGAGTCTGATACCCAAAGCAATATTGGGTCCCAGGAGGAATACCCATGGACCGTATAGGCGATATGAAATACTATGGATAACAAGATCGCATACATTGTCTCTAGATTTCCAAAGATCTCAGAGACCTTTATCCTTTATGAGATGCAGGCTCTTTCAGAGCTGGGAACTAAAATCGAGCTATTCCCATTGGTCAGACACCATGAAACTGTTATGCATGCCGAAGCCAGAGAGTGGCTGCAGCACGCCCATTATGAGCGATGGTTCTCCCTGGCGGTAATATTCAGTCAAATCTATTGGCTGCTGCGCACACCAGGACGTTATTTCGCACTATGGCGAGATGTTTTATGGGCACATCGCCGTAGTCCAAAGTTCCTTACTCGCTCCGCACTGACCTTATGGCTGGCGGCTGGTATGGCTCGGGCGATGGTGGCACTCGATATTGAGCATATCCATGCCCATTGGGCGACCCATGCCACGACTGCTGCTTATGCTGTACACCGATTAACTGGTATTGGCTACTCATTTACGGCGCATGCTCATGACATTTATGTTGATTACAGTATGCTTGCTGAAAAAATGCGCAGAGCCGCCTTCTGTGTGACTATATCTGATTACAACCGCCAGCTGTTGGACTGGCGTTACGATAAAGAGACGGTGGAACGGTTACACGTACTGCATTGCGGCGTAGATGTCAACCTTTTCCATCCCCATGAGAAGCGGGTTCCAGATCTCTTTACGATCATAACTGTGGCTGCTCTGGAAGAAAAGAAAGGTCATCGTTATCTGATCGAAGCTTGTAAGTTGGCACTCCAGTCCGGAATCGAACTCCAATGTATATTTATCGGAGATGGCCCTGAACGCAATAACCTGGCAACCGAGATAGACAACCTCGGATTACAGGATCATATCACCTTGTGGGGCAGTCAGCCGCGTACGGAGGTAATAAATCTACTTCAGCGTGCTGACCTAATGGTCTTGCCCAGTGTCTGTTTGGTCTCTGGAAAGCAGGAGGGCATCCCGGTTGCCTTGATGGAGGCGTTAGCTTTAGAGCTACCAGTGATTGCCACGGATATTTCCGGAATCTCAGAGCTGGTTGAGCATGGGAAAACTGGGGTATTAGTACCGGAGAGAGACGCGATAGCCTTAGCGGATGCCATTATTCGTTTATTTCAGAATCCTGATTTAGCTTTAGAGTTAGGTGTAAACGGGCGTAGAAAAATTCTTGTTGATTTCAATTTGGAAAAAAACAGTATGAGGTTGCATGAGCTGATCATCCAAGCCAGCAGAGATGGCTCTGCCCATATAGAATTATCTCCGAACAACCGGCTGATAACGCTTGAAACCGAGGTTGAGCGATGAAACACAAAATACGTTTACTCCCCGCATGGCTCTTTTGGATCTCGCTGGGTTTGATCATATACACCTATCTAATATTCCCCCTGTTGGTTGTCCTGCGTGGAGTTTTGCGTCTCAAACCTATCAGCAAGGCTGAGGTTAACCTGGATTCCTATACATCACTTGGTTCCGATGCACTGCCTTCCATAAGTCTAATTATTGCGGCCTACAACGAAGCCGCGGGGATTGGCAAGAAACTGGAGAACGCCTTATCCCTCAATTACCCTCCCGATCGATTACAAGTCATTGTCGCTTCTGATGGTTCTGATGATGCCACAAATTCAATCGTCGCCGGGTTTGAATCGCCCCAAATTAGGCTGCTTGCCTTACCGCGCCAAGGCAAGAATGCGACTATCAATCAGGCTGTGGCTGCTGCTGAGGGGGAAATTCTGGTTTTTACGGACGCAGACAGCATACTGTCTGCAGATAGTCTCCTTTATCTGGTGGCACCTTTCACAGATCGTGAAGTTGGTGGAGTAGGAGGTAGCTACCACTATGAGGACAATGGGAAGGGTGGTGAGGGGAGAACGCGCCTATTGGAATTTTGATCGCCGTCTTAAGGAGTTGCAAAGCGCTTCTGGCAATATAACTGGGACTACAGGGCACATTTATGCCATTCGACATAGCCTCTTTGCTTCGGTCCCGCCCGGTGTAACAGACGACTCCTTCATCTCACGCGAAGTGATCCGGCAGCATCAACGCCTGGTATGGGAACCTCAAGCGATCGCATATGGTCCGATTGCAGACAATCGGGGCGAGTTTCAGCGTAAAGTTCGCATTACAACACGCGGGTTAAACGCCATTTGGGTCCAGAGGGATTTATTAAATCCATTTGAGTACGGGTTCTATGCGGTGCAATTGTTCTCTCACAAAGTACTGCGCCGGTTGATGGTTATCCCGCTACTGCTTATCGGGTTGACAGCTCCCTTTCTGTGGGCGCGTGGGTGGCTCTATCGGGTTGCTGCGCTCGCACAGGTCGGATTGCATTCGTTTGCATTTCTAGGATACCTGTCTCAGAGTAAGGGCGCAGTGATGTCAAAACTGTTCAGTTTCCCATACTACCTGGATATGACTAACATAGCGTCCCTACGAGCTTTGATTGACTTGCTGAGTGGTAGAAGCCGCGATGTTTGGGATGCGCAACGTGCCAGCACCCAATCCAATACCAAGTGAGTTAGAGAGAAAAATGTCGGATCATTCGAGGACTTCGCTAATCAACCAGGCCATTAGGGGTACTTTCTGGGTCTACGCGGCGAATTATAGCGGTAAAGCTCTGATATTCTTGAGTACCGTTATCCTGGCCCGCTTGCTCACCAAAGCCGATTATGGGTTGGCAGGCTATGCCCTGGTTGTGATCGGGTTCCTCGATGTGTTGGTAGATCTTGGAGTTGGCGCTGCGCTGATCTATTTTCCCGAGAACAATCATACTAAAAACACTGCTTTTTGGCTCAACTTAGCATCTGCCATTCTATTATTTTTCCTGACTTATCTCCTGGCGCCTCTGGCTGGGGAGTTCTTCAACGATCCACGCGCCGTGCCTTTGACGCGCGCCCTGGCACTGACTTTTCCCATATCAGCTTTCGGCAATATTCAAGCCTCATTACTTGCAAAACATTTGGATTTCAATAAGAAATTTATCCCAGATTTTGTTAAGGCGCTCTCGAAAGGGATCATATCCATTACGCTTGCTTGGGCTGGTTTGGGCGCCTGGAGTCTTGTTTGGGGCCAGGTTGGTGGGACAGCTATCGCGGTGTTAGCTTATTGGATGGTTATGCCATGGCGGCCTCGCTTGGCGTTCATCCCTTCGTTGGCAAAACCTCTGCTAAAGTATGGAGCCAACATCGTCGCAGTAGATAGTTTGGGTGTTACGCTCAATAATATGGATTATCTATTCGTCGGGCGAGTTCTGGGAGCCGAAGCACTGGGTATATATACGCTGGCTTTTCGCATACCTGAGCTCCTGGTGAAGAATTTCGTCAACCTGGTCGGGAACGTTCTCTTCCCAGCCTATTCGAAGCTACGCGATGATGCGAAAGCTTTGAAATCAGCATTCTTGCTATCGATGCGCACGGTAACTTTGATTACTGTCCCCGTGGCTTTAGGCCTGATTGCGATTGCCAGACCATTAATCCTAACTCTGTTTACGGATAAGTGGGTCGAGGCAATCCCGGTCATGCCGCTGATAGCTATGTATACCCTAATTCGTTCTCTGACTTTTAATATCGGCAACTTGTATAAAGCCCAGGGGCGCCCGGATATCCTCACCAAGTTAGCCCTTATCAAGGTGCCCATCCTTTTTGGTGGGCTCTATTGGGCATTAACTGTTCCTGGAACTATCGTGGCAGTTGCTTGGATTCAAGTCGCTGTGGCATTGATCTCTGCTGGACTCAATCTAGCGGTGGCTTCCCGCCGTCTTGACACACCATTTTCTGAGATCATGAAGGCATTCCAACCTGCATTGGCCGGCGGATTTGTCATGTTGGTATCTGTCTCGGCGGTGGTAAGAATCCTAACGGGGATGCCTCACCTTGTCCAATTGGTAGCAGGTGTAGTCGTTGGCGTGCTGGTTTACGGCGCCTTCATGTGGTGGCTACAGCGCGAATTCGTCCTTCGGGCTGGGACCAGCCTGCGGAGCGCATTTAGCCGTGGCTAAACGGCGTAGATGAGGATAAGCAGAATGATGATGTCAAACCAATCAATGAAGATTCGCTCCCAAAATTGGTCTAACTTGACCACGCTTATATTGGCTCTCGGCGCAGGACTCGCAGCTGGGGCTGCTGTAGTTTTTCTGGATAATCCATTTTACGTACTGGTGGGATTGGTCGGAGTGATTGTCTTATTTATTACACTGCGGACTCCCGAAATTGGTCTATTAGCACTGGTATTTATGACGTATATCCGTCTGTCGGATGTGTTAATTGAGTACCATGGTTTGCCCTCTCTTGCAAAACTATACTTACCTTTCCTAATCGGATTGCTTTTGTATCGCTGGTTTTTCCATCAAGAGGAACCCCAAGGATGGGCACGGGCGCTAATTGTTTTGACAATATATGGCATTGTGATCGGCGCTTCTGTTTTCTACGCGGGTAATTCAAACCAAGCGGAATCTGGTTTTATTAATTACATCAAGGATGCCCTGATCGCGTTGGTTATCGTGGTTATGCTGCAGCGAGGAGCGGTGTTACGCCGGGTGATCTGGGCGTTGCTGTTGGCGGGCATCTTCTTGGGGACTCTGACCACTATTCAGGCGGCTACAGGTACATATGAGTTTGAATACTGGGGTTTTGGGCGCGCAGAGATACGCAATATCGCTGGTGAAGTCAATGATTACCGCGTTCAAGGGCCAGTATCCAGCAATTATTACGCGATGTTCCTGGTTGTCCTTGTTCCGCTAGCGTTAGATCGTCTCTGGCATGAACGTTCAAAAGCTACGCGCGCGTTAGCTGGTTGGGCGTTGGTGGTCTGTTCGATTTCAATCTTGTTTACTTTCTCACGCGGGGGATTGCTCGCGCTGCTGGTGGTGTTGGGTTTGATGTTAGTGCGGCGTCCACCGCATCTGTGGATTACCCTGGCGGGATCAGCGGGGATAATTCTTATCTTTTTGCTAACGCCCAGCGAATACTTATCCAGGATTGGGAATCTGACCCAGGTCATCTCTATTGCAGGAAGTGGCGAGGCACAGGTTTCACAACTAGAAGAGAACGCATTACGCGGGCGTTTGAGCGAAATGACCGTAGCAACCCAGATGTTTAGCGATTACCCTATCTATGGTGTGGGATACAACAATTTTGAGAATAATTACCTAGATTATTCGCCGGAGATTGGTTTGGACTCTCGCCGAGAAGGTCGTGCAGCCCATAGTCTGTATCTGGAAATCGCTGCTGAGACAGGCATTATCGGGCTATCAGCATTTGCCTTCATTATGACCGTATATTTTCACGGTTTACTCCAAAGCTTCAGACGCTTTTCCCAGGTTGGGTTGCATGACTATGCCAATATAACTGCAGCTTTCGCAATAGGTGTGATTGGCTTCTTGATAAGTTCGATATTCTTGCACAGTGCCTATCCACGTTATTTCTGGCTGTTGGTAGGCATTGGCCTGGCGATCCCGCAAGTCGCTCTACACGAAACTCCAGGGTGGTTGGCGTATCAAAATCACGAAACTCAAGAGTTTTTGGCAAAAAATACTGGGATTTTGTCCGATGAGTAATTCATTATTGCGCTGGCAGTTAAAGTTATCACACCGAATATTTCTCGCTCGCAAAGACTTTTATCGCATGACCGTGCCCGGAACTAGCAATCCTCAGACGTTGTTACTTATCTTAGGTTGTCAACGCTCGGGTACAACGCTCATGACAAAGATATTTGAAAAGGACTGGCAGGTTAAAGTGTACCCGGAGCACAGCAAACTCTCGACGGGAGACCAACTCGATGGATTGCGTCTCAACCCTTTGCCTGACGTTAGCCAGGAGCTTACTAAGGATCGCTACCCACTCATCGTGCTGAAACCGTTGGTTGAATCACAAATTGGTCATCGTTTGTTGGATTATTTTGATGATGCTTATGGCTTGTGGATGTATCGTCACTATAAAGACGTGGCGGCCTCAAACCTGAAGCGTTTTGGATTTGACAACGGTATTAAGAACTTACGTTTTATTGCCAGCGATCGAATATCCAATTGGCGTGCTGAAAACTTGCCGGAGTATGTTCACAGCCTAGTCCGGGAACACTTCTCGGAATCCATGCATCCTTATGATGCAGCAGCCCTTTTCTGGTACGTCCGCAACACACTTTTCTTTGACCAACATTTAGACCGCCATCCGCGTGTGAAGTTATGCCGCTATGCTGATCTAGTTCTAAATCCCAAGGAAAGCGTGCAAGCGGTTTATAGCTATGTGAATCAACCTTATCCGGGCGATCAGGTCATTGAGGATGTGCACTCTTCTTCGATTGGCAAAGGGCAGCAGAGTCAAATATCCGCGGAGATTGAGGAGCTGTGCAGTCATATGTGGACACGCCTGGAAGACGCGGCTGAATCATCTGGGATTTTACAGTTCCCATTAGAAAATGAAATGTAGTGCTCCGCTGTAGCCTTCATTCATAGACTAAAGATACTTATGCATATCGTTCAAATTATTAATGCCTTGCGTGTAGGTGGCGCCGAGAAATTGATCGTCACATTTGCCCAGGCTATCCAACATCAGAATAATCGCTTGACCATAGTCACCCTGCGACCGAATGTCCCAGCAGTGCAGGCTCAGGTGGAATCATTTGGCGCACGCGTCATGCCATTCAACCACCGCAAGCCCTATGCGATAAAGCGATTTTGGGGTCTTCTACGCTATCTGCGTGCGTCCGCACCGGATGTCATCCATACCCATCTCAGTATGGCAAATATACTCGGTGCTAGTGCGGGAGCATTAGCGGGAATCCCGGTTGTATCTACTCTGCATAATACGAGAATGAGCACCAGAGAAAATATATTCTTGTCGACTGCCGAGACTTTTTTATTGGGTACTATTGTCGCTCGCATCATTGCAGTTGGCTGGCAGACTGCTAAAGTGCAGCAGCCGCGATTCGGCAGTAAACATGTGGATGTTATTCCTAATGCAGTACCCATTCCGGAGAAGCTCTCCCCAAACGAACGCGAATGCCTGCGCAGAGAGCTCATCGGTGACCCAACTCTGCCGCTGCTGATCTCGGTCTGTCGTCTGGAACCCCAGAAAGGAATCTTTGACTTGTTGGATGCATTCACAATTCTGCATAAGGATCGCCCGGATGCCCACTTGGTGATCGCTGGTTCTGGCAGCCTTGAGGGTAATTTCCGCTCTGCGGTTGCAGAACGTGGCTTAGGAGATATGCTGCATCTTATTGGGTTGCGCCAGGATATCCCATATCTGCTGGGTGCAAGTGATGTTTTCGTCAGTGCCGCGCATTGGGAAGGCTTACCGTTGTCGACTCTGGAAGCGATGGCTGTTGGACTGCCGGTGGTTGTTACTGCGGTAGGTGATTTGCCTCGAGTATTACAAGATGGCACCGGTATCTTGGTAGATGCGCATAATCCTGCCCTCATCGCCAAGCAGCTCGATTTGTTAATCGATTCACCAGAACGGAGGTCAGCTATTGGGAACGCGGCACGCTCACTCATCAAGCGTGAGTACAGCGCACCGGTATGGGCTGATCGTCTGCTGAATGTATATCACGAGGTTGCTCGCGATCAACCAGCGCAGTTGATCAAGGAGAAGTTATGACAGTGCGGCTGCATGTGGCGATGGTAATCTCAGAATACCATCCCATCGTCGGCGGTGCCCAGCGCCAATTGGCGCTCGTTGCGCCCCTGCTCCAAAGCCTTGGAGTGGACATTACGGTGCTAACCCGGCGTTCTCACGGATTATCAAAAAATGACATCATAGATAGTGTAACTGTGGTCCGGTTACCTGCACCAGGCCCAAAACCAGTTGCATCTCTAGTTTTCACCATGTCCTCCCTTTGGTATCTACTCCGTTTACACCCCGATATCATCCATGCATATAACCTATTTTCCCCGCTTACTACGGGCCTCATTTATAAACGTCTACGTAATATCCCACTCGTGGTTAAAGTGTTACGTGGCGGCCAACTGGGTGATGTAGTGCGTCTAAGATCCAAAACCTTTAGCCAACGCCGCATCTCGTTAATGCGCAGACGAGTGGACGCTTTCGTAACCATCAGTCACGAAATAGACGCGGAGCTGGAAAATTTGGGAATATCACGATCACAGCGTGTATTCATCCCAAATGGAGTGGAAATCGAGCGCTTCCAGCCAATATCCTCACCGGAAAAACTTGCCTTACGGCTTAAATTATCCCTTCCAGCAGGTCCATTGGTGATTTATACCGGCAGGTTTGTCCACGAGAAGCGTTTAGATCTCCTCTTGAAAGCCTGGGGTCAACTTCAGTCTGGCTATCCAGATGCGACTTTATTGTTAGTTGGCGATGGGGAAGAATCAGCTGGCTTGAAAGCCTCCGCTGGACCAGGTGTGGTATTCCCCGGGCAGATGGAGGATGTCTTGCCTTACCTCCAGGCGGCAGATATCTTTGTGCTGCCTTCAGCCACCGAAGGTTTGTCTAACGCCTTGCTAGAAGCTATGGCAGTAGGCTTGCCCGTCGTCGCGACCTCTGTTGGAGGTGCTCCGGATTTGATCAAAGATGGCGAGAACGGCTGGTTGATACCAGCAGATGATGTAGGTGCATTGAGTAGCGCTATAAACACGCTTTTAATTGAGGAAAATTTGCGGAGATCGCTTGGAGAATCGAGCGCGTCAAATCATCATAGAGCAATATGCCCTGCGGGTGGTTGCAGATCGTTTACGCAGTTTGTATGATTCCATTTTATCGCCAGGACGTAGTACTGAGCGAGTTACCGGACCGGAGACCAACATCAGGTTGGATGAGAAATTCCAGTCATGAGCTTGCCTCAGCAGCATCTCGAGGATCATTTCGGAAGTAACAAACGGAGAACCATATGATTTATGTTGTATTAGGTATGCACAAATCTGGCACTACGCTTGTTTCACAGATGCTGCATTATTCAGGTATTAATATGGGCGAGTTTGACGAACGTTTGGGCTATACCGATAACAACCAGTTTGAGCGCCACAGCACTCAGGAAATCAACCGGGAGCTATTACACGGTACCCTGGTCCCGCCAATGGATTACATGCTCCGCAGAAATCGCCAACCGGAATACAACGCAGCCGGGTACCGCCGTAATAAAGATTCAATCGCTTTAGTGCGATTCCGCACGTTGCAGAAGAAACTCGATAACGTAGATCTGCAGAACCTCTCAGCTGAGGTACAGAAATTGAACGCCGCACATAACGATTGGGGGTTTAAAGACCCACGCACCTGCCTGACCTATCCCGCCTGGCAGCGTGTTCTCCCTGACCACCATATAGTAGTCGTTTATCGTCATTATTCGCAACTTCTCAAACGCTACCGAATAAATAAGTATGACCTAACCCGCCTCTATCGCGTTCTTTACAGTTGGACCCTGCACAACCGTGCTATCCTTTCTCATATCAAGAGTAGCAATACCCCGGCCATAGTCATCAGTTACGAAGACATGATGCAGGGAGATGGAGAATTCGAGCGGCTGCAGCATTTTATTAACCACCCCCTTCAGGATATGCGTGAGCTTGCTCTATACCGCAACCGGAACCACCAGGGGGAATTGCCAAACGCCGCGCACATGCTGAAACCCCTCCTACCCGCAGATCCAGACCGGATTTACGCAGAATTAGGAAGTTGGCGTGCCTGCGGACTGGATGGTCAAACTCAAGATTCTGGAGCAGCGACCGGAATAAACCCAGTAACAGCCTAACAATAATGAAGAAAACTCATTTCAACCTACCCTTTTCTTTGCTTGTTGTTATTATTAACATAATGCTATTGTCGTTTACCAACATGGGAGGAACGGCAAAATCCAACAGGAAATCAGTTCAAGATGCACTCGACTCTACAGCCACTGCATTCCACTCCCAAGCTGTGCAGTTTGAATTCGCGCTTGATCCAAGCGTTGAGCCAGATATGGATCACAACCAACCGGTGGGTGAATTCCATCAGCTGCTGCCCTTGGTGGCAAATTTCGGGCAAGGTGCATTTTTTATCGCTCCCGACGGCGATGATTCTGGTGGAAGCGGCAGCTACTTGGCCCCCTGGCGCACGATAGCCAATGCAGTCGATCGAGTGCCTGATGGCTCGTTGATCCTGGCGTTACCAGGGACTTATAACGGACGGGTTGAAATCTCGAGGAAGTTTTCTGAGGGGGTGGTTATCCGCTCAGTAAAACCTTACCAAGCACGCTTACGCAACAATGGCCAGGTGTTGGCGATATTCACCGGGGCAGGGATAACGATTGAGGGCTTTGATATTGCGCATAGCAGTTCACCCGCTGATCGCTATGTCATCCAGATCCAGGACGCCGCTGGCGATGGCAAAGGAGCCAGGAATATTATCCTGCGAAACAATGTCATTCATGATAGCTACAACAATGATTTGCTGAAGGTTAATAATGGCGCTGCCGAAATCACGATCGAAGGTAATATCTTCTATAACATGGGCGGACCCGAGATAGATTCCCATATCGATATAAACAGTGTCACCAATATTTACGTTCAGGATAATATTTTCTTCAACGATTTCGAAGGCAGCGACCGGCAGAACGATAACGATACGGGACATTTCATTGTCGTCAAGGATAGCAATGCAGGTCAAGATGGGATTTTAGGCAGCCGCGATGTGAAAATCCGCCGCAATATCTTCATGAATTGGCAGGGCAACCCGGGCAACGCTTTTATCGGTTTGGGAGATGGCACGACCGTTGACTATTACCATGCTCAAGATATCTTGATTGAGAATAACCTAATGCTGGGAAATGCCCGGAATAAGATCCATGCTGTACTCAAGATGACGGGTGCCAAAAATGTCGTCTTCAGGAACAACACCATATCAGGAGATTTACCTGCCAACACATATGCTGTGCGTTTGGATGTTGTCGCAAGTTCGGTTATGAACACAGAGTTTAGCCTGTACAATAATATATGGAGCGATCCTTATGGGACGATGGGGGCGGAATCGCTGGAAGATGAGCATGATTTCTCCCAATCTCCGGCGAACACACTGTCTACATATAAATTGCACAATAATTTGTATTGGAATGGAAACCAACCTGTCCCCGATGACCCTGACGATTTAATTAAATACACGGTCGATTCTCAAGCGATACTTGTGGATCCGAAGTTGCCAGTCTTTGGCGAGGATTTGATCCTACCAAGTCTGGATACAAAAACTGGCAAGATCGCCGGTCGCTATTTCACGATCCGTGAAGCGTTCTTGGATTACATCAACCAGTATGGGGTTCCTCAGCCGTTAAGTCCGGTTGTTGACGCTGCCGACACTGCTCTAGCTGCCAGCGAAGATATCCTCAAGCAGCCTCGCTTATTACCTGATCTTGGGGCGGTTGAATTGATTTCCCTATCTGCTGAGCAGGAGGATTGCCCGTTGAATTATGGCGGTTACGGCATCGATTAACCAGCGTTCCCACAGGCTACAAACGCCATTGCCATGGTGGCTGAAGGGGCAACCAAAAGTTAAGAGGTAACTTCTATACATCTAGTGAACAAAGATTTTTAGAATATCATTCTACCCAACAAAGCAGCAAACGAAAAGACATCGTTTGAATAGTTGATTGAGAATCAGTGAGTAAGCGAGTCCTCAAAAAAGCTCATTCACTCAAGCCCTATACTGATTGCTGCAAGAAGACCTCCGTCTGCGGTTTAGGGCTAGCAATATGCTCTTCGTCAAAGCGCTCTTTCATCTGTTCCTGGATATCAAATTTCACCCGCCAGTAGTCGTCGGATTTCACCCATGCGCGCACTGCCAAATCTACACCGAACTCACCAAGATTGAGCACATCCACGCTGGGGCTGGGATCTGACAAGACCAGTGGGTGAGATGTCATGATCTCTATCAGCAAGTTGCGCGTCCGGCCGATATGCTCAGCATAACTGATGCTGGTTAGTAGATCAATCCTGCGAGTGTCCTTCGCGGAATAGTTCTTGATGTAATCATTGGTGATGATGGAGTTCGGAACGACAACCTGAATATTATCCGGCGTCCGTAGCATGGTATTGAAGAGGCCCACCTCCTCGACGGTACCACTGGCCCCTCCGGCGTCGATGTAATCACCGATCTTGTAAGGTTTGATCACCAGCACCACTACGCCAGAGGCGAAATTAGAAAGCGAATCCTTTAACGCCAGACCGATTGCTAACCCTGCCGAGGCTAGGAGCGCGGTTAAGCTGGTTGTGTGGATGCCGGCCGCATTCAGTGCCGCGATCAAGATTGCTACAAGTAGGCCGATATACACCAGGACACCGCTGAAGCGTACCACTGTTATGTCGACCTTCGCCCTTTCTAACGTACGCTCTACCAACCTAGACGCCAGCTTTGCCAACCAGCGACCGATGATAAATATCAATATCCCGGTCACAATTCCGATGATCACTGACCCAAAATCGCGGTTCGCCCAATTAAATGCTATTTGTAAATCTTCCATGGTGTAATCTCCTGAATGATGATTCTAATTTTTTGCTTGCTGAATTATTCCTTTGTGAAATTCCTCGAACTAATTGTAAACAAATTCTGCACACCGAGTATCTCACAATTTGAGAAACGTTTTTTTCGCATAATGAAAGCGGGATATGCAGAGCTACTAGTATATCCTCGGTACGGAAAGCAGGTTGCTCTCGAGATTCCGTGTTTAGCCGGCTGATAGTATGAACAAAAACTGTGGGAAAGAATTTCCACTCACTGCTCTATTGTGTCTGCAGGGTACAAAACTACTTATCCTCCGACCGGGTATACGGGTGAATTCCAAGATCGACTAAGGTAGTTCTATCGCTCGAGATTATTGTCACAAGTAATTGATTATGTTTGTCATATTCCTAATCACGAATATATTCGATATTATATTCGTGATGTCGAATATAAAATCCCCCAAACCCGAGCAAGTGATTAACCGCCTGTTTGAAACGATCGGCAAACAAGCTCGCATCCGTATCCTGCTGGCAATTGGCGAGGGTGAGGTCTGTGGATGTCACTTAGAAGCCGATTTAGGGCTGCGCCTAGCCTACATCTCGCAACAATTAATGGCTTTGCGCGAGGCTGGGTTGCTCTTATCGCAGCGGGATGGGCGTTTTGTTTTCTACCGATTAGCGGACGTGCGGTTATTGGAGCTAGTTGAGCAAGCCGCCCTCATCAGCGAAGTGCTCACTGATGACATAGCTTCCTCGGGCAGACGGAAATCGAAAACCACATGCTGCTGTCCGAGCTGTTCGGATGAGCTGATCACTATCGGCACAAGGCAAACTCCCCGGTAGCGATAATATGGTGCAGCTATTGAATACCATTCTCTCACTCATCGAGGCTGGCTGGCTCAGCTTGTTGGATTACCTGGCGGCACATGTCTTGCTTTGCCTAGTCCCGGCGTTCATCATCGCTGGCTACATCAGTGCCATGATCCCTAAGGAAGTCATCACCCGCTACTTGGGACCGCGCGCCTCCCGTTGGGTGAGCTACCCCGCAGCTGCCTTGGGTGGATTTATCCTGGCGGTTTGCTCCTGTACCGTCTTACCGTTATTCGCCGGTATCTGGAAGCGCGGGGCAGGCTTGGGAGTCGCGATTACCTTTTTATTTGTTGGACCGGCGGTCAATATCTTAGCCATCGCATATACAGGCGCAGCAATTGGCATGGATGTCGCCATTGCCCGGATCGTACTATCAATCTCTTTCGGTATCCTGATCGGCCTGATTATGGCTTATATATTCCGCGCGCAGGAAGCCCAGCGAGCGGCAGAATTGGCTGAAAGCGGTATCTTTGAAAAGAGTGTACGCGTGCATCCTGCTGTGTGGATCGTTTTCCTGCTTCTCATGGCGGTACTGATCATTGGAACCTTGCAAGTTAGCTTCTTGACGGCTACTTGGATTGACCTGCGTTTACCCTTCGAACTACCCTATGTGCTGGTCAGTGTGCTGGAGAGTGCCAGCCTCAATCCACAAGGTGCAATGTTAATTATTCTGATCGTCTTGATCGCGCCAGTGGCCTATCTAGGCTTGGAGAATGTGCTGGAAAAATTTAACCGCTGGACCTACTTAGTGGTTATCTTAGTGGGGGTAACGATACTCTTTGCCGCGCCTGTGGTTGAGACCGGCAGCCTGGTCCTGGGGATTACCGGCCGATTCTTCGGAGAATTGATACTTCTAGCGGTCATTGGAGTGCTCGTGGCTCGCTATTTCAACCACGACCAGCTGGCTAGCTGGCTGTGGGAGACCTGGAAATTCGTTAAGCAGATCTTCCCACTGCTCGTGCTGGGTGTTTTTCTGGCCGGTGTGGTCAAAATGCTCATCCCAGGTACATTGATCCAATCCCTTACTGGGCAGAACACCATTTTGGCGAATCTGGTGGCAGTCCTGTTCGGTGTCTTCATGTATTTCCCCACATTGGTTGAAGTACCTATCGCCCGGATGTTTCTCGATTTGGGTATGAACCCCGGCCCGCTCTTGGCTTACCTTATCGCAGACCCAGCCCTATCTTTGCAGAGCATCCTGGTCACCAGCCGGATCCTAGGGCGCCGAAAAACTTGGACGTACGTGTCATTAGTGACTGTTTTCAGCGTGCTAGCCGGCTACTTGTTCGGCATATTCTTAACCATTGTCTAGCTGTCGATAAGTGCATCTGTTTCTGCACCTAAAGTGTGATTTCAAGGAGGCATGTATGTTGAGCATCAAAGTACTAGGTTCAGGCTGTGCCAACTGTAAGAAACTTGAGCAGATCACCCAATCTGCTGTCCAGGAGATGGGTTTCGAGGCTGAGATCGTCAAGGTCACGGACTACAGCGAGATCATAGGCTATCCGATCCTATCCACACCGGGGCTGGTGATCAACGAGCAAGTAGTTTGCTCAGGGCGTATCCCCACGAAACCCGAAGTGACTTCTTGGTTGGCGAATGCCGCCCTGCAGGAGGGCTGAAATGAGCAATGTAGTAAATGCTGACCCAATCGGTGGCCGTGGAATTACAAAGAAATTATCTACACTGGATCGCTTTCTGACGCTTTGGATCTTCTTGGCGATGGCGATCGGTGTCGGGATAGGTTACCTGTTCCCCACGCCAGTACAGAACTTCAACGCAGCTGTTTCGGTCGGGACGACGAATGTCCCGATCGCGATTGGCTTGATCCTGATGATGTACCCTCCGCTAGCCAAAGTCCGCTACGAGGAGCTGGGTGATGTCTTCCGCGATTGGAAGATCCTCGGTATATCCTTGCTGCAGAACTGGGTAATCGGTCCGCTGCTCATGTTCATCCTAGCGGTGATCTTTCTGGCAGACCTGCCGGAATATATGACCGGGCTGATCTTGATCGGTCTGGCTCGGTGTATCGCTATGGTTCTGGTCTGGAACGATTTGGCCAAAGGGGATAGTGATTATGCCGCCGGTTTGGTGGCTTTCAACAGTATCTTTCAAGTGCTCTTTTACAGTCTATATGCCTACATCTTTATCACCGTGCTGCCTGGTATATTAGGCTTGCAGGGTACGGTGGTAAACGTGACCATCGTGGATATCGCCAAGAGCGTTTTTATCTACTTGGGCATCCCATTCATCGCGGGTTTCCTGAGCCGCTTCATCTTGATCCGGTTGAAGGGCAAGGAGTGGTACGACACGCGCTTCATCCCGCTGATCAGCCCGTTGACGCTGATCGCTCTACTCTTCACGATCGTCATTATGTTCAGCCTGAAAGGTGAACTGATCGTAACGATCCCATTCGATGTCCTGCGCATCGCCATCCCGCTGCTGCTGTATTTCGTCATTATGTTCCTGCTAAGCTTCTATATGGGTTTTCGCATCAAGGCGGGTTATGAGAAGTCGACCACGCTGGCATTCACCGCTGCCAGCAACAACTTCGAACTAGCTATCGCAGTCGCGGTAGCCGTCTTTGGGATCAACTCTGGGCAGGCGTTCGCAGCGGTGATTGGACCATTAATCGAGGTCCCAGTCATGGTCGGATTAGTTTCCGTGGCAGTATATTTCCACAAGCGGTTCTTTCCCGCTGAGGTTGGCGCAGCGCCCGTAGCAGGAGATTGACCGGCCTGCCGATCTGTTATACCAATATTTTCCATGCATCACACGAGCCGCCCCTAGAGGAACGGCTCGCTTCAATCTACCGTTTCGTCGGTTGTTCCTTGCGTTTGCTGGACAAATCTCAGCGGGTTTGAAAGCAGCGCCAAGCTGCTTAATGGTGCAAATATGCACCCGATCTAGCCCATTTTCACGAAACAGCTATAATACGAGGCAGCATACAGTTTGCAATAAATCTCTTTATTCATCCTGGAGGTTCCCAGTGAGCGATCAAAAACCTAAGCACATTGGCCGTAAGGTACTGTATACCGCTGTTATCACACTCAGCGTGCTGATCATCTTGTTCAGCTCGCTAGGCTTAATCGGTGTCTGGGTAGTTCAGCGTCCCTTGGGTGAAGCCGTAGTTTCATTTTTAGTCCTGGTTGAGGAATCTGCCAGTCTAGCCCAGCAGATCACCACGAAAGTAGATGGTGTCATCGAGCGGGCGGAAAAAATCACCACCGGCATCTCCTATGCATCCACTGAACTCAGTGGGGAGGTGACCGATAAAGGGGTGGTGATGGTTTTGCTGCCCGAAGAAAATGAGCTGCAGCTCACTGAGACCGTCAATTCTGCCCAAGAGACGTTTGCAGAGATCCGCGGGGTGATCGAGAATATTTTAAATCTTTACCAAACCGTCGACAGCATCCCATTTATCAATCTGCCTGGTTTGAGTGAAAACCAGCTCGAGGGTATTACTGCTTCTATTGACGAAGCGAGTGAAGTGGTCGCCACCTTACGGGCAGAGATCCAGGCTTTCCGTTCCGGGATAACGGAAAAGATCGACTTGGTTGCAGACGCGGCTGCCCAATTGACCGCCGAGATCAGCGAACTTCGTGCCGGTTTGGCAAGATTGGATACTTCGTTAGCGCAGATCGAATCCCTAGCGCAGAGGCTGCTGGTGATCGTTCCCGGCCTATTTATTGGCTCGGCAGTGGTCCTGACGATTATCTTTGCGTTTGTCATTTATACACAGGTGGAAATTATCCGCTTGTACACCATTCGTTGGAAACAGTTGGGGAATGTCGTATATGTTGAGGATTTGCGTGCACCAGATGAACCAACTAAAGATGAGCACACGGAAGAAAAGGATGATCCTTCAGATGACCCTTCAAGTTAATATATTCGCAACCAATCGATGGTGGAGATCTGGGTGAGTGTCAAATCTGAGCTGCAGCAGGAATTGGAATCCACCCAGCTGGCATAATACGAATTATTGGCTTCCGTTCCGCTACCTCAAGCTCCACTTCGAGCACCATACCGCAGAGATCCGTGATTAGTTAATATCAGAGTAGAATAAGTTTCCATCGAATTCTATCTCTAGGGAGGAATTTCCTTGAAAGAAGTTGTACTGCATCCAATTGGCGTTCTGAGAACCCCGTTCCTGGACCTGGCGGAAATGCCGATCCAGCCAACCAGCACGCTCAGCGCGCCAGGTACGGCTGAGATTTTCCCCCAGTTCAGCGCCGGGCTTCAGGATTTGGCTGGTTTTTCGCATCTGATCCTGTTGTATTACATGCACCAGGCCAATCATGAACAGCTGCAAGTCACACCGTTTCTTGACCACGTTCAACGTGGGGTGTTCGCCACCCGCGCTCCGACACGCCCGAATCATCTCGGTCTCTCTGTTGTGGAATTGCTGCGGGTTGCTGGTACCAATCTGCATTTGAATTACCTCGATATGCTCGATGGCACTCCCCTCTTGGACATCAAACCGTATGTCCCAATTTTCGATGAGCCTCCTGAAGTGCGCATTGGATGGCTTGAACACGCGCCGCGTCGCGTTGAAAACACTCGCTCAGATGAACGGTTCACACCAAATACCGACCGGTAATATGAAGTAACTCAAGCTCCTGGTCAAGGTGTTGGCGAGTCCATGTCACCATGTTATATAATTAGCGAGTTGTTTAAGGGCTTGCCTGTGCGCTTTAATATGGGATAGATTTGAGAGAAACAAGGCTACCCGCATGACTAAGAGAACTAATTGTTTAGAAGTACCTTTTCGAAAAGTTAACCTACCATTGAATTCCGCAGAAAGAGTGTATAGGTGAAGATATGGCTTACTTAATTGTCTTAATTTTGGATGATATCGATAGATTACCGGATATCTTGGATGCCTGGCATGTCATCGGGGTTCCCGGTACGACGATTTTGCAGAGCACTGGCGCGCACCGTACTCGCACCTGGCTCAGCCAAGTAGGGCTTGGGTCTCTTGATCGTTTATTTGATACCGAGCAAATCCGCCGCCGGACGCTCCTGGCAGCCTTTGAAGATGAGACAATGAAAGATAAGGCAATTGGTGAGGCCGAACGGGTGATGGGAGGATTCGATCGGCCGAACAGCGGTTTACTGCTCGTTTTACCCGTCCTACAGGTGCTTGGATTGCAGAAGCGTAGCCCAGCCGCTGCTCCTGAAATCCTACCTGAAGCGGTTTACCCGGCATGGTATATCAACCGCTTAACAAGTGTCGCTGAAGTGCTGAAAATACTTGACTTAAAGCCCACGATTGTCCAATCTGATACCGCTCTGGATGAAGTCGCGGCTGCTATGCTCGCCCAACCTAAGACGCATATAGCCTGTGTGGTGAACGAAGATCAACGCCTGGTCGGGATCATCGGTCTACGGTCGTTAGCCGACGATCTCTTCTTTCATATCATGCCGGAAGAATTCATGACCGAAGTGCAGGATCTCGAGTCTGCGTTTGAATTCGCCGATAAGAGCCGTATGCGTACCGCGGCCGATGCTATGCGCCCACCGATATGTGTAAAACGCGAGGAATTGGTAAAGGATGCCTTTGAGCGCATGCATGAGAAGAGACTGTCTGGCCTTCCCGTCGTGGACGACCGCTACCGTGTGATTGGGTATATCAATTTGATAGAACTGATGGCAGCTTGTATGAAAAAAGAGCCTACTGCCAGTGACGAAGGCGAACCGGTATGAACCCAATCTGGCTGGCAGCAGGTATCTTTGTCATCACATATGCCGTAATTGTCTCCGAGCGGATCGACCGTACCCTAGCCGCGTTATTGGGTGGGATGCTGATGATCCTTACTGGTGTCGTCAGCCAAGAACAGGCTTTCGATTCGGTCGACTGGAATGTTATTTTCTTACTTGCCGGGATGATGATCATCGCCAACCTGCTGCGCGAAACGGGATTGTTTCAATGGATCGCTGTTAAGGCTGTACGCTTAGGGAAAGACGAACCCTTCCGCATTCTGCTGATACTCTCTTTTATCACCGCGATAGCCTCCGCTCTGTTGGATAATGTAACGATTGTCATCTTAGTAGCTCCAGTGACGTTAATAGTCGCGGCCAGCCTGCGTGTTAGCCCGATCCCTTTTTTGATCGCCGAGATTCTTGCGTCCAATATCGGTGGCAGCGCAACGCTGATCGGTGACCCGCCCAACATCTTGATCGGCAGCGCCGCGGGATACGATTTTATGACCTTTGCCCGCAACATGGCCCCAATAGCGGTCATCATTTTGTTCGCTTTCCTTGGGATCGCCTGGTTCTTGTTTCGTAAATTACTTACCATTGAGCACAGCTCTCCCCACGATTTCGAAGCATTTGATACTGCCGCTCTGATCACAAATAAGGTGCTGTTGATGAAAGGTGCGGTCGTGATGGTGGCTGTTATGGTCGGTTTTATTGCCCACGGTGCGCTGCATATCGAACCCGCTACGATAGCTTTCACCGGAGCGACCATCCTGCTTCTATGGGGCGGAAAGGATGTCCATAAAGCCCTGCGGGATGTCGAATGGGTTACATTATTCTTTTTTGTCGGTCTCTTCATAACCGTTGAAGCGCTCGTTGAAGTTGGTCTGGTTGAGATGGCTAGCCGCGCCCTGCTTGACCTCACAGGTGGCCAGCTGCAGACAACTGCCATGCTGCTTCTGTGGATGTCCTCGATTGCATCGGGTATCGTCGATAACATCCCCTACACCACAACCATGATCCCGATCGTGCAGAACCTCGGTATGACCATGCCAGTCGACCCGTTGTGGTGGTCGCTTGCCTTAGGCGCTTGTCTGGGAGGTAATGCCACCTTGGTAGGCGCCTCCGCTAATGTAGTTGTGGCGAATTTGGCGGCCCGCAGTGGCTATCCAATCAGCTTTTTTGGCTTCCTACGCTACGGGATCATTACCACCTTTATCTCCCTTATCCTCGCCAGCGCATATGTCTGGGTGAGATATCTCTAGCATTTTCCGGTAGTACGTGGTCAGCTGATACGTTGTCGTTCGCGTATTCCGTGAATAAAACCGAGTTGGATTAGCCAACTCGGTTTTATTTATGGGTCAGTTATCTGCTCGTTGCTGGTTATGATTACGGCTCGTACTGTCCTAACAGTTCCAAGTCGTTCCAGGTGGTTGGATTGGTCAGCATCCGGTAGGGATTGGTTGATACCATGCTCTGTTGCACGATATCATCCGGATCGTCGTTGTCGGATACCGAGAAGGCAAATCCGTAGTGGGCGTTTTTGACCGGGGTCATATTGAAGATCTTCCAGGGCATTTTGATTTCGATCGTGTAGCCGTCTGCTGTCTCTATAGCTGCCATCTCAACCGTCGGGTACACCCCTCTAACATTGCTTGGATACCACAAATAAGATTCGAGCGCTGTCCCAGGATCTGGTGAGCCGGGCGAGACACCCAGTTGGAAGTCGTCGGCGCTTAATGTCTGGACGTAGTAATCTGCGGCAAGGCTCTTATCGAGCTGTATTTCGACATCGTCCCCGAGATAGAGCAGCCGGCTGCCGGAATTTTGTACGTACACGTCATCGATTACCTCCGCCGCGATATAGAAGTTGTAATCATCCCAACCGAAACGCACTTCCGCGGAGAGGTCTGATGTTCCGGACCAGTTACCCTCCCCAAATACCACGTTTTGAACGGGATATTCTGGGACTTCCCATTCGCCCAGGTCTCCATCTATCTTCGGTTCTGCTTTCAGGTAATATGCCTTCAGATAGGGTTTATTGCGGATTACTGAACTGCTGGAGGGCGGATTTGTAGCTGCCTTGGTTGGGGTGTCGACAGGCACTTTGGTCGCGGTGGGCGGTGCACTGGTCGCTGTTGCTTCGTTTGCGGAGGGTGGGCTGGTCTCTGTAGCTGCCGGTGTCGCGGTTGGCTGCACTGGCACTTCACTTGGCAAAAGGGTTGTTTGTGCTTGAGCAGTTGAAGTCGCCAGCAGTTCATAAAGTACCGCCGTTGTAGGATCCGTCGTGGGTTGTAGGAATGGAGTCGGTGTTGAACGGAAGGGCAGGGTGCACACGCTCAGACTGATGGTTATCAGCAGAATGGTTGCGATTATGATGATTTTCTTTTCGTTCATTTCAGCCCTCCTTGGTCGGCGGCTCTGTTGATAAATGGTAGATACGGGGTAAGCTGTAGCTTACAAACATCATTATATAGGTATTTTAATCCACTTAACGTGCACTTTTCGTACCCACCCATCATTTTTCATAACTGATAGGAATAGTGGGAAAGGTAATCACGTAGCATTCCGGTAGACCGCTACCCCGACTATTAGATTATCCGACCCTTAATCACCATTTTTCAACCCACGCTTGAGCAGCACCAGTGTCAGGTCGTCAAACTGCTGTTCGCTACCCGCATACGCCCGGACTTCAGAGATCAACGCATCTTGCACATCGCGGACTGTACGGTGCTGCAGGGCACTGGCGATCTCCAGCATCGGTTTGAACCCCATCGGCTCCCCATTTGCATTTTGGGCATCGACCATCCCATCCGTATACATCAGCAATAGGTCTCCAGGAGCGATCTGCACACTGTTCTCTCCCCAGACAGCTTGGTTGTCCACGCCCAGCGGTATGCCAGTGCGCATTAAGGCACTGGGTGTCTGATTTGCGACATACTTCAGCAGGTATGGCGGGTGGTGACCAGCGTTGCTGTACGTCAGCCTGCCGCTATCTGGTTCCAGCAGCCCGTAGAACATGGTGATATAGAGCCCACCATGGGTGTCATCCAGGATGCGCTGGTTTACGGCGTGCAGCACTTCGCCGGGGGCGTACGGGTGCTCTTCAGCGAACGTCCGCAGCAGCGTACGGCTCAACGCCATGTACAGAGCCGCGCCGACCCCTTTGTCAGTGACATCAGCCAGTACCAATCCCAAGCGGCCATCTGGACAGTTGATGAAATCATAAAAATCACCCGAAGTCTCACGAGCCGGTCTCCATATCGCCGAGAGATCCCAACCAGGCGGGTTGGGTGGCACTTCTGGCAGCAGGCTGGCTTGCATACGTCCAGCCAGCGCTAGTTCCTGGCGCCGAGTACCGACTGTCGCTAGGGCACGCGCAGCTTGATTGAGATATCCGATCATCTGCCGGTCGAGTTCATGCTGTCGTCGGGTTGCATCTGGGTCAATTACACTTCTGATCGTCACGACACCAATTGGGCTACGTCCAGGAACAGCCAGCGGGATGGCGCGTTGGATGCAGTTATCACTTTCCCCGCCGCGCAGCACGGAACGCTGCCGGTAGGCGCGTGCTTCAAGCAGGTCATCAGCTAGACGTAAATCTGGGTGTGACCACAAACTTGCGTCGGCTCGCTCGCCGGCGTTTCCAATCAAATGCAGCCGTCGCTCGCCAGGTAAGGCATACCAGACTTGGACTTCGTCAACCGAGAAACCGGCCAGCAAGCCACGGGTTAGGAAATGCGCAGCTTGGTTTAAATCCTGCGCGGCATAGATCGATTGGATGGTTGCCGCCAGCAGATCGGAGTGGGATGATTGGTCGCCGTTGCGCACACCCGCTTCCAGGAAATCAAGTGCGTCGTCCCAGCGCCCGACCATTGCCAGCATATGCCCGACTCGTCCCGGGCGGAAGTGCTTGCTGAGGAACTTATGGTAGATCCTGTTTTGGATGCGGTACTGGCCATCCGGACTCTGTTCAATTACACCTGTCAGGTAGAGGGGGTCGAGATCTGGTGAGAGCGGTAAGGGTAGCTCCCCCTTGGGCAGGCTGTCATTTTCAAGCAGCAGCAGGATGCTGCGCAGGAGGTCTGGATCTTCCTCAATCAGGCGCACCGCCTCAAGCAGTGGTGCGTATTGGTAGACATCCTTATTCAAGAATGTGCGTATGGTAGAGCTTACCTGGCGAGCGGTCATGCGTGTTGTGGCTGCACTGTGGGCTGTTTCTATGCAGGCTTGGCTCAATCGGCGGATCAAGTAGGCATCACCTTGGGTCGCGTCGAGTAGTTTTTCAAATGCGCGCTCGGTGTAATCATTGCCCCCCGGTGCCATAAACTCAGCGATCAAATCACGGCTTTGTTCCCTGGAGAGATCGCCAATGAAGATCCTTTCAGCTATACCCCGGAAAGGTGACAATTCGCCCACGGTCAAATTCGCCAAACTGAGCGCCCCAGAGACGACCACGGTCAGCCGGTGATCCAAGGTTTGCTGGTCCATATAGGCAGCCCGCAGCGAAGTCAGTAGCGCTTGCACTAAATCCGTCGGGATCGCTTCGAGGTTATCGATGATCAGCACCAGATCGCGCCGCAGCACTTCCAGACTGTCAAGCAGGAACGCACGGAAAACGGCACTGGTGACCGGTTCCGATTCAGGCAACGCCAACTGCTGTTGGGTTTGCCGGGCAAAATTGCGCTGGATCTGTTCGGCGAGATCGGTGAAGAATACCTGCTGTGTCGCTGCGTTGATCTTGCGGAAATCGATGTAAGCGCATATCCAGCCTAACTGGTCGCTGAGCAGGTTTTCAACGTAACGCAGCAGCACGGTTTTGCCGCACAAGCGCGGTCCGAGCAGCGCGCAGTAAGTGCCTTGTTCGACCGCCGCAATGAGCTGGTCGACTGCTCTCTGGTGGAAGCGGACCGTGATCGGAATATCACCCTCGGGTGTGTGCACGTTCATACACCCTCTTCCTTAACTTTGCGCAGCAGGTAGTTGAGGTCATATGTCTGCTGCAGCACACGCGTGAAAATCGGTGAGGTGAAGAAGAAATCACGTCCCTTGCGCTTGATCACTCCAGCTAAAGTCAGCACGTTGCATGCTTCATCAATGTCCTCCTGCATCAAGATCAAACCTTGCTTGCGAAGGGCTTCATCGATGAATTCCTGGCTGAAGCCGCGGCTTTCGGCTTGCTCAAGCGCAGTCAGCACCGCATATATCAGCGCTTTGTCACGGTTCTCCGTGTTCTGCATAAAGGAGGTCAGCAGGTGGCTCTGGAAGCCTTCGTCATCATAGACGTTGATCAAATCATCCGGCTTCAGTTCACGCATACCGCTTTGGTCCAGATGTCTGAGCAGGATTAAGCAGTAGTATTGGATCAGGTTGGGTTGCCCGGAAGTCTCGTTATAGATGCGCTGGACGATCTCTTCTTTATTGCGCAGCCGCACGCGCAGATTTTCGAATGGGGTGACGATCAATTCGTGGGCTTGCTGGCGGGTGAACTCGCTCAGCCGGATCTCCTGGGCGAAATTATAGAAAGGAGAATCAAGCAGGTACTGCTCACGCATCGCTTCCCGGAACCCGGCGATCACATATTGGCAGGCGCCTTTGTTGGCGGAAGCGCGCAGCATACGGAACAGCTCCCAATTACCGCGCTGCATGATGACTAGGTTGTCGACTTCATCCAGCAGGAAAATGATCTTTGTCTTATAAGCACGGCTCATCCGTTCCAGGAAATCGGGGAAGAAGAAGATATATTTCTGCAGGTGTAAGCGGGTTAGTTCGCGTGGGTTAAGCTTGCGGACCACTTCCCGGATATAGTCTTCTTCGCTCAGCAGATCGCTGCACTCCAAATAGACCACGTGCGCCATGTCGGTGCCTTCCCTGAGGATGCGTTCAGTTTCCCGCAGCAGGGAGGTCTTTCCAATCCGTCGAATGCCCAGAATGGCGTAGTTCGTATCCGGGTTGGAGATGATGCGGGTGACCTCCTGTTCGCGGCCAAAGAAGCGGCTGCCGGTCACCGGAGCGCGTGTCTCGTATGGGGAGAGGTTCGAGATCGATATTCGGGCTGCGACCACATCCAGCAGTTCACCCGACGGGCGCCGTGACTTTCCGATCTGGATTTGCTCCTCGTTCCCGATCAGCACAAGGTTTTGCGTGACCCCGGAGCGGTAGCGGTAGAGAGCTTGGCTGTCACCATCGATCAGAACCAGGACGATCTTGCGGCTCAGCCCACGCTCGCGCATGACGTCGTTCAGCGATTGCATGACATGCTGAGGTGAGCTGCTGCTCAGGTCGGAGGCTTTTACCCAAATTACCGGTGTGCGGCTAGATAGGCGCAGCTTCCATGAGGAGAGGTCGATTGTATAGATCTCGTAGCCCAGCGCAGCTTTGCTGGTGCGCACGACATAGCCGAGCTCATCGGAGAGCAATCGCAGCAGTTTCGGGGGGTCTTTGATGCCCATGAAGGTATTTTATCAGAAGGGAGGCAGCCGGGAGGGTCACTCCTGGATTATATATCTCGCAACAAGCCAGCCCTGCATGCCGTTCTCCAGCTGTATGGCTTGCCAAGTGAAGCCATCGTTTTCGGTAGTCTCACCGACCAGCGAAACCAGCGTACCTTCCGCGACGACAGTCACTATCGTGCCGGTCATGCTCGGACTATCCCGCAAGTTGACGCCCATCCCATCGGTATCGATAATTCTGCCCAACGGCAGCACAGCCGTAGTTGTGGGTGCTGGGGAGCTGGTTGTAGGTGAGGTTGGAGTGGGGGAAGTACCTTCCTCGGGCAGCATAGGCGTGCTCTGTCCATCGGGTGGGAGCGTTTCCTGACCGGTTTGGGATGGAACTAATCCCCGTCCGGTGAGCCGTGGGTACAGCAGAATTCCAGTGGAAAGGCTCAGCCCCAAAGCGAAGATGGCGAGGGATATTAAGGCTTTCTTCGCTTGTGGTTTGTGCATTGACTGCGGAGCGTGGATATTGTACAGTCCATTGTAGTAAACCCAAAACCGCCAGCTGATCAGGGTCCCGATCAGGCAGGTGAGGGCTATCCAAAAAGCGGCAAACTGGATGGTTGTCATGCAGTTCTATTCTACTGGGAAATATTCATATCAGATTAGCGGGTTGGCAAAGGCAGAACGTACCTGAATTGTGCTGGTGATGAAGGCAGCCGTATGGTGTTGAGAAAGTAGGCGATGCTCTGCAAATCGTCACGCGCTATCCGAGCGGACATCCATTAAAAGTTGAACTTCTGCCCGTTGTCCTTTAACCATCTCCGGTGTGCACGGTAGTCGGGCATCGCCGCTGCTACTCGGGTCCAAAATTTATTGGAGTGGTTAGGTTCTTTTAGATGGCACAGTTCATGGACGACGACGTAATCGATCACTTCAAGTGGTGCCATCACCAGCCGCCAGCTGAAATTCAGATTGCCTTTCGAACTGCACGATCCCCAGCGCGTGCGGGCAGAGGTTATGCGGATTCGTTGGTAGCGCAAACTCAACCGCTGGGCATGGAAAGCTGCCCTTTTGGTAATGATTTCTCGGCACCGCTCTCGGTACCATTCCTTGAACACTTGTGGGGCATCTTTTTGGGCGCAATCGGCCAGGTTGAATGAACCATTTAAAATCAACGCTGGTTTCAGCCGCGTGGAAATCTCCAGTGGGTACCCGCGTCCGAGGTAGTAGAATATTTCGCCGTCCTGAAAACGCTTTGGCCGTGCTGCTGCCGGCTTTGTTTTTACCTCGTGCTGCTTGCGCTGGATCCAGGCGGATTTCTCGCGCACGATGCGCTTGATTTGCCCATCGCTGGTGTATACGGGAGCGCGGACGATCAGCTGTCCATCCTTGTCGATGATCAAGGCGATGGTTTTACGTCGCTTGGAGCGGATAAGTTGGTCAATCTGCATGACTTGCTTATTATACATGACCCCTCTGGTGCGGACCGCTTTGTCTGGGACGTTGTTGTACTCTGCGCTCCCCCAAATTTCTGGTTTGACATTGCTCTTTGCCCGGCTGTTTGGTGAGTTAATGCCTTGCTCAGCAGCAGATGGGCTTGAATTGACACATAAATGATGCTATAGTAATAAGCAGAAAACAATCCCCCGGCACCACGTGCTCATCCCGCCGCTTCACCGCCACAACGGCAAGTTCCTCGCTGCACCATCATAGACGCACTTTTCCTTTCCATCGCCGCAGTCCGTGGTTCGTTGAAACCGCGCATAGCGCGAGGTGCCGTAATTTGTCAAAATGATCAATGGATTGGAGGAGATTATGAGACTGTCCACATTTCTAACCATCAAAGCAGTCATCTGCTTCATCTTCGGCTTGCCAGCCTTGCTTGTGCCGGAGATAATGGGCACCATTTTCGGTATGCCTCTGACCCAAGGTGCCGAGCTGATGACGCGCTACTTTGGAGCGGGCTTCATCGGCATTGGCTTGATCTTGTGGTATGCACGTGGCGCGCCGCGCGACAACCTGGTAAACGGCATCCTGCTCTCGCTTGGAACGATTGATTTCTTGGGCTTCATCGTTGCGCTGATGGCCATGCTGCAGGGTGTGATGAACGTCTATGGTTGGGTGACGGTCGTGATCTGGCTGCTGATGGCGCTGGGCTGCAGCTACTACCGCTTCATCGCCACCGAGTTGGTGTAGGCCATATCCGCCAAGCAAACCTCCTCGAAAATTTGTGCATAATATTTTTCCCTGTCCACTCGCGGTCAGGATCTGCGTCGTTTTGCTGCGAAGATTCCATTCGACCAATTGTCATACTGAGCGAACGCGAAGTATCTCGTTTCATGCAGCTCACTGCGATGGCAAGGTAAGGTGAAGCAGTACGGGAATAATCCGATTGCTAGATAGACTTGTGGCAAAGAACGAGATTCTTCCCCTCCACTGCGCTCCGTGTCAGAATGCAATGGGAGGCTGGTTAATGGATACTCCATCGAATTCTCTTCAGATACCCTTAAGTCTTGAGTTTTCGCTAGAAAACTCTCCATGCATTGCTTCAGAAATGCATCATCGTGCTGCACGCAGTAACGGATCTCACTGTTGGCGGGTAAATACCGGGGTACAAGTAGATGGATACTTCTTGAAAGATGCATCAGGTTTAGATTAAATCTCAACAAAAAAGGGGCTGTCCTAATAGAGAAGGACAGCCCCACGGGTGGTTTGAAAAATTTATTTACACGTTACCAGCCGCCGAGTCCGTTGCGGTCCGGGCTGCTGTACTGCAAGCCGTGCACTCCTGCGCAGGGGTCGTTCTCAACCTCTTGGATGATGGCAAACTCTCCCCAAATAACTGGACCGATCTCGGCACTATCAGCGTTGTACCAAACACCGTCTACCAAAGTGGCATCTGCTGGTGCAGCGACGATCTTGACAAAGTAATTCCAGCGACAGGTTTTTCCATCCTGCTCGTACTCACCAGATTGGTGGTTCGTTAACCAGGCACCCGAGCCGATGTAGCTGTCGAAACCGTAGTGACGGTCGAGTAGCCCATCACCATTGCAGTCCTTGTTGGACAGCCAGGCATCGTTCCACTTCATCTTGAGGTGGTCTTCTTTGTAGGGCTGGCACCAGGCCGCATCGCGGTAAGCATCACAGTAGCCGCCTTTAAAGAAGCGACCCTGGTAGTTGTAGCCCCAGTCGTCGAAACCGACCTGGATCACCGAGCCATCAGATGCAAGCAATTCTCCGGATTTGATGGTTGTGCAGGCGTTTTTCTTGGGCAGGTTTTTCCCTGCACCTTGGGCTTGATTTATGGATTGACTGGCAAGGACCAGGCTGGATGTGAGCATCAACGCGAGTATGACGAGAATGATAATTATGGTGATCTTTTTCATTTGCACGCTCCTTGTTTGAATATACTAGTTATCCCACCCGGGTATATACATAGTATCGGTTTCACTACTATGAAGTTGCCTATGAGAATTGTTAGGTCGCTGAGATTGGATATCCTGGGTGAATTTACACAATTCGTTCACAATGTAAAAAGAGAAAACCGAGTTTCAGCAAGAAACTCGGCTCTCTAATATTCCCTAATATTTAGTTATTTCATATCATCAGGCAGGATAGGTATCTTGAGCACCAACCCTGGGCGCACCTTGTTGGGGTCCTCGCCGATCACGGCTTTGTTGGCTGCATAGATCAGCTGCCAGTAAGGCGGCGTGGCGTGACCATAGTATTTCAGCGCCAGGTGGCTGAGTGTCTCGTCCGCAGTCAGGGTGTGCTGGGCGATGTACTTCTGTGTCGGTGCCTCCTTGGGCATATCATCTCGGCTTTGGAAATCAACCATCGTGGCCTCCTTGGTGAAGTTGTTGGGTGTGACTCAATTGTACACCAGGGGAAAGATATTTAACTTTCGACCCGTCTGAGACTGTCTCCCATCACGCGCCATCAGTAACAATTTCGATTCTATATCACCCTTATACTCATCGCAGCTCCACCCAACGTCCAGCATATGCCCTGAGCGAACGCAGCAGGTCGTGTGCCTGTCCGGCGCTCATACCGGTATTGCTTTCAAAGCGCTGCCAGAACACCTGCCACCAATCTTCAGGCTGATCCTTGGGTCCATCGTACTCCGTCGGGCGTTCGGATGCACCGTCCACCACCAGACTGCCGACGTACTCGCCGTTCGCATAGACCCGTTCAATCTGGTCAGCCATCTCTGCCATATCGGCTTCATTCACCACACCATTGCTGGTCGCCTTGTAGAACTGCACCGTCACGCGGATGGGGAAGCGTGGGTCGCGTTCAATCGCCAGGTGGTCGATCTCGGTGAAGGGTCCTTCAACCGGTCCATGCCCAATCACCGCTGCCTCCACATCTGATTTCTCCATCGCCATCGACGGCGCAGCGCTCTCAAGCAGCGCTTCCCCTTCAAAACCAAAGCGCATTGGCTCTCTTTGCTTGAGCGGCACTTGGATCAGCAGCACCATGTTCAAACCGGATTGGGTAGCCGCGACAGGTCCATGGCGGTCTGGATACGGGTTGGCGGCGTTGAAGTCGCTCAGACGTTGACCGGTGAATGATGCCCGTTCACCTTTCTGGTTAAAGAACAAGCGCTGACCCCAGGAGAAGCCAGTTGGGAACGCATCGCGGGTGTTGTCGATCACCGTCGCGGAGGTGCCTTCGCGGGTGGCGACAATCGTCAAGACTGCTGGATCACCAGCGTAGGACTGGTAGTTGAAGATCACCGGGTTGAATGCCGCTTCCCCTTCCTTCGGGATGGGCAGGAAGGCGGCTTGGGCGCTGACCAGCACATGGCTGTCCCTTCCGGCGAGCAGCGAGTCCTGCCGCCCAGCCCAGGAACCCCCGTCGTGCAGGTACTGGCGGAAATCTCCCAGATACTCGCGCAGGCTGACCGGGTGCAGTTCTTCGCCGGTCTCATTTCCCACCAGCAGGTAGAAATCCTCCAGCCGCAGGTCAGCCGTCAGGTCGCTGAAATTGGGGTAGCGGATGACGGGCATTAAGGCCAGCTCGTAGCGGTCGGTATGTGGGTTCCCATAGCCGACTTGGATGGTCATATCCGAAATATTGGGACCTACCGCGGAGTTGTAGTAGCGGCCCGTGTCTTCCCAGGTGACGTTGAGGATCTCTAAGCCGTATTTGGCGGCCAGCGCCTGGGCATGCGTGTCCCAAACCATCTCGGTGGTATTCTGTATTGCCTGCAGGTAATCGTTCTGCGGAGGGTCAGTTGGCCTAGTTTCTATCTGAAGTTCAGGTGGGTTGTCTGCAGCTGATGCTGTAGAAAACGGCCAGGATGTCAACAGCAGTGCCGCCAGGATCATTATGCTTACACAAATTCGGGGACTGGGTTTGATGTTCATCATGTTCTCCTCTCGTAGTGAGTTATCTGTTGTATGGACGTCGCTGGGGGATAGAAAGTTCCCAGGATATTGTTAGGCAGGTTCGTTCAGGTTGTTCGAACGAAGCGATACAATGAAGGGACACAGTATGGGTGCTTTGAGAACACCAAATATCCCGTGATGATGATGCATCTCACCTGCAAACGATATCGTTGCAGGTTACCAGTTTGTTGGGGTTGTTGGGCTGCAACATCTTCGCGCAACTGCCCACACCTCCAACCGCTTATCCCGTAGATTTCACTCAGACCGTGAGCAGCCAGTTTCTCGGCGGGACCCAGGACCGCCAATCAACGTTTGCATCTGAAGCGCAGCTGGCGTTTACCACTCGCGCGCCTACCAGCCTGCCGCCTTCCCCAACCGGGACGATAGCACCAGCTTCCCCATCACCTACTCCGGCGCCAACCAAGAAACTCACTGCGACCCCGATGCCCCCGCGCCGCATCCATATCCTATACACTAGTGATGAGCATGATTATGTTAGCGGGCGCAAGTCTGCTGCAGGCGCGGCAGAGTTAGCAGGACTTTGGGATGAATGACAGGTGCTGAAGGGTGAGGACACCTTGCGTCTCAGCAGCGGCGACAGCTGGAGCGGTGCCAGAGCGGCGACGGCATATGATGGGGAGAACGCCGTCGCGGTGATGAACCGGATGGGTTATGATGCGATGGCCTTAGGCAACCATGAACTGGATTTCGGTCTGCCGGTGCTCCAGATGCGCGTCCAGCGAGCCGCGTTTCCCATTCTGAGCGCCATCATGCGCTACGCCGCAGACAACTCAACTCCGATTGATCTTGGTCATCCAACCCTACACCATCCTCGAACGGGGCGGGCTGCGGATTGGCATCGTCGACTTGACATATCTGGACACCCTGCACTATTACACGCCGCTCTACAGCACGCAACTGGTCTGCATGGATTATGCAGCCGCGCTGCGGGAGGTCGTTCCTAAGCTGCAGGTTGAGGATGTCGAAGTGATCATCCTCATCGTGCATGACTGTGGTCGGCAGCTGAGCGAGCTATCCAAACAGGTGGCCGATTTGGGGATACCCCTCATCGTGGGTGCTCACTGCTACAACTTAGCGGCGGAAAAAGATGATCATACCGTTATCCTGCAGGGTGGGCAACACTACCAAGGCTATGCATACGTTACGCTGGATTGGGATGAAGCGACCGGGGGGTACAAGACTGGTAAATACGGTAACGCCCCCAATTTGAACGGCGCGCCGGACCCCTACCTGGCGGCATTAACGCAATTCTGGGAGCTAAAATGGCAAGCCGAGAAACAAAGCGTAATCGCATATCTGGGAGATGGGCTGCCGGCAAAATCCGACCAGCTGGGGCGTCTCCTTGGTATGGCCTGGTTGGAGGCGACGCCTGAAGCTGAGCTCGCCATCCTGGCGCGCGGGCTGCTGCACGAATCCCTGCCATCCGGAGAAGTTACCGTTGGCGATATCACCGATTTGCTCTCCCCGCGCCATACGATCATCGAAGTGGAACTGACTGGCGAGCAGGTCCGCCAGGTGCTCAGCCACGGTGAGGATCCAGTTGTAACGGGTATGCAGCGTGTCGATGACACCTGGGTGCTGGATCGGGATGGTGAACCGCTGGATTCGGACCAGGTGTACCGAGTGCTGATCGATTTGAGCATGTACATGGGCGATTATGGTTATGAGTTGATCGGTGAATTCAATCCCCACGGCGCGAACACTGGTATTGACAGCCGCACCCCATGATCACTCACTATGAAGCACTCGGCAGATCAATTACATACCTGACTGGTATCGATCCGTCAGGTTAGGTTGCTCTCGCATTTATTTTGTCATCCTTGAAGGAGCGCAGCGACTGAAGGATCTCCTCCTTAACTTGCTCTCTGATACCAATAAAGCTAATACTTTCGATGTGTAGTAAACGATCTGCAGAATTATTTTCCCCCATCAGATCTATACCACCTCATCTTTCCTGGACACCGAACATTTGCTGATTGACATGCAATCCAAATCTTGCTATAGTAGCGCAAGAGGGGTTGGATCAAATAAGTTTTCGATACCACACTGTTGCTTAGGGGGCAATCATACATCGGCGAGCATCCCGGTCAATACTTGGTTTTTGATTACGGAGGTTCGCTATGCAGAAAAATATTCACCACCCGCTTTCAATTCGATTGTTCTTAATCGCCGGAGTACTGGTGCTGACTGCCGGTTTGTTCTCCTTCTTCACCTTTCTTTCCGCCATTCAATCAGCCCAAGCTCGACCTCTGGCAGCCGCAGAACCTCCTGGATTTGACCTAGATGTGACCTTCATCAACCGGGCGCCGCTGTACTATGCCTACTGTGTGGAGTATCCCTGGGATATCCCCGGCCAACCCGGTGCGCCATATCTCTGTACTGGCACCGAGGACGACCAACGCTGGCCGGAACCTGGTGAAATGGTTACGTATACCGCTCATATTGTGAATAAAGGGCTGAACCCGAGTCCACCTACCGCCTATGCCTGGTACATCGATGACAGTGAAGTCGCCAGCGGTACGCTGCCTGGGATATCAGCCGCGGCTGCAGGTCACCGCTACCTTATCTTACCCATGGCCGCATGGTTTATCAGCAGACGGCCAACGAGCATTGGGCGAGCACCAAGTGCGCTTCGAAGTGGATATCATTGATGATTACGATGCCAACAACTCTCGCGCGGATTCCACCAATGCGATGAGTTTCAGCATCTATTTCACCCCCGAGATGTACGATGCCTACAACCAGCCAGTGGACGAATTGTTCCCTCATTCTGCAGAGGATTGGATCCAGGGGCAGATCGCGCAGATGAATGAGAATTTCAAGAATGCAGTCTACCTAACTACTCCGGGTGGTTCAAAACTCAGAGTGCGCATCAACAAGATTGCCATCGTCGACACCGACCCCGGACCCGATGGGCAGCATGACGGCGGCTGGTATATCCAGGGCGATTACCGCGATCCCGCTACCGGTCTCGATTGGGGCATGATCCACGAACTCAGCCACCAGGTGTCACTGATCGACTTATATGCGATTGGGGCAGTCGCACCGGCTACCTGGGTATATGACCAGTTAGGGTACCCAGTGAATTTCAGTTTTACCTGGCCGAATCCCGGCTTGATGGGCGGTGGGGATGTATCACCCTACACCGAGCCCCAGATGTATTCAAGCCATTCGGCGGGTGGCTCGAATACGTTCCAGGGCTACCGCAATGGCTACTATGGTTCGTACCAGTATGATCTCCCGTTGAATAATTACTTCAAGGTGTTGGACAACCAAGGCAACCCCGCGGTGGGGGTTGAAGTCAACCTTTACCAGCGCGCCGGTCCGGATGATTGGAGTGGGATGATGGGTATTGACGGCATCCCCGAGATCACCGGTGCCACGGATGCGAATGGGATATTTGCGCTTCCGAACCGGTCGGTGGGTGGTGAGCTTTGGACCGCTAATGGGCATTTCCTGCACGACAACCCCTTTGGTGTGGTGGACATCATCGGCAACCAGAACCTGTTCCTGGTTCGCCTCGCCCGCGGCAGCCATGAAGAATTCTTCTGGTTAGATATCACCGCCTTTAATCTGGCCTATTGGGCAGGTCATGCGGACAGCCACACGTTTGAAATCCAATCGCATGTCCCAGTGGTAGGGGCTCCGGTTCATCCAGAAATCAAATCAACCAGAGTTACTGGCGACCAAGTCGATATATGCTGGCAAGCCAGTCCAACGCCGGAAGTCGTCGGCTACCGGGTCTACCGGGCAGTACCATCGTATTTCCACTACCTCCCCGCAGACGATCTGGTTAGCGGTCCCTGTACCTCTGAAGCCATGCCGGCGCCCGGTGAGATTGACGGGCATGTGTATACCGTAGTTGCGGTAGATAGCGCAGGACGAGAGAGCGGTTTCAGCAACTTTGCTTGGGTCACGAATATCAACAATCCCACAGCTATTGTTATCGATGATCAGGGATACCGGGCCATCCTCGACCGGCAGTATGGCTACTCCCTAGTGCAGATGGATGCCAGTGGTCGCTACCTGCAGAATATCAGCTCCGTCCACTACCACCTGGAAAATTCGCAGTTCATGAGCCAGGACGTTTCCGGCAACTTGCTGATCAGCCATCCCGGTGATTGGTATGACCCGCGCCATTCGGTCCGCGTGGCAACCCCGGACGGGACACCGCTGCTCGAGTTTGGCCAGCAGGGATCGGGTGATGGTGAATTCGAAACACCTGCTGGGCTGGCGAGCTGGGGACCGCCATGTACGGTGGAACAGGCTTATGATGACGACGAACACACCTTGCTGCTTCTGCACTTCGATGGCAGTTATGATGGCACCCAAGGAGAAGTGGGCACCACCTTAGAGACTAGTTTTATGACCGGTCGCTTTGGTCAAGGAGTGCTGATCGATGGGGAAGACCGGCTCAGCTACCAGACGGCTGGTAATATCAACCGCCAGCAGGGCAGCATCGAATTTTGGTTCCAACCCACCTGGGATGGGGACGATGAACAAGGCTACGGCTTCTTTGAGACAGGTGATATCACCGGAGCCGGATGGTTCAACCGCATGCGCATCCAAAAAGACAGCGCCAACAACCTGCGCTTTATGGTTATGGATGGCACGCAGGAGCATGGCGTGGCATATTACATCAACCATTGGCTCGCCGGTGAATGGCACCACATCGCCGCGACCTGGCAGGACAATGCGATCGCGTTATATGTCGATGGACTCGAAGTAGACCGCTCAGAGGGTATCGAGCTTCCCCAAGAATTAGATGAGGTAATGCAGGTGGGGTCTTTGGTAGTTAATGAGCCATTCCGCGCCGATGGTGTCATCGATGAGCTGCGCATCAGCGATATACCTCGGGTAGGGAACAGCCCGTCATGCGGCTTGATACTAGTTGCCGACAGCGGCAATCAGCGCATCCAGGCGTTTGACAGCTTGGGCAACTACATCACCGCATATGGAGCGCCGGGCAGCGCTTTAGGCCAATTTGCTTCGCCGCAAGGGGTGGCGGTTGATCCCACCGGGCGGGTGGTGGTTGTCGACCGGGATAACAACAGGTTGGTGGTGCTCTCATTTGATGGTGAAGCTTTCACTCACCTGTACGATATCGATGCTGGTTTGAACGCTCCTACTGGCATCGCAATGGATCATTATGGAAATATCTTCGTCGCCGATACTGGCAACAACCGCATCGTTGAGCTGACTTCGGCAGGACAGTTCTTACAGTCGTTTACCCAACCTAATGATGGCTATACGGGCAAGTTGTACGCGCCGCAGGGATTGGCCATTGATACCCTGGGCAACTTGATCGTCGCCGATACAGGCAACCAGCGGGTCGTATCCATCTACAGGCCGCAGTTGTTCCTGCCTCTTATCAGCCATTAGTGAACGATTGGAGACCAATATTAAACCTGACCGGGTACCGCACCAGGTCAGGTTTTTTGTTGGTCTCGCCCACTACTCGTTTTCTTTGTCATCCTTGATGGAGCGCAGCGACTGAAGGATCTCCTCGTCGCAACCATCAATTTACACCAAAAACTTCCCACCCTCATAGAACAGCTCGTCGTCCACGAACGCCTGTCCGCCGTCGCGCATGTCGCAGATGAAATCCCAGTGCACGGCGCTGGTGTTCTGCCCGCCGATCTCCGCGAACCCGCTGCCCACCGCCATGTGGATGCTGCCGCCGATCTTCTCGTCGAACAGGATATTGCGTGTGAAACGCTGGATGCCGTTGTTGGTCCCGAAGGCGAACTCACCGAGGTAGCGGGCGCCCTCGTCCGTGTCCAGGATCGTGTTCAGATATTCTTCCCCCTTCTCGGCTGTCGCCTTGATGACTTTGCCATCTTTGAGTGTAAGCTCGACGCCTTCGCACTCGCGGCCGCGGAAGACCGCCGGGTAGCTGAAGCGCACCCAGCCGTTGGCTGAATCCTCGATTGGGCTGGTGTAGATCTCGCCGCTGGGCATATTGTGCTCACCATCGGCATTGAGGAAATCTCGTCCGGCAATCGAAAGCTGCAGGTCGATATTCGCACCTTTCAGCACAAGCTTACGCTTGCCGTGCAGCCAGTCGATCAACTGCTGCTGTAAATCGTGGAATTTCTGCCACTCGGCTACTGGATCGGCTTGGTCGGCGAAGGTGGCGCCGTAGACGAAATCTTCGTATTCTTCCAGGCTCATCTCGGCGTCTTGCGCATAGGCGTTCGTGGGGAACATAGTAATCACCCAGCGGTAGGACTTATCCGCCGAACGCTGGCGGTAGATCTTCAAGTACTCGGTCATCGAGCGATAGCGAGTTCGGACCCGGCCGGGGTCGACACCGCTAAGTGATTTAGTGTTATCTGTACTGTAAATTGAGATACCGACATCGAACTCTGAGAGCACCTTGCGTATAATGACATCTTCATGCAGCAGCTGGTCCTGGCTGGCCTCGTTTAAAAACAGTGAATTTAGACCATCATAACCAGGCAGGTACATACTGGCCCAGGGAAATAAGTAGGGATGCCCGCCCGCGTGCAGCACTTCTTTGAAGACTGCCTGAACCAATGCTGTGCTGGCAGGTTCGGCGTACACCGCAACTAAATCATTTTGTTTGACCTTGGTTGAGTAGTTCACCAGGATTTTGGCGAGATTTGTGGTTCGTGGATCGGGCATCAGTGGTTTCCTTTCAAGAAAAGGTTGGGATGCCCAATTATAAGCGAAAGGTTCTGCAAGGAAGAACTCTGAGTTAATGAATAATCCACTCCGGGCATCTCTTACTATGATTCACATTTGGAAATCCGCTAGCTCATCTAGTTATTCGGATGCCTAATAATTATTTCCTGGGAGCAACGGATTTGTACGGCGCAATTTGTACCCCAGTGCTGATTCATATCCTGTTCAGAGATTTCAAGGATCAGTCACTGCCGACGGGAAAGGAGATACTTGAGCTTTAATCCTTAAAATAAGCGAGTGATTCTCTCTGAGATGTAAACGGGGTAGGAAAGTATTTACGCTTTGTGAAGTATGTATGAACAAAACCCCCAATGTGGTGAAGATCAATCCGGTAGGTCATTTAAGACCTGCTGCATGCTGAGCTTATATTCTCGGAATGCATCCCGGCCCTGTTCGGTCAGGTGGATCGAAGTATGCGGTTTTTTACCCTTAAATGCTTTCTCGATCGTAATATAGCCCACCTCTTCCAGTTTGTTCAAATGAGTAGCCAGGTTGCCCCAGCTGAGACCGGTCAGATTTCTTAGGAAGGTGTAATCCGCGCTCGCGACCACGTACAGGTATGAGAGCAGCGTTAGCCGGGCTGGGGCGTGAATGACCTGATCAATCGCCAGCAGGGGCTGCAGACTCGCTTGACTTATTTTTTCTGCGCTCATTCGGCAGCCAAATCAAAGGATGCTATATCTGGAGGCAGCGGGTGACTGCTTAGAAATCTCACAAAGAGGGTGATCCCAGTAGTGATCATGATCCCCGCGCAAACCCCAAATGTGATCGGCCAACCGTGGTGGGATGCCCCCATATTGACATGCAGCCACTCTCCCGTAATCGGTGCAAGAGATACAAGAATGCCATATGCGTACATGCGCGTGTAGTCCAGGAAATAGGCTATCAGGCTGAAAAAGATCAGTATGGTGAGGGAAAAGCGGGCTGCGACCATCCAGTCGGGTATAGATGAAAATTCTACAAATGAGAGAAACCCGAAAACCAGCGCGAGAACCAGGAATACGAGCATTAGTAAATTGAAGCGAAACATCCGTGTCTTGCGCCATGACCCATATTTAACGCTGCCGAGGCGCGGTTTGACCACATACTTCTTTATCAACCACAACCCTAAGAACAACAGCCCAACAATGGGTAGAAATACAGCCGTGCTCCAGAAATCACCCAGGAAAGGGCTTAGATAGATAGCGAACACGAATTGGAGCAAATAACAGCCAATAAAGATATCCCACAGCCCATCCTGGAAGGCAGACTGGAATACTTTGGCTTCGCTCTTACGCAAGCTGATTTTTTCTGACATGACCAACCTCCAACAAAACTAATCGATTGAAAAGTACTTTGTAATACAAAGTACTTGTAAATACTATAGCAAATTTGTGGCTGGTTGTCAAGTAGGGAATCCAAGTCGTTGAGAAAGGGGCTACCGAAAAGCTGTTACTATCGCTGTAGCAGTGCGTATGAAATTCATGAAGCGATAACGCTCATACTAGCACAGGTTTGTATTTACATAGAACTGGCAGGTTTGTGTAGCAGAAGGATTATCTAGTACTGCTACCATGTGCAAAAGAAAGTGGATGTCTTAACATTGGGATGCCAAGTGAAAAACTACTCTTTAGCTAGTTTTGATTTTTTACAACGTATTTTCATTCAATGCTAAGCTTACGATCTAATGCGTAGATATAAGCCTCTGCCAAATCTGCCGTCTCTGCTAGTATTTGGGGATTTATTCCTTCCAGGATGTCAGCAGGAGTATGGACGTGGTCGATTTCGAACTGTGATGCATCCGGTATGCGCAGCAGCCAGGCGAATAACCGTGCCGGCAGCGAGAGTGGGCGGTAGTTCTCACGGATCAAGGATATGGCTTGATCAAAGCCGCGTTCCATCCAGGCGGCGTGGTCGGATGAGCCACCTGAGATGATCGATCCCCAGGTGCGTATAGTCGGGATGGCTTGTTTTGCGGCTAATTCCTCCAGCAAACTAACGTTGTCGGAGTTACTGTGGTGGCGATTTATTGTTCCAACTCCGGTTGTCACCGTTAAATACTGGCCCACACCGACACAATCTATGTTTACCAGATAGAGTTTACCGCGCTCGAGCTGTTTATGATACCGGCGCACAAACTGACGTGACCCAAAAAGACCTAATTCCTCCGCACCCCACCAAGCGAAGAAAACTGCTAGGTTTTGGGGTGGGTTTGATTTAAGCCGCTTCGCTAATTCGAGCACCAAGGCTGTCCCCGAGCCGTTGTCATCTGCTCCCGGGCTGTCACTGGATTTGGACAGTAGCCGGCTGAAGCTGCTGAATGTGAGCAGGACCAGCAAGGGCAGTGCCATGATCAATGCAAGCCAGTCAATATACGGTGCAATGGCCAACAATAAGGTTTTGAGTGCTGACCATCCGATTGCTTCTACTAGGTAGGCACCTGCCAACAGGATGGTATAGACCGTATAGAGTACCAGACCCAGTAAACCGAGCGGACCGAATATCCTGGTTAGCTTGCGGAGTTTTTTCGTATAGCTGGGGAAGTTGCGGGGGGTATCATAGTGAGCACATACCAGTATGGCAGATTCTTTGTCTTTCTCATGGATGTATGCCGAGAGGGGTTGTTTCAATCCAGCCAGGATATTGCGGCTTTTCGACTGAGCAAGGCGTTCTTCCAAGCGTGAGAGGGGGTAGAAGAAGAAGTAGAATGTCAGCAGGAGCGTTACACCACCCGCAAATGGGTAGCCCAGAAATGCCACGGCGACGCTCAGCGTTATCAGCGCAACGATGACCAACTGCACAACCGGACGGTAGGTTTCACTACCGATAAAGGTGAATTCATCAGTTTCAGAAGGTAAATCAAGTTCCGTACAACGTTCCAGCAGCCACTCCTGAGCGCGTGCCTCGCCGCTCGTCCCCGCTCGGCGCGGGCTGGCATCGTTCTGGAGTTTCGTTAATACTTCATATGCTGACACGGTGGGCACTGCCTCTCGGATTCGTATCGGTATTGTCGTACCGATGGTTTTCGTAATATTTGCCGGTTTGTAAGTGTGGTTGGGAATTAATGATTTGATTCAGTTTTGCCTGCTCTCTTCTATGGATTTCTGAATATTGTAGAGCGTTTGGTCAAAATCGAATCGGTGCCAGACATGATTGTTAAAACCAAGCGTTTGCAGATTCCCCTTGTAAGCTGTGAGCGAAAACAGCAGCAGATTATAGTAGTTATACTGGTTGAAGTAAGCCCGGCGTTCTTGTGCAGTCAACGCATTAAACCATTGGGCTAGATGAACGTCCTGAGCATCGATCGCCTGCAGAGTCAGCTCCTGAGCACTGTAAATGGGTTCCTCTTGGGCCAGCATAGTTACGAGCGCGAATTTATGGCTGACAGTACCGAGATGTTTCTGCTGGTTGGGGTTGTTAAGCGCAAAGAAGATGCCTAGGATTACGACAGCAGCCAAAATTACATTACCTAGGACAACCCAGGTTCGCGTTGAGATAATTGGCCGCTTTTTGGTTGGGATCAATATCGCTTGCTGCAGTTCTACGAAGGCTTGGTTCAGCTCAACTTGACATTTCCAACAGTTGATCCTTTCTTTTGGATTTTTTGCACCACATTTCGGGCATGTGATCCGCACATCTGTCAGCCGCCGCCCACATTTAGGGCAGAAAACGGCTGATTCTTCACTCCGCCAACCACATCTCGCGCAATCAATCATCTTTTGGTCTCAATCTTGGTGTGGTAGGGAGATAACGGTTTATCAGTTTGCTCCCGGTTTCACAAGTTCTCCCAACTATAAATTAAAACGTTTTTCATGACAAGCGTTAAATCTATCCCATTCAGTCTGGGGAAGTGTTTGAATACTTCAAATACCAGACTTTGGTTGCCAGAATTTCTCTCCGATTTTGGAAAACTTTCATTCTAAACCTATCTGGGCGCTATGATTGTCCCAGTCATCTCGTTGTGGAGTAGGATTTCTCTCATAAAAGACTAAACTTTTCTTCAGTAAACTTATCTATACATCAGTATGCGGCGTCAGTATACTGATCTTATAAGGTTGCAGCTTAAAATCGACCTGCAGTTCTGAGACGAAATGGCTTCAGATACTAATCACACCCCGAAAAAAACCTACCCGCAGTTTTATGAAAAAGCCGTACCAGTTGCCATCGGAATATTGGTCTTTATCATCGTTGTAGTGTTTATATACACGATCGCTGTTGGCATTGGGATCGTGTCAGGTTGAACGTAATTCCACTTCAATAAGGAGATTCGCCAATGACCGTGGTAAACACTTTGCTGCCATTTCTTTCTGCTATCGTTAGCTTTATCTTTGCCTTTTTTGTATTCAAACGTTATGCTGAAAAACGCCGCCTACACCTTTTATTGTGGGGTTTGGGGATGCTGTTCTACGGCATTGGTGGTTTTTGTGAGGCATATTTCGGCGCCTTTGGCTGGAATTCTTTAATCTTCCGGTTATGGTATCTCTTCGGGGCTATCCTGGTTGCAGCCTGGTTAGGTCAAGGGACGGTATATCTTTTAGCCAAACGCAATCTAGCGAACGGATTGATGGTCATGCTGTTAGCTGGTTCTTTGTATGCCGCTTTCAAGATTTTTACAGCCCAGCTAGACCCAACTTTGCTGACGACGAGTGTCCATACTGGCAGCGAACTGAGCGGACATGCGATTGTCACACCTGGCATCCGTAGCCTTACACCAATTTTCAACCTATATGGCGTGGTAACGCTTGTCGGAGGCGCGGTTTACTCAGCCTGGATTTTCTATCGTAAGCGAATACTCTTACACCGGGTGATTGGGAATATCCTGATCGCAGCCGGCGCGCTCGCCCCGGCATTTGGCGGCGCTTTCAGCCGGTTCGGCATCCCCGGTGCGCTGTATATCGGAGAACTGTTCGGTGCGGTATTGATGTTCATCGGTTTTATGCGGGCAACCACCCCCATGGCAGAAAAATCACCCGAGCCTGCTGCTCAAACTATGAGCTAAACCAAATTATTTGCTAATCTGTGTTGGCCTTCTTTGTCCAGCACAATACCTCTCAACACAATCTCCTCTTTTTCACTGGACACCCGGCTGGTATCAATACTAGCCGGGTGTCCACTTAATTATGGCACTAACTAATTTCCCACTACATTTACTCGCCAGTCACCTAAGGAGCAGCCGCAGCCCGAATTAGATGTATAATTTAAACTAGGATCTACGAACGAACGATTGGAGACCATTAATTCCAGCCAGGATAGGTATGGGGAGAAATGGATCATGAACGATTGGCCAGAGCTGATTCGTGATTCTCAGGCTTCGCTCCAGCTGCATTATAGACCAGCGATGGAACAAGCAGCCGAAACCATGGGGGTATCCCTCCGTAATTTACGGGTGCTGTGGCTGAGTATGATTTATGATCCAGACCCGATATCAACCAGCGTAATCCAACACCAGACACCATATACCAATGCTGAGATTTTCCTACCACGTCTTGAGGAGGCTGCGCAAAGGGGCTGGTTATCCCCGCTCCCCGGGGATGTTTACCAGATAACATCCCAAGGTCGCGCGGCGGTGCAATCTGTTCTCAGTGCGGCATACGACAGCATGGCTAAGTTAACACCCCTATCAAACCGCGATCTGATGCGGATACGGAATTACTTATGGCGGTTGGTGGACGGTTGCCTGCAGGTGGAGGCGCCCAATAGCAAGCACAATCTGCTTATGAGCCGCCGAGGCGATCCGGGAGCGCAGGTTTCGGAGATCGTGCGTATCGAACAGTACCTTACAGACCTCAATGCATTTCGTGATGATGCTCACATTACAGCCTGGGACGCCTATCACGTAAATGCGCCCACCTGGGAGGCATTTAGCCTGATCTGGCGTGGCGAAGCAACAAATCTAGATAAGTTGTGTGAAAGTTTAGCCCAAAGAGGACACCAGCGCAGCACCTATGCTGCCGCACTGCAGGGTCTGGTTAGACGCGGGTGGGTGATGGAAGTTGGTGGGGATTACCAGATAACCCGCAATGGCGAAACGATCCGCCTGGCAGCTGAGGTAGCAACCGACCGAAATTTTTATGGTCCTTGGAATGCCCTCGCTGCCGACGAACAGGATTATTTGTGGACCTCGTTAGATAGAATGGGCAATGTCCTGCGCTCGATCGCGAAATAAATCCCGTTCCCTATCCCATAGCAGTACATTCAAAGATAATATACATGCTAGATAATCCTGACCCGCTATCCAATATTATTTTCACCCGTCCATCGACTTCTGATGCGGCTGCCGTGTTGGATTTGATGATCGCGGTGGATATCGCCGAGTATGGTGAACCAGACAGCGAATTAGAAGATCTGCTGCAGGAGTGGGGGGAGATTGATCTTTCCAAAGATGCTTGGCTGGTCCCTGACCAGCAAGACCGGGCTATCGGCTACGGGAAAGTCGCTGCCGGAGATACTGAATTCCAGATGGACTTTTATGTTCATCCCCGATCGAATATTGATGATTTGCGCACCGAGATTATCCTGCGCTGTGAAAAGCGCGTTCAGGAGCTGCAGATCAGCGCAGGGCATCAGTCATCTGTTGTACTCCATACCATCGCTTCGCAAACCAACCGTGCAGATAACGCTGCTTTGGAAAAGCATGGTTATAAACACGGGAAATACTACCTGCGCATGCAGCACACGATGGATCGGCAGCCTGGAAAACCAACCTGGCCGGCGGGTGTACAATTGCGCACCATTATCCAAGGCGAGGACGATTTACCTGTCTTCGAATTTGTCAATCGCAATATTTCACATGCCGGACGGACACCCGGCGATTTTGAACGCTGGCGATCATGGATGATGCGTGAGGATCATTTCATCCCCGAACTTTGGTTCCTGCTTTTCGCTGACCAAGAAATAATTGGTGCAGCATTGTGCTATGACTATGAGGAGTACGGTTGGGTGCGCCAATTAGCTGTTTCCCCTAACTGGAGGCGGAGCGGGCTTGGCACTGCCTTACTGCAGCATAGTTTTTACTGCTTCTATTCACGCGGTCACCGGCGCGTTGCACTGGGCGTCGAAGCAAAAAATTTGGATGCGCTCAAGTTTTATGAGCAAGTGGGCATGCAGCGAGTGCGGCAGTACAACGAATACGTCAAACAAATTCCTACTGTCTCGACCGAAAACAACATATAGGCTCACGTTTTTTGGGAGTTGATTATGGAGCCAATAAAGTCATTCGCACATTGGCAGCAGATCAGGGCGGGTTTGCTCACCACCATTGATCAGTTTTCAGATGCTGAATTAAGTTACCAGCCTTTTGAAGGTGGATGGACAGCAGGGGATATCATGCTGCACATCGCGGATGCAGAAGATGGTTGGCAGCGCTTTGTCCTGACGCGTGAGCTGGACGTATGGCCAGACCAATACACCTTGGCAAATTACCCTAGCAAGCTAGCGATTAAGCAGGCACTTGAGCAGGTTCACAATCAAATGGTCGATTTTCTGAATACGCTGCAGGAAGCCGACTTATCACGCACCATCATTGCGCCTTGGGGAGAAGAATTTCAGATCGCGTGGGTGTTGTGGCATGTACTTGAACATGAGATTCACCATCGCGGTGAATTATCGCTCATCTTAGGCTTACTGGGACGGGAAGGGCTGGATGTCTAAATGTTACCCATTTGGCTAATGGCCGCCCCAAGGTAGGATTTCTGCCATCCGCTAGATGAGTGTATTCGTACCGATCGATATTTGGGTAATCCGAGTCAGGCAGGAAAGGGAATTGGACATGGCAACAGTCGCACAGATCTTGGCGATGCTACAGGAGAAAGCCGAACCAGAGAAGATACATGATATGGCATATTTTGGTTTGACCCCCGAATCCCGTTTGGGGGTGTCGGTGCCCGACATGCGGGCGATCGCAAAACAGGTCGGAAAGGATCATCAGGTGGCTCTTGAGCTGTGGGAGAGCGGATACCCCGAAGCTCAGATCGTTGCTAGTATGATCGCCGACCCAAACCAGCTTACCGATGAGCAGATGGAAACCTGGGTAGTTGACTTGAACTCATGGGATACCTGTGACCAGGTGTGTATGAATTTATTTGATAAATCCCCTTTGGTTTTGAAGAAGATCCATGAATGGTCAAAACGGGATGGTGAGTTTGTAAAACGAGCTGCTTACGCGCTGATCGCCTGCCTGGCGTGGCATGATAAGCAGATGGATGACCAGGAGTTTACCAATCTGTTCCCCATCATTATAGATGGATCGACTGATGACCGGAACTATGTTAAAAAAGCGATTAATTGGGCATTGCGTAATGTTGGCAAACGCAATCTGAACCTCAATCAGGCCGCGATCAAGCTCGCCCAAGATATTCAGCAAATCGATTCCCGCTCCGCCCGTTGGATTGCAGCTGACGCGCTGCGGGAACTGCAGAGTGAAAAAGTCCACCAGCGGCTGGTTAAGAAAGCTGGTTTAAGCACGAACTCGAAAAGTTAGTGGGTCAGCGTCACTTTTGTCAAGCCGCGTGGCGATTCCGTGTCCAAGCCTTTTACCTTGGCGACATAGTACGAAAACAGCTGGGCTGGTATGATGCTGACGATTGGCGATATCCATTCCGGTGTATCAACTGGCAGTTCAATCGGTGATGTTGCCAGCTCAAGAGCAGTTTTGTTATTAGAGATGACCATCAATTCTGCATCATGCTGATCCCGGAGACGCTGCAAGACTGAAAGCATATCCGGGTATACGGCACCATTGGGGGCGATAGCCATAACCGGGAAACCACTGGCAACCATGGCGATCGGGCCGTGTTGGAAATCGGCCGAAGAGTAGGGTTCCGCAACGACGTAGGTTAGTTCTTTCAGCTTAAGCGACCATTCGAAGGCGGTTGAATAGTTATACCCGCGCCCTAGTACCACACAATGCTGCATATAGCGGTAGCGCAGCGCAACTGTAGCGATGATCTCATCCTGTTCCAGTACTTGGGATGCCAAATCGGGTAAGCGGTGGAGCTCATCCATGCGTTCGCTGTCACCCTTCAATATAACGGATAGCATTGCTATCCCAAGCAGCTGGGCGGTGTACGTTTTTGTCGCAGCGACTGCTTTTTCCACTCCAGCCCAAACGTTGAGCACGAAATCTGCTGTCTCTGCCATCGGCGAATGCGGGTCATTGGTGATGGCGAGCGTCGGGCAGCCTTGTCGTTTTCCTTCATAAAGCACTTCTAAGATGTCTGGAGATTGTCCGGATTGCGAGATCGCGACCACTAATGAGCCCGGCAGGTGGGGGGGTGAACCGTACTGGTTGAACATGGTAGGCGCGGCGAGCATCACAGGCAGCTGGTTATGGATGCCCCATAGGTACTTGGCATAAAGCGCTGCATTATCCGATGTGCCCCGGGCGGCAATGAAAATGGATTGAATTTCTTTAATCGTGCTGGCAATCCCTTGGATCACCGTGAGGTTTAGCTCCAAATCCTTTCTCAACACTTGTGGCTGTTCGTAGATTTCTTCGTATAGGCTCATGGATGGTCTATTCCTTCGTTCGTGTTTCAGCAGATCTTTTCTTTCGAAATTCTGTTCACTGCCGCTGATTCCGCGGTGCTTGATGTTCCCTCATACGGGTATTTTTGGTTGCGCGTGCCTGATCCGCAGACTGCAAACATGCTGGACTTCATTTTAGCCTGGAAAACTGTTCCAGTCATCACTAGCTTGCGTTTTATTCTCCCCTATCCAAATCCCTAAATTTGGGGATGTAAATTACCAAACTCCTTGTTTATTCTTGCTGTAGATTAGTAGACCTATTTCCCGTTCCTGTACCAAACCATAGTCGGAGGGTTTATGCGAGTTGATCGGACCCGAGATGACACAACATCATCATTTGTGTTGGGCCTTGCCATAGTTATGCTGGGTTTAGTGTTTCGCTACCCATGGGTTGTAGCTTTGGGGTTGATTTTCATCGGATATGGCATTGTTACTCGATACATGCAGAGACGGAATAAACCCCCTGATTAGACTCAGACTGAGCAAATTGACAGTTGAATCCCGTCATTGTTGTCCGTAATATGGAGAAAATTATGAAAACAAAAGATAGGATCCGATTGTTGACAATTGCTACAAGCAGCAGTAGTGTATTGGCGGTGCTGACAACTGTTGCGGTAGTGCTCGCGGGGGTAATCCCAGCTTTTGGACCAGCTAACGACTGTTCCTAGGCAAGATCTTGGATGGGTGGACTATTTACTGACTTTAAATAAGCAACCGTGCTTGGTGAACCACCAAGCACGGTTGTGGAGTTCCAAATTGACTTCTGCTGATTTACAGTCCTAACAACTGTTTCTTCTTGGCTTCAAATTCTTCATCAGTGATGATACCTTGTTGGTTGAGTTCCGCTAACTGCTTGAGTTCTGACAGGTAGTCAGGATCGGCGCTCGTACTAGTACTTGGGGCTGGTGCTTGAGCAGTAGTACCTGGTTGATCATCTTCAAGGGGTGGTTGGTTTGCTAAAGCGGCTTTATCCTCGGGGGTGAGTGCTGCGGATTGAATCCCGAGTTCATTCATTGATGCGGTCAGTTCTTCGTCGCTGAGCTCTTCAACTGAAGTCCCGGTATGTTCTTCAATTCGCTGGGCGTCTTTCTGGCTTAGTTTGATCGCGGCAGCTGTCCCGCCGACTGCTAAGAGCACCATACCGCCTACCATAACCCGTCGTCGCATACGGCGCCGCATAACACGCCGGGTCGTACGACGTGCGGTCCGGCGACCACCTCTACGTGCAGCTCTTCTCATAATTATTACCTCCGAAATCTTGTTTGGCTGTGCATATACCTGAACGTTATTATATCAAATTACCAGGGGTGCAATCTCCGTATATGTTGTACCAAATCCGCATTCGTTTCTGATGGGGTAAATTGCCAAAGTTAACCAATTATCTGGTGGGAAATCTTGATTATAAACTTCTGTTTCCCCTCAGAGGCTTTTCTGCTAACAGCTCTCTTTATTCGAGCAAGCCCTTCAAACCGTAACCGCTTTCCAGCAGCTGGCGGAAGTAGTCTGCAAACCTTGCCATCGGCGCACCATCGACGATATCATGGTCTAAACTTATCGTGATATCCAGCACTTCACGGATCACGATCTCCTTATCAACCACGCGCGGTTTCTCGGTGATCCCTCCGACTGTGACGGTCAGCGTGAAATTCGCCGCCGGGATCCCCCATCCGCCGCGTTTCCCGAACATCCCGACCGAGGTAACCATTACCGAACTAGAATAGCTGCGGAATGCCGTCGGATTGCGCATCACAAACCAGTAGAAAGTACGTCTGAAGAACCCGGGTAGAGCTAGGAACCAGCTCATAAAGCGCGCTTCGGAGGCTGTTTTGTGGCGATGCGCTGGCGGAGCGGATCTCTTGGTGGAGCTCCAACAAGGATTTCCGGTTTACGGATTCAAAAATGTGCGGCATGGGCACTTGGTGACCTTCTAATGTCGTCTCGATCATCGTGTTGATAGTGATATCATCAAAGATCACCAACCGGTTGCGCCAGTCTCGGTAGGCATGTACGTGAGGGTTGGATTGGATCGCCGCTCCCAGGCAGTGGATGAGGTACGCGGTAAATGAAAGCCCTTCACCATGCCGGTTTTTGTAATCCCGGATTTGCCGGCGGGGAGTGGTTACGTCGACTTCGAGCAGCGCATGGATGATATGCCGGTGCCTACTTAAATGGCCAGCGTCCACCGCGAAGCGCCGAATTTTCGGTATTTTCTCTAGTTGGTAGGTCTGCTTTGTCTTCATGGTGCTATTCGCCGTGAAAAAACATCTAAGGACCCTCAACACATTCTAAAGGCACCCAACCCTTAATGTTCTGCTGGTTGACAGCATACAGCCAACCGCTCTCAGTGAAGATCCCCTGTAATATGTCACCTGGTTTAATCGTTAACTCAGTGGAATCGTAATCCTTCAACAGCAGGCAGGTAGCGCCTTCAAATTCTAGCCATTTCTCTGGTACCCAGCCAGTCTCGCCTGTGCTTGCTGTACACCAAATCCACCCTGCATAGAGTGTGGGACGTTCACTCCACTTTAGCCTGTCGCCAGCTTTTAGATGCAGCTTTATATCTGTATCAGGTTGGTGTGCTGTATGAGCTGAATAGTACATTACAAAACCATTGCCTTGGGAAAGCCATTCTAATTCGTCCGGTTGGAAAGTTGGCGCATGACCCAACTGATTCCCCCAATAATCAGAGCCAGGTCAATAAGCACAGCGAAACCGCCAAACGCGCAGCGTCCCATCACCTCTGAGCCACCGTTGCTAAATGATAGGAAAGGAATCGAGATGCTCTGCGAAAACTCTCGTTCACCGCTTCCGAAGGCCACCCAATGAAACGGCAGGAGGAATGCGATCAGAAAGCCACCCATGAGCATCGTTTGCAGCCAAGGCATCGCTCCACCGGGACCGAGCAGTGCGGTCGCAATCGCCATCACCAGCATATACAATCCAATCAGGAAAAAGGCAGCACCTACCGAACCGATCACCCAACGTGGGGCTCGCAGACCTTCTGGGTCAAGGTGGATGACATCAACCGCTCCAAGCAGAATCATTGCACCTGTCCCGACAAATATCAGGCTAAACAGCAGTCCAGTGATATTTTTCGGTACGTTGGAATCAGAGTTGGCCATTATCGTGTTGAAGAAGTAAGGTATGTTCGTTGAGAAGCCGGCACAGCTCGGGTTAAGTTATGGTAGGTTTTGTCCGTTATTGTCGTTCGGGGTTTGTGGTGGCTGGCTCTTTCTAATGCGCCAGCCGAGCAGTAGTTCACCGCAGCCAAGCAGGAAATAGAATGGCTGCAGCCAGCTAACTAATCCCAACCAGACTACCTGCACGATGATCCAAAAGGCTAGGAAACCACCAAAGAAGACACCGAGCTCACCGGTATAGCGATAGCGCAGAAAGGAAGACGCGCTGGCGATCAAGTTGCCAACGCCAATAACAAATAACAGTGTGAGACCCGGTACTAGGTAGTCTTGAAATGGCGAGCGGGCCAGCTGCACAGTAGTGATGCCGATATTTGCACCGCTGGGCTCAAGCACTAATCCAAAGCCCCCCGCAATACCGCTGATGGCAATAAACAGCTGGAGCAAACCGAGCAGGAGTCTACTTTTTCGCGTGAGAGGTTTAGGGGTTGCCATACCGATTTCCTGTAGATAGTATTTGGACGTTTTAGGTACTCTTAAACCTTATTATAGCCCCAGTTTGGCGAACAATGCTGATTATTTACTAGGTTTTCAACCCAAAAATTAATACTTAGCCCTTCGAGTGCAATACTTCTCTGAAATTGGCTCGGTCTCACCATCTCGCAAACATAGATCGAAGCAAAAGGAGCTTTCAAATCCCCTATTGGCGAAAGGTACATAAATAAGTTGCGTTAATCTTGATCACCTCCGCACGGCTGAGTTAACGGTTCACCTAATTCATAATCCATAAAAGTCTAATTGCTATCGGCCTATTCGACTGCATAAGCATTCTACTGCTTGATATCAAATGTCAGCGCCTCACCATCTGACCGAAAGATAAGTTAGCGCCTAGCATCGGTCGAGTATGTCCGCGCGCTGCCCAAAAAATCAAGTAGATAAGCCTCTTGTTCCATCAATCCACCCGGTTCAAGACAAGCCATTTCCGTCGAGAAAAGCTCACTTATGGTGAGACGATTACCATCGACTGCGTAGCTGCCTCCATACTAGTTGCAACCACCGCTCCCACTAACCTGTCCCGCTTCGAAACTCGCCGTGAACTCAGTACCCTCAATCGGGGATGATTTGCGAAAAGCATAGAGCGCCCAGGATGTCCCATCAAGCGGGTCCTCCGTTACAGCTTGCTTATTGAAATCACATGCATTCCAAATTAGCAGGCTTATTAGGAGTAGTAAAAAAGTGTAGAAAGGTCTCATATTTTTGTCGTTTCTCCTTCCCCGTAGTCTGTGCCATACAGAATAGACGTCAGAATCTAACGAGGGGTTCCACCGCGGTACGGTAAGTTGGATAGTAAGTTAACTTTACCAAGGATTTTAGTTATATTTTTGATTGACTGCCACTACATGGTATGGGATACGAAATTAAGGATTGATTTCTTGTTTGCACAATGTAAATTGTTCCTTCATGGAGCAGGCTACGACAATGAGAATTGGGTGGAGAACCCCGCGTCCCACATGGTTTATTCCCAGCCGGCTCAAAGCATGCTCCATTACTCATCGTGAACTGCAGGTGTATCTTCAGCTCCAGCAATTATTGTTCTCGGCTGGCTGCGGATCAGGTCCCATTCCCGGATAATCAGCCTAAGTGCTGTAGTGAGCCCCTCTGCGCCCCAGCCTTTTTCTTCTGCATAACGCCTGACGATCTGGTATTCGATCTCTGTCAAGTTGGTCTTGAGGGGGATAAACATAGTTGGCATCGCGGCTCTCCAAAATAAATTCATCTTGGATGTTCGTTATTATCATAACGAGCTTTTGAGCACGATGCAATGGTTATTACGACATTTCCCCCTCCAATCCCCCCTATTTAACCCATCGGGGGGAGGCGGTTAGCGTGTTGTGGTTAGATTGGACCGGTCCCTATAAAGCCGGAAAAGGTTGCCTAACCGTATGGTTAGCCGCTGATCTAGTTGCTCGATCTGACCGCTAGTGACATCATCTTCGTTTTCGAAGACTACATAGGGGACATCGATAGAGTTTATATATACGGTTGTAGGGTCATCGTGAGTTAGTGATTGCCAATCGTCCTCGCGGTACAAGAATTCAAGCTTCTCATCCGGGACGCCATGCTCTAGTATGCTCTCTGGGCGTGCGGGGTTATAGCGCGCCCGGTTCTTTCGCAGGGATTCTTCATATGAGACGGCGACGTATAGGATCACTGCATCCTGGAGCAGTTCACTTGAAAAACGGGACAGGGCCCGCTGGTAGCCACCATGCTGGCTGCCGCGCGAGAACTCGATTACAATTGTCTGGGATTGGTGCAAGTCCGATTTCATCTCTGAGCCGTTTGTAGTATTCTAGGTCTAACCTCTCGATCAACAAATCCCACTGGTAGCTGTACTTGAAGTAGCCCTGTTCGTCGGTGTGCAGGCGTGGCTGATCTAAGCGCTTACTCAAGATGGTATCTTCTTCAAACCAGGTCCACAGCATGGGGAAATCATCGATCACCTCGAGCTCGCCGAGATTGAACTTGTCCCTCCGTTCTACATCTCCCATCTTCTGCAGGTAATCAATAATCTCACTTTTTCCGGATGCTGGCCTGCCGATCAAGATCAGTACAGGCAATATATTAAGCTCTGTCACTTTTTTCTCCTGCTCTTGTCAATCCGATACCGTGGTGCAATAAAGAGACTCCTGCACCTTACATGCCGTTTGGATATACCTATCGGCATCCGCTTCGGGTGCTATATGGTTTCCGGGCAAAATTTCTACTTTCAAGTTCCTAACTTGTGGGAAGTATTTCTGCCGGTATTCTGGCAATATTGTCTGCACGTCCCCGGGACTCTTGCATCCTGGGAAGACGTCTCCCCAGCGGATGACGGTATCGTTCTCGGCAAATACCAGTAGGACATCCCCGCTGTAATCATAGTGCGCTCCGCATACCTGGCGAGCGGCATCGTTTAGGTCCTCCCAGGCGCACGTCACTGAACGTGTAGATACGATGTCCTTCACTATCCCTATCATGATGTCTACTCCGAACCGGATTGCCCGGGATAATGAAACATTTCTGCGCATAGTGGCGTCGGTTAGTATCCGCGCGCATTCGTAAGTGAATTGGGTGACTAAATTGCCGACGCTCCTTTCAACCAATCCGGTTGAACACAAGCACGCGATGCTTGGTATCCGCTTGGGTGCCAAAGCCGCCGCCAGCATAGCTTCTGAACCACCCTGCGACCAGCCATAGAGCCGTATTTTGACGGAGTTTCTTAAGTCGGATGGGTAGTGTTTCGCGATCATTTGCTCAATGATCTTGACGAGTGCCCTCACCTTGGTTGTTGACCCACCAGGCGCTGGATCAATATCGATCGACCAAGTGAGTTGGCCGCGATTCTGCTGGGCCAGACTAGAAAGCAGCTGCTTTGCAGTGGTTGCTCGCTGGCCGTGCCCGGGTAGGTACACGTTGATTATGTTCGTTGCAGTGGTATAGCTTGGGGGATGGCGATCCCCTGGATTGTATTCATACAGGTAGTAACCGATTTTCAGATTATCGATGAGTACAGCGTCGCGCTTCACGACCCGATCCATACGTGGCAGATGGCGAATGAGACTCATGGATTTTTTCCCCACGTTGGTCATTTTACCAGTGATCGATTTATTGGACTATCGCTTCGTCCGATTTGTCAATGTGTTGGATATTGGCTGCATATGAGGATCCGAATAGGATTGTACTCACTTTTGTGCCTGTGATTAACCTCGATGAGTTGGATCAAATATGGTACGTTTTATGCTAGTACACAAGGGGTCAGTTAACGCTTGATGAGAAACCCTTCTTGCTAGTCCTCCGCGAAGTATAATCCGCCGTATTGCATCGACTAGTTACTTCATATGCCATCAAAGACATTAGAAAAAATACCAATCCCCAATTACGCTGCTTCAACTCAAAAAGGGCTTCAAACCCTCCGCAGTGTTGGGCGAAGGATGACCTCCTTTCCGCTATTAAGGCATGCGTTCTCCGGGCTGAAGAGAATCTTGGCGGTGGCTGAACCAACCCGCTGGATGCTGATGCAGCGCCACCCTTCCATATCCAGTGAACGAAGGTGCGACCAGTTAACCATAATTAGTGCTAATCTGTGGCACGATTGGCCGCGATTTCGATCACTTCCAGCTCGCCTGGAGGCTTTTGCCCAGTTAGTAGAGGAAGAGCAAGCCGATGTGCTGCTCGTGCAGGAAGTGGCTCGCACGGCAGAGTTTTCCGCGGAGAGCTGGTTGGCGCAGCGCTTAGGCATGGCTTATGTCTATACCCGGGCGAACGGCCATGCAGAGAGTGGTTTCGAAGAAGGGCTAGCTGTCTTCAGCCGGTTCCCTTTAGGGGCTAGTTATGTCCGGCAGCTTAGTGAAGCTAAGAACCCCTTTACCCGGCGGATGGTGCTCGGTGTCGAGATCGCCACACCCTGTGGGTACCTGCCTGTATTTTCAGCCCATCTAGGTTTAGGACCCCGTCAAAACAGCCGCCAGATCGGCCATCTCCAAAGTTGGGTTAATGAGGTCACTTCCGGTCGTACAGCGGTAGTCGGTGGCGATTTCAATGCTTGTGAGCGCACCACACGGATGCGTTCGTTCCGCAGCCGCTGGATGGATACATATCGTCATCTCAATCCCGCCGGGCCCGCAGCTACCCATTTATTACGAGGGCCTGGGAAAATTATCTGGTCGCGAAGGCGGCTGGACTATATCTTTTTGAAAAATGGCTCGCTGCCGTGGAGAATCATGCAGACTCGTCACATTTCTGCAAAAACTACCCCTCACTCAGACCATTCAGCTGTACTTACACGTTTGGTCCCCGTCCTCTTGTAACAGCAGTTCATCTTTACACGCTGAGATCGCGAAATTCTGTGGTATTTTAATTGCGATCCATACCATACCTTTTTCGCGACTTTTTGACCCGAACTGCGTAGATTATATTAAACGAGCGAATAACGGTATTATATTTTGAGGAGATTATCAATGAGCTGTTTGCGCGCTGTGATGTGTGTGATATTTCCCCCATTGGCGGTGATTGATCAAGGATGTGGTTCGATCTTAATTGTTTCTATACTGACGATTGTCGGTTGGGTTCCCGGGGTAATTGCGGCTTTAGTCATCAATAATAAGTAGCCGGAGGGCATCCGATTTCACGATCTACCACGCGGTACAAATCCAAATTATCTCCCAGCCATTGGCTGGGAGATATTGTATTAATAACATTTTGCAGTGTAAATGTTTTTGGAGTGAATGTATTGTTTGATCCAATTCAAGGATGCTTGGTCTGTTTTGTTGGAGTACTGTTTCAGGCGCATGGTTCCATGGACTCTATCGAGAAGTATGTTAAGTTTTGGGTCCATATTCATTGATATGATCATATATTGTGATATTTATTGGGGATAAATTACAATAAATGACATTATTCCAATCATGCACCGGTAATATCCCTAAGTGCGACTTTTTCCACAGCATGCCTAAATATTGATTCACATAGAATGGACATAGTGAAATATCGCATTAAGAAATATGCTTATCAACCAGTTGGGTATCAAAAGAAGGAGTAAAAATGAAGTCAGAACAAGGACCTAAAGATAATAATATGCGCGAAGCTGATGCAGAAAAATCTCTGACACATACAAGACCCGAACCAAAAACAAAACCGCCAACAAAGCGACCAACCTCCTCATCTAATCATGGCTCAGAAAAAGACTCTAAGTAATTATCCATTGAGGGTTTTGTTATAACATGCCTACTGAAAACCTATTAGAATTCTTACTCTATATTGCTCCTGGATTCTTAGTTGTTGAATTATATAGCTATTACTTTCCAGCGAAGGAAAGAAATAGCTTTACTCAAATAGCGAAAAGTGTTATATGTGCTCTCATAATTATCAGTGTTGTTCAATATCTTGATGAAAATTATTTCGCTAATTGGTTGCAATCAACAAATCCAGGATTAACAAATAGGAAATATATTATTGCCCAAATTATTGGCGGTATCATTGCGGGATACCTAGCGGTATTTCAGCAAAAGGATAGAAGTTCATTAGCTCAATATTATCAAAAATTGTCGTGGCTCGCCAAGGAACCAGATTCGATTTGGCAAAAAGTTAATTCACCTACTAAAAATGATTGAGCAGTAGTTTATCTGAATGACGGTTCAATCTATTTAGGTTGGATATCTGAGTATCAATTCGATCCAAATTTGAATGGTCAGGATTTTATTCTCAACAATGCAAAGCGAATTAATGAAGATTTTAATGAAATATATATTGTTGATGGCCCAGGAGTATATACCAATACAAAGAAGGTGAACAAAATTGAATTTGTTAAGGGTAATGATTAAGGAGTGAAAAATTGATACCTAACCCCACTGCACTCCGACCGCTTGCGGCGTGGGGAATCGGCGGCATAATGCTTTTTGAGGTATTGGTAATAATACCTTAAAGTGCAAAAACGGCGGCGGGTAAGCTCTTCCGTTAGCCGGCTTGCAATATCTATTCGTGAATATGCATTGACATTTTTATAGGTAACAAAAGCCATGTCATCCAGTAGATCTTGCGAAAGCCCTAAACTGTTAGGAGATGATGCAATCTTTGTCTCAGGAGGACACGATGCAAGTCGAAAAAATTTCCGACACGCTCCACAAGTTTACGTTATCTAACAATGAGTTCACCGTTAATCTGGTAGTTTGTACAGGGGTGGATAACATCTTGCTGGTTGATACGGGGTGGGCTCAGACTGCTGAAGAATTAAATAAAAGGGTAAGCGAACTGGATGATGGCATCGTGAAATTGATCATCATCACCCATCACCATGCCGATCACATTGGTGGAAGGGGACTTCTTGGTGAAAAGGCCACACTGATTGCCCATAAGAACACAAGAGACGAACTGGCCGGGAAATACTATGCATTAGGTGCACTCCCTGGACAAGAGTTACCCACCATCACTCTCGAAAACGAGCTATCTTTACGCTTTAATGGAGAAGACATCAAGATCATCCCCGCGCCGGGGCATACCGATAGTGATATGGCCGTCTATTTTATCAATTCGGGAGTTGTTTGTCTGGGAGATCTCGTCCTCTCGGATACATTTCCTCCGCTGGACCTGGCACGGGGTGGAAACACCGAACAATACATCGAAAGCCTTGGAAAGCTGATAGAGCAGTTCCCGGCCGATGTAAAACTAATTACCGGGCACGGTCGCGATTACACTCTGGGCGATTTGAGGGAGCACTATCGAATGGCTGTTAGTACGACAGATTTGATTAAGCAGGGAATAGCTGTTGGGAAGAATGCACAAGAAATGGTTTCAGAAGATATATTGAAAGATTGGGCAAAATGGAGCAGTACCCTAGTATCCAGTGAAGCCTGGATCACACAAGCTTACGAGAGTCTATCGGGTCAAGGGAAAAAATCAATATCAGAAACTCTTACCTATACGATCATGGATAAAGGTATTGAAGCCGCCATTGAGCAATACCAGGAATTAAAAAACCACCAGCCAGATTCTTACAATTTTACCGAGAATGATTTGAATATGCTTGGATATCAACTTCTTTGGCGAGATATGAAAGAGGCAGCCATAGAAGTGTTCAAATTAAATATCCAGGCCTATCCACGATCTGCAAACCCCTTTGACAGTCTTGGCGAAGCTTACATGGCTAGCGGGGTTGAAGAGCTTGCTATCGAAAACTTTGAGAAGGCTTTATCATTAGACTCCAATATACCTTCTGCAATTGATGCGCTGAAAAAGCTAAAGCCTACCAGCGATGATTGAACCAATCTCAATAATAAGCATGAACAATTTGGCACGAGGGTTGGTTCTAACTTTCTTGAAAAGCCAGCCGTGAAATTTCTTGCTCCCGAACGTGGGAGACAACTGGAGGTTAGTTCCGTTAAGTCAAGCCAGATAAAAAAAGCGTGCACTTGACCGGGGGGATTCTGGCCCAAAAGGCCAGATTTTTTCCGAAGGGTGCTTTGCTGACAATGGAGTCGCCAAGTCCCACCCCCGGCAAGTAACGCAAACCGATATGCAATGTGTGTTGGATTCTAAAGTGACCCTGGGGTAACGAGGGGCGCGCCGCTTGAACCTGGTCGAGTTTACCCGCGCTTGTTGCGGAGATCGGTTTTGAGACTGCGCAGAAGAGTCTCTGCATCTGCGGTTAGATCAACCTTTTGGACCAGTCTCTACATCTCTGTACACCAGGTCGCCTCTCCGCACAAAGTCCCATACCTTAAGCGCAATCTCATCACCCGCGCCGGCCGATTCGATGGGCAGGTGGTTGACCTGCATCGATTCCACTGTTTGGGAAAATTCGGTCGTATGACCGATGATGGCAATCCGCTCCCCGATCTTCAAATCGCCGCTGAGTTGGATTACTGCCACAGAGATACGGTCGTAAAAGTGCGTCACTTCGCCGATTTGTTCTCCCATCTGTCCACCTCCCGTAAAAGTCCCATCAGTATACGGATAATATCATAACGCTGCCTAAACCTTCTTTTTATATATATACCTGAAAAATGATCCAAAATCAAATAATTATGGCTTTCCGAGCCCCGATAAATTAAACTTAGCAATTCGATAAAAAACTACACCCCCGGTTGTCATGCTGCCGGGGGTGTACGCAAGGGGCTGGTTGAAGATTATTGGCAAACCTGCAGGGATGCATCATCTGCATACATCGCAGTGACGCCTCCCCAACCGTCATTATAGGTGCCGAACTGCAGTCGGATGTAATCTCCTGCATACCTTCCGAGATCGAATTGGTGGTAGTTCCAGGCCTGGGTGTTCTTACGTTTCCAATACAAGGTATCGATCCAGTTCCCATACCAGTCTAACAGTAAGATATACTGCACATCCCCTCCCTCCGCTAGGGTGCTCATCAGCGAAGAAGTCGGGGCTTCGGTGCTTGCTAGGGTCGTTGCCTCAGTTGAGTATTGGTAAATATTGATCCCTAGGGTCGCGCTACTTGCTGAAAGCGGGATTTTTGTTAGCTGGTAGGCGTCTGAATAGCTGTAGCGGTTGTGTGCGCTGTAGACGATGCCAGTGCGCATCGACTGCAGGCCGTTCTTGGCCTGCTCGGTTGAGTACCCCGCGGTATAGGCAGTAATCGGGATGCCCCAATCGCTGCTGCTCTCAAAGCCGTTATTCAACAAGGCTTCAGTGCACGTACCTGGTGGCGGTGGTGTCGGCGTAGGGGTGGGAGGTGTCGTTGTTGAACACACATCCAGGATCACATCATCGACATACATCGACGTGATCCCACCCCCACCATCGTTATATGTCCCGATCTGCAGCCGGATTGTCTGGTCGCGATATTTGAGCAGGTCAAACTGCCAGTAATTCCACGCGTGGGTATCCTTCAGTTTCCAGAGCAGCGTCTCAACCACGTAGCCATATTCGTTAAGTACGAGCACATATTGAACATCCCCGGCTAGGACCGCTTCGCCAAAGACCTGCTCGCGCGGTACCTCCGGCAGGGGATCGGCAAGAATGCCGCTTGTTGTCACTTCGTCACTGAGCATGTAGAGATAGGTTGTCAGGATCGCTTGTGTGGCATTGCTGGGTATTTTTATGACCTGGTATGCATCGGAATAGCTGTATTTGTTGGCCGCTGAATTCACAATTCCCGTGCGCATCGATTGCACACCAGTGTGTGCCTGGGCGGTGGAGTAGGATGCCGGGTACGTTGTGATCGGAATTCCCCAATCGCTGAAATATTCAAAACCGGCATTCTGAATATAGTTTTGACAGGTGGGTGTGGGTGGTGGTTCCACCGGTGGCAGCGTGCCATCATCGCACAACTCCAGCGAGATATCATCCGCGTACAGGGCACTGACGCCGCCGTAGCCGTCATTGTATGTTCCGACCTGTAATTTAATGGCTCGACCGGCGTACTTGCTGACATTGAAATCGTAAACCTGCCATTGCTGGGCATCGCTGCGCATCCACAGCAGAGTTTCAAGCAGCGTATCATCGACTGGATCTGTGGGGTTGATGCCCGGATCCAGGATCATGACGTACTGCACATCACCGGCTAGAGTTTCGAGCTCCAGTTCTGCACTGCTGGGACGCGCTGGCAGCGGTTGGATATCGATCTCAGCAGCTACGCTGGTGAATACTTCACCGCTCGTCGGGTAAAGCCACACCCGCAGAAGCGCCGTATCGACATCCGCGGGTATGCTGACATATTGGCGCGCAGATGAGTAACTGTAGCGGTTATCCTGCGGATTTGTTATCCCGGTGCGCGCCGAGCGGAGCCCGCTGTGGGCGGCAGCTGTGCTATAGCCAGCCGTATACGTCGTTGCTGGAAACTGCCAGGCATCGTTGGTCTCAAATCCCCCATTGACGATGGCATCGCTGCAGGCTGTCAGGGCAGTGAAGTCCTGTACTGCATCAGCAGAGGCCAATTCCACTTCGGTAAGCGTGGGATTGAAGAGCAATCCACGGGCGCTAGGAGCTAGGGCGTAATTGCCCGGCGATAAATTGCTCAACCTGTAGTTGCCATCGGATTTAGTTACCGACTGGTGTCCATTTTGGTCGATAATAGTCACACCTTCGACCGGTTCACCGGCGGAATCTTTTACCTGCCCGTAAATGCTGTAGTTCCGGGATATACTGATCAGCGGCATAAATAATTTCTGATCTGGGGGATCATCAACCGGTTCATCCAAGGTTTGTGCTTGGCTGAAAGAGGTGCGCGGTAAGAAGAGCGGGCCGGTAGCGACGAGAAGAAAAATTAGCGCGAACTGAAGGGTGCGGTTCATATTTGTACCTCCGAGGTTAATCGAGACAAGCGTGACAGTATGTCACGCACGGCCGCCCGCCACCAGGGACTCTGGCAGTATGGTTATAAGACGCGCACTGATGTTGCAGGAAGCATGCATTATTTATAGGGCGAGGATTTCTGTATGCGTCTTAATTATATCACTCATTTAGGCTTAATATATAATTACCCCTATGGGAGACTACCCGGAGTTAGATTTACATGGTTACAAAGCCCATGAAGCGCTGGCAGAGTTTGTCAAATTCTACAATCGCTGGATCCAGAAGTACCCCCGGAAACCGTTTGCGGTAGTGCATGGCTATGGTGCCTCCGGCAGTGGTGGCGTGATCCGGAAGCGCTTGCGCGCCCTCTTGGAGAATTATCCTGATTATATGGAAGTCATACATGGCGAACGGTTGGGGAATCCCGGCATGACCGTTATCTATCCCACCCGGCGGCTACCAACCGTCACGGATCAGCTCGAACAGGAAATCCTGCAATTCTGTTCTATCCCTCGCAGCGAAGACAAAATCTTCGGAAAATTCAGGCGTTATGGTGATCCCGCCGTACATACAGCTCTCAAATCTTTAGTCCGTAAGAAACGCCTTGCGAGAGCAAAGAAAGGACAGTACAAGCATTACAGCGTAATATAACCACTCAGCATACAGGGGGAGAGACTTCTGTGTTGACAATTCCAGAAAATTTGCTAAAGTTAGTAGAACGAGTTGTTTTCGCCTGCAGGGTGTAAACGCCCCCATTTACATAGCCCTGGTCCTGGTTGGGTAAGCCGAGGTTGAATTTAACACATTATCTTCCCAGGATGCAAGTGTCACTGGGTACGGCTGAATATATTAATTTGACGATTAGCAAGAACTCGATTGCTTATTAAATCCGCGCCCTTGATATACGTAGATTGATTCTCGCGTATATTTACACCAAGTATGCAAGAGCTGTCTGTCTAACTTATCAATCCATTGATCCTTACATAGGAGATTGTTATGAAAACACATAATTCTATGTCGCGCATAATTACATTATTACTGACCGTCTGCTCAGGGTTAGTGCTGGCCGGATTGTTGGTCGGATTAAGTGCCCGCCCAGCGTTAAGTTCAGCAGGGGCGCCTGAAAACTCGAATCCAATGGATACGCTGGTGGAATTTGATTCTGCTCTGACCGCCCCAGATGCTCCTTGCGCTGGTGGTCCGGTCATCGACGGGGTTACCCTTGATGAGTGTTTCGATGAGACCTTCAGCGTTGGTGGGACTACCAAAACCGTCCGGGTCTGGTACACCAACAACGTCAGCACCGTCCAACGCACCGTGGATGGCACGACCTACAACCTCACCCATTGGGTCAATAACGACACCCAACCGCAGCAGGTTGCCCAGTGGGCTCGGGAAGCCTGGCAGCGATACTGGGAGATCTTCGGTCGTCATCCCTATGACAATGGTTGCGGCAACCGTATCAACGTCCAACTCGAGGATGGCGTTGGATGGGCTGGAATTGCTTACTGGGCTGATCCTGGTTCGTGCCGGATCGGTATCGATTTACCAACAGTTCGCGCCGGCAATGCCCAAGCAGTCGTTTACCATGAATTCCAACATTATTTGCAATATTCATTCAACGATGGTTGTTATGCCTACCTTCGGGCGAACTATGATAATGGGTCAGCTGCAGGGGTTGCGGAATTTGTCGAAGGCTATGCAGACCTGGCGATGGACTCGATTAATGCCGCCGTAGATGGTCAGCTTTTCAATGATTATGTCAAAAGCTATAACCCACAAGACAGTTTCTATGATAAAGCCTATTGGGATGTCTACAACAAGTACTTCATCGAGCAATTAGGATCCTCGTGGACCCCTGCTGATCCCCAGCACCATATGGACGCAGTACGCTCCCACTATGCCGCTTGTGATGCTGCCGATACTTTGTATGTATTAGATACGCTGATTCCTACTTTGAAGCCCGGTATTTCGGAGGAAAGGCTGTTCCTGGATTTCTTCGCCGCGAATTGGGCAAAGAATTGGGCTGACCCTATCGCACAACCAGAATTGGTGTACTTGGATGATGATAGTGGCCCTAATTACGGAGCTATTGCGCTTTATGCAGATGAAAATATATCCACCGGAACAAAAAACTGGTCTGGGGAGGCTACACCTGAGGATTGGGCTGGTCGCTACTACCAGGTAAAACCGCAGGCCGGTTGTTCATACGTAACTGTCGCGGTGGATGGGATCGGTGGGGCGAATTTAGGTATTAACCTGATGGCTGCCGACACCGCTGGCTCGACTAGTGTCGAGCGGGCAGCTTGGATGGGGGAAGATTTCTCCCGCACGTTCCCTGGTCATGGTGTATATGATCGCATCGTCGCCAGTGTCAATGCCTTCGAGCATACCTATGCCTATGACGTATCAATAAGCTGTGTCAACCCCGTTCTCGATATTCTTGAACCCAAACAAACCAACTTTGCCTTGGTAGGCGCGCCGGATAGTCCAATTGCTTTCTTAGCGCGAATAAAGATAACCAGCGGGGGCAACCCGGTGGTAGGTCTAGTGGAAAATGGCATCAGTGCAGCGGCAGGTGGCGATGCGATCACGATTGTCCCGGGAAGCTTCTCGCAGGTTGGGGAAGAGTATTGGGCGATTATGCTGCCGCCCGAAAAACCCATGGGAACGACCTTTGTTGATTTTGAAGTCTGCCTCGATGGATCAATTTGTGATACCGAGACTAATGCCCTGCTGTATGTCGCACCTGGCAACACAGATTTCGCAATGGTCTTCGATGGTTCAGGATCAATGTCGTGGGAAGTTGGTATTGGCGAGGGGACGCGCTTGGAAAACGCCCAGAAAGCAGGCACCGTGCTGGCAGATTTGCTCCAGGTGGGTGACCGCATCGCAGTGACATCTTTCTCGGCGTGGAACAATCCACTCGGCTGTGGGCTTCCTTATGGAACAGGAGATTGTGCCCTGGATATCCGCACCCACTTGGGGCGAACGGATGTCACCGGCTCTAGCACGATTGATGCCGCCAAATCCGCGGTTGGTGCCATTACGGCGCGTGATTGGACGCCCATTGGGGCTGGTTTGGTGGATGCCAAAAACAAACTGGTTGCTGGCCCAACCAATGAGAATCCCAAACATATCATACTCTTGAGCGATGGCGACGAAAATGTCAATCCGCTCTACGAAGATGTCCGCTCGGAGCTGATTGCATCCGGTGTCGTCGTTGACACCATCCGCTTTTCGAATGACGCCCCCGGAGAACTCTTAGCGCAGATTGCGGCTGATACCGGCGGTAGCTACACATATGTCCCGACGACCGGCGGCACTGCAGTCCAGGCTGTTGAGGACAGCGCGAAGATACAACAGCAGCTCTCCGAGATGGGCGTATCAGATGCTGTAATCCAACAAATCACTGCGGATATGCTCCCAGGTCCGTTGGGGTTGGACAATGTGTACGATTTATACGAAACCAAAGGACAAAATGCCGCACGGCTCTACCATAATAACTTCTTGAATGTTCCAGCCGATCCCGGTGCTTATGAAGTTCGTGAAATCAGCCAATATGTGGATGGTAGCGCCAATGAGGTACGTTTCGTCGTTGCTGGCAAGCAGGAGGACGCGGAACTTGAAGGAAGTTATTGCGGATATATTCGCAGGGTCCATATTCAACGACCTGGTGATCAAACCTATTATGCAGTAAGTCCGGTCAGTCCCCGGATACCTCCACCCAGTAATTGGGATATCCGCAACTCTTTATATGATGATGTCGTCATCGTTAACGATCCTGAAGAAGGATTTTGGAATATTGCTGTCTATTATTGGTATTACCTGTGCGCGCAAACTCCTGTCGAGAAATTGGTAGCGACCGCGGTTACGGCTGATTTTATGGTCAATATATCTGCGCAGACAGATATTAATTTAACCGCCCGTTTTCTGCCGCCGATAAACAACAATCAAGGTATGGCTGGTGACCCGGTTCCGGTTGTGGCGACCTTAATGGGGAAGAATGGAGCTTTACCCGGCGCGGAATTCTGGGGTCTAAAAGGGGTGATCGTGGCGGTTGTGGAATCGCCCGTTGGTATAGTAGCAGGTTTTCTTTTTGATGACGGGCAGCATGGTGATGGAAAAGCGAATGATGGTATCTATGGGAATACCTATTACAACACTGCCTTTGGGGGCACTTACAACGCCCGTCTATTGGCATGGTGGAAAGACCCCACCAGCGGAGAATATCTCACCCGAGAATGGAACGGCAGCATTTGGATCAATGGCCCTCAAGCCGATGATCTGGATAAGGATGGCATGCCTGATCCTTGGGAGAGACGCTGTAAGCTGAATACCCAGGAGAATGATGCCTCTGCAGATAACGATCATGATGGATTGAACAACTATCTAGAATATACTTTGGGGACACTCCCCTGTCAACCGGACACGGATAAGGGTGGAGAACTGGATAGCTCGGAATATTACGGTGGTCGTAACCCGCTCGTACCAGAAGACGATCTTGTTCCTCACCTGAGACACTTCAGTGTTGCCGGGTTGAACAACAGGATAAAGTTGAATTGGACACCTGTCGTTACCCATACAAATGTGTACGCGTTCATTTCAGAGATTCCCGGAGAATTAGGTCAGCCCGTTGGGTTGGGAAATACGGGCAATTTCACAGTTACTTTACCAAACGACATGCCTATTACCGTGACATTGGTCCCAGTGGTCGATTCTGCAATCGGCGATTTTGGGGAACCAGTCACAGTTGTACCGCGTGCGGATCCGGATCCGCCCAGTGGTTATTTCATGATTAACAACGATGCTGAGATGACATACGATAAAGGTGTGATTTTGAATATCAGCGCGACTGATACGCCTCTGGACGGCTTGGCGACATCCTCAAACCCGAACTCCGGCAGTCTAATCGCGGCCGCCTATAACGAGATTAGCGCTGATATCAAGATACGTGTATCTAATGACCCGAGCTTCTCGAACGCAGAGTGGCAGCCTTTGGTCGGGGAGTTGCCCTGGGAGTTGAACCCGGGATCGACAGGTGTGTACTCCGTATATATGCAGTTCAGGGATGGAGCCGGGAACAATTCCTTGGTGATTTGGGATCAAATAATCTATCAAGGTGGAATATACTTACCTCTGATTGTCCATTAACTAATAACCGTAGCATCTAATAAATAGGTACCCACTTCGCATTAATCCTAGAAGGTACCTTATAATTATCCGCATGAACTCACGGGAGCGCTTCAATTATACGATATCCTTCCAACCGGTCGACCGCCCGCCGCTGTTTGCGGAGGGGATTTGCTCAGGTGTGCTTGCCAATTGGCGCCAGCAGGGACTAGCGGCTAATGCCCTGAACAGTTTATTCATCTACGATGGCCGTAATGAATTCGAGCCGGATTTTGATCCCCGTCCCGAACCAGTTCGCTGGCCTGAGACAACCGCAGACCTGCCTGGATTTCGGAAGCTGTTGGACCCAAATGATCGCTCGCGGTTCCCTACTGATTGGGAGCAGCTCGTCCAAAGCTGGCGGACAAGATCAAAGCCATTAATGCTGCAAGTAAACGAGGGTTTTTTCATATCGATTGGGGTAGACGGTTGGCAGCGGTTTGCCAGGACGCTCTATTTAACCCGCGATGACCCGGTTTTTGTGCGCGAGCTGCTGCAGCTCCAGGGTGAGTTCGCGGCTGAATTAGCCAGCCAAATTCTCACCCAGGTAGAAGTGGATGCGGTTATCTTTTCCGAACCGATTGGGGGAAATCACGGTCCGCTGATATCGCCATCCATGTACCGCAGCCTCGTGCTCCCCTCCTACCAGCCGATATTTGAGGTGGTAGCGCGGTACCAAGTGGAGGCGGTCATCCTACGCAGCTACGCCAATATCCGCATCCTGCTGCCGACCTTAGTCGAGGCGGGTATCAACTGTTTGTGGGCTTGCGAGTGCGATACCGAAGCGATGGATTACATCGATATCCGCCGTGAGTACGGAAAGTCGCTGCGCTTGATCGGCGGCATCGACGCTGACTGGCTTTACGGATCTGAACAGTTGATGCGGGCGAATTTGGAGCGCGTGGTCCCACCCTTATTGGCTGGCGGGGGATATATCCCGCTGGCGGATGGCCGTGTCCGGGAAGCTGTGCCGTTTGCTAAATACCAGGCCTACCGGTTAGCCTTACAGCAAATTGTCCAAAATCTATAGTTTCGATTTTTGGTGTTATGCATGCATCGTTCAACGCGGATATCTCTAGAGCTAGTCTCCATTAGGCCTGAATTCGGGGTATTTGTCTTTTAGCTTATTCGAAGAAATTTGTTATTTATCATAGCGACCGTTCCATCTTCGAACGGTCGCTCCCTTTTTTACGCGTCTAGGCGTATCCATAGCGATGGTATATCGTCTTAACAGGAAGAGGGAGGGTTTCCGACGTGAATACCGATGCTGCAGATACCAATACACTGGTAGGGGTATGTGGGATGGCCTGCCACGTATGCCGCTACAATATCTCTGGTGAGTGCGCTTGCCTGGCGGATTATTGCCGCGATCACAATAAGCTCGCCACTCGACACTGCTGCCCGATCGCCCAATGCGCTCACGAACACCAGATCGCGATCTGCTCCTGCGAGTGCCGGGATTATCCCTGTGAAAAAGTCCGGCAGTACTTCCCGTATCACTGGACCCGACAGATCGTCAAGGTGCCCCAGCAGGGTATTATCCCAGAACCGGTTGCACCTCCCAACTACACAAACGAAGAACTCCCTGCTGTTAGTACATTGCCCGCGATCATGCGGGTGCATTGCTTCGGTGAGTTCCAGGTGTACCTCGGTATGCACTTGATCCAACCTCATGAATGGGGCAGCGAGAAAATACCTGCGCAGCATGTCAAAACCTTGTTTTGCTACCTGATCAGCCGCGGCAATGAAGGCGCCAGCAAAGACCGGATTATCAACCTGCTGTGGCCGAAACGCATCTACCCCAATCGTAAGGCGGCTGAAGTAGCATTCTTCAGCGCCCTATACCACCTTTACCGGGCTTTAGAACCCGAACTCCCAACTGGAAAACATTCGCGTTATATCATTAAAGATGGCTTGACCTACCGCTTCCAGCCCCAGGCGCCGTATTGGATTGATGTTGCTCGTTTCTCTCACCACATCCGGATTGCCAAGATGTACGAGCAGGCGGGGGATAACCAAAAGGCCACAATCTCCTGGGATCGAGCCATCGGTTTATACCGTGGTCGATACATGGAGCGTTTGGAGACAGTTAGATCAATGGGCTGCTCATTTGGCTGGTGCATAGCTTTGCGGGAGCGCTATGAGCGGCTCTACCTGGATGCCAATATGGCTGTCGCCACTTATTATTCCGAGCAAAATAGTCACGATTTGGCTATTGCGTATGCCACTGAGGCGATCCGCACCGAGCCACAGCATGAGGGCGCGCATATCTTGTTGATGAAATGCCTGATCGCGAATGGGCAGCTGAATGACAAAGTCCTGCAGTCACTCGAATGGGAGACTGGTTTAGCAATAGAGCAGGATACTATCTTGAAGAAAGATGCTTACCAACCATACCGCGATCTGCTGGCTGATCTGATCTATAATCCTCCAAAAATTGGTCTTGCCCGGCAATCTACAGAGCTTTATAACTGACGCTTTTGTCATTCACATTGCTTATTAATTTACGATACCGTTTTTGGGCGCATGACGAATGCGCCCTGTTCTTGCTTGAATAATCCCCAGGAAATACATAAAAAGCACTGAAATGAGCAGCTAGGTTTTATTCTGACTCAACAATTGTGTGTGATCACGATTTAGTGGAATATTAATCTTGCAAAATGCAATAAATACTTGACATTATGGAAGATATAGTGTACAATGAATTCATGCAAACACCTGACAGAATGAAATTACGCTTGGCGCGTGTGGGTAAAGGGCTATCCCAGCAAGATTTGGCGGAAAGAGTTGGCGTTACCCGCCAGACGATCGGCCTCATTGAAAAGGGCGGTTACAACCCGACATTGAATCTCTGTATGAATATTGCCCGGGAATTAGATAAAACATTAGATGATCTATTTTGGGAGGACGAAAATCATGAGTAAAGCTCCCCTAAACCTTGACGAAAGAAATATGGCGGTGATCCTGCGGGTTAGTGGGGTGATGTACTACTTGACCTTAATGGCGCTGGTCATTACCTTGCTGTACCGGCAGTTCGTGCTCGACCAGCCGCTGGAGGCATACCAGGACATCGCCAATATCTTGACAGTGAATTCACTCGTGTTCATAGGTTTGATCCTCTACCTAGGCGGGATTACGATTCCCCGGATGACAATCCGTTCAGTAGTCGCGTTTTACCTAGTATTCGTCGCGCTGGGATTCGCTTTCACGATGTTCAAATACACCGTTCTGCTTGGCGAACCGCTCTCAATCAGCATGTTCCTGGAAAACCTAAAAATTGTCTCCGGCATCTGTGGAATCTTGGTGCTGATCTGGGCCTTGTTAGCGTACTTTGGCAACCGCCGTATCGAGAAGAAAATTGGTGATTAGGATTAACCAAATCCGCATGAGTTGGGAACATTGGAGAAGCCCCTTTTGTCTGCAAGCGGGGCTTCTGGCGCAGGACGGGATAACAACATATCCGGGTGTTTGTTCTTTTAATCCTTTAATAAGAGCACTTCGACAGCTCTGTTGACCAATCGCAGCCGAAATCAGGTCGTAGAATTATCTAATTCGGTTATAAAGGACGCCAACGCTCGGGAGATGGTCGCAAGCTTGTTGACGTCAACTATACCGGGGTGATCTCTGGGCGTGTGGGTGATATCATTGAATGCTTCCAGAAAGTATTGGGAGGTGATTGCCAAAGCAGGGCGGCCGTTCATAGCGAAGATCATGTGATCGCTTTGGTACCATTGCGCACCATTGCGAAGTTCTGAGTAATTTGAAAACACGCGTTCAATGACACCTTCGATTGCTGTTGGACAACCGTAGCAGGAATACTCGGTCAAACCCTCGAAATAACCCGCTCCATCCAGGTTGACTGCTAGAACGATATTAGTAAGCTGTTCCGCGTTCTCCTGCAGATAAATTTTCTGTCCAGCCGCGGAGTAGTGGTCCTCACCATTCAGCGCAACGATTTCAACCCCTAGTTGGCCGTGATAACCCTGCAGCAGTTCGGCTAGCAGCAGCAGCACCGTGACGCCGGTGCCGTTATCGATTGCACCCGGTGTGTTTGGTTTGGCATCGATATGCGCACAGATGACCACCCGCTGGTCCATTTGAGTTCCTTTTCGGGCAATCACGTTGTATCCTTTTGCAGGAACCCGCTGCGAATCGATTTTCAACGTAGTCGCCCCCCCAGCTGCATTCAGCAGGCGTTCTCCTTCCAGGTCCGTTATGATTGCTGTAGGGATATTGAAATCGCCATCCTCGATCAGCGGGAAAGGATAAACACCCCCAGCCACTTCCGGATTACGCGCGGTCGCTGAAATAATGGCGAGCGGCGCTTTTTCTTCCAGGAGTTGGTATATCTGCTGGTGGTGTTCCGGGTTGTAAAATGGGAAGTTTTTCGGCATTAGCTGCTCCTTGGCGATTTCCCCATGCAGTAGCAGTATTGTATCTTTGAGATAGGCAGATGCTAGCTCAGGTGCCGTCTCGACCGTCGTGAGAGGTGCGTGAAGGGTGCATCCCAGAGAGTAGGGGCTGACCTGGACTTGAAAACTCTCCCCATCGACGCTGAGTTCGGCAGCCCCATGGACCCATTCCAGGCAGTCAAATTCCTGCCGGTTGGTCTCGAAATCGTACGTAGCGATAGTATCGGCAAAATAATCAGCCGCACGGCGGTTGCCAGCAGTTCCCACATCCCTATTTGGTATCTCTATACATAACGTCTGCAGGATTTCTACGGCACGAGCGTTCAGTTGGTCAGGTTCCATGGTCTCTCCCATCAGAAGTATCGATAGGTTGGTGGGCAAGGCATTAGCACGTAATTATATCAATAGCCCCAAGCTGATGCTCTGCGCTAATCTAGGGGAGCGGGAAAAGAGATGGTGCTGCGAAACCCATATGTGGCAGGTGGTAGTTTTAAATACAAGTGGCTGATATTATTCCTTGGATTCTGCATACCAAAAGTCCATGATAGCCCTGGTGACATCTCTACAGAAGTCACCAGGGCTCGGCATGCGATGCCGCCCCTCAAGATCAATACCAAGCAGTTTATTGCCGCTAAGAAAAATGTTTCCTCCCAGTTGGAGCTGATCGAATGGTGGTTGGTCAATGATTCCCCCCAATCCCGTTGTATTTATGTGATTAAACTGCGAGCTTTGCTCCCAGTTTGAAAGCTTTTTCCATCAACTCGGGCTGTTTTTCTGCTTCGCCAAGTTGCCACGCTGTACCGTAAACCAATCCAGCAATGTCCATGCCAACATAACGAGCGAGGGACTCGAAGGTGTGAATGGCGTTGATCCCCCCAGAGGTGTACAAATCGGTGTCGCCGTAAACGAGGACGATACCGAGCTGTTTACCTCGCAGTGGTTTCTTTTCATCACTTTCCAGAGCGTACCATCGGTCAATGCACAATTTGGTTTGGGCGCTGATTGTGAACCAATATATTGGACTGGCGATGACGATCGCATCCGCAGCAGTGATTTTCGGGTAGAGGGATTGCATGTCATCTTCGATGATACAACCCTCATATCCGTTCTGGCATACATCACAGGCATCGCAAGGCTGAATATTCATTCCGTGTAAATATACACTTTCGACATTAGCGCCGGCTTCTCTGGCGCCGGCAAAGACCTGGTCAGCTAAAACGGCACTGTTGCCTTTTTCGCGCGGGCTTCCTTTGAGGATCAAAATAGATTTGCTCATCATGCTCCTTTGCAGTTGATGAACCGGTCTGTGCCATTACCGCAATCAGAATCAATTATAACGTGTAGATTCAACTCGTAAGGGCAACTTTGATGGTTGGATTTGGCAAACCGTCCTGTTTTCCGGTGCGTGCCGTTGATAACGTATATCTGCTCAGATCATGTTAAAATTAGGCTGGCAATTCAATCAATTCAGGTAGCTTAGGCGCAACTATGTCACTGATCAAAGCAGAAGGGCTTACAAAAATCTACGGAAAAGGAGAAATGGCTGTTACCGCGCTGGACTCGGTCTCGCTGAGTGTCGACGCTGGGGAATTTGTCGCCGTGATGGGCCCCAGCGGTTGTGGAAAATCGACATTATTATATCTTCTTGGCGGGCTTGACACTCCAACGAGTGGTACCGTCTGGATTGATGGGCAAGCATTGAATGGGTTGAAAGACGATGCCCTAACGAAGCTGCGCCGTCGTAAGATCGGCTTCATTTTCCAGTTTTACAACCTTATCCCGATATTGACTGCAGCTGAGAATGCTGCTCTGCCAGTTACGCTGGACGGTTTGCGCTCTTCAAAAGCAAAGGCCAAAGCCAAGACTTGGCTTGAGCGAGTGGGCTTGGGTGACCGCCTGAACAGTCATCCGGACCAGTTATCAGGCGGGCAGCAGCAGCGAGTAGCCATCGCCCGTGCATTGGTGGCTGAACCGACTCTGGTTTTAGCCGATGAACCAACAGGCAATTTGGACACCCATGCCTCGGATGAGATCTCTGACCTGCTCAGCCAGGTGGCGAATGAGTGGGGGCGGGCTGTGGTCATGGTTACTCACGATCCGCGCGTGGCTTCTCGGGCTGATCGTGTGCTGCTGCTAAAAGATGGTGTGGTTGTTGAAGATATCCGGCCTGAACCCCACGAGGCTGGGGCAGCTCTCTGGGCTGAAAGTCTGGTGCGGTTGATATAAGGGTAGTTTGGTACCATTGACCTTTTGCGCATTGGTAAGGGTTTGAAAAAATTATGCTCACTTTTCAAATATCATTAGCTGGTCGATATTTATGGGGTCGGAAACTGCGAACATTCTTAACCACGCTGGCGATCGTGTTTGCGACTCTATTGATTTTCACCATGAATTCCATGCTGCCAACCATGTTGGAGGCCTTCCAGGTCAACATGCTGGCAGCTTCAGGGAAAGTGGACCTGACAATTACCCACACAACTGGAGAAGCCTTTTCACGTAAAATATTGAATCCGATTAAGAATTTACCAGGTGTTCGCACCAGTGCGGGTTCTTTGAGCCGGATAGTCAATATCCCGGATGGTTATTTCGGCAAGGTTAGTATTACTGCATTAACCCTCACTGGGATTGACCCAAAAGCCGCGCTTAGTCTGCGGCCTTACCCTGTCAAAGAAGGTCGCTTCCTCCGCTCGAGTGATGAATACGAGACCGTCATTTCCACCAGCTTAGCTGAGAATCTCGCCATCACTGTTGGGGATGAACTGCATATACCGACTGCTGAGGGTGGGGTCTCTCTAGAAGTTGTTGGTTTGCTGCCCGCCCGCACAATGCCGGGCAATGAGGAACTGCTCATCACGCTCTACGAAGCACAGAAATTGTTCGATTTACCGGAGCGGATTAACACCATCGAGGTTAATTACAACACCATTGATGATGATGAGCGTGCCGCTATCCAAGCGAATATCGAGGGTATCCTTGGGGACGAATACACTCTAGGTGGTTTATCCAGTGGCTCCGAGATGCTATCCAGCATGCAGATGGGGCAAGCAGTATTCAATTTGTTTGGGTTTCTAGCTCTTTTTATGGGGGGCTTTATCATCTTCAATACTTTCCGCACCATAATAGCTGAGCGCCGCCACGACATCGGCATGCTGCGTTCAATTGGTGCCAGCCGCGGCATGATCCGTGGATTGATCCTGATCGAAAGTATCTTATTAGGTACCCTGGGTTCATTGATCGGAATGGGCTTTGGCTATTTATTAGCGGTCAATGCCATCAAGGTCATAGGCCCTATCCTGGCGGATTTTTTGCATATTGAGTTGGGGGGGATTATCATCCAACCAAGTCTTGTGGTAATAACCCTGGCGTTAGGAATTGGTGTAACACTGCTCTCCGGACTTCTGCCTGCGATGAGCGCTAGTCGGGTTACCCCTTTAGAAGCTTTGCGTCCAGTGATGGGTGAGGGACGCAGCCGCAGGACACTCATGTGGGCGATCGTTGGTTTCATAATGATTGGTCTCTCGCTTGTTTGGCTGCGTTCCGGCGATGTCGGCAAGGTGGCTCTTGGCGGGTTTCTATTTCTGATCGGGTTGATCTTGATTGCGCCTGTCCTCGTAAAACCGATCACCTCTGTATTTGGGGGTCTGATCGGGGTGATCTATGCTCGTCAGGGGACTGGAACGCTTGCCCAGAGCAACTTGAAACGCCAGCCAGGTCGCGCGGCGATCACCGCCAGTGCAACGATGATCGGATTGGCGGTTATTGTAGCTATGGGGGGCCTCGTCTGGAGTCTAACAGGTGGATTTTTAAACCTCCTGCAGCGCAGCCTGGGCAGCGATTACCTGATTATGCCCCCGGCAGTAGGTGTTTGGAAGAGCAATGTTGGGGCTCGTCAGGACTTAGCAGATCGTTTGCGGTCGATTCCTGGTGTGGATGTAGTCAGTACAATGCGCTACGCCGCCTCCTCCGCCAATAATACACCTGTCTCGCTGCTCGCTATTGACCCAGAAGTCTACCCCAAGGTTGCCAGCCTGACCTTCGTGGCGGGAAGCGAAATGAGCGCCTTCCCTGCTCTCGCAGCAGAGCCAGCTTTAATTGCCAACGGGATCTTCGCTGCCCAGGCGGGTCTTAAGTTAGGGGATATCGTCCGCCTCTCGACGCCCACCGGCCAAAAAAACTACCGTATCGCTGGTATCGCTGGGGATTATATTAACGCCAAAATCAATACTGCCTATATCTCGCAGGACAATCTCTACCAGGATTTCCGCAAGAATGAAGATATCTTTATCCAGGTAAACATCAACCCGGATGCTGATCGAGCTTCGATTGAAGGGCGAATGCAGGCCATGCTCGATGATTACCCTCAGTTTCAACTGTTATCAGGGCAGTCATATATTGATGAGAACAAACAGCTTTTTGACTCGATCTTTGTTTTCTACTTCTTTTTACTGGGGATTTTAGTGCTGCCCTCATTGGTTGCTATGCTGAACACCTTAGCGATTGGTGTCATCGAACGCACCCGCGAGATCGGTATGCTGCGGGCGATCGGAGCCACACGCCGCCAGGTCAGCCGGACCATCTTAACCGAAGCCCTTTTGTTAGGCGGAATCGGCATCGCATTTGGCTTGTTAGCTGGTCTTTACATGGGGTATGTGTTTGTCATGGGATTAGGTGTTGGCGGTTTCCCGGTCGAATATTCAATCCCTTATGTCGGCATGTTGGCAGCCGTGGCAATTGGCATAATCTTTAGTATTCTTGCCGCCTTGCTGCCATCCCGCCAGGCTGCACGTATGGATATCATCCGCGCCATACGCCAGGAATAAGTTTTACACATCTATATCGGGGGATACGGTACTCAAGAGGCGGATGTTCAGCCTATTGTTGAATTACTCTTCCCAAAATTTAGTTCCAACGGTTGCCGGATGTAAATCTAGACTAGATCAATCTTGGTTTCGTCCGTCCACCTCAAGAGTACATAATGAAAATTATGCCCGCTGCTTTGCGACGAACCGAGCTGATCCTCCATGGACGCGCTGGTGTTTCCAGATCCTATCTGGAGGCTCTGTGTCCAGCTGTACTTTAGAATATCACGCTGTTCGAACTCAGTCCAAACAACCGCTCGTACCCGTCATAAGCCACGAGGGGGATGATTTCGAATGTTACCAATCCGGCTTCAACCAGCGGCAGCGTATCGATGATCGCTTGGGCTTCGAGCTCGTCGCGGCATTCAAGTATCAGAACGGCTTCGTGGCGGTCTGCACGGAAGTAGATCTCGCGAATCACGGTTTGCTTGTGCAGCTGCCAGATGCGCTGAGCCTCTTCAGGTAGATGGGGCTGGAAATCCTCAGCTGAGAATCCAGGGATTTCATTTTCTATGGCTAGTATTTTCATCGTGATGATTTTCCTGCTAGAGTGATTATCTACCCGGGAATGTCAGCCCGATCCGTTCCCCGAACCGCAGCACACCCAGTATGACCAGGTTGATGTACACGCCAAATTGTGAATCTGGCCAGCCCAAGATGCATAACACTAGCGAGTACAGCGTAGCCGCCACGAGAAAGGTGAACCACCAGGGAGTCACCATCCATAGACCGATACCAGCGATGACAAAACCGATGGCGCCTGCTATCCAAAGCAAACCTACGATACGTATACCGGTCAGGCCTAAGTCGACCTTTCCTGCAAGTATCGTGGTTTTGTATGTAAAGGAATCGATTTTCATGAATCCCCAGGGAACCAGGAAACCGATCAGGTGGATTAAACCATGCAGGATTAGAAATATTGCCGAAATTTTCGTGATCATTGATTTACCCTCCAAGACTATTTTCTGCGCTGTATCAGAGCTCTGGGAATTGCCAGCTACAATCCCGAGCCCCGAGATCACTCATCAGAATTTTGAATAATCTAGGTTATAGCCTAATCATAACCTTGCATTCCGCTGGCTGATTTCACTTACACTTATGCGCCTTAAAACGGCCAGAAGATCGGCAGGAATATCATTGAGACGAAAAACAGTAGAATAGTCAGTAGGATGCCCACGCGTGTGTAGTCAAAAAAGCGGTAGCCGCCCGGCCCAAAAACCAGCACGTTGGCTTTGTGTCCCACTGGAGTTAGGAAACTGGTAGCAGCACCGATAACAACGGCCATAGTGAAGGTCAGATGGTTGACGCCTAGACCAAGCGCTGTATCGATGGCTATCGGGACCATTAGAACGACCGCAGCCGCATTAGACATTGGCTGGGTGATCAGCGCCGAGAGCAGATAAATCCCGGCTAGCAGGCCGAGCGGACCGTAATCGCCGAGCGTACCCAGTAGCAAATCTGCGAGATAACGGGCAGTGCCAGTGTTCTCCATTGCGATTCCCAACGAAAGCATTCCCCCAACCAGGAAAACCGTGCGCCAGTCGATGCTCTCATATGCCTCGTCCATCGATAGACAGCCGGTAAGCACCATCAAAACCGAACCCATTACCATCGCGGTCGCAATACCTAAATTGGTGATCATCGCCAATAAGATGACCAGCACCATGATGCCCGCTGCTAACGGGGCTTTAGCCCTGCGGTTGCGCTCGAATTCGAGTGGTTCCAGTACCAAAAACTCGTTCCCTTTTTGCAGCGCTTTCACTCGACCAGGAGGCCCTTGGAGAAGCAGCGCATCGCCGAATTTTAGCGGTACATCTCGCAGGTGGTTGGTAATGATATCGCCTTGCCGGCCGATTGCAAGAGCGGTGAAACCAAAGCGATCTCGGAAACTGACGTCATTCAATGTCCGCCCGACAATCGTTGATCGTGGTGCCAGCGTGGCTTCAAAGATGTGGGATTGCTTCGTGTCTAGGTCTGCCAGCTGGTACTCATGATCGGCGTGGATTTTAAGACCAAGCGTTTCTTGCGCGTTGAGCAGGTTTTGGGCAGGACCTTCGACGATTAAATGATCGTTCTCCAAAATGACAAAGTCACGGTGCAGAGGCGTTGATGGGCTGCCGTCACGGATGACCGACAACACGACCAGGTCGTGTTCTGAACCGAGGTTAGATTCGACAAGATTTTTCCCAATCAAGGGACTCGTGTCGGTGACCTGGACGTCACTCATGTATTCCCGCAGCTGTGAGGAGACCAACACTTCATCGGCAGCTTCCCGCGTGGGAAGCAGGTGCCGCCCAATGAAAACCATGTAGATAATGCCGGTTGCTAGGACAATCATACCCATCGGGGTGATGTCAAAAAAACCGAAGCTCGGTATGCCGCGGGCGACCAGGATACCCTGGGCAAGGATGTTAGCTGGGGTGCCGATCAAGGTCATCTTCCCGCCCAGCAGCGATGAAAATGCCAGCGGGATGAGCAGTTTGGTAACTGGTATATTCGTTTTTTTGGATATACCAATGACTGCCGGCATTAAAACAGCCACAGCTCCGACATTGTTCATAAAAGCCGACATGATCCCACAAGTCAGCATTATCACAACGATCAAGCGTGCTTCACTCGCTCCGGAAAGTCGCAGAATCACAGATCCTAATATATCTGCCACACCGGTTTTAAATAGTCCGCCGGAAACGATATAAACTGCCCAGATGGTGATCACAGCCGGGTTGGCGAAGCCAAGAAATACTTCTTCCTTGCTTACCAACCCCGTAATGGAGACTGCTAATAGGACGATCAGGGCAATAAGGTCAACGCGCAGACGTTCGGTCGCGAACAGGACGATGGCCATCAGGATAATGGCGAGTGTAAGTGCGATCTCAGGTGTCATTGTTTTTGTCTCTCACAATCAGGGGGATGGCAATTGCACCCGCGAGGTAGCGAGCCTGCGGGATCGTTGACAAATTGTCTTGTACTAGGGCAAGTTTTCAGTACAACTGTACACATTATCCTTACTCTGGATTTCCTTGTTCTAAACCTAGATATCGCTCTCGATAATGAAAGTAAAGATCCCTAACTGAATAGCATACATATTTGCGACTCACCTGGTCCATCTTTTGGGTGCATACATCCATATTGACCATTGTGGATCGTTTGCTACGGTAGATTTCGCAACCGTCAGAAAATTTTTCTCATTATACATTAGGGTTCACAAATCACAAGATGAGATCATGCCTGCTTCGTAACGTAACCAACAGAAAACTAGTTATCGGTCGGCGTATCGCAACCGAATACCAAGTTCCCCCTGCAACCAAACTGGTCAAATAGGGAAAGATGGCTTCGTTAGAATTGTCCGCATTGATAACCAATTTTGGACTTTATGTGGTATATAAACAAGGGGGTGAACCACCCTCGCAGCAGCGAAAACTGGTTATTCATACATTTTCTGCAGTTGATAACCAAACATCCTTACGGAGCCCGCGATGAGCAAATCTCGAACCCTCTTTGTCGAACGTGAAGAAGCACCGACCTACCTGCTGTTATCCCTGGTGTCATTCGGAGCGACAGTGATTGGGGTGCGTCTCTTCCTCCAGCTTACCGGTTACCCGCAGCTAGGCGGTGGAACACTGCATATCGCCCACCTGCTGTGGGGTGGATTGGCACTGTTTGTGGCCGTATTGTTGGTGCTCATCTGGGACAACCCAGGAGCCATGAGCAGTGCCTCTGTACTCAGCGGGATTGGCATTGGTTTATTTATCGATGAAGTTGGAAAGTTCATCACCAGCAGCAATGATTACTTCTACCCACCAGCGGCACCTATTATCTACGGTTTTTTCTTGCTAACAGTGCTCGTTTATCTGTATGTGCGCCGGCCAGATGCAGATCACCCGCGGCGGGCGATCCTGCAAGCCCTCGAGGATCTGCAGGATGCGTTCTATGGTGTGTTTAAAGATGAAGATGTCACACGTCTGCAGGCAAAACTTAATCTCGCTCTCCAATCTGAGCGAGCCGCAATTTCAAATCTTGCTGTGATGATTAATGAATATATCCAGCAAGGGAATATCCCCATCGCTGAGGACAATCCAAGCTATCTGCGACAGTTGGTACGAAAGGTTTCCGCTTGGCACCACCGCTTAAACCGCCATTGGTACAGGTTACTGATCTTGACTGGTCTGATAATTATCACGTTGAGTGCTGTGGTGACATTCGCGGCGCTCGTCTGGGTAGAGGTTTTCCCAGAGACATTGACGGGGACAGTGTTTGTGAATTTAGCCGCAGAAGCAGTAAAAACCGATGTGCCAAGCATATTTGGCCAGTATCTAAGTGTGATCTTAGAGATCGTCATCGGGGGGATCTCAATCACCGGGATCTATTTTATCGTGCGGGGGAATGAACGCCGCGGTTTGGCTTTCGCGCTGGTAGCGGTGGTTTTTTCTTTAACGGCATTACAGTTAATTACCTTTTATTTGAACCAATTCACCGCGATCCTGCCAGCTATCTTCCAGCTTGGTTTTCTGCTGCTCATTTTGGCTTACCGGCGCTGGTACCTCGCTGATTAAGCCATCTGAACAGCGTTAAATGGCCCAGATTGGACACCGGTATCCCTATTGCACTCCGGCAAAATCCCTTCCGCCACGAGTGTGTGGAAGGCTCGCTGCTGGATTACGTTGCAAATTTGGATTGGATCGCCTTTTCCAGCTCGTCCGGTTTAAAACCCCATAGTCCTATCCTGCCAGCGTATATGACTTGGCCATCCATTCCTACTAGATACAAACGGGTGGGATGAGCAGCATACGCCTGGTTGACAGTGTCTTTCATATCATCAACATATGTGTGGATACCGTACTGCAGTGCTGTTTCGCACTCCCCGAGAACACTACGCCGCTCTTCAATCGTCTTGGGCTTATAGACATCTACAGCGACATTCTCCGCATACCTCTTGATAGCCAGACCCGAGAGTCCACCGCCCAGCCACCAGCTGTCGACCGGATGTGCTTCACGGATTTAAACCGTATAAACTGCACTCGATCATGGTACTGTGCATATAGCTCGCTGAGACTTACAGTCCCTTTTACATACGGCGGTCAAGTGAAGCTGCCAAAGATCAGCGCAACCGGTTTTTTACCTTTGAAATCGGATAATCGGATGGTGTTCTCGCCGTTAAAATCACTCAGCTCAAAATCCGGGGCGATATCGCCTGGCTTGGGCGCTATGGGTTCGTGTTCGTTCTGCCAGGCTGTTGCCAATTTGCGGTATTTCATTGCATTCAGCATGTACGCTCCTTTCGATTTTAGGGATTGCGTCTCACGAAGTCTAGGATCACGTTCGTAAATACTTTGGCTTGGTCCTCCTGCAGGAAATGTCCGGCGCCTTTTATCGTAGTATGCGGTTGTCCTTTTGTGCCTGGGACGTAGCGCCTGAACAGCAGGTCGCCGCGCGCCGTGATCGGGTCGCTATCGCTAAAAGCGGTTAGAAAGGGTTTCTCGAACTGGCTGAGTGCCTCCCATGCCGCTCGATTTGCAGGTGTGGCGGGATCGTCCGGTGTCGTGGGCACCAACGATGGGAATATCCGTGCGCCAGCTTTGTATCTGGTATCAGGAAATGGCGCGTCGTAGGCCAGCAGCGTATCCTCGCTAAGCTCAGTTACAGTTCCTTGCTGGATCACACGGCCGATGGGTAGGTTTGCTGAATGTTGAGAGTAGCGCTGCCATACTTTAAATTCGCGGCGGCATCTCTCCATCGCCGGTCGGAAGCCCGCCATTGGCCACCACAACTCGCTTGAACAGCTCGTTGTGTTCAGCCACCAGGCGCAAGCCGATCAGCGCACCCCAGTCGTGGCAGACCAAGGTGATATCTTCCAGTTCCTGGTTTTGGAGCCAGTTCCAGGTCCAATCGACTTGCCGCTTGTAGCTGTAATCGGCTATGTCCGCAGGCTTATCTGATTTTCCGAAACCAACCAGGTCTGGCGCTATCGCGCGTAGACCTCCGGCAGTTAGGATAGGAATCATTTTGCGGTAGAGGTAAGACCAGCTCGGTTCACCGTGCAGCAGCAGTACTGTTTCGGCCGAGGGTTCACCGGCTGTAATATGGTGGATCCGTAACCCTTCTACCTCGGTATAGTGCGGTTGGTAGGGGTAGTCTTGTATGTTCGCGAAACGTACTTCGGGTGTACGCAGCACTTCCATTCTTATTCCTCGGATTCTTCTATAGAGTTATCGGTGCCGGTCCAAGGTTGCAGCCTCGGCAGCCAGCGTGGAACATATGCTGTGTATTGGGCATACGCTTCTCCATACCGGGCAAGCAAGTTGCATTCTTCGAACTTGGGCATGGAAAGCATAGTCCTTAGCAGGAAGATTAGCCACCATAACGTGAGCAGCAGGGATTGAAGCAGCAGCTCAACACCGAGCAGCATGAGTAGTACACCGCTAATCATCGGGCTTCGGACGTGGCGGTAGGGTCCTCGGATAACCAGTTTCTGAGGTGGGTCCCATACTACTGGTGTTCCCTTGCCATACCTCAGGCCCCGCAGCGCGTTCCATATCGCGAGGCCAAGACCGGCAGCAATCACGACCAACCCAAGCCAGAATATTATCTGCCGCGGTTGGGCAAGAACGGCGGCGTTGGGTGTCCCGCTAGTGAGCCATACGATCAAAACCGGGATGATCAACAGCACAATCCCAGGTAGAATAATAATGGCATGTAGCAGTTTACGGTGCACCGTCAATCTTCGGTGTCTACCAGGGAGGCTTTTTCTACGGCTGTCAGATCGATCTCTAATAGTGGGTTTGGCGGCTCATCGACGAAATTCACTTCAATAAATTGGATCGTCTCAAGTTGGTGCGGGAAAACTAGGTAATCCGCGGCCTCGTCGGCTGTAACCCAACGATACCTCTGGTGCTCATGCGATAGACGTACGTGCTGGTCTGGGTTGACAAACCCAACGAATACGGGTACCAGATTAATACAGTTCTGCTGGATTTCGTAAAACCCTTCCAGCATATTTGCCGAGAAGAAACGTTCCGGTACCAGACCCGTCTCCTCATTGATTTCCCGTAATGCCGCCTGGAGAGCCGTTTCACCTGTTTCCAGCACACCCGATACCATCTGCCAGGTCTCGCCTAAATGGCCTGGCACACGTTGGAGGATGAGATGCTGACAAGCCCCTCCTTTAATCCGGCATATATAAGCCGCGATCGATAGCGATTTTACGGGCACTTCCTGGCGTTCATTCATGGTTCATCGGCAGAATAGTTTTTATTCAATAGTTCGCTACAAGACTTCGATCTCGATATCAAAGATCGGAGCGATAAATTCGAGGTCGTTTAAATTGTGTCCGGTTGTCAGCAGAGTGTGGTGTGAAGTTAAGCTTCTCATCAGCTTATGCCCGTCCGCGACGCGCATCACGCCGCCATTCAAGCAGTCTGACCCTGGGAACTGCGCATAACCACATAATTCCCCTTCTATAACAGTGATCTTGTCCAGATTGGGTCCCAGTTTCACCATCGTTGCATCTCCGATTGGCAGGCGGGCATCGATGGCACACGCATCCTCATCGACGATCGCCAGCACCCTCGGCCTGAGACACCATTCGATCGCGAAAGATTGTGGCAGCACTCCAAGGTAGCCGCAGTGGGCTAATAGGACGTGGTTTTCTGCTGGTGTGCCCATCTCTGGGAAAGCCGCTATACGTTCGTGCTTTAAGGCGGCTTGGTCCATCAAGAACGGATACAGGTTGGTCATCATGATCGGTACGTTGAGCGACTTATGGACAATATACTTGGTGAGCATCGCGAGAGTATCGGCTTCACACCCCCAGATAAGCTGCTGTTCTTCGTACAGTAAATTGAATGCCAGACAGGGGGTGCTGTCAGAAAAGTGCGATTCATTCAAGCAGTTGATGCCCACACCGAGCACATTGTTTTCACCTGCAAGTTCGTGCTGCACTGCGATATAGATCTTACCCGCCGAGTTCAATGAATGCGGGGTCAAGCTGTTGCATGGGATAGCTTTATTTCCAACAACTAGTGCGACTTGGCGGTCGGGGATGTTTTTCGCGGCGGCACCAAATTCCTTGTAACTGCGTTTTTCGATCGTCAAGCCAAATTTAGCCAGCATTCGTTGGGTGCATTCATCTTCCCACCAGTAGAAGCGTTTAAAGATCTCCGGTTGGTACCCAGATCCTGGATTATCCTGGAAGACGATGAACTTCCCCCCTTTCAGTGCGCGTCTGGCACCCAGCGCCCGGCAGATGTGTTTTGCCTGCTCCAGGTTGTACGGTGCCAAGATGTTTACTCCGATCTCCCGCAGATAGCTGCAGATCTCCCAATCCCACATCGCCATAGTACCGAATTCGGAAGTGATGACCAGCACCGGTACGTGCAGCGCCTTGTAGCAGTCAGCTTGGCGGTATGCCTCACCTAACAGTTGGGGAAACAGCGCTGCTTCGCAATCGGGCAGATCACTCCCCAATGCGACCGGTTCCAAAAACTCCACCTCTGCTGAGAGCATCCGCCGCAGACGGCTGAGCTGTATGTCAAATTCAAGGTCGCGTCCGGTCTCGAAGTAAATGGGAACGATACGGGCTTTCATGACCGAGACCTCCTGAGGATGGGTGGGTGGCGGTGAAGATTACCGCTCAGGGGTTTCTATCTATAGAAAAGTTATGACGATGCCAGCAAAATAGGGAAGCAGCACCAGCAGTGCGACCACTGGGTGGGCGCGCCGGGCGGCGTTATGGCGGTCCCATGAGAATAGATATAGTGCCAGACCATATGCAAGAAAACCACTAATTGTTAATGTGCCGATAGATAGCCAGACATTGAAATCAGCGCCGCTGCCCATCACCAAGCCGCGCATAGCATTCATCGCGTGGGTAGCCGGGAAGAGTTGGGCTGCTTGAGCGGCAGCCGTTGGCAGCATACTATAAGGCAGCATGAGTCCACCCAATAGCATCGAAGGGAGGAAGATCAGCTGTGAGTACAGCACGGTTACCCTTGAGCTGGCTGAGACAACACCGATTAGGATCGCAATCCCGCTGCAGGCGAATGCTAGTGCGAAAAATGTCACCGAGAAATAAATCCAGTTTACCGGCAAGGGTGCATCGAAAAGCAGCGGCGCGCTGATCACGATGATGGCCGTCACGATGACTAGGTGCAGGATAGTGGTTAACGCAGGGATTAGGAGGATCGATAAGGCCGGTACGCCATTGATCTTATAGCTGCGGAATATGCCATTTTCGCGGGCTGTGACGAGTGGGTCGGGTATCCCGAGCAATGTCGCGGCTAGGACGGCAAATACGACCATCGCGGGGATCAAGTCTTTCTGGAAGAGCGGGTTGATCCCGACCATGATAAAACCCATCATCAAGTAGAAACCAAGCGGGAATAGGTAGTTTAAGAGCAGTAGATTTTTATTGCGCACTCCAGTGCGGAATTCGAAAGAAAAATGCTGTACGAAGGCGTTCATTGGGCACCTCCAATGTTGGTGAGCTCCAGGAAGCGGTCTTCTAATGATGGGCGCTGTACACGCAGATCGATCAGCTTGTCCTGGCGCACCTCGATGTGCTTAATAATTGCTGAAACGGTTGGGCCGACATCGGTTGTGAAATAGATATGATAGTCTTCCTTGAATGTTTGCTGGCTGACCGCCGGGAAATGAAGTTGCGGGTCATCAAGGGTGGAATTCTCCACTCGGACCGAGACTTTAGTCAACCCAGCGCCGGTAGCTGTGATATCCAGCGGCGTCCCGGTGGAGACAATCTTACCTTTCAGCAGGATTGCCACTCGATCGGACAGCTCCTCTGCTTCCGCCATATCATGCGTAGCCAGGATAGTCGTGGTCCCGTTTGACTGCAGTTCGCGCATCATGCTGTGCAGCTCAACCCGGGATGGGACATCCAGCCCTGCGGTCGGCTCATCCAGGAAGAGCACTGGCGGCTCGTGGGCAACGGCTAAGGCCAATGCTAAGCGGCGTTGTTGGCCAGTGGATAGTCCGTGAAATTGGGTTTCACGCTTATCTTGCAGCCCAAGCCGCTCGAGCAGATCAAAACGTGGTGCTACATCGTGGTAAGCGCAGAACAACTTCATCGCTTCGTCGGGCGTTATCGTTTCCGGTAAACCGGAGGACTGCAGCTGTACACCGATCACGTTGCTCAGCTTGTGCGGTTCGCGCGCCGGGTCGACGCCCGCGATAGAAAGCGAACCGCCGTTTGCATCGCGCAGCCCTTCTAGGCTTTCGAGCGTGCTGGTCTTGCCGGCACCGTTGGGGCCGAGCAGTCCGAAAATCTCGCCGCGTTGGACCGTGAAGCTGATATCCTGCACGGCAACAAAGTCGCCGTAGGTCTTAGTGAAGTTCTGCACTGTTATGATGGGTTCAGTCATCCAGTATCCTCCGAACAATTAACAATCGTTAGGTTAATGGTGATTGTAATAGCATTCGACTTCGATAACAAGGGAAATATGTCAGCTGAGATTGGGAAGACATCCATAATACATCTTGGACTGGTTTGCAGGTCTATACACATCCAACCTGGTCTATGGGGATTCGCGATCGAGCACGCCTGATCTTGAGCCCGCCCAGTTATCATAAGAATGAACATTGGATTTGGATAAATTGGTATACAATGTGTTCTCAATATTGAGAGATGGATAGGTAGATCGTGTTAGAAAGCCTAAAGAGTACCTTCAACGAATATCCGCGCAAGTTCTGGGTGATCGTGGGCGCCAGCTTCATCGACCGCGTTGGGGGTACATTGATCTTCCCCTTCTTCGCCCTGTATATTACCCAGAAGTTCAATGTCGGTATGACCGAGGCGGGCGTGCTGATTGGGGTCTTCTCCTTTGCCGGGTTGATCGGCAACCTGATCGGGGGCGCGCTGACTGACCGATTTGGGCGCAAAGTGATGGTGCTCTTCGGCTTGGTTTTCAGCGCGCTGAGCAGTGTCGCTATGGGCCTGGTAAATGACTTGGCCGTATTTTATGTGCTGGCAGTGGTTGTTGGTTTTCTGTCAGATATCGCTGGTCCAGCCTGGCAGGCGATGGTAGCCGACATCCTGCCAGAAGATAAGCGAGCGGATGGTTTTGGCGTGCTGCGCGTTGTTGCCAATCTGGCTTGGATCTTCGGACCAACCATCGGGGGCTTGATGGCCGCGCGCTCATTTTTGCTGCTCTTTGTCATGGATGCCGTCACCAGCCTTATCACCGCTGGGGTCATCTATCGCTACATCCCCGAAACCAAACCCGAGGCAAGCGAAGCTGCAAAAGGGGAATCCATCATGGCGACTTTTGCCGGGTATGGCAAAGTGATTAAAGACCGGCTGTATGTCACTTATATTGTTGTGTCGATGTTGATGATCGTCGTTTATCTCCAGATGTACAATACGCTCTCAGTCTACTTACGGGATGAGCACGGCGTATCGCCGCAGGGGTACGGCTTTTTACTGACGACATCGGCCATAACGGTGATTTTATTCCAATTTCCAACCACTCGAATCGTGAAGCGCTACTCGCCGATGCTGATGATGGCTTTAGGGGCGCTGTTTTATATGATCGGCTTCAGCATGTACGGCGTTGTATCGCTTTACGCCCTTTTTGTATTAGCGATAGTGGTCATTACTGTTGGAGAGATGATCGTCATGCCGGTCGGTCAAGCTCTAGCGGCAAACTTTGCCCCTGCTGATATGCGCGGTCGCTACCTAGCGCTCTTCAGCCTAGCTTGGGCGCTGCCGGCGACCTTTGGACCCGCGACCGCGGGTGTGATCCTGGATAACTACAACCCAAATCTGGTTTGGTATTTGGGCGGTTTCCTGTGCGCCCTAGCGGTAGTAGGTTTCCTAGGCCTGCACGTCACCACCCGGTCGCGTTTTACCCAATTGGCAAAAGCCGTCGTGACCACAGATTGAGCAAGCTTGCGAGCTTCGCGCTCTAACGCAATGATGTCTATCTGGATCTGTCGGGCTACAGCGTTCATGATGTTACAGCCAATACAGTATAGTCGGCCGGGACTCTGACGTTGGAATTCATCACAGAATACTCTATGTCTCAACTAATTCAAATAGTGAGCTGCCGTCATCTAATGGTTTAGGAAATAATGCTTATTCCTGCAACCAGGCTTTAAGCGAGGATCGTTTAGTCATACAAAATGGACACCTCATCTATCTCATAATATGCAAAAGCTGGCCTAAACCTTCTCCAAGGATTATTTACGATAGAGTTTACTAGTTGCATTGTCAAAGGAGGTAGCCAAAAGCATGGAATGGGAACCGCTGTATTTTGTCGAGCTAAGCGTAACTTTTGTTGAAGTGATCGCAGTTGCTGTCATTTTGGTGGGAATAGTTAATGGTTTGCTGCGCTACTTATCGAAAATTGTTGCGTACCATCGCCGCAGACCGGAAGATTACAATAGTTTCCGCGTATCTTTAGCAAGGACACTGATTTTAGGTTTAGAGATTATGGTTGCAGCTGACATTATTGAGACTGTCGTCCTTGAAACGAGTTTACAGAGCGTCGTGGTGCTAGCATTACTAGTCCTCACCCGCACTTTCCTTAGCTGGTCCCTTGTAGTTGAGATTGAAGGGCGCTGGCCTTGGCAGCCAAAACTTACGGATATCGAACAGTGGTAACGTAAATATTAATCTAAAAGAGCTCCCACCATAATCGCATTGTCACCACGGGACTGGTCAGGAGTGCTCAGTTTCCTTCCCACGTCTGCTAGATAATTGGTAGGTGCAGGGCAGTAGAAATGTTGATTACTGCCACTGGATATTGCGAATAACCCTGTCGGAGGCATAATTTCCCCAGTGTCTCCTCCCTTATTGCTGGAATTTTTTTCCAGCATTTTTTTGATGGTTCTGATCTTCCTTCTTAATCTTCCAGGCTGATCAATAGTGCTTCATCTGATTCCATCCAGTGTGAACCATTCACGAAGGCAAGTCGTATTAGTGTTTATTATTGGAACAAAATCGTTAGCTGATTCGTTTATCCTATACTGTTACTACGCGCCAAGGAGACTGAAATGAAAAAATGGATATTAATATTAACCATTGTGTTGCTTACCATTAGTGGTTGTACGAGCGAAGCTAGCCTCACTAATGAACCATTGGCTCCGACCGCTACATTGGAACCACCGACTGCGACGGCACCACCAGCAACCGACATGCCATCGCCCACCGCGACGAGTTTACCCACCGTGCCACCAACTGAAGTTCCTCCCACGCTCTCATTTGACCCAGCGTGGTACCGGGATGAGAAGGTCGGTTTCGCTTTTCAATATCCTGCTGACTGGCAGGTATCCGATTTCTCCGAAGACGGTTCACGTGCTAAGATAAAACAGCTGGAACTAGATGGTGAAGTAGTCTTGCAGATTACCGTCTACCGCTGGGACCCGACCGGCACGTTGCCGGAATATCTGGATCACCGCCGGTTAGCCTGGGAATCTTCCGGACTTGAGATTATATCGGAAGAGCTGTTTACGCGTGAGGATGGGGTACCTGCCGCAGCTGTTACGCTCAATTCCCTCGAAGGGGATCAGGTCTATTTCTACTTTGTTCCCATCGACGAATACTACTTAGAACTTGCCGGCTCTGGCGATGTTAGTCTATTAGCCGAAGTAGCCAGCACCCTTGAGCTGTTCGATCCGGTTGAAGAAGTGGCTTCACAAAATGACTGCACTACAGTTGGACCTGATGATGACTTGTGGGTGCTATGCAATGTGATGGATGGCCTGAAATCCCGCAACCTTTCGGCGCTGCACGGCTCTATGGGGGATCCATTCACTATTGCCTACTGGGGCTCGGAAGGACGCGTCGACACACCCGCCGGAATTACCACCGAGCTGCAGGAGTACCGTCTGCCGGCCGATACCAGCCAACCACTCAGCTTTACAACTGACCGGGCTGAGTTCCCACCCTTAGCGGGTATGCCACCCGAGCAGATGTTCGGGCCGGAGTTGGATATTGTTGAAGTGGTCTACAGTGAGGGTTGGGGACCTGATGGGCAGGGTGCGGCGTTGTTGTATATCGTCAAAGGCTCCGCGAATAATATCTACTGGTATGGACTAGTTTATTCGGATAAACATTTCGATAAGTAGCTCACGTACCCAAGTATCTCCATGTCGCATGATGTGCTGATCATAAAAGTCCTGGTAGCTGCCTGTACAGCCGTCAGGACATCTTTCTGTTTCGCAGCTCATATATTCATCTGTCTCACTTACAGCCTCTTCCCTCAAGTGATTAGGAGATTGGGGATTGTGCGCGTAATCTTGGGGTGATTTTCAGTGGTCGCTTGTTTGTAAGATTACTAACCGATACCACCTTGCAGAAAAGGAGGGCGGGTTCACCGGAATATACATTTTATATCGATATCAATGCGTCTATAATGAAGGTTATTACATAGGTCCTGATCTCTCGAGCTATTCTGCCTTGATATCTGCTCATATGAGTGAGTAGTTCAATATCCATGATGCTTAAATCGATTGCGAGTGGATACCCATATATTTTAGTTACGCATAATCCGAGCCTTATCAATTGATTAAAGACATGAATGCCGAACAAGCGGAAATTGAGGCATTGGCTGAGAACTTGCTCTCCGCTACCGATTGCCCGGTTGTCCACTGCCGGCTTATGGCTGATGTGCTGCGGCTTCCGGAGCATAACCACCGCCTGAAGGATGCGCGACGGCGCCTGGAAAGCAGCCGGCAGGTCCAGGCTTTACTCGAGGAGCAGCACGCGGACGGTAGTTGGGGACGGTTCCATTCCCAGGATACGCGGTTGAATCAAAAGATTCACACTACTGAGAAGGGTGTGGAGCGGGCTGTTGCACTCGGTTTAGGAGGGTGGCACCCACGGATAAAACGCACACGCGACTATCTCGCCGCACTGCTGTCCGGGGCGGTTAAATTTCCCGACCCGCCAGAGCGGAATGTAGGCTGGGCTACAGGGGTTCAGCTCTTCTCCGCAAGCACCCTGGCGCGGCTTGACCCACAGCATCCGCGAATAAAGCCGGTGCGCGGGCTGTGGCGCGAGATCACCATGCGGACCTTTTGCAGCGGGATCTACGACGCGTCAGCCGAGATCCAAGCCCATACTGAGCTGGCCGGCACGCCGGTGAAGGACAGCTATCTGGTCATCAGCAATAAGTATGCATTGAACTTGTTGGGCTCGCAAACCGGGACGCTGCCTGCAAAAATTGAAGAGGCACTGCTGGCATGGTTGTGGTACCAACCGGAAGGGATCGGTTACTTGAGCGTCCCGTTGAGCGCACCTCCCGGAACCTTATCTGCGGGGGATTTTGACCGTTGGTTCGCTTCCTTGGAACTGTTCAGCGCTAGCTTCTCCACATGGGTAAAATTCGCCCCTGTGAGTATGGCTTGGTTGTGGGACCAAAGGGCTGTGGATGGGTTTTGGGATTTAGGCGCGCGCTTCGCACGGTCGGATGTCTTGCCATTTTCAGATCACTGGCGGGCGCCTCGCAACCGTGTAATCGATTGGTCCACACGTACTCTGTGCCTTTTCGCCCGTTACTATCAAGCACATATGCAATGCAGATCTACCGAGCACACGCAAAACAATTTGGAGTAGACATGATCAGATATATCGTAATGTTTCGCTACCGGGAATCTGCACCGCAAATCCATATTGACCGGTTTAATGACGCGTTTCTTGAGCTTAAAACCAAGAGACCAGGGATCATCGCGATCGAACACAGCATCGTTGACAGCCCCGAAGAGAAAAATTTGGTCTTCAGCTATGTCTTTCTGCCGACCTTCCAGAACTCCGCAGCGCGGGATGCCTACATTCCTCACCCTAACCATGTCAAGTTTGGCGAGCTGTTGGATGAACTCGATTTCGTTGCCGATGCCATGGTTGTTAATTACCAAGTGGATAAAACATGGCTTGATAAGCGATGCACAACATCGCGACGTCATGCTGAACGGATGTGAAGCATCTCGTTTTTAGCACAATCTTAGCACCTAAAAACCGAGATCCTTCGTCCTGTGTCCCAAGGATGACACTGGGGGGATAATCCTTAGGAGAAAGCCGAAAAAGTAGATCTCAGAGTAAACTCACAGCGCCAACTAATGTCGACGACCAAAAATCAATCCTTACTTTTGAGGCAATCAATCCAGGAAATTGTCGCGGTCAGCCCTGTAATACAGGCCGATCTCCCGCCGCCAAGTATCGAGCAGCTGCATGTTCCCTAACGTATCATTCCAACTCATGAATGGCGATTGTCCCTGTTGCAGGTAGTCGGCAACTGCATCAGCCTCATACGTATATAGGTCCTGGTCCGGTTCGATAAGGATCTCTTCTGTGGGGCGCTCATCGTAATAATTTATTGTGAATGAGGTTGGGGGAAAGGGAGTATCCAAAGGCAGAGGCTCCTGTGCGAAGCGCACCGGTGATGAAGGCACCCACAGAACTGGCACGCTGATGTAGCCGCTCGATCCATAGATGACGACCTGCGATTCGCGCTCGCAGTCCACACCACAGGCCAGCTGGGCGATAATCCCGTTTTCAAAGCGTAGCACTGCTGAAGAGTATAGATCTACTTCTGAGGGTCCGAATTTCGCCACCGCTTTAACCGCGACTGGATCTAGGAAGCGCTGGCCGGAGGCGATTCCAGCAATCATCCGGGCTGCTGATGCGGGATAGCAGCCGACATCCAGGATGCTGCCGCCGCCGAGTTCTTTGGCGTACAGCCGCGACTCGGGGTCTTCGGGTCCCTGGAAGGACAGTGTCGCCCGCAGCATACGCACTTGACCGATTTCTCCCTGCTGGAGAACATCTAACAGCCGTGTGGTCTGTGGGTGGCAGCGGTACATAAATGCTTCCATTAAGAAGACATCATGCTTATTTGCGGCATCGATCATGGCCTGCGCTTCTTGGTAATTCATGCCGATTGGTTTCTCAACCAGGATATGTTTGCCAGCTTCAGCTGCCTTGAGGACCCAGCGTTTGTGTTCCGGATGGATGGTAGAGATGTACACCACATCTATATCCTCATCAGCCAATAATCCATCGTATCCGAGATACCACTTCGGGATGTTAAAATCACGTGCCATCTGCTGGGCATTATCGCCAACCCGGCTGGCAACCGCGTAAGCCTGACCTGTTTTAGAGAATCGCAGGCCATTGCAGAATACTCGGGCGATCACGCCGGCGCCGATAAAGCCCCAATTCAACATAGTTGGTTTCTCCTTGTAGACCGGATCAGTTGGCAGTTGATGTGTCAAATACCGCTCGAGGCGCAAATGTTTCCATGAGACAACTTTGTGCCAGTTTATTTCATTTGATTGTATCTTAATTTTTCAATCGTCGCCCATCTGGCAGATCACCATTATTCATAAACCAGTAATATTTGGCTTTACTTAGTGTTCCGTCTACACAATATTCTTTCTAAACAATCAAGTTTGAAGGAACACTAAGGCAACCCCTTTATGGGATGGTAGAAGCTTTTGGTTGTAGTACCACTAGCTTGGTTTAGAAAGAACACTCATTGAGTCGGGAAATTTGTTTCGTTCTGGTACCCAGCAGGGTAGGTTATTTTAAATGGAATACCCCGTAGCTTTCTACGTGGGTTCCAAGTTTTAGCAAAATCTGTAGCCGAGGGGCAAAATTCCGTCATGCGCCGTCCGCTTGCGGCGGGGATAGGAATTTTGAAGATTTGGCCAGTTTATTTTTTTGTGTTCCCAGCGTTCCCCAAGGGTGGCGAAATCATCGAGGTTTACGTAAATGATCGGCTGGCGTTCCGTGGGGTTGGTCTCGCCGTGAGTGGCGACGACATCCATTACGAAAATCGCGAACTCACGTGAAAGGCGCATCAGCTCGCGGTTAAGCACAAGTTCGTAAACCGCATTTGCACCCGTACCAGCCGGGTGTGTTGGAATTGGCCTGCAAGGTAGAGTTCGAATCCGAGCCTGGTTGCTTTATCAATATCCCGCCAGTTGATATGCCCGGCATCCACGACCCGCTGGCGATCCGACCATGGCATGAAGTGCAGCCCGGCTTCTTTATATTTTTTCAGCAGGATTAAACTGTGGCTCCCAACCTGCATACAGAGAAGGAATCGGAACGGGTCCTTGGAGATGACCGTCCAGTAGCCCATTGGCATGGGATTTTCAGCCACTGTAAGCATGGCGAAGTGCTGGGGAAAAAATCGAGTGTCAAATCGGGCCGTTTTCTGCTGTCCGGATGATTGCAAAGCTATCGCCCACGACCACGTTGATGTCGGTCCAAGTATTCCTTCGATTGCGGATCGGGGGATAATAGCAGGTACGTGCTTTGCTAGTGATCAGCAATCCATGTAGAGTTGTTAAAGCAGCTCGTCTAGTATCAGCTGCATATTCAGCTTATATTCTGCCAGTGCTTCGTGCCCAATCGGACTGAGCCTGATCAAAGTACGCGGCACTCGATCCACGAATTCCTTCTTTACATCGATGTAGCCAGCCTCTTCCAGCTTGCGCAGGTTGGCGGACAAGTTGCCGCGCGTCAGCTGGGTCTGGTTGAGCAGGAATGTGAAATCAGCACTCTCGACGATATTCAAGGTATGCCAGCATTTTCAAACGGGTTGGTGCATGAACAGTGGGATCTATCGATTCGATTAGCTGCAGGAGATCACTTTCAGCTGGCATTCGAGAACTCCGCATCCTGGATGGGGTAGCGTTTTGAAAATTGGATCATCATGATCAAGCTCACTATAGTGATGACCAGCCCTATGGCAACCACAGTGATTTCTGCTGGCAATCCGAGCCAACCGATCAGAAACGTGACGGCAGCGACAAAGACCGCATAGTAATAGAACCGGTTCAACCCGATGATTGCTCCAAGCGCGATTAATCCGGCGTTGAGGAAGCAGCCTAAAAAAAATATTTCGTACTGATTAACCCAGGCTCGCAGGTTGTGTGGCAGGCTATCCGATCGCAGCATTCCGACAAAACCTAGCATGAATGCGAGTGCGACGATACCAACGGCTATGCTCAAGATATAGTACACCGAGTGGCGCGAGCTGATTGTGAATTTTACATAGCCGTAGCGTGGGGCGGTGAAGCGTTTCTTCAATGGCAAGTAGAGTAAGATCGGCAGCCATGCTGAGCCGATGAAGGCTGCATTACCGGTCAACATAAAGGTTCCAAATCCACATATCGAGAGACCGATGATCAAATCTAAGACTCCGTCGCTTTGATACATCTGGTAGGTCTTACGTTCAAGCTGGGAAGTTTTCCGTTTAGTATACATGTGATATCCATCCTTGCTAAGTAGTAAATAAGTTTATATTATAAACTTATTTACATATTACAATATATAAATGGGGTTGTCAAGAGGGAATTTTGGAGAAATACTTGTGGGGGAATGTTCACAAATATGTTACTTATGGGTTAAGAATATTCGGATGAGAATAGTATATAATTCATGGGCAATAGAATTGACAAAGCGGAGGTCTGAAGACTAGCATCCAGACCATCCTGTGAACAATGATGTTTGATTAGGAGAATAGAAAAATGGATCCAGACCACAATTCACAACCTGATGCTGAAACGCCCCCACCAGATGGCAGTAGTGCTTTTGATGACTTTGATACTTTGCAGCCCCAAACTGATCGTGCCGTTGAAGGCGTGCCGCCTGACGAGGGTGGAGATGGAGATTCAGCACCAGAAGATGAGAACGGCACCAGCAAGGCGTTACTAACCTTAGCTGTCATCCTAGCCGTCTTGGCCCTCCTTATCGGCGGTTTCCTGGTTGGGAAAGCGCTGTTTGGTGCTGATACCCCGACCCCTGCTCCTGCGGAACCTATCGAGGCATTTATTTCGATCAGCGAGCCCATCGCTGGGGCAGTTGTCGATGTTCCCAACGCGGTTCCGGTTAAGGGAATGGCCGGTAGTCTGTTCGAGGGAAACTTGGTTGTCCAGGCACGAGACCAGGCTGGCAATATACTCGCCGAGCAGCCCACCACAGTCCAGGCACCGGATGCAGGGACAGGTGGACAGGGACCTTGGGCGGTTGAGATGGTTGTACCAGTAAAGCCCGGAACGCCTGGGTCTTTCTACGCCTTTTCGGCCTCGCCACAAGACGGCAGTGTCGTGGCTTCGGCCAGCGTCGATGTCGTATTTGGCACAGAAGTCGCGATCGAGTCCTTCATCATCATCAACCAGCCGGTTGATGGCGAACAGCTCGATATTTCGCAGCCTGTTAATGTAAAGGGGGAGGGCGGCGGATTATTTGAAGGCACAGTAGTGGTGCAGGCACTAGACGATAGCGGCAGCGTATTGGCAGAACAACCGACTATCATAAAATCTCCCGAGGCAGGTACAGGTGGTTCCGGTCCTTGGGAAATTCAACTGAGCATTAGCACGACAGCTGGAGCGACGGGACAGATCCGAGCTTTCTCCCCCTCGCCGGTGGATGGCAGTGATTTAGCATCTGACAGCATTGTCGTAAAATATGGTGAAGCTGCTGATGCCCAGCTGGATATCGCAATGCCCGCAGATGGCAGTGTGGTGAACACCACGGATCCAATTCCGGTCAGCGGCACAGGAACAGGATTATTCGAGAACAACGTCGTCGTGCGGGCGCTTGATCAGGATGGTAATGTGCTGGCCGAGCAGGTGACGACATTGGATGCCTCTGAAACTGGCGGCTCGGGCAGCTGGGCGGTTGAGTTATCTGTAAGCGTTAACCCGGGCACGGTTGGTCAGATCGTCGCCGTCTCACCCGATCCGAGCGGTTCACAGCCTGCTGCAAGTTCAAAAGTTGGGGTGACTTACGGTACCGAGATCCCACCTGCGGAACCGGTTGTCATCGAGGACTACCTGTGGTCGCTAGCTTCGCTCAATGGCAATGAGATAATCCCCTACACTGTTATCACTGCGGAGTTTGCAGACGGTCAAATCGCTGGATCGGCATCCTGCAACAACTACTTTGCCGATTACAATCGCACGGATACTGAGATCAGCTTCGGTCTGGCTGGGACTACTCGTATGTTCTGCGAACAACCTGAAGGCGTCATGGACCAGGAGAATGCCTACCTGGCGACCTTGGCAACTGTGACCTCCTATACTGTTGAGAACGAAATCCTCTGGTTCGCAGATGCCAATGGCAGTGCGGTCTTGGCTTACCAAGGGGCAGTTGTCGGGAACATCGTTGTAGCCGATCCCGCCGAGCTGCCCGAAGGCGCGGTCGTAACAGTACAGCTGCAGGATACATCCTTGCAGGATGTCGCCGCGACGGTCATCGGAGAGCAGGTCATCCAGGGCACCGTGACCTTCCCCATACCTTACGAGGTGGTTTACCCAGTCTCGGTGATCGAGGACACCCACACCTATAGCATGTCGGTGCGCATCACCGATGCGGATGGCAACCTAATTTTCATCAACACCTCTGCTTATACGGTGATAACAAACGATCATCCCTCAGTGGTCGATGTGACCGTTGACCCGGTGTAATCACACCGCTTTGGTGGAGTAAAATATGCAGCTGGTGCAAATATTCGCACCAGCTGTTTTATTACATCGAAGCCGGGTCTGCGAATGCGATCGGTACCTCAATCTCCCGCTCGCCACCATCCCGCCTGGAGGCGGGTCATTTCAGTTGTATGCGGAACACATTTTGTGTTTTGATCAGGTCATAACCGAGGTGCAGGTAGAAGCCCTTCGCACTCTCCCTAAGTGTATTGCTGCGGATCCGCATACACCCAAGTCCTCGCTCCAACGCCCAACGCTCAGCCTCACGAACCAAAACAGCGCCAATCCCCATCCCGCGCTTTTTTACTGCCGACTACCAGTGCACCGAGCTCGGCAAACGGATCGCTGACCAGCCGCTGGGAGGTAAAGACATGCGCAAAACCGGCCAGTTCACCATCCGGCTGCAGGGCAACCAATATGGCATGCTCTTCATCCGCCGCGATCTGGGCAATGCGTTCTCGGATTTGCATTGGGGTACTGGGATACCCCAATAGCGTGGCGAGGGCGGCGAGCTCATCAGCATCCTCATCGCATGCTTGGCGGATGGTAATCTCAGCGGGAGGCGTTTTCTGTGTCATCCGGTTCCCTGTCTTTGATCGGTTCTACGAAATTCAGCTGGTCAGCTGGATAGTGTAATCCAGTAGCGGGAGACCAGTTTGCCCGAACTGGGAGAGATGATTTGGTTCTCCAACTCGCCGCCGTTCTTCTCGATTATACAGGCAGAGGCGATATTATCCGTATCGCAGGTCACCAATAACCGGGTAAGCCCCAACGCCTGCGCTTTCGGCAGCGCTAACCCCAGCTGCAGCGTGCCCAGCCCACGACCGCGCCAGCCGGGGCGGATATCGTAGCCGATATGCCCACCTTCATGGGTAAGCTGCTCGTTCAACCAATGCCGGATGCGGATCGTACCCAGCAGGATGTCCCCCTCGGCTGCCAGCCAGAATGTTGACTGTGGGACATGGCCCGGTACCAGGTCCTGGCCGTGGGCGTATTTGTGCAGCTTGGCGATATATGTGCCGAATTGTCCCAGGCTTATGGTGAGGAAATCTTGGTAGCGTGTTTCGCCAGCGGCTGAGAAATCTGCCGCCATATCCCGGAATGCCCTATGCAGGTATGTGTGCGGTTCGATCAGCTCGGGTGGGTGCTCGGAGGCGACCATCTCAGGCTTTGTATACCCCTTTGCTGATGACATCGACCTGGGGTGCAAATATGCGGATTGTATCCAGTGTGTCCTCGAGATGCCCTGCCACGTCTGAACTCTCGATCCCTGGAGGTGCGTAAACAGTAAATAAGGCTTCAGTAGTTGTATCCCGTATGCGAGTGCGGTAGTCAGGTCCGTAGATGATCGAAGAGAGGATTCCCCTCCTGGTCGGCGATGTACATGTCGCCTGCTTTGAGCGTTTGCTCCTGCCGGTTAATGCGGGTGTAGGTTTCGTCCCCAGCCGCGGCATCGATCTTGACCGGTAGTTTGACCTGCGCCAGGTCGTGCCCGGAGGTCAGCAGCAGACTGCCCAGTTCGGCCATGAACATCGCCTCCACCAACCCGGCGCCGCTGGGGATGGCTTTGCCCTGCAGGGCGATCGACTCCAACTGCAGCTGCAGGTGGTAGGTCTTCTTGAAACGCTTGTAGTATTGGTGGTAGACCTGCAGCGTGGGCAGCGCCCGCAGGCTGGCCCGGTCGTAGCCGGCATAGCGCGTGCACAGCTGATCCGTCAGCTGCTCTTTGCGCGCATCGAGCTGCGGATGCTCGGCCGGGTTGCTAACGTTTTTGACGGCCAAGACCCCGACTGCCGCTCCAGGGTAGGCACTGCGCCAGGTCTCTGTGAGCTGGATCATTGTTGCGCCTCCGTTTATTCCGCCCAACGCCCAATCGACGGCGGTTTGGGCATGGATCAAGGTGGTGTCAAAGAGTGGGATAGAGGTATGTTCGGTCTTCACCAGCAAGCCGATCTCGGTGCAGCCCAGGATGATACCCTGGGCGCCTTGCTCGACCAGCCGGTCGATGATCTCCAGGTATGCCTGTCCGGGAGGCGGGGTTGATAACACCCTGCACGAGTTCGTTGTAGATCACGTCATGTACCACCTGCCGGTCTTCAGCGTTGGGGATCAGCACCTGCAGGTTGTACTTGTCCTCCAGCCGGCCGCGGTAGAAAGCCTCTTCCATCGTGAAGCGGGTGCCCAGCAGTCCAACAGACTGCAGGCCTTGCTCCTGGATCGCTTGAGCGGTGGCGTCGGCGATGTGCAGCAGGGGGATAAAGATGTTCGCCCCCACCCGGTCAGCCAGTTTGTGCATCGTGTTGGTGCAGATCAGCAGGCTGTCTGCGCCGGCGCGCTCCAGCCCTTGGGCAGCTTTGATTAGGATCTCGGCAGCTTTGTCCCAATCATCCCGCATTTGCAATTCCTCGATTTCGGCGAAGTCCAGCGAGTACAGGATGCAGCGTGCCGAGTGCATCCCGCCCAGCCGCTGCCGTACCAGCTGGTTGAGCAGCCGGTAGTACTCCAGCGATGACTCCCACGACATCCCGCCCAGCAGACCGATTGTTTTCATGTGGATTCTCCTTGGATTATTTGTTAGGTGCGAGGATACCATAATGTCCGACAATGATGGCATATTCTGCGCTGACTGTGTGTATGAGTCGTGTCGTTCACAACTCCCGGGTGGATTGAGTTTGGGTCAGAGTACTCACAAAATATCGCGAAAGCGATGCTCCGTCATTCTAGAATCACAGTAAAGAATTCGTTGCTGGCATCATCGGAAAAGCGAACATCGAATGAGATCCTTCGGTCTGCTGCCGCTCCGCTTCCAGGATGACGATCCTGTTGGTTCAGTGACTGGGGAGAATTCCAGGAGTTCTCTCTCGTAAGTTAGTGATGGAGATTAGCATCACACACAGAGGAGCTCACCTGGATCTCTTCAGCAAAGAAAAACTGGCAGGCGTGAGCCTGCCAGTTTCTGTATTGCGTCGTAATGCGTTAGCCAAAAATTACTTGGCGGGGCGCACCTCAACCTGCATGAAGGAACCTTTCGCGCTGACGCTCTTGACACGGATCTGTGTACCAGTGTCCGGTACGATCACGCTGCCCATTGGATTAGCAGGATCGTAGTAGCTGTTGCGGTCGTCAAATACCGGAACGGCTGGCTGGCTGGGGTGGATGATTCTTCGCCAAGCCAGTGCAGGGTGATCGCGTCGGTCGGTTCGAGGCCGAAGGTTGCGTCATAGGTCTGGACGCGGTTGCGCCAGATAGCCGCCAGTCAGGTCGGTACATCATCAGCTCGGGATGCGCATCCACCGGCAGCAGCAGACCACCGCAGCGCCCATCTGCACAGTTTGCGCCGACGTTGTTGTTCGGGAAGGATGTATCCCAATAGCTGACCAGCAGGCCGTCCTGGTAGGGGAAGTGCTCGACATAGATTACCCAACCCGGGTACGCCGCCCCAACCGAAGTTGTACGCATTGGCTAAACCGCGATCATAGCCACGGTACTGGCGGTACTCTGCGACGTAGTAGTTGTTGTAGAAAGCGGATTCGGTACCAGTTGTAACGCTGAAGCCGTCGAACGTCCAACCTGCATCGACCTCTGCCCCATCCACTGGGTAGCCTGTGATCATGATATTGTCGACCATGAAGCCTGGTTCAACGGCGGCAACATCGGTCCAGTAGCGGAAGCCGAGCAGCACATCACCGGTGAACGCGGATAGATCTGCAGTGAGATCCACCCAGCCACCAGAGTCGCCAGTGATGCCGTTGCCGAAGTTCTGCCCATTGGGATCTGTATTTGTGGAGAGATTGGTCTCAACATTTGTCCAGGTTGCTCCGCCATCGGTGGAGACAACCAGGTAGGCGTAATCCCAGTCTACTTCAATCTGGACATTTGCCTTTCGCAGTGAAGCTCGAACTAGCTGCTAAAGTGAATGAATTGTACATCCAGTTGTCCAGGTCGTTGCCGGCACCGCTGTAGTAGAAGTAATCACCTGCATATGGATCGGCGATTTCTTCAGTGACCGGTTTCGGTGGGAGAATCACGAACAGACCTTGCGCTTGCTTGGTGTTTGTCTCCGCCGGTCCCAGCTTGTGCTCTGATTTCACACCTGCGCGAGCAACCTCGTAGTTCAGCCAGCCGAGCTGGAATTTTTCCCAGACACCCAGGTGGTTCGGCTGCGAACCGATATCCTCATTGCTCTGGCTGAGCCAGGAACCGGACGACATCAGCGTCCAGAAGCCGGTTGCGTTCTCGCCGGTGTAGTCGTACAGGTCCGGTATGCCCAGGTCGTGGGAGTACTCGTGGGTGAAGACGCCCACACCGCCGTTCTCGGGTTGGATAGTGTATTTGTTGAGCCAGAAGGAGCTTTCACCGATCTGGATACCGACCAATCAGGAAATCAGGTGATGGTCCTTCTAACACCAACCAGATTTGAGAATGCGAACCAGGAGTGCGACCAAATGGCGCAGTCGCCCAGCGCACCGCCGCCAGCTTCGTTGCCTTCACCGGCATGCACGAACTGCATGTGGTCGATATAGCCATCGGGCTCGTCGAAATTGCCGTCGCCGTCCCAGTCATAGCGGTCCCAGACATCGAACTGGCTGAGGTATGCATCAATCTCTGCAGGAGTCTTGCCAGCAGCAGATTTGCTGAGCATACCAATCATGCGGTTGTGTCCATAAGGAAGTACCATACCGCATTTCCGCCATCAGGTATGCAGGATTGCGCATGATCATCATCATCGTAAGTGCAGGCATCATCCTGGAGCCAATGCCCAATCGGTCACATCGCCATTGACGGTGTAGCGATTGGAGGACTGCTCGATGAAGTATTCGCGCATTGAGTTTACCGTCCTTCAGCAAAGAGCAAATCCAAGAAATATTCCCGGCTGAAATCTGCTCGTCCAGATGGTGGTGTTGTCAACTGACGCGGTCGGGTTCGGCGATGTTGTTGTGCGGGAAATCACCGAACTCACCGAGCACGGTCCACACTGGGTCTTCACCCTGGCGTGCCAGCTCGACAAACTGCCCTTTCGGACCTTCGTAAATCTCGACCATGTGGTTCTGCTTACCCTGTGCGAGCTGAGCTTCTAATCCTTCTGCGCGTAGAGCTAATTGCCCTTTGGTGAGCGGATCCATGCGGTTATCGGGCGGGCGGGCTACGCCGGCCAGTGCCGGTTCGTCCTGGTAGCCGGTGCGTGGGGCGGCCAAGCCAGCCGGGACGAGCAGTGCCAGCAGGATGGCTGCTAAGATGATGATGCTGAATAACTTCTTGCTTTTCATTTTTCCTCCGTACGATTAATTATTGTAGTTGTGTGACGCTATTTCTTCCAGCCTTCTTATCAAACACGATTGCGATTGGCACCACCTCCTTTCATAATAAAAAACGCTTGTAGAAGTCCACAGAGTTCTTGAACAAGAAAGCAAAACTCCAAGCTTGGCAGAAACTTGGAGAATTAAGACCTAATTGGTAGCGTATAGTTTGGGCGAGTGTGAAATGGGAATGGACGTACCCAGCTGAAATAACAATAATATCGTACCCTTGTAAGCGCAGTGCTAGTATTCAGTTGAAATATCCATTTGGCCCGCTATCTGGCGGGAGGATGTAATATGGGGCGTACAACCTTATAATACTGTAAACTTATCAATTTGGAAAGTATTTTAAGAAAACTCTAAGATAGTACTTTAGTACTATAGGTCGCTTGTCAATGGGCTATCGACAAGCATTTGTTACCCGTAAATGGGTGCTATTGACAATTCTTGGGGCTATTGTTGACGGCCCCCTCGGCACTCCTCACAAATACAGATGGTTTGTCGTTATTGCTCAGGTGGTCTGTCACTACTTGTGCAGAACATCTGGAGAAAGCACTAGTATTCCCCCAATTTTTGACAAGAGATCTCTCGAACATGGCTTACGAAACAGAACATCACCATGGTGTCATTCTCGAGCGAAGCGAGGAATTCGTCTTTCGCTATGCTCGGAGCATGGCGAAGACTGAGATCCTTCGGTCGCTCCGCTCCCTCAAGGATGACGGTCACTGTTGGCACAGTGACTCGGGAGAATTCGTAGAATTCTCCACAAAATAATAAATATTGTTCAAACAATCAAGCTACGACCATTAATCGAAGTTCGGCTGGATGCGTGAAAAAGAAAAACTGGCAGGCGATCGCCTGCCAGTTTTTGTATTACAGATTGCCTGATTGATTATTCTTCTATCTGGTGGTTCGCAGTTGATTAACCGATACCACCATATACGCTCCATCGTCGGTGTAATCGCTGACGCCATTTACTTGGATCTGCGTGCCAGTTTCTGGGACAATCACGCTGCCCATCGGGTTGGCAGGATCGTAGTAGTTATTGTAGTCACAGAATGTTGGGTTTGCATGGGAGTCCTCCGATTTCTCCACGTACAAAATGTTCACTTAGCTTCGAATCACGCCAGTATAGGGTAATCTGATCAGTATCTTCTAATCCGAAGGTCGAGTCATAGGTCTGGACGCGGTTTCGCCACGGGACACCGCCTACATATTCTACTGGAACCACACCTTTAGGTTCTATACCACCTTTTTGATACAGTACTTCTGGGTGGGCATCGACCGTCAGTAAGAGTCCTCCACAGCGACCGGCTGCACAATGAGAGCCGACATTGTTGTTCGGGAAAGAAGTATCCCAATAGTTGATCAGTAAGCCGTCTTGGTAGGGATAGTGAGTGACCCAATTGTAGTACGGATAACTTCCCGTCCAGAAGAAGTTATAGGGGTTCTTAAGCACTTCATCATAGAGGGTGTACTGGCGGAACTCGGCGACATACGCATTAAAGTTATAAGTCTCGCGCTCTCCAGTTGTCCGGATGAACCCATCAAAGGTCCAACCAGTATCCGTTTCTGCCCCATCCATATCTGAACCATCTATGACCAAGTTATCTGCCATTAAGCCATGTCCCACCGTGTTGCCATCGGTCCAATAGCGGAAGCCGAGCAGTACCTCACCTCTCGTAATCGGATAGATCGGCGGTCAGCGGCACCCATCCATCAGATGCACCGGTGATTCCATAACCATAATTCTGCAGGTTTGGATCGGTGGTTGTTGACAGATTAGTGTTGATGACATCCCATGTCTCACCATCATCAACGGATGCGACCAGATAAGCATAATCCCAATCCGCTTCAATCTCGTAATTCACCATTGCACTGAATTGAGTACCAGATTCTAGGGTGAAAGCCTTATACATAAAGTTGTCTAGCCGGTCACCTGAACCGCTGTAGTATAAGTACTCACCTTCGTATGCTTCTCCTACCGTGACGAGGACGTATTTGTCTGGCAGGGTGACGATCAAAGCCTGGGCTTGGGTAGAGTTGTATTCCATTGGTCCAAGTTCAATTCCCGGGATCGGCTCTTCAACAGGTGCATCCACCTGGATATAATTTAACCAACCGAGCTGCAGTTTCTCCCACGCCCCAAGGTGGCTGGGCTTGGATCCGATGTCTCCACTCCCCTCAGCGCTTAACCAGGAACCAGAAGACATCAGCGTCCAGAAACCGGTCGAGTTCTCGCCGGTGTAGTCGTATAGGTCTGGCAGACCCAGGTCGTGCCCGTACTCATGGGCGAAAACACCCACCCCGCCGTTCTCCGGGTTGATGACATATTTCCCGATCCAGAAATCGCTTTCATTTTCTCCGTCACTCGATTTTATCTGGATACCGCACAGCGGGTTGTAATCCGGTCCATCCTTGTCCCCCTCTAACGGACATGGAAAAGCATACCACGAGTGGCTCCAGATGGCGTGGTCACCCAGCGCGCCGCCGCCACCTTCATTGCCCTCCCCTGCATGAACCGACTGGAAGTGGTCGATGTAACCATCCGGCTCGTCGAAGTCCTCGTCGCCATCGTAGTCATAGCGGTCCCACTTGTCATACTGGCTCAAGTATTCATTGATTTCATCAGGTGAGAGACCTGTCTGCTATCTGCTGGTCGTACCAGCCCTCGACCGAATCCTGGATGAATGACCAAACACAGGGACCGCAGCTTGGTCCGGTCGGGGCGCCGTCATCATAATCATATGCTTTCCCAGGGACTTTGACCCAGTCGGTAACATCACCTTCAACAGTGTAACGCCCTGAGGATTGCTCGAGATAGTATTCGCTCATGGAGGCTGTAACTCCATATCTATCTTCACAAGTCTCGTCAGCAGCAGGGTCAATGTCAAAAAGTATGCACAAATAGTAGCCAGGATCGAAATCTTCAACCCAGAGCGTGGTGTTGTCATAATCCCGGTCAGGCTCAAGGATACTGTTGTGTTCGAAATCACTGAATTCACCCAATACAGTCCAAACCGGGTCGCTACCTACAAAATCCAAAGGATCGAATTCACCTGGGACAACCTCAACTGGATCACCAGAGTTATTGCCCTTGATTTTGTCGATAACCGCCTGCTGCATCAAGGCGCGACGTTTATCCTCCAATGGGTGCGAACGGTCATCCTGCCCGTAGCCGTTGCCGACCATCCCCGGTTCATTCGGCTCCTGGTCGCGGGTTGCAGCGAAAGCAGCCGGTACTAGAGCGACCAGCAAGATCGCTGCAACCAGGATAATGCTGAATAACTTCTTATACATTGGTAGACCTCCTCAGTCTTTGAATTTGGATATGTAACTAGATTAACCCACCCATCATCATCCTAAATCCCCAATACCCCACCTCCTTTCCCAGGTTGCTCCACTCCCAGAAAATTTTCCAGAACCAATCTACTAGCCCCACGACTGGTAGCTGGTCAGCAAACCATCAACTGCTCCAGCCGGACCTTGTTTCATGTAAACTTGGATACTTTACCCCGCAAAGTAAGCACGAACTCTTGCGCGCGTGATGTATCCAGCTGTATCCTGAGCAGGGATACTTATGTTGTATCATTTATTGGAGTGACTTCCTATCCATCATGAATAATTCCCGACCCAGTCGTATTGTACCATATACCTTGCGGTTTTGTCAGGATTTTTACGCCAGTTTGCAGATGGAATCACTTTCTATTTGTGCTGAAGATGGCAGAAAGACTTCGGAATTTTACAAACGCGTAGGAGCCGCAGCGAGAATGATATGCTTTGATTTAGTTTGGATAGCGGTTGGGTGAGGCTAGGCAGGTTCAGGCAGTGGGGAGTTCTTTACGGTACAGGGTGAAGCGCTTCAGCAGCTGGTAGCCGGTATGGATGTATAGCTGCCGTGCGCCGGGGTTATCGACATTTACCGTGATGACACAGCGCTGGACACCTGAAAGCGCCATCTGCAGGTGTGTTTCCGCCAGTAAAGCGATGGCGATGCCGTGCCGGCGCCACTCGGGGCAGACACCCAGCTGGCTGATCCAGACGTCTTCTGGCATCGTACCTGAAGGGGTGGCATCGGCATGGCAGACTGTGTACGCAATCGGTTGCTCATGGTGGTAGACGATCAGCGAGATCTCGGGCAGGAATTCACCATCATCCGGGTTGGCAAAGTGCTGCCGCCAGGCATCTTCATCCCACAAGTCCGCGCCGCGGGTGCTGAACGCATCGCGGTAAACTTCATAGAACTGGAGGGCGTTGCCTTCATTCCAGGTAGTAAAACGGGTGTCTTCAGGAAATATCGCCGGCGGCAGCGGTTGATGCAGATCGTACACCAGCTCATCTTCCGAATACTGGAAGCGGTAGCCGGACGCTTCGAACAGCGCGATGGCATCTCCCTTACGGTCATAGTACATGATCCGTAGCACTCGCGATCGCCCTTGCGCTTCCCGTGCCAGATATAGAGTTGCGCGCTGCTCCATCCACGCCAGGATCGCGCTCCCTAATCCTTGCCGGCGCATCATTGGGTGTACTCGCCCATCCAGGAAACCTTGCACTTCGAAGGTCTCTTCCTGGAAATGGATATACGCGGCTGCGGCGATATCACCGGCCGGGTTTATCGCCAGCAGGCTAAACTGCTGCAAATACTGTGGGTCCTGTAAACGCTGCATCCAACCGCCTTCCCCCAGGAAATGGCTGTCGCCATCCACATCGGCACAGGCGCGTTCGAAACGAGCCAGGCGGACGGCATCCGACGCGCGCATCGAGCGCCATATATAGAAGGGAAGGGGGGGCAAAACGTCCATATCAGGTCCCTCTGATCTGTTCTGCGTGCCATTCGGCGACCATACCGAGCGTGAAAGCCAGGCTGTCCTGGATGGCATGGTTGCGGTTCCAGAGTTGTGGGAAGCGGATCGCACTCCCGCCGGCAGCCATGAAATCGTCAACATTGCGGTCGTAGTCGTCAATTAAGAGCGCCTTTGTCGCGGCGAGCTGCTGTTTTTGCGGGGTGAAAATATAATCCCGGTAGGTCTCCCCAAACCGGTTCTGCAGCCACTGCATCTTGCCGCTCAGCGTGGCCGGCGCACGCGTGCTGGATGAAAGGAAGATCACCGGTGCCGTCTTACTGAGCGTATTGTAGAGCTCCCAAAACCAGGTGTACTCTTCTAGGTTTGCCCAAAATTCGGCGCCTAGCGCTGTAATTGCCGTCCAATATGTTCGTGCAGATATCCCGAGGACGTTGTGGATGCGGTATTCACCCAGGATGATCTCGCTGCCAGGTGGCGTAGGTTTCGGCGGGATCGAAACCATTAGCCCGCAGTCCCGCGGAAACAAAATCGACGCATACGCCATCCAGGTCCAGGTAGATTACGGGTTCGATCTTGGCCATGGGATCCGGTTATCTCTCAAGGGAGCTGATATAGTCTGGGAGCATACTGATATTTTCGATCACTGTGAAGCTGTTTGAATGTTCCCCGGCTGGCTCAATATGTTCGTGCATCCAGGTGTCGGCATACGGGATGTGCACCGCGTGCCCGCCCAATTGGATCACAGGCAGGATGTCGGAACGCAGCGAGTTGCCCACCATAAGGAACTTACTCGCTTGCAGGTTGTATTTGCTCAGCAGGACCTGATAACCCGCGGAGTGTCTTTTCGCTGACGATTTCGATATAATCGAAATATTCAGCAATACTTGTTTGGTTGACTTTACGTTGCTGGTCGAGCAAGTCGCCTTTTGTGACCATCATTAACGAGTAGGTCCCTGCCAACTCCTGCAGGACGTTCTTGACTCCCGGCAGCAGCTGGATGTCGGCAGTGAGCATATTCCTGCCGAAGCCGATAATCTGCTGGATATCATCTGAGGAGATCTGCCCTTTAGTAAGCGTGATGGCGGTCTCGATCATCGATAGGGTGAAGGATTTGATCCCGTAACCATATAAGCCGATATTTTGGGTCTCGGTCTGGTACACCGAGTCGTGGATATCTTCGACAATCAGGTACTTCTCCAGTAACGATTTCAACTTTGCCTGGGCGCGGGTGTAGTAAACCTCGTTTTCCCAAAGCGTATCGTCAGCGTCAAATGCGATCATAGCGAAGGTCATAAAGTCCACCCACAAGACTTATCAAAGAATATTGACATAATGGTTATGGCGTGATATTTTACCAGGATTGGTGCTCTTTAAAGCTTTTGTACCCGCACCTCTTACGGTGTATAGTATCTCCTGGACAGCGCACATTTAGCTGTTGACGACAAAAATATATTATTATATAGTACGCACGAGTTCGTTTATTGGTCATCGGTGTGGTTTCACTGCTGCATATTTGAATGACCAGGGTATTATTTACGCCCCAAATCTTGAATACCCGCTTACCTGGTAAGACCATAGATAGCACACGATTGTTAGAACCAATTAATTTACCTCGGGTACGCTTATTCCCGTACATCACTACTCATAAAGGAGGTGATATCTCAAGCGAACAGTTTGGTTGGCTGGTCTGGAGAGGTTCATTAGTAATAAGGAGAATGTAATGGAACCAATGCGAAAGAAATTTAATCATGTATGCGTTCAATTGGCAAAAATTCTACCGTTCTTGATTGCAGGTATATTAATTGCTGTGCTTTTATTCTCTTTTGGAATTGTAGATGATGCCCATGCGTTGGCGAGTACACTTTACGTCGATGACACTTCGGGTACGGATGATAGCAATTGTCAAACGCCGAGCGACCCATGTAAAACCATCAACTACGCGATTGGACAAGCGAGCATAGGTGATTCCTTACAAATTGCGGGTGGAACATACACAGAAAACGTGATCGTCAACCAGGAAGTAAGCCTAGTAGGTGGTTATGAGGCGACTGGTTGGACCCGTGATCTAAGCACAAATACAACCATCATCGATGCGAATAACAGCGGCAGACCGGTTACGGTGAATGACGACAAACAGAATGTCGTTCTGGATGGTTTGGAGATTGTGGGTGGCAATACGACGGTAGATGGTGGTGGGATATATATCACCGGCGGAGATGTGCAAATATTAAACAGCGTTATTGGAGAAAACACCACAACTGCTTGCTGTGGTGGTATCCATATCGGAAATAGTGCGACAGTATTAATCAGCAACACCGAGATTTCGTTCAATTACTCGGAAGGACCTGGTGGCGGGTTAGGCATCTATTTCGGAACTGATGTAACGATAGAGGATAGTGACATTAGTTATAACGAATCTAATACCAGCGGTGGTGCAATTGATATCGGTTTTGCTGGCGCACAGGTAAGTAATACAATAATGGAATATAACGAAGCCACTGAACATGGCGGTGCGCTTTCAACATTTCAGTCGATAGCCAATTTCACGAATACTCTTTTCACAAACAATCTTTCGAAGAGCGGTAATGCAAATGTGATAGCGATCAATACAAATAGTGAGATTAATGTCCTCAACAGCACGATTGCAGAAAACAACCCTACCGGTGCCCAGGCAGTGTTGCTATGGGGCGGGACCATGACCATCACGAATAGTATTATGTGGTCGAATGCACTCAGTCTGCAATCCGATCCACCATGCTCTGATTGTTTTGTTATAAATTATTCGGATATCCAAGGAATTGATGGATTAGCTGGAGTAAGTGAGGGTGTCGGAAACTTTGATGCAGATCCACTATTTACTGACCAGGAATTGGGTAATTATCACATCAAACCAAGTTCTCCTTGCATCGATAAGGGGACATCAGATGGAGCACCCGGGACAGACATCGAAGGCAACCCGCGCACGCCGCCACCGGATGTCGGTGCTTACGAGTGGATCGGGGTGAAGGTTTTCTTACCGATGGTGGTAAAACATTAAGCCGTAACCGAAAAATCGTTCTCTATGCAAGTTATGGTTCCGCCGCACAAACAGCCATCTGTGTGCGGCGGTTACTTTTAATATGTATTGGTATTATCACAGTTTGGTCGCTTGCAGCGAACTGCGAGAGTTAGAATGAAAACGACAAGCAGGTCACGTGATTAATACAGATTATTGCCAAGGTGAGTAATTTTCTGTATACTGATATTGAAAAAGGGAAGCATTATTGCATATTTTTCTGAAATTTTGGGTTGGATATTCGGGAGTTGTATCATACTCAAGCGGTTATAGCTATCTCAAAAGTCATAGCTCGGGAGGGCAATAATGAAACACACTTTTAGCAGGATTATGCTTTTAGTAATCTCAGTATTTGTCGGCGTATTTTTAGTGTGTGGGATTGTATTGCTTATGGGATCAGCATTCCCTGTCCAGGCATCGAATCTGGATGTGTGCCCGACATGCCTATACACAACGATACAGGACGCGCTAACCTATGCTGTGGATGACGATACGATCAGGGTGGCTGCGGGCACCTACGCCGGATCCATGCGCTGTGAGGTGGATGACGCGGGTGTTTTTACTATGACCCTCTGTATCACTGAAGACATTCAGCTGCTCGGGGGGTATAAACCTGATGATTTCACCGTGAGGGATATTAAGCAGTTTACGACAACACTAACTTGGGATGGTGATCCGGGCCATATCGTACTGGAATTGGTCAACGGCACCTCAGCGACGATTGATGGATTTACCATTACAGGTGTCCAGGATGCGCCAATTGCGGCTGCATATATTCGCGATTCCACCCCCACTCTCAGCAATAATCGTTTTGTGAATAATATCTCTCTTGGCTCCGGGGGCGGTATATATGTGTCACAAGGATCGAATCCCATCATACGTTCCAATCTTTTCATGGGAAATGCGGCAGAATTTGGCGCTGGTATCGTTCTCTCGAACGGCACTCAAGCTCGGATTGAATCCAACGAATTCATATCGAACACTGCCGCCGATGCCGGGGGAGCTATCGCTGTCCTGTGGGGTTCTAAAGCTGAAATTGAAGCGAATACCATTACAAAAAATGAGTCCCTGGGTGGATATGCCGGTGGGATCTTTGTCGGCAATGAATCCTTTGCGACGATCAATGACAATATGGTCTACTCAAATACAGCTGGAGACGCAGGAGGAGGAATCGCCATAGATACGGGTTCAATTATGACTGTCACTGATAACACGATCTGGGATAACAAGGCCTTAGGTTGGGGTGCTGGTGGCGTATTGGTCACTGATGATGCGCATGGGTTATTTAGGAATAATGAAATCTATGGAAATAAGTGTCCTGCTGGATGGGGCGGTGGGATAAGGGCAAATGTCGGTGGGGTAATCACGATGACGAACAATAGTGTCCATTCCAATTCAGCGAGTGGTGCTCCTGGGGTGCTCGTTTCTTATGGTGCATTCGGTTTGCTGGACGGCAACTATATCCATCACAATGTCGGGGAAGCGGGAGGTGTCCGAATAAACGATGGTTCTATCGTTACCCTCACAAACAACATCATCCAGGGTGCTGATACAGGTGTAACCATATATGATGAAGCAACCCGAGTTTGGCTGTCAAATAATACGATCATTGACAATAGTTCAGCTGGAATTGTGGCTGATGACAATAGCGAAGTCTTCATAACGAATAACATTATTGCTAGTAATGGGCGTGGGGTTGAAATCAATACGCCGAATGTCACCCTTGACTATAATAATTTATGGGATAACACAGGTGGAAATTACTATAACATAAGTCCTGGCGTACATGACATATCAGTTGATCCTCAATTCGTTGATCCGAGTTCAGATAATTATCACCTGCTTCCAGCTTCTCAATGTATCGATAATGGCGGCATCCTATTTGCTCCGGATCATGATTACGATGGCGATTTCCGTCCATTCGATGGTGACTCAGATGGAAATGCATTTTTTGATATCGGTGCTGATGAGTACAGCTTCAGAACAATCTATTTGCCATTGACGCTCAAGAACGCTTCTCCCACCGATAAAAATTTGTGGAAGGAGTTCAGCAGCCCAACAACAGATTCCTTAAACGCTGTTAGTGTACGGTTACTTGATGATGGCTGGGCAGTTGGAGATAATGGAACGATTATCCGCTGGAATGGGAGCGCGTGGTCAAATTTCAGCAGCCCAACATCATATGATTTAAATGATGTCACCACACTGAGCAGCATTGATGCCCGGATTGTCGGAGATGCAGGCACAATTTTGCACTGGGATGGGTCTGCTTGGGTTGCGGAAACCAGCCCGGCATCCGTGAATCTATATGGGATACAGATGCTAGCATCCGATGATGGCTGGGTGGTCGGCGATGATGGGGTGATACTCCACTGGAACGGTATGATGTGGGTAACAATTCCGAATACAGTCAAGATTGACTTGAGGGACCTCGATTTCATTTCAGCAGCAGATGGTTGGGCAGTTGGTGGCGAATGGTCAACAGACATTGGATGGTATGAGTCGGTTGCTCTACATTGGAATGGCAGTAACTTGACAAGTTTTGAGACACACGTCTACGATGTACTGGAAGGCGTGGATCTTGTGGACTCCAGTTTCGGTTGGGCTGTAGGCAGTAATAACGCCCGAGCAGAGTGGAACGGCTCATACTGGACGCCGAACTACAGTGCTTCGGCGGATATTCACTCACAGGATGTCGAATTGTTTAATATGAGTGAGGGCTGGGCAGTTGGTTGGAGCTACGCAGAAAGTAATATCATATATTGGGACGGAGATGAGTGGACACACGATAGCTGTCCAGTAACCGAGGGATTAAATGGGATCGATATGCTTTCGAATGACCTCGGATGGGCAGTTGGCGAAGACGGTACCATTTTGCGCTACGGGACGTAGTTCTTTATCACCTATAGCTTTCGATATTATTTATTAGGTTTGCCCGCGGATTGCACCTCTACCTGGAGGGTTTTACTTTTGATGCAGGTATAATGACCATCTGTAAGAAGCTTTACCAGATAGGAGCATACTGATGATTATTTATGATGTCGAAAAAGCCCCACAGGCAATCGGACCGTACTCGCACTGCATTCAAGTCGGGCAGCTGGTTTTTTGTTCTGGGCAAACCCCGGTCGACCCTGGTACCATGCAGGTCGTTCCTGGCGGTATCGGGGAACAGACCGAGCAGATCCTAAAAAACCTCGCCGCGGTCCTCGCCGGGGTTGGCATCGGGCTGGAGAACGTCGTCAAAACGACGGTTTTCCTGAAGAGCATGGATGATTTTAAGGGCATGAATGAGATGTATGCCCGTATGTTTGCCGGGCATAAACCCGCTCGCAGCACAATCGCGGTACGGCAGAATCCGCTCGATGCGCTGGTGGAGATCGAGTGCATCGCCGAGATCCCCGAGTAGTTTTGATTCTCAAATCCAAACAGACTCCTACCGATCGCACATTAAGGAGTGCAAATGAGCGTAATATTTCGCGTGGGGCGTATCGGACGGCTGGAACTCCGCAACCGTCTAGTACGTTCTGCAACCGCCGAACGGATGGCCGACGAGCGCGGCTACCCGCGCCCGCAGCTGCATGAGCTGTACACCCAGCTGGCCGAGGGTGAAGTTGGTTTGATCATCACCGGCCACATGTACGTGCACCCGTCCGGGAAAGCTCACCCGGAGATGACCGGCATATATGAAAATTCTCAGATCCCGGCCTTAGCCGCGCTGGCGCAAGTTGTTCATGATCATGGTGGGTTGATCGCAGCGCAGATCAACCACGGCGGGATGCAGAGCGATCCGGAGGCGGTACCAGACGCGCTGGCCCCTTCGTCGAAACTGGCTGATTTCACCAGCCGCTCGGCGCGCGAGATCACAACTGATGAAATTGATCTCATCATTGACGCCTTCGGGCAAGCCGCCCGCCGGGCGCAGGCCGCGGGTTTCGATGGTGTTCAGATCCACGCTGCCCACGGCTACTTGGTCAGTGAATTCCTATCCCCATTAACAAACCGCAGGGCGGATCAGTGGGGAGGAGATATCACAGGCCGGATGCAGTTCTTAGGCGCCGTAACTGCTGCTGTGCGGACCCAGGTCGGACCTGATTATCCCGTGTTGGTCAAGCTTGGTATGATGGACGGCGTGACAGGTGGATTGACACTCGCAGAAGGTGTGCAGGTTGTCAGCGAGCTGGGCGGAATGGGCATCGATGGGGTCGAGCTGAGCGGCGGCATGGGAGGCAAGCTATTGGTTAATGTCAAAAAAGGGATCCGCAGCACGGCCGAGGAAGCTTACTTTATCGAATTCGCTCGCCAGGCACGGCCAGTGACCAGGCTGCCCCTGCTGTTGGTGGGTGGATTTCGGTCTCGGAGTGTCATGGAGGCTGCCCTCACTTCCGGTGAAGTCGATTTCATCTCCATGTCCCGGCCGCTGATCAATGAGCCGCGTTTTCCGCGTTTGCTGCGTCTTGGTGAAGTTGATAAATCTGGCTGCATCTCCTCAAGCAACTGCTGGGCATTGGAAAGCGGTGTGGGTATTGGCTGCAAATGCCCGCTGGATAAGTTGGCAAAGCCTTAATCATGGCTTGTGCCAGAACCTATGCCGCGTACGTAAGGCTGATATTTGGGCGGCAAGTTGAATAATACTCCCAAATCGGTAAGAAGTTATATTATTCGTTGCCGTACAGATGAACCTGAATGGCTGCTCAAGCGTTTAATAGGTGACAGCTGGTACGGATGGGAGCGGTTTGGCTGGAATCGCAGTCATGGGTGGGTGTATTGCCGGCTCTAGGATGAGCATGCTCCGGGCTCTGCCTGGTGTTGTCAGGTTGCTCGCCCGGCGTCGGCTCACGCACGCTGGGCAGACTGCTAGTTTCCGACCGGACCGAGGTCAAGAGCCTTTTGTTCCTTCCGACCAGCTGTTATCTAAAGCATACTACAAAAAAAGCGGGTTGTCACAAGCGACTTATTCTTTAATCACAAATTGGTAGGTAATCGAATAATTGAAGGTGAGAGCACGTATAGATACCCTTCAGAAAGGTAGCCACGTGGAGGTTTACCAATGAGTTCAACACCGCTGGCCTTCCGCATCATGAACCCGGTGATGACCGCCTTATTGCGCTCGCCCGTGCACGGTATGCTGAGCCGTAATATTATGGTCATAACTTTCAAAGGAAGAGTATCAGGTAGAGCGTACTCCACTCCGGTCAGTTACTATCAGATCGATAGTAAGGTTTACTGCTTTACGCATGCCAAGTGGTGGCGCAACCTGGCGGAAGGTGCCCAGGTAGAACTGCTGTTACGGAGCAAGAAGGTGCTTGGACAGGCTGTAGCAGTCCCTGATGACGAGGCTAGAAAAGCCGCCGTTTTGGAACAATTGCTGGCAGCAAGCAAGACGGATGCCAGATTTTATGCGGTCACATATGATGCAGATGGGAATCCAAATAAAGACGAAGTCGCCGCAGCCGCGGCGCAGGTCGTGATGATCGATATAACAGTTGAGCAAACATAGAGCTCTAAATGATAAACATATTTGTGCCAAGGGCATAATAATAAACATCTTTTGAAATAGAGACACGCAGAGGAGGCTGGAATGGCTTACAACAGCATCACCGATTTAGGTGCCGAAGTAATTAGGCTCTACACGGAAAAACAATACCAGCAGGCATACGATCTGGCAATTGGTGAAGCTGGTAATTTCCCCGAAGCTGAGGACACAATCTTATATTGGCAGGCTTGTATGCTGGCGATGTTGGACAAAGGTGAAGCTGCCTTGGAACTGATGGAGAAAAGCCATGCCAAGGGGTACTGGTATTCGAAATTCCAGCTGGAAGAGGAACCGGATTTCGATGCAATAAAAGACGACCAGAGGTTCGCCGAACTAGTAAAAATCTCGCGCGCTCGTCAAGCTGTAGCCCAATCACAGGCAAAGCCGCTGCTTGAGACCTATGAACCGGTCGGGTATCAGCCAGGGGACAGCAAGAGCATACCGGTCTTTTTTGCACTGCATGGAAACAATGCGGATGCACAGGTGACAGCCGCTGAATGGAAGTCGGTAGCTGATATCGGATGGTTGCTGGCGGTTCCGCAGTCCTCGCAGGTCAGCTCGCCGCGTGGTTACGTCTGGAATGACTATGATATCGGGGAGCAGGAAGTCGTCGCGTATAACGCCGATATCATCCAGCGCTATCCCCAAGCTGAGCGGGAAGCTGTAATCGGTGGTTTCTCGATGGGTGCTGGGTTAGCGATCTGGTTAGCGTTGAAAAGCGCTGATCTCTCCGCCCGGGGTTTTCTCGTCCTCGGGCCGTACCTGCCTGATGTAGCGGCTTTGGAACCGTTCTTGGAAGCTGCGCGACAGCGTGGATTGAGGGGCTATATTGTAGTCGGCGAGCAAGATGTACAGTGTTATGAAGTTGCCAAGCAGGTGCATAAACTGCTAAATGGCGAAGGTATCCCCTGCGAGCTCGAGCTGCGTACTGATATCCAACACAATTATCCAAATGATTTTGCCGACGCCCTGGCGCGCGGACTGGCATTCATTCAGAGTGCTTGAATTCCGCGCCATTTTCTTGTAAGCTAAGTATGAGGTCAACAGATGGGTATAAAGTGGCGGTCCTGCCAAGAATAGACCGCCGCTTTAGCACATAGGTAATTGGCAGTATGGGATGAGCGAAATCGCGAATAATCCAAACGAGACTCACACAGGATAGACATGGCTAGCCGCGCTAACAGCACCGGACAACAGCTGTCGAAAGGACGCCTGTTACAGGCTGTCTTGCTCGCGTGGCTGGCTATGTTGGGGGTTGATTTTACCCTGCATGCCGGCCTGCTACATGAGGTTTATACGACAGACAGCCCTTTCTTGCTGCCGCCGGAGAGGGCTTTCCAATTAATCCCTTTGGGTTATCTATCGTTCCTGATATTGGCTGGATTTTTAGTATGGCTATTAATCCGGCAAGGAATTAGCGATGCAAAAAGTGCGGGTAAGTTAGGGCTGCTGTTCGGAGCCGTGGTCTGGGGAGCGCTGATGCTTGGGCTGTTATCAATCGCGAGCGCTGATCCAAAGCTGATATTTTCTTGGTGGATTGGGCAGACCCTGGAGCTCGGAGTTGGCGGGGTAGTTGCCGGACATGTATTAGGGGGTGCTGATTTACGGAAGACATGGGTAGGGGTAGTAGCCGTGGTCCTCATCCTGCTAGCAGCTGGTATCCTGCTCCAGAACATTTTCTGAGCAAACCATTGCTGCACAGTTGTCAGATGGAGATCAATATTGGTGGGTGAGAATGTGGCAATCTGGACGGAAGCGCTATTAGGTATTGCCGCAACAGCGCTGGTTCTGTTCCTGGGGTATATGTTGTCTTCCGCGTTATCGCCCGCCGCGATTATGAGCGCTACGACCGCTTGAACGCCGGTACACTAGTACTGGAATTCATCATGTTCGCTGTGCATGCCAACTTAAGCTACATTTTTCTGCCAGCAACGTGGCCGGAGCTGCCGCTGCTCCCGGATAACCCGTTTCAGCTGGTTGTTGGCTTGGGATTGATTGCTATAGGGATTTCGCTGACACTCTGGGCGATGGCTGGATTGGGATTCAAGCATGCCTGCGGTCAGCCGCCTGATAAGCTGCACATAGCGGGATTCTACCGCTGGAGCCGCAATCCGCAGCTCGTATTCTACGCGTTGGCGTTGTTGGGATTTCTGGTATTGTGGCCAGCGCCGTTTGGCGTCATCTGGCTGCTGGTCTATGCGGTCTTTTCCCACTGGATGGTGCGCAGTGAGGAGGCGCACCTAACGAGCGTCTATGGTGCGGAATACCAACGCTACTGCGAGCAGGTCAACCGGTACCTCCCACGCCTGTTATCCTGTTGATATAGCAAATAGAAAGAATTGAGTTGGGGGTAAATCCAAATTCAAATGACTGCTTGGGGCCATCAGCAATAATCCCATAAACTGGTATATACTTAATGAGGTGTTGAGCGTCTAACACCGGGACAAACGCGACCTCATCGCTGCATAGCAATCAATCAGTTTGGATGCATGGAGGGGTAACAGTGAGGGAAATTGAACGTTATCGCGGCTGCCTGCTGGGCTTAGCCGTTGGTGATGCCCTTGGGGCAGCTGTTGAGTTCCGAGCCCGCGGTACTTTTGAACCGCTTACCGATATGATCGGTGGTGGACCATTTGACCTGAAAGCCGGCCAGTGGACTGACGATACATCCATGGCATTGTGCCTGGCATGCAGTCTGCTGGAGAAGGAAGGTTTCGATCCGGTTGACCAGATGAATCGCTACCTGCGCTGGTACCGGGAGGGCTATTTCAGCAGTACTGGCGAATGCTTCGATATCGGCAACACGATCGCCGCGGCGCTGCGGATTTATGAAAAAACCAGCCATCCATATTGCGGCGCTACAGACCCCTGGAGTGCTGGCAACGGTTCTCTCATGCGCCTGGCGCCTGTGCCCATGGTATACCGGGAGGATGAACGCCAAGTGGCGTACTACAGCAGTGAAAGCTCGCGTACTACCCACGGCGCGCAGGAAGCTCTGCAAGCATGTAAATTATTCGGTGTGATGCTGGCCAAAGCCCTAGAAGGTGCGGCTAAAGATGCGATCTTGGGTGTGAGCTGGGAATCGACTATAGACGAAACAGAGCTATCCCCAGCGATTTTGAGCCTCGCCAACCGGGAATATCAGGACAAACCGCGCGGCGAGATCCTTTCCAGCGGGTATGTGATCGCCAGTCTGGAAGCCGCTTTATGGTGCTTCAGCCGTTCAGACAGCTTCCGGGAAGCAGTCCTGCTGTCCGCAAATTTAGGCGGCGATGCAGATACGACCTCCGCCATATGTGGTCAGCTCGCCGGTGCATACTATGGCCTGCAGAATATTCCGGCTGATTGGCTGCAAGTGCTCACGATGCGCGACAAGATCCAGATGATGGCGGATGCGCTGTGGGATTTGAGCAAGCGTATCTATATCCAATAAGGCGTCACATAAACGTTGATCTAAGGAGCAGGATGGCTATAGATGGAAGATAAGAAAGCGGCAAAGATCAGACCGGCCAATACTTGGGTGCTGCCAACGCTGTTTTTCCTGCTGCTGGTTGTTATCGTCGTGATGGTTTACCTACTCAGTGTTCAAAACCCTGGCAACTTATTTCAGAAACCAAGCCTGGATGTCGTTAGCGTAGAACCAGGCGTAAGTGTAACCGTCGCCGCGGAAAACTTTCCCTCCCTTCAAATTCTCGAAGCCCGCATCGACAGAGGCGGGGCAGCGGGGGAGAATGGTATCGTTGTAGGTTTAACGATGCCAGGTGTATCTGGTGAAGTAATTGCGGTTTTCAACATCCCAGACGAAATGGCCTTAGAATCCGAGCTGGTAGTTCGGTTAGAGAATGAGGATGGGTATTACGCTTACCAGCAGGTAACTAACCGCTAATTTTTCTATTGAATTTAGGATTAGGGTTTGTATCAGAGCACACAACGTCAAGGAGTAAAAATAAGGCTGACCTGCTCTATTCCAACATTAGCCAATCGCATTACTCGCGCTAATATGGGGTTTTTTAGATTGGGCTGGCAGGTTGCCTCAACCCTTAATTTCAACCTGCTTAATTGGTTTGCTAGCTTACCGAACGAAAGAAACCGCTTTTCCGCGTTGCTACAGCTCTGAGTTGATCCTGAGAAAATCGAGCACTTCATCAAGCTTAGCGAACGCCAATGCTGTTACTGTATCGGCGCCGCCGTAATATATGGCGATGCGGCCGCTGGGTGGGTCAAATAGTGCTGCGCAGGGAAATGCGACGTTGGGTACATCACCCACGCATTCATAATCTCGCTGTGGTGACAGCAGGTATGGCTCACCACGGTAGATGACCTTCCAGGGCTGGTTCCAAATCCAGCAGCGCAGCGCCAAAGCTGTAGACGAAACCCGTTGCAGGATGTCAGCACACCATGGTAGAAGAGCAGCCAGCCCTCGTCAGTCTCGATGGGTACTGGCCCTGCGCCGATCTTCGTCGACTGCCAGCCCTCCTTTACGCCCATAACGAAACGGTGCCTGCCCCAGTGGACTAAGTCCGGGCTCTGGCTGAGGAAGATGTCGCCAAAGGGCGTGTGGCCATTATCGCTCGGCCGGTTTAACATGACGTACACGTCATTAATACGGCGCGGGAAGAGCACTCCGTTGCGGTTGAATGGCAGCAGGGCATTCTCAATGAAATGGAATTCAGTGAAATCTGTGGTGTAGCCAAGCCCGATCGTTGGACCGTGGTAGCCGTTGCACCAACTGATATAGTAGCGGTCTTCCAGCCAGACGACGCGTGGATCGTAGCGATGTTCGAATTTCCTGTGTTCCGTGTTTGAGAATTGCCAATCGATGGGTGCATCATCTAACCGCCAATCGATTCCGTTCCCACTAAAACCGCGGTGCAGGTTCATCTCACGTTTCTTATTATCACAGCGAAAGACACCCGCGAATTTATCTTCAAATGGGACTACCGCGCTGTTGAATATGCTATTCGATGAAGGGATCAAGTCTCGGGGAATGATGGGGTTGGCGCTGTAGCGCCAAACCACATCGTTGCAATCATTAGGTCGCTTTTCCCATGGGATATTAGGCAAGGGTGGGTAGTTCATGGGACACAGCCTCCGGGTAGATATGATATTGGTCATATTCTACAATTAAATTGTAACAAATAACACAAAAAAGTTGACAAATGATCATAGTATTTTGTATAATGGCATTGATCCTGGGAGCGCTCCCAAAACGCTACAAAAACATGCCTAAATTAACCAAATATTGTCGAAATTAGTGTAGTTATTATAATAATTGGTGATATTATACAAGAATTAACTGAGAGCGCTCTCACAACCCCATGTTAGAAAATAAATCATTTACCGATCTGAACCTAACTTTGGAAGAGATCGCTCGTCTCAGTGGAGTCTCACGTTCAACGGTATCTAGAGTTGTCAATCAACAACCCCACGTCAGCGAAAGTGTAAGGAAAAAAGTAATAAAAGTCATCCAAGAAACTGGCTACCAACCGCACCTGGCTGCCCGCAGCCTGGCTTCCAATAGATCTTGGATGGTCGGCCTGCTCTTACCCCGGTCGGTAAGCGGCTTCTTCACCGATCCTTATTTCCCCCGCCTGACACAAGGCGTCGCGCAAGCCTGCAACCAGTACGACTTTACCTTGGCTTTATTTCTAGTTGGTACCCAGGAAGATGAGGCGAAAATCTTACCGCGATTATCACGTAAAGGCATGTTGGATGGCATCTTAATTCAATCTGGACGGTTTGGTGAGCAATTAATTGATCGCCTGATGAAAATTCATTTACCTGTGGTTGTAGTTGGCCGTCCACTCCATTCTGCTCAAGCCAGCTACATCGATGTGGATAATTTCAGCGGTGCTTACAGCGCCACAAGCCATCTGATCCGCTTAGGACATCAGCGTATCGGAACGATCACCGGCTTGGCAGGTAACGCACCAACTTTTGATCGCTTGGAAGGTTACACAAAAGCCTTAATCGATCGTGGCCGGAATTACGATCCCGCCCTGGTCGCTGAAGGTGATTTCACGGAAGCAGGTGGCTACTTTGCCATGCAACAACTTCTACCAGCCAAGCCAGATGCTGTTTTTGCAGCTTCAGATTTGATGGCGATCGGCGCCATGCGCGCAACCAGAGAAGCCGGATTTAGGATCCCGGATGATGTAGCCTTTGTTGGCTTCGATGACGTTTCCGTTGCCATGTACGCAACTCCCCAGCTGACGACCATCCGCCAGCCGATCACTAGTTTTGGCATCACCGCTATCGAAACATTGATCGACCTGATCGAGAATGGCATTGCACCTCCCCGGCGTATCATCATGGATACAGAGTTGATCATTCGCGATTCATGCGGCGCCTCCAGGAGGAGAAAGGATCCCTGAAAAATTAATATTTTGCAGGGTAATTTACCACACTAATTAATGTCAATAGGAGGTGTCAATGGAAGATCGCTTGCTGTAAAGGTTTGGCGTTGTTCATCTGGAACAAAAAACTACTATAAGGAGAAAGAAAATGCGTAAATATGTTTTATCCGCCCTAAGTATTTTGATCTTGGCGAGTATGGTTCTGGCAGGCTGCGCCCAACCCGCACCTGAGACGATCATCGAGACCGTAGAAGTCGAGAAGACCGTCATCGAGACCGTGGAGGTTGAGAAGACGGTCATCGAGACTGTCGAGGTTGAGGTTCAGGTCCAATGGAGGTTGAGGAAGACCCAACTGCTCTGCCCCGCAACGAAACCTTGTACTTCAATGGTCTACAGTGGGGTCCGGTTGTGTGTTGGAATCCATACAATTCCAACTGCAACAATGCCTTGGCTATCACCGAGAACGCCAACAACCGCGTCACCATGTTCGAATCCCCGTACCTGTACAATATGCTCGATGGCGAACAGTATCCTTTGCTGGCTGATGGCCCTTACACCTGGAACGATGAGCGGACCGAAATCACCTTCAAGCTCAAGGATGCCGCAATGTGGAGCGATGGCACCCCGGTGACCGCGGAGGATGTTGCCTATACCTGGGCTACCCACCTCAAGTACAATACCAATGCCGGTGGCGCCAACGCACCTTACATCGACACCATTGAAGCCGTGGATGACAAGACGGTCGTGATCAAGGCCAAACTGAACGACGAGGGCAAAGCAGTCAATCCTCTGATCGTCAAGGCTTACTTGAGCGGCAACTATGTCATCCAGAAAGCCTGGACCGAGACACTGGAAGAGCGCGTTGGTGAAGATGCCGACCGAGTTCATGGCAGATATCGCGGAGGACGTCGTGTACTCCGGGCCCTACCACAAGTTCTTCGCTGATGATCAGAAGGTTGTCCTCGTTCGTGATGACAACTACTGGGGTCAGGATGCCTCCATGTGGGGCAAGCTGCCTGTTCCCAAGTACCTGGCGCATACGATCTTCAAGGATAACGCCGCCGGTTCGGTTGCTTTGGCAAAAGGTGAAGTGGATGTCAGCCAGCAGTTCAATTCCAATATTCAGCTTCTGTGGGAAAACTATGGGCTGCCCATCTCCACCTACCTGCCCGAGGCTCCCTATGGCATTGGTGCCAGCCTGCCAACCGCCTTCTACAACCTGAATTCCCCTGGTTTGGACCAGGTTGCGGTGCGCAAGGCCATCGCCATGGCGGTTGACTATCCCACCATCATTGCCAACGCCATGACCAACCAATCGGCTACCTTCGACCAGGTTCCGCGCTCGCTCATGAACCCGACCCCTGGTGAGCAGGCCCTGTACGACCACGATGCCGTCGCGGACCTGCAGTGGGCTGGCAACGACATCGAAGGCGCCAAGGCTCTCCTGGATGAAGCCGGCATTGTCGATACCGATGGCGATGGCTGGCGTGAATACAATGGTGAAAAGCTCAGCTATATAGCCACCTGCCCCAACGGCTGGTCCGACTGGCAGGCTGCGATCGAAGTGGTGGCTGCCGCCGGGAAAGAGATCGGCATTGACATCACATCCAACTTCCCTGAATGGTCCGTGTATCAGACCGTCGTCACCAAATCGGATGCCCCTCTGCCCGAGGGCTATGACATCTTTATGATGTGGAGCGACGGCGCTGGCCCCACCGAGCCGTGGGGACGTATCCGCAATTTGCTCAGCTCTGAATATGTGGGTATGGCGATCAACTGGAACGGCAACTGGGGTCAGTACAGCAATCCTGAAGTGGATGCCTTGATCCAGGCGATCCCCGGTGAAACCGACCCCGACAAGCTGAAGGAAATGTACACGGAATTGGTCAGGATTTACCTGACCGATGTTCCCTCCTTCACGCTCATGTACCGTCCTGATCAGTTCCATGCTGTGAACGAGACGGTTTGGACCAACTTCCCGCACCAGGATGATGGTACCGACCCGCCCGTCCCGCCGATGGTCTGTACGAACGGCTGGGGTATCGCCTGTCTCTATAACCTAGACGCTGGTTAACCCGTAAACAATAGCTCAATGAAAAACAGCCATGTTCCGGCAACCCCGGAACATGGCTGTTGACTATTATTGTTACGAGGAGGTGCTGGGTTGAAAGGGTACTTGCGGTATTTCGGCGGAAAGATGGCTTGGTTCCTAGTCACCTTGGTATTTGCATTCATCCTGAATTTCATCCTGCCCCGCTTGATGCCGGGAGATCCTGTGGCAGCCATCGTAGCAAGGATTGCCCAAGGCATGAGCGATGCGACCGGGGTTCAAGCGATTTACGAGCAATACACGAGTTGTTTGGCACTAACAAACCCATCCATCGAACAGTTCTTCATATATATGAGAAATGTGCTTCACGGTGATTTTGGTTTCTCAATCAGCCAATATCCCAGAACCGTGGCAGATGTTATCGCATCTTCCATCTGGTGGACGGTGATTCTGCAGTTACCGGCGATCCTCGTCGGCTGGCTGATCGGTAACTTCCTCGGTGCTTTGGCGGCTTATCGCAAGTCGGGCTTTGACAAAGTCCTCATGCCCGTCAGTATTTTTGCCAGCAGTCTGCCGGCCTTTGGTATGGCTGTTATTCTGCTGGTTGTATTTGCTGTCACCCTGGAATGGTTCCCAACCTCTGGTGGATATGGATTTGACCTGATCCCCAACCTTAGCTGGGAGTTTATATGGTCCGTGATTGTCCACTACCAATTGCCATTCTGGTCGATCGTGTTGATCATCATCGGCGGTCAGGCAATTGGCATGCGCTCCATGGCAATCTATGAGCTGAATGCGGATTATGTAAAATTCAGCCGCTTCATGGGGATCAAAGACCGCAAGATCCTTCGCTATGTATTTCGGAATGCCATGCTGCCGCAGATAACCGGTTTGGCGCTGGCGATCGGCACCATGGTCGGCGGCGCGCTGGTGGCAGAGATCATCTTTAGCTACCCGGGGCTTGGTTCCACCATCTTTACCGCTGTATTGGGGGGGGATTATCCGCTGATCTCTAGCAACAGCCTTGATCATCACGTTGATGGTACTGAGTCGCGACATTCATCATCGAAATCCTCTATGGTTTTATTGACCCGCGCATAAAAGCGGCGCAGACTGAAGATTGAGGAGAGATGCTGTTATGAAACATACTCTTCGACAGGTTTTTCGCTCCGGTAAATTTGTTGTTGGTTTTGTCCATTTTTATCGGCAATATTGCTGATCGTGATCATCTATCCGTCTGATCGTGACGATACCCGCCACTGGAGATCATCGGTCAGGGTACATTCTTTCCCACCGGAATCTATGTGAATGTATATGACAGCATCGGTTCCACCACCCTCTATACCCTCAATTTGGATGATGCCGCTGCCAAGCGAATTGCCAGCAAGCTGAACGACGAGGACCGCCTTGCCATGAAGGAATGGCTTGTGGCAGGTGGGATTCCTGAAGATGAGATCGATATCACGGATACCGCAAAACTCCTGGACCAGTGGGTGAACAATTATGATCCCAAGAGAAATATTCCTGGAATGACGAATGCCCAGAGGAATTACTATATCAGGCTCAATGCCTCACTCGATGGAATCTTGTCAACCGAAGGGGTGATCATTGCAGCAAAAAACCCGGATACGGGTGCCCTGGAGGAGAAAGGTACTCATCGAACAGTCTGATTACGTGAATGTGAGCCAGGTTGCGAATGTACGCGTGTTGCCGCTTGGAACCGATAACTTTGGCAGGGATGTACTGACGGAGCTGGTCAAAGCCACGGGCGTATCGCTGCTGATCGGTTTTGTCGCCGGTACCATTGCTACCTTGATCGGTTTGAGCCTGGGATTGCTGGCCGGGTATATCGGCGGCCTGGTGGATGACGGTATTATGTTCATCACAAATCTCTTTACCGTGATCCCTACCATTGTATTGTTGATCCTGATCTCCTTCAGCATCGGGCAGGAACAACGCGGCGCGGTCACGATCGCGGTGGTGATCGGGTTCACCTCCTGGGTATGGACTACCAGGGCTGTGCGGTCGCAAGTGATTTCCCTGCGCAATCGCGACCATGTCAATCTGTCGAAACTATCCGGGCACTCAATCATTCACATCATCCTCCCGATATTCTGCCCTTATATCGCTTCTTATGTGGTCATGGCGTTGATCCTGCAAATTTCCGCAGGCTATCCTGGCGGAGGCTGGATTATCGATCCTTGGATTGGGACCCAGAACAACGGAGATGCCAACCTTGGGGCTGATGATGAACTGGGCCTTGATCTACCAGGCGCAAATCCTGGGAAAATGGTGGGCGTACATCCCCGTGATCATCAGTCATAGCTCTGATATCGTTCTCGCTGAACTTGATGAATACTGGTCTCGACCAGGTATTCAATCCGGCATTGAGGGAGTAGGTGATTGATATGTCAAACGTTATCCTTGAGGTCAACGATCTAACAACGAAATATATCACCCGCTATGAGGAAGATGTTTACGCGGTTGACCACGTTTCTCTGAAGGTCGAAGAAGGGAAATCGCTGGGAATTGCGGGAGAATCCGGCTGCGGAAAATCGACGCTGGCGCTCAGCCTGATGGGCTATTACTTTGCTCCGCTGCACTATACCAGCGGAGAGATCATCATCGACGGGCATAATATTTCCGGGATGGATCCTGATGAGGTTCGTAAATCGATATTGGGGACAGAGATTGCCTATATCCCCCAAGCTGCGATGAACGCGCTCAACCCCACCCAGAAGGATCATCCACTTTATTGAGGATGTGTTTCAAGCTCATTATCCGAATAAAACCAAGAAAGAGATTTATGAACTTGCCAAAGATCTCTTTGAGATCGTGGGGCTTCCAGCGGAAGTGCTGCAAAAATATCCGGTTGAACTTTCGGGCGGCATGAAACAGCGCACGGTGATCGCCATATCTGTGATCCTATTTCCAAAAGTGCTGATTGCGGATGAGCCTTCCTCCGCACTAGATGTCACGACTCAGAAGATGGTCATCAAGATGCTAAAGAACTTGATGGAAAATGGCGTCATCAAATCGATGATCTTCATCACGCACGAACTTCCGCTGCTCTACAACGTGACGGATGATATTATGGTCATGTACGCAGGACAGATCGTGGAGAAGGGTAGCTGCCAAAGAAGTCGTGTTTGATCCGCTCCACCCGTATGCCAAAGGTCTCATGGGTTCGATCATCGTGCCCGAAGAAGGTCTGCGGGATGTAAAACTGACTGCTATTCCTGGGGTACCGCCGAATCTTAAAAATCCACCCTCTGGCTGCCAGTTTGCCGAACGCTGCAAATACGTTCGGCCCGGATGCACGGCGAGCTCTGTCGATCTTCGTGATATCGGCGGCGGCCGCGCGTACCGCTGTATTCTCTCGGAAGAAGAGCTGAGGCATCTATATCAGAGGGAGGCAGAATAAAATGTCAGACTGAAAAAAAATCAATCCTTAGCGGCATCAGGACTTACCAAGGTATTTGGGTTTGGTCGCAATAAAACCGTGGCCGTTGATCATGTCGATATCGATTTTTACGAAGGCGAAGTCGTCTCGATCGTGGGTGAATCGGGCAGTGGTAAGACCACTTTGGCTAAGATGCTTTTGGGATTGCTCAAACCAACCGAGGGAGAAATCTACTTCCAGGGAGAAGAGCGCGATATTCGCACTCGCAAGAAGAAACAGGAATACTGGAAAAATATTCAGGCGATCTTTCAAGATCCGTACTGTTCCTACAATATATTTAATAAGATCGATTCCGTGCTTTTGGATTGCATTCGCATGCGTGGCGGTGGAAAGCTTCCGCATGAGAAAAAAGTAGAGCTGATGACAGAGGCATGCAGCTTTGTCAACTTGAAGTTCGAAGAATTAACCAACAAGTATCCCTTTGAGCTCTCCGGCGGACAGATGCAGCGCTTAATGATTGCCCGTATCTTCCTGCTGAAGCCGAAGATCCTGATGGCCGATGAACCAACCTCGATGATCGATGCCTGTTCAGCCGGGCGACCATCCTGGATATGCTGATGCAGTTGCGCAACGAAATCGGGATGACGATTATTTTTATCACTCATGATATTGGCCTTGCGTATTATGTTTCTGACACTGTTCATATTATGGAGCATGGAAAATTCGTTGAAAGCGGATCTGCCGATGATGTGATACTGAGCCCGCAGGATTCATATACTCAACGCCTGATCAGTGATGTCCCTAAGATTTATGAAGAATGGGATCTCTCGACTGTGTAGCGCTTCCCTCCTGAGTTTGGAGTGATTTGGAAATTCAGGGCATATTCATCCGGAAAACGAATGATGAGAGTTCTATCTTTGGCAGGTGCCTGGGAATTGCGCCAGGCAAGTACGGAAGCGTGGCTGCCCGCCAGTGTCCCTGGGGGCGTGCATACAGATTTACTAGCTTTAGGTAACATTCCCGATCCCTTCACAGCCGATAACGAGCAGCGCGTCAGATGGGTGGCTGAGTCCGATTGGATCTACCGGTGTAGATTTAGCTGTTCTCCTGAGTTACTAGCCGAAGACAAGATCTTCCTGGTTTGTGATGGCTTGGATACACTGGCGAAAGTTGTCCTCAACGGTCATGAACTGGGCTATACCGACAATATGTTTCGCCGGTTTGAATGGGAAATCAAATCCTTTTTAGACCCGAGAGGAACAAATGAGTTAACGATTACTTTTTGTTCACCGGTGAAATATACAGCTGAAAAGCAAGCCCTGCGACCTCTTTTTGGGGTACCTCAGGCTATTCCCGGTAGTCCCCATCTGCGGAAAGCTCCTTGTCAATTTGGTTGGGATTGGGGTCCACAGCTGCCACCGATCGGCATCTGGAAAGATATCCGCCTGGAGGGGTACTGTGATGCCCGCCTTACTGAAGTACATTTGCGACAGGATCACAGTGGCGGCGAGGTGGTCGTCGAGGCTCGGATCACCAGCGAACATTGGAGAGAAATACCGCTGTCTGCGGTTGTACGTATCACGACCCCAAAGGGTGAGATCATTGAAAAAGAAGCTGCCATTACAATGCAGGGTGAGGTGGTTGTCAAAGTGCCGATCCCCGATCCTGAGCTTTGGTGGCCTAACGGGTATGGTAAACAACCACTCTATCAGGTGGATGTCTCTCTCATTAGCCAAGATCCATCCAAGGAAGGGTTGCTGGACCAGCACAGATTATCAGGTAGGGACTGCGTACGATTGAATTGCGTCAGGAACAAGACCAGTGGGGACGCTCATTTATTTTTGTAGTCAATGGCATTCAAATCTTATGTAAAGGCTCAAATTGGATCCCGGCTGATTCTTTCCCCACCCGCATTACGGATGAATATCTGGAATATCTTATTCGCTCAGCGGCAGAGACGCATCAGAACATGCTTCGGGTCTGGGGGGGTGGTTTCTATGAAGAAGAGCGCTTTTACGATCTTTGCGATCGATATGGCATTTTAGTCTGGCAGGATTTTATCTTCTCCTGCAGCATTTATCCATTTGACGACCCAGAATTTGTGGAAAATGTCCGGCTTGAAGTGACTGAGAACATCCGCCGCCTTCGTCATCGTGCCAGCCTGGCGTTGTGGTGTGGAAATAACGAGATGGAATGGGGTTGGGTGGACTGGAACTGGAATCTACCCGAGCAGCAGGATTTAAAAGCTGCCTATGATCTATTTTTCCACCACACACTGCCTGCTTGGTGCCAAGTCGAGGATCCAGACCATCCCTATTGGCCCAGCTCACCATCCTCCGATACTCCATTCGTTGATCCGAATGGCCAACGCCAGGGAGATTCTCATTACTGGGATGTTTGGCATGGCAGAAAACCATTTACTGCCTATCGAGACCAGTATCCTCGCTTCATGAGCGAGTTTGGTTTCCAGGCACTGCCACCTCTTGCGACCATCCGGACCTATGCTGACGAAGCTGATTGGAACATGACATCATACATCATGGAGCAGCACCAGAAAAATGCCAGTGGAAATTCCCTGATGGTCGGTCAAATGCTGGACACGTTCCGGTTACCCAAGGATTTTGCTTCGTTGGTATACCTGAGCATGGCCCTCCAGGCGGAAGGCATCCGCTATGGCGTGGAGCACTGGCGGCGCCACCCTGACCGTGTTGCCGGAATCCTATACTGGCAGCTTAATGACTGCTGGCCGGTTGCCTCTTGGTCCAGTCTGGATTATTTTGGCCGGTGGAAAGCATTGCATTATGCTGCACGCCGCTTCTATGCACCGTTGATGCTTTCGATCGAAGATAAGCCACCAGCACAGGAAGTTTATATCTCAAATGATACGCTCGAACCCTGGATAGGGACTGTGAGGTGGTCGTTGGAGACGCTTGATGGAGAGGTTCTGACTTCGGGACAGGCAGTGGTAAAAGCTGCACCGCAATCTGCCACTCAGGTATGCAAGCTGGACTTTTCCGACCGTATCTCAGATGACAATCTCCGCAAGCTGGTTTTTATTGCTGAACTATGGCAGGGAGACTCAGTTTGTCGCCCGTCAAACAGCGTACTTTGCTCCCGATCAAGCATTTGTCCCTGACCGATCCGGCAATTGCCGTGAATTTGCGATGTCAGAATGGAGAATTAATCGTTGAACTGAATTCGCACTCTCTGGCACTGCTCGTGGAGGTATCTTTGAAAGGAGCTGATGTCGTCTTTAGCGATAACTACTTCAATCTGCCTCCTGGACGACCGATTCAAATTTCTTGTCCGCTGCCAGTTGGCTGGACATTAAGCAGGGCGCAAGAAGAAATACGCATTCGCTCCGTCTATGATTCTTATTCGCATCATGCTCCTTGATAAGATCTTTGTATAGAGCATTTATTCTCTTATACCTACCAACACCGATCTCAGCGTGTAACCTCATCTCTAGATGTGACCTACGAAAGGATTAATCCATGACCAAAATTACAAATTTGATTAAAAAAATGTCCCTGGAAGAAAAAGCTGCCCTCTGTACTGGGGCCAGGTCCTTGGACGACGATACCCATTGAACGCCTGGGTATACCAGAAATGACCGTTTCAGATGGACCGCATGGAGTACGGCGTGTTGAAGATGTAGACACTTTTGTTTCAACGAGTATACCCGCCACCTGTTTCCCCACCGCTACCTGTATGGCTTCCACCTGGGATGTGGATTTAATCCATAAACTGGGCGAGGCAATTGGCAGAGGAATGCATCGCTTTGAAGGTTGATGTAGTACTTGGACCTGGGGTGAACATGAAGCGCACCCCCTTGTGTGGGCGTAATTTCGAGTATTACTCCGAAGATCCCTACCTTGCCGGGGAAATGGCGGTCAGCTTCATCAAGGGCGTGCAAAGTAAAGGGGTGGGCACTTCGCTGAAACATTTCGCCGCGAATAACCAGGAATACCAGCGTTCCACGATCAGTTCCGAAATAGATGAACGTACTTTACGGGAGATTTACCTGCCAGCCTTTGAGGCGGCGGTTAAAAAAGCCAAACCCTGGACGGTGATGTGCTCTTACAACAAGCTCAACGGCACATACGCCGCTGAGAATCACAGGCTGCTGACGGAGATCCTCAAGGAGGAATGGGGTTTTGAGGGTTTTGTCGTTTCCGACTGGGGCGCTGTACACGACCGGGTGGAAGCTTTGGAAGCGGGTCTGGACTTGGAAATGCCTGGTCCAAGGGAAAGGCGGGTTAAGGCAGTTATAGATGCCGTTCGCTCAGGCAAACTGGACGAATCTGTGCTGGACGAGGCGGTACGCAGGATTCTGGACATCGTATTCAAAGCTGCTGAGACGGAAAAAGGCGGTTCATTTGATGTCGACTAGGCACCATGCCCTGGCACGCCAGGTGGCTGGAGAAGGCATGGTCTTGCTAAAAAACAACGGCATTTTACCTTTAAAGAAACATAAGCATATTGCGGTCATTGGTCGTTCGGCCAAAGAAGCATACTACCAGGGAGGCGGCAGTTCGCACATCAATCCAACCCAGCTGGACAATCCATATGAAGAGCTGCAAAAAATGGCTGGGGATACCGACCTGAGTTATGCTGAAGGCTATCCTGAGGACGAAAGTTTTGACCAGGCTCTTATCGATGAGGCATCTAAAAATGCCCGTTCAGCTGATGTAGCCTTGTTATATCTTTCCCTACCTGCAACCAAAGAGTCGGAAGGGTATGACCGACCTGACCTCGACCTGACATCGCATCAGGTTGCGTTGATCAAAGCGGTCACCGCTGTCCAACCTAATACTGTTGTCATCCTTAATAATGGTGCTCCGGTGGTGATGAGTGACTGGATTGATGGCACAGCTGCTGTGCTCGAGGCCTGGATGATGGGACAGGCTGGTGGAGGGGCAATTGCAGATGTGCTTTTTGGTAAGGTCAATCCGTCTGGCAAGCTGGCGGAAACTTTCCCGCTTAAACTGATAGATACACCTGCCTATATAAACTATCCCGGTGAAAATGGTGCTGTTCGCTATGGTGAGGGGATTTTCATGGGGTATCGTTACTATGATACCAAAGCGGTTCCGACGCTATTCCCCTTTGGATATGGGATGAGCTATACCACATTCGATTATCAAAACCCTAAGGTTTCATCGCAAACCTTCCGGGATGTGGATGGATTGACTGTCTCTGTGGACGTGACAAACACTGGCAAGATGGCAGGCAAGGAAGTGGTCCAGGTGTATGTGCATGATCATAAATCAAGATTAGTCCGCCCCCCCAAGGAGCTTAAAGGTTTTGCCAAAGTTGCACTCCAGCCAGGTGAGACCAAGACAGTGAATGTATCACTTGATTTCCGCGCCTTTGCGTATTACCACCCGGCATACAGGCAATGGATTACCGAGGATGGGGAGTTCGACATCCTGATCGGGGCTTCATCAGCCGACATTCGCTGTACAAAGACGGTTACGTATTGCATTCCACGCTTGAGCTGCCCAGCATATTAAATCGCGAATCGACCCTGCGTGAATGGACAGAAGATCCACGCGGTATGAGCGTTTTAGCTCCATATCTATCAGCAAATTACTGATCAGATGCGGGCTAAATTTGGTGGGAATGATAGTGAGCAGATCGGGATGGATCCGATGGGTTTCTTGATGGACATGCCTTTGACTGGTTTGCTGCACATCATTGGAAGTTCTATGCAAACATCGCCTGAAGAGATGGTGGATGAATTGCTAGCCAAGGTTCATAGTATCGCTTGATGGGTGACTTTCCCTATATTGTTTCCCACTCGGCAACCAGTTCGCATGCATCTTGATGAATACGAGTGCCGGCATGGCTGAAGAGTAATAATCTTGTGGAATATATGCATAGATGTTCGAATCCAGCGGTAGAGGATTGATGCTCATATCACTCATGATTTAGGGATACTCAAATTCGGCGATTTACTCGCGTTGGTAGTCTTTATATTACTAGTTTTCCGTGGTCAGTAGTTGATTCCAAAGAACATTATGACAGACAAAACTCACGAATTTCCTGATGGATTTGTCTGGGGTGCGGCAACCTCTTCCTACCAGATTGAGGGTGCTTGGAATGTAGACGGGAAGGGCGAATCCATCTGGGATCGTTTTAGTCACACACCAGGCAAGGTGCAAGGTGGTGCAACGGGTGATGTAGCTTGTGACCATTACCATCGTTGGTGTGAGGATGTCGCCTTGATGACTGCAATTGGATTGCAAGCTTACCGGTTTTCCCTCTCGTGGCCGCGTATTTTGCCTGCCGGTCGTGGCGAGGTCAATCAGGCTGGGATCGATTTCTACTCCCATCTCGTAGACGCGCTTCTGGAGGCGGGTATCGAACCTTATGTGACCATGTACCACTGGGACTTGCCGCAAGCTTTGGAAGATGAAGGTGGCTGGCCAGCGCGCATGATCGCGGATGCATATTTGGAATATGTAAATATAGCCAGCCGCGCATTAGGGGACCGGGTTAAGAATTGGATCACATTCAACGAGCCGTGGGTGAGTGCCTTTGTTGGGTATCAGGAAGGGCGCCATGCACCAGGGGTAAAGGACTTAAATGCGGCCGTTGCTGCGTCTCATCATTTGCTCTTGGCACATGGATTGGCAGTAGCAGTTATTCGTGAGAACTCGGCGGACGCAGATGTTGGTATTACTTTGAACTTATCTCCCCAGATTCCTGCATCCCCAAGTATCGCTGATAGAAATGAAGCGGTTTGGGTCGATGGTTATATTAACCGCTGGTTCCTTGATCCTTTGGTCGGACGCGGATATCCACAAGATATTGTTTACGGGTTTGGCAACATGATGGAGTTTATTCAGCCCGGTGATCTCGAGGTGATCTCTGTTCCGATTGACTTCCTGGGAGTCAATTATTACACTCGCGGCATCATTCGCTCTCGAAAGATCAGCGAAGAAGAAAATGCTCCGCGCACGATCTTCGCTAATAAAGAACATACCGAGATGGGTTGGGAGGTATATCCCGAAGGACTCTACACCACTTTGGGCCGTCTGCATTTCGATTACGCTATCCCAAAGATCTACATTACAGAAAACGGTGCCTCGTTTGTGGATGATGCCGGCCCCGACGGACAGGTGAATGACCCCGCTCGATTGCGTTATATCAGTCGTCACCTGCAGCAGGTTCATCGTGCCATCGAAATGGGCGTGCCTGTTGAGGGTTACTTTGCCTGGTCATTACTCGATAACTTTGAATGGGCGCATGGCTATTCCAAACGCTTTGGCTTAATCTATGTGGATTACGAGACCCAACAGCGCATCCCAAAATCCAGCGCAAAATGGTACGGGCAAGTGATTCGTCAGAACGCGGTGGACTGAGAAGGAAGTTCCATGCAGTATGGCTATTTTGACGACCGGGCGAAAGAATATGTGATCACCCGTCCGGACACACCGCAATCCTGGAGCAACTATCTGGGATCGACGAAATATGGGGCCCTGATCACCAACAATGCCGGCGGGTACAGCTTCTACCAATCCGGCGCGCGCGGCCGCTTCCTGCGGATGCGCTTCAACGCCGCACCCATGGAGCAGCCCGGGCGTTATTTCTACCTGCGCGATATGGATGATGGGGATTACTGGTCTGCTTCCTGGCAGCCGGTCGGTAAAGATTTGGCGACATACGAATCAACTTGCCGGCAAGGTACTGGGTATACGATCATTACCTCCCGCTATTCAGAGATTGAAGCTGAGACCACATACTTTGTACCACTAGGACAAACTTTTGAGTACTGGAAGCTGGTAATTACCAATCAGAGCTCCCGCGAGCGGCGTATCAATGTATTTTCCTTCTGTGAGTTCACCAATCAGTGGAATACAACCCAGGATCAGGTCAACCTGCAGTACTCCCTCTTCATCGTGCGCGGCGAGTTGATCCATGAGAACTTGCTGCGGATCGCAATCCAGGATAACTTATCATCCGAGTCTAGAGACCTCTCCATCGATGATATCGCCCAACATAGCTGGATGGCGCTGATTGGAGCACCAGTCTTGGGTTATGACACCAACCGTGAGGCTTTCATCGGACGTTACCGCGCCTATAAAGATCCACTAGTTGTAGAGAATGGGCGATGTACAAATAGCGACGTTTACGGTGACAACGCCTGCGGCAGTTTGCAGAGCGACCTGGTTCTCGCCCCCGGAGAGACCCGCGAACTGCTGGTTATGTTGGGCATTGGGGACGCCCGGACGGTTGGCCGGCAGAGAATCACTGAGTTTGGATCATTGCTGCGGGCAGAGGCCGAGTTCGAAAAATTGCGGACGAACTGGCACGCTAAACTTGATAGCTTGCAGGTAGAGACCCCCGATCCAGCTTTCAACAGCACCGTAAACGTCTGGGGCTTGTACAACAGCCTTGTAACATATGCTTGGTCGCGTGCGGCCAGTTTTGTCTACTCCGGAGAGCGAGATGGGCTGGGGTTCCGTGATTCCGTCCAGGATATTTTGGGTGTGGTTGCGGCAATCCCAGACAGTGCTCGGGAACGGTTGGAACTGCTGCTTACCGCCCAACTGGCAAACGGGGGTGCCATGCCGGTCGTAAAGCCTTTTGAGCACCAGCCCGGACAGGAAACACCTCCGGACCCGAGTGAATACCGTTCTGACGACTGCTTGTGGTTCTTCAATGCAGTTCCAGCATATGTTGCGGAGACTGGCGACCTCGGTTACTACTCGAAAGTTCTGCCATATGCTGATATGGGGGAAGGGACCGTGTTCGAACATCTGCGCCGTGCCATTGAGTTCAATCTCGAACGTATGGGCGCAAACGGTCTGCCCTGCGGTTTGCAGGCAGATTGGAACGATTGCTTACGATTAGGCTACTTTGGTGAGAGCCTGTTTGTGGCTTTCCAGCTGCGTTTGGCGCTGATATTGTACGCGGAGGTTGCAGATCGACTGGGAGAACTCCAAGCAGCCTCTTGGGCGCTCAATCAGCGCAATACGTTGGATGCAAGCATTCAAGCCTGCGCTTGGGACGGTGAGTGGTTCATCTGGGCGATTGGCGAGGATGGTACTGTCTACGGGACGAAGGACTTCGCCGAAGGCCAGGTGTATTTGAATACACAGGTCTGGTCGATCATCAGCGGTGCGGCTACACCTGAACAAGCGGCGCGCAGTATGCAATCGGTGGATGAACACCTGGCAACGCCCTATGGATTGATGCTTTGTGCACCGCCCTTCGTCAATACCTCGATCGCCGTCATGCGTGCGGTTGTCTTCAATCCCGGGGTAAAAGAGAACGCCGGGATCTTCAACCATACCCAGGGTTGGGCGGTCATGGCGGCATGCATGCTGGGTGAAGGTGATCGGGCCTATGAGTATTTTCGGGCATCGATGCCGGCTGCTTATAATGAGCGTGCCGAACTCCGCCAGATCGAGCCGTATGTGCAGGGCCAGACCACCTACTCGACATACTCACCCCGCGCTGGGGTCACACGCACCCCCTGGCTGACGGGCGCTGCCGCCTGGTCCTATTACAGCGCCACCCAGTATATCCTCGGCATCCGCCCCGAGATCGATGGTTTGCGCATAGACCCATGTATTCCTTCGACCTGGGGTGGTTTTTCTGCGGCCCGTCGGTTTCGCGATCACCTGTACCATATCACTGTCCATAATCCAGATCACGTCTGCCACGGCCTCACCCGCATGAGGATCGATGGCGATGAAATTACTGGGAACCTCATCCCGCCGGATATGCCGGGGGCTGAACACCATGTCGAGGTGTGGTTGGGGGATGTCCTGGCAGAAGATTCCGGTAGATAATGCTAGTTTTTCAAAGGTTCAAGTATGATAATAAATGCCCTGGCACCAATGCCAGGGCATCTTCACGATTGGGGAGGTGGAATTAAGACCAGCCTCCTTGTCTCCCCCGACCACCGCCGTCAATACGACCACCTTGGCCGTGGCCACTGTTAGACGAGGCTTGGCTGGTGATAGCCAGATATGCATCAATACTTAAGTGCTGCGGCTCATAAGTCTCACCGGTCTGGGTAAGCAGCGTTTTTGTGTACGCTCGCAGGTGATTTTTAGATCCTCGCAGCAGATTGCTGTAGACCTGTTGGATATCCAGGTTGTCGGTTAGGGCTAACCTCGATTCCAGATCCTGTATATCGATCTCTTCTATGGCTGCCCCAACTTTCAGCGCCTCTGCCAGTGAATTACTTCCACTGACGATGAGTTCATTATACAGATCTTGCAGGGCGGGATTGGTGTAAATCCCGGCTTGATCTTGGGCAGGATCCTCGAGGTCATATCTATCCAACAGGGACTTGATTGCCTCCATATGGGTTTGTTCACTGTCGGCGATATTTTGAAAGACCGGCAGCCACCAGGCGGCATACAGTTCGGTATACACGTCATGGGCTAACTTTTCTTCTTCGCGCATGAACAACAAGCCTTCTGCTTCGCTTTCGCTGAGCTCACCCGCAGCGGGTAAGGACGAGCCGCTGCCCGGTGTCCGCCAATCAGTTTCGCTTCTGGATGTGTAAGTATTACTGGCTCCGTTTGTTTGACCAACGCGTGAACCTCTTGATGTGCCGCTCCCACCGCCCCTGACCTGGATTCCTGCACCATCTTGCGCGGCTGCCTGGGTGTTCTGATAGCAGCCACTTACGGCAGCTGTAATAGCGATGAGAACAAACGATAGTACAACTATTTTCTTAACCATGATATGCCTCCATAAATGGTAGATGTCTAATTTTCAGGTTTGTATCTTTACTGTCCTAACGATACCATTTATGTTGTGAAGTATTTGTGAAGGAGATTTGAATTTCTTGTGTTAATCACTTGATCAGCGGCAAAGTGTCACATCAACGGGTAGAATGTGTTTATTGCAACAGCGATTACAATTATGTGGGAGGATTACCATGAAAATCGCCGTCATCGGTGGTGGTTCCACTTACACCCCAGAGCTGGTCAATGGGTTTCTTGAGCGGGTGGTTGAATTCCCGCTGCGCGAGCTGTGGCTGATGGATATCGACGCCGCCCGGCTGGAAATCGTCGGTGAGTTCGCCCAGCGGATGGTCGCCGCCAAAAGTGCTCCCTTTACCGTCCATCTCACCAACCAATTGGCAGATGCGGTCGCCGGAGCCAGCTATGTTGTCACCCAGCTGCGGGTCGGTCAGATGGCAGCCCGCCGGGAGGACGAGTACCTCGGTTTGCGCCATGGTCTCATCGGCCAGGAGACGACCGGTGTTGGCGGCATGGCGAACGCCCTGCGCACGATTCCGGTCCTGCTGGAGATCGCCCAGCAGGTGCAGACACATGCCGAGCCAGATGCTCTGCTGGTCAACTTCACCAACCCGGCTGGTTTGATCACGCAAGCGCTGCACCAGTACGCTCCCGAGATCAACACAGTGGGTGTGTGCAACGTACCGATCACCGCCAAGATGCAATTGCTGGAATTGGTTGAAGAATACTCGGGGGAGAAACTTGATCCCGGGCAAGTCGAGCTGGATACGCTCGGTTTGAACCACCTCAGCTGGCACCGCGGACTGCGGGTTGCTGGAGAGGACCTCTGGGCGGAGCTATTCCCAAGAATTGTCGAGCGTGAGCGCTCCAATCCGGAAGCAGAATGGGATGTCGAGACCTTGTCAGTGTTGTGCATGCTGCCGAACTACTACCTGCAGTACTTCTACTATACTGATAGGAAGCTAGCCGAGCAAGCTGAATGGCCGCCCTCACGCGCTGAAACGGTCATGGAGATTGAAGCGGATTTGCTGAAGCAGTATGCTGACCCAAGGCTGAATGAACCGCCACTGGAGTTGATGCAGCGTGGTGGGGCGTACTATTCGACGATGGCAACACAACTGCTCAATGCGCATTATAACGACCTCGCTGAGACCCACGTGGTCAACATACCGCACTATGGAGCGGTCGCCGGCTGGCCCGCTGTCTGGGTGCTCGAGATGCCCGCCCGGGTTAGCCGTTCTGGGATCGAGCCGCTGCCAACTGAAGTTCTGCCGCAAGTTTGTTACGGGCTCATTGCCCAGGTCAAGTCGTATGAATTATTGACGGTTGACGCTGCAGTAACGGGTGATCGCCAGGTCGCTTACCAAGCGCTGCTAACGCACCCTTTGGGGCCGCCTGCTGATCGTGTCCAAGAAGTACTGGAAGACATGCTGGCTACTAACCGTGCCTACCTGCCGCGTTTCTGGGCGGAAAGCGAGTAACTGGTATGGCATATTATCTCGGCGCGGATGTCGGCAGCTCGAAAACGGCGCTCATGATCGCCGATGAAAGTGGTACAGTCCGAGGGTTTAGTGTCGCGGGTCCGGGCAACCACGAAACAGTCGGCTATGATGGCTTTTACCAGGCGCTAAATGAGGCGGCACAGGGAGCACTCACGCAAGCTGGGATCTCCATCCAGGCGATCGCTGGTGCAGGCTACGGGATATCCGGCTATGATTGGCCCTCGCAGGAGATACCGCTGCGGGGTGCGATTGCCCGCTTAGGTTGCCCGGCACCCTTTGAGTTGGTTAACGATGCCATTCTAGGGCTGGTTGCCGGGGCTGAAGCAGGTTGGGGACTGGCTTTAGTCTCTGGCACCGGCTGCAACTGCTGGGGTTGGAACCAGGAGCGGCGCGTCGGCCGGGTGGCCGGTTTCGGTCACCTGCTGGGTGAAGGTTCTGGCAGCAGTGAGCTCGTCTACCGGGCGATGCAGCTGGTTGCCCGTGCCTGGACGCAGCGCGGACAGCCAACTGCGCTTTCCAATACTTTTGTGGAGTTCACCAAATCGGACGGTATCGAAGATTTGCTGGAAGGTTACACAAGCGGACGCACCCGGGTTGATGGCTCTGCAGCCCCGCTGGTCTTTTCAGCCGCAGCGAGCGGGGATTCAGTAGCTCAAGAGCTGGTCAATTGGGCGGGCTGCGAGTTGGGTGAGCTAGCCAAGGCCGTCATCCGCCAGCTGGGGATCCAGGATCAAGCATTCGATGTTGTTCTGGTCGGGGGTATGTTTGCAAGCGGACCGATGCTAATCGATCCGCTGCGCGCCACCATTCAGGCATTCGCCCCCGGAGCCTTGATGGTTCGCTTAAACATCCCGCCTGTAGTCGGTGCCGTCCTGCTCGGCATGCAGGCTTCCGACATGGCGATACCTAATGATATCCGACGTAATCTGGCTGCTACGATTCATTCCCTACATAAGGATATACGATCATAATTCTATCTATTTCAAGGGTTCAATAAGAAATTTCATTACCGTTACCACCTGCATTACCCGAAAAATGACCATGGAACGTATCTACGTTGTTTTCTTTATGTTGAAACAGTATAGGTGGAAGAGCTTAGCCTCTGTCATAATTCTTATGATCATTGGCTTGGTCTCATGTCTGCCTGTCCATATGGAAACGGAAACACCTCTGCAGAGTTTATCGATTTCTGAACAAGGTACTCTTAGCCAGGGACAGACTTCGTCAATATCTTTTTCATCCCCCAGTATCATTGATACTACGCAATATATCGTCCAGGAGCGGATGACATTAATCAATGAAGGGTTTGGCGAACCATCAAAGCAAAATCTGTGGATTGCTTTGATCAGAGATATTGATCCTTATCAGAAAGTAACGAAAAGGACAATCTCTCCAGGGGACTATCGGGTTGTTATAGACGAGTACGGAAACCACATTGCTGAATTTGACTTCTCCGAGATGCCGCCCGGAATCGAAATCGAGGTTCTAATCGACTATGAAATTAGCGTAAATAACTTGACCTATGATCTTTCACAATGCGTCGGCGAACTACCTGATTTCTTCACCTCACCCGAGTTGCATATCGAATCACACAATCCCCAAATCATTAATCTGGCTAGCGAGTTATCTGCAGGGAAACAGTCTGCTTGTGATCAATCACGCGCTTTTTACGATTTTATCGGGGATAAACTGGTATATAGTTACAATGGCAAAAATTGGGGCGCTCAGGCTGCTCTAGGGCCAATGGGAGCCGACTGCACAGAGTATGCATCATTAATGATGGCTCTGAGCCGGGCTAGCGGCATCCCAGCTCGCTATTTAGAGGGATTGTATTACAACCCCGGGAATGGAAGTAATCTTGCCCGAACTGAACATGCCTGGTTTGAAGTGTATTTACCAGGAATTGGGTGGACGCCTATGGATCCAACTTTAGGCCGCACATCGATCACCCGTGAAGATTTTTTTGCGAAAATGACGCCTGACCATATCATTGTCTCTCGTGGTCGGAACCCTTCCGTCTTGCGTGGTTCCAGCTACTTTACTCATATCTACTGGCCAGGCGATAGCACCGTTATCAAAGTGAAGGATTTTGAGTGGAAAATATCAAAGATCGAATAGGCTAATATTAAAAATGAGCCCAACTAATTTCTACCTACTCCTTGCTGTGGGATCAAACCTACTTCATCCGTCTACTCATGTATGCGTGCATTGAGACAGACAACACGATAATCAAGCCATAGATCAACTGGGTTAAGAAACCGGTTAATCCAACCGCTACTGTTGCCGCCTCAATAGCACCGATAATAAAGGCGCCGATAAATGTACCGAAGATTGTGCCGACACCGCCGAATACCGAGGTGCCTCCAAGAAAGACTGAGGAAAGTGTACGTAATAAGTAGCCATCGCCCAAACTAGGCCAGAAATAGGTCACATGCAGGCTGGCAATCACTCCTGCGAACGCCGAAATAAGTCCCACCAACATGAACGACCGGATTCGAACCCAGCCGGTGTTAACTCCCATTAGTTTAGCGCTCTCGGCATTATCACCGATCAAATAGACATGGGCACCAAAGCGCGTCCGATTGAGCAAGATCCAACACAGGATAGCGATGACGATAAGCCATACCATCTGCATTGGTATATAACCAAAGAGTTTTCCGACCAGGATAGGGTGCAAAAGGTAATCTTTAGTATAAACAAGAGTGCCGCTCTTCCCTTGAGAAAGTACTAACACTGCACCGCGCCAGAAGAATTGTGTCCCGATCGTCGCCACAAGTGATGGGATACCGAATCGCACTATGATGATGCCGTTCAACCATCCCGCGAAAGTACCGGTTGCCAGTGCAGCTAGGAATGCCAACCATACCCATCCAGTGGATTCATATGTAAATATGAAAGCTATCATTCCAATCGCCATAATGGAGGGGAATGAGAGATCTATCTCACCAGCAATCACCGTGATCGTCAATGGCATTGCCATGATGGCGAAAAATGGTATGGTAGACATAAAAGCATAGTAGATTTGCGGAGATAAGAACGTCTGTGGCGCGGATACTATGAAAATAATCCACAACAGAACGAAAACACTGAAAATTCCTAGTTGGGTACCGTTCTTTCGCAAAGACTTACTCAGGCTAAATGTATCTTTGTACGGTTGAGTTGTAGTTTCATCTAATGATGCCATTTTTCATAGTCCTTTGTTATCCTCGCTACGCTACTCAAAACTGCCTGTCTCAGCCACATGGATCATTTTCTCCATCAAATCATCAAGACTGATATCCTTGGTCAAAAATTCGCCCGCCACTTTGCCGCGATCGATAACAACCACCCGATCAGCGACAGAATAAACGTGAAAAATATTGTGATCAATGAATACAGCAGCTTTCCCAGCATCCCGGATGCCATTAACGAAATTGATCAGTTTTTGGGTTTCCTTGAGCGAAAGACCCATAGTTGGCTCGTCCAGGATAATAATGTCAGCGTCAAAGTACAACGCCCGGACGATAGCTACCCCTTGCTTCTCGCCACCAGAGAACGTCCCAACGCTTGAGTCAGGTGTCACCGCGGCTGAAGTAAATCCCATCGATTGGGTCATTAAACGATGGGTTTCGCGTTTCATTTGCTTTACGTCCAGCAATCCATACCGATTTTTTAACTCCCGGCCAAGGAAGATATTCCGCCACAATGATTGCAATTCAGCTAGGGCGCGCTCTTGGTAAACGGTTTCTACCCCCATATCGCGCGCTTTTGATACGGTCAGATGATCAACTCTTTGACCATTAAATAGAAGTTCTCCGGAAGTTGGTTGGTAATAACCGGTGATGATCTTTATTAGCGTGGATTTACCCGCGCCGTTATCTCCAAGTAGCCCAACTACCTCATTTTGCCCTAATTGAAAATCCACATCTTCGAGGGCGCGTACCTCTCCGAAAAACTTCGAGACGTTACGCAGTTCTACTCGATTGGTCATATATCACCTCAATAAACATCGAGGGTTGTCTTGATCAAGATTCCATGTAAACGATGATACAAGCAACCACGCTATAATGCGCAGTACCAGCCCTCGAAGGAATATGTGTCTATATCTGTATTAACCAAAAAGCCATGGTTTTGTGGTGTCATTAGGAGTGAACCCTAATGACACCACTCCATGACGACTATCCCGGTCGATGATTATCGAATCTGCTTATCAACCAACTCGGCTAACAGTTCGACATTGTCTGCGTGAGCGAAGCCCGCGCCAGTATCGATCTGTAAGCCAGTGAATGCATAGTTGTCAGTCAAGCAAATTTGTAAAACGGAGAGATAGCCTTGCAGCCACTGCTGCTGGTCGATCACCAGGTCGGTCCAGCCACCACGGATTGCTTCTACGGTAGCTGTTGAGAGATCGAAACCAACTGCATAGACATCGTCTGGGCCAAAACCGGCGCTGGATAGATAGGTCTCTAATGTTGCTGTCAGCGCGCCATGGTCGGTAACAACCAGTTTAATGTCAGGATTGGCAGACATGATACCGACGAAAGTTGGTACACCCGCAGCGGCATCCGCGTTGGTAGCATCATCAATTTCCTGATATACGACTTCAAGACCTGCGTCTTCGAGGGCATCAACGACACCTTTTGTACGTTCACCACGACCCGCCTGTGCAAGCAAACCCCACACAAATGCCTGGTCGCCCGACTGGAGCCCAGCGCGTGCTATGGCTTCTTTACCCAGTGCCCAACCAGCCTCATAGAGGATCGCGCCAACATAGCCAAAACCATTCGAGGCATACCTACCTTGCAGGCGAGGCAGCTGAGTATTCGAGCTGGTTACGATGATCCCCTGGGCTTCAGCATCATCTACCAGGGGCTCAAAGGCGTCATCTCCCGGATGTCCCATGATGGCGATGCCATCCGGACCCGTTGCTACAGCCTCGGCGAACTGCGTCACCATCTTCTCAGGATTCCAATCCGACCACACTGTATCCATATCCGCGCCCAAATCCGCAGCCGCAGCTACTGCGCCATTGTATACAACTGTAGCGAAGGGGCCTCCAGGGGAACCGCCAGGGAAGAAAACAATCTTGGTACCCGAGCACCATTTGTCATCAGCAGCAGGCGCAGGACCCTCAGTGTCTTCAGGCTCTGCCACCACTTCTTCAGTCTCTTCAACTGCCACTTCTTCAGCTTCTTCAACTGTCACTTCTTCAGCTTCTTCGACCGCTACTTCTTCGGACTCTTGGGATACTGGTTCCGTTGGTGTTGTGGCAGGCTGGCAGGCTGTCAGGATCAGGGCAAGAGCTAGAAGGGCTACGATCAGTAGATTTAGTTTCTTCATCTTTACTATCTCCTATATGTAGATATTCCTATTTCTCAATACGGGTTGCTAAACCTTTCATTTATCCTATCATCCTCTCTTATTCGATATACACCTCCTCATCATTATCATTCGCTTTACGTTCGGCTTCTCTCCAAGCTGTCTTGATCGAAAACGGGCGATCTCATGACCATTTCTCGATACGTGTGAGAATTTCTAGCTCCTCCGCCTCGTTTTCTGTCGCTACCCATAGGAACAAGCCGTGCGGATCCATCGCGTCAATGAATTCGTTTAGGTCATTGGGATGCAGATCTACCACTACGGGGATACCCTTGGCTTGTAATGCTTTGATGAATGGCATCCACTGCAAAATCGGGTAGTCATCACCAACGCCCTGGACCCATTGAATGGCATGTACCCCAGGCACGCTCAAGATTACATCCAGATGCCGAGCGACACCTTTGCCATCCACATGGAAAATCGTGTGCGACATAGTCTTAACTTCGCGCTTTAAGATCGGTAAGCCGAACTCGTTATAGAGTTTTGGCGATATATTCGTTGCGAAATCACAGCTGGCTATATGCATGCGTCCAAAAGTGGGGATGCCCATCCAGCTCACCGACAGCTGCCCGGCGTCTTTCAGCATCCGGTCAAAGTGATCGTAGATCTTGTCGAAATCCTGAATTGATTTATCGGCTAAATGTTTTATCTTATCGGGGTTGTCTATCATATCTAAGCACAGCTGTGCGGGGTCGCGCCAGGCAGCCATACAATCCAATCCGGGATGGAAATCGGTATAACCGACCATAAATTTTGTCCCGCATCGCTCGATAGCATGGTGGGTGAGCTCTTCAAGTTTTTTGAAATATGGATTGTTCATATCCAACTTGAGTTGGTTTATTTGCTCCCACTCTTGCACTAAGGGTTTTGACCAAGAAGTGACTTCACCAAATTCCAACTCTGCCCCATAGAACGCAGCGTATACGTCTGGTCCCAAGTTGGGAAAGTAGACCGGGAAAGTCTCCGCATGGAATCGCTGTCCTTCGATAGATTGGATAAATAGGTCAATCTGTTGTTCAGCATCGAACCACCAGGCTCTCTTTTCGAGTTTCGATAAATCGGCGATATCTTGTTTGGCACTATCCAGAAAAGCATTGTGGGCAATGAATCTAACCGGTGGTCGATCAATGATTTGATTCTCAAACCAGGCATAGACTCGCTTGATTGCCATATCAAAGTGCGGCATATTTTCTAGTTCAAATTGCCCCATGTCCTGGTTTTCGTTCATTTTGTACATAATCGAAATGAAATCTAAACGCGTATGGCCTCGTAGGGTGAGTTTTTAATGGTTTGCACCATTGCCCAGAAATTTTCCAGTGGAGTATCCAGTTGCACATGATGCGTTGGACTGATGATCAAGCCGCCACCCTTTCCGATTGTTTTAAGCCGCTCGATTATCTCAGTTTCAACTTCTCCCGGGGTACCGAAAGGAAGTGTATGTTGCTCGTCAACTGAGCCCCAAAAACATAAGCGATCACCGAATTTCTGCTTGATTTGGTTGGGATCCATGCTGGCGGGCTGGATGGGATTCAACACGTCTATGCCGATCTCTATGATCTCGGGGATAATTGTGTAGATATTACCGTCAGAGTGGTAGGCAACCTTAACCCCAGGATTGATCTGTTTTATTTCGGCGATAAAGGTCGCCATCCGCGGCTTCAAGTACTTTCGCCACATATCTGGTGAGATCAACATCTTATTTTGAGCACCGACATCATCACCTATCCAGATCATATCCACACCTTTAGAGACAAGTTGTTTCGCTGCCATAAGATGGTAATGGTATGGAATATCTAAGATATGGTTTGCGATGTCTGGCTCCAAGGCCATATCTAGCAATAGCTGCTCCAATCCGCGCAGCGCCCAGGCGGTTTCGAATATAGTCGTTACCGTGACACCTACGATCCAGTACTCGTCCTTGAAATCATCGATCACCTGCGTGGCATCCATATACAGTTCGGGTCGCTGTGGATCTGGTGGGTGGTACCTGCTGATGGCTTTGTCATCAGCTAAGGGATGGCTCACGATCTCCGTATAAAGTCCGCCGCCATATGGCGTCTCATACGGCTGGTTGTGCCAACCGACACCCCACTCATCTTGATAATCATCATTTTCCATGTAGTAGGAATTTGCCCAACCTACCGATGTAAGCAGCATATCTTCGCCTAATGCCCTTTCTAACTCATAGGTATTCCCCCCGCCATGGGGATTATGAACACGCTGCCCGCGAATTTCCATATCAATCCGCAAACGCTTCGCGAACTCCGGCGTAAAGCTGATCTGCATGGGGCACCGATCAGGTTCTTCATGATTCAGAGCGATTTCAACGCGCTCGCGTGGTTTCATATAGATAATATCCTATTGCAGAGATTTATTTTCCATGCGAGAGTAAGAAATAGGTCTCGTTCCAGCGGATTGCATTTTTGAAATCTGGAATTCGAGTTCCCGCATTGATCAGCAGGTATTCCATATTGGCAATATCGGCAAAATCCTGCATATGCTCCGCAGATAGCGCCTGGCTGAAACCAGTGTGGTGTGCGCCTCCAGCCAAAATCCAGGCTGTAGCGGCAATTTTGAGGTTTGGCTTTGGTATCCAAAGCGCCCTGGCAACTGGTAGCTTTGGTAGTGGTTCATCAGTCTTCACAACATCCACTTCATTGACCAATAATCGGAAGCGATTGCCCATATCCATGATTGCAGCGTTTATCGCCGGTCCGGTCTTTGTGTCGAAAATCAACCTTGCCGGGTCTGCTCTGCCTCCGATGGACAGATTGAATACATCCAGCTTAAGCTGGCCATCGGCTATTGAGGGGCAGATTTCCAACATATGTGCCCCTAGGACCTTCATCTGACGCTGGTCCAGATGATATGTATAGTCTTCCATGAAAGTAGCCCCACCTGGCAAGCTTGCTCCCATTACTTTCATTGCTCGAATTAACGCCGCCGTCTTCCAATCGCCCTCCGCGCCAAAGCCATAACCATCAGCCATCAAGCGCTGAACTGCTAGACCGGGCAGCTGCACCAGTCCGTGCAGATCCTCAAATGTTGTTGTGAATGCTTTGAAATTCCCCGCTTCAAGAAATGTGCGCAATCCACCTTCTATCCGTGCTGCTTCCCGTAAGGATTGGTTAGCTGATCCGCCTGGTTTTAATGATTCGTCCACTGTGTACAGATCCAGATATTCCGCAACCAGATTATCCACTTCGCTTTCTGTGAATTGATGTACAGCGGCAACTAAATCTCCCACTCCGAAACCATATACGTCGTACCCGAATTGCAGCTGGGCTTCAACCTTATCTCCTTCAGTGACTGCGACATCGCGCATGTTATCGCCAAACCGTGCAATTTTTGCCCCTCGGAGGTCATGCCAACCGCACGCTGCTCGTATCCAGACGCCGATTTCAGCCTGTACATCATCATCTTGCCAGTAACCGACAACGACTTTCCGATTTAAACGCATACGGCTGCAAATAAATCCAAACTCCCGATCGCCATGAGCCGCTTGGTTCAGATTCATGAAGTCCATGTCAATATCAGCCCAAGGTATCTCGCGATTGAACTGAGTATGCAAGTGCAAGAATGGCTTTTTTAAGCTGCTCAGACCTCTGATCCACATCTTGGCCGGGGAAAACGTGTGCATCCAAGTGATAAGACCAATGCAGTTTTCAGTCGTATTGGCATCCTGGCAAACCTGATAGATAGTCTCCGGTGTGGTTAGTACGGGTTTGAAAACCACCTTTGTGGGTATATGCACTGATCTGTCCAATGTCTGGGCGATATTTTGTGAATTTATAGCCACTTGTTCCAGCGTCTCTGTCCCATACAAGTGCTGACTACCGGAAAGAAACCATACTTCAAGTCGCTTAAGATCCGCGATGCTATTGGTCATCAGGTATGCTCCTTATACTTCGTTGTCGCTTGTTGCTTGCCCATAGATGTGAGTATAACGGTGGTGAAGCCGGGCGATATCTTCTGGTGGGATCTCACAGGGGACGCCAATCTGCAGCGCCAACCAAACCGTACGGGCGTTGTCTTCCGTCATCACGGCGGTTTTTACCGCTGCCTCGGCGTTCTTGCCAATTGTGAAGACGCCGTGGTTCTTGAGCAGCACCGCTGGAGAGTTTCCAAGGGTGTCCACGACGACTTTCCCGATTGCTTCGTCGCCGATAAACGCGAATTCACCACAGGGGATTGGACCACCGAATTCGTCGGCGATAGCGGTTAGAACCACCGGGATGGGGCGGCCGACGGCGGCAAACGCGGTCGCGTATGGTGAATGCGTGTGAACCACACCACCAACATCTGGTTTATGCCTATAGATATACAGATGGCTTGCCGTATCGGATGAAGCTTTCAAACTTCCTTCAATGATATTCCCTTCCAGATCGAGGATCACGATATCCTCAGGATATAGGTCTACATAGCGAACGCCAGAAGGTTTGATAGCAACATAGCCGGTTTCAGGGTCACGGGCGCTGATGTTTCCGCTTGTCCACACAACTAGATTGTTTTTGGGTAACTCTAGGTGCAGGGATACTAGTTCCACTTTGAGCTCTTCCAGCATAAATATTACTCCTCAGGATTTTCGAATTGCTTTTTTGATCGCTTTCAGGCGTTTCATAACATCATTCTCACTCCGCCCAAAGTAATCATGCAAAGTCACATATTCAGCGTAGAGCTTGTCATAGATGGCTTTGCTCTCCGCTTTTGGCTGGTAGCTCTCATCTCGGAGTCGGGCCATATTGACCGCGGCTTCGATGATTGAATCGTAACCCCCGGCGGCAGCACCTGCAGCTACTGCACCGTGCATCGCTGAACCAAGCGCGCCGATTTGGGATGCCTCGGGTATGTATATTGGGAGCCCGGTGACATCCGAGTAAATTTGCATGAGTAGCTTGTTGCGGTCTGGCAAGCCACCGGTCGCAATCAATTCGCGAATCGGGACGTTAGATATGTTAAATGTTTCAATGATTAGGCGTGTACCATAGGCAGTTGCCTCGATCAGTGCCCGGTAAATCTCTTCAGGTTTCGTCTGCAGCGTCATACCCAGCATCATGCCGGTAAGATCAACGTCTACCAATACTGAGCGGTTGCCGTTCCACCAATCCAGGGCAAGCAGTCCGCTTTCTCCCGGTTTCAGGGCAGCTGCTTTGCCCTCCAGGAATTCATGAATGTTGACGCCCAGCTTTCTAGCCTCATTTTCGTAGCTCTCGGGCACGCAGTTCTCCGTGAACCATTGGAAATGGTCACCCACACATGATTGTCCAGCTTCGAACCCTGGTAAATCAGGCAGGATGCCATCCATAACCACTCCACACATGCCGGGGACGATCTCTTCCTTCTCACCTACAACCATGTGACAGATGCTGGTGCCCATGATCATCACCATCCGCCCGGTGTCGGTGACGGTTGCTGCAGGGACAGACACATGTGCGTCTACATTAGCTACGGCAACCGCGGTACCGGGCAACAGCCCTGTCCAAGCAGCGGCTTCTTTGGTCAGGTTTCCTGCTTTAGCTCCCAGCGGGGAGATGTCTGTCATCATCTTCTCATCGATGATGTTCTCCAATCGTGGGTCGAGGGTTTTGAAAAACTCCTTCGGTGGGAAACCCTCGTCCTTGGACCACATCGCCTTGTATCCGGCTGTGCATGAGTTGCGGGTTTCGACACCGGTCAGTTGCCAGACTACCCAATCAGCGGCTTCTAACAGCCGGTCTGCTGCTCTATATACTTCTGGCGCCTCGTCAAGTATCTGCCAAGCTTTCGGGAAGAACCATTCGGAACTGATTTTCCCCCCATAACGGTCGAGAATTTCGCCGTAGCCTTCCTGCCTCGCGATCGCGTTGAGTTTGTTTGCCTCGGGTTGGGCAGCATGGTGTTTCCACAGCTTGACCCACGAGTGTGGATTATTGCGCCATTCATCTATAAAACATAATGGAGTTCCGTCAGCTTTGGTGGGAAGCATCGTGCAAGCTGTAAAGTCGATGCCAATCCCGATCACATCCGCCGGATCGATACCGGATTCATTGAGTACAGCCGGGATGCTGTATTTATACACCTCAAGATAGTCATTTGGATCTTGTAGCGCCCAGTCTGGTTCCAATTGGATCCCGGTACCAGGCAGATATTCATCAATTACTCCATTTGCATACTCGTGCAATGCGGTAGCTATTTCTTTTCCGTTGGAAAGATCCACAATAACCGCTCTGCCAGATAGGGTACCGTAATCAATCCCAATCGCATACCTGCTTTTTCGCATCTGAGTATTCTCCAAGTACTTATAGTCTCCAGTAAATTCTCTAGCCGTTTGCTTCTCGAATTGAACTATTCCTAATGATTAATCTGGGCTTGATCCAGATGACATCCGTTGCATACTCTTCACCCTTTCTCCATGCACGGATGATGCTGCACATTTGGTCAACCGCGATTGCACCTAGTGCTTTGGCGTTCTGGCGAATTGTCGTTAGCGGGGGGTAGAAGTATTCAGCTTCAGGTATGTCGTCGAAGCCAACAATGCCGAGTTGTTCGGGCACCTGAATGCCCATCTCCCGGGCAGCCTTTAGGGCGCCTAAAGCCATTTGGTCATTGCTGGCAAACACAGCATCGATATGTGGTGATTTTTTCAATAACTCGCGCAGACCGACCTCGCCATCGTGAGCAGACCAGCCTCCTGCGACTTTGAGCGCGTCTAGATTGCCAAAACCTCTTTCATGCATAACTTCTCGCCAGCCGGCTTCACGTCTTTGCGCTTCCCACCAGTCGCTCGGACCAGTTATGATCCCCACTGTGTCGTAACCCTGATTAAGTAAGTGCTCGGTTGCCAATCGGGCGCCGTAATTGTTTTCAAGTGCTACGATCACATCATTAGCCCGTTTTGCCTTATTCAAGTAAACGACCGGCACTGAAATGTGCCTGAATCTGGAAGAAAGCTGCCCGATCATCCTATCATTTCCGGGTACAGCCCAAATTATGCCGTCGACTTGTCTGGAAAGCAGGTTGTTGGTTAACGCGTCAATATGGGATGGCTCAAAATCATCCATCAGGCTCAAAATGAGTGAAAAGCCTAATTCAGTGGATTTACGTTCGATACCTTTTAGAGTGTTCGTCGGTCCAAAGTATCCCAAGCCGTAACCGACCACCCCCAGTGTATTACTCCGCCCGCGGACTAAACTCCGTGCGATGACGTTGGGTGAATAACCCAGCTCTTCGATTACTTTTTGGACCCGTTCCTTCGTCTCTGTCGATACATCTGGACGTAAATTTATCACTCGTGAAACTGTTTGGGTTGATACCCCCGCAGCTTCTGCAACATCCTTGATTGTTATTTTTTGAGTCCGAACCATGACACCTTTGTGTCTCTGTTATCGTTCCCGTTAGCGATAACATGATAGCAAATTATCCTGGTCATGTCAAGTGGCAAGGTGATTTGATTCCCGGGTAGTGTCGGGATGCTCGTAATAAAGCACACAACTAACCACTAATTCTGATTGCTGATGCTCTTCCCACAGGGTGATCAACCATGGCTGGTGTAAAAGTTTTATGTAGATTTTCGGGGAGGGGGAAGATTATTGACAACGGCTAGATGTTCAAGTCGCGGATAGATTTATGGGCAATCTAATGGTTCCGACCATGAATATACGGGTTATCCCATACTTTTGAATACGGAAAGCTATAATCCATCTGCATAGAGGTGTAGGAAGGTCTTCGATTATTGTGGATTATTGCCGGTACAGCGGATTAGGCGATACGTACTCTGCGGTTTTTGTTGACTTAACCCTGGGATTTCTCCGAGTCCTTTGCGCATAGACGGCGATCTCAACCCGCACCAAGTTCATTCCCGGTAATGGTATGTTGGTAAAAGCGTCGAACTCCATCTGCAGTTTAGTGGATTTTAATTACTCATCATCTGTTGCGGGTTGATAGTTTAGGGCGACAAAACCTGAACTGAAAGTCTTGTTCTCTATTAGTTTTAGCTATGCCTTGCTCTCTTTTCTGAACAGACGTGCCCCTTTCCAGAGCACAACCGGATATACCAACAGCTTGTAAGTGTCCACCAAGCCATGTCGTATCAGGGTTTGCACCAGGGTGCCGCTGCCAAATAGCAGGATATCCTGCCTTGGGTGCTGTTTTAATTTAGATACTTGGTCGGTTACTTTTTCCTTGATAATAGTCGTGTTGTTCCATTCTGCTTTTTCCAGCGTCGTCGAAACGACGAATTTTGGGAGGCTATTCATTCTGTCGGCATAGCCCTCTTCATCGGTCCGCTCAGTCTATGCCTCAGCAAAACCTTGATACGTTATCCACCTAAGTAGCAGCGCATCGCTTGCGAAGAGCTCGTTGAATTTGTACGCTGCGATTTCATCATTCCAGTATGGGTCGGTCCAAGCTGGGTTTTCCATCACCCCATCAAGCGTCACGAACTCGGATACGATTATTTTTCTCATCTATATTTCCTTTGCTAAACCAAGTAATACCGATATTTATGGGTCCAGAGGGGAGAAAATTATATCCCCGCTGCTTTATGGGTTAGAAGGAAATAGCTATCTGTAGATTAACTATATATCTCCTGACTCTGCTTAACGTATGATCAATTTGCGGGCGGAGGAAGTTTTTCTGCTCTATGTTTACGCCCAGTCACTAACGCATAGACCGCGATCCCAACCCACACCAAGTTGACCACCGAGGAAGGATATGCGCCGTAAAACACGGTATTAATGATTAACAGTACTCCACCTGCAAGATTCAGCAGCTGGTATCTCAGTGAATCCCCTGCTGCCCGGCGCGTGGAAACCAGGAAGAAGGCAATGGTAACAAGTAAAGCCCCGATCCATCCAAGTATATCGATAATCGTGTCCGTATACATAAAATATCCTCATCTAATTACATTTGCAAAAGTCAATATGTCGTTGAAGATAACAACTCCTTAAAGTCATATAATGATACCGCCGCTGTAGTGTAGTTCATACACTTTCCTCGAGCCGCAGGTGATATGTTCGTTTCCGTTGAAGCGTTCGACATTTCCATTAGGTGAGTTTCGGTAGTGGCAGCCTGCTTCATCATACTCGTGCGGGCCCCGGAATGGGAAATCAGCAGGGACTCGTTTCAGTGCGTTCTGCAGGACCAGACTGATCCGACCGATATCGTCTTCGCTTGTTAGCTGGTCTGTCCAACCACCGGCATAACACATCGACCATATCGCAGTGTTTGCGTGGTATACAGTCTCCTGCCCGACGAAGTAAGTCTGCCCGAAGTAAATGTCACGGTAGTACAGCTTACCAGCACGGTATTCCAGTTGGTGTGAGTCGGTTAACAATGCAGCAACTGTGGACCTGCTTGCACCACCCCCAGCCGCATAGGTTTGGGATTTCGCTGTGATAATAAATTGAACCAGTTCCTCATGAGGGATATTGCTAGACATTTCCTATTTCTCCTTGACCCATAGTATAGATGGTTCACATTGTAGCAGTCTAGAGTACATGCGAATTGTAGGTTAACTCTCCGGGGGACGTCTCCATGTGTTCAGGAGAAAGCGGACCAATTTGTACCGTAAACCAACCCAGATCTGGATAATATCCGCTTGCTCTGCTTTCCCAGGATTGTGCACTGAATAGATGGATTGAGAATAGATAGCACCGATTTTTTGCATATTTTTCGTTAATGTCTCTACCAGAAGAGGGTATTCAATCGCGAGTCCTGTGATCAGCAGTTGGTTGAGTTCATTAACTAACTCTTTGGGGGTTGTTCCAGGCATAATCTTTACCAGCCTCCGTTTGGCAACGAGAAGTAACCGTCGGTAAATGAGGTGAATGGCCTGAGACGGGGTCTGTCGCCGGAGCCACCAGGTATCGACCACAATAAGCCCAAGGATGAATAATACGATCAGTGCAATGCTTATTACGGGGATCATTACCAAAATACGAAAATAAGATCTCCAATCTATCCCCGGGAATGTGGCTGTTGTTTGCTCGAGAGCTTCCTGATTATCATTTGGTACGCTGGTCCGCAAGATGGGTGGTCGCCCGCCGGTCGGTTCGAAAGCTACCCAACCGATTTCTGGGAAGAAAATCTCAGGCCAGGCGTGCGCATCCGCCGCAGACACCTCGAAGCGGGCTTCTTCGGGCAGATATTCACCCGAAGCATAACCGATCACTAATCGCGCCGGCAGCCCAGCTGCGCGTGCAAGCACGACCATGGCTGAAGCGGAATAGTCGCAGAAACCACGCTGCAGATCGAAGAGATAGTAGTCGACCAAGTCGCTTACCGGAGGTGGTTGGGGCAGGTCTAGTGTGTACGGTATGGTACGTAGGTAGCTTTCAATCGCCAAAGCGCGATCAAATGATGTTGGTTGGACAGCAGTTATATCTAGTGCGAGTTCTCTGACCCGGCTGGGGAGTCCATCTGGTAGGGAGAGATAGCTGTCCAGGATCCAATCAGGATATGTCTCACCGGCGTTGCGAAGCTGTTCCGCATTGGCCCCTGGTAGCCAGGAGGTTACACCATACTCCCCGTACTCCGTCGAGGCTCCGAAGGTTTCACCAGACGTTAACCAAATGGCCGCGACCGGCACTGTAACAGAGATGGGATCCCCGGAGGAGTATATGATTCCGCCCTCACCAGATGTTAGCTGAACGTTCTGGTGGACAAGCTTGTTATAGGTGAGAGGGGTGTTTTCATTGGCAGAAAGGCTTGCTCCAGCTGGCACATCAACCATTTTTCCTGACGACCGGGACCAACCACGACCGAGGTAGCGATCATAGACCACTCCACGCCAATAAGGGTTTGGTGGATTAGATCCGGCATAAATTTCATAATCTTCGTTTGGCAACGGAGTGTAACCGGCCAGTGTGACCCACATGACGCCCTGCTCCCTCAATTCTGGACCACTCCCGAGCAGGTGGTCATTCGGAAGTGTTTGATAGGCCGCAAGACCATGAGGGGCTGCGGCTGTTATTAAGGATCGAGATGCTTGTAATGTGCTTGCAGCATTGTATTCAGAAAATGACCTGGCTGGGTTAAACCGCCCGATTTGATCTGTGATTAACTCCAGAGAGATGGTCGGGACGAGAAGTGCACTGCTGATAGAGGCCATCGCGAGCATCCCGACTGCCAATGCCCATTCTATCTGGATGTCGGCTATGTCTATCCCGAACACCTCCCATCTGCTTTGCTGGTCGTAGTAGCTCCTCAAAGCGTAGAGTATAAACACTGCAGCCATCCAGATAGGCAGTGGGTAAACGGGTACCGGAGAAGTTGCCAAATTGACAGCTAGGATTATTCCGGTCGGCAGCAAGGCCACCAGGACTCGGCTCCGGCGACGGACCCACCATACTGCCCATACTGCCAGCAGGAATACAATCAATGACCAGACAACTAAATCAGCTAATGGGTCATATGATGTTTGTGCCTGCACAAGGGCAAGTAACCGCAGCCAAGCCCGACTGATAAGGATGAAGATGCCTTGAATCAAACTGGACCAGGCTGGTTTTAAACCCAACTCCGCAATTTCCCCAAAGGAATCCAACGACCAGGAATTTAGGCGACGTATAAGCGAGAACCACTGTGCTGCACTCGCGTACAAGTTGTAGAGCGGTTTCCATAGGCGTCCGACAGTCAGCAGGATGCTCAAACCTCCGAATACAAAGACCAGGATTCCAGCAAGCCAACCATGTTGGACGTGATCGACCAACAGCCATCCAAAAAGCAGTCCGCCTAGACACAATAGGGCTAGAGTCTGGGCTTGGTGGGTGAACACAGGCAGCTCCAAGCCAAAGACTAGACTGCCAAGACCAAAGGCAAGTAGTGTGAACGTCGCCAGGTTCTTGAAACCTATCCAGCGGAGAATCTTGAGGGTGATACGGTAAATAGTCGCCATCAGGCTCCGATTTTCCTCCAACTCAGATCTGAGGGTTTGCGTATAGGTATTGCACGACCAAATCCTGTCACCCGCCACTCCCACTGCCCCGATTCCCCCGGATGGGATTCAGGCTGGTCAAGCAGCTGGCGCGTGATCACGAATGGCTTAATCCCAAGACTTGCCAAAGTATTTTCTACTGGCTTGATCTCGCCATAACCCTGGTACGATTGCGGGTCAAAAATCAATACCGTTGGCACTACCAGGCTGTGGGTCTGATTCGCTAGGAATTCTATCCAGCTGCGGCTCTGGGATGCGGTGATGATAATTAAACTGGCCCCGCGATGCAGCTTGGTTCGGGTGACGTCCAGCAGCCGGTCAAGGCTTGTATTTCCTGGGGTAACTAATGCCAACGAACGCAAAATGTCCAAACGGTGGGCAGCAGTATGGTCAGGTTGCAGCCAAACCAATGGCTCGCCCGCGACTGCCAGACCGACATCCACGCCTGTTCGCATCCCCACCTCTGCCAAGGAGGCGGCGAGGATCACACCATGTTCAATGGTCGAGTCAGCTCCTTTTCCGATCTGGATTTGACCCTCAAGGTCTAGTAGTATCCACCAGTCGCTTGCGGGAGTGCTGTCAAATGTTCGCACAAACAGTTCATCATGGTGCGCAGATAAGCGCCAGTGCAGCCAGCGTAAAGGATCACCGGGATAATAGGGCCGCGCACCTGTCGTACTGGCGGTTCGTTCAAAAAGGTCAGGTTGCGATCGGCGACCTTCTCCAACCCGTCCACCCGGCGCGATCTCTATTGCAGGCAGTGGAATGACAGGTGGCATCACCATCACCGATGTCGTTTCTGTCAGCTCAAGTGTGACCTGGAAAAGACCTAAAGGGTCGCTGGTTCGTAAGGTTGTTGGGCCTAGGGAAAATATTCCTCGCTGGCTGCAAATGGTTTTGCTGCGCCAGGCTGTTTTCGCATTACCGGATATTGCCGTGACCTGGCCGATTTGGTAATTTGCCAGTGTGGATTGGTCGCTGATCTCTACCCACACTGCGGGCATTATCCCGGTATTCGAAAGGGTGAAGCGTTCTTCTAAAATATCCCCGACATGTGCCCAACCAAATCTCATTTCGCGTATTAGGTGCAGATGGTTTGCTAAATCACGCGCCCATAGATACCCGGTGATGAAGGTAACCCCCATACCAACCAGCAAGGTCTCCCAAACCCGGCTGCTGAAAAACAGCTGCACGACGGCGACGATGGGTAAGCAAACTAACAAGACTTTGGTTGTGGGGTGAAGTCGAATCTTTGGATTGGACAGTCCCATCGCCCAACTCCTGTGATGGTTTTGCTTGGAAACCGAGACCAAGTTCAATAGCAGAGGGTTATTTTATTATAGATTAGTCCATACCTAGATGATTGCCTGGATATTGTTCGTGCAGTCGTAGGAACATGGCAACTTCCCTAACGATGATTTGTCTATGTGGTTTGGGGACCTTCAAGAATACCGCCATCAGTCATCAAGGAATCGCCTAACGATCGTAAGAAACGCAGTGGGCTGCTTGATGAATGGGAAATGCCCGCTCTCTTCGAAGATGATCATGTGTGCGTCTGGAATACTAATTTGCAGCTCTTCCGAGCAAGCCACTGGAGCTTCTGGATCATGACGGCCAACCAGTATCAGCGTCGGCGCTGCAACCATGGCTAGTTTGTCTGCGTAGCTTAGCCGTCGGTACATGTTCCTGTTCCAGATCATGCGTATCGGTATTCCCTGGTGGTAGTCATCGAGTTTAGTCTCCACCGCGGCAAATAGATCCTTCTTGTAGAACGAGGTTCGCTCCATCAAGTTCTGTAGCTGTTTGTGCCTAGCCAGTGTGGCTAGCCCGGCATTTACTTGGATGCCCCACAGCACGATCCGCCAGAAATCTGGCTCCAAGATTGAGAACGTGCTGCGCGGGAGCCCGTAATGCGCTGCCGCCGGGAAACCGGACACACTGCCAACCAGTAATAGTCGTTTAACCTTATCCGGTCGTTCAACTGCATATGCCAGAGCAGAGAGACCACTCATGCTGTGTCCAGCCACATCGACTGCATCTTGGATGCCCAACCTGGATAAGGCTTCATCCGCACTGGCGATTATTTCCGCCATGTCTCCCTTAGGTGAGCGTGTGGAGTGGTATGCTCCTGGTACGTCAAAAGTGATTACCCGCCGGCCTAGTTTTACCAGGGTTTGAGCAAGCTCACCCTCCGCCATTGGTCGGGTTGTATGGGCGTGCGGGTAGGGGAACAGCAGGACTGGTTGGCCTTCACTCACGGAATAAACTGCCAAGCCATTCTCAATCGAGTGTGGGGCACTGAAAGGACCGTACTCGGCATCTTCGAAGTTCTGGATAAAGGTTGCTTTGCGGTTGAATCCACTGCCAAGATAACTCACCAATAGTAGCATGCAGATCAACACGAGGATGGCGAGCAGGATGAACACGCGAGTATTCATGATTAATAAGCTCATTTCGGAACCTGGGTCTTGAACATAGATATCGGTATACACAAGGGGAGACAGCCATTCTTGTGTTGGTATTATCCGTTTCTCGAATGTACAGTTGTGAGAATTTGCTCCGCCCAAACATCTACCCGCTCCAGTTCACCATCATGCAGTGGCCCTTCATGACCTTGAACCGTGAAGGTCTCTGGCGGTAGGATGATTTTCCCTCCCAGCTTACGTAGCTTCCTAGCTAACGGTTTCGCGGCAGTGAACGGTTGCAGCCATTTGGATAGTTCGTATGAAGTATCGTAGGTGGTGAAATAGATCCCGCGCAGGGCTTTTTTGGGCAACCCAGCAAGGAGAGGGCGGACTGGTTTGGGCAGGTTCATATTGTGGGTCGGCACACCAATTACAAGCAGGCCGACCTCATGGATATCGTCTGCCGTGAGCTCTTCAAGGCGGGTCACTGTGACACGTTGAGAACCGGTGTCCGCTGCCGCCCGCATGGTATCCGCGATCGTCTCAGCAACCAGTTGGGTGTTGCCGTATTTCGAGTAGTGAACAACTAGAGTATGCATAGTAATTCCTTTCATGATATATCTTGTCCAAAACCAGAACTGCTAATTTTTCAGTGCATGGAGTGTAAATTCGCTCACAAAGGGCGCTGGCAACCATGGTTTACCTTGTTCGTTTAGCTGGGAGGCGCTGCCCAGGTAGAGTGTCATCAGCAACCCCGCCATTGGGGATGCTTCAACCGCTCGGAATTGTCCTTGATCGATCCCATATGCGATGATTTCGTCAGCTACCAAACCGAACATCGGCTGGTATGCGGCGTACATCTCCTGTTTAAATTCTTGGTCGGGTCCGTACAGGTTGTTGACCATTACCAACCCTTCCGATAAGAACTCTTCAACGAACGCGAACCCGGCTAAGAAGAATTGATGCAGCCTATCATCGCTTTTGCTCTCTTTTAGGACATGACTGGTAATAAAACTCAAATGATGTTCGGCAATATGCTCAATCAATGCCAGCATCAGCGCGCGCTTGCTGGGGAAGTAGTTGTAAATAGTGCCCTTCGCGAATCCAGCGGCTTTGGAGATGGTATCGATATTTGCATTCGAGAAACCCAGCTGGGCGAATTCTTGGGTAGCAGCTTCCAGTAGGCGATTGCGGGTTGATAAGCGGTTTGCTGAACGCTCTTCTTCTTTATAACGCGGCATGTCATTTATCTCCTTGAGTATATGGGTGACTGGTCACCCATATTACTGCACAAATAATAAGATTTGTCAATCGCGCTGTGAGCACATGCCAAGTCCCATGCTGTATAATCGCCCATATTGCAGCTCGAGTGATTGAACTGAATTGAGGTGATACCATGGCTAAAACAGTTGAGACCAGTGCTCATACTGGCGATCAAGCACTGCTCTGGAAACGATCTCGCTCAGAAGCAGGTCTAGACCTGAAGATCTTCAAGGTCCGTTACGATTGGATGGTGAACCCGCGTAATGGGCGCCAGTCGCGGGCAACGATCTTGGAGACTCCCGATTGGGTGGATATAGTCGCGGAAACCTCCGATGGCAAGATCGTGTTCGTTGACCAGTTCCGATTTGGCGTCGACGCTGTGACCACCGAGATACCGGCTGGTATCATCGAACTTGGCGAGACTCCCCTTGCCGCGGCCCAGCGGGAGCTGCTTGAAGAGACCGGCTGCACCAGCAAGGATTGGGTTGACCTCGGTTGGGTTGAACCGAATTCAGCATTCCAGGACAACCGCTGCCACCAGTGGCTGGCGCGTGATGTACGCTTGACGGATGCCCCTGATTTGGATGATGGCGAGATGATCGCTGTGCGAGTTCTAGCGCTTGATGAAGTCAGACAAGAGATAGCCACAGGGCGAATTCGAAATTCGCTGGCTCTATTAGCACTATCCAAGGTATTCGATATATGGACTGTATGAAGTTGTGATCCGCTCCAGGTAATATCATCACTTTCCTCGCCAGCGACACTCCACTGAAGATACACGACTTGGTCATGTAAGTAGCCTTACCGCTTTTTGTTAAACTTATTTATTGGTACAAAGCCCTACTCATCTGGCAGATCGTATATAATCTGGTTACTGGCTCATCATCATGTACCAAGAGGAGATAGAAATGAAGAATCGTCCTGCAGGTGTCACAATTATTGCCATCCTCGCCTTCATCCTGGGTGGTATATCGTTATTATGGAGTTTGCTCGTTCTGGGTGTGGCGGGTCTTGGCTCGCTCTTTGGAGGCATGGTCGGCGCGGAAGGTTTGGCTTCCGCCGGCGCATCAACCGGCGTATCGGCATTCATAGGCGTCTTGGCTGGCATCGTCCAGATTGTCGTTGGTTTTGGGCTGCTGGGCGTATACCGCTGGGCGTGGTATCTGGCATTGATCGCGGTAGGTTTGAACGTCGTTTCGGGCTTGATCAGCATGTTTACCGGTGGAGTTTGGGGCTTGATCTGCGGTGGACTGACGATTATATTGCCGGCAATCATCCTCATCTACCTGCTGATGCCCGGTGTCCGGCGGACATTCAAGATTTAACCCGCACGTATTCGGCGTATCTAGCAAATTAAACTAGAGCTGCAAATAACAAATAGGGAAAGGAGTAATTATATATGAGTGAAGAAATCTCAACTGAAAAGAAGACTAGCAACACCCTAGTAACGATTGTAATGGTTGTAGTTGGTGTAATCCTTGTGTTGTTGGTAGGTGTGTTGGTGGGCAAGGCATTGACGCCCGCGCCCGAAGGTCCACCGGTTAACCTTCCTGCGCCACCGTCTTTCTCAGGACCTTATGCTGTTGCTGGGGCAGCCATCAATGTCCGCAGCGGACCCGGTACAGAGTTCCCTAGCTACGGTGTGGCACCCGCCGGTTCAAGTGCGCCCATCGTTGCGGTAACCCCAGATGGCGGTTGGTGGCAGATCAGCGTGCCGACCACGATATCACCGGATGGGCAAGCGTGGGTTTCGGCGGATTATGTCAACGCCTACAACGCAGACGGTGTCCCACTTGGATACCCGCAACCCGAGCTGTACTCGGAGTAGTACCTAACCTTATTCAGCATGACCGAAAAATCTCACTAGGTTTGATTTCGTGAGTGAATGCAGAATATTACCAACAGCGTATGCGTCATTTGTGAGCATGCGCTGTCTTCATTGGTATCGGATCTTGCGAGTTGAATTTATGCTCCGGTCAGCGACACAAACCGTAAGCGCATTGCATCCAGATTTGAACTTCCACGACGGTCATAGATATTGGCGGAGCTATTATTATATATTTCGTTGCTGTTCAGTTCTGGATAAGCGCTGTCATCCAGATAGATCCCCCATTTATTCCCGTAGATCTCATTTCCAGTAGCCGTCCCCGCAGCCATACCTTCGAATAATAAACCCGCTTCAGCGTTGTTGATTAGTGTGTTGTTCAGGATGGTCGGTCGGGCCGAGTCCTCCACGATGATCCCGGATAATCCATTAGACGCGCACTTGTTGTCATCGATCGTGGGTTTGCTTTCATCAGCTACCTGCATCCCGGCTTCCTGGTTGCTTGAGCAGGTATTGCCGGTGATCGTCGGGGAAGCTTGTTCCTGGAATTCAAAACCATGGTAGCCGTTGTCGGTTGTCTTATTGTTCTGCGCTGTTCCGGAGGCTGTCCCAAAGTAGACGATACCCGTCTCGGTGTTATTGGCGCAGGTGTTGCCGTCCAGCAGCGGTTGGGCAGCATCATGGATTGCTATGCCGTGATATCCGTTACCAGAGCTTTCATTACCACGCGCTTCACCACTAGAATTTTCAAAGTAGGCGAACCCAGATTCAGTGTTTAGGCTGGAGAAATTGTTCTCTAAAATCGGTCCCGCATCCTCAGCGATTATGAATCCGGAGAAGTTGTTGCCAGTGCACTGGTTTTCGCTTGCTGTCCCGCTCGAATTATTCCCATAGCGGATACCGCTGCCCGAATTCTCGCTGCACACGTTGTTCTCCAGGATCAAAATTGACTGATCCCAGGCGGCAAAGCCGTGGTTCCCATTTAGAGTACTGCGGTTATTTCGTGCCACTACCCGGGCATTATCAAAAAGGGTCATCCCATTGCTGCCATTTCCGGTCAAATCGTTGCCTTCGATGGTGATATCACTCGTATCACTAATTTCCAATCCGTGCAGGGTATTGTTCTCCAGTGTGCTGTTCCTGACCGTACCGCGGGTGTCACCTTTTAGCACTAAACCGACCCCGCCGGATTCGCGCTCTTCATCCCAGATCCCGCCAGTGAACCCGCAGTTGTCGATCTTGACTTCGGCGTCCTTGATGCTGACGACATTGTGTAATTCGGTACCTTCAAAGTTAAATGAAATCCCGCTGAGATTAAACTCACCCGGCCCCATATACAGAATGATGTTCTCTCCCGAGGCTGATCGCACGAATGTTTGCTCTAAACCGGCCCCTTGCAGGGTAAGCGGTTTGCTGAATTCCAGTGGACCTTCGACCGGGAAATCTCCCGGACCGAGAACGATCGTCGAACTTGGAGGAACGGCTGCTACCGCTTCGGCAAGCGTGGCATAATCACCGCTGCCATCCGCCTGGACTACGACCGTCGTGGGCTGCGGCGTGGGGGTCACCGTGGGTGTGGGAGTGATGGTTGCTGTGGGGGATGGCGCAGAAGTAGCGCTGATAGCGGTGGCTTGCGCGGTGGAGGTTTCCGCAACCCACATGGCGACTTGTGTCTCTTGGTTGGTCGCTTCGGACTGGGGTTGGTTGCAGGCCAGTACGGCCAGGAGTAGGGTTGCGATGAAGACAATCAGCTTGGTGTTTTTCACGTAAACCTCCAAAGCGATGAATTGATTTGCAGGGAGTATAGTGGTGGCAGTGCATGCTGTCAAACAGAGAATGGTACTTTGCGAATAAGATTTTTGTTACCAATTTTTTTAAGCTGCGATTTCAATCCGGGGGAGCTGATGAGGGACAGGTATAGAAAAAACTCAAGTTATTACTACCAAGTGTGAGGAGTAAAGGTTGTGACTTGTGATACGTTTGCTTGATAATTGCACCTCTCCCTAGCATGATGGGTTACCAGTTTACAGCTGAGTAGAGTCAGCTCGGTACTTGCCGCTCTTCCAAGTCGTTTTTTACAAACGAGGTACTGTAGGCTATCTGTAGACTATTCCTCTTGCTTTACTCCCAGCACATTCGCTAGCTCATCCAGCGCGTATTGTTCTTGGTCGCTAACTCGCACCGCGCCGATACCTAAGAATCCACCTTCTTTTGAGCCATTGGCGGTGGCATCTGCCAGATAAAGCAGCCATTTGCGATAAGCTGCGCCGTCATCAGGGTCTTTTTCTGTTACCAGATCACAGGTCGCTACTACATATTCCACCATTTTCTGCTGTAGGATGGCTGGATCTTGCTCGCTTTTCAAACCTTCTAATTCGGGTCTGATCAGCTCTTGATTCTCTTTCTGACCGAAATCCTTAGCGATCTGCTTGAGCAGCTCGTTTTTAGTGCCTGCGACAGTGGCGGTAACAGCCTGTACCATGGCGCCGATCTCCCTGAAGAAAGTCACATTAAAGTCGGCAATTACGACCAACATCGCAGTGTAATATGGGGCGGCGATGATTTTCTGCCATTCATCCGCGGTGTAATCTGTTTTGGTTGTCATTTTATAGGTCCTTTCATTTTTTCGTATGTTGATTGGTTAGATTTGGGAGTATAGCATAGCGGCATATTAGACACCAGGTTTTCGGCCCTGACCGAATCGTTCTGGAGAGGTGCAGCGATCAAATCGCAGGGCAAGACGCGCTTGTATAGCTCTTAGTAATTTCGTATAATATTGAAGTGCTTTGTCAAGGATGAAAGCTTCGATCGATATCCGAGTTATTACCCCCTTGACAAAGCTTAAAGTGTTCCGTCTATACTCTTTTCTTACCATACAATCAAATTTGACGGAACAATGGGTACCTTTAGTACTACAACATAAGCTAATACCGGCATAGCGGGCGGGATAAAACAATTCGGTTATCAAAAAAGCCACTGACCAACTTCAGCGCTATATTTTCTCGCTAGCGAATCCATCTGCATGGTGTTGTGAGCGAACTAACATTATCAAAATTACACGGAAGAAAATCGAGTTGGTAAACCAAAATCCGATCCAACCATTTATCAGGGTGGCGGCATTGTCTTATCGTCTAAGGGTCTTGCATGAGGTGTAATAATGCTAGCGAAGTTTCGCCCATTTGCGACCGTATGCTCAAAGATGATATCCATACTACTACCCATTAGGAGGATATATGCAAGATCGACTCATGCAGGCGCTGAATAATCACGATGTCGACTATGTCGATATCCGCATTGAGGATGTTACCGAATCCTGGGTGACTTTTCGCGGCCCAGATCCCGATTCGATCGGTTCCTCGCGCACTGTTGGCGGTATCGTGCGGGCCTTGTTCAAGGGCGGTTGGGGTTACGTCACATTCAACGACCTGGAAAACCTAGCGCACCACGTCAGCGAGGCTTGTGAAACCGCCCGTCTCGTGGGTGGTGGGCAGACCTTCTTTGCCCCGGTGGACCCGGTTGTAGTGAATATCCCTGCCAAGATGGAAAAAGACTTCCGCCATATTCCCTTGGCCGAAAAGAAAGCCCTAACCGAAGAGTACAACCAGATCATCCTAAGCTACCACGAGAAGATACAGACTACGGATGTGCGTTATGGCGATAGCTTTAAGACAATTTCATATGCCAACAGCCAGGGGACAAATATTAGGGAAGAAATACCTGATGTCTACATAGATCTGTTGGCAGTTGCCCGCCAGGACGATATCATCCAGAAGGGTTTTGATAATGCTGGTGGATTAGATGGTTATGGAAGTGTCGAGAACGCGCATAAAAGAGCTATCCGGGCGGCGAGCAAGGCGGTTGAACTTCTCTCAGCGCCACCCGTGACCGGAGGCAAATACACTGTAATTACCGATCCTTTGTTGACCGGTGTCTTCACGCATGAGGCATTCGGCCACCTGAGCGAGTCGGACTTCGTCTATGAGAACGAGCGCATGAAGGAATTAATGCAGCTTGGCAAGCGCTTTGGTATGGATGGTTTGAATATTATCGATGACGGAACGCTCCCGGGCGGGTTGGGAACGCATCACAATGATTATGAAGGGGTTCCAACCCAGGAGACGTATCTTATCAAGCATGGCATCCTGGTTGGTAGGCTGCATTCACGTGAGACCGCTGCCAAACTGGGCGAACTTCCCACGGGAAACGCTCGTGCTGTGGCATTCAAGCACCCACCCATCGTGCGCATGACCAACACCTACATAAAACCCGGTACTGCCAATCTGGATGATATGCTTAAGGATATCAAACTTGGAGTTTTAGCCGTAAACGCATTTGGCGGACAAACTGCCCTGGAGATGTTCACTTTTTCGGCAGGCTATGGCTATATGATCCGTGATGGGCAGATCGCAGAGCTGGTGCGGGATGTAGTTTTGACCGGCAATGTCTTCGAAACCTTATTGAATATAGATATGATTGGGGACCACGTGGATTGGTATCCGAATGGTCGCGGCGGCTGTGGGAAGAGTGGTCAATATCCCCTGCGGGTGGGTGTGGGCGGACCTTATGTGCGCATCCAGGATTGCGTTATCGGAGGCCAGCAATGATCGTTGAGCAGATTGTTGAAAAAGCGCTGCAGAAAGCCCAATCCGCTCAGGCTGTTATGCAAGTTCAAGAAATGAGCGATGTGAATTTCGAGTTTGATCGACTTAAATCAGCCGAAGTATCGCAGCGCACAGATATCAAGGTCACAGTAATTCACAAGGATCGAGTGGGCACCTCTTTAACCACCGATCCTCATGATATAGATGGCGTGGTCAACCGCGCCCTTGAAGCCGCAGAGTTTGGTAATATCGCCCATTACGAGATGCCTGTTTCCCAGCCTACCCATCCGGTAAAGACTAACGATCCTGCGATACGATTGCTTGGTATGCCTGAGATGATCCAGCTGGGTCAGGGGATGATGGATATGATCAAGTCATATAACGATGAGATCCTGACCGGGGCGAACATTGGTAAGAATTTTGTCGTGAATGAGTTTGCCAATTCCGCTAATGCCGTCTACGCTGACGAGCACACCGATTTTAATCTTGAAGCGTTTGGTGAGTTGGTGCGTGGTACAGATATCCTATTTGCATGGCATAGTGTTGGCCAAAAAAAACGTCTGGTAGATACGGAAGACATTGCTGAGCGTGCCATCCAATTCTTCCGTATGGCTGAGCGCATTGCCCCGCTGCAGACCGGCGAATATCCAGTTATTTTCACACCCAGGGGATTGGTCGCGATCTTGTTCTCACTGCTTCTTGGAGTTGATGGCAAGAGTGTCTACTTGGGAGAATCACCATTGCGAGACAAGATCGGTAAACCGGTTGCCGACCCGGGTTTTAGCCTAGTGGACGACCCACTGATTGACAATGGTCCCTTATCCAGTACCTTCGATGACGAGGGCATTTCTCGCCGCGTTACTCCTATAGTAGAAAAAGGTGTCTTACGTAATTTCTTCTACGACTTGGACACCGCTGGTAGGGCGGGAGCAGTTCCCACAGGTCATGGTGCCCAGCGTAAACCTACCAATCTGGTCATTAATGCTGGTGATACGCCTCATGCTGAGATGTTGAAAGGGATCAAGCAGGGTCTCCTCGTTCACGATTATATTGGATTAGGGCAAGGTAATCCGATCAACGGTGAGTTTTCGGCCAACGTATTTCTGGGTTTTAAAATTGAGTATGGAGAAATCGTCGGACGCGTCAAAGATGTTATGCTAGCTGGTAACGTGTATGATGTCCTCCACGACATTACCGCCATCAGCCAGGAGCGTGTATGGGTGAGTGGTCCAGGTGCGATCTTCCCTGGTTTGATGCCTTATATTCAGGTCAATAAGTTAAGTGTAGTCGCCAAGTAAATTTGGATACCAAGCACGGATGGGCTAAATCCGTCCTTTCGTGGTGCTAATTTTACAGAGTAGATTCAAGCAGTCTAGAAATGAATAGGGATGAGATATAGATGGTAGAGCGCAACCCCACCCATTCCAGCCGGCCGCGGCTGCCAAAGAGCTATGGGATCGAACCGGTTGGCGAGTCCAGTGAGTTGCTGCCGTGGTCTTTCGTTGAGAACCGCATGACGGATGCGCGCAACTACTGGCTGGCAACGGTTTCTGAACAGAACGTCCCCCATGCCGCTCCGGTTTGGGGAGTTTGGCATGCTGGGGGTATATTCTTTGCCACTGACCCTGCCTCACGCAAAGCAATGAACCTGGCTGCCAACCCAAAGGCAGTAGTCCATCTTGAGAGTGGTGATGAAGTCGTGATTTTGGAAGGTCTTGCTGTGCAGGTCACAGATCGGCATTTTCTTGAGCAGATCAATAATCTTTATACACAGAAATATGACATCGATGTAGATTTGCCCAATACGCTGACTTACCAGCTGCAGCCCCGGTGTGCCTTCGCCTGGTTGGAAAGTGCATATCCGCAGACCGCGACCCGTTGGGAGTTCAGCGATTGAATGCCGCCGCCTGCCTGATATGTCCTCTTCTTAGGCAGGCGGTTTTTGGTCTGGTGATTTTGGGGGTGTGCTCAATATTCTACCGGCTTGAATATGCTCAAATATGCTGAATAAATTACTTTGCCAAGTAGCGCTGTAGATTGGCTTTCAGTGTGGGGTCAGTGCCGCAAAACCAAGGCAGATCGGCTTTGGCAATTGCTGTGAGCGTATTGCCATCGGCGGAGAGCAGGCTGTTCAAGCTGGCATCAAGCTGGAAGCCGCTGACGTTAAACGTTGTCTTTGCCTGCAGCCGGTTGGGGTCGGTCGCATTGTTGATCCCGCGGGCAGCCTGCTGGGTGGAGGGCACATTTACTTTCCCACACACACCGCCGTCAATGAACAGTCCTTCACCTAAGTAAATGGTGCCGGAGATTTCCTCCCCGCGCTGTTTTAATGCTATAACGATTGGTGCCTGGCTCTCGCGGTCCCCCTGGATCATTCCATAGAAGATGCCTTCATATGGACCCGCTTGTGGCAGAGTGTCGTTATTGGGTGCTGCCAATGCAGCACCGAAGGGAAAAGCTAAGGCCAGCAGTACAGCTGCGAGTGCAATGAGATACTTTGTCATTCTTACTCCTTAAAGATGTTGTTGGTTGAGTTTTTTATTGCCACTGAATGCATGATTGACCGAAGCATATCATCCCTTGAGCTAGCGGTCTTTATAGCCGGCTATTCTCAACCTTAAGCGTTCCTAATGCTCAGCAGGATCGTGTATCAATCAAGTGGATAGCTGGCGTGGAGAATGGGGAAGCCGCCTCCGACTGTATGGTCGGAATATAGGTTTTATTGTTAGTTGATCAGAACTAGTTATCGTACTCGATTGGTTCTACATCCCGCCTATTTATCGCGCTTGAAGTGCTTACACCATGCGGGTAATAAAAGGTCTTGCGCAGTTCCCAGGTTAACGGGCCAGATTGACGGTAACCCTCGTAAGTCCCCCAGAATTGCATCCAGCGAAACCATAGTATCCCGCTGAAGTGACGCCAGATAGACCCTTCCCGGGCAGACATCCATAGATCGCTGCCAATATTGGTAGTTACTAAATGGGCAAAATCCCACCTGGAGAAGCTCTCTTGAGGGTATATGCGTTTAAATGCCATCGCTTCACGCCGGTAGCGGTTGAAAACATCGTGGGGGGTTTCATCATGGGCATGGATGATCTCGGCTTCGGCGACATAACTGATTGCATAACCTTCTTTGAGCACCCAATTTGCCCAGGCGATATCCTCCAATCCACTGAGCGTCTCATCATAGGGCTGTATCTGCCACAGGGCGCGGCGGATGGCCGCGTTTGCATTGTTGCAAAAGGGGTGCATTTGGCGTTGGTCGGAAACCTCTGGGAACCAGTGGTTGAAGACCTGCTGTTCAGAGAATTTTGTCTCGCTGTTGCCGCGCTGCATCCCATAAGTCAGGGCGATTTCAGGGTCGGCAAAGGGTGCCAGCAGGTGATCGAGCCAATCCGGATAGACAGGGTAGACATGCCCACTGGCGATTACAACCAGGTCTGCGCTGGCGTGGGAGATGCCCGCATTCAGCGAGCGTCCGAAGGTGAAGTCCTCTGGTGGAATCTGGAACACTGTAACTGGATAATTCCCCGCGACTTCCAGTGTGTTGTCAGTCGAACCCGAGTCAACCAATATGATTTCGATATCCTTAATCGTCTGCTGCAGGATGCCCTCCAGCAAGCGCCCGATATGACTGGCTTCATTATATGAACGGATGACGATTGAACAGCGCATGGGGAGGAGTTGTTTAGCGACAAGCGCGGTGAATTTTGGTTACAAGCCCATTTTATCGTATAAATTTAAAAACGCGTTGGGAAATGCCCCCTTGCGAAGGTAGTTGTTGGGAGGGAGTGAGTTGCCCTCCCCGTCTTATCCTTCGCAAGGGTTTATGATTACTCTACGATAACCCAATCGCTGCTCGAGCGGCCGAATACCTCGGGGGAGTACATCTCTTCAGCTTTTGCTGGCGGCACGATAAATGTGCCGGGGGTGGTTGCCCGTGCGATGTAGTTGTAGTCATACACACCATCCCAGAGCAGGGATGTGAACGCTTCGGCGCGTTCGTCGCGCATGTTCTGATGTTCGTACCAGGTGCCCCACCACCACCATCCATAGCGGTAGTCTGGGCTGTCGGGGTCTTGCGGCAGGCTGCCGGAAACAGCCAGGTCAGGGTTGACGATCTCCAACCCAGCCGGCAGCGGATCCACCAGTGCGACATGGTAGCGGCGGTTGTCTGCCACCATTTTCAGCCGCACCCGCACCCGGGCGCCAGCTTTGATATGCCAGGTCCCGTCTTCGGCTCGGTAGACATCTTCCGGATCGTCAATGGCTTCGTAATGTCTTTCGACAACGAAACCCATCTCGAGCGGGTCAAGCTTTAGGTCGGTGGGAGCATAGCGCATCCCCAGGCGGTAGTACAGCCGCCCGGTGCCATCCTTCTGCAGGATAAGGTCTTGAGTGGTTTCTTCGCTATCCATCAAATAGCTCATCGGGATGATGACCTCAGCTCGTTCGTTCGAGTAGCCCGAGAATTCATACTCTCCCGCATACGTCTCTCCGAGCCAGAGCCGGGCGACAAAATCTGGTGTCTGTGCCTCATAGGTATTGAAGTAGCGGTCCAAGGCCAGCAAGACAAAAACATTTTCCTGCGTGTTGCCCCAGCGCCCCTGGGTGCGGTGCGCCAGCAGCCCATTGACCAGTTTTGGGATGAGATCGTGGTCGGGATCGTCAATGATATAAGCATCCAGCAGGATGGCGTCAATCCGGCGGTTGGAGCGCAGCAGCAGGTAGTCTTGCTCATTATATGAGGTCGTGAAATTGGCCGCACCGGCAGTTTCGACCACCCGGTTGTTTATATAGCTGCGGATCTCGTCCACTTCTCCTGCCGAGGCGGGGTCATCTACCAAGACCATCCAGAGCCACCCAAGCGCTTCGAACGATAGCTTGTCCACGCTGCCAGCCTCATCCAGCAAGTTTTGGGCTTTAGCGAGGTCGGTGTCTCCCATCAGGTCGCGTACATACAAGGCATAGGCGCTGAGTGTCTGGCGAGTGGGTGTGCTGTACCAGTAAGGGTAGTAATCCTCGATATAGCGCAGGTATTCCAGCACCATGTATTTCATGTCATCCGGCACCGGATAGCCTTTCACCTCAGCCATCTGTAATGCATGGGCGACATGGATGCTGTTATAGGGGATAGAGTCGCGCCCGCGCTGCCAGTAAGGGAATCCGCCATCATAGTTTTGCAGTCCGGCGAGCGTTTCGATATCCCGGGCGACTGCCGCTTCCATCTCTTCCGGTGAGGGCAGTCCGGGCGCCGAGAAAGCACTCAGCACATCCCGTAGCGCCGCGACACCCAATATACGCGCGGCGAGCTGCTCGCTGCACTCAAATGGGTAAGAGGTTAAGTACAAGACAGCCTCGCTTAGCGCGTGCAGTGCGGTTGACGAACTGGTGACTTCCAATCCACCAAACTGCGGATAGACATCGCTTGGGGTTGTGACCGGTTGGGCGATGGCGCCGTCATCGATCACCCCGTAAGTCGCAAATGCTTCCGTCGTAGCCGGTGTATAAACCGGCAGCTCTAGCGTTGCTGCATCGGCGAACTCTCCGGCGACAGCAGCTACTTGCAGCCTTACGGTGCCAACTTCGTCGGTCTCAGCGGCGAACCGTACTTCCACCCTGTCATTAGCTGGGACGGTAATCCGTTTTCCACCACTGCCCGTCAGGATCAAGTTGCTTGCCCGCACAACTACATCAACCGCAAGGTCTTCATCGGTCTGGTTCTGGACGACGACGGGCAGCTCAAAGCGGTCCCCAAAATTGAGGAAGCGTGGGGCGGATGGCCGAACCATCAGCGGTAAACGAGCGGTTATGTTGGATTCGGCTGAACCAAACTGGTTCCCATCATCCACGGCAACCACCATAATGCGGTAGCGAGTTAAATTGTCAGGCAGCTTGATTTCCACTGCGGCGCGTCCAGAGCTGTCCGTGCGTACTTCTGGTGCAAAGGTTGCCAGCGGGTTGAAATCGCTGCGCATACGGATTGGTTCAGGTTGGGCTGCACTTCCTCCCATCGCTGGAGCAGGTGCTTCCATCGCGGGCGCTTCTTCCATAGCTTCGCCTTCGAAGACCATGTCTTTCTGGACCTGGGTCGCACTCATCCGCGCGGCCATATCGTTTGCACCTGCCGCTAATGCGAGCGGATCGACAAGCACGATACTGCTGCGGGCATACCATGACCGCAGGTCGGAAGAGCGCGGGTGGTAGAAGACCGAGACTGGATCAGGCAGCTGGTAGTCGGTGAGCGCCAGGATGGCTTCATCGACGACGATGACTGCCAGCTCTGCGCCGGATACGGGTTCGCCGCGACTGTCATTGAGCTGCAGGTCAAGGGTTGTCGTACCGCCTGGTTCAAGTTCGGTATCCTGTGGAGTAAGTTCCAGCTCCAAGGTTCGCACGAGCGGTGGCACATCTAGGGTAAGCGATCCGAGCGCGTAGGCTGGTCGTGGTGGGATATCTTCGATTGGTTCACCGTTATCGCTTAATCGTGGGGCAGACCCAACCAGGTCAACCTGTATGTGCAGGTTCGGGATGTACTCCTCATTGATAGGGATACGTATTGTGTAGCTGCCATCCTCCAATTGGAAGCGCTCGGTGTAGAGCACCCCACTGCGTGTAACAGTCAGCAATCCCTCAGCTGGACTGAACGGTGATTGCACCAGCACTTCGGCCACATCCCCTGGTTGGTAGGACTCTTTGTCGGGGATCAGCGTGACATCTTCTTGTTCGACATTACGCGCTGGTTTTTGTTTGCCACCGCTGACCCAGCGGGTAAACTGGCTCATGTTCGGGCGCCCTTCCTGGTCGCTCACCTGGGCAGTGATCTGGTACTTACCACCGATTTCGGTCGTAAAAGTACAGCTGACCGGTTCTTCTTGCGAGCCTATCTGGCATTCCTGTACATCGGCTTCCACTTCTTGCCAGTCGCCTTTTTGGTACTTCCATTCCAGGCGTGCTGTACTGACTTGGATCAATTGGTCGCTGATGGGATTGCCGTCGATATCCGTCACTATGAAGTCAATCTCGAGCGGGTCGCCGCGCTGGACGAAAGTGCGTGCGGATCGCATACCAACGTAGTATTTTCCGGGGTGTACCAGCGCGCTGGTGGTGCCCGTCCAGGCTTGACGGTTGACATCAAAGACTGTCGCTTCCGCCAGCACGCTGTAAGGGCGTGGTGTCTCGTAGGGATCGAAATCAAGCCGCAGGAAGTGCTCACCAGCAGCATCCGTAACACCTGAGAATGTTTCATATTCAGCAGTTTCACTGCCTGGCCAATACGGTCCGAAGCTCTCAACCTCATATGAGACACGCGGCGAATAGTACCACCACCATGGCTCCCAAATACCAAAGTTATAGTCTGACCAGTTTGGTGGTTGGTAGTTGGTGGGTGAGGTGCTGACACCCCATTCAACCTCCGCGTTGGGCAGCGGACCGCCGGCGTAGTAATTGGCGCTCACCGCTAGGATGGCATACTCGTCAACAAAGTAAGGCCCGGTTGTCTCGTTGCGGGCAATTACCTCAAATTCGGGTCGTCGGAATTCTTGGATCTGGAAGCTGTGCGAGAATGTGGTTCCATACATTCCGGACAGGTCACCATGCGCATTCATTACCAGCTGGGCATAACCGAGATTGACGTTCTCCGGAATATCGATCACAAAGTCGAAGCCTGATAAAGCGTTGAGATCCACCCGACCGGTACCAAGTTCGTTGCCCTGGGGGCCGATGATAGAATAGCTGACTTCAGTCAATCCTGCCCCGGGCAAGCTCACATCGCCATTCTGCCGACCGCCCATTCGCCGCAGCCAGCCTTTGATATGTACTTGTTCGCCCGGGCGGTACATCTGGCGGTCATCGATGACATACCAGATCAATTCATCATCTACAGAGCGGCGCTGCCATCCGCCATCGCTCCAGGGCTGAGTAGATTCGGGCAGTAAGGCTTGGTCAGCGCCTGAACGGCCGACTAAATAGCTGACCCCACTTGCGGGTAAATCGAAACGGACCATGCCGCTGGCATCGGTGGACTGGCTCAAACCGCGCGGGTAGCCTTCTACAGTTAACCCTGCCAGGGGTTCTCCGCTTAGCAGGTCGGTCCCCCAGACAAACATCTCCGAGTGGTCGACAAATGCATCCAATCCAATATCAGTTATCTGCACCCAAGATTGCACCCGGTAGCGGTCGCGGTCAGGATTAAAGAAGCTCAAACCCCGCGATGGCTCCACGATGATGATGTAATGGCCGTATTCGCCATCCATCACCTGGCTGAGGTCGATTGGTACTTCGGTCAGTACATCGCTGGGCGATTCAACTGGCACTGCTTCGTCATATACCAAGTTGCCCGGTGGGCGTGGGGGTGGGTCTTGGCGGTAACCTTCCTGCAGGTAGAGCATATAATCCGGCCAATCGGATGGTTGGACCGCGTAAATCTTGACATCCAGTTTGTTGTAGTTGATGGTGTAGACCGAGTACGTGGGTTTTTCAGCTGCTGGATCTAAGGTGACCAAGGTTTGATCAGGTCCAGTCAGGAAAGGCTCAGCGGGGCCGATCCGGAAGGTAAGCGTCTCGTCTTTCCCCAGCGTTTGTCCGAAAATATCCTTTATGGCAGCATCGACGGTGATGCGATAGGTCGTCTGGCCTTCCGTCGCGCCCCGGATCTGGAGCGTATCGCCGAAGATGTTAACCGTGGCACCCGGGATTGATGGTTGGACGGTGAGCAGACTGTCGTCATAAGCGTCGATGTCCAATGGGTTGTTGAACCTAATAAACAATGGGATGAGGGGACGACACACGTCATCGTACCACTGGCAGCCGTGTTCACTAATTCGCAAAGGTGCATAAGTGCGGAAAGAGAATGACTCCATTTCTTCAGTGACCAGCGGTCCTTCAGCAGATGGTGTGCCGGGACCTACGTGAACGGAGAAAGTGGTGTCGGTGGGCAGCGGTTCTTGGGATCGGAAGACCAGGTAGCGGTCTGTTTTCGCGCCATCTACCAAGCGGCTGATGGCTTCATTGGTCTTGATTTCATCGGCTGTCGCTAAGCGGGTTGCGATTGGGGCGCCGGTTGCTGAGAGCTGCACTGTTGTAAGTACCGCGCGCGGATCAATCCGCTGGTCGAAATGGATGAAGATCAGCGGTTCGCGCGGTTGGGGGATGTCGGAAGGGTATTTGTGTGTGATTTGCGGTGGTGGGGTCGTGAAAGTCCACTGGACACTCTCTGTCAAGACGCCGCCGGTCGCCGAAGTCGTGCCGGAGGGGATGGTCACCTGGTATTCGGTAGCCTTCGGCAGGCGGTCGATTTGAGTTGAATCATGCTCGAAGTTGAGCGTCTTCGTACCCAACCAGCGCCAGGTGCCGGGTATGGCTGGTTCAACGATGACCGGTACTTCTTCGGCAGCTAGGTCTTCCAGGCTGGTAAGTGGTACCATCGGTTGGTTGAATGTGATGTTGATAAATGGTGCCAATGGGATCTCCCCTTCCGGTGAGAAGCGCAGCACTTCGAGCGGGCCTGCGTCAACTGGTGGTATGACGGCGTCGCTTGGGGACGGAGGGAAATCACCCTGGATGGTCTCACCCGGGCGTGGGGGCGGGATGGGTTCGGCCGGCAGGTTAAACTCAAGCTGGTCCTGCGGTTCCATGATTAAATTAGGCAGGCGGGCGAGGATGCGTTCGACTTCTTCGGTCGGGAGCGGTTCGCCAGCTAGCGGCAGGACGGGATCCATCCGTATAGGCTTGGCTTGCCCGATGCTGAGCTGGACCGGTTTACGGGGTGGCAGGTCAACCGGAGATTGGGTGCTGCTTGAATCAGTATCTTCTCCGCTGACATAGACCGGATTGCTGCGGCCGTCAGTCACTGCTGTACTCCTGGATCTGTTGATGACTTGGAAAAGTAGGAGGCTGAGCGCTCCCACGATGAGCACTCCCACGATGAGCACTGATCCGGCGATGAGTAGCGGCGTTCGATAGCGTTTGATGCCTTTCGGTTTATCTTGATCCATGACTGGAGCCCTCCTAACAAGGTCGCCAATGTGCGGGTTGAATGCTTTACCCGGTAGACGCTGCACACGTGAGAAAAGTTCCCTACTTCAGCTGTTGGGTGTAGGTCTTGCACGTGATAATCATATTCCCATTATACAGGATGCCAGTTATATGCCGGGTATCCGTGAAGCTGGGTATTGGATGGTACCTTGACGGATATAATATGTAAGTCCTCCATTCGTACTCAATTCATACTAGACAAATCGCTTTGACGGAACACCAGTAATGGTGAATGGCACCAAATTTACATCTAGGTTGAAATAAGGACGGCAGCTATGGACACTGAGCACAATTGGTGGCAGCGCACGACCATCTACCAAATCTACCCGCGCTCATTCCAGGACTCGAACGGTGATGGTATCGGTGACCTGCGAGGGATCATCCAGCGCTTAGACTATATCCAGGAGCTGGGTTTTGATACCATCTGGTTTTCACCCTTCTTCTCCAGCCCGCAGGCTGACTTTGGCTACGATGTCAGCAATTATTACGGGGTGGCTGCTGATTACGGCACGCTGGCAGACGTGGATGAACTTATCCAGGGTATCCACCAGCGCGGGATGCGGGTGGTTTTTGACTTGGTGCTAAACCACACCTCGAGTGAGCACCCCTGGTTTGTCGATTCACGCACCGGTCGCGAGGCCACCAAGCGTGATTGGTATATCTGGCGGGATGGTCGCAAAGATCGCCCCCCGAACAATTGGAAGGCAATCCCGGGCGGCTCCGCCTGGCAGTACGATGCCGCAACACAGCAGTGGTACCTGGCGAGCTTCTTGCCATTCCAGCCGGACCTGAATTGGCGCAACCCGCACGTCCAGCAAGCCATGTTTGATGTCGTCCAGTTCTGGTTGGACAAAGGTGTCGATGGCTTCCGCTTGGATATCTTCCACGCGGTCTACAAAGACGTTCAGCTGCGCGACAACCCATGGTCTAGGTGGCTGTTGCCGGATGACGAGCACGGGGGTGGTTTCTTCCAAGCCTGGAAATATAATCTAAACCAACCTGAAACCTTCCAGCTTGCCAAGGCACTGCGAAAACTGGTTGACGGTTGCACCCCCAAACGGATGCTGATCGGTGAAGTATTCGGTGATATGAAGACGCTGAAACGCTACATGGGGGAGCAGGGCGATGGGCTGAACCTGGTTTTCCTGTGGGATACGCTGAAACCTCGCTGGCAAGCAGCATACTTCCGCAGGCTGATCGAATGCTATGAACGGGATTACCCTGCTCCATTTCTACCAGTGTACGTGTTCGGCAACCACGATCAGAAACGGGTGCGCTCTAAGCTGGGGATTGGATTGGAGGGGCTGAAATTGTTGGCCACACTGCAGCTTACAGTGCGTGGAGTACCGGTTGTGTATTACGGCGAGGAGATCGGGATGCTCGATGCTCAGATCCCTGCCCGGAACGCCTTGGATCCGTTAGGTCAGCGCTACGCCTGGGTGCCTGAGTGGTTGTTGAAAGCATTGGGTATATACGTGAACCGCGATGGCTGCCGGACGCCCATGCAGTGGGATGGGACCTTAAATGCTGGCTTCTGTCCGGATGAGGTATCCCCTTGGCTGCCGGTGCAAGATGACCATACCGCTGAAAATGTTGCTATACAGCAGGCCGACACTGGCTCGCTGCTGAGTACGTACAAGGCGCTGCTTGCTTTGCGGCGCGACCACCCTGCCCTGCCAGAAGGCCGCTTGACACTGCTCAAAGAGGGCTATGGATCCCAGGATGTGCTGGCATACCGACGGGAGTCCGCCGCTGAACGCCTGCTGGTTGCACTGAATTTTGGCTTGAGACCTGCAGAACTCGATGTGTCTGGTTTCGAAGATATCCTCTTCGAAGTAGCCACCCGGTGAAAGTGGGAGCAAATCGCATCCAGATCGGGTCCCATAGCGCACTTCTTGCTCGAATAAGCTTGAACAAACGGTGGATCGAGTGGCGGCTTGGTGGTATAGTGACATATCGCTGCCTGTATAAACCTGTACCCACGCGTAAACCTTTGACTTGGTACAAATATTATTGTTGCATGTTCAAAGTTATTTTGTATAAAGGATAAGTGATGATTTGGTTCGCGTTAATTTTAGCCGTCATAGTAGGAATCATTACTGGTATTTTTACACGCAGTATGAGACGCGCTGTCATTTTTCTTCTGGGAACATTCGCTTTTGGCGTGGTATTGAGTCTGATAATACTCTTCAGCGGGATATTGGGGGGTTAGTCAATAATGGAACTCACATCCGGAGAACAATCGCAGGGGCATATTTCACACTGCAGCTTAATTCAAAGATCAACTCACTTGTCTGCCCCCATCTGATTCCTGAATGCGTGATCTATTCACTCGCAACAGTGCCGTAGTCGCAAAAGCAATCCGAATATTGAGAGGCGCGCAGCTTGACTTGGCATCGCCCATCTCGCTAAATTGGGAAACCCCCCTCACTCCCCAGTATTTCATCGAAGAGCATCCGCTGAGCCATGCCTACCGTAAATTGGCGAATCTCCTTGTGCGTTGTCCCCGAGATACTTTACACCGCATGAGGTAAAATTAAACGATGGCGCAGAACAATCTGATGCCAGCTCTGAATTTTCAGATAACGCGAATAATCACACTATCTTGGCAGCATGTTGCGTAATATTATTGAATTTGAATGGTTGACCTATTTTAAACGGAGGCTTAAAAGATGAGCAAAGTATATCTCCACCGTGCCGGTAGGCCGGACAAACTTCTCGGATCATATCAATGAGAAAGGTGATGTCTACCGCTCAGACCCCGGTCTGGATGATCGCATCGGCAGCGTTGAATTGGATTCGGGCAAGGTCTACCAGCGGCAGTTCGGTCCGGATGAGTATCTTGGCCGGGTTGATTTCAAGCAACGGTAAGGTATATCGACATGTCGCAATCAGACCGGATGAGTACCTCGGCCGGGTAAACGAGAATGGTCGCATGTACCAGCACGACCCGCTCTCCCCGGATGACTATATTGGACGTATTTCCAACCCACCCACGCACGCCCATGCGGGCGTAGCGTTCCTATTGTTAGTTTGGCCGGAGATCGAAGCGGAATAACTGGTCTGTCAATTCTGGTTGTTACACCCCGTCTAGCTCAGCCAATAGCGATAATAACGTAGCGACTCTAGCCAGCCTTCAACATCCCTTCTCTCCCAATAGAGCGTTTCACTCATTCCCGCTCTTGGAATCCTGAGCACCCCAATTTGTCATCCTGAGCGCCCGCGAAGGATCTCGTTTTCCACTTTAGCAGCCACTTAAAAAATTATTACGCAAGTAGCCAGTGCCATCGTGAATGGTATGCACAAAGAATCATCTCAACCACCCCAATTCCTCCCTCACCTCCGCCCGCGCATCAGCGCCATCGTCCGTCGCTCCTCCTCCAGGCACGCTGCGCACAATGCCAACCGTACCTCCTGCTGGTCCTCGTCTACCCCGACCTGCACCAGGATGACGTTCACCGCCATCACTCCACAGTCACAGCGGAACCGTATGCGCCTATCCACGCGCGCCTTTCCGTGTTCCTTCAGCCGAATGCAGCGGTTGCAAACCGCACTGTTGCCGTTTAAATATATCGCGCCGCACTTCTTGCATACCGGCGCAAAGATAATCCCCAATTCCTGCACTTACAAATCCCCGCGTTTGACACCCACCTAGTTTTTATGTAATAATGTGGTTGAGGGTTGCCCCCCCCAACCCTCTCAGAGTGAATGCGGCGCTTCCTTTACTTTTATTGGTTGGCCGCATTCATTTTTTCTACTGGCTCAATTCGTTAGCATGTTCCTGCTGGCCACTATCATCATTGCCTCTCTGTACAATCATCGCCGTGTAGATTGAATAGCGTTTGCGCAGGTTCGCTGCCCGGTACGGTCGTTCTGCTTTCTCGAAACGTTCGATCAGTTCATCCCACTCCTCTTGGTCCAGCTCGCCCGTAAAGTAGAACTTATTCGCCAGATGGTCCGCCTCGGCCGCCAGGTAGTCCGGCTGCGGTTCTGGGATGGCTGCCGCCAGCTCCAGCAGCTCGCTTACTTTGGGGAAGAAGGGCGATTTCTGCATCCAGCCCCGGACAGCCCCTCGCAGCCGCCACGCGTCAAGGTCACCCAGCAAATCCACGTAAATCTCAGCTTGCTCATCGGTTGGCTCGCGCCCATAGTACGCGGCCAGACGTTTCAGGCTGTGGATCACCTGCTTTTCAGTAGCCATCGTCAAGCTTTCTTTCCAACCGTTTTAGTGCTCCGGTCATTTTTGGAGTGTGGAGCGGTTTGTGGTGTGTCTTTTGTGTCCTCCGCACGTTTTCTACCTCTTGTTCTATATCTGCATCTATATCTATATCTGTATCTGTATCTGTATCTTGAATGGCAGTGTAACGGTTTTCGTAACAGGTTTGTAACGCACCCGACTCACCTTCGTTACCTGTGACGCTCGGCGATTCTTTATCCTGCAGGTCTTGTTCGCTGGATGAATCTGACGATCGCTTGCGTTTGCGGTACAGACGCATTCTTTCTGCTGCGCTGAGCGGCGCCTGCCTTTTGGCGAAGTTGCTGATCAACCACCCCGCTTCATCTTGTTGGGCGACCCCGAGCCGCTCCAGTTGTTGTAAGGACTCCTGCAGGTCTTGTTCGCTGGTGCGCAGCAGCCAGGCCGTGTCCGAAATCGGGGGAAGCTGCCCAGCCTCGTTGCGTTCCCCGGCGATCAGGAACAGCTCGATCGTCCGCCGCCAGGTATGGTCGTCCAGCAGCCCCATCTTGGGGTCGCGCAATATTTCGTGGTACAGTTTTATCCAGTAGCTGGTCATGGTTTGTGCGATTCATCAGACCCCCCGCCGGATAGTGGTCTGCCGTGGCCGCTCGTACATGTTTTGGTGCCGATGCTGTTTACCAGTCGACACAGGCATACAATCAAAAAAAGAACAAGTGTTCTATTGTTATTCTACAATAAAAGGGTAGTTTGGACAATGTACCTGGAACAAAATCACCCCCTTGAATCTTTGGGATACCCCCTTGGGTGAGGTCGTAAAACCAACTATTTCAACACAATTTGGGCATAGTCGACAATCATGAGGGATTTGCGTGACAATAAGCTGGGCTACCACATACCTTTACACGCTGCTGCCCAGATAAGACACTCCTCAAAAACTCGTCCACATGATTCTCACTGCACTGCTGGTAGGATATAAACCCTGAACAGCTCCTCTGGAGTCCCCTCCCACCACTTAGCCTGACCGACGGAGGCCTTCATACTGCCGGTGAAGACCACCACCAGGTCTTTCTCCGGCATAACAATGATGTAATTTCCACCAGAACCCATTGCGTCGTAGAAACCAAATTCGGGATTCACCCACCACTGGTAGCCGTACTGCGATTGGATCCCTCGGCTGCCTGTTTCTGCATGACCGATTGCCGATGCCCGCACCCATTCCACTGGTAGGATCTGATCCCCGTCCCATTTCCCCTCGTTTAGATATAAGAAGCCGATCTTAGCCATATCCTCCGGCAGCAGCGAGATGTCTGACCAGCCCAGGTTCAACCCCTCACCATCATCGTTCCAGGTTACTTCCTCGATCCCCAGCGGTTTGAAGAGGAATTCCATCCCGAAATCCAGCCCGCTCATCCCGGTCGTCTCACTGATCATCGCTGAAAGTAGGTGCGACGCCCCGGCCACGTATTCACACTTTGTCCCCGGTTCAGCTGTTACAGGTTGGTCCAGCAGGAATTGCAGGCTGTCCTCATCCTCCAGCATCTGCTGGGTGGTGTAATCGGCGCACTCCTGACCATCCCTCCACGGACACGGTCCTGCAGGCCAGTCCAACCCCGATTGCATCGTCAGCAGATCCTCCACCGTCATCGCCGCTTTGTTCTCGTCCAGGTTGGCTGTATGTCTTGAAGGGAACAGTTCAATCACCGGTTGGTCAACTCCATCGATATACCCCTGGTTGATGACGATCCCGATTAACGCCGAAGTGATGCTCTTGGTCACCGACTTCAGGTTGTCCAGGCTGCGGAAGGGACGGAAATCTTCATCCAGGACGACATACCCGTTCCGTATGATCATGGCAGAGTGTATTGGGATCTGGTTATCCGTAATGTAGGCCACCATCTCTGCCAGTTTGGCATCATCGATATCTTGGTCAGCCGGCGTGGAGGTCCGCCATTCTTCCGTCGGCCAGTAATCGCGTACCGGGAGCTGCAAAGTACTTGTCTTAGTGTGAGGACCTGCTCCGTCATAGAACGCCATAGCCTCCACCGCCGGGATAAAAACCTGTTCGTATAGCTGGTCGCGCTCCTCAGGCGGCGATCCCATCGCCACCGCCAGCACATCTGGCCCCGATTGGGTAAGCGCGCCTGTCAAAGATAAGCGGACCGTATTCCGGGGCGTAGATCAGCAGGAAACCACGCTCGACCTCGAAGTTGTATAGATCCCATGTACCGGTATCACCCTCTAGTTGCCCAGATTTTTCCGGCGTTTGCTCATTACCAGTCTGTGCTAGGATCCCCGGGATAACCATCCCCTAAAATAGTACCAAGCAAAAGTGGAATTTTCTGGCACAATACAACAGGAGATTCCGATGAAAAGGTCAAGATATACCGAAACGCAGATCGTCAAAATCCTCAAAGAAGCAGAAGCAGGCGTCGCCGTAGAAGAACTAAGTCGCCAGCATGGGTTTAGCAGAAGTGCGTTCTACAAATGGAAAGCCAAGTACAGTGGCATGGATGTCGCGGCCTTGAAACGGCTCAAGGAACTGGAAGCAGAGAACCAAAAACTGAAAGAGATGTATGCAGACTTGAGCCTGGAACACAAGGTTTTGAAGGACATTGTTGAAAAAAAGTTATCACAGTAGCGGAGCGTCGGGACCTGGTCCAGTATGCGATCGCTACCCATCAAATGAGTGAACGTCAGGCGTGTGCCATGCTAAACCTGAGCCGCTCGGTGTACCGGTATAAAGCCAAACCATCAGATGATGAAGAGCTGCGTGAACAACTGCTCAGCCTGGCAAGCAGAAAGCCACGCTGGGGCTTCCGGAAAATGTATGCCTATCTCAAAAATCAAGGTCGCAGTTGGAATCACAAGCGGGTTCGGCGGGTATATCGGGCTTTAGGGCTCAATTTACGGGTCAAGCCCAAGAAAAGACTGCCTGTGCGTAATCCACAGCCACTGGTAGCCCCTGCAGAAGCCAACATATCCTGGTCGTTAGATTTCATGCATGACAGTCTGGTCAATGGGCGCACGATCCGCACCTTGAACATTATTGATGAGTTCAACCGAGAAGGATTGTGGATTGAAGTCGATACCTCCATACCTGCTGCACGTGTGGTGCGGGTTTTGGATATGCTGGCGCTCTGGCGAGGATATCCAAAGCAGCTACGCCTGGACAACGGACCTGAATTGATTTCCCAAACCCTGGCAGACTGGGCAGCCGAACATGATGTTGCTTTGGCCTTCATTCAACCCGGGAAACCAGCCCAGAATGCTTTCATTGAGCGCTTCAATCGCACGTATCGTGAAGCTGTTCTCGATGCCTTTCTATTTCATACTGTCGCGGAGGTCCAGGCGATTACAGAAGATTGGTTGGAAGAATACAATGCAATCCGGCCACATGAGGCATTAGGTGATGTGCCACCCTATCAGTATGCCCCAAAACAACGGTGATTTGTCCACTTTCAAATGGTACTAAAATTGGGCCCTTTACACGACGCCATCCAGGGTATTTCCACCGATAATGTTGCGATCAGCTGGGTGGTCCCCTCCGATCAGATTGTTTACACCTCCCAAGCTTACAGAAATCCCTTCACCTCCGTTGCCAGCCGCGGTATCAGATACCAACCCCTCGAAAACCGTTTCCCAGGTCGCTCGATCCGCTGATGTCTGTTCCGATGAAGTTGCCAGAAACAGTATTACCGCGTTGTTTCGATCCCCAGGATTTGCACCCCATCCAATCCATTCCCGGATATTAGGTTGCCTGCCCCATAGTCATACCATGCCGACAATATTATTCTGCGCGTCCCCATAGATACGTACACCATGTAAGAGGTTAGGCTTTGCTGCTGTCCCAGATGCATCCGTTCCAATGAAACTGCCAGAGACCTTATTACCATTCGTGCCGCTTGCCGTGGATGCCGACGCCATCCAGAGTATTTCCACCGATAATGTTGCGATCAGCTGGGTGGTCCCCTCCGATCAGATTGTTTGTGCCACCTAAGCCAATAAATATCCCCTCACCGCCATTGCTCGCCACTGTGGTACCGTCGGCGTGGATGCCGATGTAGTTACCAGCGATCACGTTATCGCTCCCGGTCCCTCCGTATATGGCGCCGATGGCGATCCCGTTTAGATTGAAACGAGTGATGGATAATCCCCGGATTACGTTATTTGCGGAGATGATGTTTAGCCCGTTATTGTTGATTGTATCGCCGCCGTCGATTTGAATGACTATGTTCGCCGGAGAACTGGCGGTAGCAGCAAAGGCGTCGGGATGGGAGTATCCGTCGATCGTCGTGCCATCGTCAGTCAGTACTGGTAAATAAGAAGTTGGATAGATGTAACAAATCCCGGTTGGGCAATCCGCGCCCGGGATGTTGAATGTGATCGTATCCGGTCCTGGGTTTGCATTAGCCTGCTCAATAGCCCAACGCAAAGAGCCGACACCGATGTCGTCTGTGTATGGTTACGATGAATGTGCTGGCGCTGACCGGTTCTACTGCCAGGGATACCATAACTATTGTCAACAAAAAACGTGGCAAGCAGTCTCCTGAACATGATCCCTCCGGTTTCAGCGTGGTATCCAGCTGCAAAGCGATGCTGGTAAGTATGATCTCCAAATACCAGTATATAGGAATTGCTGCAGAGAATCAATCCCTCGAGCAGAGCGTATCTTCCCCGTAGGGAAAGCTGGTGTGTAATGCGGTATTTGGTGATGTTTTTTTGGGTGATTGGTTGCCGGATAGCACTACAAATATCCTGCCTAACGAGAATCTGCATATCCCTGCTGGGTTGGTCCGGTTCTCTTGTTATGGATTCCCTTGAGGCGTTATTCCTCTTCTATTCCACCTCGCCTCGAACTCCTCCCACTGGAACGGCTCACCGTGTCCTGGGTAGACTGTAGTGATCCCATAGCTGTTCAGCTTCTCTGCGCTCTGTTGCGCAGTCGGTGGGTCATCCATAATCGAGCTGAAGCCAGGTTTTTTCGAGTTCTCGAACAGGTCGCCGCTGAACAGCTCACCCGCCTCCGTCAGGATACCAATCGATCCGCTTGAATGACCCGGTATCTCGATCACCTGTGCCTTGATTCCGTACGCATCCAGCGTATCGCCATCCGCCAGCGGGATATCCGCCTCAAACCGATCTGCCTTCTTGAAACCAGCCCAGAACGGTGCGAGCCATTTCACAACCCGGTTGCCCGATTTGCGGTTGTAGAACATGTCACCCTGGCTGGCCATCCCCGCGTCGCCAGCGTGCATCCCGATCGGGGCCCTGTACCGCTTTCGCAAGAAGGCTGCGTTGCCGGTGTGGTCGAAGTCGCCGTGCGTGATCGCGATCAGCTTCAGCTCACCCGCGACCACCCCTGCCGCCTCCAGTTGATTAACCAGTGCCTCCCGCCCGTGCGAAGTTCCTGTGTCGACCAACACTGTCCCTGATACATCCTGCAGCAGGTAGCAGTTGACCGTTCCCATCCGCAGCGGTAGTGCAAGCGTGATTTTTGCGATTGTCAGCGACATGACTGACTCCTTATTGGTTCCTGGTTGTGGCAAGTATTGTGAATTGATTCCCTCTAGTGCATTATAGCCGAGTTCCAGTGAATTATGCTTCTCCGACTCTATGTACGGTCCCTGATGAGACAATCGTTCTCTTATGGTCACCTTTGTAATCCCAAAATTTATCAATATTTTCAACAATCTTCTGAACGCCCTTTGAGCTTATCAGCATAAATTCCATTAATCCAGTCCGGACCATAATTCCGAATGTAACATTAAATATATGAAAATGTAATATTGTCACAATAAAATGTTGACAATATGTCAGTAGACAAATATACTATAGACGATTAATCGCAAGGGTTTAGATATGCCTGATATGCAAAGGCAAATGCCTAAAAGAGGTAAACGACGTCGTCAGAGGGTACTGCGCTTTTTACAACCCTGCTTGCTGCTCATGCTCACTCGTGATGAAGCGCATGGCTATAGCTTGATGGATGATTTGGATGAATTTGGTTTTGATCCTAATCGCTTTGACCCAAGTCTCGTCTACCGTGCTTTACGGGAGATGGAAGACAGTGGCTTGGTATCTTCCCGCTGGGATGATGACAGCCAGGGTCCCCGGCGGCGTGTGTACCAAATTCTCCCTCAAGGGGAAGCTTTACTCGCCGAATGGATTGCTGATTTACGGCGTACGCGTGGAGAAATCGATCGTTTGCTCGCAAATTACGAAAAAGAAGTTCAGATGGCATCAGATTAAATTGTGTGATTCATACTCATTAAATCTTAAACCTATAGACCATTGAGAAAGGAGCTGGATTGATGATGAGACGATGGTTTGGACGAGGACAGGGAAACGGGCGCAATCGAGGTCGGCTGGGTGGTCCCGGAGCGGCTGGTCCAGCTGGAAATTGTGTTTGTCCCAACTGTGGGCATAAAGTAAAACACGTCGCTGGACAGCCATGTTATGACATCAAATGCCCCAAATGCAGCACCAATATGATACGCGAGTAGTGAAAACCATTGTTATTCAATGTTGAAAAAACCTTCCACCCATTGCCGCTCTTATTCAAGCGAACCACATCGTATGGGTGGAGGTCTTTCTTTTGGAGGTAATATGAAAATCGCGATTTCAGCTTCAGGTAACACAAAAGAAAGCCCATTCAACCCCCGTTTTGGGCGTTGTGATTACTTCCTCTTTAATGATACTGATACTGGGATTTGGGAAGCCTTCCCCAATCCAGCCGCAGGGGCGCGGGGTGGTGCCGGACCGCAGGCCGCACAATCCATCGCCAACCAGGGTGTAGAGGTGGTTATCAGTGGCCGCTATGGCCCCAAAGCTTTTACTGCCTTGGATGCCGCGGGTGTCAAAGCCTATATTGCTAGTACAGGGACAGTGCTTGAAGCGCAAGAAAAATACATTGCGGGAGAATTAGATCAGATCGGAGCCGCCACCGGCCCAGAACTGCACGGTAAAGGTTAGCTAGAATTATGATCATTGCCGTAGCCAGCGGCAAAGGCGGCACCGGCAAGACTACGGTCGCGACCAGCCTGGCTTTATCGCTTTCTAGGCAGGGAGTGTCGGTGTCCTTTGTGGATTGTGATGTCGAGGCTCCCAACTCGCACCTATTTCTGCATCCAGAAATCCGCCGCACAAAAGATGTGAACATCCTCATTCCAGAGGTGAACGCGGATCTCTGTACAGGCTGTGGCTGTTGTGCTGAAGTTTGCGAGTTCCACGCTGTTGTAGTACTCAACGAGAATCCACTCGTGTTCCCCGAGCTGTGTCATGGCTGTGGTAGCTGTCCACTTGTATGCCCTGAAGTCAGCCATTATTGAGATTCCAAAAACCCTTGGAAAACTAGAACAGGGGGTGACAAGTACCGGAATTGAATTTGCACGCGGGTTGCTCAATGTGGGTGAACCGATGGCTGTGCCCGTCATACGCCAGCTGAAGAAGTGGCAGCCTCCCCAACCGGAAAGCGTAGTTGTCTGGGATTCCCCGCCCGGTACATCCTGCCCAGTGGTCGAATCTATTCGCGGGGCTGATTATGTTTTGCTCGTAACCGAACCCACTCCATTTGGCTTGCATGATTTGCGTTTGGCTGCGCAAGCTCACACAGGAACTCAATATCCCCGCTGGGGTGGTGATTAACCGTGATGGGTTCGGTGATGCTCATGTAGATGAATATTGTCAACAGGCTGGCTTGCCGATCCTGATGCGAATCCCTCTGGAACGCCAAATCGGTGAGGGCATCGCCCAGGGGGAAAACTTGATCGAGATTCGCCCAGAATACGAAGACCGCTTCCGGCAGCTGGCTGCCCACATAGAATCGCTGGTGGCTGAGGGTCATATAGTATGAAACAGCTTGTGATCCTCAGCGGTAAAGGAGGCACGGGTAAAACCAGCGTTACGGCAGCCTTTGCCCATCTCGCAGCTGAGGGGGAAATGCCCATCCACGCGGTTCTAGCCGATGCTGATGTGGATGCTGCCAACCTGGAGCTGGTCTTGAACCCGCAGATTGAGCTGCAAGAGGGCTTTTGGGGCGGAAAGATAGCCCACATTGACATCGAGACCTGTTCGAGCTGTGGATACTGCATAGAAGTGTGCCGTTTCGAAGCGATCGGAACGGTCGCCCAGCCAGGGTTTTCCCGCTTGGTCGCAGACGACCTGATCATTTACCAATCAACTAACCTGCCCATCATAGACACGGTGGCCTGTGATGGCTGCGCAGCCTGTGTTCACCAATGCCCCGAAGGGGCTATCAGTATGCAGGATCAACTTGCTGGTAAATGGTTCCGCTCCGAGAGCCGCTATGGATCGCTGTTCCATGCTGCTTTAATACCTGCCCAAGAAAATTCTGGCAAGCTGGTGACATTGGTCAAGCAGCACGCCCGGCTTAAGGCGCTGGATGAGGATATCGAACTGGTGCTGGTCGATGGTCCCCCTGGGATCGGATGCCCGGTGATCTCTGCAACTTCTGGCGCAGATTTGGCTTTGATCGTTACCGAGCCCACCGTCGCTGGCGTTCATGATATGCACCGGGTTTTACAAACCACCTCGCATTTCGGAGTGAAGGCGCTGGTCTGTATCAACAAAGCCGATATCTACCCGGGTGGAACAGCGGAAATCGAGGACTTTTGCCGGGAGCAAGGAATAGGCATAGTAGGTCAGATTCCATTTGACCTTACGGTGACCGCTGCCATGGTGAATGGACAGCCAGTGACTGCTTTTAAGCCAGATGCACCTGCCAGCCGCGCTCTGCGCTCAATTTGGCAAAACGTAGCTGAAGCCTTGGCGGAGCTTAACCAATGAACGATCTGCTGCTGGCAATCATTGATCGTCTGAAGACCGTTGTAGATCCCGAAACTGGGGCCGATGTAGTGCGTATGCGATTGGTTGAGAATCTCACCGTTAAAGCTGGTGGGCAAGTGGGATACACCTTCCACCCTTCCTCCCCGCTTTGTCCAATCGCCGTATTCTTAGTTCAGCAGATCAAGCAAGCCGTGGCTGAGGTCCCTGGTGTCACTGCCCAGGTAATCGAGGTTACTGGCTACGTTGCTGCTAACGAACTAACCAAACTTATCAACAAGGAGTAATACAATGAGAATTGCGATATCTGTAGAGACTAACGACGGTTTAGATAGCATCGTTGCCCATCATTTTGGGCGCTGCCCCTATTTTGCCTTAGTGGACTTGGATGCAGACGACGTAAAAAGCGTTGCAGTGATTGCGAATCCATTTTTCGGGAACCATCAACCAGGCCAAGTCCCGGGGTTCATTCACCAACAGGAAGCTGATGTGATGATCAGCGGCGGAATGGGAGGGCGCGCAATCCAATTCTTCCAGGAGTTTGGCATTAATACTGCCACGGGTGCGACCGGGACAGCCCAGACTGCAGTAGAGTCCTACCTGAATGGCCAGCTTTCTGGTGCGGCACCCTGCCGGGAGAGTGTTGAACACGGGCATTAATTTATATCCTATCCCATGTTGAAACATGTTTTCGGACCAGTCCCTTCGCGCCGCTTGGGTCGTTCCTTGGGGATCGATCCGGTACCATTGAAAACCTGTAATTGGAACTGTGTCTACTGCCAGCTTGGACGTACCCGCCCGCTGACCAACGATCGCCGCGCGTATGTAAATCAAGACCTGATATTGGGAGAGGTTGCGTCAGCCCTGGAACAACACACCGCCGGGGACATCGATTGGGTGACTTTTGTTGGCAGTGGTGAACCGACATTGCATAGCGGTCTTGGGTGGATGATCCAGCAAGTGAAATCAATTACATCAATCCCGGTAGCGGTAATAACGAACGGTGCCCTGCTGCACCTTCCAGCCGTGCGCCGGGATTTAGCCGCCGCTGATATGGTTTTACCTTCCCTGGATGCAGGTAGTGAAGCTCTCTACCGCTCTTTGAATCGGCCTCATCCTCACAACCCATTTAACCAATATGTGGCTGGGTTAGTCGCATTTCGTGGATCATATCGGGGCCAAATATGTGTGGAAGTCATGCTTGTGCATGGACAAAATGACACCGAAATTGCACTGCGTGATATCTCTCGTGTTTTGGCGGATGTAGATCCAGATGAAATTCACATTAATCAGCCCATTCGACCCCCTGCCGAAACCTGGGTGCAGCCGACTGATGAAGAAGGGCTGATTAGGGCTAGAGCCATTTTGGGTGACAAGGTGCATATATTTACTTTCGTAGAGGGCAATTACAATCTTGGAATATATGATAAGGTTGTCGATGCCATCATGGCGATCATCACTCGCCACCCAATGCGCCAAATTGAGCTTGAAAACACACTGTCTGCTTGGGGCGGCGGTGAAGTACACGCTGCTTTGGATGAGTTAATCGCCAGTGGTCGTGCTCAGAAGGTTGAACGTTATGGAGTAACATTCTGGAGCTCGGTTGAATCTTACTATCCAAACAACAACCCAATATCCTTAAAATAGACTGCACGGTTTGCTCTCCTGTTATTGTTGGTTGGTCTATCGATCGAGACTTGTCACAATATCAGCGTGAGTAGGAGTCAAGTTAGTGCATAAGAATCCCTTGTCACCATTCAACAATTACATGCTCGGAGATAAGGTAGATGATTGAACTCATCAGACTTAAAGTTTTTCTCAATTCAGCCGAGACACTGAGTTTTTCTGAGGCTGCGAGACGCTTGCATCTCACCCAGCCTACGATTAGCCATCATATTAAAGTTCTTGAACGAGACCTTGGGGTTGTCTTATTCGAGCGTTCAGGTTCTGGTTTGCATTTGACCGAAGCTGGTCGTCTTCTTCTGCCATGGGCACATAAATTGATCCGTCAATCGGTCGAAATGCAAGAGATGATGTCATCCTTGCAGGAGAAGCTTGTTGGACATCTTCGAATTGCCTGCAGTACTACCAGCGGCAAGTATCTACTCCCACTGCTTGCAGGGCGTTTCCACCAACGGTACCCATGGGTGAAAGTTACGATACTATCATGTACGCCCGAGTATGTTGTCCCCCGATTATTGGAAGAAGAAGCAAACTTAGGCGTACTCAGCCGGGAAGCTTCAGAAACAGGTTTAGAAATTCAGGATTTCTTCGAAGATTTCATCACTTTAATCGTTCCTGCGAATCATCCCTGGGCTTCCCGGCAATCCATCCAACCAGCGGACCTGCTCGAAGTCCCGTTCATCCTTCGTGAACCAACTGCGGGTACACGCAGGGTGATGTTAACCGAGCTTGTCAAGTATGATATCACCTTGGATGATTTAGATATATTCTTGGAGCTGGGGAATGCAGAAGCAATTGTAGAGACAGTCGCAGCCGGATTTGGTGTCTCATTTGTATCCCGTTTAGCGGCTAATTGTGCCCTAAAAAGACGAGCAGTGGTCGAAGTACCGATCGCTGGTGTTGATCTCCGGCGTACGATCTATATGGTGCGGCGAACATTAGAGGTGCCGAATCGAACCCAAGAGGTATTTTGGGGCTTTGTTCACGATCCAGCAAATGACGATTTGCTACAACGAGCTAAATCGCCATGAACGATAATGTGTGATGATTAACTCGAGGAGTGATGGCTTGAAAACAGTGAATATCTAGCACGGAAGGTACAAAGAATAGTGGTGGTAAGGAATAGTGTCACGATGGTGTTTACCCAACGACTATCCCAACCCTTTTGAACAAATGAGCAAGGTGTTATCGAAACCTTATTAGTATCTGCTGAAGCGACAAACTTTAGTGAATTGTGCTTAGATTCGAAGATATTGCCCTGATTGTATGCCCACAACTGCATCTCGCGATAAGCAATACTTTCCTGTTCGAATTCTCCATAAGATAGGTGGCGCCCATTGTTTCGACCAAAGTTTAGCCATTTTAGATATCCATCTCTCACTGTGGGATCTGCCATCGTCCAAGCCCCATCAGAATAGAATTCTACCCAGGCATGTGATTCCCCGGGATGACCCCAAGTCTTGGTTTGTGATGACCCAGAAACCACAAGGTCAGGTAGGGTAATACCGCTTATCATTTGGGCTGATATTCCTGATGCACGACTGAACGCTACCATCAATTTCGCGAATTCACCACAGACACCTTTGTGTGTCAAAAATGCGGTCAGGGCAGATGGAGAAGTGCAGCCTTTTTCTCCCAGGGAGTAGACCAGGTATTCAGATGTAAAATCATAGATCCGGTAAACATCTTCCATTGTGGAACCGAATGTAACATGCGAAACCTGCTCCTTGATACAGGGATGGTCGGATTCGATTCCGCGTTGAGGTAATCGCTGAAATTCTTCAACAGGGGCTTCCCAGCTTACTTTTCCTTGCGGCAGGATGACATCGTAGCTGATAACTGCATCTCGTTTGCTCGTATCTTCTATTTCACCTGAGAGTTTAATGATTTCAACATTCTGTTTAGCTTCTCTTTCCTGGACACCATCCCAAGATATGTTGACATTTTTCACTTCCTGGTATGGACCGCTTTTGGGTACAAGCACCCCCAGGTAGACAGCAGACCCGCTTCCGTCAGTTGATAATGAATATCTTTCTTCTATATGATAGTGTAAATGCGCTGGCAAGAGCAGAAAGGAGCCAAATGTAACTACACCCAGCACAATTACACACAGGAGTGTCCCGAGGCTTTCCAAAAATAACCGCTTTGTTGTAGTCGCCATCGATTCACAATTTCCTGTTATGGCATAAAGGCTCCACGCATTATTCGTGGAGCTTCTATGAACTTAGCAACACCTTCCTGTAGCTAAAACGTGAATGTCTGGCTCGCTCCTTCAATATCCATTAGGTATGGTGGGGCTTTTTTGATCAAAATACGTTCGTCACGTAAGTCTTTAGGATCGATGTCCTTATTTTCCAAGGCCAGCTCACACAGTACGATCTCTCCTTCCAAATCCAGAATTGTGTTGAATAAGTCAACCGGGTTGGGTAAGCCTTTTGGTGTACCGAGCTTCTCCAACTCACCTTTTAGCAGCCAGTTTGCACCAGCAGGGCAGAAGAAGACATGCACTTTATAGTCGAGGCTTAATCCCGAGGATGAAAAGATCAGGGTCGGCATTATATTTGCCGCAGTGTTACCGTTGCAAACGACAGCCATTTTCTCAGTCATAATTAATCTCCTTTTTTAGGACCAGATATTTTGGTAGATCTCAATTTGCTGTCGCGGGGACAGCAGATGATTCATCTTGAACTTGTTTCGCTCTGACCTTGACAGCCTGGAAGTACACCGCAAAGGGCCGGTAAATCAGGTGCGCCCACTTACCCATTGGTCCTACTGTGACGTAAAGCATCATCATAATTGCCAGATGAGCCACATAAGTGTAGTAAGTCGCCATTGGCATGTTTTGATAACGCAAGAAGTTGATAGTCAAACCGGATACCGCGAGCAGTACTAACAGGATGGGGAAAAGCCAGTCGCTGGCGAGCGAATGTTTGTGCATTTGATGGCGCTTTTGCACTCGTCCAATGACTGCTTCAACGCCACCATAAATCAGTGCTCCGGCCGCCAAGTAACCCAACCAGCGCTGGGGGTGGTAGAGGGGATAGATGTTGTCGGTCTGAAACCAGGATAGAAAGACTACGATCAGCAAGAACATAGTTGCATATCCTGCCGCTGTGATCAGGTGGTTTACCCATCGTTGGCGGTTGTTTTCGCATTCCAAAAAACGTTGCTGGGTGGCAGTATGGTAGATCAGGTTCCAAGCTTCACTTAGGTAGATATGGAAGGGAATATGTTTCATTTGCTTGGAGACAAAATAGTACATTCGCCCCAGGTTTGTGAGTAAGTAGATACCCAGTACCGCCGCCAGAATCAAGTCTGCAGTGTGGATGATTTCAACCGGGGCAAAAGTGTTCAATTCCACCTGACTAGTGACGATCGGGCCGTGTAGCATGGTGGCTAACACTACAACAATCGCCACCGCCATCATGAGCAGAAATATCATCCAGCCTTTGGATGTGTATGTCTTACGTGATAATCCAGTCCAGTCATATTGAGCCGTCAGCCAGCGGCGCATGGCCATCATAGTCTCGCCCGGTTCGGCTCCCTTGGGACAGGTGTCCGAGCATTCTCCACAGTAGTAGCACAACCAGGGATCTAAATGCTGTTTCAACCGTTCACGTTTGCCGATTTGTACCATGCGGATCATGTTGCGCGGGAAGGGATACTCGTCACTTGTGAGGGGGCAAATGGCAGTACAATTTCCGCAGTTGAAGCATTTTTCGATGCCGACTGCTCCGAATTCCTTGATTTCAATCATTACCTGAGGATCAACGCACGTGGTCATGTAACTTACTCCTGTATTCGCCTGTAAAGTAAATAATCACCACACATCCCTTCCTCTACAACGATGTCATATTTCTTATAGGCTGTCAGGTACCAGAGCACTTGGTGGGTAGGTATGTTTACTTCGGCGGCAATTTCCGGAACCGTTTTCGCCTTATCGCGGATAGATTGGAAGATGAGTTTTTCAACTTGTTTTTGTTCTTTGAGCAATCCTTGAGTGCGCTCTACTGAATTCGCGTGTTCTGTTCGTAATCGCTTGAGCATCATTGTTCGTTTTTTTGCTTCTTCTCGGTTGCTCATGCTGTCACCTCGAAAAATTGTGGCAAATCAACGCTGATGGCATCCACCATGGCTTCGTATTGGCCCAAGGTCCATCCCTGGATATCGATAGCACGATTCGGGCAGGCGCTGACGCAGTTGCCGCAGCCTGAGCAGTTCGCCGGTATGACACCTGCCCGTTGGACATTCCGACCATCGATAATGATTGTTTCCAAAGCAATGGCATCCTCGTATTCACAAACCTCAACACAAGCCCCTGTACCGTTACATTTCTCCAGGTCGACGCTTGCTACAAAGGGTTCCAGTTTGACCTTGCCGAGCCGCAAGGAGTGTCGAAACCTTTGAAGCTGCAGCAGAAGCAGCCGCGACAGTCTCTTGGATGTTCATTGGTCCTTGGGCGGTACCCGCCAAAATCACGCCAGGAACAGCCGTCTCAACCGGGCGCAGTTTAGGGTGGCTTTCCAGTAAAAAACGGTCTGTACCCGGCGATATTTTTAACATTTCAACCAAGTCTTCGACCGGGCTGGGCATAAATCCGACTGCCAACACTACCAAATCCACAGGTATTTCAATTTCTTCTCCCCATGTGAGATGATCTCTCACCTTGACTAGCACGGGATGTGTATCCCCTTCAAAGGCGGCAACGACCTCTGGACGATCATCCCCGTGGAAGCTTAGAAAACGTACCATCTTTTCCAGCGATCCTCGATAATATTCTTCGTGTCCGCGTCCATAGGTCCGGATGTCCTCATAGAGGTCGAAAACATTAACCTCTGGGAAACGCTCACGTAATTCACTTGCCATGTGCAAGGTAGCTGTACAGCAAACACGTGAACAATAATTGTTCACCTGCCCGTCTTCTTGGGGATCGTGGATGCCATCTATTTCGCGGCTGCCTACACAGTGGACCAGGGCGATATCCCGGACGGGTTGCCCGTTCCATTTCAAAATCTGTTCGCCTTGATTCAGAGCAAGGTAGCGGATGAACTGAGGTAATGTAATAACTTCTTTGATCTCCCCATACCCATACTCACCCTGGTGAGGTTCGTATGGTGTAAACCCGGTTGCCACAACAATTGCACCAACTTCTAAATTGAAGGTCTTGGGATCATTCTTTAGAATGACGGATTTACCGTTAATGTTTACCGGCTCACCACTATGTTTTTCCCAGTCAACAGCAGGGGTAGGAGGATAACAATTCGGATAAGGACGGTAAACTACCTTACGAGTGGTGAGGCCGTAATTGAATTCGTCAGGAACTCTTTGAGTACACGCGGCCATGATATCATCGGCGTTTTCATTGTCGATACCACGAGATTGCTGCAAAATCTGAACCTGGTAATCACCTACATATCCGCGCACACTAACCAGTTCAGCCTGGGTAAAAATAGTGACGAAGGGGTTGGTGGTGACATGTTCAATTAGACTGTGGAGTGACTGGCGAGCATTTTCACCGGTGGGAAATACTTTTTCAAGTTGGGCTGCGTGACCTCCCAGAAATGGAGTTTTTTCAATAAGTGTGACACGGATTCCTCGTCGGGCTACATCCAGGGTTGTTCGCAGCCCGGCTATTCCACCCCCGATGACCAGAGCATGATGCTCTGCATCTAACATTATGGGATCGAGAGCGGAGAGCAAACGCGCTTTTGCTAATCCAGCGGACATCAAACGGATGGCTTTTTCGGTCGCAGCTTGATGGTTGTTGTGGTGCACCCAGCTGACTTGTTCACGCAGGCCGACATGGTAATAAAAATATGGATTCAAACCCGCCCGAGTAACCGTGCCGCGAAATGTTTGCTCGTGGAGCGATGGAGCACAAGCACCTACGATGACTCGATTGACACCTTTCTCTTTGATATCTTGCTCAATAAGAGCCTGTCCGGCGTCAGAGCACATTGACATGTCGGTGCGTGAGATGACTACATCAGGCATATTCCGTAAAGTCTCAGCAACTTTTTCACAACGAACTACGTCGCTGATATTGCCACCACAATAACAGGTATACACTCCAATGCGTAGATCTTCCCCTTCTTTTTCAGGCATAAATTGCCTCCATTTTTTCTTTTAGGCGTACGAATTGCAGATCCCCATTTCTCTGTGCTTCAATGTATGCGGCAGCTTCAGCTGCCGCCGCACCAGCCAAAACGATGCTGTCCACAATGTCCATCGGACCAGCAGCTGTCCCAGTTGCGAATATACCTGTTTGGTCAGTCACGCACGGAGATGTATTAGGGGAAGGGATATCAATAAAACGATCATTCCCATTCGAAACATGATAGACGCCGCTAGGGTCGTAAGCAGGTAACATTCCAACAGAAAGCACGACCAAATCGTGAGTGTGTTCAACCACCCGAGAACATTCTTCTATTAATTCCACTCGTAAGATCGGGTTCTGATCTTCATCTTCCCTAATGGAAGCAACTTTACCCTTGATGAAATTAACACCCATGGCACGCGCATTTTGGAAGAATTGCTCATAACCCTTACCGAAAGCACGAATATCCATGTAATAGATCGAAATATCCGCTAGAGGTAATGAACCGGATATCAGCATGGCTTGCTTGATGGCATACATGCAGCATACCCGCGAGCAATATTCCACGCCCAAGGTCTCATCCCGGGATCCTGCACACTGAACGTAGGCGATAGATTCCGGTTCTTTACCATCACTGGGACGGATAACTCGTCCGTAGGGACCAGTGGGGGCTAACAACCTTTCCATCATCAGTCCATCGATAACATTATGTATATGGTCAGCCGAGTACTCTTTCTTGGCCTCGCGTGGTGTAATTTCATAACCAGTAGCCAAAATGAGGGCTGTAGATTTCGATCTCAAACTCCTCAAACTCTTGGTTGAAGTCGATGGCATTTACCGGGCAAATCTTTTCACATTTGCCACATAGAATACAGTTTTCGATATCAAGCGTAGCGGTCTGTGGTACTGCAGTGGAAAATGGTACCCGGATTGCTCGCGTAGCGCTTAAACCCATATCAAAGGAATTGGGGAGGTTGATTGGGCAGGCATACTCACATTGGCGGCAGCCGGTACAGGTAGCCTCATCCACGTAGCGCGGTTTCTTTTTGACTTGAACCAAATAGCTGTGTCCTTTGAAACCAACCGACTGCACTTCACAATAAGTAAAAAGCTGGATGTTATCGTGGTGGGCAACTGCGGACATTTTCGGGGTGGTGATGCAGCTGCAGCAATCCAGCGTTGGAAATACTTTGCTCAAAGCAATCATCTTGCCGCCGATGCTGGGTTCCTTCTCCACCAGTGCGACACGGTATCCTTGATTTGCCAAATCTAAGGCAGATTGCATACCCGCAATACCACCGCCGACAACCAGCGCGTCTACTATATCTGGTTTCAACGATAGAACTCCTTTCGGTAAAAGTCCTAAACTGGTTTGGCAGCCTGAACGGAAAATGCGCTGATCTCGTCTCTGGCATGCCCGATTTCTTGCAGCAGTTCATCCATCAAGTACACTTCTTTCAGAAAAGATTTCGTACACACGGTGCAAATAGCCGCAAGTTTCAAGCGCCGGGTATCGATACCGTGCGCTTTCATCAATGGGTACGCCTGGTTGACAAGCTGCGCAGTCCGCTCCGGGCCTCCCTTGAAGGGACTGTCGGTACCGCTGTACATCACGATAATGCCATCAATCCCTTGCTCATAAGATCGCAGGTAAAACTCAGGTGGGAACATCGATGGGCATAATACGGGGAGTACGTATGTATTTGCTGGATAATTCGTGTGTAATTGACCAACTGCATCTGCACCTGCATAGCCGCCAGAGATGGTGGCCAGAATCAGGATCTTCGGTTTATCGTTTTCAAGATATTGTTTCATCTAAGTTATCTCAGAGAATGCTCTGGCCTGTATGGTTGAAAAGATGTTATGTTCCCGATTTTTAGCGCTCCATACCGATAGGTCAGAAAAGTCTATTTTTTTCGCCTTATAAATAGACGGTCGTAGCCCTCACCAACCAGGTCACCAAGATAATCGTGACCTACCTTCTGGCACCACCGGGGCATGTCTTCTTTTGTGCCTGGATCACCGGACCAAATCTCAAGCACCTCGCCAACTTTGACGCCACCAATACTCTTCTTGGCTTCCAGCAGCGGACCAGGGCAAGCCATTGCCCGAGCGTCAACAACCTTTGTAGCTTGGATGGTAGATAAATCTTGCAAAGTCATGAATAGCCTCCATCATCATTCAATTAGATTAGTACGCTAGGAAAGCGGCAAATTTTGATATTTGTTCTGAGAAATTAAACAATCATTATTGATGATGCGGTAGAAGATTGCATGCCCTTCCCGGCGTGAACTCAAGATTCCACGGTCCCTCATCAAGCGCAGATGCTGTGATGTATTTTGAATAGAAGCGCCAACGATTGCAGCAATATCACCGACGGACATTTCATCCTTTCCCAGAGCCCAAAGGATTAAAATCCGTCTGGGATTGCTGAAGACCTGGCAGTATTGCGCTTGTTTTTGTGCTTGCCGGAATAAGACCTCGTTCATACAGGATCCCACCAGATTGGTTAAGGATTTTCGCAATTACAGACTTCAATAAATACTATATTGCCTTCTTATCTTCTCTGCCAGTGATGGATATCACCAGAGATATTGGATTTATCTATCTGCGGCTATAGATAATATCTATATGAAATGGTTTGGTATGTTTGAATCCATAAGTGAGTAGAGTTGGGTGGTGAAAATGTGCAGTTGCATAAACATCAAATGGTTTCTCGGCCAGTTCTATACCCAGAAAACAAGTTTATTGTCATCCTGGGTTTGAAAAAGGTAGATTAGATCTCTACCTGTAGATGATGGTACACAATTTCTCCAATTGACCCCCTGCTTTTTGTTATTCCCCCCTCAACCGGACGTAGGTGTACCGTGAGGGACTGCAATATTTGGTGGGGGATGGCAGCAAGCATCGTCCTGGCGGTGAGGGGAATATGTTGAAGGATGAAGCTGGTACGAACGAGATGTAGTTCTCGCCGCAATCCAAAATTCCCCCACCAAAGTAGAGCCAAACACCCAATCCTTCAATAGTTGTAACGAGGAATATAATATTGTATAGTACTAGGTAGCTGCGAGCTGACATCGAGGCAGGAAACGTACCCGGGCAGGATGACCGTGGAAATGTTTTTTTTGTAGGTTTTACGAAAAAATAGCTGCGATTTTCTGGCGAAAGAAGTATGTGCAACCCCCAAGTCTTATCGATATTCGACCCTCGCCGCGCGATATTATTTGTCGCCTATTGTTCCTTGAGTGGGTTGCCGTGGTAAGTAGAAAAATGATTTCCAGGATTTTTTTATCTATACAGATAGGAGAGCTAAGATGAAACGCAATAATAGTCATGGTTGGGTAATGGTATCGATTCTTAGTCTTGTGATATTTCATGATGGCTTGCAGCCTTACATCTAACCCTGGTTTGCCCCAACACCAACCCCAACGCCAACACCAACTATTGGGGTTCCGCTTGTTGTAACGCCATCTCCCAAGCTAGAAAGTCGTTGTGAAGGCCTGAGTGGCACACTTGAGGTTCAAGTTCTAGTCGGTCCAGCAGAAGCAGCCGGTTTGGAGCCATTTGCTGTCGGAGAGATTCCTTTTTCCGTCCAGGATGAGGGCGGAATATATTCGGTTCAGGGGGGTGGTCCGATTTCATATCAAGAAGTTCTGGAGGAAGCCTGGGGTACCTATACGGTTAGTTTAGACATGGATACCACAATTAACGGTCAATGCGCTGGGGATGCCGGTAGTGAACAGCTTCATATGAATATCGAAATGAGCGGCGATCAACTGCTTGAAGTGCGGGCGGATGGATTCTCGGGAGATTATCCATGGTCGGGTACGACGATGATCTCCTTGGACTTTCCCATGGAAGAAGGAAATATGCAATCTGGAGAGGGCTGGGCGTTTCTTCTGCATTTGAATAATTAAGCTAATTGGCTTCACCCTGAAGGGTGGATGATTTCCACCAGCCTCATTCTTTGGAATATAGTTGTGTGATGTAACCCCAAAATCTGATTAATGGGCTGAACAGGTATCAGACTCCCCGAGAGGGTTAACCAGTATGTCACGGGGACGGCAGCAGTTACCCTGTCCATTACCTCCACAGCAACGATTGTCGCCAATGGCTATCCTTTCTATCTCCCTGTGATTCTAAAGGAGTAGTTACCTTGAGTACCAAATTTACTTCCATTTTCTTGGTCCCGGTTTTTCTGCTTCTGTCCTTAGGTTGGTCCCCGCAGCCGCCCGATGCTAGAGCGCTAATCGTCCAGGCCCCTGTCCTCAAGTGGCAATACGGCGGCTGCTATGCTTCATGGTGCGAAACTGGCTGGTATTCATCGCCCGCCGTCGCTGACCTGGATGGTGATGGGAGGATGGATGTCGTCGGGGCAGCATACTCACTCTTTGTCCTCAACGGCGAAGACGGCTCCCTCCAAAAGAGAATAGCCCGGCCGGGAAGCCGCGTCTGGCCGGGTGTCGTCGTCGCCGATTTAGGTGGCGATGGCGATTTGGAGATTGTCATTGCCAGCGGTGGAGGGTATGTCGAAGTTTACAACCACCAAGGGAACTACGAACCGGGCTGGCCTCAAAACCCTGCCAGCAACGAGTTTCGCTCCCTGACCGTGGATGATCTGGATGGCGATGGCGATATGGAGATCGCCGTAGGGCAGGCCCGTTTGGATAAAGTCAACGTTTGGGTCTTGGAACACACCGGAGACATCCGCCCTGGCTGGCCGCAGGTGACTGATACTGAAGGCTCCGCGGCCGGTTTGTACAACGACAATATCGGATTGGGTGATTTGGACGGTGATGGTGAACTGGAAGTGATTGTCCCCTCCGATACCATTACCATCTGCGCCTACGAGCCGGATGGCTGGGCGCTTCCAACCAACGAGATGTATCACGACCAGCCCGGTCACGATATGGATTTCTGGGGCGAAGTCCCAGCCTACATCGATCTGGAATACGAAACCCGCGGCTGGGGTCCATGCTACACCGAACCTACCGCCAGGGCGAACTTTGCCAACGGTCCGGCCAACATTGTGGATGTAAACGGGGACAAGACCAATGAAGTGGTCGTCATTGGCAATGTCCACGACTGCAATACTGATCCTTATACCGATATATATATTACACCCTATATTTTGAATCTCGACCGTACCCGCTTCAACACTGCAGGGTTCGATTGGACCACGCCTCCGTTGGACACAGGTGCCCCGCTGATCCAGGACTACAATATCATCGAGAGCGTGCAGCCCAACCCGGTTACGGTAGATCTGGACGGTGACGGGTCTTTGGAGATACTCTACCCCTCATACGATGGACGTATGCACGCCTTCTGGTTGGATAAAACCGAGCACGGCAGCTGGCCCTACGCCATATACAATCCAGCTGATGGCTTCTACCGCTTCGCTTCTGAGCCGGTCGTAGCTGACCTGGACGCTAATGGACACCCTGAAGTGATCTTCGCTTCGTGGGTGCAGAAGGGGACCTACCGCACGGGCAAGCTGCACATCCTGGATGATTTGGGCAGCCCGCTGCATGAGATCGATTTGCCCGCTGCCTATGGCAGCCCTGACTGGAACGGGGCGTTGGCTGCCCCCACGCTGGCGAACATTGATGCTGATCCGGATCTGGAACTGGTGTTGAACACCGCCCATTCCGGATTTGTGGCCTACGACCTACCCGGCACAGCTAGCGCTCGCATCTTGTGGGGAACCGGGAGGGGGAGCTACCAGCGCACCGGCGTATTCAAACCAGGTAATTTGGGGTCCTCTACCAAACAGGCCAGTAACCCCGTTCCAGCCTCTGGTGAGAAGCTGACCTATACCATCGAGTTGCGGAACCCTGGCCCTTTGCTGGAAAACGTCACCATGACCGATACCTTGCCTGCTGATGTGACTTTCGCTGGGAATTTGATTACCTCCTCGGGCACGGCGAATGAGGCCGGGGGAGTAGTCACCTGGGGTGGGGATGTGTCTGCAGCCGCTCCGGTTGTGGTTCAGTTTGACGTGACCGTGAGCGAACAGATCGTTGGCTCGCAGCTTATTGTCAACACTGCCCTGATAGATGACGGTCTGGGAAACGAGTTTTCCCGGTCGGCGATGGTCATCGTTAATGGCCACACGATCTACCTGCCATTTTGCTCATCTTAGGCAGACTTTGCCCATCGGCTCACGCCGAACACGAGTGATGCAGCACCTTTTACACCATCGTGGATCTTGCAACCAGTTGGGGGCTGTTCGACCGTTTCTCCCTTTGATCGCGTCCCTACCCTGGTTGCTATGCTCCCTCCAATTCATACTCTCGAACTGCGTGGGTTCCATCAATCTTACGGTAGGTTTGCCCTCAATAAAGTCCCTGGCGCTGGCGGTATCCACCCGGTAGTGCACCCCAAAGTCCGAGCAACCCCCTCCGACACAGGCTAATAAGCCCACCAGCACCTCGTTTCCATGTTTATCCACGTGGAAGAGCGGGCCGCCCGAATCGCCAAAGTAAACAGCGGCATTCTCTGGGTTCCTGTACTGGTTGGTTTCGATCTCGAAAGGTGTCAAGTCTTTAAAAGTGACCGTGCCAACCCGGCGGATGGCGTCCAGGTGCACGTCAGGTACGGGCAAAGATATATCCGAGGCGCCATAACCCACTACAATCAAATCCAGAACTCGCTGGCTTTTTCCAGGCAAGGTCTGCTGGATTACTTTGTCCATGTAGCCAAGGGGTGGCAGCGGTTCGGGATCGATCCCAACCACGGGATCGGCCAGGATCACCAGCGCAATATCGTGCGAGTCAGGTCTGGAATAGTCGAAATCTGGATGGGCGATTATTTTATCGATATCCAGGTATGTTGCGCCTTCAGCCAGTGCATACTGGTCAAAGGTGACCCTCACCTGGTCAAAATCGACGCCACCGTTTTCGAGCATGACAATACAATGTGCGGCGGTCAGCAGAACCCGGGGATGGATCAGCGTGCCGCTGCACGCCCGGAAAGTGTCATCGTACGCTGGCCAGATAAACACATACACGCCCACGTTGGTATGCTCTGTATCGAGTTCGCCCCCAATAAGCGCACTCGCCGGCGAGACCGCAACTGCAAGCACCAGCATCAGGCCAATCAACACAGCTATTTTCTTCATTTTTTGCTCCTTTTCTGTAACTGAATCTCTTCTCGGATCATCGCATGATCCAAATGTAAAATGGCGCCATAAGGTCCATAACCAACGGCCGGAACCTTATATCGCTTTTTCAGCATAACAAATGATTCTCAGGTAACTCTCAGGAGGCTACCTGGCACATTGGTAACTTACTAATTGGATATGGGCAGTGATGGCGACAAAATGGTGAACATCCCAAGCGCTAAGACGAGCAGCCTGGGATTTGTGGAGTGGTGAGTGGAGTGATGAACCAACCCTTATATATATTGACGCCAATTAATGGAATTGGATACTTTTTTGGGGACGATGGAAATCGGGGGAATTAATTTAGATAGATAATCAGAGTGAAGAATGAAAAAACCATGGCTGAAGCTTTCAATATCTGCGCCTACAGTTCTACGGTAACCAGGTTTGGCAAAGCACCCCGCTTACCAACCAGGACTATCCGCTTTAGCCAGACCAGGTGCATTGCACTCTTGTCCCGAGCGTGCGAAGGATCTCATTGCATAAATTAAACGCCTGATTTGAACCCAATAATCCTCTCCCAATGGTACAAGTGCATTGCTCCTGCCTTTCACTCTGTTACGCTCCATGTTATCGTGGACGTTTGCGTCCGAAGCTCGTAGAATTCGGATGCAAACTCCAAACGAATGACCAGATGTTTTTCCTGGTCATTCGTAGTTTACTTGTCGCAGAAGAATTGCTACAATAGTTTGGAGAAAGCCCTCACCAACCGCCCTGCCCTGGAGGTGAAAATGCACCAGATCGAGCTGGGAACCTGATCGCGGCAGTACATCTGACGTTGTCCATCCTGGGCATCACATTCGATTACCGGTCGTTCATCGATAGCCAGGAAATTGAGCTGGTGCGGATCGCGGATTTGGGTATCACTCCGCAGTATATATTTCTGCCATTCGTCAACCGGTGAGGGCTAACCTAATAACCATCAGTTAACGATAATCAATTGCGTTAGTATCATGCTGCGAGGTAGCACAGGGGGTCCCAAGCTGGTACTAAAACCCCTGATTATACGCTGGTTGAATGTTAGATAAAAGCTATATTCCTCCGTCCAAAGTCACCCAACCCTCCGTAACGCTATCTCCCACCGTGGAGGTTAGGACCACAACCAGGTCTCACGTGTAGCCCTGCATCGGTTTAAGATATCAGCGGGAAAGTATTCTGTCATCACGGAATGAAATACGCCTCACTGCAGTTTCTCCAATAAGTCTTTTGCCCCGTTTACAAAATGTGTGAGTATTCCTTTTAGCAGCTCCGGTGCTAGTACTATCCCGATGGCAACCAACAACATAACTATGCCGACCGCGGTTGACGCTGACGCAAACATGGAAATAACTCGCCAAACTTTGATCTCCAATTCCTCTAGCCTGCCATAATACCCGGACGTGTTATCACTTTCCGTCCAGGTGCTAGCGATACCAAATGCTAAGATGATCAGCCCCGTAAACCCTAATAAAATTGCCAAGCCGATTGAAGAATCCAAAAGCTTACCAAGATATGCACTAATTCCATCCTCAGTGAAGAGATCAACCACGCTCAGTGCAAGGATAATGGCGGCACTCAGCACAATTAATAGACCTTTTAATCGTGCGCGACCTCCTTTGTATCGCTCGATTGAACCGGGGTTGTTTACCATAGCTCTCCCCCCAACAACCTCACCTCCGATCATGATCCTCACACCGCTAATCATAGCAATGATGCCTAGGACAATAACGGCTAGATTGGGAATCCATTGCTGATCGAAATAGTTCCCAGCAAGCACTAATCCCGCCACTAGCAGGATCATAATAGAACCAATCTGATTAACCGTTTTCCTATTCAAATTTACCCCTGTACAAGCAAAATTGTAAACCAACGATTGATTGGCCTGCGAAATCAAGATTACCTCCCATTCAGGCCGTTCAAGATAAGATTTCTGTGGATTATACAACATGAGTGTCAATTATTTACGCCTAAATATAACTGCTTCTTGCCCTACATCCCAATCGCATGAACCTTCATTACACTCATATCCAACGTGGATGTGTGCGTCCGAAGCTTTTAGATGCGGATGCACACTCCTAACGAATGATCAGGCAGCTAGCTGGTCATTCGTAGTTTACTTGTCGCAGAAGAATTGCTACAATAGTTTGGAGAAAGCCCTCACCAACCGCCCTGCCCTGGAGGTGAAAATGCGCCAGATCGATCTGGATAACTGGCCGCGGCGCGATCATTACGAACTGTTCCGCCGCTTCGACCACCCGCACTTCAACCTGTGCGCCAATGTGGACGTCACCGAGCTTCGTAAACATCTCAAAGCGCAGGGGACCTCCTTCACGGTTGGCCTCGTCTACCTGCTGGCACATACCGCTAACGCCATCCCTGAGTTCCGCTACCGCCTGCGGGATAACGGCGTGATTGAGCACGACGTCGTCCATCCCTCCTACACGCTGCTTGTTGACCAGGACCTGTTCAGTTTCTGCACCGTGGCGTACCAGCCTGATTACAGTGCCTTCGCCGCAACTGCCACCGAGCGGATCGCCTATCTCCAATCACACCCTACACTGTCTGACCCCGGGGATGACAACCTGCTGTTTATGACCGCCTTACCATGGGTATCCTTCACCAGCTTCAGCCATCCGATGAACTATAACCCGGGTGATTCGGTGCCGCGTTTCGCCTGGGGTAAGATATTCATCCAGGGTAACCGCCAGCTGATGCCGCTCAGCGTGCAGGGCCACCACGCCGTGATGGACGGTTTGCATATCGGCCGCTACTTCGCCGAACTGCAAGAGTACCTGGACGATCCAAGCAGTGTGCTAGATCCAATCTGACAATGATAAGTGACAACCAACAAGGAGCCGGAGATGGGTGTAAAAGGCGCCAAGGGGAGCAGTGCTGCCGTTGAAGCCGCTGAAAGCATGCAGTCGCGGTTGGCAGGACTGGATGATATAACCACCCGCAGGATGTTCGGCGGTGTAGGCGTCTTTGCGAGCGGGAAGATGTTTGCCCTGGGCGATAGCCAGGCTGTGATATTCTTTAAAGTCGGCAGCGACAACCGAGCAGATCATGACGCTGCAGGTGCTGCGCAGCACAGCCGAATGCCATACTTCCAGGTGCCTGCTGGCGTGTTGGATGATGACCAAGCTTTAACCAATTGGGCGCAGGATTCGATCGCACTAGCTAAACAAGCCAAGTAGTCTGCCGGTGAAAGCGTTCCAGGCAATCCATGATGCCTTTCGTGTCAGCATTGGATCACAATCGTTGAACCGCTGGTGTCAGTCGTGGACGAGTGTTCCGTCTTGTTTGATTGTCAGGGATAACAGCGTGTTATCGGAATAGGATAAGCTTTGTCAAGCGAGCAATTGCCAGGATTATGAAGTACACTGCTTCCCATGATGAATCACTGGCTGCAAGGAAACCGTAACCTATGAAAAGTAAACCGGATGTGCCCCTTCTGGTTCTGATCGTTCTCTCTGTTGAAAAGTTCATCCAGCACATGTTTGTTACCTATGCCCTCGTTGTAGATTTAGCGGGCATCCGGGCGACGGTTGCGTTGGATCACCGCTTGCTGGTGGTGAGCGGTTTCATCGTTGGCTGGCTGTTCCTGATCAACATCCCCTTTTTATGGCAGCGCCGGCGCGGGAGTTTCTATCTCTTATTTGGTCTGGCGATGTTCGACATCATTGGCGAGTTCATTGCCCAGGGTACGTTGTTCATTGACATGATGGTGTCTTTCCTGGTCGCTCTGGCAATCGTGCTGATCGTAATCATTTACCGCAGACGCTCCTTGGGTCGGGCGGCTTCGCCAGTCGCGGATTGATTCTGCTAACTAAGATTACTTTATTTTTAGGGATATGATAGGTAGATCTGACAGGTTGGTAATCACCTTCTCTCTGCATTGAGTTTCTCAGCAGCTTCATGATAAAGCGCGGTATTTTATTATCGGTACGGAGGTGGATAGTATCATGACAGTAGAGTTCATTACCTTTAGCGGTATCCTGAATATTATTGCCGGTGCCTTATTGATATTTTATTGGTATGCCTTTGCCCTTTTCATGCCTTACAAAGAGCTGTCCACGACCCTGGCATTGCTGGTTGAGCACCGTAACTGGGTCTGGATCAATGCTATTGGTGTACTTGGGGCGATAGTGGGCTTGCTGGGACAAGCCGGGATCCTTGCAGTCCAGATCGACCAAGCAAGTTGGGTGGGCGTCGCAGGTTATTTTGTGGCATCTACCGGTACAGTTCTGCTCATTGGTACGATGCTGTGGGAAACTGTCTTGTGGCCCATCGTTGTCAAACATGACCGTGGGCTGCTCGATTTCAACGGACCGCTCTATCGGAGTAAGACCTTCATGCCGTTCTTTATCGTATCTGGGCTGATCTACAGCATAGGCTATATCCTGGTCGGCGCTGGGATCATGCAGACGGATATCTTCCCGTGGATGGGAGGGCTTTTGCTTGCGGTGGGTGCCCCAACCTTTGGGTTAGGCAGCATGTTTGGAAAGTATCAAGTCTACCCGCGCTCGATCGGTGTGTCCTTGTTGAGTGTCGGGCTGATCTGGATAGGTGTCGCGATGTTTGGCCTGGTGTGACAGCCTAATCTAGATGTCATCATTCAATGGATCTCGAGATATGAATTGATGCGTTCACAATTATTTATTGAAACCTTCCATACTGTGATTTTCATCCTTATGAGCTGTATGCTGTTTGCTCTGCTGTATGAGGTGATTTTCGACCAGATAACGACGCTTAGTTGGATCGCGGTGGGAGCTTTTGTGATCGAAGGGCTTATCCTGGTCGCCAACGGCTGGAAGTGCCCGCTGACAAATTACGCCGAGCAACTTGGCTCCGTCCACGGCCAGGTGACAGATATTTTCCTGCCGAAATGGTTTGCCGACCGGGTTTTCCAGATCTACGGTGGGTTATTTGCCCTGGCGATTGTGTTGCTGGCTTTCAGGCTGCTCGTCTAACGGGAGTCAAAACTACCTCATCAAAGAGACTGCGCATAGATGTTGTTTGGCTAAAGAATTCAATCCACGCGGTATGTCAAGGAATCTGTGTCATCATGCCTGTAACAGTTAATCACCGATTGGAGATATCTCCTGTCTCAGTCGTTGCCTTCTCGTTCGCCCCCGCCTTCTGATCCGAACGTAGTTACAAGTCCCTGTAAGAATGCGCCTCGGTCATTATCCGATAAGCGCGCTTTCGGGTGTGTTGGAAGGTATTGGGCGGGGGGCATTTCGCCTTCCTTGTACAGCTCAGCAGAATCCTCAGCTTCGAATTCGCGCGTGCCCCATTCGGATATATTCAGGTATGAGCGGCCTTCGTCGACATCGCGTTGGACCAACCAGGAGACCGGGGCGATATTGCTGTACCACGGCCAGACTGTCTCGTTGCTGTGACAGTCACCACATACCTGCATGAAATAGACCCGCGTTTGCGGACTGTCCCAGGCGGGCTCCGCAACGACGGGAGGGTTGGTATGGTTCCGGCCGTACGGCACCAGCTGGATGAGCAGGAAACCGGTGATGAGCACGATGAGCAGGATCAAAAGTATTTTCTTCATTGGAGCAATTCCTTTGTGGATTGATATTGATTCGATAGAATTTCGCAATGCTATCATAGCACTTTTTTTGCTGGCTGGGTGAGTGATGTTTCCGGCATGAACTGCACATTGAACCGCTGTTCCCAAGGGAATCCCACCCGACATAAAGGTTTGATGAGAGTATCATCCTGCTGAGTAGCTTGCCTTGTTGAAAAGCTATAATTTCATTTAGTGCTATGATTCAAACATCACCTGCAATCTACCGCTAGTTCCATTAGGATCTTGGAAGATTGCACAGGATTGGACGATTGAAGATGAACATACTTGAAGCACAACATGTGACCAAAACTTACACGATCGGCGAACGACAGGTTGATGTCCTAAAAGATATTAGCCTGACAATCGACACCGGTGAGGTGGTGGCTATCGTGGGCAGCAGCGGCAGCGGTAAATCCACTTTGCTCAGCTTGCTGTCAGGGTTAGACCAACCGACGAAGGGTCGTATCTGGGTCCAAGCTGAGGACATCACCGATAAGACCGAAGATGAGCTGGCCCCGCTGCGCAACCGCATGCTCGGGTTCGTATTCCAGTCTTTCCACCTGGTACCTTCTCTCACCGCGTTGGAGAACGTCACCTTCCCAGCGGAACTTAACGGCGATCCGCAGGCTTATGCCAAAGCAGAGCGCTTGATGCGACAGGTGGGGATCTGGGAACGATCCGGGAATTTCCCCCACCAGCTCTCTGGTGGTGAAAAACAGCGCGTTGCCATCTGCCGGGCTTTGATCAACGACCCGCAGGTTATCTTCGCCGATGAACCAACCGGCAACCTTGACTCGTCCAACAGTACCGATATTTTAAAATTGCTCTTCGATCTGCACCGTGAAAAGCAAACAACGCTGGTTCTAGTTACCCATGATATGCGCATCGCCAAGCTAGCCGAACGGGTCATCCCGTTGGAAGACGGAGTTATTCTGGACTCGGACTCGCTGGCAGAGCTGGAGCGCGCCACCCCCTACACCAGCGTATGATGCACTGGACGTTTATCTACCGCCAGGTCACCAGCTCGCTCAAGCAGAGCGCGGTGTTTGTGGCCTGTGTCGCACTTTCGATGGTCACGTTGGTCTCGTTGGGCGGTTTTGGCGAGAGTGTCAATAATGCCCTGCTGCGTGATGCCCGCCAGCTGTTGACCGCTGACATCGTGGTCGAGTCAGGTTTCCCGTTTGATGAAGCTCTCAACACTAAGCTAGAACAGCTGCAAACGGAAGAAGATGTGGAAGTCGCCCGTACCTACCAGTTCATCAGCATCGTCCGCCTCACTGAAGGTGAAGGCAGCTTGCTGACTGATATCAAGGCCGTTGCGGCTGGCTACCCGTTCTACGGAGAAGTCCAACTTGCCAGCGGGAGAGCGTTCGCGGATGTACTGCAGTCTGGGCAAATCATCGTCGCCCAAAACTTGCTCGACCGCCTGGGTTTACAGATTGGCGATCAGATTTATGTTGGTGAGGCCAACTTTAACATTACGGATGTCGTGCTCAGCGAGCCAGACCAACCCATCAACCTATTCAGTTTAGGACCGCGCCTATTTATATCAGACCAAGACTTGGCCGCGACCGGTTTGGTCAGACTGGGCTCGCGGGTTAATTACCGTGCCCTGCTGCAAGTAGAAGATGAATCTCAGCTTGACGCGGTTGCCGGACAGCTGGCGGACGTTGCTGACAAGCGGCAAGTGCAGGTTGATACCTACCGCACCAACCAGTTCATGGTGCAGCAGTTTTTCGACCATTTCTTAACCTTCCTCAGCCTGATCGGGATATTCACGTTGCTCATGGCTGGGATCGGCATCCAAGCCTCGCTGAGCGCGTTCATCCGCGAGCGAGAAGGCACCATCGCGATTTTGCGCACAGTCGGCGCCACCGGTCGCTATATCAGCTACCAGTTTTTCGGGGTGACCGCTGTGCTCGGACTGTTCGGCACCCTGCTCGGGTTGCTGCTTGGTCTGCTCCTGCAGTCGCTCTACCCAATGATCTTCGAACCATTCTTGCCTCCGCAGGTTGAGTTTGTTTTGTCGCTGCGCTCGATTGCCGAGGGGATGCTGCTGGGATTCGTGGTAGTTACGGTCTTTACGTTGTTGCCCATCTACCAACTGCAGAACTTCAAACCACGCTACATCTTCCGCAAAGAACCCAGCCCGGCAAAACCGAGCCGAGTGTTCTTCTTCGCCCAAGCGCTGATCCTCGTGTTCGTAAGCGCGATGACCTTCCGCTATTTGCAGAACTTGACCCGCACGCTGTATTTTGCGATTGGTCTGATTGTTTTGATGCTGGTGATTGGCATCCTGACACAGCTCGTCCTGGGGCTGCTGCGCCGCCAGCATTTTGCGCCATTAGCTGTGCGCCAAGCAGCGCGCGGCTTGTTCCGGCCGCGCAACGCCACCGCTGGGATCATTGTTACCTTGGCGGCCTCGCTGACCGTACTCTTCACCATCTTCTTAATCGAGCGCAACTTAGATGCCTCCTTCGTGCAGGCCTACCCAGAAGATGCCCCCAATGTAGTGCTGCTTGATATTCAGCCTGACCAACGTGTGGGGATCCGCGACCGTTTAGGTGCGGATACGGAGTTCATCCCGCTCATCTCAGCTCGCATCCAGAGCATCAATGGTGATCAGATCGCATTACCTGAATTGAAAGAAGTTGAACAGATGCGTGGTCCTGGTCCAGAAGGGCCGCGCTCCTTAGCTGGTTTCATACCGCTTACCTACCGTGATGGTCTACTGCCTACTGAAAGTTTGTTAGCCGGCAAGGCGATGTTCACCTCGGAACCAATAAACGTAGCACAAGTATCTGTCCATGAAAACATCCTCGACTTGTATGCCTTCCAGGTCGGTGACCGGATTATCTTTGATATCCAAGGCGTACCACTGGAAGGACAGGTAACCAGCATCCGGGCGGCACAACCCGAACTGGATGAATTCAACCCCTCCTTCAGTTTCGTGCTGCGGGAAGAAGACCTGGTGAATGCACCCCAAACGATCGTCACTACTGCAACCCTGGCACCCGCCGCGATACCAAGCTTCCAGAACGAGCTGGTGGCAGCCTACCCAAATGTGACGATCATCGATATCACCGCCACCATCGCTTCGTTGGCCAAGATTGTGGCCGATATCACCGTGATCGTACGCTTCTTCACCGCCTTCAGCATCGTAGCAGGTGTGCTGATCATCATCAGTTCGATCCTGGCGACGCGCTTCGCCCGCATCCAAGAATTTGTCTACTATAAAGTGCTGGGTGCTAAGCGAGTGTTTGTGCTGCGGGTGTTTGCCTTGGAAAATGTCTTCATCGGTCTGTTAAGTGCCTTGCTGGCGTTGTTCCTCTCGCAGCTGGCCAGCTGGCTGCTGGTTACCCAGGTATTTGAACTCGCCTACACGGCTTCCTGGGGCGCGAGTATGCTTTTGACAGCATTTACAGTCGGGCTTGTCACCGCGGTTGGGCTGCTAGCCTCGCTCTCAATCTTACAAAAGAAGCCCATCACCTTCCTGCGCGAGCAATCTGTGGAGTGATCTATGCTGAGAAAACTATTCCTCATTGGAGCTACCTGCCTGTTTCACTTGTACTTATTCGCTTGCTCCCAGGCGCCTTTGGTCGAGAAGATAGCTACGAGTTCTCCTGAATTTACGCAGCCTTCCCTGACGATTTTGGCATTTGGTGACAGCCTTACAGCCGGCTATGGCGTCGATCCAAGTGACAGCTACCCAGCCCAACTTGGGCGAAAACTGCAAGCAGATGGTTATCCGGTGGAGGTTATCAACGGCGGCATCAGCGGTGAAACCAGCAGTGCTGCGCTGTCCAGAGTGGAATGGATGCTGGAGACCGAACCTGATATCGTCATCGTTGAGACCGGTGGGAATGACGCGTTGCGGGGCGTTGACTTGACCATTACACGGGCGAATATCGCCGCGATCGTACGCCAGTTTGATGAGAGTGGAGCGGTGGTAGTCATCGCTGGGCTGCAGATCATCCAGAACCTGGGCAGTGAATATACTGATGAGTTTGGCAGTATCTACCCTGAGGTAGCTGAGCAGTACGGCGTTGCCCTTATCCCCTTTATGCTGGAGGGGCTAGCGGCTGACCCTGAGCTCAACCAAACTGATTTCATCCATCCCACCGCGGAAGGTTACGCGGTCATGGTCGACCATATTTACCCGTATATTGTGGAGGCAATAACTGCAGTACAAGCCGAGTGAACGTCTTGTAATGATTCCTTTAGTTTATCTGCCAATCCAAGTACAAATTGTTATATCCTATATAAAGGGATCTAGGGGACAGGCCAATCGGCGGCGATTTCCCCTCGATCGAAAGAAAATTATAACCAGGGGAGCAGATCGCCGTATCATATATAGTCGGTTCGAATATCGTTCTTCCGGGAGTTTATGTCGGGGGGTTGATAAAAACAAGAAAGCCGCGGGTTGAATAGATCCCGAGCCAGCTGTCAAACCGGCTAGAGCTGATTAGGAAATTTACCTGTATATTAGAAATAATTGGTGATTTTCCGGATCACCAATTATATTATTACTGCTGGATGACGAAGGAGTGCGGTCGTTAAGGTATTGATATCAATGGTAAATCATAGCGATCGAGCAGACCACTAGCAAAATATTAGAGCCGATTATCGTGCTGATGGATAGGTTTGAGGGATAGATTAGGAGCAAAATCATTCGCTAATAACCCAATTCGACATAAATTCAGCCGCATTGATACCGCCATTCAAGTAGGCTTTGATATGCGGTATTGCCGCAGTGACGCTGAGATTAGGAGCTTCTACAAGCAGTACCTGCAGGGTGACGCGTTTGGAATCTGGGGCGTGTTCGGCGGCGAGTTGGAACGCTTTGAACCAGGTTAGTGCGATATCATGCGTGTTCTCGGGCTGTGGTTGGAAAAACTCAATATTCACATTCTCGGGTGAGATCTCGACCGCAGTAACTGCCCATCCTTCAGCATTCAAACCTTGCCGGATGGCTGCTTGGGGCGGGCGTTCATCGGCAACCTGCAGGCGCTCAAAGAATGCCTGCAGATCAAGATCACCTGCCTGCAGTGCTTTGATATCGGTGGTTTGGGTGATATAGTCTTACGTAGATCTTATCACATGAATTACAAAATCTGAGGAGTTAAATTCTCGCATGAAAAAAAATGGATTATTGATATTAACGTTCCCAATTTTACTAACCATTGGGATCCTGCTTATCCCGGTCGTAGCAGACTATGGTGACCATGCCATAGCAGAAAACGCCGTCTCGCAGACCTTGCGCTGGGTGTCAGGTCACCTGCTCTCAGCAGCGGCATTTGGATTAGGCGCACTTGCCTGTGGACTCCTCTTTGCTGAAATGCAGCACAGGCAAACCCCTATCTCAGCCCTTGCTGTGCTGTTCAGCGCCTTAGGAGCAGGGCTGTATGCCGCTGGATTGGGCATCGATGGTATTGGGCCGTCTGATCATCCAGGCGGCTGGTGTGCCCGCCAGCGCTTTCTTCGATGCCAGCGGTTGGTGGGTGACGGGTACGTTTATGGCCGCGACCTTGTTTTGGGGGATTGGCTTGGTCTGGTTGGTTGCTGCCATCACCCGCAGTGAACTGGTCATGGGTAAATTGGCCTATGTGGTTGGTTTTGGTGTGCTGCTGATGCTCGGTGCACCTGCGATACCCTCTGGGTGGGGTTTGTACGGCGTTGCGTTGGGAAGTTGGATGGTCTTCGGCACGATCGGGTTTCGCTTGGTGAAAAACTAGACATAATCACCATCAGGGAGGGTAGTATCACAATGGACAATATTGATCTTATCTTTACCATCAGTGCCGTGCTATTTAACCTGCTGATAGCTGGTATTTTCGTCGCTCAGAAGCATGAAAAAGAAAGGCTGGTGCGGATTTTTGGGATCAGCTGGCTATGCCTGGCATTGCCATTAGCCGCGGTATTTGCTACTTACTTGCGTGGGGAGCGAAATGAGGGTGTTACGATCAGTTTCATATTCATCTTCCTGTACATGCTCATTGAGCTGCTGCTGGACTATATCCTGAAGGTCGATTTTCGATCCCAACCCCGGACCCATATCCCGTATATCGTACTGGAATACTTGGCTTTATTCAGCTTGATTTGGTTGGCTTTTTTGATTGACCCGGTGGTCGGCTATATAGTTGCGATCTGCTTCTGGCTGCTCATGGGGAGCCTGATTTACTTGTACTGGGATAAGATCATGGCCCGGGTGATTGATTCTGATAATCATGATTGATTTATGCGTCACTTTTTGAACAGAAAAGGGTTAACAATAACGGTAACAGACTATTAATCCAAATCATACTAGGAGAATGTCCAATGGAAAATAATGATCGATATGTAATGTTGTTTGGGGGGATAGTATCCCTCGTTTTCGGTATCCTGTTATTTACACAAACCACTGCTGCGTTATCACTAGTAATGCTGCTGCTAGGTTTGTCCTGGTTTATCCAGGGAATCTTCACCTTGCTTTCGATTTTCATTGATAAATCAAGTTGGGGTTGGAAGCTGTTCGGTGGTGTGATTGGTATTGCCGCCGGTTTGCTGGTTTTCAGCAACCCGGTTGCCAGCACAGTCGCCGTACCAGCGGTTGTCGCACTTTTGTTGGGGCTCTTCGGTATCTTGATCGGAATCGCGGCCCTCATCGGAGCTTTCCAGGGAGAAGGCTGGGGGGCGGGCATTTTCGGGGCAATCAGCCTTGTTATCGGTTTGCTTTTGATCTTCAACGCTGCGATAGGAGGTCAGTGGCTAATTTGGTTGACAGCGCTATTGCTGGTTGTTCAGGGTATTGTGGGAGTTGTTTTCTCTTTCATGAAGAAGTGAATGTGACCCCTTTCTACTACCTCTGACCTGAAAAAAAGCTGAATATATTAAATGTTCCACGAAACCGCTCCCCAACAATGGAGCGGTTTTCATGTTTGTGTAACGTCGGGACAGTAAGAATATGATTTAATGGAAAGGGTGTTCTGCTACAATCATTGGCAAAAAGAAAGATATGCCAAGCACATCGAGGCGAATACTAATGAGTGATCAGCGACGGTTGAAGATCCATATCCGGCAAGCGAGGTTAGATGATGCTCAATTATTGGCTGAAATGGGTGCGCGCATGTTTAACGCATCTTTTGGTGCTTTCAACCGTCCTGAAGATATACAGGTATATCTGGAGAAGAGTTTTAACCAAGCGGAGATCAGCACCGATCTGAATTCGGCAGATACTGATTATTTGCTTGTAATGCTGGCGGAACAGGTAATTGGTTATGCAAAGGTGTGCTTGAGCCAAGCGCCAGCATCAGTGCCGGGACGTAAACCAGTCGAACTTGCCCGGATCTATATAGATTTAGCCTACAGCAGCATGGGTTATGGTTCGCAGTTAATGTCCGCCTGTATGGAAACCGCACGGCAGTTTGGGGGTGATACGATGTGGTTGGGGGTTTGGGAGCGGAATGAGGCAGCAATCCGGTTTTACTACCGGTGGGGGTTTGAGATCGTCGGCAATATGGAATTCGTGTTGGGGGATGACGTGCAGAATGATTACGTCATGGCACGTGATATTGGGTGATCAAGTTAACGGCTGCATACAGTCCATCCTCGTTGCGCAATTTTATCCCCATGCGGGTAAATCGCGCTCGCATATCAGTGTCGTGTATCATAGTTCGGATTGCATCTGTTATGATATGGGAAGTCAGTTTATTGAAAGGAATGGGGCATGGACCAGCCCCTAGATCGGCGATCCGCTGACCACAGAATTGCTGGTCAAACAGAAATGGTACCACCAGTGCTGGGAAACCGCTGCGTAAACCCACGGCAATTTTACCCGATCCGCCATGGTGAACCAGGGCGGCCATACGCGGGAAGAGCCAATCATATGGCGCGTATTCATCGTATAAACGCAATCGGGCAGTGACGTCATTCCGAGAGAGCCCCATCCCGCATGCAAGATCGCTCGCTGCCCGGCTTGCTCCAATGCACGCAATATCATCTAGGTTGTGTCTTGAGGAGAAGCTATGGGCATACTCCCGAATCCAATAAAAATTGGCGGCGATCCACTACTGATGAAGTGCATCAATTCGTCCGGCGGCTGACATTTAGGATGCAGCTCAAACCAATCGCCGGTATTGAATACCTGTGGAGGCCAGTCTGGTGGTGGTGGGACAACGTGCCGGCTGAAACCATGCAGTGCGGGCACCTTATGCAACTGGTGGATATAGCTTTGAAATATATGTTTCGGCAGACCGAGAACGTCGCTCCGCCAGCGCTGGAGATTCGGTTTGAGCAGTATAAAACCCATCAGTTCAGAGATGCGATAACTTGCTCGGTTGTAGCCCGGAAGGTGTGCTAAAGCAGCCGCCCAGCCCATCATGGGGAATGCAGAGCTGGGGACCAAAGGTATCGTTCCTGCCAGCCACATAGGATTGCCGAATTTCTCAGCGATGTCAAGCCCGTAGGCGCCCAATGGCAGTTGGTTGATTATGAGGTCCGCTTCAGCGAGAGTCGGGACGATCCGCTCAGCGCGATCGATGATTCCAGCTGCAATACGGCTGAACGCTTGGGATAAGGCCGCCATGTTGGCACCTGCATCCCTAACGATCCGTTCTGCGTCACCTGGCAGCGGCTCAGGTTCCAGGCCATACGCATCGAGTAAGGGTGTAAAGTTCTCCGTGGTGATAAACGAGACGCGATGCCCTGCAGCAACCAGGCTTTTACCTAATAAAGAATAAGGTTGTACATCACCGTGTGATCATAGAGCAATGAAAGAAATATCCATCCGCGTTTATCCTTCAGAAAACCAGATCATATTATAGGTGTTTTTCAGGTGTGCTGGGTTTGCAGAATATAGAATTGATGATAGGCTTATAATAATTGCGAGTACGCTGAGAATACGTTTTCCATTGGCAGGTTTGTCACGGTTGATTGCGGGGTAGAGGATGCGATATGGTGAAGTGGCACGATGACGATGTCTTTTGGATTAAGATGGCGCCGGTGCTTTTTCCTCCATCAAGGTTAGAAGCTGCCCATAGAGATGTTGAAGCGGTACTAAGTTTGACAGGTATTGCAGGTGGGACGGTTTTGGATATGGGCTGTGGTGTGGGAAGGCACTCGCTCGAGCTCGCAAGACGTGGTTTTAACGTGACCGGAGTGGACCGTACCCAGCTATATTTACAGGAAGCATGAAAGCAAGCAGAAGCAGAGGGTTTAGGTATTGAATTTCTGCAGGCTGATATGCGTGATTTTCAACGCAACGAAAAATTCGATGCTGCCCTTTCTCTGTTCACCACTTTCGGATATTTTGAAAATCCGGCTGAGAATGAGCAAGTGCTTTTGAAAATAAATAAAGCCCTAAAATCGCCCGGTGTTCTGGTTATGGAAATGATGGGAAAAGAGATTCTTGCCCGTATCTTCCTTGAGCGTGGCTGGCAGCAGGTTGGTGAGTATTATTTCTTAGAGGAGCGGAGTATCAGCCGGGATTGGAGCTGGGTAGAGAACCGCTGGATCCTGATCAGTGAAGATGAACGCTACGAGGTGAAAATTTCCCATTGGGTTTATTCGGCGGTTGAACTACGAGGGATGCTAACTGCGTACGGCTTTCGGGAGGTGCAGATTTATGGCGATTTAGCCGGTGCACCATACGATACCAATGCCAATCGATTGGTCGTCGTGGCGAAAAAGTGAGTCTCGATCTATACAATGTGTGGATTGAAACCGATAAATATCGGAACAAATCTTGTATCCTTGCTTGTAATATATTCTAATAGTAAGGATGTGCCCTGGTTCTTGTGGCTTTACCAACACATATAACTAAGATAGTGAAATCATTGATTGTCTCACTGTTATCATTCTCCCATCAAGGGCGAGCGGATTAAGCAACTAGATCGTGGAAGTTGTGATAGCTGTGGAGTAAGCACTTTTAAATACGTCTTTCATTGGGCACAAGATAATCAAATTGCCGTTATTAGTGTTCCGTCAATTTGGATTGTTAAGCGAGAATTGAGGAAGACAGAACATTTGAGGCTTAGTCCAGGGCGTAGTAACTCGGAAATCGAATGATACTTTCATCCTTAACAATGCTCAGGATTCTCAGAATAAACGATGGCATGAATTGTCAAGAATATGAAGGATAAAAGCCGCAGCATATTAGCTTTGAGAATCATAGGCTTGATATGGTTGATTTCCATCGTATTGATGTACTTTATCTACCATAAGCCTTTCTCCCCAGTTCAGGCCATTTCAATAATACAAGTATTTTGGCAAGTTCTTGTCGGGATCGTGATTATCGCAGTGGCTGGCGGAACTGGGAATCGAATTTTGGGGGAACTGCCAACCCCACCGTTGGCGGCGTGGGCTATTCAAGCAGCTCTTGGGATAGGGTGCATTAGTATTCTTATCCTAATATTAGGTTCGCTCATAGGGGCTGGATGGTACATAATAGGGATTCCGGTACTCATGTTAGGGATTGCTTTACGTCACTCAGTCATTTCCTGGTGCAGTTTGTTGAATAAGCCGGATATATTTGGGCAAAACTTTCGTATATTCAAGCATTCGCTAGCCTTCTTGGTATCAATAGTTGCAGTATTAACCTTGTTTACTGCTCTTGCACCTCCGGTTAAATTTGATGCTCTAGTCTATCACCAATCATTGGGGGAAATATTTTCTGAAGCTGGAAGAATTATCTATGCAGAGTCGAACATGTTTTGGGGAATGCCGTGGCTCGGAGAGATGATCTACCTGCTTGCACAGCAAAGTGCGGGATTATCTTCAGCAGTTGTCGTTGGATGGTTGATAGGCGTAATTTGCTTGGTGGGAATTTTTGGATACACAAAAGAAAAGTTTGGCACTGGTCCAGGATGGGCAAGTATCGCTAGTCTTTTAACAGGCTCCACAATTGCTTCATCACTCGGGTGGGGGTATGTTGATTGGTTGACTATGTTATTTGGAATTGCATTCATAGTAGCCATGGATTTATGGTATCAATCAGGTTCTCGGAAATTCATCGTACTGGCTGGAATTTTTACAGGTTTTGCGTTGGGGACAAAGTATACAGCTGGGGTCTTGCTAATCAGCGGAGTAACTTTAATATCGCTGATTAATCCATTGAAGAACAAAGGAAACAAATTACGAGATCTATTGTTATATCTATTAGTTGCAGGGGCAGTATTTTCTCCCTGGTTAGTGAAAAATCTAATCGCCACTGGTAATCCTATGTACCCATTTCTTATGCCAAGTGGTGCTATGGACCAATTCCGCCTGGATTTCTATCAAGGAATTCAGCCGTGGGGAAATTGGCGAGAAATTCTTTTGCTACCACTTCATGCTGTGATAAATGGTATTGAAGGCGCACCAGGATACAGTGCTTCAATTGGACCTTTGCTTTTAGGATTAGGATTTCTCTCGTGGATGGGATGGCGTTCACGCCCAAGAGCACAAAAAGACGCATTGAAATTATCTGGATTTATCGTAATAACTGGATTGTTTGTATGGGCTATTGCAAGTCGGTTTTCAGAATATTTGATTCAATCGCGTTTGTACTTCTCCATGTTTCCAGCAGCAGCGATTTTGGCCGGTGCGGGTTATCAAGTAATTGAAAACTGGCAATGGAAGGGTATCAGATTCAACCGCGTCGTAGGGGTGTTAATTATTTTAGTATTAGCCCTCAATGTGTTTCAGATTACTAATGATTTAATAAAACAGAATTCACTCGAAGAGATCTTTGGTCTCCAAACAAGACAAGAATATATAAATAACAACTTAGGGTGGTATGGACCAGCGATGGAGGCAATTAATGAACTTCCTGATGATGCTTCTGTCTTGATGTTATGGGAGCCCAGAAGTTTGTATTGTTTACCAAAGTGCACCCCTGATGAGATATTAGATAGATGGATCCACGATCGTTACTTATATGGTAAATCACAAGATATTACTGAGAGCTGGAAATCAGAGAGTTATACACATGTACTCTTGCATCGATCAGGGGCTGATTTTATCCGCCGCGAAGATGATCGGTACTCTGATGCTGATTGGGAAGCTTTGGAAGAAGTATTTGCTAAACTACCTGATCCGGTTGATTTTGGTGGAGCATATTATCTGTACTCACTCGAGTAAGCTAAGTAAGAGTTTTGTCTCAAGGTTGGCTTATTTTATCTACGCGAGAACACAGAAAATATTAAGTACACTATAGGTCAGCTTAGAAATTGATGCTGTGACTAGTTCGAAAATCGCTTGCGCGTGATTTGTAGTAATTAGACGCTTCTATGACACCTCAGGATGATTTCCCACAATTATTGATGGGTTGGCCGGACATACGTATATCCGGTCCAGTCCCCGATATCAATCTATCAGCTGGGTATCAGATACGTACATTCCAACCCGGGGATGAATGGCGGTTGTGTGAATTAATGACCATCCCAGGTTGGCCGGTATGGCAAACCGGGATGTTGGCGCCATGGCATAAAAGGATGCTGCCGGATGGATGGCATGTTGCTGTTGAGAAGACTAGCGGATTGATTACAGCTAGCTGCATGGCGATCTGGTCAGATGTTTACTTTGGGGGAGGTGAACTTGCCTGGCTGGTTACAGATCCAAACCACTCGGGGCAAGGCCTGGCTACAGCGTTGGCAACTGCAGTGACGGTACATTTCATCCGTACAAAAGTAAACCATATCCATCTATTTACTGAGCATTATCGATTGGCGGCATTAAAGATATACCTGCAGATGGGGTATGTACCCTTAATCAAATCAGCTGATGTGCTGGCGCCTTGGTGGGAGGTTTGCCGGCGATTAGGTTGGGAGTATGCGCCCGAACGATGGCAAGCGGCAACACATTCATACTATGGAAATACGAGTGTCGAATAATTCAATTAACCGTACGGAGGATGCACCTGATTTAATCCAATAACCATGCATATTCATGCCTGTGAAGGGTGGATACTTTGTGCCGATAATTGAAATAGGCTGAATATTTTGGGAGGTTGAGACAATGGAGACATTTTTCAGCGGTCTTACCGTACTGCTGCCGATGCTGCTGATTTTTGCTGTGGTGGCAGCTGTTTTTGGATGGATCTGGCTGGCAAAGGTCAGGAAGCAAGCCCTGCTTGAACATGGACACCCTGCGGAGGCGGAAATCCTTGAAGTTTGGCGTACGGGACTAATCGTCAACCAGGTCAATATCCAAATTGGGCTACGGCTCCAAGTTCGCCCGAGCTTGCTGCCACCATATGAAATTAAGACGCACACGTATATCTCGCGCCTGGATCCGATCGTTTACCGCCCGGGCATGATCTTGGACGTACGTTATGACCCTGACAACCATAAAAGGGTTGCCATCGCGGGGATAAATGAGGGCCCAGTTAATGGGATAAGTGATCGAGACTTAGAGGATGAGCAGATTTATTCTAACGGCCGGCTATACCGGGACCTTGATGAACTACCGGAGGCAGATCGGGCTCGCTACAGACAGTTGATGTCTTTGTTAGGGGATGAGGATCAGGATGGGATACCCGATGTGTTGGATATGGCCGTGGTGCCAAGATCGAATTCATCAGGAGCGGATACTCCAGTTGAAGAAGGTATCGAAGCGGTAGAAACGCTGCGGAACCTTAAGGCGATGTTGGAAAGTGATTTAATTACGCGAACAGAATATGATGCAAAGAAAGAAGAGATCCTTGCTCGAATGTGATCGACTTGCCCCACAAGAAAAAATTATCAAGAGGAGTTTGGGATGAAAAAAGGGTCAGTTATCAACCCGGCGGTGTCAAAGTTAATTGCCGGGTTGGGTCACATGGATGAGATCGTTATCGCCGATGCAGGCTTGCCCATTCCCTCGGATACACGGCGTATTGATCTAGCATTAACCAAAGGCATCCCCTCCTTCAAAGAAATGTTATCGGTTGTTTTAAGTGAAATGTGCGTTGAGAAAGCTGTTGTTGCTCAAGAGATGCTTGACATCAGCCTAGCAATATATGAATTTGTCGTTCAATCTCTGGCAGGTATTGAGATCGCTCAGATTTCACATGCGGATTTTAAGCAACGCACAAAAGTCTCCCGCCCGGTGATCCGGACTGGTTAATTCACTCCTTACGCCAACATCATCCTAATTTCAGGCGTGTGGGGATTCGAGTAAGGAATTATATGGGGAAAATAATATTGTTTGACTTTCTACCAGCGTTCGACCCATTTAATATATGATGGTCAACTCGGATATACTCCGGAAAATCCGTAGTGTTGGCATAGTGATCATTATCCTTCTGCTGCTACAGTTCCCAGGATCTGCGGGGGCAAAAACTCCTCGTCCCAACCCAAACAGAGTTCAGCGCCCGGACCGGTGGCATTGATCCGCCTTGACCCACAGGTTAGGCAGCGCTACGTTCCACCGCCACAAATTTACCTGCGAGGTGAAAGCGCCGTTTCCGCGTTCAGCTCAGCAACCATTGTAGTGAACTACAATGAGCAGGGCTGGACAGATGATGCTAAGGCCGCATTTGCTTTCGCAGCGAGTATCTGGGAATCGCTGATCAGTTCCCCGGTCCCGATTGAAGTCGATGCGACATTCAATCCACTTCCGATCGGTGTTTTGGGAGGTGCAGGGGCCACGGAAATCTATATGAACTTTTCGAACGCACCGCAGGAAAATACGTGGTACCCAGTCGCAACTGCCAACAAGCTGGCGGGTATCGATCTCAACACCCATGAAGCAGATATTGTCGCCCAATTCAGTAGCACATATTCAAGCTGGTACTTTGGCACGGAAACTACACCTAATGATAAGATCAACTTCGCTACAGTCGTGTTGCACGAGCTCGGCCACGGATTGGGGTTCTTTGGTTCGATGCGGGTTGATGACGGCAGCGGAGGGATTGAATGTAATGGGATTGAGGGAGTGGGCTGCTATGGCTACGAAAATCCATCAGATCAGCTAGACTATCCAATGATTTATGACTTCTCCACTGAAAACGGTGTTGGTGACGCATTGCTGTCCATCCCAAACAATTCGGCTGCCTTGGGCAGCGCGCTGATCAGCAATGACATCTATTTTAACAGCCCAAGTGCAATTAATGCCAATGGTGGCAGCCGCGTTCCCCTTTATGCCCCTGCTAGTTGGCAGCCGGGATCGAGCTACTCACATCTCGCTGAAAGCTATAACCCCACCGATCACGCTTTGATGACATACAGTATAGCGTGGGGTGAAACCATTTACAGCCCGGGATCCGTGACATTGTGCATGTTCAGCGACATGGGCTTAACCGTGGCTGAAGCTTGCTCCTCCACCCCGACCCCAATAACGGGATTGGCCGCGGTAAACGATGGACCTACGGAACTTGGCACTGCCACCTATCTATCTGCCAGTATTACGAGCGGCAGTGATGTGCAATATAAATGGGATTTCGGCGATGGGGGCGGCGGCAGCGGAGCGGTAACCTCACACGTGTATGCGTCAACTGGTTCATTCACTGCCATCGTGACCGCTACCAATACAGTTAGTTCCACCTCCGCGAGCACGCTGGTCGAAATTATCCCTACCAGCATACCCATCAGCGGCTTATCCGCAGATAATGACAGCCCGACAGTATTGGGAGATATAACACAGCTGACCGCAAGCATCGCGAGCGGTAGTGACGTGGAGTATGTATGGGATTTTGGTGATGGCGCCAGCGGCTATGGAGCGCTTGTCGCCCATATTTACCCTGCTACAGGCACTTACACAGCGATTGTCAGCGCTGCAAATGCTGTTAGCCAAGATACAGCCGCCACCGTGATCCAGATTTTCCCAGCCACAGGCAAGATCTATCTACCGCTGGTATCAAATAGGTGAACAGCCTTATCGCTAAGCCGCAGATAAATCAAACCCTGGATTAAAATGCAAAGAATTTGTGATGTGGTATACGAGCATAACCCGCTGCCATACCATTGCGCTCCAGTTGTAACACACCAAAGCCTTATCAGGGACTCACGGAAATATTCGAAATTTAAACAAAAACCTGCTGGAAATGTACCGGCTAGATTTCGTTGAGGTAGTAAATTTTCTATTGGGATAGAGGAAAGTTAACAGAGTAAGAGGTGAGCGATGGGGCTAGAGCGATTTACGACCCAATTGGTGGGAAACGCGCAGCGCATACGTGCCCTGACGAGGGATATCACTGAGTTTCAGGCGCATTGGAAACCAGATGAAAACACCTGGTCCATAGTTGAGGTTATCAACCATCTCTATGATGAGGAGTGGTTAGATTTTCGCGTCCGCATTGATTACACTCTCCATAAGCCGGGTGAGGAGTGGCCGGATATCGATCCGGAAGGCTGGGTGATCGAGCGGGCATATAACGCGCGCGACTTAAGCATATCTCATGGCAACTTCCAAGCAGAGCGGCTGGCTTCCTTGGTGTGGCTGGAAGGTTTAACAAACCCGGATTGGGAAATAGCCTACCAGGCACCGTTTGGTGTAATCAAAGCGGGGGATGTGCTGGCGGCTTGGGTGGCGCATGACCTGCTGCATACGCGCCAACTGGTTGAGCTGCAATGGGCATACATGTTAGAGCAGGTTCAGCCTTACAATGTGCGCTATGCCGGAGAGTGGTAATGGAAATTTTGCTTCCTCCTACCTGAGCGATGCACAAGAACACGAGGGTAGTCGGAGGCACAGATTGTAAATCATGGTGGATATCCGGCTGTGAAAGGATTTATTGTTGGCACCGATATACTAAGGTATTGTTGAAAGGGGGCTTATAATTAAGTAGATGGTTTATATTGGAGAGCGTTAATCTTGGGAGGGAATTACGATGGACGAAAACTATACTCATATAACAATTATTCTTGACCGCACCGGCTCAATGGAATCGATCCGCGATGAAACGATTGGCGGTTTTAATGGCTTTCTCCGTGAGCAGCGGGACGCACCGGATAGGGCGACATTAACACTGGTGCAGTTTGACAGCCAGAATTCTTATGAAGTTATCTATACATTCACGCCAATCGCTGAAGTAGCCATGCTGGATCGGCAAACCTATGTGCCGCGGGCAGCAACGCCGCTTTTCGATGCAGTCGGCCAGGGCATTAACAATTTAGCCCAGCAGTTAGGTAAATTTACCAAAGAAAATAAACCTGCCAAAGTAGTGTTTGTAATTGTTACCGATGGGAAAGAAAATGCCAGCTGCGAGTTCAGACGAGAACAAATCGAAAAAATGATTGACGAGAAACAGGAACAAGAAAACTGGCAGTTTGTGTTTCTGAGCGCTGATTTGGCGGCGATCCGGGAAGCCGAAAGTGTAGGGTTTATGCGTGAGAAATCGCTGGCATTTGATAAAAGCGCTGCTGGGACATCACGCGCTTGGGGTTCATTATCTGGACGAGTCACGGATTACCGCAGCTCCAGGAAATCTGAGGTTGAATTCGAAGACGGTGATCGCGACCAACAAGAGAGTGAAAGCAAGCGTAATCGATAAAGCGCTTTGGCTTCGGTAGGTAGGTTACAAATGGTGACTGATCGCAAAGGATTGAACAAGCAACAGACCGTGCTGCGGCAGCTGCTGGCCTGTGGGGGTGATCGTGCGCAGGCAATTACACTCTTCTTGAAACAACACGCGCAGTTGCATTCCGGCGGAATGGCGGGGCTGGGTTTGTGGTCGTACGAGGATGAACTGTTGGATGATATACCCCCAGAGCAAGCAAAGCGGGTGCAGGTAAACGAGCAGCACTCGATTGCCTGGGAGCTTTGGCATATCGCCCGGATTGAGGATGTGGCGATGAATATGTTGGTGGCTGGAGAAGAGCAAGTCTTTGTGCGGGATGGCTGGCGAACCCGCTTGGCGATCAGTTTCCAAGATACCGGCAACGCGATGGAGCCTGCTGAAGTGGCGAAATTATCAGCGGAAATCAATTTCAGACCCTGCGTGCCTACCGGAAGGCAGTTGGACACCAGACCCGCGTAATTGTGCAGGGACTAACTGCCCAGGATCTTCGAGAGAAGGTCGCTGCGAACCGACTGAAAAGGGTGCTAGAAGTGGGCGCGGTCGTTCCACAGGCGCAGGAAGTTATCGATTACTGGAGCAAGCGGACGATAACTGGGTTGCTGTTGATGCCCGCCACCCGTCACAACCTTGTGCATCTGAATGAGATAGCGCGGCTGAAATACTGATTAGCATAACCGTTTATTTCAATAATATTCGGTACCTGGGGGAAGATTATCGAAATGAAATCTAGCATTTTGTCAATTTTTTCTTTACCGAATCTTTATATTAGCTTCAAATGGGCTTTATCTTCTTTGGATATAAAAGGCATATATCAAGATCAGTATACGATCAGAGTTTTTCAAGGAGAAAATCTATGAACACGTTTCTCAAAGTTATATTAGTGGTGGTTTCGTTAGGGTTCGTCCTGGTAATGTTCGTGTTTGGCGCCTTTTTCGTGCGCCAGGTCGCCTATGCGATGCCGATGAACTGGGGGGCACAGACAAATAATCAAACTGAGCCGAGACCGTACCCGCCCAACTCGGGATTTGGTGGTATGTTGGGGCGAGGATGGATGCATTCAGGGCACGGGATTACCCAAATGCCTTGGGGCGAGTATGGTTGTGGAAGAATGCAAAATGGCACCGGTTGGGATACATCCAGTACTGCAGAACCACTTTCATTGGATGCAGCTCACGACGCGGTCGAGCAGTACCTCAAAAATTCGGAATTTGACAACTTAGAAATAGGCGAGATCATGATCTTCTCGAACCATGCCTACGCTCAAATTATCGAGTTGGATAACAGGATCGGTGCTATGGAAGTGCTGGTCGATCCCGTTTCAGGCAGCGTGATCCCGGAATTTGGGCCGAATATGATGTGGAACCTTAAGTATGGTATCCACGATGGTATGCACGCTGGAAGTAGTTCAGGGGGAGGTCATGGGATGATGGGTTGGTTCTACGATTCGGATATTGACATATCGGAACCAATGCCAATCGATGCTGAAGAAGCAGCTAGTATTGCACAGGATTACTTGACACGGAATAATTCACCGCTCACGGTAGATGACCATGCCGAAAGATTTTATGGGTATTACACGTTCGATACGCTAGTGGGCGGTAATCCATCCGGTATGCTAAGCGTGAATGGCTATTCTGGTGATGTCTTTATTCACGTTTGGCATGGGGAATTTATTGAGATGGAAGATGCGCACGAATAATCCATAGCGTGATATAGTCAAGGAGGGCACCTCATGGCTGGGCTGCCCTCCTTACATATATTTTATTAGATTTTCATATGGTCCTAAGCAGGTGGTTGGATGTCGAGTAGAAAAATACTGGTCGTCGATGATGAAGAAGGCATAAGGAACTTAGTCAAGGCCTATCTGGAGCCCGAGGGATACGAAGTTATTAGCAGAGGGGATGGTATCTCTGGGCTGCAAGCTGCGCGGACATTCAAGCCAAATCTAATTGTGCTCGATATCATGCTGCCGGGCATGGACGGGATCGATTTGCTGACGACTCTGCGCCGTGAGTCAGACGTGTATGTAATCATGTTAACTGCTAAGACGGAAGAAACAGATAAGATTGTTGGGCTGGGGGTGGGAGCGGATGATTACTTGACCAAACCATTCAGCCCGCGCGAACTCGTCGCCCGAATAAAGGCGGCTCTGCGCCGCCTGCAGAAGCCCGGGATCGCGGATACACCACCAATCCTGACATTTAAACATATCCGGATTGATACCGGGAGCCGCCAAGTGACAGTGCCGGGAGAGCAGATTGCCGTAGACCTTACGGCGATCGAGTTTAACCTACTACTCGCCTTGGCGGAGCACAATAATCTCGTTCTGAGCAGAGAGCAGCTCTTGGATAGGTTGTGGGGGCATGATTATTTCGGAGAAATGCGTGTAGTCGATGTCCATATCGGTCACATCCGCCAGAAACTAGGCATGCCCGATCTCATTTCCACAGTACGGGGTGTGGGCTATCGCTTCTCGGATGAGGCAATTTGAGATGGTGAAATTCATTCGCAGCCATTTGGGGTGGAAACTGTTTTTCTCATACTTCTTGGTTGTTATCGCTGTGGCGGTAACAACTGCAGTTACGGCTCAACTGAGCATCGAGCGGGCATTTGATCGGCACATGGGGGGGATGAATATGATGAATACTTCAGCGATGATGGACGAGATGATAGGGGGGAATAGTATTTTCAACAGTTTTTCTATTGCAATCAATGAGGTGTTGATCCTGTCAATACTAGCCGGTGGGTTGGTCGCAGTTCTAATCAGCATCTGGATCACAGGGATAATTGTAAAGCCTATCACGGAGTTGAAATCTGTCAGCGATAGAATCGCGGCCGGACATTACGAAGAGCGTGTCGAACTACAGCGCTCGCAAGATGAATTAGCTCAGCTTGGAGAAAGTTTCAATCGCTTAGCGAAAAATCTGGCACAGGCGGAAGAGATACGGCGCCGGTTGATTGGTGATGTCACCCATGAGCTGCGGACACCGTTAACTACGATCAAGGGTTCGATGGAAGGGTTGATCGATGGCGTAATTCCGCCCAACCAGGAGACTTTCCAACAGCTGTATCGGGAAGCTGATCGATTGCAAACCCTGGTAAATGATATCCAAGAACTCAGCCGTGTAGAAGCTGGTGTATTTGACCTGAACTTAGAACCAACCCAGATCAGCACATTGGTGGCAACTGTTCGGGAGAGATTAGACCAGCAGTTTGCGGAGAAAGGGGTTGCCTTGGATGTCGATCTTGCGGCCGATTTACCTGTTGTTCGGGTAGACCAAAACCGAATGAATCAAGTACTACTTAATCTAACCGGCAACGCACTGCAGTTCACAAATTCGGGTGGTAAGGTGGTAATCAACGGCCGCCAATTGAAGAAAGAAATTTGGCTCTCGGTCGAGGACAATGGGATCGGTATTTCAGCCGACAAGCTGCCGCATATCTTCACCCGTTTCTACCGCATCGATAAATCACGCTCCCGGCTATACGGCGGCAGTGGTATTGGGCTGACAATTGCTAAATATCTGGTCGAGGCACACGCTGGGAGAATCTGGGTGGAAAGCGAAGGTTCAGGAAAAGGGGCACGATTTACTTTTACTATCCCGATCGAAAACTGATCCAGCATAATAGATATATAGTATAATAATTATCATAATAAGAAATTGGTCAAGTACACAGATTATTTATTAGGAGTCAAGCGTATGAAAAAGTTATTTGGATTGAGCTTGTTCGTCCTCCTGCTGCTGTCCGCCTGCAGTGGAGGCGGCGGAGAGCAAGCAGTTGGACCTGAAGTAACCATCTATAAAGAACCAGGTTGAGGCTGCTGCGGCGACTGGGGTGAGTACCTTGAAGGCAACGGTTTCACTGTGACTGAGACTGAAACCGAGGATATGGCAGCGATAAAATCTGAATACCATATCCCCCAAGAACTCGCTTCCTGCCACACCGCCATCGTGGATGGTTATATTGTCGAAGGGCATGTACCGGCAGCTGAAATCAAGCGGATGCTGTCAGAGATGCCGGATGTGATCGGCATCGCCGTGGCTGGTATGCCAACAGGGTCCCCGGGTATGAACATCGAAGGGTTTGACGACGAACCTTATGATGTCGTTGCATTCAATAGTGCAGGAGAGATCGAGATTTACGCCAGCTACCAATAGATAGGTAACAAGACGAATAAAAAACAGCCAGCTATCATTGCTGGCTGTTTTGGATTGTTAAACGGAGGCGGTAGGGATTAATCAGCGTAAACTGACAGGCCGATCGTGCCCGGGCCGACATGCGTTCCGATAACCGGGCTGAGCTCAACCATCATGGTTTGGCTGCAATTAATACGCAGCTGGATTTGATCCAAGAAATCTTGTGCTTCTTTAGGTGAGCTGGCATGCATGACGCCTACGCTAGCCGAACAACCATCGCCAACTTGTTCTTCTGCAAGCGCGATCAGGCGATCGAGGGCCTTCTTCTTGGTGCGAACACGCTCAAGAGCTTCGATCTTTCCTTCTTGGTTCAGCGCAAGGAGTGGTTTGATGTTTAGAGCGGTTCCCAGGTAGCGCGAGGCACCACCAATTCGTCCGCCTTTATGCAGATATTCTAATGTATCAACGACAAAAGTAGTACTCATCTTCTGACAGATGCCTTCGACAAGCTTGCTGGTTTCCTCAAGACCCTTGCCATCCTCGATGGCGCGCGCAGCCGCCATGACCACTAAGGCCTCGCCACAGGTGGTTGTCCGTGTGTCGATCAGCTCTACAGGCACGCTGTCGAATTCCTGCAGTGCGCTCTCAGCGGAGTCGTATGTTCCGCTGATGCCTGACGAGAGCACGATACACAAGATACCCTCATGATCCGCAGCTAACTCCTTGAATAGCTCACTGAATGCGTGGATTGAAACCTGCGAGGTTGTTGGTAGGGTTGAGCTCTGCGCTAGGCGTTTATAAAATTCATCAGGACTGATATCAACACCGTCCAATAAAGTTTCCTCGCCCCAATGCAGGTTGAGCGGAAGGACGTGGATGTTGTACTGTTCGACGAGGTCAGGGGGCAAATAGGCGGTGCTATCGGTGACAAGGGCGATTTTTGGCATAATTGTTTCCTTTCGTTGGCAACTAGGTATGAGAACCAGAGTCCATGGATACTTGGGCGTTTAATAACAAGCAGTTATTCTACCATGCTAATCCACAGGTATTACAACACCTCAAGTGCTCAAAAGATGCTATGGATTTGATACAGTGATTTAGTGAAGGGGCATAATGTATGAAATGGATTAGTATGCCCAAATATCCTCGGATATAAAATGATACAAAGGAAAATTAATCCTGCATCAGACTAATCCCATTTGCAGGTAAAATACAACATCAATTCAATTCGTACAGGAGGAACTTTGAATGACCCAAGCGAAAGTAATCCAAGCTCAGAGTGAGGTGAGGTTTAATCGTTTCCTTGCACTTGTCTATCTAGTGATGTCATTAGGATTGGCGATCACTGCCCTTGTATCTTCCACGGTCAGCAGCAATGAGGACTTTGTCCGCCGTATCATATTCAATCCATGGCTTGCCTTTGGGCTGTTTTTGCTGCAGCTTGTTATTGTAGTCGCGCTCAGCGGCGCGGTGATGCGTATGTCAACTGGGGCAGCTTTTTTGCTGTTTATTTTCTATGCGGCATTGACCGGTGTGTCCTTATCGAGCATATTTCTCTATTACAGCCAAACCACGATTGCGTACACATTCTGGGTGACTGCAGGGATGTTTTTATTTTCCAGTGTGATTGGGTTATTTATCCGCCGCGATATAAGCGCAGCCGGGCGTTTCTTGCTGATCGCATTGATGGGTTGGCTGTTTGCCTTGTTTCTATCTTGGTTCTTTCCCTATGCTGCAGGGTTAAACCAAGCGATGACCTTTGTAGGGATCCTGCTGTTTGCTGGGTTGACAGTCTGGGATACGCAGCGTTTAAAACAACTCTCCACCCAATTAGAAGGTAGTAAAGGTATGGGGGGCATGGTGGTGATCGGGGCCCTGGCGCTGTATTTGGACTTCATTAACCTTTTCTTGCTGATTCTGCGGACTACCAGACGGTAGAAACGAATTTGAGCTATAAATCTTACTACCTCTAAGGGCAACCTAACTGTACTAAGAGGTAATCGATGAGACGAAAAGCAAGACAAGAATGCCGTGAGGAGCGTGGTCCTGGTGGTGGGAACAACCGCTCCAGATGCGACAGAGGATAGTCGCGATCGGTGACGATTTCTGGATTGAGAATAGCGCCGGACAAAAAGCATATAAAGTAGATGGCAAGGCTTTACGCATCCGTAAAACATTGCTCTTCGAAGGCGTACACGGAAAGGAGCTGGCTAAGGCCCGGGAGCGAATGCTGCGTGTAAAGGAGTCTATGGAGATTGAAGGGTCAAATGGTGAACAGCTTGCCATGGTTATGAAGGCGCTCATCACACCGATTCGTGACCGCTGGATAGAAAAAATCAAGGGTGGGCCGGACGGACTTGGAAGTGAAATGTAACATCCTGGATTACGAGTACACTATTGGTGAAAGCCGTAATAAAGTAGCAGAAGTATCCAAATAATGGTTTCATCACGTTCTTAGGTATATTATCTCTGCTCGGTGGTATTGCCCAGCTGATGGGTTGGTACGCGTTGGAAGGGGCTTTATTCTATATCATTTTGGGAGCATACCTGCTGTTGAAGCCATGGTTTGATAAGCAGCAGCTCTTTTGCAAAGCGGAAGAGCGCTGATTAAGGTGGCTGTTGCAGGCAGGTGAGACCCTAGCCCACCTACCTGGACCAGTTTTGCAGCAAAGGTGGCGTGATGCCAATCGTCGAAGTAAAGGTCAAGGGTGTCTTAAAAGATGAATGGGGGCAATGGTTCAGCGGCATGCAGGTTCGCGAACAGGAGTCAGGTGAGACATTGCTGTGTGGAACCGTGCAGGACCAAGCCGCCTTATACGGGATTATTGCACGCTTGCGCGATATTGGATTGCAGCTTGTTTCGGTGAACAGCGAGGAGATCGATACAAGGGAGTGATCCTGCAATATACCTGACATCTCCGTTTCATGAGTGCTGCACGTACGAAATGTAAAAGCAACGACCAAGCTAGTTTATTATCTGATAGGTATGGGGGATGGCTGAAGCACCTACAGAGATGAGCAAGAATATTTCGGCTGTACTATCCGATTATTACAGCATAGTTTCATCCATCTATGCGATAGATCTATTTGATCTTGAGAGGGCTTAATGTTTTTCAAAACCACTACACCCCTACATAAAGTACTAGCGTCCAGTTTGCTGTGTTGCAGCTTGTTGAGTTGTGGGTGATTACGGTTGGATGGATTCCAATTGATCTGGGGAGGAACGTGGCGGCACCTTCAAACGGGTAATCAACCAGACTGTTCCCAGCATCCAAAGCAGACTGAGACCGTAAACCAATACATCGGGGACATTATTCTCATAGAACAGTCCAAAAGGCAGGTCGCTGGGGGTATAACGGCGCATGCCAAACATGGGGAACATGAATACAAACGGCAAGACGATAGCAACGAGCACGAGCAGCACCCTGACTAGCGATCCTTTGAGAATACCGGCTGACTGTCCTGCCAGAAGCAGTTTAACCAAGCCCACGAAGTACAGTACCGCCCCAACCAGCATCAACCCACCAATGAGTACTGCCAGCAGGTGGCTGGAGGTGCGTCTGCCCAGCGTGTACCAGCTGTTTGCCACCAGGTTGCCGGTCAAGTTCAACAACAAGCCGGCGAAAAGTAGTTGGTAGCTGAGAGCTCCAGCCCTACCGCTTCGTTTTGCTAGCTCCCAAAAAACCCATACCAGCAGTGGTGCAACCACCAGGATACCACTCCAAAACAGCGCCTGGGTGTAGCGACCGGTGAGCATCGTGACCGTGGATGCGTCAGCATACTGCGGGGGGATGTTGTGGTGGTAGGTGCGGTAATAGGAGATCGGCATCCCTACCAGCAGGCTGGTGCTGATCAATGTCCAGATACCAACCCGCCAGCTCCCGTAGCGTGCGATGATCATTGCAGCCAACGCGGTGATCAACAGCATGGATACCTGCAGAGGGTTGCGGAATTCACCGGGGATGAATTCGAGCACGGGGAACCAGGCCAATACTACGATCGGTGTGACCATCAACAGCCCTTTGACTGCGTCACGCTGGATGACGAAGTAGATCCAGACCAGCAGTGCGAGCGTGTAGAAGAGCATCAGGTAGCGGTCCCAGCCGTGGTTTTGGGTGACGAGGAGCAGCGGTGCAGCCAGTATTACAAATCCATAGAAATAGTAACTAGCCCCCCAGCGCGGCCAGCCCATTCGCCAGGCGATGAAGAGCCCCACTATAAGCAATCCGACCAGTGACCAGGTAAATACTACGGTGGTGATTTCGATGACCTGCAGTAATGGCTCACCGCTGCGCTCGCGGGTTGCGAAGGTAACGACGATGAGCAGCACAGTCAGGATGAGGTGGGGTACACCAGCCAGGAACGCCCCACGCCAGTTGTCTGGCTGGCTGCCGTTCTCCAGCGAAGGCTGGCTGTTGGTCGATACCAACCCTACGTTTAGACTATTAGCCATGATCTTCGCCTCCTTCCATTTTCGCAGCAGCAGCCAATACTCGTGACCGATTGCCACCGGCAGCTGGCGCAGTTCATGTAGCGTAACCAGCAGGAATGAAGTATGACCGCGCTTGCCGGCAGCACTCATTTGATCTTGGAATGCTGCCTGCATCTCAACCTCGAACTCGCTACGGAACTCGGGCGGGTAGGCTTTCAACAGCATTAGGTATACCAGGCTGAGACAATCAACGATCCGATTCACTGTTCGGCTCCTGCCGTCCGCAGCTGCGCCGCCGCAACTAGGCGCGCTAAGCGATGGACCTCTGCCTGCAAGGTCTTGCGGCCTAAATCGCTGAGCTGGTAGGACTTACGCTCGCGCCCTTCCTGGTTGATATGTGGTTCATCCACCCGTTCAATCCAGCCTTGAATTAGGAACCGTTTGAGCGCACCGTACAGTGTACCGGTGCTCAGCCGGACCCGACCATCGGAGAGCTCATTCACATCCTGCATGATGGCGTAGCCGTGTTTGGGCTCGCTGGATAGGCTGAGCAGGATCAAGAAGGCCGCTTCGGTAAGCGGCAGCTGTGCGTTAATATCCATTATGATATCTATCTATATATCGAGTGACGACATGTCGTATAACGATATAATATAGAATTTTTCACTTTTTGTCAATAGGCTGCTGGAATTTGATTGGTATTTGGGTTTTTGGATTATGGATAGCACGGAAATCACTGCAGATACTTCTGGCGCGCAATACACTCCATTACAGACCAACAGCAGCACAAGGGCGAATTTACCTGATGCTGGAGCGCAACCGAGCGCATGAATTTGGGTTAGAATAAGCGGAGTTTGCAATTTTATTATCCCAACCTGCCATTGATAAAGCGAACCCAATTGGCAGTTATGAGACTGGAGAGAACATGGAGTGGATCACTGACCCCAAAATTTGGATTGCATTCGTAACCTTGGTCGCGCTGGAGCTTGTGCTCGGTGTCGATAACGTCATCTTTATTTCCATACTAGCAGGTAAACTGCCCGAAGCTCAGCAGGGTAAAGCTCGTCGTACTGGGTTGGCTTTAGCAGTCATCTCGCGCATCTTGCTGCTGTTATCACTTTCCTGGATCATCGGTTTGGAGGATCCCCTTTTCTCGGTATTCAATGTTGATATCACCGGGCGTGACATCATCCTCATGTTGGGTGGTCTCTTCCTGGTGGGCAAGGCTACGTATGAGATCCATGAAAAACTCGAAGGTGAGGAAGGGCACGCCTCCGCTGCGGTGAAAGCCACTTTTATGGGTGTGATCCTCCAGGTGCTGCTGCTGGATGTTGTTTTCTCTCTGGATTCGGTTATAACAGCCGTTGGGATGGTCAATCAGATAGAGATTATGGTTGCAGCAGTTGTCGTAGCAGCAATCGTCATGATCATCTCCGTCAACCCGATCGGTGATTTTGTAGAGCGGCATCCCACGATCAAAATGCTAGCGCTTTCATTCCTTTTGTTGATCGGCTTCACCTTGATTGTTGAAGCGCTGCACCAGCATATCCCCAAAGGCTACATCTACTTCGCGATGGGTTTCTCGGTCTTCGTCGAGTTCCTCAATCTGCGTATGCGCAAAGGAACACGCGAACCTCTAGCGCTGCACCAACCGTATGCACCGGAAGGCGCAGAAAATCCAACCACCGAATCACCTTCACCAAGCGAGGTTTGAAATCGTTCTTTCTGACCACTACCTCAATGACATTTACAGCGGTGCATCATCCTGGTTGGACTGTTCAATAGTATCCGCTAATTGCTGAAACCTTTAACAGGAATCCGCGGACTTTTGCTGTCGTTCTTGCAGCATTTCTGTAAAGCTAAGGACCAGTCTCAGGTGCTCCTGGTATTTAATTTCCAGCATTAGGCATTTACTACCGAGAGCACGGTGTTTCCAGGTGGTTGATAAATATTAGGTGATCTTCAGCCAGAAATTGAGAAAATGGACAATCGCGGAGATATGCGCGAGAATGTGATCAGCGGAATAATGTCATCATCCTTGTATATACCTTTGCAGACTTGAAATTCCACTAAAGATATATGTAAATCTCTATGCAATGTTTTCCTTTTCCTAACCGCAAAAAGTGACTCGTTAAAGGATGGTTTCACATGATTGGAGATTGGGTCGATAAGGTTGATTATCCTCAACTACCTGCCATGACCGAGGATGAGCTGGCAGCGTTTTTTGCAGATGCAGAATTTGCACGGCTTGGAACATTGAATGAGGACGGCACAATACATATTGCGCCGATTTTCTTCAAGTATGATGCTGGCCAATTCCTCATGGCTTCACAAGTTCGCAGCCGTAAAATTAAGAACATCAAGCGTGATAATCATGTCAGTGTACTGATTGACACCACTGATGTGCCCTTTAAAGGAGCTTTGATCTATGGCATTGCGGTCTTAGATTATGAGGATGTCATCACGAAGCGGACAAGCATCTTCGAACGAAGGTTATCCCGGGAGCAGGCCGAGAAGTATGCACGTAGGATTGCGGATAAGTGGGAATGCGTGATTATTCGCATTACACCGAAAAAGATCAACTTTTTTGATTACTCTAAAGGCTAATCACACTAGGATAGAAATGATATGCTATATTGAAATCAGTGACTTCAAATAATATTTGAAGGAGTATTCATATGCCAAAATCACAAGATTCTGAATTAGCCTTCTACTCAAAGTATGGCCCCATAACCGATCCGGGTAGGTTTGTGGGGTTACCTGCAGAACTGCCCTCTGATATCGGTGAGCTATGCAGGATAGTCCAGGGTTTAATCCTGCACGTATTTTGGGCTGAACGGTATGGTGAGAAGTTAACCGAAGCGCGATCCGCTGAGGCAGGCATTCGCTATGTCCAGCGGATGCTGGCAAGGCTGCAGGAAATCGATAGTAGACCGCTTTGCGTCAGCAGGCCATTGGAAATGCGGTTAGTCGGTAATTGCCGGACTTACTCGGTCCTGCTGGCTGCGATGCTGCAGAGCCAAGGCAAACCGGCTCGGGCACGCTGTGGATTTGGCAGGTATTTCAAACCAGGGTGGTATGAAGACCACTGGATCTGCGAGTCCTGGAATGATGAGCAAAACCGCTGGATCAAGGTCGATGCCCAGCTGGACGATTATCAAATCCAGGAGCTGCAGGTCGGATTCGACCCGCTAGACGTGCCACCTGACCAGTTCATCGTCGGCGGCAAGGCCTGGCTAGATTGTCGATCCGGTGGGGCTGACCCGGGTAAATATGGGATCTTTGATATGCGCGGGTTGTGGTTCATCCGTGGGAATTTGGTTCGTGATGTGGCGGCATTGAATAAAGTTGAGCTGCTGCCCTGGGACGGATGGGGTTTGATCGATCGCACAGATGAGCAGATATCTGTCAGTGCTCTATCCTTATTGGATGAAGCAGCTTCAATGACTGCGAATGAGGTTGATTTTGAGGGGGTTCGTGATGCCTACGAATCACATGCGGGTCTGGCTGTCCCACAGGTAATCAAAAGCTACACCGAATCTGGGGAATTAGAAGTAGATCTAGGAGGCAAATGTTTTGGTCGAGAATTCCTATCAGCCAAAACAGAATCTCCATTAATTTATCAAGGCGGCGATGACAATACCGGGAATCTTCCTCCAGGAAGGATTTAGATCGTATTGAGCGATTTTCTGCGCAACATTCTTAAAAGCTCTAGCGCGCGAATTAAACCAGATCGGTTTTGGCCATGTTTTGAATGGGCAGCGGATAACTGTCTTTTGTGGCTTTGAAAACATGTAGATGTTATGGACGTGGCCTATACCAGATTGGATATCATGGATTTCATTTCCTGGGAAGCTTCCCCATGGAGGGGTTGTCATGAGCCATGCCATACCTGGTATGCCATTGATAATCACATGCCCAACTCTAAGATTCATGATTGCTTTTTCAACAGCATGAGCTATCTCCGGGTCATCAAGCGAGCTGGGATGAACGATAATAGCTGCTGACAGTGTACCCCACAATGTATTGTTAGCAAAATCGACGGCACGGTCTATGTACTCCACTATAGTGTCAGCTTGGATTGATGTTTCGGCAATCACCGGGCAAAAAGATTCGGTAGTAAAGCATATGTCTTCTCTCTCAGCCGGATTTATGCCAGCAATTAGGGTCCAAGGCAACTGCGTACGCTCTGGTGTGCCGAAAGTCTCAGCTTCTGGGTGGGCGGAAATAAAATCCCGATATAAAGCATGGGCTCCGGGGTAATAAGCAGAACGCAGGGGAACCGCTGACAGCACCGCACGCAAATTCTGTAGGAGTTTTTCACGGAATGGCCAGGCGGCATGATTAATAATCACGCGTGTCCGGCTGCAGCTAAAACTGGCATTGTCAGTCAGGTGGGACGCTAATTGCTCCGCTTGATATGTGAAATCTTTTGATTGCCAGGGACCGGGAACAATTATTGCTGGGCCAATATTGCCTAATTCACAGGTGAATCGTTTTGTGACCAACAGTTGCTTTTCTGCTTTACGTTGTTTTCCATCTTCCCCAGATCCAAAGATGATTATGTCATGGGTTTTATCGGAGCCGGTCATATGAATTTCGTCTACCTGTGGGTGTTGGCTCAGGTATTTCCCTTCTTCTGCGCCGCCATAGACGACTTGGAAGAAGCCGCCAGCTACCAGCTTTTCAAAACAATCCGTAATTAGTGGACCTAGATACTCATTCACTGGATTTAGCTTGAGCAGGACGACCTTATTCTCAACAAATAGCTTGGACATTGAATCATTTATTGGAATCCCAGCAATATTACCACCACCGAGTACGAGTACGACACTACCCGAATGTTGTTTATGATTGTAGACAACTGCTTGGGATTTGGGTAAGTTCGCGGCCGAAATACCTGGTTCCATCCATACTTCAGCCTTGACCCCAGGGGTTACAATTCGCTCGTAAAGAGAGCTGGGGTAGATATATACTGCAACCTGACCGTTGGGAAGTTCAACTACCGGACCAGAGAATTTTGGGACATCCCGATTCGCAATGTCCATTAGGGAAGTGCGCAATCCTTGGAGGTAACGCAATACCGCGACTGGTCCCCCGATCCACTCCATACCAACAGCATATGGGTCATCCAGCGCGTCTTTCGCAGCTAAATTTACATTCACCCAATCGTCTAGAATAGATCCAAATTTCTGGATAGCGTCTTCCAGGAAATCGATTTTCTCCCTGACCCCTATCTTTGGCCAGCGATCTTTGCTTTCATTCAATTTCCGGATGGCATTCTCTCGCTCTTCTTTGGTTGAAGTGAGTTTTTTTTGGATGGTATCTTGCGGATTATCCACTCGGATCTTTGAATTGATCGTCATTTTGACCTCTTACATTGAGAATCATATCTATGCAGATTTAGGCCCCGAAAACCATCTAGAGAGTGACAGCTGCTTAGATATTATATAAAATCTCCGGCCGAAATGATAGCGGAGCAGGAATGTAGTTCAGTTGGAATTGTCTGCGGTGTAAGTCTGATGGCGTTCAACTAAATCAGCCAGCCCTAGTGAGTACTGCATCGCATCCAGAGGCCAGCGGGAGGTGATCAGCCGGCTGTCTGTGAAGGTGTAGGGAATAACCATCGCTTTTCCATGTTTAAAATCGTCGGGTCTTGCCAGGGCGTTACGCACCTCGTCGGCGACGTAGCAGTTGTAGGTGCGGTAGCGGCGGCCCAGCAGCCAGAAAGTCAACAGGTAGCCAGTGGTCTCGAGGTCCTTGGTGAGGGCGGTCACCTTTGAGCCATAGAGGATGCTCCTGCCGGTGGCGGGATCGATTGCCCGGGCGAGAACTAAGACGCCATGGCAGATAGCACCGACGACCTTGCCTCCCTTCCAAAACGCAACCATCTTGCCCTGCAGTACTTCGCTTTCCAGGTACTGCTTCATACCCGGGGCATGCCCTCCGGTCAGCGAGACGGCATCGAACTGATCCGGATCGATGTCAACGTAGGGGATGGGCTGCTGGAACTCTTGACTGGAGGCCATGGCGCGGTAGTTGGCCAGTCCTTTCGGACCAGCACCCAAAGGGCCGCGCAGAACCCCCATCAGCAAGCGCGGGTCGGCAGCCGCGACTGCAGCATGCTCGGTGGCGAAAGTGACTCGCCAGCCGCGGTCTTTGCATACCTTCCAGGGGGTGGCAGATTCGGTGGGATCGAAATCATTGTCTGGTAATGGGATCAGAATATGCGTCCGGTGATCGGGTGTCATGTGGCCTCCAGGTTGTGCTTCTAGGCTGGTCTAGGGGAACATGATTTAGATTATAAAATCAAATCTGGTAAAGGGAAACCTTTTTTAGGATTATGGTGTTAAGTCTATTGAGGGAGCAGCGCCCTGCATGAGCCCAAGCAATTTCAGCAACAACCGCTACGAAAATTGGCGAACGCTATTCAAGGACCATCGATTGCCGCTTGCTTTCATCGATTTGGATGCCTTTGATATAAATGTCGCTTACGTGAGTGAGCGCGTCGAAGGGACTGGAAAGACCGTGCGGTTGGGATCTAAATCGATCCGCTGTGAACCGCTCATGCGGCGGATCCTTGAGCAAAGCAACCACTTTCAGGGGATATTAACCTATACAGTTGAAGAGACCGCCTATCTAGCGAGGATGGGACATGATGATTTCATCGTCGCGTACCCGACCGTGCAGGAGAACGACCTGGCGCTGTTGGTGGAGCTGACTAGAGCTGGGGTACGGGCTGCGGTGATGGTTGACTGCTTAGAACACATGACCGTGCTATCGAAAGCAGGCCAAGCTGCAGGAGTACAGCTCGCGGCCTGCATAGAGATCGATCTAGCCTACCGCCCGCTGGGCGAACGTGTGCACCTTGGACTGCGCCGAAGCCCAATCCGCACAGCGGAGCAGACGCTTGAACTGGCCCTGCTAGCGAAAGGCCTCCCGGGAGTGGTAATTGACAGCTTAATGGGCTATGAAGGGCATATCGCCGGGGTCAATGATGCACTCCCCAACCAAGGGTTTAAAAATATGGTCATGCGGCGTCTCAAGCAGGCTTCGGTCGCGGAATTAACTGCCCGGCGTCAGAGGGTTGTCCGCACGCTGCAGGAAGCTGGCTTCCAGCTAAAGGTGGTGAACGGCGGTGGCAGCGGCAGCCTGATGTCCACTCTGGCAGACCCTGCGGTGAGCGAGGTGACGGTCGGATCTGGCTTCTACGCACCTGCTTTGTTCCACCATTTCGCCGAGGTCAAGTTCCAACCAGCGGCGTACTTCGCCCTGCAGGTTGTCCGCAAACCGACTGCTGATATGATCGCCTGCCATGGCGGCGGGTATATGGCTTCCGGTCCCTCGGGAGACGATAAAGCGCCGCTACCCGTTATGCCGGTTGGGCTGCGCTACCGACCGCTGGAGGGCGCCGGGGAGGTTTCTACGCCGCTGATTCTTCCAGCGGACCCTCCTGAGATCAATCTAGGCGACCCGGTCTTCTTCCAGCACGCCAAAGCGGGCGAGTTGTGTGAGCGGTTCAACGAGCTCTACCTATTGCGCGGCGCTCAGATCGTTGATGTCGTCCCGACCTACCGGGGCGCAGGACAAAATTTCTTGTGATGGATTGAAAATCATCTAGCCGAAAGAACTTGACCGCAGGACCAGCGAGTGGCAAACAGGCAATAGGGATTCTGTCATATCCGCAGCACGAAAACGAACAAAGGAGCCAATAGGATGAAACGAACGCTGAAGCACATCACCTACTCATTCGGAAATTTTGCTAACACGATTGCCTACCAGGTGTTTGGCAACCGCATCCAGTTCTACTATGTGGACGTCATGGGGCTAAACGCGGCCACGGCAGGCGTGATCTGGACGATTTATGGTTTGTGGAATGCTGTCAACGACCCGCTGATGGGCCAGGTCTCTGACCGCACTCGTTCGCGTTACGGGCGGCGGGTGCCGTACGTCGCCTTTGGAGCGATACCACTCGGATTGTCGTTCTTCTTCTTGTGGACCCCGCCCTCACAGAGCCCGTGGACGCTGGCGGCGTACTTCTTCATGATCCTGTTCATCTTCGATACGCTCTACAGCCTGACGATCATCGCGTATAACGCGCTCTTTCCTGAAGTGGCGCCCACTGTCCGCGACCGTGTTGACCTTTCCACGGTGCGGGAGATCCTGGCGACCATTGCGCTGCTGCTCTCCTATATCCTGGCACCAATCATCGCTGAAGAGATTGGCTACTTGGCAATGGGAGCGGTCATGGGTGGCTTGATCGCGATCGGTTACTTGATCTCGATGATTGGAGTGAAAGAAGCCCCGATTGATGACAAAGAGGTGCAGGTGGGATTTGGGGCTTCGCTGCGAATTGTGCTGGGCAACATCCCATTCCGTTGGTTTTTGGGCGCCAACGTCTCAAAGGAATATATCTGGTTAGCATTGGGTGCAATGCTGCCATTTTGGCGAAAGTATGCACTCGGCATCCAGGGTCCGGTGGATGTGTTCGGCATGCAGCTCGGCCCAGGGGATGCCGAAGCGGTCTTGCTGGGGTTAGCGATCCTGCTGGCGATCCCGTGCTTGCTAATCTGGCGCCCGATCGTGCCGCGGATCGGCTACCGCAAGGCATGGATCACCGACGCATTCATTTTCATCCCCGGCTTGCTGATCATGGCGTTCGCAGACAACTTCTATACGGGTTTAACCGGGACGCTGCTGGTGGCACCGGGTTTGGCCGGTTCGATGATCATGCCTTTTCCAGTCATCTCTGAAGTGATAGATGACGATGCACGAGTTCACGGCTACCGGCGGGAGGGGATCTTCTTTGGCATGAACGGCGGGATCACCAAGCTGGCGTTCTCTGCCCAGGGTATACTTTTTACCGGTGTTATGTCCATGGCCGGCTACATGGCTGGGGAGGCAGTGCAGTCTGCCAGTGCGATCAACGGCATCCGTTTCATGATCAGCGGTACGACAATCATCGCCTGCTTGCTAATTGCTTTCTGTATGTGGCGCTACCCGTTGGGAAGTAAAAACTATTCCCAAAATGAATCTAATTAATTTGTACACTGAAAAAGGAGCATGATAATGGATGAGGCAAAAAAAATTATCTGGCTTAAACGTGTGCTGATTGTAAAGATTTTGGTGGTTGCCCTGCTGTGGGCGCTGCCATCCTGGCTGGCACCCGAATCAGTGCTCAATATATTCGGGGTCGATATGCCAGAAGACCCGTTTTTCATGCGCATCTTCGGCGGGGTGCAGTTCGGTTTAATCTTCCTGTACTGGTTCGCCTACCAAAATCCTGCCCGAAACCGGGACATTATCCGCTACGGTGTGATTGACAACACGCTGTCCTTTCTGACCATCCTGGGCGTGGCGTTTACGACCGGCATCAGCAACCCAACGATCTGGTTGTCGGCAGTGCTGGTGGTTGGGTTCGCGATTGCTTTCTACACCCTGATGCCCCCGAAAACAGCCGATGCTGGATGAAGCGCTCGCCTACGCTCGCGACCAGCGCGAAACTCACCTGGTAGAACTGTGCGATTGGTTGAGGATAGCGAGCATTTCGACGCTGTCTGAGCATGCCGCGGATGTCGAAGAAGCCGCTGCTTGGGCAGATGCAAAACTGCGCAGGATTGGCTTCGAGAAGGTGCGTATAGATAAAACCACCGGCCTCCCTGTGGTGTATGGCGAGTGGCTCGGCACGAACGGACCGACTTTGTTGATCTACGGGCACTTCGATGTCCAACCTGTTGACCCCCTTGAGGCGTGGGATCGGCCGCCTTTTGACCCGCAGATTGCCGGTGACAATTTATTTGCGCGCGGGGCTTCGGATGATAAAGGGCAGGTTTTCGCACTGCTGGCGGCGTTGGAATCGTATTTGCAATCCAGCGGGCGGCTGCCGACTAATGTAAAAGTAATCCTGGAAGGTGAGGAGGAGATCTCGAGCCCGCATCTACCTGGCTATATCCGCGACCATCGCGAGGAACTGAAAGCAGATGCGATATTAATTGCCGACCAGGACATGCTGGATCCGCAGCTTCCGGTTATCATGTTTGGGGTGCGTGGATTACTGTATGTCGAGATTGAAGTCAGGGGTCCGGCGCAAGACCTGCACTCCGGCACATTTGGTGGGGCGGTGGATAATCCATTCAATGTCTTATGCCGTCTGCTGGCGGACCTCCAGGATGGGGATACCCGCCGGGTACTCATACCGGGGTTCTACGACACGGTGCAGGAGATCAGCGCGGAGGAAAAAGAGCTGATCGCCCACGCGCCGATCACCGAGCAGGTGGGGCTGCATTTGACCGGGGCACCCGCTTTGGGCGGGGAAACCGGCTATAGCCTGGCAGAACGCATTAGTGTACGACCAACCATAGAAATCCACGGCGTTCAAGGCGGTTTCACTGGAGTAGGGAAAAAGACCGTTATCCCCTCCCGCGCGACCGCCAAGGTGAGTATGCGTTTGGTCCCGAACCAGATCCCGGGTGAGGTGTTCGACCTGCTGTATAGGTACCTACTGAGCAAAACGCCGGATACTGTACGGCTAGAGATGCGCGTACTTGGGGAGTCACAACCGGTGCGGATCGATTACCGCACTCCCGCTGTGCAGGTTGCCGAACAAGCGTATGGACGTGGATTTGGCGCCCAAGCACTCTACTTACGTGGGGGTGGCTCTCTTCCGGTAGTCAGCGAATTTATCGCGACGCTTTCACCCGCTGGCGAGGAAGCTATCCCGGTGGTTATGATCGGATTTGGGCTGCCCGATGACCATACGCATGCGCCTAACGAGAAGATCCACCTGCCCAATTTTTACCGCGGAATCGAGACCATGATACATTATTGTGATCTTTTTGCTGGGATACAGACATAATGGAGAAATTCTGAGATCTGAAGTAAGAAGCTTCGCCTTCGTTCGGCATGGCAAAATGGTTCTACTCCTTGTAGATTAGTGAACAAACTACTTTTACTTGCATAGAAGCAAAGCTCATTTCGAATAATCCCATGTAAAAGCTATAATCCACAATCGTAGTTAATCGATCGAGAATGCAGCGAGGAGAGAACTATGCAGATCCCTAAAAAAGGATTGTCCAAAGAGCAGGTCCTAGGCACATTGCAGGCCTACAAAGGCCGCGATATGGATTGGAAATCCGGTAAAGTGTGGTGCTACGTGTACGACCCGGGAGATGAGACCTCGCAGGTGGTGCGCGATGCATACCTGATGTATCTGACAGAGAATGGGCTCGACCCGACCGTTTTCCCCTCGATGTGGAAATTGGAAACCGATATCGTCCGCATGCTGGCGACGCTGCTGAGAGGCAATGAGAATGTTGTCGGGCACGTGACATCCGGCGGGACGGAGAGCATTCTACTGGCAGTGAAAACTGCCCGTGACAAAGCAATGAGCGAAAATCCAGAAATCAAACAACCCGAGATGGTCCTGCCCGTTACGGCGCATGCCTCGTTTCACAAAGCTGCGCATTATTTTGGTGTCAAGCCGGTGGTTACGCCAATTTCCCCGGGGACATTCCGTGCCGATGTCGATGCCATGCGGGAGGCAATCACGGATAACACGATTCTACTGGTTGCTTCCGCGCCGAACTACTCACAAGGTGTGGTCGATCCCATACCAGAAATCGGCAAACTGGCGCTCGAGCATGATCTGCTGTTTCATGTTGATGGCTGTGTGGGCGGCATCCACCTGTCTTTTATGCGCAAGCTGGGGTACGAGGTGCCGGAATTTGATTTCACGGTGCCTGGTGTGAGCTCCATTTCAGCGGACTTACATAAATACGGCTATGCGGCGAAGGGCGCATCAGTCATCTTATACCGGGACAAGGGCATTCGCAAATACCAGATATTCGCCTGTACAGATACGACGGCTTACACATTGATTAACCCCACAGTGCTGAGCACCAAGAGCGGCGGTCCATTGGCTGGGGCGTGGGCGATCTTGCAGTACCTGGGTGAAGAAGGCTATATGCAGATCGTTGAAGCAGTGCAGGATGCTACGAAGCGGTTGATCGCCGGAGTGGATGCGATCCCTGAGCTGCGCGTTTTGGGCAATCCGAATATGTGCATGTTCTCTTTTGCTTCCAATGCGATAAACGTTTACCAGCTAGCGGACGAAATGGGCAAGCGCGGCTGGTACATCCAAGGTCAGTTCTCGACGCTCTACACGCCGCGTAGCCTGCACGTGTCGGTAAATTACGGGACAATCGATAATGTCGCTGGGATGCTCAGCGATCTGCAAGCGTGTGTCGCTATCGTCAAGCAGGGCGACCAGCTTGACAGTGAAGCGATCCGTGACATGGTTGCTCAAGCACTTCAGAGCCCCCATCCGGATGAGGCGTTTGACCAGCTTGCCCAGATGGCAGGTATTGTTGGAAGCGAACTGCCGGAAGAGATGGCGCTAATCAATGAAGTGCTGGATGTCTTACCTGATGACCTGGCGAACATGCTGCTGATCAATTATTTCAATGACCTTTATGTATAAGTGAGGAGTTGAGATTTTTGATTGCTGAAGCAAGAGTTGCGATTTCTGTAATGTTCTTAAATTTATAATAATCAGCGTGTCAAAAAATCTTCTGAAACCGGGTTCGGATCGGATCCGGTTTCTTCTTTGCCAGCGAGTGAAAATTTTGTATACTATAGGCATAGGGGTAATGAGTGTCAATTGGGATTATATGAATGGGGAGGTGATTGAGATGAAGACACGCAGGATGTATTTCGGCATTTTGTTGATCGTGGTTATCGCTATCGTGACTTGCATTCCAGCAGGGAAGACTGCAGCACAGGGTCGATTAAATGGGATCAAAGTATGTCTTGACCCGGGGCACGGTGGCATTGACCCCGGAGCGGTAAACGATGCATATGAACTGCATGAGAGCGAGATCAATCTGGATGTCGCCTTTGGCTTGCAGATGCTGCTGGAGGGGTCCGGTGCGCAGGTTGTGCTGACCCGGACTGATGATTTCTTCTTGGAGAATTACGACCGCTACACGTTCTGCAACGCGGAGACTGCGACGATCTTGGTGTCGATCCATACGAACAGCGTCATCTATCCAGAATGGGATGGCGCTATGGCGCTGTATTTCCGTCCCCACGAAGATGATAAACGCCTTGCTGGTGCGATCTACGAGGTGATGTACCCGTTCCTGCAGGAGACTGCTCCAGACCCCGTGGCATTCCGCTCATTTGGGTTGGACTGGTTTGCCTCAGGCGTGCTGCTGCGCAGTGACATGCCGGCGGCGATGATGGAACCGCTGTTGATGTCAAATCCAGCCGAAGCCGAGCTGCTCGTGACAAGAATTTATCCAGACTCGCTTGCAGAAGATCTAAACACAGATTGTCGTGATTTCGGCTGCCGGAGGGGGCAAATTGCGCAGGCGATCTTCAACGGTATCCTGAACTATTTCACAGGTCCACAGGCGAAAAAGGGGCTCGCGAATTAAGAATATAATGATCGTTTATAAAAAAGTATCAATCTAGCAGAAGTAATTTCACAATTAGGAGCACAACATGTCAGAAAATGCGAAAAAGTACAACTTTGTTGTTATTAAATACCCAGGCTCAGAATTTGCCCAAGGGGCGTTAGAGTTAGTTAGATTGTTGGTCTTCGAGGATATTATCACCGTGAAAGATGCGGTCGCGATCACAAAATCGAGTAAAGGCAAGATCAAGCTGCACCAAACCAAGGATGACACCGCAGGCAAGGGGTTTTTAAAAGGTGGTCTGATCGGTTTAATCTTCGCGGTGCTGTTTGGTCCAGCAGGTTGGGTCGTTGCCGGTGCTTTACTGGGGACAGCCTTCGCAATCTTCGATCGTGGGATAAAGGATAAATTACTGAAGGAGCTTGGCGAGAGCATGTCTTCGGATGAATCAGCCCTCGCTGTGCTCGCTGCAGCAGGGGATTGGGATGCGCTGCACGAAAGACTCGTAATTCAAAACCCGCAAGGGGTCGTCGTGGTCGCCGAAACTGTCGATGAACAGCTAGAGGTTATCGAAGAACTCGTAGGAAAACCGGAAGCGGTGGGTGTCGTTCCGGAAGAAGTCGAGATCCCGGAAGATTAAAATAGCCACGACATAGTTCATAAATACCGGTACCAGCATAGTAAAGTGGAGTACAAACCATTCAGCGTGCGTTACCGGGCACCGGATACCTTATTGTGAAACCCATTATCCGATTAGCCATAGCGGCTTCTATTGTATTCATCTGCGGGGGATTTAGCTTGAATAAACTACTTTACGGTCTGATGATCTACATACTGGGTGTCTCCCGGACTGGCGCTGAACATTTCGAGCAGGGCATCGTGATCTCGAGGTAATTGTATACGTGCAAATCCTCCTGGTCGATACCGTGCTGTACATCACAGCAGTGGGCTTGTACCAACTATTCATCGACAAGATAAAATTCCCCGAGTGTTTGAAGATCGACAACACCGAAAATTTGGAGACGAACTTGATCGGTGTGACGGTGGTAGTGCAAACGGTCAATTTTATGGGTGCAGTCTTCGCTGGATCCGAAGAGAATCTGCTTAAATACGGAGTTGGTAGGGCACAGCCAATCGCGACGTTGGGGTTATTCGTTGGCCTGAGAGCATGGTCGGCGAAACAGAGCAAAGAAGTCGCCGGGCGCCATGGGGGTTGGAAGGCTGTCAGCCCGTACGACGATGACGGGAGTTTAGAAGCTTAGCGGTCCAAAAAATGTGGATCCAAATTGGGAATAACCTCATTGCGCACGGAGCTCTTGTTGGGCACCCTGCGCTTCGTCTTTAACCCAGATCAGGCTGGCGATAAAACCCAGGAACATGAAGAGCGAGCCGCTAAGGTACGGCATGTTCATGTTGACGTCGTATATCGATCCAGCCCACAGCGGACCAAATATGCGCCCGAGGCTCATGAACGAATTGCTTAACCCCATCGTCACTCCTTGGCCGGAGGTCGACCTTTTCGAGATCAATGCGAATGTGGCTGGGCGCAGCAGTGTCTTCGTAAGAATGAAGAAAGCGGTTGCCAGCAGAATAGTCAGATAAGAATTTGCCCAGAGCAGTACCAAGTAGCCAAGCGAGCCTGCCAACAACGAGGCTTTAATCACCGTTGGTTCACCCCAACGCCGGGTGGCCGGTCCGGTCAATGCTGCCTTTCCGACAGTGGAAACCAACGCTACAACCATCAATATCGTACCGACCTGTTCGGGACCGTAATTGTATTTGTCCAGCGCATACAAACCGAAGACGGCTTCAAAATTGGTCAGCGCAAAGCTGAACAGCATTAACATGATAAGCAATATACCGATTGGGCTGGATAAAGCTCTCCAAAGCCCCCTCCAATCGAACGAAAGCAGTTTTGCCCCTGCTTCGCGCTTCTCTGCTGGCAGTGATTCCGGCAGGGCGAGGATGATCATCAGCAGGGCAAATAAAGCCAATGCTGACGCAACGAAGAACGGTATGGAAAGTGAATTGCTCGCCAGCCAGCCACCGACTCCTGGACCTAATATCACGCCGAATGCCATTGCAGCACCAAGTTTCCCCATACCGCCACCACGTTCCTCAACAGAGGTGCTGTCCGATATATAGGCAAGTGCGGTGGTGATGGCAGCAGCTGATAGTACGCCTGACAAAGCGCGCGATGCGAACAGCATCCATAGCTCGGTGGATATTCCAAAGAGAAAGGTCGATAGGGCGTAGCCGAGCATACCGATCGCAAGCACTGGTTTTCGTCCGATGCGATCCGAGACACTGCCCCAGACCGGCCCAAAAATGAATTCCAATAGAGAAGCGGTGGCGATCAGCAAGCCCAACTCTGTACCGCCAGCACCAAACTCAGCGATATAAAACGGGAAGATTGGCATGACCATCCCGAAGCCGAGCATCACAACAACTAAAGCGAAGGATAAGATTAGGATCGGGTTATTAATGATACGTTTCATTTGAGCACACTATGGTTGGGGATAAGGGGCAGATTAATCGCTGCCCCTTTTGTCAAAGTCTTTCGTTGAGCAGTTGGACGGTGCCCTTCCCGCCATCTACGATCACCCGGTCGCCGGTCTTCAACCGCATGGTGGCGTTCCCGGTGCCGACAACGGCGGGTATTCCCAGCTCGCGGGCCACTATGGCAGCATGCGATAGGGGTGCGCCCACATCGGTAATCACCGCCGCAGCGTGTGGAAAAAGCGGGGTCCAACCGACATTTGTGCTGGAAGCAACTAAGATTTCACCCGGAAGAAATTGGTTGCCCTCCTCGGGAGAGTGGATGATCCGTACGACACCTTCCACCCGGCCCGCAGAGCCGGGGTGTCCTGTGAGTACTCGTGGATCTTCTTCGATGTGCAGGTCAGCATGCGAGTCAAAATAATCACTGCGCCGTTGGGGATCTTCAGCCCATCGATAGGGGTCAAAGCGCCCACTGATCACCGGTGGGTAGTTCGGCAGCGAACACTGCCGTTGGTATGTTTCCCGCCGTTTGGGAATGTACTGCACTGCCGAACGGTCGCCTGCGAGGAGGGACAGCACCTCAAAATCCAACAGATGGAAGATGCCATCACCTAAATCAGTGAGTGTTCCCACCTGCAGGAACCAAGCCCGGATGACACCCAGCGACCGGGTGAGCTCTGAGCGAATGACCTCCCGTTTCTCCATCGCTGTGGTAGTTTTGTCCAGCTTTTTCTTGATCGGGTATGCTTGCTTTGGGAACCGGACCGCGAATTCACGCCAGGCGGCATCATATTCGCTTGCGCGTTGGGCCAGCATGGCTGGGTAATCAACTGGGGCTGCAACATATTCTGCTAAACGCTTTTCTATCCAATCCGGATCTTCATATGGGCGTGGGACAGAGATCTCGTCCTCGCGTGTTGGCCGGTGTCCAGCGATCTTCGTATAGTCATCACGGCTCAGCTTACCCTCGGCTACTTGCTGAATCCCCAGCATTGGGCTGAGGCTGGAAAGGCTGCCGGTACCGCCCACTAAATTGGAAAGTAGGGCATCTGCCTGCTCCTGCCCGATGAGATTGATCAGTTTTTTGCGCGCAGATAGAAAAGGATTGAAATAATCTTCATTCGACTTATCCTGGACCATTAGCAAGTTGTAGAACTGCGGGTAGATATCACTCTCCCAGAGGGCTGCCAAAGCCTCCTTGGAGTTGGTTTTGCCTAACTGCTCGAGCAGTTCTGTACAGCGCCACGGGTTATTGTTGATGATCTCGTCAAACTTTTTCATCATTTTGCTCTGCATTGGCAGGAGCTTGATCTGGATTGGCAGCATATATCTGATGATCTGCCACCGACTGAGCGGAACTACGGGCGATGTGACCGGGCTGACATTAAGCCCGGTGGCTTTTTCTACATAGGAAGTGATGTCTTGGCCATAAGCCGCCATGAGTGAATCCATGAATGAGTAGTTCATATAGAAGCGCCCACCGATATTACCGGTGCTGCGCATCCCTTCCATCTCGAAATTGTGGAAATGGTTGTAAATCGAAAAAGAGCTCAGCGTCATCACATCGGGGAAGACTTCAGTCCCTATCCAGACATAATCGCCGGCGAAACTGCTGTTGTACTCGCCAGTGGTTGGATCATACTCAACTAAAGTAGTAATCGGTCGCGACTGCAGCAGATATAAGCGTCCATCTGCGATCGCCCACTCGATATCCTGAGGGCCATTGAGCTCTGCCTCCAAGCGACAAGCTAGACGATAGAGCTTTTTGGCATAGCGTTTCATATCCTTTGGCCCGTTATATTTCCCTTTTGGCCGCTGCAGAGTGAAGGTATATGGTTCCACTTCGCCTGAGACCAGTTCCTCGCCAAAACCGTAGACGTAGTTACCAGTCATCGTGAAGCGATTTCCCATCACGGGATCAGCGGTGAAGAGGATGCCTGAAATCTCCGCCCGGACCAATTGCTGGACAACGACGGCGATCTCATGGGTCTCATCGAGACCTTTCGCTTGGCTGTAGGCTTTCACCCGTTCAGTCTCCCGCGAGTGGTAAACATGTTTTATGGCTCCACGAACTGCTTCGTCCGTATGCACATCCAACACGGTCTCAAATTCACCCGCAAACGATGCAAAGGCTGAATCTTCACTCAGTGCGGAAGAACGGACAGCGAAGGCAGTTGCTCCGTTTGAGCGGCGCATTTCCTGCAAATTAGCCACCACTTGCTGCCATGCATGGGGCGATAACTCATCGTCATAGAACGCGGCTGGTAAGATGACAAACCCATCCGGGACAGGATAACCAGCTTGATACAACCGGGCGAGCGTACCTCCCTTGCCGCCAGCTTGTTTCCTCTCTTGGGTAGAAATCTCAGTAAACGTTTTAACCAGTTTCTCCATCATTACCTCCAATCCGATATTGGTACGTTGTTCTAGAGTGTTTACTCTCTGAACAATATTCAAGTCTAATGTAATGACTGAAGTATCGCAAAGGGGTGGGTGATCTGGCATCACCAAAATTGGGGGATTGAGATGATTTATCCCCCAAATGATCTGGGGGTTCGCTGGATTATCAGGAGGATTTATAGTAAGCCTAACTCGATCCCTTTGTCGACCGCGGCCGATCGTTTATGGACTTCCAGCTTGGCATAGATGTTCTTGATATGCGTGCGTACCGTACTCACACCGACCACCAGCTCATCGGCGATCTCGGGTGCGGTGAGGTTGGTGGCTAGGAGCCGCAGCACCTCGAGCTCACGTGCGCTCAGCGGCTCAATCAGGTTTTGGATAATGGGGGGAGTTGGTCTGTCTGCAGCCGGGAAGCGTGCCAGCAGCTGGTTAAAATATGGTTGGGGGACATCACGGCCGGCGGCTTTACGCAGCAGGGTCAATAATGGCTGGCCTTCATCCAGATAAATTCTGAGGAAGCCGCTTGGTGCCGAGATCTTTAGCGCATCTACAATGGCCGTCACGGCGCCCTCTCCAGCACCCATTGCTTGTAATGTCAGCGATTTGAGTATCAACAACTCAATGACCGTGTCCAACCGGCCGAGCTTCTGGAAGAGAAGCGAGACCCGATCTGCAATCTGCATAACTGTTTGGTACGCTTTACCATGGTAGCAAAGGCGAGCATAAATGACCGCTTCGCGGCTCAACAGCATTGCTTCAATATGCTCCCGGTACTGCAGGGTTTCCCAGTCGGAAATATCAGTTAGACCCAGCGCATGTGCCCACTTCCGAGCGGCAGCATATTCCCCGCGCGCAATCCAAAGCCGTGCTTGCCACATCTCAACCAGACGATCATCCAATTCCAATACATCGTATTTGCGTGCCAATTGCATTGCAGTCCTCAACGCTCCTTCGGCCATTTCCCATTCCATTTCAGATATGTAGAGACGCGCAAGTGAAATGTAGCCATCTAGCGCGGCGACATCACGCCAGAGGTTCGTTTGCTCGATCCCCTGTGCAATCAAATCGGCTGCTTTATCCAGCTGGTCCAATTCCCGGTAATATTCTCCGAGCCCCATCAAGACTTCCCCGGCGATGGGCAGCAGGTTGCCTTGATTATCATAAGCTCGTCCCAAGGCTTGGTTGTAAAGCTTGAAAGCTTCATTCAAGCGTCCTTGGCGCAGACGGACACGTGCCATCTGGCTGGTTGCCAGAACGGTAAACATCAAATTGTCCTGCGCTTGGCTGGTATGGACTAACTTCTCGAGAGCTTGGAAGGCACCTTCCAAGTCCTGCCTACCCGCCCGTGATATACCCAGCATCCACATTGCCAAGCTGCGGAAATAGTCTTCTTCTGCGGGCAGGGACGACAAGGCTTGCTGGGCGTATTTCTCAGCTTGGGCAAATTCAGCGATAGTGACAGATATAAAGGCTTCAACGGCGGCTTTCCGCGCACTCAGCAGCTCATCCCCCTGCGATAGCTGTGAAAGATGGCGTTGAATCTCTTTTATACGATAGTACTTCAGCAGCTGCGCCCAGAGCTGGAGAAAATGCAAGTTTGAATCCCTGGTGATTATCATTTGGGGGAGATGTTCGAACCAACCGAGCAAAGTGTCGATCTCACTGCGGTAAAGAGCCGGGATCGCGGCATCTTCGATAAGTCTAGCTGCGATTGGATAATCTTGTGCACGAATAGCATGCGTGATCGCTTGCGAGGGGTAGTTATTTTCTATATACCATTTACTGGCGCGTTGGTGCAGCTGGTGGATTGAGCTTTTGTCACCAGAGGCCAGCCGGTTCCGGAGTAAGTCGGCAAAGAGGGGGTGATAGCGGTACCACTGGCGCTGGTCGTCTAGTGGAATGATGAAAAGGTTCGCTTGCTCCAAGCCGAGCAGCATGGATTGGCTGTCCTGGCGTCCGGTGATGGTGTCACAAAGCGGGGCTGATAGACGCTCCAAGATAGAAGTCTGTGTTAAAAAAACACACTGCTCAGGGGTGAGTTTTGCGAGGACTTCCTCGAGCAAATAATCGAGGATATAGCGGTGGCTACCAGAAAACGATTCGATAAAACCGGCGACATCTTGGCGGTCGCGCAGGGATAATGCTGCCAAATGCAAGCCCGCTGGCCAGCCTTCGGTGCGAGCATCTAGACCTGAGAGCTGCTGAGCGGTGAGTACACCGGACAGGTTGGCACCGAAATAATCACCAACTTCTTGGTCCGTGAAGCGCAGATCTTCAACCCGCAGTTCGACCAACTGCCCTTGACCGCGCAACCGCGCGAGCTGGAGTGGTGGATCAGCACGGGTGGAGATGATAAGATGCAGCTGGAGAGGCAGGTGCTGAAGTAGGAAGTCTATCGCCTGGTGGATCGTTTTCTCCTGGATGATATGGTAATCATCCAAAACAACCACGAACTCCCCCGGTATGCGAGTGATCTGGTTGATCAGCACGGTCAAAGAAGCCTGCTGCAAACCAGGTTGAGCGGCAGAGTACACGCGCAAAGCGGAATCGTCGATCAAATCCGTGATCTTGTTCAGCGCGGCTAAAAGGTATGCGAGAAAGCGTGGGTAATCATCTTCACCGCTATCGATAGAGAGCCAAGCGGCATGCAGATCTCGTGAGTGAATCCAATCCGCAAGCAGGGTCGATTTTCCGTAGCCAGCTGGCGCGGAGAGCAAAGTAAGCTTATGGTCCAGACCGCCATCAAGCAGGTCCAGCAGGCGTGGACGCGAGATCCACCCCGGTGGGACGAACGGGATATTCAGCTTGGTCTGCAGCAGCGAGTTATACATCGCGCTCCTACCGATATAGGGAAACGATTGTTATATCTATTATAGATGTGATCAGTGATAGGGCAAGTGCGAATCAGTTGATCAATCAATTACGGTAGGCATAAAATTGATTCCGCTAAATGTTCCCGAAATGGTAACACTTAACTGATTGAGGTATTTTCACCGCAGTGCCCGAAAAGTCCCAGCTTGCACGGCTTGTACGATTTGGCAAAAACAAAACATGACAAATGTCATCATATATCACTACAAAATTTAGTTGACCGAGACAGCACTATTTATTAGACTAAACAATAATGGAAGAAACTGCTGTTTTGGCCTGCAACACGGACTTCATCACAGAAGCAGAACTCTTTTGACATAACCGGGGCGAGCTGGAGTGTAATCCTATCCAATCTTGATATAATCAATCGCTGAGAGGATAAGTGCTTTGGATAATTTTCGAATTGGCATTGATATCGGCTCGACTACTGCCAAAGTGGTCATCTTGGACCGCGCAGATCAGATTATCTTCTCTGATTACCGCCGTCATAAAGCCGCGACAATCACCACCCTGATCACGATTCTTGAGAAAGCGAGCGCGATCACTGGTGATCGCGGTTTGGACCTGCTGATCACCGGTTCAGCGGGCATGGGGGTTGGTGAGAAATACGGACTTCCATTCATCCAAGAAGTCGTCGCGTCGGCGGAAGTTGTTAAGCAGCTCTACCCGCAGGTGAAAACGTTGATCGATGTCGGTGGCGAGGATGCAAAAATCATCTTCTTTGATGAGACCGGGATCCCTGACATCCGTATGAATGGTTCCTGCGCCGGGGGAACCGGGGCTTTCATCGATGAGATGGCAACCTTGATGAATGTCTCTTTGCCGGTACTTAATGATCTGGCGGAAAATCACACCCAACTCTACCCAATGGCATCGCGCTGTGGTGTTTTTGCCAAAACGGATGTGCAGAACCTGCTCAGCCGGGATATTGCCCGTGAGGATATCGCTGCTTCGATCTTCCATGCACTCGTGTTCCAGACGTTAGCCACGCTGGCGCGCGGCTATAATCCAAAACCGAAGTTTATTTTCAGCGGCGGACCGTTAACTTTCCTACCGGCACTGAAAGAAGCGTACTGTGAAGTGCTGGAAATCTCCCCGGCTGATGTGATTGTGGCCAACAACCTGGAACTGCTCCCTGCGCTCGGGGCCGCTCTCGCAGAACATAATGGCAAGGGCGAATACAGTATCAGCGAACTCATTGCATTGCTCCATGAAGAGCGCAGTCATGGCACAAATGGTCATCAGCGGTTAAAACCGCTTTTTACCGATAAAGTAAATCTCGCTGAGTGGAAAGACCTTCGTGAGCATCACCGCACGCCGAGGGTGAAAATCGCTGATGTACAGGGCGAGAATTGTTTCCTGGGGGTAGATTTAGGCTCAACAACTTCAAAAGCAGTGCTGATTGACATCAAGGGCAGAATCGTCTTTGATTATTATGCCAACAACAAGGGGAATGCTATCCAAGCGGTGCAAATCGGGCTGGGTAAGCTGCGCGCGCTGTTCGACCAGGTCGCGAATCCCCCCGTGATTGCCTACAGCAACGTAACTGGCTACGGGGAAGACCTGATTCACAGTGCGTTTGGGTTTGACGGCGGGATGGTGGAAACACTCGCTCATTTCGAAGGCGCTAAGGCGTACGATAAGGATGTCTCCTTCATCCTGGATATCGGTGGTCAGGATATGAAGGCAATCTTTGTCCAGGATGGGCATATCCAGAATATCGAGATCAATGAGGCCTGTTCATCAGGCTGCGGATCGTTTATCGAGTCATTTGCGCGCAACATGGATTACGGAATTGCTGATTTCGCCCAGATCGCATGCCATGCCGCTGACCCGTGTGACATGGGCTCACGCTGCACCGTTTTTATGAATTCAAGGGTGAAGCAAGCACTGCGTGAGGCGGCACCAATTGAGGATATCTCCGCTGGGTTGGCTTACTCGGTAATAAAGAACGCACTGCACAAAGTGCTGAAGATCACGGATACTTCGATTTTGGGTGAACATGTCGTTGTCCAAGGTGGGACTTTCCGCAACCCAGCAGTGCAGAAAGCAATGGAGAACTTAATCGAGCGACCAGTGACCTGCCCGGATATCGCCGAGCTGATGGGTGCATATGGGGCTGCTTTGACTGCCCGCGAGCGTTTCTCGCAGAATGGTCACCGGCAGAGCAGCTTCATCGGCCTGGAAAACCTGGGTACGGCGAGCGATTACGAGAAGAAGCAGATCCGCTGCCGGGGTTGCGAGAACCGCTGCGCAGTCACTAAATTGATCTTCCAGAACCAGAATACGTTCTTTACCGGCAACCGCTGTGAGCGGATCTATACAAACCGGGGTGAACGGAAGCCCAAGGGCACGAGTTTGCCAGAGTTGAAGTACGATCTGCTCTTTGATAGGGCGACCCGGACAGCGGAAGAAGTCCGCGGGATCATCGGCATCCCTCGGGTGCTGAACTTGTACGAGAACTACCCGTTCTGGAATGCGCTGCTAACCGAATGCGGGTTTGAAATAAAGCTTTCAGCACCTTCAAGCAGTGAATTATATGAAAAAGGTGCTGGCACGGTAATGTCGGAGAACATCTGCTACCCAGCGAAGATAGTCCACGGGCATATTTTTGACCTGATCGAAGCAGGGGTGGACCGCATCTTCTACCCGATGGTGTTTTTTGAGACACCCGAGTTCAGCGACTCGGATAATTACTTCAACTGCCCAATCGTATCCGGCTATCCGGATGTGATCAGCAGCGCGATCAATCCACAGGGGGAGTACGGCATACCCTTTGATATGCCTACTTTCACATTCGCAGATCATAAACTAACCCGAAAGGCATGTGTTGAGTATTTAGACTCGTTGGGTGTCGATAAGCGAACCGCGCGGCGCGCGTTCAAACTGGCGCTGGAAGCTCAAACTGCATATAAACGCGCCGTCTACAACTTAGGGCAGGAAATCCTGAATAAGGCACGCCGGGAAGAACGCCCAATCGTGCTGTTGATGGGGCACCCATACCATATTGACCCGCACATCAACCATAAGATCCCCGATATCCTGGCGGATTTCGGTGTTGACATCATCACGGAAGACGCAGTCTTAGCGGATGATAAACCGTCCGTCCACAACCGTCAGTTGATGACCCATTGGGAGTACATGAACCGCTATCTGCATGCAGCTAAGTGGGCGACTGAGCAACCGGATGTAGAAATCGTGCAGCTGAACTCGTTCGCCTGTGCACCTGATGCCATCAGCCTGGACGAGGTGCGCAGCATCCTCAGCGTGTATGGACGCAGCTACACCGTGATCCGGATTGACGAGATCGAAAGCACTGGTTCAGCGAAATTACGCCTGCGTTCGATGATCGAAGCGCTGCAAGGCAACAGTCACCACCAGAATGTCGAAATCAAGCCACGGAAAGAGGTCGCGCTTTTTGAAAAGGGAGATCGGAAAAAGAAAATCCTGGCAGTGAACTTCTCGCATTTCAACGACCCGACCATCGCCGGTCCGATCCTCGACCTGGACTACAATCTCGAATCGCTGCCGCCGCCAGACAGGGAATCGGTCGAACTAGGTCTCAAATACTCGAATAATGAAGTGTGCTACCCATGTATCGTCCTGGTCGGCGATATCATCAAGGCGCTCCAATCTGGGCGATATGAACTAGATGAAATCGCGGTGGGAATGTTCATCACTGGTGGGCAGTGCCGCGCCTCCTGCTATACATCATTATTCAAGCGGGCCCTCATCTCAGCGGGATATGAGAAAGTACCGATAATTGCGCTGACTACCAATAAGAAGCTGCATGAACAGCCTGGTTTTGACCTGAATATCAGACAGTACATCTATAAGGCGGTGGTGACGGCAGTCTACGCAGACGCGATCGCCGACATGTACTACGCAACTGCCTGCCGGGAAGTGCAAAAAGGTGAGGCACTGGCGCTGGCAAATAAGTTCCACGAACCTCTGTATGACAACACACTCGAGCTGACCCAAGAGAATATCCTGCAAGAACTGGAAAAAATCGTCGCCGCCTTTAACGCCATCGAATCGGTAGACCGTGCGATGCCAAAGATCGGTATCGTGGGCGAGATATATGTCAAATATAACGATTTCTCGAACAACCACGTCGTGCAGTGGCTGATCGACCAGGGCAATGAAGTAGTAGTACCTTCGCTGCTGGAGTTTTTCCTGGGCTGGTTTGTTACCGCAGGTGTGCAGTTGGAGACGAATATCAAACGCCCGAACTTCTTGTGGCTGCTTGCCCGCATCCTTGAGCCGTATACGGATTCCTTCCTGAAAAAAGCACATGCCGTGCTGCACGATTTCCATTACTACCGCCCACACCACTCGATCCGCGAAATCGCCGAAAATGCAGCTAAAGTAGTGTCGCTCAACCACCAATATGGGGAAGGTTGGTTGATTGCCGGCGAGACGACGACCATGGTTAAGGATGGCATCACCAATGTGCTGTGCCTGCAGCCCTTTGGCTGTATCGCCAACCAAGTCGTCGCCAAGGGTGTGTCAAAACGGATGAAAGAGACCCATACGGAACTGAACCTGCTCTTCCTGGATCTAGATGCGGGGGTGAGCGAAGTAAACTTCTTCAACCGCCTATTCTTCTTCGTCGAACGCGCCCGTCAAGCTGCGGGGATTGAGTATGATAGTTCGGAGAGAACTAGGAGCAGTCTAAAGCCTGAACGGGGGGCTGATAACTTGGTTCTGGAAAGGCTCTAAACATTTGAGGCATGTTCGAAATGAATAAGTGGCGCAGCTGGATTCCAGCGCCGTCTTCTAAGTTGTGATTTTTGGGAGGGGAGATGAGTTGGTAGATGGCAACTACCATACCAATGTGGAACAGGCTGCACGAGGATGGGGGATGGTTGATACGTAAAAACAAGATTTGCTGAACGGAAAAAAGTGTCTGGTGACCGGCGGCATAGCCGGTATCGGTAATGAATAATTGGTTTGACAACCATCGAGAGGCTGATTGAAGAGATTGAATGGATTACCTTGATCTGATCATTACCATATTTATTATCATTGAATCGGTAAATATCCTGGCACTATACTTTGCTCCGGGCTCGAAAATGTTCAACGCGGTTGGAATATTCAAGGCTTGGGAGCTTTCTAAAGAGCAGCCAGATATCCATGACTTCGCAAAATACTTGGTGTATTGGGTGGCAGGGTCAAAATTGATCTTTATCGCTCTGTTGATTGTTATTCTATTATCCGGCAATGATCTTACCAAGATGGTGTCCATCCTGGCAATGGCCATCTCGATCGCCTCCTTTTACTGGAAGCTGTTCCCATTAATCAGGAAGATGGATAAGACTGATCAAATCGACCCCAGGAATTATTCCAACGTACTTGGGATAATGATTACAGTTTTCTTGCTCGTATTTCTTGCTGCTTTCGTCATAGCGGTATTGGCTTGGATGTAGTTCCTAACTTTCTTGGAAACGCTTCCGGCTCAGCGAGTATGTATTTTAATTAAAATCGGAGAAAAACATGGCAAACAACCTGCGTAATCTAGGCCAGACTGAAATCCAGATCACCCCTATTGGATTGGGTGTGATGCAGTTCTCAGGAAACAAGGGTGTGTTCCGTTTCATGTTCCAGGAGATGGGCCAGGGAACAATGAACGAGATCATCCGGGCTGCGCTGGCTGGCGGGATCAACTGGTTTGATACGGCGGAAATGTACGGCCGGGGCAGATCTGAGCAAGGGTTGGCACAGGCACTTCAGGCGGCTGACATCCCGGATGGTGATGTACGGATAGCTACTAAATGGTTCCCGATCCTGCGTACGGCTGGAAATATCCCCAAGACCATCGCTGACCGGCAGCGGTACCTAGCACCATACACGATCGATCTCTACCAGGTCCACCGACCTTACTCGTTTTCGAATCCCGAAGCCGAGATGGATGCGATGGCGGACTTATTGGATGGCGGTTTAATCCGATCGGTTGGCGTCAGCAACTTCAGCGCCAAGCGGATGCGCAAGGCGCATGCCGCCTTAGCGAAGCGCGGCTATCCGTTGGCATCCAACCAAGTGCAGTACCATCTAATGGACCGCTCCATTGAGAAGAACGGCATTTTGGTTACTGCCAAGGAATTAGGGATCACCATTATCGCCTGGTCACCGATTGCTTCAGGTTTGTTGAGCGGGAAATTTCACGTAAACCCTAAGCTGGTAGAGAGTACACCAATGGCGAGACGCATGATGATCCAGCGGAAGCTAGAGCAGTCCCGACCGCTGATCGACGCACTAAAAATGATCGGGCAGGCGCATGGAGCCAGCATCCCACAAGTCGCGCTGAATTGGTTGGTGAATTTCCATGGCGAAACGGTGGTCGCGATCCCCGGAGCCTCAAAGGTGGAGCAGGCCGAGGGTAACGCCGGAGCGATGGATTTCAAGCTGAGCTCCGACGAGATGGCGCATATCGACGAGCTATCGCGGCAGTTTATCTGATTCCTACGCTCGAAAGAATCCAATTTAGGTAGCGTGTTGGATGGTACTACTCCTGGATGGAACGCAGCCAACTCTCCAGTGAGTTCTAGGTATTCAGCGGAGTAGTTCGTCCAATCCGCCCGCTGCCTCTGTTTGTGTTCGGACAGACAGCCGGTTTCTGCTGCTACCAGTGTGTGGTCGACGCCTGGTAGCAAAACGACTTTTGATAGCGGATTGCCCACTGCGAGCAAGGCTTGCTGGTAAGCTGCCGTACCCTGCTTGGGATCCACCTGGGTATCCAACTCGCCGAAGAAGGCCAGGATGGGGAAATCAGTTTGGGAGATTGACTCGACCGGGTCTTTGAAGTATTCCCCCTGCAGATCGTCGGCATGCCATTCGCTCTCCGGGCGCACGCCAATCCGGAAACCCAACTCGTCGATATCAGCCAGCGCAGGGTAACCATCCAATTTGGAATATGCACGTACATAATCCTCATAAGCCTGGGAGCGTGAGGCGGCACTGATAATCTCTTTAACAGACTGCTTTTGTTCAGGCGGCAGCCCAGCACAGACTGCTTGCGAGGCGACGATGTAGGCGCCCTGCTCTACACCTGGTTCTCCGGAGCAAGAAATACAGATGAAGAAGGCAGTCCCGGGATAGTATTCAAAGTAGCGCGGCATGACAAAGCCACCCTGGCTGATCGCCCAGTAGCCGATCTGGTTCGGATCAATCAGCTCATGCTCAGCTATGGCTTGGCGTGCGGCATGGACGATTTGAACGCGGTCTGCAATCAGGTTGGAGCGATCGATCTCACCGATAGAAGCGCCCGTTCCCGGTTTATCCCACGAGAATACGGCATAGCCGCTGTGCAGCATCCGCTCCATGATAGGCAGGTAGCTTCCGCCAGAAGTGCGGTCATTGGGACCGTCGCCATGGATGAACAGGACTACTGGAAAAGGACCTTCCCCTGGTGGGAAACGGAGCGTGCCATTGAGTTTGAATGGACCGGTTTCGAAGAACACTAACTCGTTTGCTGTTCTTGGCAGCGGTTCTCCACCGCAGGCAATTAAGCTCAGCAGCAGGCAAAGCGAGAGGTAAAGCCTTAACATATGGTTCCCTCCGGAGTACGATGATTATAAGGTTCAGCGGTTGCGGTACGGCAGTGTTGGTTACTTCTGCGGTAAGATGAAGTGGCGGGCTTTCGCGGTTGCGGCCAGCTCACCAGTGTCCGTACGCACCTGAGCAAGGAAAATCAGGTACGGATCTGGCCGGGATTGGAGCGTCGCAGTGATGGTGATGATGCGATGTTCAGCTGTGATCGGGCGTTTGTAGCGGATTTCCAGCTGGCGTGTGACGTTGGGCGGTGCGACCAGTGCGCTCAATGGGCCGATGGTGTTATCGATCGCGGCGGCGATCATACCGCCCTGCATCGTCCCATACGGGTTCTGGTAACGTTCTTCGACGGGGAATTGGCAGGTCAGCGTACCCGCAGCGAGGTTGTAGTCAATAATCCGACCGTTCATCTCTTTGAAGATCGGGGGGATAGGTGTACTACTGAAGTGTTCAGGTAGGGAAGCAATGAATGAAGTGTCTTCTTCGGGTACAATATTTTCTGATGCCATGTTTGGCTCCTGCAGATACTTCCAGGATATTATAGCTGTAAATTAAATATACTCGGCCAAATGAGTGGCCGAATTCGCTGAGTATAGGAATAATAACAATGACGGATGAAATACATAACATCATGATACTGGGTGCTGGTGCGATCGGTTCCTATTTCGCCACCCAGTTCGATCAATGCACCGAGTTTAGCACAGCGCTGATTGCGGAGGGTGAGCGGGCAAAACGTCTCAGCGAGGCAGGATTAGTGGTGAATGGGCAGCGCATGCTATTTCCCGTTGTCGACCCCCTGGCACCCGATGGTACCGCCGATCTCATCATCGTTGCCTTGAAGCACCACCAACTGGCTGAGGTACTGCCGTCTTTAGAAAAACTGGTTGGTGAGCACACGATCATCCTGTCGATGATGAATGGGTTGGACTCTGAAGAGATCATCGCCACAGTATACGGGATAGATAAGGTCATGTACGGTTTATCGGTTGGCATCGATGCTATACGGCATGGCAACCGGATTAACTTCACCAAACCGGGCAAACACTATTTCGGCGAGGCGCAGAACAAAGTATTTAGCGAAAGGGTGATAAGGGTGCAAGCGGCGTTTGAGTGTACAGATATCCTCTACGAGATCCCGGTAGATATGCTGCAAGTCATGTGGTGGAAGTTCATGGTCAACGTCGGTATGAACGCAGCTTCGGCGGTGATGCGCGCATCCTATGGCGTGTTCCAACGCTCTGCCGATGCCCAAATGTTAATGGAAGCGGCGATGCGGGAGGCGTTGGTGTTAGCCAAATTGGAGGGGATTGATCTACGTGAGCAGGAGATTGCAGATTGGTATGACTTCTTGCATACACTCTCGCCAAACGGTAAAACTTCGATGCTGCAGGACATTGAAGCGGGGCGCAAAACCGAGATGGAAATCTTTGGGGGTAAAGTAGTACGGCTTGCAGAGGTGCACGGAGTGGATGTGCCTGTGAACCAAACACTCACGCAGATCATCAGTGTCTTAGAAGAGAGCGCACAGGACACTGTTGGATGATTGATGAGCTGAGATGACATCCAGTAATTGATTATTGGTTTGAAAACTCCGCAAAGAACTGCCCGACGGCAGCTATCGGGCAGTTCTTATTATGCCAGCACACTCCGGTAATATTCGACGCTGGGAAATTCTGTTTCAAACGTGATTATTTCAGAGGAAATAGGATTCTTGTTTGCAGTTCCTCCACAGGTGTTTCACTTGGATCATTCAGATAGAATTCATAGGCCACACCAATGGCTTCGTACCCATTATCCTGGATAAATGCTGTTAGCGCATTGTAGGCCGGTTCAATTGCGTTGTACGGGCCTGTGTAAATGGTCGTTGCCACCTTCCCCTCTTGGATGTGTCCACTTTGAATCTCGCCCCGTCCAGTAAGTTGCTTTGCGACTGGGAAACCGATCTCGAGATCAAGATTTTGCATATCCATATTGTAGTACCCGGCAAATGGCGCGCCGCTCGGGGGCTCACCGAGTTCTTCCAGGTATTCCGCGATTGCCCCATATGCACGACCGAGAGCAGTGGGTAAGTCCTGGAGAGCCGCGCGTGCGGATGGATAGGACAGGTTGCTCTTCTTGTTCATTGATTTGGCAGTCGTATGTCATGAGTAGACCTCCTGTTGGGGATGACTCAGGTTTCATATATAATTGATAATAGAACAATAGTTCTATTATGTCAAGTGTAAAATGAATAAACACTCTTGCGAATTCCAAGATGGCACCAGTACTGACTGATAGTTGATCATGAACTTATCTGTTAACGTTGAGTTGCAGTATTTATGCTCCGTTGCGAAATCTTGCGTTTATAATCCGATAACAACCGTATGATATCCGGGATCTACTCCCAACTTGCGCTTCGAGAAGAATGGAAGCTTCGAAAGACCGACCACCGATTATTAGCCCCGAACCCACATCTTGAGGAGAGTAGAACATGACTGAGATTTTGGAAACTTTAGCAATGTTGTCCATCTTGGTTTTTGTTATCGGTAGTATGTCAAGTATGGGATTGAGCCTTAAAATGGACCAGTTGATTGCCCCCCTCAAGAGTGTTAAACTCGTCATTCTTGCAGTACTGGCAAACTTCATTTTGATTCCTGCGATTGCATATATCATAACCCTGATCATGCCCCTGGATGAGTCGGTGAGAATTGGATGAATCCTGCTTTCAACCGCCGCGGGTGCGCCTTTCCTATCTAAACTTGCAGAAGTCGCAAAAGGAAATGTTGGGTTTTCCTTGGGATTAATGGTACTTATGATGGTGATAACCATCATCTACCGATCTCTTGTACTACTCTTGCTGCTCAGGGGAGTACAAGAAGCCCCTCCGAGATTACCAAATCTTTGATCGTGATGATGCTGATTTCTCTAGCAATTAGATTATTTATCAATGCTCGTTACGAAGAAGCTGCTGCGAAGATTCAGCCGACATTCGGACAGGCCCCAATATCGCCTTATTGGTGCTGACCGTGGCGGGCTTGGTGCTCAATTTCAGCAGCATGATCGATCTGGTCGGTTCGCTGGGAATTCTAGCCGGGATCATCTCCATCCTAGCCACGTTAGTCAACGGTTACCTGCTCGGTGGGAGTGAACGGGGAATCAAGAGTTGGTTAGCTTGTTCAGGTAGACGGCTGCGAGTTGGATGGGGATACATTTGTCTTGACATTCGGTGATAGAGCTGGAAAACTGATCTTTCCCAATACCAGCCCAGCGGAGTAGTGTAGCTCATATTTTACTAGCCAACAAAATGCTTCCCAGAAGATTAATTATGAACTTGGAAGGAATTGAGTTCTATATAATATTCGATTTATTCATCTTACTGCTGATCGGTATGGGGCCAAAAATTGCCCTGGTCCCCTTTTTGGATCTAACGAGAGGTTTGGGATGTGATGTTCAGCGCAAAGTTGCCAAGAAAATGGTGGCAACAGGTGTCAGCACCGCGCTGATGCTGGTATTCCTGGGCTGGTTCTTAATGCGATTGTTGCATTTCACTCCCGGCGCAGCGAATATCGCTGGTGGGATCGTACTGCTGCTGCTGGCTTTACATATGTTGATTAGCCCAGGCAAGGAGGACCATCATGAGAAAGCCGAAGGGCGTGACCTGATGAAGATGGCCTTATACCCGCTGGCGGTCCCCTACCTGCTCAACCCGGCCGGAATCGCGGCGTTGGTGATCGCGTCCAGCGAAATAAATTCGATTGCATACCTGCTCGTGCTGATTGGATTGGTACTGCTCGTTGGAGTGTTAGATTGGCTGGTCTTCACGAACATGAATAAACTAGCCAAACACCTTGACCCGTCCCGCCTGGCGGTAACCGAGGCGATCTTTGGTGTCCTACTGGCAGCGCTGGCAGTCCAGTTGATGGTCGACGGCCTGGCTGAATTGGGTATTATCGATATGGTGATCGGTCATTGATATTATTATTTATCTCTGATTGTTCGACGATTAGGTAATCAGAATATTATTTTTTGCGGGGTCTGATACTAATAAGCCATCTGCGTGCAATTGGGAGGCGATACCGGCTTGATCAATACGTTCGAGCAGCTCTGAGCGAGAGGCTTCATCCGGCAGTTCGAGCGAGAAATAGCGCAGACCGACCGAATTGGGTGGGGGCGGCGCGGCACCGGCTCCATTCCAGGTGTTCAACCCGACGTGGTGGTGGTAGCCGTCTGCCGAAAGAAACGCGGCTGAATCAGCCAAGGAAGCAATCAAATCGAGGCCCAGGATACGCTGGTAGAAATCGACCGCAGGATCGAGATAATCGACATGCAGGTGGATATGCCCGAGCACTATCCCTGGATGTGTCCTCACCCTATTTCCGCTGCTATTCAGCTCGTTCAGTACACCTTGAATATCAAGCGGCTCGGTACCCATCCGCAGGTGACCAGCTTCGTCGTACCATTCAGAGTGCGGTCGATCACAGTAGATTTCGATGCCGTTGCCATCTGGATCAGACAAGTAGACGGATTCACTAACTAAATGGTCGGCAAATCCCTGCAACGGGGTTTGTGTCGCTAACAGATGCTGGAGAAGACCAGCGAAGACCAACCGTGTGGGTGTGCGCAGCGCGAAATGATACAGTCCGGAACGACGAGGGTATTTGCTGGCAGCCGGGATTTCACTCAAGATGACTAACACCTGGTCAGCGGCACCCAATTTTGCGCATCGACCATCCGCCTGCAGCAGGTCCAAACGCAGAAAGTCACGGTAGAAAGCGATTGTCCGGTCGAGGTCTGTCACCGTTAAATGGACATGGCCCAACTTGATACCCGTGAGCAGTGAACTGCTCTTTTGCACAGCTAGTGGGGATATGATGATCATACCAACGCCCCCTGAACAGAGCGGAGAGCAGCCGGACGCAGTTGGCGGTCAAGTTCACCTCCAACTCGGGTAACGATCTCTGGAATAGCTTGGATATCCGCGACCGAGGTCCGGAAGTTGACCACACATGAACGCAACGCGTACTTTTTATTGATCAATGCGTTGGAGAGGAAGACCTCACCACCACGCTGCAGTAGCGTGAGCAGTTCTGAATTCAGCTCGTTTATATAGTCAGCCGCGGCTTGGGAGCCCAGATTGAGATCGCTGGGTACGTAGCGGAAGGTGGTGATGCTCAAATTGGCGGTCAATGCTTCCAATTCCGGGTGCCCATCAACTAAATCGTACAGTCTAGTCGCAAGTTGGCAGTCTTTGGATATCATTTGGACATAGCCCTGGCGGCCGACCTGCTGCAGAGCGAGCCAAACTTTGAGCGCACGGAAGCCGCGCGAATTTTGCGGTCCATACTCGTAATAGTTAATCGGCGCTTCTTCAGTACCCTGATCGAATTCATAATATACCGGGTGGTAGCTGAATGCTGAGACGAGCGTTTGGGGGTCGCGCACCAACACGCAGCCCGCTTCAAGGGGAGTATACAGCCACTTATGGGGATCAATGGCGACCGAGTTGGCCAGGCTGAGCCCGCGCAAATTGGGATCCATATTGGGAAGACAGGCGGCAAAACCACCGTAGGCCGCGTCGACATGGAACCACAGCTCGTACTCCTGGCAAATTTTTGCGATCTCTGGTAAGGGGTCGATCGCACCAACAGCCGTGGACCCACCTGTCCCGACCACGAGGAAGGGCTTGTCGCCAGCCTGCAGGTCGCGTTCGATCGCTGCCCGCAGCATTTCCGTATCCATGCGCAGTGCGGCATCTGTCTCGATCCAGCGGATGGCATCGGTCCCGAGCCCGTAGTGGTCGGCTGCTTTTTCGATCCAAGTGTGGGTCTCCGCCGAGCAGTAGACCCGCAAGCGGTCTGCGTCGGGAGCTTGCATCCCTTGAGTGCGAACATTCCACCCGCTTTTCGCTGCGCGGGCGGTCAAGAACGGCACAAAGTTGGCCGCGTTGCCGCCGCTGACCAGCAAACCACCGCAATCCGTTGGGTAGCCGATCAGCTCAGCGATCCAGCGGATCGTTTGGGCTTCGATCTCGCTGGCGATTGGCGATAGGTTCCAGGCACCGACATTGGGGTTGACGCTTGCTGCAAGCATATCTGCGAGCGCGCCGACCGGTGCAGCTGAGGAGGTAATATAACCCAAGAACCGCGGATGCCCATTGTAGAGCGAATGGTCGAGGATCAATTCCGTGGTTTCTGGCAGCAGCCTGAACAGCGAACTGCCCTGCTCAGGTAGGGATCGGTCTCCCAAGAGTTTGGCGGACTTCAGCCGGAGATTCACCGCTTGTTACGGGTCTATTAGGTATTTCATCCAGCCAATCTGCTAGGCGATCGACGAGCTGGTGACCGAGCTGGCGAAAATCTTGGGCGGATACTTCTAAGGGTGCCTTCCGTTGGGCAAGTGATTGTGAGTTCATTGTTTTCCTATCATAAATTGGATATCGCTTAATAATTATGATTATTATACCCGAAAATATCTAAATATATTCCCAATAGAACAACAAATGAAAAATTATTTCAGCGTGCCTGGAAGTATAATTTCCGGCACAACGGAGGTGCCAAATGTTACTAAAGCTATCAGCAAGCATACACCGGATATCAACTGGTTGGATGGCAGCTTGGGGTTGGTGATCTTTACCGTATTCTCATAACAGTGCTCCCCGCCCAAAGTACACATGCAGAGCGCAGTTCGGGTGGAGCAAACACACCGGATTTAGCGTTTTACTATTCAGCGGAGCAACTCTACGAGATGGCTGAAGGCTATGGCGCAGAAGGGCGAGTGCGTATATCCGGGCTAGATTTACCTTCGACCTGGTTTGGCCGCTGGTGTACGGATTCTTCCTGGTGACAAGTCTGAGCTGGTTGGCTGGGAGAGGCGCTGCGGGAGGACAGCTTTTGTGAGCTAGCGAACCTGCTGCCGCTGGCCGGGGTCTTGTTTGACTACCTCGAGAACATCAGTACATCGCTGGTGATGGCGCGCTACCCGGTGGAAACCTGGCTGGCAGCGAACCTGGCGGGTTTTTTTACTGTTCTGAAGTGGTTATCGATTGGGGCTAGCTTCGTGATCTTAATCATATTGATAGTTGGAGCGATCTGGAGAGGGTTGCGAAAAGGAAAATAACGGTGTACAATATAATAAGAATATTGCGAAACTGGTTAACTTCACAATATTCTGTGCTTCATCATAAATATTGCGTTTTCCAGAACTGGACATTTGATAATTAGAGGATGAGGTATTCAAAAGGAGCTGGAATGAGCAAACGAACGATACAAGTAGGGCTGCTGCTTTTAATCTGCGTGGGGTTATTATTAGTAGTGGGCTCGGCGAGTGCCCAACTCAAAGCCAACGCGGTCTTCTATGCCTGGGATGCGGCACAGAATGAGTACTTGAACAGCCAGGTGACGCTCTATTGGGATGGAGGTTGGGTACCATTCCTGCACGAATTAGGTTTTGATCGCGAGGTGGTTTACCCTCCGGGGTGTGATGCAAATGGTGGCGGGACAGTATGGGCAGGAACGATGGAATTTGGGTTGTACCACACGGACAACATGCCCTCAGGAGCTAAAGGATTTTTACACACAGACCAATGGAAATTGGTCGACTGCGACCGCAATGGCGATGGTAACTTTACTGCTGCAGATCGTATTGGGGTTTCTAGTGGCTATACGGAAATCCTGCCCCTTTCCCCGACATCACAGGATATTGTCACAGCCTGCTCAACAGGCAACTGTGCGGAAGAGATTGTCACAACCTTAGAGATCAATCTTGATGCCGATTGTGATGGACAAAAGGATGCAACTTTCCCTGAATTTGTATGCTTCTATGCTGAGGCGCAGGTACCAGATATGACTTATACACCCATGTGGAGCGGTCCGCTGCAAGCCCGCATCACGGCTGGAGGGGGAGATAAGACGGTCAGCTTCAGTCCGGAGGTGCCTACCGCGCTCACATTGCTGCGTTTTGGTCCAGACAGGGAACTAGACTCAGGGTTGCCTATGGTTGTAGGCCTCGTTTTGCTCTTCACACTGGTTGTGCTGGCAGGGACTGGGACTATTTGGAAGTCTGTATGGAAAAAGAAATCGTAAAGCGAACTGGTTTTGTTATTAAAGGAAATATATTGGCTAACAATTAATGTAGATAATAAGGGCGGCTGAACCAGCCGCCCTTATTATGTTAAATGAAAATCTGGATCGGCCAACGATGTCAATCCACCGGCATGGCAAAGTGCAGCAGCCGGAAACGCCACACGCCGTCAAGCTGAGTCAAGACACCGGTAAGGGTGAAGGGCCAGGGATGGCCGATCTCAATCTGGCTCTCCCGGTAGCGGCGCAGGCCAAAATGGGTGGCTTCCAGCAGACGAGTTTGATTATCCTGACGCTCGTCATTGAGAATGGCGGTCATTTTCTCGATGAAAAAAGGTAAGGATGTCTCGAAATGGGCGGTCTGAGTGACGGCGCCGGTAGTGGAAAACCAAGCTGTCTGACCATGGATGCGGATTTCTGCACCGGGCACATCAATCTTGACGTCACCCCAGTATGTCCAGTCGCCGGCGATGATGTCGCGCACCGCATCGATACCGACAAACCACTCCTCGCCAGCGCGTTCTATTGCGCCGATCCCGATCAACTCAACTTCCTGTGGATCGAAAAGGGTCCATGAACCCGTCCAGGTGGTCGACATCTCGGGCGGTGTAGCCATCCTGAAAACGCTGCAGTACCTTGCGTACGGCTTCGATTTGGTCGGATTTCATGGTCAGCTCCTTATACTCGGAGGGGGATTTAATCATCACGAAGCGATTAGAATTAGCGCGAGCAGCGCCATAGCCACACCGGCCATTTGGATGCGGTTCAGTCTTTCTTGTAGAAAGATCCGTGCCAGCAGGACGGTCGCGGCTGGGAAGAGGGATGCTAAAACGACCGCGATATCCAAGCGACCGGCGCGTGCGGAAAGTGCGTATAAGGCATTGCCGCCAGCCTCGAATAGGCCGGTAATGATCATAAGCCGCAGCGCGGAAGGCGGGGGTACCTTCCCATAACCGCGCCACAGGACAATCACCAGCATCACGAAAGCTGAGGCTGAACGAGCGGCGACTAACGGCCAGAAGACGGCCCGGCTGCTGACCTGGTCGATGATGATGTAGAAAGCGGCGAAGCCGAAGCCAGCCAGGAAAGGCAGCCAGAGCGGGTCACGTGAGCCGCGATGGGGCAATCCGATCCCAGATAGGAACCAGATGGCGAACAAACCGATGACGAGCCCGGAAGCCTGCAGCGGAGATGGCAGCCCTTCAAGTACCCCTGCGAGTGCAACAGGGATGGCGGCACTAACGACTGCCGCCAGTGGGGCGGCAATACCCATCTTGCCGCCGACAAGCCCAGCATATAACGCAGCCAATCCAGCGGTACCAGCCAGTCCTGCCAGGGCACCCAAAAATAAGTCGGCTGGAGCAGGCAGCGGTTCAGCGCTCAAGAGGGCGATTATGACCAGCAGTCCCAGGCCCACGAACTGCGAGACAGTAATGACGAGGAACAGGTTCGTGCGGCGGGAAGCGTGTCCACCGCAGAAATCACCCGTGCCCCAAAAGAGGGCGGCGAGCGATCCTAACACGACTGCGGTGAGTTCTGGAGTAACCATTGAAGTTAATTCCCCGAATTATTGCACATAGACGACGGAGCTTGTTATAGAAAGTCGAATAATTTGTGGCCCCACTACTAAATAGTGCTTCAGCTTATAAAGTATTGCCGGGATGAGGATTAATCAAGCAAGTTTACTGTATAGTGCACGTATATAGGTATAGGGTCGCTCGGCACCGGATGGCATGTGATAGAGGTGCTCAATGCAATCCAGGATGGTGAATTCTGCACCTAGAAAATTAGATAAAGCCTGCCGGTCGTAGTTGTATACTGGTAAGCCACTGCAATGGCTGGCGCCCCCCACCGCGAAGGCAGCCAGAATGACATAGCCGTCCGGTTGGAGCAGAGATTTCAATGTGCGCAGGTAGGCCGCGCGCTGTTTTTCGGCGGTCAAGAAGTGCAGCACTGCCCGGTCATGCCACAACCTCACCGGAGGGACTGCGGCGAGAGATTTTGAGTCGGTGAGATCGGCGACGATCCAATTGACGGCTGGCGAGTGCTTTTCAGCGAGACGGGTGCGGAGCTTATTCAACGCTTCGCGGCTATGGTCGACCGCGTACAGCTGAGTGAATCCTAGCGACAGGAGGTGATCTAGCAAGTTGGATGCACCCGCACCGGCATCCAAGAGAGGATCATCGCGGTCCAATTGGCAGCGAGTGATGAGATCCAATGATGGCTGTGGATGAGCTTCATACCAACCGAGCTTTTCAATTGGTGTAGTGCTGTAGATGGCGTTCCAGTGTTCAGGGTTGTTGTCATTCATTCAGGCATACTCTCATTCGATGGTATAACGCATGATCAAACGAGCTTGTGATGGACGGGCGATTTCGACGAAACCAGCTGCTGCGAACAAGGAGGGTACACCCATAAAGCTTGAGACAGGCGGCAGCTGGTCCGATTTTGGTACGGTTGGATAAGCTTCAATAATCCCGGCGCCTTGATCTGCGGCGTATTGGATCGCACCGCTCAGTACTTGGCGTGCGATACCCTGCCCGCGATTTTTTTTGGCGACAAAGAAACACACTAGCGACCACACTGGTTTGTCATCGACTGGTTTCAATACCGGCGAACGGTTGAGGGACGCATACTCCTTGCGCGGGGCAAGCGAACACCAAGCTATAGGTGTCCCATCTTGATAGGCGAGAATTCCAGGGATAGTGCCTCCAGTAACGATGTCGTGCATAGCTTTTTGGTTGCCATGGTTACCGTTCAGTTCAAATTGTTTGCGGGTAGTCCGCCACCACATGCACCAACATCCGCTATAGCCGCCGTGGGAGCCAAACAGTACGCAAAAATCAGCCCAGTGTTCTGGGGTGAGTGCCTTTATGTCGAGTGATGGGGAGTGCATAAGATTTAATACTAGCGCCTATATGCCTGACTGCTGGAGTTCAGTTGCGGCTCATTGTAGCTTATGTAGTAGTGAGTGGCAATAAGGCTAGTAATTTTCATCATCTTCTTGCTGGTTCTGTGAAATGCTTCCTAATCGATCCTGTATACTCAATTAATGCGATTGTTCACATTTGAAATAGCTATATAATATGGATAGTTCAAAGTGATAATGTAGCTACTCTGACATATACCAGCACAAGAGCTTATGCTGAAGTCTGCCTCCACGGTCGGTCCTATCAATAGATGTTAACTGGATAGGTTCCTTGTGACGAAAGTGATAAATATGGACAAAACCTATCACCAACAAGCAACTGGTGTGATGCACTATCCAACTCGGGGTACATCAAACCGTTTACTATTCAAGACCCCTCTAGTTCTTTGGAGGTTGGGGATGGGACCTGTTTTGGGTAAGCAGATGCTGGTCCTCACGACTACTGGTAGGGTGAGTAAGCTCCCGCGACATACCATGCTATCCTACTCTGTGCATGCTGGTTCATATTATATACTTTCAGGTTGGGGACCAAAGGCAGATTGGTATCAAAACATACAAACTGATCCCATGGTATCAGTGCAGACCGACAAGGTAACTACCCCGGCTACTGCTCGGCGTGTTGAATCGCTCGAAGAGTACGAGCTGGTTATGCAATCACTGCTTGATGGCGGCGGAGATTCACATTTTGAACCCTGGCTCGCTTCGCTGGATATCCAAGAGAGTATCGACGATCTAGTTGCCAAGCGCGAGCGGGTTTACTTAGTCGCGTTAGAGCCCTTTACTGGCCACGGTCCAGAGCCCTTGTTTGCGGACTTAAAGTGGATTTGGGGGGGAGCTGCTCTGGTTTTTGCGGTTGGATTGGTGATCGCTAAAGTATGCAGGAATCGCTAGCAGGAGTATTTAATATGGATGTTCGTGCCCACAATCGGGAAGCCTGGAACAAGGAAGTTGAAACCGGCAACCGCTGGACAATTCCGGTTAGCCCTGATGAAATTGCTGCAGCACTGCATGGTAGCTGGGGAATCTTCTTAACGCCTACGAAGACCGTACCTCGGGATTGGTTCCCGCCATTAGCGGGAGCAGAGGTGCTGTGCTTGGCGTCTGGCGGTGGTCAGCAAGGACCGATCCTTGCGGCGGTTGGAGCAGTCGTGACCGTCTACGACAACTCCCCGCGCCAGCTGGAGCAGGATGTACTGGTTGCTGAACGGGAAGGGTTGCCCATCATAACGATCGAAGGTGACATGTCTGATTTAGGAGTGTTCCCTGATGAGCATTTTGATTTAATCGTGCACCCGGTCTCGAACACATTCGTCCCGGAAGTTAATCCTGTCTGGCGAGAAGCGTACCGTGTGCTCAAAGACGGTGGCCGACTGCTCTCTGGTTTTACCAATCCATGGGCTTACCTATTCGATTTTGAGCTCGAAGAGAAACAGCGCATCTTGCAGGTAAGGCACCATTTGCCATATTCGGACCTGGAAAGTCTAACTGAAAAGGAGCGTTTGCGATTATTCGGAGTGGATGCAACACTGGAGTACAGCCATACGTTGGATGATCAGATTGGTGGTCAGATTGCAGCTGGTTTTGTGATCAGTGGGTTCTACGAAGACCGCAACAGCCCGGATGAAAAAGATCTGCTCTCTAATTACACACCATACTTCATCGCTACCCGAGCAGAAAAACTGAACGCCAAAGAATGTTAACTAACTACAATTCGGGGTTTTCGTAACAATTGAACAAAAAAGCAACTCATACCTTACGCTGCAAAATGTGCGTAAGCACGGTGGCGCCACTGCCGCCAATGTTTTGAGCCATGCCAATACGCGCGCCAGATATTTGATTAGGACCGGCAGCCCCGCGCAGCTGCTGGACGACTTCTACGATCTGGTAGATGCCGGTTGCACCGACCGGGTGGCCACGCGCTTTCAAGCCACCGAGCGTCGTAACCGGTATACTGCCAGAGAGTTGAATCTGCCCGTCTAAGGCAAGACGAGGCCCCTGGCCTTGCTCGGCAAATCCACACGCCTCCAGGGAAAGTGCAGACATGATCGAAAAAGCGTCATGCAGTTCAAATAGGTCGATATCCTGAGGGCCAACTCCTGCCTGATCATATGCACGCTGGGCAGATTTATACGCGGCTTCCAGGAAGAGCAGGTCCCGACGGTCATGGACCGCGAGCGTATCGGTTGCGCTGGAAGAGGCCTTAATCTCGATGATCGGCTTACCTTGAGCGGCAGTCAGGTGCTCGGTTGAAGAAATAATCACCGCCGCGGCGCCATCACCAATCGGTGAGGTATCCAGCAGGTTGATCGGGCTCGCGATCATCCGTGCCTGGCGGTAGGCTTGTTCACTGATCGGATCGCGCAGCCGGGCATAGGGATTGTTCACAGCATTAGCGTGGGCATTGATCGAGAAAGGCGCAAAATCAGCGTGCTGCCAACCATATGTGTATATATAACGCTGCATAATCAATGCATTCAGGGCGACAAACGAAACCCCTTGAAAAGCTTCATAATCCGCGTCCGCCGCAGTAGCCAGCGCGGCAGTGGTTTCCGGGCCTGTTGTCTCGGTCATCTTCTCAACACCGACCGCGATAGCTGAATTCAATTCACCTGCAGCTACTGCCATTATGGCAGCACGCAAGGCAGCTGCTCCTGAAGCGCAAGCAGCCTCAACTTTAAACGAATCGCGGTTCATTAATCCAGCCCAATCCGCAACCAAACTGCCCAGGCTCTCCTGCCGCAAAAGTGTCCCCGAGAGCATATTACCGATGAATAGGCCATCGACAGTTTGCATGCCCGCATCCTTAAGCGCAGCGGAGACTGCCCTTCCAGCAAGCCCACGCAATGACAGCCCCCAATGTTCACCGATTTGTGTTTGGCCGATACCGATAACGGCGAGTCCTTGCATGACAGCTCCTTGGAGAGAACACGACAGCCGTATGATATTACTTTGCTGGGTTTACCGGTTTATGGTACAACCCGTGACCTGCCCATTATTTGGCTGGAGACTATCAGAAGCTCAATATTTTAACGGAGTGCCTGGTTTGGAGGTGATTAATATATGCTGCAGCAGCTAACTTGGATTATTCTTCCAGTTCGACTTTAGGGAGATGGTGGCGCATGTTGGCAATTTGATCGGCCAGGAAGCGCTCATCTGGACGGGCTTCCCAGGTGTAGATGACATAGGTGCCAGCAATGATATCATGCCAGCCCTGCCGACGGTCTGATAACAATATCCAAAGGAATCCCAATCCAAGTGAAAAGATGCCAAGCAGGTAGCCAACTAGGCGCAGCATACCGCGTATAGGTTTCACTTGCTGTCCGTTCTTGCCCACGATCCGCAACCCGAGCAGGGCTTTGCCGGGTGTTTGTCCGGTTAGCGCCCAAAATAGTAGATTGTAGATTATGTAGAGGAGAAATCCGACCACACCGAGGGATAATAGACCAAGGATATATTGGATGCCGCCTCCCATGGTTGGGAACAGATTATTGAAGGTTTCCATGATTGCCGGCACGGGGAGAATTACTGTGAAAGCGGCGATTAATCCGGCGCCGATAAGGACAATAATCGTGACCAGGATAATATCGATCCAGAATGCGATCAACCGGCTGGAAAATCCAGCATAATAACCAAGTAGATTCATCTTGGCTGGGGTTTGCTTGGTCATTCTGGGCGCCCTCTATAATCCTGAGTATGGTGGTGCTATTTGCCTTCGGCAGTATCAGTCGGTTCAGACGGGCGAGCAGTCGTCGCCCGGTGGCGAACTTCTGGCGGCGGCGCATCCAAAGTTGCTCGCGGCGCGCGGTGCAGCAGTGCACGTACCTTGTCTTCGAGTAGGGTATCGGTGCTGACCGTTCGTTCGCGCACTTCTTCAACCATCTCGTAAGCCAGTCCTGAACTTTGCGCCTGAAGCAGATCACGGACTTCAGGGTTTTCTGCAAGATAGGCAAGGTACATATCGTTTGTTTTATCGAAAGCGATCTTAGCCAACTCTTTACTGCGCTGCTCTTCAATATGACCTAGCGCTGCCCAGCGGTTGACCTGCTGTTCTCCGCGTGAAACCAAACGCTCGAAGCGTACCCGAGCCGGTGACAGCAGGCGGTTGGATCCCAATCGTTTTTTAATCGGTTTGAGGCGTTTAGAAATGGAGCTTTGCTGGTCACCGAAGGAGGTAATCTGGTGTTTGAAACGGTGTTCAGCATCGAATACCATGCCAATCGCCGTGTAGCGTGCTTTGTCGAGTTTTGTTTCCGGTATGGTTGGTGCAGGTAAAACCTCCCCGGATGGGGTGTCAATCGATGGGGATTCATCAAGCGCCTCAGAAGCTTGCAGTTCCCACTCACGAAGCTTAATACGCATCCCTTTTACCCCCAGGAGCAGTCCGCCAACCAGCAGTCTGGATAGTGACCGCAGCGAATCGGGCGGACCAGGGTCTGGCACAATCTCACCGCTTAGTGAAGGAGATATCGAGCCCTGGGGTAAATTTCGTTTGTCTTTACTCTCGTTGCTCACCGAGCAGCGCCTCCAAAGAAAGGTAACCGAACTGGACTGGAACACGATCCAAGATAAATCATACTACAGCTTATAAGAGAAATAAAGGGCTGGCCCTCTGGTCAGTGCACAGAGCGCCAGCACGAATTCCTTCAGCTATCCGACGATAGGATTGTAAGCCGTTTGCTCACCCGGAGCTGATATGTCAGTCCTAGTAGGACACCACCCGCGGCAGCTCTTTGGCCTGTGCTACCCACGAGGCCACCTGTTTTTGGGATGGGAGTTGGCGCACAAGCTTCTTTTTTTGATTGGTCTCGACCAGTGCGGCGAATAAGTTTGCGGCATTCCGCTGGGCTAATTCCGGAACGGTATCAACTCCAGCTTCTTCCAAAAGGTCTGAATACTCCTCACCAATCCCTTTAACGCGGAAAAGATCTGCTAAATTTACCCACTCGAGGATCAGTTTCGGGCTGATGCCTGACTTATCGGCCAAGTCCTGGCGCCCCTTGGGGGTCGAACCGGCTTTGAGCAGTCCAGCAGTGGTGGCAACACCGATTTTCTTCAGCTGAGCCGCATACTTCTCACCAATACCTTCAATGTTGATTAAGCTTGCCATGGAAATCCTCCGTATAAGTGTAATTTGTAATAATTGCCCGCTTTTCCCAGGCGCAGGACAGGATATGTATCCTAACTTGCGATGGATGAGAGTTGGCACTTTCAATCCAAGCTATACTCTTGAAGAGAAATCAACCCCTCGCGATCTCGCTCGGAATGAGGCCTACTAGACCAATCATATCTAATTTCATACTTTATGGCAAGCATAAATGGATTTTGATCCCCAGAATGCTGATCAGAGTGTATAAGGCGCAGGATTAAGTAATGAAATGCATATATAATGTAAACGGCTGGAGCATGACCTCTGAAGGGTAATAGCGGCACACTATGTCTGCAAATAGAAAAATTCGCGTTTGTATCATATTATTTGGCGACCAGGCAAATTATGAAAACAAAGTCAGATCACATTCCAAGTTGGGGATATTTCGCCGCCGGGGCTGCTTTGAGTACCGCCAGCCTTATAGCGTACCGGGCATATTTGCAGGATCATGCTGCAACACTGCGGGCACTGAAAACAGGCAGCCGGGTGATCAATACCCAGCGCGGTCTGGTCGAAGTGGCCGAGTACGGCAGTGGAGTACCGGTATTGATACTGCACGGCACGCTGGGCGGCTATGATCAAGGCTTGGCGATTGCTGAGATCTTCAGCGCAGCGAATTTCCATTTCATCGCGATCTCACGCCCAGGCTACCTGCGCACACCGCTGGAAAGCGGCCGGTCTCCGCTCGCACAGGCAGCACTATGTGAGGCACTGCTGGATGAATTGAGCATCGCGCGTGCCGTAGTCATCGCGGTTTCAGAAGGCGGCCCCCTCGGGGTCCAATTTGCTAGTTATTTCCCGGACCGCTGCCAAAGTCTTGTGCTGCTCTCCTCGATCACCCGCCGGCCGCCGCCGCTACCATATGGCTACCGGCAGATCATCGCCGGACCGCACACTTTTCTTGAGCACGATTTCCCGTGGTGGTTGGCAACGCGAAAGGGCTTGAAGTTAATGCTGCGCTCGAATGGAGCCAGTCGAGATGTGACCGCTGAAGTGCTGCGGGACCCACAGAAGGTGCGGGTATTAAATGCCATATACCGAACGGGAGCTACAGTCAGCCAGCGCTACCCAGGTGTTGTTAATGATACGCTGCAGCTGCAGAATCTACCCGCGTATAATCTCAAACATGTTAGTGTGCCAACTTTGATTGTACACAGCACCGCTGACCGGTTGGCACCATACGTGGATGCAAAGCTCACCGCTAGTGAGATACCTAACGCCCAGTTTCTGGCCGTGGAAGATGGTGGGCATACCTGCTTTGTGACGCAGCAGGAAAGCATTGCGCCGGCCGTGATTAATTTTATCAACCAATCTGTCTCAGCATAATGTACCCCGAGGGGCATAAATCCGATTTCGTTCAGAACATCATCAGTCTGTATGGGGAGTACGGTCAGCGGTGGATCAAGCAGCTGCCTGAACAGATCGCATATTTCGAGGGGCTGTGGGGGATACAGGTCGGCAAGCCATACACGAACCTGAGTTATAACTTCATCGCCAGCGCAGTAACCGCTAATGGCACTCCAGCTGTGCTCAAACTGGGCGTCCCAAACAAAGAATTGACCAGTGAAATCGAGGCTTTGAATATCTACTCTGGGCGGGGATGTGTGGAACTATTGGCTGCGCAAGCGGATCAAGGGGCGCTGTTATTAGAAAGATCGCTGCCTGGCAAAACATTGAAAATAGCAGCGGTGGACGATGATCAAGCGACCCGTATCGCGGCGAATGTCATGCGCATACTATGGAGAGACGATCCGGGATTAGATACCTTCCCGACAGTTGCGAAGTGGGGGTTGGGGTTCCAAAGACTGCGGACGGCGTTTGGCGGGGCAAGCGGTCCCTTCCCAGAAATCCTAGTGGCAAAGGCAGAAACGATTTATTCGGAATACCTGGCCAGCAGCAAACCCGGAGTGCTGCTGCATGGCGATCTGCACCACGAGAATATCTTGATAGACGACAAACACGGCTGGTTGGCAATCGATCCAAAAGGGCTTATCGGTGAACCCGCCTACGAGGTGGGGGCGCTACTGCGCAATGTAAAACCTAGTTTGCTGTGCGAGCAGAATTTAGAGCAGATTTGTGACCGCCGGTCAGCAATATTGGTGGAAGAGTTGGGCTTCGAGCGCGAGCGGATCGTCGGATGGGGTTTTGCTCAGGCGGTGCTGTCTGCGTGGTGGGACTATGAGGATCACGGGCGAGTCGGCGAGGAGGCGTTGAAAATCGCCCGAACACTCTTTAAAGTGCTGTAATAATTGCGCATAGTTATACATTTTACTGGGGTTGCCTCTGCAAATTTCACCAAAAATCAAAATCCGCGTCAAATTCACCATCGAGATCACCATCCAGCATATCCCAGACTACAATTCCAGCAACGCAAGGATCCGGTGCCGCGGGTGTATCCAGTCCCCAACACTCGATTTCCGCATCCGACCAACCGAAGGCATAATAATCAGAGCGCCGGTTACCATTGGGTAAGACTTCATCTGGATCATAGCTGGAATAAGGAGAGAATGATCTCCTAGGTTCACCGGTGCGGTTGGACAGCAAGGATGCAAAAACCGCAATAACGATCATTCCAAAAACAACAGCTGCGGAACATATCTCCATCACGAAATCCCTTCCACCTTACAAAAAGAATTGATACTCCCAGCTTAACCTATAATCTACGCCTTGTTGGTGTGATTTTATGGGGATTTGCAGGTCGTGGTCAAATCGATGGACGTCGTGTTAGGTTCGATCAAACCGATTTCTGACCGACAAAAAGCCCATAGCCCATATAGCGCATATATTCGCTTGGGCTAGCCGTGGTGGCATCCTTGATCAGGTTGCGTGTGTACGGGCTGAATATGAAACTCCGGAGGATCCTACCGATCAGGCGCAGGTAGTCACTCAGGCTGAAGTAGCCCATCTGATTTCGGCTTTCCGAGTGCAAATCGACTGAAAAAGTGTTCTTGCGCAGGTTGGTGAGTCCCCCTGCTTCCAATAGGTTCTCCCACAATTTGGGTGGTTCGAGAGCATGGCCAACAACTTTTGCTAAAGCAACGGTGATTTGTGGGGTGGGTTCTCCAAGAAGGATGGGCTCGTCCAAACCCACGAATCCCCCCGGCTTGGTAACCCGGATGTACTCACGGATCGCCCGGAGCCGGTCTGGAACGAAAATATTTACGGACTCACAGATGACAACATCAAAACTGCCAGCAGCAAATGGAAGCCGCTGGGCATCGGCTGCGCTGAAAGCCTGCCGAGGACAAGAATCCCTTTCCGCTCAGCCCATTTCAGGGCGCTGGTCAGCATGTTGTACTTCAAGTCAACACCTGTTACGGAACAGCGGTAATTTTCAGCGATATTGGTAATAGCGCCACCTGCACCACAACCGACATTTAGCAGTGATTTATCTGCTGATATCTGACAAAAATCGAGCAGTTGTTGTGTTGCGGTAAGACCACCGATGTGTTTTGTGTAGCCCAAATCGGCTTGCATATCCAAGTAGAGCGGCAGTCCGTGCTCGTTAAAATTTCTTGATTTAGTATCATTCACCGTTTAGAGTCCTCTCGGGCATATGCAACTGATCATTGAATACACCTGGCTCTAGTATAGCGTCGATGTCCAGCGATCACATATATCTTACGGGGAAAAGTATAAAAAAAAGTGTATTATGGGCAAATTGAAGGGGACGCTACTGAGCGGATACCACGCATGCGCTTGGAAAAATTCCAGGTCATGATGCTCAGTGGTTCTATTACGATCGCAACTTCGGTTTGTTTTCGGGCAAGCAGACTCTGGGAGAGTTCATTACTGGTATTTCCCACGTAGCGCAGCAGCAGGCGCTCGAGCATTTCTGGTCCGAGCTGCCCATTGATCGCAGCCTGGGCTCTACCACGGATGCCACAGTATGGTGGTTGGTCTCCGGCAACCTCAAATGAACAATTGGGGTTGCTGTGCAGATAATCAACCACTTTTGCAGTCTTTTGGGTTGCGCAGTATAGCTTCCCTGCCTGGTGAAGGAACCAGAGCGATAAGACGACTGGCCAACCGTCCGATGCTGCAACCGCTAAACGTACCGGTATCCGGGCAGCCTCTAAATAATCTTGGTAATCGATCAAAGTTGATTTCATCGCGGCTCTCCATGCATGATTAGATTTATTATTATTACTCCGGGTATATCGATAGCGGGTTGGTCGGCGATACTTTGAATAATGACACGCTACTATGGAGGATTCTAAAACTCACCTTCCAACGATCTGGCATAACCGGTTAGCTCAACGTAACCACTCCCGCGCACACTGCTGCCCTGGATAGTCCCAGCAACGTTTACAGCACCTTCCCAGTAGTTGTATGAGAGGTCCATTTCTTGATCTGAGAAAGATGGGCTGATGGACAAATCGATCTCCTGAGTTGGCACGCGAATTCTCCATTGTGATGGGTACTCAGTACCGCTGCCTGGGCTGCGCCACGTGTCCTCAACCGTGATCTCAAACTGGGTATTGTTGATTGAGATAAGTTCGCCGTCAGGTTTAATTAATGATCCGATTGAATACGGGTCTGACGAACTATCCGCACGGCGAATTTGGTACAGCATCAGTTCAACATCACCATCCATCTGGAGCGCGAACCAATCCCAACCAACTCGATCGGCAGACAAGGCACTGGTGCTGAATTCGTGATCCATCCAGCTGTTTCCGGAGATAGGAAAAGTCTCTCCGTCGATGGTGACCGTGCCGGTGGTGTTCAAACGGGATTGGCTGTAATAGTGGGAAGCATTACCGGGGTCAGGTCCTTTACGACTGTAACCTGCTATGCCATGCAGGACGGGACCTTTGAGGTCCTGCAGCTGGAGGTCAATGGTAATCCCTTCATCATGAGCTGAAAGCTGGATTAGGCCGGTTGTAGATTCTTGGACTTGCCAATTTTCAAGCCAGACATGGTAGGGTGCCGATTGCGCGCCAGCCAATCCGGCTGCACCGCGGGAGAAGCGTTCAAAGGCATAATGCTGGCGAGTTTCAGTATCGCTTAGTGCGAAATGGCCCATATATACTTGGTTGCTGGACCATCCAGAACTGCGGGGTTGGGCTTCCCCAGCAGGCAGCAGTGCCCTACGGAAGAAGGTAAGCTGGTAGCCGAAATGCCGCCCGGCAGCTGTTGTCAAGTTGCCGGTATAGTACCACCACTCAGTCTGGTACTCTGGATGGGGACCGTGATCGGCCGGGAAAACAAGTTGGCGGTTCGGATCGGCACGCTGAAAACCTTGTGGATCTCCAACTGCGTTGACGAATTCGGCTGAGCGCGGTTTTGAGTAGGCATCATTGGCATTGCAGGAGGGCAGGGAACCTGCCCCGGCCAGCATTACAAATAACCCGATGAAAATAACCCGTTTAGTTTTGATCATTTGCATCAGTCGAAGCGAATTGCTTCGGCGGTGTTGCGCTGGATGATTCGCCAGGTAGGATATATACCGGCTAGCAGGGCAGCAATGATGGCGACAGCGAGCGCTTGGATAAAGGGATCAACGGCCAGCTGCAGCTGGAGAGTCCAACCGAAGGAACGGCGATTGATGATGTATATCAGGATCAGCGCCAGGATGAAACCGGTTGGCATGGCGAATACCCCCGCCACCACCCCCATCAAGCCAGTTTCCAGCGCGACCAACCCCCACAGCTGGCGGGCGGTCAAACCGATCGCTTTTAGGATCCCCAGCTGGCGCTGCTTATCGAGCTGAAGGGACATCATTGCGCTGAGGACACCTACAAAAGCCACAAAAACAGTCATCAGCTGGAGCGCGCCGGTTATGGTGAAGGTGCGGTCGAAGATTGCCAAGGTCTCAGCCCGTAACGCTCGGTTCGATCGCACAAGCAGCGATTGGGTACCTGCAAGGGATGATTTCATCTCCCGTGCTGTGCTCTCAGGATCAACACTTGGGTTGAGAATAACCGCGGCGGCGCTAACCTGGTCATCTTGCCAGAATTGGCGGTAGACATCCAACGCCATGAGGACACTGCCCTGGCTGGAAGAATAATCGTAGAATATTCCAGCGATGGGAAATGTGTGAATCCCGGAGGCAGTGTAAAGGGAAAGTTCGCCATTGTGCTGGGGTAATCCTAACCGATTGGCAAGCGGCTCGGAGACAAGGATGGCGCCGTCACTCACGGCGGTCCAAATTGCTTCGGGTGGGTGGTCTGCGGCGGCGTAGAGCTGCTCCAGACCATCGTTGGGATTATTGTTGGCGGAAACCTGGATGGGTCCATACGGCGATTCTACCAGTGCTGTCTGCAGCAGGTCGATGCGATCAACACCCGGCCACTCAGAAAGCAGCTGGAGGGCGTCAGCTTGCAGGGGCAAGCTAGGTTGGCTGACCGTTGCGCTGGGGGCAGAGATGTAGATATCACCATGAAGAATTTGATTCATCCATGTGGTTACTGTAGAGCGGAAACTAGTCACCATCAAGCTAACGCCAATCGTAACTGCTAGGGCAACCATTAATGCTGCTACCGCGATTGAAGTACGGCTGACTGCATTAACCACTTCACGTGGCGCCATGCGACCAAGCATACCCCACAAACGGCCAGTCAGGGTGACGGTCAGATTCATCATCCAGATGGTGACAAGTGGCGTGAGCAACGCCAAGCCAATCACTACCGCGAAAGTGCCAGCAAAACTAACCAGCAGGTCACGCGTGGGGATAGCGAGTACACCCACACCAGCCGCGATGACCAGAAACCCGGCGAGTCCAACCCGGTGGACAATATGACCTGCCTTTGACTCCAATCCGGATCGCAATAGTGCTGTGCGCGGGGGCACGCTGGCGGCTTCCCAAGCTGGAAATACGGCTGTTGTAACCGTCGCTACGAGACCTATAAGCGCGCCTTTAACTAAACTGATAAGTGGAATCGACACATCCCGAACGGTAAGCACAAAAAATAAATCGTTGATGGATTGGGTCACCAGAAGCAGTGCGCCGCGTCCCAAGATGATACCTACAAAGATGCCGATTAATGATCCCACTGCACCGATGATCACTGATTCGCTGACAACCATCAAGAAGATCTCCCTGCGAGTTACCCCTAAGCAGCGCAGTGTACCGAAAAAGGGGCGGCGCTGGACGACCGAAAAAGTCATCGTATTGTAGATCAGGAACAGGGCGACAACCAACGCTAGCAGGCTCAGCGCGGTCAAATTTAATCGGAAGGCAGCAGTCATCTCGGCGATTGTACCGCTGCGGGCTGCGACCGGTTGTATCATCACACCGGTTGGCAGGATAGCTTCAACCTCCTGGACAAGCTCAGATTCTCGATCGGCGCTCAGGATAAGATCGATACGGTCCAACATACCTTGCTTACCGGTCAGCTCTTGGGCAGAGGAAATATCCATCAATAAGAGGCTGTCAAGAGCACGCCGAGAAAAATCGTCGGTTGGTTGAAGGATGCCGGCAATAACCCCTTGCTCTGATTTTCCGGCATAATCGATTTGAATTCCATCCCCAATGCGCAGGTCATACCGCTGGGCTAAACCCAGAGAGAGCAGAACACTACCGGGTTCGGTCAGGAAGCTGGTTAACTCAGCAACAGGCAGATCTTGTTCGTTTGTGATGTAATTTCGAAACGGTGGTTCGGCAAACGGATCAATGCCTAACACCTGCAACAGCTCGTCACCAAGCTCGGGTGAACTGACATAAGCAGTGATGACTGGTGCACTGGCTGTGTCGATACCTGCCAGGCGTAGACCGGTGTAGACTTGTTCAGTTATCCCTTGAGAGCCGCTTGATATCGTATGGGTAGCTTTGCCGGTAACGGCCTGGGTACTGAGATCGAAAGCCCGGTTAGCACTTTCATTGGCTATATCGATACCGATTACCACGGCAACTCCCATGGCGATACCGATTACCATGAGAAAACTTTGCCAGAAGTGGTTCGCCAAATAACGCCAACCAACTTTAATCAATGTGCGGGGAAAATGAGGGATGGCAGCTGGCATATCGTCTGATCCAGTGTGACTGAATAGCTTATTACAGCGTGCTAGCTCATCTCTGGGCTAGCAGTGGTGTAGCTGTGCCACTATTTATCTGTGTGGATATGTCTACTATGCACCCATCTTGTAGTGCTACTATTCGATCAGCATGCCGGGTATTCTCGATGTTATGGGTAACTAGGATCATGTTTTTCCCGACTTGGCGCGAGAGCCGGTCTAGCAGCTCAAGTACTTGCTGACCGGTTTCCTCATCCAGGTTACCGGTGGGTTCATCCGCCAGCACCAGCAGTGGATCATGAACGAGAGCGCGGGCAATGGCAACTCGCTGCTGTTCACCGCCCGATAGGCGGTCGGGAAAGGTATCCAGCCGATCACCGAGTCCAACCTGGTCAAGCAACGCGGCTGCGCGGACCTGGGCTGTTGGCAAATCGACCCCCAGCAGTTCTAGTGGTAAGGTGACAGTCTCGATCACGCTCAGGGTTGGGATCAGGTTGAAAAATTGAAATACGAAACCGATATTTCTCCGGCGAAAAAGTGTGCGTTGGCGTTCGTTAAGTGTTGTTAGTGACTGTCCGTTAAGATGGATGTCACCGCCATCAACCCGATCGATTCCGCTGATCAGGTTTAGCAATGTGCTCTTACCACTGCCGCTACGACCGATTATCGCCACGAACTCACCGCGATTAAAGCTGGCACTGGTACCTTGCAATACCTGGCGCGGCTGGCCACCTTCTAGATAGCTCTTATATAGATTGTCTAATTGAATAAAGCCATTTCCATTGGGATTTTCCATCATATACACTCAAGGCCACTTTGCCCTTTCTGCTTTGCACAGAACTGCTCGCCAGCTGGGAATACCCGCAGATATGCTATCACAACTGCTGAAGCACGGTAATAAGTTCAGCTGCCTTCTCAGGCGTGTAAGCGCCGCGCGTGCGCCACAGAATTTCACCATCTTGGGCAACCAGAAAGAGGGTGATGTCACCTTCATCCGGGATCTGTAGACCAGATTTGAATGCTTCCTTGTCCACGTAGAGAGTGATCGTGCGTTCCCGGGCGGTCTGATCCGGTATACCTGCCCGCATACCCTCATTCAAGAAGGTGCGCGAAAGCATAGGCATGGCGTAGATGGTTGGTAATTCATAGTAGACAAGACCGGGGAATGAAACCTCAAGTTCTTTAGCCACCGGTATCCAAGTGTCAACAGTCATCTGCTGGTACCGTTGAAACGGGACAATGACTAGATTGAATTTTCCAGAAAAATCACGCGGGAAAACAAATTCCTGGCGGTTTAAATTGTATCCGGATACAAGTGGGAAGCGGGTTGCGGATGAGGTAAGCACTAACTTGCTGGGGCTGGGAGCAAATCTCCAGAGCAATGCAGCAGCACCGAGGAGCACACTTAAGAGTATTACGATACGGAGAGAGAGCATAGAGAACTCCTTATACCTGACGTGGTTCGGGATCAATTCGTCCGCCGCGCACTGTGGCACCCAGCGCGAGCGCCGAACCGATGATGGCAAGGTTTTTGATAATGTACTGCCCTTCCAGCGTTAGCACGAAGGGGAACCGCATCCAGACAACCTCGGGTAAAAGGATAAGCGGCAAGGCAGTACCGGGCATCTGCAGGAAGAGAAGTAAGATCGTCAGACGCTCAAATTTGTGGGTGAAGAAGCCGAGCAGGAAGCCAAGACCAATAAGCACCTCCCAGATCGCCAAAACCGGTAAGAAAATATTGGGATCGACAAAATAAATCGTATTTCGGACGAGATCTTCGGCCGGGCTCAATCCGGGGAATAGTTTCAAGGCACCGAACCAGACAAAGATGATCCCAAGTCCAAGACGGAGGACTTTGAGGCTGTTACGGGCCATCCAGCGCGTGATCGTGATATCTATGTTGACTAGCCGGGATGGAATGGGCTGCATCAGAACCTTCATGTTGGCAAACATTCAGACCTCTTTGATTTTCATTATGATATTACTGATAAAATTTTAGCACATTATAGTCATCATGTCAAGATTTTGCAAAGATATTGTATAATTATTAGATATTCATCACTCAACTTATTGCTTTACTTGCTGGTACCAGGGCGATTTAGACAATCGAGCCCTTGGCATAGACGTCTGGATTATCACCAGTTCATCAGCGTCGTCAGCTTTGCTCAACTGCTCATCATTTGCCACCAATGAGTAACATCCAACCATTAGGTAGATATTGCACAGTGCCATGCACCAAAGTAAGTGACTAAGAAACAAATGGCTTGGATTATTGTGTAGTAGCTAATTTCCCAATAGACTCATGTCTACGATATCGGCTTTAGCTATATTATCCACTATGTTGGTTGTGAAAAATTGAAGTCAACAGGAGTGCATACGATGGATTAATATATTCGATCGGTAAGCCTTGTGATATTTCCCATCTAAAAGGCTACGTAAGCCTTATCTCGTGCTGACACCAATCGTTTCTACAAAGCTAAATACACCTCGCCTGCGCCCTCATTTGATCACACGACCGCAGTTGATCGATAAACTGGATGCTGGTGCTAGGTGCCCATTCATCCTGATATCAGCCCCAGCAGGATATGGCAAAACGACCCTGTTGGGTTCTTGGATCGCCTCTCGATGTCTTTCAGCTGCAAGGCTATCATTGGAGCCTGAAGATAATGATATCCAGCGTTTCTTGGTCTACCTAGCTCACACATTAGCCAGCGCGGCACCCGACGCATCCCAAACCGCGCTAGCGATGCTTCAATCTACACATACTTCATCAGTGGATGCAATACTAGCAGTGATGATTAATGAGCTCTCTGCGGTTGATAAGGATAATCATATTTTCTTAGATGATTACCATGTTATTGAAAAATCTGAAATTCGCCAGGTACTCGCGTACCTGATCGAACATGTTCCTGCTCGAGTGCATATTGTGATTGCGGGTCGTTCTGACCCACCATTACCACTAAGTCGCCTACGGGCGTATGGTCAATTAGTGGAAATTCATCAAGCTGACCTGCGTTTCTCGACGACGAAAGCTTCGACGTTATTTAACCAGCATCCAGGCACTTCCCTCACTGGTGAGCAGATTACGGCAATTGAATCTCGGACGGAAGGGTGGATTGCCGGGCTACAGCAGGTGGCATTATCGCTTCAGGGGCGTTATGATGCCACCGATGTTGTGCGAGCATTTCGAGGCAATCACCACTATGTGATCGATTATTTAGCAGATGAAGTATTCAGTCAGCAAGCTCCTGAAATACAGCAATTCTTAGTTGATAGCGCTCGTAAATCAGATCCATGGCCTTTACAGTCACTCCTGATGCTAACCGATTATCGCCCTGTCTGCCTCGCCGCTTGGTGATCAGCCCTCTCTCGCTACCCTGGTGGTACGCATGCAACAGGCGTCTGACGTGACGATCACTGATCCGTGTTATTTCAGCTACTTCTCCCTGTTTCAGCTGCTTTTCTTACAGACGTTACATGACTTCTAAGCGGATAAATTCTTTTTGCTTATTGTTAGTAGTTCGTCCAATTTGTCTCGGTCCTCTCTAGAGGTTAGTCTTCAAAATCAGACATTTTATCTTTGCACAAATATGACTCTACTACTTTACTCTAACACTTTCAGTAGTTCTTTGACTTTTGGTCCTTGTTCCACTAAACTTGAAATAGATCACCATATAAGCGGAGGCACATATGGACCCCGGAGTCAAAGTAGTAATTGGATTGAGTGCTTTCTTGTTGGTCTGGTATATTGCGGCCAGCAGCTTCAACCGTCGGCGTGGGGTAGCTACGTACCGGTGGCTTCGCAGGGGTTTGGAAGAAATCGGGGAAATCAGCCAAGCAAAGTGGATCGGTTCTTCTGGTACCGGTGCCAATTTGGTCGTATCAAGACCTGCCAAGCCTTTCCGGAAGATCGAAGCGGAGTTCTATCTGGAAACACGTGAGATATTCCCTTATTGGATGATAACGCACCTTATGGGCAAACGGGATGAATTAACTATCCAAGCGACGTTGCGCTCAGCCCCGAAAGTGGAATACATCATTCAGAACTCCCATTTCAAAAGCAGCGCCGTCTTAAACGGTGATTCTGATAGAGCCACATTCGAACAGGCGCTATCACCAGCAGGGTTCGTGGTTTATATACGTGGAGGTCAAGCTGAAGGTGGTCGTAAGAGGCTGAATGAGTTCTTGTCCAGCGCTAATCAGGCCGTAGAGTCAGTCCACTTGAAAAGGTCTGCGCCTCACTTGATCATCCGGACCGATGTGCGGGAACTATTGGGACAAACTCCCGAATCGATATTTGTTTCTTTAATGGCGTGGGTGGAGAGTATTCAGGCGTAGTCGGAGCAATCGAAAAAGTTAATTAGCTTCCGAATTATCGTCGGTTTCGGATTTCTTTCTGCTTCTGCGGTTCGCTAAAGCCTTCTCTGCAGCTTGGCCATATATCGAAGTAGGGTAGATAATGGTCACTTCACTGAACTGTTTCACTGCCTCGGCATCTTTATCCTGCTGCTGGAGGGCTAACCCCAAGTTGTAGCGGCAAGCTGCCTCGTATTTAACTCCCAAACCGCCGCTATCCCCATCATGAAGTACGATCTCAAATAGCTCTTGAGCGCTTTGGGGGTTCTTGCGGCGTAGCTGTACGATGCCCATATTGACCAAGGTAACCAACCGTGAAGGTTTATCAGGGAACAAGCGCAGCGCAATTTGCAGGATGCGTATGGCGTCCCTTTGCCGGCCGCGATTGGACAACATATTCGCGAGATCGACCAAGAGACGCACCCGCATCGAGACAAGATATACAATGGCGAGGAATAGAACTGGATTGAAGTATCCGATCAGGAATACCCACAGCTCGATAATAGCAGTTACAGCCAGCACTTCAAGGGCAAATTGGAGTGATAAACCCTCCCGGCGGAGTAGTGAGATCACGCCAAAGCCAACGATATACATCAATCCTACCAGGAGGATCATGGTGCTAATATTCATCGACGTCCCCGGTTAACACTGCTGGCTTTAGAAACCTCGTTGATCGCTGGGTATGCTAGGTGATGGGTACTTCTTGTGTAAATAAGTAGTCGGCAGTGCGGCGCAGCATGTTCACCCCCCGGATTTCGGTCTCAAAAAGCGGGATGATTGCCCGTACCTGACCTTCGAAGGTACCCCAAATTTCATCCATATATGCTGACTGCATGGCTACTCAATTCTTAACAAACTCCGGCGCATCTTCGGCAACACTGGTTTCATCGATCAGCATATTAACAACAACGCCCCCGACAGGTATACCAAACTCATCAAACCAATTGATAAATCGTTTTATCACTGCGATAGGCAAAGCCTCGGGGAGCGTAACGAAAAAGAAGGATGTTAAGGCAGGATCAGTGAGCAATTTTTTTGCGTTGCTCATGCGACCCTGCAGGTTCAGCAAATAAGTCATGAGGGGGTCTTTTTCTTTCTTGCGGCTGTATGAAAGTAACTCGCGTAATGACTTGGCCTCTTCGCGGCTCTTTACCATTTTGCTTACCCACAGCGAATAGACTGATGACATGCCCAATAAGCGGCGCGCGTTTGCGGTGGGTGCGGTATCAAATACATAGACCTCGTATTCGTCCTCGAACATCAGATCGATCATGTTTTCAAACATGGCCGATTCTTCGAAAGCGGGATTCATCGTCGCAGATTCTACAAATTCATCCGCCTTTGTCTTTATGTCGGCGTATTTTAGAAACCAGCTGATCTTCTCGCGAATTTCTTGTTTGGATCGCTCTATCGTTTCGCGCGTGTCAATCTCATAAGCCATCAGGTTTTGCGTACCTGAAACCGGAGTCGGTTTACCGAACACATCCTGATCAAGCAGGCTGCTCAGGCTATGGACCGGGTTGGTTGAAGCGAGCAGTGTTTTCTTGCCCTGCATTGCTGACCATAGTGCCATTGTGCCAGCTAGAACAGTTTTCCCAACGCCTCCTTTTCCTCCGAAGAAGGAATATTTAAGCTGGGGATGCTGGTTAAGGAATTGTATAGTTGATTGTTCTATCATCAAAGAGCTCCTTATCTCTTCTGCATTTAACACTATCCGGTTTATGCTTCCTGGCCAAACATCGCTTCAGCGACCTTTTCAATCATTGGTAAACCGGTGATATCACGTTCAAATTCAGGGATCCGGGCAAGAACCTGGTCGCCAAAGAGATCATCAATCCGTTTGAGATAACCTTCCTGCATTTCCAACCTGTTCACTAAATAATCAGGAATGCTCTGCTGGGCCAATTCGGGTGGAATGACACGGTTGACGACATAACCACTCAGCGGGACTTGATATTTGGCAAAAAGCCCGGCTGCCTTTTGTGTGTCGAGCAGTACCATCTCCTCTGGGGTGATAACGAAGAAAAATGCAGTCTTCTCTTTATCCGTGAGAATGCTCGAAGATGTGTTGATGCGATATTTAATATCCAACAGCTCATTGAGGATCATATCCTCCTCAGATTCACGATCGCGTTTTATTACCGAAGCGACTTGGCTGTATTCCTCCATCTCTTCACGCAGCTTGGTGATCTTGTCGATCCACTCGTCGTATACGCTGGCCATACTAAGGTAATAGAGGGCATGCCCAAGTGGTACCAAATCGTAAATATAGTAGTCATAATCACCGCTCACCACGATATCGACAACCTGGTCAAATATGGCACTTTCCTCCATCGCAGGTTCGGCAGCCGCGGCTTGGATATAACTTTCGATCTCCTCAGGGATCTCGTCGAGGCCGTACATATCGAAGATCTTCTGTCGGATCTCATCCTGGTACTCTTTGATATGCTGGTCAGCGTCGATCTCCTGGGCGTAGAGATTGGCCATGATCTCTACTGGACCTTGGCCGAAGATGTCCCGCTCAAAGATGTCTGATAAGGACGCTTGGGGATCCACTGAGAAAACCAACACACGCTGTCCTTGTTTAGCTAAGTGATAAGCAGTCGCGGCAGAAAAAGTGGTTTTTCCTAGACCACCTTTACCGCCGAACATGATGTATCTTCGTTCAGGATATTCTTTAAAGATATTTGATAGTAACATCAAATTGTCCCTTCTATGCTAGTGCATCAGTGAGGTCGCGCTCGCGCAACATGCGCCGCTTCCAGGTTGAGATCTGCGGAACGACATATGGCAGCAATCTTAACGAGTAGTAGGGTGGCAGGATGGGGACTCCAAGCAAATCACCCATCGTTATTAAGATAAACAAGTGCTCCATGCTGCCGCGAGTTTTCAAAGCGTAGCGTGTCATGTCATGGCCAGCCATACCGTAGATAAAATCTAGGGCAGAATGGCCAAATCTCTTTAAGAAATTCCGTTCTTCTTCAGTCATGGTAGACCCTCCAAATGGTATTGATTTAATATTGGCTTCGTGTTAACCGATCTCTTGACTGAAAAGATCGGTGAAATCCCGTTCACGAAGCATGCTGCGTTTCCAACTTTCCAAGGTTGGGACAATATAGGGTACCAGGCGTAGTGTGTAGAATGGAGGCAGTATCGGCACCCCGAGTAGATCACCGAAAACGATCAGCGTGAACAGCCGTTCTTGTTCATTACGCGCCTTTTCAAGTTCTAATACCCAATCATATATTGTCATCCCGTAGAGGACTTCACGCAGGGTATTAAACACTTCACTAACGCCGTGTTTTACTTTGTCATACATGATAACACCGAAGGATTTATTATCTGCTCTGGAATCAGACACTGGAATTGCTAGTTCTTGGATAAGGTCCCTTTGCTTTAATCTAGGAATATATGTAGTGCTTGCTCCAGTTCAGATTGGTTCGTACCAGGGATTTTTAGCTTGCCATCTATAATAAATGTTGGGTAACTCCGCACCCAGTGGCGTAGTGACTTGTAGAAGCCGATTGGAGATTGCGGATCAATTACTTGGATGACGATCCGGTCCTGGTACTTCTGCAAAATGTTTGCTACGGTAGCAGAGAGTTGCTCTTGATCGTGTGCCAAATCTGGTGGGTATCCGGAAACCATTTCAGCCTGAACCTTTTCTGCAATACCAGCTTGATCAAAAAAAGTCTCACAATGCTGACATTGCTTGTAGAAGATTGGATTCAGGGACAATAACTCAATTTTTACCAAATTCTCCAGGCGTTGTATGGTAGGTGATTCTGCAACCTGACAAGCGAAATGGAGGGTATTGGCTACCCTCCATTTCATAAGTTGCTTGCGGATTAATCAGTCGAGGCAACTTCTTTTGTTGGGGCACGCAGTGCCTTCCAGCCGTCGACGATAAGGAAAGCCGCTGAGACGATCAGCACGATGGCAATTATCCCAAGAATCAGGGCGGCGATGAAAGCCTGTGTTGTCTCAGCTCCGGGCAGTTTTACAAATAAGTTGGTGTAGCCGAGATAGATCAAGGCTGCCATGGTGGTAATGATCATGAAAATCGCGGGATATAACGCCCAGGCGTTTTTCCGGCTTTCAGATTTTAACCACAGGGCAACCAGCATCAAGGCTAAACCAGCCATCAGCTGGTTGGAAGCGCCGAAGGCACCCCAGATTGCCAGCCAGGGGATAATCCATACGAAAAGTATGGTTAAAAGCAGCGCGACGATTGTTCCAACTTGGATGTTCTTCATCACTGGGAGTTGGTCACCAACCAGTTCAGAGCTTGCCACACGCATGAAGCGCACCACCAACTGCATGATTGTGATTGCCATGATGGTCAGGAATACCGCTCCATAGGCAGTACCGAATGCAAGCGGAACGCCGATCACATTGAGGAAATTGGCAAAACCGCCTGCAAACACGGCCAAGGCAGCACCCGGACCGCCGGCATCTAAGTAACCCTGCCAGCTTCCCCAGGCTACGGTTGCGGTGAGGAAGGCGATGATGGCGAAACCAGCTTCCATGAACATGGCGCCGCCGCCAACGGGCAGCGCATCAGTCTCTTTCTCAAGCTGCCGTGCGGTCCCGGAGGTCGAAACCAAGCTGTGCCATCCAGAGATCGCACCACAGGCAATCGTGACAAAGAGCATTGGCCACAATGGTCCACTGGCAGTCGTAAATTGGGTGAACATGGGGAAATCCCCCATGCTTGGATTCCTAATCAGCAGACCGATTAGGGCACCGACCATTCCGAACGTCACGATCCAGAAAGAGATATAGTTGACCGGTTGTGCAAAGGACCAGATCGGTAAGACAGCACCCAAGTAGCAGAAGGCAATCATGATCAGCGTGCCTATGATCTGGGCTTGGGTATTGCCCAAAAATGCCATCGGTGACTCCGCTCCACCATATAGGCTGGTGAAGAAATTCGCAACGACGGGTAAGGTCCCGACCCAAATGCCAACAAAGGTTAAGACAACAGTAACAACTGTTGTCAGGATAATATTCTGCTTCCAGCGGTAGATCATTTGACCAGCGAGGACACCCATCAGGACTAACCAGATGATACCGAACGGTACCGTTGGTTTGGTCATCAAGGTTTTACCGACCGCGTTGCCAAATGCACCCATGATCAGCAGCAGGTAGAAGTAAATGAAGATCATCAGGATCGTGCGGGCACGCGGGGAGACGAGCTTGTAGCTCAATGCGCCCATCGTATCTCCTTCGCGGCGTACACCCATGATCATTGAGCCATAATCTTGGACCCAGCCGATGAAGAAAACACCCAAGATGATCCAGGCCAAGGCTGGCAGCCAACCCCATTGGACGGCAATGATGGGACCAGTAAGCGGGGCGAGAGCTGCAACAGACTTAAATTGATAACCAAAAAGCACATTTCGACTGGCAGGTGTGAAATCCACACCGTCCATGTACATTTTTGCTGGGGTCGCTTTATCGGAACTTGGTTGGACTATGTTCTTATCGACACTGCGCGCATAGTAAAAATACCCCACAACTATGCCCACAGCTGTCAATACAAGAACAATTAACGCATTCATATTTACACTCTCCTCTGGAAAACAGCTATGAACTGATACAGAACTCTCAAACTTTAATGGTCGTTCTAATATCTCTCCAATTCACCTCCTTTCTCTTTCCTTCGTACATTGTGAATCTCATTTTGCTACATAGCAATCAGAGAATCACTACCGCGGCAAGACTGTTGATATGGCTTTCGTCGGGATTATATATCTTTAGTCCACCTCCCCAATGCTAAAATTGAGAAAAAAAACCACGTGATAGATTCCTATCGCGTGGTATAGAGACATAATCCCCTTGACTGGAAAAATAACCAGTTACTGCAGATCTTACTTAATAACATATCATTAGGTTAACTTTTGGTCTAATTCATATGCATCAACAGGTAAAACACCCGCAATCGCGGTAAGTTACGCTTATTGATCATATAACAAATCCTTGGAAAAAGCAATCAATCAATAAAGCAGAAGCAGCCAGGGTGTTTGGGGTCAACCGGACAGTGGTGTATGATATTCTCAAGAAAGCAGCTGAAGATGATCTCCGAGATCGGCCCAAGGCACCCAGACGCCAGCCAAACAAGACCCTACCTGAGGTTGAGCACAAAGTGATCACTGTCCGGAACAAGACCCGTCTGGGGCCACAGCGGTTGTCCATCTATCTCGCGAAGTATCATGATCTACAGGTGCCACCTGGCACGATCCGACATATTCTAAGACGCAACAAGGAGAAGCTCACCTATACGACACCACACCGTCGCCAGCGTGAGAAACGCGAGTTCATAGACTGGTACAGCGCCAAACCTTTTGAAGTGGTACAGATGGACATCAAGTACATTCGCGACCAAAAAGCCTTGACCAAAAAGCAGATCATCTATCTGGATAAGTGTGCGATCCCAAACTACCAGTGGGGTGCGCTAGATGTCAATTCCCGCTTCAAACTGATCGCATACTCTCGGAAATACCCCCCAGTAATCACAATGTATGGCGCCCCGAATGATTAGGGGGTATGCACATATGTACCGAGGAACAGGTGCTGAAGAATATTAGATAAATCCAGCATATAATATATTAAGCAATGTATAAAGGCTTGGAGGAACGTATAGACATTTGATCTCCACGGGAATTGCGCAGAGCAAACTTAGGACCCCTGGCTGGACTATCCGCCCGTTGAGGTGAAAATGCAGTGGGCTTTGATGAAGAAGGATATTATGCTCGGATTTGATAACGCAAAGGTAATTCCTCGAACCGTAATTATTCCTCCATTATTAGGTAGATATTTAATAATCCTAACAATGCTGGCTGCCCTGGGAGTGGGCTGCAGAACGACCTCTGCGCCGGTTCAGACTCCTACTTCGGTGAGTACCGAGAGCATTCCTACAACTCCTTCCCGCTCCCAGCGAAGTCCAGTCGTCCCTGAACTCCTGCAAGCCGTATACGACACCGATATTGATTTCGAGAATATCTCGCTGGAAGAAGGTATGTCGCAAAGTGTGGTGACATCGATCATCCAAGACCAGTACGGATTCATGTGGTTTGGCACCCAGGACGGTCTAAACCGATATGATGGATATAATTTCAAGGTATTTAAGCATGACCCGGATGACCCAAATAGCCTAAGTGATAGTTTGATAATGTCCTTGCTAGAAGATCGGACCGGTACGATTTGGATCGGTACAAACAACGGCGGTCTGAACAGCTATGACCCTCGGACAGAACAATTCACTCGCTTCCGACCTGAGCCGGATAACCCTGGCAGCCTGATTGGTGAAACAGTCTCTGCAATATATGAAGACAATGACGGGGTACTGTGGGTGGGCACGTCTAGCGGCTTAAATCGTTTCAATCGCGACAGCGGTGATTTTACACACTATATAAATGATCCGGAAAGACCGGATAGTTTGGCCAGTAATATGGTGAATGATATCGTACAGGATAAAAAGGGTCGTTTTTGGATCGCAACAACCAACGGAGTAGACCTATTTGAATGCAAATTATGGTCATTTTACCCACCATCAGAACGATCCTTTTGATGAAAATAGTCTAAGCAATAACCAGGTTAATGATCTCTATGTGGATAAGCAAGGTGTGTTGTGGGTGGCTACGTTGGGGGGATTGAACCGCTACTTACCGGATACGCGCAATTTCATGCGCTACCAAAACGATCCGGATGACCCCGAAAGCCTCAGCTTCAACGATATATTTGATTTGTATGAAGACCAGCAGGGATTATTTTGGGTGGGAACCAATGGTGGTGGATTGAATCGCTTTGATCGCCAGGCTGAGCGGTTCATCCGCTTCCAGATTGACCCTGCGGATCCACAAAGCCTGTCGTCAAATCAAGTTTGGTCCATCGCTGAAGACGAAGCTGGGGTGCTGTGGTTTGGAACTTTTGGCAACGGTGTGGAAAAATTTGATCCGTACCGGCGAAAATTCCTGCTCTTCCAGCACAAGCCCGATAACCCAAACAGCTTGAGCAGCAATAGGATCTGGGCGATGACCGAGGACCACGCAGGGGTGCTGTGGATAGGTACGGTAGGGTCAGGATTAGACCGTTTCGACCGAAAGACTGGCGAAATTGATCATTTTATTAATGATCCAAATGATCCCGAAAGTCTCAGCTCAAACTGGGTCTTGGCATTGATGGAAGATAGAGCGGGTACGATCTGGGTTGGTACCATCGCGGGTTTAGATAAGTTTGACCCTGAAGAAGGCAGTTTCGTTCGATATGCGATGGCACCGGTATATGCACTTTACCAAGAGGAAGAAAGCACCCTTTGGGTGGGTACCCAGACGGGATTGGTGAATTTTGATATCGAAAACGACACTTTCAATACATACACGAATGACCCAGCGGATCCAGAGAGCCTGAGCGACAACATGGTCATCTATATAATGGAAGATAGCCAAGAGAACATGTGGCTGGGTACTTTCAACGGGGGCCTAAACCTGCTCGATCGTGAAGCACTCACATTCACCAGCTATATGAACGATCCTGATGATGGGACCAGCCTGGGTAATAATGCTGTGCTGGCTATCCATGAGGATCACGCAGGTGACCTGTGGCTGGCGACTAGCGGCGGGTTGGAGAAGTTTGTCAGGGAGAGTGGTACTTTCACCCATTTTACTGAAAAGGATGGCTTACCGAACGATACGGTCTACGGCATCTTAGAAGACGACCAAGGATCTTTCTGGGTTAGCACCAATATGGGTATCTCTCGCTTCAATCCGCACGACAACACTTTCAGGAACTACAGCGTAGCGGATGGCCTACAAAGCAATGAGTTCAACATGAATTCTTTCCTGGAGACGAGCGATGGCGAGATGCTGTTTGGGGGTATCAATGGATTGAACTCTTTCTACCCGGAAGATGTGCTCGACAACCCGTATTTGCCGCCCGTTGTAATAACCGATTTCCAGCTCTTCAACCAGTCTGTTATTCCTGATGATGGCTCACCACTAAAGGAGTCCATCACCTTGAGCGAGAATTTGGAACTCGATTATGACGATGATTTTTTCGGTTTCGAATTCGCTGCCTTACATTTCTCATCACCTGAGGACAACGAATACGCCTATATTCTAGAGGGTTTTGATCCGGACTGGAATTATGTCGGAGCACGCAATTTTGTAGGCTACACCAATGTTCCACCAGGCGATTATACATTCCGTGTCAAGGCTACCAACAGCGATGGATTATGGAACGAGGCTGGTACTTCTATTGGCATCACCATCACACCGCCGTTTTGGCAGACGTGGTGGTTCCGCATCACGGCTTTTGCAGTACTGGTAGGGGCAGTCTTGGGAGTTTTTAGCCTGCGATTGCGAGTGGTGGAGAACCAGAAACGGCAGCTTGAGTCCCAAGTTCAAGAGCGGACGCATGAACTGCGAGAGACGATGGATGAACTCAAGCTTGCTAAGGATGCCGCTGAAGAAGCCAACCAGGCAAAAAGCGTTTTCCTGGCTAATATAAGCCACGAACTGCGCACACCGCTGAATGCGATCCTGGGTTTCAGCCAATTAATGATTCGCTCAGCCAATATCCGCGGTAGGCAGGACGCAAATCTCACTTCGGACCAGCGTGAAAACTTAGAAGTGATCAACCGCAGCGGTGAGCATCTCTTAGGCTTGATCAACGATGTCCTAGAGATGTCAAAGATTGAGGCAGGCCGGGCTACCTTATCCGAAGATAATTTTGACCTCTACCGGATGCTGGATGGGTTGGAGGATATGTTCAGGCTGCGAGCGGAAGACAAAGGCTTGTCCTTAGATTGCGATCGAGACCCAGACTTACCCCAGTATTTATTTGCCGATGAAGGGAAACTGCGGCAAGTCATGATGAATCTCGTGGGTAATGCGATCAAGTTCACCGAGTCAGGTGGAGTGGTTGTCCGGACAAGGCTTGATCTTGAGAACGTGATTGATGGCGAACATAAGCCGAGTGAAGGCCAGTACATACTGGATGTGGAGGTTGAGGACACTGGTGCAGGTATTCCAGCGCAGGATATCGAAGCGGTGTTTGATCCGTTCGTGCAGGCAGAGAGCGGACAGATAGCCCAGGAGGGTACTGGTTTGGGTCTATCCATCAGCCGGCAGTTCGCACACCTAATGGGCGGCGAGCTATTGGTTGTGAGCCAGGAGGGCGTAGGCAGCACCTTTACGTTGCGGGTTCCCGTGATCGTTGCAGATGATACGGATATCGCTGACCACCTGCGTACCAGTCAGGTCGTGAGCCTCGCGCCAGGCCACCCGGAGTATCGGATTCTGGTAGTGGATGACAAAGAAGTCAACCGCAGTCTTATCGTTAAGCTGCTGACACCTTTGGGATTCGATGTGCGGGAAGCGGCGAACGGCCAGGAAGCGATCGAGGTATGGGAGAACTGGGACCCGCATTTGATTTGGATGGACATGCGGATGCCGGTAATGGATGGCTACCAAGCTACCCGCCATATCAAGGCGACAACCAAGGGGCAAGCAACCGTCATTATCGCCCTTACCGCGAGCGCGTTGGAAGAGGATCGCAATATCATCCTCTCAGAGGGCTGCGATGACTATCTCAGAAAGCCTTTCCGCGAAAATGTGCTTTTTGCAGCTCTGGAAAAACACCTCGGAGTAAATTTTGTCACCCAGGAAATCGGTGCGGAAGAGTACACTAAAGGTGACGAGGGGCTGGATGGCGGTCGAGCGACACACGCACACCTGCTCACCCAGGATGCATACGCAACTAGGATGGCAGAACTGCCGGTTGGATTGGTCGATGACCTGCGTGAGGCAACTGTTCTGGGCTACTTGGATAGCATCCTAGTTAGCATCGCGCAAATCGAGACTAGCGACCCACAGCTCGCAGAGTACCTGGAAGAGTTAGCGAAAGCCTTTAACCAGGACAGGATTCTAGCATTGATCCAGAAAGCAGTGGATAAGGATGCAGATAATGGATAAGAAGTTGGATAACCAAAAGATGGATATTTTGATTGTCGACGACACGTCCGAGAACTTACGCTTGCTATCTCAAATGCTGGCTGAACAAGGATACAGCGTCAGGGCAGTGACAAGCGGAGAACGGGCGCTCGAATCTGTTCAAGCATTACCACCTGACCTGATCCTGCTCGATATCCGCATGCCGAAAATGACCGGTTATGAAGTCTGCGAGCATCTCAAAGCTGACCCGGTTACTAGTGATATCCCGATCATCTTTATCAGTGCACTAAGCGAGATCCAAGACAAAGTCCAGGCATTCAAGGTCGGCGGAGTTGATTACATCACCAAACCATTCCAGCTGGAGGAAGTATTGGTGCGGACCCAGACCCACCTTGCTCTACGAACCCTACAAAAACGTTTACAAGACACTAACCAGAAGCTCGAACACGAGCTGCTGCTGGCAGGCGAGCTGCAGGCGAATTTCATGCCCAGTAAACTGCCGAGAATCTCTGGCTGGCAGTTCGCGGCAGAGATCATCCCAGCCAGCGAGACATCGGGAGATTTCTTTGATGTCTTTCCGTTGCCGGATGGTCTCATCGGCTTCCTGGTTGCGGATGTAGTTGACAAGGGGGTCAGCGCGGCGCTTTTTATGGTGCTCAGCTGGAGCCTGATCCGCACCTTTGCAGCGGAATATCCAACTGAGCCCGAGAAAGTCTTTGCGGAAGCTAACCGGCGCATCCTGGAGGATACCGGCGCCCAACAGTACGTAACAGTATTCTATGGAGTGCTGAATCCGGCAAACGGGCAGCTGGTGTACAGCAATGCCGGTCACCCGCCACCGTTACTGTTCAATCCAGCTTCGCCTGAAAACCTCCGTAAGTTGAAGCGTACAGGGATACCACTGGGGATATTTGATGACGCAACCTGGGAGAGCCAGATCATCTCATTAACTCCAGGTGACAGCCTGGTCGTCTGTACGGACGGCATCACTGAGGCACAGAATCCAGCAGGGGATTTCTTCGGGGAGGCGCGTTTATTTGGCGCCGTGCAGAACGGCAGCGGTGGAGTGGCCGATAAGATGTTGGCGGATGTGCTGAAGAGCGTCGAACGGTTTACCCATCTAGCCCACCAATATGACGATATCGCGGTTGTGGTCGTGCAGCGGAACGTGCATGGGTAAATCGCAATACCACCTATTGTTTGATCTGTTCGGTGGGTTCTCTTCCATACTTGATCAGAACTAACAAGGAGCGGCTTACTAATCTCAATTCAATTATTTCTAGCATCAGTAATTGATTTGTTTAAAATTATTTCGTGATGATCACAAAGAGATTGGTGATATTTGTAATTTCGGATTACAAGGTCTGGGGCAAATGATATTCTAATCGGAAACCTTCCGAAGGTTCTAGAACCTTCGGAAGGTTGTGATGAAGATATTATTCTGACTATCTAATCAATATAATAAGGCTGGATTTCAAACTCCGTTTGTTGATTTATTTCGCTATTTACGAAATCCTCATAATCCGCGGGAGTTGTGAAGTATTGGTTCACAAACTCACGATCCAGCAGAATGCCATCCCGTCTCCCCACCCATTCTAGATAATTACTGTATTTCCAAAGCCTTGGCTCAGTAACCAATCCTGCACGGATCGGATTCAAGTGGATATATCGACAGAGATGAATAACATATTCATCAGTATCAACCAATATGCTTTTAAAACGACCTTCAAAAAGTGTCCCACTGCGATTTTGTTGCTTGTTGAAGGCTTGAGTGTAGCTATTGAATAGCCGTTGAATATACCGCGAAAGAGAATTAACTTCTTCTGGTCTAATTAAGAAGTGATAATGATTAGGCATTAAACAAAAAGCAATCACACTCAAGGAGTAATCCGCCAGGAATAATTTTGCTTGTCTTAACAAAAATAAATAGTTTTCATCATTGACAAAAAGACGTCCGCGATTGCATCCGCGGTTGTAGACATGATAATAGTGACCTGCTTGATGCATCATGATCTCGACCAGTAAACTTAAACCATTCGAAGGTTGTCAGCCTTCGAATGGTTGGATGTTGGCTTAAATATATAAGATCTTACCATAACGCATTATACGCTCACCCGGTGGTTTTATAACACCAAATGTGGATCTAGAGCGGCGGTTATTCACACCACTCCGGTCCCTTAGCCAAGATACTGTATGCAATCTAATAGCAGACAGTGGATAATCAACGCACGCTGCTCATGATTGGGGGATACTATTGAGCGAGACAGGCGATGTAGAGACAGTTTGTTCGTAGGTGAGCTGTTCTACGAGTGTGTAGATGCGCCTCATCAGCTCATTTGTTTCGTGGGCGATTGATTTTGCTGGATCCGGATGGTAGGGCTTGCCCACGCGGGCGTAACACTTGCCGCGGAACTGCCAGTAACCTTGCGGCCTGCCATTCATCCATTGACTGGACAGGCTGACTGCATCCTTTGGGTGGACGAAGAACCCCAGCGGGATGAGCGGCGCCCCGGTTTCTAGCGCCATGCGGACTGCCCCGCTGCGCCCTTTTACGCGTTCATCACGCAGGCATAGCTTCCCTTCTGGGAAGAGCACAATTGTCTTGCCAGCCCGCAGCAGATCACATGCTTTCTCGAAGGCCGGACGGCCATTATGGCGGTCGACTTTGATATGCCCGGTATTTTTCAGCAGGAACCCGACAATCGGAATAGCAAAGGTTATGTCGATGATCAAGAGATGAATTTCTTCATCGAGTAATGCCGGGAAATGGTACGGATCGCTGGCATTGGTATGGTTGGCGGCGATGATCTTTGCTCCCTTCGGCATAGGAGTATGACCGCTGAGATTTAGGCCGTCGCTGAAAACTTGCGTGTAGGCGTTGAACAATTGCTTTTGAACGCTATCGTAGAATGACATTTCATACCTCCTAGAAGCGGATGTGATTGTGTTGATATCAGGATCGCGCTGGAGGACTGCCAATGCCAGAGGTTAGACTGCCAAAAAGTGTCGTTTTTTGTATTCGTAGTGGGTGATATACGGAATGAACTGGGTTACGCTTGGCCATTTCCCCAGGTATGGCTGATCGCTGACTGCAGCAGAAGGTTATGAACTTATTGGTATAAAGTGGAAGTGGAGATGAAGAGCAGCTTCCTATTTAGGAAATAATCCAGATCCCCCTCACGCAAACCAAATATCCAAATAGGTCGCGATCAGCTCCCAATTGTTGACCAGGTCATAAATTCCAACCCCGATCAGCAAGATTCCGCCAATCACATTGATAGCACGCGCATGCTGGGCGAAGAAGCGGACCAACCAGCGCTGGGCGGAGCCGGATAAGAAGGAGAGCAGCAGCAGGATCATCCCGAAACCGATCCCAAACCAAAAGAAGATGGACAGTTTACTTAACGCTTCGCCAGCGGTCAGTGAGTAGGCGAAGATGCCTACGACCAGCGGTCCCGAACAGGGTAAGGCTATGGGTCCATAGAGCAAGCCGTAGAAATAAGCATTGATGTATGGATTTTTCAGGATGGGTACCTGCACCTGGGGTAGGGTCTTGAAGGGGTTGTGATCCAGCAAGAGCGCGATCCCTAACCCGATAATCAAGATATCAGCTACCGGAATCACGATCGTGAGGGCAGCGCCGATCGATACTGAGAGCAGCGAAATCAGCAGACCTAGTGCTAACATCATTGTTAGCACACCAGCCAGCACGAAAAAACCCAGCGAATAGCGCCCGACTCGGCTGCTGAGTCCTTCCTGCCTTCCGGCGAGATAGGCTAGGAAACCAGGGTAAAGCGGCAGGATGCACGGGCTGGTGCTGGACAGCAGTCCGAGGCTGATGGAGGTCAGAATGGGTTCTAACATAATCGTTCCTTTATCTTTGAAGCAGAACAATGATTGGTGGATGAGCTCGGGTGGTTATACTTAAATCCTGTGCTCATCCACCTAGTTCGTGCCGTATTACATCTCTGCATCGAGAAAGGGTTGTAATGATGTCAATAGGTCTTGGGCGCTTTTGATGCCGAAAGGTAAAGTATTTACCTCTCCATGCCGGTCAATAATCAGCATGGGGGTGGCGGAGGGATTGAGGTATTGATCACCATAGAGCTCACCGATCTCACGAGCTACTGCTATGGGCGCAACCGTGTAGAGCCAGTCGAAACCATTATTTGTTGTGTACACCCGCAATGCATCTGCATTCTCATTGGGGTCAACATCTACTCCTAAACTTACGAAGTCATCCCGCTCGCCGAGCATATCATGCAGTACCTGTACCTGTCCTTGCTGCTTGAGGCAGTTGGAGCACCACATCGCCAAGGTCTCCACCAGGACGACCTGACCTTCGAAATCGGACACTAGGAACGTCTCACCGGTATGGACGTCCGTCAATGAAGCGCTGAACCAATCTGGTGCGACCATCATCTGGTCATCCGCTATCCCGCTGTCATCAGCCATCGACATCGAATCGGTGGCGTCATCCATCTTGTCATCAGCGGAGTGATCATCCATCCCGCCATCTCCAGCTGACATCATTTCTTCAGTTGGTTTCGCCATGCTGGTATCCTCAGGATCGGCCATTATTTCAGCCTCGTCAGACACAGCCGAGCCGTCGTCAGTTCCCATTTGAGAGCCACCGGTTTCCATGACCTCTGCGGAGGCATCTTCCATTGCACCTGTCTCGGTTGGAGCCGCTTGCGTACTGCAGGCAGCCAACAGGAGACTTGTCACCAGGATTAAAGTGATCATACTGAATTTAGTAGCCATACTTATTCCTCCATAATGTGCCTGTGCGGTTGTAAAGCAGCGCAGGCGTATACCTTAAGTAGTTAGACAAATCATCCCAAGCAATTCTTACTTAACTATTGGGAATATATTACGAGATTCTTAACAAACTGCTGGAGGGATCAGCTAGATGAAATAAAGGAAGCGCTGTTGACCGAGCTACATTTTCAAGCGAGTGAAGAAAAAAAGATCCAGAAGCCGATATCGTTATGCTAATCGTGCTGACCTGGATCGTCCGTAATCTCTCCGTTATCGTTCTGTAAGATTTCTGTAATCTTTACCAGCTACACTTATGAAGCGTTGGTGTTATTTACCAATCAAAACACATTGAAATGCTGTAGAAACCCCGGCCTGTTCGATGCTTGGTAAAATCATCCTTGATAGAACTGAGCTGGGAGTGAGAAATTATGAGTATGGATAAGGAAATATTAGTTGTTGATGATGAGGCAACGGTCCGCGAGGTCGTGCGCCGCTACCTGGAACGGGATGGTTTTACAGTTCGGGAGGCGGCTGATGGCTACCAGGCGCTGGATGCGATCCGGGATGAAACGCCCGACTTGATCGTGCTGGACTTGATGCTTCCCGGGATTGACGGCCTGAGCCTGACCCAACATTTACGCCAAGACCAGCATATCCCGATCATTATGTTAACGGCTAAAGGGGAAGCGAGCGACCGCATCCGCGGCCTGGATTTGGGTGCGGATGACTACATCGCGAAACCTTTCAGCCCACAGGAGGTCGTTTCCCGCGTGCGGGCAGTGCTGCGCCGGGCGGGTGGCGAGGCTGTACCAACAAGCGGGCGAGTCATCGAGTACCAGTCTTTACGAATTGATTCAGTGTCACGATCGGTAGCTATTGCAGGTGAGGAGCTCTCCTTGACAGCTAAAGAGTTTGACTTGTTGTATTACTTTGCCAGCCACCCACGCCAAGTATTCAGTCGGGCCCAGCTGCTCGACCAAGTATGGGGTGACGAACTATATACCGACCCCTCGACGGTGACCGTGCATATCCGCCGGCTGCGTGAGAAAATCGAAGCTGAACCGAGCAAGCCCCAATATCTGCTGACCGTATGGGGTGTGGGTTATAAATTTGAAGGGGGGGGCGAATGAACGAACGCTTACCCCGCCTGATTGTGTATTTCATCGGCATCCTGGGGATGCTGCTGGTCACGATGGTGCTGGTGCAGGTCGTGATGAATCCACCTTCGGGGGATCTGGCTTATCTGGCGATTTTGCTAGGCATCACAAGTTTGGTTTCGGCGGCTTTGGGCTTTGTGTCTCACCGGTTAGGCTGGTGGCGCCGCCTGCCGCATCTCAACCAGACCCTGGTCCTCGGCTATATCTTGGCTGGCGGATTGGCGCTGATTAACATCTGGGTGACAGCCCGTTTGATGTTTATCGACCAACATGATTTGGCGTTGGGTACGTTATTGTTGATCTTCGCGGGTGGTATCTCGGTCGCCTTTGGTTATTTCCTCTCCAACTCGATTACCCAAGATCTCAAGGACCTCGTGGATGGTGCCAATAAGATCAGCCAGGGAGATTTCAGCACACGGGTAGCCATTAATGGAGAGGACGAGATCGCACAATTAGCTCAGGCATTCAACGAGATGGCGGTCCAGCTGGAAAATGCGGATGCGGCCGAACGTTCCCTGGATGAAGCCAGGCGAAATCTTGTGGCCTGGGCTTCGCATGATTTACGTACCCCATTAACGTCTTTGAAGGTGATGCTGGATGCATTGGCGGAAGGCGTTGTGGATGACATTGATACCGTAGCGCGCTACCTGGAGCAGAGCCAGAACGAAGTCAACCGGATGAGCGAGCTGATCGACGACCTCTTTGAGCTTGCCCAGCTAGATACTGGACACAAAGAGCTCGATTTCGAGTGGATTACGCTATCCGATCTGGTCTCCGATACTTTGGAGAGTTTCGCGGCGCAAGCAGATGCTCAAGGTGTGACGTTGGAGGGGGCGGTCGCAGCGCAGGTCGATCCGCTGTGGGCGGCACCGGACAAGCTCAGCCGCATCCTGGATAATTTGCTGGTGAACGCGCTGCGCTACACCCCTGCGGGTGGGGGTATCCAGCTCCAAGCCCAGTTGATCAATGATCAAGTGCAAGTAGAAGTGCGTGACAGCGGTAAAGGCATCCGTCCCGAAGAGCTGCCTTTCATCTTCGACCCCTTCTACCGGGCTGAAAAGAGCCGTCCACGGGTTGGCGACCAAAGCGGCGGGGTTGGTTTGGGGTTGGCGATCGTTAAAGGATTGATTGAGGCCCACAACGGTCAGATTTGGGTTGCGAGTGAACCCGGTGTGGGTACAGTATTCACGTTTACACTACCACAGACAGACGTTGAGAATGGCAATCTCCGTTGAGGTCAAGTCGGAATGAGACGTATGGTTGTTATTATTGATGGTCTTTTTCCTAGCGGCGTGCAGCACGGCGGCAAGCCGCTGAGATTGGCTGCCACCCACTCAACTGCTGGAATCTGCCGGATTTGGGAGCCGCCCCAGAATTAACCAACGATGTCTGGCTGAACACTGAGCAAGCCTCTGCGCATAGGCGATCTTCAAGGGCAAGGTTGTCCTGCTCGAGATGTGGACATTTGGTTGAATTAACTGCCAGCGAGTAATTCCCTCGGTGAGGGATTGGCACAACAGCTATCAGGAACAGGGACTGGTGATTATCGGCAACCATTATCCCGAGTTCGATTACGAAGCGGATCTCGAAAACCTCCAGGAAGCGATTGAACGCTTGGAGATTCCTTACCCAGTTGCCCAGGATAATGATGGCAATACCTGGCGGGCTTATGGCAACCACTACTGGCCGACCCGCTACCTGATCGATAAGCAGGGCCGCATACGCTACCGCCATATTGGCGAAGGTGCTTATCAAGAGACTGAATCCGCTATCCAGGCCTTATTGGCAGAAACATATCCGTAACAATAAATTATTACCAGTAATCAATCATACACATAAGAGGTGTACTCATGGTCAAAATCAAATCATCTGAAATTACCCCCCAACATGTCTACTTGACACGGCGAGATTTTCTAAAGAGCCTGGGGATCGTCAGCGGAACAGCCGCCTTACTGGCGGCATGCAAAGGACAAGATCCAACTGCTACCCTTTCACCCACTGCAGGGGGCGGTAGCGCAGGGATCAGAACCCAGCCGCTGTGATGGGTACGGACGAGCTCGGTGATCCCAGCAACAGCTTTGAAGATATCACGAACTACAACAACTATTATGAATTTACCACAGACAAGGAACGGGTTGCAAAGATGGCCCAGGGATATCCCACCTCCCCCTGGGAGGTAGCAGTCGGTGGTTTAGTCAACAATCCGAAGACCTACTCAACCGATGACTTGCGCCAATTTGAAATCGAAGAACGTATCTACCGGATGCGCTGCGTGGAAGGCTGGTCATTGGTAATCCCCTGGAACGGTTTCCCGTTATCAAAACTAATCAAAGAAGTCGAGCCTAAGGCCGAGGCGAAGTATGTGCGTTTTGAGACCATTTATGACCCAGAAGGGATGCCCGGTTTCAGTAAGTATCCCTGGTACCAGTGGCCCTATATTGAAGGTCTGCGAATCGATGAAGCGATGAACGATCTGACATTGCTGGCAACCGGCTTGTATGGCGAGGATCTGCTGCCCCAAAATGGTGCACCAGTCCGGCTGGTCGTACCCTGGAAATATGGCTTCAAGAGCATCAAGTCGATCGTCAAGATCGACCTGGTCGAAGAGATGCCCACATCATTGTGGATGGCAGCAGCCCCGAAAGAGTATGGATTCTATGCCAACGTTAATCCGGAGGTAGACCACCCGCGCTGGTCGCAATCCAGCGAACGGCGTATAGGTGAATTCGGCCGGCGTGAGACGCTGATGTTCAACGGTTATGAAGAAGAGGTAGCTGCGCTGTACTCCGGTATGGACCTAAGTGTAAATTACTAATTCCTCAATGAAAGCGAGGAGATATAAAAGTCATCCAAGATTATGAAAAAGTTCAAAATGACTCCCCTGCAAATCGGTGCCCATATTGCCGCACTGATCCCGCTGATCTTGTTGTTGTGGGATTTTTGGCAGGGCAACCTAGGTCCCGATGTCATCCGTGCAGCGACGCTGCGGACTGGAAAAGCGGCCCTGATCCTGCTGATCGCATCGCTGGCATGCACACCGATCAATATCCTAATTGGCTACAAACCAGTTCTCAAACTGAGGCGCCCACTGGGGCTATACAGCTTTATGTATGCGAGTATCCATTTCGCGATCTTTATCGGTGTGGATTACTTCTTCAATTTTGCATTGATCTGGGAAGCTTTGTTCGAGAAACGCTACGCTTTGGTTGGCCTAGCTACAGGTACGATCCTGCTGGCATTGGCGCTAACCTCCACGGTGGGCTGGCAGCGGCGCTTGAAGAAAAAATGGAAGCAACTGCACCGTTTCGTTTACCTGGCGGGGATATTGTCAGTGCTGCATTTTATCTGGTTGGTTAAACAAGGGATTTGGGAACCCTATGTCTGGGCAGCAGTGGTGGTGCTTTTGTTAACACTGCGCTATGGACCTATCAAGCAGCGGGCTCTGAAACTGCTGCGGTAGACTGGATTAAATTTTACCTATTCGACATCGGACGATCTACTGGACGATAAAGACTCTCAAGTTCGCAAAGACCACTGAGTCTCGAATAGCGGGGAATTCGATGATGCTGAACCTTGTACATGTCAACGAAGAGCCAGGAAATGGTCTACGTTGAAGCGGACGGGCATCATCACCAAATCTGGCATGTTGATAATTCAACGCGGGAGGGGCAAACGCAGCAAGCTCTCCAGCGAGTACTTTGGATGCAGGGCTGTTCTCCCGCAAAATTGCTGATTTTACTATGTATAATGGGTAAGATTGTAGTTTTTCTACATAAGATATTTGGCGCTCAAATCGTTGTGCGACATATCAATCTACAGATTAAGTGTGTAATATAGTTTTAGTGATCACATAATAAACTATAGATCAGGAAGTATAAGGGAGGTAGATGATGGAGGCTCCAATCTTAGCGCGTATCCGTACAGGTTTATCGGAGAAGCGAGCAGGACTGACCGAATGGCTCAGTGTGACTCCGTCAGATAAAAAAGAGGTCGTTCTGGGTCCTTCAACCGAACAAGGCGTGTATGCTCATTTGGGTGTAATTGAAAACTCTTGTGTGAAAACTGACTCAGGAGCTTTGGGGCTATGTGACGTGTGTCAGGAATACGTCGAACCAGCTCTGCTCGAATTCGATTACACCGCATGTGTGTGCATTACGCATTACTCGGAGGAAGAAGTTCGCAACCTGGAAGCTGAACTGGAATTAGCCCAGGGTGTTCAGAAGACTCTCTTGCCCCAGGTGATCCCCAATATCCCTAATATGGATATTGCGGCATTCAATCGACCTGCTCAAATTGTAGGCGGGGACTACTTTGATTTCATCCAGCAAACTAGTGGAACATACTATTTGGTCATTGCAGACGTTGCTGGTCATGGAGTGTCGGCGAGCCTGCATATGGCAAGTATTCAAGCTATGTTGCGAGCAGTAGGACCGGAGAATCACTCGCCCGCAGAGGTTGTTCGGAAGATACATAAGCTGTTGATTCACAACCACCGTTTTACGACGTTCGTAACATTTTTCATCGGTGCTTATGACTCGACAACGAAGACACTCACCTACTGCAATGCTGGGCATAACCAACCTATGGTTCTGCGAGGACAAGAGACTGACGAAGAGTCCACCATCTGGCTAGACCCGACGGGGGCTGCAATTGGTTTAGTTGAAAATGCTGAATACGAGGAGCTAACTTTCGACTTTCATGAAGGCGATCTGCTCGTGTTGTATACAGATGGGGTCACAGAAGCGGTGAATAAACAGAATGAAATGTTTGGCAGTGAACGCCTGGCAGCGGTTATTAGTCAATGGTATTCGAGCCCGCCGAAAGAAGTAATCCGGAGACTTAGAGATGGCTTGAATGATTTTAGTGAGGGGGAACCATTAGCCGACGATACAACGGTTGTGGTTTGTAGAATCACATAGTTGCATAATGGTTCCGAGAATAAACATGCGGATGGTGGCTTATCCACTTATTGAACGCGACCACCTGGTTAAGGATGCCTTCTATTTTTACCTGATTTACATCGGACCATCTACTGAACAATAAAGACTCGCTGGTCTATGTGAACCAGCGAGTCTTGATCGTTAAGGAAATTGAAATTACTGATCCTTTTATCGATCAGCGAAGAGCCAGGAAGCGGTCTACTTTTGAGCGGACGGCCATCATCACCAAATCTGGCGTGTTGACAACGCCGCGCTGGCGGGCCAAACGCAGCAAATTCTCTTGTGAGTTTTTGGGGACGAAAGGCAGTTCTTCTGCTGTTTTACGCTCCAGTCGGAGAGCGCCGGTCTCGCAGGTCGTGACACACAAACCGCAGCCAATACAGCGTTCATTAAGTATCTTGGCATAGCCATTTACTTCGATCGCTTCCATCTGGCAGCGGTCTAAGCACGTTTCACACGCTGAGCACACATCGCTGTCGACTACCGCCAGGTATGGGCTGGAGACGAGCGTACCGGGCTGTGGATACTGCTTGACATTGCGTAGTACCCCGCAGCAATCTCCGCAGCAAAAGCAAATATTGCCGGCATCCTTTGTGTTTGCAGGCTGCAGGACGAGCGCATGTTTGTTGGCGAGTTCGAGGATCTCAAAGGCATCTGCGTTGCTTATTTCTCTCCCGAAACCATGCCGCTGGTAGTAATCCGCTCCACCACCCATAATGAGGCAAGTCTCAAGCGGTTTATCGCAGCTATCGCCGGTCATGTTTTTCTCCTTGCGGCAGATGCAGTCGGCAACGGCGAATTTTGTGTGGGAGTTGATGATCTTTTCGGCGTGTTCGTAAGGCAAAATCTCGGCTGGGTTTGAAATGCTCTCGTAAACCGGAATTGTCCTAAGCTGCGGGTTCTCTTTCCAGATTTGAGGATTAAATAAACTGCGCTCCATATATTCATCCACATCGGCAATCAATTCAAGATCCAGGCGGTTGACCTGGAACTCCCAGATACCGACGATGAAATGGTAGCCCATGTAAAGGGGTTCTTTACCAGGATCATGCATATCGTAGATTAGTCCACGATTGGCCATCTCAGTTAGCATCTTCTGGGCTACAGGAACACTGAGACCGGCCCGACGTGCTACTACCGGTGCTGGTTCCGGGATAAGCACAAGGTGGGTAGCGAGTTCAGCCTGCTCGGGCGTAAATAGGCGCCTCAAGATACGGATCTCAAGACGATCTTCAGTCGCCGGAAAACCACCCGGCATTCTGTCCAGGTGCTGTGCTAGTCGTTGGTACACATCTTCACTCATCAGTACCTCCTGCGGATGTCTAAATGGCCAATCGGATGTTCAATTGTCACAATCCCGGAAATATTATGGTAGATTGGATTGCCTAATTAATCAGGGGCTGAAGAACTGGCAATCACAATTTGTTATGTTGAGAAGACAAGCACCTAGTGCTGGAGACAGTTTGATCATGTATTCTCATACACAGTATAGAAATAATTTGCATTTGAGTCAATAAAGGATTGGGTGGGATTATGTGGAGGGATCCCTATTCTGCTTGCACTTCAAAGGCACCGATATCGCAGGATGTATCGGCAGAGGCGACGAAAACTGGCCGGGGTACGCCGCGTTGGTCGATCGCCAGCGTGCAGCCCTCCGCTGGGATGGCATCGATTGCTGGGCTCCCGGGCAGCAGGGCGTGGGTCATGGTCGCACCACCGTTATCGGCTAATTGACCCAAGAGGGGTTTATCCGTAAAGGCTGGGTTGCAATTACCGCCACGTACCAGGTTGTTGCTGTTCTCGCCGATCGAACCTTCCCCTTTGTACCCACCTGGACCTCCGACGATGCAGCTGCCGCCTTTCCCGCTGTTGTCGGCGATAATGGTGTTTATGAAATCCATGTGCCCGCGAACATAAACACCACCAGCTTCCCCATTTGTTATGTTGTCGGCGATAGTGCAGTTAATTAGCTTCAGGTAGCCGTGCACGAAAATACCACCAGCGAGCGCAACCGATTCATTTCCGCTAATCGTACTGTTGGTGAAAGTAGCGGAGCAACCGCAAGCGACATGCACACCTCCACCGACGCCGACATCCCTAAACGGGTCGGCATCCATAGATTCGTTGCCATTGATAAGGCTGTTGACCAATGTAAGTGTGCCCCGCTCGCATTTAATCCCGCCGCCTGCGCCGCAGGTATAACCCTCCGGACCGACACCATTGGCAATATTGTAGCTGACACTGCTGTCGATCAGGGTTAGCTCGCCCCGGTTGCAGATACCACCGCCGGCGTTGGCATTGTTATCTCGTACAACGACTTGAGCGAGGGTCAAGGTACCGTTATTCATGATCGCCCCGCCGCATTCTTTATCATCACCGGGTTTGCCGTGGCGGAGGGTGATATTCTCAAGATTTACAATACCTTTCTCCTCGATGAGGAAGATACGCTCGGGAGCCTGACCGGGCTGCTCATGGGCTTGGATGGTGGTTTGTTCGGCGCCGAGACCCCGGATAGTGACGGCTTGATTCAGGACAATGCCGGCTTCGGTATGGATGGGGTCGCGGATTTCGATGATCGCGTCGCCACCGAGGTCCGGATCATCTAGAGCGGCTTGGATATTCGTATAGTCGCAGCCGGAAGCACAAACTGTGTCGGTGGCTGGTAGTGGAGTAAAAATGCGGGGGAAGGGCGTAGAACTAGATGGTATTGCGGTGGCGGCTGTTGGGCTTGTTTCTGCAGGCGATCTGGAGGTGCTTGTTGAGGTAAGTGTCCACGTTGGAGGTAGGTTAGTAAATGTAGGTATAAGAGGTGTGGTTGTCTCACCGGTAGTTGATTGGCATCCGGCCCCTGCGAGGATCAGATTGGATACTAGGATTAGCTTTAAAAGGTTTTTCATGCTTCATCCCACAATCGTGTTACCGGATTTGTTCATTCGGCTACCTGGATGTTAACTTAACTAGGAGGAGGCTTGTATGGTTCAAAATATGATAATATTCCCCATTTTACAAATCCGGCTGGATAATCGTCGCTTATCCCCAAACGTTCCAATCTACCAGCCCAAACGAAAGGCTATCACAGCGGTGCCCAGGGTGTAGAAAATAGAACCAAGATCAATTATTTTATCAGGTTAACTACATCGTCTTTTTATCGATGGCGAAATCAAGATATTGTCCTAGCACTCGTGAGCTCAAATAGGTATTGTCTATGAATAGCGAATGTGATTAATCCGGTAAAGTCGATTTGATTTCCATTTCTGCAGATTGGATACGTTGATATATCTGTTGAGACCGACGGCAGGGTCGCCATTCATATAGCAAACCATCAAGGGGCGGCCAAAGAACTACCCAGGCAATAATTCCTAATCCGGTTGAAATGAGATAGACGAATAAATTTGGCAGGAGGATCAACTGTGAGGCGAAATACGCTCCCAATAAGAGTACAAAAGATATCGTCAAAGCCCACACAAGATCATGTCTTCCTTGGCTCCGTAACTCATGAATATCCTGCTCACACTCACGGATCTTTACGGAGCAGTAGCGACTCAGGGCATATTGTACTTTCTCTTCATAATCCACATCCTCCGGTTCCGCTGACAAAGTAAGGCATATTTTTAATGGCTCCTTCATGGGTAGCTCACGGACTTGATCCACCAATTCTTCGATACCGGATTGAGCGCGGCTTTCAGGGTCGAAAGGGTTGTAGTCCGGTTCGAGGAAGAACTCTTCAACCGTTTTCAGTTCAATAAAGATAGTTTGCTTATCATCTTTTTGCATGCTTTGCTTCCCATTGTATATGTAGTGCCAGTAGTGGTTACTGGGAACAAACCAGAGAGTAGAGCCCAGGTGCATCCTCTCCGTCCAGGTTAAATACAAAACAGGGATACCCTGATTTGGCTAAGTCTATCAAGGTATCCATTTTTATCGATAGTTATTTCTGTGTTGTGAATTAGCTCATGCCAGGGATGTATTCCTTGTTCCCGTAGCCACCGCCAGCATATGAACCTACGTCGGCTATTATCGCGAGGATCAGGAAGCTCCATTCCCAAAAACCTACCACGCCACCGGGTGCTACTATGACATACATCAGTGTTGCCCAGGGTAAGAAGATCAAACCTAAGATCGGCCAGATAATCGAACTAAAAACCAGGTTCCAGCGCACCGGTTGGAAAAGCCACCAGAATACACCTGCAATTCTTGGTCCTAAAAACAGCTAATATCGTAAAGATGCAGCACATTTCATTCTCCTTTTTTCGAATATTCGTCAGGGCGATCCTGACAGCTGATTAATCATCCACTAAGGATTTTAATGTGGATTTCTCCTCAGTGAGTGAGTATCTAGGTCTAGAAACACTAAATAAATAATAAAGTTACGGTTTCATTTGCTATGAACTTTTTAGCGATCTGGCTATTCCTAGATTCCGGGTTCCGCTGTGATACGCCCGGATTTCACTGCCTGCCACCAGCGCTTGGTAATCGCGCTCGGTTTGGTTGGCGTAGGCTGTGGCAAACTTACCGGTAGCTTTATCGAAGGCAGCGCCTTTTCCAAGATAGCCGGCGATACCTGCCGGGTCGCCAGTGCGGGCATGGGCACGTGCTAAACAAAGACTTCACACTGCGAGATAGGTACTCAATCCGGTTTCGTCCAGCGTAGCTACATCCACAGAACCCTTCATATCATTCAATTGGCGCCAGTAGTAGTGCCTATCAGATATAGCACTCTGGTGCCAACCTAAAAAGATATCGCTGGCAGCCTGCATCAGCCGCTGGGCAATGACAACCCGATGTGCGGAGCTGGCATATTCCCGCTTTGGCAGGTATGCTTCCAGCACCGAGGGACCAGCTTCTTTCTGCTGTAAGATGATTGCATCCCCTTCCGCACCGCCCTCGAGCAGAAGGATGAAACAGTGTGTACCTACACTGCCGACACCTCCAACTCTTAATGCGGAGTCAGCCATACGGAACCGCGACAGCAGCATGCGCCGCTCTTCCGGCAGGCTGCTGATATAATCAATCCATGAATTTTGCAAATGCTGTTTGTTAAACTGGTCTTTCTGCTCTTCTATCAGCAGATCATCAAGCCTTACAAGCAGCGGGGGATCGTTGATAAACTGCCGTTTACCATCAATCACTTCGCTAATCTTTTCTAATGTGATGGCTTGGGTCTTGGTACGCGCTTTTTTGATCATCTTCTTTGTGTATTTGGCGCCTATCTTTGAGTAGCGATCAAAGAGTGTTAATATTTTCTCTGCTTCAACATGGTAGTACCAAACATCCAAGAGCGGTTGCTTAGCGAACATTTCTACTGATTCTCGATAGACTTTTGCTATCCCCGCAGCTAAGTCGCGGTTGTCCTTGTCTTTAAAGCCATTTTGGCGACCGGCGACCACCGCGCTGGCAGCCAGGCGTTTCAGATCCCATTCCCAGGGACCAGGAAAGGCTTCATCAAAATCATTCAGGTTGAAAACAAGCTTGCGTTCGGGCGTGGCGAATATACCAAAATTTGATAGATGGGCATCACCGCATAGTACGGCATCAATCCCGCTGATCGGTGAATTGGCTAAATCGAATGCCATCACTACCGCCGAACCGCGCAGGAAGGCGAATGGGGATGCCATCATTCTGCCATATTTGATTGGCAACAGGTGTTCTAAACGTCCCTTGTCCTGAGCTTGAAGTAGTTTCAGCGGATCAGGACGGTCTGCTGCGGGTGACCAGTCAGCATGGCTTTCACGAGGTACCTGCTCCCGTATCGCCTTGCCTTTATTATGTTGCTCTTTGCGGCTTGGGGTTTCCGATATAGAACCTTTTTGATTTGCCATAGTATCCCTCTCATGTCGAATTCGCTGCCAAGATTATAACGGTGTTTCCCGATGCACAGCAGGGATCTGTATGACCAGAGTTGGTGGAATATAGTTGTATGAGGCAGCCCATTGGGAAAGCTCAACCAATACCAAGCTAGAGCCTACATCTGCTCGACAGTTCCGGTCTATTAATTGACTTTTCGGAAAATTTGTCTATACTAATAACTAAGACAAAGATCGTGTTGGGGGGAGTACTCGATAAAACAAGAAATCTTGGATATTGGGGGATACCGTAAATTTATCGAATACGAAACCCAATCTGCATGATAGGGATTACCAGCGAGGTCGGGGCATTGTTAACCACGGTTACGGTAATCGTCAATTTTGTAAACTTGATCGCTGCGGTGTGGCTAGGGGTCTATGTTGTCACACGCAGCCCCCGCAGTCCCGTAGCTTGGCTCACAAGCCTGACCCTTTGGTCCATGGCTGGTATGTTCCTGAATATCCTTCTAGCGCTGACCCCTCCTCCGGCACCCATTAAAGCTATCTGGTGGATCCGATTTCTAATCCCTTTCTGGCCGGAAGGGTCTCTAGCTCGTGGTGCGGCTGGCTGGTTGCAGGGCTGGTTGATCGTGCCTGCATTGGCATTTTGGCACCACGCGACCGTGTTGATGCTGCCGGGTTTCTATACCCGCTGGCGAATGATACGGGTGATATTAGTCTATATTATTGCAGTCACGGCAATCGTATTGCATTTAAACACAACGCTTATAATCGAAAGGGTCTCTGGTGATCCGCTGTACCTCAATTCAATGCAGGCTGGCCCACTTTTCCTTTTATTCTTGGGTTTAGTATTGATAATCATGGTATTGTGCTTAACAAACCTCCTACGATCTGCACGCTCAGCACTTCCCGGTATGCACAGAAAACAATTTAATAGCATGATTATCGCGACTGGTGCCGCGGGATTGGTTGCCCCGATTGGTATTTTAGGTTCCGCGGTTGGCCTCCCGTTCCCCATGCTGGTTCCATCATTATGCTTGGGGTTCGCGGTGATGGTGCTTGGCTTTGGTATCGCCCGCCACAGCGCCATAATGAAAGGGAGAACTATCCGCCGTGACTTTATTTACAACGCCGTTGCGGTAAGCCTAATTACCCTGATCTATTTGGGAGCTTCCCTGCTATCTGTGATTGTTTATGGCGTACCTGCCTCAGCGTTCATTTTTGTTGTCATCCTGGCAGTTATCACCCATTCGGTGATCGACATCGGCCGGATGAACTTGGATGCTTTTTTTTACCGTAAAGGGAACCGCCAACTGCGCGCCAACCTGCGCAGGATGGCAGATTTCGCCGGGGAACAGTCGCTCGAGGAGAATCTAGAAGACGCTCTGGTTTCTCTTTGTCAGACTGTGAGAGCGACTTACGGTATTCTAGTTTTATTAGAAAATGGTGTGGATAGGACCATTATTAAGCACCGCTGGGCAGGTAATAACCTCTCTTTGGAGCAATTGGATCTAAATTCCGATGATGTACTCCATCTGGAGCAAAGCCAATTACCCGAACCATTGGCAGATGCAGCGCTGTTGGTGCCGCTCTACGATTATACAAAACAGATAGGTACGCTGGTATTTGGCAGACCAGTCAACGGCACTCGTTTTTCTCCAACGGATGTAGACTTACTGCTATATCCCAGCGATCAACTCGTTACAACCATCAAACGCTCGAAACGTGAATCTGAAACAATGGCCCAACTGTCCGAACTGACCCAGATTGGTGACGAAAGGGTAGAAAGTTATCCTGAACGGATACCAATAAAGGATGTCGAGAATGCCCTGCGCAACATTTGGGATTATTCTTACCTGGGCGCTACCTCCCTCGCCGAACTGAGCCTGGTCCTCAGCCATTTGCCCTCCGGTCCGGTTACCCATATTGACCGTGGAAAAGGGGTGCACGCGGTCCTCAGAGAGGCGGTCGAAAAACTACATCCAGTGGGAGATAAACCAAATAACCCGCCGCCGCGTGAGTGGTACGCTTATCTCATCTTATACGGTGCCTATCTTGAAGACCAGCTTAATCGGGATATTATGTCCCAGCTTTACATCAGTGAAGGTACTTTTAACCGCACTCGTCGTTCTGCTATACGCTCTGTAACTCGTGTCATAGAGGAAATGGAAGCGGCACTGCACTGATCAAAATAGATCAGTATCAATATCAAATGACCGTATATACCCTTGGTACAGGGTGTATGCGGTCATTTTAATTTGTTACTGATATTGGCAGTATTTGGCGGTTACTACCCTTGTAATGGCAGTTCTCACCTGTAAGTGTATGGATAGGTTCAGGGCTCTTATGAAACAAAAGGGCGACTTATCCGGAGGTGAGATATGTATCTGTCTAATATACGCGGGATGTGGAAGTCGGCGAGGCAGAAACCACAGCTTGTATCGGTATCGGCGATAAACCTCGGACATCGTTTGAAACACAGGTATCACATTGGTTACAGGAATGGCTGGAGCCATCCCCCAGAGGTTTTGTCAGTATTCGTCACGGATCGATGCAACATGCGCTGTAAGGCATGCCATTATGCCCATTCTAATAAGCCTGGCTATCAATTGAACCTGGTTGGGGACATGGAGCTCTCAACTTTTCAAAAGATGATCGTTGAAACCCCTGGGAATCCTATTGTCTCATTCACAGGCGGAGAACCATTGCTGCACCCACAAATCGGGGAATTTATTGGGTACGCGAAGGAGGCGGGTAGGTTTTGTACCTTAGTGACAAACGGCTGGATGTTATCCAAAAATGCTAGGACAATTTGCGAATCAGGCTTGGATATTCTAACAGTTTCTCTTGACGGGATTGAGGAGACCCATGACCAAATCCGCGGTAACAGGTCATTCGAGCGTTTGATGGCTGGGGTAAGGCTGGTCCTGGAGCAGCCGCTGCATCCGATAGTTATAGTTTCAATGGCAATCTCGGATATGAACTATCAAGAGCTGGTTCCAACATACAAACTGGTCAAAGATTTGGGCGTGGATGGGATGAATGTAAACCACTTGTGGATGCAGCCGGCTGAGATCGTCGACAGTTTTAACGACCAATTCCATGTTTTCACGGCGGACCAGGTAAATTGGGATGTTCAACCAGCGGCAATCGATGCCGAGTCTGTGGCGGATGGCCTCGAGTCAATTCGAAAGCAAAACTGGGGCAGCAAATTTTTACTCTCAGAGGCACCTTATATGAACCGTGATGAGATCACTGCCTGGTATCAAAATCCCGGGCAGCGGGTGAAGTATGAGACAGTTCGATGCGGCTGGACGCGTTTTAAGGTCTGGCCGGATGCAAAAGTGAAACCATGCCGAGATTGGGAGGTAGGTGATCTCCGCCAGCAAAATGTCATGGAAATATGGAATGGGCATGAGTACCGTAACTTCAGGAAATTGTTGAGGAAACATAAAATGCTCCCCATATGCAATCGATGTTGTCAAATCGCGCTCAGATAAACAATCTGAAGGGTGAAATTAAATCAGGATAGTTGAATCAACCAATATAAGGAGGCTAGCAATGATCCGTATCATAAGTATTATCAGTGGAATCTTGTTCATAAGCTTATTAGCAACAGCTTGCAGCTCAGCGGAAAAGCCGGAAATTTCGTATGATCCGCAGACATTGAGTTTTTTGGGTGAAAGGTCTTATGAGCTAGAGGAAGAGTTTGTCACTCAATTCGAAAACCGTCATAGTGGAACTGAGCAAAGTCGTTTAGCTATTCAGTGGCTTATCGAACACTTTGAGGCAGCCGGTTGGACATGCAACTTCGATGGTTGGGAGATCATTAACTACAGTGCCCCGGTGCAGTTGAGGAACGTGGTCTGCAAACTGCCGGGCGCGAACCAGAGCGATCCACGCGAAATCCTGGTGACTGCACACCACGACCAGGCTCCCACAACGATCCAGGGTGCGGATAACGACGGCGCTGGCATCGCGATTTTACTCCATTTGGCTGAGATTTTCGGGGCTGAAAACCCTCCGAAATACAACCTTGTTTTTGTGGCCACGGACGCAGAAGAGTACGGCATGATTGGAAGCCGGCGATATGTGGAGACACATCCAAATCCTGAGAATATCATTGCAGGAATATCTCTGGATAACCTGGGCAGGTATTATTACGATAGCATGAATATGGAACTGGTCGGCCAGTTTAGCGGTTACGGCCCGATTTGGCTAGCCCTGACGGCTAGAGATGCAGCCGACGCTGCGTATGGAGTGTGGCAGGTAAATCTAAGAGTTCCACTCGATCAGGTGCTCGATCAAGCGGTGCCAGTATCGTTAATGGATCAGGGCCCGATGATCGATGCGGGCGTCCCGGCGCTGGGATTTGCAGCTGGCTATTCAGCAGAGTTCACTGACTTGCATAAACAATTATGGCACGACCCTAATGATACGATGGAATACCAATCACCAGAGGCATTGCAGGGGTCGGGTCTCGTTGCCGAGGCGTTAATCCGCCAATTGCTGTCTATGGAATCCTTCCCCCAGGAATCAGGACCATATCTATATTTTGATAGCAGCGAGCAGGTTTTGCGCGGGCTGCCCTTATACCTGATATTTATCGCCTTGGTGGGACTATTCTTTGTGGGCAGCATAATAATAGGGTATGCGCCCATTCGGGAGAAAGTGAAGGCATGGCCTGGCGCTTTCGCTCATTACCTGGGGCTGTGGCTGCCACTGGTTGCCTCAATATTTCTCCTCTATCTGTTTGTAGAGATCGGGGTCTTGGTTGAATACCATGTTTATCCAGCGACGACCAAGGACCCAGAGATGTTAAACCCGGATTGGTTAGCGATCGGGCTCTTCGTATTGGGGCTGGTGCTCTTCTTTTTCATTGGGAGGAAGTTAGCAGCCCTTTATTTACGCAAGACTGATCTAGTCGAGTTTGGAGCGATCAAGAGCTTAGCACTCTTCATCATTGGTGTTGTAGGGGTCTATATCCTTATCGCCAATCCATTTTCGCTGCTCTTCATCGTACCGGTACTGTTCTGGTTCTTGATCACGGGAAGGAGAGGCTTTGGGAAATTGTTGGATATCCTCTTTTTCCTGCTGGGTGGACTACTAGTTTACGCTCTGGTCTACTTCTTCGGCTTCATAATCTTACGATACGGTTTTGTTTTCCTGTGGATGTTCTTAAATATGTTCTCAACCGGCACGATCAGTTTTGGTGCCCTAATCGCCAGTACAGCCGTGTTGGCTGCAGGTCTCGCGCTGTTGGTGAATCCGCCAAGTAATCGGAGAAATTAGTGATTTACGAAAAGGAAGGAGGACATTATGGTGGAAAATACTCTTGCCATATATCAGAACCCCAAGGGTTTCGAGATCGATTTCAATCTCTTGCAGGAATTTGAGAATGGATTAGACCCAAACCATCCTGAGCGAAATAGTGTGCCTTGCCGGGTGCTCGGTTTTGGTGAGATCAGCACGGTCTTTGAGATCCAGGCTGAGCGTATGAGCGGATTGGCATTTAAGCGTATGGGCATCTTTGAGAACAAAGATGAGGTGGATGAGTATCTGCTGACTTACCAGCTCTACAACCGCTTGCTGGTAGGTGAAATCGGAATTAATCTGCCAGCCCATGGTCATGCGGCTTTCATAAACCAGAGCGGTCAGCCAGTTTTTTACAGCATCCAACAAAAAATTCCTGCTCCAGCAATTGGAAACAAGGCCATGCATGTGCTGCCCACCCAGGATACATTGGTATTGTTCAACTGTGTGCTGCGTGAATTACTAAAGGTTTGGAAATTCAACCAGCGTCAGGCTAATTTCGAGGTGGGCATAGATGGCCAGGTCTCAAACTGGATCATACAGGGTTTCAATTCCAGTCAGCCAAGCCTGGGAAGTGATGCCAAACTTTCTTATGTGGATACCAGCACGCCATTCATTCGTACGGATGGAGTTGAGCAGCTTGATCCAGAGTTGTTTTTGCGGTCGGCACCATCATTCTTAGCCTGGATCTTGCGGATTCTATATTTGGATGAGGTCATGGATCGCTACTATGACTTTCGAAAAGTGGTCATCGATCTGCTGGCGAACTGTTGCAAAGAACAAATGCCCGAGCTGATACCTGAACTAATTGAGATGGCGAATGGTTTCTTTGCCACGCAAGCGAGGCATCTGGATATTGAACCCATCCAAGAAAAGGAAGTCTTAGCTTACTATCGGGAGGACGCATTGATTTGGGTGCTTTATCTGTGGATGCGCAGGTTTGACCGCTTTTTGCATCGTTTTATCCTCTTCCGCCCGTATCCTCATATCCTGCCGGGAAAGACAAAGCGATAGATTTGGAGAAAAGATAATGTCTATGATTGCACAACAACCGAAGAAATCAATCATCGAGAAGTACGCGCAGCACGTGTCGAGCGGCAAGGTGGAGTTTTTCACCCAGGCAGGTATAGATTTCGTAACCGGTAAACGCGCAGGGATCTATATAAGTGATCTGGATGGGAAGCAATTGATCAACTGCCACTGCAATGGCGGCGTCTTTAACCTGGGTCACCGCAACCAGAGGGTGATCCAGGCGTTAGAACGCGCCCTGGCAGAATTGGATATCGGCAACCACCATCTGATGAGTGAAGGGCGTACCCTGCTGGCAGAGCGGCTGGCAGCCATCTCACCCGGAGACATTAACCGGGTGATTTTCGGTGTGTCGGGTGGCGAGGCAATCGATATGGCCATCAAACTGGCGCGTGCACACACAGGACGGTTGAAGGTAATCTCCGCGCTGGGGGGATACCACGGTCATACCGGGTTGGCGCTGGCAGCTGGTGATGAACAGTATCGCAAGCCATTTGGCCCGCTCTCTCCGGGTTTTTTCCAGGTGCCTTTTGGCGATCTTGATGCTTTGCAATCAGCCATGGATGAAAACACGGCCGCGGTGATATTCGAGACCATTCCAGCGACGCTAGGTATTAAAGTACCCCCGGATGATTTCTTCGCCGGGGTACGACAACTGTGCAACCGGTTTGATGTGGTGATGATTCAGGATGAAGTCCAGACTGGGTTGGGACGTTGTGGTGCTGTGTGGGGTATCGATACCTACGGGGTCGTACCGGATATTATAGTAACTGGGAAGGGATTATCGGGCGGAATCTACCCGATTACTGCCACACTCTATCGTGAGCATCTAAATCCCTTCATTCATGCTAATCCATTCATCCACATTTCTACCTTTGGAGGTGCCGAGGTTGGATGTTATGCTGCCTTGGAAGTGCTTGACATCCTGCAAGAGGCGGATTTCCTGGAACATGTTCTCCAGATCGCGGCAATATTCGAACAGGGGTTTGCGGAGCTAATTAATAAGCACCCGATTGTCCTGGTAGAGGCGCGTCAACGTGGGTTGATGATGGGGCTGAAACTGGCAAGCCAGAAATTCGGCCCGCTATTCACACGCATCGGTTTCGACGCCGGTCTGCTGGTTATTTACGCCAACAACGATCTATCAGTAGTCCAAATCTTACCGCCTCTGATTATCGAAGAAGATGAATCGCGGCAGGTCTTGGGTATTTTGGATGGGATGCTATCTGTGCTAGAGAGCATAGTATCCTGATCGGAACTCTTTGTCTATCACTGTGATAAAGGATTCAAGCGGAGAAGAGGTTTGAGGTTTTACCCTAAATTAATAGAGCTTTGGGAGATGGGAGAATTCTGATTCACCAGAGTGATAATGTAATTCGCTTTCTATATATGTCATCAACATGGAAAAAGTAGAGATGAGATAGCGATACTCCACGGCAGTAGATAATACGAGAATACTATGACGCAGCGAATTCCTCCAAAGAAAAAGCTGTTTCCGGAAAATCAATTAATATTTGTTGATCTGCTGTAACCAGGGGAACTTTCAGGTCTCGGGCTAGGGCTACGAATTCGCAATCGTAAGCTGAGCAGGCACTTTTCGTAACAAGCTGTAACACATGAAATGAGTTAACGTCATATTCTTTCCCAAGCATGAAATCAGTTGCCTCGTTCATGATCTGTCCAGCATCGGATAAAGAGAGAATGTTTTTCCGTATGTATAGGGAAAGTACATTTCTCATTTCGCTGCGCCACAATAAGGGCGCTGCCCATATTGGATCCTTTTGCCAAGATTTATCAGCAAGTGCTGATTTGTTGCTGGTCAAGTAAAAATAGCCAATGATATTTGTGTCGACAACGATCATAATCGGCCAGTGCGTTTTGCTTGATTAAATTCTTCATCCGTGATCGTATACCCGGCAGATTTCTCCCTTAATTGTCGCGCATTAACGCTAAAGTTTTCTGGAACGATCTTTTTACTGTGAACAGCTGCTTCAATAATCATAATAATCTCGCTGTTTATACTGCGCCGATTCATTTTCGCTGAGTTTTTCAAGCTCTGATAAATGTCGGCGGGGATATTTTTAACGGTTATTGAATACATGGCGGCTCCTGATAATGGTTCCACAATGATACCATTATGGAACCATTCGTGAATTTTGTCAAGATATTAACTATATATCACGCAGTAATAATCAAAAGAACATTTTGTCGATCAGCTTATCCCTCCGATTCACACCGGTCGCAGTAAATGTGCACTGCCTCCCGCACGAACTCTGTTCCACCTGTTCGGATGCACTCGTAGTTGACCGCGAAGCGTGGGTCCGCGACCCATATATCGGATAGACGGCGTAAGAAGCTGACATCACAGGTATAGAAGTATTTATTGAGGTAGGCAAGGTACTCGCCGATCGCGGCTTGCACATCCGGGGCATCTGGTGATGTACGGGGATCCTCGCTAACCATGCGTACAGTGAGTCGCCCACCTTCAGCCTTAATCGCATCCTTTTGATCCTTGGAATAACTTGACCACTTGCGTTGCGACTCAGCGTACTGGTCCGTGTGCCCCCAGCGTTCTATTACTTCATCTTCGTATTTGGTCTCATCGAAACCCACAAAATATTCCTCAGCCGACATGTTGGATTCTCCTTTGATCTCTGACATCGTATAGTCTATTGTTTCAATCAATGTGTTCAATCTATTTACTCGTTTTTGCAGGGAGGCACGGTGATCTTCAAGTGCGGTCAGCAGGTTGAAATCGGGATGATCCAAAAGCAGTTGGATGTCTTTCAGTGGTACGTCAAGCTCGCGGAAGAATAAGATTTGCTGCAATCTCAGCAGGCTGGTATGACCGTAGTAGCGATAACCGTTTGGCCCGGTTCTTTCGGGGAGCAACAACCCAATTTCATCATAGTAGCGCAGTGTACGGGTTGTCACACCAGCTAAGTCTGCAATTTCCTTGATTGTGTATGCCATTGATTTCACCTCACGGGGTAATCATACATCTTACCGTTACGTCAATGTCAAGCGACAAAAGTGGAGAACTAAAGACAGCATCTTCAACAAAATATTTATTGCCGAATCTTCACTGCATCCCGTTGAAGATAGGCTGCCACGGGGAAACCGATCAGTGTTGGCAGCCAGAAAGATATGGCACGATAGATTAATACAACTACGACTGTCACCGACTCAGGCACACCAAGCCCTGTATATAGGGCAACCATACTCCCTTCAACCACACCAACACCCCCTGGAATCATGAACGCCATCTTTCCGAGCAAAATCGGGATACCATACCCTACGATCAGCACGCTCGGACTGATTGGGTTTCCAGCAGCAATAAATAGAAAATATAATGTGAGCATATCGAATACGACATTGATGGCTGCCCCTAATACAGTTCGCTGCCAACCCTTTGCCACCAGCACATCCCAAGCTTCAAATAGATTCTGTAGTGATGTTTCTGCACCATCAGATTGATAAGATCGATGCAGCAAAGCCGCGCCTTTCTTCGCAATCTCATCAACTAGGAAAACAGTTTTCTTTCGATTTTGTACGCCCCAAATAACCGCAAATATAATGAAACCTGTAAAAAGAACCATTAATACAAAACTAAGGGTTTGCCATTGAGACAGATCGTGAACTGCGAGTAAATGCAACAGTCCGAAAATTGATACGATCACAAGGGTTAAATTATTAATAAAAGGGGGCAGAGTACTGGCGAGCATGGCAGTTTGTGGCTTATCACTCGTTCCACGCATCCAACTAAATACACTAGCAGAACTTCCGACGATACCACCAGCGATTAGACCAATACTGGTAGCAGCGAGTGAAATAAGAACGCTTCGGATCAATGATATCTTTACATATGTAAGCTCAATGACGGCTTGTAGTAACAATCCGCTGCCCACGTAGCTCAATATTTGAGCTAATACAGCCAGCCCAACAGCCCAGGTGGACATATTTTTGATCACATGTAAAGAATGCTCTAATACAGTGATTTGGGGTAGCAGCAGGTGCACAGCAACGCCAAATAGGATCAAAACTAATAAGGAAGATGTTGTTTTGGATACAAATGCCTTCCTCTTAGGCGCTGTACCTTGTTCGTTGGATTTCATCGAAAAAGTATATTTCTGTCAACCACTTGACAATGCGGTGTAACGCTTAAAGAACCAATTTTTTACAAATTCCGAAGCGGTAAGATATACCAACACCAACATACCAATTGCTAAGATGAAATTGATTGGCAAGGGCGTGAAACCAAATGGAGTCGCAAGGAAGGTAAATGGAATAATGAGCGTGGCGAGGATAACTGACAGAGACACCAGCAACATCCACCGGCTAGGCTTGCTGCGTAGAAACGGCAGGCGTGTACGCAATACAAAGACTACCAGACATGCCGAGATAACAGATTCAACAAACCAGGCAGTATGAAATTGATTTTGATTAGCCTTCAGAATTAGCAGCAGGACAGCGAAAGTTGCGAGATCAAATATTGAGCTTAATGGGCCGAAAACCAACATGAAACGACGGATGGAATGAATGTCCCAAGGTTGAGGGTTCTCAAGGTATTCTTTATCTACATTATCTTCCGCAATGGTAAACTCGGGCAAGTCCGTGAGGAAATTAATCAAAAGAATTTGTTTGGGTAACATGGGTAAGAATGGTAAGAAAATTGATGCAATTGCCATACTGAACATGTTGCCGAAATTCGCACTGGTCGCCATGTAGATGTATTTCATGGTGTTGGCGAAAGTTTTCCGTCCTTGGATTATCCCTTGTTCCAGCACTCTGAGATCTTGTTTCAATAAAACGAAATCGGCGGCTTCTTTAGCAACATCGACGGCATTTTCCACTGAGATGCCAATATCTGCGCTATGCATTGATGGCGCATCATTGATGCCGTCACCCATATATCCGACAACATGACCGGTCTTTTTTAAAGCTAGGATTATGCGCTCTTTTTGGTTTGGATCGACATCTGCAAAAATTGTGGTTCGTTCAGCGACATTCCAAAATGCTTCATCGCCCAGCTCATCTATCTGGCTGCCTGTCAAGATCAAGGTTTTGTCCAGGCCAACCTGTTCCGCAGTATGCTCCGCAACCAATTTATTATCACCGGTAATGATTTTTAGTTGGACGCCGAGCCTTGTAAGGCTAAGTATTGCTTCCTTAGCTTCTGCCTTAGGGGGGTCAAAAAAAAGTAGATAGCCAGTAAAAAGCATGTCAGTCTCATCAGCCCGGGATATTCCTTGTTTGTTATCATCAATTATCTTTGTGGATACCCCGAGGACACGATATCCTTGCTCACTCCACTCGATAAGACGCTGATTGATTTGAGATAGGGTATCTTTATCAATCATTTCGATGGATTGATTTTGTTGGTACCGCGAACATACAGATAAAACATTGTCAAGTGCGCCCTTGGTAATCAACAGCTTTTCACCGTTCTGTTGAACAAGAACACTCAATCGTTTCCGGTGAAAATCATACGGTACTTCATCAAGCTTGATGACATTATTAAGATCTGGCTTTTCCATTGCCAGGATAGCTTCATCCAAAGGATTAGTTAGTCCCGTTTGAAAGTGCGCGTTTATAAAAGCGAGGTGGAACACTATCTCAGAATCACCTCCGCTCAAGTCCAACGCTGCATCCAGTTTTACGATTCCTTCAGTGATTGTTCCGGTCTTATCTGTGCACAAAACATCCATGCTGCCGATATTTTCAATTGACTCGAGCCGACGCACAATAACTCCACGCTCTGCCATTGCCTGGGAACCTTTTGATAGGTTGATATTTATGATTGCCGGAAGCAATTGCGGTGTCAGGCCGACTGCTAAGGCAATTGAAAACAGCAAAGAATCAAGGATTGGTTTATGAAACAGCACATTGATAAAAAATATCCCAAAGACGAGCAGCAGCATTATTTCTGTCAGCAACAAGCCTAGAGATCTGATACCTCGTTCAAATTCTGTTTCCGGCGGACGGATAGATAACCTATCCGAGAGTTGACCAAAATATGTGCGTGTACCTGTTTTTACAATAAGCACTTTTGCAGTTCCACTGCGGACATTAGTTCCCATATAGACTGTGTTTGTTCGTTCCGCTAACGAAGCTTTCTCAGGCACGACACCGGGCTTCTTTTCGACCGGAAAAGTCTCTCCTGTTAATACAGCCTGGTTAACATAGAAGTCTTTTACGTCAAGGACTACGCCATCAGCGGGGATGAGGCTGCCCGCCGATAACACGACCACATCACCTGGCACAATCTGTTCACTTGGAACAGATTGTTGTTGTTCGTCACGCATCACCAGTGTCTGGATGGCAACCCGACTTTGCAGCTTTTCAGCTGCGGAGCTGGCATTGTATTCCTGGGTAAAGCTTAGCAAGGCGCTTCCAAGAACGATCAGCAAGATTATTACAGCATCGGTCCAGTCCTTTACGAAGGCCGATATTATCACCGCAGAAAGCAGGATTAGTACAATTGGGCTCTTGAATTGATTGAGAAAAAGACTCAATCGAGTGACTGGTTTCTTGGGTTTGAGCTGGTTTAATCCCACAGTCTCAATGCGTTGCTCTGCTTCTTGAGTGGTCAACCCCATATTTGTGCATTGCAAACCAGAAAATAACGTATCTGAGGGCTTGCTCCAGTAGGTGTCAGAAAGTGAGAAAGGACTGTTCACAGACGTACTCCTTCGTACCGGTAGATGGCGATATTTTGAACTCAATAACTGAATTGTAATCTTCGCATAGCCGATAGTACTAACTTTGCTCAGTAGTAAAGTCTTGCTTCAAAGCCCCGGCTAAATCATTTTGGTACAAATTATCTTGAAGGCGTTCGCGGGTATCTTGCTGATCATAACGGTTTTCACCACGCGGGTGTAAGGTATGTAGATCTGGTGTGGGTTCGAAACTTTTTAAACTATAGGGCTGGTCTGTCATAATTGCGATCATTTGTTTTAGATCTTCGATTTCTTGCCGCTGGTTCGTAAGTGTTTCTAGAACAAGCTGATGCATTTCTGTAACATGGGCGTGGTCTTCTTGAGCGCGCTGCTCTTGGATTTGGGCAATTTGTTTTTGATTTGCTTCCGAGAGAGTTGCGTACAATAAGACGATAGAACTTACCGCTACGCTCATCGTATTTAGGTAACTATTGATACCCAATACCATAACTGTGTTACTCGCAAAGACAATCAGCGGAATTAGCAATGCGATAGTCGCTAAGATAACAAAACGAAAGGTGAGGAAACGAACTGGCCAAGGCAACACGTAGCGATCTAGTGCCCTGTTGACCCGATCCAAACTATGTGAGGCAGCTTGATTAATATGGCTTTGCATACCTTCCCTCCGTCTTTGATAGCTCATTTTGTATCAGCTCTAATCTATGTGTTAATCAGTAATAGTTTGACTTGGAATATCTACGATACGTTTTATTACATAGCTAGCAAGAAAGAGCATCCAACTCATGAGTCCTATATGGAGGACATCATTTTCAGAAAACCAAATGCCTCGCTCCCAAAGCGCATTGGTGAGATCTATTGTGAGGTAGAGAAAGTATCCTGCGAAGACGAGACCTAGCCACAGCCAGGTGACCAAAAGGGCTGAATCTATGTCATTTTTGTTCTTATTGAATCGCCATCCATTGATTAAGAAACAGGCAATTATATTTGGTACTGCAACAATGAGCAGCAGCTCAAAAGAGATTAAGAATTTATTCAGGGAAAATGCCCCAATCAAAACTACAGTAACATACAGCGCAAAATGGATGAGTGCGTAAGTGATTAGGACGCGGCGCCATGTACCGACACTGCTCGAATATGCTACGGCTATCATCATCGCATCGACACTTGCTGCCGAGAGGATAAGGTAAATGATTTCCCACCAACTCGTCCAAGAGCAGAGAGCTTGCCCCGCACATTTGATTTCATAGCTAAATGCTTGGTAACTTGTCCCGGCAAATAACGCTCCGGCCCCCCAGAGCAGCAGCGCAATACTCCACCACACGCGGGAACGATGATTTTCTCGTATGCGGATGGTGAACATACCTACCCCAATGGTTAACATGCCGAGCAAGTATACGAAAATCGTAGAACTAGGCTGGACCAAGATAAAGTTGATCATCCCGATCGTGATTGTTTTGTAGGGTTGGGTTGCAAGCCAACCCTCAGGGGTTATTGGGGGTTGATATGGTATTGCCCCAATTCGGTTACAACCCGAAAGTGCGATGAGACCAATGATTATTATCGGTAGCTGGCGTATTTTATTTCCAGAGACTGGCATACTTTTTACGGTACTTGAGGTCATCTTCTGCTTTAATCAACGCTAACGCTTTCTGCCGCACAGACTCATCATTTACTCGAGTATATAATTGTTGCAGGTCTTTAATGATATCGTAGCGGATTTAGGTACAGTTTTTCTCTGCCAGGCACTCATAATACCGGCTTTCCAACCCATCAACCAGGAGCTGCTGTTGTTTTTCTCCTGCGGTTCCAACTTTCCAGAGCGATTGCAAACAATGCCGCGCAGTAACGAACCTTTCTTCTTTCGTCACTGCCAGGAGCGCATCATGATCGGTGAGCATCCTGTTATCTGGATCGCTTTTTGCCAGATTGCAGAGGACTTGGGCTGCAATGGCTCTGACACGGTTGTTTTTTTCGGATAATGCAACAACCATCTCATCCCATACCTCGTTTGCGATAATCACATTCGTTGTCCAGATGCGCTAGGTGTTTGAGACTGGGAAAAGAAAGCGAATAATCCTGTCATAATCGAAACCGGCCACCATCCGACCCGCGCTATGGGCAATCTTAAAATTAGACACGACCTTGTCTGAGCCGGCACCAGTTCACTCTTTGGATCACTTGAAAAAATTGCTTTCTCACAGATCCGGTAGATACCGGACTTCTGACTTCCCTACGATCATACGTGCTTCACACACCCTTGAATTGTGTTCATTTTCACCTGAGTTAGGGTATATATTCTTATATTTCAGATATGGATGGTAGTGAAAGGGCTGCGAGCCATGGTGCGGTGGCTAATTGTGTTTATTCAACCGTTTACAAAAAAGCGATGATTTCTTTTGCCCATTCCACAGATCGTTCAAGCTCGCCGCCCAACAGCGGTCCTTCCAAGTCTTCTACAAAGAACCCTTCGGGTGCGATTACCAATTCGCCTCCTTTACTCTCGAGCCGGTCAGCAATTGGCTTGGCGGCATAACCAAATATCCTAACAAAAAATAGCAATATGGGAGTTTTTTCAATTACACTCAGCGTAAACCTGGTGTCAAATGCGGCTACTTTGACTCCTTTTAGACTATTTTTGTGAATCCCTTTCAGAAAGTTAGTGATTGCTCCGGTTGGTCTGAATTTCTGGGTAGGTGAGCCAACGATCAATAGTCCCAACCCTGTCAATTGACCCGGTTTGACCGCACTCACATGTACTGTCTCGACTTCCTCTTGAGAACCGAGAGCTTTGCCAATCGCCTGGGCGATTTGCTCTGTATTGCCAAAACCCGAATCGTAAACCACCATTGCTTTCATTAGAATAACCCTCCGGTTTTTGATAAACAGTTTTTACCGATTATATGGCAGCACACGCGGCCAACGGGGATATCTTGCTCCGGGCGATATTACATGAAAAATTCCAATCAGTTACAGCGTTCATCGCCACCAATTAGGATTAGTGTTTCACAACCAGGGGCAGATAGACGTCCGGCAGGTCAAACTCATCCGCACCGATGTCGTATCCAACTCCTTGGGGACGCTGCTCGCCATCTATGTCATCGGTTACACCGGAGTTCACGCCAACGTCTCACGCGCGGTTGAATTGGGATCAAGATGGTAGCCATCAGCGCTGAAGACCGGGTCTCCGATGTAGTCGTTGATGTGAGTGACGCTGCCGGCTAGGTTCGTCGGGTTGGCATACCACAAGGTTGAATCCAATGTGACGATGCTGCCAAATGTCACACTTATGCCTACGGTGTGGCTAGCGATGATGGTGTTGGTCATAGCGAAAGATGCATATTCTCCCACAAAGATGCCTTCACCTCCACCACCATTGTCATAGAGTGTCGTATGGATAGCTCGCGCTAGCATAGGTCGTCGACCAATCAACCCAATCACCTAAACCAGATGCCGCTCCCCACTGACGCCTCATTACTGACCAGGCAGTATTGATGAGCGTCGGTGTTTTACCCCACTCCACCATAATCCATATATATTCCGCCACCGTACTGGCATGATTGACCACAAAGACATTGCCTTTCAGTGTTCGCCCAGTCCAGACAAGTATAAGCCACCCCCTGACTCCCCAGCAGAGTTATTCTCAAAGACGTTTCCGGAAAGAGTGTACCCTGCTTCAGAAACTGCAGACACCACCACCATGAAGTCGGTCGGAATTATCACGGATAGTGTTTTCGCTAAGGGTAGCAGGGCTGAGGTACAGATATAAATCCGCCACCTCGACGTTGAGATGTAGTTCTCGCGAGATTAGTACTATTACGACAATTGCATTACTGGATTCAAGATACATCCCCCCGCCATACCAGGTAGCTGTATTGCTGTAGATCTGGTTGGAGTCTGATACTGCGGAGGCGCCACTGATATAAATGGCACCACCCACATCGCCCCAGTACATACCCCCCAGGCCCTGCGAGTTTCCGCCGGTGATATGAAAACCTTCAATTACGGGTGTGATGGTACCGCTGATGACCACCACACGCCCAAGGCCGCCAGCGTCCAGGATTGTCGGGTGTGACTCTGGGTCGGGAGTATCCCAATCGGTCGTGGTGTACCCACCCCGGAGGGTGATGCTCTTGGTGACTGCCACGGACTGGGTGGCAGTAAACTCGGCCGTGTCCAGACTAGCAATGTGATGCATGTCGGTGTAGGTCCCCTGGGCCACCTTGATCACGTCCCCGGTCTCGGCTGCGTCTACTGCGTCCTGGATGGAAGAATACGTACAGCCGCTGGGGCAGACATGCAGCTCGGCGAGAGGCTTGGCGCGGGCAACCAAACCACCGCCTTGCAGCGCTAACAAAGCCATGGCTAATCCCAATCCCAGTGCAAGTGCAATAAGAGAACTATTTTTGATCACCTGGACCATCCTTTCTTTATTATTAGCCGCCCAAAATATCTTATCTCCATCGATAAAATAATACCTAATTCTCCCTTTGTGTTTACCGATTATATAGCACTTATTCACGAAAACGATATATTAGCGCTATCCGTTATTTCTCAGAACGAAGCCCGACCGTAACCATACTTGACAAATAGCGCCGTGGATCATTCCCACTGCAGCTAATACACCAGGGATGATCGTCAACAGTGCCTTGTTCCACGATAACGGAAATTCTCCTTGGCTCATGCTATTCCTTCTCTTGAATTCTCACTCAGATTTGGGAGGGTATTTGGCTGAATGTAGAAGCGTCCAATCATACCAACACCCGCCGCTATATCCGGTGCGTGTAGGGTTGGCGACATAGCATTACGATTCGTTTCAAGATAGTTAATAGCGCTGACTTATGCATATAACTTGAAAATTGATATTGTTGAATATCGTAAATCCGATGGTAGGCGCCTTTAGGATACCCGTTCGATTTCCCTGCTGCTAACCTTCGAGCACTGACATTACTATCGTCATTTTACCAATGCGTACGCCCATTCAATCGACTATATGTTTGTTGGGATACTCTGAGCGAACGAGCTCAATAAACTGATCGGCTAGAAAAGATTGGTGTCTTTTGGTGTGCGTCGCGGCCGCAATTTTTCGCTGTGGGGCTGCATCACTGATCGTACGATACACAATTTGTTCTGAAGGGTTGCTTACCGCCAAGGCTTGGGGAACCAATGATACACCTAACCCCAGGGCAATGCAGTTCTGCACCGTAGAAAGTTGGGCCGTGTGGCAGACGATGTTTAATTCCACATCTTGCTGAAAACAGAATGCCTGTACTTGCTCACCCAGGCAGTGGACTTCGCTGAGGGCGATAAAGGGGAACTCATCCAATTCTTTGACCGCGATCGAAGTGCGGGTTAAGATGTCATACTTTTGGGATGCGGCCACTAGAAGGGGCTCGGTGAGCAGCTCTTCGGTTTTGATCAGCTTATTTTTTATCGGTAAGCTTGTGATGCCCACATCCAAGTCACCAGCGATTATTTTTTGGATCAGTTCATCAGTCAGCCCTTCATAGACCTCCAAGGTGGCTTGGGGGAATTCCGTGCTGAAGCGGTGAATGACACCCGGCAGGACGAATGGGGCAATGGTGGGGATGAATCCCACCGTCAGCTTGCCGTGACTCGAAGTGATATCATTTAGCATTTCCACTTTGATATCCTGTAATTCCCCCAAGATGACATGGGCGCGCGGCAATAACCGCCGGCCGACGTCGGTAAGCACGACCTTGCGACCCAGACGGTCGAATAGTGGGTAACCGATTTCCCGTTCGAGTTTCATGATTTGCTGGCTCAGGGAGGGTTGGGCTATATTACAGCGCTCAGCCGCCCGGGTGAATCCGCCCGTTTCGGCGACGGCGACAAAATATTCGAGTTGGTGAATTTCCATGGAGTCCTTATGTTGCTATTATAGGTATAGACTATGGATATTATAGAAGAATGATATTTTACAACTATATATATATTTTGTATACTATAAATATATTGGGTTCGTCTTGGAATAGCTCATAGAGCAAGAGGAGATATAAATGACAGAAAAAAAACAACTAACCACTGCGCACGGACAGCCGATTAGCGATAACCAAAATTCGCTAACTGCGGGAGAACGTGGACCCCTGCTGATACAGGACTATCAACTGCTCGAAAAAATGGCAACTTTCAACCGCGAGCGCGTTCCCGAGCGGGTGGTACACGCCAAAGGGTCGGGTGCTTTCGGCACATTTACGGTTACTAATGATGTTTCGAAATACACCAAGGCAAAGATTTTCTCACAGGTTGGCAAGCAAACCGACTGCCTGCTGCGTTTTTCCACCGTCGCTGGTGAGCGCGGCGCTGCTGATGCCGAGCGAGATGTGCGAGGATTTGCCGTCAAGTTCTACACCGAAGACGGCAACTGGGATATGGTCGGCAACAACACGCCGGTATTCTTTATCCGTGATCCCTACAAATTCAGTGATTTTATCCACACTCAGAAGCGCGATCCAAGAACCAACCTGCGTTCCAATACGGCGATGTGGGATTTCTGGTCGCTCTCACCCGAGAGTTTGCATCAGGTCACGATCCTGTTTAGCGACCGCGGCCTGCCGCAGGGCTACCGCTTCGTTAATGGCTATGGCAGCCACACCTACAGCTTTATCAATGCGAAAAATGAACGCTTCTGGGTTAAGCTGCACTTCAAGACCCAACAGACAATCAAGACCTGGACTAACGCAGATGCTGCGAAAATAGTGGGTAAAGATCGTGAAAGCTCACAGCGAGATCTATTTGAGGCGGTTGAGCAAGGTGATTTCCCCAGGTGGACTGTTTACGTACAGATCATGCCGGAAGAAGAAGCAGAAACCTATCACATCAATCCATTTGACTTGACCAAGGTTTGGCCGCATGCCGATTATCCGTTGATGGAGATCGGTGTTTTGGAGCTTAACCGCAACCCCGAGAATTACCATGCTGAAATTGAGCAAGCAGCCTTCGAGCCTTCCAATATCGTCCCAGGGATTGGCTTCTCGCCTGACAAGATGCTGCAAGCCCGTATCATGTCTTATGCTGACGCCCACCGCTACCGCATTGGCGTGAACTATGCTGCTCTGCCAGTCAACCATCCACACTCAGACGTCAATACCTACCACCGCGATGGCAAGATGCGCTTTGATGGCAACTTCGGTGGAGCCGTCAATTATGAGCCGAACAGCATGGGTGGTCCCGTGGAAGATAAGAGATTCCTCGAACCCCCGCTCAAGATTTCCGGCGATGCTGACCGCTACGATCACCGCGTTGATGACGATTATTACACCCAACCCGGTGCGTTGTTCAATCTGATGAACAGGGATCAGAAGGAACAGCTCTTCAGCAATATCGCCGAGGCGATGGAGGGGGTGCCGCTGCGCATCATAGTCCGTGAACTCGTGCACTTCTACCAAGCCGATCCCAATTATGGTCGCGGTGTTGCCCAAAAGTTGGGTTTAGATATGGATAAATACGCTCCCTGGGCTGAGCTTCCATTAGCGGAGTTGATCGCGAAAACCTCCGCTGAAGGTTTTGCTGATTAGTCAGTAAAAGGCATAAATAGCCGGTCCAAAATTCCTTCATACTGAATAACACTGGCATATACTGATACGCACCCCATCCCTAATTTATGGGAGGGGTGCGTTTTATCTAATTATGCCTGGTGATAATTCAATCAGGTTGAAACAGCTGCGAGTTAATTCTGAGCGTCTTCGAGCGGGTCCCTTAGTTCAACCCCGCTTTCATTTGATAGCCTGCAGCCAAGACCAACAAATCTAGGCTCCAATGATCAAATTTTAGCCAATTCTCCTTTGGTGTTTCCACAATGAGTTTGGTGAAAAAATCAATGGGGAGTCACGAAGGGATTCCTATAAGAAAATTACAAGAAAGACAATGAGAATCATCCTGTGACGCCATTAATTCCCTCTGCCCTCAAAGCAAATGCAGCGCAAGGTCAAAAAATCGATTAAGATATATTTGCCGATCCATTATTGAGCGATCTCGCCTAGGAATTCTCAATGTCCATCCCCCTCCCCACCACAAAGCTCTACATCCCCCAGCCTAGCCCGAACCTCGACCCGCGTGCGCGTTTGATCGAGCAGTTGAATGCTGGAGCAAGCTGGGGTGTGATGATGCAGCTGCTATTCTCAACCAGGTAATGGCTGGTAAGTGCAGGAATGATGCATTTTGTATAAAATACCTTGGCTCTGGAGGATTGACAATGGATAACAACAAGACTAACCATCTAATTTCGCTGCACGATGGACGCAAGCTGGGCTTCGCTGAATACGGCCCTGCTGAGGGAATACCTGCTTTCTACTTTCACGGTTTTCCCAGCTCACGGCTCGACTGGCAGCTGATAAACGATGATAACTTACTGCAAGAATTAAACGTAAGAGTGATCGCACCAGACCGCCCAGGATATGGTCTTTCCGATTATAAGCGCAGTAGGAAAATGTTGGATTGGCCTGTGGATGTGATTGAACTGGCGAACTCACTGCATATAAATCGTTTCTCTGTACTAGGAATCTCTGGTGGCGGACCCTACGCGGCTGCCTGCGCAGCTGGAATCGGGGATCGTTTACTCAGGACAGGCATCGTCTGTGGAATGGGTCCATCAGATGCTCCCGGCATGAAGGATGGAGTAAGCTGGACCATCCCAGGCACTCCCTCAATCGTCCGGAAGGTAATACTGATGCTGACGTCAATGGGCATACGAAGGGACCCTGAACAGTTTATGGCAAGGAGCAAAGAGACATTCTCTGAATTAGACCGGCAGCTGCTGGACCAGTCTGAGTTGGCAGATGCGTTCATAAATGGTATGCGGGAAGCATTTCGCAGTGGTATTCGTGGAGCCAATCACGAGGCTGCACTTTACACCCGTTCGTGGGGGTTCAAGTTGCAGGATATTACCGCCGAAGTTCACCTATGGCACGGAGATCAGGACTGTAATGTCCCCGTCTCGGTTGGTCGCTATGTAGCTGATGTCATCCCTAATTGCTATGCCATTTTCCATGATATGGAGGGCCATCTTACACTGCCGCACAATCATATTGGGGATATATTGAGCGCCCTTGTTGCATGAGAAACTATTTCATTTTCCTTTACCAAGTTTATCGAGCTAATGCGAGTATAGATCTCGATATAGGATCGCTGATACTAATATGACGCGAACATGAAGGCAATCAAAAATAGATGAAATGGAGACTCGATGCATGAGCTAACCGTCTTCTCACAGATAATATTTTATGTGCTCCTTGTGTTGCTAGGACTATATATACTACTCATTGGAGGCTGGCAGATTAAGGTGCTAAGAGGTAAAGCCATGAGTAATCCGGATGGGTCGACGGACGATTGGCACGAACAAAAAACCCATTACGGTATTGCGGTTGCGGATGTGTTTCTAGCCTGTCCGGCCTCTATCGTGGGCATTATTCTGGTCTTCGTCAGTCCACGTTGGGGTTTTTTCCTGCTTGCGATGGTCAGTTTCTGGTTTGTCTGGGCTAATATCATGACAACGGCGACCAGCTTACGGTTCGAGAAACCGAGACTCAGCCTGAATTGGTGGATAACCTTCCCGGCTGGGATTCTCGTCGGGCTGGCTTATATCCTGTGGACAATAGTCCACTTTGACACGATTTTCTTTTTGTAGAAACTCGAAAGGTCATGAACTATGAACATTATCTGGGGAGTAATCCTCCTCATCATTTCTGCCCTTGGTTATTTCGGGCAAGTAATATCCGCTTTTTGGCCAGAGACAGCCGCCAGGCTGGGTCTGGCCGAGCCGGAAGCTGATGTTGACTCGACGTTCTACACGGATGTGCGCGGTGAGGCGTTTTGGGATACGGCAGTTCTGTGGACACTGCCGGTTGCAGGCGTGCTGCTTGTAATAAATAACCCTGTGTGGGTATATTTTGGGTTGGTCGGTGGTGGCATGTATCTTTACTTTGCTGGACGAGGGATCGTGGTCCGCAGGGAGATGCAGCGCCGCAATATCCAAATTGGGCAGCCTGATACCCTGAAAATAGCCTATGTTTTCCTGACCCTTTGGGGGCTGGCAGCTATCATCACAATCGTTATGGCGGTTGCGTCACTGGCGTTGAATTGATCGACGTCTGCTGGTTGAACCTAAGAAATCAAGCTCAAGGTACGCCTAACAAGTAAAAACAACATGGAAGATTTGTATAACAATACGATCCAGAATAGACCAGGAGCGTCCAATGGCAAACAGCAATTTCAATCCCACCATCATCGAAGAGGGGCTCGGTGCGCTGGCGATCGCTGGCAGTATTTTAACCAGCCCTTTGACACGCTCATGGTACAGCAGTTGGGGTGCAACTGAAAGCGAAGTGAGCATGTCATTACCCGGGGATGAGTTCGTGCCCAACCCTGTGCTCCAATCCACGCGTGCCATCACCATCCAAGCGCCAGCAGCCGCGGTATGGCCCTGGCTGGTGCAGTTAGGACAGGGACGCGGTGGGTTATACAGCTACGAAAGACTGGAGAACTTGGTCGGCTGTGAGATGCATAACGCTGACCGGATCATCCCGGAATTCCAAGATCTAAAAGTTGGCGACAAGGTACGCATTGTTCCGGAAGGACGTGAGCCCTATTTTATCGTGAAGGCGGTCGAATCGGGGCGTTCGATCACCGTCGGTGGAGATGATCCCCCGACTACCTGGACGTTCGTTTTGAACTCAATAGATGATAATGCGACCCGTTTGTTAACCCGTTGGCGGCAGGATTACGAGCCAACCCTTGGTAACGTCATCGGATGGCGTGGGTTCACTGACCCGATCACCTTTGTGATGGAGCGTAAACTGCTCCAAGGCATCAAAGCACGGGTAGAAGCAGCTACCGCCGCTTAATTTGGAGTATGCTTATGTTGAATACGTTATTTGCCATTATTCTGATCGCCCACGGATTAGTACATGCTGGTCTGGCCGCCGCACCAATCCCCAACGACCCTGATCCAAAACCCAGTGCTTTTTTCACCGCGGTAGAGCGAAGCTGGCTGCTGCCTAAGCTTAGCCTGAATGCATCAGCTATTCAGTGGATTGGCATTATCCTGGTTGTACTAGCTACGCTGGGTTTTGTCCTCGCTGGTCTGGGAGGTCTGGGAGTGCCTGGTTTGAACGCAGTATGGCGTTCGCTTGCTGTGTTTTCTGCTTGCCTTTCGCTGCTCCTGCTGATCCTCTTCTGGCATACATGGCTGGTGGTAGGTGTCCTGATCGATATTGGAATCCTAGTTGCATTATTATGGGGTAAATGGTCGCCAGAGATGTAAATATTCCAAGTTAGTAATTCGGCCTGAATCGGCCGCAAGTAGGGAGAGCAACGTATGGGTAAAACAGAATCAAATATAAGAAATTATTTGCTTGCTGCTGCTCTTGGCGCAATCGGCGGCGGGGTCCTTGTGGCGGTCGTCACCAAAGCTGTGCCTAAAATGATGTCCGGTATGATGCGTAATATGATGGCCGAAATGGGGCAGGCTGGCTGTGACCCAGCGGAGATGTGACAGCGGATGATGTCGGGCTTCGGTGAAGCGCAAGAGAGTGATTAATTTAATTTGCTGTTATTTCGAAGGTCAGCCAATTTACCCCTAAATACATTGCGCATAGATAAGGTATTTTGAGAGATAACCAGCCTTAAAGACCCCGAGGCAAGCCAGGCGGGGTGGATGCGGAGAGTGGCGGACTGCAGAGAGTTGCCTAACCCCTTGGGCTGTGGACGTATCCGCTTTACTTTTTACGCTCGTACATCAACGAATCCCCATCTGCTAGCAATGCTTCAATTGTATGGTGCTTGTCAGGATTAAATTCGACGATGCCATAAGCGACCGAAATATCATACCCGCGTTTGGCTTCCTGATTATATTTTTCTAACGACTGCCGGAATCTCGCAACAACGTCCTCGGCGGGTTTTTTTGATGTGTTGGTGAGCAATACGACGAACTCATCACCTCCCAACCGCGCGAAGAGGTCCGATTTACGGAAGATTGTTTTAATCTGGTCAGCAAAGGCAGTTAATGCCCTGTCTCCTTCGGCGTGTCCAAACATGTCGTTGATCGGTTTGAACTTGTTTAGGTCCAAAAATACCAAAGATGCGGGGATTCCCTGCCGGGCACAGAGGTCTAGGATGTGTTGGGCGGGGATCATAAAACCTCTCCTGTTGGATATGTTTGTAAGCTCGTCTATTGTCGCCAATTGTACTGCCGCTATCTCGCGTTCCACCATTGACGCAAGGTCTTTAAATATTTCGGCATCTTCCTCGCTGAGATTTCTTGGCTTGCGGTCCATAATGCACAGAGTCCCCAGCTTGCTCCCATCCGGGGATAGTAGTGGGCATCCGGCATAAAAACGGATATGGGGTTCATTCACAACTAACGGATTATCCGCAAACCGTTCGTCCTTTGCTGCATCGGGGATTATGAATATCTCGTCGCCGTGGATCGCATGCCCGCAAAATGATATATCGCGTGGTGTTTCACTGACGCTGAGCCCAACACGGGACTTGAACCACTGGCGGTTTTCATCAACAAGGCTGACAAGGACGATGGGTACCCCGAAGATTCGTTTCGCTATACGTGTCAGCCGATCAAATCGTTCCTCTGCCGGGGTATCCAGGATGTTGAGAGACCTGAGTGTCTTTAGCCGAGCCTCTTCATCTTGTGGAATTTCTGGCTTTTTCAACGCAGCCTCCTTCGATTAACTTCGTAGAGTGATGTGCTCGACCTCATTTACATGATTACATTAATTATTTTATGTATGCGTTAATCGGTAGGTAAAATTAATTAGTTATATTATTTATGTTGATATGAGGGTTCCCTCCAGAAATTCAAAAAGCAATTCTCTAAAATCCTGCTTGTATTTTGAATCGAACAGTTCAGTTCCGTGGGCTGTTCCTGGATAGATCTTTAAAATCTTCGGTTCTGGTGCACTCTCGTATAAGTTAGTCATTGTGAGAGCCCTGTCCGGAGTAGAGTCATTCTCTGTAACAACGAAGAGTTTGGGCATGTCGGGGCTGATAAAATCCGCTAGATTTTGTCTATCTCGATCGCTGGAGCCTGTACCTGAAACAATCACCAGACCGGCTAGCTCTTGTTCAAACGCTGCATTGACACAGCCGCGCCCACCCATGCTGGCTCCAATGCAAACAATGCGTTCAAAGCCTTGTGCATGCAGGAATTCTATTGCAGCATTTAAATCTCTGCTGAGCATAGTTGATCCCGAACCCGTGCCTCCACAGCCTGAATTACCATAACAGCGAAAATTGAATGTGAGTGCTGTAAATCCTCTGCGGGCGACTAGATTGGCAAAATCCACCCAATTTTCTTGGTCATTTTCACCCGCCATATGGGCAAACACAACCGAGGTATCTCCTACGCTCAGAAATAACTTACCCTCTAAATCGATATCGTCCTCAGTCGTAAAGCCCACGGTTTCGATGCTGTACTCCACGGTGGGTACCGGGGTACGTGAAGCAGCTGGCAGAGGAGTGTTTGTACCAGTTGGGAGGGGAGTGGGTGATGCTGTCGGGAGCGGAGTAGAGGTTGGCGGTTCGGGGGTTGGTGTCTCTGTAGGCATCACTATGGTTTCAGTCTCGCGAGTGACCTCAACAACGGTTGTTGTTTCAACGGCTTCAGCAACCGGTGTGGAAGTTCCACAGGCTGTTATAGAAACCAATACCAGTACCCAGGTACACACTATGATCAGTTGTTGGTGAATCGCTTTCATAAAATTTCTCCTATCATCGTTTGCTTCCTCCCCGCGCTTGCTCGCATAATACCAGCTGGCAGTACTTGGAGCACCTGCACAATGTGAACCATTTCCTGTTTTGCTGTCCATCCCTCGCCACCGTAGATCTCGGAGTAGCCGTTGTATACAATAGATGGAATGACGTGCCGCCCTCCCTAAACAAATCGCAGACTTCAATCCGCCTGCCGTAGTTCGGCTTCTGACAAAAGTTGAAGGAGAGAATCAACCAGGCGAATGAGTAATTGTGCTGTGTTTTCAGGATATTCGATCAGTTTATGCATAGGAGGATTTCTTATAAATTGCATAGCCCCACGATACAACATCCTTACCCCATCTTGTTCGCCAGTATGTGAACTGAATACCAGCGTACCCTTCTTTGGGTTCAAGACGGCATCCACCAACCTCACTCCCTCCAAATCGTAACCCGCTTCACCCATTTCTCGAAGCCTATCCTCAAGTACTACTCCTGCCTCTCGAATCATTGTGTCGAGCGGAGAGTCGCGCAAAGTTCCAATACGTTTCTTGAGTACATTCATCGGTGATTTCCCTCAATTCAGAATTAATCTGACTTAATTTCTCCCGCAACTCTCTGTTTTCTTGTTCGGCTGTTCTTGCTCGATTTTCAGCCTCTTTGAGTCTCTCCATCCAAGACGTTTCGTACTCCTGGAGAACTTGAAGGATTTTCAACGACTTTGGCTGAACATCGAGTCTTTTCTGAACAGGTTCCCCCTGCGGTTCCCATTCCGGTTCATCTTCTGGGAATAACTTCTCATAGTCTTCTGGATATAGTTCACTGTATTCTTGGCGATATTCCTGGAGCAGTGGTTCATAGTGTGGTAGGTTTACCCAACTCATTCCATCTCCTCTGACCTCTATCAGAGGAGGGGTTAGATTTCTGGAATTCTGAGTACTAGTTAGTGAGCCGAAGATCCCGCCAGATGCTTTAGGCTTGAAAGGAGGATGCAATCCGCATTCTACAATTCGTCTAGCTAACTCCTTAGTTCTTGCGTAGTTTGCTACATCTTCAATTCTCCCCTCGCTGACCCATTTTTCAAGCATGAGGACTGGTACAGTCTTTAAGTATCTCCCCTTTTCCCCCTGTTTCCTTCCGAGATCCAATAGATCGTCAATAGTCCATGATCGTGGTGGTTTTTCTCGTCTTGCCATCCTTGTCTCCTCCTATATATTACTATTTATACCAGTGATCAGTTTGATCCTGATGAAACACTGAGCCTTGCCTGCGATAACCTCGATAAGACGCGCTCCGAACGGGTTGATCAACATAATTCTTTATGTATTATCTCTACTTTAGCACAAATTGTTGACAATGATGGGGATTAATTCTGAATTGGATCAAATAGTATGTTCTTCTTAACAATAAAATCGCCCTCAAGACATGGGTGGGCGCGATGTAGAAGCATTCCTTACCTACTTGGGTGTAGATCGGGAAGTTGGGGCACCAACACCAAATCATGCTTTCAGGGCCTCCTTATTCCTTTACCGAGTAGTGCCGTAGATTCCCATCGAAGCTAGTGTTCAATTTGTGGGTGCCAATATGCCAGAACACTTTCTAATGGTTCTCACTATAACCGCGGCCCAGCAAAAATTTGTTCGTTTGCCTGGCAGCATAAAGTTAGTGGTCCACCCATTTATGGCAGAGGGGTGCGCTCAAATTGACAGGACGATTACGAATAGGGGGCTGGTGGTTCCATCAAGATGAACAACAACGAATTATTTTCAGTCACCAGAAATCTTGACAAAAAAGAAAAAAAGGGTATATTGTAGTTACTTAATTCAATGAATAAAGTAAGTCTATGCAAGAGCACCCGCTTGGAAACCGCGACCTGATCCGCGCAATCAATCGATCCAATGTTTTGAATACCATCAAAACGAATGGGCCTATTTCGCGTATTGAGATCGCCCGGAGTACAGGGCTTAGCGCAGCAACGGTTACCGGGATAACTGCGGATCTCATCGCCGACGGTTTTGTTTACGAGAAGGAAGAAGGCGACTTGCGTGGGGGGCGCAGACCGATCTTATTGGCCATCAATCCACGCGGGGGATATGTCGTCGGGATCAAGCTGATGGAAGACCATGCTATCGGTGCGATAACAGATCTAGAGGCGACTATTGTCGAAAAATATTCATGCAAACTTACAGATAAATCATTAGATACTGCCATTGAGAGCCTGGTAGAGGTAGTAAATGTACTTATGTGTGAAGGGGGTATTGTCAGTGAACAACTTCTCGGTGTTGGTGTTGGTTTGGCCGGTATAGTAAATGCCAAAAAAGGCGTATTGCGCTATTCACCGTATTTCGGCTGGCATGATGTGCCCTTGGTAGAAATCTTGCGATCACGACTACTGGTACCGGTCTATATAGATAATGATGTAAATACGCTGACTCTCAATGAGCAGTTATTTGGCACCGGACAAGGGAAAGAAAACTTCATCACAGTAACTATCGGACGAGGTGTTGGTCTAGGGATTGTGGTGAATGGTCAGATTTACCGAGGTGGAAATGGTGCTGGGGGGGAGTTTGGACATACTATTATCGATCCGGAAGGACACCAATGCGATTGTGGAAAGAAGGGTTGTTTGGAAACCTATGTCTCTGATCCAGCACTGCTGAGGCTGGCTTCCGAAGCTGCAGCCCGGGGGGAACTACCAGAAGAGCCCAAAACAGTTGACGAATTGATCGCCTACGCAAAGAGTGGTGTCTCTGTCGCACAATTGATAGTTGCCCAAAGTGGTGTGATTCTAGGGTATGGTATTGCGAACCTCATCAATATCTTCAATCCACAAGAGGTCATTATCAGTGGCGAGGGGGTTCGAGCAGGCGAACTAATGTTTGAGTCCATGCGGGCCACTATCGCCCAATATGTTATGCCTGGTTTGGCTGAAGATACTGACATATGTATAGATATTTGGGAAGATGATGCCTGGGCGCGCGGCGCAGCCAGTCTGGTTTTGCGAGAATTGTTTAGATTTCCTGTTTACAAAGAAAAGAAAGAGTGAAACGGATTGATATTTTTTTAATTAGACTTAATTTGGTGAATGAATTATTTAACTCATTTGAAAAACATGCCAATTAAACGCATTAGCAAAATTGGATGGATCATATTGTTCCTCGCGCCAAGTTTGATTGGGTTGGTATTGTTTACAATCCTCCCAATTATAGCTTCTTTAGCTTTGACGTTCACGGAATGGGATCTTATCACGCCCCCCCAATTTGTATGGTTCTCGAACTATATACGCTTGTTTGGAGATGCTAAGTTCTGGAATGCGCTTAAGCATACTCTGGGGTTTATCTTTGGGTACATTCCGTTGGTATTGGTAACCTCCCTATCTGCTGCACTTCTGCTGGATCAAAAATTACTTGGCCGCAAATTCCTGCGCACATCATTTTTTATTCCGGTCGTTTCGGCCTGGGTAGCAGTGGCTTTATTGTGGATGTGGATATTCAACCCTAAGTACGGATTATTGAATTATCTAATTTCATTGGTAGGTATCACGGGACCAGCCTGGCTTTATGACCCGACCTGGGCAATGCCCGCCATAATCTTGACCAGTGTATGGAAAGACACCGGTTTCTTTATGGTCATGTTTATAGCCGGGCTGCAGAACATTCCTGAAATCTACTACGAAGCAGCAAAAATCGATGGTGCGGGAAGTTTAAATCGATTCTCCCGCATTACCCTTCCTTTACTAACTCCGACCGCATTCTTTGTCGTAATAATCGCCCTAATAAACTCTTTTCAGGTTTTCGATCAAGTATGGATCATGACCCAGGGCGGACCGGCTGGGTCAACCAGTGTGGTGGTAGAGCAAATTGTACGCAATGCATTTGACTACAGCCGCATGGGATATGCTGCCACGATATCATGGGCGTTATTTTTTCTGGTCTTTATTACTACTCTTTTACAGATGCGGCTGCAAAAACGCTGGGTGAGCTACTAAACTCTAGGAGTCTTTAAGACGGAATGCAAAAGCGTTTGTCTTCAACAGCACTAAAAATTGCCCTCTATGGTGCGCTGATAGTAGTCGCGGCAACCATGTTTGTGCCATTTTTATGGATGGTTTCAACTTCTTTAAAGGAAAACCAATTTGTCCTGTCAATGCCCCCGGAGTTTTTTCCAGCAGCGCCTACTTTAGGGAGTTATCAACAACTGCTAGACCTGCTTCCCTTTGGGCGGATGATGGTAAACAGTTTTATTGTTGCCATCTCGGTAACGATCGGACAAATAATTAGCGGCTCTATGGCTGCCTATGTTTTTGCCCGGATGGAATTCCATGGAAGAGACGTGATTTTCCTAGCCTATTTAGCCACAATGATGATCCCTTCACAGGTAACAATTGTCCCATTATTCATACTTATGCGCTATTTAGGATGGATAAACACTTATCAAGGCATTATTTCACCAATGGTATTTACCGCCTTCGGCACCTTCTTGCTGCGCCAATCATTCCTCACCATTCCAAAGGAACTAGAAGAAGCCGCATTTATTGATGGTGCTAGTCACTGGACAGTTTTTTGGAAAATCATCATGCCAGTATCGCGGCCTGCGTTGGCGACCCTGGCTGTGTTTGCCTTTATGCAAGCTTGGAATGCATACCTGTGGCCCTTATTTGTTACCAACGATGAGAATATTATGACCTTGCCAGTGGGTCTGGCATTGTTACATGGGCGCTATTTGACAGAATGGAACTTGGTGATGGCTGGTGCTGTGGTAACGGTTATCCCAATGTTAATAATCTATCTGATGGCCCAAGATTATTTTGTCAAAGGCGTAGTCACTAGTGGATTGAAAGGTTAAATTATAAGGAGGTGAATATCTAAAATATTTATTCTAATTCTCATGGGCTCTACGTATGTATAACCAAAGAATATCACGAGGAGATCTTAAAAATGAAAAAAGCTATTGCTTTCGTATTTGTTTTTGTCCTGCTAACAAGCACTTTGCTGGCAGGCTGCGCCGGAGAACCAGAGGTCATCACTGAAAAAGTTATTGAGACGGTTGTTGTAACCGAAATCGTCGAGAAAGAAGTTATCGTGACCGAAGAGGTAATCGTCGAGAAAGAGGTTGAAGTTCCCGCTGAACCAGAAGATGTGACCCTTACCTATTTCACTTTTTCAGCTGCTCCCGACCATCTTGAAGATTTAGATGAGATGATTGCCATTTTTGAAGCTGAGAATCCAAAGATTCATATCGAAGTCCAAACTGCTACATGGGATGATTACTTCACTAAACTGCAAACACTTATCGCGGGTGGTGAGGCTCCTGATATCTTCGAGCTTAATTACGAGAATTTTGTCAGCTATGCGGCAAAAGGCGTTTTACTAAATCTAGAACCTCTTGCTCAAGCAGATTCAGCCTACGATGATTCGATCTATTATCCAAGAGCGCTGAAAGCTTTCCAATATAATGGAATGCAGCTCGGTATGCCTGAGACTTTCTCCACCGTTGTCCTTTTCTACAATAAGGATGCCTTCGATGCAGCAGGAATTGACTATCCTGCCGAAAACTGGACTTGGACCGAAGCAAAAGAAGCTGGCAAAGCCATTATGGCGGCTAACGAAGGTATGTGGGGTTTACACTCCGGCATTCAGTTCTGGGAGTTCTATAAGAAAGCAGCCCAAAACAACTGCGAGTTCTTCAATGAAGATCAAACCGAAGTATTGATAAACTCGCCGGAATGTGTCGCCGCCCTCGAAACAATGCTCAGTCTTCTGGATGAAGGAGTTATGCCTTCTAATGAAGAGATGGCTGGCGTCTCGGATGGAGATATGTTCACCAATGGTGAACTTGGGATGCTGGTTTCCGGCATCTGGATGTTCGCCGCTTTCGAAAACGCTCCCTTCAACTGGGATATACAGATTGAACCTGGTATGGAAACACAGGCAACACATTTCTTCTCAAATTCCGTCAACGTATTCGCTGGCACACAGAACCCGGATGCAGCTTATGAATGGGTAAAATTCTTCACCAGCGATCCTAATATGGCTGAAATCCGAATTAATACAGGTTGGGAACTCCCCACCTTGGATAATCCGGAATATGTTGCAGGTTATCTGGCACAATCCCCGCCGGATAATCGCCAGGCAGTGTTCGATTCTTTGGAATACGCCATTGTCCCACCGGTTATAGAACGGCAGAACGAAATGACCGATGCCGTCGGTGCTGCTCTCGAGCAGGCTGTTTTGGGAATTCTCACACCCCAGGAAGCTTTGGACCAGGCTAAACTAGACGTCGAAGCCTTGCTTAACTAAGGTACTGCATAGTAAAGGATGGGGCAGAGATAATCTGCCCCATTTTAATTAGAAATTACTACAAAAGTTGAGGATTTAATGGCTTTGTATCAACAAAGTATTGATATTATTTTGAAAAACCAACATAATAGCGGCGCTTATATTGCCTCTCCAAACTTCCCAACCTATGCCTACAGTTGGTTTCGGGATGGGAGTTTCATCGCATATGCAATGGATCGAGCAGGATATTATGAAAGCTCGCGGCAATTTCATCTATGGTGTGGAAAGGTAATAGAGCGCCAGGCAAGAAAAATTGATTCGCTTGTTTTACAAAAAATAAACGGGGCAGAAATTAAAACCGAAGAATATCTCCCTGCCAGGTTCAACCTTAATGGCAGCTCGATAGGTGATGATTGGACTGATTTCCAGCTGGATGGCTATGGCTCCTGGTTGTGGTCTTTAAGCGAACATTGTCGTCAGAAAACTGATGAAAACATCCTAAGAGCTGTAACACCTGCGGTGGAATTAATTCTTAAATATCTCATTACTTTCTGGGATACTCCTTGTTATGATTGTTGGGAAGAACACCTGGAAGCGATTCACCCCTATACTTTAGCATCCATCTATGCTGGTTTATTATCTACCCAAAATCTCCTCGCAACTCAAACACAGCTTCTTGTTTCGGAAACAATCGAGAAGATCAGAACTTACATAGATAATAAAGCAGTTCACCCGGATGGTTACTACCGCAAATTGATTTACCCCAATAACACGATAGGGAATCCAGAATTACCAAACCTGGTTGATGCCAGTCTGATTGGTTTAGCTGTGCCATATGAATTCCAGAATTGTGACCATGAGATTATTCGTAAGACTATTCAGAAAATTGAAAGCAATCTCTCCTATCCTAATGGCGGAGTTTATCGAAATTTAAATGATACTTATTACGGTGGAGGAGAATGGATTTTGCTGTCAGCATGGTTGGGTTGGTACTGGTGCAGAATTGGCCAATATGAAAAAGCTGCTCAGGTTAAGTCTTTCATAGAAAAACAAGCCAATGATGCTGGAAATTTGCCCGAACAAGTTTCTGATCATCTCCTGGCACCCTCTTATTATTCAGAATGGATCAACCGGTGGGGCGAGATCGCAAACCCTTTGCTTTGGTCACAAGCGATGTATATTATTTTATGTGATGAATTAAAAAACTATGAAGAAAGCCATTGAAATCATCCATCGTCCCTTTGGCGATCATCATCCATATGAGAACGGCACCGACGAACGCAAACCGCGCCTTCCAAATGCTCATCAATCCGTAGAAATTGGTATTCTGACTCGCCCGATAGGCGCGGTAAATAATACATGGATCATATTTTGGACTGATGATAATCATGACAAGAAAGAAATGAGAGCGACTAATTTCAAGGAATCATTATCTGATGAGCTTGCTTTTACAGAAGACGGACACCTGAGTGAGGCTGCGGCGCGAGATGGCCTGATTCTTGGTGTGGATCAATGGTCAGGATCCCTGCCAGCCTTTCCAGGTGGAACAAAGGTTTATTACCAGATCAACGCTGAAATTGGAGATGCAACAATCCAAAGTCGGATATATGAATACACAGTACGCAAAGAAATCACCTTCAATAAGATAACCAAGATACTGCATGGGCAGAATTCTTTGGTGCTCATCCTCGAGAATCTCGAAGAAAGGAAATGCGGTTATCTCCACTTTCATGCTGCTGCAGAAGACCACCTGCAAATCACAACCGGTCATGGTGTTTACGCCAGTCAAGAAAAGGGTGAGAGAAAACTGGCAGCCCTAAAAGGAGACTCATCGTTCACTAAAAGACTTGGGGAAATCACAATAAATGTGGATCTCAGTATTTTCCAAATTCAAATACTCTATCAGGATAATTTCGTATTTAGGAGTATTTACGCCCCACAATATACTATCGGAAGCGAAGGGTATTTTGAAACAGTCGCTTTATCGGTTGATTGTCCCCAAACTGAAGCGTTCTACGGTTTTGGGGAGAGGTTTAACGCGCTTGACCAGAGAGGTCAGAGACTCGATGTACAGGTATATGACCAGTATAAAAACCAAGAATTACGTACATACATACCAATGCCCCTCTTCGTTTCATCGCGAGGCTATGGGCTGCTCGTGCAAAGCCTACGTTATACGATTTTTGATCTGGCACAGGGTAACCCAAAACGCTGGACAACGGAATCGGAGTTGGGTGACGACAATTCCGTTTCATATGATATTCTGCTTGGGAACCCCGCAAACCTTCTCGACATCACCAGCCGGTTGAATGGACTTACGGGCAGACCGACGCTGCCCCCAGATTGGGCTTTTGGACTTTGGATAAGCTCGAATGAATGGAATACTCAAGCTCGTGTAGAAGAGATGATGGCTCAAAGCGAGCAGTACGAAATTCCAGCGTCGGTAATCGTGCTGGAAGCCTGGAGCGACGAAAACACCTTTTATATATGGAATGATGCCAAATACTCCCTCAAACCCGGAGCAGATAGTTTCCGTAATGCAGATTTTGACTTTCCCAGCGATGGTATGTGGCCGGACCCCAAAGGTATGGTTGAGAAACTCCATAGACAGGGTTTGCGCTTACTGCTCTGGCAGATCCCTGTGTTAAAGAGTAACGAAGATGACCATGCTCAACTAGCCAATGATTGGGCATATATGTTGGAACAGGGTTATTGCGTTTATTCAGAAGATAAATCCCCATATTTCGTGCGCCCATATTGGTTCCGAGACGGTTTGCTAATGGATTTTACTAACCAGCAGGGTGTTGAGTGGTGGATGCGTAAACGGGCATATTTGTTGGATGAAATTGGTATTGACGGATTTAAAACCGATGGTGGAGAACACATCTGGCGGCGAGATTTGATATTTGCAGACGGTAGAAAAAGTGATGAAATATCTAATGAATACCCCAATCTATATGCAGGTGCCTATTTCCATTTTGCACAAAAGTACAAACCTGATGCGATAACATTCAGTCGAGCGGGTTTTACAGGCGCCCAGGCATTCCCATGCCATTGGGCTGGGGATGAGAATTCTACGTGGGAAGCCTTCCAGAGTTCGATTCTGGCTGGGCTAGGCGCTGGTATTTCCGGCATACCATTCTGGGGATGGGATATTGCCGGGTTTAGCGGCGAGATCCCCACGGCAGAACTATATTTGCGAGCGTCCGCTATGGCAGCATTTTGTCCAATCATGCAATACCACTCCGAGTACAACCATCATCGCCATCCCTGCAACGACCGAACACCCTGGAACATTGCAGAACGCACTAACAATCCAGATGTGCTGCACATTTTTAGATATTTTGCTCGTTTACGGATGAATTTACTGCCATATATTTTGCACACTGCCAGACAAACCGCATCCACCGGCATGCCAATGATGCGCGCCCTTTGCTTAGTTTACCCACAAGATAAAGAATTGGCCGCCTATCCCTATCAATACATGTTTGGCGATTCTATACTGGTTGCACCCATTGTTGAACCGGATTTAACTGAAGCGGAGGTCTATTTGCCAGAAGGGGATTGGTATTCTATCTGGGATGACCAGCTTTACCCAGGTGGTTCTATCTATAAATTGCCAACTACCTTAGAACAAATCCCTGTGTTTGTACGAGCGAACAGTTTTCTACCTCTAAATCTTGATAACACTTATCGTTTGGGTAGTGATGTTGGTAATGGATTGGATGTTCGGGAAAAATTATGTTTCAAGTTTTATCCTACAACGACGTGTCGCTCCAGTTGGTATGACGAAACCGAGCAGGAAGTGATCCGTATTGTTTGGGATGAAATATCGCCAAATAAATTTGTATTAAGTGTCGATGCCTTATCTTTTCCTATCGTTCTTATTCTCCCCGAAGGGTTCATCTTTGATAAGAAACCTGCTGACATAAGTATCGGTGAGAACATACTGGTTTTGACGGATACTTCACAAAAGAGCATTGAAGTTTCAGTGCGTGTCAACAATGGGGGAAAATAACACTGGAACTTTCAGTGAAAAGCACGCGAATTATTTATCCTTAATACTTTGACAGGTTTTTATTACCCCAATCAATAGAAAAACAAGTATAACTGGGAATACCCCGCTCACCGCAGAATGCTTTTAAGCTGTAGGAAATCCTGCGGCAAGTGTCTTTCAAGCTCAAGCACCGCCCAAGAAAATGCCTGGATTTTAAGTCACCTTGTGAGGTATCCTTTAAACATCGTGTTGCACGTGGGAGTTGAATTCGGTTAACTATTGATAAATATTCATTTTAGATATTTTCCCTAACTAGGAAACGGGGAGGAAGTCTGGCTTAAGGCGAAAGGACTTGGCTACAACCAGACCGACCAGCGTCCAAGCCAGAATGTCGTTCGCAGCTATAAGCAGGGCATCATTTAGAGAATATTTGTCAATTCCAAAATTCATCAAATCACCGAATACTGCAAACAACAGTCCAATTGCCATGAAGAAGAGCACTTTGCGAGGATAGCTAAAGAGAACTCGTGGAGTAGTTAGAGAGAGCATCCAGACAGCAATCATGGATGCAAGTAGTAGAAGCGCAAATTGAAATAGCATCATCTTTCCAGCAGATTCGTGGCCGATCCCGCTATACTGTACGCTGTAGACCGGTTCTCCTTCTGGGAACATCCCCGATGGTGTCAGTTCCGGGTTAAAGATATACCTGCCTGGCTCGACGACGCTATCTTTGAGAACCTTATATACTTGACGTTCGTCTGGAATCTGTTTCATATTTATGCGGCTATTGAAACCAAAAACCCCATTGACAATAAATCCCCAAGCGAACAGAACCACAAAGCCTAATAATCCTGATACAACCACTTTCTTAAACATAATTGACCTCCATCCTTTGATTATTCTAAATTCCAAGAAACAGAGAAGTTACCACTGGCTTTCTTACCCTGGATAGCAATTGTGTGTCTACCTGGGGACTTAATATCGATATTCTCGCTTCCGCTTTCGCTCTCCGCCAGATTCTTTTGCCAGATGACTGCTCCATTGGGGTCCTGCCATTTGATGATCAGGATGCCCTCATTTACAGTTGCTTCATAGTCGATGGAGATGGTCTGGCCCATTTCAGTTTCCAGGCTTTCATTTTCAATTCCATTGAAAGTGTTATAAATTCGCGATATTTGACCATCTCCTTTAGTTCGGATATTCATCCGGACATCACCGTCTATGATACTATTAGAGTTGCAGCCGCTCACAAGAAATGTGAGAGCTAAGGCAATGTACGATATAGTTAGGGGATAATTGGATCTATTCATTGGTGACCTCCATAAGTTTTCAATAGTGTGCAACTTAGGTAATATTGCTCAGTTGTCCGCTGAAGTCCTGTCGCTTGAACAACCACAAAGCCATGCCGAAGAGGGATAACGTACAGATAGCGATACCGACTGCTGCCTGAATGGGCGTTAATAAACCGGGTAGGACTTCGTCCTTCAAGGCTGGCGGGGTCCAGTTTGCGCTGAGAACACTCTGCATCAAACTGGCGGGAAGAAATTTGGCAATCTCTCCAAATCTTCCCGGAAATAGCAGTAATGTTTCGGGCAGGATGTTTTCAATGATCAAACCGTAGGCAGTACAGCCTCCGATCGCGACCACCGCGGAGCGAGTGGCAACAGCCAGTAGGAAAGTGATACCTGCATAAGGTAAAAGCGTATAGGCGGTACGGAAAATATCCAATCCCAACTGCCAGAAATTGACCTGTTCGAGATAAAGTGTACCGTTGATGAGCAGGCTGAAGATGGCTGAGATCGCCCCGCCTGCTATCAAGGCGCCAGTGACGGCCAAAAGGATCGGCAGGCAAAAGGAAATGAATTTGGTCCCCAGTAGCAGGGGGCGAGGGACACCACGGCTGAGCCACATCTGGATAGTACGCCAGGTATATTCTGAGGCAGTCACTGCGCCTACAAAGATGATCAACAGAAATTTACTGCCAGCCGCAAAGCGGAGTGAAAACGCTAGGGAACCCGGCCATGAAATCAACTGCGGGATTTTCGCAAGGTCAGTCTCCGTTATTGAGACACCGTCTGGCGTGCCTCGAATCGCAATAAAAAGACCGGAAAACACGGTGATCATAAATACAACCAGCAGAATCAGCTCCACCCACAGCATATTACGCTTGAGATTTTTTTGGTTCTCAATCCACAACAGGTTCCAAAACATGATCCTCCTCGATTGACTCTGCATTTGCTTTCTTAAGCTTGTATGTACGCAAAATAATTTCATTTTTAAGGCATTGCTCCGTATCAATCTCTACTAAGCATACCCTTTATCTTTTTTTGCGTCATGCGGCTAGAGACCTGTTTCGTGTGCGACCGAAGGAGGAACTCGCTTATATGATTAGCATAGATGTAATATTCGGAAAGATCGGAAAGTAAAGCCCTGATCTGCATAGCTGAAGTAGTAAAAAGCAAGGAATTACTAAAAAGCATGGAAAGTGACCCCCGAACAATATCAATGGACATTGGACGCGGTCCAGATTTCGTAGAAATGGTTTACTTAAATACCGAACTAGCACCGCTGCTTGCTGGATATATATTTGTTTGTATCCGTGGAGTCAAGTCTTAATCAAACCAATTTCCCCCTAGAATCTATCGGTATGGCAGGCAAACCGCTCGACACCTGAAGTGCGCTCAGTAAGAATGACACAATAATTAAATGCCCTCTTGTGGTTTACCCCGACAGTTACCTTACTTGGTAGGGTGTCTGTTTGGTTTTCGATTGGATCCTTTCATAGTTATAAAAATAAACGTAATCATCGTTGATTTGTTGGGCCTGTTTATAAGTTGGGTTCTAAATCTTGCGCATAGCTTTTGCTTTGAGGTGTTCAAAGAAGTTTTCTAGGGGAGCATTATCCCAGCAGTTACCACGTCTGGACATGGACGGGGTCATGATATGGCGGTCGTTTTCGGTCCATGGTTATCTTACACATCGGTACCCCAAATACGCCGGACCGAATACCTTTGATCTCGGCCACACCTTGCCATCATAAACAATGATATAGGCCCGTTCTTCATCTACCTCGGTCGCCGTCCACCAGTAGATCACTTGGGAATAAACATTCCATAGTGGAGACTCTTTGTCAGGCGTCGTTTTGTAGGCAGCCTCAGCATTTTCTGCATCCCATATCCCACCACTGTTCTTACCGTGACGGGCCATAGAACGCACTGCTTCATCCACCGTTGGCAAGCGCCAGATGTTCTGTTGGACTGGCGCGGAGGTCAGGCCATCTGCTCGAAGATGACTGCACACATGCTGTGCTTCCGCCCAATTTCCCCCTGCGCGGGGCCAACCAGGTCCATCAGGAGCCCAGATGAGATCCACCCCGTTTCCAGGTACCAACCGGGCCTGGAGAACCCCATCATCAATGCGTTGGGAAACCCGCAGGGCGGAAGGGGTGCCAGATATGATCAGGGTCAGGATTGGTAGACCAACAACAAGCGAGACAGCGATCTTGCGTGGTTTGGGGCGACCGAACCAGTAAAGCGCACCAAGCCCGATCAGTGGGGCGATAAGCAAGAACATGCCCGGGTTGGTGAACGCCTGGAAGAACCAGGCCGCGAGAAAAGCTAGGATCACATGTAAAACGCCACCGATCCGGGGCCAAAAGATTGAAATGAGCGTGACACCCATAAAGAGTAGCATCGGGCTGAGGTACTGGACGAACATCAATCCCACATTCGATAGCACAGACTCGTAGAACCAGCCCTCGTGGAAGTTCTCAATAATGCCCCAAAATGCCCAGAAGCAGGTGATGACGGTAGAGATGCCCACCGCAATCCATCCGACTATCAGGCGCTTGTCAAGTTGTTTCATCGCGCTTTCCTTTTTTTAGTCCAAATGGTGGTTTGGCTGGCGACCTTGACGCTGAAGTATTCCTCAACCGCCAGTGGTTTATTGCTATTCCCAAAATGCCAAAGAAAGCGATCATGAAGAGACCATCCACACCTATTGAACCGAGATACTCCTTGCCTACTGAGAACAAGACAAATCCTGCGACCAGTGGATTCGCGATCGTATTGCCAACCCAGTGCATGAGGACAGCTGGCCAGAAAGTGGCTGTAATCATCCTAATCTCGCCATAAACTATTGAGAAGGCAAACGCGCCCAGAAACAGCCTGGGAACGTAGCTCGCCAGACCCTCTGTAGTGTAGGTTGAAAGTTCACGAATAAACGGCAAATGCCAGGAAGCCCACACGACCGCAACGAGCGCATGCGCAGCGTATACGTTGATCCCGAGTGAATACATCTTCGGGGCAAGGTACCCACGCCAGCCAACTTCTTCAAAAAGTGCGAAAAAGAAGTAAATCACCATTGCCGGTAGTGCGGCCTGGATAAATGACCCCAGTGAGAACTGGGAGAATGACGAGGCCGAAATCAAAGAACCGATGAGTAAAACAAGCGCAATTGCGATGGGGTAAGCCAGCAGACTTACCAAGTACCAGCGTATATTCCCTTTGAACGCAGGTCTGGCCCCAAGGTCAGACCAATCTCTGGTAACCGCACGCATCAGCAGCGAGACGAGTATTGGAGCAGTTCCCCAAAGAAGGAACCCAAGACCTGGCGAGGTTGGATCACCTCCCAACATCGGACCAATCCACGCCACCACATTGACGAGAACTGAGAAGGTTACTATGTGCAGGATTGTTTTCTTGCGTTCTGAAGCGTTCATTTCGGGCACTTCCTTTCTGTAAGTAGATCAAGCGTGTGACTGCTTGTAGATTGCGACGTCAGGAAATCGCCCCCCAACAGAAGGTTTTAACCGCGGAGTATTTTTCTACTGAGTGACTTTCTCCACTCCCTTCTACTCACCAAGTAAAAAATCCTTTGCACCTTCTTTGATCTTTTCAATTGTTACTATATAGTCCCTGGCAAGATAGGCTAATGACAACCCATCACAAATAATTTGGTAACCTAAAATTCTCAGCACTCTTCCGAGGCGCCTTCGACATAAATAACTGATATCAACGGCAAACCCAAAGAATAGAGCCGGCGCAGCAAACCCTGCAAAGCAGCCTGGTCGAATGTACCGGTCAGGGTTGTGACTGCAAGACCATCTATATCGGTTTCTATCGTAATCGTCATCTTCCCGCCCCAGTCTGACCAACTCTCATCAAGGTGTCCTGGCACTTTGATTTGGTAGGTCACAGGTCGATCTAGAGTAAGCTTTTGTTTGTCTTTATTTATCATTCATCGCCTCTCATAGCTGCGCATATCTGTCATAATATATCCACCGCAATCCCCAAATACCTCATCAGAGGAGGAATATGGCTTAAGCTCCTAGAGCGTATAACGCGGTTCTACAGGCAAGCCCAGATCGAGTGTCATTTGTTGAACCCTTGCGATGATGTGTTCATCCGCTTCAAAAGCCATTTCTGGGAGCGGTCCCGATAAGGGCAACCATTCCAGGGTCTCCAAATCATCCGCTGCGCATGGTTCTCCGGCTGCAACACATGCTAGTAGAACGATAGCCAGTGTATTCGAGCTTGGCGAAAGCAGATTGGATACTATGTTGATGATCGATCGGATTTCAACGTCAAGACCCGTTTCCTCCTTCACTTCTCGAACTGCAGCGCAAAGAAAATCCTCATTAAATTCGATGTACCCTTGAGGAAGCCCCCACATTCCTTTCCCAAAGCCTCCCTGGCTTTTCCCCAGGAGTACTTGTTTATCTTTTTCGATCAAGACCACGACTCCTGGGAGTGGGTTTCTAAAATGAACGAAACCGCAATTGGAGCAGGCCGGTCTGTTGTTGCCGCCTTTCTCTTTCAGTTCCAGTCGTGTCCCACAGCGGGGGCAGTACGTAAACTGCCCAAAGTCACCGTCCTCTTTCCCGCTATAGGTAGAGAAAACCTGCTTGATTTGCATTGTAGTCTCCTTGAGTTACATATGGGCGTCGCTGACCTTCCGGCGCAACTTGGCACGTAACATCTCAAGAAACGTCGTATTGAAATCCTTGCTGAGCAAATATGCTTCAGCGATAACCAATCCTACCCATGGAATCTGAACGACGCTTAATGGTGCAATTCCGATGAGAAAAACCATCGTACCAATCAAGCCTATTTTGACAGCTACCCCCTTGTGAAGAAGTAGCAAGCCCATGGCGATTTCAAAAGCCATCAGCAACAATCCGAACAGCACCGGATTTAATTTGACAATGGTCATAGCTATGTCTCGATATATTGGGATCAACGCGCCGCTGGCGTACTCACCATAGGCTTGTGGATTAATAAATGTGAATGAACCATTGACCCCAATTGCCATGACAAGGAAAAAGAGACCAAGAAATATTCGACCTGCATTGGGTTTGATCAGGCAAAGAATTACCACTGCAAGAATAAATAAGGAACTTACGATGATAGGAGTAAGCATTGAATATATCCTTTAATCCTTTAGATTTTCACATTGTGATGATGACTTTTCCGCGGGCGTGTCCTTTTTCGAGATAGCGGAGAGCATCCGGAAGCTCACTCAACGAGTAAGATCGGTCTATGATCGGGGATACTTCTCCGCTTTCCAGGAGCTTTTTCAGGAAAACTTGGTCCGTTTTAGTGGGTGGCTTTGGAGGCAGCGCCACCATTTTCTGACTCCCGGTCAAGGATATCCACAGTCCATAAAGCGCAAGCACTGGCGAAAATTCGGTTGTGATATAAATCCCCTGAGGTATTAATGCACCTTTGCAATCTAAAAACGAACGATTCGCCACGACATCAAAAATTAGGTCATATCCCTGCCCATTTTGGGTGAAATCTTCCTGGGTGTAATCAATGACCTGGTCTGCACCGATAGCGCGCACCATGTTCAGATTCATGGTGCTGCATACGCCGGTCACTTCGGCGCCAATCGATTTGGCAATTTGCACTGCATAGGTACCCACCCCCCCAGACGCACCGTTGATCAATACCTTTTGCCCTGACTGAATCTGCCCGTGATCGCGCAAAGCGTGCAGGGCGGTGACAGCTGCTCCAGGAACAGCTGCCACTTCCTCGAAAGTCAGATTGGCCGGTTTCATCGCTACATCCGCTTCAGAAACACACACGTATTCGGCAAAGCATCCGTGACTGCGCGACCCAAATACTTCATCGCCCGGCTGAAACTGCCTGACGCTTGCACCAACTGCTTCAACGTGCCCCGCCAGGTCGATGCCCAACACTTTGTTTTTGGGTTTGAGCAGCCCTGCCATAATGCGCGCCAGGAAAGGTGTGCCTGTTAGGAAGTGCCAGTCAAGCCAGTTTACAGAAGCCGCATGAACTTTCACCAGCACACCATCATCCTTGACGGCGGGCATTTCTATCTCACACAATTCAAGATTGTCGAGTGAACCATAGTCGTGATAGACCATTGCTTTCATGACACTCTCCATGACCGGACTCGTCCTTGGTTCAGGGCCGCATATAGCCCGTGACGCGATAGCGGGAACATGCTTCTCTCTTGATCACAAGACCTACCGGGGAAGGCCCATACCCAGTCTGTAGAGTTTGATACCAACGATAGTTTGCCAAGCAGCATTGAGGATTAATCCAATTGGTACTAGTACAGCTATAGGATTGAAAAAGATTCCAAAGGTGCCAATGAGAATACAGGTGCCTGCGACTGTGGTCAGGTAGCCTACACGTTTGCCGAAGACTCCCTTCAGCATGACCAAGCCGATGAGGATAGATGCGACTCCTAGGAACATTAAACCCATCGTTGCGTAAATGTTTGCCAATTCAAGTGCGCGCTCTGCCGATGCCAAGTATGCTGCTTTCATGATCTCGCTGGTAGTGGCCATGTATCTACCACTTATTGGAAAGAGGGAGAAGATTTGGGCGCGGGAGACAAGCCACATGGGTGTAGATATCAACCCAAATGCGGCGGCGATCAACATCTTGTTCTTATTGACATCCTTCAGAGCTAGATAAAGTCCCAGCACCCCGGGCATCAGAAGAAACTCTCCAAAGGCAGCTAAGATGAAGAGAATTGTCGGGGGCACCGGGTTCTCAAAGAATACTTGAGGATCGTCTGGGAGAGTTATTTGCATGATAACCATGGAAAGAAGGAATACAACAAGGATGGCTCCACTTGCGAACAAGGAGAGTCCACTCACCTTATATACTCCCTTCCAAGATGGATCTATGCTAAAACTATTTTCAGTACTCATTTTCTTACTCCTTTTGATAACTGAAAGGATTAAGACTTGTTCGTTATCTCTTACACATAAAGCATAGTTGCAAGATAGTATTAGTGTCATACCCCAAACGTGTTATTGATAGGGTTAATTGCAGGCTTGGATAGGGAATGATACTCCGGCACCCTTGCGCCGGAGTGGCGAGCGTGTGCAGGGATTTCAGACGCTCGCGCAAAAAAAACGGGCCGTTTTCTTCTGGCCCGTCAGTTTTTTATTTTTGTTTGCCGCCAATGCGGATTTCAGACACCCAGGGAATTAGGTGGAGGTCAAAATCCCCAAAGCTCTTGCCCGGGTAACCGCTTGTGTGCGATTGTTGACCCCTTTTTAGGTGGAAGGCAAGATCGCCAACACCCTTGCCCGGGCAACCTCTTGAATCCGGTTGTGGACACTGAGATTACCGGCAAGCTCAAACCGACCTGCGTAACAAAAACCCTAACTCTTGAGAATGTCCTATCGCCCGCGTAAGACTATGATTATTGAGTTTGCCATAAATATTACGCGTGTGGACCTTGACCGTGTTCAGCGAGAGGTATAGCCTGGCAGCGATTACCTGTTTGGTCAGTCTTTAGGCCAGGAGCTGGAGTACTTCAATTTCGCGCTCGCTCAGAGGTTCAACCAATTCAGTTTCGGGAACTTGAGATTTCGATGAACCAGCTTGCTCCGTTTTGGCGCTGGAGGATGCTGCTAACAACCGACTAACATAATCTGGCGCAATCCCGCGCGTGAGGGCTACGCTGATCAAATGAGCCGTTGGTGGACCTTCATCGACAAACACTCGGATAAAGCCGCCCGGTTCTGCGATGGTTAGGGCTTCTTCCAGCGTAGGGATAGCTTGGTCTGAATCCCCTTGTGCTTGGCGAGTCACCGCCTGGAGTATCAAAATCTCGATTACGTTCGAAGTACACCCCCCCCCCGCATCTGCTGCCTCGATCAGGTGCCGCAGCAGCCCGGCGGTTTTACCGAACCGCTCTTAAGCGAAAGAATTCGGGTTAGTACTACATACTCAATTAACAAGAAAAAGCCAGTTTTGTCCGCTAGTTTGGGCTCCCCATCGGTGTACAGCCCACGAACTACCGCCCATTGCGATGCTGCTTCCAGCCTCTCTTGCACCAGCCAAAACCGCGTCTGCCTGGCTGCCATCAGGCTCATGACCCGCAGAGGCACATTGGATTCTCAAACGATATTCTGCATCTTTTAGATTATCTCTTCGGCGCCAGCCATATCCCCGCTGGAAAACAGGACCCTCATCAGACACATGTAGCTCCAACCGAGCATTTTCGAAGCTTCGGCCAGTCCCAACTAAAAACCTTTTTTCGCTCGTTGTATGGCTCCATCCAGATCATTTAATTCGACCTGCACCTCGCCCCATATCGCCAACAACCAGCCAACTGCTCTCGTTCGCGGCAGCCCGCTTTCGTTAGCTAGTTGCAACTGTTGCTGGCAAATCTCCATGGTTTGCTGCAACCGGCCCTGCTTCCTCAGGGGTATAGCAAGTTTCAGATTGGCTACCAATACAAAATAGATGTTACCTGCCGCGTTGCAAGCATTCAATGCTTCTAATCGGGTCTCGTACGCTGCGGTCATATCACCTTTGATAAGGTATGCATAGCCCAAAACATTTGCAGTGAGGATGCGCCAGGTTAGGTCTTACTCTGGTAGATATTCAAGTGCCTGGCTTCCATGCTGAATGATCCCCGACACATCTTCACGGTAAGATGCCAAAAATGCTCGGACAGTGGCTGCCCTACCTCGCAGCTTCATCCTATCAGAATTAGTTTTTGAGACCTGCTCTTGTGGCACGGTTTCAGTGGACCGATCGGTGCTAGAATCTATCATTTGTTCGGCGGTTTGAAGAGGCCGTTCAGCCGCATCCAACTGGTCGTTAACGAACTGATACCAGCCGTGAAAGATACAGAGCTGTGGCCTGGAGAATAACAATTCGCCAGGCAATCCTGCAAGCCAATGCTTTAATTTGGTATGTTCAGGCCCCCATAACGTATCAACATGTTTTTCGATCAGGAACAACACCCGGTTGAATTCTTTGGCATGCAGAGCATGCTCTATTGCCTTATCGGCGAACCCGTTTTGTTCGTACCACTCACTGGCCATAGCGTGCAGAATTGGCACCTGTTCTGGATGAGAATGGCCTAGGCGCTGACGCAGCAAATCGGTAAATAGATGGTGATAGCGATACCAGCGCCGCTCCTCATCCAGGGGGACGATGAACAGATTGGCGCTTTCTACCATTTCCAATGTCATCTGATCGATATCAAGACCAGTGAGAGCATCGTACAAGGAACCGGTCAGCCGGTTGAGAATGGCGTTTTGCAATAAGAAAGCCTGAATACCGTCGGGCTGCTGTTCCAAGACTTCTTCGATCAGGTAGTCCAGAACAAAACAGTGGCTGCCAGTAAAAGATTTGATGATGTTAGCAGTATCTTCGTGCCCTTGTATCAAAATGGCAGCTAATTGCAGTCCAGCAATCCATCCTTCGGTGCGCGTTTCTAGGACGGCGAGGTCTTCCACTGAGAGGTTCAAACCCATTACCTGGTTCAGAAATTCGGCAGCTTCGGAGGTTGAAAGACGCAAGTCTTTGGCGCGGAGCTCGGTCAGTTGGCCTAGAGCGCGCAGGCGACCTAAAGCTAGGCTGGGATCAACCCGCTTCGCGATGACCAGATGTATCTGTAGCGGCAGATGTTCCAGTAAATAAGTGAGAGCATCATCAACGGGAGAAGATTCTTTGGTGTGGTAGCCGTCGAAGACAATGATAATTCTTTCGGGGACGTCGGCAACCGCGTTAATCAGAGATGTCAGGACAGTCTCAGTCCGTGATGCCTGAGGAGATTGGAGTGCATTCAATGCTCCTTTCGCAATGTTGGCATCAATTGTCCGCAAGGCAGCGATAAAATTGGCTAGGAAACGGATCGGGTCGTTGTCACTTTCGTCCAGCGAGAGCCAGGCGATTCTGTATACAATTTGGCTTTCGATTGAGGGGTCAAGTTTTTAGTTTTTCGCCTATTCGCTGACCAGTGTGGTCTTGCTAAAACCAGCCGGAGCAGAGACGAGGGTCAGTTTGTGACACAAACGGGCGCCCTCGTTCAGCTGCTCGGTCAGGCGCGATTTAGATTAATGGGCAGATTAATGTATAAGGTGTATTGATCTCCGATAATGAAATCAAGTGCTCAGTTATCGCGGTGTTAAACTTGTACTCAGCCTAATCCCTGGTATTTGAGAATATTTAAATCAGCCTGAGCTGTACTAAATATCCAGTTACGAGGATTACTTCTTTGGAAGTGGTTCGGAGCAAGCATTGATTGATGATCTATCTCACATTTCCGCTGCCGTTCCAACACTGGTTTCAACTCGTCAGGCATATCATCCCTGGCGGGGATTTCTTCGTGCAGCCGGGTTAATTCCGCCCTGGGTGGAACCACATCGAAACCATCGCTGTGCTGGGATGGGGCAGGCGGTAGCGAGCTAGACGTTTCAATTAAATAAATCGCTGAATGTTACTCTCTAAGAGTGAAATGGACTTGAAATGATTTCATCACTCGCCTACCCGAATGCGGGGATTCAGGGCGGCGTACAATATATCCGCGATCAAGTTGGCCAGGGCAAACCCGACCACGGAAATCATCACGCAGGCCTGCAAAGTGGGCAGATCACGCCGGTCGATGGCAAAAACCATCAGGCGTCCCAAGCCAGGATAGTTGAAGACGTTCTCAATGACCACCAACCCGCTGATCAACCAGCCGATGCTGATGGCAATCACGGTAATGGTGGGTAGCAGGCTATTGCGCAGGACATGTTTGTAGAGAACGGTGGTGGGGGATAAGCCCTTGAGCTCGGCTGTCCGGACATAGTTCTGTTTGAGTTCTTCGACAACGCCCGCTCTTGTCAATCGAGCGATGTAGGCCAGCAGCACCAGGGTGGCGGTGATAGCCGGTAAGATCAAACTCGGCAATGCTTCCCGGAAAGATGTATCTACCGGAATGGATGAGTTTGCTGGAATGAAATCCACCCGGAAAGCGACTAGGTTAATCAGTAGGATGCCAGTGATAAACTCCGGCAGCCCCACCACCGAGAGCGAGCCAACACTGATGACCGTATCGACCAGTTTGCCTTCGTTCAAACCCGCCAGCACGCCCAAAAATGTAGCCAGGGGCACTGAAATGATCAGCGCCAAGGCACTCAACATCAAGGAGTTTCTCAACCGTCCCATTACCCAGGGTTGGATTGCTTCTCCGGTGGCGAAGGAGGTTCCCCAATCCCCGCTTATGAAATCGATCAGCCAGGAAACGTAGCGCTTGGCTGCTGAAACCGGTTGGCCGTCTTCGTCTACGAAACCCAATTCGACCCGGCAGTGTTGCAGGGCGGCTTCCCCAGCCTCGCGGCCGATGATGACACGGCAAACATCTCCCGGAATGACCTGGGAAATCAGGAACACCAGGAACGATGTTATGATCAGGGTCAGGCCCAGATATCCGATCCGGCGCAAGATGTAGATCAGCATAACTTATTTCCCCGCACCAATTTTGTCGATTAATAAGGCCTTCTGGTCTGCCAGCAACTCTTTGATAGGGATATGGCAGAAAATTTGCTTACCCTCTGGAGTGCTTTGCCAAGGGGGCTTTTCTTCCATACAGATGTCACCAACCAACCGCGGGCAGCGGGTGTGGAAGGGGCAACCGGCGGGTTTCTCCAGGGGGCTGGAGATATCGCCGGGTAGGCGGATAGATTGCAGCTGGTGATCGGGGTCTGCCACCGGGACCGCTGACAGCAGCGCCTCGGTATACGGATGAAAGGGCGGGGACAAAAGCTGGTGTGTATAACTGAACTGCATGAACTGCCCCAGGTACATGACCGCTACTTCGTCGGCCAGATAGGTTACAACGGCGATATCGTGGGAGATTAACAAACTGGCGGTACCGTGATCACGCTGCAAGACATTAAGCAGGTTGAGGATATTAGCCTGCACCGAGACGTCCAAAGCCGAAACCGGTTCGTCGGTTATCAGCAAATTCGGATTGGCGGCAAAGGCCTGAGCAATGGCGACGCGCTGCTTTTCGCCGCCGCTCAACTGCTGGGGATACCGGCGGGCGAATTCTGCGGGCAGACGCACCATATCAAGTAATTCCACCACCCGCTCTTGGGCTGTGTCCTTTTGCATGCCGAGCAGATTGCGCAACGGGCGGCTCAAGATTTCTTCCACGGTCAGAAAGGGTGAAAAGGCTTCGTCCTGGCTCTGGAAGACCATTTGCAGCAATCTTAGCGTTTTGCGGTCCCGTTTGCGAAGCTCATGGGGCAGATGAAATTTTAAAAGATTCATCTCGCCACTAGCAGAATCGACCAGACCCATAATGGCCAGCGCCAGGCTGGTTTTGCCGCTGCCGCTTTCGCCAACGATGCCCAGCGTGCGGCTTTTGCCAACCTGCAAGCTAACCCCGTCCACAGCCTGGAATGCGTGCTTCTTGCCAAGGAGCGTTCCCAAACCTGCGCTGCTGATCTGGTAGATCACCTGCAGGTCATTTACCCAGAGAATGGGCTCGGTTTCTTGTGGTGGAGATGAGTGAGCCGGCTTATCTTCGACGATGAGTGTAATCCCTCCCGCTTGGATTTCTCGCCAGCGATGGCAGCGGATGCTGCGGTCCTGGCTGGGATGTTCCAATGGGGGACGCTCCAGGAGGCAGAGATCTATAGCTAAACTGCAACGCTGGGCAAAAACGCATCCAGGTGGTAATTCTGTAAGGGATGGGATTTGGCCCACCATGCCCACCAGAGCAGTCTCATCTTTGTGCATCCCCAGCTGGGGCACGCTGTTGAGAAGACCCTGGGTGTAGGGATGCAGAGGTTGGCGATAGAGCGATTTCGTCGGTGAATCTTCGACCAACTCACCAGCGTAAAGCACGGCTACCTGGTCGGTCAGCCCGGCCACGATGCCCAAATTGTGGGTTATGAACAAGGCCGAGGCGCCCTCTTCTTGGATCAAGTCCCGCAGCAGGTCCAGCACGACGGCTTCAGTGGTTACATCCAGACTGGTTGTAGGTTCGTCCAGCACCAGGAGCTGCGGCTGGTTGCTTAGGGCCATGGCAACCATGATGCGCTGTACCTGCCCGCCGCTCAATTCGTGGGGATATTTGCTGGCGATCCGTTGGGGGTCAGGCAGCCGCACGCGCTCGATCCAATCGAGGGCACGCTTTCGGGCAGCTTTTTTGTCCAGCTTGCCATGTGCGCGGAAGAGCTCGGCTAACTGCTCTCCGATGCGGATGGATGGGTTCAGAGAAGAAAAGGGATCCTGGGGAACCAGGGTGATATCTTTGCCCCAGAGCGCCTGCAGTTCGGATTTTGGGAGGGCTAGTAGATCCCTGGAAGCCAGTTTGACCATCCCCTTTGTCACGCGCCCCTGCGGGGGCAGGTAACGCATAATTGTCAATCCTAGGGTGGTTTTCCCAGATCCGCTTTCACCGACCAACCCGTATATCTGCCCTACCTGAATTTCCAGGTTGATATTCCGTAAAACAGGCAGATCAATTCCCTCAGTTGTGTAGACCATCGAAAGGTCGTGCACTTCCAGGACGTTTGTATTCACCATCACTTCAGCCCTCGTACCGCAAAGCCCGTTTGAGCCCATCGGCCATCAGGTTGATGCCGATCACAATCAGCGCGATGACTGCGGCTGGGAAATACAAAGCCCACGGTACCTGGGTATAGGTGCGCCGGGCTTCGTTGACCATCAGTCCCCAATCGGGGTTGGGCGGCTGTACTCCCACGCCTAGGAATCCCAGCGATGCTGTCAGAAATATGGCGTAAGAAAAGCGCAAGGCGGCTTCAACGGTTAATGCGGGATAAACCACTGGTAGCACCTGCCGGAAAAGGATAAAAGCGGTCGATTCGCCCTGGCTACGGGCAGAGGCGATATAACTTTTGTTCTTTACGCTCAAAACTACGCTGCGTACCACCCGGGCCACAATAGGCGGGTAGACGATGATTAATACTGCCAGAACGCCCTCGCGGGATGGGTCCGATGGTGCCCAGCATAAGCAGGGCGAAGAGCAGCGCCGGAATCGACATCAGACCGTCGAAGAAGCGCATCAGGATCTCATCGAACCAGCCGCGATAATAGCCACTGACCAACCCAAAGGAGGTGCCGATAAGCACGGCCAGCAGGGTGCCCAGGCCGGCGAGCATGAAGATATCGCGCGCCCCGAAGATTACGCGGCTGAAGACATCACGTCCCAGGTGGTCGGTGCCAAACCAGTGCTCGGGTGAAGGCGGCTTACGGGCATCTTCGTAAATCTGCTCATTAGCACCATAAGGTGCGACCAACGGCCCGACAATAGCCATCAGGGCAAATAGCAAAAAAACGGTGGTGCCAAATGCCGAAGCTGGCTGGCGATAGAGCCGTTTGACGAACTCAAGAAAACGTTGCCCCCGTGCGGAGACAACGTTTTGTGATTTAGCAAGATTGACTTGAGTCGCCATGGGTGGTTAGGGTTAGTAGATCGTACGTAGGTCGGTACGTCCAGCAAAAGCCTTTAGCTCGAAGCCCTCGAAATCGGTGTTGATGGCACCGAATTGGGCGAAGTAATACGGAATGATGACCGGGCCGCGTTCTGCCAACAGCTGCTGGATCTGGGAGTAGGTCGCGATGCGCTCATCCTCATCCAAGGTAGTACTGGCCGTCTGGGTTAGGGCATCGAACTCTGCATCGGCGAAGTGAGCTTCATTCCATTCCGCGCCGGAGACCAGCATGACATCCAGGTAGAACTGGGGATACGGGCGCGAGCCCCAGCCGGTGATACCCAGATCAACTTCCAACCAGCCGTTTTCACCGTAATAAACGCTCTCCGGTTCAACGCTGATTTCTACATTAATATTGGCTTCCGCCCATTGCTGCTGGAGCACCGCGGCCAAATCGGGCCGGCCACCGGAATCGGGGACGTGCAGGGTCAGCTCAAGACCATCAGGGTAGCCTGCCTCGACCAATAAAGCCTTAGCTGCTTCGACATCCCGGGGGAACGGGGATACGCTGGGGTCATGGTAGGTGTCGTACAGCGGGCCGATGGGGCTGTCATTACCGACGGCTCCGTAGCCTTGCTGAACCAGTGCCAGGATGGCATCCCGGTCGGTGGCCAGCTTCATCGCCTGGATAACGCGGTGGGTCATTGCCGGGCTCGCGGTCCGAGCGTAAGCGAATCAGATCAAACCCGTTTGTTGGGATGGAAACCGTTTTGATGCCGCTCTCGGTTTGCAGACTCTCAAACAAGGATGTAGACATACGCATGACCAGGTCTATCTGGCCGCCACGCAGGGCATCGGTCATGGCAATATCATCGGGGAAGAAGATGATATCTACGCCAGCTAGTTTGGGCTGCCCCTCGATATAATAATCGGGATTGGCTTCCAAGGTGACGCGGTCTTCGGGGCTGTAGTTCACCACCTTAAAAGGGCCGGTGCCATTGAAATCGCTCGCGTCTTCAGTGCCATCCTTGACTATCAGAGCATGGTTGTCGCTGAGATCGTAAAGGAAAAATGGGTTAGGATTTTCGAGGGTAAAAACCACGCTGGCATCATCCACGGCTTCAATGCTGACGATATTTGCATACAGACTGGAGGTGGCAAAACCCAGGTCGGGGTCCCGCAGGCGGTCGTAGGTCCAGACAACATCCGCTGCCGTGAAGGAGCTGCCATCATGGAAGATCACGCCTTCAGCCAGACTGAAGGTGTAGGTCAGACCGTCATCGCTGACGCTCCATTCAGTGGCCAGGCGCGGAACCGGGTTGGAATTGGCATCCACATCGACGAAGTAATCGTAGACGGCATTGGCGACAAAGACCTCCGAGTCGGACGAAATCAAAGCCGGATCAGTTTGCACGATGGGCTGGAATGCCACCCGGAGGATTTTGTCAGCGGCCTCCTCGGTAGTTTCTCCAGCACTCGTTTCACCCTCGGCTGCGGTATCCGTTTCGTCGATAGGGGCTGCGGGGACAGCTGGTTCCTCAGCCGGAGCTTGGTTGGTTTGAGCTGTGGAATCTGCTTGGCTGCATCCGGTTAGAATAAGCAGAGAGACGATAAATATTATTATCAGCCGCAGAAGGAATTTGTTTTTTGGATTGGGTTGCATATTATGTTCCTCATTTAATATATCTGAATATTGTACCTTCTCAGAAGAGGGGTTTGCCTGGATTATCATATCAAAAAGCTGCACCAATCTTTAGATCTGGTGAACTACCATTATATTACATGCAAGTTTTCTCAAAGCGCGGGGTGAAATCATCACAGTTATCCACCGCAGACAAATGGTCGGGCTTTCTAGTTCGTAGATAACTGTGAACCACTAGTTACGGTAAATAGAAAATTCTTAGATATTCCCGCTAGGGTGTGCTGATTTAATCTCCCTGCTCCTGAAAATGGGACCATGAAGTTTGAGAAATTGTATAAAATGGAATCCATACATAGAGTTCTGGTGAGGATATGGAATGAAGAAATTAATATTTTCTGAAAGGTATTAAAAACCACCTAAATTCCTTACGATTGAGAAATACTTGAGAGAACAGGATAGCCCTATCGCTAGCCATCCAGAGGCTCGTGATCTGAGAATCGTACCCCTGGTTGTCATCGATTATGGGAGTCTTACGGCAAGAATCAGGCAGATGAGATATGTCGGGAAACTGCTGATAGCCTCGATTGCTGAGATGGCAAAAGGCACGAAAAGTATCCAAAACAATCCGTATCAGGGCAAAACGGCAATAGACGCTGAAACCCTGGAGGAATTAGAAGGATTTGCTGGACGTTTAGGGATCTCCGATATTGGATATACACAGGGAAACACTCGTTATATCGTTAATGGTTTCAGAATCTTGTAAAAAAATGATATTGTTTTCAGCATCGAAATGGATAAAGAAAAGATCAAACAAGCCCCGAATATCGTTTCTTTCATAGAAGTCTTCCGAACCTACCATCAAGTTGGCGTAATTGTGAACCAAGTGGCAGAATATTTACGCTCAAGAGGCTTCAACGCTCATGCAGGTTCTGCGATCGGTGGGGATGAAAATTATATACCTCTTGCGAGAGACGCTGGTCTGGGTGAATCTGGGGAAAATGGGCTCTTGATCACTAAAAACAATGGGCCAAGAGTACGGCTCGCTGCTGTATAAACTGACATCGAAAATCTTCCTTTCGCGCAAGGGAATCCTCACAAATGGACAAGGGGCTACTGTGAAAGATGCAATATCTGGGTTGAGAAATGTCCTGCGAATGCGATTTACATAGTTACCAAAACACTCTTAGATGGCGGTCCGTCTTTTATTGATCACACCAAGTGTGCTGACCCGTTTTCAAATGATAATGGCTGCACCTTATGCATCAAATACTGCCCGTTCAGCTATGGGGAATACGAAAAGTTTAGGACAAGATTTGAAGCAACTCAGTAAGTCCGGCCTCCTTGGGGATGAGCCCAGGAACATTATTATTTGAAACAATAACTCCCTCTCGCTAACTATAAATATTGATTTGCTACTATGCAAGTGTGGGTTAATAGTAATTGCTACTATCCCGTCCGGATTAGTATTAGCCCAGGCTCCCGACGACAGCCTCAACAGCTATCAGGATTTCGCCGGATTTAACCAGCTCTTTCATACGGATGTGATCGGGATAAAGCGGGCGATCTTCATCCAGGTGGGAAATGTGCTCCCGTATCACTCCGTGAGCAGCCTTTACGCCCCTGCCAGGTGTAAATTCTCGGAAATCAAGCGCTTGGGCGGCAGCCATGAACTCGATTCCAAGTATGCCGTAAGCATTATCTATGATCTGGGTGTTCTTGATGGCTGTATTCATGCCCATGGATACGAAATCCTCTTGATCGGCTGCGGCAGGGATCGATTGGATGCTCGCAGGTGTGGAAAGGATGCGTTGCTCAACAATCATCATATCGGCGGTGTATTGGCTGAGCATCATGCCGGAAAACATGCCCGCTCCTTTCGTCAGGAACGGCGGCAGCCCCACACTGAGAGCGGGGTTGGTCAGGCGGTTAAGCCTGCGTTCTGAGAGCACACACACCATTGTAATAGCTGCTCCGGCCATATCCATCGGTAAGCAAACCGGCGAACCCTGGAAATTCGCCCCAGTCAAGGTCACTTTATCTTCAGGGATAAATATGGGATTATCCCCGACGCCATTGAGCTCAATTTCCACCTGGGAACGAGCATAGGCGATGGCATCATGCGCCGCACCAATCACCTGTGGTGTCGAGCGCATGGAATATGCATCTTGCACTTTGGTCTTCACTTTACCGGTTGCTAAATCTGACCCTGCGATACATTTCATCAAAGCCTGGCAGGAGCGGATTGCGCCTGCAAACCCACGCAACTGATGCAGCCGCAAATCGTATGGTTTCAAGTTTGCCAGTAAAGCCTCAAGGCTCATCGAGGCGGCAATTTCGGCTTGCTTGAGAAAACGCTCCATGTCATAGATATGCAGCGCACTCATGGCGGTGAGCACATTCGAGCCGTTGATCGTAGCCAATCCATCGCGGGCGAACAGATCGGGGATGGGTATTCCTGCTCTCTCCATGGCGGTGTGACCGGGAAGGCGTTCTCCCTGAAAAAATGCCTCCCCTTCCCCCATGAGCAGGAGTGCGATTTGAGACATCGGGGCTAAATCACCAGAGGCACCAACGGAACCTTTTTCACAGACCACCGGTGTGACCCCCTTGTTAAGCATATCTATCAAGGTCTGGGTGATCACCAAGCGGCAGCCTGAGTTGCCGTGGGCGTGGACGTTAATCCTGCCAGCCATCGCAGCTCTGACATACTCAATCGGAATGGGCTCTCCGATGCCAGCGGCGTGGTTGTAAATCAAGTAGCGTTGGAAATCCTTAACCTGGTCATCTGATAGGACAACCTCAGAGAATTCACCGATTCCGGTGTTCACCCCATACATGATCTCTCTGGACTGGATTTTTTCTTCCAGCATCGCTCGGCAGATATTTATTTTTTCTACCGAGTGAGGTGCCAGCGAAACTTCTTCTCCGCCCCGGGCAATACGAACAAGATTTTCTACTGTCAGATTAGTGCCATCCAAAACGATCGTCATATCAGCCTCATGGTATTATGTTGTCCGATTTGATTGGTTATTCAAAGCGTGGCGAAATTCAATGGTGCATTTTTTCCCCAGGTGAGGTGTACGTTCAAAAAAGTATGGCATATCGGATTAATGCCCCAAAATAGTTTATCATAGATGAGGCTTTCATAGCAGAGAGTATGCTGCGAACAGATGCATTTCAGCACCCAACTGAAGTATGTTTGTGTCCTTCACGGATTGGCAATCGAACAAGCTTTTTTTTGATTCTCTTATTCTGCGCTGCGTAGTATTAACATGAGATAACACTGTTCTAGGTCTACTCATCTGGACTGGCGGACGGGCATTCAAAGGTCTCCTGCAGCGACCGCAGCCGGCTAATGTAGGATTCATGGTCGCTTGAGATGACAAGTGTCCACAAGAAATTTGAACCGGGGCAGGTAAACATCAGCCATTCGACCGGGTATTCAGCGGCAGCTTTGGATACATAAAATTCCTTTGTGCGGCCAGTAACTTGCCAGGCCGGGCGATCTTGGAATGTAACTTGTTGTGCGCTCAGCTCCATCGGGGGCGCGTCTGGATCCTGGTGGGGCAGACCTGAACCGATCAAACTTTGCGCATAGACGGCAGCAGACGCTCCGTCAGGAGGGTACTCAGCCTCCCGCCAGTGGACTTCCAGCGCTGCAAAAGTGACCCCAAGCGCTTCATAGCGGTAGTTATCTAGCAGCACGTAACCGCTGCCATCCTCATGCAGCTCGTCCTCAAAATGCAACCCACCGGATTGGGAGAGATTGTAGAAACCTGTACCTAAACCGTGAATTTGCGGTTGGTCAATCCAGAACCCATACAGGGTTTGGTACATTTCGCTGACCGACGGGTTTGCTTGAAATGTCGCCTCTACTTCAGCTTGTTGATCATCGTTCCACTTGGCCTTGCCAACTAGATGCCAGTAGCCGCCGGTGTTCCGCAAGGGCAGACGTATATACTCAGCCAGATATTGCCCATTTCCATTATCAATGCAGGGTAAGCTGGCGAACAATTCACCCGCGGGAGTCCACAGCTCGGCTTGAACTATTGCTCCCTCCAACGGCAGATCGTTGTGATCGATGAGGTAAAGCGCAATCCGCAGGCCACCTCCCCCTGACACCTGGGTGCTATGCAGGGGGGATATGATACTCAGCTGGCCTTCTTGTTGTCCGTATTGTTGTGATGTAACACGCGTCAAGGTGGGGACAACCGAAGCCGTCTGTAAAGGGGATGCTGATACGGCAGGCAATGTCTCTGTGGGCGCGCTGCTGCATCCGGTCAGCAGCAAAAAGAGCAGTAAGAAACCCATCACTCTCTGGTGCAAGTTTATAGTGGTTAACAAGGTTATTAAACACCCTCGCTGATATGAGTATCAACTTGGACTAGGCAACGATAAATTTGTCTGGTCTAGCGCAAGGGCCTTCGATATGTCGAGCATCTTATCATGGGCCGTTAGGCTTCCCATCGATGAAATCTAAGAAGGAGAAAACGTAGCTTTACTAATATTAACCGCTATCATTTAAAAGCGGTTCATTTTTATTTGAGGTAGGTTCAAAATTGAAATACGCGGTTCTTTTGAATCTGATGACCCTAAGCGGACGAGTTCCGAACCGCCTTCCCCATGCTTTGAGAGTAAAAAAATCAAAGGGGTAATGAGCCATGAGCAAATTGCATATTCAATTTGATAATTCCAGCTCAATTACCCGTCAAGTAATGTTCGTGTTACTTTATTAGTAACTACTTGTCCGTTCGTGAATATAGTCCACCAGCCGTTTGACGCTAGTGACGGGTGTGGATTTATGTAGGCCATGCCCCAGGTTGAAGATATGCCCAGGACGCCCACAAACCGTATCGAGAACGCGGTCAATGTGGATTTTGAGTTCACTCCAGGGAGCGAAAATCGTCATAGGGTCAAGGTTTCCCTGGATAACGCGGTCAAATCCAATTTTTTCCCAAGCGTCGCCCAGCGGCATGCGGAAATCCACGCCGAGCACATCCCCACCGCAGGCAGCCACGTCTTCAAGATAGGGAAAGGTACCCGTGCTGAAGTTGACCACCGGGACGCCAGTCGACTTGAGTAAATCGAATAGCTTGGTATTGTAGGGTGATACATATTGGTTGTATGCATCTTTCCCCAAAGCCAATCCGACCCAGGAATCAAAAACTTGCAAAGCAGATGCACCCGCATCAACCTGTTGGAGAAGGTAATCAGCCTGCACGGCGACTAGTTTTTCCATCAACGTGTTCCAGGCTTTAGGTTGGCTGTACATCAGAGATTTGGTTTTGGCATAGTCTTTGGAGCCACCGCCCTCGATGGCATAGGATGCTAGAGTAAAGGGGGCACCGGCAAACCCAATCAGCGGAATCCCTCGCGAGGCCAGTTCTGTGCTCACAATTTTGACTGCCTTGATTGTCGAGCCGAGATATTCCTCGGCGGGAGGCGTTCGTAATTGGTCGATGTCATTAGGGCTGTTAATCGGGTTGTAAATCACCGGTCCCTTTCCCGGGACAAATTCCAAATTCAACCCCATCCCAATTAACGGTGGCAGGATGTCGGCAAAGATGATGGCAGCATCCAAATCAAAGGCGTTGATCGGCTGCATAGTGACATCAGCGGCTAACTCGGGGGTCTGGATCAGCTCGAGCATGCTGTATTTTTCCCGTAAGGCGCGGTATTCTTCCATATAACGCCCCGCCTGGCGCATCAACCACACGGGTGTTGCATCCACCGGCAATCGACGGCATGCTCGCAGGAAACGTGATATCGGTTCGTTGCTTGACATTCGTACTCCTAAAGCTCAAGATTTCTAGCGGGTAACCAGGAAATTTACCAAGATAATTGCGATTCCACTTAACATGGCGGTCAAATGGTAGGGCAAGAATTGAACCGCCTCCACGGGGGTGTGAAAAACCAATTTCAGTGCAAAATAAACCACCCAAACCATGATCCCAGTGATAACCAGGATGCGTCCGATCGTCTGTAACTGGGTCTTGTTAGGTGGAGGTGCGCCCATTTCCCGGCGTGCAGCCGCTTTTAAGCGTGAGCCGCCTGCCACACCGATCAAGTGGAAAGGCAGAAACCAAAAGATGGATGGATATTCCCCCATGGACCGCAAAATGATAAACGGCACCCATGTCAATACGCCGATCCAAATCAGGGCAGTCGCCAGGCGATATCGGACCAATCCGGGGTTGAGAGTTACTTCTCTTGTTACCATGATTTGAAGGTCTCCACAGCGGCCTGGATGGTTGCATCGATTTCGGTTTCACCGTGCGCGGTAGACATGAACCCGGCCTCGAATTGTGATGGTGCCAGATAAATGCCCCGCTCCAGCATGCCCTGGAAAAATTTACCGAAGGATTCAGTATCACTGCTCTTGGCAGATGGCCAATCCTTGACCGGGTTTTCGGTGAAGAACGTGGCGAACATCGTGCCGACTCGATTCTGCCAGACGGAGATGCCGGCATCATCAGCTGCCTTCCCAATCCCTGTTGCGAGTTTCTGACTGGAATTCTCGAGGGATTCCCAGATCCCGGGTTTATCTAAGGCTTCGAGAGTAGCGATCCCAGCCGCCATTGCTAGGGGATTCCCCGAGAGCGTCCCGGCTTGGTAGACCGGTCCAGCTGGCGCGATCATGGACATTATATTGCGCTTGCCGCCGTAAGCACCCACCGGTAATCCGCCACCGATGACCTTGCCCAGAGTAGTCAGGTCGGGCTGGATATTATATAGGGCCTGCGCACCGCCTCGGTTGGCGCGGAACCCAGTCATGACCTCATCGAAGATCAATAAAGCACCATGATTTTGGGTTAGCTCCCGTAAATTATCCAGGAAGCCCGATTCGGGAATGATTACGCCCATATTACCAGCGACCGGTTCGATAATGATGGCGGCGATATCGTCTGGATATGCAGCGAATAATTCAGCTACGGAGCCAATGTCGTTGTAGCGTGCCACAAGCGTATCTTGGGCGGTTCCCTGGGGTACGCCCGGCGAATCAGGTAGTCCCAGTGTCGCTACACCAGAACCGGCTTGCACCAGCAGTAAGTCGGCATGACCGTGGTAGCAGCCCTCAAATTTAATGATTTTATCTCGCTGTGAATACGCCCGAGCGAGGCGCAGGGCTGTCATGGTGGCCTCAGTACCAGAGTTGACGAAGCGCAGCATTTCCATGTTGGGCATGAATTTTTGAATCTTTTGGGCCAATTCCAATTCCAGGGGGCTGGGCGCACCAAAGCTGGTGCCCAGTTCGGCTGCCTGCTTGATGGCTGCGACCACATCGGAGTGGGCATGCCCTAAAATCAACGGACCCCAGGAGAGTACATAGTCAATATAGCGGTTTCCGTCCACATCATGCAGATAGGCCCCGACACCCTTCTTGATGAATAACGGTTGTCCACCTACCGCTCGAAAAGCCCGCACGGGGGAATTGACGCCGCCGGGCAGCAAAGTTTTGGCTTGTTGGAAAAGTTCGACAGATTTGTGAATGTTCATTTTGACTCCTAAACTTTAACCACAAAGATCAACGCGGAGAGACTCATATTTCTCTACGAATATTCTGTTTGGCTTTCGTGATGAAGAATCTTCTCTACGGCTAACTCGCCGGAATGGATGCAATCTGGGATACCAATACCTTGGTAACCGTTACCAGCTAAACCCAGACCTGGGAAATCATCGAGGGTGGTATGAATACGTGACAACCTTTTCGGGTGCCCCAGGTTGTATTGCGGCATGGCTTTTTTCCACTGGTAAATTCGGGTTAGCAGGGGTTTTACAGAGATGCCCAATGTTTGTTCAAGCTCTGTGCGAGCGATTTCCAGTAGGGCATCATCCTCCCAGGTAATTTGGTTCTCTTGCCCAGCTCGGCCGATAAATACGCGCACGAGAGCATGGCCATCTGGAGCTCGATGAGGGAACTTTGTCGAAGTCCAGGTGCACGCTAAGGCTTTACGCTCTTCACTCCTAGGAATAACATACCCATAACCATCTAACGATCGCGGTAAATCCTCTTCCCGGAAGGCTAGAGTCACTGTGGCGGTAGAAACATATTCAATTGCAGCCAATTCAGCGGCTAGACCTGGGGCGAAATTGCTAATCAATGCCCCACTGACATAGGTTGGTGTGGCGAGGATGAGACCGTCTGTTTGGATAGAATCTCCATTAACCAGGTGAATATGATATCCATCCGGGGTTTGGGAAACACTTTGAACAGTCGTACCCAACCGCAAATCCACACCATAGGATTCCAACTCATCTACCAAAGCATCAACAATTTCGGCCAATCCGGTCAAGGGGGTCAGGAAGATACTGCTAGATCTTTGTGCCGGATGGGGGGACCTGACGGTGGTTTTAGCTTTTTTGACGCGTTCTTTACGCACAGCCAGGGCACCCTTGACAAGTCCACCGTATTTCTGTTCCAGGTCACGCAGGTAAGGCAGCGTGGCCTGCAAGCTGAGCTTGTCGCCGTCCCCGGCGTAGATACCGCTCATCAACGGCTCGATCAGGCTTTCGTAAGCCGCACGACCCAGGCGGCGAGTGACGAACTCAGCCATGGTTTCGTCGCCGTTATCGTTAGCAGCAGGGATGAAGAAATCCATCCCCATGCGGACCTTTGCGGGCCAGGAGAGCAACCCACTGCGTATCAGCGGGCCGAATTCGGTGGGGATCATCATGGTCAGTCCACCGGGTAATTCGTGAAGGTTGCCGTTCTTGAGAATGTAGGTTGTCCTTACTTCAGGATTGGTCCCGCGCAGGCGCTCAAATAATCCCAACTCCTTGCACAAATTGACCCCCCATGGTTTGGTGACCACAAAAGTATCAGGTCCGCCTTCAATCACAAATTGACCTTCGTCATGGGGAATCCGAGTGGTGATCAGCTTTCCGCCCCAATAATCAGCTTGCTCCAGCAGGGTGATTTCAATTGGCCTGTCGGTCTGTTTTTGAGCGTAGTAGGCTGCGGCTAATCCGGTTATACCGCCACCGATGATAGTTAGTTTCATAGTCATAAAACCATTCGTTTCATAGTTTGATAGTCTGGGTCAAATAACAGTTCGATTACAAATGTGGCGCCTTCCATTTTTCTATTTTGTCTGCAAATGGTGGTCGAGGTTTCGATTTTGAATTGAAAGAGTACCAGCCCGATTCTGCCCGGATGGCCTGTTCCTTGAATTCTGTAGATCCCCAAATCAGGGAAGCGCCGAAAACGCCCATGATGGCGGAGCCCCAAATCGTAGCAGTGAATAGGGATCCAATCACCAGGATGATCCCCAGTCCCATGAAATATGGCCACCAGAGCATACCGAAGTAGCGCTCTCCGAGGATCACCCAGATGAATCCAGATCCGATGATAAAAAGGGTGGCGGCACCGAGCATAATTCCGAAGGGATTCATTAATTTTGGTCCAGCGATCAATCGTACGGCTTCTTCTGGGCTGACGGGATGACCGACTGGATCCCGGTCGAGCAGGTCCAGTGTGGTTGCTTCCGGGCTTACTGCCAAGATACGAGCATGGCGGGGATTGTCTGGGTTGGCGGGAGCATGACCTCTGATGACCCGTTTTTGCTGGCGCCAGAATTCGAAACTATCCCATAACAGGGTGACACCGAAAATGCCAGCGGCTGCGCTCAGTAATGCGTTATCAACCAGCAGCGACCAAATACAACTCCCCAATCCCAATATCAACGACAAGACAATTGGCACCCAGAGCCTCTCAACCAGCGCTTCGATTTTACGCACCGCTACATGCCCGCACCATACCCCAAGAAACGTTGCTGCTGCGGCCACCAAGCCGGTCCATTGAATATTCATTGAAATCTTAAGCCTGTCTTTTGGGTTGGTAGACACACGCCGGGTCTGTTTCCATGTAATCGCCTGTTACTCCGTAAGCCCGGCCGCGCTGTCCGCCGCACACATCACGGTATTCGCAAATGCCACAACGGCCTTTCAATTTGCTGTAATCCCGCAAATCCTTGAAGAGCGGGGCGTTACGGTAGACGTCGACCACATCGTTGGCCTTTACGTTCCCGGCGCTGATGGGCAGGAAACCGGATGGTTCAATTGAGCCGGTGTGCGATATGAAAAGGAACCCATTGCCATCATTGACGCCTTTGGTAGGACGGTTTAACCCGTCAGCGTATTGGAACCCTGCCCCCTGGAAGGTGACCGGTTTATCCCCGCTGCTCTCGGCTTTCTTACGCTCAATGGCAACGCGTCGGTACATCGGGGCAGCGGTGGCTTTGATGTCGAACGGGGTTGCTTGAGAGAGATCGTAGAGCCAATTGAAGATTTTTTCGTGTTCCTCAGCGGAGATCATCAGGTCAATCATGGCACGTCCGGTAGGGACTAGGAAGAACACCGACCACTGTACTGCACCGACTTCTTCAATAAAGGGCACCATCTCAGGCAGGATATCGACGTTGTGATTGGCTACGGTGCTGTTTACCTGCACGCTTAACCCGACATCTTGGGCCCGGTGCAGAATTCCCAAGGTTCGCTGCCAGGAACCGGCTACTTTACGGAAGTCATCATGGACTTCATCACAGGGCGCATCCAAGCTCAGGGCGATTTGGCGAATACCGGCTTCACCGGCTTGCTGCAAGCGTTCGATAGTGGGCAATGCCGTGGCCGTGGGGGTTAGCGAGCAGCGCAAACCTTTCTCAGTAGCGTAGGCGATCAGTTCAAATAAATCGCGCCGCATCATCGGATCGCCGCCGGTGAAGATTAAAATAGGGCTGCCGAACTCGGATAGACGGTCAATTAATCGAAAGGCTTCTTCGGTGGTCAGCTCATCAGGATCGCTGTGGTGCTGGGCATCTGCCCGACAATGGACGCAGGCGTAGGCGCAGGCACGTGTTACTTCCCAAGCGATGGTGAAGGGGGCTTGGTCGAAATCGGCGTGCAGCATGCGTTTGTTGTGGTACTGTCGTTCAGCGGCTGCTTTTTCGTTCAGATTTGTCGTTGTCATAATGCTCCTGTTTTAGCAGTCGCAGGTTGTTAGTTGAATGTCTAGCCTGAAATTTTCAGCCGTGAACTATTTACGCATTAACCAGCGCGTGGCAGCTTTAGCGTGATAGGTAACTACCAAATCGCAACCAGCGCGTTTGAAAGCAGTCAGGGTTTCCAAGACAACTTTCTCTTCATCAACCCAACCGTTGGCTGCTGCAGCCTTGATCATTGCGTATTCACCGCTGACATTGTATGCCGCTATGGGCAGCTCGCCAAAAGCCTCGCGCACCTGATGGATGACGTCGAGATAGGCTAGACCAGGCTTGACCATCAGCATATCGGCGCCTTCAGCCACATCCAGGGCAGCTTCGCGGAGGGCTTCGCGGCTGTTGGCGGGGTCCATTTGATGGGATTTGCGATCCCCAAATTTGGGAGCACCATCGGCGGCATCACGGAAGGGACCGTAAAACGCAGAAGCGTACTTAACGGCATAAGAAAGGATGGGAATGTGGTCGAAGGCTCTTTCATCCAGCGCCGACCGGATGGCCGCGACCATCCCATCCATCATGCCGCTGGGGGCGACGATATCGGCACCAGCCTCAGCGTGGGAAACAGCGACCTGCCCCAAAATATCCAGGGTAGGGTCATTGTGAACATACCCCTCGGGCAGATGCTTACTTCGTTCAGCGCCAGCATTTAACACACCGCAGTGACCATGGTCCGTGTATTCACACAAGCAAACATCGCTGATGACAACCAAATCTGGCACGGCTGCTTTAATGGCGCGGGTGGCCTGTTGGATGATACCGTCCGGGGCATAATTCTCCTGACCGATGGGATCTTTTTCGCTGGGGATACCAAATAAAATCACCGCAGGGATCCCCAACTCAGCGATCGACGTGGCTTCGGCAGCCAGTAGATCCACTGACCATTGGAACTGGCCCGGCATGGAGCTGATCTGTTCTTTGATGCCCTGACCATGCCTGATGAATAGGGGGTAGATGAAATCCTTGCTGGTTATGATGGTCTCGCGCACCATATCACGAAGCATGGGGGTAAGGCGTAACCGGCGCGGGCGAGAGATGGGAAAGGCGGGCGGGGTAGCTGAGTAATTTATAGTCATTGTAAGGGTGTCCAATCGGAAAGCGATTTTATCTTGGCAACCAAGCCAGCGGTGGTGTGGGGATCAGCAACGATATCTACGACCAACCCTAAGTCTCGGGCTGTCTGGGCTGTTTTTGGGCCAATACAGGCGATTGTTGGGGCGCTGGGCAGGTTTAGGGAGTCAATTCCGGCATTTTGGCAAAGTGTGAAAAAATTCCGCACCGTAGAACTGCTGGTAAAAGTGATCACGTCTACACCGGATCGCAGTGCAGCCACACCATTCGGATCGGGCTCAGCCAAAACGGTGTGATAGACGGAAATCACATGTGGGATTCCATCGGCTGCTTGGATGGCTTTGGGCAACGTATCGTGGGCGATATCGGCCACAGGGAGCAGCACCCAGCGACCGCGCAGATCACCTAATCCGGGAATAATGGCTTCAGCGATATATTGCTCAGGAACGTAATCCGGTGTGATACCTGCCGCTTTGAGTTTAGCGCCTGTCTTTGGACCAATAGCAGCCACACGCAGATCTTTGGGAAGCGCCTGCCAGCCTTGAGAACAGTCAACCGCTCTAATACAACCGCCGCGGCGTTGGCACTGGTTAGGACCAACCAAGCGTAGTCATTAAGCCGGGAAAGGGACTTGTCCAGTTGCGATTTATCCTCCACAGGCTTAATCGCAATCGTAGGCAGGTAAATGGGGTCTGCACCAATGGCTTGAAGTTCACCTGAAAAGGACGCAGACTGCTCTCGGGGACGGGTAATCAAAACTCGCATAACTATTCCGTGATTCCCTCTAGCATGAGCAATTCGTTGGCACCCTCGGCTAATGCTCTTCTAGCGAGCGTTTTGCCTAAGGTTTGGGGATCTTTTCCATAGGCTGACACTCGCAAGACCCGGCTACCATCAGGAGCAGCTACGACTCCTTGAAGCCGGATTAAGTCTCCTTCTAGGGAAGCTAATGCGCCCACTGGAAGCGAACACCCCCCGCCTAACGCAGCCAAGAACGCCCGCTCGGCTGTCACAGCTGAATGGGTAGGTTGGTGGTCAATGGCAGAGAGTAATGTCAGGGTACGCTCATCATCGGCGCGGTATTGAATCCCCAATGCGCCTTGCCCAGGTGCGGGTAACATCAGCTCGATAGATAAATATTGGGTGATATGTTCATCAAGCCCCAGGCGATCAACACCTGCGGCGGCAAGGATGATGGCATCGTATTGGCCTGCGACTGCTTTGCGAATCCGGGTGTCGACATTACCGCGGATGGATTTGGCTTGCAGGTCTGGACGGTGGGCGAGCAACTGCGCCTGGCGGCGAATACTAGAGGTGCCGATGATAGCACCGGAGGGGAGTTTGTCGAGGGTATACCCAGATGGGCAGATGAGAACATCACGGACATCGGCTCTGTTGGGGATGACACCAATGGTTAACCCAGGGGCATTATCGGTCGGAAGATCTTTCAGCGAATGGACGGCGGTATCGACGTCCTTGGATATGAGAGCTTGCTCCAGTTCGCGGGTGAACAACCCTTTACCGCCAATTTCGGGCAGGGGCTTGTCAAGGACACGATCGCCTGTGGTTGTGATAACCACTTCTTCACAGGTTAGATCATGCCATTGGGCTTGGAGTTTTTGGATAATATGTTGGGTTTGCCAGCGGGCTAAGGCGGATGGGCGGGTGGCGAAGGTTAGTTTACGCATCGATATACCAGTAAATGGATTATTTACTCATCTGCCCTAGTCGAGACCGAAAAGACCGCGCGCGACGTCGGCATAATCGACGGCATTGGGACCGTTGGCTTCTTGGCGTAAACGAATTGTTGGGCTGTGGAGAATTTTATTGACGATGGCTTTGGTCAGTACCTCGATATGTTGCTGAATATCAGGCGGGAGATCGGGGAGGCGCCGGATGGATTTTTCCAGTTCCGCTCGCCGGATGGCGTCTGCTCGTTGGCGCATTTCCACAATTAGGGGAACCAGATCCAGGGTGGCTAGGTATTCCATGAAACAAGCACGCTCTTCAGCCAAGATTTTTTCAACCCGCGGTATTTCCGCAGCACGTAGAGCGAGGGCGTTTTCCAGCTGCTCAGAGAGGGCGTCCATATCAAATAAGTAGACGCCAGGGATTTGACTTACATCACTGTCGACATCACGGGGGACGGCAATATCCATGATTACCATGGGTCTATGGGAGCGTTCTTCCATGGTCTTTGAGACCATCGAGGTTTGAATGATGGTGTGTGGCGCACCGGTCGAAGTGATCACAATATCCATATCTGGAAGAAGTTCAAGAAGCATTTCAAGGGCGGCTGATTGACCGTTCCAGCGCTGGGCGAGTTCTTGGGCTCGCTGCAAAGTACGGTTGACCACTATTATCTGAGTGACACCGCGTCTTACGCAGAGCTTCCACAGACAATTCGGCCATTTCTCCGGCTCCAAGCACCATAACTTTTGCGGAGCTCAAATCAGATACTGATTCCGAGATCAATTTGACAGCCACCGATGCGACTGAGGCCGGATTGCGACTAATGGTTGTCTCGGTGCGAGCTCGTTTGCCAGCCTGGATAGCAGTCTGGAAGAGCCGCGAGAGAAGTTTCCCCGCGGTCCCATGCCGCCGGGCCGCTGAATATGCATCCGTAACCTGACCGAGGATTTGCGGTTCACCTAAAACGACGGAGTTCTAAACCCGCGGCGACATTTAGCAAGTGCTGAACAACTTCTTCACCTTGCCGATAGTAGAGATGCGATGATATTTCAGCCAGCGGTATGTGTTGGGTTTCGGAAAGGAAAGCCTCTAATGTGTCAAAGCACACGCGGGTGGTGGCTGCATACAGTTCCACCCGGTTGCAGGTGGATAAAATTACCAGTTCACGGATGTCGCTCAGGCCGCTATCATCGCCACATCCCAATCGGGCTAAGCTTGCTTCCAAACAGTGGGAAGAAAAGGCCAGTTGCTCACGAAGGGCAATACTGCCGCTTTGATGGTTTATTCCGAGGCAGAGTACGTGAAGTTGGTGATTACCCATAAAGTGTGCACCCGAGAAATATAGATTACATTAAGTATACGGAAAGTGAGCAAATAAGCACAGGTAGCTTTTTGTAGTTTTTGATTAGAAGAAGATTATGAAATGAGAAAAATTGCACAAACGGGGTGAGAAATGTCATGTGATAGGGGTGTGATAAATCAGGCGGGGCTATTTGACCTCCCAAAATCTTGAGCGATATCTCAACACGACAATCAACTCAACAGAATGTGGGCGTGGCTTCGTTGTTGGGCCGTAGTGCATCTATGAATTACTGCTAGTTTCGACATGAATAAAGGTAAATCGCACGATACAGCCCCTTTCATCTTACCTAATTTTTTGGTGGATTATGAACGATCCAATCCCCCACTTGAATCCAAAGGGGCAGGAATACTGCCTACTCTTTTTGATCAGGCACCTTCGTTGTTCTGTTCCGAAATCTTTGTTTGGATAATATGTCACATCGGTGTTAAATTCATATTACTGCTGAGTCATCAACTGTACCAATTCCACCTCTTCATCTCTAATCCGTTCGCCGGAAATGTCAATGGACACCTGTTTGATCTCGCCGGGGATAAGGAGGACCAGGATTAGACAACAATTTCAGATTATTTTTGCTCCTTTTTCATCAGGCTTTTGTGGTCGGCTAGTTAATTTGCTTTCACCAATTACCCCGTTTCAGCAGCCAGAGGGTACATGTTGAACATGGAAATCAACCAGTTAGCGACGATAATCATCACCAGACCATTAGCGAAACCTTCGGTCCAAATAATGGGCAAATCGCTCTATTACCTGGGGCAGATTATCCCTGCCGAACCCGATCCGGACATGCTGATCGCCAAACTGAAACGCACGTGAAGGCGCTAACAAGATACTTTCCGAATTCGACGAGCTGCTCACAGAAATCAGAGGTACTTGTCAACCGCTAACATCCTGGGAAAACAGATTGAGCCGCCCATCGGTCGGTTCCAGCGGAAAAATCCTGCGTACTCGTCAAAGAAGGAATCCAGGATACCAACATTCCGGCGGACGCGGTCAGTCTGCTGGGCGATGATGTTCTCCCTACTGCGCAGGGCGATGATTGCCAGCACTTCACTGGGGGCGCTGCTGCAGATGGTGGTGTAGTCCTTGAGCATGCTGACCTGTTCCAAGGTCCGTGTTTCCTGTGATGCCAACCAACCGATCCGCAGCCCGGGTAGTCCAAAAGTCTTCGACATCCCAAATAGTGAAATCGCACGCTCATATAACTCGCAAGCTGCCGGAAGGGTACGTCCCCTGATCTACTTCCAGGAAGCGGTACATCTCATCCGACAACAGGTATGCACCATGCTGCCGCACGACGTCGATCATGGTTAGGAATTCGTCCAGCGGAGGAACATAACCGGTCGGGTTGTGGGGAAAGTTGGCGACCACCAGCTTGGTGTTCGTTTGCAGCATACCCTGCAGATCCTCAACAGCGAAACGCCAGCCATCGGTTTCGTGCGGTTCCCATGTCGATACCTGGCAGCCAATGGAACGGGCGACTTCGTACAGCGATTGGTAGCCCGGAAACGTGCAGACCATGTGGTCGCTGGGCTCGAGCAGCGCATGCATGAGCAGAAATATGCATTCCTCTGGTGCGGCAACCAGAATATTATCAGCATGAATGCCTGAATAAAGTTCGGCGATGGTCTCGCGCAGCAGAGGGTGGCCCAGTGACTCGGTGTAGCCAAGTCTAAGCTCTTGCCACATGCGCATAGTCTCAGGATCTGACATTTCGAGCAGTTCGGCCATTGACAAGGATTCGCAGTCGGAGCTGGAAAGCAAGTAGCGGGTGGTAAATTCATGCCTGGCGAAGTAGCGCTCTAGTTCGAAGGTTGCGATCTCCATTTCTCTACTAACTCCTTGGGATATGCCTGGTCAGGTTGGTTTATGCGCGGCGCCTTTACCGATCGGGGAAGATGTACTCCTTTGCTAGATCGGCCACTGGAAGCAGTGTATTGTATCGTGATACGTGTGGAAAGGGCTAGCGGACGGCTAAGCCGAGGTAATACGGCCAGATGAGCAGCCCAAGCAGAGCCTGCCACCAGATCAGCTTTGCGAAAGCGATGGTGAAGAGCCAGCCGATAAACCAGATGATACCCATCCCGGTATCAACACGAATTGGACTTGAACTAGAATCTGATCCCATGGTACGCTCCTTTACTTGGTGATGCAATATCACACTTGTACTTGTTCGTAAGGTTAATTGTAGCCATGTCCGGGGAGCGGATTCCCAGTATTTCCACCCGAATGGAAATGGGGAGATGCAGATAAGTGAGGATAGATATCTGTTTGAGGTTAGCTGAATTTGAAGCGTATTTTGGACCAAGGTGGTGGTAATCCAAGTTGGTACCCCCTAGTCAAAACACAATTTGCTCACAGAAGAAGATACAGCATGACTGCAGTGGAGAGAACCGTAAGGTATGGCATTAGCTTGTTCATGATTGTGACCGCAGCGGGCATCGGTTTGTTCGTACTCAACAGGGAGCCGGTAGTGACATTAACGATAAATAACAAGATGGTGATGCCAATGAGGATTGCCTGGAGTGCAGTGAGCGGAGCTGCTTGATAGACCCGGTATACCGTCAAGCCCAGGAAGACTGCCAACCCCAACCCGACGAGTTTATGAATGGTGATAAGCAGGGTGCTGTGCGGCCACCCCGTACGGTTTAACCGGAATCCAGTTAGAAAGATAAAAAGAAAAAACAGCCCAACGCTAGTATATTTTGCTACCATAGTTAGTCTTTCAGCTCAGGTCTCACTAGGGTTAGAGCGCCATAAAACACCCAATATGCGTTACCAATCAAAAGATAACGAAGGCTATCGATCCATCCCGCTGGACATCTATCTGGTGGAAAGGCACTACTATGCGCTCCTGTTAGCGTCTCTCCCCAGCTGGAATAAGCGTCGGGCGATAAGAATATACCAGCCCATGCTCAACAGCCCACCCAACATGGCAAATATCATGGCAGCATCACTCAGACCGGTGAAAAAGGAGGCTGAGATTTCAAAAATCAATAACGAGCTGAACCCCAACAAACCCAGATATGCACTGGTTTTACTGAAGACAGCACTGCGCAGCATCACAAACGACATCAAAATACCGGCAAACTCGGCGAAGAAGAAACCCAAAAAAGTGCCCGGTGTGTGGCTGCCACCAACCGTGATCATCGACTTCCCAGCAGCTTCCAGTATCGCCCTTTCAGCACCGGTCGCAGCGAGTGCGTATTGATTGCTCAGATCTAACATCGGAAACGCACGGTTTGTGGCATAAAACACACCAATACCGAGAAACGCTAAGAGCAGCGCCAGGGCCGCGTACGGGGAATATCTATTCTTCCTGAGGGCGGCGAAGATCGCGAAGTAGACCAGCAATCCCAAGGTATTGAGGATGATATTCAATAAGCCCAGGTTGCGAAGACCGATGAACCAGTAATCCTGAAATAGTTTAAACCAGTCGAGCACAGTTTCCTGCGATGCACTACCTCCCGGCAAGAAGGTGATGGCGATTTCTAGCAGACCGGTAAGAACCGCTCCCAGAGCTGCTATTGCACCAAGGTTATAGATCCCAGCCCATATTTTGTCCCGTTCCACCGAGTTTGACATGCTAATCTCCGAGAATGGCATTTTGTACATCGCGTGCATAGGCGCTATAGATGGACAACGGCAGCATGGAGAGGATTAAAACCACGCCGAAATACATCGCTTGCTGCATAAGATCATTGAAGTAGTACCCGATGGGGAACTGCGCAATGACCCACACCAAGAAGATGACCAGCGACCAGGGCCACAGCATAGACCCGAAGCGTACAAACCTGCTAGCACCTTGCCGGGCAATCGGCTGGTTGATTTTCATCCCCGCTATGCCACCAATGATGCCAATTAATGGCGGGAAAAGACCGCCACCGAACAGAAGCAGTGCGATTGACGCCAGGATCAATATCTTGCCGCCGTGTTTGTGGTGGATGAATGCCAAAGACCAGACCAAGATGAACAGCCCGATGATCACCGCCAGAACCCCAGTGACCAGGAAGCTCGGCAGGATCGTCAAAGCGGGTTCGCAAGCATTCCACATTTCTTCCGGCACACAAGGCGGCCCCATAGATACGATCATCAGACCTGCGGGTGTGGTATTTCCCTGCAGGATTTCGAAATAGCCATGTTCGATACCGGCAAGCCCGGCGGAAATACCAAGCCAAGTGGCGACCGTTTTTGTTGCTTGTCTCATGGAAGACTCCTGTATCCTTATTATATCCAGTTCGACAAGGATGTTATATCCCTTCGTGTAGTAAGAAATTGACATAGATCAGGTTATACTCTGAAAGCCTTTAGTATGACTATTATAGGAAGGAATATTTGGTTTCGTGATGGTATAGAATGTTCTGGAGATAATTTGATATAACGAAATTGCTATGAAGGCGGTTATCATTACTACTCATCGATAATCTGTAAAATTAGAACCATACAACCAGGAGTAATCCGATGAAACTAAGCGCACGAAATGTATATAAGGGCACCATTAAGGCAGTTGAGGTCGGGGCAGTGAATGTAGATGTGTTGGTGGAGATCGCTCCAGGGATAGAAGTATCCTCGATTATCACAAAGAATTCATCCGAGAAACTTGCTCTCGAAGTAGGAAAAGAGGTGTTCGTCGTCATCAAAGCATCGAGTGTAATGATCGGTGTTAAATAGCTGAAGACCGCAAAACAGGGAAGATACACCACTATCCCCTGCACTGGATGGTGGTTTCGTGCTGTTATTTAACAGAATGGAAGCATAAATATACACGATAAAATATTTAGCGTTCAGCCAATGACTTTAGATGTGGACATTTATGAATGCATTTTTTGAAATTTCAGGTTTGAATATCTATCTCCAGATCGCGGTTACGGTCATTTCCATCGCAGTTCACTTGTTCGCCACCCGGGGAAAATCCAGAAAGGAAACAACGCTTGAGATCATCACAATCTACACCATTGGCCTCGCCGGTTGGTTTTCGGTCTCAAGCGGTATTTTTGGGCATATCATCTACGCGGATGAAGTGGCTGGATCCATTGGCTGGCCGCTGAACAGCGGCTTCCAGATGGAATTAGCTTTCGCGGCAATCGGAATCGGGTTGATCGGCGCGATCGGGTTTTGGCGGAAGTCTTTCTGGCTGCCGTTCATCATCGCCAAGGCCACCTTAATGTGGGGGGCGGCAATCACCCACATTATCCACATGCTGGAGCAGGACAACTTTTCCCCAAGCAACACCGGGATGGTGGTCTACTGGGATTTCCTGCTGCCGGTAATCTTGATTGTATTGTATATACTTTACCAGCGCGAGCAGAAGGCATTGGAATCCAGCGGGTTGAACGAAAAGTAACCCGTTCATTAAGAATAAACGAGATATTACTGGAACCTGGTTTGTCATTTCTGCGGATTGGGCATACTTGATGATTAGTTGCTCCTACCTCTCGCCTTGATCCCCCTGCGGACTCAAATTCCCAGAAGAACGAGAACGACCGCAATTATGACGCTCGCATATAGGTAGGTATAGTCCTTCACCCAGCCGTACTCAACAGAGATGCTGTTCAGAATCTCGCGCCAAAGGGCATCTCTATTATCGCCATTCGTCATGATAACGACCCCTTGCCCTCTATTTGGATAAGCGATCATGATTGCCTTGTACCCATCGTTGCTACCCGGATGCATAAAGTAGAATAATTCATCCCCATCGTCTAAAAGGACAGGTCCGAGAAAGCGGTTATGCAATCTGAGGTGTCAGCATCTCGACTGCCATATTCTGTGAAAGAACTCCATCAGGCTGTCCTAGATAGGATTGCATCACTTTTATCGCAAATTGTGCTAAGTCAGACGAGGTCGCCCACAGGCTCGCTCCTGATCCCATTTCCGGGTAGGTATGCCAGCCTCCTGGAATGGTTGTGCCATCCGCACGGTGACCAGCTGCAGCTTTGAAGTGAAACTGTTCTGGGAGCGGTGATTCGAAGGTGCTGGTAGTCATCCCCCATGGCTCAAGAACGGAATCGTGCAAGATGTCGGAAAAAAGATTCCCCAACAGTATCCTCGAGAAGCTGCTGCACGATCATATAGCCGCCATCCGAGTAGCGATGTTGTGTGCCCGGAACAATGTCCATGCGGATAGGATCCGAGTTAGCCGGCCACTCCCCATCTAAGATCTGTCGAAGATCAGGTACCTCCTCACCAAGAGCATAACCGCGAAATCCCTCGACCGTTACGCCTGCGCTGTGGCTTAAGAGACGACGCAAGGTAACTTTTTCTTTTTCGGTGAATTCATTCTCAGGGACCCGCCAGGATACCAAGCTTCGGTTTACATCGCTATCAAGGTCAATAGTCCCGTTCTCAACATAGTGTAGGGCGGCTACGGCCACGATAGGCTTTGCGGTAGAGGCGGCTTGAAATAGTGTTTCCGGGGTAATAGGCTCACTTATTCCTTCATCCAACACCCCGTACCCTTTTGTCCATTCAATCTGATAGTCATTGATGAAGGAAATGCTGAACCCCGGGACGTGGTAATACTTCATGCGATCTGCTATTTCCATCCTCTTCCAAGGTGGATCCGAATAGGTACTACGCAGACCTTGCTCGATTCTTGCGATTCTCTTCTCTACGAGTGCCTCAGGGTTTCGAGTACAACCAATTAATGTCAGCAAGAGTGGGATGATGAGGATTTGCCCAACAATCATTACATTTCTTGACGTGTGCCGGATCTCATCCATAGCAATACAAATTTGCTAATCTTATACTCGTGGTTCGATCGTTGTTGCTGAATGTTTGCTTGCTCAAATTGTCGCTGATATACGCATTACCACCATTATTTTCCGGGATAAGTCTCTTATTGATCAGGGCTAACTAAAATTGAGTAGACCTCCGTGATGACTCACCGGATAAAAGGAGTCCGCGATGCCTGGTTCATAACCTAACATGGGAGCCTGTTGCAAAAATGAAAAAAAAATTAACCGAGATGGCTGAGCTACAAGGGACGGTCTGAATGTTCTATGCCCATCCACCTCAAAATACGCTTCCCGAAGCCTAGGGTTTGCGAGGCTGCTGTACTTAAAATAATGATCAAATTGCACACATAAAATGAATGTCCCAAGCTTGCGTATAGATGTTCTTGTATGCATAACTATTGTTGACATGGCAAATTGTTTACTGTAAAATAATTACAATAATCAGAATAGCGTTTTGAATAATGAAATACTCTCGAAACGAATCTGTAGTCCGTGCGTTTATGATCATCGAGCACCTAGCCGAGAGCGATGAGTGGGTTGGGTTGAGTTCTTTGGCCAAGGATCTCGATTTAGTACCGTCGACCGCGTATCAATTCTTGAGCTCCCTCAAGGACCTCGGATATGTTCAGCAACACCCAACAAACTCGCGTTATCAACTCACTCTGAAATTTGCTTGGGTGGCTTCCCGTGTTTTGGAACGCACCAAGCTACACCAAATCGCCCGGTCATGGATGGACCGCCTGACCGCAGTATCAAATGAAACGACCCACCTCGCAATCCTGGAGGGGCAGGAGATCGTCTATATCGATAAGGTCGACAACGACCAGGCCATGAAGATGCGTTCGCGCATCGGCACTCGTGGTCATATCCACTCAACCGCGGTCGGGAAGTCAATCCTGGCGTTTCTGCCCGAAAAAGAACGAGAACGGATTCTAGAAGATATCCAACTGATTCCTTTAACCAAAAACACGATCACCGACCGTGCGAAGTTTGCAGCTAAGCTGGATGATATCCGTCGTCGTGGCTATTCTGTCGATGATGAGGAGAACGAGGTTGGGATACGCTGCGTTGGGGTGCCGGTATTCGATCATGCTGGTCGTGTGGCCGGGGCAGTCAGCATCTCCGGGTGGACGATTACCATGACTAAAGAACGATTGCCACAGCTAGGTTCCTTACTTCAGGATGCGTGTAAGCAAATATCAAAGGAGCTGGGATTCGAATATCTAGCAAACAGCCGCAAGAACTGAGTCGATTTATTGTTTTGTATGATTTCTGTCAGTAAGACTTGAATGTTCACCACATGACACTGAGGTAATCCGGTGGAATTGTACTGGCGATCGTTTAAATTCCTATTAATGGTGCGAGCGTGGGAAAGCGCCCCGTCGCATCTTATATTGACGCAGATGGCCGCGCTTAGCGGGTGATGTCTTCTGCGTTGTGTAGTTGCCCGCGGCCAACCTGCTGCGGCTACTGTGGAGGCTTATATCATGAAAATGCTGATTGATGGTCGTTGGGTTGAGTCTTCCAATGGTAAGTGGCGGGAGATATGCAACTCAGCCAATGGAGAGGTTATTGATAAGGTACCCCAAGCAACGCTTGAGGATGCAGAGTTGGCCTTGCAAGCTGCCCAGCGGGCAAAAGATGCGATGCGGCGGATGCCAGCTCACCAGCGGGCGGAGGCCCTCTTTCGCATTGCAGCGGCCATGGAGGCTGACAAAGAGGAACTTAGTCGACTTTTGGCCAGAGAGAACGGGAAACCAATCCGCCAGACCCGCGAGGAGCTTGGGGCAAGCATCCGCATCTTCCGCGGATTTGCCGAGGAGGCCAAACGGATCTTGGGTCGGGTGGTTCCCATGGACGCTGTGCCAGGGCAGGAGCGCCATCTGGCCTTGACCATCCGCCAGCCGATTGGCGTTGTCGCCGCCATTGTCCCATTCAACTACCCTGTTGAGCTCTGGTCGCACAAGGTCGCCCCGGCTCTTGCGGCAGGGAACGCAGTGATCAGCAAGCCACCCAGCGATTGCCCATTGACCATGCTCAAGATCTCAGAATTTATTGAACAATCCGGGCTACCCTGGGCCGCTCATCAGATCCTGACCGGTCCGGGTGCATTGATTGGTGACTTTCTTGCCCGGACGCCGGGAATCCAAATGATTACAGTGACCGGCAGCACCAGCGTTGGGATCCGTATCTGTGAACTTGCTTCTCAGCATCTCAAGCGAGTCCACTTGGAACTAGGTGGAAATGACGCGATGATCATCTGCGCCGATGCCGATCTCGAGGAGGCTGCTGAAGCAGTAGTCCTGGGACGTCTGGCGCGGGGCAACGGCCAGATCTGCTGCGCCGTTAAGCGCGTCTTTGTTGAGCAGCCGATCTACAAGAATTTTGCCGACAAACTAACAGCCATGGCTAATGAGCTTAAGGTCGGGGACCAGCTGGCGGAGGATACGGACGTTGGCCCATTGATCAACGAGACCGCTGCCAGGCAGGTGGAAAGCGTCATCAACGATGCAGTAAAGGCCGGTGCCAAAGTCACTGCGGGCGGAAACCGACGGGGATCGTTCATCGAGCCGACAGTGCTGATCGACATCCCCACGCAGGTCGAATTGTTCCGCGAGGAGACCTTCGGCCCGGTGGTTCCACTTGTCCCCTTCAGCAACGTAGATGAAGCAGTACGAATGGCCAACGATTCACCCTACGGCTTGCAGGCGGCAGTGTTCACACGCGATATCAGTCGTGCCTTTGATGTAGCCTATCGATTGGAAGCCGGAGGCGTGATCATAAACTGGTCGTCAGCACTGCGGGTTGAGAGCCTGCCCTTTGGTGGGATCAAGATGAGTGGGTCCGGTAGGGAGGGACTGCTCGATACGTTGGACGAAATGACCGAGCAGAAGATCATCCTGGTCCACAACGCTCTATCGTACTTTAATCCAAACTAAGAAAACAAAAGAGTGCGGATGAGTCCCGAATTCCTGCGCATGCAAGAGATCAGCAAGAGCTTTGACGGCACACAGGCACTGAAAGGTGTGAGCTTCTCTGCCGTGGCTGGAGAGGTACACGCCATCTCAGGCGAGAACGGAGCCGGCAAATCGACCCTGGTCAAGATTCTATCCGGGGCGCTCGCGAGCGATGCGGGCGAGATTCTCCTGGATGGCGAGCGCATCGAGCTTGGGACGCCTCTCCGGGCTCGTCACCGGGGGATCTATGCTGTCTACCAGGAGTTCAGTTTGGTCCCACACCTAACCGTGGCTGAAAATATTCTGATGGGACAGATGCCATCGACCCGGGTACGGTGGGTGGTGGATTGGACCAAAGCCTATCACCGAGCAGAGGAAATCCTGAGCTCTATTGGTTTCGTGGGAATTGACGTCCATACGCCCGTACGTCAGCTGAGTGTCTCCCATCAGCAGATGGTCGAGATAGCCAAAGCTGTTGCCAATAAGCGGCGGATCTTGATCCTGGATGAGCCATCGGCCGTCCTCTCGCAGGAGGAAATGGACCGTTTATTTGCCTTAGTGCGCCAGCTTAAACAGGAAGGGACGCTTGTACTGTATATATCTCATCGGCTTGATGAGGTGTTCGAGATCGCCGACCGGATCACTGTGCTTAAGGACGGCCAGCTGGTTGGTACTGTAACATCTCAGGAATCCGATCAGAACCAGCTGATCAAAATGATGGTTGGTCGAGACCTGGGAGAGATATTCCCTGCTCGAAACCCTCCGGGAGAGCAGGTTGCTTTGGAAGTGAGGCAACTTTCCAGGGAGGGGAATTTCTCGGATATCTCGTTCTCGCTGAAGCGGGGCGAGATCCTAGGGATGTTCGGCTTAGTGGGCAGTGGGCGAACCCAGGTGGCACGCTGCATCTTTGGCGCTGAACCGTTCACTAGAGGTGAGATTCAGCTCAATGGAAAAGCGATCTTACCCAAATCGCCACGCGAAGCAGTAACGCAGGGCGTCGCCCTGCTCACCGAGGATCGGAAGCGGGACGGGCTGGTAATGAGCTGCACGATACGCGACAACGCCAGCATGGCTTCGTTTGGGAGCATGGGTCGGTGGGGCGTGATCAATCGCCGCAAACAGGCGGACCGTGTTCAGCAAAAGGTTCAGGAGCTGGACGTTCGTCCACCACTACTCGACCGTCTAGCTCGTCAACTGAGCGGTGGGAACCAGCAGAAACTTGTGCTGGCAAAGTGGCTGATGACCCAAGCGAAAGTATTGATTCTCGACGAACCCACCCGAGGTGTCGACGTGGCCACCAAGGTCGAGATCTACCATATCATCAACAATCTGGCGCTTGATGGGATGGGCATCCTGTTGATATCTTCTGAGCTACCGGAGATCCTCGGGATGAGCGACCGGACCCTGGTTATGCGGGAGGGCCATTTAGTAGGGGAATTCCCACGTGCTATAGCCAGTGAGGAGAAACTGTTAGCCGCAGCTGCAGGAGTAATTCAATGACCAACGAGAGCACACCAACGCCGTCGAACCCCCTCAAGACGGTAACAGGCTTGCGGACGATGCTGCTTGGCAAGATAGGGAGTCTACGTAAACGCCGCTGGGTGGACTATGCCTTCATCATTGCTTTTATTGTCTTGCTTGTCGTCACCGCCACGATGTCGGATGTCTTCTTTACCCAACGTAACTTGAGCAATCTAATGCGGCAAACAGTGACGAACGGTTTGCTCAGCCTGGGGATGCTGGTTGTCATCCTTACTGGAGGCATCGATCTCTCAGTCGGCCCAATGGTAGCGCTAACGGGGATCATGGTGGCGGGTTTTTCGAAACAGGGGATGCCGCTACCTCTGGCCATCCTGATCTGCCTGTTCGTTGGCACTTCGGTTGGATCCGTTAATGGTTTTTTGATAGCCCGCTTCAAGCTGCAACCTTTCATTGTTACACTTGCCACTTTGGGAGTCATCCGCGGTTTGGTCTATGTCTATTCCGATATCCCTATCACTCCCACGGATCCTTCTTTCCGCGCGGTTCTCGGAGCTGGTTTCATCGGTCCATTCCCAGTATCGGCACTGATCATGCTGGCCTGCTACCCAATCATGTGGTTCTTCCTCAACCGTACTACTTCAGGCCGAGCCATTGTGGCCATCGGTGGGAACGAGGAAGCAGTGCGGCTAGCAGGGATCAATGTCACTTGGAACATATTCCTGGCCTATATGATCTCTGGCTTATTCGCCGGTATGGCTGGAGTGATTCTAGCCTCCCGTCTGGGGATCTCTCAGCCCAGTGTTGGTTTGGGCTTTGAGTTAGATGCCATCGCTGCCTGCGTCATCGGTGGCGCCATCCTGGGGGGGGGAGGTGGAAGCACTTTTGGAACCCTAGCCGGCGTGGTGTCGCTCGGCATGATTGACAACTTGCTCAATCTGTTCAACGTACAGTCCTATTATCAACAGATATTAAAGGGAGCGATCATCTTGATCGCGGTCCTGGCGCGACGCAAGCAGCAGTAGAAGAAGAAGACTGACCAATTGCACGCCAGCATTCCTTCAGCCGAATAGAAAGGAGGTAAAAAGATAAGCCATAATTGGTTCCATTACAGATTGCTCGATCCAGAATTGAATTTCTTAGGAGGTTCCTACAATGAAACGTAATCTAATATTAGCGAGTTTCTTAATCCTGGCGGTCGTGCTTGTAGCTTGTGGACAGGCTGCACCGACGACAGCGCCTGAGGGAGAAGCACGCACTTTCAAGATCGGGATGGCCAATTTCTCCCAGTGCTGTCCATACTTCATCGGCATGAATAACGCTGTGTTAGAAGAAGCGAAGGCATACCCCAATATCACGATTATCTCCACCGACGCCGATGGTGATGCTGCCAAATTCCAGTCGGACATTGAGGATCTGATCGCACAAGGAATAGACGGGATCGTTATTTCGGGTGCTTGGCTTGAGGAGGCACCAGCGGCGCTAGATGCGCTCGCGGCGGAGGGAATCCCTACTGTCCTGGTTGACCGGCAGTTTGGTAAAGGCAGTAGTGGTTCCTATACATCCTACATTGGTCCGGATAACTACACCATCGGAGTCCAGGATGGCGAGTACATTGCCGACCGATTGGGTGGGGAAGGCGTCGTTGCGCAGTTGCGCGGAGGTCCAGCAGACAACTCAATCGGGCTCAACCGCAGCAATGGAATGATAAGCGTGGTTGAAAAGTACCCTGGCATAACCGTTGTCACTGCACCGGACTATGGTGGCTGGAGCGCCGATGGAGGCATTGCCTTGATGGAGGACTTGCTGGCTGGCAATCCGAAGATCGATGCAGTGTTCTGCGAGAACGACTCGATGTGCCTAGGCGCCCAGACAGCAATCGCCGATGCTGGCCGCTCGGATGAGATGTTCCTCGTCGGTGTCGATGGTGAGACAGCAGCACTGGAAGCAATCATAAACGGCACGAACTACGGTGCTACCGGCCTGAACAACTCAGACCAGATTGGCCGGGCTGCTTTCCACCGCCTAATAGCCATCCTCGCTGGGGCAACCCCACCGAAGGACACGTTCCTTCCGTCGCCATTGATTACAGAAGACAACGTCCTCCAATACTACAATCCAGAGGGCACGTTCTAGCTAGGAAACGATCACGATAAAATGCCGGGCAGATGGGCGTATCAGTGCACACTGCCCGGCCTAAGCCGGGCGCCTAGTAACAATAGCAAGGCAAAATATATGATTGTTAGACGCACCAACCGGGGCAACGATTGCATTTAATTTCCCGCGACATATTGGAGTTGGAGCGGGTGAAAGTTTCGGAGTCATACTCATCCCACTGCATTTCTATCTAAGTGACCTACAGCGAGGGAGCCATTTTGCTGTACCGGAAACGGCACTCAAAGACACAATCTTCGGGTATTTCAACCTGGTATCAGTCCCCGATAGCGATGCTTAAGAATGGATGGGCGTCTTCACTCTCCCATAGCCAGGTTGATACGGCTGTGGTAATCGTGCGGGCTGGCCTGGATCGTGGCGCCCGGTATCTCGAGTTCACAAACCGCGGCGACAAAGTCCGCATCATGTTGCAGGAGCAAGTCCGGCAGCCTGACCAATTCAAACATTTCCATCGTGATATCCAAAATATCTTGAACAGGAGCAGCCATGCGAGAGGCGAAAAATATTCCTGGTGCAGTTGATCCGATCGGTCCATATTCCCATGCAGTGGCGGCAAACGGATTTATCTTTGTTTCCGGCCAGGGTCCGATGAATCCACAGACTGGTGAAGTCCCCGAGCAATTTTCACAGCAGGTTCGCCAGACTCTTGAGAATATCCGTACAATTTTGCGAGGGATTAATCTGGATATGAATGATGTCGTCAAGGTACAGGTATTCCTGAGTGACCTGGCGAATTTTTCAGCGCTCAACGAAGTGTATCGCGAATACTTCCCCGAGGATTATCCGGTGCGAACGACTGTAGGAGTGCAATTGCTTGATATCCTGGTTGAAATTGATTGCATCGCCGCATTGGATTGAGTCCATGCACGCAGCATGATTCCGCCAATGTTTCCCGTTCGTGTAGATCAGTTAATTTACCTGCCAGCCTTCCTTTGGAATTGGTTTGTTACGTGATGGGAAAGTAGATCTGGTTGTTGCAGGCATGGCTGCCGCCAGCAACGCATGTTAGAGACAGCGGGTGAGATTGTGGCAAAATTAACGCGCAGAGATGCGACCTTCAATACCAGCCTGCCACTGGCAAGCTCCGTGGAACCAGGCTTAATGCAGATAATAGCAGGTATCATGGACTTCCTGCCAGCGTTTAGGAGCACACTCTGTCTGAGCCCTGCATTTGGGATCAACTTCATTAGGCGCCGAGAAAACGCCTCTTATTGTTAAAGAATCTCAGCCTGGAGTGCTTGGCTGCAAACTGGTTCAATGTTATGGCGAGGGGTGAGTGTGTCCCGGTCCATATATAGGGGAGGGAGAGGATCAGGGTGAGGGGAAACTCCGTTTAATCTTTTCCTAGTGTTGTACTATACTGCTGGTGGAGGAAGCTTACCCAGAGAAGGGTGCGCAGATCAAATGACGATGAAGACATCTCAGCTTCTCATAATATTACTCGAGCGGGTCAACCGGACAACCGAAACACCATTGCGGTTAGCAGATTGGTCGAAATCTATAAAGTGGGAGGTTGATGGCGAAGCTTTCTTTTGGGAGGCGCGCGACGGATACCTCCAGCAGGTGGATACCCGCAAGGTGGACATCGTTCTCAACTGCACGCAAGGTACGCTGCGTAAAGTCGCCGACCGGCGATTGCCACTATTCATAGCCATTTGGGCGACCGGGGACATTCAATTCCAGGGTTCCTTCGCCGACGCTTACCGCCTGGGTTATCTATTCCTTGACGATGCTCGGAAACGCAAAGTAGTGTTCTTAACGCACTGCTTTCTGAACATCAATACCCGCTTCCCGCAGGGGTGCGCCTTCGCTGGCGCAAATGTACCGGTGATCAACACCTTGCTGAAATATGATCTGGGTATCATCCAGATGCCATGTCCTGAGTTTTTGTGTTTGGGCTTAGAGAAAGCGCTGTATGGGGAAATCCCTGCCAGTGAGCTGCGGGATTGCTACCGGAATATTGCCGGCGGAGTTGTGGACCAGATCGAAGCCTACCTGAAACTGGGCTATAAGATTTCAGGGATCATTGGTATGAATCCGAGCTCGTCATGCGGTGTCGAGACCTCAAAAGGAAAGGGGACCATGCTCGGACTGGATCACGACACATCGGAGAAAGAAGAATCCGGGGTCTTTATCGAAGAGCTGATTGGGATGACACAGCAGCACGGCATCCAAGACCTTCCATTTTTCGGCATCCGCAGAGTATTGCCTGGGGAAGAAGGTATCGATAGCCGAATACATGTCCTTGATTCGTATTTATCACAAGTCTGATTCGTGTCTTGGTACGAAACTTGATCTAACTGCCATCCTCGGCGTCGAATAACCCGTTATGCAAAAGCCGATCGAAGGCGGGGATGTTCAGAGCCAGAGAATAACTAAAAGGATTCGAACTCAATCCTCCTTCATTCAAATCCAGCCCCAATTGCTCCCCGCATTGAAGTTATTCACGAGGAGGTCCGGTGGCATGTGCAGCTGGTAGCTTTTCGATCTATCCAGGTAGTTGCGGTTGGCACCCCCCTGCTTCTCCCTCTTATGCTGAGTATGTTCGTAGCGAACCTGAACAAATCAATCACCACCCGCTGGACTAATTTCCCCCTGGCAAAAATTGGCCGCGCCTGCCGGCGCCGCCACCCTTACGACAACGGCTCTGGGGGTCGGGATATTCCTGCTCCAGCTGTTTGCCGGGGTTATATATAAAGGACTGGCTGAGGCAAATTTATCAGAAAGTATAAATCTGAACCACCACGAGCAACCGCCTTTGCCTTCTGGTCTACCAGATGACAAGAATCAATAACCGGGCAGCCGCAGGAATATTTATTACATCGATCGCTGGAGATAGGTTGGAAAGCTGCTCGGCCGGGATATATCCCGGCCGAGCACAAACTTCGTTATATACGGACTACAAGTCGCCAGATACGCAACCTTTTACGGGATGGAACACCAGCCGCCCTTCGACCGCCGGTGAGATCGTACCCATCAGCCGTGATGTAATCGATGACCGAATCGCGGACGTAGAACTGCGTGTCGGCGACGATCTGATCCAGCGGCCAGATGGTCTCGCCGGCATTGTTGAAGTTGCACGAACCGGCGGCCAGGTAGTTGACGGTGCCGACATTGTAGTAGGTGGTCTGCATCGGTAAAGTCGACCGGTGTCGCCATCGAACATCAGGGAAACAACATTATCTCCGTCTGGAGGGTGTCACCGGTACCGAGATCGTCTCGTATAGGTGATCACGTTGCCAGCATCAGTAGTCCAGCATACAGGTGGTGTAGTGCGAGTAGCCGCCATAGGTGGGATCATACTTGTAGTACCAGTAGTTGCGGTAGCCGCGCTCGAGGACTTCCTTGATCTGCGGGCCATTCATCGAAAGTACGAGCAGCGAGTTCTCGTAGGGCATGAGCGTGTACATGTCACCCACGGTCAGCGTGACTGGATCAGCTGGAGTGGCACCCGCCGCTACCGCGCGGTTCGTCATGGCGCCAGACAGGTGAAAATCGACATCGATGCCGTTCTCGTCAGCTCGTAGACCGCTGCATCAGCCTGCACGTTGGCTCCGCTGGTCTCCTCGGTGTAGGCTTGCAAGCGCGTCGATCGGAGCGGTGGTCTGGCCGATCTCCGTGCTGGTGTAAGCGTCCAGCTCATCCTACAAACGGCTGCAGATAGGCTTCCATATCGGCGTCTACCGGCACTTCGCCTGCCGGTAGCAGGTATCCCTCGCGCATCACGATCTCGTCGTCGATAAAGCCGACGTTGACCTTGCCCAGATTCAGTCGCATACCGGCCTGCCTGGGCGATCAGCGTCCCCTCCGGATTGATGTCGGAAGTGACCATGACGGCTGGGTCCAGGAAGGTGTGGCTGTGACCGCCCACGATCACATCGATCCCGGCTACCCCTTCGGCCAGCAGTACGTCGCTGTCGATCTCATCGCCGTAGGGCGAATAGCCCATATGGGTCAGGCCGACCATCAGGTCTGGATTCTCCGCGGCGAGAATATTGCGGTACGGCTGCAAAGCCGGTATCCAGACCGGAGTAGAAGGTCAACCCGGGGATGTTGGTGGGCAGTTCGTAGCGGTAGACGCGCGGGTTGGTCAGACCAAAGATGGTCACTTTGCGTCCGTCCACATCCAGGTTGATGTAATCCTGGACGTTATCGTTGATGAAGCCGTAGCCGCCGTCGTCGTCGAGGTTGATCGTGCCCAGGATGGGCGCGTCCAGCTGGCCGAGCATGCGTGGCAAAGGTGGCTGGACCGAAGTTGAACTCGTGGTTGCCGATCGTGAAGGCGTCGTAACCCAGCAGGTTCAAACCGCCGGCGATGGGGTTGGTTGCGGCGTTGCGGAAGTACTGGGCAAAGGCGTTGCCCTGGAAGGTGTCGCCGGCATCCAGCAGCAGACGTATTGGGGTTCTTGGCCCGTTCAGCCTTGATGTGCGATGCCAAGAAGGCAAAGCCTTCGGCGGTACCGTAGTAGTAGGTTTCAGGCCAGATACCATGGGTAGTCGTTGGTATGCAGCAGGGTGAGCACCTCATCCAAGCGGGTGATGCGGTCCATGGGGATGTCCTCGGCGTCAATCACACTCAGCATCTCGATGTACTCAACGAAACTTTCCTGCATGTCGTAGTAGGTGTTCCAGCGATCCGTACCGTCGGCAAAGGTGGTCCAGCCGTCCTGGCCGCCTGCCAGGAAGTCGTTAGTCACGACACGGTAGACCGCGTCTGGATCTAGTGGTTCACCAGCGACCTCTACTCCATAGGAACCCCAGTACGTGGGGGCGTCGCAGCCGCAGTCGTTGTACCAGTACCAACTGGCACCAGAGGTCTGCAGGATGCCTTTGTACAGTTTGGCAGCCTGGTCGAGCAGCTCCTGGATCTGGGCGCCGGTTAAGTCCATCATATAGAGCGTGTTGCCAAACGGCAGCACGTCAAAAGATGTCGCCCCAGGTAACGGTGTACGGCAGCGCAGCGCCATCGGGGATGACGATATCAGCCCGCAGGCCGCCCGGGTTGGTGAAAGCGATATCCACCGAACCGTTCAACTCGCCGTCATCGTACTCATCGGCTTTCCAGAGCATCGAATCAGTCACGATATCGCCCATGACTCGATTCGTCGTTGTAATCGCGCACCAGGCTGATGTTGGTATACCCCACTGGCTGGTTGACGATAGGCGCCACGATCTCAGCCCAGTAGGCCACCCGTGCGGCGACTTCCATATCGGTATTTTCTAAAATCCACTTTGCGCCATCGAGGAGCGAATCAGCGGCTTCTGTAGGGATGTGCTTTCCGCTTTGCGCTTTTACAAAGTTCATGAAAGCTTGAAGTTTGTTCACGGCAGCGGTAGCGTTGTCTTTATTCAGGGCGTTCTGTGCACTTTCCAGCGTCTTGAGCAGGCTGTTACACACACCGGCATTACCGATCACACCTTCCTCGCAATAGGTTTCCACGCTGTTAATTAGGCTCTGGATGGTCACTTCGGCAGTGATGGTATTCAACTGGTAGTTATCCACCGTCAGCTTCTTGGTGGCTTTGTCGATGGACACTTCTACCTGTCCTAACCAGCGGCCATAGTAACCAGCGGCGACGATGGCGGTGTCACCGACGTAAACCGGATCGAAAAGCGCCTGGTGCTGGTGACCGCCGATCATCAGGTCGACTGGTTTGCCAGCATCGATCAGTTCCTGAGCGACTGTAACCAAGCCTTTATAGGGACCGCTGTCTTCGGTGCCCATGTGTACAAGCACGACCAGGGCATCCGCCTGCGCCAGGACCTCGTCGTAGTAGTGCAGGATGGTCTCGGTCAGGTCTTTGAATACCAGTCCTTCGGTCGTACCAATCAGAGTGACCTCGGGTGTCTCCTCACCGGCCAGGCCGAGTACGCCAATAGTGGCCTGATTAGCTCCCTTTCCGACGGTCATAAGTTGGTAGGGTTCCGCCCAGGCTGGCAGGTCCCATTCGGTGCCTTCCAGGACGACATTGGCGCCCAGCCAGGGGAAATCCGACTGCGCCACGCGCGCATGCCAGCTCTTCCTGGCCTTTATCGAATTCGTGGTTGCCGAAGGTCGCCACGTCGTAGCCCATCAGGTTGTAGACATCGATGGTGCTCTCGCCCATCAACAGCTGCGAGATAGCCGGTGCGGCGAAGTAGACATCACCCGCATCAAGCAGCGCTACGTTTTCCTCCCCAACTGCAGCTTCGATATCGTTAATCACATCGCTGATGTAGGCCGAACCGCCACGACCGCTCGAATCGGGCTGCAAACGCCCGTGGAAGTCGTTGGTGTGCAGGATGGTAAAGTTCACCGTTTTGGCTGCGCTGGCATCACCCATGAAGGTAAAGGGGATTACCAGGCATAGAATTATGATCAGAGTTAACAGTTTCCCAAATTTTGTATTCATACTTGCCTTCTCCTAGATGTATTGATAGTTTGATAAACACCAGGTAAAGCCTGTTATTTTTAGGTTCCTAGTTCTCAATGGATTGCTTGACCTCCTTTCCATATGAGCATGGTCACATGCTTTAAAAATTAAAACCGACCTTGGCGGCCGGTTTCGCTACTCGCTCCCCATAGATTATCCCTGGGTGTTTTGGATACATAATGTCAACACCAGGGTAAGCGACCAGATTCAATCTATGGCTCGACGCGTCCACTGAACATGGGTAGTTCAGTAATGGCATGATAAAGCCCAGCCCCCCTGACCTTTGATGCTTTACCTCCTGATTATAATCGTGTGGGTTCCCTATCTACAAGTAGTATACATAAACAATGCTTCAAAAGCAAGGGTTTCCCCGAGCATAAAATTCATATCACTTTCAGTGTAGGGAAATCCGAACTTGGCGGGCGGGGGGGAAGTGGCAATGCGTCCGCATTGTTTGGGAGTGTACCCTCCGCAAAACTCCCCGTTTATGGATGAGCTTGATGAGAACCGTTAGATTTTGGGAGTAACCTGTAGATAATGTGCGGGGTGACGACGGTCCACTGTTCGTCGGTGAGGTCCAGGCTGATTTTTGAGTAATAAATTTTTTAGATCTCATATTTCGAATGAGAGGAGGATCAGATCTGGGATCGAGAAAATTGGCAAGGATTAGTACTAGAACAATTGTACTACAATAGTAGGGTTTACGCAAGTGTTGCCACAGGTGAATAGAATCTAAATGGGCTATGATAATTTTATTTGTCCACAGGTAATTCTTAATATATTTCCCCGTTCATTCCGTCCATAGACAAAAAACGCTCTACTATCACGTCGAGTGGTGATATTTCCCATCTATTGTGTGGAGTTTGCATGGCACGCTCCTGAATCAAAAAAGCGGTGGAACCGCTATTTTTGATCATGACCCGTGGCGGACTTGAGTATCACCGTCAGGGTGGTACCGCAATCGCCGGTGAAACTTCTGATGTGGTGCTGCTGCAGCCTGACCTTTTCCTGGTGCCCTGGTTTATCGAGGCATCCCGGCAAACTAACCGCATCATTCTCCAGAACCTGGCCTGGGCTTTTATGTATAATATAATAACAATCCCCCTCGCCAGCCTGGGACTGATCAGTCCTATGATCGCAGCTATAACTATGGCTTGTAGTAGTCTATTGGTGGTGGGGAATTCGCTGCGTTTGAGGAAAATCTAGGAGCACGACATCACATGGAGAAAGTGGTATGGCTGAATTCCTCAACAGATGGATGAACGAACCCCTATTTGTAAAGATAATTATTGGTGCTGCCGGTATGCTCATCATCCTTTGGCTGGTGCAGCTGCTTCAAAGAACGCTGACAAAATCGATCGAGAACCCAGATCTGCGCTACCGGTCCCGCAAGATGATCGCATTCCTGGGTTATATGCTCATTGTGTTATTTCTTGCCGGGGTCTTCAGCAACCAACTGCACAGTATCGTCGTTGCATTAGGAGTAGCCAGTGCAGGTATCGCATTTGCATTACAAGAAGTGATTGTCAGTATCGCCGGCTGGTTGGCGATTTCCTCTGGACGCTTTTATAAAATTGGAGATCGGGTCCAACTCAGCGGAACAGTTGGTGACGTGATCGATATAGGGGTCTTTTCCACAACATTGATGGAGGTTGGTGAGTGGGTCAAGGCAGATCAGTATAGCGGGCGGGTTGTACGCATTGCCAACAGTTTTGTATTCACTGAGCCGGTATACAATTTTTCGGCTGATTTTCCGTATTTGTGGGATGAGATTGTTTTACCGGTCAAATATGGCAGCGATATCCAAATGACGCGTTCGATCCTGCAACAGACCGCCGAAGATGTGGTCGGTGAATACACCCAACCCGCTCAAGCCCGGTGGCAAGAGATGTACAAAAAATATCGCCTCGAGCACGAAAGCGTCGATCCGGTTGTTTACCTGGTTGCGAACGATAACTGGTTGGAGTTCACCCTCCGCTATATCGTCGAATATAAGAAACGCAGAGTAACCAGAGATCAACTTTTCGTTGATGTCATAAACAAGATAGCAAGAACCGACGGCAAAGTTGCGGTTGCATCAACCACATTACAGCTTGTAGATCTTCCTGTTGTCAAACTTAGATATCCCCAATAAGAGTGTGCAGCCATGAAACGATTTTTCCACAAACCCGGTTCGATTGGGCATGCCCCAGGCACATTGGTAACTACCGAGAAAGTAGAGCGGCAGCCGTTGAAGTTGACTCTATTCGAATATGGCTCGGATTTGCCTGTGGTGGAGCGCCAGATCCAAACGGTGTCCGAATGTTTCCCTTTCGATCCTCAATCCCCGGTGACCTGGCTCAATGTGGATGGCAGCGATCAGGTGGAGATCCTCGAAGAGATCGGCAGCCGACTTGATATCCACCCTTTGGCATTGGAGGATATCTTCGATACCAGCCAGCGGCCCAAGATGGAAGATTTCGACCATTATCTTTTCATCGAACTGAATATGCTCTCCTGGGATGAGAACCAGCGCACAAATCGAGTCTCAGCAGGTCAGCCTGATCTTGGGGGAAAACTATGTGGTCACTTTTCAGGAACACGAAAAGGATATCTTCGATCCGGTCAGAAAACGCATCCGAGAAGGCAAGAGTCGCCTGACCAAACAGGGGGCAGATTATCTGGCCTACTCTTTGATCGATGCCATTGTGGACCATTATTTTATCGTTCTGGAAAACCTGGGGGAGCAGATCGAATTCCTGGAGGAAGAACTGATCACCGATCCTGATCACGGAACCCTGCATTCCATTCATGAACTGAAGCGTGAGTTGATCTTCCTGCGAAAATCGGTCTGGCCGTTGCGGGAGGTGATCGCCGCGTTGGAGAGAGGCGAATCATCACTCTTTCAGGAATCATCCCTGATCTATTTGCGAGATGTCTACGAGCACACGATCCAGATCATCGACACCGTCGAGACCTTCCGTGATATGGTATCCGGGATGCTGGATATCTACCTCGCCAGCGTCAGCAACCGCATGAATGAGGTTATGAAAGTCCTGACGATCATTGCGACAGTCTTCATGCCCCTTTCGTTTATCGTCGGCTTGTATGGCATGAATTTCAATTACATGCCCGAATTAAAATGGAAGTGGGGTTATTTCATGGTCTGGGGGGTGATCATCTGTGTGGTGGTGGGGATGTTGGCCTATTTCCGCCGGAAGAAATGGTTTTAGAAATGTCTGATCAATATCAAACGGCACAGGACCACTGGGAATTGGAGCTAACCCGGAGCAACGGCAGGTTATCCACCCTTTACACGATGCTATCCGCTTATTCTCACTTGAGGATTGACTGGAGAACAAGGAGTTGGGATTCCGGAAGGTAACGTCGCAAACCGGACGCCTTAAGGCATGCTGGTGCAGACCGTTCGGGACGGGAAATTTCACATTTGGCCTGGAAGGACCATCGATGAATGTATCGTTGTTCTAGCCGGAGTACCAGCCGAAGAAAAGCTTGCATACGGGAATTATCCAGAAGGTTTTGTTAATGCCCTGGCAGTTCAACAATATTTCAAACTTGCAGAGCAATTCGTGGAGTTTGGAGAGCCAAGAAATGAAAACAGAGGGGTAAAATATGAAACGAATCATCATCTTCATCGTTGTTGGACTATTGGCACTATTCCTAATGATCCAGCTGATTCCATACGGCCATCAACACACCAACCCAACGGTGGTACAGGAATCAAAATGGGATTCGCCTCAAACCCGCGAACTTGCCCAGCGAGCCTGTTTTGATTGCCACAGCAACGAGACCATCTGGCCGTGGTACAGTAATGTAGCCCCGGTTTCATGGCTGGTGCAGCGCGACGTCATGGAAGCGCGTCCGCGCCTCAATTTCTCAGACTGAGGCCGGGTTCGGGAGCTGGATGATATGTCTCGTGTCATCAGAGCTGGAGCGATGCATCCTTCCCAGTATCTGATCATGCTCTCACAGGCAAGACTCACTCAAGCAGAAAAGGATGCGCTGATCAATGGTTTAAATGCAACAGCCAGTGGTCAATAAAAATGTTAGAAATTCAAAAAAGGAGATTTTACAATGAACGCTTTATTTCGTTTTTTAGCTAGTACAACTGGACGGGTTGTTCGAATAATTGCCGGGCTGCTGTTAATTGCCCTTGGTATACTTTGGATAAAGGGCACAGGCGGCTGGATTCTGGGCATCGTTGGCCTGGTTCCGCTGCTTGCTGGCGCATTCGATAAGTGCGTATTCGCGCCTCTTTTCGGTCTCCCGTTCGACGGACCACAACTGCGCAAAAAGGTTGCATAATCGCTTAGGCTTCCATTTTCTTTCCAGGAATCCCAAGCTCAGATGAATATATATTTCCGGTATGATAAGGGCTAGTTCACGCTGAGGGAAAATGCCTATAACCCCACACATCGAACGTCACTTCACAGCAACGAATACGGTTCGAGATATCGTCATTGGCATGTCCGATAGTCTGACGGTGCCCTTTGCTTTGGTTGCAGGGATTTCGGGCGCCGGCGCAGCCACGATTATTGATGTCACGGCTGGACTGGCTGAAATTGCTGCCGGATCGATTGCGATGGGCCTCGGCGGGTACTTGGCAGCGCGCACCGACTTCGAACATTATGAAACGGAGCGCGAATAGCCCAAAAACGACTACCAATATGAAGCCTTCGACGACCTTCTGCCCGGCGTCATACAGGGACACGTCGCCTCGTGTAACGTTCAATCAAAACCTGTGTACTTTGCTACTTACTGCGATCGCCAAAACCAACATGGAATGCTTTACGGCGCAGGGTTTTTGGCTCAGCAACTTCGAGCATTTCAGGAATGTCCGCACTGGCACTTTCCAAACGTCGGCCATACCAGTTGGCCAGAGGCAGCGCCGAGGCGCCATGCAATAGCACGCTCAACAAGATCGTCCAACCCACAGACGCTAATAGCAGATCGATCTGCATATGGGCTTTGTAAGCAGCCTCAAAGGCCATAATCAAAAAAACCACCGAAGCCAGACCACGCGGTCCCAGCCAACCCATCATCAAAGTGGTGTCTTTGCGCATACGCACGCCGATCAGAGAGATCGCCATGGGAATCATGCGCACCACCGTCAAGCTCAAGATAGCATATAGCAAAGCCAGGGGGGCGAAATTTTGCCACAGGGGGATGGCAATTACCGAACCAAAGATCGTCCACACGAAGAGAGATAAGAACGTACCGGTGATTTCGGTATATTCGATGGCATCGTGTAATACATTGCGGGTGATAAAGCCAAACAAAATCCCACCAACAAAGACGGCAACAAAACCATTGCCGCCCGATTGTTTGGCAACAAAGAATACCAACAAAGCCAAAGCTGGGTTACCAATCTGGCGCGCCACACTGGTGGTCCATTTCTTACGCACCGCCTGGGCGAACAGCCAGCCACCCGCCAGACCGAGAGTAATCCCTACGCCCACGCCAATCGCAATCGCACTGGCGGCTGAAAGTAACCAGTGTCCTTGCCCGCCACCACCCAGTTCTTCCAGTGTCATAGCGATGAACAGAGTAACCAGCGGGGTTGCAAGGCCATCGTTCAGACCGCTTTCAACATTGAGCGCCTGGCGGATGCGCACTGGCACGCGCGGGTTGTTGAAAATGGGCGAGCCCAGGGCAGCGTCAGTGGGTGCTAAGATGGCCCCTACGAGTAGGGCAAGGCCTAACTTCTCAGTTGGGAATAAGAGAAAAGCTATTAGCGCGCCCAGCAGAACTGTCAGGGGAAAGCCGATTAACAGCAGGCGTCCGGGCAATTTGGCATCATCCTTGACCTGGTTGAAATCGAGCGTAGCCGCATCGGCAAACAGTAGTAATGCCAGGGTTAGTTCGGTGAGCATTTTGACATTGCTGGCCTCCATTCCAAAAGAAATCCACCTCAGGCCATTGGGGCCAACAATCGCCCCGGCGATCACAAAAAACATGGGCATGGAAATCCAAATCCGCCCCAGGGTATGTCCCAGAATGGTGTAAATAACAACTAAGGCAAGCAAAACCACGATACCTATTTCCATTTCGATACCTTCGATTTCTAAGTTGAACTTTTTTTAGGCTGTCCGTAATCTATTGACCAGGATAAATATGCTGATCATAAACACCCAGGCTAGAAAGATGAGCACTAACCATAGGTTGAGATTGATAACCAGAAGCAGAGTCAGTGCCAGCAGAAGAGTGCTAATCGCCAACCAGCGCGGCATTAGACCGGTGCGCCACCTTTATCCACCCGGTACATATCATGCAAATGTCGGGGGCCATCCAGGCTGAGGCCGATCGAGTAATTGTTTTCCTTGAAGAACTAGCACCACTCATCGTCCAGCAGGGTGCCGTTGGTCTACATGGTGTTCCTCGAAACGCATATCTTGTATGCGCGTCGTACCCGGCTTATGATACTTTTCCTGGCACTCGAAGGCTTTACGGTAGAAATCGACCCCATCAACGTTGGCTCGATGCCCTGCCAGGCTACAGTAACCTCAGAACTACGGTGCGACTCGCTCAACTGGCGGATATAAGTCTCCAAAGTCTCTTTGCTCATACGAAACTTGATATTGGGGTAGAGAAGTTCCTTGTCCAGGAACAAACAGTACGAACAGGCTAGGTTGCAGGTGGTGCCAGAGGGCTTGGGTAAAACGTGGATGCGCGGGGAAGGTGTATTTTGCGGCATTTTGAGGATGTGACAATGCGAGGGCATTGAAATACTTTAATGCAGTCTAATCTCTTGGTTATATTATACTCTGCTGAGATATCTAAAACGCCTGTATAGAGGGGTGATGAATTGCAACTGAGATCATTATTTATATTGAACAACCCCAATTCTTACCCGCATCTATGCCACTTTACCTTCTGTGGTCAAAGCGCAGCATATACAATATGCTCCCGACAGAATATAAAGTGGTCTGAATTTAATATTTAAAGATGAAGTATTCGTGGAGCTATCCTCTACACAAAAAAATGCCAGGTGTTAGCCTGGCATTTTTTCTTCACGATCCAGATCGCACAACCTCCGAACCGCGCGCTTCATTATAAATTGCGGAAACAAGTCACTTCATTTACTCTTCACAGAAGGGATTGCTTCGCATAGGATGATAATTTCGACAACGAACGGTCAGTTTGTGCTGTCCCTAAGATGTTTGGAGAACGTGACGTTCTAAAGTGGACAGCACAAACCAAAAGCGGCAACCGATGATTTATGTGGTTCCCAATTCCGTGATCACGCTCAACCCACACCCCGATCAACTTTCTGCTACTCGTGTTTAGGTGGAGCATCCACTTTCCACAACCCGCTCTTCTCAAGCCAGGGTCCGATCAGGAGATACCTGAAATCATGTCCCTGCCAGGTGCGCAGCCCGGCCCATAACCCATACAAGGCGATTAGGAGCATGTAAATCAGTGGAATGACCATGGATACCAGGGATATCCAAAATATCGCCGGTGGTGCAGCGTCAGGGTTTGCCTCCGCTTGTTGTATCAATGGGATCATGCTCAGCCCATAGAAGACACCCCAGACCAACCACAATCCCATGATGATGATGAGGTTGAGGAGCTGATAAACAGCGGCCTGGAGCGCTTGGAATGCCGCGAAGCGTGACTTATCGCGCTGGGTGACATAAACGACCACACCCACCAGGATACCGACGCCTTGGGCAACGACAGAAGCATGGGCGAGAGCAGCCAGCAATCGACTCTCTGTATTTTTATTCTCTTGGTTCATGGATTACTCCTTGTTCATAATAGATTATATATCTAGAATCTTATTTACGTCCCAATCAAAAGTGGGGTATGGGTGAGCTGCACCTGATCAACTAACAGCCATTGGGAAAAGAATCGCATTGGTACCAGCCCAGATAATTGACCGCCGTCTTTCAATCCCTAGTTATTGGGGTTGAAAAAGGTGGTATGTGTAGGGTATGGTTGGTTGATTTGCGCGATTTTCAGTGCCTGGGGACAAATCTATTGACAACTAGTACCTTATGATATAAGGTTGATTTACCAACTATGGGCGTATCAATTATTCCACTTTTTCATGCTGAAATCCATTCCAGCATGTCCAGTGAGATTTCGTATAGCGAGACAGGCAGGCAGCTTTTTCAGTGTTACTCGGCAGTGCAGGATACATATCCCCAGGATTGCTTTTAGCCTGAATGCTTGTGTCGAAGAATTGGCAAACGGCATGATGGACGTATCCGTCCAATAGACTTAACCTAATAATCAAAAGGTTCAGCTGATATTGTATCTGGGAAGACCTCGCTTGTGGATCACACTTATAGTTATTCTGGAGATTATAAGCATCCTTGTTGGGTGTACTTCTACGGATATCCCGGCGCCAACCGCTGAAATTGATCCCCTTGACACTGCAGCTCTGCCTGGTACGAATCTACCCAATCCTACTTTGGAGCCAAGTCCCATGGTGACTCCCCCAGAAACTGAAATCCCGCCTAGCGAGACCCCGCCCAGTGACACCACCGCCACTTCCACTGCCGTGCCCGTTAGCTTGCTGAACCCCGGGTTTGAACTTCTCGATCCAAGCGGTATGCCATCTGGATGGGGTCATGCTGGCGCACTGGATGCCATTTCCATCGAAGATCAGCGGCCATTCCGGCGATTCCCGCCTCACGCACCGGAGCTCAGAAGCATACCAGGTGGAAACTTTGCAAACGATAACTGGGCTGGAAAATGAATTGTACACACTGCGCGCCTGGGCGCGTTCAAGCGGCGGGCAGAACGCCGTCTATATTGCGCTCAAGTGCGGGGAGGAAGAAAGGCGCGTGTATCTACCATCTACTACGCCGGGGTATCGCTGGATTCAACTGGTGGTGTCGAACCAAGCACGGGACGGCGAGTGCACGATCAGCTTGTTCTCGGATGGCAATCCGGAGACCTGGGCAAGTTTCGATGACGTCGAATTGGTTCCCGGCCGGACTGCGCTCTCCATCCTTGGGGCAGACATTTCGAGCTTGAAGAAATCCGAAGACTTGGGTGGACTTTACCGCGACGCTGATGGAACCGCAGGTGATGCAATACAAATCCTCAAACTGCACGGTTTGAATTACGCGCGTTTGCGGGTTTGGGTGGACCCCGCCGATGGCTACCACGGAAAAGAAGAGATCTTGGAGATGGCTACCCGGCTGCAGGACGAGGACATCAAGCTGCTGGTAGACTTCCACTACTCGGATAACTGGGCTGACCCTGGCAAGCAAATCAAACCGGCCGCCTGGGAGGACTATGATCTCGAGCATCTCAAAGAGGCCGTGTATGAGCATACTTTTGATATATGCAACAGTCTGGTAGACCAGGGTACGCCGCCGGATATGGTCCAGGTGGGGAACGAGATCAACGCCGGGATGCTTTGGCCGGATGGAGATTACGAGCATATGGACAACCTGGCCGCACTGCTCAATGAGGGCTACCGGGCAGTGAAAGATTGCTCCCCTTCCACATCCGTCATGCTGCACATCGCTGAAGGAGGTGATAATGATCTCGCGCGCTGGTGGTTCGGCAATATCGTACGCAGGGAGGTGCCCTTCGACGTGATTGGCATCTCGTATTACCCCTATTGGCACGGAAGCCTGGCAGAGCTGCAGTACAATCTTAACGATATTTCCGCCCGTTATGGTAAGGATGTAATCGTGGTCGAAACCGCGTATGCATTTACCGACCAGGAAAACGACTTTCTCCCCAATATTGCCAACAGCAGCATGGCGATTCCGAACTACCCGTTTACACCAGAAGGTCAGCGTGCCATGCTGCGAGATGTCATGGCGGTCGTAAGGGCTGTGCCCAATGGACGCGGCTTAGGCGTTTTCTATTGGGATGCCACCTGGACAGCCATTCCAGGAAATGGATGGGAATCAACGGATCCAAGTTCCGGGAATGCTTGGGAAAATCAAGCCCTATTTGACTATGACGAGCGTGTGCTACCGGCACTGGATGAGTTCTTAAAGCCATAGAAAACCGCTCAAACCTTAGGGCGGATTGAACGGACAGAGCATGCTGCAAGCTCTCAAAAACTAGGAAATCATCGAAACAGGTTGAGCTATGAAATTAGGAGTTTGCTACTACCCCGAACACTGGCCGCAGGAGCGCTGGCCGCTGGATGCCAAGCTGATGCGCCAGGCTGGTATATCTCTCGTTCGCATCGCGGAGTTTGCCTGGGTATTGATGGAGCCCAGAGTTGGCGAGTTCAGCTGGGATTGGCTCGACCAAGCGATCGAAGTGCTGGCTGCTGAGGAACTTCAGGTCATTCTTGGCACGCCAACCGCATCTCCGCCACCCTGGCTGTGCAAGGCACACCCGGACATTCTCCCGGTGGATGCCCAAGGCCAGCGCCGCCGGTATGGTTCACGGCGGCACTACTGCGCCAACAATGCAAGCTACCACCAGTATACAGTGCGCATCGTCACGGAGATGGCCTCCCGCTACGGGAGCCACCCGGCTGTCGTTGGCTGGCAGATCGATAATGAGTTTGGTTGCCACGGCACCGCCCGCTGCTACTGCGATACGTGCGCTAGTGCCTTCCGCCAGTGGTTGAAGGCAAAATATGACACGCTCGATGAGCTAAACCAAGCTTGGGGCACGATCTTCTGGAGCCAGACCTATGGAGATTGGCAGGAAATCGATCCTCCAAACCTTACCATCACCGAGCCCAATCCCAGTCACGTTCTTGACTACTACCGTTTCTCCTCAGACACATACGTCAGCTACCAACAACTGCAACTCTCCACTCTCCGAGAGATCATCTCGGAAAGCCAATTCGTCACTACCAATTTCATGAGCCAGTTCACTGATCTGGATTACTATGACCTTGCTAAACCAATAGATTTAGTGACAATGAGTTCCTACCCAACCGGTCACGCCGAAGCCAAACCCTCTCTTTACATGCCGAATAGCGATCGTCCGGTCTTAGCATATGACGTTGGTGATCCGTATATCACCGGCTTCGGACATACGCTCATGCGCGGTTTCAAGACAAAACGCCCATTCTGGGTGATGGAGCAGCAGTGCGGTAACGTAAATTGGGGCACTTTCAACTGCGGTGTCCGATCTGGCACAGTACGGTTGTGGACATGGCACGCGTTGACCTCAGGCGCTGAGGCGGTCGTATATTTCCGCTGGCGAGCTGGCCTGTATGCGCAGGAGCAGTTCCATTCAGGCCTGCTTCGTCACGATGGTTCGCCCGCGGTGGGCTACAGCGACCTGGGGGCGATGAAAGCGGAGCGATCGCTACTGTCCGAAATCGCCTCCGCACCACACGCAGCGCAGATCGCTTTCGTGCTCGACTACGACGCTCTCTGGGCGCTGCAACTACAGCCACACCACCGCGACTTTGACTATATGCGCCACACCTTCATTTATTACCGCGCCTTGCAGCGTCTCGGGCTACCAGCCGACATCGTCTCTGTGGATGCAGACCTCAGCAATTACAAGATAGTAATCCTGCCGACAGCCTTCCTGGCCACGGAGGGGCTTGCTGCCTCGATCAAAGCCTTTGCAGAAGCCGGGGGTACGGTATTGCTCGGTGTTCGATCCGGCTTCAAAACAACCAGCAACCAGGTCACCGATCAACCCTTGCCCGGCGTTTTCCGCGATCTCGCAGGCATCACTGTGAGCGACTGGCACTCGCTTCCGCCGGGTACTGGCTACGACTTTAGCTCAAGTATCCAGGGACTGGCCGGGTCAGCCACGGTTTGGGCCGAAGCGCTTAATCCTGCCGTCTCCGGTTCCCAATCCAGGTACCCCGATATCCAAACGCTTGCACACTACACCTCTGGCCCTTTCAACACCTATGCTGCCCTGGCTGAGCACAGGGTTATGGCTGGGCGCGCTCTCTACCTGGGTTGGTATCCGAACGGCCCACAGGCTGAAGCGCTGCTGACCCATCTGGCTGCCCAGGCTGGCGTACTCTCCCTGGCCTCTGTTCCGGATGGCCTGATCGCCTCACGTCGCGGGCCTCACGTCATTCTGCTCAACTTCACCGAGAAGCCGCTGAAGGCAAATGTTCAAGGACGGACTGTTTTGGTAGAACCACGCGATGTGCAAGTTGTCAAAACACATGAATTAGAGCAGTTATAAATCTAATCTAAACAAACGGTACTTTTGTTATAATGATGATGTAACAAAAACTGGTAAATCAACTATTATTAATCAATCCTGAAAATACCTTCTTGCATGTCTAGTGAAAACGCGTCCTACGAGACGTTGAAGGAGACCAATTCCCGCACAGAAAACTCTGACCGGCAACTTATAGATCGTTCAAAGCCAATAGAGCAAGATTTTCTATAAGCGCGCTTCATCAGCGCAAGATATTTCCAGCCCTCGGTTATCAGACCTCGGCATTAATGCCCACGGGCTTGCCTTTGATTTGTTAGGTATAAAAAACTCGCTGGAACGGAAGGCGAAGCGAGAGGGATAAGGAGGTGGAATGGGGAATAATTTATAAACCTACTCGAAATGTAGATGTTAGATCTGGCCATAACCATTGGCCGCATTATGATATTTTAGAACTTTAATAAAGGAGAAAATTGAAATGAAGAGAAATCTATGGATCCTGATGATCCTCTCAATGGTCGCAATTTTTGCGTTGGCGGCTTGTGGCCCGAGTGCTACCCCAACAGAAGAGGTTGTTGCGCCAGTTGAGGAGCCCACCGAAGTCATGGAGGAGCCCACTAAAGCCCCTGAACCCACCGAGGTCATGGAAGAACCCACCGCGGTTCCTCCACCGACCGAGGAAGTAATGGAGCCAGAGGCGACTTTGAGAATCTGGGCTGATGACACACGCACACCAATTTTGCAGGGATTAGCGGAAGACTTTCTCAATGAATATAACGTCGAGCTGGTCGTCGAAGATCTGGGTCGTGTTCAAGACATTCGCGCCCAGGTACTCATCGCGGTACCAGCCGGTGAAGGCCCCGACATTTACATCGGCGTCCACGACTGGCTGGGAGCGTTAGTTGAAAGCGGTCTGGTTGCCCCGATCGACCTGGGTGATAAGCGTGATGAATTCGTCCAGTCGAACCTGGATGCTTTCACCTATACAGACGGCAATCTCTACGGTCTGCCTTATGCATCGGAGAACCTCGGCTTCTTCTACAACACTGACCTGGTACCTGAGCCACCGACCACCTGGGACGAGGTGCTTGAAGTTGCTCGTGCCCTGAAGGCGGAAGGTAAAGTCGAGTATGCCATCGCTGTTGCGACTGGGCCGTTGTACAATGCCCTGCCGATCCAGACAGCCTTTGGCGGCTATATCTTTGGCGTGGATGAAAACGGCGCCTGGAATCCCGACGACGTTGGTCTGGACAGCGAAGGCGAGATCGCGGCTGTGACCTGGATGACTGCGGCTGCTGAAGAGGGCCTCATGCCCGACCTCTTCGACTATGAAACCGCCCACTCGTTGTTTGAAACCGGCCAGATTCCCTTCCTGATGGCAGGCCCCTGGGCGCTGGACCGTATACGTGCCTCCGGTGTACCTTATGCTGTGGCACCCTTCTTCCCCGATGAAGGCGCTCCGTTTCTCGGCGTTCAGGGTTTCATGGTCAACCCGTTCAGCGAAAATACGCTGCTAGCGCAGGCGTTCTTGACCGAGTTCGTCGCCACCGAAGATTTGATGCAGCTGCTTTATGAAACAGGACTGCGTCCATCCTCATTTAAATCCGTACTCGCGACCACGGATGATCCTGACCTGGCAGCGATGGGCGAGGCGGGTGTCAACGCCATGCCAATGCCGAATATCCCCGAAATGGGTTCTGTGTGGAGTGCAGCGGATAACGGTATCACCCTAGCGGTGACCGGGGAACAGACTGCAGAGGCAGCCATGACAGACGCGGCGGAACAGATCCGCGCATTGATCAAAGGTGCGCTGGTTGGAATGGTCAACCTGCCCGGCAGCTACCAAGATAAAGCAGGCTGCGGCGCCGCGTGGGACCCTGCCTGTACAGCAACCGGAATGGAGGAGGGTGATGATGGCATGTTTACCCTCAGCGTCGAATTACCGGCAGGCGATTACGAGTTCAAAGTCGCCCTGGACGGTGACTGGACTACGAACTACGGTTCCGACGGTGCACTGGACGGACCAAACTACGCCCTAAGCCTGGCGGCTGACGGTACTGTTACCTTCACTTACGATCCAGAAACCAATCTGGTTGAGGTTGTAACCGAATAACGAATCGATTTAGATGAAGGCCGGGAATTTCCCCGGCCTTCATTTTTTTCCTCTACCGCTGCATAATTGTATGGAGGTGAAACCGTGCCTGACAGTGCCTCCCAGTTAATCTCGAAGACGCAGGCTCCCGCTTCGAAAGTGGTTCTGCCGCGCCTACTGCGCCTGGCGATTCTGATTGTTTTAGACGCAGCAGCAGTATGGTTTCTCAGCAGATTAGTTCTGTTGGGCTACTATCCTTTGGCAGCTGCTGTTCTCATTATTTTGATTTTCGTAAACGTTGTGTTTCTGCGCCAGGAGGCATACCCGATCCGTTGGATGGTCGTTGGGTTGGTTCTGATGGGGCTATTCACAATCTACCCAATCCTGTTTACGATCTGGGTCTCTTTTACGAACTATGGAGAAGGTCATCTCATCACAAAAGAACAGGCCGTAGACCAAATTTTGAAAGCGAAATATCTGCCCGAAAGCGGGATCGCTTACACGTGGACAGCGTTTAAATCTCCAGAAGGTGTTTATGCCCTCTGGCTACGGGGTCCGGAAGGGAATGGATACCTCGCAATCATGGGTGAGCCGCTCACCCAACCTCAGCCCGGAGAAATGGGGATCGGGGAGCTTGATGCTAAGGGGATCCCAAAGACCATCGAAGGTTATCAAAGATTGAACGCGATCGTAGCCGCCACGGATAAAAACCTTACCGAAATCCTGTTTGGTGAGGAGGGCAAAACCATCCAAGTGCGGTCCCCGTCGGAGGCAGCGGAGCTAATGCCCCTTTATATTTATGATCCGGAACTGGATACCATGACCAGCCAAGAGACTGGCGTCGTCTACCAAAACATACGTGGCACCTATTCTTCACCAACAGGCCAACAGCTGCGACCAGGTTTCATCGCCCAAATTGGGTTTAGCAATTTCAAGGAATTTTTCACCAGCCCGGCGCTGCGCGGTCCCCTGGTAAGGATCATCACTTGGAACTTCGCCTTCGCTTTTTTAAGCTTGCTGCTGAACTTCTCACTGGGATTAGCCATTGCGATCATGTTCAATGAGCAGAATTTCCCACTCAAACGGGTCATCCGCACCTTATTGATCATTCCTTACACCCTCCCCGCGCTGTTGACTATTTTAATTTGGCGCGGCATGCTGAACCCCGAGCTCGGGGTGATTTCCAGGACGCTAGAAGTCCATCTTTGGTTGGGCGCCGCCCTGGTTCACCGACCAGTGGTGGGCAAAAGTCGCCATCCTGCTGATCAATCTCTGGTTGAGCTATCCCTACTTCATGCTGATCTGCAGTGGGGCGCTGCAGTCCATTTCGGACGATTACTACGCGGCCGCAAAGGTGGATGGTGCGAACTCCTGGCAGCAATTTCGGAATATTACTTTACCCCTGCTGCTGGTGGCGGTTGGACCATTGTTGGTTGCCTCTTTTGTCTTCAACTTCAATAATTTCAACCTGATTTACATATTCAACGCGGGTGGACCGCCGATGGCAGGAACGCCCACACCCGCGGGCCACACGGACATCCTGATCAGCTACGTGTACAACCTCGCCTTCACGGGCACTCGCGGCGTCAACTATGGGTTTGCTGCAGCCATCACGATCATCATCTTTCTAATCGTTGGTGCCATCACGCTCTTCCAGTTCCGCTATACACGTATGTGGGAGGAGGTCAGCGAAAATGTCTAGCACAACTTCTTTTCAACAGCTACGCACTTCGATCAAGGTACAGCACACTGTCAGCATCGGTATACGGTTGGTCATTGCGGTTCTGCTGATTATCTTCTCGGTGTTCCCGATCCTGTGGGTCATCTCGGCGTCATTAAATCCAACCGGTTCTCTCGCCACCCAAACCATGATCCCAGAGAACCTGGGGATAGAAAATTACCGCATTCTAATGGATACGGTTCCATACTGGACGTGGTTTGGAAACTCGATCAAAATCGCCACGATCACATCGATATTTTCGCTGGCTATCACCACTATCGCGGCTTATGCGTTCTCGCGCTTTCGCTTCCGCGGTCGCCAAACGATGCTCAAAGGCATCTTACTCATCCAGGTGTTCCCCGCACTGCTGGCGCTTGTTGCTACATTCCTGATGATCTCTCAAATCGGCGATATATTTCCCTTCATGGGCTTAAATACCCATGCGAGCCTGATCCTGGTGTATTTGGGCGCTGCTATGGGCATCAATATCTGGTTGATGAAAGGTTTTCTCGACACCATACCGCGCGATATAGACGAATTGGCCATGGTGGAAGGGGCAACGGACTGGCAGATCTTCACCCGGCTGATCCTACCGTTGCTGCGACCGATCTTGATAGTTATCGGTATTATCAATTATATCGGCACCTACAGCGAGTTTGTGCTGGCGCGGGTGCTGCTCAAGAGCAACGAGCAGTACACCCTGATGGTCGGGCTGCAGGTCTTCGCAGGTGCACAAATTAATCAGCGCTGGGGAGTATTTGCAGCCGGTGTATTGATCGGCGGTTTGCCGATCATGATCATCTACCTCGCTTTACAAGACCAGATCGTGGGAGGGCTGACTCAAGGTGCCGTGAAAGGGTAGTTCGTGTAGTCCACAGACAATGCCCGGAGCGACCGGCACGCCATTTACCCCTGCTGCGCACTCACTTCTACTAACTTGGTGCAATCATCTCGCAAAAAGATTGCATAAGAGGGAAACCCTTCCTGGGCGGGAAAATGCCAGATCTCTAATAACATTCCATGAAGTCAGCTATGCGGGGAGTGCTACTTGCGATGCTCGCTCAGGTTGTTGCGAGCATCGCAAATCTCTACCATCCTGTATTGGAATAGCGTAAACAAGTATTTAAAACCGATCGGCATAGCGCTTGCTGATAGATGTGGAATGGGGGAAAATGTCTCCACCACAGCCTGTAGTGATGTGGCTATCAGCAAACCACAACCAATATACTCATACAATCCTAAAACACGAATAGATCATTAATGCTATAATAAAGATAATAATAGTCTAATAAATACCGATAACACATTTACCTAAGAGAAGTGTTATTTGTAAACGAATAGACATAAACCAGTTCATCCATTATATGAAGGAGAAACAAACATGGCAACCATGTTAATTCAACATCAGGTAAAAGACTATGCAGCCTGGAAGAAAGTATTTGATTCTGCTCACGAATTGCGCAGCTCCAACGGCGAACTTGGAAACCAGGTTTACCGCGATGAAAACAATCCCAACAGCATAACTGTTCTTAATACTTGGGACTCGTTTGAAAACGCTCAAAAATTCGCCCAATCACCCGAATTGAGAGCCGCGATGGAAAAAGCAGGTGTAGAAGGGAAACCCAGCATCCATTTCATCAATAAAGTTTAAATACCAGTAAAATAAGCTTGGTTAGATCATGCCCCTACTAAGATCAGTAGGGGCAGTTTTATTAATCTTGTGCATGATGAAAGCTTCGGCGACAGATGCATCACCGCCCGGGATTCTCTGGTGATACATTTTCTGCCTCTCACTTTGTTTCCAGCTCGATCATCCCAATCTGAAAGAATATCTAGCCAGGTGGATTTAATCTGAACACCTGCGGTATGCCGTTAATCTGAAAAACCAAATTCACAAATCCTGTATGAACATAGATGGGGTATGCTGGCGGTCATTCAAGGAAGAATTGGAAGATAGATCGTCTTACATATCCACCCTTTAGTCTCGCAACTTAAGCACCTGAGTGCTTGCATTACATATATATTATTGCTATGATTGAGTTGGCTCACTGATTGAGCCAGTGTTTGGTGTGAAAATGCCCAATTCAGCTGGAGGTTGCTATGTACCTCGTCCCAGAAATTCAGAACGCAAAAAATGATCCTCAAAAATTAGAGCAGCTCTACCAGGCTGCTCTGAAAGAAGGCAATAGCGAGGTTTTCCAGTCAGCCTTGCTGACCTGTTACCAAGAAACACCCGACAACCTGCTCTACGCGGCCTGGTTTTACCGCTTGCAACAAAAGGAAGAAACCACGTTAACACCCAGCCGAGGGGTTAACTGGGTTTTGGCGGTTCCACTAAGCATCTTGACCGGTTTGATCTTCTGGGCGCTCTCTGATTTTGAGAATCTAATTTATCTGGACCATCTTCCCGTCCTGATTCTATGGTGGTCGCCGATCGCGACGATGAGCGCGCTGGTCTTTTTGACGGTCACAGCGAAGCGTAACCAGGTGCGAGCGGTGGCGTTAGGCTTGGGATTATTAGCGATGACAGCTTATGCGATGTTATTAGCGCCAGGTCTGGGTGTTTCCTGGAAAATCAACCACTACCTTGATCTGGCAGCCATTCACATACCTTTGTTGTGCTGGATTGCCTTGGGGATCTCGGTACTAGGATTTAAATCCAGTAGGGAAGATCGGTTTGCTTTCATGATCAAATCCATCGAAGTGATGATCACGGCTGGATTGTACCTGATTGCTGGAGTAGCCTTAGGAGGTATCACGATTGGCATGTTCCAGGCGTTGAGTATCACACTACCCGATATCTGGATGCGGCTGATCTTCGCGGGTGGATTTGGCTTGCTGCCAGTTTTGGCAGTTGCCAGTGTTTATGATCCAACTGCAGCTCCAGCAGAGCAGGATTTTGAGCAGGGGCTGAGCAAGTTCATCGCCACGATGATGCGTTTGCTGCTCCCGCTGACCCTGGGGGTGCTGGTGATCTATATTTTCGTGATCCCCTTTAATTTCCTGGAGCCATTTAATAACCGGGATGTATTGATTGTCTACAACCTGATGCTCTTTGCCATTATGGGGCTGCTACTGGGTGCTACCCCAATCCGGGGAGGCGATCTCTCTGCCCCGCTTCAGAAGTGGCTGCGAATTGGCCTCATCACAGTGGCTATCTTAGCCGGGTTGATCAGTATCTATGCGTTATCCGCAACGGTCTATCGCACCGTTGAAGGCGAGCTGACGATTAACCGATTAACCATCATCGGCTGGAATAGCATCAATATTGGCATCCTGTTCTGGCTGATTTACAAGCAATTCAAAGATGGTCAGAAGAAATGGATTGAATCGTTGCAATCGGTCTTCAGTCTAGCGACCAATGCCTACCTTGTTTGGGGATTGTTCTTAGTGATGTTTATCCCGTTGTTATTCCGATAGCGCCCCTGGTGTGCGAGTAGAATGTTCTCCATTGCCAGTTTGGGGAGGATTAGAATCCAGTTGGTCGAAAAGACGCGGCCGCGAGACCCGGTCATCAGTGATTAGCGACTCGTAGCGGACCTCTTCTGAACCGCCTTCCCCGTTGATTTTGGGGTGAAATAATCAACGGGGTAATGGGTTTCGAAGGAATTACCTTTTCAGAATGATAATTCTCACATCTGGAACCGTTAAGCAATGCTGGTGTACATACTGATGTCTGTGAAGTTTGCTTTTCCCCAGATCTCAGGGTTGAAAAGACAATTTGACATTCATAAATCATGTAAAATAAGGATGGTAATCACTTCGCAAAGAAATCCCGGATGATGATCACTCTACTCACCACCAAACTCTATTTTCCGCCTGTTCGCCCCAACCTGGTGTCGCGCCCACGGCTTGTAGAGTTGTTAAACGAGGGCTTGCGGGGTCCGTTAACATTAATCGCTGCACCTGCTGGGTATGGGAAGACTACTCTCATGGGTGAATGGCGTGTCAGGCAAGGCAGTAACACACCGGTATCTTGGCTCTCCCTGGAAGCAAGCGATAACGACCCGGCACGTTTCTGGTTGTACCTAATTTCAGCGCTGGATGCCCTCCAACCGGGTCTGGGGGGTGATGCACTCGCGTTGTTGGAATCTCCCCAACTACCACCCATCGAATCCCTTCTAACTGTCCTGATCAACGATCTAAGCGCTTTCTACAAGGATTTCGTATTGGCTTTGGACGATGTTCATGTCATCACTGCCCCAGAAATTTACCGGGGGATCGAATTTTTGCTAGAACACCTGCCGCCGCACATGCATCTTGTGCTGTTGACCCGCGCCGATCCACCATTGCAACTCTCGCGCATGCGTGCGCGCGGGCAGCTAACTGAAATCCGCACCCGGGATTTGAATTTCAATTCAGAGGAAACGGCTGCTTTCCTGAACGATACAATGGATTTAGAGCTTTCTGCGGAAGAGATCACAGCCCTTGAATCTCGCACCGAAGGCTGGATTACCGGTTTACAACTGTCAGCGCTATCTATACAAGGCAGAGAAGATGTAAGTGGTTTTATTACCGCCTTCACCGGAAGCCACTATTACATCTTGGATTATCTGGTCGAGGAAGTTCTCAATCGCCAACCGAAATCCGTGCGTGAGTTCCTGCTTAAAACATCAATTCTGGAATGGCTAACTGGAGCATTGTGTGACGCTCTAACCGGACGCACGGATGGACAGGCGACGCTGGAGTTCTTGGCTCAATCCAATCTCTTCCTTATCCCGTTGGACGATGAGCGGTGCTGGTACCGCTACCACCATCTTTTTAATGAAGTGCTTCAGAAGCAGTTGCGAAGCAACTTTGCCAATGATATAGCACAAATGCACCAGCAGGCGGCTGAATGGTATGAGAAAAATCATCTTACGAGACTTGCATTGGATCACGCTCTTTCTGCCAATGATTTCACTCTCGCATCGCAGTTGTTTTACAAATATTGGCAGGAGTGGATCAGTCTGTACAATTTACCAGCAAATCTGAAGTCTCTCCAGCAAATCCCGGGCTCGATCATACGTGCTGCTCCACGGCTTAGCTTGATTAATGGATGGATGCTGTGGTCGATGGGAAATGTGGCAGATACTGAAACCCAGGTTAGGATCACACATAAAATGATTGATGAATTACTTCAATCAGGGGAATTTCAAGTAGAAAGTTCTGAATATCAATCTCTGGTCGCTGAAACAAATGTATTAAAGTCATTGGTTGCTACCCAAAAATGCGCGTATTCCCAGGCAATACAATTGGCAGAATCGGCAATCCAATCTATTCCAAAAGACGAATTAATCACGCTTTCGGCAGCCTATTTCGCCCTGAGTTTTGCATGCCAGGAAATGGGTGAGATCAACAGGCTGCTTCAAGTGAGCATTGAAACTCTTCAGATAGCCCGGCGAAGTGGAAATTCTAGCGTCTGCGCCAATGCTTTCCGGTACCTGGCTTCTACATACAAAATGCAGGGACGGCTGCACGATGCCCTGGAAACCTATCAGCAGGCCCTGGGATATGCCCGCGAACACGGTCAGGCCTCCGAACCGCCCTATAACATTATCTATAACAGCATGGCAGAACTATTTTATGAATGGAATGATTTAGTCAATGCAGAACAATATCTTAGCAAGGGGATGAAATTGATCGAGGAAGCCGGCTTCTTCGTCAATTTGCTTTGGTCAAGCCCTTTAAGCGCCAAAATAAAGTGCGCTAGAGGTGATTGCCAAGGTGCGGTAAAAGAACTGCACCAGATTGTAACCACAGCTAGACGAGATAACCTTACGCTGTTTGCCAGTCAGTCGGAAGCCCATATTGCTAGGCTGCAGTGTGACACTGGTCGTTTGCCCGATGCCGTTGCCTGGATAAACTCACTAGAACTGGCTAGAGATGACAGACTGGGATATGAGCGAAGTATAGATGCCATCCAATGCGCCTATATACTAACTAAGCTTGACAGGTGTGATGAAGCCTTGGACCTTCTCGATTGGATTGAAACCGCATCAAGAGCCAGTAATAATATTAGCAGCCTGCTGGAGGCTTTTATTTTACAGGCACTGGTATGGCACCAGCGCAAGGATTTTCCACAGGCGGTAGACCGACTTAAAAATGCCTTCTCCCTGGCTGAACCTGAGGGCTACATACGGATATTTCTGGATTATGGTGAGCCGATGCAGGCGCTCTTGAAATCAGCGGCCTCAGTATTAAAAGACATGACTCTACTTTCTTATGCCCGAACACTGCTGGCAGCTTTCGGTGAAAAGTCAGGACAACCCCAATCGATTGAGCAACCTTTCATTGCCCCCCTCAGCGAGCGTGAAATGGAAGTCTTGCTTCTGCTTGCTGCTGGTAAATCGAACCAGGAAATCGCCAATGAGCTGGTGATCGCTTTGGGCACCGTCAAGCGGCATATATTTAACATATATAACAAACTTGATGTTAAACACCGGACGGAGTGTGTAGCACGAGCCCGAGCTGTGCACATATTGGATTAAGACCCCTTTTCTGATCAATAGATCGCTAGTTTTTCGAGTTGCTCGAAGAACTAGCGATTTTTGTTTCTCCTCTAACAGCACTAAGAACCGAAATAAACCCTGAATACAACTTTCAATACATGACAACCCCTATGGTTTACAGATAATCTTATGATAAATCACATATGGAAAGGAGAATACCCTGTGAATCATCCAGAAATACTGTTTCTACTTAGCCAGCTGCGGTACAGAGAATTACATGAACAGGCAAAACAGAAATGGCTGATCAAATCAGAACTCAAAAGCCGACCAGGCTACCGCAGCTTCGGTTCGAAAATCATCGAGTGGGTCCAGGCACGGATGCCTGAAAAAAGCAAAAGAGAAGAAACCCCCATCGAGCAATATCGCATTGTCAATCCCTGCTGCACTGAAACAGAATCGTAATGCAGGTAATAGATAATGTCTGAAGATTCAACAAAGAAAATCTCACCCGACATCATGCCAGAACCTTATGAAATCCACATCCAAGGGATTCTCGACCCCACCTGGTCGGAGTGGCTTGGGTGCTCTAGTGTAACCACTACGCCGACCGGAGACACCGTGCTGACTTGTCTGCTTCAAGACCAAACGGCGCTACATGGATTGTTGGCAAAAATTCGCGACATGAATCTGAAACTGATATCCGTATCTCGTGTTGAATCAAAGTCTAACCATAATGAGGTTGAATTTTAAGGAGGATGAATTGGATGACCGGTAAACAATTCTTTACCAGCCTTGTAAAGCTACTCCTCTGCAGCCTGGCTTTTATCCTGGGCTCGATTGCTGGCGGTATGATCGTGACATTCCTGGGATTACAGCCACCTCACATGCCTGAAGGCGTGGATGGCAACCTGGCTTTTCTAATCTTGCTGCTGGAAAGCCCACTCCTGGCTCTAACCCTCGTCCTGATCGGGAGAGGGCTTGGCGGCGGGTTGCTGGCACGGGCTGTAACCCTTTTCTTCTTCACCTGGGCAGTCTATACCCTGAATACGGCTATTGAATCTCTGGCCTTTACAAACACGACTGTGGAGGGGGCAATTTTTACTACAGTCTCTTTTTTGCCCGCTTGCATTTTCTGCGGGTTTGCTGTGGCATGGTTCTTCCCGCCAAGTGAAAAAGGGACTAGCTTTGTGGCGCTGGTAAAAGCGTACTTTGATAGCTGCAAAACCCGCGCGTGGATATGGCGTCTTGCGGTCAGTGCGGTCGTCTTCGTGCCCATTTATCTCGCATTTGGCTCTTTGGTCGCGCCCTTGACTTCTCAATATTTCCAGGAAAGTATGTATGGTCTCCGGTTGCCCAGCCAGGAAGAGATACTCCTCGTTCTTTCGGTGCGCAGCCTGTTGTTTCTGCTGGCCTGTCTGCCGATCGTCATCCTTTGGCAACGATCGAAGTGGAGCCTGTTAATGAATCTGGGAACAGCCCTGTTCGTCCTGGTTGGTTTCCTGTATATGCTGGGAGCATACTATATGCCCCTGGCGGTTCGCATCCCGCACACCTTGGAGATTTTGGCTGATTCATTCGTCCATGCCGGGTTGCTGGTTGTGCTCCTATCAAAAGGCAACTCACAGGTTATACAGACTTTGGGTGCCAATGCAATCTAATGATTGATTTCGATTTGGAGGGAGCACATCATGAAGCATAAGTCTCTGATTATCTACTTTGTCATCCTGGTCATCCTTTGTGCCGGTTTTGTCGTTGGGGCACGGATGTTGGGGAAGCAGGGAGCCTATCTGGCGCAAGGTTACATGATGACGCCTGCAATTGCAGCGTTCATCACTAGACTGTTCTTCTACAAACCGCGTTTCCAAGATGCCAACCTGCGGTTCGGGCGCGCCAGGGATTATCTCAAGTTTTGGATCCTCGCCCTGGGCATCACTGCACTTTCGTATGGGATGTACACCCTGCTTGGCGCAATCCGCTGGGATTTCACCGGGCAGGTCTTCCTGGAGAGATTAGCTGAGCAGTTAGCAGCTACTGGTCAGGATATAACGGACACCCTGCCTCCTGGTTTCTCTCCCCAGATGATGCTGTGGATTTTCACCATCGGCGGGTTGACCGTTTTCAACATCATGCCGGGACTCATCACTGGTTTTGGGGAGGAATTCGGCCACCGCGGGTTTATGTTCCCTGCCCTCTACCAGATCAATCCTCGGGTCGGGTTCATCATCGGTGGGTTGATCTGGTTTGCCTGGCATATCCCCATCCAGTTCATGAACCCTCAGACGGTTGAAGTGCCGGTATGGGTTTCCATCTTGAACTATCTCATCCTGGCGGTCGGATCGGTGTGCATGTTCGCTTACCTGGCGTATACATATGTTAAAAGCGGAAGTGTGTTCGTTACCTCCATAGCTCACATCACCATGAACAATGCCGCTGCTTCACTTTCATACTTCGTGATCATACAAAACCAGACGCTTGCCAACCTGGGGCTGACCTTGACCATGTTGGTCATAGTGATCAGTATGGTTTCAAGAAAAATGTTTGTCTTCGACGAATTATCAAGCAATGACCCAGTTGGATAACTGATTAACCTGATGCCATCCCGGTAAAGAAAACTTGAAGGTGCAAAATCATGACCGAAAAAATAAAAAAATCCAAGCCTCCCAAAACGATAACCCGCCGCTACGACATCGACTGGCTGCGAGTTCTGGTGATGTTCACGGTCTTCTTTTTCCACAGCCTGCGCTTCTTCACTATCGAAGACTGGCATGTCAAGAACCCCACAACTTACCTGGCTATCGAGAATCTGGCGAACTACCTGGAATGCTGGATGATGCCGCTCATTTTTGTGGTTTCCGGGGCGAGTGTGTTCTTCGAAATCGATGAAAAACAAACCGGCCGAAAAATTTATCCAGGACAAGGTTCTGCGCTTGTTGGTGCCCCTGCTTGTTGGTATTTTCACCCATTCCATCCTGCAGATTTACCTGGAGCGTATATCGCATGGTGATTTCAGCGGTTCTTTCTGGGCATTCCTGCCTCATTATTTCGAAGGCCTCTATCGCCTTGGAGGCAACTTTGCCTGGATGGGATTGCACCTGTGGTATCTTGGGGTTCTGTTCATCTTTAGCATTGTTTTTCTGCCATTCATCCTGTTATTGAGGAGGGAAAATGGCAAGCGGCTAGTGAGTAAACTGGGAGATTATCTGTCAGCCCCGGGAGCGATCTATATCCTGGCACTGGCTGCTATCCTATCCTGGAAACTGCTAGACCCTGAAAGCTTGCTGGGCAAAGACATATTTGGCTGGCCGCTTGGTAGGTACTTTACTTTCTTCTTATCTGGCTTCCTGCTCGTTTCCAACGAACGTTTGGGGGAGAGCATCCAGCGCCAGCGCTGGTTCTCATGTGCAGGTGCCCTCGCCTCCACGGTGCTTTTCTTCGCCACTCAAGACCACGACGATATCGTTGTCTGGTTCACGATCCTGGCCTTTCTCGGTTTTGCCCGCCAGCACTTGAATTTTTCTTCACCCTTCCTGGGATACGCAAACCAGGCGGTGCTGCCGTTCTACATCCTTCACCAGCCCGTGCTTCTGTTAGTTGGATTTTTTGTGGTGCAGCGGCAAATCCCCGACTTGCTCAAATATCTGGCGATTGCCCTCCCTTCTTTTTTCCTGACACTGAGTATGTACGAATTCCTGGTACGCCGATCCAACCTGTTGCGGTTCTTATTCGGCATGAAGTTGGTACCGCGCATTCCCCTGCCGGATGATATTCCATATCCTAGTGGTCTTTCCTTGTAACTATCGTTTAGGAGGGAATTGACATGTTGATGCGAAAATTAGGAAAAAGCGGTATCGACGTTTTTACCTACCTGGAAGAGAAGCGCTATCCGGGGTTGATCATCCACACAGAAGATGAATTCTATCCATTCCATCGCATGGGATTGCTCTCAGTGAAGGGACTGGCCAAAGGAGCCAGTCTTGGCTGGCAGGGACGTTCCCTGCTGATCATTTTCCCCGAGTACGGACCAGTTCACCACTGGATGGCGGTGCTGACGGATATGGATATACAGGCTGACGAACCGATCCCCAACCGGTGCGGGCAGTGTTCCCTGTGCATCGACAAATGCCCAAAAGGTGCGCTGACCCTGGCACATTTCGACGGTCAGCCCGAGTGCAGAGCAGATGTTCTCGACATCCAGGCCTACCTGGGAGATGAAGGGTGCAAGGTCTGCTTGGCTGTGTGCCCTTGGACGAAATCAATAAATATCCATTAAAGGAATATTGAGATGAAAGCCAAACAACTTTTCCTTGCTATGACCCTCTCGATATTCATGCTGTCGGTATCTGGTTGCAGTACAGTCAGCGAGGAACAGCGTGAATCGATGCCTGAAGTCTCCTTGGAAGGTACAGCCTGGACGCTGGAAGCCTTTATCGAAGGCCAGACAGGCAGTTCGCTGATCAGTGGCTCTGAGATTACGTTGAAGTTCGAGGCTGATAATGTAAGGGGCTCTGCTGGTTGCAATGATTACGGCGGAGCATACACCCTGGAGCGAGGCGCCCTGAGTATCCCCCAGGTCGATATCACCGGGCAGCTCTGCCTGGAACCAGCCGGGATAATGGCGCAGGAAACCAGGTACCTGGAGATCTTGCGGGGAGTGACAATCTTCATATGGGATGCCGACCTGCTCACCTTGATGACAGTTGAAGGGGTTGGGTTGAGATTCGTCGCGACGAAAACAACCGCGATAATCTCCCAAGCAGGACCAACTGACCCCCTGGAGCTGGAGAATTTCCTGGATGCGTATTTTGCAGAACAAATGGAAATCAATCATATCCCCGGCGTGGTCTTCACGATGGTCAAAGACGGCGAAGTCTTCTTCTCCAAAGGCTATGGCTCTGCCGACATCGAAACCCAGACCCCCTTCGACCCAGTACAGACAGTACTGACAACTGCTTCCCTGGCGAAGGGTTTTACCGCCGTCGGCGTTCTGCAGCTTTACGAGCGAGGCCTCATTGACCTTAATGAAGATATCCGTCCCTATTTCAAAAATTTCCCGCTCGCCACCAGGTTCAATGAACCCCTGAGATTCGCCAACCTGCTAACCCACACCGGCGGCTTTGAGACCGGCATGATTGGTCTGGCAGCCCTGTTTCTGGTCTCGATAATTATCTCCACTTTTATCGTTTGGCCGCTGGGCGCGCTGATCCACAAATTGCGCAAGAAATCAGACCAGAACCACATGCCCAGGAGCGCGACCCTCGCATGGTTATGGGCGGCAATCACTAGCGGGATGTTCGTGCTGGTCACCTTCTGGGTGATTGGTGTGCTGTATGCCATAAATGCCGTTGCAAGGTACCCAACTTTGTGTGGGGGATCAGCGGGGAAATGGTCAATGCCTTGAACAGCATGTACCTGCCCGCAATCCTGACGCTGGCCTTACCCGTATTCACCATCCTGGCGTGGGTCAAGGGCAGGTGGAAGATTTCAATCCGGGTGTATTACTCTCTCGTAACGCTGGCCGTCTTTGCGGGGCTCTGGTGGGCACACAACTGGAATTTGCTCGGATTCCGGTAGTGATAAACAATCTTCTCGCGCTGAGGAATATTGTGATGATCTGGAAAACCTACGTGAATCACAACTTCTTGAAACACCTCACCCTACTCGCTGCAGTCTGGGTGGGTTCCTATGGTGGAGCTTTCCTGGTGCTGAAATTCTTGGGCATCGCCGAAAAGGACTTCAGCAACCTCATCATCAACACGATCTTCCTGCTGATCTGCATTGGTTGTATTCGACTACTCAGACTTTCCGCGGAAGATGTAGGGTTGAAGCTAATCCGACAGCGGCTCACCTTGCATGTGGGACTAAGCCTCGCCATATTCACAATGTACTGGTCGTATTATCTGTTTGTCGTAAGAATCTCTGGTTTCCGCCCATTTACCGCCACCACGAGGTGGGGGCTACTCAACTATCTTGTGGTTGCGATTGCCGAGGAGATTTACTTTCGCGGCCTGTGCTATTGCATCGTCGAAGAGAGAACCTCGAGTCGGACCGCCAGTCTCGTTTCTGGTCTACTCTTCGGTCTCGTCCATTTCCGCCAGGGGCTGGGGATGCTGCCTAAGTTCTTTACGGGCTGGCTTTGGGGAAGTGTTCGCTACGCGACCGGGATGATTTTCCTTCTCATCTTTCCCATTCACTTCATCTACAACTCGGTCTGGTTGCTGTTCCAGGGAAATTGGGATAACCCATCCACTTTGGCTCTTCTTTTACCGTTGGGGGAACTCTTCGTGTCCATTCTGATAGTTGTCAGACTAAAACATACTCGGCACGCAGGTTTGATATTCTCGGAAACAAACGATTGAAATGTAAATAATAATCTATGATTTCCAGCGGTGAAAAAAAAAGAAAGGAGACTACCATCTTGAAAAAATATTCCACACTATTCAACAGCATCATAGCATTATTAATGCTAAGCTCCTACGCCAGAAGCACTGAAAAAAGAGACCTTGCTAACCAAGCACTCCAGGATTTCTTCGTGCGTTTAGTACAGGGAGAATACAAAGCGGCAGCTGCTCTGTACGCTGGTAGTTACGAAACGCTGGTTATCTTCAACCCGGATCTGGACCCGGATCATCACACCGCTTTGTGGCAGAGTGGCTGCCAAGTCAACGACCTGCAATGCCTGACCATCCGCACGGCGATCTTCAAGGAAGAAACTGACGCGAGCGAATATATCTGCACAATTGAATTCAACACCAAGGACGGTAGTCTTTTCGAGCTCGGCCCTGTTGTGGTGAGAACCCAACCAGGCCGCCCCAATCCCAGTTCGAGTACCGGGTTGTCGTGGGCGAGGATGGGCAATTCCGGGTGCTGTATTTGCCTGTCTATGTCCTGTGAGTTCAAGACATTTTATTCCAGGAGATGTTGCAGTTATGAAACTAACCATCAAAAACGTCAGCAAACAGTATCGTCGTGATTTCTGGGGGCTGCGGGATTTTTCGCTCGAACTTGGCGCAGGCGTACTCGGCCTGCTTGGACCAAACGGGGCTGGCAAGTCAACGCTCATGCGCATCATCGCCACTATCACGGAAAAAACTGCTGGCGAGGTAACGTGGAACGGCGTGGATATTGCCAGGCATCCTGACAACCTCAGGCAGGTTCTTGGCTACCTGCCGCAGGATTTTGGCGTCTATCCCAACCTGAATGCACTTGAATTCCTCGCATACCTGGCTGCTATCAAAGGCCTGGATGGAAAATCCGCCAAACGGCGCATCGAAGAATTACTGCAACTCGTCAACCTGGAGGACTCCGCCAGGCGCCCGTTGGGTGGGTATTCAGGCGGGATGAAACAGCGGGTCGGCATTGCCCAGGCCCTGTTGAACGATCCGCATCTGCTCATTGTCGATGAGCCAACGGCGGGGCTTGACCCCGAAGAGCGTGTCCGCTTCCGTAACCTGCTGGCAGATTTATCGGGCGAACGCATCATCCTCCTCTCAACGCATATCGTCTCGGATGTAGAAGCAACTGCCACTTCGATTGCCATCATCAACAAGGGACGGCGCATCGCACACGCCGCGCCCGAGACGATTTTGCAGACCGTCGAAGGCAAGGTCTGGATGTGGGTTGTCTCCAGCGAAGCGTTTGCCAAACTCAAAAAGAGCCATCTCATCAGCAGCACCACTCGCCGGTCAGATGGCGTACACGTGCGCGTGGTGTCCGAGCGAAAACCGAATACAGATGCTGAGCCCGTTACTGCGAATCTCGAAGACGCTTATCTCTATTTTATCCAGCGCGCCCATATCTTTATGGGAGAGCGGAGTAGGGAGATTGGTTCGATATGAATACACTCCACACGCTTTACCATATTATGCGCGCCGATTTCCTCGAGCGCTCCCGCCGATATAGCTTTCTCGTCACGCTGGGGATGACGATCTTCGCTGCGTATCTGTACTTACCGCCGTCTAGCGCAAACTATCTCACGCTGGGTTTGGGTAATTATCGCGGCATTTATAACACCGACTGGATAGGTGGAGCGATGGCGGTGCTTTGTTCGGCGTTGTTGTCGCTTCCCGCCTTCTATCTGGTCAAGAATGCCATCGAACGTGACGAGCAAACGCGCGTAGGTCAAATCATTGCCACAACGCCCATAAGTAATCCCCTTTATATACTCGGCAAGTCTTTCAGCAATTTTGTCTTTCTGGCGGTCATGGTGGGTGTGATTGCCCTCGCCGCAGGCGCGATACAGTTGCTCCGGGCAGAGGTCTTTCGCATTGACCTGTGGGCGCTGCTCTCGCCATTCGTTTTTTGCGTCCTGCCATCCATGGCGGTGATTGCCGCTCTCGCAGTCTTGTTTGAGACCATCCCATGGCTGCGCGGCACGTTTGGCAATGCCGTCTATTTCGTTCTATGGCTCGTCCTGCTGATCGTCTGTGCTGCAAACATGCCCTCCCCCCAACTGGTCGGCGAACCCGCTAACGATTTGTGGGGAACACAAGTGATCATAGCCAGCATGATGAAGGACACTGCCGCGGCTTTTCCTGATTATCAAGGCAGCATCGCCATCGGCGCGGCGACCTTACAAGCACCGTTGGATACATTCACATGGAGTGGTATCCACTGGACAAGCAAGATCATTTTCGGGCGGATGTTATGGATGGGCGTGGCATTGGGGATTGCTCTGTTCGCGGCACTCTTCTTCCGTCGTTTTGATCCTGTACCTCGAAAGCATATGGTGAAGCGGATTTCGGAACCGATAGAATTACTTCCCATCGAAAGAACGCAAACCTACGCGTTACCTGCTCCTGCCCACCTGACGCCACTGACGTTGGGGCGGGGCAGGTTTTATCCGGCGCGTATTTATTTGGCTGAACTACGTCTGCTTTTCAAAGGGATTCGCTGGTGGTGGTTCGTCCTTTTTGCCGGGTTGAACGTGGCTGGTGTGCTGTTGCCGGTCGAATCCGCACTGCTATACCTGTTGCCAGCAGCCTGGATACTTCCGCTAGCGCTTTGGTCTTCCTTAGGGACGCGCGAGGTGCGTCACAACACCGACCAGCTCATTTTTAGTACACCGTATCCTTTGAGCCGCCAGTTCCCCCTGATTTGGCTGGCAGGCGTCGCCGTGGCTCTCGCCGCTGGAGCGGGTGTGGCTGTCAATTTGATTTTATCTGGCGATTGGCTTCACTTGCTGGCATGGGGCACGGGGGCACTCTTCATCCCCACTCTGGCGCTGACATTGGGCGTTTGGAGCGGCAGCAACAAACTCTTCGAAGTCGTGTACATGCTTTGGTGGTATGCAGGTCCGATCAACCATATGGAAAACCTGGATTTTATAGGCACTTCCTTGGCTTTACCTATGAGAAGGGTGCTTGGTTATGGGCTGTTCACCCTCTTGTTATTTGCACTCGCCGTGGTTGGTCGAAGAAAACAAACGAAACGGTGAGGGAAGAGTGGTTCAAGATGCAAAGGAGCGATGGATGATCAAGAGCGCATAAACATATGATGTTAGGAGATCCAATCTGTCTTTAAGGTTGAAAATTGTTCAGTTCTTGATGATTTTCATGATCATCTCTTTACCCACATTACCAATCCGAGCTGAAGATGTATCTAAAGAACCTGAGATTGTCAATTCGCCAATAAGTCTAAACCAGGAATTAAATAGAAGCCAGGAGTTGGAAACCTTTGTGGATGGTGTGATCGCCGCACAATTGCAGGCATACCATATTCCTGGCGCCACTGTGAGTATAGTCAAAGATGGCGAATTATTCCTGGCAAAAGGGTATGGTTATGCTGATCTGGAGAAACAAATTCCAGTGATTGCGGATAAAACGCTCTTTCGCCCCGGCTCCATCTCTAAGTTGTTTACCTGGACGGCTGTGATGCAGCTGGCGGAACAGGGCAAAGTGGATTTATACGCAGATGTCAATATCTATCTCCTCGATTGCAAGATTCCGGATACTTACCTGCAGCCAATCACATTGGCGCATCTATTGACGCACACAGCCGGGTTCGAAAGCCGCAATGAAGGTCTGTTTGTGCGCCAGACGGATGAGATCATGCCGTTGCACGACTACCTAGTCAGATATATGCCCGCCCGTATCTATCCGCCCGGCCAGGTCACAGCTTATTCCAACTACGGCTCCGCATTGGCTGGCTATATTATTAGGCAGGTTTCGGGGATGCCATATGAAGAGTATGTTGATGAAAATATCTTCACGCCTTTGGGGATGACGAAAAGCACGTTTCAGCGTCCCCCGTCAGCCGAATTAATAACAGATCTGGCGATGGGTTACAACTACTTCGATGGCGCATATCAACTCCAGGCTGAATGGGTACAGCCTGCGCCAGCGGGTGGATTATCCACGACAGCCACCGACATGGCCAGGTTTATGATTGCCCACTTGCAGGAAGGGCGTTTTGGAGACGCAACCATTTTGCGCGCAGCCACTTTCCAAGAAATGCACCGGCGACAGTTCACCAACGATCCCCGCGCCAATGGTTGGACTTATGGATTCATGGAAGCAGAGTTGAACGGACAGCGGATCATCTGGCACGGCGGAGCAACTTACTTCTTTCATTCGGCGCTGGTGTTGTTGCCGGAGCAAAAGATCGGGGTATTTGTATCCTTCAACAGCATAGGCGGTTCCGTAGCCAGACAGGCCTTTATCCAAGCATTTCTGAATCACTATTATCCTGCCTCTCGCCCAGTTTTGCCCGCCCCTCTTGAAGATTTCGGTCAGCGTATCGGGAAATATACTGGCACTTATCTGGAAACTCGCCATAATGAAACGGGGGTGGAAAAGTTACTCTCGCTCCAATCAGCAGTGACGGTAGAAGCAACTGAGGGCACGCTGAAGACAGCCGGAATAGGCTTTGCATGGCCCGAAAGTGAAACCGCGCGCTGGATAGAAGTTGAACCATTTGTACTCCGCAAAATGGAAGGTGAGGGGACGCTCATTTTTCTAACGGATGGGCAGGGAACTGTCACAGGCCTGATTGACAAGAATGACCCGCAGGTTGTTTATGAAAAACAACCCTGGTACGAAACAACCGCTCTTCACCTGCCGGTGATAATGACCTGCTTGATCATTTTCCTGTCAACAGTGTTGGTATGGCCGATTGGTTTTGTTGTCAGTCGTATAAAACGGATTGATTCAGCCCAATCGACCTTTCTACCGCGCCTATGCAATTGGCTGGCCTGGGGTTTTAGTGTAATGAGTTTGTATTTCAGCTTCGCTTTTTTTGGCATAATGACCGATCCGGAGATTGTCTTTCGGGTTCCTCCCGGACTGGAACGATTGTTATCCCTGCCATTGATAATGGTTGTGATAGCTGTTGGTCTGATTGTCTGCGCGGCGTTGGTTTGGATGCACCGATATTGGAGAGTTGTTGGGCGAGTTTATTACACGGTAATTATTTTGGCTGCGATCGTGTTCTTGTGGTGGCTTAATCATTGGAATTTGCTGCTCTACACACTGCAACCTCGCTAATGAGTCGGATTTATGCTAGATAAAAAGAAAGTGAAAGAAATGAAAAACAAGCGTGGAAATCTGAAGAAAGCTGTTGTTTGGGCAGGTAGCAGTTTAATCGCTGTATTGGTTCTCTACCCGTTCCTGGCCTGTCTTGTATACCCACCCAAATATGTTTACCGGGCATTGACCTGGGGCAAGGAGGGTGTGAATGACTATTTAAAACTTCCCTGGCGCCACCTGGAAACGGGAGGAACTCCATTTTATTTTTATGAAAATCTACAAGAAGCGAAGATAAGCACCATCTTCGAAGCGGCCTTTGAGATCGACAACCTGGATGACTTTCTAGCTGATACCGGTACCCAGGCCTTCATCATTATCCAGGATGACCACCTCATCTTCGAGAAATACTATAATGGGGTGCAACGCGATTCAATCGTCACCTCATTTTCTGTTGCTAAATCCTTTACTTCAGCCCTAATCGGCATCGCCATCGCAGACGGATTTATTCATAGCGTGGATGATCCAATCACCAATTACCTGCCGGAGCTTGCCGCCCGCGATCCACTCTTTAGCGCAATCACGGTTCGCGACTTGTTGATGATGTCATCTGGAATCCGTTACTTTGAGGACATCCCCCTGCTGAGTGATGACGGAACAAAAACATACCTTTTCCCCGACCTGCGCCAACTGGCAATCACGCACACCCGAATCACTGAAGGACCCGGGGAGCGTTTCCTTTATAACAATTACCACCCTCTTTTGCTGGGTATGATCCTCGAACGCGCTACTGGAACATCTGTCTCCGAATATCTCGAGCAAAAGATATGGCAGTCGTTGGGGATGGAATTCGACGGCTCATGGAGTCTAGACAGTGAGGAAAGCGGATTCGAAAAAATGGAAAGCGGCATCAACGCCCGAGCTATCGACTTTGCCAAATTTGGGCGACTGTTCCTCCATAACGGCAATTGGAACGGCGAACAGGTGATCCCATCTGATTGGGTTATCCAATCTACCATAGAAAATCCAACCGTAGATCAGCGTGAGTATTACGGCGATCTCGAGATTCGTGAGCCCTTGGATGGTTATTACAAGTACATGTGGTACGGCTTACCGCGCAGTGATGGAGACTACGACTTTTCCGCTGTTGGCAATCACGGACAATTCATATATGTTTCGCCACAAGCTGATCTAATCATCGTGCGTAATGGAGAAAGATATGGTATCCACTATGATGAATGGCTGCAAATCTTTTATCAATTTGCCAGTTCTATCAATAAGGAATTATGATGATAGTTAAAGCCGAACTGCACTTCAATATCACAGCAAGGTAATATTTATCACCACTCATAAAAGCTTATCTGGAGTTCAACCACTTGAAACAGCTTTACCGGCAGGGATGGCTGCAAAGGGGATTATTGCCGGAGCGCTGCGAAAGTTTTGCTGATAAAATCGGTGCCGCCATAATAGGTTATCGCAATTGAGAGCAGCTTTTCCTTAGTGCGCAGCGGGCTCGGGCTCAAATCGGGTCGGACGACGATTTTTTTATCAAGCTTATTGCCCTTTCACATGTTGCCAGCTTGATTATTTTTTCTTTTTCGTTTTTCCGGCTGCTTTTTCCAAATTTTCCTTGACTCTATACTTAACGATTTCGCTGACTAACTCATAGGGAATGTGTTGATCTAACGGAAATTGTACCGACCCTTTTGCTCCTTTATAAGCAGAAAGCTCATTTTTGAATTTCTCAATCCCGGATGGTGCCGGGTAAAATCCAATGTGCTTTTTATAGGCGGCAAAATGCACTAGATTGCCCTTTAGGGTGAAGGTCGGCATTTGATAACTGATTGTCTCTTCCGCTTGTGGAGCAGCTGCTCTTATCGTCGATCTCAGCTTTTCAAGAATCGCTTGAACGTCCTCTGGGAAGTTTGCGATATATTCGTCGATATCTTGGGGGAATTTATTGTCGGTTTGCATATAGTTTCCTTTTGATCCAGGTGATTACACAATTTTGTGACCGTCCGATCAGCATATATTGGCAGCGGCGACTGGACCCGCAGGTTTGGGGGAGTGCGAGTCAATGTGCTCCGCTACGTGGGCAGCAAGACCGAGTACCATCCTCTGCTCGACTCACTTTGATTTTCGCAGCTTAATTCGTAATTGTGCCCGTATACTCCAGGGCTGAATCCATTAATTTATGAAAGATCATCCGCCATTATGAGAGTTGCGCCAATAATAACGGATGATCAGAAGTAAAATAAAGTAATCAGGAAGACTAGTCAATTTTTTCCATAACAGCCTGGAAAGCCTTAATCCAGTCTTCACGCGTGGGGAGCTTCATATTCTTGACTTCAACACCCGTAGCTGCGCCCATCAGCAGATTCAATCTGAGCGGCGGTGGGGATTAGGCTAGCCGGTTGGACATATTCGAGACCAACTGCTTTTACTACTGAACCAGATCCCTGTGTCGGATTTCTGAATCAAAACATACCACTATTCACTAGTTCAAGTGTCAGATAGCTAAGAAAGTGATTTTTATGAGTAGTTTCCTCGCTAAAATTTTCACTTCTCAGTATTAGCGCGCTGCCCAACACTGATCATCAAAGGTTTTCCCTCACCAGGGGAATATAGTACCAGATCTTGGTACGACCCTGGGGGACTTCGCCAGAGCAAGCTGAAGCCCCAGCCGTGCCAGCCCCAGATCGTTACGAAGCGCTGGTCGCCCGTGTTCACTGGTGATTCAACCGCCAGTAACTCTTCTATACCATCGCCATTCACATCACCCAGCTCAACCTCCAGGATTGGATCGCTGACGGGCGAACCGCCCCAAAGCAGACGGTAAAGGCCGCCGCGATAACCCAGGATGAAAGGATGGCTACCCAGCTTTCCGGCGCTATCCGGCTTATCAATCGCAAGTAGAAGCTCATAGCGCCCGTCATTGTTTGGATCGCCAGACGCCAAGTCTAGCACGCGCCATTCGGGTGGGCTACGCCAGACGGATTTTCCATCTTGGTAAATGGTCACAGATTGGGCTTGACGGCTGACGAGCTCCGAATTGCCATCGCCAGTCATGTCGACCAGACTGGAGAAGAAGAGTCCGGAGCGATGCTCCTGGGGGACGTCGGCTATGAGACAACCTTGGGAGGTACATGCATAACCGGTGTATTTTGCTGGTAGTATGCGGTCCAGCAGGGATGCAGCCTCGCCAGGCGCCATCCAGCGCGGGCGAGGTGCAGTCAAGAGCGGCAGTACCTGGGCAGCGCGCAGTCCCTGGCGGTCGAAGGACAGGCGTAGTGCCAAGCCCTGAGCAGTGTCGTCCCAGCCTTGATCAAAGACGAAGTTACCCAGGCTGTAGGCAACCAGTTGAGGTCGATTTTCCGGGGTCTCGGGTTTGACGATTTCTAAATCCTGGACTACATGAGGATGAGATCCCAGAATAACATCAGCACCGGTCTGCAGCAGTTCGCTAGCCAACCTGCGCTGCGCAAATGATGGGTGGCGTTGGTATTCCTGTCCCCAATGCACCAGGACGATAACGACATCAGCGTTGCGGCGAACGTCGCGCAAGGTTTGGAGCAGGCTGGTTTCTTTGGATTGATGGAAGTCAGCAGGGGTGATCTCATTCCAGGCCAGGAAGGCGATTTTTAGTCCCTGGATATCGCGGACAAACGGGCTGGAATCTTGTATGGGCTGGATGCCGGACTCCCACAGGCGGCGGGCTGTCTCGACCAGGCCATCTGGACCGGCGTCCATGCTGTGATTGTTGGCTAGGCTGAGCAGATCGAAGCCAGCTTCAGCTAGCGAGACGGCAGAGCGAGGTGGAATGATCAGAGAAGGTGTGATCTTCACCGTCGAATTGACCGTCATCACACCTTCTAAGTTACCGATTGCTAGGTCAGCGCCTTTAAGCTCCGCTGCTACATGGTCGAATATCCCGTGCCTGCTGACCAGCCCCCGTCCAGGCATCACGTCACCGACGGCGATGATCTCGACCAGATGCTCTGAGGCGACTAGAGGCTCGCCATCACGCAGATACACCCAGGGATACTCAGCCAGATCAGCCTTTCCGGCTTGTGATTGCAGGCCGATGATCAGGAGAGAGCTGACTAGGCAGAGGTGTGATAGGAGACTTTTCTTAAAAATCAGGCGGCGGCTCCGCATAAACCACCTGTATCACCTGCCAGAATAAGCCATACACCAGATCAACCCGTTCAAGGGTATAGGTGGCGTTGAGCGTATAGGGACCACGTTGAGCTTCAGCAGGCTCATCGTAGTTTGGGTAGTCGCCGGGGTAAGCATACAGGCTGTCCTGCCAGGTCTCAGTGGCAGTCACAACCGCCCTTTCAGAGGATTGCAGGTCGAAAGAGCGAAAGCTAGAACCGAGCAGTTGGTGGCCCATGTAGCGCTTCTCAGCCAGCCAGCCGTTGATTTGCGCTTCAATCTCTTCGATTGCATTGCCAGAACCGGGCAAATTTTCGGCAGCCTGGTACCAGTACGCTTGAGTTAGGGAATTCTGGAAATCGATGACGCCGCGGTTGAGTTCCTCGTATTCGCTCTCACCCACCAGGAAGCTATCATTCCATTCCGGTGCTGGCGGGGCGCTGCCATCATCAAGCATCGCTCTCCACTTCATGTCGGTCAAGCGGTCCGTGATCGGCCAGGGGAATTCGTAGTAGGAAAATACGCCGCCCTTAGCAACCTGCAAATAGCTGCTGCCATCGTCCTGGGCAATTGGTACCACCACATAAATCGGGTTGATCCGCCCGACAGCCTCTTCGAGCACTGTCGCAGGGGGGGCGGGATTGGTGGCGACATCGGCAATGACGGCCGCCTGCGGCTCTTCTTCCATAAAGCGCGGTGCGTTGGGGTCCTCCATATCCGTGTCGGCAGCCGCCATGGTCAGATTCTCAATCTGTCCGCCGTAGAAGCGAATCGTGTGATACTCATCCTCCGTGAGCGGCTCGCCGCGCAACTCCTTTTCGGCCATCGTTTGCAGTGAGAGTGCCAGGGTTTCCAAGGTATCCAAGCTGGCCAGGTCGAGCTCATCCAGCAGGCTTCGGCTTTGCAAGCCCTCACGGGTCATAGCTGTCAGCGCTGCTAGGCGAGCATAAAATTCCGGCACTGGTTCGACGTACCCCTTGGGCGGTTCTGGCGGTGGTGGAGGCGGTCCGCCGCCTAGTTCGGCGTAAACCTGCTTGGCATATAGGATAGTGTCGTGCTTGAGCTCGGACCAACTGCCCAAGACAGTGTTCAACTGCTTATCCAGCCAAGCTGGGGAAAGCATGAAGGCCGGGTAACCTTTTCCTGGTACATCAATCAACGGGTAGAAGCTGTACAGCCAGGTATTGTAGAGCGTCTCGGTCCACTCTGCGACACTCAACCCTTCTAGCCACTCACGCATTTTCTGCATCTGCTCAGAATAGTTAGCATAATGGGTTTCATCCAGCTCATCTAGGAGCTGGTACGCGCGCTCCGAACCCATGGCTGCAAACAGGTCAAGTCCCTTGGGCAGGCTACGGGGGTCTTCACGAGTGCCGACGTTGCGGTAAATCAACTGTCGAAAGATGTAGGCATCTGGCACGAAACGTTGTCCCATAAAGCGAAGCCCCTTGGTCACTTCTTCGACTTCGTCGGTGTCGAAAATCACCATGCCGAGGATTTTGGGCGGGGGGAGCTCGTAAGCCAGTTCGATAAACTGCTGTAGCTTTGCTTCATCCATAAGATCAGAAACGACCGCCTCAGAACCGTAGAGGACCTCGATCACATCGAGATATTGCAAGACGGTTAGGTCATCGGAGCGCCCGACCATGAAGGCGGTCGGGCTGTACAGGTCCTGCCAGGCTCTCAACGCCGGGCGACCATCGATGCGAGCGTCTTTGAGTGCCTGGACGAGTAATACGGCTGAGCGTGTCTCTTCTTCACCGACCTGCGGATCCCTGGTCTTCAAACGGAAGGTCATCCGCCCGTACCACATCATACTCTTGAAATAACGTGTCAGGTCGTCGCTGATGGTGTAGTGGCCGCGTGGAATGTATTGGGTATAGTCCTCCCCAGCCTCCAGGCCAGGGAAGAGCGGCGAGGGCCAGATGCCATCGGCACTTTCGACCAGCGCGAGTTCAGCTTCTACCAGGTCGGCGGCATAATCGGGCACCTGCACCGCCGGGTTGAGCAACTTACTCGCGATGGTTACGAAGGCAACGGTCCGGCGGGCAGCCTCTTCCCATGGACTACCCTTCAACGCTTGATACTGCTGATCGGTTTGTGCCAGCAGAGCTGTGTTCAGATCACGCAAGAGTGGGATGAAGTCTTCTGCCTCCGCAGTGCGTAAAACCTTGTCAAAGAGCAAGTGGTAAATGTGCAAGAGCGAATCGCTGGTGATGAAGATTGGCTGGTTGTCGTAGCGAGCTTTCTCGTAGAGCATGAAGAACTCTTTCTCAGAGCCTGGGGCAACGACGAAGCCGTTCTGCGCCAGCCGTTGGCGCAACCCCTCAGAGAGCAGAAACTCCACCCTCACATTACTCAAATCCGGGGCGATTGTCTCATTAACTACTGCTGGAGCAAGGCTCACTTCGGGCGGGTTGTAGCTAGCAAAGAGCGGCTGCGGGTGGACACTGACAGGCGGTAACTCGGCGGTAGGGGCCAGTGGAGTGGCCGATTCAACCAGCCCGGTTGTTCGCGTGGCAACACTCGTAGAGGTCGGAGCAGCCTTGGGTGTCTCAGTTGGGGGAGGAATTTGGGTCTTTTCGCCGGAAGGTGTGGTTGGTTTGCAGGCGCCAGAGAGCAGTGTTAAAGCCAGCAAGAGCGCTAAAAAGGTAGTTAGATCGGTTCTCTTTTTCAAGGCAATCTCCATAACTGAACGACGTCCTGAATACCTGGCGCAGGAACTAGTTTTCCCCGCGCACTTGTGCGGATAGAATAGATAACTGATTTCTGGTCAGCAACTTCCTTAATTATAGACCAAACTAACCAACAAGCTGCTCGATTTTTCTCTAGGTCGTGTACGCAAACTCGTAGATAGTGGGTATAAAATATTTCGCCTTGAACCGAGGCGACTCGACGAAAGAGTATGGGAACGACTGAAGCCAATTTACTGCCCCCGATGTCACATAATGCCCACCCAACCAGCGATCATCGAACCATTGTGAATAGGATTTAGTGGGTGTTACTAAGCGGTGCACGTTGGTGGGATTTACCCGAGCGAGAGCTATATCGGCTCACTACCCGTCGTCATTGTCATACAGTTGGCGCTCTCTTTCGCAATTATGGCCTAATTCTCTTTGCCTCCAGCCACCATGATTGCTTCTATTGTTCAATTATGCAACACCCCAATTTGTTGTGAAGCCCATTCAATCATTAATTGACATGATCATCCGTCAATAGTCATGTTGTAGGCATACCAACGGATGATCAGTAATTACTTAGAGGGAGTATGTCGACTAGTTATTTAACATCATAACTCCCTGGATAACTTTAATCCGATCTTCTTGCATGTTATGCATCATATTTTTTCACTTTCATACCCGTAGTTGGACCCATAAGCAGGTTCAACCCCAGCGGTGGTGGCGCATCGGCAGGACGATTGGTCATATTCGCAACCAACTGCTGATTCCATTCCAAAGATGGCGTGGTGACATCTCGCCATTCTATCGTCTTGAATCCTACCCCCTCTAGTGTCTGGCGCAACACTTTCGGTTCAACCAAAAAGTTGATGGACGGATCGCCAGCCCAAGGAACGGGGAAGTGCGGCGGAGAGATGGAACCGGCGCAGATCTCGTAGAGCACTAATCGTCCTCCCGGTCGCAGCACCCGGTGCACTTCTTGGGCAAAACGTGTTTTGTCCTCAATGTTCATCGTAATGTGCTGTGAAAAGACTACATCAAATGAGTCGATCAGCATAGGCATCTTTCAAACCAGTTGGGCGCGCGTGCGCAACATCATGGTGGTTATTACGCTTTTCTCCATTCTGGCGACTGTGCTGACTTTCTCTTATCTGAAACCTTTCCTGGCGCACCCCTGGTTCCACATAACTTACTGGTTGGGCATGTACCTGGTGCTGTTCTTTACGGCGCCATACGTTTTTGTGACCCAAGAGAAAAAGCATGGTGGGCGGCTGCCAGTCCAGATTCCGCTGACTACCGCTGCCCGGCTGTTGGCGGTTGCCTTCCTGCTCATAAGCCTGGTCTGCGCCTTGGGATTGCTCTTCCGTGTGGACACTGTCAACCAGGTTTGGCCCTGGACGCTCCCCCCCCTGGTTGGCGGGCTCATCGGCGTACTCTTCATCACGCATACCGCCGCATATGCCTGGGCATTGTGGGATGGTGATTGGGTGCGCGTGCGCCCCATGTTCTGGCAAGCTCCGCTAACCGCTTTGCTGTTCATTCTCCTCCCGCTGCTCCATCCCGCCGATCTGCGCCCGGATGCGGGGTCTGCTCTGACCCTGTACTATATCTTGGCAGGATTGGTTGTGCTGTCCAGCCTGGGCATCATCCTGAGTTATCGCGCCGCCGAGGGTAAACTTCCCAGCAATGGCTAATAAAGGGGGGCATGCTGCATTGCGCCTAGACGCGCTTGGGCTGTTTTTAGCCGGGCTGATCAACACTTTTCTGGCTTTGTTCGTTGCCGGGATCATCTTGGGACCTGGTACGATCGCCCGCCAAACCGACCTGCTGCTGCGCGCCGGCTGGATCGCCGAGCACACACTGCGCTGGCAGGGCGGCTGGTTCTTCTGGTTCGCCGTCACCCTCAGCTTCGCCTGGAGCTATTTCGCCCTTGGCCGTCATTTGGATGATGCGCTCCCGTGGGCTTCCTTAGCGATTGGTGTGGCTTTGATTGCTGCCGCTGTAGATCTTGTCGGCGTGCTCGTCAACATAACCGTCTTGCCAGAGCTGGCGCGGGCATGGGTCGGCACATCCGCTGTCGGGGATCCGGCAATACAGGTCGTCTTCCATTCGATGGAAAGCCTTGCTGTTGCGCTGACCAATGTTGTTGCATTTGGCCTGTATTCTTTTGCCGGCCTGCTGCTTCTCCCGGCTGTCTTCGCTACCCAAAACTACCCGCGCTGGCTGGCCTGGTTGGGCGCAGCGGAATGGGGTATCGCCGCGCTTGCCACCAGCCTGCTAGTGGTTGCCCCCGGGTTGGCGACCGGCCCCTTGTTGGTCAGCTTCGCTTTCTACGCCCCCTGGGTATGGGCTAGTGCTGTGTGGCTGCTGCGCCGTAATCCAGTAATTTATACTACTTTCATCAGGGACTTCCCAAACGATCTTCTTTTAAAGTTTGAAGATCTTTGATCATCTCAACAAGCGGAATCGAAATTTGATCTTTACGAAAGCTTATTTTTGTGTCCGATTTTGGGGCGTACTACAGTAAGTTGAGTTTGGCTTAATCTTTTTAGTATGCTTTCAGTACACTACTAAATGCGAATGCAGATGCAATCAGACATAAACCTGAACCGATGTAGTTATATTCATTGATGAAAGACAAAAATGCAGCGAAAAGGCCAAATACTCCAACCACGATCAAGCAAAAAATCATCCATCCTGCAAGAGCTTTTGTTCTATTCTCTTCCATTTAATACTCCTGGTTAAATAATCATATGGGTGGAGATTAGTGTTCCGTCAAATGTGATTGTTTTGGGAGAATCACTCGTGGTCGGAACACTAGAATTATTCAATTATACAAGAATTTTCCGGGATAATATTTGGGTAAGATAGTATTGTTGAATTTTTATTACCTTCAGCGATATCAAGCAGTCAATCCAAACATTTATGTCTATCTGATCGGTGTTTTAGATGGAGTTGCACTTCAAATTTCACATATTTTGGCATCTTTAGAGCGAATAAACCAACAGACTTCATCGAGTCGATGGCTGATCCTATTCCAACTCGGTGTATAAAATACACAAAAACAAGTGAAATAGGTAAGTCGGTAGGGATCGAACCTACGATCAAGCGTAAAAAGGCTCAATTTCTAAATTCCCGTTCAGGCGGAGTGGGGCAAGCGCAGTATCTGGATTAAAGAACGCACCCGCGATAAATGTTGTTCTCTGCAGCGGACGTTAGCCGCCAGCGTTGGTTGGCGACTCTATCTGCGGCCACCACTCCAGCCCGACCTGCTTCTCAGTCTGCTGAAAGCCTAACGATCCGTATAAGCGTGCTGCGCTCGATTCCCCTTCGGCCACGATAACAAGTGTATGTATGCCGTACTTGGTTTGAGCCTGGCGGGCGGATTCAAAGACCAAGGTCCCGGCAATCCCCCGGCGCCGGAAGTCGGGATGCGTCTCGACGGATTGGTACCGGCCGGTGCCTTCCTGATGGAATAAGCCCAAATCGGCGACCAGCTGCTGGTCGGCAAAAGCCCCATACCAATCGCCGCGGCCGGATGCGGCCATCACCCGGTAGCGATCCATTTCCCGCTGTCGGAAGATGCGGTACTCGCGCTCGGTAAACTCTGGTTCCCGGCAAACAACTTGGTTCTCAATAGCCTGCTGCCAATCGTCTGTATCCTGCAAGGCACGGATGCTCACCAGGTCGCAGGGAAACGGAGGGCTGTGAGGCTCATTGCTCGTCATGACGATATCATTATTTAGACGGAAGCCCGCTTGCAGGAAGGGCTCGATGACGCCCAACTCGCCCTCAGGCGAGTCCCAGCCGAAGACTTGGTGTTCTGTCTCTGGTGGGGTGCCTATTTCCAATGCGAACAGCTCACGCCACTTGTTGAAATCGCCGTCTTTAGGCGGTTGGGAGATGAGCAGGAAATTGCCCCAATAATAGGTCGGGTTGGTGGGAGTGCGGATCACAAGATAGTCGCCGCGGTCGATGATCTCGCCATCATAAGCGGGGAAGAAAAGATCTGTACGGTATCCTAATGACTTGACATTCATAGCGGCAGCAAAATTCATTACCTCTTTTTCAACCCATACCCGATATTAAGAATTACCTGTAGCCCACCAGTAGCATAAAGAGAGAGCGGTTTTTAGGGTTGGATTGCTAAGCTCAAGTAATATTGGATTCCCATCCCCCTCAAAACTGAGCGCATTGATGACGGGAAAGCCAGCACCCCAATCTCTTTATCGATAAATTCAGGATTGGTGAGCTGATACTCTTTTTTCTTCCAGTAGAGTGAACAGCCTGCTTTTGCCTTTACATTTGCGTACCAATCTACTTTCTTTCCATATGTTAGCGCAATAACAAATCCATCTTTAATCGGTTCGGCGATAATTGGAATTCGATAAAGTTTGCCGCTTTTACGGCCCACATGGCTCAATATGGCAAAATGGCCGAATTTCTTTCCACATATATGGATCAGAATCTTATTCGTTACATGTTTATTTATTAGTCTCATGCGATGCAGCGTTGCTTGCTTCATTGGAATTTCTCACTCATTAGCTATATCCTCGTGAGACATACGGCCCTGCCACCAGCGGCATGCATGGTTGGCGCGTTTTATTTATCTACCAAAATTGTGCTCTTGACACCGCGCCAACCTAAAGTTGTTTAGTAAAAAAGTAGCGATGATACCCGGGAGGGAAATTTTGTAGTTCGCCATAAACCTGATAGCCATGCCGTTTATAGAAATCTGGCGCCTGGAAACTGAACGTGTCAAGATATGCATTCTTGGCACCCCGCCCCCGAGCTTCATCTTCAGCACGCGTCAAAAGGCGGTGCCCATGACCACGACCGCGCAGCTCTTCCTTTACCCACAACAAATCGATATACAGCCAACCCCAATATACTTCGCCCAGCACACCGCCGACAACTTCTTCGTCCGAATCTTTAAGAACGTAGCACAGGCGCTGAAAATTATTATCACCGGCTTGTTCTTTGTTGTAATTACCAACGCCATGTCCAATAATCCCCCAGGCAGATTCTTCAGGCTTTTCAACGTATACGATATTATATTCTTCATCCATGATTTTTTCGGTTCCTTTCGCTAAAATTTTGGTGAGCTAGATCAAGCTGATAATGGGTCTACTAGGAAAAACTTGCGCGGGTCTGATAGGTACTACCCATCCATATCGAAATAGTACAGCAAGAAGTTTTCTCTGCGTGGATCCCGCAACACGTGTGGAAAAAAGTTGTGATTAACAGCGGGAGTACATTCCACGTTGTGTTGTTCCTTGAGCCACCCTATTAGTGCTGTCTGCATGGTTTGTGGAGTATGCATGAGAGCGCCTACAAACAGAATATTGGCAACTATTATTGGGGTATCGGGCTGCATTTGTTCTCCCAATAGGCGGGCAAAAGCTGGGTTCTTCTTTCTAAGCATATCATCCCCAATCTGAACAACTGATTTCAACAATTCGGGAGACAAGATCTCGGCCGTCAAAGCAAGAATGTACAATCCTTCGGCAGTTGGACTGTGTGCAGGTACAACTTTGGGGGCAGTATCATTTAAACTGAAATTATTCAATATTTGGATCCATAAAAGATTGATTTGGTTTAAATTCATTTGATGTGATCTTTGCAGCGCCTCAAATTCCCATAAATCGAGCGTGGACATTATCCCACAGGAGCTGGGTATGCGGCGATAGACATATGGGCCGTCCATCCAACCATTGTTACTACTTAGACGCATACCTGGGAATTGTACCATTTTGAACCCTTTATCAACCGGCGGTTGTTTTATGATGTAAGCACCTCATGGTGTATACCCCGGACTGTGCAACCCAAAGCCTGTCGCAAACGAATCGATAAGATAACGATCGTGGACGGCTGCATGGATGGCACCTTGAATTGGGGAGGTGCCTCGGCGACTACCGTCGCAGGGAGAGCGGGATGCTGTGAAAGTAGGCGATGGAACAGGAGATGTCTCACACGGTCGGTGGCTCACATCCTCCGAAACGAAAGGTATAAGAATTTGAAGCGAAATTCAGGAGGATGCCGGGTGAGAAGTCGGAGGGGCTCATAGTACTGGTGATGATAAGGACAAATTCGATTTGGCACAAGCAGAATTTGCCGCCGCTCAAGAAGAGTTAGAGAAACTCGATCAATAATTCATTGACCAAGAGCGCATAATAAATGGGTCAGATCGTAAATAACCAAGGGACTATCTATATCGGATTTATAGATAGTCCCTTGGTTTAAAATAGTACGACCTCATAACCCTGCTATCTAGCGGCTACTTTAATTGAAACAATTGTCTTACGTGTAATTAATGGTAGGTAGATGGTTATTAGTTCACCCGGCAGCCAGTATTCATCTGCGCCGATATCGAGTGCTTGGTATGGGCGTGGTTGGTGGTCAATATCCAGCGTCACTCCTGTATCCATGCCTTAATTGATGGCAGCGCTGTCAGGACCGATAAGATGATCACCAGCCTCGGGATCTGCACTACTAAATTGTTAGACAATCTTATCGTTTGATGACTGAATGAGTTGAAAAACTTAGCACGAATCAATTAAAGTCTATGATTTCTCGGTTGAATAATCAGACGGAAGTTGATATCCGGTGGTGACAACCAATACCCGCGGCAGTTGACAGGGCTTTACGTGGGAGTGTTTGCTTCGTAAAACTCCACACCTCGGATGTGCTCGATTAGGCCAATAGATATCGGTTGAAACGAAGAATGAAGAAAAAATGCGTATATAATCAATATAAGGCTTTTTTTTGGAGAGAGTACATTAAGGATTTTGTTGATCAACCCCGAAGCTGGTGCTCCATATTAAATATCACATGAGGAGGAAATGCGTTGAAACGGAAAGTCTCAATAGGAATGATGATCTTTGTGTTGTTAGTCTTGACGCCCTCCCTAGCTCTGGGAGCACAGTTCAATGAAGCAGGCCTGCTGAGTAGTGCATTCACATCCTCGGCTGCCAACGCTCCGTGGTTCATTACTGAAGTGGACACACGGCTCGACACCGGCCAACATGTCTCCGTGGCGGTTGATCCATGGACCGGCCGTACCTACGTCAGCTACTACAATGCCGCTGACAAGGATCTGCTTGTGGCTCAATACATGGGAATAGGCGGCAATTGCGGGACGGACAACTCTTGGTACTGCCAGACGGTAGACAGCGAAGGCGATGTCGGGCAGTACAGCTCAATCGCGGTAAAGCTCGGGGTAGTGAATATCTCCTACCACGATGCCGGAAATCGCGATCTCAAATGGGCAGAGTCCAGCGATAATCCCTATAACCGGATCTGGAGAATACGCACCGTAGACAAGGCAATCTCCCCGTCCAGCGCTGGACAATACACGTCCCTGAAGCTTCCCGCCGTCGGTAGCCCTCGCATCTCATACCATTTTAGCGACCCAGTCAATGGTGATGAACTAAGGATAGCAACCTACGTGGGAGGTTATGGAAATTGCGGGTATGGCGTTCATGCAGGAAAGTGGCAGTGTGATAGGATACAGATCGGTGAAGGGGTTGGGCAGCACACCTCCCTGGCGCTGGACGGCGACGGGAACATGCATATCGCCTACTATGACGCGGGGAATGGTGATCTATGGTATGCGACGTCTGCCAGCGGAACTAACTGTGGACCTGGGGGGAACACCTGGACCTGTTACCCAGTTACCGGATCAACCACGGATGCAGGTAAGTATGCGTCGATGTTTGTGGACGATAGCGGACACTTTCATATCGCCTACTACGACGCGACCAACGATGTGTTGAAATATGCTGTCAACGTGGGATCAGGGGGCAACTGCGGGGTTGGTGGTTCAGCGCAGTGCGACGAGATCGACTCTATGCAAGCTGACTATCACTCGCTGGGCATCTCAATCGCAGAGGATGCGGCCGGTTACCCAGTCATTGCCTACCAGTCGTATAACGGCTCACTTAACGTGGCACGGCCCGTCGCTGCCCTGGGTCTGTCAGGTGGAGGCGGGAACTGTGGTCCAGAGGACCTTTTCTATACATGGTATTGTGAGACGATTGATCGCTCTGGGACATGGGTCCCGTATCGCAACGGGGACTATGTTTCGATTGCCGTCGCCCCCTCTGGGCTGGCTACCATTGCATACAACGGATATATCATACCTTCCGGTGGAAATCTGAATGTCGCCACCCAGCGGCTGCAGATCTTTTTGCCGCTTACCCTGAAGGACGGGTAGATGCGAAATATCCTGGATCAGGCGAGGGGCAAGGCGCCGCACTTGTTGGCCGATTAAATTTATTCATGCTTGCAAACGGTTTTACAAAAGGCAGCCATGTTTACGCGGGGAGATCATCAAGCCACAGCCCACGCAGGAGCGCTTGATAGGGGAGATTACCCATGCCAGCAGAGGCATGAGGAGGGTCACTAGAAATTAGATCCATGGCTGAATGTAAATCGTGCTGCATCCGCGGTCACCAATAACGAATGGCTATCCCGACGAACCAGCTGTAGTATGAATAAGTTAGCGTGGCTGGCTTGTTACTTTGAACAAGTCAATACTGCTGCCCATTACCAAACTTCTTCCTCCGTACTTAAGTTGCCAGCGAAGTTAATACGCAATAATGTAAATTGGTATTGACAAAAAGTAAAAAATAGCTTACATTATGTAAGAATAAAATTACATAAGGAGCGGCAGTTATGACACAATCACAAATTAGAGCGCGCTATGGAGTAGGAATCTGGGGGCTGGCAGCAGCGGCATTCGGGTTAGTTTTCTTCTTAGGCGGAGGTGCAGCCACCTTCGCGGATGACTCGACCCGCATGCTGGCCGCTGCGCTGAGCCTGGCGGCCGGGTTTATTGGTTACTTAAGCATGCTCTATCTGACCCGGGAGAAATCAAAAGGTAAGGCCCTTATCAGAGACGAGCGAGACCTGGAGATTGCCCGCCAGGCGAATGAGATTGCCCTGGTTGCGGTGCTGGTATTTGTTTTTGCCGTTTGCATCGCTTTATTCCTCGGTTATGAAACCGCAGGCAGCCTGCCGGTTGGGTGGATGTGGTTCTTGGCGTATGCCACCGCCTGTTTCGGACTGCTCGCGCAGGCCTTCGCCACACTGGCGCTGCACAGGGAAATGAGTGCCAATGGCTAAAGAAAAGATCCACAACCATATCCGCAGACTGCGTTTCGAGCAGGGTGAAATGACCCAGCAGGAACTATCCGACCATTGTGGCTGTACCAGGCAGACAATTATCGCCCTTGAGAAGGAAAGATATGTGCCTTCCCTGATCCTGGCGATCAAGATTGCCAGGGTTTTCGGAAAAACGGTGGACGAAGTCTTTCAACTGCTGGATGATGGGAATGTGGAGTGAGAAAAGGAACAGAATCTGGCTAACTGTATCAAAGCCGGGGGAATTCTGGCTTACTGATAACGCCTGGCTTGCGCTGATGGTCCTGAACCTGTCAGGATTGCTCGCCCTCATTTACGGGTATCGTTAGACATCCCTGAGGTACCTGCGTCAGCTAATTGTTGGAGAGCCGTGCTTTGACTGGCTATCGCTATCCCGTATGACCTAGCCTATTGATTTTACGTGTTCAAAGGTAAAAAAAGATGAATAACAAGAAAAACAAGCTCCTGTATTGGGCTGCTGGATTTGCTGCTCTCGCGCTCATTCTCGGCTGCTTGCTCACAATAATGGTGGTATATCTAACATTTCCCAACATCCCAGGAGAATTGGAGGAGAGAGTGAGCTTGGACGATCTTACGCAGTTGATCGTCCCAGGTTCAACTGATATCACCTTCGCCAAGCCCGGTGCGTACGCAGTCTACTACGAGTTCCGCAGCGTAGTGGACGATGTGAGATACGATACTGGCATGCAGCCTCCCGCGCTGGAATGCTACCTGACGTCAAAGGTAACAGGTGCCAAGGTTTATGCAGTGCCCGATTTCGTTGACAGCAATATCTATGAGACGCAGGAGCAGGAACGTATCGGTATGCTGATAAGGAGCATCACAATTGATGATCCAGGCAGCTACAGCTTTGTATGTCAATATCGAGACGGCAATACCCAGCCGGAAATCGTAGTATCCGTTGGACCGAACTTCATCTGGGAATCTTTCAACATCTTTGCGAAGGCTGGCGGTTCGATCCTTAGCGGAATGGCTATCTTTTTCCTTGCGGTGCTTGTCAGCCTAACTATCGTTTTGATCGTTGTAATCAAACGTGTCCAGGCCTAGATACGGCACAGTGTGTAAACACCATTTTGCTAGAAGAGCAATTTTGGCGGCAAGGCTGACAGATCTTCCTGCCGTTCACCGTGAAGGATGGCTAGTAGGGAGATATTCCTCTGATGGAACCACCACGAGCGGCGGATCGCAGCGGTTCTTTAATCTACGAGGTATTGAAATATTCTTGGTTTTTTGCTATGATGTAATTGTCTCCTCATGTCTTTGAGGATCAACTTTGACACCCTGCCCCCCCCAGGGTGTCATCGTTTAACGCATGCGCTATAAACCACTATCCTATTTCTTGCATCAGGTGATATGACCATATTCGCCTTGAAATAATCTCGATAATTGACAATGCTATATATGGTATGTGGTGGCTCAACTCATACCGTACCAACCTTAATTAGCATCCTGGGGAATTGTGACGTCCTCAGGGTGCTGCCTTTAGAGACCCAGCGGATCACCAAAACGCCCCGGAGAGTCAAACCTGGGTACGGATTTACGAGGTTTGGATAGTTATCATCAACCTTCCCTCCACCCGCACGTTGAGGGTAGGGCGTTTGAGTGCTCCGAAAGCGAGTTTCGATCTACTAGCTAAATGTTCCCACATTTGTGTGCTTTGATTTTTCCTTCCCGCAGTAACTGCCGTAGGGAATATGGATGGTTGCTAAGAATATCTATAGCCCCTGTTTCTGTTATCCATTCATCACTTTGGTTCATCATCGTCTCAACCCCAGATCGTACCCCAGCCATAAGGGCCAGAATATACCACTCACAACAGCGCCTCACTTGGAATGCTTTGGCTGTATCCAAGGCTAGAGAGGGCAGAGGTAATCACCAGGCTAAAAATGATATCAGTTGCCCCCCCTTATCAATGCTGTGTTGATGTAGTGCGAATGTGTGCAATGATATTACATCTATCTATGCTGCATCCTGGTAAAGATCGTTTTCAAAGAGCAGTAGGTCAGGCAGTGCGGTCGGAACGAATAATCATGCCTGAAATATTAAAGAGATCCACTGGCTTACTAGATTTAGGAAATGGTACATTATGAAAAGCCCTTGGAGAATAATTCTGAATCCATCACGGTTAGTACTGTTTGATATGATATTGTTTGTCCTGACAAACTGCAGCAGTAACACCCCGTCAAGCAGTACTGAAGGACCGACGAAGCTGCCAATTTATACTCAATCTACAAGCGTAGGCAAAAGCATATATAGCTGGATCATTTCTGGTGATATTCCGCGTGGGTTATAAGCCCCCCCAAAACGATCAATTCTTTGAGTCTTTCCTGGATGCGAAGCGTATTGATTCCTTGGGTGGAGAGCTTATCGTCAGAATGAATCCCACTGTCGATCTTGATTGTGTACAACAATTCAGAGTAGGGTGGGAATTCGATAAAGATATCGAGACTGTTCGGGAGGAAGATACAATTAACATAACGGTATTCAATAAGGGTGGTCTAGTAGAATGCTACAAAACGCAAAGAATACGATGGCGTATGGGAGTGAGGTCGTCATTGAGTTGAAGCCATCGGGTGGATCACATTTCCTTTCCCAAGACTTGTACAAACAATATTACGAAGGACTCAGTAAATATTTGTTTGTATTAACTGACCCTACAGGTATTGTGTATCCTGCTGAACCTGCAACACCGGCGATTAGCTCCACAGGTGCGATCCTCGTTAAAGATGGAGTTCATGAGATTGGTGAAACAGGTGCGCCTTATGGAAATTTCTCTATCACCATCAGCGCGGGCAGCGTATTTGCACACACAGTGACCTATCTTTATGATGCTATCATCGAATGAAATCAATCTTTATAAGGGAGTTGGACAGCTAAGCGATAAAAAATAAAACATCAGTTTAGCTCAATCCCATTCTTACAATTGTCTAGAGCCCGACGACGAATTCTTGCCGAAAAGGAACGTGTCATATGAGAGGCGGAGCACCCCACATTATGGTGGGACCGTATCAAAGGAAATAATGACGCAACACAACACCAGCGATTTCGACTTCTGTTCTTGTATCTTAGCCATCCCTTCGATGCTGCTCTTTATAGCTGGCGTTGTTCTCTTTGTGTCTTGTGTGTGGTATGCTTGCTTTGAGGTCCTTGACGTTCTTTGAGTGCCTACAATCCGGCTCAAACTCTGGAGCAGCTGATTGGTAATTGCGCTCCCGCGAACGCTTTCTTCAGCTGGCAGAGTGATCCGATCAGCTTCGGGATATCGATCACCCAGGGTGACTATCTATCCTGCGGTCAACACGGCTGGATTGGTGATTATCGCAACATAAGGTCATATCACCACAACGGATGGTGACCTGAAGGTCGTCGTCCAGCGGCTGCAGATTTACCTGACGCTTGCGCTGAAGGACTGGTTGGAGGGAGATATCCTACAGCGAGGGGGGCGGTCACTCTGATCAGGACTAACACTCGATAAAAAAAGGATACCCTTTTAAAGATATTCATGAGAAGTTCGATTGGCGCAGTTGGCACAGGCTCAGTGACGGGTGTGCTTCCTTATAGGTACCATTGCTGAATTCGACACGGAACGGAAATCGATCCGCCTCATGGTACGTGTCTTTGATCCACCCTCTATCTATGTGGCGATTGGATCGCGGTTAAGGGGCTTCTTATCGGTTATCCGATGGCGGTTTTGGGATCAATACCGATGTATTGGCTTTGTAGGCTTCATAATCATCTTGTCCACCCCACTTTTCGTCTGCGCGGGCTTCCAAAATCGGAATACCGCTAATTTTGGTGAGCAGAAGGATGATAAATATGGGGGAAATCAACGTCAACCACTGCCAACCGCTGAGAATCGGTAATGCAATAATTGCGACACCAATCCAGAGCGTAATTTCGCCAAAATAGTTCGGGTGTCGCGACCAGGACCACAACCCAATATTGACAAACTTGCCCGCATTTTCCGGCGCCTCCCTGAACTTGCTCTTCTGCCGGTCTGCGATCACTTCAAACCCAAAACCCAGCAACCAGACCAGAAAACCGACCAGGGCAAAGACGCCTAGATCAAGCCTGGTTATTGAAGTTATGGCTGCCAAAGCAGCGGCTAGCGATAAGGTCACCCACAAACCCTGCAGCGTCCAGGTCATCAAAAATCGAGCAAAAGATGGCTTGATCTCACGGAATCTTCGATCTTCGCCAGCCGCGCGAATACGCGTGAATAGAAATAAACCCAACCGGACAGCCCAAACAGTTACCATTACCAGCAGCAGCAATGACCTCGCGTCCACGATCGGGTTTAAAAGCACCGCGGACACAACGACGGTAATAAAGGTGAAACTGCCGGTCAAGTCATAGAATTTCTCGGTTTGCAGGAGGTACGCCGGGATGAATGCAATCCACTGGATAATAAATGCCAGCGCGGCACAAATAGCAAATACAGGAATACCAGCAACTTCTGCTCCGCCCTGGCTGCCGGCGAAGGCAATGCCTGTCGCGATTAACAATATTAAGGGTATAGCGATAATAGATCTTTGGGTTGCTTTATCCATGAGGTTCACTCCTTTCGATTTAAATTTCACGGGTAGGTTTCGGAGAGACTGACCTGTCAGTGAAAAGATGGCATTGGACCAACGCGCTGGTGAAGCACATTAACGGACGGATGTGAGCTCATTACCCTGGCTCGAGAAGTCACAAACCACGAATCTGCAGCCCAGGACGGTGCTTGCGGTGAGAACGCATTGGATGAATGTAATATTTGCTGATTTCATTAAATCACTAAGATAATACCCAAGATGATCTCTGCCGCAAGGCTGATGATATTGGATCGCTCGATGGATTTGTCAATAAACATTGAGACAGCTCTTACCGCGGCGATGGCGAAGTACGTGATTCCGAGCATGGGATAGGCGACGGAAGAATTGAGTATAAACGCGGCGAGACCCAGGCCGATGAATAACCCGCCAAAGATGGCGCGGATTTCGGTTATGCCGCGCCCGCCGACAGGTTTGATACCGGTAAAGCCCTCAATTTTAGTCGGGGCAAAGAGAGCGAAAAGACCGGTTAGAATGGTGCCGATGACGGCGATGATCTGCAGGATGGTGATGAACATAGGAACTCCTTTCATTGAAGTTATGTTACAGAGATCGCTACGCAAGTACAGACTTTAGACACCCATAATTGCTGCTGCTCTATTACGACGGATTTCAGAAATAGATTTGTGCCTATGTGCTGCCTAAATAACAAGGACAGAATCGACCGCCGGTCCGAATGGAAATTCGCAGGTGTCTTGGTCGTTGATCTGCGATGAAGAGAAAAATACCAGCAGATTATTACCCTTTAGCAATCCCAGCAAAGCCCAGCGCTCCGACGCCCAAATTGGCACCCAAAACGGGGGTGATCTGTATCACGGGGATTTCACCAGAGGGAAGGTAGCGACGCGCTTGCTCGCGCAGTTCTTCAGCGTGGGATGGAACCCCTGCGTGAACTACTGCCAACTGTTCAAAGGGGCTGAGTTTATCCAGCCATTCATGGAGACGTGCCAACGCCTTTTGTCGGGTCCGGACGCGGTGGGCGGTCGCGTTTCCCTGATTCATGAAAAGAAGGGGTTTCAGGCGTAAAATTTCGCCAAAACGTGCCACGGCGACATGCATCCGTCCGCTCCGGCGCAGGTATTCGAGGGTATCAAGTGCGGCAAAGACGTATGTGCGCGGCATGATTTCGTCCAGCTTAGCCACGATATCACTCATTTCGAGATCTGTCTCCGCAAAAATGGCTGCCCTCTCAACAAGAAAGCCTAGTCCCAGGCTGAGCTGCCCGGAATCCACCACAGTGACGGGAATACGGGTAAATTGCTTTGCTCCGATGCGCGCCGAATTGACGGTCGTGCTCAGCGACTCTGATATATGAATCGAGAGAATGGCTGTGGCGCCCTGTTCAGCCAAAGCTTCGTAGCTTTGGATGAAGGTATCTGGGCCAGGTGCAGCGCTGCTTGGCGCGGGATCATGATCTGGAAGACGGCGATAGAATTCCTCTCTAGTGATATTCACGCCGTCTATCAGGGTCTCTTCTCCCATAGTAATATGCAGGGGGACGATCTCGATACCATAGCGGTTGACCGTCTCAGCAGGCAGGTCACAGGTGCTATCGGTAACAATTCGAATGGTCACAATTCACTCCATGCTTCGGGATAGAAATCCATCCATTGACAAGTTTACAAAAATGCAGGCATGCTTAGTCTCTGAAATTCGAGCGCAATAATTTACTGCCTGTTGAGTAAATAGACAGCGTGACGATAAATGGCAGAATTTTTGGCGCCTGGGATTTATTTTTGGCCTTGGCGTGCCCGGTAAACACCGATCACCAATATTACCAAGATCAATCCCGCTGCAATCCAGGCGGAGTAGGCTACCAGAGGCACGCTAGCCTGCTTGACGGCAATCCCTACAAAAGCCCAGATGAGGACCAGCGAATAAGCGATGTCAGCGCGCCTTAGGCTCATCAAGGCGGAGATCAGCACACCAGCCAAGAGTATAACCACCGCCCATACCTCGGGGGCGATGCCCCACCCACCCCAGCCAAGATAATCCAGCCACTGGGTCGCGTTTGCGATTGTCGCAACTGAAATCCAACCCAAATAAATACTGAAAGGGATATGGACACACCATTTCTCCGCCTGGGAAACCTGGACGCGCCCAATATCCAATCTCAGGTAGATCGCTATCAGGGTGAGAAGCAAGACCAACATGGCGATCAACGTTAAATTGAATACTTCATAGTGCCAAAGGAACAACCAGGTTATGTTGGCCAGGCAGCTGAGAATAAATACATAGCCAATAGCACGTAGACGTGAGTTTTCTTTTTGGGGGGGGAGCGCCTGAAAGATTCCGTAAGCGATCAAGCCTAGATAGATCAGCGACCAGATCGAAAAGACATATCCGGCAGGGACAAGGTAAACAACAAAGCGATCCGAAATTTCACCTGTGTCCAGACCGTTGAGCGGCAGTATTACTGCCAGGATGTTCACGGTTATGACTGCAATGACGGCAAAAATGACAAGAATTTGACGTAATGTGTCTTTATTCATAATTCGCTCCTATCTGTCAAATGGGACTGTCGCAATGGATGACTGATTAAATGTAATATAAGATAGATTCCCGAAAAATGCAATGCTCTTGCAACTATCTAAGCTGAATTTGTGCATTGAACCTACGATGTATAGTGAGTCATAGCAAAACTCCAGGCAAGCTGGGAGCGGACGGACTGGAGCTTCAGGCAACACTAGAGCGTTGCTTCGGAGTTTGACTTGATCTTTTCACTATCTCAGTCTCTGGTTCCTAAATGGCGTGTTTTGCCAAGGAGTTTCCCGATTTGACCAATGCACAAGTTCGATTGATTGCTTCAGCGATTGCCTTGCTTGCTGGCGGAATCATTGCTAACACCAATAATATCGATGTGAATGTGAGTATCGTCATAATTCTGGCAAGTGGAGCTATTCTTGTCTTTGAGTATTTGCGCTGTCAGAAGTTATAGTTTCTGGTATCGGACTCCCATAACCCCCTGACGTCACTCTGCTCTGCAATATTCTATTGAGCGTTTGAGGTCTTCGTCTTTTGCTTCCCACCCTGAAAGCTTCGGGCGCAAACGTCCACGCCATTTAGTATAGGGGAGAGTTTTCCCTACACACAAAAATTTGTTCTCTATTGGTTTAGAGAAGATTATTTACGTCGCTTTCGGCGTCGGCTCGGTAATGCCGCTAGTAAGCAAATGATGATAATGATCGGCCAGAATAGGGTACCAAGAAATTCGTATACTTCCCGCAGCATTTCCGGGGCGACGAAAAAAAGAATGAGCCCGAGGATGATCAGCAATCCTAGATTTCCAATGAAGGCGATGAGAATATCCATTTTTCACTCCAAATCTTACATAATACCAATTGAGTGAGAAAAATCGCACTTACCTGATGGATACAATCCTGCCTATGCAACTCCTCTAATAAACCTATTAATCTGACATAGTTACCGCGAACGACCCAATAATAGTATGTTACGGATGTCATATCACGACAACTTTCAATTTTATTCTACCAATTTGGCGAATATAATCAATGACAAATTTATCAGCATACATTTATGAACAAACATCCCACCTGGGTTAGCCTAAACCGTCCTTCTGTAATAGGTCCATTTCTGGTTGATCAGCCTTATTGGGGAGCACGAGAGTATGCTCTCGGATTAGGCAGCAAACCCATCCCACAAAAGAAATTAGCAGCTAAAAAACTTGCACAAGCGGTCCATGAAGTGACAACTTCGCCAACTAGTCGGCAATATAAAGAAATATTGGGCAAAAAAGATCCGCGCAGAAAATGGTATTGCGAATGCAATCTCAATCATAGAAGGCGTTGCCTAATTGCTTTGGGCATAGAAGTATCCTTGAACTGCTTCCCAAACCCTGACTTTCGCAAGAGAACTGATAAACATTGGAGCCATCATGACAACCCCCGCACCCCTGCCTCAACTTTTTTTACCTCTCAACACACCGGTAGACAGCCTCAAAACGGTCGGTGGAAAGGGCGCCAACCTCGCCAGACTGACCAATGCCGGATTCCCGGTCCCGGCTGGATTTACCATCCCCACGGCTGTCTACCGGGAATTCCTGGCTGACAATGATTTAGCCAGCCAGATTGAAAGCGCTCTGCAAGCGATTGACCCCAAATCCCTGGATGATCTGGCGGCTGCCTCGGCTGAGATCCGGGCTCAATTCAGGATAGGCTCCACACCCGCCGGCCTGTTGGCAGACCTGGAGAATCGCCTGGCGCTGGCTGGGTGCGCAGCCCGTTGCTGTCCGATCATCCGCTACTGCTGAGGACCTGCCTGGTATGTCCTTCGCCGGGCAGTATGACACCTTTCTAAATGTTATTGGTGCCGAGGCGCTGGCGGAGGCGGTCGTTCGCTGCTGGTCTAGTTTGTGGACGGCGCGTGCCATCGGCTACCGGGCGCGCAATCATATCCCCCACGAGCATGTCTCTCTCGCTGTCGTGGTGCAGAACATGGTGCCGAGTGAAGCGTCAGGCGTGTTGTTCACCGCCAATCCGCTGACCGGACTGCGCACCGAGACCGTGATCGACGCGACGCTGGGTCTTGGTGAGGTGCTGGTCAGCGGGGCAGTTGATCCGGATCATTATGTCGTGGATGCTGTTGCGGAAGCCATCACGCACAAATCCCTGGGCAGCAAAGCCCTGGTCATCAGTGGGACTAATGACGGAGGGCTGACCACTAGTGAAGGTGACTCGTCCGATAAGCAAGCCATCCCGGACAAAGCTATTTTACGGTTGGTAGTGATCGGCAAACAAATCGAAGCCCTGTTCGGTTACCCCCAGGATATCGAGTGGGCTTGGGTCTCCGGTGAAATTACCGTGCTTCAGTCACGCCCGATCACATCGCTTTTCCCACTACCGGTAGGCCTGCCTATTGAACCATTGAAGGTTTTCTTCTCATTTGCCGCCGTGCAGGGCATGCTTGACCCGCTCACGCCGCTGGGCTGTGATGCCATATGCGGAGATTTTCGCTGCTGGTGCCAGATTGTTTGGGATCAGGGCGACGCGCGCCAGCCAGACGGCACTCTATGTTGCTGGTGAGCGGCTGTGGGTTAACATTACACCTGTGGTAAGCAATGCTGTCGGGCGGCGGATCCTGCCGGTGGTTTTTGGCATGGTCGAACCATCTGTCCGGCAGGCGATCGAAGGGATCTGGGATGACCCCTGCCTGCAACCCGGGCGCGCGACTTTCAGCTTTAAAGCCCGCCGGCAAATCGCCCGTTTCTTGCTGCCCTTGGCGGCCAATGCACTGCTGAACCTGGCTGCGCCCCAGCGACGGCGCGCGTACGTCATCGAACATAGCGAACGTGTTTTGAGATTGATGGAAACCCGCTGTGAATCGATCCAGGGCGACCGCTGGCGAAAACTGGCCCAGCGGGCGGACCTGCTGCCCGATTTCGCGGTCGAACATTTCCCGCACACTTTCCTGCTGTTCGTATCCGTTATCGCCGCTGGGATGGCTTCCTGGAATGCGCTCAATAAGCTCGCGGAGGGGGCAGAAAGCTGGACCGCGCCCATCCTCGCCAAACATGATGCACGACTTGGTGCTACAGGTGACGCGCGGCATGCCCCATAACCCGACCACTGAGATGGACCTGACTTTGTGGGAGATGGCCAAGACCATCCGCAACGACCCGGCCGCCTGGCAAACCTTCCAAACGGACAGTGCGGCGGATATGTCGGCCGGTTACCTCGCCGGGGATTTGCCCCCGGTGGCCATGCAGGTTGTGGGCGAGTTCCTGGAGCGTTACGGCGGGCGGGGACTGGCTGAGATCGATCTGGGGCGTACCCGCTGGGCAGATGACCCAACCTATATCTTCGAGACGCTGGCAAGCTACCTGACGATCGAGGATGAGAGCCGAGCTCCGGATGTGGTCTTTGCCCGCGGTGCAGAATTAGCCCAGGCAGCAATTGACCAGCTTGTAACCGCAGTCAGCAAAACGCATTGTGGTTGGTTCAAGGCACGCTTGGTGCGCTTCTTCGCCGGGCGGGCACGCCAGCTGATGGGCGCCCGCGAAAGCCCCAAGTTCTTCGCTGTGCGCATGATGTGGTTGATCCAGCGCGAGTTGTGGAAGAGCGGAGTGGAATTCACCCAGACCGGCGATCTGGAACAGCCCGGACGATTTGTTCTATCTTTCTTTATCGGAACTGAAATCCTTTGCCGCGCAAGAGGAAAGAGATTGGCGAGCCCTGATCGCCAGCCGCAGGCAGCGCGTACCAGCGCGAAATGCTGCGCAAGCAGATCCCGCGCCTGCTGCTGAGTGATGGCCGCGCGTATTATGAAGGGGTTATCGCCACCGCACAAGTGGATGGCGGCATGTCTGGCAGCCCAGTGTCACCTGGCAGCGTCACGGGCCGGGTGCGGGTGGTGCTCGATCCAACTCATGCCGGCTTGCAGCCGGGCGAGATCCTGGTCTGCCCGGGCACCGACCCCTCCTGGACACCGCTGTTCCTTACGGCAGCCGGGCTGGTGATGGAGGTGGGCGGTATGATGACGCATGGGGCAGTCGTAGCGCGCGAGTACGGCCTGCCGGCGATCGTTGGCGTCGACCGAGCGACGACCCGATTAAGACAGGTCAACTGATCAGCATTGATGGCTCCAGCGGGATGATTGAGGTACAAGAGGAACCGGAATAAGCGTGAGCTGGATAGCCATGTAGCGAGTGGCCATCAACAAGCGGATTACCCCAAAGTAATCTATGCTTCAAATACCTTGCATGATCATCACAGACATTACAATGGTTTTTATGAACCACAGGATGATCAGGGCACCAGAAAGACCATATGCGCGCTGGGAGCCATTATAGACGAGCCTCTCTCGACGCTCCATGACCTAGTATATCTTGACTCCCAATTTACATTCCGCACCTGGATTTAGTCAGAGAAATTTGTCACCATACATTAGAAATACATTTCGATCGATGTTGAAGGAAGTAGGCTCTCGAGATTCTCATCCCTATATTTGGTCTCTACAGCAACCTTTGGCTTTCTTTGGTGTTACAAGATTAGTGTAATCACCTATTCAAATGAAGTTTACTAAGGAGGATGATTTAGAAATGAGCGTATTATTTAGTTTTCTGATAGCCCTGTTAGTAAGTGCGTTAGTGATTTACATTGTTGGAAGGCTCAATTTGGGCCTTACTGTCGACAGCTACGGGAGTGCGATCATTGCTGCGATCGTAATCGCCATCGTCACAGCGGTTGTTAACTGGCTTCTTGGATTGCTAGGTCTTACAATCGGTGGCGGCTGGTTGGGTGCGATTGTTCTCCTGGTTGTTGCTGCGGTCATCCTGATGATCAGCGATCGATTCCTCCCAGGGATGAAGGTCAGCGGTTTTGTCGGCGCAATCGTTGCGGCTGTTGCCATCGCCGTCGTAAGCTGGCTATTAGCCTGGGTCTTAGGCTTTTTCGGGATTGTTGTCTAACAGTCATTCGCCGGATAGAGCGTGTGGATATTTTCCACCGCTCTATCTCATTCCCTTAAGTTTGAGTTTTCGGATTTACATCATTCGGCTGCTGCCTGCCTAATTTTTCCATATAGCAATTCATTGGGGATTCAACGCGCAGACAGTGGTTCCTTCATAGGGTATTCAAAAATCTACCTCTCATCTGCCATGGTGGAAAGGGAGTAGATTTTCGCTGCTTCGATGCGTACATGCTTGTGTGGAGCAACGATTTTTCTGCACCGGCCCCAGGACAGAAATTTTAATCACTCGCCTTTGTCAGTGTCCAGCACCTGGGTCCAGATCTGGTTAGCTCCAGCATCCCCTTCGGAGATGGTCAATACTCCAGCTTGTCCTCCATTTTCCCATTTTTCTCAATGAAACGTTTTTCTTTGATTTGTCGTCGCTTTGCTGGTTGAACGGACAAACCTTGACACATACAGAGCACCCATACTTGTCGGCGAAAAAGGGGAAGCAAAGTTCGTTCTCTACGTAAGTGCATCCTCCACTCTCGTGAAGCTCTGGTTCCTCGATCAGCGCCTGTGGAGGGCATTTCTTGATGCATACCCAGTAGGAGTCCCAGTAGCTCTCAATCCAGCTGTGATTGTTCCCATCTTTGAAGACGAGATTCTGTATGCTGGTGAAAACGGCTACTAGCCGCACACGTGGTCCGTGCTCCGGGGTGATGATTGATGATGATGCCGTTTAGCCCGATCCACGCCAGCCCGGCATTCTGCACCAGCGGTGGATACAGCGCTAATCCATTCAAAAGGTGCCCGGCGTGGGCACCGAATCCGTGGTTGCGCAGCCGCACGGCGATCTTGTTAGCGAGTCTTCCTTATTCCTGGTATGTTTCCACCGCTTGATTTACAAAGTCATGTCGCTTGCTTTTTAGAAGGGCTTTGAGCTGAATGGTAGGATAGTTTTCCTACAATAATACTCATTCGGGGGGTAACCAGAGAATAAAACTAGCAATCTAGGAATACTGTTTAATAACAATTGAAATGCAGCCACGTCTACTTTGGCGGGACTGCATTTCGAGGTAAAGCGGCGCGATTTCTGAAGAATGTACACCAGTGTGCCCAGCTATCGGGTCAGGTTGTGGAGCGGATCATCATGCTGAAAATTTGCTTGTAATCAGATCGTGTACTGATCTTGGATCCTAACGTTCCTACTTAATGGCTATTATGTATTTGTGTTAGGTCCCCGCTTCTAGGATATTTTTGGATTGGTTGCGTTTGTAAGCGATGAATCCCATGATCAGAATGGATACGACAAACGCACCGATAAAAATGAACCCTCCACATATCAGGGCTGCGACAGGTTTTGTCGCTATGTTGAAGAGCTCCCAAATAATGTTCGGTCCTACCGCCAAGACGATTTGCGGATCTGTTCGGCCACCAGGGTAATGGCAAGAGAATTTGTAGATACCGGGTTCTTTTATGATGATGCTCTTGATCAACACGCCCTCGCGTTCTTGGTTTTGGGTGGAGTACATATTGCCTTCAACGTAGTCGGGGACAAGAATGGTGTCTGCACCAGTAGCCTTTGATGTCAATTGACAATTTATATTGGGTGGATATTTACCCCTCACGTAATTCACGCCATCGATTGCACTACGGTGTTCATAGTAAACTGCGTAACCGCCAACCTTAGGGAAATAAACTTCCGCTGACCCGGGTACGATAACCTGGGTTAGGTTGTCTATACCCGTAATTTCGAGAGCACCGGGTAGACTGGGTACATTTCGATACACCAGCAGTACCGTCCCCACACATGCGAAGATTGGGATTAAGAGTGCGAGTACGTAAGACCAGCGAGTGGGTTTTAACTTATATTCAGACATGTGAAACCTCCAAGATTACCTCTGTTATACTTACTTCCGGTTTGATCATTTCTGACTCTCGGTACACTGCTCAATGGTTGGGGACATTTTTTCCACCTCAGGTCCCAAGGAAAACCATCAGCGTCGGGATCATGTTGATCATATAGTGTGCACCTACGGCATGCTCCCAGTCACGCCTGGCGAACACGACCGCCATGGGCAGGCCATAAAGCAATCCAGTGACCAGAAACCTCTCCAGGTATGTTCCACCGTGTCCCAGGCCGAAGGTGATCGCGCTGAACAATACGGCGATGATCATGGGTACGGCTGGGCGCCTGGGAAAGGCAGGCCGCAGGGTGAAATAGCACAACCCAACAAGTAGTAGTCTGAACCAGGTTTCTTCGGCTATGGCTGAGAACCAGGGGATTGTGAATGGAATCCACCACTCGCTTACCCAGGTCATGTTTGGACCTGGTGAAACAACGGCGGCATTGATCAGGCCCAACGGAACGAACAGCAGGCAGCCCCAGAAAAAGCTCCGCAAAGCCTGCCAATACCGTTTGTCTAACAGCTGTACACCACCCAGGCGGGTACGATGGACCAGCAGTCCGCCGGCGATGTACATTGGCGGCACATTGATCAGGAGGCCATAGAATGCTATTTCACTGATGGAGCCGTTATTGAACATAGGCAGGCCGGCGAGATAGACGATAAGGGCGAGGGCAAGACCCTGGATAACTGAGCGAATTCGTACTTGCCGGTGCCAGGCAAGGAGGATCCACCATGTGGCAACGATCAGCAGCAGCAGTATGCCCAGATCTCCATCAGACATGGCGGTAAGGATAAGGATGAAAATTATGGCGATGACCAAGACTGGTATCCAAACACTATACCGCCAGTTTCGCAACACCAGTGGGCGGACCTTCGGAAGCTGGCTGGTGGGTGTTCCTGAACGGCTGAGGTACCATATCAAGGCGGCGACGTAGCTTGCCTGCAGAATGTAGCACACTTCGCTGTAGCGGCCTGTGTCTCTCACATTTAGCAAGAGCATGGTTATTATGGTGACGGTTGTCACCAGCCACATGATGGTCAGAACGAGACGGTGTGGTGCGGACCAAAATTGGCCGCCTGACGTTGGTATCAGAGTTGATCCGGTAGATTGGTTTAGCATGATTACCTCCTTATGTCGTTTCTCGTTTTAATTGAAATTGCTTGAAGGTGCTGCTGTCTTCTGACCTACCTGGATAGACAGCGGGGTGATCCGTGGGAAGCTTCTTCCACATTCTGTCTACAAGGACCATCAAGAACGCAGCGGCATACATGGTCATGGTAAACACACTCCAGTTAAGATTGGGGAGAAAATCGACAACCGTATTGGATGCAGCATGAGCGATCCCCACCACCAGGATGCTCCCCTTGCTGCGGTTGTACATCCAACCACATACAATCGAAAGAGGGATAAGATTGACGTAAGTATCAATCCAATAATTGATGCTCATGACATTCTGTCCTTCTGCGTACCAGAGAAATGCATGCCAGGGAGCCCAGAATAGGGTCACAATTAGGGCAGTAATGAGTGGGCTTACACGCACCTGCAGCCTTGGGCGGGCAAAACCGGTCCAGCCGGCCTCCTCCCCGGTAGCGTTATAGAAGAAAAGCTGGTAAAAGAATCTAATTAGGATCAATCCCAGAAGTGGGTAGCTTGCAGCGTTATAACCGGATATAGTGGCGTATCTACCGAATAAGCCGCTGATGGCGATGGATAGTAAAGCCAGAAAAGGAACGCAAACCAGGGCGATCAGCGACCAGCCGATAGCACCTTGCGGGTCAACTAATGTAGCCAGCGACGATCTGACCGCAGGCACCCGAGAGAATGCCCCACTGATAATATAGGCAACCGGCGGTGTGACAAGCAAAAAGCTGAACACCACATATAGAACGGAGACATTTACGTTATATATATAGAAATTGAAGGTGCTGAATACGGCCGTACCAACGAGAAGAGCGATGAGAAAAGCGATCCACTGTGCTTTCTTTGAACCAGACCTGGGTTCTCGATTCCCAACGGTCGCAACCAGGATGCCCGCCAGCGCTGGTCCACAAGTGGCAATCGAAAACAGGGGGGCCAGCTGGTACATGCCGTGCTGCAGAACTGCAATATAGGAGAATCCCAATCCCCAGGTGATCGCGAAGGTGATGATAAAGAACGCTGCAATTTGATGGCGCTTGATCCAATCTGTCACCTTATTCATGACTATCTCCCGTTAATTTCTGTGTAACTCTAGATTCTTCATCTAGTCCCGGGGCCCGGTACACCGCTAGGTGGTCAGATGGCAGTCTTTGCCACATCCGGTCGGATACAATCGCATAAATTGCCACCCCGATGAACAAAACATTCCCGGCAGTGGTAATTGTGAATTGGTTTCCAAAGGTGTTCATAGCAGAATGAAAGAGGGCTGGCGCTAAGATGCTGCCGTTTGTATGGTTATACAACCAGGTCATCAATATGGCGAAAAGGGGGGTCCAAAACAATCGATTCTCGAGGATCCAGGTGATGGGAACACCTTCGCCAATATCATTGGGTAAATGCCACATTGACCAGAAGAAACCGACAACCAGTGCTGCCATGATGACTGGGAAACGGGATTGCAGGCGAGGCAACGCAAAACCACGCCAGCCACTTTCCTCGTTAATTCCCCCGGTCATCAGGAACACATGCAAGAACTCGAGCAGGAGGAAGATCGCGGCATCCCTGGATGGCATGTCAGCCAAAAAGAACTGGGCTTCGCCACCAAGCAGGCGGGTGATACCCATACCCAGGAGCGGGATGCCCGGGAAGATCAGAAATATAACCAAGTACCACAAAACTGGACCGCGCGGTTTGAGTATCGTTGAGAACTGCTTGCGGATACCCGGTGTCCTGGCATAGGCACTAGAGAGCACCCAGGCAGGGAAAATCGCTATGATGCTGAATACGATGACAGCCACTGCCAGTTCTTCAATATCATATATCTTCCATGCATACAGTATCAGGATTGGAGCGGAAACTAGCCATGCCAGGATAAAAGCGATCCAACGTGACCTGCTGCTCTTGCGCTTGGGAAAGGGTTCTGCGATGCCGGAGATCAACATCGCCATCAGTGCAGGACTGAAGACTACCAATGGTTCCAATAAGATCCCCAGACCAGGATCTATTGGGAAAATGACATAATAGTAAAGGAACAATAGTGACCAGGTGATTGCGTAGGCCAATATGAAGAAAGCCAGTACCTGATGACGCTTAATCCAGTCCGTTAGTTTATTCAACGATTTGTCTCCTTTTGCTATAGAAAGCCCAGTTAACTCCGGCGCTTACTACATTGAAAGAATAGCATTTCGGCAGAAGAAACACACGAGCCTAGCGGGATGTTTTGCTCTACACTAGGGATATGAAAAAACACCTGTCGAAAGAAGGTGTTTTTTGTCCGCTGGTTATGGAGAAGCTCTCTCAAATTACCCCCCGAGAAATGTATCGCAGGTAAGGCAGCCCGTAGAAAGATTACTCGCGCCGTACAATACCTTCCTGCCAGGCAAAAACCGCGGCCTGGGTGCGGTCTGCAAGGTGAAGTTTGCTCAGGATATTGCTGACATGGCCTTTGACTGTGCCAATGCTGATGACAAGTTCTTCAGCGATTTTCTGATTGGTGAAGCCTCTGGCAATCAATGTCAGTACTTCAACTTCTCGCTCGGTGAGTTCCGTGAAAATACTTCTCCTGTCAGGTTCCCCGCGGCTGAACTGTTTAATCAGACGGGCCGCTACTCGGGGATGCAGAGTCGCTTCCCCTTTGGAGGCCCGTCGGATGGCTTCGACCAGTTCAATGGCTTTGACATCCTTGAGCAAATAGGAAATCGCCCCGGCCTGTAGCGCGGGAAAAATATGCTCATCTTCGTGGAAGGAGGTCAGGATAATGATCTGTGTGCGCGGGCTGATGTCTTTCACTTTGCGTGTGGCTTCCACGCCGTCCATGCCAGGCATGACCAAATCCATCAAGACCACATCCGGAACATATTCGCGGGCCAGGCGAACGGCTTCCGCCCCTGATTCGGCTTCGGCCACGACTGCGATTTCGGGCTGCGCTTCCAGGTATCCCTTAGCCCCCTTGCGCACCATTTCGTGGTCATCGACGATCATGACAGTGATCGGTTCGGACATATATAGCCTCCTGCACTACTCGATCGGGACCGCTACACAGACTTTCGTCCCTTGCCCTGGTTCACTTTGGATAATGAAATCGCCATTGAGCGATTCCACCCGCTCGCGCATCGAGTCAAGCCCCATTCCATCAAACTGCTGTTGGGTGTCAAACCCTGATCCGTCATCGCTTAGGCAAAATTCAACCGAATTATCATCAAAACTCAGCTTAACATCCACTTTGTTTGCAGAACTATGCCGGGCGACATTGGCCAGCGCTTCCTGCAAGATGCGGTAAATTGCCTGTTTGATATCCAGGGGTAAATCGATTGATCCATCCACTTTCAAGGTGGCTTCGATTCCAGTTTGATGGGCCCACTCGATGATATATTCGTTGAGTGTTTCATCAAAACGCGAGCCGTTCATCGATGGGGGGCGCAGTTCATGGATCAAATCGGTCAACTCAACACGCACCGAATCCACCAGGTTATCGGCTTCAACCAAATGGCTTTTCGCAGATACAGGATCGCGCTCGAAAAGTGTCAGGGCGGTGCCCAAATGAAAAGATGCGGCAAGCGCTTCCTGTTTGGCGCTGTCGTGAAGATCGCGCGCCAGGCGGTTGCGCTCTTCAGAAACAGCGATTGCCTGACTTCGCTGTAGAAATTGCTCCAGCTGCTCTGCCATATGGTTGAGGCGTATTGTCAATGTACTGATTTCATCGCCAGTTGGATCCTCAATGAATTCGGAAAAATCACCTTGGCTCCAAGACTCTGTCACCTGAGAGACTCGTCCTAAGCGCTTAACCATACCCCTAGCTGTCATGGCACCAAAGATTGTACCGACCACACCGGCAGCCAGCAACAGGATCAAGACACTCTGCCCTAATAACTGGGTCAGGGTCTCTGGGATATCACTGGCGGTTGGTAAGTGATGTATGTAAATGATCACAGCTCCCAATACATCTTGATCACCTTCACCCGTTACAGGGATGGCAAAATAAAAACGTTCATGTGGTTCAAGGGTAATAAACACTTTCTCTGGATCAGTTTCTCCATTTAAAGCTGCTGTCAGGGCACCGTCTAGACCAGGGAAAGTCCCCTTTTCAAGCGGTTGACCGACTACAGCTCCAGGAACAAGAGATGGATTGTTGATCCCAAGCAGAATGCCTTCATGATCTAGGAAAATAGTACTACCCTGCGCTTCTGTCATTAACCGGATTTGAAAGTCGCCGATTTGGAATAAATCAAGTTCTGTAATGGTAAGATTTCCTTCTTGTAATAGGTTTGCGATCAAATCTGTATCGATGGGGTCCTGCAGATAAACACTGCGTACCAGGGCACCACTGTTTTCGGTAATAATCCGGATCCATTCTTCAGGGGTGAGAACGCGATTATAAATCTCGATCGGGATAAATGCCCTTGAAAACAACAGATACCCTAGAATTAAAACCACGACAAACAATGAGCCAACGGTGACCGCGGTATAGCTCAGTGTCAGCTTCCACTGTAAGCGACGAAATGCTATTTTTATTCTGTCGATAAACATTGTCTTCCCGGATAATGAATTTCCAAAAATCTGCGCAATGGATTTGATTGTAATATCAGTATAACGGATAATGTCCTTTGCCTTATATGACCATAGACCTGTTTTACATAGCACCGCAGATAGATTTTCGGTTTATTCGCTGAGTGTGGCAGTACCAGAAGCTGATAATTCAACAGAACCAGGTCAAAACATTGCATGTAATTGCAGTATTCATAAAAGGTAATCGTATGTAAGATCATCGTCATTTTGATCCAGGGAGAGCCAGCCTAACGGATTTTACCCCGGCCTAATTCATCAGCTCATAACAAATTTTGCCAAACTTGCTGTTGCTGTGATAAAAGTGAGTTATCTGGTTGATCCGTCCTGCAGGCGAGCGAGCAATCGCAGGTGTGAAACCTAGTTGGGCCTGGGAGAAGGAATAAAAGTTTAGTGGGGAGGATTTGCGTTTGCTGTCCTGCTGGTGTTCGAAGAATACCGGCACGAAGACATTTGGAAACTAATGGCATGGATATGTTTAGCACTTGGCGCGTGGTCCTACTTACGGTCAAAAGGGTAAACGCAGCGTATCCTAGCATTATTGGGTGGAGCAACCGCGGCTCTGTGGTCTGTCGCCCTCGTAACGTGGGTGCTGACTCCACTCCAGAAGCGGCCAACTGGATATCCGGTAGCCCCCTCGGAAGCCACCCGCTGGGTTGAAACCCGTAGTGCAGTTGTCAACTGGATCTGTATCCTTATTATGTTGATTGCTCCCGCCATATTGAACTTGCTGCCACAAGCGCCCAGTTCTCTCATATCCAGAGAGGGGAAGCCCATATCGGCGTGAGTACGGAGCTATTAGGAAAGCGTGTGGTGTATGATTGGCCTGACGGGGGCTTTTGCGGCGTATCATCGCTTAAGCTTGAGTGGTTGGCGATGAGCCAAGCTCATAGCTTAGCAGTTTGCTAGAAGATAGTGATCTCCATATCATGGCTGGCGGTCGTTGATGCGCTGCAAAGCTTATTTGTACAAAATATCCATGAAGGTGAAAAAATGCAGAGTAAAGCGAAAAATTTTGACGATTGTCTGAAAGCAGTCCCAGTAAATCGGCGTAAATCATTAGCCCAATTGAGAAAATTGTGCGTAGAAATCTTGGCTGGATACGAAGAAAGCGTGGAATATGGGATGCCTAGCTACAAGAAGGCAGGAGGGGAAGTCGAAGTGGCATTCGAAAGTCAGGTAAACTACATCTCATTCTACATACTTAAGGAAGAAGTTCTCAACAAGTATCGGGATTACTCGGGGCTGAACTCTACAAAGAGCATGAACTCATCAAAAGGGGTCCATTTACAATCATTCGGCGCCCGATGTATTTAGGAGATCTTGTAACGGCGATTGGTGAATTGTTAGTTTTCAGAGCATGGACAATGGTCGAATTTTTGCAGATGTCTCTGGTGGTCATTGCCCGTGCAATACGTGTAGTAGAACTGCTTGAGCAAGAGTTTGGGAATGAATGGAAATCATATGCTTCTAAAGTTACGAAATGGTTTCCGAGATTATAATGATATGGCGTCTAACCCCGCGTTAAACTGACCGCTGGTTTGCTGCGTGGGTGAGCATGGCATTTTAAGCAATTCAGTTGGAGCAAAGCCGCGTCAGGGTTCGCCCCGCAACGGCAGGTTACGCCAAGGTTGGGCGTTGTTAAACACTCTCCACGGATTCAAACATGAATCATCTTACGGGGAATCATGAAAAATAAGAAGCTCAATCTCCGCGTCGAAACAGACTCTTTTGGTCCCATCCAAGTGCCAGCAGACAAATACTGGGGGGCACATACACAACGCTCCTTGGATAATTTCAAGATCGGCAATGAGTGCCTGCCTCGACCCTTAATCCGAGCATTGGGCATCGTTAAGCGGTGTTCTGCGTTATCAAATATTGCGCTAGATAACATTGATAAAAAAATTGGCTATGCCATTGCTGCTGCAGCCCAAGATGTGATTGACGGAAAGATGGACGACAACTTTCCTCTTGTTATCTGGCAAACTGGTTCCGGCACTCAGTCTAACATGAACGCCAACGAGGTGATTTCCAATCTCGCCATAAAGCGGCTTGGCGGTACGCTTGGTTCAAAAACACCTGTTCATCCCAATGATCACTGCAATCGCAGCCAATCTTCAAATGATACGTTCCCAACAGCTATGCATATCGCCACGGTCGAGCAGTTACATCACATACTGATTCCGGCCCTAGAACATTTGCACAGGGCACTTTTTAAAAAATCCCAGGCATGGAAAGACATTATCAAGATCGGACGAACGCATTTGCAGGACGCGACCCCGCTTACCCTGGGTCAGGAGTTTTCCGGTTACACAACCCAAGTGAAATTGGGTATTGATCGGGTTAACGACTGCCTCAAACGACTGTACCCCCTTGCACAAGGCGGCACTGCGGTGGGCACAGGCTTGAACTCAAAACCAGGATTTGGTAATAAATTTGCTGAGGAAGTTGCGATGATTACGAGTCTGCCTTTCATCTCTGCTGCAAATAAGTATGAATCACTGGCAAGTCACGATGCTATGGTAGAAGTATCTGGGGTGTTGAATACCATTGCTGTGAGTCTAAATAAAATAGCAAATGATATTCGTCTCTTAAGTTCAGGCCCGCGAACCGGAATCGGTGAACTCTCCCTGCCTGAAAATGAGCCTGGTTCTTCCATAATGCCCGGCAAAGTAAATCCGACTCAATGTGAAGCCATGACCATGGTTTGTGCTCAGGTGATTGGTAATCACACCACAGTCACATTTGCCGGAGCGCAAGGGCACCTGGAACTGAACGTTTTCAAACCCGTCATTGCTTACAACGTGCTTCAGTCCATCCGTCTCATCGCTGAGTCAGTTGTCAGTCTTACCGATCACTGTATTGTAGGAATTGAGCCGAATATCGAACGGATAACGGAGCTTGTGCAAAAATCTCTCATGCTTGTAACCGCCCTGGTCCCGCACATCGGTTACGACAATGCCACCAGTATTGCGAAATCAGCTCTGAAGAATCACAGCACACTACGTGAAGAGGCCGTGGCAAGCGGCTTTGTGACCGAAGAAGAATTTGATATATACGTCCGTCCCGAAGAGATGATATTTCCAAAATAGGCCAAAAAATGCTGTAGGGGTTTGCAATGCCCGTATCGATGAAATGTGCAGCGATAAGCAGCTACCGATAACATCAAAACACGCCCAACAAAGCGTGATGTGTCCTGAAAGCTATCGTCTGCTAACCGGTGAAAGTCCGATATTGGTAATGGTCAGGCGGCCAGGTAGCAGGCATCCAATGCAGCCAGGTGACTGGTTGTGCTTAAACGATGTAACCTCCCCTGAGAAAGGAGAACAAAATGGCAGCCCGCAACATAAAATGAATGGCGAACACGTTTGCTCGGCAGCGCCGAAATGTTAGCCCGAAAGGGAAAAAGAGGGAGCCGAGCCTGTCAGCGCAGGTGAAGGCCATGGAAGCGGCGAAGACCCTGAACAAGCAGCCGCGAAGAACCCTCCGGCGTAGGGAGAGCGGGATGTTGTGAAAGCAGACGATGGAACAGGGGAGATATCACCCGGTCGGTGGTCCAAATCCTCTGTAACGACTGGTATAGGTTGGTGAAGCGAAATCCAGGAGAAAGCCGGATGAGAAGTCGGAGGGGTTCATAGTACTGGTAATAATAAGGGCAACATAACCTTATCGGAGGGAAGGAGCCCTGCTTGAACCAAGTTAAGCGAGACCGTAAGTTAAGGTGCATGCCGAAAGGCCAACGCCACCCCTTGAATACTCACGAGATGGTCAACGCAATACATTACCGGAAAACCAAGCAGGAAAAGAGAGAGATACAGGCTTGATGTGGAAAGCATATAATAAAGGTATCGGAACTGGAACTGTGCATGCCCCCGGAATAAGGTTGTCGGAGAGCCGTATGAGGGAATACATCACGTCCGGTTCGAGGTGGCAGGGGATGGAAGCCAAGATATGGTATGGGTATTTAAGGCACTCTCAAGAGGAAACGGAGAGCAACGAGCTGCCCAGCCTAAGTCTCAGGCGCCATTTCCTGAACCTACCAGCTGACGGCTCTCCCCGTCACGGTCCTCGCTTGGGCAAGGCCAGCGCCAGGAAGCCCGCAGCCAAAGCGAAATTGTTAGCTGGCTGTCGCTAAGTTCAGTCATGTATCAAATGGTCTCACAAGGGTGATAAGTATGAGTGATGTTAGAAATCTCCTGGGGCCGATGCGTCTTCCTTTCATCATCCTAACCCCGGCTTGCTTCTTGCTGGGATTTGCAACCGCCGTGTGGACATCTGGCAGTATTGACATATTTCACTCCGTTCTCGCTCTAATCGGGGCAATCTGTGCGCATACGAGCGTAAATGCCCTAAATGAGTATTTCGACTTCAAGAGTGGGTTGGATTTCATGACAAGAAAGACCCCCTTTAGCGGGGGGAGTGGAACCTTACCTGAGAACCCAAAATTGTCACGCCAAGCTTTGTCCATGGGATTGATCACGTTCGCTGTCACAATTTTGATTGGGGCATACTTCATCTCTTTTAGAAGCTTTTCCCTCTTACCGATTGGAGTACTAGGGCTTTTCATCATACTTTCCTATACCACTTGGATCTCCCACAATCCGATATTGTGCTTAATAGCGCCCGGAATTGGCTTTGGGCCACTCATGGTCATGGGCACAAACCTTGTCCTAACTGGGGGATATACCTGGACAGCATTTATTGCGTCGTTCATCCCGTTCTTTCTGGTTAGCGACCTACTGCTCTTGAATCAGTTCCCAGACGTTGAAGCAGATCAGGCCGTTGGTAGGAGGCACTTACCGATCATCATTGGTAGGAGAGCTAGTAGCATTATCTACGGCTTATTTCTGTTGGCAGCATATCTGACCATTATTTTAGGCGTTTGGTATGAATACTTGCCTAAAGCCAGCCTTCTCGGATTAGGGAGTGTTCTTATCTCGGTACCTGCCTTTTTAGGTGCGTTCATTTATTCTGAGAATATATCTAAACTTATTCCCTTCATGGGGCTGAACGTCATTATCAACATCGTGACGCCAGTACTTGTGGCGATTGGTCTGCTTGTCGGATAATCTTGGAAAGGAGCATTTCCGTTCGGGACCATACTGACAACTAACCCTCCGTAGTGCCTGACCTGCCTAGCAGTAGAGGGCTGGGTGCTACAAGCAAAGTTTAAAGGTTCTGAGCCTGCGACGCTCGTCAGCTAATATAATTATTAGACCGCCAGAAGTGCATTCTGCAATAAACTCGAATCAACAGACGGAGAGGCGTCATGAGATATCTTCCCACAACAAAGACTCGTCTAATCCTGCCATTAATCATCCTCGCCGGTGTGCTCTATCAGTGCACTCCTGAGGGTCCCTTTGAGACCATGCCTCAATTGGGCGATACCTGGCAGCGGCAGACAGATGGAATGACAATGGTCTTTGTCCCTCCGGGGGAGTTCTCGATGGGGATAGATTATATAGGCTTGCGCTACGCCCTCCAGATCTGCAAGCAAGCCGGCTTGGGTCTAGCCGTGTGTAAGGGGTCGTCGTTCGCCGACGAAATGCCTGATCATCCCGTGAAGCTGGATGGCTTCTGGATCGACCTCACCGAGGTGACAAACCAGCAATACGAACGCTGTGTCGAAGACCAGGCATGTTCCCCACCTTCAGATACGAGCTCCTTCACACGAGAGTCCTATTTCGGCGATACTGTATATTCAGATTATCCCGTGGTTTGGGTCACACACGATCAGGCGGTTGAGTATTGCTTATGGGCGGGAGGGCGTCTCCCCACTGAGGCTGAATGGGAGTACGCGGCTCGGGGACCGGAAAGCCGAACTTTCCCTTGGGGAGAAGTCTTCGAACCATCCCGTGTCAATTACTGCGATGCCTCTTGCGCCGCTGGCGCAATCGATCCATCTTTCGACGATGGCTATCCGGAAACTGCACCAGTTGGCAGTTTCCCGGCAGGCGTAAGCTGGTGCGGCGCCCTTGACATGGCAGGAAATGTACGGGAATGGGTAGCGGATTGGTTTGGCTACTTTTCCGCTGACCCGCAAGTAAACCCTGTTGGCCCTGACGAAGGGGAGACTCATACCCCCAAAGGAGGATGCTGGTTGGATACGCCGGAAAAACTTCGAAGCAGCAACCGCGGCCAGAACACCCCCGACTACGCTCGCCACAAGGTTGGCTTTCGCTGTGTCAAAGCTGGCTCTAATTGGTCGCTGCTATTCGGTAATTAAGGCTAAGGAAAGTCAAACGGATGATAGAGCCGAAGGCTAGTATCAAGATATTGGAAAAGAGTACGATAGGAGGTTGCGCAAATGAAGTGCCGAGTAATTCCCGAAACAAGGTCACATCTATTTTGCGACCTAGTACGGACGGAGTTACTAAAATGTACCGAGTGGGGCGTAGCGGTGGTATCCTTAGTGTTGGCACAACACCGGGGATGCAGCACGATTAGCAATCTATGATGAGGGTCATGGCGGTGGGAAGTCGTGGCCAGGGTGAATGGTCTGGCGCCTCAGCTCGAGGCTGTTAGGCGCAAGTACAACAATAACTTTCTTCAAAAATAGAGAGAATTATGAACAAATTAAAAATATGCGTAGCAGGTGCAACTGGATGGGCGGGGTCAGAACTGTCCCGAGGTATATTTGATGCCGTTGATATGGAGTTGGTAGCCGCTATTTCTCGAAGTAATGCTGGAAAAACCCTTGATGAAGCGATAGCTATTGAAGGGCTTACCACGCCAATTTTTGGAACTGTGGAAGATGCACTAAAAACCAGCCCGGATGTATTTGTGGAATACACAAGACCAGATGTAGCTAAGTATCATGTTTTGTCTGCACTCAAGAGCGGTGTTCATGTTGTAATCGGTACTTCTGGGCTGAGTAATGAAATCTATCAAGAGATAAACGAGGTTGCACAAGAAGTCAAACGTGGGGTTTTGGCAGTGGGAAATTTTGCTCTTTCCGCCGTTCTACTTCAGAAATTTGCCGAAATGGCAGCTAAGTATATTCCTCACTGGGAGATAATTGACTATGCCCATTCCGACAAGAAAGATGCTCCTAGCGGAACTGCGCGCGAGTTAGCAAATCGACTTTCTAAGATACATGGGTCACAACTTGATGTTCCCCTAGATGAAATAGAAGGTCCAAAAGAAAGTCGAGGGGTACGATTGCATGGTTCTCAGGTTCACTCGATACGACTTCCGGGATATGTCATTTCAATAGATGCAATATTTGGAATGCCTGATCAGAAGTTAATATTACGTCACGAATCAGGGTCAAGTGCGGAGCCATACGTAAATGGAGCACTCTTAGCTATACGAGAAGTAGGAAAACTGGTTGGTGTTCACCGTGGGCTTGACAGTGTGATGGAATTCTAAGAAATCACCGCCTAACAAGGCGTGGTGTGGACGGTGGGGATTTTGCGGCTTTTTCAAGCAATTTTCTGGCTTCGGTTTTTTTCTGCTATCAAGCAGAATCCACACCCGCCCCACCGCCGGTAAGGCAAACCGTTGTGCGAACGTACCAAGGTTGATTTCAATCGTTACTGTTCAAGTAGGCACTAGGCAAGAGTTAAAATTCACTCTTGGAGGCAAAGTGATGGAAGGAAGAACTCACAACAATGCTAGTGACACTCTTCAGGCTCTTGGGACTTGTGTGGATGGCCGACTGGGCCAGGGCAGGCCTATCGTCTCCGGCTATCATGGGAGAGAACGGCGATGAGCACAAGAGTCAAGGTGACGCTGACCCCCGAGCAGGAGACCCTGCTGATTACACTCTATGCCAAGGCACAACCGGGCAACCCGCTGTTCTTTGACCCGACGGCCCAGGACATCCTGAACCGGGTGGACTATGACTTTGCCCGCCTACGTGTCCCCTACAAGACCGTCGTTCTGGTCTGCCAGCGGGCCAAGAAACTGGACATCGTCACACGGGACTTCCTGAACGAGCACCCCGGCGGCGTGGTGCTGCAACTGGGCTGCGGTCTGGATAGCCGTTTCTTGCGCGTAGACGACGGCCGAGTCAACTGGTACGACCTGGACATGCCACCGGTGATAGAACTCCGCCACCAGTTCTTTGCCGAAAGCGAGCGCTACCACATGATCGCCTCCTCCGTGACGGACCTGGAGTGGGTGGACACAGTCGCATCCGACGGGCGGCCGGTGCTGGTGGTGGCGGAAGGATTGCTGATGTATCTAGACGAGGCCGATGTGCGGCGACTGGTGCTCCGGCTGCACGAGACCTTCCCGGGCTGCCGGCTGATCGCTGACGTCTTCAGTCGGCTGACGGCGCGCTCGGCAACCAACCATCCCTCGCTGAAATACACCGGTGCGACCATCGGGTGGGGCATAGACGATCCGTGTGAATTGGAGGCTTGGGCACCCGGTCTCCGCCTCCTGGAGGAGTGGTATTTCACTGACGATCCCGACCTGGCCCGTCTCAACTTTGGGTATCGTATGGCCTACAGGCTGGCTGGAGCCTTCAAGATGGTGCAGCGGGCGCACCGCATCGTGTACTACCAACTGTAGCTTGCGCCTGCCGAACCATGCATGCACCCGACCCGCACCTACGGTGCTGCGATGTGTCGTGGCCTTTTGCATTTGCCGGGAGTCGGTGTGCTGTCGTGCCTCCGATGAGGTATGCAAAGACTGCGGTTATGCGGCATGCATCGATCTCACGAAGTCAACGGCTTCGTCCGAGCGCGCTGCTCGGCATGATGAGGTACTGGTGAAAGACCCGGATTATCGGCTATCACGCCTAATCACACGCTCCATTCGTCGCTACCTTGTGGGGCCCGAACAACGCTGGGCTTGCGAGCAGCCCTCACAGGACTGGACCCCCCGCACATTGAGCGCACTTCGCTGTATCTGCATGTGCCCTTCTGTCGCCACTTTTGCACCTATTGTCCCTACACCAAAGTCACTTTTCGCGAGTCACTCGTGGAACCCTTCACCCTGGCAGCAATCGCCGAGGTGGACTGGTGGGCCGATGCAGTTGGAGCGGCAGAGATAACGAGTGTCTACATCGGCGGAGGCACGCCGACGCTGGCGCTGGACAGCATCGCCCGTGTGCTTATGCGTGAGCGGGAGCAGTTCTGCCTGACAGGCGTCATCTGCATTGAGACCAACCCGGCTGACGTGGACGATGAGACCGTAAGGCGGCTGCATGATACGGGAGTTGAGCTCGTTTCGCTTGGTGTGGAATCATTCCAACCCGAGAACCTCGCTGTGCTCGGACGCGACTACAAGCCCCTCGTCGCCGAGCGCGCACTGGCGTTGCTTGGGGGGAGTAACTTTGCCTCGATTAATGTGGATATCATGTTTGCCCTGCCGCGCCAGACTGCCGCCGACGTGACTGCCGATTTAGCCCGAGCCGCACAACTCGGCGCGGACCAGCTCACGACCTACCCACTCTTCACTTTTCCATACACCACGGTCGGGAAGTGCCTGCGCCTGACGGCGGTGCGCATGCCAAATCTGCGCATGCGCCAGGCGCGCTACCGGGCTATTAGCGAGTAGTGCGCTGAACACGGCTTTGAGCGCGTTTCGGTGTGGGGCTTCAAGCGCGGCGCCGTCCCGCGATATTCCTCGGTCACTAGGGACGGCTACATAGGTGTCGGTCCGGGCGCCGGATCGCATCTATCCGACGGTTTAGTGCTGAACACATTCGATCTCAACAATTGGATCCACACAACGTGCGACGGGCGCACGGCGATCGCCCTGCGCATGCCGTTCGCTGGTGAGATGTCTGGCTGGTGGTGGCTGTACTGGCGCTTTTACGACACGCGCATTCCACTGGACGACCTCGACGCGGCGCTTGGTCATGACGCGCCCAAGGCCTGCCGGTGGCTGAGGGTTATGGAACGGGCTGGGCTTGCGGTTCGTATTGGCGGGTGCCTCGAACTCACCAAGCCGGGCGCGTTCTGGCTTCATCTTGCGCAGAACTACTTCGCACTGAATTATGTGAACACGCTATGGACCCAGGCACGCTGGGAGCCGTGGCCGCAGGCGGTGGTGATCTGAATCAACGCACGGGCTAACACTGGCTGCAGACTGGCCAGCTTATCCGCATCGCTGGCTCCAGCGGAGGGATTGTGATCCTGTCTGAGAATTTAAGGGTGATCAAAATTTAACGCGTTGGTATGTCCGCAATAAAGAAGTTCAGTCACATCCTTTGCGCTATTCGATCTTATAATGTGCCTCAGAGACTTTCATTCCTAGGTCGCTTTGCTTATCAACCGGTTAGGACGCAGAAACCTTGCCTGCATAGAATTTGATGACTTATTGTGGGATAAAGAAAATGGGACTCGCACGATACACCTGCCGAGGCGTTTGTCTCCTGTTTATTTTGGTTTTAACGAATATCAGTCTCGCCGGGTGCACCGCATCAACCGCAATCACCACATCCACTGCAACCACCGCATCGACACCCACACCCCAAACTCCACGCCTGAGGATCAAGAATAGCGGTACGATGGCGGTAGAGAATTTGACCGTTTACTTTCCGGAAGATGAAATTAATTTCGGGGACATAGCTGCAAGCACCACCACGGAATATCAGGACGTCCCCAATGGCGTATTTGGTTTCGCTGCTTTTCGATTTGAGCTCGATGGGCAGGTCAGCCTCCAGCCAGTTGAAGATTGGGTGGGTGAAGTACCTCTGCAGGGCAATAACTTTTCCTATACGATTGATTTTAACCCCAATCGGTCCCCGTGGGGGATGGTGCGACTAATCGATGTATCAGTAGATGAATGATAGGAGAGTCTTGCACAGCTACTGGTATTTTTAAACGATATGCTAGCAGATATATTGCTTATCATCCATTGGGCGAGGACCATTGTTATAGAAATATTAGGCTACTGATCACAAAATGGAAGAAACCTTAAACCCACTTGATTTCGTCGACCGCTTTTCGTGGCGTTCTTGGTTAGCTGATCACCATGCAACTTACTCGGAAGCATGGTTAATAATCCAGAAAAAGTGTTCAAAGATTGAAGGTTTGTCGCTAGAAGAGGCAGTTGAAGAAGCTATTTGCTACGGATGGATTGACGGAATACTTCGTAGCCTTGACGAACGAAGGTATCTACTTAGATTTTCTCCCAGAAAACCAAACAGTGTCTGGTCAGTCCGCAACATACAGAGAGTGGAAAAACTCGTATGCCTGGGGATGATGACAGATGCGGGTTTGGCCGCAGTTCATAAAGCAAAAAAGAGTGGCCAATGGCAGGCAGCTATCGAACGAGAGAACACAGATGAGATCCCTTCTGAGCTGGAAACTGCTTTGCGCCGAACGAAAGGGGCAATTACAGCGTATAGAAAACTTCCGGATTCCCAGAAAAAGCAATATGTGTACTGGCTACAGAGTGCCAAACAAGAACAAACAAAGGTAAAGAGAATTATGGAGATTGTAAAACAGGTCATCGATGGATGACAAATATCGCCGGAAAGCAAGTGGCTGGTGCGGATCCCAGCAGTACAGCGGTTGTAACGCCCGAGCACGGTGGTGTGGTGACAGCGGCGGTCGTTGCTGCCAGGATACCAGCGCTGCGATTACGCATCAGGAATGCGTATACCCATTAGGCATCCAGGAATAATTTTAAGCCAGCTGCGATTAAGATACTTACCAGCAAGTAAGGCCAGTTATGCGACAGGGATAGCAATGCCTGCTCGGCAGATCGCAGGGTGAGGATCAAGATGAATTCCATTTTCTTCTCCTTTGAAATAGGTTTTCATCCTGATAGACGAGATAATTTTTAATAAGACGCAGATTTTCCTCAGAGATCGGGGTTGCAACACCAGCAGAGTTTGTAATATTCGATAACCTTACCGCGCCGGTCCAGCTCAATGTGGCAGCACGCCAGGATCATGGCGCGTAGCTTGTCTCTAGCGCGCTGGACGCGGGACTGTGCGCCTGATACAGAAAGTCAGAGTTCCGCCGCCAGCTCTACCTGGCTCATACCCTGATACTGGGTCAACAGCATTGCCTCCCGGTAAGGCTCAGGCAGTCCCACGACCATTTATCCGGATGTGTTTGGCTGCTTTAAAGTGGGGATTAAAGCCATTCAGTCAACCCGTTCATCTGTAGTCAGGTGCCTTTTTCCTGGGTTACTCGCCTGATGGAAGATGACTGGGATTCTTCCTCCGAACGGTAATATAATTGGCGCAACCAAGCTTATCTTTCGACGAACTCCCCGCCTATTGCCCTCGCAAATTTTACAGGAGAAAACTATGGCAACTATACAGAAGATCACCCCATGCCTGTGGTTTGACACCCAAGCAGAAGAAGCAGCCAATTACTATATCTCGATCTTTGAGAATTCCCGCATCTTACGCACCCTGTACTATGGCGAAGCAGGTTACGAGATACATGGAAAGCCGGATGGCAGCGTACTGACGGTCGTGTTCGAACTCGAGGGTCAGCGTTTCACCGCCCTCAACGGTGGCCCGCAATTCAAATTCAACGAGGCCATATCGCTGGAAATCGCCTGCGAGACGCAGCAGGAGATCGATTATTTCTGGGCCAAGCTGACCGAAAACGGTGAGGAAGGTGCCTGCGGTTGGCTGAAGGATAAATACGGCCTGTCCTGGCAGATCGTCTCGAAAACTTTAAGCGCATTGCTTAGCGATTCTGACCGGGAGAAAACTGAGCGGATGATGACTGCCTTACTGCCGATGAAAAAGCTTGATATCGCCGTGCTGGAGAAGGCATTTGCGGGAGAATAAGGGACGGAACGTGCAGGTATAACTCTATTCAAGATTAGGAGAAGGTTTACGTCAAGCGAATTCATTTTTATTGAATGGATGTGATGGTTCCAAAGGGCTCGTTCGTGCGTTAACTCCAACGGGGGAAAAGTACCGCTGTCATAGAATTTCTAAACAAAATATGACGTTGGGGAACACTCAACTGCGTGGTTTTTTCATGTAATATTGATATTTCGCTTTATCACCCATTTCTATTCCTACTCAAAAAATGCATCTCACCGGATGATTAGCAAAAAATCACCAAGAGGGCTACTGTCAATAGTCTCCTGTATAAACTAGAAATGCCCTTCGTTCTTACCTGCCAACGACAGCCAGTGGAACCGTATCAAAGAGAATGCCTATTGCTTGATATTTGCCTGGTTAATTGCTACAATCAACATGAACGAAAAGGTTATATTTGGGGGATATTGGATAGTTATTAGTGACAATGGCAATGGAGGGTAACCATGCATCATTTCTTGGTGTCACTGGGTAAATTAATAGCTTTGCTATCCTTAGCGCTGTTCATTACTATTGGATTCGCCCCCGCCACCGCAAACACTACAACTCTCCCACAAGCTGATTTCAAAGGGGATGGTTATGCTGATTTGGCTATCGGGATACTGATTCCACAGCATGCGCAGAATATGGTATCTTTTTTTGCCGAGAAAGTTAACAAATGGTATTATGTTGAAATTGGTGTTTACGAATAAATGCTGCCGAACTTAGATGTACCTGCCCCGGCTGCGTCCTGGGGAGCGGGGCTTGCAAAGCCGAGCGACTAGGGTGGCAGAATTTATTAAAGAGAAATATTTGACCTGAGTTGAGCAGGGGGCGCAGCAAAACCGCCAGTGGCTGAATAAATCGTCAGGCCGCTCGCCACCGTACAAAGAGAGGGTGAGCAATGGATGTACAAATAAGCGATCGGGAAGCTATTATTGCCAGATACGCGGATGGGCCAAATCTGTTGCAAACTGCGATAGCTGGATTGTCTGCAGCGGAGCTTGATATCGCTGAGAGCGAAGACAGGTGGACGATCCGCCAGATTGTACATCACGTCGTTGATGGCGATGACATATGGAAGACCTTCATCAAGCAGGCTATCGGCAACCCAGGCGGTAAGTTCGATCTGCAGTGGTATTGGGAGATGCCCCAAAACGAGTGGGTAAAGAGTTGGGCTTATGCTAGTCGAGCGATAGAACCGTCGCTGGCATTATTCCGTGCAAATCGTGCTCATATTGTGCAGTTGTTGGAGGAAATGCCCGCAGTTTGGAAGCGAAGCCTGCTTGTCAGCTGGCCGAATGGGGAGGATCAGCAAGTCCCAGTGGCCTGGGTTGTGGAAATGCAGGCAATTCACGTGCCTGGGCATGCGGAGGATATCCGCCGGGCGCGGCAGGTCCATGGGGTTTGATGTTTTCCAAGGTATAGAGGCGGTGGGTTTTACCTGTAAGGTGCACGACTTTCATTGGCACATGAGATAAATTAATCGGGGGAGGTATTATTCATTACGCTGGTTTTGTTGGATAGGTCAGTCTACCAAACTAAAAAAAACCAGTTCTAAGGGTTTTCAACCAGGATTAATTCCAGTTCTGCCGCATCCTGTTTCTGCACGGAAGACAGGTAGTTATTGGTACCCGCGCTTGAACAAAGCGAGAATTTATGGAAATTTTCCTCGTATCTATAGACAAGCATTTACGTCTTAAACATTGAGGTATTGGGTTCCCACAACTGATGCAAAAGGAGGAGAATATGAAAAGAATATCGATCCTGGTAATAACGGTTTTGATTTTGTTATTAACCACGCTACCGGCACTAGCTATCACGGGGGGCGAGCTAGATGGAGAAGGTCACCCCAATGTCGGTTTGATGATCGCTGATATCGATGGGGAGCCGCAGTGGCGCTGCTCAGGTACGCTGATTGCGCCCAGAGTGTTTCTGACGGCGGGCCACTGCGTCGGGGATGGGGCGACTGCAGCCCGGGTCTGGTTTGACAGCGATTTGGAAACAAATGAAGAATATCCGTATGGCGGTGAGACTTCAATTGAGGGTATACCAATCCCTCATGACGATTATCTCTGGGGTGGTGCCGATCCCCACGATGTGGGTGTCGTAATCCTGGACGAGGCGGTCGATATCGAGCCGGCAACGCTTCCGGACCCAGACCTGCTTACTCAACTTAAGAAGGACCGTGTCCTGGAAGGTGGGTATGAAGAAGGTGTCTTTTTTAGGTCAGTGGGGTATGGGCGCATACTTGAATCATGGCCACCGCCCGAACTTGTCCCCGAAAAAATACGCCGCGTATCCGAGTCTGAATACGTGGCCCTGACCAAAGTCCACCTGCACCTGACGCAGAAAGCGGTATTCGACGAAAGCGGCAGCTGCTTTGGTGACTCGGGCGGCCCGGTCTTCTGGGTGGATCCCGACGAAGGGAATGAAATTATCGTGGCGGTGACTTCATCAGGCGATGCCCAATGCGTGGCTACAGGATTGAACTACCGCGTGGACATCCCATATATGCTGCAGTGGATCTATGACCAGTTCCCGGAAGAAGAATAAGAGCAGTTCGTTCTAGTTTACAGTAGGGGCACGCGAAATCGTGCCCCTAATACCGTACGTAGGTCCGAAATCAATATCATTACCTCCTTATCCCGCCTGCCGCTACACCAACCCGGCCGCTTTCTCCGTGAAAATGCAGGCGCAGTACGTGCTCGGTCATGTGGATGATATTCGCCGGGCGCGGCAGGTCCATGGGGTTTGAGTTTTTACAGCAGGGGGAACCGATTGGGTTTACCCCTCGGCACCTGGTCGGGGCACAGGTCTGCATGTTCTCTACGCGTGAAGAAGGTGATTACTTGATTATCACCCCATCCTACAGATGACCCTCGCCTCGAAGCCTATTTACGATCCCTTCTGTTGAGCGGCTGCGGTCCATGGTGTAGAAGTGGATCCCCGGGATACCCATTTCGAGCAGCTCAGCGCACTGGTTAAAAGCATACTCAATGCCAAAGCTCAGCAATGCACCCTTATCATCTACATCTAATGCGGCGATATCGGCACTCAGCTCATCCGGGATCGTCGCTCCACACATGCCAGCTAACATTTCCATCATCTTGATGCTGTAGATAGGCATCACCCCTGGCAGGATCGGGACCTCAATGCCGGCGCTCCGGCATCTATCGACAAAGTTGAAGAAGTAGCTGTTGTCATAGAAATAATTGGCAATGATATACTCGGCACCCTGGTCTACCTTTAGCTTCAGGTACTCCAGGTCTTTTTCTTTGCTTGGGGCATGGATATGTCCCTCCGGATAGCCGGCGACACCCATACAGAAGTTGTACCTTGGTCGAATAAATGACACTAAATCAGAGGCGTGGGACAAACTGTCTGGATGTGGTTCGAACGCTGCGTCGCGGGGAGTGTCTCCACGGACAGCCAGGATGCTCTCCACTCCCATCTCATGATAGCTGTCTAAAGCATCTATGATTTCCTCAGGTCCCAACCCATAACAAGCAAAATAAGCGACAACCTCCAGCCCATAATCATGCATAAGCTTACGTACAAGCTTACGCGACCCTTCCCGCGTAGATCCTCCAGCCCCGAATGTAACTGATACAAAATCAGGCTTCAGTGCAGCCAAGATTTCGATAGTTTTTTCTAATCCTGCGGCTGCCTTTTCTGATTTTGCAGGGAATAATTCAAACGAGATGGTTGGGTATTGCCTCGCATTCCAAATATCGGTAACTTTCATCGGTACTTTTCCTTTTTAGATCTAGGCTGCATGATGAAGAATTGTTGGTCGGCAAACGGTAAGTATTGCAGCACGGCGTTTTGTGCCCGAGCAACTCGCTTCGCTCAAATTGAAAAGCTGTTTTCCGCGCGGCATACCAAACGGCAAAGCCGAGCCAGGTGGAACTTGGAGTGGGTGTATTCTTCATATCAGTTCATTGTAAAGATATTTATCATCTCACGCTTTAGTTTTTCTAGCGTACCCGAAATGTCTTCTCCAAATACGAATGTAATCTTATCAATTTGAATAGCATCACCAGACACAACAAACTGTTGGAGACGGGTAGTTATCGTGTTTTCGATTTTATCTTACTCATCACCTAATTTCTGCACCACGCCAGCAACTATCAATTTTGTGTTGGGAGATACCCTGAAATATTTCTGCTTATTCTTTCCTTTAAGCGCAAACCAATTGCACATCAACGTAGCAAAAACATCCCCAAGTAGTTTCTTCGGTGACATTTCAGTTTCTTCTATCTCTATCAAGAGAACTATACTATTATTATCATTATTAACTACGATCACATCAGTATCAACCAAACGGTTTTTATTGGTTACTGTTTGACCGTAGAATCCTTTTATTGCTGCAACGTTTGGATCACCCCGTCTATCCCCATGATCATAATAAATGGAATATTGGCTATTCTTATCAAGATATCTGGCAAGCCAGAGACCAAATTCACCTGTTCTTTTCCCGTCTTTAGATTGCACTGATTATTCCTTTCGGCAGCATGCCCAACAAATTGAGGACCTGGCTTATTGACTTCGCAAAGCCTGACTATTTTATAAATGCTTGAATTATCACTTGTTTATTTTCTTCTGGGTGGCGATGTATAAATCCTCGACTTTTGTCCTTGCCCAAGGTGTCTTTCTAAGGAATTTCAGGCTGGATTTCACTGATGGGTCGTTATTGAAACAGCGGATATTGATGCGTTTGCCCAACTCACTCCAGCCATAAAAGTCAACCAGGCTGTTCACGATCTGCTCCAGGGTAATGCCGTGCAGTGGGTTATTCGCTTGCTGCTCACTCATCGACTAGATCTTTTCCTTCTTTTGGGGGGCATGCATTTACGTCTACCGTTTCCGTGTGGACGGCGTTTTTTCCCGAAACCCTCTCGGCAAGATCATCGTTGGAATATCACACCACGCTGCCTAAGGCACAGCCATTCCGCTCCACGCGGGGTTACTAAAATGTAGCGAGTGGGGGGGAGTAGTTTGTCATCGTGTAAAAGTCATTACGATTAATTCAAGCATTGGTAAAGCATTCACGACAACTGTAATATCATTTGCATCATCAAATTTGTTTTTGCCACCATGCATTAAATTAATTCTAATCGTATAAAGTAAATCGACAATTTGTCTTGCTAAAAAGTTTCTATTTTCTTCGTTAATAGGGTTTTTCAAATATTCTTCATAATGCTGGAGGTCGATAGGACTCCAAATTGGGTATTGACTGTCACTGGTGTAATTAACATTGATAACTCCATTAACTCTTTGCCCGAAGGCATCATATTCTATCGGTATTCCTTGCCAATAGGGAATTCGACGGACAAAATATTCAGTACCTTTTTGAAGAATTAGAGTATGTTTCAAATCATCAACAAATTCTTGGAAAGCAAGGCGAATCTGCTCTCTTTCACTTACTACTACCACATCAGGAATATTTACATTTCCATTTGCGATTGTAACAATAGAGCCATCTTCATTTTCTTTTATCTGAGTCCTACACCCTTCACGATGGGCAATAGTAGTGTAAATGTTATTGAACGCCGTCCAAAATAGAAAGTATTGCTCAAATGGATGGAGCCCGTCTCTGCGCGGTCGAATTCTTCTTGCAGCTGCTATCATAGAATATGCAATTGGAAGTTCATATCTTTGGAATATAGTTGTCATTTTAAGCCCACTTTCTGGAAATTGCTCATCACATTATTACGCCTAACGGGTTGATAACCAAACCTATTCATGGGTAATCTCCACTTTGAAATTATACAATGAACTGAAATGGGTCTTTATTCTGAACCGAATCTTGTCCTGAGCTTGTGATAGACTAGCGATAGTGCATTGAATGCATACATAAAGGTAGATAATGATGAAGCGCATAATTGTAGTGGTCGCAGGTTTAATCGCCGTGGCGTTGATCCTCTGGATAGTGATCCCATGGGTAGTCAACGGGGGTTGGCCCATATCAGGGGCAGTCGGGGATACATTGCCACCCCATATCCAATATGTGAGACCAGCCGACGGGGAGGTGGTAGGTGATCCCTATGGGATATGTGTGCATTTCAACTATATAGCCGGTCGCGGTATGGGTGAAGAACCTGAGACAACCATTCGTTTTTCCCTGGATGGGGTAAATGTAACCCAGGAGGTCGTTGATTTGGTTCGGCTGCAATATGGCTATCCTGCCCCGGTGGGAGAACCTTGTTACACGCGGTCCGAACCCTTACGCGCAGGATGGCACACGGCTAAGGTGACCTATGAAGATATTTCTGGTGAGCGATTTGCGTACAAATGGCGGTTTGTGGTCCTCGCCGAGGAATGAGTAACGCCAAGACCAGCTTTTAGTCCACGATCCGTCTTGGATGCTCTCTGCTTGATCCAGTCCAAAATCAAGGCCCGACTGATTCTGTGGCGGAATCCTTCATCCTCCCCGAAATCACGCCACGGCGTTACTTCTGGCATTTCAAACCGTTTGGAAGCAAAATAAATCACCGGGATCAATAATAAATGCCCGATCAGGAAGCTGGCAATAAAGTTTCCAAATTCAAGAGCAGATTACATGTCCCATACTCGTTCTGATGAACAACACATTAAAGATCCCGTTATTGATGGTATGTGCAAGGAAGGGCGCCCACAGATTATCGGTTTATAAATACAGAGAGCCATAAACTATTCCCGCTATTGAAGTAGCGAGAAGCTAAGCTGAACGCCTCAAATGCTGCTTCGCCAAAGCTAGCTTGGCCATCGAGTAAGAGCCGGGCAGACCAGCTCATGTGCCACAAGGCGAATAGACCCGCTTGCAGAAGGATCGCACCCCAACCAGAAAATCGTATCAGAAAGTGGCGAATCATCGTACCTCTGAAGAGCCCCTCCTCCATGGCAGAATTGACCAGATTCGCCACCAATAACCAAATCGCAAAGGTGAATCCACCTGACATACCCGTTTTCGGGTCGACTGCGGATAGTACGAAGCTGGCGTCTGCTCCAGTTGCCCGCAATACGATTAGCTGAGTTATGAACGCAATAATAAAGAAGCTTATGAAACTCACTGCAGCTATCAGGAGAGCTTTTGCTAAGAAGCGAGTTTGAAAACCAATCTCGCGCAGTTTTCGACCACAAGCCCACACATAGACTGCCACAAGCAGGAATTCCAGCAATGGAGCAAGTATAAATATCAGTTATTCACTTAAGATAACAAACACGATCAACCAAGCAGAATACTTCGACAATGGGTACAGAGTATCCAGGTCGTAAACAGTAATGGATTCCAAACCATCGTACACTCGATTGATCAGTACTAAAGCTCTAATAATCATGTAGGTGGCAACATAGCCCACCCCAAAAGATTGGGAGAAAATCGGCAGCTCCATTTCGGGAAAAGCAGAATTCATCTCTTGTGCGGTGGGGAAAATGTACCATCCCAGGACAAGGCCGATACTCGTCCCCAGGGTAAAGACTACGGCCGTTGCTCTTGTAGGCAGATGGGTGAACTCAAAAGCGATCCGCTCGAATTCAACTGCAGGTAATTCTAGTATCGATCGAAACTCGACTAATGTATCCTGGGTAACACGGAACAGAAAATCGATTTCAAACAAATATAATGCCAGAAAGAAGGCGCTAACTGCGAAATACCAGTTTATATCACCCGGCGCAAGTACATTTTCATTCCAGGCTACGATATGATTCAGCAGCCCGGTGATGGCAATCAGGCCGAGGAAATATAACCAATAAAGGCCTGGAAGCCGGTCAACCCAACTGAAACACTGATGGATTTTGCTTGCCGATAAGGTTCGATAAAAGCTGACTGCTCTTCCTAGCCAAGACCTTTATTTCTTCCGATTGGTCTTTTGCAGCATCAGTATAGATCTAAAATTAATATCAGATCAACTTATTGAACTGCTTTCATCTCCCAATCTTCCTTCTAGTCCCTTCTAGGTCGAACGCTTTGAGATGATGCTAACGAGTATGTACCAGGTTGAGCACATCCCTCGCGATAAACACCCGTAGTGCTGATCACCCGGTTGAAATAGTAAGCAGCATTCACCGCGTGAGTTATTACCGATTCTTCTACTCCATTAGCCAGCTACCGGTTGCTAATGACTGGCAAGAAAACCTGACGGGCAACGAAAACGTCCACTTCAACGATATTGTTACTTGGATTAGCCTCACTTTCCGGCGAGGTGATCTGTAAGGTTACCGGGAATCGTGTTCCATATGGCGAGTCGGGCGCTGATACGCGCAATGTGAATTGCCCATTTCCCAGGAAATTCAAATCGGACTCCAGCTGCCATGTTAATGTATTGCCATCGACCAAGGGTGGTATACCCGCACTATCGGTTTGATACGTCAAGCTGATGTCCAAAGTCGCAGTGATGGTTACCGAAGAAGCCGTAGACGAACCAATATTCCCGAAGGAGACTGGTATTGTCGCTACGCCGCCTGGGGCCGAACTGGACAGACTTGGTGAATCGATGTACGTATCCACACCCGGTGCAGTCGGGGGGATGGAGTAGGACGTGTTGCCATAGCCAGAATAACCAATTTCGAGGTAGTATTCATCCCAGGCAGATAGTTCCGCTGAACGGAAGATAGCCGGATGATTGATCACGCTCCCGCTGCTGTCAATCAGTGCGTAGTACAAGTAACGGCGGTTTTCGTAACTGTCATCAGTCCAGGTCAGGACGGCTTGAGCGTTTTTGTCAGCAGCTACCGAGATGAGTTTATCGTCCTCATCATCCACTGGATTTTCTAATCCAACATAACTATAGGAGACATCGTAGTTGGTGTCTAGGATCGCATAGCCTACATCACCACCGGTCCAGGCGATGATGGAACGACCGTTTGAAAGCTGGGTGGCATCCACGCTGTTCCCACACCAAGATAAAGGTGTTTCCCCTTGGAATGTATTTCCTAAGCTATCGAGAATTACATAAGTGATGCAGTCCGGACCTTCGTATACGAGTAAAACCCGGCCGCTGTCCAGCGGAGCAAGCGCGGGCATGTCGTAATATACATTTGAATCTCCAGCGATCCCATTTGTATACTTGGACGCAGGTTTTAGCAAGGTTCCATTGCTATCTACCACTGCATTGAAGATGTCAACCAGGCTGCCATTGGTCTCATAGCTGTATCGCTCCCAGGCCAATGCAAAATGGTTATCCGTTGTAGCCGCGATCCGGGGGTTGTAATGTTCTGGAATGTCGTAATCGTTCCAGTCCCCCCAGACGTTGTTGTTGGTCAGGTTTGATGGTCCCGATAGGATATTTCCAGCGCTGTCCAGTACCGCGTACCAAATGTTATAGTTGTACTTATCATTGTTCGAGTCATACCGGAACCGGTACCACGCGACGCCAATATTCCCGTTAGGAGCAACTGCAACTACCGGTTCGTAGTCATATGTGTTCATCTCCGCGCCAATGTTGTTCGTTAGCAAAGAAGCTGAGCGTGTGATCTCTCCGGCATCGTTGTGTAGGGTGTATTCAATATTCGACACCGAAGTAGTGCCTGTCCATAAGTATCTCGACCACGCATAGATGAAGCCTGGGGTTTCAGCAACAGCCAAATCGTACCCGCCAGCATAGGAGTCAGGTATTCTCTTCAGGTCTTGGTCGTCTGGTTTGACCAGGTATAGGTTCAAAATGCCATCCGCCTCATCGCTGTATACCTGGGCGAATGGCGCAGGGACTGTCAGCATAAGGTTGGCAGAATCAGCCTTAGCGGCGTCTAAAGATGATCGAGCAGTAATAACAGCGGTGTTTTCATCACCTACATTTGCCGTGACAGGCGATTGAATTTCAGCGATGATGACTATGCTTGCCCCTTGGGTAAGGAGGCCAGTGTCAACCAGGCTATCACTGTCTGTATCGGTTAATGCACTGCCATCAAGGAAGCTGAGCGCCAGCGGCCAGGCTGATGTATAGGTAAGGTCATATGTGTCTGCACCAAGCTCACCGGTATTGCGTAGAGTCAGCTCAAATTCTTGTGTCTTGCCCCCATGGGTAAACTCCCCTGTGTATTCGGGGGATAATTTCACTCTGGCGGCGGGAGCTGGCCGGAAGAAACGCACAGCTGAGCCACTGCTAGGTAAGCGGTCCCAGTAAGTATCCCAATCCATATAACCCAGCCCTTCCCCGGCGGGATCCTCAATTCCGATCGAGGCATAATACCGCCAATCATTATAGACCATCGAATCATACTGGAAGAGGATATCACCGCTCTCATACAGGACGACTTCAAAACGGTAGGATTCATCACCCCCGCTTGGATCTCCTGGTATAAAGGCAGCTACATTGTGCCATTCGACGACGAAAAACCTGTTCGGTGCGGTACCACCGGTATGGTAATACACCTTGCCATTACCGCCGGAGTTCTGCAGGTAGAGTACCGTCCAGAAAGGAGCGATAACTGCGTTCGGGGCTTCTCTTGAAGGCAGCGGGTCCTGCTGGTCAGGCCAATACCAGCTCTCCTTGAATGCCAGATATCCGGACGCCGCAATCCAAATCTGGTTATAAATATCGTCGTAGAAGCGGAATGAAAATGGGAGTGAAATGGGTCCGGTCGCTTGATCCCAACTTTCACCACTCAACCCTGTATCCATCCCAACGGTTGCATCGATCCAGCTAGGACTAACCGTGTTATCCCATGTATAACCAAAATAGTCCGGGCCGCCGGTAGCCTGAGGGGCTACCTGGATTGACGTTAAACCATCTCCCGATCCTGCAGGTTCAGGTCGAACATTTGTCAACCGGTTTGGGAATCCCGCAGGTTGGGCTGGATTAGCATGGCCTGGATAGGGCTGCCGTGGGCTGGCCGGTCGATCCGGATTACGTTCAATTTGCGCAGCTGTCTGGATAATTGTTGACCCGGATAAAATTGATAGGATTGCTAATACATTGATGAGGCCAAAAGTTTTTCGCAACATTTCCATCCCTCCAGATAGATTGATTTAATCCAAGTTAATATAAAAATGCTGGAATACCAATCGCCGTGAATTACGGCAACAGCATGAATGTTAATTTGGGGCATAAGTACTCATGCTGATGTAAGTACTATACAATATAATTTTCGGTGGGGCAATAAGGAGTTCACACTGGGATTTCCTTTTTTTAATACAGAATGCTGGATACCCAGCTGTCTTCTTTAAAGGTTTGCCCATCTGATACCACGGGCTTAGCTCTTCAATTACATTGAGAGCGAATTTCCTACCAGCCTCCACGCCAGTTGAGAATGGGCACTATGTACCCCAATATTTGGTTTGAGGCGCAATTCCTGAAATAACTGTTGACTGACGGTTTGCAAGTCGTTTGGAGATTATTACTACAACTGGCGGCTTGGTCGTAGATAAACACATTTACTCTTGAGCGAGATATTGCCCTTAAGCGTCAATGTAATATTGTCCGTTTGGGACTTGAGAAAGAATCTTAACGTAACCGCTATAAAATATTAATGCTAAACATAGCCCAATTTTTGGTTTTCCCATTCGATTAATAAATATTTCAGAGGTGATTTATCGACCGTAAGTACAGACCTCAATAGAAAAATCCCCGAGAATGACTCTCGGGGATTTTTTAATTAGTTACACATATTCTCTTTACTTAGCAGGGCGCACCTGTACCTGCATGAAATTGCCCTGCGCGCTGATCGACTGGATGCGGATCTGCGTGCCGGTGTTGGGGACGATCACACTTCCCCATGGGTTGACGGGATCGTAGTAGCTATTACGATCGTCAAACACCTTAACAGCCGGTTGGCTGGGGAAATAATATGGCACGCTCAACCAGTGCAGGTTGAGTGCATCGGTCGGCGCCAGCGTGAAGGTTGAGTTGAATGAACTGATGCGATTGCGCCATACGCCACCATCAGGCCGAATCATCGCAGTGGGGTGGGCATCGACCGGCAGGAGCAAACCCTGCCCTGGATGGCGCGCGACCTGGTTATTGCTCTGGGAGGTGTCCCAGTAGTTGATCAGCAGGCCGTCCTGGTAGGGGAAATGCTCCACCATGTTTAGCAGCAGGGGATTATCCTGGAAAGCCCAGTTGTAAGGGCCGACTTTCAGGGTGTTGTCGTACCCCCAGTACGCGCGGTACTCGGCTACATAGTAGTTGGCATAGTATCTCAGTTCCTGGCCGCTTGTCACCCAGAAGCCGTCGAACGTCCAACCGGCATCGGCCTCAGCGCCATCGGTTTCTTGACCGGTGATCGAGATCTCATCGACCATGAAGCCAAAACCGCCGGTATTGGAATCCGTTACGTAGCGGAAGCCGAGCAGCACGTCGCCCGCGGGGAGATTGGCTGTCAAGTCGTACCAGTTATTGCTGGTTGCGCGGCCGGTAATTCCGAAGCCGAAGTTCTGGCCATTGGGGTCGTCAGTGGTTGAACGGTTGGTCTCAATGGGTATCCAGGTTGCCCCGCCGTCAGTGGAGTACACCAGGTAGGCGTAGTCCCAGTTGCTTTCAATGTTATATCGCACCCTCGCTGACAGGGTCGCCCCAGCGGGCAGCGAGAACGACTTATACATGAAGTTGTCCAGGTTATCACCCGAGCCGCTGTAGTAGTAATAATCGCCGTATCTAGGAGTTCCGATATTCTCGAGCACTGCCTTATCTGGCAAGACCACAAATAAGCCCTGGGCTTGCTTGGTGTTGGTCTCCATCGGGCCAAGCTTGTGCTCGGACTTTTGACCAGCAAATGCCACTTCATAGTTCAGCCAGCCCAGCTGGAATTTCTCCCAGGCGCCCATATGGCTTGCTTTGTTCCCGATGGTGTCTAAGCCATCGTCCAGCCAGGAGCCGGAGGACATCAACGTCCAGAAGCCGGTCCCGTTCTCACCACCGGAAGTGTCGTATAAGTCCGGCAGGCCCAAGTCGTGACCGTACTCGTGAACAAAGACACCTACGCCGCCGTTCTCAGGCTGGATGGTGTACTTGCCGACCCAGTAGTCGCTGTCACCGATCTGGACGCCGCCGTCAGGATTGAAGGCCGGACCCTGTCCATCGGGACCCGAGCGATTCGAGAATGCATACCAGCTGTGGCTCCAGATGGCCCAGTCGTCGCAGGTTGGCGAGCAAGCTTCATTACCCACGCCCGGCGTGTACAAACTGCGCAGTGTCAATGTAGCCATCGGGCTCGTCAAAATTGCCGTCGCCATCGTAGTCGTAGCGATCCCAGACGTCGAACTGGCTTAGGTAGGCGTTAATTTCGGCCGGAGTCTTGCCGGCTGCAATCTGGGCAGCGTACCAGCCATCGATCGACTCATCCAGGAAATACCAGACCTGATTCCCACCTAACGGGCTATTGAAGTCGTCATCGTAGGTCGCTGCGTCGCCAGAGACCGGAATCCAGTCGGTCACATCGCCGTGGACGGTGTAGCGGTTGGAAGACTGTTCGATGTAGAAATTGCGCATCGAGTTCGCGCCGGGAGCTTCATTGAAAAGCAGATCCATGAAGTAATCGCGGCTGAAGTCCGGGACCCAAATCGTCGTATTATCAACGGCACGGTCCGGCTCTGGCATGGTGTTGTGAGCTAAATCGGCAAACTCACCCATCACCGTCCAGACAGCGCCCTCGCCTTCGCGTTCCAGTTCGACGAACTGTCCTCGCGCGACTTCGTGGGTTTTGCCATAAGCTTTGCCGTTAAGCTTGGCTTGCAGAGCCTGCTCTTTCAGCTCTAACTGGTTGGTGGTCAGTGGATCAGGCCGGTTGTCCTCCTTGGGCACAAACTCGGGAGCGCCATCACCATTGCCATTTGGCGAAGAAGCCATAGCAACTGGAACAAGCAGCGCCAGAAGCAAAGCTGATACCATCATTATGCTAAAGATTTTCTTGTTCATCTGTATTCCTCTCATTGTTCTTGTATTGTGATTCGGTGGATACGTACAGCTGAAAAAACATACCTATCCCCACTGGCGTGGCGGAAGCCCAACTCGATTTGAATTGTGGCTCACCGCATTATGATTGTCAGGCCTCACCTCCTTTCAATTTAACAGAAAAACAGCAAGCTAAGCAGACATACTGGATATGGTTTTCTCCCATCGCTTATGCGGTCCTTTTGCGAGAGAAAAAAGGGGGTATTTTGGCTAATTCGATCCAAGCACTAATTAATCTTTTGAAGGCAAAGGGAAAACAAGGAAATTTAGATTTATCCAACTATTTTCAAGGGCGCATTTTTGTTGGATAATAATGGGATTCTGATCCCAATACTTCTAATCGTTAATCCTGTGTAAAACTAACAACTTTGTTATTTTCAGATGAGGGATTGTATCACACGATATCCGGGAAATAATTATGGAATCGTTAACCCCTTAAACTGGGCGTGTGGCTGTTTTCTACTTGCTAAGCTGGAACTCATACATAGCTGGTCTGGATATGTATGGACCATGACAAAAACTGTTATGAAAACTTATATCAGCTGATTACCTGAAAATGAGGTTGGTGTGTTATGGTCGCAGAACCATATACGCTGTCAATCACGAGGTAAACATCGATGAACAAATCTCAACTAATCGCATAGGCTGGCATTGTTAGCCCACCGCTTTTTGTGGCGGTAATCACGCTAGAGGGCTGGCTGCATCCAGGTTACGACCCACAGCTAAACAGGTCAGTGAGCTCTCAATCGGACTGTGCGGTTGGATTCGAATCGCGAATTTTATGGTTTTTGGCGAGCTGCTGCTCCTATTTGCACGTGGTGTCGCGGCTGAGTTTCATACTGGCAAAGCCGCGCGGGTAGGCAGCCAGCTTTTAACCATCATTGCCATCTGCTACCTGGTATCCGGACTTTTCGTCATGGACCCCAGCAGTACAGCTCCAGGTCAAGCAACCGTACATGGCATGCTGCGCGGGAACCGGGCGGATACGACGATTAACTACCGCCTGCGGGACGCCGTGCTGGGACTGCTCACGCCTGGCAGCTTTGTCTCGAAGGGCTTTGCCGACAGCGGCCGGCAGATCTCACCTATTGAATTCGCCTCACGATTGGAATCGGAAAAGGAAGATTACCCGCAAGAGGCATTCTACAGCCCGATGAACCTACTGGACAGCCACGATACCGAACGCTTACTGTGGACGCTGACCCCCGGTGGCGAGACAACGGCTGATAAACAACTGAACGCGGCCAAACCGGCGGAGGGGAAAAAGCACCAAATGATCGCCGCGCTGATCCAGATCACCATTCCCGGCTCTCCAACCGTTTTCTGCGGTGGCGAAGTGGCGCTGACCGGTTCGATGTGCTAATGGTGCGAGCATACTCCTGCTCAAGATACGTGCTGTTCAAAGCTCCCCTTCCATCTGCTGGCTGGCTAACAGGTTGGGAACATAAGTTCTTTATGCCTGGTTCTGGTCGGTATATTAGGTGTGGATATCTGATCTTAGGTCTCATTACTCTTGCATACATAAATCATATTCTGGCTCTCAGCCGTTAGAGGACTCCGGTCCCATCCCCCATAACGATGTATTATGGAATAATCATTGTAGTGTAATAACGCCTCCATCTCTTGTGGAAAAATGAGCCGCAGGGAAAATCGCGCCCGTTTAACAATCTCTCGACCTTCCCCATCACGCCAGTGCCTATAGGCCGTTTCGTGTTTGATTTGCCTGATTGGGTCATATTCGTCTGTTCCCGTTACCCTGACCGTTTGCCCCTCTTCATTCTCATACGTATACCAATCCTGTTCTTCTGCGTCTTCCATGGAGCCTCGACTCGGGAAGAGCAAATCCACAGCAAACAGTCCATCAGGCGATAAGTGCTCGCGCACACACGCCAACATCTTTTCTTGCTCGCTGCGTTCAACCAAATGTTGGAAAACACTGCCTGCTGTGTAGATCAATTGAAACCGGTTCCCCAAATGAAAATCTTTAATATCTGCTTCTATCCATTGTATCGGCAGATCTCCGGCTTTACCTTGCGCGCGGGCAAGCATCCCCGGCATAATATCCAGACCGGTCATATCAATCCCACTTTGGGCCAGCGGGATGGTAACGCGTCCAGTGCCGCATCCTAATTCAAGTACGGAACCATCCACTTGTTGAGCCAGTGTTAGATAGAAAGGTCCATCCGGGCCAAAATCCTTATTCTCATCATCATAAATCACGGGGTCTTCATAGTCTTCTAGATTCGTGTGCTCAAGCATCAGTAGTGTCCATCCATTAACATGCGTTTTTCCAGCTTGCACTTATATTTTTCTAGACCTAACGGTTTTCGTTTCCGCGGCGATATAATTGATCCCATTGTAAACCAAGATCGGGTTTGGTCAAAACGCAGTGCTTTCTTTCTGCCAATGGCGGCTAGGGAGTGAGAGTCTTATTTGACCCCCTCCTCAATCCTCCCCCCAACGGGGGAGGAAGGTTTTTCATGGTCAGCCCGCTGGTGGGGTTGACGGATATCTTTGAGAATGGAGGAAAAATCGTTCATTGGCGTCGTTACTCCCCATTCCAGGTGGAAGGGGGCTGGGGGGTAGGTAAACCAACATCAATCAACACCGGTGTTGACTCTAGCGGGAGATCGTGAGGCTGGATGGGAATTAATGGAAAGATTAAATTTATCGCATTGAAAAGACTCTCACTCAATCCGTTATGGATGTATTGGCACCAATCAGTGATTGTCACCATCCCGGCTGCATAACTCTGTATCTCGGGAGCAAAAAATGTGTTAAACGATATGATGAATAAAGCTTAAGTATCCAGGAGAAAGAAACAATGCACACCACAATGAGGAAAGACAAACAACCCCGGGTATTTATATGTGTACTTTTGGTATTTTTAATTTTTGCATTACTAACTGTAGTCCTGGAGGATATGTCTCCTAGTGCACTTGCTCGATCAGGGGAAAGAATAAGCGCTACATGCGGTCTCCCCACTATCGATGGGCATGTATCAACAATAGAATGGAGCGATGCAGCTACGCTAACGGTTCAACTGATAACTAATGCGCCGGTAGCTCCATTTACAACCACGCTTCATGTGATGAACAGTGCGAATTACTTGTATATGGGGTTCACAATAAACGATGATGAATTCAGTCCATTAGGTGAATATCTGCCAGAAGGGGATGCATTTATCATCATTTTTGATGATGATCTGAGCGGCTCTTTACATGAGTTGGAGAATAATGTCTTAGCATTAGCGGCAGGGGATCCCCAATTCGAAGATCGCTATATGTACAATTTGACTGGATCGAACCAAGCAGACATCGAGGGGGGAGGCACCGCAGATGGCGCAGGAGCTGCGAGCAGAGCGGACAGCCTGAACCATTTCGAGGCTAAATTCCCATTGTGCAGTGAAGATACGCTCGACTTCTGTCTTCATCCGGATGAAGTAACGGGGTTTAGACTAGAGTATCTGGATGCAGAAGCAGATGAAAGTTTTGGCAGTTCACAATTCTTTCCGGGCGTCAGTGAGACTTCTATAGCAGAGCTTGCGATAGGTGTGTGTTCTGCAGTTCCCGATTTATTTATTTATCTACCGCTGATCATGAGATAGGCATGAAATGTAGTTCTGCCCAGCTCCACTTCCAGCCATTTGTATTGTGCGCAGCGAGTACATGACCAGCAATTAGGGTTACCACGGCTAGCGCCGCCGTCGGAGAGGTAACAACTCGACCATAACCCAAGCCACTTCCCAGTCTGCCCCTGTTTTCACTCGCCGGAAATTGGTGCAGCTGCTTTTCCACGCCCACTTACTGCTGGACTAAACACGCCCCAAAAACTCGACCACACAGATTTTTATATAGTCGTATAATCACCAAATTCCTCCTATTCAGTACGCATAGGCCAAATAACCAATAGCTACTTGTCAAAGGGCAGCATGATGAAATTAAAACCAAGTTTGGTATTTTTTTCTCTCTTAATGATCTTCTCCTTGGGCTGTAATTTATTCACGAACACACTGCCGGATGCGGTTCAGGACCAAAAAAACCCGGCCAGTTCATCAGCTCTACTGGAGGACCAAGAAACCCCCCCTAGTTCACCCGCTCCGGAACAGGGCGTGGTCCTGCCGGTCAGTTCTCCGATCCTGCCGGCACCCCCGGCGCCGTTAGCGGTCTCTACCCAGGATCCGGAACAAGCGGCGGAAGCCCTGGCGGATGCCCTGGCGGGACCGGAGAACCTGGCGGCTTGGTTGGGGTTGTATCAGGCGCTCGGCATCCCGGTCATCGGTGACGGGCGCAGCTCCCTGGATGGCAGCGACGACCCGATCGGCCCGCCATATTGGCAGGTGTGGTATGCCGCCAGCCTCGATATACCCGGACACGGTATCCTGGTCAGTGACGCCGGGCGGCTGCTGGGACTGGCCTTCGGCATGGATGCTGAAGACTCGCAGGCGCTGGGTGAGACCCTATTGTCCGACCTGCGTTTAGCCCTGCAGAGCCAGGACTCCGCCGTGCGGCTGATGGGTGCGGTTGCACGTGAGCGCATCCTGCGCAGCGGGTCGCAGCTGGATATCCTGGATAGTGCTACCACTGCACAGACCGCTTCGATCGATGTGCCCCTGCTCCAACTGCTCTTCTGGGTAGCTTTGCGGGCTGACCTGTTCCAGCTCTCGCCCCAGGCTGCCGTACCCCAGGGTGGCATGGTGCTGGCTGCTTATCACCTGACCAGCAGCCAGATGCAGACCGGCGGATTTGACTGCGCGAAAGCTTTGGGCGATGAAGACGTCACCTACTGGGCCAATTGGCTTAGCAGCAAGTTGCTTGGCGGTGGAGTGCAGCTGCCGGGGATGGAAGATAGCCTGCCCGGGGTGCTGGAAACGTCGCTGAAGTACATGAAAGTCAACGCCGACACGATCCAAGCCACCGGAAAAGCGGTGGGCTGGGCGAATGTCATCGGCGGCGCGGTCAGCTTCCTGATGCAGCTCTCATCCATGGATGTGGATGCCGTTCAAAATCCAGACCCACTCACCCGTACCAAGAGTACCTCGCCGGGGGAAACTGCCACCATCACCTGGAGCTTGATTTCAGACCCTGGCAAGCTGCCCGACGGGAAGGAAGCCCGCCAGTGCTTCATCAGCTTTATCAGCAGCGTATTGGGCGTTGGCTTCAATTTCCCGGCAGGAGGTTGGATCGCTGGGGCTGAGATGGACTTTAAGGGTGGTAAGAATGTCCCAGACCGGGTCCGCTTTGCTGATTACGATCAGATCCGCAGCTACACGGATAAGGACGGCCAAGCTACCCTAGAGGTGGAAGGGTCTCCTCAGAAAAAGCAATTACCGGAGAGTTCGCGGTCTATCGACGAAGAATACTCAGTCTTTGTTTCAGCGCAGCCGGAGGAATCTGGACTAAAAACGATGGCCAACATTTTTTTTGGCGGCTTGACCTTTGGGGTTTCGCCAGGAGCGGCTGGTCTGATTGGCGGTCTGATTGATATGCTTAAAACATTCACTTATGATCTGGGTGAACGCGTCTTTATGATGAAAGATTGGCGCGCCGGCTATTCTGCTTCCGGCGGGCAGGGCATCGCCATCACCGGTACGATCTGCGGCGGGCTGACCGATCCGTTCCAGCTCGAAGGTGCGATACCAGACGGCAGCAACGCTACCTTTTCATACTCGCCCACGTCCTCTAACGGCGGCTCATACACCTACGCCGGTTCCGGGGGCGGGTTCAGCTTCAGCGGGTCGGGCAACTTCACCATTGAAGAACAAGAACCCGGTGATGATACGCTCATCCTGACGCAAACCGAAACGCGCGGCTGTGTCAATTTGGAGGGTGGCGGCTGCAAGGAGTACACGAATACGATAACGCTGACACCGCTCGAGTCCTGCACTCCCTGAACCGGCTGGTTGTGTGATTTCGCTGGCTGATTTTAAGGGAGTGAGAGTCTCATTTGACCCCCTCCTCAGACGGACCGGCGATCCTGGGCTGGAATTGCATGGTGTAAATGTTTATCGCGGCGGTAAATCCCGCGCCGCGGAGTGTATTCATTTCCGGTGGTTTATTTGTAAGTATAATGTGCCTTATAGCTCTAAGCGTAAAGCACTATGCTTATCAACCTGTGGGGCAGAATTATGAGCCGTTGAAAGCTAAGGTCATTAAGGAGGATGAATTATGCGACAACTCGCTCTCAGCCATGCAGCCACTATTCTCACCTTGGGCTTGCTTGGGTGGGCGCTCTGTGGCGCTATCATGTTCATCGGTATGAGCACTATTTCCCTCGAGGCCACCCTCATCATCCACGCCATTGGCGCCCCCATTATCTTCGCCACTATCTCCTGGTTCTATTTCACTCGACTTCATTACACCCCGCCGCTCTTAACAGCAATTATGTTCCTGCTTATCGTGATGTTTATGGATTTCTTCTTAGTGGCTCTCGTCATCAACCGCAGTTTGGAGATGTTCCAAAGCCTCCTGGGAACTTGGATCCCATTCGTGTTTATTTTCCTATCCACTTACCTGACAGGAATGGTGATTGATGCGCGCATGAGCGAATCTAGGGCTGCTAAGTGATCTCTTAAGTCGCTCACTCGGTACCGATAGTATCGACGGTTATTACTGGTTTTCAGCCGGGTATGGATTTATTCTACCCAATATCCGCTGTTGTGGACGTGGCTACGCAACTTCCGAACGGGACCCTAAGCCTGGCTTGGAGCGGGCCGGGATTGTTGAGCTCGCCCTACCCGTCACGCCACTGAACAGCATAATCTTGGTCGACTCGGATGGGGACGGTGGTGTCCAAGGGCAGCGTGACCAAAAAGAGATAAATCGCAAAGAAGATAATTCCTCTGACAGTCATCTTCATCGTCAGCTATCCTTTAGAGTTCTATCACGTAAAGAACTCAATATCGCTTTCAAAGTCGGTGACCGAGCCGTAAATCTGAATGATGCGCGCTACCAGGCCGGTCCACCCGGTCTGGTGGCTGGCACCCAGACCCGCACCGTTATCTCCATGGAAATATTCATAGAAAAGCAAGTGATCCTTCCAATGCGGGTCTACCTGGAATTTTTCTGTGCTACCGTAAACTGGGCGGCGACCCTGAGAATCTCTCAGAAATATCTTAGCCAGACGGACTGCAAGGACCTGGCTGATCTCCCACAGCGTCATCTGCTGCCCCGACCCGGTGGGACACTCGATGGCGAATTCATCCCCATAATACGCGTGCATGGTTACCAGCCCGCGCAGCAGAATGAAGTTCATTGGAAACCAGACGGGGCCGCGCCAGTTGGAGTTGCCTCCAAACATACCTGTATTTGACTCGGCAGGCAGATAATCTACCCGGTATTCCATCCCACCGATATGTAGGACGTAGGGATGGTCTCGATGCACGCGGGATATGGAGCGGATTCCATAGGGGCCAAAAAACTCGCTTTCATCCAGCATGCGAGACAGAACGCGGCGGAGTTTATCCTCATCTAAAACGGCAAGCAGACGGCGGTTCTTCACACCGGGTTTTTCGATGGAGGGTATTCTTTGGGTCAGTTCAGGCCGATTTTGTTCCAGCCAACGAACCCGCTCCATAAAGACCGGTAATTTTTGAACCATTTCCGGGCTGACGATGGCACAGGCCGCGAGAGGCAGTAAACCAACCAACGAGCGCACTTTCAAGCGAGCTGCTTTGCCGTCAGGCAGGTTGATGACATCATAAAAGAAGCCATCGGCTTCATCCCACAAATCATCGACCTGGCCCCCAAAGCGATTCATGGCGCTGTTGATCCATAGGAAATGTTCGAGGAATTTAATCGCCATGCCCTGGTAGGATAGGTCGTGAAGGCACAGCTCCAGCGCAATGTTCATCATCGAGAGAGCATAAAACGCCATCCAAGCGGTGCCATCTGCCTGTTCGAGATGACCTCCGGTGGGCAGTGGTGCGCTGCGGTCGAAGACGCCGATGTTGTCGAGACCCAAGAAACCACCCTGAAAAACGTTCTTCCCGCTTGCATCCTTGCGGTTGACCCACCAGGTGAAATTTAACATAAGCTTATGAAACGCGTCTTGAAGGAACTCGACATCACCTTGACCGTGCATCTCTTTCTCGATCTGGTAAAGCGTTCCGAGTGCCCAGGCATGCACGGGCGGATTCACATCGCCGAAATTCCACTCGTAGGCCGGGATCTGTCCATTGGGATGCAGGTAGTTGGCATCCAACATTAAGGCGAGTTGCTCTTTGGCAAAGTCGATATCGATGATTGCCAGAGAAATGGTGTGAAAAGCCAGATCCCAGGCCGCATACCAGGGATATTCCCATTTATCCGGCATCGAGATGATGTTTGCGTTGACCATATGGTACCAGTGCTTATTGCGCAAGGGTGTATTTTGGAAGCTCGTGGCATCCTTAATGCCGTGTTCTTGCACCCACTTCCACAGGTCGTAATGATAAAACTGCTTGGTCCACAGCATCCCCGCCAGCGCCTGGCGCATGACCATTTTGGCGTCCGCAGGCAGGTTGTCCGGAGTGATACCCCGGTAAAATTCATCGGCCTCTTCTACCCGCAGCTGGAAAAGTTGATCAAATTGATCTCCAAAAGGGGGCGCGGCAGTCTGTTTAAACTCTTGTTGGGGAAATATCCGTCAACCTGAGCCGGATCGTCTGGCTTTCACCGGGCTTAAGGCTGAGGGGATAATGGGCCGAAGCTTTCGTGCCAGTTTGTTCCGGGTTTACCGCCTCCGCCATCCCTGCGACGACGAAGTTGTTGATTCCATCTTTGACATATGGGCTTGAGTTGGGGCTGCCGGAGATACGCTCGTGGTTGGTCTCGTTCTCCGTAAACAGCAACGTTGGCTCGGCCGCACAGTACAGGTAGCGCTTTCCCAGGGTCGAATGGCTCGCCGCGACTGCACTGATCCCCTTGGGGCCTCGGTCAAGTTTTATGATCGGCTTCGTGGCTTCTTCGGACCAACTCCAGGTGTTGCGGAACCAAAGTGTTGGCAAGACGTGCAAAGAAGCGGCTTCCGGTCCTCTGTTATAGATGGTGATGCGAATCAGGATATCCTCCGGAGATCCTTTGGCGTATTCCACGAACACATCGAAGTAGCGATCTTCATCAAAAACGCCGGCATCCAGCAGCTCATACTCCATCTCGTCCCGTGAGCGCTGCTGGTTGGTCCGTACCAGATCTTCGTAGGGAAATGGCGCCTGTGGGTATTTATACAGGTACTTCATGTAGGCATGTGTGGGCGTATTATCCAGGTAGAAGTAGTATTCTTTGACGTCTTCCCCATGGTTCGCCTCGCTGTTGTTCAATCCAAAGAGACGTTCCTTTAATATGGGATCCTTTTCATTCCACAGCGCCAAGGCAAAACAAAGCTGCTGGTTATCGTCCGAGATACCTGCCAGCCCATCTTCGCCCCAATGATAGGCGCGCGAGCGCGCCTGGTCGTGAGGGAAATAATTCCAGGCATCACCAGAGAGGCTGTAATCCTCGCGTACAGTGCCCCACTGGCGCTCGCTCAGATACGGTCCCCACTTCTTCCACGGCACCTGCGCCTGCCGGATTTCACTTAAGCGTTCGTTTTCCTGGTCCATTCCGTTCCATCCTTTGTGTACCTAATTAAAATGCCTTAATTTCAAGTCAGTGGAGGATCAGGTGCTGATAAAATCGATATCCGATGAATGTGCACCGCCGGGGGCTTTGCCTTTAAATTGGCTCATATACAACGCGTGGTAGAAGCCTTTGGCAGCCATCAGCTCAGCATGTGGGGCATATTCGACGATCTCGCCGCCGTTGAGCACCATAATCTTGGCCGAATCCCGGATGGTGGATAGACGGTGGGCGATGGCGAAGCTGGTTTTTTCCTGCATCAGCTTACGCAGACCGTCCTGAATCAGTTTTTCGGTGCGTGTGTCCACGTTGCTAGTGGCCTCATCCAGGATCATCAACTTCGGGTCTGCCACCATCGCCCGGGCGATGGTGATCATCTGCCGCTGTCCCTGGCTCAAGTTGGCGCCGCGCTCGGTAAGCATCGTGTCGTATCCCTGAGGCAGGTGCATAATAAAGTCATGCGCATTGGCTTGCTTGGCGGCTTCGATGCACTCCTCTTCTGTGGCACCTTGTCGGGCATATTTCAGGTTGTTCATCACGGTATCTGTAAACAGGAAGGCCTCCTGCAGCACTACGCCGATTATAGCTGCAATTCGACGGCGGCGAGAGGGCGCTTCGCGCTGTGGATTGGCTTTTTGCAGAATACCCCGAACCATTCCCACAACCATGATAGCTGCAATCACATATGCAGGGACTATCTGCCATCGATACCCCTCAACCAGCAGATGGATCCCGACGAACAGGGCAGCCACAGCAGGCAAGAGGTACAACCAGCGCGGCCACTCCGCCGACTCTGTAGAGGCTCTTCCAGCCGCAGTCTGAAGTTTTGGCATTAGAAACTTTATTCATTATTTCCAATTGTCCGTTTCTTTTTTCGAGCGGCTAGATTCTCCATCTACCGGTTTGCGTTATCTGGATGTGGGCGGGAAGAGATAACACTGATGAATCAGAATTATTCTAACGCCAGGAAAAAAGCTTTTAAATTGCGACAAATCAAACAGGTCAGGTGCACGCTGTGCTGGGTAGAATCCACTTGAATGATGGTCAATTTTCATAATTGACGTTTGTACTATGTAATTTCTTCTTCACATAGTCTTTTCAATTCCGCAAATTCTGATTCCATTTGCTTCACAATCCCCGCCTTCATTTTGCGCCCAAAAATGATGCTCACTATGTTCATTGGAAATTTCCAATGAATATTTGATACCACTGTAATTACCGATCTCCCATCTCCTCCCGTAATTGAGTAACAGACGTCAAGTTCGTGAATTTTGCTTTCAAGTTGAAAAGTAATCATTTTGTTTTTAATATATCCAGTAATAACTCCACGCATTTCCAAACTATTTCCGCTCTCTTCCATCTCTTCAATGAAAGTCGTACCAATTTTTTCAGGAGTTTCTTTTATGATTGCTCCTTTTTTGACCCCTTTTTGCCAAAGCATTGCTTTTTCTGGATTGTCTATCCAAGGAAATACCTTGTCCGGTTCACCGGTTACTTCAATTGCGAAGTTTATTCTCATTCCCTTACCTATTGATAGAAAAAGTCCTATACGCCTAGACCTATTCGGCACATTATACATTCGAATTTCGAACCTGATTTGGATAATATCCGTACTTAGGCCTTATCCCCGCCATTTGAATGGAACAGGCATTTTGCGAAACGCCCATCTTATCCGCGGTGCTGGCTCCAGCGGCGGGATCGTGCTCAGGTCCGATATTGGAAGGTCCAAGTTAATTGATTGCGTTGATACGTATCCCACGATGGAGTTTATTCATATCTGATGTGGTATTCTTTGTATAATATGTCAAAGTGGATATTTCCCATTAAGTGATTTGGTAATCAACCCGTTTTAAACCCCAGGACTGTTAAAGAGGAGAGTTGATGAGTGATTGGAAAACCATGTTGAATGGAGATCCTACCGGCTGGTTGCTTGAGGAATCAAATCCTTCTATACGCTATTTCACACTGCGCTGGCTTGTTGACCTACCCGAAGATGATCCGGACGTATCAATCGCAGCCCAAGCGATCGCTCACTCCGCTCCGATTAAGAAGCTGCTATCACGCCAGCGACCTGAAGGTTATTGGGGCTCCGATGACCGCCCACATCACGGCACCAAGCGATTCCTCAACCTGCTGATGTGGTTAGGCTACCAAGCGGATGATGGTGTTGCGCGGGGAATGGACTACCTTCTCAATGGTTGTCTGCTAGAGGATGGAGCATACGCCATCGAGCTTAAAGGCAGATCAGTCGAACTTCCATGCCATGGGGCTGATCTACTGCGCTTGATGATCTGGTCTGGATATGATGAGGATCCACGCACAAAGAGATTGCTTGGTTGGCTTGTAGGTATCCAGGGCGAGGATGGTATATGGCCGTGTGTCTCAAAACTTAGGCCGTTCTCATGTTTATGGGCAACTGTTGACGTACTGAGAGCTTATAGAAATTTGCCATCCACTTGGTCAACACCTCAAATTGAAAAGTCGAGGCAGCTTGCCATTCAGCAAATCCTGAATTCGAACTTGTATCAATATGGGAAAGGAAAACCTAGCCAGAGATGGTTCGAATTTGGTTTCCCACTCAGATTTGATAGCGACATTCTTGAAGTGCTTGAGCTGCTCGCTCCATATGTTTCCCCAGAACAAGAGCAGATTCAAGCAGGACTAGCCTTGGTAATGGACAAACAAACCGCTGATGGGCGTTGGTTATGTGAAAAATATCCGAAAGGTGGGGGTTGGATGAAGCAATTCATTGAATTTGAAGAGATCGGTCAGCCATCAAAATGGGTAACACTGCATTCCATGAAGATGATAAAGACCTTATTCGGCAGCAGTTCGTGATCAATTGGATCCATTCTGCTAGCAGCAGCAACGCAAGACCCGGTCCGCATTCCTATATACTGGATCAGACCGGGGGTGCACGACGATCTGTAATCAAAAGTGGATTATTGGGGTGTGAGATATGGTGACGGGTGGGATTTCCCTGCCGCCCAGTTCAAAATGTTGGATAGTAATACATCACACGGATTGGAGTACGCATGAAAACATCTGGAGACTTCCCTTCTCTCTATCGAGAACTCGCTGATTGGTGGCCTATCTTATCTTCACCGGAAGATTATGCTGAAGAAGCAGAGTTCTACCAACAAGTTATCTTGTCAGCAAGCATTCGCACGCCGAAAACCTTGCTTGAACTGGGATCTGGTGGTGGCAACAATGCTTCTCATTTGAAGAAGAGCTTTCAGATGGCATTGGTTGATCTCTCGCCGGATATGCTGAGGGTAAGTAAGCTGTTGAATCCCCAATGTGAGCACATTCAAGGAGACATGCGTACCGTTAGGCTGGGGCGCATTTTTGATGTTGTATTTATCCACGATGCGATCATGTACATGATTTCAGAGGCAGATCTGTTTCGGGCTATAGAGACAGCGTATGTACATTGTATGCCTGGCGGAGTCGCCTTGTTTGCACCGGATCATACTCGAGAAACCTTTGTAACATCAACGAGTCAAGGCGGTCATGATTCCGGCGATCGAGGCCTTCGCTACCTGGATTGGACTTGGGATCCCGACGCCTCTGATACCACTTTCGTGTCTTACATGGTATACATGCTACGCGAAGGGGCAGATGCTGTCCGCTGCGTTCTTGACCGCCACATGTGTGGTTTGTTCAGTCATGGAGATTGGCTCCGGATAATCACTCAAGCAGGTTTCCAAGCCCAGTCATTGCCATTTGAACACAGCGAACTTGAACCAGGCTCAGCGCATATCTTCTTGGGAATCAAGCCAGAAGATGGCTAATCTGGATGCAACCGCCCAACACCTCATCAACCACCCCGAGCTGCCGACCGAGGCAGAGTGGCGTGATTATTCGAACTACGTCTTGGGGATGAGGGGCTATCTGCACCAAAAATGCCGAGGAATTACCGCAAACCGTTAGTCTTCAGTTCGTGTTTGATCAAAATTTCAATGAAAGTGAAAAAATGCGTAGTGAAGCGGTAAATGTAGACGAATATCTGCAAGAAGTCCCAGAACACCAGCGTGAATCTTTATCGCAGTTGAGAAAACTGTGCTTAGGTATCTTGGATGGATACGAAGAAAGCATGGAATATGGCCTGCCGAGTTACAAGCAGGTAGATGGGGAAGTCGAAGTGGCTTTCGCAAGTCAGGTAAATTACATCTCATTGTACATACTCAAGCGTGACGTTCTCGACAAGTATCGGGCAGCACTCGCGGGTTTGAATTTGGGTAAGGGCTGTATCCGCTACCGAAACCCCCAGCAGATCGATTTCAATATTGTAGAACAACTGCTTATTGAAACTCATCTATCTGATAGTGAGATATGTTGAAATAATGATTTACATAAATCAGCGCCCGGTATGGGCAAGATTTCCAAACCTGATGTTAGGAGCACAAATATTTCACCTTAAATAAGGAATTTGATAGCTAATTCCAAGAAATGAATTATTTGGTCTATTGGATCAAGGCAGCTTTTTAGGAAAAATCAAGCGCTCAAAACAGAAATGCTGCCCTCCCCTTCATGCAGGGAGACTTGGGTGCGCCGAGAGCAAATCGGCATGCCATTATGTTATCTGGCTCGGGGCAGAAGAGATTTGGACAGCCAATGGAAAAAGGTTTTGCGAAAGCGAAGCAGTCGGAAAAACCCGGTTGGTTTTTCTCTCGCTCGACCCCCTAAATCCGACCGTCTCCTTAGACCTTTTGAATGAAATAGTAGATATTTACTGGTATTGCAACCATTCCATCAACCAAAATAACAAGAGTCCCAGGGGAACGCTGATCATAACCACAATTGCGTATACGTATTTATTTTCGTACAAATCTAATAATTCAGCCTCAGAATGGTCAGATACATATAGTGGTTTTCCCTGGACTTTAAAAAGTGGTCGCCCATGATCATTTCCGTGGACTTCACCCAGCACATGGACCTGTATGCCTTCTTCGATAAGCAGTTCGCGATACCTTAATGTTCTTTTCCACTTCCCTTTATCGCTCTTTGCTGGATATTTTTTCAGCACTCTTTGCTGATCTGGATAGCCCATCAATTCCATTTCATGATTAAGATCAGGATTAAATTCATTTTCCGATTTAAGTTCAATTGTTGCATATTCCAAATCAACAACAGCAATTCCACTGCCGTCGTCTACACCAAACCTGATCATTTTTTCATCTTCAATTAAACTATCCCACTTGGGTTCACCGTCGTCACTCTCATAGGGGTTTCTTATTTCGCTGCGTTCTTCCTCCACCAGGAAATCATAATACACGCAGGCTTTTTCGGTATAAGGACTGATAAGTGGCTTACTTAATGGAATTACACGCCCAGATATTTCATGAAACCCTTCCGAGAAATCCGAAATTCTTGATGTTTGTGTTGTTGAAATTAGCTTGCGTAGTCTTCTATATTTGAAAAAATAATAGAGGGCAACCACTTCTATAATGAGCACGACAAGTATAAGGATTAATGTAAGATAGTTTACATGCATGAGAAGGTGTAATTTAATCTCTGTCGCGGTCTAACGATTTGCTTGGGCTGCCGGGCGAGTCGGCTCAAAACCCCAATAGGCGGCTACCTTGCCGGACAATTCGCGCCGCGTACTCTGCGGTCGGCTGACGGGTTGCCTGACTACAGGGTTCACTGACGTTCCCAGCAATACTATCATATATCCTTGAGAGTTATAAGCGTCACGACCCCGGAGCGTTCCGATTTGACCCCCTGCTCGGTCCTCCCCCTATTGGGGGAGGATGGCCAGTCATGTGCTGTCTGCTGGAAAGTTTGACGGAGGTCTCTCAGAACGGAGAAAAAATTGTTTACTGGCTGCTCACTCCCCATTCCAACTGGAAGGGATTGGGGTGTAGGGAAATCACTCCCCCCTTGTTCCATCACCCGATATAGTTCAGCTTCAGCATCTCACACCTTGACGAACGCTTCCTTGAAATCGGAAATCGCTTCATCTAGGTGGATGGGTGCGGCTCTCCCGATCATCGTCGGCGTTGACCGGGCCCACCGTACCTCACGAGCTGGGATATGTTTGGGCGGCTTTACCGCGACGATAGAAGAATCAAGGGGTGTTAATGTTTGACCTGAAGACCACTTCTGTAAACTCGTCCGAAGGGCTATCGAGTAGCGGGGACTCCGTGCCCTTCAAGTACCTGTCGAAGAACGCCAAGGTATAGACGTTCTGGATGGTTGTCATGCGCTCGCCCTCTATCGTGGGTCCTCCATTCGCCGATTGGATTAATCTGCCCCACAGGCACACGTCGCCAAAGCTGGCATGCCTGGCGCCCCTGATCTTCATCTGGAAGGCGTCGTTCTCGGCTCGCTTGTAAAACAGATCATTCACGTAGCAGTCCGGGCACCACAACTCTTCTTCAGAAAAGAAAAAGAAGGGCCTGTCCAAGTTGATGTATAAGATATCGCCATACATGAACCCCGTTAGGTTGATGCCCGCCTTACAGCGCTCATCAGTCACGCAGAATTGTCCGGCGGCCGCGCCCCCTTTGGAGAAGCCCATAACCCCGACGTCTTCAAGGTTAATCGCCCCTGCTAGGAATCCAGAGCCCTCGTTCAACCCTGCTAATTCATCCAGCACGAAGCCGATGTCCCCGCCCCACATCTCGAGGTCGTCGAGGGCCACCGGCATCAACTCGTTGTGCCTTAGATGGGCGCGCTCCTGGGCTTCCGTTGTCTTGGCCAGCGAAATCTGAGACTTGGCCTCTCCCACCTCTGGAGAATCCGCTTCCGCCCACCAGGCCTGGTGCTGTTCGTTCTGTCCGTCGAAGGGGATGACCTCGCCGCTAGACCCGTATACAAACGGGTTCCAGTAGGGATGGCCAATACAGAGAACGACGTAGCCATGGCTGGCTAACTCTTCAAATAACGTCATGTGGGACGACATTAATCCCGACGTAGAATAGGTGATGACCGGGAATGGCGTGTCCGTTTGCGCCACCACCGCACCTAAGTATGCGTGCGTGCGAACGAGTGCGAAGTGATCAAGCAGAAATTCCGGAAGGCCTTGATAGCGGGTGAGAGCCCTGGCAGCTTCCTGGCTCATGTAGCGGATGGTTTCCTCGTCCCCGGACGGTTCGGCCGGATACCAGACCTGGACCGAGACTTCCCGAAAGTCGCCTGGGTCGGCGGTGGAATCATCCGGTCGGTCTTCATCGGTCCAATAGTAGTACTGTGTGCCAACGGCGTGCGGCCCGCTGGGTTCGGGCAGACGGAACACAGGCAAAATAGAAGTCAACACGGCTGCCAGCGCCAGCACGAGGCATCCTAGCACGACCCCGATTATGGCTGCAATTCGACGGCGGCGAGTGGGCGCTTCGCGCTGTGGATCGGCTTTTTGCAGAATACCCCGAACCATTCCCACAACCATGACAGCTGAAATCACATATGCCGGAACCATCTGCCATCGATACCCCTCAACCAGCAGATGGATCCCGACGAACAGGGCAGCCACAGCAGGCAAGAGGTACAACCAGCGCGGCCGTTTGCTTACTGGAACGAGGTAGGCGAGGAGGGAAAACAAAATCGATAACAGGGTCAATCCTTCTAAAGGTCGCATGGCAAACTCCTTTTTTGACCTGCAGGGCATGGTTCAGGCCAGCCGTTATCCTGAAAGATCATTACCACGAGCAGCCCAGCAATGATGTATAACCGTGGTACTCGCACCATGTACGCCTGGTATGCCTGGCTGGAGACCCGCCCGCGGTGGTCATGCAAGTGGGCGGTATGCTGGCTCCCGAAGCGATCGTCGCCAGGTGATCCGGGGTGGGATGATCTCATTAGACCCCCTCCTCGGTCTTCCCCCTAGTGGGGGAGGATGGCGGCTCGTGGTCAACCTGCTGGAAAGTTTGACGGATGTCGTTGAGTGCGTAGGGAACATTGTTCGTTGCTCTCATTACTCCCCCATCCAATTGGGAGGGGGGTGGGTATACCAATACCTATCAACACCTTTTCTCCAACTCGATGGGTTCAGGCACCTGACGGCACTGCTTCCGCTTCAGCGAGATGTTACCCGGGGTAGCCAAGGACACATCGTTACTGCCGAACCAGCCATGCAATACGATCGTATGAAATTAGATAATGGACGAATACGGCGATCCCATATATCCAGCCCAACATCGTTACCCCCATCGCAAAGAGCGCCCAGATCGCCGCAGCGAAAAACGTAAGCTCGAGCAGCAGGCGCACAATCCCGGGCACTGGAACTTTAGCCTCTGCTGACCGGCTTGGGTCGTCTGGGACGGCGAATGTCCCCCATAACACTGCGGCAAGCAGGGGAATGCCAAAGGCCAGTACGAACCTTAAAATTCCTTCAGCCTGATTCCAGCCCCACCACCCCAATACGATAAGGCCGGCTACCTCAAGAACAAAACGAACTGCCAGGTTAATTGGATTGGAGCCCATCTGACCTCCCAGGAGCTTAACGGAAAACTCCCCATCGTTCGGCGTGATAACTCGAAATACGATATTATATATGGTTAACGATGTCTACCGGCAGTGAGTTGAACCGCTTGGGAAGCCCACGAGCAGTATCAACAGACGGTATCCAATGGCTGGCAAAGTTGGCTCCAGCGCGTCTTAGCCAGCCGCGATGTCACTCACTCCTTCGGTAAGGATTTGATGAACATGCCCACCAGATCAATGACCGTCTTTTCGTATTTCCAGCCTTCCGTCGGCGGTATGTCGTTCAGCGGGCTTGCGGTCGTGACGACAATCATGTCGAGCTTATCCAGCAGGACAATCAGCTGCCCGCCATGTCCCCACGCGAAATTGAAAAGATGGTCGCCAGCGGTGGCGCGCCCGGCCACCACTGGCCCTTTTGGCATTGTTGCTAAGTATTGTCGTTAGTTACCACAGTTATGACAACTTTTCCTTTGGCGTGTCCTTGCCCAAGATACCGGAGAGCTTCAGGGGTCTCACTCAACGGGTAACATTTATCGATAACAGGGACGACTTTGCCCGCTTCCAGAAGCTCTTTGAGAAGAGCCAAATCTTTTTGGTTTAGTTTCGCCGATACACTGCCCATTTTCTTGCCCCCGGTTATGGACATCAATGCTCCCAGGAACATGGCCTGGAAAATTTGAGTTGTGGAACCTCCGGCCATGACATAGATGCCCTTGGGAGCTAAAGCACGCTTATAGGCTGAAATCGGATGATATCCGTTTACAGCAAGAATCAGGTCATACTGCTGCCCATTTTGGGTGAAATCTTCTTTAGTGTAGTCAATAACATGATCTGCCCCAAGCGAGCGCGCCAGGTCCAACTTCCCCGAGCTGCACACGGCTGTGACTTCAGCGCCGAACGATTTGGCAATCTGCACCGCAAACGTCCCCACTCCCCCAGACGCCCCGTTGATCAAAACCTTTTGCCCGGGCTGAATTTGCCCTTGATCGCGCAGACCCTGCAGGGCAGTGAGTGGCCGCCATTGGTACTGCCGCTGCTTCCTCAAACGATAGATTGGCCGGTTTCAGCACCAAAGCACTTTCAGGAACAGATACATACTCGGCAAAACCGCCATTACCATATGCGGAGATATCCCCGAACACCTCATCGCCTGGCTGAAACTGCTTTGCGTTTCTGCCAACCTCTTCAACCCGCCCCGCTATGTCCGCGCCGAGTATCGTGTTTTTGGGTTTGAGCAGCCCGCCGCCCATTAGGCGAACCAGAAATATGTCAGCAGTCAGGAGATGCCAGTCATATGCATTTACAGAGGCCGCATGAACTTTTACCAGTACTTCATCGTCCTTTAGGGTAGGTTTTTCCAGCTCTTCGAGATGAAGAACATCCGGTGATCCGTATTCTGTGTTTACGATCGCTTTCATAAAGTATCCTCCGGGGTTAATTTGATCCGGAAATTATTAATAAAGTTCACTAAAAAAAAGTCTACAAAACCCTACAAAGTGTATCGGGAAAAAACACCTTGAAGGCTTGACTTATCACCTGCCCGCAGTTGGTGTCGGTTTTATCTTTCAACTATTCATGGAATTCGGAAGGGAAAACCTTCGTACTGTGCCGGCGTGAGCTCCAGGGCATTGTTTGTATACAGGTTTATGGCGAGCCTTACAAAAATAATTATGCTAAACACGATAAAGCCGGTGCTGTAGTCGATCGCTGTAAAAAAGGGCAGCAAAAAAAACCAGAAGGCAGCGTTATAAGCCATCCTAATCAGGTTGAGCGGGTGGGTGGTGCCCTGTTTGACTGAAACGTAGTTAGTCGAGTTTTCGCGAAGCCACGCGAACCGCGCGGCGGTATGTCCCTCCAGAACCAGTCAATAAAGCACCCCGATAATCGAGAGCCCGATCAAACCAGCCCTTTGTGTCCAAAGCGAGCTGGAAAAAGCGTATATGACATAGAGCAGCGCGGGGATTCCCAGCGCAAGTGTTAGGATATTATTCCAACGTACGGTTAAGAAATCTTCCTTTGTCATAGTGCCCTTCCTCTCTGATAATCGATTTCCAGATAATGATGACTACGTACTATTAGATCTTGTCGTTATGGTCGACAGTTACGACTTCATTCCCTCTGAGTGGTATCAAAAAATAAAGATGGAATCGACTCATGCTGCTTTTTCAGGCCACTTCCAGGCGTACCAAACCGTCAGCATATTAAACACAAGCCCGACGATGATCAAAAATTTGTCATAAGCAGAAGGGTAGGTAGGCAGTCCAATGAGATTAAAGACAAAAAAGATGATGGGTACGATGATGTTGGCCCAGCGATTCACAGGATACTTCAACGTCAGGGACAGGAATACCATAACAACCGGAATCACCATCAATATTGCCATTCCCAAATACAGTTCCTGAGATACTTGCAGTCCGCCTACTTCTCCAGCTTCAAAGTCGCCGCTAAATATTCGCAGTACGTCTCCCAAAAGATAAGTTAACATCAGAGATACCCATAATGCTGATAGCTTTATCTTCACATCTTCCATATCAATCATCTCCTTGTATAAATAAATGGCGAAGTTTCTGCGGTACAGGGCGTCATTTGTTTTTATGCCCCACAGTTATGACTACATTACCCTTTTTGTGTCCGTTTTCGACATAGCGGTGCGCCTCGGCAGTCTGTTCCAACGGATAGCGTCTATCTATGACAGCTTTTATCTTCTCGGCCTCAATAAGTTGTTTGAGGAAGTATAGATCTGCGGTCTTTTCGCTCGTGGAAGATTTAACGGAAAGATAGAATCCTCTCTTCTTTAGAGATCTTTTGGTACCAGATGATGAAGTCTTGCCGACCGCGTCAAAAATAACATCATAAGTCTGACCGCTTTGGGAAAAATCCTCTTGAGTGTAATCAATTACCTGATCGGCTCCCAGAGATTTCACCATCTCTAAATTCGTGGTACTACATACCCCGGTCACTTCGGCCCCATTGTACCTAGCAAGCTGTACCGCATAAGTACCTACACTTCCAGAAGCTCCATAGATAAGGACTTTTTGTCCGCGCTGGATATTTCCTTTTCGAAGAATATGCAAGGCGGTATTTCCCCCAACAGGAACGGCGGCTGCCTGCTCAAAAGACATATTGGCCGGTTTTATTGCTACCATCCCGTCTTCCGGCAGACATATGTACTCAGCATATGCACCCCCTCTAGAACCGGCAGATGCAAAAACCTGGTCACCTACCCTGAATCGTTTTGCTTCTTTGCCTACTGCTTCAATTTGCCCGGCTAACTCATGTCCCAGTATTTTATTTTTCCCGAGACCAAACACGAGACCAAACACTATTCTGAGAGGGAATGCGAGACTTCGAAGTATCACGTCCCCGGATGTTACTGTTGTTGCATGAACTCTTACCAGTATCTCATCCTTCTTTGGAATAGGTTTACCGACCTCTTGGAGCTGCAGACCCTCCGCTGGTCCGTATTTTGTGCATACAATCGCTTTCATGTGTTTCCTACTAGATTGTTTTGATTCAGTCGCAACCACTTGTTAAGTATTGTTATTATGTTCCACAATGATGACTACATTTCCTTTTTTACGTCCGGTTTCGACGTAGCGGTGGGCTTTAGCAGTTTGTTCCAACGGATAGCGTCTATCGATGATCGATTTCAGCACCCCCACCTCAATCAGCTCTTTGAGTGTTAGTAAATCTTCAATCTTATGGCTTGCTGCTCCAACAATTACTTTCTTGCTGCTGCTCTTCGAAGTCCATCCCGCTCGAACCATCTGTGAAATCCCGGGGTTAGCTAAAAGATAGCGTCCATTACCCTTAAGCGATCTGACACTATCTGAATACGGACTCTTGCCTACCACATCAAAAATAACATCATAGGTCTGACCGTTTTTGGTGAAATCTTCTTGGGTGTAATCAATGACCTGGTCTGCACCAATCGAGCGCAGCATGTCTAATTTCTCCGTGCTGTCCACACCAGTCACTTCCGCGCCATAGTACTTTGCGAGCTGTATCCCATACGTACCGATACTTCCCCCGGCACCATTAATCAGAACAGATTCGCCGCGCTGGATATTTCCTTTCCTAAGGAAATGCAGGGCTTCGAGTCCTCCAGTAGGAACGGTAGCGGCTTCCTCATACGTCATATTGACCGGTTTTAATGCCAGCGGTCCATCCATTTCTTGGGGTGTTTCAGGCAGACAGATATACTCAGCATAAGCGCCGGTGCCAAATCCGGTTGATCCAAAAACCTGGTCACCTTGTTTAAATAATTTCACCTCTTTGCCAACTGCTTCAATCTCGCCGGCGAACTCCTGCCCGATGATTTTTATTCTTGTGGGCTTCCTGGGACCGGCGTATAAGCGCATGGGAATCCCCAACATCAGCGGCATCTTGAGGCTGCGCATCTCACAGTCTCCAGCGGTTACTGTTGTCGCATGGATTCTTATCAGCACCTCATTCTCCTTGGGGATCGGTTTTTCTAGCTCTTGGAGCTGAAGTACCTCCGGTGGTCCGTATGCTGTCCAGATAATCACTTTCATTTCTACCTCCAAACGACCAAGCTTACTCGCCGTTATGGCCTACAGTTATAACGATCGGAGCCTTTTTCTGTCCTGATTCGACATACTGGTGGGCTTCGGCAGCCTGTTCCAACGGAAAGTCTCTATCTATGATCACTTTTATTTTCCCCACCTCAATAAGCTCTTTGACGGATATTAAATCTTCAACACTGCCAGGTGCAATCGCACAGATCACTTTCTGGCTGCCCGTCATAGAAGTCCACAGCATTTGAAAAAGCTGTTTCATCTTGAAGCTGGTATAGAGATAGCGCCCGTTTATCTTTAGAGCGCTTTTAGCACCTGCGAACGAACCTTTGCCCAACACGTCAAAAATAAGATCATAGCTCTCACCGCTTTGGGTAAAATCCTCTTGTGTGTAATCGATAACCTTATCAGCTCCCAGCGATTTAACGAATTCCAATCGCGGGGTGCCGCATACTCCGGTAACTTCTGCCCCAAAGGACTTGGCAATCTGTACTGCCGCTGAACCTATCCCGCCAGAAGCGCCATTGATAAGGACTTTTTCCCGCGCTGAACATTTACTTTTCTGAGCAAGAACAACGCCATTATTGCCCCCATCGGAACGGCGGCGGCTTCCTCATAGGTCATATTGGCTGGTTTTATGGCTACTACCCCGTCCTCCGGTATACATAGATACTCGGCATAAGCCCCCATGCTTTGACCGAGATATCCAAAAACTTGATCGCCTTCTCTAAATCGTGTCACATCTACGCCGACCGATTCAATTTCCCCACTAAACTCACTCCCCAGTATGGTTATTTTTGGGCTGCTGATTCCAAAATAAACTTTCGATATGAGCCAGAGGGGGAAAGGCATGTTGAAATCTCGCGGGGAGACATTTTTAAAATTTCGCGCTAATAGATCCCCATAACCTACCGATGCCGCTTGTATTCTTATCAGTATTTCATTCTCCTCGGGAGTAGGTTTTGCGACCTCTTTGAGCTGAAGAACCTCTGGTGGTCCGAATTCTGTGTATACAATGGCATTCATGAAGTTTCCTCCAGGGCAAATTTGATCCGGTCATTTAAGCTAGCGGGTTGACACGCTTACAGCTTTATGCACTGTTCCAACCATACGCGTGCTATCCGATTCTCTTTCGCGAAATACTACGTATATCGTCTTCCTGGAACCTGATAATCCGCCACGGGCATAAACACGATTCCTGAAAGATCAAATTCACCTCCCAGAAGTGCCCGATGTTGAACCCTTTACCAACAGCCCGGATGGGTGTTGGCCTGAAATTGATGGCACCCCCTCGCCGGCGGTAATGCATAGGATTGCCGCAAGCTACACCAAATTTCACCCCGATATAGTTATAGCAAAAGACTAGAAGCACGTCAACAAGCCTGTGTGATATGAATTATGCGTTGGGAAACCCCCACCTCGGTCATCCCCCAAAAGGGGGATGGGTCCGTTCATTATTTGGATTTCTCCCTATGGACTGGAAGGTAGGAACCAACGAACAACCTTAAAATATTCAAACTCCTGACCTAGAACACTTGTGCTATAATAGTCTTTCTGCTATCCTTAGAGTAGATCTCCGGCGTGGAACCGATTGCCAAGTGGAGGCGTACCCCTCAACGCAGGCAGGCGTAAGACCCACGCCGGTGTCGGTTAACGGTCGGGGGACTTAGAGGGGAACGAAGTTCCGCTTAGAGTTTTCGCTTCCTGGTAATAAATCCACACCTTTAGCGTTATAGAAGGGGCTAGAGTAATCCAACGTTTGTGGAGAAATCGCCCTAATTCTGCCCAGCAGTTGTGCAGCCTGGACAGGTTTTGCGCATAGACGGTATTTACGTCTGTACTCAGCCTTTTTCCATGCAATGAGCGGAGATGAACGAAACGAACCTGAATAACTGTATGGTAGTTGTCCCAGTGGCGGTGCTCATGCACACCTCCATCAACCCGGCTAGCTTCCATACCTGGATGCTGCTGCGGGTCCTGGTCGGGGGCAGGCCGGAGAGCGCGCCGGTCAGCATCCCGGAGCTGGTGATATATACAGGCAAGTCGCGTTCGACGCTGTACTCGCACATGACCGTACTGCGCCGGGCGGAGTTGGTCGATTGGCACTTTGCCGCGCGCCGCCAGCTGGTGCTTTCCTTTCCAGCAGGGCTGGCTTCCGGAAAACTGGACTATTCCGGAAGATTGGACCAGAAAATCGGACTACAGTCCAGAAAACGGGAAAATGAACCAACAGCCAGTCCAGGTAATCGGAATATTGAGCAGAGAATACATGACACGAGTCCAACCTCAACTATTCAGTCCAAAAATCTAGACCAGCAATCTGGAATTGAATCCGGTAAACCGGACTATTCCGAAAAACTGAACCGGGAAACTGGACTCCATTCAGGAAGCCCGGATCAGTCCAATAATGTGGACCAATTATCTGGACTCGAATCCAAAAAACTGGAACAGGAAACTGCTATCAAGTCCAGAAAACTGGACGATAAGTCATCGTTCGGTCCAGAAAACTGGATTGATAACGAGGAGCAGCCCGAATTCTCATCACAAACACGCCTGGAGTCCAGAAGTCTGGACGGAAACCCTCTGCCCAGTCCAGAAAACTGGAATCACGCCCTCTCTTTAAAGCCTTTGATTAATATTAATCAAGAGGAGGTATTAAGAGAGGCACGGTTCCAGAAAACTGGATCAGATTCCGGAAATCTGGAAAAGGAGGCGGTCAGGACCTACCGGCAAACACAGGGACTACGCCCCAACCAAGCCCAGTAGGAAGCGATCGCTGCCGAGGTGCAGGACCTGGCGCGCTAGCAGGCGACGCTGGAACACTGGCAGATGCACCGCTGGAACCCCAAGAACATCTCGGGCATCCTCGAGCTGTACGCTCGCGGCGGACCAGAGGGCTGCCGCTTCTGCTGGAAGAGTAAACCTGCCACGGGGTTGGAAGCACTGGCAATCATGCGGGAGGAGTATGTCCATGGCGAGTACGGCTGAAATCATGAACTGTCCTGAGAAACTGACATCCGCCTATCCGGGGGTAGAAAGGACACGGGAGACTTTGGACCTGTACGTCGAGATGCTGGCCGATATACCAGGATACGTGTTAAAGAGAGCAGTGGAGGAGTACCTTGTGAAAGCCAACTGGTTCCCGAAGATCTCGGAGCTGAGACAAGCCGCGGCCAAGGTGGCTGGGACGAGCCGGTTCTGGGAGCTGCCGGAACCGCAGGTAGACAGCCTGCGCGGTGAAGCGGTCCACCTTGAGCACCTGTTTTTCCCGCAAGGGATCCTGGACGAAGAGACGTGGGAGCAGCTCGCCGACCAATTTGAGCAAGCCGGCAGAGGATATGGGACGGAGAGAATCCATAAAAAAGCTGAAGGCTTACCAGGAGATCAACGCGGTAAGGCAGGACGATGGCGACGGATCTGGCTGAATCGCTGCAGGAAATGATACGGTTTGCGCGCGGCTATCCCGGCTGTGTGCAGCGCTGCAACACCAAAGATGGGTTGCGTATAGACCTGAAAGTGGCGAAGGGTTATGTGTATTTCAACATGTCCCGGGTATATGGCTGCCCGACCCAGGCGGAGTACAGGCAGGCGCTAGCGGGAGCGGGTGTGGTAGGCGAATCACCGTTAATCCGGCTGGAGGTTGGGCCACGCCATTGTCTGGTGACGGTCTGGGCGGACGACGAATAACTGAATAAAGACCAGTTATTCGTTTGGAGTTTGCCCCCGATCCGGACGGCTTCGGCCGTGTAATTCCACACTCGAATTCTGAAAAATGTCACCAAGAAAAGGGAATGCGGCTGATATCCTTAGTGAGGGAAAATAGCCGCATTCGGGGGGAGTTGCGGTGGGGGCAACTCGCAATACGAGTATTATACCGCAAAGCAGTCAATACAATTGGAAAAGTTTACGCCTGAGGGCTACGCTGGGGCATTGCCTGGGTGTTTTGCTTTCAAACCATTCCGTTCAAGCCAAAACTGCATGTATAATTTATCTACGTGGAGATACTAAATTTAGAATTTAGGGTATCAACCCGTGCGGGGAAAACCTTCCAAAAGGATCAAGTATCACGTATAAATGCAAGGTGACCGGCGACGTCAGCCGTTCAGCGCACAAAATGGCGAGGAGAAAACTATGTCAACTTCGGTTTTGGTCGGATATGCAACCGGTTACGGCTCAACGCAGGAAGTTGCCGAGGCGGTCGGGGCGACTTTGAGCGAATGTGGTCTTGAGGTAGGTATTCAGCCGGTGTGGGAAGTGAAGACACTGGCCGGGTACGACGCGATCGTGCTGGGGGCGCCGCTCTTTATGTTCCGCTGGCACAAGGGCGCCCACCGCTTCCTGTCGCGGCACCGTGATGCGCTTACCGAGCTCCCGGTAGCTGTTTTCGCACTGGGTCCAGTCCATGACCCTCGTGATGAGCAGGAGTGGCAGGGTTCATGGAGGCAGCTCAAAAAAGAGCTGGCAAAGTACCCCTGGTTCAAACCGGTCGCCCTGGAAATGTTTGGCGGTAAGTACGACCCTGATAAGCTGCGCTTCCCGCTGAAAATGTTTGCTGGCAGTGAGCCGGCCAGCGATATACGGGATTGGACGGCGATCCGCACCTGGGCAAGCGACTTGGCCGCGCAGCTAGAATCTGCACAACCATAATTGAGCGACCTTACGTAGGTTAAGCTGCCAAACATCTAGGTGAAACCGGCCTCACTTCGCATTGATGATCATCGCTGAATGCTTGCGTTTTGCACCGTCGATGCCACAGTAATTCATGAGATCTCCTTCGAGAGTTTGATTTCTTGAAGTGAAGCAACCTCAGTACTCAACGATACCCTCAGCCTTGTTGTGATGCTCAGCCTGGCTACAACCTGCTTATTCGAGACCTCTCGTAGAGCTGAGGCGGCAGCCTTTTCAACGAGGCTTGACCTCAAGGAGAGAAACGTCGTCCTAAACTTCTACGAGAGATTCTACGCCTTTAGAACTCTCTAAGGTATTAGATTATTAATGTTCAACCTACTTACTTATTTATACAAGGAGATCAAAACAAAACGAGAGAAAATCAAGCGAAAAACGATGGCCTTACGCAGCCAGCAGAACTTGATACCTGCCGGTGTATAATCAAACTGTGGTGTTGGAAGTCTCCATTAAATTGTATACCTTTGTTTCCCACTTTCTTTAAGAACGTACACTGCCCTACTTTTTGTCTAAACTCGATTTATAAGTATCATCTCAAGCGATGCATAGCTGTACAGGTATGGGCTTCGAAAACACCGGCCAAGCCAAGAAAGGATGCTTGACATAACTCTACACTATCCATTTTTATCTAATACTTATTTATTTTATGATGCGTGGCCTAAAGACATCGCGACAAAACTTATTTGCCTGGCATCCCCTTATTCTAGCAATCTTCCCTATAGTCGCTTTACTTGCAAATAACATCACCGAGATCAAACCTTCAGATGCTCTTCGTTCTTTGAGCATATCATTATTCGTTGCTATGACCCTTCTCTTTGGGCTAAAGCTTATCGTTAAAGATTGGTTTACGTCAGCTTTCATTGTCTCTCTCGGCATAATCTTATTCTTCTCCTATGGGCACGTATACAATTATCTAGAACCAATTAGATTTATAAATATCTCCATGGGGCGTCATCGAATTCTGGCACCAATATATTTTTTGATGTTCCTTGTTGGAATTGTGTGGTCTACCAAACCAAAACGAGAACTCCAGATAGCGACTCAGACACTAAATATTATTGCCCTCGTTTTGTTAGTAATCCCATTGATTCAAATCTCATTTTTCTTTGTCACTTCCCAGTTCGCCGGCAAACCTAGTCCAAATCCAGCGTGGGTTAATTCAGACCCTATGGTAAATATGCCTAAGCCAGATATTTACTATATTATCCTTGATGCCTATCCACGGGATGATGTTCTTCAACAGCATTATGAGTTTGATAATAAATATTTCCTAAATGAATTGTCCGCATTGGGTTTTTACATTGCCAGATGTAGTATGAGTAATTATGCCCAAACACAGCTTTCATTGGCTTCCTCTATGAACTTTAATTATGTTGAAAAGTTAGATACCAGATATTCAGGCGAAAGTAGCTCTCGGGTTGGATTACCTGGGTACATCAAGAACAGCGCTGTTAGGCAACAATTGAAGGAACTAGGTTACTCATTTGTAGCTTTCGAAACGGGTTATTACTGGACCCAGGTAGAAAGCGCAGATGTGTATATCTCGCCACAATCCAGCAGGGCAAGTTTGTTGGATGTAACAGGGGGAATGAATGCATTCGAATTAATTCTATTGAAAAATTCAGCGAGCCTAATATTGGTTGATGGAGCAACAGTATTACCACAGTTCATCCGTCCTGATCTGGATTATCCAAACCGGATACATCGTGAGAGAGTACTTTTTACCTTAAACCAGCTAGGCAACTTACCAAAGATGACCGGCCCAAAATTTATCTTCACTCACATCGTTTCCCCACATAAACCATACGTGTTTGGTCCCGAAGGAGAGATTGTTGGAGATGAGACAAATGATATCATTGGCTTCAGAGATCAAGTTCAATATCTAAATTCGCGTCTCATCCCGATGCTACGAAGAATAATAAGCAACTCATCAATCCCACCAATCATAATTGTCCAGGCAGACCATGGTGGGGTTGGAACATTTTCAGAGGATAGACATAAAATTCTAAACGCCTACTACTTGCCTGCCGGAGGAGAACAACTACTCTATGAAAATATCTCTCCAGTGAATTCTTTTAGATTGATTTTTAATCATTATTTTGGTGGTAATTTTGAAATATTAGAGGATATAAGTTTCTTCTCAACGTATAAACACCCCTACAAATACACAATTATCACAGAAAATCGTACTGATTGCTCAGCGGAATGATGCTCTAATACAAATTCACAACAAATAAGGATAATATGATAATCATGAACTGTACTTCCCCAAAAAAGTGGAGAATCAGTTGGGGAGTTTTTAATAGTTCCGCTCGAATTGTACTGGTGACCAATAACCAGGAGATGAAAGTAGCCTCTGCCTAATATAAAAGCCTTCGATATAGGCAAATATGTCAGTTTTGGCTTCATTGCGTATCCGGTATTTCTGTTGTTGGATGTGTTCGCTCTTCAAGGCGCTGAAGAAACTCTCAATTGGGGCATTGTCATAACAATTACTTTTGCGGCTCATACTAACCATAATCTTATAAGCAGCCAATAACTGCCGGTAGGCGTGGCTCGCATACTGTCTACCCTGGTCAGAGTGGTGCGCAGACCTGACTTAGGTTTGCGTTGCTCCAGAGCCATCCGCAGAGCCGAACGGGACAATTCGTCATTGAGTGTCCGCCCCATCGCCCAACCTACGATCTTACGTGAGAACAGATCCATGATGACGGCCAAATACAACCAGCCTTCTTTGGTGGCTACGTATCTGATATCGCTCACCCACTTCTGGTTCGGTGCCTGTGCCTCAAAATTCTGCGCCAGCATATTAGGGGCCTTAGGATAGCCATGTTGGCTTTGTGCGGTGAATTTTCGCTGACGCATGGCGCCGTCGCGGCGCGCGAATCCGGCTCGTCAAGCCATCTCCGGTGTAGATCTGCCAACCAAGCGACTACAAACCTGCCAGTTCATCCCCAGCGCTGCCCCACGCTGCGATCATCGCCTGGGGATCCGGGACAGTCGTATCCGCTGTCGGAGAGGGATGATCTCATTAGTACCCCGCCTCGGTCCTCCCCCCAAGCGGGGGAGGATGACTCTTCATAGTCCGGATAACTCCCCATTTCAGTTTTTAGGGTCCACTACAGTGGGTTTCAATCCATACCTTCTTCTCCCGCTCGGGCGGGTTCCTGCACTTGGCCGCGCTGGCAAACGCGGTGGGCTCTGGCCGTTGCCAAGCCCTCAGAAGCGGGCTTCTCCACACCAGTTCTAGGTATAATATTCCAAATTAGCGCAATTGCCTGAGGCAATATGGTAAACAACCCGTTGGGCAGCAGATAATGATTGAAGGATATAGGTACTTATGAAGGGTAAAGCCAGGTCTTACGATGAATTGTATGCCTATTGCGAAACCGTTCCGTTGGTGGATTGTCACGACCACTCGGTCACTCTCGGCCCAAAGTACACCGATCCAATACAAGTGGTAACCGGGGATTATTTCATCACCGATTTGAGCAGCGCGACTAGCGAGGCTGATGCTAATTTCCTGCTTAATCAAGATATTCCCTGGGAAGAACGCTGGCCTATCCTGGAAAAGGCCTGGTCACGGAGCTCTCACACCGGCTATGCCCAGGTCACCCGGCGAGTGCTGAAGAAGTTCTACGATGAGGAAGAACTGACATTAGCTGCCCTGCAGCGCATGGCAGGCAGGCTGATCGACTTGACCGACGAAAGCGTATTTGTCGCCATCCTTGATGATGCCAAGATCAGCCTCCGGCTTGCAGACGTATGGCCGGATGTAAAGCAGGTGTTGGATGGGACATACCAGTTATCCCCGCGCTCCCGCCTAGTCATCCCCCTGCCGGCATTCCATGGTATCCGTGATTATCCTGGTGTGCAGGCGTTGGTCGCCCCGCTGGGACGAATGGTCACCACCCTGGATGATTATATAAACGCTTGTCGCGAGATTTTCGACGGCTTCAAGAGATATGGTGCGGTGGCCTTCAAGGACCAATCTGCCTACTCCCGCACGCTAAACTATCGCAACCCGACCCGCGCCGAAGCAGAGCAGGTATTTAACTGGTTCATGGAAGACCCTTTGCGCAGCGCAGCATACCCCGATGGGGTCCAGCCGCTGGATGACTACCTTTTCCATGCCTTTATGCGCATGGCCCATGAGATGGATTTGCCGGTCCAAATTCATACAGGGCACCTGGCAGGCCTGTATGGCGATATTACCAAGGCGAATGCTGCCGGCTTGGCCAACCTGCTGATGCTGCATCGTGATGTGCAGTTTGATCTCTTTCACGCCAACTGGCCTTACAGCGGAGAAATCCTTTTCCTGTGTAAAAGTTATCCCAATGCAGCACTGGACTTTTGCTGGACGAATGTGATCGACCCAGTCTATTGTCAAAACCTATTCCGCCAGGCGCTTTCAAGCGTGCCGCACGGCAAAATCCACGCTTATGGTTCTGATTACAGTGGTTTCGCCGACCGCGCTTGGGCCCACGCCCAGATTGCCCGCGAGAACGTGGCGATTGCATTGTCCGACATGGTCGAGCAGGAATACCTCAGCCTGAAGGCTGCCAAAGAAGTTGCTTACGCGTGGTTATTCGGCAACGCCAATGAATTCTACCGGCTCGGACTTTAAGTCGACATGCTGCTGGACAATGGTGTGGCTCAGCCAACCGGGCGTGGGGTGCGATTCCCAATGCTTTACCCGGGTAGAGCATTCCTAGGAGCTAGGACGCCACGCAGCTTTTCCGATCGTTAATCCGCTAAGCAGTATATTGGAGATAATGTGAAACGCATCGTCGAATGGATCCGAGAGAAGCCCATCTCAGGATTCTTCTTCATCACTTTCGTGATTACCTGGGGGTTGGGATTTTCCTTTATTGCAGTTTTGCAGCGCGGCATGTACCAGCTCTCTTTATTGCTATCGATCGCTCTATGTGGACCAGCCCTGGCGGGTATCCTGGTTATCTTCATTGGCAATCGAGAACCCAAGTCGGGTTCAAAGAAAGCACAGTGGGTTGCATTTCTCATTGCATCGCTCGCCGGAACGGCTATATACAGCGCCCACAATTATTACTTTATTAACGTTCCTATCCTGGTGGGGAATGTGGTTCTCGCAATGCTGCTCGTCACCCCGCCGGTTGCCTTAGTTATCAGTACGGCGTTCTCGCGAGTGGCTGCAGTTAGGTCAGCAATGATCACATTGGTTGACCCACGTGGATATATCGCTTGGTCGCTGATCGCCTTGGTAATCTTCCCTGGTCTGGCTTTCCTATCCATCGCCATCAGCGGTTGGCTCGGCAGGTACGGCACTTTCAGGAGCGGGTACGCGGTATCTGGCTTGCCTCTCCTGGGGTTGATCATCGTAAGATTTCTCTACCAGTTCTTCTTCTATAACGCAGTCGGGGAAGAAGCTGGCTGGACCGGTTTTGCCCGCCCGAGGCTGCAGGCGCATGTAAGCCCGCTCATCACTGCCCTGATTGTGACCCTATTCTGGGCGCCCTGGCATGCATTTCTCTGGTATGTTAAAGGACAGGATGTCTTCAGCCTCCATTATTGGATCGATACTTATTTCGATCTCATGCCCGATGCGATAATCTATGGCTGGCTTTTTAACCGCAGCAAGGGCAGCATACTGGTGGTAGGGATTGCGCACGCGGCCAGGAATACGACCGCTAAATCTTTGCCAGGTCTTGACTGGCAGGTGCTCACCATGACCACGTATGCCGCGGCACTCTTGATGGTCCTGGTGGACAGGATGTGGAAGAAGCTGCCCGTGGGGAACGCGGCTGTATATTCATCCACTTCGCCGCCTGCCTAGCCATACGCAGGCTACGACAAGGGCAAGCGGCAGCAGATCACAACCCAGCGCGATGTTTTCAGGCAGGTTCTGGCGCGGCGATTACAATTTTATCGAAATCACCCCAAGGTTTGACCTCAGGTGTTCTCATGTATTTGGTAACGAAATAGAGCACCGGGATCAGCAGCACGTACCCGATCAGGAAGATCGCGAGGAATGGTCCAAACTCTAGGCCGGATTGCATACCGGCATTAGTCTTGATAAACAGCACGTTGAAGATCCCGTTGTTTATCGTATGGGCAAGGAAAGGTCCCCAAAGGTTGTCGGTCTTGAGATAGAGGAACCCGAGGACGACGGCGGCTAGTGATGTTCCCACCAACAAGGTCAACGCTTCAAATCCCGCTTGGCTGAAGCTTGCCTGCCCATCCAGGTATAGACGGATTGGCCAGTTCATGTGCCAGGTGGCGAAAAACACCGTCTGCAGCAGGATCGCACCCCAACCAGAAAACCGGATCAGGAAGTGGCGGATCATTAACCCACGGAACAGCCCTTCTTCCATCGCCGAATTGACCAGGTTTGCCATCAGCAGCCAGACTGCAAACCAAACCCCACCCGACATGCCCGTTTTGGGATCGACGGCGGATAACATATAGCTGGCCTCTTCACCTGAAGAGCGCAGTAAGATCAGCTGGACTCCATACGCAATGATGTACAGGATTACGAAACCCAGGCCGGAGATAAGCAGCGACTTGCCCAGGTTGTGGGTATGGAAGCCGATATCGCTCAATTTCCTGCCGCAGATCCAGACATAGGCTACGACCAAGACAAAACCAAGCCCTTTGGTTAGGATCGCCTCGCCGAGCTGTTCATCAAGGCGCAAGATAAAAACATCCAGGATTTTGATCAGGCAGGCCAGAATGAAGAGCACCAGCATGACCAACACCGGTCGCTCCAGGGATAGGGCCAGCAGCCAATTCGTTTTCCGCTCTTGGTAGTTTATATCTGACATCGGATTGCCTCCTTTAAGTTATGATTTGTCCCCAGCCAGCTGCCAGCAAGGAAATTTATGCGCTGTTGTAGTTGTTAGCACGATGTCAGGTTGGGAAACCTTGGACTGTTGCTTCCCCACACCCCTCCCGCAATAATGCCCTGGTGGCAGTATGCCAGCGGACACAAAGAGATGATCCACTCCTCGCCGCTTTACTAGTTGGGGATAAACGATTGCTATCCGCCATACTTACTATATATAGATTTTGGCAGAAAATCAATAGGTTTTTGAGAATAATCACCAATCAGGTGGCTGGATTCGATCAAGTGATGAGGATTGCCGGTCTTAAGGGGATCACTAAGGATGCTGGGCAGCTAGACGATCTGCTCAACGGATAAAAGGAATAGAGAACGCTATGACAACAAAAGTTTTGGTCGGCTATGCAACTGGCTACGGCTCAACACAGGAAGTTGCCGAGGCGGTTGTCACAGCGCTGCGCGATTATAGTCATGAGGTAGATATCCAGCCCGCGCGGGATGTCCACACCCTCGCTGGCTACCGTGCGGTAGTGCTGGGCGCGCCGCTCTTCATATTCCGCTGGCAGAAGGACGCTCGCCGCTTCCTGTCACGACACCGAGATGCACTTGGAGAAATCCCGTGGCTGTTTTCGCGCTGGGACCGGTGCAAGACCCTCATAACGACTATGAGAGGGATGATTCTTGGGGTCAGCTCAAGAATGAACTGGCTGTGCACCCCTGGCTTGAACCGGTTGCATGGGAGTTGTTTGGCGGCAAGTACGCCCCGGAGAAGCTGCGCTTCCCGCTGAAGATGTTTGCCGGCAGTGCGCCAGCCAGCGACATCTGCGATTGGGATACGACCCGGGTTTGGGCCAGTAGCGATGCAGGACAGGTGACGCCTGATCAGCATAAGCGAGGGGGTTGATTTATTCGACCCCCACCTCGGTCCTCCCCTAATTGGGGGAGGAAAATCGTACATGGTTCGCAAGACTCCCCATTCCATATGGGAGGGGGTTGGGGGATGGGTAATTATCTACCCCCCACCTCGGTCATCCCCCTGAAGCGGGGGAGGAAGGCTGTGAGTTGTCTGCATTACTCCCCATTCCATTTGGGAGGGGCTGGGAAGTGGGTATATCATCAAACAACACATTTTTCTCCCGCTCGGCGGTTAATTATGCGCTATCCCCGCTACGTGCCGCGCTGGGAAACTAGGTTTGAGCTGCGGTATTACTTGAAAGTTGCGTGGCTATATGTACTGCAGTCTGTTCTGGGTAGATGGCTACCCGGTCCAGGCTGAGTACTAGGACAGCGCTGCAGGTAACCGGATACGGCAGGGGGTTCACCGCCACTCCGGCTGCAGACCGGGTTTCGCCGGGTTGCGGCACCTCCAGCGGGACCTCACCTCGCGTGCACTGGAGGAGTACGCTGGCAAGCAGGATCACAGCGGGTATGAGCGGGGTTATTCGCATAGCTAGCTGGCTGGGCATGCGGCTGGCTCCTGTCTGCGCTTGTGTGGTTGAGCGGGCGGTGGATGCTTATGTATTGTATACGGTTGTTCCTACGGGTTGTTTCAGCATGCTGTTCATCGTCGCGTGACGGGCTCAAATTGGATCGTTAATTGGGTGGCTGATACGAGAGTTCCCAGACCCATTTCCTCGGCAGGCACTACTTGAGTCGTGCTGACTGCTGCATCGGCCATGTAAGCCGGCAGCTCAACGGACAGCTTGGTAACCGAGAAAAAGACGGTCGCGATGACAAGCCCCAATTAAAGCACCAGCGCCAGGATGGTCAGCACAGGCGCCAGCCAGCCGGGGATACCACGCCTGGTCAGGCGGCCGGGGATGGGCAGGGCAGTGATGGTAATTACGACTGCCAGCAAAATGGGGTTGATAATCGACGCCGTTCCGCGGATTCCGAACAGGATACCGAATATGCTGGCCATGCCAACCAGGTAGATCACTAAGAGACCAAATTGATTGTTCTTATTTTATTGTTCCCGTAGTGAGGTTTTTTACCGAGGTTTAATCGCCGGCTTTTGCTTCTGACGATACGTACATATCTTTTCTTTTTTCTGAGGCCTGGTACATGGCCCTCCGGGCGTTACCCGCTTCGAGCAGGGTGGCGCTCAAGAAGCCGGTGAAGGCAGCGATCGTGCTGATCGGCAGCAAAGCAGGGTTGCTCAACATCAGCATGAGCAGGATCACCGTGAACGGCATGCGCATGATCGCGCCGCCAATGCCTGCCATCATGCCCACAATCGCCACGCTGAGCGGGATAAAGGGAAAGAGCAGATGGATGGCATACCCCAATGATCCAGCAGAAAACAACAATGGGAAGACAAAGCCGCCCGGAAACCCGCTGCTAAAGCAGACGCTCAGGGTGAAGAGTTTGAAGACCGCCAACAGCAGCAACATCACGATACCGATCTGGGCACCTTCCACCAGAATCGTGTGCAGTTCTTCTTCGCCAGAATGCAGCGTGAGCGGAAGCCAGGCGCCGACCAGTCCAAAGATCAACCCGCCAACCATCGGTTTCAGCACCGGATGGCTGTCCAATGGCTTTACCAGGCGGGTGACGGATTGAAAGATGATTTTGAACAGGAAAGCCATCCCCAGGCCCACCAGACCGAAAATAACTGCGTACAGCACATGCACCCATTGAAAGCCGCTATACGCCGGAAAGGGCAGGGCCATATCGGGCAGAATCGCGGTGAAATTGAACACAACCTGCGCGCCGATCAGCGCGGCCACAGTCGCGGCGATCAAGTTGGCGTAGATCGGATAGGTCAGCGAGCCGGTGAATTCCATGGACATGAACGCCCCACCGAGCGGTTGCATCAAAAAGCCGCCAAATGCCGCCGAGATGCCGGAGAGTGTCATAATGCGCGACTTTTCCAGGGGCAGTTTGAGCCGTTCAGAGAACCAGCTTCCAAAAGCTGCGCCCATATGTCCGAGCGGTCCTTCCGGGCCCAGGCTGGCGCCGCTGATCAATCCAACCAGCGCGGTCACGACCAAACCCGGCACACCTTGATAGGGCACGCGCCCGGCTTCCATCTCCTTCTGGAGTGACTCTCCGTGCCGCACTCCCAGATAGCGCAGGCCGAGGCCAACCAGCAGCCCGCCGAGCGTCGCTATCAGGACCGTATAAACCTGGCGGGAGATGTTCAAAGTGTCCGGAATAGTCTCCCATACCAGACTCGTGCCTCCTTTGTATAACACCAGGTAGATCAATGTCAGTAGTGCAACCGGGATGGCCATCACAGCAATCCACACCACCAGCCGGATGTAATCTGAACTGGCGAGTATTTCGCTATCCTTCATGTTCCTGTCTTCTTTATCCTCGCTCATGGTCTGGTTCCTCTTGTCAACCAAATAGTGGATTTTGAATAAGCTTGCCCGTCAATATAACCGAACATGGTAGTTGAGTTTTGCCGGGTGCAGTCGACAATGGACCACTCCCGGCATTAAACGGCTTTGCATCAAAACCAGAAGACGATTCCGATCAGCCTTCCAGAAACCTATGGTTGGCTGCGGCATACTCTTCGTCTGACAGCACGCCCGAATCATGCAGTTAGGCAGCCTCCCGGTAAGCGTTCCTGCTGGTCACCAATCTATAGACCGAGCAGCTTGGCTTTTTGAGCGGCAAACTCTTCCTCGGTGAGGATGCCCTGGTCTTTAAGCGCAGCAAGGCGTTCGAGCTGCGTGATGACATCCTCTTCCGGGGCTGCCGGGGGCGGCGCATACTGTTCTTGCTCGTATGCTGCTGGCTGCATGGCCTGCTGCTGATCGTAGGCTTCCTGCGAATACTTCTTATTCTGGTGGTGGTGAACCGCGCCACCTACGGCGGCGGCGGTACCCGCGACCACGGCCGTGGTCGCGGCCGTCCGCGCAATACTTCTTCTTCTCATAACTCTTCTAGCTCTAGGCATATCAAACTCCTTTTCTTTTGTTTTGTTGGTTGTCTCAATCTCTGCTGTAGACTTTGGAAAGTTCCTTAATAACCTGTCATTGCGAACCCCGAAGGGGTGAAGCAATCTCCCCTGAATATGGGGCTGCGTGCAAACTGGGTTCGCCTTGTGATCGCAGTGACATAATTATTTTTGATACTTTCCGACAAATACTTAGGCTTCCGCCTGGGCAAATATTTCCAGGGTTTCATTGACAACTTCGAAGGGAATTCTTTCGTGCATTAAAACCCGGCCCTCCGCACGGAGTACCGCTTCACCGAACTTGATCGCCCACAGGTTTTCAACCAGCAGCAAGCCTGCAGTGGTATTCGGATTCCATATCTGCGGCGATCATCTCGATATCTTCAACCTGGATCAGGCCGCTGATTTCGAAATCCAGCGGATCGAAGACAGCCAAAAGATCGGGAGCCAGCTGCTCCACCTCGAGCGCTTCGTAGGTACCGTCTTCTCCCTTCTCGATGATAATCAGGTCAATCACCCGGACGATCTTTTTCTCGATCAGATCGAGCAATTCTGGTAGGATCTCGCCTTTGAGTTTGTCTGTATCGAACTCAAGCGCAAGAAAGTCAAGTGCACCGTAAGTCATAAGTTTTCTCCTTAATTTAATAATAGTTTATTTAGTTGGTGTCAGGAAGGGCTGAAACCCAACCAGACACACGCCATTCAAAAATCTTCCACATTAGTGCAGTGTCAAACATGCATTGGTGAGTAGACCAGGTTCGGAGACACTGCTTATAGTGTTCTGTCGTGATCTTTTCAAATCATCAAACCACCATTGTCAGAACACTAGTTTGGTTCTCTTGATCGCATCAGGGGACGAGCTGCTGTCATCTGGCGCAATAGATCCGAAAGCGCTGACTGGCTGACTGTCAGGAACCCTTCTTGGGGGCGGTCAAGATCGACAATAATGACAAAGACGGTTACATAGATCAGTGCAAACAGCAGGATGGCGAGAAAATCGCGTTTCCCATCTGCGCTGTTAGCAACCCCAACAAGCATAAAACTCAACAATGTGGCTGAATAAAGCATCCTTCCAAACTGACTCGGCAGACGAAGATTTACGGCCGCTAAGCGTAACGAATGCACATCGATAACTTCATTGATCGACTCGACGAAAAGTGCCATGATGTCCGATTCTTTGCCTTGCGCGACATTCTTCTCTATGATGGCCCACAGCTGGTTATGGATCTCTTCCGAACGCATCAAGGCCGATTCAAGTTCGGATGGATTCGCTGCAGCCGCCAGGCGTACTTCCACATATTCCCGTAAAAGATCTCGAGACGAATCCCGGTCACTCTCTGCCAGGAAGCCAGCTCGCAGATAGGCCGTGCCAACCGCATTGGCTTCGGTAACAACCATTTCTTTACGGCCGTTGTGTTGATTGATGACGATGCCAATACAGAAAGCCAGCAGGAAAGCCATCAATCCGAGCATACTGCCAACCACCGCACTGGATAGCGGGACTTTCCCAGAATCCTTGCTGCGCTGCTGAAACCAAAGACCGATCCGAAAGCCGATTTCGGCAACGATTAAAACAAGAACCACTGTGGCGATATAGACTCCCCAAATCGGGAGATTATCCAGCAAAACCATTTTTATTTTCCTCGTTTTCTCACCATCAAAACACGTTTGGTTCTTTAGGAATTGATCGAAAAAACCAAAACGCTTTGACCAGTGGCTAAAGGTATATAGCCCACGGGTGTGGGGTTGCAGCCCTCAATGGCTTTTTCCTTGAAAGCAGTTCCGATCCGGAGCCTGAGCTGCTTTACTCGTAAGAGACCAGGCTGAAGGTGGTTCAAGGCCATTCCTTGAACCACCTCAACCCATTTTCACTCATCGAAAAAATGATCCGATTTCTCAGGCGCCGTAACCAGGAATGCGGTCGCGGTTGCCATAGGCACCGCCGCTATAGCTAGCGATATCGGCCAGGAATGCCAGACCAAGCCAGACCCAATCAAAGCCGATGACGCCACCGCCGCCCACGATCAGGTACATCAGCAGCGTCCAGGGCAGGAAGATCAAGCCCAACAACGGCCAGATCCAGGTACTGAACATCGCATTAAAGAGTACCGGGCGGATCAACCACCAGATCAGAACGGCAAAACGGGGTCCTAAAAGCAGCAAAGTTGTAGCAAAGCAACACATGATAATTCTCCTTATTTTATGTTTTTATCCGGGCTTGCCCGGTTGCCAATCAGTTATCTAATCTTAATGCGCCATCTGGTCGATGCAGACCGTCACCGCCAGGATGACGATATCATCCTGTCCAGGCTCGATTTCGACACCGTAGGTATCGCGGATGCGGAACCATTTCTTGGAGATTTCGGCGACCTTGTCGCGGCCTTCACCGATGGTGTATTCATGATCGAGGATATTGCCTTTGACTTCCAGGTCGGGGCCGTTTTTGATCTTGACCGTGAAACGATCGCGGATCGGCGAGATCAGGGCTTTCTTGACCATTGCCACCTGGTTCCCATGGGCATCTTCAACTTCCATGCTGTCCTTGACCCGCATCATTCGTTCCTGGATTTTGCACAATTCCTGTCCTTGGGCATTTTCAAAGCTCAAGGTCTGGCGCACTCGTAAAGCTTTGCCATCCACTTTGTAGGTTTTCTGGCCTTGTGCATTTTCAATCCAGAAATCGTCACCAATCGAGACCAGCTTCTCACGCATCTGGTAGCGGTTGTTACCGCTGCCGCGCCGCCCAAAATTACGGTCATCCTGACGCTCTTCGCGTCGGTCTTGTCTTCTATTTCTCATGATTTTTTCCTTTCATTTCACTATCTCCCAGGTACTCTACCGATAGCAGCGGAAAGCGCATATTGTAGAGCGCATTCAGCACACCGAAAAGAGCGGCCTGGTCGGTTAATTTTCCCGTCAGGGTTACAATAGGAGCAGCCAAATTCTGTTCGGGCTCGGTGTTCAGGATGGTCAGGCCACCTAAACGATCCGACATGTTTTCATCCAGAAAGCCGACCACCGAAATCTTATATTCGGCTGAAGAGATTACATTTAGTTTTTTGGGGGATGTTTTCATGCGTTCTCCCTGGATTTATGGTGGATGTACGCCTTAGTCCATCCGTTATTCTGATTTAGCGTCATTTACCGAACGCTGATTGCTCCGCTAAATGGTTCGTATTGAGATTTTTCCAGCTTCCAATCGAGGCCATTCGCATCCAACAAATTGAGGCGCGGAACGGTGGTGTATCGGTAAGCTATCGTTATGCCGCCGTTCCACGGGTACTATTCGGATCCGATTTACTGCCGCGCAACGATCACGCGCACACGTTCCTCATCAGAGATAAAGTGGTCTATATCCTCAGCGTCCTTGTCCACGTCAATTTGCACCCAGTTGATCTTGCCGTTGAATTTGCTGGTGTGCGCCGTGTAATCGGGGCTGACCGTGGTGCCGGACTCATAGCCGATGTCTGTGGTCTCATCGGCCGAGAAAACGAATCCCTGCGTTTGCTCGACACGCCCCTGACCGACTTCCTTACCGTCACAGTAGAGCGTGACCGTGCCCCCCTTGCCAAAGCCGCCGCCGTCATAGGCGAACTCCGCACGCACCTGGGTCTTGCCCGTTGGGATGGGCTCGCTGGCTTCGATGCCGAAGAAATTGATCCCCAGCACATTGTAGATGAATTTGGCCTTGCCATCCTTGGCATACAGGCTCCAACCGCCGAACCGGCCACCTTGGGCGATGATGACACCCTCGGCCCCCTTGGCGGGCACTTCCAAATCGGAGGTGACTGAGAACGACTTGTTCTTGATGTTGATGACGCTGTTCTCCGAAAGGCGTCCCATGCCTCCAAACAATACTTGCGAGTTCCCCTTAACCAGAACGGGGCGGCCTGCCAGATCGGAGTTGAGGCGCTCGATCTGCCGGTCATCCAGCGGGAGCACGTTGTACTTGACCGCCTCGATCATCCACAGGCGCTGCAGTTCATGCAGCTTCTCGGGCATCTGTTTCGACAGGTCATTGGACTGTGTCCAGTCTGTGCTGCCGTCGTAGAGTTCCCACTCGTCGTCGTCGAAAGCCGGCATTTTCTCGCCGCCCATCATCCAGGGCGTGCGATGCTTGGTCACGGCGCTCCAGCCCTTGTGGTAGATGCCGCGGTTGCAGAACATTTCGAAATACTGGGTCTCGTGGCGCTCGGGTGCCGCGCTGATCATTGAAGGTGTAAATCATGCTGGTGCCCTCGTACGGGCTCTGCTGCACGCCGTTGACACTGATCGGTTCGGGGATGCCCGCGGCCTCCAGCACCGTCGGCGCGATGTCGATAACATGCGTGAACTGGCTGCGCATGCCGCCCTTTTCCTTGATGCCGTTGGGCCAATGCACGATCGTGCCGTTGCGCGTGCCGCCCCAGTGCGAAGCCACCTGCTTGGTCCACTGGTAGGGTGTATCCATCGCCCAGGCCCAACCCACCGCGAAGTGGCCGTAGGATCCTTCGCCACCGAACTCATCCAACTTGGACAGCATGAATTCAGGCGTTTCGATGGCAGCCATGCCGTTGAAGTTGGCCATCTCGTTGAAAGCGCCCTGCAATGTACCCTCTGCCGAGGCACCATTGTCGCCGACAATCAGGTAGATGAGCGTGTCGTCGATCACAGGTTCGAGCGCATCGAGCAACCGACCAATATGATAGTCGGTGTGCTCCAAGAATGCCGCGTACACCTCCATCTCGCGCTCCAGTACGGGCTTGAGTTTGGGGTCCATGTCATCCCAGGCCGGGATCTGGTCGTGACGCGGGGTGAGTACGGCATCGGGCGGAATAACGCCCAGCTCTTTCTGTTTCTCGAAAGTGATCTCGCGCTGCTTGTCCCAGCCATGGGCGAACTTGCCCTTGTACTTGTCGATCCACTCCTTCGGCACGTGGTGCGGCGCGTGGGTAGCGCCGGGCGCGAAGTACATGAAGAACGGCTTGTCAGCCATGAGCGCCTTTTGCTGGCGCGCCCAGGCAATCGCCTTGTCGGTCAAATCCTCGGTCAGGTGGTAACCTTCCGTCGGGTGTCTTGGGAGGCTCAATCGGGGTCGTGCCTTCATACAAAGCCGGGTCATACTGGTTGTTCTCGCCACCGATGAAGCCGTAGAAGTACTCAAAGCCACCGCCTCCGGTCGGCCAGGCATCGAACGGCCCCGCTGGGCTGGTCTGCCAGACAGGGACTTCGTGGCATTTGCCAAATTGCGCGGTGGAGTAACCATTGAGCTTGAGCGTTTGAGCCAGCGGTGCTTTGGTGTTCGGCAACACGGAGTTATAGCCGGGAGCGGAGGTCGCGATTTCGGTGATGCCACCCATGCCAACGGAGTGATGGTTGCGACCGGTAAGGAGCGCCTGCCGCGTGGGCGAGCATAGCGCCGTGGTATGGAAACGGTTGTACTTCAACCCACCTTTGGCTAGCTTTTCAATGTTGGGGGTGTTGCACGGCCCGCCGAAGGCACTGCTCGCGCCAAACCCGACATCGTCAATCATAGATGACCAGCACATTCGGCGCGCCTTTCGGGGGTCGCAGTTCCCGGATCGGCGGGAACTTGGTATCCGGGTCCTTCGCATCGTAGGTCGTCAGACCAAAAGGCTGGATATTCGGGATGGGTAGAACGGATCGTTGAATCTTATCTTTCGAATCCATCATATTTCTCCTTTCCAAATAAAAAACTTAGTTATTCGCAGTGGTTATTTTTCAGTTGTCCTTTGAGCGGGTTGCGCAGCCCAAAAGAAAACCGAGATCACAAGCTGCGTTCATCAATGGCTTTCGTGGGCCATCGGGTAAATACAATTATTCGCCTGCAGGCTGGACGCGCTTGCCCATCTCACCGCCGACGACCATCAGGACAACCAAGCCCAGGATGCCGATCAGCATCACCATTAGAGTACATTGGCGTCATCCGAAAAATTCTGCGCCGCCACCAACATGGCCGCGGCCAGGTTACGCTGCGCGGTCCCCAGGCCCATGACCGAGCGCATGGTGGCTTCTTTGCCGCCCAGCAGTAAGCCGACCACCAGCGCACCCGCCAGGAAGAGCAGGGCCGCCAGGAGGCCGCCGGTACCAATCGTGCCGATAATGGTGCTGAACTGCAAAACCAGGATGGTCACCAGCATAACCACGATTGCCAGGCTGGATATTTGAGACATATGCGGCTGCAAACTTTGGGCTATTTCTTGATAGCGAGCTTTGATGAACAGGCCAATACCCAACGGCAGCAGCATGGTGATGATTAATGATTTGGCGATATCCCAGGGACTGACCGAAGCACCCGGCAGCAAAATGGGCAGCATCAACGGCAGGTAGACTACAGTGATAATCATCAACATGGTCATCAGACCTACCGAGAAAGCCGCGTTGCCTTTGGCAACCTGCACCAGCTTGGGCAAGAAGGGTGCGCCAGCCGCCGCCCCGGCAATGATCAAGCCGGTTTTCAGGCCATCGTCCAGCGGAATGACCACCGAGATCAGATAGGCCAGCGCGGGCACCAGCACAAAGTTGCCCAGTAGGGCCAGGAGCACAACTTTCACATTTTTCAGCGGGTCGATGATCAGTTTGACCGTCAGGCTCAAACCCATCGCCAGCATGCTGGTCAGGATAAAGGTCAGGGCCGAGATTTGAGCGATTACCCCAATGATTTCAGACATTCAATTTTCCTTTTTTTATCGCGCACATAGGCGCGTACATCCCTAATATATGCAAAACCTTGGGTAGATGTACCCAAATTTGGTTATCTGTGTTGGGTATTTCCGGTTATTGAGCAAGGGTGAGCGCATCGGCGGGCATATTGTCTACAATCATTACGATAATGTTGGTTTTTTTGTCGTTCATTGTTTGCTACTTAGTTTCTCACCCCCAACCCCTCTCCCTACTGGGAGAGGGGAGTCGCGCCAGCGACAGGGTGAGGGTGCTAAATCAATTCAATTTCACCAGGACGCCAGGTTTTGTCAAACCAAGGTTCGGTTGGGCTGTAGAGTCGCAAGAGGGAGAACCAGCCTTTGCCGGGAACCGTCTGAATCCAGTTTTTCTCTTTGCCAACCGGTGCCTCAGGGCTAAAGTAGAGATCGATGGACCCATCTTGGTTCTCGATCAGCTCGTCACGGACGTTGTTCTTGCTGGGGTACGGCTGGCCGGTCTGGAGTTCGGAGCGAGTCTGCGGGTCATAGACCACCACGGACATAAACTTCAAAGCGGGGATATCCTTGGGCAGATTCAGCTTGTAGGTCTTACGGCCGTCCAGGGCATTGCCGTTTGAGTCCAGGTAGCCCCAAGCGTATTGCGACCCGGCACCGACGATCTTCATCGCCATGGCCGGGGTGTTGACGGTGGCCATGTAAAAAGTGTGAAGTCGCGCATCCAGGTGACGGCCGCCCATGCCCTCGTCTTTGAGGAATTGATAGTTCCCGCCGACGAAGCCGCGTTTCCAGTAACTGCCCTCATAAAGGAATTCCGATGGATCGCGTTCGTACCAGAAGAGCGCCCGCGCGGTGGCGTTGGCTACCGCAACTGCATCGGTCAGAATCTTCTTCATGCGCGCATCGGGGGCAAAGGGCTTGCCTTTTTGGATGCCGATGGAGGCGAAGAGACCGCGTAATTCGGGATCAAGCAGCTCGATTGGCTCCCGGTCGATGACGGTGTGGAGTTCTTCGTAGAACTCGAAGTTGTTGGCATGGATCGTGTTGGTCACCGATTTGGAGGCGTTAAAGAACTCCATGGCGGGTGGGTTGGCTGCCAGGGAAAGGGGGTAAACTTTTAATTCTTCCCGCCACATTTTGGAGGCCGCGTCTGGCTTGCCGTCCACCAGGAAGCCACGCAGAATGACCCAGTTGACCCAACTCGGTGATTTGGCAGCGAAGTAGCCATCGGGAACGTCACCCTCGTAGTCGGGCGGCAGCAGCAGGTACTTGCCGCCTTTGCCGCGGTCTGGCCCCGGTGCGCCCATGTCGATCACGAAGCGGAAAAAGGCATCATCGACTGTTCCCGGTCCAGCCCCGGCGGGGACCTCAACCACCGTCGGGCCATCTTTTTGCAGGTCGAGGAAGACCGAGCAGTAGACCGTGTCTGTGTTGCCAGTCAGCCACAGAGGATTGCTGTCCATTAGATTATCGAACAATACGACCTGGTGGCATTCCGTAGCCCCAAGTTCCGCCTGGCCTAGCCGAAGCCCCTCGACCGAGGCGGCAGGTACCCCGTTTAGAAAGGTCTCGATGCCGCGCAGGAAGTCCAGGTTATCGTAAACGAGTTCCGCCGTCTTCTTGGTGGGGATGCCGTCAAAAAACTCCAGCGTGCCGAGGCGGGTTTCGACTTTATCTGGGGTCATGATTTTGCTTGGAATATGGGTGTTATAGTTTGGGGTGGGTTTTAAATTGTCGGTCATTTCTTACTCCTTAAGAATGAAAGATGGAGCCTAACCTGTGAGATTCTTTTCAGGCAGGCAAGAATTTTCAGGAATAGCACCTTTTTAGTTCCGGTTCATCCGGGTTAGGGCTATACCGTGGTGAAATTCACGATGCAACCAAAATTGCTTTTGGTGATTGCTTAAAGCATAACAAAGTGTTGCAGTCTGCAACACTAAGAAAAGCTTATATAAAGCTTATATATTAGCTCGATGTTGTCGGATTTTGAGGCTTAAGTGCTAGTCGGGAGCAAGGCAAGTTCTTTCGCTTTAGCGATCGCCTGCCGCCGTCCTTTGACATCCAGCTTGGCATAAATATGGTTCAAGTGCTGTTGCACGGTTCCCACTGTGATATGCAGTTCGGCAGCAATCTCTTTATTGGAATAACGTTTCCCCAACAACTCCAGGGTTTCGAACTCGCGGCTGGTCAAGGATTCAATCCACTCTGGGGCTGTCTGTGCTGCGGGTTTTGGCAGTTCTACGGGTTTTTCAGGTTCAAACGCAGCCAATAGCTTGCTGATATATTTTGTCGTCCCCTGTTGGCCAACCAGCCGGGTAAGAAGTTCAAAAATACCATTTCCCGCTTCCACAAAGGGCCGGATCCAGCCACCCGGTTCGGCCAGGTTCAGGGCGCGTGCTAACGCTGCAAGGGCTTGATCGGTTTGGGATAGTTTCTGGTAGGCCACGGTCTGCAGCAGCAGAATTTTAATCAACTGATGCGTATTATGCTCGCTAATGTTGCGCTGCTCATATATCTTTAGTTTTTGGATGGCTTCTACTAAGCTTGTAGGGGTACCCTGGGCGATCAGTCCCCGGCAAGCCGTTAGCCGGGGGATTTCTAACCAAAAAAACATGATTCCATTATCCGTATTTAAGTCGGCCGTCGCTATCCAGCGTTTTGCTGATACCAGGTCACTCCGTAATAGCGAAAGGTGGGCCTGGCATGAACAAGCAATCGTTATGGGAACTGGTTGATTAATTTCTTTGACAAATTCATTCAGTTGTGCCATGGTTGCATTGGCGCTTTCTGTTTGCTCCAAGGCCTGGTAGGTAAGGGCTAGGCCTGCCAGGCTGTCGACCGCGGCTCCAATGTGCAAGAAGTAGCGGTTTTTTGCCGTAAAAGCAAAACAACGAGCCGCGTTTTCCAGGTCGTTCTGGCAATAGTGGATGATCCCTTGCAGGTAGAAGGCGAAGGCTTTGACATAGATGTTGTCAAACTTGGTCGCCATTTCTTGGGTTTCTTGAATCACGCGAGCTGCTTCATCCAATTCACCGTTCAGCAAGTGGATAAAGGCGAGCGATCCCAATAAATTGGTCTGGCGGCCGGGGTGAGGCACTTGATCATAATAGAGCCATTGATTCAACTGCAGGACAGCCTCTTCTTCTTGTCCAAGCATCTGATTGGCTAAACCCCAGAAAAGCTCAGCCTCACCTCTGGCCATATGATGCACTACGGGTATTCGCTCCAGGGCGTGCTGAAGTGCTGCCAAACTGCGAGCACTTTGGCCTTGCCAATACCAGTCGTGTCCCCAGAAAAAGTCAACCTCTCCCCATAGCGCCTGCGTGTCCGCATCAGTTTCCAGGATTTTCTCGATTTTCTCAAGAATGGGTGGAATAGCCTGCAGTGCAAAATTTTGAAAGGATAACCAAACTTTCGCTAACATCAGTTTGGGGTGCTCCTGGACTATATCATCCGGTATTCGAGCTATCCATTTTTCCAACAAATGCCATTGATCTTCATCCTGCAATTGGCGTACGTTCTGTTCAACCAGTCGGGTTGCAACCAAAAAATCATTGGCAGCCAGCGCGTGGTGAAGTGCCTCATCGATCATGCCTTGTCCCGCAAACCATGCGCTGGCCCGGATATGCAGGGTACAGATCTCAGCACGATCGTAACGATGGACTAATTCTTCCTCTAAGAACTCCCTGAACAGGTTATGGTAACGAACCCAATGGTTCTGGTCATCCAGAGAGATCACAAAAAGATTAGAAGCCAACAACCATTTCAGGAAAATATCACCCTTCAATCCAGATCTGCCAGCACAGACAGCTTGATACAATTCCGTATTGAAGCGCGCCAGGATCGAAGTCTTCAACAACGCTTCCGAGAAAATCTGCTCCTGATTTTCCAGAATTTCAGACATCAAATAATCCAGGACATACTTGTTGTTAACCGTGGGTGAAACCTCAATCGGTCCTTTACCCACACGATGGCGCAAGGCCAGCGCGCCTAATCGCAAACCGGTCACCCAACCTTCAGATTGCTCATCCATCTTTTTTGCCGTGGCTAGATCGATGTGTTCTCCCATCACCTTCTGAAGAAATGTGTATGATTCTTCCAGCGAAAAACGTAGATCTTGGGCGCGGATCTCGGTCAACTGGCTTTTGGCGCGTAATTTTTGGATGGGCAGCAGCGGATCAACCCGGCTGCAAAGCACCAGGTGAAAATCTTGAGGGGGATGGAGCAGAAATTCGTGTAGGAAATCGTGGACCCGATGTTCCTGAATGACTTCAAAATCATCCAGAACCAAAACAAAGAATTGATCAAGCTGGTTGATGTCATTAATCAGGCTGATGACCAACTCTTTGAGCGGTGTTTGGGAACTTGATGTCAATAAAGCTTGTGCCTTTTTGGCAGCTTTAGGGTAGATGACCCGAATGGAAGCAATGAAGTATTTCAAGAAAACAACCAGATCATTGTCTTGCGCATCAAGGGTAAGCCAGGTATGGGGGTAATTACAGGTGTCCAGCCAGCTGCTGATCAAGGTACTCTTGCCATATCCAGCGGGAGCGGAGACCAGGGTGACCGGTCTGGTAATGCGTGCATCCAGCCAGTCTGTCAATTGAGGCCGGAGTACCATGTCAACTGGTAGAGTTGGACGGTATAGTTTGGTTTGGAGGAGGGGATTGAGGTTTTCCTTGTCTCGCATGGCGATTTCCCGAGGAGATTATACTATGATGCCATTGGCCTAACTGAGGTCCCAAGGTTTACAGATGATAGTACTCATAAGTGTTCTCCACATTACTTCGCATAAGATTTCTTGATGTATATTCCCGGATTTTGTATAATGATTTATCAGGAGATACTGTATATCGGGTACGAGGATTTGGGGGAAGGAGGCGAAGATGCCAAAATCTATGATCCGTTCTCGGTTTTCCCCGATGCCGGGGAATCGATGACGCGCCCGCCAGGCAAGCCCTTTTTGAAATGGCGAACGAAGCAGCCTTAGCGGATTTAGTCATTGCATATCTGCCTTAAGCAAGCATGGGTTCCGCACTGGAGATGATTTGTGCTAACGATAAAGGAAAAACAATTTTAAGCATCTCGTCACTGGAAATGAATTGGTTTGTCCGGGCAGTTTCTACACATATCTTCTCCACGCTGGATGACTTCTGTTCCTGGATCGGACAAACACAACCGGGTAGCTAAATACCGAGCTTTCGGAGTGAATGAGAAATTTGTCCATGGCTCGTTTTGACGTAATTTCTACCAGTCCAGTAGTGGGAAGAAGTCGTGGTGGTTTGCGAAAGCTGCTCCTGCATGCGACATGACCGCAGAGAGAGCAATAACTACCGCACCCATCCACAAAGGATAATCTCCATGAAAAGGATCATATATATTGTTCTTATTGCGATAAATTTATTCGCATTGAATTCCTGCACCGTTAATGAACAGGAAGCTCCCACCCCACCCAAACAAGGAACACCTGCTCAAACCGAGTCAGGGCCAGCTTCCACCACCGGTATCCTACCCATTGCAACCCCTGATCGAATACCCCAGCCTGCCCAGGAGGCGTGGTGGAGCAGCACGGTATTCTACGAAGTATTCCTGCGCTCCTTTGCCGATGCCACCACAGGTCCACTGGCGAACGATGGCATTGGTGACCTGCACGGGCTCATCGAAAACCTTGACTATCTGAACGACGGTGATCCAGCCACTAACGACGATCTGGGTGTCACGGGTATTTGGCTCATGCCGATCATGCCATCGCCCAGCTATCATGGTTACGACGTCACCGACTATTACGTGGTTAACAAGGATTATGGCACCAACGAGGATTTCAAGCGGTTGCTGACCGAGGCGCACAAGCGCGGCATTAAGATCATCATCGACCTTGTGCTTAACCACACCTCTTCCGAGCACCCCTGGTTTGTCGAGGCACGCGATAATCCCACATCAGAGCGCCGCGAATGGTATATCTGGTCGGAAAGTAAACCCAACTATATCGGGCCTTGGGGCCAGCAGGTCTGGCATCCCTCTCCCTCCGGCTACTATTATGGTCTCTTCTGGTCGGGTATGCCCGATCTTAACTATGAGAATCCGCAGGTGACGGCAGAGATGCAGGATGTTGCTCGTTTCTGGCTGGAAGATGCCGGTGTGGATGGTTTTCGCCTGGACGCAGCCCGTCACATGATCGAGGACGGCAGTATCCAGGAGAATACCGCGGCGACCCACGAATGGTGGCAGAGTTTCCACGCGATATACAAAGCATCTAATCCTGAGGCGTTGGCAGTCGGCGAGATTTGGTCTAAAGGCTCTAATGTTGTGGCTTATCTCCAGGGCGATGAGCTCGATTTGGCTTTCGACTTCGACCTGGCAGAAGCCATCCTCAAGGGTGTAATGGTTCGGAATGCTGGAAGCATCCAAGAGGCTCTGGCTTCCAGCTATGACCTGTTCGGTAATAACCTATCGGCTACCTTCCTTACCAACCATGACATGAACCGGGTAATGAGCCAGCCTGCTACGGATGAGGGCAAGGCCAGGTTGGCTGCTATGATATTGATGACCGCGCCTGGTGTTCCGTTTGTTTATTACGGTGAAGAGATCGGCATGACTGGCAAAAAGCCAGATGAGTTGATCCGGACCCCAATGCAGTGGTCGGCGGAGGAAAATGCTGGCTTTACCACCGGTTCTCCGTGGCAGCCGGTCAACGATGACTATAAAGAAAAAAATGTCGCTGTCCAGTCAAAGGACCCGACCTCGCTCCTATCGCTATACCGGGAACTGATCCATCTACGCGCTGACCACCCCGCTCTGCAGGTGGGTGATTTCAGCCCTGTTGAGAGCGAGGATAAAGATCTGCTTGCCTTCTTACGTGTAAGCCAAGAAGAAATTGTCCTGGTGATCATTAACCTAAACAAAAATATTGTGCGCGACTACGACCTGATATCGGGAGTAGGATCACTTACCGGTACTTACCGAGCCACCCCGATCTATGGCGGGGAGGCAGAGCTGCCAGATTTGATTGCTAACGATAAGGGAGGCTTCGATGACTACCAGCCTTTGCCCGGAATACCTGGTGAGGGTATGGTCATCATCCAATTGCAGCCCAGCGAGTGAGCATAAGCCGTGCGCCCGCTCAAAGCCCCACGCTAGATACTCCTCTAGAGCACGTCCTTTGTGGGTAGACCGTGATCTCCTGCGCGGATTTCAATCGGAAGGATATATATCGCGATGCTAGGCTCCCACAACGGAGTTTTTTCATTTCTTATGCTATAGTAGTACTGTGATCGTACAAAATTTGGACTAATCATTAAGGTCTGCACATCACGCCTTTTACCGCCAAAACATCCCTCAAGCATGTTTTGGCATCACTGTAGACACGTCGCTGGTTTTACAGCCTGTAGGATGGACACATCGCACCCGGGTACCGCGGCTTCCATGCCCAGCCCATTAAGATCGCCCACTGTGGGTCTAGGGGAGGTGACCATGAAGACGCTGAGAATATTAGTCCAGCTCGCCGTTCTGCTGGGGTTGGCTGCATGTGGCGGGCAGGGTTCGCCAGGGGATACACCGGCCAGCTCGGATTTCCCTCATTATCACAAACGGGACGGTTGTGGACGGCCGCGGCTAAGACAGCGGCTGATCTTTTGAAATCGAGGTTCTTTCAATAGGATTGCTATACGTCTTACCAAGCGGCAAGCTACCGGGTGAGGTTCCAATACCCTTTCTGGTGGAATAACCTTGTCACAGCACTTGATTCCATTTCGCTGATTGACACCTCGCGGGACGAACAAGTTGATATGGCACTCAACTGGCTTGTTGAACACCAAGGGGCAGATGGTCTATGGCAAATTTCTTACGTTGAAGGTAAAAAATCAATTATGCGAAGACGAGGGAAACGAGTCTGTGGGTGAGTTTAGCAATCTGCCGCGTGTTCCGGAGGTTTTACCCCTAGAGGATCATCATTCTACGGGAAAACCACACATTAGAGCAGATGCGGAGGGAGGCCTTTTAATATGACAGCGGTTGAAGTAAATCACTTGTATAAATCCTACGCCGACGTGACCGCGGTGGATGATTTGACCTTTTCCGTTGAACCGGGAGAGATCCTGGGGCTTATCGGGCCTAATGGCGCAGGAAAAAGCAGCACCATAAAAATAATCTTGGATTTCATGAAACCCGATTCCGGTGAGGTGAAAATCTTCGGTCAGCAGATGAATGAGGCTGTAAAAGATCAAATCGGCTACCTGCCTGAAGAGCGGGGGTTGTACAAGAGGTTAACCGCGATTGATCTAATACTTTATCTTGCCTCCCTGAAGGGTATGGATAAAGCCACGGCGGAAAAGAGAGCGGATATATTGCTTGAGCGAACCGGCATGCTCGAAGCCAAAAAGAAGAAAAACAAGGAAATGAGTAAGGGGATGGGCCAGCTTATCCAGTTTATCGTCACTGTCATCCACGACCCGGACCTGATCATTATGGATGAGCCCTTCTCCGGCTTGGACCCGGTGAGGACAGAGACGATTCAAAGCATAATCGGCAAATTAAGGGATGCAGGGAAAGCCATAATTTTGAGCACGCATCAAATGAATAAAGTCGAGGAGCTATGCGACCGGGTGTTGATGATAAACAAAGGCCACACCGTCCTTTATGGTGACATAATGGAATCAAGGGCTAAATTCAGAAGAAATTCGGTCCTGGTGGTTGGGGATGGAGAACTGGGCGACCTGCCTGGGGTGATCGAAATAAAACTTGATAAAGATTCCGTAGAATTGGTCTTAGCTCCGGACACAACACCACAGATCATTCTCGATCGATTGCGTGAGCGTGGAGTAACAATTAACCGCTTTGAAGTTAAGACTCCTTCGCTCAATGAAATATTCCTGGATCTAATGGGGGGTGGAGCATGAATAAAGCCTATTTGATATTCAAGCACGAGTTCGGGCAGGCAATCAAGCGGGTCGGTTTTATCGTCATGACCCTTATCGTACCCGTATTAGCCCTTTTGGGAATTGGAGCGTTTGAATTGGTAGCGACTTTGACCGAACCTTCAGTAAAAGAGGTCATGATTATCGGATATGTGGACGAAGTCGGCATCTTTAGTGATCATACCGACCACGGGTTGATCAAACTGGTTCCATACCCAACACGGGAGGCTGCAACCCATGCCCTGGTCCGAAGGGATGTTTCGGAATATTTCGTCATTCCTTCAGATTACACTTCCTCGGGGACAATTCACCGGTATACGCTGGCGAAAGAACTCAGTACACCGGCGATGATCCCGTACTTTATCGACAGCTTCCTCGCCTGGAACCTTTTGAAAGATGACGTGCCACCTGAGATCATCAGCTCGATTGTCTCGCCTCTGAACCTGGAGGTCACCCGACTTGACGAAAATGGCGAGATAGCCCAGGAACAGGGAAATATTGGCAATATCATTATCCCCTTCATTTTCGCGATGTTGCTGAGCATGGCCTTCATGTTCGGCGCAAATTCTCTAATCAGCGGGTTAGGAGAGGAGAAGGAAAGCCGCCTGATTGAGGTATTGTTTTCATCTGTGTCCGTCCGCCAATTGCTCATCGCCAAAGTACTTGCCCTGGGTACTGCCGGGCTGTTGCAAGTGTTAATTTGGCTGCTCTCTGCACCGCTGCTATTGAACCTGGCCTCCGCTTCCTTCGGCGGATTCCTGAGCGACATTCAGCTGCCCGCCAACTTTCTTCTCCTGGGTGTTGTGTATTTTATATTGGGCTACCTGCTGTTCGCCGTATTCTCCGTCGGGGTCGGCGGGATCAGCTCCAGTGCCACGGAAGGACATACGATTTCCATGTTCTATATCCTGGCGGGGTTTATACCGCTGTGGTTTTTCGGTGCGCTGATCAATTTCCCGAACAGCCCTATCTGGATTGTGCTGTCGATATTCCCCATTACCGCCCCCGTTCAGACTATGCTGAGATTGGGAGTGTCGGATATCCCGGCGTGGCAGATCGTGACAAGTATTGGGGTGTTAGGGCTTTCAATAATCGCGGGGCTATACATTTCAATAAAGATCTTCAGGACTTTTATGCTGATGTATGGGAAAAGACCGGGTTTAGCAGAAATAATCCAAGGTTTGAAAACTGCATGATGATGCCCCCCTTTTGACATGAAGAATCCTTTTGATGAAATTCATGGATCATTTGAGCCTCCTGAAGATCCTCTTGCTGGTAATCTTCACCTGTGTTATTGGCTGTGCGGGTTGTACGGCGGATATGAGCCCTGAGGATCCGGACCTGCCTGAATTGGTCTATGCCGATAACCTGCAAGCAGCCATCAACGAGGTATTGTTGAAATACCCGGAGCATGAGCTGGGGATATCAGCCGCGGTCAGGGTACCGGGCTACAAGACCTGGTCAGGGTTCAAGGCAGTCATTCGGGAGAACCAGTGTAAATTGCCCTGAAGTTTACAGGCCCCTATCCCATAAAAACCCGACCCAGATGCTGCCGGATGCAAAGCGATTGATGAGGATATTACGCCGTGCGGGTGAATGAACCGTTAGCACCCACGGATTGGAAAAGATTGCTTCGTTCAAATGAATTGGAATTTTGTGAGAAAAAATGTACAATAAATTTAGGCACTACATAACTAAGAAAAGCAATGACATGTGGGGGGATATATACAGCTACGTGGTAATTCAATCAATTCAGATGTGCCGGGAGAAGGAAAATGAAAGCACAGGTATTTGATGTCATTTCTCGTAAAAAATTGTTACCATTTGAATATCCAGCCGTAGAAGATTTCGAGTTATCAGAAAAAGGATTCGTTGACGCGCAAACAATCCTGGATAACCCAAATATATTGCTCTACTGTTTAGAACCACAAAATAAACAAGCTGTCTTTGTAGAAACTCCTGATGTAGGTGATATTATTGCGGCTCCGTTCTATTACATTAGTCAGTATGAACATGCTGCCCAGGTGCTTAAGGTTTCTTACGAGACTTTGGAACGGCTTGCCGACCAAGTTACCCTTGATGACCGGCGCATGGTTTTGATCTACTCTATGGGGCGCTGTGGAACCACTGTGACCAGTTCGGCTTTCAGTCAGGCAGAGGATGTGGTGAGCTTGTCTGAACCAGATGTATTTACTCAATTAGTGCAAATGCGCGACTTTTCCGGCGCCAATGACCCTGAAATCGGTGCGCTGACCAGGGCCTGTTTACTGTTGACCTGCAAGGATTTTGTGGATGGTCAACAACCTGTGTGGGTGCTGAAGTTCCGTAGTTTTGTGGTGGAAATTGCTGATTTGCTCCATGCTCATTTTCCACAGGCGAAAAGTTTGTTTCTCTACCGGCACGCTGAGCCTTGGGGAAAATCCCTTGCGCGTGCTTTTGGTGGAACCGAATATCCTACTCAAGAAATGTTGGTTGGCTTTTGGATGTGGTCCAAGATGGTGATAAAAAAGCTGGATCGCTACAAACTCTCTAGCCATGACGAGATCAGTGCGGGATTGTTGATCAGTTTGACGTGGCTCAATTATATGGAACGCTGTTTAGAGTGTCTGAACGCTGGACAGCCAATGCTGCCTGTCCGCTATGAAGACTTGAAGGCGAATCCTGAGCTGGTAATCGGTAGGATTTTTGAATATTGCGGAGTTCGAACCGACGATAAAAATAATTTGCTCGCTGTCCTAAACAAAGATTCTCAAGCTGGCACCAGCATTTCTCGTGACCAATTGCAGCAAGTTGATTGGGAATTGGCACCCAGTGATATTGCTCTACTTCGACAGGTCATCGCCGAACAGCCCATCATCAACACACCAGATTACCAGTTGCCAGGAACATTGAGACTGAAATAAAAAGTAAGTAACGAAAATTCCTGATTTCAATTGAGTGGATAGCGAATAAACTCAACGAGATAATGCGTGCTGACCCCAGTTCCACCTGACTTCGCTGCGCTCAAAGAATGAGGGGCGCGAACTACCAAGTTTGGTCTGGTCTATGAAAACGTTGGGCCCCAAAACGCGAAGTCCGCAGAATAACCTGATAAGCGGCGGTAAAAAGCGCTGCTCGCGGGAATGAAAGTGGACAGGAGGACTCAACTTATGCTCATCTTCATTGGTGGTGCGGCGCGCACTGGAAAAGGGATCCTTGCCCGCCGCCTGCTCTCTGAGTGTCAACTGCCATTCTTGAGCCTGGATGTACTCAAAATGGGCTTGGCGCGTGGGGTGCCGGAATATCCAATCGATCCTGATGCTGGCGGGGGGGAGGTCGCCCGTCAGATGGGTGCCGTCTGGAACTGCGCCAGGGGGACATAATCGATGCCCTCGAGGTCATGGTTGTGATGGGCGATATGAACACGCAACAGTGTTCAGCATGCTGCTGACCGTGAGAAGAAGTCGGCATGGGTTCTGGTGTTGTGGTTGGTAGTACTGGTATTTCCGTTGGTTTCACTGTTGGTTCAGGTGTATAAGGGAAGATGCCGAACTTGAGGCTGCTTTTATCTTCAGCACCCTGCGTGAAAACTTGCTTTCCTCCATATCAAAATTGGGGGATAATATGTTTGAACGAACTCCAAGACCTGGCAGGTTTGCCTGGATTGGTACTTCAGCCAAATGTAGTAAGGATATAAACCCACCACCAGAAGTGGCTGGTTAGCCATCCGGTCTGCATCAAGTATGGTTTATTCTAGTGCGACTCTTTCCCCCCGGTCGCCAGGAAAAAGGAGTGCCCAATGAAAACTTCGTCCAGAACGCGTTGGATCTCGGTTGCAATCTTTTTCATCTTCATGCTGCTGCACCAATCCGATAAATTGCTCATCGGCCCCTTAACCACACCTATCATGGAGACCTTCGGTATCAACGAAGCCCAGATGGGGGCAGTCACAACCGGCGCGCTTTTGGTGGGAGCGATACTTTACCCATTGTGGGGTTACCTTTACGATCGCTTTTCACGCGTCAAGCTGCTGTCTTTGGCCTCTGCCATCTGGGGTGGAACGACTATGCTCAACGCCAGTGCACCGAGTTACCCATTCTTCCTGGTAACGCGCGCCTCCACCGGCATCGATGATGCCAGCTATCCGGGTTTGTACAGCATGGTCTCTGACCTCTTCGGCCCGGAAAGGCGCGGCAAGATCTACGGTCTGCTGCAGCTCACCCAACCGCTGGGTTACCTGGTTGGTATGGTTCTGGGGCTGATATTGGGTGGTATCATCGGCTGGCGCAACGTGTTCTATATCACCGGTGGATTCGGTATCCTGCTATCAGTGGTCATCTTTTTCGGCGTGAAAGAGCCGCAACGCGGTCAAAGCGAACCAGAATTGGCTGATCTGGAGGAGATCGGTATCTACCGCTTCAACCTTGAATCGGCGAAACAGATCTTGCGCACACGCACGATGTACTTTCTCTTCCTGCAGGGCTTCTTCGGTGTCTTTCCCTGGCAGGTGATCACTTTCTGGATCTTCCGCTATCTAGAAGTCGAACGGGGTTATACCAATGAAGAGATATTATTGACCCTGGTAATCGCAATCCTATTTCTATCGCCCAGCTACTACATCGGCGGTGCTTTGGGGGACTTGGCATTCAAACGCACCCCGCGCGGCCGCATGATCGTATCAATCATCGGAGTCCTCCTAGGAGCGACGTTCATGGCAATCGCCATCAACGTGCCGGTTGAGAACAGGACAATGTTTATGGTAACGCTGGTGTTGGCAGTCATGTTCATGCCCTGGCCTGCTCCCAACATGGTCTCGTCGGTGAACGACATCACCCTGCCGGAAGTGCGCAGCTCTGCTCTGGCCATTCAATTGTTCATCGAAAATGCTGGCGCAGCCACAGCACCATTGCTGGCGGGCTTGATCGCAGTGCGGTACGACTTGGGGACCGCCATTGTCTACATTTCAGTTATCGCCTGGCTGCTATGTGCGGGTTTTTACAGCATTGGCGCTTTCCTGGTGCCACGTGACATCGCTGCCCTGCGGGAGAAAATGCACACTCGAGCCGAGGATGAGGTCGCTGCTCATCCGTCCCAAGCCGGGGTGTAGAATAACCGGCAGCATCACAGATCACCAAATGAATGTCATGAGACGCGGCAAATCAAAGGGGGAAATTGAATTTGATGGTACAAATTCTTAAATAAAATTCCGCCTGGTGCGGATTTTTGTTTAGATCGCAGCGGACCATTCTTTAGGATGATAACTTAGTGCTTGTGGTGGAATCTTTTACGCTGACGTCACTCCGCTTACGTTTTTCTACAGCCCGCGCCAGGCTTCGGGTCGGAAAACGTCTGGGCCATGGGCTATGGCAGCATCCAGGGCTGCAATCAGGAGAGTTTTATCCCCTGGAAGCGTACCCCGCAAAGCAAGATAATTAGAGGCGTGGTTGGTGCGAAAGATACAGTCGGTTAGACCGTCCAGATTTTCGATCACTTGATGCAGCTCGATAAGCATCTGCTCCGCTTCCAGCAATTGAAATTCTCCCGCTTCCCACTCATGGTGCAGCTGCGTGCCCGGGACCAGCATCAAAGTCAACATGGAGAAATAATCCGGGTCCATCTGGCTGACCACCTGACCGGTTAACCGGGCATGCTGTGGGGAGCCTTTCAGGCCGGCGATCCCCAGAATGCCGATGACAGATACCAGCAGACCAGCCTGTTTGGCTTTGGTCGCCGCTGAAATCATTTCTGCCGCTGTGGAACCCTTCTCGATACGCGATAATACTCCGTCATCGCCGCTCTCCAATCCCAGGTAGACGATCCCAAGCCCTTTGGCGTGCAGGGTTTTTAACTCATCGATGCTCTTCTGTAAGAGGTTCTGGGCATTGGCGTAAATCCCCACCCGCTCAAGATGGGGAAACGCGTTGCTCAGCGCGTCCAGGATATGGTCCAGACGATTGGTGCTGAGGACTAAGGCATCCCCATCGGCCAGGAAGACACGGCGTGTGTTGGGATGTAATGAGCCAGCCAGCTCGATATCCTCCAATACCTGGCTTGTCTCCCGTACTCGGAAGGGCTTGTCTTGGTAGGTGCCGCAGAAGGTACAGCGGTTGTGGGAGCAGCCATAAGTTACTTGTAAAATATAGCTCCGCGCTTCACTGGGGGGCCGGATAACGGCGCCGTAATAATGCATAGTCTAATCCTCGATCGATGGCAATATTGTACAAGAGAAAAGCAAAATGAAATAGCCCGGCCTCTTTCTGATGTCGAGCGTGTTCCGCGTTTACCTACGGAGATGGGAACTCATAATACAACAGGGACCAAAAATCCCAGCCCAAATTCCGCCATCTTTTCCCGATTTTCGAACTTGACTAGGATATGGTGAATCGCTGGCTTGTTTTTCATGTTGGCCGTCACCCGGTCAATAGTTCCTAAGCGTCTAGCATCTCCTATACAGTAATTATGAGTTATAATATCATAATAATCTAAAAAACCAATTTACGTATCAGCTGGATATGCGGTTCGAGGCAGGGAGGCTGAATGACGCAGGTCGCGGTTATTGGGCTCCCGTTCTCAGGAGAGTTGGAAATCGTTCCATAGATGGCGGCGGTAGCTGAACGGCGAAAAACAACTAAAAGGAGACAGACGTGAAAAACTACCTAATTTTGCATTACGGATTTGAAAAACCCACGCCCGAAGAAATGGAAGCATGGTACAAATGGTTCGAGTTGATCGCCTACAAGCAGGTCGACAGAGGCGGGCTCCGTGGCGGACGAGAAATCTCGCCCTCGGGGACCAAGGACCTTCCTTTTGGAAAAGACTCCCTCACCGGTTACACTATAATCAAAGCCGAAACCCTGGAGGAGGCAGAGAAAATAGCCCAGGAATGCCCGATCGTCGCCAGCACTAGTGTCTACGAAATACACAAGTAAGCCCGCGCAAATTGGGCCATCATGAAAAGGAATCCCGGTCGGATACCTCTTCGTGAACGTTGGTTGGGTGACGCTGCGAAAGCCCTAGCGGCTGGACTCGGGGCAGTTAGGCGTAATTTATAACGATGACGAAATCTCTAAACGCATTAGATAAGCGCCAACTTATCGCTTGGCTCCTTGAGGGGGATGTTTCAATTCAGTATCAGGTGCATCGTGATTTGCTGGCAACTGAAAAACCATCTCTGCGGGAACGCATTGCGACCGAGGGATGGGGTGCCCATTTTCTCAGTTATCGACAGAAAGAGGGGCATTGGGGGCAGCGTTTTTATCAACCGAAATGGATTTCAACGCATTACACGGTGCTGGATCTAAAAAACCTCGCCATAGCCCCAAAACAACGAAGCTGATAAGACAATCTATATCACAGGTAATTCAAGACACTCAAAGGTCCGGATGGAGGGATTTTCCCAATCGGATTAGCTAAGAAAAGTGATGTTTGCGTCAACGGAATGTTTCTAAACTATGCTTCATATTTTGGGACAAAGGAAGATGATTTAAAGTCAATTGTTGATTTCCTGCTTACAGAACATATGATGGATGGTGGTTTCAACTGCAACTCGAATGGAGTTGGGGCAGTTCACAGTTCGCTGCATTCTACAATTTCCGTTCTCGAAGGGATCTTAGAGTATGCAAAGAATGGCAATAGGTATCGGCTAGAAGAGCTCCAAGAAGCAGCAGTCGAAGCAAGGACATTTTTATTGCAGCATAGGTTATTTCGATCTGATCGGACTGGAAAAATAATCGATCAGAAAATGTTAATGCTTTCTTATCCGTCGCGTTGGCGTTACGATATTCTACGAGCACTGGATTATTTTCAATTTGCAGGGATCTCCTACGATCCACGAATGCAGGATGCCCTTGAAATCCTGGGGACAAAACAACGGAAAGATGGCAAGTGGCCAGTTCAGGCAAAACATCCCGGTCAAACCCATTTTGATATGGAAAAAACTGGCGGGCCAAGCCGCTGGAATACACTGAGAGCGATGAGAGTTCTAAAACATTTCAGTGAAACGAAATGAGCCCAAAAAAGTGATCTGGTCGGAGGATAATCATGGCTGTTGAAACAACCGCCAAGCACAAGTTCGTGGCAGACTCGCAAATGACCTTTGAGGAAGTCTTTGATTTTGCCTACAAGAAACTTATTCCGGTCCTGCAAGGCCTCGCCCGAGAGCTTGGCGAAGAGCACTTCTTGGCAGTCCTTAAGCAGGTTGCTTTTGAATCCGCGCTGAGAGCTGGACAAGCCACTGCTCGCCAGCTGCCGTGTAACGACTTTGCTGCCTTCACTAACTCGGGGGGTGAACCCAGCTACTTTGGGGAGCACATTCTAACCCGTGAGATCGTCGAAGACACGCCGCAAGCATTCGAATTGAAAGTAACTGAGTGCCTGTGGGCCAAGACGTTTCTGGAGATGGGGGCTGCGGATATTGGCTACCGGCTCCTCTGCCATACCGACTACGCTGATTGTCAGGGGTTCAACCCTAAAATTACCCTGACCCGTTCCAAAACGCTCATGCAAGGAGACGATTGCTGCAACCATCGTTTTGTTTGGGAAGGATAACTCATCAGTTTTAGAAATGGGACGCCTGACCGAGTGGACTGTGGTCAATATCAAGAATAAGTCACATGCCGTTACGGCCGAGGTAGTGGTGCCAGTAGCCGGCGCCAGAGACGTCACCTTTGCCCAGGGCGACCGAGACCCACAGCAGGTCCCGCTCGCGCAGGTACGCGACCAGCGTCCCAGCAGGCCCCAGCGTGAAGTAGATCGCCAGCACGACGGTCAGGGCCCGCAGCCAGAGACGTCGCTCCCGATCGGATGTATAGAGCTGCATCACGCTGAGTATAGCATTTAGCCGCACACGTTTGTCGGAAACGTGCCCCCATCCATCCGCGCCCAAAACGCCTTGATTTTTCCACTTACAACTGGGTCTAAAACTGAATTCTTTACTGTCGCAGCCGAGAGTCCCCTGGCTTGGGCACTCATCCTGCAAGTTAACTGGCATATCAAGTCACCGGTCCGCCTCGGCCGACGCTTTTCCTCGCCACGGCCGGGTCGATACCGGAAGTGGGTGCCATCACTCCGCCTCCAACTGGGAGGCCGCCAGCGGGGGGAGGTACAACCTCAATTGACACTCCTCTCCAGTTTGGCGTGTACCTACCCCAGACGGCTCCGTACCGGGCACAGCTCGTCCGCCGCGCTGGCTCACGCGGGGTTCGTCATCCTGGCCGAGAATTGCATGGAAAAGGGTTCATTCCGTTGCTAGTCCCCCGCAACGGAGTTTATGCGAAAAAAGCCAGAATATCGCGCCGCTTGCGGCGAGGTTTTCATTCATATCTTGTGCTGTAGTAGAACGAATAATGTGTAAAATTGGTCTAGGCATCAAGGACTATGCATCTCACTCCGTAGGGCAACCGCAGATCCCGGAGGTGGCACATGATCAAGGAAGTTGAGTTTCCGTCCGAAGGAGCAACGCTGAGCGGCCTGCTGTTTTTGCCAGAGCAGCAGACTAAGCGACTGCCGGTCGTTATCATGGCTCACGGGACATCTGCCACAATGACCATGGTAGCGGATAAATATGCGCAGGCGTTTTCTCGTGCCGGCCTGGCGGTCCTGCTCTATGACCACCGCAACTTTGGCAGGAGCGGGGGCGAACCACGGCAGGAGATCAATCCCTGGATTCAGTGCCGGGGCTACCGTGATGCGCTGAAGTTCGTTGAGCGGCTGGACGGAGTCGATCCCGGGCGAATCGCTCTGTGGGGGGACAGCTATACCGGCGGACAGGTGATCGTCGTTGGCGCGGTTGAGCCGCGCGTCAAAGTCATCGTCGCACAGGTTCCGGTATTCGGCGCACAGCCACCGGAAATTGACCCGAGCAGGGCAAATTTCGACCTCATAAAAGAGATACTCGCACGCGGTGATGTGCGCGGGACGCCCGAGACGACAGTGGGGCCCATGCCGGTTGTCTCCGCCGACCAAGCCGGTACGCCATCGCTGCTCAATCCCATCCAGGCGTTCCGCTGGTTCATTGACTACGGAGGTCGTGCCGGCACTGGCTGGAGCAACAGTGTCACGCGGGTACTGCCGGGGACGCCGGTACCATACCACCCGGCGCTGTGTGCGCCTTTCGTCAGGGCGCATACGCTGCTGATGGTTGCCCCGGAGGACGAGATGCTGTACGCCAATTACTCGGTCGCCAGGCAGGCTTACGAGCTCATTCCCGCGCCCAAGCAGTGGTACGACATTGCCGGGGGGCATTTCGGGCTGCTCTATTATCCAGGCGAGCTGTTCGATGAGGCAAGCCGGGTGCAAACCGAGTTCCTGAAGAAATGGCTCTGAGCTGTGCCCAACCAGCCCCTGCAGCGGACGCTCCACAGACGCCTCGCCTCAGAAGGGTGGTGTTAGCACGCCATTACATTGAGTTGGAATGCCGCAGGTTCTAGATAGGAGGGCATGCTTGACAATACGCATCCCCATCAGAAAACTCCCACTGTGGATATTTTTGGCCATCACAGCTTTGATCGTCGTGGTTATGCCATTCTGGCTGTATACCTACACATTTCAATCCAGGTTGCTAAGCAATCAGGAGAAGTGGAAGGGTCTCGTATCCCGCGAATATGAGATGATCGTGGCAAGCAATTCATTGAGCGACTGTACGGGGGGCTGGAATAGTATCACCGTTAGCGACGCTGAGATCGTTGCAGCAAGCAATTCTGAACGAAGAAACTGCCCGCTCGCTAGCTTCGGCCAGTTAACTGTCGAGGCTCTTTTTACCCGCATCTGGGAAGAGTGCGTTCGCAACCGTCCGCTTACCAAGCCCTTCCCCGTCTGCAACGTTGCCTACGACGAGCAACTCGGGTTTCCAAGGCGCCTTGACACGTTCACTTTTAATCAGCAGGGTGAGTATCTTCCTAGCGTTACCGTTGAGCGGGTTACGCTGCATCCGTAAGAAGCTCAAGCCATGCTGGCGCTGGGGCACCAGGGATGGGCTGCGCATAGACCTGAAGGTGCAGAGCACCGTTTATTGCAATCACTACAGGGAAGAATGGCTGCTCATACTCTGCCTAACTCTCCATTCCAGCTGGAAGGGGGCTGGGGGGTAGGTTGTCCTTGACCTCCCACCAAGCTGTGGAGGCTGAGATTTCAGACCTGGCAGCGCTGTTGAAGCATGCGCCTAGTCGCGCAGCTAGTAGCATACTCCTTACAAAACTGAGCTAACCTGATAATTGGTACCTTAAAAGGATTGTATATTTCTACCGGCGCGCTTATAATACTGGGTTATTAATACAAATTTCATACAGTTTGGGAGAAATTATGAATACCAGTCAGAAAAAGGGTATCGTAACAATAGCTATAAGCGTAACATCCTTCCTGGTGTTTGCGGGCAGTCTTCTTTTTGGGCTGCAAGCTGCTCAGGCTGCCCCCACGGCTCAAACGAAAGAAGACACCGACATCCCGGCAGGCATCTACAGAAGTGCGGGCAGCGCGGTGCAGTTCGATGTCTCGCCTTCACTGCGCACGCTGTCACCCATCCCTGCCAAACCAACCGGACAAACTGAAATCCCGGCGCTACCCACGGGTCTCGAAGGAGCGCTCGGCCCGCAGGATGTGGACTCGCTGGTCCAGGCTGCTGTCGGTGTTGGGGATATGCCGACGCCGGTTACCAGCTTTGACGGCCCTCCTAATAACTCCAATGTTTCTCCACCCGACCCGGTTGGCGATGTAGGCCCCAACCACTATGTGGCGATGAGCAACCTGTCTTTCCAGATCTTTGACAAGGCTGGCAACTCGCTCTATGGCCCGGCACTCAACAACACCCTGTGGGCCGGATTCGGCGGAGCCTGTCAGGATGAGAATGGCGGTGATCCAATCGTGCTCTACGATCAGATGGCTGACCGCTGGTTCCTGACTCAGTTTACCACCGCTGGACCGACCTACTACAACTGCGTGGCAGTCTCCACCACCGGTGACCCGACCGGCACCTACTACCGTTACGCTTTTAGCACTGGCAGCAACCTCCCGGATTATCCCAAGTATGGCATCTGGCCGGACGCCCTGTACTTCAGCACGCGCGAGTTCGCCGGCGGGGCGAGCTTCGTCGGTATCGGCGCTTACGCGGTCAACCGCGCCCAATTGATCGCCGGTAACCCTTCACCAACGGTGATTTCCTTCCTGGTCACGCCTGCCAGTGCCGGTGGCATTTACAATATCGGCGATGGTCTGCTCCCGGCGGATATGGATGGCAGCACCCCGCCGCCGCCCGGGACGCCGAACTTTTTTGTGGGCTCGATGGATAATGGCGGTCCGTACGGAGCCCCGCAGGACGCCCTGACGCTGTGGAAGTTCAGCGCGAATTTCACTGACCCTGCCAGCTCTACATTTATCCTGGCGAACACCATCCCGATCGCCTCTTACGACACGATCTTCCCTTGCTCAGGCGGATCACGAAGCTGCATCCCACAACCAGGCACGACTAACAGGCTGGATATCCTATCCTACGCTCAAAGGCCTACCTGGCGGCTTGCTTACCGCAATTTTGGTACTTACGAAACCCTGGTCACCAACCAGTCGGTCGAGGCAGCCACCGATATTGCCGGCATCCGCTGGTGGGAGATCCGCAGCCCGAACAGCAGCCCTTTCATCCACCAGCAAGGCACGTATGCCCCGGGCGTAAGTGACGGCATCCACCGCTGGATGGGCAGCATCGCCATGGACCAAGAAGGCAATATGGCACTGGGCTACAGCGCCTCTGACGCCACCAGCACATTCCCGTCAGTGTGGTACACCGGTCGCCTGGCGAGCGACCCGCTGGGAACCATGCCGCAGGGCGAGAACGCGATCATCAACGGCAGCGGCTCGCAACTCAACTCGCAGCGCTGGGGCGACTACACCTCAATGAACATTGACCCGGTCGACGACTGCACCTTCTGGTATGTCAATCAATACCTCCCCGTCAGCAGCAGCGTGGGCTGGCGCCTGCGCATCGGCGCTTTCAGTTTCCCTGAATGCGGCAGCCCAAATTTCGAACTGGCCGCGACGCCCACCAGCCAGGCTATCTGCAAACCTGCTGATGCCAGCTACGAGATCAACGTCGGCTCGCTGGTAGGGTTTTCCGATCCAGTCACGCTGAGCGCATCCGGTCAGCCTGCATCTACAACGGCCAGCTTCTCGGTCAACCCGGTTACACCGTCCGGGACCAGCCTGTTCACAATTGGGAATACTGCTGCGGCCCCGCTTGGCAATTATATGGTGGAGATTACCGGCGTGGCATCGACCAGCACAATCACCACTAGCCTGGCACTGAGTTTGTTCGATGCTATCCCCGGATGGGTGAGTCTCTCAGATCCGGTCAACTTTGCCACCGGCCAACCCGTCCAACCGACCTTCTCCTGGGTTCCCTCCAGCCAGGCTGCCGGCTACGACCTGGAGATCGCCAGCGACAGCCAGTTCAACACGCTGGTTTACAGTACGGTTGGATTGCCCGGCAGCTCCCATACCCCCAGCACACCACTGGATCCCGACTCATTGTACTACTGGCGGGTGCGCGCCAGCAACGCCTGTGGGACAGGCGAATACTCAGCCACATTTGTCTTCGTCACAGGACCCACCCCGGGCAGCTGCCCAGTTGGTGTTACCCCGCTGGGGCAGTATAGTGAAGATTTCGAAACCGGGGCACCGGGCTGGACGCACAGCGGCACTGGCGATACATGGACCCTGTCTGGCTTCAATCCCTACAGCGGCAGCAGTGCCTTCCATGCCGGTAACCCTGCCACGGTTTCTGACCAGCTTCTGGTTTCGCCGGCCATCTCCCTACCCGCTGGCGAGAACCCACTCACGCTGTCGTTCTGGAACTACCAGCACATGGAGACAAGCACCGGTGGGTGCTACGATGGCGGTATCCTGGAAGTTTCCACCGATGCGGGCTCTTCCTGGACGCAGGTGCCAGGTGCGGATTTGCTCTCCGATCCCTATGATGGACCGATATCTCCCAGCTTCAGCAACCCACTGGCTAATTTGGACGCCTGGTGCGGTAACAACCCGCAGCCCTTTCTGAACTCGTTGGTGGATGTGAGCGCCTATGCCGGGCAGACCGCCCAATTCCGCTTCCGCTTGGGTAGCGATAATTCGGTCGCCCGTCCAGGTTGGGATATCGATGATGTCGCCGTGGAAAGCTGCCCGCGCTATCTTGCCTTCCTGGGTCTTGACCAAGCCCAGACCACCCTACCGGGGAGCGGCGTGGACTACGAATTCACCCTGTTGAACCGGGGGCAGGCCGATATCTTCACCTTGGACCTGAGCGGGAATGCCTGGCCTACCACCCTGCTGAACCCGACCGTTCTCAGCGTCGATGCGGGGTCAAAGATGACGGTCACCGTGCACGTTGACACCCCGCCGGTGGCGCCAAACAGCCTGGATGTCAGCGATACCTTCACCCTAGTCGCGTACTCTAACGGCGACCCTGCACAGTACTTGCAAACCACCGGCACCACTCGCACCATCGTGACACCCGGCCTGGAGCTGGCGCCGGCTGCTCAATCAAAGAGCGGTAATCCCGGCGGCCTGGTCGATTACACGTATACGCTGGACAACACTGGCAGCTACACTGACACCTATACTCTATCGATTTCAGGCAACGACTGGCCAACCACCGCGCCCGCCAGTATTGAGTTGGGTGAGATGCAAGGGGCTGTGGTGCATGTCCAGGTCAGCATCCCACCGCTCGCTCCAATAAGCATCGCGGCGCTGGTCAGCGACAGCTTTACCCTGACGGCAACCTCTGCATTGGACAGCAGCTTATCCGTACAGGCTGGCGGAACAACCAGTGCTGTAGCCAACCCGGCTGTGAGTCTGGCGGCAAATCCTTCCAGCGGGCAGGGGGCGCCTGGCCAAACGGTGCTGTACAACCTGACGGTGACCAACGGCGGCGATTACCCCGACAGCTATGATCTATTTACCGGCGGCAGCTGGGGTACGGCGTTGTCAGCCATAAATACCGGGACGGTAATGCCCGGGGAAAGCGCCCCCGTACAGCTTTGGGTGACGGTCCCAGCCGCTGCAGCCAGCGGGGACGACGACATCACCACGGTTTCAGCGATCTCCTTACTGGATGCTGGGGTAGAGAATTCGCTCGATATCACCACCACGGCCGGCAACTATACCCTGTTCCTGCCGCTGGTGGAACACTAAATTCCGATCTATCATCAAAAAGGGCAGGCTGATAGTGGCCTGCCCTTGTGGTTTAATCGTCGGCATTTCTTATTGAAGCGCTGGCCTGTGAACGATCCGCGCGTGTTTGCGGGATAGGTTTTGCGGGCCAGTCACGATGACAATAATGATCGCAAGCAGGACCAGGATGGCACCATAGCCCCAATAGTTGTCCAGGTTGCTTGGATTGATCCCGGTACTCATCATCCAATAGGCAACCCAAATTTCCGATCCATGCAGGATACAAACTAACAGAAGGCTGCCTCTCGTATTGTTGAATATCCAGCTGAAGAAAACTGACCAGGGCAGCATGAACAGTAGGACCGCGGTCAGGATTGCCACCAGGAACCCTTTTTGAGCGATCCATCCAGCGTACTGGAAACCCGACAGGGCAGCGGGATACAGCATCGAGAAGATAAAGATCGGGAGATGCCAAATAGCGACGATAATTGCCCGGATGATGCAGGCAGTTAATGCACTGTAACGAGCCTGGAGCCTAGGCAAGAGGTACCCTGTCCAGCCTAGTTCTTGTCCCAACCCGGCAACGATGAAGAAAGTGGTGAACATCGGCAGGATTTCGAACGCCGGTTGCAGATCCTTGAAAGAAAGCGGATCACCGTAGAAGCGCGGGTTGACCAGCGAGCCGAGCAGTATGGCGGGGACCAGGAACAGGATCGCAAAGAACCAGTATCCAATCCCGACCCGCCAGATCAGCAGGCGACTGAGCATGAATTTCAAACCAGCTCTGCCATCCTCTACTGCCGTCATGATAAGCCCCGCGATCGAGGCGGAGAGCACCGAAGCTAATGCCAGTCCAGGGGGAAGTCTGCTCCAGAGGACAAAGTACACCATGCCTGCGCCGAGTAAAAATGCCAAGAGGCAAAAGAGGGCGATCGAATATCTTTGCACGAAGCTCGCTTGCGGAGTCCCATTGGTTGTCGTCATCTCCCCAGCCCTCCTGGCTACGGCACGCCTGATTAAGCCGCTGGCCTATTGGGCGCAAGTAGCTCCTTTAATTTCTACTTTTCTAGTCGTGTGCTGGTTCGTAACAGAGCAGCACAATCCCGCAAGCGAACGCTAAAGATTTTTTAAGCGTCAGGTTTTGTTTGTATCCAAGTCCTTTGAAAATGGACATGCCAGTGCCAATCGCTACAGGATTAACGAATAGATGGTACTCATCGATAAGCCTTGTTTTAATTAAGGATGAAACGAAAGTAACGCCACCGTAAGCAATCATGTCTTGGCCGTTTTGACTTTTTAGTTTATTGATTTCATCACCCAGGTAGCCTTTTGCCAATACGGTGTTGTCCCATGCTGACTTGTCAAGCGTTTTGGTAAAAACGACTTTGGGTGTATTATTCATTTTGGCAATCCCCGCAGCGTCTTCTCCTGCTGGGTTAGCAGCCCAATGGGGGATAAAACCTTGGGCAAGTTTTCGTCCCAGGACGATGCAGTCAACTGGTGCTGTTATTTCTGTTACATAGTTTTTAAGTTCATCGTCCCAGTTGAAAGTCATCCAGTCCATTTCGCCATTTGGTCCCGCAACGTATCCGTCCACGGTCATTTGTACTTGCAGTTTTAATTTCCTCATGGTCGTGTTTTCCTTTGTTATGAAATTGTCTCGCCTCGGCTATCTCGCGCCAACGAAGCTGCCTGACAATTGATTCTACGGTATTTTTGCAGTAGGCTATCGCAATTTTGGATATTTCGCGGAACCATGCTAATGATAAGCGTGGTTGTCGTAACACCAATCGTTGATGGTTCAGATCCAGTTGGTATTTAGATATGTATTGAATAAGGCAACCTCGTTACGACGTAAACCAGCGTGCAGCTATGGGTGACGGTCCGCGGCCGCCTGCGGGGATAGCGCCATCAACGCCCAGCTTCTGCGCAAAACGGCATTGTAGCCGGTTATCTCAATGGGAAACCGATTCGCTAGCGCTTGCAGTGACATCTGAAATCATTATTATCAGGAGTACAACGATGAAACTCGATCAATTTACCCGAAAATCACAAGAGGCAATCATTCAGGCACGGTAAATTGCTAGCGATCTGAATCACCAGACCATTGAACCCGCGCACCTGCTGTTGGCACTTTTCCTCCAGAAGAAAGACGTTGTTTCTGCCATTGTCACCGAAGCAACCGGCTGTATACAAGCACATCGTGCTGAACTGCGCTGTGCCACGAACTTAAAATCATGACATAAGACTGGTGACTTAAATTCTGAAATCTGTGTCTGCAATTTATTGAATGGAAGCTCAAAAAAAAAGCCTATACCCGCCTATATGCAGCACAGATACAGGCTTGTGGTAGAACACTCTACTCACCGTGGGTAGGGAACCCACCCTCTCCGCAGGTCGTAAAATTCCCCAAGGCAGCGTAGGCTGCACTTAATGCCGGATTTAATCGTTTTGGTATTAGGAGTATCAAGGTGCAAGGGTCTGCGACCGAGATCGCTCAGTTCGCGCTGGGCGATTTCGCTTTAATGCTATGGGGTTCATTCTCTATACTCCCGAATCCTAGTAAAGGTACTGCAGGACATCGGGACTCATCTGCCCGATATCTACATCTTTGTCACAGATGTTCCCATCTGCCTCTCTGTGCTCTATCCAATACCGGCATTTGCTTTCCAAATGTAAACCATAAAGGATTGTGAACAGCGGTTCGTAATCTAGTCGGGACTTCACCGATCGAACTAGCTTGCTCCCTCAAGCAGGGTATCGGCATCCAACTCTACGCTGAAGAGGGGCAAGAAAGGCCAACGGTCCGGATGGGAGGAATGAATGCGAGAGACGCTCAGCCCATGACGACAAGCACCGTATGTTTACCGCCGTCCTGCGAGATATGGATCACCTTGTCTGGGATTGGCCGGCCATTCAAGAATACTTGCTTCACTCCCTGATAGACGTGATCCGGATTCTGCACCTGAAAATCATAGGTTGCCGGTCCAAACCGGTAAGTGAAGCGAAAGCCAGGCCAGTTTCGGGGAATGCGTGGATCCACTTCAAGTCGATCCCCTCTTTTCTTCAACCCCAGAAACCCTTCCAGACCCAGGTGGTACATCCAACTGCTTGACCCGGTATACCATGTCCAGCCGCCCTGCCCAGTGAAAGGCGGGACGCTGTAAACGTCGGCCGCAACCACATACGGTTCCACCCGATAGTGGATGGCTTTTTCAGCGGTATCGGCATGCAAGATCGGGTTCAGGAGCTGGAATAATTCAAAACCTTCATCGACCTGTCCCAACCCGACAAGCGCCCAGGCAGACCACAGGGCAGCATGGGTGTACTGGCCACCGTTCTCGCGCACGCCGGGAGGGTAGCCCTTGATGTAACCAGGATCTCGCAGGGTCTTGTCGAAGGGAGGCGTAAATAGCAGCACCAGCCGCTGGTTGCGCCGCACCAGATGGTCGGAGACAGATTGCATAGCCCGGGCGGCGCGCTGCGGGTCACCGCCGCCGGAAAGTACTGCCCAGGATTGGGCAATTGAATCGATCTGGCATTCCTGGTTCTCGGAGGAGCCCAAGGGCGAGCCGTCATCATAAAACGCACGCAGGTACCATTCGCCGTCCCAGGCGCTGTGTTCGATGGCATGGGCCAGGTCGGAGGCACGCTGGCGATAACCGGCGGCTGGCTCGTCCTGGCCATTCCGCTCACACAGCTCGGCGAAGCGGTTGAGGGTGCTATAAAGAAACCAACCCAGCCAGGTGCTTTCCCCGCGGCCATCAATCCCCACCCGGTTCATACTGTCATTCCAATCCCCGGTGCCCATCAAGGGCAGGTTGTGCAGCCCAGAAGTCATCCCTTTTACCAGTGCACGGCGGCAATGCTCGAATAAGGTATAAGTTGCGCTGGTTTCCGGGTACTGCCCATAGCGCTCGTCCTGCCCCGGTTCGAGCAAGGTTGCACGGCGGAAGGGAACCTTCTCGGTCAAGACCGTATCATCACCGGTGAGCCTTACATATTCGGCGGTCACATAAGGCAGCCAGAGCATATCGTCGCTGATACGGGTGCGCACACCGCGCCCAGATGGCGAGTGCCACCAATGCAGCACGTCCCCGGCCTCAAATTGGTGGCGGGCGGCGCGCAACAGGTGCTCGCGGACAAGTTGTGGAGCGACGTGCAGCAATGCCAGTACGTCCTGGAGCTGGTCGCGAAACCCATAGGCTCCGCTGGATTGGTAGAAGGCGGTTCGTCCCCAGATGCGGCAGGCCAGGGTCTGATACAGCAGCCAGCGGTTGATCAGCAGGTCAAAAGCAGGTTCGGGGGTGTGAACCTGCACCGCTCCCAGCAGGTCATTCCAAAACTTGTTATTGGATTCCCAGGCAGTTTGCACTTGCTGCGGGTCCTGGTAGCGGCGTACCAAAGCCAGGGCTGCATCCCGGTCTTCGGTCTGTCCAAGCACGAAGTAAATTTGTTGCGAAGCGCCGGGCTGGAGTTCGATGTGGAGTTGTAGGGCGGCGCAGGGGTCCAGCCCCGCCTCCACAGTCCCTGCCAGGCCAATGCGCTTGAGGGCAGCCGGCCTCTCCGGGCTGCCGAGCCGACCTAGGAACTCCGTCCGGTCAGCGGTCAGGCTGTGCAGGGGGCTGCCGGCTGAAACGAAGGCCACCCGTTCTGCGAATTCGGTATTGTACGGGTTGCGTACCAGCAAAGCCTGAGGGTCGCTGTTGAATTCCGGGATCACATACTGCTGAGAGCTTTCTCGGCTTACTCCTAATACCCATTCAATGTAATAAGTGGCGGTGATGCGCCGCGCCCGGTCCCAGGTGTTTTCCAAATGGAGCTGCAGGATTTTAATGGGAGCATCCGGCGGGGTGAACACCCGCAGCTGCTGGCGTAAGCCGTGACTGTGGTGCTCGAAGATCGTATATCCGGCGCCATGGCGCGCCAGGTAGGGGGCCGGTGCAGGCGCTGGCTGTGGGGTGGGCGACCAGACGATGGCCGTTTCTTCATCCCGCAAGTACACCGCTTCGTGTGGCTCATTGGAAACCGGGTCGTTTCCCCAAGGACTCAGCCGGTTTTCGCCGCTATTTTCGGCCCAAGAAACACCCAACCCGGACTCGGATACCAGGAAACCGAAGTGCGGGTTTGCGACCACGTTGGTCCAGGGAGCAGGAGTAACCTGTCCGGGCGCCAGGTAGATGCAATACTCGTTTCCATCCGGGCTGAAACCGCCCAGGCCATTGTCATACAGCAGGCCTTGCGGACGGGGCAGGGGTACGGTCGGCTGCGGGTCTAGCCTGTCGGGCAGCGTCGGAGAAAAGGGTGGCAGCCTGGACAACTTATGGTCGAGCGCTGTGTGCTGAAGATTTTCTGCCAGAGTTCCCCGGGTGCCGTCCAGCACCACCCGCGCGGCTGTTTCCAGGAGGACACGGTCCGCCTCTTCCATCTGGTCGGCATGGAGTACGAAGATGCCGCCGCGACGGTTAAGCCATCCGTCGCACTTCATGATCGCGACCAGGCGGTAGAGCTGCGAGCTAAGCTCTTGGTTATAGCTGGTGCCCTGCTTGTCTAAAAACACCAGATCGATCATGAGCTGGCGCCTGCGCCAGTAGGTGTGCGCCAGGAGAAGCTCACGGGCCAGGGTAAGCTCCTGCTCGTCCCCAATCTCGACGAGGAGGATGGGATAATCCCCGGAAATTGCAAAAGGCCACAGTCCGGGCTGGCCTTTCTGATTAGCAGCCAACCGCTCGGGGCTGGCCTGCAGACCAGGAGATGGGAAAACCAACAAAGACAATAGGGTTTGAAAATCCTTTAACTTGGCGTTGGAAATCTCCAGTTCGTTCATTTCCTCTTCAGCGAGCGTCCGGGCGTGGTCTCAGGGCGGCCTGGATTTTACCCAGCGATGAGTAGCGATCTATGATGTCCCGGGAGCCCTCCGCCGAGCGCGATGCTGCCGTCAGGAAAGCTATGCACAGTGTGTCATGTGGTGGCAGGTTGACTACCTGGCTAATCGAAAAGATCGGGTCTAGAGAAGCCCCGCTTCCAGGCAGCGAGCCAGCTTGCAGGGCGGCCGGATGTTGGGCGGTGCGGCCACGCCCCAAGAACCGGCCGCGATCGGTTTCCAGCCTGGGCCGCACCAGCGTGATCTCGCCTGGGTCGGTTACCAGCGCATGAGCCAGATAAGTCCCTTCTTCTGACTTAGAACGCGGTCGGCGGCAGAACAACAAACCATTGCCCCTCGGCAATGGCTCGCTTTCGATGAACAGCTTATTGAACGCCGGATGGCGAGCGTCGGCAACCTGGGGAGCGAGGATCACCTCTCCATAGCTGGTCAACCGCAACCGCCGCAGTTGGTCCCCATGGTTCGTCAGGGTCACCAGGCGAACCTCCACATCGTCTTCCGGGGCGACGAAGACCTCAGTCACCTGAGCCAGGGAGCCATCTTGGCGGTGGAACTCGGCAAAGTGACTGCTGAAGAAGACCTCATGCTCATCACCAATCACTAAAGCAGGCTGGAGGCCAGACGACCAGAGCGCGCCGCTCTCCTGGTCCTGGACGTAGATCCAGGAGCCCCAGTTTTCCCGGGTGGTATCGGGCCGCCAACGGGTCAGATCAATATCCTCCCAGGCGCTGTAACCACCACCTGTAGCGGTTATCAGGACGCTGTAGTGACCATTCGAGAGGTAATGCACCCTGGGCTGAGGTGCTTGTGGATCCACTTGCCAGGGGCTCGCAAGGGTGTGGGGCTGTATGGCGTGCAATCCCGGTGAACCCTCTGTATTCGGCTGCTCGAGCGGGGCATCTCTTGGAATCTGCTCCAATAACAGCAGCTCTACACTTTGGATACGCGGGTCGCGCTGGAAGCGCTGGACCATGGTATCCCCCTGTAAATAATTGACTAGCGAGAGCATGATCATCCCCTGGTGGTGAGCCATGTAGGTCTGTACGATCGCAATCTCCTGACCCAGTTTGAGGCGCGCTGGGGTGAAGTCGGCTGCTTCATAAAAACCGTACATCCCCAGCATGCCTAGCTGTTTGAGACGCTCCATATTCCGGAGAACCGCTCGTGGGCGCAGCGGAAGCGCGAGTAGCGATGCGTGGGGGGTGATGACCAGGTCATCGTCCAAACCACGCTTGTAACCCAATCCAGGCACGCCAAAAGCGCGGTATTGGTAGAATTGATTGGCGTCAAATCGGTAATACCCCGATTCTGAAATTCCCCAGGGGATGTTTTTCTCACGCCCATATTCGATCTGGCGGTCGGCTACCACTTCCAGGGTTTGGCCAAGCAGGGTGCCGGGTTCGCTTCGCACCATCAGGCGCGGCATCAGATACTCGAACATGGTCGCGCTCCATGAGATGAGTGCCTGCCTTCCGTCTACACGCGTAAAGGGTCGGCCGAGGTGCAGCCAATGACTTTGCGGGGCCTCGTTCTTGGCGATGGCTACCAGGCTGGCGAGACGCGCTTCCGAGGCCAGCAGGTCGTAATAATTCAAATCCATGTCGCCGGTGGTGACGTTGTAGCCGATATGGAAGACCTGGCGCTGAGAATCAAACAGGAAGGAGAAATCCATTGCCTGGAAGAGCGCATCACTGCGTAGCGCCAGGTCTGTAAAACCCATCACGAGGTCCCCGGCCTTCATCTCGCTAGAATCCAGCGTGTCCTCCAGGCTTTTCACCCAGCGGCGCGCATCTTCCCAATCTGCACTGGACTGAGTTTTCATGGAATCCTTGAGCTGTCTCAATGCCAAGCGGCCTGCGCGACAGGCTGCCGGGACCTCTGCCAGAGACGGCTGCTCGGGAAATGCCACCTGCAGCGCATGCCAGGCTTCCGCCAGGTCGGGCGTTAACTCCCCCTCCCAGAAGGGGGCTGGTATGTCCTGGAAAGAGGCGAGCCAAGGCAAAAGTAAATCAATGCAGCGCTGGATACTTTTGAGCTGCTGCCGCACCCCCCGGTTATAATACCGCAGGCGGCGTAGGTTTTCTGGTCCCAGCTCTGGGGCGTTGTTTTCCACCAGTTCCACGATGAGACCATCGAGTTCGGACAAGCTGAGCGGGGAAACCTGACCGTTCCCACTGCTGCCTAGATCGGAGAGCAAACCTACCCAGCGTGCGGGCTCTTCTTTCACAGATTTGATGGCTTGTACTATAGAGCTGAGAGCGCTCCTCAACTCATGGATCGCTGGGAGTAGAGCAGGGGCAGTCAGGTCAAGGAACACTGCATCCAGCAGGTCAATGGCATCTAGCAGCCCTTCGAAGGAATCCCAGCGCAAGACCAGGCGACCAGGGACCTCCAGGCAGCCTTGGCGTAGCGCCAACAGGCAGGCCGCCAGGTTGCCGCTATCCACCGTGGAAACATAGCGAGGGGTCAATGGGTCCAGACTGCGTGTGTCATACCAGTTTAAAAAGTGACCCCGGAAGCGCTCCAGATTTTCGAGCGTGTCAAGGGAGGATGTCAAACGCGCAGACAGGGTGAGGGCCTCTAGATAGCCCAGATCGTATGCCCCCAGGGCAGAGAGTAAAGCTAAACCGATATTGGTAGGCGAGGTGCGGTGGGCGACGATCCCAAGGGGCGCCTCTTGAAAATGGTCAGGGGGCAACCATTGATCCTCAGGGCCGATGAACTGTTCAAAGAAAAGCCAGGTGCGGCGCGCCAGCCGACGCAGCTCTTGCACCTGTCTGCCGTCCAGCTTTACCTCCCGCCGCGATAGAGGCCGGCTGACCCATATGGATATCCCGGGAGCCAGGAACCAGGCTACCAAAAAAGGGGCTGCCCAGGCCAGGGCAGCTGGCTGAAGCAGGGCGATCAGGACCCCCAGAACGATCGCCAATAGCGGGGAAAAGGCCATCCGCCGCCAATCCACATTGGCATCTTTTTCCCCCAGATGGCGAGCGGCTTGGGCGCTGGTTGTCCAATGCAGCATACCACGATGGGTGAAAGCCAACCTCACCAGAGTCCTCAAAATTGCGTCTGCTGCGATCTGGGCTTCATACGGTAAAAACGCCAGAGCCAGTAGCCAGCGGAAGAAGCTGTTCTTTAGAGAAGCCTCGGTCTGGCGTACCGGCTGGCGGTTCAGGCGCCTGCCCAACGCTGTCCAGAACCCGGTTAAAAGGGGTTCGGCCAGGACAAGCGCTCCAGCGATCGTCCAGGCCCCGGGATAACCCGGCAGGATCAGCCAACCGGCCAGGATTAACAACATAAGGGCTGGGGCAATCAGGCTACGCCGCAGGTTATCCAGAATCTTCCAACGACTGATCGTCGACAGGCGGCGCGAGAACAGCCACGGCAGGAGCTGCCAATCGCCTCGCGTCCAGCGATGCAGCCGGTCGGCATGCACCAGATAGTCGGGTGGGAAGTCTTCGACCAGGACGGTACTGGTCTCCAAAGCAGTCCGACCATAAATGCCCTCTAGCAGGTCGTGGCTGAGCAGGGAATTATCGGGGATGCAGTTCTCCAGGCTGCGCTCGAAGCTGGCAACCTCGTAGGCCCCCTTACCGACATAGCTGCCTTCTCCGAAGAGGTCCTGGTAGACATCCGATACAGCCCGCGTGTAAAGGTCAAGGCCGGTATCCCCAGAGAAGATCCGAGTGAAGTAGGAGGCGTTGCCGCTGAGCGGATTGATATCGGTGCGCGGCTGGAGAATGTTATATCCCGAAACGACTTCTTCGCCGCATTCACCCGCACTTACAGGGTTGAGACGGGCACGATTCAGGGGATGAGCCAGGGCCGCAATCAATTCCCGGGCAGCGTCGCGCGGTAGGATCGTGTCAGCATCCAGGGTGATGACATAGCGCACACGCTGAAGGAAAGATAGATCCCCCTCCCGGATTGGGAATGAGGACTCGCTATCAAGAGAACGACCGCCCAGGGAGACACCTTGCGCTGCCAGGATCAAGCCATTCAGCTCATGCAGCTTGCCACGCTTGCGCTCCCAGCCCATCCAAACGCCTTCGGAGGGATTCCATCGCCGCCCCCGATGAAGAAGAGCGAAGCGCTTTTCGGTAAAACGATCCTGCTCTGGCTGACAGTATTTTTCATTCAGCCCGCGTATCCCTTGCCGCGCCCATTCAACTAGGTCGGTATCACCGGGCTGGTTTTCCGTCGCTGAATCCATGTAATCAGTCACCAGGGCAAAGAAAAACCCCGGGTCGGGGTTGCGCAGGTAGTGCTGCTCCAACTGCACCACCAGCGAATCGACCTCATCCGGTCCGGAGAGCAAGGTCGGGATGATAATCATGGTCGTACATTCCTCTGGCACTCCCCGACTGAAGTCCATGTGCGGCAAGGCTTCTGGCTTGACGACATGGGGAACCGCCCAGTTGACCAATTCCACAGCGATCGTTAGCGCTGGAATCAGAGCGAGAATGAAAACTAACAGGAGTCCGGCTGCCGGCGACCCGACCAGAGCGGTATAGATGAGAGGGATAATCATCAATCCCAGCGAGAGGCATGCAATTGACCCCAGGTAAAGTGGGGTAGGGTGGCTGCGGATGAAGCGTTCTAACCGCCGCCTGCCTATCGGAGTATAACCAACAGCCTGTTCCAGTGCCAGACGGCCTTGGCCCGCGAGATAATACCCGATATGCTCGCCAGGCTGAGAACGAAATCCGTCCCAGCCGTTCGACTGATCTTTCAGATCTTTATGTCTATCCAAATCCGGTGATTCTTGCAGGGTTGGTGCAGGATGCGGGGTAAGCTGGTCTACCCCAGCACGTGCAAGGCTTAGGGCACCTCGGGCGACTGCCAGTTCATCACCCTGCCCATGATTGGCAATTACTTCCACGGCCTTCCGGTAACGGTCGCGTGTCTCGAAGTCCATCCCAGCATACAGCCTGGCCGGGTCCTGGCGCAGGATAAAATCAACCAGACTTAAGGTTTCAAAGAAGTGCTTCCAATCATATACTGCCAGGGCTCGCAAGCTGCGGATACTGTTTTCCACCATGAGCTGGTCGTCATGTTGCTCAGGAGACATCACTACAGGTGCAGCCTCTGTAATCGACTCCCCCGTAAGATCTGTGAGCCGGGCGACCGCCGCCAAAAGGCATTCCAGAATCCCAAAGCGCAGCATGGTTGGCAGCGCCCACAGCTCACCCATTGTGAGCGGGAGCACTTCCTGGTAGGCCTTTACGAAGCGCTCGACACGCACCAGGTCGAGCAGGGCATTCTCGGTTCGGATAATCTCTGCGGAAAGGTCGTAGATGCGCGGGCGCCCTGCTTGCAAGCGGGGGAGCTGTCGCTCATAGTGTGGCGGCAGATCTTGCTCCACTTCGCGGAGCGCCTGTGCCGCAATGTAATAGTTGTCCAGCAGCCATTCAGCAGCTGGCGAGAGCTGGCCAGCTTTCGAGGTTTGCGCTTGCAAGCGACCCGCAGATTCTTTCAATATTGAGGTGAAACGGGGGAGACGCGCCGACAAGAGCATTGCCGGACCCGGTGAGTGGTGATCTACACCAGACGAGGCGGGGTGAACAGCGGGCGATACCTGGGTACGGCGGCGGTGATCTTCTGCCAGCCAGCGACCTTTAGCCTCCAGGTCGACAGGCCGATTGTCCGGTTGGGTCTCGGGTTGCCCTGCCGGCATGATGGGAGCCTGATCCAGCACGAATTAGTGGCCTCCGATTTCACGGGCGGCGATCTCCGCTTGGGTTGGCTCGATCTCGCTGGTTGGCAGATCCTGCAGGATCAGCAGCGGTGTGCTGCCGTAAACAATAAAGCCGAGACCTACGCTGCCATAAGGCCAGCGTGTGTCGCCAGAATAACCGTGGGCGCTTAAAATCGTCAGATCTACATCGTTCTCATCAGCGATCTGATGCAAAGAGCGGCTAATACTAGGGCTGACCTCCAGTTTCGTCTGGATGGTAAGGTCTATCCGAGATTTCAGGTCTTCCAGATATTCGATCGCTTCGACTCGATTCCGCTCCGTCAATTGGTTTACCAACAGCACGTCTTCCTGCGAAGCGGATGTCCGGCGAGGCAGTTCTGGCTGCCGGACAATGTGAGCAACCAGGATCTCGCTACTGTGGGCACGTGCCAGAGATTCAGCTACTGTCAGTGGCATTTCCGCTCGCTGGGAACCATCCAACGGAAGGAAAATCTTGCGATAACGCAGGCCTTGCAGATCTGCGATCACCGGTTGGTAAGCCCGGATGAGCATCAGGGAACGGTGCACGAGCAGGATGACCTGCTGCACAACACTGCTGACATTCCACGGACTTATACCACTCTGACCATGGCTGCTCATCAAGATCAGGTCTGCATTCCAAGAGTGGGCAACTTCAATAATCTGTTCCGCGGGTTTGCCATCATAAAGATGGGTGGATACCCGCAGACCGGCATTTTCCTCCAAGAAAGCAGCTATTCCAGAAAGGTAATTCTCTGCTTCAGCTTTCCTTGTCTGCCAATCCACCGGATCAATCATGCGCAAACGCGCTGTCACGCCAAAGGGTTCCGAGACGCGCACCAACTTCACTTCCGGATCGCTGATCCGGGCAATCGCAAACAGATGCGGTAAAACACATTCCGCCAATATTGAACCATCTAAAGGGATGAGTATCCGTTTAAACATAGCCCTTCCTCAATATCGACTAATAACTTGCGGAGAAAAGGGTCTGTTTTCCTTGCGTTGACTGTAGGGATGACTTTTCAGAATCAATTTTAAAGTGTAGAGATGAGAATTTTATTTCCCTTTTCTGGGTTCTTAATTATACTCCACACTTGCAGATATAAAATGCAACCGAATACGGGCTCTTTGGGAATCGCCGTGATGTGGGCTAAATGGCTTTCTTAAGATCGAATGCTATGGAGTTGCCATATGGGTGCGTGCATGCCTTGACAGGTGACTGACGAAATCAGTGGTTCTTACTCAGCGTGAGTAGGGAATCCACCCTCTCCGCTGAGCTTAAATTCTCGACGGAACCCAGCGGCTCTAGATCTGTTGATAAACGGGTGTGAACGAACGAGGTATTACGCTTTGGTGTGGTCTCCACACCCGAGATCGCTCAGTTCCGGCAGAGCGATCTCAACTTTTAAGCGGTACTCCTTCATATTACGTACTCCCCGACACTTGTCAAGGTATTGTGGGACATTGGGAGGGCGATTTTGACTTCCATCGCTATCCCTCCCAACTCATCATCCAAGTCACGGATGTCCTCATCTATTACAGAATACATAATACAGAAGTGCCGTCGAATGTCTACTCGCAAATTGGGCTGTCCGGAATAGACCTCACGATCGGACGCCTCTTATGGAACGTGGTTTAGGTGGCGCAGACGGGCGACGATGATATTCGAGTCGATCTCGAACCGGCCGCCGTACTCCCACCTGGCGAAAAACTCACGCTTGAAGTCCTAGCAGCGCTGGGAGGCTTCCTTTCCAGCCGCCGCCGGGCTAACCGGTCCTAGATCCAAGGGCAGACCAGCACCAGAGCGTTGATCTGAAAAAACCCAATTCTACGGATAGCTTCATACTGCACGGTAATTGGCGGACCACGCGGATGCGCGCAATGTGCCTTATTGGGCAGCAGTGCCTTCTACGCGAGGTCCTCGAAACTTATCTTTGTGTCTTCGTAGTGCGAATTTAGGATTGATGGGGGATATTCCCTTTGGTATGGGGTCAGGTTATTTTATAAAGTTTCATTTTACTTGCTGAGATAGCATGTCAGCTGAGAAAGCAGGCTGTTGAAGGAAGAGGCTGGTTTTCGTCATATGTATCAAATAATGATTTATCGTGATATTATTTTTAGATAAGCTTCTATCAATCGTATCCAACCCAGGATCTGTTCTGATCCCATCTCTGGGATGATAATTTCCGTAGTAAGCTGTAAATTGGATTCGGATCGTGTGGATTTCGTTGCAGTAGCGCATGGAAATGTCGGCAAATCAACCAGTTTGGTGCCTGATGTAGGATGAAGGAGTCTGGGCGAAATATGAAAAAGAATATCGCTAGTCGGTTAGGTTTTTGGGCATCCGTGTTTGTTGCGGTACTGGGGGGAATATATCTACTCATCGTCATTTACAGCATATCGACCAAAGGCTTTTCATTAAATCTTACCCCATTCGTACAGCTGGTTGCAGGCATTGTTACTTTTCTTATGGTGCCAACATTTGTCATCCTGTTTACGGCTATTCGTTTTGTAAATGATGGTGATAACCAGGTTCTCGGCTCGCTGGGGGTCAGCTACATCATTTTGTTTGCCGCCACCGTGAGTATCAACCGATTTGTTCAACTTACAGTGATCCAACAAAGCCTGCCGGATGTGCCAGCAGATTTGACACGATTTTTACCCTATGCCCCAGGTTCGGTGATGCTTGCCCTGGAAGTTTTGGGTTGGGGTTTCTTCTCTTCACTAGCCGCGGTATTTGTCGCACCTCTTTTCTCTTCTTCGCCGCTCAACAAAACTATTCGTTGGTTATTCATTCTTTACGCAGTTTTCTCATTCATCAGCGTTATTGGTTTTGCTGCGAATATTACAATCCCCGTCTGGTCCCATCGCTTGGGGTCCGATTGCATTTGTGCTCTCTATTTTGCTGGCTGTTTATTTTCGAAAGATGGATAAGCAAGCAGCTTGAAGCTGCGCAGGCACTTAACACAGCGTGCACCGGACTTGTGGTATTCGCTACTATTTGCAGGCGATCTTCTAGCTTCGGGTTTATCCTGCCCTCATGCAGAATCCTTGCCCGCCCACCAGCATGCAATGCAAACTATTGGGCAGTGCGGGGAGGTTAGTCAGCAGCTATATATTTTGCAGTAAACTTATCCTATCGGACGTAGACACAAGTGAATTCGCTTGCAGGCTGTTGGTGAGGCTTATATGAAACGACTACGTCATGTTGGCTGCGATCAAAATGTGTGGAGAAGCTGTCTTACTCACCATTTTTGCTGGAATCGTAATCGGAATAATTGGCAATTTGAATAAGTGGGATACTTCACTTCAATATAGCAATGCACTTTTCATCGCTGGTTGTTTGGTGATCATCGCTGGCATTTCGTCGCGACTAGGAGCAGGTCAAGAGTGGAATTATTTTCAGGGTCTCTATGCGGAAAGTTTTCGGGATATGAGTCCTAGTGAGCGGGGGAGCTTTATAGTAAATACAAGTAGTTCTTTACGTCTGGTGATCATAGGTCTATTGAGTGGGATTTTGTTGATTCTTGCCTCTGTGCTTATAACGAAACTGTTCTAGTTGGACCATTTAAAGAGTTCGCGCTATGAAGTATTCAAATCACACTCGTTTTGTGCGACCCGCCAATTGAGACGCAAATCTTATGGTACCTGTAATATTGCCGATCACCAGCTCTCTGTCGATTAATAAAGGCAATGGTAGGGAAAGGACGGTTTTGTGTAGGAACCGTGTTGAAGGGACCAGTGCAGCCAACAATGTGTGCAACAGTCGCGTTGATTTCACACCGTTAAATTGGCTGGGTTTTGATGCAGCGAAATGACCTGGGTGCCGCCAGCGAGCTGTTTTTGCTAACCCTTCCTTCAGGGGACTATTCTGAGAATGACCGAATCAAAGCCGCAAAGAGGAAAACACAAACAAAAAAGACCGCCGAGACTCAGGGATGTGGACACGCCGCAGTGACTAAAGCTGAAGCAGCCGGTCTGTAGTCCATGATCATTCATCAAGGAGACGAGCAAATCATGTTAGATACGAGGATCATACTTTCAGGATTTTGGGTAGCGACGATGTTGACCTTTCTTTGGGGAGATGTGCTGGGATTGATTTCCGGGTATACGCAAGCGGGAAAACTCGGGGAGCGTGTTTATGAGGCAACGCACGGGATCTGGATTGGAATAGCAGCTCTAATGATGATTCCCATTGTGATGATCGTGCTGACCCTGACTCTGAATCACCCCGTGCTTCGCTGGGCAAACATCATCGCAGCTGCATTTTGGATTGTTTTTAATCTAAGTTCATTATCTGGATACCCTGGATATAACAAATTCTTATTAAGTGTAAGCGTTTTGTTTAATGTCATGACGGTTTACTACGCCTGGAAGTGGGTAATCTAGCGTTGAGAATCGATAAAGCGCCGCAGCAGGTTGCTAATAGGTTTTGTGAGATGTTATGCGCAGTAAAGCCAAAAGTTATTTAAGGGGGCTGGGGGGAGGCTAGATCCCCAGCCCGTGTTGGGTATTATTCCTCCGCCTGCAGCTCAAAACTGTCAATGACCCTGCCGCGGCGGTCAATCGCCTTGCCTAAGAGCCGCTCACCTTGCACCTCGATGAGGGTGAAATGGTGGGTGCTGGCCGCGGCCTGGCTGCCGGGTTCAGGCTGCCCCATTTCATATAAGGAAGCCCCACCTCCGGCAGTGACGATATACGTGATGCCGTTCACCAGGATGCGCTCGTAGCTGTGATGGTGCCCCATGAAGACGGCATCTACCTCATACTGCTCGAACAGCGGCACCAGGCTGTCCCGCATCCCGGTTTCCAGGATATCCTCGCTTCGTGAAGTGAATACGCCCACGTGGAAGAACACAAACAGCCAGGGCGCCTCGCTGCTGGCCAGCTGCTCCTCTAGCCATGCTAACTGCTCCTCACCCGGGAAGAAGTCGGGCGGCGTAGCGTCAGCCTTCAGGCAGATGAAGCGGGCGTTGCCGTAGTCGAATGCATACCAGAGTTCGTTGCCGGGCAAGTGGAAGATATCCAGGTATTGGCCCGCGATGGACCCGGGGGCATAGTCCTCATGGTTGCCGAGGGTCGGGTAGAAAGGGACGGCCCGCAGGAGCGGCGCTTCTATCTTGAAGAACCTGTCCCACTCCGATCTGTGCCGGCCGCTTTCCACCAGGTCGCCGGTATGCAGTGCAAAATCCGGCGCCGCCTCAAGGATCCGCTTGATGATCGCCCGGTGGACGGCGTCGCCGCTGCGGGTATCTCCGAAAACAACAAAGCGAAAGTCGCTCTGGTCCGGGGCCGCTGCCGTCCGGAATTTGGCCGCCTGGCCGCCGTCCACCTGGTAGTAGTACTCCGTATAGGGCTGCAGTCCACTAAGCTGCAGCTCATGGTGCAGCGCAGCCTCCATCTCTTTCATCACCTGCCCTAGTTCCGGGTTGGAACCATACTCGACCAGGCCGGTCGTGGGTTCAATCGTGTCCCAAACCACCCAGACGGAATCCGGTGTGACGGACTGCAGGGTTGGTCCGCGCGGGTGTGGCCGGCGTAAGTCAGCTATCCACAGGTGCAGCGCCGCATAGCCGGCCATCCCCACCAGGACTATGCCGCCCAGCCCATAGAGCAGCACGCGCCCTAGCTTGGACATGCTAATACTCCATTGGGGTTATGTTCATGGCTGTATTTTAGCTTCACGGATTCGCACCCTCTCCTCAGGCCATGCCCTGGCTTGCGCCGCCGGATGAGTAGATTAGGGTCATTTTTGGGCTCCATTGCAGCCATAAGCATACACCACGAATCATTATTTAGCCATACAGTGCCTATCGCTGCCCCAGCGAAGGTTATTAAAAGGAATCTTGGGGAAGTTGGTTTTTATGGGCGCCTCGCACGATAACTATCATACTGCGCGATTATATCCATTCAGCAACAACTTCTTTTTCACCATTAACCGGACTAGGATTTACGACATGTATTTAGAAGTAGTCTTATCCGCTAAGATGAGGCCGCGTCGCTCCTGGCCAACACTGCCTGCACCCGGCTGGTCGGATTCCGGTGGGCCGCGGCTGCCAGGAGCATGCCCACACCATCACGCTGACGCCGCGCAAGTACCCTGCCAAATGGGCTGTTATTTCCAAACTGATATATACTATGCTTGTCTAGTCATAGCGCATGAAGCTGTATGCCCATCAACCAGTTCCAGGTAGGCGGACCGAGCTGCTGTTAGGAGCGCTGTGGTTCCTACCTAAAAGGACGCGCAGGTATGTATCTATGTCATCCCAGACTGTTTGTTCTCACCTTCGCGGAGTGTTTCCGGCTCTATCGGGATGTGATGGGCTTCGAGGTTACCTGGGGTAACGAAGATGATAGTTACGCGGCCTTCACGGTCCGGGAAGGCCAGGAGACGACCCTGGCACTCTACCGCCGCAAGGATATGGCCGAGCTGATCGGCACCGCAGCGCTGACCGCCCTGCAAGGTCTGCGGGATGCGGGGCATCTGCAGGAGGGTGAGAAGATCTTGGTCAATGGTGCGGCGGGAGGGGTCGGAACTTTCGCGGTCCAGATCGCCAAGTCGTTCGGGGCGGAGGTGACTGGCGTGTGCAGCACGAAGAACGTCGACATGGTCCTATCGATCGGCGCAGACCACGTCATTGACTACACCAAAGAGGACTTCACGCAGAGTGGACCGTGCTTCGACCTCATCCTCGACAACGTGGCCAACCATTCATTCTCAGACCTTCGTCGCGCCCTCACCCCCCAGGGTGTTATCGTCCCTAACAGCGGTCATGCAGGCATCGGTTACGTGATCAAGGCATTCGTGCTATCGATGTTCGTACACCAGGTGGGACGTCCTTATGTTGCGTCAGAAAACAGCCAGGACCTGGTTGTCTTGAAGGAACTCATAGAAGCCGGCAAAATCACACCGGTCATCGACCAAACATACCCACTGAGCGAAGCCCCAGCTGCTCTCGGTTATATCGGTAAGGGGCACGCTAGGGGCAAAGTCGTTATCACCATATGAGAAGTCAGGTCCTGCCACGCTATGCAGATGAGTGTGAACGGACTGATATTCAGATTCTGATTTACAAGAGGAGACTTCATGGCTGAAGCACAATTGGGGATATCATCGCTGGGAATAGTTCGTAAATTCCTTAAAGAGGGCACCTGATCAGAAACGATTATGAGCGTCGTCGACGACTCATTCGGTCATCCATTGAAACTCGAGCAGAAAGCAAGCATGCTCTTTGCGGGCGGCATAGGGACCCAAGGTTACCAGTGCGGCATGCTGTGGGGCGCGGCGCTGGCCGCTGGAGCACAGGCTTATCGCTTGTTTGGCCCAGGTCCGCAGGCACAAACCGCGGCACTATTGGCTTCCCACAAGACCTTGGAATCATTCCGTACGCGGACCAAAAATGAAATCAACTGCCTTGAAATAACGGATATGAACTTTCAGGGAGACAATCCGGTGCGTCAGGTGCTCAAGTTCCTGTTCAAGGGCGGGCCGATAAACTGCTTCAGCATGGCTGCAAAATACGCTCCACTGGCATTTAATGCGATAAACTCATCGCTTTCTGATGAAGACATCAGCGCGGCAACCCCTCCGGTAAGCTGCTCAGCCATGCTGGCCAAAAAGATGGGCGCTTCCGAGATGCATACGGTCATGGCGGCTGGGCTGGCGGGCGGGATTGGCTTGAGCGGCGGCGCCTGCGGGGTATTAGGAGCCGCAATCTGGATCAACGCAATGAACCGTCCCGATGATGAAATCGGATTAAATATCATGGAGTCATGGGCTGGCGAAGTAATCGAGAAATTTTTGAAAAGCAGCGATTATGTGTTTGAGTGCTCCGAAATCGTCGGACGGAAGTTTGAGACGATTGACGAACATGCCAGCTATCTGCGTGCGGGAGGCTGTGAGGAAATCATTGCAGCATTAGCGATGCAATGATCTGCAGGATGGGTTTACCAGACCAAAGGTAGGGATAGGTTGATAACTTACGTCTCTGGATTAACCGTCTGACCATCTAGTCGGTTCAACATAACAGGAGATTCCGGGTTAGATATATGAACAGTAAAGCGCCGATAAGCAGGGTTAATCGGACGAAGGCAGAAGCCAAAGCCAACTATGATATGATGAGCAGATGGTATGACTTGCTGGCCGGTTTGGCCGAGAAGAAGTACAAAGAAATGGGGTTGGCTAAGCTAGCTGTCAATGCAGGTGAGACTGTGCTAGAGATCGGATACGGCACCGGTCATTGCATCAAAGCTATGGCGCAGTCGGTTGGTGATTCAGGTAAGGTCTATGGAATAGACCTCTCAGAGGGGATGTTGAATGTCGCCCAAGCTAAGGTTAGCAAAGCAGGATTAGCAGGGAGAGTTGTATTGCAGTGTGGTGACGCGGCGAAACTCCCCTACGAAGACGGCTTTTTTGATGCGATATACACAAGTTTCACGCTCGAATTGTTCGACACACCGGAAATACCAGTTGTGCTCAACGAATGTCAAAGGGTCCTGAAACCTGGCGGACGCGTATGCGTGGTGGCGATGGCCAAAAAGGAAAAGACCGGGCTGATGGTCAGGGGCTATGAATGGGCACACGCTAACTTTACCAAATATGCCGATTGCCGCCCAATTTACGTCCAGAAAGCACTTGAAGAGACAGGATTCCAGACCGAAAGTGTGACCGAGGTATCCATGTTCGGGCTGCCTGTTGATATCGTTATAGCAATGAACTTCGCTGAGAGCTGAGCGGAGGGTCACCGTGCTCGAGCAAAGTTGGCCGGGCTCCCAGCCGCTATCGCGGGCGAGACACATTAGCGTGGTGGCTGGACATGAAGGTGCATGACGTCACATATGATAGTCTGGAGGACAAGGCTGTTACCCGCACAGCTCAGCCGCAAGTCTCTGGCCTTGGTCGCTATTGCCACACCGTCAGTTTGCAGCACCTGGCCCGCCAGGGTGCGGTGATCCTGGGTCGCTTACTGGACGTAGCAGGAAGCCAGCTCATCCTGAATGATGATGCGGCCGCACATGTCCATTTTGCCGATCAATTCTCGCAAACGATTAAAGATAATATTGATGCCTACCTGGTGCAGTCAGGCATGACGCCTCCGCCGCTCGAGGATGATCCGGCTAATCCTGAGGCCGGGTGCGTTTCGCCGTTGCGGCGGCGGGATCTGCGCGAGGTCGGGGTTGGTGTGCTGATTTGGGCGACCGGGTATACCTCAGATTTCAGCTGGATACACCTACCGGTCCTCGACGCTGAGGGCAGTCCGATTTTTCAACGCGGCATTTCACCGCTGCGCGGTCTGTATTTCATCGGCTTTCCTTGGCTTAGCACTCGCAAATCGGGCATCATCTATGGAATTGATGAGGATGCCCACTACATCGCGGGTACAATTTCAGCGCAGGTAGCATAGCTGCTCACTTCAAAGCATCCGCAGTTTACCCGTAGTGATCTATCTGCGGTTTTATCCTGCTCACAAACAGAGTCCACGCCCGCCCAACACGGTACTGACGTTAACCAGTAGGCCGCGATTGGGATGCAGGGAGAGGCTGCAGTGATAGAAAATGTACAAGCTGGACAGGTAGCAGAAGTACTTTCGAAGTATGATCCGGAAAAACCAAGCGCTGCTGCGGACGAGCTGCGCAACCTTTGGCTCCAAGTTGATCCCAAGAGCATTGAAGTGATTAAAGCTTCGCTCCGGGAACAACAAGAGACGATCGGTATTCCCGTTCCAGTACTAAAATCAATCGGCAAGGAAATCAGCAAGGCAGCCAAGGATCATGTGGATGACTATCTGCCGCTGGTCCAATTACTTTGGGATGGATATGGTCGCGAAGGCAGAGTCGTCGCAACGATTCCTATGGGGGCAATGGAGCTGGCCAATCCAGAGAAAGTGGTGCCCCTGCTGAGAGATATGTGCCGCACATGCCTTACCTGGGAAGATGCCGACCGGTTAGCCATGGACGCGCTTGAGCCGGTTGTCCGCAAGAAACCAGCCGAGTGGCTGCGCGCGCCGGCGTCGTGGCTGGAGGATGAGAACAAGTGGGTGAGAAGAGCCGCTGTGATCGTGCTCGGGCGTCTGCCATTGAAGCATCCCGATTACGCCCGGCAGTGTCTGAGCTTTGATTGAACGCTTGCTGTACGATGAAGACGAGCAGGTCAAAAAAGCTGTCAGTTTCGCCATCAGGCTCGTGACGCGTGCAGATACCGCCCCGGTGCACGAACTTCTTTCCCAATATGTCCCGCCTGAGAATCCAGCGGCTGCCTGGGTGCTGTGTGATGTCATTCGCAGCATGGCCAAAAGTTATGTAGCGGAATTTGTGGATTTACTGCCGTTATATCTAGCATGGGGTGCTGATGAAGAGACGACTGCTCAGGAGCGCCGGTCGATCCAGAGCGCAGTTAAGACCCTCAAGAAAGTAAACGATTAGCTAGTCTACTGCCCAGCAACAGCATGCAGCCGAATCACCTGCTCCCGGGATTGAGCGGCATTAACGACCATCCCGTTTCAATCTTCCTCAATCAGGTAAAGAAGATTGTCTTCCACTTTGTAGAACAACGGCGCAATCAGGATTTGGGGGTATCGTAATCGCAGCCGTTTGGCTTCGCTTGAGACAAAATCGGCTGCATTACCGATCTCAAACATGGCTGCATAGTGGACAAAGTGCTCTTCTGCCCGCTCTTTGTCCCAGCCAGCATTTTCAACCAATCCGTGAATAAATGCTTCCTTTTTCGATTGCAGATTGACCATCCCGCAGTTGCTGTGCCCAATCAAGGCAACAGATTTGACTCCCCCCACTGCGATTGCATAGGATACTTTGAATTCGCTGTAGCGGAGATTCGCTCCGCCGGTTCGAATAATATAAGCAAAATTACCGGGTATTCGCAGCCGTTTGCGATAATCCATGCACATGGCAATCAACAGCTCTGCTTTTGTGTAGGAACCGAGCGCTGTATTGAGATTGTGATATTCCAGTAGCTGCCCGATGGCTGTACTGCGATATTCAGGAAAAATGGCTGTTTTCTTTGTTATGGATATGAGACAATTCAATGCAGCTCCTTATGCTCATGGCCTCTTCCCGTCCAGCAGTAGGGGATTCTGAATTAACCCGAGCCTGAGCGATCCATTTTGTTTCTCGGACGGTGACAATGATACCTCCATTTGGAACATTATGAGCTGGTCTGATGATAAAGGGGATGCTTGCCTGGTTGATCACCAGCTGGCAGCCATCGAGATGTATAGAGTCTGGTTCACAATATCATAAAAACCACGGGTCTGATGCCTAACGTGTTCTCTGCCTAACGGCTGTTCTTTCCGAAACTGATATATACTATGCTCATCTTGTCATCGCTCATGAAGCTGTATACCCATCAACCAGGTCCAGGTGCGCGGACCGAGCTGCGGGAAGCAGTGCTGTGGTTCCGACTCTACAAGGAGGCGCAGGTATGTATCTTAGTCATCCCAGGCTGTTTGTGCTCAACTTCGCCGAGTGTTTCCGCTTCTATCGCGATGTGATGGGCTTCCAGGTTACCTGGGGTAACGAAGCTGATAGTTACGCGGCCTTCACGGATCGGGCCGGCCAGGAGACGACCCTGGCACTCTACCGCCGCCAAGGATATGGCCGAGCTGATCGGGACCGCCGATTTGCCCGCCCAGGCGGTCTGCCAGGATCGGGTCGCCCTGATTATGGAGGTCGAAGATGTCGACCACATCTTCGCGCAGCTGTCTGAGCGGGGCGTTGAGGTTGTGCTGGAACCGCAGGATTTTGTCGATTGGGGTTTCCGGGGTGCCTACCTGCGCGACCCCGACGGGAACCTGATCGAGCTGTCGGGAGCCCTTGACCGCTCAAAGTGGTCCGAGGATCTTGAGGAGGCCGCCCTCCGCTACGGGAGGCTCTAGCCGCCGCGCAGCCGGATCGATAGCGTAAGTGGGCGCCATCAAACCCCCTCCAACTGGAAGGGGGCTGGGGGGTAGGTCGCTGAGGGAGCAGATGGGCTGTGCTTAGCTGCGCATAGTCGTTATTTCAAGCTCTGCCCAACCCTTTTTCACCAAGTAAGGGGGGGTGATGATCCCAACCATCCCGGACCTTAACGAGATCGTCCTGACGGCGCAGGTGCTGCTGCACCCGGCGGTAAACCCGCCCATCCTCCACGCCTGGCTGCAGCTGAAGCTGCTGGCCGGCGACGCTGGAGCACTGGCAGATGCAGCGCTGGAACCCCAAGAAAATTCCGGGCATCCTGGAGATATATGCCCGCGACGGGCCGGAGGGGTGCCGCTTCTGCCGGAAGGGTAAACCAGCCACAGGATTGGCAGCCCTGGCACTCATGCGGGAGGCGTATGCCCGTGGCGAGTACGGTTGAGATCATGAGCAGCCTTGAGCTGCTGGCGGATATAGCGGGTTATGTGCTGAAGAGGGCAGTGGAGGAGTACATCGCTGAGTCCACCTGGTTCCCGAAGATTTCAGAGCTGGTAAGCTTACGCTTAAACGAACCCAATACTAGACCGAAAATCTTGTCGTGGAGCAAAAGAACTCGACCATGATCCGAGAGCCACTTGACAATGAGCATCTTCATACGGAAAGTCAAAACCTGGCAATAGATTGACGATGTGAGGGAACAACAACCGCTCCAGCAGGTTATGAGGACCAGCGAAAAGATTATATTCGTCTTAAATTATCTAGCGTAAAGTTACATTCAATATCGCGAATGTGATGTATAATATATTCACAATTATGAATATAAAAGACCTCACCCCAGATGAAAAAATCAGCCGTATGTTCCGGGCTATCGGCTCCCCGACTCGTTTTCGTATCTTAGCAGCAATTGGCAAAGGTGAGGCCTGTGTCTGTCACCTGGAGACCTTGCTCAACATGCGCCAGGCGTATATCTCCCAACAGTTGATGGAATTGCGAGATGCAGAACTACTTGAAACGCGTCGTGACGGACGATTTATCTTCTACCGGCTGCGGGATGTCCAAATTTTAGCGTTAATTCGTCTGGCGGGAGAGATAGCTAGTGTGGAGCTTCAATACCTAGAGCAAATTAGTGACTCGCTACCATCTTGTTCATGCCCAAAATGTGATCCAGAAGTACCGTTTATATTGAATGAGAATGAGGAGACTAATTAACGATGACAGAATATCTAGAAACAACTGTTGACAAATTTATCTTTCGAGTTGCAACCGATCGTTATTACTGCAGCGAGGGTTTATGGATTAAAGTGGAGGGAAATCTCGTCCGTATCGGCCTCACAGATTTCTGGCAACAACGCAATGGTGACGTCGCTTTTGCAGAGATTGAACCTGTAGGAACAACCCTGACTTTTGATGATGTCATATCCACTATTGAAACCATCAAAGTGGATATCGAGCTGCCCTCGCCGGTGAACGGCATTATCGTGGAAATCAACCCTGAGATGGAAGATAACCCTGAGCTCATTAACCAGGATCCATATGGCGATGGATGGTTGGCGGTGATCGAAGTGGCGGACTGGGCTTCAGAGCAGGCCAAATTGCTGGATCCCCAGGCTTACTTCATGTTGATGAAGGATCAAGCTGAAAAGGAGGCCAGGGAGCGATGAATGCCAAAAAAGTAGTTATTATCCCTTGCAGCGGGATCGGTAAAACCTATGGAACGGTGAGCCGGGAAGCGGCATACGAGGTCATTGAAGATCTCCGCCCTGGTGAGACTCAGCTTGTTGCCCTTTCCAAGTTGGTTTTGGGCGATGAACAAGCGTGCAACATTGTGACTGAAAATCCATCGGTGACAGTGGATGGCTGCAAGCTGGCGTGCGCCACAAAGATGGTGGCCGAAAGTGGAGGGGTTGTGGCCGCGGATTTTGCCGTCCTGGACGTCTACCGTCGTAATCGGCAGTTCAAACCTAAGGGTATCGCAGAACTCAATGAGGGCGGGCAAAAACTAGCTCATGCACTGGCTGAGGAGATATTGGCAGTTGTCGATGATCTGACTGCCAGAGACAGCAGCAGTGAAGATGACAGCGCTGCAAAACAGCCAGAAGCAGGGAAATAGGAGTATACGATGCCAGAACTACCCAAAAAGAAAGTTGGAATAGTCGCCTGTTCTGGGGAGGAACTACCGGAAGGCACCGTGACGCGCCTGGCGGCATTGAAAGTGCTCGAACAACTACGACCGGCTGACACCGTCACGATCTGCCTGCCGCTTTTCCTGGCCGGGGGTGAAGGGGATCGTGCTTTTGCCCGGTTCTATCCGACAGTGGCGATTGATGGGTGCGAACTGCGTTGTGCCGCGCGGGCCACTGAGATGCACTCTGGTAAACCGGCAGCTAGTGTCGTTGTAACGGACATTTGTGCTGAGCAGGATATCGGAAAACCTTCCGGATTAAGACAGTTAGATGATGCAGGGATCAGAGCCGTTGATGCCACCGCGGAACGAGTAGCGGATTTAGTGGACACACTACTCGACAAGAAATGGAGCCGACGCACTGGTACTTTCATAGAACAAGACACCCCCCCCGAACCACAAGATTCTATTGAAGCAAGCTGCGCCTGCGGATCGGGAATCCCGGTTCAGGATGTTGATATCGATGGCAAACACGTAACGCTGATCGCCCTGCCAGTGATCTTCCAGCAGTTCCGTGAGGCAGGAAAGCCACCTACTGACGGCACGGCAGGCGAGCTGTTTGAGATGGTCAAGATCTACAACAACATCCCAGAGGGAGCAGATGAAACCTATTCCCTTACCTTGATAGGCGAGTACGCTAACTTCTGCGCCAAAGAGGAGACCGCACAATGAGCCGCACTGCAGTCTATAACACCACGGTATCGTGGAAAGGGGAGCACTGGGGGCACATCGTGATGGGTAACGGACCGGAGATGGATTTTTCCGCCCCACCTGACGCACAGGGCCATGCGGGTGTATTTACACCAGAGGATGCATTTGTTGCCGCCGTTAACACTTGTATCATGATGATGTTTATTTGGGCTACAGAACGGTACAAACTTAACCTGCTCTCGTATACATGCCGGGCCGAAGGTACCAAGTTGATTGAACTGGACCGCACAGAAATATTTACTCAATTACGTCTGTGGCCAAAAATACGCATCGCTGCGGGCGATGAAGTTCCATCAAAAGTCGAGAACTCGTACTCTTAAAGCCCTGAAGGCAGCCCAAAAATATAGCCTGGTAGCGAATTCAGTGAAATCAGAGCTGGTATTAGAACCCAGTCTGGAAATTGTTTCATGATCGTTGGTCTTTTTTATCTTTGATCGCAGATTATTAAGGAGGAAGTGTGATGCTCATAATCAAAGTACTTGGATCAGGTTGTGCAAATTGCAAAAAAGTCGAGGCTATTGCCCGTGAGGCTACGACAAATATGGGAATGGAAGCCAAGATCATCAAGGTTACCGAACATGCAGATATCATGGCCTATCCGATAATCGCAACCCCAGGTCTTGTGATCAACGAAAAGCTGGTCTGTGCCGGCAGAATACCAACCACGTCCGAAGTATCCAGCTGGCTGGCTGATGCTGCTTTGGCAGAAGTCTGACGGTTATGGAGGGACAAATGATACGGGTTAAGTTCGTCATCCTTGGATTGATTATTAGCTTGTGGGGGTTGTTAGCGGGATGCAGCAGCCAATTAACCCAGGTATCGAAAGCGGTGCCAGAAGAACGCCATCTACGATCGGAAATCCTTGACATGCGTAATTGCCAAAGCGAAGATGAAATGAACACAACCTTGGCTTCAGAAGCACCGGTCGTATACCAGGTCACTATCGCGAAAAATGCGACTTCAACAGCGACGGGTGAAGAAGTAGAAATACCTGGAGAACAGCAAGCCATTCTTGAAGACGAGTTAGAAAGCGCTTACCAGCAGGAGTATGAAGAGGCCACGGCGAATGCTAAGCAGGTTGAATTGGTCATACCAGCCCACATGATTCACATGTACGATATCAAATGGAAAGAGCAGACCTACAGCTCATCCATCTCATTCTCCATGGAAGGTGAGAACTGTATGGCTGATTACACCTTCGTGCTTAAAATCCCCGAATTGAAAAGTTATACAACCATGGCCTGTACGGCTTGAACGCGCTAGCTATCGTCTGCCAGTTGGCAGCATACAAAAATTATGTATAGACAGAAATACGAATCCCCATTTTGACAGTATGAATGGGTAACAAAAGATAATTTCATGGGAAAAATGAAGGTTCTGTTTTTATGTACAGGAAACTCATGCCGCTCACAAATGGCTGAAGCCATCGTCAACAGCCGGTTAGGAGATCAGTGGCAGGCATTCAGTGCGGGAACTAATCCAGCAGGTTATGTACACCCCATGGCTAAACTAGTTTTGTCCGAAATCGGCATCGAGCACGAGGGACACTCCAAGCTGGCGGAAGAATTCCGGGATATACCATTCGATCAAATCGTGACGGTTTGCGACTCGGCCACCGAGAAATGTCCTGTTTGGCTGGGCGAGGGCAAGCGCACCCACTATAGTTTCCCCGATCCTGCGAAAACCAACAATATGAAGGATTTCCGGGCGGTGCGAAATGCCATCGAGAAAGAGATAATTGAGTTATTGCAGTTTCATAATCCATACCGTGACTAGAATATCAAACAGCATGCGTGACGCCTGCATACAATTCTAAGGCAGACATAATCGGAGGAAAAATGGCGCAATCAACCAGCACAACAAAACGGCTCTCAACACTTGATCGATACCTAACATTGTGGATCTTCCTGGCCATGGCAGCCGGAGTGGCGTTTGGATTTCTCTTGCCGTCATCAGTAGAGAGGTTGAACCAGGTTGTCTCAGTTGGAACGACGAATATCCCCATCGCCATTGGTCTAATCCTGATGATGTACCCACCGCTGGCCAAAGTACATTACGAAGAACTGGGCGATGTCTTCCGCAACTGGAAGGTGCTCGGGCTATCGTTACTGCAGAACTGGGTGATAGGCCCGATCTTAATGTTCATTCTAGCTGTGGTTTTCCTACACAATTATCCTGAGCTCATGGCTGGATTGATCTTGATCGGCCTGGCGCGCTGCATCGCTATGGTGATCGTGTGGAACGATCTGGCCAAGGGCGACACCGAGTATGCCGCAGGGTTGGTAGCCTTCAACAGCGTCTTCCAAGTGTTCTTTTACAGCGTCTATGCCTATGTGTTCATCACCCTATTGCCCAGCTGGCTGGGTATGCAAGGAGCGGTGGTTGAGATCACAATCGGTGAGATCGCTAAGAGCGTGTTCATCTACCTGGGCATCCCCTTTATAGCTGGCTTCTTAACGCGCTTTTTCTTGATACGATCCAAGGGGAAAGAGTGGTATGAAACACAGTTTATCCCGCGCATCAGTCCGTTAACTTTGATCGCGCTGCTGTTCACCATCGTGGTCATGTTCAGCCTAAAGGGTGAACTGATCGTCACCATCCCGACAGGTCGTAGTGCTGGTAGCCATCCCACTGGTGATCTATTTTGTAGTTATGTTTTTAGTCAGCTTCTGGATGGGATATAAGATTGGCGCGGACTACTCCAAATCCACCACGATCGCCTTCACCGCGGCCAGCAACAATTTCGAGCTGGCTATTGCTGTGGCTATAGCGGTCTTCGGGATCAACTCTGGTCAGGCCTTTGCCGCAGTAATCGGCCCGTTGATTGAAGTGCCGGTCATGATTGGTCTGGTGAACGTGGCATTTAGGATTCAAAAGCGCTATTATGACGGCAGGTGAGTTCCATGCCCGAGCTGGCCGCGACTTCTGCTGAAGCCTGTCATGGACTCGCGACTATTCCACGGACGCGACTTCAATTCCATCGTCAAGGAACCGATTTCAGCAAAGTCGGCCACAAGGGCTTCAACCTGGGTAATAGTGGCCCCAATGGGCAGATGCAGGATGTAACGCAGATAATATTCCCGGAGATACAGCGGGGCTACATCGATGTAGCGGCAATGGGTAGTGACATAATCACCCACCGGTGGTATGGGACCGTAACTCGCCGTGTTATCTCCCATTGTGCCTATACCTTCGTAACCCATCAAGTTGTAACTGCCAGTCAGAAGGTCAGGTGCGGCAGTCGCGCTGGGGGGTGAGAAGCGGAGTTGGCTCCCGGCGATTATCAGGAGCCGAAGAGCGCCAAGAGATAGAAAGGTTTGATACGCATGAATTTCCTCCTATAGGAGTGCATGAAACCTGCTCTGAGTTGTTATCTAAACATTCCAGATACATTTGGAAGCAAGAATTGTTTTCGGCCTAACGACCAGGGTAAGCCGCGCCGCCCGTCCTTCGCTGACTCAACCACCTTCACCAGAAGGCACCACCACTAGCGCAACCTCTTGGCCGCCGCTGAGGGCTGCGTCGACTTCGCCCGATGTTAGGCGACCTGATGCCAAGAGTCTGTAAGCCTATCGCTAGAATATGGAATAGCCAGCCAAGCCAATGCCCACGAGGTATAAAACGCTCTGAACAACATTCACCTGCCAGCGCCCATGCCCAATATATGAGGAAGCGAAAAATGCCATCACTTCTATAAAGCCGATCACGAACACTAACATCCAGAAAGCCGATTTTTGACCGGCGATTAGGTTTATGCGGATGAGCGGCCTGGCAAGACAAAAATCTCATTCGAAGCCAGCCGCGCACCAGGTCCGCTCCATCCGGTTGTTAAGCGGTTAACCTGATCCCAGCTGCGGTAGAGAGTTATCTTTATTACTCTCGTCAGAAGCCCTGCAATCGGGCCGTTCATTCAACCGCTTCGTGTCAATGCTGAATTAATGGAATCCGATGGTCGCCACAGTGCAATCGTGATAGCTATGTTCAAGCCGATGTTCCCCAAACCAACTCCGATCAAGTTCAGCACATGCAGTTTGGGCAATCCTGCCAACATTATGATGAACTGACTTAATCCCAGAATGCCCGGAATCGCAATCCAGATCGCCAACCAGCGCGGGAACCCTCGAACTGTGAAAAAACAATATGCTGCAAGTAAGAAACCCAACCCTGAAAACAAAAGTGGAACGGAAAAATGTGGCCTGATAATTCGCCAAAGATCCAAATACGAGTTGAGAACTGCATCCTGCAGATCAGGAGTAGCGGAAGAATAAGTGATGGCAAGCTCCATAGTCCCCTGGAGGCGCATTAATGTTCCAAGGAAACCAATCAACTGTGCGATACCTGAGACTCCAATGATTGCTGCCATGATCGGAGCCTTCCGGCGAAGACTACCACCCATGATGAGTAGACTTCCCCCCAGAAATAGCCAGATGATCGCATCGACGGTCCATCCTAATCGAAATGCAATGGGGCTTCGAACCGCCTGAAGGAGTTCAACGTATTCAGGCCCAAGTGCCGAGTCCTGTGGTTGCTGGCCAATAAAAACAAGAATCAGAACTGATAGTGCAACCGTAAACACGGCAACCATTAAAGACCAACGTGGTAATAGCCTAAACCAGCGGGTTGGTTCGGGTTCTATTTGGCGATGTTGTACGAGATCCTCTTTTGGAATCTGCAATTTAACGGTCCCTCCGACGCTAATGAGATTGTAAACGTTTACAAATCCATGCTGCCTAACAGCCTCGAGCTTCGCGAAGCACCCCGTAGTGCCAGTGGAGTGGTGAGCCGCCCCGCTTGGCACTCCTATAGTTTTCCCTGATTCTCAAATCGAGACCTTCAGCTGCATTTCGCCCAGTCCGCGGGGTCGGCTGCAGCGAATGGTTATGCGGCGCAAATCTATGAGGAAAAGAAACACGCTTCGCTGTATATGAAATCGAATTGAAACGTATCTTCTACTTAATCAAAGGGTAATGACAACTTTCCCTCTGGCATGTCCTTTTCCAAGGTATGCTAGAGCTTCAGGGACCTCACTCAATGTGTACTTTCGATCTATGATGGGCCTAACTTTACCGGATTTGAGCAGCTCCTTCAAATCAAGCATGAGCTGATTGTCTGGTCTCATTAGGGGCAACGGCACCAATTTCTGCCTTCCAGTCATGGATGCCCACTGCTTCTGGAGCATGAGAACTCGGCGAGAATTCGGTGGTTACATAAATTCCTTCAGGTTTTAGTACACGCTTACAATCAGAAAAAGTGCGTTTCCGCACGGCATCAAAGATCAGATCATAACGCCGATCAGTCTCTGAAAAATCCTCCTGGGTGTAATCCACGACGTGGTCCGCACCAATTGAGCGCACCATGTCCAGATTCTGAGTGCTGCAAACCCCAGTTACTTCGGCACCGAACGATTTAGCCATCTGTACAGCGTGTGTCCCCACACCCCCAGACGCCCCGTTTATCAGTACTTTCTGCCCGGTTTGGATATCTCCTAAGTCACGAAGACAAACAAGGGCAGTGGATCCCGCATAAGGGATGGCAGCTGCATGCTCGAACGATATGCTCTCCGGTTTCTGGACCATTTGCATTTTTAATTCAGGAACACAAAGGTACTCCGCAAATGCGCCATTTATGAAGCTTAGCCCGAATACCTCGTCGCCCGGCTGAAACTCTTTGAATTTTGAACCGACCGCTTCAACCCGACCTGCCACGTCCACTCCTAATATTTGTAGTTTTGGTTTGAGCAGTCCAGCCATTAGACGCGCAATATAGGGTTTGCCAGTTAGGAAATGCCAGTCGAGAGGTGTGACCGAAGCCGCAACGACTTGTATGAGTACTTCATCATCTTTGGGTGTGGGTTTCTCAATTTCTCGTAACTCAAGAACCTCGGGGGAACCGTATTGTTCATAGACTATAGCTTTCATTTTCAGTTAAGTTCCTTTCACGGATTAATTAGCAATTTTCTTCTTATCGATTGCCGCATAACGGGTTGATAACCAAACATCTTACTGCTCTATTTCAACAAAATCCATATTATCCGAATAAAATTTACAGCTTCTTACGGATATTGTCATCCCAGAGGATATTATCAAAACAAAAACTGGGTAATAATGTCATTTATTAGTGCTTATCTATTAAAATATCACGATAAGTGATTATATCAATAGATATGAACTCAAAACCCAAAAAACTTCTCGATAGAGTCCGTGAAACAATTCGTCTGAAAAAGTATTCCGACAAAACAGAACAGGCCTATTTGAATTGGATCAAACAATACATACTTTTCCACGGCAAAGAAACACCCGCAAGATATGGGCGCGATTGAGGTTGAAGCATTTTTGACTTACCTTGCTGTAGAACGGAAAGTGGCAGCATCCACACAAAATCAGGCACTCAGCGCCATTTTGTTCCTCTACCGGGAAGTGCTGGGTAAAACCGTCGAAACGGGGTTTCAATATATTGGCGCCAAAAGACCGAAACGTTTGCCCGTTGTACTCACAAAATCGGAAATCCAGCAAATATTAATCCGTTTGTCAGGTGGCACCAAGTTGATTGTCCAACTTCTTTATGGGAGTGGGCTGCGCGTCAACGAAGCAGTGCGGATGATGGGGGGTATCGTTTTGGGAGCACCAAGACTCGGCTGGAGCATGGCTCGCACCCCGGACAGTTGGCTGGGTTTTCTACTGGCGCGCTGGCTGGCATAGCTGTACAGGATTTAGCGTACTTATTCAGCGTCGACGGCGACCGGGTCTGGGGGGCAATTTATAACCGGCGGTGTGTATTTATGCGCTTTCCCGGCTACGTGCTGCGCTGGGATAGCAGGTATGGGTTGCGTATAGACCTGAAGGCCGTCGTGGTGCGTAAGTATGGCTCCCCCGGCCAGCGCCGGTGACGGCCAGGCGCTGCAAAGCGATGGCTTGCCTCCCTTCCGCAAGGACATCTTCAGGCGAGTAATAAACCTTGCACCGGTTGATCAATGGTTTTGTGAAGCCTTACCGGCAGCACATGCAATTCCAGTTTGACATCTTGAGCGGGATAGTGCCAATACCCAGAGGCTGGCCTCCAAAAAACAGCACTAGGATTCGCGGAAATCGATCACACGTTCAACCAACGGTTCTATCTTAGCAACCAATGATTTAAGGTCTACTCCGGTCACCTTGATGGTAACCTCGCGGTTCTCGCTGCTCTCCCCGAGAAATGTTCCCAAAGCCACGATGTTGCCGCCAGCTTCAAAGATGGCTCTGGTCAGCTTCGTCAGTTCACCTGGGACATTGCACACCAGCACCGCAATCCGCACGCCGGGTTCGCGCGCCCCAGCATCTCCAGGAAGATCTTGAACAGGTCGGTTTCGGTGATGATCCCAACCACCTCGCCATCGCGCACGACGGGCAGGCCGCCAATCTTGTCATCCGCCATAATGCGGGCAGCCTCTTCGAGGGGTGTGTTTTCCGTAATCGTAATGACATTTCTGGTCATCACGTTATCAACCGTGATCTTACTGACCAGATAATTGACTTCCCAGATGCTTAGGCTGGTGACATCCGAGGGAGCGGCATGCAGCAGGTCACTTTCGGAAACGACACCGACCAACCGGCCGCGCTGATCGACCACCGGAAATCGTTGGACGCGTTCTTCTCGCATCAACTTCAGGGCTTCCTAAATCGGCATAGCTGGGTGAACCGTGATTACCGGACGAGACATACGTTCATTGACTAACATTCTATTCCTCCATATTGTTTCATTCTTCGCATTTGGCTCAGATAAACAACAACGGTTGGTCTACTTGATGAAGAACACCGGCTGCCACGCTACCGTAAAACACCCGTGTAAACAGGTTCGGTCATGGATAGAGATGGCTGGTGCTCCAATCCTACCATATAATGGTTTCCTGCCCGTAGCAACCGCCGCACTGGCTCAAGCTGGGGGATCGTATTCACCTATATTGCAAAGGATAAGGATGGTTTACGCTGAAAAGACAATGAATTAGCCAGCGGGTCATCTGGCGGAGTACCTGCTGACGCTTACTGGCGCCGCTGAGCGGCAAGCTGCCCGCATGTTGCGGTTGGAGACCGGCGGGCGCAAGAGTCCGCTGGCGGTGTGGGAGACTGGTGACTAGCAGCTCACGTAACTGCAAATTGCTAGGGGTTTATGAGGCGATGGTGGGCGGCACGCTGACCCACGCTGCGTTCGTCGCTAGGGGATCCGGGACAGTTGTATCCGCTGTCGGAAGGGGAGAGTCTCATTAGGCCCCTCCTAAGTCTCCCCCCGCGAGGGAAGAAGGCTGATCATTGTCCGAATAACTCACCCTTCCTACCAGGACGGGATCTGGGGGGTGGGTATATCATCAATCAAGACATTATTCTCCAGCTCGGTGGGTATTTATGCGCTTTCCCGGCTGCGTGCAGCGCTGGGACACGAAGAACGGGCTGCGTATAGACCTGAAGGAGGCGAGACTACGTGTATTGCAACCCGACCTTCCATTCCCATGCAAAAATCTTATCAGCCGCGCAGACGGTGTTATAATCTGCCAGTCTCAGGGTAGTCAGCATGTTCATTGACTCCAGACAAATCACCAGTGGAGTTAAAGGAAATAGAAATGCCATATCTGCGTTCAATATTTACCAACATCTCCGTCATCATTTTAGCGTCTTCTATCCTGTTGGGTTGCAGCTCCTCCACTCCCGCTCCGGATACAGAAGAGGTTGTGACAGTCGTGGAAACAATCCCTGTCGAGGTAACCCGGCTGGTGGAGGTCACCCAACTTGTAGAGGTCACTAAAGAGGTATTCGTTACCGAAATTGTTGAAATCCCAGTGACTATCACACCCCTACCTCCTACTGCAACTCCTGATAATTCATCACCTACCGAGACTCCAATCCCGATTGCGGATACACCCACATTACCAGCAGCGAATCCCGCCCAGGCGCTCGAATTACAGTTCACGCCCGAGGCGAGGGGTGATGGTTGGCTGCCCTTCTATATTGAAAATCAAACGGATAGTAAATTGGAGATCGTTGCCAGCGGACCCATTCCCTTCAACAGGTTTGTATGGAATGGTCAAACGGAAAAGGTTTGGCTGAATGAGGGTCTATACTCCTATACTGTCTGGGAAGGTGGAAGCCAAAAATACAGTGGTTCATTTAATATCACCAATATCGATAAGCACCAACTGTTCTTACGGGAGAATGATGCTAAATTCTGGTACCCGTAAGTAAATCGCGTGGCAATTACTTGTAAGGTACCTAGATAGCTATCGATCGATCAATTTTTGGGGAGCTATTGCGGGTATTTGTGACCGCCCACTGCATGCCCAGCTCGCCGAATAAAGCCCTCACAGCAATCTGTCGTGAGGGTTATTGTTTTAGCCACCGCATGCTCTTGAAATCCGCCACACCCCTCAGAGGCCGGCGCGTGTCGGTTCGAACCGCTCCGATAAAAGGGCGAACCTGCCCGTGATATACTCGGGCAATGTTAAAGCTGTCAAGACCTTTATCTAACTAAGTTAGCAAACCTGGTATGTCCAACAATCAAACCGCCGCTAAAAAACCCCCCTGGCAAAAATTAATCCTGCTAATTTACCCCTTCTTGCTGGCTTACTACCCGGTTTTCGCACTGCGTAATCACAACATCAGCTACGTAGACCTGTTCACCATCCTGCGCACGCTCATTCTAGTTACAACCGCTACAATGGTTATCGGGGCCATAATATATCTCCTCACTCGTGATCTGGATAAAACCAGCATTATTGTCTCGATAATTATTTTATTATTCCTGACCTATGGGCACCTTTACATACTGCTTGAAGATATCTTTGGCAACCCCATCCGACATCTGTATCTTGCCGGCGCGGGATTTCTGATCTCCCTGGTTATCACGATCTTTATCCTAAAAAATGACCAAGCCGCCAAAGTGATTTCGCAATTTCTCGCCGTAGTCAGCATCGTCTTGCTAGCAATGGCTCTATTTGAATCGGTGCGTTACGACATTGGAGAATACCGCGCGACAGTTGCCGCTGCTCAGAAAGAAGCCGCCAATACTACTTCCCAAGTTAACGAAAATCTACCAGATGTTTACCTGATAATCCTGGACGCCCACACACGGTCGGACGTGCTCAAATCGCGCTATGAGTATGACAACACGGACTTCGTTCGTGAGCTGAACGAGATGGGTTTTTATGTCGCCAGTTGCAGTCAGAGCAATTATGCTTCCACAAAACTATCGCTGGTATCAAGCATGTACGGCGATTACATCCAGAATATTGTCGAGGAAGGAGAGATATTGCCACCCCTGAAATCCAGCGCCTTCAACCAAACCCTGAGAGCCCTGGGTTATAAAACGATCACTTACGAAAACCGCACTCGCGGACACTTCGACCTGAAGGAGGATATCCGGCTTTCGCGCAACCAGATGGCTTTCGGGAAATTCGATCTGCGTGGGGGTATCAGCGAATTTGAAAAAATGATCATTGATACATCTTTTTTGCGTTTTCTGGTTGATACGGAACTTTTCCCTGGCTTCGATGATAACACCTTACTGGATTGGGAATTGCGGGAACACTATTATCAGACGCAATACATTCTCTCCGATCTGGAAAAAGTGCCTGAAATCCCGGGACCGAAATTTATCTTTGCCCACATCATGGTGCCCCACTCGCCGTTCATTTTTAATCCGGACGGTTCATATCAACGCCGGGTAAACACCATTGATGGTTATCGATCTAATGTCCAATTCATCGATAACCGCCTGCCTTCCACCTTACGAAACATTATTGAGAAATCGGAAATACCCCCGATCATCATCCTGATGGGTGATCACGGACCTGCAACCCAAAAAACTATCACCAGGCAAATGCGCATGGCGATCCTGAGCGCTTACCTGGTCAATAACACAACAAAAGCGCAGCTATATCCATCCATAACGCCGATCAATGCATTGCGCATTATCCTAAATACGCACTACGGGGGCACATACCCGCTGCTAGAAGATGTTAGTTATTACGCTTATAAGACCTCACAAATACCTGATGCAGAGGTCATTGCCAATAACTGCCAGTCCGCGCCCTAAAAAAGGGCCGGCCATCACCCGGCGGTAAAGGAAGCCGCATCGTTCTTCTTTCACCTCGCCCTGCTATGCTTACCGCATGAACTCCTAACCGAGACAAGGTTGGTCACCTGCGCGTCCGCCAGGGTGGTGTAGGTGGCGACGACCTGCAGCCGCCTAGCTGCAAATTGATCGGGGTTTATGAGGGGATGACGGTCGCCCGACTACCCATTCCATTTGGGAGGGGGCTGGGGGGGGTAGGTATATCTTGGCACTGCTCCTGCCCTGCTGACCCGCTCCGCTGGGACTGCTTGTGCGTCCATGTCACAAAGTTCCTGGCTGTTGGAAAAGTAAAAAACTTGTAATCAGTTAGGGAGAAGGCTGTTTCGAAAAAACAAATGAGATGATCTAGGTTATGTTTGAGAATCCTTTTTAGGTCTTGGTTCCAAATTTAATACTATAATAGCTTATCGTGACATGATTAGGAATAAACTTCTTCCAATCACTATGTCCCCAGATTTTGTGGAGATAATGTTCGCTGGAATGACCATATCCGAAGTGTGTCATAAAATTGAATCGGATAGTATGCGTATAGTTGTAATAGAGTATTAAGATGTTAGTTCCTCAACCAGTTAGGTGGCAGCGCTGATAGGCAAAGACTCGGACGACACCGTGGAAAATCGCATCCTCCCCCTTCCGCGCGAAACCGACAGGCTCATCTTGCGTACACCATTACCCAAGGATGCCCCCGCGATCCAGGAAGCTGTTGAAGAATCCTTTACCGACTTGCATATCTGGATGGATTGGGCCACTACACTCCAATCCATCGATGAAACTAAAGCTGTCCTTAAGCGAGCCCGCGCCAGTTACGAGTCGGCTGAGGACTTCGCCGTTTCTGCATTCCATAGAGACACGGGCAGGTTCGTACTCAGCGCGGGACTCCACCCGCTCAACTGGAAAGTACCCAAGTTCGAGATTGGGTACTGGTGCCGCACGTCGATGCAGGGCAGAGGCTATGTCACCGAAGTGGTCAGGGAGCTCACCGCAGCGGCGTTCCGCGACATGGCTGCCAAGCGCGTCGAAATACGGTGTGATTCGCGTAACCGGCGCAGCCGCAGGGTGGCAGAGCTCGCTGGATATCGCCTCGAAGCAGAACTTCGCTGTGACGACCGGGCCAACGATGGCAGTCTCCGGGATACGACCGTCTATGTGCTGCTCGCTGAGGACTTCGATCCCTAAACCCAGGGTTCAAACGCCGCTTAACAACTTGCTGATGGTGACCTGCAAGGCTAGCGAAAATGATGCAGTCACTTGCCCGCCGAGTTGTCCTGGAGGGATTCACTCCAAAGATTGGTGAACCATCCGTTCAATGTTGGTAAATGGAAGGGAGCTGTCCAATGGCACGCAAGCTATATGCTGGTTGGGTAGTGGTGCTCGGCTGGGTTATTGCGAATTTGTTGGGCGTCGCTGCCATCGGTGCGTTAATTCTCATCCTCCCGTTTCTGAAATCCATTCCTGGAGTGCTGGTGTCATCGCTGATCATCGGCCTCCCGATCGGTTTTGCGCAATGGATCGCGCTTCGACGTGTTGCGCCGATCTCAATCCTATGGGTACTCACCATTTCCGTTGGTCTGATCTTGGGATTGCGGTTTGGCCCAAACCTTGGCGGAATTTGGGGATTTCTTGACCTTGACGATGAATCTGTCCTTGCCTTGGCATTAGGCCCCGCAACCATCGGCTTACTCGTTGGGTTGATGCAATGGTTATTCCTGCGGGGTCACTTTAGCAAGTCATTGGTTTGGCCCTTGAGCAGTGCGATCGGGCTCGGGCTGGGCACCGGTCTGATTTTAGCTACCAACCTGATCGATCAATCCGGGATAATTTCCATCATCCTGGTAACCGTTGTATATGCCATCACGACCGGGTTAGCCATCGCATGGTTGCCAGCCTCGCCAGCAAGTCTGAGAGTGATTTGGCTAACGCCAGCTGACTCCCCATTCCATTTAGAAAGCGGGCTTAGGGGGGAGGTCGTAGTTAACCCCCTCCTCGATCCTCCCCCTAAAGGGTGGAGGAAGGCTTTTTGCCCCGCTCAACGGTACTTCCGCTGGGAGTTTGGAGGATGCTTGCCGTTCATACGCTCGACTCCCCATTCCATTTAGAAAGCGGCTGGGGGGGAGGTCGTAGTTAACCCCCTCCTCGATCCTCCCCCTAAAGGGTGGAGGAAGGCTTTTTGCCCCGCTCAACGGTCTTCCGCTGGGAGTTTGGAGGATGCTTGCTGTTCATACGCTCGACTCCCCATTCCATTTAGAAAGCGGCTGGGGGGGAGGTCGTAGTTAACCCCCTCCTTGATCTTCCCCCTAAAGGGTGGAGGAAGGCTTTTTGCCCCGCTCAACGGTCTTCCGCTGGGAGTTTGGAGGCTGCTTGCCGTTCATCCGCTCGACTCCCCATTCCATTTAGAAAGCGGCTGGGGGGGTAGGTAAACACCCGCATGCTGCCGCGTGGTCCCGCTTGAGTTCACGAACACGATACGCCACCTCCGCAAGATTCTCTAAGGACGCGCTGTCTTTTAGGGAATAATTTGAAATTCAACCACATACCATATGAACCCTCATGAGCATTAGGTATCACGGTCAGATCGTTGGTTACGCCGAGGACATTGTTGTGATAGAGGCTCGCCTTTACCTGGTTGAATTCGCTGCAACAAACGTAGAAGTGACTTGAGCCGCTGAAACTAAACATTGAAATTTGACAATGCGCTATTCGTGTTGTGGATAATAGGAAAGATAAGGTAGGAGTTGGGCAGCAAATCGTGTGCCGAATCTGAACTTGACAAACACTTTCGGATCCTGTAATATGTAGTTAGGCTATATATAGTGCAACTACACATAGGGAGTGTTTATGGAAATACAGGAGTATCTACCCCTCACCGAGACATCTTTTTTCATTATGTTAAGCCTGGCAACCGCCCCGAAACATGGCTACGCGATAATGAAAGAAGTGGAGGCTATGAGCGAGCAGCGCGTGGTCCTGGCTACGGGTACCTTGTACAGCGCCTTACGACGGATGCTCGAAGATGGTTGGATCGAGCGTGTGACGGATGATAACGCAGAAGTTGATACCCGAGAGCGTAAAACCTACCAGCTCACCCAGCATGGACGGCACGTTCTCGAAGCGGAGATCGGGCGGTTCCGGAAGCTTGTCAACCTGACTCAAGTACATGGCGTGAGCTAAGGCAGGTGAAACCTCTGCCGCGGTTGATGCGTTTCTTGATCGTGCGCCTGTCTGTGTGCCTGCTGTCTCTTTACCCAAGCCATTTTCGCACAACGTTCAAAGACGAGATCCAGGACATTTTTCAGAAACTTGTGATCGAGGCAGGAGAGCATGGGGCATTTGCCTTGCTCAACACATCTATACGTGAGTTAACTAGCCTGGTGGGCTCAATCATCAAAGAACGCTGGCATGAGCTGAAGTCCCGAAAGGAGAGTGATATGACCCCTGAAGAAAACTTGCCTGGCGCTGCTGCCTCTGGGGGAAAGGGCGCACCGTCCTTCGAAACAGTGGGGATGCCGGCTTGGAAGTGGGTTCCGATGTGGGCAGTGCTCACAACAGCGGCTATCCCCGCTGCACTGATTTTGACGGCACCACTCGCGGCCCTGTTATTGCTGCTGCTTAACCTGGAAGTAGTTTCTGGGATATTGTCCAACCTCAACGATGATTTGTTATACCCGCTTGGTTTTTTTATAAGTTTTTCGCTTATCTTGGCTGCAATCCAGTGGCTGTTACTGCGCAATTATCTTCCAAGAGTGCGGGCCTGGTTTATCGCGACTGCCGGGGGTTTGTTCCTCGGGGGACTGCTTGGAATATTTGGCATCAGCATGTTTTCCAATGTCAACCTGGATCCACGATGGGGAATGGCGGTAGTGCTCCTGCCAATCGGAATTGTCGTCGGTGCAGCACAATGGCTTGTACTACGCCGGATTCTCCCGAACGCCTTTTGGATTGTAGCAATCGACGTGGCAGCCGCTTGCTCCCTATTGCTGGTTGGCCGATCTATTTCAAATCTGGTTGAGCTGGTTGTGCTGGTGATTGTTGCGCTGTTTCCTGGGTTGATTACAGGCCTGGGGCTATGGATTTTGCTTAGAGAATCACAGCCTGAAGGTGCACGTGAAATGGTCGATACACCTAAAAGTTCAGCGCGACGCCCAGCACGGGTAGTCTGGATTGGATTGGGATTGGTGGCTCTGGTTCCAATGTTCTTCCTGTGCATTTGGATATATGCAGCATCCCAATTGGCCTTGGCAAAAAATGAGGGTATATATCCGACAGTGGAAGAAGCAGTGATTACCAGAAACAGCCAGGGTTGGGGGGGAGCGCAGGTCGTCAGGTTGGAAGATGTGCGAGCAAGTGTCAACCGCCATGATGGTTCTCGGCCGCATGTATGGTTTGGTGGCGCTACGGTTTACCTTGACCGTGTCCCCCAGGGATGGGATCGCACTCAATTCTCATCTGGATCTTATTACATCCATGTAAAGGAAGGTTGGGTGCACGTCTCAGAAGGTGCATTTCCGGAATTTATTGGTTGGGTGATGGAGTTCTATGGATTAGAGGGTGTCAATGGGTGGCGTACGGAAAATTAATCAGGAATGGATCTATCCGTAGACTCCTAGGATGTGGTACTGCTAGATAGGGGTTATGTGGGGCGGAGGGGGGCATGCTAGCCCCCGCTGCGATCCTTACCAGGGTCTGGTTTCCCTGCCGTGGTAGGAGTAGACCGGGCAACCGGACGGTTACGCATCGGCCAGCTCATCCGCCGCGCTGGGACTGCTTGTGCGACTATTTCACATATTTCCAGGATGTTGGAAAAGTAATAATCTTCTTATCAATCAGGGGGATTGCTGCTAGGAAAAAACAAATTAGATGATCTAGATTATGTTTGAGAATCCTGTTTGGATTTTGGCTTCATGTTCATTGATATAATCAATTATCATGACATTTCTATGGATTAGCTCCTTTAAATACCTTTGTACTAAGATTAAGTGTAGATAATGTTCTCTAAAATGACTATATCCGTAGTATGTTTCAAAATTGATTCGGATAATATGAGTATGTTTGAAATAGAGCATTAAGACGTCTGTTTATCAACCTTCGGCAGCACAACGGGTCTGATCTGCGGCGCAAATAGTCCGATTCTATAGAGAACAGAGTGTCGAAAGAAAAGTATGCAGGTGAAGATAGCCTCGTTACAGACATCCCTGAAGTAACTTACCGTTGCTTTCAAGGGGAAGCTGATTACGCTCTCATTTTGTCTATCTTGATGCAAAGCGCCCAGGCTGATCAAATCATAGAAACAGCGTCGCTTGAAGAAATTAAGCGTTGGTGTGCTCCATCTGATCGCTTTGATCCAAATAAGGATATCTTGTTTGCTGAGGTGGATAACGAAGGTGGGGAATCATACGTGATCGGTATGAGCCGTGTCAGCTGGTATACGGGGATGAAAGATACGCGGCTCTATTCCCAAACAAGCTACTTACTTTCGGAGTGGAGAGAGCAGGGAATTTGGCCAGTGATGGTCAGGCGAAATGAGCGTCGCTTGCGAGATATTGCGGCCAGTCATCCATTCGGTCACCAATGTTACTTCCAAGCGTGGGCGGTAGAGACTCAGGTGAAATGGATTTCCGTGCTGGAAAGTGAAGGCTACCATGCAGTACGCCATTTTCATAATATGCTGCATCGGCTGGACGTCATCCCCGAGCAAGAAATGCCGGAAGGGTTGCAAGTCCGACCCGTGCAAACGGAACACTACCGAAGCATTTGGGAAGCACAAAAAGAGCTAAACCAGGAACTCTTTGAATATGTCGGCGAGAATTGGACCGAGGGAAATTATCGATCTTGGCGGGTCAATCCATCAGCTACTCCCCAATTGTGGCAAGTTGCCTGGGAGGGTGATCAAGTGGCTGGGATGGTGCTCGCCCGCATCGATGAAGTGGAAAATCGAGACCTGAAGCGAAAACGAGGTTATACAGAGCATATCTTTGTTCGCCGTCCCTGGCGGCAACGCGGTTTGGCCAAGGCATTGGTTGTGCGAAGCTTGCGGGTTCTCAAGGAGCGAGGCATGGAAGAAGGAGAGTTGGGTGTCGATTCGGAAAACGAAAGCGGAGCGTTTGGATTTTATCAAAGGCTGGGCTACGAAACCTTCAGTACAGATATTTGGTTTCGCAAGCCAATGGACATGAATCTGAGTGCTGCCTAACACAGGGTGCACTCGACCCGGGGGATGCGTTGCGAAATTTAGGAAATTCGTTCGATGGTTGCTTTGCAGATGATGGTGACGCCAAGTCCCACCCAGGCAAGTAACCCAAACCGTTGGGCAGTTAATTAAAATATAAGGAGACAAATCATGAGGCGCGCTTTAGGTCGTTCTGGAATAGAAGTGAGTGCACTGGGTATGGGGTGTTGGGCAATCGGCGGCCCATTCTGGGCTGGGGAGACGCCCCTTGGATGGGGGGAAGTAGATGACGAGGAGTCTATCCGAGCCATTCATGCCGCTCTGGATCGAGGCGTTAATTTCTTCGATACGGCCAATGTTTATGGCGCGGGTCACAGCGAACGGGTGCTCGGCCGTGCGATCGCTGGCCGCAGGTCGCACGTTGTCATCGCCACTAAATTTAACTCCGTGTTTGACGAATCCACACGTCAAGTGACGGGAACGGATGCATCGCCAGAAGGTATTCGCAAAGCCTGTGAAGAATCACTTCGCCGCTTGAATACCGACTACATTGACTTGTATCAATTCCATGACAATGATTATCCTGCGGAAAAAGCCGCGCCTGTCCGTGAGACGCTTGAAAAGCTGGCGCAGGCAGGCAAAATCCGCGCCTATGGTTGGAGCACCGATTATGTCGATAAGGCGGAGGCCTTTGCTCAAGGGGCCGAAATGCACATCCATCCAATTGCAGCTTAATGTGCTAGATGACAATCCGGTGATGATCGCTTTCTGCGAGAAACACAACCTAGCCGCCATCAACCGCGGTCCGCTGGCGATGGGGCTTTTAACCGGAAAATATACCCCTGCCACGAAAATCTCTGGCGATGACGTGCGCGGCCTAAAAAGCCCGGAATGGATGAAGTACTTTAAAGATGGCAAACCCAACCCAGAATGGATGTCTATGCGTGATGCCATCCTAGATATCCTCACCAGCGAGGGTCGGACGGTGGCGCAAGGAGCTCTCGCCTGGAATTGGGCTCGCACCCCGCAGACCATTCCCATCCCCGGCTTTCGAACTGTAAAACAGGTTGAGGAGAATGCCGGGGCGATGGAGTTTGGCCCGCTGACCCCGGACCAGATGAGTCGGATTGACTTAGTCTTGGAAAAAGTATAGACATTTGCCCGGCAATTAAGACCGCCCAATTCCGCTTCCACCTGGGCACAGCAGCCTGGTTTTCCCTTTGATCGAGAAGGTCAGCGCCCGCTGTACGATGGGCATACCGCTATCCTTTGACCGTGACCACTTCTACTGCCCCCGGCAGGAGCTTCAACTGCAGTGGTTCTCCTACCCCACACAGAGTCTCGCCGTCCATATGTGCCGGTAGGCTCCCGTTCACGGAGGCCCTACCCCCATCGATTAGAACATCGAATCCATCGCCATCCTGGATCAAAGCGGAGTCGCCTTGGTCCACGTTGATAAAGGACACCTGAATCGTATTCAGTTGGTTTGCCGAAACGCTGATTGTTATTAGCGCCAACAATACGATCAATATTAATTGCGCTCTGTATCCCGCCCGCATCGGATCGGTTGCTATCCACGTTTAACCCCTCATTGTGAGGTAACCGTCAACCAGGTGGATCTCGCTAAATGCTGCTTGGGTGATTGCGCCAGCTTTATAGGCTTGCTTGGCATAAACCTTGATTGTTGATAATCGAATATTAATTGTCCCGATTGCGTAACCCTGGGTTAATTACCAATCTATAAACGCCTCGACGAGTCCGCCGCTGATCCCGATCCACGCTTCACCGTCCCGGTTTAGCTCATAACCTGGGGTTATAAATCCGGTCGATGCTAGATAATCAGCGAACAACGCCAGGGCGCTATCGGGCTAATTAGAGTTGCTAGCTTTTTTATGAGCCTGAACTTGCATGAATTTGCCCAGGGTGCTTATACTCAGAATTCGGCTCTGCGTGCCGGTGTTGGGGTGTATCACACTGCTCAGAGAAGATGTACGACACTTTATTGTTCGGGAGACGGGCTTTCGCGAGGGTTCGTTGACCGTGAAACTTTTTATATCGCTTGAGCGTCTATAGAGTGTGTCAGCCGTCACCGATGAGAGCTGCGATTCGGTCAAGGTCCTTCCTTGGATTTAGGCGGACTGAACTCTTGGCGTGCAATCACGCGGCGCAATGGAGCTACCAAATGATAAAACACAAATGTATTGCTGTTTTGATCGGGGGACTAATCCTGACCAGCCTGGTTAATTGCCGCTCAGGAGCGCCTCTTGCTCCAGGGGATACCGGCATCACCCTCCCCCGCCGGGCGCCAACCACCAGGCAAGCAACTATGGCAGAGCCTACCGAACCCAAACAGGGGACGGCCATCCCAATCTCCCCAACCCAAATCATAACGGAGAATAAAGCCATGATTGAATCTCACGTGCAGCCCCTATTGGGCGATCAGTCAACTGGAAGCGTCAAATTGGCCAAGCAAGATCTGGCTCAGAGGCTGGGTGTGTCGGTCGATAGCGTAAGGGTTGCCGCTCTCATCGGACAAGAGTTTTCGACGGTGGCGCTTTAATTGCCGGGCGACGAAAGAGCGGATCGCCAAGGAAGAATCCCCGCTAGTGGTGTCGGGACAGATTATCTTGCTAAGTGCGGCTGGGCGCCGGTATGAGTATCATTCCAGCGGCAAAACGGTCATTTTTTGCCGGCCATTGCCCTAAGCAGTCCTGGCTATGCTGCACGGCAACTACCATGCGGTGCAGGCATGGGAATTGCAGGAAAAAGCCATCGGGAGTATGGATCCCGATGGCTTTTGTACAAGAAACCTGACAGTTTCGACAAGATCCGTCAGATCTATTGCTCAAGATTGTTATGCACGTGACAGACCGTGTACTTCGGTGACTACTTCTTCTTCACGATGGTCGTAGCCGAGGCGCTGGATCCCAAGGCATCATCGGATAGGAACGCTTCGTTCATGATCACCGTACCAGGCTGCGTGCCCATGTTCACGGTCACAAAGAACTGGCTCACCATGGTCTCGTTCGGGCCGATCGTCCCTGTCCATTCGATGCTGTTCGTCGCGGCGTTATCGTAGTCGCCTCTCAAGTACGTGGTGTTCGCAGGGATCAGGTCGCTGACCGTGAAAGGCTGTGGCGCGGGACTGAGGTTCCGCACCTTGAGATGGTACATCAGGATCTGTCCCGGGAAGGCATTAGCCAGGTTGACCTTCATTTCCAGGCCAGCCAGCGAGGTGGCATTCCAGACCGCGATCTTGCCCCAGGTCCCGTCCTTGGCCTTATCGAGCACCGCTATATTCACGCCGTACTGCACTCCATCATCGCGGGGGTCGCCAGAGCCGAGCACTGTGAAGCCCATATCGGCCCCGTAAAGATCGGTAAGCTGGGTCTTGTCCAACCACGTAATCTTGGTGGTGTAGTTGTCTGTTGCCGGCACTACAGCGCTGGCCTCAGCCTGCCAGAAGTACAAACCGCCAGTCGCGGGTCGATACCACAGGCCGGGATAGTAGCCCAGCGAGTCGTGGAATTGCGAAACCGCCGGGAGGGGCTCGAAGGTCTTGGTCTCCAGCGGCTCATCCACGTACTGGCCAGTGGCCGGATCGTAGCCCAGGCGGAGGGTGAAGGGCGTGGTGTCCTGCAGCGTGAAGGTGGCATTGGCCGGCTGGCAGCGTGTGGAGATACGCAAGTTTGCGCCGCTCGAGTACGTATAGTCACTCCAAGCCATCGGCCAGTAGTGACTGTCCACCACCAGCAGGGCGTGCTTGGGGCCAAGACTGGGCGGATCGTAGAAGGAGTCGCTTAGGACGTAGTCGAAGTCGTACGCTCCGTTGCGCAGCCAAAGCAGCATACCGGGCACGGTGTGGGCGCAGCGATCGACCTCCCACTCGTTTGTCGCGTCGTTGTTGTACACTGTTTGATAGGGGTACTTCAGGCCGCGGTCAAAGCCGCTGTCGTTGCGCCACTCGGCCATATAGTACATGGGGTAGATGCGTGTCAGCGGCACGATCACAAAGTGATTGGTCGCCCAGCCGTTCGGTCGGGTTTTCCACATCGTCGGAGAACAGTACGGTTGTCCCGTCAGCCAGCTCGAAGTCGTCGGCAAACCAGCCCGCCCACTGCACGCCAACGTCGCTGGTGTAGAGCAGGCGCAGAGTAATCGGGATGCCGGCATAGGGACTCAGGTCGAACCGCAGGGTGCCCTGGCCCTCACCGTTCAGGCCCAGGTTGCCGAGGCCGTCGTCCACAAAGATACCGTCCATATCCGGCAGCTTGGTCCAGGTGGTGCCGCCATCGTTGGAGACCTCGAAGTAGCCGTAGTCGTAGTCTGCCTCGAAGCTCCAGTAGCTGGCGAAGGAGAAGATGGGCGCTGTCAATCCCGTCAGGTCAAAATCATGGGCCAGGTAGAAGTTCGCCACGTCGGCCCGGTCGGACCACCAGGCATTCCCCGTGCCCAGCGGGTTGGGGGTATCAATCACCTGATCCGGCAGGTTGACCTTGATCCCCTGCTCGGTGCCCTTCGGTCGCAGCGAGAGCTGGCCGACCTGGGCGGAGGTCGGGCCGGTTGTGTAGTCGAGCTCCACCGGATTTGCCCAGCCAATGAGGTAGCGGAAGAACAGCGGGAACGGCGCAGGCTGCATCCCCATCAACACACCGTTCCAGGATCCGGCTTCCATGATCGCCCAGTTGGAGGGCGAGGCCTGGTAGTCGGTGGTGTAGATGTCGGGCAGGCCGAAGGCCGCGTGGCCGAACTCCTCGGCGATCACGCCCACATCAAGGGCCTCCGGGTCCATGCTGTACTCACGCACGTAGATATCCCGGTCCGGGCAGCCGGCCGCGCCCGCGGCGCAGGCCAGGTAGCCGTCGGGCAGGTTGATCGCCGAAGCATGTGACCAGATGGCGAAGGTGCCCTGGAGGCCGCCGCCGCTTTCCTGCCCCATGCCGGCATGGATCACGGTGAAGTTGTCGACGACGCCGTTGGCGTCACCGTCGTAATCCTGCCAGGCAAAACCGGGATCGTCCGCATTGACGGCGTCCACCACTTCCCGCACCAGGTCGTGAGCGCGCACGTTGTGGTTGGTGCCGGTGCAATTGTCGGCGCCGTACCAGCCCTCCGAGTACAAGGCCTGCAGCCACTTGGGGTAGACCTCGCCTTTCGGGAGGAACTTGCCCTCAGACTGCTCCAGGAGGTAGTTGGCCATGGTGTTGCCGCGCAGGTCCACTTCGCCCAGGTTCGGGTGGTTGACGATCACGCCCGCATTCGGCCCCACGCCGAAGTAGAGCTCGTTGTACAACGCCGGGGTAGCGTCCTCATACCAGATGGTGTTGTTGTCGCGCGGTCCCGGGGGCGGGATCTGGTTGTGCAGCGGTCCCTCTGTGGTCACCGTTGAGCCGCACCACTCGAAAGTGTCGCTGTTGGGGAACTCTACCGGCACGGCCAGGCTCATGATCTGGGGTTCTGCGGCAGCCTCAGCGGCCTTGGCACCAAGTTTACCCTGGCGCTCTTTCTCCAGCAGTTTGCGTAGTTTCTCGGGGTTGGGAGTGGTGGGGTTGCGCTCGATGAACTCAGTCTTGAATTGTTGCACAAGTCCCTGTATCTGTGTCGGGGTAGTGCCCGGCTGCACGACTTGCAGCTCAACGAGCATATGTTCGATACTTTCGTCACTCGGTACCCGGTAGTGAGCGTTGAACTTGGTCGCCTGGAACATGGCCAGCGACTCGACACTCTTGACACTATCATTGGTTGATAAGACTTGGGTCACAATTGAAGACCCCAGCAAAGCGATAGTCAGGCTAGCAACAAGGCATAAAACGAAAAGTTTATTCTTCATTTTGGCTCTCCTTACGAGTTGAAATGAAAGTCAGATCACGATTTTAGAGTTGTAACTTCGTTTGCATATTTTTATTTATAGATCACCACTCCTTTCCCCAAAAATCACTATGGCTAGAAAACAAAAACTGCCGGTCTTATTGACTCTTCGGCAGCTTGGCGATCTGCTCTAGTTACAGTAGTTGCGCTCGCAGACCCGTGACTTTGCGCCCCCACCTTACGGTAGGTATACCTTTTCGAAGCTTGGCTCTATGCTATCCAAAATCCGAAGCAATTTCATTTTATAATATATATTTGAAAAATGCAACTAGTGAACTGACACTTTAACAAAAGAATAGTTGAACGGCCGGGCAAAAAAAGGCAAAGTCTTTCTTGCGACAGAATCCTTTCCCGGAGGTTGCCAGATGCCGATCAAAGCCTTTATCAAACCTGGTTTCAGCGGATTCAGGAACTGCGACCCAACCAAAGGATCCCTCAGGTGCGTAACTTTGTCTGTCTGATGACAGGCATTTATCAGAGCCGATCGGTGTGCTTGAGCCGGGTTGCTAGCCCGCTGACCCCGGACCAGATGAGTCGGATTGACTTAGTCTTGGAAAAAGTATAGACATTTGCCCGGCAATTAAGACTGCCCAATTCCGCTTCCACCTGGGCACAGCTATTTCAGTCTTCCGTCCAGGTCAGCATACCGCCTCTCTCCGCTAGGTATTGCGGCTATTGTTAGCGACAGCTTTACCCTGGCGGTCACCACTGCGCTGGATAACATCTGATTAGTACAGGCAAGCGGTACAACCAGTGCAACAGACAACCCGGCAGGTGCCAGGCGACATGGGGATCTGGCACCCTCCCCTCGCTGCCCAAGCGGAGCCCTGGGGTCACCGGTATCGAGAGATCGTGCTATTCAGTTGTATCGCACCCCATATGTTCACTTGTGGGGTGGTTTACTTCTTATCATAGGGGCTTTCAAAATTATTTCAAGTGAAAATGCTTGGATAGCGGATTATTTTACAGACAACAGAGCGGTGAGAAATTGTTCGATTTCTAAGCCTCCCAGCTCGTTCGGGTGGCGTTTGTTATGAAACAGAATGTATTGTTTGATCCAATAAAGATACGATTTCTCAGTCTGGCAGGCGTAATTCTTCCCCAGCAGCCGGTCGCGGACCTGGTCAAGGAATCTTTTTTCGGTGGAAGTATGACAGCCTCGTTGTATAATATTTATTAGGCCTGTATTCAGCTAAATATACCGCAAGGTGGTGTGTTCGGCACGAGCTGGGTGGAGTAAGTGTTTGAATATGGATAGTATCTTATCAAATGAATATAACAAGATATTTGTAGGCCTGGTTGACTTATCACGAGTTGTCAGAAACTACACTGCACATCTGCCTGTCATCTTATACCGCTGCAATGCGGCGTCCAGGATCATATTAACCAATTCAGCGTGTTCAATTCCATCTGCCGCAGCTTCGATTACCAGGTCTGAGATTCCCGGTGTAAGACCCGGCAGCGGATTGATTTCAAGGATATAGGGTTTCAATCCATCGTGAATATCCAGGCGAAAATCCACCCGTGAGACATCATGGGCCCCAGTGACGCGGAAAACCGCTGCAGTATACCAATTTAAGTCTTCTACCAATTCCTCATCCAACGATGCCGGGCAGATATACTCTAATTGGTCAGCCAGATCGACCTTAAGCCGGTTGCTGTAAACACCATCCGATTCGAGATATGGATCCAGATTGACTTCCATTGGCGGCCAGAAGCGCAGCCCAGCTTGGATACGCGGCAAATCTTCATCGTATGGCAGGCGTCGAGCTACCGGTCCGATCAGGTTGCCCGTTACGCCTACTGTGACCTCGCGCCCTTCAATATACCGTTCGACCAGGGCGGTTTGTTTGTAGCGTTCCAGCACATGCGCCACCTGTTCACGCATTTCCTCATCATTTTGAACGATTGACTTGGCTGAGATGCCCATACCGGTGCCTTCACTACTGGGCTTGACGAACAAGGGGAATTGCATTTCCTGCGATAATGGTTCGTCTACTCGTTCGAAGGCTTGAAAAGGCGGTGTCGGCAGGTCGTGGTAGGTCAGCACGCGCTTGGTCATTGGTTTGTCCAGCGCTAAAGATAGTGTGAGGACTTTCGATCCCGTATAGGGAATTCGTAGCATCTCCAAGATCGCTGGGACTTGAGCTTCACGCGCATCACCGAAGTGGCCCTCACAGATATTGAAACAGATGTCGGGCTTGTATTTCCGCAAGGTATCGATCAGTGTGATATCCCCCTCTAAGAATTCACAGGTGTGACCGCCGGAGCGGATTGCTTCAACCAGTGCATTGATGGTGGACTCGGAGTCTAGATCTGCCCACTGGTCGTCAACCATGCCCTCTATGTGCGGGGCATTGATTTTTAAATTTGCTAGCAAGGCAACACGAAAACTTTGGGACATTTTTCTCCTTATACGAATGATGACCTGGCTATAAAGGAGTCCAAAAAATAGTCTCTCGCTTAATTTTACTGCGGAATTCCAATGTTGGACAAGAAATTTTTAGAGGAATCCTGAACTTACCTGGTCGCTAAGCGGCCAGGCGCTGAGAGTGGCTAAAAGTCTGGATAAAGCTATAGTCCAATCATGCAGAAATGTCCGAAGTGCCAAAAGAGAAACCGGCAAAATAAGTCAGGGCGAACAGAGGCAGGTAGCCAAAGGTATCGCTGTATGCATTGTGGCAGCCGGTCCACACCAGAACCAAACAACAAGGCTATCCAGACTAAGTACGCCAGCAAGCCTTGGAAATGTACGTGGATGGGATAAATTTGCGCCGGATTGGTCGTCATCTTGGTTTGCATCACAGCTCCGTCTCTTTATGGGTGAAAGCTTATGCTGCCAACTTGCCCGATGCGCCAAAGCCCGAAGAAGTGAAAGCAGCTGAAATGGATGAGTTATTAACTTTCATCGGTGACATAAAGACAGGATCTACATCATCACCCTCGTTGATCGGCAAACACGCTGCTTCCTCGGCTGGAAAGTGGCCTGGGAACGTACACAGCAGGCTATTCAGGATGTGGTTGATGCAGCACCCAAAGCCAAATGCTATTACAGTGATGCTTTCCTTCCTCCTCGAGGAGCATAAGCGCCTAAAGCGGCTACAGCGGGAATTTGCAGAACGAGGGACAGATTTGCACACAGATCGTACTCCTTAATCGCGGGCTGGGGGAAGCTGAAAGAAGCTGTACTTTTTGACAGGGAAGCCACAGAAGCGTTTCCCCCTGACCACTGTTGGGTGTGTGTGGAGTAGATGGAAGACTTACGAGATGCGGTTATCTTAGTACTTGTGATCGCTTCGCTCACCTTCCTGCAGGCCTACCCTGTAATGGCCCAAAGGACGTTCTATGTAACAGAAGGCATAACAGCGATGAGGCTCCCTGACAATATCGACATTTCTTTGGACGAGTTTCAATTTTACGATTGACAGCCAGCAGGCTTTGTTGGATAGCGGTATCGGAACCACCATCTTGCCAAGAGCCTGCCTTATTGTGTCAAAACCCACCACTTTTATTATAGATACCGCACCACGAGGGCAGGTATCTTTACTAGCGCAGCCTTCGTCAGCCGCGTAGACCGCTTGCCTGGCGCGTGGGAAGGCTACAAAGAAGGCATCCCTCTGGGTGTCTACTTCCTGGCTGTGCCAGTTGGTTAAGATATCTTGCAGAACGCGCCCTGGTCAGTCAGTAAAGTGATATATTGGTTGTAGCTGCTTCAGCAACCGGATCGACTCTCAACGAGATCGTTAACCCCAGGGATTATACCCAGGGCTGTTATCCTGACGACCAGCTTTCACATAGACTTCGAATTTCTCACTTAGTTTTTGCTCAGCAGGTGTGATAAATCCCGAAGCATTATGGGGGGGGAAGGATTGTGGTTGGTTACTACTAGTTTATGCTTGATTATTAGACCAGGAGTTTGCACGATTTTTCTGATAGCCTCTTCATAATAATCCCCCCCCGCGGTATCAATTACTGCTACCATATCGGCAACCATATCGGCAACTTCACTATCGACTTGATCCACGCGAATCATAACAAAATTATCACCACCATCATCCAGAGCTTTGACAGCATTTGCAACTTGTACAACTTTATCTTTCTCTTCAACGTTGATCAATATCCAGGCTCGCTTGCGCTCTGCACCATCTATCGCTTCCATTTTTTTCTCCTTTTTTCTATGGGTTCAACCTATGATAACTTTCAAGAATCTCGAGGTGCCAGGGAATATTAACCAGGAACATTTGGCGGATTCCCTCTTCCGGGATCCTATCGGCTTGTTCCTGCAACAATGTATAAGCCGTTTGCAAGACTTCCTCTGCACGCGGATCCAGGTTGGCTTGCAGTATCTGATAACAGATCAAATAGACCCTCATCGCTGCCTCAGGTTCTATTGGGTTTTGTGCTTGATCCTCAACCATTTGTATGAGTATCGCGTCTACAAGGGTAAGGGTCCTTACCTTTTCTCCCCTGAGTTGTGCGATTCTGGCTAAACCAGCCTGTGCTTCTAAAAATTTTTCCCGGTTATCGAATTCTTCTGCATACTGGATAGCTTCTGTGTAATTATTAACCGCCTCATCCAGTTGTTTTAATCCCGTCAGAGCATTTCCTGAATCCAAATATATACCTCCAATTTCCGGTTTCAAATCGATATCTACAAAAATTTCCAGCGCTTGTTGGATATAACCTTGTGCCCCATCAAAATCATGCTGACATGAAAGTGCGACCCCCATATTTGCCAGGGCCATGCCTTCATTAAGTCGATCACCCACCTCCTGCGCAATGGTTTTGGCTTGCGCGTGCCTGCGCTGAGCTTCGGGATAATCACCTAGAAGATCTTGAGAAATATTACCAAGGGAATTAATCACCATGGCTTCGTGTTGCCGGTCGCCGATCTCTTGAAAAATTCTCAGCGCTTTTTCCCAATATACTTCAGCGTTTACTAAATCACCCTGGTCATAATTAACAACGCCCAGATTTTGGAGCATAACCCCTTCGCCCCTTCGATCACCGATTTTACGATTGATCTCCAATGCTTGCTCCAGATAAACACGCGAACTTTGAAAATCGCCTTGAATATTGCTGATGTAAGCCAAGTTGTTTAAACTTGCTGCTTCGATCTTTAGCCACGAGGACTGAGTATGGGACTTTTCTGATACATTTCTAGCAAGTTCCAAAGCTGTAATCAAATGGTTCTTGGCTTTCTCCAGGTCGCCTATGAAGGCAAGCGCTCTTCCCCATTGTATATCAGCGTCCGCAACAATCTTCTTTTCCCCAACTTCCTCGGCAAGATCCCTTGCGTTTCTGGCAGCTTCAACCATTTCAAGGTGATCAGCAGTTGAGCCAGCATATATTGCCCTACGTAGACTTACTTCGGCTTTTTTCTCTAGATCCCCACTCGTTTCGGATAAATATGCCAACTTGTCCAGATCACTCTCGCGCTCCTGGCGGTTCCCCATCAAGTTATACAATTTCTCTCGTTCCAAAAGGATCGTGTATTGGATCTCAAGATCATCCTTCGGCACCAGTTCCAGGGCCTGAGTGTAATATCCAATAGCTTCCAGGTTGGCAAAGCGTTCTCGTGCTTTGCGCCCCGCCTCGAGCATGTAGTGCTGGGCTTTCGCTGAATCACCAGCCAGTTTGAAATTTACGCACAGTTGCGGGGCGATCTGGTGGCTTTCTTCTCCATAAAACCTTTCCAGTGTCGTTGCTATCTCTCCATGAAGCCACGCACGCTCCATTTTACTCAACTTGCCATATAGGTATTGTTGGAATAGGTGGTGGCGAAAACGATAGATATGTAGTCTTTTATTATTGACTTGCTTAATACCTATCTCTTTGACTAGGCGGTGTTTTTTATCCAATTCGCCACTAAGGTTTTGAAGTAACCTACCCTCATCGTCACCCTTGAGTTCAGCAATGACCTGGAGTCCAAATTCTTCCCCCTCTACACTGGCGACATCTAGTATCCCGCGTAATTTCTTATCTAGCCGCCCAATACGCTCTTCAATGACACCCTCGATACGAGCCGGTAATGTGTTCCAATCCAACGCGGGTGTTGTTATCCACGATCCAGTTGGATTCTTGACCAGATCACCACGCTCCTGCAAGGCACGTAGTAGTTCAATAGTAAACAGCGGGTGCCCACCAGTGTGCTCATAAAGCGTATTTCCAAAATCCGCACCTAACTGGTTTGGTTCTGTATCAATATATAGCTCGACAAAGCGACGATTTTTACCCTCATCGGTCTCTCCCAGATTAATCCATACATCCCCATAATTCCGCTTGAAATCCGCTAGAACCGGTTCCATGGGATGGCGCTTATAATCGCGACCAAGGGCGATGTCCACCGGCCGGTATGCACCAATGATCAGGATACGACTCCCTTGTAGTCGACGCCCAATTTGGAATAACAGATTGATCGATGCACTATCAGCCCATTGGAGATCATCAAGAACGAGTAGTATGGGATGCTTAGCTGCAAGGTTTTGCAAAACATTCGTGATCTGTTGAAAAAGATGGCTTTGTATAATATCATCAGAATCAACTCGCTGGGACATAATACTCGCATCCAACTTTTGGATAAGGTGTACATGGGCTGGGATTGCAACTTCAACCCGGGATTTGAGCGCTGGTACCAGCAGGAGCGAATTGACGATATGGGGTCCGTAATTGAAGATCGCCTTAAGTGTCAATGGTAAGGATCCCCATAACCGGAGGGCATGCTCCCTGGAAATGTTCCCGGATAAATACCTGGACTCAACTGCGCCTGTCAGCATGTCAAATATATCCTTAAAGGGCTGATAGGGATCACCACTTCCGGTATAGGCGTTGCAGTTGCCGCTGGCAACCAGCAAATCGGGATACGCCTCCATCGCCCTCCGTGAAAAGGCCTCCATCAGGGCCGTCTTGCCCCGCCCCGGACCACCAGTAATAAAAACAACACTACCATCACCATCCAGCGTTCGCTGAAGATAAACATCCATTCGTTCCAGGTCTCGCTCCCGCCCGACGAATACTTGAGCGGGTACTTCTTCTACTTCTTCTTCAAGGAAAGCCGGCAGTTTGATCGCTTTTCCCTCTAGTGAGATCGCAGGAGGTAGCATTTCCAAGGATTTCAAGAGTGGGAACTCAGAGGGTAAATCCTCAATAACCAGCTGGTTGATATGTTCAGGATAAGGCATGTCTTTCATTCGGTGGCGACCTAGGTCTAATAGGTCAACTCCCTCAGGCAACTCACCTTTAACCAGCGGGGCGGTGGTCTCCGAGAGCAACACCTGCCCCCCATAACCTATATGGGCGATGCGTGCTGCCCGGTGCACGTCCATGCCAACATAGCCTTCTTCGGCTTTCAAAGGCTCGCCGGTATGCAGACCCATGCGTACGCGTACATAAACACCTTCAGCCCACTGGTGTGCTGCCAGGGCGCGCTGAATCTCGACCGCGGCGGAAACAGCTCCCGTGGCGCGCGGGAAAGCCACAAAGAATGCATCACCTTGGGTATCGACCTCTTGCCCTTGCCAGTTAGTGAAGGCTTTGCGAAGGATGCGGCGCTGCTCGGACAGAAATGCAGCATACTGGTCGCCCAGTTTTTTGAGTAGTGAGGTTGAACCTTCGATGTCCGTGAATAGGAAAGTGACTGTGCCTTCGGGCAGATCGGGAAAATTATGGTCGGATTGTATTTGTTCAGACATTAGCAACTGCTATTTACAAAAATAAACGCCCTGCCAAAATTTGACGGGAGGGCGATGAGTGACTGATATTACTCTCCGAAGTGACAAGAGAATGGGAACTATTTGTTACTGGGTTCCAATATCAGTATATAGATATTTTCTTTCTTGCGCAAGTAAAATGCCCTTCTTTTAGCAGGATAGTTAAGTGATACGAGTGTTTCTCCATAAAAGCAAGACATCCACATTCACCGCTAACCCCACCATTGGCTCCCCCATTGGATTAACTACAAGTATCATCTGTTATTACTTATATTTGAACCCAAACACAAAACACAAAAATTAAAACACCTCTCAAAATATAGAAGCAGGAGGTGTTAATTTACAACTCAAGGAAGAGAGATAGAGAAGTAACCGGGTTGTTGTCCACTACATGATCATATAATAGCCTCGAACTAAATTCTATTGCATTGAATTTATGTATCAATATGCTTTGAGTTCATCCTTCACGTGAAATGTCAAAACCCTGTGCCATTTGTCGACATTCTCCATAATGCCTATTTGCCATAGTTATGAACCACACGTCTGTCCCTGCGGCTATTACGGCGACACAGCAAAGCCGTGCACCTGTTCAAACACGGTCATCACCCGCTACCAAAAACGCATCTCTGGACCATTGTTAGACCGTATCGATATCCATGTCGAAGTGCCGCGTGTGGACTGTGACAAGCTGCGCGAAGATCGATTGGGAGAACCTTCAATTGCCATCCAAAAGCGCGTTGAAGAGCCGTCCGAACAGAAAAAGGCTAAGGCGTAGAGAAAAGCCCAAAAACGCCGCAGAATCCCCAGCGTCAGGTGCACGCTATGTTAGGCAACCTTTACACTGACCAAAACCTTCGCTTTCAAAATTGAATAAACCCTGAAAGACAAACTTGTGCACAAAGGTGAAGATTACTCTAGGACTCTGCTCTCGTCCATTCGTATCATACGAATCAGTCAAACTATTGCTTCAAGCCACGCGATGCAATTTCTTTGAGGCATCGTCTCGATCCTTAAACCAATCCTGTTACATCCCATACCCGTATCTTTGAACTTGTAAACAGCTCCCAAACCGACTATTTTCCAGGGGAAACATTCCCTACAGCTCGCACTACTACTCAATCCAGAAAGAAATAAATCAAACTATAAGGTACTACAATCAACACGAAGCCTACGATCAGAAACAACATGGCAAATATTCGCTGCTTCCGAATGATTAGAAGTATTACACCGAATATTACCATCCCAAAACCAATAACCGCCGATGTGAGTGACAGCCCCATTTTATCTCCTTCAGCAGATTAGTGCTTATTGACTGTGCGCCATTTTCAAACGAATTTCACCTACACCACTTGGTTGCCTAACGGTTTGCGTTACCCGCAGGTGGGCGGGACGGGAAAGGGACTGCTTTGACGGAAAACCTTCAAGTACAGAAGCAACTCTTTTTGGCGGGGCGAATCCCACCTGTCGGGTGCACGCGATGTTAGGCGGCATTTTGGTTGTAAAAGTGTGCAACAAATAAACAAACCCAAAACTTACGCGAACTGCATCCCCCGACTAGAAAACCAAGGTTTTTTTCATGGTCCATCCACCCGTCCGCCGATTTCATTTTCACCATATGCTTCCAAGGGCTACGGTTATGGCCTCCCCGTTGACGCCACTGGATTCTTCGGATGCCAGGAAGGCGATCACCTCGGCCACTTCTTCGGGTGTCACCACCCGGCCCACCGGGTAAAGCGCAGCCCTTTCCGCCCACACCTCGTCCGGGGTGATACAACGCTGCTCGGCTTCGACTTTGGCCGAAGTCTCAGCCATTTGTGTTCGCACCCAGCCGGGCAGCACCGCGTTGGAAGTCACGCCATGCGGCCCAGCATCCTGGGCAACCGAGCGCATCAGGCCCAGAAGACCGTGTTTTGAACTGTTGTAAGCGCTGCCGGCGTATTCCGCCACCTGTCCGGCTGTCGAACTCGTGAACACAAGCCGTCCATAACCCTGTTCAATCATGTCTTTGACAACTAGCTGTGACAGGTAATAAGGACCATCTAGGTTGATGCGCATTGTTTCGCGCCAGACCTCCGGCTCCTGCTCCCAGATCACCCGCTCATGGGCCGAACCAATACCGTGATTGCACACCAGGACTGCAACCGGCCCCAGGCGATCCTGTGTTTCCTCCACCGCAAGTGTACAGCCGTCATGTGTACCCAGATCCGCCACAACGTAGTCCAGGCCCAGCGTCTGCAATTCATTCTCGCTGCGCGCAACGGCCATCACCCGAGCACCGCGTGAGGCCAGCAGATCAGCCGCCACCCGCCCAATTCCACGTCCAGCACCCGTTACCAACGCCACCCGTCCTTCTACTCCCGGCATAATGCACTCCCATTTCGATGACTAATCCACGTTCCCAATGGTGTATCCTCCTGCAGTTCTGAAATTATTAATATTCGCTTGTGCTATTGCAGCCTAACGAGGGCGTAACCTGCCTGCGTTTTAGCTCCGAAAGCTGTTTATTCAGTGCCAAGGATTGCATTTTGCCGCGCCGGTTCTCGCTGCGCAGCAGGTCAGGTTAACGCGGGGTTTGGTGCATAGGTATCTGGTATTTGATTCTCATCCTACCATGATAAAACAGGGATCGGGACCGAAATCCAGGTGATCGGGGAAGTTAATGCAATGGTGAGGCAAGTTGCCGCATGTAAAACAGCGGTATTATTTCTGGCATGAAGCATTTGATCCAAAATTGAATAATTGTGCCTTGCTTTTTTTACAATTTTCCAGATAGGTACAATGAATAGCAAAGAAACCAGTGTCAAGGGGTTTACCGAAGCGGAAAACACCGCGAGCAACAAAGCGAGAAAATAAATCATGGCAATTAAAAGAACCCCAACCCGTCCAGAGAAGCGGAGCCCAAAGTAAGTTACCAATGTTTTGCGTCCAGATTTCTCACTTATTGAGTAATTTGCCATTTCGTTGATCCAAATCCATAAACCCGTAATAACAATTATGGGTAATGCCGCCAAATATACTGTGCGAGAAATATCACCAGCCTGGACAACATAGGCTCCTAGAATTGGCAACAATCCCAGGCTGTAAGAGATAACAATTTCTCCACCGACTTGACGATAAAAGATAATTGGTGGGAAAACATAGAGTACACCTACAAGGAGTGCACAAAAGCCATAAACCAGAAAAATACCGTCATATACATTTGAATTGAGTTGTAGGTTGAAATTGATATGAAATCCAATTATGCACGCTAAACTAATACAAACTCCTGCAGATACAAGGATTCTTTCTTTTGACCAATTTTCAGGGTGATTACCTTCAAACCAGGCTAATAGAAAAGAAAAGCCTGAATGAAATAACACAGTTGCTAAAAGAAATTCGATTGCTGCGGGAAGCCTAAAAGAAAAATTGGGTGGCTGAAGCCAAAAAGGTAATGTTGTACCAACGAAAGCTGGAAGTAATGAAGCTGTCCAGAATCGAATTCCTGCTAGAGTAAGTCCCTCCCGAATATTTTTTGACATATGGTAGATTTTTTCTGCGTGATTTCTTTCGTGCACCTAACGGGTTGATAACCCAACAGCTTAATGCGCGAAATCAACCAAATAGATTTTATACGAATCAAAATCGGTATAAGATTTGGATAATGTCTCTCAGAAGAATATTATCAGCACAAATTCTGTGGATAATGTGAAATACTGGAGCTTATCCGTTAAACCATCACGATAATTGATTATAGCAGTACTCGTCCTCAAGACCCCCATCATCGTTATACAAGTACCCACAGTCTCCGCTGTTACTCCATAATCGCGGTGCCACTACCAAAGCTAAATCCGCAAGATTCAGGGTGGTACTCGTTGGTGTAAACCCGACAGGACTGCCCTGGCTGGATGTATGTAGCTGGGGAAGACGAAGTCCTGCCCTGGGTCACCTGCGTTCAATCGCCAGCCCTGCAAGTCCACGATCCCTGTCCCATTGTTCGTGATCTGGGCATACTCATCACTCTCAACATAGGGCACAACGCCGTCGTAGAAGATGAAGGAAATGCGGACATCGACTTCGGGTTCAGGGGATGGCTCAGGCGTGGGTGGGGTGGGACTAGGAAGTGGAGGTGGAGGGGTCATCTCACGGCGACGGGCGTCGTGAATTCGGCCGAATTACCACTTGGAAGAATCATAATCCCAAAACTCGATCAAGTTATTTCACCACAACTGGTAGGAAAATCGAATACAACTCAATAAAACGCCCTCGAATCTCATAATCAACGGGTCCGCCCATGGACGAATTATCCTCCTCAACCACAAGGCATTGGCCAGAAGCGGCACAAGCAGCTGCAGGAGATTTTTGATTAGTCCCCACTTCATTATCTATAACAAACTCGCTCCCCGCGGCTATATTTTGCCCAACCTCCACAAAACGTCCATATACATCCCATTCCGTTAACGACGGCATATGTCGCCAAACAACCAGATACCCATAAGCAGGCCCAAAAGCGACATCCGGTTCAACATCATTCTTGCCGGAATGATTGGCGATGGGGATATAGGGTTGCAGAGCGTAGGTTCCGCTAATTCGTCTGCCGTAGATTGTTCCTTGCGTAGGTGTTCCATCATTCCAAACGGCAAAAAACTCATCTGCGGCCGCAGTCAAGGCAACGCTATCCTGATCATTTGTGTTATCGACAATTTTAATTTCACTGCCAAGAGTTCCCATGTTGGCTGAACTGATCTTGCCCAAAATATCCCCTTCCGTAGGATACTGATAGGTATAGGCAATCAAATACTCATTGTTTGTGGCGTTATAAGCCACATCAGGCAGGCGGCGCACCGTATTCGCCGCGGAGGAAATATTACGCCAGCTTAACAAGGTTCCATCCGCGGCTACACGCTGGGCGGCAATATCGCGCATAGTGCCGGACCAATAATTCTCATAAACCACCAGATACTCGTTATTCTGGCTGTTGTACGCTACGGCAGGTTCCCATTGCATACCGGGGTCCAAATTAACGACAAATTCATTACTCATCCAACTTCCATCCCACTTAACGCGCCTAGCGTAAATATCATATTCGCTTGTGTTGTATTTATAAGTATAGACAATCAAATACTCGTCTTCAGCCGGATTGTAAACCACATCAGGCAACCAATTCCATTTGTTCGCATCTGAAACGATGGTGAACCAGCTTCTTAAAGTTCCATCGCCGGCAACGCGCCGGGCATAGATATCCCGGGTTGCCCCACGGTCATTTTCCCAGACAACCAGATATTCATCATGCTTGCTGTTATATGCGACTGCTGGCATCAAGTTGTCTACGCCATCGCCGGTCCAGATATGAAGAAAATCGCTCAACGGCGGAGATAAGAGTGCGTTCAACTGCCCCTCCTTTCCCCACAGCCTTGCCGCTTGGGAAGTTGAGACTTTTAGCAAGCCAATGCCGACAGCTAGTATCACCAACAAGACGAACATAATAACAAAAGAAACTTTTTTACGAAACATTTTCGACTCCTCCACAAATCGAATTGGCAATTCAATTCATTATCATCCGACACATGACTTACCAAACAGATATTTTTCTATCCTCCAAACCTCCGCTATTATCCAAAAAATAATTGCTTATCAAAGAGCCGTTATAAAAAGCATACCGGAAAAAATCTGGGATGGAATAGCGTATCAGTACCATTTCTAGGACATTCACGCACCCTTCTGCGTGTGCCGTTCCGGGCTTGTTAAAACCAGTCCCACTGGCTCCACGGTCCGGTTTTTCTTTCACGAGAAATATTATAGCATATATACCCCTCTCCCCTCTCAAGCCCTCTAAGACTATGCGGATCTTCTCCTCGGACGAATACTGCTTGCGCGTTTTCCTCCGAATATTGCGGACTGTTTGTTCTACACTCTCTTTCTTCTTAGCCATTTTGGTCTCCTTCTGTTTATCTTACCTGAGTTCCTTGGCTAAGAAGTCTCCATTCTTTTTCCCTCTAAATCTGTCTCACGGGCTCTGAAACGATACATGAAATTGATCGCTAAAAAATTATCGAAAATGGTGAAAACAACACAAAACTTAAGCAAGTCCCACCCAACATTATCACCTGTTTGGATGAAAATATAAGTATAATTATTGCGACGTGGAATCCCGGGTCTACTTACTTTCATTAAATTAAACATCTTTTCTGAATAATGAAATTTAACTACACTGGAGTCGTTGGTAATCAAGTCGGAAGATTTGATAATATTTATGCCTTGATCTTTAGCCGTTGAATATAGGTTCTCATACCTTTTCTCAAGTGCCTCTTGTTCGGCTCTAATTGCTTCTTGAGCTGTAGCTGTTGCCCGACAGTTGAAAGGATTGTACGGCTTGGCTATGCAGGTGAGAGCCGCCTAACATAGCGTGCACCCGACTTGTGGGATGCGGTTATCTTAGTACTTGTCATCGCTTTACTCACCTTCCTGCAGGCCTACCCTGTAATGGCCCAAAGGACGTTCCATGTCGCAGAAGGCATAACAGCGATGCACCTCCCTGGCAATTGCGAGTTGCAATATTACACCCCGCCCGCTCAACCCGTGAATACGTTGGTGCTAACTTGCCCTGGGATGGAGATGATGCGATTGTGGCCGCTGCCTGTGCGGCAGTCGTGGGATGAGGATAAGTGGAAGTCAATTAATGGGGATGTAACATTCTGAAGACGTGTTGATGAATTGGAGGTATGTCGCTTGTGGGGATTGATAATTTCATCTATACTTTGACTAACAACAAAAACGGGCTATGCTATTGGTCTGTCCGTTATGGCACACGCAGGCGGGTGCGTGGCAACCATAGAATAACGTTGGAGCCGCTCATGTAGCTGTTTGTGTGGGCGGTTTTGTTAATCTTTGGCGGCCTAAATATTTTAGGCTGACTGGAATCTATAAGTTCTAGTGTGCCTAAGGCGTTCTAATCACGAGTTGGGCCGCCCATTTGACAGGAGGTTGAAGATGGACCGATGGAAGTATTTTGATATAACACATCGGGAACACGTTCTCTGTAACCCGATGAGTGTTGAGAAATTTGAGGAACTCATTGCTCTGCTGCGGTTGAAGCCTGGAGCACAAGTGCTTGAGATTGCCATGGGTAAGGGTGAGTTCATCATCCGGCTGGCGGAACGGTATAAGATTGGAGGAATAGGGATCGATCTCTCGCCGTACTGTGTTTCGGATGCCGAGGAAAAGTATAAAGAACGTGTTCCAGATGCTCAGTTGACGTTCTTGGAAATGGATGGGGCGGATTATGAGGTGGAGGAGCCGGAGAGTTTTGATCTAGTAGCCTGCATTGGAGCGAGCTGGATCTATGGCAGCCACGAAGGAACACTCAAGGCGCTGAACGAGATGGCAGCCCTCGGAAGCTGGGTGGTCGTGGGGGAACCATACTGGCGACAAGAACCAGTAGCAGAGTATTTGGAAGCCATCGGAGAAGAACGGAGCACGTTTGGGACGCACTACGAGAATGTGGAGGCAGGACAAAAGCTCGGGCTAGAGCTGGTCTACACGTTGGTAAGCAACCAGGATGATTGGGACAGATATGAGGGATTGCAGTGGTATGCGGCGACGGAGTGGGCAAGTGAGCATCCGGACGATCCTGACGTGGGAGAGGTGTTGAAGCGAGTAGGGGAGAATCGGGAGAACTACTTGAGGTGGGGGCGGGAGACAATTGGGTGGTCGATTTATGTGTTCAAGAAGGCTGGTTTTGGTAGATAACGGGCGGCCCAACCCAAATTGCAGCCGACTTGGCTACGCCAAGGTGATAAGCGGCGCTAAAATCTAAGTTTGGATTGGGTGTAAAATTCAATCGGAGCCAAAACGCCAAGCCGCTGAATAGCTCGTTAGGCCATTTTGATTATGTAAAAGATTTTGAGGTAACATATGTCCATACTGACATCAGATTACACTAGTCGCTACATGTCCCCCAACTCCAACTTGGGCGGAGTCGGAGGTCCAGTAGGCACACATAGCATAAAAAGAAACGCAGCAGAGGAGATTGCAACATGAAAGTATTAGTAACGGGAGGCACCAATGGAATGGGGAAAGGAGTTGCACAAGTTTTAGCTGGAATTGACGATCAACTTCATGAAATCATCATACTGTGCAGATCCAAAGAACGTGGTGAAGCTACGATCAAAGAACTTGAAGCCACTACTAAAAACAATAAGATATCCATGGTTTTATGTGATCTCACTAAACTCAGTGAAGTTCGAAATGCAATCAAGGAGATTCATAGTCAACATGAGTTTCTAGACGGCTTATTCGTCAATGCCGGCTTGGGTTACGCTGCGAAACGTATAGAAACCGAAGATGGATTGGATCCACATTTCCAGGTCAATTATTTGTCTCAATTCATGTTGACTTTGAACTTGTTGGATCTATTGGAGAAATCCGAATTTGGAGGCAGGGTGATCTTCAACGTCACTGAGGGGGGCGAAATATTTTGGGATGACATGCAGATGAAGAAAAAATGGGGTTATGAAGATGGTATCCATCAGGCAATGGTTGCTAAAAGAATGTTTTGCGATCGCATGCATAATATTTATAAGAAAACAAATGACTCAAGAGTGTCTTTCATTGGATTTGAAATCTCAAAAACTGTGTGGACTAATCAAATCAATATTATTCCATTTTTCATGAAAACAATGGCAACGATGATGAAACTTTTCGGCACATTTATTTCCATTGAGGAATGCGGAACGATCATGTCCCCTTTGTTCACAGAAAGCCAGGAAGAGAGTTCTGAAGAAATCTGGAAAATTTATCACCTGGAAAAACAATAAGTTTACCGAGATGAAACAAGATGACTACGCGACTGACAAAAAACTGCAAGATAAATTATGGAACATCAGCCTGGATTTATGCAAAGACGAAAAAACAGTTCAAATCGCCGGTAAGCTTATATAATTCTGCATTGGCAAACACAAATTTTATACTTGTTGAGCACGAATAAACCTAATTTTTATTGGGACTGCTATCGCTTTTCATATGCTCTCCCAAAATACCTAAGGTTACGATGCTACGCAGCACTACGCCTAACTGGTCATTCACGGTTCAGCTCATTTCGCTCACTGTTGCCCGACAGTTGAAAGGATTGTACGGCTTGGCTATGCAGGTGAGAGCCGCCTAACATAGCGTGCACCCGACTTGTGGGATGCAGTTATTTTAGTACTTGTCATCGCTTTACTCACCTTCCTGCAGGCCTACCCTGTAATGGCCCAAAGGACGTTCCATGTCGCAGAAGGCATTACAGCGATGCATCTCCCTGGTAATTGCGAGTTGCAATATTACACCCCACCCGCTCAACCTGTGAATACATTGGTTATAACTTGCCCCCAGATGGAGATGATGCGATTGTGGCCGCTGCCTGTAGAGCAGTCGTGGGATGAGGATAAGTGGGAGTCAATTGATGGGGATGTGACATTCTAATGACGACTTGATGAATTGGAGGAATGTTACTTGTGAGGATTGAAAATATCATCTATACTTTGAATAACAACAAAAACGGGCTGTGCTATTGGTATGTCCGTTATGGCACACGCAGGCGGGTGCGTGGCAATCATAGAATAACATTGGAGCCGCTCATGCAACTGTTTGCGTGGGCGGTTTTGTTAATCTTTGGCGGCCTAAATATTTTGGGCTGACTGGAATCTATAAGTTCTAGTGTGCCTAAGGCGTTCGGATCACGAGTTGGGCTGGTTCGCCAGCAAGAAAAGTGAATTATGAATCAAGTACATAAAAAAGAACGCGAAAAACAAGTTCTTTCGAAAGTTAAAGAAATATGGAGCAAATTCCCCACTGGAGATATTGTAGACGAAGATCCACCAGATTTTATACTGACAACACCAGAAGGGATCAAAATTGGAATTGAACTGACAACATATTATCAAACACATGACCATGATGGAGTTTTGTGGGTGGAGCAGGAGGGGCTTAGAAATAAATTATGTAATCTTGTTGAGAGCAAATTAACACATATTGCTTTCATTCCAACCAAAATATTCCTTCACTTTCGTAACAATCCCCTTTCGAAAAAAATATTGCCATCTTTAGCTGAAGAAATTATTCAAACTGTGATACAGAATGATGAAAGGATACCGATCTCTGAAGTCCTCTCTATAGATATTCCATATTCATCTCAAGTTCGAATCGTTAAGCTTATGCGTTCTCCCGTAATAACAAGTCATTCATGCAAACCAATCACATCAGGATGGGTTCCAATGATTAATTCAAAACATATTCAAGATGAAATCTCTCGAAAGGATCTCAAAGTCCCACCAGATAAGTACGAGTGTGATGAACTTGTTTTAATTATTGAGATACGAGGTGACAATGTAGCTTCATATTCCGATTTGGATGAAGGAATATTCACTAATTTATTTAGAACCACGTATGATAAATGCATTTTGTTTTATGATGGTACCAATGTAATTGAGCTGGCTTCAGCCTAACCACTGTTTGCAGCAGACGGTTCTCCCTGTCACGGCCCTTGCTTGGGAAAGGTCCGCGCCAGCGAAGCCCGCGGCTGAAGCGGAACGTTAGGCAGCCTCAAAATATCGCGCACAAATTTCATATAAATTAAAGTAAATTGAGAAGTGAGGAGAAAATTGATGATTCTTCGCATCATAATTGCCATCATCCTGGTTGGTCATGGCATCGGGCACATAATGGGTTTTGTGGGAACCTGGACGAATTGGCAACCTTTTTCCGAACCTTCATTCAACAAATTGCCATGGATGTTTTCCAATGGTGTATTCATTCAATCAGCTCTTGGTAAGGTTTTTGGTATCTTTTGGCTGTTAGCCATGATCGGATTTTTTACTGCGGCGGTCAGATTGATAGCAAACCAATCTTGGTGGCCGTCGATTGCAATAATCGCATCGATTCTGTCTTTGCTAGCCGTCATTCCATGGTGGAATACCTTTACGCCGGGAATTATGTCGAAGGTATCTGCAGTAGTGGTAGATATCATCATCCTGGTTGCATTGTTAAGTCCCTGGTCGGATGCGTTACTGGCCAGATTAAGTTCAAGGTAAGTGTAAATAATTAACCCTTCGAAAACCACAATAACATTTCATTTGTGAGATTACGAGCAGGTGCTTCACGCGAATTCGAAAATTACAATAATTATTGAGTGTGATGCGGCCCAACCCCGTGTAAACGCAGACGGGGCTATCGCCCTCGGGGTATGCGGCGCGATTTGCAAATGTTGGTTACACATAGAGTAGCGATAGGAGCAAAAACGGTGGGAGTAGAACACATCCATCAGTGCTGTTCTCACTTCCTTGCAATCTTCAACCCGCCGTAGTTATGAACCACACGCCTACCCATGCGGTTATTTCGGGGATACATCCTTTACCTTACCAACTCGGAACTGGACACAAGCCTGTTCTCCTTACTTCATGCCGCGGATTAGTGATCCTGCTGCAACCGGCTGCAACCACAGTAACACGGCATGGAAAATATGGACATGATGGATAAACTACCCCCACAGGTGGCGACAGTATGGAGAAAATAACACCACCTGTACGGGTTGGACGTTATGGATGTTTACGAGATATCTCTTACACAGAAGAGGTCGCAGGTTCGTGTCCAACTGCGCCCACTCGGTCAACTCGAACCGCTTGACGTTCCTGTCGATCAGTTTTTGGCTTCCGTTCCCTTTGAACACTAGAGTAAATTTGATCAATCGGGTATTGAAATCGGTCCTTTGGATACAAAAAACGGAAAAATAACGGTTCGAGCCCAATTCCCAGAGATCACCATTATGCAAGGATATATGGGTTCATAACCCTGTGTAGCTCGAATTTCCCACCGAAATATTGCCAGGCAATCCAGAAAAGAACCATCATGCTATAATGAATGAGGTCAAACCTGAGTATCAATAATTTCAACGCTATAAGGCAGCGACCCCGCATGAGGAGGTTTCTTTTTCCTGAGTAACGATCTAACGATAAACCAACATGGAGTTGGTTCTTTTTTGTTCGATAACCACGCTTCTCAAGGTCAAAATTGGAACAGCTTCTCACCACCAAACTCTATATTCCCCAACTTAGCGTCGACCTTGTCCCACGCCCACACCTTTATGAGCGCCTGGACGAAGGTTTGACGCGCAAGTTGACCCTGGTCTCTGCTCCAACGGGATTTGGAAAATCCACCCTGGTGACAGGCTGGCTTTCCGAGCGTGATCAACCCGCAGCGTGGCTTTCCCTTGACCAGGGTGACAACGACCCGGTCAGGTTCTGGACGTACCTCATCGCAGCCATTCAAACCATCCACCAGGAGATGGGGGTAGAAGCGCGCCAGATCGTCAGTGCACCCCAGTTGCGCAGCACCGAGCCTGTGGCGATCAGCCTAATCAATGACATCTCCCAACTTGCCCACGATCTGATCGTGGTCCTGGATGACTATCACGTCATCGAGGCAGGACAGGTTCATGCGGGCCTGAGCTATCTTCTGGAACACCAGCCCCCAAATCTCCACATCGTATTGATCACCCGTGTCGATCCCTCGATATCACTGGCCCGCCTGCGGGCACACAGCCAGTTGATCGAGATCAGGGCTGAAGATCTCCAGTTCTCCACAGAGGAAGCCGCGACCCTGTTCAACGAAAAGATGGGCTTGAACCTCAAGCCCGAGCATATCGAAGCATTGAATACACATACCGAGAGCTGGGTTGTTGGTTTGCAGCTGGCAGCCCTGTCCCTGAAAGGACAGCCCTCTTACGACACCTTCATCGAGGAGTTCACAGGGGGACACCAGTTCATCCTGGATTACCTTACCGAAGAAGTCCTGGTTACGTTGCCAGATGCGCAGCGTGAGTTCCTGTTGCGCACGTCAATCCTGGAGAGGTTCTGCGGCAAGTTATGCCAAGCAGTCACGGGCGATCCATCCAGTCAACAGATGCTTGACGAGATCCGGAAGAGTAACCTGTTTCTTATTCCCCTCGATACCGATGGACGCTGGTTTCGCTACCATCATCTGTTCGCCGAAGTCCTGTATGCACTGCTGGAGCGCGATCATCCCGGCGAGATAGGTGCGCTCCATCTGAAGGCGGCGGCATGGTTCGAGAGCGAGGGGCATCCCGGCGAAGCCGTGGACCATGCGTTGCGCTCTGGTGACATGGCCCGGGCCAAGGAGCTGGTCCTCAAACACTGGCTTCCGGTCTTGCATAGGGGCGAGGTTGCCACCGTGCTGCGCTGGCTGGATGCGCTGCCGGAGGAAATGAAGGCAGACGATCCGTTCGTGGCCCTGGCGAGCTGCTGGGCGCTGTTCCTCAGCGGGCAAATTCCGGCTATCGCGCCGTACCTGGAACGGGCCGATAACGCCTATGAGCGGCTGGTGGACGAAGGATCCTTGAGCGGTGCGCAGCAGGACTTGGTCGCTGCGCAGCTGGCGATGATGCGTTCTGTGCTGGCGCGCGGCCGGGGCGAGCACGCCAGGTCCGTGGCTCACGCTGAGGAAGCCGCTCGTCTTATGCCGTCAGGAAATGTTGGAGGGCATTGGTACAGCGTGGAACATGTTGGCCGCGGCACGCGCCGGAGCAGGTGATTTTGATGGCGCCATCGAGGCGTATGAGCGCGGTATTGCGCTGGCGTACGCAGAGGGCAACCTGATCGGCGCATACGGATGCACCTATGGGCAGGCCATGTACATGCTGGTCCAGGGGCGGCTGAACGAGGCTGAGGAGCTCTGCCGTTCGGCCATCGATCGTGCCGTGAGCGAAGGTCACGGAGATTTCCCCGCCGCGGGGTCGCTGTACATTACCATGGCCAGGATCGAGCTGGAGCGGAATCACCTGGACGAAGCGGAGGCGTATCTGAACACCGGCCTGCGCATCGCCCGCCCTGGTGGTTTCAGCGAAGCGGTGCGTACAGGCCGCTACCTTCGTGCGCACCTGGCCGCCGCACGCGGCGACCTGGACGCTGCGGTGGATATCTTTCAAGACACTGAGCGGATCGTAAACGCCATGGATGACCCCTACCTGACCGGCGAGCTCAACTGGGAATGGGCCAAGCTGTGCCTCAAAGCAGGCGACCTGGATGCCGCACGTGAGAAGCTGCACATCCTGGAAGAGAAGATCGCGGCCACACAGCACGCCAACCTGCTGCTCTGGCGGAGGTGGCTGTTCCCACGCCTGCTGTGTGCCGAGGAACGCTACGAGGAAGCACTCACAGCGCTGGACGAGTCCATCCGCCGCGCCCGGGCTGTGAACAGCAATGGCGAATTGATCCACCTGCTGGCGCTGCAGGCCGTGGCCCTGGACGCGTTGGGAGACCGTATGCCTGCCCGCTCTGCGCTGCGCGAGGCCTTGGCGTTGGGCGCACCTGGAGGCTACATCTGGCGATGGCTGGATGCTGGCCCGGGGATCGAGCCGCTGCTGCGCGACCTGAGAAGCGATCGCGACACGCCTCAGGCGTTCCACCCCTACCTGGATTCCTTGCTGGATGCCTGCCGGGCCGCATTTGGGGAATCGACACGACCCCAGCCGGGAGAGCTGCTTGACCCGCTCACCCCGCGCGAACTGGAGATCATGCGCCTGATCTGCAAAGGGTATTCCAACCCGGAGATCGCCAGCGAACTGGTGGTCACCATAAACACGATCAAGAAACACACCAGCAACATCTACGGCAAGCTGGGGGTTCGCAGCCGCACCCAGGCGATCGCGCGTGCCCACGAATTGAACCTGCTCTAATTTTCCCCTATCATTTTTCCCAAACGAACACAAAGTATTCGTCTACTACCTTTGAGTAATCACCCAAATCTAAAGGGACTTGCTAAAGATTACTCAACAGCATGGCGACAAAGCTGCCCTGGATATCTATACTTTAGGGTAGGAAAGCACAGCAAAATCAGCGATAGTAAGGAGATAAGAGCATGATGGAGACTTCTAAAACCAATTTCGTCAAGCAGTACGAGCCGGGTAACCAGGCCCGGGTGGAGCTGAGTGAATGGCCGCATCCTGGACGTGGTCAATGGCCGCTACTTCGATGCGGGAACGAGCGTCATTCTGCAAGGCGGGGAGATCGAGTCCATGCCGGGTCTTGCAGGCGAGCCGACCAGCATCAAGCCTGACTTTACGCATTGACCTGCAGGGCAAGACCGTGCTTCCCAGTCTGTACAACACCCACTGTCACCTGATGGCGGTTGGACCTACAATGATTCCAGGTCTGCGCGAGCGGGGGCTTATAAAAAGACACACAGGACAGCAGAAAGATAAGAATATGGCGGAATGCCTTGCTCACGGCATCACCCACATCAGGGACGCGTGGTCGGCCAGACCTGCGTGAAAACAGAGCCCTAAAGGAACGAATTTCAAAGGGTGAAATCCCGGGCCCGCGCATCCTGCAGGCCGTTGCTGTCGGTCTGCCGGGGTCTTATTTGCAGGAGAAAGCTTCTCTGATGTCCAAGCTCCTGATGCCAAGTGCTGACCCTTCAAAAGACTATGGAGGGTCCGTGGCATTCCCCATAGACGCGACGGAAGGAACAGGTCAGGGATGCCGTTGATATCGCCATCGATGAGCGTGGGGCAGATGTGATCAAGATTGGGGATGAGGCCACCAGCATCATTACTCGGTAAGCCCATACCGATCATGACCATCGAACAACTCAGCGCCGTGGCAGACCAGGCGCGGCGTCGCGGGGTGCAGTCGATGATGCACCATTCATCGGTTGAGTCCTTTCGGCGTGGGGTAAAGGCCGGTGTGTCATCACTGGAGCACGAGCCCTGGGATGCCCTGCTCACCCAGGCGGATGTGGAGGCTTTCAAGGCAGCTGGTTGCATCAATGACCCTACGGTCTCTGTATTCTACGCAATGTTTTCCTGGAAGTTGGCGAGAGATCGTTCGAACGGCCATCCGGAGCTCGACAGGTTAACAGAGTTCAGGGACAAGACCTATACCTTTGCGGCTATTGCAGATGAATACTATATCCCTGAATTGAGAGCCAGTGTGATGAACGGCTACAAGAGGTGCGCCAGCGGCAAACCCAAAATGATGGGCATCATAGATATGTCTGGGATGTTTGCATGGGACACCAAAGCTGCCACTGCATTCGAAAATTTTTGTCTGCTCTACGAACATGGCGTTCCCATGACGACTGCAAACGACACCATACCTCCATGTACGCCGGCTATGATGGACCTCGAATTGCTCATGTTTGATCATGTCTTGAAGGGCAAGCCGGACGGAAAGCAACTGAGCGGCGCCGAGGCAGTCAAGATCGCCACCATCAACAGCGCCCGCTCCCTGGGACTGGAGGAGGAATTCGGCTCCATCGAAAGCGGAAAGACAGCCGACCTGGTGATCCTGGACGGCGACCCGCTGGAGGATTTCCGCCTGATCGGCAGCCGGGTGGACGCCCTGTTCATGGATGGCAAGCTGGTCATCAACAACTGCGGCCTCGAGGTGGAATCCAACGGGAAAGCGTAAAGCTGAGTAAGTTTTGCATACAAAGGATTGTTTATTATGAAAACCCAACGAAAAATGAACGCACCCCAGTTGTACGAGATCCGAGTGGCGGGTCATCTGAGCGCGAACTGGGCCGCGCGGTTTGAGGGATTGTCCATGCGGCACGAACCTGAAGGGGAAACGGTGCTGTCCGGTATACTCGATCAGGCTGCCATGCACGGGGTCTTGGTGAAAATCCGCGACCTGGGTCTGAATCTCATTTCCGTCAACCGTGTCGAGGCTGCGGGATCCAAATGATGACGCAGCACGTGCCCACAGAAAGGAGTATGACCATGAACGCTCCCGAAAAAACATCCCCTAATTCAAAAGTTGAGCTCCATCAACAGGTTTCAGCAGGCACGATTACTTGGGCTGAGCCGTTGATCATGTTGTCGTCTTGTACTGTCATCGGGCTGATCGTGCAAGCGCTGGTAGTTTTCCTTTCCCTCCGGGGTAGTACGTATCCCTGGTTGGAGGCTTCCTCATGGTGGAGGGAGTATGGAACGCTGGTAGGTGTGGGATGTCTTATCCCGCTCTTCTACCCGGCGTGCTGGGTAGCCATCCGTTTCTTGCATCTGGGTATCCATATAGGAAGTACAAAGGGTGGGTTGCGCCCAACCCCCACTGCACGCTGACCAGGGCTCGCTTGGGACAAATCGCGGCGCATGGGACAGCGCAGTTGGCTACGACCGGCAAGTCTCGATCGCAAAAGCACCCGTTGGGTGAGCTTATCCGTTGTACGTTACTCAAATAACAATTTTTGGAGATAATCATGATTATTCTAGCAACCACACTCTCAAGTCTATCATTTCTAATGAGTGTCTTGTTCCTCATTAAACCTAAGGTTTCGCTGCTGCTCGTATTATTTTTACCTCTGACCGCAGGCGCATTATCACCGATTTGGGCGATCATGGGCGCAGTTGGCGCTCTTCTTGGCTGGGTGTATGGCGCTCCCTGGGCCGTGCTCATGGGGATCCTTGGTGCTGTTACTGATGATCTTGTATGTCTGGGGGTGCACCCGGGATCACAACGGTTTTGAAAATGCGTTTGGTGCCGGCTGGGCAGAGCAAATAACGCCAGAGCAAGCCAGGCTTATGGTCAAAAAGCGTTGGTCATGATATTTGAAGATGAAAGCCTCTCCAGAGCCTATCTGGGAGCGCGATATCCCTTTCTGGACCATTCCCGGTACGGACCGTCAGCTGCTCTGTGACCTCTGGCGTCCAGCCGATGGCAAAACTACCGGCCTGGCATACATCTACCTGCACGGAAGCGCCTGGGCTATCGGGGATAAAGATATGTACACAAGGCCTTTCTTTCAACACCTGGTAGCACAGGGACATACGGTGATGGATGTTGCCTATCGCCTTATTCCCGAAGTGGATATCTACGGCATGGTCGGAGACGCCAAACGCGCGGTTGCCTGGATGAAAGCCAATGCAGACCGTTATGGGGTGGACCCTGAAAAGATCGTTTTAGGAGGCGGTTCTGCAGGGGCACATATCGCCCTGTTGGCAGGCTATACGCCTGAGCATCCTGAGTTAACACCGCAGGAACTCAAAGGTGCCGACCTGTCCGTGTGCGGCATGGTCACCTACTACCCTCCCACAGACCTGGTGGCTGGCGCTAAACGATATAACAACGAGCGCAAGCCCCCAGTGCCCCTTGGCACAAAAGCCGATCCCAAAAATCCAATGCTTTATGCTGGCCGGTTGGATATCCTGTTGGGCGGTTATCCCGAAGACGTACCTGACATGTATCGATTGGCCTGCCCAACCACCCATGTTCATCCTGGTTCCCCGCCCACGCTGAGCCTGCGAGGGGACAGAGACTGCCTTAATCCCGTGGAGGGCAACCAGGAGCTCTACGCAAAACTGGTTGAATCAGGCGTACCGGCCATCGACGTCGTTTTTCCGTGGACAGAGCACGCCTTTGACTTGCTGCTTCCACAAATAAACCCGGCAGCCCAGTCGGCACTGTACGATGTGGATCGATTTCTGGCACTATTGTTAAACAAAGGATAAACAATGACTCACATATCTGCTTTCAAGACTCCCGAAGGTGAAGCTGCGTATCTCGCGGCGTATGACGCCGCCATGAAGTTATGGCCGGTTCCGTATGAAGAAGTAGAGATCCCAAGTCGGTTTGGGACCACGCATGTCGTCGTCACTGGTCCGAAAGATGCCCCACCGTTGGTACTCTTGCACGGAATGGCGATGACTTTGAATATGTGGTCACCCAATGTCGCCGATTTCAGCAAGGACTACCGGGTGTATGCCATCGATGTGATGGGTCAACCAGGCAAGAGCATCCCCAATCCCGATGAACCGATACGCGAAGCGGGAGACTTCGTCGCCTGGTTGCGCGAGACCTTGGACGGGCTGAACCTGGACCGCATCTCTCTGGTGGGCATGTCCTACGGTGGGTGGCTGGCCCTCCACTTCACTATGGTAGAGCCGGCGCGCGTTCGAAAACTTGTGCTGCTATCACCGGGAGCCAGCTTCCTGCCGATTGTCAAACAGTTCATGCTGCGCGTGATGCTGATGACGCTCTTCCCAACACGCCTCACAGCGGACTCATTCATGGGATGGATGGGAATCAAAGATACGCCCGGTGACACGGTTTCTCGGCGCTTACTTGACTTGTTCTATCTCGGTATGAAGCATTTTCGATTTCCGCCCGAGACAGCGCGTATCATGCCCAGTGTGTTCTCTGATGACGAACTGCGCGCAGTGCATGTACCCGTGCTGCTGCTCATTGGCGACCGCGAGGTCATCTATGACCCAGCAAAGGCATTGGCCCGGGCGCGGGCGCTCCTTCCCGATTTTCGAAGGGGATCTGGTGCCACAGTCCAGTCACAACATGTGCGGCAGCCAGTATCGAATCGTCGATGCGCGAGTGCTCGATTTCCTGAACGACAACTGAAGCATCAGCACTAACGATCCCGCCGCCAGCAACACACACTGTTGGGCGTTTCTCTGATAACGATTTTGGAGGGCAACATGATTATTTTGGCAACCATCCTCTCAGGTTTATCCCTTCTAATGAGTGTTCTGCTCTTGATTTATGCAAAGAGTAGCTTAGGATGGATCGTTTGGATGCCAAAGCTGATCGCAGGAGCATTGTCGCCAGTCTGGGCAATCCTGGGCGCAGCTGGAGCTGTCCTTGGGTGGGGATATGGCGCTCTCTGGGCTGTTCCAATGGGGATCTTTGGTGCGGGCATGATGAGCTGGTATGTCTGGCGATGCACTCGGGATCACGACGGTTTTGATAATGCCTTTGGTGCTGGCTGGTCAGACCAGATAGCGCCTCACCAAATCAAGCAAATGGTTCAGAAGCGCTGGCCAGTATTTTTGAAGATGAAAGCCTCTCCGGAGCCTTCCTGGGAGCGCGATGTCCCATTCTCGACCATTCCCGGTACGGACCGTCAGCTGCTTTGCGACCTCTGGCGCCCGGCAGGTGGCAATACTACCGGCCTGGCATACATCTACCTGCATGGAAGCGCCTGGGCTATCGGGGATAAAGATATGTATACAAGGCTTTTCTTTCAACACCTGGTAGCACAGGGACATACCGTGATGGATGTATCGTATCGCCTTTGTCCCGAAGTTGATATTTATGGCATGATCGGGGACGTCAAACGAGCGGTTGCCTGGATGAAATCCAATGCATCCCGTTATGGTGTGAACCCTGAAAAGATCGTTTTAGGGGGCGGTTCTGCAGGTGGACATCTTGCCCTATTGGCAGGCTACGCACCTCAACATCCTGAGTTAACACCAGAGGACCTCACAAGTGCCGATCTATCCGTGTGCGGTGTCATCTCCCACTACGGGCCAACAGACTTGCTGTTCTTATTTGAATATATGAAACTACAAAAATTGGAAGGCGAGCCCCCAGTACCTCTTGGAACAGTGATTGCTCCTTCCAAAAGAATGCGTTACGCAGCCCGTTTCGATATCTTGTTGGGCGGCTGGCCCCAGGACGCACCACACATGTATCAATTAGCCTCACCCATCAGCCATGTTCATCCTGGTTGCCCGCCCACGCTGCTTTTGCAAGGGGCACAAGACCACGTTACTTCCCAGGACGCCACCTGTGCACTCTACACCAAACTCCTTGAATCCGGTGTACCAGCCATTAACGTCGTTTTTCCGTGGACACCCCATGGGTTTGACTTGCTTTTACCGCAGATAAACCCGGCCTCCCAGTCGGCATTGTACGATGTGGATCGATTTTTGGCACTATTGGTAAACAAGGATTGATATGTGATCAATGTTTGTGAGTAATGCTTGGACTGAGGATACGGGCGTTTCTCTGATAACGATTTTGGAGGGAATCATGATTATTCTAGCTTACACCCTTTCAGGTTTCGCACTGCTGATGAGTGGTCTGCTGGTAATAAAATCGAAGTTTCCTTTTGGGTGGATTGTTTTGCTTCCAAAACTATTGGCAGTATCTTTGTCTCCGTTTTGGGCTGTTGTAGGTGCAGCAGGAGCTGTCCTTGGGTGGGTATATGGTGCTCTCGGTGCTGTTCCGATGGGGATCATTGGTGCAATTACAATGGTCTGGTATGTCTGGGCGTGCACTCGCGCTCAGGATGGTTTTGAAAAAGCCTTTGGTACCGGCTGGTCAGACCAGATCCCTCCTGGGCAGTCCAAGCATATGGTCAAGCGGCGCTGGTCAATGTATTTGAAGATGAAAGCGTCTCCGGAGCCTATCTGGGAGCGCGATGTCCCGTTCTGGACCATTCCCGGTACGGACCGGCAGCTGCTCTGCGACCTCTGGCGTCCGGCCAATGGTGATGTTTCCGGCTTGGCCTTTGTCTACTTTCACGGAAGCAGCTGGTACTTGTTTGATAAAGATCTAGGAACACGGCCCTTCTTCCGGCACCTGGCAGCACAGGGACATACCGTGATGGATGTATCGTATCGCCTTTGCCCTGAAGTGGATATCTACGGCATGGTCGCTGATGCCAAACGCGCGCTTGCCTGGATGAAGGCTAATGCATCCCATTATGGTGTGAATCCTGAGAAAATTGTTTTAGGGGGTGGTTCAGCAGGAGGGTATATCGCCCTGTTGGCTGGATATACCCCTGAACATCCTGAGTTAACTCCAGATGAACTCAAAAGTACCGATCTATCCGTGTGCGGCGTAATCTCCTACTATGGTCCCACAGACTTGCTGGCTGTATATCAACATTGGAATCTGCAACAAACGGTAGGTTTGCCCCCAATATATATCGGCGAAAATCCCGAATACAAGAAGAATTTCCGTGATGCTGGCCGGTTGGATGTCTTATTGGGCGGCCATCCCCAGGATGCGCTTAATGCATATGAACTAACATCGCCTATCACCCATGTTGCTGCTGGTTGTCCGCCGACGCTGCTCCTGCATGGGAAGCAAGACTTCGCTGTTCCCGCAAAAGATACCCGTGCACTCTACACAAAACTGGTTAAATCGGGTGTACCAGCCATCAACGTCGTTTTTCCGTGGACAGCCCACTCTATCCCTTTGGTTTCGGATTGTCCTATGAGTAGATCGACTTCTAGCAGTCCTGAATTTACCCCCGTGTTTTTGAGCTGAACGGATTCAAGGCAAGCAAGGGATAGCGTCTCTTCAAGCGCATATGTGTTGCCCTGCTGCCTGGATTCTGGGTAGGTGTTGTTAAGGTTGGTTGGTGGAATTACTCGCCGGTGCTTGTATCAAGTTGGTCCGCCTTGATCCAGATAATCACGATTGACGGTCTTCTTGGGAGATGTTTATCCCAGGCTGAGTGATTGAGAAGGGGAAAAATAAGCAAGCAGCCCTCCAATAGCTGATGGATGGCTGCCTGCTGGAAATGCGAAGGATAATTTGTTCAGACCTGTCTGGCCTCCACTCCCTCGCGTAGACGTCCAACTACCTCAGGATTTCTGACTTGCTAGCCAGGTAATACTCTTTACCTTCATGCTCAGTCATAGTGTCTATATCTCGAGTTACAGTGCGCTGGGTGGATTTTTGGAGACAAGGTCGATATCTATTGGTAATTAGCCTGTTGATACCTGTTTGACATGCCACTCACAAGAATAGGTCTCTGTGAGGCATTGAAAACCAAGCTTTTCTAAAATGGGGCGGCTCATGGGACTGGCGTCTGCATCCACTAAACGTATTCCCCGCCGCCTTGCTTCTTGAACTCGCATCGCAATTAAAGCGGTGTATAAACCACGCCCCCGGTAGCCAGGTAATGTAGCTGCCTGAACAAGACCAGCGAAGTGCCCTTTTTGATAGAAGCTGATTTGAGCTGTGCTAGCCGGTTTTCCATCTATGTAGGCTACATAAAGCCCCAGACTTTCAGGGGCGTCTATTAATCGTTTGGTAAGGGACTGAGCCATCGACGAATAATCACTTTGCCACACTTGTTGACGAATGGTGAGGACATCATCGATTTTGTTGGGATCGGTAATCTGTTGTACATCATGGCAAATCGGTTTCACTAAGACCGGGGATAAATCTTCGATGTCAAGGATCATAATCGCGTCTGACTCTTCATTTAGGAATCCGTTTGCGAGTAAACGGTCTTTTAGGTTCGCGGGAGTGTCGTGTCGGAATACGACCCAGCTAAAATCGTATCCCCTGCTTTCAAAGTGGGCAATCTCTTCATGAATGACTTCTTCGACATTAGTAGAATTAAGGTTGGAATAAATAATCACCCCTTCACCACTGGGAGATATATGCCGAACAAGGTGAGAAGTCTCTTCTCGTTGCATACCATAGAGACTGACACCTTTTCGATCTTGGTCGTAAAGAGCCAAAATGTGCTTGGGGTCCATAATCTTCTCCCAATATAATGATGGTCAAAAATTGGTATTACCCATTAAGTATTCCGCTCAACGGCTTTCATTAGCGGCGGTGGGTGGACAGGGAAGCCGCTGCGCCCCAATCCGACCGGGGCGCAGAGAGCACGATTGCTCGCCAACCTCTCCACCATCCGCTGCACGCTGTGTTGGGCAGCCATGTTTGAGCAAATACGGACTATTTGACCACTATCTCAGTCCTACTGCTTCTCTATTCCGAAAATGCTGTACCTTTTGCTAAGAACCTCTACTTCTGGCTCGTATCCCAATCCTGCGAAAATCGCCTGGTAATCCTTGGGAGCATCTTCGCTCAGACTTGCCAGCCACACCATAAGTCGTTCTATCAAGGTTTCTGTCACCGCTTTGGGCCACTCCGCTATGAAGATTCCACCACCGCTCTTACACACTCTTGTCATCTCTGAGATCACACGTGTCGCATCTATGCAGGTCCCGCTTAGAGCATTGGTTGCCACAACATAGTCAAACCGTCCATCCTGATATGGTATTTCGCAGTAACTTGCCCTGATCAATTCAGCACTCGGTACCTTGTCTCTCGCTTGGTTGAGCATCCCTTGAGAATTGTCGATACCATTGCATTCCAAACCCTTTTTGTGTGCCAAGTTCAGAAGCGTCCCTGTACCACAAGCAACATCCAGTACCGAACCGGAGCTCAATCGCTCAACAATTCTCTCTATTCCCTTTTCCCCAATAGGGAAAGAGACCCTCATGAACAAATCGTAGTATTTGGCGAGGCCGTTGTACGTTCTTTTCGTCCATACCTTCGGCTGTGGACGTTCTCTCATGTCGATCCTGCTGAAAAATCAACCATTGCACAGCATTTCGATGCGGTAAGTGGATAATGGCGTTAAACGCTAGTTGAAACTTAGCCGCCCAACGATTTGTGTTACTGGCGCTGGGGCGGGTGGAACTATTTTTTGGGAGCAGAAAAAACTCAAAGCCAGAAAAATGCTTATCGTAAGTGCCGTAGAATCCCCAGCGTCCAGTGCACGCTTTGTTTGCCGGCTCTTATTCTTCAATTATTGCTTTATAAATTTCTTCGCAAAAATATTCCTTTTCTATTACGGTTGCCATCTGCTCTGCCTTCTTTTTGAAGGAAATATTATTCATTAATTCGAGAATTTTGGGTTCAAGATTTTTAGTGGTGATTTTACCCACTTTTACTCCGTGAGGTCCCACGCCTATATCAGAAGTATTTTTACTCCACACAAACTGGTCAATTATATGGGGAATAATCATTGTTGGACAACCATATTTTAGTGCCGAATGAGTTGTTCCTGATCCACCTTGATCCACATAATCACGATTGACAGTCTGCGTGGGAGACGTAATTCCGGAGTTGAGTGATTGAGAAGGTGAAAAAAAACAAGCAGGCAACCCTCCAATAGATGATGGATGGCTGCCTGCTGGAAATGCGAAGGATAATTGGTTCAGACCCGTCTGGGTTCCACGTTTGACTGCTTCTTGCCTTAGACTGGTGCGAGCGTACCAGTCCAGATCAGCCAACACAGAACGGATTTGGCTGAAAGGCTCAGAATAATGTAGACACGTTCGCCAAACAGGTAATCCTTCCAAGGGCCCACTTTTTTGTATTGCAAAACCATGTTGATCGCGAAAATGTTGAAGAAAACAAACAGTGTCGGAACAATGGCGTACACAAAATCTGGTGGCTTGGCATCGCCGGAGTTAACCGCACCCACAAAGTACAGCATGATGACCACCCACGGGACGAACCCGGCAATACAGCCGTAAATGAATGCTGTCCAGTTTACCTTTTGGGTGTGTTGGTTATGCAACTCCATCATAATGCCAAATAGATTCATCGTGGCATTGAGCGTGAAGATCAGGATGATGGCTCCCAGATCCCAAAGCCCAATCAGCATGCCAATCAGCACAATCATCAGCGAAGAGCTGAGAGCATATTCATAAAAGCGGACTGGATTCATGCCTTTCTTCAAGTTTTCCACATAGCGACCATAGCCAATAGTTGCCAGATAGAAGTGTGCCACGGCGGAGATGAGCAAGAACATCGCCACCGCCGGGCCAAAAGGTAGTTCATAGAATAGTTGTGAGTTCGGTATCAACGAGCGGGTGGCAGGATCGAAGTTCAGGTAATTGGTAAAGATGGGGTATGTGGTGTCATTGCTGACCAGGATCATGAAAACACCCTGGATTAGGTGCAGGAATCCCATGATGAGATTGAAGCGCCGCAGCCCCCTGTAATTGCGATCCATTTCGCTTGTTGAACTGACTTTTGTGGCACCTTCGACTGTCATTTCATTATCTCCTTTTACGCTAATGACCTGGTCATTCGCATAATTAGCCTGAGCATTTGTGCTCGCTGCAGGTTATAGATGGTTACTACTTATTTTATGGATGTAGCAACGTTCCAACAATAAAGCCGATAGCATTGCGGAAATCTTCTAGAGTGATCCCCAAATCATTTCTACCACGATGAGAAGCTTTTATGGTTGCAGGGTTAGCTCGTATTTAGTATACCTGATTAAACCAAACAGCGCTACGCATAGCATGGTTGTTTTGAGCGGGGCGTCATTTAATCTGGGTACAACGACCAACGAAATAATACCCACATCTGACAAAAAATTATTGCTATAGGGAAATAAGAATTGACGCCATAAGTAGGCTGAGATACATCTGGTAAAATGAGCGCACGCAAGGCCAAGCTAGTGCATATCAATGTCGAAGATGGCCATACCTGTAGCATTGTACCGCTTGAGGTAATTGCAATTATTGTTTGTTTTTTTTGGTTTTTGCTGCAGGCGGTCCAACGGGTTGATAACCATATTATTGATGAAACGATCTGCTGGACATTTCCCCATAATCGATAGGAATATAACGAAATAGACGTGCGATCCATCCACACTAAATATAAATAATAAGATTTAATCACCCAAAATTGATGAAATATGAAAGCTTTCCGTAAAGCTAAACAACTTATCAGATAAGTCACTCAAAAAATAACCCCAGCGAGATTACAATGCTTTAGAATTTGGAGACGCATATGGATATCGGGTTTATTATTTTAATATTGTTCATTTCTTATCTGCTTGGTTCCATTTCTTTTTGCGCGTTTGGTTACTCGTTGGTGGACCCGTGACAAAGATGTAACTGACTTTGAAATTTCTATTGATGGAACGGAAGAAAGTTACAAAGTTTTATCGATCGGTGGAAATTCCGTTAGCTCGGTTTTGGGACCTAAAGCTGGTATGACTGTCGGGGTTTTGGATATCCTTAAAGTTTTCTTGCCAACTCTATTGCTGAAGTTGCTCTTTCCACAGCAGCCAGCGTATGCGCTGCTTGCTGCTGTTGGAGGATTGATTGGGCATGTCTGGCCGATTTACTATCGATTTCATGGTGGTTCAGGATTCTCTGCCATTATGGGCGGCTTGCTGGCCATTGATTGGCTGGCCGTATTGGTTTGCCCGATCGCAGGGTTGCTGTTGGGGATGGTATTTTTTCGGAATATGATTGTTGCCAGTGTGTCATGGATCTGGTTGCTGATCCCCTGGTTCTGGTGGCGGTCTGGTGGAGATTGGACTTATATCTTATATGCCCTGGCACTGAATATATTCTTTGTCCTGGCGATAATTCCAGAAATCAGAATGGCGCAAAAATATGAGCAAGAAGGGAAATATCTGGAATTTGGCATGGGTTCTCTAAAATCTAACCCAATGGGGCGCGGCATGATCAAGATTGCAAAATTTTTCCGGGTAGAAATCAAATAAGTTTGTTGACAATAAATCCGATGAGATACTTGGTTGATTTAGAAAGTCGAAAAACGCCTGCTGATATCGGTAATAAAGCGCACAACTTGCGCCGCCTATCCAAGATGGGGATGCGTATTCCTAAAACTTATGTAGTCTCTTGGAATGCTTATCGGCGCTATTTACAGGATGACACGGAATTAGTCGAAGAATTGAGTCTCGAACTTTCTCAATTTTTGAACCCGGATACTACTTATGCGATCCGTTCATCGGCCAATATCGAGGATAGTATGGATCGTTCCTTTGCAGGACAATTTAAGTCAGTTTTAGATGTCCAGGGAGTGAATGAAGTCTTTCAGGCCATCTGGTCGATTTGGGGGACAGCACAGTCAGATCGAGTTATTTCGTATCTCGAAAAACATGGTATCGCTTCAGATGATCTTTCTATGGGAGTGATCATCCAGGATATGGTTCGGCCTGTCTTTGCGGGTGTATCCTTGAGTCGTAATCCGGTTACAGGTGCTGATGAGGTCGTCGTAGAAGCAGTGGAAGGGTCGGGGGAGGCGCTTGTGCAATCGGGGGTCAATCCCATGCGCTGGATCAACAAGTGGGAAAACTGGATTTTGCAGCCCAGGGAAAATCAAATTCCGTTGAGTGTAATTGACCAGATTGTTACCGAAACCCGCCTGATTTCCCGGAAACTAAAATCACACGTTGATTTGGAGTGGGTTTATGATGGCCATCAGATTTATTGGCTGCAGGTGCGCGAGATTACTACTCTTAATCAACATAATATTTACTCAAATCATATCTCCAAAGAGATGGTTCCGGGCCTGATCAAGCCATTAATCGGTTCGATAAATATTCCGCTGGTTTGCTCCATGTGGGTGCGGTTATTGACCGAAATGTTGGGAAATACCAGGGTGCAGCCGGAAGATTTGGCCAGGGCATTTTATTATCGCGTTTATTTCAATATGGGGACCCTGGGGCAGATCTTTGAAGAGGTCGGATTTCCAGCGGACTCAGTAGAAACGTTAATGGGGCTTTTCCCTGATAATGTCAAGAAACCATCGATGAAGCCCACACCGAAAACATTTTTTCGTTTGCCACGTATGTCGAACTTCTTTTTTGAAAAGTGGCGTTTTTCCAAACAAATGTGGAAAGCCCTGCCTCAAATTGAACAGAGCTTTCTTGAATTCGATTATCAAAATGCTAAAAACTTGCCGGAAGATGAGTTGCTCAGGGAAATTGAGCGTCTTTTTGAGGCTGTCCAGGAGGCTGCATATTACAATATCGTTGGACCGCTCTTGATGGCGATGTACAATCAGGTTCTTAAACGGCAGTTGGCCAACCAGGGCGTGGAATTCTCCAAATTCGATTTAATGGCAGATGTTACGGAGCTTCTGGAATATGATCCCACGTTTCATCTGCATCGCCTGCATGAACAATTTCTCCTGATTGAACCGGCCACTCAGGATGCAATCCGGACTTGCTCTTACCCAGCGTTTATCGAATTACGGAGTATTGCTGAATTCCAGGAACAAGTTCGCAATTTTCTAAACAAATTTGGCCATTTGAGCGATAATGGCAATGATTTTTCTACCGTTCCCTGGCGGGAAACACCGGATATGGTTCTGGATTTGATCGTAAATTTCACGCCATCATCTGAAGATTTAAGTACGAAAATCCGTTTAGCAGATCTAAACTTGACCGGGATTTCCCGATGGAGATTCATGCTTTTTTATCAGCGTGCTCGCGAATTTCATTTGTTGCGCGAGCGCATTGGCGCAGCCTATACTTATGGTTATGGGCTGTTCCGCTATTATTACCTGGCACTGGGCTCGCATTTTACACGCCGGGGATTGATCGATGATCCAACCGACATTTATTATTTGCGAGATGATCAGATAAGACAGTTGGTCAAAGGTTCACAACCTGCCCCGGATACTCGTAGCGTGATTACCCAGCACAAAGAAGATATTGAACGTTTCCGCAATATTAGCTTGCCAACTGTGATCTATGGAGATGAACCACCACCGGTTGAAGATGCATCTCTGGAGAAGATGCTTGGGGTGCCAACATCTATTGGGCATTACACTGGAAAAATTACTGTGGTGCGTGGTATCCGTGATTTCAATAAGGTTCGAAAGGGTGATGTGCTTGTTATCCCCTACTCCGAAGTAGGATGGACACCCCTATTCGCCCGGGCAGGTGCGGTGGTTGCAGAGTCAGGCGGAATGCTTTCTCATAGTTCGATAATCGCCCGAGAATATAATATCCCTGCAGTTGTTTCGGTGCCAGGGGCCACCCGTTTGCAAGATAATACAATCGTTACAGTTAATGGGCATAAGGGTGAAGTGTTGATTCATGAGCACGTAGAATCCCAGGAGCAATAATATGAATGTTTTAGAAGCGCTTAAACTGCGGAAAGAGTATCAATTGGGGGAGCATCACGTTAGCGCGCTAATTGGGGTCAATTTCCAGGTTGCAAAGGGAGAGTTTGTTGCCATCATGGGGCCATCGGGGAGTGGAAAATCAACCCTATTACATTTATTAGGTGGCCTGGATTCACCTACGGACGGTAATGTTATCTTAGCCGGCGAACCCCTGGCAGAATTATCTGAACGTCAAGCTACGCTGGTGCGCCGCCACAACGTTGGATTTGTCTTTCAATTTTTCAATCTTTTGCCTACGCTCTCTGCTGAGGAAAATATCCTTTTGCCAGTGATTATTGATGGTCAGGATCCTCGTAAATATGAAGAACAACTGACCAATCTCTTAGAACTCGTTGGTCTAGTAGAGCGCCGCTCCCATAAGCCCGATCAACTCTCAGGCGGTGAGCAGCAACGCGTTGCCATTGCTCGTGCCCTGATCACGCAACCGGCTATTTTGCTGGCGGATGAGCCCACCGGTAACCTGGATACGAAGACGGGTACCGCCATTATGGATTTGTTGCGCCGTTCTTGTGATGATTTAGGCCAAACGGTGATCGTTGTTTCGCACGATCCCAAGGCAACTGCATATGCAGACCGGGTGATATTTTTACGCGATGGAGATATCGTACACGAATTCGAACCCGACCCCGAGATGCCTTTCACCGAAAGGCTGCGCGGCATTATGGCCACCATGGAAAAATTAGAAACCTGAGATGCGTTTAACTCGGTTACTTACTTTTCGTTCAATACGGGCCCGCTCAACACGCTTCATCCTGAGTGCCTTTGGCATCATTCTGGGCGTAGCCGGATTACTCTCCATCCGGGCAACCAATCAAACTGCCCTGATATCCATTGTGGAACTATTCGAGAGCACCTCTGGCCGGGCGAAATTAACCATCACATCTTCCAGCTTGGATGAAGGTGGCCTCTCTGATCAGGTTTTATCGAAGGTGCAAAAAGTACCTGGCGTGATGGTCGCCAACCCGTATGTGATTGCCCAAACGGATCTGGCTGACAGCCAGCCATCCGGAGGGATTGAGATGAGTTTCTTTGGCACCAGCGGAGGTGGAATTGTTCTACACGGTATTATCCCCTCTTTAGAAACCCAAACACGTGATTACAACTTAACGGCTGGCAGCTTCCTTTCGGATGATCTTTCCATCCGAGAAATCGTGTTAGTTGAGAATTTGGCGGAAGATGAAAAAATCAGTGTTGGTGACCGTATTGGTTTCCTGACCCCCAATGGTGTTGAAAAACTCAAGGTGGTCGGATTGATTGCGAGGGAAGGCCCCGGTCAAACCAATAATGGCTCTTTTGGGGTCATCCCATTCGAACTTGCACAACAAATCTTTGATCGAGGGGACGAGATTGATCAGATTGATATTGTGCCTGCTGCCCTTAATCCCGACACCGATGAGCTTGCAGCACTGCGTTTAGCGTTCCAGAATAGTTTGGGGGAAGACTACTCAGTGACCTATCCCTCCGGTCAGGGAGAACGCATGACACAAATGCTGCAAAATTACCAGATAGGCCTCAATTTTATGAGTGGAATTGCGCTATTTGTTGGTGCTTTCCTGATCTACAATGCCTTTGCGATGACAGTAATTGAACGCACGCGCGAATTCGGTTTGCTGCGCACCATTGGCATGTCCCGGCAACAAGTCACGGGGCAGGTATTTATTGAAGCCACTTTGCTAGGTGTAGTCGGTTCGGGGCTGGGGGTTGGATTAGGCATCCTGATGGCGCAAGGGTTAACGCGTTTCATGGAAATATTTTTAAACCAAAACCTGGGCAATGTGCGGGTTTCGGCTGATGATATCATCTTTAGTATGTTGATCGGCGTGGGGGTGACGTTCTTAGCCGCGGGTATCCCAGCTTGGCAGGCGGGACGAATCTCGGCTATCGAGGCGCTGCGGGTGCGCGGAAAATCTAAAGAAGGTTGGTTCATCCGGTTTGGTTGGACAGTAGGATTGATTTTGTTAGCAGCTTCCTTGATCCTATTATTGATTAACCCGTTTCCGTATGATGTTCAATTTCGATTGGGTAGTATGACGGTTTTTGGACTGTTTACCGGTGTAACGCTAATGATTCCAGTGACAGTGGGAATTTGGGAGCGGATTGCCCGCCCAATTCTCAAGCGGGTTTACGGGTCCAGCGGTGCTTTGGGCAGTCGCAATGTGCAGCGCTCAAAGCTGCGTACCACGTTGACAGTTGCTGCGCTGATGGTGGGGGTCGCTATGATCATCATGGTGCGTGGCATGACAGCTTCCTTTTCTTCCGACTTACAAACCTGGATCAGCGCCTTTTTGGGGGGCGATATCTACGTTACATCTTCGATCCGCTTGCGTAGCGATATCGAGAGGCGCATCCGCGTGTTTGATGGTGTCTATGCTGTGAGCCCGCTGCGTTATTTCGAGGTTGATTGGCAAACGCCGGACGATGAACGCGAAAAATTACAATTTATGGCGGTTGATATTGAACAATACTCCCGTGTGACCAGTTTTATCTTCAGTGGGGAGCAGGTAGACCCTCAACGGGCCATGGAGCAACTTAAAGATGAACATACGGTTTTTATCTCCAGTGTGTTGGCTGAGAAATATGATCTTTCACCGGGCCAATCGATCAGACTGAAAACTCGCCGTGGTCTAGCCGATTTCACAATTGCTGGGGTTGTGGTGGATTTCTATAATCAGGGCTTGGTAGTCCAGGGTGATTGGAATACCATGTGGCGGCATTTTCGGATTGATGACGCCAGTACCCTGCTGGTTAAGATTCAACCCGGGGCGACAATTTCACAAGTACAGAATGATATCGAAACTTTGTATGGGGATCGCTATCATCTCACATTGGAGTCAAATACAACCATTCGCAATCAAGCCTTAAGTTTGATGGATCAGGCTTTTCGTATGTTCGATGTCATGGCTTTGATTTCAATTGTGGTGGGATCGTTAGGTGTTATCAATACCCTGACGATGAGTGTTATTGAACGCACCCAGGAGATTGGTATGCTGCGTGCTATTGGTACCTCACGAGGTCAAATTGTCCGCATGGTTCTGGCGGAATCGGGCTTAATGGGGGTGATCGGCGGTGTTTTGGGGATCGCTACCGGTGTTATTTTGGCTCGCATCCTCTTTATTGGTATGACGACCATGTCGGGCTATAGGCTGACCTTTACTATTCCTTCCGATGGTGTTGCCGTCAGTCTGGTAATGGCACTGATCGTTTCCCAGCTCGCTGCGATTTCACCAGCTCTTCGAGCTGCCCGGACGCGCATTCTGGAAGCCTTGCATTATGAATAAAGATTCTAAGTAATCATGCTACGGTTCTACATAATATTGGTTAAGGATCTGAACATATGAAATATTTAAAATGGTTGGCTGTTGGATTTTTAGCGGGCTCACTTGGGGGTCTATTTGTCCAGTATTTATCCGTTCATCCGCTTCAAATGAGCATTTATCTTTTTGCCACTTGTGTGGTGCTCTTCGTATTAATTGTTGTTTTGGTAGTTGGGTTTAGAGGAAAATCACTATTGATCGCGGTTCTTCTATCTTTGAGTTTGTTTCTCATCGGTAACTTTGCGATGACAAAGATCATTCTGGCAAGAGATGATCCACGACCTGTGCCTGAATTGACCCGAGTTCCAGGTGATCCGGGGTTGGGTCATACTGCGGTCGTGTACTTTACTCATGGTGAACCTGTGACCTATAACCCTATCGGTTGGATCAATCAATTCAATGAATTTGATGAACAAGGTATTGCCTTTATCCCCATGTTGGCGCGACCTTTCTTCTTCAATGAACTGAGGAATAAATACCTGGAGGTTGGTACCAGCAATCACCGCGCAATGCATTATCGGATGATCGCCAGCCTAGAAGAAGCATATCGGGCCGAGGGAGACACCACGACGAAATTCTATCTCTCCTTTTTAGATGATAATCCCCGACCAGATGCTGCGGCTATACAAGCGCTCAATGAGGGAGCCAGCAAGATCATTGTCAGCGAGGTTTTTCTTACAATATCAAATCACACTGCCGAGGGAGAGCACCAGATTGAGGCATTAAATATTGAGGAAACCTTTGGCATTCCAGTTGCATACACTGGCCCTTTATATGACTCTGAGACTCTGAAAAGCATGTTTATTGAGAGAGCCAACGCCAATATTGGTGATACCGATAAATCCAACGTGGGGGTTTTGCTTGTGGGTCATGGCCAACCAGATGAATGGGATGTTGAGTGGCCTACAGAAACGGAACATGAACTGGGTTTCCGCTACGATGTGCTGGATATTTTTGCGGCCGATGGTTACCAGCCTGACAAATCTTAGCCTAGCTTGGATGTCCTTCAAAGAACCAAAACCAGCAGCCAAAGTTGAAGAATTTCTCGATAATGGAATTGAAAAACTGCTCTTCTTTTCAGCAGCTATTAGCGCTGATGCTATCCATAGTCAATACGATATTCCTGAGCTGGTTTATGATGCAACGTATCCAGAAGGGTTTCCTATTATTGATCTGGGTGCCTGGAATGATGATCCCATCGTTATTCGAGCAATCAAAGAAAAAATTGATCCGTTCATGGAGTGACCAGAAAGATTCTAAGTTCAAACAATTCAGGGGGCCAATTAAAATTTGCGATCTGGATTTAAGGCTAAACCTAGTTTCCAAATCTGGGCATGTTTTTATTGTTGGTTTCTATCTACTGCCCTATACCTGGATCTGCGCAGCCTGACTGACCAAGATGGCGAACTCCGTCACATCCAAGTCTTCCCCAAAACACCAATAATAGATGGTGGCTTTGTTCGATACGTTGGAAAGCCGAATTTTAGAAAACGGCTGAACCTTACTCACGAAATACTAATGTGCAATACCTGTACAAACCCTTGACAATATCTTGGTTGTTGGGTAAACTTTGTCCAGATAGAACGATTGAAGACAATCAAGATCTTCCCAAATCAAAATTCGTTCAACAAAAGGACAAAAAATGAATAAGCTTCTCTCCCTCAAAAATTGGACCATCATCGGCATTATGGCTGCGCTCTTATTCGTAACAGCCTTCAGTGCCCAACCCGCTTCCGCAAGCAACAACTTCAATTTGGAAGTCAGCCACCTGATCAACGGCAACGAGCTGGGCCTTGACCGCGATCTGCCCGTCGACGTTTATGTCAACGGCAGTCTGACAATCCCCGACTTCCGATTCGGCGAAAAAGTAGAAACCTCTCTGGCCGCTGGCTGGTACACGATCAGCGTATTCCTGACCGACGGCACCCCCTTACCCAGCATGACGGTTGGCCCGGTCAATATTCCTGCTGGTATGGATGTTACGATCAAAGCCCGTTTGAATAACATGAATACCCCTTACTTGAAGGTGAATGGTGTTGCCTCCGAACCCGTAATGCCCAGTGACGGCACTTTTGATGTCACCGTTCGCCACAGCATCGATGGCCGCAGGTTGGGTCTCAACAAAGCCCTGCCCGTCAATGTATATATCAATGGCGGTTTAGCAATCCCCGGCTTCGAGTTTGGCGACAAGGTTCAAACTTCCTTGCGTGGCGGTACATATAACATTGCTGTCACATTAGCAGATGGCACCCCGCTGCCCAGCATGTCCTTGAGTGATGTAGAGATCCCCGCCGGTGCCGATATTATCATCAATGCCAAACTGACTGCTGATAAAACCCCTATCCTGTTCGCCAGGGTCAAATAACAAGTATTATATAAAGCGGGAAGATCACTATTACAAATAATAAGAGCTGGCACCTCACCGTGCCAGCTCTTATTACCAAACAGTGATAAATCTTGATGGGTATTTCCTTGATATTCGCAGCAAAAAAACAAGTCTGATATACTAAACTTGAGTGAGATCCTTTCTGGGGTGCATTATTAGCTACACAAATTTGAAGCTCACTTTTACCCATCACTAAGACGAATCCAAGGATCCTGAATTCAACTCACAAGTGCAACAGACTGTTTATAGAATACCTCAAAAGGTGATTTGAAAGCAAGAACCTTTCTTGGACGATGGTTTAGCTTATTCATGATCTGTACCAGCTCATGATTTGTGACCGAAGTTAGCTCTCGATTTTTGGGAATATATTGGCGGACCAACCCATTCATGTTTTCATTCGTGCCCCGCTCCACCCGCCAGCCTGCCACGTTGGCGATTTGACCTTTCATTTCCCTTTATTGGTTCTTAACCTATAATCATTAAATGCCCGCCCGGCAGCGGGTGAGCTCTTCCGCCGCACCGTTAGGCAGCCCGAGGAACTGATCTATGGACATGTGGAAGTTCTACGACATCACCCATCGCAATCATGTGATCTGCAATCCCACGAGCGGGGAGAAGCTGGGGCACCTTGTGGAACAGCTGCGGCTCCCCGCCGGTGTGCGCGTGATAGATATCGCTTGCGGAAAGGGCGAGTTTCTCATTCGTCTTGCCGAGGCCTACGGAGTCAATTGCCTGGGCATCGATCTCTCCCCGTTCTTCATTGCCGAGGCGCGGAAACGACTGGAGGTGCGGGCGCCAGAGGCAGAGGTCTGCATACATGAGAACGAGATGCGTGCACACGGAGTCCAGATACATCGAGACTCAGAATCAATCCTGGCTCATTGGCAACTCGCCGATCCACACATGCGCGATGTGATGCAGTACATCACAACCACGCGTGTCGATATCTACGGCCAGCCAAACGAGGCCGTCATGGAAGGGATGCGACGACTCTCCTCCCAGGGGGCTGTCATTTCCGTAACACCTCTATTCGTCGGCTTTAGCCGACTTCCGGGCATTGAGTAGTCTCACTTACCGCATAACATGCGGTTGCACCCGGCCGGATGCGCAGCGCTGAGGAGCGGCTGCCAACCTGGCCGCCTTTAGACCTGGTAAGCGGCGGGAAACTTGCTAGAAAATCACTTCGCTTTTGACGGTCTGGCAAGAGGCGTTCCAGGCCGCCAACCTTTTAATTGCATCTTTTCACGAAACAAGCTATTGCATTGTTCTTTATTTTCTGCTATCCTGGTATTGTCTCCTCTAAGTTGTTGAGGAAGATCACCCTATGACACCCTGTCCCCCCCAGGGTGTCTCTGTTTAATGCTGCTCCTGCGTCACCAGCTGCCAAGACTTGCCCGGGATGCTATGGCATGGGCCAGCTTCTTCGCTCAGCACGAATTCTACCTGGAATCTTCTTCCGCCCCTTTGGATGCGTTGCCATCTGCATAATCATGCGCAGCGACATCGCCCTTGGTAACGAAGGTAATTGGGTCACTGGGACTCGTCTCAACGAGGCGCTCGAGAGGGCGGCGGTTGACTCGTAGTTGCAGCACGTCCGGGCGCGAGTAATGCCCGCCGACGTCGATAAAGCCCTTGGCCATCAGCACCTCTTCCAGTGATCCAGAGGCTGTCAGGACCGTCTCCTCGCCTACCGCCGCCTGCGCGATTACATCACCTGCAGGAGAGATAATGCAGGAGCCCCCTTGCTTGGCGCTAGACCATTCGTCGATCCTGCTTATTGCCAGGTCGCGGTATGCCTCCTGGACATCCTCGGGTCTCATTAGGGCACTCGTCGCGATCACGTAGCATCCCCCCTGGGCAGCGAAGGCCTGTGAGAGGAGCGGGGCTTTGTTGAGGTCAGGATCCAAATGCCAAGAGAATGGCCAGGTCGCCACATGGATCTGAGTTCCAAGCGCCATCAAGGCGTACCCGGGGAGCAGCATCCTGTGTTCCCAGCAGTTCAGGCCGCTGATGCGACCGTAAGGGCGTTCGTACACTACCAGTCCCAGGCCGTCTCCTTCTCCCCACACAGTGCGCTCCCCCATGGAAGGTTTGAGTTTGCGGTGGCGTCCCAGTATCTCCCCATCCTGGCTGATAAAAAGTAACGTGCAGTAAACTGTACCTCTCGTTATCGGATCGAGTTCGGCCACGCCAATGGCAACGTCCACGCCAGCCTCTTTAGCTGCGGCGCACAGGTAGTCCGTTGTTGGGCTGGGGATTTCCACCGCGTTGGACAGGTAGGTTACCCGCCCTTGATCTACGAGCGCAGAGGAGTGGAAAAATGGGTAGCCCGGCAGCCAAGTTTCACTGAAGGCGGCAAGATCTGCCCCCTTTTTTCCCGCCTCCAAAATAAGCTGGCAAGCTTTCTCTGTGGAAGCCTCCCTGTCGAAGTAAACCGGCGCCGCCTGCACGGCAGCCAGGGTGAATTCTGGATGGTTTGTCATGAATTATCCTCCTTATTTTGGTAGGCTTTTCCCGGAGTGATTCTAAACCGGCTGCTCCTATCCGCATGCGGGTAAGTAAACTGCGGCTCTGCGAGTAGTTTTGTGCTGATATTAGTTTATCATCTCGGGGGGGGATCGGCGCCATCACTCCCCCTTATAACTGGCAGGGGGCTGGGGGGTAGGTTAACTGCCGCATGCCGCCGCCAGATAGAAGCGTTGATCGGGGATCGCCTGACCAATTCTGTACTCCAGCAGGCCTTAGCCTTCTCGGTCCACTGCAGCAACCAAGGCATAATGTTTGTGGATATCGAGGGTTATGTAACGGGTACTTGAACTGGGAATGGGTTTCATGCTGCACTCTCCTTAATGGTGGTTTGGGACGTGGTTTTTTGGACAAGGAGTGATACACACCGATACGAGCTCGCAGCCCAGACAAAAATCCACCGGGCGGCCAAGTAACCCGACGGATTCTAGGACCCATAGGCGGCAACTTGACCCGCCCTCAGTCCGCACGCTATTACTTAATGCGCCTAGGCGTCGGAGACAAATTAAAACGCGAGGCACTCAATCCCAAACATCCGCACCGTCTGGCCAGTATGGACGAAGTCCGGGCACTCTTCCCTGAGTTGGGAAGCTAACGATTTTTCCTTCCTTTGACTTCAGCCTGGCTAGTTCAGCGTTGGCTAAGGATGGGGGATACTTGTTATTGTACGAAAAATTGACTGGTTGGTATCCACTTTTATCTGACTAGAATGTGGAAAAGTGGACACCGCTGCTCTTTTGCCCTTTATTATGCCCTCGAGGGAACTTATCCACAGCCTCTACGGCGACGACGATGAAGATTCTCCATCCCCTCTTGACACTTCAGTTAATCAGTAGAACGCAAACTCCTACGCAGTAAAAGATACCCGAAAACACCTGATGCCAATGATCCTAATATGATGCCTAATCGTTCATCAAATAACAGATTCACTCCGGTTTCCTCAAACGCAAGAGAAGCAATAAAAAGGCTCATGGTAAAACCCACACCGCATAATGCAGCTGCACCATACAATGAACTCCAAGACATTCCATTTGGCAAACTGGTGACCTTAACCTTTATTGCGAACCAACAGAGGCTAAAAATCCCCAGCTGTTTTCCAAAAAACAAGCCAAGTGCAATACCCAGTGGCACACTGTGAAAGATTTCTTCCACTCCTAGACCAATAACGCGTATGCCAGCATTAGTAAATGCAAAGACTGGTAAGATTATGTACGCTGCTGCAAAATGCAAATCGTGCTCCATGCTCTTTAGTGGGGAATAATCAATTCTCTTTTTCGACTTCATTGGAATGAACATTGCTAAGATCACTCCTGCCAATGTTGCATGAACACCCGATTTCAACATCGCAACCCACATTACAACCCCGATCATTACATACGCACTTTTTGATTCAATATTTCGCCTGTACATTATCGCCAAAATTGGAATGCAGCATGCAACAACTACAAGCGCGGCAACAGAAATCTTTTCAGTGTAGAATAGTGCTATGATGATTATCGCTCCAATATCATCAAAAATCGCCAACGATGTGAGAAATATTTTTATATTTGTAGGAACTCTCGAGCCCAATAAGGATAATATTCCCAGAGCAAATGCAATGTCAGTTGCTGCCGGAATAGCCCAGCCCTTCATGGCCACTGCATCACCAGCATTGAAATAGCTATAAATCAGCGCTGGAACTAGCATACCGCCAATTGCTCCCACGCCTGGCAAGATTATGTTTCTTTTATTCGATAACTCACCCTCAATAAGCTCCCGTTTTAACTCCAACCCTACTAGAAAAAAGAAGATTGCCATTAGCCCATCGTTGTTCCATAGCACGAAAGGCTTTGCTATCTCTAATCCTCCAATTCGAATTTCTACGGGGGTGTCAATTAGCAAAGCGTAAAAAGGCTCTAATGGGGTATTGGCTAGAATTAAAGCTACCCCAGCAGCAACCATGAGAACAATACCGCCAGATGTTTCTAGCTTCAAAAATCTTGTTATGAACGTCTCTTGTGAACTATTCATTTCTTTCCTCTGCGTTCTACCAAGTGCGTACCACGCCACCTTGCGGTATATTTAGCTATATTCAGGCCTAATAAATATTATACAACGAGGCTGCCCTGCTTGCACCGAAAAAAGACTCCTTACCCAGGTTGCGCCCGCGCAGGTACGCGACATGCGCCCAAGCCGGCTGCGCAGCGCGGAGGCGCGGCTGCCAACCCGGCTGTGAGGGCATCGATCAAAGTCACTAACCCCCGCTAATTCCTTAAACTTGTTCCTACAGTTCGCCAAAAGCTAAATTGCTAAAAATCGCGGCGTTGACCTTTCGGCATAGCCGAGTCGTGCTCTACGCAGGGTTGGGCGGCTTTTTTTCCTCGCCAATGCTTTACAGTCATCTTAAACCGGTAGACTCTTATGAACGAAATTGGTCTCCGATGCCCTCCACAAAAAACTCTACTCGACCACAATGTTGGCACACGTACACATCGAATCTCTCTTTATTCATGAACAATTCTGCCAAATCTGAAAATAATCCGCCTCCAGGTCCCTCATGGAATTCTCTAGCCCCAATATATTTGAGTGACTGGTTACAACGGAGGCAATTGATTGGACTCGGATTTTTGCTCTCAACCATTGCTTTCCCTTTAGTGTCACAATGACTAAATGCGCCGTCTTACTCGTTAAAAAAATCAATTCGCAAAATAACAGAAAAATAAAAGCTGGACAGCCGCCCAACGGGGGTTTCACCGGCGGGACGGGTTGGCCCCGAACGCTTCAATAACCCGAACCAAACTTGGACTTTTGCGCCGCGTTCCCTCCGGGCGTATAGCTCGGTCCGCTTTATGTGGGGTTGTGCGGTCTTGATATATACTATTGTTTATGCTTGAATCTATTTGCGTATTTACAGCGCAGCTCAAGCCTAAAAATAGAAATCACGGTCAAAGGGATTATTTTCGACCGTGATTTCTTCTACTCTTATCACCCGTGTGGGACAACTGAGCAATTGGTGAAAATCATCCTTGGAATGGCATTGTTTATATATGCATCTTAGAGTTGTTTATTGATTTCTGCCAAGACCTGTTCAGCCTTTTCTTTGGTCAGACCAAATTGGGCCGCCTGAGGTGTGGCGAGCAGCTGCGTCAGGGACATGCCTTTTACCATCGCTACCATGGGGTTGCTAGAGATGCCGGGCACGTACTGATCCAGCACAGCTTTAGCTTTCGGATCATCTAAAAGTGTACCGAGGGTTGTATCAAGTGTAAATGTCATGGTATTTCTCCTTTTTTCGTAACTTAGTTAAAATAGGAATTTTTGATTCTAAGACTATTTTAGTATGAGATGCATAAATTTATCGGTTTATTCATCATCACTTTCCATGCGGTCTGCTGTGCCCTGGTATAACTCCCATCCTTGACTGAGGATGACGATTTGGGCAGCCAGCAGCCATACGAAAAACAAACTCAATACAATCACCACCCATTTCAGGATGGTTGCCATGTTGGACTGAATGTTCGTGAGGATTGATGTCAAATTATCCATGGATGATTGAGATTGATTGATCATCTTCTGGTACTCACTCAGACTAGATGAGATAAATCCAACGCTATCTGACATAGTGATCAGGTTTTCTTGAATGGATACCAGGTTGTCATCGGTAGCACTGAGGTTAACCGACATTTCGACAAATGTATCCGGTAAACCTTCCAAGTTTCCGGCCAACTCACCTAATGAATCGGCCAGAGATTTCTCTGGGTTGTAGGATTCTCCTGTCTGATTCACTAAATCTCCCACTAGCGGTGTAGCGCTCAATAAAAAACGAAAAGCATCCAACGATTGGATGGTGCTTTCCAGAACTTTAGCGGCATCTTGGGCAGTATATAGCGAGACTGTGGTTGCTTCAAGAGTAGAAGGCAGCGTAACGGCCATGATTGTGTCAATTTCATCGAGTACCGGCTGAGTATCTTCCACTGTAACTGCTGTAGTCCTCAACATGATCGAGAGTGCATCCACACTATCAATTGTGGCTCCCAACGCCTGACCGGTGATTTCCATAACACTTTGACTGGTAATAACGCTCTCGTTGAGCGTGTCGATGGTAGTATTTGCATAGGTGGTTACAGCGGGTTTCGTCACCCAAACCATGACCAGTCCAGCCAAACTGAGCAACAATCCCAGTATCCCGGCAATCATCACTAACACGCCAAGAATGCGACGAATAACGTTCATGGTTCCTCCATAAATATCATGAATAGGATCAACTCACTGCTAATAATTGTAGCATGTACCTGTTACCCCACCACATTTTCTCATAAGAAATCCACATATTTAGCCGCACAACCATTGATTCTACGGCGGTTGCAGGATATCACGTCAAATTTGGTGGTTATGCGGTAAGTGAAACTCATTGGAGCGGATAGCACTAATAGCCCGCAGCGGCGTGGGAGCGCTCCCTCACCTTCCCGCACCGCCTAACGAGAAAGCTCAGATGCGTGGTGGTCCTGGTATGTTGAGCTTGTTTGAACCGGTCTAACTCTGCTTTGGAATGCCGCTCACCTCACCGAATGGATCAGCTGCAGCGAGTTGTCGGCCGCTCAGGTATAACCTGGCACTATCCCATTACTGATAGAGCTCCGATTGCATTCGTGAGACTGTGCGCTATCCATCCGGGCAAGATACTATTCGAGCGATACCGCAGCCATCCAAGTAGCCAGCCTGCAAGTAACTGCACGATGATGACGGGCCACAAACTCAGGCTAACCAGAAGCAGAAGCAAGTGTGGCAAGATAAAGACGAATGCCTGAAGTGCGTTGCCAATTGCGAAGCCAAGCCGCCGAATCAACCAGCCACCCAGGAATCCACGGAAGAGAATCTCTTCCCCGAGGGCAACGTATACAGCCTCCCGCAACCACACCAAGAGGAAGGAGGATACACCCAACGTCCACCCCGCGTAGTCACTAATGTTGACATTGGGATCTTGCAGAACTTCCGCAGGCACTACCTGGAGGGCCAACCATGCTAACCATCCTACGATAATCATCACACCTAAAGCCCACAGGAAGTAGACTGGTCGGCTACCTTGCCAACCGATCTTCTCGAGGACTTCGCTCCATTTCTCCCCACGCCGCCTGCGCACAGCTATGTAAATAAGGGATGGAATACTGAACACAATGAGTTGTAGTGGCAAATCCATAAACCACCTCCAGGATGAAGTCGCTCGCTGGCAGGGCTCTGCTCTGTTCGCAGCGAGCCACCCTACGACCCAGGCCGCGTTTAGCCGATGGTTGGAGCTTCTGTCTTTTTACTCCACTTTGACCTCGATGGACTTTCGGTTTTGCCTCCTCAGTCTTTTGAATCTGGAGATTCAGCATGCCATCCTTGAACGAAGCCCTAATTTTAGTTTCATCGACATTGTCAGGCAACGTAAAGCTACGGGTGAAGCTCCCGTAGTATCGCTCGACTCGATGGAACTTTTTCCCTTTCTCTTCTTTTTCCTGTTTTCTCTCTCCCCGAATCGTCAGGACACCATTGTGTACAGTAACTTTGACATCCTCCTTATTGACCTCGGGAATCTCCGCCTTGATCTCGAATGCTTTGTCGGTCTCAGCGATGTCTACCCGAGGAGCCCAGTCGCCTGTTGCGATGACCTCTTGGCTTCCAGCCCGAGGTTGCCCCACCGCTCTCGTGTAGCGGTCGAACATATCCTCCATCTCTCGCCCCGGATCCCGTCTTACTAGTGCCATTATGCACCTCCTTATTTGCGGGATTTAGTTTACCCCAATGGACAGTCCCGCATTCAGACCACCAGGGTTTTGGTTGTTCTCTCTGTAGCTCCAACAATACATACACGGAATACTTCCGTATATAAAGCCAAATGGTAGATTTATACAGAACGGTTTGTGGTAATCAAGATAGCCTGAAATCCTGCAATCTTGTTGATAGTATTATAGTCCTGAAATTTCCTTAGTGCATTTTCCACGGAGAAAATAATCCTGAGATTGTTGGAGTGGGATTACCTGAAATCACATTACTTGAATATATTCCCCATCTAGAGAATATTCCCCCATTTTCCCATCTGAAAAAAATTGAAACGCCCTTAGTAGAGCTGTACACCACTCCAGAAGTGAACATAGGGGTGCCTCACAACTGAATTGCTGACCCTTGATGCAGGTGCCCCTTCAGATCCGTTTTCAGCCGTAAGCGGACCCTTTAATATTTCCCAATTACCAAGGATGAATACCCAACAGCCATCAAATAGTTGACTGCCATATACCATCGAGATAAGTAGCCTCTGAGTCGCCCGGCCAAGGCGGCATACTGATACAAATGAACTTCAAGTCTAAGTCTGATACGTTTCGGTACTGAAAAGCTGTTCCTGCCGGAATGTCGATTGAAGTGCCTGGAACGAGAATTGTGACGCAGCTCTCTAAGCCATTGTCTCTCCAAATCTCACCGTGTCCTTCCAACACATACCAGAATTCGCTGACGGTTGCGTGAACAGTCGCTTTATTTATTTGATGCGGTGGGACAGTACTGTGGATCATATTGCCCATTTCGCCATCCATAATGAAACGAATGTCTGCACCCGCCGGCGATTTCGCATCGGGATGCTCTGGAAGCGTTGTTGCCTTCATAATACTCTCCTCAAGCCTCAAATAACTAATTAGTTTTTGAAACAGCGCGTGTTTATGCGCAAGCGCGAAATTTGACTGAAGATTTGAGGGTCTGTTTCGGGTGGATAGCTTCCAACGTAATTGTAAGCCGTTGTTGGGCCGCCTCGTGAAGATGATCAGTCCACGGGACATTCCAACGCGTTCTATTTTTCCCGTTCATCGAAATACGTCCAACTATCCAACTCCGGTGGCTGGATTCCCAATTGCGTCAAAATCGTCATGACCTGGGCGCGGTGTTCTGTAGCGTGGTTGATCACCTGGGTAAGAATGATCGTCTTCGGCACGTCACGTGGTGTGCCCTTCCAGTCGAGTTGGACCGTATCGCCAGCCTGCACCTTGGGTGCCCACTCAATTAAGCCAGAACCAGTAGTACGCGCCGATTCCACCATTTCCGCTAACGTCAAGGGCGCTGCATCTTCCGGGCGGTCGTACCGTTGACCGGTGCAGATGCGCGAAAAGTATGATTGTTCGGAAGTGACGATGTGCTGCAATGTGTCACGGATGGAACCATAGGCACCAGAAATGCTGGCATTGAGTTGCTTACTGCTCAACGCAGCGCATCGTTCGAGTAGGCGCAGATTTGCCCACAGGTTGTGATTAAAGAGCGTCGCGAGTGTATCGGTAGGTTTCATACAGCTCCTTATTAGGTTCATTCTAGCATTGACGGAAGCGCTTAGTCCAACCATTGATTCTACGGCGGTTGCAGTATATCACGTCAGATTTGGTGGTTTTTCGGATTTGTTCTAAGTGAAAATCATTCGAGGGGATAAAACCAATAGCCTGCAGCGGTGCGGGTGCGCACGCTCGCCTTCCTGCGAGCACGCCGGCCGGCGGAGTGTGACTACATTTTTGATCAATCTCCCGGCAGGGTTAATTTCAAGGAGGGTATACGCTAAATCAAACCAAGTTTTCGCTGCATGTAATGTTCGTCTTCTGCCGCCCAGCATATGATTCTATGACGTATTTGCAGAATATTATGTAAATTTTGGGCATATCACGAAGTCGTGAACTATGCTGCTAATAGAGTACCTATCATAACCAAACGGTTATAGTGTCAAATCCAGTTGGGATACAAAATCATGCAAAGATACCATGGATCTTTACATCCAGGTTTCCGCCAGATACATTCGCCTGGGTTCCACCAGATCCGTTACATATAACCACCTCGGTGGGATTGCTCAGGGCAATGCAGCAGAATTTCCCTTTGTCTTTCTGGATATTGGTTGATAGTAGACGCTTTCGATATATTATTTGCCAATTCTCCATCGTTTCGTATAATTCTTTCATGGAGCAGCCTTCAAAATAAAGTAGGTTGAATTTGTTTTCGTCAGACATTGTTTTCTCCTTCAGAATAGTTTACGCAATTGAAATAGCCTTTCATATTTACTACCTATCGATTGGATCTATAGTTTAATTACTGTGTTTTATTTAATTTTTGGGTGGTTCACGGATTAATCAATCATGATGATTAACAGAGCGGTTATCATAACCAAACGGTTATAGTTTCAAATCCAATTGGGATATGAAATAATACTGCCAGTTTGATAAAAAATTGTTCCAGCGATTTGGAATGTCATTGTTAACCTGGGGTTCGGAGAAATGGACTATTGAAATGCAGTTTATCGGTAGAGCTCAGCAACAGCGGTTGTTAGGTGCATGCGCATGCTCGCTGGCCAACTGTTAAGGTTTCTCGTCCTCCCCATAAAACCACAGAATGTGGCGACAATTTTCGCAGATGTAACAGTCGCCGCGAGGATTTATCCAGTCCAAATCAAACAAAGTCATCATGCGAGTATTGAGCTGTGCTTCGCGATGCCAAAAATTCTCGCCGCCGCATATTGGGCATTTCAACCAGTGGCCTGCACGCTGCTCCTGAGTTGCTTTCTTCTCCTGCGCCATGTCACCTCCATCGCTAGTCCTAGCTAATTTTGAATGTACATAATACCCTCTGCATAAATAACTAATTCGGTGTAATATATTGAGTCAGTTCGCTGATCTTAAGAGGGTAATCACAAACAAACGGTTATGGGTTCACATCCAGTTCGGATCTATGCTCGATATACCTATATATTATATTCAATAACGAACATACTTGACCGCCGGTCTTTACCTGGCTGCATCTGGCCGCTCTCAGTGTAGGTACGCTGTAACTCTCTGAGTAGGTTCGGGCTGCTGTGAGTTTGCCGTCTTGCGGCGATCGGCTGCATCACACCCCCTCCTCGGTCCTCCCCCTGGATGGGGAGGATGGCTGCCCATGGAGTGCATCACTCCCCATTCCAACTGGGAGGGGGCTGGGGGGTGGGTCGGTCTGACCCCCACCTCTGTCCTCCCCCTGCAAGGGCGAGGAAGTTTTTTTTCCCCTCCTTGGTCATCCACCTAAGGGGGAGGAAGCTTTTTTACCACATTCAAATCCTTGTTCTTTTTCCCCATAACTTACCCTCCTTATACAGTGGAGATTTCGCAAGAAATCTCCGAGTTATTGCGAAGCAATGATACTCCTCCTTCCATTTGGGAGGAGGTGGGGGTGGGTTGTAGTGGACCCATAAAGTTGGACAGTATTTAGGTCATTCTTAGGATGATGCCTACCCCTCTGCCGCCTCGGGGCTGAATATATCATTTCGGCGAGCCGCCTTGACTAGATGATCCAGACGCTCTGTCTCAGCTGCCAGCACTCGCCGGCCCAGGTCCGTAAGCGCATAATAACGGCGGCGGGAATTATCAAGCGCGGGATCGGGACGTTCGTCGGTTTCGGCGATCAGGCCTGTCTTATGCAACCGTTTGATAGCGCCATACAGCGTGCCAGGCCCCAGCTCCATGCGGCCCGCGGTGGTATCTTCCACCTCTCGCATGATGGCATAACCGTGTTTTTCGGCGTCGGTCAAAGCCAGCAGGATATGAAAAACCGCCGGGGGCAGTGGTCGATGGTATTCCGGTTACTGTGCCGGTTCAGACATTATGCGACTCCACATCCTATCTAGCATCGCAGTAAAGCAGTACTCCCCCGCTTTGGTTTTTCAATTTTTCATTCGTGCGATGAGCGCCAAATAGACATCGATCTCCAAACCATCGATATCCACTTTCCTTTTTAAATCGCTCAGGTCTGACCAATAATTGCTATCATCCTGTTCAGAATGATAAGTTTCAAGTGCTATTACGATCCTGTCCGGAGCATATTTCGCAAGGTTTCTATCATCGCAGATATACCTGAAGGCCTCTGCCGAAAACACGATCCAAGATTTAATGTCACTCTTTGCTCATAATCCTGCATCACCCCCATCCCTGGGATTTGCAGCGCAGTTCTCCTCAGGTACCGGCCATCTTTTCCTTGGAATATCTTTTTCAAATCGCTGTATTGGTTCGTTGGTAACGACTCTAAACAATCCAGATAAATTGAGATTCTATTGCTGAAGGTCTGGTACAGCAGATATTGCGTCAATATCGCGATAGTTTCGTCATCCCAGTTAGAAATAGCGCGCTTCAATAGCTCACTCGGCTGCATGCACTCACAATCAAATAACCTCACCCAAAAAGCATCGTGATCAGCAGCTCCGATAAGTCCCGGCGAGACCGTCTGCCAGACTACCTGCCAGTGGGATTCCCGGTGGGGATTGACCTGATTGTTTACACCCAGGCAGAGTTCTCTACGTTGCAGGAAACATCGTCATCCTGGTACCAGGTCATCGTCTCTGGGCGCGAACTGTGAATATTGGGGATGGTGGTTAATCCTTAGACTTGGGTAAAGCACCCCAATAATGTCGTCCTCAGGGGGTAAATTGTACTTTGATGACGTTTTGGAATTCAATCGATCGGCACCTGAACCCAGCATGATGTCATCATCACCTTTGTTGATGCCTGCCGAAATGCGCTACCTGCGCACCAAGGGAAGGTGAAGCTGGTATCCCGAGTACACATCGATGGAGGTGCTGGCAGCAGTCCCATCACTGTCGGTCACCGTCAGCGTGATGGTGTGCCAGCCCTGGGACAGGTTAACGAATATCTGCTTACCAGTACCCAGCTTTCCCACCTGGTTAGAGTGCCAGATCATGGATTCAGCAGACAAGATACCATCTTCCCAATCAAAAGCGGAACCAGTCAACATCAGCGGCGTATCGGGAGGAACTGAAGAGCCGTCGGCTGGGAGTGTGATATAGACCGCAGGTCCTTTATGCTCGATTGTGAAATTCCCGCTGGTCGCCTGGGTGGTGCGCAAGCCATCCGAAGCGTAGATGCGGATCAGGGCGCTGGTTGTGCCCGGGAATTGATTACCGCTGACCTGCAGGTCGGTTGCTTGAAGACGGGTGGCGATCACCTGCCAGCTCTCCCCACCGTCACTGCTGAAGGCTACATCGAACCACAACGGGTCACCATCTGAGTCACTCGCCTGCCAGGTGATGGTGTAATCGCCGTCTGCTTTCCAGGTCTCACCACCCAGCGGATTGAGCAAGGTCACTTGCGGTGCTATGGCGCTGAGTGTACGTTCGTACAACATATCATTCCCCTGCCAGATTTCTACATTAGTCGCTGCTGGGTTCCAGGGGAGGATCTCGTAAAAGCTATACGAAGGTTTTACTTCAGGGGCAGCGGGCGCATTTGGCAAGAAGGTGGGCATGCTGGCCTGCATGTTAAAATGCCGCTCGAAAAGGACCTGGTCGGTTGCATCCATCAAGCGCAAGGTGTATTCACCCGCTCCGGTTTGGCTGAAATAACCGCTGGGAGCCTCTAAGATCGACCAGGGGTCGAGCGTCAGTGTATCGCTCAGGTAGCCTGATACGAACAGGTACTGCCAGGTATCCTGGTCAGCAGCCAGCTTGGTGGCCAATCCCTGTGAAAGGTTTGAACTACTGGAAGCAACATTTTGGCGGTAATCCAGGATGGCACGGTAGGTGTATTCCGAGATCCATTCATCCTGGCAGTAGCTCATCACATCTGCGGTTGTCTGAGGCACAACCCACCCGTCAGGGAGCGACTGCACTTTCCCGCCGGCAGCTCCCTGCGGATCCCAACCATAATCCCCCAATTGTCTACCGATATAAGGATTGTCTGTATCAAAAGGGGGATCCACCTCACAAGGTGCATGAGCTCGCTTAAAGTTATGTCCCAGTTCGTGCACCATGTTGTCCGCCAGGTCTTCCAGATTGAGGTGTGTTTTTTCCACATAACCGACCGCATTATATCCGGGGACATCACCTAATCCGGATTGAGAGCCGCCTTCTTGCTCACCGTTAGGGAACATGCCATAAAAATGGGCAAACCCTACCTCACCCTCCAAATAAGCCCACCAGACATTCTTGTTGTTAATATCCCTGATCTTATTCAATAATTTACCCCAACTGGCACCATCTGGACCAAGCGGTTCTGTCCACTCCACCAGTGACCCTGGCATGATCAACCAGTCCACCTGCGGTACCGGCAGGATATTCTCGGTGTAGTTGGTCAACCAAAAAGGCATGTCCGGGCTGACAAAGCTGGACTTCGTCCCGTACTTGTAATGGATCCAGATCGGCACGATCTTAAGCGGGGGAGCCTCGACGAACTCCACCCAAGCCGTCATGGAGTTGTTGGTATAGTCGGTCTCTGGGATGGTGTGGTTTGGATTGACGGTCACCTTGATTGATCCCATTGAATTCAGATCATCGGCAGAGAAATAGAAGTTCAGCGTATCATTGAATTTAGCCCGGTCTGGGACCAGTGGGGCGTTAATCGTCTCGTTGAGGGCGATCCCATTTACCGGTGGGGTAAATTCCACGCTGGCGACCGCGCTGGCTGAGACCCCCAGTATCGGGTTGGTACTGCCGAGGACATTAACATATACCCGCAGGTAGGTCGCTTTCCCCGAGATCAGCGGCACCGAGTTGTCCCCTTCTTCACACTCCACGTTATCCTTGCACTGGATCCCCTGGGTGATCTCGAGCGAGTCGATCTGCAAATCGAGGCTGGGAAGTTCGGTTGCCGTTGGAGTCGGGGTTGGCGTGCGCGTTGGGGTGGGCGTTGGTGTCGGGGTCAAGGAAGGCTTGGGGGTCAGGGTGACGGTCGCGGTGGCAGGCGATGGTGGGGATAGCGGTGCGAGCAGATCGCCGTATATATTGATATTTTGGGTGGACTGGTCGCGATAATCCTCCCATACGACCAGGAAATCGTATTCGTTACCAACCGCCAGGGCTGGCAGGCCTTCCCAGCTGGCATCAATGGATACCGGTATCTCGGCGCCCGGCAGGGTAGCAGTACTGCTGACGCGGCGCTGGTAGATGTCATGATCTAAGAGGGAGTGCTCGTATTCCCAGGTCACCAGATATTCCTGCGTGTTGGTGTTGTAAGCCACCTCAGGGTTCAGCAGCAGGTTACCAGACTCCCAGGAGATGCCGAAGTTCCCACCGACCAGGGCGCCCTCCACACTGACCCGCTGACCATAGATATCGGCTGCATCACCCCAGGCCCAACGATGGTCCTCCCACACGATCATAAACTCGTCATAATCCGGGTTGTATACCAGCTCGGGAAGCATCTGCTCATAAGCCGCGGTTGAGATCGGGAAGGCCTCCCCAATCGGAGAGCCATCACCAGCCACCCGTCGGGCAAGCAGGTTGAGGTCCTCGCTGGTATAGGCCAGGTCCTCCCAGACCACCAGGTACTCTTCATAGAGTGAGCCAAATGCGACGGAGGGATTAGCCTGGTCGTCCAGACCACTAGCGATGGTGAATTCGTTCTGCACAACCCCATCCGCGTCCACGACAGCGGCATTGATATCGCGGTTATGGACATCTGTGGCGGATTCCCAAACCACCAGCCATTCATTCGTGGCCGAATTATAGGCAACCGCCGGGGAGGTTTCATATGTGGTGACAACTGAGATATCGATCACGCCCCCTTCGGGTGAGCCATCAGCGCTAACCAGACGGGCATGAATGTTGTGGTCGACGGATTCATCATAGGCGTACTCCCAGACAACCAGGAACTTGCCGGTCTGCAGGTTAGCGGCTACATCCGGGTTCAGGCATCTGTTCAGGTTGTAAGTGGATATGTAGATTGGCTCTTGTGAAGGGATGCCCTGATCCCCGACGAGCACACCGGCGATGCCATGATAGGTCGGGGATGAGTAATTGTTGTCTTCCCAGACGACCAGGTAAGAATTGGCCTCAGGGCTGAAAGCCACTGCGGGGTGCAGCTCATCACCGGCCAGGGTGGTGAGCGGGGCTGGCGATAATGGGGCTGCCCAGGAGACACCCAAACCTTTACCTGCCAACCAGCCGCGACCGCCCAGAGAGGTTGAGACCAGGATCAAAACCAGCAGGATGCTCAGCCCGAGCAGGACCTCAGTCAGCCTGACGCTAGCGAACAAGCGTTGACCGGCCAGCTGTTCCAGATGACAACGAAAATCCCTTAACCTCTTTATGATCCAGCCCTCCTGGGAAAAACCCCTATATCGAAACCGCTTATATAATTTCTAAGCTAAGTTGATGCCCCGGGTAGCAAATCCATCTAATCCCGTAAATAATTGAGGGCAACCAAACCAATCAACAAGCAATAACTTCAACGACACTCGTCAGCGTACGACCAACGGCAAATAGACCGGTAGGGTCGGCCGCGGCTCCAGCACCTCACCACCGCGCCAGACACCGCCGTCGAGGGTATAGCTTGGGCTACTCAACTCGCCACCTTCTGGTTGTCCAATGGTACCGCTGAGCAAATAGCCGCCACCCTGGCTTGATGTCGTGCCGCCACCGTCAACCGACCACCACAGCAGTTCGTAGTACCCCTGGGCACCGGCCACCGAAACGAGCAGCAGCAGTGCTGCCAGGACTGGTAAGATCTTCAAGATTTTCATCAGTCTCCCTCCTCTAGCGCAGCATGACCAGCATCTGGATGACCCCAACACCGCTCTCCCAAGAACTCGAGCGCTTTACCGATCACCGTACCCGGCAGGGGGTCCGGGCCAGCCCGCATAGCATGCCCGAGGGTACTGGAGGTGGTCAGCAGGTCACCGGGTTGGATGGGGCCATTCTCCGCCGTGACCTTGACGGGCACTACACCCATGACAGCCAGGGGTACCTGGTCCTCGGAGACGGCACCGTCCTCGCCTGCCCCGGCCAGGAAACCGGGCTGGGTGGAATAGACACCCACGACCGAGGTCTGGGAAGGTGTTGTCGAGCGGGTGAGCTTGCCATCAGCACCTATGACCAGCACGTCACCGGCCTGCAAGCCGGCGCTGGCAGGCAGCAGCTCGGCATAGTCACGCGCCGGTATCTAGTGAAACTTCCATCCGCGTATACATCGCCATCACGTTCTACGCCTGAACACACTTTCCGAGAAGCTGCTGCGAGCTTCAATAATGTTGCCCGTGCCCGTATCAGCCATTGGACATAAAGACCTCTACCACTGGAGGTGTTGCGGAAGTAGCCGGCATAACCATCGGGCGAGGCGCTGTAGCCCACCACGCCGTAAGTTGTGCCGGTTTCAGAGGTGGCATCGCCGATCACTCCCCGGCCTGAAGTGGAGATGCTCTCGCCATAGACGCCGGTGGTTGAACCACTACGGCGCTGGCGTACCCGAAACTCCCGTTCCTGCAGGGTGAGAAGCTGTTGCCAGAGACCCCACTGGTCGAACCGCTCGACCGGTAGCTCATCCATGACACCACTGCCTGGGTAAATTCACTACTTCCGATACACACCAGCGTCTGAATTCATTATCTGCGGTCCACCAACACCTAGACACCAGATGCCCATGAGTGCGTCTGAACTGCCGTACACCCCTGTACCTGCTTGGGTGCTGCTCGTACCTACAACGCCATATTCACCGACACCATAGACCCCAGTGCCTTGGTCAGAGGTGCTGACGCCATAGATCCCTTTAAAACCGACACCGGTGACACCGGTGCCTGAGCTGAACTACTCACACCATAAACACCCTTATAGCCTGTACCATATACCCCAGCGCCCTGGGAAGAACTACACTCTCCATAGACACCATAGGTCTCTCCGCTACTGGCTGTGGCATTCCCATAGACCCCGATGCCGGTATCGGAACTGCTCTTGCCATAGACGCCATAGGTCTCTCCGCTGCTGGCGCCAGCCCAGCCATAGACACCGGTGCCCGAGGTCGAGCTGCTGTATCCGGATACGCCCAGGGTCGCCCCGCTTTCCGCAGTCGCCTGGCCATAGACGCCAAAACCGCCAGGTGAAGAGCTCTCCCCATAGACTCCATAGGCAACGCCGCTGTCAGGGTTGGCACTGCCGCGCACACCCATGCCGCCAACCGAGCTGCTGTAGCCGCTCAGACCGACGTAACCGCTGCCAAATACGCCAGTTGATAGCGTTCCGCTGGTGTTGGTGTTTTCAATCCAGATCAGCGGACCATAGTTATTTGCCTGAGTGCGGAAAGGCAGCGCCAGCGACAAGGCAGCCGGTGCAGCCGTCAGTTCCTGCCGTGGTGCCAGAGTCTCGTAGCTGCTGCTCCCTGCCGGGCAGCGCACGGAAATTTCCAGCCAGCGGGCACCGCCGGTATGGGCTTCAGCACCGAAGTCTAACTTAGCTGTGAACAGGCCAGCCTGCAGCTGTATCCCGTTGATCTCAAGCAGGTTGCCCACCTGCAGACCTTCACTGGCAGCATCCCAGAGCCTGAACTGCAAGTCACAAGTGCCGGTAACCGGGCCATCAGCATCCTGCAGCTGGCCCTGGTAAGTGAAGGCGAAGCTATAGGGAGTCAAGGTGCTAGCAGTCCCTTCCTGTTGACCCGTCGCTGAACTGACACCCAACAACAAAGCCAATATAATCACCAGACCTGTAACGAATAGTTTTGGTACCATGACATCCTCCTGTTAGATGGTATGACTACTGGTTTAGAATGTTTGAATTCGGACCACACCCAGGGAATGAGAAGCGGCTTCCTAAGTCTTGCGAATTGCTAACACTACAATAACGAAAGCGCAGCTACTAGCAGTGAAAATCCAAAGGACAGGTGCAATACAAGACAAGTGAATCCACTTGAATTGCGACACAGCGCAATCGCATCTATGAATAGATCGGTGTGGCTATGTGAATACGTTCTGCAGTTCCTTTCCCTGTGGATCAGGTAGCGTTGAAGACCAGTGCGCTGCAGATCCAACTTACCCAATGGCTGATGCGGCGTTGAATGTATCCAAGTACACCCATCCGTCCGTATTTAAGTGGAGAACACTGGTTTCGAATGTTGGATGCAGCGATTTGAATGGGATGTTTTGTAGCTGTGTTAGTCAGGGGCAGGGGGAAAAAGAACGGTCGTGCAGTGGCTGTACAGGTCTTCCAGTAAGCGTGTGCAGCAGGGGGGAGTTTAACCGCCACAAGACCCTGTTGCATAGATTGGAGTTTACGTGGATGAACGCGGACCATCCCCATCCTTCCAAGTGGATAGACCTACATTATTCCATTAATTCCTTTGATAATACAGCAGTTATGAGGCCATGTCAATGCGCCTGCCTGGGGGGAGCACACCTTCTCAAAGTTATTGGCAACCTATTTATGTCAACACAATAAAGCAGGCATTTGAAAAAGTAACGACTCTTTGTGGGAAAAGCCAGGAAATCAGATTTTCAGCTAAGGAACTAAGCTTCTTGATGCGGCACTTAATCAGTCTTTTTAGCCATTACCCCACTACGATCATCATTCCTTCGATATTTACCTTGTGCAAACCTCTCAAACGGAATCACCTCAATCGGTGAACATCTTTCCCTTCACCAAATAGCAGTTCAACCCACACTCCCCGTATCCGCATAGCCTTTTTGTATGCCTCGGTCTTCTAATAAGCTTTCACTTTGTCGATGCATTCTTGGTGGAAAGCGTGAAATATATGCCGTCCACTTTTGCTGCCCTGCATTCATCCTTCACCAGACAAGCATTGCACACTTCCGCATACGCCCGATAAATAAAATTCTCTTCACCCTGGCTGCGCGACCATAAAGGCAAGGTATGTTTCTGTGGACAGATGTATTGATCATTCTCAGCATCATATTGAAATAGATCTGATGAATAGTATTCAGATCGCTTGCTTAAATCAGGGATCGGGGGATTGGCTTTGACATCGCGCCCAATTCAAACTGGGAGGGGGTCGGGGGGTAGGTCGGTTTGACCCCCACCTCTGTCCTCCCCCTGGATGGGGAGGAGGGCTGTTAGTTCTCCGTCTGCTGGAGGCTTTGACGGACATCTTCCAGTACGGATGGCATCTCGTTTATCACCTGATCGTTTGTAAAACGTAATATCTTGAGACCGCGATCCAGAAAGACAGCTTCACGTTCCGCATCCATATCCTGCTGTGAGTCATGAATAGGACCATCAACTTCAATGATCAGACCTGCCTTATGGCAGTAGAAATCAACAATGAACCCATCAATGATTTGCTGGCGTCTGAAATGCCATCCATCAAGGCGGTTGGCGCGTAGTTCGCTCCACAGCCTGTGCTCTGGGGGTGTCATATTTTGGCGCATTTCAAGCGCCCGTTGGCGAGTTGTATCCGCTATGCGCTGGTTCGTGACGATGTTATCCTTGTTCTTTTTCCCCATAACTTACTCCTCTAGATAATTTTATCCCTGTTGTGCACCCCCTCCTCGGTCCTCCCCCTGGAGGGGGCGGATGGCTGCTTATGGATAGCATCACTCCCCATTCCATTTGGGAGGGGGCTGGAGGGGTGGGTTGTCGTGGACCCCCACCTCGGTCCTCCCCCTGGAGGGCGGATGGCTGCTCATGGATAGCATGACTCCCCATTCCATTTGGGAGGGGGCTGGGGGGTGGGTTTGTAGTGACCCCCTCCTCGGTCCTCCCCCTGCAGGGTGAGGATGGCTGCTCATGGATAGCATGACTCCCCATTCCATTTGGGAGGGGGCTGGGGGATGGGTTGTAGTGACCCCCGCCTCGGTCCTCCCCCTGGAGGGGGCGGAAGTTTTTTTACCCTACTCAACGGTCCTCCTTCGAGAATTATGAGGATGCTCGACTTTTCATCCTCTGACTCCCCATTCCATTTGGGAGGGGGCTGGGGGGGGTGGGTCAGAGTTGGGCTGATATGTAGACCTCATTTTGCTGATAACTCACCACGTTTCATTTCCCAGCTTGTATTTCAATCTCTGAAAAGATTCTGTCCAGCATCGCAGTAAAGCAGTACTCCCCCGTTGTGTTTTTCCAGTTTTTCCTTCGCGCGATCAGTGACAAATATACGGTTATCTCCAAATCATTGATAACCACTTTCCTTTTCAGATCGCTCAACTCTGCCCAAAAATCTCGCTATCATCCGGCTCAGAATAATATGTGTCTAATGCTTTGATGATCCTGTCCGGAGCATATTTCGCGAGTGATTTCTATCATCGCAGATATACCTGAAGGCCTCTGCCGAAAACACGATCCAGGAATTAATTTCACTCTTTGCAGACAATTCTGCGAGAGCCTCCATCCCAGGGATTTGGAGCGCAGTTCGCCTCAATTCCCGGCCCTCTTCTCCGGGGAAAATCTTCTTCAAATCGCTGTATTGGTTCGTCGGTAAAGACTCTAAACAATCCAGATAGATCGAAATTCTGTCGCTGAAGGTCTGGTGCAGCAGATTTTGCGCTAATATCGCGATCGTCTCGTCATCCCAGTTTGAAATAGCGCGCTTCAGTACCTCACTTGGCTGCATGCACTCACAGGCGAACAACCTCACCCAAAAAGATCTTGAACGCGGCTCCGATAAGAACATACCTGATGCAACCGACAGCGGGTGGGGGTTGCTGAACAGCAGCAGTACCGGGGTTGTGTGGGGCTTTGTTTCTAGGGGGTGGATTTTTTCAGTTTTGAAGGTAAGCGAGTTATTTCTGGGATCAAATGAACTTATCGCGGCTAGATTGGAGAATTGTTCTGTTGATGTTATTGTTTCTTTGATCGTCTCAAATTGACTGCTCAACTGTATTGTTTGGTTTCGAATGATGCTTGTCATTTTTTCTGCATCTAGCGAGTTAGGACTAATTATTTTCTAGTTGAAACCATTAGGAGTAGTCGGGACGGGGAAGAGTTTGCCCAGAGAATAATTCGAGGTCGACGAGGATCTCGTCGGAATGTTTTCTTTGACTTGGTTTCCGAAGATGGCGATATTTTGCTGCAACTTCTCTCAGGTAAAAAAAGTGATAATTGGAGATTCGAGGCCAAATTTTATTATGGTTTGTCAGGGGCCAGTAATACCCACTTATACAGGGAATAACTTTGTAACCCCAACGGGATTCCCAAGCCCAGTTTCCAAGATCATCGAAGAATGAGTATCCGGTCTCGCCCAAAATGGGCAATGTCAGCCACAAACGACCTTGTTCGATCGTAGTAACAATGAGACCACCAATAATCAATCGAAGATGTTCTGGAGTATATAAATACACTCCCCACTTATTTTGACCAAGTGAATGCGAATACTTTATGCAATCGATGAATGCAAAAAGAACATTCTGCTGATATTTAGTAAAGAGATTTGTTAGGCTGTTCATGATATCTCCTTATCTTGCTCGTTGGTATTTCCAAATGACATGATCCAGCTTTCTTGGCGTCAAACCCGGATACTCTACTGCTAAAATTCCACTCGCATTAACCAGTAATTCTGTCGTCACCTCTATCCCCAACATTTTTCCTGTAGCTTGATACACAAACCGGTTGATCATCCGATCTGGTTTTATGAAATCATCTGATCCTGCCAGCATATAGAAGTACCTTAGTGATATGCCGCTTCTCTGTCCTGGTATTTCCTGGATTTTAGCTTCGAAGCCAGTATCTCCCAGAATTTTGTTTACATCCTGAAGATAATCTACATCAAATTGAAGCAGCACTTCACTGAACCTGAGGACTGCTTCCGATTTCAGAATGCCGTTTCTTGTTGAGGTTCTCTACCGATTTTGATAAACATGATCTGTCATTCCTTCGATACCGTAATCTGCATAGTAGCTGATCAACTCACTTATCGAGAGTTGTAATTCTCTCTTCGCTCTTGCGGCATCGTTGATTTGTTGTACACGAAAAAATCTGCAGAATCTTGCTACCGTATTCTCCGTTGAAGCATACCTAGACCCGATTGAGTAAACAGCATCAATCACACATAAAGGTAAACTGGCATAACCGTATTCCTGCGCCAGTTCAATGGAACTAAAATCGAGGTTTTCCTTGCAGTATTGGACAAGCGCGTTCAGATCAGCTAATTGCATAGGTAACTGACCGGTTTCCCTTTATAAGTTATGCACTCAGTTATTCATTCCAATACGAAGCCAGTGATATTCGCCAGCTCCAGGGTTCTGGCTGTTGAAAATCGTCGTGAGATATTTCAAGTAGCAGGTCCATCAATATAACGTCGTTTTTTAAGTGCTCCCGCTTCTACCCATGAATCATGTGCAATTTGGTAAATCTTTGGAGCAGCAGGATGAGCAAGCGGCAAGAAAGTTATCTGTTTTCCACTCGGGCCAATTATTTCAAAGGTAGTGCCGTAGAGTTCTGAGCTAGGGGAGAGTTTGCCGGGGATCTTTTTGTCAGGACGAATAAGATTTGCTAATACTTTTAATGCAGCATTACCTAGAGTAATGATAACTTTGGGTTGGGCGACGCAAATGTTAGATTCTGATCCGCACTCGATGGTGCTCGATGGATTCTTTGATAATCCTATTTTCATCTGGATGAACTGGTAAATTCGATTTTTCGATCTTATATTTTTCCGCAAATGGCAGGTATGTATCATCCAACCGCTTACTAAGTCCTTTACTGCAATGATAAATATCTAAGCAATCCAAGAACCAGACATCATTCCGTTGAAGACGAAGCGGAGATAACACTTTGTCGTTAACCCATACTCCGGAGCTTCCATTGAACCTTCCGGCAGGTTCAATCTCCCCCCAATTATTTTGCCAAGGAATGCTTCTCAGCCAGGATTCGTGTATTTTGTTCTGATCTGTTCCATCCCAAAATATCGATGGTTCATTATCGACTGCGATTGCACGGATTTGTTTGTATGGAGTAGGAGGTAACCATTTAACATGCAATGCACTCGGGTAAGCGCCCAGGATAAAAAAATCTCTTTGACCGTCAATGGCAGGATTTTGAGGTTTAACAATCTTACCGAATGGGAATGTATATTCCAAATTTGTCATATCCTTGGTTATTGATTGCCAATACCGGTGAAGTCATAACCGATCTTTGAATAACAATCAATCCTCCCTGCCTCTATCTACTCTGGACTCAGGCCAAATACATTGAATATAAAATGGATTTCACCCAAGCTGTTGCTTTTCCGCCTTGTCTCACGGCTTCTTCCTAACTGTGGGAAGAACCTTACGGAATGATATTTTCTTGAGTAATGTTTAAAATTTTGCGTAATACTTTTTCCCCTCCATGGTAAAAAATATTGGTGGTGTGTGGAGATTTTGTCTAAAGTATATATAAACTATACAATTTTTGGAGAATAAAATCAATAGAAACTACCAGGGGACCTTCATCCTAATGATGTAACGCCAACTCCGCCACCGCCAATTTAGTTTTTCTGATATCCTGGTAACAGATCACCGGCGTGGAAGCAGATGCCCCGTGGAGGGGTACCCCTCGACGCAGGCATCCATAGCCATGCCGGTGATGATTAACGGACGGGTGGGATAGGCGCGTCAGCGCTCTAGTCAGATTTCATCCTAAGTTATTGCGCATAGACCGCATTTCCCGCCTGAATACACACTCTTCACACAACTTATGGAGGGGTGACGAACGAATCCATCCACAACCAAGCGGGGGTATTTGTCCCCGCGCAGGTGCTGCAGCACCCCGCGCTAACCCCGGCCATCGTCTACACCTGGATGCAGCTCAGGCTGCCGGCCGGCGGCCAGGCCGAGGGCGGTAAGCAATCTTCTCCTAACAACCGCGGCTCGTGCCCGTGCCCTGCTAGTCTTTGCTGATTACCGGCAGGAAACACCTCGATGGCTGGAATTCGAAAGCGCCTACATCGCAGACCGCATCCCCATCCATGTCCCCATCGAACGGGCGGTGGAAACCACGCTGGTCGGCGGCAGGGCAGTTGAGGGGGTCAGCGTTGTCGATGGCCGGGCTGCCTGCCAGCAGGGCGTGCGTCGAGGTGGGACCGCCGTTGTCCTCCCGGTCAGCCAGGTGGGGGTCGGTGTTGGCCCACGAATTGAGACCAAAGCCGCAGGTGTCGCCATCGTCGATGTTGTGCCCATCATCGCCGATCGTCCCCTTGCAGTTGCCACCGGAGGGGCTGTTCGCAAGGATGCTGTTGGTGATGGTCAGGGTCCCAGAATTATCAACCGCGCCGCCATTAGACGGCGGCGAGCTGTTATCGGAGAAGGTGCTGTAATTGATATCCACAATGCCCTCCCAGTTGGAAATACCGCCCCCATAGGAGTTTGCACTGTTGCCGGAGAAGGTGCTGTTCGTGACGTTCAGCGTGCCACTTTCATGATTGTAAATACCGCCACCGATGTCTGCGCTGTTGCCGGCAAAGGTACTGTCCGTGATGTCGAGCGTTAAATCATTGAAAATGCCGCCACCCCAGGGCGCACTGTTGAGGTCGAAGGAGCTGTCCGTAACTGCCAGCATGCCTACTATTATAGATGCCGCCACCGTAATGATCTGCCTTGTTAGTGACGAAGGTGCTGTCCGTGATGTTCACCGTGGCAAGCGTGTCACTATTGTAGATGCCGCTTCCATCATAAGCTTCATTGCTGGAGAATCTGCTGTTCGTGATGTTCAGCGTGCCATCTATTATAGATGCCGCCGCCAGTGGTTGCATTGTTAAAGTGGAAGGTGCTGTCCGTGATGTCGAGGGTGTCATAATTGAAGATGCCGCCACCGTAGACTGCGCTGTTGCCGCCGAAGTAGCTGTCCGTGACGGCCAGCGTGCCATTATTATAGATGCCGCCACCGTAGATCTGCGCTGTTGCCGGAGAAGGTGCTGTCCGTGACGGTCAGCGTGCCATAATTGTAGATGCCGCCACCGTAGATCTGCGCTGTTGCCGGAGAAGGTGCTGTCCGTGACGGTCAGCGTGCCACTATTGTAGATGCCGCCACCGTACTATCTGCACTGTTGCCGGAGAAGGTGCTGTCCGTGACGGTCAGCGTGCCACTATTGTAGATGCCGCCACCGTCTATCGAAGCCCCATCCGCCACGGTGATGTTCTCCAGGGTCAGCTGTGCCCCAGACTCCACCATAAAAACGCGGAAGCTGTTGTCCCCACTGATCGTGATGACCTCCCCGCCGTCGATTACCAGCGGTCCCCCAAAAAAGATGATGTCGGGCAATGTACTCTCCAGGATGATTGTGCCGCTCACCTCGAAGGTAATCTTGTCCAGGCCGCTCTGGCCAGCCGGGCAGCCAAGGGTGGCGCTGTTGTCGTTGGCGGCGGTGATGGCTTCGCGCAGTGAGCAGATGTCGTCGTCGTTGACCTCATCAGCTGTTGTATTGACGACGATGGCGGTGGCCGGCGCTGCGGAGGCTTGCAGGACGAGGCTAAACCCCGCCACCAGGAGTATGGAAATTGAACACACGAAGACTAAACGTAGAATTTTCATGATGGCCCCTCTTTGGCCCGTATAAATCTGTGTTTGAAAATCTTTCCCCATTACCTATGGGACAAGAAGTAAATTTCGTACTTTACTCCCTGGACAATCGATCTCACCACCGGAGACCTGTGATTTTATTATATAGAAGATTCCCTTTAAGTAAATAAATTCACAATGTTCAGTACCGTTAACATCTCTTATCTGTTCGACCATTTACCAATTGCTGGTTGAGCGGACAACAAGGGGTGGGCGATTTAACCTTAAAATATCCGAACTCGTATACCTAGAACACTTGTGCTAAAATAGGTTTTCTGGTATCCTAAGTACAGATCACCGGCGTGGAAGCAGATGCCCAGCGTAGGGTTACCCCTCGACCCTGGCAGGCAGCAATTTCCACGCCGGTTTTGCTTAATGGGTGGTTTGTGCGTTCCGGCAGCGACATGCGCTGGAATTTGCGCATAGACGGCATTTCTAGCTGTAATCAGCCCATTTTAACCCAACCAACGGAGGCGCGATGAACGAATCCATCCAAAACCAAGCCGGGGGTCTTTGTCCCCGCGCAGCTGCTGGGGCACCCCGCGCTAACCCCGGCCATCGTCTACACCTGGATGCAGCTCAGGCTGCTGGCCGGCGACCAGGCCGAGAGCGCGCCGGTCGACGTCCAGGAGCTGGCGGCGTATACCGGCCGGTCAGCTTCGACGCTGTATGACCACCTGGCTGTCTTGCGGCGGATGGCGCTGGTGCGCCAGTACTACCAGGCCCCCGGCCGATTGGTCTTCTCGTTCCCCGCTGCAGTCCAGTCCGGAAAATTGGAATCCACTCCAGAAATACTGGAATACACCATCCACGCACCAGTCCAGAAAATTGGAGTAAATTCCGGAAAACTGGAAAATGACCCCGCGTTTGATTCCGGAAATCTGGAATCCACTCCAGAAAACTGGAATACTGCACCGATACCAGTCCAGAATATTGGAGTAGATTCCGAAAAACTGGAATCCGCTCCAGAAAACTGGAAAACGCCACCAATTTCATTCCAGAAAACTGGAGTAGATTCCGAAAAACTGGAAAATGATCCCGGGTTTGATTCCGAAAAACCGGAATCCACTCCAGAAAACTGGAAAACGATCCCAACTTCATTCCAGAAAACTGGAGTAAATTCCGAAAAACTGGAAAATGATCCGGTTTGATTCCGAAAATCTGAAATCCACTCCAGAAAACTGGAAAACGCCACCAGCTTCCGTCCGGAAAACTGGAGTAAATTCCGAAAATCTGGAATCCAATCCAGAAATCTGGAATCCAGCCCGAAAAACTGGAATCTACTCCGAAAAACCGGAATCCAGTCCAGAAAACTGGAATCCCGCCCTCTCTTTAAAGCCTTTAAATAATATTAATAATTTAAATATTAATCAAGAGGAGGTATTAAGAGAGGCACAATTCCGGAAAACTGGACCCGATTCCGGAAATCTGGAAAAGGAGGCGGTCAGGGCTTACTACGCCATTTTGGGACTGCGCCCCAACCAGGCCCAGCGGGCGGCGATCGCTGAGGAAGTTAAGGACCTGGCGTTGTGGCAGGCGACGCTTGGAGCACTGGCAGATGCACCGCTGGAACCCCAAGAACATCCCCGGCATCCTGGAGCTGTACGCCCGCGCCGGACCGGACGGCTGCCGCTACTGCCGCAAGGATAAACCCGCCACGGGGTTGGCGGCCCTGGCACTCATGCGGGAGGAAATTGCGCGTGGCGAGTACGGCTGAAATCGTGGACTGCCTTAAGAATTTGGCGAGCGCCTATCCGGGCCTAGAACGGACGAGGGAGACTATGGACCTGTACGTTGATATGCTGGCCGATATCCCGGGCTATGTGCTGAAGCGAGCGGTGGAGGAGTACATCGCCGAAGCCAACTGGTTCCCGAAGATCGCCGAGCTGCGCCAGGCCGCGGCCAATGTAGCCGGGACGAGCCGCTTCTGGGAGCTGCCCGAAACGCTGGTCGACAGCCTGCGCGGCGAAGCCGTCCGCCTGGAGGACCTGTTTTTCAGGGAAGGGATCCTGGAGGCAGACATGTGGGAGGCATTGGCAGAGCAGTTTGAGGCAGTGGGCAGGGAACATGGTGCGCAGGGTGTCCGAAAAAAGCTGCGGGCGTACCAGTCCATCGCAGAAAGGAGGCCGCGTGACGGTACCTAATTTGACCGAATCAGTTAACGAGATGCTGAAAATCGCCCGAGGTTATCCCGGCTGCGTTCAGCGTCATAACTCGAAGGACGGGCTGCGAGTACATCTGAAGGTGGAAGACGGCTGGGTTTTCTTCAACATGTCGCGATTAGATGATTACCCGACCCAGGATGAATACCTGCTGGCAGTACAGGGAGTACTCGCGGACAACGAATTAGCCTCGCTGCGGGTGCTGGTAGGGGAGCGGAAAACCGTAATTACAGTGTGGCCGGATATCGAATAAACATCCTGTGGAACATTTCCCTGGGGTTGACTGTTGAATGTGCTGATATAATATACTTACAGTGTAAGTACACATGGAGGTTGATATGTTACGGAAAATCTTCAAAACGGGCAACAGTGTTGTCGTATCCCTGCCGAAAGATGTCATTGAGTATCTCGACATCGCTGAAGGTGCCGAAGTCAACGTTGAATTGGATCGCGACAAGCACCAAATTGTGATTACCCCCACCAAACCGCCGGTGGCAATTGCGGGTGTCGATCCAGAGTTTGCCCACCAAGTTGAGGAATTCATCCAGCAGTACCGCTCGGCGCTAGAAGAACTGGCGAAATAATGAACTACCTGACAGCCGAACAAATCCTGTTCATCCATGCCCGGTTGGTTGCAGAAACTGGTGGGAGCCACGGTGTTCGAGATTTGGGCATGCTGCTGTCAGCGCTGGGGAGACCGCAGGCCAGCTTTGATGACCAGGATCGCTACCCGGATTTGTTCAGCAAAGCAGCCGCATTGATGGAATCACTGATTCGCAATCATCCATTCGTGGATGGCAATAAGCGCACCGGTGCGACAGCCGCCGGCCTTTTCTTGCGCCGCAATGGGTACCGGCTGACCGCCAGTAATGCAGATCTTTTGGCAGTCACCATGAGCATCGCCCAATCGCATTCCAGTTTGGCAGAGCTGGCAGCCTGGCTAAAGGATAACTCCCTGCCCATCGAATAAACACCCGCTCCTTTACTCACACAAGCGCCGCCTTTCTGAGCGGCGTTTTCTATCTCGCAGGAGCTGCCTGAAACACGCGTTGATGACCTGCGCGGTGAGGCCGGGTCCGCTCCAGCGGGTTGTCAGGCGGCTGCTTCCTCCTGATGGGCCGCAACCGCTGGGCCATTTATGGCTTGACCGGTGCCCGGATTGCCTATTGGGTTGGGTAGAAAGTTTCGGGTGTAATGTTGAAGCTGGCAATGATGCGGTCGATCACATCACGGTAAGTATCGTTTGCGTATGCAAATCCCAGCATATAGCTCTTGCCCTCGTAATACATTTGCAGTTGCCGTTCTTCACCTTCCACTGTACTCGGTTGCGTAAAGATGTACTCAGTGCCCTGTATCCCGTCGTACATGACGTCGTATTGTTCCCTGATTCGGTTCGGAAAAGGTGGGTAGTTTGCCGAATCATCATCCATCACGTGCAGCTGCATGAACACCCCGTTCTTGTAGTAAACGTTCTCATGTGGTCCGCCTTCATCTTTCGAATTCGACCTCAAGATCCGCTGATCTGGCTGCAAGGCCTGAAAGCTGGATATTAACAGGAGGATGGAACTCGTACTCCCAGTCATCCGGGATCAAGAGTTGGTAGAGCTGGTTAGGGTCGCTCACCAGCTTCATGTGACTGGCATCACTCAACCCACCGGGGAGCAGCTCAAGTGAATTGATAATCTGGTCAGCGAATGCCTTATTCTCTGGCGTGGGATCGGAAACGGCAATGGAGAGCACATGCCCCTCCAAGTAAAAATGGTAGACGAAGCGGTTCCTGACACCAGCAACCTGGGTGTCATACCCTCTTAGCCCGCCAACCTCAATGTAGTCGGCGTAGGCGTTCATGGGTGAGTTGACCTGGTCGTTGGAAAATTGATCCCACGATATTGGCGGCAGGTCGTACTGCAGGTGGCCGTACATTTGGAAATCGCCCGAGCTCGGGCCGCCTGGATAGCCGTAATTCTGGATGTAAAACAGGTAGCTCTCCAGCTTGCTTTGATCTTCATATTTCACGATCGGATCTTTTTTGACATAGAGGTCCGTGGGGATTTCCAGGGAGATCCCCAGTTCGTCAAACGTGTGCCGCTGGGTTGTGCCTGCTGCTGGAGGCTCTTCAACTGTACGGGTTGGTTGGACGACCTCCAGCGTTGGTTCCGGGGTTGCGGGTTCAATCGTCGGCTCCTGCTGTTCAGTGGGTTCGACCGTGCTTTCGACTTCCGGTTGGGGCGAGCCGCATGCCGCGGCGAAAAACGTCATGGAAATGATCAGTGCTGTGATTGAGATGCGAGTTTTCTTCATACCTACCTTCGCTTGAGCGCTTAGACGGGTTTACCCGGTGAAGCGCAGGTTTAGATTACCCAGGGTCCGCTCATGAATGTGGTTATCTAATCATCGGGTGTCACCTGTGTTTCATGAGACCGACAGCCTGTGACATCACACTAAGGTAGGGATTATATCAATATTTCAGGACCAAGTATTCAACAACCTGGATGGCTGCCCGGCCCGGGATGATTACCTGCTGGGGCCCCGTTCAACCGGGCGGCAGTCCAGCCGATTGCAGGGGGTGTTGTTAGGTGGGTAATGAGAGCCACAGGCAAGAAATCTTTTCGCGATACCTTATTCAGCTTTTTCACTTTCGCCATTCAAAGCCCCGGCACCACTATCCGACGATAGCGTGGATCAGCATTCCCAGAAAGACAAGCCCTCCTACCTGATATTGCTGGCGTTGACTTTATCATGAGGCCTTCAATTACCATGCTGCAGAAGGACTTGACTTATGGGTCCCTGAAAGCTTGCTGGCTGTAAGGGAGAAGCCCGCTCATACTATGACCTACGCCGGGTACGAGCTCTAGTTGGAAACGACTTTGCAGTCCGTATGTTTCAGCAAAGGTCGCCATATCCTTGATCCAGTTTCGGGCGATGGTAAACCGGTTTTTCCCCTTCTGACCAGGAATTAGATAAGTTGGTAACTCTGCAGTATCATCCAGTCCAACGATTACTGTCAGGGGGATTTGGGTTGCTGCAAGCCATGTCCAGCGATCGGGCACGATGTCAACAGGTATTATCGTCTCTGCATCCCACTCGATTTGCGTATGGATTTCACCCAACCCAAAAGGCCATGCGACCTCTGGATTGGGCTGGGGATAGGTTGCTGCAGAAGTAATAATTGCTTTTTTAATATACTCGGGATGTGTTACCAGAAATCGTGCTACAAATTGCCCACCAGCTGAATGCCCGTACAAGTAGAAGCCTTCATTTGCCAGCCCAACGGCTTGCTGATGTGCCCTGACCAATCGCAATACCCATTCATCTGCACCAATTTCCCGCCCGAACAAACCCCGGTAGCCGCTCAAGGCATGATCTCCCCAGGCGGCTGCTGAAATTTTCTTGATTGAACACAGGTGCGATGAGTATGCAGCCTTGTTCTTCAGCAAAATCCATCCAGGTCGTAATGTAATACTCCGTGTTTGACTCTGCAGTTCCATCCTTGGGAGGTGTGCCATGGACCAACACAAGTATTTCCAGCTGTTGTGGGACTCTGGTTGGCATGTATGTGTAATAGCTGCCGAAGCTATCGTTCCCTTTTGATAACTGGCCCGGTTCGATTGTGACTGGCAGGTCAGGCCAGGCAGAATGGGTGCAAGCTGATAGCAAGACGGATATAAACAATATCCCAATCAGCCAACTGATGACTGATCCGGATAGTTTACCGGCATGATTTCCCCAAGAGCAGAAGATATTTCCTTGAACCGGTTTCATCGCTTTATTCAGAAGATCTCAGCGAGTGCCCACCAATACCCGCCTAACGTTTACATCACTTGCCGTGCGTTTTTGCTCCGAAACGCGAACCAGTACGAGTGCACGTTTGCAGCCCAACGGCTTGTGTTAACGGCTCGTGGGCGGGACATGGATAACGCCTTTATAGCGGTATTCCCAAAAGCCAGAACCAACTCAACTTAGCGGTGCGAATACCACCAGTCGGGTGCACGCGATGTTAGGCTGCAATTGACCTGAAACGCAAACAGCATTGCTCACCATGCGCAATGTTCAACTCGATGAAGTATCTACAATAAACCACCTCATGTCGCATACTTCATCGCCATCGGAAAGAGTGTGCTCTCTCTGATACCTGCCACCTTCGATTAGGCGTTCGGCCGCAGCGTAGTCGTAAGTACAGAAGACCTTTCTGAACAAAGTCAGCTCTTCGTTACCAAATTGTTTGTAGAATTCATAGACCGGGCATGAATAGAAGTTCATGTGATACACGTTCCCTTCTTTGTAAAGTTCAGCTCGATACCCCGGTTTACCATAGGGAAACTTCAGCATATCGCTCATGAACTTTCCCATACGTTCCATTGGATCCTTCGTCTTCAGGGCAATCAGTTTCCTCTTCAACCGATAATAACCACTCGTGTTCACGACAAACTGCCAGTTTATATCCCCAATCAAGATCGTTGCGTAATCGGGATCTACCTTTTCCCTTAATAAAGCTCGGTATATTGCTAGGTCCAACATGGAGGAATATGCCATTACGTAATTACCGATATTGGGGAGGTCCTTGAAGTAAGGCATCAATTCTACGACATTCGAATTTGCGAGCTGGATAATCCGTTCAATATCCTTATTGGTGAAGCGCCCGTACTCTGGCTCACCATCCCGTCTACATCTGGGTGTGAGTACTTGTACTACACTCTTCTTTTTGATGGTCCACACCTGCTTCCGAATGATCTGTTTGATAAGTTTCTGGGACATTGCAAATCTCCTATTATTGCAGCCCAACGGCCTGGAGCTAAGCAGCGCCGCTTCCCAGCGTGCGTAGCATAGTCAAGTGCATGTGGAGTTAGCTGGCGCTTAATCCTAGTGATTTCATAACATCTTCCGTTACATCCCCAAATAGCTCTTTGTCCATCTCTATATACTCGAAGCCATACTTCTTAGCCTCCTGCTCGATGTAGGCACTCATCCGCTTCACAAACATTGCAAAAGCGCCAATGTATTGGTCGCTTACATCCCGCATCCAATCATACTCATTCTCTTCAGCAGATTTCTTGATGTTCTCTTTGTGATTTTCTCCTTGATTTCCGATAAATACAACCCGATGAGGGATATCCTCAAGCTGACTCACCAACTCGGGAAGAATAGCAACTCCTTCAATCAGTACATCTCGACCCTCATCATTCTCTCTCCTGATAAAAGCCTCTACCGCTTTCCAAACGACATGACTTTCCTTTCTCACATAATCAATAAGCTCTGCAGGATCCTTCATTATTAACTTCACCCGCTCCGCCATGGGCATTTCATAAAACTTGCCAAAAACAAACAAGTCTGGCGCCGCTTCCGGGCTCAGAACATTCTCCAGCACTGCACCGAGGGTATCCGTTGAAACAACACTCACAGCATGTTTCTGCCGAATCTCACTGGAGATTATTGATTTTCCAACTCTTGGGGGACCACCTAAAAGAAAAATCATAATTAGAATATTCGTCTTAGCCAGCTAACGGTATGTTCAGCGGCGTGGCGTGATAGCGTGTGGAGCTGCCCCTGCCAGGACTTGGTAAGCCTATTTTTTCCCCAACTCAACAGTAAAACGCCCTGTTTCAATAGGAATCCACTCATCGTCAATCAGTTGACGCGAAGCTTCAAGATCTATATCCTCTAGATAAAGAATTTTGAAATCATCGCGGTCTACTAGTGTACCTGCAAACTCAAATTCCTTGGCAATGGTTGGGTCGAAATGAATACACTCCATAGAACACTCATCGCCTTGACAACTCAGACTTGATGCTGAAATAAATATTTTGTCAAGAACCCCCCAATTCTGCCAGCTCCCAGTTTCTTCAAATAATACCAAGTGTCCATGTGTCGTATTGCAGTCACAACTCGCAGGTGTGCAGACCTTATTGGTGCGCATAACATTAAAGAATCCGTAGCCGCGCACGCGGACTTGTTTTCCCTCCAATAACTTCGCACGCTGAAAAGCCTCTGTAACTGTAAGATAGCTGCGCTTTTCTTCAATGGGTTGGGCGGGCTCTGAAACTGTAAGAGTGCTGCGCTTTTCTCTAAGTGCGGCACAACTGACTGTAAATGCTGTGACGAGAAGTATCAATGTAACAAGAACTCTTCTTGTGCTTGATATTGACATCGTTTCCTCCTCCTATACAGAATCAGCATCAACATTGTGTCTCTTGTTTGTGACATGCATAGGGGGCATGGTTATTCCACTTGTGGGCAGATCATCTACTGCGTATAGCGCAACACTGCGGTATATTTACTTATACACAGCTCGCTAATTTTAACTGATATTCGCCAGGATGATATTCAGTATCGCATCATGGCGCGACTGCTCCAACCCCGGAGTGTTGAATCCTGCGCCAAATTGTCGGCCTGTGCGTTGGGTAAATTGTGTCCGCTATGAACAGATCAGCAGATTATCGAACCAAAAACAAGCGTCGTTAACTCGGCCCTTTTCCCACCAGTGACACTATTTTACGGCCTGCTCCCAAGCCCAAAAATCAAATACCCGCGAGAACAGCTGTGTATCGACAACAGCGGCTGACAATGCTCCGATACCATACATGAAATAATCAAGCAGATCGAACGTAACCCCCAGGACCGGTATTCCGAAATACTGGCAAGTTTCGGCTATGGAGGGTATCAAAAACGCAAGCGCGAATTTCACTTCCCAACGCCTGAGAATAGGGATATATTGCCCGGGCATACATAACAGGAAGTAGCACGTAAAAGGAAGGATAAAATCTGAAAAGTAGCTGTAGTAGAAGGAATACCATTCTCCCTGTAAATAGCTTCCAGGTCTAAAGATGTGGACTGCTGCGGTCAGTACCACAATACTTAAAATAACCGCCAGGCGTTTAAAAAAATCAGAATCATTGCTCATCATAGATGCATATTTAAATCATTCGATTGAATACCGCCGATGTGGTTTTGTGTAGCGCTCTGTCAAACAACCTCAAGCCTTTCCGCGCCCAACTGCCGGGTATTACGCAGCATTGTTGAGCATTTTGTTATACGCGCTATCATAATTCGCAGCAAGCAAATATAAACGGCTCGGGTATGAAACGTAGGGCATTTCAGAGCTGCGTACCTGTCTACCGGGACTTTGCTTGCAAAGAACCGAAAACTTGCGGAAACCAAAGTCCGCCCTATGTTTTACGCATTGTTGGCAGTAGTAATTTCTATTTCGTCCATCTCCAGCGTCCATTTGCAATTTTGTACCAATTAAACTTGTTGTAATCAGGCTGTCCATTTGCTGTCAACGGAACGCAAAGAGAGGTAATGGCTTATAGTTTGGTTAATTAATTTTCTCATCGAATTTAGCGATCATTTAATCCCTTGCCATTGAGAATTTGCGGCATATATTTTTCAATCCTTGACTCCCGAGTTTTGGATTGTTTGGGTGCAGAGAAATAAAGAATGTATGCTCTTTGCCGTCCGGGTGTCAATGCTTCAAAAGCAGTCTTCAAGGCCGGGATTTCATCTAATTTATTTTGAAATTCTTCAGGAATTATGTATTCGGTTGTCTTTTTAAAATCCACTTTCAAACCGGCTTTTTCCACTTCAATGGCTTCATAAATATAGGCTTTCAAGATGGTTTCCATCTCAACTATTTCTCGAACATTGGTGAACCGAATCTGGCGTGCCGCCTGCACATTCTCCGTTTGTGTGATTAGAATACCATTAGGATCATTTAACAAGGCACCGTTGAAAAACAAAAGCGCACAGTATTCTTTAAATCCATGTATTAAAACTATGTTGCTTTCCTGAAACGTGTAACAAGGTTTACCCCACTTAAATTCTTCGGTCAGCTGGCAGTCAAGAATGATCATTCTCAATTTCTCAAATTCTTCCTGCCACTTTTTGGCTTCACTTATATATACATCAACTTTAGGATTCATTTTATTCTTTGTCATAGTATGTTATTTAAATTTGTTTCCTGGTCCCGCCACTTTCAGCTAACATGGTAAAAGTGGTTGGCATTCGGGCAGAGAATACTGGTATGGGTGTTGAAAGCTTACCAGACTGCTTCGTCATGAAGGTGAGCTTCGAACCAAATCCGCGAAAATTTCATTCTTTTTTCAGGTGATCCGTTCTCAAATTCAAATTTAGCTGTCTGTGCAAAATTTAGACCCTTAGCGAGCCACGGAACCCCCTGGCGGCATAGTAAGAGGGCGCACCGTTGTGATACACGAAGACATGGTCGTAGCGACGATCAGCAAAGATGGCGCCGCCGAGTTTTCTAATATCAGAAGGTGTTTTCAACCAGCTCGACGTTTTCGTATCGAAATTTCCAAGTTTCTGCAACTCTCGATATTGTTCTTCCGTTAAAAGCTCAATGCCCATGGCAGCTGCCATATCCATAGCGTTATTTTCTGGTTTATGTTCTTTCCTTGACTCCAGCGCTTCACGGTCGTAACAAACACTTCTGCGGCCTTTAGGACTTTCCGCTGAACAATCATAAAAAATGTATTCGCCCGTCTTTTTATCATGACCAACAACATCCGGTTCACCGCCAGTTCTTTCCATTTCATTGAGTGACCACAGTTTTTCAGTATTAGCTTCCAGCTTTGCTTGTACTTTAGCCCATTCAAGACCTTTATGGCGGTTCATGTTTTTCTCAAAACGGGCTTTCAATGCTCTGAGTAGTTCTTCACGTTGTTCTGGTGACAACTCCTTTTTATTGCTATTAATGTTGTTCATACTTTTATATTACCTCTGTGGAATAGGTGTGTTAAGCGTATAATTGCCTAAATATATTTCAAAAGCTCACTAGCCGATACTTCAAACGCATCGGCAAATTTTTCTATAGTCCAAGGGGATTCGTTCAATTTATTGATACCCTGAAATCAAGTGAGGTCTCGCCTTGATAATAGTTTGTAAGTGTCTAAATCCGTAATCTTCTGCCTTTTTCGTTCGCGCAAATATTTGTCCAGTCAATAAGATTGTCAATAACTAAAGGGTGGTCTTTCATTAGAAATTTGATTTTACAAATAATCGATAATGATGAAGCAATAAGCTGTCAACCCAACGGCTTGCGTACCTGGCGCTTGGGAGGGCGTGGATTCTGATTATAAATCAGAAAAAGGCTGAGGCGTAGAAAACTGCTTGAGATGGCGGCAGAATCCCCAGCGTGCAGTGCAAGCTTTGTTGGGCGGCGGCTTGGATATAAAGCAATATTGGAATACAAATATCGACTTTCCCGAAGCAATTTTATTTTGGTGCAAAAAGACGATATCGAATGAATCGCTCACCTTCAATTTCCACTTCACCATCAACCTGAAAACCGAATCGCAAGATTCCTTTTATGCGGGTTCTGGTAGGTGGAAATAATATAGTTACAGACTCTAAATTCATTTCTCCAAATGCCCGTTTGATAATCTCTTCGTATATGGCTTTGCCCGTTCCCCAATAATCTGGGTGCAGCACCAAGCCTAAATCCGCGTCACCGTTCTCATACTGTAAGCCACCCCAACCTGCAAACTTACCGTCTATGATAAATGCCCAAGGACCATATCCATACTCATCCCACTGTTTTTCCTTCCCCGCGACCCACTCTTGGCATTCCTTTTCTCCAAAATTATCATCTGTTAATGGCATTTGACGACGTACAAGAGGGTGATTATTCAAAGCAATATATTCGGCGTTGTCAACATTGCTCATACGTGTAAATTCGAGATGCACGTTGTTCTCCTATATGGAATATCGCTTCAGCAGCCCAACGGTTTGCGTTACCAGCGGGTGGGCGGGACGAGATGACGCAGATTTGACGGAAATTGTTCGAGCACAGAATCATCTCCTTTTGACGGTGCGAATCCCACCAGTTGGGTGCACGCTTTGTTGGCGGCTCTACCGAAGTTGTTGTAGATTTTCCACCAGCAACTAGCTCTGTTATTCTGTAAGCGACAAGCGTGCTACAATCTCGTCGTCTTCCCATTCATTCATTTCTATAAAGCCTAGTTTACTGTAAAGATGTTTTGCTATTAGATTAGCAGGTTGATAGGATAGGGCAAAGTTTCTGTGCCCATACTTCCCATTTAACATTGTTATTGCCGCTTGCACTGCTTGTTTGCCGTATCCGCGTTTCTGCATACCCTGGTCGACTAAGATTCCTCCCAGCCAACAGCTTCCATCAGCTGGATCTATGGTCCACATCATGAATCCAATTACTTGCTCATCAAAGTAAATAGCAAGGGGCTGCCAATCGTTTCCATAACAACAGAGAGCCAGGTAGTAACATGGCTCAGCAACAAATTTACGCTGAGCCTCAGAAACCTTTAGGTTAGCAATGTTACGCCAGTTATCATGACTGACCGGGCGCAATGAAACTTGTACCTCATTTCTTTGTGAGGTGTTTGAATCCATAAGATTTGTTTTCCTCTCTAGAACCTCAAGTGAAAGAAATCTGCCGCCCAACTACTGCATATAACGCAGCATTGCGGTATATTTACTTATACACAGCTCTCTCAAATTAACCGATATTCGCCAGGATGATGTCCAGTATCGCATCATGGCGAGACTGCTCCAACCCCGTAGTCTTGAGTTCTGCGCCAAATTGTCGGCCTGTGCGTTGGGTGAATTGTGTTCACTAGGAACAGCATAGCAGATTATCAAACCAAAAACAAGCGCCGTTTAATCGTCCCTTTTTCCACTCAAGGTAACACGATAGCTATTTATGTTCCTAATCGATCCAAAGCAACTAACGTCCGCTGCACGCTGTGTTAGCTGGCTCTTCCGTGGCTGGCCTGGTAGCGGAGGTAAACCATGCCGTTGCCAAAGCGGCGTTCCTCCAAAAGCTCTCGCGCTAAGCGTACATTGTTAGGCAGGGATTGTTTGCCGCCTCCCACTATGATAGGTGCGAGCAGCAGATGGCACTCGTCGATTAACCCGGCCTTGAATGCGTGAGCGGCGATCTTGTTAGCAAGCCTACCTTGATCCCGGTAGGTTTCCATGACGGTCTTCATGCAGGAAATACTCGGCGCGGTATCCTGACAAGCACTGAATGATGTTCCATAGCCTTACGCTAGTCTATCCTGGTTATTTCCCCTGGTCGCCAGGTTTTATCAAACCACGGTTCAAGGGGGCTGTAGAGACGGAGAATAGTGAACCAACCCTTGCCCGGCATCGTTTGTATCCAGTTACTTTCCTTGCCTGCAGGGGCTTTCGGCCCAAAGTAAACGTCTACCGAGCCATCGGAGTTTGTTTGCACAGCCCCCATCTCGCTGCTTAAGGCCGTGTCGCGCTGATCGGTCTGCAGAACCGACCGTGTTTGTGTATCGTAGGGAATGAGCGACCAGAAAGTTTTCACTGGAATATTCGGGGGCAAGTGCCCCTGGTAGTTCTTCGATCCATCCAGGTTATCGCCGTTGGCATCCACCGTAGCAGCTGCGTATTGCGATCCAGCGCCAACCAATTTCGCGGACATTGCCGGGGTGATGCCGGTTGCTATATAGAAGAAGCAGGCACGCGGATCAAGCAGACGAACGTTGTTTTGGATGAACTCGTGACTGCCGCCCACAAAGGCTGTGAACCAGGCCGAGGGAATTTTGAAGCCAGAACACCCCTACCATTCAGTTGCCTCCCTATTGGGACCGCTGATGTACACTGCCTTGATACACGGTGCATTGGAAAACGAAGACATACCGCGCCTAGATTTATCCAACCATTTAGCCTGTTTTTTAGAGGGGCGACGCGTTGAAGTGTAGGGTGAATTACATGCTAAGCTATTCAACCTGTAACTAGCGATAAAAATTTGCTAGCAGAAAATTGTATAATAACTGTGAGATATAAGCCCGCTAGCAATGGATGGGACTGCGCCCCGAAGACACGCGACGCGATTTGCCAATCTTGGTTACAGTTCAAGCCGCGCTAGGAGCAAACCAGCAGAATAAATCGATGGGCGCACGAAAAATAAGGATTAACATTGAAATCAAAACGTGGACAATTAACAGGTGAATTTGGTGCATGGCTAACAGATTATATAAATCATTGCCGTTATCAACACTACACCGTTTACTATGATCACGGAGACAAGCAGAAGCACAAAAATGTGGCTGAAGTAAAGGGTTTTTGTGGCAAAGAAGTCACACTAGATAATAAGCTAACAGACATTGATGTCATGGTAGTGAATGAAGAAAATATGGTCATGCTATTGATAGAAATCGAAGAAAGCAAAGTGCCACCAAAGGTATAACTTGGAGATATGTTTGCTACAATACTCAGTGACCGATATGCAGTGAATATTAGTGGTGGGCAATATTATTTTGATGCTAGTGCAGAGACGAAATTGATTATTGCTTCATCGGATACCAAAAACAACGCAAAGCAAAAGAATTTTCAAGGAAATTTGAAACCAAAATTTAAAAAGTTATTAGATGGTCAAGAGAAGGTGAAAATTAGAAATATCGAGTTCGTTTTTGGTAACGATACTCAATCAATGATTGAAAATCTCAAAGATAGAATAAGAGTGCTTTATCCCTTTGAAAATAAATAGTGCGCCTAATCCCGCGTAGAGCGGACGGGCGGGTCAAGTCCCACACCAAAGGGAAGCGGCGGCTCAACAATGATCCCAAGTCCCTAAATGTGTTCCATCAAATTCCCGTCCGCCGCTTATGCTCTCGTTAGGCGGTCCAAACAACAAATGTCGCTCAGTAAGATTGAGTGATACCAATATCATAATCACCGTTTAATTTAGGTGAGAGGAGCAATCCTCATGAGAAAGATCGCTAGATACCCTATTGTCGTCCTAGTCTTGATCACCTTCGTCTGGCTCACCGCGTGCGAAAGGCCACTCTCTGGCACCGAAAAAGCCGCCGTGCTTGCATATAGTGAAGCCGCCACTGACAACCTGTTTGCGGGATTAACAGCCAACGACTATGAGGCGTTTTCACGCGACTTTGATTCCGATATGTACGATGAACTACCCGTCACCGATTTCGCGGCCTGGAAACCGGAGTTGGACAACAAAATCGGGAAATACCTTTCCCGCAATGTTGATCAAGTAACCCAAGCGGATGAGTTTTACGTCGTGTATTACCAGGCTAAATTTGAAAAGGCGAAGCAGGTCACCGTTACGGTGGCTTTCCATGCATCTGGTCATTCGATTGCCTACATTTCTTTCGAATCAGAGGAGTTTTCATGGTCGGCATTTGATTAAGGGCGCTAGGCAAACCTCCAATACCACTGATGATGTGACTTTTACCAACATGCCGTCTAACGGCCTCGAGCTGAGGCGCCGGGGTTCGCTTCTACTCTTATTTCCCAAGAGAATTAATCAGTTCCGTCGCCTGCAAATCGCGCCGCATCCCCGGTCGCCTCCAGTGAGCGGTTAGGCGGAGCAACGGAGATATTGCCGGCAATGTCCGTGGTTCGTTCCGTGATCTTCACGGTCCCCACGCCAGGTCCCAGATGTGCTCCCCTTCGATAAGTACTTGTAGCGGGCTTCCGTCTGGCCGCGCCAGAACCACATCCATGCCGTTGCCGTTAGAAGACTGCGAGATGAGGACCAGCGAGCCATCCTCCACCCACAAGGCATTGGCAATATGGAACTCCTCAGGACGGACTTGAGTCCGATCCTTACCTTCCGGACCGCTGCGCACCATGACCAACGGGATCCCTTCATCCGGCGAAAACCGCTCGCCGTGGAAGTACCGCAGGTCACCGGAAGGAAGCTGCACAGGCCAACCCACGAAATGGGGCAAGCCGGGGAGGGTGGCCACCAGGTCGGATCTCTCACCTGTCTCAGCGTCGTATCTCCATAAGCCCGGCCAATGGACGCCGTAGCTTGGATTCGCCACCAGCACCGACCTTCCGTCTGGCGTCCAATGGTATGTGCAGCACACCGCGCCGTCGGACCACAACCGTCTGAATGGCTCGGCTTCGCCCGGTTCCATCACGGCAAGGGTGCTCCCCTCGAAGTAGTACATGATGATCAGCAGCTGGCTGCCATCGGGTGACCAGGGACCTGGGATGTAGTTTTCCTTCGAGAACACAAATGGCTCGCCCAGAAGGTTACCCAGGTTGGTGAGCACGTGCTCATCCTGGCCGGTGGCGATGTCGTAGAGATGTAGGCCGTCGAAACCGTACGCGAGCGTCCGGCCGTCGGGCGAGAGGACCGGAGACCCGATGAACCCGCGATCGACGTAGTCCTCGATTTCTTTGTCCACCTGGTTGCCATCCGCTACCATCCGGCGGTTTTCGCCGTCATTATCCAGCAGGAAGAGCTGATTGTTGCTAACGAAGGCGAGGCTGCCGTCTGCCGCTGAAACGGAGAAGTCGTCCACGCCGTATTCTTCGTCGGTGATCTGCACTTTCGTGACGCCGTCGGTTTCCAGCCGCCAAACCTGGGTGTCTTCCCCAGTGCCATATCGATAATAGACAGAGTGAGGCAGCAGCTCCGTTGTGCCGGTGCACGCCCCCAACAAGACGGACAATGTCACGACTACAATGCTGATCCTAGACATGAACACCCTACTCAATCTAGATATGTCATTCCCGGCGTGTGGGACATGCCGCCTAACAAGAGGCTAACCTGCCGCTGCGATGTGAACCCACAAGCCGCTTTGCCCCGCCTGATTGGCTCAAAATCGCGCCGTTTTGTACGCGCTGCCCCGCAGCGTTCAGGTTGAGCCAGGGTTGGGAGGCCGTATTCCAAATTATGGCGCGTTCATTTTAGATACAACTGGCAGGTAGATGTATTGAGTAGATGTAGTATAACGGTAGACGCCGGGGTTGACCAAGGTGCTGTTGTTTACCAGGTCGGATACTTGTGTTTCTCCTGCATCCACGGATCCGCCAACCGAGGCCACATACAGAATCTGCCGACCTTCGACAATTGTTCCAGCCAGAGACCAAATTTCCAACTGCCCCAAAGTACCGGATGCGCGCCGCCAAGTCTGGGCTCCATCCATTGTACGGAACAAACCAACCCCTGTGGCCGCGTACAGCGTGGATGGTGATTCCGGCAAGAACAACAGCTGGTTGATGTAGGACTCAGAAGGGCCGTTGACTGCACTCCAAGTGACACCCTGGTCTATAGAAACAAAACTGCCGTTAAGAAAAAGGCGGTAGGGCGGTGTCGGTTCAATGGCGATAAAGCTACCCGGGTCAGGTGGGAGACCGTACACTCCCGCCAGGTTTGCCCGCCGTTTGTACTTCTCAGGAAAGTACCCTCACAAGTTATGCCACCAAAATGACCGGATGTCACCGCATAGAAGATGTTCTCATCGACAAGATCGAAACCCAGCCCTGATGGTGGACAGGTATGAACCGGGCCAACCCATGTCCAGTTTTCACCATCCTCGCTGAGATAAATCCCACCGCCACCATCGTAATTGAAGTAGGGTAATTGTCCATCGAAATACCCCACACCCATCAACCACTTACCGGGTCGTGCAACTATGGTATTGATGATCGCTTGATACTTATTCGGATCCATTCCAGGCGGCAATGGGATAACGAACTGGCGGTTGAAATGCCTGCCATCGTCGGCAATGAAAGTGCCGACCACCACATGTTGTGGGTTGGTCGGGTCCACAACGATGGGGCCGCCACCCTCATTCAGTTGCTGCCATGATTCGCCGCCGTCTTGTGAACCAAAAATACGAACAGCAGACCGTATATAACCGCCGGGTTGAGTGGATTGACAGCCAAATAACTGGGGACGATGCCGGTCAGTCCTTCGTTGGAGGGCTGCCAACTTGCGCCGCCGTCGCTGGTTTTGGAGAGCCCTTCGGGGCTACCTCCGTAGATCGTTTGAGGGTCCAATGGATTCAGTGCAACAGCTTCTGTACCCGGGCCAATGGACGACCAGTTTTGCCCACCATCTTCGGATTTCAACAGGCCATCCTGGACAGCAGCGATCCAGATGTGCTGGCTCTGCGGATCAGCGGCATCTGGGTCAAGAATGATATTCCTGACTGCGGTGGGATAATATAGCGAACTATACATCGAGAGCCATTCATCGCCATCGTATCTGTACAGGCCGCCGGGCAATATACCACCAGGGCCACACATCCATAGATCTCCCCCCACCGGGTTGATAACCAGCTCCGTGATGTTGTCCAAGGGTGACTGGCTGTGGGCGGACCAGGTCTGGCCTGCATCGGTACTCTGGATCACCAGACCACCGAATAGGCCCGCGTACATGGTCTGGGGATCTAGCGGATCAAATCCAACCACTGTTACCGCTGTAGTCTCATCCAGCAGACCGCTCTCTTCCAGGCGGATCCAGGTTTGATTCGGTTCGTCAAAGCGATAGAGACCTAGTAAAACGTCAGTAAGATCGGAGAATAGCGCGCCATACAAGGTGCCATTATGGGGATTGACAAAAGCACGAAAGTTGCCAAGAATTATGTCGGGCATTGGTGTTGGCATGGCTGTCCAGGTGTCACCGCCATCTTCAGACTGGTATAGTCCAGTTTTCCCCGAAGCATATTTGGAGATGTAAATCTGGTCGGGGTTCGTCGGATCTACCTCAGGGCGATTTTCATGACCGATCTCGATAAAGATCAATTCCCAACTGGTGCCACCATCCCGGCTGCGAAACAGGCCGACGTTACTTACAGTGGCATATATGGTTTGACCTTGGCTGTCACCCAGGACAAGTGAATTCAACCCAACCGCCGTATGGCCCGCCTGTTTGCCAGATACCAATGCCTTGAGTGACCGTAAAGGCATTCGTCAGGCTGCCCGCTTCCCCATCGGGGTTGACTACGGTCAGGGCGTACACGCCGGGGTCCATCCCCCAGGGCACGGTCGCCTCCAGCGTGCGGCTGCTCTCCCAGGTTACCTCCACCAGCGCGCTCTCTCCCAGAAAGGCTGAAGGTTGTGTGATGACCAGCGTTCCAGATAGCTCGGCGGTAAAGCCCGTACCAGTAATCACTATGGGGATATCGAGATCATTGGGAGCGGATGCCGGGTCAACAGTAATGACCTCCAGAGAATCGGCTTCCGTTGGAGCGGCCAACGCTTTTGAGCGGAGGGCGTGTTGCACTCACTTCAAAGATGCCAAACAAGATAATCAGGAATACTGCTGCGAACAAAACCGTTGCTACTACTGTAACTCTGTTTCTCACCTTGAAGCACTCCTTTAAACTATTTCGCCGCTCAGCAAGCAGCTATGTTGTGAGGTGTTCTTGAATAAAACACCTCAACTGAATCCCAGATGCTTCGAGGCTATCCTTCGCCTGTGGTTCTGATGTTGTAGTCAGTGTATCTGTCGATTTCGGTATTGTTATAGTTAAATCTGGCGGCTTCGCAGCGGTAGAGACACGGGCAAATCGAAAAAGCAGCCCTAATCCTAATTATCTGATGTACCCAAGTCTTTTTTCATGATTATGCTCCTGATAAACATAAAAAACAGAGCTATCCAGTATAACCGCTAAAATTTTGCATAATAGGCAAGTTTTCCCCCCATAATAATTGTAACTCCAGTTAATCGCATGTCAATTACAACCACCCCAGTGTTACAGCCGCCCAACGGCCTCGAGCTGAGGCGCCGGATAGAACCAGAAAATAGATTTGCCGCCGCTACCGGCGTCTGCTCTATTGAATTGTTATGCTGCGACACAAAGCATACGAAGGATGCTCCTGTTTCCGAACATCCGGGTTCGTATACCAACTGTACCTATGAAGTAACAATGGGTTTTCGCTTTGAGTCATTAGGTCAACGCGCCAATCTAGATTAGTGTCTTTTCTATTACATGACTACCCAGCTTGATTAGGTTGTAGGCAAGCTGAGCAAATCCCTTGGTGGTCTCATCAGCCAGAGTGATCTCATCCGCTGAAACTGTTACTCCAATAATGTTGCCACCCACATGTATAAGTACATGGCCAACGCTCCCCTTAGTAATAGGCTTACTGACGATGGCGCTTATTCCCTGCCATTCTTCGGTTGAGAGGACAACCATATCGCCAACCAAGAACTCATCTTTCGACATTATATTTTCCTTTCGATAAAGCCGATGTTTCAATTCGAGCAGCCTAACGGCTTGAGTTACTTGCTGGTGGGCGGGCATGGAATTTACTGTGAGAGCAGAAAAAACTCGAAGCCAGAAAAATGCTTGATAATGCCACAGAATCCCACCTGTCGGGTGCACGCTGTGATGGGCGGCTAGTGGGTAAAAAATCGATCAACGTCGATCCCAAAAGCGGGGTATTAGAAATGGTGTCCTCAGTTTGTACTCATGGTATGCCTGCCCAAATCGCATCTCCATTTCTTTCTCTTCGATCCGTTTGATGTAAAACAGCAACCATCCAGCGCCAAGCAACACGAGCAGCCCAGCACCAATTGACCCAAACAGAATAGCAACACCCAGATACATCACAATAGCACCTAATGCCATGGGATTGCGACAGAAGGTGTAAGGCGGTTGAATTATCAATTTCTGCGTTGCCATGAGTGGCACGGGTGTTCCTCTTCCGATTGTAAATTGAACATAGATTGACCACATAGCGAATAGCCAACCCGCCACGATAAGCAGCAAACCGAGGATAAGGTTGATTGCTGTGTACAGGATGGGCGACCATTGCAACCATTGGTCGAGCGATTCTCCTAGTGAAATGAGAACAAATGGGAATATGATCAAGAAGAAGATGGCTTCAACCAACAACGCAACAAGCCGCTGTTTAGGACTAAATTCACGTTTGGCTTGCTCGAGCAGTTTATCTTTCAAGAGTCTTCTCTTTGCTGTAGAAGAGCATCGCGCGGCCTAACTAGTGCGTAACACGTCACCTTCCGGTATATTTGGCTTTTTACAGGCCTCATAAATATACTACAACGAGGCTGCCATGCTTCCACCGAAAAAAGACTCCTTGACCAGGTCAGCGCCCTCGCCGGTGCGATTGCGCCGATAAGGCGTCTGCTCAAGCGATATGTTATGCCGTTCAAAAAATCTAGGCTGTTAATGATCATATTTGTCCTGCTAAATCGCGATAGAAAAGAAGTTGACTTCACTTTCACGTTCTACAATATCAACTTGTAGTTGCGATACAAGATCAACAGCATCGCCTTTTTTAGGATCTTGCTCCTAATAATGTCAGTGTTTTGTCCTCACTCCTCGGACAACAAGCCGTGACCACGTTCGATATACTCCTTGAGAACCTGGGCAAAACGTGCCGCGGGGGCGCCATCGGTAATGTCATGGTCAAAAGTCGCAGTTATCGAAAGATATTCGCGAGGCTCGATACGGTCTTCAACAATACCGGGCTTTCTGGTAATGCCACCTACGGAGATACATAAAGAGCAGTGCTGGTATGGGATGATGTGACCGCCACCCGCACCGAACATTCCCATAGAAGTAACTATAATGTTGAATCCTTGTTTAGCAATCTTGTTTGGATTTGAAAGCATGGAAGAGAAAAAGATCGCTCGCATGAACCTAGGTAACATAGCAAATTTCTTGAGGGGTCCGACCTGCTTCTTATATCCTTCTGTTCGCATAGCTGTGAATCTCGTCGTGTATCTCGTTAATATTTTTCCTGTTCGCCTGACGGATAATGTGCGCCATAGGTTGATTTTGACCATCGATCTCCTTTTCCACATTGCAAGAAATATGCATATCATCGAAGATCGCAAGTTTCCTCGACGCGAATCTGAGCGCAGTAATACGTTTATTGGTCATGGCAACGTCAGCTACACATTTTATGATGAAAGCTGTTAAAGAAGGGACAGCTGCTCCCTCAGTCTTTTTTTTCTCCCGATACTTTCGTACGTCAGTGACATCAGCCTCGAAGAGAACATGAATCATATGCTTGTTCTGTGCCGGAACCATGACGTCAATCACAATTTCGCGAACACGTGGAAAGTCGACTACTTGAAAGCCATCCTTTTGTATATTGCCGGTCATTTGTCATTCCTCACTTTTCTAGTATTAGACAGCCTAATCTCGCAGTAATTCAACCTTTGCTTAAGTGCAATGTCTTGGATTTTGGCGATGATTACATTTAGCGGCATAACGATTTGTTCAGGCGCCCGGCGGAACTGGCAAATCCCGAAATTCTTCAAACACATCCCCTCTGCTTTTGGGGCCTCACTCCTCCGGGTGACAGCCCGGTTGGCTGCAGTGGGTGTTAGGCGCCATTCTTAGTGTCTAGCGGGAGAATCATGGGCACAAACCCTATGCCATTTTTTACTTGTAATTGACCTGTAACTTGGAAGCCGAAACGCTTATATGCATCTACTGCATTCGGTGATGAATTGACTGAAACTTCGCGCATTTCTGGATGATGTACTCTGATCATTCTCAAAGCCTCATTCACCAGACGCCGACCTATTCCCTGACGCTGATGAAACCCCTCTACAAATAGTAATGAAATATGACAATGATCGCGGAGTTCTAGAACACCAACAATGGATCGATTATGGGAAGCGACAAGAACAACGTGATTTTTAGCCTGCCTATCGTGGAGAGCGTTTGGATTTGCATAGGAGAGGAATTCATGTATTCCTTCCTGGCCATACAGTGGTGCAACATTACGCTGGAAGGTTGAAGTGACTAGGTTGGAGACAACCGCCTCCTCGCCTGGGACCATGTGTTTGATCGTGACTTTGGTGCCCATGAATCTCTTCAAATGAATTTAATGGTGTCTAACGGTTGCCATGAGCCGCCCGCCGGGTATGACTTGAGATGCTTACAAACCCGTTCCACATTTGCCCCAAACACGGCCCTCACCTTCCGCAACGGGCGGGTCGGGCTCTACGCAGGGTTGGGCTGCCTTTGCTTGTGTTCTTGTCTGAACTACAACCCGGCGCCCTGCCGATTTGCTTGACTTTAACAGCGATAGGCTTACCCGAAGGATGAAGCCTTCAACGGAGCGCTACCTCAATATCTTTGATGTGTTCTTGGATGTGATCGTTGACGATTTGTAGGTGCTCCTCCGGCGGATAATCTCTTGACCCAATTCGGTACGGTATGAGAAGAATTTGAGCGCTAAAGATGTTCTCTTGAATTACCTCGTGTGCTCGTTCGAAGCGCAGCAGGATATCCTCAATCGCGAGTGAACCAAATTCGGTAAAGCAGCGCTGATTGAGTTCACGGTAACTGCCTCGCAAGGGTGTTGGTTTTTTGTCATTTACAAGATCCGCAACATTTCGAGCGAAGCTTTCGTGCCAATACGTGATATGCCCCAAAACGTCTTTGACGGTCCAGCCTTCATAAACCATTAGTTCGGGGTTTGTGATCTTCCGGCATGCAGAAAACACTTGTGATACCGTTTCGTTGAGACTTTCTAACCGTCGTTTTCTTGTTGACATTCTTTGTTTTCCAATCCATTTCAATTGGGTTTTTCGCAGCCCAACGGTTGCATCACTTGCCGTGCGTTTTTGCCCTAAACGATTATTTTCAAGAATCAAAATTGGCAAATCGCGTCACGTACCCTCCGTGCGGAGCACGGTCGGCTTCATTAAGGGTTGGGCAGTTTCATTGAATAGCCATTATTTGTAATTTTCAATCTTCTCGCGCTGCGCTACGTGGTGAGGTTGGTAATGTTGTTGGTTGTGTTGGGCATATCATGGAGCAGCTCCTAACCGGTGCTGGCGGAAGTGCCTGCTCAGGTTTATTCGCCAGAAGAGTGCACACCAATCTCCATTTGAAGTCACCCTCGGCTGAACCTGCGACAACCTGACGCCTAAGGATAAGGCATATGCCCTTGACCCCGCAGACATTCCGTCGGGCGAGCACCCGCTCCCGATCGAACGCTTGCCAATCAGCCAGATCTTACTGGACCCTGACGATGCGGGGCAGGTGTTTCCACTCGGTCTACGACAACAATGGGACCACCGGGGGGAACGTGTTGTGGGATGATGATGACTTCAAGCCGCATGGGGGCTACTGGAGCGCCTGGCCAGCAAACCGGTACCGAGCGTGGATCCTTCAATACAACAACTATCGGAACGACATGAGATTCGTTTGACTGGATCGGTTGGGCGGCTTGCCTCAGGGTATGCGAATTTTAAACCCGCGGACTTGACCTGGAACTTGCTGGCTGGCCGTCAGTGATCGAGAGCGTCAATTCGCGCTTTTGTCGATGATGTCACACTGTGGTGCTTAACCGATACCACCACGGTTTCGTGGACCTTCATGGTCTACCTGGATGGGGATAACAACCTGGAAGCGGCGGCGGTGGATGACTTCCTGGAGATGTCGAGTGTGGGTTCCAGCGCCAATGTGGATATCGTGGTGCAGATGGACCGCATAGGCGGCTACAGCACCGCTTACGATGACTGGACGGACACGAAACGCTACCACGTTACGCCAGGGATGACGCCCACAATCGCCAATGCGATCACCGCAGTTGGCGAAGCCAACATGGGCGATCCGGAGACCCTGCTCAATTTCATCCGCTGGGGTAGAGCCGCCTACCCCGCCAATAATTATGCTGTAGTATTGTGGGATCGCAGCAGCGGCTGCACCCTGCTAGATCCGGATGAGATCCTGACTAAGGGGATCATCTACGACGATACCAACAGTGACAACATTGATATGCCGGAACTGCGCAACGTTTTATCGGTGTTCACCAACGCTGGCACCGACCCGATTGAGCTGCTAGCGTATGGATGCCTGCTTGATGGCGATATCGAGGTGGATAATCAGATCAAGCCATTTGCAGATTCGTGTTGGATCGAGACGCACCCAATTGACGGCTTGTCTTCTCCATGGCGACCCACAACGTTTGCCCTGCATCGACTGGGCACCATTACCGCACTGTGAATCCTTTCACTGAGCGCATGCCGCAAAACCTACCTGCATTGACCTTGTGGAATTTCAGACTGGGTGCTCAAACCGAATGCTGCCTAACGGTTTGCGTTACCTGCGCTAAGGCGGTGGCGGCGAAACCGTCCACTGGCCATGGGCTGCAGGCGTAGAAAACTGCCCGATAATTTCAATAAAGCAACCCGTCGAAGGTGCTACCAAGGTCGGGATCCGGCCTTTCATGGGGTGCTAGCACCGGGGCTACAGATACGACGTCCTGCATCGATACGCTTGACTTTAACAGCGATAGCGTTACACCGAAGCGTGAAGCCTTCAACGGAGCGCTGCCTCACATATCTTTGATGTGTTCGTGGCGGTGATCGTTGACGATTTGTAGGTGCTCCTACGGCGGATCATTTCTTGACCCTAATTCGGGTACATCCACAGATGTGAGCAGCTACGAATACTGTTATGATACGAGCAATGACAATGCCTGCAACGGTTGGACAAGTGCAGGCAGCTCGACTAGCGCGGGGATTAGTGGGCTAAGTTGTGGCACGACCTACTACTGGCAGGTGCGAGCAATCAATGCGATTAGTATTACTTATGGCAATAGCGGATTCTGGTGGAGTTTCTCTACCAGTAATAAAACCTATCTGCCCATGATTATCAAATAAGGGTTTGATAGTCTAAAAAAGAACTCATTAAATAAGGAGCGCAGGGGGCGCTCCTTACCAAATTTATTAAAAGTTCAAAGTTGTGCGTTATCTGGCTTTAATTAGCTGAATAAAGTTTTAAATCCTTCAAAACATCTATCCTCCCAGCAAGCTGACAGGATATTCTCGCTGAATAGAAGTTGGAAGATGAACAACTGCCAACAGGGGCGTGTGCTGCCGAACATTTTTGCTCCTGATGTCGCTGATATTGTAAGCAGAGTGTGTAAATCGCGCCGCGTACCCTCCAGGCGAAAGCCCGGTCATTGTTAACGCGGGGTTAGGCAGAACACTCAGCTATTAGATTCTATTGAAATAATAATACAAAAATGCTCGGAGCAATAGCGCCACCTGTATCGAGAATTCCGCCAATACTATGTGAGATGGCATTCCACTTGATTGAACTTGTCCTATAGGAAATCCAACCATAGCTAATGCCAAGAAAAAATGTTGAAATTACAAAAGGCCAGATACCACTTTCCGAGGGAAATACCAATTGCGGTGATATATGCCAAAATGCAAACCCAATCGCAGGAAAGATCAAACCTAGCAGCGCATTGTCTGGAAATGCCCTTACGTACAAACCGCGCCACAATAATTCTTCACAGATCCCATTGATAATTGCTACAGGAATTGAGATTATCAATAGCCTAGCTGGAGTAGCAACTAAACCTGTAAGTGGGTACATCTTTACCGTAATTGCCACGATCAAAATAAGTAAGCCAGCAGGCAACGCGTTTGATTTGCTAAACAAAGGACTTTTTTCTCTGAACAGTGAGACAACACCTTCTCTTTTTAACAAGAAGTACGGAACGAGAAAACACCAGATTAGCCAATAAAAGATGAATCCCAATACATATCCGAGTTCTGCATTCAACCATTTTGACAATGACACAAACACTAAAGCAGTACTCAAAATGAGCAAAAAGGGCAAGAGTAGCAGAAATGTTTTTTGCTGGCCGGTTAGTTTCATTTTTCAAATTGATGGCATGTGCATTATTGGGCCGCAGTTCCTTTAGATATTGACCGAATACAAATATATCTTGGTACTTCATCACAATATTCTTCGAAACTTGCACCATATAAGTGCAAAAGATGTTCCTCCTCAGTGATAATCATTACATGGATGAATACGACATATAGAACTGCCCAAAACAGTGCATACCACGATGGCCACAGTAGTGAAAAACCTAGGACATAGAAGCTACAAGCTAATGCTTGGGGATTTCTTGAAATGCGGTAGATGCCCGTGCACTCCAACTCATCCTTCCTACCTCCAACTGAAGGAAGAAACCCCAGTTTTAGCATCCCATAGGACAGAGAAGCCAGTCCAGCTATTACGAATACCACTCCAATAACATGAAGTGTGGAACTTACATATACTCTTGGCCAATCCTTTGAGAGGTATAGATATGGAAATCCGCCATAGGTGAAGAAGAGCAGGGCTTGAAGGATTGACACGGGGATGGTCAATCTTCCGCGCATCATATAATCACGCCGGACTGGCCCTCGAAATACGACCACGCCAGAAACAAGCAATAATAGATATGCTATTATGTAATTTATAGGAAAACTCACGAGTTTTCTTGTTTATTCAATTTCATGACGATATTATGATTGAACTTCTGTCCAACGGTTTATTCACTTGCAGGGCGGGTTTGCTCCTGACGCTTCTTTCATAAAAACCAATTTTAGCAAATCACGCCGCTTACACTCTGCGCGGAGCACAGTCGCCTGCAACATGGATTAGGTGCAATTCACACATCTAGCGAATGAAGATTGCAGCCAACGGGATAAATACACCGATTTTCACAATCATTCCCAGTACCAATGCTCCAGCCCAACTCAAGTTTTCCATTCGCCTAAAACCAATTGCCATAAGTCCGATTTCCCAAAAAGATACACCAGCGTGAATTGGAATTGTGAAAGTCGCACCATAGAAATCAAAAGCGATTCCTGACCAGTCAATGAGCCATACAACAGGCATCACTGCCAAAAGAGAGACCCCAATCACATTCATAATCCAATCTATAGTGCTAGCTCGACCGGAAATCCTAAGAATCAGGTGAATCAATGCACTAGAAAGAAGCCATGCTCCTATACCAAAGAACGGAAGAAAAAATATCTCTGCCAGGTAATAATTTTCATCGCTCAAAAAGTTCAGGTAAGAAGGCACAAATGGGCGAAAATTCAGAAGACTGAGAGCTAGAATTGAGGTAAGAGATGTACCAATGAATCTAACAAGAATCGAAATGAAGCCCCACATTGGTGCAGGTTTCTCCTCCAACATGGAAAATGCCAATATCGGTTTATGTATTGCTACAAACCAGACCCTAATGAAATCCTTCAACAATTCGCTCCTTGTGTATTGCACCTAACGGGTTGCGTTACTGGCAGGTGGGCGGCCGCGGACAATGCTTGAAAATGCGGCAGAATCCCCAGCGTCCAGTGCACGCTTTGTTAGCCAGCCGTTTTGTCTATTTTATTTCTTTGCTCATTTTCCGACTAGAAGTTTGATAACCAAGTCTTTCATAAAAAGAGATCGCAGTCTCGTTAAATTCATAAACGTTCAACTCAATGGAAGTCGCACCTCTGGCGATTGCCCACTCTTGCATTTTGTCCATAAGTATTTTTCCTGTTCCGTGATTCTGAAATCCTGATTTCACAACAATGCTATCCACAATTGCGTAGCGCCGAGGTACAAAAACAGGAAAGTCAGGTGTATCCCTGACAATTGCGTGGACAAACCCAACAAGTTTCTCGCCTACTTCTGAAACAAACAAGGCAGCGTTCTCATCAGCGACCAGCCCCAAATAGTAGTCTTGTTCTCGCGCCGCGCTGCTTGGCTGGTGGAAGATGTGAGGGAGATTGTCACGATGCAGAGCGTCTATTTCGTCGAACAGTTCGCACAAGGAGTTGTAATCTTCGGAAGTTGCTTTACGAACACTTATCTCCATAACATATTTCTTTCATCTTCGAAACGCATAGTTCTCGCAAGGGGCTGGCTAACGGTTTGCGTTACCTGCTGGTGGGCGGGACAAGAGAACACCACTTTGACGGAACCAGCTTGAACCCAAGAAACCTGCCTGAAAACGCGGCGGCTCCCACCAGTCAAGTGCACGCTGTGTTAGGCGCTCAGAGACTTCGACGGGCAACCAAACTGATATACACGCTTTACAGACTCAACGGTGAGCCACCACCCAATGGCAAGAAGCAGAGTTCCTCCGCTCAAAATAATACCAAGGATCATCACGGATGTAGCCGGAAAGGGAAGCCCTAGCATTCCTTGGAGATCAAACGCTACTGATGGATCCAGCAAGGCTATTGAGGCTGATGCGATACACACCAACCCCAGGACGCTCGTCGTAAACACAGCAGTTTGCTGGGCAGCCTTCTTCATGCGAGCGGGGTCGACACTCCTGTGAGTCAGCCATCGCCCAACGAAAACACCAGCGGGCAAGGCAAGTATTACATGGAAAACCGGAAATCCCATAAAGAAGCCAAACATTCCAATGGAATAGAACCCATAGATTCCCATCCAAACCCAGAGTTTCATCGTATAGGCGTGTCGAACCCAGTTTCTCAGGAAGATTACATCAATCAGTATCCCTAAAAGAAAACCTGCTAGAGCATATTGAAAGATACGTGATTCTGGAACAAGAGGGATACTAATCCACCACCCGGCGAGAAAACAAGCGATGACAGGCACTGCTCCTATGATAATGCCTATGATTACATTCTCAATTTTTTGCATCATATATTCCTCCATAACGAATCAAGTCACATATGTGAGCGCCTAACGATGGCGTAACCTGCCTGTGTTTGTGCTTCTGATGCTGCTCATTCAGAGCCAAAGATTGCCTTTTGCGCGCCGATCTCTCGCTGCGCAGCAGGTCAGGGTTTACGCGGGGTTAGGCAGGGCAGCCTTCAATAGCCTTGAAATGGGTGCATGACACTTCATATTTTCAAGGTATTTGGCACTTCGAAATCCGCTTCATGTAAGAAAGCATGATTTTGAAGATGCCTGTATAACTCCTCTAACTCAAGATCGGTAATCATTCTTTTCTGCTGTTCGAGAGCTTCCCTGGATAAATGAGTGCCTGCCTGCGAATCTCTGTTCAATGTCTCATAAATGGCTGTCAGATCGGTTGGTCTGCACCGGCAGTAATCGAGCATTGCCTCGGCCGTCTGACGGGGAGCCGATCGCCAACTGTCGTATCGAATCGCCAGCATCTCCATGCCCATATCACAGTATTGCACATAGCGCTCCATTGCCCTCAACCACATCAAAGACAATGTACCGGCATGGGGGAGGGGCTGGTTGGGATCATACTGGGCGATTGGGGGCACCAACGGTCCGAGGAGTTCGCGTCTTTGCTTATCCATGGCCCTGCGTTCTTCATCGGTCGCTTCGATGCCACGGCCGTAAGCTCTCAAACCAGACAGCAACCATGTTTCAGCGTGGCGATATAAAAAGAGATTCTTGGTATGCGGATAGAGTTTGTGCAACCAGTCACCGAGTTCAATAGAAAAACTTTGCCCTTTTACCACCCAGGCTGTCACTGCTGGTGTTTTGCACAACAGGCAGATTGCTGCCTCTAACAGGGCCACAAGTTCGTCATCCTCAGCTTTATTTGTATTACGAGCGATAACTAGTTGCGAAAGCACGTATGGTTCTGAGATATTGATGACACCCGGTATCTGAGCAAATACCTGGCTGGCAAGTGTAGAACCACAGCGACCGACAGAGTAGATAAAGATCAGGCGGTTATCATCGATCGTCACAGATTTCGCCAGCTGTATCATGGCTTCAAAAGGGATTGTCAATACCCGCGTTGCCTTTTCGAATTGAGTTCTGAAGTAAAAGGGAGCTTGAGAGAGGTCGACATCTGCGGGGGTTTCAACAAACACAGCCTGCCTATTCTCAAAATCGAGACTGTACAATGTAATGAGAGGATTCTCCAAAATTTTTCCGGGAGGTATCCTACCAATCTCACGTAGATGAAAATCTCCAATATCTGCCAGGTGAGAAGCACGTTCACGTGGTCTGCCTACAATTTTAAAAGTGGTTGCAATCAATTGTGATTTCCTTCGAACTTGAAAGTGTGTTTCTTGTGAGGATATAACAATCTGTCAAGAAATGCAAACTGGTTTTGTGTAACGATAGAGTACTGCCTAACGAGAAAGTTCAGCTACCCCCGAAGGGGCTCGGGCAAAGCGAAGAGCGGCGGGCACGTCTCGCCGGCAACTTGGGTTGGGCGGTTTCAAATCAGACCAAGCCTCTTTGGCTCTTAGCTAGTAACACGAAGAGACGGTCAAGCAGTGGATCGCACTCGTTTGGCATGATGGGCCCTACCCACTCTGTATTCTCCATTCTCTTCTGAAAGTATGGTGGTAAATGGCCTTGAGTATAACTGGCACCACCGTGGTTATCTGGTGATCCAAAGACGACTCTACCAATCCCATGGATAAGTATGGAAGCAAAGCACATAAGACATGGTTCCAATGTTGTGTAAATGTTCATCTGGTTTGAAAACATCCATAGATCATCCGGAACTGCGCGAAGCGCTTCCATCTCAGCATGACGTGTGCCATCAAACTTGGGAACAAGAGCCGAGGCTCTACCTTCGGACACCACTTCACCATTAAGGGTAATGATTGCACCAACCGGTGGGTTGCCTTTTTGTTCAGCACTCAAGGCAACTTCAATAGCCCGACGCATAAACTGTTCATCTTTCGACATAAATCGTTCCTTTTTATACCGCTCAACGGCTTTGTTAAGCCGTCGGGCGGGTGCAAGCAAGAGCTTCTGCCACAGAACCCACCGAAAGCGCGTGGAGCAATTGAACAACGCTGAGATTAGCCCGGTCGGCTCCAACTTGGGTTAGCCCGCGCCACCAATTTTTAGGCATTCGCAATAGATCTTCACGTGCTTCGACAAACCAAGGCTGAATCATCTGTAGTCAAACCACTATTAGCCTGGCCTGTTCCGGCAGATTGCTAAACCACGCTCTACTTTGAACTTACCAATTGCACACGTTGCTGGTCTTCAGACTTTGAGATGTGCGTCTCTTCGCCCAGGCCGAGACCCGATCCCAAGACGGTTTGCGCGACAGATCTATTCTGGTCGGAAAACAACCACAACAGAATGTCAGTATCAGCGCATAACAAGGGGAAGATAAACCTTGTTGACAATCACTATGACGTTAAAGTCCGCGCCGTCAGGTAAGCTCGAAGTTTCGTCCTGGTTGAAGATGGACCACTTCTGTGCAATGTTACTGTACCACACCCCGATGGGATGATCGTTGTACTGGCCTGTCCCTCCGCCCGGATTGTAGTTCTGGGTGGCAAACACAAGGGCATTGGGGTTCCCGTTAGTGAGGGCATGGTCGATGAGGGTATAGTTGAAGGTGATGTTAGCGGCCGTAGCTGTATGGACAAAGGTATCGCTATCGGCAGCAGCAACCAGAACGTTAAAGGCTGCATCAACGGGCATGCTGGAGGTGTTATCCTGGTTGAAGATAGACCACTTCTGCGCACTGCTACTGTACCACACCCCGATGGGCTGGTTGTTGTAGGTGTTCCCTACTCCACTGGGGTTCCAGTTCTGGGTGACGAGCACGATGGCATTAGGATTGTAGTTGGTGAGGGGATGGTCTATGAGGGTGTAGTTATCGCTGATGCTCCCTGCTCTCGCGATGTGCACAAAGACAGACGTGTCTACGGCCGGAATCAGGATATTAAAGGCCGCACCGTCGGGCATGCTGGCAAAATCCTGGTTAAAGATAGCCCATTTCTTCACCCCGCTGGAGTACCACACCCCGATGGGATGATCGTTGTACGTGCCGCCGACCCCACCCGGGTTCCAGTTCTGGGTGACGAACACGATGGCGTTAGGATTGTCATTAGTGAGCGGGTGGTCGAGGTAAGTGTAGTGCCCAGCAATGTTGGCGGCCGTGGTGGTGTGGACAAAGGCCGCCGAGCCTGTGGTTGGCACCAGCACATTGAAAGCTGCACCATCTGGCATGCTGGCAAAATCCTGGTTAAAGATAGCCCATTTCTTCACCCCGCTGGAGTACCATACCCCGATGGGGCGATCGTTGTACGTGCCGCCGACCCCACCCGGGTTCCAGTTCGGGGTGACGAACACGATGGCGTTAGGATTGTCGTTAGTGAGCGGGTGGTCGAGGTAAGTGTAGTGCCCAGCAATGTTAGTGGCTGTGGCAGTGTGGACAAAAACGTCCGCGCTGGTAGGGGGAATCAGTACGTTGAAAGCTGCGCCGTCGGGCATAGAAGATGTGTTGTCCTGGTTGAAGATGGCCCATTTGCCTATTGTGCTGTAATACCACACCCCGATGGCGTAGTCATTGTAGGTGCCGCCCACCCCACCCGGGTTCCAGTTCTGGGTGACGAATATGATGGCGTCGGGGTTGTTGTTGGTGAGGGGATGGTCGATATAGGTCCAGTTTCCAGTAATGTTGCCTGCCGTGGCCGTGTGGACGAAGGCGTTTGCGCCGGTGGCGGGGATCAGCACGTTAAAAGCCGCACCTTCGGGCATGCTGGAGGTGTTGTCCTGGTTGAAGATGGACCACTTCTGTGCGCTGCTACTGTACCACACCCCGATGGCGTAGTCATTGTAGGTGTCACCCACCCCACCGGGGTTCCAGTTCTGGGTGACGAGCACGATGGCGTCGGGGTTGTTGTTGGTGAGGGGATGGTCGATATAGGTATAGTTCCCAGTAGTATTGGTGATCGTGGCCGTGTGGACGAACCGCACCCCCGACACGCTGGCTGCTGCACTGAAAGCATCCTGAGTTTCAACGTCGTGGACTGATTCAGGACTCTGCGCGCCAAGAACGGGTCTGCCCTGAGTGAAATTGAAGGTTAGAAGGGCACCGAAAAGAATTGCTAAAGCGACAACTTTCCTCGAGACGATCACTAGATGGATGGCCGTGTCTTGATTCATTGACATTTTTCTCCTTTCAGATTTCCCCTTTTCTCTATTAGGGCATCTGCACCTCACGACGTTGTTTTGATTACTTTGTTTTCCTCCGATTTTGACCCAATACCACCATCAACAGATTTCTTTACACCACACAATTCAGCTTCGCGCAGGCTAACGGTTTGCGTTACTGGCGCTGGGGCTGGCGTGGACAATGCTTGGGAGCAGAAAAAAACCCAAAGCCAGAAAAATGCTTGAAAATGCCACAGAATCCCCAGCGTCAGGAGCACGCTTTTTTGGGCCGCACCTTTAAACATAGACCGAAAAGTATCAGGCGCGTAGCAAGTACGAGCAGAACCCTTGCGGATAAGAGAAACCAAAAGGGGCAAACTGCTTTCAGATATTGCCCAACGCTATCAACCTTAGACAGACTTCATCAATTTATCGTGCAAGGTTCCCTCGACGAAAATATCGGATCCTTTGCTTACAATAGCCTGGTAGTCTGGGTCTGCTGTGAGCTTAGCGTGATATTTCTCGAGGGTAGCGAGATCATCATAATCGGTCTGCCAATAGATTGTATTGAGGTCGCCAAATATCTCATTGTAGACTTGAACTGAAACCGGAGCATATTTGGTGTTGATGAAATCAGCAATGTCTTTGGCAAACTGGATAACATTCCAAGCTTTACCGACTTTGGCCCGTCCCGATCTTTGGTGTCTGATCATTGTAGATCTCCTTTCCTGAGAAAATATAACGATGGTAATGGGTTTCACACTTCTAATGATAATGAATATTGAAGGATGAGTCGATAAGGTTGCACCTGTTTTTATAAATAGCTAGAACTACGGTTTTACAGATCGATTCTTGATATTTTTTTCAGTCTTCTGCGGCCAAACGGTTTCGGGCTGAGTGGCTTCGCTCACTTACCTCAACTAGTTATTGCGCTTGGCGCGAGGTCTACTCCAGCGAGTTATTTGGTTTTGTTATTGCTCCAAAGTTAATACTACTTGTCCCTTTTTCTGCCCTGTTTCGACATATCTGTGAGCTTCAGCAGCCTGTTCCAGAGGATAACGTCTATCAATGACCGATTTTATCTTCCCCTCCTCAATCAGCTCTTTGAGGAAAATCAGTTCTTCTCTGGATTCTTCGACGAGTCCGATGACAACTTTCTGGTTGCTTGTCAGGTTAAGCCATAGGAATGGAAAAAGCTTTGGCAGCCCAAAGGTAGTAAAAAGATAGAACCCTTCTTTCTTTAGTGATCTTTTACTTCGTAAAACCGAACTCTTGCCTACCGTGTCAACAATAACGTCAAAGGTCTGGCCGTGTTTTGTGAAGTCGTCTTTTGTGTAATCAATTACCTGATCAGCTCCCAGAGATTTCACATATTCGATTTTCGAGGCACTGCATACCCCGGTTACCTCAGCCCCAAAGTGGTGCTTTGCAAGCTGTACCGCATAACCACCGACTCCTCCAGAAGCGCCGAAGATAAGGACTTTACACTTGCTTTGGATATTCCCTTTTCTAAGGAAATACAATGCGGTCAATGCCCCTTGAGGGACAGCCGCGGCCTCATCATAGGTCATATTGGCCGGTTTTATCCCCACCGCACCTTCAGACAGACATATGTACTCGGCATACGCACCTAAATTCCCTGAAAATCCAAAAACCTGGTCGCCTTTCAAGAATAGTGATACATCTTTGCCTATGGCTTCAATTTCCCCAGCTAGCTCCGTCCCCAGGATGGGTTGCTTTGGCGTTCTAAAACCCGAACCTATTCGCGAGAAGAGCCAGAACCCAGGGGGGGCCGTGCTGCTTCGCGCCCAACAGTCGTATAGTGTTGCAGTGGTCGCATGTACTCTTATCAGTACTTCATTGTCCTTGGGAGTAGGCTTTTCGACCTCTTTGAGTTGGAGAACTTCCGGTGGTCCGTATTTTGTGTATACAACTGCTTTCGTAATTATTCCTCCAAGGTTGCTTTGATTCGGCCATTTTATGTGTAGTTCACCACAATCTAACCTATAAGTTTGTAAAACCTAACGGTTTGCGTTACTCGCCGGAGGTGGGACTGGATAACGCTTATAGTTCAGTATATCCCAATCCCCAGAATCAAAGCTCAAAAATCGTGCCGCATCCCCGGTCACCTCCAGCGAGACGTTAGGATGCCCCATTTTCCTTGGTTCTATGAAATCATGATTTCATAGATAGAGTACTACCCACTCAAACTAAGATGACAGCAACGGAATGATGCTTAGTACAATCCCAAGGCCATTCGACGTGAGGTGGATCAAGAATGGTGGTGTGGTGTTCTTGGTGCGCTGAGAGACGAATGGCAGCATCCATTGCTTCACAAGCAAGAAAGGTACAGCCCACCACTTGAAGATATGGAAGAAAGACCAAAGAACACCATTAACGATCCAGGCGAACTTGCCGTGCTCCATCTCCTGACGAGGGAGTATGTAACCACGCCACCATAGTTCTTCGCTCAAGATATTCGCAAGGAACACGATTAATAGAAACGGTATATTCGTCAGAGGGATATCCGCATCGGGAGGCCAGAAACCCACATTTTCATAAACTAACTGAGCCAGCATGTTAAGAACAAGACCTAACACGAGGTATAGAAGTAGAAAGGGTATGGTCCACTTCCAAGCCGTGGTATCCATTCGCTTGAAACGCAGCCTTTCTCTTAACGTTGCCCAACTGAGCGGCCAACCATCAACTCGGAGTGCGATGATTGTCAAGAGGAATAGAAGGATGAATACCGTCAGATGTGCAGTGTTGTAAGCGTTCTCCTGAGAAATCCCCAACCGGGTAAGAGAAGGGAACAGAATGTAATACGCGATTACTCCGTACAGACCGGGACCCATAAAGAAGAGAATAGATTGCCATAGCTTCAGTGGCTTAACGCGTCCTTGAGTGGACATGGCTCACCATCCTTTCGATAGACGGGATGAGATCGAACTCTGCGAGTTCGAAAAGACGGCCTAACGGCTTGCGTTGCTGGCTGGTGGGTGGGGCTGGATAATGCTCATTATAGCGGGAACCCCCAAAGTTGGAATCAATTCAATTTATCGGCACGAATCCCACCAGTCAAGTGCACGCTGTGATAGGCGCGGTTATATCAAACTATAACCCAATACTCAACTACAATACGACCTAATTTTAGAAAAATCGACCGTAGTGTATCCTTGCCAGCGTGGAATTTCAGCATATATTACACTAATATTCTCCTTTAATTACAAAAAACGAGCCCCGAATTGTTCCAGCTAGTTTAGACTTCTGTCTAGCAAACTTAAACTTCCCTTCTAACTCCTTTGGTACCTCCATCCCCTCAGAAAGCTTAAAACCAACGGCCCGCTTCTTAGGGTCATCAACCGTATACATGACGTTGATCCCAAGACCATCCTCATAGAAGACGTAGGCAAATTTGATATTTTCTACTTGAAAACATGACGTTTCTAGCGGTTTGGCCGCAAACTCAATATCACGTTCTTCTTTCAAAATTCGGTTTACATAATCAAGGGTCTCCTGCCTTTCGCTAGCTGGTACAACCGTGAATTCATGCTTGTATTTGTTCATAAAGTAACGGGCTTCATTAGCACGTAAACCAGCAAGCGCATCCGCTACAGGTGAAGACTCTAAACCAACCGTAGACACATTATTAAAATCAACGATATAGGACATTTTCGTCTCTCCTTTTATCTTTTTATTTCCCTACAACTGGAATCTATACTTAACCAAAACTAAGCCGTTTGGCACAGAGGGCATTTCGCTTCCCACATCATTTTTCTTCTGAGAATGAAAGACGATGCTCCAATGGCAGGGATATTTCGAATTGCACTGAAAGCCTCATCCTCAAATAACTCTCAATAATATTATCATAAATAGCAAATCATTCTTCCATACTTAATTACTGCATCCTTTCGCGATGCACTGGTTCCATGCTTCTGCCGCCGCTCCAACGACTTGTTAGGCGGCTCTCTCAGTTTTCGCTTTAATGTTACCGCCAGAGGATTTACCCGGAATCACGACCGCAGCGCAACTCGGACATCGGAAGGTGGGCACGGATGAGACGACGGGAGACGAGGCAAGGCTCCCGAAAACACGTTCTCCTGAAGAGAATGCACTCCAGAACGCGCGCCGCCACCCGCGGGGCTTTGTGCGATGCCAAATGGCGCCTGAGCAGTAACTTAGGAATCCCTCCTCCAGGGCTGTTCCGCAGAACCAGCATAAGTTTGGGTTTTGATTGTCAGTCATTTCAGGTAGCCTCCAAAACCGGATACGCACAATGGCGGAGCATTATTCAAACTTGCGAAAGACGCCCAGCGAGAGGTTAGGTTGCTTTATACATGCCTTCTAGATCTACTATCAATGCCGTATTTCCAATAACAAATATCGTTATTAGTAATTTCATCAATGAGTTGCATTCCAATTTTCTCGGACACACACTTAGATGCCTCGTTCCCGACTCGTATTAGGGATATTAATGAGGGAAGAGAAAGTACATTAAATGCATAATCGCGAACGGCCAATGCAGCCTCTGTGGCAAACCCTTGATTCCAGTAATCACTCCGGAAATCATATCCAAGTTCGGTTACCAACTCTCCTCCTATTTCCATATGCTCAAGCCCACAATCACCAATCAGAGTTTCATTAGATTTCAGCATAACCGAAAATAGCCCGTATCCGTGTGTATCTTGATGTGCAAAATTCCTCTCGATCCAATGCTCCATTTGCTTGTGATTGAAAGGCACAGTGTAAAAGGAAGCCATAACTTTTGCGTCCCCGAAGATCTTCAGGAGATCATCAAGATCTGCTAATTCCATCAAACGCATGTAAAGCCTGGGTGTCTCAACATATCGATCACCCATGATTATTCTGATACCTTCATAATAATTTTAATGAGCGGCCCAACGGTTTCGGGCTGAGCGGTCTGGTAAAGACTACTTCGAATTATCGCTCCGAGCTGGTCGTGTCCGCGGCAGCGAATGGTTAGATGGCCTATGATGCATCATTCCTCCTGAAGCTCTCTTAACGCTCTATTGAGTAGTGTCTGAATAGCACGATAAGTTGCTTCTGTTCTTCTAGCTACTTTGCAGACTACCACCACTACTTCTTCATCGAATACTCCATAGATCACCCGATACTGACCTTCTCTCACTCTGTAGAGGTTTCTGTCCAGTTTCAAACAGCCTGCTGGTCTTGGATCATCGCGAAGAGAGCGCATGGTTTTTACCAAGCGCTCTCTATGATTCTTCTGAATTCTCGCAAGCTGTTTCTCTACATCTCCATGTAGCTTAAGAGTGTGGGACATAATTAGTAGCCAAGGCGTTCAAAAACATCCTCAGCATCTACAGCAACACTAGGATCAATTGTGAACTCATCAATCGCCCGACGTCCATCAAGAAGATCTTCAAGCAACTCACATTTTTCAAGAATTGCGTCAAACATCTCTGGTTCTAACAAAACTCCAGCGGGGCGACTATGGAAAGTACAATTACTGGACCTTCATCAAGCTCATTAAGATATGATGCAAGTCCAGATCTTAATTCAGTTACAGTTACGGTTCGAAGCATAATCCACCTACCCAATTTTATTGTACGTAATTACTTACAATATAGTTAATTAATTTCATACATAATTCTGTACATATAATAATACAATTTTAACAAATGTCAATACGCTCTAAAATTAAATGGCCATCTAGCTCGTGATTTGGTCACCTTAGGCACACTAGAACTTATGGGTTGCTATCGGCCTAGTTTTTTTAGGTTGCCTAGGAAAAATAGGCTAAATACTGAGAAAAGTGTAGCATAAAAAAAGCATGGGATCTTGACCCATGGCACAAGAACCCAAAAAGCTTCTTGATAGGGTTCGTGAGATATTACGTCTGAAACATTACACTAACCCAACAGGAAAGGCTTGATATTTCAACTGCCAGGATGATAACCGCCCATGATGAATACCGGCTGGGGGTAAAAGACGTACTCGAGGAGGACGATTAACCTCGCTGCGGGTGCTGGTAGGGGAGCGGAGATGTGGGATCAGGGTATGGCAGGCTGACGAATAACCATCCTGGGGCTGCTTATTCGTATAGATATCTGCCGTTGACAAAGTTGCCTGACCTGCTCTGTTTTTTCGGATGACTTGTTTCCTGGGCTCCGTCGAGAAATTTTCTGTATTTTGAGACATACCTATTGATATAATCATTTATCGTGATGTTTTAAAGGATAAAGTACTCTGAATTATCATCCACTGGATTGGTGTTGATAATATCCGTATTGCGGTCGATCCATATCCTCGCCACATTGTTTCGATAATATTTCAATTTGGAGACACTGAATTAAAGAATTCGTAATCAACCCATTAGGCAACACTATTTCAGGGAAGATGAAACTTCAAATGTAATTCCCTGAATATTCCATATAACCCAACGAAAAAATTCTCTCAACGGGCTTGGAGGCAGGAATGGAAGAAATGAAGAAGTCAGCGTCTACTGAACCGGCTGATTGTGGTGGTGTCGTTGATTCTCCTCCTGGTGGCTGGGGCCCGGAGCGTGGCTCCACTCGTTCCTCCTGAACCTCCCGTCGAATTGGACACGGCCGCTTTCTCCGTCGCCCGAGCCTTTGACCATATCGAGCGCATAGCCCAAGAGCCGCGTCCGATTGGGAGTCCAGCAAATCAGAGGGCGCGTGCATACATCGTAACCCAACTTGAGATGTTAGGTCTCGAACCGGATGTGCAGACCATCGATGTTCCCGATTACTTTGGCGATGCAGACAAAAGTGTTGAGATCGGTAATGTGGTTGTACGTATCCCCGGTACAGCGCCGACTACAGCGGTGGCGCTGGTGGGTCATTACGACACCGTTCCTAGCACCCCGGGAGCGAACGATGATGGATCGGCGGTCGCCATCATGCTGGAGGTGGCCCGGGTCATCCTGTGCCGGCCAGCCTCTGCGCAATGACGTAATTCTCGTGTTCATCGACTGCGAGGAACCGGCGCCGTGCTACGGCTCGACGGCATTTATCACGGAACATGCCTGGGCCGGTGACATCGGGTTCGTGATCAATCTGGAGGCCGTAGGCTCGGGCGGACAGTCAACACTAATCGGGATGAGTGGGCCTGGTGGGTGGATCATCGACCAATATCTTCAAGGCCGTGCCCTATCCCACAGCTTTTTCTTTTCTTACGACAACTGCTGAGTTGATCGGTGGCTCCAAGAGTGATTTTGACATCTTCCGAGACAAAGGGATCGCCGGTGTCGAATTTGCCTACATGCGCGAAACGCCGATCTATCACACCCCAGCTGACACACCTGAGCGGGTCAGCCTGCGTAGCTCTCCAGCAGCAAGGCGCCAACACGCTAGACCTCACCCGATATATCGGCAGTCTTGTGTTTAGTCCACCGGGCGACGTTCCGAACGCCGTATTCTTCAATGTGGGTCGTTTCAATGTGGTCAAGTATCCCATTTCCTGGGCGCTCCCAATCGCCCTGGTAGCCGGTGCTGTGTTGGCAGCCGCCGGGTGGCGCCAAAGAACCTGGCTCCAAATCCTTAGCAGTGCCGCAATCACCGTCGTCATGCTGATCGGATCGGCGGTGGTAGGTTTCGGCATTTGGAACGTGCTGGCAGGACTTCGTAGCACTATGGGGGTCGTAGAAAGTTATTTGTATCTAGCAGGCCTGCTTATTTTGGTTGCCGGGATCAGTATAGCAGTTGCGCAGCTGATCAGGCGAAAGATTGGCGCATTGGCCGCGGCCACCGGGGTGGTGACCGTCTGGTGGGCGCTGGGATTGCTCACCTCCATGTACGCACCCGGGATGAGCTATCTTTTCGTATGGCCAGCACTGGTAGGAGGAGTAATTCTATTGTGGCGGGTATCTCCCATTGCCAACCGCCAGTGGCAGCCCATTTTGTCGGTGCCAGTCGTAGGCACTGCACTTATCCTGCTCGTTCCAGCGATCGATACCTTCTACCAGTTAGCTCAGCCTCGACCCGGGAATCCCGATTCGGAGTTACTTTACATCATTGCCATCCCAGTCATGCTCCTCGCGTTCGTGGTTGAGCTATTCCGGGTCTTTTGGGTGTGCCCAACACAGACTGCAGCGGATAGGGCTTCGCTCTGAGGGTAAGCGGGCCGATTTATCACGTCAGGCTGTGCTAAGCGAGTTTTTGGGTTCAAAACGCCGAGCACTTGAACAAACCGTTGGGCGGCAGATTTCTTTCACTTGGGTTTCAAGAGAGGAAAACATATCTTATGGATTCAAACACCTCAGAAAGAAATGAGGTACAAGTTTCATTGCGCCCGGTTAGTCAGTGATAACTGGCGCAACGTTGCCGACCTAAAGGTTTCTGAGACCCAGCGTGAATTTGTTGCTGAGCCATGTTACTACCTGGCTCTCTGTTGTTATGGAAACGATTGGCATCCCCTTGCTATTTGCTTAGATGAGCAAGTAATCGGATTCATGATGTGGGCCATAGACCCGGCTGATGGAAGTTGTTGGCTGGGAGGAATCTTAGTCGACCAGGGTATGCAGAAACGCGGATACGGCAGACAAGCAGTGCAAGCGGCAATAACAATGTTAAATGGGAAGTATGGGCACAGAAACTTTGCGCTATCCTATCAACCTGCTAATCTTGTAGCAAAACATCTTTACAGTAAACTAGGCTTTATAGAAATGAATGAATGGGAAGACGACGAGATTGTAGCACGCTTGTCGCTTACAGAATAACAGAGGTAGTTGCTGGTGGAAAATCTACAACAACTTCGTAAGAGCCGCCCAACAAAGCGTGCACTGGACGCTGGGGATTCTGCGCCATTTTCAAGGATTTGCCACGCCCCAGCCTTTTCAACATCGGGTGGCGTTCCGCCATCCGCCCCAGCTCAGGTAACGCACACCGTTAGGCAGCAAAACGAAAAGGAGAGCATTGCATGCAAAAAACATTGCGTTGAGCGCTTTCGCGATGTTAATGATTGGATGCTCGGCCTGATGGTGACCGAGTTTGTATATGCTCAATGAAGGGCTGGATGCTTTGGGTTTTTCGTGCTGGGAAAAAATCAGGATACATAGACAGCATCATATGGAACGAATAGCTTGTTTTCTCAGCCGAGCAGTGGAAGAAGTACATTAGTGAATATCCAAGTATGAATGATGTAAAGGACAAAAATGCAGAAATTAATCTTGACATCGCTTATCGTTGCACTTTTTAGCGGCCTAGCAATAGGCGTACAATCTTCGCTCATTAGTGCGGCTGGGAAAAATACAGGGGCAATGCTAACCGGATTGTTGGTCAACGTCCTTGCGGGGGTAGCCGCAGGTCTACTTTTGTTTGTAGTCTATGTTAGACAAGGAAATACTACCTTCTCTGCTACCCAGGCTCCAACATTAGGAGTAATCGCCGTTGCAGGGCTACTCGGGATTGGCATTATTGCCGGTATTGCTTATGCGTTGCCCAAGATCGGTGTCGCGGCGGGACTCTCGATGATCATCACCGGTCAAATGACGGTGGGTGTTTTGGTAGATATCTTTGGCTTAGCGGGTGGGCAACCTATCCCGCTGAATTGGGTTCGTATTGGTGGCCTAGTTCTATTAGCGTTGGGAACATGGATTATTGTTCCGAAAGGATGATCCAACTAGGACGAAAAAAATCAAAACCTTACTGCCTAACAAAGCGTGAACCTGACCTGTCGGGATTCGTCGCGTTATTCAAGCTTTGGTTCTGGCTTTAGGTTTATACTGATCAATAAACGTTATCCCAGCACACCCACAGACTGGTAACGCAAACCGTTCGGCTGCGCATGGGACTACACACAGGCCAGCCTCATATAGCCGTAGAAGGCTACGTGGGCCTTGATGTGCATCGGGCGGCACGGGTCGGGAGCCTGGGCCACGGTGGACAGGTGCGTCCAGAAAATGCTCTCTCACTAGGTTTTGTGTTATCTGCAATGGGAGTGTACTGGTCGATAATGTTGAGCCCGCTCTACGGAATAATTGTCTTCTCAGGGATATTCTGCGATGTAATTATCTACACTATTTGGCTCAAACGGCGCACATGCTGTTCAATTTTGTGGGGTGGTATCGCAGGGGGTATACCGGTATTAGCAGGCCGAGCACTGGGAATTGGAAGCGTAGATTGGGTTGGGGTTGCACTTGCGATGGTGGTGTTGTTCTGGATTCCTACACATATTCTGACCTTCAGTCTGCGTTATGTAGATGATTACAGACGGGCAGGAGTTCCCAACATTTCCTGATACCTATGGATTTCAAATCACCAGGAAAATTATCGCACTATCACTCAATACTGTCTGCATCGGCAATGGTGGTGGCTGGTTATGGGATAGGTATGGCAGTGGGTTTCCTGAGACTTTTCGCATTGCTTTCGGTTGGCTTACTGATTCTGGCAGTACTTAGCAATAATAGACCGTCGGAAAAGATCAACTTCAGTCTGTTTAAATATGCTTCACTTTACATGCTTGACAGCATGCTGTTGGTGCTTGTTACAGGAATTGTGGGCACATTATAAATCTGCTCCGTATACTCTTCCTTATAACTCTGTCGCTTCTCCTCTCGACATGTAAACCTGCTCCGCCTGTGTGCCCACCTGATGATTTCGTTGACACTCAGAAAGTAAACACCCTTGAAAATGCAACTGCAACTTCAGACATTGAACGGTCCACAACGTCGTATCTAGTGAAAATAAAAGGTAGAGACGTCTTCGTAGATAAAGTGGTCCAGGGGCCATTATGTAATGACAAATGGAATGGGACGATCTATGTAGGCTGTGATGTGCAGGTGGCGGAGTGGATTGAAAATCCTACTTTCCTGGATGGGTGCGAGTTATCCATCGAAGAAGGCACTGTTGTATATGTTGCCGACCATAACAATGAAGCTTTCTATAAAGGATGCACCTGTCATTATTCAGAGCAGCCATAATTCGATTGACAAAAGCTGACATCAATCAATAGGCCACGGGAAGTCTGATCATCTTCCTTCCGTGGTCTAATTTGTTGGATGTAAAGCCGCGATTTATACATTAGTCCTATTGTCTCCCCAAATATTCTTAAGAGTCGTCTGAAAAACCTATTTACAAGAAAAGAACCAGGGTATATGTGAATGTGCCTGCGGAGCACACACCTCCACATATACCGCTCCTTTTTCATCGAGTGCTTTTTTCAGTCGAGTTCATCTTAAAATTTTCACACAATCCTAGACAAGAGGGAATAATTATGCTAATATATTCCATATTATGGAATGGCATTCCACAATGCGGAATAAATCAGGTTCTAAAGCCCAAAAGCAATAATGGAAAATACAGTTCAATCGGTTGAGCGAGCCTTCCTTATCCTGGATCTCCTTCGAGAAAATGGAGCAGGTATGGGGATTACCCATATTGCCAGCGCTGTTGATCTGAATTCTACAACGACCCACCGGCTTTTACGCACACTGACCCATTTAGGGGTTGTCAAACAGGAACACAATAGCAGAACTTACAAACTTGCTCCCAGAATTCTTTTATATGGTAAAGCAGTTCTTGACAGCTATGATTTTGTAAAAGATGCCCATCCATTCCTGGGTGAACTTTCAAAGAACGTTGGTGAAACTGTTTTCATGGGAATTCATGATAGCTTTGAACTTGTTTACATAGACCACGTAGAATTCCCTTGATCATGTCTTGCGGATGACTCCGCAAATCGGTCGCCGCCAACCGCTGCACAGCACTTCTCTAGGAAAAATCTTGCTAGCATTTATGGAACCGAATCTCCTGCAAGAGTATTTCTCAATTTGTAAATTAACGGGAAGCACCAAACACACAATTACCAATCCAGCGATATTAAAAGAAGAATTGGAGAAAATTCGACACCAGGGGTTCGCCCTTGATAAGGAAGAAACGGAGATTGGGATTAGATGTGTGGCAGCTCCGATTAGGAGAGGGGATGATCATGTTTTTGCTGCTGTATCTGTATCAGGACCTGCGACAAGAATGGAAATGAAAGGATTAACGACAGTATTGAGAGAGAATGTTCAGTTGACTGCTGGAAAAATTTCAGAAATCATAATCACATAAATTGTCGGGAGAAAATGGTGGTGAGTGAAATAATTCGGGTTGGGATTATTGGCGGGGGAATTTGGGGGACTTTTCATCTGAGAGCAGCAAAAGAATATGAGAGGGAAGGTAGAGTAAATCTTGTTGCTATCGCTGATAAATCAGAAGAAATAGCTCATAAACAATCTCAACAATATGGAATAGCCAAATACACAGATTATCAAGAGATGATCACGCACGAAGATCTGGACACGGTTAGCGTCGCTACACCTGACCATCTACACCGGGAAATGGTCGTTTATGCACTAGATCACGGTTTACATGTATTGGTTGAGAAACCTTTAGACCTGACGACATCCGGATGCAGGCTCATGGTAGAGCTTGCAAAAGAACGCGATTTACTACTGCAAGTAGATATGCATAAACGCTATGACCCTTACAACATTGATCTTATGCACAAAGTCCGTGAGGGAAAGATCGGTGAACCATATTATGCGTACGCGTATATGGAAGACAAAATCATTGTTCCGTCAGAATGGCTCGCCGGATGGGCTGCATCGTCCTCGCCATTCTGGTTTATTGGAGTGCATAAATACGACTTTGTGCGTTGGATTACGGGGAAAGAAGCAATTGCTGTCCTTGCCCAAGGGAAGAAGGGCAAATTATTATCCATGGGAATTGACACGTTTGACACGGTTCACCGCGCACATCGTTATGGAAGGAGATATGAGTTGTCATATCGATGTAAATTGGATATTACCGAAACAATTCGAGGCCGTCGTAAACCAGGGCCTTCGAATCGTTGGCAGCGAAGGGTTCGTTGAACTGGACAGCCAGGATCGTGGTTTACGCTACTGCTTTGCAGAGGGCGGTGTTATCACGCCAAATTATGGAGCTTTATTTTCAGACCAAAGCGTTTTTGGATGGGAAACTGTTGGTGGTTATTTTGTTGATGCGATTAAAGACTTCTATAAAAATGTGTCTTATCTAAAATCTGGAGGATCGATTCTAGAAATTGAAGGGAAATATCCATCCGGATATGACGGATTAAAAATCACCCAGGTAGCCGAAGCAGTTCACTTAAGTATCAAAGATAAGCGACTAGTCAGTATCTCTGAAATCGATGATTAGCCTCAAGTAGATATTGATCCATTCAAGTCCAAAAAAAACGAAAGGAAAGGTATTTATGGAATTGCACCCTTATCAAATCCCAATAAATGAGATGGTTGATCGATATCAAGCTCTCTATACAGCGGCGATTAATGATATTTTTCAAGAACGTAATATGCATAACCAGTGGCTTGGTCCAGATATTAAATGCCAAACTAAAGAACTAAGTCTCGAGGTGGTGGCAGGCTTTGCCTTTACGGTCCAATGGATATACGACCCGTTACCCGATGAACGTGATCGCCCTGCGGCAAAAATGGTCGCCGCTTATCCAGAGAACAGCATGATTGTCGTAGATGCTGGTAAGGACCAAGTATCGGGGTTCTGGGGAGAACTGGCTACGACAATATGTCAAAACAACGGAGTTAATGGCGCTGTAATAAATGGCGGCGCTAAAGACACCGGATTCGTAAAACGTATGAATTTTCCGATTTTTTGTAAATTTACCAGTCCTGTAGATGGATTTTACCGCTCACGATTACGTGGATGGCAGATCCCAATTTGGTTCAATGATGTCTTGATACGTCCTGGAGATTTCATTGTAGGTGACAGTGATGGGGTGTTAGTTATCCCACAAGAAATAGCAGAAGAGGTCTTACTCGAGACTGAAAGGAGGGCAGAAAATGAAACTGAAACTCGGAAGCTTCTGAAGGAAGGCGTTCATCCAGAAGATGCATCCGAAGCAACGGGTCGAAAAGACTTATAAATAAAACCAATTTCAGGAAGGAAAATTTTTTCTAAACCTATCATGGAGGATAATAAAATGAGAACGAAATCTGTACTGAGCATATTACTTCTTTTAGCTTTCCTGGGGAGTGCTGCCGGTTGTGCACAACCAGCACCTGCAGAACCCGTAGTTATCACTGTTGAAGTACCTGTCATCGAAGAGGTAAAGGGTGATACGGTGATTGTTACGGTTGAAGTCCCCGTAGAGGCTCCAGCTGCCGAAGAATCTGCTGAAGCGGTTGAGCCATTAGGCCCAGTGACCTCCAAGTTACTGGATGGACATATGACCTTGAGAAGGTTATGGAGAACCTCGGTACTTACGAAGAATGGGTGGCTTCAGAAGCCCCAGTCCCAGTGGATGCCACTATAGAATGGTCAAATTCGGGTTATGGAGAATTTGATACGCATGTGACTACTGCTAACGCGGCCGGCAACGCCTTCGATGTGTTATACAGCTCAGATCACTGGTTAGCAAAATGGGCCGCAGCTGGATGGGTTGTTCCACTCGAGGATTATTATCCAGAGATACTCGATTATAAGAATGACATAGCTCCTTATTCCGTGGAAGCTATGACCTATGATGGAAAGCTGTATGGTCTTCCCTACTACACGGATGTGATGTACTTCTTTTATAACAAGCAAATGCTAGAAGATGCTGGAATATCCTCACCTCCAACAACATGGGCAGAGGTCACCGAACAGGGAAAGATGCTTCAAGAGCAGGGAATCACTCAAGATCCCTTTATGGTAGGGCTAGCAGCAGAATTCCTGGTTTGACGAGGCTTTTTACAGCCTAGCTTACTCCGAGGGCGCTTCATTTTTTGATGAAAACCTGGATCCAGTCTTTGAAACAAATTCCGGACCTCTGTATGACACGATCGAGTACATTGCGACGTCGATTAATGATGATGGGACGGTTCCATTAAAGGTTCTTGAGATGACAGCTGTTGATGTTCAGGAGGCGTTCAAGGCTGGGGACACAGCATTTGCAATTGTCCCGGGCTACATGGTTCGTGAATTCAACACACCAGGGATATCAGAGGTTGCCGGGCAGGCTGAAGTCTCGATGATGCCTGGAGCAACCCACGAAACTGATGGATATTCTCGCATGTACTTAATGGGTAGTGGGGCTTTAGAAGACGATGCTACCAAGGAAGCCTCATGGGAACTGATCGAGTTCCTAGGCGGTAAGACCACAGTTAATGGCGAGACAGATTACCACGTTCCGAAACGCTGGGCTGTTGAAAACGGACTTGGCTTTTCAATTGACTCACTGTGGCGAGATCCGACAGTCGATAAGGCTTTTTCTGCGATGGCAAACACCAATGTGATGCAAGCGCAGAAAAACATCGCTCGTTCCAAAGAAGGCATTTCAGCACCATGGTTCGCAGAGTGGATCGCTTTTGTACGAACAGAAGTTCAAAAAGCCTACCTGCGCCAGGCTACTACTGAAGAGGTGCTCGAGAGTATAAAACAACAATGGTTAGATCTTAAAGCCGAAGCTGGATAGCGCTCAGGCTAAATATACACATAGAAGTGGAGCAATTGCTCCACTTCTATGTTCACCTAAATTTTGTTCTGAAGAGAGAGGAAGTTGAATGCTATCGTCATTTGAGAAGAAGCGATACCGGCAGACGTCTCAATTTGCTTACAGGATACTCATACCGTCCTTATTATTTATTGTCGTTTTTATTGCTTTTCCACTCCTGTATTCTGTCTCAGTGGCTTTTCAAGAATTTAAATATGGGGTGCCTACTGGAAAAATTATCTGGTTTCAAAACTTCATTGATATCTTCACCAAATCAACAGTCGCACCAGGGTTTTACAACTCACTTTGGGTGACGATGAAGTTCACCATCGTTGCCGTAGTAGCGGTGGTCGTTATATCTCTGGGGATAGCATTACTGATCAATGAACATTTCCGTGGCAATGGATTAATCAAACTTGCTCTACTCTTACCTTACGCAATCCCTGGTGCCGTCAGTGCCGTTATCTGGAATTGGATTTATGATCCCAGCTTTGGGATATTAAATGGGATTCTTTACAATCTAGGTTTAATAGATGAGTATGTAACTTTCGCGGCTGATCCAAACCTCGCCTTATGGGTAATCCTTTATGCGTATGTATGGAAGTTCGTTCCTTATACAGCATTTTTGTTCACAGCTGGATTGGCAACCATTCCTCAGAGTGTTTATGAAGCAGCTCAGTTAGATCACAGTGGAACTGTAAGAACTTTTTTTAAGGTCACAATTCCTCTCCTGATGCCTGTATTACAAATGGTGTTAGTTATCCAAACAATTTTCGCGCTAGTGATGCACTTTGGATTAGTTTTCGTAATCACGAAAGGCGGACCAGGGGATACAACCAGGACATTGGCCTGGTTAGTTTATAACGAGTCATTCACTTTCACACGATTTGGAAGAGGTGCTGCAATGGCCATTATCCTTTCATTAATTATGTTTGGATTTATTTATTTATATCTAGTAGTTCTTAATCCAGAAAGACGATCTTCGAGCAGTTGAAGACCCGGGAGCGATTTATGAACATTTTTCCAAACACAATTTCGGGTAGGCTACGATCCAAAAAGGTCATTGTAACATTGATCAGTATTTTTATTCTGATTTATATTCTGGCACCAATCTATTGGGTAATTGTCTCCAGCTTTCAGAAAGAGGCCGCCTTAATGGATCGCCCCCCACACCTGTTTCCTAATCTTGAAATTTTTACTTTGAATCACTACGAATACATCTTCACCGGCGTGGTTCCGCCAGATTCGACGGTGATGCTGCAATCCATGTACACCATGTCGGGAACGCTGGTCTATCCCGCGATAATAAACAGTATTATTATTGCTATTTTTGTGACACTCATTAATATCCTGATTGGATTCCCAGCAGGTCATGTTTTTGCACGTTATCGATTCTATGGAGATAGAAGAATATTTCTTGGCCTTCTGGCCACCCGGCTGCTGCCATCCATCTCGATCGTAATCCCGATGTATATTCTTCTGCTCAAGTTTAATTTACTGGATACAAAAATAGCGTTGGTTGGGATTTACACTGCGATAACCTTACCCTTTACGATCTGGATTATGCGCGCTTATTTCTACAACATCCCGGTTGAATACGAAGAGGCGGCGCGTATGGATGGATGTGGATATTTTAAGACACTTACCAGAGTTGTTCTACCGCTTGCACGACCGGGATTGATTGCGGTTGCGATCTTCGCTTTTATGACATCCTATGGTGAGTTTGTATTCGCAACTATATTGACCCAGACAATGAATTCAAAAACACAAACCGCAGTTCTCGCGGCACTTTCACAGGGGATGAGTTCCAGTCGAGGTATGATCGCCGCTGCAGCAACCTTGAGTTTCCTGCCCCCCCTAATATTAGCGATTGCATTTCGAAAACAAATCCTTGAAGGTCTCTCAGCCAGATTAAGTATGTAAAACAGGAGTCTGTATGGCATATCTTGAATTGAAAAATATAACCAAGCAATTTCCAGGTGCCATGGCGGTTGACCACCTTGATCTTGAGGTAGAAGAAGGTGAATTTTTAGTATTGCTGGGACCGTCTGGTTGCGGAAAAACCACGACCCTGCGAATTGTTGCAGGTCTCGAAGTACAGACCGATGGGAAAGTAATCCTTGAAGGCGTTGATGTCTCTGACAGGACTCCTGAAAGTCGTGATATGGCTATGGTTTTCCAAAACCTGGCTCTTTATCCACACATGACAGTCTTTAACAATATTGCTTTTTACCTTCAAAATATCAGGACACCAAAGGATGAAATTCGAGAGAGGGTGGTGAAATCTGCAAAGCGGGTTGAGATTGAAGAATTGTTGGATCGATATCCGGATCAACTCAGTGGAGGACAACGTCAAAGGGTTGCTCTCGCCAGAGCCCTGGTTAGAAGTCCAAAGGTTTTTCTTCTAGATGAGCCACTGGCCGCATTAGACGCAAAACTAAGAGCCAGTATGCGATCTGAGTTTAAACTACTCCACAAGAGTCTAGCTAAAGAATCGGATGGAATTTCCGGCACATTTATTTACGTTACTCACGATCAAGTAGAAGCACTAACTCTAGGAACCAGAATTGCGGTCATCAATCAAGGGCGTCTAGTCCAACTCGCTTCACCAATGGATCTCTACAACAAGCCTAACCATATATTTACAGCAACGTTTGTAGGAAGCCCGGAGATGAATCTAATAGAAGGCCAATTAAAATTGGTCACTGAGCAGGCACTTTTTACTAAAAACGGGTTAAAAGTAAAGGCGGGAGAAATCGGTTTATCAGTGCTTAAGCATGTTAAGAAAGAGGAAATCCCAGTCACACTTGGATTTAGACCAGAGTTTATACGCTTAGTCGACCCGGGAACTCCCGAATCACTACCAGCACATGTCATATCAGTTGAGCTTCTCGGGCAATCAACATTAATTCTCTTTGATATCAATGGAATGTTGTTCAATTGTTTAGCCAGCTCTGACTTACCTGTCAGCGATGGGGAAGCAATTGGAATACAAATTCGTCCAGAAAAAATGCATTTCTTCGACCAGGAATTTGGAATCAATCTTGGAGTAGAAGTATCATGAAAATTTATATTTCGGCTGATTTTGAAGGCGTCTCAGGGATTGTTGACAGCCGCCAGTGTTTACCGGGCAATCCTGATTTTGAATGGGCACGAAAACTCTGGATAAATGAGATTAATTCTGTTGTGGAAGGTGCACTGGCAGCCGGAGCATTAGAGGTTGTAATCAACGAAGCGCATGCCGCAATGAATTATATGCTTCCAGAATACTTACACCCAAAAGCATCATTTATTTCAGGGTATGTGAAGCCTGATAACCAGATGGAAGGGATCGATTCGTCTTTCGCAGGGGCTGTTATTCTGGGGCATGCCATGGCGGGAACTGAAAAAGGGGTGCTGAATCATGGATATGTGATGAGAGATGTATTTGCGCTGCGTCTAAATGGAAAAGAAATCGGAGAATTCGGTTTAAATGCTTACTGGGCAGCGAGCTACGGCGTTCCTACCATCCTGGTAGTTGGTGACGATAAATTTGGGGCAGAGGCGAAGGAACTTATACCAGAGATTGAGACTGCAGTTGTCAAAAAGGGTATCTCCCAATTCACTGCCCACAATATGCCTGTTGCCTCTGCCCGAGAATTAATCCAAAAGACCACCCAAATAGCAGTATCCAGAGTCAATGAAATTCCGGTTCTAAAAATGGCGGATTTCTTCGAATTAGAAATTGATTTTTCTCTTTCTGAAATTGCTCATTTATGTTCTTTTATACCTAATGTTCAGAGAATTGGCGGTCGGTCAATACGTTTCGGTTCGAAAGACTACCAGCAAGTCATGCATGTACGAATTGTGTGTACCAATCTAGCGCTGGCAATAGTGCGGTCAAGATTCTAATTTCAACCTTCTTCCTATATACAGAGAAAACATGTCTAAAATCAAAGTTGTAGTGACTGATTATGTAGAATCCGATCTTGATTGGGAAGTGGAACAATTCAGTCAATTCGATATCGAATTTTCTTATTATCAAATGAAGGAAGCATCAAGAGGTGCACTATTAGACTTGATTTCGGATGCTGATGTCATCATTGTTAATATGGCTAAAATTGATGAGGATGTGATCTTGGGTTTAGATCAATGCAAACTAATAATCCGACACGGGGTTGGATATGACAATGTAGATGTGCCTACAGCTAACAAACACGGGATACAGGTCGCATACGTCCCAGATTACTGTGTGAATGAAGTCGCCGAACAAGCTGTGATGCTGATCTTCGCCTGCCAACGCAAACTATTAATCCAAAATCGGATCCTGGAAAGATCTACGGATGAGGGAAAATGGATGTTTGATCCCATCTATCCTGTGTTTTCTATCAAAGGTAAAATACTAGGATTAATTGGATGCGGACGAATAGGCGGCACTGTTTATAAAATGATGCAGGGATTTGATGTCAGAACCTTAATCTGTGATCCATATCTTTCAGAAAGACGTAAGCAATCATTAGGGATAGAGACTGTATCATTTGAGCGTTTACTTCGTGAATCTGATATTATCTCTTTACACACTCCCTTGAATGAAGAGACGTATCATCTGATCGATGAAGAAGAATTAAAATTGATAAAACCGACAGCAATCCTGATCAATACTGCCCGAGGTGGGATCGTTAACCTTAATGCTCTGGATAAATCCTTGCTGAAAGGCGAGATTGCCCATGCAGGAATTGACGTTTATGAGAAAGAACCTCCTGATAACAACCTCCATTTACTGCGAAACCCAAATGCTATCTGCACACCACATCTGGCCTGGCTTTCTGAAGAATCAGGCTGGAGTATTCGCGAGAAAATCGTGGATGATGTCCTCAGATTCTTGAAAGGTGAAGCCCCACGATACCCTATCGATATAAATTCACAGATAGAACCAAAAACCTATAAGTGAGTTTTTAATCATTTGTGTATATAGTAATTGAATGAATAAACCTGAGACGATGTTAGGCTTGTTTAAGATGGCAAAGGGCACTGGAAACATGATTTTAATGGAAACTGCAGTGCCTGATCCAAAGCCAAATGAAGTGTTGATTTTAGTTAAAGCGGCCGGGGTCTGTGGAACCGACATTCATATAAAACACGATACTTTTCCCTATTGGCCTCCAGTGATTATGGGACACGAATTCTCTGGTGTGATTGTTGAGGCAGGGTCAGAAGTGCGTGATTATTGCGTTGGAGATCGAGTTGTTGCGGAACCACACACGAAAGCTTGCGGTAAGTGTGAATTATGCCGCACTGGGTATATCCAGCTATGTGCTTCAAAGCGCTCACCTGGTTGGGGGATTAATGGAGCTTTTGCGCCCTATTTGGCCCTACCTGAACACCTCCTGCATCGATTACCTGAATCAATCAGCTACGAAGAAGGCGCATTAGTAGAACCTACAGCGAATGTTGTACAAGATGTTCTAGAACGAGAAATCGTCGAAGCAAATGATTTTGTGGCCGTAATAGGACCCGGTCCAATCGGCTTGCTTTCCGTTATGGCTGCCAAGGCGGCAGGTGCCAGGACAGTGGCGCTCGTAGGGACACGCGGCAGATGAGGATATCCGAATTCCAATCGCAAAAAATATTGGTGCTGACGAGATCATCATAGCAGATCGCGTAGATTTGGTTGAAGAGATAAACAAATTGACCAACGGACGGGGGGCTGATCTTGTCGTCGAAGCAAGCGGAGCACCAGCTGTAATTGCCCTTCTCCCCCACTTGGTAAGAAGATTGGGTAGGATAACAGCTATTGGTATGACGGGGGGCAAAGATATTGAGTTCCCATGGGATACTGCAATGTGGAAGGTATGTTCTGTCGTCTTCAATTTAAGCACCGGATACACATCCTGGGAGAAAACAATAGGATTGATTCAACAAAAGAAAATAGATGTATCAAAAATAATCACACACGTCGCGCCTTTGAGTGAGTGGGAGAATATCTTCGAAAAAATTGAGCAAATGCAGGCAGTTAAGGCTGTGCTGATACCTTAGATGACTCTACTGAAAAAACTACTTAAAAGAGAAGAACAAGGGTATAAGTGGGGGTACTCGCGGAGCATGCTCCCCCATTTATACCGCACCTTCTATTCAAGTCCTTTTTTTTCAGTTCAGTCTTAGATGGATCGATGGAAGTAGTAAACGAGGAAATTTTAATAAATATTCGACGAGACACAGAATCATTACTCTGTGATCTGGTTAGATTTCCATCTACACGTGGAAATGAAGGTCCCGTAATTCGCTTTTTATTCAATTCAATAAAACCCTATGTAGACGATTGCGAACTTGTGTTTGTGGATGATTCGATCATGGATGATCCCGATTATGCGTTCCGACTTCCCGGGATTAGCTACTCAGATACACCCAATTTTGAGTGTCTCATATACGGGCAAGATACCTCTAAGGCGATCTTATTTAATACTCACCTGGATGTTGTCCCTCCAAGCGAAGGTCAAAACAAGGCTTATGCTCCCCAAATTGAAAATGGAATTATTTTCGGACGAGGAGCGTGTGATGCCAAAGGCCAGGCTGTCACTCTGTTTGCGCTGGCGAAGTTACTAAGAGAATTAAGAATAAAACCAAGAGTGAATTTGATCTTCCAGTTTGTTATCGAAGAGGAAAACGGTGGAAATGGCACCCTGGCGATGGTGCGGCGAGGGGTGGAGGCTGATGAAGCGATCGTTCTAGAACCATCTGAATTAGCGGTAATCCCGTCAGTACACGGTGCAGTCTGGTTTCAACTAAAAACCTTCGGACGAGCTGGTCACAGCGGAAGCAAGGGCAGTACGGTAAGTGCATTACAAAAAAGCCCGCGGTCCGGCGATGAATGATCCGGGAAAACTACCATAACCGGTTACTGGAAACATCAAGAGGTTTCCCGTTGTTCCGATGTATATGAAGATCCAATGCCGCTTACCTTTGGAGAATGTAATGCTGGGAAGTGGCCGGCAAGCGTGCCGTCTGAAGCAACAATCCGTGGTGTTTTAGGTTTTCTGCCAAATAAAAATCGCCACCAGGTACAGTCGGAGATGATGAATGCAATTCGATCAGAAGGGGATGAGTGGCTTAGAGATCATTTCGAACTCACATTCCCAATGCTCAATTCCGATGGTTACAACCTACCAAAGGATCACTGGTTAGTAAAAAAATTGGTAGGTGCCGTAAAGAGAAATGGCGGGACAGGTGAAATCAGGGCGATGACGGCTGCTTGTGATGCATGGTTTTACAACAACCAGGCTAATATTCCAACGATCATTTTCGGACCAGGTTCATTAACTCACGCCCACGGTAAAAATGAACAAATACTCATCAATGGCATGAATTAAAGCGGCATTGATTCTAATGGATTTTGTCCAGACTACTAAAAAAGGAGAGATAAGCGATGAGTGAAGTCTTAGCCCGTATGGCTGAGTTAAAAATTGTGCCCGTGGTAGCAATTATGGATGCAAAGGACGCAATTCCTCTGGAAAGGCGTTATTGGAGGCAGGTTTACCTTGCGCTGAGATCACTTCCGAACAGCCGCTGCGCAGGATGCTATCCGTAATATCGCTAGCGAATTTCCAGAGATGCTGATTGGTGCTGGAACTGTACTATCTACTCTCCAAGCTGAACAAGCCACTGCAGCAGGTGCACAATTCATCGTATCTCCAGGATTTGATAAAAAAGGTAGTTGAATGGTGTCTGGAACGTGAAGTAACGATCACCCCTGGAGTTGCTACTCCCACGACAATCAATATGGCTCTGCACTATGGATTGAACATATTGAAATTCTTTCCAGCTGAAGCAATGGGAGGGGTTAAGACTCTAAAGGCCATAGGTGCGCCATTCGTTGGTGTCAGATTCATACCAACTGGCGGTATCAACGTCAATAACTTGGCGACATACTTGAGTTTACCTATGGTCTATGCTTGCGGTGGAAGCTGGATGGTGAAGCGCGACATGATTTCTGCAGGTGATTTTGGAACAATCACGAAACTGGCAAAAGAGGCATTAAAACTTGTGAAAGAGATCATATAGTTTGAAGGAAGTGAATTTATGTTTGGACGTATCGTTACATTTGGCGAAATAACGCAGCGTTTAAAGCCCCCAGGTTTTGAACGTTTTATGCAGTCCCCACTTCTAGAAGCCACTTTCGGTGGAGGTGAAGCGAATGTTGCTGCTTCCCTGGCGATATTCGGCATGGATGTCGCCTTCACCACAGTCTTACCAAAAAATGCAATTGGAGATGCTTGTATTAAATTATATCCGTGGATTAGGTGTCAACACGAGCCAAATCCTGCGGGAAGGAAACCGGATTGGTATTTACTTCCTTGAAGCAGGGGCAAACCAACGTCCCTCAAAGGTAATCTACGACCGGCAGGCTCTTCAATCTCGTCTGCAAAAGCGGACAGCCTTGACTGGGAAGAAATATTTAGGGTGCTTCCTGGTTCCACGTGACCGGGATAACACCCGCTATCAGTCAGAGCGCCGCCGACATGACATTAACGGCTGTCCAGACTGCTAAAGCTTTGGGCTTGATTGTTTCATGCGATTATAACTTCCGCAAGAAACTGTGCAAGTATGGCAAATCTGCACCTGAAGTGATGACGGAAATCGTAAATTATGTTGATGTCGGCATTGCCAATGAGGAGGATTGCCAACGCTCTTTGGCCATTTCCATCAAGAGCGAAAACTGGGAGAGTAGTGTTCAATCCGGCTATTTAAACCCCGCAAAGTATGAAGCACTTTGTAAAAAAATGCTCGATGTGTTTCCAAATTTGAAATACCAAACGATCACTTTGAGAGAAAGTTTGAGTGCAAGTCACAATGGATGGTCGGCGTGTTTGTAAACGAACAGGAATTCTTTTTAAGTAAACGTTACGATATAACCCATATTGTTGACCGTGTGGGAGGTGGCGATTCGTCAGCGCAAGGATTAATTTACGGGCTGATTACGGGGATGGCAGAAAGAGGCTGCTCTAAATTACGCAACAGCCGCTTCATGCTTGAAACACTCCTATGCTGGTGATATCAATCTGGCTACTGTTGATGATGTGACGCCGCCTGGGGGAGAAGCCTCAGGTAGGGTGCAACGGTAAGTTCTTAATATTAGCCAATTTTGTGTTTGATAAAGATGTCTCTACTGAACAAAGGTACTAGATGAGAAAAAGGAGCGGTATATGTGGGGGTGCGTGCGGAGCACGCACCCCCACATATACTCTTGTTCTTCTCTTTAATAGTTTTTTCAGTAGACTCAAAGATGTCAGGAGAATATGATGGATTTACCCGTAAAGCGTAAAGTTCCAGGTCCAAAATCAGCTTCATATTTAGAAATATCGAGAGAATGTGAACCACCGTGTATTGCTGATCAAGTTCCCGTTGTGTGGGACCACGCCAGCGGAGTATGGGTTACCGATGTTGATGGCAGAAAATATATCGATTTCACTTCAGGTGTTTTAGTCACTAATCTTGGCCATAGCCATCCTGCGCATGTAAAAGCCATCCAGGATCAGGCCAAACGGCTGATGAATTGTTACTCATTTCCAACCCCAGAAAGAGTGACTTTCTCGCAAAACGTCTACTTGAGACTTTGCCCCTCAAACTTCAACCGGGTATTCTTATTATCCACCGGATCGGAAGCTACCGAGGCTGCTCTTCGGGTTGCTAAAAGATACACTGGAAAATTCGAAGTCTTATCCTTTTATGGAGCATTCCATGGTCGCACCTATGGTGCAATGAGTGTTGCTGGCAACCTGGGTACCCGCCGCGAAATTTGGACCTACCGTTCCAGGTGGGGTGATGGCACCCTATGCTTACTGCTACAGGTGTGTATATGATAAGATTTATCCAGAGTGTGATTTCTATTGTATCAAAGCACTCGACAGGATTATTGAATGGATCCTCTTCAGGTCAATTGGGGGCGGTCATTGTTGAACCATATCAGGGTGGCGCAGGTTTTATATTTCCTCCTAACGGCTGGTTGAAAGCCCTAGAGAATTGGGTAAAGGATAGGGAATACCTTCTGATTGTTGATGAAGTCCAGTCGAGTTTTGGGAGAACAGGCAAATTGTATGCAATCGAATGGGAAGGTGTTCGACCTCAAATGCTTTGTTTGGGTAAGGGATTTGGGAGTGGACTACCATCCTCTGCCCTTGTAGCTGAAGAGAGGATCCTAGAATTGATGGGAGCCGGTGAGCTTTCCAGTACCTGGGGAGGTAATCCCATTGCTAGCGCGGCTTCATTGGCCGTACTTGATGTAATGGCTGAAGAGCGTCTACCAGAAAATGCTGAACGGATAGGCACTTTACTAAAGGAGGAACTCTTAAAGTTACAGGATAAAAACCAAATCCTGGGTGACGTTCGAGGAAAGGGATTAGTCATTGGGCTTGAAGTCGTAAATCCAATGGATGGATATAGTCCGGATCCAAAACTCACAAATCAGATACTTCTTAGCGCAGCAGAGCATGGTATGCTGCTGGGAAAAGTTGGTCTGTATGGAAACGTGATTTGCATCGCTCCTCCTCTAGTAATAACGGAAGAAGAAGCAGAGCTAGGCGTGCGAATTCTGGATAATGTATTTAACGAATTGATCTCATAAGGGGTTTTCCAGTGCGTTACGTTCAATATAACGATGGAGAGAAAATACGCCCTGGAATTCTGTCGATGGGCAGATAGTCGATCTGCAGGATTTATCTACTTTATTAGAATTATCAGAAGATGAATTCACTTCTTTACGAAGCTTTATCGAAGCAGGTGAACAAATTTGGGAAATTATTCAAACCAGCCTGAGAAAAATGACCATAGAGAACACAAAGAAGCATGTGTTCTATCCTGATGGTTTTCCTACCACTTTGGAAGCCCCATTAAAAAATTGCACATAAGCTAATTTTATTGGCGGGGAATTACCGCGGACACATTGATGAAGTGGGGTTCAGAGTCCCTGGAGAAAACGATTCTGTTACTCCTCAATTCTTTATGAAACCAGCCTCTACGACGGTCATCGGACCAGGGCAACCTATCCTTATTCCTTGTGGTGGTTTATGGATTGACTGGGAAGTTGAATTAGCAGTTGTTATTGGAAAGAAGGGGAAATATATCCCAATTTCTGATGCACCGAACTATGTCTTCGGCTATACGATACTAAATGACATCTCAGAGCGAGCGTTCAATTCAAATATAGAGGACCGTTTTTTGCGAGAAAAAGATCCGTTCATGGATTGGCTGCAGGGCAAGTGGTTCGATACATTCGCTCCCATGGGACCATACATTGTGACTTGAGACGAGATTTAAGACCCACACAATTTGGATATAAAATTATTTCGGAACGGAAGGATGGAACAGCACGGGAACACTTCTCAGATGATCCACTCTGTATCATATTTGATACATAAACTCTCCGAGATAATTACCCTCGAACCCGGTGATGTAATCTCTACCGGGACACCCTCTGGTGTAGGACATGGTAAAGGAATTCGACTTGAAGTTGGGGACAAACTCGAATGTGTAATCGAATCAATCGGATCGCTATCAAATCCCGTTCAGTTTGAGCAGAGATAACGACCTTTTTTTGCTTATCACCCAAGTATACAAATATTGCCTCTATTAATAAGTGCGCTAGATTTGTGTTTGGGCATATAAAAATTTATCCTTATGCTTGATTAAAGCACCTGCCGATCCTCATTCCAATCAGATAGAACTTCTGCGTATAACTCAATAATTCGAGTTGATATGTTCTCCCATGAATAATGCTTCGCAAATGCAGCGGCCTGCTGGCCTATTTTCTTACGGAGGGCATGATTGTTTAACAGCAAATTTAAACGGTCAGCAAGCTTTTGAGGTTCATCCACGGGGACTGTATATCCAGTTTCACCATCCTGCACCAAGAACGCCAGGCCTCCCACCTCTGATGCGACCACGGGTGTCCCACAAGCCATCGCTTCTAGTGCTACCAAACCAAAAGACTCATAAAACGAAGGCACCACTACTGCTTCAGCAGCTGAGTAATAATAGGCAATGAATTTTGACTGCGTTTTCCTAAAAATATTACCGAATCATCCAATCCGTAATCCGTACTGACCGCTTTTAATCTCGACATTTCGGCACTTTCAAACTCCTGGCCAATATCCGTTTCACCACCAACCACTGCCAGACATATTCCGTTCCCCTCCCCTCGAATGTGTGCAATCGCTTCAATGAGTGTGTCTATCCCTTTTAATGGTTCAATCCTGCCTACATACAATATCATCCGATCACACGGAGGCACACCAATATACTCTTTGGCTTCGTCAGCTGGAATTGGATAGAAATGCCTGGTGTCTACTCCGGGTGGTGGATCAGTATTCCTCTAGTTTCAGAATCACGCATCTTTCAATATGCTCTAACAGGTCTCCTTTTAGGAACACTGATTGATGTAATCTTCCTGAGAAACTGGGTTCGGCACGCCTATACGATGAAACTCTGGGTTTGGATGGGAATCTATGGGTTCTATTCCATTGGAATGTTTGGCTTCTTTATGGGATTTTCGGTTTTCCATGTAATGCTTGCCTTGCCCGCTGGTGTTTTCATTGGGCGATGGCTGACTTCACAGGAGTGTTGACCCCGCTCGCATGCGGAAGGCTGCCCAGCAAACTGCTGTGTTTACGACGAGCGTCCTGGGGTTGGTGTGTATCGCATCAGCCTCAATAGCCTTGCTGGATCCATCAGTAGCGTTTGATCTCCAAGGAATGCTGGGGCTTCCCTTTCCGGCTACACCCGTGATGATTCTTGGTATCATTTTGAGCGGAGGAAAGCTGCTTCTTGCCATTGGGTGGTGGCTCACCGTTGAGTCTGTAAAGCGTGTATATCAGTTTGGTCGCCTATCGAGGTCTCTGGGCGCCTAACACAGCGTGCACTGGACGCTGGGGATTCTGCGCCATTTTCAGGGATTTTCCACGCCCCAGCCTTTTCAACATCGGGTGGCGTTCCGCCATCCGCCCCAGCTCAGGTAACGCACACCGTTAGGCAGCAAAACGAAAAGGAGAGCATTGCATGCAAAAAACATTGCGTTGAGCGCTTTCGCGATGTTAATGATTGGATGCTCGGCCTTATGGTGACCGAGTTTGTATATGCTCAATGAAGGGCTGGATGCTTTGGGTTTTTCGTGCTGGGAAAAAATCAGGATACATAGACAGCATCATATGGAACGAATAGCTTGTTTTCTCAGCCGAGCAGTGGAAGAAGTACATTAGTGAATATCCAAGTATGAATGATGTAAAGGACAAAAATGCAGAAATTAATCTTGACATCGCTTATCGTTGCACTTTTTAGCGGCCTAGCAATAGGCGTACAATCTTCGCTCATTAGTGCGGCTGGGAAAAATACAGGGGCAATGCTAACCGGATTGTTGGTCAACGTCCTTGCGGGGGTAGCCGCAGGTCTACTTTTGTTTGTAGTCTATGTTAGACAAGGAAATACTACCTTCTCTGCTACCCAGGCTCCAACATTAGGAGTAATCGCCGTTGCAGGGCTACTCGGGATTGGCATTATTGCCGGTATTGCTTATGCGTTGCCCAAGATCGGTGTCGCGGCGGGACTCTCGATGATCATCACCGGTCAAATGACGGTGGGTGTTTTGGTAGATACCTTTGGCTTAGCGGGTGGGCAACCTATCCCGCTGAATTGGGTTCGTATTGGTGGCCTAGTTCTATTAGCGTTGGGAACATGGATTATTGTTCCGAAAGGATGATCCAACTAGGACGAAAAAAATCAAAACCTTACTGCCTAACAAAGCGTGAACCTGACCTGTGGGATTCGTCGCGTTATTCAAGCTTTGGTTCTGGCTTTAGGTTTATACTGATCAATAAACGTTATCCCAGCACACCCACAGACTGGTAACGCAAACCGTTAGGCTGCTTATGCTCCTCGTTCCAGCGATCGATACCTTCTACCAGTTAGCTCAACCTCGACCAGGGAATCCCGATTCGGAGTTACTTTACATCATTGCCATCCCAGTCATGCTCCTCGCGTTAGTGGTTGAGCTATTCCGGGTCTTTTGGGTGTGCCCAACACAGGCTGCAGCGGACTGGGCTGTCGACCGTGGGTAAGCGGCGCGATTTTTATCACATCAGGCTGTGCTAAGCGAGTTTTTGGGTTCACTACGCTTCGAACAAAGGGGAAAGCTTGATCAATTGGGGATCGAATTTGGTTCTTATGATTGAAAATAAGCGGATTTTGGTTCGAGTCCAGACCCCGCTATCTAATAAAAAGGAACCGCCAACAAATATGTTGATCGGTTTATGAGTATGTCGCGGTTTGATTCGAAAGAGAAAATAGATTGTTTTTGAGGGCAGAAATTGCCATGTGCATATTGCTTATGGGTTGATGAACTCCAGCATAATATCAGCAACCTGTTCATGTTGTTCGGCTAAACTCATAGAGGCAACAACATCACCCTTTTGGGGGCCATAATCGCCAAATTGAGCATGGTTTGCGCCTTCTATTCCGATGAATATCGTGTTTGCGGGTAACAGGGGCTTCTTGTCATTAAAGTTTTCGGTATTTGGAAAATAATTCGTGGTGCCAAAAATTGAAATTACAGAAATGGTGTTATCTGATAAGTCGGCACTGTTGGGTGGATAAGAATCCCACAATGCGATTGCGTCTATTCTTGTTGGGTTGTTCTCCGCAAATATTGCTGCTGATGCACCACCTAGTGAATGCCCTGCAAGGATCCAGGTCGATATATATGGATAGGCGTCAATCACAGCATTGGCAGCACCCGTATTTAATATAGCCAGGTTTAATGGCATGGGGATGATAATTACCAGTACACCGTTTTCTGCGATTTGATGCAAAATAGGTGCGTAGGCAGTCGGCTCTACCAAACCACCTGGATAAAAAATCAACCCGGTATCCGTCTCTGTGACAGGTGTAAATACAATCCATTTGTCCTGTGTAATTGTTACGCTATCCGTTGATTCGAGTGCGGACAATGCAACCATTCTTGCTGGGTATGTTCCTGTTTTTGACCATATCAGCATGCCCAAGACAACTATAATGATTATTGAAACGATCCCAATTAACGTATATTTTAAAATTGTCTTTATATTCATACTCGCTCCTAGGTCACTTCACAAAGGAATTATATTATCGAAACCCCGGCTTTAGGAAGGGAGTTATTTTTTGAATATAAAATCAGGAATGATTAGATTCTGGGAAAGCCTTATTACCTGGCAAGCTTTCAATGGATTTGATCCCAACCTTATCCTCCATCATTATTATCACAGATGTCAGCAGATCGTCGGTCTTTGCGTTGGGAGCGACGACCGTGGCACTGGCTAGCTCTACCTGGTTAAATTTAGCCGAGAAAGTTATTTCTATATTCGTATATTCCAAAATACGCTGATGTTCATATGGTATATTGTAAATAAGGCTGAAATTATAAAAAGGGATTAATATGGACATGGTCGACAAAAATCTTGAGGGGCATAAGATCAGCCCTGTACAATCGATTTTATGCAAATTACTTGGAGGCTTTTTGATTTTGGCAGGCCTTGGCCATCTGAGTTGGCTGCGGCAGGAATTCCTGGCCCAGGTTCCGCTCTGGCTACCTATCGACGGCGTCCTGGTTGTGGTCATATCTGGGATTGTCGAGATCATTCTTGGGGTGGGATTGATAATCCTGCCTGGTAGGTATCGGTTGATTATAGGCTGGGCTACCGCAGCATTCTTTGTATTAGTCTTCCCCGGCAATATCTCCCAGTACGTCAATCGGGTTGACGCATTTGGATTGAACTCCGACGTATCACGTTTTATCCGATTGTTTTTCCAACCTGTTTTGGTGATCTGGGCTATTTGGTCAACCGGCGCATGGCAGGTATGGCGTAAGGGGAAAACGGGGAATCAACAGGGAAAATAACCTAAACTGCTTATCAAATAGCAAGATCCCCCAGTATTTTTGTTGGTGAAAGATTGTTTGCTCCCAACGGGGGCAGATAAATCACCCTCACTGGACTTCAGTACGCTCAGCACCCATGCCGTCTTGCTGGCTAACCAGACGCTTTTGGATACATTCGACAGCCTTAGCTAGTGGGAAGATATGTTTACTGACCAGCATATCACCATCGCTGGGTGAGATCAGCGGGTGCCAATAGACACCGTCAGAAGAGACAGTAACCTCAGGCAATAGGCTATCCACGCTAACTTCCAAACCTTCTTCGGAAAAACCCCGCCTCGTTAAGGGGCGTACAAAGTGGTCTTGCTCTGCAATCCCTAACTCGTAGACAAAGGCGCGCAGTTCATCTATTTTGGTTTTGTTTGCTTGCGTTTCTGTTGTGCTTATGCAGACATGAAAACCATCAGCTCTTAACTGCTTGATACCGTCCACAGTTTTCACCCAAGTGCCCTCACCACGGTAAGAATCATGGAGTTCGGGCTGTGCACCATCAAGACTGACCTGAATGCTTAAGTTGTCGTTGGCAATGCTTCGCAACTTTTGCAGCCGTTTTCCACTGAATAGCATAGCGTTGGTTAGGACGGTTGTTGGAAAACGATTTGAGGCATAAGCTAATTTTTCATAGATGTCGTCCAGGATAAAAGGCTCCCCGCCCGTGAAGAACAGCCGCTCGAAACCAAGAGACTCGGCTTCATCCAGTAATTGCTGAATTACTTCAAAGCTAAGAGCTCGCCGGGCAGTCCTGGGAGATGACTCTGCAACGCAATAGGTACACCATAGATTACAGTTAAAATTTGTATATATCCATAATTTTTTTGCTACTGATGGCACCTGTGAATAGTCTCTCTTCCTATCCTGATCCTGAGGAGATGATCCGTTATTTGCCAACGCTGTCTCCAAGATCTTTCTTCATCAATAAACATCCGATACGATAAATTTGCTTAATATTTATTTCAGATTATCACATGGTTGTATGCACAAGTGCCTGTTGTCGTCATTATAAACCATTGAAAGCAGTCAACTAATGTTCGTGATCGTGATCATAATCACTCAAGATACCAAATTCTCCTGTCCCAGGGTGGGCAAATAGAAAGTTCTTTAGCGGAAAATAACTCAGCAGTGAAAATGCCAGCAGCATAATGACCAATCCAGCGATAGCGAAATTCTGGGTACTGGTCTGCATTTCCTTGGTCTTTGTGAGAATGGTCAGGCTGATCCACTGACCGCCAATAACAGACAAAATAAAAACGATCACGTCAGCCCATAATAAATGGGTGCCGGTCAGGCTGGTGTAGCCGTAAAACAGGACCATGGTGATCACCGGCATGGCAAATAAACCGGCGAATTTTGCGACATAAAAGTTGTTGGTTTCGTCCTTGAGGAACGGGTATTCAATCAGAGCAAAAATCAAACCCGGCCAAAAAGCCATTTTGAAATGTTCCCAGGTGCTTTCGTTGACCGCAGCGATCAACGCCACCGGCCGCCAATAGTCAGTCCACTCAAACCAGAAGTGGAGGGTTGTACCAAAACCAACAATAAAAAATACGCCAATAAGTTCCCAGCGTTGAACTTTATTCATAAGCCACTCCCTTGACTATGCTTGATTTTTTTGCTTCCAGCATACCGTGCACACTTAACAAAGAATCTACTCGAAAATGGTTGGCGGAAGGTTGATTGCAGGAGTCCCAGGTCACTCCCAACTCAAAGTAGGAGGTTTTCTCAAGTATTCGGTTTGAGTCCAAATACATCCTCAACTCGAAACGATCGAAGATACCGCGCGGGTTTTGGTCTCTCCACGCTGTGAACAAAAGGCGCAAACCAGATCGATTAGCGATAGATATCGACAGCAACAAAAGCCCGTATGATCTGGACTCTTGAACCACGATCTACTTGGATTCCGATAACCCCTGTGACCAATATTCGTTTAGTTCTCTTGATGTAGAGATGAACAAGCCTGATTATTTTTCATTGAACGGCGAACCTATTCAACAAATCTGGTACTGTCAGATCTATCGGGAATTTATTTTTAATGGTGTTGATTATGATCATGGTGGTGCGCTCCGTCCTCACGGGACGAGGTATCAACCTTTCAACACCCTGGCTCACCAGGATTGCCGCAGCAGGTAGCCGATGACCAACGCGGCCAGAAAAAAGAAAATCCCTGCCAGATTGCCCTGCGATTCGACCAGGACAATCAAGCAGCTGAAATTCAACACCAACCCCGCCACGGTCAGCACCATAAAAGTGATGTTTATCGTCTCCATTAGATTTCAAGAACCACTTTGGATATATCTACAGTAAATATGCATCAAAATCTTTCAAGCCGGGACTACAATTTCCAGCGCCTTGGGTAGTGCGCTGACGGTGAACGGTGTTTGACCTGCTAGTTCACCGTCGATCCAGACATCCTGGACAGGATTTGCTTCAATTGTGATTTCTTTGCCGCGCCAGTGGTAGACGCCCGTATCGGCACCTTTCTGTTTAAAGATGTGCTGTGATACTGCGCGGATTGGTTTTATGCTTTTCGAGATGGAGTATAAGTCCAAAAAGCCATCACTGATATCGACATCCCCAACGCTTGGAAGTTCCATGCTCATGACACCGCCAATCGTACCGGCATTGAGAATAAAAACTGTCAGGGCTTCACCCTCAATGACCTCACCATCGACGGTGGCTTTATAATGGGCTTCGGGCACATACCTAAGAAAATTCAATGCCGACTGCACATAGGCCAATTGGCCATATTTGTCCTTATCTTCCCGGCTGGCGGCTATATCGGCACTCAAACCTGCGTATGCCCGCAGCATGAAGACTTGATCACCAATTTTGGCCAGGTCGATGGCCCGGCGCTTATCGCTGTTGACAATCAGCTCTGCAGCTTCTTGCAGAACGAGGGAGATCCCCAAGTCATCTGCCATGGCGTTGCCAGTACCACCTGGCAAGATTGCCTGGGGGTACACCGGTCCCAAGCAGGCCATTAGCGACTTCCATCTGCGTGCCGTCTCCGCCGTAAGCGGCGACCAGATCGACACCCGCTGCAGCGGCTTCGGCAGCCAAGTGAGTGGCATCACCCGATTTATGGGTCAGGCTGATATCCCAATTGACTCCTGCTGGGTGGAAGACATGATTTAGTATATTCAGGATCGGTTCGTAGTGTCCAGCAGCAGGATTGATAACCACGTGGACTCTTTTGTATGGCAGGGTCATGAATCCTTCCTCCGTAAAATATATAAATCAAATTTTTACTCGGTGGAACCATTATATTGACGGCCATGCAGATCACCAAGTTGAGCGTCCAAAATATCTCCTTCTCATATGGCTTCCGGTCCTTCATCGTGAGTTTGGCGATAGTTTAGAACGAGAATATATACGCTCACTAAGAATACCCATGTCGGGAAAATGTAACGGGCTTCCCTGATCCTTTCGGCGGCAAGCAGGAAACCCAAGGCCAGGATGTAGGTGATGATCGTCATCCAGCGCGGCATCAAGCCAGTCTTAGAGAAAAGGGAATTGATGGCCGTCATATAAACGCCTGCCATGCGCACGGCATAGTTACCGATGATCTCGTTCATCAGTGCAAAGCCAAAGATGTAGATATCGCTATCGATCAGTCCACTGGCGGTCATAGCCCTGGCCGCCATTACCGCACCGAATATTGCCCCCCAGATGAAAAGCAGCACAACCTGAATAATACCACTGCCATAGAAGAGAGTCGCAAAGAAGCGGTCCTCCCGTTCTCCCAGCAGGTCTCGGATCACAGCGGTGAACCACAATAAAGCGATCCCCGCAAAAGGCACCATGATGATCACCATGGATGCTTTCCCTGACCAGGACTCTAGCGTCTCAAGGGTGATGTCCTCCAACCTGACCCTAGCGATGCTGGTAGTTATGATCATGCCGGTAATCATCAAGATTGCATAAGCGATCCCGGCAAAGGCGGCCGCCCGCGGCGAGCGAATTTCGCGCCGCACCCTGCGCTGCATCTTACTTTCATGGATTTCAGCCATAACAATACCTCCAAGGCTCATCGCCTGTATGGGGTACATAACAAACTTGCGGAAAATTTGGGTTGTGGATGTCGTTAACCACGTGCACAACCTGATAGACTTATCAAGAATTCAACAAAAAGATGAGCAAAATATTTGGAAATCTCTATGCTTCCTTCGCCCCGCGTTTGCCTAATTCCAGGGCCAGCGGGATTAAGACCACCATGACGATCAGCGAGTAGACCACCACCATCACGACCTCATCGTTGCCGAAGTTCATCGTGGCGACCACCATCGCCGCGGCGATATTGCGCTGCCCGGCACCCAGGGCCTGCAACCAATCACCAGCTTTACCCAGTTTGCCCAGCAGGTAACCGCCAGCCGTGGTCAAGATCACCAAAATCAGGCTGGCCAGCAAGCCACCGGAGCCTAACAAACCGACCACGTTGCTGAAATTCAGCACCACCATCAGCACCAACAGGATCAGCAAGCTCAGGTTGGAGGCCTGGGAGAAGAAGGGGAGCGCCGAGGCGGCCACTTCTGGATAGCGGGCACGCACAAACAGGCTGACTGCCAGCGGGACCAGGATCAGGTAGATCAGCCCGGAAGCGATATCCCAGAAGGTGACCGAAATTCCGGTCAGCAACAGGGGCAGGGCAATCGGCAGCACGACGATCGTGGCCACGACCAGGAGCACCATCAAGCCTGTGGCTGCGGCGGTATCCACTTTGGCAAATACAGCCGTTTTGGGCAGCGCCGGCGCACCGGCGGCCAATGAGACCAGCAGCAGTCCGACGGCCAAAGGCTCATCCAGATTGAAGACCCGGATGAGGAGCAAGGCCAGGATCGGGCGGGACGACGAAGTTGGCCAGCAAAGCGATGACCACAAAGCGGACGTTGCGCAGCGGCCCGGTGATCTGGGCCATCGTCAGGCTCAGGCCCATCGAAATGATCGTGCCCAGCACAAAGACCAGGCCCATCAGGTTGTAGAGTGTGTTCAGCAATTCCATAATCTTATCTCCTCGCTATTTATTACTGCTGTGCACCTGCTGAACAAGCGCAACTTTCACAGGGGGTGTGGATCAGATTAGCTAACTTTCTCAGCTTTGGGCGCGGTCCAGTTTTGATAGCGCTCAAGATCGGGCGCATACAGACGCATGATGATATCGATGCCGTAGTCGCCCCGATTGATGGGCAGCCAGTTCTCATCCGGCACGTTTTCGGGCTGCTCAGCGGCGATGTAGATGGCAATACCGCCGTCGGCATCCAGCTTCATGCCGCCGTTTTCGCCGACACTGTATTTCTTTCGATCGTTGGGGATAAAAATCCATTCTTGGTATCGTAAAGCGTGGCAGACCAGAAAGCCCCAGCAGGCGGCATGTTATCGCCCTTCATGCGGATGACGTAATCGTGCATGGCGTTCATTGGCTCGCCGTCCGTTGTCGCAACGGCAGGGTAAACGGCTTCAAAAGCAGGCATACCAATAGGGCCGATAATTGACTGGAACAGCAGGTGCTCGAGGGTCATCTGACCCTTGGGTTGGAACATACCAACCCCGATCCGTTTGCCGAATTCGGGATCGGTTGCCTTCGCCAACTCGCTGGATACAAGTTCCTCGACAACCTTACGGAACCTGGCGCCATCAAGCTTCGCAACCTGACTGGCATCATAGCTTTTCCCAGGCTCGACCCCAAGCGGTTGCAGGGCAGACAGAACTGCCTTATCGATCTCATCGCCTGGGTCTAAGGTGACGTGGTTGAACACGAACTGCATGACTTCGAGGAAATTGTTTTCGAACACGTCCGCGTCCGTCTTGCCGATCTGCGGAATCTTGGGATCATCGATCGGCTTCGCCTGACCACCCTGATGCTCTGACAGCGTGACCAGCTTGACCGACTGCATTTGCTCAATGATCCGTTTGAAACGTTCCGGTTCGTTGGCGTGCGGCATAACCCGGAAAACTGCCGACACAAAATCACCGCTGGTTTCGAAAATACGATCTACGCCCTCCACCGGTTCGCCGCTGTAGCCTTCCGTCCGGGCCGAATAGAAGAGCATTTTCTCCGGTTTTTGGAAATCGCCCAAGTCGGGTTGCCATGGGTATGTTGACGTAGTGGTCGTAGGCAGTCACCATCAACGAAGCATATTTCGTGTCGAATTTCGGCATGTCGATAATGACCGGTTCTTTGCGCAGATCTAGCATACAACCGATGTAGAGCGTGTCGTTGTTCGGCCGTGCAATATCTGTGAGTGTGTGGTCTTTGAGCTGGGTATCGGCTTTGACCGTATTCCAGCCACCTTGCGTCAGCGCGAATTTGTTATTCACGTTGAACATCGCCACATATTGAAACGAACGCTGGACGATGTTTTCGATATCTTTATCACTAAGTTCAAGCTTGGTATTCATGTTTATCTCCTTCTAGTCTGACCTGACGGCGACTAGCGACAATCGCCGTCAGGCTGATATTGGTTA